>NZ_LMOG01000022.1:0-220000 GCF_001423495.1 Xanthomonas sp. Leaf131 | reverse complement strand
CCACTCCATGTAGAACAAAGGGCTAGCTATAGGAAGTGCTTGGGTATCGATCATCGGCATGCTCGGTAAGAATGCGTGCACTGGATAGAGAGCTCACGATGCTTCCCTCCCGCAGCCTGCTTCGCGATCTGTCCCTGCCTGCGATTGCTGCAGGCTTTGTCACGGTGCTGGTGGGTTTTGCCAGCTCGGCGGTGATTGTGTTCGAGGCGGCACGCCATCTGGGGGCGGATCAGGCGCAGATCGCCTCGTGGATGTGGGCGCTCGGGATCGGCATGGGGGTGACCTGCATTGGATTGTCGCTGCGCTACCGGGTGCCGGTGGTCACCGCGTGGTCCACGCCGGGCGCGGCGATGCTGATCGGCAGCGCGGCCGGGGTGCCGCTGGGCGAGGCGGTCGGTGCGTTTGTGGTGGCAGCGGTACTCGGCATGGTGGCCGGCTTCTCGGGAGTGTTCGAGCGGGCGATCCGGCGCATCCCGATTTCGCTGGCCTCGGGCATGTTGGCCGGGGTGTTGTTGCGCTTCGGGCTGGATCTGTTCGTGGCGATGCAGAGCCAGGTGCTGCTGGCGCTGGCGATGCTGGTGACCTATCTGGTCGGGCGGCGCTGGTTTGCGCGCTATGCGGTGATCGCGACGTTGCTGGTCGGCGTCGTGCTGGCGGCGGGCGGCGGGTTGATGCAGTGGAATGCGGTGCGGTTGGAACTGGCCCATCCGGTGCTGGTCATGCCGTCGTTGTCGTGGGCGGCGTTGTTCGGGCTGGCGATTCCCTTGTTCGTGGTCACCATGGCTTCGCAGAACGTGCCGGGTGTGGCGGTGATCCGGGCGTCCGGCTACACGGTGCCGATCTCGCCGACGATCGGCTGGATCGGTGCGGTCAATACGGTGCTGGCGCCATTCGGCGGCTTTGCCTTGAACCTGGCGGCGATCACTGCGGCGATCTGCATGGGACGCGAGGCGCATGAAGATCCGGCGCGGCGTTATGTGGCTGCGGTCAGTGCGGGCGTGTTCTATGTGGTGATCGGCCTGTTCGGTGCGACCGTGGCGGCAGTGTTTGCCGCCTTTCCGCGCGAGCTGGTGATGGCAATCGCCGGGATTGCGTTGTTGGGCACGATCGGCAACAGCCTGGCGGCGGCCTTGCGCGAAGACAGCGAGCGCGAGGCGGCGCTGATCACCTTTCTGGTGACCGCCTCCGGGCTGACACTGGGCGGGATCGGTGCCTCGTTCTGGGGCCTGGTGGCCGGGACGATCACCCTGTTGGTGTTGCGGCCGCGGGCTTAGCCGCAGCACATCATCCAGTGGAAGGGCTTCTTATCGGATCGACTCACTGAGAAACCTTGCCCGGCCGCACCGAGCGATGCAGGCAAGTAGGCCGCAGCCAGCATGTTGCGAGCTTGCACTTGGCGCGGCACCGGTTCGCTTACTCGGGATCGCGTAGCTGCAGCAACCAGTGCGCGGTGACGCCGCTGGGGCTGGGTAGCGGTTCGAGATGGAATTGGCGGTAGACCGGCGAGCCGCCCGGCGCGCGCAGCGGCAAGGTGACGTAGGCGGCGCGGCCTTGCCGTAGCGCTTCTTCGAGCAGCTCCACCTTGGGATGGGCGGCATCGCTGGCCAACAGGGTCAGGATGTCGCAGCCGATCAGCTCGGCCACTTCGGTCTGGATGAGTTCTGCGAAGGCCGGGTTGACGAACATCAGCCGATGCGCGGCCGTGGTGGCGCCGCGTTCGATGATGGCGACGCCGTCGCGCAGACGCGACAGCGAGGCTTCGAGCAGGGTGAAATCCTGCTGAAAGCGCTTGCGCTCCATCAGTTCGATCAACACGCGCAGGCTGCGGGCCGACTCCAGGTGCAGCGGCGACCAGCGCCGCGCGCGACCGCGCACGGTCTCCTGCCAGAGGTCGAAGCTCTTGCGCGGCGACAGGCGCGAGTTGGGGATGTCCGCCAGCTTGGCCAACTGCGGATTGCCGGCCCAGTTGACCGTCTGCACCTGCTCGCGGCGGGTCCACAACAAGGCGCTGCGCGACTGCGGCATCAGCGGCACGAAGATGAAGCCGGCGGCCAGCGATGCCAGATCGGCCAGTTCGGGAAATACCTCGCCGATCGCCTCCACATGCAGGGCGCCGACGGCATCCTCGCGCAGGGCGTCGTGGTGGGCGGATTCGATGTGGTCGCGGATGCGCCGCAGCGCTGCGGCATCGGGCGTGCTGCCGTGCCGACTGATCTCCTGGCCGTGGAAAATCGCCACGCCGTCGGCATCGACCACGTCCATCAGGTCCGGTGCCATATCGGCGAGCATCTCCACCGTCATCTGGGCGGCGTCGTTGAAGTCGGTGATCAACTTTTCGCGCACGGTGAGCAATACCGATTCCATACGCACGCGCTCGACCGCCTGCAAGGCGCCGATGCGACCGGACAGTGCGCGCGTGACCGCGTCGGTGGCATCGCGCATGGCGTGGCTGGTGAAGTGCGGGCTGTAGTGGTGGCAGGCAATCAGCCCCCACAGCGTGTCGTTGACCACGAGCGAGGAGACCAGGGTGGCGGTCACGCCCATGTTGGCCAAATATTCCAGGTGCACCGGCGAGACGCTGCGCAGGCTGACATCGCTCAGATCCACCGGCGTGCCGAGGCGCGGATGCAAGGTGGGCTCGATTGCGGCGGACTGGTAGCCGACATCGGCGATCTGGCGGACGCGGTTGCGCAGGTACAGCGCGCGCGCCTGCGCCGGGATGTCGGTAGCGGGATAGCGCTGGCCGAGATAGGGCACCAATTCGGGGTTACGCGCTTCGGCAATGACTTCGCCGTTCCACTCTTCGTCGAAGCGGTAAATCATCACCCGATCAAAACCAATCATGCTGCGCAGGCCCTTGGCCGCACGCACCGCCGCTTCGTCGATGCCGGGATCGCGCTCGATGCTGCGCAACAGCGGCAGCGCCTCGCGCAGGGTGACGTCCATCAGGCGGGCGTCGCGCGGTTCGATTTCGACCAGCCATTGCTCCGGATACAGATGCCAGGCCGCCACCCAGGGGTGATCGGTGGGCGCTGCGCGCCTGGGGAAACGCACCTCGGCATGTAATAGGTGTTGCGCCTGGTCGTCGACCACGAACGGCTGCTCGCCGGGCAGTTCCAGCACTTGCGTGTAGGGCATGCCCAACAGCTCGGCCAGCGGCACGCCGAGCAAGTCGGCGGCGGTGGTGCTGGCCTGCACGATGCGGCCGTCGGCCGGCTCGATCACCAACAGCACGCCATACGGCTGGATCAGGCCGGGAATGTGGATCGGCTCGCGGGCGCAGGCATCCATGTTCAGGGGTTCGGTTGGCTGGTTCACGGGCGCGGCTCCGCTGCGAGGCAGGTGTGGAAGTGAGCAAACATGGCCTGCGCGCCGTCGATGGCGGCGGCGCGTGCGCAAGGCGTGTCGAGACGTTGATCGAGCACGGTCTGGAAGCGGCGCCAGCCGGCCGGATCGTCGTCGGCCAGTTCGAAATAGCGCACCGCATTGGCCAATGCGGGCTGCTGCTGGCGCAGGCTGCGCGCGATCATGCGGCCGCCCAGTTGCGAGCCTTCGATGACATACAGCATGCCCCAGCGCGCGGCATCGTTGCCGGCGGTGGGCGCGGCAATGGGTGCATCCGGCTGTTGGCCCAGCGTGCGCAGATCCTCGCGCAAGGCCGGCACGCGGCGGCGGTAGTGCCAGCCGGTGCCGACCAACGTGTTGAGCCAGTCGCTCAGATGGTCTTCGAAGCCGCCCAGCAATGCGGAGTGCCGGCGCAGGATCAGCGCATAGGCGTCGCGATCGATGCAGCCCTGCCCCAATGCCTGCATCAGCGGGATCGATTCGACGCGCGCATGCGTGTCCTGGGTGGCCTGGCGCAGCACGCGCGCAGCCGAGGGCGGAACGGCCAAGGTATCGGAACGCATAGGGCCTCGAAGCGGTGCAGCGGCACGGAGCACACCAGCCTAGCAGCGCGTGCGCAAATCAGATAAAGCGGGCGCGAGCACAACCTGAATAGGTTGGCATCATCCCGGCATTGCGCGCGCGATGCCGGGCCCCCGCCCTGCCCGCTTCCAGGCCATGACCCAGCCTGCGGCCAGCAATATGCCGGCCAGCAGCCACGGCGCGCCGGGCAGATGCAGCGGTGCGCCGCGGCCGATGAACCAGGCGAACACATTGGCGAACAACAACGGACCGGCGATGCCGGCCAGGCTGATCAGACTGGTCAGCGCACCTTGCACGCGGCCTTGCGCATCGGCGCCGACCTCGCGGGTGATCAGGGCCTGCGCCGCCGGTGCGGCGATCGCCCAAAACGCGCTGATCGGCACTCCGATCAGGAACGCGGTGCCGGTGTCGGCCAGCCCGTAGATGACAAAACCGATCACCCCGCAGCCCAGGCCCAGCAGCAGCGCGCGACGTTCGCCCAGCCAGCGCACCAGCCGGCCGACCAGCAAGGCGTTGACGATGATGCTGCACACGCCCACGCCGGCCAGCACCCAGCTCACCTCGCGCGGGCCCCAGTGATATTGATAACTGGCAAACAGCACGAAGATGCTGGGGTAGACGTAGTGCGCCAGATTGGCCAGGAACACCACCGAGGCTAGGCCGAACACCTGCGGATAGCGGCGCAGCAGCTTGAGCGCGCCGAGCGGGTTGGCGTGCGACCAGTCCAGGTGTGCGGTGCGGCGTTCGGCGGGCAGCGATTCGGGCAGCACGAACCAGCCGTACAACACGTTCAACAAGGCCAGCCCGGCGGCAAACCAGAACGGCCAGCGCAAACCGATACTCCCCAGCCAGCCGCCGATCAGCGGGCCGGCGACAAAGCCAATGCCGAATGCGGCGCCGAGCATGCCGAACGCGCCGGCGCGTTTGTCGGCGGGGGTGACATCGGCGATGTAGGCATTGGCGGTGGAAAAGCTGGCCGAGCACACCCCGGAGATCACCCGCGCCAGCAGCAGCATCGGCAGGGAATGGGCGACCGCCATCAGGATGAAGTCCAGGCCCAGGCCCAGACACGAGAGCAGGATCACCGGGCGACGGCCGTAGCGGTCGGACAAGGCACCCTGCAGCGGCGAGCAGACGAACTGGATGGCGGCAAACAGGAAGCCGAACCAACCAATCCAGCCGGCAGCCACGGCGTAGTCGCCACCGGTGAAGTGCCGCACCAGATCCGGCAGCACCGGAATGATCACGCCGAATGACAGCACGTCGATCAGCACGGTGATGAAGATGAAGATCAGCGCGGCGCGGCGCCGGCCCGGTGCGGGAGCGGATGCGGAATCAGGAGAGATGGACATCGCGCGGCACGCAGGGGCGAAGCGGCGAGTGTAGCGGTGGAGTGGGTAGTGGGGTTATGGATATGTGGGCTGTTGCCTGATACGCCCCGTCCCCTCATCCGCCCCTGCGGGGCACCTTCTCCCGAGGGGAGAAGGGAAGCGCCTGGCCTGTGTGTGGCGCAAGATCAGTGTGATGGAGTAAGGCCCCTCTCCTGCGGGAGAGGGGTTGGGGTGAGGGTACGGGGCGAAGCCACGGGTGCACTCAAACTTCACCTGGCTTCGCGCGTACCCTCATCCGCCCTTCGGGCACCTTCTCCCGAGGGGAGAAGGGAGTCGTTGCTGCTTCTTTCCTGTCTTGGAAGCGGCGCGGGCGCTGGGCGAGCCTGGGGCAATTCTTGCGCTCACTCGACGCTGATGGTCTGGGTCAGCGTGTGGCTGGCGCCGGGGGCGAGTTCGATGACGTCCGGGCCGGCGTTGGCTGCTTCCAGGCAGACGTAGTCGCGCCAGCCGGTGCCCACGTCGGCCATCTTGGCGGCGGCCTCTTCGCCCGGGTTCCAGGCCACCAGCGAACGGCTGCCTTTGGTGGCGATGACGATGCGCCGGCCGAGTACCGGGTCGGTCAGGGTGTAGTGGCCGCCGGCGTTGGTGTAGATGCGGTCGCTGCGGCCGGGGTCGCGTGGGTCGCGCAGGCTCCAGTCGCCCTGCTGACGGTGGGCGGTGGCGTAGTTCTCGTACTTGTCGAGATAGTCCAGCCCGTCCAGACCCTGCACGCTGACCTTGAGCGCGTCGCCGACGCGGAAGTAATTGTGCAGCGCCTGGGTGAACCGCACCGGGGCCGAGCTGGTGTTCTCGGTGATCAGGCTTTGTTCGAGCGTGCGGCCGATGCGCAGGGTCATGCGCAGGCGCAGCGCCAGGTCGTCGAAGCTGGGCGGGGTCAGCGTGAGCACCAGGGTGCCGTCGTCTTCGCGGCGGCTCTCGGTCAGCTGCCACGGCACGGTGCGCACGAAGCCGTGCGCGGGCACCTCGCCGGTCTGGTCCTGGCGGCCGAAATACGGCCAGCACACCGGGGCGCCGCCGCGGATCGGGGTGGGCGGTTGCTTGGCGGTGGGCGACAGCCACATCACGTCCTGCCCGCCCTTGGGCACGAACGACAGCAGCTGGCCGCCGAACAGGCTGATGGCGGCGGTGGAGAACGGGGTGTCGATCAACAGCGAGGGGAAACCGTGGAAATCGCCTGTGCGCAGGCCGGTGAGGTCGGACATGGGGGGTGCCTTCTGGACGATGGGGGATTGGGCGAATGCGGGATAGGCGGCCGGCAGCTTGAACGCGGTGGCGCGGATGGCGGCCGCGCCAGTGACCGGCGGGGCGGCGCGCAGGGCGGTCAGGATGCGTAGGCCGGGGCGGCCGTCGGCCGGTTGCAGGCCCAGGCGGGTCTGCTCGACCTGGATGGCACGCCGGGTGGCGCTGCCGACCATGCCGTCGGCCTCGCCGATCAGGTGGCCGCGAGCCAGCAGCAACTGCTGCAGCTCGCGGCGCTCCGGGCGGCCGAGTCCGGGGTCGTCGGTGGGCCAGGCCGCGACCAGACCGGAGCCGCCGCGCAAGCGGTCGGCGAGCAAGGCGATCGACAGCGCGTAGCTTTCGGCCGCGTTGTAGGCGTAGATCGCGTCGTAGTTGCGGAAGACCAGAAACGCCGGGCCGGTCGGGCCGGCCGGCAGCAGCAGGGCGGCCGATGTTTCGGCAGGAAGTCCCGTCGGCGCCAAGGCTTTGCCATCGGTGCCGAGCAGCCCTGCGTTTTGCCAGGCCTGCAGTGGTTGGCGCCGGGTGCGGCCGGCCTTGTTGGCATCGAAGCCGGCGGGCAGGCGCACTTCCATCCCCCAGGGGCGGGCGCGCTCCCAGCCGGCCTTGACCAGATAGTTGGCGGTGGAGGCCAGCGCGTCGGGAATGCTGGCGACCAGATCGCGGCGGCCGTCGCCATCGCCATCCACCGCGATGCGGGCATAGGTCGAGGGCATGAACTGGGTCTGCCCGAAGGCGCCGGCCCAGGAGCCGGTCAAACCCTCCGGCGACAGATCGCCTTGCTGCAGCAGGCTGAGCAAGGCGAGGAATTCGCCACGGAAGAACGGCTGGCGGCGGCCTGCGCACGACAGCGTGGCCAGCGAGACCAGCAGCGGGCGCTTGCCGGTGACGCGGCCGTAGTCGCTCTCCACGCCCCACACCGCCACGATGGTGGCCGGATCGACCCCGGTCTGTTCGGACAGGCGCGTAAGCAAATCGCGGTGGGTGACCAGCATGGCCTGGCCGTCGGTCACGCGCTGGCTGTCGACCAGGCTGGCGAGGTAGTCCCAGATCGGGGTGGTGAACTCGGGCTGGGCATCGAGCAGCGGCAACACGCTGGGATCGGGCACCAGGCCGGCGGTGAAACGCTGGAAGTTGGCGGCCTCCACACCCTTGGCGGCGGCCTGGGTCTGCAGCCCGGCCAGACAACGGTCGAAGGCCGGATCGGCGCAGGCGACCAGCGGCAGCAGCGCCAACAGCGCGGGCAGGACGCGCCAGGTGGTCGTCATGGCGCGGTGGCCGGCGTGTGGGCGGACGTCATGCGGTGGAGCGCTCCTGCGGCAAGTCGAGCCGCCGAGGATAGCCAACCTGATCGATGTAAGGCGTGGTCGCGCTGATCGCCGCGCTTAGCTGCCGTCGCCGGTGATGCCGGTGAGCAGCGACAGCGCCGGGCTGGAGGGGCTTGCGTCGGAGACGCGGCGGGCGCGGGCCCTGCGGGGGGCGTCGTGGCGGGGGCCGAACCAGACCATTGCGGTGGCCAGGCACGCCGGCAGCACGATCGCGAACACGGCGATGGCCGCAAGCCCCCACTGCCAGAGATTGAACGTTGCCATGATCGTGTCCGCCCCGCGGCGAGCTCCGCCGAGGCGGCAAGCTTCCGGGATCGGCTGCGAACGTGGCGTCGACAAACCGCGCCGGCCCATGCCGTTTGTCGGACTGAATGGCTTCACGGTCGGTGGCCAGAGTGCTGCGCTACTTCGAGCCTCGACCCCATTCAATGCGCGTCGAGGTAATACCAGTGGCCGTCTTCGCGCACGAAACGGCTGTGTTCGGTCATGCGTACCGCGCTGCCGCCGCCAATGCGATAGCGGGCCAGAAACACCACTTCGGCAGTGTCGGCGCCGGTGACGATGGCGCGTTGTACGGTCAGGCCGAGCCAGGTGGTGCGGCCGCCTTGGTCCAGCGACAGTTCGGGTGGGCGCGTGGACGGATGCCAGCTGGCGAGCAGGTACGCCACGTCGCGGCGTACATAGGCGCTGTAGCGCGCACGCATCAGGGTTTCGGCGTCGGGTGCGGTGGCGCCGGCATGGTATTGCCCGCAGCAGTGCGGGTAGCTGGCGGGGCGGCCGCAGGGACAGGGGTCTGTGGGTGTGGAGGTTGGCATTTGGGGATTGTGCTGGATGGGATTTGGGATTTGGGAAGCGGGCTTCTACGCGTATTGAAGATCTGCGGGAAGTTGAAAGGGATCATTGACGCCGTTGGACGATTTCAGGGGGGAGGGGCTTTGACGGCGCGCGGCGTTGGTGCGGCCGTTATGCTGTTGCCCCTGTTGTGCGGAGCGCCGCCTTGCTGGAACTGATTCCTACCGAATTGCCGTGGCTGCTGTGCATCGCTTTCGTTGCCGGGTTGGTGGATGCGGCGGTTGGTGGTGGTGGGTTGATCCAGTTGCCGGGCTTGTTTGCCACGTTGCCGCAGCAGGCGCCGTCGCTGATTCTGGGCACCAACAAGTTCAGCGCGATGTTCGGCACCGGTGCGTCGGCGTGGCGCTATGCGCGCAATGTGCGCTTTCCGTGGCGGCCGGTGCTGTACGCAACGGTGGCGGCGTTTACGTTTTCGTTTCTGGGCGCGACCGCGGTCAGCCTGATGCCCAAGCAGGCGGTGCGGCCGCTGATCCTGGTGCTGCTGATCGCGATGCTGATCTACACGCTGATCAAGAAGGACTTCGGTGCGCTGCATCGTCCGCGTCAGATCGGCCGGCGCGAGCTGGTGATTGCGTTGGCGATGGGCGCGGCGATCGGGTTCTACGATGGGTTCTTCGGCCCGGGCACCGGCAGTTTTCTGATCTTCTTGTTTATCCGCTTTTTCGGGCTGGATTTTCTGCGCGCTTCGGCCGCAGCCAAGGTGGTGAACCTGGCCACCAACCTGGCGGCGTTGTCGTTCTTTTTGCCCAGCGGCCAGGTGATGTTGGCGATCGGCATTCCGATGGCGGTGGTCAACGTGGCCGGTGCAGTGGCCGGTACACGAATGGCGTTGCGCGGTGGCACGCCGCTGATCCGCAAGTTGTTTCTGGTGCTGGTCATCGTGCTGATCGGCAAGATGGGATGGGATCTGCTGCGTTGACGACCGCGAGCCAGACCGCACCGCATCGAACGGCCACGCGGCGCGCACTGCCCGCAACCATGCACACCGACCCTCTCGACTGGCCTTTGCCCGCCCTGCGGCCAAGCTACAGATCAGCCGGCTGCGTACAGTTTTGTTGGCGACTCTTGGTCGCTTAGAAATCCATACTCAATGTTGCCGACAAGGTGCGCGGTGCACCCGGATAGTTGGTGGTCTGCGTCACTGGTTGCTCGATGTAGAAACGGTTGGCGACATTGCGCAGCATCAGCGCCAGTTGATAACGGCCACCGAAACGGTATGCCGCCGAGGCATCGAAACGCGTGTAGCCGGCAATGCGATAGCTATTGGCGAGATCGCCTTCGCGTTCGCCCACATGCACCGCGCCTGCGCCCAAGGTCAGGCCATACAGCGGCCCGCTGGCGACGTGGTAGGTGCTCCATAGACTGGCACTGACGCGCGGCACGCCGCGCAGGCGATTGCCGACCGGTATGACGGTATCGCGGGTGACCTGTGCGTCCAGATAGCCGGCGCCCAGAATCAGCCGCCAGTTCTGGGTGAGCTCGCCGGTGATGTCCATTTCCAGCCCGCGCACGCGCTGCTGGCCGGTGACCAGCACAAAGCCATCGTTGTCCGGATCACTGGTGGCGACGTTGTCCTTGGTGATCTGAAATGCGGCAGCGGTGGCGAGCACGCGGTTGTCGAATAGCGCGCTTTTCAGGCCGATCTCGTACTGGCGGCCGGTCTCCGGCGGTGCGCTGCCGCCCGAAAACAACGTGGCGCTGCGCGGTCGAAACGCGGTGGAGGTGTTGGCGTACAGCGATAGCTGCGGGCCCGCCTTCCACACCACGCCGATGCGCGGCGAGGCACGCCGGCCGTCTTCGCGGGTGCGCGCGCCGTTGTCGATGGTGGTCTGTTGCACATCGTCCCAGCGCACGCCGGCCAGCACGTCCCAACGCTCGCCGATGCTGATCTGATCCTGCACGTAGAACGCGGCGTAACGCGCATCGACCTCGATGGCGCGCGCCGGCACATAGGTGCCCGGCAAGGCGCCCTGCACCGGGTTGCGCACGCTGATGCGGGCCAGCGGCGCGCGGGCTTCATCTGTCTGGCGATGCGCATCGACATATTCGGCGCCGGCCAGCACCTGATGGCGCAGCGGGCCGGTATTGAAACGCGCCAGCGCTTCGGTCTGCGAGGTCGTGGCGCGCACCTGCTGGTCCTGACGCACCGCGCGGCGCTGCAGAAACGCACGGTCGGCGCTGAAACCGGTGAAGTCGGCCACGTCGCGGCCACTGTCGCCGTCCTGGTGATTGAGGATCTGGCGCAGCGTCAGCCAGTCATTGGCGTCGTACTCGATGCGGCCGCGTGCGGTGCGCGAGCTGCCGTGATTGCGCGACCACGGCTCACCAAAACTGCGCTCGGCCGGGCCACGCACCACGCCGTCGATGGCGACCAACCCGCGATCGCCCGGGCTGGTCTGGCGGGTGTATTCCAGATCCAGATCGGCCCGCAGCTGATCGTTCGGCCGCCAGGCCAGCGAAGGCGAGACGAACACGCGATCGCCATCGGCCTGCGCCGCGCGAAAGCTGCCGGTCTGCTGCGCGGCGGCGCTGAGCCGTGCCGACACGGTCGGGCTCAGCGGGCCGGTGACGCTGGACTGCACGCGGCGCAGGCCGTGTTCGGCCAGCTGCACCGAGGCATTGCCGCCGAACACCGCATCCGGGCGCAGCGTGACCAGATTGATCACCCCGCCAGGTTCGCCGCGCCCGTACAACACTGCGGCCGGGCCCTTGAGCACTTCCACCTGGGCGACGTTGGCCAGATCGCGCACGGTCTCGGTGAAGTTCTGCGCCGGGTTGAGCAGGATGCCGTCGACCGCGTACGAGGACGCCTCGAAGCCGCGAATGACGAAGGTTTCCGAACGATTGCCCTGGGTGCCGCCGGGCTGCACGTTGGAGACATTGGCCACCACATCCACCAGGCGAGTGAGTTGCTGTTCGTCGATCACCGAGCGCGGCACCACCTGGATCGCCTGCGGGATGCGCTCCACCGGCGTTTGCGTACGGGTGGCGCCGGCGGCTTTTTCCGGACGGTACAGGGCGCGTTTTTCGCTGACCACGATGGCGTCGAGCAGGCTGGCCTCCTGGGCAGCGGCCGGCATGGCGGCAAACAGGGATACGAACAACAGGTGGCGAGGCGTGGGCAGTGGGGTCATCAGGATCTTCAGCGGGGCGATGCGCGCACTGGCGGGCACATCTGGGCCACTAATGATAACGATTCTTATCTTCAAATGAGCGGTTCGCGCTCGTGATCCTCACCTCGATGACGTGCTGGCCGCAGCCGTCGTGTCCATCCAACGAGGTTGTGCAGTGGCACGCGCACCTGCAAGCCAGCAGATTGCAGGAGCACCTTCAGTGCAAGCTGCCCGCCTGCACCACACACCTGACAGCGGTACCCAGCGACTAGCCGCGCAACGCCGCCTGGATCTGCGGCCATGCCTGACTCCAGGCGATGCGCTCCTGTTCGAGCCGCGGTGCGGCGCCGAAGTGTCCACTGCGCAATCGCGCATAAAACAGCTGCTCGTCCGGCGTCAGCGCGGCGAGCCGATGTGCGCGATGTTGTCGGGGTTCGTGGCCCCACATGGCGCGCGGCGTGGCGAGCAGCGTGGCCTGGTCCATCAGCAGCGCCACGGTCTGCGGTGCATGCGTGCGCAGTCGGTGCAGGATCGCCAGCCCGTGCGTATCGATGTCGCCCCAATAGAACAACGGCAGCGTGCGCAGCCATTCGATGTTGCGCACGTAGTCGACGGCATATCCGCGCGCCATCAGCAGCGCCGTGCCCGCCAGCGGTTCGCAGGCCAGGCCGGTTTCAAGATTTTCGACAATCAGTACGCGTTCGATCGGCAACCGCAGCGCAGCCAGCTGTTCGATCGGCACGCTCAGATCGTCCAGGCCGCCGAGCTGCCGGCGCAGCGCCGGATCCAGCAGTCGCAGGCGCACCCGATCGGGTGCGCTGCGCAGGCCGGCAAGGCTGTCGAAGCTGCGCGGCTCGGCGATGCCACGCAGCCCGCCCAGCCAGTCGGCGATGATGCCGCGACGCGTGTGCACCCATTTGCTGTCGATGCCGGCAATGGGAAGCTGGCGCAGGAACAGGCCGCTGTCGCGGTGACGATGCAGCCAGTCGACCACGGCGACCAGCCGGTCGATATCGGCCTGCGCGCTGTCGGCGAGCAAGTCGAACTGGCGCCGCAAGCGCGCGGCCAATCCCGCAGCTTCCGGCCAATGCGCCTGCAAACTGGCGCAGCGCGCGCTGGCGCGTTGCCAACGGTCGTGCTCCTGCAGTGCTGCCGCCGCATCGGCCGGCGTCTCGAGCACCCAGGTCTGCGGCAGCCGTTGCGGCCCCAGCTGCGACCACAGCACATCGCGGTACTCCACCCGCCCCGGCAAGTCGACGCGCTGCCAGCTGCGCAGCCAATCGCCGAAGGCATCGAAGCGGGCGCCGGCCTGCGCCTGGGTGGGTGGCTGCAGGACGATGGGCCTGGGCGCCGATGCGCCGATCAACCAGTCGCCACGCTGGCGTTGCCATTGCCCGCGCAATGCCTGCAGTGCGGCAGCTGGCAACAGCATGCAATCGGCGCGCGCCATCAGCTCACTCCTGCTCGGCCACCGCAGTGGTGTTGGCCGCTGCACTGCGGGTGCGCTCGGGCAGCTTGAGCCGGCGCGACTGTTCGTCGTATTCGATCAGCAACACGCCCGAATCGTGCCGCCCGCTGATCTCGACAAAGCACGCGCCACCGATGAACGGCTCCAGCGTCATCACCGATTTCAACGGCGTGGCCACCACCATCTGGAAGCCGAAGTTTTCGAAGATGTTCATCGCCAGCGCAGTGAATTCGTTGTCGGCCTTGTCGAAGGCTTCGTCCAGCACCACCGCGCAATAGCGCGGCAGTTCGCCGTCTTCGCCGCCGAGCTGGTAGCGCAAGGCGGCAGCCAGACAGGTGGTTGCCAGTTTCTGACGCTGACCGCCGGATTTGCCGGCGCCGCTGCGGTAAATCTCGACCTGTTGGCGCGTGGCTGCGTCCAATTCGACGCCAACGAACTCCACATGCAGGCGCACGTCCAGCACCAGCTCGCGCCAGCGCTTGTCCTCGCCTTCGGCCGAGCCCAGCTTGCGCACCAGTTCGCGCAGCACCGCAAATTGTTGTTCGGCCACCTCGCGCTGTTCGGTCTGATGATGGCCGAGCACATCGCGCAGGCGTTGATGAAACTCGATCACTTCCGGCAAACGACGATCACTGAGCTCGATGGTCAGCAAGGTGCCGTGATTGAACGGCACCTGTTCCAGGCTGGCATTGACCTCGTCCAGGCGTTGGGCGATGGATTTGCGCGCCTCGGCGGTATGCCGCTGCAGCGCGAGCAGATTGTTCTTGCTCTGGCTTTGCAGCAGATCGAAAAAGCGCGCCTCGTGCTGCGGCAGGCCATCGCGTTCCAGCCGCTGCAGGCGGGCGAGAAAATCGTCAGCCCCTTCCAACGTCGGACTCAGATCGCCGCTGTCTTCCGGCCATTGCTGGAAGTAGCGGCGGAAACATCCGATCAAGGCCTGCTGCAGGCGGGTCAGTTCGTCCTTGCTGACGCCAAGCTGCGCGTCCAGGCCACGCTCTAGCGTGCGGAAGCGGTCCTGCAGGTTATCCAGGCTCAACTCACCCAGGCTGAGCAAGCGCTCGGCCAGGCCCTGCTGCTGCAACGGCGTGACCAGGCGCGCATGCGCATCGGCGCATTCCAGATGCTGTTTTTCCAGACGGGTACGTTCGGCGCCCAGCGTGATCCGCTCGGTGCGCACGCCCTCGTAGGTACGCGTGGCCTGAGCGATGTCGGCGCGCGTGCGGTCGATCGCCTCGCCCAGCGCGCGCAGGTTGGCGTCGCCTTCGCGCAGCTGTTGCAGGGTCTCGGCGATCTGGCTCAGGCGCTGCAGCGCGGCGGCCACATCGATTTCGTCCCAGCCCAGGTTGGCCAGGGTGTTGCGGGCAAGGCGCCGCTGCCCATCGCGTTCGCGGCGCGCGCGCAGGTCGGCGACCTCGGCGTCGCAGGCGGCGATGCGTTGTGCCAGCTCCTGGCCTTCGCGCTCGTACAAGGCCAGCTTGTCGCGGTTGTTGAAGCCCAGCAGCCAGCGGCGACGGTCGCCCACCGCGTGGCGGTCGTCTTTTTCGTAACGCTCGCCCGGATGCTTGACCTGGCCTTCGCGGGTGATCGCGCGTTCGGCATGGCGCAGGGCCTTGGCTGAGTCCACGCAGTCGTAATCGAAACGCTTGCCCAGCTCGCGCCGCAGCCAGCCGGCAAACGGGTGATCGCGCAGCTCCAGCTTGTGCAGCAGCGAGGCGCTGCCGGGTTCGCGCCCGCTCAGTGCCTGCTCGTTGTGACGTACCCGGTAATAGACCAGGCGTGTGCCGAGCTGGGTGCGGTTGACCCAGTCGGCGACCTCGGCGTAATGCCGCTCGTCCACCAGCAGCGATTGCGCAAAGCCGTGCAGCACGCGCTCGATGGCGCCGCGCCAGGCAGATGCTTCCTCGCGCACCTGGATCAACTCGCCAACGAAGGGCAGCGCCGCTTCCGGCACGCCGGTGTCGGCGCTCATGCGTGCGCGCAGGCTCTGCATCGGCGCAGGAATATTGGAGGGGTTGCGCGTCAACGCCTCAATTTCGGCGCGCACTTCGGCAAAGCGTTTGCTGTCCTCGTGCTTGCCGGCGATGCGCTCGCTGATCGCTTCGTCGAGCTCGGCGGCGGCGCGCTGGCTATCTTCGAGGGCGGCGCGCGCTTGCGCGACCTGTTCGGCAAATCCGTGCGCGCTATCGGCCAGGGCCTGCTCCAGTGCACGGCAGGCCTGCTCGGCCTGGGCCCGCTTGGCCGCGCGGCGATCACGCTCGGTCTGCAGCTGGCCCTGTTCGCGCTCCAGCGCATCGATGCGCTCGCCACCTTGTGCGCGCCGCTGCGCTTCCAGATCGTCCAGATGGCGGGTGTGGTTGTCCAAGGCGGCGCGGCGCTGACCTTCTTCGCCGGCAAGGCCGCGGTCCTGCACGTCCAGTTCCTGCAGGCGCGCGTCCAGCAGAGCTAGCCGGCGCTGCTCGCGGTAGGGGTCGATGCCGAGCTTGAGTTCTTCCAGCTCATTGCGCTGGCGGCGCAGTTGCATCAGCTCGGCGTGGTGCGCGCGCGCAGGCAGCAAGGTCTCCACCTGGCGCCGCGCCGTCACCACGGCATGGTGGGCGCCGTCGAGTTCGGCGAAGTCGCCGACCAGGCGCTCGGCCGCATCGAAGGTCTTGGGTTCTTCCAGCATGAAGCCGCGCAGGAAGGCGTTGAGATCGCCCAGATTCTTGGCCGATTGGGTCTTGTGCAGCAGGCGCAACGCCATCTCGTTGCCGATGCCCAACTGGTGGCGAAAACGCTCGGCATAGCCGGCAAAGCTGTCGAAGTGATGCACATCGTGCAGCCGCTGCTTGAGCTTGCGCAGATCCAGATCGAAGCCTGCCAGGTCCTGCGCCACATCGAAGGCGCGCTCGGCCACCATATAGTGCTTGCGCACGTCGCCGGTGGCCGCGCTGTTGCCGGCGATCCAGAACAGCCGCACCAGGCTGACCACGCGGTCCTCGCCGTTGCGGTATTCCAGCACCAGTGCGGTCCAGGTGGCGCCTTTGCGCAGATATTGCGTGGCGATTTCGCCAGAGGCGCTGTCCTGCTGGTCGGCCCAGGCGCCGCGCACATACGACACCAGGTTGCGGTCGCGGCCACTGCGTTCTGCCTCGCGCGCGGCGGCGTTGAAGTCGACGATGCTGGGCGGAGTGAGCAGTGCCGACATCGCATCGAGCAGCGTCGATTTGCCCGAGCCGGAGCGGCCGACGAACAGAAAGCCGCGTTCGGCGATCGGCACCTCGGTCAATCCGGAGAACGTGCCCCAGTTGTGCACCTGCAGGCGGCGCATGCGGAACTGCTGCAGGCGCGCGTCGGGCAGATCGTTGGCGAACAGGCTGGAAGGCGCGGCAGAGGAGGTCATCAATACGGTCCGGGAAGCCAGAAAAGCGCAGGCCTGCGCTCAAGCGGGTGGTGCGTGGGCGGTGCTAGGCGTGTGCGGGGTCGGCCTCGTCCTCGTCGCCGGCCGGGCCGTCGCGCAACTGACGATAGACCTGCCCCAGGGCGGCGACATCTTCGGCCGAGAACAGTAGTTTGAGCGCTGGGGAGATTTCATAGCGTGCGTCTTCGCCGCGCAGACGGGTCAGGACATGGTTGTCCTTCATCTTCTGCACCGCCGTGGCTACCCGGCGCAGGAAGCCGGCACGATCGGTGGACAGGTTTTTTTCGTAAACGGCCAGCGCCTCGCCAAGTGCCGCTTCTTCCACCACCGCACGCACGCCGCGCGCATCGGCTTCGGCCAGTTGCTGGCGCAGGTGCAGCAGCAGCACCGAGTCGATGAAGGTCAGCGGCGAAGAGCGCAGCAGTACCGGCGCTTCCAGCTCGCCGGTCTCGGCCTGGCGGGTGAAGGCGATGCCGGCTTCGCGATCGAGCACCAGCTCCAGAAACACTTCGGCCAAGGCTCTGCGGATGCCGGCTTCGCTGCGCAGCAGGGCCGGCCACAGGCGGCTATGCCGCTGCGCGTCTACGCTGGGACCGCTGAGCAACTGACACAGCGCGCGACGCGCCTCCACCGGCAATTGCCCAGTATCGCCGGCGAACAGGCCGGTGCTGGCGGCGTCAGGCCTCTGACCCTCGGCAGCGTCGTGGGCGAGTTCGGACTCGGCGTCGGGATCGTGCTCATGCCAGTTCATGGCGTTTCTCCTGGGTGAACCAGATCAGCGGAATGCGCGCGCGACGCACCTGGCCGTCGCTGCCGCGCCATTGCGCCACTTCGAATTGGTCGCCGCTGACGACGCCGTGACGCGTGCCCAGCGATAGATAGCCGATGACACTGCCCAGGCCCTGGGTGGCCTGGCGCTGGGTCAGCACCTGGGCGATGGACAGCTGCGGCTGGGTGTCCAGCAGCTCGAACAGATCGCGCCGCAGGCTGCGGAAATCGATCTCCGATTGCGCGACCAGATCGCCCACGCTGTCCAGCGAGATGGCAGCGGCCTCGTTGCGCTGGATGCTGCCATCGACCTGTTGCTGGCGCGGGTCGTGCAGGCGCCATTGCGAGAGCGAACGCAGCCGGCTGGTGGTCAACATCAAGCTGCGGCCGATCAGGCGCTGGGCCGGGATATGTTCGCGCAGGGTCAGCGCTTCGGCCTGCGCCTGTTTGAGCAAGCGGTTGAGCCGGCGCTGTTCCAGATAGCCACGGCTCTGCACGAAACCGCGCAGGCTGCGCGCGAAATGCTGCATCACATCGTGCACCTGGCCACCGCGTTCGAGCATGGTGCCGGTGAGCCCGCGCAGGAAGCTGCGTTCACGGCGATCGAGCTTGCGTGCGAACGCGCGTGCCAGCACCGTCTCCAGCGCCGCATCCAGTTGCGCGCTTTGTTCGGCATCGTTGAGCAGCGCCCAAAATGCCTGAAAGCTGCGCCCGGCTTCGCTGTCGCCGATGACATCCACGCCTTCGAACAGCCGGGTCAGGACCTCGCCGCGCTCGCCTTCGTCATCGATGATGCGTTCGCGAAATTGCCGGTTGAGTTGTTCGAAGTCGTCGCGCACGCGGCGGAAGTCTTCGGTCAATTCGTCGGCCAGCGCGATCACCTGCCGGGTGCGCTCCAGCGCGCGCTTGCCGTCCAGCGAGGCGACCTTGCCGGCCGACACGCGCGCGATTTCGGCATCGATGCGATCGCGCTCGTCGCGCAGTGCCGACAACCGCGCATCCGGGTTGGTCTCGGTCAATGCCGCGAGTTGGGCAAGCTGTTGCATCACCAGCGCCAGCCGGCTTTCGGTGGCTGCACCGCGACTATGCTCCAGGCCATCGACAAAGCGGATCGCCTGCGCGGCCTGCGTGGACAGCTCGTACTCTTCCTGCTGCGCGCCCTCGGGCAGGCGACGCTCCAGCCAGCCCTGCGCCAGCCAGTGGGCGACGTACGCCTGCGCGGTGCGCGGCAAATCGCGCGCCAGCTGCTCGGCGTTGATGTCGTCGAGCAGGCGCTGCAGGCGCTCGTGCAGCACCGCTGCCGGCAACAAACGCTCTCCGTCCAGCAGCAAGGCCTGCAGCAGACCGATCACTTCCGGTGCATGGTCGGCGGCCAGCAATTTCCACAACGGGTCTTCGCGCAGGCTGCGGTAGCGTGCGATACGGGCGCGGACCTTCATGCGGGCGCACCGTGGCTCAGGCCCCGCGCCGGTCGAGCGGTGTGTGGCCGGCGACAGCGTGGTCGCTTGCGCAACACCTCTGCCGGGCCGATGGATGCGATGGTCATGCGGTCTCCCAGCTCCGGATGGACTGCTCGCACGTTAGCGCGCTGCGTGCGCCAGCAAGGCATGCCTCAACGCTTGCCGCCCACTTCGATGAATTGCAGGAACTCGGAACGGGTGCGCGCGTCCTCGCGGAAGCTGCCGAGCATCTTGGAGGTCACCATGCTCACGCCGCGCTTGTGGATGCCACGGGTGGTCATGCACTCGTGCGAGCCCTCGACCACCACGCCCACGCCGCGCGGTTGCAGCACGTCCTGGATGCACTGGGCGATCTGCGCGGTCATCTTTTCCTGCACCTGGAAGCGGCGCGCATAGCTTTCCACCACGCGGGCCAGCTTGCTGATGCCCACCACCTTGCCGCTGGGCAGGTAGCCCACGTGCACCTTGCCGATGATCGGCGCCATGTGGTGCTCGCAATGGCTTTCGTAGGAGATGTCGCGCAGCACGATCAACTCGTCGTAGCCGGCCACCTCTTCGAAGGTACGTTCCAGGTATGCGCGCGGTTCTTCGCGGTAACCGCTGAACCAGTCGCCATAGGCTTCAGCGACCCGGCGTGGGGTGTCCAGCAGGCCCTCGCGGGCCGGATCTTCGCCGGCCCAGCGCAGCAGGGTGCGCACGGCATCTTCGGCCTGGGCCTGGGTAACGGAGGAATCGGGCTGGTCGGACTGGCTCATGCGCAGGTGCACCCAAAGGGGGCGAGCATGGTACCCGAGGACAGGCCGGCGGCCCCAGTGGCGGTTGCGCCGGCTTGCCCGGGTTCAGCAGCTATTGATTCATTATTGAATTGATAGCATCCTATCTATTATGACAAGCAAGACACTTCCCCCGCGTGCCCAGCTCAGTTCCGGCTTGCTGGTCGCCGCCCGCCAATGGCAGCGGCTGGCCGATCAGGCATTTGCCGACTTCGGGCTGTCCAGCGCCTGCACCGGGCCGTTGTTGATGATCGGCCGCTCCGGCGGCGGCATCCGCCAGGTGGCGCTGGCCCAGCAGCTGGGCATGGAAGGCCCCTCGCTGGTGCGGCTGCTGGACAAGCTGTGCGCGCAGGCGCTGGTGCGCCGCGAGGCCGACAGCAGCGACCGCCGCGCCAACCAGTTGTGGCTCACCGATGCAGGCCAGGCGCTGGTCGGGCGCATCGAGATCCGCCTGGATGCGCTGCGCGCGCAGGTGTTCGGCACGCTCAGCGAGGCCCAGGTGCAGGTGGTGCTGACGCTATGGGAGCAGATCGCGCAGGCGCATGCGCGGCTGGGTCAAGCCGACTGAGTCGGTTGGCAGGCGTCGCCCTGCGACGCGTGTAGTGGCTTGCCGATGTCTTGGCGCGCGCGCGGCGCTGGGCGGGGCGTCGTTGTTTTCTCTTACCCAGGATGTGCCCGATGTACGGCGAATTCAGTCTCTACGGTGTGTTCGTACCCACCTTGCTGGCGTTGATGACGCTGGCCTATCTGCTCAACAGCGCCATCGCCGCGCTGCTGACCCGGGCCGGCGCGTACCGGCATGTCTGGCACCCGGCGCTGTTCAACCTGGCGCTGTACATCGCGCTGCTGGGCGGCCTGTTTTCCCTTACCCGTTGGATGCAATCGTGAAAAAGCTGATCAAAAACGCGGGGCCGGCGTTGCTGACCCTGGCAATGGTGGTGGTGGCCGCGTTGGTGCTGCAGCACCTGTGGCGTTACTACATGGAGGCGCCGTGGACGCGCGATGCGCACGTGGGCGCCGATGTGGTGCAGGTGGCGCCGGATGTGTCCGGGCTGGTGGAGCGCGTGGCGGTGGCCGACAACCAGGCAGTCACGCGCGGGCAGTTGCTGTTTGTGGTGGACCGCGCGCGCTATGCGATCGCACTGGAACAGGCCCGCGCCGCGCTGGCCGAGCGCCAGGCCACGTTGAGCCAGCTGCGCCGCGAGATCGCGCGCGACCGCAGCCTGCAGGACCTGGTCGCCGCCGAAGATGCCGAGGTGCGCCGCTCCAATGTGCAAAAGGCACAAGCCGCCGTGGCCACCGCGCAATCGGCGGTGGACCTGGCCCAGCTCAATCTGGACCGCACGCAGGTGCGCAGCCCGGCCGACGGCCATGTCAGCGACCGCACCGTGCGCGTGGGCGATTACGTCAGCGCCGGGCGCCCGGTGGTGGCGGTGCTGGACACCGGCTCGTTCCGCGTCGATGGCTATTTCGAAGAGACCCGCCTGCACGGCGTGCATGCCGGCCAGCGCGTGGACGTGCACCTGATGGGCGAGCCGGTCACCTTGCACGGGCATGTGCAGAGCATCGCTGCCGGGATCGAGGACCGTTACCGTAGCGGCAGCGCCGGCGCGTTGCCCAACGTCACTCCGGCGTTCGACTGGGTGCGGCTGGCGCAGCGCATCCCGGTGCGCATCGTGCTGGATCGGGTGCCGGCGCAGGTGCAGTTGATCGCCGGGCGCACCGCCACCGTGACCATCCTGCCCGACACCGCGCGCCCTGCCCCGGCCACTGCCCCGGCACCGGTCGCTGCGCCTGCTCGACTGCAGGCGAAGGCCGCGCCATGAAGCACGCCGTGTTTCGTCCTCTGGGATTGGCTGTACTGCTGAGCGCACTGAGCGCGTGCACCACGGTTGGCCCGAACTACGCGGTGCCGAACGACTCCGCCTACAGCCGGCCCACCGCCAACGCCGCCTTCCTCGACACCGGCAACGACCAGGTGCAGGCCGGCGCGCCGCTGCCGGCACGCTGGTGGGCGCTGTATCAGGACCCGATGCTGGATGGCCTGATCGAACAGGCCTTGCGCGACAACGTCGAGTTGAAGGTCGCCGGTGCCAACCTGCGCCGCGCCGCCGCGGTGTACGAACAAGCGCTGGACGCGGGTGGTTTCGACTACGAAGTGGAGGCTGGCGTCAGCCGCGCGCAGGTCTCGGCGCAGGCATTTTTGCAGCAGGAAAAACTGCCGGTGTTCAACCTGGCCGATGGCAAGTTCGGGGTGTCGTATCAGTTCGATCTGTTCGGCAAGCTGCAGCGTGGCGCCGAGGCCGCGCAGGCCGATACGCAAGTCGCCCAGGCCGCGATCGATCTGGCCCGCGTCAACGTGGCCGCGCAGGTGGCCGGCAGTTATGTGGAGATCTGCCACGCCAACCACGAGCTGCACGTGGCCGAGCATTCGCTGCAATTGCAGCAGCGCAGCCGTGCGGTCACCCAACGCCTGATCGATGCCGGCCGCGGCACCCCGCCCGATCTGGCACGTGCCAGTGCGCAAGTGGCGATGCTGGAAGCCGCCTTGCCGCCGCTGCGCGCGCGCCGCCAGGCCGCCGGTTATCAACTGGCTGCGCTACTCGGCAAGACACCCAGTGAAGTCCCCGCCGGTGTGGACAGCTGCGCGCAGGCGCCGGCCTTGCAGCAACCGATTCCGATCGGCGACGGCCGCGCGCTGCTGGCGCGTCGCCCGGATGTGCGCCAGGCCGAACGCCGGCTGGCGGCAGCTACCGCGCGCATCGGCGTGGCCACCGCCGAGCTGTATCCGGAGATCCGCTTAGGTGGCTCGATTGGCGCCACAGGCCTGCTGGCCGACGTCGGCGAGCCGGCCACGCATGCCTGGTCGTTCGGCCCGTTGATTTCCTGGACGCTGCCGTCCGGCGGCGCACGTGCGCGCGTGCGCGCCACCGAGGCCGGCGCAGACGCGGCGCTGGCGCAGTTCGACAACACCGTACTGCAGGCGCTGCGCGAGGTGCAGACCACGCTGTCGCGTTACGCGCAGGATCTGGACCGCCTGCATCTGCTGGAACAGGCGCAGCAACAGGCCGAACTGGCCTCGTCGCAGAACCGGCGCCTGTATCAGGGCGGGCGCACGCCGTATCTGTCCAGCCTGGATGCCGAGCGCACGCTGGCAACTGCTGACATGACCTTGGCCAACGCCCAGGCGCAGGTCTCGCAAGATCAACTCCAGTTGTTTCTCGCGCTGGGCGGCGGCTGGGAAACCAGGGCCGGCCACACCGACCCGACTGCCGCGCGATGAGTTCACTGCTGCGCGATCGCCAGGCCTGGCTGTTTTCGGCCAAGACCTTCGCCGCCTCGATCGCGGCGTTGTATGTGGGGCTGGCCGGCAACCTGTCGCGGCCGTATTGGGCGATGGCCACGGTCTACATCGTCTCGCAACCGCTGCTCGGCCCCACCCGCGCCAAAGGCGTGTACCGCGTGCTCGGCACCTTGCTGGCCGGCGTGGCCACCCTGGTGATGTTGCCGAACCTGGTGGAGACGCCACTGCTGCTGAGCGCGGCGATGGCGTTGTGGCTGTCGGCCTGCCTGTTCCTGGCGCTGCTCAATCGTGGCCCGAGCGGCTATGCGTTTTTGCTGGCCGGCTACACCACCGCGTTCATCGGTTTTCCTGCGGTGACCTCGCCGGAAGGCATCTTCGACACCGTGGTGGCACGCAGCGAAGAGATCATCCTGGGCACGGTGATGGCGGTGCTGTTTGCCGCACTGGTGTTTCCCGCCTCAGTCAAGCCGATGCTCACCGCGCGCATTGGCAACTGGATGCAGGACGCGGCGCAATGGTGTCGCCAGGTGTTGCAGCGCGGCCCATCGCAGGCGCCGCGCAATCGCCTGGCCGCAGACCTGGTGCAGTTCGAGGCCTTGATCGCCTTCGTGCGCCACGACGACCCGCGCCATGCCCATGCCGCACCCACGCTGGAACAGCTGCGCGCACGCATGCTGCTGTTATTGCCGGTGCTGTCGTCGATTGCAGATCGGCTGGATGCGTTGCAGCGCGATGGGTCTGTGTTGCCGCCTGAGACTGCCGCGCTACTGGAAGACGTCGCGGCCTGGGTGGATCGGCGCGAGGACGCACGCAGCGACGCAGAGGTCGACGCGCTGCGCGCACGCATCACCGCACTGCGCCCGGTGGTGGATCAGGACATCGAACATCTGCTGCTGGCGAGCTTGCTGCTGCGCCTGCAGGAACTGCTTGATCTATGGCAAGACTGCCGCACGCTGGAGCAGGCGGTGGTGGACGGCACGGCGACTCCGGTGCTGCGTGCGATGCCGAGCGCGGCGAGACAACCTGCAACGGTGAAATCATCCGACCGGGCTGACGCTGCACAAAGCGATCCCGCTGTACGTTCGCGCACGCAGCCCTCGTTGCTACAGCGCCTGCGCTGGTCACAACGTGATGCAGCAACGGCTGACTCACCCGAACGGGCTCAGGCCGCGCAAAGCGAACCCGCCGCGCGTTCGCGCATGCAGCTATCGTTGCTACAGCGCCTGCGCGGGTCACAACGCGATGCTGCAATCGCACTTCCACCAGCGCAGGCTGAGGCTGCATTGCTTGGACACACTGCGCAGCCACGTCAGCGCTCCTCACGAGCGCAGCGACTTGCCTGGCCACCGCGCGACACCGCCGACACGACGGCACCTGCAAGCACCACCCGCCACATCGATTTCGGCATGGCCGCGTTCTCCGCTCTCAGCGCCGGCTTCGCGCTGATGGCGTACTGCGTGCTGTGGATCGGCATCGGCTGGGAAGGCGGCGGCAATGGCGCGATGATGGCCGCGGTGACCGCCGCGTTCTTTGCTGCGCAGGACGACCCCGCGCCGAGCATGCTCTCGTTCCTGACCTGGGCGGTGGTGGCCAGCGTGGTGGCTGGCATCTATCTGTTCGGCATTTTTCCGGCAATCCACGATTTCCCGATGCTGGTGTTGGTGCTGGCGGCGGTGTTTCTGCCGGTCGGCGCATTGTTGCATCGCCCCAAGAGCATGCTGATCGCGCTGCCGCTGGTGGTGAATCTCACCGCGTTGCTGAGTTTGCAGAACACCTACAACGCCAACATCCAGAGCTTCGTCAATGCGGCGGTGGCGATGGTGTTGGGCATCGGATTTGCGGTGGTGCTGACGCGGCTATTTCGCTCGGTGGGTGCCGAATGGAGCGCACGCCGCCTGGTACGCCAGGGCTGGCGCACGCTGGCCGAGGCCGCCGACGGCCGCGGCGCACAGGATCGGCAGCATTTTGCCGCCCGCATGCTGGACCTGCTGGGCTTGCTCGCACCACGGCTGGCATTGACGCCGGAAGGCAGCGACCTGGCCTCGGTGGATATGCTCAACGAAGTGCGTGTGGGCTTGAACATCCTGCAACTGCGCAGCGCGCGGCACGGATTGCCGCAGCCGAGCAGGGAGGCGGTGGATGCGATTCTGGCCGAAGTTGCTGCGCATTATCGGCAGCAGATTGCGCACAAGCGCCCGTTGCCGGGGCCGGATGCGTTGCGTGAGCGTCTGGATGCGTCGCTGGCGCGTGTGGGCAAGGTGCCGGCAGGTGCGCATCGCGATGAAGCGCTGCTGGGGTTGATCGGGCTGCGTTACAGCGTGTTTGCAGTAACGCCGCCGCAAACCCATAGAAATTCCGATACTCAGCCGCCTTTAGCCCCTCTCCCCTCGGGAGAGGGGTTGGGGTGAGGGTACGGGGCGACGCCACTGGCAATAGATCACATGAGGCTTCGCACGTACCCTCATCCGCCCTTCGGGCACCTTCTCCCGATGGGAGAAGGGCAAAACACATCACCGCTTGCGCTGATCCATCGCCGCTTCGTCATCCAGCCAATTGCTGCCCTT
The DNA here is from genome assembly GCF_001423495.1 of Xanthomonas sp. Leaf131. GTDB lineage: Bacteria > Pseudomonadota > Gammaproteobacteria > Xanthomonadales > Xanthomonadaceae > Xanthomonas. Next base: position 194,419 of record NZ_LMOG01000022.1, on the reverse strand, counting down.
GTTGGTCAGGAAGAACATGTACACCACCAACGACACCGCAATCACCGCCGTGGCATAGATCACGAACTCGCTCACGTGGCCGGTCTTCAACGAGGCCTGATACAGCAACGGCGCAGTGCCGCCGAACGCCGAATTCGCCAGCGCATAACCCAGGCCCACGCCCAGCGCGCGCACGTGGGTCGGGAACAATTCCGCCTTCACTACCGCATTGATCGAGGTGTAGCCGGTCAGGATCACAAAGCCCACGGTGAGGATCGCGAACGCGGTCAGCCAGTCGGTCTGCTTGGGCAGTTCCATCACCAGGAACCAGGTGTAGAGCACGCCGCCGATGCCGAAGAACACCAACAGACTCTTGCGCCCGACGATGTCGGACAACCAGCCGCCCACCGGCTGCATCAGCATCAGCACCGTCAGCGCGACCAGGTTGATGATGGTGCCGGCCATTACGTCGCCGCCGGCGAACGCGGTCTGGATCATCTTCGGGCCGGTCACCGAATAGGTGTAGAACGCGATCGTGCCGCCGGCGGTGATCAGGAAGCACAACAGCAACGGACGCCACTGATTGACGAACAACTCGCGCATCGAACCGGAGGCCTTGGCCTTGCCGGTACGCGAATCGGCGATCGCTTCCGAGCTCAGCGACTCGTCCATGGTCTGGCGCAGCCAGAACACCACCAGCGCACCGATACCGCCCAGGCCGAACGCCACACGCCAGCCCCACTCGGACACCTGCGATACGTCGAAGAAGTGCAGCATCACCAACAAGGTGGTCTGCGCCAGCACATGCCCGCCAACCAGCGTGACGTAATGGAACGACGACAGGAACCCGCGTCGGCCAGGAATCGCCGCCTCGGACATGTAGGTCGCGCTGGTGCCGTATTCGCCACCGGTGGCAAAGCCCTGCACCAGGCGCGCCAGCAACAGGATGATCGGCGCGGCGATGCCGATCGTGGACACCGTCGGGGTGATGGCGATGACGAACGAGCACAGCGCCATCATCGACACCGAGATGGTCAGTGCAAGACGGCGGCCGTAACGGTCGGCGAAGCGACCGAAGTACCACGCGCCGATCGGGCGCATCAAAAAGGTCATCGCAAAGATCGCCCACACGAACATCGTGGCGTTCTTGTCTTCCTTGGAGAAGAACTGCGACTCGAAATAGACCGCAAACACCGAGTAGACGTAGACGTCGTACCACTCGACCAGATTGCCGGCCGAGCCCTTGAGCGTGTTGGACACCGAACGGCGAAGGCTACCGGGAGCTGCGCCAGAACCGGCGGCGATCGGGGACGTTGGGGGTGCGCTCATGCAATCAGAACCTTGTGGGTGGGACACCCCGGCAGTATAGGTGCGCGCTTGTGTGACGCATGTAAGCATTTCGGCGCATAGGCAGGCGCCGTGCAAGCGGCTAGTCCGTCCGGTTTGCGATCGCAAGGCAGCCAACGCGGAGCATTTGCTCGTGTCATTCCACACCGACGTGCACTGACTGTCGTCTTAGTGGTTCAGTCCGCTTTCGGCGTCGGCGCAGCAAGCGATTTGCTGTACATCCCCGAGCGATCGAAGCAGCACGCACGCCGCTTGCCGGCAGCCAACATATCGCAGGCGGTGGCGATGCGCTTGACCCGCGTGTCGGCTTTTTTGCCGGAGACGATCCAGAAGATCCAGTCGCGCCGCGCCACCGCGGTGATGTCGCCCCATGTTGCACGCGCGGCTGGATGCGTGGCGAGCGCGTCGTGCAGATCGTCCGGCACCAGCGGCTCGGGCTCTTCTTCGACCGGCGCAATGTCCAGCGTTACCTTCGCGCCGGCCGCAACGCCTGCAGCCTGCTGCAACGCGGCCTCGACCTTGAGCCAATGCCCGCCCTGCCCATCGGGCTGCAGCGTTGCCTGCAGCGGATGCCCGGCAAACGTGCCGGCGACCGTGACCATGCTGCGTGTGGGAAGTTTGTCGCTTGCAGCCACGGGCAACAGCACAAACAACCAGCACGCATCGGCAGGCGCTGCAGGCTCCAGCAACATTGCCTTGAAGCGGATAGTCGCGGCGGGCTTTGGCATGCGCGGACGATAGCATCGGGATGTGGGGCTTACTCGCGGGCTGAGTGCATTGCACCACGCTTGTCTCGCGCCATCCCTGTCGAAAAGCCGGCCGTGATTGTCGAGGCCGCATTCGCTACGGATCGGCGCCTAAGGCAGCACCTGCTTGCGCGTCTCGACAAACGCGTGCAGGCCCGGAGGAATCTGTCGGTGTCCCGGGTAATACAGCACCAGTCCCGGAACATCCGGGCACCCTGGGCCGGCACGTACATGCGCAGACGCCGGAAGCATCCCCTTCACAACCCCCATGCCGCCCGGCTTGCCAGAATGCCGGCCGCTTGGGGCCGTTGATGGCAGGGGAACGGGAGTTGGATGCATGACATGGATCATCGTGGCCGCAGTCGTCATCACCTTGCTGGTGGGGTTGCTGCTGCTCAACTTCGCCACGCCTGAGAAAAAGCTCGAGCACATCCCGAGCCATTGCTACGACGTGTCCGACCCGCAGTTCAAGCGCGAGATGTCGGTGTTGCTGGGCCCGGCGATCCTGCCCGGCAACAAGATCCAGGTGCTGCACAACGGCCACCAGATCTTCCCGGCGATGCTGGCCGCCATCCGCAGCGCGCAGCGCACCATCACTTTCGAAACCTATATCTACTGGTCGGGCGAGATCGGCCGCGAGTTCAGCCAGGCGCTGGCCGAGCGCGCCCGTGCCGGGGTCAAGGTGCGCGTCACCATCGACTGGGGCGGCAGTCTGAAGATGGATGCCGCGCTGGTCGAAGACATGACCGAGGCCGGGGTGGAAGTGCATCGCTACCGCCCGCTGACCTGGTACAACCTGCACCGCGTCAACAACCGCACCCACCGCAAGCTGTTGGTGATCGATGGCCGTATCGGCTTCACCGGTGGCGTGGGCGTGGCCGACCAGTGGATGGGCGACGCGCAGGACCCGGAGCACTGGCGCGATTCGCATTACCGTATCGAAGGTCCGGTGGTGGCGCAGGTGCAAGCCGCCTTCAACGACAACTGGATCAAGACCACCGGCCGCGTGCTCAACGGCGCCGAGTACTACCCCGAATTGGCGCCGGCCGGCGACAGCGACGCGCAGCTGTTCGTGGCCTCGCCAGCGGGCGGCAGCGAGAGCATGCACCTGATGTACCTGATCGCCATCGCTGCAGCGCGCAGCTCCATCGACCTGGCTGCGGCGTATTTCGTGCCGGATGCGCTGATCACCCGCTCGCTGCTGGAAGCGCGCGCGCGCGGCGTACGCATCCGCGTGCTGCTGCCCGGCAAACATATTGATGCCGTGTCGGTGCGGCTGGCCTCCAAGGCCAGTTGGGAGCCGCTGCTGCAGGCCGGCATCGATATCCACGAATTCCTGCCCACCATGCTGCACACCAAGTTGCTGATCATCGACAGCCTGCTGGTCTCGGTGGGCTCGACCAACTTCGACATCCGCTCGTTCCGCCTCAACGACGAGGCCAGCTTGAATGTCTACGACCGTGCGCTGGCCGCGCAGATGACCGAGGTGTTCGAGCGCGACCTGCAACGGGCCGAGCTGTACACGCTGGAGCGTTGGCGCAAGCGGCCGCTGCGACAGAAGCTGGGCGAGAAGCTGGTCATCCCGTTTCGCTCGCAGGTGTAGACGCTTAGCGCAGCAAACGCACGCGAGCGGTCATGCCTGCAAGCGAAGCTGCCGCAAGCGCCACCACAGCCCGCCAACATGCACCAGCGAATACAGCACCAGCGCCGCAGCAATTCCCAGGGTCAACGGGCTGGCCTGCGACCCGGCCGCCGCCGCGCCCGCGTTGAACGCACCATCGGCCCAGCGCCAGGCCAGCCGCCCGAGCAGCACCAGCGTCAGCCCGCCGCCGATCCACGGATTGGGCGTGTACCAACCGCGCCCTTCCACCCATTCGGCATGGGTATAGCGCAGCGAGAGCGCGCCCAGCCCGATGCCCACCAGCGTCCCCGCCGCGATCCCTGGCCGCACCTGCGGCAAGCCATAGACCGCATACGCCAGCGCCGCCGCCGCAATAACAAGCACCACGGTACGCAGCGCCGTGCCCACCGGCTTCCATTGCTGGCGGCCGAAGCTCCGACGGATGCGCCGGTAGTAGAAAAAGGCGATGGCCGCCATCGAGAGATACGGGGTCAGCGGTGCGATGGCAGCAGCGGGCATGGCGATTCCTTTCCAGGTGAGATGCAGGTGAGGTGACCACCGCAGAATGAAACCAGCCGCCGGCACGAACAAGGTGCCAAGTGTCACTTTCTGCAGGGGCAGTCTGGTTGCCCGACCGGCCTCCGCCACACGCGACGATCGCCACAGACCGCTGATCTGCACGCGCGGCGCAGCTCCCGCCACGGCCGGTGAACGCCCCGCCCCCGCGCGCCAGCCATTGCCACACGCGAACCGGAGCCGCACGGGTAGACTTGCCGGCAGAGCTCCCCCACCGCAGTGCCATGTCCGCCATCAAGCAAGAAGCCCACACGCTGATCGACACGCTGCCCGAGACGGCAGGATGGGACGACGTGGTCCGCGTCGTGGACACCGCCAGCTTCGAGGCCGCCGTGCTGGATGGCATTGCCGCCGCAGATCGGGGCGCCTTTACCGCGCCGGCACAGGTCACCGCACTGTTCGCCAAATGGGGCGTTGATGTTGCGGCGTGACTGGACCGTCCCGGCCGCAAAGCAGCTTGCATACGCCCAGGATCACTACCACGCGCTCAACCCGACCGCCGCCGCCGCGATGGCGCGGCAGGTGCTGGAAGCCACCCGCACCCTGGCCGAGCAACCCGGCCGCGGCCGCGCCGGCCGCATCGCCGGCACCCGCGAATGGGTAGTCAAGCAAACGCCCTACGTGCTGGTCTACCGCGTGCGCGACGACGCGCTGCAGCTGCTGCACGTTCAAGTCGACGCCAAAGACTGGCTGCCACGCACCGAGCCGAAAGGCGAACGCCTGGACCCGTGGATCGCCTCACTGGTCAGCGCCCTGCTGCACGTGCTGATGCTGCTGATCCTGCTGTCGGCCTCCACCCCCACCATGACCCCGCCGCAGGGCTCGGCCAGCGGTGGCCGCACCAAGGTGGATTTCGTCGGCGACACCTCCACGCCTGACCAGCCGGTTCCGTCCCCGACGCCCACCCCGCCCTCGCCAACGCCCGCGCCCGTGCAGCCACCGCCAGCCGCCTCGCCGGTGCAGTCCACCCTGGTCAAGACCGCCAAGAACCCGATCCCGCCCGCAGGCAACACCCGCCGCGGCGGCCTGGTCGAGCAGCGCCAGACACAACCGGTGCAGCGCCCCACCCCGCCGCAACCGCCGGCAGAACCCTCATCGCCGCCGCAGCGCCGCCCCCAGACCTGGACCGGCCGCCCACCGGGCATGCTCGAAGAAGAAGCCGATGCCGCCGAAGACGGCATGTCCAACACGCCAACCATCAGCGAAGGCCGCCGCCGCGACCGCAACAACGCCCAACCCAGCATGGATGTGGGCGGCTACCAGGTCTATTACGAAGTGCGCAGCGAAACCCAGCTGCGCAACTGGCGCGACCAGGGCATGAAGGAAGTGGCCATCATCCTGCCAGGCACCCAGTACCGCATGGTCTGCCCGCTGGAAGTCGCGCTCAAACGCGGCTCCAGCAAATGCCGCCTGCTGCCGCCGGACTCGCCGGAACTCAAGGACATCGGCGATGCCCGCGAGGTCATCAACATGATGGAGGTCTACAAGCAGGGCGAGCCGGTATGGCGCGGGCCTGGGCCGTATCGGTGAGTGGTGGGTTTCTGTTTGCCACAGCTGTCGGCCGGCAATACCGCTGCTTCTCCACAAAACCACGTGCCGAAGACCGCCGTTTCGGCGCCTTTCGTTAGCGCAAAGTTCTGAGGGCGTCGGACGAACGAGCCGAAGAGGTCCTCAGCTCGTTCGACGACGACTCGGCCGTCGCAACCATTAGCCCCCTTGGTCTTGTCCCAGCTTCGTACTCAGTGCTGCGTTGAACGGCGCCGGATTGCTGGTCACCAGGCAGTTGTAGTTTTTATCGCTGTTGAGAACGAGCACAGACGACGTCGGTTTCTTGAAATCAAGGTCGACAGAGAAAAGCACATAGGCATTGGGCAGCGCGCTCGGTCGAAACGCACCGAAGCCATACTCGCCAGACAAGCCCAACGGCGCCAGCGGCACCGTGAGTACCAGCGGCTGCGTAGCCACAGGAGAGGGCAGCGACGAGGAAGCAGACATGATCTTGGACTGCACGTCGATGGAATACTTGGAGGTGACCACCACTCCCAGATACTTGGAACTCGGTGCCGACACCTGCTTGCGACACGCCGCGATGTCTTCGGGGTTCTGATCCTGCTGACCGTTCTGCAGCGTGGCAAAGACCTGCGTCAGCGTGACTCTTTCCGTTTTGGCGACGGGCGCGGCAACGGCCGCTTCCATGCAAAACGCGCTCATCATGAGTGAGAGGCCGCACACCGCAAGCGCACCGCGATAGCTGGTTTTACGTTTCATTTCGATCATTCCTTGGTGTGTGATGCAAGGTTGCGGCAGCGGCTGTTCGCGCGGCTGCCGCTTGCGCCTTGAATGGAGATTCGCAACGGCACCTGTGCATAACGCCAAGCGGCAGATGATCGATTGCGTTCGATGAGGACATGCGTCTGTGTAGAAGCACCACACCTACGCCACCCAGCTGGCCACGCCGCTGGTGTGTTCATCGTTGAAGACCAACGCCTTGCAAACCCGGCAAATTGTCTCAGCGACTTCGTTGCGTGATGCAGTTTGAATTTCGGACGCAACCACGGCGATGCCCGTTGCTCGAATCAGACATCAGTCGAGACCGCACGACCACATGAACTATGCAAAACGCAACAACGCAAGCGCATACAACACATCGACCACGGGACCAAACACACTCTGCCGCAGCAAGCGCGCCTCACGGGGAACAAGCGAAATCGAAAGCCGACATTAGATTGGCTGCCTGTCGAGCACTTATCGAATTGAAACTAACGCTGGCTTTAGTTTTTAGTTACTTGGGGCTGGCGTAACTTCACGCTACCGCTCGCGATGCCGGCCGGAGTCGGTGTCGCGTCCGGTTGATGATGTGAGCCCTGGAGCAGGCAGATCGGATACGGTGACCAGACATCGCGATGGCGGCGCACGCCCGGCCGGGAACTGGCTACAGTCTGCACAGGGCCGTGTGCGCCAACTCCATCCACCTGCGCTCCAAAGGATCTGCATGTCTCTGCATCGTCTTGTCCCCAGCCTGGGTCTGGCCGTTGGCCTGCTGTGCGCCTGTTGCGCGCACGCCGCCGAACCAGCATCCGCCCATCGCCTGCTGCGCGTCACGCTGGCCGGGGCGAGCGATCGGCCCGTGTCCGGGCGCCTGCTGGTCTTCGCCACCCTGGCCAAGGACGCCCAGGCCGCGGCCAAAGACGCAAAGGACGGCAAAACCGGCACGGTGGAGGCGGTGGATGTCAGCCCGTTCCGCCCCACTGCGGTGGCCGTGGCGGCACAGGAGGTGACCGCACTCAGCCCTGGCGGCAGCGTGCAGATCGACCTGGACAACATCGCCTTCCCCAGCGGGTTTTCCGCGCTGCCGGCCGGCGAGTATCTGCTGCAGGCCGTGCTGGATCCGGACCACAGCTACGGCTATGGCGGCCGCGGTGGCGGCGACCTGCTGAGCGTCGTCACGCCGGTGACGCTGGGCAAGGGCAAGCGGTTGCCCGCGCTGACACTCGGCACCCGGTTGCCGGTCTCGGACGACCCCTGGCAGGTGTCGCCGCGCGCACCGCAGGCCGTGCGCGATGCCGTGCCCGAGGCGAAACTGCACAGTGCCGACGCCTCGCTGGTGAGCCCCTCGCTGAGCGCCTTCTGGGGCCGGCCGACCTCTATCCGCGCCCGCGTGCTGACCCCGCCCGGCTATGACGCCAACGCCGCCACGCGCTATCCCACCGTCTATGTCACCCATGGCTTTGGCGGCGGCTATCACCAGTTTGCCGGCAGCATCGCGGCGGCCTGGAGTGCGATGGCGACCAAGCAGACCCCGCCGATGATCTGGGTGTTCCTGGACCAGTCCACGCCTACCGGCACCCACGAGTTCGCCGACTCGGTCAACAACGGCCCCTGGGGCACCGCGCTGACCGAGGAGCTGATCCCCGCGCTGGAACGCCAATACAAGATGGACGGCAAGGCCAAGGGCCGGTTCTTGAACGGGCATTCGTCCGGTGGCTGGGCCACGCTGTGGCTGCAAACGCGCTACCCCAAGCTGTTCGGCGGTACTTGGTCCACCTCGCCCGATTCGAGCGACTTCCGCGACTTCACTGGCCCGGATCTGTACGCACCCAATGCCAATGTGTACCGGCGCGCCGACGGCAGCCAGTTCCCGTTGATCCGCGACCAGGGCAAGGTGGTGGCCGATCTGGAAACCTTCGCCAAGCTCGAGCGCGTGCTTGGCGCATACGGCGGCCAGTTCTCCTCGTTCGACTGGGTGTTCTCCCCGCGCGGTCCCGACGGCCGCCCGCTGCCGATGTTCGACCGCGACACCGGCACCGTCGACCCGGCCGTGGTGGCCTATTGGCGCACGCACTACGACATCGCCGCGCGCGTGGCCGCGCAGTGGCCCACGCTCAAGCCGGATCTGGACGGCAAGATCCACCTGATCGTCGGCACCGCAGACACGTTCTACCTGGATGGGGCCGCGCATAAATTCCAGGCAGTGCTGGACGGCCTGGGCGCCAAGAGCGACTTCCGCTACCTGGAAGGCCGCACCCACTTCGACCTGTACAAAGAAGGCGACGACAACGGCGCCTTGATGAAGAAGATCGCCTGGGAGATGTACGCCGTGGCGCGACCGAAGCAGTAAGCGCACCCACGCACGGCCGGCGCTGTCGATCGGCGCGCCCGCCGTGCGCACACCACCCGCGGGCGGTGCGCGACGACACTCCCGAGGCTCAGGCAGACCGCTTGGGCATCTCCCACTCCAGCTGCTGCCTGAGCACCAGCAGCAGCACCTGCAGGTGGCCGCTGCGGACCAGGGCGGCGGGCGTCTGCCCGTCCAGCGCGTTCAAGGGCTTGCGGAACCAACCGATCAGCGCCTCGTTGTTGCCGCCGTTCAAGGCCCAGGCGTGGCAGACGATCTCGCCCAGGGCTTCGATGCCGGCGCTGCCCAGCAGCTTGAGGTGCTCAGGCGTAAAGGCGAACAGCGACAGCACCAACTCGGCGTCGGCGGCCTTGCCGTATTCGCCATCCATCTGCTCGCTGTGCGCGGTGCTGTAGCTGGCCCCCTGCGCACGGAAGGCCTCGGCGCGCTGCATGCCGGTGAGCAGTGAGGCAATGAGGTCGGCGCGTTCCATGTGGCAGCTCAACAGTGTGATAGCGCGCACGCTATCTGCCCCACCCTCGCCGCTCAATCGGGAGTCTCCTGACAGCGGATCTGGGCGTCAGCGGCCATTACATTCCGCGCCGGCCGGCGTGGGCTACGTTAGTGGCCCGGCGGCAGCTTCGGCGGCCGATGCCTGCTTGAACGCATCCACACGAAAGCGGCGCCAACCATTCGCAGCACTTAACGCAGGGATTGCTAGGATCCGGGCGCGTCACTGGCAGCAGCCCGCGCTTGCAGGGGCTGCAGTATTTGGAGTGTCACCTCATGAGGAGTTGTCAGATGCCCTGGAAATCCGCTCTCACCGTGCTTGCCCTGTCCACCGCCGCGCTGCCGGCCCTGGCCCAACCCGACCGCCAGGTGGCCGAGGACATGATCACCCGCTCGGCCAATGTCTGCCCCGGCCACAGCACCGACCGCACCTCGCCCACCGTCAAGGCCGTGCCCGTCGGCGCGCTGCGGGTGATGCTGGAACGCGGCCTGGTCATGTGCCCCGACCGCCGCCTCGATGCCGCAGCGCCGGCGGTGTTCTACGGCCGCCTGGGCGTGTTCGCCTGGAACCCGGAAGTGCCCGCCGCCAAGACGGTGATCGTCCAGCAGATCGGCAACATGACCCGCAACGAGGACTACCCGGTCGAGACGCTGGTGTGGGACGCCAAGGGCACCGCGCTCAAGCAGCAGACCGTGCCGATGTTCGAGCCCAGGCCGGGCGCGGCGGTGTTGTACAAGGTGCGCTAAGCGCAGGCACACGTCACCGATGCGCGACTCATTGCAACCACACACCCTGCGCCCGCGCGATCGCGCAAGGCGACGCAGGCGCAGGGTGTGGCTGGGCATCGGCATCGTCCTGCTGCTGGTCGCACTGGGCGGCTACCGCTGCACGGCAAGCCCGGCCGAGCAACAGCAGCAGACGTATTGGCGCAACAAAGCCGAGCGGGAACTGACACCCGGCATGTCGCAAACGCAGGTACTGGCCTGGGCGGAGCGCAACGCGCTGCGCACCGCCATGGGCATGGGTCCCACGCTCATGGCCGCCCCCGTGCGAACGCGGTGGCCGCATTTTCCCTGCGCAACCACGTTCACCATGATTTCGCTGACGTTCGATGCGCAGGGAACGCTGGTTTCCTTCAGAGTCGGTCGAGGGGGCACCTGCCTGTAGAGCGGCAGTTGCCGCCTGGTCCACGACGCGCGCTGCACAAGCTGGTTGCGCTGCGTGTCAGGCCTCAGCGAGCGTCGATTCCGACGCCGGCACCCGCTGGGGCTGCGGACAGTCGCGCGTCCCGGTGCGCAGCATCGGCGATTACGCTCCCCACCATGTGGATCAGCAACGGCACCGCCCAACTGGCCCATAGCAGCGCCGCGATCGTATCGGGCGATGGCGCCACCCCGGCCCCGACAGCTGCGTAGAGCACCACACGGAACACCACCGGCGCCAAGGTCACCAGATACGCCCGCACCATCCAGCGTCGGTGCCGGCCAACCTGCCCGCGACGGATGGCCACCAGGCCCACGGACGCCACCACCAGCCACGCCGCTTCCGTCGCTGCGAAGGCCACGCGGATCGCCATCGGCGCAGGCGAGGTGGCGATCAACCCGGTGGCGCCAAGCATCGCCACCAACATGCCAACGAAATACGCACGCCCAACCCAGCGGTGCACCCATGCATGCCTGCGCCAGCGTTGCGTGGCGAACTGCAACGTGCCCAGGGCGATGCCGGTTGCGCCGCCACCCAAGTGGCACCACAGCCAGCCGCGCCGGGTAAGGAACATGGCGTATGCCGGCGAATCGAACGCGGCGTACTTCAGGTACACGTGGCGGACAAACTCGGCCGCGAACGCCGCCAACGCAAGCCACAACAACGCCCACGCCACTCGGGCAAACGGCTTGCTACCCGCTACCTCGACACCTTCGCGCATCAGATCGACTCGCATGCCCCGCTCCTTCGGCCAGCCTGCTCTCGGCAGCGGAACGCTAGCATGGACATGCAGCAGGAGCGTGGGCGCGATCGTAGGTGCGGCGCGGGGGAAGACTTACGCCTGGCGCTGCATTGCGTGCGACACCGGATCAACACCGTCGCTACCGAGCCGCTGCTCGTAGATCTCGTCGACCACGCCGCGTACCGCGCGGGCGGCATTGAAGATGCTCTCGCCCAGAACCGACAGACTGGTGGCATCCAGCGGCTTACCGCTGCACACCGCCACCATGTCGCTCTGCGCAGTGATCGTGCGCAGCAGCGTGTGGAACTGGTCGATCTGCTGCAGGGTGACGCCGAAGGTGAAGTTTTCTGCTTGCGTCTGCAGCGTGGCCGCTGGCGTGACACGCCGCCGAGCGGTAGTCGTAAGGGCTTTCGAAGTGGTCATGGCGTCCGTCCTCGACGTTAGCGGACGGGATGTCCGCAAAGTCAGCGTAACGCGCTCTTTCGGATATCTGAAAACCAGATATTTCGCCTGATTTTTAGCGAAAACAGAGGTTAGCGCCTCAAGCTGGCTTCATCGGTTCAACAGTCGCGGTGAAGTGCCTGGGCTCACTGGTAATCGGGTCATCGAATTCAAGCCTATGTGCGAAGAGTTGCAACGGCCGCTCCGGATCATCGGGCCGCTGGTCTTCCAGCTCTGGATAAAAGCGATCGTGCAGAATCGGCGCGCCCAGCGCGGCCATGTGCACGCGCAACTGGTGCTTGCGCCCGGTGACCGGCTCCAGCCGATACGTCCACGTGTCCGCACCGCGCGCAACCACATCGATCACTGTCTCGCTGTTCGGCTCACCCACGCTATCGCGCATGCGGAAGAACGGCTCGCCCGGCTCCAACCGGCTGTGATGCACATACGGAAACGTCAGCCCCGGTAGCGGCGGTGCGACCGCCAAATAGTGCTTGCGGATGCGTCGCTCGCGGAACAGCGCCTGGTAGATCCCGCGCGTTGCCGGATTAGCCGAAAACAACACCAATCCCGCAGTGTCGCGATCGATGCGGTGCAGCGGCACCAATGCGGGATTATCCAAGCGCCGCACTAACCGCGTCAGCAGTGTCTCGCGCACATAAACGCCGGCTGGTACAACGGGCAGAAAGTGCGGCTTACAGGCAACGACCACGTGCGCATCGGCATGCACCATGGTTTCCGTCGCCGCGATGACGGGCTCATCCACGACCTCGCGGAAGTAATAGATCTCCGCGCCGAGCCGATAAGGCGCGGAAACCTCCAACACCTGCTGCTGCGCATCCAGCACACACCCACGCACGAAGCGGCCATGCCACGTGGCAGCGTCCACCCCAGGAAAACACGCGCATAGCGCCTCCAACACCGTGCGCCACGGGCCGGACGGCAGCTGGAACTGACTGGCGGGGATGCCATCGTGGATCGGGCGAGGAGCAGACATGGCGACAGCAAAAGCGCACTCAAACAGATGGCCTGGGATCGTACCTTGTCGCGTCGATTCTCTGCGCAACGGTGCATCGGCTCTCCGATCCGAGGAGGAGACTTTCGAGCGACACCCGTCACATGCGTTATCGAAAGCGCGCACGTCATTCACCACCGTAGCTTGGCTCACCGCATCGATACGCTGTGTGCAATTGAAGTCGTGGATGCACAAGCGACCTCAAGCTTTGACGTGAAGATCAGGCTTCTTTGCATACACATACATCGCGCTGAGAGTTGATGGCACGTTGATCGCAGTGGTAGGCATCGTCTGCTGACAAAACACGCTTCAGTGGCTATGTTCGAACCTGGAACTGGGGGAGTGGGTATGGACGCAGAAGAAAACAGAGCGGATTTGAAGCGTCCGCCGCGTTGCCGTGGCCGCTAGGCCTCGCGGGGGGAGTCGTTGCTTATCTACTGGTGCGCTACGGCATCGGCTGGTGGTTCACTCACGAGGGCGGAGCGCTGTCGCAAGGTATTGCCCAATCGAGTGGAATGTTCCCGCCATTTGAGTGGATTATGCTCAGCATCTGCTAGCTCGCCGCGCTTATCTCGTACCTCGACGCCAGCCACCGGCATTGCTTTTCTGGAAGCTTTGGCGCTTTACTCAAATAGAGATGGCACGGATCTGCCAGTAGGCACACTTAATTACAGTAATTATTGAGCGGGGTGCAAGATGTACTTGAAAAAGCTGGCTTTACGCAATTTTAGGCGGCTTAACAACGTTGTTATTGACCTTGCCTCAGACATCTCGATCTTCGTTGGCTCCAACAACAGCGGCAAGACATCTGTTGGCCACGCATTACAGTTGTTTAGTGGCCGCGGCCGCTTCAACATTCATGACTTTAGCTCCGAGCTTTGGCCTGACATAATTTCGTACGGCGAAAGCGAGGGTCTCGACATGGGCAAGCTTCCCACAATCGAGCTCGACATCTGGTTTGAAATAGGAACAGACGATATTCATCGCGTAGTTGATCTGCTTCCCAGCCTATCTTGGCAAGGCAACTTGGTTGGGATGCGCGTTATTTATGCGCCGATCAACCCAACAGCCACACATGCACGCTATACGGGAGTGAGGCAGCACGCACTAGGAGCGACACCTCAGAGAGAGGATGGAGCGCCGACTTATGACCCATCTCCCCGTAACCTCAAAGATTTTCTTCGCGATTGGCTTCATGCTGAATATGAGATTAGATACTTTGTTCTTGATCACGCGAAATTTGATCCCAGCATGGTCGCCATTGACGGCTATGTTCCGTCGCCTCTGAGCGGAAAAGAGCACAGCGGTAGGGATATCCTGAAGAACCTTCTCCAGGTCGACTTCCTGAATGCCCAGCGGCATCTTTCCGATGGTCAAGGTGGCTCGCGCTCGGAGGAGCTCTCGCGTGTACTTAGTCGCTTTTATGAGCGCAACCTTGAACAGAAGGGCAACGACATCGAAGCTTTGAGCGCGTTGGCAGCATCTGAGGTTTCGCTTAATAAGCATCTCGAGCGCGTGTTCGAACCGACGCTGAAGAGCCTTTCCAAGCTCGGCTATCCAGGCCTAACCAACCCACGAATGATGATCCGCTCTGCACTCGACCCAGTGCAGATCATGAGCGGGCGTGAAGGCGCCGTGGTGCATTACGCATTAGGCGCTGATGACGGCAATCCAGACCCACCGACGTTGCCGGACAGGTACAACGGTCTGGGCTTCAAGAATTTGATCTTCATGGTGGTGGAACTCCTCGATCTCCATGCCCAGTGGCTGGCAATCGAGGAAGATCGTCCACCTGTCCACTTGATCTTCATCGAGGAGCCGGAGGCGCATCTCCACGCACAGCTACAGCAGGCTTTCATCCGAAAGGTGATGGATATCCTTGCACTCAGCGATGAAGACAAAAAGCACCACACAAGCCAGATTGTTGTTACAACCCACTCTACTCATATCCTCTATGAGCGAGGCTTCCGTCCAATACGCTACTTCCGGCGAAGCCGTGAACAGAACGCGGCGACTTCTGAAATTCTCAATCTCTCTGTGTTCTATGACAGCGCCAAGCCAGATGATCGCACCTTCCTTGAGCGCTATCTTAAGCTCGCTCACTGCGACCTGTTCTTCGCAGACGGCGCCGTACTTGTGGAAGGCAACGTGGAAAGGCTGCTCTTGCCGCAAATGATCGAGAAGTCCGCACCTAGGCTGCAGTCAACCTACCTCACAGTGCTAGAGATCGGCGGAGCCTTCGGTCACCGATTCAAGTCCCTGATCGACTTCCTCGGCCTTACCACCCTAATCATTACCGATCTGGATAGCGTGTTTGGCCCAGTAACACCCGCTAGCGTAGAAGCCGTCGCTGCTATACCACCGGTGCCAGGCGCCGAAGAAGCTCAGGATGATGATGATGAGGACGACGACGAGGAAGACACCCCAGAAGCAGCAGCAAAGCCTGGAAAGGCGTGCATCGCAAGCCACACAGGTGCTGCAACCTCTAATCAAACGCTGCTTCAGTGGCTCCCAAAGTTTGGCACAGTGGCTGCTCTCTGGCAGGCAACGGTTGAACAGAAGACTCAGGCGAGAACAGTGGATGGTGACGCTCTGGTGCGGGTCGCTTATCAGTGCCAAACCGAAGTCACCTGGGGCAAAGAAACTCAGAAACTTGCAGGGCGCACCTTGGAGGAGGCGTTCGCACTCGAGAACCTCCAGTGGTCCCAGGACAAAGATCGCAAATCGCTTGGCCTTCGCATTCCAAAGGCCAGTGACAAGGATCTGAGTACACTCGCTGATCGCCTTCACAAGCGGGTTCAGAGCAAGAGCTTCAGCAAGACCGACTTTGCACTTGGCTTGCTAGCAGAAGAGCCGAATAAATGGTTGGTACCCGCTTACATCGCTGAAGGGCTTACCTGGCTTGAGAACCAGATCGCTCCACCAGAGCTACACAACGGTCACCCCGATGGCAACGAACCCCAGCCCGCCACTATCCCTCTCGAAGAGGCGGTGTAGAAATGACAAGCCGAATCGGAAGTCCCGACACGCCGGCCGATCTAGAAGTCCGAGCGTGCCTTGATCGAGAGCCACCTCGCTCTTTCGTAGTGGTGGCGGGTGCGGGCTCGGGCAAAACTACTTCGCTCATCAAAGCGCTCGCTCACCTAGGCGAGACACGTGGACCTGCTCTACGTCGCGCCGGACAGAAGATCGCGTGCATTACCTATACCGAAGTGGCCGTGGGTGAAATATCGGAAGATGTAGGTGTCTCGCCTCTGTTCCAAATCTCTACCATCCACAGCTTCCTTTGGTCGATAGTCAGGCCATTCCATTCAGACATCCTTGTATGGGTTCAGGATCGCATCAAGGAGAAGATTGCAGAGCGGTGCGAACACTTCAATAAGCCGAGGACTCAGAAGAAGACCAAGGCCCGTCTTGAGCAGGAGATGGTCGATCTTGAGGCCGAACTTGCAGAAGTGCATAAAGTTGAGAAGTTCGATTACGGAACCGGAAGTAGTTATGCCGAGGGCATCCTCGGCCATGACGACATATTGAAGCTCGCGCCGGCCTGCATCGTCTTGCGCCCCCTACTGAGACAGGTCATAGCGGCGCGCTTTCCCTACATTTTTGTTGATGAGAGTCAGGACACCCATCCGGACGTTGTCAAGGCACTGCAGACCATTGCCGCTGAGCATCCGAAGCTGTGCGTTGGCTTCTTCGGAGATCCAATGCAACGGATCTACATGAGCGGAGCTGGTCCCATCGAGCTCGGCGGAGACTGGTCGGAGATTACCAAGCCCGAGAACTTCAGGTGTCCGAGAGCAGTGCTCGACGTCATCAATGCTGTCAGAGCCGAAGGCGACGGGCTGGAACAAACTCGTGGCCGGACTCGAATGGTGGATGGCCATGAGCAGCCGGTGGCAGGGACCAGCAATCTTTTCGTCTTGCCGTCCGACGGAGATCGAACTGCCTGCCTAATGGCCGTCAGGCAATGGCTTTCTGAGCAGACAGATGACACGCAGTGGCTAAATGATGTGCGCGAAAGCGATGTGCGCCTGCTCGTACTGGTTCACCGCATGGCAGCGAGCCGCCTCGGCTTCCCTAGCCTGTACGCCGCACTCAATGATCGCGCGCCAATGAGTCTGAGTGAGGGTCTCAGCGATGGAACCGCGTGGCCACTACGGCCCTTCGTTCAACACATTCTTCCGCTCGTTGTCTCAGAGCAAGCGGGCGAAAATTTCAATGTCATTTCCATCTTGCGCAGTGTGAGTCCGAAACTCGAGCCGGACAGGTTAAGTGGACAAGATACTGCGACTGTCCTCAGTGACCTACAGCAAGCGGTTCGAACGCTTGTCGAGCTGCTTGCGGAAGGCTCACAGGCAACTATTTTGGACGTCCTTAAACATGTGCGTGATAGCGAGCTGCTCAGACTCGACGATCGATTCGACTCGCATCTAGCCGACGATCCGCAGAACAACCACACTAGTGGCTACGACAACGTTCAAGCCTTCATAGCTTGTGGAATACAAGATCTGTGGGCCTATCAACGTTATTTTTCCGAAGAATCACCCTTCGCTACCCATCACGGCGTCAAAGGTGCACAGTTCGAGCGCGTCCTGGTTGTAATCGATGACGATGAGGCTAACTACCGGCAGTACTCTTACGGCAAATACTTTGGCTATACGCCCCTGTCGGAGAATGACGATGAACACATTGCTGCAGGCGAAGAGTCTGTGCTTGATCGAACACGAAGACTTTTCTACGTTTGCTGCTCACGTGCGACTAAAGACTTGGCAGTGGTGATCTTTGTTCCCAACGTTGAAGTGGCACGAGCAGCGATCATTGAAAAAAAGCTATTCCCTCAAAACGTGATCCGAGGAGCCGAGCTTCTTGGGTAGCTGTGCCTCCCGGTGGCGTTGCCTTCCGATCTACGGCCATTAATCGAGTCAAGCTAAATTATTATAAATTAGTAATGTTGAAAATCAATCTCTCGTTGACACGAACCGGGCTCAGATCTGAGCCAATGCCACCAAAAGGACCGCCTTCGTTATCGTCCACTTATTCCTGAAGGTCTGCGTTAACCATGAAGTGCACCCTGACCCGACTCAAGATTTTGCTGGGCTAACATCTCACTTGCGCCCCAACAGCATACCTTATAACCGGACTATCAAATTTATTTAGAAAAATCTTCATATTCACTACACGTGTGGTTGGATCCCTATTTTCAATCCACTCAAAGCAGCGCAGGAATATATTCCACACGAACCAAACATCTACTTCGCTACCTTGGATGGGAATATTGAATTCCCCCGTTATAACAACCCCTGCCTTCATGTACTCGAAGCTACACCTGACAGAGTTTTTCTCCGAAACTGCTTTTATGGAATGTGTTGGGTTGTAGGCCCAGATTCCAACCTCAGCAATGAATAACTCTAAGCCATTGGCTGTCGCTTCTATCCTAGTTGTAGCAGCTAATTGTTCGTGCTTCTTGCATAGACCAATGGAGTCGCGAAGAGTCTTTAAGCAGAGTCGAGTCGAAGCCACCGTAGTCGGAACACTTATATCAATAACCAGCGCAGCTTTCCCATCGAGTCTTCTTGTTGAAACTCTGACACTTGTTTCAAATCCAGCACCGGTTGAAATATCTCTAAATTTTTTGAGAACATCGGGGTTGTAGAGGTCATTCATTGATTCAGATAAAACAATTTCCCCAACTACTAGACTTAGAAATCTTGCCGGTGCTTCATATTCTTGTTGCTTGTTTGGATTCCACCTGTGTGGATTTTTGAAAGAGTGATGGCGCAAACTGCCCCGCAGCATCACAAGGATTTTGATCTTTTCATACAAACTTGTGTCCATTTCAAACAATCTTTGAATATGCTTTGAAGATCTGATTTGATCTATCTTTTCCGCCCCTTGAAGCCTAGCTATCACATCAGAGAGGGACCCGACGAATTTCGGGGCTTGAGACAATAGTTTCGTCTGTATGTCATTACCTGTCTTTCCATCACAGTAACGAGTCTCAATGAAAAGATACAGATTGTTGTAAGCATCCACATGTCGCCCGGCCGCATAAGCAATTCGCCCCTCGCGGAAATGCGATGCTGACTCGACTCTTACTTTATCAACGGAATCAACTAAGAATGCTCTTCCTATTTCCTCAAAATCTAAAGATGCGTTTAGGGCCTCGCCACGTGAGCCGCGAAAAGATTTGATTGCAATTTTTCCGTCTTCGGCAGTATTTTCCGCGCGAAACCTTATCTCGTGACTGTCAAAATCCAAATCGAATATCTGTTGGCCTGAAATTACTGCCTGCCAATCCATTAGCCTCTCTATAGCAGCTATTACATACGCTCCTCCATTAACATTTATTTTAGGGGGATGCCCAAAAGATTCATCTATAAGCGGCGCATTATCAATTCCGACATTCGAGTATGAAATGCAAACCTTCTTTACAACTCGACCCTCGCACTCAATGAATAACGAAATATCGCCAACCCTCACTGGCCAACTTTCCATTAATTCAACATAATTTTTAACGTCAAACGCGACTGTTATAAGCATGCCCTGACATCTTCTCTGTTAATTTTCCCGCGGTAGAATTATTTAAGTACTGACACTCATATCGATGACAACCTTCGTGACGCTCTGGCAGGATGTTAATGCGACTCATAGTTTTGAAATGTGTCTCTGAGCGGACAGCTAGATTGTGGGCTGCCTGCGTGGAGCATATCAATCTAACTCCTTGATCTCCCGTACATCCCCTACCCGCCATCCTCATCGCAGCCTCAACTGGAGAACACACAATGATGAAGTGGATGGGCACCGCGCTGGCCGCGGCACTGCTGGTGAGCGGTTGCGCCAAGGAGGAGGGCGAGAAGTTCGTCGGCCACTGGGTCAACGTACAGACGCAGGAAGAGACGATGGATATCGAGCGCAATGGCGAGACCTTCATGGTCCGCAGCACCACGCCGAAGTTCTTCAGCCGCAAGCCTAAGACCGAGAGCTACCCGGCGGTCTACAAGGACGGGGCGCTGCAGGTCACCAACGATGGCGAGACGGTGAACTTCGCCATCGACGCGGCCAACGGCCACCTCAACACCGGTGGCGAGCAGTACCAGCGCGTGCCGGCCAAGTAAGGCCGCCGCTGTCGCCAGCGCCCGCGTGCCGACCTTCACCGTCGCACTCGGGCGTTTTGCGTTTGTGGGGTTGCCGGCGGCGGCGATCGGCCGGCGCCTGCCCCCAAAGAAACGCCAAGCCTGGCGCACCGCCCGTCGCTCCGCCTGCTCTCCCCTGCCATCCAGCGCGCGCAAGCCTTACAGTGCGCAGGCACGCCTGGGTCATGGCGCTGCCCGACCGATCAATCCAGCAACTACGAGGGTGTCATGAGCAAGGGGATGGACCAGAAAAAGAGCCAGAAGAAAGAGCCGGCCAAGACGCTGAAGGAAAAGCGCGCGGCCAAGCAGGAAAAGAAGGCCAAGTAAGCCGCCCGGCCTGCCAGACGGCGAACGGGGTCAGGCGGATCGCCTGGCCTCGCGTTTTTAGGGCGTTTCACTACGGGCTGAGCGTTGGCTTGCGAACTCGGCCTGTCGGACTCTCCCACTCACCGCTGGCATGACCTGCGGTAGCACCCCAACGCTGCTGTAGACCGATCAACCACCCGGCCAAAGCTGCTGTACTAATGAGGGTTTGTGTGGATTTGGAGCGCGTCATGAGCCGTTTGACCATCGATCTGAGCGATCAGCAGCACCAAAGCCTGAAGGCGCTGGCGGCTCTGCAAGGCAAGACCATCAAGCAATACGCGCTTGAACGCCTGTTCCCTGACGACGAGAACCCCGATCAGGCATGGCAACAGTTGAAAAACCTGCTTGGGGGACGCGTCGAGGAAGGCCTTGCCGGCAAGGTTTCTACCAAGAGCATCAGCACCATCCTGGATGAAGAATTGGCCGGGGGCCGTCGCGGTTGATGCACGGCTACGTTCTCACCGACGCGGCCGAAGCCGATCTGCGCGGGATCATCCGCTACACCTCGACACGCTGGGGCCAGGCGCAGGTTCGCCGATACATCGCAGACCTGGAACGGGGCATTGCCCTCGTCTCGCAGCAGGGGAAGGCACTTTCAAGGATCTAAGTGCGCTGTACCCTGCGTTGCGAATGTCGCATTGCATGCACCATTACGTCTTCTGCCTGCCGCGTGAGCACGCTCCATCGCTGATCGTGGCGATCCTGCATGAGCGTATGGATCTGATGGTGCGTTTGGCCGGCAGGTTATAGCTCACCATCCACGTAGCGATGGGGTGGCTCTCAACTCAAGCCGCCAGCCGCTTGATCCGTGACGGCAGATCGCCCAGCGCGCGGTGCGCTTCTTCCAGCTCGTAGTCGGCCTGCAGGCCCAGCCAGAAGCGCTCGGTCGTGCCCAGCGCTGCGGCCAAGCGCACGGCGGTGTCGGCAGTGATGCCACGCTTGCCCAGCACGATCTCGTTGATGCGGCGCGGCGGCACGGCGGTGGCCCGCGCCAGTGCGTTCTGGCTGATGCCCATCGGCTCGAGGAACTCTTCGAGCAGGATTTCGCCGGGGTGGATGTTGGGTAGGACTGTCATGGACAGATGCCTCGTGCTCAGTGGTAATCGACGATTTCGACCTCGGCAACATCTCCCTCCATCCATCGGAAGCAGATGCGCCATTGGTCGTTGATCCGGATGCTGTACTGCCCGCGTCGCTCGCCCTTCAACGCTTCCAGCCGGTTGGCAGGTGGAATACGCAGATCGTCGAGGTGCGCGGCAGCGTTGAGCATGCGCAACTTGCGGCGCGCGACCGGCTGGATGTCGGCCGGCAACCGGCGGGAGCGCTCACCCAACCAGATCTTTTCGGCTTCCTTGTCGATAAAGCTCCTGATCATGTGCTGACCATAACGTGATCCGTTATATGACGCAAGCCGTCATAGCTGCGAGATCGCCCCTGCCGCCTTGCCGCTTTGCCGAAGCTCTGGAGCGGCGCAACCTCCATCAAAACAATGCACCCTGCACCGGCTCGCTGGGAGTGGCTCCAGAACCGGCACTGGATGAGGAGCACGGCTTGCCCGACGTCTTGACGCTTCCTGCATCACCTCGATCTAGCGCAAGTCGTCGTCGGTGCCGTCCGCTCCTGCATCAAGCTGCTGCAACACGCGATCGAAATCGCTCACGAACAGCTGGTCCTGCACGATACGGTACTTTTCGAACTCGCTTTCCGCATGCGCTTTGGCGATCTCGGCGGTGACGCGCCCTGCGTCCTGCAACACCTTCCGGTCGGTGGCTTCGATGAAACGATTCAGACGCGTTTCCCAATCCTGCATGGTCATCGGGATCTGCCGCAGCGCCATGTCCTCGGCCAGGTCCAGATAGGCCGATACAAGGCGTTGCAACTGCGCCATCTCGCCGGTGGTCAGGTAGTTCTTGGCAACCGCCACATCGAACTTCTGGATCTTCCCGCGAGGTGCATCGGCCCAGGTGGTCAGGCCCATGTGCTGCTTGCCGGCATCGGCGCGGTGGTAGACGACTTCTGCTGCGGTTTGCCCGTGGATGGCCCAGTGCAATTTGTTCTGCACTGTGGCGAAGAACCGCTGGGTTGCCTGCGCGGTGGCATCGTAGTCCAGGGCGGTGGCGTAGATGTCGGTGATCTTCTGGTAGAACTTGCGCTCGGAGAGACGGATCTCGCGGATGCGCTGCAGCTGCTCTTCGAAGTAGCGCTTGCCGAGCACCGTGCCGTCATTCTTCAGGCGCTCATCGTCCATCGCGAAGCCCTTGATCGTGAAGGACGCGATGATGGTGGTGGCCCACTTGCGGAACTGCACCGCGCGCTCGGAATTGACCTTGTAGCCCACGGCAATGATGGCCGCGAGGTTGTAGTGCTTGGTGTCGTAGCTCTTGCCGTCGGCGGCAGTTATTCGAAAATTTCGAATAACTGCATCTGGCTGTAACTCGTTGTCAGCGAACACCTTTTTCAGGTGGTAGTTGATGGTGTGGGTTTCGACATCGTAGAGCTGGGCCAGCATCTTCTGCGTCAGCCAGACGTTTTCGTCGGCATACGCCGCCTGCACGCCGCCCTCGCCTGCGGCGGCCACGAATGTCAGGTATTCGGCCGCCGACGAGCGGACGAGCGAAATTTCATGCTTTTTCGCCATTGATGCCTCCCATGCTGGCGATACCGCACAACCAGTTTTTCTTCGTCCATGATGCTATCCGGGCATGCCCGGTGATGGTGATAGGCGAACGTGCCGTTCTGCCGTAAGTGATGTTGCCATCGCGCCGGCTCGCGTCCATCAGAACAACGACCCCTGCACGGGCAACGCAGTGGATGGTCCTGTTGCTGGCTTGGCAGGTGCCGCCTGCTGCTGCGCACCCAACCGCCACGCCAGGCCCGAGATGCGTGCGGCGTGCCGGGCGAGCGCGCTGCGGATGACCGCTTCGCTGCCGGCCAGGTGCAGGGCGCGGCGGGCGCGGGTGATGCCGGTGTAGAGCAGTTCGCGGCTGAGCACGCGGGCGTCGCGGGTGGGCAGTTGCAGCCAGACGGTGTCGAATTCGCTGCCCTGGGCCTTGTGCACGGTCATGGCGAAGGCGCTTTCGTGCGCGGGTAGCGCGGCGGGGTGGAAGCCGCGCACCTGGCCGTCGCCGTCGCCTTCGAACCAGGCGACCAACGGGGCTTGGGCACGGCTGTCTGTGCTTGGGGCATGGCGGTTGGCGGTGGCGCCGGACTGGCCTGGCGCCGGCGTTTCGTCGCTGCGCCCCGGAGAGGGACTCGCTTCGCTGCGCAGGCAGATGCCGACGTCGCCGTTGAACAGGCCGTGGCGGTAGCTGTTTTCGGTGATCAGCAGCAGGCGGCCCTGGAACCAGGGCGAGGCGGCGCCGAGGCGGCGCGCACCGGAGCCGGTTTCGGCCAGCAGTTGTTCGATACGGGCATTGAGGCCGCGTGCGCCCTGCGGGCCGGCGCGCACGGCGGTGAGCAGGCGCAGACGCGCGGCATCGTGCAGGGCGGCGGCGGGGTCTTGCGCGTCGGCCAGCGCGCGCCAGTGGGCGAGCAGTGCATCGCGGCCGAGAGTGAGCGGGTCTTCGCCGTCTTCTTGGAAGTGCACGCCGGCCAGTTCGCCGCTGCGCAGCAGGGCCAGGGCGGTGTCGGCGTCGCCGGCGCGGATGGCGTCGGCCAACGGGGCGAGTGCGAAGTCGTCTGCCTGGCGATAGCCGCGTAGCAGGTGTACGCGGTGGCCGGCGAGGCCGCCGCTTTGCGTGTGGCTGGCGGTGAGGGTGCTGGCGGTGGGGCTGGTGGTGGGGCTGGTGGTGCGGGCGCTGGTCTGGGCGCCAGTCTGGGTGATGGCGGGTGTGCTGCCGATGGGCTCGCTGCCGAGCAGCGGTTGCAGCGCCTGGGCGTCATCGGGCTGCAGGGTGTCGCCGGGGCCGGCGGCCTGCAGGATGGCGGCGAGCACGTCGCCGGCTTCCACCGAGGGCAGCTGGTCGGCGTCGCCGAGCAGGATCAGCTGGGTGCCGTCGGCGACGGCTTCGACCAGCTTGCACATCAGTGGCAGGTCGACCATGGAGGCTTCGTCGACGACGATCAGATCGAAGGGGAGCGGGTTGTCGGCGGTGTGGCGGAACTGCGGGGAATCCGGGATGACGCCGAGCAGGCGATGCAGGGTGCTGGCGCCGGTGGGCAGGGCGTCGGCCAGGGCCGGGTCGATGCCGTTGGCGATGGCCCGCGCGACGGCGCCGCGCAGGCTCTCGGCCATGCGCTCGGCGGCGCGGCCGGTGGGTGCGGCCAGGGCGATGCGCGGGGCCGGTGTGTTGGAGGCTTGTGCCTGGGCGATGCGCAGCAGCAGCAGGCGGGCGATGGTGGTGGTCTTGCCGGTGCCGGGGCCGCCGGTGACCAGCAGCAGGGTGCGGCGCAGGGCGAGGGCTGCGGCTTGGGCTTGGCGGTCTTGGTGGTGGGATGGGGCGGGTGGGTTCGTGCCGTCTTGGTAGAGGGATGGCTCGGGCGGGGCCGTACCTTCCTGGTAGACGGATGGCTCGGGCAGGCCCGTACCCTCACCCGCCCTTCGGGCACCCTCTCCCGGGGGGAGAGGGGTTGGGTCCGTGGGGAGAGTGGCTGAGGTCGCGTTTGGGAATAGCTGCGCGAACAGCGGCGCTAGTGTGGCTGCGTCGAACGGGGGCGGTGATTGGGCGGCGATGCGTTGCAGGCCTAGTGCCAGGCGGCGTTCGTACTCGCGGTAGCGGCGCAGGTAGAGCAGGCCGTGTTCTAAGACCAGCGGGCAGTCGGCGGCGGCGGGGTCTTCGGGAGTCGGTTGGTCGACCCAGCGCGAGGCGGCCAGGGTACGTTGCCAGTCGGTTGGGTCTGGGAAAGCTGGGGGTACACCGTCGCGGGGGTCCAGCAGCATGGCTGCGCGGGTGGGGTCCAGCCCAGCGTGGCCACTGGTGACCGCTAGTGACGCTAGTGCGGCGCCGGCCAGCACCTGGGGGTCGGTGTCCGGGGCCAGGCGTTGCAGGCTTTGGGCGAAGGCGAGATCCAGCGTGCGTAGGGCGCCGGCCTGGTTGAGGGCGGTTAGGAGGTTTGGGTGGTTCATGGGGTGGGCGTTCCCATGGTCGACGTACCCTCACCCCAACCCCTCTCCCGAGGGGAGAGGGGCTTTAAGGCGTCACTGGAAAGAGGCTCTGTGGGGTTGCCGGCGAACAGGGCGTCAAGGGCTTGGACCAGCGCCGGGTCGAAGCGCCAGGCGTGGATGCCGGGCACAGGCGTGTTGGGTGCAGGCGTGTCGGACATGGCGTCGCTGGCTGGGTCGGAACCGGAACCAGAGACTGAGCTGGCGCCGTGGGCGGAGTGGGAGTCGAGACCCGAACCGGGGATGGAACTGGCGCCGTGTACGGAGTCGAAACCGGAGTCGGAGTCGGAGTCGGAGTCGGAACCGAGGATGGAGCTGGAGTCGGCTGCGGGGTTACGGGTGGCATCCAGGCCGCGGCAGAACAGGTAGCGCACGCCGCCGAAGTCGCGGGCGTAGTCGTAGGCGGCGCCCAGGCGGAAGCGCAGCCAGCGGTGCAGGGCCACGGTGTAGATCAGCGCCTGCAATTCGTACTCGCTGTGCGCCATGGCGCGGGCCAGGGCGTCGGCGTCGTAGCTGGGCAGGCGGTTGGACTTGTAGTCGAGCACGTACCAGCGGCCGTCCACGGTGTAGGTGAGGTCGATCAGGCCGGTCATCAGGCCTTCCAGGCGCTGGCGCGCACCGAAGGCCTGGCGGTCGCTCACCACGCCGAAGCGATGCAGCAATGCGAGCAATGCCTCCACGCGGGTGGGCCGCATGGCGAAGTGGAATTCCATCTCGTTACGTCGCTGCGGCTCGGGCACGGCGGCCAGGGTGGTGCCTTCGGGCAGGGCGACGGTGAGGGTGTGGCCGATCAGCGCGGTGAGCATGGCCAGGCCGTCGTCGAGTTCGTCCTGGGTGTAGCCGCCGCGCTGCAGCGCCTCGAGGATGGCGGGGGCCTGGCCATCGGGTGCGGGTTGGCCGGGTTGCCAGGCTTGCCAGGCGGCGAAGTCGCAGCGCTCGAACACGTCGTGCATCACCACGCCAAAGCGGTTACCGGCAAAGCGCGGGTCGAAGGTGTCGACCTCGGCGGCCACCGCGATCGCCTCGCTGCCGGACGGTTCGTCGCTACCGCCACTGCCCACCACGGTGGCGCTGGCCATCGGGTCGGTGGCGGCGCCGGCATCGGCGTTGGCCAGCTGGGTGAAGCTGTAGACCCACCACTCCGGGGCGATATGCCGCTGCGGGATGCGCGCAGGCGGCACCTGCGCTTCGATCGGTGGCGGCAGGCGCGGCAGGGTGGCGGGCGGCGTGGACGTGTCGACCACCACTGCGCCCTCGCCGGCCGCGCCCTGCAACGCGTCGAGCGCGCGCAGCATGCCGGACAACGCCGTGCGCTCGTGCTGGTGGAACGGGCCGCTGGCGATCCACAGCGCGTGCTCGGCGCGGGTCAGGCCGACGTAGAGCAGGCGGGCGTCTTCGGCGCGTTGTTCCTGCTTCCAGGCGGCTTCGGCGGCGCTCCAGGTGGGGTCTTCCTTGTCTGTCTTCCAGTGCAGCTGGCGGCCGAGCTCCGGCGCATGCACTACGCAATGGCGGCCGGCGCCCTTGTCGCTGCGGCCGATGCCGATGTACGGCAGAAACACCAGCGGATATTCCAAGCCCTTGCTCTTGTGCAGGGTGACGATCTGCACGCGGCGCGCGTCCGATTCCAGCCGCAGCTGCTGGGCTTCGTCGTTGTCGTCGGCATTGGCGATGCGGCGCGACAGCCAGTCGACCAGGCCATGCGGGCCGAGCGCGCGGGCGTCGGCCTCCTGCAGCAGTTCGGCCAGTTGCAGGTAGTTGGTGAGGCGGCGCTCGCCATCGACCAGGGCGAGCAGGCGTTGCCCGTGCGCGGCGCCCAGGTCGCCGATCAAGGCGAGCGGGCCACCGCGTTGCCAGCGCTCGCGCCAGTCCAGCGCCTGCTGCTGCCAGCGGCGATGCCGCTCGCCGTCGTGTGCGAGCGCGGCGATGGCGGCGGCGTCTGCGCCGATCAATACAGTAGCCAGGGCGGCGCGCAGGCGGCTGTCGTCGCCCGGGTCGAGCAAGGCCTGCAGCAGGGCCAGCAGTTCCAGCGCCTCGTCGGTGGCGAACAGGCTTTGCTTGCCTGCTGCGACCGCCGGAACTCCCACCGCGCCCAGCGCCTGTTGCATGCGCGTGGCCTCGCCGTGGCTGCGCACCAGCACGGCGATATCGCCGGCCTGCACCGGGCGGCCATTGACGGTGGCGGTGCCGTCGCGGCCACCGGCCAGCCAGCCGCGGATGGCCGCGACGCAGGCGGCGGTGGCCAGCTCGCGCGCGCGGCCGGCGCTCCAGGGTTTGGGTTTGCCTTTGATTGGCGGCGGCGGTTCCGGCGCGCGCCACAGCGTCAGCGCCGGGGCGGCGGCGCCATCGCGTTGCAAGTCGGCATCCACCCGCTTGGTGCCGGGCCGCACCGGGTGGAAGGCGATGCCGTCGGTGAGGAAGGCCTCGCTATAGCCAGCCTGCGCGTACAGCGCGTCGATGGCCGCCAGCACGCCCGGGCGCGAGCGGAAGTTGTGGCTCAGCGGGGGGGCAAGTTCGGCGGTAACTGCGGCGGCCAGATAGGTGCGCACGTCACCGCCACGGAACCCGTAGATGGCCTGCTTGGGGTCGCCGATCAAAAACAGCGCCGGCTCCAGGCCGGCCGCGCGTGCGAGCGGGCCTTCGCCGAACACGTTGGAGAAGATCGCCCACTGGCGGTCGTCGGTGTCCTGGAATTCGTCCACCAGCGCGATGGCGTATTGCGCGCGCAGCCGTGTGACCAGGGCCTCGGCTTGCGCGCCTTCCAGTGCGTGCGCAACGCCATCGACCAGGTCGTCGTAGGTCTGCACGCGGCGCTGGCGCTTGAGCAATGCTAATCGTGCGATGGCATCGTCGCGCAGTGCGTGCAGCAGACGGATGCGGCGGCGCGTACGCCATTCTTCGACACGGGCCAGCGCGGTGAGATAGCCGTCGATTTCGTGGCTCAGCGGCGAGGCCGGTGTGCGCTCAACGAACTTCTTGTTGGTGCCGGCGGCCAGTTCCGCGGCGGTGAGTTTGATCAGCTTGGGGTGCGGCGCGGTGTGCGTCGATGGCGCGGCGGCGAAGCTGTCGAACCAATGCCACAACGATGTCAGCCACTCGGGTTTGTAACTGACCTTGCTCAGGATGCCGCCGTCGATGGCGGACATGATCGCTTCGAAAAACGCGGTGCCGTGGGACTGGAATGCGGCGGCCAATGCGGTGCTGGCGTCCTGCACGGCCTGCACCAATGCCGCCGCATCGTCGGTGGTCGTTGCGACGGCCGGCAGCAACGTTGGGTGGCGCACCAGCGCGCGCAGATCGCTGGCTAATGCATCGGGGCCGCCCGACCACAGCGCGATCAGGTCTTCGGCCATTGCCGCATCGGCGGCGCGCTGGCGCCATAGATCGGCGGCGACTTCGCCGAGCAGTTCGCGGTCGTTGGCGAGCAGTTCCGGCGCGGCGAAGGCCTGGCCGCTTTCCAGCGCATGCTCGCGCAGCACGCGCGCGCAGAAGCCGTGGATGGTGAAGACGGCGGCCAGGTCGATTTCTTCCACCGCCTGCTGCAGGCGGCGCCGCAGGACGGTGGGTGTTTCGGTACCAGTGGCCAGGTGGGTGGTGAGGATGGCGCGGGTGAGCAGGACATCGGGCGCGTCCTGTAGGAGCGGCCCTGGCCGCGACGGGTCTTCGGCGAGGTCGGTCGCGGCCAGGGCCGCTCCTACAAAAGCCGAGGGAGCGTCGGGTGCCTGCGTTGCGGGTGGTTCGGTCGCGGCCGGGGCTGCTCCTACGGGGGCGGTGGGTGTTTCGGTGCCGTCGGTGCCGGTGGCCAGGTGGGTGGCGAGGATGGCGCGGGTGAGCAGAACGTCGGGCGCGTCCTGTAGGAGCGGACCTGGCCGCGACGGGTCTTCGGCGTGGTCGGTCGCGGCCGGGGCCGCTCCTACGAGGGCCTCGGGGACCAGCGTTGCGGCCAGCACCAGGCGCTCGCGAATGCGGCGGCGCAGTTCCTGGGTGGCGGCCTCGGTGAAGGTGACGGCGAGAATCTGGCCGATACGCAGCCCGCGCTCGACAACCAGCCGGGTGAACAGCGTGGCCAGGGTGAAGGTCTTGCCGGTGCCGGCGCTGGCCTCGATCAGGCGTACTCCGTGCAGCGGCAGCTGCAGATACGGGTCGGTGACGGGGCTGGCGCTCATTCGGCCTCTTCCTGCGCGCCGTGCCAGTGGCGCCAGCTTTCGATCAGACGCTCCGGATCCAGCGTGGCGTCGGCGTTGCCGCGTTCGAGCAAGTCGTACACGCGATGGCTGGTGGTGGCGAACTCGGCGAAGCGTTGCGCATCGGCGAACGGGTCGCGGCCGCGGTGGACCAGGCGCAGCTCCGGGCTGTGCGATTCGCTCCAGCCGAAGCTGGATTGCCACTGCCCGGCGGCGTCCTTGATGGCCTTGTCCAGATCGTCGCTGCGCGCGGCCTGGTGGTATTTCCAGCTGCTGTAGGGCGCGAACGCCAGCGGCGTCTGCAGGCCGTGCCGATACACCTGCAGCAGTTCGGCCAATGCGGTTTGTGCCTGCGTTTGCGAGAGCGGTTCTGCGTCGATGGGATGCGGGCCCAGGCCGTCGTCGTGTTCGAAGAAGCGCACATACGGCGCGTGCTCGCCGGCGGCGCGCAGCAGCAGCCATTCCAGGCCGTGGCGGATCGCGCTGCGGCCACTGAGCGCGCCAACCTGCACGCGCCCTACGCCGCTCGCATACCAACCGGGCACGCGGCCGTGCACCTCGGTCTGGCCGACCTGCACCTGCAGCCGGCGCGATTCGGCCGGCGCCTCGCCACGCCACTGCCTGAATGCCTCGGCATAGGGGCGCAGTTGCGTCACCCGCTCATCGAGCTGGCGACGCCCCAGCGGGCCGGATGGCAGCAGCGCGCGGGCGCGCAAACGCTCATAGAGCCGGTCGGTGTCGCCGGCCAGCGCGGCGTCGAACACATGCTGCTGCAGGCCGTATTGATCCAAGCCGCGTGTAGGCGCGAGCAAGGGTTCGAGGTCGCTGTCTTCGCCGGCCGGATCGGGCAGACGCATGCCCAAACGATGGCGCAGAAACTGCCCGGCCGGGTCGGCAAACAGGCGGCGCAGCTCGTCGATCGAGACACTGGTCGGCACTGCAATGTCATCGGCAGGCAACGCAGCGGCCACCCATGGCGCCAGCGGCTGGCGCTGGCCGACCAGGCTGTCCACTGCCGGCCGCCATTGCCGGCGATAACTGAAGCGGCGCGGGTCGGCACCGTCTTCGCCCAGCGCACCGAAGGCGGCCGCGGCGAATGGCTGCAACGGGTGGCGCACCACCAGCGTGTCGATTGCCTTGGGGTCAAGGTGATATTGCGCAGCGCTGGCCAACAATTCGCTGACCAGCACCGACGGTTCGCGTGCGCTGCCATCGCGCGCATCGGCGCCGAGGTAACTCAGATAAAACACTTCCTGCGCGGAAGCGAACAATTGCAGGAACAAAAACCGGTCGTCCTCGCGAGTTGAACGATCGCCATGCCGGCGACGCTCGGTACCCAACTCGGCAGTGAGGCGATTGAGTCCGGCCGCCGGATCGCGGCGCGGAAAGTCGCCATCGTTCATGCCAAGCAGGCAGATCGCCCGGAACGGCAGCAAGCGCATCGGCACCATGCGGCCGAAACTGATGCCCCCGGTGAGCAATGGCGCGCGCGAGTCCGACTCGCCCAGCACCGCGGCGAAGTGCGCACGCACCACCTCGGCCGGCACTTTGCCGGCGTACTCGGCGCGCACTGCGTCGCGGGCGAATTGGTCGATCAATGTGCGCAAGCGATCCAGCGCGCGCTGCGCACGCGGTGCCGAGGGTGCTTTTGGCATCAGCGCCTCCAGCAGGCCGAGCAGACGCTCGCGCCACTGGACCGGCGTCATCGCTTCGGCCAACACGGACTGATGGCGTTCAAGCACGCGCAGCAGCTTCAACAAGATATCGAGTGCGGCCAATGCGCTGCCTTCCAGCTGCGGCCATGGCGCCACGCCCTCGATATCGTCGTCGGCGCCGCTGGCATGGCCGAGCAGCAGCCGGTCCAGCGCGAAGCGCCAGGTGTAGGCGTCGTCGCTCGGTGCCTGGTGCTGACGCCGATGCGCTGCGTCCAGCCCCCAGCGCGCGCCGGCCGCGTGCAGCCAACCGCGCAGGCGTTCCAGTCCCGCTTCGTCCAGGCCGGCGGCCTCGGCGATCGGCGCGCTGGCCAGCAGGTCGAGAATCTCGTGAAGGCCGAAGCGTGCAATCGGCAAGCCGAGCAAGGTGAGGAACACCTCGGCCAGCGGCTCGCTCGCCAATGGGCTGGCATCGGCCAGCGCGTACGGCAATGCATCGTCGTTGCCGTGGCTGCCGAACACTGCGTCCAGATACGGCACGTACGGGTCGATATCCGGCGACAGCACCGCGATCTCGCGCGGCTGCAGCGGCGGGTCGAAGCGCGCATCGTCGAGCAAGGCGCGCAGTTGGTCGTGCAGCACCTGCAACTCGCGCAGGCGGGTGTGGCAGGCGTGCACCTGCAGGCTGGGGTCGTGCAGATTCACCGCTGGCAACAACGCAGGCACGAGCGGCGCGCGGCGATGGAACAGGTCGCTCTGCATGCGCCGCAGCAGGCTGTCGCCCAGGCCGCCATCGGCCAGTGCGCGACGGCCGGACTCCAGCGGATCGGCGTAGGCGGCGATCTCGGCCAGCGGGTGCACCACCTCGTAGTCGCCGACCAACGCCATGAAATCGCGCCCGGCCGCGCCCCAGGCCTGCAACAGCGGGTTTTCCTGCACCTGCTCGGCGAACAACTGCACTGCGCCGTCTTCGCGGCGGCGCTGCCACAAGGTTTGCAGATCGCCCCAATAGCCTTGCGTCGGCGTGGGCAGATAGAAATGCAGCGTGCCTACGCGCGCCTGCGTGGCCAGCACGCGCAGCACGTCGGGCGAGATGTTGAGGATGGCGAAGGCGAACAGGCGCTTCGGCAAGCCCTGCGGCAACGGACCGTCCGGGCGCGCATAGCGATCCAGATACTGGCCGATGCGACGCGCACGGTATTGGCGGCCGGAGGCGATGCTGCGCCACAGCCGCGCCTGCGGATCGTCGGGGTCGGCGCCGCCTTCCCAGCGCAGCAACCAGTCGCGTCGCCAGGCCTGGTACTTCTCGAACACGTTGCCCAGCTCGCCGGCCAGCGCCCACGGCTTGAGTGCATCGCCATCGGACAGATACCCGGCCAACGGCGCCAGCGCCGCATCGCTGCCCAGATCGGCCTGCAGCGCGTCATAAAGGCGCCACTGCGTGGTCGCCATATCCAGATCGTCGTCGGCCGGGCCGAGATTGCACTCCAGCGCGCGCGCGACGAATTCGCCGGGAGTGAGGAATTCCAGATTGGCCGCTACGCCGTGCTCGGCCGCCAGCGTGGACTGCAACCAGCGCCGCATCGCCACCTGTGGAATCAGCACCACCTCCGGCTGCAGCAGCGGTTGTTCCGGCACCGGCCGGCGCAGCTCCTGTGCGAGCAAGGCGGCCAGCGTATCCAGCGCATTTGAGGGATAGAGGCGAAAATCTGGCGCGGAAGTGGCGTGCATGCGTGCGTGCATTGTGCCGGATGCAGGCGCACTACGTTGTTTGCATATGCGCCCGGTGACCGCACGATGGCGATCGACGCGGCAGACAAATGCGATGGGCCGAGCGTTTCCGCCCGGCCCATCGCATTGCCATCACCGCATCAGCGTCGACGCGATCAGTATTTCTTTTCCAGATTGATCATCCAGGTCTGATCGTTGTTGTTGTCGCCATCGGTGATGCCGCGGTATTCCAGGCGTGTCGACAGGCCCTGCTCGGTCAACAACGCCGCACCGATGCCCACCATCAAACGGTTGCGATCGAACGCGCTTTGACCTGCACGATAGAACGGCCCACCGTTCAGATCGGCGTAACTCAGCGTCGCATCGCCACGTCCCTGGAAGTCGCGCTGATATTCCACGCGCAGCTGCGGGGTCAGCCGGCCCCAGCTCACTTCGCGGCGCCATTCCAAACGCAGACCCAGGTTGCCGGTGGTGGTGGCCACATCCATGTCGTCATAGCGCAGCGCGAACGGCGCCACACCGTCTTCCACATAGCTATCCAGCGTGGCGCGGGCGACATCCACACGCGCATACGGGGTGATCTGCAACTCGCCACGCTGCAGGTCCGCACCGGTGGACACCGACGCGATCCACTGCTTGCCGTCGCGGTTGCCCTCGGCCATCGAGCTATCGTCGGTGACGAAGCGACGCAGGTCGTAGGACAGCAGCTGGTAGCCCACCAAGGTGTCGAAGAAGAACGCCTTGCCCGGATGGAAGCTGGCATACAGCGCCATGGTGTAGGCGGTGGCCTTGGAGTGGCTGCCGTTCCTGCCCACATCGCTGTCGTCGCGGCCCCAACCCAGGCCAGCGCCGATCGCCAGCGACTGCGCCACCCGGTAATCGGCGCCCACGCTCAGGCCGTCGGTCTGGAAGTCCACCCCGGTGCTGTTGGACTGCTTGTCCAGGCTGCCCGAGCGGATTGCACCGCCTACCCACAGGCCCAGGTCGCCTTGCCCCTGCGCAGTGCTGTTGCCGCTGCTCGCCGCTGCCGGCGCATCGCGGAAGTCGTTGTCGGCCTCCTGCGTGTCCGGGCTGCACGGCTGCGCACTGATGCCGCGGTCGGCCTGGCGGCAATGCGAGGTCGGCTGGAAGCTCACCGCATTGCTGAAGGTACTGCCGCCGCGATGGGTGGCTTCCAGGCGGCGCTGGAAGTTGTCGATCTGCGCCCGTGCAAACCGCCGTGTCGACTCGGACTGCGCATCGATCAGGCCACGCACTTCCGCATCCACACTCGGGTCGCGGCGCGGCGCGATGGTGAACACCACGCTGGCCGGTACCGAGGTGGCGAACGCATTGGACAGGGTGAATTGCACCGTGGCCTGGCCGACGAAGGCCGGGTTCGGCGTAAAGGTCAGCATGAAGCTGGGCGTCTCGGCCATCGCAGCAGCAGCCGGCGACGGGCCGGATGTACGCGCTGCTGCGGCCGAGGCCGAGGCACCGCTCACCTGCGTGATCGTGGCGGTACCGGCCGAGGCCGGCAGCACCGCAACCACAGCTGCAGCCACGAACGGCCCGCCGGTGGCATTGCGGGTCAGATCGACCTGCTGCGCCTCGCCCGGCACTGCCGCGGCAGTCACCGACACCGCCACCGGCCGCGCGTTGACCGTGATGGTCAACGTAGCCGCAGCCGAGGTGCCACCGCTACCGGTGACCGTGTAGCTCACCACATCGGTGCCGACGAAGCCGGTGTTCGGCGTGTAGACCAGCTCCAGCCCGTTGACCACGGCGGTGCCGTTGGTCGGCGCAGTGGCAATGGCGACCGAAGCGATATTGCCGGTGTCGTTGGCGGTCACCGCCACCGTCACCGCAGCATCGGTCATGGTCGCCGCCACATCGGCCACGGCCACTGGCGCCGCATCGCTCACCGTGAAGCTGTAGGCCTGGGTGGCGCTGGCATTGCCGGCGTCGGCCACCGCGATGGTGAAGGACGAAGTGCCCTGCGTGGTTGGCGTGCCCGACAGCGTGCCGTCGCTGGCCAGCGTCAACCCAGCCGGCAAGGTGCCGCTGGCGATGCTGTAGCGATACGGCGCAACGCCACCGCTGGCCGTGAGCACCTGGTTGTACGCGCTGCCGCGCGTCGCCGGTGGCAGCGTGGGCTGCGCCAGCACCAGCGTCGCCGCTGCAATGGTGACCGCATAGCTGCGGCTGGCCTGCGCGGCCGGACTCGGCGTGCTGTCGGTCGCGGTCAGGGTGAAGTTGAACGTGCCCGACAAGGTCGGCGTGCCGCTGAGCCCGCCGGTCGCAGCGTCGAGCACAACGCCATTGGGCAATGCGCCTGCAGTCAGTGCATAGCTGTAGGGCGCAGTGCCGCCGGTAGCCGGAGCAATCGTCGCCGCATACGCCTGCCCGGCCGTCCCTGCCGGCAAGCTGCTCGCCGGCAACACCAGGTTCGGGCCGGCCACCGTCAACGCATAGGCCTGCGAAGCGGTGAAGGTGTTCGCGTCGGTTGCCGTCACGGTGAAGTTGAAGCTGCCTTCCACCGTGGCGGTACCAGACAGCGTGCCGTTGCTGGCCAGGGTCAAACCAGCCGGCACGTTGCCCGCGCTGATGGCATACGTGTAAGGCGCGGTGCCGCCGCTGGCGCTGAGCGTCTGGCTGTAGGCCGTGCCGCGCGTGGCCGCCGGCAGCGCGGTGGGCGCGACCACGATGACAGGTGCCGCGATGGTCAGCGTATAGCTGCGGCTGGCCTGCGCCGCCGGGCTCGGTGTGCTGTCGGACACGGTCAGGGTGAAGTTGAACGTGCCCGCCACGGTCGGGGTGCCGCTGAGTGCACCGGTCGCCACATCCACGACAACACCCGTCGGCAACGCACCTGCAGTCAGTGCATAGCTGTAGGGTGCAGTGCCGCCGGTAGCCGGCGTGATCGCCGCGGAATACGCCTGCCCGGCCGTCCCTGCCGGCAAGCTGCTTGCCGGCAACACCAGGTTCGGGCCGACCACGGTCAGGCTGTAGGCCTGATTGCCGGTGAAGCTCCCCGCATCGGTGGCGGTCACGGTGAAGTTGAAGCTGCCTTCCACCGTTGCGGTACCCGACAGCGTGCCATTGCTGGCCAGGGTGAGACCGGCCGGCAATGCGCCACTGGCGAGTGCGTAGGTGTACGGCGCGGTGCCGCCGCTGGCGCTCAGCAACTGGCTGTAGGCCGTGCCGCGCGTGGCGCTCGGCAGCGTGGAGGGCGCAACCACGATCGGCGGTGCGGCGATGGTCAAGGTGTAACCGCGTGTGCCCTGCGAGGGCGTGCCGCTGGTGCTATCGGTCGCGGTCACGCTGAAGGCGAAGTTGCCCACGGTGCCGGGTGTGCCGGTCAAGGCGCCGCTGCTGCCATTGAGCGTGATGCCCGCCGGCAAGGCACCGGCGGTGACGGCGTAGGTATACGGCGCAATGCCGCCGGTCGCCGGGTTGAGCGCGCTCGAATAGGCCTGGCCTGCAGTGCCGGCCGGCAAGCTGGTCGCCGGCAAGGTCACCGTCGCGCCGGCCACGGTCAACGTGTAGGCACGGTTGCCGCTGGTGGGGCTGCCGCCGCTATCGGTAGCGGTGGCGGTGAAGTTGAAGCTGCCGGTGGCCGTGGGCGTGCCGGACAGCACGCCGGCGGGGCTCAGGGTCAGCCCGGCCGGCAACGCACCGGCAGTGACGGCGAAGCTGTATGGCGCGGTGCCGCCGCTGGCGCTCAGGTTCTGGCTGTAGGCGCTGCCCGCAGTGGCCGCCGGCAGCGATGCCGGCCCGACCGTCACCACCACGTCGTCGTTGAGGATGGTGCCGGCGCCGGTGGCGCGCGCGATGCTGGCGTTGCTGGCGCCGGACAGGCCGACGCTGAAGGTCTCGTTGGGTTCGACCGCGGTGTCGCCATTGACGGTGATCGCCACGCCCTGCGCGGTGGTGCCCGGCGCGAACGTCAGCGTGCCCGAGCGCGCGACGTAGTCGCTACCTGCGGTGGCAGTGCCGTCGGCAGTGGCGTAATTGACCGACACGGTCTGGCCGCTGGCCGCGCTCAGGCTCACCGTGAAGGTGGCCGTGGTGGTGCCGCTGTTGCCTTCGTTGACGCTGACGTCGTCGATCGACAACGCCGGCTGCGCATCGTCGTTGACGATCGTGCCCTGGCCCTGAACGTCGCCGGCGCTGGCGCCGCTGACGTTGCTGACGTTGACGAAGAAGGTCTCGTTGGGTTCGCTAAGGGTGTCGCCGTTGACCAGCACGGTGAAGGTGGCGCTGCTGCTGCCGGCGGGGATGGTCTGCCCGGTCAGGCTGGAGGCGACATAGTCCACGCCCGCGGTGGCGGTGCCATCGGCGGTGGCGATATCGAAGCTGACGCCGCCGGCGCCGGCAGGCTGGCTCAGCGAGACGGTGAAGGTGGCATTGCTGGTGCCGGCATTGCCTTCATTCACCGAGACGTCGTTGATCGACAGCGTCGGCTGGTCGTCGTTGGCGATGGTGCCGATGGCGCTGTTGGGCGAGCCCACGCTGTAACCGCTGCCCGCAGCGAGGCTGATCACCACAGTCTCGTCCGGTTCGATGGTGGCATCGGCGGTGGGATTGATGGTGATGGTGCCGCTGATCTGGCCGGCGGCGATCGTCAGCGGCGAACTCACGGCCGCGTAGTCGCTGCCCGAGGTCGCGCTGCCGCCGACATTGAAGGCGACCGACACCGCGCTCTGCGCGGCCTGGTCGAGCGTGACGGTATAGATCAGGTTGGCCGCGCCGTCCTCGGGCACGCTGGCCGGAGACACCGTGATCGATGCGGTCGGAAAGTCGTCGTTGACGATGGTGGCGGTGGCGCTGGACGGGTTGCCGATGGCATAGCCGCTACCGCTGACCACGCTGATCACCACCGTCTCGTTGGCCTCCACCGTGGTGTCGGCGACCGGGGTGACGGAGAAGGTGGCCGTGGTGGCGTTGGCGGGCACCACCACGCTGTTCGGCGCACCCGTGTAGTCGGTGCCGCTGGTGGCGGTGCCGCTGCGGCTGAGGTTCACCGTGGTCGCTGAACTGCTGCTCTGGCTCAGGGTCACCGTGTAGGTGAAGGCAGCGCCGCTATCTTCGTTGCGGCTGGCCGGGCTCACCGCAATGCTGGCCGACAGCGACGGGGTGATGGTGATGTTGACGGTGATGGTGTCACCCCGGCCATCTTCCAGGGGGAACGTGTCGCTGGTGGCGCTGTCACCGTTGTGGGTGTAGGTGACGATCTGCGTGCCCTGCGCGCCGCTCGGATTGGGCACCACGATCGTGCCGTGCGCAGGTTGCACACCGTTCCAGCCAACGCCGATATCGTCTGCTCCCGTGCCATCGCAGGTCGTCACGTCGATCTGTACCGAACCGCCCTGCACCACGGTGGCGTTCAGCGTCGGGCAATAGGTCGAGGCTTGCGCCATCGCCCAACCTGGCGCCAAGAGCATCATCGCGAACAGGACAAACATCACGGCCAAACGTGCGCGGCCGCCGGTGGCGTCCGCTAGAAACCTACGTTGCTTATTCACTGTCCACACCCCTGGAGAGCGCCATCCCCGGCGCCGGCAACGATCCTCGTGCCTGAAGACAACGTCGCCCTAGTGGGATTGCTCCCTTCGACATTGCGAGAGTATTTGAACAGGAACTGACTAACGAATAAAGAACAAAAACTTAATACTTCATTCCAATTCTGAATAGTTGAGACTTGCTCTATTCAAAAATGACATGTATCTGTGCAAATTATTCCGACACGCAGTCGGCGTCGCACTTACGGGAAGGAAGTCCGCATGAGTGAGTTCTTCTTGGGTCAGATCATGATGACCGGCTTTGCGTTTGCGCCCAAGTATTTTGCGCAGTGCAATGGCCAACTGCTGCCGGTCAATCAGAACCAGGCACTCTTCAGCCTGCTTGGTACGCGTTTCGGCGGCAATGGCAGTACCACTTTCGCGCTGCCGGAGATGCGCGGGCGCACGCCGCTCGGCTTTTCGCCTTCGGCCGATGCAAACTGGCAGCCCGCACCGCTGCCGATCGGCCAAAGCTCCGGCGCGGAGAACGTGTCGCTGCTGCCCAGCAACCTCCCGGCGCACAATCATTTGCTGGAGTGTTCCAGCACTGCCGGCAACAACCGGGGTCCCAGCGGCCGCTCTTTCGGCACCAATGCCAGCACGAGCGGCCCGGCCACCGCACTGTATGCGGCGCCGGGGACACTGGTGGCGATGAATCCGGCCACCGTGGCTCAGGCCGGTGGCAGCCAGCCGCATCCGAATCTTCAGCCGTACACCACGCTCAATTTCTGCATCGCGCTGTCCGGCATCTTTCCTTCGCGCAGCTAAGGCAGCGCCTGCACCTCATAAGCAGCGCGCCACCGGCGGCGCGCAGCGCACCCATCGACCAGATAAGGACACCATGGCCACTCCATTCATCGGTGAGATCCGCATGTTCGGCTTCGGCCGTACTCCGCAAGGCTGGCAGGCCTGCGACGGCAGCCTGTTATCGATCTCCGAATACGAAGTGCTGTTCATGCTGATCGGCACCACCTACGGCGGCGATGGGCAGAGCACCTTCGCGGTACCGGATCTGCGCGGGCGCGTACCGCTGCATCAGGGCCAGGGCCCGGGCCTGAGCAACTACGTGATCGCCCAGAAGGCTGGCGCCGAGACGGTTACCCTGACCGGGCTGCAGTTGCCGGCGCACACGCACACGCTGGTCGCCACAACCGCCACCGCGACGGCCACCGCGCCATCCGGACTGTTGCCTGGCACGGTTGTCGGCGACGTGTTCTACGCGACCGACACCACCGGCGCCACGGCGACGCCGATGGCCACCGAGTCCACCACGATCACCGGCGGTGGCCAGCCGCACGAGAACACCATGCCGACCTTGACGGTGCAGTACTGCATCTCCACTGCCGGTATTTTCCCGCAGCAGAGCTGAGCCCATTCGCCGCGCCGCGCTCGGTGCGGTGCCTGCACGTTCTACAGAAGGACCGCGTTCATGACCGAACCCTATATCGGCGAAATCCAGCTGTTCGGCTTTGATTTCAATCCCGTCGGCTGGGCGCTGTGCAACGGCGCCACGCTGCCGCTGCAGCAGAACACCACGCTTTACTCGCTACTCGGCATCGCCTACGGCGGTAACGGCACGACCACGTTTCAACTGCCGAACTTCTGCGGACGCGCCGGCTGCGAGCAGGGGCCGGGCCCGGGACTGAGCAGCCGGCAGTTGGGCAATAGCTTCGGCTCGGCCACAGTGAGCCTGTCGCCCATGCAGATCCCGCCGCACCAGCACGGCATCAACGCGTTCACGCAACCGGATTCGACCAAAAAAAGCGGCACGCCCGCCAACGGCGCAGCGCTTTCAGCGCTAGGCAGCAGCACGGCACGACCGTTCGTGACAGTGGCGCAACCCGACACCCAGTTCTCGCCCACGGCGCTGCTGCCGACCGGCAACGGCTTGGCGCACGAGAACCAGCAACCGTATCTGGCAGTGAATTTCTGCATTGCGTTGTCCGGCACCTATCCACAGTTCGATTGACGCCATGCAACACGATGCCTGCGTTGCGCTGGCGAGCGAGCAGCCCGGCGTCGTGCGTCCGCGTGCGCTGATCGCACGCGGCATTTCGTTGCGACCTGAGCGTGACGACGATCTGCCCTGGCTGCGGGATCTCTATGCCGACACACGCAGCGACGAACTGGCGCACGTGCCCTGGCCGGAGACGGCCAAGCGCGCGTTTGTGGATCAGCAGTTCACCCTGCAGCGCACGCATTATCGGCAGCACTATCCGGACGCCGACTTTCTGATCGTACAGACGCCGGACGAACGCATCGGCCGGCTGTATCTGCAGCGCGCAACGCTGCGGCACGTGCTGGTCGATATCAGTCTGTTACCGGGCTGGCGCGGCAAAGGCGTGGGCACCACATTGATCGTGCATGCGCAGACGTTGGCGCAGGCCGCGGGCTGTGGCGTGGCGTTGCACGTCTTGCATGCCAATCCTGCGGCGCGCCGGCTTTATGCGCGCCTGGGCTTTCTCGCCGGCGACGCCAGCAGTAGCCACCTTGCGATGCACTGGCAGCCCGCCGAGATGGCGGCCACCCCGCTCAGTTGAAGATCGCCTGATACAGAAAACCATCGCGCTCGCGTGCCACCGGCACCAGAAACACCCCGACCTCGCCCAGCCGCGTGTGGCGCAGTTGATAGATCTGTTGCGGAAACAAAAATGCCGAGCTGTTGCGGAACAACAGCGAGAACGGCGCGCGGTGCGCCGCTTGCGTGGCCGGCAGCGCACGCGCCTCCACCAACACGAACGGAACCTCGCCTTCGTTCAATGCGGCCGAGAACGTCTCGTTGACGCTGCCTGCGAAGTGCTCCAGGGTCAGTAAGTCCATTTTGTGCTCATGGTCGGCAGAGAGTTCGATCATCCACATCGGGCATACCTGCCACAACATCCCTGCGTTCGAACATTGCGACGCGTCATGCATGAGACGGCTTGTTGCATCCGTATCGGCCGCAATCCGTCTGCTGCGGTACAGGCGTCATGCGATAATACTGCACGCGCCGGTTCGGTTATGTTCAGCCGTGTGACGGTTACTCTATCGCGTTGGAATTCTGTTAAAGGCTTCGATGACGGCGTCCGCATCTCCTGTCGTGCAGTTGTCCGGTGTCCGCATCGATCGCGGCGGTCGCACGATCCTGCGCGACGTCTCGCTCGACGTGCCACGCGGCAGCATCACTGCCGTGCTCGGTCCCTCCGGTAGTGGCAAATCCACCTTGCTGGCCGCGCTGACTGGCGAGCTGCGTCCGGTTGCCGGCACCGTCACCCTGTTTGGCGAAGAGATTCCGCGTGGCAATCGTGCGTTGTTGGAGATGCGCCGCAGTGTCGGCGTGCTGCTGCAGGGCAATGGGCTGCTGACCGACCTGAGCGTGGCCGACAACGTCGCGCTGCCGCTGCGCACGCATACCCGCCTGCCGGCACCGGTGCTGCAACGCCTGGTACAGATGAAGTTGCATGCGGTGGGCCTGCTGGCCGCCGCCGATGCCTGGCCGCGCGAGTTGTCCGGTGGCATGGCGCGGCGTGTGGCATTGGCACGCGCGCTGGCACTGGACCCACCGCTGATGATCTACGACGAGCCGCTGACTGGGCTGGACCCGATCGCCTCGGGCGTGATCATGAGCCTGATCCAGCGCCTCAACGACAGCCTGGGCCTGACCAGCATCATCGTCAGCCACCACGTACACGAGACCTTGCCGATCAGCGACCAGGCGGTGGTCATCGCCAACGGCGGCATCGTGTTCGCCGGCACGCCGGAGCAGTTGCAGGACAGCACCGATCCGTTGGTGCAGCAGTTCCTGCATGGCCAGCCGGACGGCCCGATCGCCTTCGATGCGGCGCCGCGGCGCGA
The DNA here is from genome assembly GCF_001423495.1 of Xanthomonas sp. Leaf131. GTDB lineage: Bacteria > Pseudomonadota > Gammaproteobacteria > Xanthomonadales > Xanthomonadaceae > Xanthomonas. The sequence goes on along the minus strand of NZ_LMOG01000022.1, from coordinate 152,079 downwards.
CCGGAGTGCTGCCTGATGGCCTTCGTCGAATCGATCCGCGCCTTCGGCCGCGCCGGGCTGTTCTCGCTGACCGTACTGCGCGGCTCGGTGCCCACGCGCGACTTCATCGCCGAGCTGGTGCGCGAGATCTACAAGGTCGGTGCGCGCTCGCTGCCGATCATCGCCGTCGGCGGCGCCTTCGTCGGCCTGGTGCTGACTCTGCAGGGCTATCGCACGCTCACCACCTACGGTGCGTCGGATGCGTTGTCCACCTTGCTGGGACTGTCGCTGTATCGCGAGCTGGCACCGGTGCTGACCGCACTGTTGTTCATCGGCCGCGCCGGCAGCTCGATCGCCGCCGAGCTCGGTCTGATGCGCGCCACCGACCAGATCAAGGCGCTGGAACTGATGGCCATCGACCCGGTCGCCAAGGCCGTTGCACCGCGCTTCTGGGCGGCGGTGCTGACGGTGCCGTTGCTGACCGGCGTGTTCTGCTCGCTGGCGATCACCGGCGGCTACTTCGAAGCCGTCCACGTGTTGGGCATCGACAACGGCACATTCTGGTCGGGGTTGAGCAACAGCGTGGACTTCTGGGACGACTTTGGCGTGGCGATGCTCAAGTCGGCGATCTTCGGCGGCACGGCCGCACTGGTCGCCGCCTACGTGGGCTTCCACGCCGAGCCGACCATCGAAGGCACCTCGATCGCCACCACCCGCGCGGTGGTGAACGCCTCGCTGCTGGTGCTGATGTTCAACTTCGTCCTTTCTGCAATGTTGTTTAGGTGAGTGGAATAACTATGGCCATGCGTGGACCACGACTCGAATTCGCCGTCGGCGCCTTTTTGCTGCTGACCCTGGCCTCGCTGCTGGTGCTGGCGGTGGCCTCGACCAACCAGCGCTGGGGCTTCGGCTCCAGCCAGTACACGTTGACCGCGCGCTTCAGCCAGATCGGCCAGCTGCGTGCGCAGGCGCCGGTGAAGATCGGCGGCGTGACCATCGGCAAGGTCTCCGACATCAGCCTGGATCCGACCAAGTTCGATTCGGTGGTGACCTTGTCGCTGGACACCAAATACAAGGACCTGCCCGCCGACACCTCGGCCGGCATCTTCACCAGCGGCCTGCTGGGCGAGAGCTATATCGGGCTGCAGCCGGGCGGCGACCCGGAAACGCTCAAGCCGGGCGAAGAAATCGGCTTTACCCAGCCGGCGGTGGATCTGCTGCAGCTGGTCGGCAAGTACATGTTCAGTGGTGGCGGTAGTGGTGGCAGCAATGCCCCGGCCGCCACCGATGGCCAGGCCCCGACGCCTGCCCCGCCCGCTTCTCCCTCTACGGAACCTCACCACCAATGAAAACCACCCTGCTTTCCGCCCTCCTGGCCTCGACCCTGCTGGTGTGCGCACCGGCCACCGTGCTGGCCCAGCCGGCCGCCGCCAGCGCGCCTGCGCAGGGCGCAGCGACCAAGACCGTCATCGACAGCAGCACGCGCATCCTGAGCACGCTGGATCAGCGTCGCGCCGAGTTCCGCAGCAATCCGGCCGCGCTGCGTCAGTACATCGACGGCGAATTGAACAAGGCCTTCGATCGCGAGTACTCGGCCCGTCTGGTGCTGGGCGTCAACGGCCGTGGCGCCTCCGATGCGGACGTCAAGCTGTTTGCCGATGCGCTGGCCGACAACCTGATGCAGCGTTACGGCACCGCGTTGCTGAACTTCGAGGGCAAGCCGACCTTCCGCGCCAAGTCCGAGAGCGCGCTGCCGGGCAATCGTGGCGTCAAGGTCTCCACCGACCTGATGCGCGCCGGCAACGACCCGACTCCGGTCGATTACATGATGCGTAACGTCGGCGGCCAGTGGAAGATCTTCGACGTGATGATCGAAGGCATCTCCTACGTGCAGACCTTCAAGACCCAGTTCGACGGCCCGCTGCGCGAGAAGGGCATCGCCAAGGTCGCCGCAGAGCTGCGCAGCGGCAATCTGCAGGTCGGTGCGGCACCGGCCAATGGCAAGTAACAGCTCCGTGCAACGCAACGGCGACACGCTGGCACTCACCGGCGTGCTCGACCGGGCAGCGGTCACTGCGGCCTGGCCGCAGGCGATCGCGCAGCTGGATGGCGTGCGCACGCTCGACCTGTCGGGTGTACAACGCCTGGACAGTGCCGGCGTGGCAATGCTGGCCGAACTGGCTGCACGGATACGCAGCACCGGTACCGTTACGGTGGTGGGCGAGGCGTCCGGTCTGGACGAATTGCGCGCCGCTTATCGCTTATCCCCTACTTTCGATTTTCAGGCCTGAGCGCCACCCCATGACCCAGTTACGCCCCCTCTCTTTGTTGGCCGCCTGCCTGCTGCTTGGTGCATGCGCCAGCCAGACGCCGAAGTCCGCCCCGCCTGCGGCCACCACCAGCGTCGCGCCAAGCGCTGCTGAAGCGCCAGTGCGCGACGATGCCGGAGTGACCGCGCAACCGGCCGCCGCCGGATTCGCCGCACCGGACGCGCTGCCGGCCACTGCCGCAGCACCCGCAGATCAGGCGAGTGTCGATGCCAGCGGCAGCACGTCGGGCGCACCGACCGCTGCCGAAGACGACTTCGCCGCGCTGTATGGCCCCACCACGCCGCAAGCCGGCGGCAACGGTGCCCCTGCACAGCCTGGCGCGCCGGCCTACGACCCGTGGGAGCGCTACAACCGCGGCATGCACCGCTTCAATCTGGCGGTGGACCGCGGTGTGGCGCGTCCGCTGGCGACCGCCTACACCAAGGTGGTGCCGAGTCCGGCGCGCCTGGGCGTGACCAACTTCTTCGACAACCTCGGCACGCCGCTGACCATGGTCAACCAGCTGCTGCAGGGCCACCCGGTGTTTGCGGTGCAGTCGCTGGGCCGCTTTGTCATGAACACCACCCTGGGCGTGGCCGGCCTGTTCGACCCGGCCACTGCGGCTGGCATTCCGCGACGCAGTGAGGACTTCGGTCAGACCCTGGGTGCCTGGGGCTGGCGCAACTCGCGTTACTTCGAGTTGCCGCTGTTTGGCCCCCGCACGGTGCGCGACACCCTCGGTCTGGGCGGCGACATTCCGCTGTCGTGGGTGCGCCAGGTCGACGATGGCGGCGTGCGTTTTGCGCTGCAGGGCTTGCAGCTGGTGGATACGCGTTCGCAGCTGATGTCGCTGGATTCGCTGCGCGACCAGGCACCGGACGAATACGCCCTGACCCGCGATGCCTGGATGCAGCGCCGCAATTACCAGATCGTGCGCGATCTGCGCAGCCATCGTGAAAAGAACAACGAGCTGCCCGACTATCTGCGCGACGACAAGGACAGCACCGTGCCGGTGGACGCAATGCCGATCCCGCAGTGGATTCGTTGATCGGTCGAGTGCGCAGTTTGCAGTAACTCAAAAAGCCCGGGAGCGATCCCGGGCTTTTTGTTTCTGTGACTGGAAAGGTTCATCGACACTGGGCGGAACAATGCGGGCGAATCGACGTTCTTCTGCAAGCGCCATCCGGATCTGGCGACTCCCGACCTGCAGACGTTTCTTGCGGAAATCCCGATCGCCGGTCCGGAGGCCCAGGCGATGTTCAATCCACCTGCGACGGCCTGGTCGCTGCTGCCCCGGCTGGTTAGCCCAAAGAGCCGTGGGTCGATCGGCTCGAGGCGGCATGGACCCGATGGACCCGCTGAAGATCGAGACCGGCGCATTGCCGGCACCACAAGATCTGCAGGCGCTGGTGCACGGTGTGGAGATCTGTCGCGACATCGGCAACAGCGAAACCATGCGTCCGTTCGTAAAGCGCGCGGTGATGCCGGGCACCCTACACGGCAAGGCGCTCGAAGACTTCGTGCGCAATACCGCTTCCACCGTGTGGCGCCAGTCGTGCACGGCGAAGATGCGCCGCGATGCGATGTCGGTGGTGGATGCGCAACTGCGGGTCGATGGGATCGACGGGCTGCGTATCGCAGATGCTTCGATCATGCCGCAGGTGACGACCGGCAATACCATGGCGCCATGCGTGATCATCGGCGAACGCTTGGGCAGTCTGTTGACTTGTTGTCAGGTGCGCGGTGCAACGCGCGCAATGGACTGGATCAGCAAAACAAGAACGGCGACCCACGGTCGCCGTTTTTACACTTCAGTCCAGTTGAATCTTAGTTCGCTGACCCGACTCCGTTACCAACACTCTCCGACTTGAGTTTCCTGGCGGAGTGCCATCGAAGAAGACTGGCTACGACGATAATGATAAAGCTGAGTTCCCAGACGTAGAAGGCGATTCCTACTTTGTCAATCAAGACATCTTCTCCGCGTTCGTCAGGAGAGAAAACGGTTGCCCGAAAGGTGTCGAGTCCAACGACGCAGGCAACCAGGGCGATACTGCATGACAGTGCGAACCTCTTGAACAGCAACGCACCCCAGGCTGCCAGGTATAAAGGGTTAGCCAACCATGCAAAGCACTGAGCGTCGGCGGTTTGTAGCCAGCCCAGCAAAAGAAGCACCAGGCCAACGATCTGCTTGCCTCCGCCGTGCAGCGCAGGCAGAAACAAAGAAATGAGATAAACGACAGCAGAGAGAAAAGCCGGTCCGTAGTTTTTCATCGGTTTGCTTACTTACGCTGCTGAGATCAATGCTGCATCCACTGCCTGACGCAGGCGTGCGTCATCGGCTGGGACGTCGGGGGCGAAGCGGCCGATGACCTGGCCATCGCGGCCGATCAGGAATTTTTCGAAGTTCCACAGCACGCCGGGTGCCGGGTTGGGTTCGATGCCGTAGCCGGCCAGTTTTTCGCGCATCGGGCCATCGCCGGTGGCGTGTGGATGTGCGCTGGTCAGCTGTTGATACAGCGGATGCGTGTCCGTGCCGGTGACCGCGATCTTGGAGAACATCGGGAAGGTCACGTCATAGGTGAGCTGGCAGAACTGCGCGATCTCCGCCTCGCTGCCGGGCTCCTGGCCCTTGAAGTCGTTGGCTGGGAAACCGAGCACTTCCAGCCCCGCTGCCTGCTTGTCGCGATACAGCGCTTCCAGGCCTTCGTATTGCGGGGTCAGGCCGCATTTGGACGCGACGTTGACCACCAGCAGTACCTTGCCGCGATAGTCGGCCAACGTGGCAGGCTCGCCGTCGATGCGGGCGACGGGGATGTCATAAAGCGTCTGGCTCATCGGTATGTCCTGGGCAGGGAGAGCCGAGAGCATAAACCGCTGAAGCCGAGCGAGCGATGCGGGTGTCTGACGGTGCTTGCGGTTGGCTGTTGCTTACAACTTTCTGTTGCTGCAGTTGGCTTTGCTGCGGCCGGCTATTGCGACAGCTGGCGACCACTGCGTGCACTGGCGGATCAGCTGATCCGCCAGTGCCAGCGCTTAAGCACATGCAATGCCATCAATCGATACACAGTGCCGCCTGGCCCATGCCGCCGACTACTTCCTGGCGGCAGCCGAAGCGGTCGCTATCGCGCTGGCAGGTGCCTGACGTCGCGGTGCCGGCCGGCACGATGCTGGTGGCGAGGCAATCGCCACTGCAATCGGAGTTGTCAGTGCACGTCTTTCCGGCATCGGCGTACGGCACCACGCAGCGTACCGTCTGCATGCGACCGACCGGGCGTAATTGGCCGCCTTTTGCTTTGCACGCGGCGGTGTCGGCAGAGACCGGTCGCGCTGTTTGCGCGCTAGCTGCTGTGGAGCCCGACTGGGACGTTGGTGCGTTGCTGCATGCGGTCAGCAGCAGCGCGCAGACCACTGCGTAGATCCATCGACTCGACATGGCACTCTCTTCTCGGACACGGTGCGTGCAAGCATCGCGGTGGCGATGTCTGCGTGGTGTGCTTGGCGTCGGGCACAGGAAGACACACGGTGTGGACCGGCCGTTGTAGGAGCGGCCCTGGCCGCGATGAGGCGTTATCGGTAAAGCCTTGTCGCGCCCGGGTGCGCTCCTACGTTGTCTAAGCTCTTGCGGTGCCGTTGGCAGGTGGGGAGTTGCAGTGCCGTCTTGCGGTGCGCAGCCGGATTACTCCTGCTCGTCGTTGTTGTCGTCTTCGCTGCTGCTGGCGTCGTCGCTGCCGGCATCGTCCAGCAGCGCTTGCGAATGTTCGTTGGACAACGTTTCCACACCACGCAGGCGGCGTTCGATGGTGCGGGTCTTGCGGCCTGCATCGCCCAGGGTCTTGCCGACGGTGTTGATCTGGCGTTCGGCCTTTTCCAGGATGCCGGCGAACTTGCCGAACTCGCTCTTGACCGCACCGAGCAGCCCCCACACTTCGCTGGAGCGCTTTTCGATGGCGAGGGTGCGAAAGCCCATCTGCAAGCTGTTGAGCAGCGCAGTAAACGTGGTGGGCCCGGCGATCACCACGCGGTGCTCGCGCTGCAACACATCGACCAGACCGGGGCGGCGGATGGTTTCGGCGTACAGGCCTTCGGTGGGCAGGAACATCACCGCAAAATCGGTGGTATGCGGTGGGCAGATGTATTTGTCGCTGATCGATTTGGCCTGGATGCGAATCGCGCGTTCCAGCTGATTGCCGAGCAGGCGGATCTGCTCGATGTCGCCGGCTTCCTGCGCGTCGAGCAGGCGCTCGTAATCTTCGCGCGGGAATTTGGAATCGATCGGCAGCCACACCGGGGTGTCTTCGTGTCCACGACCGGGCAGGCGCACGGCGAAATCCACCGCTTCACTGGTATCCGGGCGCACGCGCACGCTGCGCGCATACTGCTCGGCGGTGAGGGTCTGTTCGAGGATATTGTCCAGCTGCACTTCGCCCCAGCCGCCGCGGTTCTTGACGTTGGTGAGCACGCGTTTGAGATCGCCCACCCCGGTGGCCAGTTGCTGCATCTCGCCCAGGCCGCGCTGCACTTGTTCCAGGCGCTCGGAGACGATCTTGAAGGAGGCATCCAGGCGCGTGTTGAGCGTGGTCTGCAGTTTTTCGTCGACGGTGGCGCGCATCTGTTCGAGCTTGCTGGCGTTGTCGTTCTGCAGATTGGCCAGCTGCTGTTCCAGCGTGGCGCGCATCTCGCCGATGCGCAGCTCGTTGCGTTGGGTGAGCTCGTTCAAGCGCTGGCTCAAGGCCTCGGTGAAGCGCTGCTGCGACTCGCCGGCTTCTTGCCTGCCCTTGCGGGCGTCTTCGGCCAGTGCCTCGCGCAAGCTGGCCATGTGGGTGTCGGTGCGCGCGATCAATTCGGTCAGTTGCTGGCCGAACACCTGGATGCGGGTTTCCTGCTGCTGGCCGAAGCCTTCCAGCTGGGTGCGCAATTCGGTCAGGCGCAGGGTGAGCAGTTCGCCGGTGCGTTGCTGCGCAAGGCCACTTTCTTCGCGCGCCTTGCGTGCGTCTTCGCCGAGTGCGTCGCGCAGCAGGTCCAGGCGCTGGTCGGTGCGCGTGGACAGTTCGGTGAGATTGCGCGCGAAGGTTTCCAGGCGGCCGTCCTGCTGCCGTGCCAGGCCTTCGAGTTGCTCGCGCAGTTCGCCGCGCCCGTCGCGTTGCTCGGCGCGCAGCGCCAGCTCCAGGCCGCTGGTGGAGGGACGCCGCAGCAGCGCGAGCAGCTGCAACACGAGGACTACGACAAGCAGTCCGAGCAGGATCAGGGATTCGGATGACATGCGCGCAGTGTAACTGCCACCGTCGCAGGGGCTGCGTCAGGAGTGGACGCAGTGCACAGGATAACGGTGGTGTCGGGTTGCGCCGTGGTGCGCAGTTCTCACCTCGATTGACTGCCTGTGTTGCTTGGCATGCCAGCGCAGAGTGCGTTGAAGCGCCCATCACCGACGTGGTTCCAACCTGCATGCAGGACACCACGCAGCTTCCCGTAGAGGCAACGCTACGGCAGGGGCGACCACCACTCGGCGCGGTGGCATGTACGTTGACAGACATGGATGCAGAATCGCAGCGTCTGCTTCACACGGTGCGCGGATTGCCCGCCGTCATCGCCCTATGTCGCCATTGGTTATTGAGGATCACATGCTGGAACTCTACGGAAAACCGACCTCCATCAATGTGCGCAAGGTGCTGTGGCTGTGCGAGGAATTGGCGCTGGACTACACGCTGCATGCATATGGCAGCGGGTTTGCCTCGGTGGATACGCCGGCGTTTCGCGCGCTCAACCCCAACGCGCTGGTGCCGGTGATCCGCGATGGCGATCTGGTGCTGTGGGAATCGAACACGATCTGCCGGTATCTGGCTGCGCGCAGCAAACGCGATGATCTGCTGCCGAGTGCGCCGGGTGCACGTGCGCTGGTCGAACAGTGGATGGATTGGCAGGCCACCGAACTCAACAGTGCGTGGCGTTACGCGTTCATGGCGACGGTGCGCGGCAGTGCGGCGCATACCGATGCGCAGGCGATTGCGGCGAGCGTGCGCGAATGGAATCGGCAGATGGCTATCCTCGACGCACAGCTGCAGCGCGGCGGTCCGTTCGTACTCGGGGCAGACTTCAGCCTGGCCGATATCGTGTTGGGCTTATCGACGCAGCGCTGGTTTGCCAGCCCGATCGAGCGGCCAGTCTTGCCTGCCGTGGAGGCGTATTACGCGCAGCTTGGAAAACGCGTCGGGTTTCAGCGACATGGGTGTAATGGGGTGGCTTAGGGGTGGTGTGTCGGAACGGATCGCATCATGTTGCGGGCGGGGAATACGCATCGATTAGCTTGCGCACCTGCGCTGGTGATGTGTGAGGCCACGCGGCACGCTCGGCAAGCACCGCCCAGGCTGCTCGGGGTCTGCTGGCCGAGCGTTGATGCACGTAGCGGTCGAGCTGATGCTGCGTCGCCTTTCCGTACCCTCATCCGGCGCTGCGCGCCACCTTCTCCCGATGGGAGAAGGGATCAAAAGCCCCTCTCTCATCGGGAGAGGGGTTGGGGTGAGGGTACGGCTTCACGAAATCCTTTCGGAGACCGTCAAACCCCGTCCATAAAAGTAGCAACCGCTCCGCGCCACTCCAAACCGCATCACCACCGATAGCATTGCTGCAGCGCGTTGGGCGACACTCGCGCATTCTTTTGGTTCCTTCGAGGTCCGCATGTCGTCTTGGCTCAGGCGCAAATCCATCGATCAGGTCACCGTGCACGAGGCTGGCCGGCAACTGGTCCGCAGCCTGAGTTGGCCGCATCTGATCGCACTCGGCATCGGCGCGATCGTGGGCACCGGCATCTATACGCTGATCGGCGTGGGTGCGGACAAGGCCGGCCCGGCGGTGCTGTTGTCGTTCGTGGCCGCCGGCATCGTGTGCGCCTGCGCGGCACTGGCGTATGCGGAAATGGCCACGATGATGCCGGCCGCCGGCAGTGCCTACACCTACAGCTACACCGCGCTTGGCGAGAGCATCGCCTGGGTGGTGGGCTGGAGTCTGGTGCTGGAGTACTCGCTGGTGGTGAGCACGGTGGCGGTGGGCTGGTCGGGCTATTTCGTCGGCTTCCTGCAATGGCTGGGGGTGGAGCTGCCGCACGCGTTGGTGGCCGGGCCACACGCCGGCGGCATCGTCAACCTGCCTGCGGTGGTGATCACCTTTCTGGTGGCCGGCATGCTGATGGCCGGCACCAAGGAAAGCGCCACGCTCAACGCGGTGCTGGTGGTGTTGAAGATCATCGCGCTGGGCGTGTTCGTGGCGATCGCGCTGCCGGCCTTCAATAGCGCCAATCTGCAGCCGTTCATGCCGTACGGCTTCTCCAAGGCGATGGGGCCCGATGGCGTGGAGCGCGGGGTGATGGCGGCGGCGGCGATCATCTTCTTCGCGTTCTATGGCTTCGATGCGATTTCCACGGCGGCCGAAGAGACCAAGAACCCGGGGCGCGATCTGTCGATCGGCATCGTCGGTTCGATGATTGGCTGCACGCTGATCTACGTGCTGGTGGCGTTGTCGGCGGTGGGTGCGATGAGCTTTACCGTGTTCGGCAAGAGCCCGGAGCCGTTGGCGCTGATCCTGCGCGAGCTCGGCTATGGCAAGGCGGCGTTGGTGATCGGTGCGGTGGCGATCATCGCGCTGCCTACGGTGTTGCTGGCGTTTCTGTACGGGCAGAGCCGCATCTTCTTTGTGATGTCGCGCGATGGTTTGCTGCCGCGTGGCTTGTCCAAGGTCAGCGCGCGCACCGGTACGCCGGTGGCGACGACGTTGTTTACGGCGGTGCTGGTGGCGGCGTTGGCGGGTGTGGCGCGGCTGGATGAGATTGCCGCGCTGGCCAATGCCGGCACGCTGGCGGCGTTTACCGCGGTGGCGGCATGTCTGCTGGTGCTGCGTGTGCGTGAGCCGACCCGTGCGCGCGCGTTCCGTACGCCGCTGGCGTGGGTGGTGGGGCCGGTGGCGATCCTGGGCTGTCTGTATCTGTTCTGGAGTCTGCCGAGTACGACGCAGCTGTGGTTCCTGGTCTGGAACGTACTGGGTGTGGTGGTGTATGTGGCGTATGGGCGGCGGAATAGTCGCTTGGGGAAGGTGGGGTAGTTCCTTCTCCCACCGGGAGAAGGTGTCCGTGGGGCGGATGAGGAGCGCCTTAGATATCTTTCAGTGCCGCCTATGACGAACGCGTCGCCACGCGCCTTCAAGAGTGAATCATCGATGGGAAGGTCTTGGCGCTAGCAGTGCTGTTCTGCGCGGCTGCTTGCGGACATGCACTGACCACTCCCTTCTCCCATCGGGAGAAGGTGGCCCGCAGGGCCGGATGAGGGTACGGGCGAAGCCTCGTGCCATCCACCTTGGTCAGTGGCTTTGCCCCGTACCCTCACCTCAACCCCTCTCCCGGGGGGAGAGGGGCTTTGAGCCGCGCGCTGCTGGTCAGTGCTTGCGGCGTCCAGGCTTGCGGTTACTGCGTGGCTGTAGCCGGTTGTTACTGCGCGGCTGCAGGCGTGGCACAGAACGAGGTTGGGAGTGCGTCTGCTTGCGTGCCCCAGCCCTGCGTCGGTGCCTGCTTGGTCAGCGCAAACGACAGCGTGCCGCCTTGCTGCAGCTGCGCCCAGTCCAGGAACACCTGGGGCTGCGGTTTGCCGTTGAAGCGGACGCTGTCCACGTATTGCAGCGTGCGGCCGTCGGCGCCAGGGGCGTCGATGCGCAGGCGTTTGCCGTTGCCCAACTCCAACGTGACCCGCTTGAAGCGTGGCGCGTGCAGCAGGAACTCGCCGCTGCCGGGGACCGCCGGGTACAGGCCCAACGCGCTGAACAGATACCAGGCCGACATCGTGCCGAGGTCGTCGTTGCCGGTGACGCCGTTGGGTGCGTTGGTGAACAACTGTTGCGCGGCGCGCACCACGGTGGCGGTCTTCCATGGTTGGCCAATCAGCGTGTACATCCACGGGGCGTGTAGGTCCGGTTCGTTGTTGGGGTTGTAGCGGTACTGGTTGTAATAGCTGTACGGGCCGACCACCCAGTGCGTGCGGGCGGCGTTGAGCGGGTCTTTCAGCAAGTCGTCGTAGGCGAAGAAGGCGTCCAGGCGTTTGCCGGCCTGCTCGCTGCCGTGCATGGCCTGCAGCATGCCGGGAATGTCCTGCTGCAGCAGCCATTGGTATTGCCAGGCAGTGCCTTCGTGGAAGCCGTGCTGCGAGCGTGGGCTGTAGCGATCGTCCGAGGGCGCGTACCAGCTGCCGTCTTCCAGGCGGGGACGCGGAAACCCGCTGAAGCCGGTGTCGGCATCGCGCACGCCGGCGTCCCAGACGCGGTGCCAGTTGCCGCCGCGTTTGCGTAGTTGCGCGCTGTCCTCACTGTGGCCAAGCGCTTGCGCCATCTGCGCCAGCGCGCAATCGGCCAGTGCGTATTCCAGCGTGGCCGAGCCGCCGTGGTGCGGGTCCACGTCCATGCCCTTGGAGGGGAAGGCGCGGTCGTACTGCACGAAGCCATTGGCCAGGTAACTGGCATTGCCGGAGCGGCCGGCGTGGCGCGAGTTGGTCGGCGGTTGTTCGAAGGCGTTCTGGCGCAGCGCTGCATACGCCTCGGCCTCGTTGCCCTGCAGCGCGCCGAAGCGCCACAGGTCGACCAGGAACGGGGTGACCGGGTCGCCGGTCATGATGTTGGTGTCGTAATTGGCGTAGCCCCAGCGCGGTAACCAGCCGCCTTGCTGGTGGATGGCCAGCAGCGAGCTGCCGATATCGCGCGCGCGCTCGGGTTGCAGCAACGCGAGTAACTGGTTTTGCGAGCGGTAGGTATCCCACAGCGAGAAATATTCGTAGTAGGTCCAGCCGTCGGCGCGGTGGATGGCATTGTCATAGCCGCGGTAACGGCCATCGGCATCACTGCCGGTCAGCGGCTGCAGCAGCGCGTGATACAGCGCGGTGTAGGCCACGGTGCGGTCGTCGTTGCTGGCGCCGTCCAGTTGCAGGCTGGCCAACTGCTTGCGCCAACCCTGTTGGGCGCGCTGGCGCATCTGCTCCAGGCCCAGCAGCTTGCCGCCGAGCATGCCGTCGGCGCGCAGGTTGGTGCGGGCACCGTCGGCATCTACGTGCGAGATGGCGCTGACCACGGTCACCGCGCGTGCGTTCTTGCCTTTGCCCAGCGGGAAGCTGAGCCAGGCGCCGTTGGGTTTGAGTTCGCCGCCCATGCTGTGGCGCGCGCCCGGCACGCCGCCGTCTTCGCCCCAGACGCCGTGCGCGGTAAACGGGCGGTCGAATTCCAGCCGGAACCAGGTGGTGTATTCGTGGCCGCCACAGAAGCTGCGGGTAGCCAGCTTGCCCTCGACCACGCGGTCACCCACCACCTGCAGCTGACTGCCGATCACCACGTGGCGGTCGTTGGCCTGGCCCAGGTTGACCAGCACATGGCCGGTGTCGGCGCCGGGGGCGAAGCTGTAGCGCTCGGCGGCGGCGCGGGTGAGCGCGGTGGCTTCGGCGTCGATGCCGCCGTAATCGGTCAGGCGCACCTTGTAGTAGCCGGCCTGGCCCACTTCGCCGTCATGGGTGTAGCGGGCGGCGTAGCGGGTCTGGTCGAAGGCCTTGGCATCTTTGGTATCGAAGTCGCCGCCGGGGCCGATGCTACCGGTGACCGGCAGCACCGAAACCTGGCCGCCCTGCTCCCAGCAGCCGGCGCCGGACAGGAACGAGTGGCCGAAGCCGCGGATGCTGGGGTCGTCGTAGCGCCAGCCGGCGTAGTGCGCGCCGATCGGGCTGACCTGGACCAGGCCGAAGGGTGCCGAAGCACCCGGGAAGGTATTGCCGTCGTCCTTGCTGCCGATGAAGGTGTTGACCTGCGCCGGGTCCTGCGCGGCCAGCGGCGTGGACACTGCGACAGCGAGCAGACACAGCCCGGCGGCGGCGCGGCGCCAGAATGGCGCCGGAGCACCGCGCGAGACGGAACGATTGGACGGGACTGCGGAGAGCATGCAAGACACCTCGCGGGAGAGGGCGACCGGAGCCGCAGGTGGAGGATCCATGCCGACCGCTGCATTACGCAGCGATCGACGCACAACGACCGCGTTCGAGCAACGACCTTCAACACGACCGCGATCTCGCGCCGACTGGCTTACTTGGATCGATCTAAATTCGATGCGGTCATAGCCATGTGTTGGCAAAGATTAAGCATTCTCAACCAACTGCTGCACACGGCGGCGCAGCAAAGTGTGCGGGCTCTTGCAGTTTTGCGGGTGTTTTAGACGTGTTGAAGCGGTCTGTTGCGCGCAATTGGGGGCTGCCGTTCTGAGGCGTGCCAGCTGTGCTGACGGGTAAGCGCGGCTTGGGGTCGATTTGGCTGCGCTGTGAACGTGTGGTTGGGGCGTTCCTTGGGCGTATTGCGCGTCGGGGGCCGAACCCTCACCCCAACCCCCGCTCCGCGCCCCGGCCCGCGCCGTAGGCGCGGGCGCTCCAAGGCACGCGCGCCTACGGCGCGCATCACGTGCCTTCTCGCCCCGGGGGGAGAGGGGCTTGGTTCCTGCAGGGGTTCGGTTCCTGAGGAGGCCTGGTGCCTGGTGCCTGGGGGCTTGGTCGCTGGGCGGGCTATGTCTGTGGGAGCGGCTCGGTTTCTGGGTGAGCGCACGACGTAGCCGCGTGCGCTCCAGCTTGCCCATAAAAAAGCCCGGTCAGTGACCGGGCCGGGCGACGCTGGCGTGGCGGCGGGAGGGGCCGACGCGCCGGTGACGCAGTTGCTTCAGATCCAGCGCATGCCTTCGAACGGGTTCCAGCTGGTGCTGCCCTTGGCCTTGTCCAGGTAATAGGCATAGTTGGCGATCATGCCGGTCAACAACGACAGCGGCAGCCACAGCACATTCTGAAACGCGGCCGGCAGGAACGAGGCCACGATGCTCAGCACGAGGCTGATGCCGATCAGGCTCAACGCCTTGCGCCACAGGCCGATGATGAAGAAATAGATGACGCCGAAGAAGAAGGCATAGAAGTTCATGCCGATCTTGACCTTTTCGCCAAACGGCAGGGTCTTCAGCGCCTCCTTGTAGGCCGGCTCCTTGGGGCCGCCGTGACGGTCGAAGAAATCGAAACGGAACTGCCACTTGGGACTGAGCTGGGTGCGATCGAAGGTGTCCATTCCAAACCATGTAGTTGAAAACGGTTACATGATAGGCGATCGCGTATTCATCGGCACGCGTTTTGGCGCTGTCTGCCGTGCTCCGCTGGCGGATCAGTCAGCTTGGCAGCGCGCGGCCTGGGCGGCGAGTGGGCGGCGCTAGCGCTGGTCGCTCAAACCGGTACCGCGACGTGCCCGGCGCAAGCTGTATAGCGAGCGGTCGGCGCGATCGACCACCGCCGCCAGCGCTTCGCCGTCATGGCGCAAGGCGGTGCCCAGGGTGAACTCGATCGGCGCATCTTCGGTGGCCCCCACGTAGTCGCGCGCCAGGGCGTCCAGCTGCGGCTGGCTGGGTTGGTGCAGCAACACCAGGAATTCGTCGCCGCCCAGCCGCACCAGGCGGTCCTGGGTGCGCAACGGCTGGTTGAGGAACCAGGCCATCTGCACCAGTACTTCGTCGCCGCGCTGGTGGCCGTGGGTGTCGTTGACCAGTTTGAACTTGTCCAGATCCACCACGATGCAGCCCCAGCGGACCGTGGGGTCGCGCTTGTCCAGCTCGTCCAGGAAACGGCGGTTGTAGCAGTTGGTGAGCGGGTCGGTGAACGACCATTCCAGCAGTTGCTGTTCCTGCTTGTACTGGTTGGTGATGTCCTGAGCGTGCGCCAGCACCACCGTGGCGTCCGATTCCACGTCCAGCACGTTGCGGTACTGCCAGTGGCGCAGGCTGCCATCGCTGGCGACCAGCTCGATGACGCCGGCGTCCTGGCCGTCGAGCACCATGCGCGACAGATAGCCCTGCAAGGCGGCGTGCCGCTCCGGGCGCACGAACTCCTGCAACGTGCGGCCTTCCATGCTCTCGACGTTGCGCCCGAGCGAACGCGCCGCAGCCGGGTTGATGCTGATCAGGCGGCCCTGCATGTCGTGGGTGCAGATCAGGCCCAGGCTGTACTGGAACATGTTGCGGAACTTGCGCTCGCTGGCGGCCAGCGCGTCCACCGCGCGGTGGCGATCGGTGACGTCCTGGATCGCGCCGATCAGGCGGGTGCGTCCGTCCACATGGTCCATCGAGCCGGTGCTGTGCACCCACAGCTGCCGGCCGGTGGCGCTGACCAGCGGCAGCTCCAGATCCCAGGGCGTGCCATCGTGCAGGCAGGTTTCCACCGCCTCGGTGATCACCGCGCGGGCGTCCAGCGGATAGAAGCCGATCGCCTCCTCCAGCGCCGGCCGGTAGCCGGCCGGTACATCGTGCAGGCGGCAGGTCTGATCCGACCAGGTCAGCGTGCCGCTGGCCACATCCACTTCCCAGCCGCCGACCCCGGCGACCCGGCCGGTACGCTCCAGAAACGCCTCGCTCTCGCGCAGACGCTGTTGCAGTTGCGCGTTGGCGGCCTCGCGTTCCAGCATCACGCGACGCTGCTCCAGGCCTTCGGCGGCCACTTTGGCCAGCTGCTGCAAGGCGTGCAGTTGTGACGGTTCCAGCACGCGCGGGCGCTGGTCGATCACGCACACGGTGCCCATGCGCAAGCCGTCGGACAGCACGATCGGGGCACCGGCGTAATAGCGGATGGCCGGCGCACCGGTGACCAAGGCGTTATCGCAAAAGCGCGGGTCGGCCGGCGCATCGCGCACTTCCATCACCGCATCGCTCTGGATGGCGTGGGCGCAGAACGCCAGCTCGCGTGGAGTTTCCGAAGCGCCGGGCAGGCCGATGTTGGCCTTCCACCATTGACGGTGTTCGTCCACCAGCGAGATCAAGGCGATCGGGGTGCCGGCGATCGCCTGCGCAGCCGCAGCGATGGCGTCGAAGAACGGCTCGGCGTCGGTGTCGATCACCTGCAACAACGCCAGACGCGCCAGGCGCTGCGTCTCGCTGGAGGTGGATGACACGGCGGTGTCGCACTGATTCAACGGAAAGCTCGCTCGTCCCCGGGCAATCCGCTCAGTCTAGCGGACTGGGCATACCTGATAGGGGCTGCCATGCGGCATTCCGTGCGCCATTGCACACCGCAGGATTCCGCGCGCCACTGCGGCGGTCATCGCGACCGCTCAGTCGGCGCTGTCGGCCTGCATGTTCGCCTGCGTTGCAGCGCTGTCGTCGCGCATCTGCAGGGCCAGGTACAGGCGCATGCAGTCGTCGGTGTTGCTCAGGTCCACGCCGCACAGTTCCTGGATGCGCTGCATGCGGTAATCCAGGGTGTTGCGATGGATGCCCAGTGCCTTGGCGGTGGGCGCCATGCGCATGCCGGCGTCGAACCAGACCGACAAGGTCGCCGACAATTGGCCGCGACGGTCCTGTGCCAGCAATGCCTGCAGCGGCTTGCGCAACTCCTCGGCCTGCCAGGCCTGGCGCAGGTCGTCCACCAGCACCGGCAAGCGATAGTCGTCGTAGAAAAATGCATCGGCCTGCGGCGCGCGGGCCTTGCCGATGCGCATGGTGGTGCGCGCGATCTGATGCGACAACGCCAGCCCGGCGGGCTGCGGAAAATACTGGCCCAGCGCGAGGCGGATCCGCAGCGGGCTGCTGGCGCGCATGCGCTCGAGCAAGGTGTGCGCGCGACGGCGTTGTTCGTCCACGTCCCAGTGGCCGCGGCGGTCCAGTGCGGGTTTGAGCACCACCAGTTCGTTGAGCGCGGTGGCGGCGATCAGGTTGCCGCGTTCGGGCGTGGACAGCAGCGTGTGCAGGCGCTGCAGTTCCACCAGCATGGCGTCCAGATCCAGGGTGTCGCTTTCCACTTCGATCACGGCGGCCACGCGCGGCAGCTCGAGCGCGATGCCGAGCCGCTCGGCCCAGCCGGCCAGCGCCGGGGTCGGCCCATCGGCGCGGATCAGGCCCAGGGTGACTTCTTCGCGCAGGCGCGCATCGCGGGCCAACAGGCGCAGCAGCCCGGCCTGTTCCAGCATCGCCTCGGCGGCCATGCGCACCAGCTCGGCCTGTTGCCCGATGTGCTGCGGGTCGCCGGTGAGCCCGACGCAGCCGACGATGCGGCCATCGGCGATCAGCGGCAGGTTGACGCCGGGGCGCACTGCATCGAGTTGCTGCGCCAGCGCCGCATCGATCTCCACCCGGCCCTGCCTGGACAGCACCAGCAACGCGCCTTCGTGCAACTGGCCGATACGCGCCGGCTCGCCGCTGGCGATGATGACGCCGGTGTGGTCCATCACATTGACGTTGCCGTCGATGATGGTCATCGCGCGGTCGACGATGGACTGCGCCAGGGTGCGGTCGAGCGTGAGCATGGGTTTGGGGGGCTGTGGACGCGAACGAGGGAGATCACGGTGCCATGGTCGGCGCGTGCATGTTCGACACGGGTGTGACTGTGCAGGGTGCGGCGGCAGGTGCTTCCATATCGCCGTTGCTGGCAGCCGGCCGCACGCGGTTCGATTCGGGCGTCAGGCGAAGATGCGGCGCGCTGCGACGCCTGCTGCCGGCGCGCTGCGCACCCGTCGTGAGTGAGCAGCCGACGTCCCGGAATCGGTGGCCGTCACGCAGGCAATGCGCCGCGTCGCGCCCTCACCCTGCAGGCGCCAGGCATGTCCTGCGCGCCGATGGGCTGCAGTGGGACAGCTGGCACGAGGAGGGCCTGCATGAGGCCGTCAGCGGCCTTCTCCGACTGCAGGCACCTGCGCCAACGCGCTGCCCACCTGCAACGTCGCCGCCACATTGCGGGCGGCGATGCGCACGTTGCTGGCGGCTTCGGCCAGCGCCTGCTCCACCGTGCAGGCGCGATGCACCACTGCGAACATCGCATCGATGCCATGGCCATGCAGCAGCGCGGCGCCGTTGCCCAGGCAGCCGACGATGGCGATCACCGGTTTGCCGTGCCGCTGCGCCACCCGCGCCACCCCCACCGGGGTCTTGCCGTGCAGGCTCTGGCTGTCGAGACGGCCTTCGCCGGTGATGACCAGATCGGCGTCGGCGACCAGCGCGTCCAGTCCGAGCGCCTGCGCGACGATCTCCACGCCGGGCCGCAGCTGCGCGCCCAGATAGGCCACCAACGCCGCGCCCAGGCCGCCGGCCGCACCGCCGCCGGGCAGGTCGTGCAGTTGCACGCCGAGGTCGCGCTGCAGCAGGTTGGCGTAGTGCTGCAGGTTGCTATCGAGCTGACGCACCATGCTGGGCGTGGCGCCTTTCTGCGGGCCGAACACCGCCGAGGCGCCGGTCGGGCCGATCAGCGGGTTGTCCACATCGCAGGCCACTTCGAACTGGCAGTCCTGCAGGCGCACGTCCAGGCCGTCGGTCTCGATCCGGGCCAGGGCCGCCAGCGCACCGCCGCCGGGACCGATTGGCTCGCCCTGCGCATCCAGCAGCCGCACGCCCAGCGCCTGCGCCAGGCCGGCGCCGCCGTCGTTGGTGGCACTGCCGCCAATGCCGATGATGAAGCGCCGCGCGCCGGCATCCAGCGCGGCCAGGATCAATTCGCCCACCCCCGCAGTGCTGGTACGCAGCGGCGCGCGTTCGGCCGGCGGCAGCAGCGCCAGGCCGCTGGCGGCGGCCATCTCGATCACCGCGGTGCGGCCGTCGCCGGTCAGGCCGAAGAACGCCGGCACCGGGGTGCCGAGCGGGCCGCTGACCGTGCAGGCGATCACCCGCCCGCCGGTGGCCGCCACCAGCGCGTCGACCGTGCCTTCGCCGCCATCGGCGACCGGCACCTTGGTGTAGTGCCAGTCGGGAAACACCTCGCGGAAGCCGGCCTCGATCTGGGTGGCCACCTCCAGCGCGGACAGGCTTTCCTTGTAGGAATCGGGGGCGATGACGATCTTCATGAGGGCACTCGCTTGAATGGACGCATCACTGGTTCACTGCGCGCGCCGGCACCCGCAGCACCAGCGCGGCGCCCAGCAGCATGGCCCCGGCCAACACGTACAGCGCCAACTCGGTGCTGTGGGTGGTGTCCTTGATCCAGCCCACCAGATACGGGCTGACGAAACCGGCAACCTGGCCGGTGGAGTTGATCAGCGCCAGCCCGCCGGCCGCCGCAGCGGCAGTGAGAAAGCCGTTGGTCAGCGGCCAGAACAGCGGCAGTCCGCTGACCGCGCCCATCGTGGCCAGGGTCATGCCGAACAACGCCAGGCCCAGGTTGTCGGTGACGCTGGCGGCGATGCACAGCCCGGCCGCGCCCATCAGCAACGGGATCACCAGATGCCAGCGACGCTCGCCACGACGGTCGGCCGAGCGGCCCATCAACACCATGAACACCGCCGCAGCCAGATACGGAATGGCGCTCATCAGGCCGATCCGGGTCGGGTCGGTGACGCCGCTGCCCTGGATGATCGAGGGTAGCCAGAAGTTGATCGCATACACCCCGCTCTGGATGCAGAAGTACACCGTGCCCAGCATCCACACCGCCGGGTTGCGCAGCACCGCGCCCAGCGAGGTGGAGGCGCCGGCCGGCTTGCGTGCTTCGTCGTCGGCCAGCGCGCGTGTCAGCGCCTGTTTCTGCTGCGCATCCAGCCAGGTCGCCTGCTGCACGCCATCGCTGAGCAGGAACCACACCCCGATGCCCAGCAGCACCGTGGGCAGGCCCTGCAGCAGGAACATCCATTGCCAACCGGCAAGGCCGCCCTGCCCGGCCGAAAAGTGGCTGAGGATCCAGCCCGACAACGGCCCGCCCAGCACCCCGGAGATCGGGATGGCCGACATGAAGACGGACATGACCCGGCCATGCTGGGCGCGCGGAAACCAGCGCGTCAGATACAGCACGATGCCGGGGAAGAAGCCGGCCTCGGCCGCGCCGGTGAGCAGGCGCAGGGTGTAGAAGCCGGCCGGGGTGCGTACGAACATCAGGCAGGTGGAGAGCAGGCCCCAGCTGACCATCATGATCGCCACCCAGCGGCGCGCGCCGATGCGCTGCAGGATCAGATTGCTCGGCACCCCGCAGGCCAAGTAGCCGATAAAGAAGATGCCTGCGCCCAACCCGTACACGGTCTCGCTCATGCCCAGATCGCCCAGCATCTGCAGCTTGGCGAAGCCGACATTGACCCGGTCCAGGTAATTGAACAGGTAGCAGACGAACAGGAACGGGATCAGCCGCCACACGATGGTGCGGTAGGTCGGGCCCATGCCGTCGGCGGGCGGCAGGGGCCGGGAGGCTTGGGTCATCGCACGCTCCAGCAGTCGGTGGGCCAACCGGTGCGCAGTGCGCTGGCACCGGCACCACACAGGGGGTCGGCGCATTCTAGTTGGAGCTTTTTCCCGGAAGCATCGTCAGGATGCTGCCTGTCTGCGGGTAGGCAGACACCGGTTTTCGTGCAAATGCCCAAATCCGCATCGGGCACTCTCGATGTGGGCCGGGCGCGGAGCGCCACAGCGGCCATGCTGCTGGTACAGGGCTGGCCGCCCCGATGCAGCGACGGCCACCCGGCCACATCACCGCCTGGCTGACAACTAACGCTGACGCACCCCGCGCGCCCCGATCAACCAATCCGGCGAAGAAGCCCGCAGCGGCACCGCGCCTCTACCCCAGCCCAGTGCCCACGAGCAAGCCGGCGCCCCACCGCCAGGCCCGACACAGCACCCAGCCCTCCGCACGATGGACCGCCTTGCCTCTGCGGATCCCGCATCCCGCCTGCCGAATCCCGGCACCCGGCGCTCTACCGATTCCCCACTCCGGATTGCCCATTCCGCGCCGCATACGCCTGCGCCTGGCCCATCACCCGCAACAGGTTGCCGCCCCAGATGCCGGCGATCTGCTGTTCGGTGTAGCCCTTGCGCAGCAGCCAGGCGGTGATGCGCGGGAGCTTGGAGACGTCTTCCAGCCCGACCACGCCACCGCCGCCGTCCCAGTCCATGCCGATGCCCACGTGCTCCGGCCCGACCACCTTGAGCACATGCTCCAGATGGGCGAAGAAATCCTCTTCGGTCGCCCGCTTGATCGGGTAACGCGCATCCAGCTCCTTGAGCGCGGTGCTCAGGGCGGTGCCGTCGGCGATCTTGACGTGTTCCCAACCGCCGTACTGGTCGGTGAGCGCCTTTTCGGCGGCCTTGCGCTCGGGGCTGGCGCCGCTGTCGACCAGATAGCCGCCGTAGGAATTGACCTGGATCACCCCGCCATGCGCGGCCAATACCTTCAAGCGTGCGTCGTCGATATTGCGCGGATGGTTGAAGACCGCACGCGCACCGCTATGCGAGAGCACGATCGGCACCGGCGACAGCGCGATCAACTGATCGAACACCGCATCGGAGGCGTGCGATTGATCGATCACGATGCCCAGCGCCTGCGCCTGCTGCACCAGTTGCTTGCCGGCCGGGCTGAGGCCCTTCCACTCCGGCCCCTTGGGGTCAGTGGCCGAGTCGGCGAACTCGTTGTTGAGAAAATGCACGGTGCTCATCAGGCGCAGGCCTTGCGCGTAATAGAAGCTCAGCAGCGTGGGGTCGGCCACCAAGGGGCTGGCGTTTTCCATGCTGATGTACACCACGCGCTTGCCATCGGCCTTGATGCGCGCGGCATCGGCGGGCGTGGTGGCGAAGGCAAAGCGCTGCGGTTGCGCGGCCAGCAGCGTGTGGATCTTCAACAGCCGCTGCAGGCCGGCATCGCGGTCGCGCAAATGCGCCGCCGCACTGCGATCGCCTTGCCCGGTGTAGACCGCCCAGAAGCCGCCATCGAGCGCGCCTGCGAGCATGCGCGGGTAATCCACCTGCGACAGCCGGTTGCCGGCATGCGCCTGCAATACGTCGAAGTCGGGGCGCTCCAGATTGGCCGGCGTATCCAGATGCGAATCCAGCGTGACCAGACGCTGTTGCAAGGCGGTGGCGCGCGCCAGTTCGACCTTGGAAAACTCCAACGCGTGGCTGGGTGCAGCCACGGCCAGACTCAGGAAAATGGCGGTGCACAGGCGGTGCAGGATCATGGTGGCTCGCAGAAGGTGGGGGATGGATCGATCATAGCCGCGCAGGGATCGGCCGATATCTGCGCAGAACGCGGGGCGCGGGCCGCTGCGATGCGCAGTCGCAGACATCACCGCCTGCGACCACGCACCAACGCGTCACTTGCGCTCGAAGAACTCGTGATAGGCCTTGGATTTGCCTTCCGGCGACTTGCCCACGCCATTGCGGATCAGCGTCTTGCCGTCGGCAGAAAACGTCCAGAACTCACCGACGATCACATCGTCGTCCTTCATCTTGAGGATCTGGTAGGTATCGGCGCCGGTCTTGCTCACCGCGATCTGGTTGAAGCGCGCCTGCTCGTTGAGCGGGCTGGGTTTGCCGTCGAGCGTGGTGACGTAATCCACCTTGTACGGCGTGGCCGGGCGGGTGTCGTTGAGCGAGTGGTATTCGATGCGGTTGTCGGAAAACTGCACGTTGATGGTCAGCCGCATGCCTTTGGGAAACTTGCCGTCGCTCCAGTTGGATTTGGATTCCACCAAGGTCCAGGCGCCGTCGTGCGGATCGGCCGCGAATGCGGTGGAAGTGGCGGTCAGCGTCGCGATGGCGAACAAGGCGGTGGTCAGAAAGGTGCGCATGGGCGTGTCCTTGGATGCAGGGAGTTCAGGCGGTGATGTCGAGGGGCGATGATCAGAAGGCGGTGCGCGATTCCAGGTGCTGTTCGACCTGCTCGCGCGTGCTCCACAAGGTGCGGAACTCGCCCTTGGAGAGCAGCTCGAGCTGGTCGCTGATGTGCGCCGAGCCGGGCTGGCTGGCATTGCCGTAACTCATCAGGCCTTTGGCCTTGAGCGGGGTAGAAAACTCCACCAGCGACACCCAGGTTTCGCCGTGTTGCGGCAGGCGTTGGCCGGCGGCGTTGGGCGGATTCCAGGTGATCACATCGAACGCGCCCAGGTTGCCGAAACCGCCGCGGCCAGGCACATCGACCTCGCCCAGATGGAAGCGCGAGACCTCGCCGTAGGGCCGGTCGAGGGTGCCATAGGTTTGTTTGGTGCTGGCAACGGCCTGCTTGAGCTGACGCAGCGCCAGCGCCGGGTCCTTCAAGCCGCTGGGCGTGGTGAGCGGCGCGGCCAACGACCACGGCGTGGCATAGCCGGCCTGCGAGAGGTAACGCGCATCGCCGGTGAACAAGCGCGCCCATTCCTCGAACAACAGCGCGCCACGGCTATCGGTTTCGAAGTGGCGGTCCCAGGCTTTGAGCACGTTGATCGCGGCGGCAATGTCCGGGTCGGTACTGTCTGCGGCGGCGGCATACAGCTGCGGCAACGTGCGATCGGCCGCCAACGCCTGCGCAGTGCGTTTGAGCGCAACGAACTGGTCGAAGTCGATCTTGTCGTGTTCGGCCAGCATCTTCACCGAGTTCTGTGCGCGCAGCGACATCGGCCCCAGCGGTGCGAAATACTTGGGAAATGCGCTCGGTTCCAGCACGCGCGGCCAGCTCGCCAGCCACGGCGGATCGTTGGTGTTCTGCACGAAACCGCCAGCCGGGTTGATCACCTTGGGCAACTCGTCGTAGCTGTGCACCTCGCGCCACAACGTGGACGCGGTATCGCCCGGCACCAGCCCGCTCCAGTACTTCAAATCGCCCTGCGCATGCTTGGGCAGGATGCCGTTATCCAGAAACAGCACGTTGCCGGCCTTGTCGGCGTAGACGATGTTGAACATCGGCACCTGCAGCTGTTTCAGCGCGCGCTGGAACTGCGCAAAATCCTGCGCCTTGCCCATGTCCCAGTACTGCTTGAGCATGTCGGGCCGATCCAGGCCGGCCACACGCAGCGCCACGGTGCTGCCGTCGTAACGCTCGAACACCGGGCCGTGCACGCTCTGGCGAATTTGCAGCGCCTCTTCCTTCAGCGCGCCATCGGCCTGGCGGATCTTCAGCGTTTTGGTCTCACGCTTGAACGGCAGCACCTTGCCGTCCAGCAGATAGCCATCGCCCGATAACGTGAGTTTGTAGGTGGTCTGGCCGAGCAAGGTATTCACCGTGTTGGTGAAACCCAGCTGCTTGTTGAAACCAAAACGCAGGATCGGCAAGCCCACCTGCGTGGCGCCATACAGATCGACGCCCGGCCCGTTGAGATGCGCTTCGTAATAGGTGAAAAAGCCGCTGCCCCAGGGCAGATGCGGGTTGGCCAGCAGCATGGCGTGGCCGTCGCGGGTCTTCTTGGGCATCAGCGCCCAGGCGTTGGAGCCGTCGCGCGCCTGGCCGTCCTTGGGCGGCTCGCCCAGCACTTTTGCAGGCGAGGCGATGTAGACGTAATTCATCAGCCGGTGCGCATGCGCCACCACGTCCACGCCGGTGATCGGCAGCACCACTTTGACCTCGGCGTCCAAGGCCTCCGGGTGTGCGGCGGCGTAGTCGTTGATGCCCTGCGCGAATGCATCCAGATCGGCGCGAAAGCCGGGGTCCTGCTGTCGGTACCACTGCTGCGCGCGCGTGTAGACATCGTTGGTGGCCAGCCAGCGATCCTGTTCGATGTATGTGTCGCCCCAGTATTCGGCGGCGCGGCCGCGCGCTTCGCCGTAGAGATGCAGCAGCAGATTGCCGTGGCTGTGCGTCTGCGCCCAACCAAAGCCATAGAAGGTGCCGGCCTCGGTCTTGGCGTAGACATGCGGCACACCGTAGCGGTCCCACAGGATCTCGCCTGTGTCTTTACCGCTGCTGGCGAGCACCGCCATCGGCGCGCATGCCAGCGCGATCAGCAGCGCTGCGTAAGTAAAAACGCGACGCGCATGCGCCCGTATCAAAGAAAATCGCGGCACTGGATCACTCCTCAAAAGGTGTACGTCAACTTGGTGTAGTAGGACCCACCGGTGAAGCCGTACGGCACGCTGGTCACATAGAAACCACTGCCGGTGCTGGCGACCGCGCCGATGTTTTTCGGGTATTGGTTGAACAGGTTGTTGGCACCCAGCGTCCAGGTGATGCGATCGGACAGTGCGTAGGACGCCTCCAGATCGGTGAT
Organism: Xanthomonas sp. Leaf131; assembly: GCF_001423495.1. GTDB lineage: Bacteria > Pseudomonadota > Gammaproteobacteria > Xanthomonadales > Xanthomonadaceae > Xanthomonas. The sequence goes on along the minus strand of NZ_LMOG01000022.1, from coordinate 126,862 downwards.
CCATTTGGCCGGCACGTGCTCGTCGTTGGCCGGGTTGTTTTCCAGCACGTCGAAACTGCCGAAGCGGTTGACGCGCACGTTGAGCGCGAAGTCGCCGATCACCCAATTGCCGCCCAGCAGCAGCTTGCTGCGCGGGGTACGCGACAGATAGCCGCGCGAGGCGCGGTCGAACAGTTCGTAGCCGGCGCCCAGCGAGTCCAGTGCGGCCGGGTTGTCGGCGATGCGGGTGATCTCGGTTTTGTTGTAGTTGTAGCCCAGGTTCCAGTTGACCCGGCCCCAGTCGCCGGCCTCCATGCGCCAGGTCGCCACCACGTCCACGCCTTCGGTGCGGGTGTCGATGGCGTTGGTGAAGTACTGCGCGCTGTCGACCCCGGACACGCCGGCGCGGGTGAGCAGGTCGGTAATGGCCGCACCGGTGATGTAGCCGGTCATGCCGATGCGATCGTCCAGATCGATGCGGTAGGCGTCCACGGTGAGGCTGAGCGCCCGCGAGGGGTTGTAGGTGAAGCCGATACTGGCGTTGGTGGATTCTTCCGGCTTCAGTGGTTCGGCGCCGAGTGCGAGCGCGGCGGGGGAATCCACCGGCAGCGTCTTGGCCAGGAACAACTCGCGATCGCCGTTGTCCAGCGTGCGCCAGCTGCTGTTGGTGGCCGCGTACAAGGCCTGCGCCAACGCCGGCGCGCGGAAGCCGGTGCTGGCCGCGCCACGCAGCGCGAAAGTAGGCGTGATGGCCCAGCGCGCGGTGAACTTGCCCACTGCGGTGTCGCCGGCCGAATCGTCGAAGCGCTCATAGCGGCCGGCCAGGCCCAGCGACACGCTGTCGGCCACGTCCCAGGTCAGATCGACATAAGCCGCGCCGCTGTTGCGATCCAGGCTGCCGGCTTCGTCGGGCTGGAAGGTGATCGCGCCCTGTGCGCCCGGCGGCGGGGCTTGGCCGGCGCGCGGATGGCCAGCCGGAAACACGTAGCTGCCAGCCGCATACGCCGCCTGCTCGCCGGCCTGGATCTGGTATTTTTCGTAGCGGTGCTGCACGCCCAGCGACACCTGCAACGGGCGCTCGGCCAGCTGCAGGCCGCGGGTGATGTCCAGGCTGGTGGTCCAGTCGGTGGAGGTCAGCTGGCCGAGATAGAACTCGGTGGGGCTGGCAGGGCCCAGGCTGGCATTGAGCGTGTGCAGCCCGTCGCGTTCGGAGGCGTTGCTGCCGTAGCTGGTGGCCAGGTCCCAATCCCACTCGCCCCACAGGCCCTTGATGCCGGCAGTGAACTCGTAATCGGTCTCGTCGATACGCAGGCGCGGGCTGTACCCGTCCGGGTAAATTTCCTGCAGCGTGTTGTTGGCATTGGGATTGCGGAACGACCATTCCAGATCGCTCAGGCGGCGGCTGTAGGTGGCGTAGGAATAGCCGCGCAGGTCGCCGCCCAGACCGAGTTCGGCGTTGTAGGACAGGTTGGCGCCCTTTTGCCAGGGCTGCCCGAAGTTGCGCGTGATTAACCGGTCGGCGCTGGCCTCGCGCGGGTCCGGCTGGCCGTTGACCGGGTAGTACAGCCGGTAGTTGTCGGCCACCGGCACCGCGCGGTTGGAGGTCTGTTGATAGCGGGCGTCGGCGGCCAGATAGACGAAGCCGTCGCTGCCCAGCGCCAGGCCCTTGCCGATGCTGGCGCTGCTGCTGTCGCCATCGGCGCGGTCGATGTTCTGGCCCCACAGGATGTCGGCCTTGCCGCCGTCGGCATCGGACTTGAGAAGGATGTTGATGACGCCGGCGATCGCGTCCGAGCCGTATTGCGCGGCGGCGCCGTCGCGCAGCACTTCGATGTGGTCCACCGCCGAGACCGGGATCAGGCTCATGTCCACCGGCACCGAACCGCGCCCGACGATGCCGGCGATGTTGATGCTGGCGGTGCGATGGCGGCGCTTGCCGTTGACCAGCACCAGGGTGTGATCCGGGTTGAGCCCGCGCAGCCCGCCAGTGGCGATCACATACGAGGTGCCGTTGCCGGATTTGGCCGGCGCATTGAACGAGGGCACCAGATCGTTGAGCGCCGACAGCAGGCCCGGGCGTCCGGTCTTTTCCAGTTCCGCCGCGCCGATCACATCGATCGGGGTGGGACTTTCGGTGACGGTGCGCTGCACGCCGCGCGCGCCGGTGACCACCACCGCATCCAGATTGCCGACTGCAGCGTCTGCGGGCGGCGCGGCCGCGGGTGGTATGGCTGCGGGTGCGTTTACTTGTGCGTAGCCGCTGCCCGGATGGCCGTGCAAGGCAGCCGTCATCGGCTGCGCCGAGGCCAGCGTGATGCGCTCGCCGTCGTCTTCGACCACGCTCAAGCCGGTGCCGGTCAGCAACTGCCGCAGCGCTACTCGCGATTCCAGCGTGCCCTGCACGGCCGGCGTGCGCACCTGCTGCAGATATTCGCCCGGTGCCACGATCTGCACGCCGGCCTGCCGCGCGAATTCGGGCAATGCCACCACCGCGTTGCTCTCCGGTAGCGAGAACGTGCGCCCCTGCGGTGACGCTGCCAACGCATGCCCCGCTGCCATCATTGCCACGGCCGTGCCGATGGCCTTGCTCAAACGCCTGGTTGCTGCCTGCATCACTGGTCTCCGCTGGCGCGCGTGCGCCGCTGTCTGGTCGTCGTCACCGTTGTTGTCTTGCTCGCATGTTGTTGGATGCGCAGCCGCTGCTTTTCCGCCATGGACATCGCCATCGCAGGTGTTGGCGGCGGCGCTGCAGATCGATGCGCATCACTGCGCGATTGCCCCGCGCAGATGGATACCGCCGCGGGTGTGTTCGATCTGCAGGCCCATGCTCAGTGCGACAGAGCGTGCGAAGCCTTCCGGATCGTTGGCCGAGTACAGGCCGACCACGGTGCGTCGCGCCACCGCAGGGTCGTCGATCAGGATGCGCATGTCGTTGTAGCGAGCGAATTCGGCCGCGGCCTGCGCCAGCGTGTCGCCATCGAAGGCGATCATGCCGTCGCGCCAGACCAACAGCTGCTGCACGCGTTGCGCATCCAGCGGCTGCAGCTGCACTGCCCGCGTCGGGCTGACCATGGCCAACATGTTGGCTGTCACGCGTTGCGGTGCACGCTGGTCGGCATCCACGTCGACGGTGCCTTCGCGCACCACGACCTTGACTGCATCGTCCTGGCGGCGGCGCACGCTGAAGCTGGTGCCGACCGCGCGCACTTCCGAGCCGGCCGCCATCACCACGAACGGGCGATGGCGGTCCTTGGCCACGTCGAACAAGGCCTCGCCACGCAGCAGCTGGATCTGACGCCGGTCGGCACGGTATTCCACCACCACTTCCGAGCCGGAGTTCAGCGTCACTGCCGAGCCGTCTGCCAGCGGCAGCCGCAGCACCTCGCCGATGCGGGTGAGGTGATGGCCGCTACCGGGCGCTGCATTGCCCGGCGCGCCATGTCCAGGGACGGACTGCTGCAATGCCAGCATGCCGGTGGCCGCAGCGACCACGCTGGCAGCGAGTGCGGCCAGCCAGGTGCCGCGTCGACGCATGCGCCGTGCCTGCGTCGCTTCGGCGGTAAAACCCTGGCCCAACGCACGCGCGCGATCGAAATGCAGATGCACCGCGTGCGCACGTGCATACGCACCGCGATGGCGCACGTCTTCGGCCAACCAACGGTCGCGCTGTACGCGCTCGGCCGGCGTGAGCCGGTCGCCATCCTCGCGTCCCACCCAGGCGGCGGCAATGTCGTCGATGGTGCGCATGCTCAGCTGCCGCGTTGCGGGTCGGCGAGGCGCGTGGGCAGCGCATCGTGTGCGGCGCCCGGTGCAGATGCGCGGGTACGGCCCATGCGGGCCATGAGCAGGCGCAATCCTTTCACGATGTGTTTTTCCACGGTGTTCTCGCTGATTCCGAGCCGCGCGGCGATCTCGCGCTGCGACAGTCCATCGACCTTGCGCAGCAGAAATACCTGGCGGCATTTGTCCGGCAGTGCCGACAGCGCTTCGCCGATACGACGCAGCTCCTGACCGGCAATGGCGTGGCGCTCGGGTGAGCGCTCGTCCTGTGTGATGTCCAGGCGCTCGATTTCCGCCACGCTTTCGATCGAAACAATTCTGGCGCGACGCACCTGCTGCAACAGCACCGACTGCGCGGCGGTGAACAGATAGGCGCGCGGGTTGGCGATATGACCCACCTCGCCCAGCCCGGCCAGGATGGCGTAGGTCTCCTGGATGACATCGTCGCAATCGACGTTGCCGGGGGCGTGCTTGCGCAGCCAGCGCCGCAGCGCCGGCTCGTGCGGCAGGATCTGCGTCGCCAGCCAGGCCGCGCGCTCGGAAGTGATGGCCGGCATCTAGGACGCGGCCGCTGACGTGCCCGCACGTCGAGGTGAGGAAGTCATTGCGTTCTCCGGGGGATTCGAGCGAATGACCTGCTCTCATGAAGTCACGATGCGTCAGCGACGCAACTCCGCCATGCCATCCGACGGGTGGGGCCGGGCGATGGCGCTACCCGGCCGCTGCGCTCGCCGTGCCTGTGTGCATCTGTGTGTGTGCGTGCTTGTCTGCGTGCAGGCGCGCGTGCGACGCGTCGGCCGGCCGGCGGCATGCGGACGTGCAGCCCGCATGCCGCACAAGTCAGTCGACGCGGTATCTACAACTCGCCCAGCCCCGGCGGATTGGTCTGCGAGCGCGGCACTGCTTCTTCGGCAAGATTCCAACGCGCCAATGCCTTGGCATACAGGCCGCTGTCGATCTGCGCGTTGATCGCCTGGGTGATCGCCTCGGCCAGTCCGCTGCCCTTGCGCGTGGTCACCGAAATGGCCGCCGCCTGCGGCCACCCACCGGGGAACAGCCCTACCCGACGCACCTTGCCATCGCGCGCGGCATACGCGCCGGTGGCATTGGGCTCGAAGGAGACATCGGCGCGGCCGGTGATCACCGCCAACCGCCCCACCACCGCATCGTCGAAATATTGAAACTCCACCGGTTTCAGTCCCGCCGCGACATTGCGCGCATCCCAGCGGCGCAGGATCTGGTCCTGGTTGGTGCTGGCGCCCACCACCACCTTCAACCCGGCGACATCGCTGGGTTGGGTGATCTGCTTGATCGGCCCATCGCTGCGTGTGTAGATGCCAAGCAGGTCGTAGCGGTAGCTGGAAAAATCGAACTTCTGCTTGCGCAATTCGGTGACGGTGACATTGGCGATCACCGCGTCGTACTTGCCCGATTCCAGCCCCAGCGGCCAGTCCGCCCACGCCACCGGCACCAGATTCAATTGCAGCCCCAGCGCGGTCGCGACCAGACGCGCGATATCCGGCTCCACGCCGATCACCTGCTTGCCATCGGCGGCGTAGTCGCCCAGCGGCAAGGCCGCAGCGACGGTGGCTACGGTCAACGCGCCGGGTTTGACGAAGCGATGGCCGGCCGGTAGCAGGGCGATGGCGGCCTGGTCCGGCGGTGCCTGCAGCGGCGGCAGTTCGGTGGCGGCGGGTTTGCGCGTGGTGGCCTGCGCCTCATTGGCCGGCTTGCGCGTCAACAGGATCGCAGCGATGCCGATCGCCAGCACCACCACGATGGCGGCGATGTTGAACAGGCGGCGGCGGGACGCGGGGGGCTGGGTCATGCGGACATCCTTGGGAACGTGCTGCTTGATGGGAACGTGCTGCTTGAAAAGCGCGTGCTGTGAGCGGAGGTGTTGTGATCGGACACGCCTGGACACCTCGTGCGTGCAGGCGCGTGGCGCGAAGAAGCCGTCATCGTTGCGGCATGGCTTGGCACGTCGTCAGGCTCCAACGCACCCTCACAGCACCTTGGCCAGGAACTCGGCGGTGCGCGGATGCGCCGGCGTGCGGAACAGGCGCTCCGGTGGCGCGGCTTCGACCACCCGGCCGTGTTCCATGAACACCACGCTGTCGGCCACGCGGCGCGCAAAGCCGATCTCATGGGTGACGATCACCAGCGTGGTACCCGAGCGCGCCAACTCTTCGATCACTTCCAGCACTTCGTTGACCAGCTCCGGGTCCAGCGCCGAGGTGGGTTCGTCGAACAGCAGCACCTTCGGCCGCAGCGCCAGCGCGCGCGCGATCGCCACGCGCTGTTGCTGCCCACCGGAGAGCTGACGCGGATACGCATCCAGCTTGTCGGCCAGACCCACACGGGCCAGCAACGCCTGCGCCTGCAGGTGCGCCTGTTCGGGCGCGATGCCGCGCACCGCGATCGGCGCTTCCATCACGTTCTCCAGCGCGGTCAGATGCGGGAACAGGTTGAAGTTCTGGAACACCATGCCGATGTCGGCGCGGCGGCGGCGGATCTCTGCTTCGCGCAGTTCGTGCAGGCTGTCGCCGACACGGCGATAACCGATCAATTCGCCATCGACAGTGACATGCCCGGCATCCACGCGTTCCAGATGATTGATGGTGCGCAACAACGTGGACTTGCCCGCGCCGGACGGGCCGATGATGGCGGTGACGCTGCCGGCGGGGAGCTCCAGGTCCACCGCATCGAGCACGCGCTGCTCGCCGTAATGCTTGGTCACGCCCTGGATCCTGACCACCGCACCGCGGCCCACTGCCACCGCATCGGCAACGGCATCGACGGCTGCCACCGGCTGCGTGGCTGCAATGGCCGAACGCTGCCACCAGCCGCGGCGGCGCGAGGGCAATTCACGCAATGCACCGCGTGCAAAGCGACGTTCCACCTGCGCCTGCAGCAACGACAGCAGGGTGAGAATCACCAGGTACCACACCGTGGCCACCATCAGCAGCGGCACCACATCCAGGTTGCGCCGATAGATCACCTGGATGGTGTAGAACAGCTCCGGCAACGCCAGGATATAGACCACCGAGGTGCCCTTGGCGAGGTTGATCACATCGTTGAAGGCGCCCGGCAAGATGGTGCGCATCGCCTGCGGCAACACGATGCGGCGGATCTGCCGCACACGCGGCAAGCCCAATGCCGCAGAGGCTTCGAACTGGCCCTGATCCACCGATAGAATGCCGCCGCGAATGATCTCCGCCGAAAACGCGGCCTGGTTCAACGACAAGCCCAGCACTGCGGCAGCGAACTGGCTGATCAACGCGGTGGTGGGATACGAAAACAGCGTAATGCCGGTGAACGGCACATCCAGGCTGATGGTGGCGTAGAGATAGCCCAGGTTGTTGAGCAGCAACAGCAGCACCAGCAGCGGGATCGAGCGGAACAACCACACATAGCCCCACGACACGCCGGCCAGTAACGGCGACCCCGACACGCGTGCCAGGGCGAGCACGGTGCCCAGTGCAAAGCCGAACAGCGTGCCCAGTGCAGTCAGCAACAGCGTGCGGCCCAGCCCGGCCAGCACCGGTTCGGCGAAGAACCATTCGGCAAACACGTCCCAGCCCCAGCGTGGGTTGCCGAGCACCGATTGCAGCACCGCCAGGATCAGCAGGATCGCCACCAGTGTGCCGCCGGTCTGCAGTGGATGCCGTGCCGGCACGATGCGCGGTGCGCTGCGTTGCTCGCGCGTGGCTGCGGCGGTGCGGCGGTCGAGTTCGGGGAGGGTCTGGCTGCTCATGGCGTCTGCGTCGAAAGGGAGGAAGGCCGCAGCGCGCGCACCGGCAGCGGCAGCGGCAAGTGCTTTTCGAACGGCAGGTGCAGCACGGTTTCCGGATCGGCCTGCTGGTCGTACAGCGCGGCATAGCCGTGGGTCAGATACAGGTGCACCGCCTCGGGTTGGCGGAAGCCGGTGGTGAGATACACGCGCCGGTACCCTTGTCGTATCGCTTGGGCTTCCAGCTCTTGCAGCACGCGCCGCGCAATGCCCTGGCGACGCAGATCATCGCGCGTCCAGATGCGTTTGAACTCGGCGGTATCGGCATCGTGGTGCCGCATGAACGCGCCGCCGCCGATGGTCTGACCATCGCGCAGCAACAGCACGAAGGCACCGTGCGGCGAGGCGAAGGCTTCGGCCGGGTAGCGCAGCAACTCATCGCGCGCACTGCCGCCGATACGGCCGATCACATCGCGATAGCGGCTGCTGTATTCGCGCTCCAGGCCATCGAACAGCGGCTGCGCGCGCCGGTCGTGCACGGAGGTGTAAAGGAACTGCTCGCTCATGCCGATGCCCGCGTTGCATCGATGTCGGAATCTGCACTGAGAAAGTGCTCGGTCAGCCGCGCCCAGTAGCTGGCAGCCGGTGCGATCACCGCATCGTTGAACACATAGCGCGGGCTGTGCAGCGAGGCGCTATCGCCATTGCCGACGAACAAGAAACTGCCCGGACGCTGCTGTAGCAAGAACGCGAAATCCTCACTGGCGGTACGCGGCGCCAGCCCGGCTACCACGCCATCGGCGCCGAACAATTCCACGGCGGTGTCGCGGGCGAATGCGGTCTCCGCTGCGTGGTTGATCACGCTGGGAAATCCCAACGGGAAGTCGATCTGCACCTGCGCCCCGAAACTGGCCGCGATCGCTTCGGCCAACGCCGGAATGCGTTGGCGCAAGGTCTGGCGCACCTGTGGCAGGAACGCGCGCACGGTGAGCTTCAAGTCCACGCTGTCGGGGATCACATTGGCGGCTTTGCCGCCGTGGATCGAGCCAACCGTGATCACCGCCATCTCGCGCGGGTCCACATTGCGCGAGACGATGCTTTGCAGGGCGGTGATCAGATGCGCGGCCACCAATACCGAATCCACCCCGGTGTGCGGCTCGGCACCATGGCCGCCCTTGCCGAGTACGCGGATCGACGCCCAATCCACCGAGGCCATCGCCGGACCATCGACAAAGCCCAGCCGCCCGGCCGGCACGCCGGGCCAGTTGTGCAGGCCGAAGATCGCATCGACCGGAAAACGCTCGAACAAACCATCGGCCAGCATGCGCGTCGCACCCGAGCCGGTTTCTTCGGCCGGCTGAAAGATCAGCTGCAAGGTGCCGTCGAAGCGGCCGTGTTTGGCCAGGTAATGCGCGGCCGCCAGCAGGATCGCAGTGTGGCCGTCATGTCCGCAGGCATGCATCAGGCCATGCGTGCCGCTGGCATAGTCCAGCCCGGAATCCTCGGTGATCGGCAAGGCATCGATATCGGCGCGCAGACCGAGCCGGCGCGTACCGCTGCCGCGCACCAGCGTGCCGACCACCCCGGTGCCACCGACGCCGGTGGTGACGGTGTAGCCCCAATCCGACAACAGCCCGGCAATGCGCGCACTGGTGCGGTGTTCTTCGAACGCCAGCTCCGGATGACGATGAAAATCATGCCGCAGCGCGATCGCTTCTTCGGCGAACGCGGCGATGCGGATGGACGGATGCGGATGGGTGCGTGCCGACAACACGGACATGGCCTGCTCCCTCAACCGGCTTTGCGCGCGGCATCGGCCACTGGCGCGTAACGGCTGGCCTTGTACGGCAACCCAAGATGATCGCGCAGCGTCACCCCTGGCGGTGTGCGTTGGAAATAGCCGCGCGCTTCCAGCACCGGCAACACCTGCGCCACGAAATCGTCCAGGCCCTGCGTCTGCACGGCGAACCCAAGAATGAAGCCGTCGCTGGCGCCGGCATCGAACCAACGGATCAACGCGTCGGCCACCTGCTCGCCGGTGCCGATGAACTGCGGCCGCGGGCTCACCGCTTCCAGCGCCACCTGACGCAGCGTCAATCCCTGCGAGCGCGCATCGTGTTTGATCTTGTCGGTGGTGGAACGGAAGCTGTTGGCACCGAGATCGCCCAGCTCCGGGAACGGCGCATCCAGGGCGTACTGGCTGAAATCGTGGTGGTCGAAAAAGCGCCCCAGATACGCCAGCGCCTCGTCGATATCGGCCAGTGCGGCGATCTGCTGGTACTTGGCTTCGGCCTCTTCAGCCGTGTTGCCGACGATGGGGCCGATGCCGGGGAAGATCTTCACGTCGGCCGCGCTACGGCCATGCGCGATCGCCGCATTCTTCACTCGCTGCGTAAACGCACGCGTGTCTTCCAATGACGGCGCATGGGTGAATACCGCATCGGCATATTTGCCGGCCAGGCCGATGCCATCGTCGGAGGCGCCGGCCTGAAAGATCACCGGCTGCCCCTGCGGCGAGCGCTGGATGTTCAACGGCCCTTCGACCTGGAAAAAGCGGCCCTTGTGGTCCAGACGACGGAACTTGTCTGCATCGAAAAACGCACCGCCCACGCGGTCGCGCACGAACGCAGCGTCGTCCCACGAATCCCACAAGCCCTGCACCACCTCCAGGTATTCGTCGGCAATCTGATAGCGCAGCGCATGCTCGGGATGGGCGCGGCTGTAGTTGCGTGCCGAGCCTTCCAGCGGCGAGGTCACCACGTTCCAGCCGGCACGTCCGCCGCTGATCAGATCCAGCGAGGCGAACTGCCGCGCCACGGTGAACGGGTCGCTGTAGGAGGTGGACAAGGTGCCGGCCAAACCAATCGTCGTCGTGGCGGTGGCCAGCGCCGACAGGATGGTGATCGGTTCGAAACGATTGAGAAAATGCGGAATCGATTTCTCGTTGATGTACAGCCCGTCGGCGACGAAGGCGAACGCGATCCCGCTGGCTTCGGCCTTGCGTGCGATGGCGATGTAATACGCCAGATTGACGCTGGCATCGGCAGGCACGGACGGGTGCTTCCAGGCGTTCATATGACCGCCGGCGCCGTGCAACATGATGCCGAAGGGAATGGGACGTGGCGTGGTACTCATCGCGGCAATCCTTGTGGAATAGGGGACTTCGGTAGCGCGGTCGATGGCAGTGCGGCACTGACCGCGCGCTTAGGCATCAGCATCACGACAACGCGTGCTCGGCAATGGGTTGCGCCACGCTGCGAGTCGCTGCATCGCGGACGCTCAGTGCAGCGGTGTGTGGTGCGCTACGTGCGAGCAATTCCAGCGAGGTACGGCGTGCCTGTGCATCGGCCACCGGTGCATCGATGACGAACTCGCCCACGCCGAAGCGGCGATGCAGCAGTTCCAACTGCGCGTGCACCTGCTCGCCAGTGCCGGACAACACGCTGGGGCGCAGTTCTTCCAGCTGGTAATCGCTCACCCCAACCTGGCGCGCGTATTCGGCAGCGGCTTCCGCATTGGGCAGGTTGACGCTCTGCCCGGCACCAAGCTGCACGCGATACAGCCGCAGCGCACCCACATGCTGCGCTGCCGCTTCGGCCGTTTGCGCAGCGAACGCCACCACCGCCAGCAACGGTTGCAAACTGCTGCCGCGCCGATACGCATCGAACGCGCGTTCGATATGCGCGTGGTCGCCATCGAAGTGACCGGCATAGACGAACTGCCAACCCAATTGCGCGGCCAGGGTGGCGCTTTCCGGGCTGGCACCGAGCAAAAAGCGCTGCGGCGCCTGCGCCGGGTGCGGTGTGGCAATGGCCGCCGCATGCGGATGCTCCGCCGGCAGCGTGTTCGACAGAAAACCTTCCAGATCGGTCAATTGCCGCGCAAAGTCGGCCGTGCCCAGGCGGCCATCGGCCAGCGCGCGGGTGGAGGCCGGCAAACCGCCCGGTGCCTTGCCCACGCCCAGGTCCACGCGGTCCGGCGCCAGCGTGGCCAGCAGGTTGAACAATTCGGCCACCTTGTACGGCGCGTAGTGACGCAACATCACCCCGCCGGTGCCGACTCGGATACGCGCGGTCTGCGCCAGCACATAAGCCGCCAGCACTTCCGGTGCAGGGCTGGCCAGTTGGGTGGTGGCGTGATGCTCGGCAAACCAGTAACGGTGATAGCCCAGCGCTTCGGCCAGCTGCGCCAATGCCACGCTATCGCGTAGCGCCTGCGCCGCAGTGCCGCCGTCGGGGATGTAGCTCTTGTCGAGAATGCTGAGGAGATAGCTCATGGCCCTGCCGCGTTGGAAGAAGAGGACTGCCGCCAGCGCGACGTGTCGGTGATTGCGTGGGTGAGTTCGAGCGCGTTGCGATCGATTGCCCAGGTGTTGGCGCCAGTTGTCAGGGATGCAGCTGCGGAATCGCGTACAACTCCGCCAACGTGGCAAGGATCGGTTCGCTGCCGGAGACGTATTGGCGTGTGGCGTGCTCACCGCTTGCATGGGTGCTGTGCACACCGGAAGGCAGCACCAGCTTGGGCAGCGATTGATCGCTCTCGCCGACCAGGCCGATCACATCGCGACGCGGCCGCGGAAAGCCGACCCGACGCACTTCCAGCCGGTCGCGCAATCCATCGATGCCCGACAGCGCGCCTTCCAGCAACAAGCCATGCCGACAGAAAAACCGCTGCCCGGCAAACCTGGGATCTTCGAAATCGTGTTCCAGCAACAACAAGATCGGTTTGGACGTCGATAGATCGGACGTGGACAAAGCAGACATGGGGGTGGCGTCCTCGCTACGTGGAAGCATCGACACCAAGGCGATGCGTGGTGTTTCCAGCCTAGTGACCGCCAGCGCGCAGATCGCGCCACAAATCGACAATGTCCGGTCAGATGCGGCCAACGAAATGGCCGTTGGCAATGACCTGACTGCTTTGAGTTATGCATGCGACAGAAGCCGGTCGCGCGCCCAGGCGAAAAGTGGCGCGCGTCACGCGTCGGAACGCGCGCGACAAGAGCGTGAGGTGGTGGTTGTCTTGGGAGGATTTGGACGCTGTGTGTGCGTTGATTGCAGAGCGGGTGATCTGCGGCTTGGATGCAGGGCCCTTGTCCGCTCACCATCGCGGGACACGCTGCAAGTACGTCCATGTAAGCTCTTACGCGGCATCCATGCCGCGTAAGGTCCCGCGACGGTGAGCGGGCAAGGACCAGTCGAGAGTGTCGGTCTGCATGGTTGCAAGCAAGGCATGACGTGCGTTGCTGGATGACGGCGCGTCCGATCAGTGTGCAAATGCAAGCCGAGCAACGGACAAGCTTTTAAGAAAACTACCGACCAACTCTCTGGTGCGGTGTCCTCGCCGCTTGCGGGACCGTGTGGCGGCATGGATGCCGCCACCGAGCCCCCAGGGACGGGTTCACGGCGTGTCCTGCAAGCGGTGAGGGCACCGCGCCCTCGACCGACTCAGCTTTCGACTACATCTAAACCCAGCTACGACTCCAAATCTCCGTTGTGCTGTGTCTCGAAGTAATCGAGCCTTGCGAACAGATCTCTTGCAAGGCGAATGATCCGCAGCTTAGCCACAGCTCCCTCAACCAATGCGATGTGGGAACATCCAAACGACACCGGATGCAGACGTGGTCAGAAGCGATAGTTGATGCGGCCAAACCAATACGTCCCCACGGTGCCGAGCACGTCGCCGTATTCGTAGGTGAAGGTGGTGCTGGCGCGCTGGCTGGCGTTACGCGCGGCCTCGGGAATCTTGCGTGTGCGCTTGTCGCCGAGGTTGTCCACACCGGCATCCACGCTCCAACCATTACCAATTGTGTAGCTACCACTGAGATTGCTCACCAACACCGGGCTCAACTGATATTTCTGCCCGTTGGTCAGCCGCTTGAGCGGGCCGAGATAATTGAGATTGAGGTTGGCGCTCCACCGCCCCTGACTCCACGACACGCCGGCCACCTGGGTGTAGATGGGCGAGCGATAGCGCAACGCATACTCGCTGGTTTCGGTGAGCAGGCCGATGTTGGGCAAGCCCTGCAGCGCACCCGGCACACCGCGTACCTGAGTGATTTCGGTGCGCCCGGCGTTGGCCGCATAGGTGTAACGCAGACGTCCCCAGTCGGTGTCTTGGGTGGCTTCCAGCGTGAGCTCCACCCCGCGCGTACGGGTGTCGCCAATGTTGGTGAAGTAACTCACGTAATAGGCCTCGCCCGACGGAATGGCGATACCGGCGCTGCCCAACAAGCCATCGATGGTGGCCTGCTGCGCGGCGCTCAATGGGCTGTTGCCGTAGTCGACCACGTTGGCTGGATCCAGCGCGTTGTAACCGATCTGGCTGGATTGCCCGAGCTGGTCGCGGATGTCGATCTGATACACATCCACGGCCGCATGCACGTTCTGCAACGGATCGAAGGTCAAGCCCACGCTGTAGTTGCGCGCCTTCTCCGGGCGCAGATCGCTCGCTCCCAGCACGCGTGCGACCGGCGAATCCACCTGCGCCACCAGCGTCGTACCGCACGGGCAATTGCCGGTGACCTGGTAATAGCGCGCGGCCAATCCCGGTGCATGAAAGCCGTTGCTCACCGTCGCACGCACGCCGATGCTGTCGTTGACATCCAGGCGGGTGGACAGACGCCCGGTGGTGACATCGCCGAAGTCGGAATGGTCTTCGTAACGCACCGCCGCATCCACGAACCAGCGCTCGGTGAGATTGGCCGAGGCGCCCAGGTAGGCCGCCTTGCTGTTGCGCGTGGCATCGGCCGCATCGGCCGGCGCAAAGCCGATGAATGCGGCCGCGCCGAAGCCGGTGTACGACTCCCACTGACCGGGCGCGCGCCGATAGTCTTCGTGCTGATATTCCAGCCCGGCGCTCAGCTCCACCGGCGAAGCCAGCGCCGGCAGCGCGATGGCGCGGCGCAGATCCAGATTCGCCAGTTGCTGCAGATAATCGACCTTGCCGTCATAGAAATCGGTCGGCGCGCCCGGATACGCCAGCGAGAAGTTGACCGAATCGCGCGTGTAGGTGCGGATGGTGTCGCGGTTGTAGGTCACGCTGGCGTCGTAGTCCCAACCGGCCAGCGCGCCCTTGAATCCTGCAGTACCGTTGTACTGCTGCTCCTTGCTCTGGATCGATGGCGAGAACCCATCCGGCCACACCGTCAGCACACCGGCCGCATCGTAGACACCGAAGATCGTCGCCGGCTGGCGGAAGTTCTGCGCCGCGCTGGCGGTGCGATCGCTGGCAGTGCCGGTGACATAGACCTGCAGCGCATCGCCCAGGCCGCGCCCTGCGTTCACTGCCGCACTGGTCAGCGCGTAATCGGCCGAACTGTAGATGCGGTTGGCCTGCGCATCGCGGCTGGCCTCGGCCGGGTTGCGCGTGGCGCCGGCCGGCAGGCTGTTGTAACTGCCGAGTGCGACCAGGCGGCCATCGGCGCCGATGGCCGGATAACTCAAATAGTCCGGTTGATAGGTCAATGGCCGGATCGCGCTGTGCTGGCGGGTGCGTTCGGCTGAGAGATTGACGAAGCCATCGTCGCCCCACGGCAGCCCCAGGTTGCCGCGCACGCTGGTGCGGCTGCCATCGCCATCGCTGCTGCTGCCGCTCTCCAGCGAGGCGCTGCCGCCGCTGGCCTGGGCCTTGAGCAGGATGTTGACCACACCGGCGATCGCATCGGAGCCATAGATCGCCGAAGCACCATCGCGCAGCACTTCCACCCGGTCGATCGCCGCAATCGGAATCAACGCCAGATCGGCCCAGGCATGGCCGGGAAATCCACCACCGTTGGCGCCGCTGACATAGGCGCTGGCGTTGCGCCGTTTGCCGTTGATCAGCACCAAGGTGTAACCCGGCGACAGATTGCGTAGCTGATAGCCGCGCACCAGGCTTTCCTGATCGCTCTGGTAGCCACCCACCTGGCTCAGTGACGGCAAGGTCCGTTGCAGTGCGTCCAACAGATTGCCCTGCCCGGTCGCCACCAACTCCTGCGCCGACACCACATCGATCGGGGTGGAACTGTTCTTGACCGTGCGCGTGCTGCTGCGCGAGCCGGTCACCAGCACCGTGTCCAAGGTGGCGGCAGCGGCCGCAGGCGCGTCGGCCGGCGCGGCATTGGCGGGATCGGACAACAACGGCGCTGCGAGCAGCAGCCACGGACGGAATCGGCGCATTGGTGTGCCTTGAACGGGATGCCGTCCATTCAAGGCGTTGCGCGCGCCTGCCACCATCGGTGCGCACGACAACCGCTGGCAACATCGCGCCAGCCACATATCCATTGGCGATGTGGTCACAACCACTGGTCACCACTGCAGGCTGTCTGCAACGTCGCGATGCGCTGCAAACGCGGCCTAATACCAAGCATGAGCGAACCCGACTCCCCCCACGTCACCACCGCGCCCCTGGTCGCGATTTTGGCCTACCAGCAACTTGGCCTGTTCGAGTTCGGCTGCGCAGTCGGGCTATTTGCGCCGCAACGCCCCGAGCTGAAGGTGGAGTGGTATCGCAGCGTGGTGTGCGCATGCGAGCCGGGCGCGTTGAAGACGCTGGGCGGCTGCCTGTTGCAGGCACCGGCCACGCTGGACCGGCTCGACGATGCAGACGTGATCGTGATCCCCGGCTGGCGCAGTCCCGACGAATGCCCACCCGCAGCACTGCTGGACAAGCTGCGCGCCGCCCACGCACGCGGCGCGCGGCTGGCCTCGATCTGCTCGGGCGCTTTCGTGCTGGCCTATGCCGGCCTGCTGGATGGCCGCAGCGCCACCACCCACTGGCGGCTCACCGATCTGCTCGCCAGCCGCTTTCCCGCCATCGAGGTGCGCGCCAACGTGCTGTATGTCGACACCGGCAGCATCCTCACCTCGGCCGGCTCGGCCACCGGCATGGACATGCTGCTGCACATGGTGCGCAAGGATTACGGCACGCATGTGGCCAACCTGGTCGCACAACGGCTGGTGCTGGCACCGTGGCGCGATGGCGAACGCAGCCAGTTGGTCAACCGTTCGATCCCGCTCGGCGAACCGAACCGGCTGGCCGTGCTCACCGAGTGGGTCCGCAGCCATCTGGATCAACCGCACACCCTGGCCAGCCTGGCCGAACGCGCCGCGCTCAGCCAGCGCACCTTGCAGCGGCAGTTTCTCGAAGCCACCGGGTTGTCGCCGATCGACTGGGTAATCCGCGAACGCGTGGCGCTGGCACGCGAGCTGCTGGAAACCACCGACCGCCCACTGCACTGGATCGCCGAGCGCGCCGGCTTCGGCTCGCTGGAATCGTTCCGCCGGCATTTTCGCGTGCTGGCCCAGGCCAGCCCGGCCGCGTACCGGCGCCGGTTGCAGATCGCGTAGCGCGCCACAACGCGAGCGATGCGCACGTTGCAGTTCTGAAAAATACCTAAGCAAAGCAATTGCGCACGTTGCGTGGCTACGCACACTTGCGCGGCCACCGCAGCCGGCGGCCATCCCACAGGTTCTTTCGACACCGCGCAGCCCTGCGTGTGTGCGGCTGCGTGCGCGCATCCCATCCTCTCGCGAGAACCTCCCATGTCCACCGCATCGCGCGCCCTGCCCCAACGGCGCCCCACACCGCGTCTGACCACCGGCCTGCTAATGGCCGGTCTGATCGCCACCGGCCTGTGCGCCGCCTCTTCCGCCAGCGCTGCCGGTTGTACCGCCGGCACCTGGGTCGCCCGCAGCAATGAAGCAGGCATGCCAGCGGTGCGCTACGAGACCACGCACTTCGCGTTCCGCTGGAACGGCGATGGCGTGTCCAGCGCCGACGTGCGTGCCGCCGGCGAGCATCTGGAAATGGTCTGGGACACCTTCATCAACCGCCTGCAGTTCCCCGAGCCGGCCTGCACCAGCGCCACCAAGTACAAGGCCAGCATCCATCTGGATCCCGGCTTCGGTTTGAGCGGCGGGGTCACCGGTAGTGGCAACATGGGCATGTGGATGGCACCGGGCGGCCTGCGCGACCACTGGGGCCTGGCGCACGAACTCACGCACGCCTTGCAAGGCCAGACGCTGAGCCTGCGCGACTCGGACTTCACCGGCTGGATCTGGGAATCGCACGCCAACTGGATGACCCATCAGCTCCCGGAATTCCATTCCAGCGACGTGCATTGCTCCAGCATGCTGGTGAACTACCCGCATCTGTATCTGGGCTCCACCCGCGATCGCTACTGCAACTGGCAGTTCCTGGAGTACCTCAAGAACCGCTACGGCTACGCCATCATCAACGACCTGTGGGCCAAGGCGCCCAAGCCGGGCGATCCGGCGCAGCGTAGCGCCGATCCATTTACGGTGATCCGCACCAACATGGGATGGACGCAGTCGCAACTGAACGATGTGTTCGGCGATTGGGCACTGCGCAACGTCAACTGGGACTACACCAACCCCGATGGCAGCGATCAGGGCGCGCTGTATCGCGCGCGCTATGGCAGCAATGTGGCGTTCGATCCGCAACGCACGCAGGACTGGGACAACCGCGATCGCGCATTGCGCATGACCGTGCTCGATCCGGTCGCCGGTCAGGCCAACCGTTACCGCGTGCCGTTCGAATGGGCACCGCAGCGCTGGGGCTACAACCTGGTGCAGCTGATTCCCGCCAGCGGCGCCACCAGCTTCACGGTCGCCTTCGAAGGCCAGGTGCAGAGCGCACCCGCCGTCACCACCCTGCCCGGCCTGGCCACCGACCCTGCCAGCATCCCGCTGCCGGATTCGGACTGGCGCTGGGGCGTGGTGAGCATCGACAGCAGCGGTCGGGCGCGCTACAGCGCCTTGCAACGCGGCGCCAAGGCCAGCGTCAACGTCACCCGCAACAGCGGCGACCGCGCCGTGTACCTGATGGTGATGGGCGCGCCCAGCACCATGCAGAAGATCAAGTGGGACCAGTCCTACTACGCGATCTACCGCTACCCGTGGAGCGTGACGCTCACCAACGCCGCACCGGCCGGCAGCCAGCCCGGCGCGCCCACGCCCACCCCGGTGGGGCGCCGCCACGCCAATGGCGGCGGCTGGGTCGCCAGCACCGCCAACGTCGCCTCCACCGCGTACGTAGGGCCGCGTGCGCGCGTATTGGCCGGCAACGTGCTCGGCAACGCACGCATCGACGGCCATGCCACGGTGATGGGCGGCACCGTGCAGGGCAATGCGGTGCTGGACGGTCTGACGGTGTGGCATCCGGGCGCAACGATCGGTGCGAATGCGCAGGCCAATACGGCCTTCATGGGGCCGGGCGCCTTCGGCGCGGTCACCATTGCCGGCACCACGCAGGTGCGTGGCGACATCGAATTGCGCGAAGGCACCACACCCACGCAAGGCGTGTTCTACGGTTACGCCGATGACGCGACGATGCGCAATCCCGAGTTCGGCGCCGACCTGCGCCAGGCGGTACCGGAAATCACCGCGCGCCCTGCCGGCTGGTGAGTCCGCAGTAAGGGGATGACCTTGCAACCTGCGGCACGCGTGCAAGCCCACGCGTGCTGCAGCTCAATCGCCCAGTTCGGCCAGACGCGCGCGCACGCTCTCCACGTCGATGTGCTCGCGCACATGCGGCCACTGCCGCGCCCATACCGAACGCAGCACGATCCACGCCCCGAACACGCCCAGACAGGTCGAGCCCAGCGCCAGCAGCAACGGATGCAACGGCGAGCCGCTGCCGGTCTGGAACAGATACATGAAGGCCCCGGAAAACAGCAGCCACACACCGAACACCGGCCAGTTGCTGGCCAGCAGACTGGCATTGGGCCGCTCGATCTCCCGCAGCAACCGGGTCAGCGCCTTGCGTTCGTCATCGTCCGGTGTCATCGCCTGGCCGCTCCACGGGTTGATCGCCGTTGATTGATCGTCGCGTTAGATCACGCGGCAGAAAACAGCCTTCAGATAGCGCGATTCCTGCACGTGCGCCATGAACGGATGGTCCGGGCCGGCACCGGCCACTTTCAGGATCTGGATGGTGCGCCCGGAGAAATACGAAGCGCGGCGCAGCATGTCCAGAAATTCCTGCTCGGCCACCAGCCCGGTGCAGGAGAAGGTGGCGAACAAGCCGCCGGGCTTGACCACGCCCAACGCCAATTTGTTCATGTCCAGGTATTTCTTCAACGCCGGAATCACCTGCTCGCGGTCGCGGGTCATCTTGGCCGGATCCAGGATCACCACATCGAACTGGTCGCCACGATTGGCCGCGTCGCGCAGCCACGGAAAGATGTCGGCCTGCACGAACTTGGGGCGCACGTTGTTGAGCTTGGCATTGCCCTTGGCCAACGCGATCACGTCCTCGTCGATGTCCACGCCCAGCACCTCCAAGGCGCCACGCGCGGCCGCATACACTGCAAAGCCGCCGGTGTTGCAGCACAGATCCAGCACCGTCTTGTCCTTGACCTGCTCGCTCAGCCACTGACGGTTTTCGCGCTGATCGGCGAAGAACCCGGTCTTGTGCGCACCAGCCGGGTCGGCGCGGAACTTGATGCCGTACTCGGTGATCACCGACGCTTCGGTGGTGGTGTTGCCGTGGAAATCGAAGCTTTCCTGCTTTTGCACGTGCTCGTCGGCAAAGCTGTGGAAGCGGCAGCCCGGGAACTGCTCGCGCAGCGCCTCGTAGATCCATTCGCGATGGCGGAACATGCCGGCGGCGAAGAACTCCACCACCACCAGATCGCCGTAGCGGTCCACCACCAGGCCGGACAGGCCGTCGCCTTCACTGTGCACCACGCGCCAGGCATCGGAGACCGCATCCAGGCTCAGCCAGTCGCGGCGCAGGCTCACCGCCGCAGCGATCTTGCGCGAGAACCAGCCCGCATCCACCGGCACCGACTGGTCGGTTTCCAGGATGCGCACGGCGATGCGCGAATGGCCGTTGTAGAAGCCGCGGCCGATCCACTCCCCGTCCACGCCGACCACATCGACGATGGTGCCGGGTTTGGGCTTGGCGGCGGGCTTTTCCACCAGCTTCTGGAAGATCCACGGGTGGCTGGAGCGCCACGCATTCTTGAGTCGGACGACGGGGACTGGAGTATTCATCCGCCCATTGTATCCGGCTGGATTGACGTGCCTGAGTCCGCAACGCAGAATCGGGGCCAGAAGGGGAGTAGCTCCCAGCGTTGTCGCCGTCATTACGAGCCCTGTCCTCAGGCGCTCCGGTGCAACGGCAACCGGTCCACACCGGTTGTGAGCGAGACCTTCGCCGCGCAGGCGAAGGTCAGTCACCCGGAATCCACGATTTCCGTGTCACAAGGCCTCAGCCCACCGGCTGTCCAGGTCGTTTCACTTTTCGGGATTCTTTATGCAAACCATTGGCAATGTCTGGTTATGGGGTGGCTTCGCGATCGTGGTGATCGTGGCGCTGATGGTCGATCTGGTGCTGATGCGCCACGGCGGCGCGCACAAGGTGACCTTCAAGGAAGCCACCTGGTGGAGCATCGGCTGGGTGCTGCTGGCGCTGGCCTTCAACGCCGGGCTGTGGTGGTACCTGCAGAGCAGCGCTGGCGAAGCGGTGGCCAACCGCATCGGGCTGGAATTTCTGACCGGCTACCTGGTCGAGAAATCGCTGGCGGTCGACAACATCTTCGTGTTCCTGATGGTCATGACTTACTTCGGCGTGCCCGAAGAACAGCGCCAGCGCGTGCTGATCATCGGCGTGCTGGGCGCGATTGTCCTGCGCGCGATCATGATCTTCGCCGGCTCGGTGTTGCTGACCAAGTTCCATTGGTTGCTGTATGTGTTCGGCGCGTTCCTGCTGCTGACCGGCATCAAGATGTGGTTTTCCGCCGGCAAGGAGCCGGATCTGGAAGCCAACCCGGTGTTGCGCTGGATGCGCGGCCATCTGCGGCTCAGCCCGCAGTACGACGGCAATCTGCTGAGCGTGATCAAGGACGGCAAGCGCTGGTTCACGCCGCTGTTCGTGGTGCTGATTTTGATCGCGGTGATCGATGTGATCTTCGCGGTGGACAGCATTCCGGCGATCTTCGCGATCACCACCGACCCGTTCATCGTGCTGACCTCCAACGTGTTCGCGGTGCTGGGCCTGCGCGCGATGTTCTTCCTGCTGGCCGGCATGGCCGACCGCTTCCACCTGCTGCCGTACGGCCTGGCGGTGATCCTGGTGTTCATCGGCACCAAGATGATGATCATCGATCTGTACAAGATTCCGGTGCTGGTCTCGCTGGCGGCGGTAGTGCTGATCCTGATCTTCACCATCGTGCTGAGCCTGCTGCGTCCGCCCAAGCCGGCCCGGCACTGAGAGGCTGGGAATCGGGAATCGGGAATCGGGGACAGTAGCGCCGCGTGCACTGGTGGGACCTTACGCGGCATGGATGCCGCGTAAGAGCTTACAAGGACGTACTTGCAGCGTGTCCCGCGATGGTGGGCGGGCAAGGGCCCTGCAGCCAAGCCGCAGATCGTCCGCCCTACTAACGACCGACGCATCCCAACCGTTCAATCATCTCTCAAGGCCGCCAGGATTTCAGGCTCCAGATCGCTGGGGCGTTCCCGGGCCGAACTGGTGAGGGCAGGATGCTGCGGCACGTTCGGTATCGCGCCTCGGCCACCTGCGTGATGCCGCGCGGACCGCTACGCCCACGCTCGGCGGCAGGACCGGATTGTCCCGTCGCCGGGCCTGCTTATCCCGCGCCGTATAGGCTTGTAAAAAAACCCGGGTGACGCCATCCGTAAAGGTATGACCTCGCATCCTGTTGCCGCCGCCGACGCCACCACCCAAGACCGCCTGGACCGTTCCCGGGTCTTGCGTGCCTTCAACTTCAGCCTGGCCGCCGTGCTGCTGCTGGTGGCGGTGTTCACCGCCCAGGGCATGTTCGATTGGCGCGCCTGGGCCGTGGCACCACTGCAGGCCGACGGCCTGCTCGGCATCCTCACCGCACCGCTCCTGCATGGCTCGCTCGCGCATCTGGGCGCCAACGCGGCCGCCTTGCTGATCCTGGGCACGCTGGCCGGCAGCGTGTATCCGCGCGCCACCGCCATGGCGCTGCCGCTGTTATGGCTGGGCTCGGGCCTGGGCGCCTGGATGCTGGGCGAACCCGGTAGTCGCCATCTGGGCGCCAGCGGCGTCACCCACGGCCTGATGTTTCTGGTGTTCGTGCTCGGCCTGCTGCGCCGCGACCGCCCGGCGATTGCCACCAGCATGATCGCCTTCCTGTTCTACGGCGGCATGCTACTGACCATCCTGCCGCACGAAGCCGGCGTGTCCTGGCAATCGCATCTGGGCGGCGCCATCGCCGGCCTGATCGCCGCGCTGCTGCTGCGCCTGCGCGACCCGCAACAGGCCAAACCGCGCTACAGCTGGGACGACGAGGACGAAGACGCCGCCTGGGAAGTCAGCAACGCCGAGCGCGACGTGCTGGAACCGCCACCGCCACGCCAGGTGCCGGTGCTATGGCAACGCCAGGAAGACGGCTCGCACAACGTGGTACTGCATTTCCCCCCACGCGAACGGCCGCCAGGCGCCTAACGCCGCTTTCGTAGGAGCGTGCCTGCGCGCGATGGGGCGTTATCGGTAACGCCTCATCGCGCGCAGGCACGCTCCTACAACGGCTGATCGCGAGGGGACACGACATTCCCAGCCGTTACAGAGCGCTTCGCAACCAGCATCGGCGTTACTTGCGCTCACTCAACGCACGCCGCGCCAAGCCAGGATCGTCGGCAAAGAACGCATCGATCCCGGCATCCAGATACGCCTTCAGCTCGGCCAATGCGCCAGCTTCGTTACGCTCGGTTACCGCGCCAGCACTGCGATTGTTGACCGCCAGAAAATAATTCTCCGGGCGGAACGTGTACGGCTGCACCTGCAATCCGGCCGCATGCGCATCGTGCACCAGGCTGGTCGGCGTGCCCAGGCGTTGCTGCGCATCCAATGGAATGATGCTGCGGATGTCCGGGCCGATCGCATCGGCATAGCTGGCGATCTGCTTCAGCCCTACGGGCGTCACCATCTGCCCATACGTGCGCGGCGCAGTGCCCACGCCCGCATCGGGCAGCGCCATCTGCGCGCCACCCAGCAACTGCAGCAAACGGATATTGCTGCTGCGTCCGATCTTGCCGCGCAGCTCACGCAGGTTGCCGGTCTCGAATGACTGGATGATCACCGGCGCCGTCTGTGTATACGTATGCGCACGCAGGGTCGCCAGCACCTTGTCTTCCATCGCCAGATTCAGTGCACTGAAATAACTCGGGTGCTTGATCTCCGGAATCAGTCCGATCGTGCGCCCGGTCGCTGCAGATTCGGCTGCGACAAAATCGATGATCTCGTCGAAGGTCACGATCTGAAACTGCCCATCCCAACGCGTGCCACGCAACTGCGGCAACCGCTCGCGCGCACGCAAGGTCTTCAGCTCGGCCAGCGTGAAGTCTTCGGTAAACCAGCCTTCCATCGCCTGGCCATCGATGGTCTTGCGCGTCTTGCGCGCGGCAAACTCCGGATGGCTGGCCACGTCGGTGGTGCCGCCGATCTCGTTCTCATGCCGCGCCACCAGCACGCCGTCCTTGGTGGACACCAGATCCGGCTCGACGAAATCGGCGCCATCGACAATCGCCTTGGCATACGAGGCCAGGGTGTGCTCCGGGCGCAACGCGCTGGCGCCACGGTGCGCAAAGATCTGCACCGTTTTCGCCAACGACGCTTCTGCCACTGCGGGGCCGCTCATGCCGACCATCATCGCTCCCAGCACTAAAACACGGTGGAACTGCATCATGCCTTTCTCCAACGAAAAAGCAGCCATCACAACCACGGTACAACTGCCAGGCGAGCGCGGCCGATGGTTGGTGCGGGATGGACGACGTGTACATCCCGCTTTCTCCGCATCGTCCGCACTAGCCTGACAACCACTCACTAAGTCTTGCCAGCTACTCTAAAACCATCCACGTCGATCGCCACCGAAATCAATAAGCAGCCACAAGACCCGCTGTTACGATTCCCCAATCCCAATTCCCAATTCCCGTCCTCAGAACTTCGCATCCAGCGTCAAAAACACCTGCCGCGGCGCGCTGGCATGGAACGCCAACTGTCGCCCATTCGGATCGCTGTTGGCGAACGCGGTGAGGTTAGAGGCGTAGCGCTTGTCGGTGAGGTTGGTGACGTTGAGCGAGAGCTTGAGCCCCTGCAGCACGCCGGCCTGGCCGAAGTCGTAGCCGGCGCCCGCATCGAACGAGGTGTAACCGCCAAAGCCTTGATCGTTGGTGTAGGTGTAGTAGCGCTGCCCGGTGTACTTGCCGCGCAGATTGACGTTCCAGTTGGCGTAGTTGAAGGCGATTTCGCTGGCGAACATGCGCTTGGGCGTATCCACCGTGGTCTTGCCGGCAGTGGCGATGGTCACCCCGTTCTGCACGTAGTTGTCGTCGTAGGTCGAACGGTTGATCGACGCCGAGTTGTACCACTGCAGGTAGCTGGTGGGCTTCCAGATCACGGTCAGTTCGCCGCCGCGGCTGCTCACCGAGCCCACGTTGAAGAAGCGCGTGGTGCATGCAGGCGTGGTGCCCTGCTGGATGCTGGCGCAGGGATTGAGCGAGAGCAGACGGTTATCGAAGGTGACGTCGTAGCCGACCAGCGAGGCTTCGAAGTGATCGCGCACAAAGCGATAACCGGCTTCCATGGTGCGCGATTTTTCCGGCTCCAGCGCGCCAACGCTGGCATCGAACGAGGCCTGCGTCACCAGCAACGGACCACCGGCGCCGCCGCCCTGGAACGCGGCGATGTTTTCCGCATACGAGGCGAACACTTCCTGTCCTTCAGCCAGGCGATAGCCCAGGCCGATCTGCGGCAGCACCGACTCGCTGGCCTTGATCGAGCCGGTGGCCACCGGTGCTTCCACCACCACGCCCGGCGTCGCGCGCGCGGTCATTTCGGTGCTTGGACTCTTGATGCCCAGATCCACGCTCAGGCGCTCGTCGAGGAACTTGAAGTTGCCCTGCACGTAGAACTGCCTGGTGGTGATGACGGAGTTCTGCGAGAACAGCCGGCGATCCGGGTTCTGCAGGAACTTGTCGTCGCTGACCGGGCCGTCGATCCAGTAGAAATTACGCTCGATATCGTGGTGATTGCGCTCGTACCACAACCCCGCCTCAAGGTGATGCGGGCCCAGATTCCAGCCGAGCGAGGCAATGCCGCCGGTGCGGTTGATCCAGTAATTGCTGCTGCGGATCGAGATCGGCAATGCCTGTGGCGTGCCCGGATTGGACGCCTGGCCCGGCGACCACCAGTGGCCCTGACCCTTGTTTTCATGGTGATAGACCTGCGTATGCAGGCTGATCGCATCGTTGGGCTGGAAGTCGCCGGCCACATAGAACAGATCGTCGTCGCGCAATGCACGGCTCTGGTAATAGGCATCGTCGACATTGTCCACGCCGCCGCTGAAACCGCAGCGCGCCGCGTCACGCGTCGCCGGTGCGCAGTACGCAGCAGCGAGCGCGCGGTTCCAGTCCGGTGCGTATAGATTCCAGTCCCAGCCCAGGCCACGCGCCATGCCGCTCTTGGACAGATACGAATAGTCCGCCTGCGAGGTGCGCGAGGTATCGGCAAATGCGGTCAGCTTGCCGCCATCGAACTGGTACACGCCCTTGGCATTGAACTGGCGCGTGGTGGTCGGCGAATCCGGACGTGCCCACATGTCGGCTTCGGCATTGATGCCCGACAGATATGCCGAAAACCCGTTGTACTCGCCGGTATCCACGCGCAGGAAGGTACGGCGATTGGCGTCCGAGCCCACCGTCTGCGACAGCTGCCCGCCGAACACGCTGGACGGATCGGCCGAGTAATACTGGATGGTGCCGCCCAGGTTGCTGGTGGATGCGGTGCCCAGCGCACCGATGCCCGAGGCCAGCTCCACGCCGCCGAAGTTCTCGGCGATCAGCGCGCGGCTGATATTGAGGCCGTTGTAGTTGCCGTACGCGTTGTCGCCCAGCGGCAGGCCGTCGAGCGTATAGCCCAGACGCGTGCCGTTGAAACCGCGCAGGCTGATCGTTTGCGATTCCTCGTTGGCACCGAAGGCATCGTTGGATTGCACATTGACGCCCGGCATGCGGTTGAGCAGCTTCTGGATGCTGGTGCCGGGCGGCAATACCGGAATGTCCTGCTGAGTGATGCGCTGCACCTGACGCGTTTCGCCCTGGCCGATCACCGAGACCGCATCGAGTTGCTGCACGGTCGTGCCGGTGTCGGCAGCGACTTCTGGATCGGCGGCGTGGGCGGCGGGCGACAACACGAGCGCGGCGAGAACGGCGGCACTTAACAGATGAGTCTTGGGCATGAGCGGCAGGGGGACGAGTCAAAAGATGACGGCAAGCGTGCGACAGCTGTCTTGCGTCGATGCGACCGGGACATGACAGTGCTGCGACAGTCGCTGCGCATCCCGCGCCAGTGCTGCGTTGCGCTGGCATGCACATGTCATCTGCGCGTCGTAATCTGCGAACTCTTCCATTTGTGTTGTCTGAGGGGTTGCCCATGTCGCAGCGCATCGCTCGCTCTTATCGTCGGACGCTGACCGGCATCGCCATCGCCGCGCTGGTCGTCGGCAGCGGCATGCTGAGCGCGCGGGAGCAGGCAGCCCCGATAGGCTCGGTGATCGCCACCGATGCGCGCGGATATCTTGAAAAAGAACAGTTGCCCGACAGCCTGCGCCTGGTGCCGCCACCGCCGCAGGACGGCAGCGCCGCGCTCGCCAACGACGAAGCCATCGCCAAGGCCATGCTCGCGTTGCGCGGCACACCACGTTGGAACCTGGCCACACAGGACGCCGTACTGGCCTTCCCCGCTGCCGCCGGTCACTTCAGCTGCGCGCTCGGCATCCAGATCGATCAGGCCCACACTCCGCATCTGCTGCGCCTGCTCGAACGCAGCATGCGCGACGCCAGCAGCAGCACCAGCGCGGCCAAGGCACGCTACCAACGCCCGCGCCCGTTCATGCGCAACGACCAACCGATGTGCACGCCCGCCGACGACGCAGCGCTGCGCAAGAACGGCTCCTACCCCTCCGGGCACACCGCCATCGGCTGGAGCTGGGGCCTGATCCTGGCCGAGCTGGCCCCCGCACAACGCAGCGCCCTGCTCGCCCGCGGCCGCGCCTTCGGCGACAGCCGTTTGGTCTGCAACGTGCACTGGCAGAGCGATGTCATCCAGGGGCGCATGATGGGCGCCGCCACCGTCGCCGCCCTGCACGACAATCCCGAGTTCCAGAAAGACCTGGCTGCCGCACGCGGCGAGATCGCACAGGCGCGTGCGAAGCAAGCTGCAACTCCCGCGGCATCGCCCAGTTGCGATGCCGAAAACGCGGCACTGCAGACGGTGTTGCCGGGTGTGATGTAAGCGCTACGACAGGATCGGGTCACTGCAACCTGCTGCAACAACGTGCAGGTACTGAGCGTCGAACCATGCGTTCACCCTCTGCTGCCTGGGCGTGATCGGGTTTCGACTGAACCCGTCTGGGCATCACTCTGCCCGGCACTGGCCGGCCACGGCCGCACTGGGTAGATCGACTACGCGTTGATCGAGACCGCCTGGCCTCGATCACTCCGCATGCGCACGTCCGGCGCCAGCCCCTCGCGCATGTTCTGCATGATCGATGCGAGCCGATGCTTACCAACCCGGCCGACCGGCCTGGCGCTTGCCTGTTCACGGCAATAGACATCTCGCTGTCCGTCCACTCCACGATGACATGTCGCTGCGCCGCTTCGCTCGGTCGGGCAGCTGGCTCACTGTCGGCGAAGACGCCAGATGCGTACGCGTCGCCTGAGCGAGGACATGGGACGGCGGCACCAGCCGCCCTGCATCGGGGCACAGGCGCTCGTTACACGAATCCGGCAACGAATTCCCGGCCCGAAAGCCCTGTTTCAGAGAAAAGTTCCCAGGAGATGACATCGCCGTAAATCTTGGGTTAATCTTCAGACAATCTTCAGGAAAGTGACGGGCTCCGCGGGCCGGTTTTCCTTGAAGTGCCTTCCCCCCTCAACTGCTGCAGGGCAGTTGAGTTTTATGTCTCGCAGTCGTTGTGACGGTACTTCATCAGGAGAGAGAGGAATGACACGTCCAGGGGTTCGTAGTGCCTTGTCCAAGAACATCACACGCAGTGCCTTGAGCATTGCGCTAAGCATGTGTGTTGCCGGCGGTGTACAAGCCCAAAGCGCGGTTGGCTCCATTTTTGGTACCGGGCAGCCAGGTAGCACCATTGCCATTCAGAGCCCGCAGACAGGCGTGAGTCGCTCAGCCACTGCCGCTGCCGATGGGCGATTCACTTTTAGCCAGCTGCCTCCAGGCAAGTATGTGATCACTGCAGACGGGGTGACCCGGGAGGTCGAGGTCAAGGTCGGCAGCGGCTCGCAGGTCTCGCTGGGTAGCGATGCCACTACGCTGGATCGGGTGGAAGTGGTCGGCGCGCAGGCGTTTAATCCCATCGACGTCTCTTCGGTGGAATCGACCACGGTGTTCACTGCCGACCAAATGGTCTCGCTGCCGGTGGCCAGCGATGTGTCTTCGGTCGCGCTGCTCGCGCCCGGCGCGGTCCGGGGCGACAGCGGGCTCGGTGCGGGCAATCTTGCCTCGTTCGGCGGATCGTCGGTGGCCGAGAACGGCTACTACATCAATGGCTTCGACGTCACGAACATGCGCACGTTCCTGTCGTTCGCCAATCTGCCGTTCCAGAGCATTGGTCAGCTGCAGATCAAGACCGGCGGGTATGGCGCCGAATACGGCCGCTCGCTGGGCGGCATCGTCAGCATCGTCACCAAGGCCGGCTCCAACGAATGGCACTACGGCGGCAGCGTGGAATGGGCGCCGGACTGGGGCGCGGCGGCAGGTAAAAACGTCCGCGAACGTGACCCCGACGCGTCAGACCCGCTGTACCAATACCGCAGCGACGATCAGTTCGACAGCACCATTTACTCTGCGTATGCCAGCGGCCCGATCGTCAAGGACCGCTTGTTCTTCTTTGCAATGGTGGAAGGCCGCCAGGAGACCGAAGACAACTTTTATGCACTGACCAGCCGGCGCGTCAGTGACACGACCCCGCAGGGCCTGGTCAAGCTCGATTGGTATATCAACGACAGCAACCTGGTCGAATTCACCGGCATCTACAACCAGGCCAAGACCAAGTACCGCACCTACGAATACGCCACCGACGCCAATGGCGACAACCGCTACAACGTCGGCCGGCACGAAGTGCCGATCGAGCAATATGAGATGGAAAACGGCGGCAAGATCGGCATCCTCAAATACACCGGCTACTTCACTGACAACTTCACCTTGTCGGCGCAGTACGGCTATCTAAGCAATCTGATCGACTCACGCCTGCCTGCCGATCCGGCCGGCAGCGAATGCCCCTGGGCCTACAGCTTCGGCCTGACCACCAGCGTGGTCGACCGATACATCGGCTGCAACCCGGGCACGATCTCCACGATCGCCGACCGCGATGCCGAACCGGACGAAGACATCCGCAAAGCGTTCCGGGTCGATGGCGAATGGGTGCTGGGCGATCACCGGTTGCGCTTCGGCGTGGATCAGGAAAAGTACGAATCCAGCCACCGTGGCCAGACCTACGCCGGTGGCATCAACTGGGCGTATTACACGGTGCCCGGCAATTCGGTAGCCACCGGCGCATTCGCAGGCCGGCCTGGTCGCACGGTCAACGGTCAGCTGGTACCGCGCAATGCGCTGTATGCACGTTCTCGCGTGTTCCAGAGCAGCAGCTCCACGTACGAAAACACCAACAGCGCGTTTTACCTGGAAGACAACTGGCAAGTCACCGAAAACTTCCTTGCCGTACTGGGCTTGCGCGGTGAAAAATTTGAAAACAAGAACGGCGATGGCATTGCCTGGATTGAATCCGACTACAAAATGGCACCGCGCCTGGGCTTCTCCTGGGATGTGCTGGGCGACTCCAGCTTGAAGCTGTTCGGTACCGCAGGCCGCTATTACATCCCGGTGGCGACCAACTCCAGTATCCGCGCCACAGGCGCCGAATCGACCGTGTCCAACTGGTACTTCGTCAATGGCTGGAGCGAAGCCGATGGCACGCCGGTTGGCCAAGGTGCGCAAATTGGCCAGACCCAGACCAACGGCTCGCTCACTGCGCCAAATCCAGCCTCTGTCGCGTCCACCAACCTGTCGCCGATGTACCAGGATGAGGTCATTCTCGGTGGCCAACTGCAGTTGACGGAAAACTGGATGGCGGGTGTGCGTATGATCCGCCGCGAAGTGAAATCCGGGATGGACGACACCTGCACCACCAATCCCTGGATCGACTGGGCGGCGGACAACGGCTACCCCGATTTCGATCCGGGCTCGGTGCCTAGCTGCTACTTCTTGAATCCGGGCAGCGATGTGACCATCAACGTCGATCTCAATGGCGATGGCGAACTGGAACTGGCAACCTTACCGGCCTCGTATCTTGGCCTGCCGGAATATCGCCGCCTGCATACCGCTCTGGAATTCTTCTGGGAGCGCACCGGCGAGAAGTTCAACTTCCAAGGCTCCTATACGTTTGCCAGGACACGCGGCAACGTCGAGGGCTACGTCAATTCCACGCTGGAACAGGAGGACGCCGGCCTCACCCAGGACTTCGACCACCGTCTGTTCACCGATGGCACCTATGGGCCGACCCCGAACGATCGTCAGCACACGCTCAAGCTTTTCGGTGCTTATACGATCACGCCGGAATGGCAGCTTGGCGGAAATTTGGTCCTGCAGTCCGGGCGCCCGATCAATTGCCAGGGCTATATCCCGCTGGACGACATCCCGCAGCCTGACCAGGGCAACCTCAGCGGTTACAGCGGCTCGAGCTTTTATTGCTTGAACGCTGAAGGCACACGCGTGCTACGCCAACGTGGTGACGAAGGCCGGACACCCTGGACCTGGACGTTCGATCTGGCGGCGGCGTACATCCCCAACTGGGCCGACAACAAGCTGCGCTTCAAGCTAGACGTCTTCAACCTGTTCAACAACGACAGGGTCACCGAGTACAACGAGTTCAGTGAGGCGTCTCGCGACGTGATCAGCCCCAACTACTTGAACGATCAGAATTATCAGACGCCTCGTTCATTCCGCCTGACCGCACGCTACGACTTCTGAATCGGGCTACGCGTGTCTGCCACACGAATCCGGCCTCGAGAGAGGCCGGATTTCTTTTAACTGGCGAATGCAGATTCTTCGCCGCGCGTTACACCGCGCCCCATCACTTCCCGATACAAAAGCTCGAAAAGATCTTGCCCAGCAACTCGTCGGCGCTCAGCTTGCCGGTGATGTCGCCAAGTGCTTCGTGTGCCAGACGCAATTCTTCGGCAGCCAGTTCGAGTTGTTCGAAGCCCAGTTCCAGATCTGCCGCGTCTGCATGCTGTTGGGCGCGACGCAATGCCTCGACATGCCGCGTGCGTGCGGAGAATTCACCCTCCACAGTTTCCATGCCATCGCCCAGCGCCAGTTCGCGCAGACGCACGTGCAACTGCTCCAGTCCCAGCCCGGTCACTGCCGATACCGCGATCGCGTCGCTATCCAGTTGTGCAGGCTCGGCCAGCAGATCGCACTTGTTGTGAATCCACAGCTGCCGCGGCACCGCATCGATGGCATCGCCGATCGCATCGCGTGCGGTTTGCGGGTCGCGTGCATCCAGCACGACCAGCGCCAGGTCGGCGCGCTGCAGTTCGGCGCGTGCGCGGCGCATGCCTTCGCGTTCGATCGCATCGCCACCCTCGCGCAGACCGGCGGTGTCGACCAGGGTCAACTCGAAGCCGTCGAGCTGGATGGCTTCGTGCAAGGTATCGCGCGTGGTGCCGGCGACATCGGTGACGATGGCGCGCTCGCTGCCGGCCAGTGCATTGAGCAAGGAACTCTTGCCGGCATTGGGCGGACCGATCAACACCGCATGCAGACCGTCGCGCAACTTGCGTCCACGTTCGGCATCGCGCAGCAATTGCGCGAGCAAGCTGCGTGCCTGCGTCAATCCATCGCGCACTTGCGTGCCGCCCAGCGTATCCAGCGGCTCATCGGCAAAATCGATCGCCGCCTCCACATGGATGCGCAGACGCGTCAGGCTGTCGCCGACTGCATCGACGCGGCGCGAAAACACGCCATCGAGCGAACGTCGTGCCGCACGCGCGGCACGCAGATCGCCAGCGGCAATCAGGTCGGCGATGGCCTCTGCCTGCGCAAGATCGAGTTTGCCGTTGAGAAACGCACGCTCGCTGAACTCGCCCGCACGTGCCTGCCGCGCGCCCAGTGCGATACAACGCGCCACCAACTGCCGCAGCAACACCGGGCTGCCATGGCCTTGCAACTCCACCACAGCTTCGCCGGTGAAACTGTGCGGCGCCGGAAACCACAACGCGATGCCATCGTCGATCACCTCGCCTTGCGCATCGCGAAAGCGTGCATAGCGCGCATGCCGCGGCTGCAAATTCGTAACACCCAACTCCGCAACAATCTGCACGGCCTGCGGCCCGGACAGCCGCACGATGCCGATGCCTCCGGTTCCGGCGGCGCTGGCAATGGCAACAATGGTCGATGGCAAGGAAGACATAGGGCTGATGGTACGGCGTGTGGTCAAAGACGTTGCAATTGCGTGCGTGCCTGCGCGGCGCCGCTGCCTTGCGGCTGCAATTCCAGATAGGTGGAATAGGCTTTGCGCGCTTTCTCACGATCGCCGGCTTTTGCGTAGGCATCGCCGAGATTGAGATAGGCCACCGCGCGCGATGGATCGATCTTCAAAGTGTTCTCCAACCAACGCGCCGCTTCGGTAAAGCGCTCCTGCCGGTAGTACACAAAGCCCAGGTTGTTGGCGGCCAAGGCGAAATCCGGGCGCAGCTTCAAGGCTTCGGCAAACTGCTCGGCCGCCTCGGCGTAGCGTTTTTCCTTGTACAACTGCAGGCCGCGTTCGTTTGCCAACTGCGCACGCTGACGGTCGCTGCTCTTCACCGCAGTGGGCAACACCAACTTGGCTTCGCCACCTTGCAAGGTCTTTACCGTCACCGGCGCAGCCGCCATTACCGCGCCGCTGGTGGTCGCGGCAGGACGCGCCGCATCCACGCGCCCGTTGAGCGCAATCGCATCGGCAGACAGCTGCGCGGTATCGGCGGTGAGAAATTCTTCACCGCTCGGCACCTGAAACACAAACTCCCCGCCTTGCGATCCAGGCAGGCTGCCGAATGCCGGCGTCTGCGCCGACACCGCCGAGACCGCCGGCGCGACATACGCAGCCAGTTCGGTGCCGGTGATCAAACCGTCGCCATTGAGATCGCCCTTGCCGCCAAGCGCCTGCAGCAGCACCCAGGTAAAGACCGAATGCCCGTTCGGGCCGCTGTCGGTCACTTGCTGATCGGCGCCGCCTGCGGTGAGCATCTGGCGCGCAATGCGTCGCGCGTTCTCGCGCAAATAAGCACTGGATGTCGGCCCGCCACGGGTCAGTCCCAGCCCGCTGTAGCACGCGTCCATCACGAACAACACGTGCTTGGCCTGCAGGCTTTCCGCGATATTTTGCAGATCGCTCATTGCGATCGCATCGCTGGCCAGATGCTCCGGATCCGAATCGACCGGAATGATGTAACCCAGGTCGCGCCCGGAAGCGAGCCGGCGTGTGGCGCCATGCCCGGCGAAGAACACGAACACCCGATCGTTGGTCTGTGCGCGGCCCTCGCCAAGGCGATCATGGAACGCGGCCAGAATAGTGTTGCGCGTTGCCTGCCCGTTCTTGAGCACAATCACTTGCGAAGACGGAAATCCCAGCGGCCCGGTCAACGTACTGGCAATCGCTTGCGCATCGTTGGCCGCATATTCGAGCTTGGGCCAATGCGCGTACTCATCGATGCCGATCACGATCGCCCACGAGTTGGCGTAACCCGTCGTCACGGTCGCTTCGGCCGCGGCGCTGGGCGCGCGCGCCACCGCAAACTCGCGGCCATTCCAGCCGGCGAACTGGTAGCCATCGGCAATCAAGCGATCCAGGATCTGCGGCAGCGCCTTCACCGCACGGTCGTGGATGTCATGGAACAACACGATGCCGCGCTGCTCCTTGTTCACCTGATCGAGCACGCGCTGCACGATCGACTCGGGCACCGGGTCGGCCCAGTCCATCGAATCGATGTTCCACATGATCGACTTCAAGCCCGCCTCGCCCAGCAGCTGCAGGCCTTCGGCATTGCGCGCGCCATACGGAAACCGAAACAGCGGCGCACGTTTGTCGTCCACCGCACGCAAGAGCGTGTCGGTATCCAGTACCTGGCTGCGCAAGGCATCGCCGGTGGTCTTGGATAACTGCGCATGGGTCAGGCTGTGGTTGCCCACTGCGTAGCCTTCTTCCATCAGCGCGTGGCTGATCTTGGACAGTGGCGCGAGCTTCGGCTTGCCGTCTGCATCCAGGCTGCCAAGATTGCGGCCGACCTCAAAGAATACGCCGGGCACGTCGTAGCGCTTGAGAATGGCCACGATCTCTTCGGTGTAGGCCTTGTGCGGGCCGTCGTCGAACGTCAGCACCACCGTCTTGGGCGGCAGATCGCGGCCGAAGATTTCGCTGTCGCTGTCGCGCGCGGAGAACGGATACGGCTCCACCACACCGTGATCGCGCAGGATCTTTTCGCGCGTGTAGAGCGCGCGCAGATGCGTCACATAGTCGTCCCACTTCTCGCGCTTGGGCACGATCGCACGGCTGCGATCGAAGCGGCTGAAAATCTGCGTCAGCTCTTTGTTGTAGCTACGCTCGATCTCGTCCAGCGCCTCCAGGTCTTCACCGATGCGTTGATGCAACTTCACCGCCGTCAACGCCGAATCGCGACCGATGCGCGCATGCAGATCGCGCAACACTTCGGCAAACGCCAGGCGGTCGGCATCGTAGAGATCCGGTGCCGATTCGACGTCATCGAGTACGGTCGCAATCGTTGCAAACCGGCTCGATCGCCTGGACGCCAGCACCGTCTCGAATCGCGCAGCGATCCGTTCACGCTGTTCGAGATTTTCATGGAACAGCTGCTGCCCCACGCTGCTGGAGGTGGCACGATCACGTGGCGACTGCGTGTCTTCATCGGCCAGCAACACGATGATGCGGCGGTGCCGATCCAACTGCTCGCGCAGCTGTGCGATCAGTGCGCGTGCATCGTCGTTGCTGTTGTCCGCTTGCGGACCGGCAGTCTCCGTAGCAGGTGTCTTTGTGGCAGATGCGGCATCCTGCTTGCCACAACCGGCCAACAGCAACACGCCCGCGCAACTGGCGCACAGCAACAGACGATGCAACGGCGATGACATCACGACGGCGTCCTTGGCATAGCTAAAAGTGCAGACCTGCATGCAGAAAGCCCGCCTTGCGGCGGGCCTTCTTCATATCACTTGGCGTTGGCCTGGATGATCTTGCTCGGCTTCTCGCCGTGCTGGCGGATCATCCACCACTGGATCAGCAGGCCCAGTCCACCGTTGACCACCCAGTACAGCACCAGGCCGGCCGGCATGAAGGCCATCATGACGCCGAACACCAGCGGCATGAACTGCATCATCTTGGCCTGCATCGGGTCCATGCCCGGGGTCGGGGTCAGCTTCTGCGTGGCCCACATGATCGCGATGTTGAGCACCGGCAGGATGAAGTACGGATCGCGCGCGGTCAGATCCTGGATCCAGCCCAGCCACGGCGCCTGACGCAGTTCCACCGATTCCACCAGCACCCAGTACAGCGCGAAGAAGATCGGCATCTGGATCAGCAGCGGCAGGCAGCCGCCCATCGGGTTGATCTTTTCCTTCTTGAACAGCTCCATCGTCGCCTGCTGATACTTGACGCGATCGTCGCCGTAGCGCTCCTTCAGCTGCGCCAGACGCGGCTGGAAGCGGCGCATCTTGGCACCGGACTTGTACTGCGCCGCCGACAGCGGATACAGCGCCAGGCGTAGCAGCACTACCAGGCCGATGATGGCCCAGCCCCAGTTATGCAGGAAGCTGTGCAGATGGCTCAGCACCCAGAACAGGCCCTGGCCGATGATGGCCATGATCGAGAAGCGGCTGTAATCGACCACACGGTCCAGACCCTTCACGTCTTCCTTGGCGATCAGGCTGACCAGCTTCGGGCCCACCCACAGGCGTGCCTCGGTGCTGGCGGTCTGGCCCGGTGCCACGGTGAAGGCCGGGCCACGCAGCTCGGCCACATCGCGTGGACCGTCCTGGTTCAACACATACAGCGAGGCCTGATCCTTCTGCGGAATCCACGCGGTGAAGAAGTGGTGCTGCAGCAGCGCCACCCAGCCACCGGTGATCTGGCGATTCAGACCGCCATCGTCCATGTAGTCCTTGAACGCGCGACGCTCGTAGCCTTCCTGCGGGCTGTACCAGGTCGCCCCGTTGAAGCTGAAGGAATCCGGGTTGGTCATGCCGCGGCTGAGGATGGTCGGCACCCGGCTCAGCTTGCGGAACACATAACCGTTCCAGGGTGCGCCGCTCTTGTTGATCACTTCGTCCTTGATCGAGATCGCGTAGCGACCACGCTCCAAGGTGAAGGTGCGGCGGATCGACACGCCGTTGGGGCCCGTCCACACGAACGGCACCACCAAGGTGTTCTGGCCCTTGGCCAGTTCGAACGCGGTGCCCGGCTGTTCGGCGCGGAAGCCGCCCACGCCCGGCACCGGCGAATGCTCGCTGGCCCAGCCACTGGTGGCGTTATACGGGTGTGCGGCGTCTTCGGTCAGCAGGCTGACCGGCGCGGTGCCATCCTTGGTCTGCGGAAACTGCAGCAGCTCGGCATCCAGCACGCTGCGGCCATCCAGCTTCAGGCGCAGCACGTCCGACGTCAGGGTGACCACCGGTGCAGCACCGGCAGCGACCGGCGTGGCGGCAGTGCTGCTGGTCGCCGGCACGGCGCCTGGCACGCCCGCTTGCGGAATGGCCTGCGCCGCCGGCACGTTGGCTGCGGTCGCGGCCGCATCCAGGTCACGCGCCGCCGGCACCGACTGGGTCGTCGCCACGGCCGGCGCATTGGCAGCTGCCTTGTCCTTGCCCCACTCCATCCACAGCAACGCCGCGACCATCAGCCAGGCAAAAATCAGGAAAACACGGGTCTGGTTCATCGGGCAGCAACTCGCTCAGTCGGAACTGGGTTCCGGCTCTGTCGGGGAAAGGGAGGATGGGTGCATCGTCCTGGCGGGCGGCATTGTGCCGGGCGCAGCAGGCAGGGGCAATGCGCCGGCACGGCGCAGCAGACGCAAGAAGGCGTCGCGAATCTGTGGATTGGTCGCTTTTGCGGCAGCCGAGCGCGCCACGATGACGTAATCGCCACCCGCCAGCTCCGGCAACAAGTGCCGCATGGCATCGCGCAATACGCGCTTGATGCGGTTGCGTCCGACCGCACGCGTATCGACCTTGCGCGACACCGCCATGCCCAGGCGCGGCGGTGTATCGCCGGTACGCCAGTGCAGGCTGAGCAACGGATCCGAGGTACGACGTGCGGTATCGAAGACGACCGTATATTGCGCACGCGTACGAACCCGCGCAGAGCGAGGAAATCGCCTGCACGGGTTCGATGCGTTCACGGTAGGGACTGCCTCGGCCGCGGGGAGCGGCGCGGCAATCAAGCGCTCAGGCGCTTGCGGCCCTTGGCGCGGCGGCGAGCCAGGATCTTGCGGCCGTCGGCAGTTGCCATACGTGCGCGGAAGCCATGGTCGCGTGCTCGCTTGAGGTTGCTGGGTTGGAAAGTACGCTTGGTGGCCATGGGGCCCTCTGCATGAATGGAGACGAATAGAACCGGAAATTCTATAGGACCTCTACAGGGCCGGTCAACTCCCCAAACGCTTTACCGCAGGTAAGGATGCCGCCAGCCTGTGGATGGACCTGTGAATAAGTCTGGGAAAACCCTGCCCTCGGTGCTAGTCTGGCGCATCCTCTTTTCACTACCGGGCTGCGAGCACGGCGCTTTTCTGCGCGCCGCAGCCAGCAACAGATGATCATACTTTGATGGATGCTTGGCCCCGCTGTCTGGAACGTCTCGAAGCTGAATTTCCGCCCGAAGATGTCCACACCTGGTTGAAACCCCTGCAGGCCGAAGATCGCGGCGACAGCATCGTGCTGTATGCGCCGAACGCCTTCATCGTGGACCAGGTCCGTGAGCGCTATCTGCCGCGCATCCGTGAACTGGTGGCGTACTTCGTCGGCAATGGCGAAGTGGCACTGGCGGTCGGCTCGCGTCCACGTGCGCCAGACCCGTTGCCGGCGCCGATGGCCGCGCCCAGTGCGCCAGCCGCCGCGCCGATCGTGCCGTTCGCCGGCAATCTGGATTCGCACTACACCTTCGCCAATTTCGTCGAAGGCCGCAGCAATCAGCTCGGCCTTGCCGCGGCCATCCAGGCCGCGCAGAAGCCCGGCGACCGTGCGCACAACCCGTTGCTGCTGTACGGCAGCACCGGCCTGGGCAAGACCCACCTGATGTTCGCCGCCGGCAATGCGCTGCGCCAGGCCAATCCGGCCGCCAAGGTGATGTATCTGCGCTCGGAGCAGTTCTTCAGCGCGATGATCCGGGCGCTGCAGGACAAGGCGATGGACCAGTTCAAGCGCCAGTTCCAGCAGATCGATGCGCTGCTGATCGACGACATCCAGTTCTTCGCCGGCAAGGACCGCACGCAGGAGGAGTTCTTCCATACCTTCAACGCGCTGTTCGACGGCCGCCAGCAGATCATCCTGACCTGCGATCGCTATCCACGCGAAGTCGAGGGCCTGGAGCCGCGCCTGAAGTCGCGCCTGGCCTGGGGCCTGTCGGTGGCGATCGACCCGCCGGATTTCGAAACCCGCGCGGCCATCGTGCTGGCCAAGGCGCGCGAGCGCGGCGCCGACATTCCGGACGACGTGGCGTTTTTGATCGCCAAGAAGATGCGCTCCAACGTGCGCGACCTGGAAGGGGCGCTCAACACGCTGGTGGCCCGCGCCAACTTCACCGGCCGCGCGATCACCGTGGAATTCGCCCAGGAGACGCTGCGCGACCTGCTACGTGCCCAGCAGCAGGCGATCGGCATCCCCAACATCCAGAAGACCGTGGCGGACTATTACGGCCTGCAGATGAAGGATCTGCTCTCCAAGCGCCGTACGCGCTCGCTGGCACGCCCACGTCAGGTGGCGATGGCGCTGGCCAAGGAGCTCACCGAGCACAGCCTGCCGGAGATCGGCGACGCCTTTGCCGGCCGCGACCACACCACCGTGCTGCATGCCTGCCGGCAGATCCGCACGCTGATGGAGGCCGACGGCAAGCTGCGCGAGGACTGGGAAAAGCTGATTCGCAAGCTCAGCGAGTGAGCCGGCGATGGCTTTGACGGCCCGCTTGGAGAAAAGCGTGGAAACGTTGGGGTCAAATGCGGGAGAATCTGTGGATAACGTTGCATCGCTGGTCGGACGGAAAACTATCCACAGGTTTTACCGCTAGACCAGGGACGCTAGTCCAACGACTTTCAGGCGTTAAATTGTCTTTGGAAACAAATAGTTATGGTGGTTATCCGCTGAAAACGGCCCTACCATCACCACCAAGCTTTTGATTTATTCCATTATCTTTTAAAGCATAGGGGCACGGAACCACATGCGTTTTACACTGCAGCGCGAAGCCTTCCTCAAACCGTTGGCCCAGGTGGTCAACGTGGTCGAACGCCGTCAAACCCTGCCTGTTCTGGCCAACCTGCTGGTGCAGGTGAAGGACGGACAGGTCTCGTTGACCGGCACGGACCTGGAAGTGGAAATGATCTCGCGCACGATGGTGGAAGACGCGCAGGACGGCGAAACCACGATTCCGGCCCGCAAGTTGTTCGACATCCTGCGCGCCCTGCCCGACGGCAGCCGCGTCACCATCTCGCAGACCGGCGACAAGGTCACCGTGCAGGCCGGGCGTAGTCGTTTCACGCTGGCCACGCTGCCGGCCAACGACTTCCCGTCTGTGGACGAAGTCGAGGCCACCGAACGTGTGGTGGTGCCGGAAGCTGGGTTGAAGGAGCTGATCGAGCGCACCGCGTTCGCGATGGCCCAGCAGGACGTGCGTTATTACCTCAACGGTCTGTTGTTCGATCTGCGCGACGGTCTGCTGCGTTGCGTTGCCACCGACGGCCACCGTCTGGCGCTGTGCGAGATGGAGCTGGAGAAGGCCGGCGGCGCCAAGCGCCAGATCATCGTTCC
This sequence comes from Xanthomonas sp. Leaf131, assembly GCF_001423495.1. GTDB lineage: Bacteria > Pseudomonadota > Gammaproteobacteria > Xanthomonadales > Xanthomonadaceae > Xanthomonas. The sequence continues at coordinate 86,295 of NZ_LMOG01000022.1, read as the reverse complement.
GCGCAAGGGCGTCACCGAGTTGCTGCGTCTGCTGGAAGCGGCGGATCGCGAAGTCGAGCTGGAAGTGGGCCGTAGCCATATCCGCGTCAAGCGTGGCGATGTGACCTTCACCTCCAAGCTGATCGATGGCCGCTTTCCCGATTACGAGGCAGTGATTCCGATCGGCGCCGATCGCGAGGTCAAGGTCGACCGTGAAGCACTGCGTGCTTCGTTGCAGCGTGCGGCGATTTTGTCGAACGAGAAGTACCGCGGTGTGCGTGTGGAGGTTTCTCCCGGTCAGCTGAAGATCAGCGCGCACAATCCCGAGCAGGAAGAAGCGCAGGAAGAGATCGAGGCCGACACCAAAGTCGATGATCTGGCGATTGGTTTCAACGTCAATTACCTGCTGGATGCGCTGTCTGCGTTGCGCGACGAGCATGTGGTAATCCAGCTGCGGGATGCGAATTCGTCCGCGTTGGTGCGTGAAGCCAGTAGCGAGAAGTCGCGTCATGTGGTGATGCCGCTCCGTCTCTGACGTTGCGTTCCACGTGGAACATGAGAAGCCCGGCAACGCCGGGCTTTCTTTTTTTGGCAAGCGAGCTTTGAGTCCAGTGCCGGTGATGCTTCAGACAAGCCAAGCATCATCGCTTGGCAGTCTTGTTGAGCGTACTGCAGGGTTTGCTCGTTGCAACGCTGCTGCATGCCGATAAAGCTGCTTTCAGCAGAATCATGGTTTGTAACAATGACCCGTTTTCGATGTCGGCAATGACTACCGTCAGGTAGAAAGATCCTGGTTCAATCTCGTTGCAAGCGAGGTCAGCTGAGCATCCAAAGCATGAACGAGTTCACGATGGAAATGGGAGATCACCGGCCGAGATGTGCCCGCGCTTTTGGCGGTTCTGTTCTGCACACGTCCGAGGCAGCTTTTCGGACTTATGCACATCTAGCTTTGCTTTTAAAACTAGAAATAACTTAAGAGCTTGGTGGTGATGGTAGGGGCAGATCTCGCCGAAAAGTATATCAAGTCGTTGTTTAACAAGGATTTTTAGGCCACGAAACCCTGTGGTTACAGCCCTGTTTGCCGGTCTGCAACCTGTGGATAAGCGAAAGAGCTTGCCGAGGCCTCGAACTTATCCCCAGCTTATCCCCTGGCTGTCCATTGCACGTCTTCACCGCTGTTTGCGCAGGAGCGGCATCGATCACGTATCCTCCGCCCCGACCGGGACGCCGGATTAGCCCAGAGCAAACCGATCGATGCACGTTGTGCGGTTGTCCATTCATCGACTTCGTCGTTTTCAGACTGTCGAGCTCTATCCCGCCAGTTCCTTGAACCTGTTCACTGGCGATAACGGCGCCGGCAAGACCAGCGTGCTCGAGGCGCTACACCTGATGGCCTACGGCCGCAGTTTCCGTGGGCGGGTCCGCGATGGGTTGATCCAGCAAGGCGCCGACGATCTGGAAGTGTTTGTGGAGTGGCGCGAGCGCAGCGGCGAAGCGGGCGAACGCGCGCGGCGTGCCGGGTTGCGGCATAGCGGCCAGGAATGGACCGGCCGCCTGGATGGGGAGGATGTGGCGCAGCTGGGATCCTTATGCGCCGCACTGGCGGTGGTGACATTCGAGCCGGGTAGCCATGTGTTGATCAGCGGCGGTGGCGAACCACGCCGGCGCTTTCTGGATTGGGGCCTGTTCCACGTGGAACCTGACTTCCTGGCGCTGTGGCGTCGCTATGCACGGGCACTCAAGCAGCGCAACGCATTGCTCAAGCAAGGCGCACAACCGCGCATGCTCGATGCCTGGGACCACGAACTCGCCGAATCCGGTGAAACCCTGACGTCGCGGCGCCTTCGCTACCTGGATCGCCTGCAGGAACGTCTGATTCCTGTTGCAACCGCGATCGCCCCCTCGCTAGGGCTGTCTGCGCTGACGTTCGCGCCGGGGTGGAAGCGCCATGAGGTGTCGCTCGCCGACGCATTGCTGTTGGCGCGGGAACGCGACCGTCAGAATGGCTACACCTCGCAAGGCCCGCACCGCGCCGACTGGACGCCCGCGTTCGACGCGCTGCCGGGCAAGGATGCGCTTTCGCGTGGCCAGGCCAAGCTGACTGCCCTGGCCTGCCTGCTGGCTCAGGCGGAGGATTTCGCCCACGAACGTGGCGAGTGGCCGGTGATTGCGTTGGATGATCTGGGTTCTGAGCTGGATCGACATCATCAGGCGCGTGTCCTGCAGCGGCTTGCCTCCGCACCTGCACAGGTGTTGATCACCGCTACCGAGGTGCCGCCCGGACTCGCCGACGCCGGTGAGTTACTACATCGGTTCCACGTGGAACACGGCCAGGTTGCCGCTCACACCGCCAAAGCGTGAGCAACCACGGCACACGCGGGCCGACTGGTATAATTTGTGCGCTATCCCCCTTTTCCCACGGTGCGATGCGGCTCCTGCCGCCCTCGCCCGTGTTGTGGAGCTAACGGCACGCGCATGACCGAAGATCAAAACACCCCGACCACACCGAACAGCACCTACGATTCCAGCAAGATCACCGTGCTGCGTGGCCTGGAAGCCGTCCGCAAGCGCCCCGGCATGTATATCGGCGATGTCCACGACGGCACCGGCCTGCATCACATGGTGTTCGAGGTGGTCGACAACTCGGTCGACGAAGCCCTGGCCGGCCATGCCGACGACATCGTGGTGAAGATCCTGGTCGATGGCTCGGTGGCGGTGTCGGACAACGGCCGCGGCGTGCCGGTCGACATCCACAAGGAAGAAGGCGTCTCTGCGGCCGAGGTCATCCTCACCGTGCTGCATGCCGGCGGCAAGTTCGACGACAACAGCTATAAAGTCTCTGGCGGCCTGCACGGCGTGGGCGTCTCGGTGGTCAATGCGCTCTCCGAGCACCTGTGGCTGGATATCTGGCGCGACGGCTTCCACTACCAGCAGGAATATGCGCTGGGCGAGCCGCAGTACCCGCTCAAGCAGCTGGACGCCTCGACCAAGCGCGGCACCACGCTGCGCTTCAAGCCGGCCGTGGCCATCTTCAGCGACGTCGAGTTCCACTACGACATCCTGGCGCGCCGCCTGCGCGAGCTGTCGTTTCTCAATTCCGGCGTCAAGATCGCGCTGATCGACGAGCGCGGCGAAGGCCGCCGCGACGATTTCCATTACGAAGGCGGCATTCGCAGCTTCGTCGAGCATCTGGCCCAGCTCAAGTCGCCGCTGCACCCGAACGTGATCTCGGTGACCGGCGAGCACAACGGCATCGTGGTGGACGTGGCCCTGCAGTGGACTGACGCCTACCAGGAAACCATGTACTGCTTCACCAACAACATTCCGCAGAAGGATGGCGGTACCCATCTGGCCGGCTTCCGTGCCGCGCTGACGCGCGTGCTCAGCAACTACATCGAGCAGAACGGCATCGCCAAGCAGGCCAAGATCACCCTGACCGGCGACGACATGCGCGAAGGCATGATCGCAGTGCTATCGGTGAAGGTGCCCGACCCCAGCTTCTCCTCGCAGACCAAGGAAAAGCTGGTCAGCTCGGATGTGCGTCCGGCGGTGGAAAACGCCTTCGGTGCACGCCTGCAGGAATTCCTGCAGGAGAACCCGAACGAAGCCAAGGCCATCACCGGCAAGATCGTCGATGCCGCACGTGCGCGCGAAGCTGCGCGCAAGGCGCGCGATTTGACCCGCCGCAAGGGCGCGCTGGACATCGCCGGCCTGCCCGGCAAACTGGCCGACTGCCAGGAAAAGGATCCGGCGCTGTCGGAACTGTTTATCGTCGAGGGTGACTCGGCAGGTGGTTCGGCCAAGCAAGGCCGTAACCGCAAGAACCAGGCGGTATTGCCGTTGCGCGGCAAGATCCTCAACGTCGAACGCGCGCGTTTCGACCGCATGCTGGCCTCCGACCAGGTCGGCACGCTGATCACCGCGTTGGGCACCGGCATCGGCCGCGACGAGTACAACCCGGACAAGCTGCGCTACCACCGCATCATTTTGATGACCGACGCCGACGTCGACGGCTCGCACATCCGTACCCTGCTGCTGACGTTCTTCTACCGGCAGATGCCGGAGCTGATCGAGCGTGGCTACATCTACATCGGCTTGCCGCCGCTGTACAAACTCAAGCAGGGCAAGAGCGAGCTGTATCTCAAGGACGACGCGGCGCTCAACGCCTACCTGGCCAGTAACGCGGTCGAAGGCGCAGCGCTGATCCCGGCCACCGACGAACCGCCGATCACCGGCGAGGCGCTGGAAAAGCTGCTGATGCTGTTCACCGGCGCCAACGAAGCGATCGCGCGCAATGCGCACCGCTACGACCCGGCGCTGATGACCGCCTTGATCGACCTGCCGCCGCTGGACGTGGCAAAGCTGCAAGCCGAAGGCGACCAGCATCCCACCCTGGATGCGCTGCAGGCGGTGCTCAACCGCGGCACCCTGGGCACGGCGCGTTACCAGCTGCGCTTCGACCCGGCCACCGACAGCACCTCCGCCACGCTGGTGGCGGTGCGCAAGCACATGGGCGAGGAATTCACCCAGGTGCTGCCGATGGGCGCATTCGAAAGCGGCGAACTGCGTCCGCTGCGCGAGGTGGCATTGGCCCTGGATGGTCTGGTGCGCGAAGGCGCGCAGATCGTGCGTGGCAACAAGACCCACCCGATCACCAGCTTTGCGCAGGCGCATGCCTGGCTGCTGGAAGAAGCCAAGAAGGGCCGTCAGGTACAGCGCTTCAAGGGCCTTGGCGAAATGAACGCCGAACAGCTGTGGGAAACCACGGTCAACCCGGATACGCGCCGCCTGCTACAGGTGCGTATCGAGGATGCGGTAGCCGCCGATCAGATCTTCAGCACCTTGATGGGCGATGTGGTCGAACCACGCCGCGATTTCATCGAGGACAACGCGCTGAAAGTGTCCAACCTGGATATCTGAGCCTTCCGTCGCCCACCCGCGCATCGCTTCGGTGATGCGCGGGCGGGCGCGGTTTTTGCAGGACGACGATGAGCGCAGATTTTCCAACGACACCGGCCCCGGCCTCCACTGCCGGCAAGTCTCCGCTGTTTCCCGCACTGCTCGGCTTCTGGATCGACGTGCTGATCGCCACCGGCCTGCTGCTGACGCTCAGCGTGGCCGGATTTGCGCTGTGGGGGGCGGTGCGCGGCTTCAGCCATGTGCAGGCGGCCAAAGCACAGGGCCTGACGCCCTCCTCCGCGCAGATCATGGCCGCGATCGGCCAACCCGGCGCGCTGGCGCAATTGCTCACCGCGCTGGTCAGCACCGCCACGCCAGCCGTGCTGCTGTACTACTGGCGTCGCCGCGCCACCCCGGGCGAACAGGCTGCCTCACGTGCCGCTGTGCGGCGTGCCTCGACCTGGGGCTGGACCGGCCTGATCGCCGTCTCCGTGTTCGTGCTGAGCAATCTGGTCAGCGTCGCGGCATCGGCGCTGGGCATCAAACCGGTGCCGACCAACCTGCCGCTGATGGAAGAAGCGATCAAACAATGGCCGCTGGCGCTGGTGGTGTTCGCTGTGGTCATCGCCCCGGCGTATGAGGAATTGCTGTTCCGGCGGGTGCTGTTCGGCCGCTTGCTGGCCGCCGGTCGCCCGTGGCTGGGCGTTGCGCTGAGCAGCGCGATCTTCGCGCTGGTGCATGAAGTGCCCGGCATCAGCGGTAACGGCCCGGCCGCCATCGCCCAGTTGTGGCTGATCTACGGCAGCATGGGTGCGGCATTTGCGTGGCTGTATTGGCGCACCGGCACCCTGTGGGCACCCATCGCCGCGCACGGCATCAACAACGCCACGGCCCTGGCCGCGCTGTACTTTTTCGGGGTCGGCTGACCCGTTTGACGAAAAGTTAAGACGAGCCTGCCAAAATGCCCCCAGGGTTCCAGGGGGATTGAATGAAAGCCAGGCTGTTGATCGTTGTTGCCGTCCTTACGCTGACGGCATGTGCCACCACAACTTCGCCGACCGGCCGCCGACAGGTGGTGGGAGGCGTCACGCAAGACCAACTCGACAAGCTTGGCGCGGAGTCGTTTGCGCAGACCAAGGCCAAGGAAAAGGTCAGCACCGACGGCAAGCAGAACGCCTACGTGCAGTGCGTGGTCAATGCGCTGGTGGCGCAATTGCCGCCGCAATGGCGCGACACCCGTTGGGAAACCGCGCTGTTCGTCGATGACGAAGCCAACGCCTTCGCCCTGCCCGGCGGCAAGGTCGGCGTGAACACCGGCATCTTCACCGTCGCCAAGTCCCAGGATCAGCTGGCTGCCGTGCTCGGACATGAAATCGGGCATGTGATCTCGCGCCACCATGAAGAGCGCATCACCCGCCAGCTCGGCGCGCAGACCGGCCTGGGCATCATTGGCGCGCTGGCTGGCGCTGCCTACGGCGATGGCGCGGCCAGTGCAGTGAACCAGGTCGGCGGCATGACCGCGCAGACGGTGTTCCTGCTGCCCGGCTCGCGCACCCAGGAGAGCGAGGCCGACGTGGTCGGACAGCGCCTGATGGCGCAGGCCGGCTTCGACCCTGCCCAGGCGGTGACGCTGTGGCAGAACATGATGGCCGCCAGTGGCAACCGCCAGCCGCAGTGGCTGTCCACCCATCCCGATCCGGCCAACCGCATCCGCGAACTGCAGGCCGACGTCAACCAGCTTGAGCCGGTCTACAAGCAGGCGCGACAGGATGGTCGCGTGCCGCGTTGTGGCTGAGACCAGGGGGCTGATTGGCACCCTTTGTTGCAACTCAGCACGGAAACCGTTTTCGGGAACTGAGACTTTCTGCTAAGTTTGCCGGCTCAGATTTTTCGTACAGCTTCCATTCCGCTTTTCGTACCGCCCGACGGCGGCTCGTCCGAGGTGAATCATGAAACTGCTCAAGCGCAAGCAAGCCCTGTTGTCCCTGTTCATCGCCGCGTCGTTGGGCGGGGCTGTCGTTGCCGATGCGGTCGCGCAGTCGGATCGCTCCTCCGAGCGTGCCAGCCGCAAGTCCAAGGGCAGCGGCAAGGCCGAAGAGCTGTACCCGCAGTCCACCCGCGCCGCGCCGACGATCAAGCCCTCGTCCAAGCTGGGCAGCAAGCTGCAGAAGCTGATCGAAACCTTCAACAAGGGCGAGGACTACCCCGGCGTGCGCACCCAGGCCGATGAAATCCTGGCCAACGCCGCTGCCAACGAAGCTGACAAGGCGCTGGCCGCGCAGCTCGCCGCGCAGGCTGCCTACAACCTGGACGACACCGCCGCTGCCAAGAAATACCTGCAGCAGGCGATCGGCCTGAACGCGCTGGACAACAACGGCCAGTTCCAGTCGATGCTGATGCTGGCCCAGTTGCAGATGCAGGACGACCAGCAGGCCGAGGGCTTGGCCACGCTGGACAAGTATCTGGACGAAAGCAAGTCGCAGCGTCCGGAAGATCTGATCCTCAAGGGGCAGGCGCTGTACCAGGCCGAGCGCTACAAGGACGCGATCCCGGTGCTGAAGCAGGCCATCGCCGCCTCGCCCGAGCCCAAGGACACCTGGAACCAGTTGTTGATGGCCTCCTACGCCGAAGCCGGCCAGACCGGTGAGGCCGTCGCCACCGCCGAGGCGATCGCCGCCAAGACGCCCAACGACAAAAAGGCTCAGCTCAATCTGGCCAGCATGTACATGCAAGCCGACCAGATGGACAAGGCCGCCGCTGTCATGGACAAGCTGCGCGCTGCCGGGCAGTTGACCGAGGAGAAGGAGTACAAGCAGTTGTACTCGATCTACGCCAACACCGAGAACAAGGAAAAGGACGTCATTGCCGTCATTAACGAAGGTATGCAAAAAGGCATCCTCAAGCCTGATTATCAGACATACCTTGCGTTGGCTCAGTCCTATTACTACAGCGAGGACGTGCCCAAAGCCGTCGAGAATTGGCAGAAAGCCGCACCGCTTTCCAAGGACGGCGAGACCTATCTGAATCTGGCCAAGGTGCTGCATTCGGAAGGCCGTATCCCCGAGGCCAAGCAGGCGGCCCAGCAAGCGATCGCCAAGGGTGTTAAAAAACCCGAAGACGCAAAGAAGATCATCAACCTGAAGTAAAAAAGAAAATAAACCCCCGAAATCCCTGTGTTTTTAGTGGTTACAGGACTCGGGATTGGTATAAGCTTGGGAGTTCCTGCGGTGTCAAAGCCGTCCGAAAACCTGGGGATCATCACCGTGATCCGGGCCCCCACTGAAAGAGCCATTGGCGCATGACGGAACAACTCGTTATCCACAGGCATGACTATGATGCCGGGAACCAGGGTCTGAGCTGGGCCCGCATTATCGGCATTGCTTTTGTAATTGCCTTGCACCTCACTGCACTGATGATGTTGCTGATCCCTGCAGTGGCGCCGAAGGCTCCGGCTGAGAAGGAGCGCACCACCATGGTTACCCTGGTGGATGCACCGCCTCCTCCCCCGCCGCCGCCGCCGCCGCCGCCGCCGGAAGACAAGCCGCCGCCGCCGGTCAAGAATCTGTCGCCGCCGAAGCCGTCACCGGTTCCGCCGCCGCCGGAAGCTCCGGTGGTCGACGTTCCCGAACCCCGTCCTAGCGATATCGTCACGCCGCCGAGCCCACCGTCTCCGCCGCAACCGCCGAATGACATCGGCGCCAGTGTCGATATCTCGTCCAAGAACATGAACCCGCCGAAGTATCCGCCGGCTGCATTCCGTGCCGGTGTACAAGGTGAGGTCATCCTGATCGTGGATGTGGATGCAAGCGGCAACGTGACCAATGTGTCGGTCGAAAAGTCCAGCCGCAACCGCGACCTTGACCGTGCCGCGATGGACGCAGCACGCAAGTGGAAGTTCAATGCTTCCACTGTCAACGGGCAGAAAGCCGCCGGACGTGTCCGCGTCCCGGTCAACTTTGCTCTGAACTGATCCACGGGCCGGCTACGGCCGGCCCAGGATCCTGTCTTCCTTTCGCTCCACCCTTCATCACCACACACAACAAAGGTAAGCGTCATGCTGCAGGAATTCTTTATCGCCGCCGCTGCAGGGGGCTCCAATCCGTCGGCCGCTCTTTCGCAGATGGGCTTCGAGCATCTGATCACCGAAATGACCTCTCAGCCCGGCGACTTCGCCGTGTCCTGGGTCGTTCTGATCACCCTGATCGCCATGTCCGCCGCCTCCTGGTACTGGACTGTCATCAACATTTTCCGCGCCACCCGTCTGAAGAGCGCGGCTGACCGCGTCACCACCGCGTTCTGGGATGCCCCGAATGCGCAGGACGCCATCCGCGCCATGGAAGAGCAGCCGGCTTCCGAGCCGTTCTCCAAGATCGCGCTGGACGCAGCCCAGGCTGCCGCTCACCACCAGCGTGCCGAAGGCGGCGCCGGCGGTGTGGGCGAAAGCCTGAGCCGTTCGGAATTCGTCGATCGCGCCCTGCGTCAGGCCGTGACCCGCGAAAGCACCCGTCTGCAGTCCGGCATGACCCTGCTCGCCACCGTCGGTGCGACCGCACCGTTCGTCGGTCTGCTCGGTACCGTGTGGGGCATCTACGGCGCACTGATTAAGATTGGTGCGACCGGTTCGGCCTCCATCGACGCCGTTGCCGGCCCGGTGGGTGAAGCGCTGATCATGACCGCGATCGGTCTGTTCGTCGCCATCCCGGCGGTGTTCGCGTTCAACTTCTTCTCCAAGGTCAACAGCTCGGTGATCGCCAAGTTCGACACCTTCGCCCACGACCTGCACGACTTCTTCGCCACCGGTTCGCGCGTTCGCTAATCCGGTAGTAAAGAACGACTTCGCAACGATTTAGACGGAGCCAGTTATGGCCTTCAGTAGTGGAAACAGCGGTGGCCCGATGGCCGACATCAATGTGACGCCCCTTGTGGACGTGATGTTGGTGCTGCTGATCATCTTCATCATTACGGCACCGCTGATGTCCCATAAGGTCAAGGTGGAGCTGCCCGAGGCCAACTTGGTCCAGAAGGAAGAGCCGGAGAAACGTGCCGCGCCGATCACTCTGGCCGTCAAGGAAGATGGGTCGCTGTACTGGAATGACGAGCCGATTTCCAAGGAAGCCTTGGAGTCGCGCCTGTCCACCGCCGCACAGCAGACACCGCAACCGCCGCTCAACCTGCGTGGCGACCGCACCACCAAGATGCGTACGATCAACGAGATCACCAAGATCGCGCAGGGTCAGGGCATGTTGGACATCGGTTTCGTCGCGACCAAAGTGAAGGGGCAATAAGCCATGGCATTCAGTACCGGTGGAAGCCGTGGCCCGATGGCCGATATCAACGTCACGCCCCTGGTGGATGTGATGTTGGTGCTGCTGATCATCTTCATCGTGACCGCGCCGATCATGACTTATCCGATCGCCGTGGATCTGCCGCAGCGGGTGCTCAACCCGCCACCGCAGACGACCGAACCGCCGCCGCCGATCGAGTTGCGGATCGACGCGAGCAACCAGGTGTTCTGGAACAACAGTCCAGTGCCGGTGGATCAGCTGCAGCAGAAGATGGAAGAAGTGATCGCCAGCGATCCGACCAATCAGCCGGAACTGCGCATCGATGCGAACCAGGACGCGGAGTACGAGGTGATGGCCAAAGTCCTGGCTGCGGCAAAGAACTCGCAGATGAAGAAAATCGGCTTCATGCAGTAAGACATCGCAAGACCGCAACACAACAGTCATGACGCGACTGCAACGCCACCGGAAACGGTGGCGTTTTTTTATGCCGGATCGATTGGCAGGGTGCCACTTTCGGCGCGCCAAGTTTCGGCGTGCTAGATGAGCGCTGCTCTCCTGTAGCCACCCTGCCCTTCCGCCGCGCGTGGCCAGGTGTATGCTCGATCGTGCTGCACCCACGCTCACAGCACAGGAGGCAGTCATGGCTTTCAGTACGACAGGCAATCGGGGACCGCTGGCGGAGATCAATGTCACGCCGCTGGTGGATGTCATGTTGGTGTTGTTGATCATCTTCATTGTCACCGCGCCGATGCTGACGCGAACGATCACGGTGGATCTGCCACAGCGCAGCGATCCACCGCGGCGACAATTGGAACCGCCCGCACCGATCGCGTTGCGTGTGGAGGCCGACGGCCAGGTGTTCTGGAATGCCAGCCCGGTGACGCTGCAAGAGTTACAGCCGCGCTTGATCGAACAGATGCGCGAAACAGCTGGGAATCAGCCGGAACTGCGGATTGCCGTGAGTGCCTATGCCGAGTATGCAGTGATGGCCAAGGTATTGGCTGCGGCAAACAATGCGCAGGCCGATCGCATCAGTTTTGTGCAGTAACTCATGGAGTTAATCGTGCATCAAGGCAGAGAAAGTCTGCCTCGATGCGGATAATGATTTTTTCAGCGTTTAGCGACTTTAAAGTAACTGACGAGACGTGGTTGGCGGTCGTCAGGCGCATCGTAGATGGCAGGCAGGAATCGACGCGCGGGAATCCAGAGGTCTATGCTATTTTGAACACAGACCGCGTCCAATATTGCGGTCAGTGCAGTCGTTTTTGATAAATGTGCTTATTCAACTGAGTATCTCAAACGCCGACCGACGCGCTGCGCAGTATCTGCAGATACGCACGCACGGTCGCATCGAGCCCCTGATACAAGGCCTCGCCGATCAGCGCGTGGCCGATCGATACTTCAAGCACGCCGGGGACGACGTTGAGAAAGTCGCCCAGGTTGTCCTGCGATAAATCGTGCCCGGCATTGATGCCCAGGCCTGCGGCGCTGGCACGTTGCGCAGCCCCGGCAAACAGCGCGAGCGCCGCGTCCGGATGACCGTTCGCATGCGCTTGCGCGTACGGGCCGGTATACAACTCGATGCGGTCTGCACCGAGCACCGCCGCTTGAGCGATATCCGGATGACCGGCATCGACGAATAAACTCACGCGCGCACCGATTGCCTTGAACGAGGCAATCAGCGTGGCGAGTTGGGCGGTGTCCTGCGCAAAATCGAATCCGTGATCGGAGGTCAGTTGTCCATCGCCGTCGGGCACCAGGGTGACCTGCTCAGGACGCGTGAGGCGACATAATTCCAGCAGCCCCGGATAGCCGTCGCGCGGTGGCGCAAACGGGTTGCCTTCGATATTGAATTCGACGCCGTGCGCGCGGGTGAGCGCACTCAGTGCCAGCACGTCGTCGGCGCGGATATGCCGTTGGTCCGGGCGTGGATGCACGGTGATGCCGTGCGCGCCGGCTGCGATGCAGGTGCGTGCGGCCTGCACGACATGGGGATCGTGCCCGCCACGCGAATTGCGCAGCACCGCGATCTTATTGACGTTGACACTGAGCTGGGTGGTCACAACGTCGCTCTCAGGCCTGCGGCTCGCCGTCGCGCGTGGCGGCGAGCGCGGCGGCCTTGCGGGCTTCGGCCACTTCGCGCAGACGGCGCAGTTCGGCCGGGTCGATCATGCTGCTGGTATCGCGCTGGGTGTCGTCCATGCGAGAGGCGAACCAGCCGCGCGTCCACAGCAGCAACAGCAGCAATGCCACCAGCAGCGAGACCACCAGTAACCACACGTGCGGCGTGCTGAAAGCCAGCACCAGCGCACCCAGTGCCATAAGCAGAAACAGCCAGTGCATGACGAGCTCCCCAATGAGTGGCGGCAGTGTAGCGCCGCGCCCGGCGAGGTTCCACGTGGGCGCGGTTGGCACGGTTCACAGCAGCGGCGACAGCAGCCGTGCGAAGGCTTCGGGAAGACGCGAGCGCCACAGGGGCCGGCGTCGCACGAAGCGCACTTCCTGCGCGTTTTCTAGGTCGGTGCCGATCAACCCCGCCAGTTCTGCCGCCACTGCCTGGTCGCGGAACAGCATGGACAATTCGAAATTCAGCCGGAAGCTGCGGCTGTCGAAATTGGCGCTGCCGACGATACTGACCTCATCGTCGACCAGCAGCGCCTTGGTGTGCAGCATGCGCGGGCCGTATTCGTAGATGCGCACGCCGGCCTCGAGTAGTTCGTCGAAATACGAGCGCGCTGCGTAGGTGACCAGGCGCGAATCGCTGACGCGTGGCACCAGCAGGCGCACGTCCAGGCCACCCAATGCGGCCGAGGTCAGCGCCATGCGCGCGGCCTCGCCCGGGACGAAGTATGGGGTGACCAGCCAGACGCGGTGCCTGGCTTCGTGGATCGCGGCGACCATCAGCCGGTGGATCGCCTCCCACGACGAATCCGGCCCGGAGACCAGCACCTGCGCATCGACATCGCCTTGCGCGCGGGTCGGCACATCCTCCGGCCACAGCTGCTGACCGTGAAACGCCGGGCGGCCCTGCCGGGTGGCGTAGAGCCAGTCTTCCAGGAACACCAGCTGCAGGCTGCGCACCACGTGGCCTTGCAGGCGCACGTGCAGGTCGCGGTAGGCATCGCTGCGCACTTGCTCGTTTTCGTCGTCGGTGACGTTGATGCCGCCGGTGAAGCCGATGCGGCCGTCGATGACGATCACTTTGCGGTGGGTGCGCAGGTTCAACCACGGCCGCTTGAACGGCTTGAGCAACTGCGAGGGATGGAACCAGGCGGTCTCCACCCCGGCCTCGCGCAAGGTGCGCAAGCTGCGCCGGGTCATCGCCGAAGAACCCACCGCATCCATCAGCAAGCGCACTTTGACACCGGCACGTGCGCGCTCCATCAAGGCGTCGCAGATCGCGGTGCCGGTGTGGTCGGGCTGGAAGATGTAGTACTCCAGATGGATGTGGTCGCGCGCGCCACCGATCGCTTCGATGATGGCGGCATAGGTGGCCGCGCCATCGACCAGCCAATGCACTTCGGTGGCGCTGCTGGGCGCCAGGCCAGTGGTGGACTGGGCGATCTTGGCCAGCTCGGTGCAGTCGGCATCCGGTGGGCAGACGCTGTCGTAGCTTTCCATGCCCGAGCGCGAGCGGCCGCGGCGCAGGCGCTGACGTTTGACCTTCTGCGGGCCGAGCCAGTAATAGATCAGCAGGCCCAGATACGGCAGCGCAGCCAGCGACAGCACCCAGCTCAGCGTGGCCACCGGCTCGCGCTTCTGCAGCACGATCCAGCTGGCGATCCACAGCAGGTACAACACGTAGGCGGCGAGGAGGAGCGCTTCGAGGTGTGGAATGGTGGCCAGCCACTCCCACGCGCCCTGTGCAGATGCGAGCATGCGCGGATTCTACGGCCCGCACGCCTCACAGCGATGACCAGGCAGCCAACGCGACGGCGGTGCACGCGGATGAAAGCTTCATGGTGTCGCGTGCGCGGTCGCGGCATGTGAGACCTGCCGGCCGTACGATGGCGCGATGGCAACTGCAATCAAGGGCCGGGGTGCGACCGGCCATCTGCCCGGACGCTTTGAAGTTACCACCCAGCAGGCGGTGGACGATGGTTGGGACGCGGACGACAGCGAGGAGTTCGCCTCGCCCGCATTGCGGACGCAGGTCACCGAGGAAACCGCGCGCAGCATCATCAGCCGCAATCAATCGCCGGATATCGGGTTCTCGCAATCGGTGAATCCCTATCGGGGTTGCGAGCATGGGTGTAGCTACTGCTTTGCGCGGCCCTCGCATGCGTATCTCAATCTCTCGCCCGGATTGGATTTCGAGACAAAATTGTTCGCCAAGACCAATGCGCCGGAGGTGTTGCGGCGCGAGTTGTCGCGGCCGGGCTATGTGCCCAGCCCGATCGCATTGGGCATCAACACCGATGCGTATCAGCCGATCGAACGTAAGCATGCGTTGACGCGGCAATTGATCGAGGTGCTATGGGAAACCCGGCATCCGTTCACGCTAATCACCAAGAACGCGTTGGTGACGCGCGATCTGGATCTGCTTGCGCCGCTGGCGCGCGAGGGGCTGGTCAACGTGCATTTTTCGGTGACCACGCTAGACCCACACGTGTCGGCCAAGCTCGAACCGCGCGCGTCCGCCCCGCATGCACGCCTGCGCGCGATGCGTGCGTTGCACGCCGCCGGCGTGCCGGTCGGGGTGATGGCCGCGCCGGTGATTCCGTGGATCAACGACCACGAACTGGAAGCGATTCTGCAGGCTGCTGCCGATGCCGGCGCGGACAGTGCCGGTTATGTGTTGCTGCGGCTGCCGCACGAAGTGGCGCCGTTGTTTCGCGACTGGCTGCAGACCCATCACCCGCAGCGCGCCGAGCACGTGATGAGCACGATCCAGCAGCTGCGCGGAGGCAAGGATTACGACAGCGCCTTCGGTACGCGCATGCGCGGACAAGGTGTCTACGCAGACCTGTTGGCGCGCCGCTTCGCGCTGGTCCACCGCCGATCCGGTTTCGACGCGCGTCAGATGCCGCCGTTGGACACCGGCAAGTTTCGGCGCCCTGCTCCGCCGGCCAAGCCGGTGCCGGAATCGCCGCAGGGGCAGTTGTTTTAGGGGCGGGAATCGGGATTGGGGAGTCGGGAATCGCAACAGCAACAGCAACAGCAACAGCAACAGCAACAGCGCAGCTCTTCTGCCGTTGCGATTTTCCATTCCCGATTCCCTATTCCCCGCCGTACAGCGCCTGCGCCGACTGAAACAAAATCCAGCTCGTCGCAATGAACTTGTCGCCGCCGACCGGGCGGTTGCCGCGGTGGGTGTGGGTGAAGGCGGTGGGGGCGATCAGCAGGCTGCCGGTGCGTGGGCGGGCCTTGCGCTGCTGGAACAGGAATTCGGTTTCGCCCTGTTCGAACTCCTCGTTGAGGTAGAGCGTCCACAGCAGATGGCGGTGCAGCGTTTCGGCGCTGGCATCGCGTGGATACAGCTCGCAATGCCAATACGGGTAACCGCCCTGGTCGGCGGCGTACCACTGCAGATTGATCGCTGCTGGGCGCAGGCAGGTGCGCGCCAGGTCGCCCAGTGCCTGATCGCTCATCTGCACGATGTCTTCGGCAACCAGGCGATGCGGGCTGCCGTCGGCGGTGGTGACCTGCAGCATCAGCGGCGAGATCAGTGCTTGCGGATAGCGCCGCAGATAGCTGAGCAGGCCTTCGAACACCGCTTGTTGCAGGCGGTTTTCCACTTCCGCCCATTCGGCTACGCCGCTGATGCGCAGATCGCGGCTGTGCTTGAGTTCGGGAAACACCCCGCTGCCCACGCGCCCCGGTTGCAGCTGCTGGCTGGCGCGCATGCGGTTCACGATGGCGGCGCAATCTTCGCGCGACACCGCGTGGTCGGTGATCTGGATGAAGTCGGGTTGGTCCATGCCGTGACGATAGCAACCTCGACAGCGCCCTGCACACTCGGTGCCGCGATTGCACCTGCACGTAGATCGCGTCGCCACGCCACATCGCGCGCGCAATGGCGGTGGTCGATGCACGCCGCCTGCCTTGCGTGTTTCGCGCGTAAGCAGCGCAAGTGGATGCCAGAGCCGAGCGTGGAAACGCCGCATGGCGCGGTGTCTGTCGATGCGCAATGACGATGACATGCTGCGCGCTGGCAATGCGTTGTGCACGGCTGTATGCGTGTGCACGATCGCCAAAGAAAAACCCCGCCGAAGCGGGGTTTTTCATCACGCGTACCGGGAAGCGTCGATCAGAACTTGTAGTTGATCGAAGCAGCCAGGATATTGCCCTGCACCTCGTAACTACCCGCCAGACGGTCGCCGGTGGCGCTGCGGGTGTCGCTGGTCGGGTCGCTGGTGAACAGGTGCGTGTAGCCGAAGTTGTACTCGGCCTTGTCCGACGGACGCCAGCTCAGACCCAGCGAGAGCCACTTGCGGCTCGCATCCGGCACGCGCACGTCGCGGTGTTCGGCAGTGGTCGGGGTCTGGTCGTACGCCAGGCCGCCACGCAGGGTCAGGCTCTCGCTCATGCGGTAGTCGGCACCGATCGAGGCGAAGGTGGTGTCGCGGTAGGAGAAGTCCAGCACGCTGTCGGGCTGGTTGGAGGCAAAGTCCACCGTCACCTGGTCGAACTTGCTCCAGGCGGTGCGGGTGACGTCGGCCATGATCGACCACTGCTCGTTCACGTTGTGGGTGAAGCTGGCGGTGGCGCTGGCCGGCAGCTTGACCGTGGCGCGGCCCTTGGTGTCGACGAAGGTACCTGGCGCGGCGAAAGCCAGCACGCTGGCGGCATTGCCCGGCGTGGTGAAGTCGGCATCGCCGTCGGTGATCTTGTGCTCCACTTCCGAGCGGTAGCTGAAGCCGATGTGGGTGTTCTCATCGATGCTGAACAAGCCACCGAGGGTGAAGCCCACTTCTGTGCTGTTGCCCTTGATGCGCGAGTAACCATCGGCGCTGCCCGGCGCAAAGCCCGGCACGCGGCGGGCGGCCAGGATGCTGCCGAAATCCACTGCGTTGGCCAGGTCGATGTCCAGACGCTCGGCAAACACCGACGCGCCGAACGACACGTACGGGTTTACGTCGTAGGAGAAGGCGACGTTGAAGTCGATCGCCTGCAGCTCGGTCTTGGTGCCGTGGTAGCGGCCGACCCAGTCGCGGTCGTAGTCGGTCTTGAAGCCAAACGGCACGGTCAGCGAGGTACCCAGGTGCATGTTGTCGTTCTCGCCGAACGGCACGTGGAAGTACATCGCCGGGACCGGCGCGATCATGCCGGCATCGCCGCCGTTGCCGCCGGAAACCGGGGCGCCGTTGGCGTAGGTGGCGGTGTCGGGCTGGAACTTGGCCGAGAAGTGGATGGCGCTGACGTCGGCCTGGAACAGGCGACCGTCGAGCTGGCGCATGCCGGCCGGGTTGTTGACCATGATCGAGGCGTCATCGGGGGCGCTGCCGGAACCGGCGAAGGCGCGGCCAAGACCCTTGGCGCTGTTTTCCTTCAGCTGGAAGGCGGCGCCGTGGGCCTGGCCAACGGCCAGCACGCCGGCGATACCAACGGCCAACAGGGTGGCGCGGCTGAGAGTGGAAGCGGTAGACATAAGTTGTTGCTCTCCGGATAAAAAGACTGCAGTGGTCGGTACAGCGCCCGCGCCCAGCGCCAACTAGCGGCTGGAGCGCGCCGGAGACCCCCCCCCGACATACGACGCCGTACGCAGTATAACCACGAGAATTAACCGAACAATAACGAAGTGCGTTTTGGCCGGCTGGACAGGTTAGGGATGGGTTCAGCACCGTGAACCCGCTAGAGTGCCACTCCGATGTTCGTCTCTCTCCCCTCCCGCAAGAAACCCACCCCGCGCTGGGCGGTGCCGTTGTTGTTCGCAACCGTCTGGTTGGCCTATCTCTGGTCGATCAGCCGGCCGGGCGAAGCGCGCAATACGCTGTGGCTGGACTGGGGCGCGCTCTCCAGTGGCGTCTCCAATCTGGGCGATTGGTGGGCGACCCTGCGCGACGGCAGCGTGCTGCGGCTGTTCACCGCGCTGTTCCTGCATGCCGACTGGTCGCACCTGCTCGGCAACCTGGTGTTCCTGCTGATCTTCGGGCTACCGGCCGAACGGATCCTCGGGCCGTGGCGCTTGCTGCTGTTGTTCCTGGTTGGTGGCGCGGCCTCCAACCTGGCGGCGATCTTTGCGATCGGCACGCCGGACCGGGTGATCATCGGTGCCTCGGGCGCGGTGTCGGCGTTGATCGGCACCTATCTGGCGCTGTTTCCCGGCGCCAAGCTGGGCGTGGTGCTGCCGCTGGGGGTGTTTCTGGAATTCATCCGGGTGCCGGCGCCGTTGCTGATCGGGGTGTGGGCGATGCTGCAGGTGGTATTCGCCTACATCGGCCCGGCCTTCGGCATGGTGGCGTGGTCGGCGCATATCGCCGGGTTCGTGTTCGGCATCGTGTATGGGCTGTACGTGCGTGCGGCGATCGCGCGGCGGCTGCGCAAGCGCCACGGGTTCTAGCACGGCGCGACTCGTGGCCGATGCGCTTTGGCGATGCAGTGTCGCGACGCTCGCGCTAGCCGTTGCGCTGCGCTGCGCTGCGGCGCGCCTATAATTGCCGCATGTCCAAACCTTTGTACAAAGTCACCTTCCTCAATCATGGCAAGGTGTACGAGCTTTACGCGCAGCAGGTCACCAGCAGCCATCTGTGGGGCTTCAACCAGATCGGCGAGCTGGTGTTCGACGTGCACGACGGGTTGGTGGTGGATCCCACCGAAGAACGGTTGCGCGAAGAGTTCGGCAATACCAAGACGTTGCACTTGCCGATGCAGAGCATCGTGCGGATCGAGGAAGTCGAGAAGAAAGGCCAGTCGGTGATCCGCGATGCCACCACCGGCGACAAGGTGGTCACGCCGTTCCCGCTGCCGACCAAACCGCGCTGATGCGCATCCTGGTGCCCGACGATTACCAGGGCGCCGTCCGCCAGTTGCCGTGCCTGCAGCGGTTGCAGGGGCACGATGTGCAGGTGTTGGGTGCGCTGGCCACCGATCCCAACGAATGGGCGCAGCGGCTGGTGGAAGCCGATGCGCTGGTGCTGATACGCGAGCGTACCCGCGTGGATGCCACGCTGCTGCGGCGGTTGCCGCGGCTCAAGTTGATCAGTCAGACCGGACGGGTGGGCGCGCATGTGGATGTCGCCGCGTGCACCGAGTTCGGGGTGGCGGTGGCCGAGGGCGTGGGCTCGCCGGTGGCGCCGGCCGAATTGACCTGGGCTTTGATCCTGTCGGCCAGCCGCCGCCTGGGCGAGTACCAGCGCGCGCTGCATCAGGGCCGCTGGCAGGCACTGGGCGATCCCGGGTTGGGACGCGTGCTGCACGGGCGCACCCTGGGCATCTGGAGTTATGGGCGGATCGGCCAGCGCGTGGCCGGCTTCGGGCGTGCCTTCGGCATGCAGGTGTTGGTGTGGGGCGGTGACGCGTCGTGCGCGCAGGCCGCGCGCGATGGCTTCGAGGTCGCCGCCAGCCGGCAGGACCTGTTCGAACGTAGCGATGTGCTGTCGCTGCATCGGCGCCTGAGCGCGCAGACCCGCCATGACGTCACTGCGCAGGATCTGGCGCGCATGCGCCCGGATGCTTTGCTGGTCAACACCAGCCGCGCCGAGTTGATCGCGCCGGGTGCGTTGCTGGCTGCACTGGATGCCGGCCGGCCCGCGCAGGCGGCGGTGGATGTGTTCGAACGCGAACCGGTGCTGGATGCGCGCGATGCGTTGCTGCAGCATCCGCGCGTGTTGGCCACGCCGCATCTGGGCTATGTGGAACGCGACAGCTACGCGCTGTACTTCGAAGCGGCGTTCGACAATGTGCTGGCGTTCGCTGCGGGTACGCCGCGCAATCTGGTCAATCCGGAAGCGTTGACGATCGCGCGATAGCGGTTGGGCGAGCAGACGATGTCGAGGACGCGCGTGCGAGTTTGTTCACGCGCGGTGTTCTGCTTGTGCCGGGATTTTCGCAACGCTTGCTCGCGCAGTGTCGCGCTTCGAAAACAGCGGCTGTATCGCGACTCGTGATGACGGGCGTGCAACCAAGAGGCCTTGCTCGATCGCACCGTGCATGTCGCTGGGGCGCGGTTTGGACGTGTGCTGTGCCACGTTCGGGAATGCTTCTCGCGACCAGGGGCGCTCCTACAAACGCATCTGTGCTTTGACACAACGCGTTGTCCGACGTTGAAGCTGGCCAGTGCTGCGGCGACCGGATTCGCGACATAGGCGCTTTGCAACGCATCGATATCGGCCAGTAGCGCCGGGCCTGCGATCGAGGTGTGCCGGCAGATGGCGTTGCAGTGCCAGCGCGCATCGATCGCGCCAAGTACGCAGCGGGCATGGTGCACCCGCCGCGCTGTGGCCGGATTACTTGACCGGGTCGGCCGGCTTGGGCTTGTCCGCAGGCGCAGCCGGTTGGGCCGGGGTGGCAGGCTTGGCCTTCTCGGCTGGCTCGGCGGCCTTGGGCTTGTCGCCGGTCGCCGGTCCCGTTGCTGCCGGCTTGGGCTCGGCCGCAGTCTTGGCGGCCTTGGCCTTCTGCGCTGCCTGCGCCTTGGCCTTGCGTGCGGCTTGCGCCTTGGCGGCCGAGCCAGGCTGCTTGAGTTCGGCCAATGCAGCAGCGATCGGGCCATCGCCCGGCAGCACGTCGCCGGCGCTGTAGCCCTCTTCGCCTTCGGCATCGCCACGCAGATGGCCCGGCAAGGTGGCTTCGCTGTAGTCGGTCAGACTGGCCGGCAGATCGGCGTCGCCGGGCTGCGGTTCGGGGGTGAGCAGCACTTCCGGCACGATGCCGCTGGCCTGGATCGACTTGCCGCTGGGCGTGTAATAGCGCGCGGTGGTGAGCTTGACCGAGTCGCCGTTGTCCAGCGGCAGCACGGTCTGCACCGAACCCTTGCCGAAGGTACGGCTGCCGATGATGCGCGCACGCTGGTTGTCGCGCAGCGCGCCGGCCAGCACTTCCGAGGCGCTGGCCGAGCCGGCGTCCACCAGCACGATCACCGGCACCCCGCCGAGCAGATCGCCGGGGGTGGCGTCGAACTTGGCATCGCTGATGGAAATGCGCCCGCGCGTGCTGACGATGTTGCCCTTGTCGAGCAGATCGTCGGCCACCTGCACCGCGGCAGTCAGCAGGCCGCCCGGATTGCTGCGCAGATCCAGCACCAGGCCGCGCAACTTGCCGGCGGCCTGCAACTGCTTGAGATTCTTCTGGAAATCGGCGCCGGTGTCGGCCTGGAAGGTGCTGATGCGGATGTAGCCATAGCCCGGTTCCAGGACCTTGCTGCGCACGCTGGCCACGCGGATGGTCTCGCGTTGCAGGGTGACGTCGAACGGCTTGGGCGTCTTGTCGCGCACGATGGTCAGCACGACCTTGCTGCCGGATTCGCCACGCAGCGGCTCCATCGCCTTGCTGGCATCGATCGGCTTGCCGTCGATGGCCACGATCACATCTCCGGCGCGGATGCCGGCGCGCGCGGCCGGGGTGTCGTCGATCGGTGCGATCACCTTGAGCGTGTTGTCCTGCTGCTGCAGCAGTTCCACACCGATGCCGTCGTAGGCGCCATTGGCCTGTTCGTCGAAGGCCTCGGCGTCTTCCTTGTCGAAATAGGTGCTGTGCGGATCCAGATCCGAGAGCAGGCCACGCACGGCGGCATGCATCAGCTTCTTGTCCTCGACCGGATCCACGTAGGCCTGCTTGACCGCGTTGTAGACCGCCACGAAGCGGCGGATCTCCTCCAGCGGCACCTTGGACACGGCGGCTTCGTTGGCTTCCGGATCGTCCGCGGTGGCCTGGACGGCGGCGGGGCCGGCCTTCTGTGCCCAACCGGGCGACGCGAACAAGGCCAGCGACAGGGCAACGGACAGGACAGCTACGCGCATGAAGCACTCCGGAAGAGAGAAGACGCCCCACAGCGCGGCGCTGTCTGGATTATGCGCGAAGCAGCGGTAAATCCGCGTTGAATTGCCGTTGTCGGCCGCAGCTGCGCAGGTACAAGCGCGGTGGCGTCGCTGTGCGGTGCACATCAAGACGGCGATGACGCACCCAGACGCGCTGCCGGGCTTGAGCGATACCGCACCGCCACCGCTCGCCCGATGGCTGCGCGAGCATGTTGTCCCGGTTCCCTGAGGGGCGCCTGGTTGGTCGCTTCACGCCATGCACGCCCGGTCACCGGGAGGCGGCAGCGCGCGGCTCTCCGCACCCTGCACTCAGCGCCGTTGCAACCAGCTCGATGGATCCACCGGCTGCCCGTTGCGACGTAGTTCGAAGTACAACGCCGGCACGCCCTGCCCGCCCGAGCTACCGACCTTGGCCACCGCCTCGCCGCGCTTGATCGATGCGCCGGCGTCGCGCAGCAAGGTGTCGTTGTGCGCGTACAGGCTCATGTAGCCGTTGCCGTGGTCCACGATCAGGATCATGCCGTAGCCGGTCATCCAGTCGGAGAACACCACCGTGCCATCGGCCACTGCGCTGACGGTGCTGCCCTTGGGCGCGCCGATCAGCACGCCCTTGCTGGTGTGGCCATCCGGCAAGGTGGCGTTGAAGCGGGCCAGCAAATTGCCCGACACCGGCCAGCTCAGCCCACCGACCTTGGGTGCCGGCGCACTGGCGATGACCTTGGGCGGCGTCTTGCCCGGCCGGTCGGGACGCTCGGGGCGATCGGTCTTGGCGCGTTTGGCCTGTGCCGCCGCTTCGGCAGCGGCGCGCTTGGCGGCCGCGCGGCGTTCGGCTTCGGCCTTGGCGGCGGCGGCGCGCAGATTGGCGAGCAACTGTTCCAGCGACTTGGCGTCCTGGCCCAGGGCTTTTTCGCGTTCGGCGCGCTGTTTGTAGCGGTCGTCCAGCTGCGCGACGGTGACCGCCTGCTGCGAGCGATCCTTCTGCAGCGAAGAGGCCTGCGCTTTTTGCTGTGCACGTGCGGCATCCAGTGCCTGACGGCGGCTGGCAATGTCCTGTTCCACCTTCGCCAAGGCATCCAGCTGCGTGGTCAAGGCCTGGATGCGCTGCGCACGCGCGTTCTGTACGTAACGATGGTCGGCCAGCATGCGCGTGGCATCGCTGACGGTGTCCTGCGACAACAGCACCTTCAACGGCGCATTGCGCCCAACCTGATCGGCGGCGCGCAACAGCGCTGCCAGCTGCACGCGCTGGGTTTGCAGGCCGCGCTGCAGCTGCGCGCGCTCCTGCTGCAGCGTGCCCAGGTGCTGTTGCTGCTCGCGCATCGCCGCTTCGGTCTCGCTCAACGCGCGTGCGGTCTTGGCCACTTTTTCATCGGCCTGGCGCAACTGCTGGGCGGCGGTGCCGCGCTTGCCTTCCAGCTCGCGGCGGTCAGCGCTGATGGTCTTGAGCTCATCGCGCAACTGCTGCAGTTTGCGCTCGGTCTCGCGCTGGCTTTGCGCGCTCGCACTGGCGCTGCCGAGCAGTGTGCAAGCCAGCAGCGCACAAGCCAGCATGGCCGCTGCCAGCCACGCACGTGAGCGGCCGGTGGCGGGGGCGAGCGGCAGGCGCGACAGCGGTGCGGGCGAAGGGGGCAACGAATGGTCCAGTGACTTCAGGCAGGTGCGCGATTGTAGCCAAGCATGGTGTGATCACCGCCACGCCCCAGATAGCCGCCGCCGCGCGAGGTTCAGCATGAAGTCCCAGCATCTTCTCCTGGTGTTGTCCCTGGCCTGCACAAGCGCCTGGGCCAACGAGGACATCAGCAAGGTCAACGGCCGCATCAGCGCCGAGGCTGGCCAATCCTACGGCGCCCTGGACACCGTCAACGGCTCTATCGAAATTGGCGCCGGTGCGCAGACCAAGAGCGTGGAAACGGTCAACGGCAGCATCCAGATCGGCGCGCGCGCGCGCACCGGTGGGGTGTCCACCGTCAATGGTGCGATCAGCCTGGGTCAGAAGGTGGTGGTGTCCGGCGGGCTGGAAACGGTCAACGGCAGCATCCTGGTGGAGCGTGGCAGCCAGATCAGCGGCGGCGTGGAAACCGTCAACGGCAGTATCGGTCTGGTGGAAACCGAGCTCGGCAAGGGTATCGAGACCGTTAACGGCGATATCACCGTGGGGGTGGGCTCGCATGTGCATGGCGGGATCGAGGTCACCAAGCCCAATTTCAGTTTTTCGTTCAAGCCGTCGCGCAAGCCGCGGGTGGTGATCGGCCCGAATGCGGTGGTCGATGGGCCGTTGCAGTTCGAGCGCGAGGTCAGCCTGTACGTGCATCGCACCGCCAAGATCGGCGCGGTGACCGGGGCGACTGCGCGCAGCTTCGACAGCGACGTAGCCCCCAAGGACTGACGCGCTCACCACAGCCACCGCCTAGAATCGGGGGACCTTCGCCGCACGAGGAGTCCCGATGCCCCGCAAGATCCTGTTGTGCCTGGCCGCGACGCTGGCCCTGGCCGGCTGCAAGCGTGAATCTGTCGACGCACCCGCAGCGCCTAGTGCGCAGACGCCGGTGGATGCCGCGCCCAGCGCGCCGGTCAGCCGGCACGCATTCTCGCCGGAGCTGACGCCCGGCGACTTCGCCGAGTTGGTCAAGACGCTGGCCTCGGACGACTTCGAGGGACGCGGCCCGGGCACGCCGGGCGAAGAAAAGACCGTCACCTATATCCGCGACCAGATGCAGCGTATCGGGTTGCAGCCGGGCAATGGCGACAGCTGGTTCCAAGACGTGCCGATGGTGGAAACCACCGCCGATGCGGCCACTGCGCCCAGCCTGCGCAGCGGCACGCAGACCCGCGCGCTGGCCTTCGGCACCGACATCGTGGTGGGCACACGCACCGGCCAGGCCGAGGTCAAGCTGGACAACAGCGAGCTGGTGTTCGTCGGCTATGGCGTGGATGCACCCGAGCAGCAATGGAACGATTACGCCGGCCAGGACTGGAAAGGCAAGACGGTGGTGATGTTCGTCAACGACCCCGGCTTCCATACCAATGATGCCAAGTTGTTCGATGGCAAGCGCATGACCTACTACGGGCGCTGGACCTACAAGTTCGAAGAAGCCGCGCGCAAGGGCGCCGCCGCCGCGCTGATCGTGCACGACACCCCCGGCGCCAGCTACGGCTGGGACGTGGTGAAGAACTCCTGGGCCGGCCCGCAATACGACCTGCCGGCCAAGGACGATCCGGACCCGCGGCTGCCGGTGCAGGGCTGGATCAGCGCCGAGACCGCCAAGCAGGTGTTCGCCAACGCCGGGCTGGACCTGGCGCAGGCCTACAAGGACGCCAGCAAGCGCGGCTTCAAGCCGGTGCCGCTAAAGGCCAACTGGTCGGTGGACCTGAAGAGCAGCATTGCCGAAAAGACCTCGCGCAACGTGGTCGGCGTGCTGCCGGGCAGCAGCCACGCCGACGAGGCGGTGCTGTATATGGCGCACTGGGATCATCTGGGCAAGCATCCGGGCGAGAGCGGCGACAACATCTACAACGGCGCGGTGGACAACGCGACCGGCGTGGCCGGCATTTTGGAAATCGCCGATGCGTTCGCGCATCAGGATCCCAAGCCGGCGCGCTCGGTGGTGTTTGTGGCGGTGACGCTGGAAGAATCCGGTTTACTCGGGTCCAAGTATTACGTCGCCAATCCGAGTTTCCCGCTGGACAAGATCGCTGCGGTGATCAACCTGGATGCGATGTCGGTGGCCGGGCGCGCGCGCGATGTCACCGTGGTGGGTATGGGCAGTTCGGAGTTGGAAGACATCCTCAAGCCGATCGCCGCGATGCAGGGCCGCACCCTGCACGCCGAGGCAACGCCGCAAAGCGGCTCGTATTTCCGCTCGGATCATTTCAACTTCGCCAAGGCCGGTGTGCCGGCGCTGTATGCCGATGGTGGCGAGGATCTGCGCGAGGGCGGCACCGCTGCCGGACGTGCCGCGGCCGAGGACTACGGGCGCAATCGCTACCACGCGCCAGGCGATGAGTACGACGCGGCCGCGTGGAAACTCGATGGCACCATCGAAGACTTGCAGGCGGTGTATGGCGTGGGCAAGGAAGTGGCCGCTGGCGAGCGTTGGCCCAACTGGTATGCCGGCACCCCGTTCAAGGCCACGCGTGATCGCATGATGGTCGGCAAGCCGGGTGCGGAGGCTGCGGCAGATGCGCAGGCGCCCACATCCGATGCGGATGGCAAAAAGGCTGATGGCAAACAGGTCGCGCCGACGCGTTGAATGGAATAAGTGCGCGTACGACGTTATGCGGAGCATGCGCGGAGTCGTATGCGATCGATGGAGGTGCGGCACTCCCTGTGACAACAGCAAGGTACGCAACCTACGGTGTAACAAAACCTTGGTGTAAATAAAAAAGGGCCTCCAGCTGGAGGCCCTTCCTATTTGTACATCGGTCCATTCGTACACCACTGCATCGCGATTGTATGGAACCGAAATCAATGCAGCGATGGATCAGTCGTTATCAGCGCTGACCACGTGCCCGTCTTCCGGATCGACATGCAGGTCGACCTTCTGCCCACCACGTTGCTCGGCGTCGGCCTTCCACAGGCCATCCTTGAACTTGAGGTCGTGCACGTTGGAATAGCCATTAGTCGACAACGCCGCGCGGATATCTGCCTCGCTCAACTTGGAGGTGGTCTGGTCGCCGTACACGCGCCCGGTCACCGGGTCGATGCGCACATCCACATCCTTGCCATCGCCGCTGCGCGCATCGGCGGTCCACACGCCGTGCTCGAACTTGACGTCGTGCACCTTGGTGTAACCCTTGCTCGTGAGCATGCTGGTGATTTCGGCGGACGTCAGCGCCTTGGCCGGCTTATCGGCAGCGGCTTGCGCGAATGCGCCATGCGATGCCAGCGCGAGTGCGCCGATCAGCGCGGTCTTCATCAATCGATGTGCCATGAGACTGCTCCTGCAGTGAGGTGTGCCCATGCTGGACGCGCTGTCATCGCCACCGGGTGAAAAAACCGGCGTCGAGGTGGCGCGAGTTCAGGCAGCTGACATGCACGCACCTGTCTTCATTCGCCTTGCACGTCATATTTACCTTCCGCAGGACGTGGCTGCAGTGGGAGCGCAAGGCAGTTGATGACGCATTGGGAGTGGTTGCGCTGCGATTCGCACGGGAGCCAGACACGATGCACAGCCTGGACAGACGCATGAAAAAAAGCCGCCTTGCGGCGGCTCGATCCGATTACATCAAGGTGTGACGCCTGTTACGCCCACTGCCCACGGAGACAGGATCGACATCTGCGGCTTGGCGGCGCCGTCCTTGTTCGGCTGTAAGGTATACGCGTAGGAGCCCCACCAGGCACCTGCGGCCCACCAAGTCCAGCCCAACCACACATCGTCGTTTCTTTTCATGTACTTGAGCATGCCGTACAGCGCACTATTACAGGTCTTGTTGCTGGCACTGCCAAATTCTCCAAGGAAACCGCGCTTGTGATTGGTGCGTAGCCACTCGGTGAAGCTGCGCAGACGATCGGCACCGATGGTGGAATTGACGCACACGTTGGTCGTGCCGCTGGAATCTGCGTCCAGATACTGATGCACCTCGAATGCGTAGTTGTTGAGTGGATCGTAGATGGATGCCAGCGCGGTCGCATTGGAATAACCATCGCTTGTGAGCGAGTACCAACTGTGTGCACCGGTCCAGAGAACGCCTGGAACCAGGATCAAATTGTTCGCACCTGTCGCACGGATACTGTCGATCGCCGCCTGGGCGCTACCGGCCCATCCTCTGGCAGACACGCCATTGGGCTCGTTCATCAGACCGAAGATCACGGCATTGTCGTTGCGGAACACCAGCGCAAGACGCCGCCATAAATCGGCGAACGTGGCGTTCTGCACGTTGCTGCTGCCGATCTTGTAGCCGTTGTATTTGGCGTAGTTGTGGATGTCCAACACCAGATACATCCCCGATGCCTTGGCGCGCGCCACCGCCTGTTGCACCAATGCCAGCTGCGCCGGATCCAATGTGCCGCCCGCATCCGGTTGCAGGCGCTCCCACAGGATGGGAAGACGGATCGTATTCATGCCTACACCTGCGAAATAGGTGTAATCGCTGCTTGCCGGATACATATAGTCATTGTTGAGGACTCCCGGCTTTTTGGAAGACGCGAATTCTGCGCCTGAGAGATTGACGCCGGCGTATTTGAGTACGCGCGTTTGTGCGTGGGCGAGCGGCAACGCGCCGATCAGAACGAACATCAGGGCGTAACGGACGAGGTCACGCAGCGAGTGATAAACAGCAGACATAAAGCAACTCCTTCGACGACGGGGAAGATGCGTCGCAGCACCCTTTTGTGCGTGCGATCTGCGCAAAATGCGCCGCATCCGTCGTCTTTGATGCATCTGCCGTACCGAATTTCCGGGGGTATTAACTTTTAAGTAAATGTGGGGAATGATGCGCAGTCATATATCGCATAGGTCACTTTTAGAATCAGCGCGTTACCACGTGGGGCATGTAATACGCGGCAACGCACACTTTTCAAGGCGGAACGCATATATCCCTATGTCGGAATATCAGCGTATGGACGCGCTCGCCGCCAATGGTCCGGCGTCGGATCACTGACGCAACAACGCAGTAGCACGCGCAGCGAACGCTTAAGCGTTTACCGTCGTCGTCTGCGCTTTATCGCAGGCGTTTATTTATCAAGTGATCCGTCTTGCCCGTTCACCCAAGCTCAGTATCTGCGATTTGTCGCGTCCTTACTTGTTGGATACACGTTGAACGGATAGGCACCGTTCCGCCACGCACCGGCCGCCCACCAGGCTTAGCCGATCCACACATCGCTGTCGGTCTCCAGATAGCCCACCATGCCGTTCAGTGCGCTGTTGCAGCTCGTATTGTCGCCGGCGCCGACTTCGCCCGGGCGGTCTCAAGCGTCAGTTGCGATTACGCGTACAAAAGAGCCGCCTTGCGGCGGCTCGATCAACGTACATCAGTATCGGATCACATCACGGGCTGAAGCGTGTCGCATGGGTCGCCTGTGGCGACAGAATCGACATCTGCGGCTTGTCGGTACCATCTTTGTTGGGATGCACGCTGTACTGGTAACTGATATTCCACCACGAACCAGCGGCCCACCAGGTCCAGCCCAACCAGACATCGGCATTGGCTTCCATATACCCGAGCATGCCCTGCAGCGCTTCATTGCACACGGTGTTGTTGGCGGTGCCGAATTCGCCCAGAAAACCGCGCTTGTGATTGAGGCGCAGCCACTCGGTGAAGCTGCGTAGACGATCGGCACCGACGGTGGCACTGACGCAGACATTGGTGGTGCCGCTGGAATCGGCATCCAGATACTGATGCACTTCAAACGCGTAGCGGTTGAGTGGGTCGTAGATGGAGGTCAGCGCGGTGGCATTGGAATACCCATCGTTGGTGGGCGAGTACCAGCTATGCGCGCCGGTCCATAACGCGCCGGGCACCAGAATCAGGTTGTTCGCACCGGTGGCACGAATGCTGTCGATGCCCGCTTGTGCAGCAGCGGCCCATCCGCCGGCCGGCAGACCATTGGGCTCGTTCATCAGCCCGAAAATCACCGTGTCGTCGTTCTTGAACACCAGCGCAAGGCGGCGCCATAGATCGGTAAAGGTCGCAATCGGCACTTCAGGGGTGCCTATTTTATAGCCGTAGTATTTGGCGTAGTTGTGGATATCCAGCACCAGATACATCCCCGATGCCTTGGCGCGTGCCACGGCCTGCTGCACCAGTGCCAATTGTGCCGGATCCAGTTCGCCATGCGCGCTGGTTTGCAGGCGCTCCCACAAAATGGGCAGGCGGATCGTATTCATGCCCACGCCGGCGAAATAGGTGTAATCGCTGGCAGGCGCATACATATAGTCTTTGTTGAGGACTCCCGGCTTTTTCGACGATGCGAACTCGGCCCCGGAAAGATTGACTCCGGCGTAGGTGAGTGCGCGTGTCTGCGCATGAATCTGCGGCAAGACGCCAAGCAGGATGAGAAGCAGTGCGCAGCGAACAACGCTGCGCAGCGAGCAGGAAGCAGAGGACATAAAACAACTCCTTAAACGACGGGGGCGATGCGTCGCAGCCGGTTGCGTGCGATTTGCGCGAAGTGCGCTGCATCGGTAGGACGTCATGCATTGGCTGTGCCGGATCGCTCAGCACGGCGGGCGTGAAGTAAATGTGCGAGCCCGTACGCAGTCACAATTCGCCGGGGTCACGTTCCGCACCAGCACGCTGTAACGCACGGCAGAAAACAGCGGCCGCGCACGCTTCAGCACAGCGGTCAGCGCGGACGGTGTGCTGTCGAAAAAACGTCATGTCGATGCGTCTGCTGCCAACGGCATGACGCCGAATTACTGGCGTCGTGCACGGTTGTGCCTGCATGCTCAGCACATGCAACGCGTGGTTTGCAGATGAATGCGAGGTGGTGTGCTTAGCGGGCGATACGCTGCGCGCGTGCGCTGAGGATCGTCATCTGCGGTTTGTCGCGTCCCTGCGCATCGGGATGCACGTTGAACGGATAGGTCCGGTTCCACCAGGCACCGGCGGCCCACCAGGTCCAGCCGATCCACACATCGCTGTTGGTTTCCATGTAGCCCAACATGCCGTTGAGTGCGTTGTTGCAGGTCGCGTTGTTGCCGGTGCCGAATTCGCCCAGAAATCCGCGTTTGTGGTTCAGGCGCAGCCATTGGGTAAAGCTGCGCAGGCGTTCGGCACCGACGGTGCTGCTGACGCAACCGGCGCTGGTGCCGCTGGAATCGGTGTCCAGATATTGATGCACTTCGATGGCGTAGCGATTGAGCGGGTCGCGAATGGACGCCAGTGCCACGGCATTGGATTGCCCGGCAACCGTGGAATACCAGCTGTGCGCGCCGCTCCACAGCGCACCGGGAACCAGAATCAGGTTATTGGCGCCGGTCTTGCGGATGGTGTCGATCGACGCCTGCGCCGCGTTGGCCCAGGACTGCGGATTGATGTCGTAAGGCTCGTTCATCAGCCCGAAGATCACCGTGTTGTCGTTCTTGAAGGCGATCGCCAGGCGGCGCCACAGATCGTTGAAGGTACTGATCGGCACGCGGTTGCTGCCGATCTTGTTGCCGTAATACTTGGCGTAGTTGTGTATGTCCAGAATCAGATAGAGCTTGGAGGCTTTTGCGTTGGCGACCGCCTGACGGATCAATGCCAGTTGCGCCGCATCCAGTTCGCCGCCGGCCTTGGGTTGCACGCGCTCCCACAGGACTGCCAGCCGAATGATGTTCATGTGCTTGCCGGCGAAGTAGCGGTAATCGCTGGCGGCCGGATACAGGTAGTCGACGTTGAGCACGCCGGGTTTTTGCGAGGATTTGATTTCTGCGCCGGAGAGATTGACGCCGGCATACTTCAAGCGATTGCCGCTTTGTGCGTGCGCGAGCGGCAGGATGACGAGCAGCAGCAATGACAACGCGCAGCTGAGCAGCCGGCGCGTCCGGGTGGGGGAGGGCAACATGGGTGACTCCTGATGCATTTGCGGGGGAGATGCAGTGCCCTGGCGTGGACTTGCCACGTGCATGACGACACTGCACCACGCATCACCCTAGGCGTATCTGCATTTTCAAACTACGAATGCGAGATATCACTTAGTTGGAGCTGTGAGCGACTTGGCAGTTATTACCGAACATCCACTCCCTTTGATGTGGTAGAGCGCAACAGCGCGATCGACATCGCCGCACGCAGGTCGCACTTTGCGCTGCAGTTGCGTGTTTTGCATCAACGCAGATCGCACTTGCGACACGTATGCGACACGTATTGCATCGGTCGATTGGCGATCGCTAGACGCAATGAGCAGCGCCGCATGCGTAATCGCAGCGGTGATGCAGGATAAACACGCATGCGCTTAAAAAAATCACCTGGTGCGATAACGGGACGTCGGCACGTGCGATGTTCGACGTGCGGGCGCGCTTACTGTGTCGTGTCTGGCTAGCAGTCCGTCAATGCGGATCCTGCAAGACGCGTCATGTGATCGCGCGCGCCGCGCGATGCATGCCTAGCGCAGTCATGCGATCGTCGGCACATTTCATGTCTCTGCACTGCATGTCACGCATGGCAGCACGCAAAAAAATGGTCGCAGCACATCGCTGCGACCACCAGATTCAAACAGACGCCGCGTGTATTACTTGGTGGCGCGGCGTGCGTACTTGCTCAGGATCGAGATCTGCGGCTTGTCGCTGCCATCCTTGCCCGGCTGCACGGTGAAAAAGTACTCCGGCTTCCACCAGGCACCGGCGGCCCACCAGGTCCAGCCCAGCCACACGTCGCTGTTCTTTTCCATATAGGTCAGCATGCCTTCCAGCGCCTGGTCGCAGACCGGATTGTTGGCAGTGCCGAATTCGCCCAGAAATCCTTTCTGCTTGTTCTCGCGCAGCCATGCGGTGAAGCCGCGTAATTTCTCTTCGCCAACCGTGGCGCTGGTGCATACCGGCTTGGTGCCGCTGTAGTCGCTGTCCAGATATTGATGCGCTTCGAAGGCCAGGTTGTTGCCCGGGTCCTTGAGGATCTCCAGCGCCTTGGCATTGGAACCGCCATAGTTGGCACTGCGCCAGCTGTGCGCGCCGCTGTAGGCAGTGCCCGGTACCAGAATCAGGTTCTTTGCACCGGTCTTGCGGATCGCGTTGATCGCGCCTTGCGCCGCCGTGGCCCAGTCGGTTGCGGAAATGCCGTTGGGCTCATTCATCAGCCCGAAGATCACCGACGTGTCGTCCTTGAATTCCAGCGCCAGCCGGCGCCACAGATCGGCCACTGCAGCAGCGGGCACATCGCTGGTGCCGATGCGCTTGCCGTTGTACTTGGCGTAGTTATGCACATCCAGGATCAGGTACTGCTTGTTGGCCTTGGCCGCCGCCACTGATTTCTTCAGCAGCGCCAACTGCGCCGGATCCAACTCGCCGGTGAGCTGTGGCTGCACGCGTTCCCACAGGAACGGCAGGCGGATCGTGTTCATGCCCTTACCGGCGAAATAACTGAAATCCGAGGCGGCCGGGTAGGTGTAATCCTTGAACAAGGTGCCCGGTTTCTTGCGCGAATTGAACTCGGCGCCGGACAGATTGACGCCCACATATTTCAGGCCGGCCGACTGTTTCTTCGCATCGGCAGGTTCTTTGGCATGTGCCATTGGCAGTGCCGCGAGCAAGGTCAGTGCGAGTGCGGCACCGCGCAGACGCGGGAATTTCGGGGGAGAGTGGAACATGGAAGCCTCCTTCGGCATCGACGTGAGCGGCCGCAGGGGGAGGGCACGGCCAACAGGAATGGTGCAGGGCGAGACGCTGCCTGGTCAGCCTAGAAGCTTGCGCGTTAGTAGACCATTCACGCATGCAACGCAGCGTTGATCGCGTGCAAACGGGCGCAACCGGTATCATGGCCAACAGGTAGCGTTCGCTTCGGAACAGCCAGGAGGCACCTCCACAGGCGTGCGATAGGCCGCTGTTCTGGCGAACCGCCCCCATCTGTCGTCCGACTCCTGCGCGGACGACGCAACGCCCCGGAGTCCTTCCCCATGAGCCAAGCCCACGCTTACGCCGCCCAAACCGCCGATCAGCCGCTTGCCCCGTTCGTGTTCGAACGGCGCGCGCCCGGCCCCAACGATGTACAGATCGATATCGCCTATTGCGGTGTGTGTCACTCGGATCTGCATACCGCTCGCAACGAATGGCACAACACCCTCTACCCGTCGGTGCCTGGTCACGAGATCGTCGGCCGCGTGACGGCGGTCGGCGATGCGGTCACCGGCTTCAAGGTCGGCGACCTGGCCGGTGTCGGCTGCATGGTCGACAGCTGTCGCAGCTGCGCGTCCTGCCAGGAAGGCGAAGAACAGTATTGCGAGCAGGGCTTTACCGGCACCTATAACGGGCCGATGTTTGGCGGCGAGAACACCTACGGCGGTTACTCGGACCACATCGTGGTCGATCAGAAATACGTGCTGCGCATCTCGCACAGCGACAACCTGGCCGCCGTGGCGCCGCTGCTGTGCGCCGGTATCACCACCTATTCGCCGCTGGCGCATTGGAAGGTCGGTCCCGGCCAGAAGGTGGGTGTGGTGGGCCTGGGTGGCCTGGGCCACATGGCAGTGAAGATCGCCAAGGCGATGGGCGCCACTGTGGTGTTGTTCACCACCTCCGAGAGCAAGCGCGCCGATGCGTTGCGTCTGGGTGCCAGCGAAGTGGTGATCTCCAAGGACGAGGCGCAGATGGCTGCGCAAGCCAACACACTGGACTTCATCCTCAACACCGTGGCCGCGCCGCACAACCTGGACCCGTTCCTGGCTGCGCTCAAGCGCGACGGGGCGATGGTGCTGGTGGGTGTGCCCGAGCATTCGCACCCTTCGCCGAGCGTGTTCAATCTGATCATGAAGCGCCGCACGCTGGCCGGTTCGTTGATTGGCGGCATCCGCCAGACCCAGGAGATGCTGGATTTCTGCGCCAAGCACAACATCGTCTCGGACATCGAAACGATTCGCGCCGACCAGATCAACGAGGCCTACGAGCGCATGCTCAAGAGCGATGTGAAGTACCGCTTCGTGATCGACATGGCCACGCTGGACAAGGCGGCCTGATCGCATCGCGCGCTTGCATCGGTGCGGCCCTATAACAGGGCCGCACTTCAGGCGCCTGCGTTAGCGAACACAGCAGCGAACACAGCGCAGACGCGGGATTGACCGCGTCTGGCTGTTGCCGGATGGCATCCGGCCATGGGTTTTCAGAGATCGCCAGAGCCTGCGTCGAGCAGCACGGATGTGATCGGCACTGGCAGGTGGTCTACGCAGTTGCCGCCACCGTTTCGTGCGCGGCAGACGGCGATGCCAGCGGCGTTGCGGGGCGTGTGCTGCGTGCCGGCATCGGTGCGGAGAACAGCAGGTTCAATGCGGGCAGGCGGCCCGGCGTGCGCAGCAGGCACAGCACGGCCGGCGCCAGCACGCCGGTGCCCAACAAGGCGAAGAACAGCAGCGACCCATCGTGGATCCAGCGCGGCAGCAGATAGGCCAGCACGATGAAGGGCGGGAAGTGGGTCAGGTAGAACACCACCGAGTTGCGGCCCACGTAGCGGATCGCCTGTGCGGCCGGCTGCTGGTTTGCCCACATCGCCACCGCGATCACCAACGGCAGCGCGATCAGTACCAGCGGCAGATAGCCGATCCAGATGCCGTGCAGCGTGGTGAGATTGGCGATCAGCACGATGGCGCACAGGCTCAGGCACGACAGTGGCCAGATCCAGCGCGGTGCCTGCTGTAGCAGTGCCGGCACGCGACCGGCCAGCAGCGTGCCGATGTAGAAGAACGCGAAGTAATAGAACGGGTCGGCACCCTGGCGCAGCAATGGGCCCAGGCACACCGAGCCCAGCAGGGTCGCTGCCAGCACCAACGGGGCCGGCAGCCGACGCAGCAGTGGGATCACGGCAAGAAACACGAACAGGTAGAACAGAAACCAGGTCAGTGCCACGTTGCCGACCGCGATCCTGCCCAGGTCCAGCCAGGCAATGGGTTCGGACTTGGCCAGCACCGAGCCTGCCTCGCGCAACCCGAAGATCAGCAGCGACCAGATCAGATAGGGATACAACACGTGCCGCAGCTTGCCGCTGAAGTAGGTCGCGATCCCCTTGTCCAGCCCACGTGCCACGAACAAGCCCGAGAGCAGGAACATCAGCTGCATGCGCAAGGGGGCCAGCGAGCGGTTGATGCGTTCGATCGACAGCATCAAGGTGCTGCTTTCCCCGGCTGCGCCATTGCGTAGCTCCGGGTAGGCGTCGAAAGCGAAGCCATAGGCGTGCAGCATGATCACCATCAACACGCTGGCGCCGCGTAGCCAGTCCACCCAATCGTCGCGTGTCTGTTTAGCGGTAGTGATTTGGTGCGTCATGAGATTGTTTCCTGGTTGGGGGCCCACGGCTTTGCCGCCGCGTTGCGCGACGACACTTGAATCGAGGTTGGATTCCACGGCGGCTGCGCGCGCAGGAACGATCAGCTGCGGTCGTCATCGAGGGCAGTTGAAGCAAGCGCAGAACGTGCTGCACTGTGGCCGTCTGGCCGTAATTGAACGATTCAATCACATAACATAAGTGACTTAGATCACAAATATGCGGGCTGTGCAATCGTCGAGGCTGCAGATAGGCACCGACTTACATACGCCTCTGCCGCACAGTCATACCGGCGGGCGAGTCTTGTGCACGATCGATGATCGAGCGGATTTCAGGCCGGTATGCGCGTTGAGGCGTGCGAAGCGATCTGTGACGGCCTGAGGCAAGGCGCGTGTTCGGATGTCTGGCCAACCCGTGCCATGCAGCAGTGGCGCGGGTTGGGGACGCCGCTGCGGGCCCCCTTGCGCACAGTGGAGCGTCCAGGGCGCAAAGCGCGCGCTGCGCGGCTTGCCTTGGCGCCGGGCGCACCCTCGCGCTATGCGATCGCGCTCCGCATCGCTGCGGGACATGGGATCTCATCTCAACCTGTGCCGCACGCCGCACGCCGCACGCCGCACGCCGCAAGACGCAAGCTCTGCGGCAATGCAGGCGCGAATGACGCGCGCAGTAACGCGTGCCGGCGCGATTGCGGTCGCGCAGTGCTAAGAGAAGGGCCTCAATCGGAGCGGCGCCACGTGGGCCTGGCCGCTCACACAGCGGTGCGACTTGCCCGCACGCACAGCGTGTGGCAGCCACCGGTGGGCGCAGGGCCCACCGGTGACGCGTACTCAGGCCGCAGCCGGTTCCTTGACCTGCGCCTTGACGCCGAGCAGCTGCACGATGCTGCCGGCCGCATCGCGGCCTTCGGCCACGGCGGTGACCACCAGGTCGGCGCCGCGCACGCAGTCGCCACCGGCGAACAGGCGTGGGTTGCTGGTCTGGTAGGGCAGGCGGCCGTTGCCATCGGACGGGGCGACGATGCGGCCATTGCTGCCGGCTTCCACGCCTTGCGAAGCCAGCCAGTCGGGCAGGGTCGGCGAGAAGCCGAAGGCGATGATCACCACGTCCGCTTCCAGCAGCGATTCGCTGCCTTCCACCGGGACCGCGTTGCGGCGACCGCTGGCATCGGGTTCGCCGAGCCGGGTTTCCACCACGGTCACGCCGATCGCCTCGTCGTCGGCGCCGGATTCGATCGACAGCGGCTGCCGGTTGAACAGAAAGCGCACGCCTTCTTCGCGCGCGTTGGCCACTTCGCGCGCCGAGCCCGGCATGCTGGCCTCGTCGCGCCGATACGCACAGGTGACCTTGGCCGCGCCCAGACGGATCGCGCTGCGCACGCAGTCCATGCCGGTGTCGCCGCCGCCCAGCACTACCACGCGCTTGCCATTGAGATCGGGCAGCGCCATCTGGTCTTCCCAACCGGCGATCGGCCGGCCATGCGGGTCGTTACCGCTGACGATGCGGCTGTTCTGCACCAGAAATGGCAACGCCGGCAGCACGTTCTTCAGATCCTGGCCGTCCAGCCCGCCGTCGGTGTAGCGGTAGGCGCCGGTGCCCAGGAACACCGCATCGTATTCGCCCAGCAACTGCTCGATGCTGACGTCCTTGCCGATCTCCACGCCCAGGCGGAACTGCACGCCCATGCCTTCGAGGATTTCGCGGCGCTTGCCGATCACCGACTTGTCCAGCTTGAAGCTGGGAATGCCGAACTGCAGCAGGCCGCCGATCTGCTCGTAGCGGTCGTACACCACTGCTTCGATCCCGGCACGCACCAGGCGATCCGCGCAGGACAGTCCAGCCGGGCCGGCACCGATCACCGCTACCCGCCAGCCAGTGGGCTGCACGTTGCCCAGGTCCGGGCGCCAGCCCATCTTGAAGGCGGTATCGACGATGTATTTTTCCACCGCGCCGATGGTGACCGCGCCGAATTCCTCCAGCGTGCAACTGCCTTCGCACAGGCGGTCCTGCGGACACACCCGCCCGCACACTTCCGGCAGCGGGTTGGTGGAATGGCACAGCGCGGCGGCTTCTTCGATGCGGTTTTCCTGCACCAGCTGTAGCCACTGCGGGATGGCGTTGTGCACCGGGCATTTCCAGCTGCAATACGGATTGCCGCAGTCCAGGCAACGGCCGGACTGGTATTGCGCGTCGGCCTTGTCGAACTTGCCGTACAACTCGCCCCAGTCGCCGGACGTACGCAGCTCCACCGGAATGCGCGTGGGCATGGTCCGGGGCAGGTCGAGGAATTGGAAGGCTTGCTTGCGGCTCATAAGAAAATCCGTGGCTGATTCCCTTCTCCCACCGGGAGAAGGTGCCCCGAAGGGGCGGATGAGGGTGCGGAGCGTCAGCGCCCGCATCCCCAAACCCTCTCCCGTTGCAGGGAGAGGGAAGCACTCAGGCGGCGCGCCGCAGCGACTCGGTCAGCGACTCGATGCTGGCGGCCTTGGGTTTGACCAGCCAGAACTTGCCGATGTAGTCGCGGAACTCGTCCAGGATCTGCTGCGCCCAGATGCTGCCGGTCAGCTCGCGGTGGCGGCTGATCAACGTGTGCAGGTGCTGGCGATGGTTCTCGAAGCCTTCGGCGGAGACGCGATGGATGTCGATCAGCTCGTGGTTGTAGCGGTCCACGAAGTCGCGTTCGATATCCAGCACGTAGGCCAGCCCGCCGGTGAAGCCGGCACCGAAGTTCAGGCCGACCTTGCCCAGCACCAGCACCACGCCGTCGGTCATGTATTCGCAGCAGTGGTCGCCGGCGCCTTCCACCACCGCCAGTGCGCCGGAGTTGCGCACCGCAAAGCGTTCGCCGGCACGGCCGGCCGCGAACAGTTCGCCGCCGGTGGCGCCGTACAGGCAGGTGTTGCCCACGATCGGCGTGCTGCGTGCCTCGAAGCGCGCGCCGCGCGGCGGACGCACTACCAGCCGGCCGCCGGCCATGCCCTTGCCGACGTAATCGTTGGCTTCGCCTTCCAGCTCCAGCTGCAGGCCACCGGCGTTGAACGCGCCGAAGCTCTGCCCGGCGGTACCGCGGAAGCGCAGGTTCAACGGCGCGTCGCTCATGCCGTGGTTGCCGTGCACGCGCGCGATGGCGCCGGACAGGCGCGCGCCGATCGAGCGGTCGGTGTTGTGGATCAGGAAGCGATGGTCGCCGCCGGTCTTGTTGGCGATCGCATTGGCCAGCAGGCCGTCCATCTGCGTGGCCAGGCTGTCCGGCGATTCGTACAGGCGCTGGGCCGCGCAATGGCTGCCGTCGTACTGCGCATGGGTGAGTAGGCGCGAGAGATCGACCTTGACCCCGGCGCGTGGCGAGACCTCCAGCTGCTCCAGCAGGTCGGTGCGGCCGACGATCTCGTCCAGCGACCGCACGCCCAGGTACGACAGCCACTGGCGCACTTCTTCGGCCAGCAGGCGGAAGAAATGCTCCACGCGCTCCGGCAAGCCGGTGAAGTAGTTCGCACGCAGGCGTTCGTCCTGGGTGGCCACGCCGGTGGCGCAGTTGTTGAGGTGACAGATGCGCAGGTACTTGCAGCCCAGCACGATCATCGGCGCGGTGCCGAAGCCGAAGCTGTCGGCGCCCAGCAACGCGGCCTTGACCACGTCCAGACCGGTCTTCAGGCCGCCATCGGTCTGCAGGATGGTGCGGTCGCGCAGATCGTTGGCCACCAGCGCCTGATGCGACTCGGCCACGCCCAGTTCCCACGGCACGCCGGCGTAACGGATCGAGCTGATCGGGCTGGCGCCGGTGCCGCCGTCGTGGCCGGATACGGTGATCAGATCGGCGCCAGCTTTCACCACGCCGGCGGCAATGGTACCGACGCCGGCATGCGCGACCAGCTTCACCGACACCAGTGCGGTCGGGTTGACCTGCTTGAGGTCATAGATCAGCTGGGCCAGATCCTCGATGGAATAGATGTCGTGATGCGGCGGCGGCGAGATCAGGCCGATGCCGGGCTTGGCGTAACGCAGCCGCGCGATCAGTTCGTTGACCTTGTGGCCGGGCAGCTGGCCGCCTTCGCCGGGCTTGGCGCCCTGCGCGACCTTGATCTGCAGCACCTCGGCATTGACCAGGTATTCCGGGGTTACGCCGAAGCGGCCGGAGGCCACCTGCTTGATCTTGGAGCGCTTCTCGGTGCCGTAGCGGGCCGGGTCTTCGCCGCCTTCGCCGGAATTGCTGCGCCCGCCCAGGCGGTTCATCGCAATGGCCAGCGCTTCGTGCGCCTCGGGCGACAACGCGCCCAGGCTGATCGCGGCGGTGTCGAAACGACGCAGCACATCGGCCGCCGGGGCCACCTCGTCCAGCGGGGTCGGGGTGTCGGCACGTTTGAGCTGGACCAGATCGCGCAGCGTGGAGGCCGGGCGCGAATGCACCGCATCCACGTACTTCTGCCAGTCGCTGGCATCGCCGGTGCGGGTGGCGCGCTGCAGCGTCATGACCACGTCGGGGTTGTACATGTGGTACTCGCCGCCGTGCACGTACTTGAGCAGTCCGCCCACTTCCGGCTTGAGCTGGTCGTTCCAGGCGCGTGCGGTGAGCTCGCGCGCCTCGGTGTCCAGCCGCGCCAGGTTGACGCCGCCGATGCGTGCGGGCGTCTCGGCAAAGCACAGCTCCACCACGTCCGGGTCCAGCCCGACGATCTCGAACAACTGCGCGCCGCGATAACTGGCGATGGTGCAGATGCCCATCTTCGAAATGATCTTGGACAGGCCCTTGTAGATGCCCTTGCGATAACGGCGGCCGATCTGCGACTGCTCGCCGCCCTTGCTCAGCTGCAGGATGCCGCGCCGGCCCAGGTCGAACAGCGTCTGGTAAGCCAGATACGGGTACACCGCAGTGGCGCCGAAGCCGAGCAGGCAGGCCATGTGGTGCGGGTCGCGCGCGGTGCCGGTTTCGATGATCAGGTTGGCGTCGCAGCGCAGCCCCACCTTGCACAGGTGGTGATGCACCGCGCCGGTGGCCAGCAGCGCATGCGCCATCGGCCGGTCCGGCACGGGATAACGGTCGGACAGCAGCAGCATCACCGCACCGGCGCGCGCGGCGGCCTCGGCTTCCTGGCAGATGCGTTCCAGCCCCGCCTTGAGGCCTTCTTCCACGCTGTAGGACAGGTCGATCAGGCGATTGCGCTCGACGTACTGCTCCATCTTCAGCAGCTGGCGCAGCTTGCGCTGGCTGAGCACCGGCGAGTTGAGGATGACGTGGTTCACCGTCTCGGCGCCGGCATGGAAGATGTTGGTCTCCTTGCCGAGCTGGGTGGTGAGCGACATCGCGATGCCTTCGCGCAGCGGGTCGATCGGCGGGTTGGTGACCTGCGCGAAGGCCTGGCGGAAGTAGTCGTACAGCGGCCGGGTCTGGCGGCTGAGCACCGCCATCGGGGTGTCGTCGCCCATCGAGCCGGTGGCTTCCTGCTCGGTCTCGGCCAGCGGGCGCAGGATCTGCTCCACTTCCTCGGTGCTGAGCTGGAACAGCTTGTGGTAGCTGCGCAGGGTCTGCTCACTGAAGGGTTCTTCCACCAGCGAGGGGTCGATCAACTCGGTCTGCAGATAGGTCACGCCCTGCTGCAGCCATTGCTTGTACGGCGCGCGCGCACGGTTGATGCGGTCGATGGCGTCGGAATCGAGCAGGTCGCCGCGCTTCAAATCGATGGCCATCATCTCGCCGGGGCCCAGCTTGCCCTTGCGGGTGATGCGCTCGGCCGGCAGTTCCCACACGCCGGCTTCGGAGGCGACCAGGAAATGGCGGTCGGAGGTGAGCATCCAGCGGGCGGGGCGCAGGCCGTTGCGATCGAGCATGCAGGCGGCATAGCGGCCGTCGCAGGCCACGATGCCGGCCGGGCCGTCCCACGGCTCGGTGTTGAGGCCGTAGAACTCGTAGAACGCGGCCAGGTCGGCGTCCTTGAATTCCAGCGACTGGGTGGCCGGCGGCACCAGGATGCGCAGTGCCTGCAGCAGGTCCATGCCACCGGCGATCAGCAGCTCGAGCATGTTGTCCAGGCTCTGCGAATCCGAGCCATGCATGGAGATCACCGGGTCGAACTCGGCGATGTCGAAGCGCGGGGTCTGCCACACCTTGCTGCGTGCCTGCGCCCAGCGGCGGTTGCCTTCGATGGTGTTGATTTCGCCGTTATGCGCGAGCAACCGGAACGGATGGGCCAGCGGCCAGCGCGGCAGCGTGTTGGTGGAAAACCGCTGGTGAAAGACAATTGCGCTGGAGGAAAGGTCGCTGCGCTGCAGGTCCGGGTAGAACGTGCTCAGCTTGTCCGGCAGCACCATGCCCTTGTAGCTGATGCCATTGGGCGACAAGGTGGTGACGTAGAAATTCTCGACCTCGCGCAGCTGCTGCTCGGCGCGCCGGCGCGCCAGGAACAGCGCCAGGGTGAAGCCGTCTTCGCTCTGCTCGGCGCCGGCATCGACAAAGACCTGCTCGATGCGCGGCAAGGTGTCGCGCGCCAACTGGCCGCACACGCTGTCGTCGGTGGGTACCACGCGCCAACCGCGAAAGTGCACGCCGGCGCTGTGCAACTGGGTTTCCAGTTCGGCACGACAGCGCGCGGCATCGCTCTCGTCCAGCGGCAGGAACACCACACCGGCCGCGTAACGCGTGCCCAGCGTAATGCCGGCATCGCGCGCCAGCCCGCGCAGAAACGCATCGGGTTTGCGGATCAGCAGGCCGCAGCCATCGCCGGTGAGTCCGTCGGCCGCCACGCCGCCGCGGTGGGTCATGCGCGAGAGCGCCGCAATCGCGGTGTCTACCAGCGAGCGGGAAGGTTGGTCGTCCAACTGGGCGACCATGCCAAAACCACAGGCGTCGCGTTCGTCGCGCGCGCTGTTGTAGAGACCGTAGTCGTTGAGCCCTTGGCGAGTGCGGGGGGCCATGTCTGCCTCTTTGCGATCTGGGAGAGCGGCGACGACGTTGCAGCGCTCGATCCGTGGAGCGTTTCGAAGAGGTCACCGGATGATCGACTAGACCACAGTTGATGCGGTGCCGCAATACACCGTTACAGCTGCAACGAGGGCGGCTGCAAGGCCTTGTGCCAGCTGGCTTGGCGCCTGTTCGCCAACAGGCGCCACCGGGTGCTCAGCCGCAGCGCACCGAGACGATCAGGTTCTTGGCATCCACTTCCAGATTGAGCCGTTCGCCGTTGAACTCCATCGTGGTCATCTGGCCGGGTTTGAGCACGCGTACCGACTTGGCGCCGGCATCGCTGCGGGCCTGTTCGCTCACCGCTTCGGTCAGTGGCTGACCGACCAGCGACTGCACCTGGGTGGCATCGCAGGTGCCGATGGGCGGGGCTTCTGGCGCAGCGGCCGGCGCTGGCGCGGCGGCTTGTTCGGCCGCTTGCTGCGCTTTGGCGGAGACGGCTTCCTGCTCGTCCGGTTGCGGCGAACCGCAGGCACTCAATGCCGCCAACACGACCGAGAGACAGGCCAGGCGGGCGGTAGGCAGGACAGCGCGCATCGATGACTCCAGCAGATGGGGGAGACCCAAGCATAAGCAGAAAATTTCCC
Organism: Xanthomonas sp. Leaf131; assembly: GCF_001423495.1. Classification (GTDB taxonomy): domain Bacteria; phylum Pseudomonadota; class Gammaproteobacteria; order Xanthomonadales; family Xanthomonadaceae; genus Xanthomonas. The sequence goes on along the minus strand of NZ_LMOG01000022.1, from coordinate 42,794 downwards.
CACGGGGACCGCTTGCGCACGCGGCGTTGTCGTGACGTTGACGTGGCGTAGTCCTGCATCCCTCAACAATCGTGGCCAATCCTTCGATCCATGCGCAATGAAAGCCAAACGTGTTCTTCGCAATGCCGCAGTCACCGCCCGCACCGTCGGCAAGTTGGCCAGCGTGGCCACCAGCGCGGTCGTCGCGACTGCTGCGGTGGCGAGCGTGGCAGCGGTTGCACAGGCCAAGGCCACCGCGCGTGCGGCCGGGCTCACCTACGTCAACGATCAGCAGCCCGGCATCAGCCGCCGCAAGGCTGGCAAGAGCTTCAGCTACCGCAGTGCAGATGGGCAACGCGTGGCCGATGCCGACACCTTGCAGCGCATCCGCGCCTTGGCCATTCCGCCGGCCTATACCGAGGTGTGGATCTGCGCCAAGCCCAACGGCCATCTGCAAGCAACTGGCCGCGATGCGCGCAGGCGCAAGCAATACCGCTATCACGCCGAGTGGGCGCAGGTGCGTGGCGAAGGCAAGTTCGAACGGGTGATCGCCTTCGGGCAGGCGCTGCCCAAGTTGCGCCGACGCTTGCGCCGCGATCTGGTGCTGCCGGGATTTCCGCGCGAGAAGGTCCTGGCGATCGTGGTGGCGTTGCTGGCCGATACATTGGTACGCGTGGGCAACGCCGAATATGCACGCAGCAATCGCTCCTATGGCCTCACCACCCTGCGTAACCGACATATGGAATTTCTGCGCGGCGGGCGTGCGCGGCTGAAATTCCGTGGCAAGAGCGGCCAGGATCACGATATCGAAGTGGACGACAAACAGCTGGTCAAACTCATCCGGCAATGTCAGCAATTGCCGGGGCAATCGCTGTTTCAGTACCGTGACGACGACGGTCAGCTGCAGCCGGTGGATTCGGGCGAGGTCAACGACTATCTGCGCGAAGCGATGGGCGAGGATTTCACCGCCAAGGATTTCCGCACCTGGGGCGGCACGCTGGCCGCGCTGCAACGCCTGGCGCGCTTGCCGTTACCCGAACGCATGAGCGCGCGCGCGCTGACTCAGGTGCAGAACGATGTCATCCGCGAAGTGGCCGATGCGCTGGGCAACACGCCCTCGGTGTGTCGCAAGGCGTACATCGACCCGTGCGTGTTCGAAGGCTGGCGCGCGGGCGAACTGCAGGCCATGGCCACCGGCGTGCGCGGCGAGCGGCAATGGGAAGCGGCCACTCTGCGCTTTTTGACCGACTCGCGCGCCAAGCACAAAAAGACGACGAAGAAGGCCGTGGCTGGACGAAAGTGAGGCGGTTTGGCATGACCGGACGTTAGCGAAACCGGGGACACCAACTAGCAGGCATGTATGTGCTCTTGGTCCCCGGTTCCGCCGGAGCTCAGCCGCAGTAAATCGCGGTGATGTTGTTGTTCGGGCCGGTCTCGACGGTGAGGTGATCGCCGCCGCTTTCGCTGGCGCCCTGGGCCGGGTCGGCCAGGCCGCTGGCGGTGGTGCCGCCGGTGGCGCGTTCGCCGCGACGCACGCTGACCTGCAGGCTGTCGCTGTCCACGCGCGCACGTTCGATGGTCTGCGCCGCAGCGGCCAGGCCGACCGCACCGCGCACCTTGTCGATATGGCACTGGCCGGAGATGACCCCGTCGATGGGCTGCACCTGCACGACCTGATTGGAGGCACAGGCCGACAACAGCAACACGGCAGCGAGCGGAGCGAAGGTGCGGATCATCGGAGATCTCCAGCGGAAGAATGGCCGCAAGCGTGAAGCTCTCGTTGTTGGTGTGGCATGAAGACGCAGACACGGTAAGGCACGCGAGGCGCGCGTGCCTTACCGATCCGAGCCGACGGTCGCTGCGGGCCACTGCAGCGACGCCTGGCTGCAGCATGGCCGTCAGCAGTCACGCCCGCCTACCGGGACCAGTTCGGCGAACACCTGGCTGGCCGGTCGGCCGCCGGTATCGATCGCCTTCAGACCATCGGTGCAGATCGGGTTATTGGGGTCGGTGGCTGCTGGCGAATCCGCCATCAGTCGATCCCTGAGCCCCGGTGCTACAGCAGCGAAGCTCGGCGGCGTCCGCCGTAATGTCCTGGACATCTCTGATGCAAGGCAGCCACAGGCGTCACCACGCCAGCAGCGCGTGATGTGCAATCCCCTGCCGTACAAGGCACCTCCGCTGACAGCGATCACGCTCCCGTGTGGACCGGGCAGCAGCATGGCGATGGCCGCCGCTGTATTGGCTCGGGCAGATGGCGCTGCCTGATTACTGCAATTCATGGACGACTCCACTACAAATATGCCGGCTAGTCGACCAATGATCGCGTCTCTACTCTTTGCATCACCGGGGCAGCTTGCTCCATCACCGCCGCAAAGGGATCTGTCATGAACGCACAACTGGCCACCGTCCACGTCGACCAACAGCCGCAGCGCGCGCCTGGCGTGCAGGCCCTGGCTGCGCCGCGCCCGGTGGTGTTCCGCACCCGCGGCACCACCCGCGGTCCGATCACCCGGTTGATGAGCCCGGGCGACCTGGGCCAGCTGGTCAAGCCGTTCGTGTTCCTGGACCTGTTCACCGTCAAGCCGTCGCTGGGGGGCGCGCCGATGGGCATGCATCCGCATTCGGGCATCGCCACGCTCACCTACCTGATGGAGGGCGAGGTCGGCTACGAAGACAGCACCGGCAAGCAGGGCACCCTGCCCACCGGCGGTGTGGAATGGATGCGCGCCGGCAATGGCGTCTGGCACGACGGTGTGCCGGTCGGCCAGTCTTCGGCCAAGGGCTTCCAGCTGTGGGTGGCATTGCCGGCCGCCGAAGAAAACGCGCCGGCGCAAAGCCTGTATCTGTCGCCCGCCGATGTGCCGGTGGCCGGCCCGGTGCGGGTGCTGCTGGGGCGCTATGGCGCGCTGGAAAGCAAGATCCCGGCACCGGCCGACATGACCTACCTGAGCGTGCAGCTGCGCGACGGCGAGCGCTGGCGCTATGTGCCGCCGGCCGGCCACAGCGTGGCCTGGCTCGCGGTGCACGGCGGCCAGCTGGAAGCGGCCGAGACCATCGGCAGCGGCCAGATGGCGGTGTTCAAGGACGCCGAGCAGGCCATCGAGGTGGTGGCGGTCGGTGCGACCAGCTTTGTGCTCGGCTCGGCGGTCAAGCATCCGCACGAGCTGGTGATGGGCCACTACTCGGTGCACACCAACAAGGCCGCACTGGCGCAAGGCGAGGCGGAGATCCGCCGCATCGGCGAGCAGTTGCGTGCTCAGGGCCGTCTGGCCTGAGTCTGCGGCGGGCGCGACCCACGCCCGCTCACTTCACCTGTGCCTGGCCGGCCGCTTGTCCGTCTAGCTGGCCAGCAGCGCATTGCCGGAAAAGCGCACTGCACCCGCGCGCAGACCGGCAGCCGGGCCATTGGCGCGGTACGCGCATCACCATCGAGCTTGCCCGCCGTCGCAGCCGTATGCTTGCGCTCGGTTTGATATCCAACGTCGTGGCAGCGCCACGTCACCCCCACTCACTCAGAGGCTTCATCATGAAACTGCTCCATCTCGATTCCAGCATCCTCGGCGGTTACTCGGCCAGCCGTCAGCTGTCGGCGGCCACTGTTGCCAAGTTGCAGTCCGGCAACAGCGATATCGCAGTGACCTACCGCGATCTGGCCGCCGAGCCGCTGGCGCATCTGTCCGGCGCGCACCTGGCGGCCCAGCAGAATCCCACCGGCGACCAGAGCCCGGAACTGGCAGCCGAACTGGCCACCAGTGCAACGGTACTGCAGGAATTTCTGGAGGCCGACACCGTGGTGATCGGTGTGGCGCTGTACAACTTCACCATCCCGACCCAGCTCAAGGCATGGATCGATCGCGTGCTGGTGGCCGGGCAGACCTTCCGCTACAACGCGCAAGGCGTGCCCGAAGGGCTGGCCGGCAACAAGCGGGTGATTCTGCTGGTGGCACGTGGCGGCTTCTATGGCGCCGGCTCGCCGATGGCATCGCTCGAACATGCAGAGACCTACATGCGCACCGCGCTGGGCTTTATCGGCGTGCACGCCCCCGAGGTGATCGTGGCCGAAGGTCTGGCCACCGGTGCCGACGCCCGCCAGGCCGGCATCGCCAGTGCCCAGCAGCAGATCGAAGGGCTCGCTGTCTGAGGAGGATCGCGTGACGCAAGTCCGCTGGCATGACCCGCGCTGGCGATCACGCCATGGGGTTGCCCGCGGCTGATCGGTCCAATGTGTTGACCCTGCATCGAGCGGACAGCATGCCGCTCGATGCAGGGCGTTGCCCGCGTGGCAGGGCGCCAACCGCTCTTCAAGGGATGTCGGCGCTACGTGGCGCGTGCGCGCTGTATGCGGGAACTGGATCGTAGGCAGGCGTTGCAACCGCCGCACTCCGCACTCGCCACGCTCAGCGCACGCCCGGCAGCGCGGCGCTGGTTGCCAGGCCAGCTACCTTGGCGCATTCGACCGCGTTCAATCGCGTCGTGACGGCCTGGATAAACGCCGACACCGCACGCGGCAGATGGTGTCGGCTCGGGTAAAGCGCGTACAGGCTCTGGCCCTTGCGTTGAAAATCCGGCAGCACCACGGTCAGGCGGCCTTCGTCGATATCCGGCCAGGTGAGTGCCCGCGGCAACAATGCGATCCCGAGCCCGGCCACCGCCGCAAGCCGCAGTGCGCGGGCGGTGGTGGCGGCCATGCGCGCCTGCACCTGGACGTCTTCGGCAAGCCCGGATGGGCCGACCAGCGTCCAGGTGGCGTATCCGCTTGGATGCGGAAAACTGAGGCAGTCGTGCTGCGGCAATTCGTCCAGCCGCAGCGGCCTGCCGCGCGCCTGCAGGTAGCCGGGGCTGGCCACCAGCACATCGTTGGTGTCGGCCAGGATCTGGCGGCCGACATAGCCCAGGTCCGTCACCACACCGCCACGGAAGGCCACATCGATGCGCTCGGCGATCAGATCGGCCTTGCCATCGCTGAGCACGAATTCCAGGCGCACGCGCGGATGGGCGGCGAGAAACTCGCCCACCCATTCGACCCGGAAAAAATCCAGGAAATCCGCTGGCGCCGCCACCCGCACCAGACCGGCGGCTTCCTCGCCACCGGCCACCAGGCTCTGCCCGGCCGAGGTCAGGCCATCCACTGCATCGGCGCAACGTTCGTAAAAGGCCTGGCCGGCGTCGGTGAGGGTGAGCTTGCGGGTGGAGCGCTGCATCAGGCGCGTGTCCAGTTGCGCTTCCAACTGCTGCACGCGCCGGCTCACGCTGTTGGGCGCGGTGCCCAGGCGGCGCGCGGCTTCGGCAAAGCTGCCGCTACGCACGACCTGCACATACAGCGCGATGTCATTGAGATCGATCACCGGCGGCCTTGGTGCGTGTAAACGCGGAGTCTAAGCGTGGCGACTGCGCGTCGTCGATCATTGCGGCGTGGCGTGCTGTCTGCAGTAACTCAGATGCTCCGGCAGTAAAGCGCGTCATGCGTTGCTGCCCGCGCTTGGTCGACTGAGATTTTGACGCTGCGTCTCAACAACGCCAAGCCTTAAAATCTTGCCCGCTCAGAAGTGGTGAAACGGTGGAGTGGGTCAGTGGCAGAGTATCCGCAAGTACGTCCTTGTAGGCTCTTACGCGGCATCCATGCCGCGTAAGGTCCCGCGACGGTGGGCGGGCAAGGACCAGTCGAGATGGTCGGTGTGCATGGTTTTTAATAAAGCAGCCAGCAACTTTCTGGTGCGGTGTCCTCGCCACTTGCGGGGCGCTTATTGCGTGCGCATCAGCCCGTGGCGGTGCAGCAGCTGCCGCAAGCGGCGTTGCACGCGCTGCAGATCGGCTTCGGCTGCCGCATCGAGAATGTCTTTGGCCAAGGCATCGAATTGCGGCCAGAACTGGCTGGGATCGCGCACGCGCTGTGGCCACAGGCATAACATCTTGCCCAGGTCGGAGAGCTGGTGATTGGTGTGGGTGCGTATGCGTGTGCTCATGTCGCGTCTCCCGGCCAGTCCAGGGCGACAGCGTGGACCGCACCGTCATCGATCAGAGTGAAAGCAAGCTCGGCTTGCACCACCCCGTCGATCTCCAGCCGGGCGTCGACACCGGGGCGCTGGGTGACGTCGATGACGTAGGTACTGGTGCCGAAGCGATAACGCAGCTGGTACTCCGGCCAGCCGGCCGGAATGCATGGCACAAGGTGCATGCGCTCGCCATGGCGTTGCAGGCCGAGCAGCGATTCGGTCAGCAGCCGGTACATCCAGCCGGCCGCGCCGGTGTACCAGCTCCAGCCGCCGCGGCCGGCATGTGGGGCCACCGCGTAGACATCGGCCGCCAGCACATAAGGTTCGGCCTTGTAGCGTTGCACGCCCGCCGCATCGCGGGCGTGGTGGATCGGGTTGATCATGCCGGCCAGTTGCCAGGCGCGCGCGCTGTCGCCGAGGTGGGCGAAGGCCATCGTCGCCCACACCGCCGCATGCGTGTATTGACCTCCGTTTTCGCGCACGCCGGGCACATAGCCACGGATGTAGCCGGGGTCGTGTTCGGTGCGATCGAACGGCGGTACAAATAGTTTGACGATGCCGATCTCGGCATCGACCAGTTGCTGGCGCATCGCGTCCATCGCCTGTGCACTGCGCGCCGGGTCCATCGCACCGGACAGCACCGCCCAACTCTGCGACAACGAATCGATGCGGCATTCGTCCGCGTCGCTCGAGCCCAGCGGGGTGCCGTCGTCGAACCAGGCACGCCGGTACCAGCGTCCATCCCAGGCATGCTGTTCCAGCGCGGTGCGCAAGGCATCGGCATGTGCACGGCAGGTCGCAGCAAACGCTGCATCGTCGCGCTGTACGGCCACGGCTGCGAACCGTAACAGCGTGTCGTAGAGGAAAAAGCCCAGCCACACGCTCTCGCCCTTGCCGTCCTTGCCGACCCGGTTCATGCCGTCGTTCCAGTCGCCGCTGCCGATCAATGGCAGGCCGCGTTCGCCCAGCCGCGCCATGCCGCGTTGCAGGGCGAGCACACCGTGCGCGTACAGCGATTGCACGTTGCCGGTGAGGTGCGGCAGGTCGTAATAGGATTCTTCCTCGGGCTTGAGCGCGCGCCCGTCGATGAAGCCGACGCGTTCGTCCAGCACGCTGGCGTCGTCGGTGACATCCAGATAGCGGCATAGCGCCTGCGGCAACCACAAGAAATCATCCGAACACTGCGTGCGCACGCCGCGGTCCTGCGGCGGGTGCCACCAATGCTGCACATCGCCCTGCACGAACTGATGCGCGGCGCAGCGCAGCAGATGCGCGCGGGTGAGCGCCGGCTGCGCGTGCACCATCGCCATGCTGTCCTGCAGCTGGTCGCGAAAGCCGTACGCGCCGCCGGACTGGTAGTAGCCGCTGCGTGCCAGGAACCGGCAGGCGATGGTCTGGTAGAGCAGCCAGCCATTGGCCAGCAGGTCCACCGCCGCATCGGGCGTGGTCACCTGCACGGTGCCCAGAATCTGCTGCCAGTGCGCACGCACCGCCAGCAAGGCGGTGTGCGCGGCCGCCACGCCACGGCTCTGGCGTGCCAGCGTCAGTGCGCTCTGGTGGTCGGCGGCTGCGCCCAGCCGGAACACCGTCTCGAAGGTCTGTTCGGCTGCCAGCGTGACCGGGATCTGGATCGCCGCGCACGGGTCCAGGCCGGCACCCACGCGCCCGGACAAACGCTGCCGAGTGAGCGCGGCCGGCGCGGCCAGGCTGCCATTGCGGCCGAGGAATTCGCTGCGGTCCGCGGTGATGCTGCGGCTGGGCGCATCGGCGTCGAAGAACGCTACGCGCCCGTCGAACTCGGTGTTGTACGGGTTGCGCGCAGTCAGCACGCTGCTGCCCAGATCCACCTCGCTGACCACATGCAGCTGCGAGCGCGCGCGGATATCGCCCAGCACCCATTCCACATACCCGGTGACGCTGAGCCGGCGCGGCCGCCCCGAAAGATTCTTCAGCCGCAGATGGCTGAACTTGATCGGCCGCTCCACATCCACGAACACCCACAGCTCGCTGCCGATGCCGTGTTCGATATGGCTGTAGACGCTGTAGCCGAAGCCGTGGCGCACCGTGTAGCGACCGCTGCCGCGGCACGGCAGCGCCATCGGCGACCACACCTGGCCGGTGTCTTCGTCGCGCAGGTAGAACGCCTCGCTGGAGGCATCGCCGACCGGGTCGTTATGCCAGGGCGTGAGGCGGAATTCGTGCGCGTTTTCGGCCCAGCTATAGCCGGCGCTGCTGTCGCTGACCACGGTGCCAAACTGCGCATTGGCCATCACGTTGCACCACGGTGCCGGCGTGGTGATGCCTTCTTCGAGCGTGATGCGGTATTCGCGGCCGTCGGCGGCGAATGCGCCCAGGCCGTTGTCGAACAGCATCGGTTCTTCGGCGGCGGCCTGCAGGGTGCGGTCCAGATACGCGGCGTGCGTGCTGGTCAGCGAGTCGGCACTGTCCAGTTGCTGGATCGGCTCCAGCAGCGGCGGGTGCGCACGTGCGGTGGGGTGGCGCTCCAGCTGCGCGTCCAGGGTGCCGTTGGCATCGCTCAAAATCGCGCGTGCCACGGTCTGCAGCAGCACGCGGTCTTCTTGCGAAATATGTTCGATGGCGCGCACGAAGATGCCGCCCGGGCGGTCAAGCACATTGGCTTCGGGGTCGGCGGCGATCAGGCCCAGGATGGCGTCCTGCAGGTGCTGGCGATAACCGGCCTGGCTTTCGTTCCAGATCACCAGATCCGCGCGCAGGCCTTTCAGGCGCCAGTACGCGTGCGCCTGCACCAACTGACGTACCAGATCCAGATTGTCCGGGTCGGTGATGCGCAACAGCACGATCGGCAGATCGCCGGAGATGGCGTGACTCCACAACGCCGATTGGCCGCGATGGTTGTGCAGCAGCACCTCGTTGTCGGCGCGCAGTTGCGGGTCGACGAACAGCACGCGGGCGGCCAGCCGCTCGTAGAGCATCGCGTCTTCCAGCGAGGCATTGATCTGCCGGCGCGTGACCTGGCTCTGGGTCAGCGCCAGATCGAACACGCGGTCGGCCAGACGGCGGTCGCGGTATTTGTCGATCAACGCGGTGCAGGCCTCGCGTTGGGTACCGACGCCGTAGACCATGTCCACCTGCGCCTGTTGATCGGGCGCCAGCGAAATGCGGCAGCGGATCGCCACGATCGGGTCCAGCACCGAGCCGGCGGCGCCGGACAGGCTGGCGTGCTCGCTCAAGGCCACCGGATTGCGGGTGCTGCGTCCGCGCCCGATAAACGCAGCGCGGTCGGTCTCGTAGGAGATCGTCGCCACATCGGCATCGTGCACCGCCACCAGATGCAGCATCCACGGCTGCGCTTCGTCATGCCCGCGCGGGCGGCGCGTGCACAGCACTGCCTGCTTGTCGGCCAGGATCTCGGTCTGCACGAACAGATTGCTGAAAGCCGGATGCATCTCGTCGGACAACGCCGGTGCCAGCACCACCTCGGCGTAGGTGGTGATTTCGATCACCCGCGTCTGCCGCGAACGATTGCGGATGCGCAGCCGGCGCAGCTCCACATCGTCTTCGGCGGAAATGGCGATTTCCAGATGGCTGTCGTAACGCTGGTGGCTGCCCTTGAACTCGGCCTTGGCGTCGGAAAAGATCGCTTCGTAACGCTCCACCGGCACGCAGGTCGGCTGATGCGCGGCCGACCACACCGCGCCGCTGTCCACGTCGCGCAGATAGCAGAACGTGCCCCAGTGATCGCGGGTGCCGTCTTCGCGCCAACGGGTCACCGCCATGTCGCGGGCGCGGCTGTAGCCACCACCGGCCGAGGTCAGCATGCCGTGGTAACGCCCGTTGGAGAGCAATTGCAGCGCCGGCTGCGGCACATTGGGGTCGCGATGGATGCGCAACGCCATGCCCGCTTCGGTGGCCACCGGGCGTTCGGCAGCTTCGACCAGACCTTTGACGTAGACGCCGGCACGCGGTGCGCGCTCCTGCAACAGCAACAACGTGGCCTGGAATTGCGGATCGGCGACAAAGCGTTTTTGCATCGGCGCATCGCGCAACACGTGGTCCAGCGCCAGCAGCGCCATGCCCTGGTGATGCGACATGAACGAGCGCACCAGCGCGTGTTGTTCGCCACGCGGCACCCGCGACGGGGTGTAGTCGATCGCCTCGTACAGACCGAAGCGGCCGCCAAATCCCAGCGCCTGCAGTTGCTGCAGATTGCGGCAGGCCGCATCCGGTTCGACCATCAGCGCCATCGCGCTGGCATAGGGGGCGATGACCAGATCCTGGCCCAGCCCGCGCTTGAGACCCAGGCCGGGCACGCCGAACGCGCGGTATTGATAATTGCGCCGCGTATCGACCGTGTTGTAGCCCGATTCGGACACCCCCCACGGCACATCGCGTGCGGCGCCATAACGGATCTGCGCCTGTACCGCACCGCGCATCGAGCGGCTCAGCAATGTCTGCGGGTAGCTGGGCATCACCAGGTCGGGCATCAGGTACTCGAACATCGAGCCGCTCCACGACAGCAGCGTCGGCTCGGCACCGGTGTCGGTCAGCGTGCGCCCGAGCGCGAACCAGCTGTCCTGCGGCAGCTTGCCCTGGGCGATCGCCACGAAGATGCCCAGGCGCGCCTCGGAGGCCAGCAGATCGTAATGGCCGCTATCCAGGCGACGGTCGTCGACGTTGTAGCCGATCGACAACAACTGCTGGGCACGGCTGTAGAGAAACGCATAGTCCATCTCCGCCAGTTGCCCGGCGATATGCGCAAGCCGCTGCAATTCCTGCACGCGTCTGGCCGCCCAGGTCTGCACGCTCGGTGTATGGGGATTGTTGGCGAGCTGCCGCAGCGTGGCGACCGCATCGCCGGCATGGTCTGCTGCGTGCGGCTCGGTGCTGGCAAGGGCCGGTATGCAATGGCCCAATTCGGCCAAGGCCGCCTTGCAACTGCTGACCAGCCGCTGCAGCCACGGTTCTTCGTCCTCGCCACTGCTCGGCAGCGACGCCAGGATCAACTGGCTCTGCGCCAGCAACAGGCGCAGGGCGTCCTCGGCCTGGCGCAGGCTCGGTGCGGGCTGGTTGCGGATCGCCTGCACGCTGTGCGTCATCGCGCTCAGTGCGGCGGTGGCGGCATCGCTGCGCGGCTGCGCTTGCAGGGCGAGCACGCCGAGCGTATCGGCCAGCCCGTCGAACACCGCCATCGAGATCGCCGGCGCATCCACCAGCGCCAGCAGCCCTTGCCGCAGCGTCAGCAGATGCCCGGCCAGGTTGCCGCTGTCGACGGTGGAGACGTAGCGCGGCAACAACGGCACCAGCGTTTCGGTGTCGTACCAGTTGTAGAAATGGCCGCGATAGCGCGGCAACGCTTCCAGCGTGGTCAGCGTATTGGCCACCCGGCTCATCACGCCGGCCACCGTCAGGTAGCCCAGATCGTGGGCGGCCAGATTGGCCAGCAGGCCCAGCCCGATGTTGGTCGGCGAGGTACGGTTGGCCACCACCGTGACCGGGTATTCCTGCACGTTGTCCGGCGGCAGCCAGTGGTGCTGCGCGGTGCAATGGCTTTCGAAGAACGCCCAGGTGCGCCGCGACAACCCACCGAGGAAAGCGCGTTGTTCCTGCGACAACTGCGCGACCGGTGCTGCGGGTTGTTCGCCCAGCCAGGCCATCAGCCAGGGCGCGCCCATCCACGCCAGCCCCAGCGGCAGTGCCGCCCACAACGCCAGCGGCGACCACCACGCCACCGCCGCGACCACCAATGCCGCACTGCAGGCGGCGCCGGCCATCAGCTGCTGCTCGGCATTGCCGCTACGCGCGCTGCGCTCCACTTCGCTGGACGGCGCCCACTGCAACAGGTGGCGCTGGGTGATCGACATCCGCACCAGCGTGCGGGCGATCGCCGCCAGCTGCAGCCCCGCTTCGAACGGCAGGCAGGCCAGCACCACGCCGGTGCGCAGCAGGTGCTGACGCAGCCCTATGCCAACCTGGCGCGCGTGATGGCGCAGTCCCAAGCCTTCGGGCGGATGCGCCAGCGCATACACCGCCGAACACAGCCCCGGCAGCAGCCACAACACCAGCAGCCACAGCGTCCAGCGCAACGGGGTGGGCGAGCACAGCCAGCCGATCAGCAACAGGCCCAAAGCGGCCGGTGCCACCAGGCTGCGGCGCAGGTTGTCCAGCAACTTGCCGCGCGACAACCACGACAGCGGATTGCGCGCGCGCCGGCCACCGCGGTCGGGCACCCACGGCAGCAGCCACGGCAGCAGTTGCCAGTCGCCACGCACCCAGCGCGCGCGGCGCTTGGCATCGGTGGCGTAGCGTTGCGGGTGGCGCTCGTACAGGCGCACGTCGCTGAGCAACCCGGCGCGCACATAGCAGCCTTCCAGCAGGTCATGGCTGAGCACGCGGTTATCGGGGAAGCGGCCGGCCAGCACCTGCTCGAAAGTGGCTACGGCATAGATGCCCTTGCCGATGAAGGAGCCTTCGCCAAACAGATCCTGATACACGTCCGAGACCACGCGGGTGTACGGGTCGATGCCCGGCTCGATGCCGAACATGCGCGCAAAGCGCGATTCGCCGCCTTCGCTCATGCCGGTGCCCAGGCCGGGCTGCAGGATGCCGTAACCGGCTTCCACGATCTGCCCGGCCGCATCCATGCGCGGCACATTCAACGGATGCGACATCGCCCCGACCAGCGCGCGTGCCGCATCGCGCGGCAGGTGGGTGTCGCTATCGAGCGTGATCACATAGCGCACCTGCACCAGCGCGGCCACATCGCCTTGCACCTGTAGGAATTCGTGGGCGGCCTGCAGCGGTGCATCGTCCGCGCAGAGCAGGCGGTTGAGCGCTTCCAGCTTGCCGCGCTTGCGCTCTGCGCCCATCCAGCAGCCCTCGCCGGCGTTCCACTGGCGTGCGCGGTGCAGCAGGAAGAAGCGATCGCCGTGCGCATCGGCATAGGCCGCGTTGAGCCGGTCGATGTGCTGCGCCGCATGCGCCACCAGCGTCATGTCCGCAGGCAACAGCGCTTGCGCGGCATCGAGAAAATCGGTCAGCAGTGCGAAGTACAACTGTTCGTCGCGGTTGGCCAGATAATGCACCTCCAGTGCGCCGACCAGCTCATCGATGGCATCGGTACTGGCCAGCATGCTCGGCATTACCACCAGCGTGCGGCAATCGGGTGGAATGCCCAGGCTCAGGTCCATGCGCGGCAACGGATGCGGGCGTACCCACAGCGTGGCCACCCAGTTGACCAAGGCGATGCCCAACTCGCTGGCGGCCAATAGCGCGATGCCGGCGGTGATCCACCATAGCGCCGGTGGCAGTGCACCCACGCCCTGCAGCAATATGCCGGTCCATAGCACTGCGATCAGTGCGATCGGCAACAGATACACCGGCAGCGCAACGCGTCGCGCGCGCTGGCGCGGTGGTGGCGGCACGTTGGGCGCAGCCGTATCGCGCAGCGCGGCACGCAGCAGCGGCACTCCTGCATCTACCAGGTAATAGCCCACATGCGTGGCCACCGGCGCAGCGATACTCGGTTGCGCGGCCAATTGCAGCACTGTCTGCGCCACTGCCGGCTCGTCGCGGTCCATGCGTTGGGCCAGATGTTCCACCACATGCCGGTACGCATCGCGGGTCTGGAAATCCATGCGCGCGTACACGCCGGCCGGATCCTCGCGCAAGGTCTGCTCGACCACGCTCATGGTCTCGACGAACTCGCGCCAATCCATTTCATCCAGAAACCGCAGGCTGCCGATGCTGTTGCTGATCGACACCTGTTCGGCCGCCTGGCGTTGGCTCTCGGCATGCACCAGGCCTTCGACGCTGTCGCCCTCGCTTGCCAGCCATTGTTCCACCCAGGCGCTGGCCATCGACAACACCGGGCCGCGGCCCTGGATGCCGCGCGTCAGCTCGGCGACGAACGCGCCGGTGGCCGGCGGCTTTGAGCGCGCCATGTCGGCCACCACCACCACCACGTCCTTGGGCTGCGCTGCGGCGGTGGCATTGAGCAAGACGGCCCAATGCGCTGCCAGGCTGGTATCGCGGCCATCGTGCATGATGCCGTCGGCCACCCGGCGCAGGTTGTCGATCAAGGCCAGCCGCAACATGATCGGAATCGCCCACAGCTCGCCAAGCTTGAGCGGCGCCACCTGCTGATAAGCCGCAATGAAACGGCTCAGCGTGATCGCATCCACGCGCCCGTCGCCATGCGCCACCACCTGCAGGCCCAGCTCGTACACGCGCGGCAGGCCAATCGCCGTTGGCGTGCGCAAGCGCGGCAATTGCCGGCTGTAGCCGGGCGGAAGATGCTGACGCGCCAGGCGCATCTGTTCTTCCACCAGATAATAGTTGTCCAGCAACCACTCGCCGGCCGGATGCAGGCGCAAGCCATCGGCGGCCATCTCGGTCAGCTTCGATGCTGCAATGCCGAGCGAGCGCTCGTTGGATTTGAGTTGCGACAACAACAATTCGCGCGTGGGCCCGGTGTAGAGCACATGCGCCTGCGCCAAGGTCTGTCCCAGCATCTCCATCTGCTCGTCGCCCAGCAAGGCGGCGCCCTGCGGCACGGCATCACGCACCGGAGGATGTTGCAGGGTTGCTGCTGGTTGGGTAATCGACTGCCACCAGAGAGAAAACGCAGAAGCCTTCCGCTGTGGCGGCATGGAGACAGAACCTGTGCAGCATAAGAGCCGCTAGAACCCACGATCATGCGCGCTTGGTCTGCCAGGCATGTGAAGGCAGTACGTCGAGGCGTTGCAGTTATTGGCGGAGCGACACGCGCTTCATGCGCGCCGCGCGCCGCGCCGGGGAATCGAAGACTGCACGCGCGCCTCCCTCCACGGAAGTGCAAGAGCCAGTGCACGGAGGGCGATAATCGCTGCTAGACGATGCGCGGCCGGTGCAGACACGATTCGTTTCTCGCGCCCCTGCTTCTCCGGCAACCAGACGCACCACGCCCCACATGCCGCACTCTGCGCGACTGTTTATGGGATAACCGAGATGCTAAGCACCGCTCTTTTCACCGGCAAGGTGTGCCACGCATGATGTCGATGAGCAAGATCGCGACACGCAAGATCGCGACGAGCCCGATCTTGATGAGCACGATCTCGATAAGCAGAACAGCGCTGTGGTGTCTTGCGCTGTGCCAGCCGATGCTCAACAGCGCAGCGGCGGCCCCGCCGACGCACGCCACGTTGACGGTTGCCGGATTGGAGCAGCCCGCGCAGATCCGTGTGGATCGCTGGGGCGTGGCGCATATCTATGCCAACACCGACAACGATGCATTTTTCGTGCAGGGCTTCAACGTTGCACGCGACCGTCTCTTTCAGCTGGATCTGCTGCGTCGCAAGGGGCTCGGTCACCTGTCTGCGGCGTTCGGGCCTTCGTATGTGCAGCAGGATCGTGCCGCGCGGCTGTTTCTGTATCGCGGCAGCATGGCCGAGGAGTGGACCAGTTACGGGCCCGGCGCGCAGCGCGATGTGACGCGGTTTGTCGCCGGCATCAACGCCTACATCGAGTGGTTGGGCACGCATCCGCAAGCGCTGCCGTACGAACTCCGCAGGTTCGCGTACCGCCCGGAAAAATGGGCGCCGGACGATGTGTTGCGCATCCGCACCACCGGGCTGAGCCGTAACGTCAAAAGCGAAGTGGCGCGTGCCAAGGTCGCGTGCAAGGCCTCGCTTGCCGTCGATGCAGTGCGCCAGAAGCTGCAACCGGCCTGGACAACAACGGTGCCTGACGGACTCGATCCTTGCCTGCCGGAGGACGTGTTGAAGGTCTACGAATTGGCGACGCAAAGCCCCAGGCTCAGTGCCGAGACGCACGTGGCACAGGCGCAGACAACGCCATTGCGTCCAGGCGAGGACGCTTTTGCCGAAGGCAGCAACAACTGGGTCATCGCACCGCAAAAATCGGCGACCGGCCATGCGGTACTGGCCGACGACCCGCATCGTGCCTACAGCGTTCCCAGCCTGCGCTATTTCGTGCATCTCAGCAGCCCCGGCCTGGACGTCATCGGTGCCGGCGAGCCGACTGCACCCGGTATCGCGATCGGCCACAACCAGCGCAGCGCATTCGGGCTGACCATCTTCAACATCGATCAGGAAGATCTATACGTTTACCGCCTCAATCCGGCCGACAACGCGTCCTACTGGTACAACGGCAAGTGGGAGCCATTGCACACCGAACACACCGCCATCGCGGTGCGCGATGGCGCAGCGGTCGACGCGCAACTGCAATTCACCCGCCACGGGCCGGTGATCTATCTCGATGCAGACAAACACATCGCCTATGCGATCCGCTCGGTGTGGAGCCAACCCGGCGCTGCGCCGTATCTCGGCTCGCTGCGCTACCTGCGCAGCAGCTCGTTCGAGCAATTCAAGGGCGCACTCGCGCATTGGGGCGCGCCGTCGGTGAATCAGGTCTACGCGGACGTCAAAGGCAACATCGGCTGGGCGACCGCCGGCATGACGCCGCGCCGCACACGCTCGGACGGCTTGCTGCCGGTGCCTGGCGACGGCCGCTACGAGTGGAATGGTTTCTGGAACGCCGATGTGCTGCCGTCATCGAAGAATCCCGCGGCCGGCTTCATCACCACCTCCAACGAAATGAACCTGCCTGCCGATTACCCGTATGCGCAGCGCAAGATCGGTTTCGAATGGGCCAACGACGCGCGGCATGCACGCATCACCCAGGTGCTGTCGCAGCTGCCAACGGTGACACTGCAGGATTCGGAAAAACTGCAGAACGATCAGGTGTCGTTGCTGGCGCAGCGCCTGGTCGCGCTGGTCAAGCCGCTGCAGGCACAAGATGCCGCCACCACTGCGGCGCTTGATTTACTCAAACCCTGGGATGGCACGGTAAGCGCCACCTCTGCTGCCGCTGCATTGGAAGAAGTGTGGTTCAGCCGCTATCTCGGCAATGCCTACAAAACGCTAGTGTTGCGCCCCTCCGAGGCAGCCACCTTCGGCATGCCCGATGCAGCGGTGTTGATGGAGGCACTGGAACACCCAGGCGCCGCGTTGGGCGCCGCACCGGCCGCACGCCGCGATCAACTGTTGCTGGAGTCGCTACGCAGCGCCTATCAATCGCTGGTCGACCTGCACGGGCCGGATCCTGCGCAATGGCCGTGGGGCAAGCTGCATACCAACAAGGTCACGCATGCCATGAGCGCGGCGGTGGGCACCGATCATGCGCTGCTGGACGTGGGCCCATTCGCCAAGGGCGGCAGCCCGTATACGCCCAATCAATCCAGCTACGACCCCACCACTTTCCGCCAGACCATCGGCCCTTCCGCACGGCTGATCATCGACCTGGGCAACTGGGATAACTCGCGCGCCATGAACTACCCCGGCCAATCCGGCGACCCGGCCAGCCCGCACTACCGCGACCTCGCACCGATGTGGCTGCAGGGCCGCTATTTTCCGCTGCTGTACACGCGTGCGGCGGTCGACGCGGCGACCGAGCAGGTCGTGGATCTGGTGCCGGCCGCACCTGCAAGCGCGAGGCATGGCGATCACCTCCGACGCTGACAGACCATCCACCGTGAGCGCCGGCATCGCCAGAGCCGAGCCAGTGTCCGCAGGGCGCGCCGTGGACGGACCGATCACTCATCGCTGCGCCTTGAGATCACCCCACGGATATTCCATCCCCAGTGCGGACAGCCGCGCCGTGCCGTGGCCGTAGCGCTTTGCGATCTCGTCGAGGGCGGCCGGCAGCGCCGTCCCCGCAGGCGCTGCTTGCGCCAACGCAACGGGCACGTCCGACAGGACGGACGAAGCTGCTTCGGCCTGGACACGGAGCCCTCCGCGCATCCGCACCGGACCGGACGTCTCCGCCACCAGGCGGACCTTGTTGCGCATCGTGCGCGACCAGGCCTCGGCGTGAAGCGAGAGTGCCACTTCATCCTAGCCATCCGCTATTTTCAGCGCCACCACGTCGTCACGCTCCACGCTCATGTTGACGTGATGCACCGCGTCGTCGTCGGGTCGCACCTTGAACAGGTCGCTTCGGTGCGTGACGTCCCACGACTGAACGCCGAACCGGTCTGCCGTCGCCCGCGCGACCTCTGGCCCCGCGATGCGCTCCACCAGCGCCAGACTGATCGGCAGCGAGGCGGAGACGCCAGCGCTTGAAGCAACGGTTCCATCGGCCACGTAGCGCTGGTTTTCAAGCCAGGTCACGCGTGGGTAATGCGTGCTGCGGTCGCGCAGCGATGCCCAATGACCGGTGGCGCGACGACCGTCGAGCACACCGATCTGCGCAAGCAGTTCCACGCCGTCACAGATCGACACCAGCGCGGCGCCATGCGCGTACTGCGCGCGTAGCCAGACCAGTTCTTCCGCATAGGCGTCCCCGGTTGCCGGCACCAGCACATAGTCGGCTCCATCAGGGTAGGCAGCGTCGAACGCTGCAGCGGTCATGTCGGGTACCACGGTAAGCGGGCCCGCCTTCAGCGGACCGTCGGTCATGTTGACGGCGATCACCTTCGCCGCGCCGGACTGCGAAAGGACGCCATACGGCACGACGAAGTCCGAGAGCACGGTCTCCCCTTGGGCAACGACGACAACGACCGGAAGCGTGCCTTGCTTCTGGGGATGCACGAGGGGCAAAAGCCAGGCGGAGCCGTTCTGATGTTTCGGCACAGCGGGTGAGCGAGCTGCAGCGAGTGGCGCCCAGGTGGTAGCGAAACTGCTCGCGACGAGACCAGCAGCGAGAAGGGCGGTGCGCGTGCGGCTATGACGATTGCGGAGCATCTTGCGGTCCGGTGGTGGTGGCGATGCGCACCTTGGCGAGTTTCCATCCGGCTGGGAAGGACGATCTACCTTCAATCTCTGCCAGCATGAAAAGAGCTCGGATTCATGGCCTTGTCGGCCAGCATGGGACTAAAGCTTCGCCGTACGGAAAGTGCAGTTGCAGCCGCAAAGCATTGAAGGGCGCGCCCATCCAGATCGCCGGATGGATTTCGTGTGACGACAGTTGACGGCCGCATCAGGCACTGAAGAGGATGACTACCGGATGCACGCACCCCTGCCATCCGACCTATTGACTACACCTGTCGTCAGGCTTACGGTAGCGACAACTGTAGTCAGGGAGAGCGGTATGCGCAGCAAGACCATCGGGGACCAGGAGCTGGCCCTGCTGCAACACATCGAAGAACAAGGGCATGCCAGCGTCGGCGAAGTAGCGGCTGCGTTCGGTGAGCCGCGCGGGCTGGCGCGCTCCACCGTGCTGACCATGATGGAGCGCCTGCGCGCCAAGGGTTTCCTGCGCCGCAAACAGGCCGGTGGCATGTACCGCTACAGCGCCACCGCCGGCCAGGACGACGTGGTGCGTGGTGCGGTGGGGCAGTTCGTGGAAAAGACCTTGCAGGGCTCGGTGTCGCCGTTCGTGGCGTGGATGTCGCAGCGCGCCGAGGTCAGCGACACCGAGCTGGCCGAGCTCGAAGCCTTGGTCGCCAAGCTGCAATCGCAGCGCAAGGAGGACTAAGCCATGTCGCCCCTGATCGAACCGCTGTTATGGAAACTCGGCGCCACCAGTGTGCAGACCGCAGTGCTGACACTTGCGGTGTGGGCGCTATGCCGCGGGGTGAAGCGCTTGCCGGCGACCACGCAAACCTGGTTGTGGTGGTTGGTAGGCGTGCAAGCCGTGGTTGGCCTGCTGTGGAGCGCGCCGCTGCAGTTGCCGGTATTGCCGGCGCACACGGTTGCATCTGCGCTCGGCAGCGCCGACACCTTGGTGCCGGTCGCCACAGCCGCCGCAGCGGCATCGACAGCGGCCGCTGCCAGCGCGACGGCGCACGCTATGGATGTCACGGTCTGGTCGTCGTGGGCCACGTGGTTGTTTGCGGTGTGGGCGGCCGGCGTGCTGGTGATCGCGGCCGGCACGCTGCGCGCCTATTGGCGCAGCCGTGCCTTGGTGCGTGCGGCCCAGCCGTGCACCGACGAGGCGTTGGTGCAGTCGCTGCAGATGGCCGCCGAGGCGCACGGCTTGTCGCACCCACCCGCGTTGCGGCTGTCCTCGCAGATCGATTCGCCGCAGTTGATCGGCCCGTGGCGGCCGGTGTTGCTGCTCCCGGCCAGGCGCTTGGCGCAGATGGCCGACGACGACCTGGACATGGCGCTGACCCACGAGTTGATCCACCTGCGCCGCGGCGACCTGTGGTGGGGATTGCTGCCGTCGCTGGCCCAGCACCTGTTCTTCTTTCACCCACTGGTGCATCTGGCCGCACGCGAATACGCCATCGCCCGCGAAGCCGCCTGCGATGCGGCCGTGGTCGCCGGGCATCGCCATTGCCGTCATGACTATGGACGCCTGCTGCTGCAGTTCGGGGTGTCGCCACGTCCGCTCGGTGGCGTGGCAAGTGCCTCGCCGTCGTTCCTGAGCTTGAAGCGCAGGCTGGTGATGTTGCAGGACACCAGCGCCTTTCCGCGGCTGGCCGCAGCGGTGATCCTGGCGACGGTGGCCGTGGCCGGGGTGATGCCGCTGCGCCTGGTCGCAATGCCGGTGCCGGCAACCTCCAGCAGCACGCGGCCCATCGTGGTGACCGCCCCGGCAGCGCAACGCACGCCCGGTACGCAGGGCGGTGTGCCGTCGGTAGATGCCGCAGCACCGATGAGCGCACTGCCTGCACCGGCGCTGCCCGCACTGCCTGCGGCCCCGGCCGCCCCGGCGTCGCACGGTGTCATCGCCGATGTGCTGGGCGCCGAGTCACTCCCTGGCGACGATGCAACGCACATAGGCTGGGAAGCCGAGCTGGACCGCGTCAGCCGCGAGGCCGCCGCCACGGCCATGCGTGACGCGCAAAGCGCCATGCACGATGCGCTGGGTGCCGACAACCGCGAGCTTGAACGTCGCCAGGAACAGATGCAGGACGCGCTGCAGGAAGCGCGCGAACAGCTGGCCTCCCTGGGCCCGGAACTGGCGCAGGCCAAACAGGACGCGCAACAGCAGGCGCGCGACGCCGAGCAACAGATTCGCGAGGTGGCGCAGCAGCATCGCCAGGCGCAATACGCCAATGCCGCTGCGGTGCGGCAAGCGGCCGAGCTGTCCCGGCAGCAGGCCGAGATGGGCAGGCAGGCCTCACGTCAGGCTCGCATCGAGGCTGCGCGCGGGCAGCAGCAAGCCGCGCAAGCACAACGGGAGGCGGCACAAGCACAGGCAGAGGCTGAACAAGCGCAAGCAGACGCCGAACAAGCGCAAAACAACTAGGAGCCATGAACGACACGACTGCGCTCACCGTCAGGTGGACGCGGCCGGTGCCCGGAGCCGGCATGGACGACGCGCAGGCTCCGGTTCTGGGCGAACCCCCTTCTTGGCGCGTCATCTACACCAGTTGACGGTCGCTCGCACCGTCTTGCCTGCAGTAGCAGCTACCCAACAGAGAGAGCCAACCGCAGCGGGTTCGCTGCAGACCGCACGTCGCGTCGGCAACCGTCTCTGGCGGCCGCGTCTCGGTAACGCGTGGCGTGCATTCCCCGCGGCAGCGGTAAGCACTGCCTGACGCCAAGCACCTGCCGGTGTCGTGCGATGGCATCGCGCCAGGCAGCACCTGCATCGACACGGGCCCGCCACAGCCCGGCACTTCCTGCGTAACGACGCTGCGCAGCGTCGGCAACGCCGTGGCCGCGTGATCGCTGTTTCCTACCCCGCCCGTGTCTTACGCAGGCGGCACCTACCGAGCTGTGACTTTCGTGGAGATCTCTCATGATCCAGACCGCTTCCCCATTGCTGTGCCTACGCACCGCGTTGCTGCTGGCCATCGCCGCACTCGCTGGTCCTTCGCTGATCGCAACTGCCTCTGCATCTGAAACCTCATCTGCATCGCATCCACTTGCGTTGGCTGTTGTGCCGGCAGCGCCTGCCATGCCGGCGTTGCCGGCACCTGCGGCTTCTCGTGTCGCACCAACAGCTATCGCGCCAACAGCGCCTTTGGCGCCTTTGGCACCCATCGCGCCCATCGCGCCCAGTGCAGCAGCAGCCCCGGTCGCACCGCGTGCCAACGCAAACGCAGCGTGCGGCAACACCGCCGTGATCACCCAGGACGAGGGCGACGCCTATGTGTTGGTGGACGGCGAGGATCAGGTCATGCATGGCTCGCTCAGCGATCTGCAGACCGCACGTGCGTACGCCGGTAACGGCCAGCGCGTGTTGTGGTTCCGCGCCGATGGCGTGCAATACCTGGTGCGTAATCCAACGCTGATGCATCGGCTGAGCGCGGCGCATCTCCGCAGCCGGCAACTGGCCGACGCCCAGGCCACCTTGGCGGCACGTCAGCATGCAGTGAGCGAGCGCCAGGCCGCACTGGCCGCACAGCTCTCTGCGCAGACCGAGCCGCGTGCGCTCCAGGCCTCGACACGCACGCCGTCGGCCGCTGCATCCGCAGTGTCGCAACAGGGCGCGATGCCCGACGCGCTGCAGGCATTGGCGAAGGAGCAACGTGCACTGGCCGACAGGCAGGCCGCGTTGGCGACCAAGCAGGCCGGTGCCTCCAAGCTCGCCACGCGCGAAGCGCTGAAGGTGCTGCGCGAGGCGTTGGCCCGTGGTCTGGTCACGCGGGTCTCCGGCTAGAGCGGCTCACAAAACGACTGCGCTCACCGCCAGGCGGGCGTGGTCGATGTTCGGAATCGGTATGTACAACGCGTGCATTCCGGTTCTGAGCGCGCCACCCGCAAGCGCCTGACGACCGCTCGCTACGGTGTGTCAGCCGCTGTTGGTCGCACCATCTCGCCATCGTGTGCGGGTAGGGCGGACGCGCTGCTGCCGGTCTGCTCGCCGATACTGTGCAACAGGTGCAGACGGCGAGCAGGCGATGACGTATCGGGTAGTGGTGTTGGGCGGCTTCGGGCATTTCGGCGCGCGCATCGTGCGGGCGCTGGCGGCAACACCGCAACTCCAGGTGATCGCGGCCGGGCGCCATCCCGGCGATGTGGCGAGCAGGTGGCCGGATGCCGCGCCTGGCCGCATCTCCGCCTGCCGATTGGATACCGAGGCAAGCGACCTCGCCGCGCAATTGTCGGCCACCGCGGCCGATGTGGTGGTGCATACCGCAGGCCCGTTCCAGGGCCAGGATTACGCGGTGGCGCGCAGCTGTCTGCAGGCCGGCATGCACTACATCGACCTGGCCGATGGCCGCACCTTCGTCCGCGATTTCCCCACGGCACTGGACGCTGTGGCACGGCAAGCGCAGCGTGTGGCCATCAGCGGCGCCAGCACCTTGCCCGCGCTGTCGAGCGCCGTGATCGACGCTTTGCTGCCGCGCTTTTCTGCTCTGCATGAGATCCGCATGGTCATCGCGCCCGCGCAAGGCACACCGCTGGGCCTGGCGACGGTGCGTGCGGTGTTGTCGTATTGCGGCACGCCGTTTAACTGGTTGCACGCCGGTCGCTGGCAAACCGTGGTGGGCTGGGCCAGGCCTACGCGCGTGCAGTTCGCACAACTCGCCCCGCGGCTTGCATCACCGTGCGATGTGCCCGACCACGACCTGCTGCCGCAGCGCTATCCAGGTGTGCAGACCGTGCAGTTTCGCGCCGCGTTAGAGGTGTCGTTCCTGCAGCGCTGTCTGGCGCTCGTCGCCTGGTTGCGTCACTGCGGCGTGCCATTGCCGATGGCGCGGCTGGCTGACGTGTTCGCACGCGCCGCACGCTGGTTCGACCGCTTCGGCACCGACTTAGGCGGCATGCGCGTGGAGCTGCGCGGCACCGGCCATGACCAGATCAGCGATCGCCAGCCGCTGCGACTGCAGTGGGACCTCACCGCCCCGATGCTGCACGGCCCGGAGATTCCCTGTTTCGCAGCGATCTTGTTGGTGCGCAAACTTGCCGAAGGGCAAGCGTTACCGATCGGCGCACATGCCTGCATGGGCTTGTTGACGCTGGCGGAGTTCGAGCAGGAGTTTGCAGCGTGGCAGATGACGACTGAGGTATTGGAAGTGCATCAATAAGCGCGCGCTGCGCGAGAAAAACGCAGCGCCAGGCATTCGCTCACCAAACAAAGCGGCGGGAAACAAAGCCCCTCTCCCCCCGGGAGAGGGGTTGGGGTGAGGGTACGGCAGCCAGCAATCTTAACTTCCTCCATTAACTACACGCACAGATCTTGCCATCACACGCAAAATTCAACGCGCTGCAAGCACCTGACCAAATGAAAGAGTGCGCTTTGGCGATAGAGTAAATACCCCGGCGATTGTGAGTTGGCGAAATTGCGTACCCTCACCCCAACCCCTCTCCCGTAGGAGAGGGGCTTATGCATTCGCCATACAAGCTCAACTTCAAACCTCATACACCTCACGAAACGCGGACATGTCCTTGAAGGTACAAAAGTGGAAACGCGGTACCGTGATCGGCCCCGCTGCCACAAGCCGTTTCAACCAATCGTCCACTGCCATGCGATATGCCACCTGCTCGGCAGCATCGAGCGTCTCGCACAGGTAAGCCAGCGAGATATGAAAACGGAAGTTGGTGTAATCCGGGCGCTGCAATTTGGTCAACGCCATCAGCCCCTGGCGCGCAGTCTCCAGCCGCTGCGCGGTGGCCGTATCGGCAGGCACCAACGGAATCAGCAGATTATCGTTGCGGCCGGTCTTGGCCGCCGTGGGGTCGACCAGGAACCGGCACGCCCCGAGCGGTGCAGCATTGCGTTGCTGCAACCGCGAAAGGAAGCTGGCACTGATGTCCGCCAACGCAACATCGCGCGCCGTATCGCTCGGCCACGGCCCTTCGACACGATCGCTCTCATTGACCCCGCCCAGCAACGTGGCGTGATAGCTGCTCGGCGGCAACACTGCCAGCTTGTTGAAGAAGCGCTGCTCGGGCAACTCTCGGTAGATATCCAGCACCCGGTCGAAACTCTCGTAGCCATCGCCCTGCTGATCGAGATGGCCCAGGAAGGTATTGCCGGCAAACGGCATCGGCTTTCTCGAGCGCAGAAATTTGCGGCCCACATCCGGCGGCGCCGCTGGATTGGCAAGCGCCGGCAATTTTGTGGCCAGCAACGAAGCGCCGGCAGCGGCGGCCAGCAAACGGCGCCGACTGAAGGGAGTGTCCAGACGTGACGACATGTAGCGTGTCCTTGAAATCGACGTTGAGGGCAAGCAGCAGGGTTTTAAGTCGCGGAGTTAACCGGACGATGACAGCGGCAAGCTTTTCAGTGCCGCAGCACGTTTCTCTTCGCTAACGCGGCCGTCTTTTCTGATGGCATTGCCGCAGCGCTACCAGATCTCGGCACACAGGGCTCTCGGCGGAGCGCCGCGCTCACGTGTTCACTGTAAGGCGGTCGGGGACCATCGATGACGCATCCATCATCGCAATTACTTGACGATTCTGCGGTGATAGCGCGACCAATCGCGCAGTTAGCTCAAGGTGCGTCAAATACCGGAATCACCTCGCGATCCTGCGCTTCCACCGCGACCAGGCGCTGCATCAACAGCGACAAGGTCACCACGTCCTGATGATTGTGCTCGGCCACACGGCGCAGGTTGCGCGCGCTGCCGCCACGCAGGTAACTCAACCAGGCGGCCGGGGCCTCGGAGCCGGGCAGGTCGTCTTCGCGTACCACGCGCAGCAGTTGCCGCTCGATGGTGGCCAGCTTGCAGTTTTCCCAGGTGCCGCGATACCGGCGGCGGGTAGGGAACAGCAGATCCACATGATCCAATGCGGAAATCGGGTCGCCGCGTCGCGCCAGCCGATAGCGCGTCTTCAACAACGGCGCGTCGTAGCAGCGGCCGTTGTAGCTGGACAGTACCGTCTGCGGCGATAGCCAGCTACGGAACAGGTCCAGCATCGCGCTCTCGGCCGCCATCGTGGACATCATCAACTGACGCACGCGCAGACCGCTGCCGTGCGCGTCGTCGATGTGCCAATCGGCGACGCCGATCATGAAGGCGCGCGTGCCGGTGCCACCAGCCAGGCCGGTGGTTTCGGTATCGAAGAACAGCAGATCCATCGGGTCTACCGCATCTTCGCGTTTGGCGAAGGCCAGCGACAACGCCTCCTGCGGAATCGGCTGCGGTAGAAAGGCTTCGATCAGATGCAGGCCGGGTGCGATCTCGTTGCCGGGCAGATGGCGATCGGTGGAGGCAGCACGCACGGGCACGTGCGCCGACACCGCACGTTCGCGCAGGCCGATCATCTTGCGCAAGCCGGCGATGTCGGTGCGCCGCTGTGAAGCGGGCATTGGTGCGATGGATGTTTCCTGCGATGTAGCCAGACGCTTTGCGGCGTCGGCATCGGCGTCGGCATCGGCATTTGCAGTCGATTGCGATTGCGACGGCGATGCCGGCCGGTGGCGCACGTCGTGCTCCACCCATGCAAACACGGAGGCATCGCGCGCCGGTGCTGCAGCACCCGGTGCCTGCAAGGTGCGGCGCGTCATTGACGGTGTCTCTGGCTGGGCACGCCGGTCACTGCCAGCGTCTACGTTGCCTGCCTGCGCACCTGGCGCAGCAGCATCGCGCGGCGCAGCGCGCCACCCCTGCGAGGTGGCACCGGGCGCAGGCTGACGCTGCGCACGCGTCGGTATCACCGCCTCGTCCTTGCGCGCTGCAGGTGTCAGCCCGCCGACCTGACGGCGTAGCAAGCGCAGACGTTCTGCGCTGACAGCAGGGCCGCTACCAGCGACCGGCGTTGCCGGGTCACGCGGCGGCTGCGCCGTTGCAGGCAGCGTAGTTACGGCACCCATGGGCGCGTTGCCTGCAACAGCGCTCACGCTAGCTGCATCGCCAGATGTTCGCTTGACCACTGCGGAGTGCAGCTGTTGCGGCGACTCACGCATCGCACTTTTGGTCGCCAACGCATCCGCATCCGCATCGACCGCAGGTGCTGCCTGCGCGCCATGCGGTGCATCGCCGTCTGCAATCGTCACCGGCGCGCGCACATCCGCATGCCCCGCCTGTCGGCGCAGCAACCGCAGCCGGTCCGCACTCACACTCATGCAAGCACATCCAGCGCCAGGTCGTCGTCCACCTGGGTGGCGTGGCGCAATGGCGCATCCGCATCGAACAACAGCGCCAGCACCGTCAATGCCAGCGATTTGGGCGACTCGCCTTTACCTTCTTCGTGCGCGGCCAACACCGGCCCCACGCACGCCGGGCAGCCAGCGCTGCAATCGCACCGCCGTACCAGCTCGTCCGCGCGCTGCAGCAGCTCGGCCTGGCGCAGCCACAGCGGCTCGCTCAGGCCCACCCCGCCGGGGAAGTTGTCGTACAGATACACCGTGGGTACGAAGGCCTGCTGCAATTCCACCGCGCCTTCCTCACCTTCGTCCACACCGCGCAGTTGCCCGCGCCCGGTCTGGTCGGCCACCGCAAACCACGCGCCGTCGCCATTACCCACCGCTTTTTGCAGGTCGCGCGCATCGGCCATCACCGCCACGGTGGCCACCACGTGCAGCGCGTAGGCCGCACCCAGAAAACCATCCAGCGCATCCTGCTTGGAGGCGAACGCCTTGCCCAGGGTGGCCTGCGGCAACTGCCACCACACCGCGGTGGTATGCAGTTCCTGGTCGGGCAGATTGACCGGGCCGTAGCCGATGTTTTCATGCGTGTAGTAGCGGATCTTCTTGTAGCCGGAGACGCGCCGCACCACATGCACCTCGCCATGGTGCGAATCGCCACGCCCGGCCACACCGCCGTCGAAGCGGTCCAGCACCTTCAACTTGGTGTAGTCGATGCTGTCGGTGTAGTAGTCCACGTGCGTGCGCGTGACATAGGCCTTGCGGCCTTCCCAGTCCAGCCGCTCCACCTGGTACGGCGTGCTCTGCACCATGTGGATGGCACCTTCGTACAAGGTCAGCGCGGCGGCCGAATAATCTACCTCGGCGATGATCTGCTGCTTGCCGTCGGTCTTGTCCACCACCACGAAGTTGCCATCGGCCACCGAGCGCAGGCTCACCGCATTGGCCGGGTAGCTGTCGGCGATCCATTCCCAGCGGTCGCCTTCCTGGTGGATCACTTCGCTTTCGGCAAGCGCTTCCAGAAACACCAGCGGGTCGATCGGCCCGAACGGTTCGCTGGCAATGAACGGCAGTTCGAATGCGGCGCAACGGATGTGATCGAACAGGATCAGCGGCTGGTCCGGCGCGATGCGCGCATGCTCGGGCGAGGCATCGGCGAAGAAATCCGGGTGCCGCACCACGTATTGATCCAACGGTTGCGAGCTGGCCACCAGCACGCCCAAGGCCGGTTGCTGGCGCCGCCCGGCGCGGCCGAAGCGCTGCCAGGTCGCCGCCACGCTGCCGGGGTAACCATTGAGGATCACCACATCCAGTGCGCCGATATCCACGCCCAGCTCCAGCGCCGAGGTGGAGACGATGCCGTCGATATTGCCCGCGCGCATCGCACGCTCCACCTCGCGGCGCTCGGTGGGCAGATAGCCGCCGCGATACGCACGGATGCGTGGCGGCTTGCGCGGGTCGTGGTCGAAGATGTCCTTCAGGTATTTGGTCAGCACTTCCACCATCAAGCGCGTCTGTGCAAATACCAGCGTCTTCAGCCCGCTCTTGATCGCGATGCGCGCAATGCGGTTGCTCTGCGAGCGTGCCGACGCGCGCAGCCCCAGGGCGGCATTGACCACCGGCGGATTCCACAGCAGCACGTGCTTGTCGCCGGTGGGCGCGCCGGACTCGGTGATGGCATGCACCTGTTCCTCGATCAGGGCCTGCGCGTGCGCATGCGGGTTGCCGATGGTGGCCGAGCACAGGATGAACCGCGGGTTGGCGCCATAGAACGCGCAGATGCGCTTGAGCCGGCGCAGCACATTGGTGACGTGGCTGCCGAACACGCCGCGGTAGGTGTGGATCTCGTCGATCACCACATAGCGCAGGTTCTCGAAGAACTGCGCCCACTTGGTGTGATGCGGGAGGATCGCCTGATGCAGCATGTCCGGGTTGCTCACCACGATGTCGCCATGCAGGCGGATCGCCTGGCGCGCATCGCCGGGCGTATCGCCGTCGAAGGTGAAGGCCTTCACCCCCAGCTCGCCGGCGCGGTTCAATTCCAGCAGCTCGGCCACCTGATCCTGCGCCAGCGCCTTGGTCGGGAACAGGTACAGCGCCTTGGCCCCGGAGGTCATCGCCGCGCTCACCACCGGCAACGTGTAGCACAGCGATTTGCCCGAGGCCGTGGGCGTCACGATCGCCACATGCTTGCCGCGCTGGCTTGCCGCCCACGCCTCGGCTTGATGGCTATACAGCTGAGTGATGCCGCGCGCATGCAAGGCATCACGCAGCGCGCTGGGCACATCGTCCGGGATCGGCGCATAGCGGCCCTCGCGCCCGGGCAGGGTGAAGCTGCCGGTGATGCGGTCGTGGTAACGCCGTTCCAGGCGTTCGGTGAGCAGCGCGCCATCGCGGCTGGGCCGGCCATCGGTGGTGGCCAGCGCGCGTTCGGCGGTTTCGGTGCGGGGAGCGAGGGCAAACGGAGGCATACGGCAGCTCCCAAAGAGGGGCATGAGACAGGGGAGGTGTCTCAGGGTATGAGACCAGCGCCAAACCGGCGACCCTGCCTCACTGAGCGGATTCAGTAACGCGTGCCGTCAAGTCTCAGTGCGCCGCCGCTCTAAGCCCGCAACACGTTCACATAGGCTTGGTAGCTGAAGCTCTGCCCGCGTGCGCGGCCGGTGGTTTCCACCAGCACACCGATGTCTTGCAAGGTCGTCACGGCTGCGCGCGCGGTGGGGTAGGACACTTCCAGCGCTTGCTGGGCGCGGTCGACGGTGAGCTTGGGCATGGTGGGCAACAATTCGAACAGTCGTAGCGCTTGCAGGGTACTGCTGCCGGTACTCAGCACGCGTTTGCGATCGACCGCGATCAAGGCCGCGATGGCCACAATGCTGCGTTGTGCCTGTTCGGCAGAAGCCTCCACAGCCTCCAGAAAGAACCCAACCCATGCTTCCCAATCGCCATGCGTGCGGATGGCTGACAGGTGCCGGTAGTAGTCGTTCTGGTTCGCTTTGAGGTAGCCGGACACATACAACAACGGCTCTGACAGCAGCTGCCAGTCTTCCAGCAGGGCCGCGATCAACAACCGCCCGATCCGGCCGTTGCCGTCCAGAAACGGATGGATGGTTTCGAACTGCGCGTGCACCAACGCAATCCGTACCAGCGGTGGCAGCGTGGGCTGCGGGTCATGGATGAAGCGCTCCAGATCACCGAACACCTCGGCCAGGCGATCGGCCGGCGGCGGCACGAATGCGGCATTCCCCGGTCGGGTTCCGCCGATCCAGTTCTGACTGGTGCGCATGCTGCCCGGCAGCTTGTGGGCGCCACGCACGCCGGCCAACAAAATCCGGTGGGCCTCGGTCAGCAAGCGCAACGAGATTGGCAGCCCAGTCGGCGCGTGCAGCTGCTCGCGGACGAACTTGAACGCCTGCAGGTAGTTGGTGACCTCTTCCACATCGTCTGCATTGGTCACCGCCAGCCCCGCCTCATCATCGAAGACATCGGTCAGGGTTGCCTGGGTGCCTTCGAGTTGCGACGTCAGCAGCGCTTCTTGCCGAACCGCGCTGTAGATCAGCCACTCGCTCGACGCCACCAGGCCCGCCATCCCGGTAAGCCGCGCCAGTGCCACCTCTGCAAGGCGATTGCGCTCCAGGTAGGCGGCCGGATCCAGCACGGGAGCGGCCGGTGGAAGTGGCGCCGGAACGAACGCCCGCACGGTCTCGTCGTGTGTCTTGAGGACAGCGTATGCGCCGGTGACACGTGTCATTCAAGGATCCTTTACGACCAATGCGGACTATTAAAGGATGCCTTAATAAGCGGGCGTGTGGTTAAAACATCCTTGATATCCGCCAGCTAACGCAACGTGGCCGCGGCGCCAGCCCCATCTTGACCAAGTCCATCGTCGTGGTGGTCAGGGCGCATTGAGCGTTCGTGGCACCAGCGCCAAACCGGCGAGCCTGCCTCACTGAGCGGATTCAGCAAGCCGGGTATCCTGTCGTCCCCACCGTGTCACCGCTGCGTTGCACGCTGGGCTCCCCCATATCGAAGACCCGCCGTGCCCGTGCCCCCCCGCGTTGCCGCTCCGCACTACCAGACCTTCGCTGCCCGCCGTGCCGATGTTGTCGTGCATGCCGCCGGGCTGTTCCTGGCCATCGTCGGCGGCGCCTGGATGGTCTGGCGCGCCCATGCCAATCAGACCTTGCTGCTGGCCACCTGCGTCTACGCGTTGGGGCTGCTGGTGATGTTCGCCTGCTCCACCGCCTACAACTTCGCCCCGCCGCAGCGCCAGCCGATGCTGCGCAAGTTCGACCACGCCGGCATCTTCGTGATGATTGCCGGCTCCTACACCCCGTTTTTCCTGGTCGCGCTCGACGGCACCTGGCGCTGGGCGATGATCGTGGCGGTGTGGAGCGTGGCCTTGTTCGGGGTGTTTGCCAAACTGTTCCTGCCCGGCATCGCCAAGGGTTTCTGGGTGGTGATCTACCTGCTGCTGGGCTGGGCCGGCATTGTGGTGATCAAACCGCTCGTGGCCGGCCTGGACAGCGATGTGTTGTGGCTCATCGTTGCCGGCGGCGCGTTCTACACCGTGGGCGTCACCTTCTACGTGCGCAAATCGCTGGTCTACAACCGCGCCATCTGGCACGCCCATGTGCTGGGCGGCGCGCTCTCGCACTGGTGCGCGATCTGGTTGTGTCTGCGGCCGTTGGGTGGGGTGTAGCGCGCTGTCGATGTCGTCGACCGGTCGCGCCTCCCCGCGCGGTAGCATCGACACGTCATGGAGCTGTAGATCGCTTTACTACGTCGGCTTCCAATCGGAGCGCGCAGGGACGAGTGCAAGGATCAGCACATCGTCGCCGTCGCGTGTGTAGATCAACAGATACTTGCCGTCCTGGCACGTGTATAAACGCGTTCCCGGCGTGGGTCCGGGGAGATAGATGGCGGCACCATCCAGCGCGTCGCCTTCGGCTTCGATCCGGTCGTCCTGTTCACACGCTGCGAAATACATCTGCGGGTCGGGGATCTCGATCGCGCGTGCCAATGCTGCAGCGAGCAACGCGGTGCGCGCATCCAGCGCGGTCTGCTTCCAGGCCACGCTCACGCACGCGTGCCCTTTGCACGCAGTGCTGCATCAAGCACTGCACGCTGCTGCGCTTTGAGTGTCTCCATCTGCTGCTTTGCCTGCACGCTGGAGAGCGCAGGGCGGGGGTCGGCCAGGGCGTGATCGGTCTGAGTGCGTAGCGAGGCCGCATAGCGCGCGTCCATCTCCTTGACTTTCATCGCCTCGGAGCGATCCGGCCGGCGTTTCGCAGTGCCGCCCTCGGCGTCCCACTGCGCAGCATCCACGTGAAGCGCATCCAATGGCATGCCCATCTCGCGTAATACCTTCAACGCACTTTCGAAGCTGCCAAACCGGCGCGGCGCATTGGCCTTGGTGGCCAGCACACGGGTCTGGTTATGGGTCTGCAGCTGCACGGTCCAGGCACCGGCCTCCCCGACGACCGAAGCCTGTCTGACCGCACTGGCATCGACCAGGGCGCGAGCGGTCGCCAGCTTGACCAGATTCGCCATCATGCTCTCCGGCTAACAAGTGAGTGGCTTCACTTTACTATTAATCGGTTTGCCGGCTAATGGTTGTCCGTTCCACTCCGCCGCAGCTGTGCAGTGGCCGGGCAGGGTAACCATCTGCCCCCTACGTGGGATGCCTGGCTGGCAACAATGGCACGTAGATGCACAGGATCTGCACCGGACCAGCCTCGACGCAGTGCCTCCGCATTCAACCCAAAACAGCAGCGCCCGCTCTCACAGCTTCTTCTTCAACACCGCCTCGAACGCCGCATCCGGCGCGATGCGGTCGGAGAGCACGATCACCGTATGCAGCTGGCCCTTGGCCTGCACGCTGTACTCGAAGCCCACCGGCGTGCCGCCGCGGCTGAAGATCTCGATCTCGCTGTACTCGCCGAGCTGGCCCTCATAACTCTCGCGTTCGAATCCATGCTTCTTGGCGAAGTTGCCGGCCGCCGTGTGTGCGCCTTCCCACACCGCGTCCTCGTATTTGATCGGCTGCAGCAGGCTGACCAGCTGAGTCGCGCACGCGGTGGTGCTGGTCACGCCGTAGCCATCGATCTCGCCCATCAACGGGATCTTGCTCACGTTGCGCTTGGGCGTGGCGGTGACCGTGCAGCCAAGCTGCTGCAGATCGGCAAGTGTGAAGTGCTCGGCCTCCGGGCGCGGCGCGCTGGTGCTGGCGGTGCCAGCGCCGTTGCAGGCAGACAGCACGCTCACAAGGGCAAGCGGCAAACAGGTGCGTAGCGAAACGTTTGACAACGGAGACGTCCTTGTACTGAGTAGAAAGCAGAAGCGGCAGCCCGCAACAGCGACGCGTAAACGTGGCAACGACGCGCACGCGCCATGCGGATGCACACGTTGGGGTAGCGAGCGCGCGCAAGGGTAGCGCGCACGAGGTCAACGCACCACGAGGTCAACGCACGCCGAGAATGATCACTGGCGCCGCAGCCTCACTCCGGAACCACCATACGGATCGCGCGCGTGCCGCCCCATCTCCTAACCGCCACAGCCGCAGCCACGTGCGAGGCGGCTTATCGCACCGGCACCCGCACGCGGATGCCTTCTCCGGAGAACCAGGGTTCGGCTGGCGCGCGCCGCTGCACCCACATGTCGCCCATCATCCGGTCCAGCCCGCGGTCCAGGCCGGTGACCAGCCCCGCGCCCGGGGTAAAGGTCAGCTCGCCGAAATAGATCTGCCCGCGCTGGATGTACCAGTCCACCCGCATGTAGTCGCAGTCGTTTGCCAGCTGCTTGCTCAGTTCCAGCGCCTGCTCCAGCAGCGCCGGCGCGCACGGCGGCGCGCGCCCGTCGTCGCGGATGCGGTGAAAAGCCGTGTGCAGGTTGCCGACAAAAAAGGTCATCCCCAGCTTGGGCGTGTCGAAGCGGCCATAGATCACCTGCAGTACGTACTGAAAACTACCGTCCGCCTGCCGGAACATGTGGAATTTGTAGTCCACCGGCACCTGCTGCCCCTCGCCGATGTACTGCTCCACCAGAAGGCGTGGCGGAATATCGCGGTAATGGATCTCGCGCACCATCTCGGAAAAGTCGGTCTGCAGCCAGCGGCCGCAGCGCTCGATGATGCGGCGCTTCTGCTGCGCATCCGGCTCCTCGCGCACGATCTCCACCATCGCCGCGCCGTGGTTGGCCTTGATCACCGTCTGCCGCCAGCGTGGCAGACGCAATAAATCCTGCGGATCGGTGCTGTCCATCAGCAGCGGCACCAGATACGCCTCACCAATCCTGGCCGCCACATACGGGCGCACCGCGAACTTGTCGGCCAGACGCATGTAGAGCGGGTAATCGCCGTGCACGCATTTGCGGTAGAGGATTTTCTCGTTGAAGCATTTCGGCGCATACAGATCCGGCAGCCGGCCGAACGTATGCAGAAAGTGGAGCCGGTCCTGGTGCCGCCAGGGCAGTGTCCGCACCAGGCTGCGCGCGCCTTTGCGCAGCAGGCGTTTGAGGCTGGGGGTCTCTGCCAGGGGCGCAGCTGCACGCGGCAAGGGCACTGCGCGGGTATCGCCAAAGGACGCTGCCAACGATGACGGGAGCGCGGCCCATCGCTGCGCCGTTGCGCTCCGCGCGCCCATTGGCTGCAACGGCAGCCCGAT
The DNA here is from genome assembly GCF_001423495.1 of Xanthomonas sp. Leaf131. GTDB lineage: Bacteria > Pseudomonadota > Gammaproteobacteria > Xanthomonadales > Xanthomonadaceae > Xanthomonas. The sequence goes on along the minus strand of NZ_LMOG01000022.1, from coordinate 8,242 downwards.
CATGTTCTCGGTCATGTGTAGATCCTTCTTCCGTTGAAAAAATGAGACTTTCATCACAATTAAATGTGATGTGGGTCACCATATACGGAAAAAGTGAGACCAAGGCCGCATTTCGTCTCAGCAGGCCGATTTCTTTCAGTTCAGGTCGATTTACAGGCGCGAAAGCCTGCTGTAGCAAGGGATCCGGCCTCTAGCGTGCATCGCTGGCAGCTGTGAAAAATGCACTTGACCCCTCTTAGGCCAGAGCTGAGTGCCTGCCAGACGGAACAGCCGGTTGTCGCGGCGCAACGACGCCTGGCCCGACGGCGACGTCCGCCTCGGCCACCTGCTTGCTGGTCGCGATACCGCTCAGATTCGATACCGGCTGCAGCGGCATGCGCACTCTCGCCAGAAATGGCGCACGGCATCGGCCAACCCACCAAGCCACATGCAAACGCACCCAACAAAGGCCCCACTCCCCTCTCCCACCGGGAGAGGGGCCGGGGGTGAGGGTACGAGGTCAAGCGGTGCGTCCTGGCTTTCAGCGCAGGCAAGTCTTGAGCTATACAAGCGTTCCAAGAATCACCCGCCAAGCACCATCACCGCAGTCTTCAATGGAGGGAAGCATGTGCACAAAAAGGATCTTGGCCTTGGCAGCGCTTTGCGTTGCACTTACCGCGTGCGGAAAGACAAACCAACCCGCGCACACCGAGCAGCCACCAACGTCTTCCTCTGCAACGCCAACAACTGCCGCTGCAGACGCCAGTGCCGCACCACGGCCGCATCACCAGGCCGCCACCATCCAGCAGCCCACCGTGAGCCAGGACGCAAGGCGCTATCTCTGCCCGCAAGGACTCAATGCCTGCAAGGCCAGTGGACCCTTCGTGGCCAATTCCGAAGCAGAAGCGCACTGGCTGATGACCCACGGCTACCCGACCGAAGCGGAGCAGGCACGCCTGGAAGCCTTGAACCTGGAGCAGCTCAACGCAGAGTCGCAAGCAGGCAACAAGCCCGCCACGGTGATCTACGGCGTCAAGACCGCAGTAAATGGCCGTTTCTATGCCGGCATCGGCATCCTGCGGCGGGCCGCAGTGGCTGGGAATCTGTATGCCTACTACGGCTTGTCCGACGTCTATGCCAGCGACACGCAGCACAAGAACCTGGTCGACAGCCTGGCGTACCTGCGCCTGGCCTATCTGCTGGGCGATGGCAAAGCCTCGAGCGCCATTGCAGCGAAAGGGCTGAGCGGCGTCGAAAACGTCGTTGCCGATGAGCGTGCCGCATCGCTCTACAAGACGTTTTCCAACTACCAACGTCCGTGGCCAAGACCGCTCGAGTAAGCGAGCGGTAATCGAGCCGCCATGCGCAAGGCGCAGCATGTCTGCCGCACCTTGGCGTTACCGCCTCACCCCTGTTAAGCCGCAGAAGCACCATGCCCGGCCGCCTCGCCAAACAACCGCCCGCCAATCGCGCGCGCTGTCGCGTGGTGCGACTGCGGAAAGTCCGCATCCGGCACCACCATCAACTCCGAGGTCTGCACGCGCGCCCCGCAGAAATCGAAGATGCCGTGGTGGATCTGCGTCTTCATCGCGCCGAAGTAGCCGTGCCGCGCATAGGTGCGCTCGTCCGCACCGCCGATCGCCACCACGTGCACGCCAAGACGCCCCAGCTTCTTGACGATCTTGCCGCTGTCGGCGTCTTCATCGAACGCCCAGCCCACCGCAAACACCCGGTCGATCCAGCCCTTGAGCAGCGCCGGGAACGACCACCAATAGATCGGGAACACCAGCACCAGCGCATCGGCCCGGTCCAGCCGCGCCTGCTCGGCCGCCACATCGGGCGGCGCCCCGGCCTTGCCCGCATACAACGCCACATCGGCCTGCGTAAAGCGCGGGTCGAAGCCTTCCTGCGCCAGGTCTGCCACTTCGAACGTATGCGCCCCACCGGAGGCCAACAGCGCCTCGCCGACCTGCGCCGCCACTGCGTGCGTGTGCGAGTGTTGCTCGGGGTGTGCGACAACGATCAAAGCATGCATGGGAGAGGGCTCCTATTGGTCTAAAGGCGGTGAGGGTAACTGCCCTGCGTTGATGAGAATGTGCGTACCCCAACCTCAATTGCGCAGCGATTGGGTGCGGGCAGAGCATCAAGGCTGACGTACAGACCAGCCCTGTCATGGCCGCCTCATGCCTGGTTGACACGCCTGCCGGTCATGGCTAATGTTTCCAGTAACAACTAACCCTCATTGCTACGGGCTTGCACCATAGGAGTCAGGGAGAAAAAGCCGGCCTCAAGCCGGTTTTTTCATTTCTGAGGAACAGAAATGGCAACGCTAAGGACGCGGGTCTATTCTCCATCGAACCGCTCCAGACGCGGTGCCTGCACAGATGGTTTTGGACCATTGTGCAATCCGTTACTTCACTGTCCCTATCTCGCCCCGCGCAAAAGGCGCTGACTCGGTTGCCTCCCAACTTCAGTACCACCGCGCTCTGGCTGCAAACGAACGCATCTCGATTACATCAGGCTATTACTCGCTCACCAAATCGAACCAGCACGTCGTAGATGCAGAGGAACCTGACAAAGATCCTCGCGAGTGCGGAAAGATCACGGTGTGGAAGCTGGAAGAGAAGCAGTCGGACGTGAACCTGGCGCTGTCCTTATATTACGACGCAATCAGTTGCCGCGAGCTTGATCAGCTAGTGGTTGTCACCAACGATACCGACATCGCGCCAGCGCTGGAGCTGATTCGCAAGAAGAGACCGGAGTTGGTCATTGGTTTGGTGATTCCAACCAGGCGCGATAGCAGCAACCCGACGAAAAAAGAGCGCCAGCCCAACGGCGAACTTCGCAAGCACGCGCACTGGGTGCGCAAGCACATAGCGCCGGAAGAGCTCGCTGCCTCTCAGTTGCCACGCGTGATTCCCGGAAAGAACAAGGACGCAACCAAACCCATCTCCTGGTACGCGCGCCCCGATCTTCTGCAGGCGGCCATGATCGCTGCCAAGCCGATCAAGCCAAAGCCCAGAGATTTCTTTCAGTGGGCGGAAACGCAGAGCCAGTACCTGCGCAACCAGCGACCGATCGAGCTGCTGGAACATGATGACGGTGCGGCGCGTGTGATGGCTTATATCGAGCAGTACATCCGCGATCACATGCAGCCAGACGCAGGTCTCGGCTAGATAGATATGCTGCTACACCCACGTCGTTGATACTTACGCCGATGGCGCGGAATACAGGGAGTTGAGGCAAGGGACATTGCGGCCATCGCCCTGCGGTAGCGCTCGTCACGGCGCAGCGCAGCGTTGGCCGCCATCGCTACAGGATCCGGAAAGTGCCAGTTGGGCCGCACGCCGGCGCACTGCGTCAATGAATCTCCAACGCCGCAATCTTGCCGCCTACCAGCTGGAACACATGCTCCAACTGCAGCGGGCTCTGCGGGAACTCGCCAGACACCTGTGCGGTGACGCGCACCTGCTCGCCTTCGATGTGCACACCAAGCGGCACCGCACGATACGGCGTGGTGGCTTGCGTCTGTGCCAGCCACGCCGCAATCGCAGCAACGCCACGGTGCTGGCGGCGCTCGTCGTGCACCACCGCATCGTCGGCCAGGTGCGGCAGCAGCACGGCGGCATCGCCGGCATTGCTGGCGGCAAAGAAGCAGGCAATGGCGTGGGGCAGGGCAAGTGACATGGCAGCGATCTCCGGTGCGAAACGTGTATGCCATGATCGACAGCGGCATCACCTGCCGCAAGAACGCACGCAAAGGTAAGTCACGCACCCATGGGAAAGCCGCACACCCCGGACACCGCCGCGTGCGATGTCGAAGCCCTGCTCAAGCTCATCGAAGGCCGCTGGAAACTGCTGCTGCTGTTCCACCTGTTCGACGGCAAGGTGCAGCGCTACTCGGATCTGGAACGGCTGATTCCCGCCATCTCGCAGAAGATGCTCGCCCAACAGCTGCGCCAGCTTGAACGCGACGGCCTGGTGCTGCGCACCGTCTACGCGCAGGTACCGCCACAGGTGGACTACCGCCTCACGCCATGGGGCCAGGCCCTGTGCCCCGCACTGGATGCAATGCTTACCTGGGGCCAGGCGCGGAAGTTGTTGCCCGAACCGTCCCCGCTGTAATTGCTTGGCACACTGAGGTGGCACGCCGGCCTCGAAGCATCAGGCACACAACACCGCGCACATCGCCAGATAACTAGCCAGATAACGCACCGGCGGTCTTGCAGACTCTGCCGTAGCGCGCGCTGCAACCAGACTTGTGCGGCCAACATAATCGGCCTAGTTTCGCCTCGCCACCACTGGGGTGGCGAGGAGGTCATACGCATGGCGACCAACGAGAAAACCGGCCCGAAAGCGGCCAAGGCCGCAAGCAAGGTCTTGCGTAGCGGCAGCACCGGCAAGGATTCAAAAACAGCGGCCGGGTCCGCTTTAAGTCAAACGCCGGATAAAAGCGGCAAGAAGAAATAAGCGAACGCTGCAGTAAATGGTAGGGGCGCTCGCACAAAGACGGGCGCCTCTCACCATGCAATTTAGTGCGTTCAACCACAACGGATGACACAGCTGGTACAAAATGCCGGGTACCCGCTGACAAAGCCACTACATAACGGTAGTGTGCAGACTGGAACGGGGGTTTCATGCATGGGAAGCAGACGGGGAAGTGCCGGATTTACAGTTGTGTGGTCATTACCATGGCCGCTTGAGCTCGCTCTGGGAGGTGGTGTTTTTTTTGCCATTCGCGACTGCGTGCCGTGGCTGCTGCAGTACCAAGGCGGCCCACTTGCACAAGGATTCAATCAATGCATTAACGCAGCACTCGCACTCATCGCATGGATGGTGTTGGGTATGTGCTGTCTTGCCGCGTTCGCTTCGTTTGTCAGTTGCTACGAGGCCCGCAAACTCCTGGTCACCCGCACTACGCTGGAAAGCTTGGCCGCAAATTGCTGGCGCCAGTTCGAACTGTTGGTGGGCGGAGTCTTCCGCCGTCAAAGCTGTGCCTTGGAAGAAATCTTCCTGGGGAGCGCCGACAGCGGTATCGATCTGATTCTTTGCAAAGACTGCCGCAGTACGCTGGTGCAATGCAAACAATGTAAACGCCAGCAAATGGGTGTCAGCGTCGTGCGTGAGATTTACGGCTTGCTCGCGCATCGCAACGCGCGTGCAGTGAATATTCCTTGCGTCTGTACTTACACAAAAGAGGCCGAGCAGTTTGCGAAAGATGAATTTTTACGGATGTATTAGATCCCAATTTTTCGAGGTGCAGCGTAATTAGCTTGGATGTTATTTAAATATTCTAACAAGGGCGAATTGGTAGTGGCAAATTATATAAGAAGAGATGTCCTCGCTGAGGCATACACGCATTTAGAAGTTGATATTTTTAATGACAAGTCGAAGCTTAATAATCTTGAGCTAGAATTAAAAGAGTTTTTCGGTGTGCGGGCAAGTTTCATATTTGGTACGGAAGTAGAAGTTCGAGTTGAATTTGAAGAGGGAAGCTTAAAAACGAAAGTGATCGCTTATGCTTCAGCTGCTGCAGTTCTTCTTAGCCCAGTAGTCGACTATAGCTCCTTTAGGGAAAGTGTTGCTCAGATGGCAGCAGATGCAGCCGCACTTGCGCAAATGGCAAATATCGAAGTTGTATTTAGAACAAAAGCTCCACGATGTGATCGGATCAGAATAGAAAAAAGACGTGGCGTTTTTGGTCGCGTAGACGCTTTTCTAACTGAATTAGACAGCATTAGCAATGAATTAAGTGGAACCACCTTGCCCACAAAAAAATCAGAAATTAAAATACTTGACGCAGGTGTCGATAAGTTAATAGCGTTAAATGAAAGGATGGATTCTCTTTTTGAGAAGTTGGAATCCGATGAAACAATCGCTTGTATTTCTGCCGGCCTACTGGAGGAAGTTAAAAAGTTGCCTCGAACCTTTGGCTGGGAAAGCGAGATGAAACAGAGCTCAATGCGTGCTCAAATCTTAGATAGCGACACTGCCTTATCAGTAGCAGCAAGCGGAACTGCGGCTAGATACGCTGCGGCTATCAAACAAATTGAAAAAAATTTGGAGAATAGACTGGAATAGTTTGATTGACTTATGAGTCCAGAAATATTCCGAAATAATTTTAAACAATTTATTGTGAATAATTCTAGATTCGCCCTGCGAATAAGGGGCGTCCCAGCGGTCCTCGTAGGTCAATATAAAGTATAGGGAAGGTAAGATAAAGTGAGCGTCAATCTGACTGCCGGAATAGATCGAGTTTACCTGGAGCGCAGTGATTTTATGGTTTTGGCCTTAACTGGTCGAACTGGGAGTGGTTGTTCAACTGTCGCAGAGTTACTCTGCAAGGATTTTCACTCAGTTCCGAGCTATCTGGATGCACTTGAGCCAATCGAAAAAAGAAAGGGGGAAATAGCAACTTTCTTTCTTAGCAAAGCGTGGCTTCCATTCCGCAGAATCACGATATCATCTATTATTCTATCTTGCCTCGCATCTTGTGATGACAATGCTATTGATGGGTTACTAAAGGCAAGTAAGGTTCCTATTGATCGTGCATCATCATTTCTGTTAATACTAAAAGAGTTAAGAGAATCAGATAAATTTTCAGAATATATTTCCTATATTGAAAACAGAAGCGAAAGAGCTAATGCGCTTGTTGCTTGGGTGTTTTTTTCAAAAATTGTAAGTCTCTTAGCGCTTCGTGCAAAAGATGCTCTGTCGGCAAGTTATGCAAGTGTTTTTCAATCTGCAGGCGATAATTTACGGCTAAGTGGCACTGCAGTCAGTTCAACGGTCGATGTAAATAAACTATTTTTTCTGATGGAGGTTGTGAGGCGTCTTTGTATGGGTGCCGTTGATAATGATCGTGAAAATAATTTAAAAAGTACAAGAATCGTTGTTGATGCGGTTAGGAACTCTCTTGAGCTCGTCTATTTGAGGGACAAGTTCTCGGCTTGCTATGCGATAGCTGTGACTTCACCCGATAAAGATCGGCGAGACCGATTGTCGCACGCTGGGATATCTGTAAAAGACATTGATGCTCTAGATAAAAGGGAATATTCAAAGAAATCGCTAGGTGCTTATTCTGATTTTGTTTCGCAAAATGTACAGGACTGTATCCAGCGTTCAGACTTGTTTATTAATAACTCTGGCGGTGTTGAAGCCTTTGAGTCAAACGTAAAAATTTTGGGAAACCAGATAATTAAATATGTAGCACTTATGCTTCGCCCAGGGATAATTACCCCTACCCGTGATGAACGTTGTATGCAGCTTGCGTTTGTTTCCAGGCTCAACAGCGGATGTATATCCAGGCAAGTGGGGGCTGCTGTAGCAGACCGTGCGGGTTCTATCAAAGCCGTTGGGTGGAATGATGTGCCTAAGGGACAGGTTTCATGTCTTCTTAGGGATGTCTCAGATCTAATTTCTAAAGATGAAGATGCGTATAGTGACTACGAGCGTAAAAATCCCGAATTTAGGAGGTTCATAGACAAAAAGTATAGCCGCCGACATGGAATTAAAGATGCACAAGGTCTGTCATGCCCCTATTGCTTCAAGGATTCTTATAATGAATTGAGGGGAAGTAAGAACCAAGTCCACACAAGATCTCTTCATGCGGAGGAAAACGCATTTCTGCAGCTTGCCAAGACCGGCAATAGCGGTATCGAAGGAGGAATACTTTATACTACAGCTAGTCCATGTGAATTGTGCTCAAAAAAGGCATTTCAGCTGGGGATGATGGAAGTTGTCTATGTTGATCCTTACCCAGGAATCTCATCCGATCATGTCCTCGCATATGGAAAATCTAGGCCGAAGTTAAGATTGTTCAGTGGAGCTGTGGGACATACGTATCACAAGCTATACGAAGCAATTCTACCAATTAAAGATGAATTATTAGCTCGCCATAATGAAGATCCGCAACGCACGTTGAGTATCTGAGTAATGAAGGGCCTATCTATAACAGTCAGTGATGCCGCTCTGCGAAACTGCCTTGAGGTAGTGTTCAATGGTGTGTCACGTGGCGCTGGATTCAGCTGGAATTCGATCCTCTTCACTTTTTTGCTGGGCTATCCGCTTTTACTGGCTAAGCGACCATTCTTGCGGTCAGGTTTCAACCGTGCGCCGTCCGCTTCGCTCCCGTGCTAGCGGTGGGGATTTCACTGTTGATCAGCTGACCTGCCCCCACTGAGCCGTACCAGCTGAAGCTATAAAGTCCGTGACCCCAAGAGGACGGACATGAAGAAGAGCAGATTCAGCACCGAGCAGATCA
>NZ_LMOG01000021.1 GCF_001423495.1 Xanthomonas sp. Leaf131 | reverse complement strand
GACGACCGGGTCGCTGTATGCCTCAAGCAGGGCGTGGACATGGTGACCAGCCTGCTGGCCGTGCTGAAGGCCGGTGGCTGCTATGTGCCGCTGGACCCTGCCTATCCTCAGGATCGCATCCAGTACATGCTGTCCGACAGCGCTCCCGTGGCGCTGTTGACACAACTTTCGCTGACCGAGCGAGTGGGCACGCATGCGCTGTCGACGCTGGTGCTGGACGCGCCGTCCGATCGCGAGGCCCTGAAGTCGCAGCCCACCCACGATCCGGTCAAGTCTCCCGATCTGAACGATTCCCACCTGGCGTATGTCATCTACACCTCGGGTTCGACCGGTGAGCCCAAGGGCGTGATGGTCGAGCACCACAGCGTGGTGCGCCTGGTCACCACCCGGGACTACGTGCAGTTCGACAGCAGCACGGTCATGGCGCAGGCCTCCAACACGTCGTTCGATGCCGCCACCTTCGAAATCTGGGGCGCGTTGCTCAATGGCGGTCGCCTGGTCGTGGTCGAGAAAGACACGCTGGTCGACGCCGAGCGGCTGGCGACGCAGATTCACGAAGACGGCATCAACGTGCTCTTCGTGACCGCCGCGCTGTTCAATCACCTCGCGCAAAGCAAACCGGATTGTTTCGCCGCGTTGGGAACACTGGTGTTTGGCGGCGACGTGGTCTCGCCGGCCGCGGTTGCCAGCGTTGTTAGCCAGGGCATGCCGGAACGGCTGCTCAATGGCTATGGCCCGACCGAAACCACGACGTTCTGTGCCTGGTATCAGGTGACGCCTGAACGGCTCGTCGACATCAACACCGTTCCGATTGGCCGAGGTTTCGCGGATACGCGTCTTTATGTGTTGACGCCTAACCTGCAACAGGTTCCGGTCGGAGTGCCAGGCGAACTCTTCGTGGCGGGTGGCGGCGTGGCGCGGGGCTATCTCAACCGGGACGAACTCAGCGCCGAGCGGTTCCTGAGCGATCCGTTCGCACGTGAGCTCGGCGCGAGCGATGCGAGCGCGCGGATGTACAAGACCGGCGACCTGGTGCGATGGCTGCCGGACGGCTCACTGGAATTCAGCTCGGAGAAATCGAAAGCAAGCTCGCGGCGCACCCGAATGTGCGGGAGGCGCTGGTGCTGCTGCGTGAGGACGTGCCGGGCGACAAACGCCTAGTGGCTTATCTGACGTGTCACGACGAGGCCTGCTTCTCCGAGGTGGAGTCGCGGGCGCACTTGGCGGCGCACGTGCCTGACTACATGCTGCCGAGCGCGTTCGTCGTGCTCGATGCCTTTCCGCTGACGCCCAACGGCAAGCTGGATCGTAAGGCCTTGCCGGTGCCGGAAGGCGAATCGTTGGCGGCCGAGTACGAGCCGCCCGAGGGTCACACCGAGGAAGCGCTGGCGGAAATCTGGCGCGAGCTGTTGCGCGTTCCACGCGTTGGCCGCCACGATAATTTCAGCGCACTCGGTGGGCATTCACTCCTGGCGATCACCTTGTCGGTTCGCATCCAGGAGAAATTCCAGGTCCGGCTGACGCTGGAGGCGCTGTTTGGCGCCGCGAGCCTGGTGTCCATGAGCGAGTTGATCGTCAACGCGCAAGCGAACCTGTTCAGCGAGAAGGAAGTGGAAGAGATGGAGGCCGAGCTCGCCTCCATGTCTGACGAAGATCTTCTCGCCTACCTAAAGGACCTGAAGTAGTGTCTGTAAAACTACCCACGCGCGAAGAACTACTGCGGGCAGCCTTGCTGAAAAAAATCCAGAAAGAGGCGAGCGCGCGCGGCGACCGAAACACGCGCGAGGTCATTCCCAAGGTGGATCGCAATCGCCCGTTGCCCTTGTCCTTCGCCCAGCAACGCCTGTGGTTCATCGCGCAACTCGATTCCGCGGCGAGCGGGGCTTATCACATCCCGGCGGCGTTGCGTCTGACCGGAAAGTTGGATCGCCCGGCGTTGCGCGCCGCGCTCGATCGTCTGATGGCGCGCCAGGACGGACTGCGCACGCGCTTCGTGCTGCTCGACGGCGTGCCTCATCAAGTCATCGCGCCGGACGGTGTCGGTTTCGCCCTGATCGAAACCAACCTGACGCATCTTGCGGAGGACTTGCGCGAGCAGGCGGTCAAGGCGGAGTGCGCGGAAGAGGCGCGTGCGCCATTCGATCTCGCGGCGGGACCGATGATCCGTGGACGCCTGCTGCGGTTGGCGGAAGACGAGCACGTGCTGCTCGTCACCCAACACCATCTCATCAGTGACGGTTGGTCGATCGGTGTGTTGGTGCGGGAAGTGGCCGCGCTGTATGAAGCCGCGAGCCAGGGCGCAGCGGATTCATTGCCTGCCTTGGAAATCCAGTACGCCGACTACGCTGCCTGGCAGCGTGATTGGCTGAAGGGTGAGGAGCTGCAGCGTCAGCTCGGCTTCTGGCGCGAGCATCTGACCGGCGCACCGGCCTTGCTCACCCTCCCGGTCGATCGTGCGCGCCCCGCGATGCCGAGCTACGCCGGCGCCCAGGTACAGATTCGAATTTCGAAAGAATTGAGCGCGCGCGTGCGAACGCTGGCCCAGCGCCATGGCGTGACCGACTTCATGACGCTGCTGGCGGCGTGGTCGGTCTTGATGGCGAGGTTGAGTGATCAGAATGAAGTGGTCATCGGCACGCCCGTGGCGAATCGGCAGCGGCGCGAAGTGGAAGGCCTCATCGGATTCTTCGTCAACACGCTGGCGCTGCGCGTGCGGCTGGAAGGCAATCCGAGCGTGCGTGAGTTGCTGGCACAGGTGAAGGGCACCGCGCTGGCGGCGTTCGGTCATCAGGAGCTGCCCTTCGATCAGGTCGTCGAAGCGGTGCAGCCGGCGCGCAGCCTGAGCTACAGCCCGCTGTTCCAGTCCGTATTCATCTTCGACAAGGTGGCGGTCGAACGGACGTTGACGTTGCCAGGCGTGTCCTTGACGCCACTGGACGTGCCGCGCGCATCCGCGCATTTCGACTTGTCCCTGGCACTGAGCGACAGCGAGGAGGGATATTCAGGCGAGATCGAATACGCCAGCGACCTGTTCGAGCGTGCGACCGTGGAACGCTTCGTCGGGCATTTCGTAACGCTGATCGAGGGCATGGTTGCGAGCGATGACGCCCACGTGGCGGCGCTGCCGCTGCTCACTGTGGAGCAGGAACGGCAACTGCTCGTGGACTTCAACGACACCGCGCTGGTCCTTCCGGACGACGCGTTTGTCCACGAACAATTCGAGGCCCAGGTCGCGGCACGGCCGGATGCGATCGCGGCGACGTACGAAAACCAGTCGCTGAGCTACGCCGAACTCAACGCGCGTGCGAACCGGCTGGCGCATTACCTGATTTCGCAGGGCGTAGGCCCGGATGTATGCGTGGCGATCTGCCTCGAGCGATCGCTGGACATGATGGTGGGAATTCTTGGGGTGCTGAAGGCGGGCGGCGCCTACGTGCCGCTGGACCCGACCTATCCGCGCGAACGACTCGCATACGTGCTGGCGGACAGCGCCCCGAAGATGCTGCTGATTCAGCAGGCAGTACGGGAGCGACTGCCGTCCCATTCGATACCGACTCTGGCCTTGGATGCCGCGGAAGGCGAACTGGCCGCCCAGCCGAAGACGAACCCGGATGCCCGGCGCCGCGGGCTCGCGCCGGGACACCTTATCTATGTGATCTATACATCGGGTTCGACCGGCATGCCCAAGGGCGTCGCGGCCCTGCACCAAGGCGTGCTCAATTACTTTCACCACGCGTTGCAGCACTACCTGCCGGAAGGCACGGCGGGTGCCGTGGTGACGACGCCGTTCAATTTCGATTCGTCCATCACCACGTTGATCACGCCGCTCCTGTGCGGCAAACAACTGATGCTGCTGCCGGATGAAAATCATCACTGCCTGACGCAGCTGCACGAGTACTGCCGGCAGTCCACCCCCTGGTTGTTCAGCATCGCGCCCGCGCACCTCGAGGCGTTGGTCGAGATGACTTCCGAATCGCCCAGCCTGACCCCGCATGTATTGGCCATGGGCGGCGAACTGCTGACCTGGAGAGGGCTGCAGAAATTCCGCGAGCGGGTTCTACCCAACGCCATCGTCTTCAACGAGTACGGCCCCACGGAAACGTCGGTCGCGTGCACGATGTTCGACTGCGACAAGGGCCGCGCCGCCTCGAATGGCGACGGCGTGCCGATCGGCCGTCCGATCGCGAACATGAAGTCGTATGTCTTGAACAACCAACGCGTTCTCACGCCGATCGGCGTCCCCGGAGAACTGTATGCGGCTGGTGTGGGCATTGCGCGCGGCTTCCTCAATCGACCGGGGCTGACCGCCGAGCGCTTCCTGGACGATCCGTTTTCGGATGTTCCGGGTGCGCGCATGTACAAGACCGGCGACATCGTGCGCTGGTTGCCGGACGGCAATCTCGAGTTCGTCAGTCGCAACGACTTCCAGGTCAAGATCCGTGGCTTCCGCGTCGAGCTGGGTGAGATCGAGGCCACACTGGCGAGGTGCGCGGGTGTCGGCGAAGCCGCCGTGCTGGCTCGGGAAGATGCGCTGGGCAACAAACGTCTCGTCGCCTATCTATCGGCTAAGGCCGGCGCCATCCTGTCGGCGGCGATCTTGCGCGAGGAACTGGCCGCGCAGTTGCCGGACTACATGGTGCCGGGTGCGTTCGTCGTGCTCGACGCGTTCCCACTGACGCCGAACGGCAAACTGGATCGCCATGCCTTGCCCGTTCCGGAAGACAACGCGTTGGTGCGACGGCAGTTCGAAGCCCCGCAAGGCGAGATCGAGGAAGTCCTTGCGGCCATCTGGCAAAAGCTGCTCGGTGTCGAATCCGTCGGGCGTCACGATCACTTCTTCCAGATGGGTGGGCACTCGCTGCTGACCGTGCAGCTCGCATTCCTCATCGAGGATCGTCTGGGCATCGAGGTGCCGCTGCGCGAGTTGTTCGAACACGCGGAACTGGACGTGATGGCGCAGCACATCGCGGGGAAGAGAGGGCAGGCCTCACTACCGCCGCTCACGCCCGCGCCGCGCGATGGCCGGCCACTGCCGCTGTCGTTCGCCCAGCAACGCCTGTGGTTCATCGCGCAGATGGATCCGGCGGCGAGCGCGGCCTATCACATGCCCGCGGCGCTGCGCCTGACTGGCAAGCTCGATCGGAGCGTGCTGCAGGCCGCGCTCGACTGCGTGATGGCGCGACAGGAAGGACTGCGCGTGCGCTTCGTCACCGTGGACGGAGTGCCGCACCAGGTGATGGCGCCGACGGATGTCGGTTTCGCCCTGACCGAAAAAGATCTGAGTCATCTCGCGCACGCAGAGCATGAACGAACCGCCGCGGAGGAAGCCGCCGAATCGGCGAGCGCGCCATTCGATCTGGCGACGGGCCCGCTCATCCGCGGACGCCTGTTGCGTCTGTCGCAGGAGGAACACGTCCTCCTGATCGCCCAGCATCACTTGGTCACCGACGGCTGGTCGGTGGGCGTGATGGTGCGTGAAGTGGCGACGCTGTATGCCGCGTTCAGCACGGGTAAGGCGGACCCGCTGCCGGCGCTGGAATTTCAATACGCCGATTACGCGGCATGGCAGCGCCAGTGGTTGCAGGGCGAGGAACTCGAGCGACAGATCGATTTCTGGCGCGGACATCTGCACGGCACGCCGCCGTTGCTCACGCTGCCGACCGATCGTGCACGTCCGTCGATGCCTGGTTACCAGGGGGGCGTGGTGCGGCTGGACATCTCGCCGGAGCTCACCGCCCGCCTGCGGGCATTGTCACAGCGCCATGGAGTGACGCTGTTCATGACGTTGATGGCGGGTTGGTCGGTGTTGCTGGCGCGACTGAGCGGCCAGCAGGATGTGGTCATCGGCACTCCGGTCGCCAACCGGCAGCGCCGCGAAATGGAGAGCGTGATCGGATTCTTCGTCAACACGCTCGCGCTGCGCGTGCGCCTGGACGACAACCCGAGCGTTCGCGACTTGCTGGCACAGGTGAAAGCGAGCGCCCTCGAGGCATTCAGTCACCAGGAACTTCCGTTCGATCAGGTCGTGGAAGCGTTGCACCCGGTCCGCAGCCTGAGCTACAGCCCGCTGTTCCAGGTCATGCTCGCGATGGACAACACGCCGGACAGCGAGCTTGCCTTGAAAGGCGGTCGGGCGTTGCCCGGTCTGACGTTGACTCCCCTCGCGACGCCGCACACCACTGCGCATTTCGACTTGTCGTTGTTGCTGAGCGATGACAACACGAGGCTCACCGGCGAGCTGGAGTACGCCTGCGACTTGTTCGATCGCGCAACCGTCGAGCGCTTCGCGGCGCATTTCCTGACGTTGCTCGAGGGCATGACGGCGAACGATGCCACGCGTGTCGCCACGCTGCCGCTGCTGACGCAAGCGGAGCAAGGTCGCGTGCTCGTGGATTTCAATGACGTCCCGGCGGAGAAGCCGAGCGACGCGTTTATCCACGAGCAATTCGAAGCCTGCGTCGCGGCCAACCCGGATGCCATCGCGGTGGTCTTCGAGTCGCAATCACTCAGCTACACCGAGCTCAATGCGCGTGCGAACCGGGTCGCGCATTACCTGATCGCCCACGGTGTGCAGGCGGACGACCGTGTAGCCATTTGCACGCAGCGAACACCGGATCTGGTCATCGCCATGCTCGGCGTGCTGAAAGCCGGCGGCGCCTATGTCCCGATCGACCCGTCGTATCCGATCGAGCGTCTGCAACATCTGCTGACGGACAGCGCGCCGAAGGCGCTGCTGATTCAGCAGGCCCAGCGCGAACGCATTTCGTCCGGTTCGATCCCGACGCTGGTGCTGGACGCCTCCAGCGATGAGTTGTCCGCGCAGCCGGAACAGAACCCGGATTCCCGCGGCCGCGGACTCGCGGCGCATCATCTTGCCTATGTGATTTACACCTCGGGCTCCACCGGGCTGCCCAAGGGCGTTATGGTTCACCATGAGGCCGCACTCAACTATCTGGATCACGCGTCGAGAACCTATCTACTCGACGACATGGCCGGCGCGCTGGTGTCGACGCCATTCAGTTTTGACGCCACATTGACCACGTTGGTCACGCCCTTGCTGCGTGGCAAGCAGGTGGTGTTGTTGGCGGACGAGAACCATCGCTGCCTGACGCAGCTGTTGGCGTACTGCCAGCAGTCGTCACCGTGGTTGCTCAAGGTGACGCCCGCGCATCTGGAAGCACTCGCGGGAATGGCGGCAACTCCACCGCGGTCGACGCCCCACATGATCGTGGTGGGTGGCGAGCAGCTCACGTGGCGCTGCGTGGAAGAATTTCGCGAGCGCGTGCTGTCTCACGCGGTCATCGTCAACGAGTACGGGCCGACCGAAACCACCGTCGGCTGTACGATTTATGCCAGTCATGCCGGCGACGCGCCCGCATTGGCGAGCGCGGTGTCGATCGGTCGCCCGATCGCAAACACGAAGATGTACATCCTGGACCAGCAGGGCGCTCCGGTGCCCATCGGCGTTGCGGGAGAACTCTGCATTGGCGGTTTCGGTGTAGCGCGTGGCTATCTGAATCGAGCGGAATTGACCGCGGCGCGTTTCCTGAAGGATCCGTTTTCGGATGCGCCGTCCGCGCGCATGTACAAGACCGGCGACCTGGTGCGCTGGCTGCCCGACGGCAACATCGAGTTCCTGGGCCGCAACGATTTCCAGGTCAAGATCCGCGGCTTTCGCATCGAACTGGGCGAGATCGAAGCCAAGCTCGCCGCGTGCGCCGGCGTGCGCGAAGCCGCAGTGTTGGCGCGTGAGGATTCGCCCGGCGACAAACGACTGGTGGCCTATTTCACGGCCGTCGCCGGCGCGCACGTGTCCACGGAAGGTCTGCGGTCGGAGCTGAGCGCGCAGTTGCCGGACTACATGGTGCCGAGCGTGTTCGTGATGCTCGACGCCTTCGCTTTGACCGCGAATGGCAAGCTGGATCGCAAGGCGCTGCCGATGCCGGACAGCGATGCTCTGGATCGACGTGACTACGAAGCGCCGCACACCCGCAACGAAGTCGCGATGGCGGAAATCTGGCAGCAACTGCTGGGTGTTGTGCGCGTCGGTCGTCACGACAACTTCTTCGAGCTGGGAGGCCACTCACTGCTGGCGGCCCGGGTCGTTGCCGAGTTGCGTTCCAGGATGGGTGCCGAAATGGCGCTGCGGTCGATCTTCGAGCGTCCCACGCTCCGCGAGCTGGCTGCCGCCATCGAGGTGGCGCCGCGAAGCGCTTGGGAATCCGTGGTGCCGACGCAGCGCGATGGTCGTCCGTTGCCCTTGTCGTTCGCGCAGCGACGACTGTGGGTCATCGATCAGCTGGATCGAGACAACCACGAGTTTCGCAGCCAATACAACGTACCCATGGCGTTGCGCCTGCGCGGCAAGCTGGATCAGAAGGCGCTGACGCTGGCGTTGAGCGGCATCGTCGATCGTCATGAAATTCTTCGCACGGTATACGCCAACGACTCGGCTGGCGAAGGCGTGCAAATCATCGGGGCATCGCACGCGCTCGAAATCCGTGTGATCGGGCTGCCCCAGGTTGCGCAGGAAGAGCAAGAGCAGCGCGTGCGCGCGCTGGCCCTCGCCGATGGCGCGAACGTGTTCGATCTGACGCGCGACCCGATGCTTCGGGCGACCCTGGTTCGCCTCGACGAGAGCCATCACGTGCTCCTGCTGAACTTGCATCACATCGCGAGTGACGGGTGGTCGCTGGCGGTGCTCGCACGCGAATTCATGGCGCTTTATGCCGCGCAAAGCGGCAACGCTTCGTCGACGTTGCCGGCATTGCCCGTCCAGTACGCGGATTTCGCCCAATGGCAACGGCGGCAACTCAGCGGCGACAGCTTGCAGCGCATGCTGTCGTATTGGACGCAGCAGCTGGCCGGTCTGCCGGTGGTGCACAGTTTCCCGCTCGACAAGAAGCGACCCGAGAAACAAAGCGTGGCGGGTGCGTTGGTCAGCCAGTCGCTCGGCAAGCATCTCGGCGATGGTTTGATCGCGCTCGCTCGTCGCCAGGATTGCACGCTCTTCATGCTCATGCAGGCCGCGTTCTCGGTCCTGCTGGGGCGCTACAGCGGTGAGTCGGACATCGTGATCGGCACTCCCGTCGCGAATCGGCCGGGCGCCGAGCTCGCGCCGATGATCGGTCTTTTCCTGAACACACTGGTGTTGCGCAACGATCTGTCGGGCAATCCAGATTTCACGGCGCTGCTCGCGCGCAGCAAGGAAATGGTGCTGGGCGCATACGAGCACCAGCATCTCCCGTTCGAGATGCTGGTGGACGCGCTGCGCCCCGAACGAACGATCAGTCACACGCCGTTGTTCCAGGTCATGTTCACGGTGCAGAACAATGACTCCGTCGACTTGACGTTGGCGGATCTGAATGTGCGGATACTCGACTTCGACCGCGGCATCGCGAAATACGATCTCAGCCTGAGCATCGCCGAACACGAGGAGGGCATGCGGATCGATTGGGAGTACTGCACGGATCTGTTCGAACGCGACACGATCCTGCGCCTGGCGGAAAACTTCGAGGTGTTGCTGCTGGCAATCGCCGCGGCGCCGGAGACACCGATCGACGAGTTGACCTTGCTGGGCGCCGCCGAGCGCCAGACCCTGCTGCGAACCTGGAACGACAGCGCCTGCGAATACCCGCGCGCGCAACTCGTGCATGAAGCATTCGAGTTGCAAGCGCGGCGCACGCCCGATGCGCCTGCCGTGAGTAGTGAGGCCGGCAGCCTGAGCTACCGTGAGCTCGACGAGCGCGCCAATCAGCTGGCGCATTACCTGCGCAATCGCGGCCTGCAAGCGGAGGCGCGGGTTGGCGTGTGCATCGAGCGTTCGCCGGAAATGCTTGTTGCGTTGCTGGCCACACTCAAGGCCGGCGCCGCGTACGTGCCGCTCGATCCGGGCTACCCGCTCGAACGCCTGCACTACATGCTGCACGATTCGGGCGCTTCGTGGCTGCTCACGCAGAGCGACGTCGTGCCGATGTTCTCCGTTCCTGCGCAATGCCAGACGTTGTGCTTGGACGAACCGGCTCTCTGGGCCGATCTGTCGGCACTGCCGGCCAGCGAAGCTCCCGCGGTGCCCACACTCGGCCCTGCGAATCTGGCCTATCTGATCTACACCTCGGGCTCCACCGGCAAGCCCAAGGGAGTCATGATCGAACACCGCAACCTGATCAATTTCTTCACGGGGCTCGATCAGCGTCTGGGTGTGTCCGCCGCTGCGCAGACGTGGCTGGCAGTCACCAGCATCAGTTTCGATATTTCGGTACTCGAGTTGTTCTGGACACTGTCGCGTGGCCACCATGTGGTGTTGCAGGCGGAACGTCCGATGCCGGTCGCGGAGATCGGCGAGATCGATTTCAGCTTGTTCTATTTCGCGGCCGAAGACAGTCGCGCCACCAACAAGTACCAGTTGCTGCTGGATGGAGCGCGGTTTGCCGACAGCCACGGTCTCGCCGGCGTATGGGTGCCCGAGCGGCATTTCGCCAACTTCGGTGATCCATTCCCGAATCCGTCGATCGCCGCCGCCGCCATCGCCGCGGTCACCCGCAACGTTCCGATCCGCTCCGGCAGCGTCGTGCTGCCGCTGCACGATCCGATCCGGATCGCGGAAGAGTGGTCGATGGTCGACAACATTTCCGGCGGTCGCGTGGAGCTCTCCATCGCTTCGGGATGGCATCCCAATGATTTCGTCTTCGCTCCGCAAAACTACGCGAAACGCTACGAGGTGATGAAAGAAGGAATCGACACATTGTGTCGCTTCTGGCGCGGGGAGGGTATCGAACGCACCAACGGCGTCGGAAAGCCGGTGACGGTGCATCTGCATCCAAAGCCGATCCAGGCCGCATTGCCGATCTGGATCACGGCGGGTGGCAGTCCGGAAACGTTCCGCTATGCCGGTTCCATCGGCGCCAACGTGTTGACGCACCTGCTGGGGCAAAGCGAAGAAGCACTCAGCGAGAAGATCACGATCTATCGGCAGGCACGCGCGGACGCAGGATTCGACGCGGGCCGCATCGCGCTGATGCTGCATACCTTCGTCGGAGACGATGCCGAGTCGGTCAAGCAGGTCGTCGAGCCGGCGCTGAAGAATTATTTCCGCCAGTCATTGGATTTGCTCAAGCCTTTGGCGGAACAGGCCGGTCTCGATGTCCACACCGATGTCGATGCGCTTCTGGCGCTGGGCTTCGAGCATCATTTCGCGCGCAGCGGATTGTTCGGCTCCGTCGAATCCTGTTGCCGACGGGCGCAAGAACTCCGCCGGCTGGGCATCGATGAAATCGCCTGCCTGATCGATTTCGGTGTCGAACATACCAACGTCGTCGCGCATCTGCCGCTGTTGAAGCGGATGCAGTCGAGTTTGCGCCAGCAGAGCGCGCAGCAGCGCTTGCTGGCGAACCGACTCAAGAAATCGACTTCGCCGTTCGAGTTGATTCAGCGGCATCGCGTCACCCATATGCAATGCACGCCTTCCTATGCGCGTGAACTCGTCATCGACGAAGATGGGCGGCGGGCGCTCGGT
The DNA here is from genome assembly GCF_001423495.1 of Xanthomonas sp. Leaf131. Taxonomy (GTDB): domain Bacteria; phylum Pseudomonadota; class Gammaproteobacteria; order Xanthomonadales; family Xanthomonadaceae; genus Xanthomonas. The sequence goes on along the minus strand of NZ_LMOG01000021.1, from coordinate 256,308 downwards.
GGGTTGCGGCAATTGCTGGTTGGCGGCGAAGCCCTGCCCACCGAGCTCGCGAACGCACTCGAGGTCGTGGTGCCGGGCCAGATCTTCAACATGTACGGCCCAACCGAGACCACAATCTGGTCGTCCGTCGCGGAAGTTTCGGGTGGAGATGTGCACCTGGGTGAGCCGCTGGCCAATACTCAGCTCTACATCGTCAACGGTCGACAGCAGCTCACGCCGACGGGCGCGGTCGGCGAATTGCTGATCGCCGGAGACGGCGTAGCACGCGGCTACTTCGAGCGCGAAGCGTTGACCCAGGAGCGATTCCTCGCCAATCCATTCGCGGGCGAAATGCCGGAACACGGCGGGCGCGTTTACCGGACGGGAGATTCGGTGCGTCGCTCGGCCGATGGTCGATTGTACTACGTGGGGCGTATCGACCATCAGGTGAAGATCCGCGGTCATCGCATCGAGCTGGGCGAGATCGAGAGCACGTTGTCTTCGCATACGGCCATCGCACAGGTCGTGGTGATCGCGCGCGGCGAGCCCAAACAACTGATTGCGTATGTGGTGCCGAAGGCATCGACCCAGGCGGTCGCATCGGATGTGCTGAAGGCGTACCTGCGACAGCATCTGCCGGAAATCATGGTGCCATCCGCCATCGTGACGCTGGCCGCGCTGCCGCTGACGCCCAACGGGAAAATCGATCGCAAGGCGCTGCCGGATCCCGAGATGGATGGCGCGCTGCTGGTCGACTACGTCGCGCCACAAAGCCTGCTGGAAGAGGAGCTATGTGCGATCTGGCAATCCGTGCTGGGCCTCGAGCGAGTGGGCGTCACGGACAATTTCTTCAGCGTCGGTGGAGACTCGATCCTCGCGATTCGCCTGATCGCCCGCTGCACGTCGCAAGGCATCTTGGTGACCGTGCAGCAATTGATCCAGCACCAGACGATTCGTGAACTGGCGCCGCACGCGCGGCAGGGCCAGGGAGTCATTCAACCGCAGAAAGCGGTCACGGGTGTCCAGGAGTTGTTGCCGATCCAGCGCTGGTTCCTGGGCAGCGATGACGCCATCGATCGCCATCACTACAACCAGTCAGTGCTCCTGAAGGTGACGGATTCGCTGAACGAAGAGCAGTTGGCCTCGTGGGTGACCGCGCTTCATCAGCGTCATGACGCCCTGCGCCTGCGCTTCACGCAGCGGGACGGCGTCTGGCACGGCGAGTATCGCGATTTCGATCCGGCGATGGTGCGGGCGTCGATCGCATTCGAGGACTTGCGAGGCGTGAGCGAGGCGGAGTGGCGCGCCGAAATCGCGCGCACCGGCGAGCGCATGCAGGCCAGCTTGTCGCTGAGCGATGGGCCGTTGTTCCGGGCGGTGATGTTCGAGGCGGATGCGGGATTCCGTCGACTGTTGTTGATCGCGCATCACCTGATCATCGATGGCATTTCCTGGCGCGTGCTGCTGTCGGATCTGGCGCAGGGTTACCGGCAATTGCGCCAGGGGCGCGGCGAGGTGACGCTGGCGAAGAAGCGATCCTCACTGCAGGAGTGGGGCAGCTTTCTCGAGCAGCACTCCCGGAGTGAAAGCGTCCGGAACGAATTGGGCTATTGGCAGGAGCAGTTGGCGGGTTCGCCACTGCCGGTCGCCGCTGCTGGAGCCGTCGACCAGAGCAATGCGACGACGCGTGTCGTTTCGTTTGAGCTCGATGCGGACGACACCGATGCGTTGTTGAAGGCCTGCCATCGCGCGTACCGCACGGAAACGCCGGATCTGCTGTTGGCAGCCGTCCTGCGCGGGTTCCAGCGCTGGGGCGATGCGTCGACGCTGCTGATCAGCATGGAAGGTCATGGCCGCGAACCTTTGAGCAATGGCATCGATCACAGCGAGACGGTGGGTTGGCTGACCAGTCTGTACCCGCTCGCGCTGCGGGCACCGACGACGTCGTCTGTGGGTGACCTCGTCATGCACGTCAAGGAACAGGTGCGTGCCGTGCCCGCGAAAGGCATCGGTTACGGTTTGTTGCGGCATCTGTCGGGAGCGGATGCCTTGGCGCCATCGACGCCTCGCAACGACATCCTGTTCAACTACCTGGGTCAATTCGATCAATCCGAGGCGGATGGCATCGCTTTCGCCACGGAATTTGCAGGGCATGCGGTGAGTCCGCGTCGCCGGCGTGAGCACGCTGCGGAGATCACGGCGTTGATCAGTACCGGTCGACTGTCGTTCGCCATGGGCTTCAATGGCCTGGAGCAGGAAGCCGCGCGCATGCAGGCGTTGCTGGATGAAATCCATTCGGCACTGAAGGAAATCATCTCGCACTGTCGCGAAACGCCGAACGTTCACTACACGCCCAGCGACTTCCCCCTGGCTCAGGTCACGTTGGCGCAAGTGCAGCAGTGGCAGCAGACGTACCCGGATCTGCAGCGGCTCTATGCATCCACGGCGATGCAGCAAGGCCTGATTTTCCACGAACTCGTCGCGGGCGGCGCCTACGTGACACAGCTCGATCTGTCGCTGATGGGTGTGCTCGATCAAGAGCTCTTCCGCAGCGCCTGGCAACAGATCGTCGAGCGGCACGACATCTTCCGCACGATCTTCGTCGGCGATCGCCTCGTTCAGCTGGTGCGCGCGCATGCGGCCGTGAATTGGCAGGCGTTCGACTGGCGCGATCTCGATGTCGAGCAGCAGGCCGAAAATTTCCTGCAGCACCGCCGGGCGGACAAGAAGCTGGGCTTCGATCTCACCCAGGCGCCGTTGTTGCGCCTGGCGGTCATGCGCCTGACCGACACGCGAACCCGGCTGCTCGTTTCCTACCACCACGCGCTGATGGATGCCTGGTCGCAGATGGTGTTGTTCGACGAGCTCATGCATGTCTACCGGGCGCTCTTGCAGAAGCGCGCGGCGGAGCTGCCGGCGCCCGTTCCGTATTCAACCTATGTCGCATGGTTGGCGCGTCAGGATCGAGCGGCTGCCCACCGGTATTGGCAACAGCATGTTGGCGACATCCGCTCCACCACCGAGCTAGGCCTGGCCGCCGCATCCGCGCACTCGACCGCGGCGGAGTACGACGAGCAGCGCTTGCACCTCGGTGTCGAGCTGACGCGGCAACTGCAGGAGTTCGCCAAGACCAATCACGTGACGATGCACATCCTGATCCAGGGTGCCTGGGGCTATCTCGTCCATCGTTACAGCGGTCGCGATTGCATCCTGTTCGGTGAAACCATCTCGGGTCGTCCGGCGACGTTGCCGGACGTCGAACACATGGTTGGCTTGTTCATCAACACGCTGCCGGTACGCATGGATTTCGCGGCGGACGTGGATGTCGTGACGTGGTTGCAGCGTCTGCATCGGGACAGTGTCGAGCGCGAAGCGTTCGCCTATCTACCGCTGCTGGAGATCCAGGCGTTGAGCGATCTCCCGCGCGGTCAGCCGCTCTTCGAAACGCTGCTGGCCTTCAACAATCTGCCGGCGCCCGATGCGGCGAGCACCGAACGAGACCTGCGCGTCGAGGCGATGCAAGGTGATGAGCAGACGAACTACGGCCTCACGTTGAGCGCGCAGTTGCTGGAGGATCTGTCCTTCCGCCTGACCTACCGGTCGGATCAATACGCGTCCGCGACGCTCGACACCTTGCTTGGGCATTTCCGTGAAATTCTGAGCGGCATCGCCAACGCACACGGCAGGACGGTATCGCAGTTGCCGCTGTTGACTCGCGTCGAGGAAGAGCAGGCAAGTGCGCGACGCCTGACCGCTGCGACTCGCCCGGATACGCAGGGCGCGGACGAGGCCACCGAGGCCTTGTTGGCGGCTCTTCACGAAAAGCCGGTGTACGTTCTGGACGCGAAGCTGCGTCACGTACCGCCTGGCGTCACCGGCGAGCTGTATTCCACACAACCGGACGGCCGTCTAGACCGCACCGGGGAGTTGGCGCGGTGGTCAGTCGATCGCCTCGAGTTGCTCGGGCGAGTGCGCGACCAGGTTTGCATTCAGGGCCAAACCTTCGGATTGGCGCGGCTACGCCGACAACTGCAAGCCTGGCCGGGAATGCGCGAGACCTGCGTGCTCTGCAAAGGCGACGAGGACAGCGCCCGTCTGGTCGCCTGGCTGGTTCCCGAGCAAATGCCCGAACACGAACTGGATGCGATTCAGGTCCTGCGTCGGTACCTGCAGGACCATTTGCCGGACGCGATGGTGCCAGCCGGATTCAAGATGCTCCCGGGGTTGCCGCGGCTGCCGGATGGCCAGGTCGATGTCCAACGGTTGCCAGAGCCTCATTGGCTGGAGACGTTGGCATACGTGGCGCCAGAGACTCCGACCGAACGAGCGCTCGGTGCCATCTGGCAAGAATTGCTGGAGCGTCCCCGGATCGGCGCGCTGGACAGCCTCTTCGGGTTGGGTGGCAACTCGCTGACCGTCGTGCGGCTCGAGTTCGCCATCCAGGAAAAATTCGGCGTCCAGGTCACCCTGCGTGAGCTGTTCGAAAACGCCCAACTGCGCGCCCAGGCGCTCATGATCGCGGCGAAAGAAAAGCAGATGCGACAGCCGGCCATCGAGCTGGTGCCGCGCGACCAGCGGCCACTGCCCCTGTCATTCGCGCAGCAGCGCTTGTGGTTCATCAATCAGATGGATCGCAGCAGTAGCGAATACAACATGCCGCTGGCGATCCGTCTGCTTGGCCGCCTGGATTTCGACGCGCTCCAGGCAACGCTGGATGCCATCGTCGGCCGGCACGAAATTCTGCGCACGAGCTATCGGGTCACGGAAAGCGACGAACCCCATCAAGTCATTCATGCACCGCCCCCGTTGCAGATCGACGTATTGACGGGTAGTTCGACCGAAGAGGGAGTGCGCGCGCTGGTGGCGGCGGAGGCCATGAAGCCGTTCGATCTGAGTTTCGGTCAGATGCTCCGCGCCAGCATCCTGAGGCTGAGCGACACGGAGCACGTGTTGCTCATGACGACGCACCACATCGCTTCCGATGGCGCCTCGATGAGTGTACTTATCGACGAGTTCGTGCAGCTCTACGGTGCGTTCGCCCGCGGTGGCGGGAACCCGTTGCCGCCGCTGTCGGTGCAGTACGCCGATTTCGCTCACTGGCAGCACGTTTGGCTGCAAGGCGAAACGCTCGAGCGGCAAGTGTCGTACTGGACGCGACAGTTGGCGGGCATTCCTTCCCTGCATGGCCTGCCGCCGGACAAGTCGCGACCCGCTTCGCAAAGCTTCGCCGGCGCAACGCTTCGGCACCCGATCGACCAGGCCTTGCGCACGCAACTGCAGGTACTGAGTCAAGCGCATGGCACGACGTTGTTCATGACGTTGCAAGCGGGTTTTGCCGCACTGCTGGCGCGGTACAGCAATGAGACCGACATCCTCATCGGCACGCCCATCGCCAACCGCGCGCATCCCGCGCTGGCGTCCGCCATCGGTTTGTTCGTCAACACGCTGGTGCTGCGCAACGAAGTGACGATGGAGAAATCGTTCGCGTCGTTGCTCGAGCAAACCCGCAAGCTCGCCCTGGACGCCTACGAACACCAGGATGTCCCGTTCGAGATGCTGGTATCGGCGTTGCGGCCCGAACGAAGCCTGAGCCACAGCCCGGTGTTCCAGGTGATGTTCGGGTTGCAGGAGCATGTCGATGCCGAACTCGTCCTCCCGGGCTTGCGCGTCGAAACAGTGGACACCGGCTACCAGATCGCCAAGTTCGATTTGAGTCTGACAATCGACACGACCGCGGATGGATTGCTGAGCAGTTGGGAATACTGCGTCGACCTGTTCGAGGCCGGCACCATCGCTCGCCTGGCCGAGAGCTTCGAACTGCTGTTGCGCGCGGTCGTGGCCCGGCCCGAACAGCCTGTGGGCAACGTGCCGCTGCTGACGGTGACACAACAGGAAGCGATGTTGACGACGTGGTGCGGGCAGGTCCCGGCCCATGCGCCCGGTCGTTGTGCCCATGAAGTGTTCGAAGAACTCGTGCGCGCTCAGCCGAACGCGCTGGCGGTGACCGATGGCCAACAGTCCCTGACGTATGGCGAGCTGAACCAGCGCGCAAACCAGTGGGCGCACCATCTTGCGGAGCAGGGCGTTGGCCCGAAGGTTCTGGTCGGTATCTGCGTCGAGCGTTCACTCGAAGCCATCGTCGCGATCATGGCGGTGATGAAAGCCGGCGGCGGGTATGTGCCGCTGGATCCAAACTACCCCTGGCAGCGCCTCGACTTCATGCTGAAGGATTCGGGCGTGCACTGTCTGCTGACGCAGAAATCCATGGAAGACAAGTTGCGCGACTCGAACGCGCTGCCGCTGTTCATGGACGCGCCGCCCGAGGCCGTGGCGCGGAGTTCGCGGGAGAATCCGCAACCGCGCGCTCGGGGTCTCACGTCCCGCAACGCCGTGTACATGATCTACACCTCCGGCTCGACGGGTGAGCCCAAAGGTGCGTTGATCACGCACGACAACGTGGTCGCGTATTGCGAAGTGGCGAGACACGACTACGGAGCGAAGGCCGACGATCGCGTGTTGCAGTTCTCGACGCTGTCATTCGACATGTTCATGGACGATTTCTGCAATTCGTTACTCACGGGCGGCGCTCTCGTGCTGAGAAACGAAGAAATCCTGGTAGGGCCCCGGGCTTTCTGCCAGTTCATGAAAGAGCATCGAATCTCCATCGCAAGCCTATCTACCGCCTTCTGGCATGAGCTGTGTTTCAGCCCGGCAGGGCTGGAAGCCTTGAATGAAAGCGATGCCCGCCTGTTGATCATCGGCGGCGAGGCGATGTCGAAGGCCGCCGTGCGCCAATGGCAATCAGTCGTTTCACCCAAGGTGCGCGTGCTCAACACGTACGGTCCGACCGAATGTACGGTCACCGCCAGTTGGTTCGATGTTGAGAGATCCATGGACGGGTACATGAACGTGCCCATCGGACGCCCGACCCGTCATGTGCGTGCGTACGTGTTGAACGCGTGTCGCCAGTTGGCGGCCATTGGCGAAGTGGGCGAACTGCACATCGGCGGACCCGGCGTGGGCGCGGGATATTTCAACCGGCCGGAGCTGACTGCTCAGCGATTCTTCCAGCACACATTCCCAAACGGTGTCGAAGAGCGTCTGTACCGGACGGGCGACCTGGTGCGCTGGAGCAGGGACGGTGAAATGGAATACCTGGGCCGAATCGACCACCAGGTGAAGGTGCGCGGATTCAGGGTGGAAACGGGTGAAGTCGAGGCCGTGTTGCGTCATCACGCGGAGGTGAAAGACGTCATCGTGGTTGCTCGTGGTGAGCCCGCCCAACTGGTGGCGTACGTGGTGGCGGACCAGCGCGCAGGGTTGGCCAGTGAATGGCGTTCCCACCTTCGCAGTCAGCTTCCCGAGTTCATGGTGCCCTCGGCGTTCGTCGTGCTCGATGCCATTCCGCTGTTGCCGAATGGAAAGCGGAACCTCAAGGCACTTCCGGATGTCGACGCCGAGCACGCCGGTGGCGAGAACTACACGGCGCCCGGCACTCCAACGGAGGCCCGGATCTGCGCCCTCTGGGAAGAGCTGCTGAAACTGAAGCGCGTCGGCGTTTTCGACAACTTCTTCGAGCTGGGAGGCCACTCGTTGTTGGCGACGCGCATGGTCTCGGCGCTGCGTCAGCAATTCGACCTGGAGATCCCGCTGCGAGAGGCATTCAACTTGCAAACGGTGTTCGAGTTGAGCGCATACATCGATGCGGAGAGCGAGTTGGCGCGTGGTCTGGATGGCGCCGGCATCAACCCGGAAAGCAAAGAAGGCCGGCATTTGTCCGCCGAGGTTTGGGAGTTGTGATGAAGGTCATTCAGTCCGAATCCAGGCAGAGTCGTTGGTTCGTGCGCTTCAATCGCGACCATCAGGCAAGGCTGCGCTTGTTCTGCTTTCCCTACGCCGGTGGCAGCGCCGGTCTGTTCGAACCGTGGGGAAGGGCATTCGAGGGCGTCGACGTCGTCGGGGTGCAGTTGCCGGGCCGCAGCAATCGGATCAACGAAAATCCGCTCGATTCTCTGACCGAGATCGTCGCGCACCTCATCGTCGAACTGCGTAGCCTCGACGATTTGCCTTTTGTTTTCTTCGGGCACAGCAACGGCGCGCTGATCTGCTTCGAATTGGCCAGAGAGCTGCAGCGACGCGGCATTGGTGGCTTGCAGCACATCATCCTGTCCGGCAAACGCGCTCCGCACTTGCCTCGTGTGCATCCGAATACCTACGACCTTCCGCACGATGCCTTCATCGAAGAGTTGCGCTCCATCAATGGCACGCCTGAAGAGTTGCTCAACAACACGGAGCTGATGGACTTGTTCGCGCCGATCCTGCGTGCCGATTTCAAAGTGAGCGAGACCAGCAAGTACTGCGCCGACATCAAGCTGAACACGGCGGCATGCATTTTCTGGGGGCGGCTCGACACGGATATTCCAGAGGCGGAGATCCATGCATGGCATGCCGACTTCGAATCCGTGGACATCGAGTTCACGGAATTCTCCGGCGACCACTTCTTCATTCATTCGCAGCAAGAGCTGGTTCTCGAGAGAGTTGGCGAGATCCTCGGCGGCTTGCCGACTCGGCGTGTAGCCAGGGATCTTCGGGAAGCGGCTGGCTGACATGAACTCGTCCCTCGGCAAACGGTTTCACATCCCAGAACGATTTCAACCAGAACGGTTTCGAATTCCCCATGACGCTCATTGAAGGTTTGTGTTTGATGCTAATCGGCGCCCATCTGTTCGGCTGGATGGCCGAGCGGCTGCGACAACCCGCGCTGGTTGGTCACATGTTGGCAGGCATACTGCTCGGGCCGTCCGTGCTGAACTGGATGCAGGCGAGCCCGACGTTTGCCGCGATCTCCGACTTGGCCGTGCTGTTCGTCGTGGTTGCCGCCGGACTCGAAATGCGCATGCAGCACGTGCTCGATGTCTTTCGCGGCAAGAGCTCGTTTGCCCTGCTGGTGGGGTTCGCAATTCCGACGGTCGCGGCAGGCGCTTTCGCTTGGCTGATGGGGATGGCGTTGGTCCCGGGGCTCGTCGTGACCTTGTGTCTGTCGGTTACGGCATTGCCGGTCGCACTGCGCATCTTGAGCAGCTTCGGCATGCTCGACACGAGCATCGCAAGACTGGCGATCGCGAGTGCGCTAATGTCCGATGTCGTCGTGCTGGTGGCGCTCGGCGTTGCGGTTTCGCTGGTCACGCCATCGGGGGGCAGTTGGTTGCCAGTCGCGGGTATTTCGATGACCAAGCTGGTGGCGCTCTTCGCACTCGTCGGGATCTGTCACTTCGCATGCTTGCGTTTAAGTGCGCTGCGCGCGGCTCGCAACACCAACTCGAAATACTCCGATGACGTGTTGATCGCGACGCTGCTGTTCACGTTCGCATTCGGCGCGCTCAGCGAGCTACTCGGATTTCATTTTGTGATTGGCGCGTTCTTCGCCGCACTGATGATCACGCGCGATCTGGTCGGCGATGCGCATTTCGAGAAATTGGAGCGCACCTGCGAAGTCGTCACCATTAGCCTGTTCGGACCGTTGTTCCTTGCTTATCAGGGAATCCAGTTTCAGCTGGGTACGCTGGACAACGCGTCTCTGGTGGTGGGCCTGGTGCTGGTCGCGATCACATCCAAACTACTGGGCGGTTACGTGATGGCACGGCTGAAAAAACTGCCGCATCAGGATGCGCTCGCTGTGGGCGCCATCATGAATGCGCGCGGCGTGATGGAGATGGTGGTGGCCAGCATCGCCTATCACGCCGGCCTAGTCGATCAGGCGCTGTATTCCACGCTGTTGCTGGTTGGCATGGTGACCACGGTCATCACGCCATTGCTGCTGAGGCAGTGCCTGACGAAAAGCCAGATAGCGCAGTTGGCCTTCCGGCAGTGAACGTGCACATGGAATTCGCGAAAACTGGAGAGATCGCATGAGCGAGACAGCACATCATTCGACCGATGAACAGTTCGAGTCTTGCCGCCAGTACCTGATGGGGTTGGGCGCCGACAAGCTGCTCCACTCCGGGCGGCACTTTCTCGAACATTTGGAAGGAACCTACCGTTTGCTGCGCCGTTGGGGATTGCCCGAGCCGGCCTGTTATGCGGGGCTGTTCCACAGCATGTATGGCACCGACGGCTTCAAGCGCAATGCGTTGACGATGGACGACAGGCACGAGGTTCGTGCCTTGATTGGCGAGGAGGCCGAACGCTTGGTTTACCTGTTTTGTTCCATTCGCCGCATCAGCATGTTCGAAAGTGGAGCTCCCCAGGCCATCCGGTTCCGTGAAGCCGGCAGACGCACGCCCATTGCACAGCATGAGTGGGTCGCCCTCTTGCACATCGAGTACGCGAATACATTGGATCAGTGTCCGGACCTCGGGTTTGTCGGGAGATTCGTTCTCACCAAGCTGGGCCGGAAGTGGATGCATCTCAGGCAGCACCTGAGCGCGGCCTGCAACGCCGACTTGGCGCCGGTTTTTGCGAGTCACCGGATATCGCGGTGGCAGTACTTCGCCTTTCAGCCGTTGTTCTGGGTCCTGCAGAGGCTGTGAGACTAGACGGCCAATAGCGGCGGAACGAATAGCGCACAAGAACCATTGCCGCAGGCAGCCTCAGTTGCCTGAAGAGGAAGAGACATAGTGCAAAGCACGGCGGAAATAAAAGATTTGCTGCGATCCCTTATCAAGCAAGGGGTCAAGATCGGCGTGTCGCAGGACAAATTGCTCATCGAAGGCAACTGGCAAGCGCTGAGCGAAGACGTCAAGTCGCTCATCAAGTCCAATAAACAAAACATCATCGACTTCGTCGAGGCGCGAAAGAAGGCGAAGGTTTCGCAGCTGCGCGCTCGCCCCGCCGATATCGCGCCGGTGCTGTCATTCGCGCAGCAGCGACTGTGGTTCATCGATCAGCTGGATGGCGGCGTGAGTACCCAGTACAACATGCCGTATGCCTTGCGCCTGACGGGGCAGCTGAATCGGGATGCGTTGCAACGGGCGCTGGATCAAATCGTCGCGCGTCACGAAATCCTGCGCAGCGTGTACTACACGCTGGGCGATGGCGAGGCGGGCGTTCGAACGATGGATGCGATGCCGGTGACCATCGCCGTCGTCGATCTCTCGCACCTGGACGCCGCGGAGCGCGACGAGCACGTGCGCTCATTGGCGCTTGCCGAGGCGAAGAAGCCGTTCGACTTGCGACACGACCTGATGCTGCGCGCGAGCCTGGTGGCACTGGCCGGGCACGAGCACGTCCTGTTGTTCACGATGCATCACATCGCCTCGGACGGCTGGTCGATGGGCGTACTGGCGCAGGAATTCGTGACTTTGTACGATGCGTATTCGAACGGCGCGGCGGATCCGTTGCCGCCGCTGCCAGTGCAGTACGGCGATTTCGCGTGGTGGCAACGAGAATGGCTGCAAGGTGACGTACTCGAGCAGCACATCGATTTCTGGTGGCACCAGCTCGCGGACTTGCCCCAGGCGCACAGTCTGCCGCTGGATTTCCCACGACCGGCCGCGCAGAGCTTCGAAGGAAGCAGCCACGTCCATGTCATCGACCGGACCTTGAGCGATAAGCTCAAGGCGCTGAGCCTAGCGCAAGGCACGACGCTGTTCATGACATTGCAGACGGCATTCGCGGTGCTGCTGTCCCGCTACAGCAACGAAACCGACATCGTGATGGGAATGCCCATCGCCAATCGCACCCAGGCCGAGCTGTCACCATTGATCGGCTTCTTCATCAATACGCTGATCCTGCGCAGCGACTTGTCCGGCAACCCGCGCTTCAGCGAGCTGTTGCAGAAGAACAAGCAGATGGCGATGCAGGCGTACGATCACCAGCACATTCCCTTCGAACTACTGGTCGACCGGCTGCGCCCCGAGCGCAACGCCCGACATGGCGCTTTGTACCAGATCATGTTCGTGCTCCAGAACAACGAGCAGGGCGAACTGCGTTTGCCTGAGTTGACCCTCTCCCAGGTCGACACCGGGCATGTCGCGGCCAAGTACGACATTCACCTGGGCATGGAAGAGTTCCCGGACGGATTGCAGGCAACCTGGACCTATTGTTCCGCGCTGTTCACGCCCGCCACGATCGAACGCCTGTCCGGGTATCTGGAAACGCTGTTGCGAGCCATGGTCGCGGCACCGGACACGCCGATCCTGAATCTTCCAATGCTCGGCAGCGCGGAACGACACCGGCTCGCGGTGGAGTGGAACGGGAAAATCGCAGGCGATTCGCGCGACTGCATCGTGCCGAGGCGCTTCGAGGACCAGGCCACACGGACACCGAACGCCCCCGCCTTACGATGCGCAGACGCGGTGCTGAGTTATGCCGAACTTAATCGAAAAGCCAACCGCCTAGCGCATTGCCTTATGGAGGCGGGCGTCGAGCCGGGCGCCGTGGTTGGAGTGCACGCCACACGTTCGCCAGAGCTGATGGTGGCGCTGCTGGCAATCTGGAAATGCCGCGCCGCCTATGTGCCGTTCGATCCGAACAGCACCCCGAAACGGCTGGCGGTCATGATCGAAGACGCGGGCATCGAGCTGGTAGTGGCGCAGTCCGCGCTGCGTGCCAAGGTACCCGTGTCCGGAATCGATGTGCTCGAGCTGGACGATGTTCTGGCCGAGACATGGTTCGCGGAATACCCGGACCCCAATCCCGCTGCGCGCGGCATGGAAGTTGTTCCTGACGACAGCGCCTACATCATCTACACATCGGGCTCGACGGGCGTCCCCAAAGGTGTCGAGATCGCGCACTCCAGCCTGGCTGACTACTGCGGTTACGCCCTCGCTCGTTACTACACACAGGGACTCGCCGGTTCGCTGGTGGTGACTTCGCATGCGTTCGACATCACCGTGCCCAGTCTGTTTCTGCCTCTGCTCGCGGGAGGCTGTGTCGAGTTCATGCCGGCGCAAGGAGAACTGGATGCGTTGGCGACGCGCCTGGCTTCGGCGCAGGAGAGTTACCTTCTGCGCATGACGCCTCTGCATGCGCAGGCGTTGCTGGACTTGCTACCGCCCACCACAAGCCTGGCCGCCGCGCACGTATTCGTCATCGGCGGCGCCGGCTTCCCGCCGGAACTAGCGCGTGAACTGCAATCGCGTTTTCCGCGCAGCCAGATCTTCAATCACTACGGTCCCACCGAGGCGACCGTCGGTTGCGCTATGTTCGACGTCACGGCGCAACTGGACCGTCTGGGGAAAACCATTCCCATCGGCAGTCCGATGGACAACACCGTATTGTATGTGCTCAACGCGGCGAGGGAGCTGGTGCCCGTGGGTGCCAGCGGCGAGCTGCACATCGGCGGACAGGGGCTGGCGAAGGGCTACCTCAATCGGTCCGATCTCACCGCCGAAAAATTCATCCGGAATCCTTTTGGTGATGCGCACGCTGGGCGGCTCTACCAGAGCGGCGATCTGGTGCGCTGGTTGCCCGAGGGCACGCTCGAGTTCCTGGGGCGGTGCGACGACCAGGTTAAGATCCGCGGGTTCCGCGTCGAGCTGCAGGAAATCGAGCACCATCTGCGCAGCGATTCCCGGGTAGCTCAGGCCGTCCTGGTTGCGCATGACGACAGCGATGGTGGAAAGCGCCTCGTGGCGTATGTCGTGCCCACCGGTGTCGTGCCCACCGGGGAATCCGATCACGAGCAGTTGGCGACGCAGTTGCGAGACGCGCTCCGTCAAGAGCTGCCTGACTACATGGTGCCTTCCAGCATCGTCCTGCTGGAGGAGCTGCCGCTGTCGGCCAACGGAAAAGTGGACAGGCGCCGCTTGCCGGAACCGGGGGTCGACTCGGTGCAGGTGCAGGTGCCGCCTGAGACCGCGACCGAACGTCGCCTGGTCGCACTGTGGAGCGATTTGCTCGAGGTCCCGTGTGACGCCGTAACGGCATCGTTCTTCGAACTGGGCGGACATTCCCTTCTGGTTACGCGCCTGATCGGCAAAGTCAATCAAGAGTTCGCGGTGAGTCTGAAGATTGCCGACGTTTTTTCTCATCCGACGATTCGAGCGCTGGCGGGCTTGATCGACTCGGCAACCAAGGGCTCGATCGTGCGGATTCCGCGCGTGTCGCGGGAGTCGGTGCTGCCCTTGTCGTTCGCGCAGCAGCGCCTGTGGCTCATAGACAGGCTAGCGGGCAGCAGTCAGTACAACATGCCGTTCGCCTTCCGGCTGCGCGGTCTCCTGGATAGGGAAGCATTGCAGCGTGCGATGGATACGATCGTCGCGCGGCATGAAGTCTTGCGCAGCGTCTTTCGCACCCGTGACGATGGCGAAGCCTACGTCGTCGTGCAGGCTGCTTCTTCGATACCGATGACGGTGGTCGATCTAATGCACCTCGACGTGGCTGCGCGAGAAGAACGCGTGCACGCGCTGGCGGCAGCCGATGCCACGCGGCCATTCGATCTCGGCAACGACCTGATGTTGAGAGCGAGTCTGCTGGCATTGTCCGGGCAGGAACACGTGCTGCTGTTCAACATGCACCACGTCGCCTCGGATGGCTGGTCGACAGGCGTGTTGACGACGGAATTCGCCACGCTGTACGACGCGTTTTCGAGAGGTGCCGACCAACCTCTACCGGCTTTGCCGATCCAGTATGCGGACTTCGCCCACTGGCAACGCCAGTGGCTGCAAGGCGAAGTGCTGACGCAGCAATTGGACTACTGGCTGGCTCAACTGAATGGTCTGCCAGCCGTGCACGGCCTGCACCTGGATTTCCCCCGCTCGGCGGTGCAACGCTTCGCGGGCGCGCTGTATTCGCAGTGCCTGGACCAAGCTCTGGGCCAGCGTCTGCAGAAGCTGAGCCTGGAAAGAGGCACGACGCTGTTCATGACGCTGCAGGCGGCATTCGCCGTACTTCTGGCGCGCTGCAGTGGTGAGACCGACATCGTGATGGGCACGCCCATCGCAAATCGCACGCAGGCGGAGTTGTCGCCCCTCATCGGATTCTTCGTGAACACGCTGGTGTTGCGCAGCGATCTGTCGGGCAACCCTTCGTTCAGCGAACTCCTGCAGCGGACCAGGAAAACGGCGCTGGAGGCCTACGAGCATCAACACATCCCTTTCGAGATGCTGGTCGACAAACTGCAGCCCGAGCGGAGTTTCCATCAGAGCCCCTTGTTCCAGATCATGTTCACGCTGCAGACAGGCGAGCAGGGCGCCCTGACGTTGCCCGGCTTGAGCATGCAGGCCCTGGAGCAGGACCAGCACACGGCCAAGTTCGATCTGACGCTAGCGCTGCGCGAAACCGATGACGGCTTGCGGATGAATTGGGAGTACTGCACCGAGTTGTTTCACGCGACGAGCATCGCGAGCCTGGCCGAGGCCTTCGTCGAGTTGCTGGCCGGCATCGTGGCGGAGCCGAACAGGCCGATCCATTCGTTGCCACTCGTCTCCGCGAGGACACGGCACCGGCTGTTGGAAGAATTCGCCGGCGCTCCGGCAGAGCATCCAGCAGACGCATTCATCCACGAGTTGTCAGGCTCGGAGGCAGAGGCGAACACAATCGGGGATACCCGACTCTACGTGCTGGATCGAGACCGGCAATTGTTGCCCATCGGCGTTGCGGGAGAGTTATACATCGCGGGCACCGGCCTCGCGCAACGCGGTTCGAACCACCCGGAGCTGGCGCAGCGTCTCGTACCGCATCCGTTTTCGGACGATCCCGGGGTGTCGCTGCTCCGATCGGGCGATCGGGCACGCTGGTTGCCGGGCGGCAAGCTCGAGTATCTCGGAAAGATCGACGCGCATGTCGAGAAGGACATTGAAGCGGAAGGCCCCGCATACGAAGCTCCGAGGGGCGAGTTCGAGATGCGGCTGGCAGCACTCTGGCAAGACGTGTTGAGTGTTCCTGCTGTCGGCCGTCGCCACCATTTCTTCGCCCTGGGCGGCAGTTCCTTGAGTGCCGTGCGCCTGGAGTTCGCGATCCGGGAACATTTCGGCATCGAGCTGACATTCCGTGAGTTGTTCGAGCATTCGGAGCTTGCCGCGCAGGCGGAACTTGTCGCCACGAAAGATCGGCGAGTCGAACTACCGCAGATTGAAAAAGCGGCGCGCGACGGCCGGCCGCTGGCGTTGTCGTTCGCGCAGCAGCGTTTGTGGCTCATCGACCAGATCGCGCCCGGCGGCACGCAATACAATATGCCGCTGGCGCTGCAGTTAACAGGCGAGCTGGATGTCGAAGCGCTGAAGAAAGCGCTGGATGCGATTGTCGCCCGACATGAAGTGTTGCGAACCGTTTACGCCGTTTCGGAGTCAGGCGAGCCCTGTCAGCGCATTCGTGAGCTGGATTCCATTCCGTTCTCGACCGTGGATCTGCGCGACATTCCGAATGAATCACGGAGCCGGCGAGCGCGCGAGCTGGCGGAAGCGGAAGCCAACAAGCCGTTTGATTTGCGGCAGGACGCCATGCTCCGGCTTGCGGTGCTCGTGTTGGGCTCCGAAGAACACGTGTTGCTGTTCACGATGCATCACATCGCTTCCGACGGCTGGTCCCAGAATGTACTTGTCAACGAGTTCGTGACGCTGTATCGGGCATTCAAGGATGGAGAGCCGTTGGCGCTGCCATCCCCGCCGGTGCAATATGCGGACTTTGCCCAGTGGCAACGGGGTTGGCTGCAAGGAGAAGTGCTGGACCGGCAGTTGAACTACTGGCTGCGTCAGTTGGCGGCCCTGCCGCAAGTGCATCGGCTACCCACCGACTTCCCGCGGCCGGCCGTGCAACGGTTCGCCGGTGCGGTGCACGATCAGCAGTTCGACCAATCGCTGAGCGAACGACTGCACGCATTGAGCGTCGCTCAGGGCACGACGCTGTTCATGACCCTGCAGACGGCCTTCGCGACGCTGCTCATGAAGTACAGCGGCGAGACCGACATCGTCATGGGAACGGCCATCGCAAATCGGGCACAACCCGAGCTCGCGTCGTTGATCGGCTTTTTTGTCAATACGCTGGTGCTGCGCAGCGACCTGTCCGGGGATCCTTCTTTCGCGACGCTGCTGCAACGAAACAAGCGCATGGCGCTGGCGGCTTTCGAACACCAGCACATTCCATTCGAAATGCTGGTGGAAAAACTGCAGCCGGAACGCAGCTTCAGCCACAGCCCGCTGTTCCAGATCATGTTCACGCTGCAAAGCGGCCAGGATCAGTCGAAACTGGAACTGCCTGGTTTGAGCATCGAGGCGCTGGAGGCGGAACAACACACCGCGAAGTTCGATCTGATGCTGGCGTTGCACGACGGTCCGGATGGCATCAGGGCCAATTGGGAGTACTGCACGGAACTATTCGCTGCACAAACTATCGCCCATATGGCGGACGCGTTTGCGCAGCTGTTGGCCGCACTGGTCGCGGAGCCGGAGTGCCCGATCCAGCGCTTGCCGCTGTCGGCGGTCGGCACACGCGCACAGCGGCTCGCGCTGAATCCTGCTCATGGCGCGCATGACCCTGCATTGCCGGTACTCGGGGCCAGCGGCCGCGTGGCGCCAGTTCACGAAGCGCCGCAGGGCGACATCGAAATCGCACTGTCGACACTTTGGATCGGAATATTGAGCGTCCCGCGCATCACTGGCTATTTCCGTTCCGCGATCGAGAACGTGGCCCGCGCGCTGGAAGACGGGAACAGCGAAGACGCTCTGACCCTGGACATTCTGCCTCCGGGTGAGCGACAGCAACTGCTCGCGGACTTCAACGAGGCCACCTCCGACTACACACGGACAGCCTTGGTGCATGAGCTGTTCGAGGCGCAGGTTCGCGCGCGCCCCGAATCCGTGGCGGTGGTGCATNTTCAACGAGGCCACCTCCGACTACACACGGACAGCCTTGGTGCATGAGCTGTTCGAGGCGCAGGTTCGCGCGCGCCCCGAATCCGTGGCGGTGGTGCATGGAAATGAAGTGCTGGACTACGCCACGCTCAATGCGCGTGCGAACCAGTTGGCGCACTACCTGAGGTCCCTGGGTGTGAAGCCCGACGACCGGGTCGCTGTATGCCTCAAGCAGGGCGTGGACATGGTGACCAGCCTGCTGGCCGTGCTGAAGGCCGGTGGCTGCTATGTGCCGCTGGACCCTGCCTATCCTCAGGATCGCATCCAGTACATGCTGTCCTTGCTGCACATCGCCNACGACCGGGTCGCTGTATGCCTCAAGCAGGGCGTGGACATGGTGACCAGCCTGCTGGCCGTGCTGAAGGCCGGTGGCTGCTATGTGCCGCTGGACCCTAGCTATCCGCAGGAACGCATCCGGCACATGCTGTCCGACAGCGCTCCCGTGGCGCTGTTGACACAACTTTCGCTGACCGAGCGAGTGGGCACGCATGCGCTGCCGACGCTGGTGCTGGACGCGCCGTCCGATCGCGAGGCTCTGAAGTCGCAGCCCACCCACGATCCGGTCAAGTCTTCCGATCTGAACGACTCCCACCTGGCGTATGTCATCTACACCTCGGGTTCGACCGGCGAGCCCAAGGGCGTGATGGTCGAGCACCACAGCGTGGTGCGCCTGGTCACCACGCGAGACTACGTGCAGCTTGACGGCAGCACGGTCATGGCGCAGGCCTCGAATACGTCGTTCGACGCCGCGACCTTCGAGATCTGGGGCGCGTTGCTCAATGGCGGTCGCCTGGTCGTGGTCGAGAAAGACACGCTGGTCCATGCCGAGCGGCTGGCGGCGCAGATTCGCGAAGACGGCATCAACGTGCTCTTCGTGACCACCGCGCTGTTCAATCACCACGCGCAAAGCAAACCGGATTGTTTCGCCGCGTTGGGGACATTGCTGTTCGGCGGCGAGGCCGTGTCGCCGGGCGCGGTTGCCACCGTCGTTTGCAAAGGCATGCCGGAACGGCTGCTGCATGTCTACGGCCCGACCGAAACCACGACGTTCAGCACTTGGTATCCGGTGACGTCCGAACCTCTGGCTGGCGCGGGTAACGTGCCCATCGGCCGAGGGTTCGCCGACACGCGTCTCTATGTGCTGACGCCCACATTGCAACCGGTTCCGGTCGGAGTCGGAGGCGAACTGTTCGTGGCCGGCGCCGGGCTGGCGCGGGGCTATCTCGGCCGTGACGAACTCAGCGCCGAGCGCTTCCTGAAGGATCCGTTCGCACGTGAGCTCGGCGCGAGCGATGCGAGCGCGCGGATGTACAAGACCGGCGACCTGGTGCGATGGCTGCCGGACGGCTCACTGGAATTCNGATCCGTTCGCACGTGAGCTCGGCGCGAGCGATGCGAGCGCGCGGATGTACAAGACCGGCGACCTGGTGCGATGGCTGCCGGACGGCTCACTGGAATTCCTGGGTCGCCGCGACTCCCAGATCAAACTTCGCGGCTTCCGGATCGAGCTCGGAGAAATCGAAAGCAAGCTCGCGGCGCACCCGAATGTGCGGGAGGCGCTGGTGCTGCTGCGTGAGGACGTGCCGGGCGACAAACGCCTAGTGGCTCTCGGAGAAATCGAAAGCAAGCTCGCGGCGCACCCGAATGTGCGGGAGGCGCTGGTGCTGCTGCGTGAGGACGTGCCGGGCGACAAACGCCTAGTGGCGTATCTGACGTGTCACGACGAGGCCTGCTTCTCCGCGGTGGAGTCGCGGGCGCACTTGGCGGCGCACGTGCCGGACTACATGCTGCCGAGCGCGTTCGTCGTGCTCGATGCCTTTCCGCTGACGCCCAACGGCAAGCTGGATCGCAAGGCCTTGCCGGTGCCCGAAGGCAAAACCGTCGTCGGTCGCCGTGACGATTTCTTCGCGTTGGGTGGCAGCTCCCTGAGTGCTGTGCACCTCGCATTTGCGATTCAGGAACGTTTTTGTATCGATGTGTCGGTGCGCGAGTTGTTCGAATATTCCGTACTGGCCGCACAGGCCGCTCTGATCGCGACCAAAGAAAGATTGGCGGCGCTTCCCGTCGTGAGCACCCTGGTTCGCGATGGCCAGCCTTTGGCGTTGTCCTTTGCGCAGCAGCGACTGTGGTTTATCGATCAGCTGACGCAGGGCAGCGCGCAATACAACATGCCGATCGCGCTGAGACTGGAGGGCGAGCTGCAGGTCGACGCCTTGCACGCGGCTTTCAGCGAGATCGTGCGACGACACGAGGTCTTGCGCACGATCTACGCCACCTCGGCGACCGGGGAAGCAAGCCAACAGATCTTGCCGGTCGACGCGCTGCCACTGGTGCGCATTGATCTGTCCGAGCTGCCGAAAAAAGAACGGGAGGCCGAAGTTCTGCGTCTTGTCGAGACGGATGCCCTCACGCCTTTCCGCCTCGACCAGGACCTGATGGTGCGCGTCGGCTTTATCGCCCTGGACGCGAAGACTCATGTGCTGCTGTTCAACATGCATCACATCGCTTCTGACGGCTGGTCCATGAGCGTGCTCATGGAAGAGCTCGTCCAGTTGTACGCTGCGTTCGTCCAGGGTCGATCGAGTCCGCTGTCGCCACTCGCAATCCAGTACGCTGACTTCGCCGCTTGGCAGCGTTCGCACATTCGAGGCGACTACCTCGAAGAACAGTTGAATTACTGGCAAAAGCAGCTCGCTGGTATTCCGCCCGTGCATGGCCTGATCCTGGATCGGCCGCGTGCGCTGCAGCCGAGCTTCGTCGGCAAGGCGCTCACGGTTCCGCTCGATTCGGCGCTGGTGCATCAATTGAATGAATTGGGCCAGACACAGGGCGCCACTCTGTTCATGGTGCTGCATGCCGCGTTCGCCGTGCTGTTGGGACGATGGAGTCGCGAGAACGACATCGTGGTCGGCACGCCCATCGCGGGTCGCACTCGCAAGGAGCTGGCTCCGCTGATCGGTTTCTTCGTCAACAACCTGGTGTTGCGCAGCCGGTTGAACACGGAACAGTCGTTCGCCGAATTCCTGGAGGCGTCCCGGGCCACGGTGCTGGAGGCTTTCGAACACCAGGATGTGCCGTTCGAGATGCTGGTCGATCGGTTCTGTCCGGAGCGCAACTTCAATCACTCGCCACTGTTCCAGATCCTGTTCTCGCTGCAAAACCAGATGCAGACCGATCTGTCCTTGCCTGGAGTCCAGATCTCGGGAGTTGCGCGCGAGCAATCGCTGGCGAAGTTCGAGTTGTCGGTGCAGGTTGGGCCGGGTGTCGACGGCCATGAAGTCGAGTGGAGCTACAGCACCGATATCTTCGACGCCGAAACGGTTGCCAGCCTGGCGGAGCACTATGTGCTTCTGCTCGAGGCGGTGGTGGATGCCCCGGAAAAACCGCTTGGCCAGCTGTCAGTGGTGACGGAAAGCGATCAGCGTTTCTTCGCTGCGCAAGCGGCGCGGGCGGTGACCGGGTCGGCGCCGATCGTTTGCCTGCATCGGCTCTTCCAGCAGCAAGCGGCGCGCTGGCCGGACAACGTCGCGCTCATTCACGGAGGTACTCGGCTGAGTTATCGCGAGCTGAACGAACGCGCCAACCGGCTGGCGAACTACTTGCGGACGTCCGGTGTGCGGACGGGCGACTTCGTCGGTCTCTTCATCGAGCGCTCGGCGGACATGGTCGTCAGCATCCTTGCTGTCCTCAAGGCCGGCGCCGCGTATGTGCCGATGGATACGTACAATCCTGCTGCCCGCACACAACACATGCTTGACGACTCGGGCGCCACCTGGATCATCACGCACCAGGATCTTCAGTCCCGGTTGCCGCCCACCACTGCGCAGGTACTGCACTTGGACGCGTCCGGGCACGCGGAAGGCATTGGCCGGTGTTCGGCGATGGACCTTGAGGATACCGCGGTCACGAGCGCGCATGCGGCATACGTGATCTACACCTCCGGCTCCACCGGCAAGCCCAAGGGCGTCGTGGTCGAGCACGGCCACGTCGTACGCCTGTTCGACAGCAGCGCCGAGCATTTCAGCTTCGATCACAACGACTGCTGGACTCTGTTCCATTCCTACGCTTTCGATTTCTCCGTCTGGGAGATCTGGGGCGCGTTGTTGTACGGCGGGCGCCTCGTCGTCGTGCCCTATGCAGTCACCCGTTCCGCGCCCGATTTCCATCGGCTCCTGAAAGAGCAACGGGTGACGGTGCTGAATCAGACGCCTTCGGCTTTCTATCTGCTCATCGAGCAGGCTCAGCAGGCGGGCGAACTGGATCGTCTGCGCTATGTCGTCTTCGGCGGGGAAGCGCTGGATCCGCCGCGACTGCGGCCGTGGCTCGCGCGTTACGGAGATGAGCAGCCACAGCTCATCAACATGTACGGCATCACCGAAACGACCGTGCACGTCACCTATCGACGGATCCGGACCACCGACGTGGGCAAACCTTCGAGCGTCATCGGTGTGCCGCTGCGCGACCTGCTCTGCCATGTGTGCAACGACGCGATGTCGTTGCAACCCATCGGCGTGCCCGGCGAACTGTTCGTAGGCGGTGCTGGAGTGTCGCGAGGCTACTTGAATCGTCCGGAACTCAACCGCGAGCGCTTCATCGACAGCCCCTCCGGCGGAGCCGGGCAGCGCCTCTATCGCACCGGCGACTTGGTGCGCTGGACCACCGCCGGTGAACTGGAATACCTCGGCCGCATCGATCATCAGGCCAAGTTGCGGGGTTTCCGCATCGAGCTGGGCGAAGTCGAGCATGAGCTGCTCAACAGCGATTACGTGAAGGAGTGCGTGGTGCTGCTTGTTGGTGATCGCGGTGGGGAACAGCGATTGGTCGCCTACGTCGTGCCGAATCGGGACGACGAGCATTTGCCCAATTCATTGCGCACACATCTGCTCTCGTTCTTGCCGCCGTACATGGTGCCTTCGATCTTTGTCGTGCTCGAGCGTATTCCATTGACCGAGAACGGCAAGATCGACCGGCGCGCCTTGCTCTCGATAGCGGAAACGCGCGTGGCACGCGCGGAATATGTTGCGCCGACAACGCCGATGGAGACGCAGCTCTGCGCAGTCTGGCAAGACGTGCTGCAGGTCGAACAAATCGGCATCCGAGACAACTTCTTCGCCGTGGGTGGTGATTCGATCCGGGTCGTGCAGATCGTGAAGCGTGCGCAAGCCGCGGGCATCGCGCTCGATGTGAAAGATGTGTTCCTCCATCAGAGCATTGCCGAGCTGGCTGCTTTTCATCAGCAACGCGGTTCACGCGCGCTTGCCGAGCCGGCGCCACTGCACTTGTTGACGGGTGCATTCGATGCATCGCCTTTCATGGATGAGACCGTGGAAGATTGCTACCCCGTCACGGCCATGCAGCAGCGCATGCTGGAACAACACGGTGCGCACGGTCTGGAACAGGCGGTCTATCAGCCGCGTGTCATCTACGACATCGACGGCATCGTGCTGGAACCAGCGCGCCTGGAAGCCGCGTTGCGCCATCTGCTCCACAAGCATCCCGTACTGCGCACCCGATTCCATCGCATGGAAAGTGGCGAGCATATTCAGCTGGTGCTGAAAAGCGTCGACTTCCAACTGGCGGTGGTCGAGCTGTCGGAGCTGGACTCCGCGGCGCAAGAGAAGGCAGTGGCGAACCTGATCGCGCAGGACCGGCCGTTCGCGCTGGGCGAGACGGGCATCCGGTTCACCTTGCTCGTCTATGGTAAGAAACGCTACGGCCTGTTCATTTCCACGCACCACGCGATCATCGACGGTTGGGCGCTGGTGGAACTGCGCAACGAGCTGATGGCGCTGTACCGGGAGTCAGGTCAGGAACGGGCGATGCTGCGCACACCCGCGGCGGGCAACGTGTTCAAGGAACACGTTGCGTTGGAACGGGAAGCGCAGACCTGCGCGGATCACCAACAGGCCTGGCGTGGGCTCATGACGGATTACCAGCCAATGCCCGCGCTGGATTCGATCACGGCGGATGCGAGCGCGAGCAACGCGTTGGG
Source organism: Xanthomonas sp. Leaf131 (assembly GCF_001423495.1). Lineage (GTDB taxonomy): Bacteria > Pseudomonadota > Gammaproteobacteria > Xanthomonadales > Xanthomonadaceae > Xanthomonas. The sequence goes on along the minus strand of NZ_LMOG01000021.1, from coordinate 232,545 downwards.
TCTGCACGTCGACGCCGCACTGGTCAGCGGGCTCAAACGCCAGGCAGAGCAGCAGGGCGTGACGTTGAAAACCCTGTTGCTGCTGGCCTACCAACGGGCGCTCGGGAATCTGTTGATGGTCGACACGGTTACCGTGGACGTCGTGTGCAGCGGTCGTTCTCCGCGCCTCAGCGATCCGCTGGGAGCGATCGGCCTGTTCTGGAGTCTGCTGCCCATCTGCACTCGGTTGTCGACACATCACAGCGACGCCGAAGCAATCGTCGCGACCGCGCGAAAACTGCTGATCATGGACGCGCATTCCCTGTTTCCCGCCGATCGCGTGCGCAAGCTCGTCGATGTCGAGTCGATAACCTATGCGGCATTCAACTACGTGAATTTCCACAACGCGAAAACCGGATCCGACAAATCGGGCAAGGAGGAGCGGGGCGAGCTCAAGGTTCGTTACGCATCCGATCGGTTCGCCTACGCCGTCAAGTTGGCGATTTCCGGCGGCGATAGCGACGGCATCGACGGCAGCATCGAATTCGATCGCCGGCAGTTCAGCGCGGAGCGGATGCGCGAACTCCGCACCGACTTCCTGGCTCGATTGCGACAGCTCGGCAACCGGGTTGGGGAGACAGATGCAAAAGTATTAGCCGAAGAAAGTTCATGCGGAAGAAGTCCATGACTAAAACGATCACCAACTTGTCCGACGTGTCCGTCGACGATCTGGATTCGATTCAGGGCACACGCTTGCTGCTCCATGTCGATCAGGGTTCCGCCCGGGTGGCCGAGTGGGCGGCGGAAAACCACGAGCACGTGGAGCGATTGCTGCAAGCCAACGGCGCGCTCTTGATCCGCGGACTGAAATTCGCGGGCAGCCAGCAATTCGGAGTCACGCTCGCAACGTTGTTCGGCGCGGAACTCCTGGAATACGTGTACCGGTCGACGCCCAGAACGCAATTGCGAGGGAACGTCTACACGGCCACGGAATACCATCCTTCGCTGCAGATTCCCCAGCACAACGAGAATGCCTACGGCAATCGTTGGGCGATGCGCCTCGGTTTCCTGTGCACCGTACCGTCGGAGCACGGTGGCGCAACGCCGATCTGCAACAGCGAACGCGTGTACCGGCAGATTCCGGATGCGGTTCGCGATCGCTTCGAACGGGATGGCGTGATGTACGTCCGCAACTATTCGGATATCGACGTTCACTGGAACGACGTCTTTCAGACCAAGGAGCGCGATGAGGTCGAGCGGTTCTGTCAGGCCAACCAGATCAGTCATGAGTGGCTGGACGGCAATCGGCTGCGTACCCGGCAAATCAATCAGGCCAGCATCCGCCATCCGGTCACCGGTGCGCAGGTCTGGTTCAACCAGGCGCATTTGTTCCACGTGTCCAGTCTGGATGAAGAACTGCAGAGGAATCTGCTCGCCACGGTGGGCGAAGCGGATTTGCCACGCAACACCTATTACGGAGACGGCGCACCCATCGCGACTTCGGACCTGACGCTCATCCGGAACATCTACCAGAGTCACGCCATACGATTCGACTGGCAGCGAAACGATCTATTGCTGCTGGACAACATGCTACATTCGCATGGACGCGACTCGTTCGTCGGCGATCGGCAAGTGCTTGTGGGGATGGCGCGTTCCATCAATGCCGATAGCGTGGAGAGCCGCCCATGAACGCATAGGACGCGCCGCGCAACCCGCTGGGCGCTCGCCCTGTTTCAACATCCTCGACTGATCCCATGTCGCTTGGGACAAGAGCATTCGCCATGAACAATTTTTCCCAATTACCGATGTGCTAACCATGAAGAAACTAGTCATCGTTGCTGTTGTCCTGATTGTCGGCCTCAGCCTGGTTGTATTGAGGAAAAGCATCAACAAAGAGGATGCGCTTCCGGTCCAGGTGGAGCTGGCTCAACGGGCAACCATCGAGCAGAGGGTGCGTGCGACGGGAAAAATCCAGTCATCCATTCAAGTGAAGATCAGCGCCGACATCAGCGCGAGGATCACGCGTTTGCACGTCAAGGAAGGCGATCAGGTGGAGAAGGATCAACTGCTGGTCGAACTGGACAACACGCGACGCGCGGCCAGTCTGGCGAGCCAGGAAGCGTTAGTGAATGTCGCCCAGGATGAAGCCAGGCTCGCTCTGGCTAAAAGGAAGCTCGCCGAGAGTCGACTCGAACGCGACAAGCTTATGTTCGCGCGGCAGTTGGTATCCCGCGATGCCTTGGATTCCTCTACGAGCGCTTACGAAGTGGAAGCGGCCGGCTATTCGTCTGCCGTGGAGCAAATCAAAAAAGCGACGGGTGAGCTCGAGCAAACCAACTACGACCTGGCCCAGACGCGCCTCTTTTCGCCCATTTCCGGCACCGTCAGTGTGTTGAAGCGAGAGGCGGGGGAGATCGTGATCGGTTCGCAGTTCCAGGAAGACGTCATCATGATCGTCGCCGATCTGGGCCAGATGGAAGCCACGGTGAACGTCGACGAGAACGACATCAAGAAGGTGAAGATTGGCCAGCCCGCCACGCTCTCGGTCGACGCGCTTCCAGGAGCCGTAATCGTGGGCCGCGTGGCAGAAGTCGCGTCAAGCGCGCGCTCGGCTGATCAAGGCGAAGTACTGCAAAAGACAGAATACCGCGTGAAGGTGGCGATTACCGAGGGCGGTGGTCAGGTGCGACCGGGAATGACGGTCAACGCCAACATTCTGACGGATACGCGGCAGTCCGCGTTGAGCGTACCGATTCAATCGGTGACCTTGCGGCCGGTGGCGCAATGGCGGCAGATCGACAGCAAATCCGCGGGTAGCAAGCCCATCGTCGACACGGATGGCTACGTGCAGCTCGTGTATGTCGTGGAAAACGGCAAGGCCGTCGCTCGTCAGGTGAAGGTCGGCATCCAGAACGAGGATCGAATCGAGATTCTCGATGGGTTGAAACAAGGTGAAAACGTGGTTTCAGGAAGTTACCGAGCGATCACTCGTGACTTGAATGACGGCGATGCCGTCGAGGTCACCGCAAAAGGCCCAGTGGCGGGCTCCTGAAACCACGCAGATGACTACGGACGCCAACATGGTAGACGCACAGCAGGCGCTGCTGCAGATCGACAACGTGACCAAGTCGTATCAACTCGGCGATGAGACCGTTCAGGCGCTGCGCGGTGTCTCGCTGCGCGTCAACAACAACGAGTACATCGCCATCATGGGTTCGTCGGGCTCGGGAAAATCCACGCTCATGAACATGATCGGCTGCCTGGATGTGCCGACGTCGGGCACCTACCAGCTGGACGGGCAGATGGTAGGCAAGTTGAACGACGATGCGCTGGCTGAAATCCGCAACAGGAAGATCGGCTTCGTATTCCAGACCTTCAATCTCGTGCCGCGAATTTCCGTCTTCAAGAATGTGGAACTGCCGCTGATCTACAAGGGAGTGTCCAAAGCGGAGCGACGGGTTCTCGCGGAAAGCGCGATAGAGTCAGTCGGTCTTCGCGACCGGATGAAGCACAAGCCGAACGAACTATCTGGCGGTCAGCGGCAACGCGTGGCGATTGCACGGGCGCTCGTGTGCAAGCCGTCATTGATTTTGGCGGATGAGCCGACCGGAAATCTGGACAGCACGACCAGCGAAGAAATCATGGCGCTGTTCGATGCCTTGCACCGCCAGGGAAACACCATCGTCGTCGTTACCCACGAAGAGGACATCGCCGCGCACGCCCAGCGCGTGGTGCGCCTGAAGGACGGATTGATCGAAAGCGACTACAGGCGAGCGCAATCGTGAAGGTGCAAATCGACATCGCCGAGGCCGCCAGGATCGCATGGAGCGCGGTCATCGCCAACAAGTTGCGCGGTGCGTTGACCGCGTTGGGCGTCATCATTGGCATCGTGGCTGTCACCACGACGATGATCGCGGCCAACACCATGCAGAACGTATTCCGGCAGTCGTTCGCTTCCGGCGGTGCCGACGTACTTTACGTGTCCAGAACTCCCTGGGTCGATCTGAGTTCTGGCGCGCAATATCGGACCCGGCGAAATCTGGACCTGCATCAGAGCCGCGCTCTGGCGACTCGTCTCCAGGGCAAGGCCATCGTGGTGCCGAGTATCAGCATCGATCAACCCGCTAGTTTTCTCGCCAGCAAGATGACCGGAATCACGGTCATCGGCACGACGGACAAAGAGAGCCAGCTCTCCGATCTGATACCGGAGCGCGGACGTTTTCTCCTGCCGTTCGACGAGCAGAACAAGTTCGACGTTGCGGTGCTGGGCGCCACTGTGGCTGAAGGATTGTTCGGAAATCTCGAGCCCCTCGGCAAAACCTTTCAGATTGGCGAAAAGCATTTCCGAGTCATCGGCGTCATGGACAAGCGGACCAACGGCTTCTTCGATGGTCCGGACTTCGACCGTCAGATCTACATCCCGATCACCACGTTCGAGAAAGTGTTCGGCAATCCGTCCGGTCGCGCGAACGTCGACATCGCCGTCAAGGCGCCCTCACTTGAATCGATCGACGATTTTCAGTACGAAGTGACCGATGCGATGCGCAGGATTCGAGGCCTGCGTCCCGGTCAGCCGGATGACTTCTCCATCAGCACGTTGGACTCGCTCCTCACGTCGTACAACGACACGGTCGGCGTCGTCGTACTGGTGGGATCGCTCATCACGGGCATCGCGCTGTTCGTTGGCGGAGTCGGCGTGATGAACATCATGTTCGTCTCGGTGAAGGAACGTACCAGGGAAATCGGCATCCGCAAATCCATCGGCGCGAAGCGGCGCAGCATATTGCTACAGTTCCTTTTCGAGTCGGCATTGATCTGTTTGTTCGGTGGATTGATCGGCGCAGGGTTTTCCTGGGGAATTGCCCAACTGGCCAACGAACCCACCATGCCCGTCAGTTTGTCGCCGGCAGTTTTTCTCAGTTCCTTGCTCATCGCCACTCTGGTCGGCGTCTGCTCTGGGTTGCTACCTGCGATACAGGGCGCACGTTTGAATCCAATCGAGGCGTTGCGTTACGAATGAACTTCGTGGAGCTGACTAGTGCAAATTTCTGAGACCCTGTTCATGGCGCTGAATGCGATCCGTGACAACAAGCTGCGCTCATCGCTGACGTTGGTTGGCGTCATCTTGGGCGTTGCCTCGATCATCGCGGTGATGACAGCCGTTGCCGCGATCCAGAGATCCATCGAGACCGAGATGACGGTTTTCGGAGCGCAAACGTTCCGGCTGCAAAGACTGCCGAAGGGTTTCGCGAGCGAAGAGCAGTTGGCTGCCTCCAAATACTGGCCCGCCGTCACGCAATCCGAAGCCCAGGCCATTCGTGAGAACGCCAAGCTGATCGACGCCGTCGGCGTCGAACTCTGGGAGGACGGCAGCAGCGCTTCCTACAATGGAAGCTCCGCAGAGGCCAGCGTCTTCATCTGCGGCGGGACACCGGAATATTCCGACGTCAACGCGCATGCGATCGAGTCCGGTCGCAATCTTTCCCGCGTCGACCTGATGGCGGGACGAAAAGTCGTGGTGCTGGGTCACGCGCTTGCGAATGAACTCTTCCCGTACGTCGATCCGATCGGAAAGAAAATTCTGATGGATGGGCAGAAGTACGAAGTCATCGGCGTCTTCACGGAAAAGGTCTCGGCGTTCAGCAGCCGCTTCGAGGCCATGGCGCTGATTCCGATATCGGCGTTCACCAGCGTCTACGGCAATTATGACTCCCAGGGTGTGCCGCGCTCGGTCAATGTCACTTTGCACGCCAGGAGTCCGGAAGTGCTCTTGGATGCAATCGAAGAAGCGCGAATGACCCTGCGACGCCTTCGTCATTTGAAGCCGCACGACGACGATAATTTCTATTACTTCACCAATCAAAGCGCCATCGAGAATTTCAACAAGATCACCTTCGGGCTCAAGATCGGCGCGTTCGTCATCGGCACCGTCTCGTTGCTGGTCGCCGGTGTCGGGATCATGAACATCATGTTGGTGTCGGTGACCGAGCGCACCCGGGAAATCGGCATCCGCATGGCGCTCGGCGCCAAGCGCAAGGACGTGCTGCAACAGTTCCTGCTTGAAGCGGCGGTACTCTGCAATATCGGTGGCGTGATTGGCATCGCGATCGGCTTCGGTCTCGGATATGTTTTGGCGTTGATCACCTCGCTCAAGGCCACCGTACCGTTGGCATGGGCTTTTTACGGAATGATTTTCTGCAGTCTCGTCGGCCTGACGTTTGGCGTGATACCGGCGCGAAAAGCATCGCGCCTGAATCCGATCGAATCGTTGCGCTACGAATGATTCGCTAAGACCAGAAAAGAGTTGGAGAAGAAAAATCATGACGTTCATTGGTTCCGCATCCCGGCATCACCTGAATGAATCTCCGCACGAGATGCCGCAGTTTCTGCTCGATGACATTCAAGGCGCATTGGCCGCGAGTTCCCGATATCCAATCGGGTACGAGCAGCAAGTCACCGCGTTTGCGGCGAACTTCTACGGCGTAGAACCTGAGAACGTTCTCTTCACGAACGGAGTCGATGATTGCGTCGATCGGATGGCGCACCATTTCAGGCACATGCGCTTCATTTACATGAAGCCCGGCTTCGATGGGTATTGGCAGCGGCTCAAACTGTTCGCGGCCAATACTTTGGCCATTACATTGCGTCCCGATGATTTTACGATCGATCGGAACGACATCAATAAGTTCTGCAAGTCGGATGTGGTCCTGATCGCCAATCCATCCAACCCGATGGGCAATACTGCGTGTCAGCGCGATCTCGAAGAAATTCGCAACGCGTGCGGAATCCTGTTTCTCGACCGCACCTACCGGCACTACTCAGAACGGAAGAACCTGTCGCCGTTGGAGAAGAATCAGCTCACCTATCATTCCCTATCGAAGGCTTATGGACTGGCCGGATTCAGGCTGGGAGTCGTGGTGGGGCCCAGGCAAGAGATCGCTGGGCTGCGGGAGTTGGGAGGTTACTGTGCATTGGGCACCGTATCGCTGGCGCTCATCGAAAGCGCCCTCAAGAACGAGGCTTTCTTCATGGAACGCGCCTGTGCCGACGTGGAGGAAAGGAATCGGGTGTTTCGAGAGCTCGAAGCCATCGGCTTAGGTATCAGAAACACGGAAACGAATTTCCTCCTGATCCAGACAAATGGTCGTTCCTATCAGGAACGACTTAAGGAGGAAAACATCCTGGTCAAGGATGCAGGGCCGCTAGGGTTGCCGGACTATCTACGAGTTTCCATCGGCCTCAAGAGCCAGAACGATCGGCTGATCTCCGCCATCGCAGGAATTCACAACGCGTTCGAAGTCGGGGCCCGCTTGCGTGGGCCCCGAGTTGAGTCCGCCTTCCAATCAATTCCGCAACAATTCTGAGTTACGAAAATATGATCACGGGTGATTTTGAATCTAAGCTAGTCGAGGGTATCCAGCCTATCCGACAGTTCGTCCTGGCAAGCAGCATCCACCATCTTTTCTCGAGTGGAATCTACGATGTACTGCGCTCCAAGAAATCCTGCGTTAATGGAATCTCTGACGAGATCGGGCTCGACGAGGCGCGGGTCTACGGATTCCTGATGTATCTCGTCAACGAGAACATCCTGGTTCGGGAAGGTGAGCTTTTCGAGCTGAGCAAAAGGGGCAAGGATCTGGAGCAGTTTCGAGCCTGGTACACGATGCTCGTCGGCGGCTACGGTGGCACCTTTCTCGAGATCGGAGAAAAATTGAAGTCCGGCTCCGGAGTGGCTCAAAGAGAGATCGTCAGTGTTGGAGTGGGGAGTTGCGGAATCAGCCACTACGACGCTTTTCCACTCACCAAGAAGTTGATTCAAAAAATGAGTTCTCCTCCCGCGACCATCTGCGACATGGGCTGCGGTAATGGCATGTACCTCATCGAGTTCTGTGAATATTTTGCCGGCATCAAGACCATCGGCATCGAACCCAATGAAAGAAGCTGCGTGGTCGCTCGGGAATACATTGCATCCCGCAGCATGAGTGATCGAGTGGAGATCATTTGTGCGGACGCGGCAGAGTGGGTCACGAGGCCTTCTGAGAACAAGCCCGACTTGTTCATCCTCGGTTTCGTCTTGCACGAAATCATGGGTCAGCGCGGGCGGGAAGAGGTGGTCCGTTTTCTCTCAACCATTCGCAAGAGCTGCCCGAAATCGGCCATCGCTGTGATCGAGGTTGACGATCAGATCGCGACACCCGGCGTCATGCAGCACGGCCTCGCCAAGGCCTACTACAACCCTTACTACCTCCTGCACTACTTCACGAACCAGAAACTGTTGACCCCGAGTGAATGGGAAAGCATCTTTAACGATGCGGGATACGCGGTGACCGCAAAGGACACCACCAGTCTGAACGTCGACTCGACAGGCCTGGAAGTGGGGTATTTGTTGACGGCCTGAGTTTCCGTCTGGTGGATAGTCTGGAGTTGGAGCCGGCCGTGCTCCGCCTCCATCTCTTCCCGGCTGAGATCGTACGTTCACGCCGGGAGGTCTCAGGAGAAGCATTATTTCAAACAATTGAGGTCGGGAATCGCTTTGAGGTGCTGTCCTGCGTCGCGCTCACCGAACACGCGCGCCAGGTTTGCCTGCAACAGAACGTCGTAATCGACGGCGGTGTCGGACGAGTTGGACATACGGGTCACGCGTGTAGGCGTCGAACCAAATATGCGACGTCGTTCGTTACGAAACACTGGACATTGATGTTCCAGCCTGTCGATTCCTGCGCATTTGCGGCGTCCTTCTTGTGGCCTCGGGCCGCCTAGTGGCCCTGAAGGTTGCGCCGGGCGGCGGTCATGACACCGATCAGCCGCCATGCAGCACCGAGGCAATGCTGACAGGCGTGTCTCCGAGCCGAGATCACGACGTAAGAAGGCCCTTCAAGTGCCGCTCGATCGCGGGAGGCAGAGTGCAGGGCATTCTGCAATTCTCCGGGCAGTCCGGTGGCCATGGCGGATGCCCGTAGTAGTCTCAGAGCGAAGGCCCCAATCCTTTTCCGCACGCTATGTTGTCGCACTACCGAACTTTTTCGGCGCCAAAATGGCCGCTCCTGGGCGAAGCATGCATCGTAAAGAGGGCCGGGCGACGGATAAGGGATGGTTATCGCCGACTGGCTGTTCTACTGCGGCGTGAACTACTTCTACGAGCGCGCCTACGAGCACGACACTGCCGATGCGGCGCACCGACAGCATTACCCGGACTTTTTCTATCCAGACGCCGCGCTCTATCACGAACACTTTGCTCTCAACGCGGACGGAGAAGCCCCGGCGGAACACCTGATCGAACCGCACCTGCTCGACTGCCGGGTCAAGGTGCATCTGGTTGGCGTCGGCGGCAACGGCGCGCAGATGGCCGCCTGTTTGGCGCGGCTGGACGTGGCGATGCGCGCGCTCGGCCATTCCCATGGCCTGCACGTCACCGCCTACGATGCCGACCGGGTCAGCGAATCGAACGTGGGACGCCAGCTCTACAGTTCCAGCGACATCGGGCGACACAAGGCCATCGTGACCGTCCATCGCCTCAACCAGTTCTACGGACTGGACTGGCTGGCCGTAAGCGTGCGCCGACCACACCTATACATCGCTCAGCCTCAACGCTGGGATAGCCGTCCTTTCCGGACGGAGATCAACGATGCAAGGCAAGCGTGAGCAGTGGGCGGAGCATGTAGCGGCATGGGCATCGAGCGGGCGCAGCCAGGTGGCCTGGTGCCGCGAACACGGCGTGTCGCTCGCCAGCTTCGGTTACTGGCGGCGCAAGCTGGCCCAGGATTCCGTAGCAGCCTTGCCAGCCACGCTGCCGATTCGTGCGGCAGCGGCCACGCAGGCGCCGATCACGCAGGTGCGTTTGCCCAGCGGGGTGATCGTGTCGGTGCCTGCCGCCGATCCAGCCTGGCTGGCCAGTCTGCTGCGTGCGCTGGGCGCGTGCTGAGCGCTGAGGCCTGGTGGCTGGTCACCATGCCGACGGATCTGCGCTGCGGGATGGATCGCTTGCTGTTGCAGGCGCAGGCCGTGCTGGGTCGGATGCCGACCGAGGGCGAGGCCTTTGTATGCGCCAACCGGGCCGGGACCCGGATGAAGTTGCTGAGCGTGGACCGGCATGGGGTGTGGCTGGCGGTGCGGCGCCTGCACCAGGGGCGCTTTGTGTGGCCGCGTCCTGGTGAAGTGGCCTGGACCTTGAGCGCCGAACAGTTTGCCTGGCTGTGTGCAGGGTGGATTGGCAACGTTTGTCCATCACACCGATGGCAGGTGCGCAGCGGATTTAGGCGTGCCATCGTGGCGGCCATGGATCTGTCCGCCCTCGATGCCATCGATGACCCGCAGGCGCTGCGTGCGCTGGCGCGGCAGTTGCTCGCGCAGGTGGACGAACAGGCACAGGCCATCGATGCGCGTCATCGTCTGATCGACAGCCGCAAGCGCACCATCAGCCTGCGCGATACCCAGATCATAGCGTTGACCGCCGAGATCGCGCGATTGCGCCGGCTGCAATTCTCGGCCAGGACCGAGCGCATGGATCCGGCCCAGCGGGCCTTGTTCGAGGAGACCATGGCCGCCGACATCGCCGCGGTGGAAGCACAACTGCAGGCGATCCAGGCCGAAGGCGAGGATACGGCCACGACCCAGGCACGGCGTAAGACCGGCTCGCCGGGCCGCAAGCCGCTGCCCGAACACCTGGAGTGGATCGAGACCCGGCACGAGCCGGAGTCCTGCCACTACCCACAGTGCCAGGGCGCGCTGGTGGCCATGGGTGAGCACGTGAGCGAGAAGCTGGCGTGCAAGCCGCTGGAGTTCTATGTGCGCCGGGATGTCTACGCTGCCCAAGGATGGGCGAGTGCCGCCTGAGGCAGGATGCCGGAAGCGGCCCCGCAGTACGCCTGCCGGGCCTGCGAGCAGGTGGTGGCGGTGCCGGTGGCCGCGGCGATCATTGATCGCGGCCAGGCCGATGCCAGCCTGCTGGCACAAGTGGCCATCGCCAAGTACGTCGATCATTTACCGCTGTACCGGCAGGAAGCGATCTAGGGTTCTACCCCGATTCTGCGGACACTTTCACCAAGACCCATACTGGGTCAAAGGAGTGTCCATGTCCAAGCGCAAGCGTTACAGCCCTGAGTACAAGCACGAACCGGCCTCGGACGTCGGTCCATGAAGGACTGTTGTCCCGGATGGCTGCGACAACGATGTGATGGCACCGGTTGCGAGTGAGGTCGCCATTGACGATCCAGTGCCTCTGCTAGAATTTCGATACTGCGTACCACGCGGGTTCGCCTGCCTAGTCTGGTTTCAAGGCGTCTCATGCAAGCCCGGTCATGTTGTGGGGGAATGTGTGGAGGATTTGGCAGGAAGACAAGGAAAAATCAAGCAGCTTCAACTAGGGCCTGTTAACACTAATGGCCCGAGCGATTAAGCTATTGGGCATGGAGATCACGCCAGCACAATTTTCCCTAATCGAACACTGCCTGCCGGCGCAGCGCGGCAATGTCAGCATGACCAACCTGCAAGTGGTCAACGCCATCCTTTACGTTGCCGAGCATGGCTGCAAATGGCGCGGCCTACCCAAGCGCTTTGGCAACTGGCATACGGTCTACACACGCATGAACCGTTGGGCCAAGGCGGGTGTGCTGGACCGGATGTTCGCCCAATTGCAGAAGTCCCAGATCGTGCGCATCAAAATCGAAGCAGTCTCGCTGGACTCCACCAGCGTCAAGGTCCATCCCGATGGCACGGGTGCATTAAAAAAAACGGCCCGCAGGCCGTCGGCAAGTCCCGCGGAGGATGGAACACCAAGATTCATATGGTTGCCGCAGATGCTCGAACAGCCATCACCTTTGGATTGACGCCTGGCAACGTGCATGACGCGCCTGCAGGCCGCGCGTTGCTTGAACACCTCGGGCCAGTGGAGCGGCCGATTCATTTGTTGATGGACCGTGCTTATGAAGGCAACGAAACCCGCCAGTTGGCGCTCGATCTTGGCTTCGTGCCGGTGGTTCCACCGAAATCCAATCGGGTCGAGCCTTGGGAATACAACCGGGAGATGTACAAGCGGCGCAACGAAGTGGAGAGACTGTTCCGTCGCTTGAAAGGCTATCGCCGGATTTTTTCGCGCTTTGAGAAGCTGGATGTCATGTTCCTTGGATTCCTCAGCTTCGTCCTAGTCGTTGATGGGCTTCGGATGTGTTAACGGGCCCTAGTTGTATTTCGTATAAGTAAACAGGTCCAGCACATGTAGCCGCTTGATGTTCCAGGTCATCGTCACCAGGCTCCATTCGTTCTGCGCCTTGGCCAGCCCGCGCAGGCTCAGCTGCCGCCAGCCGATCACCCGCTTGATGATCACGAAGACCGGCTCGACCGTGTGCTTGCGCAGGCCGTACAGCGCCCGGCCGGCACGCGTACCCAGCCGATGCGGCATCCGTTCCTGTGGGTCGTTTGTCTGCGGCGGCGGGACGTCGGCGGCACAGCGCTCCATGACCGGCAGGTGGTGCCCATTCGTCCCAATAACCTAATAGGCGTGGCCGGAGGCCCGTTGGTGCAGTACGACATGCTTGGCATACCGAAATGGCGGCCCGAATTCCCCATGTACCCCCAACCAGGGATGCGTCAACGGCGTAAGGGTACATAGTGGGGTATCGACTGGGCCTGGCCCTTCTAAAAACTTGATTTCATTGCAATAAACGAACGGATGCTGAAGTGGTGAAAGCTTTACCACCGAAGCCGAGCACCGCTGATATGCTGCCTTCTCCCGCCGGGAGAAAGTCTCCGAAGGGCGGATGAGGGCACGGGCGACGCCTTGCGCTGTTTATAAGTCTCGGGTTGTTGGATGTATTGAGGGCGTCGCCTCCATACCCTCACCCCAGCCCCTCTCCGGCGGGAGAAGGGGCTTAGCATTGCGCCATGCGCTTGGCTCCCTTCTCCCCTCGGGAGAAGGTGCCCCCGAAGGGGGGAGGGTGCGGGGCGAAGCCAAGCCAAGCCAAGCGCCAAGCGCTGTCTAACGCCGGTAGGGCATCGCCTCCGTACCCTCACCCCCAACCCCTTAGTTTCTTGGCGATCTGCCAAATTAAGTGTCGAGAGCCGGCGTGGTCGATCGATAACCCATTGGTCTGAGCGACCGCGGGAGAGCGAGGTCGCCACGCCGCAATCTCCTGGCAAGCGCCCGAACAGTTGCTCGAGTAGGCGCTCGTAACGCTAAGGCTGGGCCGCACAGGAGAGCTCTCGACCCTTGGAGCATAGCGGAGTTGTCCATGAGCGAGAGTGTCGGAATCGATGTCAGCAAGCAGTGGCTGGATGCGCAGGTGCACGGCCAACGCGACGGGCGGCGTTTTGCCAACAGTACGGCGGGGCTGCAGCAGATGTGCGTCTGGCTGGGGCCGGTGCATCTGCATCAAGTGGTGGTAGAGGCGACCGGCGGCTATGAGCAACTGGCGTTGGAGGCCTTGCATGCGGCCGGCATGCCGGTGGCGCGCGTCAATTCTCGGCAAGCGCGGGATTTTGAAGGCCACCGGTCAGCTAGCCAAAACCGATCGACTGGATGCGCGCGTACTGGCGCAGATGGCCGCGGTCTTGCCGCTGACGCGCTACCAGCCAGTGGAGAGCTGGCGCGCTCAGCTGCGCGCCTACCAGCAACGTCGCACGCAGGTGGTGGCGATGGTGCAGCAGGAACGGCAGCGCCTGTCCCAGCTGACCGACGCTTGGCTGTGCAGCCAGGCGCAGAGCAGCCAGCAGCACTTGTAGCAGCAACTTGCCGAGCTGGACAAACGTATCGCTCAGCAAGTGGGCGCCCGTGCCGAGCTGGGGGTACTGGGTCAGGTCAAAGGTGTCGGCCCGGTGCTGCTGGCGAGCCTGGCGGCACAGGTGCCCGAATTGGGCAAGCTCACCGGCAAGGCGATCGCCAAGCTGGTCGGGGTGGCGCCGCTGGCCCGCGATAGCGGCACGATGCGCGGCGCCCGTTGCATCTGGGGAGGGTGGGCCGGCGTGCGCCAGGTGCTGTACATGGCGACACTGACGGCCGTGCGCTTCAACGAGCCACTGCGCACGTTTTACCAGCGACTGCGCGCGCAAGGCAAAGCGAGCAAGGTGGCGCTGGTGGCGGCCATGCGCAAACTGCTGGTGATCCTCAACGCGAAACTGCGAGACCAACTGGCGGCTGGCATCACCAGTTGATCAAGACAGTTGCTCTCCCGTCGGGAGAGGGGCTTTATAGTTCCGCTCCCAGGCTAGCTGGTTGCGGCTAAGCGCTTGAACTGCCATACTTTCCTGCTTCCTGCCCGGTTCTGGGCTGGAACCCTTGCTCCACCGGCCGCCTCGCGCGGACCACCGGGGAGCTGTCCGGCCCACGTGGCCACATCCGAAAGGTAATACAACATGAGTCGTCATTACGAAGTCGTGTTCCTGGTCCATCCGGATCAGAGCGAGCAGGTCCCGGCCATGATCGAGCGCTACAAGTCGCTGATCGAGGGCGGTAACGGCACCATCCACCGTCTGGAAGATTGGGGCCGTCGTCAGCTGGCTTATCCGATCCAGAACCTGGTGAAGGCGCACTACGTGCTGCTCAACATCGAAGTCGACCAGGCCGTGCTGAGCGAGCTGGTGGAAAGCTTCCGCTTCAACGATGCGGTGCTGCGTCACCTGGTCGTCAAGCGCGATGGCCCGGACACCGAGCAGTCGCTGATCATGAAGAGCAAGGACGAGAAGGGCGACAAGCCCGAGCGTAGCGAGCGTCGTCGTCGCGATGACGATGAGGGCGATGCTGCACCTGCCGCCACCGATACCGACGGCGACAACGCCGAAGCCGCTTAAGGAGCGCTGTCATGTCCAAGTTCTTCCGTCGTCGCAAGTTCTGCAAATTCACCGCCGAGGGCGTCAAAGAGATCGATTACAAGGATCTCAACACCCTGCGTCAGTACCTCACCGAGAACGGCAAGATCGTGCCGAGCCGCGTGACCGGTACCAAGTCCAAGTACCAGCGTCAGCTGGCTACGGCCGTCAAGCGCTCGCGTTTCCTGGCGCTGATTCCGTACACGGACAATCACGACGTCTAAGCAATTCCGCGTAGGAGTCCGCCAATTGCGCGGCTCCTTTCGCAAGACCCGCACGGTTTTGTGTGAGTCCCTCACAAGAGCCCGCACATCCATGTGCGGGTTTATTAAATTGATAGAAGCCTGGTAACTGAAGGTGCGGTGCCGGTCGGGGTTCTTACGATTCCCGATGCTCCAATCCCGATTCCCGGCTTCTCCTATTCGGACAGCAAACGTTGCGCCCGCCACATGCCGGCGCTAACGAATAACGGAGCACCACCATGGATCTGATTCTTCTGCAGAAAGTGACCAACCTGGGCAATCTGGGCGACAAGGTCAGCGTCAAGCCGGGCTACGGCCGTAACTTCCTCGTGCCGCAGGGCAAGGCCGTGCCGGCCACCGCTGCCAACGTCGAAGCGTTCGAAACCAAGCGTGCCGATTACGAAGCCAAGGCTAACAGCATCCTGGCCGATGCACAGAGCCGCGCCGGCAAGTTCGAAGGCGCCAGCGTCACCATCGGTGCGCATGCGTCCACCGAAGGCAAGCTGTACGGTTCGGTCGGTCCGCGCGATATCGCCGAGGCGTTCACCGCCGCCGGCCTGCCGCTGGAAAAGAGCGAAGTGATCCTGGGCGAAGGCGCATTCCGCAATGTCGGCGAGTACGACGTTGTGCTGCACCTGCACGCCGATGTGGAAACCTCGGTCAAGGTCATCGTCGAATCCGACGCCTGATCTGTCGAGGCGGGTCGGCGAGCCTGACCTGACGGAACAATTCGCTTGCGAAACGAACAACGGGTGCCTCAGGGCGCCCGTTGTTCGTTTGGGGCTGCATGCTCTGGATGTCTGCAACCAGCGCTGCCACCGCAGCGGCGGAATCCTGCGATGCCCACAACGACATGGCGCGGAATCAGTCCGCAACAACGCGGGCGCGTCACTGGCCGGCCACGCGTTAGCGTGCCAGCAACGAATGCGCGCGCGCCGTTGGCACGCTGTTATCGCTTCAGCAGCGTGCTGGTGGGCGACGACACCGGCCGCCGCTGGCGCATCCGTCTTGCGATTCCACGTGTACGCGTGCCCAGGCGCGGCTTTCCGGCGTTGTGGATGCTGGACGGTAACCGGGCGCTGACCCACTTCGATCCGGTCCTGCTGTGCCGGTTGTCGCAGCTGCCGGCGCCGCCCGTGTTGGTGTTTGTCGATGCCGACCACGCGCTGCTGATCGACTTGCCTGGCCGCGCTCGCGATTACACGTTCCAGCCGGCCGAACATCCGTTTCTGTCGGCGCCCGGCGCGCTGGACGGCCCGGTGGGTGGCGGTGCGCCGGTATTGCTCGATGTCCTGCTGCGCAAAGCAATGCCGGCAGTCGCGCGCCAGGTGCGGCTGGATCTTGGTCGGCAGGCGCTATGGGGGCATTCGTTGGCTGGCTTGTTCGTGTTGCATGCGTTGTATGCAGACGAAGGCCGGTTTGCCGATTTTGCCGCTGCCAGCCCGTCATTGTGGTGGGGGCAGGGCGCGCTGTTGGGCGCGCCCGAGCAGCGCTTCGTTGCCTGCGGGCCGCGTCATGCCGCACGTGTCTGGATGTTGCTCGGCGGTGCGGAGCGGGCTGGACAGATCGATCCGCGTAGCCGTGAGCGTCCCGAGCGTGCCGGCCTGTTGACGGCCATCCAGGGCGCGCCAGCCGATGCTGCATTGCAGCTGGCAGGACGCCTGGCGGGGTTGCCGGGCCTTTCCGTGCATTACCGCGAGTTCCCTGCGCTGCACCATGCGGCGGTGTTCCATGCGTCGTTGCATGCCGTGTTGCAGCAGATTGCCGGGCTGCCGCCACGGGGCCAAAGCACTCGCAGGGTCTGAATCAACGCGGCCGTGCGCCGCCGTCACCGGTGCGCGCGCCAATGCCTGCCGTGCCTGCCCGGCTATACTCAACGTCAATCGTTCGCGTCGCGCGTGCTACTGGCGTCTGTCAGCCGGCGCGGCGCTTCGCAACCCAGACCCGATGGTGCGCGCCGCGCCGTTGACCGAGATCCTTGTTTCCATGCGCCTGTCCACGATCAAACTGTCCGGTTTCAAGTCGTTCGTCGACCCGACCACGTTGCATCTGCCCACCAACATGACCGGCATCGTCGGGCCCAATGGTTGCGGCAAGTCCAACATCATCGATGCGGTGCGCTGGGTGATGGGCGAAAGCTCGGCCAGCCGCCTGCGCGGCGACTCGCTGACCGACGTGATCTTCGCCGGCTCCTCGGCGCGCAAGCCGGTGTCGCAGGCGACAGTGGAGCTGATCTTCGACAACTCCGATCACACCATCACCGGCGAGTTCGCCTCGTTCAACGAGATCTCGGTCAAGCGCCTGGTCAGCCGCGACGGCAGCAGCGCCTACTATCTCAACGGCACCAAATGCCGCCGCCGCGACATCACCGATCTGTTCCTGGGCACCGGTCTGGGGCCGCGCAGCTACTCGATCATCGAGCAGGGCATGATCAGCCAGATCATCGAGGCGCGCCCGGAAGACCTGCGCGTGTACTTGGAAGAGGCCGCCGGCATTTCCAAGTACAAGGAGCGCCGCAAGGAAACCGAAACGCGCATTCGCCACACCCGCGAAAATCTCGATCGCCTGGGCGATCTGCGCGAAGAGATCACCAAGCAGCTGGCGCATCTGCAGCGCCAGGCGCGGCAGGCCGAGCAGTATCAGGCCTTGCAGGAAGAACGCCGGATCAAGGACGCCGAGTGGAAGGCGCTGGAATACCGCGGCCTGGATGGCCGGTTGCAGGGCCTGCGCGAAAAATTGAATCAGGAAGAGACCCGCCTGCAGCAGTTGATCGCCGAACAGCGCGATGCCGAAGCGCGGATCGAAACCGGGCGCGTGCGTCGCGAGGAAGCCGCCGAAGCGGTGGCCAAGGCGCAGGCCGATGTCTATCAGGTCGGTGGCGCGTTGGCGCGCATCGAGCAACAGATCCAGCATCAGCGCGAACTCGCGCATCGCCTGCACAAGGCGCGCGATGAGGCGCAAAGCCAGTTGCAGGAACTGACGCAACACATCAGCGGCGACTCGGCCAGATTGGCGGTGCTGCGCGAAGCGGTGGACGCGGCCGAGCCGCAACTGGAACAACTGCGCGAAGACCACGAATTCCGCCAGGAATCGCTACGCGAAGCCGAAGCACGTCTGGCCGATTGGCAGCAACGCTGGGAAACCCATAACCGCGATGCCGGCGAAGCCTCGCGTGCCGGCGAAGTGGAGCGCACGCGTGTCGATTATCTCGATCGCCAGTCGCTGGAAGCCGACCGCCGCCGCGAAGCGTTGGTCAACGAGCGCGCCGGGCTGGATCTGGATGCGCTGGCCGAGGCGTTCGAGCAGATCGAGCTGCGCCACGAAACGCAGAAGACCTCGCTGGACGGGCTCACCGAGCAGGTCGAAGCACGCAAGCATGCGCTCGGCGGGCTGCAGGAACAGCAACGGGCAAGCCAGGGCGAACTGGCCGAGGTGCGCAAGCAGGCGCAGGCCGCACGTGGTCGGCTGTCGTCGCTGGAAACCCTGCAGCAGGCCGCGCTCGGCCAGGAGCAGGGCGCGGCGGTGGCGTGGCTGAAGTCGCGCGGTCTGGATTCGGCGGCGCGCGTCGGCGAGCGCATCACGGTCGAAGGCGGCTGGGAAAATGCGGTCGAAGGTGCACTGGGGCAGTTGATCGAAGGCGTGCTGGTGGATGCGCCGGAGCAACTGGTCGATGCGCTGGGCGAGTTGGGTGACGGCCGCATCGCGCTGGTGTCCAGTGCCAGCGACAACGCCAACTTCGCACCGACCTCGCTGGCGGCCAAGGTGCAGGGGCCGATCGCAATCCGTCGCCTGCTCGCGCGTCTGCACGCGGCCGAGGACCTGGATGTTGCGCGCACGCTGCAGCGCAGCCTGCCCGAAGGCGATTCGGTCATCACCCGCAATGGCGAGCGGCTGGGCGAGGGCTGGGTGCGGGTATCGCGTTCCGGCGCCGCCAAGCAGGGCGCCTTGCTGCGCGAGCGCGAGATTCAGGAATTGCGCGCGCAGATCGACACCTTGCAGGAGCGCGAAGCCGAACTCGAGCAGCGCCTGGGCGGCTTCCGCGAACAACTGCTGGCTGCCGAACAACAGCGCGAAGATGCGCAGCGCCAGTTGTACATGGCGCACCGCAGCGTCTCCGAGCTGGCCGGTCAGTTACAGAGTCAGCAAGGCAAGGTCGATGCCGCGCGCACGCGCATCGAACGCATCGAAAACGAGTTGTCGCAGCTGCTGGAAACGCTGGATACCAGTCGCGAGCAGGCACGCGAAGCACGCGCAAAACTCGAAGACGCGGTCACCCTCATGGGCGACTTGCAGGGCACCCGTGCGGCTTTGGAAAACGAACGCCGGCAGCTCACCGATGCGCGCGATCAAGCGCGCGATGCCGCACGTGGTGTGCGCGATGCGATGCATGCAATGGCGCTCACGCTGGAATCGCAACGTACCCAAATCACCTCACTCAGCCAGACGCTGGAGCGCATGGACAGCCAGCGCGGTCAGCTCGACACGCGCCTGGAGGATCTGGTTGCCCAGCTCAGCGAGGGCGATTCCCCGGTGGAAACGCTGGAGCACGAGCATCAATCCGCATTGAGCGAGCGTGTGCGGACCGAGCGCGTGCTGAGCGAAGCGCGCACCATGCTCGATAGCGTCGATGGCGAACTGCGCAGCTATGAGCAGACCCGTCAGCAACGCGACGAACAGGCACTGGGCCAGCGCGAGCGCATCTCGCAGCGCAAGCTCGATCAGCAAGCCTTGGTGCTGAGCGCCGAGCAGTTGGCCGATGCGGTGGTGAAGGCCGGCTTCGTGCTCGAAGAGGTGGTCAACGGCTTGCCCGAATCGGCCAATCTGGCCGAGTGGGAAGCGACGGTCGGCCAGCTCGATGGGCGTATGCGTCGGCTGGAGCCGGTCAATCTGGCCGCGATCCAGGAGTACGGCGAAGCGGCGCAACGTTCGGAATATCTCGCAGCGCAAGATCTCGATCTCAACACCGCGTTGGAAACTCTGGAAGAAGCGATTCGCAAGATCGATCGCGAAACCCGCGGCCGTTTCAAGGACACCTTCGACCGCGTCAACTCTGGCGTGCAGGCCTTGTATCCGCGCTTGTTCGGCGGTGGTCATGCGTATCTGGAACTCACCGGCGAAGATCTGCTCGACACCGGCGTGACCATCATGGCGCGCCCGCCGGGCAAGCGCGTGTCCAGCATCTCGTTGCTGTCTGGCGGCGAGAAGGCGATGACGGCGGTGGCGTTGGTGTTTGCGATCTTCCAGCTCAATCCAGCGCCGTTCTGCCTGCTCGACGAGGTGGACGCACCGCTGGACGAAGCCAACGTCGGTCGTCTGGCGACGATGGTTCGGGAAATGAGCGAGAAAGTGCAGTTCCTGTTCGTCAGTCATAACAAGGCCACGATGGAGGCGGCGCGTCAGCTCTCCGGCGTGACCATGCGCGAACCGGGCGTCAGCCGCCTGGTCAGCGTGGACCTGGAAGAAGCCGCACGTTTGGCGGGTGCGGCGTGACGTGCCATGCTTGTTGGAATATCGACACCTGTCACTCTTATGCGGAGGCACGCTGAATGTCCGACATGGCCATGATCCGGATCGGGATCCTGATCGCTGGACTGCTGCTGGTCGCGGCCATCTTCCTGTTTGGTCGCCCGAAAAAATCGCCGCAAGGGCGCCGGGTCGACAAGGACGACGGGCAGCCGCGCGAACGCCGTGAGCCGGTGATTTCCGGCGAGCCTGGCGTGGAGGGCGACCCGTTCGAACGCACGGAAGGCGTCGAGCAGAGCGAGCTCAATCTGGACGATGCAGATGCGGCCGGCGGCAACGATGTCGGCAAGCGGCCGAACCAGGACTTCGACAAGATCGTGTCGCTGTTCGTGGCGGCCAAGGCCGGGCAGGTGCTGCGCGGCGAAGATGTTGTTGTCGCTGCCGAAAAGACCGGGCTCGTCTTCGGGCATATGAATGTGTTCCACCGTTTGGTGGAAGGGCACCCGGAGCGCGGGCCGATCTTCAGCATGGCCAGCATCCTCAAGCCCGGCAGTTTCGACATGGCCAACATCCGCGAGATGCAGACCCCGGCGATCGCGTTTTTCCTCACCTTGCCGGCGCCGATGACGGCGCTGGATGCCTGGGAAAAAATGCTGCCGACCGTGCAGCGCATGGCCGAACTGCTGGATGGCGTGGTGCTGGACGACAGCCGCAATGCGCTGGGCCGTCAACGCGTGGCGCATATCCGCGACGAACTGCGCGCCTACGATCGCCAGCATCAGGCGCCGCCGCTGACCAAGTCGCCGCGTTGGTGAGTTGAGCGATGCTGAGCCTGCAGGGCGTGTTGGCAGTCGCGTTGTTGCTGGTGCTGTGGGCGATATTAGCGATGCCGTTGTTGTGGATCTTTACAAGGATTGCCGCGCGCCTGCGTAAGCGCCCGCGTCGTTCGCCCTGGCTTGAGTACGGGTTCGCAGCTGCGATCACGCTGCTGGTTGCGCCGGTGCCAACACCCTTCATCAGCGTGTTCATGCCGCATGCCATCGCGCTATTGGATCGCCGTTACTACACGCACCTCCTGCAAGGCCCGCCGATGCTGCGCGAGCTATTGCTATGGAACGCCGGCTCGATGGCATTGACCTTTGTGATTAGCTACCTCTGGCTTCGGCGTACGCTGCGCGCTCCGGAGCTTGAGGCGTTGGATCAGTAGGAATCCAACGCCCCTCTCCCGACGGGGCGAGAAGGCGCGACTTTTGCGCCGCAGGTGCGCGTGCCTTGGAGTGCTCGCGCCCGCGCCCGCGCCGCAGGGGTTGGGGTAAGGACGAAGCTCTCGTGCAGCCGGGCAACGCCGGGCTTCGCGCGTACCCTCATCCGCCCCTGCGGGGCACCTTCTCCTGAGGGGAGAAGGGAATAACGCAGTGCGCACTCAGAGCAGCGTCATGCAATGCGACTGATTAAAGCCCCTCTCCTGCGGGACAGGGGTTGGGGTGAGGGTACGGGGCGAAGTCACTGCAGTAATTGGGCGGCACTAGGCTTCGCACGTACCCTCATCCGCCCCTTCGGGGCACCTTCTCCCGAAGGGAGAAGGGAGCGCGCTGCGTTTTACTATGCGATCAGCGCTTCGCCTTACCAAACGCCTCGCGAAACCGCAGCATCTCCGCCTCGGTGCCCACGCTCACGCGCACGCGCTTGGGCCAGATCGGCCAGCTGCGGCCGACGATGACGCCTTGTTTCTGCATCGAATCGGCGAATACGCTGGCGTCGCGCTTGACGTCCAGCAGGAAGCAGTTGGCTTGTGTCGGCAGGCAGGTGTAGCCCTTGCTCTTGAGCCAGGCGATGGTCTCGTCGCGCACGCGTGCGTTGTCTGCGCGCCGGGTCTGTACCAACTGCGGGTCGCGCAGGCTGGCGATGCCGGCGGCCATTGCCGGTACCGACAACGGGTTGCTGCCGACGCTGGCGAGCTTGGTCTGCAGCCCCGGCGGCGCCAGTGCCGCGCCCAGGCGCAGACCGGCCATGCCGTAGAGCTTGGAGAAGCTGCGCAGCACGATCAGGTCCTGGCGCTGGCGCACCAGATCGGCCACCGACGTCTCGTTGCTGTAATGGATATACGCCTCGTCGACCACCAGCACTGCGCTGGCCGGCTTGTTGGCAAGCAGCCATTCGATCTCCGCGCGCGGAGTGATGCTGCCGGTGGCATTGCCGGGATTGCACAGATAGATCAGGCCGGCGCTCGGGTCGGCCTTGGCCATCGCCTTGACGTCGTGCGCGCCATCGGCCCGCAGCGGCACCTTGCGCACCGGCACGCCGCGCGCGGTGGCGCTGTCGACGATGGGATCGAAGCTCGGATCGGCCACCACCAAGCCGGCACGCGCCGAGGTGAACAGGCTGCCGGCGCGATTCAATGCGTCCCTGGAACCGGGAAACAACGCCAGATGGTCGCCCGGCAGCTGCAACTCGCCGGTCATCAGATTGCGCAGGTCCTGCTCCATCTCGAACAGATAGCGGCCCGAACGTGCCAGCGAGCGCGTTGCGGCCTCCAGCGCGGCCGGGGCCGGCCCGAGCGGATGTTCGTTGAGGTTGAGATACACCGCGCCGGCAGCCGGCGCCACGCTGGGCGTTGCCGCCGCGGCTGCGCGCTTGCGGGCTGCCTCGGCCGCAGGTGCCAGTCCCAGTGCGGACACCGCCACGCCAACGCTGGCGAGGCTGAGAAACGAACGGCGCGAGACGGGCAACGACACGGGTGAACTCCAGACGGGTGGGCGGCAGAGGGCGCCACGCTAGCGGGTTTGTGCTTGTCTGCCTATCGGGAAATACCCGTAGGGCTTGTTATCCATGGCGCGGGCGTGGTCGCGGCACCGACCGCGCCACCCCTCTCGCATCGGCATGGCCCGTTAGAATGGGCGGCCCCTCAAGCCAGCCCAGCGATCGTATGACTGTCAGCCCGGATCCCGCTCAGCGTATCGACGCCCTGCGTCGTCGTCTCGAGGACGCCAACTACCGTTATCACGTACTCGACGAGCCGCAGATGGCCGATGTCGACTACGACCGCCTGATGCGTGAGCTGGAAGCGTTGGAGGCGGCGCATCCGCAGCTGGCCAGCGCCGATTCGCCGACCCAGCGCGTCGGCCATCTGGCTGCCTCGCGCTTTGCCGAAGTGCGGCATGCGTTGCCGATGTTGTCGCTGGGCAATGCCTTCAGCGATGAAGAAGTGGCCGAGTTCGTGCGTCGCATCAGCGAGCGGCTCGAGGTCAAGCAGCCGCTGTTTTCTGCCGAGCCCAAGCTCGATGGTCTGGCGATCAGCCTGCGCTACGAAAACGGCGAGTTCGTGCAGGGCGCCACGCGCGGCGACGGCGCCACTGGCGAGGATGTCAGCGCCAATCTGCGCACCGTCAAGGCGATTCCGCTGCGCCTGCGTGGCGAAGGGTGGCCGCATGTGCTGGAGGTGCGTGGCGAGGTGTATATGCCGCGCGCCGCATTCGAAACCTACAACGCGCAGATGCGCCTGCATGGCGGCAAGGTGTTGGCCAATCCGCGTAATGGCGCGGCCGGTTCGCTGCGTCAGCTGGATGCGCGCATCACCGCGCAACGCCCGCTGAGTTTCTTCGCGTATGGCGTGGGCGAAGTGAGCGAGGGCGCATTACCGCAGACCCATTCGGCCATCCTGGCGCAATTGCGCGAATGGGGTTTCCCGGTCAGCTCACTGGTCGAGGTAGTGCAGGGCAGCGACGGGCTGTTGGCGTATTACCAACGCATTGGTGCCGCGCGCGATAGGCTGCCTTTCGATATCGATGGCGTGGTCTACAAGCTCGACGATCTGGCCGGCCAACGCGAGATGGGCTTTGTCTCGCGCGCGCCGCGCTGGGCGATTGCGCACAAATTCCCGGCGCAGGAGCAGTCCACCACGGTGGAGGCGATCGAGATCCAGATCGGCCGTACCGGTGCGGCCACGCCGGTGGCGCGCCTGAAGCCGGTGCATGTGGCCGGGGTGATCGTCACCAACGCCACGCTGCACAACGCCGACCAGATCGCGCGGCTGGATGTGCGCGTGGGCGATACGGTGATCGTGCGGCGTGCCGGCGATGTGATTCCGGAAGTGGCTGGTGTTGTCGCCGATCAACGGCCACCCGGCACGCAGCCATGGCAGATGCCCACGCAATGCCCGGTATGCGGTTCGGAGATCGTGCGCGAGGAGGGCGAGGCGGTGTGGCGTTGCTCCGGCGAGCTGACCTGCCCGGCGCAGCGCAAGGAGGCGTTCCGGCATTTCGTCTCGCGCCGCGCGATGGATGTGGATGGCCTGGGCGAAAAATTCATCGAGGTGCTGGTCGATAGCGGCGTGGTGCAGGGCGTGGCCGATCTGTATTTGCTCAGCGTCGATCAGCTGCTGCAATTGCGTCTGATCAGCAATGCCGACAGTCCGCATGCGTTCCTGCGTGAAGCGCGCGAGCATCTGGCCACCGGTGCGTACGCGCAGCTGGAAAACACGGTAGTGAGTATCGGTGTGGATCTGGCCGGCGAGCGCGAGGTGCCGCAAACCTGGCAGGCGGATCTATTGCGCGCCGGCTTGCCGGCCTTCGATTGGAATCGCAAGAAGATCGCCACCAAATGGGCGGAAAACCTGATCGAGGCGATTGAAAAATCGCGCGATACCACCCTCGAACGTTTCCTGTTTGCGCTGGGCATCGAGCATGTCGGCGAAAGTACGGCCAAGGCCTTGTCGGCCTGGTTCGGCGATCTGGAGTTGATCCGCCACCTGCCGTGGCCGCTGTTCAAGCGCGTGCCCGACATCGGTGGCGAGGTGGCGCGCTCGCTCGGGCACTTTCTCGATCAGCCCGGCAATCAGCAGGCCATCGACGATCTGCTGCAACGTGGCGTGCGTATCGGCGATGCACATCCGCCTTCGCCCAAGCTGCGCGAGGCGCTGAGTTTTGCCAGCGTGCTGGAAGACATGGATATCCCCAAGGTGACGCCGGTACGTGCGCAGCAACTGGCCGCCGCGGTGGACTCGTTCGATGCGTTGCGCAGCGCCGGTGCCGATGCCTTGCTGCAGGCCGGTGTGCCGGCGGCGGTCGTCGCCTCGGTGCAGCAATGGCTGGAGCGGCCAGAAAACGCGGCGTTGGCCAGCGCAGCGCAGCAGGCGATGGAAACGGTGCTCTCGCGCCTGCCCGAAGCCGATGCGCTGCAGACCGGCCCGCTCGACGGCCAGACCGTGGTCATCACCGGCACTTTGGCCGCATTGACGCGCGATGCCGCCAAGCAGCGCCTGGAAGCGCTGGGCGCAAAAGTTGCCGGCAGCGTCTCCAAGAAAACCGCGTTTCTGGTGGCTGGCGAAGAAGCCGGTTCCAAGCTCGACAAGGCGCAGTCGCTGGGCGTGGAGATCTGGGACGAAGCGCGGCTGCTGGCGTTTCTCGGCGAGCATGGCCAGCAACCATGAGTGCGGTGCAGATCGATCTGGCCGCCTTGCAGTTGCGCGCGCGGCTCAATGCCTTGATCCGCGCGTTCTTCGCCGGGCGCGGCGTGCTGGAAGTGGAAACGCCGGTGCTCTCGGAAGCCGGCAACACCGAGCCGAATATCGAAAGTTTCAGCACGCGCTTCAGCGGCCATGTGGATGCCGGCGTACCGGTACGTTGGTTGCGTACCTCGCCGGAATATCCGCTCAAGCGCCTGCTCGCAGCTGGCGTGGGCGATTGCTATGAGCTGGGGCGGGTGTTCCGTAACGGCGAAGCCGGCGGCCGCCACAATCCCGAGTTCAGCATGCTCGAGTGGTATCGGGTTGGCTGGGACGATCGCGCCCTGGCGCAGGAAACCACCGCGTTGGTGCAGCAGGCGCTCGCATTGGTCGAGCGCGAAGCGCGCGTGCAGGTGCTGAGCTATCGCGCACTGTTCTTGCAGACGTTGGGTATCGATGCGTTTCTCGATCCCATCCAAACGCTGCGCGCGCCACTACACGACATCGCCATCGATCCAGCTGGCCTGACCCGCGACGATTGGCTGGATCTGCTGATGACCCATCGCATCCAGCCCCACTTCGCCAGCGATACCTTGACCGTGGTGCACGACTGGCCAGCCAGCCAATGCGCACTGGCGCGTATCCGCCACGATAGCCCGCCGGTGGCCGAGCGTTTCGAGCTGTATCTGGGCGCGTACGAGGTGGCCAACGGCTATCACGAGCTCAACGATGCGCAGGAGCAGCGTGGGCGTTTCATGCGCGACAACGCGGTGCGTGCCGCGCGCGGGTTGCAGCCGCTGCCCTTGGATGAGCGCCTGCTCGCGGTGTTGCCGCAGCTGCCCGATTGCGCCGGTGTGGCGGTCGGCGTGGACCGCTTGTTGATGGCGTTACTCGGCACTGCACAGATCGCCGATGTGCTCGCGTTCGAGTTCGCCCGCGCCTAGCGCCAGCGCAGCGTATCGGGTTCCGCCACCGGCGCCATCGCGTGCCGCGCGCTTCAGATGCCATGGCACTGTCATGGTCACCGTATTGCTTTCTTCACATCGATGATGCTCTCATCGTGATGTCCACGGGGGCGCGGCGCAGAGTGTGTTTGGGTGAGGATTTGGGCATGAAGTGGCTGATCGGCTTATGCGGTTTGTGGTGCTTGCCGCTGCTGATGCTTGCCGACGCGCGTGCTTCGGATCGAGCCTCCGGCGTGGTGCGTTGCGAGTCCAAGGACATGGCGCGCACGCACTGTGCAATGGACACCGAACATGGCGTGCAACTGGTACGCCAGTTGTCAGAAACCAGCTGTATCCGCGGCAGCGAATGGGATATCGAACGCGACGGCGTGTGGGTCGAGCAAGGCTGCCGTGCGGAGTTTGCATCTGCGCGAGTCGTGAGTTCCCCGCAGATGCGTCGTGTGGTGCGCTGCGACTCCAACGGCGGCAAGGTGGCTTGCCCGGTGATTTTGCGCGGGGCGCCGGTGCGCCTGTTGCGTCAGCGTTCGGTCTGGCCCTGCAAAGAAGGCCGCAGTTGGGGTGTCCGTCGCAACGAAATCTGGGTTTCGCGCGGCTGCGATGGCGAATTCGAAGTCGGTGCCGAAGACGGTTCCGGTTTTGTCGCCGTGCCGCGCATGGTCACCTGCGAATCGAAGAAGAGTTCGCGGCGGACCTGCGGGGTATCGGTGGAGCGGCAGGTGCGGGTGGGCCGGCAGATCTCCAAAAAAGAATGCGTGGAAGGCCAGACCTGGGGCTGGAGCCGCGACGGGGTGTGGGTGAACGATGGCTGCCGCGCCGAGTTCATCGTCGACTGAGGGCGGCTGACTAGCCCGCTTCTCGTTGGTCTATTGCAGGGCGTAGGACCTTGGTCTTCGCTGCGGGGCGGCTGATCTGCGGGTTGGCTGCAGGGCCCTTGCCCACCCACCGTCGCGGGACACGCCGCAAGCACGTCCTTGTAGGCTCTTACGCGGCATCCATGCCGCGTAAGGTCTCGCGACGGTGGGCGGGCAAGGACCAGTGGAAATGGTCGGTGTGCATGGTGCAAGCAATGCTTTAGCTGCTTCTATTGGCTTGCTCTCATGAAGTTGTATGCCCCGCACCAGAACGCTAAAGCACCCGCTAGACGGCCGCTTTTCACCCAATAGCCGACTAACTCTCTGGTGCGGTGCCCTCGCCGATTGCGGGACCGTGTGGCGGCATGGATGCCGCCACCGAGCCTACATGGACGTACTTGCGGCGTGTCCCGCGAGCGGCGAGGGCACCGCGCGCTCGACCAATCAGGCTTTTGACTGCATCCAAACTACTCGCTACGTTTTTTAGCCGCTCTAAATACCTTCGCCTAGCACGCGCTTGAGGCATTGTTGCGCGCTGACCCCAGGCTGAGCACGGCAGGTCCACTGACTAGGCTGCCCGCGCGCCTTACAATAGCGCCATGAACGACAGCGCCCAGATCGATTACGCCCGCTACGACCATATCCGCCCACTGCTGTGGACCGGCGATGCCCTGGAATTGCTCGACCAACGCAAGCTGCCCTTCGTGGTGGAGCACGTGCGTTGCGAGACCAGCGACGCGGTGGCCGAGGCGATCCATTCGCTGGCGGTGCGCGGTGCGCCGGCGATCGGCATTGCGGCCGGGTGGGGCGTGGTGTTGGCCGCGCGCGAGATCGATGCCGATGACGGCAGCGCGGCATTGCAGAAGCTCGAACCGGCGCTGTTGCGGCTCAATGCCGCGCGCCCGACCGCCGTCAATCTGGCCTGGGCGCTGATGCGCATGCGCCGCGTGCTGGGCGCTGCCGGCGCCGACTGGCGCGAGGTGATCGCGCGCGAGGCGCAGGCCATTGCCGATGAAGATCTGGCAGCCAATCGGCACATGGGCGCACTCGGCGCTGCGCTGATCGCGCCGGGCAGCGGGGTGCTGACCCATTGCAATACCGGCTCGCTGGCCACCGCCGGTTTCGGTACCGCGCTGGGCGTGATCCGCGCCGGCATGGCGCAGCAGCGCATCGGCAAGGTGTTTGCCGGCGAAACCCGGCCGTGGCTGCAGGGCGCGCGGCTGACCGTGTGGGAGCTGCAGCAGGACGGCATCGACGCGACCCTGATCGCCGATTCGGCCGCCGCGCACCTGATGAAATCCGGCCTGGTGCAGTGGGTGATCGTCGGCGCCGACCGCATCTGCGCCAATGGCGATACCGCCAACAAGATCGGCACCTATCAGCTGGCCATCGCAGCACGCCACCACGGCGTCAAGTTCATGGTGGTGGCGCCGTCGTCCACGGTGGACATGGCGACCGCCAGCGGCGATCAGATCGAGATCGAGCAGCGCGACCCGGGTGAATTGTTCGGCGTGGGCGGGGTCAGAACGGTGGCCGATGGCATCCACGCCTGGAATCCGGTGTTCGACGTCACCCCCGGCAGCTTGATCGATGCCATCGTCACCGAGCGCGGCGTGATCGTGCAGCCCGACCTTGCGCAGATGCAGGCCGCGTTCGGCGGCTGAGGCCGGCGCGGTGCGATAACGCCGCCAACGCCGCGCAAACGTCCGCAAGTGCTTGTTTCTGGCTGGTAAACCGGCGGCATCGGGCTGCCCCTTCGTGGTACAATCCGGCGCTTGAATCGATCGGCGGGAGCGTGGG
Source organism: Xanthomonas sp. Leaf131 (assembly GCF_001423495.1). GTDB lineage: Bacteria > Pseudomonadota > Gammaproteobacteria > Xanthomonadales > Xanthomonadaceae > Xanthomonas. The sequence continues at coordinate 203,003 of NZ_LMOG01000021.1, read as the reverse complement.
GCCGGCAGCCTGTCACAGGGTGCTCCCGACGCGGCTTTCCGGCTCGCCCGCCACCTCAAAATTACGGAACCCGAATGGCAGAAACCGCCAAGGAAATCATCCAGGTCAATCTGGAAGACGAGATGCGCAAGAGCTATCTCGATTACGCGATGAGCGTGATCGTGGGCCGCGCACTCCCCGATGCCCGTGATGGCCTCAAGCCTGTGCATCGCCGCGTGCTGTTTGCCATGCACGTGCTGGGTGCGCACAGCAACAAGGCGTACTTCAAGTCGGCGCGTATCGTCGGCGACGTCATCGGTAAATACCACCCGCACGGCGACCAGTCGGTATACGACACGCTGGTGCGGATGGCGCAGCCGTTCTCGCTGCGCTACATGATGGTCGACGGCCAGGGTAACTTCGGTTCGGTCGATGGCGACTCCGCCGCGGCGATGCGTTACACCGAGTCGCGCATGTCGCGTCTGGCGCATGAGCTGATGGCCGACATCGACAAGGAAACCGTCGATTTCCAGCCTAATTACGACGAAAAGGAACTGGAACCGACGGTCATGCCGACCCGGTTTCCGAGCCTGTTGGTCAACGGCTCGGCCGGTATCGCGGTGGGTATGGCCACCAATATCCCGCCGCACAATCTGACCGAAGCGATCAACGCCTGCATCGCGTTGATCGACACGCCGGAGCTGGATGTCGAAGGCCTGATGGAATACATCCCGGGCCCGGATTTCCCCACCGCCGGCATCATCAACGGCACCGCCGGCATTGCCGCCGGTTACCGCACCGGCCGTGGCCGGGTGCGCATGCGCGCCAAGGCCGACGTGGAAGTGGCCGACAACGGCCGTGAAGCGATCATCGTCACCGAGATCCCGTATCAGGTGAACAAGGCGCGGTTGATCGAAAAGATCGCCGAGCTGGTGAAGGAAAAGAAGCTCGAAGGCATCAGCGAGCTGCGCGATGAGTCCGACAAGGACGGCATGCGCATCTACATCGAGATCAAGCGCGGCGAGTCGGCCGAGGTTGTGCTCAACAACCTGTATCAGCAGACCCAGATGGAGTCGGTGTTCGGCATCAACATGGTGGCGCTGATCGACGGCCGCCCGCAGTTGATGAACCTCAAGCAGATGCTGCAGGCGTTCATCCGCCACCGCCGCGAAGTGGTCACCCGCCGCACCATCTTTGAACTACGCAAGGCGCGTGCGCGTGCGCATGTGCTGGAAGGCTTGACCGTCGCGTTGGCCAACATCGACGAGATGATCGAGCTGATCAAGACCTCGGCCAATCCGCAGGAAGCGCGCGAGCGCATGCTGGCCAAGACCTGGGAACCGGGTCTGGTCGGTGCGTTGCTGGGCGCCGCTGGCGCAGAAGCCTCCAAGCCGGAAGATCTGGCGCCGGGTGTGGGCCTGGCCAACGGTTTCTATCAGCTCAGTGAAGTGCAGGCCCAGCAGATCCTGGAAATGCGTCTGCATCGCTTGACCGGGCTGGAACAGGAAAAGCTGACCGACGAATACAAGCAATTGCTGGAGGTCATCCAGGGCCTGATCCGCATTCTGGAAAACCCCGACGTGCTGCTGCAGGTGATCCGCGACGAGCTGATCAATATCCGCGAAGAGTACGGCGACGAACGCCGCACCGAGATCCGTCATAGCGAAGAAGATCTGGACATCCTGGATCTGATCGCGCCGGAAGACGTGGTGGTGACGCTCTCGCACGCCGGTTACGCCAAGCGCCAGCCCGCGAGTGCGTATCGCGCGCAGCGCCGTGGTGGCCGTGGTCGTTCTGCCGCAACGACCAAAGAAGAAGATTTCATCGACCAGCTGTGGCTGGTCAACACGCACGACACGCTGCTCACCTTCACCAGCAGCGGCAAGGTGTTCTGGTTGCCGGTGTATCAGTTGCCGGAAGCCGGCTCCAACGCGCGTGGCCGTCCGATCATCAACTGGATTCCGCTGGAACCGGGCGAGCGGGTGCAGGCGGTGCTGCCGGTGCGCGAATATGCCGACAACCGCTACGTGTTCTTTGCTACGCGCAACGGCACGGTCAAGAAGACCCCGCTGAGCGAATTCGCGTTCCGTCTGGCACGCGGCAAGATCGCCATCAACCTCGATGAGGGCGATGCACTGGTCGGTGTGGCCTTGACCGATGGCGAGCGCGATGTGTTGTTGTTCGCCTCCAACGGCAAGACCGTGCGCTTCGGCGAATCCACCGTGCGTTCGATGGGCCGTACCGCCACCGGCGTGCGCGGCATCCGTCTGACCAAGGGCGAAGAGGTGGTCAGCTTGATCGTCTCCGAGCGTGCTGGCGGGGTCGAAAGCGATGTCGACGACGAAGGTGTCGAGGACGTTGTAGAGACCGCAGACGTGGCCGATGCCGCAGTGATCGAAGTGGCCGATAACGACGAGACGGTCTACATCCTCACCGCCACCGAGAATGGCTATGGCAAGCGCACGCCGCTGGCCGAGTATCCGCGCAAGGGGCGTGGCACGCAGGGCGTGATCGGCATCCAGACCACCGAGCGCAACGGCAAGTTGGTACGTGCGGTGTTGCTGGGCGGTACCGACGAAGTGATGCTGATTTCCGATGGCGGCACGCTGGTGCGTACCCGCGGTTCGGAGATCTCGCGCGTGGGTCGCAACACGCAGGGCGTGACGCTGATCCGTCTGTCCAAGGGCGAAAAGCTGCAGGCGGTGGAACGTCTGGATGCCTCGCTGGATGAAGTGGAGGACGTGGTGGACGATGCAGCAGTGGCACCGGCAGCAAGCACCAGCGAGGTGCCGCCGACCGAAGCGTGATCGCACCAAGCGCGTAACGCAGTTGAACGAAAAACGCCGGCGCATTGCCGGCGTTTTTTATGGTGCGAAGGGATTAGGTCGAACGGAGTGCTTTGTGCAGATGGCCGCGGAAAACACCGCTTTTTCAGCGATCAAGCCAGATCAATCAAGCCACATTCGCCGCAACGGCCTCTTCCATCACCGCATCCTGGGCGTCCTGGGCCAGCGTGGCCTTGACGATGATCGAGCGGATGGCGTCGGTGGCATCGGACAGCGGCACATCGCTGCTCAGACGCTGAAAGGTATCGCGGCTGTTGTAGCCGGAACCGTCCTTCAGATAATGGTCGTACATCGACAGCAGGTCCTGGCAGGCGGTGATCAACGCGGCAACGTTACCGCGCACCAGCGCATGGCCGATCTGGTCGAAGCTGTGCAGGCAGTCCGCCAACCAATGCAGGTCGTAGCGGGCGGTGTTCGGTTCCGGGGCATTGTGGCCGCGGCTGTAGGCGCTGTAGCGACGCAGGCTGCGCGCAACGCGTGCCACATGCGCAAACAAGGTGCCGATTTCGTTGGCGATGTCCAGCTGCTGCACCATCACCATCGGAATCACTTGGGCAGTGGTCGCCTGTTGCTCGGCCGCGTTCTGCTCCTGCTGCTCCAGCGACTGCTTCAGACTGATATAGCTGCGCTGCAAGGATTCCAGCTCCAGCGCGCTGGCGGCCGCGCGTGCCTTCAGCTGCGACAGCGCAGCCTGGTAACGGCCAAGACTGTCCTGGGTGCTCGCAAGCTGGCCGGACTCGGCACGCAATTGCCGGCCACGCACGAACGCCAGCCCGGTGGCGATGAGCGCCCAGAGTGCGAATGCAGGCACCAGGTAGATCAGGATGCCCATGGAGGCTCCTCGAAACGTTGCATACCTTGTCGGCCCGATCCCGGCAGTCTTGAGGGCAATTGTCGAGAATGTGACGGGTTACGATGGTTTTGCCGCCCAAGCAGGTCGCAGCGGGTAGGTCTCGCGCACCCCTGACGAAAGACACGTTGCGAGTATCCCTGCATGCTCGAATCGACTCACTCGCCAGCCCGGAGTCCCGCATGCGCAGAAAGAGTGATCGCTGGACGACCAAGCTGTGGCTTGGCTGCGGGGTCCTTGCCCGCCCACCATCGCGGGACACGCCGCAAGTACGTCCTTGTAGGTTCTTACGCGGCGTCCATGCCGCGTAAGGTCCCGCGACAGTAGGCGGGCGAGGACCAGTCAAGATGGTCGGTGTGCATGGTTGCTAGCAGTGCACACAGCCTGCCGACAGCATGCGGTACACCCGCTGTCGGCGAGCGAACTTAGCCAAGAATTCCCGGCAAATCCAGCCCTTTTTCCTTCGCGCAGTCGGTGGCGATGGCATAGCCGGCATCGGCGTGGCGCATGACGCCGGTGGCCGGGTCGTTCCAGAGCACGCGTTCGATCCGCTTATCGGCGGCCTCGCTGCCGTCGCAGACGATGACCATGCCGGCGTGCTGCGAGAAGCCCATGCCGACGCCGCCGCCGTGGTGCAGCGAGACCCAGGTGGCCCCGGAAGCGGTGTTGAGCAGGGCGTTGAGCAGCGGCCAGTCGGACACCGCATCCGAGCCATCGGCCATGGCCTCGGTTTCGCGATTCGGCGAGGCGACGCTGCCCGAATCCAGATGGTCGCGCCCGATGACGACCGGCGCTTTCAATTCGCCGCTGCGCACCATCGCGTTGAAGGCCAGACCCAGCCGATGCCGATCGCCCAGACCGACCCAGCAGATGCGCGCGGGCAACCCCTGAAAGGCGATCTTTTCGGCGGCCATCTCGAGCCAGCGGTGCAGATGCGCATCGTCGGGAATGAGTTCCTTGACCTTGGCATCGGTTTTGGCAATGTCGTCCGGATCGCCACTGAGCGCGACCCAGCGGAACGGGCCGATGCCGCGACAGAATAGCGGACGGATGTAGGCAGGCACGAAGCCGGGGAAGTCGAATGCGTTGTCGACGCCTGTTTCCAGCGCCATCTGGCGCAGGTTGTTGCCGTAATCCACGGTGGGCACGCCCAGCGCGTGGAAAGTGAGCATGGCGCGGATATGGTTGGCCATCGACTCGCGCGCGGCGGCTTCCACTTCCTTGGGCGCGCTCTCGCGCTTTGCGTCCCATTCTTCCACGCTCCAGCCCTGCGGCAGGTAGCCGTTGACCGGGTCGTGCGCGGAGGTCTGGTCGGTCAGCAGGTCCGGCTTGATCCCGCGTATCAGCAGTTCGTCGAGCACGTCGGCCACGTTACCGAGCAGGCCGACCGACAGCGGCTTCTTCGCCGTGCACGATTCCTCGATCAGCCGCAGCGCTTCGTCCAGCGAGTCGGTCCAGGTGTCCAGATAGCCGGTGCGCAGGCGCATATCGATGCTGGAACGGCGGCATTCCACCGCCAGGCACGAGGCCCCGGCCATCACTGCGGCCAGCGGCTGCGCGCCACCCATGCCGCCGAGGCCGCCGGTGAACAGCCACTTGCCGGCCAAGTTGCCGCCGTAATGCTGGCGGCCCATCTCCACGAAGGTTTCGTAGGTGCCTTGCACGATTCCTTGCGCGCCGATGTAGATCCAGCTGCCGGCGGTCATCTGGCCGTACATCGCCAGACCTTTTTTATCGAGTTCGTTGAAGTGGTCCCAGGTGGCCCAGCGCGGCACCAGGTTGGAGTTGGCGATCAGCACGCGCGGCGCATCGGCATGGGTGCGGAACACGCCGACCGGCTTGCCGGATTGCACCAGCAAAGTCTGGTCGTCGTCCAGGCGGGTGAGTGCGGCGACGATCGCATCGAAGGATTCCCAATCGCGCGCAGCGCGGCCGATGCCGCCGTACACCACCAGCTCCTGCGGGCGCTCGGCCACGTCCGGGTCCAGGTTGTTCATCAGCATGCGCAGCGGCGCTTCGGTGAGCCAGCTCTTGGCGGTGAGCGTGGTGCCGGTGGCGGCGCGGATGACGCGGGTTGCATCGTGACGGGTCATGCCGGGTTCCTTGCAATCAACGGTGCGCCGCAGGCGGCGTGGTGTCGGAGGAGGGGTGTGTTGCATTGGCAAAGTGCAGACAGGACAGCAGCACATGGCGCAGCACGGCGCGTAATGCCACTGCATGCGCGGGCTGCCACGGCGTGGGCCAGGTTTCTGGGGTGATGTCGTCGGGCTCGCGCATGTAACCGCGGCAGGCCAGCTCCATCTGCAGCGTATGCACGCCGTTGCCGGGCTGCGCGTAGTGGCGGGTGATCCAGCCGCCCTTGAAACGCCCATTGCGCACGGTGCTGGAGCCACTGCTGCGGCACAGGCGTTCTACCGCATCGGCCAGGACCGGATCGCAACTGCGGTCGTCGTTGCTGCCGATGTTGAACTGCGGCAACTCGCCGTCGAACAGATGCGGAATATGCGAGCGGATCGAATGCGCATCGTAGACCACGATGGTCGAATGCTGCGCGCGCAGGCGCGCAATCTCGGTATCGAGCGCAGCGTGATACGGGTCGAACCAGCGCGTACGGCGTAGCTCGATCTGCGCTTGATCAGGTGCTTCACCGTCTGCGTACAACGGCTGATTGTCGAAGGTGGTCAGCGGGCACAGACCGGTGGTGTTCTGGCCCGGATACAACGATGCGCCGCTGGGGTCGCGGTTGACGTCGATCACCGAGCGCGAGATCGCGGTACGCACGGTGGTGGCACCGAGCGATTGCGCGAAGTCGTACAGCTGATGCACCCACCAATCGGCATCGCGGCGCGCCAGCCACGGCGAGACGAATCGATCGGCCACGTCGTCGGGGAGCTCGGTACCGGTATGCGGGAAGCTGACGATCAGTGGCGCATCGCCGCGGTGAACTTCGAGCCAGGGCAGGGCGCTCATCGTTGCGCGCCTTGCATCAGTGCAATCGTCGAGACGTCTTGATAGCGCGATTGCGTCTTGTCGGCCTGCCGATTCATGCGTCCTGCTCCACGCCCGGCAATGCCATCGCCACCGCACGCGCCAGTGCACCCGAGCGCACCAGCGCGCTGGCGGCCAGCATGTCGGGATGGAAATAGCGGTCGTCCTGCAGCGTAGGCACGTGTGTGCGCAGCAACGCACGTGCGGCTTCCAACGCGGCGCTTGAGCGCAGTGGCGCGTGGAAATCGCAGCCTTGCACGGCGGCGAGCAGTTCGATGCCGATCACGTGCGTGGCGTTTTCGGCCATCGCCAACAAGCGACGTGCGCCGTGCGCTGCCATCGACACATGATCTTCCTGATTGGCCGAGGTCGGAATCGAATCGACACTGGCCGGGTACGCGCGCTGCTTGTTCTCCGACACCAAAGCGGCAGCGGTGACCTGCGGAATCATGAAGCCCGAATTCAAGCCCGGGCGCGGGGTGAGAAACGCCGGCAGGCCGGACAAGGCCGGGTCGACCAGCATCGCGGTGCGGCGTTCGCTGATTGAGCCGATTTCGCAGACCGCCATCGCCAGCATGTCGGCCGCAAAGGCCACCGGCTCGGCGTGGAAATTACCGCCCGACAGCGCCTCACCGGTCTCGCTGAAGACCAGGGGATTATCGGACACGCCATTGGCCTCGATTTCCAGCGTGCGTGCGGCCTGGCGCATGATGTCCAGCGCCGCGCCCATCACCTGCGGCTGGCAGCGCAGACAGTACGGATCCTGCACGCGCACATCGCCGAGCCGATGCGATTCGCGAATGCTCGAATCTGCCATCAGCGCGCGCAGCGCTGCAGCGGTGGCGATCTGCCCAGGCTGCCCGCGCAAGGCATGGATGCGCGCATCGAACGGCGTATCCGAGCCCTTGGCCGCTTCCACCGACAAGGCGCCAGTGACCAGTGCAGCCTGCAGCACGGTTTCGATCTCGAATAAACCGGCCAATGCGCAGGCAGTGGAAAACTGGGTGCCGTTGAGCAACGCCAGGCCTTCCTTCGCACCGAGCACGCGTGGCTGCAACTGCGCCTGTGCAAGCGCTTCGGCGGCAGGCAAACGTTGCTCGCCGACGAAGGCTTCGCCAACGCCGATCATCACTGCGGCCAGATGCGACAGCGGCGCCAGATCGCCGGAGGCGCCGACCGAGCCCTGGCACGGCACCACCGGCGTGATGCCCAGACGCAGCATCGCGTCCAACAGCGCCAGGGTGTCCGGCTGGACGCCGGAGGCGCCTTGGGCCAGGCTGGTGAGCTTGAGCGCCATCATCAGCCGCACCACCGGTACGGGTGTGGGCTCGCCGACACCGGCCGCGTGCGACAGCACGATATTGCGTTGCAGGGTCTGCAGGTCCTCGCGCTCGATGCGCACGCTGGCCAGCTTGCCGAAGCCGGTATTGACGCCGTAGACCGGCTCGCCGCGCGCAACGATGGCCTCCACGGTCTGCGCGCTACGCAGCACGGCGGCCGCGCAGGCGTCGTCCAATACGACCTCGGCGCCGCGATACAACGCACGCCATTGCGCCAGGGTGACCTGGCCGGGCTGCAAGACAACAGAACTCATGACGACTCCGGATTCAGCAGGAATGCCCGCGCCAGACGCGGGCATGAAGTGGGTTGAAGCCCATGCGGTAGACCAGATCGGCCGGCGCGTCGATGTTCCAGATCGCCAGGTCGCAGTGCATGCCGGCGCGCAGCCGGCCAAGTCGCTCGCTGCGCCCAAGCGCACGCGCAGCCTCACGTGTAAAACCGGCGATGCATTCGTCCACGGTCATGCGAAACAACGTGGCGGCCATGTTCATCGCCAACAGCGGGCTGGTCAGCGGCGAGGTGCCTGGATTGCAGTCGGTGGCCAGGGCCAGCGGCACGCCGGCGGCGCGCAACGCGGCGATCGGCGGCAGCTGGGTATCGCGGGTGAAATAGAACGCGCCCGGCAACAGCACCGCCACCGTGCCGGCGTTGGCCATCGCGGCAACGCCGTCGCTGTCCAGATATTCGATGTGATCGGCCGACAGCGCGCCATGGCGTGCGGCCAATGCCGCGCCGTGCTGATTGCTCAGTTGTTCGGTGTGGATCTTGATGCCCAAGCCGTGCGCTTGTGCGGCGATGAAGACCTGTTCGGCCTGCGCCGGCGAGAACGCCAGGTGCTCGCAGAACACATCCACCGCCTCGGCAAGACCTTGCGCGGCAATCGCCGGAATCATCTGCGTGCAGACGGCATCGATATAGGTCTGTGCATCGCCGCCCGGTGGCACCGCGTGGGCGCCAAGAAACGTCGGTACCACTTCGACCTTGCGCAGCGCGGCGAGCTGGCGTGCCACGCGCAGCTGTTTGGTTTCGTCCTCCAGCGTGAGCCCGTAGCCGGATTTGATTTCCAGTGTGGTCACGCCTTCGGCAAGCATGGCGTCCAGGCGCGGCAGGCTGGCGGCCAGCAGCGCTGCGTCGTCGGCAGCGCGGGTTGCGCGCACGGTCGCCACGATGCCGCCGCCGGCTGCGGCGATCTCGGCGTAGCTGGCGCCGCGCAGGCGTTGCTCGAATTCGTTGGCGCGGTTGCCGGCGTACACCAGATGGGTATGGCAATCGATCAGGCCGGGGCTGATCCAGCGGCGCTGGCAATCGTGCGCAACGTCCGGCTTCAGTGCCGGGGCCTGCGCGGCCGGGCCGGCATAGGTGATGCGGCCGTCCTGGCAGGCGACCACGCCATCGTCCACGCTGCCCAGGCCGCCATCGGCGGCGTCCAGTGTCATCAGTTGCGCGTTGTGCCAGAGGACGTCGCAATGCATGGCGCAGGCTCGTGGTGTCTGATATGTATATACAATAGAACCGGCAATCGAGGGTGTCCAGTGGCAGACCAACAGGTGCAGGCGGTGTGGGCAGCGCGGGCGCTTTTGCCCGATGGCTGGGCGAGCGGTGTGCGGATCGCGCTGGCGCAGGGGCGCATCGCCTCGGTGCAGACCGAGACTGTGGTAGCTGCCACCGATACCCGTGTCGAGGTGCTGCTGCCCGGGTTGGGCAACCTGCACAGCCACGCGTTCCAGCGCGGCATGGCCGGCCTGACCGAAGTGGGCGGGCGCAGCGGCGACAGTTTCTGGAGCTGGCGCGAGTTGATGTATCGCTTTGTCGACCGGCTCGATCCGGACAGCCTGCAGGCGATCGCCGAACAGGCCTATGTGGAAATGCTCGAAAGCGGCTTCACCCGCGTCGGCGAATTCCACTACCTGCACCACAGCCCCAGCGGCGCGGCATATGCGCACGCCGGCGAAATGTCCGAGCGCATCGCCGCTGCCGCCGCCAACACCGGCATCGGGCTGACGCTGTTGCCGGTGTTCTATGCGCATTCGGATTTCGGTGGCGTCGCGCCCAGTGCAGCGCAGCGTCGTCTGATCCACGACATCGACGGTTTTGCGCGGTTGCTGGACGACTGCAGGCGCAGCCTCAAGGCCTTGCCGGATGCGGTGCTCGGGCTGGCACCGCACAGCCTTCGCGCGGTCACGCCCGAACAACTGGCTGCGCTGGTGCCGCTCACCGACGGCCCGGTCCATCTCCATATCGCCGAACAGCAGCGCGAGGTCGATGCCTGTCTGGCCTGGTCGGGCCAGCGCCCGGTGCAGTGGCTGCAGGCCAACGCGCCGGTGGATGCGCGCTGGTGTCTGGTACACGCCACGCATGTGGATGCGAGCGAGCTGCAGGCGATCGTCGACAGCGGCGCGGTGGTCGGGCTGTGCCCGATCACCGAGGCGAATCTGGGCGACGGGCTGTTCCCGATGCAGGCGTTTGCCGCCGCGGGCGGGCGGTTCGGGGTGGGTTCGGATTCGAATGTGCTGATCGATGCGGCCGAAGAACTGCGCCTGCTCGAATACGGCCAACGCCTGCAATTGCAGGCACGCAATGTGCTGGCACAAGGTGGCGTTTCCAGTGGGCGCTGGGTGTTCGATCAGGCCGGCGATGGCGCGGCGCAGGCCTTGGGCATTGCGCACAGCGGCATCCGTGTCGGCGCCTCGGCCGATCTGATCGAGTTGGATCTCACCCATCCTGCGCTGCTGGCACGCGGCGACGACGCACTGCTCGACAGCTGGCTGTTCGCCGCACGCGGCAGCGCGGTACGCACTGTCTGGCGCGCCGGGCAACAAGTGGTGCGCGACGGTCGGCATGTGGATCGCGCGCGCATTGCCACGCGTTTTGCCGGCGTTTTGCGATCGCTGCTGAGCAACTGAGCGGATGCGCGCACAATGCGGTTCTGACCGGAGACCTGCTTTGACCGCCACCCCCATCGCCGCGCCCGGCACCCTGCATCAACGCATCCGGCAGGATCTGGAACAACGCATCCACAGTGGCGACTGGCCGCCCGGTCACCGCGTGCCGCCCGAGCACGAGCTGATGATCCAGTACGGCTGCTCGCGCATGACGGTCAACAAGGTGCTCGGCTTGCTCGCCGACGCCGGCATGATCGAGCGTCGCCGCCGCACCGGCTCGTTCGTGGCGCGGCCGCATCCGCATCTGGAGCAGGTGGCGCTGTCGATCCCGGATATCGAAGTGGAAATGACCACGCGTGGTCACGTCTACCAGTTTTCGTTGCTGGCGCGGCAGTTGCGCAACCTGCGTCAACGCGTGCCGCAGGAACGCGTCCTGGGCAGCACCGGAAAGGTCCTGGCGTTGGAAAGCGTGCACCTGGCCGACGGCAGCCCGTTCGCGCTGGAACAACGTTTGATCGACACCACCACGGTGCCCGAGGCATTGCTGCAAGCGTTCACCGATGTCGCGCCGGGCAGTTGGTTATTGCGCAACGTGCCGTGGACGCGTGCCGAACATCGCATCAGCGCGGTCAATGCCGACGCCGCGCAAGCCGAACGCCTGCAGGTGGACGACGGCGCCGCGTGTCTGGTGATCGATCGCCACACCTGGCGCGGCGATCAGCCAGTTACCTACGTGCGGCAGTGGTTTCTGGGTGGGTCGTACGATCTGGTGGCGCGGTTTGCGCCGGGAATGCGCTGAGCTTCGCAGCGATTCACTGAGCGACCACGCAGCGGTGGTGCGTACGCGCCAACCATCCACTCAAATCGTCGTGCATTGACGCCAACGCACCGGCTCGTCCACGCCTGCGCGCGGGTTGAGTTGCACGCGCACGGTGCGCAGGTACGGGTAGCGTTCCAGTTCGCGGCAGATCAGGGGCCATGCTGCGGTGTCTTCGACCGTGCGGTCCACCGCCAACGTTGCCTGGGTGATCCAGATGCCGCGTATCAGCCCCGGCGTCTGTGCGAGCGCTTTGGACACCTCGCGTTGATAGCCCAGCATGGTCGCTGCATCCGGTTCCTCCCCGCTTGCGAATGGCATGGGTGCCGGGGGCGGTGCAGTTGTCGGCGCCGCCTGCGATGTAGCAGGCGCCTGGGCAGCGGAAGGCGCAGCACGCACAGATGCGGCAACCGGCGGAGTCGCTGCCACTGTCGTTTGCGTCGTTGCCGCGTCCGGCGCAGCTGGCTGCAGCGCCAACACGGCGACCAGAGCCAGCGTTGCCAGCGCCGCGCCGGCAATGACGCTGTGGCGGATCGCGCGCCGCCGTGCCATGCCGACCACGCCGGTTTCCACATCGCCGGGCAGATACGGTTTCAGCAACGGCCACAGGCGCGTGCCGTCCAGCACTTCGATGGATTGCTTGTCGGCAGCAGCAATGCCTTCTCGCTCCATACGGCCCTCGGTGACCATCACGCCGCCGCCAGCGCCGGCCAGCCGCGCCATCGCGCCCAACTCGTTCACTGCGGCCACGCCGATGCGATAACCGCGCCCGTGTTTGCAGGCAACCAGACGGGTGCCATGGTCGGTCTGCATCATGAAATCGGCAGTGGGTAGTCCGTCCTGCGGCAATTGCGTCGGTTGCCAGCCGCGTTGCTCCTGCAGCACGCGCAAGACCACGGCGGAAAAATCGCGCCAGTGCATCGCAGCAAGCGCGCGCACGCCTTCAGTGGTTTCGTTGGCCCGGCGTCGTACCAGCCAGAAATAGGCGCACACCGCCAGCCAGAGCAAGAGGGCGGTCAGGAGCGCCAATATCCAGGAAGGCATGAGCATCTAGCGAAGTTATGGCGCGTATAACGAAATGGTGCGCCTAGAAGAATCCTTCGCGACAGATTCGTCAATGGATCGCGGGCGGCGATCGTACGAGCCGTGATCCAGATAGCGAAAGACCCGCCAGTCCGAAGCCGTGAGGGGAGGGGAGCAAACGGACTTCGTGTTACTGGACTGGCGGGTCCTTCTCGATTGTGTGGAAAATCATGCTGCTTTGCAACATTGGCCGGCTCAGGCTTATTCGCCGTCGAAGGCTGCGGAATTCCCGGTCGGGGAGCTGGAGCCGGACGTGCTTGCCGGGCTGGCGTGGGTCGTGTCGCTGCTGGCTGCTTGCGCGGCCTGCGTCGCGGTGCGGTTGGCACGCTTCGTGGCGGCGGTGTTGGCACGAACCTGCGCTTTCAGCGATTCCACTTCACGGCGCAGGTTTTCCAGCTCGTCCTGCTCGGGAATGTTGAGCGTTCGCAGCACGCCCTTGACGCGTTCGTCGAACGCCTTGCCCAATCTGTCCCAGCCACGCACGGCGGTGTCGCGCGCCTGTTCGAACTGGGTTTCCACCTCTTCGCGCAGCTCATCGACGCTTTCGGTGGCTTTCTGCTGGCCCGTGCGCTCGTAGGCCGCACCTTCGCGCACCAATGAGTCGAACAATTTGCCGCCTTCGCTCTGGACGCGGCCCAGCGCGCCGAGCCCGGCCAGCCACACCGTCTGTGCCGATTCGCCAAGCCGGCGCGAAATCTGTTCTGCCTGCGCCTGGAAGCCATGGGCCGCGTTGTCGCGGTTACCGTTCTGATCGTATCCGGTCGTCATGCGATGCTCCTGTAGGTTGCTAAAGCGACGTTGCCTTCACCCTAGTGCCGACGCTGCATCGGGCAGGTGAAGCATTGCCTGCTGGCGTCTTGATACGTGATGTGTACGCACGCGGCGTTTTCAAGCATCCGCGCATCGAGCGCCGTGCGGGTGACTTGGCGCTGAAGCAGCCGCACGCTCAGGCCTGCAGGCTCGGATCGGCACGATCAGGTAAGTACGCTCAGGCGAGCTTTTCGGTCAACAAACGACGGATTTCCGATTCCACCATCGGCTGCACCGCCGACAACAGAAAGCCAAGCTCGGCGGTGACATGCACCTGCTGCGGCAGCAGGCTGATCGCACCGTCTACACCGGCACGCGCGATGCGCAGGGTGTCGCCTTCCCAGTGCGAAGCGATGCCGTAGCGATCGGTCAGTTTGCGTGCCGCCTCATCGATCGCCGCGCGGGCCTGTGCTGGCGGCAGTGAATGGTCGTGGCGGATATCGATGCTGGACATGGCTTGGCTAGGTAAGGCGAAAGGAGCGCGCATTGTGCGCATGCGCGGGCCAGGCTCCAAGTGTGTCTGCGCTCGCCCAGTCGTGTTAGCCGCTGCAAGGGGCAACCTGCTAGGCTACTGCGGGTGCGCGACCTGCAAGTTCATTTCACTCACCGGCAGCAGCCGGACCGTTCCCTCAAGCCCGGCGTCCACCGGATCGTACGCCATGCCTCCGGCAGCGTGCGGGTGGTGGACGATGCCCAGGGGGCATTGCTGTTGGCGCAGTTCTGCCTGGACCAGCGTGGCCTGTGGCTGCAGGTGGCCAATGGAATCCGCGGCATCCACGTCAACGGACGCCCGGTGCGCCGTATGGCGCTGCTGCGCCCCGGCGATGCGATCTACGCCGATGGCGTGGAAATGCTGCTGCGCAGTGCGCCGTCGAGCGCGCCGGCCAACGACGTGCCAGAGGACGATGCCGGCCTGAGCGAGGTCTGCCTGTTGTTGCGCGGGCTGGGTGGCCGTCATCACGGGCGCAGCTTCACACTGGATCGCTCACGGCTGGTCGGTAGCGACCCGGCCGCAGACATCGTCATCGACGACCCGGCCTTCGCCGCGCAGCATGCCCGCCTGGAACGCCACGGCGACCGCGTGCTGATCCGCGATCTGGGCTCGGAAGAAGGCAGCTGGATCAACGGTGTGCAAGTGCGCGACGGCTGGCTGCAGGCCGGAGACCAGGTGGTATTCGATGCCCGCCACCGCTTTGTGGTCGAAGTACCGCGCACCCATCACGGCACCACCTGGGACATCCCGGACACCGAGCCGTTGCCGCCGCCGCGCGCCATCACCGAACCGACGCGTGCGCCGGTCAAGGTCGCGCGCTGGCCGTGGCTGCTGCTCAGCGCGGTGTTGCTGGCGGCGGCGCTGAGCGCCTTGCTGTGGTTCGGCGCGCGCTGAGTTTTTTCCAGACCCGCCAGCCCAGCAACACCGCGAGGATGCCGGCATACAGCGCCGGTTCGCGGATATCGGATTTCACCAGCCACCAGAAGTGCAGTACCGCCAGCACGCCGATCGGGTAGATCAGCATGTGCAGGCGGCCCCAGTTGCGCTTGAGCCGGCGCATCCACCCCTGGGTGGACGTGATCGCCAACGGCAGCAGCAACAGCCAGGCCGTGAAGCCGACGGTGATGTAAGGACGCTTGAGAATCTCTTCGAAGATCTGCGTCCAGAAGCCGCGCAGATCCAACGTCAGGTACGCCGCCAGATGCACGCTGGCATAGAAGAACGCGTACAGCCCCAACATGCGACGGAAGCGGATCAGCACCGCCTGGCCGGTGAGCTGGCGTAATGGCGTGATCGCCAAGGTGATCAGCACAAAGCGCAAGGCCCATAGCCCGGTACGGTGCTCGATCTCGGCGACCGGATCGGCGCCCAGCGCGTCGCTGCCGGTTTGCCACACCTGCCAAAATTCCCAGGCTAGCAATGCGATCGGCGTCAGCGCGGCCGCATGCAGCAGCGTCTTGGCAGCGATCAGGGAGGTGGAAGTCTTGGCCATGCGATCTCAGAAGAAGGAAGCGATGCCGTGCGGGCATGAACATGCATCGTAGGAGCGCACCGGGGCGCGACGGGCTTTCCTGGTAATGCCCGTCGCGCCCGGGTGCGCTCCTACGCGGTGGATATCACTGCCTTAAAACCACTTCTTCAAATCCATGCCCGCATACAGCGAGGCGACCTGGTCCGCATAACCGTTGAACGGCTTGGTCGCGATGCGCTCGGCGAACAATTTGCTGGCGGTGCCAGCGATACGGCGCTCGGTCTTCTGGCTCCAGCGCGGGTGATCCACCGCCGGATTGACGTTGGAAAAGAAGCCATATTCGGACGGCTGCAAATCGTGCCAGGCGGTTTCGGGCATCTTCTCGACAAACCGAATTTCCACGATCGACTTGATGCTCTTGAAGCCGTACTTCCACGGCACCACCAGCCGCAACGGCGCGCCGTTCTGTTGCGGCAGCGGCTTGCCGTACAGGCCGGTGGCCAGCAAGGTCAGCGGGTGCATCGCTTCGTCGATGCGCAGACCTTCGCGATACGGCCAGTTGATCGAGCGGTAGCGCACGCCTGGCATCTGTTGCGGGTCGGCCAACGTGGTGAAGGCCACGTACTTGGCCTTGGAGGTCGGCGCAAAGCGTTTGAGCACCTCGCCCAGCGGCACACCGGTCCACGGGATCACCATCGACCAGCCTTCCACGCAGCGAAGACGGTAAGTGCGTTCTTCGGCAGTGATGCCTTTGAGCAACTCGTCCAGCGACAGGCTGCCCGGCTTTTCGCACTCGCCGCTGACCTTCACCGACCACGGCGACAGCTTCAAGGTCTTGGCGGCCTTGGACGGGTCGGTCTTGTCGGTGCCGAATTCGTAGAAATTGTTGTAGCTGGTGACGTCTTCCAGCCGGGTCAGTTCCTCGGCGGTGCGAAAGCCGCTGCGCGCTTGCGCCGGGGTCACCACGGTCTTGGGCGGAGGCGGCGGATCGGCCTCGGCGCAGCCGGCCACGCCCAGCGCCGGGGTCAGTGCGAACAGCTGCAGCAGCCGGCGCCGGTCGCGGTAAACGGCCTCATCGGTGATCTCGCTGGACGGCGTCTTCAAGACATCGCGAAGGGACATGGCTCGCTCCTGACAGTGGCTGCAGATGAGAATAACGGACCAGGGTGATGGCGCTGCCCATGGACGCTACAGAACCATACGTCCGCCTCGGTGAGAAGGATGCAGCTGCAACTTTTCTGCAACGCTGCCAAGGCCGATGCGCTGCGGCATACTAGAAGGCTAGCTCGACAAGGTGTGCCATGACACGCGCGTTCAATTTCAGTGCCGGCCCTGCGACATTGCCGGAATCGGTCCTGCGGCAGGCGCAGGCGGAGATGATCGAGTGGAACGGCGTCGGTGCCTCGATCGTGGAAATCAGTCACCGCAGCGCCGATTTCATGGCCGTGGCGGCCGCGGCCGAAGCCGATCTGCGAACGTTGTTGTCGATTCCCGACGACTATGCGGTGCTGTTCACCGCCGGTGGTGCCACTACCATCCAGGCGTTGTTGCCGCTGAATTTCGCCGCGCCCGGGCAGGCCACCGACTACGTGATCAGTGGTCACTGGGGCAAGACCGCGATCAAGCAGGCGGCGCCTTATGTGGATGTACGCATCGCCGCCGACGCGCAGGCCGAAGGCTTCACCGATATCCCGCCGGTGGCCAGCTGGACCTTGTCGCCGCACTCGGCCTATGTGCACATCACCGCCAACGAGACCATCCACGGCGTGGAGTTTCGCGACACGCCGGACGTGGGCACGTTGCCGTTATTCGCCGACTTCAGTTCGTCGATCGCCTCCGAGCCACTGGACATCGCGCGCTACGGGTTGATCTACGCCGGGGCGCAGAAGAATCTGGGGCCGGTCGGCATTTCGGTGCTGATTGTGCGGCGCGACCTGCTCGAACGTGCCGGCCAACCGCGCGCGGATATCTTCAACTACGCCTCGCATGCGGCCCGCGATTCGATGCTCAACACCCCGCCGACCTGGAACTGGTATCTGCTCGGACTCAACGTGAAGTGGATGCTGGAACAGGGCGGGGTGGACGAGTTCGCGCGTCGCAATGCCGAGAAGGCCGCGCTGGTGTATGGCGCTATCGATGGCTCCGGCGGCTTCTATCGCAACCTGATCAAGCCCGCCGTGCGGTCGCGCATGAACATCCCGTTCTTTCTGCCCGATGAGCAGCTGGACGCGATGTTTGTCAGCGAATCCAAGGCGGCCGGCCTGCTTGCCTTGAAGGGGCACAAAGCTGTCGGTGGCCTGCGTGCGTCGCTGTACAACGCGATGCCGGTGGCGGGCGCGCAGGCGCTGGTGAGCTTTATGCACGACTTCCAGCAGCGTCACGGCTAAGAGTGACTAACAAAACTACTGCGCGGCCGCTCACTACGTTGTGTTAACCGCTCTAAGTCTTCTCTTCGACCGCGGCAGGTGCCGCGCAGGCGCATGCGCCGCTATTCAAGGAATACCCAGCGATGGCTCCCAAGTCCAACAAGCCCACCACCGCCACTGGCGGCAAGACCAAGCCGGCGCGTAAATCGGTAGAGAAATCTGCGGAAAAAGCGCCAAGCAAGTCGGCAGGCAAGCTTGCAAAGCCGGCGGTCGCCGCGCCGGTGCTGGCCGACGTGCGCGCCAAGATCGACCAGATCGACCGCACGATTCAGGAGTTGATCGCCGAGCGCGCCAACTTCGCCCATCAGGTCGGCAAGGCCAAGGGCAAGCTAGCCGCGGCGGTGGATTACTATCGGCCCGAGCGCGAGGCGCAGGTGTTGCGCATGGTGGTGGACCGCAACGAAGGCCCACTCAGCGACGAAGTGCTGGTGCACGTCTACCGCGAAATCATGTCCGCCTGCCTGGCCCAGCAGGAACCGTTGAAGATCGGTTACCTCGGCCCGGAAGGCACCTTCAGCCAGCAGGCGGTGCTCAAGCATTTCGGTCGTTCGGCAGTAGGCCTGCCGATGGCGACCATCGAAGAAGTGTTCCAGGAAGTGGAAGCGGGCAATGCCGATTTCGGCGTGGTACCGGTGGAAAACTCCGGGCAGGGCACCATCCAGGTCACGCTGGATATGTTCCTGACCTCCAACCTGAAAATCTGCGGCGAAGTCGAGCTGCGCGTGCATCAGTACCTGCTCTCGCGCACCGGCCGGATCGAGGACATCGAGCGCATCTATGCGCATTCGCAGTCGTTCGCGCAGACCGCCGGCTGGTTGCGTTCGCACCTGCCCAAGGTCGAGAAGCTTGCGGTCTCCAGCAATGCCGAAGGCGCGCGCCGTGCCCGCAATGCCGAAGATGCTGCATCGATCGGCGGCGAGAGTGCGGCGCATGTGTATGGATTGAAGAAAGTCATCATGAAGTCGATCGAAGACGATGACGACAACACCACGCGTTTTCTGGTGATCGGCCGGCAGATATTTCCAACGTCCGGGCACGACCGCACCTCGGTACTGGTGTTCATCCACGACAAGCCGGGTGCGTTGTTCGACGTGCTCAGCCCATTCGCGCGGCATGGCATCAGCATGAATCGCATCGAGTCGCGGCCCTCGCATCAGGCCAAGTGGGAATACGGCTTCTTCATCGACCTGGCCGGCCATGTGGAAGACGAGGCGATGAAGCAGGCGCTGGCCGAACTGGAAGCGCACTCGGCACAGATCAAGGTGCTGGGCTCGTATCCGGTCGCCATTCCCTGAGCGCTTTGCCTCCAGGCCGCTAAAAAAGCGGGCGCGCCGACAGCTGCAAGGCGACGGCGCAACCACACCCTTCTTCAAAGCGCAGCGCCGTGCATGGCGATGCCGCAGCAATCGGATCACACGCATGAGCAGCAGTACGCAACATTGGATCGCGCAGCGCGGCAGCGCCTTGCAGGGCAGCCTGGCCATTCCCGGCGACAAATCGGTCTCGCATCGTGCAGTGATGTTCGCCGCCTTGGCCGACGGCATCTCGCAGATCGATGGCTTTCTCGAAGGCGAAGACACCCGTTCCACCGCGGCCATTTTTGCCAAGCTCGGCGTGCGCATTGATACGCCTTCGGCCTCGCAGCGCATCGTGCACGGCGTGGGCGTGGACGGCTTGCAGCCGCCCAGCGAGGCGCTGGACTGTGGCAACGCCGGCACCGGCATGCGCCTGCTCGCCGGCGTGCTGGCCGCGCAGCGCTTCGACAGCGTGCTGGTGGGCGACGACTCGCTGTCCAAGCGCCCGATGCGACGGGTGACCGGCCCGCTGGCACAGATGGGCGCACGCATCGACACCGAAGAAGACGGCACCCCGCCATTACGCGTGCATGGCGGGCAAGCATTGCAGGGCATCGACTTCGTCTCGCCGGTCGCCAGCGCACAGGTCAAATCCGCGGTGTTGTTGGCAGGTTTGTATGCGCAGGGCGACACCTCGGTGACCGAGCCGCACCCCACCCGCGATTACACCGAGCGCATGTTGTCCGCGTTCGGCGTGGAGATCGATTTTTCGCCGGGCAAGGCGCGTCTGCGTGGCGGTCAGCGCCTGCGCGCAACCGATATCGCGGTACCGGCGGATTTCTCGTCGGCAGCGTTCTTCATCGTCGCCGCCAGCATCATTCCCGGCTCGGACGTGGTGCTGCGTGCGGTGGGCTTGAATCCACGTCGCACCGGGTTGCTCGCTGCATTGCGGTTGATGGGCGCGGATATCACCGAAGAGAACCATGCCGAACATGGCGGCGAGCCGGTGGCCGATCTGCGCGTGCGCTATGCGCCGTTGCAGGGCGCGCAGATCCCCGAAGCGCTGGTGCCGGACATGATCGACGAATTCCCGGCCTTGTTCGTGGCGGCGGCGGCGGCGAACGGGCAAACGCGTGTCACCGGCGCTGCCGAATTGCGAGTCAAGGAATCCGATCGACTGGCGGCCATGGCCACTGGTCTACGCACGCTGGGTGTGCAGGTCGACGAAACCCCGGATGGCGCGACCATCCACGGTGGCAGCATCGGCAGCGGTGTGATCGAAAGCCACGGCGATCATCGCATTGCGATGGCGTTTGCCATTGCCGGTCAGCTCTCGACCGGCACCGTGCAGGTGAACGATGTCGCCAATGTCGCAACCTCGTTTCCGGGGTTCGATACCCTGGCGCAGGGCGCCGGCTTCGGGCTCAACGCTCGGACGTGAATTCGACGGGGACCTGCACGCTGCTGACAACCGCGTGGCCGTCGCGCGTGGCTGGTTCGAAGCGCCACTGACTCAGGCTCTGCATGACTGCCGCATCCAGGCGCGGGTCGTCATTGCCGCTGCGATCGACGATGGTGACATCGCTCACCTGGCCCTGCACATCCAGTTGCAGACGCGCGGTGCGGCTGCCTTCGATGCCGGCCTGCGCAATATCGGCCGGATAGCGCGGCATGGCGTTGCCCGGCAGCGGCTTGGCTTCTTCGCTGCTGAGCGGCGCACGCAGCGGTTGATGCGCAATCATGGTCATCGCACGCGGGCCTTCGGAGGTCGGCAGGATCTGGCGGCTTGCCGCCGGCAACGGGCGCATGTCTTGCGCAAATGACTCATCGCTGTGCCGTGTCCACCACCAGGTCGGCACTACCACCAGCACGGCCAGCAAGGTCGCCCACAACCACGGCGATGCGCTGTCGGCAGCGTCTTCGCGCACACCCTCACGCACCTGCGCGGCCTGCTGCGGCAGCGATGGCGTCTGGTGTGAAGAAGGATTCGAGGTGAAGGACATGACCGGCCTCCTGGCGCATCTGTGGGATGACGCGGCCAGTCTGGTCGGCGCTGCCTGAGGGGCAGCTAAGGCAGGGGGCTAATGAAAGGCTAAAACTCGGCAGATATTCAGCTTGGGCGGATTGGTATGACCCAGCGCTGCTGCCGATAGAACGTGCTCGATGGCCGAAATTCCGCGACATCCGCTGATGCATCGCCGCATCACAACAGCTAGTTGACGGCCACTGCGCGGGTTCTGGCCGCCGCGCTCACTGCGCAGGCTTGAACTCGAACGGGATATCCAGGCTGCCGGCAATCGGCTGGCCATTGCGCTGCGCCGGGTGGAAGCGCCACTGACGCACCGCTTCCATCGCGGCGCGGTCCAGGTCGCGCGAACCGCTGCGCTGCACCAGCGTCACCCCGCCAGGTTTGCCTGTTGGGTCCACGTCTACGCGCACCACCACATCGCCGGCATCGCCACGACGCAGGGCGGCCGATGGATAGCGCGGCGGCGGCATCTGGCCTTGCATCGGTACCGGACGATCGCCGCTTGCAGCGGCAGCAGCGTTTGCGGGTGCTGCGCCACCAGGCGCGCCGGGAACGGCATCTTGCGGCAATGGCGTTGGCGCCGGAGCAGCAGGCGGCGCGGTCTCCACCAGGGTCGGGGTCTCTTCGGGCGGCTTGGCCTGCGGCATGTCGCTGGCGCCGTCCTGCGCCGGTAGCGGCGCGGGTAGCGGCTGGATGCTGTCGTCGGCCGTCGCACCGGCAGTGGGCTGGGCCGGCGAGGCCTTATAGAAGTCGTCCTTGCGGCCGGTGGCCCACACCAACAGGAACAACAGCAGGCCGGCAACGAAGGCGATACCGGCAATTTTCAGAGTGTGGCGGGGCAGACGCAGAACGATCTGGCGATCGGACGCAGGGCGGGGCGCGGGCATAGGGCTCACCTGAAGGATCGGGCCAATTCTGGCATAGCGGCGGTGAATCGATCGCAGCAGGTAGCGGAACAGGCGATAATCTCGCGCTTCCCACTGACTCACACAGACCTCCGATGCTAGATCCGGCCCTGCTTCGCCAACATCCCGCCGACCTTGCCGAGCGCCTGCGCAGCACGCGCAGCTTCGCCCTGGACACTGCGGAACTGGAGTCGCTGGAAGGCGAGCGCAAGCGCATCCAGGTGCGCACGCAGGAGCTGCAGAGCCAGCGCAATTCCAAGTCCAAGGCGATCGGGCAGGCCAAGGCCAAGGGCGAGGATGTCACCGCGCTGATGGCTGAAGTGGCCGGGTTCGGCGATGAGCTCAAGGCTTCCGAAGAGGCGCTGGATGTGATCCGCGCCAAGCTGGAAACCATCGCGCTGGGCCTGCCCAATCTGCCGGCCGACGATGTGCCGCACGGCAAGGACGAGAGCGAGAACGTCGAGCAATCGCGCTGGGGCACGCCGCGCCAGTTCGATTTTGCGGTCAAGGATCATGTGGAACTCGGCGCGCCGCATGGTTGGCTGGATGGCGAGACTGCGGCCAAGTTGTCAGGCGCGCGTTTCACCGTGCTGCGCGGGCCGATTGCGCGTCTGCATCGCGCGCTGGCGCAATTCATGCTCGACCTGCATGTCGGCGCGCATGGCTATGAAGAGACCAATGTGCCCTTGCTGGTCAACGCCGAGTCGATGCGTGGCACCGGGCAGTTGCCGAAGTTCGAAGACGACTTGTTCCAGACCGAAGTGGGCGAGTCGCGCCGCTATCTGATCCCCACCTCCGAAGTGCCGTTGACCAACATCGTGCGCGACGAGATCGTCGATGCCGAGCGCTTGCCGCTGCGCATGACCGCGCATTCGATGTGTTTCCGCGCCGAAGCCGGCAGCGGCGGCCGCGATACACGCGGCATGATCCGCCAGCACCAGTTCGAAAAAGTGGAGCTGGTCACTGCCTGCGCGCCGGAAGACAGCGATGCCGAGCATCAGCGCATGACGCGTTGCGCCGAAGTGGTGTTGGAACAACTCGGCCTGCCGTATCGCAAGGTACTGCTGTGCACCGGCGACATGGGGTTTGCTGCGATCAAGACCTACGATCTGGAAGTGTGGCTGCCTTCGCAGGACACCTATCGCGAGATTTCGTCGTGCTCCAACTGCGGCGATTTCCAGGCCCGGCGCATGCAGGCGCGCTGGCGTAATCCGGTCAGTGGCAAGCCTGAGTTGATGCACACGCTCAACGGCTCGGGCACCGCCGTGGGCCGCGCAATGATCGCGGTGATGGAGAACTACCAGAACGCCGATGGCTCGATCGATGTGCCCGAGGTGCTGCGCCCGTATATGGGCGGGATCGAGCGGATCGGGTAAGCGCGGCTGATAACAAAGTGCTGAAAGCGGCTGCGCTCATCGCCAGGCGGGCGCGGCCGCAACTCGGAAGCAGCGAGCGCCACGCGTGCACGCCACTTTTGAGCGGGATGTCCGTACTCACCGACGAGTGCTCGCTACGTTTTGCTAGCTACTCCAAGTGCCGCTGCCGATACGACCGTGCAGCTGAGCAGGTGTACGCGACCTGGCCGCTTCCAAAGACATTGAAGAAAACGGGGCCGTCACTGGCCCCGTTTGCGTTTTTACGTGACGAGCTCATGCGCTTCGTCTGGGCAGACCACCTTGCGGATCCTGCGGGCGCGACCCAGTTGGCGCCAACGCCGGTGCGCTGCGCGCTTTCGCGGCAAGACGAGAGGTCCTCGACGCCAAGCATTCCATATTCCGGAAGCCCAGCAGACGGAATCCGGTGCGACCGAGGTCGTTGCTCTGTTGGGATAAAGGTGATTAAATATCGCTTATCGTTCTATCCATGGATACCTGCGCCATGCACGACCTGAATGACCTGTACTACTTCGCGATGGTGGTGGACCACGGCGGCTTCGCTGCGGCCGAGCGTGCGCTCGGGATCCCCAAATCGCGCCTGAGCCGCCGCATCAGCCAGCTTGAAACCGACCTGGGCGTGCGCCTGCTGCAGCGCTCCACGCGCCGCTTTGCGGTGACCGACGTCGGCACCAGCGTACATCGTCATGCCCAGACCATGCTGGCCGAAGCCCAGGCCGCACGCGAGGTGGTGGATCGTCTCAGCGCCGAGCCGCGCGGCCTCGTGCGCGTGAGCGTTCCGGTGTCGCTGGCGCAGATCCAGTTGCCCAAACTGTTGCCGGAATTTCTGACCAAGTACCCCAAGGTGCGGCTGCAGCTCAACATCAGCAATCGCCGCGTCGACGTCATCAACGAGGGCTACGACATCGCACTGCGCGTGCGCTCGCGCCTGGACGACGACGGCAGCCTGGTGATGCGCAGCTTCGGCCAGGTGCAGGAATTGCTGGTGGCCAGCCCGAAGTACCTGGACCGTGCCGGGCGCCCCAAGGACCCGAGCGAGCTGGCCAACCACACCACCATGAGCACCAGCGAAGACGAAGCGCATCAGCGCTGGGAACTGCACGGCCCCAACGGCGAGATGCGCCGCGTGGACCTGCAGCCACGTCTGGCCGGCTTCGATTTTCCGCTGCTGCAATCGATGGCGCGCGACGGCTTCGGCATCACCATGCTGCCGGAGACCGTGTGCGCCCAGGCGGTGCGCAGCGGCGAGCTGGAAGTGGTGCTGCCGCACTGGTCGCTGCCGCAGGGCATCTGCCACGCGGTGTTCGCCTCGCGCCGCGGCCTGTTGCCGGCGGTGCGCGTGTTCATCGACTTCCTGGCCGAGCACCTGCCGCGCGAGATCGAACGCTCGCGCCTGGATTGCGGCGGCAACTGCGCGGAGCTGGCTGAAAAACTCAAGCGCGCGGCCGGCACTGCACCGCGTCTGGTTGTGGCCGAAGCGGGCTAAGTGCTGCGTATGGTCGACGAGGCCGGCTGACACGCCATTCTGCAGTCAGCTCGTTTCTCGGTAGTCAGCTCGCTTCAACGTTTGGCAGGTTGCATCTTGGTTGGGTGCTCGCGGCCGGCCGGTAACATGCAGTGGCCTGCCGCGAGTGACGGCACAGCACGCTGCGCCAGCCAAAAGCAGTGCGGTGTAACCGAGCAAAGCGCGCCCGGGCATGCGAGAATGCGCGCCCGGGAGTGATCCTGGGGTTGGTGGGTCCGCACAAGATGCCAGTGCGGCCACCGTCAGGCGCCACCGCGCAATGCGGGTCGCCAGCGTGACACCCGATGCCTTCGGCGGTCATGCGCAGCAGCATCGGAGAGATGGCCGAGCGGTTTAAGGCACCGGTCTTGAAAACCGGCGAAGGGTCAAACCTTCCGTGGGTTCGAATCCCACTCTCTCCGCCAGTCAATTCCAAATCCTTGATTTTTAACATAAAAATCTGAATTGGTCTGATTGGAAGGCAGGAAGCATGCAGAGGAAACACTCGCATGCGCATCCCTCATCATTTGAGCCGGTCGTCCACCGGCCGCTGGTCGTTTGTCCAACGTGTTCCCATCGATTTGCAAACCGTGATGGGCTGCCGGCTTATCAAACGCACCTTGCAAACGAAGGACTTGGCGCAGGCGCATGTGCGTGCGGTGGTGCTTGGGGCGGGCTATGCTCGGCTCTTCGCACAGTTGAAGGATCAACGCGTGGACAAGCTGAGTAAGACAGACGCTGATTTGCTCATCGCTCGCCTGACGAGTGCCGAGAACCTCCAAGAACTGACACTCAACCGCACCCGCCAGCCAGATGGGACGGTGACGGAGCAATGGCAGATCGATAGTCCGAAGGACTTGAAGCTGTATCGGCAGCTCATGGAGCTGGAAGCAATGGCCGGCGCTGCTCTGCAGTCTCGGGCCCGCCCGGTTGCCGTGCCAACCATGTTTGGCTCACCGCATGCTGGCCCGAGTAGGCAGGCTTCCGCACCGGCTATCGAAACGATGACGCTGGGCAAGGCACGTGACGCGTTCCTGGCGACGCTCAAGGGCTCGACACTGCCTAAGACATTCACGATCAAGAAAACGGCCATCGAGGCGCTCGTGGCGTTTCTTGGGCGGACGATGAAGGTCCATTCCATCACGCGCTCGGACTTGGCGCGCTGGTATCAAGACATGCGGGAGAAGGGCGCTTCCACGCCGACGCTCACCAACAAGCAAAGCTACATCGGTGGCAAGGGCGGGTTCTTCGAATGGGCCATGGCGTCAGGCCATTATCCGAAGGGCGACAACCCCGCTAGCGGCCACGTCAGCTACTCCCAGCGCGAAAAGCGGGCCCGGAAGAAGTTGGGTTTCAAAGCGTATGACCGTGCACAGATCCAGGCCCTGTTCGCGCCAGAGGCGCTTGCTAAGCTGTCCGAGTCGGCCCGTTGGGCCTCGCTCCTTGGACTCTATACGGGGGCGAGGGCATCTGAGGTCGGCCAGCTTCTGGTCAAGGACGTGTTTGAAGAGGACGGCATCCCGTGCATCCGCATCTCAGACGAAGGCGAGCACCAGAAAGTAAAGACGGAGGTCAGTCTTCGCACGGTGCCGCTCCACCCCGAACTCATCAAGATGGGCTTCCTGGCTTGGGTCGACGAGAAGCGCAAGGCTGACCAGATAAGGCTGTTCCCGGCCACTAAGGCCACAGCGGTGAACGGGCAAGGCAATTGGATCACCAAAGCGTTTAGTCGGCACTTGGCCGAGGTGGGGAAAGGCTGGGAGCCGGCAAAAAGAGGTTTTCATTCGCTCCGGAAGACGTTTATCCAAGAGCTTCAGGGCGTGGGGGTGGTGTCGGAGCTCCGAGCACAAATCGTGGGGCATGAGTTAGATGATGAGCATCATGCCACCTATGGCCGTGGGTTTACCGTGCGTGAAAAGCTAAACGGCCTGGCGCTACATTCTCCAGGGCTTTCCTCTGTAAGGCTGCTCGCTTCGCGGAGCGACGTGCTGAGTCTGACTCATAAAGCGGTGGATATAAATGCGGAAGAATAATAACGATGTTATTGTTGCAACTATATTATTGTGTGCGATGGCTTATCAATGTAATCGTCTCCTCAAAAGGGAGGGGCTGGCAACTTATGCCGGTGCAGGCTCTTTGATTGGCGGCGGAAAAGAGAATGGATCGGCTTTGAATAGCCTCGGAACAGAGGGACTTAACTGTAATGAGGTAAAAGGTGAGCATTTAAGCGATAGGCTTACCTATTTTAAGGTGGTGCTCGCAACTGTTTTGGTGATAATTCTGGGTGCCTTCTGCTTTTTTGCATTTCAGGATTCCGTAAAGGCGCTATTGGATTACTGCGCTTATGCTTTCCCGATATTGGCAGGAATTGTGGCGGGGGTGGGAGTCTATCTTGAGCGAATTGGGTTTTTGGAAGGCGCGGATAAGAAGTCGAAAGTTGATACTATGTGCTATCAGACTTCAGTCCTAACGCTTTTCATGGGGCTTGTCTCATATTTGTCATTGAAAGTTGGTCCGCTAGGTGTCATATGGATAAGCTTTGGTTTTGCCGGATCTATTTTGTGCTCTGCATTGGTAATCGTTAACAATGCGCGTTTAAGAAAAGGTGCGAGTGATATAGACCAAAAGTTTACTCCGATCGCAAGGGCGTTGCTGGTAATCAGCTTTGCGGTGTCGGGTATGTGGTTCTATGCGCTGGCTGTGCAAAACCCAACTGAGTTCGTCGCGGCACTCGAATCGGCGTGGTCTAAGCTGAAACGATAAATGGGATCGTTGCAATGCACATCGAAATTGCTGCGACGCACAATGCAATAGCCAGCTTTTCGCTAAGAGTCAGATAGCTTGCCGGACTGTCGTGTTGATTTTTTTTCATAGAGTAACCGCTCCGCTGTTCGCTTGTTATAGCACTGAAGTGTGCCGTGTCAACTGTGAGGGTTCGTAATCGGAGATGTTACAGATTGAGTTCTATAATTGCCGAAAGCAGTTTTGACTGGCTATAGACCAGCTTTCCATTAATTCTAATCAACTGGACTGCAAGAAGCTTTGTGCATTACCCCATCGAGAGCCGTCGTTTCGCTGACTGCTTTTTGCCTCTTCTACGCGATTGCAGCTTCAAGGTCTCGGGAGCTCGTAGATATCAGTTTCTTGCTCGGGAGCATAACGGCTGCAGCAATTTCTGCATGGTGGGTCGATCTAATGTGTGAGCTGAAGCCACAAGACAAGCAATACCATGGGCAGCGCACTCAGCACCGAGGTGACTTAGAAATCCGCCATCACAGTCAGCGGGGTCATGACCACCACTGGGCAGCGGTAGACCCTGGGTCGCGCTGCCTTGCTGCCGAAGCCTCCTCAGCATAGAGCCGCTTCGCCTTTCGCAATCCTCGACGAGCCATCAACGGCCCGACGATGAAGCCGAGCGGACCCAGGAAGAGCAGGCAGGGCTGCCTGTTTGGGGGGCATGCTGCTGCGATGAGCGCTATGGCGAGATATCGGGCATGTCTTGCATCACCGGGAAGCTGGTTTCCGCTTGTTCGTGACTAGCCGCTTGAGAGCGATCTGCTGGTCACTGACCCTGAGCTCGGCAAGTGGTCCTTTCAATGAATCGAGCTGTAAGGCACCAGATTCCGCGATGGCTAACGAACTCATCCTGGACGACTGCTTGGCATTTCGGTCGTAGGCAATGGCGATGAGGCCGTGGGCGTTGAACACCAGAGCGCTGGCTCCAATAGCCACGCAGCCAGCGGAAGCCTTCTTCGCACCGGCGTCCACCATGACGATGCGAAATCCTTTGAACGTCATGTCCGCACTTACGTGCCAGCCTGCACTGAAAGCCGCCTTGGCCTGCGGCGATGGGTTGGGCAGCGATGACATAGGGCATCGTTCGTCCACCTGCAGGGGTTGCTTTACCGGCGGCAGCTGAGTGGTGGGCACCAGCCTTATGGAACCGACGCGCTCGGTCGAAAAAACAGGGGTTCCTGCATTCAACGGAGGCGTCACTGATGAGTTCGCTGAGGTATCTACTGTCGTCTTATCTGGCGCGCTCTCTACATCAGCAGTGCGAAGCGCTAGCGCTGCCGCCATGGTGAGGATAATCACTGCAGAAACAGCTAAGGGAGCCCAATCCGCAGTTTTTTGCGGTGCCCAAGCTGGCAATGAGGTAGGGGTAGGGCGAGTCACCATGGCCCATCATAGATTGGGTTGATTGGCGGAGCTATGATGGCGCTTCAAGCCAATGGACAGGGAGATCCAGCGTAATGAACGATTTTGAACAGGTGCCTTTTGGCGCCAGCGATTTTGCGGAGAACCCAGAGAACCGGTGCGCCTGCCTGCTGCTGCTGGACACGTCAGGTTCCATGAGCGGCAAGCCCATCGAGCAGCTCAACGCGGGCCTGCTGCAGTTTCAGGAAGAACTGAACTCGGACTCGCTCGCTGCCAAGAGAGTGGAGGTCGCCATTGTCACGTTTGGCCCAGTCCAGACCGTGACGGATTTCGTCACGGCAGATAGCTTCTATCCTCCCGTGCTGTCGTGCACTGGGGACACCCCGATGGGCGCAGCGATTGAGCAAGGCTTGGAGATGGTTCGGCAACGCAAGGAGATCTACAAAGCCAACGGCGTTTCCTACTACCGACCTTGGGTGTTTCTCATCACCGATGGTTCGCCGACCGACGCATGGCAACGTGCTGCAGCTTTGGTCCGGGAAGGGGAAGCAACGAAGAACTTCCAGTTCTTCGCGGTTGGCGTGCAGGGGGCAGACATGGACACTCTTGGCAAAATCTCCTCGCGTGCACCGCTGCATCTCAAGGGCCTCCAGTTCAAAGAACTGTTCAAATGGCTGTCCAACTCAATGAGCGCGGTGTCCCGTTCGACCCCTGGAGATAATGTGCCTCTGGTCAACCCCGCAGCCCCGGACGGCTGGGCCAGCGTGTAATGGATCTCCAGGATTGGCGCGTCGTTGCGGCCTCATCCATTGGCACATCCCACATCAAGTTTGGAACGGACTGCCAGGACGCCTATGAACAGGAATTCTTTCCAGAGCACGGAACCGTGCTCTTGGTGGCGTCGGATGGTGCGGGAAGTGCATCTCAATCAGAAACCGGTGCGAAGCTAGCGACGTCGGAGATTCGGGACTGTGTGCGCAACCACTTTGAAGACGGCCATGGCGTTGAAGAGATAACGCGGGACGTTGTCTTGAACTGGCTCGCCGGCGTTACCACCCGTATTGCGCACAGGGCTGTGGCCGACGGGTTGGAGGTCAGAGAGTATGCCTGCACGTTGGTGGCGGCCATCGTCTCCCCGACGCATGCATGCTTCTTCCAGGTGGGCGACGGGGCCATTGTTATTCGCCCTCGCGGCGATGATTGGGCCTATGTGTTTTGGCCCCAGCACGGGGAATACATCAACACGACCGTCTTCGTCACCGATCCGGCTGCCGTGTTGAACGCGGAGTTCTCCTGCAATGTGGGCGCGGTGGATGAGGTCGCGGTGTTCACCGATGGCATCGAAGCATTGGTGCTCCACCAGGCCACGCAAAGCGTTCATTCGCCTTTCTTCGACAAAATATTTGCTCCCGTTCGCGCGTTGGAAAGCCCGGGCTACAGCGAAGAATTGTCCTCCAAGCTGGAAGCTTATCTTGCCTCGCCGGTGATCTGCGAGCGGACGGACGACGACAAGACGCTCCTGCTTGCCAGTCGGCTGGCGAAGCTACCAGACGCACCGGCGTCAGTAGAGGACGCCTAAGTGGTCTCAGCTGCTCTGGTTGGTAAATCAGGACCGGTCCGGCTAGGAAAGCAGTTGGGCAAGGGGGGAGAGGGAACGGTCTTCGAGATCGAAGGAAGGCCGGACTCAGCTGCCAAGATCTATTTGGCGGCGGTCAGCAATGAGAGAGCAGACAAGCTGTTGGCCATGGCTGCCCTTCGGACTGCGGCGCTGGATCAGCTCACTGCCTGGCCCACTGACGTCTTGCGTCAATCTGATGGCAAGGTCTGTGGCTTCGTCATGGCCAACTTTCGTGCGTCGAAGGACATTCATAAGCTCTACAGTCCGAAAAGCCGTCTAGCGGAATTTCCCCAGGCCGACTGGAGACTGGTCGTTCGCGCCGCTTTGAACACGGCCCGAGCTTTCTCGGTTATTCACCAGGCGGGTCACTTGGTTGGGGATGTCAATCACGGAGGCGTGCGGGTGTCACCCGATGCAACCGTGAAGCTGATCGACACGGACAGCTTCCAGGTTTCGCACCAAGGGCGCACCTTCCTCTGTGAGGTCGGCGTTCAAGACTTTACGCCGCCCGAGCTCCACGGAAAGGCCTTCAAACAAGTCACACGAACCGCCAACCATGACAACTTCGGCTTGGCCGTCCTGATTTTTCAGATGCTCATGAATGGTCGGCATCCCTTTGCTGGCCGATACAGCGGGCCGGGCGACATGCCAATCGAGAAGGCGATCCCCGAGTTCCGCTACGCCTACGGCAAAGACACTGCGCGCACCCGCATGAAGCCCCCGCCATTGAGTGCCTCGCCGGCCGCGGCATCGCCTTGGGTTGCAGACCTCTGGGAAAAGGCCTTTGGCATCGAGGGGGCCAAGCCGGGCGGGCGGCCCAAGGCAGAAGACTGGGTCCAGGCCCTGACGAAGCTGGAGCAGCACTTCAAACGGTGTTCTTCCAGGCCGTCCCATTCCTATTTCAATGGGCTGGCTGAGTGCCCATGGTGTCCAATTGAACGCGCCGGGATTTCGCTCTTTGGCGGTGCAGCGGTCGTCATCCCCAAGCTGGCCTCCGGTCCCTTCAACCTGGATGCGATTTGGCGAGATATCACGACAGCAGTGTTGCCACCCATGCATGCGCTGCCTCAGGTGAAGGCAGTGCCTGCCAATCCCCAGATTCAAGCATTGGGCCGCAGGCACACCTTCTGGAAAACGACCGGGTGGCTGGTGGGGCTGCTTATTGTGGTGCTTGGCATCGCGCTTTCTGCGGTGCTAGCCCCCGTGTGGGCATGTCTGGGGTGGGCGATGGGCGCGTGGGTCAACAGCCGTGGCCGTTCGGACTTGGCACCACTGGCGTCCGGCTATAAGCAAGCGAAAGCCCAATACGACGGGCTCGTCGCTCGATGGAAGCAAGAGCAAGCGGACACTCAGCTTCAAGCGAAGCAGAATCAGCTTCGTCCGCTGCGGGATGAGCATGCCGGTCTGCAGGCGGAACGAGAAAGGCGTTATCGAGCGCTGTCCAACAATCGCGAACAGATCGCACGCAAACAGTTCTTGGATCAGTTCGAGATTGAGCGAGCCACTATTCCGGGCATCGGGGCGGCGAAGAAAGTCATGCTGGAATCGTTTGGCATCGAGACGGCAGCGGATGTGAATCGCAATGCGGTTCTAAACGTTCCGGGGTTTGGGCCCGCGCTGACCGACCGCCTTATGAAGTGGCGGCAGGAAAAAGAAGCACGATTCCACTTCAACCCGAACTCAGCAATCGATCCCAGGCAGGTCGCGGATCTGGATCGAACCATTCAAGCAAGAAGGGCCCAAATCGAGGCAGACTTGGTGGCCGGCCGCAGTGCCATTCTCCAGATGCGACAGGCCGCGATGGCTCGTCGCAGGTCTTTGGAGGAAGCCATGAGTGCCGCGGTGGAAGACTTCTCACAGATGACAGCGGACGCTAGGGCTGCCGGGGTTCTTTAAACGTCATTGCTGACAGAGGGGATCGCTAGGGCAGCTCTCTAGGCATGACTCGGGATAGGCCCGCAATGGCTGAAGCGAACCCAGCGGCTGATCCCAGACGAGAAATCTGTAGTAGCTCGTTGAGGCCGGTGTCGCTGCGCAGGGCGACCTCTTCGTATTGGCATACCGGCAGCTCCTGATTGTCCTTGAAGCGGCGGTCAGGGCCTCCTTTCTTATTGACGTAACGCCATGTCCTATCCACAACCGTTGCGTCACGCGGAACACTGCCATCCTCAATAAAGCGAGTGGATGACACCAGCACCTGTAGCTCTTTGTAGCCCACCGCGCCAACGCCATTCGCGTCGTAGATCAGAACACGGTCCGGGAAAAAATGGAGTGCCTGGGTTCCGACATTGACGGCGATGGTCTTGATGTTCGTTTTGACAAATGGGGGCGGTGCTGAGGCAAAGCGCGTCGGCTTGCGCTTAACAAGGGTTCCAGCCCCAGCGTGGTATTTCCGGTCGAAGACCTTGGCGTGGGAGGACACGTGCCACGTGGCATAAGCGGAGGCCATGGTTTGGGCTCCTGCGTGGAGTACTTCCAATGCCTTCTCCATCGGCTCGTCCAGCTCATACATCAGAACTACCGTCTTCCGGAGTTGGTCCTTCAAATGCGCTGCGATAATGCCTCCCACGCTCAAGAGAGCCAGCATAACCAGCGCCCAGTCCGGGGCTTCGTTGCCAGTCGCAATCAAAAGCACCAGTGCCGAAACCACAGCGACGCTTGGCCAGATACGCCATCTCTTTTTCTTTGCATTGAGCTCTTCCAGCAATGCTTGGGAGGACGAGTCCACAATCGTGGTCGCGTCGGCCGAATCTATGTCGACCATCGGGCCATGGGTGCGCGAAATCTCAGGCGATTGTGGGTTTGAAGGCGGGGAGGGCTGGGCGCCAGAGACGGGGCGAACGGAGCCGCGTGGTGTCACCGGGCGAGGACGTGTGGCTCCCGAAGGGATGGTTGCGCGGTAGTAAATGCCGCGTGCGCCCATATGCACGTAATTACCCCGCGGACCAGTTCCGACCCGGAGCCCCTTGATTCCGGCCGAGACGCCAATCCCGCCCTTCGACAAGTTGAACCGCAGAGGTCCAACCCTCACGCTCTTGCGCAGATAAAGTCCCATGCTCAGGCCCCCCTAGGCCTCCGTGCCAGATGCTTGTATAGCACGTGGCTCCGCTGCAGTAGCGGGTTCGGGGCGCCTCGATGGTTCCGCTATTCGTCAGCGTTCGGCATCAATAGCTTTTGGACGCGCGCAGCACGCACCTTGGGCTCCAGCTTAGATAGCGCCACCAAGACCTTTGCCAGTTGGTCTTGCTGAGTATCGCTCTGCTCCCCCAATGCCATGATTGCGTCGGCCATCCCAGCGGTGCTAGCCAGTAGGAAAGCAGGCGGCACTTCTAGTGCTTCTGCCATCTCGAACAATGCCTCGAGGCTGATAGACATGGCTCCGGACTCATATCGGGAGATCCGCGCTGACGCTGTGTCTTTGTCCAGGCCCATTCGCATCCCTACCTCGCGCTGACTCAGGCCCCGTCGTTCGCGGGCTTGGCGCAGGCGCGCGGCCACGATCTCCCGAGGGGCGGGAGTGGCGGGCTTCACAGGCTGAATCGATGCAGTGCAGGCATGGAAGGAGCATGACGGAAGCCTTACGCCACGGGTAGACTCTACGTGACACGTAAGTTTGTCGCAACTTGGCGCAAGGAGCAGGACATGAAGAAGCAGTGGGCTGCAGTCACGGGCGCGTGCGTCCTGGCAGCAAGCATGGCGGTGCAAGCGCAGGACAGGGGAAATCTTCTTCAGCAGATTGGGCGGGCCATCACCGGGGCTCCGCAGGCATCGACGGACAGAGGCAAGAGCCCGTATCTCGATCCGCAAGGAACCTACTGGGACCTCGACCAGGACGAACTGGCAGGCGCGCAACACATCCGCGCTGGGTTGGCATCTACGGCCTCGGCGGGCTACCACACCTGCGATGCGAGGCTGATTGCGTTGACGCGGTCCAGCTACCGGTTGAGCAAGACCGAGCGCGAGCAGTGCTTGTATGGCGAGTGGTTGATCGACACGAAGCGGAACGGCCCGAATGGCATCACACCTCAGGAGCCGGAAGCCATTGAGCGCAAGTATGGCGCGGCCTTTGATGCGCGGGCCGAGCGCTTCCGTGGAGTCCAGCGTTTTGCCGTTCGCCCCAACATCGTGGATCAGCCGTCTTATGACCGGCAGCGCGGCATCTTGGATATCTACATGCCGATTCCTTGGATCACCGGATTCCAGGTAGAGGGCATCACCGGCGAGGGGTTTGTCCCGACCAGTGCCCGCAGTGAGCGGTCTGTTTGGACACCCCAGCATGCCGGGCGCTTTCATCTTCCGATCCGCATGAGTGAAAGCGAGGCCACCGGATTGTTCAAGCAGGGCAGGGACGCCAGGGACGATCTGGTGGTCTTCACCGTCAAGCGGGTCTGGTTGGAGAACGGAGGCCCGCGCGCCGAGGTGGATGTTGAACGCGTCCAGGTGGGTTACCGAAACGAGGTCATCGGCGTGGACCTGACCAAACAGAAGAAGGGAGAGTCGTGATGCGGACCATTCAACGTGTTTGGATTTCGGCGTGCTTCTTGGCGTTGGGCTTGTCGGCCTGTGGTGCAAAGCATGCGCCGAGCAAGGAGGACGCTGTCAAAGCAGTAGAGCGATTCTTTACTGAGCAGGGGAGGCAGGCAACGCTTCAGCGGACTTGGCGGTTCGAAGTCAAGGAAGCGAGCGGGCTGGAGATCGCCTGCACAAAACTGCCCAACGGTGATCAGGACTGTCGGATCTCCGGGAGTGTCGATGGACTGGGCTTCATTGGCGATCAGCCTACGACGCCGAAGGCCAAGGAAATGCGCCTAAAGATGACGATGAAGTTCCGGCCGGCGGGCGAAGGTTGGGAACTGGTCGACGTGACCGACAACGGAACATCTGCGGGCTGACCCTCGACCAACCACTTGCCATGCGGTTGCCGTGACGCCGTTTGGTCTTGCTCCTAACAGAGAAAAAGAAATGAATCACCAAGCGAACTACCAGCGGCTTTATGCGCCGACCGGGCCGGCTGCCATGATCCTGCCCTGCGTTATTCTCGGGCCTTTGGGCATGCTGTTGTTTGGAGCAGGCCTCGACGCTGTTTTCAAAACCCAACAGCTGATGGGCTTGGTCTACTGCGCAGGTGGGCTGCTGATCGCCGGCTTCCTGGTGTTCTGCCTGATGCTGCACATCCGCGCCCAGCAGGTCTGGGCTTGGCATGTCAGGACCGGCCGCATTCCCTATTTCCGCAAAGGCGGATTCCTGAAGGGGGCGCTCGTGGGCGGCGGGGTGGGGCTTGTAGCCGTCTTCGGTTGCGCCGTGCTTGGCTGGAGGTTCGCGGAACATCCGGTCTACGGTGAGCTCGCTACTGCTGCCTTCTACCTCGCGTTCTTGTGGGGTCTTCTCGTCATCGTCGTGCCCGCAATCGTCCTTGGGTGGGCGAAGCGGGCGTGGGATCGAACGGCAATCCCTCTAAAATAGCTGTTCGTAAGATTCGCATCGATAAGTGAGCAGAGATGTGTCGGAAGAAATTTCTTCACTGGTCCTGACAATAGCCACGTAGTTAGCCGGCCGGGGAACTAAAGCGCTCCCCGGCCGATCGATTAGTTGTGACACGTCGCGGTTGGCAAGTCAGGCCAACATGCCGCCCAGGCGTCGCATCCAGTCCCGCACTTCGCCGCTAGGATCGCGCTCATCTAGCATGGCGCAGGTCATGCGGGGAAAGGCTCGGTCTGCTAGTTTGGCTTTGGCTTTTTTGTCACCGAGCGGGGCACCATGACCTCGTTGTGCCGCAAATGCTTCACCAAAGACCTTGGGTGTCGCCTTTCCTTCTATGGGATGGTCCGTCACCTCTAGCTCAAACCCAAATGCCAACGCGATGGCATCTTTGTGCAGGTAGCTCTCGATCTCGTGCTTAATGGTGATCACGGCCCATGACCCGTCTCCTCGGCCGTTCACCTGCTCCGCGCTATCCGCGTAGGCCGGAACATCTCCATCGTAGATGTGCACCTCCCGCTTTCCGAGGCCGCGCAGGTAGTGCTGATTGACCCAATGCTCTAACGTTCCCCCTCCCAAGACGACAAACGCTACGCGCGAATCAGTGCCCAGGTTTGGCAATGTTGAGTCAGCTTCGTGGAGAGCGTTGGATAGGGCCTTTATTGCGAGGACATCGGTAGGTCCCTCCACGCAAACCAATACTTGGATCCGACTGTCAGGAGTCACGCCCAGTGCCTCTGCAACCCTGCCAAACACGTCTACGCCCGATTCGATCTGAGGTTTTTTGGTATCGGTGTGGCGAGAAACATAGCGGATGCTTTCTTGGGGAAGCGATGAAGCGAACCCGGGACTGTGAGTGGTCAGGATGACCTGGCAGCCTGGATCCTCGGAAAGCGACTTGAACGAATCGATGAGGATGCGTTGGTTGTTGGGGTGCTGCGCGGTTTCCGGCTCCTCAATCGCATAGATAATGCTGCGCTTTGTGCTCGTTTTGAGCCGGCGCTCGGCCTCAGCTTTGAAGAAGCTGACCAGCACAAGCCTCCTTACGCCGCTACCGCGTTTGTTCAGCGGGATGCCGTCGTCCGTGTTTAGACCCAGCGAAAAGAGGCCCTGCCACTTGGCGGGAGTAGGGGGGCTGAACTCGGGCGTCAGTTCGCTTGCAAGACTGGGATCGATAGTGGCCAAAGCCGCGTGCGTGTTCTTAGCGATCTCCTCTGCCTTCTCTCGGACCTTCGCCTGAATTCGAGCGATGTCGTCTTGGACTTCGGCAATTGCGGCAGCTACGGCCGCTTTCATCGGACTCTGGACTTCAGTGTCGGAGTCGCGGCTGCTCCGATCACTTTGGAAGAGCGCGAACATGGGCATGTGCGGCTCGATTTGATCCCATATGCGCTTGACGTCCTCCTTGGGTTTGCCCACCGAGATGGCGACCTCTTGAAGCTTGAGTTCACCTGCGGCACCCCATAGAGCGCGACGCATACCGGGATTGCCCTTCAGAGGAACCTCCAAGCCAAGGTCTTTCACCTTCTTCTGAAGTTCTTTCTCCTTCAGCTCCAGAAGATTGTCGAAATCCGTAACAGTGGGGTGGAAGCCTAGGACAAATACATCAGCAGATGGCTTTTTGCTGGCGCAATCGTAAGATTTCCGAATCTTCAGCCGACCATCTTGCGATAGCAGATATTCGTCGGCCAAGGTTGTATCTGCTCCAGCGTCTAGCGTAAGTGTCGGTGGCAGCTCAGAGAACTCGCAGGTGACCGACACAATCTTGTTGGCGTTATGGACGTGGGCGTCGCCCTGCTCCATAGACACCAAGTCCGAGTTGAAGAAAATCTCCAGCGCTTCGAGGATGGCTGATTTGCCGATATCGTTTCGACCCACGAACGTCGTTAAGTCGTCGAGCTCAACCCGGACTTCTTCGCCATAGCAGCGGAAGTTGGAGATACTGACTGCTTCCAAGCGCATATTGTCGCTCCCCCTGAGCGTATTCCATACGGCCAAGTCGACCGCCTCAGAATCATGCCTTGGGCTGGGCGGGGCGGCAACGGGGTGGCTTAGCCCGCCAGCTGACAACACCAAAATCTAGGGGTAGAACTTTGCCTCCTTACCCAGCTGCTACCGTTGGAGCACCGCTCCTAATGGGCCTCCTCTTTGGGGTTTTTCGTAGCTGGATGGAGGTTCAACTCAGGGAAGCGGTTGTTCTCGGAGTTTCGTGCAATGGTGGCCACGTCCTCCCAGGGAATGGAAATGCTTGAGCTTGGTGACAGCATGTCGTAACGCATGGAAACCGAGCTCATGGGCAAACGTGGAGCACATAAGCGCGATCGTGTGGCCTCACATACGCGGCTCTCCTGTGCGCTTTATCTACCCCCGCCCAGCCGATACATGTGGAGGACGCAGGTCGGTATTACGGATAGAACTTGCTCGGATCTGCCAAGCTCTCCTTGAACTGGCCACGTTCATACTTGGGCAACTCGACCGGCGGCTTGTATTTCGCCAGGATCCTGATCTGCGTGGCCCTGGCGAGCTTGGGCTTCTTGTGGAAATACGCGTCGTGCAAGACGGGGACGTTTTTCCGCAACGAGTGGCCGGTAATGAGGGCG
The DNA here is from genome assembly GCF_001423495.1 of Xanthomonas sp. Leaf131. Lineage (GTDB taxonomy): Bacteria > Pseudomonadota > Gammaproteobacteria > Xanthomonadales > Xanthomonadaceae > Xanthomonas. Next base: position 164,036 of record NZ_LMOG01000021.1, on the reverse strand, counting down.
ATGTCTTGGTCGGACACGTTCTTGTGGTGAAGCTCGGTGGCGAGCGTGTGGCGGAACGCATGAGCACCGATGCCCTTTCCGAAGCCCAAGGTCTTCATGTAGCTGCTGAACTGGTTCACCGCGCCTTGGCTGTAGCGCGCATTCGTCTCACCGGTCTCTCGGTTGACGCCTGCAGAGAGGTGGGGGAAGAGGCGAGGGTGCCCACAAGCCTTGATGTCCTCCAGGAAGTCCAAGAAGCCGACATCTAGGAGTGGCTTGGGGATGGGCAGGGTGCGCACCGCTGCTTTGCCTTTCAGGCTTTGACGGCTCTTGTTTCGATCTTTATGCCTGAGATCAGCGTCGACCGTTTTTTGAATGCGGATGCACCACACCTTGGCCTCTTCAACGATGTCGGCCACCTTCAGCTGAGCGAGCTCGTTGATGCGCGCCCCCGTGTAGAGCGAGATCATAGGCAGCCACCACCGGTGGGGATACTTCTTGGCCCAAGCCGGGAACGTCTTGGGTGAAAAGATGCGCTGAAGCACTTCCTCGTCGAACAAGCGCTCGGGCTTGTTCGTGTCCACGACCAGGTCTTTCTTGATTTCCGGGAACGCTTCCATCGGCGACATGGGAATCGCCTTGGCTTTCACCAGCTTGCCGAAGAAGGTCACCAGGAACCGCCGGTGCTTCTCCAGTGTGGCGGGAGCCGGCGGCGTCACGCCAAGTTCCTTACCAAGGGCCACCGCCTGCTCGAAGGTGTAGTCCCGATACTTGAAGTCGGACAGTAGAAGCGGTGGTGCCCAACGCAACAGGTCCCAAAGCTTGTAGATGTGAGCGTGGTCGATGCGCGAGACAGGAACGTCACCGCAGGCAATCCGCAAGAGCTTCAGCGACCGAGCCGTGTCCTCGACGGTCTCTTTGGCCAAGCCGCACCGCTCGCGATAGCTGAGGTAGTCCGAGATCTCGACCGACAGCAAGCGCGCCGGCGATCCGAGTGGCAGGGGCTCTGGGTAGAGCGTCCGATTCTTACTGAGGCGCACTCTACGGGAGCGCTCATCCGCGCGGTCAAAGAGCTCCAGGGCGTGGATGGCGGCTTCGCGACCCGTAATGTTGATTTCGGAGGCCCGGACGTTCCCAACATGGACATCCTTTATTTGCAGGAGTCCGAAGGGGGCGGTGATGTAATCGCGGAGCTGTTGCTGGACGATAGAGGACATTGCTTGCTTCCATTGTTTCAATGGAAGTAGTGATAAAACAGCCTGGAAATTCGTCAATCAAAACGGGCAATTTTTTACTTTTCCTGAAGCAAACTCTACCGCAACGGTGTCGCATGGACTTGAGCCAAAATTATTCTGTTCGCTTTCAATTCGATAGATCCATGTAATTCGATGATTTAGAGCTGGTTGGCAGAATAATTTTGAGTGGTTTGCCCTGTCATTACTGTACTGTTTAATGAAAATAAGCTAACTAAAGCAGTCTTTATGTTAGGTTTTAAGGTGTACCGCTCCTAAATGACTTGTTCAGATGTTAGTATTATCTCGGTAGATAAAGCAGCCAAAAACGAGAGTTAACTAACATGGACCATTTCGAAGGTGTGGTGCTCGATTACCTCCGAGCGGACCGCGCGCTGTTCGTCAACAGCCAGTGCTGCATCCAGCTCAACGAGGGGGCCAACCCCGACACCAGCGGCCCGCATTGGTATTGCGATGCGGTGGCCGTGAGCTTCAAGGAACAGGCGGCCTACCTGTGCGAAATCACTTATGCCGCCAAGGCTCCTTCGCTGCTTGGTCGGCTGAGAGGATGGGACGAACGCTGGGAAGGGGTAAAGGCAGCGTTGGTGCGGGACAGCGGCGTGCCAGAGGGGTGGTCCGTCAGGCCTTGGCTGTTTGTGCCGCATGCGCACGCGGAGCGGCTGAAGAGCAGCTTGGCATCGCTAGGCACACTACCGAGCCCGCGAATCACGTTCCTGGAGAACGTGGTGCCGTGGCGCTACCGGTCTTGGAATCGGGGGGGCTACGAAGAGCCTGCTGAGCAATGAGAAGCCGAATTCAGCCGGCAAGTTCCAAGCTACGGAAAGGCAAAGGTCCGAACTTAACCGTAAAAAATGAACCATTCATCTTACATGATTTGAAGCCGAGGCGATCCGAAAGTCATAGGCATGTGAAAACGCATTAGGGCCGACCCGTGTGGATCAGATGGTTGACAGAGAGCACGGGCCACGCTATACAATTCGAACTATGTTTGTCGGAAGAGGAGGATTTTATGATCCAGCAAAATGACTTTGGCTTCTAAGAACTTTCTGGTTAAGTGAACGAAAGGCGGCTGCGAGGCCGCCTTTTTTGTTTTTAACGCATCGGACGCGAAAATGTTTGATCTTTTTAACGTGGTTATGAAAAATCCGACGCTTCCAGTTATATGCGTTGCGACACTAATTGCTGTTTTTTCATTGAAGTCGCAGAGACATCTTGCGCGTGCGAAGCATACGTTGGATTTTGAAAAGGAGTTCAAGGATAAAGAGACTGTAAGCCTTCGTAGTGCTGTGAAATTGCTCAAAATAAGTTCAGAAAAAGAACTTCGAGCGATGGCCAGAATATCATCACTTGACGATGAAAATGTCAGGCTAATATGTGACGTGCTGAACGTCTGGGAAGGTGTCGCTATAGGTGTAAAAAAGAGCGTCTATGACGAAGATATGCTTTTCATGGCGTTCGGGGATGCTGCTTTAAGCGTATTTATCTTTGCGATTCCCTTTATTCAGACACGTCGAGTTGCAAAGCCTGGAGCTTATGTGGAGTTTTCGTGGCTGATTGCACGTTGGATGCAACGTGCACCGGACATCCTAAATCAGCGGCCTGTTGCTTTGCCTGGAGAAGTTAGAAAATTAATTCGCGAGAATGGAAGGCTGCGGCGCGCTCTTCAGTCTAAGCGTAAATTAAAAAATAAATCTAAAAATACCTGATTTGACATATGAAAAATATTTTTGCATATTGGTTAATATTAAGACTTAACAATGAGTCGAATTATGCATCTTCAGGGAACTCAATTTGATGTTGTGAGATTCGATTCCCCGTCGCGTCGGTGGTCCAAAGTTCCGCTTTGTGAATGTCGCTTTGAATGGAAAATGCTTGTGACGGGTCATGCCATCGATATCCTATGCTGTAGGTGATGCCTTCATGGTGCAACTCGTATTGGCCTAAGTTCCATCGGGCGGCGGCGGCTACCTCGTGAAAGCCATACTTTTTTAGGAAAAATTTCAGTTCTGTATCGTTTCGGACTGTTTTGAAATCGTCGTAGAAATCCATGACTCATTCCGCTCGGTGCTGGTTCAATAAGCGTATCCCAGATCTGCTCGAGTGTTCGCACTGAATCGCTTCGCACTTCTTCTAACAGCGACGCTCTGCACTCTTTAAGAGGTCGAATTCTGCGATTACCGTAGGCTCAGACGTGAAGCAAGTAGATGGCGGCTGGCTCTGGACTTCTGACATTGCTGAACCAACGGGCCGAGCGAATTCCAAGCTGATAAACGGTAAGTGGAAGCTGAGGGATTCTCCGCCGGAGGTTGCAGCCCGTGCGAAGAGAACAAACCTGTAATCGCTGCAGGTCGCTGTCATCAGGACCCTTCGGCCGGCTTGTTTCTTTTTTTTCGAGCATGATGTGCTGAAACTGGTGTTTTTGAGGCATCATTAGTTTGGTGTAGCGGCAATCATGAAGTAGAACGATAGAGACTTGTTGTTGGGTAATGTTTTGGAGTTTATATATTAGGAAGAAAGTCTTTGTTATCTGAATATGAAAAGCGTGCATTGGCACAAATCCACGCCTGGAAAAATCCAAAGCAGACGTGGTTCGATGCGGCGATGGATGTTGTCAATAAGCCCTTGGCTCTGGCCGGACAGGCAGTGGACAAGATTCCTGGCTTCACTGAGACTTGTGGAAAGGCCGCAACTGGCATTGTTGGGTTGGTCAACGATTTCTCGCAGTGGTCAGTCAGGCCATCTGCAATCCTCGAAGAACTATCTGTTATTTCTAAGAAGGAAATAACGGAGCTTGATCAGGTTCCGACCCTTGATTTGCAAATCATAGATAGAGCAATCGGCTGGTTGGATACAAAGTACGAAGGGCTTGCGCTAGTGGAAGGAGCGGCAGCCGGTGGAACTGCTGTAATCAGTCCGCTGGTGGCACTTGCCGCAATACCTGTCGACCTAACTGCTCTTTTAGCAATGAACCTCCGAGCGATTGGAGAGTATGGGACTTACTGCGGATTTGATATGTCCTCGCAGGAAGAGCGGTTGTTCTCGCTGAACATCTTGGCACTTGCGTCCAGCACCACGGACACAGGGAAACAGGCTGCTCTATCCCACTTGGTAAGGATTGCTAAGGATGTGGCCCAAAAGAAAACGTGGGAACATCTTGAGAAAAGCGTTTTCATTGTTGCTTGCAGATCGATAGCAGAGCGCATGGGTTACACCCTAACAAAGGCAAAGCTTGCAAGTGCTCTGCCTGTGGCGGGGGCAGTCCTGAGTGGCGGATTCAATGCTTACTACACCGATAAGGTTTGCAAGTCTGCTTTTTATCTATACAGAGAACGCTTGCTAGCGCTAAAGAGTGATTTGCAGGCGATTGAAGTAACCGTTGAACCGGCAAGAAGCGACATTTGGACCTCCGAAGAGATGCGTCCCTAGTGTGAGCTAATTTCTGGTTAGCGCTTTCTGCGAGCTAAATTCAATCTTTGAGCGGGGTTCACCAGTGCCCAATCTCGATACGATTCTGGCGTTTGGTTTTAATCTATCCGGGTTGGGTGCTGGAGCAATAATTCTTCCGATTTTTGTTGCCCTTAGTGTGCGCGGCAACAATTTTCTTGGTCACGTCCTTGCCAGTATTTTGCTGGGTTACCACGTGCTCGGCAGTGCCTTGGAGGCTCCGGCCTTTGCTAGGTTGCAGGCTAAATTGTTCGGGGAGGCAAAGCATATCGGCAAGTGGCAAGAAAAGAAGAAGCCGGACTGTGGGCGGAAGGAATGGGTGTGAGAGATTTGTGAGGTTTTTTCGGGCATAAGTGGCTCCGGAATCAAAAGATCCTAGTTTCCCTATTAAGCTAGCCTCGGGAACTATCCCGCCTTAAGTTAGGAGAAGTCCCAGAGCGCCTTGAGCTTCCGTCTCATAGCGCTGGACGTCTGCCGCCTGCATACTGTAAGGAGCTCTTCTTTGGCGATGCTCATGGCAAAAACAGGAAAAAATTCACGTGTGCCCTCTCCAATCGAGATTTCTACCTACAGCGGTATGCACTGCCCCTCACTCTATCGCGAAGCGCTTTCCAAAAACTGGAGGTGTCCATGCTGCCACCGGTCTGCTCCCGAGGTCATTCGCTGGACGGAGATTAAGGGCCCCGCCTGGCGAGCGAAGTATGCCGACGCGTATGGAATGGGCTTTACAGCGCCTCTGTGCAAACATCATTGCCACGGAAAGGGGCGTTTTGAGATAACACTCATCTGTGGGGATTGCAATAGTGCTGATGGCGCGGTAAAACTAAGGCTTAAGCTCCCGCAGTCCTGGTCTTTCGCCCCTGAGGAAATTGCCAGGTTTGTGAGCGTCCCTGTGCACAGTGGCCGGACCACGATTGACTATGAGGTTGCTAAGCAAATCTATGAAGACCAGGTCGCACAAACGGGCATTCTGCGCAGCAAAGTGTTGAAGACTCGCTCGCAGCTATTGTAGAAGTTGTTTTCTTCAGCGAGGCCTAACATGGAGGCTTGAGATGTGTTGGAAGTGCCAATGTTTTGATGAGCCACCACCAATCACTTGCCAGGACCATTGGGATCTACAGGCAGAGAGGATGGGAGACACGAGCGCACGAAGCCGACGCATCACGCGGGCGATGGCAGCTCTGGCCGCATGTGAGCGCGCCAAGCTCAACGAAGTAACTGCTGCTGCGGCTGCTAATTCACTGTCTGGTGAAAGACCAATCGGCTCTCGCATTGGTTAGCCCCTCAACTGCCTTCAAATGGTAACTGCTTAAAAAACGCAGGAACCCTGCATTTCGTGCCAGTGACGTCTGTAAAAATCTCGAATCGTTTTTTTAAGATTTCACTAGCGTTAGACAATGGGGAGTTAACGAATCGAATCATAGAAATGGAACAGAAGCTGCGCTAGCCAGATCGGGCTGCTTTCTTGGAAGTTGAGCAGAGAAGTCGACGAAGGGTGGCTTGCAGCTGCTGCATCCGACGAGCAAATGAAAGCGATGCGGCTTTGGTTCTATCGGCGCTACCGAGATCCGCAAATAGAGAAGCCCTACATCCGGGATGCCGGGTGCTACTCCTGCCAACGGGGTGGCCCTATAATTCTGGAGATGTCTTGCAATGGCGATTTGAGGAGTGAGGTCGGCATAGACGTGCTCCAGGTCATTCTTGGCCGTGGCGCGTTGAGCGCGCAAGGTTGCGTATCCCAGTCTGGGTGGATGAACCTGGTGGCGAAACGTTTGGCCTGAAGTCGGCTCAGCCACTCCCCGCAATGGTTGCGCTAAACATCTAGGTCAAGTGGCTCTGACGGCGGGGCAGCAGCACCGTTGGATGTCCCATCCCTCGTGCGCGGCAGTGACTTAGTCGCGTCGGAGATGCCTGGGAGAAGTTGGCGCCATTGGACGACGGCTGGCTAAGAACTTCCTGACATCCCGCAGGGCTTGAGACCTATGGTTTCAGGAATTCCAGAAGCGCAATCTGATTCTGCCGGACGCGGGACCGATGGTCGCTCACCTCGCGGGACGCTTGAGCAGCGTCTTGCCGGCAACCCACGAGTATTTCTGTTGAGGTTGCGTCCATGCGGTCTGGCGGCATCTGTGTGAAGCAGAGCACCCAACTCTCGTCTACGTTAGCTCCTTACTGGAGGAGGCGCGGCCACGGTCTCAGGCGATGCGACAGCGCTGCCGATACTGGAGCTCATGGACCGAGCCGAGTTGCGCATCCACCTCAATCAACTAGACGCAGCAGTGCCGGCACTTCGGGCATCGAGTCCTGATCGCCGCCACTTTTGGCGAGCTTTTACAGTCATGGCTGCCGTCATCGAGAGCAAGGCAGCGACGAGCGAGGACGCCCAGTTCGTCGGCCGTCGGGCCGAGGAAATTTTGTCCTGGCACGGGCTAGCGGACACGGAAGGCGAAGGTTGAGGTCAGGCGGTTGTTAGGCCGCGCTTACTGAGCCTGTGCTCGACACATAGCACGCAGCTATCCAGTGCTTGGCGTAGTCATACGCAGCGCTTCGATCAGGGAAGGCAACACTGGGGACTGGGTAGCGGTGAAGCGTGATGCCGCCGGGCCTGGAAATTAAGAGCTCTGGAAGGAACTTTCCGTCAGACGGGGTGATGCCTGGGGCTTTTTTATGTCGGAGATATGGGGCTCATATTTGATCATCATCGAAGGGGAATTTTGGCAACTCAAAAATTTTGCCTTAGATTACCTTCCGAACTTGCATAGAAGCAGGCAGCAGCAGAGAGCCGTCTTTTGCCTGAAGCGTCATGCGTGGGACCTTCTTGCCCGTGCACTTGTCGATCAGCACCGAATGACGTTCGCCTTGCTCAAAAAGATGGTCTTCGCCCCACTGTCGCAATGCCACCACGACGGGGAAGAGGCTGTCTCCCTTTGCCGTTAGCACGTATTCCTGATAAGCCGTGCCGTCAGATGCATCTTGCATTCCAAGGATGCCCGCATCGACCAGCTTGTGCAGCCGATCGGAAAGGATGTTGCGTGCCACACCTAAGCTTCGCTGGAAATCGCCGAAGCGGCGAACACCATCGAAGGCATCGCGCACGATCAGGAGCGCCCATCGATCCCCAATGAGATCGACCGATCGCGCAACCGGACAATGCTCGTCACCAAAGCGCTTGCGAGGGGGCATGGAGTCTCCGAAGCCGGTAAACAAGAAATCAATGAAGTTGCACTTTAAAACCACATTGCTTAGCATTCAACTGGTCTTGATTTGCAACTAGATTGGATAAAAGTCATGGGGATTTCTGTCGCATCACCACCGTCAAGCGGCCCTTCAACGGTTCCGTCTGCGAACATGCCCCGGCACTTGCTCTGGCTGTTTGCGGTTGCAAGTGGACTGAGCGTGGCAAATGTCTACTACGCTCAACCGCTGCTTGACACGCTGTCCCGAGACTTTGGCATCAGCTATGCGGCCGTGGGTGGGGTCGTCACAGCGACACAAGCCGGTTGTGCGCTGGCATTGCTGTTGCTGGTGCCGCTGGGCGACTTGGTGAATCGTCGTCGCCTGATGTCAATGCAGCTTCTGGCGCTGGTGGTCGCACTTGCCGTCGTGGCCATGGCGCGATCCGCGCCTGCACTGCTGGCAGGCATGCTTGCCGTAGGCTTATTGGGCACAGCAATGACGCAGGGACTTATTGCCTATGCGGCCAGTGCCGCCGCGCCCCATGAACGAGGTCGCGTGGTCGGCGCAGCGCAAGGCGGCGTGTTCATTGGTCTGTTGCTGGCGCGGGTGTTTGCCGGTGGTGTTAGCGATTTGGCAGGCTGGCGCGGTGTGTATTTCTGCGCCGCTTTCCTGATGGTTGCGATTGCACTTCCGTTGTGGCGGTGGCTGCCAGCGTTGACGCCGCCGTCCCAAACGATGAGTTATCCGCCTCTGATCTCTTCGATGCTGACGCTGCTGCGTCAAGAAAAGGTCTTGCAAGTGCGCGGCATGCTGGCGCTGTTGATGTTCGCCACATTCAACATTTTTTGGACTGCGCTGGTGCTGCCCTTGAGCGCGCCGCCTTATCGCTTTTCACATACGGCCATCGGTGCCTTCGGTCTGGTCGGTGTGGCAGGCGCCTTGGTTGCTGCGCGTGCAGGGCAATGGGCGGACCACGGTCATGCTCAGCGCACCAGTGCAGCAGCGCTTACGGTGTTGTTCATGGCCTGGTGGCCTCTGTCGCTGATGGAGTGGTCATTGTGGGCGCTGGTCATTGGCATCGTGCTGCTCGATATGGGAGGCCAAGCGCTACATGTCACGAACCAAAGCTTGATCTTCCGCACCAGGCCTGAGGCGCATAGCCGCTTGGTTGGCCTTTACATGCTGTTCTATGCTGCCGGCAGCGGACTGGGTGCAATCGGCGCGACCGTCACCTTTGCCCATGCAGGTTGGCAGGGTGTGTGCCTACTGGGCGCGGCAGTCAGTCTTTTGGCACTGCTGTTCTGGTGGGCGACAAGGTGGGGCGATACCAGCATTGCGAGCATCGAGTCCTGACCGCTGCCATTTCTTGCGAGCGTTCGCGGGCACGGCTCAGTTCATTGAAGCGGATGTGATTATGTCGAAAGATGCTGAGTTCGTCGGACGATGTCTCAACGAAATCTTGGCTTGGCATGGGCTCACCAGCACTGACTAACCAAGCTAAAAGCGCAAGTGACCAAGGCGCTGCAAGTTGACACGCTTAGCTACCGGCCGCCCTGAAACTTGAAGCTGAAACGTGCGGTCGATGACAGGGGGGTGTGCCCGCTGATGGGCACGGGTGTGGCGTCCACCAGCGTCAACATGCCATCGGCCACGGGAACCGGGATACCCAGCGTTAGATCGACCTGCTTGGACCAGCCGCCGCCAATCACTGTCACTTTGACAATCAACCGCCCAGCCTGGATGCATTGAACATCGGCCGGACAACGGCTGTCCTCAATGACGCGGTCGGGGCGCACCTTGGGCCCGTCAACTGCCGCAATCTCTCCTAACCGTACGGGGCCTTCAATGGGCTGGCTAGTGAAGGGGCTAGCCGACACGCATCCCGTAAGTGATATGACCACTGCTGCAACCACTCGCACTCGCATTCGAGGAGCCAGGGCAGCCTTTAGCTGAGCGTTTCGCATGTTGGCAGCAGGTCCGGAGATGGCCCGAGTGTCCCATAGCCTTACGACACACGGTTGAGTTGCGTGCTTGAGACTCGTGCAGCCGAACTACTGTGAGCATAAGCACTTCTTGTGAGCGGACTCTCTTGCGGCATGAACAAGTTAGCGGTCGGCAAAAAGCGCGAGGAACGTCGGTAAAAACTGCACGCCCGCAGCATGCAGTCTTCTTGGCTGTTCAACCACCGGCATGGGAGTCGCACATCACCACTCTCCACCAGCGCTGGGCCTCTGAAAGGGACCTTAGCTTCGCTGTCCCGACCGCAAGGACAGGCCTCCTTCTCGTCGCTGGCGCTTTGTTGCGGCCCTTCGCTGTGCGCCGCTGCCGCGGTGCTCGCTCTTGGGTGCGGTAGGGCCGGACGCTTCGCCTGTCGGTTCCCACGAGGCGCACAACGCGCTGGTGGAGAAGAACCGATGAAGCGCACCCAAGACCTGAAGGCTCAATACCAACTCCAGATGGACGAGGAGGGCATCTTGCTCGCCGCCGTGACAATCCTGGAGCAACGCCTTCAACGCCAAGGCCGCATCCACAGCCCCGACCAAGCCGGCGATTACTTGGTTGCCCGCTGCGCACATCTGAGTTACGAAATTTTCGGCGTCGTCTTCCTCGACACCAAGCATCACATCCTGGCAACCGAACATCTCTTCTTTGGCACGGTCGACGGCTGCGAGATTCATCCCCGAGTCGTCGCACAGCGCGCTCTTGAGCTCAACGCGGTGGCTGTCATCCTCTTCCACAACCATCCGAGCGGCAATCCCGAGCCGAGCGAAGCGGACCGCAAGGTCACCCAGCGCCTGCAGGAAGCCTTGGGCCTTCTGGACATCCGAGTGCTGGACCACTTGGTCATCGGCGGCCAGAAGAGCGTCAGCCTGGCGGCAAGGGGGTGGGCATAGCCCGCCCCCTCATACCTGTCCCTAGAAGCAGACGACAGCGGCAGTCCCGTGCTGCCGCCCTCAAGGTTCACATCCACCAAGCCACGGCTCCTCTTAAAAGCCTTATTTCTTGCTCGGAATAAGGGCCACAACAAGCTTGGTCCCTTTGGGTAGTTCCGCGCGCAGTTGCGCTTCCATGACTCCATCTTTCAAGTCGAACCAAGGGTCCATGTAGCCGCCTGGAACCTTGAGCAGGTAGTGATAGCTCGCGTATCTGACCCGGCTGTGGATACACACGATGGTGCCGCTGGGCAGCTTCGCGGGAGGGTTCCAGTCGGCAACAACCTTTACATCTTTCTTGTAGAGAGCATGGGCGATTTCATCGATCTCAAAGCCTTTTGGCTTATCGTTTATGCCTGCCGACTTTTCTTTCTCTAGCAAGCGCTTTGCCCGCTGGTATGGGATGTCCAAGATCGATGCCACGCAGGCAGCCGCACAACCCCATTCGTCATCCTGCGATACAAGTTCGTATTTCCGCATGCGTCCTATGCTTTTCTGAGGTTGCTGCATTGTATGGCTATCCATACAGCTGGAAACGGCCGCGCTCAGCTGTCCATGGCGAAGGGTAGGGCGGTAGACTCTTGGGCAGAGCAATGGGTTGACACCCATATGGAGACCGAACGCATGGAAACGAAGACGATCAACGAACCCAAGGTCGGTGAGTTCTTCCAGTTACGTCCCGATGCCCGCAGAGGCGGAAAAGGCCACGGCGTGGTCTTCGAGAACGAGAAGGCATTGCTGTCGCCGCCGCGGCTCATCTTGAAGCCGGACGAGGGTGGGTTTCCGCCACTGCACGAGACTCCGCGCTTGGTCTACAACCCCAGCGAAGGGGAGTTGCCGCAGGACCTGGAGGGCGGCTTCAGTGGCTATTGGTTGGTCTCCGAACGGCTCCGCCAAGTGATGGAGTCTGTGGACGCAGATGCCTTCGTTTTCGCTGACGCCGACTATCGCCTGGCCGATGGCTCCAAGGGGCCGACGTTCTTCCTCTGCGATGTCGTTCGCACGTTGGATGCCTTGGACGAGGACGCGTCCGAACTCGACATCAAGATCAGCGATGACTATGAGGACGGGAAGTATTACAGCTTGGCAGGCGGGAGTCGTTTGGCTTTCAAGCATGACGTGCTTGGAGAGGCCCACGTTTTCAGGCTTCCTTTCCATGGCGGTGTTTTTTGCGATCGGGTGTTCAAGGACGCTGTTGAGGCAGCGGGGATTGGCACCGAAGGCCAGTCGGATGGCCTCTGGTTCTACGACGTAGTGAACCGTTGACGCGAGCCGCAAGCCAACAGGAAGGAACCTGAGTCATGCCGAACTATCGGACGCTTTTTCAAGATCACCACAACATCGAACAGCAGACGCTCAAGAACAGCGAGTTGCTGGCGAAGCTTCAAGAGACGGGCCGGTTCGACATTCACGCCCCAGAGAATCGCCTGTTCTTGCCGTCCGATCCGCAGTTCGCTCAGGCGTTGGACATTACGCCGCACAGCGGCGGTCCTCTTGGTGCTTACCAAGATGGCGTGATTGAGCGCTTGGACGATCTCCAGGCGACGCGGGATGGTCGCGCCGCCTTGCGTGGCGACCCTGAGGCATTGGACCGCGTTGCCCAGCGTGTGGAGCAATTGCGCGACACCATCAAGGTCGGCTTGATCAATGGCGACTTGAACACCAACACGCCAGTGGGACTTTCGCCCTCACAGGCGAGCGCGAAAGTCCAGAACTTTTTCCGTGACACCCCGGGCTATCACGAAGCCCACGCTACACAAATCGATGCCCTGAAAGGCTTCACCAGAGTGGATCACGGCTGGGGAGGCGTGGCGAACTCTGAGTCCCGCATTGTCACCGCGCTCGATCAGATCCAGGTCAGCAGCACGGCCATTGCGCGTGGAGGGAATCCAACGCTGCAACGAAGTGGGCTCTCGGTTGCCATCGCCAATGCCCATCACGACGGACGTGTGGTGCTGTCAGAGCAGGGCATCCTCAAGGTTGAGCAAACCTTGGGTGAGGAAGCTGCACAAAACATCCGTGTGCCGCGCGGGCAGCGCGGTGATGTCGCCATGCAGCTGTTGATGGGCGAGGCCTCTGCTCGGGGCCTGACCCGTGCTGGCGGACTTTTGACCACGGGCACGGATGCGGTCATGACCGCGCGCACGGCGTCCGCGCTGATGGAGCAGGGAAACACCACGGCGGCACAGTCAGAGGTGCAGCACGCCATTGCCCGCAACGCGGGCGGCTGGGCTGGTGGTGCGTCCACGGCAGCGGCGCTGGGCAGCAGCGGAGGCTTTGTGCCTGCGGCCTTGGTGGTTGGCGACGCGGTCCTGATGAGCAAGGCCTTCGACAAAGGCGCCGATTTGCTGGACAACCGCGCCATCTACCACCAGACCGACAAAGCCGGTGTGGATTGGCAATTCAACGGCCGGGATTGGCAGCGCCAAGGCGCTTTCGAGCGCGGGGCCGATGGACGAGACACTCCTAGTCAGGCCCCAGTGGGGGCCAGCTACGCCAAGTCCCAGGAACTGGGTGCGGTGGCGAATGCCAGAGCTGCCGAGTTCGCGCTGGGCAAAGCACCGCCGCCGCAGGACCCATTCAACCTCCCGGCCCAGCCTGGCGATCGGACGGGTCTGGACAACCAGAATTGGCAGCGCAATCCGGCCACCGAGTCCTGGGAGCGCCAGGTCAAGACCGGCGTGACGGGTGCAAGCGACCAGGGTGTTTACGAGCCTCAGGCCGCTACCCCGGCGCAGGCGCAGCGCTTGAACCAAGAAGCCCTGTCGCGGATCGAGAGCAACATCGCTAATGGTCGTGAGGCCATCGCCCAGGCCTACCTTGAAAACCATGCCGCTCAGCGGTCACAGGATTACGGGGTGGTGGTGCCGGCGGCAGTGGAAAGTGCTCGTGCCCAGCAGGGCCGGGTGCAAGGCCACGATGGTCAGACCTACCAGCGCAATGAGGCTGGGCAGTGGACCAGCAGGGACGGGGTTGCCACCGGCAACCTGGCAGTGGAACTGGAGCTCACCAACCAGATGCGCCAGCCGTCCCTGGAGCGTGCTCAGGAGCACTTGGCGGCCATCCAATCGCGGCCAGCGCCCACGCCCGCGCAGATGGAGCACAACGAGCTCCTGCATCGCTACCGGGCCGCCGGCGTCGACCTCAACGCCCAAGAGAACAATCTTCAAGCGGTGGAGCTGGCCACCCAGCGCACCAAGCAGACCGAAGGCCTTGCTGGCCCGACGATGCAGCAGCTGAAGCCGAACGAGCACGGGCAATACGGCTACGACAGTCCCATTGCCCATTACCAAGTTGGCCAAGACGGGGTTGCCCACCAGGTCGCGTTGACGACCGCTGAGGAGCTACGCCAGGCCAAGGCCGAGCTGGGCCAGCCGGCCATGGCGCACGTGCCGACGCTGGGCGCGGTGTCGGTGACCGGGCCAGGGCGCAGCAAGGAGCAAGAGGCCGAACCGGCGCTGGAGAAGGCGGCGGCTGGTCCGCTATTGGCGGACAACCCCGCGCACCCAGACCACTCCACTTACCAGCAGATCCATTCCTGGGTGCGGGGCACGGGCAACTGGAACGAAGAAGAAAGCAAGAACGTCACAGCTTCGCTCTACAAGCAGCAGACCGAAGACCCGTTGCTTAAGCGAGTGGACCAGGTCACCGGGGGGCTAGGCCGAGATGGGGCACACAATGTCTTTGCGGTCTACGCGCCGCATGGGATGGGAGTCGCGCCCGTGTTTCATGCCCATGTCGATGGACGCGATGCGTCCCAGGAGCCGGCCCAGCAAAACCTCCAGCAAGCAGAGGTTATCAAGCAGGACCAAGTGCGTCAGCAGCAGATGGAACAAACGCAGCAACAGACGGCTCAGCAGGAACAGGGGCCACGAATGACCATGGGTGGGCCTTGATGTCATTTTTCGGCATGGCATGTCCGATGGAAAATGTAGAAGTGCATTTGAGCGATACCAAAACGGCGCTATGAAATCGGTCACTCCACTTTTGTATGCCTGATTCCACCTCATACCGTGCCACGCTGGTCGACAGTGCTCACGTCCGAAGCCTCAACCAGTGGGTCCGAGGCCAATGCCAGCGTGGTCTAGCGCTGCCGTTTTTCGACCCGCTGGATGGGGGTGAAAGGGCTCGGGTGATGGTGTTGCTGGAAAGCCCCGCTCGCCATGCCGCCACGCCGCGCTTTGTGTCGCGAGACAACCCGGTTCCTGCGCAGAAAAACTTGAAACACTTCCTCGAACAGGTGGCATTGCCGCGCAACGAGACCATCCTTTGGAACGCGGTGCCATGGCTGCCATCGGCAGGTGAGACCAAGAAACCACTTAGGAAGGCAGATCTACAGGAAGGGGTGGTGATGCTCCTGGACGTGCTTTCCCGCCTTCCCAGGCTTCACACCATTGTTTTTGCGGGGCGAATCGCCCAGCAGTGCATGCCCAGTGTCAGGGAGAGCTTCCCTCTGTTGGCCCTCTTCGGCATGCCTCACCCAAGCCCGCTGTCGGTCTGCACCAGCCCCGAGGTTACCAAGCGCATCTTGTCCGTCCTGAGCGAAGCCAAGCGCTCGCTTCAGACCGCTCCCGCTGCCCCACGCGAAGGGTGAATCAACTCCCCTTATTGAGCGAAGCGATGCAGGGAGAAACGAACAGGTTTCCCCGGTAAGCGCCGGCCAGTGTCTTGGCAAAGACGATGGCCCACATGACGGCCAACAACACGACCAGCGCCGTGCCCAGAACTTCGAAGAAGCTCAGGTGAAGCGTGGCCCCGAGGCGCAATGTCGTCACCGCATACACGCCCAGCGGGAAGGTGAACCCCCACCAGCCGAGGTTGAACGGGATGCCGTTTCGGAGGTAGCGCACGGTGATGAGCATGGCCAGCACCATCCACCACAATCCCAATCCCCAAAACAACAACCCGCTGATGAGGCCAAATCCCGCCGCCATGCTTCCTGCCGACTCGAGGCCTTGGGCAGCCAGGATGGCAGGGGCATCCGTGCCCAGCACCAGCATCCCCAGCGCGCCGGTTCCGATGGGGCCCAGCGACAACCAACTGGACGCCGCCATGCTTTCGTGCGGCAACTTATGCAACGCCATGCGCAGCAGCAAGATGACCAAGATGCTCAAGGCCACCGGCACCGAATATGCCCACAGCACGTAGCTGGTGATCAGCACATGGTATTGGCTTGCGGCGTCCGTGAGGTGGGGAGCCAGCAGCCCACCACTTGCGGCCGCGACCTCGGCCGCCACCACCGGCAACAGCCAAACGGCGGTCATCTGGTCGATGCTGTGCTGTTGGCGCGTGAACATCATGAAGGGGATCAGCACCCCGCAGGCCAACGACATGGCCACATCGACCCACCAGAGCGTCTCCGCCAACGGAAGCACATCCGCTCCCCACCTAGGCAGGCCGTAAAGAAGCAAGCCATTGATGATGGTGGCCAGCCCCATGGGAATGGTCCCAAAGAACATGGAAACGGTGGAATGGCCAAAGATCTGCTTGGCCTCGTTGAAAAACAGCAGCCAACGGCTGGCGTAGAGCGTGCTGAACAAAATGAAGAGCCCGATGTTGAAGCACCACAATGCTTCGCCAAGGGCCTTGGCCCACGGGGACGGGAAGGGAAGTTGGCCCAAGGCCAGCGCCAGGATGCCGGTGCCCATGGTCGCGGCAAACCAGTTCGGCGTGAACTGCCGAATGGCCTCGCGAGGGTTGGAAAGAGCGGCCAGGGGCCGGTGCCCGCCCATGATGGCCATCAGTTTGCTTTCGCTCATTGCAGCAGCCTCGCAGCGGGGCGTTGGGAACGAGCAGAGTCTAGGGCGGCTTCTAATATCTGTAAAACGGGTAATCTTGGTAAGAGTTACCTGTTTGGTGGATTGAAATGAAGGTCAGCCTCCGTCAGCTCCAAATCTTTTGCGCCGTGGCCGAGCATGGCAGCACCACTGGCGGCGGCGCCGCGGTGGCGCTTTCGCAATCGGCCACGAGCGCTGCGCTCAACGAGTTGGAGAGCGTGCTGGAAACGCGGTTGTTCGACCGAGTCGGCAAGCGGTTGCTGCTCAACGCCGAAGGCGAACGCCTGCTGCCGCAGGCACGGCAACTGCTCGACGGCGCACGCCAGATTGAAACCAGCTACCGCCCCGGCGCTTCCGATCGTCCGGTTCGCCTGCGGATCGGCTGCAGCACGACCATCGGCAACTACGTCTTGCCCCGTTTGCTTGCCGACTTGCGCAAGTCGTCCCCCCACATTCACGTGGACGCCGACGTGGCCAACAACGCCGCGATTGCGCGAAAGGTCGCTGACTTCCAACTCGACATGGGGCTCCTGGAAGGCCCTTCTCATCTTCCGGAACTTCATGCCGAGCCCTGGTTGACGGACGAACTGCTGATCGTCGTGGGGGGCCAACATCCGCTGGCCAAGGCCTCGAAAGTCACCAAGGCGGACCTGCGCCGGGCCGACTGGCTGCTCCGAGAGCAAGGGTCTGGCACCCGGGAAGAAGTCGAGGCGCTTCTGTTGCGCCATCTAAGCGACCTAGCCAACACGCAGCAGATCGGCAGTTCCGAGGCCATCAAAAACACGCTAGTCCAGGGAATCGGCGTCAGTTGCCTCTCCCGTTGGGTGGTGAGCGACTTGCTGTCTTCCGGGCGACTGGTGGCCCTTGAGCGCGTGCTTCCCCCGTTGGCCCGTCAGTTCTACTTGGTCAAGCACCGCGACAAGTTCATCTCTCAGGGGTTGGCCGGGGCTTGGGAACAGTGCCTGGAAATGGGGCGAGACCCCAAAAAGAAGATACCTAAAAAATAGGTCGGTGAAACAGGGATAATTTGTTTTCCTTCTTCGTTGCCATGGGCCAGAGTAGTGAGGTCCAGCAGATTGCTGCGATGAGAACGATCACCCGCGCAGTCGCGCAGAACCGGAGGATGCGATGAACCTGTTACAAAAAACGATTGCCGGCTTGGTTTTCGGCGGCGCGATGGCTGTATCGCTGGGCACTCAAGCGGCCGAGGAACGGTGGACCTTTGACGGCGATATCCGCAACAACTCGCTTGCTGTCAGCCCGGATGAGGCGACGGCCGTGGTGTCCGACAGTCGGCGCCCGGAAATCGTGGTCTATGACCTCAAGGCGGGCAAGTCCAAGCGGGTTTTATCGGGTTACGTCACGCCCCGAAATATCGTGTTCTCACCGAACGGCGCGTTCTTTTACGTCTCCGATAGCAGCTTGGGCGTGGTGCGCAAAATCGATAGTCAGACGCTCAAAACGGTTGCCGACCTTCCGTTGGGTGCCGGGGCCTTCGGCACTACGCTCAGCAAGGACGGACGCTTTTTGTATGTCAACAACGAAGCGGCCAGCACGGTCTCGGTGTTCGACTTGAACAGCGATCGCCCGGTGGCGGTAGTGACTGGCTTCTCGCAGCCTCGCCAGGGCATCCGTATCAGCCCAGATGGTGCGACGGCTTACGTCACCAATTTCAAGGGCGACAAGATCAGCTTGCTGGACACAAAGACCAATACGATTCAAGGCGAAATCACCGGCTTCAACAAACTGCGGGCGATTTCCATCTCGTCGGACGGCAAAACGCTGTATGCCGCCAACAGCGGCAGCAACACCGTGGCTGTGGTCGACACGGCCAAGCGTTCGATCACCACCACTATTGCCGTGGGGAAGGACCCTTACGGCGCAGCGCTCACGCCCGATGGCAAGCACGTGTATTCGGGGAACATGGCGGACAATACCTTGTCGGTCATCGACACGCAGACGCTGAAAGTGACTGGAACGATTTCGGGCTTCAAAGCCCCAAGGCAGGCCATTGTCTTCAGCAAGGACCTCAAGAAGGCGTATGTCCTTAACGAGGATCTGAGCCTTTCGGCCGTCGACTTGGCAACGAACAAGGTGAGCAAAACACTGATAGCCGATTGAGGAGCACAGCGTTTGCGGGAAGAGGGCGGCGCTGTGCCGTCCTCCTTTTTCCAAACGTCGTCTCCCGCTTCTTGAATTGCCAGATCGTGAGCCCTTTAAGTGCTTGGTAATGCGGCTCGCGCGGCGCCTCGCAAACGAGCGGCTTGCCTGACGCTGAGTTCTTTGCGGGCGTCCAAGTGTTGAAGCAACGCTCCTGCTAACTCGTCGTCGTCCAGCACATGGGCGTCAACTGAGAAGACCAAGTCGGCCACATTCTGCCGCCGCTTCGCTTTTTCTCGCCTCGCGGTTTGCCTGGCCTTCAACTCAATGCGCTGGTTGGCTAAAAGCTCCTTCGCTTGCAGTTGGGCTAACTGCTTTGTGGCTCGGGCAATGCGGTCGTGGTAGTGGCTTGTGGCAGTCATGCGTTTCTCCAATGATCCCGTCTTTGAGTCAATCACGGAAAAGCACCTAGTCAAGTTTATGCGGGTTCGAAAATTTCCAGCACTCAAAAGTTGTTCGATGCTGAAAAACAGTGCGTAAAAGAAAGAAGCAAGAGCGCACTGATGCAATGTCTTCGACATAGCGCGCGCCAGGTGCTACGCCCCCGGACCCCCAAGCGCTCCGCGCTTGCGCAAATCAAAAGCCACGGCATAAAGAGAGCAACCTTATCTGGAGCTCTGCATGGCCATCTACCACTCTCGCGTCAAAGTTTTTAGTCGTTCCCGAGGCGATTCCGCTGTCGCAGCCGCTGCCTACCGGGCTGGTCTACTTCTCATCGATCACCTCACCGGTCAGCGTCACGATTACCGCCGTCGCGGCGGTGTCGTGGAGACCATCTGCCTGGTCCCCCAGGACGCGCCCGACTGGGCGTTGATCCCTGGGGAGCTCTGGCCGAAAGCCGAGGCGGCGGAGAACCGCAAGAACTCGGTGGTGGCCCGCGAGTTCGAGGTCGCCTTGCCCCACGAGCTCAACGACGAGCAGCGGTCCGTGCTCGCCACGGCCATTGGCCAAGCGCTGGTCGCCCGCTACGGGTTTGCTGTGCAAGCCAGCATCCACTCGCCGGGCTCCCGTGACGGCCTGAACCATCACGTCCACCTCCTCGCCACCACGCGGCGGTTGACCAGCGACGGCTTTGCCGAGAAGACGCGGGAGTTGGATGGCGGCGCGTCTGGGAAGATCGAGATCGAATGGGTTCGCCACACCATGGCTTCCACGATCAACGAGCACTTGGCCGCTGCCGGCATCGATGCTCGGGTGGACCACCGCCGCCTGGAGGTCCAAGCAGAGGAGGCTCTGGCTCGCGGGGACTGGGCCGAAGCCATGGTGCTGTCCCGGCAGCCCACAAAGCACGTGGGCAAGACGGCCACAGCACTGGCCCGCAAAGGCGTGATGACCGACCGTGCGGCTGAAAACGAGCGCATCGTTCAAGAGAACGAGGAAGCCTTTGAACAGTTGCTCGCTCAAGCCGAGCAGGAGGGCAGGGCAACTCTGGGCTCCGCTGGTCATAGCCACGACCAGGCACAGCGTGATCGTCGACGCAGGGTTGGCTCCACAAAAGACCTTCCGTCCTCTGTGCCGGGGTTGGAGATCCATGGGCTTCGTGGCATGCGCCTGTCCGAAGCGCTTGGTTGGTCTGCAGAAGAGATGGAACCTCGACCAATGCGCTCCATCGGTGAGTTGGTCATCGAAGCGGCTCGTGACCTTGCAGAGATCCTCTCGACTCGGTCCGACCTGGTGTTGGTGGCAACCCAGCGACTGTTGCGGAACTGGACGGCGCAAACGGCGACGTTTGTCGACAACGCCGACCTTCGCCGAGGACTTGATGGGCTGGTCGAACGACTGGGCCGCCTCAAGCGCAGCATGGTGAAGTTCGCCCAACGAACCAGCGCCTTGGGGCGTGCGAAGAAGCTCTTCCACCTAGCTGAGCAGGCATGGGAGCAGTTCAACGGCGACCATCCCCGTCCCGATGGCGAGTGGTCCTCTCAAGAATGGGAAAAGCGACGAGGACGGCGGTTGGCCCTGCTGGAAAAACGCACAGCCGAACTGGCGACAGCCCGGTCAGCGGTCTCCGAGCAGCGGTGGAACGACGACGAGAACGAGATTGAGATCCGCGCGGCTCAAGTGGAACAGTGGAGCGAAGCGATGCTCGCAAGTCCAGAGCCTGAAATCGTCCATGGCTCTGTAGCATCTATCGACGCTACTCCAGCCATGCCCAAGCCTTCGCCAGTGCCAGCGCCAGCGCCGCAACCAACACGCCGACGGCCGCGGCCCTGATGGATATCGAAAGCCCCGCAGATGCGGGGCTTTCTTCCTTGGGCCCTAGCGGCAGGCGCGAGGGCGAGGGCGCAAGTCTGCGCGTTCAATCCCAATGGGCTCCTTGGGGCGGGGGACATTGTCCTTGTCCTTCTTCTTGCGCGCCTCTCGCCACTCCTCAATGGAGGTCGGCATGCTCGGCACGACGCTGCGATCCACGGCCGCTCGTTTGACGAGGATGGGTTGAGAAGGTGCCATGGCTGACGCCTGGGTTTGACTTGCCGGCCCTGGCGCGCCGAGCCGTAGCAACTCTGCAGCCAAATCGAGTGAGTATTGGATGTCCTCCACTTGGTTAGGGGGTAAGCGTGTGGTGTGTTGCTGGAGGAGGTGGCCGAGCAGGCGGCTGGCGACTTGGATTTGCGTTTGGTGGTGCATGGGTGCTCCTGTGTTGGGTAAGCCCTCATCCAACCAAGAAACGGTGCTTACGCAAGAGCTCGCTTGTGGCTGCATTTCACAAATTTGAATACGCGAAGAAATTCGATGGCAGTTATGCCAATTGACGAATAGGAAAGATTTCAACTGGGTCGGCGTCGCCGATTTATCGTTTGTAGAAGCACATGGTCCGCTGAGGCAACGGGAGCAATCACGCCGTATCGGCGGGCTCCGGCTTGTGCGCGATGCTGACCGACCAGCCGCCGGTCTCCTCCCGTTGCGTGGTCAGCAGGTCGTAGGTTTTCACCATGTTGAGCAGACCGGAGTGGCCGTAGAGGTTGGGTGAGAAAGACGGGTCAGTGCGTTTGAGGTATTGGCCCAGTGCTCCCAATCCAACCTTGCCTTCAGAGGTGTCTCCCGTCAGCAGGGTGACGGCTTCAACCAAGAACCGAGGGCGGCGCTTGGGTAGCGGCTTGGCTTCAGCGCGGGGCGCTTCTTCTTTCGCCGCCTCCGATTTCAGGACAGGAAGTTCATTGCCCTGTACTTCGGGTGCTGCCGCTTCCTTGGCCTTCCGGTCCCATTCGAAGAACTGGTCGCAGGCGTTGCGCAAAGCATCCGGGGTCTTGGGCTCGCCCACGATGAAGACCGTTGCCCCACGCTCCCGGAGCTTGCGGCAGAGGTAGGAAAAGTCGGAGTCGCTGGTGACCAAGCAGAACGTGTCGGCTCGGCTGTCGAACAGTGCCTCCAAAGCGTCTAGTGCCAGAGCGATGTCTGCGGTGTTCTTGCCGGAGGCGTATTGGTATTGAAGGCATGGAGTGAACGCCTGGCGGACCAGAACTTCCTGCCACTTGTTGGCGAGCGTGTTGTGGTTGCCATACCCACGGCGAAGCACGACCCGACCGAACTGCGCCACCATGAGTAACGCGTGCTCAACGATGTCGGTCGGCACGTTGTCGCAGTCGACCAATACAGCCACGCGAGATTCGTGCGGGAGGTTTGAGTTGCTCATGTTTGCGCGTCCCTAGGAAGCAATCCGAGCATCCATACCGGTATGCTCACGTAGCAAATAGAGCAATCCACCGCCGTCTATGAGTTCCAGAGGCTTGTTTTTGACGAAGTTGAAGGCGTCTGGCCCATAGCCACTGGTGCACACCAAGATGCCTTTGCTCGCTCCCTCGTTTTGCATGGTTCCATAGAGATCTCGAACAGCACTAATACCCACTGTGTCGCGATACCGTTTTGCTTGGATAACCACCTTCCCACCGAGCACCGGACGGGTATCGAAGGCCACTGCATCCACGCCTCCATCGCGAGAGCTGCGGGTGAGCTTAGTGTCGAGGCCCATCTTCGAAAACAGATTCGCCACCAGCACCTCAAACTCTCCTGGAGTCAGGTCCAGCAGATTTGGTCGCGATTCGAGCGAGGAGAGCACATCCCCCTGCTCGATGAAGCGCTTGTCCACCATGTCGAAGTCGATGATGGGTTTGATTGCTTGGAGCTCGTCTGGACGATTGGAGACCTGGGCGCCTAAGTTCCGAAGGCACGGGATCTTCTCTACACGTTCCAAGCGGAGTTCCAGAAACGCTATCTTTGTTGTGCGAACTGAAACCACCGGGACTCGCAACTCGCGGCCGCTGGCGGGGTCGTGCGTGTCGATCATGCCGTTGAAGGTGACCAGCGATAAAGCGTTCGCTTGATCTGCCTCGAAAACTTCGTGCAGGGTTCGAAGCGCAATTGAAGCAATGATGTCCTGATAGAGTGCTTTGATCTCCGCCGGCTTACGGGCCTTGGATTCAATGAGATCCTTCGTCTTGACGTAGCGGTATTCAGCATCTGCAGGAATCGTTGATATTTCTGGTAAATCGTATTCGATGACAAGCTCGGACGAGTCCTGGCCATAAGCAAGTTTGAAGACCTGGGGGAAGCCCTCGGACGGATATTCTGAGCGTGTCAAAACCATCTCGTTGTAGGCCACGATCGCATCGGCATCGTGCGCCATGTAGGCCGATTGGAGAGCATCTATCTCGGTGTCGCGACGTTTGACATCGGCTTCGTAGACTGCTCGTTCCTTTTCGTATTTGGCCTTCAGTCCGGCAACACGATTGCTTTTGGCTCTTTCTTTTTCTTCAAAATCGTTCAGCACGAGCCTATGCGCCGCTGTTGCTTTCGCTACAGCTGCGGCATGGCGACCAGAGGCACCCGGGATGAACCGATAGATGCCCTTGGGGAGCGGAACTGGCTGCATCTCGGGAGGGCGAGCAGGTTGCAGATCCTTTGGTGTCTCGAACCGTTCAAAAGGCTCGACATGCCGAAGGCTTGCAAAGTCGATGGTGTCGTTATGAGACAGCGTATGGGCAAGGATTCCACGCAAGTCCTCCATGCGGTCGGCAAGCTCTGCGTTGAGGTCATCCACCTCTCCCTGGCGGTCATCGAGGTATTCCGCTTTGGCTCGCTTAGCCGATTCTTTTTGTTCACGGTCGAACGCACGTTGATCGCGGACTTGCTGTGCCGCAGCCATGCGAGCATGGCGCTCCAATTGCCTAAAATGCGTTTGACGCATGCGCTCCTGCCGCTTGCGTTCCCTCTCAGCGCTTGCCGCAGCTCGTCCAGCTGCGCGGATGAATCCTTCCAAGCCTGTCCGTCTCCCCATACATTCCCCCTTGTTTGTCTGATCTTGAAAGCGTTGCGAATACCATCCTATCGTTGCTCAACGCAGCTTTAGATTCAGCGCACTAAATTTCCCAGCGGCTGACCAAAGTGAGCGGTTACCAATCACGTAGACGGCTTCCTTGGCTCGGGTGACGGCGACATTGAGAAGGTTCGGCGTCGCGCCGGCCCATTGCCGGGCACCATTTTGGCCAGGGTCCGGGGCCCCTAGAACGATGATGACGGCCTCCGCCTCTCTTCCTTGGACAGTGTGGACGGTGCCAATCCGCTCGGATGGCCACTTGGAGGCATTTTCCACCCAGCCTTGCAAGACGCCGTCCTGCTTCACCAGCTCTCGAAGGCCATCTTGAACGGCGACAAAGGGCGTGACGATGTAGAGATCAGGGAGAACCGCGTTGTTTCTCAACGTCCTGAGAAAAAGCAACAGCTGCTGGCCTTCCTCCGGTGAGAACTTGTCCCGCGCACTTCCAAGCACGTCTATCCAATGGGAGTTGCCCAAGACATCTCGAATGCTCGAGCCCTTAGGGGGCTTTGCCTGGACCATCAACCCGCCATAAGCAATTGTGTTGGAAATCTCGAACATCGGCGACGCACACCGACGGTGGACGAGCAGGGGAGATCCCACCGTCCGGAATCCACCGGCCGTATCGAACGTGGCGCAATAGTCTCCAGCCTCGTCGGCCAAGGTTTGAACCGACGCATTTGGGGCTCCGAATTTGTCAGGGTCGGCATCAAACTCGCGAAGGACGGCAGCAGTCAGCACGTCAGGCAGCGGAACGACTGGCTCAACTTGCTGCGGATCGCCCACGACCACTGCTCGCTGACATCGAAGCAGGGCACCTACGACTGCTTGCGGCGTCGCTTGCCCTGCTTCATCCACCAGCAGCCAGCCAAAGGTTTCCTGGGGAAGACGTCCCAACATTCGCTCGACGGAAGCAAACGTTGTTGAAATGACCGGCACGACCAGGAACAAGCTGCTCCATAGATGTCCGCTCAAGTGCTGTCGGTCTGGTGGAATGTTGAAGTTTCCTCCGACCAAGGCGTTGATGTTATGGAGAAGGGGCTTTGCTGCTGCGTCGATGAAGGCCCGATGCACTTCCATGGCTGCTTCGAAGACCTCCATTCGAAGCTTCTGTAGCTCACTGTCCAGCCAGGGCACGGCCAGCTGCTTCTGCTCGTGCGGCAGTGAAAGGAAATGCTCGTCCAGCACGTGAGCTCCAGCGCCGATCTGCACCTCGTGGCACTGCTGCTCCGTCGCTTCGCGTTTCTTACTGGCCTTTTCGAGTTCCTGTGAAGCAATCACTGCTTGCTGCCCAGCTGCCCGCGCCAAACCATCTGCCTTGGATTGGGCTTCTACAGCGATGCCCCTCGCCGTCTTTGCGATGTCAGCCTGATGTTTGAGAGGCCCATGCGTGACCTCCCAAGATTTGGCGGACTGGGCACCAAAAAGACGCCTTAGACTGAAAAAACTAGGTCGCTTTTGCGCATGATGGGACAGCGCGGTCTCACACTGCTGTAGCGCCAAAGTTGCGGTCTGTGTATCTCGAACCAAGGCAGCAAGCAGCGACTGTGCCTGGTTGGCATGACTGGATGCCTCCAGATGTTGTTGGCGTTTTTCCTTCTCGTCTTCCCGCAGCTTGGGCAGTTGGATCAAGGCGCGTCGCAAGCTTTCCAGCTGAGACAACCGCGTGGAGCACGCACTGGAGAGTTGCTTGAAATGCTTTCGAGCACGCTCCCAGCGGTCTTGGGCTTCCTTTGGAGTAGATGGCGCACTGCAAAGTTCGGCCAGGCCCTCGGGAGACCCGTCTTCACGCGGTGCGATGCCGCTGACCTGTTTGAGGTAGCGTTCAAGGGAGCGTGGCGAGTCTCCCCAAAATTTCTTTCGGAACGCAGACCGATTGGATGCATTGCCGAGGACCGCTGTCATCAACCCCCATGCCTCGCGGTCCAATAGATCAGAAGCCAACGGCGCGAAATAGCGCAGGGGGGAGTCGCCGGGAATCGCTTGCAGCGATGGCATTTCTGCACTGACGTTCTCGACGGCCTTGTTGTTCGAGCTGGCAACGATCATCTCGAATCCCCGCAAGCTGGCATCCAGCGCGTGAAGCTCCTGGGTCTCTCCCTTGGCCCTCTTTGTCCAACCGACTTTAAAAGCTTGGGTCGGGTCGGTGAACGCGCACATGGCTGTGGCTCGGCGAGTCAGCAAATCCGCCACAATGTCCCGCAGCAGGGTGCTTTTTCCCGTCCCAGGTGGGCCATTGACGCCTAAAATCCCGGGTCCTCCGGACAAACGCCCCGCCGAGTTGACAGCAGCCTGCTGTAACAGGGCAGGGGTATGCGATGCAGGGGTGGGCCATCGACCCAGCGGCACATCGGCTGGAGCCAACGAAGCTTCCAGGGCGGCATCGTCTTTCAATAAGTCCCGTCGTGCTGCTGGCTTCTGGCTGCCCAGATAGAGAGACAACGCTTTGGGGAGTTCGCCCTTGTTGGCGATCTCTCGTGCCTTGGCCAAGTCGCGCAGGTAAAAGCTATTGAGAAGAAGCGGATCTGGAACAATCCGCAACATGTAGTAGAGGTAATGGGCGACAGCGAATGTCGGGCCGCTTACTTGGTGTCCGGATAACCCAAGGGTGTCTACCAGCCAGGAAGAGGCGCGTTGTAGCGCTTCCCACGTCAGTGGAACTGGGGTCTCTGTTGATGAAACGCCCAACTGCTTGGTGAGGCCTTCGATCAGCCGCGGTTCTTGTTGGGTCCAGGCAGCCAGATCCTTGAGCGACCCTCCCAGGGCGACAGGCAAGCCCCATCCGAACGCGGATAGCGAGACGGGTGCCTCTCCAGCAAGGATTCCTTCCTTGTCCACAAGCAACGAGGCAAGAACAACGTCACCTTTAACGCTCGGGCGTTCAAGACGGGAGTCTTTGAAGCGGTCGATCAATGCAGCGAAAGCGGGCGCGGCAGGAATGGTTGCCAAAACGATATGGAAATAAATCTTCTGCCTGGGGCGCGAGTTCGCAGGCCCTCTGTCCCAAGGCAGGCGGCCATCGCTGATAGAAACAATGGCTCGGTCTCCCTTCGCCAGGTCGGTAGGGCGGTCATACGTCTGCGGTGACAGCACCTCCAGTGCAGACCACGCAGCAAGCACATCCTTGGGGCGATTGGCATAAATTTGGGGGCGGTGTGCCGAATCAGGCGGAGCCACGGGTGGAGACCAGAGCCTGTCCCCATCTCCGGTGGCACCTTCGGCCTGCGATGGGGGTTCAGGACGTTCTTGCTCAGCTTCCGGGCTCAAGCGAGCCAAGGTCTGCATCACCTCGACCTCCAACTCTTTTGCCCGTGCAGTTCTTCTAAACCCTAGTTCGGTCGCAATGGCGAGCAATACCGGGGAGGCATTCTGGGAAGTGGAAAACAGTTCCTCGAGCTGATCGATGGAGCTGGAAAGATAGGGACGGCTCATCCTTGACTCGGTGGTGATTTGGCTTCGGTCCAGTTTACGCAGAGGAGCGGTGCCAGCGTCGATCTACCTCACAGGCAAGCGGGCGCTAGCAATCGGGCCAAGCCGAAGGCTATGATCGAGGAAACACTGAAAGGAAACCTGCCAAGCAGGCTTTCTGCAACGGTGAGAGGGGCTTAGGTCGGAGGTGATCCGATCCCACTCTCTCCGCCATTAGATTTTTTAACGCTCAGGTTTCGACGAGAAAAATCTTTTGGCCTGGCAATTCTTCGGAGGTATCTAACGTGGATTGCGATGTGAGGTGTACCGGTAGTGCTTTTTTCGATACAGAAGAAGACTTGCAAGATTTATGTAAGTGCTGTTAACGCAGGGCGACGTTAGCGGAACTTTGCGTCCAAATACTGGAAGACAGTTCGTGCGGCATTTATCGCCAACGTCGCTTCATCCTTTTCTAAAAGAGTTTCGTTAGCGTGTGCAAGGCTTGCATTGTTGCGAGCAGGGTTGAGGCTATCGATCACGCTGCTGAGGCATCTCAGTACTCGTTCCATAGTGTCAGACTGGCCACCTAATTCACGCAGGTTTGGGTGCTCCGAACAGAGGAGCTTGAACAAGTTGGTGATCGTGGCGTTGGCAGGTGCCTCAATACGTTGGACGCGGCAGACTGCTTTGAGATAAGCATGAAGGGCTGTGTGCACGCGATCAACTGCATGAGTGGGGCCTGCACTTTGGATAAGCGTGTTCGCGTCACTCAGTGCGCGCCTCAAGACATCGCTAGTGATTGTTGGACTTGTGTCTTGAACGGAAAGTCCGTCTGCACAGCGCTTTGCCAATTCCAAAAGCTTCCGGTAGGCCTGCTGCGTGCGGAAGTGTTCGCTTCCAGAGGGATATCGTTGCGCAACACCCCGAAGGATCGCCGCTTGCCGGTTCCCCTCGACGCCGGTCAGGACTGCTGTGAAGCGCTCACGGGTTGTATTCCCGGAGTAGTCGTCGAGGTCCAGATCCAGGTCGCAAAACGCGGGATAGAACTCCCTATGGGTCTTATAGGAAAAGTCACCCAGATAGCCGCCTTCAACCCCGATGTAGCTGTGAACCACCCAGTGAATCTCACTGCTGCGCAACTCGCCCACAGATCCCCCTGATCGGCTGGAACACGCATTACATTGAGCGCATTATAGACAGAAGCATTTAGAGGAAGGCGCGTTGCTGCATCCCGCGCGTTGCGCCTCCTCTCAGGGGTGTCGATGGATCAGACGGCGGTGACACAGGCTAGCGAGGAGACTTCCTCGCTCCGGGGGGCGGGCGGGTTGAAGGGCAAGGTTGAGAAGGCTCGTTTGGAGCTGCTAGACCTGTCTACGCGCAATCGGTTGCTTCATACGCCTAGGGGTGGGCGCGCCAAGACTGTTGAGGTCGTCCACGAGCTTGCTAAGGCGATGTAT
Organism: Xanthomonas sp. Leaf131; assembly: GCF_001423495.1. Lineage (GTDB taxonomy): Bacteria > Pseudomonadota > Gammaproteobacteria > Xanthomonadales > Xanthomonadaceae > Xanthomonas. Next base: position 135,134 of record NZ_LMOG01000021.1, on the reverse strand, counting down.
CAGACCTTGGTGATCGACGGAAAACGCTTCACTTTTGTTCCTGGCAAGGAAGATCCGAAGCAAGCGGACGCTACTGATGGCCTTAGCGATGATACTGATGAGGTTCTGCTTGACGAGGCGCCGGCAGACCCCGAGCTGATTGCGCAACCGGATTTTGAGCTGGATGAGAACGGGCGAGTTAAGGCGCATTGGGATGCGCATCTGACTACCCGTTTGACCCCGACTGGGCTACAAAAGCGCCTATTGGATCTTTACGCCGATGCTCGCACGCTTCAAGAGGAGCAAGGCGTCAATGTGCTGTATCTGGCTGTTGGCTATTTGCGTTGGCGTGCTACTTCCACCCCGCAAACAGATCGCTTTGCGCCTTTGGTCCTGATCCCTGTTCAATTGGAGCGCAGCACAGCAGGTGAGAAGTTTCACCTCAAATGGATCGGAGACGACATCCAGGCGAACTTATCGTTGCAGTTGTTCTTGCAGCGCGAGTTTGGTCTTCGCTTGCCGCTCATTGATGAGTTCGAAACGCTCGATATCGATGCCTATATGACGTCAGTCGAAGCCATGCTGGAAGGGAAAGAGACCTGGGGCGTGCTCCGCGACGACGCAATCCTGGGGCTTTTTTCTTTCGCTAAGTTCATGATGTATCGGGACCTGGATCCGCAAAGCTGGGAAGCGCTCGGCGGGTTGGAAGCTATCCCGATGCTGCGCGGCGTCGTTCAAGATGGTTTTCCGGGCGCAAGCCTGACTGATGAAGATAGCGACCTCGACCGCATCATTCCGCCAGAGAAGATGCGCCACGTCGTCGATTGCGACTCATCGCAAGCCTTGGTTGTGCACGATGTGCTCCAAGGCAACAACATCCTGGTGCAAGGCCCGCCTGGAACGGGCAAGTCCCAAACTATCGCCAACATCATTTCCGCAGCAGTGGCAGAAGGAAAACGCGTGTTGTTTGTGGCCGAGAAGATGGCCGCGCTTGAAGTTGTGAAGCGCCGTTTGGATTATGTCGGCGTAGGTGTGGCATGTTTGGAACTCCACAGCAACAAAGCCAACAAGCGTTCTCTACTGGAAGAGTTTCGGCAAACGCTGAATTTGGGGGATCCCAAGAGAAGCAGCACTGCGCCAATCATCGAGCAACTTACAGAAAGACGCGACATGCTTAATGCTCATGTGGCGCGGCTTCACGAAGCCCATCGGCCCTCTGAGCTGACTCCTTACAAAGTATTTGGGCAGATGGTGCGCCTGCGCCGCTTGGGCTATACGACCCAAAGCTTGCCTTTAGAAGCTTCAAGCAGTTGGGCGCCTCATGAGAAAGATGCACGCGAGGCGCTGCTTCGGGAGCTGCTCGAGCGTATTGGAGAGATTGGCCTGCCCGATGAGCACGCTTGGAGTGGCGTTCAGAACGATGGACTGCTGCCGAACGAGCGCGACCGGCTGCTGATTTTGGTTGCTGGATTGGCTGGACGATTGAATGACTGGGAGGCGTCGACCACCGAGATTCATGGCGCGCTGGATCTTCCGCCTCCGGTTCGATTTGATGGCGCCGGCCTTGCTGTTCAGCGCGTTAAAGCGCTACTCGAAGCGCCAAAGCTGGGCTCAGATGCACTTCAAAGCAAGGTCTGGGATGAGCCTGCGCGTGCTTTGGCGGTTATCGACGCGCTAGAAAGCGCCCAAAAGGCCAGGGTGGCGGTCCAAGCAAAGATTAAAGTTGAGGCATTGGTGCAGGATTGGGATCCTTCCAAGGTTACTTTGACCGAGTTGCCAGGCAGCTTCCTAATGGGTAAGGAGGTTGCCACGCTCGGCAACGCGCACAATGTCTTGGTTCGGCTCTTTCCAGACCTCACCAGATTGACGCAACTTCTGGCCGAGAAGGCACCGCTCACGTTGGATCTGGCGCTTCGACTGGTTGCCATTGCTGAGCGCGCTACGAGCATCCCGGAATTGGATCGCGACGCGTTGGTCGCCCACATTTGGGAGCGGGGCGTCGATGCGGTCGAAGAGATCGTTGTGGCCGTTGAAACGGTCCAGCAGGCGAAGAGCAACTTGGCTTCTGTGTTCCGAGAGGCTGCATGGAGCAAAGATAGCGCCGAGCTAGAAGGTGCACGTGGGCAGCTAGCGATGCGTGGCTCAAGCGTGTTCCGCTTTTTGAGTGGCGACTGGCGTCGTGCCAATCAGACCGTCCGCACGCTCCTCTCTAACCCCAAGCTTCCCGCCGCAGACGTGCTTGGGTCGCTAGATGTGCTTCTGGATGCCAAGAGCGCTCAGAAGAAGATCGCTGAGCATGACGCCCAGGGACAAGAGGCGTTTGGCTCGAATTGGGAGCGCGAGCGCTCTAACCCATCGTTCCTCAGAGGCGTGGTGGCTTGGATGCGGACTCTTCGTCCGTTGGGTAGCGGGGTGCGTGAGCGTTTGGCCGATATTGGTGACCGGGTGATGGCCACCGAGATTGCCAAGCGCGTGAAGCCAGTTTTGGAAGAACTCGGTCGCGATCTGGCTTCTATCCATGAAGTGTTGGTGTCTGCTGAGCGTAATCCCTGGGGTGAGGAAACCGTCCTCAAGCGCGTTGCGCTATCGGAATTGGCAGAGAAGTCGGCCCTTTGGCAGGCTGCGTCTGAGCAATCAGCACTATTGGTCAGTGCCAAGGAACTCGCGGTCGAGCAAGCGCTTTCGGTCATTGACGAGATCCAGCTGGCGCAAGCCGCCACTAGCGCTTACGACGCTCTGGCCGTCGATGGGGACTCCGCTTTTGGCCCATTCTGGTTGGCGCTTGATAGCAAGGCGCATGAGCTTCGCCAAGTGGTGTCTTGGATTGAGCGCAACCCAGAGCTTCGCCTGTTGGCCGTTCGCGTTGAGGAGCCTCAGTTGATGTTAGAGCAAGCTGAGCGCGCTTCTTTTGCTGCGGGCGTCCTGGCTGGCGAAGTCATGGATCTTTTGGTTGGCTTGCAGTTCGAGGGTAATGCGGAGATCACGCGTGATCCGATCCATGCTCCTCTGGTTACGCTCAATGCACAGTTGGCGAGCTGGCAGGCCGACCCGGAAGGACTTCGGAGTTGGGTCGCATACTTGGCTATTGCCAAGGAAGCTAAGCGCAAGGGCCTGAGTGCCATAGTCGATGGTCTTGCTAATGGCAAGCTGGCGAGAGCCGATGCGCTGGGCGTTTTTGAACTGTCTTATTACGAGGCGGTGCTCCAAGCGCTGGTGCAGCGCGATCGAGCATTGGCAAGCTTTGATGGGCAGCGCCAGTCTCAGGTGGTTGCAAGTTTTGCGAGCCTTGATCAAGAGCGCATGCAGCTGGCGCGCTATGAGGTCGTCAAAGCGCATCACAGCAAAATTCCGCGTCAGGGTGGGGCGACCGGCCCAACAGCTATTCTCATTGGCGAGATGGCCAAGAAAAAGGGTCATCTCCCGATCCGGCAACTCATGCAAAAGTGCGCGCCAGCAATCCAGGCGCTTAAACCTGTCTTTATGATGAGCCCGCTCTCCGTCGCGCAGTTCTTGCCTGCAGGCGCGCTGGATTTTGACATGCTGGTTATCGACGAAGCGAGCCAGGTTCAGCCGATCGATGCGCTGGGTGCGATTGCGCGCGCTAAGCAGTTGGTGATCGTTGGCGACGAGCGGCAGTTGCCGCCCACGCGCTTCTTCTCCAAGGCGCTTGGTGATAGCGGCGAGCGTGATGACGACGAGGGCGGGGCGCAGGCATCAGATGTCGAAAGCATCTTGGGGCTTTGCCGCGCGCGAGGATTGCCTGAGCGGATGCTTCGTTGGCACTACCGGAGCCGTCATCAGTCGCTGATCGCTGTTTCCAATCAACAGTTTTACGAAGGCAAGCTCTTCATCGTTCCCAGTCCCTATACAAGCGAAGCCGGTGTGGGCTTGCGACTGCACCATTTGCCGGAGGCGATCTACGATCGCGGGAATACACGCACCAATCCCAAAGAAGCCAAGGCCGTAGCATTAGCGGTGCTTGCGCATGCGCAAAACGCGCCCAAGCTCACGCTTGGTGTGGCAACCTTCTCGACTGCTCAGCGCCGCGCCATTCTCGATGAGCTGGAACTTTTGCGCCGGCAGCACCCGGAAACCGAAGGGTTCTTTGCGGATCATCCAGCGGAGCCGTTCTTCGTCAAAAGTTTGGAAAACATCCAGGGCGACGAGCGCGATGTCATCTACATCTCTGTGGGTTATGGGCGTGATGCTCAGCGGCACATGACGATGAATTTCGGTCCCGTGAGCAATGATGGCGGCGAGCGGCGATTGAATGTGCTCATCAGTCGCGCCAAGTCGCGTTGCGAAGTCTTCACCTCGATTACCGATGAGGATATCGATACGGACCGAGCCAAGGGCAAGGGCACCTTTGCCTTGAAGCTTTTCTTGAACTACGCCCGCACAGGCCGACTCAATCTCACCACAGAAGCACGAGACACCAAGCAAAGTGTATTCGAGCAAGAGGTTGCGACAGCGCTCCGCGCACGTGGATACGATCTGCATACCGATGTGGGTTTAGCCGGCTTCTTCGTCGACATTGCGGTGTCTAATCCTGAGGAGCCTGGCCGCTACATTCTGGGAATTGAGTGCGATGGGCCGTCGTATCGAGACGCGAGAAGTGCGCGAGATCGAGATCGCTTGCGTGAAAGCGTGCTGCGTGACAAGGGCTGGCAGGTTTACCGGGTTTGGAGTTCGGATTGGTTCCATCGCCCGGAAGCAGAGCTTGAAAAGCTCATTGCAGCGATTGAGCGTGCTAAGGCTGAGTCTGGTTCGTTGGAGGTCAAGGCTAAGCTCCCCAGTCGCGCTGTGCCCGTAGACATCCACGCCGTCGATCGCGGTGAGGTTGCAGAAATGGGACTCATCGAAGCTCAAAGTCCGCCAGACAGCGAGCCTTACATCGAGGCTTCCTTTGCCGTGCCGAGCAATCAGTTCGAATTGCATCTGGTTCCCACAGGCCAGCTGGCGACCATCGTTCGTCAGATCGTTGAAATTGAGAGCCCCATCCATCGAAGTGAGGTTGTCACGCGCGTCCGAACACTGTGGGGCTTACAACGCGCTGGTTCGCGTATCCAGCAAGCGGTTGAAGAGGCGATTCGGTCAGTGGTGTCTTTGGGTGGTGTGCAGATCATCGACCAAGAATTTTTGGTCAATCCGAATAAAGAAGTCCGCGTTCGCGATCGCTTGATGGTTGGGTCCCTGACCTTACGCCGCCCAGAATTCCTGCCTCCTTCCGAAATCGATTCGGCTCTGATCAAGATCGTGAAGGACAATCTCGGCGCGAAGGCTGAGGAGTTGGTAACGATTGTCTCGCGCCAGCTCGGCTACAAGAGCACGAGCCCACAGCTTGGCCGGGTCATTCTTGATCGCTGCGAGGCGCTAGTCGTAGGGAGGCGATTGATGTCAAAGGGCGATCTTTTTGTGATGGTTTGATCGCCACTGAGGTTTTCGCGCTTGCCGCTGCTCTCGGCCGACTCTGAGCCGGTCAAGCACACGCCAGGACACGATCCGGTTCGTGTTTTGTTTGTAGATCGGAGAGGTAAGGAAGGTCTGAAGATTTTCTTGCGCTCCGATTTTCAGGCTTGACCGGCGGAACTATCCAATCGGCCTTGCCGTGCTGAACTGGTACGCAAATGGACCACCATCGCGACCTGGCATAGCTCACATCACAGCTGCCTTGACCTTAAACACCTCAACAGCCCGCGTCAGCTGCGTAGAATGTTCTTCCAGCGCACGCGCAGCGGTGCTCGCCGCTTCCACCAGGCTGACGTTTTGCTGGGTGGTTTCGTCCATCTGGGCGATGGTCTGGTTGACCTGTTCGATGCCGCCGGCCTGTTCTTTGGAGGCGGCGGAGATGTGGCCCATGATGTCGGTGACGTGCTGGACGCTGGTGACGACCTCGCTCATGGTGGTGCCGGCTTTTTGCACCAGTGTGGCGCCGTCGGCGACGCGTTGTACGGAGTCGTCGATCAGCCGTTTGATTTCCTTGGCGGCGTCCGATGAGCGGTGTGAGAGGGTGCGCACTTCGGAGGCCACGACGGCGAATCCGCGACCTTGTTCGCCTGCGCGTGCGGCTTCGACGGCGGCGTTGAGGGCCAGGATATTGGTCTGGAAGGCGATGCCGTCGATGACCGAGATGATGTCGGCGATGCGCTTGGACGCCGCTTCGATACCGGACATCTGTTCGATGACCTGGCCGACCACGTCGCGTCCGTCCGAGGCGATCGCGGCGGCGCCCAGCGCGAGCTGGTTGGCGCGGCTGGCGTGCTCGGCGTTCTGCTTGACGGTGGAGGTCAGCTCTTCCATGGAGGCTGCGGTTTCTTCGAGACTGGCAGCCTGTTGTTCGCTGCGGCGGGCCAGTTCCTGATTGCCGCTGGCGATGTCTTCGGCGGCAAAGCCAATGCTGTTGGAAGTGGTCTGGATATGCGTGACGATGTCAGTGAGGCGGTGCACGGTGCTGTTGGCATCGTCGCGCATGGAGGCGAACACGCCGTGGAAGTTGCCGGTCATGCGCACGGTCAGGTCGCCGTCGGCGATGGCGCGCAGCAGGTCGGAGAACCTGGCCAGGTTGGTGTCGGAGGTGGCCATCATGGTGTTGAGGTTTTCGACCATCAGGCGGAAGTCGTGCTCGAACTTTTCCGGCTGGCCGCGGAGTGCGAAGTTGCCTGCACAGGCGGCCTGGGTGAGTTCCTGGATCTGTGCGTTGATGGCACGCAGGTTTTGCCTCACCTGCTGCATGGTGGCAGTGATGGCGGCCTTTTCGCCGGGATACTGTTCGATCTCCTGGGCGAGATTGCCCACCGCGTAGCTGCCCATGACCTCGGTCATGCGTAGCTGCGTCTGTACGTGCGCATGCACCAGTGCGTTGGTGTCTTGCACCATATCGCCGTATTCGCCGGGAAAACGCTGCGCGTCGGTGCGGTAGCTGATCTCGCCGGCTTCGTGGCGGGCGGCCATGGCGCGCTGGGCAGAGATCACGTCCTGCAGGCGGCGCTGCATGTGTTGCATGGCACGCAGCAGCTGGCCGGATTCGTCGTTGCTGGTGGGCATGTCCTGGCTGCGCAGGTCGCCGTCGTTGATGCGCTCTGCCAGGCGCAGCGATTGGCGCAAGGGCAGCACCACGCTGCGGGTGAGCAGGAAGGCAATCGTGGCGCCCAGCAGCAGCGCGATGACGGTGGAGATCACCATCAGCATCGCAAAGCCGCGCGCAGTGGCGACGGCTTCTTTGGCGGCTTCGCGGTTCTTGGCTTCCTGCAGATCGATGAAGGCATTGATGCTGGCCAACCAGGCGATAAAGTCGGGGCGCGCTTCATGTAATAGCAGCTGCTCTGCCTGCGGTTTTTCGCCTGCCTCGCGCAGCGCGCGCACGCTTGCGATGAATGGCATGGTGCGTTGCTCGATCGCCTTGATCTGCTCGAGGATGCGTTTCTCTTTGGCATCCGACGAGGCGGCGATCATGCTATCGAGCGGCTGCGCAGAGCGGGCATAGTCTGCGGCGAGCTTGTCGATCGATTGTTCTGCCGCATGCCGGTCTGCCGCCTCGTCCATCAGCACCACATCGCGCAAGGCGATCGCACGGTCGTGGACGCTGCCGCGGAAGTTGATCGCATAGCGTTGTTTGACGCTGTTGACCTCGTTGATGGCGGTGAGCTGCTGGTCGATGCTGCGCACGCGGTGGATGCCGACCACGGTGAGGATCACCATCAGCACGATGATCGACAGAAAGCCAAGGGCCAGGCGCTGACCAATACGCAGATTCAAGAAGACATGCATGGGGGTTCGATCGATGATCCGACAAGCGGGGAGCGGGGGAGTCCCAACGACAGCAGGGAGGCGAAGGCGGGCGGGTCGCTTCTTGTAACGGCATCACCGCCGCTGCTTCGATTGCGTCTCGACGCATCCGTTAGCGACCCCATCCATTGGAACTGAAACCGGCGCCTCGGCCGGATTCAGCTGTGGTTGGCTTCGTCTCGACGCAACCTCATCCCGATCGGGATGACACCTCGCAACGTGCCGCCGCGGCGCGCAGCGCTTGAGAGCCCGCCAGGCTCAGTCGTAGCGCGTCAGATCCGGTGCCTTGATCGAGGGCGTCATCAGCTTCGCAGCGATGGTCTGGATGCTCGGTTGGCTGGCGAACTTCAGTGCGCCGTGCAGCAGCTGGATGCCGAGCCGGCTGTGGGGGTTCATCAGTCGCGGCCCGATCTTGGGCACGCCCTGGCCCTGTTCGACCATCGGCCGCATGGCGGCCTCGTAGGCGGCGAATGCGCTTTCCATAGAATCGGCACGTGCGATCTCGCTTGCCAATACATAGCCGCCGGTGACCGCCAGCGTGGCGCCGATACCGGCCAGCGGCGTTGCGCACCAGGCCGCATCGCCGGTCAGAACGACGCGCCCTGAGTGCCAGCGCGGCATGCGCACCTGCCGCAAGGCGTCGAAGTAGAAATCGTCGGTGCTGTCCATGCCGTCCAGTACACGCACCGCCTGCCAGCCGGCATCGGCGAAGTGATCACGCAAGTAAGCTTTCTGCGTTGCCTGGTCCCAGTCTTGCTCGCCATCGGACACCTTCTGCAGCGACAGCATGGCGCGCGTGGTGCCGTGCCGGTCCGGCCGCAACGAGATGCTGCGGCCGCCGGGGGCGTGATACCAGCGCCATAAGCGATCGTCGTCTGCGCTGCGTGCGATGGTGAAGTAGGCAATGGTCAGATCCATCCAGCGCGGGTCGTTTTCGCCGGGAAAAAGCTGTTCGCGCGTGGAGGAGCTAACACCTTCGGCGATGATGACCGCATCGAAGCGGTCGCTGTCTCCGCTGTGGAAATGGACTGTGGCGCCGTTGCCGTCGCCTTTGATGCTGGCGATGCGGTCGCCGAAGCGATACGTCACCTTCGCGCGTGCGGCTTCGTAGAGCAGGCGGGCGAGGTCGCCGCGCAGGATCTCCAGCTCGGCGGTCGGGCCGTCACCGTCGATGTCGTCGGTCTTGAAGGTGGCAACCGCATGGCCGTGTTCGTCGACCCAGGCGGTGCCTTGCTCACCGGTGCCATGCTCGAGTGCGGCCTGTTCCAGCCCCATGCGTTGCAGGACCTGGCGGCCGACGCCGCGCACGTCGATGTTCTGGCCACCGTCGCGGAACTGCGCGGCCTGTTCCACCACTACGACGTCGAGTCCCTGGTTGGCAAGCGTCCAGGCGGCGGTGTTGCCGGCGACGCTGGCGCCGGTGATGAGGATGCGACGCGCCATACAATCACCCGAAAATATAAATATCAGGAGTGATATTACAGGTCGGCGCCGCGTTGCTCCATGTTGATGATCAGGCGCTGCATGAACGCGATGGTGTTCTGTGCCTCTTCCGGTGAGAAGCCTTTCAATGCATCGGTATTCAGATCGATCAGCACCCGGCCACCCAGCTCCGCCACCTTGCGACCGCGCGCGGTGAGCGACACCAGCGCGGCGCGGCGATCCTGCGGTGTCGCAGTGCGTTTGATGAGTTTTTGCTCTTCCAGCTTGTCGAGCAGGGCCACCATGGCGGGCTGCTTGACCGCCGAGGCGATGACCAGGTCGCGTTGCAACATCGGCCCCTTCCACGACAGCAACATAATCGGCCCGATCAGCGCCAGCGACACGCCGTGCGGCCGCAGTTCGGCGTCGACCAGTCGATTGAAGACCCGCGCAGCGTGGTTGGCCAGATAGCCCGGCGCCACGGCAGCCTGGGGATGAATGCGTTCGTCTTGATACTGCATATGCGCAACCATGGGATGCCTTTCAGCCATCGGGCCATGTTATCGGGCATGAAGGCGCGGGGCATCTTTGCCGTTGCTGGCTACGCATTAGCGGCTGCAGTGACGCCAATGGGCGCTGCCAGGCACCGCACGCCTTGCCTGGTTCGGCGTGCCAACCGCCCTACGAGCGTTGCGCACTCGCTGCGATCCATCACATCGGTGCTGGGTGGTGAACGTGACCTGCGCTAGCTATTCAGCAATGCCGCCTGCGTTTGGCTGGACGCGGCCGGGCGCAGGTCAGATGATAGGCGCGCGCGCGTGCAGCCGGTCTTCCCGATAGGCCACATGCAAGGTTGCCAGCTGGCCTCTCTTCAATGGTTTTGAAAACGATGCAGGTAGGTGTGATCGATCTTCCGGCCCGGGGCCGCGCTGTGTTGCGCCGGTGGCCCGGGCATTGCGATTGCCGCATGGCCGTGGCGCGGTCGCGGTCGCTTACCGCATGAGCGCGTCCTTTCCGCATGGCGATAGCGCCATGGCGCAGGCGGTGCGCAGCCACGATTGGGAGTCCACGCAACTCGGGCCGAGTGCGCAGTGGCCATCGCCGTTGCGCAATGCGGTCAGTCTGATGCTGGCGTCGCCGGAAAGCATGTATGTGGTGTGGGGCGATGCGCTGACCTTTTTCTACAACGATGCGTACACGCCGATTTTGGGGCCGCGTCAGCCGCAGGCGCTGGGGGCACCGCTACGCGAGTTGTGGGCCGATGCATGGGAGGCCGTGCGTGGGCCGATCGAAGCCGCGTTCGCAGGGCGCGCGTCGCGTTTCGAAGAAGTGCCGATCGGCATGAATCGCTATGGCATACCGGAAGAGACGTGGTGGACGTTTTCGTTCTCGCCGATCTATCTGGACGATGGGCGCATCGGCGGCGCGTTCTGCGTGACCAACGAAGTCACCGACCGCAAGCTGGCGCAGAGCCGTCTCGCTGACGAGCACGAGCGGCTGATCCGGCTGTTCGAGCAGGCGCCGATGTTCATGGCGTTCCTGAGCGGGCCGCAGCATCGGGTGGAGTTCGCCAACCCGGGTTATTCGCGCTTGATCGGCCACCGCGACGTGATCGGGCAGCCGTTGGCCGAGGCGCTGCCGGACCTGATCGAGCAAGGGCATCTGCGGCGCCTGGACGAGGTCTATCAGTCGGGGCGTGCGTATTCGGCCGAAGCGCTTGTCTACAAGATGCAGGCGGTGCCGGGCGGCCCGGTGGAGCGGCGCCTGCTGGATCTGGTGTATCAGCCGATCGCCGGTGCCGATGGCACGGTGTCGGGCATTTTCGTGCAGGGCCTGGACATCACCGACCGCATCAGCCTGGAACGTGCGGTGCGCGAGGCCGAGGTGCGCAACCGGCAGATCCTGGACAGCGTGATGGATTACGCGATCATCGCGACCGATCTGCAGGGACGGGTCACCTCATGGAACGAGGGCGCGCGACGCATTCTGGGTTGGAGCGAGGCGGAAATGCTCGGCCAGTCGTTGGAGCGCATGTTCACGCCCGAAGACGTTGCGCAGCGGCAATTGTTGATCGAAGCGGCAGCGGCGCTGGAAAGCGGCAGCGGCATGGACGAGCGCTGGCATATGCGCAAGTCCGGCGAGCGCTTCTGGGCAAATGGTTCGTTGATGGTGCTGCGCGAAGAGACCGGCGCGGCCATCGGCTTCGTCAAGGTGCTGCGCGACCGTACGGCCGAACGGCTGGCCAGCGAAGCCTTGCGCAAGAGCGAACGCCGGCTGGATGCGCTGGTGCGCGCGTCGTCGCAATCGATCTTTTCGGCCAGTGCCGATTGGCGCGAGCTGCGGCAGCTGGTCGGCGATGGTGCGCTGAGCGATGCGTTGTCGGCCACGCCGAACTGGCAGCAGGACATGGTGCATCCGGATGACCGCGCGCGCCTGGCCGAGGCGATTGCGCATTCGATCATCAACAAAACTGCGCTGGATCTGGAGTATCGCGTCCTGGATGCCGATCAGCGGGTGGGCTGGACCTTGATGCGGGCGATTCCGCTGCTCAACGAGCGTGAGCAGATCGTCGAATGGTTCGGCACCGCGGCGGACATCACCGACAAGCGCATTGTCGAAGCGCAATTGCGCCAGTTGACCGAGACCCTGGAGGAGCGCGTGCGCGAGCGCAGCGCGGCCTTGCTGTTGGCCGAGGAAAAGCTGCGCCAGAGCCAGAAGATGGAAGCGGTGGGCCAGCTCACCGGTGGTCTGGCGCACGACTTCAACAACCTGCTGACCGCGATCAGTGTTGGCCTGGAATTGCTGCAGACACGGATCGAACAGGGCAAATACGATCGTCTGGAGCGTTATGTGGAGATGGCGCAATCCAGCGCTGCGCGCGCCACTGCGCTGACCCAGCGCTTGCTGGCGTTTTCACGCAGGCAGACGCTGGCGCCCACCGCGCTGGAGGTGGAAGCGCTGGTGCGCGATCTGCACGACATCATCGCGCGCACACTGGGCCCGTCCATCGTCCTGCAACTGCGCCCGGCGGCGGAGCCGTGGAAAGTACTGGTGGATGCGCCGCAGCTGGAAAATGCGCTGTTGAACCTGTGCATCAACGCACGCGATGCCATGCCCGATGGCGGCGAGCTCACCATTGCCATTGCCAATTGCGCGTTGAACGAGGCCGCAGCCCAGCACCTCGATCTGCCGGTGGGCGACTATGTGTGCCTGAGCGTGCAGGACAACGGCACCGGCATGACGGCCGAGGTCATGTCCAAGGTGTTCGAGCCATTTTTCACCACCAAACCGATCGGGCAGGGCACTGGCTTGGGTTTGTCGATGATCTACGGGTTCACCCGGCAGTCCGGCGGGCATGTGCGCATCGATTCGGAAGAAGGCGTGGGTACCACGATGTTGCTGTATCTGCCGCGCTTCAACGGTGTGCTGCCGCAAGGCGAGGTGCAGCACCCGCGCGCGCTGGCGATGCAGGCTAGGGAGCGCAGCTGCACCGTGCTGCTGGTGGAAGACGAAACGCCGATCCGCGTGCTGATGTCCGAGGTGCTGACGGAGGCGGGTTACCGCGTCATCGAAACAGCCGAAGGCAGCGCCGCAGTGGAGCGGTTGCGCTCGCACGACACGATCGACTTGCTGGTGACGGACGTCGGCTTGACCGGTGGCTTGAACGGGCGCCAGGTTGCCGATGCGGGCCGGCAATATCGGCCGGCACTGCCGGTGTTGTTCGTCACCGGGTACGCGGCCACCGCTGCGGTGGGAGCGGGGCAGCTGGACGAAGGGATGGAAGTGTTGACCAAACCCTTCCTTGCGGCCGATCTGGAGCGACGCGTGACACAACTGCTGGCGCAGCGATCGCCGTAGTCGCGGATCTGTACCGGATGGCGCGATCGTTTGGCGCCGTTACAGCGTGGTCTGCACGATGCCCAGCAGATCGCGCAACGAAAATGGCTTGGTCAGCAGACGCATGCCGGTATCCAGAAAGTCGGCCCGCTTGGCGATCGCGCCTGCGTAGCCGGTCATGAACACGATGGGCAGTGCGGGATAGAGGCAGCGGGCCTTGTCGGCCAGGTCGCGGCCGTTCATGCCAGGCAGGCAGATGTCGGACAACAACAGATCGAACGGACATGCCGTGCTCAGCTGTTCCAGCGCGTGCTCGGCGTCGGCGGTGGCGACCACCTGGTAGCCCTCATCGCCCAGAATATCTTCGGTCATTGCGCGAATCGCATCGTCGTCTTCGACCAGCAAGATACGCCTAGTGCTTGATGCCTGATTCACCACTGCCCTCGAACGATTGCCACAACGTCATGTGCTGCACGCGCAACGCTAAGCCGGCGCGTGTGACGGGGGTGTCGGATTTGTCACAAAAGCGGCGCCACGATGGCGTCGGCTGCTGCAAGCAGCACCTCTGCGCTTCGAGCAGAGCAAGCTGATCAGTTCATTTGCGCGCACCGGCCTATCACGCGCGCGTGATAAATTGAACGCTATGGGGAACTTTACGCCGATGATTGCAAACCGCATTACCACCGGCACGACCGGGCTGGACACGATTCTTCGCAATGGCCTGCCGGCCAATCGGCTGTATTTGCTGGAAGGCCAGCCGGGCTCGGGCAAGACGACGCTGGCATTGCAATTCCTGCTGGATGGCGCGGCCAAGGGCGAAAACTGTCTGTATGTCACCTTGTCGGAAACCCTCGACGAGCTCAACGAGGTGGCCGCCTCGCATCATTGGTCGCTGGATGCGCTGCACATTTTCGAGCTGGCCTCGGCCGAGGCGTTCCTGGGCGACGGGCGTCAGCAGTCCATCCTGCATCCGTGGGAAATGGAACTGGACGGCACCATCAAGCTCATCCAGGCCGAGATCGATCGGGTCAAGCCGACCCGGGTGGTATTCGATTCGCTGTCCGAGTTGCGCCTGCTGGCGCAGGATTCGCTGCGCTATCGCCGGCAGGTACTGGCGCTCAAGCAGTTCTTCGCACCGCGCAACATCACCGTGATTCTGGTGGACGACCTCACCGGCGAGCACGGCCAGCGCGATGCGCATCTGCACAGCCTGTGTCACGGGGTGATTTCGCTGGAGCGCATGACGCTGGACTTCGGCGCAGCGCGTCGGCGCATGCAGGTGCAGAAATTGCGCGGCGTGGATTTCATCGCCGGCTTTCACGATCTGACGATCACCACCGGTGGCATGCGGATCTACCCGCGGCTGATCGCTTCCGATCACCATGTGCCCTTCGTTGGCGATGCGGTGCCGAGCGGGGTGGAGCGCATCGATGCATTGCTGCACGGCGGCCCGCTACGCGGCACCAGTACCTTGCTGACCGGCCCTGCCGGCTCGGGCAAGACCAATATCGCGCTGCAGTACGTCACCGCTGCCTGCGAGCGCGGCGAACACTGCTGCATCCTGGAGTTTGACGAGCGCACCGGCACCTTGCTGACGCGTGCGGCGAGCCTGGGCATGGATTTGCAGAAGCACCTGGACTCGGGCTTGCTGGAATTGCATCAGATGGACCCGGCCGAGTTGACGCCTGGCGAGTTCGCCTGGGCGGTGCGTGCCAGTGTGGAAGAGCGCAAGTGCCGGGTGTTGGTGATCGACAGCCTCAACGGCTATCTGTCGTCGATGCCGCAGGAAAAGCAGCTGATGCTGCAGATGCACGAGTTGTTGTCGTATCTCAACCAGAGCGGCGTCACCACGTTCCTGATCAATCCGCAGCACGGGCTGGTGGGCACCATGTCGACCGGCAACCTCAACATCTCGTACATGGCCGACACCGTCATCCTGTTCCGCTTCTTCGAAGCGCAAGGGCGCATTCGCAAGGCCTTGTCGGTGATCAAGAATCGTAGCGGTGCGCATGAGGATTCGATCCGCGAGTTGCGCATCGGGGTCGGCGGCATCCAGTTGAGCGAGCCGCTGGAAAAATTCCACGGTGTGCTGACCGGCACGCCGCAGTTCGTTGGAGACGCTGCGCCGTTGCTGGATCGTCCCATTGACTACCCGTGACCCGGACGGGTCCATCGTCCACATCATTGCGCCGTTCGGGCGCGACGCCGAAAGCATTGCCGGCATCGTTGGCCAGCGCGGGCTGACGCGTCGGGTCTATGTGTCGTTGGCTGCGCTGGCGGACGAACTGCTCGATGCGTCGGGCGTGGTGGTCTTGACTGAAGAGGTGATCGGCGGCGATCTGCAGCAGTTGACGCACATCCTGCGGGGCCAGGCGGCGTGGTCGGACATTCCGTTCGTGCTGCTGCGCGCCCCGCGCGGAACCCACAACGGGCGTCAGGCCACGTTGCCGGCCGAGCTGACCAACGTCATCGAGCTGGAGCGGCCGCTGAGTTCGGCGTCGTTGCTGAGCGCCATTTCGATTGCGTTGCGCTCGCGGCAGAAGCAGTTTGTCATCCGCGACCAGATGGCGCAGCTGGCCGAAAGCAAGGCCGCGCTTGCATTGAGCGAAGCCGAGCTGCGTCGCGTCACCGATGCGTTGCCGGTGTTGATCGCCTTTATCGACAAGAACCTGGTCTACCGCTTTGCCAACCGCTCCTACGAAGACTGGATCGGCATCCCGCCTGCCGACGTGATCGGGCGGCCGTTGGTGGATGTGGTCGGACCTGCGGTGGTGGAAGAGCGCCGCGCGTGGATCGAGGCGGCGCTGGCCGGGCAGACGCTGACGGTGGAAGCGAGCTGGCCGCATACCGATGGGCGCCGCCGCGATGCGGAGATCCGCTACATGCCGCGCCTGGATGTCAACGGCGATGTGGATGGTTTCCATGTCTTCGCAACCGACATCACCGCACGCGCGCTGGCGCTGGAATCGATCCAGCAGCAGGCCAATCTGCTCGAGGTCAAGGTGGCCGAGCGCACCGCCGAGTTGCAGCAGCAGATGCAGGCGCGCGAATCCAGCGAAGACGCGCTGCGCCAGGCGCAGAAGATGGAGGCAGTGGGCCAGTTGACCGGCGGTATCGCGCACGACTTCAACAACATGTTGACCGGCATTTTGTCCGCGCTGGATCTGGCGCGCCTGCGCATCGATCAAGGCCGCACCGAAGGACTGGGCCGCTTTCTGGATGTGGCCTCGGCCTCGGCGTTGCGCGCCGCCGCGCTGACGCAGCGCTTGCTGGCCTTCTCGCGCCGGCAATCGCTGGAAGCGCGGCATCTGCATCTGAACGATCTGGTGGTGTCGCTGCAGGAATTGCTGGCGCGCACGCTGGGCGAATCGGTGCGCCTGGAAACCGATCTGCACGCCGACATGCCGCAGGCCTACGTGGACGAAAACCAGTTGGAGAGCGCGTTGCTCAATCTGGCAATCAACGCACGCGATGCCATGCCCGGTGGTGGTCTATTGCGGATTGCCACGCGGCATCTGCTGGTCGATGCGCAACCGCTCGAACTCGGCCGTGGCGTCACTCTGGCGCCAGGCAATTATGCAGTGGTGTCGGTCACCGACAGCGGCACCGGCATGCCGATGGATGTGCTGGAACGCGTGTTCGAGCCGTTCTACACCACCAAGCCGATCGGGCAGGGCACCGGCCTGGGCATGTCGATGATCTATGGCTTCATGCAGCAATCCAACGGGCAGGTGTGGGTGGAGTCGGCATTGGGCGTGGGCACCACGGTCAGCCTGTACCTGCCGGCCGGCGTACAGCTGCAGCCAGCGCAGCTGCCCCAGCAGGCCGGTGCGGTGATTACGGGACGGGGCCAGCAGGTGTTGGTGGTGGAAGACGACGAACAGGTGCGATTGCTGGTCACCGAGTTGCTCAACGAGTTGGGCTACGAGGCCGATGTGGTGGCCGATGCGGACGCCGCACTGCCGATTCTGGCCTCGCAGCGACGTATCGATCTGCTGGTGACCGACGTCGGCCTGCCCGGGCTCAACGGGCGCCAGCTGGCAGAAATCGCACGCCAGTCGCGTCGCGATCTGCCAGTGATCTTCATGACCGGCTATGCGGAAACCGCGCGCGATCGTGGCGAATTTCTGGGCGAAGGCATGAGCATGATCGCCAAGCCTTTTACGCTGGGCGAATTCAGCGGCAAGTTGCACGAAGTGCTGGGGCCATCGGCCTGAGTGCGGAGCACGGTTGACCCCACGTGTACTCGGTTGTGGATTGCCCATGGTTTCCGAGCGGCTAACAAAAACCTTTTGAATGCTGTATCGATGGTAAGACGTTGCCGACATGGCAGATCGCAAACGGGTTCCCATCGTTCTTTGGAAGCGTATCGAGCCGCTGATGTCGTAAGTGAGGCTTTCGCCCCAGCACGGACGGCCGCAGCCAGTGAGCCAGTCGAGGGCGCGGTGCCCTCACCGCTTGCGAGACACGCCGCAAGTACGTCCTTGTAGGCTCGGTGGCGGCATCCATGCCGCCACACGGTCCCGCAATCGGCGAGGACACCGCACCAGACAACCGTCGCGGGACCTTACGCGGCATGGATGCCGCGTAAGAGCTTACAAGGACGTACTTGCAGCGTGTCCTGCGATGGTGGGCGGGCAAGGGCCCTGCAGCGAAGTCACAGATCATCCGCTCTGCAATCGACGCAATAATGCGCTCTGGGCGCAGCGGCGCCCGCCTGATGGCTGTGAAGTGATTTTTGTCAGCCGTTCTTGCTTTTAGCGCGATGCGCGTTTGGCCTGCCGCGCACTCGCCAAGGATTCGGCCACGGCGATTTTTTCCGCGACCGCTTTCTGCATCGCCGAGCCGGTGTCCAGCAAGCCATGCAAACGGCGCCAATGTTCAGTGGCCGCGCTATAGTCCTGCTGCTGGAAGTCGCTGATGCCGAGCAGCCACAGAGCACGTTGATGGTCCGGCTCGCGTGCGATGACCTGTTGCAGGCGCGTGCGCGATGCGGCGTCGATGGCGAAGTCGCTGCGCGTACCCATGTCTGCCGCAATCCAGCCGACGATGGCAGCGCTGTTGTCGGGGGCGAGCTTGAGCGCCTGCGCATACGCCTCGCGCGCGTCTGCCGAACGGTTTTCCTGCGCGTGCGCCTTGGCCTGCTGCAGCCAGGAGTCCAGCGCCTGCAGTTGTGCTTCTTCGGCCGGACTCGTGGCCGGTGTTTGCGTGCTGCCGGCAGCAGTCGCCTCAGGCGTCGCCTGCACTGTCTGCTGCACTGGCGCGGCGTACACCCGCGTTGCGATCGCGTCGGGCGCGCCGACCAGGCGATACAGGCCGGCGGTGGCGATCGGCAAGCCGAGCACCAGCACAATCGGCAATGCATAGCGTGTGCTGCGATGGCGCGTTGGCCGGCGCAGCAGCGGCACCAGCAACACCAGCAGTGCGATCACCACCAGCGCCGCGCTTAGGAAATAGAAACCCGTCATCACCACTCTTCCCCGGCTTGCGGCGCCACCGGTGTGCCGGCACGCGCACGTTTGCGCACGGTGTGGATCACCACGCCTGCACCGGCACCCAGCATCAACAACGGCCCGAACCACAGCAACCAGGTGCCACGTTTGACCGGCGGATCGTACAGCACGAAATCCGAATAGCGCTCGACCATGTACTGCTTGATCTGCGCGTCGCTGTGGCCGGCCTGGATCTGCGCGAACACCTGATGGCGCAGATCGCGGGCGAGCGCGGCGTTGGAGTCGGCCAGGTTCTCGTTCTGGCACACCAGGCAGCGCAGCTGTGCGGTCAAGCGCTGGTAACGCGCTTCTTCGCTGCGGTTCTTGAACGGTAGCGGGTCCACTGCCTGCGCCGCCAGCGGTGGTGCAAGCAGCACACCAAGCAGCAATACCAGCAGCAAGCGCAGTTGCTTGCCTTGCATGCGCCAGTGCCAGCGCCACCAGGGGCGGGCCGACATCACCGCGCGCCCTCGGGCAGCGCGGCGATGGCAGGCAGCAGTGTGTCGTTGATGACATCGGGTGTGAGCACGCCGATGTGCTTGTAACGGATCACGCCTTGCGCATCGATCAGAAACGTTTCCGGCGCACCGTAGACACCGAAATCGATCGCGGTCTGGCCGGCTTCATCGGCGATCACCAGCGCATACGGGTTGCCGTATTGCGCAAGCCACGCCGTGGCATCGGCGGGCGCGTCCTTGTAGTTGTAGCCGATTAGCGGCACACCGAGCCGGCTGGCCTGCGCCATCAATACCGGATGTTCGTGCACGCATTCGGCGCACCAGCTGCCAAACACGTTGAGCACATACGGCTTGCCCAGCAGCTGATCGCGGCTGACATGTCGCTCGGGCTGATCCAGCTGCGGCAGCGAAAACGCCGGCGCCGGCTTGCCGATCAGGGGCGAAGGCACATCGCGCGGGTTGTGTTGCATCGTCCAGTAGATGCCGAAGCCGAACAGCGCCGCCAGCAACAGAAACCCCAGCAAGGGCAGCAGACGGTTCATGCGTGCGATTCCTGCGCAATGACGCCGGTGTCGTGTGCCGGCGATGCAACGGATGTGCCGGCAGTGGCGGGTGCACGAAAGCGACGTGCGCAGGCGCTGACGAAGCCGCCCAGCATCATCAGCAGGCCACCGGCCCAGATCCAGCGGATGAAGGGTTTGTAGTACAGCCGCAAGGTCCAGTCGTATTCGATGTGCTGGTCGTCCAAGGGCTCGCCGAGGGCGACATACAGATCGCGGGTGATGCCGGGGTCGATCGCCGATTCGGTCTGGATGCGTTCGCTGCTGTACAGGCGTTTTTGCGGATGCAGCCGCGCGATCACCTTGCCATTGCGGCTGACCTGCACGCTGCCTTGTTCGGCCTTCCAGTTCGGCCCATCGATCATTTGCACGCCGTCAAACCGGAACGCGTAACCGGCGATCTCCGCGCTCTGGCCGGGCGACAGCCGCACATCGCGTTCGACCGACAGGCTGTCGGACACCAGCACGCCGGCAACGAATACCGCCACGCCGGCATGCGCAAGCAACATGCCGGCCATTTCAGCCGGAAAACGCCGCCCGCGCGGCATCTCGCGCCAGCGCTTGTGCATGTACAGCGCGGTGCCTGCCGCCACCCACGCAGCGACACCGATCCCGGCAATCGCCTTGAGTTGACCATCGGCAAACAGGCTGCCGACCAAGGCGCACGCAATCGCCGCGATCCCGGCGCGCGTGCCGAGTGCCTTCAACGGCGCCGCCTCGGCCTTGCCCCAGCGCAGGTATGGGCCGAACGGCAGCAACAGCACCACCGGCAGCATCAGCAAGGGGAACAGCAAGCCGAAGTAGGGCGGGCCGACCGAGACCTTGCCCAGGCCGAACGCGTCGGCGATCAGCGGGAACAAGGTGCCCAGCAACACCATCGCGGCGGCCACGGTGAGCAGCAGATTGCCGATCAGAATGGCCGTCTCGCGCGAGGCGGCGGCAAACGGTTTGCCGCTGGCGATCTTGGGCGCGCGCAAGGCGTACAGCAGCAGCGAGCCGCCGACCACAGCCACCAGGAAAATGAGGATGTACAAGCCGCGGCGCGGGTCGGCGGCAAACGCATGCACCGAGGTGAGCACGCCCGAGCGCACCAGGAAGGTGCCCAGCAACGACAGCGAGAACGCCAGGATCGACAGCAGAATCGTCCACGCACGCAGGCTGCCGCGTTTTTCGGTGACCGCCTGGGTGTGGATCAAGGCGGTGCCGACCAGCCACGGCATGAAACTGGCGTTTTCCACCGGGTCCCAGAACCACCAGCCGCCCCAGCCCAGTTCCGCGTACGCCCACCAGCTGCCGGCGACGATGCCGGCGGTGAGGCAGGCCCACGCCACATTGGTCCACGGCCGCGCCCAGCGCACCCAGGCCTGTTCCAGCTCGCCGCCCAGCAAGGCCGCCACCGCAAACGCGAACGCCACCGAGAAGCCGACGTAACCGGTGTACAGCACAGGCGGGTGGAACGTCATGCCCGGGTCCTGCAGCACCGGATTGAGCTCGTTGCCATCCAGCGGAATCGGCGACAGCCGCCCGAACGGGTTGGAGGTCAGCAGGATGAAGGCGAGAAAACCCACCGACACCAGCCCCAGCACCGCCAGCACGCGGGCGGCGAAATGCTGCGGCAGATGCCGGCTGAAGGCGGCCAGCAACACCGTCCATGTCGCAAGAATGGCGATCCACAGCAGCAACGAGCCTTCGTGCGCGCCCCACACCGCAGCGAAACGGTAGTACCAGGGCAGGGCGATATTGGCGTTGGCAGCGACATAGGCCACCGAAAAATCCAGCGACAGCAGCGACCAGGCGAGCAGGCCGAACGCCATCCACACGAATACCGCTTGACCGACCGCCGCAGGCCGCGCGACCGCCATCAGTGTGGTGTTGCCACGCCAGGCGCCGATCAGCGGCAACACGCCCTGCATCAGCGACAACAGCAATGCCAGGATCAGTGCGATCTGGCCGAGTTCAGGCGTCATGGGCAAATCGCAGCGTGTAACGAAGGAAGATCATGAAAGTGGTTGAAAACGGTGCGCGCAGCATCAACGCGGCGCCGACAGCGGCATGGCGGCGGCAGGAATCGGCTTGCCCACATGGCCCTCGGCCATCGCGTCTTTCAGTTCTTTGGGCATGTAGGTTTCGTCGTGCTTGGCCAGCACTTCGTTGGCGACAAAGCGCCCGCCTTGCATGCGTCCGTTGGCGATCACCGATTGGTTGTCGCGAAACAGATCCGGAAGGATGCCGGTGTATTCGACCTGCGTTGCGGCGTGCTTGTCGATGACGGTGAAGTTGACTTTCAGGCTATCGGTTGCGCGCTGGATCGAGCCGGCTTTGACCATGCCGCCGAGGCGGAATTGCTGATAGCTGGCCGCTTCGCCGGCGTGCACCTGACTGGGCGTGAACAGGTAGCTCATGTTCCGCTGCAGCGCGAACACGATCAGCGTCACTGCCAGTGCGGCAGCGGCGAGCAGGGCGAGCACCAGCCAGAGACGTTGTTTGCGGGTGGCATTCATGGCGCGTCCCGATCCAGTGCGGGAACTGGCTGATCGCGTGCACGTCGCGGCGTTTGTCGTTGCAGCTGGCCGCGCAGCTCGCGTGGCAGGCGGCGGCGACGTAACCATGGCGATGCCAGGTCCGCCAGCAATACCAGTACGAAGACTGCGTACGCGGTCCACACGTAGTGGCCGTAACCGCCCATCGCCAGAAAGGTGTTCATGCGGTGCGCTCCGTCAACACGATGCGGCGTGCCCAGTCCTTGCCGCTTTCCAGTGCGAGCAGGTCCACGCGCACGCGGCCGAGCAGGCTGGCAAGGTAATAACACTTGGTCGCCAGCATCATCGTCAACAACGGCCACAGCATGTCGGCGCCCATCTTGGAGGGGCCGAGCAGGCGCACGGTGGAGCCTTGATGCAGCGTGTTCCACCACACCACCGAGTAATGCACGATCGGCAGATTCACCAGGCCCACCAATGCGAGCAAGCCGGCCGCACGCATCGCCTGGCGGCGATCTTCCACTGCGTGATACAGGCCCATTACGCCCAGATACAAAAACAGCAGCAACAACTCGGAGGTGAGCCGCGCATCCCAGGTCCACCAGGTGCCCCACATTGGCTTGCCCCACAGCGAACCGGTGCACAAGGTGATGAAGGTGAAGGCCGCGCCGATCGGCGCCGAGGCCATGGTCGCCACTTCGGCCAGCTTGATCCGCCACACCAGCGCAATGAACGCAGACACGCCCATCGCCGCGTAGATGAAAAGACTCATCCAGGCGCTGGGCACGTGGATGAAGATGATGCGGTAGGCATCGTGCTGCTGATAATCCGGCGGCGCCAGCACCAGCCCGCCGTATGCGGCTACCGCGCCAATCAGCAGCGCCAGGCCCAATGCCCACGGGCGCACGATGCCGGCGACGCGGTAAAACGTGGGCGGCGAGCTGAGTTTATGCAGCCACAAGGGAATCCACTTGGCCATGCCGGTGTCGTCAGTTGGAATGTTTGGCGTGCGATGCCAGCGCGTCGACCGCAGCGCCGGCGTTGACCTGCAACTGGCCATCGGAGATTTTGCTGGTGCGTTGCATCAGCTCGCGCAAGGCGGAGGCGTCCATCGACGGCGATAGCGACAACAGCAACGCGGCCATGCCGCTGACATGCGCGGTGGCCATCGACGAGCCGGAGGTGAAGTCGTAGCGACCGTTCGGCTGGGTGGTGAGAATGTCCTTGCCGGGCGCGCTCAGCACGCCGGGCATTGCGGTGGTGGCGCTGCTGCTGCGCACCACCAGCACGCCGGGCACATCGTTGGGAAAGCCATCCATGCGCCCGTTCGGCGGCATCGCGGCCACCACGATGCGGCCCTGTTGCACCAGGTGCAGCAGCATCTTGCTCAGCAGCGGATCGGCCGGGCCGCCCAGGCTCAGATTGATCACGCGCGCGGAGCTGTTGTTGATCGCCGCCAGCGCCTTGGCCAGAGTGAAGGTATTGCAACGGGCGGTGGCACCCACGGTCGGCGCATACCAGCACGCCTTGTAGATGCTCAGCATGGCCTTGGGCGCCATGCCGACGATGCCTTGATGGTTGTTGCTGCCGGCGGCGATGATCCCGGCCACTTCGGTGCCATGCGAATCGCTGCTGGTGCTGATCGCGGTGTCGTCGACCAGATCGTGCACGTCGCGGATGCGCGATTTCAGATCCGGGTGGGCGGTATCCACGCCGGTATCGACCACGGCCACCACCACGCCGCGGCCCTGGGTAACGGTCTGCGCGCTGGCCGCATCGGTGGCGATGAAGCCGCGTTGCATGTCCACGTAAGGGTCGTTGTAGCCGGACAGCGAAGTGGTCTTTTCAGATGCATCGGCGGAGAACACCGAGAAATCCTGCACCGGCTGCACCAGCTCCACGCCTTCGTCGTCGGCCAGCGCGCTGACCAGCGCGTCGCGCGACACGCCCGGCGGCGGCTGCAGCACGGCGCAATACAGGCCCAGCGAGGTGATCGGCCAACCGGAGACTTCGCGCAGCTTGTAGCGTTGTTTGATGGCTTCCATGCGCATGGCGGCTTTCTGGCCGGCACCGTAATAGCTGGAGGCGTAGCCGATCAGGCTGGAGCCGGCGCGTGCCGGCGGCGCGGTGAGCGGGTTGGCCACCGCCAGCAGGATGTCGCGGCTGCTATCGGGCGTATGCGCATCGGCCGGCGCTTGCACGGGGTGGGTGGCGACAGTTTGCGCAGCATCGGGCGGCACGGCTTGAGCATGCACATTGGCGCACACGCCCAGGCCGATACAGGCGGCGAACATGCCGATTGCGAAGAGGCGGCTCATGGTGCCGACACGATCTCGGCCAGGCGGATGCGCGGGTTCGCACGCAGCTGCTGCACGGTGTGCTGCGGCTGGGCCGGGGGCTGCGGGGCGACCGGCACCACCGTGTAAGCGCCCATTTCATTGGGGCCGCCGACCACCTGCAACTGCTGCGCATGCAGCAGGCTGTCCCAGTCGGCCACGGTCATCCTGGCGTCGGGCACCACGCGGATGGCACCTTGCGGTACCGGTAGGGCGGTGGCACTGCTGAGCGTGCGGTAGTCGTGCGAGGGCGCAGGCGCGGCCAGCTTGACGCCCATGACGCCAAGACCAATGGCCTGCACCAGGGCGGCGGCGGCCAGGGCGCGCACTGTCCAGTTGCCGGAACGGCGTGCTGCCGGTACCGGTGCCGCCGGCGCTGCGTGCTGTTCCGGCGCATCCAGGCGGCCGAGCAGACGCAGCAGGCCGGCGTTGGCGTCCAGCTTGACCTCCGACGGCAGCGCAAGCGCTTGCCGCAGGCGGTTCTGCTGGGCGAACTCGGCGCTGCAGGAGGCGCATTTGGCCACGTGCGCGATCAGCCAGGTGTTTTCTTCCTCGCTGGCACTGTCCAGCAAGACGGCGGGCATCAGTTCCCAGGCGTGCGAGCATTCCTTGCCAGGCGCGATGAAAAACGTCTTCATTGCATGGTCTCCGTGTAGGGGGCGCCGCCAGCCAGGCCGGGCAGCACATTGCGTAATTTGACCCGCGCATGGAACAGCCGGGCTTTGATCGTGCCGACCGGGCACTGCATGATTTCGGCGACTTCTTCGAGCTTGTGGCCAACGCCATAGACCAGCTCGATCACCATGCGCTGGTCCGGCGACAGCCGTTGCATGCCCTTGTCGAGCCAGTCGCGCAGCTCGCGGTCATCGTTGTCGTCGGCGCTGGGGGCGTGGTCTTCCACCACGGCGGTGTCGTCGATGGCCTCGCCGTCATGCTGGCGCAGGCATTTCAGCCCGCAGCGATAGGCGATGCCCATGATCCAGGTCGACACCTGTGAGTCGCCGCGGAAGTCGCCGGCTTTCTGCCAGGCGATCCAGAAGCAGTCGTTGATGGCTTCTTCGATGATGTCCGGGCGTCGGGTCAGCCGCGACAGGAACCGGCACAGCCGGCCGTGGTAGCTGGTGTACATGCTCGCCAGGGCGGCACGATCGCCCGCAGCCATGCGTCGCAGCAGCATGCGGTCGGTGGCATCACCCAGGGTGTCGGAATCATTCATCGAGGCAGGCACGGCAGAAGACGTAGGTCAGTGCCCGCGTAGGGGCAAAAGGTTGCGGGTGGATCAGAAAGACGCGGAGAGCGTGCCCAGCCAGGGCGTTTCGCCGGGGCCGCCCTGCAGGCGCGGGGTATTGCTGCTGGTGACGATGCGTTCCAGTTTCGCGGTCCATCGTGCCCGGCTCCACTTCAGGCCCAATTGCCCGTACTGATAGCGGCCGGACGCGGCGGCGCCGTAGGCCATCGCCGGGAAACGCGAAGAACCGGCGCCGATCGACAGGCTGACATCGTTGCGCAGCGGGATGCTGGCGGTGACGTCGATGGCCACATTCCAGGGCGACTGGTCGGCGCGGGGGAAGTTGAACGTGGACAGCGAAAAGGTCAGCACGTCGCGATAGGACCAGGCCAGGCTGGCTTCCTGGCGGTCGAAGGTGCGCGTGGCCTGGTTGGTCGGGTAGCCGTAGTACAGCAGGCTGGCCTGCATCTGCCAGCGGTCGTCCAGCATCCAGGCGCGTGCGGCCTGGGCGGTGACTGCCACTGGCTTGCTCAGCGAGGGCGATTGCAGCGCGACCGAGGTGGAGACCGACCAGCCGGGCGCGGGCAGCCAGTAGCCGGCCGCCTGCAGCGTGGCCTTGTTGGGCGCGATCGAGATGCCACGGTCGATCAGTTGCGAGGTCAGCGCCACTGCGCCGCCGAGATTGTCGGCCAGTGCCGCACAGGGGCTGACGAGCAGGGCTAGCAGCAGGCAATGGCGCAGTACCGCGTGGCGCGGGGCTGTGCCTGCGGGCAGGCAATGTGTGTCGCCGCCGACCGTGGAGTCCCGTTCCCGCAGCCTCTGCAGGCTCCGTACGTCCCACGGCTGCCCGCCGCAGGCGCAACTGCGTCGCGTTAGGAAGGGAGACGGCCTGGCAGGCGAAGCAGGGAGCAACGGATGAGCGTCCACGGTGAGCGGGGCGCAATAGTGCCTGATTGCGTCGGGCAGACCGCAGCAGGCACGACGGTTCCGTTCATATACGCGAAGGAACCGGCGCGGGCAACGCGCGCCTGCAGTCTGTACCGCAGACCCCGAGGCACCCCGGATGCCGGCCCGGAGCGCGACTGCCAGCCGCTGACCGGCTAAGCGTGGCGAGCAAACCGTAGCGAGCAGTCGTCAGG
The DNA here is from genome assembly GCF_001423495.1 of Xanthomonas sp. Leaf131. GTDB lineage: Bacteria > Pseudomonadota > Gammaproteobacteria > Xanthomonadales > Xanthomonadaceae > Xanthomonas. The sequence goes on along the minus strand of NZ_LMOG01000021.1, from coordinate 108,418 downwards.
TGGGTGTGGGTAGCGCGCAGGAGCCGGCATATACGCGTGGTACATGCCGGTTCCGGGAACCGGCCGCCCGCCTGGCGGCGGCGCAGTCGTTTTAGTGCGCGCTCTAAGCAACGATCAGTGCAGGGTGTTGAGGTAGACAATCAGCGCGTCGAGTTCCTTCTGATCCTCCAGGCCCTCGTACTTCATCTTCGTGCCCGGCAAGGCCTTGGACGAGGATTGCGAGAGATAGGTCTTGAGCTGGGCCGGCGTCCACTGCCACTTGCTGCCCTTGAGCGCATCGGAATAGTTGCTGTAGTCCGGCAGGCTGGCGGCCGGGCGCCCGGCCACGCCGAACATGGACGGGCCTTTCTTGTTCTTGCCCTGGGCGGCGCTGTGGCACTCGGCGCATTCGGTCATGAACACGCCTTTGCCATCGGCCGCACGCGCGGATGGGGCAAACACTGCGCCGGCCAACAGCAGGCCGGCCAGCGGAACGCACAACAAGGTTTTGTGGAGTGACTTCATGGGGGTCCTTACGCGTGCGGGGGAATCAGAACGCGACATTGACCGACAGCGCGAAGCTGTCGAGATCGCGCGGGTTGGTGATCGGATTGCCGCCACCGAACACGTTGGTGGTGCTGCCGTTGAACTTGTCGAAGCGGAACCAGGTAGCCGCGAAACGCACGTTGGCGTTGGTGGTGTAGGTGCCTTCCTTACCGAACGGGGTCCAGTACAGCAGGATCAGATTGGCGGTGGTGTCGGGGAGGCCGTAGGGCTGATACCGCGCCACATCGAACGAGCCGCTGTTGATCAAATGCGCTGCGAGCACGCCATAGGTCTGCTTGAACGCGTAGTTCATGCTGATGTTCTGGTCGCGCACACTGCCGCGATCGCGCGGGGACAGGCTCGGGTCGGTCGGCAGCAGCGGGCTGCCGTACTTGCGGCGCTCGTAGATGTTGACGTAGGCCAGCGACAACACGTGCTCGCGGGTGCCGAGGAACTGATAGGTCAGGTCGTAACCCAGATCGGTGAAGTCATCGCTCGGACCGCCGCTGCGCAGGCGTTGGCGACGGCTGGTCATCGCGGTCAGGCCGGCCGAGAAGAACTGCCGCTTCATGTCCTTCATATAGGCAAAGCGGGCATAGCCGGTATCGCTGAGCTTGCCCGGGTCGCCGTTGGGGTTCCAGCCCAGGTGGTCCTGCGCATCGGTGGACAGCGCGCTGTAGCTGCCGACTTCGCCGTACCAATTGCGGTCGAACAAGCCGTACACGCTGGCGCCGATCACGCGGTTGGACAGCGCCGACGAACTGAGCATGCTGGCCGAACCGGCGTTGGAGACCGGGCTCAGGGTCGATGCATTCGGCAGCACCTGGATCGGATCGGACACACCGGGGTTGTTGTTGATGCTGACGCCGACCATGGCGTCCTTGCCGGCAAGCTGGAACGGCTTGCTGACAAAGCGCAGATCCACATCGTCCAACTGGGTGTTGAAGGTGTCGTTGCCGCCGTTGTTGGAGCGGATCTTGGAATAACCGCCGATATGGTCGTTGACCCGGCCGGCCAGATACAGATCGCCTTCGTTGACGCGTGCGCTGCTGTCGCCGCGGCTGGGATTGCGCCGTGTCCAGGTGACCTGGCCGGAGACCGGAATCTTGGTGCCGTTGCCATCGGTGTCGGTGAAGCCGCCGAGTTTGAAGCGCATGCCGTACGGCGTGAGCGAAGGGCCGTAGGAACCGACATGGCAATCCGCGCACGAAGAACCGGTCTGGCGCGCGAACGAGGCAACCGCCTGCGCCTGTGTGCTGGCAAACAGCAACAACGGGCCGGACACGCACAACAAGGACGTCAGGGAGGCAGTACGCGTGGCAGCGGTGCGACGCGGGGCGGGCTGGGAAGTAGGCATGGAAAGTCCTTGTTCGACGGTGCGGGGTTCGGTGCTGCGGGAGCGGGGGAGGTCTGGCAACTCGGGGGAATTCATCGGGTCTTCTTCGGCAGCACGCGGTGCAGCACGCCATCGCGCAGCACCAGGTGATGCCAGAGCGCGGCGCCGATATGCAGGATCACTAAGGCCAGCAAGACCCAGGCGGCATTCAAATGCCAGGTGCCCAGGGTGTCGGCCAGGTCTTCGTCCGGCGCGACCAGATTCGGTAGCGTCAATCCGAACAGGTAGACCGGCTTGGCGTAGGCGTTGCTCAACGACCAGCCGATCAGCGGCAATGCGACCATCAAGCCGTACAACGCGAAATGGGTGGCGCCTGCAGCCAGCCGCATGATCAGCGGCGATGGCGGGCCGGGAGGTAGTTTGCGCAGGCGGATGCGTAAACCCACGCGCAATACGAAGAGAAAGAGCACCATCAAACCGAAGTGGCGATGTCCTTCCATCAGCCACTGACGCAATGCGCGTCCCTCCAGTTCGGCGCGTAGCAGAATCAATGTGGCGGCCATGGCCAGGCACAGCACCGTGAGCCAGTGCAGCACGCGCATCGATTTGGGAAGTGGACTGACCTGCGCAACCGGCAGCGCGTGTTGCGGCAGCACAGTCGTGCTGTCGGTGGCGGCGGTGTCGGGCGCCTGGGGGGATGAACGCATTTGGTCGGTGTGCTCCGGTGCTGGTCGTTGGTTCCGGCAGTGCGCAGTGCGCTGCCAGGCCTGGCTCCCCACGCCGGCCGATCTGTGGCCAGGTGAACGTGCACCGATATGTGCGGCGATGCCGGCAAAAGGTTGCATCGCCCTGCGGGCATTGCGCTGCAAACAGTGCTTATCCCCGTCCGCTGTGCATACAACTGCGCTTGCACGCACATGAATTCGCAGTGCCGTGACGTGGTGCAACCTTTCGCGCATCCCGGTGCACTCAGGCATGTCGCACTACGTGCAGTCAGCGGTTACGCCCCCGAATCATGGCCATCGAACGCATCCAGTTGCACACCCACGGCGACAATCGCGGTTTGCTCATCTCGTTGGAGCAGCAGCGCAATGTCCCGTTCGAGATACGTCGTGTGTATTACCTGTTCGGCACCCGCGATGGCGTGCATCGCGGCCAGCACGCGCACCGCCAGCTCAATCAGTTCGCCGTCGCCTTGCACGGCTCGGTGACGATTCTGCTGGACGAAGGCGACGGCAATGGCCAGACCGAAGTGGTGCTGGACGATCCTTCGCAAGGACTGTTGCTCGGCCGCATGGTGTGGCGCGATCTGTATCGCTTCAGCCCCGACTGCGTGTTGATGGTGCTGGCCGACCAGTTCTACGACCCGGCCGATTACATTCTGGATTACGACGACTTCGTGAGCGAGGTGCGCGGCGAACGTCGCCTGGACGCATGCAGGCTGGAAGCATGAGCGTGCATAAGCCATTGGTGATCGTCGGGGCAGGCGAGTTTGCGCAGATCGCCTGCGAGTATTTCCAGCACGACAGCGATTACACAGTGGTCGCCTTCAGTGTGGAGCGCGACTTCCTGCTACGGCCCACGTTGGCCGAGCTGCCGGTGGTGGCGTTTGAAGAACTCGAACAGCGCTACCCACCCGAGCAGTACGAGGTCTTCGTGGCGATTCCGGCCACGCAGCTCAATCGCTTGCGGACGCGTTTTTTTGAAGACGTGGTGCGCCGTGGTTATCGCTGCGCCAGCTATGTCAGCTCGCGCGCGTTCGTCTGGCGCAATGCGCAGATCGGCGCCAACTGTTTCATCTTCGAAGGCAACGTCATCCAACCGTTCACCCGCATCGGCGACAACTGCGTGCTGTGGAGCGGCAACCATATCGGTCACCGCACGGTGGTGCAGGACAACGTGTTCATCGCCTCGCATGCGGTGATTTCCGGCTATTGCGAGATCGGGCGCGGCAGCTTCATCGGCGTCAACGCTACGCTCAGCGACAAGGTGCACATTGCTGCAGACAACATCATCGGTGCCGGCGCGCTGGTCACCCGGCATACCGAGGCCGAGCGCGTGTATGTGGGTTCGCCGGCGCGTGCGGTGGCCGGCAGATCCAGCTTCGACGTGGAGCTCTGACCCATGTTCGCCTGGACCAAGCGGGGCCTGGTGTTCGATGTCGCGCGCGATGGTGTGGGCGGCTGGATGCAGCATGCCGCGTTGACACCGACACCGTATCGGTTGTCTGCGCAGGTGCTACGCGTCTATGCAGGGTTTCGCGATGCGCAGGGCGTGAGCCGGATCGGCTATGTGGACGTGCGTGCCGATGCGCCAACGCAGATCGTGAGTGTCAGCAAACAGCCGGTGCTGGATCTCGGTCGCGATGGCTGCTTCGACGATAACGGCATGATTCTGGGCGATGTCGTGGCCGGGCCCGATGGCCTGTACATGTTCTATGTCGGCTTTCAGCGTGTCGCCAAGGCCAAGTTCCTGGCCTTCACCGGGCTTGCGGTGTCCCGCGATGGTGGAGAGAGCTTTCAGCGCCGGCAGGAGACGCCATTGCTGGATCGCGCGCCCGGCCGCAGCACCATTGCCGCGGTGCACTCGGCGCGTTACGAAGAAGGCCGCTGGCGATTGTGGTACGCGGTGGGCGACGATTGGGAAACCATCGGTGGCCAGCCGTATCCGCGGTATCACATCCGTTACGCGGAAACCGACGATCTGCGCAGCATCCCCAGCGATGACGTGGTCTGCCTGCGTCCGCGCGATGACGAATACCGCATCGGGCGTCCACGCGTGTATCGCCTGGGCGATCGCTATCTGATGTATTTCACACGCGGCGACACGCACGGTGGTTACTTCCCCGGCATCGCCTTCAGCGGCGATGGCATGCAGTGGGAGCGCGACGACAGTCAGCTGGGGCTGCAGCTGTCCGAGCACGGTTGGGATGCGCAGACGCTGTGCTATCCCGCGTTGATCCAGCAGCACGATCGCGTGCTGATGTTCTACAACGGCAACGCGATGGGGCAGGCCGGCTTCGGTCTTGCCGAGGCAGCGCTGCCGATGGATCTGCAGGGGCGCCATGTTTTCGGTTAGGCCATATGTCGCAAGCGATGCGCCTGCGTGGGATGCGCTGGTGGCGTCCTCGCGCAACGGTAATCTGTTGCATCGACGCGGCTATATGGACTATCACGCCGACCGCTTCGTGGACGCATCGTTGCTGGTCGAACGTGGCGGCGAGGTGGTGGCGGTATTTCCGGCAAGTGTGCACGGCGATTGCGTCAGTAGCCATGCCGGGCTGACCTATGCGGGCTTGTTGTCATCGATGGCATTGCGCGCCGGTGCCACCTTGCAGGTGTTCGAACAGATTGCTGCGCATTATCGCGCGCGTGATGTGCGCGAGATTGTCTACAAGCCGGTGCCGCACGTGTTTCATGCGTACCCGGCCGAAGAAGATCTGTATGCCTTGCATCGCTTGGGCGCGCAGCTGTACCGGCGCGACCTGTCATCTGTGATCGCGCTGCGTGAGCCGTTCGCGTTCAGTGCCGAGCGTCGGCGTTCGCTGGTCAAGGCGCGCAAGGCCGGCGTGCAGATCCAGATCGGCACGCAGTTCGATGCGTTTCATGCCTTGCTGACCCAGGTGCTGCAACGGCACGGTGTGGCGCCAACCCATCGGCTGGATGAACTGCAACTGTTGCAGGGCCGGTTTGCGCAGCAGATCGTGCTGCATGAAGCGCGCGCTGAGGGGCAGCTCGTGGCCGCAGCGCTGGTGTTGGACTTTGGCCGCGGCGTGCACACCCAGTATCTGGCGGTGTCCGAGCGCGGCCGCCAGCTGGATGCGCTGAGCTTGCTGCTGGCCGAGCTGATCACTGCGGTGTATGCGCAGCGCCATTACTTCAGCTTCGGTATCTCCACCGAGCAGGGCGGGCAGGTGCTCAATGATGGGCTGGTCGAACAAAAGGAGCGCTTCGGCGCGCGTGCCGTGGTGCAGGATTTCTATCGGTGGACGTTGTAATGGATGTGCCGTTTCTGGATTTGCGTGCAGTCAATGCGCGCTACGCGGATGAACTGAAAGTTGCCGCTGCGCGGGTGATCGACGCCGGCTGGTATGTGCTCGGGCAAGAGCTGGCCGCGTTCGAAGAAGAGTTCGCCAGCTACTGCGGCGCTGCGCAGGCGGTGGGTGTGGGTAATGGATTGGATGCGCTATCGCTGATCCTGCGCGGCTATCGCGAGTTGGGCGTGCTGCGCGAGGGCGATGAGATCATCGTGCCGGCCAATACTTTCATCGCGACGTTTCTGGCGATCAGTCAGAACCACTTGGTACTGGTGCCGGTGGAGCCGGATCCGCTGACCTTCAACATGGACCCGGCCGGTGTGGAGAAGGCGATCGGTCCACGCACACGCGCCATCATGGCCGTGCATCTGTACGGGCAGCTGGCCGACATGGCGGCGTTGCAGACGCTTGCGCATCGCTATGGGCTGCTGCTGATCGAAGATGCCGCGCAGGCGCATGGTGCGAGCGCTCACGGACGACGCGCCGGCGCCTTTGGCGATGCGGCGGCATTTAGTTTCTTTCCGACCAAAAACCTGGGCGCACTCGGTGATGGGGGTGCGGTAGTGACCTCGGATCCACGTCTGGCCGAGCGCGTTCGCGCGCTGCGCAATTATGGCTCGGAGGTGAAATATCACCATATCTGCCAGGGCGTGAACTCGCGGCTGGATGAAATGCAGGCTGCGTTCTTGCGGGTCAAACTGGGTTATCTGGAAGACGAGATCGCGCGTCGGCGTGCGGTGGCACGGCGTTATCTGCGGGGCATCGATAACCCGTTGATCACCTTGCCCGTGGTGGTGGCCGAGGAACAGCATGTCTGGCATCTGTTCGTGGTGTGCAGCCCGCGGCGCGACGCCTTGCAGGCGCATTTGCTGCGCCTGGGCATCCATACCCAGATCCATTACCCGGTGCCGCCACATCGGCAGCCGGCGTACACCACGCTGGGCGATGCCTGCCTGCCGGTGAGCGAGCGCCTGCACAGCGAAGTATTGAGTCTGCCGATGGGCCCGGCGCTGGATGATGCGTCGGTGGAACGCGTGATTGCCGCATGCCAAACGTTCGGCACAACTGCATGAATCTCATGCGCAGCAGTGCGTATACCGGCGTTGCGACGCTGGCCAAGCTGCTGGCTGCGCTGGTGGTGGTGAAGTTGGTCGCAGTCTATGCCGGCCCGCAAGGTGTCGGCCGCCTGGGTCAATTTCTCAATGTGATGTCGGTGCTGGCGGTGTTGGCGGGCGGCGGTATCAGCGCCGGTATCGTCAAGTATGTGGCCGAGTATCGCGACGATGCGCCGGCACTGGCACGTTTGCTCAGCGCAGCGCTGTGGTACGCCTTCTGCGCGGCTTGCGTCATAGCGGTGTTGGCGGTGCTGTTCAGTGGCGTGATCGCCGAGCGCCTGTTGGGCGATGTGGCGTATCGGCCGCTGATCTGCGTGCTGGCGATTGCGCAGTTGGGCATTGCCTTGGTCAATTACATCCTGGCGGTGATCAACGGGTTTATGGATGTTCGCCGTCTGGCGATTGTGCAGGTGAGCGGCGCGGTGTTGAGCGTTGCACTGGTTGCGTGGCTCTCAAGTCGGGCGCAGTTGCAAGGTGCGTTGCTGGCGCTGGTGTTGGGCCAGGTATTGTGGTTGCTGGCCGGCGTGCCGGCACTGCGACGCAGCCCGTATTTCCAACGCGAGATGTTGCGCCTGCGCTTCGATGCGCCGATGACGCGCAAGCTGGCCGCGTTCTCGGCGATGACGTTGACCGCCACGCTGGTGCCGCAGCTGGTGGCCATTGTGGTGCGTGATCATCTGGCCTTGCAGTTCGGTTGGCAGCAGGTGGGGTACTGGCAGGCGGTTAGCCGGGTGTCGGATGCGTATCTGCTGTTCTTCACCACTGCCATCAACGTGTATTACCTGCCTAAGTTAGCGTCGTTGCAGGATCGTGCGGCGCTTGCGCGCGAGCTGCGGGCCGCGTATCGCTATGTGATGCCGGCTGTGATCGCGATGGCGCTGGGGGTATACATGTGCCGCGATTGGGTGACCTGGCTGTTGTTCGATGCGCGATTCGCGCACGCAGCACCCCTGTACGGCCCGCAATTGCTGGGCGATGTGATCAAGATCGCAGCGTTCGTGCTGTCGTACGTGATGCTGGCCAAGGCGATGACGCGGTTGTTCGTGATTTCCGAATGCATGTTCGCTGCCAGTTATCTGGCGCTGGTGTATCTGTTCACGGAGCAGTTCGGGCTGATCGGGGCGATGTATGCATTTGTCGCCAACTACGTGTTGTATCTGCTGTTCAATATCGTGGTGGTACGTCGCTATCTGGTGCAGACGGCATGAGCGATCAAACGCAACCGAGCGCGCGAGCGAGCTGGCCGCTGGTGTCGGTACTGATTCCGGCCTTCAACCACGCGCGGTTCGTGCAGCGGTGTCTGGACAGCGTGTTGGAAGACCCGTACCCGTGCAAGGAGATCGTCATCATCGACGACGGCTCCAGCGACTCCACGGGCGAAAAGATCGCGCAGTGGATTGCCACCCATGGCCATCGGCTGCCGGTACAGTTCGTGCAGCGCGACAATCGCGGCGTGGCCGCCACGCTCAACGAGCTGGCGTTGCGTGCGCGTGGCGATTATCTGCGGCTTGGCGCGAGCGACGATTATCTGCTGGCCGGCGGATTGGATGCGCAAGTGCGTTACCTGCGCGCGCATCCGCAAAAATTGGCTGTCATTGGCGACGCTTGTGTGGTCGATCAGCATGGGCAGCTGCTGCACGGCAGCGCCATGCGCGACCTGCATCGGGTGGATACCGGTTTGTACCGTTCCGAGTCCGGCATCCGCCGTGCGGTGATCCAGCAATGGGCGGTCAGTGGCGCGGTGGCGTTGCTGCGCCGCAGTGCCTTCGATGCGCGCACCGGCTGGGACGAATCGCTGCGGATCGAAGACTGGGATTTTTTCCTGCGCCTGGCCGCGCGCAACGCGCTTGGTTTCATCGACGTGCCGGTGTGCGCATACCGTTTGCACGGCGACAACCTCAGCAAGACCGCGAACGTGCGTGCGCGGATTGCCAACTTGAGCGAGTCGCGTCAGGTGGCGCTGCGGTGTGCGGAGTTGTTCGAGGCCGCTGAGCGCACGCTGCTCAGGGCGCAGGCGCATTACATCGCGGCCAAAGTGGCGTTTCTGCAGCGCCGGCCGCATCGGGTGATTGGCCATCTGCTCGCCTATGCCTGGTTGTCGTTGCCGGCCAGGTGGCGGCCCAGACAATCGCGTGCCGCGGTGGAACCGGCATGAGCACGGTGTTGCGCCGGCCGGCGACCTATCTGGCACTGCCGATGCTGCTCAGCTGCACGCTGACGCGAGTGACCTACACGCTGCCTGGCGACTATCTGGACGGTATCGCGCTGCTGGCTGCCGCTGCCGCTGCGACGTTTGCGCTGGATGCCGTGTTACGCACTCAGCTGCCTGCAGTGGAACGCTTTCGCAACTACCGCTATGCCGGTACCCGCGATGCCTTCGTGGTGATGGCGTTGGCGGCAGTGGTAACGGTCTTCTGCATCGTGGATGTGTCGTTGTTTCCGATTCCGCTGTTCAGCGACCCGTCCTCGTATGCCACCTTGAGTCCGTTGCGTTCGCATGTGCGGCACATCTCCAATATGTGCTGGATTCTGCCGCCGATCGCGCTGCTGTGCGTGCGCCATCGCGGGCTGCGTGCGGCGATGGTCACGCTGGGATTCGTGTTCCCGATTGTGGTGATCGACCGCAACCGGATCTTCGCCGGGCTGTTCTCGTTCGTGCTGGTGATGTTGTTGCGCCGCGATCCTGCGCGCCGCTTGCCGTGGAAAACCATCGGCCTGCTGGTGCTTGCTGGGGGCGGGGTGTTTTCGATCCTGGGCGCACTGCGTTCCGGCTCGTTGGCGACGGTCGCCTTGCCGTTCAGTGCGTTGTATCGCGCCATGCCGCAGGGCGTGCAGTGGCTGTTGCTGTACATCAGCGCCGGGCCGTACAACTTCGGCGCGATCCTGGCCAAGGGCTACGTCAACGCCAGTTTTCTGGTCAATCAACTGGTGCCGTTCAGTGGGTCGATCGCCACCGCCGGCACCAGCATTCCGCTGGATGCGCCCAACATCAATGTAGGGACCGAATTCTTTCCGTTCCTGATGGCCTGGGGCGCGCCGGGTGCGTTGATGGCGCTGCTGGCGTTGTATGCGGGCCTGGTGTGGAGCGTGCGCTTGCTCAATGCCTCGCTGTCGATCTTCCATGTGCTGATCTTCCTGCGCATCGCCTACGCCTGCCTGATGTCGCCGTTCGCACCGCAGGCCTTCACCTGGACCAATTTCGGGTTCATCGCGCTGTGCCTGGTGTTGCATGCCTGCACCGTGTTGCTGCCCAGCCGCAATGCGGCATCTAGCGCTGCTGCGTAGTGCGCGGCAACTTCGTTTTTTCACCAAGTTCCAGAGCCGGTGCACCATGAATCAACACGACGATATCTATCTGATCGACCTGTGGCGCATCCTGCGCCGCGAATGGCGCTGGGCGCTGGCCGCGCTGGTGGTGGTGCTTGGCCTGACGTTCGCCTTCACCCGGTTGGCCAAACCGCAGTGGGAGGCCACCGCCTGGATCCAGGTCGGCGAAATCGGCCCGACACCGGCCGGGCGCGACCCCAAGGTCGAGCCGTTCCAACGCGTAATCGATCGCATGAAGACGCGGCTGTTTCAGGATGCGGTGCTGCGCAAGGCTGGCGTGCCGCTCAACAGCCGCGCTGGGCAGTTGTATCGCGGCAGTCTCAAGCCCGATCCGGACCCTTACGCGAATCTGATCGGCGTGACCATTCGTGCCGAATCGTCCGCGCAGGCGCGCCGCCTTGCGATGGCCACCGTGACCGAGCTGCAGACGCTGCACGGCCAGACCAATGCGGTGGCGCTTGAGCTCGCACGCACGCGTCTGCAAGGGTTGAATGAAGACCTGCGCGCGGCGCTCGTCAACCGGGCGCAACTGCAACAGCAAGTGCAGGCCGGGCAGGGCGGTGCTACGGCCACGCCGGCGCAGGTGGTTGCGGGTGTACTGCTGACCGACAGCAACACCACCATCCGCGCGTTGAAAGCCGAGCGCGACGATCTCATCGCGCGCCTCACCACGCGCTACACCTATCAAACCTCGTTGGCGTGGCCGCTGTATGTGCCTGATCGCCAGGCGTTTCCGAATGCAATCACCGCCTGGGCTGCCGGCTTGCTCGCTGGCGCCGGCTTGGGCGTGCTGGCGGCGGTGCTACGCAACGCATGGCGGCGTCGCAGGGTTGCCGTCACGGGCTCTGCCGCCTGAACTCGGCCGTACACCTTCCACGTGGTAGATCGCTCACCACGCTGCAACCAAAGCCGCCGCGCGTGGCACTCACCAGTCAATCAAGCGATGCCGCGTTGGCGGTGTTGCGTCTGGAGAGTGTCGTGAGAATAGCTGCACTGGTTGGGGAGGCTGCGCATGTCGGTGGTCAATGAACATGCGGCGCGCGGTGGCACGGTCGCCCCGGAGCGTTTACTGGAAACGCAACGTGCCTTCGATAGCGTCGCCCCCGACTACGACGGCCCGCGCGGCAACAACGCGCTGATCCAGCGCATGCGCACCACGCTGTGGGACACGGTTGCGGCCGAGCTGCCGGCCGGCTCGCGGTTGGTGGATCTGGGCTGCGGCACCGGTCTGGATGCCGGCGAATTCGCGCGCCGTGGCTACAGCGTGTTGGCTACCGACTGGTCGCCGGCCATGGTCGAACGCACCCGCCATCGCGCGGCCACGCAAGGTCTGGAAGCACGCCTGACCGCCGCGCACGTGGGCATCCAGCAGCTCGGCCAGCTGGAGGGCACCTTCGACGGCATGTACTCCAACTTCGGCCCACTCAATTGCGCGCCGGATCTGCCGGCAGTGGCTGCCGAGTGCGCGCGTCTACTACGCGCCGATGGCTGCCTGGTATTTTCGGTGATCGGTCGTATCTGCCCGTGGGAAATCGGCCATTACACCTTGCGCGGTCGCTTCAAGCGCGCAGCGGTGCGTGCCGCGCGCGGGGTCACCGCAGTGGGCATGAACGGCCATACCATCTGGACCTGGTACCACCTGCCGCGCGAGTTCTATCGTGCCTTCAACAAGCACTTCGTGCTGGACAGCTACCGTGCCTTGAGCCTGTTCCTGCCGCCGCCGTATTTGGTCGAGTTCTGCGAGCGCTATCCGCGGCTGTCGGCAAAATTGGGCTGGTGCGACGACCGTCTGGGCGGGCTGCCACTGCTGCGCGACATGGGCGATCACTTTTTGATCGTGATGCGCAAGCGCTGAGTGGAGACGCCGATGTCCATGGCAGATGTCTGTTTGCAGGGCGCACGCTCGATCACCCTGGCGGGTCCGTCGCGCGCGCCGCTGACTATCCGCGCGGGGCGTTTCGGCGGCACGCTCGGCACCGGTAGCGTACGTCTGGATTTGCAGGGGCATGTGCTGGCGCCGGGCTTGATCAACGCGCACGACCATCTGCAGGTCAACTGCGTGCCGCCGCTGCCGCAAGGCGCACCGTTTCCCAACAGCTATGCGTGGATCGAGGCGTTTCAGGCGCATTTTCAGCATCCCGATGTGGCGGCTGCATTGCGCGTGCCCAAGGCAGTGCGTTTGCGCCATGGCGGCCTGAAGAATCTGCTCGCCGGCGTCACCTGCGTAGCGCAGCACGATCCTTGGCATGCGACCCTGGACGAGGCGCACTTTCCGGTCGGCCTGCTGCGCGAGTTCGGTTGGAGCTATGCACTGGGCTGGACTGGCTATGGCCCGCCGGTGCAGGGCAGTTTTGCTGCCACCTCGCCCGAACATCCGTGGATGATCCATCTGGCCGAAGGCACCGACGCGGTGGCGGGTGCCGAACTCGACGAACTCGATCGGCTCGGCTGCCTGGCGGCCAACAGCGTGCTGATTCACGGCGTGGGCATGGGCGAACGCGATATCGAACGGGTGATCGCGCGCGGCGCGGCGGTGGTGTGGTGTCCTTCGAGCAATCTTGCGCTGCTGGGCCGCACGCTCGATCCATGGCGCTTGTGCATGGCCGGACGGCTGGTACTGGGCAGCGATTCGCGTATCAGCGGCGCGCGCGACCTGCTAGAAGAACTGCGCATCGCCATCGACAGCGGGCTCGCACCTGATCTAGTGCTCGGCATGGTCACCCATCAATCTGCGCGCATCCTGCGCATGCAAGCACGCGGATGCATCGCTCCAGACGCTGTTGCAGATCTGCTGATCGTGCGCGATCGCGGTGGCGACCCTGCCAGCAGCGTGGTCGGTTGCGAACGCAGCGCGCTGCGCGCGGTGATACGCGATGGCAAGCCACGCATTGCAGACCCGGATTTCGCCGAGTGGTTCGACGCTGCAGGCATCCAGACCGTGCCGGTGCTGCTGGACGGCCGCCCCAAACTGCTCGATGCCACGCTGGCCGACCCGGCAGTGCTGGCACTCGAGCCGGGTCTGCAGCGGGTGCCGCATGCAGCGCACGCGCCATCCATCGCGATGGCCGCCATCGGTGCGGTGTCGTGAGCGCAATCCCAACGCTCGAACCGGCAGCGGCATACGCACTATGGGCGCAGGCCTATCCGCCGCATGCGCATAACCCGGTGATGCTGGCCGAAGAACGCGCCATGCTCGCGCTGATGCCCGGCGCCCTGCAGGGCCAGCATGTGCTGGATGCCGGTTGCGGCAGTGGTCGCTACATGCTGCATGCGTTGCGGCGTGGCGCGCTGCATGTGACCGGTGTGGATCTGTCGCCGCAGATGCTGCAACGTGCCGGCACCGAGCTCGCGCACGATTGGCCAGCGGCACGCGTGAGTCTGCAACAAGGCAGTCTCGACCAATTGCCACTGCCCGATGCAGTCGCCGATCTCAGCGTCTGCGGCCTGGTGGTCGGGCATCTGCAGCAGCTGTGGCCGGCGCTGGAAGAACTGCATCGCGTCACCCGCGTGGGCGGTATCGTGCTGTGCAGCGATGTGCATCCGATCGGCCATGCACTGGGCTGGCGACGCGATTTCAAGGCCGACGGCCAGCAGTACGCCGTGCGCCATACCCAGCATCTCTACAGTCATTGGCATGCAGCCTGCGCATCGCTGGGTCTGGCCATCGAAGCGGTGGCCGAACCGATGCTGGACCCGGCCGATATCGCGCCCGGTGCACGTTTCGACCGGGCTGCGTTGCAGGTACCGGTTGCCTTGGTGCTGCGGCTGCGGCGCATCGCGTGAGTGATGTGGTGCTCATCGCGATACCTGATTGCAGCATATGCGTGGCCTGCAGGTGCTGCGACCCGGGCGGCGTGCGCTGTGCGAAACAGTGCACCACCGGCTTTGCAAGATGTGCATGCCACTCGATGTCTGCGCCATGACGCTGCATGTGGCGCAACTCAATCTGGTACCGACGCCCGAGGGCTTGAGTGTAGAGCAGGTCTTCGCACACTGGCCATCGCTGGCCGACATCGCCGATGCCGTGGCCAGCGCTGGGGTTCGGGTGACGGTGATCCAGGCCTCCGCACTGAATACCCGACTCACGCGCCAGGACGTGGACTACCGTTTCGTCGATCTGGAGGCGCGTGGGAGTAAACAACGCGCTCGCATTCTTGCGGCAATGCTGCGCGAGATCGATGCCGACGTGATCCACGTGCACGGCCTGGAATTTGCCGGTGATGCGCGGCGGCTTGCGCGCCTGCTGCCGCACAGTCCCATCCTGTTGCAGGACCATGCCAATCGCCCGCCACGCTGGTGGCGCCGGCTTGTGTGGCGTACGCGCTATGCGGCGGCTGCCGGCATCGCGTTCACCTCGCTGGAACTGGCGCAGCCATTTCTGCGCGCGCGTGTGTTTCGATCCAGCACGCAGCTGTTTGCGATTCCCGAATCCAGCAGCCGCTTCTTACCGGGCGATCGCCTGCAGGCACGCGAGCACACGGGTCTGCATGGCGACCCATGCGTGTTGTGGGTCGGCCATCTGAGCGCAGCCAAGGATCCGCTGTGCGTGCTCGATGCCATTGCGATGGCGGCGCGTGTGTTGCCTGGGCTACGGCTATGGTGTGTGTTCGACCAGGCACCGTTGCTGGAACAGATACAGCAGCGGCTGCACGACGATCCGCGTCTTGCACGCTGCGTGCGGCTGCTGGGCAAAGTGCCGCATGCCCGTGTGGAAACGCTCCTGCGTGCCTCAGACCTGTTTATCTCGGCCAGCCACGCGGAAAGTTGCGGGTATGCCGCAGTGGAAGCCTATGCCTGCGGCACCGTGCCGCTGTTGACCGATATTCCTGCGTTTCGCGCGCTCAGCGATGCGGGTGCAGTCGGTGCGTTGTGGCCGGTGGGCGATGCTTCGGCTTTGTCGGAATTGCTGTTGCGCATTTCCCGGCAGCGACCCACTCGCACACAGGTGCGTGCGCATTTCGATGCGCGGCTGTCCTTCGCCGCAGTGGGGCAACGTTGGGCAACCGCCTACACGCAATTATTGGCGGCCGCGCCGGGACGGACTCCATGAAACTGGCCTTGGTGGTGCCGGGCGGTGTGGACCGCAGCGGCGAAGTCCGTGTGATCCCGGTATTTTTGACCCTGATCGAATGGTTGGCGCGCCATCATCAGGTGCATGTCTTCGTGCTGCATCAGGAGCCGATGCCGGGCACCTGGAGCCTGCGTGGTGCCACCGTGCACAACATCGGCGCCAAGCGCACCCGTCTACGTGCGATCGCCGCCATTCGTGACGAACACCGGCGTGCACCGTTCGACGTCATCCAAGCGATTTTCTCCGGCTATTGCAGCTTGATCGCGGTGACGGCGGCAACGCTACTGCGTCGGCCAAGCGTAGTGCATATCGCGGGTGGCGAGCTGGTCGCACTGCATGCCATCGATTACGGCGGCCGGCGTAAGTGGCGCGGGCGGTTGCGCGAAGCGGTGATCCTGCGTCTGGCCAATCGCGTCACTGCCGCCAGCGCGCCCATCGTCGATTCGCTACAAGTCCTGGGCATCCGCGCGCAGCGGGTGCCATTGGGTGTGGACCTGCGCGCCTGGCCACCGGCGGCGCCACGCGCGCGCACCGGCGGAATCGCCCGGTTGCTGCACGTGGCCAGCCTGAACCCGGTCAAGGACCAGACCACCTTGCTGCAGGCGATGGCGGCGCTCAAACGCGCCGATGTCGCCTTTACTCTCGATATGGTCGGCGTCGATACCCTGGACGGCGCCATGCATCGCCTTGTGCAACAACTGGGTCTTGGCGAGCAGGTACGTTTTCTCGGCTTCAAGACCCAGCGCGAGTTGCGCCCGATCATGCTATCGGCCGATCTGCTGGTGTTGTCGTCCTTGCATGAAGCCGGGCCGTTGGTGCTGCTGGAAGCTGCAGTTGCAGGTGTGCCGACGGTGGGGACGGCCGTCGGGCATCTGCTCGAGTGGGCGCCGGTCTGCGCATTGGCCGTGCCGCCGGGCGATTGGGCCGGGCTGGCGGACGCCGTCCGTCAGGTAATTGCCGACGACGAACTGCGCTTGCGCCTGGCCTGGGCGGCGCAGTGCCGTGCGGTACGCGAAGACGCGGCATTAACCACGCGTCTGTTCGAAAAGCTCTATCGCCAACTGTGCGAGAAGCGCCCGCTGCACTGAATACCTGGGCACGGAGTAGGCAATAGACGCGGACTTGCACAAACCACTTTCAGATCGGCGACAAACGCAGAAAGCGGTCGCCTGGCGGTGAGCGCATGGGTCTTGTTGGCTTTCTCTTGTTGGATGCGGTCAGAAGCCCAGGTCAAACGCTGAGTCGGTCGAGGGCGAGGTGGCCTCACCGCACCAGAGAATCGAGTCATCAGCCTAGTTGGTCGAGGGCGCGGTGCCCTCACCGCTCGCGGGACACGCCGTGAACCCGTCCCTGGGGGCTCGGTGGCGGCATCCATGCCGCCACACGGTCCCGCAAGCGGTGAGGACACCGCACGAGAAAGTTTGCCGGTTGCTTTGTTGGAACCTACCCGTCGATCGCATTGCGCTGCGAAACTGATCCGTCGCGGTGTTATCCAGACCGCCCACCGTCGCGGGACCTTACGCGGCATGGATGCCGCGTAAGAGCCTACAAGGACGTACTTGCGGCGTGTCCCGCGATGGTGGGCGGGCAAGGGCTCCGCAGCCAGGTCACAGATCAACGGCTCTACAGCCAAGCCAAGCCGCAGATCAGCCACCCTGCAGCAAACCTGCGTAAAGTGGTTTTGTCAGTCGCTCCTAGTCTCACACCGGCTGCAAATACCCATTCAACGCCGCACGCACCACGTACAACATGTCGGTGCGCGGTACTGGTCGAGTAAGCCGCGTCATCAATCGGCGCGCCTGGGTCTGCCGCACCCACGGCTGCCCTTGAAGCCATAGCTGGGTCTGCAGCATATCCGCGCGTTCCTCGCGGCTTTCGGCCGAAGGCGCAATACGATTGTGCAAGTACTGCCGTGCTTCGCTCAGCGAGCGTGACCATTCGATGCCGGGTAGTGCAGGCAACCACAAGTTGGAGCACGACGCCGTCGTCAAGGTCTGGCGGGCTGCACGCATGCGCAGCAATCGCGGGCAATCGGCCTGCAGGCGCGCCATCACTGCCGGCGGCACCACAGTGCGGTAATAGCGTTGCAGTAATTGCAATGGCGGCAATGCCCACCACGGCGACACGCGCGGGTCTTCCCACAATTGGTCCCAATCGCGCTGCCCCATGCGTGTGGCCAGCAACGCAAGATCGTGCAGATGCATCAGCCGGATGCTGCGATGGCAGATGCCGCCAGCCGCATGCAGTAGCAGGTGAGACATCAACGCACCCACGGACGGGTAGGGGTTCAATCCCGGCTGCGCACGCTCCGGCAGGATGCGTGCTGTGATGTCCACGCTATGCACCGGCAAGCGTTCCTGGATGCGGGTATGCAGTTCGATATTGATCGGCGCATCGCGATGCTCGCCCAGCCCGGCGACTGCTTCGCCTTGCAGTGGCTTGAACACCTGATGCTTCCATTGTTCGAACGAAGCCACGTAACCGAGGTCGCACAGCAGTGCTGCTGCAGCCGGTGCGTCTTCCGGTTCCACCAGTAGATCGATATCGGCCATCGGGCGATCGCCAGGCAGGTACACGCCAAGCCGATGCAGTGCAGTTCCCTTCAGACCGACCAGCGTGATACCTGCGGCACGCGCCGCTGCATCGAGACGTGTGAGCAACAACGCGATACGCCGATGCCGGTCTTCGACATGACGGCGTTGCTCGCTCAGAAACGTCGTCCATTCGGAGTTTTGCCATAACGAGCGACGCTGCAGCAGCGGCGATACGCCATGCGCTGCGGCCGCTGCGGCCGCCAGCTGCCATTGCAGTCGATCCCAGTGCGGCACTGCTTCTCCCGGCTGCGCCAACTCCTGGGCCAGCCGTTCGGTGGCCGTGCGCAGGCCGTGCTTGATGGTGCGAAGGGAAGGCTGCATGCGAGCGTGATCCGGAAAGGCGAGGTGATATATCGAGGACAGCGCGAAGCGTTAGACGTCAGCCGAGCAACACGGTTGCCAACTGCCGCTTTTGGGGCGCGGCAACGGTGACCAGCGGTTCGGTGCGGTGTTGTTGTTCCGAGGCGATCAGTGCGGACCAGCGCGCTTCCAGTTGCTCGGAGGCATGTACGATTGCATCGGCCGTCATCGTTACGCGCGCCTGTTGCAGATCCACTTGCGTATGCAGCAGATCGCGCACGCTGCGATAGAACTCGGAATCGTAGGCCCCATGGAACATCATCGCCAGGTCGTTGCTGTCCTGCCAATGGGTCTTGCCACCCAGCTGGTTTTTCACTTCTTCGTAGAACTTGGTGCCGGGCAGGGGATAGGACACGCTGACACCGATGATGTCCGGGTTGGCCTGGGTCACCAGTGCGCGCGTCGCCAGGATGTCTTCTAGCTCTTCTCCCAGATACCCGAGTTGAATGAAGAAACCCACGCGAATGCCTTGCGCACCCAGACGCTCGCGTGCGGCGATCACCTCGCCCACCTGCGTGCCCTTGGTCATCTTGTCGAGGATGCGCTGGCTGCCGCTTTCGGCACCCAGCCAGGCTTCGGCGCAGCCCGCGCGTGCCAGCGCCGCGGCCATGCGCTCGCTGGCCAGATCGGCGCGGGTCTGGATGGTGAAGGGAATCGCGCCATCGGCATCGGTCAGACGCTGCGCAAAGGTTTCCACCCAATCGATGTGGAAGCCGAAGATATCGTCGGCCATCCAGATGTGATCGGGTTGAAAACTGCGCTTGAGGTGGATCATTTCTGCAGCCACATCTTCGGCGCCGCGGCGCTTGTAGTGGTTGCCCCAGATCGGCTTGGCGCACCAGTTGCAGCGGAACGGGCAACCGCGTGAAGCCGCCATGTTCAAGCTGAAATAGCTGTGCCGTTGCTGCCAGAAGCGCTGGTAGCGCGGCATGTCGACCAGGTCCCAGGCAGGCAGGCCGCTCAGGCGTGCGTCCGGCGGTTGTGCGCCACGATGCACGTGTGCCTCGGCAGCTTGACTGATGGCGATGCGTGCAACGCCTGTGAGCCAGGCTTCTGTATCGATGCTGGGATCGGCTTCGACACGCGCCACCAGCTCGAGCAGTGGTGCGACGCCTTCGCCGATCAAGACCGCGTGCGCGCCAGCGGCCAGAAACACCTCCGGGTTGTCTGACGCGTCCGATCCGGCGACCAGTACCCGGCATCCGGCCGCGCGTGCTTGCCCAATCATCTGGCAGGCAGCTTCGCGCATGCGGCTCAGACACATCTTGGTGAGGAAGTTGAAGTTGTCCTCGTAGAACACCACCAGATCCGGCTGCGCATCGTGCAACGCGCCGGTGTAGTCCTGCACATCCTCGGCAAGCATCGCGTCGAACAGGCTCAAGGTATGGCCATGCTCGCGCAGCAACGCAGCGACCTGTAGCGTTGCCAACGGCGGATACGGCTTGCCGCGCTCCCATTGCTTTGGGTCGTAACGCAGAAAATACGAATGACTGACCTGGATCTTTAGCATCTGCACTAGGCTCTCGTTCTGTCGCCAGGTGCGCGCAGCGGTGGCGCGCGCAGACACCGGCATTCGGCTCGGCAGTAGGTGCGCACGCAGCTGCGTTTGGTTGCGCCGCTGCGAAGCACGCTATGCCAAGCGTTATGCATCTGTGTCGCCGGCAGCGATGCAACCTTTCAGCAACGAATCGGCACACACCGGCTGATCGATGCAATGGATGGAAGGCATGCCGCACTCGGCCGCGTTGGCGGAACTCCTGCCAGTGAGCGATACCGCACGCTCGGCAACGCCCAGCGATGCGTTATCTGCGGCAGACCCGTTCGGTGAGCGCCGCGTGCGTCGGTTGGTCGTGCGCCGGCAGATTCTCGGTGCGCTGTTTCATTTCGAGAGCGACAGCGAAGCACTACTTGCGTTGGTGGACGCCGCTTACGCAGGTCTGCCTGCGCATCGCCTCCCGGCTGCGCCAGAATTCCACATCGCGCTGGATCTGGTATCGCGTGGCCAGGCGCCTTCAAGTGCAGAACCGTCTCCGGTGCGCACGCACGCAAGCGGTGGCTTGCTGTGCGGCGTTATGGATGCCTGCAACTACCTGATGCTGTCGGTGCCCCAGCGCCGCGGCATGCTGGTGGTCTCCGAGGACATGCTTGCCCACGCCTATCACGTGCGTTATGAGTTGATCGAATTTGCCGTGTTTCTGCTAGCTGCGCGTGGCATGGGCTTGGTGCCCTTGCATGGCGCCTGCGTGGGCCGGCGGGGACGCAGCGTGCTGTTGCTAGGCGCCAGCGGCGCGGGCAAATCGACGCTGGCGCTGCATAGCTTGCTGCATGGGCTGGACTTCATCGCCGAAGATGGCGTGTTCGTTGCGCCGGAGAGTCTGCTGACCACCGGTGTTGCCAACTTTCTGCATCTGCGTTCCGACGCGCTTGGCCTGGTCGATGCGGACACCCGTGCGTGGATCAGCGCATCGCCGACCATCCGTCGCCGCAGTGGCGTGGAAAAGTTCGAGATCGATATCCGCCATGGCCGCGCACAGCTTGCGCGCACGCCCTTGCACCTATGCGCAGTGGTGATGCTGTCCAGCACACCTGCCAGCGCGTCGGCGCAGTGCTTGGAGCCAACGCCCGTCGAGCACATCGCCGAGCGTCTGGCGCGCGATCAGCCGTATGCCGCCGGCCAACCAGGCTGGCAGCGCTTTGTCGAACAGGTGCAGCGCATCGGCATGTTCACCCTGCGGCGTGGCGCGCATCCGCAAGCGTCGGTGGATGCACTGCTGCAGCTGTTGCGATGAAGGCGCAGGTGCCGGTGGGTTGGGGCGTGATCCGTGCGGCCAACCCCGTGCCGAAGCCCGTACTGCACGACATGCGTCACTGAGATGCAGACCTCCGCACCTCGCCACATGCGCGCCACGTTGCGCAATTTCGTCAGCACGCTGGTGCCTGCGGACATGCCCACCATTGCGCTCTATGTCGCCTTGTCGTTGGCGGCGGCATTGGCTGGCAGCCTCGTGGCGGTCTGCCTGGTGCCATTGGTACAACCCGGCCACAGCGTGCAGTTGGCCGGCTATCGGCTGCTGTTGCCTGATGGTCTGCCGATGCAGGTCGCTGTGTTTGCGGGCATCAGTCTGGTGTTTGCCGCACTGCGTTGGCACAGCGCACGGCTGGCCGCACGGCTGACAAGCCGCTACGCGATCGGGCTGCGCCGCCGCGTGCATGCCGCACTGATCGACGCACCGCTGCCAGCCTTGTCCGGTGCCAGTTCGGCAGAAATCGCCAACGTGCTCACCTACAACATCGAAATCGCCACACAGGGTTTCAGTGCGGTGCTGCAGCTATTGGTGGCCGGCATCACTGCGCTGGTAAGTATCTGCATTGCCGTACTGATCGCCCCCGCGCTACTGATGGCGATGCCGCTGCTGCTCGCCTTGGCCTGGTTGGGCGTGCGCATCTCCAGTAGCGATGCACAGGCACGCATCAGCCGCGACTACGTGGCCGACATGACGCAGTTGTTCTGGTTGAGCGAAGACTTTCCGCGTCGCCTGCGGCATGTGCGCTCGTTCCAGCGCGAAGACGTCGAAACCCGTCATTACGAGCATATTTCTACGCGGCTGGGGCAGGGCTATGCGCAGCAGCAGGAATTGGTGGCAGGCAGCAGGCTGGTGCTCGAACTCACGGCGGTAGCCGCGATCGCCGGCATTCTGGTGCTGGCCAATCTCTGGCAGGGCGCCGACCGCGCCGCGCTGATCACCGTCAGTCTGCTGCTTGGCCGCTTGCTGCCCTATCTGGTCACCACGCGGCAAAGCGTGCAGCAACTGCGCTCGGCCTGGCCGGCGCTGCAGTTGTGGCGGCGCTATGTGGAACTGGGGACCACGCGCATGCAAGCATCGGCCGAAACGGCAGCGCCGCTGACGGCAGCGCTGCATATCGAACACATCGGCCTGGCACCGCCGCTGCCCAGGCTCGATCTCGATCCGATGATGCTGCTGCCGGGCGAGATGACCTTGGTCGTTGGGCCGTCCGGTATCGGCAAAAGCAGTCTGATGGATGTGCTCTCCGGGCAGACGCCGCCTGCGCAATTCAGCGCGCATATGGCCGGGCGTCGGCTGGAGTTTGCGGCGTATCGCAGATTGGTTCGGCAGAGCGCCTACATTGGCCAGGGGGTGCGGCCGTGGCAGCGCACGGTACGCGATTGTCTGGACTGGGCGCTGCCTGGCACAGCGGAGGCACGCATGTGGGAGGTGTTGGCCGATGTCGGGTTGAGCGCACGTGTGCAGCGCGACGGCCAAGGTCTGGATACGCCGATCAACGGACCGGACGGGCGTTTGTCCGGTGGCGAATCGCAGCGTCTGCTGCTGGCGCAGGTGTTGTTGCGCAAGCCGACCCTGGCGGTGCTGGACGAAGCCACCAGCGCGCTGGATGCAGATGCCGAACATCAGGTGTTGTGCATGCTACGGCAGCGTCTGCCGCACACCGTGTTGGTGGTGGTCTCGCACCGCACCAGCCTGGCTGCAGTGGCCGATCGTACGGTTGCATTAGGCGTTGTGCTTGCTGAGCAGGCAGCTGTCGAAGGCGGTGCAGTTACAAGCCCGGGCGCGTAATCGCTGCGCAATTCAATTGCGTCGGCGGCACGATCAACCTGCAATCTCTTCAAGCGCGCGATTGCGCGTCCGCGGCCCGAACAACGCAATCACGCTGGCCACGATCGACATGCTGATCACGATAAACGCCAGCACGCCATGGCTGCCGACCTGGGCAAGCAGCCAACCGATCAGCACGCTGCTCACCGCGGTGGAAAGACGGCTGAAGGAATAACAGAACCCCACCGCCCGCGCGCGCAATCCGGTAGGAAACAGCTCGGCCTGGTAGCCGTGGTAGGCAAAGCTCATCCAGGCATTGCAGAACGCGATCATCGCCCCGCACAGCACCATGCCGATCGCCTGATGCTGCTGCGAGAACAGCACGCCAAACAGCACTGCGCCCAACGCAGAGGTGGTGATCTGCCACTTGTTTTCCCAGCGCTGCGCAAACCGCAGCAACAGCAGCGGCGCCAATGGGTAGGCCAGCGAGATCGCAAAGGAGTAGCCCAGGCTCTTGGTCACGCCGGTGCCTTGCGCCGAGATCAGTGCCGGCAGCCAATTGCCGAAGCCGAAGAAGCCGATCGCCTGAAAGATATGAAACACCACCAGCATGCCGATGCGCCCGCGATACGGCGCTCGCCACAACAGCGATACCTGCGTGTGGCTGATCGGCAACGGCGAGATCACATCCGGCGCAGCCAATGGCGCGCCCAGATCGCGTTCGCAGCGTATTTCCAGTTGGGTCAGTACGGCGTCCGCTTCGGCATGGCGTCCTTGCGCAGCCAGCCAACGCGCCGATTCCGGCAAACGGCTGCGCAGCCACCAGATCGCCAGCGCAAACACGCCGCTCAGCAGTACCACCCAACGCCAGCCGCTCACGCCCAATGGTGCATGTGGCACCAGCATCCAGGCGGTCAGTGCCACCGCCGGCACGGCCAGAAACTGCACGAAGAACGCAAACGCAAACGCGGCGCTGCGCATATGCCGCGGCACCAATTCGGACAAGTAAGTGTCGATGGTGACCAGCTCGATGCCCAACCCGATCCCGACCACAAAGCGCAGCACGATGACGCCGGTCGCAGTGCTTTGCAGGCCCATCGCCACGGTTGCGGCGGTGTACCAGATCAGCGCGAAGGTAAACACCGGCCTGCGCCCGAAACGGTCTGAAAACGGACTCAACAATGCGGCGCCGACGAACAAGCCCAGAAAAGTCGCCGCCGCAAACGCAGCCTGGTCGGACATACCGAATACGCCATCCGCCCCGCTGGCGAAAATGCCATCGCGGATCAGCCCCGGGCTGATGTAAGCGGTCTGAAACAGATCGTACAACTCGAAGAACCCGCCCAGCGCAAGCAAGCCGACCAGCCGCCACAGCGTGGCAGTAGCCGGCAGCCGGTCGATGCGCGCCGCGATCTGCGCAGCGCCGGAAGCAGGGTCAAGCGGAGCGGTCGTCGTCATTCGTCATGGAGGTTTAGCTAATGCGGGTTTCATCATAGCCAGCCATTTGATTAGCCGGCGGCTGTGCTTCGCGCCGCGCTCAGCGCATTCGCGCACGAACAACCGCAGGCATCTAAAAGCCCCTCACCCTGCGGGGCGAGAAGGCACGGCTTGCGCGCCATGGGGGCGCGTGCTTTGGAGCGCCCGCGCCGCCAGCGCGGGCCGGGGGTTAGGGTGAGGGTACGGGGCAAAGCCTTGTGGTAATGAATCACACGAGGCTTCGCACGTACCCTCATCCGCCCCTGCGGGGCACCTTCTCCCGAGGGGAGAAGGAAGTAAGGCCCCGCTGTTCGACCACTGGGATGCTGTAATCCCCTCAGCGCCACCTCGGCAGGTAGCAAAGCCGCCCCATCAGCCCCATCTCTTGGACATCATTCATTCCCCGGAGTCATCCGATGACGCCCATTTCCGTGCTCGACCTGGCGCCGGTCTGCGAAGGCAGCGACACCACCCACGCCTTCGCCAATATGCTCGATCTGGCCCAGCACGCCGAGCGTTGGGGCTATCAGCGCTATTGGCTGGCCGAGCACCACAACATGCCGGGCATTGCCAGCGCCGCCACTGCGGTGCTGATCGGTCATGTGGCCGGCGGTACCAAGACGATCCGCGTTGGCGCCGGCGGCATCATGCTGCCCAACCATGCGCCGCTGCAGGTGGCCGAACAGTTCGGCACGCTGGCGTCGTTGTATCCGCAGCGCATCGACCTGGGCCTGGGCCGCGCGCCCGGTACCGACCAGCCCACCGCGCGCGCCTTGCGCCGCTATTTCGACAGTGCCGATCATTTTCCGCAGGACGTGGCCGAGCTGCTGCGCTACTTCGCACCGGCCGTACCGGGGCAGCTGGTGCAGGCAGTGCCGGGCGCCGGGCTGGAGGTGCCGGTGTGGCTGCTGGGTTCCAGCCTGTTCAGTGCACGCTTGGCCGCAGCGATGGGCCTGTCGTTCGCGTTCGCCTCGCACTTCGCCCCCGATGCGATGGACGAGGCGGTGGCCATCTACCGCCGCGAGTTCCGCCCGTCCGCACAGTTGGCCAAGCCGCACGTGATGCTGGCCTTGAACGTGGTGGCCGCCGAGACCGAGGCGCAGGCGCGCCGCTTGTTCACCACCCAGCAACAGAGTTTCGTGAACTTGCGGCGCGGCAAGCCGGGCAAGATCCCCGCGCCGATCGACGATATCGACAGCTTCTGGCAGCCGCACGAACGTGTCGGTGTGGAGCGCGCGTTGGCCTGCACGGTGCTGGGCGATGCCGAGCAGATCGCGCAGGGCGTGGCCGAGTTCATCGATCGCCACACGCCGGACGAGCTGTTGTTCACCGCCAACATCTACGACCATGCGGCGCGTCTGCGCTCGTTCGAAATCGCCGCCATCGCTTGCCGCGAGCTGGATGTGACCACTGCGTGATTCACGTCGCTTTGCGCGGCGATCCGCTCAGATGCGTGCACCTTATATGGGAAGACCAGCATGCAACTTCAGCAACGCAGCGAGAGCATCAAGCAATTGGCGGAATTGATCCGCGGCGTGGACATTGCGATGTTCACCACCGTCTCGGCCGACGGCAAGTTGGTGAGCCGGCCGTTGGGCACGCAGGAGGTCGAATTCGATGGCGATCTGTGGTTTGCCACTGCTGCCGACAGCCCGAAGGTGGCAGAGATTGCAGCCGACCCGCGCGTCAACGTGGCGTATGCCTCGGCGTCGAAGAACAGCTATGTGTCGGTCGCCGGTACCGCGCGCGTGGTCAATGACCGCGCCAAGATCGATGAACTCTGGTCGCCGGCAATGAAGGTGTTTTTTCCGGGCGGCAAGGACGACCCCAATCTGCGTCTGATCCACGTGCGTGCCGAATCGGCCGAATACTGGGACGGCCCGAGCGGGCTGCTGGGCAAGGCGCTGTACTTCGTGATGACGGCAGTGACCGACGACACGGGCAGTCTTTCAGATAACCGTGTCGTCGATCTGAAGTAACGGTGCCAGAGACGTGCGCCGGTCGTCTTGCGCGCTAGCGCCAGGCGACCGGCCACCAATCGCGCACCAGATCCAGCAGCTGGTCGGAAGTGACCCCGAACACCGCCACCGACACCAGCGCCGCCGCCCAGCCCACCAGCAGCAAGGCGCCATCGCGCTCCAGCAGGGCCAGCGCAAACAGCAGCAGGATCAGGCCGAAAATGTAGTTGGTGAACGGGATCGGCAGCGTCAGCAAGATGCCGACCAGCACCAGCAACAAGCCGGTGAACACCTGCGCCGGAATGCGATCCAGCATGCCGTGCAAACGCGGCTTGAGCAGCCGGTCCAGGCGTTGCAACGTCGGTGCGAGCCGTGCAACGAAACGCTGGCTGGTACTGCGGCGCGGCCCGCGATCGCCGATGAAACGCGGCACCCACGGCTTGCGCAGGCAGCACATCATCTGTACGCCGATCAGCACCGTCAGCGGGCCGCTGATGCCACCGGCCACGCCGGGAATCGGAATGAACGAGGGCAGGATCGCCAGAAACAGAAACACGCCGAATGCGCTCTGTTGCAGATCGGCCAGAATCTCGCGTACACGCAATACATGATTCGGGTCGCCCTCGCTGAAGGCCGCCAGCAAGCTGCGGATGCCTTCATTGCGATACCGCATGTGTTCGCCGCCGGAATCTTCGGATGGCGGCGCGCCGTTATCCGACGATGTCATCGCTGTCCTCATCGCCGATGCGGCTCAGCAACAGCTTGTCCACGCGCGCGCCATCCAGATCCACGATCTCGATGCGCCAACCGGCCCAGTCGAAGAACTCGCCCGCCTGCGGAATGCGCCCGAAGTAGTAGATGCACAGACCGGCGAGCGTGTGGTAATCGCCTTCATCGGCCTCCGGCAATTCGGCGCCCAGCACTTCGCGCAGTTCTTCCACCGGCAGCGAGCCGTCGATCAACAGCGAGCCGTCGGCGCGTGTGATCACCAGCGCGTCTTCGTCGGTGTTTTCCACCGCCTGCAGACGGCCGACCACTGCGCCCATCAAGTCGCTGATGGTCACCAGGCCGCGGATTTCGCCGTATTCGTCGACCACCAGCGCCATCGACTGCTGTTCTTCGCGGAAGATCTCCAGCAGCTTCATCGCATGCGTGGACTCGGACACGAACAAGGTGTCGCGCAGCGCCTGGAACAGGTTCTCGCCGTGCCCGCCCATGCGCGTGACCAGCGATTTGACTTCCAGCACGCCGGCGATGTCCTGGTCGCTGCCGCGATACACCGGGTAACGCGAGAATTCGTGCTCGCGCATCATCTGCAGGTTGCGTTCCGGCTCGGCATTGGCATCCAGCCAGGCGATGCGGTTGCGTGGCGTCATCAAGCTGTCGGCGGTGCGGTCGCCCAGCCGCATCACCCGATTCATCATGTCGCGCTCGTGCGCGTCGATCACGCCGGCCTCGTGGCTTTCGGCCACCAGCATGCGGATCTCTTCTTCGGTCACCGACGCCGATTCGTCCTTGCCCATGCCCAGCATGCGCAGCACCAACCGGGTCGAGCGCGCCAGCACCCATACGCCGGGTGCAGCGATCCTGGCCAGCCACGCCATCGGCACCGCGACCACGCCAGCAATGTCTTCGGAATTGCGTAGTGCCAGCCGTTTGGGCACCAGTTCGCCGAAGATCAGCGTCAGGAAGGTGATCAAGGCCACCGCCAGCGTGCTGCCGATCACCGCTGAATAAGGTTTGGGCTCGCCGATCAGCGAAAAGCTGGCCGACAGCGCAGGGAACACCCGCTGCAGCCACACGCCGATGGCCTCACCGATGGCTTCGCCGCCGAACAGGCCGGTCAGAATGCCGATCGAGGTAATGCCGATCTGCACCGTGGACAGGAAGTTTTCCGGGCTTTCGGCCAACGCCAGGGCCCGCGCAGCGCGTTTGCTGGAGCCGGCCATCTGCTTCAGGCGGCTCTTGCGCGAGGTCATCAGCGACATCTCCGACATGGCGAAGAAGCCGTTCAACACAATCAGCGCGATAACGATCAGAAACTCAACCACGGGCGTCTTCCCCGGTCAGTGAAGGGGAGGGCGGGCGAGCACTGGGTTGGCCGGCGCGCGACAAGTCGGGGCGGCAACGGGGGGGTAGGGGGTCGTCTTCCATAGGGTGCACCCGAAGGCGCGGTGGCATGTTAGCAAACCGCAGGGTGGTTCGAGCCAGGAAATGCCGATGTGAAGGCCACGCCCGGCATCGAGATACCCAGACAGGTCATGGAACGGTCATAATTCGCGCTTGGCGTCCGTCTCTCCCTCGACGGCAGGAAGTTCTCCACCCATGTTCTCGTTGCAGACCATCTTCGGTTCCGGCAAGCAGTTCTATTCGCTTCTGAACGAAGCGGCGCAGGCCGCCTACGACAGCACCAAGGCCTTGCACGCCATGATGCGCACGTCCGACCGCCAACCCGCGCTGGACGCCTTCAAGCTGGCCCGCCTGCGCGAGCGCGCCGCCTCGGACAAGATCGGCCAGGCGCTGGTGGACAGCTTCATGACCCCGATCGAGCGCGAAGACATCGAAGCGCTGGGTTCGGCGCTGTACAAGATTCCCAAGCAGGTCGAGAAGTTCGCCGACCGCTATTCGCTGGCGACCAAGCATCTGGAACACATCGACTTCGCGCCGCGCGCGGCGATGCTGGAACAGGCTGCCGCGGTGGTGGTGGAAATGGTCAACGACCTGCCGCACATGAACATCGATCGCATGACCGCGCTCAACGACAAGCTGCGCATGCTGGAAAACGAAGCCGACCGGCTGATGCTCGAGCTGTATCGCGACATCTATTCCGGCCGTCTGGACACGCTGCAGATGTTCCTGCTCAAGGAATTCTTCGAGATTCTGGAAAAGGCCATCGACCGTTGCCGCGAGGCAGGGGTGGTGGTGTACCAGATCGTGCTGAAGAACAGCTGAGGTCGCCGCGTGCTTACCTTAGTTCTGGTGGTGATCCTGGCTGCGTTGGTGTTCGAGTTCATCAACGGCTTCCACGACACCGCCAACTCCATCGCCACCGTGGTCGCCACCAAGGTGCTCTCGCCAGGTTGGGCGGTGATGCTGGCTGCCGGCATGAACCTCATTGGCGCGCTCACCGGCACCGCGGTGGCGCTGACGATCGCCTCCGGCCTGCTCAACACCAACGTGGTCGAGGTCACCCCGCAGGTGATTCTATGCGCGCTGCTGGGCGGCATCATCTGGAACCTGATCACCTGGTGGAAGGGCCTGCCCTCGTCGTCCTCGCACGCCTTGATCGGTGGCCTGTGCGGCGCCGGCCTGGCCGCTGCGCACAATAATTGGGACGCGCTGATCTGGTCGGAAAACATCGGCAACTGGGCCAAGAACAAGGGCCTGTTGTGGAAGGTGTTCGTGCCGATGATCACCTCGCCGATCGCCGGCTTCCTGCTCGGCATCGTGGTGATGCTGTTGCTGTGGGCGATCATCGCCGGCATGGCCAAGTTGGGCGGGCCGATTGGGCGGCTGGCGCGTCCGCGCTGGGTCAACGCCTTCTTCGGCAAGGCGCAGATCGCCTCGGCTGCCTACATGGGCTATGCGCACGGCCACAACGACGCGCAGAAGACCATGGGCATCATCGCCATGACCCTGATCGGCGCGCAGTCGGCCGGTGCACTGGACAATCTGCCGAGCTGGTTAAGCTTCCTGCATCCGGGTACCGGCATTGGAGCCGGCGACGGCATCCCGATGTGGATCGTGCTGACCTGCGCAGTGGTGATGGCTGCCGGCACCGCCTCCGGCGGCTGGAAGATCATCAAGACGCTCGGCCACAAGATGGTCAAGCTGCATCCCATCCATGGGTTTGCCGCAGAAACCAGCTCGGCCACCGTGCTGACCGTGGCCGCACACTTCGGCATGCCGGTATCGACCACGCACAGCATTTCCACTGCCATCATGGGCGTGGGCTTTGCCAAGAACCCGCGCTCGCTGCGGTTAGGCGTGATCGAGCGCATCGTCTGGGCCTGGATTTTGACCATCCCGGCCGCGGGCGGCGTGGCGTATTTGATCCTGCGCTGTTTCGAATGGTTTGGCTGGACCTGAGCGCTGTCGTGGCGTGGTCACCTCGGTGGGCGACGATGCGGCGCTGGGTGCGGGTCGTTCCATGATGGGTGATCCCGTTCGACTCTGATGTTCTAACGCGTTCTGCCTGAGGAAAACGCGCCGATGATGCTAGCGCTGGTGTGCGTGCTGTTCCTGCTGTCCTGGCTGATCGGCCGCCGGCGTTGGCGGCGGAGCGCACGCGCGCTGGCAGCGGCCACGTTGGCGTTGCTGCTGCTGGTCGGTTGCGGCCCGTTGTCGAGCTGGATGCTGCACGGGCTGCAGCAAACCGGCGTCAACGATTTCAACGATTGGCGCGCGCGCAACGTGATCGTGTTGCTGGGCGCGGGCACGGTGCGCCCGGATGGGCCTGATGCCACCGCCGAAGCGAACATGTTTGCCTACGGCCGCATCGTCGAGTCGGCGCGGTTGTATCGGCAGTGCCGCGCGCATGGTGGCGACTGCAAGATCGAAATCAGCGGCGGCGACGCGCGCGGGCTGGGTTTGTCCGAAGCGGTGGTGTATCGGCAGGTGTTGATCGGGATCGGTATCGATCAAGCCGATCTGATCATGGAACCGTCCAGCATGAACACCTGGCAGAACGCGCAGTTCAGCCAGCCGTTGCTGCGCAAGTACCGGGCCGATCGGGTCGTGCTGGTGTCTTCCGCTACGCATCTGCGGCGCGCCGAACTGTATTTCCGCCATTTCGGCATCGAGGCCACGCCAGTGCGTTCGGACTGGTTAACCGCCTCCTGGGCCTGGTTGCCGCAGAGCTACAACTTCACCGTGGCCGATGTCGCCTTGCACGAGTATCTGGGCATTGCGCGCTATCGGGTCTACGAGTGGTTGGGCTGGAATGCGCAGGCCACGCTGCCTGGCGCGTTGTGAGTCGGGAATTGGGAATGGGGATGATTCGAGATTCGTGATTCGTGATTCGTAAAAAAGCCGGCGTGCGTCTTGGTGTGCGGCTGATTTATTTCCACCGTTGCCTGGTGCCGTTGAGAGCTCGACGGGAGCAACGCCTGCGCGGCGGCTGGGAAAAGTAGCGGCTCAGCGCGATGGCTTTGCGACTGCTTGCTGCAACCGGCCTGCCGCATCGCAAGCCGCGGATGCGGCCGGCGATGCCGGTGCTCAGCGTGTTTCGTACATCCTGAGCCAAAGGGTGAGGTTTGCGGAGAAGGTGCCCCGCAGGGGCGGATGAGGGTACGGGCGAAGCTCTCGCAATGTTCAATTGCACGAGGCTTCGCCCGTACCCTCACCCCAACCCCCGCTTCGCACCCCGGCCCGCGCTTGCGGCGCGGGCGCTCCAAGGCACGCGCGCCAGTGGCGCGCGTGCCGTGCCTTCTCGCCCCGCAGGGAGAGGGGCTTTCAAAGCTTCCGGGTTTTTAAACTTCCAGCGAAGCCAGATCGCCCTTGCTCTCCAGCCACTGCTTACGATCGCCGGCGCGCTTCTTCGCCAGCAACATGTCCATCAACGACCGGGTCTGCTCGCCATCGTCGATGGTCAGCTGCACCAGGCGGCGTGTGTCCGGGTGGATGGTCGATTCGCGCAGCTGCTGCGGATTCATCTCGCCCAGGCCCTTGAAGCGGGTGACGCTGACCTGGCCCTTGATCTTCTCGCGCGCAATCTTGTCCAGCAGCGTGGTCTTTTCTTCTTCGTCCAGCGCGTAGAACACCTGCTTGCCCACGTCCACACGGAACAACGGCGGCATCGCCACGAACACGTGTCCAGCCGCCACCAGCGCCGGGAAATGCTTGAGAAACAGCGCAGTCAACAAGGTTGCGATATGCAGACCATCGGAGTCGGCGTCGGCCAGGATCGTGACCTTGCCGTAGCGCAGCCCACTGATGTCGTCCTTGCCCGGGTCGCAGCCGATCGCGATCGCCAGGTTGTGCACTTCCTCGGAGGCCAGCACGCTGCCCGAGGCCACTTCCCAGGTGTTGAGGATCTTGCCGCGCAGCGGCAGGATCGCCTGAAAATCCTTGTCGCGCGCCTGCTTGGCCGAGCCGCCGGCCGAGTCGCCTTCGACCAGGAACAATTCGGTGCGCGACAGATCCTGGCTGATGCAATCGGCCAGCTTGCCGGGCAGGGCGGGGCCCTGGGTGACCTTCTTGCGGACGATCTGCTTTTCGGTCTTCAGGCGCGCACTGGCGCGATCGATGGCGATCTGCGCGATCTTCTCGCCGATCTCCACGTTCTGATTGAGATACAGGCTGAAGGCATCGTGCGCGGCGCCTTCGATGAAGCCGGCGGCCTGGCGCGAGGACAAACGCTCCTTGGTCTGCCCGGAGAACTGCGGGTCTGTCATCTTCAGGCTGAGCACGAAGGTGACCCGGTCCCACACATCTTCCGGCGCCAGCTTGACCCCGCGCGGCAGCAGATTGCGGAAGTCGCAGAACTCGCGCAGCGCATCGGTCAGGCCCGAACGCAGGCCGTTGACGTGGGTGCCGTGCTGCGCGGTCGGAATCAGGTTGACGTAGCTTTCCTGCACCAGTTCGCCTTCCGGCACCCAGGCTGCAGCCCAGTCGACGATCTCGGTGTCCTTCTTCAGGCTGCCGGCGAATAGGTCGGCCGGCAGCATCTCGTGCTCGGCCATCTCGCCCTTCAGATAATCGCGCAGGCCATTTTCGAAGTACCAGCTGTCCTGCTCGCCGGTGGCTTCGTCATGCAGTTTGACGGTCAGCCCGGGGCACAGCACCGCCTTGGCGCGCAGCAGATGGCGCAGCGCGCGCACGTTGAACTTGGGCGTGTCGAAGTACTTCGGGTCGGCCCAGAAGCGCAGCCGGGTGCCGGTGTTCTTCTTGCCGACCGTGCCCACCACTTCCAGCTTGGAGGCGGCGATACCGTCGCGAAACTCCATGCGGTGTTCGCTGCCTTCGCGTTTGATGAACAGCTCGACCTTGGTCGACAACGCATTGACCACGCTTACGCCCACGCCGTGAAGGCCGCCGGAAAAAGTGTAGTTGCGGTTGTTGAACTTGCCGCCGGCATGCAGGCGGGTCAGGATCAACTCCACACCGGGAATCTTCTCTTCCGGGTGCATGTCCACCGGCATGCCGCGGCCGTCATCGGACACCTCGCAGCTGCCGTCCTTGAACAACGTCACTTCGACCTGCTTGGCGTGACCGGCCAACGCCTCGTCGACCGAGTTGTCGATCACTTCCTGCGCCAGATGATTCGGGCGCGCAGTGTCGGTGTACATGCCAGGGCGGCGTTTGACCGGGTCCAGGCCCGACAGCACTTCAATATCGGCGGCGTTATAACGGGTGTTCATGCATCTCGTCGGCACGTGAAACGACGCGCAAGTGTGGGGGCAGCGCCGATTTTTTGCACGCGACAGGCGTTCAGTGCAGGGCGGGGTGCGGCTGGATACCCTGGCGTTGGATTCGGAACCAAACGTCCCCACCTGAGGATGTCACCGAAACCGGAGGACACCATGAAGTTCAAGCACATTCTGATGCTCACCCTGGGTGCGGCCGCAGTGGCCGCGCTTCCTGCCCTGGCCCAGGCGGCCCCGCAGCAGACCGGACAGGGCGCCACCGCGCAGAAGGCCGACGACGCCAAGGCCAAGACCGAAGCCGAGCGCAAGGCCGAGCGCCGCGCCGCTGCTGCGGCGCAAAAGCCCAAGGGCGATGCCGCTCCGCGTGAGGAAGAGGAAGAAGAGAAGCCGGCGCGCTGATCGCGCTGCGCATCGGCAGGCCTCACATCGGTCATCTGCTCCACAGACGCCCCGGCCTAGGTCGGGGCGTCTGCATTTGCGCCCTGTACGGCCTGTGTTTGTCACCGCGTGAGCGCAACCGCGTCACGCAACCCTTGGGCATTCGCCCGTCACCCGCTAAACTATGGCTTTCCGGGAGGCTTCAAGCCCCATGACCCCCCTGATTTTTGTTACAGGCGGCGTAGTGTCCTCGTTGGGTAAGGGCATTGCGGCGGCTTCGCTTGCGTCCATTCTTGAAGCGCGTGGCCTGAAGGTCACGATGATGAAGCTGGACCCGTACATCAACGTCGATCCAGGCACGATGAGCCCGTTCCAGCACGGCGAGGTCTACGTTACCGACGACGGTGCCGAGACCGATCTGGATCTGGGCCACTACGAGCGCTACGTGCGCACGCGTCTGTCGCGCAAGAACTCCGTCACCACCGGCCGGATCTACGAGAACGTGATCCGCAAGGAGCGTCGCGGCGATTATCTGGGCGCCACCGTGCAGGTGATTCCGCATATCACCGACGAGATCCGGCGTTGCATCGACGAGGCCACGGCCGGCTTCGATGTGGCATTGATCGAGATCGGCGGCACCGTCGGCGACATCGAATCGCTGCCGTTCCTGGAAGCGATCCGCCAGGTGCGCACCGAGCGCGGCGCCGAAAAGGCCATGTTCATGCACCTCACCCTGGTGCCGTACATCGCTGCTGCCGGTGAGTTGAAGACCAAGCCGACCCAGCATTCGGTCAAGGAACTGCGCTCGATCGGCATCCAGCCGGACGTGCTGCTGTGCCGCTCCGAGCAGGCGGTGCCGGATTCGGAACGTCGCAAGATCGCGTTGTTCACCAACGTCTCCGAGCGCGCGGTGATCAGCTGCCCGGATATCGACGTGCTGTACGGCATGCCGCTGGAACTGCGCCGCCAGGGCCTGGACGAGTTGGTCATCGATCAGTTCAAGCTGCGCGACAAGGTCGCCGCGGCCGATCTGTCGGAGTGGGCGGCGGTGGTGGATGCGGTCAAGCATCCGCTGGACGAAGTGACCATTGCGGTGGTCGGCAAGTACGTCGATCACCAGGACGCCTACAAGTCGGTGGCCGAAGCGTTGCGCCACGGCGGGCTGCGCCAGCGCACCAAGGTCAATCTGAAGTGGCTGGAAGCGCAGGATCTGGAAGGCAGCGACATGGCCGCCTTGCAGGACATCGACGGCATTCTGGTGCCCGGTGGTTTCGGCGATCGCGGCTTCGAAGGCAAGGTGCAGACCTCCAAGTACGCGCGTGAGCACAAGGTGCCGTACTTCGGCATCTGCTACGGCATGCAGGCGGCGGTGGTGGACTATGCCCGTCACGTCGCCAATCTGGATGCGGCCAACAGCACCGAGAACGATCGCCAGTCGCCGCATCCGGTGATCGGGCTGATCACCGAGTGGCGCACCGCTACCGGCGAAGTCGAAAAGCGCGACGAAAAGTCCGATCTGGGCGGCACCATGCGGCTGGGGTTGCAGGAGCAGCGTCTGAAGCCGGGCACGTTGGCGCGCGAGGTGTACGGCAAGGACGTGGTCGCCGAGCGTCATCGCCACCGCTACGAATTCAACAACCGCTACCGCACCCAGTTGGAAGATGCCGGGCTGGTGATTTCCGGCAAGTCGATGGACGACACGCTGGTGGAAATGGTGGAGCTGCCGCGCGAGACGCACCCGTGGTTCCTGGCCTGCCAGGCGCACCCGGAATTCCTGTCCACGCCACGCGACGGGCATCCGCTGTTCATCGGCTTCGTGCGCGCCGCGCGCGAGAAGAAGGCGGGTGGCAAGTTGTTGAAGGAAGCGCGTGCGTGAGATTTTCCTTCTCCCATCGGGAGAAGGTGGCGCGAAGCGCCGGATGAGGGGCGCCGCAGTAAACCGGAAGATGGCAACCATGACGAACGCGTCGCCACGCGCCAGCCAGGGCAAACCATCGGGCTTCACCAGCGCTTCGCAAACCGTACCCTCACCCCAACCCCTCTCCCGGTGGGAGAGGGGCTTAATCAATAGGTGACCTGATGAAACTGTGTGATTTCGAAGTTGGCCTGGATCAGCCGTTGTTCCTGATCGCCGGCCCCTGCGTGATCGAGTCGATGCAACTGCAGCTCGACGTAGCCGGCAAGCTCAAGGAGATCACCGGCAAGTTGGGGATCAACTTCATCTTCAAGTCGAGCTTCGACAAGGCCAATCGCACCTCCGGCACCAGCTTCCGCGGCCCCGGCCTGGAAGAAGGCCTGAAGGTGCTGGCCGCAGTGAAGCAGCAGATCGGCGTGCCGGTGCTCACCGACGTGCACGAATACACCCCGATGAACGAGGTCGCCGCCGTCGTCGACGTGCTGCAGACGCCGGCCTTCCTGGTCCGCCAGACCGACTTCATCAAGAACGTCTGCGCGGCCGGCAAGCCGGTCAACATCAAAAAGGGCCAGTTCCTGGCGCCGTGGGACATGAAGCCGGTGGTGGACAAGGCCAAGTCGACCGGCAACGAGCAGATCATGGTCTGCGAGCGTGGCGCCTCGTTCGGCTACAACAATCTGGTCAGCGACATGCGTTCGCTGAGCGTCATGCGCGACACCGGTTGCCCGGTGGTGTTCGATGCCACTCACTCGGTGCAGCTGCCGGGCGGGCAGGGCAGCAGTTCCGGCGGCCAGCGCGAGTTCGTGCCGGTGCTGGCGCGCGCTGCGGTGGCGGTGGGCATTTCCGGCCTGTTCGCGGAAACCCATCCGGACCCGTCCAAGGCCTTGTCGGACGGCCCCAACGCCTGGCCGCTGGATCGCATGGAAGAACTGCTCGAAACCCTGATGGAACTGGACGCAGTGACCAAGAAGCACGGGTTCGCGCGCTTCGCATGAGTTCCGACCCATGGGCGCAGGCGGCGTTGCGCCATCAGCGCCGGCACTGGCGCGTTTGGCCCTGGGGCTGGATCGCGCTCGGCCTGTCGGTCAGCGCCTGGGCCTGTATGGCCGTCATGGCCTTCCTGGTGACCGCCAGCATTGGCATGCCGGGCGACGGTAGCCACGCGATGCAGGCCACACGCATCCCGATGCTGGTCACGCTGGTGGTGGCCGCGTTGGTCACGCTGGGAGGCCTCATCGCCGGCCCCACGGCACTCTGGCTGCGTCGCCAGCCTGCCGCAGCCGTCGTCGGCCTCGTGTTGCTACTGGTGTTTGTGCTGCTGTTTGGCTTGTCGCTGATGGCCTAGCGGCGCCCTGGCGGGCCTGTCGCGCGTCCGCTCCGCATGCGATTTGGCAATGGGCCGGTGTGCGGCGATAATCCCGCAGCTTGTTTCCGGTGTACTTCCCCCCTTACTGGTAACCGATTGTTCCTATGACCACTATCGCCAAGATCCTCGCTCGCGAAATCCTCGACTCCCGCGGCAATCCCACGCTGGAGGCCGAAGTCACGCTGGAAGACGGCTCGTTCGGCCGCGCCGCCGTGCCCTCGGGCGCCTCGACCGGCACCAAGGAAGCGGTGGAACTGCGCGATGGCGACAAGACCCGCTACCTGGGCAAGGGCGTGCTGCACGCGGTGCAGAACGTCAACGGCACCATTGCCGAGACGCTCAAGGGCTTCGATGCGGCCGACCAGCAGGGCCTGGACCGCCGCCTGATCGACCTGGACGGCACCGAGAACAAGGGCCGCCTGGGCGCCAACGCGCTGCTGGGTGTTTCGCTGGCCGCCGCGCACGCCGTGGCCGCCTCGCGCAAGCAGCCGCTGTGGCAGTACCTGTCCACCATCACCGAATCGGACGTGTCGCTGCCGGTGCCGATGATGAACATCATCAACGGCGGCGCGCATGCGGACAACAACGTCGATTTCCAGGAGTTCATGGTGCTGCCGGTCGGTTGCAGCTCGTTCTCCGAAGCGCTGCGTGCCGGTACCGAAATCTTCCACGCGCTCAAGTCGGTGCTCAAGGGCCACGGCCTGAGCACGGCGGT
Source organism: Xanthomonas sp. Leaf131 (assembly GCF_001423495.1). Lineage (GTDB taxonomy): Bacteria > Pseudomonadota > Gammaproteobacteria > Xanthomonadales > Xanthomonadaceae > Xanthomonas. The sequence goes on along the minus strand of NZ_LMOG01000021.1, from coordinate 70,305 downwards.
CGGCGATGAAGGCGGCTTTGCGCCGGACTTCCGCAGCAACGTCGAAGCGCTGGACACCATCCTCGAGGCGATCGGCAAGGCCGGCTACACCGCCGGCGAAGACGTGCTGCTGGGCCTGGACGTGGCCTCCAGCGAGTTCTACGACAACGGCAAGTACAACCTGGTCGGCGAGAACAAGCGCCTGACCAGCGAGCAGTTCGTCGACTTCCTGGCCGACTGGGTTGCGCAGTACCCGATCATCAGCATCGAAGACGGCCTGGCCGAAGACGACTGGGCCGGTTGGAAGCTGCTCACCGATCGCGTCGGCAAGAAGGTGCAGCTGGTCGGCGACGATCTATTCGTCACCAACCCGAGGATCTTCAAGCAGGGCATCGACTCGGGCACCGCCAATGCGATCCTGATCAAGGTCAACCAGATCGGCACCTTGACCGAGACGTTGGAAGCCATTGCGATGGCGCATGCGGCCAACTACGCCTCGATCGTCTCGCACCGCTCGGGCGAAACCGAAGACACCACCATCGCCGACATCGCCGTGGCCACCACCGCCACCCAGATCAAGACCGGTTCGCTGTGCCGCAGCGATCGCGTCGCCAAGTACAACCAGTTGCTGCGTATCGAGCAGGCGCTGGGTTCCGGCGCGCGTTACGCCGGCCGCGACGCGTTCGTTTCGATCAAGCGATAAGCCGTGCGCAACTGGCGCTGGCTACTGCTGGTGCTGGCGGTGCTGCTGGCTTGGCTGCAGTACCGCTTCTGGTTCGGGCCTGGGAATTCCGGCGAGGTGATGATGCTGGAAGCCCAGGTCGCGCATCAGACACAGGACAACGAAGGTCTGCGCCAACGCAACCAGGCGTTGGCAGCAGAGGTGAAGGATTTGAAGGACGGCGAGGCGGCAATCGAGGAACGCGCACGCAGCGAGCTGGGCATGATCAAGCCGGGCGAGACGTTCTATCGCGTAGTCGAGGATGCACCGCCGCTGCCGCCCGCAGTGGCCGCGCCGTCGACCGAACCCGAGGCGCCCGCCGCAACCGCTCCGGCGGAACAGCCATGACCGGTTCGATCTGGGCGATCGTGCCGGCCGCAGGACGCGGCACGCGCTTTGGCGGGCAGGTCCCCAAACAATATCTGCATGCCGCCGGCCAACCACTGATGGCCTACACCTTGGCTGCGCTTGCCGCGCATCCGGTGGTGGCCGGAATTGTCGTGGCGATCGCGCCCGACGATGCCGACTGGCCAGGCTGGACGGCAGTACAGTCCAAACCGGTGTTGACCTGCGTTGGCGGCATCACACGCGCCGCATCGGTGCTGGCCGGACTGCTGGCCTTACCCGAGAGTGTGCGCGCCGATGACTTTGTGCTGGTGCACGACGCCGCGCGGCCCAATCTGGCGTTGGCCGACCTGGAGCGCCTGCTGGAAATCGGTCGCGGCGACCCGGTTGGCGCGATCCTGGCCGCACCTGTGCGCGACACCCTCAAGCGTGCCGGCGACGATGGCGGCATCGATGTCACCGAACCGCGCGAGCGGCTGTGGCGTGCGCTGACCCCGCAGCTGTTTCGCCGTCATCAACTGATCCGCGGTCTTACCGACGCCTCGGCCGCCGGTGTGGACGTGACCGACGAGGCGATGGCGATGGAGCGGCTGGGATTGCGCCCGTTGCTGGTGGAGGGCGCCGAGGACAACTTCAAGGTGACCACGCCGGTCGACCTGGCGCGGTTCGAGTTCGAACTGGCACGTCGCGGTGTGGCGGTGGATGCCGAATTGGTCGCCCCACGCAAAGATGCGGTGTCTGCCGGTGCCAATCACGACGTCAACACGCTTTAGAGCGGCTGTCGAACGATTGCGAGGCCGGTTTGCGGAACCGGCTGTATAGGCCACTCGTACACTGCGGTCTCTTTGCAACCTCCATGCCGACCTAAACGACAGCTTGCTCCCTGTTGTTGGGCACTCTCACTCACCACGGATTTTCCATGTCTTTCAATGTTCGAATCGGTCAGGGCTACGACGTGCACGCGTTCGGTCCTGGCGACCACGTGATGCTGGGCGGGGTGCGCGTGGCGCACAGTCATGGCGTGCTTGCGCACAGCGATGGCGATGTCGTGCTGCACGCGCTATGCGATGCGATGTTGGGCGCTTTGGCGCTGGGCGATATCGGTCAGCATTTCCCGCCCTCCGACGCGCGCTGGAAGGATGCCGACAGCGCGCAGTTTCTGCAGCACTGCGATCAGTTGCTGCGCGCGCGTGGCTGGCGCGTGGGCAACGCCGATGTCACCGTGATCTGCGAGCGCCCCAAGATCGGCCCACATGCACTGGCGATGCGCGAACGCATCGCCGGCCTGCTGGCGATCGAGCTCGATGCGGTCAGCGTCAAGGCCACCACCAGCGAACAACTCGGCTTCACCGGCCGCAGCGAAGGCATCGCTGCACAGGCGGCGGTGTTGCTCGGCAAGATCGCAGTCTGACGGCGACCAACAAGACGGTTGCGCTCACCGCCGGGCAAGGCAGCCGGGGCTCGGTACAGTGAGCCTCACACTTGGCCTTCGGTTCTGAGCATGCCATCCGCACGCAACCGACACTGCGGTCTGATTTTTTAGCCGCTCTGAATCGCAGTCGTACACGCCTGGCTGGCCGGGACGTTGCAATGCGACACCATCGCGCCGAGGCATTCGGCTTACAGCGCACGAGATATCGGCGCGAAGGTAAATCACAGCATGAGCGACACCTCTGTTCTGCCGCGCGCACATGGCGCTGCGGTCCTCAGCGCGGCAATGCGCAGCACGCCCGACGATTTTCAAGTCGATGAGCAACCTGCCTTCGAAGCCTCCGGCGAAGGTGAGCACCTGTTGCTCAGCGTGCGCAAACGTGGCCAGAACACGGCATATATCGCCAAGAAACTCGCATCGTGGGCAGGTATTGCGGAAATGGGCGTCGGCTACGCAGGGCTGAAGGATCGCCACGCAGTGACCACGCAGCGTTTCAGCGTGCATCTGCCCAAACGTATCGCGCCGGACATCGCTGCGCTCGACGACGACGACATGCAGGTGGTCGATAGCACCTGGCACAACCGCAAGCTGCAACGCGGCGCGCTGCACGGCAATCGCTTCGTGCTGACGCTGCGCCACGTGCAGGGCGAACGCGACGCGATCGAGCAACGCTTGCAGGCGATTGCCGCACGCGGCATTCCCAATTGGTTCGGCGAACAACGCTTCGGCCGCGATGGCGGCAACGTGGCATCTGCGCTGGCGATGTTCGGCTACATCCAGGAGGCCGACGGCACGTTGGTACCGGCACCGAAGCGGCGGCTGCGCAACGATCAACGTTCGATCTTGTTGTCGGCTGCGCGCTCGGCACTGTTCAATCGCGTGCTTAGCGCGCGCGTGGAGCAGGGCAGTTGGGATGTAGCGCTGGAGGGCGAGGCCTGGATGCTGGATGGCTCACGCAGCGTGTTCGGCCCCGAGCCGTGGAGCGAGCTGCTGGCAGAGCGTCTGGCGCGTTTCGATATCCACCCCAGCGGCCCGTTGTGGGGCGTGGGCGAGCTGCGTGCGACCGACCAGGCCGCCGCAGTGGAGCAGGGCGCGTTGTCCGATCCACAGTCCGAGGTGCTGCGGGTCGGTTTGGAAACTGCTGGTCTGAAGCAGGAGCGCCGCGCGTTGCGTTTACGCCCGCAAGGCTTGGACTACCGCTGGCTGGAGGCGCACACCTTGCAGGTCGAATTCGCATTGCCGCCAGGTTGCTACGCCACCGCGGTGCTATGGGAGCTGGGCGAAGTGGCCGATGCAGGTCGCGGCATGGCCAATGTCCGCTCCGACGCTTGAGTTTTGCCACTGCGGCGATGCGCAGCGCAAACCAACATTGCCAAGCTGAGGCCTTGACCTTGTAGGAGCGGCCCTGGCCGCGACCGGCGTCACCGATAACACCGAACAATGCGCCAGCGCAGCTTTCGCTAACGCCGCGCCAGCAATACCAGCAACGCCCCCGTCCCACCTTGCGTGGCCGGCGCCGAATGAAACGCCAGCACATCGTTGCGCTGGCGCAACAGACGATCCATCAGGTTTTTCAACACCGGCGCGCCATTGTCGGATTGCAGGCCCTTGCCATGGATGATGCGCACACAGCCATACTCGTGCGCATGCGCCTCGAGCAGGAACTGCCGCAACAATGATTCGGCCTGTGCCGCAGTGGCGCCATGCAGATCCAGTTCGTCCTGGATCGAGAACTGGCCGCGCTTGAGTCGCTGAAACAATCGGGTGGGAAGATTCTCGCGCCGATAACTGGCGGTGTCGCCGGCTTCCAGCGGCGCGCTGTCGCGCAGCAAACGTGCAAATTCGGTATGCGCTTCGGCGTCGTCGCGCTCGGCCATGCGCGCGCGCGGCTTGGGGCGCGGCTTGAGGTTGGCCGGTGGTGCGACTTCGCGAATCGGCTTGACCGCGCCGATCGCTGCGCGGAACAACGCGCTGTCGTCTTCGTCTTCAGGATGCGACATGGTCACAGCGTAACGTGCCCAACCTCAGGTGCAAGCGAAGATCAAGCGCGAAGGCGAGGGACGCATCCGGTATCATGACCCGGTTTTCCGAGGAGTCTCATGCGCGTACTGGTTAGCAACGACGACGGTGTCGACGCCCCCGGCATCCAGATCCTGGCCGAGGCGCTGCGGCGTGCCGGTCATGAAGTGATGGTGGTCGCGCCCGACCGCGACCGCTCCGGCGCCAGCAATTCGCTGACGCTGGATGTGCCGATCCGCACCCGCCGCATCGACGCGCAGACCTGCGCGGTGGCCGGCACGCCGACCGACTGCGTGCATCTGGCGCTCACCGGCATGCTCGATTACGACCCGGACATCGTGGTTTCCGGCATCAACAATTCGGCCAATCTCGGCGACGACGTGATCTATTCGGGCACCGTGTCGGCCGCGATGGAAGGCCGCTTCCTCGGTTTGCCCGCAGTGGCGGTCTCGCTGGTGACGCACAACCATGAAGCGCATCACTACGAAACCGCCGCACGCGCAGCGGTGGAGATCGTGGCGCGGCTCAAATCCGATCCCTTGCCCGCCGACACCATCCTCAACGTCAACGTGCCGGATCTGGCCTGGTCGGATGTGCTCGGTTTCGAAGTCACCCGGCTCGGCAACCGCCACCGTTCCGAGCCCTGCGTGCCGCAACGCGATCCGCGCGGCCGCACCGTGTACTGGATCGGCCCGGCCGGTCCCGAGCAGGACGCCGGCGCCGGCACCGATTTCCACGCCGTGCGCACCGGGCATATCTCGATCACCCCGATCCATGTCGATCTCACCCGTTATCAGGCGCTGGAAACCGTGGCCGGTTGGGTCGGTGGTCTGACTGCCGCATTGGACGCACCGGCATGACGCCGAGGCTGCGCATGCTGCAACCGGAATCGGTCGGGATCGGCATGACCTCGCAGCGCGTGCGCGACCGCCTGGTCGAGCGCCTGCGCGAGGCCGGCATCCAGGACGAAGCCACGCTCAATGCGGTGCGCACCGTGCCGCGCCATCTGTTCATCGATGAAGCGCTGGCCTCGCGCGCCTACGAAGACACCGCACTGCCGATCGGCCACGGCCAGACCATCTCGCAGCCCTGGGTGGTCGCGCGCATGACCGAGGCGGTGCTGCAGGTCGGCCCGACCAAAGTGCTCGAAGTGGGCACCGGCTCCGGCTATCAGGGCGCGATCCTGGCCGCGCTGGGCCTGGAGGTCTACACCGTCGAGCGCATCGGCGACCTGCTGCGGCAGGCGCGCAAGCGCTTCCGCCATCTGGGCATGAACGTGCGCAGCAAGCACGACGACGGTCGCATCGGTTGGCCCGAACACGGCCCCTACGATGCCATCGTGGTCACGGCGGCCGCCCCGGCACTGGTCGATGCGCTGGTCGATCAACTGGCGGTCGGCGGGCGGCTGGTCGCCCCGGTCGGTGGCGCCTCGTCGCAATCGTTGGTGCAACTCACACGCGGTGCCGATGGCGCGATCGAACAGCAGGTTCTGGCGCCGGTCACGTTCGTCCCGCTGTTGTCGGGCATGCTGGATTGAATCCATGAGAGTTCCTCGATGAAGATCTTCGGGCCGTTGTACGACGTGGCCATTCGTTGGTCGCGCAACCGGCGCGCTCCCGCGTTGCTGACCGGCCTCAGTTTCGTGGAAGGCTTCATCTTTCCGGTGCCGCCGGAAGTGATGCTGGCGCCGATGTCGCTGGCCGAACCCAAGCGTGCGTTGTGGTTCGCCACCTTGAGCCTGATCGGCTCGGTGTGCGGCGCGCTGGTCGGCTATCTGCTCGGCCATTTCGCCTTTGCCGCGCTGCAGCCGGTGATCGAATGGCTGGGTTGGAGCGTGAAGATCCAGGCGCAGATCGAGATGCTGCGCGCGCTGGTGGCCGAGTCGCCGTGGAAGGCCTTCTGGGCGCTGGTACTGGTGGGCTTCACCCCGATTCCGCTGAAGATCTTCACCTGGGCCTCGGGCGTGGTCGGTGTGCCGATCCTGCCCTTCATCGCCAGCATGTTGGTGGGGCGCGGCAAGCGGGTGTATCTGGTGGCCGGCGCGATCCGGCTAGGTGGCGCGCGCGCCGAAGCGGCCTTGCATCGCTGGATCGAGCCGTTGGGCTGGGTAGCCATGGCGGTCCTGGCTGCGGGAGCAGGGTGGTTGGTGTGGAAGACAATGAACGGATGAGCACGTTGCAGATGAATTCGGTACGTAAGACAGCAGTCATGCTCGTGGTCGCCGCCGGGCTGACCGCCTGTAGCAGCGCCACGGTAGTGCGTTCGCCTGGGGCGGGCGGTTCGTCGTCCTCGCGTCCGTCTGCGGCGCCGCGTCCTTCGGTGCCTCGCCCAGGTGCCACGGTCACCGTCCAGCGCGGCGATACGCTATACGCCATTTCGCGCAGGACCAATATCACTGCGCCGGATCTGGCCGCCTGGAACGGGCTGTCCTCGCCGAACACCATCTATCCCGGCCAGACGCTCAAGCTGTATCCGGGTGGTGCCAGCAAGCCGGGTAGCAGCACCTCGACGGCCGGCACGGTGGTTCCGCCGCGGCCAACTGCGCCGATCGCTGCACCGGTCAGTAGTGGATTTCAGTGGCGCTGGCCGGCCGACGGCGTGGTGGTCGGCACCTTCGTCACCGGCGAGACCACCAAGCAGGGCGTGGATATCGCCGGTGCCAGCGGGCAGGCAGTACGTGCCGCAGCCGATGGTGTGGTGGTGTATTCCGGCGCCGGCCTGGTCGGCTACGGCGAGCTGATCATCATCAAGCACAACGACCAGTGGCTGTCCGCCTACGGGCACAACCGCAAGCGCCTGCTCAACGAAGGCCAGAGCGTCAAGGCCGGCCAGCAGATCGCCGAAATGGGTCGCAGTGGCGCTGCCCGGGACATGCTGCACTTCGAGATTCGCTACAACGGCAAGCCAGTGGATCCGCTGTTGTATCTGCCCAAGAAGTGAATGGGGAATCGAGAATAGGGAATCGCAACAGCCTTGGGCCGGGGCTGTATCGGTGGGTGTGTGACACCTGGTATGAACCAGTGCAAACCAGGGCATCTGAGGCTAAGTAAATCGGCTTGACAGTGACACTTGAGTCCGTCCTGCATTCCCGATTCCCGATTCAGCCTTCCAGAATCATCGCCAACGCCACCCGGCGGCCTTCGCTGGCCAGCACGTTATACGTGCGCGCCGCGGCCGCGTTGGTCATCGCTTCCAGCCCGATACCACGCGTCAGACAGGCGGCCAGGACGTCGGTGGTCGGAAACTGCTGGCGCTCGCCGGTACCCAGCAGGATCACCGCCGGGGCAAGCGCCAGCACCGCGTCCATGTGCCCGGCCTGGAGCTGTTCCAGGCTGGGCACCGGCCAGTGTTCGACCAGCTCGTCGGGCATCAGGATGAAGCTCTGCTGCAAAATTCGCTCGTTCACCTTGGCATGGCGGCCGTCGGCCGCGCGCAGTGCATAGGTGTAGTCGGGATGTTCCTGGCTTAAAGGCATAACGAACTCGTCCGGTCAGCCGCGCGGCAGCACGATCTGGCGCTTTTCCTTGCTGGGGCGGTACAGGATGGCGACATGGCCGATCCGCTGCACCAGCGCGCTGCCGGTCTTCTGGGTAATGTCGGCAATCATGGCGTCGCGGGCTTCGCGATCCTCCGATGCCACCTTCACCTTGATCAATTCGTGGCGCTCGAGCACTTCCTCGAGTTCGGCCAGAAATGCCGGCGTGACCCCTTTGCCGCCGGTTTGCAGCAGTGCCTTGAGATCGTGGGCCTGGCCGCGCAGGAAACGGTTCTGGGCGGAGGTGAGAACAATGGACATGCAGGATCAAAGGGAAGCAAAGGGTGTTCAGGGTATCATGGCGACCCGTTCGGACCCCTTTGCCAATGCCTTCCCGCAGTAAAAGCAGCCAGCGCTGGCTCAAGGAACATTTCGCCGACCCTTACGTGAAGAAGGCTCAGGCCGAAGGCATGCGCTCGCGCGCCGCCTACAAGCTGGAGGAATTGCTCCAGCGCGACCGTCTGCTCAAACCGAACATGGTGGTGGTCGATCTGGGCGCCGCGCCCGGCGGCTGGTGCCAGCAGGTGCGCAGGTCGTTGGGCGACACCGGCCGGGTACTGGCGCTGGATATCCTGGAGATGCCCCCGCTGGCCGGGGTGGAGTTCCTTCATGGCGACTTCAGGGAACAAGCCGTTCTATCGGAATTCGAAGCGATGTTGGGCGATGTGCCGGTGGACCTTGTGCTGTCCGATATGGCCCCCAATAAGAGTGGCATGGATGCGGTCGACCAACCGCGGATGATGCACCTGGCGGAACTGGCGATGGAATTTGCCGACAACCACCTCAAGACGGGTGGGGCATTTTTGATCAAGCTGTTCCAGGGTGTTGGATCCGACGACTACATTCGCGAGCTTCGCCGCCGCTATGAGAAGGTGACGATTCGCAAACCGGCGGCCTCGCGCAAGCGCTCCCCGGAAGTTTATGCGCTCGGTCAGGGCAAGCGTGCCCAGATCAAGTAAGCTGCCAATGACCACCGTGTTTCAAGAATTTGAAGAGTAGAGGGCACCGGAGCCAATGAGGATGAACGACTTGACCAAGAATCTGCTGCTGTGGGTGGTCGTCGCGGTTGTGCTGATGGTCGTCTTCCAGAGCTTCTCGCCGCGGATGGCAGGCGGCGTCGGCCCCGACTCGATCACCTACACCCAGTTCCTGAAGGAAGTGGACTCCGGGCGGGTCAAATCGGTGGACTACACCGACGAGACCAACCTGGCCGTCAACGCGATCCGCTTCAAGCGCACCGACGGCAGCGAAGCCACCGTCTACGGTCCGCGCGACGACAAGCTGGTCGACGTGCTGTACAGCAAGAACATCGAAATGACCCGCCAGAAGCCTTCCACCGGCCCCGGCTTCTGGTCGTTGGTGCTCAACTTCCTGCCGGTCATCCTGATCATCGGCTTCTGGTTGTTCATCATGCGCCAGATGCAGGGCGGTGGCGGCGGTGCCAAGGGTGCGATGAGCTTTGGCAAATCGCGCGCCAAGTTGCAGGGCGAGGACCAGGTCAAGATCACTTTTGCCGACGTCGCCGGTTGCGACGAGGCCAAGGAAGAAGTCAGCGAGCTGGTCGACTTCCTGCGCGACCCGACCAAGTTCACCAAGCTGGGCGGCAAGATTCCGCGCGGCGTGCTGATGGTCGGCCCGCCGGGTACCGGCAAGACGCTGCTGGCTCGCGCCATCGCCGGCGAAGCCAAGGTGCCGTTCTTCAGCATCTCTGGCTCGGACTTTGTCGAAATGTTCGTCGGTGTCGGCGCCAGCCGTGTGCGCGACATGTTCGAACAGGCCAAGAAGCACGCGCCGTGCATCATCTTCATCGACGAAATCGATGCGGTGGGCCGTCATCGCGGCGCCGGTCTCGGCGGCGGGCATGACGAACGCGAGCAGACCCTGAACCAGTTGCTGGTCGAGATGGACGGCTTTGAGGGCGGCGAAGGCGTGATCGTGATCGCGGCTACCAACCGCCCTGACGTGCTGGATCCGGCATTGCTGCGTCCGGGTCGTTTCGATCGCCAGGTGGTGGTCGGGCTGCCGGACGTGAAGGGTCGCGAGCAGATTTTGCGTGTGCATATGCGCAAGCTGCCGCTGGCCGACGACGTGGTGCCGATGGTCATCGCACGCGGGACGCCGGGTTTCTCGGGTGCCGACCTGGCCAACCTGTGCAACGAGGCGGCGTTGTTTGCCGCACGCGGCAGCGAGAAGGAAGTCCGTATGGACCACTTCGACCGTGCCCGCGACAAGATCCTGATGGGTGCCGAGCGCCGCTCGATGGCCATGAGCGAAGACGAGAAGACGCTGACTGCGTACCACGAAGCCGGCCATGCCATCGTCGGCCGTTTGGTGCCGGAGCATGACCCGGTCTACAAGGTCACCATCATTCCGCGTGGTCGCGCTCTGGGCGTCACCATGTACCTGCCGGAAGGCGACCGTTACTCGATGAACCGGGTGGCGATCGAATCCCAGCTGTGCTCGCTGTATGGCGGCCGCGTTGCCGAGGAGTTGATCTTCGGCGGCGACAAGGTCACTACCGGTGCGTCCAACGACATCGAGCGTGCGACCAAGATGGCGCGCAACATGGTCACCAAGTGGGGCTTGTCCGATGAGCTCGGCCCGGTGGCATATGGCGAGGAAGAAGACGAAGTGTTCCTGGGTCGTTCGGTGACTCAGCACAAGAACGTCTCCGACGAAACCGCGCGCATGATCGACGAAGTGGTGCGCTCGATCCTGGACAAGGCTTACAGCAAGACCAAGACCATCCTCACCGATAATCTGGACAAGCTGCACGCGATGTCGCAGTTGTTGCTGCAGTACGAAACCATCGACGTGCCGCAGATCGACGCCATCATGGAAGGCCGCGAGCCGCCGCCGCCGGCCGGTTGGGCCAAGTCCGACAAGGACGGTGGCAACAACAACGACAAGGGTAGCCCGCGTCCGTTGCCGCCGATTGCAGGACCCGCCGAGCAGGTGTAATCGAGCAATCGCTTATCTGCAGATGCATCCATCGAGGCCGGGGAGCGATTCCCGGCCTTGACGCGTTTAGGCGCCGACCAGCGGAGCGTTCGGCCCCAGCCATCTGGCGGAGGCGATCGATCATGTAGTTGGCAGATCGCAACACGCGCGCCACGGCGGCGCGCACCAGTCGCCACCCATTGCAACGATTCAAGGAGAAATCACCGATGTTCGACACCGCCCTCAAGCTGGATTGCGCCGGTCGCATCCTGCGACTGGATGCGCCGCAGGTGATGGGCATCGTCAATGTCACGCCGGATTCGTTTTCCGATGGCGGCCAGCACGCCACCTGCGAGGCCGCCATTGCACACGGCCTGCGTCTGGTCGAGGAGGGCGCGGCGGTGCTGGATATCGGCGGCGAATCCACCCGTCCTGGCGCAACGCCGGTCTCGTTGGACGAAGAACTGCAGCGCGTGATTCCGGTGATCGACGCGTTGGCGCGTCAAACCAGTGTGCCGATCAGCGTGGATACCTACAAGCCGGAGGTGATGCGCGCGGCGGTCGCGGCCGGCGCCGGCATGATCAACGATGTCTATGCGCTGCGTTCGCCGGGCGCGCTGGACGCTGGCTCGGAATTGCGCGTGCCGGTGGTGCTGATGCATGCACGCAGCGCGCCGCATGCCATGCAGGACGCGCCGCACTACGACGACGTGGTCGCCGAGGTGCATCGCTTTCTGGCCGAGCGCATCTTTGCAGCCGAAATGGCTGGCATCGACAAGCGCCGGCTGATCCTTGACCCGGGCTTCGGTTTCGACAAGACCACCGCGCACAACCTGACCGTGCTGGCGCAGCTTCAGCGCCTGCAGGAATTCGGCTTGCCGGTGCTGGCAGGGCTGTCGCGCAAGCGCAGCATCGGCGAGTTGACCGGCCGCGAGATCGCCGCAGACCGCGTATATGGTTCGGTCGCCGCGCATCTGATCGCCGCGCAGCACGGCGCGGTGTTGCTACGCGTGCATGATGTGGCCGCGACCGTGGATGCCTTGAAGGTATGGAGCGCGATGTCGGCGATTCCCGTGCCGCGCGTGAGCGCGCCTTCGGTACCGACCATCCGTTGGCCGGACGAGGACTGATGCCGGCCGACCGACGCCCGCTCGCGATCGCGTTGATGGGCCCGACCGCCAGCGGCAAGACCGCGCTGGCACTGGAAGCGGCGCAGCGCTGGAATGGCGAGATTGTCAGCGTCGATTCGGCACTGGTGTATCGCGGGTTGGAGATCGGCGCAGCCAAGCCGGATGCCGCCATGCGTGCAGCCGTGCCGCATCATCTGCTCGATCTGCGCGATCCCTGGCAGATCTATTCGGCGGCGGAGTTCGCCAGCGATGCGCGGCAGGCGATCGATCAGATTGTGGCGCGCGGCAAGCTGCCGATTCTCGCAGGCGGCACCGGACTGTATTTTCGCGCCCTGCTGGAAGGGCTGTCGCAGCTGCCCGAAGCCGATCCGCAGGTTCGCCTGACGATCGCAGCCGAAGCCGAACAACTCGGTTGGGCCGAGTTGCATGCACAACTGGCGCAGGTCGATCCGGTTGCAGCGGCGCGGATCCACAGCACCGATCCGCAGCGTATCCAGCGGGCGTTGGAGGTCTACCGTATCAGCGGCAGACCGATCAGTTACTGGCAGGCGCTGCCGCCAGGCCCGCGTCTACCGGTGCGGGTGTTGAAAGTGGTGCTGGCGCCGCGTGAGCGCGCCGTGCTGCACGCGCGGATCGAACAGCGACTGGACGCCATGCTGGCGCAGGATTTTCTGGCAGAAGTGGAGCGTCTGCGCGCGCTGCCGCAACTGCGCGCGGTTGCCGCGCCGCTGGATCTGCCTGCGATCCGCGCGGTCGGTTATCGCCAGGCCTGGGAGTATCTGGATGGTGCCGGCAGCCTGGCGCAGTTCCGCGAAAAAGCGATCCATGCGACGCGTCAACTGGCCAAACGGCAACTCACCTGGCTGCGTGGCGAGCTCGACGCGCGTTGGTTTGATCCGGAGCGTGACCGCCATCAATTGGAAAACGCACTTGTCGGCTTCCTCGCTCATCGTCCCGGTGTGCGGCAGGCTTCAGGCGTGTAACATCCCGTTTCCGGGGCCGGCTGGGGATGGCAGGTGTCGACCGGGACAATAAGAACAATAATGAAGAGGAATTTTCGATGGCTAAGGGGCAATCTTTACAGGATCCATTTCTCAACGCGCTGCGGCGCGAGCGGGTGCCGGTCTCTGTGTATCTGGTCAACGGCATCAAGCTGCAGGGCACGATCGAGTCGTTCGACCAGTTCGTGGTCCTGCTACGCAATACCGTGAGTCAGATGGTTTACAAGCACGCCATCTCCACCGTCGTGCCGGCGCGCAATGTGCGTGTGGGGCCGGGCGGTGGTTATGTGCAACCCAATGAAGGCAACCAGGCGGAAGATGACGACGTCGAGCAGTAATGGAGTAGTGCGTGTTTGATCGCTCACGTAAGGGTGAACACGCGTTGTTGATTCAGACCCACGCCGGTGGGCCTGCCGAAGAGGATGTGCTGGAGGAGTTCGCCGACCTCGCAAAGTCGGCGGGCGCCACGATCGCGGCCACGCTCACCGCGCGCATCGATAAACCGAGCCCGTCGACCCTGATCGGCAGCGGCAAGCTGGAAGAGGTCAAGGCGGCGGCCGAGGCGACCGGCGCGGATCTGGTGTTGGTCAACCACACCTTGTCGCCAGGCCAGGAGCGCAATCTGGAGCGCTATCTGGAGCGGCGCGTGATCGACCGCACCGGCTTGATCCTGGACATCTTCGCGCAACGTGCGCGCAGCCATGAAGGCAAGCTGCAGGTCGAGCTGGCGCAGTTGCGGCATATGGCCACCCGGCTGGTGCGCGGCTGGACCCACCTGGAGCGTCAGCGCGGTGGTGCGATCGGCCTGCGCGGCCCCGGCGAAACCCAGCTGGAAACCGACCGTCGCCTGCTGCAGAAGCGGGTGGAACAGTTGCAGCAGCGGCTGGAAAAAGTCGAGGTGCAGCGCACCCAGATGCGTCGCGCGCGCATGCGCAGCGAATTGCCGCGGATTGCCTTGGTTGGCTATACCAATGCCGGCAAATCGACGCTGTTCAATGCACTGACCGGTGCCGAGGCCTACGTGGCCGATCAATTGTTCGCCACGCTGGACCCGACCGTGCGCCGCATCGCGTTGCCGGGCGGCAGTGCGATCCTGGCCGATACGGTCGGCTTCGTGCGCGATCTGCCGCACCAACTGGTTGCCGCGTTCCGTTCGACCTTGTCCGAAGCGCGCGACGCCGATCTGTTGCTGCACATCGTTGATGCGGCCGATCCGTTGCGCGAAGAACGCATCTTGCAGGTGGATGAGGTATTGCAGGCGGTGGGCGCAGGCGATCTTCCGCAGCTGCTGGTGTTCAACAAGATCGACAAGATCGAGGGCGCGCAAGTGCGTCACGATGCACAGGACGGCATTCCCGACCAGGCGCGGCGCGAACGCGTGTGGGTCTCTGCGCGCGATGGACGCGGGCTGGAAGAATTGCAGCACGCATTGGGTCAGCGACTGGATCTGCGTCATCTGACCGGGCAACTGCGCTTGCCGCCGTCGGCCGGGCGCTTGCGCTCCAAGTTGCATCAGCTGGAAGTGATCCGCAACGAGCAATCCGACGAGGATGGCTGGTTGCTGGAGGTCGATTTGCCGATGGTCGAAGCCGAACGGCTGGCGGCCACCGACGACGGTGCACCGCTGCGCGCGATGCTGCCGGATCGCCGCGAAGACTGGGAATCGTGATCGGCACTGCACAGTCGGGTTGGCTCGACTGTGCAGAACCCCCGAGTCGATCCAGCGCGGGCCGAGCAGTACGCCTGCATTGCACATATCGCCACTGAACCTCTGCCGCGTCGCGGCCGCGCCGTTTCTGCAACCACCGCAGACAGGCGCGACGAATTGGGCTAAAACGTTCGCTGCCTCTTTATTCCCGTGCCTATGTCCATGTCCGCCGATTTCGAACTGCAGCAGCTGGCCGAGACCCTTGGTCAGCAACTGCTTGCCGCGCGCGAGCGCCTGGTCACCGCTGAAAGCTGTACCGGCGGCTGGATCGCCAAAGCGGTGACGGATGTGGCGGGTTCGTCGCACTGGTTCGATTGCGGCATGGCCGCCTACAGCTACGAGGCCAAGCAGGCATTGCTGGGCGTGCGGCCGCACACGTTGGAAGTGCATGGTGCGGTCAGCCGCGAAACGGTGATCGAAATGGTCTCCGGTGCGTTGGTCAATTCTGGCGCCAGCATCGCCGTGGCGGTGACCGGTATTGCCGGGCCAGGTGGCGGCAGCGAGGACAAGCCGGTCGGCACGGTATGGATCGGCTGGAAGCGTCGCGGTGGTTACGCCACTGCGCAATTGTTCCAGTTCCAAGGCGATCGCGACGCCGTGCGCCGGCAGACCGTGGTTGCGGCGCTGCGTGGATTGAGCGCGTTGTTGTAGACACCTGATCTGCGGCTCAGCCGCTACGGCATAGCAGCAAACCGTTGCGTTGACGAAGTGTGATTGCTAACGCCATCATTCTCGCCTGGCGATGAGGAGCCATGGGGTTGATGCATGGCTCCAATGCACATCGAATGTAAGCCGCATTCGTCGCACGCTCCGCGTGTTCTGTTCCCTGCATTGCTCTACGCCGTTAACCCGGTAAGGTATGACCTCACGCGAACTGCGGCGCTCGCCGCACTGCATCGCCTGCGCTCTTTGTCGGGGGACAAATATGGGCATGGAACAACACCGTTGCACCGGGCTTGCGCTCGCACTTTTCGCGGGTATGCAGGTGTCGCCGCTGTGTGCACAGACAACGGCGCCGGCAGATCCGAAAGAGCCGGCAACGCTGGCCGCCCTCAAGGTGACCGCACAAAAGCGCGAGGAATCGCTGCAGAACGTGCCGGTGGTGGTGTCGGTACTGCCGGAGCAGCTGTTGCAGGACAGCGGCGTGCACGACATCAAGGAACTGCAGATGCTGGTGCCCGGCCTGATCGTGACCAGCAGTCAAAGTGCAGCGCAGACCACAGCGCGCATTCGCGGCATCGGCACGGTTGGCGACAATGCCGGGCTAGAGTCCTCGGTCGGTGTGGTCATCGATGGCGTTGCCCGCGCGCGCAACGGCGTGAGCTTTGCCGACCTGGGGGAGCTCGAGCGCATCGAAGTGTTGAAAGGCCCGCAAGGCACTGTCTTCGGCAAGAACACCTCGGCCGGTGTCATCAACGTGGTCACGCGCCGGCCCAGTTTTACCCGCAGTGCCGATGCCGAAATCACCGCAGGCAACTTTGGTGCGTTCGGGATTGCCGCCGCCTTCAACGATGCATTGGGCGACACTAGCGCCGTGCGTGTCTATGCGGCCAGACGGCGTCGCGATGGATTCGAGCAGGTGGTGACCGGCACGGGTCCGCGCACCGCCACCGACGATGGCGACCAGAATCTGCGCACCGCGCGCGTGCAGCTTCTTTGGGAGCCCACCGACGATCTGGACATCAATCTTGCGGCCGACTACACCCGCCGTGAGGAAAATTGCTGCGTCACGGTGACCACCGAGCGCGGACCGACTGCAGCGTTGATCGATGCGCTGACGCCGGGCGGGCAGGGTACCACTGTGCGTGCCGACCCGCAGAGCAGGCGTGCCTACAGCAATCGCAGCACCACGCAGGAGATTCAGGACAAGGGCGTGTCGGCACAGGTGGACTGGACCACGCCGTGGTTGAGCGAGGCGGTGCTGACCTCGATCACCGCAGTGCGCGACTGGAAATCCGTCAACGGTCTGGATTTCGATTACAGCGCTGCAGACATTCTCTACCGCGCTCCGCGCGAGGACGAGATGCTGACCGGGTTCAAGACCTTCAGTCAGGAACTGCGCCTGGCTGGATCGAGCGAGCGTCTCGATTGGATGGTCGGTGCGTTCTACGCCGACGAAACCTTGCATCGCAACGAGTCCTATCGCTTCGGCAGCGCCTACGAGCCGTATCTGTCCAGCGTGTTGCTTGCACGGGTCAATCCCGCGTTGGCCGCGCGTGCGGATGCAACGCGTTTTCTCGCCGACGCCACCGGTCTGCCGGCTGGCACGCTGTTCCGTGGACAGGGGAGTCAGGACCGCTTTCGTCAGGATGGCACCAGCGCCGCGCTGTTCACCAACAACACCTGGCATGCCACCGACGCGCTGGATGTCGTGGTGGGGTTGCGCTACACCTACGAGAATAAAACCCTGCGATCGACATTTCAGAATCCCGATGGAAGCCCGGCGTGCGCCAGTTATTTCGCACCTAACGGCCAGGTCAATCCGGCCGCGTTGCAGCGGATCGGCGCCGCGCTGGTTGCGCGGGGTGTGCCTGCGTCTGCGGTGCCGGCGATCGCACCGCAGGTGATCGGTTTCACCTGTCTGCCGTGGGCCAACCTCGCCCACGATGGGCGTCAGACCGAGCAGAAACGCACCGAGCGCGAGTGGTCCGGCACTGCGAAGCTGGCGTATCGCTGGAACGATGCGCTGATGACCTATGTATCGGCGGCGCGCGGTTACAAGGCCGGCGGCTTCAATCTGGATCGTGTGCAGTCCTCCGATGGCTTGTCCAGCGGCGTACAGGGCATCCTGCCGGTGGACGACACCTCATTTCCCGGCGAATTTGTCGACAGCTACGAGCTGGGCGCCAAAACCACCTGGCTTGGTGGCAACCTGTTGTTGAATGCCGCGTTGTTCTATCAGGATTTCAGCGACTTTCAGCTCAATAACTTTCTGGGGACCAGCTTTGTGGTGCGTGCCATTCCCTCCGTGGTGTCGCGCGGCATCGATACCGAAATCCTATGGCAGGGCGCCGTGCCCGGCCTGATGGTGCAAGGCGGGCTCAGCTATACCGACACCAGCTATGGCGACGATCTCTTGCCGGATGCGGATCTTGCGCTGCTGCCGGGCAGCCGTGTGAGCTTTGCGCCACGCTGGTCGGCCAATCTGTCGCTGACCTACGAACACGCGTTTGGCAACCAGCTCACTGGCCGTTTCAACATCGGCGCCAAGTACAGCTCCGAATACAACGCAGGCTCCGACCTGGATCCGCAAAAAGCGCAACCGGGCTATACCTTGCTCAACGCGCGGCTGGGTATCGGTGCCAACGACAAACGTTGGTTGCTGGAAGCGTGGGCAGAAAATCTTGGCAACGAGACTTACCGGCAGATCGTCATCGACGCACCGCTGCAGGCCGGTTCTTGGAACGCGTTTCTGGGCGCGCCACGGACCTATGGGCTGACGCTGCGGCTACGCTATTGAGGCTGTTTCGCCTGACTGTCCGGTCGGGTGATACGGCTAAAGCTGCGCAAGCACAACCCAACCTTGGCTAAGCTGGCCGAGCGCAAAGACGCGACATCGTCGGGCAGATCGGCTACAAACAAGCTCTCGTTGTTGACTTGCGTGCCGATGCATCTGATTCCCGCTCCTGTGTTGCTTTCGTCCATGCCGCACGCCGCTGTCGGCAAATTACTCGCGTTTCTGGAGGATCCAGCTGCCTATTTTCAGCAGGCCGTGCGTGAGCCTGTCGGTCACTCGATGGACTTGCACGTCTGCGACGATGCAAGTGACTGCATAGCGCGGAGGCCGCGTCGAAACGCATCCCTGATGGCATCGATCTTCAACCTCTGGCAAGGCGCTGCGCAGCATATTTGCATGCAGCGCCTGGCTGCCGCACACACACTGGCGGTGCGCTGATGTGGGAAGCACTCGGTACCGTTCGTGATCTCGGGCGGCTGCAGGAAATTGCAGCGGTCCTGATTCGCTATGGATTCGGCGACGTGGTGCGTCGGATTGGTTTGGCCGATGTGCTCGAACGTGCCGGCAAGCTGTTGCATTGGCATAACGCGGAAGGCCGCTTGCGCATGTCTGCAGCAGTACGTGTGCGGCGCGCCCTGGAAGAACTCGGGCCGACCTTCGTCAAGCTGGGGCAGGTGCTGGCCACGCGCGTGGATCTGCTGCCGCAGGAATGGATCGAAGAGTTGAGCGAGCTGCAGAACGCAGTGCCTGCGCTGGCGTTCGAGCAGATCCGCCCGCAACTGGTTGCAGCGCTGGGCGCGGAACCGGAGAGCATCTTCGCGCGCCTGGACGAGCAACCGTTGGCCGCCGCATCGCTGGCGCAGACGCATCGCGCCTGGCTCGCCGATGGCACACCGGTAGTGCTGAAGATCCGTCGCCCCGGTATCGGTGATGTCATCGACGCAGATCTGCGCCTGCTCGCGCGACTGGCTGAAATCGTGGAAACACGCGCCCCGGATTTGAAGCGCTATCGTCCCGCCGAAGTGGTGCAGCAATTCACCGTGTCCCTGCGGCGCGAACTCGACTTCGCCGCCGAGTGCCGCAATGCCGAACGTATCGCGGCCAATTTCGCCGACGATCCCAGGGTCGTGGTGCCGGCAGTGTATTGGGAGTGGACCTGCGAATCGCTCAACGTGCAGGAGTTCATCGACGGGATTCCTGGACGCGATCTGGCCGCCGTCGATGCGGCCGGCCTGGATCGTAAAGCGCTCGCGCGTACCGGCGCCGACATCGTGCTGAAGATGGTGTTGCAGGATGGCTGCTTCCACGCCGACCCGCACCCCGGCAATATTTTCTATCTGCGCGACGGGCGTATCGCAGTGATCGACTTCGGCATGGTCGGCCGCGTTTCCGAGCAGCGCCGGTTTCAGGTCGCGCAACTGCTGCACGGTATGGTCAGCTACGACGCCGAAGCGGTCATCGACGTGCTGTTGGAGTGGGCCGGCACCCACCTGGAGATCGATGAGTCGCGCCTGCAGCAGGACATCGGTGCCTTCGTCGACGAGTATCGCGGGGTGCCGTTGAAGGAGCTGCGTATCGGCGCGATGCTCGGCGATGTCACTTCCATCCTGCGCGATCACGGGCTCACGCTGCCCTCGGATCTGGCGCTGATGATCAAGGCGTTTCTCACGCTGGAAGGCATGGGTCGCCAACTCGACCCGGATTTCGACATGGCCAGCGAAGCGCGCCCGTATCTGGAACGCGTGGTGCTGCAACGCTACGCACCGAGCGCGATGTTGCGGCGCAGCCGTCGCACGGTGACCGGAGCGATCGATCTGATCGGCGATCTGCCGCGCGATCTCAAACGGCTGCTGCAGGCCGCGCGTCGCGGCAAGCTGCAATTGCATGTCGAAACACGCGCATTGCGCGAGTTCGGTGAACAGGTCGACCGTGCCGCCAACCGGCTCACCATGGGGATTGTCACTGCCGCGTTGGTGATCGGCTCGTCGATCGTGATGAACAGCGTTGGCGGCAGTGCCAGTCGCTGGCTGCTGGCGTTGGGTGTGAGCGGTTTCATCGGCGCGGCGCTGTGCGGCATCTGGATTCTGTTCTCGATCTGGCGCAGCCCGCGTTAGCGCAGTCGTTCGACTCTGCTGCTGTCTGCAATCCGCTCTTCGACCTGTCGACTGAAGCCGCAATCAACTATTGCGCAGACGTCAGTTAGTAGTAATACTACTAACCATGGACCTGACCGATACCCAGCAAGCAATCCTGGCCTTGATCGCCGAGCGCATCGATGCCGATGGCGTGCCGCCCTCGCAAACCGAGATCGCGCGTGCGTTCGGTTTCAAGGGCGTGCGCGCAGCGCAATATCACCTGGAGGCGCTGGAGCAAGCGGGTGCGATCCGTCGCGTCCCGGGTCAAGCACGCGGCATCCGCCTGGCCGGGCGGGGCGCACAGTCGCGCACACCGCCAGCGAGCGAGCCGGTTCGCGATGACGTATTGCGTCTGCCAGTGCTGGGCCGCGTTGCAGCGGGCCTGCCGATCGGCGCGGATATCGGCTCGGACGACTTCGTGGTGCTGGACCGGGTGTTCTTCTCGCCTTCGCCAGACTACCTGCTCAAGGTGCAGGGCGATTCGATGCGCGACGAAGGCATCTTCAATGGCGACCTGATCGGGGTGCATCGCACCCGTGACGCGCGCTCGGGGCAGATCGTCGTCGCGCGGATCGATGAAGAGATCACGGTCAAACTGTTGAAGATCGGCAAGGACCGGATCCGGCTGCTGCCGCGCAACCCGGACTATGCGCCGATCGAAGTGTTGCCGGATCAGGATTTCGCGATCGAGGGCTTGTATTGCGGGCTATTGAGGCCAAATCGTTGAGCATTGCGCCGATGGCCATGCTGGCTTTTGCCCGAGCCGGTACCGCAGGATTCCCCGCTGTCACGGCACTGCCCGCATCCCTAATCTGAGTGTGTCGCCGCCAGTCTCAGCCTGTGCGATACACCGCCGCTACATTAGCCCCATACCGAAATCACTGACGAGGACCACCCAGATGGACGAGAACAAGAAGCGCGCCCTTTCCGCAGCACTGAGCCAGATCGAAAAGCAATTCGGCAAGGGCTCGGTCATGCGCATGGGCGACCGCGCCATCGAGGCAGTCGAAGTCATTCCCACCGGTTCGCTGATGCTGGACATCGCACTCGGCATCGGTGGTCTGCCCAAGGGCCGTGTGGTAGAAATCTACGGGCCGGAGGCGTCGGGCAAGACCACGCTGACCTTGCAGGCGATCGCCGAATGCCAGAAGAAGGGCGGCACCGCAGCCTTCATCGACGCCGAGCATGCGCTGGACCCGATCTATGCCGCCAAGCTGGGCGTCAACGTTGACGACCTGCTGCTGTCGCAGCCCGATACCGGTGAGCAGGCGCTGGAAATCGCCGACATGCTGGTGCGTTCGAGCTCGGTAGACATCGTGGTGATCGACTCGGTCGCTGCGCTGACCCCGAAGGCGGAAATCGAAGGCGAGATGGGCGACCAGCTGCCGGGTCTGCAGGCACGTCTGATGAGCCAGGCGCTGCGTAAGCTGACCGGTAACATCAAGCGCTCCAATACCCTGGTGGTCTTCATCAACCAGCTGCGTCACAAGATCGGCGTGATGATGCCGGGCCAGAGTCCGGAAGTGACCACCGGCGGCAACGCGCTGAAGTTCTACGCCTCGGTGCGTCTGGATATCCGTCGTATCGGCGCGATCAAGAAGGGCGACGAAATCATCGGCAACCAGACCAAGATCAAGGTGGTCAAGAACAAGCTGGCGCCTCCCTTCAAGCAGGTCGTGACCGAAATTCTCTACGGCGAAGGCATCAGCCGCGAGGGCGAATTGATCGACATGGGCGTGGAAGCCAAGCTGGTCGAGAAGGCAGGCGCCTGGTACAGCTACGGCGAAGAGCGCATCGGGCAGGGCAAGGACAACGCCCGTACCTACTTGCGCGACAACCCGCAGGTTGCGATTAAGCTGGAAGCCGAGCTGCGCGAGAAGTTCCAGCCTGCCGAGGCGCCGCGTGAAGCGGGCGACGACGCCGAGAAGGAATAAGCAACAAGAGCGATTGTCAGAACTTGCTCAATCGCTGTCAGGTAGGTGGCGCCGTGCGCAAGGAAGCGCGGGCTGCGAGTGGTACACGCTCGTTGCCAAGGCTGGCCCCACCGGCCCGACAGCAGTGCAACAGGTTTGGATGGTCGCTCCACGTTTTTCTATCGCGGGGACGGTGGAGTCAGTGCCGCCGCGCTTCGCGGTAGATTTATCGAAGGCCAGGAGGGCAGGCGCCACGGACGGCGCATTGATTGAGCAGTGATTTGGTGATTCAGGACACCTCACGATGGACGAGCAAGAGCCCGCGCCAAAGCGGGGACGCCGGTTCAAGGAGCAGACGCCGGTCCAGCGCGCACTCGGATTGCTGGTGCGCCGCGAGCATTCGCGCAAGGAATTGAACCGCAAGCTGTTGGCACGCGGCATAGAGCCGGAAGCTGCCGAGGCTGCCGTCGAGCGTCTCGCTGGCGAGGGCTGGCAGGACGACACCCGGTTTGCGGCGTCGGTCGTCCGTAATCGCGCAGGTTCGGGCTATGGTCCCCTACATATTCGTGCCGAACTCGGAACCCATGGCCTGGATAGCGAGGCCATCAGTGCCGCAATGGCGACCTTTGAAGGCGATTGGACCGAGAACGCACGCGATTTGATCCGTCGTCGGTTTGGCGAGCAGGGCCCGGTGGATCTGCCGCAGCGGCGCAAGGCCGCCGATCTGCTGGCCCGGCGTGGTTTTGATGGCAACAGCATTCGCAGCGCCACGCGCTTCGAGCTTGAGGACTGAGGGCGTCAGGCCTGCTACCCTTTGTGGTTTAAGGTTGTTCCGCTCGTCTGCGCCCATATTCATTGGGTGACCGGGACTGCCGCCCGCCCAATGCCAGCACATGAACGCACCTGCCAAATACAGCACTTCCCAGATCCGTAGTGACTTCCTTGCCTTCTTCGAGGGCAAGGGCCACACCATCGTGCCGTCCGCGCCACTGGTGCCGGGCAACGACCCGACCTTGTTGTTCACCAACTCGGGCATGGTCCAGTTCAAGGACGTCTTCCTCGGCGCCGAGAAACGCAGCTACGTGCGCGCCGCTGACGTGCAGCGCTGCCTGCGTGCCGGTGGCAAGCACAACGACCTGGATTCGGTCGGCTATACCGCACGCCACCACACCTTCTTCGAAATGCTGGGCAATTGGTCGTTCGGCGATTATTTCAAGAAAGACGCCATCAGCTGGGCATGGGAGCTGCTGACCCAGGTCTGGAAGCTGCCGGCCGAGCGTCTGTTGGTCACGGTGTACCACACCGATGAAGAAGCCTTCGCGTTGTGGCGCGACATGATCGGCATCCCGGAAAGCCGCATCGTGCGCATCGGCGACAACAAGGGTGCGCCGTATGCCTCCGACAATTTCTGGCAGATGGCCGATACCGGTCCATGCGGTCCGTGCACCGAGATCTTCTTCGACCATGGCGATCACATCGCCGGTGGTCCGCCGGGTTCGCCGGACGAGGATGGCGATCGCTTCATCGAGATCTGGAATCTGGTCTTCATGCAGTTCGATCGGCAGCCCGATGGCACCTTGATCCCGTTGCCGGCGCCGTGCGTGGATACCGGCATGGGACTCGAGCGTCTTGCCGCGATCCTGCAGCACGTGCATACCAATTACGAAATCGACGTGTTCCAGGCGCTGATCGGCAAGGCCAGCGCGCTGACCGGCATCGCCGATCTGGAAAACAAGTCGCTGCGGGTGATCGCCGATCACATTCGCGCCTGTTCGTTCCTGATCGTCGATGGTGTGCTGCCCTCCAACGAAGGCCGCGGTTATGTGCTGCGCCGGATCATCCGGCGTGCGTTGCGCCATGGCTGGATGCTCGGTGTGCGCCAGCCGTTCTTCAGCAAGATGGTGTCGACCCTGGTCGAGCTGATGGGTGAGGCGTATCCGGAGCTGGCGGTTGCTCAGGCGACGGTCGCGCGTGCCTTGTTGGCCGAGGAAGAGCGCTTTGCCGAAACGCTGGACGCCGGCATGAAGATCTTCGACGACGTTGCCTCGCGCGCGCAGGAGGTCATTCCCGGCGCCGATGCCTTCCGCCTCTTCGACACGTACGGATTTCCGGTCGATCTGACCTCCGACATCGCACGCGAGCGCGGTTTGCGTGTGGATTTGGAGGGCTTCGAATTCGCCATGGAGCGTCAACGCGAAACCGCGCGTGCCGCAGGCAAGTTCGGCGGCGGTGTCGCATTGCCGGCCGATCTGGTCGCCACCATGTCGCCGACGGTGTTTCTTGGCTACGAGGCGCACGACGCCGATGCGCTCAAGGTCGTCGCGCTGCTCAAGCACGGCCGCCCGGTCGAACGCGCCGACGCCGGTGACGAAGTCATCGTGTTCACCGATCGCACGCCGTTCTATGCCGAGTCCGGTGGCCAGGTCGGCGATAGCGGTCGGCTGAGCGGGACCGATGTCTCCATCGAAATCGCCGATACGCAGAAGTTTGCCGGGCAGTTCCATGGGCATGTGGGGCGCATCACCGAAGGTGCGCTTGCGTTGGGCGATGTGCTGTCCGGCGGGATCGACGTGCAGCGTCGCGGCAAAACCATCCTCAATCACTCGGCCACGCATCTGCTGCATGCGGCGTTGCGCGAAGTGCTGGGCACGCACGTGCAGCAGAAGGGCTCGCTGGTCGCGCCGGACCGTCTGCGCTTCGACTTCTCGCACTTTCAGCCGATCACTGCCGACGAGCTCGCGGTGATCGAGCGCAAGGTCAACGCCGAGGTACGCACCAACCACAGCGTCGAAGTGCACAACATGGCCATGCAGGAAGCGCTGGATTTCGGCGCGATGGCGTTGTTTGGCGAAAAGTACGGCGAAAACGTGCGTGTGCTGAAGATGGGCGGCTATTCCACCGAACTCTGCGGCGGCACCCACGTCACCCGCACCGGCGACATCGGCCTGTTCAAGATCACCTCCGAGGGCGGCGTGTCTTCGGGCGTGCGCCGTATCGAAGCGGTGACCGGGCAGTGCGCGCTGGACTATGTGGCCGACGAAGAGCGCCGTCTGCTTGAGGCCGCCCATCTGCTGGGCGGCAACGCCACCGAAGTCGTCGACAAGGTGCGCGCGCTGACCGAGCGCCAGAAGCGTCTGGAACGTGAGCTGGAGTCGCTCAAGGCCAAGCTCGCCTCCGGTGCGACTGCGGATCTGGGCGCCAGCGCGGTCGATGTGGCAGGCGTCAAGGTCATTGCCGTGCGTCTGGAGGGCTTCGATGCCAAGGCGCTACGTGATGCGATGGATCGCCTGAAGCAGCAATTGGGCGATTCGGTGATCGTGCTTGCGGGTGCATCCGCCGGCAAGGTCGCGCTCGTTGCCGGCGTGAACGGTAGCCCAACTGGCAAGGTGAAAGCAGGGGAACTCCTCGGCCATATCGCCAGTCAGATCGGGGGCAAGGGCGGTGGCCGTCCGGATCTCGCCCAGGGTGGTGGCGAGGACGGGCCCGCCCTTGCGACCGCGCTCGATGGCGTGTCCTCCTGGGTCAAGCAACACTTGGGCTGAACACTTGTCCTGCCATGCCTTGCTGGCTGGCAGGATGTGCCGCTACCATTTCCGGTCTATTCCCTTTACCTAAGGCGCGTCTCATCAGGAGGCCGTCGATGCTGGTGGGAAACCCACCGGTTCCAGGAGATTTGAAAAATGTTGATCCTCACTCGCCGGGTAGGCGAAACCTTGATGATCGGCGACTCGGTCACTGTTACCGTGCTCGGCGTCAAGGGTAATCAGGTGCGCATCGGCATCACCGCACCGAAAGATGTGGCTGTGCACCGCGAAGAAATCTATCAGCGCATCCAGCGTGGCGACGAGCCGGTCGCTTCCGGCGCGCATCACGGCGACGATTCTTCGAATTGATTGTCGCAAAGGGTTTACGTTAGCCCCCCTTACCCGGTATTCTTCGCGGCCTGCCACGGACAACACGGCAGGACGTGAAAACTGGAGCGATGCCCGAGCGGCTGAAGGGGCTCCCCTGCTAAGGGAGTATAGGGTCAAAAGCTCTATCGAGGGTTCGAATCCCTCTCGCTCCGCCAGTGTTCTAAACGCCCGCAAATCATTGATTTGCGGGCGTTTTTATTTGCATCGCGGGATGCGCTTGCGAGCCCTTCCGAGAGAGCTGCAGGACATGCCCGATGCCGTCTTCCGGCCGCATCCTTCGGCAGACATCCGGTCGTTGCGGCAGCATCTGAATCGGCTCAAACCTGCTGCGTGCAACGATTCAAGTAACTCCTGTATAGGTCGCTAAACACGTGAACCTATAGCTCGGATTTCGACTGATGCGCCTACCGCCGCTGCTTGGACGCCTGTTCTCTTTCTGGAGCCGTGGGCTGCAGCACAAAGCCAACGCGGTGGACAGGGTGATGGCGGTGATCGAGTTCGATCTGGATGGCCGCATCCTGGATGCGAACCAGAATTTCCTGTCCTTGATGGGCTATCGGCTAGACGAAGTCGTCGGCCAGCATCACCGCATGTTCGTGACTGCAAGTGATCGCGACAGCGAAAGCTATCGGCAGTTCTGGGCGGCGCTGCGGCGCGGCGACTTCAACGCAGGGCGGTTCTGTCGTTTGGACAAACACGGGCGCGAGGTATGGATCAACGCGTCCTACAACCCGCTGCTGGATCGCTCCGGCAAGGCCTACCGCGTGGTGAAGTACGCCACCGACATCAGCGCGCAGGTGCGCCAGACCGCCGATTTCGAAGGGCGCATCGATGCGATCGACAAGGTCATGGCCGTCATCGAGTTTTCGCTGGATGGCACGGTGCTCGATGCCAATCAGAATTTTCTGCAGGTGATGGGCTATCGGCTCGATGAAATCCGCGGTAAGCATCACGGTCTGTTCGTGGATGCGCCCACGCGCCAGTCGGCCGCCTATCGTGCGTTCTGGGAAAAGCTCGGCCGCGGTGCGTTCGATGCGGGGCGCTACAAACGCATCGGTAAGGACGGCCGGGACGTGTGGATCCAGGCGTCCTACAACCCGGTCCTCGATGAGCATGGGCGTCCGTACAAGGTGGTCAAGTACGCCACCGATGTGACGCGCCAGGTGATCGATTCGGCCGATGCGGATGGGCGCATCCAGGCCATCGACAAGGTGATGGGGGTGATCGAATTCGATCTGGATGGTCGTGTGCTGAGCGCCAACGACAACTTCCTCGCGATTCTGGGATACCCGGCTGCCGAAGCGATCGGTCAGCACCATCGCGTGTTCGTGGACGCAGCGTATGGCGCCTCCGAGGAGTACCGGAATTTTTGGGCGAAGCTGGCGCGTGGGCAGTTCGATGCGGGCCGTTATCGTCGGCTGCGCAAGGACGGCAGCGCGGTGTGGATCCAGGCCTCTTACAACCCGATCATGGATGTCTCCGGGCGCCCGTACAAAGTGGTCAAGTACGCCACCGATGTCACCGATCAGGTGCGCTCGGCCGAGCGCATGCGCGAGTTGATGCGGCAGACCATGAGCATTGCGCAGAACGTGCAGCGCGAGGCGCACCATATCTCGGTCAGCAATCAGGAGTTGGTGAGCCGTGCCTCCACGCAGTCGACGGCGGTGGCGCAGACCTCGACCACCATCGATCAACTGGCCGAGACCGTGCGTATCAATTCCGAGAGCGCCGGTTCTGCGCAGCGCATGGCCGAGGAGTCGGCCAATGTTGCGCGCCGCGGCGCCGACGTCATCGCCGAGGTGGTTAAGACCACGGGCAATATTCGTTCGGCGACCGATCGCATCGGCCAGATCATCGAGGTGATCGACGGCATCGCCTTTCAGACCAATATTCTGGCGCTCAACGCGGCAGTGGAAGCGGCGCGTGCCGGCGAGCAGGGGCGCGGATTTGCGGTGGTGGCGACCGAGGTGCGGAGCCTGGCGCAGCGCTGCAGCGTGTCGGCGAAGGAGATTCGTTCCCTGATCGACAATGCCACCGATCAGGTGGGCAATGGTTCGCGCCTGGCCGAGCAGGCTGGGTTGGTGATGCAGGACGTGGTCGGCTCGGTGCTGCGTGTGACCGCAACCGTGGAGCAGATCGCCGCCGCCAGCCAGGAGCAGGCGCAGGATATTTCGACCGCCAACACGGCGCTGCAATTGATTGGCGTGCAGGCGCGCGACCAGGCGCAGATGGTCGACGATCTGGCGCGTTCGGCGCATGTGCTCGAAGCCGATGCGGATGCGTTGTTCGCGTTGGTCAACGGCGATGCCGATGGGTCTTCTACGAGGGACGATGTGCATGCAGCGTCGTTCGCCAAATCGCAGGCGGCGTGACTCGGTCGACGTGACGGTGGGGACGCTGGCGCATTCGCTATGCGGCCTCATTGAAGCTGCTATACGCACGCTCGTACCTGCATGGCTGCGGCGCGTGCCAGCCGCTACGTTTGCGCAACACTAAACGTGCGCGCCAACAGACACATCCGCGCACCACAAAGGCCGCCGGAACCTGATGCCGTTCACTGAAGTCGCCTATCGAGGGCTTTTGCATCTCGGCACAGTCTCCAACCGGCTCGGCCTCCAAGCCAAATAAAAAAACGGCGCTCCCGAGAGGAAAGCGCCGTTTTTTCAAGTGAAGCGCATTGCGCCAGTGGCGCGCTTTGCTTGTTCCAGCCAGCTGCGATCATGCGGCGCGCCGATCCACCGCAGCGCGCCGCATCACCAACCGCTGCCGCCTACTTGGGCAGATCGAACACCAGCACTTCCGCGTCGCGTGCATCGGCCAGCATCAGTTCCGGCTCGCCGGTGATCTGCAGCGCATCGCCTGCCGACAGTGCCTGTCCGTTGACGCTCAGGCTGCCACGCACCACTTGCACATATCCGATGCGGCCCTGGGCCAGCGGGTGTTGCAGACCCACGTCGCCATCCAGGATCGACGCGTACAGGCGCGCATCCTGGTGCAGGCGCAGCGAACCTGCTTCGCCAGCGGGCGAGGCGATCAGACGCAACTGATTGCGCTTGCTGTCGGCGTCGAAATGCTTTTCTTCGTAGCTGGGTTCGATGCCGTTGCGCTCGGGCATCACCCAGATCTGCAGGAAATGCACCGGTTCGCTGGCCGAGTGATTGAACTCGCTATGGCTGACGCCGCTGCCGGCGCTCATGCGCTGCACATCGCCGTAATGCAGCACCGAGCCGGTGCCCATGCTGTCCTTGTGCTCCAGCGCGCCGGCCAGCACGTAGGAAATGATCTCCATGTCGCGGTGGGCATGGGTGCCGAAGCCTTCGCCCGGCTGCACCTTGTCTTCGTTGATCACCCGCAGCGGGCCAACGCCCATATGGCGTGGGTCGTGATAGCTGGCAAAGGAGAAGGTATGGCGCGAGGACAGCCAGCCATGCTCGGCGCGGCCACGGGTTTCGCTCTTGCGGACATTCAACATGCTGCTTCTCCTTGAAGATTCGAATGGCGCCGGGGAGTGAATCGGTATCCCTGCGGCTTGATGGGTAGTCTCCGCCTCTGGATCGAAGACAAAAAGCGAGTAGATTTGGCCGCTATCATCGAAAATATCGAACAATGAAAATCAGCCTGGAAGCGCTGCAAATCCTGGATGCGATCGACCGTCGTGGCTCGTTTGCAGCTGCTGCCAAGGTGCTGTTCAAGGTGCCGTCGACGATTTCCTACACGGTGTCCAAGCTCGAAGACGATCTGGGTGTGCAGCTGTTCGAGCGGGTCGGCCCGAAGGCAACGCCGACCCAGGCCGGCCGCGAACTGTTGCGCGAGGGGCGGCACCTGTTGCGTGCCGCGCAGGAGCTCGAGGTGCGGGTGCGGCGGGTGGCGTCGGGTTGGGAGTCGGACTTTGCGATCGGGCTGGATGCAATCCTGCCGGTGGCGCTGCTGCAGGCGCAGATCCTGGAGTTCTATACGGTGGCCGATAGCACGCGCCTGCGCGTGTTGAGCGAATCGCTCTCCGGCAGTTGGGAGGCGCTGCTGGATCGGCGTGTGGACCTGATCGTCGCGGCGGGCGAGGGGCCGAGCGGTGGGGGCTACGTCGCCGAGCCGATCGGCACGCTGCGCTTCGTGTTCGCCGTGGCCTCCACGCATCCGCTGGCGGGTGCCGCCATGCTGGGTGCGACCGAGCTGGCCGAACATCGTGCGATCGCCGTGGCGGATTCGGCGCGGCGGTTGCTGCCGCGCACGGTGGGCCTGTTGTCCGGGCGCGATGTGCTCACCGTGCCGGACATGCAGGCCAAGCTGCAGTTGCAGCTGGCCGGTGCCGGCTACGGCTTTCTGCCCGAGCCCTATGCGCGCGGCGCGCTGCAGGACGGCCGGCTGTGCGAGGTGCAGGTGGAAACCCACAAGCCCGACGAGACCTTCTACCTGGCCTGGCGGCCGGGTGAGGAGGGCGAGGCGTTGGGCTGGTGGCGGCGCACCTTACGCAGCGAGGGCCTGTTCGATGGCTGGTTGCAGTCGCTTGCCGAGACGTATCGTTCTGCTGCCGCCTGGCAGTCGCGCGCGTGAGGAAGGGCGGATAATGCGCGTTCGTCGTCGCGCAGGGTCGTCGCATGCAGGGCTTGATCGAACAGTACGGATTGGCCCTGGTGTTCGCCAACGTGCTGGCGTTGTCACTGGGGCTGCCGGTGCCGGCATTGCCGACGCTGGTGCTGGTCGGTGCCGGCTATGCGCTGCGCGGCGGCAGCGATGCATGGCTGGCCGGGTTGGCGGCGTTAGGGGTGTCGGTGCTGGCGAGTTTGCTCGGCGATCTGGCCTGGTATCTGGCCGGCCGTCGCTTCGGCAATCGCACCTTGCAGTCGCTGTGCCGGCTGTCGCTGTCGCGCGATACCTGCATGAAAAAGACCGAGCGGTTCTTCTCGCGTTGGGGTGTGCGGGTCTTGGCAGTGGCCAAGTTCGTGCCCGGGCTGTCGATGGTTTCGGTGCCGATGGCCGGCGCAATGCGGGTGCGCCCAGCGGCGTTCCTGCGCTACGACGCCTTGGGTGCGTCGCTGTGGGCATTTGCCGGTCTGGGTGTGGGCGCGTTGTTCGCCCATCAGGTGCAGGACGTGCTCGCGTTTCTGTCCGAGCTGGGATCGGGCGCCGTTATCGTGTTGGCGGTGTTGTTGGCTTGCTACGTCGGTTGGCGCTGGTGGCGACGGCATAGCTTGCTGCGTTCTCTGGTGCATGCGCGCATTGCGGTGGATGAGCTGGTGCCCTTGCTCGATGGCGAAGAGAGCCTGCGGCCTGCCGTGCTGGACATCCGTGCGCCGGGCTATCGCGATCTGCAGCCGTACACGATCCCGGGCGCGGTGTTTGCCGACGAACGGCAGCTCGCACAGATTCTGGCCACCGTGCCGCGCGATCGCAGTGTGGTGATCTATTGCGCGTGCCCGGATGAGGTTTCCGCCGCGTGGTTGGCCGGGCGGATGCGCGAACGCGGTTATCGCGATGTGCGGCCGTTGCGGGGCGGGTTGGATGCGTGGCGCGATGCCGGGCATCCGGTGACCTCGTTGCTGCCGGTTGCGGTGGTCGGTGGACCAGATGCCGTTGGGGCGATGGCTTGATCGGCGTTGCTTTCGCTCTGGCCGACAGGCGCGAGGTCGGTCGTTCGCAATCGACGTAATGGCGCGTGGCGCGATGCGCTGATGCAGGCCGGTGCAGCCTCAAACGACAGGCAAAAAAAGACCAGCAAGCTGGTCGTTTTCTTCAAGATTGGTGCGCCCGGAGAGATTCGAACTCCCGACCGCCTGGTTCGTAGCCAGGTACTCTATCCAACTGAGCTACGGGCGCATATCTTGTTTTGACTTTCACATTCCACTTGCAGATCCGCCGCAGAGCGATCGGAGCTTTTAACTAAAAAGACAGCGGTTCAATGCTGTCTTTTTGTTGTTCTGATGATGGTGCGCCCGGAGAGATTCGAACTCCCGACCGCCTGGTTCGTAGCCAGGTACTCTATCCAACTGAGCTACGGGCGCGTCGTCAGGAGCGGAATTATGCGGATGCGTGGCGCACTCGTCAATCCCTTTGTGAAATGCGATTGGCAGCGGCCTCACCCATGCGGCAGCGCGGGCGCCGCCATCATCACGGCAGGTGCGTTTCATCCACGCGAAATAAGTGCTGCCCACGCTCAGCTGCGTGTCTTCCAACCAACATGTGTGGCTAGCTGCTACGCACGTTCATGCGCTGGGCGCAGCACCGAAATGATCGAGCACCAGCACCTCGCCATGCCCGGGCGTATAGCCGAGCCGGATCGCGCGCGCCACGTAGTCGATGGACGCCTCGCAGGCGTTGAGGAGCGACAGGCCCTGGCACAGCTGTGCGGCAATCGCAGCCGACAGGCTGCAGCCGGTGCCGTGCGCATCCACCTGCAGGCGCGGATGCATGAACACGTCCTGGGTGACGCCGTCATCGAAGCGGTCGATCACGCGTGCGCCTTCAAGCAGATGTCCGCCTTTGAGCAACACCGCATTGGCGCCAAGGTCGAGCAGGGCCGCGGTGGCGTGCTCGGCGGCGTCGGCATCGTCGATGCGGCGGCCGGTCAGCAGTTCGGCCTCGGGCGTGTTGGGGGTGATC
Source organism: Xanthomonas sp. Leaf131 (assembly GCF_001423495.1). Taxonomy (GTDB): domain Bacteria; phylum Pseudomonadota; class Gammaproteobacteria; order Xanthomonadales; family Xanthomonadaceae; genus Xanthomonas. Next base: position 37,479 of record NZ_LMOG01000021.1, on the reverse strand, counting down.
AGCGTGGCCAGTGGCAGCAGGCGCGTGCGTAACGCATCCAGTGCGGCGTCTTCCAGCAGGCGCGCGCCGCTGGTGGAGACCATCACCGGGTCGAGCACCACGAACGGTGGGCGATGTTTTTCGAGCAGATCGGCCACGTAATAGATGACCTCGGCATTGGCGAGCATGCCGAGCTTGACCGCCTGAATCTCGAAATCGGCAAAGCAGGCATCGATCTGCGCCCGCAGAAATGCGATCGGCGGGATGTGCACGGCGGTGACCGCGCGGGTGTTTTGCGCGGTCAAGGCGGCAATCGCCGACAAGCCATGCACGCGATGCGCGGCGAAGGTCTTGAGATCGGCCTGGATGCCGGCACCGCCGCCGGAGTCGGAACCGGCGATGGTCAATGCGGACAGCGTGCTGGGCGTGGTCATGCGTGGATTCTGCACTGCTGTCTGTTGGATGTGCGGGTCATCGCGTACGCCAGCGACGCCATTGCAGGTAGGCAACGTAGCCGCCACCGGTCAATCCGGTGAGGCCGGCTGGCAGGTAGAGCGCGTCGTAGTGCCAGCGCTGGAACAGCCAGGTGCCGAGGATGCTGCCGCCGAGAAAGCCGCTGATGATCAGCCCGCTCAGCGTGAGCCGGCGCAGTTGCAGCGGGCGTCCGCGTAGCAGATGCCCCAGGCCGATGCCCAGGTCGGTAAACATGCCGCTCAGATGCGTGGTGCGGACCGCTGCGCCACTGAGTGTGGTGGCCATGGCGTTCTGCAGGCCGCAGGCGCCTGCGGCCACCAGCACGCCGCCTATGTGATGCAGCTTGAACAGCGGAATCGCGGCCAGCAACAGCAGCGCTTCGAGCAGCAGCGCCGCGCCGTAGCGCTGTCCAAGCCGCAGGACATCGTCCTGGATGATCAGCCCGCTAAGCATGGCGCCTGCGCAGAAGGCGATCAGAATGCCCCAGAGAAAGCCGATCTCCGGCGCGGTGTCCTGCACCAGGGCAACGCCGAGCAGGCTGGTGGTGCCGGTGAGGTGGCTGACCACCTGATGTTCGGAGCCCAGGTAGCCGACCACGTTGACCATGCCGGCCACGCCCGACAATGCCACCGCGCCAATCCAGACCCAGCGCGGCAGCAGGATTCCCATCTCGGGTCAGGGGGTGCCGTTGACGGCGATCTGCGAAAACGCGCCGGTCTGTGGGTCGTACAACGCGCCCCAGAAGGCACTGCCGCCGTCGCACACCCGGATCGCTTCCTTGGCCGGTTTCACTGGCGGAGCGTTGGGCAGCTTGAAGGCGTTGATGTAGATCAGCTGTTGGCCCTGGATCACCACGCCCACGTATTGGTGGTCGAAATCGCGCGGCTCGGGAATGGTTGGCGTCAATGCATCCTGCCTGGATTCGAGCTGTTCGATCTGTTGCTGGCTCGGTGTCCAGTAGCCGGTGATCTGGCCCGGATGGCGCGCCGGGCTGTCGCGCGAGCAGGTGTCCAGCACCTGCTCGGCAATGCTCTGGCGGGTGATGACCCAGGATTGACCGCTCTTGATGTTGGTCGGCACGCTGGCGGGCGGCGGCGTGGTGACGCAGCCGGCCAGCGCGATCAGTGCGAACGCAGCAGCGCCGCGCAGCGGATGCATCACAACACCTCCGAGGCGAAGTCGGCCAGACGCGAACGCTCGCCGCGCCGCAGCGTGATGTGCGCGCTGTGCGGCCAGGCCTTGAAGCGATCCACTGCGTAGGTCAGGCCCGAGGTGGTTTCGGTGAGGTAGGGCGTGTCGATCTGTTCGACGTTGCCCAGACACACGATCTTGGTGCCGGGGCCGGCACGGGTGATCAGCGTCTTCATCTGCTTGGGGGTGAGGTTTTGCGCCTCGTCCAAAATCAGATAGCGCGACAGGAACGTGCGTCCGCGCATGAAGTTCATCGAGCGGATCTTGATCCGGCTGGCGAGCAGATCGTTCGTCGCCGCACGCCCCCAGGCGCCGCCTTCCTGATTGTGCGTGAGCACTTCCAGGTTGTCGGTCAGTGCGCCCATCCATGGGGTCATCTTTTCTTCTTCGGTGCCGGGCAAAAAGCCGATGTCTTCGCCCACGCTGACGGTGGCGCGGGTCATGATGATTTCGCGGTAACGCTGCTGGTCCATCGTCTGCGCCAGGCCGGCGGCCAGGGCGAGCAGGGTCTTGCCGGTGCCGGCGGTGCCGAGCAGAGTGACGAAATCGATCTCCGGATCCATCAACGCATTGAGCGCGAAATTCTGCTCGCGGTTGCGCGCCACGATGCCCCAGACCGCGTGTGGACTGGTACGGAAATCGTCCACCAGGCACAGCGTAGCCTTGCCGCCGCCGATCCTGGCCACGCGCAACTCGACGTCGTCTTCGCCCGGCAGATACAGGTACTGGTTGTGATGCCAGTCTTCGTCGTCGGCCAGCACGATTTCGTAATGGGTGCGGCCACGTTCGTTCCAGCTGCGCAGGTCTTCGTTGTGCTTTTGCCAGAAGTCTTCCGGCAGCTCGACGGCGCCGGTGAACAGCAGGCTGAAATCGTCCAGCGCGCGATCGTTCTGGTAGTCCTCCGCATTCAGGCCGCTGATGTAGGCCTTGATGCGCAGGTTGATGTCCTTGGACACCAGAATGACCGGCACGTCCGGGTTTTCTTCGCACAGCGCCAGCACCGATGCCAGGATCTTGTTGTCCGGAATCATCTCGCCGAAGGTGCGGCCCGGATCGATCGGGTGGATCTGGAAATACAGCCGGCCGATCGCGGCCTGGCCCTTGAGCTGGATGCCCTGCGGGTGGCTGAGCAGGATGCCGGTCTTGATCTGCTCGGCGTCGGCGTTTTCCAGCAGTTCGTCCAGGAAGCGGCTGACCTGGCGCGCGTTACGGCTGACCTCGGAAGTGCCCTTCTTGGCGTTGTCTAGCTCCTCGATCACCTGCATCGGCAGGAACACATCGTGTTCCTCGAATTTGAACAGCGCGGTGGGATCGTGCATCAGCACGTTGGTGTCCAGCACGTAGATGCGCTTGCCTCGGGTCATTGGGTCTTCCAAGTGATGGAGCAGGGGCGAGCCATCACGCCTGCGGGGCAGGGTGATGGAGGACGCGGGAAACGAGGGGTGTCACTGTTTGGCGTGCGCCTTCAACGCGGCCAGCACGGCGTCGGCGTGGCCGGCGACCTTGACCTTGCGCCAAGCCTGCACGACATGCCCCTCGGGCGACAGCAAAAAGGTGCTGCGCTCGATGCCGAGCACCTGCTTGCCGTACATGTTTTTTTCCTTGATCACGTCGAAGGCGCGGCACAAGGCCTCGTCGCCATCGCTGATCAGCGGGAAGCTGAATCCCTGCTTGGCGCAGAAATTGTCGTGCGACTTCACCGAGTCGCGCGAGACGCCCAGGATCACCGCGCCAGCCTGTGTGAACTGCGGCAGTAGCGCGTTGAAATCCAGGCCTTCGGTGGTGCAGCCGGGCGTGCTGTCCTTCGGATAAAAGTACAGCACCACCCACTTGCCGGCGTAGCCGCGCAGGGTGGTCTGGGTGCCGCCGGACAGCGCCAGTGGTAGCTCGTAAGTTGCAGCAGGAAGTTCGAGTACAGCGTCGGTCATCGTTGCTCAGCCCAAAGTGGAGGGGCGTGCGGCTCGGTCATGCCGGGCCGACGTCCATCCCATCATAAGCAGCCACATGGAAACGTTTGGCAAGCGCGTCGAACTCCGCATTGCGCTGATTCAGCGACTCGATGGTGTGACGTTCCAGTTTGTCCACATGCAGGAAATACGACTCTTCGTCGTCGCCATCGTCTTCGTCGCGTTCGCCGAGGAAAATGTCGATGACGCGATAGCCATCCTGGGTCAGTTGCTCGGAAAGGTGTTGCAGCGGTTGCTGCGCCGGGTCGGCGAAGAAATATTCCCAGCGCAACGGACCGTCGAGGTTCCAGTCGGTCTCGGAGCGGATGTGATCGAACATCTGTTTCAGTGCGGAGAGGGCAATGGCCATCGGGACGTCTGCCTTAAAACTTCATCGGATCCATGATCGCGTCGAGATTGAGGTGATCACAGAATTCCAGAAAATCATCGCGCAAGGCGGCGATGTGCATGTTGGCCGGCACCCCGATCGTCACCTGCGCAGAAAACATCTCCGCGCCGGTCTGCATGGCGCGATAGCGCGTGCTCTGCAGGTTCTCGATGGTGATGCCCTGGCGGTCGAAGAAATCGGCCAGCTGGAACAGGATGCCCGGCTTGTCGGCGGCGATGACTTCGACGATGTAGGGCAGCAGGTTGGACTGGGTCTGCTTGGGGCCGGTGCGGTACCAGACCAGCTTGAGGCCTTCCTCGCGTTCGAGCCGGGTCAGCATCGCTTCGAGCTTGGCGACCGAATCCCAGGAGCCGGTGGCCAGTGCGGTGACCGAGACATCGCGCCCCACCGTGGCCAGGCGCGCGTCCACAAGATTGCAGCCGCTGTCGGCGATGCGGCGGGTGACGGGCAACAGGGGGGACTCCGGATGCGTCGTGTAGGCGTTGATCAGGAGGTGATTTTCGGTCGGCGAGGGCCGGGGTGTGGTGTCGGTCAAAGGGGGTTCCGGCATTGCATCAGGCTGAATGGCCGCCCGGACAGGCGTCCTGGCGACGACCAGCATACTTGCCCGTGGTTTCGCGCCGCAAGTAACATGCAGGTGGTCTCAACCCGCGTGCGCGCGGGCCTTTTCCTGTTACGTAAGAGCAGCTGAATCTTGTCCCTTTCCGGCATCATCACCGCGCTGGCGACCCCTTTCGGTCCGGATGGCGCACTCGACCTGGATGCCTGGCGGCGGCTGCTGGAGCAGCAGCTGCACGGTGGCGTGCAGGGAATTGTGGTTGCCGGCTCCACCGGCGAGGCCGCGGCATTGAGCGACGAGGAGTACGACACGCTGCTGCGTGCCGCTGTTGCGCAGGTCGCCGGCCGGGTGCCGGTGTTGGCCGGTACCGGGTTGTCGGGCACTGCCAAGACCATTGCGCAGACGCGCCGCGCCGCCGCGTTGGGTGCGCACTACGCGCTGGTGGTGACGCCGCCGTACGTGCGCCCGACCCAGGCCGGCTTGCAGGCGCACTTTCTGGCGGTTGCCGACAACGGCGGGCTGCCGGTGGTGCTGTACAACGTGCCGGGCCGCACCGGCTGCGATCTGTTGCCGGAGACGGTGGCAGCGCTGATGGAGCATCCGAATATTGTCGGCATCAAGGAGGCGCGTAGCGAACCCGAGCGCATTGCTGCGCTGGTTGCGCTGCGCAGCGATGCGTTTGTGATGCTCAGTGGCGACGATGGCAGTGCCGCGCATGCGATGCTGTCTGGCGCCGATGGGCTGATTTCGGTGGCGTCCAATGCGTTGCCGTCGGCGTATCGGCGCTTGTGCGATCTGGCCCGCGACGGCCAGCATGACGCCGCACTCGCCTGGGACGCGCGCTTGAGCGAGTACCACAGCTTCTGCGGTATCGAATCCAATCCCATTCCGGTCAAGGCGCTGCTGCAGCGCGCCGGGATCGGGCACGGCCTGCGTTTGCCGTTACTGCCACTTTCTTCGGCGCACCAGCCTGCCGCCGACCGCCTTGCCGCCGACGCTGTTGCGTTGGAAGCGCTTTCCAGCCGCGAAATGCTCGCGGCCTGACCCAGGAGATCTATCGATGCGTCATTCCGTTTCCCCCGTCCGCGTGCTCTCGCTCGCGTTGCTGGCGACCGCCACCGTCGCCGCCACGAGTGGCTGCAGCTGGTTCCACAAGGGCGCGCGCGGCGACTATGCGCTGGCCCCGGAAGCACGTCCGCTGGAAGTGCCGCCGGACCTGAACCTGCCCGACACCTCGGGTGCGATGAAGGTGCCGACGCTGGCATCGACCACCCAGCAGACCACCTCGGCGCCGTCGGCAAGCGCCAACAGCGGCTTTACCGTGCCGGGCGAGCGTGACGAGGTATTTGCCAAGGTGGGCGCAGCACTGGCCGATATCCCGGGCCTGACCATCGCCAGCAAGGCGCAGATGCTCGGCTCCTACGACGTGACCTACGAAGGCGCCAGCTTCCTGGTACGCGTGGTCAAGACCGACGCGGGCAGCTATGTGTCGGCAGTGGACCCGCGTGGCATGCCGGCAACGTTGGCGGCACCGGTGTCGCTGATTGCTGCGTTGAAGGGCAAGTTGGGCGGCTGAGTCTGGTAGTTGCCAGTGTCAGATAGCGAAACGGGCGCTTTGGGCGCCCGTTTTGCGTTTCAGTACCATGTTTTGCTGCGGTGCTGCGGTTTCGCACATTCCCGACTGGATGGCGAAACGCTGTGTCAGCGCTGCAGCAGCGGCAACTTGTTCGGCTTGCCGTCCCATTCGGCGGCATCGGGCAACGGCTCCTGGCGCACGGTCAGCACCGGCCAGGCCTTGGCGAGCTCGGCGTTAAGCGCGACGAAGCTTTCCTGGCCAGCTGGCACGTCGTCTTCCGGGTAGATCGCGTTGGCCGGGCATTCGGGCTCGCACAGGGTGCAGTCGATGCACTCGTCCGGGTCGATGACCAGAAAGTTCGGGCCGACGTGGAAGCAATCCACCGGACAGACCTCGACGCAGTCGGTGTATTTGCACTTGATGCAGTTTTCGGTGACAACAAAAGGCATGGTGGAATCCGGCGTTTAGCCTGCCAATTCTAAAGCAGTCGGGTGCTGGGTGTGGGGGTGATGAGGATTTTGGGTTTTTGCGTTGGGATTGATTCCTTCTCCCATCGGGAGAAGGTGCCCCGCAGGGGCGGATGAGGGTACGGGCGAAGCCTCGGGTTATCCACCATTCGTCGCGGCTTCGCCCCGTACCCTCACCCCAACCCCTCTCCCGTGGGGAGAGGGGCTTTGTTCCTGATCGCTCGTGCTTTTTTTCCGGTCAGGCCAACCCGCGCTGCCTGGCCAGCGCGAACAACCCTGTAGCGGCCAGATCTTCCGGATGCAGCCGGCTTTTGACGCCCAGCTGCTCCAGCGCCACTGCATAGCGCTGTGCCAGGCCGGGGCTGCCGACCAGGTGCACGGTGGCGTGATTGCCGCGGTGGTCGCGCAGTTCGTGTCCGATCAGCAGGCCCGAAAGATATGAGGGCAGGGCGGTGGCGGTGAGGCGGTCGAACAGACCCAGCGTGCGGGCACCGAACAGGTGATGGCTGAGGCCGCCGGGTTCGCCACTGCGGTCGACACCTTGCAGGAATGCGTCGATGTCCAGTTCAGCCTGATCGTCCTGCATCAGCTTGCCGAGGATGCTGTGCTGGCGCAGCACGGCATACAGCTCGCCGGTCATGACGGTGGCAAAATCGGTCAGTTGGCCGTTGGCGATCTGTGCCCATTTGCTGTGGGTGCCGGGCAGGCAGGCAACATGTTCGCCGTCGCCAAGTGCGGCGATCAGGCCGACCAGCTGGGTTTCTTCGCCGCGCATGACATCGGGCACGCTGTGCCGTGCGCTGGCGCTCATATCCGGCACGCTACGCCGTTCGCCAGTGCTCGCATCCGGCACGCCGCGCTCGCCCGTACTCACGCCGGGTACGAACCACAGGGTGCGTCCGGGCAGCAGGTCGTCGTAGCTGCGCATGGCCTGCGCAAGTGCGGCGGTGTCGACCGGGCAGGGCAGGTAGGCTTGTTCGACCCAGCCGTTGCGGCTGCCGATCATGCCCGAGAGCAGCACCGGGCCGTCCCAGCCGTCGATCAAGCTGCTCAACACCTCGGCGAAGCGGCCCTGGCAAGCCAGGATGCCGTCGCTGCCGCGGCGTTGCGCCAGCACGCTGCCGTCGGTATCGAGCAGATACCCGCGCAGGCTGCTGGTGCCCCAGTCGATGGCGATCATGCGCCGGCCACCCGGCTCTCGGGCAGGCCATTGATCGGCAGGTCGCAGACGTACAGGCCGCCGGCTTCGGGGGTGCGGGCCAGTTCTTCGGCGCTGTGGTCCAGGCGCGAACTGATCACATGCAGGCGGTCCAGCGCGGCGCCGCCGAAGGCGCTGCAGGTGGGGTGCTTGACCGGCAATTGCACGATGCGCTCGACACTGCCGTCGGGGCGATAGCGCACCACGCGCCAGGCGCGCCACTGCGCATTCCATAAGTGGCCTGCGCTGTCGATGACGGAGCCGTCCGGCTCGGCATCGTCGCGATCCAGCGTGGCGAATACGCGCGTGTTGCTGGTCTGTGCGTTGTCGGCGTCGTAGTCGCAGCACAGGATCTGCGGGCGTACCGAGTCGCAGTAGTACAGCGTGCGGCCATCGGGGCTGAAACAGATCGAGTTGGGGATCGACACGCCCGGCAACGGCAAGGCACGCAAACCGTGGCGCAGCGAGAACTGATACATCGCCCCGCGCGCGGCCTTGTCGTCGTGTTCGTCCATGGTGCCGAATACGAAGTTGCCGTTGCGATCGGCGCGGCCATCGTTGCTGCGCGTCAGCGGGTTGTCGGCTTCCACATCAGCCAGATGTTCGAGTGACAGCGCATCGCCCTCTCCGTCGGCGTTGTCCGGATCGGCGATGCAGATCGATTTGGCCAGCGCGATCAGCACGCGGCCGTCGTCCAGCAGACCGATGCAGCCGGGGCGATCGGGCAGCGTCCAATACTGCGTGTGCGCACTTTGCGGGTGATGCCGCCACAGGCGTTTTTCGCTGATGTCGACCCAGTACAGCGCCTGGCGCTGCTCGCACCACAGCACCCCTTCGCCATGCGTGCAGCGGCTGTCGACCGCCAGCACGGCGGTGTGTTCGATCGTGCTCACCATTCGGCGATGCTGCCATCAGCGTGACGCCACACCGGGTTACGCCAATCGGGCGGATTTTCGTTTGCGCGCTTGAGCATGTCTTCGTTGATCTCCACACCTAGCCCGGGCTTGGGCAGGGCGGCGATACTGCCATCCACACACTGAAAATCGTCTTTATTGATGACGTAATCGAGCAGGTCGGCGCCTTCGTTGTAGTGGATGCCGATGCTCTGTTCCTGCAGCACCGCGTTGTGCGAAACGAAGTCCACGTGCAGGCAGGCGGCCAGTGCGATCGGGCCGAGCGGGCAGTGCGGGGCGAAGCCGACATCGTAGGCTTCGGCCATCGCGGCGATCTTGACGCACTCGGTGATGCCGCCGGCATGCGACAGGTCCGGCTGCACCATCCCGATCCCACCGGCGCACAGCACGTTCTTGAATTCGAAGCGCGAGAACATGCGCTCGCCGGCGGCCAGCGGGATCGAGGTGCTGGCGGCCAGGCGCGGGTAATACTCGGCCTGTTCGGCCAACACCGGTTCTTCCACGAACAGCGGCTTGAACGGTTCCAGCTCGCGCAGCAGCGCCTTGGCCATCGGCGCGCCGACGCGGCCGTGGAAGTCGATGCCGAAGTCGATGGTGTTGCCGAAGGTCTCGCGAATTTCGGCGACCTTGACCACCGCTGCATCGACCGCGCGCGCGCTGTCGATCAGCTTCATTTCCTCGGTGCCGTTGAACTTGAAGGTATCGAAGCCCAGCGCCTGGTAATCCTTGATCTGCTGGATGATCGCGCCGGGGCGATCGCCGCCGACCCAGCGGTAGGTCTTCATGCGGTCGCGCACCAGCCCGCCCAGCAGCTCGTACACCGGCACGCCCAGTGCCTTGCCCTTGATGTCCCACAAGGCCTGGTCGATACCGGCGATGGCGCTCATCAGGATGGCGCCGCCACGGTAGAAACCGGCGCGGTACATGGTCTGCCACAGGTCGTTGATGCGTGCCGGATCCTTGCCGACGACATAGCCGGCCAGTTCGTGCACGGCGGCCTCCACCGAGCGGGCGCGGCCTTCGATGACCGGCTCTCCCCAACCGGTGATGCCCTCGTCGGTCTCGACCTTGAGGAACAGCCAGCGCGGGGCGGCGTGGTAGGTGGTGAGGCGGGTGATCTTCATCCTTGCAGTTCCTGGTAGGCCTGCACGAAGGCGCGTGCATGCGTCTGGGTCGTTTCGAGTGATTGCGCGGGTTTGTACAGCTCGCCACCGATGCCGGCGCCGGCAGCGCCCTGGGCGAGGAAGCCGGCCAGGGTCTGCGGGCTCACGCCGCCGACCACATACACCGGAATGTGCTTGGGCAGCACCGAGCGCAGCGCGCGTACGTGCGCTGCGCCATAGGTGGCTGCGGGGAACAACTTCAAGATCGTTGCACCGGCATCGATGGCATCGAATGCCTCGCTGGCGGTGGCGAAGCCGGCGACCACAGTGAGCCCGCGTGACACCGCATGACGGATCAGCGACGGACGCGTATTCGGAGTCACGATGAAGCGCGCGCCGATCTCGGCCAAGGTGTCGACGTCTTCGTTGCGCAGCACGGTGCCGGCGCCGATCCAGGCGCGCTCGCCGTAGGTCTGCTGGGCCAGCGCGATGCTCTCGGCCCAGCGCGGCGAGTTGAGCGGGATTTCGATCGCGTCGAAACCGGCATCGATCAGCGCGCCGACGTGGGCGAGCGTTTCTTCCGGCGTGATGCCACGCAGGATGGCGATCAGCGGCAGGGCGAACAGGCTGGCAGTGGTGTCTGAGGTCATCGTGTTACTCGCGATAGAGCGGAAAGCGGCCGTCGGCGACCGGATGGTCGGCAACGCCGGGGAGCTTGCGCAACTGCGCGCTGCAAACCAGGGTTGCAGGCGCGCGGTAGGAGATTGGAAATGGCGGCGGGCAGGGCGCCGCGACAAGCTGACGGGCCGATTGCAGCAATCGCACGCGCACTGCAACAGCCTGCTATCAGCTGGCAAGATGCCGTCATCGTCGTCCACCTCCGCATGTAGGGCGTGCGTGTTGCCACCTCGTGAGAGATGGGTCACGTCTGTTCTGGCCGCGCCCGGGAGGTCGGGACTCCTGCTGCGGCGTTCGATAGCCTCGCGCGGGGAGATATGTGCTGCAAATGAAATTTTCGGCATATTCTATTCCTCCTACGAATACACCCTTGCGGCGATCTCCATGGCAAATTCCGGTACTCCCTGGTTCAACGCAGCCCGGCTGAAGACGCGCCAGCTCTTGCTGTTGCTGCATTTACACGAGCAGCGCTCAGTGCTGCGTGCGGCCGAGGCCGCCAGCATGACCCAGCCGGCGGCCTCCAAGCTGCTGGCAGAAATGGAGGACATGCTGGGGGTGAAACTGTTCGAGCGGCATGCGCGCGGGGTCGAGCCGACCTGGTACGGCCACGTGCTGATCCGGCGTGCGCGTGCGGCGATGTCGGAAATCGGCCGGGCGCAGGAAGAGATCGCCGCACTGCGCGCCGGGCGCATGGGCCAGGCCTCGATCGGCACCGTGGTCAATCCGGGCACCAATCTGGTGCCGCAGGCGATCGCCGAGGTCAAACGCGAGTTCCCCGACATCCTGGTGCGGGTGGAAATGGACTACAGCCGCCCGCTGGTGGCCAAGTTGCTGGATGGCCAGCTGGACATCGTGATTGGCCGCATCCTGGGGCCGGAGGGCGTGGGCGAGCTGGAATTCGAGCCGCTGGCCGACGAGCCGCATTCGGTGATCGCGCGTGCCGGCCATCCCTTGGCCAGCCGCGCCGGTCTGCAGCATGCCGATCTGGTGCGCTATGGCTGGATCCTGCCGCCGGCCGACAGCGTGCTGCGCGCACGGCTGGATTCGATGTTCATGGAGCACGGCGTGCAGACGCCGACCAACGCGATCGAGACCTCGTCCTTGCCGGTCACCTCGACCCTGCTACGCGGCACCGACATGCTGACCGCCTTGCCGGTGGAATCGGTGGCGCCGCTGATCCAGGCCAAGCTGCTGACCGTGCTGCCGATCGAACTGGGGGTGCGGATGGAGTCGTTCGGCATCATCCGGCGGCGCGATTACATCCTTCCGCCGGGTGCCGAACGTATTTTGCAGGCGTTGCGTACCACTGCCCGACGTTTGTATCCGGGGCTGCGCGGGCCGGAATCCCTTGGCTAACCGAGCTCTGCCATTTCTATTCCGCCATGGAATACCAGGCTGTGAATTTTTCATTGGCTGACGCTAGACCACGCGCCTATATGTGTGAGCCAGATCGCACGCTGAAGCGCACGTGAAGTCGGGCAGGTGATCGGCGGCCAAGCCGCCATGCAGTGGGAGGGTGGAGCCGGGCGCTAGCGTTCGGATCTCACACGATCACGCGGCCCGCCAACGGTGCCGCGACAACCAGTCTTCAGTCGTCTAGCGTCCTGGGAGGGATTCGGATGTACAGCTTTTCAAGCCATGCCTCGGCAGGGACGGGCGCGCGTGCGCGTCGTACCCCGCGTTTTCGTCATTCGGCCATGGCCGTCAGCATCGGGCTGCTGCTTGCCGCACCGGTCTACGCCCAGCAGGCGCAGTCGTCCCAGAGCGCTCCAGTTACCAATGCCGGCGGCAACGCCGTGGATCTGGACGCGGTGGAAGTGCGCGGCGTGCGCGCCAGCCTGATCAAGTCGCAGGTCATCAAGCGCGATGCCACCCAGATCGTGGATTCGGTCAGCGCTGAAGACATCGGCGCCTTGCCCGACCGCAGCGTCACCGAAACCCTGCAACGCGTCAGCGGCGTGACCATCGACCACTTTGCCGCGCGCAGCGACCCCGACCATTTTTCGGCCGAAGGCAGTGGCGTGATGATCCGCGGCCTGACCCAGGTGCGCGGCGAACTCAACGGACGCGACATCTTCAGTGCTGCCAGCGGTCGCGGACTGAGCTTCGAGGATGTGCCGGCCGAACTGATGGCCGGTGTGGACGTCTACAAGAATCCCTCGGCGGAAATCATCGAGGGCGGCCTGGGCGGCACGGTCAACCTGCGCACGCGCATGCCGTTCGACAACCCCGGCCGGATCGTCGGCGGCAATGTCGATTACAACTACGGCGACATGAGCAAGAAGTACAAGCCGTCGGCCTCGTTCCTGTTCAGCGATCGCTGGAACACCGGCATCGGCGAAATGGGCTTCATGATCGACGTCGCGCACTCGGAGCTGGCCACGCGCTCGGACGGTATCCAGGTGGAGCCGTATGTGCGGCGCACCGACGATGCGGTGCTGGCTGGCAGCGGGCGCAGCGAGGTGTTCGTGCCGGGCGGGGTGAACTGGCGCCAGCTGGATTTCGAGCGCAAGCGCGACGGGATCGCGGCGGCGTTCCAGTGGAAGCCCAGCGATGCCACCGAGATCTACGCGCAGTTCCTGCGTTCGCGTTATGAGATGAACTGGCAGGAGCGCGCGGCGTTCTTCAACGACAGCAACAACAGCATCACCCCGGCGCCAGGCACGACCTTCGACTACGACGATCGCGGCGCGTTCCTGCGCGGCTCGCCGGTGTCCAGCTCGTGGCGCGGCGCACTCACCGGCGATGGTGTGCGCTTCAATACCGATAACCGCTATTCCGAGCAGCGCACCACCACCACCGATCTGTCGGTGGGCTTCAGCCATTTCTTCAACGACAACCTGCAGATCAAGGGCGACATGCAGCTGGTGCAATCGGAGAACGAGCAGCTGGATTTCACCGTGTTCAGCGCGACCTATCTGCCCGGGCTGTCTTATGACGTGTCGGGCAAGTATCCCAGCGTGCAGATCGCCAACCCGGCCTTCACCCAGGACCCGTCCAATTATTTCTGGGCGGCGGCGATGGACCACCTGGGCAAGAATCGCGGACGGCAGCTGTCCACCCGCGTGGATCTGGAATACACATTCGATGACAGCAGCTGGTTGCGCTTCGCGCGCTTCGGCATGCGTGCCACCGACCGCAACCAGATCAACAAGAATTCCGGTTACAACTGGGGCGTGATCTCCGACAACTGGGCGGCGATTCCGGGCACCAGTAATGGCCTTGCGAATATGTCGGATTTCATGACCGACCAGTCGTCGTTGTTCACTTTCTCCAACTTCTTCCGTGGCGGCGTGAACGTGCCAACCACGCTGGTGGTGCCCAACAGCAGCCTGGTCAACAACTATGGCTCGGCCTCGCAGATGATCCAGCAGATCGTGGCGCTGCGCGGTTATGGCTGGGCACCGGACACCTATCAGCCGCAGGACACCAACCGTCAGTTCGAACGTACCCAGGCGGCATATGCGGCGCTGTATTTCGGCAACGACGAGGCCTGGGGCATTCCGGTGGACGGCAATGTCGGCATCCGCGTGGTGCAGACCAAAACGCAGGCCGAAGGCTTCGGCCAGTTTCAGAATCTGGCCGGGCTCAACGTCTCGCCGGAACTGCAGGCGCGCTACACCGGGCAGTATTTCGAGAACAACTCCGAAGGCAGCTACACCAATGTATTGCCCAGCTTGAACCTGCGCCTGCGCTTCACCGACAGCCTGCAGTGGCGCTTTGCCGCATCCAAGGCGATGGCGCGCCCGGATTACACCCAGCTGCAGCCGTATGTGTTGCTCAACGTGGAGACCAACGACGCCGGCCAGGCCACCGACTTCGTCGGCACCGCCGGCAACCCGAACCTCAAGCCGATGGTGGCCAACCAGTTCGATACCGCGCTGGAGTGGTACTTCGACACTAGCGACATGCTGTACGCCACGCTGTTCTACAAGAAGGTCAAGGATTACTTCTCCACCCAGACCCGCAGCGAGATCTACGACAACCGCGCATGGTTGGTGACGCGTCCGTACAACATGGACGAAGGCACCATTCGCGGTGCCGAGCTGGGCTATACCCAGTTCTTCGATCAGTTGCCGGGCTGGCTGAGCGGGTTCGGCGTCAATGCCAACTTCACCTTCGTCGATAGCCAGGGCGGTGCCAACACCGCCACCGACCCGTACACCAACACCACGGTGACCGGCGTCGAGCTGCCGCTGGAAGGCTTGTCGCGGCGCAGCTACAACCTGGCTGGCATTTACGAGAAGGGTCCGCTGTCGTTGCGGCTAGCCTACAACTGGCGCTCGCGCTATCTGCTGACCACCAGCGACGCGGCCACGCGTCTGCCGACCTGGGCCGACGACTATGGCCAGCTGGACGGCTCGTTCTTCTATCGGTTCAACGACCATCTGCAGTTGGGCGTGCAGGCCAATAACCTGACCAATACGGTGACCAAGGTCTTGATGGGGCCGACCTCGTATGCGGACGGCGCAGTGGACCCGCGGTTGTATACGCGCTCCTCGTTCGTCAACGACCGGCGCTACTCGCTGGTGCTGCGCATGAACTGGTAAGCGAGGTCCGTCACGGATTCGGTCTGCGCCGGTTCGCAGAGTTGAGCCCGTTTCGGTGAATTCGTCAGGCTGGCCTTGAACCGCCAGACCTGCCGGGTTTTTCCGTGTTGCTATGGTTTTTTGGAATAGTTCGTCAGGAATATTTCATTGGTGTGGCATGACGGCCGCGCCCTATGCTCCGGCCGCAGCCGCTAGGTAAGCCTTATCGGGATTACCACGCATCCAACCAGCCTCGGCCTTCGCCGTATGGGGATGTGGGCCAGCAACAACGACGGGCAGGGCGTTCGCGCACCGACCCGCTAAAAATTAGCAGTACATGCGTCCTGGGAGGGAGCACCATGTCAGTGCAACATCGCCACATTCCGGCAGGCCGGACTGTGGGTCAGCGTTCGATCCGTGATTTCCGCCGCTCCGTGATGGCCATCAGTGTGGCCACGCTGCTGAGTGCGCAGGCCTATGCGCAGGACGCGACCACCACTGCCGCACCGGCGCAGGACCCGACCACCCAGCAGCTCGACACCGTGCAGGTCACCGGCACGCGCAGCAGCGTCACCAAGGCGCAGCTGGTCAAGCAGAACGCCGAGCAGATCGTCGATTCGATCGTTGCCGAAGATATCGGCAAGCTGCCCGACAACAACGTTGCCGAGGCGCTGCAGCGCATCTCCGGCATCCAGATCACGCGCAACTACGGCGAAGGCAGCTCGATCGCCATTCGCGGTCTGACCCAGGTGCGGACCGAACTCAATGGCCGCGACATTTTCACTGCCAACGACGGCCGTGGCCTGAGCTTCGAAGACGTCTCTGCCGAATTGCTGGGCGGCGTCAACGTCTACAAGAATCCTTCGGCCGACATGATCGAAGGTGGCCTGGGCGGTACTGTAGATCTACGCACGCGTCTGCCGTTCGACTATGACGGCCGCAAGATCGCCGGCAGCGTCCAGTACAACTATTACGACCTGGCCGACGACGGCAAGCCGGCGTTCTCTGGCCTGTTCAGCGATCGCTGGCAGACCGGCATCGGCGAGATCGGCCTGCTGGTGAATTATTCGCAGCAGAAGAGCCCGTTCCGTCAGGACACCATTTCGATCGAGCCGTGGTACACGCAGACCGATCTGCCGGGCTACGAAGGCCAGCAGATCTCGGTGCCGCACGGTGCCGGCATCAACACCACCATCGGAGAGCGCGAGCGCAAGACCGGCGCGTTTGCGATGCAGTGGCGTCCGAACGATTCGATCGAGGTCTACACGCAGGTATTGCGTTCGGAATACGACTTCAGCTGGCACGATTATTCGTTCTTCGCATTGACCGGCCAGAACAACATGCAGGGCACGCCCGGCATCGAAGTCAATGACCGCAACGAGTTCGTCAGCGGCACCTTCCAGAACGTGCCGGCCGATTCCAATACCAGCCTGACCGAGCGTCATTCGGTGACCACCGATTACTCGTTGGGCGCCAAGTGGACGGTCAACGACAAGTTGAATGTCAGCACCGACTTTCAGTATGTCGATGCGACCACCACCGGCACGCGCTATATCGTTGCCACCGGGCTGAACAACACGCCGTTCTTCAACATCGACTTCCGCGGCGATCTGCCCAAGTTGTCGGTGACCGATGCCAGCGGTGCCGAAGGCTTCCTGGCCAATCAGAACAACTACAACGGCTGGCGCTGGCACCTGGACAACAAGGACGACAACGTCGGTACCGAGTTCGCCTGGCGCGCCGACATGGATCTGGCGTTCGACAGCGACTTCGTGCGCAGCTTCAAGGCCGGTGTGCGTTACACCGACCGCGATGCCGAGACCAAGGGCAACGTGTATCGCTTCATGTGCATCAATGGCTGCGCCGGGACGCCGTTCTCGGAGTTCCCGACCGTGGGCGTTGTCACCAACCCGATCACCGATTTCTTCCGTGGCAAGAGCAGCACCTTCGGCCCGACCCTGACCGCGTCCGACGCGGCCGTGGCCAACTACGAGCAGACCCTGGCGACTTTTGGCGGTACGCCGTTGGAGTTCTCGCCCAACAACATCAATACGCAGAATGAGAAGACCACTGCGGCCTACGGTGTGTTGCGCTTCGGTGTGGACAGCGATTCGATTCCGTTCGACGGCAACATCGGCGTGCGCGTGGTGCGCACCGAAGTCGGCTCGACCGGCGTGCGTACCGCGACCGACGCCGAAGGCGGTGGCCTGATTCCGGTGGATGCGCAGCAGACCTACACCGACGTGCTGCCGAGCCTGAATCTGCGTTGGATGCTCAGCGATACGTTGCAGTGGCGTTTTGCGGCCTCGCGCGGTATTTCGCGCCCGACCTTCGATCGTCTCAATCCCAACCTGACCTTGAGCAACGGCACCTCCAACACGGGCACCGCAACGCGCACTGGCGCTGCCGGTAACCCGGAGCTGGAACCGGTCAAGGCCGACCAGTTCGATACCGCGCTGGAGTGGTACTTCGGTCAGGGTTCGATGATGTACGGCACCGTGTTCTACAAAAAGGTCGAAGGCTTCATCGCCAACGCCGTCTTCAACGAGGTGTACGACGGTCAGGTGTGGCAGATCACCCGCCCGGTCAACGGCGATGCCGGCAAGATCCGCGGTGCGGAACTGGGCTACACGCAGTTCTTCGACTTCCTGCCGGGTTGGTTGAGCGGCTTCGGCCTGCAGACCAACTACACCTATGTCGACAGCGAGGCGCCCAGCCCCACTGCGACCGACACCAACGGCCAGTCGCTGACCGTGCCGCTGGAAGGGTTGTCCAAGAACAGCTACAACGCGATCCTCAGCTACGAAACCTCGCGCTTCCAGGGCCGTGTGGCCTACAACTGGCGCAGCGACTGGCTGGTGACCACCGCGGGCAACGGTACCGGCAATCTGCCGGTCTACAACAAGGGCTTCGGCCAGTTGGATGCCTCGCTGCGTTTCAACATCAATGATGTCTGGTCGATTTCGCTCGATGGCGTGAATCTGCTCGATACCCAGCGCGAAAGCTATCTGGGTTCCGAGTCGCGCTACCGCGACTTCGTGATCAACGATCGTCGGTATGGCCTGACCTTGCGGGCCAGCCTGTAGAACGTGCCGTAGGAAGTGCGTCTCCGGTCCGGCGAGCTGTGCAGGCAGCTCGTTGGACCGGTGTTTTTCCAGTCGATGGCAACCATCGACCGCAACGGGAGCCGGAGGAATGATCGTCATGATCGATCCGCCTACTGAGCGCCGTCGTCTTCGTACGCAATCGTGGCAGGCCCGTCTTTGGGTGTTGCTGCTGTTGGCGTCTGTCTTTGGGCTGCATGCCGCCGAGTCCGGCGCGCAGGGGCCTTACCAATGGCGCAGCGTTGCCATTGGCGGTGGCGGATTCGTCACCGGTGTGCTGTTTCATCCCGCAGAGCGCGATCTTGCGTATGCGCGCACCGATGTCGGTGGCGCCTACCGTTGGGATGCGCGGGCGCAGCAGTGGATCGCCCTGACCGATTGGTTGGGAGCCGACGACTGGAATCTGATGGGGATCGACGCATTTGCGGCCGATCCTGCCGACCCGAAGGCGCTGTATCTGGCCGCGGGCACCTATATGCACGAGCGCGCCGGCAATGCGGCGGTGCTGCGTTCGTTCGATCGCGGGCTCAGCTTCGAGCGTGCCGAGTTGCCGTTCAAACTGGGTGGCAACCAGCTGGGACGTTCCAATGGCGAACGCCTGGCGGTGGACCCGCACGATGGCCGCGTGCTGTTGCTCGGGTCGCGCGATGCGGGCCTATGGCGCAGCGCCGATCGCGGCGCGCATTGGGCGCGTGTGGAGGCGTTTCCTGCCGAGGCATTGGCTGGTGCCGTTGCGCGCAATCATGTCGGGCGCGAGCAGGCCGTCGGCATCGCGTTTGTGGTCTTCGACCCGGCAAGCGGCCGCGCCGGTGCGCCGACGCCGCGCATCTATGTCGGTGTGTCCACTGCGCAAACCAGTCTGTATGTGTCCGACGATGCGGGTCGCAGCTGGTCGGCCGTGGCCGGGCAACCCAAGGGCTTGCGTCCCAGCCACATGGCCGGTGGCAGCGATGGGCACTGGTATCTGAGCTACGGCGACCAGCCCGGCCCGGATCTGATGGCCGGTGGCGCACTATGGAAATACACCCCGGCGCAGGCGCGCTCGAAGGCGGGTTGGAGCGAGATCAGCCCGATCGCGCAGCCTGCCAGTGGCGATGGTTTCGGCTGGGGCGCGGTAGCGGTGGATCCGCAACAGCCGCAGGTACTGCTGGCCAGTACGTTCCGCCGCCGCACACCGCGCGACGAGTTGTTCCGCAGCGTCGATGGCGGTCGCAGCTGGACGCCGTTGTTGGCCGCATCGCAGTTCGATCACAGCGCAGCGCCGTGGACCGCGCAGGCGACGCCGCACTGGATGGGCGCCTTGGCGATCGATCCGTTCGACAGCAATCATGCGCTGTTCGTCACCGGCTACGGCATCTGGGCCTCGCGCAATCTGCAGGAGTTCGCCAGGCAGCAGCGTCCGTTGCAGTGGTGGTTTCAGGATCGCGGGCTGGAAGAAACCGTGCCGCTGGATCTGCTCAGCCCGATGCAGGGCGCGCATCTGCTCAGCGCGCTGGGCGATATCGATGGCTTTCGGCATGACGATCTGGACCGCGCACAATTGCAGTACGCCGGACCGCGCCTGACCAATGGCGAGAGCATCGATGCCGCCGGGCAGGCCGCGCAGTGGGTGGTACGTAGCGGCACCGTGCGCGACCGCCGCAACAACGAAATCCGCGCGCTCTACTCGCGCGATGGCGGCGCGCAGTGGACGGCGTTTGCCAGTGAGCCGCCAGCGGGGCAGGGCGCCGGCAACATCGCCATTTCCGCCGACGCATCCCAGGTTGTGTGGGCGCCCGACAAAGGTGGGGTGTGGCGCACGGCCGATTTCGGCAAGCAATGGCAGCGTGTGCAGGGACTGCCCGACACCGCAGTGGCGGTAGCCGATCGCGTCGATGCGCGGCGCTGGTATGCAGTGGATACCGCGAGCGGGCGCTTGTTCGAGAGCCGCGATGGCGCAGCGAACTTTCGCGACACCGGTGCGCAGGTTGGCAGCCCGGCACGCGATGAGCGTGCGCGTCCGCAACTGCGCCCCGATCCGTGGCGGGCGGGCGTGCTGTATCTGGCCAGCCCCACGCTGGGCGTGGCGCGCTGGCAAGACGGTCGTTTGCAAACCTTGTCCAAGCCGGACGAAGCGCGTTCGTTGGGCATCGGCAAGGCACTGCGCGATGGCGCACCGCCGGCGCTGTATCTGGCCGGCCGCGTGTATAGCGTGGATGGCGTATTCCGCTCCGACGACGAAGGCACGCACTGGTTGCGCATCAACGACGACGCGCACCGTTTCGGCAAGCCATATCGCGTAACCGGCGATCCGCGCATTCCCGGGCGCGTGTATTTCGCCACCGGTGGGCGTGGCATCTTTTACGGCGATCCGCGATGAGCGCTGCGTGTCTGCGCGCGTCATCGCGCTGTCTTACTGTGTATTACGGCGCGTGCTGTCGCTTTGTTGCGCGCCCAATGGCTGCGCCACCCCTGGAGATCACTGCATGACCGCTTCTCTCATCCGTCGTGGCTGCCTGTTGGGCCTGGTGCTGATCAGCCCCGCCGCGTTGGCACAACCGAGCTTGCCGTTGTTGTTTGCCGATGGCGCGGTACTGCAGCGCGACCAGCCGATGCCGGTGTGGGGCTGGGCATCGCCGAATGCGGCGATCGCGGTCAGCTTCGATGGCAAGCGTGCCAGCACCAAGGCCGATGCGAAAGGGCAGTGGAAGGTGAATTTGCCCGCGCACAAGGCCGGTGGCCCGTATTTGCTGAGCGTGCAGGGCGATGGCGGGCAGTTGCAGGTGCGCGATGTGCTGGTCGGCGATGTGTGGCTGGCCAGCGGTCAATCGAATATGGAGTGGCCGTTGGCGCAGGCCAGCGATGGTCCGCAGGCAGTGGCTGACGCCAACGACCCGCAGCTGCGTCACTTCAAGGTGCCCAAGTCGTGGTCGGTGCAGCCGGAAGCACGCCTGACCGGCGGCGACTGGAAAGCGGCGACGCCGGAGAATGCCGGCGAGTTCACTGCAGTCGGGTATTTCTTCGCCAAGGAGCTGCGTGCCAGCACCGGCGTGCCGATCGGCATCGTCAACAGCACCTGGGGCGGCAGTTCCATCGAAGCGTGGATGGATGCGGCCTCGCTGGGTTTGAATGCCGACCAGAATCAAGGCGCGATCGAAGCGATCAAGCAACGCGATGCCGCCGCGCAGGCCGCCACCGGCAAGCGCATCGCGCGCTGGCCCAAGGTGGACGGCGACATGTCGCAATGGCGCGAGGCCGATTTCGACGACAGCGATTGGGACAGCATCCCGACCACCCAGCAATGGGAACTCAGCGGCTATGACGGCATGGACGGGATCGCCTGGTACCGCACCACCGTCACCTTGAGTGCTGCCGAGGCCAAGGCCGGTATTGCGCTGGGTGTTGGTCAGATTGATGACTCCGATATCACCTACGTCAACGGCGCCAAAGTTGGCGAGACCACCAAGCAGTGGAACCTGCCGCGCGTCTACACCGTGCCGGCATCGGCACTGCATGCCGGCGTCAACCACATCGCGGTGCGGGTAGAAGACCTCAGCGGTGGCGGCGGCATGCATGGCCCGGACGAGCAGCGTTTTGTGCAGACCACCGCCGGTGCCAAACGCGCGCTGAGTGGCTGGAAATTCCGCCCTGCGGCCGTGCGCGTGTCGCTGGCCGACAACAAGAATCAGCTGCCCACGCTGCTGTACAACCAGATGATCCATCCGCTGCAGCCGTTCCCGGTCAAGGGGGTGATCTGGTATCAAGGCGAAACCAATGCCAGCGACACCGGCGCGGTGAAATATCGCGAACAGTTCGCGGCGATGATTCAGCAATGGCGCGCCGAACGCGGTGCGAAAGCGCTGCCGTTTCTGTGGGTGCAACTGGCCAACTTCAAGGCCGGTGGCGACAAGGGCGAGCTGAGCCCGTGGGCGCTGTTGCGCGAGTCGCAGTCCAAGACGTTGGCGCTGCCGGCGACCGGGCAGGCGGTGATCATCGATATCGGCAACCCCACCGATATCCATCCCACCAACAAGCGCGATGTCGGCCATCGTCTGGCGCTTGCGGCGCGGCATGTGGCTTATGGCGAAACGCTGGTGTACAGCGCGCCGGTGTTCAAGCGCGCAAGCTTCGCCGATGGCCAGGCAGTGCTGAGTTTCGATCTGCAAGGCAGTGCGTTGCAGGTGCGTGGCGATGGCCAAGTACAAGGCTTCCGTGTCGCCGGTGCCGACAAGCAGTTCCATCCGGCCACCGCGCAACTCGATGGCGATCGCGTGATCGTACGCAGCGATGCGGTGCGCGCACCGGTCGCGGTGCGCTACGGCTGGAGCGAGAACCCGGACGACGCCAATCTGGTCAATCGCGAACACCTTCCTGTTTCCCCCTTCCGCACCGATACCTGGTGACACGGAGTCTTATGTCCATGCATTCCCCCGTTGCACGTGTGATCGCTCCTTCCACTGCACGCCGTTGTCTGCGTCCGCTGTTGCTGTCCGCGCTGACGCTGGCCTTGGCTGCGTGCCAATCCGGCGACCAGGACGACACAGCCAAACCGGCTGCTGTCGCACCGGCTGCCAGTACCGCAGCGACCGCGCCTGTCACCGCAGCGGCACCGGCTGCACAAACGCCGATGCCGCAGTTCGTCAGCAAGGACGGCAAGCATGCGTTGCTGGTCGATGGCGCGCCGTTCCTGATCCTGGGCGCGCAGGTCAACAATTCCAGTAACTATCCCGGGGTGATGGACAAGGTGTGGCCGGCGATGCAGGTGCTGGGCCCCAACACCGTGCAGGTGCCGATCGCCTGGGAGCAGGTCGAGCCGGAAGAAGGCAAGTTCGATTTCTCCTTCGTCGATACGCTGCTCACGCAGGCGCGCGAGCACAAGGTGCGGCTGGTACTGCTGTGGTTTGCGACCTGGAAGAACAACGGCCCGGCGTACGCGCCGCATTGGGTCAAGACCGACAACCAGCGCTTTCCGCGTGTGGTGACGCGCGAGGGCAAGGCGATCGGGTCGCTGTCGCCGCATGCGCAGGCTACCCTGGATGCCGATCGCAAGGCCTTCGTCGCCTTCATGCAGCATCTGAAGCAGGTCGATCCGCAACACACCGTGATCATGATCCAGCCCGAGAACGAGCCAGGAACTTACGGCAGCGTGCGCGACTTCTCGCCGATGGCGCAGAAGCTGTTCGACGGCCCGGTGCCGGACGAACTGCTCAAGCGTTTGAACAAGCAGCCGGGCAGCTGGGCGCAGGTGTTCGGCGCCGATGCCGACGAGGTCTTCCATGCCTGGTCGATCGGTCGCTACATCGACCAGGTGGCCGAGGCCGGCAAGGCGGTCTATCCGCTGCCGATGTACGTCAACGGGGCGCTACGCGGACCGTTCAATCCCGGCCAGCCCGGTCAATACGCCAGCGGTGGTCCCACCGACAACGTGCTGGATGTGTGGAAGGCTGCCGGCCCGCATATCGACCTGCTGGCGCCGGACATCTACATGCCCGAGTACCGCATGTACACCACGGTGCTGGAGCGTTACGCACGTCCGGATAACGCCTTGTTTGTTGCCGAAACCGGCAACCGTCCGGAATACGCGCGCTATCTGTTCCCCACGCTGGGCCACAACGGCATCGGCTGGTCGGCGTTCGGCATGGATTACACGCGTTATTCCAACTATCCGCTGGGCGCCAAGCATGTCAACGAAGAAACCTTGGCGCCATTCGCGCTCGGTTTCGATCTGGTCAAGCGCGGCATGCGTCCGTTCGCCAAGGCCGCCTCCGAAGGCAAACTGCACGGCACCGCAGAAGAACCCGGCCAGGCCGTGCAGGAGCTCAAGCTCAACGACCGCTGGAGCGCCACCATCACCTATGGCGTGCCGCAGTTCTGGTTCAAGGGCGAGCCGCCGGGCAACCCCGAACCGATCGGCGCGGCCTTGATCGCCGAGCTCGGCCCGGACGAATTCCTGGTCACCGGTTACCACGTGCGCGTGACCTTGCATCCGGCCAGCGAGGCGACCGCCAACATGCTGTATGACCGTGTCGAGGAAGGCGTGTACGAAGGCACTGACTGGAAATTCGAGCGCAACTGGAACGGCGACCAGACCGATTACGGCGTCAATTTTTCCAGCGCGCCGCAGCTGCTGAAGATCAAGCTGGCCACCTACAAATAAGCGCGGTGACCAGCGTTGCTGTGCAATCGGCGCTCTGCGCAGCACGCTGTCAGCAACGTCGAATCCATCGAACCCATGCGCTGCCGCCCCCGCGGTACCGCTTCGTAATTCCAAGGGAGTGAACATGCAAACCACCAACCGTTCCGCCGGCCATGCGCCTGCCACCCGACGTACACCGCTTGCCCAGTGCCTGGCGTTGTCGCTGGCCTTGCTGGCCAATGCCGCGCATGCGCAGGAAGTGCGCAAGGCCGCCGATGGCGTCACCGTGGTCCCGAGCGCCAAGGGCGCCGCGCCGGTGCGTCTGCAAGTGGTCGATGCCGGCATCATCCGCGTCAGTGCCGATCCGGATGGCGACTTCGCGCGCACGCCCAGCCTGATGCGCGTGCCGGTGCAGGGCGATAGCAAGTTCCAGCTGGCCGAGCAGAGCGACAGCGTGCAGCTGAAGACCGGCAAGGTCACCGCCACGGTGTCCACCGTCGACGGCCATGTCAGCTTTGCCGATGCCAATGGCAAGCCGGTGTTGTCGGAGGTGGCCGGTGGGCGCAGCTTTGCGCCGCTGAAAGTGGAAGGCAAGCAGTATCTGAGCGTGCGTCAGCGCTTCCAGTCGCCCGATGACGAAGCACTGTACGGCTTCGGCCAGCATCAACAAGGCTGGATGAATCAGAAGGGCCGCAACGTCGAGTTGCAGCAGAACAATATCGATATGGCGGTGCCGTATCTGGTCTCCAGCCGCAACTATGGCCTGCTGTGGGACAACAACTCGATCAGCCGCCTGGGCGACCCGCGCGGCCTGCAGTCGCTGCCCAAGACGCTCAAGTTGTACGACGCCAAGGGCAAGGCCGGCGCATTGACCGCGCGCTATGCGATCAACGGCAAGCAGATCGTCGAGCGTCGCGAGAGCGAGGTGAACTACCAGTACCTCAGCGACCTGACCAAGTATCCGAAGAAGGCGACGACCAAGGACAAGGACAGCCGCATGCAGGTCACCTGGGAGGGCGAGATCGAAGCGCTCACAGGTGGCGAGCACACCTTCTCGCTGTATTCGAGCGAATACGCCAAGTTGTACGTGGACGGCAAGCTGATCATCGATCGCTGGCGCCAGAACTGGAACCCGTGGAATCACGAGTTCAAGCTCCAGCTGGAGCCGGGCAAGCGCCACACCGTCAAGGTCGAGTGGGACCTGATCGACCCCAGCTACATCGCGCTGCTGCATCGCGACCCGCTGCCGGCGACCGAAGCCAAGGATTTGTCGCTGTGGTCCGAAGCCGGTCAGATGATCGACTACTACTTCGTCTCCGCCGATTCCTACGATCAGGCGATTGCCGGTTATCGCGAACTCACCGGCAAGTCGGTGATGCTGCCCAAGTGGGCCTATGGCTTCTGGCAGAGCCGCGAGCGTTACAAGAGCCAGGATGAGCTGGTCGGCGTGCTGGCCGAATACCGCAAGCGCAAGCTGTCGCTGGACAACATCGTGCTGGATTGGTCGTACTGGCCCGAGAATGCCTGGGGCTCGCACGATTTCGACCCGCAGCACTTCCCGGACCCGGACGGCATGGTCAAGTCCGTGCACGACATGCACGCGCAGATCATGATTTCGATCTGGCCCAAGTTCTATCCCACCACCGCCAACTACAAGGAACTGGATGCGGCCGGTTTCATGTACAAGCGCAATGTCGAAGTGGGTGAGCTGGACTGGATCGCCAAGGGCTACAAGAACTCGTTCTACGATCCGTATTCGGAAAAAGCGCAGGCCATCTACTGGCGCCAGGTCAACGAGAAGCTCAACAGCAAGGGTTTCGATGCGTGGTGGATGGACGCCGACGAGCCGGACGTGCATTCCAACCTGGACATCGGCGAGCGCAAGGCACGCACCACGCCGACCGCGCTGGGCCCATCCACCGAGTTCTTCAATTCGTATCCGTTGCCGCACACCCATGGCGTGTACGTGGGCGACCGTGAGGCCGACGACAAGCGCGTGTTCATTCTGTCGCGCAAGGGCTATGCCGGCACCCAGCGCAATGCGGTGGCGGTGTGGAGCGGCGACATCGTCTCGCGCTGGGACGACATGCACGACCAGATTTCCGCGGGCGTGAACATGGCGCTGTCGGGCCTGCCCAACTGGACCTTCGACATCGGCGGTTTTGCGGTGGAGAAGCGCTACGAAAACCAGGACCCGGCGCATCTGCCGGAGTGGCGCGAGCTCAACACGCGCTGGTTCCAGTTCGGTGCGTTCGTGCCGATCTTCCGCTCGCACGGCCAGTTTCCGTACCGCGAAGTCTGGAACATCGCCCCGGAGGGCACGCCGTTCTACGACAGCATGGCGTACTACAACCGTCTGCGTTACGCGTTGCTGCCGTACATCTACAGCCTGGCCGGCGACACCTATCAGCGTGATGGCGTGATCATGCGCGGCATGATGATGGACTTCCCGAACGACCCCAAGGTGCGCGACATCAATGACCAGTATCTGTTCGGGCCGGCGTTCCTGGTCGCACCGGTGACCCGCTTCGGCGCGACCTCGCGTCAGGTGTATCTGCCGGCCGGCAGCAGCTGGCTGGATTTCGCCACCGGCAAGCGCTACGAAGGTGGCCAGAGCATCGAAGCGGCCGCGCCGATCGAGCGCATGCCGTTGTTCGTGCGCGCCGGTTCCATCGTGCCCACCGGCCCGGTGCAGGAATACGTGGACCAGACGCCGGATGCACCGCTCACTGTGGTGGTCTACACCGGCGCCGACGGCCAGTTCTCGCTGTATGAGGACGACGGCAAGGGCTACGGCTACGAGAAGGGCGAGTTCAGCCGCATTCCGCTGAGCTGGAACCAGGCCAAGGGCGAGCTGAGCATCGGCAAGCGCGAAGGCAGCTGGACCGGAATGCAGGCCAAGCGCACCGTCAACGTACGCTTCGTCGACGGCCCGCGCGAGGATGCCGGTGCGCTCGCGCCCAAGACCGACGCCAGCATCCAGTACGACGGCAAGCCGGTCAGCGTGTTGCAGCGCAAGATTGCGTCCGGCAAAGCGCGTCGCCGATGATCGCAGGTCGTTGTCAGTCAGTGAGTGCGCAGATGCCGGATCGCCGCGAGGCTCGGGCGTGCAGGTCCGGTCATGCAGCACGGTGGTACACGTGCTGACCCGCAGGGAAGTCTGTAAAGCAACCGGTGCCGCACTCGCGGTGCTGGGTGCTGCGCCGGCGGCTTCCGTTGTTGCTGCGCCGGCGAAGGCAGCCGGCAAGCCATCGCTGCCTGCCGTCGCTGCGGGCGATGCCTTGCAGCTGTGGTATCGCCAACCAGCCAACGAATGGGTACAGGCCTTGCCGGTCGGCAACGGCCGGCTGGGCGCGATGGTGTGGGGCGGCATTGCCCACGAACGCCTGCAACTCAACGAGGACACGCTGTACGCAGGCGGCCCGTACGACGCCACCAGCCCCGACGCGCTGGCGGCGTTGCCACAGGTGCGCGCGCTGATTTTTGCCGGCCGTTATGCTGAAGCCGAAGCACTGGCCGACGCCAAAATGCTCTCGCGTCCGCTCAAGCAGATGCCGTATCAACCGCTGGGTGATCTGCTGCTGGATTTCGATCGCGCCGACGGCATCAGCGAGTATCGCCGTCAGCTCGATCTGGATACCGGCGTGGCCACCACCACATTCCGTTCCGGCGGCGCTGTGCACAAGCGCGAAGTATTCGTGTCGGCGCAATCGCAGTGCATCGTGGTGCGCCTGTCGTGCGATCGGCCACGCGCGATTTCCTTGCGCGTGGGCATCGACAGCCCGCAGACCGGCGAGGTCACGGTGGAGCAGGGCGGCCTGTTGTTCGGCGGTCGCAACGGCAGCTTCGCCGGCATCGACGGCAAGCTGCGCTTTGCGTTGCGCGTGTTGCCGCAGATCAAGGGCGGCAAGGTCAGCGATCTGCGCGACCGCCTGCGCATCGAAGGCGCCGATGAAGTGGTGCTGCTGCTCACCGCCGCCACCAGCTACCAACGCTTTGATGCCGTCGATGGCGACCCGCTCGCATTGACCGCAGCAAGCTTGAAAAGAGCAGGCAAGCTGGACTACACCGCATTGCTGCGTGCGCATCTGGCCGATCATCAGCGGCTGTTCCGGCGCGTGGCGATCGACCTCGGCAGCAGCGAAGCAGCAATGCTGCCCACCGACGAACGCGTACTGGCCTTCGCCAAAGGCAACGACCCGGCACTGGCGGCGCTGTATCACCAGTTCGGCCGGTACCTGTTGATCTGCAGCTCGCGGCCCGGTTCGCAGCCGGCCAATCTGCAGGGCATCTGGAACGACCTGATGCAGCCGCCGTGGGAAAGCAAGTACACCATCAACATCAACACCGAGATGAACTACTGGCCCAGCGAGGCCAACGCGCTGCACGAGTGCGTCGAACCGCTGGAATCCATGTTGTTCGATCTGGCCAAGACCGGCGCCCATACCGCACGTGCGATGTACGACGCACCCGGTTGGGTGGTGCACAACAATACCGATCTATGGCGCCAGGCCAGCCCGATCGATGGTGCAAAGTGGAGCCTGTGGCCGATGGGCGGTGTGTGGCTGCTGCAGCAGCTGTGGGACCGCTGGGATTACGGCCGTGACCGTGCGTATCTGGGCAAGATCTATCCCTTGTTCAAGGGCGCAGCGGAGTTCTTTGTCGCCACCTTGGTCAAGGATCCGCAGACCGGCGCGATGGTGACCAATCCCTCGATGTCGCCGGAAAACCAGCATCCGTTCAACGCCGCGCTGTGTGCCGGCCCGACCATGGACGCGCAGCTGCTGCGCGATCTGTTCGCGCAATGCCTCGCCATGAGCAAGTTGCTCAAGGTCGACGACGCCTTTGCGCAACAACTGAGCACGCTGCGCGAGCAATTGCCGCCCAACCGCATCGGCAAGGCCGGGCAGTTGCAGGAATGGCAGCAAGACTGGGACATGGATGCGCCGGAGATCCATCACCGTCACGTCTCGCATCTGTACGCGCTGCATCCCTCCAGCCAGATCAATCTGCGCGATACGCCCGAGCTTGCCGCTGCAGCCAAGCGCACGCTGGAAACACGTGGCGACAACACTACCGGCTGGGGCATCGGCTGGCGCCTGAATCTGTGGGCACGTCTGGCCGATGGCGAGCATGCGTATCGCATTCTGCAATTGCTGATCTCGCCCGAGCGCACCTACCCGAATCTGTTCGACGCGCATCCGCCGTTCCAGATCGATGGCAACTTCGGCGGCACCGCCGGCATCACCGAGATGCTGCTACAAAGTTGGGGCGGCAGCGTGTTCCTGCTGCCGGCCTTGCCCAGTGCCTGGCCGCGCGGCAGTGTGCGTGGCTTGCGCGTGCGCGGCGGTGCCAGCGTGGACCTGGAATGGGACGGCGGGCGCTTGCAGCAGGCACGCCTGCACAGCGACCGTGGCGGGCGCTATCAACTGTCTTACGCAGGGCAGACCCTGGACCTGGAACTGGGCGCCGGTCGCACCCAGCAGGTGGGCCTCAACAACAACCGATTGGTGATGCAATGAGCTTGTACGTAGGACTGGATGTGGGCACGCAGAGCGTCAAGCTGGTGGCCTACGATCCGCAAGAACGCGAGGTGGTCGCCACGATCGCCGCACCCATGGAACTGATCAGCCGCGACGACGGCACCCGCGAGCAACAGGCGCAGTGGTGGATCGACGGCATCGTGCATTGCTTCGCGCAGCTCGACGGCGAACAGCGTGCGCAGGTGCGCGGCATCTCGGTGTCCGGCCAGCAGCACGGCTTTGTGCCGGTGGCTGCCGATGGCAGTGTCACTGCACCGGTGAAGCTGTGGTGTGACACCAGCACCGCGCTGGAGTGCGACGAGATCATGGATGCGGTGGGCGGCGTGGCCGGCACTGTGGCCACCGCCGGCAATCCGATCATGGCCGGCTACACCGCCTCCAAGTTGCCGTGGACGCGCAAGCACCGCCCCGACGCGTACGCAGCGATGACCACCGTGATGCTGCCGCACGACTACGTGAACTTCTGGCTCACCGGCGAGCGCTTTGCCGAAGTGGGCGATGCCTCCGGCACCGGCTGGCTGGACGTGCGCACCCGCCAGTGGTCCGAGCGCATGCTTGGCGCCGTCGACGCAAAGCGCGACCTGCGCGCTGCATTGCCGCCGCTGGTGGAGACCGGCGCGGTGTATGCGTTGTCCGACGCTGCCGCCGACGCGCTGAATCTACCGGCCGGCGTGCGCGTCACCACCGGCGGTGGCGACAACATGATGGCCGCGATCGGCACCGGCAATGTCGTGCCGGGCCGCTTGACCATGAGCCTGGGCACCTCCGGCACCTTGTTCGCGTATGCCGATCACCCGGTGGTGGACGACGACGCACGCTGGGCTGCGTTTTGTTCATCCAGTGGCGGTTGGCTGCCGCTGATCTGCACGATGAACTGCACCGTCGCCACCGAGGCGGTGATGCAGATGTTCTCCATCACCCGCGAACAGACCGAGGCACTGATCGCCAGCACCACACCGGGCGCCGATGGCCTTGTGTTGCTGCCGTTCTTCAACGGCGAGCGCACTCCGAATCTGCCGTCCGCACGTGGCTGCTTGTTCGGCATGGAGCTGCACAACACCACGCCGGCGCACTTCTATCGCGCCGCGATGGAAGGGGCCACCTACAGCCTGCGCAACGGCTTCGATGCCTTCGTTGCCGCGGGTCTGCAGTTCGACACCATCCTGCTCACCGGCGGCGGCAGCAAGAGCGCGCAGTGGCGGCAGATGGTGGCCGATATCTTCAATCTGCAGGTCGTGGTGCCGACCCAGCCCGAAGGGGCCGCATTCGGCGCTGCATTGCAGGCCCTGTGGGCGTGCGATCGCGACGACGGCGGCGCAGACGCCTTGTCGGATGTGGTGCTGGAGCATCTGCAGACCGACGAGGCGCTATCGGCGCGCCCGGATCCGCAGCGCGTGGGCCAGTATCAGCAGCATTACCAGAACTTCCTCAAGCACCTGCAGGTCGTCAGCCCGCTCTACGCCGGCTGATCGACAACCCTCTTTACAACTCCCCCAGCAGCAAGGACATCTCACCCCATGAGCAACACCGTCTACATCGGCGCGAAAGAATATTTCCCCGGCATCGGCAAGATCGGCTTCGAAGGCCGCGACTCTGACAACCCGCTGGCGTTCAAGGTCTACGACGCCAACAAGCAGATCGGCGACAAGACCATGGCCGAGCACNTTTCCGTTGTGACGTTTTCCACTTTTCTCTCATCCCCCTCTGCAGGAGTTTGACCCCATGAGCAACACCGTCTACATCGGCGCGAAAGAATATTTCCCCGGCATCGGCAAGATCGGCTTCGAAGGCCGCGACTCTGACAACCCGCTGGCGTTCAAGGTCTACGACGCCAACAAGCAGATCGGCGACAAGACCATGGCCGAGCACYTGCGCTTTGCGGTGGCCTACTGGCACAGCTTCTGCGGCAACGGCGCCGATCCGTTCGGCCCGGGCACGCGTGCGTATCCGTGGGATGTAGGCAATACCGCATTGAACCGTGCCGAGGCCAAGGCCGATGCCGCGTTCGAATTCTTCACCAAGCTCGGCGTGCCGTACTACTGCTTCCACGACATCGACCTGTCGCCGGATGCCGATGACATCGGCGAGTACGAGAGCAATCTCAAGCACATGGTGGGCATCGCCAAGCAGCGCCAGGCCGATACCGGCGTCAAGCTGTTGTGGGGCACTGCCAACCTATTTTCGCACCCGCGTTACATGAATGGTGCGTCCACCAACCCGGACTTCAATGTGGTCGCGCGTGCAGCGGTGCAGGTCAAGGCTGCGATCGATGCCACCGTCGAGTTGGGCGGGGAAAATTACGTGTTCTGGGGCGGCCGCGAAGGCTATGCCTGTCTGCACAACACGCAGATGAAGCGCGAGCAGGACAACATGGCGCGCTTCCTCACCCTGGCACGCGACTACGGCCGTGCGATCGGGTTCACCGGCAACTTCCTGATCGAGCCCAAGCCGATGGAGCCGATGAAGCACCAGTACGACTTCGACAGCGCCACGGTGATCGGCTTCCTGCGCCAGCACGGCCTGGACCAGGATTTCAAGCTCAATATCGAAGCCAACCACGCCACGCTCTCGGGCCATAGCTTCGAGCACGACCTGCAGGTTGCCAGCGATGCCGGCCTGCTCGGCAGCATCGACGCCAACCGCGGCAATCCGCAGAACGGCTGGGACACCGACCAGTTCCCGACCGACCTGTACGACACCGTCGGCGCGATGCTGGTGGTGCTGCGGCAGGGCGGGCTGGCGCCGGGCGGCTTGAANGGCTGGGACACCGACCAGTTCCCGACCGACCTGTACGACACCGTCGGCGCGATGCTGGTGGTGCTGCGGCAGGGCGGGCTGGCGCCGGGCGGCTTGAATTTCGATGCCAAGGTGCGCCGCGAATCGTCCGATCCGCAGGACCTGTTCCTGGCGCATATCGGCGGCATGGACGCGTTCGCACGCGGGCTGGAAGTGGCTAACGCGTTGCTGACGTCTTCGCCGTTGGAGCAGTGGCGCGCCNCTGTTCCTGGCGCATATCGGCGGCATGGACGCGTTCGCACGCGGGCTGGAAGTGGCTAACGCGTTGCTGACGTCTTCGCCGTTGGAGCAGTGGCGCGCCGAGCGTTACGCCAGCTTCGACAGCGGCGCCGGTGCGGCGTTTGCCGATGGCACCAGCACATTGGTGGACGTGGCCCAGCACGCTGCTGGTAACGAGCCAAAGCAACTCAGCGGCCGCCAGGAAGCCTACGAGAACCTGATCAATCAGTATCTGACGCGTTGATGTCCCGTGGCCGGCGGCGCACTGCGTCGCCGGCCGATGCCGGCCACCCCCATGGCCGCTCCTTTGCATGCTTCCAGGTGAATCCATGTCCAGTGTCTCCGTAAACGGCGCCCCCGATGCCGGTGAGAACACCCGTTTTATCGTCCTGATCAGTTGCGTAGCCACGATCGGCGGTTTTTTATTCGGTTTCGATAGCGGCGTGATCAACGGCACTGTCGATGGCCTGAAGCAAACCTTCAATTCCAGCGCCGCCGAGACCGGATTCGAAGTCGCCTCGATGCTGCTGGGTTGCGCCATCGGCGCCTTCTTTGCCGGCCGCCTGGCCGACCGCTGGGGCCGCCGTGCGGTCCTGATCATTTCTGCGGCGCTGTTCCTGCTCTCGGCGATCGGCGCCGGTGCCTCGCACAGCTCCGGCTTCTTCATCTTCGCCCGCGTGATGGGCGGCTTTGCGGTGGGTGCGGCCAGCGTCATCTCGCCGGCCTACATCGCCGAGGTCGCCTCTGCGCGCTATCGCGGCCGGCTCGCCACCATGCAGCAGATCGCCATCATCAGCGGGCTGTTCTGCGCGTTCCTGAGCAACTATCTGTTGGCCAACGCCGCCGGTGCCTCTACCGAGCCGTTATGGGGCGGGCAGGCCGCGTGGCGCTGGATGTTCTGGATGCAGGCGATTCCGTCGCTGGCGTTCCTGTTGTTGCTGCTGGTCATCCCGGAGAGCCCGCGCTACCTGGTGGTCAAGGGCCGTCGCGAGCAGGCGCTGGTGGTGCTGAAGCGCCTGTACGGCAACGCCGCTGCGCAGACCAAGTTGGGCGAGATCTCGGCCTCGATGTCGGCCGACCAACACAAGCCCAAGTTCTCCGACCTGATCAACAAGGCCACCGGCAAGGTGCGTTCCATCGTCTGGATCGGCGTGGGCCTTGCGGTGTTCCAGCAACTGGTCGGCATCAACGTGGTGTTCTACTACGGTGCGGTGCTGTGGCAGGCGGTGGGCTTCTCCGAACAGGACGCACTGCTGATCAACGTGCTCTCCGGCGGCCTCAGCATCGGCGCCTGCCTGGTCACGGTGATGCTGGTCGACAAGATCGGCCGCAAGCCGCTGCTGTGGATCGGCTCGGTCGGCATGGCGGTGTCGCTGGCCCTGGTCACCTATGCCTTCGCCACCGCGTCGCTGGATGCCACCGGCAAGCTCGCCATGTCCGATGCGATGGGCATGCTCGCACTGGTCGCCGCCAACGTCTACGTGGTGTTCTTCAACGCCTCCTGGGGCCCGGTGATGTGGGTCATGCTGGGCGAGATGTTCCCCAACCAGATCCGCGGCTCGGGCCTGGCCATCGCCGGCGCTGCGCAGTGGACCTCCAACTTTGCGATCACCGTCAGCTTCCCGATCCTGCTCGGCAGCATCGGCCTGGCCGGCGCCTACGGCATCTATACCGTCGCCGCCTTCATCTCGGTGTTCTTCGTGCTCAAGTACGTCTACGAGACCAAGGGCAAGGAGCTGGAGCAGATGGAGGGCTGATTCTGTCTGCTATGCCGATATCTGCATGAAAAACGAAGAAGGCCGCGCATTGCGCGGCCTTTTTTGTAGCAATGCGTCACTGCCGTCGCCGAGACGCCGCACCACCTTAGTGCAAGCGATGGTCCGCCTGAGGATCGGTACCGCCGTACGGCGTTACGCATTCTTACGATTTGTGCGCTCCAGCTATACGCGGCGTGCCAGTTCGCTTCACACTAGCGAAAATTCGTCGACGAACCAGGGAGTGGTTGTATGGCAGTTGCTAGAGAGCTGGTGGAAGGACTTCTGCTAAGTCTGGGTTATTGCATTGTCTATCTGCTTGTTTGGCATCTGTCTGCTGACCAGTGGTATCTGCCAGCTGGCCTGAGAGCAGTGTCGCTCTTGTTCATGTCCTACCGCCGTTGGCCCTTCTTATTGGCAGGTGACGCCGCTGCCGTGCTCTGGCTACGTGTCCCGATGTTGGAGACAAGGGATTACGCGCCGCTGTGGGCCTACCTGAGCCCATTCTTGTTTGCACCTGCGGTCGCGCTGGCTGTGTCTGCGATTCGTCGGCATGCTCCTGATGTGATCCTGCGCAACGCAATCCTGCCATTGATGGCGCTACTTGCCTTGTGGAGCACACTGTGTGGCATGGCATTAAATGCCACCCTTGGCGGTCCAATTGCCAGTTCGCCAGTTGAGATTCTATTGCGGACATGGCTGGGTTCGTATCTGGGCATCTTGATGTTCTTGTTGCCGGGCCTGCTCTGGTGTCGGCGCACCGAAAGCTATCTCCGTAACGACCTGGTGCGTGACAGCACATTTGCAGGTCTTGCAATGGCAGGGTTGTTTTGCGCTGCGAACGTCGTTCCGGAGCCACTGCTGCGACAAGTTCTGATGGTGTCGCTCGTAGGGCCCGCAATCATCCTGACGCTTCGCCATGGGTGGCGTGGAGCGGCAGCCGGCGCATTGCTGGCAAATCTCATCGCAGCGTTGTCTCGTTCGAAGTATGGGATTGCTGCCTACGATGCAGAGCTATTTAGCGTTCAACTGCTGATCGCGGTGATCGCCACCGGACTATTTGTCCTGGGTTCCCGCCTGGCTTTTGCTTATTCTCAAGCTGGCGACCAACATCAGGTACAACTTGAAGCATTGCAGTTTGCCCAGGCTGGTTACCTTGCTGCCGAGCGTACGCTACGTAATCGCGTTGTCGACTATTCCGATATCAATGTCCATCTCAATCGGCTACGCAAAGACTGTGTTGCCCAGTTACGCGAGCGCGGGCACCATGCTGCTGCCATGGAAATGACCAGAGCAGGGGTCATTGAGTCCCAGTTGTTACACGAATACGTTGCCGGCCTGTATCCGCTCGAGATCGAAACGCACGGCGTGTACCAGGCGCTGCGCTCACCTGCACTGGCTCGATTTTACGATACGGAAATCCATCATGCGCTGCGCGGAAATTGCGGCGACCTGTCTTTGGGACTGCAGTTGGCTGCTTACAGATGTGCACTCAACGCAATCGAGATGCTTCCGCAAGCGAAACGGCATCTGGTGCAGGCACGTGCCTGGAAAAGCCGTGATGCACAAGGTGTGGTGATCAGGATCTTTGCTGATGCCTCACTATTGGAAGTAGTGAATCGTGATGCACCCGAAGCTAACGCAGAGTTGCGGACCCGGCTAAAAGCGCATGGCGGTAAGTTTCGCCGCCGCCATGCGTTGGGAATCAGCTTTCTCGTTGCCGAACAAACATCGGTCATTCCGTCCGCGTAACGATCCAGCGTTCTCCAGCGGTGCTCGTCACCAAGTGCACAGTGAAATTGTCGGTTCGATAGACCAGCTGTGCTCTTGTTGGGATCACCAAGGTCGAAACTGTCAATCGACTGACGTCCTTGCCCATGGGTAACACCCAAAGAGCCTCGCCCGCGCGGCCCACAGCACCGCGAACGACGCCGGTCGCATCGTTGATCTGCAGGTACAACATTCCCTCACGTTGAAACTCATAGATCCGCCAGGTTGGATCTACCGCCAAATTGGTTGCACGCGGTTCGGATTCACCAAGGCCGGTCGCTGCCATTGTGGAGATTGTCCCGTCACCTGGGCAGCAAGCATGCGCTGACCCCGCACTGAGCAACATTGCGCCGGCGATGGCACCCAGAGCCTTGATTGCGAATTTTGCCTTCACTTCCATGACTTCGCCTTTTCCCGTACTCGAGAAATATTTCGCCTGCGATTCAGGCCCGTCTAAGGTACGTGTTTCCTAGCAGTTTCGTGAGTGGCTGTATCGAAAATCTGCTGGAGAGCCGACTTGCGTCAATGCATTGACGCGACAGCGTGTTGCTTGAGCTAAAGAAGAGGTGCGGTTTTTAAGGTTTTATCGATTTTTAGGCGCTTGTGTTTCGCTATACAGTTCGCTGGGTTGTTATTACAAGTGGTCGTTGCAGGCCCGGCCGCTCAGGGCGTTATGCCAGTACAGCTTGAGGCGTCGGCTTAAGCACTTATGCTCGGCTCAAGTCGTAGCTTTGTTTTGCTGGTATTTAAGCTTCATATGTTGATACTCCTGCTATCAGAAAGTGTGAAGCTTATTATGCCTATGCCTATGCCTATGTTTATGTTTAAATATTTATTTAGTTAATTATTGCGGTGAGATTCGGGTTTAAGGTGCTGCGGTATTGCTCAACAAGTTGAAATTACTATCTGAAGGTCATGGTTGCTTGGTATTAGGCCTGACCTAAGTCCATCCGCGCATGCTCAAACCACCCGAGCACCTGCTGATGGTGCGCCTGGCCCCAGCGACGCAGGAATTGCTGGGTGTGGTGGTCGTTGGCGTTGCGCAGGTGGGTCAGGCGTGACCTGCCCCCATCGTCCGTACCAGTGATTACTGATAAAGCCCGGGGTTGAAGGGTACTGCGTTGTTGGCTTGTTGTGTACGGTAGTTGGCGGCGA
>NZ_LMOG01000020.1 GCF_001423495.1 Xanthomonas sp. Leaf131 | reverse complement strand
GAGGCTTGACGCAATTCCGGGTGGACCTCGCCACAGAGGGCGCGGACTAGGGAGAGCACTAATGTCTGACACGATGCGGTGCTGTCCATGCGGTCTAACTACTATTGGACCGCCTAAGAGCGGTGTTGCGCCAAGTATCGACTAAGGTGGGAGGTCTGGAAAGGGGGAATTCCTATTTCGTAACAATGACTTGCCGGATGGCAACCGACCGTCTTTACGTCGATGCTGGTTGCGTTATCCGACGTTTGAGCAGGCGTATGAGTTACACCCGTGACGATGCAGGCGTAATGACGCCTCTGACCCCCAAGCTGCTGGATCAGGTCCGTGGTCGGCTGCGGCTTCGCCACTACAGCCTGCGTACCGAGCAGGCGTATGTGGGCTGGATCCGACGCTTCATCCTCGCCAACGGCAAACGGCATCCAGTGCAGATGGGGCAGGCAGAGGTCGAGGCGTTTCTCACCGAACTGGCGACGCGGGGCCAGGTGTCGGCCGGCACGCAGAATCAGGCGCTGGCGGCACTGCTGTTCCTGTATCGCGAGGTCCTGGGCGTTGAGTTGCCCTGGATGGAGAATCTGGTGCGCGCCAAGCGGCCGCGGCGCATTCCGGTGGTGCTCTCGGCCGAGGAGGTGGCGCGCTTGCTGACGATGCTGGAGGGGTCCTGTCGGCTGATGGCGGGGCTGCTGTACGGCAGCGGGATGCGGTTGCTGGAATGCCTGCGGTTGCGGATCAAGGATGTCGACATGGTGCGTTGCGAGATCGTGGTGCGCGACGGCAAAGGCGGCAAGGATCGGCGGGTGCCGCTGCCTCGCAGCCTGCGGGGGGAATTAATGCAGCAGCGCGAGCGGGCGCTGCTGCTGCATGCCGCTGATCTTGCCGAGGGAGCAGGACGAGTGTTCCTGCCGCATGCGTTGGCGCGCAAGTATCCCACTGCCGATGTCGAGCCCGGCTGGCAGTATCTGTTCCCCGCCGCGCGTCGATCGGTGGATCCGCGCAGTGGCCGAGTTGGTCGTCATCACGTGTCGGAGGAGATCCTGCAGCGTGCGGTACAGGCGGCACGGCGCCGTGCGGGGATCGACAAGCCGGCGACCTGCCACACCTTGCGGCATTCGTTCGCCACGCATCTGCTGGAGGCCGGCCACGATATCCGCACCGTGCAGGAGCTGTTGGGCCACAAGGACGTGGCAACCACGCAGATCTACACGCATGTGCTGGGGCGCGGGGCGTCGGCGGTGCACAGCCCGCTGGATGGGCTGGGCCTCGGCGGTGGTTGACGCTGCGGGCAAGAAAAACCAACCCGCTGTGGTATTTGCGGTCAGGCGCCAGGCCTGAAGTGCCTCCCACAGTCCGATTCCGGGGACGATGAAGACCGCTAAAAATCCGCGGTCTTCATGGCAATGCCTCAGCCGTCCAGCAGTGCCTTATCCCGCACCGCACCCTTGTCTGCGCTCGTCGCCAGCAGCGCGTAAGCCTTCAACGCCGTAGTGACCTTGCGTGGGCGCACTTCCACCGGCTTCCAGCCCTTGGCATCCTGCTCGGCGCGTCGGCTGGCGAGTTCTTCGTCGGACACCAGCAGATTGATCGAGCGGTTAGGAATGTCGATCAGGATCTTGTCGCCATCGCGCACCAGGCCGATCGCGCCGCCCGCAGCGGCTTCCGGCGAGGCGTGGCCGATCGACAGGCCCGAGGTGCCGCCGGAGAAACGGCCGTCGGTGAGCAGGGCGCATTGCTTGCCCAGGCCCTTGGATTTGAGATAGCTGGTGGGGTAGAGCATTTCCTGCATGCCGGGGCCGCCCTTGGGGCCTTCGTAGCGGATCACCACGATGTCGCCGGCTTTGACTTCGTCGGCGAGGATGCCTTTGACCGCCGAATCCTGGCTTTCGTAGACGCGTGCGTTGCCTTCGAACACGTGGATGGATTCGTCCACGCCTGCGGTCTTCACCACGCACCCGTCGCGGGCGATATTGCCGTACAGCACGGCCAGGCCGCCCTCCTGCGAGAACGCGTGGGCGACATCGCGGATGCAGCCTTCGCTGCGATCGGTATCCAGGCTGTCCCAGCGCGTGGCCTGGCTGAAGGCAATCTGCGTGGGGATGCCGGCCGGGCCGGCCTTGTAGAACGTGTGCACGGTTTCCGCGTCGGTCTGGGTGACATCCCACTGCGCGATGGCGTCGGCCAGCGTGCGTGCGTGCACCGTTGCCGCGTTGGTATGCAGCAGGCCGCCACGTGCGAGTTCGCCGAGGATGGCCATGATGCCGCCGGCGCGATGCACGTCTTCGATGTGGTACTTCGGCGTGTTCGGCGCGACCTTGCACAGCTGCGGCACGCGCTTGGACAGGCGGTCGATATCGCGCATGCCGAACGGGATTTCGCCTTCCTGCGCAGCAGCGAGCAGATGCAGGATGGTGTTGGTCGAGCCACCCATGGCGATGTCCAGCGTCATCGCATTCTCGAACGCTTCGAAGGTGGCGATGCCGCGTGGCAAGGCGGTGGGATCTTCGCCGCCATACCAGCGATGGCACAGTTCCACCGCCACGCGTCCGGCGCGCAGGAACAATTGCTCGCGGTCGGCGTGCGTGGCCACCACGGTGCCGTTGCCCGGCAACGACAGGCCTAGCGCTTCGGTCAGGCAGTTCATCGAGTTGGCGGTGAACATTCCCGAGCACGAGCCGCACGTGGGGCAGGCGCTGCGTTCGAACTCGGCCACCTTTTCATCGGAGGCGCTGTCGTCGGCGGCGATCACCATTGCGTCGATCAAATCGAGTTTATGTTCGGACAACTTGGTCTTGCCGGCTTCCATCGGGCCGCCGGAGACGAACACGGTGGGAATATTGAGCCGCAGCGCGGCCATCAACATGCCGGGCGTGATCTTGTCGCAGTTGGAAATGCACACCAGCGCGTCGGCGCAATGCGCGTTGACCATGTATTCGACCGAGTCGGCGATGATCTCGCGGCTGGGCAGCGAATACAGCATGCCGTCGTGGCCCATGGCGATGCCATCGTCCACGGCGATGGTGTCG
The DNA here is from genome assembly GCF_001423495.1 of Xanthomonas sp. Leaf131. Taxonomy (GTDB): domain Bacteria; phylum Pseudomonadota; class Gammaproteobacteria; order Xanthomonadales; family Xanthomonadaceae; genus Xanthomonas. The sequence goes on along the minus strand of NZ_LMOG01000020.1, from coordinate 254,392 downwards.
AACTCCTTGGCCACGCCACCGACGCGTTCGATCTCACGCGCGACCAGCTGGCCGAGATCCTTCAGATGCACATGCCCGGGCACGAACTGGGTGAACGAGTTGGCGATGGCGATGATGGGCTTGTGGAAGTCGCCATCGCGCATGCCGGTGGCGCGCCACAGTGCGCGGGCGCCGGCCATGTTGCGGCCGTGGGTGGAGGTCTTGGATCGGTACTCGGGCATGGCGAATTCGACGGCTGATTGGCGAGCGGTGGCTGGCAATTAGAGCGCGTCGCAACTGTTGCTGCTGCAACCGTCGCGGCGCGTTCCGGTGATCTGGCACGTTAGCACGCAGCTGTTCGGCGCTGCCGTCATTGCAGCGTGCACGCTGCCGGGCGATCAGGCTGCAGTGGGCTGGTTTCAACGCAAGTGGAGTGCATGGGCAGCGCGCCTGGCTGGCGGCGTTCCGGATAGGGGGCTCGGCAAAGGTGTTTTTTGCCAGCGCCGCACTTGCCCCGCGCCGCTACACTGTGCCGATGTCTTCCACGCTTTCCTGCCGCCTGGGCTGCGCTGCCTGCTGCATCGCGCCCTCGATCAGCTCGCCGATTCCCGGCATGCCCAATGGCAAGCCGGCCGGGGTGGCGTGCGTGCAGCTGGATGCGCAGCTGGGCTGCCGGTTGTTCGGCTTGCCAACGCGCCCGGCGGTCTGCGGCAATTTGCGACCGTCGATGGAGATGTGCGGGACATCGCGTGAGCAGGCACTGCGCATGCTCGCGGCGCTGGAGCGTGCGACCCAGCCTTGAGTGCGGGTGTGCCGGGCTAAACGACACCGCCTGCATCGAGACGATCAGGCAGTGGCACATCAAGGCGATGCACAGCACGCATGCGGAGCATCGCGCTCTGCGCCCTCAGCGTGCCGAATCCCCTGCCTTCCTGCCGGCGAACAGTTTGCGAATGCCGGCGCCCAGCGCGAGCACGCCGAACAACACCAGCTTCCAGCCCTTGGCCAGCAACAGGCCGAGCTTGGCGAACAGGCCGGCCTTCGCCGCCAGGCCGCCGCCGATCAGACCGGCCAGACCGTAGCTGGCGATCTTGTCGGTGGAGGGATTGTGGTCGGCGTAGCGCGCGCCCTGGTCGAACTCTGCCATCGGCAGCAGGTGCTGCATGCCCTGGCGGACCTGATCGAGCTGACGCATGCTGGCCACGGCATTGAGGCTGAGGTAGCCGCCGCGGCCGAGCACGCGGATGTCGTAATTGAGCACGCGCTCCTCGTTGCCGTCGAAACGCAATTGCTTGGCCCAATAGAGCTTCTTGTTGGCAGCGTCGTAGCGCGGCGGCACTGCCCAGCCCAGCAGATCGACGGTGCCGTAGCCTTGCTCGCGGCGTGCGGCGTTGTCTTCCGCAGTGCCTTTCTGCATGTCGGCCAGCAATTGCGTGTAATCGATCTTGGCGGCGTCCTCATCGGACACATAGCCCTCGTCCGAGTACGTCACCACCACCGCCCAGCTGTCTGGGTCATCCAGTGCCGGTGTGCGCGGCACGATCATGCCAAGCACGCTGTCGTCGGGCGGATTGCCCCACAGCTGTTCCAGCACGCGGCGGGTATCGGCCTTGTCGAGATACCGGTAGGACGGGTCCAGATCAAAGTGCGCCTTGGCCTCGGGCACGGCGATATGGCCATCGCGGTAGTGCAGCGAGGCCAACACCTGTGCGTCGTCGGCAGGCGCCGTCTGCGCAGACAGTACCGGGCTGATGGAAAGCAAGGCGGCCGAAAACAGGGAGGCGGCCAGCAGGCCGCGCAGTGAGGCGATCATGTGCATCAGGTCGAGTCCATTCGAAACGGCGTCCCCCGCCGCGGCGCAATTCTGCCATGCAGCCGAACGCCGGACAATGTCTGGGCGCGCCTGCCCGACACTTGCACGTCACCGTCAGTGCAGCGGGGGAATACACACGCGGCAGGCGTGGATTAGCGATCGATTCCAGTCAATGGCTGCGCTCAACCGGCGATCGCGCAGCCGCATGCAACGCTGCTAGTCGCTGCTGCTGGGTACACCCAGATACTGATCCTTGAGCCGCACATAATGTTGCGCCGAATAATGCAGGCTCTCGATTTCCTTATCGCTGAGCGTGCGCGCCAGCCGTGCCGGATTGCCCAGCCACAGTTCGCCTTCGCCAACGACCTTGCCCGGGCCAACCACCGCACCGGCGCCGATGAATCCATAGCGTTTGACGGTGGCGCCGTCGAGTACGCAGGCGCCCATGCCGATCAGGCACAGGTCTTCGATGGTGCAGGCATGCAGGATGGTGCCGTGGCCAACGGTGACGTCTTCGCCAATCACGGTGGGATAGCCGGCCTTGTTGAACGGGCTATGGTGACTGACGTGGATGATGGTGCCGTCCTGCACGTTGGTGCGGGCGCCGATCTGCACATGATTGACGTCGCCGCGAATTACCGTGCCCGGCCACACCGAGACGTCGTCGCCCAGGCTCACCTTGCCGATGATGGTGCAGGCCGGGTCGATATAGACGCGTGCGCCCAGCTGCGGGGTGTGGTCCAGGAACGAGCGGATCGGGGTCACGATGATCTCCAGCAGGTCGGCGTGCCGCCCGGTGCGGGCACTGCTCGCATGATAACGGGGCGACCGCAGGGATGCGGGCTCCCGCATGTGCTGCCTGCAATGCGTGTGCGGCGTCGATCTTCGCAATCCGCGCCAAACGCACTGGATGGTTGCCCGATCCGATCGCATTCCAGGTCATGCATTGCAGCGATGCGCGCAAGGTCGATCGTTGCTGTGCAGGCAATGCGCACAACCCGAATGTGGCTACGCAGCCACGTCAACGAACGCGTGGAGAGTCAAGCGAAGCGCGCTGCCTGCCTGTTCGATAAGCGCACACCAGTGCATGCCGCTGTATTGAACGCCACCTGCGATCAGCCTAGCGTGCCGGTGACGTTCTGCAGCGTGGCCGGCCTCGATGCGTTGCGGTGCGATGCGCGGTCGCATGCCGCCGCAGGTCTGCGGCCTGCTCGCGTCTTCGAAGTGGCCCCGCCGCGTGATCGCATGATCATGCGCGCGGCTGCCAATGCAGCTGCCATCCCCACAACAGGATCACCCGATGACCCAGAGCGCCGTGACATCCGCAAGCTTCGTGCTGCAGCGCATGACGCCGTTTCAGTGGCGCGCGGTGGCGGTCTGCGTGCTGCTCACCATGCTCGACGGCTTCGATGTGATGGCGATGGCCTTCACCGCGCCGCATGTGTCGGCGCAGTGGCAGTTGTCGGGCAAGTTGCTCGGCGTGTTGTTCAGTGCCGGCCTGGTCGGCATGGCGGCGGGCTCGTTGTTGCTGGCGCCGTTGGCCGACCGCATCGGGCGGCGCGCGATGATCCTGGTGTGCCTGGCGATATTGACCACCGGCATGGGCGCCTCGGCCTTGGCCAGCAGCGCGTGGCAACTCGGTGCGTTGCGTGCGTTCACCGGTATCGGGATCGGCGGCATGCTGGCCTGCGTTGCGGTGATCGCCGCCGAGTACTCCACCGCCCACTGGCGCAGCACCGCATTGGCGCTGCAGGCCACTGGCTACCCGATCGGCGCGACGCTGGCGGGTGCGATCGCGGCAGTGTTGCTGCAGCAATGGTCGTGGCACGCGGTGTTTGTCCTCGGCGCGGCCGGGTCGCTGCTGTGTGTGCCGTTGGTGCTGGCGTTGCTGCCCGAATCGCTGGAATTTCTGATTGCCCGCCGCCCTCCCGATGCGTCTGCACGCTTCAACGCGGTGCTGGCCCGCATGGGCATGCCGCCGCGGGCCGAATTGCCATTGCCACCGCCGCAGGCTGCCGATGACGCGCAGGGTTACGCGGCCTTGTTCGTGCCTGCCTTGCGGCGGCAATCGCTGTTGATCGCGCTGGCATTCTTCCTGCTGATGTTCGCGTTCTACTTCGTGCTCAGCTGGACGCCGAAGCTGCTGGTGGTGGCTGGCCTGTCGGCGCAGCAGGGCGTGACCGGCGGGGTGTTGTTGAATCTGGGTGGCATTGCCGGAGGTGCGCTGTTCAGCTGGCTGGCCGCGCGTGCGCGGTTGTCGCGGCTGACTGTCGGTGCGCTGGTGTTGTCGGCGCTGGCCATGCTTGCGTTCGGGCTCTACAGCACGGTGTTGAGCTGGGCGTTCGCCATTGCGCTGCTGACCGGTGCGGCAATGTTTGCCGCCATCGCCGGGCTGTATGCGGTGGCGCCAGTGGTCTTCACGGCGGCGGTGCGCTCCACCGGCATGGGCTGGGCGATTGGAGTAGGCCGCTTCGGTGCGATTGCCTCGCCGTTGTGCGTCGGTGTGCTGGTGGATACGGGGTGGTCGCCGGCTGCGTTGTATCTGGCCTGCAGCGTGCCGTTGCTGCTTGCCGCAGCTGCCGTGTTGGCGATGCGCCTGCCCAGTTGCTGAACTGCTCAGGCCGCATGGCGCGCAACTGACTGGCGAGCCCAACGGGCCAAAGAATTCCACCTCAGTGCCGATAACCCGTCTGACCCAACACGCTGTGGTGGGCTTCTCGCGGACTTCAAGCAGACCAGCGCCGGCATGCTCAGAACCATCGACTCAGATCAACTCCGCCCCGGCATGTATGTCTACAAGCTGCTGGGCGCGTGGGTGCACCACCCGTTCTGGAAGACCTCGTTCCTGGTCGACTCCGACGATGTGGACAAGATCCATGGCAGCCGCATCGAGCAGTTGGTGATCGACACCGCGCGTGGGTTGGATCTGGAGGCGGCGCCGCCTGCCGCCGCCCAGGCCGAGTCGGTGGAGCCGGTGGAGCCGACCGCCCCGGAGCCGCCCCCGGAGCCGCCGGAGCCTGCCGCCAAGGCGCGGACTGCACGCACCAATAGCGTCACCGCACAGGTCGGCATCGAGTCCGAAGTGGTGCGTGCACGCAAGATCTTCGAAGACGGCCGCGACATGGTCGAGGCGATGTTTCGCGACGTGCGGCTGGGTCGCACCGTCGACACCGAGGCGGCGATGCCGCTGGTGCAGGCCATCAACGATTCGGTGCTGCGGCATCCGCAGGCCTTGATCAGCGTGGCGCGTCTGAAGACCGCCGATGACTACACCTATCTGCATTCGATGGCCGTGGCCGGCCTGATGAGCGGGCTGGCGCGTCAGCTCGGCTTGCCCGAGGCGCAGGTGGTGGAAGCGGCAATGGGCGGCCTGCTGCACGACATGGGCAAGGCGGTGACGCCGCTGGACATTCTCAACAAGCCCGGCAAGCTCACCGACGAGGAAATGGAGGTCATGCGCCAGCATCCGCTGGATGGGCATCGCCTGCTGATGGCCGGCGGTGTGCAGAACGCGGTGGTGCTGGAGATCGCGCTGCATCATCACGAGAAGATGGACGGTACCGGTTATCCGAATCAGCTGGCGGGCGACACGATTTCGTTGATGTCGCGGATGGGTGCGGTGTGCGATGTGTACGACGCGATCAGTTCGGATCGCCCGTATAAACGGGCCTGGGATCCGGCCGAATCGCTCAAGCGCATGGCATCGTGGCAAGGGCATTTCGACCCGGTGGTGTTCCAGGCGTTCGTGCGGCGGCTGGGGATTTATCCAGTCGGCTCGCTGGTGCGGCTGGAGTCGCAGAAACTGGCGGTGGTGATCGAGCAGACGCCCGATGCGCTGCTCAAGCCCAAGGTGCGTGTGTTCTATTCGGCCAAGCTGCGCAGCCATGTGTTGGTGCAGGACATCGATCTGTCGCGGCCGGACTGCCAGGACCGCATCGTGCAGATGGAAAGCCCCACTGACTGGGGCTTCCGCGATCTCGAGAAGTTGTGGCTGCCCTAAGCCGCTGCGTCTAGCGCCGCGCGCTCCGCCCGCGTCGCGTTGCCTTGTGCAACGCCACAACCGCCGTGGGTGTGTGGCGTGGCGTGCGGGCAAACACGGCAGGCAGCCAGTTCGTTTACCCGGCATGCCGATACCGAAACCCTCTCGGCAGCCCCACGTGAACGCGCTGGCGAGCGCGACCATGCTGCGCTGCAGCTTGGCAATGTAGTTATGATCAATAACTATTCTGGAACGCAATCAATGCCGCCCCGGATCTCATGTCCCAGCCGTGCCTGGATCACCGTCGTTCCCCATCTGTCGTAGCTGCCGCACGCAGTTGCCATGCGCTGGCGCTGGACGGCCGCGGGTCGGTTGCGCGAGCTCGCATGCAGCAACGGGCAGCATCGGCAACGCACACGCCCGCCTCGGCACGCCCGGCCACGTCTACAATGCAGCTCACGCCGCGGATCGGCGTTGCGGGCGGGGAGTGTTGCGCGCACCGGTCCGCCCGCTGCCATCGTTGCGAGAGCCGTTATGTCCGTCACTGCCAATGCCGCACCGCTGCCCGATGCCGTCACCACGGTGGACCAGGCGCGCCTGCTGCGGTTGCTGGGCTACCGCATCACTCGCACCGAACTGCTGGTGCGAAGGATGTTCCAGGACTGCGTGGCCGCGTTCGATCTCAAGCCGGTGGATTTCTCGTTACTGATGCTGGTGGACGGCAACCCGGGCATCAACCAGCGCCAGATCGGCGATGTGCTGCACGTGTCGCCGCCCAACCTGGCGATCGTGGTGGCGCGGTTGGTCAAGCGTCGCCTGCTGCGGCAGGTGCGTGGACGTCAGGACCGGCGCATGCAGCATCTGTCGCTGACCGCTGCCGGTGTGGCCTTGCTGACCGACGCCGAAGCCGAGGTGCTGCGCATGGAACAGCAACTCAGCGCGGTGCTCGGCAGCAGCGAGGCACCGCTCTTGCGCGCGCTCGATCGTCTGGATCGCCTCGACATCGAGTGAGCCGTGGCGGCCGCGCAGTCGCACGGCCGGATTCCCCTGTGATCCCACCCCTTGCACGCGCCGTCGTCGGCGCGCCGATCGCCCCTGCCTGATCGTTGCCACGCCGCACTGACCGCTGTTCCCTCCCAACGTTGGAGATGTTCGCAGTGAGCTATCTATCGGTCCTGTCTGCCCTGTGTTCCCCTGTGTCGGTGCTGCGTCGCGCCCCGCTCGCGATGTTGTCGCTGCTTGCAGCCGGCTCGGCGCTTGCGCAAAGCGTGCCGCAGAGTGCGGCGCTGACCAACGGCATCAATACCGGCGGCACCAGCTATCTGGATGGTTTCACCCGCACCACGCCGGGCTGGGCAGTGATCACCTATCTGCGTCAGAGTTCGCTGGACGCGATCAAGGACTCTCGCGGTAACGATGTGCCGGTGTTCGATCACCCGCGCATCGATTCCACCCTGCTGCTGACCCAGGTCGCCTATGTCACGCCCTACAAGCTGTTCGGTGGCGCACTGGGTATCAATACGCTGCTGCCGCTGATCAATCTGGATGCGTCGTTCGGGCGCAACAGCATCGCCACGTTGCGCGATAACGGCGCCGGTGTGGGCGACCTGACCTTCGGACCCTACCTGCAGATGATGCCGGTGATCCGCGATGGCCGGCCGGTGTTCTCGCAGCGCTTCGAGATCGACGCCATCGCGCCGATCGGAAAATTCGACCGCGATCGCGATCTCAATCAGAGCGCAGGCTATTGGTCGTTGGTGCCGCAGTATGCGTTCACCGTGTTCCCGACGCCCACTTGGGAAGTCAGCGCACGCATCAACTACATCTACAATTTCCGCAGCGAGCGGCGTCCCAATCTGCCGCCAGGCTTCGACTTCCGTAACGGCCAGGCCGGCGATGCCGGCTGGATCAATTTCGCCACGTCATGGGAAGTGGTCCCGGATGTGCGCCTGGGCGTGAACGCCTATTACCTCACCCAGTTCCGCGACAACCGCACCAATGGCCAGCGCGTGGCCGACAGCCGCCAGAGCGTGTTCTACGCAGGCCCCGGCGGCGTGTGGCGGATGGATGCCAACAACATGCTGTTTGCCAATCTCTATCTGCCGGTGGAGGTCAAGAACGCCGCCTCCGGCAACAACGTCAACCTGCAGTACGTCCATGTGTTCTAGCGCCGGCACAACGACCGGCTCCTTCGGAGAGCAGCAATGAGTTTGCAGAACAAGACGATCGTGGTCACCGGTGTGGCATCGGGTATCGGTGCAGAAGTGGCGCGGCTGGCGCGCTTTCATGGCGCCACGGTGATCGGCATCGATCGCACACCGGTGCAGATGACGCTGCATGGCTTCCATCAGGCCGATCTCGGCGATCCGGCCTCCATCGATGCGTTGGTGCAGGCCTTGCCGGAGCGCATCGACGCGCTGGCCAATGTGGCCGGTGTGCCCGGCACCGCACCATTGGATGTGGTGGCACGCGTCAACTATCTGGGCTTGCGCCATCTCAGCCAGGCGCTGCTGCCGCGTATCGTGGCGGGCGGCGCCATCATCAACGTGGCCTCGATCCTGGGTGCCGAATGGCCGCAGCGGTTGGACCTGCACAAGCAACTGGCCGCCACCGACAGCTTTGCGTCCGGCAGTGCGTGGTTGGCCGACCATCCGGTGGCACACGACACCTGTTACCAGTACTTCAAGGAAGCGCTGATCGTGTGGACCCTGCTGCAATCGCGGCCGTGGTTTGCCGAGCACGGCGTGCGCGTCAACAATGTCTCGCCCGGGCCGGTCTTTACGCCCATCCTTGGCGACTTTGCCGCCATGCTCGGCGAAGCGCGCGTCAAGGAAGATGCCAAGCGCATGACGCGCCCGGCGTATGCCGATGAGGTGGCCGAGGCCATCGTGTTTCTCGCATCCGATGCCGCGCGCTGGATCAACGGCATCACTTTGCCTGTCGATGGCGGGCTGGCGTCGACCACTCTGTAACACCACCCCTCAGCAGGAGGCTAGACCATGAATGCTCTCCCCAACACCGCGATCTCCGCGCACACCGTCCCGGCGTGGCACGGCTGTATTTTCAATGGCGACTGGGTGCCCGGTAACGGCGGCACCGTGCAGATCATCGAGCCGGCCACCGGCAAGCTGCTGCACGAAGTCGGCAAGGCCGATCTGGCCGATGTCGCTGCTGCCGTGGCGCTGGCAAAGAAAGCGCAGCGTGCCTGGGCAGCCACTGCGCCGCGTGAGCGCGCGGCAGTGTTTCATCGTGCCGCGCAGCTGATGGAAGCGCGCAGTGCGGAAGCCGCGTTACTGATTGCGCGCGAAACCGGCGGCATCCTGCCCAAGGCACAGCGCGAAGTGAACGAATCGGTGGTGTTCTATCAGCAGGCTGCAGCACTGCCGCTGCAGGCCGTGGGACAGGTGCTACCGACGGGCGCCGGTCAGCTCAGCCTGGCGCGGCATCTGCCGCTGGGCGTAATTGCGGTCATTTCGCCGTTCAATTTTCCATTGATCCTGTCGCTGCGTTCGGTTGCACCGGCGCTGGCGATGGGCAATGCGGTGGTGCTCAAGCCCGATCCGCGCACGCCGTATACCGGCGGGGTGATCATCGCGCAGGTGCTGGAAGAAGCGGGTTTGCCGAAGGGCTTGCTGCATGTGCTGCACGGCGATGCGCAGATCGGTCAGGCGCTGGTCGAATCGCCGGATGTGCCGATGATCGCCTTCACCGGTTCCACCGCCGCTGGCCGACGCATCGGCGAGATTGCAGGGCGGCACTTGAAGAAGGTCTCGCTGGAGTTGGGCGGCAACAACCCAGTGATCGTGCTCGACGACGCGGATCTGGACAAGGCGGCATCTGCAGTGGCGTTCGGCGCCTACATGCATCAAGGTCAGATCTGCATGGCCACCGGCCGCGTGCTGGTGCAGCGCAAAATTGCCGATGCACTGACGCAGCGGTTGGCTGAAAAAGCCAGACATCTGCCGGTGGGCGACCCGGTCAGCGGCACGGTGGCGCTGGGCCCGATCATCGACCAGCGCCAGCTGCAGCGCGTGATCGAGATCGTCAACGACAGCGTCGCCGCCGGTGCGGTCGTGGAAGCGGGTGCCAGCAACGAAGGCCTGTTCTATGCGCCGACCGTGTTGTCCAACGTGCGTCCGGGCATGCGTGCATTCGATGAAGAGGTGTTCGGCCCGGTGATCAACATCACCGTGTTCGACACCGATGAAGAAGCCGCAGAACTGGCCAACCACGGTGAGTACGGTCTGGCTGCCGGCATCCTGTCGGCGTCGGTGTCGCGCGCGATGACATTAGGCGACAAGCTTCATGTCGGCTTGTTGCACATCAACGATCAGACGGTGGCCGATGAAGTCATCAATCCGTTCGGCGGCACCGGCGCGTCGGGCAATGGCACCAGCGTCGGTGGTCCGGCCGATTGGGAGCAGTACACGCATTGGCAGTGGCTGACGATCAAGAACACGGTGCCGCAGTACCCGTTCTGATCGGAGTAATGCAGCCGAGTGGGGGTGCTGACGAAACCTCTCGAACGCTGCGTTGATGGCGGCAACTTTTTGGTCACACTCGCCTACGTTGTCTGGATGTACCACTGGCGCCGTTTTGAGATGCAGCCAAGAGCCTGGTTAGTCGAGCGCGCGGTGCCCTCACCGCTCGCGGGACACGCCGCAAGTACGTCCATGTAGGCTCGGTGGCGGCATCCATGCCGCCACACGGTCCCGCAATCGGTGAGGCTCGCGGGACACGCCGCAAGTACGTCCATGTAGGCTCGGTGGCGGCATCCATGCCGCCACACGGTCCCGCAATCGGTGAGGACACCGCACCAGAGAGTTGGTCGGTCGCTGGGTAAAAAGCTGAGGGCCCCACAAGTAGCGTGTCCTTGCTGGTGCGGGTTGCGGAACGACACGATAGCTAGCAAATCAGAAGCACGTCATGCATTGCTTGCAACCATGCACACCGACACTCTCGACTGGTCCTTGCCCGCCCACCGTCGCGGGACCTTACGCGGCATGGATGCCGCGTAAGAGCCTACAGGGACGTACTTGCGGCGTGTCCCGCGACGGTGGGCGGGCAAGGGACCGTCGCGGGACCTTACGCGGCATGGATGCCGCGTAAGAGCCTACAGGGACGTACTTGCGGCGTGTCCCGCGACGGTGGGCGGGCAAGGGCCCTGCAACCAACCCCCAGATCAGCCGCCCTGCAACTGAGCTATCCATGCTCTGCAATCACTTCAACACATACGGGAATTGAGTAATGCCAGGCTTCGCCCAACTAGCCGTGAGCGCAATAGTCTTGTCAGCCGCTCCTAATCGCCAACACGGAAGCGCGTAGGCGAGCAGCCGGTGTGGCGGGCGAAGTAGCGGCTGAAGTACGCAGCATCGAAAAATCCAAGGCTGGCGGCGATCTGTTGCACGCTCATACTGGTGTAGCGCAGGCTGCGGCGTGCTTCCAGCATGATTCGGCGCTGCAACAGGTGCAGCGCCGAGGCCCCGGCCAGCCGCTGGCACAATGCGTTGAGATGGCCTGGGGTCAGCCCCAATTGATCGGCGTAGCGAGAGATCGGCCAATGCGCCCGATAGTGCTGATCGATCAGGGCCTGGTAGCCGCGTAGATGGCGCAATGCCGGATCGGCCTGCGGGCTCACCGCCGCCGCATCTTGGGCGCGTTCCAGTGCGGTGCGCGCGGTCCAGATCAATAGCTGCGCCGCAGCCGCCTGCAACGCGGCCTCGTGACCGATGCGCTGGCGCGCGTGATCGTCTGCAATGGTGGCGAACAGTACGTTGAGCAATCCACGTGCGTGATTGACCTGTAACACCAAGGGCACCGCCAGCGCTTGCAGCAGCAGGGGTGCGGTGCTCAGTGCACTGCGCACCAGCGGCATGCACAAGGTGATGATGTGACCGCGCACCTGTGGATCGAATCCGAAGCCGTGTACGCATAATGGCGGCAGCCACACCACGGTTGCGCCACGCACGCGCTGGTTGCGGCCGTCCAGCTGCAGGGTTGCCGGCCCGCGTTGCACGTAGAGCAGCTGCGCCAGGTCTTCGTGGCGGTGCGGCACGATATGCCAATCGTGCAACCGGCTACGTGCGGCGATCGACTCCCAGTGCAATAGCTCCGGCGCATCGGCATCGTGCTCGCCGTACAAGCCGAAGGCGGGAACAGGTGTTGCTGCGGCAATATCGGGTGCGCGTGTCGGCATCGTCGAAAAGTCCAATCACTGCACGCAATCATCCCTTCAAAGCGCACGCTTGGCTACTAACACTGGCCTGCATCAGCCCGCTGAGGCAGGAGCATTGCATGCGAACCCAGGTTGCGATCATCGGCGCAGGTCCCTCCGGCCTGTTGCTTGGCGAGCTGTTGCTACGTGCCGGTATCGATACCGTCATTATCGAGCGGCAGACGCCGGAGCATGTGCTCGGGCGCATTCGTGCCGGCGTGCTGGAGCAGGGCAGTGTGGAATTGTTGCAGCGGGCAGGCGTTGGCGAACGCGTGCAGCGCGAGGGCTTGCTGCATCACGGCTTCGAACTGTCGCTGGATGGTCAGCGTGAGCGCATCGATCTGCTGCGCGGCTGCGGGCGTGGCGTCACCGTCTACGGCCAGACCGAGGTTACCGCCGATCTGATGCAGGCACGTGCGCGCAGCACTGCGCCGACGTATTACAGCGCGCAGGACGTGACGCTGTGCGGGGTAGACAGCGACGCGCCCGCCGTGGAATTCACGCATGACGGCCGCCGCCTGCGCGTTGCCTGCGACTATCTCGTCGGCTGCGACGGCTTCCATGGCATCAGCCGCGCCAGCATTCCAGCCGAGCGACTGCGCCTGTTCGAGCGCGTGTATCCGTTCGGATGGCTGGGCGTGCTTGCCGACACCCCGCCAGTGCACGATGAACTGATCTACGCACGCCACCGGCGCGGGTTTGCGTTGTGTTCGATGCGCTCGCCCACACGCACGCGCTATTACGTGCAGGTGCCTGCCGATGCGCGGGTGGAGGCATGGAGCGATCGCGCGTTCTGGGATGAGCTGCGTGCGCGGCTGCCGGACACATTGGCTGCGCAACTGATCACCGGCCCATCGATCGAAAAGAGCATCGCGCCCTTGCGCAGTTTCGTCGCCGAACCGATGCAGTATGGCCGCCTGTTTCTGGCCGGCGACGCGGCGCATATCGTGCCGCCGACTGGAGCAAAAGGGTTGAACCTGGCGCTGGCCGATGTCGGCTTGCTCGCACAGTTGTTCGAACGCTGGAAAACATCCGGCGATGCCGGCGTGCTGCAGCAGTATTCGGCGCTGGCGCTGCAGCGGGTCTGGAAGGCCGAGCGGTTCTCTTGGTGGATGACGACTTTGCTGCACACCTTCGACGACGAAGATGCGTTTACCGCGCGAATACGGTCCGCCGAGCTGGATTACCTGTTGGGCAGCGAGGCCGGTCGCGCCACGCTGGCAGAAAACTATGCCGGCCTGCCGCTGGTGCAGCTGCCTGACTGAAGGGACCGGAGTAGAGCGGCCGACATTCGGCTGCACCGCCGCCAGGCACGTCGTCTCGCTGTTCGGAATCGACACAAATGTGTGCGTTGTGCGTGCTGCGCTGCATGCGAGCTTAGACATGGAAATGCTTCTGGCGTTTATTGGTCCCTGCCAAGCCACATGACGCGCATCACATTGAACGGTGATGTTTTGCTCACCACCCATTTCATAAGTGCCCTGGTGCACTTTCAGGCGTCTAGCGGGTGAGCGAGCGCGGCCGGTAGGCTGGCGGCGACGCGTCGGCATCGCTGTGTGCAAGGGCGCGTCATTCCCCCAATCAGCGGAGCATCGTGCTGCTGCCTGCAGCGAGCGCAGTGCCCGTCTCCACCCAGGAGTGCTCCATGAAAACCCTGTTCTCCCGTGCCTTGTTACTGGTCATGCTGGTGGCGCCCGTGGCTGCGTTTGCGCAGACCGCAGTGACCGCCAATCCCAACCACCAGAAGATGCTGGTCGGTTCCACCTGGTTTGAAACCGCCAACAAGCGATTGGTCTACGATTTCTGGCGTACCGTGTTCGAAGCCGGCCAGGTGCAATACGCGCCGATGTACATGGACAAGAACTACATCCAGCACAACCCGAACGTGGCCAATGGGCGCGATGCCTTCATCGCGTTCCTGACCGCATTCGTGCCGCCGACGCCGGTGCAGGCACGCGTGCAGCTGCCGTTGGTCGCCATCACCGCAGATCGCGATCTGGTCACGCTGGTGTCGGTGCGCACGCTGCCGGATCCGCGCGATCCGAGCAAGACCTACACCACCACCTGGTTCGACATGTTCCGCATCGAAAAAGGCCTGATCAAGGAACATTGGGATCCGGACACCATTGCCGGCCGCGCCAATACCGGCGGTCAGTAATCGCTGCAGCACTGCAGGGCTGCAGGGCTGCAGTATGCAGCTCTGCAATGCGTGATCCATGCGGTTAGTTAACAGACATGCAAGTGATCGACGAAAACGACTGCGCCCACCGGATGGTGGGCGTCGTCGTTTTGATGGCAGTGCTTAGCTGATGCGAAAGCCCATCGTGGCTTCCACCGCCTGCTGCCAACCGGCATACAGTTGTTCGCGTTTGTCGTCGGCCATGCTCGGTTCGAAGCGACGATCTACCGCCCACTGTTTGGCGATCTCTTCGCGGCTGCTCCAGAAACCGGTGGCAAGACCTGCCAGATAGGCCGCGCCGAGTGCGGTGGTTTCGGCCACTTCCGGGCGCAGCACCGGCACATTGAGAATGTCGCTCTGGAACTGCGCCATGAAGTCGTTGGCGATCGCGCCGCCGTCGGCACGTAGCTCTTTCAACTCGATGCCTGAATCGGCCTGCATCGCGGTCAACACGTCGCGGGTCTGATACGCCATCGATTCGATCGCCGCACGCACGAAGTGTTCCTTGGTGGTGCCGCGGGTCAGCCCGAACACCGCACCGCGGATATCGCTGCGCCAATACGGTGCACCCAGGCCGACGAAGGCCGGCACCAGATACACGCCGTCGTTGTCGCCGGCGCGTTCGGCATAGGCTTGCGAGTCGCTGGCCTTGCCCAGCATGCGCAGGCCGTCGCGCAGCCATTGCACCACCGAGCCGGCGACGAAGATCGAGCCTTCCAGCGCGTATTCGACCTTGCCGTCAATGCCCCAGGCGATGGTGGTCAGCAAGCCGGCCTTGGAGGCGACCGCCTTGTCGCCGGTGTTCATCAGCGCAAAGCAGCCGGTGCCGTAGGTATTCTTGGCCATGCCCGGCTCGAAACAGGCCTGGCCGAACAACGCGGCCTGCTGGTCGCCGGCAATGCCGGCGATGGGTACTTGCTCGCCGTAGAAATATTGGGTCTGGGTCATGCCGTAGATTTCGCTGGACGAGCGCACCTCCGGCAGCATTGCCGCCGGCACGTCGAGCATTGCCAGCAGCTCTTCGTCCCACTGCAGCGTGTGGATGTTGTACATCAGTGTGCGCGAGGCATTGGTGTAGTCGGTGACGTGCACCTTGCCGCCGGTGAGATTCCAGATCAGCCAGCTGTCGATGGTGCCGAAGGCCAGTTCGCCTTTCTGCGCCCGTTCGCGTGCGCCTTCCACGTGATCGAGAATCCATTTGACCTTGGTACCGGAAAAATACGCATCGATCAGCAATCCGGTCTTGTCGCGCACCATCTGCTCGTGCCCGGCTTCTTTCAGTTGCGTGCAGATGTCCTTGGTCTGGCGCGATTGCCACACGATGGCGTTGTAGATCGGCTGGCCGGTAGCCTTGTCCCATACCACCGCGGTTTCGCGCTGGTTGGTGATGCCGATACCGGCGATCGAACGCGCATCGATCTGCGCATTGTTGAGTAGCTCGGTAATCGTGGTGTAGACGCTGGTCATGATCTCGCGCGGGTTGTGTTCCACCCAACCCGGTTGCGGAAAGATCTGGCCGAACTCGCGTTGCGCCACACCGGCTACCTTGCCCTGGCGATCGAACAACATCGCGCGTGAGCTGGTGGTGCCTTGATCGATCGCAAGGACGTATTGCTTTTCCATCGGAGATTCCTCAAACAGTGCCGGCGCTGGCGCGCGGCGAGAAAGTGGTCAATGCAGCGCTGTGACAAGCGCTCTGCGATTACTTCGAATCGAGCGGCGATCGAGTGCCTTGCAGATGCCGCAAGCGTGCCGGCAGAAAGGGCAGGATCAGCCATTGGTAGGCGAGCGCGCCGATGGGGCCGCCGATCAAGGGGCCGACGATCGGGATCCACCAGTAATTGTCCTTGGCCGGCAACGCAGCCTCGCCCCAGCCGGCAAAGTAGGCGAACAAGCGCGGGCCGAAATCGCGCGCCGGATTCATCGCCCAGGCTTCCAGATAGCCCATCGAAGCGCCCAGCGTGGCCACCAGCAGACCGATCATCAGCGCGCCGGAGTTGGCGGTGGGCGCGGCCTCGTTGAACTGTTCGGTGATGGCGAAGATGCCGAAGATCAAAAACGCGGTGATGATGATCTGGTCCACCAGCGCATGCATCGGCGTGACCGCCAGACCCGGTGCGGTGAAGAACACGCCGGCTGCGCCGCCGGCTTCGCGGGTGAGCTGCTGCACCTGGTTGTAGTGATCGATCACCGGCCCGTACATCTGATAGACGATGGCCGCACCCAGAAATGCGCCGATCACTTGCGCACCCCAGTACGGCAGTACTTTCTTCCAGGAGAAATCGCGGAACAATGCCAGCGCCAGCGTCACCGCCGGATTGGCGTGCGTGCCGGACACCGAGCCGGTGACATAGATCGCCAGCGTCACCGCCAGACCCCAGGCGATGCACACGCCCCAATAGGCGTTCTGGTACGGGCTGGGGTCGTAGAGGATGTACATCGCCGCGACCGAATCGCCGAGCGCGATGATGATGAACATCGCCACCGCTTCGGAGATCAACTCACCCACGAATTGGCGGCTCATGTGCGCGTGCCCGCAGTGATGTCAACGGCGCAAGCTTGGTAATGCGACGCGCACATTGGCGCGCAGGGGTGTTCGTTGGTGCTCATCTGGGTTGCCCTCCACGTGACTCAGGATGATGTTGGCGATGCGCCAGGATACGTTGCCGGACGACCCGTCCTCGCCGGCAACGCTGTTGGATCAGGCGGGTACGACGTCCGCCTGCTGGACCGATTGCGTCTGCAGATAATCTTCCAGGCGCTGGCGCCCGGCCGCATCGATGCGCAGACCGAGTTTGCTGCGTCGCCACAGGATATCGTCGGCAGTCATCGCCCATTCGTGGGCGCGCAGATAGTCCACCTCGGCTTGATACAGGTCGGCACCGAAGTGCGTGCCCAAGGCGGCCACGTTCTGCGCGTCGCCGAGCAGCTGCTGCGCGCAGGTGCCGTAGTTGCGCACCAGCCGTTGTGCGGTGGTTGCCGGCAGCCACGGGCGCGCAGTGCGCACGCGCTCTAGCAGGCTGGCGATATCGCGTTGTTCGCCACCGGGCAGCGCATCGCCGCGCGCGGTCCACGCCGGTTTGCGTGCACCCAGTGCGTGCGTAAGGCGGTCGACCGCTTCTTCGGCGAGCTTGCGGTAGGTGGTCAGCTTGCCGCCGAACACGTTGAGTAACGGCGCGCCGTCGGTGAGCACTTCCAGTTGGTAATCGCGGGTGACTTCGGCGGCGTTGTCTTCGGCATCGTCGAGCAACGGACGCACGCCGCTGTAGTTCCACACCACATCGTCAGGGCTGATCTGCTGCTGGAAATACAGGTTCACCGCCTCGCACAGATACTGCACCTCGGCCGCATCGATCTTGGGCGCGGCGGGGTCGGCTTCGTAATCCACGTCGGTGGTGCCGATCAAGGTGAAGTCGTGCTCGTACGGAATGGCGAACACGATGCGCCGGTCCGGTTGCTGGAAGATGTACGCGTGGTCGTGGTCGAACAGCTTGGGCACCACGATGTGGCTGCCCTTGACCAGGCGCAGCGCATGTTTGTGCGGCACTGCGGCCACGTTATCCAGGAACGACACTGCCCACGGGCCGGCGGCGTTGGCCAGCGCGCGCGCCTGCACGGTGCGGCGGCGGCCGTCGCGGTCTTCCAGTTCGGCGTACCAGAACCCGGCATCGCGCCAGGCACCGACACAGCGTGTGCGCGTGTGGATTTTTGCACCGCGCTTGGCGGCGTCCATCGCATTGAGTACCACCAGCCGTGCGTCCTGCACCCAGGCATCGGAGTACACAAAGCCGGTGCGCAGCGATTCCTGCAATGGCGCACCGACCGGGTGCGTGCGCAGCGACAGCCGGCGCGAGCGCGGCAGGCTGCGCTTGCTGCCACCCAGATGGTCGTAGAGAAACAGGCCGGCGCGGATCATCCACGCCGGGCGCAGATGCGGTTGATGCGGCAGCAGGAAGCGCAGCGGCCAGATGATGTGCGGGGCCAGGCGCAGCAGCACCTCGCGCTCGGCCAGCGCCTTGCCGACCAGTGCGAACTCGTACTGCTCCAGATAGCGCAGGCCGCCGTGGATGAGTTTGGTACTGGCGCTGCTGGTATGCGCGGCCAGGTCGTCCTGCTCACACAGGCACACCGATAAGCCGCGCCCGGCTGCATCGCGGGCGATGCCGACCCCATTGATGCCGCCGCCTATCACCAGAAGATCGTATGTCTCGCCCATCGGTGTCTCCGTCCGGGTACGCCACAAGAGCGAACCCAAGTTGTCATGTTCGAACATATTCGAACATCAAACCTTGTCAGGACGTGAAGGACCGACAGACCTGCGTCGCAGGGCTTTTATAGATGGGTCTATCTATCAGAAATGCGAGTGTGATCAGCTTTTCGCATCGATCTTAGCGACCAAGAGGGCATGTGCTTATCTAAAACGCACAAAAACGAACAATCGCCCTAGCCGGCGTCGCCGGGCTCGGCCAGATGCACACGGGTACCGGCCTCGGCCAGCACCGTGGCCAGTTCCTGCGGCGGCGGTCGGTCGGTGAACCAGTCGTGCACCTGGGCGATCGCACCCAGCCGCACCATGGCGTTGCGGCCGAACTTGCTGTGGTCGGCGGCCAGCAGCACCTGCCGCGAGTGCTCGATGATGGCCTGGGCCACGCGCACCTCTTGGTAGTCGAAGTCCAGCAAGGTGCCGTCCAGATCGATGCCGGAAATGCCGATCACGCCGAAGTCCACCTTGAACTGCCGGATCAGCTCCACCGTCGCCTCGCCGGTCACGCCCTGGTCGCGCCCGCGCACCACGCCACCGGCCACGATCACTTCGAAGCTGGGATTGGCGCTGAGCATCACCGCCACGTTGAGGTTGTTGGTGATCACACGCAGGCCGCGATGCTGCAGCAACGCACGCGCGACTTCTTCGTTGGTGGTGCCCAGATTGATGAACAGCGAGGCATCGTCGGGAATGAAGCGGGCGACCTGTGCGGCGATATGCTGCTTTTCGCGCGCCTGCAGCGCCTTACGCGCGGTGTAAGCCAGGTTTTCCACGCTCGAGGGCATGCTGACGCCGCCGTGATAGCGGCGCAGCACGCCGGCATCGCAGAGCAACGTGACGTCGCGGCGAATGGTCTGCGGGGTGACATCGAAGCGCGTCGCCAGCCCTTCCACGTCGGCAAAGCCCTGCTGTCGCACCAATGCCACCAATTGTTCCTGGCGCGGGTTGAGTGCCGGCGCCGGGATCGTCCTGTAGTGAGTCGACTCCATGCGCAGATGATCGCGCATGTGCGTGAGGATGCAAACACGGCGGCGTGTACGCGGTGGTGGGCGGAGCGGCTCGATGGAGTCACTGGCCGGGCTCAGCTCGGTGACCGACCTGCACGGCGCCGCCCCGGCGTTGAACGCCGTGCTTCGCTCGCCGATCAGCCCATTGTGCCGCGATAACCGGTATCGATACTGATGCTGCCGCCCACCGCGCGCGAGACGCAGGCGCACAGCTTGCGGTTCTCGCGGCGCTGCTCGTCGCTGAAGAACACATCGCGGTGATCGATGTCGGCCGAGCTGTCCAGCACCTCCACCGCGCACAGCCCGCATTCGCCGCGACGACATTCGGCGATCAGTTCCACCCCGGCGTCGGCCAAGGCATCCAGCATCGATTCGTTCTCCGCCACCGGCACTTCCAGACCGAGCCCGGGCAGCTTGACCACGAACGCCTGCGCCGGCACCCGCCCGCTGTTGCCGAAGGTTTCGAAGTGCAGGCGCGCACGCGAACGACCGGCCGCATGCCAGTGCTGGCGCACCGCCTCGAGCATGCCCAGCGGCCCGCACACATACACCTCGGCGTTGGGCGACAAACGCGCCAGTTCGGCGGCCAGGTCCGGCGGCCCGGCAGTGTCGTCGCAATGCAGCTGCAGGCGCTCGCCGAGCAAGTCTTCCAACGCGTCTGCATACGCCATCGCAGCGCGCGAGCGGCCAACGTACAGCAGGCGAAACGCACGGTGCCGACGCGCCAGCCGTTGCGCCATGCCAACGATCGGCGTGATGCCGATACCGCCGGCGATCAACAGGATTTCCTCGCCGCTTTCGTCCAGCGCGAAGTTGTTGCTGGGCGGCGACATCTCCACCACATCGCCCGGCTGCAAGGTCCACATATGCCGCGAGCCGCCGCGGCTGTCGGGCATCTGCCGTACCGCGATCTGGTAGTGCCCATCGGCACGCGGTTCGCCCACCAACGAGTACGAACGCACATCGGCGCGGCCATGCAGCTGCACGCGAAAATCCAGGTGACTACCCACCTCGAAGCTGCGCGCTGCAGTGCCGGGATCGAGCACGATTTCGCGCACGCCCTCGCAGGCATCGGCAATGCTGACCACGTGGGCGCGGTGCCACTGGGTGTCTTTACGCATGAGGGACTCCAGGCAAAAGGACGTGCTGGCTGCTGCCAGCCTTGGACGGATGGGCGCGGCCGATCAGTGCGCCACCGCGCACCTGGGTGATCGCCGCAGGGGTTTGCAGCACATGGCGCAGATTGCGATGTGCAAGCCGTGCGTGTTCGCGCATCAGCGCTTCGGCACGCGCGCCCTGGCGGTATTCGATGGCGGCGATGACTTCGCGGTGCTGGTCTTGTGCCAGGGTCAGGATGAGTTGCGCCTCGGCGCTGGTGGTCTGCGCCATGACCAGGCTATTGGGCGAGGCGAACGGCAGCTGCAGCACGCGCGTGAGCTCGCGGCCCAGCACATCGCTGCCGGCCATGGCGACCAGCAACGCGTGGAACTGCGCATTGGCCTGCACATAGGCGGTGAAGTCGATGGCGTGCAGCGGCGAGCCGACGATGTGGTCCAGCGTCTCCAGCAACTGACGAGCCTGGGCCAGCGACGCGGCGGACGCCCCACGCTCGGCCGCCATACGTGCGGCCAGGCCTTCGAGCGTGCCGCGCAGTTCGATCGCATCGTGCACATCGCGTTCGCTGAAGGCCTGCACCGCATAACCGCCGCCCGGCAATGCGCTGGCCAGGCCTTCTTCGCACAACCGCTGCAATGCGGTACGCACCGGCGTGCGCGACATGCCCAGCCGCTGCACCACCGCCAGCTCGGACAGCCGTGCGCCGGCGGGCAGGGTGCCGTCGAGAATCAATTCGCGCAGCGACAGCAGCGCGCGCGTGGTTTGCGCGGCACTGCTGCGAAACGGGGTAGTCGGTGACATGGCAGGCCTCCTGCGCGACGCGTTAACCCACCATGCGCAGCGACAAGTCCTGCGTGCGCTGTTCGTGTGCGATCAGGCGCTCGATCACCCGGCGCGCCCACATGCCGCCGGCATCGACATTGAGGTTGTAGAACGCGTGATCCGGATGCGCGGTGATGGCGCGTTGTTGCGCTTCCAGCACTGCCTCGTCTTCGCCGAACACGCCGGTGACGCCTTCGCGGGTGAGCGTGGTCAACGACTGGTCGTGCAGCGCGTAGTTGCGCATGAAGGCCCAGAAGTAATGACAGGTGGTGTCGGTTTCCGGGGTGATGGTATTGAGCACGTAGCCGTTGACGCCCTGGCTACGATCGCCCTCCGGCGCGCCGGTGCCGGTAATGGCCACACCGACATCGATGGCGATGGTGCCGGGTGCTTCGAAATGGATGATCTGCCAGCGGTCGACCTTGCCGCGATAGTCCAGATGGCGCGCGATCTGGCTGGCCCAGAACGGTGGCGCATCGATGTTGCGCATCCAGCGCGACACGGTGACGCCGCGATCGCCATGCACCACATCGAACGGTGCTTCGGCCACCTCGTCCTGGCCGATGCTGGAGCCATGCACGAAGGTTTCGTGGGTCAGGTCCATCAGGTTGTCCAGCACCAACCGGTAGTCGCACTTGGCATAGATGGTGCGGCCATCGCCGGCCCAGGCCGGGTCGTGCGCCCAATGCAGATCGGGAATCAGGCTTGTATCTGCCTGCGCCGGGTCGCCCGGCCAGATCCACACATAACGGTGCTTCTCGGCAACCGGAAAACTGCGCACGCATGCGGACGGGTTGATGGTTTCCTGCGAGGGCATATGCACGCAACGGCCCTGGGTGTTGTAGACCAGCCCGTGATAGCCGCACACCACATCGTCGCCGCGCAGTTTGCCCATCGACAACGGCACCAGCCGGTGCCAACACGCATCTTCGAGCGCGATCACCGCGCCGGCGGTGGTGCGGTAGACCACCACATCCAGGTTGCAGACCTTGCGCGGAGTGAGCACGTGCTTGATCTCGTGGTCCCAGGCGACGGCGTACCACGCGTTGAGGGGAAACAGCTGCTTGGACTGGGACATGAGCGTGACTCCTGGGGTTTGTATACAACCTGGGGTGCGCATCGGCGGCGCTGCGCCGGCTGGCAACCAGTTGACGCGCATGCCAGCGCTGGCGTCTGCTTGCAAGCGAAGTTATGTATACACCGGAGACAATGTTGGAGCATGAGTCGCCTATCGAAATTGTGCGATTATCGAATATGTAAACCGATAATCGGATTGACCGGGCACTCCAGCTGCGCCTACCGTGACCGCACGTTCGCTGCGCAGGACCTTGCAATGGCCGAAATCGTCTCCCTTTCAGACGCGGTGTCCCAGCTGATCGCCGATGGCGATTGCGTGGCGATGGAAGGCTTCACGCATCTGATTCCGCATGCCGCCGGCCACGAGGTGATCCGCCAGCGCAAGCGCGCCCTGCGGCTGGTGCGCATGACCCCTGACCTGATCTACGACCAGTTGATCGGTGCCGGTTGCGCGGCGGCATTACGGTTTTCCTGGGGTGGCAATCCCGGCGTGGGCTCGCTGCACCGGCTGCGCGATGCGGTCGAACATGCCTGGCCGCAGCCGCTGCAACTCCGCGAACACAGCCATGCCGACATGGCCAACGCGTACGTGGCCGGCGCATCGGGCCTGCCGTTTGCGGTGTTGCGTGGCTATGTCGGTTCGGACCTGCCGCGCGTCAACGACAGCATCAAGTTCCTGCAATGCCCGTACACCGGCGAGACGCTGGCCACCACGCCGGCAGTCAACCCCGATGTCACCGTGATTCACGCGCAACGGGCCGACCGCCGCGGAAATGTGCTGCTGTGGGGCATTCTGGGCGTGCAGAAAGAGGCCGCATTGGCCGCGCGCAAGGTGATCGTGACTGTGGAAGAGATCGTCGACACGCTAGATGCGCCGCCCAACGCCTGCATCCTGCCGCGCTGGGTGGTGGATGCGGTCTGCCACGTGCCCGGCGGCGCCGCGCCCTCGTATGCGCATGGCTACTACGCCCGCGACAACCGCTTTTATCTTGCCTGGGATGCGATCGCCCGCGATCGCGCACGCTTCCAGGCCTGGATTCAGACGCACATTCTCGACACCGCCGATTTCGCTGCATTCCAGCGCGTGTACGCACACTCGCAGCTGCAGGTGGCCGCATGAGCGACTACAGCACCAATGAAATGATGACCGTGGCGGCGGCGCGGCGCCTGCCCGATAACGCGGTGTGCTTTGTCGGCATCGGCCTGCCATCCACTGCCGCCAACCTGGCGCGGCTGACGCATGCGCCGGAAGTCACCCTGATCTACGAATCCGGCCCGATCGGCGCGCGCCCGGACGTGTTGCCGCTGTCGATCGGCGATGGCGAACTGGCCGACACCGCCGACACCGTGGTCTCCACGCCGGAGATCTTTCGGTACTGGTTGCAGGGCGGTCGCGTGGATGTGGGCTTTCTGGGCGCGGCGCAGATCGATCGCCATGCCAACCTCAATACCACGGTGATCGGCCCCTACGATGCGCCGAAAACGCGGTTGCCCGGCGCCGGTGGTGCGCCGGAGATCGCGGCCAGCGCCAAGCAGGTGTTCATCATCATTCGCCAATCCACACGCAGCTTCGTGCCGGTGCTGGACTTCATCACCACGGTCGGGCATCTGGACGGTGGCGATGCGCGCCAGCGCGCCGGCCTGCCCGGTGCCGGCCCCACCGTGGTGGTGACCGATCTATGCGTGATGGAGCCCGACCCCGTGACCCGCGAACTCACCGTCACCGCCTTGCACCCCGGCACTACCCGCGAGCAGGTGAGCGCGGCCACCGGCTGGCCGATCCGCTTCGCCGCCGATCTGGCGCAGACCACACCGCCGAGCGCTGCCGAATTGCAGACACTGCGCGCGCTGCAGGCACGCACCGACGCAGCGCATGGCAAGCAGGCAGCGGGAGCCGAGGCATGAGCGAGGTCTATCTGATCGATGGCATCCGCACGCCGATCGGCCGCTACGGCGGCGCCTTGGCCAGCGTGCGCGCCGACGACCTGGGCGCAATCCCGATCGCCGCCTTGTTGGCGCGGCATCCGCAGCTGGATCCGGCACTGATCGAAGACGTGTATCTGGGCTGCGCCAACCAGGCTGGCGAAGACAATCGCAATGTCGCGCGGATGAGTCTGTTGCTGGCGGGCCTGCCGTCTTCGGTGCCGGGCAGCACGCTCAATCGCCTGTGCGGTTCCGGGCTGGATGCGATCGGCACGGTGGCCCGCGGCATCCGCGCAGACGAACTGGGGCTGGCGATTGCCGGCGGTGTCGAATCGATGTCGCGTGCGCCGTGGGTGATGGGCAAGGCCGAGAGCGCCTTCGCCCGTACCCAGCAACTGGAAGACACCACCATGGGCTGGCGCTTCGTCAATCCGCGCCTGCAAGCGCAGTACGGCGTGGAGCTGATGGGCGAAACTGCCGAAAACGTCGCGCAGCGTCATGCCATCGCGCGCGAGGACCAGGACGCGTTCGCGCTGCGCAGCCAGCAACGCGCCGCCGCTGCCCAGACTGCCGGCTTCTTCAATGAAGAAATCACGCCGGTGGCGGTGGCCGCACGCAAGGGCGGCGACGCGCTCACTGTCGATCGCGACGAACATCCGCGCCCGAACACCACGGCTGAAATGCTGGCCAAGCTCAAACCCGTATTTCGCCAGCCCGGCACCGTGACTGCGGGCAATGCGTCGGGTCTCAACGATGGCGCCGCTGCCGTGCTGCTGGCCTCCGCACAGGCGGTGCAGACGCTTGGGCTGACCCCGCGCGCACGCGTGCTCGGCTTCGCCTCGGCCGGCGTGGAGCCGGGCTTGATGGGCATCGGCCCGGTGCCGGCGACGCAGCGCTTGCTGGCGCGGCTGCAGTTGCAGATCGAACAGTTCGACGCGATCGAACTCAACGAAGCCTTCGCCGCGCAGGCGTTGGCCTGCACGCGCGCGTTCGGGCTGGCCGACGATGCGCCGCATGTCAACGCCAACGGCGGCGCGATCGCGCTCGGTCATCCCCTGGGCATGAGCGGCGCACGCCTGGCGCTAACCTTGTTGCGACAGCTGGAAGCTAGCAACGGACGGCTGGGCCTGGCCAGTATGTGCATCGGCGTAGGGCAGGGCGTGGCGCTGGCGATCGAGCGCGTGTGATGCGCCCGTTGCAACCACTGCTGCCGTTACCGCACACCCATAACGTCCTCGACCCTTGCTTGGTCGACGCCAGCGTTCTCGACGCTAGCATTCTCGAACGCGCCGCAGCGCAACCGATGGAGATCCAGCATGCGCGACCCCACTTCTGACACGTCAATCGATCCGCTGCTCGGCTATCGCCGCACCCGGATCGGCACGCAACCGGCGTATCTGCATCTTCCCTATGCATCCACTGCGCTGCGCGGCCCTACGCGTGCGCCGATCGATCTCCCGATCACGCTGTCGGAAGTCACCGGCCCGCGACTGGATCGGCTCACCCTGGGCGAACATGCCGCCGATCTGACTGCCGGCTTTGCTGGCGAGCCGTTGGGCGAGCGCATCATCGTCTCCGGCCGCGTGCTCGATGAAAACGGCAAGCCGGTACGCAACAGCGTTGTGGAAGTGTGGCAATGCAACGCGGCTGGCCGCTATCAACATGCGGGCGATCGGCACGATGCGCCGCTGGATCCCAACTTCCGCGGCACCGGCCAGGTACTCACCGACGAGCACGGCCGCTATGCGTTCAAGACCATCAAGCCGGGTGCGTATCCGTGGCGCAATCATTACAACGCCTGGCGGCCGGCGCATATCCATTTTTCGCTGCATGGCGACGGCATCGGACAGCGCCTGATCACGCAGATGTATTTCCCCGGCGACCCATTGCTGGCGCACGATCCGATCTACAACTGCGTGGACGATGCATTGGCGCGCGAACGCATGGTGTCCAGCTTCGACTGGGAAAACGCGGTGAGCGAATACGCGCTGGCCTACCGCTTCGACATCGTGTTGCGCGGTCGCAAACAAACGGTCTGGGAGTGAGTCGATGAGCCTGCACACAACCCCGTCGCAAACCGTCGGCCCGTATTACCGGCTCGGGCTGGAGCCGCTGTACCGCGACCAACTTGCACCTGCGCAGGCCGCGGGCACACACGTGCAAATCAGTGGTTGCGTCTTCGATGGCGCCGGCACCCCGGTGGCCGACGCAGTGCTGGAACTCTGGCAAGCCGATGCGGCTGGTATCTATGCGCATGCCGCCGACACTCGCTTCCAAGCGCATGACCCCAGTTTCGATGGCTGGGGCCGCGTGCCGACCGACGCGCAAGGATGTTTTGCCTTCAGCACCATCAAGCCGGGCCAAGTCATCGGGCCCGACGGCAAGTTGCAGGCCGCGCACCTGACCGTGCTGGTGTTCATGCGCGGGCTGCTACGCGGGGTGTCGACACGGCTGTACTTCGCCGACGATCCACAACTGCGCAGCGATCCGGTCCTGGCGCTGGTACCGGCCGAGCGCCGCGCCACATTGCTGGCGCAATCGCGCGGTAGTGGTAACTACGCGTGGGATATCCACATGCAGGGCGATGCGGAGACGGTGTTCTTCAACTATTGATCGCAACGTCATTGCGCTGATGGCCATGCTGCGATGTGCATGCGTGAGCACGAGCATGACCAATCCCGACAAACGCGTGTGCTCGTCAAGCAGCAGTGCTGTTGCGCCACACACCACCGCGCACGCCAGTTGGCACTCCCGCGTATCGGTGCCATGCTGCCGGCACGCCAAGAGAGGCCATGCATGACTGCGACGTCTTCCCTGTTGGGATCCTTGTTTGGCGAACCTGCGTGCGACGCGTTGTTCGACGACGCGGCGCGTGTGCAGGCGATGCTGGCGTTCGAATCCGCGCTCGCCCGCGCGCAGGCGCACTGCGGTGTGATCCCGGCCGAGGCCGCGCAGACTATTGCCGTTGCCTGCGACGTGCAGCACTACGATCTGGCTGCGTTGGCGCAGGCCACCGCACTGGCCGGCAACCCCGCCATTCCGCTGGTCAAGGCGCTGACCGCGCGCGTGGCCGAACACGATGTGCAAGCCGCGCGCTGGGTGCACTGGGGCGCCACCAGTCAGGACGTCATCGATACCGGCACGGTGCTGCAGCTGCGCACTGCGCTCGACCTGTTGCTACCGCGTCTGCAACACCTGTGCGCCGATCTGGCCGCACTGGCCGCACGCGAGCGCAATACCGGCCTGCCTGGTCGCACCTTGTTGCAGCAGGCGGTGCCGGTCACCTTCGGGCTCAAGGTCGCCGGCTGGCTGGATGCGTTGCAGCGCGCGCACCACCGCCTGCAGTCCTTGCAGCGCGATGCCTTGGTACTGCAGTTCGGTGGCGCCGCCGGTACGTTGGCGTCGTTGCAGGAGCGCGGCCTCGATGTCGCCCAGGCACTGGCCACGACGCTGGCGCTGCCGTTGCCCGCATTGCCGTGGCACACCGCGCGCGACCGCATCGTCGAGATCGGCTGCGCATTCGGCCTGTTGGCCGGCACGCTGGGCAAGATCGGTGGCGATGTGGTGCTGCTGATGCAGTCGGAAGTCGGCGAAGTGTTCGAGCCCGCTGCGGCCGGCAAGGGCGGCTCCTCGGCGATGCCGCACAAACGCAATCCGGTCTCCAGCGTCGCCGCGATTGCGGCTGCCACGCGCGTGCCCGGCCTGGTCGCGACCCTGTTCAGCGCGATGGCGCAGCCGCATGAGCGCGCTGCCGGGCAATGGCATGCCGAATGGGAGACCCTGCCGCAGATCGTCTGCCTCACCGCTGGCAGCCTGGCGCACATGCAGGTGTGTCTGGCCGACCTTGAACTGGACCGCGGGCGCATGCGCGCGCATCTGGAGAGCCACGGCGGCGTGTTGTATGCCGAAGCGGCGGTGTTCGCGCTCGCAGCGCACCTCGGCAAGGCGCAGGCGCATGCAGTGGTGGAGCAGGCGGTGGCACGCGCGCTGGCGCAGCAGCGCCATCTGCGCGAGGTGCTCGCCGACGATGCGCTGGTGAGTGCGGTGCTCACGCATGCGCAACTGCAGGCGGTGTTCGATGTGGAGAGCTGGCGCGGCATGTCCTCGGTCTGGATCGACCGCGTGCTGGCCGCTTCTTCTTCTTAGCTGACGGTGCTTCGATGACCTATCTGCAATTGCCCACGCACCGCCTGCACTATCGTCTGGACGGCACCGAAGGACGCCCCTGGCTGACCTTCTGCAATTCGCTCGGCACCGACCTGCACATGTGGGACACGCAGATCGCTGCCTTTGCGCCGCACTACCGCATCCTGCGCTACGACCGCCGCGGTCATGGGGATTCGGAGGCGCCGTCCGGCCCGTACAGCGTCGCCGCCCTGGGCGAGGACGTGCTCGCGCTATGGAATGCGCTGCAGATCGCACAGAGCGATTTCTGCGGCCTGTCGATCGGCGGCCTCACCGGGCAATGGCTGGGCCTGCACGCACTGCAACGGCTGCGGCGGCTGGTGGTGTGCGCCACTGCGCAGAAGATCGGCAGCAGCGAGAGCTGGAACACGCGTATCGAACAGGTGCGCAGCGAAGGCTTGGCGGTGTTGGTCGATGCCACCTTGCAGCGCTGGTTCACGCCCTCTTTTGCCCTCAGCCATGCGCAGCATCTGGACAGGATCGTGGCCGCGTTCGTGGCGACCTCGCCGGACGGCTATATCGCCTGCTGCCAGGCCGTGGCAGATGCCGACTTTCGTGGCGCGCTCGACACGCTGGCGCTGCCATTGCTCGCAATAGCTGGCGAAGATGACCCGGTCTGCCCACCCACCGATTTGCGCGAGATCGCCTCTGCCGCTCCGCACGGTCATTACGCGCCGGTGCCCGGCCGGCATATCTGCAATCTGGAATCGCCGGCCGCGTTCAATGACACCGTGCTGCGCTTTCTTCAAGCCGACTGAAGCAGACGCCAACACCACTGCGCCGCGCTCGCCAGCCGCTCCAATCATTCCCTACGCAAGAGAGATCCAATGCACGAAGACGAGCGTTATCAGGCCGGCCTGCACGAGCGCCGACGCGTTCTTGGCGATGCGCATGTCGACCGCTCGCTGGCCGCACGCACCGAGTTCACCGAAGAGTTTCAGGAACTGATCACCCGCTACGCCTGGGGCAGCATCTGGACCCGCGACGGCCTGCCGGCGCATACCCGCTCGCTGCTGACGCTAGCGATGATGGTGGCGCTGGGCCATGACGAAGAGTTCAAGCTGCACGTGCGCGCCGCGCGCAACAACGGCGTCACGCCCGATCAGATCAAGGAGGTGTTGTTGCAGGCGGCGGTCTATTGCGGCGTGCCGGCGGCCAATCACGCATTCGCGCTGGCCAAACCGATTCTCGAAGAACAGGCCGCCGAAGGCTGAGCCGCTAGCATCGCGTCAGACACTCTGACGAGCGACAAAGCGACCGAGCGAAGCCGAACCGGAAGACGCTGCCCATGCCGGCAGCGCAACCACGCGTGTCGTGCTCGAGGCGCGAGCAGCAAGAGCGGCCAAAAAACGATTACGCAGCCGCCAGGTGGGCACGTCGGTGCCCGGAATCGGTATGTGCCACTCGTAGATCGCCAAGCATCGCAGGCAAGATGGCCGCTATCGGACATCACGTCCCAGGGAGATGACTCATGACGTTGCGCTTCGCCTGCCTGCTGATGCTGCTGCTCGCCACGTTCGCGCTACAGGCACAGCCGCATCCCGCACCGGGCACGCAGCTGTCGCAGGTGCGTGCCGACGATGGCCAGACGCTGGCGGTGTGGTCGCGCGTACCGGCACACCCACGTGGCACGATCCTGTTGGTGCATGGGCGCACCTGGAGTGCGCTGCCCAATTTCGACCTGCAGGTTCCCGGCGAAGCGCGCGATGCGCGCTCGGTGCTGGCGGCCTTGGCGCAGGCCGGGTATGCCGCCTACGCGGTGGACCTGCGCGGCTATGGCGGCAGTGCGCGCGATGGCAGCGGCTGGAATACGCCCACGCGCGCAGTGGCCGATGTCCGCGCGGTGCTGGCCTGGATCGCCCGCAAGCACGCGCACTTGCCGCCGCCGGCGCTGCTCGGTTATTCCAATGGCGCGCGGGTGGCGCTGCTGATCGGCCAGCAACATCCGCAGGCGGTGTCTGCGCTAGTGCTGTATGGCTTCCCGGACGATGTCGATGCGACTGCCGACGCCACACCAACGCCCGCCCAGCCGTTGCGCGCACGCACCACCACTGCGGCCGCCGGCGAGGATTTCATCACCGCCAATGCCGCGCCTTCCGGCGTGCGTGCCGCTTACGTTGCGCAGGCGGTGTCGGCCGACCCGGTGCGCACCGACTGGCGCGCGCTGGAGCAGTTCGCCTTCCATCCAGAGCAAGTGCTCACGTTGCCGGTGTTGCTGTTGCGCGGCGTCGATGACCCGATCGCGACCCAGCTGGACAACGCCCACCTATACGCACGTCTACGCAGCGAAGATCGTAGCTGGGTCACTTTGCCGCACGCCGATCACGTGGCGCATGTCGAAGACACGCATGCCGCCTGGGTGGATGCGGTGGTCAGCTTTCTGCGCCGGCCGCGCTAAGCGCGCGCACGAACCGCTAACTCAACAACGCTCCCAGCCGCTGCGCCGCCTGCTTCAACGGCTCCAGCAGCTGCGTCTGCATCGTCTGCAGGCTCACGCGCCCGGCCTGGGCACCGATGTTGAGCGCGGCGATCACCTCGCCGCGCAGGTTACGCACCGGCACCGCGATCGAGCGCAGGCCGATTTCCAGTTCCTGATCGGTCAGGCACATGCCTTCGCGGCGCGTACGTGCCAGCAGCTCCAGCAGCGCCGATGCCTGGGTCACCGTGCGGTCGGTGCGCGGGCGCAGCGTGGTGCGCTCCAGATACGCCTGCAAGGTGTCGCCGGGCAGGGCGGCCAGCAGCACCCGGCCCATCGAGGTGCAGTAGGCCGGCAGGCGCGTGCCCGGGCGCAGCCCGATCGACATGATGCGCACCGTCTCGGCACGCGCCACGTACAGCAGGTCGTCGCCGTCCAGCACGCCCAGCGAGCAGGATTCGTGCAGCTGGTCACGCAGCCCGTCCAGCACCGGCTGCGCCGCCGCCGTCATCGACGAAGAGGCCGCATAGGCACCGCCAATCCCCAACACGCGTGGCAGCAGCACATAGCCACGGCCCTGCTCGCCGACATAGCCCAGCTTGGCCAGCGTATGCAGCACCCGCCGCACCGCTGCGCGCGAGATGCCGGTTTCCAGACTGATCTGCGACATCGTCACCTCGCGCGCGTGCTGGGCGAACACGCTGAGTACCACCAGCCCGCGTCCCAGCGAGGTCATGAAGTCCGGGTCGCCCTGGGCAGCGGCGATCTGCTGCATCAACTCATGCGGCAGGCCGCGTTCGCTCCCGACTGCGGGCACGGCGGTGGGGCGTTTGCGGCGGCTGGCGGCGGGCTCGGGCATTGGGTCGCGGGGTGGACAGGTTCATGCATGGTAAGCGCTCGCGTCACTCCACGCCCCCGGTCGCCGCATGTGCGCCGGCATGTAATCGCTTCACCCTGCTTGCCGCATAATCGTCGCTGGTTTGTTTCGGATCGGTCCTCTTAGTCCATGAAAACCCCCAAGGGCCTGCAGCCGCTGATCGACGACGGCATCATCGATGAAGTGTTGCGACCACTGAAGAGCGGCAAGGAAGCATCCGTCTATGTGGTCAGCACGGGCGCCGACATCCTGTGCGCGAAGGTCTACAAGGACATGGCGCAGCGCAGCTTCCAGGCGCGCGTGCAGTATCAGGAAGGCCGCAAGGTGCGCGGCAGCCGCCAGGCGCGCGCGATGGGCAAGGCCACCAAGTTCGGTCGCCGCGAAGCCGAGACCGCGTGGAAGAACACCGAAGCCGAGGTGCTCTACCAATTGATGGACGCCAGCGTGCACGTGCCCAAGCCGCGCGGCTATTTCCACGGCGTGCTGCTGATGGATCTGGTCACCGACGAAGCCGGTCACAGCGCCCCGCGGCTGGGCGAGGTGGAGCTGGAACCGGAGC
The DNA here is from genome assembly GCF_001423495.1 of Xanthomonas sp. Leaf131. GTDB lineage: Bacteria > Pseudomonadota > Gammaproteobacteria > Xanthomonadales > Xanthomonadaceae > Xanthomonas. The sequence continues at coordinate 221,982 of NZ_LMOG01000020.1, read as the reverse complement.
AGGCGCGCGTGTTCCACACCAGCCTGATCGGCGATGTGGTCAAGATGCTGTCGCTGGGTCTGGTGCACGGCGATCTTTCCGAATACAACGTGCTGGTGTCGCCCGAGGGCCCGGTGTTGATCGATTTCCCGCAGGTGGTCAGCGCCGCCGGCAACAACGCCGCACGCGACATGCTGCTGCGCGACGTGCACAACCTGCGCGATTGCCTGGGACGTTTCGCCCCCGAGTTGTTGGAAACCCATTACGGCGAAGAGATGTGGTTGCTGTTCGAAAAGGGCGAGCTGCGCCCGGACAGTGTGCTGACCGGGCGCTTCACCTTCGACACCCGGCGCGCCGACGTACGCGCCATCCGTGCCTCGATCGAAGACGCACGCCAGGAAAACCTCATCCGCCAGCAAGGCCGCGAAGCGGCTGCCGAAGACGAAGACTAGGCAGGAGTGTCGCGTCTACTCGGCGCGACAGCAGAAGTGGCGTGGCAGGATCGCTGCCAGCGCGCACTGTCCACCGCGATCATGTCGATGCGCGCCGCTGCCAGCGCGCGCAGACTCGATGCAGCGCAGCAAAACACAAACCGACGCTGAGTGCGCGAGCGTTCGGCAAGCTCGCCAAGTGTGGCCGTCACTGCCATATGCAACGGCAGCAATGGGGTTTGCAGCGCTGCGGCGCGCATCCGGTAGTGCCATCGAAATTATTTATGGAATTTAATGGTGATTGTTCATAACGATCTGGCAGGCTCGTTCCTTCGTCCCGTGGAGAGTTCGTCATGTCGTTCGATCCTGATGTCGTGCGCCTGTTCGCCCAGCTGCAGAACGCCGCTCAACCGCCGATGGAAACCCTGCCGATCGAAGGCGCCCGCGCGATGATGCGCGCGCTCGGCGCGCAGCTCGGCTTCCCGCGCGTGGAGATGGCGCAGGTGCGCGACCTGCATGCCGACACCGCTGCCGGCCCGGTGCCGTTGCGGTTGTATCGACCATCCGATCTTGCCCCTGGCCCCGCCCCGACCTGCCTGTTCGTGCACGGCGGCGGCGGTGTGGTGGGCGATCTGGACTCCCATGATGATGTCTGCCGGCAACTGGCCGCGCGTGCCGGCTGTCAGCTGCTTGCGGTCGACTATCGTCTGGCGCCGGAACACCCCGCACCGGCCGGCGTGGAAGACGTGATTGCCACGCTACGTTGGCTGGTTGCCCAGCCCGACGCGGTCGGTGCCGATGTGCAGCGCCTGGCAGTGGCTGGCGACAGCATCGGCGGCGCCATGGCGGCGGTCGCAGCGCTGGCGGCGCGCGACGCCGGCATCGCGTTGCGCTGCCAGGTGCTGGTGTATCCGCTCACCGATGCACGCCAGGACAGCGGCCTGTATCCGTCGCGCACGCACAACGCCGGCCTGCCGCCGCTGACCGCAGAAGCGGTACGCTTTTTTAATCGTCATCTATTGCCCGACCCCGCCATTGCACAGGACTGGCGCGTCTCGCCGATGCTGGTGCCGGATGTGGCCGGCGTGGCGCCTGCAGTGGTCGTGGTGGGCGATCGCGACATGCTCTACGACGAAGGACGCGCCTACGCCGACCGTCTGCGTGCTGCCGGCGTGGAAGTCACCCTGCACAGCTTCCCCGGCATGATCCACGGTTTCATCAACATGGGCGGCGTGTTGCGCGCCGCCGATGAAACGTTGGCGTTGGCGTCACTGGTGCTGCGCCAACGCCTGTTGCCTGCCATCGAGCGCAGGGCAGCGTAGTGGCGTGCGGCAGGCGTGCCGATGCACGTGCTGCCGCAGCAGTGGGCAACGCGTTGGAAAAGATGATTTCAGCCCTGATCGGCGAGCCCTGCGACTGCCGAAGAAAGACTAGAAGTTGAAGCGGAAGGTCGTCATCAGCACGTGGTTTTCGCGATCCACTGCGGGCGTATTGACGAACTGATTCAGATACCCGACATCGACATTGGAGATGGCGTTGAACTTCCAGTTAATGCCAACGAAGACGCGGTTCTGATCAAGACCGCGTCGAGCGCCCCATTCGGTCTGATCGAGATTGACGAACAGTTCGTTGAACGCGACCCACGACAGTTGCGGCGATAACGCGCTGGGCCGGACAGCCCGGATCATCTGGCGCACCCGATACCCTTCATCGCTGAAGCCTTCGCGATGGCGCTGCTCCAGGCGCGTGCGGCTGGTAATGGTGATGTTCGCAATCGGATCGAACTGATATTGAAACTGCCCCCACCAGCGATTTTCGCGGTTGGACGACTGCCCGGCCGGGTGGCTGATAATGGTGTCGTAGCCCATCCACACACTGGCTTTGAGATTAAGCCGATAAAACACGGCGGGGCGCAGAATCAACTGGTCGAACTGCTCGCCCTCCTCGCGCCAGCGCGGATGGATATCCATGCTCCAGTACAGATTTTCAACCGGTAACTTGCCCTGGGCGTAGACACTCAACCAGTAACGGCCATCTTCTTCGGTATTGGCCATCGCCGGCGCGATGTTCGCCAGCATCAACAATAAAAACGGGCAGGCACTTCGCACAGTTGCCCTCAGCATCGCACTCGATCTGTTCATGGATTAAAAGTCGCCATAGTTGATCGAGCATAGCAATTTCCCCTGTGCCGCTAGAGTCCGCCGGACGAGCGGCAGGCCTGTGCGCGCCAGTGGCTTCGCACCTGGCGACATGGCATCGCATGCTGACATCTGCCGGCAACGTTTTGCGCGTTTATCGGCGCGCGTTTATCGGTTCGCTGAGGGCGCTTGCACGCTTACCGGTGTGGGATACACCGCAAGCACGTCTCTGCAGGCCCGCATGCGGGATCCATGCCGCAGAAGGCCCCACGTCGGCACGTGCGTAAGCACCACCGACAGTTGTCGGTGGCTATCGCACAAGCGACGGCTGGTTGACTAATCGCGCTGTAGGCGAGACCTACGCTGGCGACAGAGTGGTAGTGCGATGGATGACCGACTTCATCGTGGAATCCGTCGGAGGACTGGCTTGCCGAGCAGCGACGTAATCGATTAACTAACCACAAGCCCCTCACGCCACCTGGCTGCGCCGCGCGCGTTCCAGATGCACCAGCAGCAGCGAGATCGCCGCCGGCGTCATGCCGGCAATACGCTGTGCCTGGCCGATACTTTGCGGGCGCACGCGTTCGAGTTTCTGTTGCACTTCGATCGACAGGCCACGCACGCCGGCATACTCGAACCCCTCTGGAATCGGCGTGGTTTCATGGCGTTGCTGACGCGCGATGTCGTCGCGTTGGCGGTCCAGATAACCGGCGTATTTGACGCTGATCTCGACCTGCTCGGCCACCTGCGCATCATCCACGCCCGGGCCCAGTGTCGGCACACGCATCAATGCGGCGTAGTTGAGCTCCGGGCGCTTGATCAGATCCAGTACGTTGGTCTCGCGGCTCACCGCCACGCCCAGGGTCTGGGCCACTTCGCGGCCCAGCGCATTGCCGGGGGTCGCCCATAGCGCGGACAAGCGCGCGCTTTCGCGCTGCACCGCCTCCTGCTTGGCCGAAAACCGCGCCCAGCGCGCATCGTCGACCAGGCCCATCGCGCGGCCCACGCCGGTCAGGCGTGCGTCGGCATTGTCTTCGCGCAACTGCAGCCGGTATTCGGCGCGGCTGGTGAACATGCGATACGGCTCGGTGGTGCCGTGGGTGATCAGATCGTCCACCAACACGCCCAGGTACGCCTCATCGCGACGAGGCGACCACGCCGGCAAGGCCTGCACATGACGCGCGGCATTGAGGCCGGCCAGCAGTCCCTGTGCGGCGGCCTCCTCGTAACCGGTGGTGCCGTTGATCTGCCCGGCGAAGAACAGCCCGCCCACCGCCTTGGTTTCCAGCGAGGCCTTGAGCCCGCGCGGGTCGAAGAAGTCGTACTCGATCGCATAGCCGGGGCGGGTGATATGCGCCTGCGCAAAGCCATGGATCGAGCGCACCAACGCCAGCTGCACGTCGAACGGCAGCGAGGTGGAGATGCCGTTGGGGTAGATCTCGGTCACCTCCAGGCCTTCGGGCTCGACGAAGATCTGGTGGCTGGTCTTCTCGGCAAAGCGCACCACCTTGTCTTCGATCGACGGGCAATAACGCGGGCCAATGCCTTCGATCTGCCCGGAATACAGCGGCGAGCGATGCAGCGCGCTGCGAATGATGTCGTGGGTCTGTTCGGTGGTGTGAGTGATCCAGCAGCTGACCTGGCGCGGGTGATCGCTGCGCTGGCCCATGAACGACATGACCGGCAACGGGTCGTCGCCCGGCTGTTCCTGCATGACGCTGTAGTCGAGCGTGCGCCCGTCGATACGCGGCGGCGTGCCGGTCTTGAGCCGGTCGATCGAAAACGGCCGCTCGCGCAGGCGCGCGGCCAGCGTGGTGGCCGGCGGGTCGCCCATGCGCCCGGCCGCGTACTGGGTCTCGCCAACATGGATCTTGCCGGCCAGGAAAGTGCCGGCGGTCAGCACCACCGAGGTCGCCTCGAAGCGCAGCCCGGTCTGGGTGAGGACTCCACGCACGCTGTCGCCTTCGGCGGCGCCGTTGTGGATGAGTAGATCGTCCACCGCGGCCTGGAACACGGTCAGGTTGGGCTGCGCCTCGACGATGCAGCGGATCGCATTTCGGTACAGGGTGCGGTCGGCCTGGCAGCGCGTGGCGCGCACCGCCGGCCCCTTGGAGGCATTGAGCGTGCGCCACTGGATGCCGGCCAGATCCGCCGCGCGCGCCATCGCCCCGCCCAGCGCATCGATTTCCTTGACCAGATGGCCCTTGCCGATCCCGCCGATGGCCGGATTGCAGCTCATCGCGCCCACGGTCTCGATATTGTGGGTCAGCAGCAAGGTGCGGGCACCGGCGCGGGCAGAGGCCAACGCGGCCTCGGTGCCGGCATGGCCGCCGCCGATTACGATGACGTCGTAGCGGTAGAAAGAGTCAGACATGGGCGTGGATTGGGAAGCGGAAGGAAGATGGCGGCCGCAGAAGTATCGGCTGAAGGGCGATCGAGGTCACTGAATCATTAAAATTGTGACTCAAGTCACATTTTCGAATAGTGGTGCTCAAGTTGGCATGTTCCGTGCGGATATCCCTACTGCACCCGTCGTGGCATTGCGACATGGGCGCAAAGGCTGGAATTGGAACAGGGGCCAGCCGCGCGTGCGATGGGGTAGCGTAAGGGTCGGTAGTCGGGGGACTGCCGACCCTTATTTTTTTCTGCAATCCGGCGCTGCCGGCACGATTTATGGACCGCGCCGAGGCGTGCGACCCGCACGGCTCTGAAGCGACACCGCTTCTGATACGACAAAAACATAAAGCCCCGGCATGCCGGGGCTTTATGCATTGAAGGCGCCGATATCCGACAGGGCCGGAACAGGGGGGATCCAGATTTCCCTGTCGGACATCGACATAAGTCGGTCAATGAAGCGGGTCAGGTCAAAAAATGACGTGGCGCGTCACAGAGGCCCTAGCTTGCAACCAAGTGCCGGCTGAACGCAAGCCCCCAACATTGCCATCTGTGGGCTGCGTCGCAGTCATCCGCATCAGGGGATCTGCTGGCGCGTCTGCCGCTGGATTTGCCGGATCACCCCTGGCGGTGCGCCGATCCTGGCGGGTGGCCTTGTCGGTGGTGCGCCAGTCGCCGGTGGACGGTTGGGCTGCTGCGGGCGCGGGCCGCTCGGACGTGGTCCGTTGGGGCGCGGGCCATTGAACGACCCGTTCGGGCGTGGCGGCCGGTATTGCGGGCGTCGATCGTTCTGGCGGTAGTAGTAGCCGCCACCGCGATAGACCGGGTACACCGGATAGTTGTACAACCCGATCGGCCCGGCCCCGTAAGGATTGCCGTACGGATTGCCGTAGAAATACGGTGAGTAACCCGGCGGATAGCGATACTGCACGGCGGGCGCGCCACGGTAATAGCCGCCCGACCTGCCACCGGTGTAGTCGTAGGTTGCGCAGCCGCTCAGAGCCAGTAGCCCGGCGGCGAAGATCAAACGGAATTTCATGGATGGTGCCCTCCTGCAACCATGGTGTCACTTTCGAACCGATGCATTGAATCGGTCCTTAACTGTGCCGCAATCTGGCGGTTTTTCATCGATCCAGCATGCGCGGGGATTGTGCGCACGACCGTGAAGAGCAGGGTGATACGTTAATCTTGCAGGCATGATCGAGACGGTCCCTCTTGCCCATTGCGACGTTCTGCAAGCCGCTGCGCGCATCGCGCCGCATTGCGCGCCGACACCGCTGCTGACCTCGCGCAGCCTGGATGCGCTCTGCGGCGCGCAGCTGTTCTTCAAAGCCGAACACCTGCAGCGCAGCGGGGCGTTCAAGTTCCGTGGCGCCTGCAATGCAGTGTGGTCGTTACCGGCGGAGCTGGCGGCACGTGGCGTGGTCACGCATTCGTCCGGCAATCATGGCGCTGCCTTGGCACTGGCCGCACGCACCCGTGGCATCGGCTGCCATGTGGTGGTGCCGGAGGGCGCGGTAGCCGCCAAGTTGGCCAATATTTCCCGTCATGGCGCCACACTATGGCGCTGCGCACCGACCATCGCCGCGCGCGAGCAGCTGTGCGCGGAAGTGCAGGCCAGCAGCGGCGCTACCTTGGTACATCCGTATACCGATCCGGCGGTGATTGCCGGGCAAGGCACTGCCACGCTGGAGCTGCTGCACCAGAGCGGCGGACTGGACGTGCTGGTGGCGCCGGTCGGCGGCGGTGGGCTGGCGGCCGGTTCGGCGCTGGCGTTGCATGCCGCAGCTGGCTGCGCACTGGTGCTGGCCGAGCCCAGCGGGGCCGCCGACACTGCGCGCTCGCTGGCGGCAGGCGAGCGCTTGGTCGATTTCGTACCCGACACCCTCTGCGACGGCCTGCGCGGCACCCTGGGCGCGCCGAATTTTGCGCTGTTGCAGGCGGCCGGCGCGCAGGTGATCACCGTGGACGATGCCGCGGTGGTGCAGGCGATGCGGCTGATCTGGCAAGTGCTCAAACAGGTGGTGGAGCCGTCTTCGGCGATTGCGCTGGCGGCCGTACTGGGCGATCCGGCGCGCTTTGCCGGGCGCCGGGTCGGGCTGATCCTGTCCGGTGGCAATGTCGATCTGGACGCGCTGCCCTGGGCCGCGGCGTGAGCAGGCGTTCGCGTGGGCTCGGCCTGTGGGGCTGGGGCTGGCGGTTATGCATGCTGGCGGCGATCTGGCTGGTGGGCGTGGCGGGCTGGATCGTGTGGATCGGCGACCGCGACCAGGCCGCGCCGGCCGATGTGATCATCGTGCTGGGCGCGGCCGCCTACGACGCGCGCCCGTCGCCGGTGTTCGAAGAACGCATCCGGCATGCGCTGGATCTGTACGCGCAGGGGTATGCGCCACGGCTGCTGTTCACCGGTGGCTTCGGCGATGGCGCGCGCTTTGCCGAGTCGCAGGTGGCGCGGCGGTATGCGCTGCGTCACGGCATCCCGCCGGAAGCGATCGTGATCGAAACCGAGTCGCGCACCACCCGCCAGAATCTGCTGCAGGCGCGCGCGCTGATGGAGCGCCACGGCATGCATCGGGCCATCATCGTCAGCGACCCGCTGCACATGGCGCGCGCGCTGCGGCTGAGCCAGGAGCTGGGCGTGGATGCGCTGGCCTCGTCCACGCCCAGCACGCGCTTTCGCAGCTTCCACACCAGTTGGCGCTTCCTGCTGCAGGAGGTCTATTACTTCCACCGCGATCTGGTGGTGCAGGGCGCTTGATGCTGGGCCTATGATGCGGCTTTCCCAGCGGCAGGTTCGAGCATGAGCGAGAGCGATCGGCAACGCGCCACCGGCCTGGTCCAGGCCTATTACGAAGCCTTCAACCGCGGCGAGTGGGACGCCATGTTGGCGTTCCTGGCCGACGACGTTGCGCACGACCTCAATCAGGGGCCGCGCGAAATCGGCCGGGCGGAATTCGCCGCCTTCCTGCAGCGCATGAACGACAGTTACCGCGAGCAGCTGCGCGAGATCGTGATCACCGCCAACGAGGACGGGACGCGGGTCGGCGCCGAGTACGTGGTGCACGGGGTCTATCACACCACCGACGAAGGCTTGCCGGAGGCCAACGGGCAGACCTATGTCTTGCCGGGCGGTGCGTTCTTCGACCTGCGCGACGGCAAGATCACCCGCGTCACCAATTACTACAACCTGCAGGAATGGATCGCGCAGGTCTCGCGCTGAGTGCATTGATCGGCATGGACTAGCTCTACGTAGGAGCGTGCCTGCGCGCGATGGGGCGTTACCGGCAATGCCTGGTCGCGCCCGGGTGCGCTCCTACGCAGTTGGTCTTGGCGTTACAGCAGCACGATGCCGACCACCACCAGCACGAAGATGCCCCACTTGAGGATCTGGTACAGCGGGTTGTTGCGTTCCTTCAAGGCCTTGGCCTTCAGGCGTGCGGCGTAGAAATAGCGGAACACGCGGTTGATGCCGCCGGTCTTGTCGCCTTCTTGATTGGGCGAGGCGCCGGCCGAAAGCAGGCTGCGGCCGACGAAGCGATTCACCGCCGCCGCCCAGCGCCAGCGCATCGGCCGCTCGATGTCGCAAAACAGGATGATGCGGTCCTGGTCGGTGTCGTTGCGCGCGTAGTGGATGTAGGTTTCGTCGAACATCGTCCACTCGCCATCGCGCCAGCTGTGACGCTGACCGTCGACGTCGATGAAACAGCGATCGTCGTTGGGCGTGGCCAGGCCCAGGTGCAGACGCATGGACCCGGCGAATGGGTCCCGATGCGGGCGCAGTTCGCTGCCCGGCGGCAACTCGGCAAACATCGCCGCCTTCACCGTGGGGATGGCGTGCAGCAACGCGGTGGTCTGCGGGCACAGCTCGGCCGCCGACGGGTGCGCGGTGCCGTACCACTTCAGATAGAAGCGCTTCCAGCCACGGCGGAAAAACGAGTTGAAGCCGATGTCGGTGTAGCCCTCGGCCGCGCGGATCTTCTGCATCTGCTGCAGGGCCACCGCTTCGTCGCGGATCAGCGACCAGTTGGCGCGCAACGGCGCCAGCTCCGGGAATTCCTTGCCCGGGTCGATGAAGGGCGTGGTCGGCACCCGCGAACACAGATACATCAGCGTGTTGATCGGTGCCATGAAGGTGGAATGGTCCAGCAGCTGCCGGCTGAGCCGGTGGCGCACGCGACCGCGGTAATGGATGTACAGCGCCGATGCGATGAACAGCGCGATGATGAGCCACTTCAACATGGGGAAGGCCGATTGGGCGGCGGGGGCCGCAACAGAAGGTGGAGCAAGACGCAGCGCGCGTTGTCACAGGGGGCTGTGACAACACGTAGCCGTTAACTACTGAATTCTACCGGGTGTGACCACCGAGCCTGACAGCTCGGCATTAGCGTCGAGGCAAAACTGTGTGTCTCACCGGCAATAGCTGCGTTGCTGCCAGCGATCTGCACAGCCGCTCAGTCGATGCGGCGGCGGATCGGGATCGAGGCCAACGGTACGCTGGCGATGTCGTGTCCTTGTTCGCGGATGGGCGCGCCCGGCGCCGGTGCCCAGGCGTGCGCGTAGATCACTTCCCAGGAACTGGGCAAGGTGCCATCCGGACGCCGTAACGGCTCGTAGGCGGCGCTGGCGGCGGCGAAGCGGCCGCGTCCGGTCAGGGTGGCGCGACGGTCGCTGAGCGCGTTGGTGGCGCCCATCGCCCGCAGCTCGCGCATCAAGGCGGGCAGGTCGTTATAGGTCAGCGTAAACAGGTCGCGGTCCAGGACGGGATCGCGGAAGCCGGACATCAACAAGGCATCGCCGAACTGCGCGATCGGCGGGAAGCGGCTGACGTGCGGGGCCGGGTCGGCCTGGGCGAAAGCCTCGCGCAATTCGATCAGCGTCTCCGGGCCGAAGGTCGAGCACAGCAACAATCCGCCCGGTCGCAGCGCGCGGCGGAAGCCGGCGAACACTGCCGGCAGGTCTTCCACCCACTGCAGGCACAGATTGCTGAAGATCACATCCACGCTACCGTCGGCCACCGGCAAGGCGCGCGCATCGGCGCAGACCTGCGCGAACGGCTTCCACCAGCCTGCGGCCTTGCGCGCCTGGCGCAGCATCGGCATGGCCTGATCCAGCGCGATTACCTGCGCCTTGGGCCAGCGTTTCTTGATCGCGCCGCTGGCATGGCCGGGGCCGGCGCCGACATCCAGCACCACCTTGGGCAGCTGGTCGTCAAAGTAGTCGAGCGATTCGAGCAGGCGCGTTTCCGCCTCGCGCTGCAGCGCGGCGGCGGCGGCATAGCTGCTGGCGGCACGCGCAAAGGCGCGCCGGACGTGGCGGGGGTCGAAAGTACTGTTCATGAGCGGCGCTATTGTCGCCTGTGGCCGGGGTGGAGGGAATCGATGTGTGGTGTGGACTGGCAATCGGCCTGGAGGGTTCTGTAAATGTGCGGTCTGCCGGCGACTGCGGGGCGGCCGGCCTGTGTTTCCACGAGCCGAGTCATGGCCGACAACAAACCTGACGTCCAGCGCGTTCGCCATAACCAGCCACGTGGCCATCCCGGCACCGTCCGAGCCCGCCTAATCGTGGGGACGCAGTCGCACTAGAACGTGCCGGGATAGCTGCCGCCATCGATCAACAGGTTCTGCCCGGTGATGTAGCCGGTCTGCGCGCTGCACAGAAATGCGCAGGCCGCGCCGAATTCGTCCGGCTCGCCGAAGCGCCCGGCCGGAATGCCCGCGCGCTTGCGTTCGGCGATGTCCTCGGCAGCGCTGCCCTGTTGTTGCGCGATCACGGCGAAGTTGCCGCGCAGCCGGTCGGTGGCGAACTGGCCGGGCAGCAGATTGTTGATGGTGACGTTGTCGGCAACGGTGCTGCGCGCCAGCCCGGCGACGAAGCCGGTGAGGCCGGCGCGTGCGCCGTTGGACAGGCCCAGGATGTCGATCGGCGCCTTCACCGCGCTGGAGGTGATGTTGACGATGCGGCCGAAGCGCCGCGCGCGCATCGCATCGACGCTGGCGCGGATCAGTTCGATCGGCGCCAGCATGTTGGCATCCAGCGCGCGCAACCAGTCCTCGCGTTCCCACTGCCGGAAATCGCCGGGCGGCGGGCCGCCGGCGTTGTTGATCAGGATGTCGATCTGCGGGCAGGCGGCGAGTGCGTCGGCGCGTCCCTGCGGCGTAGCGATATCGGCCACCACGCTGCGCACCTCGCCGGCACCTGGCAGCGCGCGCAGCGCATCGGCGGACTGCTCCAAGGCATCGCGGCCGCGCGCGACGATCACCACGTTGACGCCTTCGCTGGCCAGTGCGCGTGCGCAGCCCAATCCGAGACCTTTGCTGGCGGCGCACACCAGTGCCCAGCGGCCGGCGATTCCCAAGTCCATGCGCTGCTCCCTCGATCAGTGAGTTGGCATGATCGGCGATCCGCTCACGGTATGGACGCAACGAAGCGTTGCAGCGCCTCGGCGACCTGATCGGCGTGGCCGAGAAATGGCGCGTGTCCGCCGCCAGCAATGGTGAGGGCGTGCGCGTGCGGAGCCAGCGCTGCGGCGGCATGCATGCCGGCTGCAGGGACCAGGCGATCGCGCTGGCCGGCAATCCACAGACTGGGGCGTGTCAGTTGTGGCAGTGCACGGCGCAGGTCGGTGCGTTCCAGCAGGCTCAGGCCTTGTTGCAAGGCGTCGGCGGCCGGTTCGCCGCGCGCAACCAGCGTCTCGCGCAGGCTGCGCAGCTCGGTGCGGGCATGCGCCGAGCCCAGCGTGTCCAGCGCCAAAAAGCGCTCCAGGGTGCCGCGATAATCGCGCGACAAGTCCTGGCCGAATTGCACAAAGACCTTGCGTTCGACCGCGTCGCTCCAATCGGAGCCTTTTACGAAGCGCGGCGTGGCCGCGATCATCGCCAGCCCGCGCACCTGCGGTTGGGTGGCGGCCGCATGCAGCGCGAACAACCCGCCCAGCGACCAGCCAATCCAGACCGCTGGCGGCGTGGCGGCGGCGATGTCGGCGACCACGTACGGCAGCGCCAATGGCGTGCTGTCGTCGCGGCTGAAACCGTGCCCGGGCAGATCTACCAGATGCAGTTGATAGTGCGGCGCCAGTCGCTCCACCAACGGCGCAAACACGCCGCCGTGCAGCGCCCAACCGTGCAGAAGAACTAGCGCAGGCCCGTGGCCGATGACATCGATATGCATGCGCGCATTGTCGCCGATCGGCACGGATCGGCACGCGCAGATCCGCGCGGGAGGAGCTGTGAGTCTTGAGTCAGTGCATGGCGCTTGCGCGTGGCGCGTTGACCCTGGGATTCGAGCCAGTGCCGTTGCGTGCTCGCATGACCATGAGTGCGCCAGCGCTAGCGCCACTGATCCAGCAAGTGTCAGCTGGCGTGGACTGCGCGCTCGGCACTGCAGTGGCCGGCTGGTCCATGTCACCTCGCGCACCGGCTGCGCTGCCCGGCGGTTGCGCTGTCGTTTCGATCGCCGCCCTCAGGCGGAGGCGCGCAGCGGTTGCCGGCTCACCACATCGCGGGCCTGCACCAGGGCGTCGATCAACGCCTGCACCTGTTGTGGCGTGTGCAACGCAGACAGGGTGATGCGCAGACGCGCCTTGCCTTCGGGTACGGTGGGTGGGCGGATCGCACCGATCAAAAAGCCGGCCTGTTCCAGCGCAGCGGACATCGCCATCACCGTGGCTTCTTCGCCGCACAGCAAGGGCTGGATCGGTGTATCGGAGGCCATCAGTTCGAAGCCATACCGGCGCGCGCCATCGCGAAAACTGCCGATCAATTCGGTCAGCCGCGCACGCCGCCAATCGTCGCGCCGCGCCAGCCGCACTGCCGCCAGGGTCGCTGCGACCTGCGCTGGCGGCAAGGCGGTGGTGTAGATGTAGGGACGCGCGGTTTCGGCCAGATGGCGCACCAGCGCTTCGTCGCCCACCACTACCGCACCATAGCCACCAAGCGCCTTGCCCAGGGTCACCAATTGCAACGGCACTTCGGCTACGCCGAGCCCCGCATCGGCCACGCAGCCCCGCCCTTGCGGGCCGAGCACGCCCACGCCATGCGCATCGTCGACGTAGAACAGCGCCTGCTGCATGCGCGCGACCAGACTCAACGCACGCAGCGGCGCAACATCGCCATCCATGCTGAAGACGCCATCGCTGGCCAGCATCGCCGCGCCCTCGGGTGCGCCTTTGAGCTGACGCATCGCGCCTTCCACATCCAGATGCGGATACCGTCGCAGCCGGCAGCCGGCCAGGCGTGTGGCATCGAGCAGGCTGGCGTGATTGAGCCGGTCCTGCACGCAGACGTCGTCTTCTTCGCTGAGCAAGGCTTGCTGCACGGCCAGGTTGGCGATGAAGCCGCTGCCGAACAACAGTGCCGAGGGGTAGCCGAGCCAGTCGGCGATTTCGCGTTCGAGCGTTTCGTGCGCGGTGTGGTGGCCGCAGATCAGATGCGAGGCGGTGGCGCCGGCACCGTCGCGCGCAGCGGCGTCCTGCAACGCGGCGACCACTTCGAACTGTTGCGACAGCCCCAGATAATCGTTGGAGCAGAACCCGGTCAGCCAGCGGCCATCGATTTCCAGCCGCACGCCATCGCGGCGGCCCACCTGGCGGCGCACCCGGACCCGCTCCTGGGCCACACGCAATTTGCGCAGCGACGAAATCCGTTCGTGCAGATCGGGGCGAGCCATGGGGTCGTTCAACGGCGGAAAGGGCCGCTAGCGTAGCGTGCCGGGCGCAGCGCGCCCAGCCGGCACCGACGACCGGTGCCGGGCGATGGATTCGCGGTTACGCAGCGTGCTCGCAGGCGGTGCTGCGGGTGATGTCCGCATGCACGGTGCCGGGGTGGTCGTGGTCGGCGGCGTCGACGGTGATCTGCATCGGGCGCAGGCCCAGACGTTGGAACAAGGCCTGGTCGCGTTCGGTGTCCGGGTTGCCGGTGGTGAGCAGTTTTTCGCCGTAGAAGATCGAGTTGGCGCCGGCCAGGAAACACAGTGCCTGCAGTTCGTCGCTCATCGCTTCGCGGCCTGCCGACAGGCGCACCATCGACTTGGGCATGGCGATGCGCGCCACCGCGATCATGCGCACGAACTCGAACGGATCCAGTTGCTGGGTGCCGTGCAACGGCGTGCCGGCGACCTGCACCAATTGATTGATCGGCACCGAATCCGGATGCGACGGCAGCGTGGCCAGCGCCAACAGCAGGCCGACACGGTGCTCGCGGGTTTCGCCCATGCCGACGATGCCGCCGCAGCAGGTCTTCAGGCCCACATCGCGCACGTGCTCCAGGGTGTTCAGGCGGTCCTGATACTGGCGGGTGTGGATGATCGAGTCGTAGTAATCCGGCGCGGTGTCCAGATTGTGGTTGTAGTAGTCCAGCCCGGCGTCCTTGAGCGCGCGCGCCTGGCCGGCGTCGAGCATGCCGAGCGTGGCGCAGGTTTCCAGGCCCATCGCCTTGACCTCGCGGATCATCGCCGCGACCTTGGGGATGTCGCGCTCCTTGGGCGAGCGCCAGGCCGCGCCCATGCAGAAGCGCGAGGCGCCGGCCGCCTTGGCCTGCCGCGCCTTGGCGACGACTTCTTCGGTCTCCATCAGCTTCTGCGCGGTCACGCCGGTGTCGTAGCGCTGCGCCTGTGGGCAGTACGCGCAGTCTTCCGGGCAGCCGCCGGTCTTGACCGACAGCAGCGTGGAGACCTGCACTTCGGCCGGATCGAAATGGGTGCAGTGCACGCTGGCGGCGCGGTGCAGCAGCTCCGGAAACGGCAGATCGAACAGCGCCTGCAGCTCTTTGCGATCCCAGTCATGGCGTACGACAACAGACATTGGGGTTTCCTGACAGTCAGCGGCTTGGAAGCCAGGCAGTCTGGTGAGCATGAAAGAGGCTGTCAACTTTGACGAGGTGCGATCGGTTTACAGGTGGCCGCAGCGCATGTTGCGGTTGCTGCTGCCGAGCCTGTGCCTGGTCTGCGCGGAAGCAGGCAGCGCCGATTGCGATCTGTGCCCGTCGTGCCGTGCGGCCTTGCCGGATCACGGGCACGCCTGCCTGTGTTGCGCAACGCCGTTGTACGCCCTTGATGGCGCGCTGCTGTGCGGGCCATGCCTGCAGCATCCGCCACCGCTGCAGCACGTGCATGCCTGCTTCACCTATTGCTGGCCGGTGGATGGCTTGCTGCGGCGTTTCAAGTTTCATCAGGATCTGGCGGCCGGTCGCCTGCTCAGCGAGTTGATGGCCAAGCGCTGTGCGGGTGTGCCACGTCCCCAGGCGCTGGTGCCGGTGAGCCTGCATCGGCAGCGCTTGCGCCAGCGCGGTTACGACCAGGCGCTCGAGCTGGCCAAGCCGCTCGGCCGCGCGCTGCAGTTGCCCTGCCTGCCGTTGTTGCGCCGCGTGCGTGCGACTGCACCGCAATCGGAGCTGGATGCGGACGAACGCCAACGCAATGTGCGGGACGCGTTCGTGGCGCGCGGCGTGTTGCCCGCGCACGTGGCCTTGGTGGACGACGTGATGACCACTGGCGCCACGCTGCACGCGGCGGCGCAGGCGTTGCGCCGCGCGGGCGTGCAGCGCGTGGATGCGTGGGTATGCGCGCGGGTGCCGTGAGGTTTGGTGGCTTGCGCGTTGTAGCCTGCACCGTGTGGCTTCGCCAGCGCTGTTTGATGCGACTGGTCAACACGTTGCGAGCCCACCTAAGTCATGAAAACGACCTGCCGAAGCGACAGCGTGACCGGGGATTGGCGGAGAGCGGCACAGGAATGTGTCGCGGCGGCGAGTCAGACAGGATGTCTGACCGAGCCGAGGAGCCGATTCCCGGTCGCGCTGTCGCATCCCACCGAAGCCGGCACCTGACAAGTGGAACCATGCCGTACCCCAAACCCCGCTCCGCGCCCCAGCCCGCGTCCGCGAGGTGAGCGCTCCAAGGCGCGCGCGCCAGTGGCGCGCAAACAGTGGCTTCTCGTCCCGGGCTTAACTAGCGACGCGATTGCCGTATCTGCCTGTCAGCGCAACCCCAGCGCCGCCGCGATGCCGACAAAGATCGCCAGGCCTACCCAGTTGTTGTGCAGGAAGGCGCGGAAGCAGGGGCCGCGTTCGCGGTGGCGGGCGATGCGGAATTCGTAGGCCACCAGCAGCGTGGCAATGCCCAGCCCAGCCCAGTAGGGGATGGCCAGATCGGCACGCAGGCCGACCAGCACCAGGGCCGCAAACATCAAGGCATACAGCACGCCCTGTGCGACCAGATCGAACTTGCCGAACAGGATGGCGGTGGACTTGCTGCCCATGCGCAGGTCGTCCTCGCGGTCGACCATGGCGTACCAGGTGTCGTACGCGGTGGCCCACAGGATATTGGCCGCATACAGCAGCCAGGCCAGTGGCGGCACGCGTCCTTGCACTGCCGCGAACGCCATCGGGATGCCCCAGCCGAAGGCCATGCCCAGATAGACCTGGGGCAGGTGGGTGTGGCGTTTGAGATACGGATAGCTGGCGGCCAGAAACACGCCCGGCACGCTCAACGCCACTGTCAACCAGTTGAGCGTAAGCACCAGCGCAAACGCCACCAGCATCAGCACCACGAAGACCCACAGCGCCTCGCGCCCGGACACCGCGCCGGTGGCCAGCGGACGCGACTTGGTACGCTCCACATGCGGGTCCAGCCAGCGGTCGGCGTAGTCGTTGATCACGCAGCCGGCCGAGCGGGTCAGCCAGACCCCAGCGGTGAACACGCACAAGGTCCACAGTGGCGGCATGCCGTCCGCGGCCAGCCATAGCGCCCACCAGGTCGGCCACAGCAGCAGCAGGCTGCCGATCGGGCGGTCGCCACGGACCAACTTCCAGTACTGACCCAGTCGCTGCGGCCAGGTCAGTGCGGGCGCCACGGCCGCGTGTTCGAAACCATGCTTGCTCATACCGCAAAGGGTAGCAGCGCGGCTCGGTTACGGTCATGCGTTGGTGGGTTATCGCGCCATGCCGCCGATGCACGCCTCGGCTTGGTACGCCCAGAAGCCAATGGCCTGGGGCGAAGCTGGGCTGGCATGGTCGCAGGCAGGCCAGCGCCGCGTGCTCCTGGCGTTTCCTGCGGGCTGGACCCCACCGGGCGCGTCACGTAGGCGCCTGTTCTGGCATAATGCGCGGCCAGGCGCTCGTAGCTCAGCCGGATAGAGTAGTGGCTTCCGAAGCCATTGGTCGGGGGTTCGAATCCCTCCGGGCGCACCAGATGGTCCCTCCGGGGACATCCAAGAAAGTCCAAAACCCCTGAGAACTCAGGGGTTTTTTGTTACCTGTCGGTCCTCCTAGGTCCACCCTGATCCATTGAAATCCAGGCTGGTCTGGGGCATGGATGGGGGGCGCTCGCCCCCAGCACAGATACGGATGCCCCCACACCCCTAAGAGTGACGCGTCAGTACGTAGCGCGAAGCCTGCCAGCGAGCCCGTTAAGGCTCGTGGATGGCGGTGGGATGTATGGCGAGAGGTCGGTCTGGCAGGCAGAGGCGCGAGCGCAGCCTATGGAGGAGGTAACGTCCCCGGTCAGGGATCGACCCAAGGGAGAAAAAAAAGAATCTGTTCTGACCATGAAGCGCAACGGTCGGATCGTCGAAAAAGACCTGACTTCCTACTTTGGCCATAGGCCAATCGTTGCGATCTCTGCGCCGAACTATGATGCCGGCTTGGGCTGAGCATCTAGAAAATCTACGGATACAGATAATAGACAGACTCAATGCAAGGAACAGCATTCTGCTTCGGTCGCACACGGGCAGCGTTCTTGTAGAAAGTCAGGACGCTGGAAAAGTGCATCCAACCGACCTTTTGAAGGCCCGACGTCTTCCGCCTTCAGTAGGTCTAGGGTTTAGAGCCCGGAATCAATGAAGTCGATGTCGATGTCGGCAAGGCGTGGGGCACACGCCGATGGCCTCATGTCGCTCTTTCTGGCGCGGCAATTTTCTCGGCCGGATAGCTGGCCGGAGCTGGCGCAAGTGCAGCGCTAAGTAGGTGCTGATGTGCGTCGCTAGCTCCTGTAAAACGTTTAGGATGCAGAATTATCTTAATAAATCGCAAAATGCATGGAAACTTCGTTTTTCTGCAGCGGGCAGGGCTACCGACCGGCAAAACTATCCGCAATCTGGACGCACTGTTTGCGATGGAATTCAATGGTACGAACCTCATGGGGCGTGGTGTTGCTGGCATCCATCCTGGTGATGGGTGCTGCAAGCCGAGCGGATGCCGCAGGAACGGGCCCTGCTGAAACGGTTGCGCCGCAGGCAGCCGATGCCAGTGCGCAGATCGCATCAGAGTCCATCCTACAGATCAGTCTTGTGCTCAGGTCGCACGTCGATGCCGCAGCGCGCTACGCAGAGATCGAGCGTTTACTAACCTATCCTACGACCGACCCACTGCTGCGTGGCCAGCTGGACAAGGATGTGGCAGCTGCTGCCAGCGATGTCGCGCAGGTCAAGGCCTATCTGGCCAGCTATGGCATTAGCGATGTGCGTGTGGCAATCGATGGACGTCTGTTGCAGGTTAGCGCCAGTGTGACTGCGCTTCAGGCAGCTTTTGCGATGACCCTGCGATCGACTGATGTCGACGGCCATACGGTGTACTTTCATCAGGATCGGATCCGGATTCCTGCCGCGTTGCGCGGAAGCGTGCAGGGCGTGCTGGGGCTGGATAACCGGCAAGGCTTAAAAGTGACGCTTAGCCCGACACAGCGTTCCGATGACGACGCCACAGAGCCGACATTGCGTGCCAGTGCGGTTGCTTCGCGTGATATCACTGACACGCAGGTGGTGCGCCACAGTGTGGAAGAACTCAATAGCGTGTATGGGGCCAATGCACTTGCGCCGGCCCACGATGTCGTGGGCGCGATCATTGCCGCCGGCAACATCGAAAATACCTTGGCCAGGTTGCAGCACTTCCAGGCGCTGCATGACCTGCATACTCCCGTGACGGTGGTGACCGTAGGCGATCCGGCGGCGCCGGGCTATCGCTCCAGTGCGGCGAGCAAAGAGAGGGAGACCGAGTCGGACATGGACACGCAACTTCTGGTCGGTAGTGCGGGTGGTTTGAAACGCCTGGTCATCTACAACATCCCAGACTTTTCGTGGAAGAGCATGATCGATGGAATGGCACGCGCCACCGACGACAATCAGGCGCGTGTCATCAGTATGTCGATTTATGCATCGGAAACGGGAATCAGCGATGCGGGTATTCAGGCAGTTGATGCCACCTTGTCCAAGGCTGCATTGCAGGGCCAGAACTTCCTGTTTTGCAGTGGCGACGATGGGGTCTATCAGCCGCTGAGCGCGCGCGCGACGACGCCGTATTACGACAGTTTGCTTGGGCGTCAGGAGCAGCGTCAGGTCGCGCTTCCTGCCTCTCATCGCTATGCGATCGCAGTCGGTGCCACCGAGCTGCAGACCAAGACAGGTCGCCCTGGAACCTATGCGGCCGAGCGCGTGTGGAATACAGGGGTGGGCCGCCAGATCAGCCAGGGTGGCTTGAGCAAGACCAGCAACGCACCGCAATGGCAAAAGGACACGATTCCGGGGCAGGTGAGCTCCGGCCGCCGTGCAGTGCCGGACGTCAGCTTCAATGGGTCGTACCTAAGCAGTGCACAGATCCTCGCCACCAACGCAGAAGGTCATGAAGAAGGCTGGTACGTCTGGGGCTCCAGCGCCGCCGCGCCGACCTTCGCCGGCTATGTCGCGCGTTTGCTGCAATCGCATCCCGATCTGGGTTTCATCAGTCCACAGATCTATCGCTACGCAAGCCAGCAAGGCAATGCGCAGCGCACACACGATGTACTCGCTGGAATGAACGGCTTGTACGGCGATGGCTACACGGCAGCAAGGGGGTGGGACTTCGCCTCGGGCTGGGGCAGCCTGGATATCGGCGATTTCGATCGCTTCCTCCGAAACCAGACCGAGGATCGGCACGTACAGGCGCACGCAGCTCCACGCTAGCGGCCTTGGCCACCTGGCGGTGGTCACGTGCCGGCCCCGGGTCCGGTGCCTCGGTGGTGTCGCATGACCTGCCTGCCACGGTGATCAAGAAGGCACAATGCCGGGTCCAGGACTCGCCCAGTCCTAGGAACGCGGAACATCTCGTTGGCCCATGAGCATCTATGAATCGAGGCTGGTCCTTGCTAAGGCTTGTCTCTAGAAAAATGCTCGCATAAAAATTCAACGAATGCGGTCACCTTGGGGCTTACAAGGCGGCGTGAGGCATGCAGCACCCAGCCTTCGAGCATCGGTGCTTGTACTACGCCCCACTCGGAGACCTTCCCGCTAGCGATGTCTTCTGCCACAGCAGACCGTGGTACCACTGCTGCACCAGCACCGGCTAGCACGGCGTTTCTGATTAATAGCGGTGTTGAGTACCAGAGCACCGGCTTGGGGAGGTAGGTCCGAACGTATCCTTCTTGATCGACCACCCTCCATGGAGGAATCACATTGCGACCGATGCGTGTGATGACACGTAACTCGACGTCACAGGGACTGGATTCGTTGGCCGGCGGCTTGGCCAGCCCGGGTGGGGCAACAAGCACCAATTGGTCATTGAGAAAGCATCGGCCGACCAACTTGTCGTCTGTTGGAGGGTTGAAGCGAATGACGATGTCGTATCCGTCCTCTACCAAGTCGACAAGACGGTCTTCAGCAGTAACCTCAAGTTGCACATCCGGGTGTGCGCCAAGGAAGGCTGCGCCTACGCTGCCCATTGCAATGTGCGCAAACAGGAGCGGTGCGCTGATGCGCAGCACCCCGCGTGGACGACCGATACCGGACTTCAACTCGTCAAAGACTTGAGCGATTTCGCCGAAGGGACTGGACGTTCGCGTATGCAGAACTTCGCCCTCCGGCGTGAGCCGTAGCGTGTGACCGCCCCGTTCGACAAGACGGATGCCAAGGCTCTCTTCAAGCGCACGTACGCGCCGAGACAGGGTGGCCTTGGGCTGCCCGCTGGCGCGGCTTGCGCTTCCGAAGCCCCCGTGGATCACGACAAGGTTGAAGTCGGCAAGGGCTGCGATATCCAAGAGATGTTCCATTTGCAAGACATCATGTCCACGTATTCCGGACTATGCGCTCTGAGTGGGCAGGTGAACAATGGCTGCGCGACAGGAATCCCGGCTTCTTACAGGCACTTTGCCCCCGGCGTCCTTCGGATTATTGCGTCGTTCATTAAAGTCTTCGAGGAATGCAGGCATGAAAGCAATACGTTTCCACCAGTATGGTAGTTCTGAGGTTCTACAAATCGAAGATGTCGATGTGCCCGAGCCAGGCCCGGGTCAAGTTCGAGTGCTGGTCAAGGCGTCGGGAGTCAACCCGATCGATTGGAAACTTCGCGTCGGATACATGCACGCGATGATGCCGCTTTCGTTCCCATCTGGAAGCGGATGTGAGGCGGCGGGCATCATTGATGCTGTTGGTGCGGGTGTGCCTGCCACATCTGTGGGTAGGGCGGCCTTTGGTAAGGGAAACAATACGATGGCTGAATATGCCATTCTCGACGAATGGGCGTTCAAACCTGATGCACTCACCTTTGAAGAAGCAGCTGGAATCTCGGTCGCTGCCGAAACAGCCGCACGAATCATCGGCCAGGTCGGAGTCAAGCCGGGTGAGACGCTCTTGGTTAGCGGTGCTGCTGGCGGCGTGGGTTCTGCGGTGCTTCAACTTGCCCGTGTTGCGGGCATACGCACGATCGGGACGGCAAGCGCGCCGAAGCACGATTATCTGCGCTCGTTGGGGGCGATCCCGACGACCTATGGTCCCGGTCTTTCTCAACGGGTTGCCGCACTCGCGCCAGACGGTGTACAGGCAGCCTTAGATGTAGTCGACTCTGGAATTATTCAGGAGTTGGTAGCGATCACCGGCAACCCATCGAAGGTAGTGTCGATTTCCCATCTCACTGCGCCTCAATATGGCGTAAAGACCTCCTTTGAGCCGATGGATAAGGAAAGCGCGACTAAAGTGCTGGAGCGGATTGCAGCACTCTGTGTCGCCGGATCTTTTACATTGCCGGTGGCGCAAACATTCCAGCCGCAGGATCTTGCGGTGGCGCACGACCTGAGTGCCCAAGGTCATGTCACTGGACGGCTGGTCGTTACCTTTGATTGAGCCTGATCGACACAGAAGCGCATCAGTCTCCTGCATGTGATCGCTGGTGAATGCCGGACCTTGACTCCTTATCAGCCCACGCCTGGCTTCAGGCTGCCAAAACAGACGTGCACGCCAATAACTCCATGGAGAGTGCCTAATGGAAATATCGAATAACACAGTTCTAATCACGGGAGGGTCTTCCGGGATTGGGCTTGAGCTGGCGCGGCAGCTTTTGAGGAGAGGGAATACAGTGGTTGTAACAAGTCGTGATAAAACTACGCTTGCTGTTGTCGAGCAGTCTCAGCCAGGGCTGCGGACAATTGTTTGTGATGTCACTGAGCTGTTGTCAATCGAGGCCCTCAAAGAAAAAATGTTGAGCGACTTCCCGGCGGTGAATGTGGTTATCAATTGCGCTGGAGTCATGAGGAAGATAAATCTTCACAAACAGACCAGCGACCTCGCCGATGTCACCAAGGAAATCGAGACAAACTTGAAGGGGACGATCTGGATCAATCAGGCATTTCTTCCGATTCTGAAAAGTAAGCCGCATGCAGCGATCGTGAATGTGTCGTCCGGACTCGCTTTCGTACCCATGGCCATTGCGCCCATTTACTGTGCCACCAAGGCGGGCATCCACGCTTACACCCGTTCACTGAGATTGCAGCTCAAAAGGTCCACGGTGCAGGTGTTTGAGCTTGCGCCTCCCGGAACGGATACGCCGCTTTTTTCGGGTGATTTCACCAAGGAGGATGTTGGGGGTGTAAAGCCCATGTCAGTTGAGACATTGGTAAACATTGCGCTGGCGGGTTTTCGTAAAGATAGACTTGAAATTCGACCGGGTCTGAGCAACACACTGAAAATGGCGTCGCGCCTTGCACCAGACTTCATGCTCAATCAACTTGGGAAATCTGTCGACAGCATGCTTGATGAGTATTCTTAGAAACTTGATTCAAGTTGTGGCAGGGGGGGGCGGAAATGGAAGGTCATCTAACGCCTGCGATAAATAATCATAAGATATTTTTCTTATATTTAATTTGTAAATCCTAGAGCCAGCCGCGCTCGGAGAAAGCGATGATCGATCTTTATTATTGGCCAACCCCCAATGGCCACAAGGTCACCTTGTTCCTGGAGGAAGCGGGTGTGGACTACACGCTCAAGCCGGTCAACATCGGCAAGGGCGACCAGTTCACGCCTGATTTTCTGCAGATTTCACCCAACAACAAGATGCCGGTCATTGTCGATCACGCTCCGGCCGGTGGTGGTGCACCGCTGAGCGTTTTCGAATCCGGCGCGATCCTTCTATATCTTGCCGAGAAGACCGGCCGGTTTCTGCCCACTGAGGTACACAGCCGCCTGGTTGCTCTGGAATGGGTGTTTTGGCAAGTGGGCGGCCTTGGCCCGATGAGCGGTCAGATGGCTCACTTCAGCTTCTACGCGCAGGAGAAAATTCCCTATGCCATCGACCGCTACAATGCCGAGGTGCGTCGACTGCATCGTGTGCTCGACCAGCGCCTGGCCGGGCACGCCTTCGTCGCCGGCACCGAGTATGGCATCGCCGACATGGCGAGCTATCCGTGGTTCGAGGTGTACGGCGACCTGAAGCCAGATTATGACGCGTTCCCGCATCTGAAACGCTGGCAGAGCGCCATTGCCGCACGTCCAGCAGTGCAACGTGCTTATGCACTCAAAGACAAGGTCAACCCGAACGCCGGAAAACCCCTCAGTGAGGAGGAGCGCCAACACATGTTTGGCAGGCGCTGAGATGCACCGTGGGATGGGCTGGGCGATCTGATGTGCAGTCACGATGAAATGATTGCTGAAAAATTCTCATAAGCGCATCCCGGCCTGACCAACGCAGACGCTCTTACGGTTTGGTACAACAACTGGTCATGTGCTCGTGTGCTCTACCCTAGTCCTGTTGGCAACCGACCTGCCGGCTGCGCAGGGAAATCCCACCGCGCGATCGCACTGCCCGATACGCAGCTTCCGAAGCTGCGCTGGAGAGACGCTCAATGAAGTTCGACACGCCGGCAGGCGTCAATCCCATCGACCAACTGAAGGTCGTCGGCAAGCCCGTGGACCGTATCGAAGGCCCGCTCAAGGTGACGGGCGCCGCGCCTTACGCCTATGAGTGGCACGATAATGTGCAGGATCTTGCGTATGGCTACATTGTCGGCGCCGGGATCGCCAAGGGGCGCATTGCGCACATCGACACGACCGAGGCTGCGAAAGCTGCCGGTGTGCTGCATGTGCTCACCTACAAGAACACCCAGGCGCTGGGAACCGGCGAGTTTTACGTACAGCGTTTTCTGGCGGCGCCCGACATCGAGCATTATCACCAGCCCGTGGCGGTGGTGGTGGCCGACACCTTCGAGCAAGCGCGGGCGGCGGCTGCGCTGGTGCGCGTGGAGTATGTGCGTGAGGCCGGTCGCTATGATCTGGCGCAGCAGCTGGACAGCGCGCCGATCGCACAACAGGCACCCTTTGGCGGTCCACCACAGACCTCGCTGGGCGACTTCGACGCTGCGTTCGCAGCCGCGCCGGTCACGGTCGATGCCCGCTACACCACGCCGGACCAGGCGCACGCGATGATGGAGCCGCATGCCAGCATCGCCAGTTGGCAGGGCGATCAGCTCACCTGCCGCACCTCGATCCAACAAATGAATTGGGGGCGGCGCGATCTGGGCAAGATCCTCGGTATTCCCAAGCAGCACATCCGGTTGCACTCGCCGTATATCGGCGGCGGCTTCGGTGGCAAGGGCACGGTCCAGTCGGATCTGGTCATGGCTGCACTCGCCGCCAGAGCGGTTGGCAGACCGGTCAAGGTGACGCTGCAACGCCCGCTGATGTTCAACAGCACCATCCACCGGCCGGCGACGATCCAGCGGGTCAGATTGGGCGCCACGCGTGATGGGCGCATCACCGCCATCGGCCACGAAAGCTGGTCCGGCAATCTGCCCGGCGGGCGTACCGAACCCACGACGCTTTCGACCCGCGTGCTATATGCAGGTGCGAACAGGATGACGCAGGTGCGTCTTGCCGTGCTCGATCTTGCCGAAGGCAATGCGATGCGTGCGCCCGGCGAGGCGCCCGGGATGATGGCGCTGGAAATCGCCATGGACGAGCTGGCAGAACAACTCGCCCTGGATCCGGTCGCGCTGCGTATCCTCAATGACACCCAGGTGGATCCGGAGAATCCGGGCAAGCCGTTTTCCACGCGCGCGTTCGTCGAGTGCCTGCAGGTCGGTGCCGAACGCTTTGGTTGGAGCCAACGGGTGGCGCGGCCTGCAAGCGTACGCGATGGGCAATGGCTGGTCGGCATGGGCGTGGCCGCCGCTGTGCGCGGTGCGCCGATTTCCAAGGCTGCCGCACGCGCCCGGCTGGACCGCATCGGAACGGTGACCATCGAAACCGACATGACCGACATCGGCACAGGCAGCTACACCATCGTGGCGCAGACTGCCGCCGAGATGCTGGGCGTGCCATTGCACCAGGTCGTCGTCCGCTTGGGCGATTCCAGCTTTCCGGAAACGCCAGGCTCGGGCGGTCAGCAGGGCGCGGCATCGGTCACTGCAGGCGTATATGCAGCGTGTGTTGCCCTTCGCCACGCCATCGCCCAGCGGCTTGGCATGACCGTGGACGCGGCACAGTTTTCCGATGGCATGGTGATGGACGGCGCGCGCCGGGTGCCCTTGCACCACGCAGCAGAGCAGCAGGACATCGTGGTCGAGGATGCGATGGAGTTCTCTGGCTTGAAGGAGCGCTATGCCCAGCAGACCTTCGGTGCGCATTTTGCGCAAGTGGCCGTCAACGGGTACACCGGCGAGATTCGCGTGCGGCGCTTGCTGGCGGTCTGTGCGGCCGGACGGATTCTCAACCCGAAGACTGCGCGAAGCCAGATCATCGGCGGCATGGTGATGGGCATCGGCGCCGCGCTGATGGAAGAGATGGCGGTCGATCGCCGTCTGGGCTTCTTCGTCAATCACGATCTGGCCGGCTATGAAGTGCCTGTGCATGCCGACATTCCGCATCTGGAGGCGCATTTCATCGACGAGGTGGACCCCACCATGTCGCCACTCAAGGCCAAAGGCGTTGGCGAATTGGGACTGACCGGGGTAGCACCGGCGATCGCAAATGCCATCTATAACGCCACCGGTATCCGTGTACGCGAGTATCCGATCACCTTGGACAAACTGTTGGCGCAGCTTCCGCTTCCATCGAAATGAGCGAGTCATGGCCGGGCACGATGCGTTGATCCATCACTTCTCTTCGCTGACCCGAGTGGTCGCGAAGCGCGCCTGGATTTGGAAGCTGTGGCCATCATCCTCTCCACAATCACCCAAGCGGCGATCCGGAGCCGCGCAGCGCAGATCAGCAAATTACCGATCGCTTGACGCAAGCATTGGCACTCCTCGCTATCCGGGTGCTGGATCACCTGGTCCTCGGCGGGCGTCAGCACACCAGCCTGGCAGCAAGGGGGGCAAAGCCCTCCCTCTCATGGGTCTTTACTGCGCAAACGATGAGATTGCGCAGCGTCAGACAGGCGTGTTCAACCTCGCAAGCTGTGCATTGACCTCGATGGTCTGATTCGGCTGCAAGGTGCCGAAGTTCAATGACACGCTTTTCTCGAACACCAAGCAAAGCGTGGAGCCACCATAGTTGAAGTAGCCAAGCTCATCGCCTTTGCTGACGTGCTGGCCATTGGACGCAGTCTGCGTCAGCGAGGAGATTTCCGTGATGCCAATCGGCATGACGAACACGGTGCCAAGACGCGCATCATCGGCGGCGATGGAGACAATGCCGCGATTGTTGACCGCCGCTCCATAGACTTGCGATGTCACACCTGCGTCGGGATCAAAGCTGCTGTCTTCATTTTCGCTGAAAAGCAGCCCGTCGATATTTTCGTAAGTGACCACGCCGTCGACCGGTGCGTGCCAGCGGTGATAGTCCGCGCCGCTTAGAAAGATCTGCACTACCGTGCCTCCCACAAAGCGCTGCAACAGCGCGGCATCCGGATTGGCGAGCATGTCTTGCAGCGAGTAGCTCTGCTCCTTGATCCAGAACACGGCACTTTGTTGCACATCGGTTGCGATGCGATACACCGTGCCATCATTGGGCGAGGTGATGATGTTTGCATCACCTTCTCCTGCGAGGGGCCGACAACTGGCCTGAATTTCGCGATGAAAGAAGTCGTTGTAGGACTGGAAGCCGCCATACTCGGCATCCCAGTCGATGACGAAATCGGCGAGCTTGAATTCGGCGATGGCGGCGGTGCCCAGCCAGCCAATGCTGGGATCCCTGTTGAGCACCGAGCAGCTGGCTTGGCTGTCGAGATACGCCGCCCATGTCCGCAGGATGGCCCTCAGTGCTTCATTGAACGGCTCAAGACGGAACAGCGCCTTGCCGGCAGGCGTCGCCATCATGTCGACAAATAGTGCGGACATCGGAAAAAGCACCCGCACCTTCTTGTTGACGTTGTATTCGGGCGCAGTCGTGCAGATGACATCGAGTTGCTCCAGCATGTCCTGAATGTTCTTGATGTTTTTCGTGAAAGCGCTGGTCTGGTCGATGGCCTCGGTGACATACATGCGCACGATGCCATTGGTATCGATCAGGTTAGCCAGATCCTGCACCGCCTGGTTGGCGTAGCCGGGTCCTTGATCGTTGCGCAGTTGGGCAGCTTTCTCACGAATGACGGCATGCCACGCGGCAAGCCCGCTGCGATCTTCCGGAAGATATCCGGCCAGCGCGCCATAGCTGCGTTGATAGTGTGCGTCCAACAGTGGTCCGGTAACGCTGGTCATGGCGGATGTCCTGGTCGGGGTAGTGGGCAGACTTACGTGTCGGTGAGTTCAGCGGTTGCTGATGGAGATGTCAGCATCACCATGCTCGATGCCTGTGCAGTAGGCAGCCATAGGGCAAGCAGCGCGTGCAGCTCGCCTGCCGACCGTCCGGTGCGACGTGCCGCCGCCTGCGCGCAGTCGATGAGCATGCGTGGACGACGCGCAGCGTGACGTAAGGCGAAGAACTGCCAGTCGATCAGCGGCTCGATCCCGACGCGGAATCGGTGGCGGCGAACAGCCAGGAAGGTTCGGTCAGCGACCGGGGAAACGCTTGGGCTTGCGCCTGACAGCCAACCGCGAAAGCTCTCCGGGGTGTGCGACACGATGGCAAGCTTGGTGGTTGCGGGCATGTGCACGATGCAGGGCCAGCCAAGTGCCAGCGTGGATGCATCAATGCTTGTATCCATGTTTACTTCTTCCAAGCCCTGTGCGCGGCTGGCCTCGGAGAGCGCCCGCTCGATCCAGGCCAGTTCCAGCGGAAAACGTTGGCGTTGCTGCCCTGGGTGAGACCGTTGGGATGTGCGCAGAAAGAGGGGGAAGCTTGCACCCAGCGCATGCAAGGTGGGCGACCTTGATGGATGTTTACTCAGATACGCGCGTGCAAAGAACGCAAAGAGTTCCGGTCCGAGCAGACGCGATAGCGCCGGGTAGTCGGATTGCAGGCATTCGATCAGCCTGAGCCAATAGCCGTTGGCGTAAATGGCCAGCCGCGCGTGTGGGTCGACACCAACGGGCGTGGCAAGCAGCATGTGGATATCGAGGCCCTGTCTCGCATGCGCAGTCCTAAGGCCTTCTCTCAGTCCTGCTGGATGCGTGGTTGCCGTCAGCATCCAGCGCTGCACCTCGCCAAGCGCTGTCTCACTTGGAGCGCCTGAAGAACTAAGCATCTAAAGGCTCCACCTGCAAATGGTGCAGAGGCGTGGACACCACATGTTCGGCCACAACGGGAGGTGCCATCACCGGCATGCTGCCTTCCATGACCTGGCGTGCCTTGTCCAATTCGTCCAGGAGCCCATCGTAGTCAGGCAGGTTGGCATCCCATTCCAGCAGTGTCGACACACCACCGGTCAATTGCTGGGCCAGTGCATACAACTCCCAAACGCGGGCAGGAACGGGTTGGTCATGTGTGTCGACCAGGCAGTCGCCATATTGCGTCGGTCCTGCCAGATGGATCTGCACGACCTGCCGGTGCGGCAACGCACGCAGATACACCTCGGGATCGAAGCGATGGTTGTGGGCACTCACATAGACATTGTTGACGTCCAGCAAGATGCCGCAACCCGTGCTTTCGGCCAGGCGTGCCAGGAACTCCCACTCGGGCATGGTCGATGTCTGGAACTGCACATAGCTGGATGGATTTTCCAACACCAGCGCTCTGCCGAGCACGTCCTGCACCTGCAGAACGCGGTCGTGCACATGGGCCAGTGACTCTGCGTTGAAGGGCAGGGGCAGCAAATCGTGCGAGTTGTGAGAGCCAAGCCCGGTCCAGCACAGATGATCCGAGACCCAGACAGCGTTGATCTCTTCTGCCAACCGTTTGAGCTTGTACAAATAATCGTTGTTGAGTGGCGCGTCCGAGCCGATCGACAAGCTGACGCCATGCATGACGATGGGAATCTCAGCCGCCAGCTTGCGCAACATGGCACGCTGGTAGCCGCAATCATCGAGGTAATTTTCCGAAATGATCTCGAACCAATCCACCCGCGCTCCCCCGGCCAGGATGGCCGGGAGATGCTGCGGACGAAGTCCCACACCGAATCCGAGATTGGGCAAGCCCAAGCGGGGCAACGGCGAGCGTTCTTCCACCATGCCGCGGGGAAGTGGCGTTTGAGTAAGAGGAACGTGCATCACCTTGGCAGCCCGTCAGGTGGACGGTGGCAGGGCGATGCGCAGATCCGTTGGACTGGGCTTGATGCCGGGCGGCAGCTGGCGGTTGGCCATGACCTTCTCGAACGCCTGCCATGCGATGTCGTAGACGGAGTCGCCTACGGCGAAGGGCAGTTCCGCCACTGGTGTGGGAGTGTTGTCCGGATCGGTGAAATTGAACAATTCCATGGTGCCGGCCGTGGGATACAACTGCGAGGCGGAGATGGGCACGGCGCATCCACCCAACCCTGCGCATTTGTTGTCTGCGGGCGCGCTGAAGAAGTCCGGCAGGCCGCAGGTGCCACCCACCGCCGAAGCACGTGGCGCAGATTGGCCACACCCGCCGCGTCCTCCGATCGCTTGGGAGCAATTGCCGCCACCGCTCACCCCATGAGCAAAGCCGCAGCCGCCTTGGGTGGCGCAAGTATTGGAGCCTTTGCAGCTGTGATAGATGGCCGGTGCCGCACAGTTCCCGCCGGACCCATCCAGTGCCAGGCCCTGGCAGGCGTGTTGCAGGGCGCTCGTGGGCTGTGCCGCCATCCCTTGCCGCAAGGTCGGCGCGCTGCCATAGACGGCCCAATACAACCCCATGCGATCCCCCGAGCCGACCATGGAGGGAAACGGAAATTGGACGGAAGGATCTCCCCACGATTTGGTCAGCACGGTCGTAATGCCGGCGAGCGAACCTTGCGCGACGTTGTCCAAGTCGACGGGTTTAAGCTGCTTCAAGTTGTTGAGAGCCGTCGCTACTTCGGATGGCCTGGGGATGGTGGTCGGCGCCGTGGCAGGGTCGAAATCGGCACTGGTGAGCAGCGCCTCTGTCCAAACGTTGCCGGAGACTGCGTGCCACTCACTCCACGTCTCCACCTGATCGACCAGACCAAGCAGCTGCTCGAAGCGTTCGTAATGATCCTGTCCACCATTGCTTGATCGCGCAGCCGCATCTGCCGAGGGCGCGGGGTCGCCCGCATCGGTATAGGACGGATAGTTGTTGGCCAACGCCGCTTCGTCGGGCTGGAACAGCACGATCACGCTGTTGAGGGTGGCGAGTTCGGCCCCGGTTTCCAATGCACGCTCGTGGATCATCCCGAGAAATGCACTGGTGGTCTGCCAGTCAATCCCGCCTTCGCCTTGATCGCAGATGGCATACATCATGTAGATGGCCTGCGCTGCGGCAGCGAGGGGATGGGTTTCGGTGATCTGGGTGTTGAGCTGTGGGTATTCTTTTTGGATCTTGCTGGTGACGGTGTTGAACAAATCGCGCTGACCAGTAGGGCCGGTGAACACCTTCTCCCACAAGGTCTGGTTGTCCTCGTATTTGAGTGTGATGTATTGGAATAGACAAAAATACATCCAGCCGATCGTTCCGAATTTCGGTAGATCCACTTCCGTATTTGTCGCAATCCAGCCGTTGAACGGCACGGTCGGAAAATACGTCGTTTCAAGCACCGATGGCTTGATCTTGACGCGTGCGGTGTCGTGGTTTTCCTCAATCACCGTAAACAGCGCCACTTGCGCGTCAGTCAGGCCCGCAAGATCGACATTCAGCCCGCTGCCGACCGTGCCGTCTTCCAGGTCTTGCAGATCGATGATGTGTGGGATGACGGTTTGCGTGGGGCCGTAGCAGATCCAGTTGTAATTGACGTCTTGCAGCAGCGGGCTGTTGAAGGTTGGGGTGACGCCGACCGCGCCGCAAAGATTTGCGGCCATTTGGAGATGCAGCATCTCATCGATAAAGACCGAGAACAGCAAGTTGTAGGCGCGTTGCGGAGCAGTCTTTTCGGGTGGAGCACCCAGCGGAATTGTTCCGGTCGCCATGCCTGGCCAGCGACGACCCTTGTAGTAGGAAATGCCATTGGCATTGATCGCATGCGTGCCCTGTATGGACTTCATCGTGCACATGTAAAGCGGCACGGTGAACAGCTCTACATTGACAGCGGCCTGGACTAAGGCTTGCAATGCCGCTTTATCGGCCTCGAAATTGGCAAGCGGTTGTTCGACGATCTGGCGGGGGGCTTTGGGAATAATGCCTAATGTGGCGTGCGTTTCGGTCGCGCTCATACAAACCTTCTCCATGGATGTCCTAGCATTCGGCTGGGTGGCGAGATCGCATGCTTGTGTAGCGCATCCATCCATCCCAGTGGCGACGAGAACTGCATCCGTCCGCGCAGTCCTTGCATCTAGGCACACCTGGAGATCAAGGGCGCTCTATTGGTTTCTTGGCGAACCCTCGGAAAGTGTCGTTGATTGTTTTGACATATAAGCCTGGCCGCAAGGCGAGTCAATTGCTCAGTGCGCCTGGGAACGGCAATGCGTGACCAAGCCAACTGGCTTTTCGTGACCGAGCGCATCAGTGGCGCAATCCATACTGGTTGATCTCGCACGGTAAGGGCGACCGAGCTGATCATCGGTTAGCTGAATGATGGAGCAGGGACAGGGTTACGCGCGCGAATGCAAGGTTGTCATAAGAATTCGCCCGTTGTGCGATAGAGAGCTGGGCCCCTTCATTGCTTAGCGTAGGCATGCGCTTGGATAGGCAGCAGCCATAAATCTGCTGACATCGCGGTCACTGTAGAAATTATTTGCTGGCGAGCAAAGGATCCAAGCTAAGAAGGTATGAACGACCAACTAGCATCTTGCAGCGTCGATCTGCGCCGTCGGAGACGACGCGTAAAGTAAGTTAATAAGACGTACCAGCAGACAGGGTGCGTGAGCGCGACCCTGCCAAGTGGTGATCGGACCCATTGCCAGCTGAGCAAGCGTCAGATCGGTGTGTACATTAGATCAACACGTCAGATCAGAGCATGTCCGGCGGCGGTGCGGTCGCCTTGGCGTGCTGCTTGCCGCGCGCATGTTCAATGGCGGTGCGCAGCTTGCGCGCGGCGCCGGTGACGGCGGACGCGGTGGTTTCGGCGCTATTGGTCGCTGCGATCGGCGGCAGGCCGGCAACGTGTGCCTCGATGCTGCAGGTTCGATCCGCCGCGCCGCCGCGTTGGCCGTTTTCATCGCGCAAATGCACTTCGACGCGGGTGATGTCGTTGGCGAAATGCGCCAGCTGGGCGGAGCAGGTCTTCTCGACATGCTGCACGACAGAGGGGTCATGCGGCACGTGATTGTCGGTCTGGATCTGAATCTGCATAGAGTGTCTCCTTCGCGGTCATCCGCTGCGTCTGCCGTAGCGGTGACTCGATTCTGCGACAGCCCACCGTTGCCGCGAGGTGACAAGCTGCACCGCGTTCATGCGCAGGTCGGGATAGGTGAGATGCTAAGCCAACTGCGGCCGCCTGCTCTGTCGCTGCTGTCGCCAACGAACTGCCAACTGCGCAGCGCCAGTGGTCACTGGCGAGCTCTGCCAGGCTGAACCCGCACGGCAGCAGCGTTCGGCTGAACCGGAAGCAGTGGATTAAGATGCCGACACTGCGGTGGTCCGCGCCTGTCCGATGCCTGCCTGTGTCTGAATTCCGATCTGCTCTGGGTGCCCATCGCGGCGTGTTGCGGCGTGTGCTGTTGCTGGCTGCGTTATGGATGGTGTGCGTGGGCGCCGCAGTGGCGCAGGACGACGACAAACTGCTGAAGGACGCGCAGACCCAGCTGGACAGCATGCAGAAAGTGCTGGTCCAGGCCGATGCCGGCATGGAGAAGGCTGATACCGAGCAACTGGGCAAGCTGACCGATGACGTCGCTGGCGCGCAGCGGCAGGCGCAGGATCTGGTACGCACGCTGGAGCAACCGCTCAAAGAGCTCAACGCGCGGTTGGAGGGACTCGGCGTCGCGCAAGACAAAGAACCAGCCGATCTGGTCAAACAGCGCAGGTTGCTGACTACAGAGCGCGATCAGCTGAATGCCAAGTTCATCCGGGCAATGCTGCTGGTCTCCAATGCAAAGGACCTGGCCGATCGGCTCGAACGCGAACGGGTGCAACGCTTCAGCGTGCAGCTCTCCACGCGTGTCGCCTCGCCGCTGTCGCCGACGTTGTGGAACCAGATCGCCCAGCAATGGCCTGACGATCGTGCCCGTCTGCAGGCGCTTTCCGCCAAGACGGTGCAGATGGTGCAGGCGGGAACTGCAGCCAACGGCGTGGGCGGGCTGATCACCGCCGCCGTGATCGCGTTGCTGCTGGCACTCCCGATGCGGATCTTCCTGCGCCACCTGGGGCGCCGTTACGCAGCCTCGCGTGCGCCCGGCGGACGCCTGCGACGCTCCGGGCTGGCACTGTGGTTCTTGCTGGTCGGTACGCTTACCCTGGGGATTGCGGCGTTCGTGCTGGTTGAAGGCATCCGCGCGCTCGGCGAGCTGCCGGACGATCTGGATCAACTGCTGACCGGGTTTGTCGCCGTCAGTCTGGTGGCCGCCTTCGTCGGTTCGCTCAGTGCAAGCCTGTTGATGAAGCACCAACCCAGCTGGCGCTTGTTTCCGCTGGACGATGCCACCGTTGATCGCCTGCGCGTGCATTGCCTGGCTACTGCCGCGGTGATTTGGCTCAGCGGCATGGCCGCAAAGATCAGTGAAGCCGCAGGCAGCAGTCCTGCGCTGACGACTGCCACCGATGCGGTCGCCGCGTTGTTGTATGCGGGGTTGATCCTGTCGGCGCTGGCCGGCCTGAGCCTGTCGTTGCGGGCGCAGGCGGCGACTGCGGGCGTGGTCGATCCCGACAGCGATGCGCCAACGCCGGTGGTGTCGCGGGGCGGCGGCTTCATCGTGCTGATTCGGCTGTTGGGCCATCTGGCGGTGATCTTCGCCCTGATATCGGCCTTGTTCGGCTACCTCAATCTGGCGTTGTTCGTGGAGCGGCAGATCATCTGGATCACCCTGATTTGCAGCCTGCTCGGCTTGCTGGTGGTGTTTGCCGACGATCTGATGAGCTGGATGTTCAATCCCGACGGCCGTTTCAGCCGCGCGCTGTCGCATGCGCTGAGCATCGGGAGCGGACGCCTGGTCCAGCTGGGGCTGCTGATGTCCGCAGCGACGCGGGTGCTGCTGGTGCTGTTGGGCATCGCAGTGCTACTGACGCCTTATGGAGCCAATATCAATGTGGTGACCGGCTGGGCGGAGAACATTACCCACGGCATCCCCATCGGCAAGGAGCTGGTGATCACCCCCGGCGACGTGTTCAGGGCGCTGTGCGTGTTCCTGCTTGGCATGGGTCTGGTGCATGTGGTGCAGCAGTGGCTGCTCAACACCTATCTACCCAAGACCGAGCTCGATGACGGTGCGCGCAACTCCATCAGCACGGTGGCGCGCTATCTGGGTTGGCTGATCGTGGTGATCTGGGGCCTGACCGCATTGGGTCTGGATCTGAAGCGGCTGGCGCTGGTGTTGAGCGCGCTGTCGGTGGGTATCGGTTTCGGTTTGCAGGCGATCACGCAGAACTTCGTGTCCGGCCTGATCCTGCTGGCCGAGCGGCCGGTGAAGATCGGCGATTGGGTGCGTATCGGCGACCAGGAAGGCGATGTGCGCAAGATCAGCGTGCGTGCCACCGAAATCCAGGTCGGCGACCGCTCCACCTTGATCGTGCCCAATTCGGAATTGATCACCAAAAGCGTGCGCAACATGACGCTGTCCAACCCGATGGGCCGGGTGCAGTTGCAGTTCTCGGTGCCGTTGGAAGCCGACGTAGGCAAGGTGCGCGACATGCTGCTGGAACTGTTCGCCGAACACACCAAGGTGCTGGCCGAGCCGGCACCGGCGGTATTCATCGATTCGCTGGCCGGCGGGCACGTCAACTTCAATTCGTTCGCCTACGTGCGCAGCCCGCGCGATTCGTATGGCGTGCGCAGCGAGTTGTTTTTCGCGCTGCTGCAGCGGATGGAAACGGTAGGAATTGCGCTGCAATCGCCGCAGGAAATTCGTTTCAGTCGTGCCGGTGCTGCGGTGGCGCGCGATACAGGCGATGGCACGCCTGCATCGGAAGACTGAGCCGGCGGGTACACGCAGTGCGCTGGCATGGTTCCTACAGTCACGCCATAGATCAGCTGCTTTACAACTGATCTATTCGCCCTGTCCAACTGCTCCAAAACGACCGGGATGTCGAGGCTTCGCGTTGGTTGGATACAGTCAAGCTGTTAAGTCAAAAGCTTGGTTATTCGAGTCGAGTCGAGGGTGCGGTGTCCTCACCGCTTGCGGGACACGCCGTGAATCCATCCCTGGAGGCTCGGTGGCGGCATCCATGCCGCCACACGGTCCCTCAAGCGGTGAGGACACCGCACCAGAGAGTTAGTCGGTTGCTTTCTTAAAAGCTTGTCTGTTGCTCGACCTGTATTGGGAAGATGACCGAACGCGCCGTTATCCGAACAATGCACATCGTGCGTTGCTTGCACCACACACATCGACCATCTCGACTGGTCCTTGCCCGCCTACCGTCGCGGGACCTTACGCGGCATGGATGCCGCGTAAGAGCTTACAAGGACGTACTTGCGGCGTGTCCCGCGATGGTGGGCGGGCAAGGGCCCTGCAGCCGGGCCGCAGATCAGCCGCTCCATAGCTGATCTATCAGCGCCGTCCAATCATGTTGTCCAATCATTTCAAGACGACCAAGATCTAGGTCTAGAAGTTGCTGACAAAAAACGTCGCGAGCAATGGGCAACACGGGTATGGACGGTACGCTCAGAACCGGCATGTACGCGTGGTATATGCCGCACCGAGCAATCAGTTCCGAGCAACCGCGGCGCCCGCTTGATGGCTATGCAGCCGCGCAACTCAGGAGCGGTCTGCGACGGGCGTATCCTTGACCAGGGCCAGATCGTCCACGCTGACATCTTCGGTGTAGTCCAGCCAGGCGCGGATTTCGAGATCTTCCACCGCATGTTCCAGGCCTACCGGCATGCGGATGCGACCGGCCGCATCGGGCACCACCCATTGCTGGGCCAGTACCACCTTGCGCTCGGACGACACTGCTTCCACCCAGAACGCACGCGTGGGCCGGCGTTTTGCATACAGCTCCAGCATGTAGCGACCGGCCTCGGTCTTGCGCGCAGTCTGGGTGAGCATGATCGGCTGACGCACGCGTGGGCGCGGGCCTTGCTGGCTGGCATCCAATGGCGCATCGACGGCGATGCCGCGGGTCAGGTCCGGATCGCGATACAGCTTCATGCTCTGGTGGCGATCGACCACCAGCGCGCACCAATCGCCGTCGGCCGAGCCGTCTTCGAATGCCGTGCAGCGGTCTACGTAGGCCAGCGTGCCTTCGGTATGGGTGCGGTCGAACTGGCGCGAGGTGTTTTCCAGATAGACGGTTTTCAGATTGGTGTCGTCGTCGTATTCCAGCAGCACCGGCGGGCGCACCTGTTGCACGCCCACCACCACATCGCCATTGCCGTTGATGCGCAGCATGCGCGTGCTGCGGCCGGTCCATAGCGTGCGCGCGTAGGCCAGATAACGCGGGTAGTCCTTGCCGCTGTCGCGGCTGGCCGCCACGCTGGCGCTGGGGGACGCATCGTTGGCCAGTAGCGAGCGGCCGAAGCCCAGCGTGCGCATGCCCGGTTCCAGCAACTGCAGCAGCGTTGCACCCGAATCCAGTGTGCTGCCGGCGCGCGTGACCACTTGCTGCGGCGCGATGTCCTTGCCCAGGAACAACAGCAGGTTTTCGCGTTTTTGCTTGGCGAGCACGTCGCTGAGATCGTTGGGCATCGCCAGGTGATCGGAGGCGATCACGATGATGGTGTTCTTGCCGTAGCGGCTGTTGCGAATGCGCGCGACCAGCTCGCCGATCAACCGATCGCTGCATTTGATCGCATGCAACAACCCGATGTCGCCCAGCGCGCTGTCGTAGTGCTGGCCTTTGCATGCCAGCGGCAAGTGGCCGGCAGGATGGTGGGTGTCCATGGTCAGCGTGGTAAGCATGAACGGCTGGCCGGCGCGCGACAGCGTCTGGAAGCTGTCCCAGGCATCATCCAGCAGCACATCGTCGTGCACGCCCCAGGCGGAAAAATGCTTCGGCGCCACGCCCTTGTCGCGGAAGTAGCCGACATCGTGCACCACATCGAAACCATGGCTGGACAGAAAGCTGCCCTTGCCGGCAAAGCTGGCATCGGCGCCGCCGACATAGTGATTGCGGTAGCCCTGATCCTTGAGATAGTCGCCCAGGCAGCGCGCTTCGGGCAGGAACAGGCCCATGCGGTCCATGCTGTTTTCATCGCCGGGCGCGGTGGTCAGTGGCACGCCGCACATCGAGGCGACCATGCCGGCGATGGTCCAGCCGCTGCCTTCGGTGGAGGTGAGGTTGCGTACGTCTACCGCTTCGCTGGCCAGCGCACGCAGATTCGGCATCAGACCGGGGAAGACGTCTTCGTCGAAGTAGGTGCGTTCCAGACTTTCGCCGTAGATCCACACGATGTTCTTGCGCTTCTGCAAGGGCTGCTGCGGCACCAGGTATTCCGGCACCACGGTGGCGTAATCCACCGGGCGCAACTGGTAATACAGCCGCTTGCCATCGCGGTACAGCGGGCTGACCGCGATGCTGACCAGCAACATCACCACGAAGGCGCCGAATACCGCGCCTCCGCCGCGCGGGCGACGGAAGCGCTGCACCTTGAGCAGCACCAGCGGGCTCAGCGACAGCAGCACCATGCCGATGAACACGGCGATGTAACCGGAAAAATCACTGACGCCGGCGCCGTCCATGTCTGCGCGCAGGTGGTACAGCGTTGCGGCGTTGATACCGTCGCCGCTGAGCCGGTCGACCAGGCCCCAGGCGCTGAGCAAGAGCAGCAACAACGACAACAGGCCAGCCTTCAGCCACGCCAGACGCGGAGAAGCGACCAACAGCCAAAGCAACAGCAATAACGAAACCAGCAACATCCAATGCATGCGCAGCGTCCGTGGGGGAATGATGCGAGCGCGTACCGGACGCCTTGCTCGCCTGTCCTGTGCGCCACCAGCAATGTGACACCCGGATGACGGACTATGCCCCGCTGAAGCTGACTGAAATGTTTGTTCGAGCCGAGCGCTTGCCGCAGCGCGGCGGATTGCGCGCGCTGACGATCAGCTGATCGCGGTGGCGCTCGCTAAGAGGTCCACGGTTTCTGCACTCCGCATCTGGCGCGGCTCTCGCATATAGGCGATGTCGCAGTAACGCCGCACCGCCCGATCCACGTTGATCGCTGGACGCGGCGGTCTTGGCAAGCGAGGCCGCGTGGAGCCGTGTCGCGCCCGCGTGCGCTCCTACGCGTGTGTGTGGTTTGTGCGTGGCGCTATCGGTGCCCGCGTTCCTCGCGCGCACGCACGCGGCGGTCGAAGAACAATGCGCTGAGCACGATACCCAGACCCAGGAAGACCCCGAGCAGAAACAGCACCATCGCAATCGCCGGATACCCCCACAGCTTCAAGCCGGTTTCGATACGCATCATCTGCGCCGAGGCCATGATCAGCGCCGCCGTCACGATGCCGGCCGCCACCCGGTTGGCGATCTTCTGCAGGCTTTCCATCAGATGCGATTCTTCCAGCCCGGTGACGCGCATCTGCAGGCGGTTTTCTGCGGCCAGCGACAGGATCTCCGACATGCGTCGCGGCCCTTCGCGGATCAGATGCTGAAGCTCCATCGCCTCGCTGGCCAGGTTGGCTGCGGACAGGGACTTTTTCAGGCGCGCGCGCATCACGTGTTGCAGATGGCGCTCGACGACGCGGCGCGTATCCAGATGGGGCGACAGTGCGCGGCACACGCCTTCCAGATTCAGCAGCGTCTTGCCGAGCAAGCTCAACTCTGGCGGCGTGCGTAGGCCATTGGAGGTGGCGATGCGCACCAGATCCAGTACCACGCGGCCCTCGGAGGTGGTGTCGTGCGCAGCGTAGCGCGCGATCATCTGCCCGGTTTCGCGCTGATAGCGGTCTTCGTCGTAATCCTCCAGCCGCGTGCTGAGCGCGATGGTCTCTTCGGCGACTTCTTCGCCACGTCCATCGACGGCGGCGAACAGCAGCTTGAGCAAGCGCTCGCGCAGGCGCGGCGGCACATGCGCGACCATGCCCAGGTCGAAGATCGCCAGCCGCCCGTCCTGCAGCACGCGCAAATTGCCCGGATGCGGGTCGGCATGGATTTCGCCATGCACGAACATCTGATCCAAATAGCCCTTGACCAGCTCCGCCGCCAGGTTGTCCATCGGCTGCTCGGTGCGGCGCAGGCCGGAAATCTTGTCCACGCGCACGCCTTCGGCCAGCTGCATGGTCAGCACCTTGCGGCTGCTCAGATCCCAGATCGGTTGCGGCACCCATAGCAACGGAAACGGCTTGAGATGCTTGCCGAAGCGCACCAGCGTTTCGGCTTCGTCCTCGTAATTGAGTTCGGCGCGCAGGGTCTTGCCGAATTCGCCCAGCCAGTCGGCAAAGCGCACGCGGCGGCCGATGCCGGTCAGGCGATCGGCGGCGGTGGCAAAGCTTTTGAGCACGTCCAGGTCCGAACGCACCTGGGCGGCCACTTCGGGCTTTTGCACCTTGATCGCCACCGGCGTGCCATCGCGCAAGGCGGCGCGATGCACCTGCGCCAGCGAGGCGCAGCCCAGCGGCACCGGGTCGAAGTGCGAGAACGCCTTGTTGACCGACACGCCGAGTTCTTCTTCGATGATCTGGCGGATGCGTTCCACCGGCACCGAGTTGGTGTTTTCCTGCATGCGCTCCAGCGCGGTGGCAAACTCCGGCGGCACGATGTCCGGGCGCGTGGACAGCATCTGGCCGAGTTTGACGAAGGTGGGGCCCAATGCCTCCAGATCGGAGACGAACTGGTCCGGGGTGCCTTCGGCAGGCACTTCGTATTCGTTGATCGCGGCCGGATCCAGATTCATGCCGGCAAACACGCCCGACCCGCGATAGCGCAGCAACAGGCGCAGGATCTGGGTGCGTCGGCTCATGCCGCCCACCACGGCGTTATCGGCCGGGATCGCGGCCTGGGCCGGCGTGCGGTAAGGGTCGTTCGGACTCAAGGCCATCTCCGGCGCGCGTGCAATCGCTGAGTGTGGCCAGCGCTGGGTGGTGAGGTGGTGAATCCGCAGCAGCCCCATCACCCCATCCGGGCGCCGGATCGGCGAGAATCCACGACCACACACGAAGGACCCCCGCATGGCCGGTGCCAGCCTGTTCACCCTGCTCGACGACATCGCCACGCTGCTGGACGACGTTTCCATCCTGACCAAGGTCGCGGCCAAGAAGACCGCCGGCGTGCTCGGCGACGATCTGGCGCTCAACGCGCAGCAAGTGACCGGCGTGACCGCCGACCGCGAATTGCCGGTGGTATGGGCGGTGGCCAAGGGCTCGCTGGTCAACAAGGTGATCCTGGTGCCGGCGGCGCTGGCGATCAGCGCGCTGGAAGCCTGGCTGCGCGGGCGCGGCTACAACGTGCCGCTGGTGATGCCGTTGATGATGATCGGCGGCGCCTACCTGTGCTTCGAGGGTGTGGAGAAGCTGGCGCACAAGTTCCTGCATAACGAGGAAGAAGAAGCGCAGCGGCATGCCGAACGCACCCGCGCGCTGGCCGACGAGAGCGTGGATGTGGTGGCGCTGGAAAAGGACAAGGTCAAGGGCGCGATCCGCACCGACTTCATCCTGTCGGCAGAGATCATCGTGCTGTCGCTGGGCGTGGTGGCCGGGGTGTCGTTCGGCCAGCAGGTCGCGGTGCTGGTGGCGATCGCGCTGGCGATGACCGTCGGTGTCTACGGCCTGGTCGCAGCGATCGTGAAGCTGGACGACCTGGGGTTGTATCTGACCAACAAGGGCGCGGCGTTGGCGGCGTTGGGTCGCGGCATTCTGGTGGCCGCACCGTGGCTGATGAAGTTCCTGTCGGTGGCCGGCACGCTGGCGATGTTTCTGGTGGGCGGCGGCATCCTGGTGCACAACATTCCTGCGCTGCACCACCTGGTGCAGGACCTGGCCAAGTCGGCCGGCAGCGTCGGCTGGTTGGTCGATGCGTTGGGCAACATGCTGGTCGGCGTGGTCGCCGGTGCGATCGTGCTGGGTGCAGTGATGCTGTTCCAGAAGCTGCGCGGGAAGACGCCGGCGCATTGATGCGCGCGGTGCGGCGGTCCAGCTGACCCGCTGGCGCCCGTATCGGGTTACGGACAGTTGAAACCCGGCCGCCGCGAACGCTGCGCCGGGTGCCCAAATTGCATGCCCTGTGCGGCAGGCCGAGGTTGGCGCTAGTCGGCGCTGATCACCCGGTTCTTGCCTGCCGACTTGGCGTCGTACATGGCGCGGTCGGCGCGGCGGATCACATCGTCCTGGGCTTCGTCCAGATGGCGTAGCGCCACGCCGCCGCTGAAGCTGACGAACACGCGTACGTCGTCGTGCAGCAGCGAGCGTTGCGCCAGGGCGCGTTGCAGGCGGATCACCGCCGCGCTGGCTTCGAAGATGGTGGAGTCCGGCAGCAGCAGCACGAATTCCTCGCCGCCGAAGCGGGCGATCGCATCGGTGGTACGCAGCACCGACTTGGCCACATCCACCGTATGCCGCAGCGCGGCGTCGCCACCGGCGTGGCCGTGGGTCTCGTTGAGGCGGCGGAAGTCGTCCAGATCCAGCATCGCGATGCACAGCGGTTGCCCGCCGCGCTGGGTGCGTGCGGCTTCGCGCTGGAACAGCTCTTCGAAACCGCGCCGGTTGAGCGCGCCGGTGAGCTGGTCTTCGCGCACCAGCCCGGCCACGTCCTTGAGTTCCTGTTCGAGCGAGGCGATGCGCTGCTCGGAGTCTTCGACCTGGCGGCGGGCCGCCAGCAATTCGTCGCGTGCGGCCAGTGCCTGCGCCTGTACCCCGGCGGTGTCCTGCAGCAGATCCTGCAACAGCCGATTGAGGTCGGGAATGCTGCGAGCATCGCCGATCGCCTGCGAATAGCCGGCAACGCGATCGTGGTATTCGCCGGTACTGGTGGCCATGCCGTCGAGCCGGTCGACGAAGGACACCATCATCTCGCGCATGGCGGTCTTGGAATCGGCGATGCCCTGCTTGAGCAGGCCTTGCTTGTAGATGACCTCGCGCAAGGTGCCGCGTGCCTGTTCGATCGAGCCGACGTCCAGCGGGCCGGAAATCAGTTGCCGCACCACCGAAATCTGGCCTTGCAGCCAGCTACGATCGTCGAGCAGTTCGCCGACGTTCTCCAACAATAGATCGAATAAGCCGAGCAACAGGTTCTGTTGCTCGCTGGCATCCTCGGCGCGCAGGCCGATCTGGTGGCTCAGCTCGCGCAGCCGCTGTTCCAGCGTGATCAATTCGTGTCCCGGGCGCCAATGGCGCAACGCCGAGGCCAGCGTCTGTGCTTCTTCGGCCAGCTCCGGGCTGCGTTGCAGCAGCGTGGCCAGCGCGTTGCCCAGCGCGTGGCGCAGCAGGTCGCGCAGTTGCTCGGCCTCGGTGCGGCCCTCGGCCAGCGAATCGCCGGTGTCGACGGTGCGGATGTACTTGTCGATCAGCTGGCGCAGGCCGCGGCCATAGCCAGGCCAGTCGCCGGCCGCATAGGCCGCGCTCAGGCGCACGCCCATGTCGCCGAGTTCGCCGTGCAGGCTGGCGATGCCTTCGGCAAAGGCCAGCAGCAAGGCTTCCGGATGCGCCGCATGCGAGAACAGGCGCATCAGCAAGGCAGTGGCGGCGGCGGGATCGTGCGCGCCGGATTTGGTTTTTGCCGGCACCAGCTGATGTGCCGCCAGGCCGTGCCCACCGCGCTCGCTGTGCAGCACCGCCGGCAAGGCAGCGGCCGGGCGCGCGCTGTCCGCCCCGCCCCAGGGCAACAGGCGGCGCAGTCCGCCACGCGGGCGGCTTGGGAGTTCAGGCTGGTCTGCCATGCGCCAGTGTCTCAAAAAGTCGTAGGACTACCGCTCGTTATCGGCGCGCATGCGGGTGGCTGAAGCGGGCCAGATCAAGAGTGCGTGTGACCAGCATGCGCGCGGACGCCAGGCAGCGGCGCGACACCTGCCGTGCGCGTTCGAATGAAC
This sequence comes from Xanthomonas sp. Leaf131, assembly GCF_001423495.1. GTDB lineage: Bacteria > Pseudomonadota > Gammaproteobacteria > Xanthomonadales > Xanthomonadaceae > Xanthomonas. The sequence goes on along the minus strand of NZ_LMOG01000020.1, from coordinate 178,380 downwards.
AAGTTATGCACGTGACGGCGGGCGCCACCGGGATGTCCCGCTTTCGGTGCATTTCAGTGCTGATGCACCGATAGAGGGATGTCACGCCACTGCAATGTGCGGCTTATGCCTGCCGGCCTGCGCAACTGTGCGCAAAGGAATGTGGGTTGTCGCAGAAAAGTCAGCACGTATTCACGCATTTTTTATTTGGTCGGGGTGTAGATTCATCCACAAGGACAACGTGGAGTACGCGCGTCGTTCCCGCTCCTCATTCGTAGCAGGTCGCCTGGCCACAGTGGCAGACGATGGTTTCCGCTTCGCTGTTTTTCCGTCTCCACCCACTTTACGACGGACGTTTAGATGGTTGCCATGATGCCGCTGCACGCTACCACCGCACGCTTAGAGCGAAGCACGATGATCCCTACTCTGAAGAAGAGCGGGCGACCGCGCGATGCACGCGGGCGTTTCATCCGGCACCACGAGCGTTTGCCGGTGTCGTTGGCAGACACGCGCGGCGCGTTGTTCGTGGTGTCGGAGATGGCGGACTTCATCAAGGCCGGCGGTCTGGGCGATGTGGCCGCAGCGCTGCCACGCGCGCTGCGCCATCGCTACGACGTGCGGGTCTTGATCCCCGGCTACCGCGCGGTGCTGGCGCGCGCCGGCAAGGTGGAGATCGTCGGCCGGGTGCTGGCGCATGCCGCGCTGCCGGCCTGCGACATCGGCCGCATCGTGCAATCCGATGGCCTGCCGATCTACATCCTGTTGTCCAAGGAACTGTTCGAACGCGACGGCTCGCCGTATGTGAGCACCAGCGGCTCGGAGTTCGAAGACAACGCGATCCGCTTCGCCACCTTGTCGCATGCCGCCGCGCAGATTGCCGCCGGCCATGCCGGATTGGGCTGGAAGCCGCGCCTGCTGCATCTGAACGACTGGCCGTGCGCGTTGGCGGCGGCCTATGTGCGTTGGTCCGGCGGCACCACGCCGTGCCTGTTGACCATCCATAACCTGGCCTATCAGGGCCTGGTGCCGTATTCGATGGCCGCCGCGCTGGGCATTCCCGCCGAGCGTGTGGCCGAGCTGGAGTTCTACGGGCAGATGTCGTTCTTGCGCGGCGGCATCGTGCATGCCGACCACGTCAACACGGTCAGCGTCAGCTATGCCCAGCAGATCACCGGCCCGGCGCAGGGCTGCGGGCTGGATCGCCTGCTGGCCGGTCGTGCGGCCAAGGGCGCGCTCACCGGCATCGTCAACGGCATCGACGCCAGCTGGGATCCGCGTACCGACGCACATCTGGACGCGCATTTCAGCGTCAATCATTGGCAGGGCCGCCAGGCTAACGCGGCGCAGGTGCGCAAGGCCTTCGGGCTGCGCGAAAGCACCGGCCCGTTGTTTGCGGTGGTGTCGCGGCTGGTGCACCAGAAGGGCCTGGATTTGATCTGCGAGGTCGCCCCGCAGATCGTGGCGGCTGGTGGTCAGATCGCGGTGATTGGCGGCGGCGAGCCGGAGATCGAACAACAGGTTGCCGAGCTCACCCGGCGCTATCCCGGCCAGGTCGGTGCGTTTATCGGGTTCGAAGAAGGCCTGGCGCGGCGCATGTTCGCTGGCGCCGACTTCCTGCTGATGCCCTCGCGCTTCGAGCCCTGCGGGCTGAGCCAGATGTACGCGCAGCGCTTCGGCTGCCTGCCGATCGCGCACGCCACCGGCGGCCTGATCGACACGGTGGATGACGGTGTCACCGGCTTCCTGTTTCAGCAGGCCAGTGTGGAGGCCTTGCGCCGCTGCCTGGAGCGCGCCTTCCGCACCTTCCGCCTGCCCAGCCTGCTGTCGGCGATGCGCCGCGCCGCGATGCTGCGCCCCAGCGGTTGGGATGTGGCCGGCAAGAAGTACCTCTCGCTCTACGAACGCACCGCCGCCACTGCGCCCGCGCTTGCGACGGTGTCATGAGCGAACGGCTGGGCGTGCAGGGGCAGGAGACGGAAGCAGCGGCGGTGAGCATGGAAGAGGCGTCCCAGGTAGTGCAGAGCGTGCAGGCAGTGGCCGATGGATTGCCCGCCGATGCCTTCGCGGTATTGGGCCCGCAGACGCAAGCCGACGGCCGCCGCCTGGTGCGCGTGCTGGCACCGGGTGCCGAGGCGATGGGGTTGATCGATGCACGCGGCAAGTTGCTGGCGCGCATGCAGCCCAGCGCGATCGAAGGTGTATTCGAAGGCATATTGGCGGTTGAAGGCCCGTACCGGCTGCGTATCGTGTGGCCGGACGTGGTGCAGGAGATCGAAGACCCATACGCGTTCGCCGCCACGCTGGATGAGTCCGTGCTGCTGCAGATTGCCGCTGGCGATGGCCAGGTGCTGCGCAGCGCCTTGGGCGCGCAGCATCTGCACTGCAACGATGTGCCGGGCGTGCGTTTTGCCGTGTGGGCACCGCATGCGCAGCGCGTGGCGGTGGTCGGCGATTTCAACGGGTGGGACGTGCGCCGGCATCCGATGCGCCCGCACCTTGGTGGCTTCTGGGAACTGTTCCTGCCGCGTGTGGAAGCCGGTGCGCGCTACAAGTACGCGATCACCGCAGCCGATGGCCGCGTGCTGCTCAAGGCCGACCCGGTGGCGCGCCAAAGCGAACTGCCACCGGCCACGGCGTCGGTGGTGCCGGGTGCAGCGGCGTTCGCGTGGACCGATGCCGCCTGGATCGCAGCGCGCGATGCGCGCGCGGCGCCGGCGCCATTGTCGATCTACGAAGTGCATGCCGCCTCCTGGCGTCGCGATGGGCATGACCAACCGCTGGACTGGCCGAGCCTGGCCGCGCAACTGATTCCGTATGTGCAGCAGCTTGGCTTCACCCATATCGAGCTGCTGCCGATCACCGAGCATCCGTTCGGTGGCTCGTGGGGCTATCAACCGCTGGGCCTGTACGCGCCGACCGCGCGCCACGGCAGCCCGGACGGGTTTGCCCAGTTCGTCGATGCCTGTCATCGCGCCGGCATCGGCGTGATCCTGGATTGGGTGAGCGCGCACTTCCCCGATGACGCACATGGCCTGGCGCAGTTCGATGGCGCCGCCCTGTACGAGCATGCCGATCCGCGCGAAGGCGTGCACCGCGACTGGAACACGCTGATCTACACCTACGGCCGGCCCGAAGTGACCGCGTATCTGTTGGGCAGCGCGCTGGAGTGGATCGACCACTATCACCTCGACGGTCTGCGCGTGGATGCAGTGGCCTCGATGCTGTACCGCGACTATGGCCGCGCCGAAGGCGAGTGGGTGCCCAATGCGCACGGTGGCCGCGAGAATCTGGAAGCGGTCGCCTTCCTGCGCCAGCTCAACAGCGAAATTGCCACGCGCTTTCCCGGTGTGCTCACCATCGCCGAAGAGTCCACCGCGTGGCCGGGCGTGACCGCGCCGATCAGCGATGGCGGCCTGGGCTTTACCCACAAATGGAACATGGGCTGGATGCACGACACGCTGAGTTACATGCAGCGCGATCCGGCCGAGCGCGCGCAGCACCACAGCCAGCTCACTTTCGGTCTGGTGTACGCGTTCTCCGAACGCTTCGTGCTGCCACTCTCGCATGACGAAGTGGTGCACGGCACCGGTGGTCTGCTCGGGCAGATGCCGGGCGACGACTGGCGGCGGTTCGCCAACCTGCGCGCCTATCTGGCGCTGATGTGGGCGCATCCGGGCGACAAATTGCTGTTCATGGGCGCCGAGTTCGGCCAATGGCACGACTGGAATCACGACCAGTCGCTGGACTGGCATCTGCTCGATGGCGCGCCGCATCGCGGCGTGCAGCAATTGGTGGGCGATCTCAACGCCACCTTGCGTCGCGTGCCGGCGTTGTACCGCGGTACGCATCGCGCCGACGGTTTCGACTGGAGCGTGGCCGACGATGCACGCAACAGCGTGCTGGCGTTTATCCGCCACGATCCCGAGGGCGGCGCTCCACTGTTGGCGGTGAGCAACCTCACCCCGCAACCGCATCACGACTATCGCGTCGGCGTGCCGCGTGCCGGCAGCTGGCGCGAAATCCTCAACACCGACAGTGCCCATTACGGCGGCAGCAATCTCGGCAACAGCGGTCGCCTTGCGACCGAGCCGATGGGCATGCACGGGCATGCACAACGCCTGCGCCTGACCCTACCGCCGCTGGCCACGATCTATCTGCAAGCGGAGAAATAACAATGAACGAGCGCAACGACACCACGCCGGCATGGGGCGCATGGCCAGCGGGTGAGGGACAGGTGCGCTTCGCGCTCTGGGCACCGGATGCCAAGGGCGTGGATGTGGTCTTCGACAACGGCGTGCGTCGCGCGCTGCACGCCGGGCAGGATGGTTTTTTCACTGCGCTGATCGACTGCGCGGCAGATGCGCGCTATCGCTACAGCATCGATGGTGGCGAACCGGTGCCGGATCCGGCCTCGCGTTGGCAGCCCGAGGGCGTGCATGGTCCCAGCGCCGTGCAGCGCAGCGATGGCTACGCCTGGCAGAACACCCAGTGGCAGGGACGGCCATGGGACGAGGCGGTGATCTACGAACTGCACGTGGGCAGCTGCGGCGGCTATGCCGGTGTGCAGGCGCAACTGCCGCAGCTGGCGGCGATGGGCATCACCGCGATCGAGCTGATGCCTTTGAGCGCGTTTCCGGGCGCACACAACTGGGGCTACGACGGCGTGCTGCCGTACGCACCGGTGGAAGCTTATGGCACGCCCGAAGAATTGAAGGCGTTGATCGACGCCGCACACGGGCATGGCCTGATGGTGTTGCTGGATGTGGTCTACAACCACTTCGGCCCGGACGGCAATTATCTGCACAGCTACGCCGCCCCGTTCTTCAACGAAGACAAGCCCACCCCGTGGGGCGCGGCGATCGATTTCCGCAAGCCGCAGGTGCAGCGTTACTTTCTCGACAACGCGCTGATGTGGTTGCACGAATACGGCTTCGACGGTCTGCGCCTGGATGCGGTGCATGCGATCACCCCGAACGCTTTCCTGGACACCTTGCGCGAGACCGTGCAGGCCAGTCTGTCGGCCGGCCGGCATGTGCATCTGGTGCTGGAAAACGAATTCAACCAGGCTTCGCAGTTGCAACGCGGTTACACCGCGCAGTGGGACGACGACTTCCACAATGCGTTGCACGTATTGCTGACCGGCGAGGAAGAAGGCTATTACGCGGCGTTCGCCGATCAACCCACCCAGCATCTGGCGCGCGTGCTTGGCGAAGGCTTCGCCTATCAAGGCCAGCCGGATCCGCGTGGACATGTGCGCGGCGAGCCGAGCGGGGCGTTGCCGCCGCACAAGTTCGTGATCTTTGCGCAGAACCACGACCAGATCGGTAACCGTGCGCGTGGCGAGCGGTTGACCGTGCTGGTCTCGCAACAACGCCTGCGCGCTGCGCTGGCATTGACCGCGCTGACGCCGATGATTCCGCTGTTCTTCATGGGCGAACCGTGGGGCGCCACGCAGCCGTTTCTGTTCTTCACCGACTTCGGCCCGCCGTTGGACGATGCGGTGCGCGAAGGCCGTCGCCGCGAGTTTGCCCACTTCGCCGCATTCGCCGACGAAGCGCAGCGCGCCACCATTCCCGACCCGAATAGCCACGCCACCTTCGCCGCTTCGCGTGCGCCGATCGAAGATGCAGCCCACGGCGAAGGCGCGCAATGGACAGCTTGGTTCACCGCGCTGTTAGGCGTGCGTCGCCAGTGGCTGGTGCCCGGGCTTGCGCAGGCGCGCGCTGTTGGCGCCAGCGTGCTGGCCGAGGGTGCAGTGACCGCCAGTTGGGAGTTGCCCGGCGGGCTGTGGCATATCGCCTTCAACGTCGGCAGCGCGGCGGTGCCGATGCCGGCATTGCGCGGGCGTGTGGCGCATGCCGAAAACGTCGCTGCTGACGCGCAGGAATTGCCGGTCGATGGCTTCATCGCCTGGCACGAGGCGCGCGCATGAGTACGCGCGATCTGAGCCGGACCGATCTGCACACGCTGGCCGGTGCGGCCGGGGTGATGGTGGATTGGGTAGATGCCAGCGACCAGCCGCGTCAGGTGTCCGATCACTCGCTGCATGCGGTGCTCACTGCGCTGGAGTTGCCTTCCGCCACCGCTGCGCAACGCGAAGACAGCCTGCGTCGTTGCAAGGCGCAGGCAATCGAGCCGGCACCGCTGTTGACCGTACAGGTGGCGGCGCTATTGCCCGTGTCGGTTGCCCCTAATGCCAGCGGCCGTTGGGTGGACGACAGCGGCGCCAGCGAGCAAGCGCGTGCGGATGCGCAAGGACAGGTGCGCGCACCGCACCGTTTCGGCTACTGGACGCTGCAGATTGGCACGCTGACCCAGCAGGTCGCAGTGGCGCCGCAACGCTGCTTCAGCGTGGCCGATGCCTGTGGCCTGCCGGCACCGCGTGCCTGGGGCATGGCGCTGCAGGTGTATTCGGCACGCAGCATCGACGACGCCGGCATCGGTGACGCAGCCGGCACGGTGGAATGGCTGCGGCATGCCGCGCTCGCCGGCGCCGATGCGTTGGCCCTGAGTCCGGTACATGCCTCGCGCCCGGTCACCAGCGGTTACAGCCCGTATTCGCCCAGCGACCGGCGTTTTCTGGATCCGTTGCATGCGGCACCTGTGCGTGTGCTCGGCGAGCTCGCACTGGATGCGATCAGTGAGGTGCCCGGCCTGCGCGAACGCTTCGACACCTTGCACAACAGTGCATTGATCGACTGGCCGGCGTCCGCGCAGGCCAAGTGGCAATGGCTGCGTCATCTCTACACACGCGTCGCCGCCGATCATCCCGATCTGATCGCCTTCCGCAACGAAGGGGGCGATGCGCTAGAGGGCTTCGCACGCTTTGCTGCGCAGGATTTCGGCGACAACGATCCGCAGCTGCATGTTTTTACGCAGTGGCTGGCGGCGCGCAGTTGGTCGGATGCGCAACGCGAGGCGCACGAGCGTGGCATGAAGATCGGCTTGATCGCCGATCTGGCCGTTGGCTTCGACCCGAATGGCGCCGAAGCTGCGGCTGCCGCAGATACCGTGTTGCGTGGCTTGGTGTTGGGTGCACCGCCGGATGCCTTCAATGCCGATGGTCAGCATTGGGGCATCGGTGCGTACTCGCCCACTGCGTTGCGACGCAGCGGTTACGCGCCGTATATCGCGCTGCTGCGCGCGGTATTGCGCGACCGTGGCGGCATCCGTATCGACCATATCCTGGGGCTGTTGCGGCTGTGGGTGGTGCCGGAAGGTGCCAGCTCCAATGAGGGCGCGTATCTGGCCTATCCGTTGCACGATCTGCTCAATCTGCTCGCGCTGGAATCGTGGCGGCATCGCGCCATCGTGATCGGCGAAGACCTCGGCGTGGTACCGCCCGGCATCCGCGAAGAACTGTCGCGGCGCGGGGTGATGGGCATCGATGTGTTGATGTTCACCCGCGACAAGGACGGCGCTTTCGTATCGCCGGCGTTGTGGCGGCCGGATGCGGTGGCCACGACCACCACGCACGATCTGCCCACGTTGACCGGCTGGCGCGAAGGCCGCGATATCGAGTGGCGACGCAAGCTGGAACTGATCAAGCCCGCGCAGGCCACCGATGATGCGAGCGCGCGCAGCAAGGATCTGGCGCGTCTGGATGCGGCGGTCGAACACGCCGGTTTGACCGCTGCGGACGACCCGCTGCTGGGCGCGCTGCGCTTCACCGCCACCAGCGTCTCGCCGCTGGCCTTGTTGCCGGTGGAAGACGCATTGGCGCTGGAAGAACAACCCAATCTGCCGGGTACCGTCGAGGTCCATCCCAATTGGCGCCGACGCCTGCCCGATCCCTTGCCGCATGCGCGCCTGAGTACGGCGCTGCAGGGCGTTGCCGAGGCGCGTCGCGTCGCGGCCGTTTCGGAACCGCATCCATGATCGATCTTCGCGCCACCGCCCGTCTGCAGCTGCATGTCGGCTTCACCCTGCACGATGCGCTTGCGCAGGTGCCGTATTACGCCGGCCTTGGCATCAGCCACCTGTACCTGTCGCCGATCGGCACTGCGGTACCCGGCTCCACGCACGGCTACGACAATATCGACCCGACCGTGGTCAATCCCGAACTCGGTGGCGAAGACGCGTTGATCGCCTTGTCGCAGGCCGCGCGCGAACACGGCATGGGCCTGATCGCCGATATCGTGCCCAACCACATGGCCACGCATGCGGACAACGCATGGTGGTGGGATGTGCTGCGCAATGGCCGCAGCGCCAAGCACGCCGACTGGTTCGACATCGACTGGCGCGCGCCCGGGCGCGACGGCAAGTTGTGGCTGGCGGTGCTGGACCGCCCGTATGCCACCGCATTGGCCGAAGGGCTGATCACGCTGGTGGTCGAAGACGACGGCAGTGCGGCGTTGGCGCATTACGACCAGCGTTACCCGATCCGTCCGCAGACGCTGGACGTGCCCGAAAAGGCCGCACGTGCGCAATGGCTGCGCGACTACAACGACGGCGCCAAGCGCGGCGATGGCCGCCTGCACAAGCTGATCGAACGCCAGCCGTATCGCCTGAATTGGTGGCGTGTGGGCAACGACATGCTCAACTACCGCCGCTTCTTCGATATCACCTCGTTGGTCGCATTGCGGGTGGAACTGCCGGCGGTGTTCGACGCGGTACACGCGTTGCCGCTGCGGCTGGTGGCCGAAGGGCATCTGGATGGGGTGCGCATCGACCACGTCGATGGGCTCACCGACCCCACCGGTTATGTGCGCAAGCTGCGCAGCCGGCTGGATGCGGCCGGTCGTCAGCGCGGGCTCAAGCCCGGCACGCTGGCCCTGTATCTGGAAAAGATCCTCGCGCCCGGCGAAGCCTTGCCGGCCGACTGGCCCTGCGATGGCACCACCGGTTACGACTTCATGGACCAGGTCGGCGGCGTGTTGCACGACGCGGCCGGCTTCAAGCCGCTGGCTCGTGCCTGGCAGAAGGTGAGCGGGCGCAGTGGCGATTTCGCCCAGGAAGAACGCGCCGCACGCGACGAGATCCTGCGTGGCCCGTTGCAGACCGAATTCAATCGCGCCGTCGGTGCGTTGTCGGCATTGGCACGGCTGGACCCGCCCACGCGCGAGTTCAGCCCGCAGATGCTGGCGCGCGGCCTGTGCGTGTTGCTGCGCTGGTTTCCGGTGTATCGCACCTACGCCGGTGTCAAAGGCGTGACCGGCAGCGAGGCCGAGCGTCTGCGCGCCACCGCCGCGCGTGCCCGCGAGGGCATGCCGGAGTCGATCGTTGCGGCCGTCGATGCGATCGAGCGCTGGTTGCTCGACGATGCTGGCGCCGACCGCGCGCAGATCGCCTTGCGGCGCATCCTGCGCCGTCGCGTGGAGCAGTTGTCGGCGCCGTTGAATGCCAAATCGGTGGAAGACACCGCGTTCTACCGGCATGGCGTGCTGCTGTCGCGCAACGAAGTCGGCAGCCATCCGACCCACTTCGCCAACGAAGCGGCCGCCTTCCACGCGCAGAATCAGCAGCGCGCCAAGCACTTCCCACGTGCGCTGCTGGCCACCGCCACCCACGATCACAAGCGCGGCGAAGACCTGCGGATGCGGCTGGCGGTGCTGTCCGAGCAGCCGCGTTGGTGGATCGAGCAGAGCACTCGGTTCGATGCCTTGACCGAGACATTAGAATCGCCGGCATTGGCCGGCGGCGACCAGCAGATGTTGTGGCAGACCCTGGTAGCCGCCTGGCCGATCGGCCTGGGCGCCGACCACACCGAACCGCTCGCCGACTATGCCGAGCGCATCGCGCAATGGCTGCTCAAGGCAGTGCGCGAAGCCAAGTTGCACACCAGCTGGACCGACGGCTCGCCCGCTTACGAACAGGCCGTGCAAGCCACTGTGGAGCAAGTGCTGTGCAGCCGCGCCGGGCTGCCGCTGCGGCGCGCGCTGTTGCGTGCCAGCAACCACATCGCTGCGGCCGGCGCGCGTAATTCGCTGGTGCAAACCACATTGCGCCTGACCGTGCCGGGCGTGCCCGATCTGTATCAGGGCACCGAAGGTTGGGATCTATCGCTGGTGGATCCGGACAACCGCCGGCCGGTCGATTACGCACAGCGCCAGCAATGGCTGGCGCAGGCGCGCGACTGGAACACGCTGCTGCGCAGCTGGCGCGATGGCGCGGTCAAGGCGCGCCTTACCTCCATCCTGTTGCAGCTGCGTGCCGAACATCCGGCGCTGTTTGCGCAGGGCGACTATCAGCCGCTCAACGTGGCGGTGAGTGGCGATGCGCAGGTGCTGGCCTTCCGTCGCCAGCATCGCGGCCAATCGCTGGTGGTGGCCGTCACGCGGCTAGGCGCCGGTGACCAGACCGAGGGCGATCTGCCGCTGCTGCTGCCGCCGGCACGCTGGGGTCAGGCGGCGTTGGCATTGCCGCAAGGCACATACCGTAATGTGCTCGATGGCAGCACGTTGCAGCCGCAGCAAGGCCGCCTTGCGCTATCCACGCTGTTTGCACGTGCGCCGGTGGCAGTGTTGACGACCCCCTAAGAGAACGCACGCAATGAATGACACGCAACGGCAGGCACGACTTCGCCAGTTGGCACAGGAGATCTGGGAGGCCGAAGGCCGCCCGGACGGCCATGCGGCACGTCATTGGGCCATGGCCGAGCGCCTGGTGGATGCCGAAGAACGCGCCGCCGAACAAGCCAACCCGCCAGTCACTGCACGTCAGTAACGGAGCGTCTGTCACCTTGTATGGTTCACCCTGCCGGCCACGCGCTGCAGAGGTGAGCGTGTAGCCGTACTCGCGCATCCGCGCACGCATTCGCTCACTGTTTTGAGTTCACCGTTTTCAGGAGTTACCGATGGCCACCCGCAAGTTCACGCAACGCTCGCGCATCCGCGAAGGCCGTCCCAATCCGCTTGGCGCCACCTGGGACGGGTTGGGGGTCAACTTCGCGTTGTACTCGCGCAACGCCACCCGCGTGGAGCTGTGCCTGTTCGACGAGCGCGGCCGCGAGCAGGAGCGCCTGGCGCTGCCCGAGTACACCGACGAGGTCTGGCACGGCTATCTGCCCGACGCGCGTCCCGGCCAGTTGTACGGCTACCGCGTGCACGGCCCGTACGCGCCGGACGCCGGTCACCGCTTCAACCACAATAAATTGCTGCTGGACCCGTACGCCAAGCAGATCGTTGGCGAGCTCAAATGGGCGCCGCATCTGTTCGGCTACACCATCGGCCATCGCGACAAGGACCTGAGCTTCGATCGCCGCGACAGCGCCGCCTTCATGCCCAAATCCGCGGTGATCGACCCGGCCTTTACCTGGGGCCAGGACCGCCCGCCGCAGACGCCGTGGAATCGCACGGTGATCTACGAAGCGCACGTGCGCGGATTGAGCATGCTGCACCCGGCAGTGCCGCCGGAAGATCGCGGCACGTTCTCGGCCTTGAAGACCGACGAGCTGATCGACCACATCAGCTCACTCGGCGTCACCGCGGTGGAACTGCTCCCCGTGCATGCCTTCGTCGACGATCAGTACCTGCTGGAAAAAGGCCTGCGCAATTACTGGGGCTACAACACCCTGGGCTTCTTTGCGCCGCAAGCGCGTTACATGTCCACGCGCACCGTGGCCGAGTTCAAGCAGATGGTGGCGCGGCTGCATCACGCCGGGCTGGAAGTGCTGCTGGACGTGGTCTACAACCACACCGCCGAAGGCAATGAGCTTGGGCCCACGCTCTCGTTCAAGGGCATAGACAACGCCAGCTACTACCGTCTGGCCGACGATCGCCGCTTCTACATCAACGACACCGGTACCGGGAACACCTTCGATCTGACCAACGTCGGCGCGCTGCGCATGGTGATGGATTCGCTGCGTTACTGGGTGCAGGAGATGCATGTCGACGGCTTCCGTTTCGATCTGGCCACCATCCTGGGCCGCGAGCGTTATGGCTTCGATCCGTCGGGCAGCTTTCTCGATGCGGTGCGCCAGGACCCGGTGCTGAGCCAGACCAAGCTGATTTCCGAGCCCTGGGATATCGGCCCGGGCGGCTACCAGGTCGGCAATTTCCCGCCGGGCTGGGTGGAATGGAACGACAAGTTCCGCGACAACGTGCGCGCGTTCTGGCGCGGCGACGGCGGCCAGCTGGCCGAGTTGGCCACACGCCTGACCGGCTCGGCCGATCTGTTCAATCACAGCGGCCGCCGCCCCACCGCATCGGTCAACTTCGTCACCGCGCACGATGGCTTCACCCTGCGCGACCTGGTCAGCTACGAGGGCAAGCACAACTTTGCCAACGGCGAAGAAGGCAGGGACGGCAGCGACCACAATATCTCGGCCAATTACGGTGTCGAAGGCGACACCAACGACCCGGCGATCAAGCAGCTGCGCCGGCAGCAGATGCGCAATCTGCTCGCCACCTTGTTGCTCTCGCAGGGCACGCCGATGTTGCTGGCCGGCGATGAGTTCGGCCACAGCCAGAACGGCAACAACAACGCCTATTGCCAGGACAACGAACTGACCTGGATCGACTGGACCGCCGCCACCAAGGCCGCCGCCGCCGATCAGGCTGCCTTCGTGCGCCGGCTGATCCGCATCCGTCAGCGCTATCCGCTGCTGCATCGCGCACGCTTCTTCGACGGCAAGTTCGACGAAGCGCTGGGCCTGAAGGATCTCACCTGGCTTGCGCCGGACGGCCACGAAATGGACGAAGCCGGCTGGCACGACCCGGAAGCGCGCGCGCTGATGCTGCGCCTGGATGGCCGCTCGCCGACCACCGGCCTGCGCGAGATCGCCGCCAACGTGACCTTGCTGATGCTGATCAATGCTGCCTCCACCAGCGTGGCGTTCACGCTGCCTGCGATGCACGACGAGCACTGGCGCGTGCTGGTCGACACCGCGCGTCATGGCGGCCGCGTGGTGGCCGGCGGCAGCGAGTGGAAGGCGCCTGCGCATTCGTTGACGTTGCTGGCCGTGGAGCGCGATCGCATCGCCAGCAGTGCGCGCATCGTCTCCGAGGGCGCACGCTGATGACAGGGGCGCACTGATGGATGTGTTGTTGGCAGGAGCGACCGGTCTGGTCGGCAAACACGTCTTGCAGCAGTTGCTGGCCGATGCGCGCTGCACCGGCGTGGTGGCGGTGACGCGTCGGCCGTTGACGCAGATCCACCCCAAACTGCGCAACCAGGTGATCGACTTCGATCGCCTGGACAGCTGGACCGCACCGCGCATGGAAGCGGCCATCTGCGCCCTGGGCAGCACGATGAAACAGGCCGGCTCGCGCGAGGCGTTCTATCGCATCGATCATGGTTACCCGATGGCACTGGCACGTGCGGCTTGCGCGCAAGGCACCTCGGTGTTCGTGCTGAATTCGGCGGCTGGTGCCGACGCGCACTCGCGCATCTTCTACAACCGCGTCAAGGGCGAACTGGAACGCGACCTGCGCGCGGTTGGCTTTCCTTCGCTGACCTTCGTACGCCCGGGACTGATCGGCGGCGAACGTGAGGAGCGGCGTACCGGCGAACATATCGGCAGCCTCGTACTGGGCGCGCTCGGCCCGCTGCTGCCACGCCGCTTCCGCATCAATCCGGCCGAACGCATCGCTGCTGCCATGGTGAACGCCGCGCTGGCGCCGGCGCGTGGCGAGCACAGTGTTGAGGCGGCGGAGTTGGTGGGCTAACGAGGCATCGTCGCCTCGTCGCCAGGCAGCCGATGGTTGTGCGCTGCCTCGTAGGAGCGCGCCTGAGCGCGATGAGGCGTTACCGATAAAGCTCATCGCGCGCAGGCACGCTCCTGCAAATTCACGTGCAGCGGCATCTTCTCCAACGCAGGCACCTCGCTTACACCCCCAGCGACTGCCCGCCATCCACCACCGCCAGCACTTGCCCGTCGTCGCTAGGACGTCTGATGACGGGCAAAGTTGCCCGTCGCTTCGTAGGAGCGCGCCTGAGCGCGAGAGGCGTTACCGATAAAGCCTCATCGCGCGCAGGCACGCTCCTACAAATTCACGTGCAGCGGCATCTTCTCCAACGCAGGCACCTCGCTTACACTCCCAACGACTGCCCACCATCCACCGCCAGCACTTGCCCGGTGATCCAGCGCGCCTGTGGCGATGCGAGAAACAATGCCGCATCGGCGATGTGTTGCACCTGCCCGAACCCGCCAAACGGAATGCTGTCGCGGATGCGTGCATACAGCTCCGGTTCTTCGTCGCGACGCCGCGCCCATAGTCCGTCGGGAAATTCGATCGAGCCTGGCGCAATCGCGTTGACGCGGATGCGCTCGCGTGCGAGTTCGGCGGCCAGCGTGGTGGTGTAGTAATTCAGCGCTGCCTTGGCGGTGGAGTAGGCGATCGCGCGCGGCGTGGGGCGCTGCGCGTTGATCGAGCTGATGTTGAGGATCACCGCCGCAGCGCTGTTGCGCAGGTGTGGCAGCGCGGCGCGGTTGCAGCGCACTGCAGCCATCAGGTCCACGTCCAGACCGGCTTGCCAGCTTCCATCGTCGTTGCCATGTCCATAGCCGGACGCATTGTTGATCACCACATCAAGACCATCCAATGCCTGCGCTGCAGCGTCCACATAGGCCTCGATTTGCACGGCATCCGACAGGTCGCAGGCGAAGGTGTGTACGGTCGCGCCGTGCGGCGCCAATACGTGTGCGGCCTGTGCAAGGCCATCGGCATTGCGTGCGCACAGCGAGACCTGCGCGCCGTTGCGCACGAACGCTTCGGCAATGGCCAGGCCGATGCCACGGCTACCGCCGGCGATCAGGACACGTTGGTCGCGCGGCGCGCGTTGCGGGCGTGCTGCAGGAATGGACATGGCGGGCACTCGATCGGAAACCGGCATTATCGAGCAGCCTGGTGATACGCGGCATTCGGGGCCATGGCGGTGTCGTCTGCACCATCGCAAGCACACCCAAAATCCAAATCGCGGTGCGCAGCACCGCGCTGCGAGCGGCGTGGTCAGCCACTCACCAGCATCTACCTGCGGTCGCGTGCGCTGTCATCTGCGTGCAATGCGGCGCGCGCGCCGCTTGCGACGCAAGCCTCATCACCAAGCATGATCAGCTCATGCGTTTTCGATTGCTCGCCGCTAACCATTTGTTTACACGTTCGCGCTGCGCTGCGGGCACAACGTGCGGGTCATTCAGTGGGAGTTGCACATGGAAACCCATATCACCGTCATCGGTGCCGGCTTCTGCGGCACCGCGCTGGTCCGTGCGCTGGCGCAGACGGCCGATGCCCAGGTCCGCATCACCTTGGTCGGCGTGGCCGAGACCTTCGGCAGCGGCATCGCCTACGGCGCGGCGCGGCCGGAGCACCTGCTCAACGTGCGTGCCAAGGACCTGGGGATCGATGCGCAAGCGCCCGGTGCATTCGCAGATACCTTGCATCTTGGCGATAGCGGGCGATTGGAATTTCTGCCGCGCCTGGCTTATGGCGATTATCTGCGCAGCGAGCTGGATACCGCCGTCAGCGGCGCGCAGGCCTCGATCATGCGGCTATCGCAAGAGGCGGTGGCAGTGGAGCGCGCGCGCAAGGGGTTTCGCGTGTTTCTGGCCAATGGCGATGCTTTTCATAGCGACCGGGTGGTGTTGGCGGTCGGTGCACTGCAACCGCAGGCGCTGGCCGGCATCGGCCCGCGTTTGAGCGTGCATCCGCGCTACATCGGGTGGCCGTGGCAGGGCGAGGCCTTGGCGCGGTTGTCGCCCGACGATGACGTGCTGATCGTCGGCACCGGGCTGACCATGGTGGATGTGGCCTTGACCCTGCATGCGCGTGGGCACCGTGGACGGCTGGTGGCGATCTCGCGGCGTGGTTTGGCACCACAGGCGCATCTGCGTCAGCCAGGCGCGGCGCTGGAATTGCCGCCGCATCTGCAGCGCGCGCTCAAGGACGCCGATCTGCGCGGCCTGCTGCGCGGCGTGCGCCAGCTGAGTGCGGTGGTCGACGATTGGCGGCGCGTGGTGGATGCCTTGCGCCCGCATCTGCAACCGCTGTGGCAGCGTCTTGACCTGACCCAGCGGGCGCGCTTTCTGCGTCACTTGCGGCCGTATTGGGAAGTAGCACGGCATCGGGTTGCGCCGGGCGCGGCGGAGCAATTGGCGCAGCTGCAGGCCTCGGGCCAATTGCAGGTGACCGCAGCGCGCCTGCTGCGTGCGCGTTGGGTGCCCGATGGCGTGGAGGCGGTGATCCGCCCGCGTGGTGCTGCCGACGCGCAGACCGGTCACTACGACGCGGTGATCCGCGCCACCGGCTTGGATACCGACATCGACCGCACCAGCGATCCGCTGATCGCCGGCATGCGTGAAGCCGGCCTGTTACGTGCCGATCCGCTTGGGTTGGGTGTGGACACCGACGCGCAATTGCGGGTGCGCGATGGCGCCGGGCAGATCGTGCCGGGGCTGTATTGCGTTGGTCCGCTGTTGCGTGGGCGCTATTGGGAAATCACCGCCGTGCCGGAGTTGCGCGTCGCTACACGCGCATTGGCCGAGCGTTTGTTGTTGGGCGCGATGCCGGCGTTACAGCCGGAGCCGGAGCATGTGCCGCGCGAAGCCAATGCGCGATTGTAGGTGGCCGTACCCTCACCCCAACCCCTCTCCCGGCGGAAGAGGGGCTTTAGACCCTTCTCCCACCGGGAGAAGGTGCCCCGAAGGGGCGGATGAGGGTACGAGCGCAGCCTCGTGCAGTTGGACGAGGCGAGTAGCTTCGCTCCGTACCCTCACCCCAACCCCTCTCCCGGCGGGAGAGGGGCTTTATCGCGCCTTCCATCAGGATCTTGAGCTTGGTTGGTGCGTGCTATTGCTGCGCTCCATGCAGGGGTCAGGCGTTCGCGTGATGCGTCCAACGGATGTCGTCTGTCGTTGGCAACAAATATGCTCGATCGCTCAATCAGCAGCCTCTGCGCGCGCAGGCATAGCCCACATCCGGCAATCTCGCGTCGACTTCGCCAAGCAGCGCAATCATGCAGCGTGATGCGTAGCGCACTGCACCGGTGCAGACAGGATTAGGTCATGTTGATCGGCCTGGGCTGATTACAGTCCAGTTCGCTTCATTCCCTTGTCCGCCTGGAGTCTGCCATGCCCCGTCTTGCTCCCGCTGCCTTGCTCGCCACGCTGTGCGCCTGCGCGCTGCCCGCCTGGGCCAGCGAATCGCTCAATACCCGAGCTGAAGTGCTCGCAGCCCTGGAATCCGGTTACGACGTCAGCCTGACCACCGATCTCGCTCGCTGCACGCCCGAAGAAGGCACCCCGGTGACCCAGACCCGCGGCGGCCGCCATATCGATGCCTATCGCATCACCGAGGACGGCACCGCGGCATTCTCCGGCTCGCATTTCACCGTGGCCAACGACGGCAAGCCGATCCAGCAGTTCATGCGCTACCAGCTGCGCCCGGATGGCAGCGTGCGTTTCACTACCTACATGTACGACTTGCCGGGCCTGCAACAACGTGGCCCGGTGCTGGCCTATCAATGCACGCTCAACCAGGGCATCCGCTTCCACGCCGATTGAGTGCGTTTGCCTGCACATGCGACCAGCCAGGCGCATGCGCGACATCTGCACCCTGCATCGCATCGCGGTCGATCCTGCATTCCATATTGCGCTGCGATGCTGCCTTGGCTTGGTTGTAGATCCACGTCGTCAGCCTGCCGGTTCAATGTTGCCTTCGACATTGCACTGCGCCGCTACCGCAGTTTGAGCGCGGATCCATGTCGAAGGCACGCCGGTCTTGATGACCAACCTCCTGCTCCCCATTTCCGAGAAAGCACATGCCCTCACGTCTGTCGCTATCACTTGCCGCCGCCGTGTTGTCTGCCAGCGCGGCTCCCGCATTCGCCACGCAATCCTTGAACACGCAAGCGAGCCTGATCGATGCGTTGGAGACCGGCCGCAGTGTTGCCGTGTCGGTTGATCTATCACGCTGCACGGCCGAAGCGGGCACCGCGTCCAGCCAGAACCGCGGTGGTGTGCGCATCGGCGCATATCGGCTCACCGCCGACGGCACCTTGGCGTTTTCCGATACCCAGTTCATCGCTGCCAGCAGCGATGGCAGGCCGTTCCAGCAGTTCCAGCGTTACCAAGTGCTTGCCGACAACAGCGTGCGGCTAACCACCTACATGTACGACCTGCCCAGCCTGCAGCAACGCGGGCCACTGCTGGCCTATCAATGCACGATCAATCAAGGCATTCGCTTCCACGCCGGTTGAATGCGCCATTTGCAGTGCGCGATGCCACAGCGTGTGGCATCGCTTTCGACAATGCCTGCAGGGCAGATGCGAGGTGTCTGATCACGCTGGATGCCGTCGGTGCAATGCGTCTGTGTTGTCGTAAGCATCAGCGCCGATATCAAATTGCCGCACAGTGATCATCGTCTTGATGGCGACATAAGAACCCTGATTTCCGCATTGCTCAACGCAGTGGCGGCTTTCGCACCGCAGCTGTATCGGACGCGGCGGATGGCCAATCCGTGGCTCAACGCCCTGAACGCGGCGATCGCATTGAGTGCCGTCTCCCGCCTGTTGATGGCGACGCACCGGTTGTGATGTCGCTGTACTCAGCGCACTGATTGCTGCTGCACTGCGACCGCTTCGGCGGCGTTGGATTGCCAGCCACCGCCCAGTGCCTTGAAGGTGGCCACTGCACTACGTGCCGCATCGGTGCGCGCCTGCACCTGCGCATCGGACGCGCGCAGCAACTGGTCGTCGGCATTCAACACTTCGATCAGGCTGACCACGCCTTTTTCGTAAGCCAGCGCCGAGGCGCTGCGTGCCCTGCCCAGTGCGTCCACGCCTTGCGTTAGCACAGCTGCCTGCTGTTCGCGCTTGACCAGGGCGGTGAAGGCATTTTCGACATCTTCGGTAGCGCGCAACACGGCCAGGCGATACGCCGCCAGCTGCTCGGCTTCCTGGCCCTTGGCCTGCGCGATCTGCGCATTGATGCGACCGAAATCGAACAACCGCCAGCGCAGCCCCAGCACGCCGGACGACTGCGCGGCATCGCCGGTGAACAGGTTGGCGCCGGAGATGGCGGTGGCGCTGCCGAGCAGACCGCTGAGCGAGAACTTGGGGTAGTACTCGGCCATTGCCACGCCGATGCGCGCGTTGGAGGCGGCAAGCCGGCGTTCGGCCACGATCAGGTCGGGCCGACGCCGCAGCAGCTCGGCCGGCGCGCCGCTGTCGGCGATCTGTGGCGCAAGCGGGATGGGTTTGCTGGCCGTCAGCTCGGCGCGATGGGTGCCGGGCGAGACGCCCAGCATGACGTCGAGTGCGTTCATGGCGGCGACCAGGCCGGCTTCCAGGCCCGGCACGGTGGCCTGCGACTGGGACAGCGCGCCCTGGGCCTGTTGCAGTTGCAGTTCGGCGGCCAGGCCCTTGCCGTGCAGCAGCGTCACCATCGCCACCAGCCCCTGCTTGGTGGCGACTTGGCGCTGGGCCAGGTCCAGCCGCGCCTGCAGGCCGCGGATGCTGATGTAGAGATCGGCAGTTTGCGCAGCCACCGCCAGGCGGGTGGCCGCAGCGCCGGCCTCGGTGGCCTGATAGTCGGCCAATGCGGCCTGACGACCGCGGCGCAGGCCGCCGAACACATCCAGCTCCCAGCTGGCGCCCAGGTTGGCCTCGTAGACACTGGCATAGCGGTCGAAGTCGGGGGTGCTGTTGAGCACCTGGCCAAGCGGCGTTTCCAGCGACTGATAGGCGCGCGTCGCGTTGCCGCTGATGTTGCCCGAAGGCAGCAGTGCGGCCGTGGCAGCGGTCAGCCCGGCGCGGGCTTGAGTGACACGTGCGGTGGCCTGGGCCAGGTCCAGGTTCTGCGCCAGCGCCAGTGTCACGTAGCGGCTCAGGTCCGGGTCGTTGAAGCCGGCCCACCAGCGCGTCAGCTCGGCCTGGGTGGTGGACTGGCGCTCGGCAACCGCTGCCTGGCCGATGTAATGCCCGGGCAAGGGCGCGTCCGGGCGGGCGTAGTCGGGGCCGACCGCACAGCCTGCTGCGAGGCTGGCGGTGATGAGCGCTGCAAGGGAGCGAAGTGACGGCATGGCGAGACCAAAAGGGCAGGACGATGAGTGACTATAATACGAAGTGGTCACTTTTTGTAAGTCGCGAGCGTCGGCGCTAAGCTGTCGTAATGACCACAGCATCCAATTACCCCGTTTCGGGCCGGGGGCCGGCCGACCATGACGTGCGCGACCAGATCGTCATCGCCGCCACCGAGCATTTCAGCCGCTACGGCTATGAGAAGACCGCCGTCTCCGATCTGGCCAAGGCGATCGGGTTTTCCAAGGCCTACATCTACAAATTCTTCCCGTCCAAGCAGGCGATCGGCGAGATGATCTGCAGCAATTGCCTGCGCGTGATCGAGGACGAAGTCCGCGCGGCACTGGCGGAGACCGAGTCGCCGCCGGAGAAATTGCGCAGGATGTTCAAGGTCATCATCGAAGCCAGCCTTCGGCTGTTCTTCCAGGACCGCAAGCTTTACGAGATCGCCGCGTCGGCGGCCACGGAGCGCTGGCAGTCGGTGCTGACCTATGAAGAGCGCATCCAGAAACTGTTGCAGGAGATCCTGCTGCAAGGGCGGCAGAGCGGCGATTTCGAGCGCAAGACGCCGCTGGACGAGTCGACCCAGGCCTTGTACGTGCTGATCCGGCCGTATACCAATCCACTGCTGATGCAGCACAGCCTGGACGTCATCGACGATGTCCCGGGTCTGCTGTCGAGTCTGGTTCTGCGGAGTTTGTCGCCATAGAAGTGTTTGTGACTATTGACTGTTTTAGTCACAAGTCTCAGGATGCGAGCCTTCATCAGATCGCTTCGGGATTTCCATGCTTCGGCGCCGCCTTGTTACCTCCACCGTCCTGTGTGTCCTGCCGCTGGCACTGATTGCCTGCGGCGGCAAGGCGCAGCCCGACCCACGCACCGTTGCCCCGCTGGTCCGGGTGGCCACGGTGGGCGACGCCAGCAGTGCTGCGCGCAGCTTCTCCGGCACCGTGGCGGCCCGCGTGCAGAGCGATCTGGGCTTCCGGGTCTCGGGGAAGGTGTCCGAGCGCCTGGTCGATGCCGGGCAGCGCGTCAAACGTGGGCAGCCGCTGTTGCGGATCGACCCGGTGGACCTGCAGCTGGCCGCGCGCGCCCAGCAGGATGCTGTTGCCGCGGCGCGGGCACGCGCCCAGCAGACTGCCGACGATGAGGCGCGCTACCGCGATTTGCGTGGCACCGGCGCCATCTCCGCATCGGCCTACGACCAGATCAAGTCGGCCGCCGACGCTGCCAAGGCGCAGTTGAGCGCCGCCCAGGCCCAGGCCGACGTTGCCCGCAATGCCAACCGCTACAGCGATCTGTTGGCCGACGCCGACGGCGTGGTGATGGAGACGCTGGTCGAACCGGGCCAGGTGGTCGCGGCCGGGCAGCCGGTGCTGCGGCTGGCCCACGCCGGCCACCGCGAGGCGATCGTCCAGTTGCCGGAAACCCTGCGCCCGCAGGTCGGTTCCGTTGCCCAGGCGACGTTGTTCGGCAGTGCCGCCGTCACCGTGCCGGCCACCTTGCGCCAGTTGTCTGAAAGCGCCGACCGGCTAACACGCACCTTCGAGGCGCGTTATGTGCTCGACGGCGCGCTGGCAGATGCGCCGCTGGGGACCACCGTCAGCATCCGGGTTCCCGCCGGCGCGGCCTCCGATGTCACGGCTAGCACCCAGACCGGCCTGCAGGTGCCGCTGGCCGCCCTGTTCGATGCGGGCAAGGGGCCTGGCGTGTGGGTGATTGCCGGCAACCCGGCCAAGGTGAGCTGGCGGCCGGTGACGGTGCTGGGCCTGGACGACGACCATGCCAACGTAGCCGGCAAGCTGGCGCGTGGCGAGCGCATCGTGGCGCTGGGCGCGCACCTGTTGCGCGACGGTGAGCAGGTGCGGGTTGCCAACACGATTGCGCCTGGCGCGACGACCGCTGCCACGACCGCAACCGCGGCAGGAGCGCAGCCGTGAGCGAGGACCGCTTCAATCTCTCGGCGCTCGCAGTGCGCGAGCGCTCCATCACGCTGTTCCTGATCTTTCTGATTTCGCTGGCCGGCCTGGTCGCCTTTCTCAAGCTTGGTCGCGCCGAAGACCCGGCGTTTACCGTCAAGGTCATGACCATCATCACCGCCTGGCCGGGCGCAACGCCGCAGGAAATGCAGGACCAGGTCGCCGAAAAACTCGAAAAGCGCCTGCAGGAACTGCGCTGGTACGACCGCAGCGAAACCTATACGCGTCCCGGTCTTGCGTTTACGACGTTGACGTTGCTGGACAGCACACCGCCCAGCCAGGTGCAGGAGCAGTTCTATCAGGCGCGCAAGAAAGTGGGCGATGAAGTCGGCAACCTGCCGGCCGGCGTGATCGGGCCGATGGTCAACGACGAATATGCCGACGTCACCTTTGCGCTGTTCGCGTTGAAGGCCAAGGGCGAGCCGCAACGCTTGCTCGCACGCGATGCGGAAAGTCTGCGCCAGCGCATGTTGCACGTGCCGGGCGTCAAGAAGGTCAATATCATCGGCGAGCAGCCCGAGCGCATCTTTGTCGAGTTCTCGCACGAGCGCCTGGCCACGCTGGGCGTCAGTCCGCAGGAGGTGTTTGCCGCGCTCAATGCGCAAAATGCCTTGAATGCGGCAGGGTCGGTGGAAACACGCGGGCCGCAGGTGTTCATTCGCCTTGACGGTGCGCTCGACAGTTTGCAGAAAATTCGCGACACCCCGCTGGTGGTGCAGGGCCGCACCTTGAAGCTGTCCGATATCGCCAGCGTCAAACGCGGCTATGAAGATCCCTCCACTTTCATGATCCGCAGTGGCGGCGAGCCGGCGTTGCTGCTGGGCATCATCATGCGCGATGGCTGGAACGGCCTGGAGTTGGGCAAGTCGCTGGATAGCGAAGTGGGCGCGATCAATGCAGAGCTGCCGCTGGGCATGCGCCTGAGCAAGGTCACCGACCAGGCGGTCAACATCGACGCGTCGGTGGGCGAGTTCATGACCAAGTTCTTCGTCGCGCTGCTGGTGGTGATGCTGGTGTGCTTCGTCAGCATGGGCTGGCGGGTGGGCATTGTGGTGGCAGCGGCAGTGCCGCTGACGTTGGCGGCGGTGTTCGTGGTGATGCTGGCCACCGGCAAGAACTTCGACCGCATCACGCTGGGCTCGTTGATCCTGGCGCTGGGGCTGTTGGTGGACGACGCCATCATCGCCATCGAGATGATGGTGGTGAAAATGGAGGAGGGCTACAGCCGTGTCGCCGCGTCGGCCTATGCGTGGAGCCATACCGCCGCGCCGATGCTGTCCGGCACGTTGGTGACGGCGGTCGGCTTCATGCCGAACGGGTTTGCCGCCTCCACCGCTGGCGAATACACCAGCAACATGTTCTGGATCGTGGGCATCGCGTTGATCGTGTCGTGGGTGGTGGCGGTGGTGTTCACGCCCTACCTGGGCGTCAAGATGCTGCCCGACCTGAAGAAGATCGAAGGCGGCCACGCCGCGATGTACGACACGCCGCGCTACAACCGCTTCCGCACTGCGCTGGAGCGTGTCATCGCACGCAAGTGGCTGGTCGCCGGCTCGGTGATCGGGTTGTTTGTGCTTGCGATTCTTGGCATGGGCATCGTCAAGAAGCAGTTCTTCCCGATCTCCGATCGTCCCGAAGTCTTGGTTGAAGTGCAACTGCCGTACGGCACCTCGATCACCCAGACCAGTGCCGCCACCGCCAAGCTGGAAGCCTGGCTTGCCAAGCAGGACGAAGCGAAGATTGTCACCGCGTATATCGGGCAGGGCGCGCCGCGCTTCTTCCTGGCGATGGGTCCGGAGTTGCCGGATCCCTCCTTTGCCAAGATCGTGGTGCGCACCGACAACCCGCACGAACGCGATGCATTGAAGCTGCGCATGCGCAAGGCCGTCTCCGAAGGTCTGGCACCGGAGGCGCGCGTACGCGTGACGCAACTGACCTTCGGCCCGTACTCGCAATTTCCGGTGGCGTACCGCGTGAGCGGTGCCGACCCGCAGGTGTTGCGTGGCATCGCCGCGCAGGTCAAGCAGGTCCTGCAGGACAGCCCGATGCTGCGCACCGTCAACACCGACTGGGGCACCCGCACACCAACGCTGCATTTCACCCTGGAGCAGGATCGTCTGCAGGCAGTGGGGCTGACCTCGACCGCAGTCGCTCAGCAGCTGCAGTTCCTGCTCAGTGGTGTGCCGATCACGCTGGTGCGCGAAGATATTCGCAGCGTGCAGGTGGTGGCGCGTTCGGCCGGCGAGACGCGTTTTGATCCGGCACGCATCGCCGATTTCACCCTGGCCGGTGCCAATGGCCAACGCGTGCCGCTGTCGCAGGTGGGCAGCGTGGATGTGCGGATGGAAGAGCCGATCCTGCGCCGCCGTGATCGCGTACCGACCATCACGGTCGGCGGCGATGTCGACGACCAACTGCAGCCGCCGGATGTCTCGGCCGCGATTACCAAACAGCTGCAGCCGATCATCGCCAAACTGCCCAGTGGTTATCAGATCAAGGAGGCCGGTGCCATCGAGGAATCCGGCAAGGCAACCACCGCGATGCTGCCGTTGTTCCCGATCATGCTGGCGGCCACCTTGCTGATCATCATCCTGCAGGTGCGCTCGATCTCGGCGATGGTGATGGTGTTCCTGACCAGCCCGCTGGGGCTGATCGGTGTGGTGCCGACGTTGATCCTGTTCCAGCAGCCCTTCGGTATCAATGCATTGGTGGGGTTGATTGCGCTCTCGGGCATCTTGATGCGCAACACGCTGATCCTGATCGGGCAGATCCATCACAACGAGGCCGAAGGGCTGGACCCGTTCCACGCCCTGGTGGAAGCCACCGTGCAGCGCGCCCGCCCGGTGATCCTGACCGCGTTGGCGGCGATCCTGGCGTTTATCCCGCTTACCCACTCGGTGTTCTGGGGCACGCTGGCCTACACGCTGATCGGCGGCACGCTGGCCGGCACGATTTTGACCCTGGTGTTTCTGCCGGCGATGTATTCGATCTGGTTCAAGATCCGGCCGGAGAACAGCGGCGCACGGGCGCCTGCCAAGTACGCATGAGTTGGGTCTGCGACAGTGGCGAAAGCCCCCGTCGCAGAGATCGCGTGGCAGTGTCGCTCGCGCGATTCCCACTCCACTGCCATTGCAGCGTTGCAGCGGCGCGGC
Source organism: Xanthomonas sp. Leaf131 (assembly GCF_001423495.1). Classification (GTDB taxonomy): domain Bacteria; phylum Pseudomonadota; class Gammaproteobacteria; order Xanthomonadales; family Xanthomonadaceae; genus Xanthomonas. The sequence goes on along the minus strand of NZ_LMOG01000020.1, from coordinate 153,314 downwards.
GTCTCAGCGGCTTGACCGAGCTTCCGCCCGAAGGCCAGGGCTGGCACGCGTCGGGGGGGGGGGGGCGGCTTCGGTCGCAGTGCAGGCCCGAATCCCGCCCGGACAGCCGCCGATTCACCCAGAACGGCCATGTGGCCTCACAATAGGCGGCCAGTTCCCAACCGATGTCGCCATGCGCAAGACCTACCAGCTCAACCTCGAAGGCAAGAACCGCGATCGTCTGCTGGAGTCCAGCAAGAACGATATCCGCAAGTACATCCGCCGCGAGCGCCGCAAGGACTTGCCGGAAGGTGCGGATTATTGGGACTTCGACATGCGCTTCGGGGTGGACGAGGCCAGCGCCGCGCCGCTGCCGCCGGCCGAGTTGATCCGCTCGATCAATGCGCTCACCAGCGAAGGCGGCGAGCAGTTCTTCGTGGAAATCCTGCGCAAGCCGGGCAAGCGCGTGCCGCGTGCCGATGGCGACAGCGGCATGGGCGGCGAGCTGGATTTCGAGCAGGACTGAGTCTTCGCCGTACAGGCGTGGAGGTGGATTGCCGCCGTATTGGCACCTTCTTGCGCGGGAGTCATCAGCAACGTGCGTGGCCGCCACTGCGTGCGGCCTCGGCGGAATCCAAGACAGATAGCATGGTCTGCACGCGGCACGCGCTCGCCGAGAGATGCCGGCCGTGTGCGAAGCCGCAATTCGCTAAGCGTGTGCAAAACCGGCATCGACGCGTGCTGGAGGCTGCCAGGCCTGCGCATGTGCAGTGCGTCCACGCGCGGCACATGCGCCTTCCGCTTCCGCGTGACGGCGGAGGGTTGCGTGTAACTCCCCGCTTTCAGCCCGGTTTGCGAGCCTGTGCCGCCGCTGCGCGGAGCTTGTCCTTCTTGCTCGGCCGTTTGCCCTTGATGCCGCCATTGTCGTCCGGTGCGCGCGTGTCGGTGCTCGGCGTTTCCGTTGCAGGCGCATCTGTGGCCAGTGTCGGTTCAAAGCCGGCAACCACGCTGGTCGGCACGCGCAGCCCCTGGCGTTTTTCGATCAAACGCCATTGTGGCTGGCTCTCTGCGCTGACGAAGCTGATCGCCAGCCCGCTGGCGCCAGCACGCGCGGTGCGGCCGATGCGGTGGGTGTAGTCCACGGTCGAGCGCGGCAGGTCGTAATTGATCACCGCCGGTAGCGCGTCGATATCGATGCCACGCCCGGCCAGATCGGTGGCCACCAGCACCTGTACCTCGCGCTGCTTGAAGGCGTACAAGGTGCGCTCGCGACGGCCCTGGCTCAACTCGCCATGCAGCGGCTGCGCAGTGATGCCGGTCTTGGTGAGTTTTTCGGCGACCTTGTCGGCGGTGTGCCGGCTGGCGACGAACACCAGTACATGCGACCAGCCATGCTCTTGCAGCAGATGGCGCAGCAGCTGCGTGCGTTGGCCGGCGTCGACAGCGATGGCGCGTTGCTCGATCGCAGGCGCAGCCTGCGGCGTGGCGGCAATGGTGATGCGCAGCGGGTCGCGCAGGCGGCGTTTGGCCAGCGAGGCGATGCCGGCTGGAAACGTAGCCGAAAACAGCACGCTTTGCCGTTGCGCCGGCAGCAAGGCCAGGATGCGATCGAGCTCGGTGCCGAAGCCCAGCTCCAGCAGGCGGTCGGCTTCGTCCAGCACCAGCGTGGCGACCTCGCTCAAGCGCAGCGCGTTGTGGTCGACCAGATCCAGCAGCCGGCCGGGCGTGGCCACCACGATGTCCGCGCCGCCGCGCAAGGCGAGCAGCTGCGGATTGAGCGAACTTCCCCCGGTGGCCGCGACGATCTTGAGCCGCCTTGGCAGATGTGCCGCCAGCTGGCACAGCGTCTCTTCCACCTGCGTGGCGAGTTCGCGCGTGGGCACCAGCACCAGCGCGCCGAGCACGCGCGGCGCGGTGTCGGGCGCCAGGCAACGTTGCTGCAGCAGCGGCAGCGCATAAGCCAGCGTCTTGCCCGAGCCGGTCTGCGCCATGGCAATCAGATCGCGCCCCTGCAGCATCGGCGGAATCGCCTGCTGCTGGATCGGCGTGGGCGTGTGGTGACCGGCGCGAGCCAGCGCGGTGTCGAAGAACGGCTGCAGCTGCGGCGACAGCGAGAGATGGGCAAATGACATGCGTCGATTATCCAGACATTCGCACTGCAATGGTCGGTTGGCGGGTCATGCTAAGCGCCGACCTCGTCGAGCGCGCGGTGCCCTCACCGCTTGCGGGACACGCCGTGAATCCGTCCCTGGAGGCTCGGTGGCGGCATCCATGCCGCCACACGGTCCCGCAAGCGGTGAGGACACCGCTCCAGAGAGTTTGCAGGTTGCTTTGTTGAAAGCTCGCTTGTGCCTCTGCTTGTCTTGTGGAGCTGATTGAGCGCGCCTTACCTCCCACCGTCGCGGGACCTTACGCGGCATGGATGCCGCGTAAGAGCCTACAAGGACGTACTTGCGGCGTGTCCTGCGATGGTGGGCGGGCAAGGACCCTTGCAGCCAAGCCGCAGATCAGCCGCTCTGCAAGCGACCTATCCGCACTGTCCAACCACTCCAAGACCAGAGAAGACAATCGAAATGTCGAGTCGTAGCGTCATTTAGATGTCGTCAAAAAGCTTGGTTAGTCGAGGGCGCGGTGCCCTCACGAGGACACACCGTGAATCCGTCGGTGGAAGCTCGGTGGCGGCATTCATGCCGCCACACGGTCCCACAATCGGTGCGGACATCGCACCAGCCAACGTGGCCGTGTGCTGATGGGAATCACAAAGCCGGCTGCGCCCACCTGGCGATGAGCGAGTGGTTTTGTGAGCTGCGCTTAGTTGGCCAACGCCAAATCGTCCAGCAGTGCACGCAGGAAGCGCGCGGCTTCGCCGCCGGTGGCGGCGCGGTGGTCGAAGGTTAGCGACAGCGGCATCACCTTGTGGGTTTCCACCCCGCCCATCACCGGCGTGAGCTGGTAGCGCGCGCGGCCGGCGGCGACGATGGCCACGCACGGCGGCACCACCACCGGGGTGGCGTAGCGGCCGGCAAACATGCCGAAGTTGGACAGCGAGATGGTGTAGCCGCTGAGTTCGGAGGCGGGGATGCTGCGATTTTCCACCTGCTGACGCAGCCGGTTGACGCTCTCGCGAATGCCGTGCGCGTCCAGCATGTCGGCATTGCGCAGCGCGGGCACGAACAAGCCTTCTTCGGTATCCACCGCGATGCCGATATCGACCTGCGTGTGCAGGGTGCGGCTGAGTGCCTCGCCGTCGAACCAGGCGTTGAGCGCGGGCACTGTCTGGCAGGCACGCACGATGCCGCGCACCAGCCGCACGGTGACGTCGTTGCCCGGTTGCCAGGCGTGGAGGTCGGCATCGTCGTTGAGCGTGGTCGGCACCACCTTGCTGTGCGCATCGGCCATCACGCGCGCCATGTTGCGGCGCACGCCTTTGAGCTGCTCCGGCTGGCCTTTGGCGACCACGCTGGGTGATTGCGTGCGCATGGGTTTGCCGCTGGCAGACAGCGCTGAACGTTGTTGCGCATCGCTCGCTGCAGCGTTTGCTGCCTGCATGCTTGAAACGGCGTGTTGCGCGCCTGCATTCGCGTTATTGCCATTGATCGGCGTGACCGACGCATTCGTACGCGCCGCAGACACCGGTGCACTGCCGGCAGCAGCGGCCTGCTTTACATCGGCCATCGTGACCGTGCCATCCGGACCGGTGGCACGCACCTGCGCCAGGTCCACACGCAGCTTGCGGGCCAGTGCGCGCACCGCCGGCATGGCGCGCACGCCACCCACGGCAATCGCCTGTTCGCTCTGCACGGCGTTGGAACTTTGCATCGCGCCGACCACGGTGCCGGCGTCATCGCGGTCGCTCTCGCCGTTGCCGTTGCCGTTGCCATTGGAATCGGCATCAGCGATCTCGCCGCCGTTATCGGAAGCGACCACGCGCACGCTGTCGCCAGCGGCGTGTTGCCCGGTGCTGGGCGTGTGCGCCGGTGCATGACTGTGCGAGTGACCGGTGTCCTGACCATCGGCGCGCTGCGGCTGGGAGGCATCCAGCGCAAACTGCGCCAGCACCGCGCCGGTGACGATGATATCGCCGGCGGCACCGGCGAGCTTGGTCACGGTGCCGGAGAACGGCGAGGGCACTTCGACCACCGCCTTGGCGGTCTCCATCGAGACCAGCGGGTCGTCCAGACGCACTGTGTCGCCTTCCTTGACGAACCATTCCACGATGGTGGCGTCGGGCAGGCCTTCGCCCAGGTCGGGCAGATTGAAATTCTTGGCTTGGCTCATGGCAGATTCTCTTGCGCCGCAGGCAGCTGCGGCGTGGTGTCGTCGAGGAGTTCGAGGTCGGCGGCCGGCAGCCAGCCCTGCGTGCCATCGGCACACTCGGACCACCACCAACCGCCATGTTCGTGATGCAGCAACACGTCCTGGCCCTGCTTGGCATCGAGTTCGCGTGCGTCGTAATCGCGCAGGGCTTCGGCCAGGCCGTCGCCCAAGGGGCGCAGCCACGCCACCGGCGCCCAGCCGGCGTGGCCTTGCCCGGTGTTGACCCAGGCGAAGGCTGGCCATTCCTCGTCGCGCACGCCGATCGCTACCTGCTGGCCGGCATGGAAGCGGATCGGGTTGGCGGAGGCGGCGCGGTGATCGCAGAGCAGGCGGGCGCGCATGTCAGCCGGCAGCCACCGCGCGACGGGCGGCGGTGACGATGCGCTCCACGCTCGGCAGGTACTTCATTTCCAGCCGGAACAGCGGGATGTGCGTGTCGTAACCGGTGACGCGCTCGACCGGTGCGAGCAGGTCGTACATCGATTTTTCCGCCAGCTGCGCAGCGATTTCCGCACCGAAGCCGGCAGTGCGCGGGGCTTCCTGCACGATCACGCAGCGGCCGGTTTTTGCGACCGATTCGGCAATGGTGTCGAAGTCCAGCGGGCGTAGCGTGGCGACGTCGATCACTTCGGCACTGATGCCTTCGCCGGCGAGTTTGTCGGCCGCTTCCAGCGCTTCTTTCACCTGCGCCCCCCAGGTGACCAGGGTGACGTCGGTACCGTCGCGCAGCACGAAGCACACATCCAGCGGCAGCGCTTCGCCGTCGTTGGCGACCACTTCCTTGTACTGGCGATAGATGCGCTTGGGCTCCATGTAGATCACCGGATCCGGGTCGCGGATCGCGGCCAGCAACAGGCCATACGCGCGCTGCGGCGAGGACGGCAACACCACGCGCAAACCGGGCACGTTGGTGAAGATGGCTTCGTTGGCTTCGCTGTGGTGTTCCGGCGCGCGGATGCCGCCGCCCCACGGCACGCGCAGCACCATCGGGCAATGCAGGCGGCCACGGGTGCGGTTACGCAGGCGTGCGGCGTGGCAGATCAGGTGATCGACCATGGGATACACGAAGCCGTCGAACTGCGCTTCGGCCACCGGCTTCATGCCTTGCGCGGCCAGGCCAACGCTCAGCCCGGCGATGGTGGTTTCGTCCAATGGCGTGTCCAGCACGCGCGCACTGCCGAAGCGCTGCTGCAGGCCGGCGGTGGCGCGGAATACGCCGCCGTTGACGCCCACATCCTCGCCCAGCACCAGCACCGCAGGGTCGTGTTCCAGCTCCCAGGCCAGCGCCTGGGTGATGGCTTCGATCAGGGTGATGGGCGAACTCATGGCAGTCTCTCCGCGCGTGGCTGCGGCGTTGTAAGGCGCACTGGCCTGCTGGGTGGCGGCGATGTGCGAGTGGGTGTGCTCATCCATGACGGGCCTCCAGCGCCATCACTTCGGCGCGCTGGGCCAGCACCTCGGCCGGCGGGTCACCGTAGAGATAATCGAACATCGCTTCGACCGGCTGCACCGGGGTGTTGAGATAGGCGTTGACCTCTTCGTCCACGCGCGCGCCGCATTCGGTTTTCCAGGCGGCTTCTTGCGCGTCGTCCCACAGGCCTTGCGCGGTGAGATAGCGGCGCAGGCGCAGCAGCGGTTCGCGTGCCCAGCCCTGCTTGACCTCTTCTTCGCCGCGATAGCGCCGCGCATCGTCGGCGGTGGTGTGGTCGGACAGGCGATAGGTCAGGAATTCGATCACCGTGCCGCCGTCGCCGGCCAGTGCACGCACGCGTGCCTGGCGCATCGCCTCGAGCACGGCAACCAGATCGTTGCCATCCACCTGCAGGCAATGCAGGCCGCCGGCCAGGCCTTTTTGCGCCAGCGTCTGCGCACCGGTCTGCGCCGAGCGCGGTACCGAGATCGCCCAACCGTTGTTGATCACGCACAGGATCAGCGGCAGCTTGTAGGCACCGGCCGAATTGAGCGCGGCATAGAAGTCGGTCTTGGAACTGCCGCCATCGCCGCAGCAGGCCACCGCGACCTGTTGCTTGCCCTGCAGCTTGAACGACAACGCAGAGCCGGCCGCATGCAGGCACTGGGTGGAAATCGGCACGCAGATCGGGAAGTCGATCGCCGCATCGGCATCGCGCGGATAATCGCTGCCGCGCTCGTCGCCGCCCCAGTACAGCAATACATCGCGCGGGCGCACGCCGCGTTCGAACATGGTGCCGTACTCGCGGTAGCTGGGCGCGAACACATCGCCGCGGCGCATCGACGCACCGATGCCCACATGCGTGGCTTCGTGGCCCAGCGAGGCGGCGTAGGTGCCCAGTTTGCCGGTGCGCTGCAAGGCCACCGATTTGCTGTCGAAGGTGCGCACGAACAGCATGCGCTTGAACAAGGCGAGCAATTGTTGCGGGTTGGCGGCGTCGGCCGGCAGGTCGTCGCGGACCCATTGGCCGTCCGCGTCCATGTATTGCAGATATTCGATCTCGAACTGCGCGGCTACGCTCATTGCGGCGACACCTTCACCAAGAAGTTTCAAATGATATGAGTTGCGATGTTAAGGACCACGCAGCAAAAAGCTGTCCTGCACCGCAGCACACAATGATGCTGGCTTGCACAAAAAAAAGGGCGCGGACCAGGCCGCGCCCTTTGTCGCAGTTCAAAACTGCGACGTGTTGCACTGCGATCAGCGGCGGTTGGCGCCCCCACCGATCGGGGTGACGATCAGCGCAGCGTTGTCGGCCGGGTTGGCATCCGGCGAGGTCGAACTGGCGCTCGCCTGCACCCGCACCGCGCCTTCAGCCGGGATCGGCTTGGCCGCCACGGTCAGCTGGAATGTGGCCTGTGCGCCTGGCTGCAGCGCTGCAGCGGTGCTGCAGACGAAGATCGCGCTGCGCAACGACTGCAGTTGCTTGCTGCAACGCCAGCCGCTGGGCGGCACCAGCAGCGACAACGCCGACACCGTATTGCCTTCGATCCGGACGCTGGCACCAGTGGCCGGTGCGTTGCCGCGGTTGTCCAGCAACACCCGGTAGGTGGCGTCGAAGGCGGTGGTGGGCAGCGTGGCCGGGCCCTCCAGACGCACCGACAGATCGCTGCGCAGGCGTGCCTGCACGGTCACTGCGGCGGTGTCGGTGTTGTTGTCTGGCTGCGGGTCGGGCGTTTGCGAGGCCACCGAAGCGGCCAGGGTGAGGGTGCGTCCTGCCAGTTCCGAACCGGTCTCCACCTGTACCGCGAAACTCTGTGCGCTGCCCGAGGCCAGCAGCGGAGCGTTGCAGGTGATGATGGTCTGGGTGACGGTCTGGTTTTGGCAGTTCCAGCCTGGCGGAGCAGTGAAGATCGGCCTTACTGCTGCATCGAATACCAGAGCGAGCGCGGCAAACGGCGCCCGATCCGGGCCGAGATTTTCCACATCCACCTTGTAGTCGATGCGCTCGCCTTCCAGGACCTGGTCGCGTGCGGCGGTGACTGCCACGCGCATGTCGGCATTGACCTGCTTGGTCATCCGCAACAGCACCACGGTTGGATCATGATCGGACAAGCGCGTAGGCGTGTTGGCATCGTTGCGCGCAGTGCCGGGGAAGTCGGCATTGATGCGTGCGTGGCCCACCGACAACGAGGCGATGTTGGGTGCGCGCATCAGCGCCTCGTTGGCGATGATGTGATCCAGCGACTGCACGTTGCCGTCGAATGCGTACGAGTAGCTCTGGTCGGGCGTGTTGAACCAGGTCAGATCGGTGTAGTCCGGGTCGACCAGATCCAGGCCATCGCCGTTCACCACGGTCTGTGCATCCGGCGCCGGCCTGCCGGTGACGGTGCCCATCGCATCCACGTAGCCGTCGTTGAACTCGAAGGCGTTGAAGTCGCCCATCACCAGCACCTGTTCGGCCGGGTCGAGCTGCTGACGCGTCTGCAGCAGACGCGCCAGGTACTCGGCCTGGGCCTGGCGTTTGGCGCGGATGCGGGTGCCGGCGGCATCGTCGGTTTCAGCGCCGTTGAGCGAGCGCTGATGCACCACGATGGCGGTCAGCGGCAGCACGCGGCCATCGGCCTGGTGCACCCTGGCGGTGAGCACCAGCGGCGGGCGATCGTTGAGCAGGCTCACGCCACCGCTCGGCTCGGTCCAGGTCGTGGTCTTGCCTTCCTGGGCGATGGACACCACTTCCACGCGCGGCACGCGGCTGGCGACCTCGGCGGTCTTGACCAGAAAACCGACGTCGATGCCGCCGACGTCGTTGCCTTCCTGCAGATAGGCCACGTACTGCGGGTTGGACTGCCCGCCGGCCACCGCATCGGCATTGATGCGCGCGGCCAGGGTGTGCAGCACGCTGATGTTTTCCACTTCCACCGTGCCCAGGATGTCGGGTAGATGCAGGTAGCCGCGGATCGCCTGCGAGGCCTTGTTGAGGCGGGCCTGGAACGCGGCCGGGGTGAGCACCGGTTCGCCGATCGCCGGGTCGTTCTGGTCGTCGAAGAAACGCTCCATGTTGTAGGTGGCCACGGCCACATCGTCGGCCTGCGGCCTCGGCGCCGGGCGCGGCAGGTCGGCACCGTTGCAGTAGACCTGCGGGGTGCGTTCCGGATACAGCGTGTAGCGGCGGAAGCTGTAATCCAGCGGGCCGGTGGCACCGATCACCACACAGCCCGATGCCAGATCCAGCCGCTCGGCGCCCACGCCGGCACTGCCGACCGCGATCACTTCCGGATTGGTATTCCAGCGCGGCACACCGGCAGGCGAGCCGGCCGGCAGCGGGTCGGGCAACTGCACGCCGGGCTCGCGGAAGGCGCGCGGCACGCCGGTGACCACGGCATGGAACACGCCATTGCTGGTGGCCGTGGCGTTGGTCTCGTTGACGTTGCCGCCGGTGGGCGCATTGACGGTGAGGCTGGGAGCGGTGACACGCATCCCCTCCAGCGCTTCGAGCTGGTCGTAGGCGCCGTTGGGGTTGGGAAATGCCGGGCTCAACAGCATCGGCTCCGGCAGGGCGTTGCCGGTGGAATCCAGCAGCACGGTCAGCGTGCCGCCGATCTCGGTCAGCGGCGGCTGGGTCGGGTCGGCGGTGGGCACGTATTCGATCACCGTGCCCTGCACGCGCACGCGGTTGCCGATGGCGGCGGTGTCCGGCGGGGCGCTGCCGGTGTAGACGTAGACGCCTTCGGAGGTGGCAGGGTCGCCATCGGTTTCGGCATCTGGTGCCTGCAGGAAGAAACCGGCGCTGCGGCGCGCGGTGACGATGCCTGAGGTGGCGACCACCTGGCCTTCCAGCGGCGAACGCGCGCCCTTGCCCTGGATGGCGTGGATCGGCAGCAGCTGGAAGTCGTCGTTGACGATGGTGCCGGTGGCGCTCAACGTAGCCGGCAACGCGCCGGTCACGCCGCTGATCTGCAGCGCGAAGGTCTCGTCGGGCTCGGGCGTGGTATCGCCCAGCACCTCCACCGCGATGGTGGCGCTGCGCTCGCCAGCGGCAATCTGCACGCTGGTTGCGGGCAAGGCCACGTAGTCGCTGCCAGCCACGGCGGTGCCATTGGCGGTGGCGGCGGTGAAGCGCACCCCGCCCGCACCGGCCGGCTGGCTCAGGCTCAGCGTGAACACGACGCTGCGGCTGCCGCTATTGCCTTCGGCCTGGCTGACATCGGCCAGCGTGGCGATCGGCTGGCCGCCGCCGCTGCACAGGCGTGCGCCGCTGGCGCTATTGCGCGGTGCCGGCGCGCCGGTGGCGAAATCGGCCGCGTTGTTGTCGGTATCGGTGCAGCCTTCGCCGCCGCGCAGCACCGCCAGCGTATTGCTGGGGGCCGGCGTGGGTGCGTTGCCTTCGGCACAGCTGGCATTGCTGCCGTAGCCGACCAGGTCGGCATTGCCGGTGGGGCAGGCGCCACTGAGCGCGGATGCGCTATTGCTCAGCGCCACCTTGCCGGCGGTACCGCTCATGGCGGTGGTGCCGGTGGCGTCGGGCATGGGCAGTGCAACGCTGCCGCCGCTGCCATCGGCCTGTTTGACCAGGTAATAGCCGCCGGCCGGCACATTGCCCGCCAGTGGAGTGACCTGCCAGCTGCTGCCGGCGGCCGAGGCGTATTGCACCGACCAGCCGTCCAGGCTGACCGTGCTGCTGCCGGTGTTGTGCAGCTCGATGAAATCGCTGCGGAAGGTGGCACCGCTGTTGCCGCCACCGCCGTAGACCTGGCTGATGACGACCTGGGCATTGGCGTGGCCGGCAACCGCCAGCGCACAGAAAAGTAAGGCTGCACGACGCTGCAACACATGCATGAGATGAGAGTCCCCTGGTCCTTGAGACGTGAAACGCTCCCCTGGTCCGGCCACGTCCCTGGCCGGCAGCGCCGTTCGATTCTGCATGAATTTGCAGACCTAGGTTGACGATACGGTGACACCGGCGCAGTGGCTGCGACCGGGCGGTCGCGCCCGCTCGGGTTTTTCAGCTGTGAAGTACTCGACGGTGCACGCCACAACGCCGCACCGCGCAAGCCGAACGCGGCTGCAGTGGCGCGACCAAGTCGCGGGTGGCAGCAACGCTGAGATCCCAATCCCAATCCCAATCCCAATCCCAATCCCGAACCCGAACCCGAACCCGAACCCGAACCCGAACCCGAACCCCGAACCCCGAACCCCGAACCCCGAACCCCGAACCCCGCAGCGCTGGCTCGGCGTCAGCCGGGCCAGCGCTGCGCTACCCTTGCCTGCCCATCGTCAGCGCTACGCCATGCCCGTCGACAAGAACCTGCGTGACCTGGAACCCGGCATCCACACCGATCTGGAAGGCCGACTGACCTACGGCGGCTATCTGCGGCTGGACCAACTGCTGTCCGCGCAGCAGCCGTTGTCGGAGCCGGCGCATCACGACGAAATGCTTTTCATCATCCAGCACCAGACCTCCGAGCTGTGGTTGAAGCTGCTGGCGCACGAGCTGCGTGCGGCGATGGTGCATCTGCAAAACGATCAGGTCTGGCAGTGCCGCAAGGTGCTGGCGCGCAGCAAGCAGGTGCTACGCCAACTCACCGAGCAATGGTCGGTGCTGGAGACGCTGACCCCGAGCGAGTACATGGGGTTTCGCGATGTGCTGGGCCCGTCGTCGGGTTTTCAGTCGTTGCAGTACCGCTATATCGAGTTCCTGCTCGGCAACAAGAATCCGCAGATGCTGCAGGTGTTCGCTTACGACCCGCAGGGGCAGGAGCGCCTGCGCGACGTGTTGGAGGCGCCCAGTCTGTACGAGGAATTTCTGCGCTACCTGGCGCGCTTCGGGCATGCGATTCCGCAGCAGTACCAGGCACGCGATTGGACGGCCGCGCATGTGGCCGACGACAGCCTGCGCCCGGTGTTCGAGCGCATCTACGAAAACACCGACCGCTACTGGCGCGAGTATTCGCTGTGCGAGGACCTGGTGGATGTGGAAACCCAATTCCAGCTCTGGCGCTTCCGCCATATGCGCACGGTGATGCGGGTGATCGGCTTCAAGCGCGGCACCGGTGGGTCGAGCGGTGTGGGATTTCTGCAGCAGGCGCTGGCGCTGACGTTTTTCCCGGAGCTGTTCGACGTGCGCACGTCGGTGGGCGTGGAAAACCGCGCGCCGAGTGGTGGTGAGGGTGCGAAGGGTTGAGGAGAACAAGCGGAAGCTGGCAGAGCGGACGTTGGTCCGCTGGAGCGGAGTCCGGTCGCACGCAAGGCGAGGGGTGGAGTGAGCGTGCGAGCGTCATCCTGTGCCATCTCCACTACCAAGCCCCCAATCCAACCCGCTGACATCGCGCTCCCGAGTCCGGCGAATTTGACGTGAACATGACGTCTAAGTGATCCTCGCGCGTCGCCCAGGGCTCGCCCTGGTGCACCCAGCCATCACTGAATACGCAAGGGACACCTCATGAGCGTTGACGCTACTGCGCCGACTTCCGTTACCACTCCGCCGCAGCCGCCTGCGCCTCCCGAGTTCCCGACACTGCTCGGCCACCCCCGGCCGCTGTGGATGCTGTTCATGACCGAATTCTGGGAACGCTTTGCGTTCTACGGCATTCGGTGGGCGCTGGTGCTGTACATCGTGGCGCAGTTCTTCGGTGGCGATGCCACCGGCCAGGCGCCGGCAGGACGCACCTACGGCGCCTATCTGGCGCTGGTGTATGCCGCCGCGATCTTCGGCGGTTACGTGGCCGACCGCGTGCTCGGCTACCAACGCTCGATCCTGGTCGGTGCGGCGGTGATGGCCAGCGGCCTGTTCCTGATCGCCATTCCCGACCACACCATGTTCGAGATCGGCCTGGCCACCGTGGTGGTGGGCAACGGGCTGTTCAAACCGAATATCTCCACCATGGTCGGCAAGCTGTATTCGGTGGCCGACCCGCGCCGCGACAGCGGTTTCACCATCTTCTACATGGGCATCAACCTCGGTGCGATGATCTCGCCGGTGCTGACCCAGTTGCTGGCCGAAAAGGTCTTCGGCACCCAGGCCATGCCGTCCTACAAGATGGTGTTCATGGCCTCCGGTGTAGGCATGCTGATCAGCCTGGTGTGGTTCTGGATCGGCCGTGCGCAGCTCAAGGGCATCGGCGCACCGGCGCCGAACGCGCAGGGCATCGGCCGCGTGTTGATGGTGCTGGTCGGCTGCGTGCTGGCGGTTCCGGTGGTGTACTTCCTGCTCGCCGTCGGCGCGGACGTATTGCAGATCGTGTTGACCGTGCTGTTCATCGGCTTGTCGGTGATGCTGTTGATCGAAGGCATCCGCGAGGGCAAGGTGCAGCGCGACAAGGTGATCGCGATGCTGATCATCTTCGCCTTCAACGTGCTGTTCTGGATGTTCTTCGAACAGGCCGGCAGCTCTTTCACCTTCCTGGCCGACAACATCGTCGACCGCGGCTTCGGCGACTGGACCTTCCCGACCGCCTGGTTCCAGTCGGTGAACTCGATCGCCATCATCACGCTGGCGCCGATCATCGCCTGGATCTGGGTCAAATCCGGCCGCTTCAATCCCTCGATTCCGCGCAAATTCGGCCTTGGCCTGTTGTTCAACGGCCTGGCGTTCTTGTTGCTGATGTTTGCACTGTCGAGCCTGGTCAACGATGCTGGCAAGGTGCCGTTCTGGACCTTGTTCATGGTCTACGTGATCCAGTCGGTGGGCGAGTTGTGCCTGTCGCCGATCGGTCTGTCGATGGTGACCAAGCTGGCGCCGGTGCGTTTGGTCGGTTTCGGGATGGGTGGCTGGTTTTTGTCCACCGGCATCGGCAACAACCTGTCGGGCATTTTTGCCGGGCATGTCAGCGGAAGCGAAGGGATGAGCGTGTCCTCGGCCCTGAGCGGGTATACCTTCGGGTTTTGGGCGCTCTTGGGCGCTGGCGCGGTGTTGTTCCTGATCGCGCCGTTGATCAACAAACTGATGCATGGTGTGAAGTGAGGAGAACCGTAATGCCGATCAAATCCACTGTCTGTGGTCCGCTGCTGGCGGGCGTGCTGCTGACAAGCGTGTTGAGCGCCTGCGGGCAGCCCACCGAGCCACAGGAGGCGCCACGGCCGCTGGACACCTCGATGCAGAAACCGCCCAGCGCCGATCCCAGCCAGCCGGTGTCCTCCGGCAATACGCCCACCGCGGCGGATATCGCCGCGGCGGCCGCGCTCAACGCGCAGTACGACCCCTCGCGCGATCCGGCGGCCGATCTGGAGACCGCCAAGGTCGAGGCCAAGCGCGGTGGCAAGCGCATCGTGCTCAACGTCGGCAACGCGGCCTGCGAGCCGTGCAAGGCCCTGGACGAGCTGATGGGCGGCGATGCCGAGCTGCGCAGCTTCCGCGATGCGCATTTTGTGGTGGTCAAGGTCAACCGCGACACGGCCAACGAGAATGCCGCGTTCCTGTCGCAGTTCGCCCAGCTCAACGACTTCCCGTCGCTGCTGGTGCTGGATAACGACGGCAAGCCACTGACCCTGCAGTCCGGCCCGGAATTGCGCAAGGGCGAGGGTTACGATCGCAAGAAGCTGTTCGACTTCCTCAAGCAGTGGGCGCCGCCGCAGGCGTAATGCTCGCTGCAGCGTCATGCAAACCCCCGCGCTGCGGGTAGCGCTGTTTACTCCGGCCTCTGATTGAGTCTTGGCGACTCGGCGCAGTGTCCCAGCGCAATAAAAACGGCGCTTCCCCGCGAAGGGAAGCGCCGTTTTATTGATTGAACCGCACGAACGCGCTGCATGGATTGTGAGTGGTCTGCGCCGAAACGCCGATCACCCGCACCGCCTCTCAATCGTGCGAGAGCCTCACTCCTTGCCGGCCATCTTCGGCAGCCCGTCCTTGGCCAGCCGGTCGATCAGCTTTTCCAGGACCTGCTGCTCTTCTGCGCTGAACACCGACATCAGCCGCTGCTCCATTTCGTTGACCAGCGGGGCGACAGTCTCGTACACCTGACGTCCGGCCGGCGACAGCGCCAGCATCGAGCGGCGGCGGTCGTCGCCATGGGTTTCGCGGCGGATGAAGCCACGCTCTAGCAGGCGCGCCACGGCGCGGCTCACTGCAACTTTGTCCATTGCAGTGCGGTCGGAGACTTCACTGGCCGAGGAACCCGGATACAGCGCCAGGATGGTGATCACCCGCCACTCGGGAATGGCCATCCCGTAACGATCGCCGTAGACCTTGGCGATGTTGCTGCTGATGCGGTTGGACAGCACGCTGAGGCGATACGGCAGGAACTGCTCTAGGTTGAGCAGCACAGGGTGGTGCGGCGGAGTGGGGGCGTCGAGATCGCTCATGTTGCACTGTGTCTTGATTTTGGTTTCATTTGCAACTACAAACCGTGGGTGGCCTGCACATTCTCGCGGGTCTTCTGCCACCCCGCATAGCCCTGCGGACGGCCCAGCGTGGAGAAACGACGATGAGCGCACAACCGAGCAGTACCGCAACCCGCCCGAACCTGGGCATGCAGGTCACCACCTTCGACAATCCGATGGGGATCGACGGCTTCGAATTCGTCGAATTCGCCGCACCCGCCGGCCAGGTGGCGCAACTGCACGACTATTTTCGCCAGATGGGCTTCAGCCCGGTGCTGCGCCATCGCAGCCGCCCCATTACCGTCTATCGCCAGGGCGGGGTCAACTTCCTGCTCAACGAAGACCCCGATTCGTTCGCTGCCGATTTCGCCGCTGCCCATGGCCCGTGCGCCTGCGGCTTTGCGATCCGCTTCCGCACCCCGGCCGAGACGGTGCTGCAGACCGTGCTGGGCAATGGCGGCGAAGCGGTGCAGGACAAGGCCGACACCCGCGCAGTGCCGGCGCCGGTGGTCAAGGGCATCGGCGACTGCATGCTGTATCTGGTGGACCGCTACGGCGATGCGGGCAGCATCTACGATGCCGACTACGAGCCGATTCCGGGCGCCGACCAGCACCCGGCCGGCTTCGGGCTGACCTTCATCGACCACCTGACCCACAATCTGTACTTCGGCAACATGCAGCGCTGGTCGGACTATTACGAGCGCCTGTTCAACTTCCGCGAGATCCGCTACTTCGACATCAAGGGCGCCAAGACCGGCCTGGTGTCCAAGGCGATGACCGCGCCGGACGGCGTCGTGCGCATCCCGCTCAACGAATCCTCCGACCCCAAGAGCCAGATCAACGAGTACCTGGACGCCTACCAGGGCGAAGGCATCCAGCACATCGCCTGCTTCACCGACGACATCTACACCAGCGTGGAAAAGATGCGCGAGGCGGGCGTGAGTTTTCTCGATACGCCTGACACCTATTTCGACGTGGTGGACCTGCGCATCCCCGAGCACGGCGAAGACGTCGCGCGGCTGCGCCGCAACAAGATCCTGATCGATGCCGATGTGGACACCAAGCAGCGCAAGCTGCTGCAGATCTTCACCACCAACTGCATCGGCCCGATCTTCTTCGAGATCATCCAGCGCAAGGGCAACGAGGGATTCGGCGAAGGCAATTTCCAGGCGCTGTTCGAAAGCATCGAGCGCGATCAGATGAAGCGTGGGGTGCTTTGAGGGCTGGGATGGGTGATGCGCTATTCGGGATTTGTGGTTGCTGCCATTAACTGCGTCGGTGCGGGTTGGAGTGGTGCAGAGTGTCGCGGTGCCGAGCCTGGCTGCCCGTAATGTCGGATGTGGTTCCGGTACGGATCAGACGAAGCGAGCGGCAAGTGGCCGCAATCAAGCACGCCCAGGCAAGGCGTTTTTCTGACAACACAAAGCAACGAAGACGCACGTAGTCAAAGCCCCTCTCCCTGCGGGAGAGGGGTTGGGGTGAGGGTACGGTGGAGCGATGAAAATCAAACCACCATTACCCACTGTTACGCGCACCCACGCACGTGCATTACGCAGTGAGATGACAGACGCAGAACGTGCACTTTGGCGCTGTCTACGCAGCAATCAGCTACAAGGTTTCAAGTTCAGACGTCAGCATCCGATTCCGCCGTACATCGCAGATTTTTGTTGTATCGATGCGGCGTTGGTTGTTGAGCTGGATGGCTCACAACACCACGTCTCAAGCGATCTCGCACGGACGCAGTGGCTTCAATCGAAAGGATGGACAGTGCTGCGCTTCTGGAACAACGATGTGCTGCTTTCGCTGGATGCGGTGGTCGAGGCGATCTGCAAGATGGTCGCTACGCCGTACCCTCACCCCAACCCCTCTCCCGGTGGGAGAGGGGCTTGATTCGCCAGGCTTTAGCTCGTTTACGGTAAGAGCGGCTTGATCCAACTCGATCCCAACCTTCTGTTGTCGTGGAGGTCGGGTCAACATCCGGACGCACCCATGCACAACGACCAGCGTTACATGACCGGTTTCGGCAATGAATTCGCCAGCGAGGCAGTAGCCGATACCTTGCCGGTGGGGCAGAACTCGCCGCAGCGTGTGGCGCACGGGTTGTATGCCGAACAGTTGTCCGGCACGGCGTTTACTGCGCCGCGTGGCGAAAACAGGCGAAGCTGGCTGTATCGCATCCGTCCGGCGGCGGTGCATGGCACGTTCTCGTTGATCGAGCAATTCGCCTTCCACAACGACTTCGGCGCTGGCCCGGTGCCACCGGATCAACTGCGCTGGAGTCCATTGCCATTGCCATCCACACCGACCGATTTCATCGATGGCCTGTACACGATGGCGGGCAACGGTGGGCCGGAGGCGATGTCCGGTGTCGCCGTACATCTGTATGCGGCCAACGCATCAATGCACGATCGCTTTTTCTACGATGCCGATGGCGAGTTGCTGCTGGTCCCGCAATTCGGCCGGCTGCGCATCCACACTGAGCTGGGCATGCTGGAGCTGGAACCGCAGCAGATCGGGGTGATACCGCGCGGCGTGCGTTTCCGTGTCGAATTGCCCGATGGCAGCGCACGCGGCTATGTCTGCGAAAACTTCGGCGGCCTGCTACGCCTACCCGACCTGGGGCCGATCGGCTCGAACGGGCTGGCCAATGCGCGTGACTTCGAAACGCCGCATGCCGCCTACGAACAACGCGAAGGTGCGTTCGAGCTGGTGGCCAAATTTCAGGGCCATCTGTGGCGCGCAGACATCGGCCACTCGCCGCTGGACGTGGTGGCCTGGCATGGCAACTACGCGCCATATCGCTATGATCTACGCCGCTTCAACGCCATCGGCTCGATCAGCTTCGATCATCCGGATCCCAGCATCTTCACCGTGCTGACCTCGCCGAGCGACACGCATGGCACCGCGAACATGGATTTTGCGATCTTCCCGCCGCGCTGGCTGGTGGCGCAGCACACCTTTCGCCCACCGTGGTTCCATCGCAATGTGGCCAGCGAGTTCATGGGCTTGGTGCACGGCGTCTACGACGCCAAGGCCGACGGCTTCGCGCCGGGTGGCGCGTCGCTACACAACTGCATGAGCGGTCACGGCCCGGATGCGGCGACCTTCGAAAAAGCCTCGCACGCGGATCTCGCGCGTCCGGATGTGATCACTGAAACCATGGCCTTCATGTTTGAGACGCGTGCGGTATTGCGTCCTACCGGGCAAGCGCTGCAGGCGGCGCATCGACAGGGCGATTATCAGCAGTGCTGGTCAGGCTTGCGTGCGGCGTTTCAGCTGCCGACCTCGGAATGATGCGATGTCAGAGCGTCTGATAGGACGTCGCGAGCGCTCGGCAGGCGGGTGCGGGGAGCGCGCACGACTCTCGCCCTCGAGGTCGCGCCGTTGTAGCGTACGCTGGAGTGCATTCCGGTACTGCCAGTGGCCTGGAATCGCTTGTCTTGCCTTGCTGGACAAAACGTTGCGCACGAAGGGAAGACGCTGCATTGAGCAATGACTGTGCCGCCTGGCGGTGAGCAGCAGTGGTGAGGTCGATCGCTTCAGGCCCGTAGCCATCCAAGGGTGATATCAGGGCGCGCCGCTCGCGCTACCTACCGTTGTTGGATCACGCCGCCTGCAATGTATCCGGCAGCAACTCGCCGATGCGTGCACGCACGCGTTCGGCATAGGTTGCCGAGGTGATCTGCGGCAGTTCGCGCAGCGCGTCGGCGATGGCGGCGCTGATGGCCTCTTCGGCACGGGCGGCATGCAGCTTGCGATGCAGGACTACGGCCACCGGGTTGCGTTGCAGCTGCAGGATGTCGAGCAGATACAGCCGTGCATTGGTGGCCGCACGACGGCGCTGGCGTTGCAGGTCTTCTTCGGTCTGCGCCGCATCCGGCAGTTGCACGGGCGCAGCGGGCGTCGGCTCTGCCGCAGCGGCCGTGACGGTCGTACGGCCCGCCACTGTGCCCCCCTCACTCAACTGCAGATACCCCATCGCACACAAGGTCTGCACCAACGCCGCCGCATCGCTGCCCAGCAGTCCGGCTAGCGTTGCTAGATCGCGCTGCCCATCGGCCAGGATCAACGCGCGTCGCTGCAGCAGGGTCAGTGGGCTGCGGTGCGATTGCAGCGCAGTGAGGGCGAGCTCGGTCTTGCGTGGGGTCATGGCGGCGGTCCTGCGAAGCCGTCAGCGTGACCGCTGCGAATGAAGCGCCGATGACATCGGTACGACGCGATGGTCACATCGGCAAAGGCCCCCGCGTTCTGCACATCGCCGCGATGCGTGCTGTGTAGGCTGTTACGGACCCGTAAGGAATGCACGCATGACATCCAGACTGCTTGGTTTGATGGGCGCACTGCTATTGGTAAGTGGCTGCAATCGCGTCGACGACGCTTCTTCGAAGGCTGAGCCGGCCAGTGCGGAGCAGGTGCCTGTCGCCGCGGCCACCAACGACCAGCCACCCGGCGAGGTGCCACCCGCCACCGCACCCGCTGGCGCGTTCCCGCCGCAACTGCGCCAGGACCCGGCCGCACTCGCGCGTCTGGATGGCTACGGCGACCTGCGTCTGGGCATGGAGGCGGCGCAGGCGCGTGCTGCCTGGGGCGGCGACTTGCGCGGCGAGGCGGCAACCGATGGCGGTTGTTATCTGTTGCGACCGCAGTGGGCCGACGACGCGCGCCGTTTCGGTTTCATGTTCGAGGGCGACCACTTTGTGCGCTATCAGACCAACGAGCCCAAAGAGCTCGCGCCCGGTGGCGGCAAGGTCGGCATGACAGTGGCGCAGCTGCGCGCGCTGTATCCCGATGGCCTGATCGAGCAGCCGCACAAATACGTCCCCGGCGCGCTCAGCTTGCGCTTTGCCGATGCGGCGGCGCAGTCGGCGCTGGTGTTCGAAACCGATGCCCAGGGCAGGGTGACCAGCTGGCGGGTAGGGCAGCTGCCACAGGTGGATTACGTCGAAGGTTGCGGCTGAGTCACAGCACTGTCGAGGCAGTACATCGACAGTGCTGCAAGCCGCATCTCATCGCAGTGCGCTTAAATCCGGAGAACGATACTGCCGGTGCGGCATCACCTGCGAGGCGCTCCCGGCGAGCAGTCGCACCCGCCATCCAACGCATCAGCGCTGGTCGGATTCCGGCCCTGCATGCTGCTCGGCGGTTTCTTCGTTCTCGCCGACATCGCCTTGCACTGCGGGCGTCGGCAACCCCTCTTTTTCCATCTCGCCCTTGTTCGGCACTTCCGGGCGGTTTTCCATCATCAGCGACAGCGCCGCCTTGGCCATCATGTGCGCGCTGATCGGCGCGGTGATGAACAGGAAGACGGTGATCAGCAATTCGCGCGGTTGTGGATCCACGCCTAAAAACAGGTGATAGCCCACCGATGCCAGCAGCACGCAGCCCACGCCCAAGGTGCTGGCCTTGGTCGGCGCATGCAGGCGCTTGAAAAAGTCCGACAGCTTTACCAGCCCGAACGCGCCGATCAGGATAAAGAACGTGCCGACCAGCAACAACGCGCTCAGCAGGTATTCGGTCAAGGCGATCATTCGACGATGTCCCGGCGCAAGACGTATTTACTGAGCACCACGGTGCTGCCGAAGCCCAGCATCGCAATCACCAATGCGGCCTCGAAATAGATCGGCGAATCCAGGTACATGCCCAGCAACATCAGCTCGGCGATGGCGGTGACCGACAGCGTGTCCAGCGCAAGAATGCGATCGGGCACGGAGGGCCCGCGCAGCAATCGCCACAGCGCCATCAGCATGGCCAGGCCCACCGCGTGCATGCAGATGACGATGGTCGATTCGATGAACATGTGGCCGGTCATGGAAAGATCTCCATCAGGGGCTTTTCGTAGCGGGTCTTGATCTCGGCGATCAAACCGTCAGGGTCGTCCAGGTGCAGCACGTGCACCAGCAGATACTTGCGGTCGTCCGAGAGCGCCGCCGACACGGTGCCGGGGGTGAGCGTGATCATGCTGGTCAGGGCGGCGATGCCGTGAATATTGGCAATATCCAGCGGCACCCAGATGAAACCCGGATGGATGCGCGACTCCGGGCCGAGCACCTGGCCGGCCACCTTGATGTTGGAGCGCACGATGTCGCCTGCGGCCACCAGCAGCATGCGCGGCACCGAACGTAACGAGCCGATTTGTGCGAACTCGCGGTCCAGTCGCGCCGCGAAGATCGGCACTACCCAGCCCAGCAACGCGCCGAGCACCCACTGCTGCGGCCCGAAGCTGTCGCTGAGCAGCAGCCAGAAAATGAAGACCGTTACGCTCAACGACGGCGAGGGCAGCAGCCGGCTTCGTGCGGGTACACGCGTGCTCATGGCTGCCTCCGTTGCGGGGTGGTGGCACGTACCTGTTCCACATACGCACCGGGGTCGCGCAGCTGCGCGCCGGCCGCATCGGTGTACCGCATCAACGGGCCGGCGCCCACCGTCATCGCCACCAGGCCGCTGAGCAACAACACGGTGGCGGCGGTTTCCACCGGGCGCATGCGGCCACGCCGCTGCGGTTGCAGCTCCGGCGCGTCTTCCACCGCTTCGGGCACACGCCAGAACAGGCGCACGCCGGCACGCGTCAGGCCGATCACCACCAACAGGCTGCTGCCGAGGATCGCGGCCCACACTGGTGCGACCAGACCATCGGGCACGTGCTGCAGCAACGCCGCCTTGGCCAGGAAACCGGACAACGGCGGCAGACCGGCCACCGCCACTGCGGCGATCATGAACATCGTGCCGGGCATCCCGCGCCGTGGCAGTGGCGCCACCACTTCCTTGCGGTCGCTGGCACTGCCGCGCCGCCGGCGAATCAGATCCGACACCATGAACAACGCAGCCGCCACGAAACTGCTATGCGGCAGGTAATACAGCCCCGCGCCCAAGGCGCCGGCGTCATCCAGCGAGAAGGCGATGAACAAGGTCGCGGCCGAAAACACCACCAGATACGACACCATCACCCGCAGCCGCGATGCCGCCATCACCCCGATGGCGGCCATGATCAGCGTGGCGATGCCCAGCCACAGCAGCGCGTGGCGACCGAAGCCCTGCAGTGCGCCGGCACCGGCGCCGAACCACAGCGCCGACACTCGCAGCGTGGCGTACAGCCCGACCTTGGTCATGATCGCAAACAACGCCGCCACCGGAGCCGGCGCACGCGAATAGGTTTCCGGCAACCACAGGTACAACGGCAGCAACGCGGCCTTGCTGCAGAACACCAGCAGCAACAATCCCAATGCGGCCTTGGCCAGCGGCACATCCTGCGCCGGCAGCTCGGCGATACGTTGCGACAGCTCGGCCATGTTGAGCGTGCCGAACACACCGAACAACAAACCCAGCGCGACCAGGAACAAGGTCGATGCGCAGACGTTGAACACCACGTAATGCAGGCCCACGCGCATCTGCAAGCCGCGCCCGCCGCTCAGCAGCAGGCCGTAGGAAGCGATCAGCATCACTTCGAAGAACACGAACAGATTGAAGATATCGCCGGTCAGGAACGCACCGTTCAAGCCCATCAACTGAAACTGAAACAACGCATGGAAATGCGGCGCACGCCGGTCCCAGCCGGCACACGCATGCAGCAGGCACGCCGCCCCCAGCATCAAGGTCGTCAGCAGCATCCACGCCGACAGGCGGTCGCCCATCAGCACGATGCCGATGCGCGCCGGCCAGTCGCCCAGCAGATACACCAGTACCTCGCCTTCGGCGGCGCGCGCAAACAATGCGATCACGGCCGCAGCCAGCAACACCATGCTGACCCACGCCACAGTGCGCTGCACACGCGGCCCATAACGACGATGTTCGACAAACAACGATGCCGATGCGCCCAGCATCGGAATCAGGATCGGCAGGATCAGCAGATGATTCATCGCCGCGCCTCGCGCGTGTCCACGCCGGTGGTGGCGTCTTCGTGCGCATCCACATGATCGCTGCTGTTATCGCTGCGGCTGCGGATCGCCAGGACCAGGCTCACCGCAGTCATCGCAAAGGCGATCACGATCGCGGTCAACACCAGCGCCTGCGGCAATGGATCGGTGTAATGCATCAGATCGGCGGGCACGTCGTCGCGCAACACCGGCGCCTGGCCGCTGCGCACGCGCCCACCGGCGAAGATCAGCAGGTTGGTCGCATACGACAGGAAGGTCATGCCCAGGATCACGTCGAAGCTGCGCGCACGCAGCAACAGATAGATCGCCAAGGCGGTGAGGACGCCGATCGCGCTTGCCAGTGCCAGTTCCATCAATGCTGCTCCGCGGTGCGTGTCGAACGTTGGGTGGGGTCGATCTCGCCACGCTGCGAACTGCGCGTGCGCGAAGGTTTGATCGTGCCCATCATCGACAGCATCAACATCGCCGCACCGAACACCACCAGATACACGCCGATATCGAAGCCCAGCGCGCTGGCCAGTTCCAGCTCACCCAATAGCGGCAATGGAAGTTCCACATGCCCGCTGCTCAAAAACGGCATGCCGAACAACAGCGAACCCGCACCGCTGACCAGCGCGAACAACAGCCCGATGCCGATCAGCCGGATGTAATCGAAACCGAAGCGCGATTCCACCGACGCGGTGCCCTGAATCACGTACTGCATCAGCAACGGCACCGCCAGCACCAGGCCGGCGATGAAGCCGCCACCGGGCGCATTGTGGCCGCGCAGGAACAGGAACAGCGACACCGTCAGCGTCAGCGGGAACATGATCTGCGCCAGATCGGCCGGCACCGGCAACTTGATCGGCGGCCCTGGCATGCTGCGCTCCGGCGCCATGCGCGAGCGCCGCAGCAGGGCATGCACCACCAGCCCGGCAATGGCGAACACGGTGATCTCGCCGAAGGTATCGAAGCCGCGGAAATCCACCAGGATCACGTTGACCACGTTGTGCCCATACGCTTCCGGCAGCGCACGCTGCAGCATCTCGCCGGCCACGGTGTGGCTGGGCTGTGTCATCAAGGTGTAGGCCAGCGCCGCAAGACCGGCGCCGCCCACGATGGCAATCGCGGCATCGCGGATCTTGCGCAAGCGCGCAGGCTCGGGCAACGAGCGCTCGGGCAGGTAATTCATCGCCAGCAGCATCAGCACCAGCGTCACCATCTCCACCAACAACTGCGTCAAGGCAAGGTCCGGTGCCGACAGAAACACGAAGGTCAGGCTGACCGCCAGGCCGGTGCCGCCCAACACCAGCACCGCCAACAGACGCTGTTTGTACAAGAACAGGCTGCCCAGCGCACACGCCATCATCAACAGCCACACCGTCCAACCCAGCAGCGGCATCGGCGTGGGTGCAGGCCAGGCCGGCAGCGTGCCGCCCTGCAGGAACGGCACCAGCGCCACCACCACTGCACTCAATACCAGCAACATCAGCATGCGTTGCAGATTGCCGTTGGTGACCGCATCGGTCATGCGCGCGGTGGCGGCAAACAGCGCGCGCAGATTCCAGTTGAACAGCGCTTTGCCCGGCGAGCGGTTCTGGATCGCGTACAGGTCCAGCGTGCGGCGCAGCGCCATGTACAACAGCGTGCCGCCCACCATGCCGGCGATGCTCATCGCCAATGGCCAGTTCCAGCCATGCCACAGCGCCAGGCTGTACTCGGGCAACCTGTCGCCCAGTATCGCGCTGGCACCGGCGCGCAATACCGGCGCGATGGTCCATGCCGGTACGATGCCCACCGTCACGCAGATCAGCACCAGCACTTCCACCGGAATCTTCATCCAGCGCGGCGGCTCGTGCGGGGTGGTGTCCAGATCGCGTGGGCCGTTACCGAAAAAGGTGTCGTGCACGAAGCGCAGGCTGTAGGCCACGCCGAGCAGCCCGGCCAGCAGCGCAGCGATGCTGGCCAGTACACGCATCGTCTGCGGCGCTTCGGTTTCCAGTGCGACGGCGAAGAACATTTCCTTCGACAGGAAGCCGTTGAGCAGCGGAATGCCGGCCATCGCCAACGAGGCGATGATCGCCAGCGCGCTGGTGAATGGCATCAGGCGGCGCAGATTGCCCAGCTTGCGCATGTCGCGCGTGCCGGTCTCGTGGTCGATGATGCCGGCCGCCATGAACAGCGAAGCCTTGAACACCGCATGGTTGAGGATATGGAACACGCCGGCCACCACCGCCATCGGCGTGGACAGACCGAACAGCATCGTGATCAGGCCCAGGTGCGAGATGGTCGAGTACGCCAGCACGCCCTTGAGGTCGTGCTGAAAGATCGCATGCCACGCGCCGAGCAACAGCGTGATCGCACCGATGCTGGTGACGGTGTAGAAAAACAGATCGGTGCCGGCCAACGCGGGATGCAAACGCGCCAGCAGGAACACGCCGGCCTTCACCATCGTGGCCGAGTGCAGATACGCCGACACCGGCGTAGGCGCCGCCATCGCATGCGGCAGCCAGAAGTGGAATGGAAACTGCGCGCTCTTGGTGAAAATGCCCAGCAGCACCAGCCCTAACGCATACGGATACAGCGGGCTGGCGCGAATGAGGTCGCCGGCTGCCAGCACCGCATCCAACTGAAAACTGCCGACAATGCGGCCGATCATCAAGATGCCGCCCAGCAGCGCCAGGCCGCCACCGGCGGTCAGCACAAAGGCCATGCGCGCGCCTTCGCGTGCATCCTTGCGGTGCGACCAGAAGCCGATCAACAGGAACGAACTGATGCTGGTGAGTTCCCAGAACACCATCAGCAGCAGCAGATTGCCCGACAGCACCATGCCGAGCATCGCGCCCATGAACAGCATGAGGTAGGCGAAAAAGCGCGATGCACTGTCGCGTGCGCTCAGGTAGTAATGCGCATACATCACCACCAGCGCACCGATGCCCAGCACCAGCAGTGCAAACATCCACGCCAGGCCATCGAGCCGGAGCGAGAACAGCAAACCGATCTGCGGCAACCACGCATGCTCGCTGCGGATCACCTCACCGCGCAGCACCGCCGGTGTCAGCATCGCCAGGATCAGCAGCCCGCCCAACGGCGCGGCCGCAGCCAACCACGCAGTGATCGAACGGGGTGTGCGCCAGAACAGCGCGGTAGCGGCCGCCATCAAGAATGGCAGCGCAAGCAGGATTTCCAACGAAAAAGGCATGCAGGGAACACAAGATTCGCGAGCAGGCCAGAGAGCTTAACAAAACGTTGACTGACGTCCGCGTCAACGTCGTCGCGACGTGCAGGGTGAAATCGCGTTTGGAGCGGCGTCGCGCCGCTGCGTTGCACTCGTTATGCTGGGCTTACCACGACTGCATGTTTGCCCTGTGACCGCTGCCAATCCCGCTCCTTCCACTGCTGTGTCTGCGCCACGCGCCCTGGTTTTCGGCGGCAGCGGGCAGATAGGCGAACGCTTGCTGACGCGGCTGTTGAGCCGAGGTTGGCAGGTCACGGCGTGGTCGCGGCAGCCGCGTGCTGCACGCTCCGGTTTGATCTGGCGGCAAGGCGATCTGGCCGTGCCGGCAGCGGCAGGCGAGGCGTTCGAGGTGATCTTCAGCTGCGGCCCACTGGATCATTTCGCACGCTGGTATGCCGAAAATCCGGTGAGTGCTCCGCGGATTGTGGCGTTCGGTTCGACCAGCCTGGAGGTCAAGGAGCACTCGATCGATGCGGCAGAGCGCGATGTCGCCCAGCGCCTGGCACATGCCGAACAGGCGCTGTTTTCTGCAGCGCAAGCGCGCGGCGCAACGGCAACGGTGTTGCGCCCGACCCTGGTCTACGGTGCCGGGCGCGACCGTACGCTCACCCAGATTGCCGGTTTGGCACAACGCACCGGTGCGTTCGTGTTGCCGGCCAATGCCACCGGGTTACGGCAGCCGGTGCATGTGGACGATCTGGCCAGCGCCGCGCTGGCAGTGGTCGCCCAGCCGGCCACGCAGCAGCGCAGTTATGCCGTGGGCGGTGGCGAGGTATTGGCGTATATGCAGATGGTGGAGCGCGTACTGGCTGCGCTGCCGAGGCCGGCGCGCTTGTATCAGGTGCCACCCGCACTGTTTGGGTTGGCGCTCAGCGCTGCGCAGCGCCTGGGGCGTTTGCGTGGCATGAATGCGGCCGCGCTGCAGCGCATGCGCGATGACCTGGTGTTCGATCTGGAACCGGCGCGCCGCGATTTCGGGTATGCGCCGCGCGCATTTCGTCCATTGCCGGAAGAACTCGGCATTCGCGAGTGAGGTTGGTGCGTCGAGCTAGTAGCGCCAACCCAACTGCCGATACACCTTGGCCAACACCCAGATCGGCCCGATCAGCAGGTAGGTCAGATCGGTCAGAAAGCTCGGCTTGCGGCCTTCGATCTTGTGGCCCACGAACTGTGCGATCCAGGCCAGCACAAACACCGCCACGCCCAAATTGAACACGCCGCCCAGGCCAAGCTTGCTCTCGATCAAGCGGCACAGACAGCCGAAGAAGAAGAAGATCCCCAGCATGCCCAGCCCCAGCGGGCGCGACAGCCGGTTGTAGTACGACCACACCGCAAACATCGACAGCGCCGCCCATACCCCGCTACTGAACCAGGTGCCGCCCACCGGGATGCACCACAGCAAGGCCACCACCGACCACAGGATCGCCGGTACCGCCAGCACGTGGATCTGCTGGTTGGTGGCGTTTTGGTGATCGTCGGAATAGCTGGCGAAATAGCGGTCGATCGGTCGCGCGGTCGTGGTGCGTTCGGTCATGTTCCCTCCCAGGAATGACCCAAGCATACGCGCGCGGATGGCGCTGTGGCAGCCGGGCACCTTGCCACGCGCCGGTCGCGTGGCAAGGGCCGGCACGCATCAGTTGACCGACACCGCGCTCCACGCTGCGGCCACCGCGCGGTACTGCGTGGAGGTGCTGCCATATAGGTCGGTGGCCGCGCTCAATGTGGCCCTGCGTGCGGCGGCGTAATTGGTCGAAGAGGTCATGTAGACCGTCAACGCGCGGTACCAGATACGGCTGGCTGCGGCCCGGCCGATCGACGTCAACGCGGTATTGCCGTTGCACACCAACCCGGCCGGCGTCACGTTCCAGCTGGTGCCGGATCCGAAGCCGCTCGGCACCACCGCGCCTTCGGCCAGCAGATAGTAGAAATGGTTGGCCACCCCCGAGCTGTAGTGCACGTTGAGCGAGCCCAGGCTGCTGCTATAGCAATCCGGCGAATCGCCATCCAGGCTCGGCTTGAACATGTAGCGCAACGCCAGCGTGCCGCTGCTGTTGCCGGGGACGATCTTTTCGCCGATCAGGTAATTGCCCGGCTGCGCGCTGTTGTTGGCGGAGTACTCCACCATCGCGCCCATGATGTCGGACGTGGCTTCGTTCAAACCGCCGGACTCGCCCGAATACACCAGACGTGCGGTGCGGCTGGTCACGCCATGGGTCATCTCGTGGCCGGCCACATCCACCGACACCAGCGGCGTGAAGGTGCTGCCGTCGCCATCGCCGAAGGTCATGCAGAAGCAGCTGTCCTGCCAGAACGCGTTGTTGTAGCGGCTACCGTAATGCACACGGCTGCGTGCACCGGCGCCATCGTTGGCAATGCCGCTGCGCGCATGCGTGGTGCGGTAGTAGTCCCAGGTCAAGGCCACGCCGTAATGCGCATCTACCGCTGCCGTCACCGTATCGCTGTTGGCGCCGCTGCCCCAGGCGTTGTCGGCGTCGGTGACCAGCGTGCCGTTGCCGGAGGTGCCGTTGCGCATGTTGTAAGTGGCGCCGCTGCCGCGGCTCAGATCAGTCAATTCGTAACCGCTGCTGCAACGCGTTGTCGATACTCCAACGTTGCCTGCATATAGCGAACGCCCGGTGCCGGCCGCGCTGGTGCCGCCACTGCACACGGTATGCACCGTATCCCAGGATTCGAGAATGCGTTGATTGACCGCATCGACGATGTAATGCATCTCGGTCGGGGTCTGATCGGGCTTGATGCCGCTGTAGATCACTTCGTACACCAGTCGCGGCGCACCCTGGCGCGCATACAACGCCAGACTTGCGCGCGGCGCGGCATCGGGTGCCACATCGAACTTCGCACCGGCCGCACGTACTGCCGTGTCGGCATCGATGCCCGGCACGATGGCCGGCCGCACGTTGGTGTCCATGGTCTGGCTCAGCTGACGCATCACCCCGCGCCGCGAATGCACCACCACATCGCCGCCGATCACCGGCAAGCCCTGATAGGTGCGATCGAAGCGCACATGCTCGGTGCCATCGGCATCGACAATGCTATCGCGCGCGATAAACGCATCGGCCGTTGCACGATTGGCCAACGCTGCAGCGTTATTGCCCAACAACGATTGTGCGCGCACGACTGCGGCGTCGGCGGAAAGATCCGCAGCACTGGCCACAGCAGACAACGACAGCGCGCAGCAGATCGCTGCGCCCAATACATGAAATTGCATGACGACTCTCGCCCAGGAAACGTGCAATGCAAAGATCGGCGGCGACGCGCGTCAGCCGATCGCGAACGGCAGCAGGGTGCCGGCAGCCAACCTTGCACAGTCTGTAAGAGCGCAGTAGTAAAAATTACAGTTGTGTTGCGTTCTGTGCGCCGCGCCACTTTGCGCTGTGGAGCGCATCGCAGAGAGATGCACAAAGCGCCGCACGATCGGCGCGCATTGCGCTGCAGGCGCGTCATCTCTTCGCTGCCTCAACAAGAACATGCCGCCATCCAACGACCTGCGATACGCCAAGGGGGCGTGCAGTGCTATGCGATTGCAGCTCCGTATTCGATAGCGAAGCGGCCATCTCGATCAACACGCGCGCACAAAAAAAGCCGGCCAAAAAACTGGCCGGCTTTTCTCGATGCAGTGCCAAACGTCAGCGGCCGCCGATCGCGACCTTGTGCTGCTCGTCCTGCGCCTGCTGCTGCGTCTGGCCGGCCAGCAACTGCGCACTGGTCTGCTCGAGCGTGGGAGCGGGCTGATTCAGATCCACCGCCGCACGGAAGCCCGGCGTCGTCCCCATCACGAACGCCTTACCGTTCTGCACCGTCACGTCTTGCAGTTTGTCGGCAGAATCGATGCCATTCTGCTTGGCCTGCAAGGTGACATGGGCCGCCGTCTCGTTGGAGATCATGCTTGGCAGCCTGCCGCGAATCGCCGTATGCAGCGCATGGTCCGGATGCGAGGCATCGTTCAACGATGGACCCTTCGGCGCGGCCTGCTGCGTCTGGCCTGCATGCGGCTGCGTCTGCGCCGGCAATGCAGACAAGGCGGCCTGCGTCTGGCGGCCCACCACGCCATCGGGCTGCAGCCCATGCTGCTTCTGGAACGCCACTACCGCCTCACGCGTGTTGTCGCCAAAACGACCATCTTCGGCAAGCCGGTTGCCCTGCGCATCGCGCACGCCAAGCCGGTTGAGGTCCTGCTGGATCGACTGCACCTCGCCGCCACGCGCGCCATGCTTCAGCACATGATGGGATGCGGCTTCATTGGACGCTGGGTGAAGCGGCGAACCGCTCGCGGGTGCTTGTGTGCGTGCCACGCTCGGTTCGGCTGTGTCATGCAGAGGGGCACGTACCTGAAACTCTGGCTTTGGAGTCAATGCGCCGACGATATTCGTGCCGCGGCCATCCCAATATCCGCCTGGAGTAATCGTGACCTCGGCTGGTCCAGTACTGCCTTGTGAGCCGATGAACTGGATATTCCCCTTGGCATCGTAGCCCTTGAATATCCCGACATGCTGTCCCTGCGGCGATGAGAACATCAGGATGTCGCCTTGGTGCAGCGATCCATTCGGCTTGCGCGCTTCTGCAGCAGAGGTGACATCGAAATGCTCGCGCGCATACGACGTGGTATTCGCGCCGCTGAACAATTTGGCAGTAGTGAAGCCCGCAGCATTTTCGCCAGGCACATCGTACCCGGCGTTCTTGAGTCCTCGCCAAACGAAGGCAGAGCAATCGACTCCGAGCCGTCCGTCGCCATCCATATCACGTTCCAGTCGGCTGCTGTCGCGGCCTGGGCGCGGATGGTCAGGGCGACCGTACTCGTAGCTCCGGCCTTCGCCAAGAAAATGTTGGTAGGCCTCGTTGTAGACAGCAGCGCCACTCGCTGCAGCTGCAGCATGAGGAGTCGCTGGTGCCGTCCCGGTCGGCGCATTCGATGACGGCGTCTGCGTCTGCACGGGCCCTGCGGACTGCACATGAGTAGGTTGCTGGGTGGTCGCTACTTCGCCTGCACGCCAGCCCTCGAAACGACGGATGCCATCTGCAAGCACCTCGCGTTCCCGCTCACTCATCTGTCCAACGGTTTTCTCGCGTAGATCCACGCCTTGCCGGTCGCCCTCAGCAAAGATCGCCGCTGCCTGCTCCTTGTGATGGGTTCGGCCGCTATAGTCAGCGGTCGAGTAGCTCGGTAGCATTTGCTCGACGGTCTTCTCGCCAAAGCGACGCTCCAGTAACTGGATCTTGGCTGCGCGTCCGGCTTCATAGTTCTCGAAGACGGCATTGCCCCACTGGTCCAGGCCAACGATGCCTTTATAACGATCTTGCGCCGCATCGAGCGCTTGCTCGCGGGTGCGTGGGTTGTGCACTGTCTTATCGGCACTGCCAGAAAATTCGAACTTGAGATTGCCGGGATTGTTGTTGCGCCACGACACGGTGCCGCCGGAGCGCGTGACGACACTGCCGTCGTCCATTTCCAGTGTACGTGTCGTGCCGACACTGCTGACCACACGTGTGATTTTTGGATCCGACATGAGCTGTTCCTTTGCTAAGTGGTTGGTAGAACCTGATCGGGTCTACTGAGACTTACAATCCGTTTGAAAACACATCGAGTGCATCGGCACTCACCCACCCCTTTGCGCAGTCGCCGACATACTGGCCTGGTGCGGCTGCATGGCAGGCCTCACCGGCAGCGGGCTTGGAGCGTTTGATCGGCCTGTCGCCATACTGCTCGCACAACGCGTTGTTCTTGCATTTTGCAACACTGCTTGCGGGGACTGCGACGACATAATAGTAAAGAGGATTCTGGCCTGTGCGGCCGATGCCTTGTATGCAGACGAGTTGGCCTTGCGACAGGTTGGCGTTGGCGACCGCATTGCTGCCAGTGGTCGGTACGGTAGTGAGTGCATCCACACCCTGTGCCTGCGCTACGCCAGCAAAAAATCCGTCATCGCCACAGGCAGGCGAAAGCTCCACGTCGTAAAAATCGCCAGCATCCACATTGCCAGCCGTGCATCCTTTTGCGGTCTTTGCGTCGGTGCATTTCACACCGCTTGCCTGGATCAATGCTGCGAGTTGGTCATTGACGGAGGTCTGTGCAGGAGCTGGCGCTGCCGTCGGTGCTGTCGATGTGGCTGGTGGCGCAGCGGGAGCCGCCGACTCGCCGGCGGTGCATGCGCTCAATGCAAGCAGCAGTCCCGGCAGCATCACGCTGCGGAGCAGAGGAGAATTATAAAAAGGAAAGCTTGACGGAGCCATTGCGACCTCGTTGGACGGTATGACGCGCCGTTGCGGCGAGCCTCTTAAAAATGGTTTATACGCCGATGCATCACTGACGACTCAAAATGCCAAGCAAAGCTGCCGGGTTGGCGGAGTGGCCCGTCGAGTTCGGTCCAGCGGCGCCGAGTATGTCGGCGCTTCAGTCATGGCGGCGTTAGTGCGATGAAAGCCCCGCAAGCGGGGCTTCAAACATCAATCAACCGAAATACCGGCCAACCGCTGCAATGCCTCGGCATATTTCGCGCGCGTGCGTTCGATCACTTCTGCCGGCAGGCTGGGGCCGGGTGCGGTCTTGCCCCAGTCCAGGGTTTCCAGATAATCGCGCACGAACTGCTTGTCGTAGCTGGGCGGGCTGGTGCCGAGTTCGTACTGGTCGGCCGGCCAGTAGCGCGACGAGTCCGGGGTCAGCATCTCGTCCATGATGTACAGGCGGCCATCGGCGTCGGTGCCGAATTCGAACTTGGTGTCGGCCAGCAGAATGCCGCGTTCGGCGGCGAAATCGGCAGCGAAGCGGTAGATACGCAAGGTGGCATCGCGCACGCGCTCGGCAAGCTCTGCGCCCACCGTCTTGACCATTGCATCGAAGTCGATGTTTTCGTCATGGTCGCCCACGGCGGCCTTGGTCGATGGGGTAAAGATCGGTTCGGGCAGTTTCTCGGCCTGGCGCAGGCCGTCGGGCAGTTCGATGCCGCTGATCTTGCCGGTGCGCTGGTAATCCTTCCAGCCGCTGCCGATCAGATAGCCGCGTGCGATCGCTTCCACCGGCACCGGCTTGAGCTTGCGGGTGACCACTGCGCGCTTGGCGTACAGCGCCGGGTCCACACCGTCGGACAGCACCTGCTCCACGCGGATGTCGACCAGGTGGTTGGGCATCAGGTGGTCGGTCTTGTGGAACCAGAAGTTGGAGACCTGGCACAGCATCTCGCCCTTGCCGGGGATCGGGTCGGGCAGCACCACGTCGAACGCGGACAGGCGGTCGGTGGCCACCATCAGCAGATAGTCGCCCGGGGGTGCGTCGGCGGGCAGGCGGTCGCGGGGAATGTCGAAGACATCGCGGACCTTGCCACGGTGACGCAACGGCAGGCCGGGCAGATCGGATTGCAACAGCGTGGTCGACACAGGCACTCCTAAGGACGTCGCAATGACGCTGTCCCCGGGACCCGGCGGGCCCGCGGGTGGGCAGCGGGCCGCGTAGTGTACGGCGCTTCGGCACGCGCCGCTGGATTTATTGGAAGCCACCGCGCGGCCGGCGTGCAGGCCGTGTCAGCCAAGCCGGGCGGGCGTTCGGGTAAGATCGCCAACCCGCCTGTCCACCCCCGATCGCCCATGTCCTGGTACGGAAAACTGCTCGGTGCACTGGCCGGCGCCTTGCTGTTTCGCGGGGCACCGGTGGTGGGGCTGATGATCGGTCTGGCGATCGGCCACGCGGTGGACGCCGGTTGGTTCAAGCGCCGCGCAGAAAATCCGTATGAAGCGCTCGGGCTGGAGCCGGACGCCACCACTGCCGAGATCGACCTGGCCTATCGCCGGCTGATGTCGCGCTACCACCCCGACAAGGTGGCCAATGCCGACCCGGAGGCACGCAGCCAGGCCGAAAAAAAGGCCAGCCAGATCAATGCCGCCTACGATCGCATCCAGCGGCTGCGCAAGCGCTGATTGAAGGCCTGGCGCCTGGTCTCTGGTCGCAGCGCCCGGCCGTGCAGCGACCCGCTCCGGGATCGAGGCCGAAACCCACGCAATAAAAAAACGCCTGACCGTTTCAAGGCCAGGCGTCGTGGTTACTCACATACCAGGACTCAGAAGCGATACGTCGCCGTCAGCCGCACTGCATTGGCCGAGAAATCGGTGTCGGTGCGGCGCAGATCGGTACCGGCCGGATTGACGCGCAGGAACGGGTTGGTCGCCGGTGCGGTGCCCGGCCCAACGCGCACGCGGGTGTCTTCATCCTCCAGGCGGGTGAACAGGTATTCCACGCCCACCGAGACGTTGTCGCTCAAGCGGCGCTGCAGGCCGACACCGGCCTGATAGCCGTCGGCGCTGTCGCCACCGCTGCTGGTGAAGCTGTTGGCGGTGTTGCTGCTGGAGAAGCTGTGGTCGAACTCGCCGCGTGCCACGCCGGCGGTGAAATAGGCCAGGAAGTCGCCTTGCTCGCCGAAGGCATACCCGATACGGCCACGCAGCGCCGCGGTGCGGTTGAGCTGGCGGGTGAAGGTATAGAACGCCGGGGTGGTGCTGAAGGCGCTGACGCTGTCGCGCAGGTCGTTGCGGGTGTACTCGGCCACCACGCCGTAGACCCAGTTGCCGGCCTGCCAGTCGTAACCGAGACGCGCGCCGTATTCGGCACCGCCCTTGTCCTTGCTGCAGCCACTGGCCGGGGTGCGGCCGGCTGCGGCGCCACCGCAGAACCCGGGCGAGAACGCATCGGCGCCGGTGGCGGTGCTGACCTGGTCGCCGTCGCGGCCGTCCAGATTGGTGTCGAAGCCGAAGCGGCCGCCGGAGACGCCGCTGACATCGGCGCCGCCGACATTGGCGCCAATGGAGAAGCCGGACCAGTCGGCCGGGCCGGTTTGTGCCCAGGCGGACGGGGCGAGGGCCAACAGAACGATGGCGGCTGAAGCGAGCGGGGTGGTTTTCATGCGTTCTCCTTAATCGGGCGCAGCGCGCCAGTGCTGTGTGTACGCAAGATAGCGGCGCCCGGATGCAGAATGCTTTCATCCTGACGCTTTCATCCTGTGATCCCGGTTGCGAGAATGTGCGCTCCGTTACCTTACCGAGCTGCCCATGCAACCGACGGCGATCGCCCCGTCCATCCTGTCCGCCGATTTCGCCCGTCTTGGCGAAGAGGTGAACAACGTCCTGAAGGCCGGCGCCGACTGGGTGCACTTCGATGTGATGGACAACCACTATGTGCCCAACCTCACCATCGGCCCGATGGTGTGCCAGGCGCTGCGCAAGCACGGCATCACCGCGCCGATCGACGTGCATCTGATGGTCGAGCCGGTGGATCGCATCGTGCCGGATTTCGCCGATGCCGGCGCCACCACCATCAGCTTTCATCCCGAGGCCAGCCGGCACGTGCACCGCACGATCCAGCTGATCAAATCGCACGGCTGCCAGGCCGGGCTGGTGCTCAATCCGGCCACGCCGGTGGACATTCTGGACTGGGTGCTGCCCGAGCTGGATCTGGTGCTGGTGATGTCGGTCAACCCCGGCTTCGGCGGGCAGGCCTTCATTCCCTCGGCGTTGGACAAGCTGCGTGCGATCCGCACCAAGATCGATGCGCTCGGCAAGCCGATCCGGCTGGAGATCGATGGCGGGGTCAAGGCCGACAACATCGGCGCGATCGCCGCCGCCGGTGCCGACACCTTCGTGGCCGGTTCGGCGATCTTCAATGCGCCCGACTACGCCGAGGTGATCGCGCAGATGCGTGCGGCGGTGGATGCGGTGCGATGAGCCAGGCCCCGCTGCAGATCCGCAGCGCCACACCCGACGATGCGCCGCTGCTGCACGAACTGGTGACCGCGCTGGCGGTGTACGAGCGCGAGCCCGACGCGGTCAAGGCCAGCCCGGACGACCTGCGCGCCAGCCTGTTCGGCGACGGTGCCACCGCGCACGCGTTGATTTGCGAGCAGGACGGCCAGGCGCTGGGATTTGCGGTGTATTTCTTCAATTACTCGACCTGGCTCGGCCGCAACGGGC
Source organism: Xanthomonas sp. Leaf131 (assembly GCF_001423495.1). GTDB lineage: Bacteria > Pseudomonadota > Gammaproteobacteria > Xanthomonadales > Xanthomonadaceae > Xanthomonas. Next base: position 117,232 of record NZ_LMOG01000020.1, on the reverse strand, counting down.
TGTATCTGGAAGACCTGTTCGTGCGTCCGCAAGCGCGCGGGCAGGGCGCTGGCCTGGCGCTGTTGCGGCATCTGGCGCAGTTGGCCGTGCAGCGTGGTTGCGGGCGGTTCGAGTGGTCGGTGCTGGACTGGAACCAGCCGGCGATCGACTTCTACCAGGCCGTCGGTGCACGCCCGATGGACGGCTGGACGGTATACCGGCTCGATGGCGAGCGCCTGGCCGCGTTTGCCGCCGGCACGTGAGGCAGGCGCATCACGCAACAGCGGCGCGCAAAAAGAAGGCCGCTCCCACTGGAGCGGCCTTCAAGAAAATTGGAGGCTGATCCTGCCTCCGCCCGTCTTCCCTGTTATGGCCTCTTATCCTCCAGGGTATCGATGACATGCCAATGACAGCCGGGTGGCAATGCGTATTCACGATGCACGCAGTGGGCCGCTGCTAGCCTGCGTGTACCACCCTCACAGCATTGGCAGCGCGCATGGCCCCGTCCCACTGGCGTCTGATCCTCAACGGCAAGTCCACCGACAATCTGGACCTGCGTGAGGCGGTGGGAGCGCTACGCAAGCGCGGCATCCAGCTCGATGTGCGGGTCACCTGGGAAGAAGGCGACGCCGAGCGTTATGTCGGCGAAGCGGTCGCCGATGGCGTGCACACCGTGGTCGCCGCCGGTGGCGACGGTACCTTGAGCGAAGTGGCCGCCGCACTCGCCCATCACGACGCCGATGCCGCCACGCTGCCCTCGCTGGGGCTGGTGCCATTGGGCACCGCCAACGACTTCGCCACCGCCGCCAATATCCCGCTGGAACCGCTCAACGCGCTGAATCTGATCGCCGAACGCGCCGCGCAATCCATCGACCTGCTGCGCATCGACGCCGAACACGGCCCGCATTGGTGCGCCAACGTCGCCAGTGGCGGCTTCGGTACCCAGGTCACCGTGGAAACCGACGAAGGCTTGAAGAAGATGCTCGGTGGCCTGGCCTACCTGATCACCGGCATGTCGCGGCTGGGCCGCATCGACCCGATCAGCGCCCGCTTCAGCGGCCCTGATTTCAGCTGGGAGGGCGAGTTCATCGCGCTCGGCCTGGGCAACGGACGCCAGGCCGGCGGCGGCCAGGCGCTGTGCCCGGAAGCCTTGATCGACGACGGCCTGCTCGACGTCACCATCGTGCCCGCGCTCAACGGCGAAGTGGCCGCCACGCTCGGCACTCTGGTCACCGGCGGCAAACAGGCCGCATTGGAGCGCGTCGCCGTGCGCGCCCGGCTGCCCTGGCTGGAGATAGTTTCCCACCAACCCCTGACCTTGAACCTGGATGGCGAACCGGAAACCTCGCTGCATTTCCGCATCGAATGCGTGCCTGCAAGGTTGCGGATGCATCTGCCGGTGGAATGCCCGCTGCGCAGCGCTTGAAGGCGGGGAATCGGGATTAGGGATTAGGGATTCAAGCCCCTCTCCCTCCGGGGCGATAAGGCACTGTTTGCGCGCCAATGGCGCGCGTGCCTTGGAGCGCCCGCGCTGCTAGCGCGGGCCGGGGCGCGGAGCGGGGGTTGGGGTGAGGGTCCCTGCGCCAACACACATGCCGCTACCAAGTAGCTCGCCGTGCACCGGCGCACAGCCAATGCCTCACCCTGGGCGAAAAACGCCTCCCACAACAAATACGCGCTATCCGGAGCCGATGTCAGTCAGCCTGAGAAGCCATAACCACCACCACCACCCATCCCGGCCCAACCCACCTTCGCAATTCGCACAGCTTTCGCCTTGGCACCTGCTGCCCTCGACCAGCAGTTGCGCTACAGTACCCACGTGTCCCGCCTGACGACTCCACGCTCCTTCTCTTCCGCTCGCCGCTGGTGGCGATGGTGGCCCGTTGCCGTCGTCCGCCCCGCCACAGAGTCCCGGAAGGAAAGTCGTCTTGATCACTGCAGAGCAGTTCCAGCGCCAGGCCGCTGAAGGTCACACCCGTATTCCCGTTGTCCGCGAAGTGCTGTCCGACCTGGACACGCCGCTCTCGGTCTATCTGAAGCTCGCCGACGGCGCCTACACCTATCTGTTCGAATCGGTCGAAGGCGGCGAACGCTTTGGGCGCTATTCCATCATCGGCCTGCCGGCGCGGCGCGTGTACAGCTTCCGCGGGCATACGCTGGAAATCAGCGAGCACGGCGAAGTGCTGGAAACCCGCGAGGTTGCCGACCCGCTCGCCGAAGTCGATGCGCTGCGCGCCGAGCATTCGGTGCCGCAGCTCGACGGTCTGCCCGGCTTTACCGGCGGGTTGGTCGGCTGGTTCGGCTTCGAGTGCATCCAGTACATCGAACCGCACCTGGGCGGCGGCGACAAGCCCGACGAACTCGGCACGCCGGACATCCTGCTGATGCTCTCCGAAGAGCTGGCGGTGTTCGACAATCTCAAGGACCGGCTGTACCTGATCGTGCATGCCGACCCGCGCCAGCCGCAGGCCTATGTGCGCGCCAATCGGCGCCTGGACGAGCTGGCGCATCGCTTGCGCCAGGGCGGGGCAGGGTATCCGCAGGCACAGATTTCCGATGCCATCGACGAGTCGGATTTCCGTTCCTCGTTTACCCGCGAGGAATATCACGCGGTAGTGCGCAAGGCGCAGGAATACGTGCGCGCCGGCGATATTTTCCAAGTCGTGCCGTCGCAGCGTTTGCGCGTGCCGTTTCGTGCGCGCCCGGTGGATGTGTATCGCGCCTTGCGCGCGCTCAATCCATCGCCGTATATGTATTTTCTCGATGTCGGCGGCACGCAAGTGGTCGGCTCTTCGCCGGAAATCCTGGCGCGCCTGCGCGATGGCGTGGTCACCGTGCGCCCGATCGCCGGTACCCGTCCGCGTGGTGCCACGCCCGAGTTGGACAAGGCGCTGGAAGCCGAACTGCTGGCCGACCCGAAGGAGCGCGCCGAGCACGTGATGCTGATCGATCTGGGGCGCAACGACGTCGGTCGCGTGGCCGAACCGGGCTCGGTAAAAGTCGGCGAGCAGTTCGTGATCGAACGCTATAGCCACGTCATGCACATCGTCAGCGAAGTCACCGGTACGCTCAAAGCCGGCCTGAATTACAGCGACGTGCTGCGCGCCACGTTCCCGGCCGGCACCGTCAGCGGCGCGCCGAAAATCCGCGCGCTGGAAATCATCCGCGAGCTGGAGCCGGTCAAACGCAACGTGTATTCCGGCGCAGTCGGTTACATCGGCTGGCACGGCGACGCCGACACCGCCATCGCCATCCGCACTGCCGTCATTCAGGACGGCTATCTGTATGTGCAGGCCGGCGGCGGCGTGGTCTACGACTCCGATCCCGACCTGGAATGGCAGGAAACCATGAACAAGGGCCGCGCGCTGTTTCGTGCGGTTGCGCAGGCGGCCAAGGGGCTGTGATGGACCGGCAGGGCAGCGCTGCGCGGATCAGCTTCCGCAACGACTACAGCGAGGGCGCGCACCCGCGTCTGCTGCAGGCGCTGGTGCAGGCCAGTGCCGAGCAGAATGCCGGCTACGGCACCGATCGCCACAGCGAGCGTGCGATTGCGTTGATTCGGCAGGCGGTCGCGCAACCGCAGGCGGCAGTGCATCTGTTGGTCGGCGGCACGCAGACCAATCTGACCGCGATCGCCGCGTTTCTGCGCCCGCATCAGGCCGTGATCGCAGTCGAAGCCGGCCATATCGCCACGCACGAAACCGGTGCGATCGAAGCCACCGGCCACAAGGTGCTCAGCGTGCCGGCGCTGCACGACAAGCTGACCCCGGCGCTGATCCAGCCGGTGCTGGATGTGCACGGCAACGAGCACATGGTGCAACCGCGCCTGGTCTACATCTCCAACAGCACCGAGAGCGGCACCATCTACACGCGTGCCGAACTCGACGCGTTGTCGCGTTTCTGCCGCGCGCACGACTTGCTGCTGTATCTGGATGGCGCGCGCCTGGGCGCAGCGCTGACCGCCGACGGTAACGACCTGGATCTACCGACGATTGCCGCACTGACCGACGCGTTCTACATCGGCGGCACCAAGAACGGCGCCTTGCTCGGCGAAGCCCTGGTCATCGTCACTCCTGCCTTGCAGGCCGACTTCCGTTATCTGATCAAGCAACGCGGCGCGCTGCTGGCCAAGGGGATGGTGCTGGGCACGCAGTTCGCCACCTTGTTCGAAGATGGATTGTTCTTCGAGCTGGCTCAGCATGCCAATGCGATGGCGCAGCGTTTGCGCTCAGGATTGCGGGCCGCTGGCGCGCAGTTCACCAGCGACTCGCCGACCAACCAGCAGTTCATCGCTGTCAGCGCGCAACACGCCGCGCAACTGGCGCAACGCTATGACTTCGAGCGCTGGGAAGACCGTGCCGATGGCAGCCAGGTGATCCGCTTCGTGACCTCGTGGGCAACCACGGCAGCGTCGGTCGATCGTCTGTGTGCAGACGTTGCAGCGCTAGGTCACTCCGATGCGCATGCCTAACCCCTCATCAAGGAAGAACGCCATGAATCGAATCATCGGATGGATCCTCGCAAGCCTGTTGATGCTGCCGCTCGTCGCAACGGCACAGGTCAACAGCCTGCCGTCGCAGCCGCATTTGTTGGTGAAAGGGCAGGCCAAGCGCGAGGTAATGCCTGATCGTTTTTCACTGATCATCAAGCTGCGTGCGGTCGGCCTGCAGCCGGAAGCCGCGAGAAAGCGGGTACAGGCATCGGCCGAGCAAATCTTGACCGCCTTGAAGCGGTATCACGTGCTCAAGGACAGCCTTGAAGCATCGTCGTTGCAGATCCAACCCTCATACACGTACTCGCAGCAAGGCGTGCGCGACTTCGAGGGGACTGAAGTCAAGCGCAGCATCGGTGGCAGCTTTCAGTCCCTGGACGATGTTCGCCAGTTCCTGGGCGAGATGAAAACCAGCAGTGAGATAGAGCTGTCTGGTATCACGACGTCCTATAGCAAGGAAAGTCAGCTGCGCGCGCAGCTCAAACGCGAAGCTGCCGAGCAATCGCGCGCTTCTGCTGCTGAGCTGGCAAAGGCCTATGGGGTCAGCATTCAGGGCCTTTACACAATTTCCGATGTCGCACCAAATTTCGCCTATGGCATCCAGGCTGGCGATTGGCCGACCCAGGTATCGCTGGTTTCCGGTTCACCGGCGTCTCCTGCGCCAGCTGCCGACGTTGCAGCCGTTGTTGATTCGCTGGAAGCCGGCACTGTCACGATTTCCGAAAACATCTATGCGGTCTTCCTGATCGCGCAATGAGTCCCCTGCCATGCTGCTGATGCTCGATAACTACGACAGCTTCACCTACAACCTCGTGCAGTACCTGCAGGCCTTGGGCGCCGAGGTCACGGTGGTACGCAACGATGCGATGAGCGTCGATCAGATCGCCGCACTCAAGCCCGAGCGCATCGTGATCTCGCCCGGTCCGCGCACGCCGAACGAGGCTGGCATCTCGCTGCAGCTGATCGAGCAGCTGGGCCAGACCACGCCGATCCTGGGAGTGTGTCTGGGTCACCAGAGCATCGGTCAGGTCTATGGCGGCGATGTGATCCGCGCCGGCAACATCATGCATGGCAAGACCTCGCCGATCCGCCATCACGGCAAGGGCGTGTTCGCCGGTCTGCCGGACAGCTACGAGGCCACGCGCTACCACTCGCTGGTGGTGGACAAGGCCACCTTGCCCGACGCGCTGGAAGTCACCGCCTGGACCGAGAATCCGGATGGCTCGGTGGAAGAGATCATGGGCCTGCGCCATCGCCAGTTTCCGGTGGAAGGCGTGCAGTTCCATCCCGAATCGATCCTGACCCAGCACGGTCACGCTTTGCTGAAAAACTTCCTGGAACGTTGATCGACATGTGCACCACGCACGTCGCCAGTGCCGATGCAGTCTTGGTCAATTTCGATGCAGCCTTCCGCAACGTCGCTACCTCAGCGCCCCATGCGTGCGCTGCCCGCAATGACCTGCGTTGCATGGCGCAGAGGGTCTTCCGCTTCGCTTTGCCCACGCCTGCCTCCGGATCACCATGAGCGCCACTAGCGACAACGTCCACTTCTACGAGCCAACCCAGGGCCACGGGCTGCCGCACGATCCGTTCAATGCCATCGTGGGTCCGCGCCCGATCGGCTGGATCGGGTCGCGTAGCGCCGACGGCATCGCCAATCTGGCGCCTTACAGCTTTTTCAACGCGTTCAACTACGTGCCGCCGATCGTCGGCTTTGCCAGCATCGGTCGCAAGGACAGCCTGCGCAATATCGAAGCTACCGGCGAGTTCACCTGGAACCTGGCCACGCGCCCCTTGGCCGAGGCCATGAATGCCAGCGCGGCGATGGTGCCGGCGGACGTCGACGAATTCGCACTGGCCGGCTTGCAGATGGCGCCTTCGCGCCTGATCGGTGCCCCGCGCGTGGCGGCCAGTCCGGTGAGTTTCGAATGTCGGCTCAGCCAGTTGTTGCCGCTGCAGAGCGCAAGCGGGCAGGCCATCGACACCTGGCTGGTGCTGGGCGAAGTGGTCGGCGTGCATCTGGCGCACGCGGCGCTGCAGGACGGCATCTACGATCCCGCGGCCGTGCAGACGATTCTGCGCGCGGGCGGTGCTGCCGATTATTTCGAAGTGCAGGCGCAGGCGCGTTTTCGCATGCGGCGTCCCGGTCAATGAGCGTCGCAGGCAACGTCGCTGCATGGCAGCGCAGCGACGCTGGCATGCACCACCCAGACTGATCGATCGATAGTCCTCTCGCACATCCTCAACATTTTTCCACGGTCCTCGCCCATGCCCATCACGCCGCAAGAAGCCCTGCAACGCACCATCGAACACCGCGAAATCTTCCATGACGAAATGGTCGAGTTGATGCGGCAGATCATGCGCGGCGAGGTCTCCGACATGATGGTTGCGGCCATCCTCACCGGGCTGCGGGTCAAGAAGGAAACCATCGGCGAGATCGCCGGCGCGGCCACCGTCATGCGTGAATTCTCGCGCCGCGTGGAAGTGAGCGACCGCCAGCACATGGTGGACATCGTCGGCACCGGCGGCGATGGCTCGCACACCTTCAACATTTCCACCTGCGCGATGTTCGTGGCCGCCGCCGGCGGTGCCAAGGTCGCCAAACACGGCAACCGTAGCGTCTCGTCCAAGTCCGGCAGTGCCGACGCGCTGGAAGCGCTGGGTGCAGTGATCGAATTGCAGCCCGAGCAGGTCGCCGCCTCGCTGGCGCAAACCGGCATCGGCTTCATGTATGCGCCGGTGCATCACCCGGCGATGAAGATGGTGGCGCCGGTACGTCGCGAAATGGGCGTGCGCACCATCTTCAACATCCTCGGCCCGCTGACCAATCCGGCGGGCTCGCCGAACATCCTGATGGGCGTGTTCCACCCGGATCTGGTCGGCATCCAGGCGCGCGTGCTGCAGGAACTCGGCGCCGAACGCGCGTTGGTGGTCTGGGGCCGCGATGGCATGGACGAACTCTCGCTCGGCGCCGGCACCCTGGTCGGCGAATTGCGTGATGGCCAGGTGCGCGAGTACGAAGTGCATCCGGAAGATTTCGGCATCGCCATGTCGGCCAGCCGCAATCTCAAGGTGGCCGATGCTGCCGAATCGCGCACGATGCTGCTGCAGGTGCTGGACAACGTTCCAGGCCCGGCATTGGACATCGTCGCGCTCAACGCGGGCGCGGCCTTGTACGTGGCAGGCGTGTCCGACAGCATCGCCGACGGCGTGGCGCGCGCGCGCGCTGTGCTGGCCGATGGTTCGGCGCGCGCCAAACTCGATGCCTACGTCGCCTTCACCCGTCAGGCTGCCGCGCAATCCTGACCCATGCCGCCCCCGCCGCACGCCGACCACTGGCCTGCATCGTCACGGTGCCGCTGGCATGCTGCGTGCTGGCGTGCGGCCACACTCAGTTGCGGCCGTCTTGACCGATAATGCCCGCCCGCCAGGACCCGATACGATGAGCGATATCCTCAACACCATCCTTGCCCGCAAGGCCGAAGAAATCGCCGAGCGCAGTGCGCGCGTGCCGTTGGCCGAGCTGATTGCGCGCTGCGCCGACCTCCCGCTCACGCGTGGCTTTGCTGCCGCCATGCAGGCCAGCATCGCTGCCGGCGAGCCGGCCGTGATCGCCGAAGTGAAGAAGGCCAGCCCGTCCAAGGGCGTGATCCGGCCCGACTTTCATCCGGCCGATATCGCGGTCAGCTACGAATTCGGTGGCGCCAGTTGCCTGTCGGTGCTCACCGATGTGGATTTCTTCCAGGGCGCCGATGCCTATCTGCGTCAGGCGCGCGAGGCCTGCACGCTGCCGGTGCTGCGCAAGGATTTCACCGTCGACCCGTATCAGGTCTACGAAGCGCGCGTGCTCGGTGCCGACTGCATCCTGTTGATCGTCTCGGCGCTGGAAGACGCGCAGTTGGCCGATCTCTCCGGTCTGGCCATGCAACTCGGTCTGGACGTGCTGGTGGAAGTGCACGACATCGACGAGCTCGAGCGCGCCGTGCAGGTGCCGGTGCCGCTGGTGGGCATCAATAATCGCAACCTGCGCACCTTCGAAGTCTCGTTGCAGACCACGCTGGACATGCGCGCCGCAGTGCCGCGCGATCGCATTCTGGTCACCGAAAGCGGCATCGTCACTCCGGCCGACGTGCAGCTGATGCGCGACCACGAGGTAAACGCGTTTCTGGTCGGCGAGACCTTCATGCGCGCCCCCGAACCCGGCGAGGCGCTGCGTCAGCTATTCTTTGCGCATGACTGAGTCGTATCCCGCACCACGCGACGACGCACCGCTGGTGGTCTTCGATTTCGACCACACGTTGTACGACGGCGATTCCGGCAGCCATCTGTTTGCCTGGCTGATCAAGCGCAACCCGTTGCGTCTGCTCGTAGCCTTGTTGGCCTCGCCAGTGCTTGGCCCGATGGTGGCGATGCTGCCAACACGCAGGCGCGGTGTGTCCGGCTATGTGTGGATCGCCACCTTCGGCCTGCATCGCACGCGCGAGTTCAATCGCTTCATCGATGCGTACGTGCTCAAGCACGAAGCGCAGATCCGGCAGCGCTTGCTGCCGCATGCGTTGAAGGTGTTCACCGACCACCGCGCTGCCGGCGATCGGGTCGTGGTCGCCACCGGCGCACCGCCGGAACTGGCGCGCGCGATTCTCGGCTTTGTCGCACATCAGGATGTGCCGGTGATCGGCAGCCTGGTTGGTCCACGCCTGGGCGCTGTCACCGCGCGGCGCCACTGCCACAATGAAGAAAAGATGCGCATGCTGCGCGAGCGCGGCTATGCCGACATCGCGATCGCCTATTCGGACAGCACGGCCGATCTGCCGCTGTTGAAGGCCGCGCGCGCACCGGTGGTGGTGAACCCCAAGGCCAATCGCGAAGCGTTGTTCCGTCAGGTACTGCCGGCGGGCACACCGATCCTCAACTGGGGATGTCGCGACCGGGGTGGCAAGGCGCTGTAGCGCCTGTCGCCAGAGACAATGCGCCTCAGGCGTTGCGTGCGGTAAGTGCGTCGTCAGCTGCGCAGTCGAGACAAGAAAAGTGCATCGCCCAGTGAGCGCAGTCGCAGCAAACGCATCGGCGGACGGATACCCAAAGACCGATCAGTAAGCGATGGCCTGAGCCCGCTGACGGGGCGAGTGCAATGCACTCAGTCGGCTGCCGGGAAACGGTGGGCGATGCGCAGCACACGCCCGGCAGTCGATGGCGGAACGCGCCTGACTGCATCGGTCCGCATGTCTTGCGACATGCGGTTCGAGCTGCGGTCGATGCGAAGCCGCACCAACCGCGACTGCTACTGCTTAGCGCGTGCCGTACAGCACGACGGTCTTGCCGCGTGCATGCAACAGACCATCGGCCTGCAGCTTTTTGAGCACGCGGCCGGCCATTTCGCGCGAGCAACCGACCAGGCGTGCCAATTCCTGCCGCGAAACGCGCAGCTGGGTGCCTTGCGGATGACTCATCGCTTCAGGCTCCTTGGACAGATCGTGCAGCGTGCGCACGATGCGGTCGGTCACGTCCAGGAACGCCAGGCGACTGGCTTTCCTTGTGGTGTCGAGCAGTCGCTTGGAGAGCTGAACACCAATGGCGTACAGGATGCGTGGCGCATCCGGCGACAGACTGGTCTGGAACAACTGCTGCAGCCGCTCGTAGCTGATTTCGGCCAGTTCGCATTGGGTGCGGGTGCGCAAGATCACCTCGCGCGTATCGGATTCGATGAACAACCCCATCTCACCGACGAACTCGCCACTACCGAAGTAGCCCAGCACCAACTCACGATCGTCATCTTCCTCGGCAATGATACTGACCGAGCCGCTGACGACGTAGTAGAGGGTGCCGGCTGGGTCTCCTGGCCGGAACACATCGGTCCGGGTCGGATAGCGCCTGCGGTGGCTGTGCGCCAGAAAACGCTCGATAGTGCCCGCGTCCAGTGCCAGATAAGGGGTAGCGTTACGTACCGTCGTGGTGACAACCGTCGTGTTTCCTGGGCTCATGGTAGTTCCGCGTGTAATTCCTGAAGCTTAACGGCATGAGTCATGCAAGGTAAACCATTCTCAACGTCGGCATTTCGTTGCTGGGATCTTTGGCTCATAATTGACTCCTTTCCCGCCTTCCATAAGGACAGACCGACGTGGTCAAGCCGTTGCCTCGCCTGAGGCTACAGGGGTTCAACAACCTCACCAAGGCGTTGAGCTTCAACATCTACGACGTCTGTTACGCGCGTACCGAAGAGGAGCGTCAGCGCTACATCGAGTATATCGATGAGCAGTACGACGCGGACCGTCTGACGCAGATCCTGACCGATGTTGCCGAGATCATTGGCGCCAACATCCTCAATATCGCACGTCAGGACTACGATCCGCAGGGCGCGTCGGTGACGATCCTCATCTCGGAAGAGCCCGTCATCGACAAGAAGCAGGCCGGCAAGGAGCTGATTTCCGATGCCGTGGTTGCTCATATGGACAAGAGTCATATCACTGTCCATACATATCCTGAGACGCATCCGCAGGAAGGCATCGCCACGTTCCGCGCCGATATCGACGTCGCGACGTGCGGCGTGATCTCGCCGTTGAAGGCGCTGAACTACCTGATCGAGAGTCTGGAGTCGGACATCGTGATCATGGACTACCGTGTCCGTGGCTTCACGCGCGATGTGAAGGGCAAGAAGCATTACATCGACCACAAGATCAACTCGATCCAGCACTTCATGGCCAAGAACGTGAAGTCGCGCTACGAGATGTTCGACGTCAACGTCTATCAGGAAAATATCTTCCACACGAAGATGCACCTGAAGGATTTCGATCTCGATCAGTACCTGTTCGAAGAGCGCGCCAAGAACCTTTCGTTCAAGGAACGCATGAAGATCGAAACGCTGTTGAAGCGCGAAATCGAAGAGCTGTTCCACGGGCGTAACCTGAGCGAATAAGCGCAGGATTCGACCTGTTGCGTGCTTGTTTGCAAGCGCGCGCAAGATGCAAGGCGGGACGGCCCGCCGCGCGACGACCTCGCGTTCCACAGCCGACGGCGGCCCAGTGTGCAAACACTGGGCCGCTTTTTTTTTGCCCGTTTTTCAAGTGAGGAGTGATGCGATGCCCTGGATCTATCTGTTATTGGCCGGCCTGTTCGAAATCGGCTTTGCCATGGGCCTGAAGTACAGCGATGGCTTTACGCGATTGTGGCCGACCGTGCTCACGATCACCCTGGCAGCCATCAGTCTGTGGTTCCTGACGCAGGCGTTGAAGACCATCCCTGTGGGTACCGGTTACGCGATTTGGACCGGCATCGGCGCCGTGGGTGTGACCATCGCCGGCATCGCGCTGTTCGGCGACAGTGCGTCGTGGTCGCGGCTGGCCTGCATCGGCTTGATCGTTGCCGGTGTGATTGGGTTGAAGATCGCCTAAAGCGAACCGCCTAAAAGCGGTAGGCGATGGTCTTCATGAGCTTGGAGGCCAGGGCCATGGCGCTGGGAATCGGGGGCGGCAGGAGGCGGGCGCCGGCCTGTTCGGCCTGATCGGCGTGGCGCGCTTCGTCGATCTTCATCACGCGCAGGATGGCGCGGCTGCGCTGGTCGATGTCCGGCAGGGTTTCCAGGTGTTCGTCCAGATGGGCTTCCACCTGCCGCTCGGTCTCGACCACAAAGCCCAGGCTCCAGTCGTCGCCGCGCAATCCGGCCAGTGCGCCGAGGGCGTAGCTGCCGGCGTACCAGAGCGGGTTGAACAGGCTGGGGCGGCTGTCCAGTTCGTGCAGACGGTCGGCGCACCAGGCCAGATGGTCGGTTTCTTCCTGCGCGGCCTCCAGCAGATGCTGCTGGGTGTGGGCGTCGCGGGCGACGGCGGCCTGGCCGAAGTACAGGCCTTGCGCGCAGACCTCGCCGACATGGTTGATGCGCATCAGCCCGGCGGCATGCCGGCGTTGGTCCGGCTCCAGGGCGACGTCGGGCGTTTCGGCGGCTGGATTGGGGCGCTCGGCGGGCGGATTGCCGAATACCGTGTCCAGCGCGCGCTGGGCTTCGACCAAGAGCCGGTCGAGCGGGCTATGCAGTCGGAATGAAGAGGTCTGGGTCATTCGGCGATTCTGGCCCCCGGCCGGCGCGCTGCCAACCGCCCGGCGCCGGCCGGTGGGGCGACTTGCGCCGCCACGGGGCGTCCCGTACAATCCCGCCTCTTCTGTTTCGCCTTCACAACGCGTGGCAAAGTTCCAGCGGTCATTGCCGCTGCAATCCGCCCGACTACTCAAGAGCTTCCTCATGACTACGTTCACCGCCAAGTCCGAGACCGTCCAGCGCGACTGGTATCTCGTTGACGCCGCCGGCAAGACGCTTGGCCGTCTCTGCACCGAACTGGCTAGCCGCCTGCGCGGTAAGCACAAGCCGATCTATACCCCTCACGTCGATACCGGCGATTACCTCGTGGTGATCAATGCCGAGAAGATCGTTGTGACCGGCAACAAGCTCAAAGACAAGAAGTATCACCGCTTCACCGGCTACATCGGTAATTTGAAGACCGAGAGCCTGGAGCAGGCGCTGCAGCGCCACCCGGAGCGCGTGATCGAAATCGCCGTCAAGGGCATGCTGCCGAAGGGCCCACTGGGCCGCACCATGTACCGCAAGCTCAAGGTCTATTCGGGTGCCGAGCATCCGCACGCCGCTCAGCAGCCGCAAGTTCTGGATATCTAATCATGGCTATCACGCAAAACTACGGCACCGGTCGCCGCAAGTCCTCCACCGCTCGCGTGTTCCTGCGCAAGGGTACCGGCAACATTTCGGTCAACGGCCTGCCGTTGGACAAGTTCTTCGGTCGTGAAACTGCGCGCATGATCGTGCGTCAGCCGCTTGAGCTGACCAAGAACACCGAGAGCTTCGACATCCTGGTCACCGCTTCGGGCGGCGGCACCACCGGCCAGGCCGGTGCGATCCGTCTGGGCATCGCCCGTGCACTGGTCGAATACGACGAAACCCTGAAGTCCGAGCTGCGCAAGGCTGGCTTCATGACCCGTGACGCCCGCGAAGTCGAGCGTAAGAAGGTCGGTCTGCACAAGGCCCGTCGCGCTACTCAGTTCTCCAAGCGCTGATCCATCGCGTTTGCTGCGTCCCGGTTCGCCGGGGCGCCTGCTTCAGAAGCCCGGTCATGCCGGGCTTTTGTCGTTTTGGGATTTGTGACTGCGCTTGGCTTGGACCATCGAGCAACAAAAAAGGCCCGATCTTTCGATCGGACCTTCTGTGTTTGGCTGCCCCGGATGGATTCGAACCACCGATGCCTGAGTCAGAGTCAGGTGCCTTACCGCTTGGCGACGGGGCAATAAAACGTGTTGGTCCAAGATTATTGCATGCCCGTGTGCGCATGAACACCTTGGTGGCTATGGGTGGACTCGAACCACCGACCCCAGCATTATGAGTGCTGTGCTCTAACCGGCTGAGCTACATAGCCTAGGGAGCCGGCAATTCTCACTACGCGCCGGTGTGTTGTCAAGCATTTCGTTTTCAGCTTGTGAGCCGGGCGTCGCCGTGGCAGAGTCGGTGACAGTAGATTTTCAGGAGTCCGCATCGTGATCGATCCGGACGGCTTCCGGCCAAACGTTGGCATCGTGCTGATGCGGCAAGACGGTCAGGTGTTCTGGGCACGACGTGTGCGCAGGGATGGCTGGCAGTTTCCGCAAGGTGGCATGAATACCGACGAGACCCCCGTTGAAGCCATGTACCGCGAGTTGCGTGAAGAAACCGGGTTGTTGCCCGAGCATGTGTCCGTGCTCGGTGCCACTCCTGGATGGCTGCGCTATCGCCTGCCCAGCCGGGCGGTGCGCCGCAACGAACGCCAGGTGTGTATCGGCCAGAAGCAGGTCTGGTTCCTGCTGCAGTTCACTGGCGAAGAGTCCCACCTCAAGCTCGACCAGACCGATACCCCCGAGTTCGATCACTGGCGCTGGGTGGATTTCTGGTACCCGGTCGAGCACGTGGTGATGTTCAAGCGCGGCGTCTATGCACGCGCGCTGCGTCATCTGGCACCGCTGGCGCAGACCCTGGCAGGGCCGGCGGCGGTCGGTGTCATGCCCGAGCGTGCGCTGGAAGCGTGGTTGCCGGGCAGCAGCGCGGCCGGCCACGACAGTCCGCGCAAGCGCCCGCGTAAGCGCAGCGGGGCTCGCACGGCGCGGATTAATAATGATTAACGTTTGGAATTGACACCTATTCTCGTTTGCGGTGCAATCAGTGCCGGTCCTCTCCGGATCGCCAGCACCCGACCGATACCGTGTACGTCTGCATCTGTAATGGGGTCACCGACCACCAGATCCGCGAAGCGGCCCAGAGTGGCTGCGCCAGCCTGGCCGAACTGACCATGCGCACCGGCTGTGGTTCCAACTGCGGCTCGTGCCTGGAAATGGCCGGCGACCTGCTGAGCCAGGCACATGCGACCCGCGCGCTGCCGTTGCCCATGCTGGGGCTGGCGAGCGCGGCTTGAGGCAGGAGACATCGCGCGCTGGCGCACCATCTGACGGTGGGTAGCACCCATCAGTGCGCTGAAGCAGCTTTCCCGAGATCAGGCTGCTTCGAGCTTTAATACGGCGTTCCTTCATGCCTGAGGACGCGGTGCGGCAGTCCACACAGCGGTCGACCCACGCGTCCCGCAAGTGATCACGATTCGCGTTCCTTCATGCGCCGCGCCAACGCGTTAGAGTGCGGCCGGCTCACTGTCTCGGAGACATCGCATGAAGGGCGATACCAAAGTCATCGAGTACCTCAACAAGGTGCTCTACAACGAACTCACTGCGATCAACCAGTACTTCTTGCACGCCAAGATGCTGAAGAACTGGGGCCTGAAAGAACTGGCCGAGCATGAGTACAAGGAATCCATCGACGAGATGAAGCATGCGGACAAGCTGTCCGACCGCATCCTGTTTCTCGAAGGACTTCCCAATTTTCAGGCGCTTGGCAAGCTGCGCATCGGCGAGAACCCGACTGAGATGTTCCGCTGCGATCTGGCGCTGGAGCGCGAGGCGGTGGCGGTGCTGCGCGAGGCGGTGGCGTATGCGGAGACCGTCAACGACTACGTGAGCCGGCAGCTGCTGGTGGACATCCTGGAGTCGGAAGAAGAGCACATCGACTGGCTGGAAACCCAGCTGGATCTGGTGGCGCGGATTGGCGAGCCGAATTATCTGCTGACCAAGCTGGACGATTGAGGCGGGTTGGAAAAATGCCGGCGTCGTCAGTTGTCGGGAGTGATGGTGTCAGACATCGGGATGCGGGCCGCCAATTGCGCTGACTGCTGATTGGCGGCGTTCTGCGTGCTCAATTGCGCCTGGCTTCGCCCCGTCGTGCCCTCACCCCAACCCCTCTCCCGCCGGGAGAGGGGCTTTTGTTTTCTGCACCCTAGTCGCGCGCGACAGCCTTAGCTTCCGTGAGTGCTTCAATGCGACCGAGCTACCGGGCTGCCGATTTCGGTGATACCGATTTGCTGTAACTCCGCTGGCTGCGTGCTGCGTGCTGGTTGCCTGCTTGCTCAGCTGGCCGCGCGGGTCGTGGCTTGCAGACGGGCGACCTGGCCGAGCAGCGCCAGGCGCGCGCGCGCGTACTCGGCGATGACCAGCGCCACCATGACCGAGGGGCGTTCGATGGTGCCGGTGCGTGCGGCCAGTTCGATGCGCCTTGCTGCGTTGGAGACGGCCTGGGCACCGACATTGGCGCTGGACGACTTGAGCGTGTGGGCCAGGTCGCGGAGCTGCATGCTGTCGCGATTGGCCGCTGCGGTTTCCAGTTGTTCGATGATGCCCGGGGCGTCTTCCAGAAACAGTTGCAGGATGGTGATGGTGTCTGCACCCGCCACTTCGTACAGCTCATCGATGACGCTGTTGTCCAGAATCGGCAGCGCACGCGCCTGGGCGGCGCTGCTGGCGCTTTCGGTATCTACGCTGGCTGCGCTACTCGTCGGGCCGGGCAGGGCAGACTGACGCGGCAGCCAGCGCTGCAGGCAGGCATCCAGTTGCTCGCGTGCAACCGGCTTGGACAGATAGTCGTCCATGCCGGCGGCCAGGCAGCGTTCGCGGTCGCCGGCCATGGCGTTGGCGGTCATCGCCACGATCGGGATCGGGCGGCCGCCGCTTTCGGTTTCCATCGCGCGCCAGCGCCGGGTGGCGGCGTAGCCGTCGAGCACGGGCATCTGGCAATCCATGAAGACCATGTCGTAGCGGGTCGATTCCATGCTGCTCAGCGCGGCTTCGCCGTCGGTGGCGGTGTCGGCTTCGAAGCCCAGAACCGCCAGCAGCTTCTGCGCGACCAGCAGATTGACCGGGTTGTCCTCGACCAGCAGGATGCGCACCTCGCGCGCGTTGGCGAGCGGTGGCGCCAACGGCTCGGGGATCATCGCCGAGGCCAGCGTGGCGGCCTGGGCGGGCTTTGGATCGGGCGGCAGCACCAGCGCGCGCAGCGTCTCGTCCGGGCTCTGGCGCGGCACCAGGGTGGCGTGGTCCTGCAGTTCCGAAGGCACCGGCTCGTCGCCGTAGAGCCAGATCAGGCGCGCGCCGCTGAGGTCGTCCGGGCGGGCCAGCGCGCGATGCACGGCACGGGCGCTGTAGCGCAGCGTGTCGTGGTCGGCGATGACGCAGCGGAAGCCTTCGCTGTCGCTGTGGCGGCGCACGCGCTCCAGCGCTTCCTGGGTGGTTTCCATCAGCACGTGCGACACGCCCCAGCTGTCGAGCAAGCGCTTGAGGCGCTGCGACAGACGCGTGTCGGAACTGATCACCATGACGCGCGCGGCGTCGGCGCCGGTGTTCTGCTGCAGGTCGCCGATCACCTTGAGCAGCGGGATCTCGAACCAGAACGTGGCGCCGCGGCCGGGCTCGGACTCCACCCCGATGCGGCCGCCCATCAGGTCGATGATGCGCTTGCAGATCGCCAACCCCAGCCCGGTGCCGCCGTACAGGCGCGTGGTGGAGGCGTCGGCCTGGGCGAAGGAGCGGAACAGGCGTGCCTGTTGGTCTTGCGCGATGCCGATACCGGTATCGCGGATCTGGAAGCGCAGCAGATGCTGCGCGCGGGTTTCGCCAAGACGCCGCAGCTGGATCTCCACGCTGCCGCGTTCGGTGAACTTGATCGCGTTGCCGATCAGGTTGCCCAGCACCTGGCGCAGGCGGATCGGGTCGCCACGCACCAGCAGGCGCACCGATGGCTCGATATCCAGGCCTAGACGCAATTGGCGGTTTTCGGCGGTGCGTTGCAACAGCTGCACGACGCCGTCGAGCAGTTCGCGCAGGTTGAAGGTGGTGATTTCCAGTTCGAGCTTGTTGGCTTCGAGTTTGGAGTAGTCGAGGATGTCGTCGACGATGCGCAGCAGCTGCAGCGAGCTGGTGGTGGCGGTCTGCAGCATGTCGCGCTGATCCAGGCTGAGCTGGCCGCGCGAGATCAGCTCCAGCATCGGAATGATGCCGTTGAGCGGGGTGCGGATCTCGTGGCTCATGGTGGCCAGGAACTCGCCCTTGGCCAGCGTGGCGGCCTCTGCGGCCTGTTTGGCGCGCAGCAGTTCCTGTTCGAGTTCACCGTGGCGTTGCAGCTCCTGCTGCAGACGTTCGCGCGTCACCTCGGATTCTTCCAGGCGTTGCGACACGCTGCGTTGCACCTGTGCATTGCGATAGGCCGCAACCGCGGCGCACAGGCCAAATACCACTGCGAGCGCTGCAGATGCGGCGGTCACTGCGTGCCATGGGCCATCGATCGCGGACCACTGCAGGCCTGCACCCAGCGCTGCGGCAAGGGCGGCCAGCGTGGCCAGACTGCTCCAGGCGCGAAGGCCTCCTGCCCGCGCTGTCACTTCACAGCACCGCGTTCGTGAAGTCGAAGTCCAGTTCCTTGCCGACCGTCTGCACCAGGTTGCCCTGGATGAAGTCCACGCCGCTCATCCACATCGCGGCAGCCGCCTGCGGATCTTCGATGCGTTGGCCGATGATCAGCAAACCGCGTTGATGCGCGATGTCGATCACGCCGCGCAATTCATCGCGGACTGCGGCATTGCCGTGGGCGTCGGCGAAGCGGTTGGCCATGCGCACGAAGCTCAACGGCAATTGGCTCAGCAGTGCGTTGGCTTCGTCGCCGGGCTCGAACTGGCTGAGGCAGAATTGCACACCGGCCGGCATCAGCTTGGCGCAGAACTGCTGCACGGTGACGGCGTGAATCAGCGCATCGTCCAGGCGCAGATCCACGATCAGCGATTGCCCGGCCACGCCGCGTTCGACCAGCGCCTTGAGCAACCAGTCGGCGAAGGCATCGCGTGCCAGCGTGCGTGGCGACTGCGAGACGAACAGGCGCAGCGGCGGGCTGGCGTGCTGGTACAGATGCAGCAGGCCGAGTGCGTGGTCCATGACCTGCTGGTCCAGATCGGCGATGCGCCCGGCCGCTTCGGCAGCGGGAATCACCTGGCCGGCCGACAGCAGCGTGCCGTCGGCCTGGCGCAGCCGCAGCAGCACCTGGTATTGGGCGGTATCGCCGCCGGCCACCGCCACGATCGGTTGGTAGGCCAACTCGAGCTGGCCTTCGACCAGCCGCAGTTGCTCCTGTTGCTCGGCCTGGCTGGGGGCCAGATAGACCTGCACGCCATCGCTGCGCAGGCGCGCCTGCAAGGCGGTGCGTTCGACCGCTTCCAGGGCGCTGCCGGTGTCATCGAAGCCCAGCCCCAACGGCGCCACGCCAATGGCGCAGCGCACGTGCACGGATTCTTCTTCGCGTACCGGGAAGGCATTGGCCGACAGTCGCTGACGGATTTCCAGCGCGTGCTGTTCCAGGCTGTTTTCGGGCATGTCCACGCCCAGCAGCAGGAAGCTGTTGTCGTTCAGGCGCGCCAGCGGATACGGATGCGCGGCACTGGCCAGGCGATGGCCGGCCTGGGTCATCAGGCGCTCGTAGGCGGCGTAGCCGTAGCGCTCACGCAGACCGAGCGCGCTGGCGATTTCGATGAAGAACAGGCCGCCGGACTGCTTGCGCTGCAGCGTCTCGGCGAGCAGCTCCATCACATGGCCGCGCGTGGGCAGGCCGGTTTCCGGATTGCTGCGCACGCTGACCTGTTCGCCAGCCTGTTGCAGCGCCTGTTGGCGCGCGCGGCGGATGCGGTTGGATACCGCGGCAATCAGGTGGCGCGGGCGGATTGGTTTGGTCAGGAAATCGTCGGCGCCGCTGTCGAGCACTTCGAACTGGCGCTCCGGATCCGGGTCGCCGGTGAGAAATACGATCGGCAGCAACTGCTGGCCCGGTTGCTGGCGGATCAGGGTGGTCAGGCGGATGCCGTCCAGCTCGGGCATGTGCAGGTCCATCAGGATCAGATCCGGGTGATAGTCCTGGATCGCCTGCGGCACGCTGGCGGCAGTCATTTCCACCTGGGCATGCATGCCGGCGCCGTGCAGCACGCTTTGTGCGAACAAGGCTTGCGAGCGGTCGTCTTCGACGATCAGCACGCGATACGGTGCGTCGGCCGCCACGCTGTCGTCGCCATCGCGTGTGGCTGCCGGCGCGGCCGACGGCGGTGCAGATGGCGTGGTGCGCGCAGCGCTGATGGGGGTCACCGTCTGCGCTTGCGCGACCGGTGCGGCCGGGATGCCCGCAGGTGCGGGAATGATTGCCGCACTCACCGGCGCGGCGCTGTCGGACGCGGTAGCAGCCTCGTCGGCCCAGCGGCGCCAATAGTCGGCCGGCGGCGTTTCCGCGCGCAGCAGACGATTACGCGTGGCGGTGTCGTCACGGGTGGTGGAAGGAACCGGATCTCGGGCGGCCATCGATACTCCCTGCAGTCGCGATGATTATGCGATGAACTTCACGATAGCGGGGAGCGGCGTGCAGCCGGCGTGGTGGCCGAACGCATCGGTGCGATCAGGCGACGCATGCCACGCCACAACAGACGCCACACCCACCACACCACCAGCGCGGCCAGCACGCTGGAACCCACCGCAACACTGAGTGCCAGCCATGGGTGCGCCAGAGCCAGCGCCAATGCGGTGGTGGCGATGGCATCTTCGGCCAGCGAGGCGATCCAGTTGCTGGCCGGTTCCGGCGAGGTGTTGAGCAGCGCGCGGGTACCGGCCTTGAGCGTGTGGCTGGTCAGCGCCACGCCTGCGCCGGCCGCCAGTGCGCCCGTGCCCAGATCGCCATCGGGTGACAGCGTGGCTGCAGCCAGGAAGGCGCCGGCCGGCACGCGTGCCAGCGTCTGCAGCAGATCCCAGCCCGAATCCACACCGGGGATCTTGTCGGCGAAGAATTCGGCCACTGCCAGCGCACCGGAGGTGCCCAACACCCACCACGATTGCGCGGGCTGCAAGGCCGGCGGCAGCTCGATCCAGCCGAGCATGCCGGCCAGGCCGACACCGAACACGGTGAGGTAGACGCGGATGCCGGCCAGCCAGGCCAGCAGGATGCCGATCACGAACAGATGCGCTTCGCTCATGGCGTGGTTTCCTGCGGACAATTGCGGAACTATCGGATAACCGATGGTCCAGCGCCAGCGCGACGGCTGCCAACGCTCTGGCACACTACGCCGCCCCTGACTGCGCCGGCCCGTCCGGACCCGATGCCCATGAGACCTGCCGCACGCGTTCAGATCGTCCAACGTGACTCGGGCGGTGGCCGTTCCGGCCATGGCTGGCTGTGGCTGGTGCTGGTCCTTGTGGTCTGGCTGGCGTCGCTGGGCGCGGTGTGGTGGATGGCCAGCCGCACCGCCGCGCCGCGCCTGGTCGAGGCCGAGGCCGCCTTGCAGCAGGCGCAGCGCAGCCAGGCCCAGCAACGCCGGTTGATCGAGCAGTTGCAGCAGCGGCAGGTCAATCTGGCGATGTCCGACAAGATCAGCCGCGCTGCCAACACCGAGGTGCAGACCTCGCTGGCCGAGCGCGACGAGCAGATCGCCGCCCTGCGCGCCGATGTGGCCTTTTATGAGCGGCTGGTGGGCTCCACCGCGCAGCGCAAGGGGCTCAACGCGCACTCGGTGCAGTTCGCCGCCGAGGCTGGCGGCACCTGGAATTACAGCGTGGTGCTGACCCAGAACCTCAACCGCGGCGCGATCAGCCAAGGCCAGCTGCGCTTTGCGGTGGAGGGCGTGCGCGCCGGCAAGCTGGTCACGGTGAGCTGGAACGAGCTGCACCAGAAGCCGGACACCGCCGGGCAGCCGTATTCGTTCCGCTATTTCCAGCAATTGGATGGCAGCGTGATCCTGCCGAAGGATTTCACCCCGCAACGTGTCAAAATCTCCCTGAGCGGCGATGGGGCGCCGGTCAATCAGACATTCGACTGGAAAGTCGCCGGCAATGGCGCGGGGGAGTAGCTCATGTTCGGAAACAAGTCCAACCGTGGTGCGCAGACCGTGGTCGATACCTTGATCGGGCCGCAGGTGGTCATCCGCGGCGACCTGATGTTCAGCGGCGGGCTGTATGTGGAAGGCCGCATCCTGGGCAAGGTCATCGCCGAAGAAGGCGCCAGCGCCACCTTGACGGTGGCCGAGCAAGGCAGCATCGAGGGTGAGGTGCGCGCGCCGGTGGTGATCATCAACGGCCAGCTGACCGGCGATGTGCATGCCGGCGAGCGGGTCGAACTGGCCGCCAACGCGCGCGTGCAGGGCAATGTGCATTACCAGGTGGTGGAGATGAGCGCCGGTGCGCAGCTCACCGGACGGCTGATCCATGCCGCCAGCGCTGGCGCCACCGCGGCACTGCCGGCACCGGAGGCCAGCCGCGCCGAGCCGGTCAAGGCCCTGCAAGCGGAAACTGCCGACGCCTGAGTGCCTCGCGCGCGGCTGAAGCGCGGCATGGGGTTTGGCGATCACTGCTTGAAGTACGGCCGCCTGGCCCCCATGCTGACGCCATGAGTACGCTCGTTTCGCTTCCTACTGCTGCCCCGGCGCCGGACTACCAGTCCATCGACCGGCCATTGAACTTTTCCGTGGCCGCCGCCAGCAAGGTGCGCGAGCTGATCCAGGAAGAAGGCAATGCCGAGCTGGCGTTGCGTGTGTATATCCAGGGCGGCGGGTGTTCCGGCTTTCAGTACGGCTTCGAGTTCGACGAGAACCGCGCCGAGGACGATCTGGCCGTGGCCACCGATGGCGTGACGCTGCTGGTCGACCCGCTGAGCCTGCAATACCTGATGGGCGCCGAAGTGGACTACACCGAAAGCCTGACCGGTGCGCAGTTCGTGATCCGCAATCCCAATGCCAAGACCACCTGCGGCTGTGGAAGCAGTTTTAGCGTCTAATCGCGCGTCCGAGGCGATTGCGCGTCTGAACAGGCGCCGCTGACAGCCCGCAACTTGCGCGCAACATGGTTGCGGGTGTCGCCGATTATCGGCAGGCTTGCGCCGATGTCAGAGTCCTCTTTTTCGACCTCCGGTTTTGCCTTCACCCATGCGCCACTGGATCGTGGCGATCTGCTGCGTGACGATCCCGAGGCGTTGGCGCGTCTGTGGCCGCAAGGCCGCGTGCTGCTGCTCGATGCCAAGGGCGCGGCGCTGGCCGATGCCCAGGGCCAGCCCCTGCTGATGGATGGCGCGGCACTTGGCGATGGGCCGGAGGCGGCGATTTTCCTGGGTCTGCGCGACAACGTTGGCTGGTTCTGTCTGCCGGCCGATCAGATCGGTGTGCAGGCACCGCAGCGGATCGATCTGCGTCAGGCGGCGGCCGATTGGCCGGCCGATACTGCGACGGCATTTGCCTATGCGCGCGCGATGCTGCATTGGCAATCGCGCACGCGGTTTTGCGGTGTGTGTGGCGGGGCGATCGCCTTCCGGCGTGCCGGCTTCATCGCCCATTGCACGCAGTGTCAGACCGAGCATTACCCGCGGGTGGATCCGGCGATCATCGTGGCGGTCAGCGATGGCGCGCGCTTGTTGCTGGGGCGTCAGGCAAGTTGGGCAGCGGGGCGGTATTCGGTGATTGCCGGCTTTGTCGAACCCGGCGAATCGCTGGAGCAGACGGTGGCGCGCGAGGTGTATGAGGAAACCCGCGTGCTGGTGCAGGACTGTCGTTATCTGGGCGCGCAACCGTGGCCGTTCCCCGGTGCGTTGATGCTGGGCTTTGCCGCGCGTGCCGCAGCCACCGAGGTGCCGCAGGTGACCGGTGAGCTGGAAGACGCGCGCTGGGTCACGCATGCCGAGGTCACTGCTGCGTTGGCAGGCGAGGGCAGCATCGGCTTGCCGCCGCGTATTTCCATCGCGCGCGCGCTGATCGAGCATTGGCACCGCACGCATGGCTGAGCCAGGGCGACCAGTGCAACGCAGGCAGATCAGCTGCGCCGGCATCGGCTCGGCTAGACTCGGCTGAGGAGGTCCACCCATGTTCACCACCCTGGTTGCTGTCGTCGTCGCGCTCGCGCTGGGCCATCTGGTGCCCGCGCAAGTGACCCGACTGCGGCGTTTCGAATGGTTCGGCCACTGGCTGCGCCGGCTGGACAGCTACGCCGCCGGGCGCGGTGCGTGGCAGGGGCGCTATGGCGTGCTGCTGGCGCTGTTGCCGGCCTTGCTGGTGGTGGTGGTGCTGCAATGGCTGCTGGACGATGTGTGGCGCGGGTTTTGGGCCTTGCTGTTCGGTGTGGCGGTACTTGCCTGGACCTGGGGGCCGCGGGACCTGGACCGCGATGTGGAAGCGGTGATCGATGCCGACGCGCCGGGCGCGCGGCGCGATGCGATTGCGCAATTGCAGGCCGCCGGCGGTAGCGTGCACGAAGATGCGCCGTCGCTGGTGGAAGCGGTGGTGGTCAATGGCCTGCGGCGCTGGTTCGCGGTGCTGTGGTGGTTCCTGCTGTTGGGGCCATTTGGCGCGGTGTTGTACCGGCTCACCGCCCTGGCGGTGGAAAGCCCGCTGTCGGTACTGCTGCCGCCGCGCAATCTGGCCGGCGCGCGTTGGCTGCTGGCCCTGCTGGAATGGCCGGTGGCGCAGTTGATCACGGTGTCGATGGCGCTAGTGGGCAATTTCGACACGGTATTTCGCGCCTGGCGTGAAGCGCACGGCAATCGGTGGTCGCTGGAGCCGCATTTTCTCGGTGCGGTGGCGCGTGCCAGCGTCAGTGCCGAGCTGCGCGAAGAAGCGCACGACTACACCGATTCGGGGCTGGTGCCGGTATGGCGCCGCCTGCCGGAAGTGCGCGATGCGATGAGCCTGGTCTGGCGCGTGCTGCTGCTATGGATGGTGGTGCTGGCGTTGCTGGTGATTGCCGGGTGGGTGCGGTAGTACCAAGCCCATTAGAGGCAGTTAATCACCTGTGCAATCAGTGATAGAAAGCTCAAGGGCATCGTCATTGACGTCCACGAAGAGCCGGCTTCCATCTCGGAACTGGATGACGACTTCGCCAGGTCGGTGACGTCTAACAGTCTTAACAATCTTTCCGACTAGGAGCTCAGTGGTGCGCTCGGATTCTTGCTCTAAGTTCACAGAGTTGATTCTTACGGTTTAGCCCGGAGCCAGAAGCGTAAACGGGTACCACGGCAAATTCCTGGCAACCCAATATGTCGGCAACGCCCACAACCAGAACTTCGGTTCGGACATCACCGCCACGACCGGTGCGAACCAGCGCGCGCGCCAGCCGGCTTTCCAGGCGATCAGGCCGGGCAGGGTGAACAGGCCGAGCACGGCGGCGGGGTTCATGGCGAAGGCGCCGGGCAGATCGAAATGCACCAGCGCGTACAGCGCGCGGGTCATGCCGCAACCGGGGCAATAGCAGCCGGTCACGGCACGGAACACACAGGGCGGGAACGGGCTGTTGCTCGCATTCGGATCGAAGCGATACAGCAAGCTCACGCCGAAGGCGGCCACGCTGGTGGCCGCCCCGAGTCCAAGCCAATGGCGTGGACGCAGTTCCATTACTGCATGTGCTGCAACTGCTGCATGTAGTCCATGTAGCCCTGCATGCCGCCGGTGGCGACCATGCCGATATTGATCAGCAAGCCGATGACGGCCAGCACGCTGGTCACGATGCACCAGGTCTTGGCAGTGTTGGACGCGCGCCGTGCGCCGTCGATATCGCCCTGGTTGAGCAGGCCGTTGACCTTGCTGGAGAACACGATCGCCACGATGCCGCTGATCAGGGCCGGGCAGCACAGGCAGAAGCCGAGCACGGTGGAGACGATCGCCCAGATCAAATGATTCGGTACCGGGCCGGGCGCGGCGCTGGACGAGGGGTGGATCGGCGGTGGGATGGCACTCATGGTGAAGCTCCTTGGGTGGTAAACGACTGCGAACTGATAAGTGAGTGGGGAGGGTTATCGGGTGGGTGCCGCAGCACTGGCGACAATCGAAGGTGTGTGCATACAACGGCCGCACACCCTTAACGATGCGAGTGCCGGCCGCTGGAATGAGCGGCAGCTGCCAATCACGGCAGACGCCTCAGGCGCGATGATGTTGAGCACGACGACTTCCCCCGGTACGACCTGTCGCGTTCGCTAGGCGAGCGCGGCGACAAAACGTGTGATGGCGCACAGGCTACTCGCGGCGCGCGACGGACGCAAAGCCTGCGCCCGCCGGGCTCAGGGGTGATCCTGACGCAGTGCCCGCACGTGCTGTTCGAGCAGTGCGGCCGTTGCCGTGTGACCCGGCACCGCCGCACCTGCGGCCACTTCGATCTGCGCGCGCGTCCGCCGCGGCACGCGCATGCGGCCCAGGCGGGTGTCGCGGTGGCTCCACATGCTGGACCACATGCCGCGCAGCGCCATCGGAATCACCGGCACCTGGCGGCGCTCCAGAATCTTTTCCACGCCTGATTTGAATGGTCCAATCTCGCCATCCTTGGTCAATGCGCCTTCGGGGAAGATGCACACCAGTTCGCCGTCGGCCAGCGCGGCATCGATGCGGTCGAAGGCCTGCTGCATCAGCGCGGGATCTTCGCGCGCGCCGGCGATCGGGATCGCCTTGGCGGTGCGGAAGATCCAGCGCATCACCGGGATGCGGAAGATCTTGTAGTACATGACAAAGCGCACCGGGCGCGGAATCACCGCCGACAGGATCAGCGCGTCCATGTAGCTGACGTGGTTGCACACCAGCAGCGCGGCGCCTTCGTCGGGCACATGGCGGTCGATGTCGCGCGCGCGTAGCCGGTACAACACGCTCACCAGCACCCAGCTGAGGAAGCGCATCAAAAACTCGGGCACGATGGTGAAGATCCACAGCGCCACCAGCGTATTGGCCAGCGCCAGGGCCAGAAACACCTGCGGAATGCTCAGGCCCGGCAGCGGAATGCGCACACCGAACAGCACCAGCTGCGGCAGCTGCAGCGCGATACCGATGATGGCGGCGGTAACGATGAACAACGAGTTCTGGATATTGAGCCCTGCGATGACGCGCGAGAGTTCGGACTTGGGCGTGCGGCTCTGGATCAGCGCGAACAACGGCACCACGAATAAACCGGTGAACAGGCCGATGCCGACCAGGTCCACGATCAAACGCACGCTGCCGGGTTGCTGCACAAACTGGCCGATCGACAGATCGCTGACGGGCGCACCGCCAGGACGCGCAAAGTACAGATCCAGCAAAAACGCGCTGATGCCAAACGCACCCAGCGGCACCAACCCGATTTCCACAGTGCGCCCGGACAGCCGTTCGCACAGCAGCGAACCCACGCCGGTGCCGATCGAAAACAGTGCCAGCGCGAACACGTACAGATCCTGCTGGCCGCCAAGATTGAGCTGCGCGTAAGTCGGCAACTGCGCGGTCAGCACGGTGCCGACGAACCAGAACCACGACACCCCGAGCACCGCGTTGCGCACCGCCGGCGTGCGCCGGGTCAGGCGCATGATGGCGCGCGATTCGGGGATGGGGTTCCAGTTGATCTTCAGCTCCGGCGCGCCGGCATCGACCTTGGGCACCAGCCGCGCCACCAGGTTGCCGGTGACGGCAATCGCAATGACCGCCGTGGCCGCAGCGACCGGACCATGGCTGCCGGCGATCTGGAAGATCAGCCCACCGAAGATCATGCCGCACAGAATCGAGATCGAGGTGCCCATCTCGACCAGGCCGTTGCCGCCGGTGAGTTCCTCGGGTTTCAGCACCGAGGGCAGGATCGAATATTTCACCGGCCCGAACAGCGTGGACTGCAGGCCGGTGCAGAACAGCGCGATCAGCAGGATCGGCATGTTCTCGGTGAGAAAGCCCACCGCCGCCAGCGACATGATCGCGATCTCCATCGTGGTGGTGATCACGATGAGTTTCTGCTTTTCCAGCTTCTCGGCGATCTGCCCGGCCAATGCGGAGAACAGGAAGTACGGCAGGATGAACAATGCCGGCGCCAGATTGGTGTAGAGCGTGCGTTGCGCCGCGTCGATGCCCAGGTAGAACAACAGGCCGATGATGGCCTGCCGATAGACGTTGTCGTTGAACGCGCCCAACGCCTGCACGGCGAAGAACGGCAAGAAGCGGCGCTGCCTGAGCAGGGCGAACTGACTGTGACCGGACATGCAGTTTCCTTTGCGAACGCGCGCAGCCTAGCAGGCTTCCACGGCGGGCTGGTGGATGGTGCGATGCGCGCTTGGAAGATGCCGCGTCACCGCCCACACTGCGCCCCTCCTTTCATCAGGCTCCTGCCATGACCGTGCAATCCGCTCCACATCCGCCACTGCCGCAACGGCTGGTGCTGCTGATGGCCGCGGCCACCGGCCTGGCGGTGGCGAGCAACTACTACGCCCAGCCCCTGCTGGAAACGCTGGCGCAGGCCTTTACGATCCCGGTACGCAGTGTCGGCGCGGTGGTGACCGCCGCGCAGCTGGCCTATGCGGCCGGGCTGCTGTTGCTGGTGCCGCTGGGCGACCGGCTGGAGCGGCGTAGCCTGATCGTCGGGCTGTTCGTGCTCAGTGCGCTCGGGTTGCTGGTGAGCGCTGCCTCGCACACGTTTGGCATGTTGCTGGTTGGCACGATCGTGACCGGTGCCAGCTCGGTGGCGGCGCAGATCCTGGTGCCGTTTGCCGCGACGCTGGCCGCGCCCAACGAGCGCGGGCGGGTGATCGGTACGGTGATGAGCGGGTTGTTGCTGGGCATCCTGCTGGCGCGCACCGCCGCCGGGGTGCTGGCCGGTGTTGGCGGCTGGCATACGGTGTACTGGATTGCATCAGGTTTACTGCTGGTCACCGCCTGGCTGTTGTGGCGCGGCTTGCCGCGGCATCCGGGCAATGCGCAGTTGTCGTATCCGCAGTTGGTGGGCTCGGTACTGACCCTGCTGCGCGACGATGCGGTGCTGCGGTCGCGCGCGGTGCTGGGCGGGCTGATCTTTGCCGGCTTCAGCATGTTCTGGACCACGCTGGCGTTTTTGTTGTCGGGGCCGAGCTATGGCTATGGCACGGCGGTGATCGGGCTGTTCGGCTTGATCGGTGCGGCCGGCGCGCTGGCGGCCAATCGCTCGGGTCATTGGTCCGATCACGGGCATGGCGATCGGGTCAGCTGGGGCGGGCTGGTGATGTTGCTGCTGTCGTGGGGATTGCTGGCGTTTGCGCCGCAGTCGATCGGCTTGCTGATCGTCGGCGTGCTGTTGCTGGATATCGCGGTGCAAGGCGTGCATATCGCCAACCAGAGCGTGATCTATCAGCGCAATCCCAATGCACGCAACCGCATTACCTCGGCCTACATCACCTGCTACTTCATCGGTGGTGCGGTGGGTTCGACATTGGGCACGGCGGCGTATGCGCAGGCCGGCTGGAACGGCGTGGTGATCGGTGGCGCGGTGCTGGCCGTGGCGGCGTTGGGGTGGGTAGGGTTGAGCGTGTCGCGGAATCAGTGGAAGTAGGCGCGGCTACCAGAACGACGAGGCGGTGATTGGGCGGACGTAGCCGGTGCTCGGCCGGTACTCGGCCGAGCATGGCTCGGAGGCGCATATGCACATGGATGCGGTATGGGCTGCGCGGTATCCGCGTCTGCCGACAATGACAGGCTAGGTCTTGTTGATCGCCAACCGGGTTGTGTTCTCTGCTGGCGCGGTGGTGACGGCCAACGCCGCAGCACGCAGCTTGGGTAACAAACGCAGGGTCAGCGCCAATTGGTCGCGCACCAGGCGCTGCTTGGGCGGCAATTGCACGGCGTGTTGTTCCAGCGCCTCGGCGGTGGCCACTTCTTCGGCTTCGTCGTGCGCTGGCAACGGTTGGCGTTCGCGCAAGGCGGTGGCGATTTCGCCCAGTGCGCGCTGCAGATACTCGCCGGCTTGCGCGATGCTGGGATCGTGTTCGCCATCGAGTGCGGCGCGGTGCGCGCCCAGCGCGGACAGATAGCCAAGCAAGGTGTTGGACAGCGCCAGGAAGCGGAAACCCGCGTCCAGATTGCGCCGATAGCGGCCCGGTTCGCGCAGCATATTGGACAGCGCCACCGACAAGGCGGCATCGGCGTTGTGCATGTCGCGGCGCGCGATGCGGTAGGGCAGGTCGTCGCGCATGCCGCTGGCGTATTGCTCCAGCACCTGGGTGAGATAGCGCGCGCAGCTGGCCAGCACCGTGGCCATCACCTGGTTGAGGCGGCGGCCCTGCCAGTCCGGCAGGATCAGGAACGAGGCGGCCGCGGCAATCGCGCAACCGATCAGCGTGTCGATCAGGCGCGGCCAGATCAGCACGAAGCCATCGCCGAGCAAGTTGAAGCAGAACAGCGCCATCACGGTGATGCCGGCGGTGGCCAGCATGTAGCGATCGGTGCGGGTGATGAAGAAGATCAGTGCGGCGGCCAGTGCCAGCAGCAGCTGCACTTCGGTGCCGGGAAACAGCTGCATCAGCGCCCAGGTGGCGACCAGGCCGATCAGGGTGCCGGCGATGCGTTGCACCAGCCGCAAGCGGGTGGCGCCGTAGTTGGGGCGGCACACGAAGGCGGTGGTGAGCAGGATCCAGTAGCCGTTGTCGGCATGGATGGATTGCATGATGGCGTAGCCGACCAGCAGCGCAATGGCCATGCGCAGGCCGTGGCGGAACAGCACCGAGCCGGGCGTGAGTTGCTGGCCCAGGCGTGCGGCCATTTCGCGCAAGGTGTGCGGCGAGGAGTCGCGTAGCCGGGTGTCGAGATTGTCGCTGGTGGAATCGGATTGCGCTGCCTCGGACAGCTTGCGTTCGATGCTTTGCAGGTTGGTCACCAGCAGTTCCAAGGCACCGAGCAGGCGCGCCAGTGCCGGGTCGGCGCGCGCGTGCAGATAGTCCAGCGATTGCCGCAGGTCTTCGGTGGCCAAGCGGCTGTTGTCGCCATAGTCGAACGGCTGGCGCAGGCGGATCGCCTCGCCCAAGGCGGCGCAGGCCTTGCCTTGCAGCGCGAGCAGGCGCTGGCAGCGATACAGCACATCGCTATGGAAAAACGCGTCGGTCAGCGCTTCATAGGGATAGTGCGAGGAACTGGCGCGCTCGTGGAATTCCTGCGCCATGTAGTACAGCCGGAAATACAGACCCGATTGCACGCCCGGCCGCCCCGAGCGGCCGAAGCGGCTCATGATTGCGGTCTTGGCGGCATTGAGCGCGCCAACGACTTTGGCGTTCTGCTCGGCCAGCGCCAGCCGGCGCGCATGCAGGTCGCTTTGCCGCACCGGTTCGAACAGATCGGCCTTGAGCTTGAGATAGCGGCCCAGCTCGAAGAACAGCCGCGACAGCCGCTCGCGCACCGGGCGGTTGGCGAATAGCAGGGTCCACAGGATCGACAGCACGCCGTACCAGGTTGCCCCGATCAACAGCAGCGCCGCACCGTGCCAGGCGATCAGCGGGTCGTGGCTGCCGTGCTGGTCCATGCCGATCATGGCGTAGATCGACAAGGCCACCGTGGCCTGCGCGATCGAGGCATAGCGCTCGCCCAGTGCGCCGAGCAGGGTCAGCGAAAACGTCGCCACCGCCATGCCGATCACGAATGCCAGCGGATACGGAAACAGCAGCACTACCGACGCCGCAGCGGCGGCAAAACACAGCAGCGACAGCAGCACCGATTTGATGCGGCCCAGCCAGTTGTCGTCGGTTTCGGCAATGGCGCTGGCGATCGCGCCCAGAAACAGCGCGGGCACTGCGGTGAGTTGCTGCCAGTGCCAGCACACGCCCATCGCCACTGCCAGCGCGATGAACACGCGCAGGCCATAGCTGGCCTTTTCATGGGCCCACAAGCGGCTCAGGCGGGTTTCGAAGGAAGAGGTAGCCACAGTCTCTGCAAGGCAAGGTGCCCGGGCATTATTGCCGCAGGCACGCGCCATCGGTGTGGAGAGCGGCTAATTCTTTGTCAGTAGCCGCGTGTTGTCGGTCGCCGCAGGTGGCTGGCGCTGACGTGGTCGAGATGCGCCGTGGTGCCGCGCGAATGCGCATCGACAGCCGTGCTGAGACAGCGCGCGCTGGGCACAGCTGTCGCAGGCAGGAGGCAGTTATGCCTGCGCCTCCTGCTGGCGGGCGATCGCACGCCAGCCGATATCGCTGCGCTGGAAGGCGCTGGCCCAGTGGATTGGCTGCAGGCCGGCATAGGCGTTGCGCTGCGCATCGCGCACCGTGTTGCCCAATGCGGCAACGCACAGCACACGGCCACCGGCGCTGATCACCTCGCCATTGGCATTCAACGCGGTGCCGGCATGGAAGACCTTGGCACTGGCCGGCACCGCGTCCAGGCCGCTGATGACCTCGCCGGTGATCGGCGTGTCCGGGTAGGGCCTGGCGGCGATGACCACGCCCAGCGATGGGCGCGGGTCCCACTGTGCGTGCGCGCTGTCGAGCTTGCCGTCGATGGCGGCTTCGAGCAGATCGACCAGATCCGACTGCAGACGCAGCATCACCGGCTGGGTTTCCGGGTCGCCGAAGCGCACGTTGAATTCGATCACCTTGGGCGCGCCGTGCGCGTCGATCATCAGCCCGGCGTAGAGAAATCCGGTGAACGGCACGCCGTCGGCGATCATGCCCTGCACGGTGGGCTCGACCACCTCGCGCATCACCCGCGCATGCACTTCCGGCGTGACCACCGGGGCCGGCGAATACGCACCCATGCCGCCGGTATTGGGGCCGGTGTCGCCATCGCCGACGCGCTTGTGGTCCTGGCTGGTGGCCATCGGCAAGGCGTGGGTACCGTCGACCATCGAGATGAAGCTGGCTTCTTCGCCATCGAGGAATTCCTCGATCACCACGCGCGCGCCGGCATCCCCGAACGCATTGCCCGAGAGCATGTCACGCACTGCGTCTTCGGCCTCGCGCAGCGTCATCGCCACGATCACGCCCTTGCCGGCGGCCAGGCCATCGGCCTTGACCACGATCGGCGCGCCTTTCTCGCGCACATATGCAAGCGCGGCGTCCACGTCGGTGTGCACCGCGTAATACGCAGTGGGAATGCCATGACGCGCGAGAAAATCTTTCGCGAAGGCCTTGCTGCCCTCCAGCTGCGCGGCCTTGGCGGTGGGCCCGAAGATGCGCAGGTCAGCGGCATGGAAGCGGTCGACCACGCCCAGCACTAACGGCACTTCCGGGCCGACCACGGTCAGCGCGACGTCTTCGCGCTGCGCCAGTGCGAGCAGGCCATCCAGATCATCGACCTTGATCGCGACATTGCGGCACTTGGGTTCGGTGGCGGTGCCGGCATTGCCGGGTGCCACCAGCACCTCGCTCACTTGCGCGGACTGCGCGATCTTCCAGGCCAGGGCATGTTCGCGGCCGCCGGAGCCGATGACGAGGATTTTCAAGAGAGCTGCTCGCTAGTACGGGAGAAAAGGGGGGGGGCGCTACCTGCAGCCTTCGCGCTGCAGTGCGTTGGGAAATGGATAGGTCCAGGTCTTGGTATCGAGCGCGAATACATGCCTCTTGTCGAGGGCGACGCCGCAATCGCTGCCGTGCTCGTGGATGGTCAATGGCCAGGTGCGCGCCTGCGCGTTGCTGTTGTCCACATCCAATGCGAAGTCCACATCGAACGCTTCGGCACGGCATTGCGCTTCGCTCTGATCCGGTTCGCGCGCATCGTCTTCGCAGCTGAGTGAGCCGCTGTTGTCGATGTGGCCACGCAGCGAGCCGGCGCTGACCAGGCCCTTGGGGCCGGGCACCACCAGATCCTGCGATTCCAGCATCAGGCCCTGGCCCATCCAGAAGCTGTGCACGATAAAGCCGTAGAAATCGCTGCCCAGCCGCAGGATGTCCACGCTGCCGGGGTTGCCATCGCTGCCGAAGGTGTCGGCGAGTTTTTCGGCGGCGACCTTGAAGCCGTCGCCCTCGCTGCGCAGCACGAAGAAGTCGACCAGGCCCGGATTGCCGTGGCCGCCGTCGCTGAGGCTGTGGCACACCGCCAGCAACTGCTGCACCTGCTCGCCCACCACCACCGGTTGTTCGGCGCAGACGTGACTGTCGGCCTTGAAGCCGTCTGCTTCGCCACTCCACTGTGCCGCCAGGCCGGCCTTGGCGCCGTAGCGGCTGCGCAGGAACCCATCCAGGCGCTCGGTGCGGCCCAGCTGCGTGCCGCTGGCGGGTTTGGACGGCGCTGCTGCAACGGGCGCCGGTGCAGGTGCAGGATCTTGCGTGCACCCGCCCAACAATGCGGCGAGGGCAACAAACGTAGCCAGAGAAGGTAAACCGTGCATCGACCAATCCTTTGTCGGTGTCTCAGTGGCGGAAGTGGCGCACGCCGGTGAACACCATCGCGATGCCGTGTTCGTCGGCGGCGGCGATCACTTCGCCATCGCGCATCGAGCCGCCGGGCTGGATCACCGCCTTGATGCCGGCAGCGGCGGCGGCATCGATGCCGTCGCGGAACGGGAAGAATGCGTCGGAGGCCATCACCGAGCCGGCCACGGTGAGCTTGGCGTCTTCGGCCTTGAGCGCGGCGATCTTGGCGCTGACCACGCGGCTCATCTGCCCGGCGCCCACACCAATGGTGCGGCTGTCCTTGGCATACACAATCGCGTTGGATTTGACGTACTTGGCCACACGCCAGGCGAACAGCAGATCGCCCAATTCCGCCTCGCTGGGCGCGCGCTGGGTGACCACGCTCAGTTCGCCCAGCGACATGCCGCGGTTGTCGGACGACTGCATCAGCAGGCCCGAGCCGATCCGCTTGGTGTCGTAGTTGTTGAGGCCATTGCCGTGCGGGATCTTGAGCACGCGCACATTGGCTTTTTTGGTCGCGTAGTCGAGCGCGCCGGGCTCGTAGTCCGGGGCGATCAGTACTTCGACGAACTGGCGGTCCAGAATGGCTTTGGCAGTAGCTGCATCCAGCGTCTTGTTGAAGGCCAGGATGCCGCCGAAGGCGCTGGTCGGGTCGGTGGCGTAGGCCAGCTCGTAGGCATCGCCGCAGGCCGCGCCCACCGCCACACCGCAGGGGTTGGCGTGCTTGACGATCACGCAGGCCGGTGCATCGAACTGGCGCACGCATTCCCACGCCGCGTCGGCATCGGCCAGGTTGTTGTAGCTCAGTTCCTTGCCCTGCAGCTGCTGGAAGGTGGCCAGCGTGCCCGGCACCGGGTACAGGTCGCGGTAGAACGCGCCGGCCTGGTGCGGGTTCTCGCCGTAGCGCAGGTCCATCACCTTGATGAAATTGGAATTGATCTGCGCCGGGAACGGGCTGCGCGTGGGCACCACTTCGGCGCTGTCGGCCACGGCCGAGAGATAGTTGCTGATCGCCGCGTCGTACTGCGCCACGCGGTTGAACGCGGCCACCGACAGCGCGAAGCGCTTGGCCGCCGAGAGCTGACCGTCGTTGGCGTCCAGCTCGGCCAGCAGCTCGGCGTACTGCGCCGGATCGGTGGCCACCGCCACGCGGGCGAAGTTCTTCGCTGCCGAGCGCAGCATCGCCGGGCCGCCGATATCGATGTTTTCCACCGCATCGGCCAGCGTGCAATCGGCCTTGGCGGTCACCGACTCGAACGGGTACAGGTTCAGCACCAGCAGGTCGATCGGCACGATGCCGTGTTCGGCCATCACCGCTTCATCGATGCCGGCGCGGCCGAGCAGGCCGCCGTGCACCAGCGGGTGCAGGGTCTTGACGCGGCCGTCCATCATTTCCGGGAAACCGGTCAGCTCGGCGACGTCGGTGACCGGTAGGCCTGCCTCGCGGATCGCCTTGGCGGTGCCGCCGGTGGACAGCAGCTCGACGTGACGCGCCGCCAGCGCGCGGGCCAGATCGATCAGGCCGGTCTTGTCGGAAACGGAGAGCAGAGCCCGGCGCACGGGCAGGAAATCGGAGGCCATCGGTGGGGGATGTCGTTGCGGGGCAGCCGATATTGTAGGCTGCGCCAGCGCTCGAATGGACTCAACACTCCGCTATGGCTTCGATCTACGCTCTAAAAGGACGCTTTCAGGCGCTGCTGCGGCCGATGGTGGGCGCGCTGTTTCGCGGCGGCATCACCGCCAATCAGGTCACGCTCACAGCCGCGGCGGTGTCGTTGCTGGTGGCGGCGGTGGTCTACCGCGGTGGCGCCAGCTGGCCGCTGCTGTATCTGCTGCTGCCGGCCTGGATGCTGTTGCGCATGGCGCTCAACGCGGTCGACGGCATGCTGGCGCGCGAGTTCGGCCAGCAATCGCGCCTGGGCGCCTACCTCAACGAACTGTGCGATGTGGTGGCCGATGCGGCGCTGTACTTGAGCCTGCTCGGCGTGCCCGGCGTCAACGCCACTGCGCTCTGGAGTTTTGCCTTGTGCGCCGCGCTGACCGAATACGCCGGCGTGCTCGGGCTGATGGTCGGCGCCAGCCGCCGTTACGACGGGCCGATGGGCAAGAGCGACCGCGCCTTCGTCATTGGCGTGCTCGGGCTTGGCTTGGCGCTGGGCCTGCTCGGCGCGCGCAGTGTCACCTGGGCGGCGCTGTTGTTGAGCGTTGCCTGCATCGTCACGGTGTGGCGGCGCGTGCGTGCAGGTCTGGCCGGCGCCGCCACGCAGTAATTCTCCCTTTCTACTTTTCAGGATGATGCGATGCGCACAGTCGTAGAGCGCGAGTTCGCCAGTTTCGATGGGACGCCGTTGTTTTACCGGCATTGGCCGGCGCAAGACACCGGCGGTCCGCCGAAAGCCGTCGTACTGTTGCACCGCGGGCACGAGCACTCCGGCCGGGTGATGCACCTGACCGAGGAACTGCAGCTGCCGGATGCGGCGTTCTTCGCCTGGGACGCACGTGGCAACGGGCGCTCGCCCGGCGTGCGCGGCGATGCGCCCGGCTTCGAGGCGCTGGTGCGCGATCTGCACAGTTTCATCGCGCATATCGGTGCCACCCACGACATCGCAGTGCAGGACATCGTGGTGATCGCGCAGAGCGTGGGCGCGGTGGTCGCCGCCACCTGGGTGCACGATTACGCACCGCCGCTACGCGCGTTGGTGCTGGCCTCGCCGGCGTTCAAGGTGAAGCTGTATGTGCCGTTCGCGCGTGCCGGCCTGGCGTTGATGCAGGCGCTGCGCGGCAACTTCTTCGTCAACAGCTACGTCAAGCCGCAGTGGCTCACCCACGATCCGGCCCGTGTCGAAAGCTACCGCAGCGATCCGCTGATCACCCGGCCGATCTCGGTGCGCGTGCTGCTCGGCCTGTACGCGGCCGCCGATCGCGTGGTGGACGACGCGCAGGCGATCACCGTGCCGACCCAGTTGCTGGTGTCGGGCTCGGATTTTGTGGTGCATCGCGGCCCGCAGGATCGCTTCTACGAAAACCTGCGTTCGCCGATCAAGCAGCGTCATTGGTTGCCGGGCTTCTTCCACGACACCTTGGGCGAACGCGATCGTGCGATCGCCATCGCGCATATCCGCCAGTTCGTCGAGGCACGTTTTGCGCAGCCGCCGGTGCGTGCAGAGCTGCGCGATGCGCACCGCGCCGGGCCCAGTTTCGACGAAGCCGAACGGCTGGCCTGGCCGCCACAACGCAATAGCCTGCAGGACCTGCGCTGGCGCGGCGTGCGTGCCGGGTTGCGGCTGGGCGGCAGGTTGTCCGAGGGCATCGCGCTGGGCCTGCAGACCGGTTTCGATTCCGGCAGCACGCTGGACTACATCTATCGCAACCAGGCGCGTGGGCGTGGGCCGTTGGGGCGCATGATCGACCGCAATTATCTCAATGCGATCGGCTGGCGTGGCATCCGTATTCGCGGCACCAATCTGGGCGAGTTGCTGCGCGATGCGGCCGCACGCCTGCGCGGTGTGGGCACGCCGGTGCGCGTGCTGGATGTGGCCGCCGGGCATGGCCGTTATGTGCTGGAAGCGCTGGGCAGCGGTGCGCAGCGCGCCGATGCGATCGTGCTGCGCGACTTCAGCCCGCTCAACGTGACCCAGGGCGCGGCATTGATCCAGAGCCTGGGCGCGGGCGACATTGCGCGCTTCGAGCAGGGCGATGCGTTCGATCCTGCCGCATTGGCAAGCGTGCAACCGGCGCCGACCCTGGCGGTGGTGTCGGGCCTGTACGAGTTGTTTGCCGACAACGATCAGGTGGCGCGTTCGCTGGCCGGTGTTGCCGCCGCCGTGCAGCCGGGCGGCTATCTGCTCTATACCGGGCAGCCGTGGCATCCGCAGCTGGAATTCATTGCGCGCGCGCTGACCAGCCATCGCGACGGTGTGGCCTGGGTGATGCGGCGACGCAGTCAGCAGGAGATGGACGCATTGGTGGAGGCGGCGGGTTTCCGCAAGATCGATCAACGCATCGATGCATTCGGCATCTTCACCGTGTCGATGGCGCAGCGGATCGGCGCATGAGCGAGGCTGCACGCCCGCTCGGTCGTGCCGCGCTGTGGCTGGCGTTGCTGGGGCCGTTTTTCTTCCTCAGCTACGGGCTGGCCAACACGCTGGCCGGGCAGGCGACGCAGGTGCCCTCGGTGGTGTTCGGCTGGGAACACGGCCTGCCGTTCGTGCCGTGGACCATCGTGCCGTATTGGTCGATCGATCTGTTTTATGCGGCCTCGTTCTTCTTGTGCCGCACGCGCCGCGAGCTGGACACGCATGCATTGCGGCTGCTGAGCGCGCAGTTACTCTGCGTGGGATGTTTCTTGCTGTGGCCTTTGCGCTACAGCTTTGTACGGCCGGAGACCGACGGCCTGTTCGGTTGGTTGTTTGCGGTGCTGTTGGGCTTCGACAAACCCTTCAATCAAGCGCCGTCGCTGCATATCGTGCTGCTGGTGGTGTTGTGGGTGCGCTACGCCCAGCATCTTGGTGGGGTGTGGCGCGTGCTGCTGCACGGCTGGTTTGGCTTGATCGGGGTGTCGGTGCTGACCACCTACCAACATCATTTTGTGGATGTCCCCACCGGCCTTGCAGCGGGCTGGCTATGCGTGTGGTTGTGGCCGGAGCGCATTGCCGCGCCGTTTGCGCAGGCACGGCTTGCACGCGATTCACGGCGTTGGCGACTGGCGGCGGTGTATTCGATCGGTGCGCTGGCGAGTGGCGCGATTGCGTTGTTGATCGGCGGCGCAGGCTTATGGCTGCTGTGGATCAGCCTGGCGCTGGCGTTGGTGGCATTGAACTATGCGCTGCTCGGGCCGGGTGGTTTTCAGAAGCGCAGCGATGGGCGCCTGAGTCTTGCCGCCCGTTGGTTGTACGCGCCGTATCTGCTGGCTGCGTGGTGCAATTCGCGGCTGTGGACGCGGCGCGACCCACTGCCGCGCGTGGTATGCGATGGCGTGTGGCTGGGGCGGATTCCGCTGCCCGCTCAACGCGCTGCATCTGCGGCAGTGGTGGATGTTTGCGCGGAGCTGTCGTTGTACGGCGCGCGTGCACAGGATGTTGTGGTGCCGATGCTGGATCTGGTCGCGCCATCGCCGCAAGATTTGCGTGTGGCCGCGCAGGCCATCGAAGTTGCGCGCCTGCAGGGACACGTGCTGGTGTGCTGCGCACTGGGGTATTCGCGTAGCGCCGCCAGCGTGGCGACCTGGTTGGTCATCAGCGGCCGCGCGGTCTCGGTGCAGGCGGCGATTGCGCAGGTGCGTGCGGTGCGCCCGTCGATCGTGCTGGGCGTGCAGCATCGCGCTGCCATCGTGGCGGCATGTGCTGCCGGCAACGCTGGCGATGCAGCGGCGCAGCAGGTGCCTGCATGAGCGCAACCATGACACTTGCCAGCATGCGTGCAGTGTTGCGCCAAGGCGCGGCGCTGGATCGATTTTCGTTGTTGCTGTTGGCCGCCGTTATCGTGCTGCTGGGTATCGCCGATGCCCCGCCGCTGGTGCAGCTGGGCTACGCACTCAGCGCGATCGCCGGGCTGCTGCAGCGCTATTGGGCATTGCGCGTTGGATTGGACGCGGCGTTGCTGGATGCGGTGATTGGGCAGATCGAACGTAGCCCCAGCAGCGAGCAACAGGTCGTGCAACAGCTCGCCGCGCAGCAGCTCGACCAAGCACTGCACACGATCGGCCTGCTCCGCGCACTGCCAGCCGCACGCGATTGGCTGCCGCGCTGGGCCGGCATGCGTGGCTTGCTGCGGTGGCAGCTGGCCAGCGTCGCGTTGCAGATCCTGGCCTTGGCTGCGGCATTGATCGGCAAGGTGCTGCTGTGACCGAGCAAGACAGGTCCGGACAGACCGAGCCGCTGCTGGCCACGCCGGAGCAGCAGGCGCTGTGGCAGCGGCTGCAGGCCTATCGCTTCGGCGACGATGACGATGCGTTGCCGGCGTTCGTGCGCCGCGTCGCCAAGCAGGCGCATTGCAGTGCGGCGCAGGCGCAGCGGATGGTGGAAGAATACCGGCGCTTTTGTTTTCTAGCCTGCACCGGGACGCACGATGTCACGCCCAGCCCGTTGATCGATCAGGTCTGGCACACCCACCTCACCGATACCCGCGCGTACTGGCAGCAGTTCTGCCCGCAGGTGCTACAGACCACCTTGCACCATCAACCCGGACGCGATGGCGCTGACGAAGACGCGCGCTTCCAGGCGCAGTACCGGCAGACGCTGGAGCGTTACCGTGCGCACTTTGGCGAGCCACCGGCGCTGCTCTGGCCCGCGGCGCGGCAGGCGCCTGTGGCGGCTTTATCGAATGCAGCGCATGGCGATGTTGCCGAAGCCGCGCTACGCGCTTTACGTGGCGAGCCCAAGCCACGCACCCGCACCAGCGGCATCGGCACGCTGCTGGGATGGGCCGCCGCAACGCTGGTCGTTGCGGCGTTCGGCAGCACCGCCAATGGTGGCGTGCTGTTGCCGCTGTACTGGCGCGGGCCGAGCTTTCTGGCGTTGTTCGTGTTGCTGATCGGTCTGGCGTGGTCGGCTGCGGCGCTACTGCGGCGTTGCTTGCGCGGCAGCGGCTCCAGCGAACGCACCTGCGATGCTGCGGAGGTGGCCTACCTGAGCGGTGGCGACGGTCGCGTGGCCGATCTGTATTTCGCGCAGTTGCTGTCGTCCGATGCGGTGTTTCTCGAGCGCGATGAAGATGCGTCCGGGCGCGTCCGGGTGCGCTGCAACCCGGACGCAACGGTGCCGGCGGCGCTCGCGCCGGCCTTGCGTCTGGTCTGCCAGGCCGAGGACCCGGTGGTGGCCTGGCAGGCGCTGCGCAGCCTGGCCGCGCCGGTGCGGCAGCGGCTGATCGCCAAAGGTCTGTGGTTGCAGCACCGCACCGCCCTGCGCGTGCGCGTGGTCGCCACACTGCCGATAGCGGCGGTGTGGCTGGTGGGCGCTGGCAAGATCGTGATCGGCCTGCGGGGCGGGCACCCGATCGGTTATCTGCTGGCCTTGATGGTCCTGGTCAGCATGCTGCTGCTGGGGTTCGTGCTGGTGCCTGCGCGCCGCACGTTGGCGGCAGACCAGCTGCTGCAGGCACGCAGGAGTGCGATGAAGCCCGCCGCCGCACGCACTGGGAGCGACCCCGGCGATGCAGTGGCGCTGTACGGCAGCGTCGCTTTGGTGGGGACACCGTGGGCCAGCTATCACGCGCTGCGCGCGCCAGGTTCCAGCGGCAGCGAGAGCACCGGTGGCAGTAGTTGTGGCGGCGCTGGCGACAGTGGTGGAGGCGACGGCGGCGGTGATGCCGGCGGTGGCGGTGGATGTGGTGGTTGCGGCGGCGGAGGCGATTGATGGAGCGCATGGCAGAGCGAGCAAAACGACTGCGCCAACGGCGCCGCGGTTGGGCGCGCGCATTGCGCGGGCGCGGCGCCACGCCGAATGGTGTGTCGTGGGCCGGCATCGCATTTGCCGCCTTGGCCGGGCTGATGTTCTACGCCGCCTTGAGCAACCCCGCGCGTGAGGGAGCGGCGCCGTTGTTGCTGGCCTTGCTCGGCTTGCAGGGCCGGCTGTGGTGCAACCGCATGGATGGCGTGCTCGCCCGCGAGACTGGCCTGGTCGGGCGTGCAGGCGAGGTTTACAACGATGCACCCGATCGCCTGTCCGATGTGCTGGTCTGCATCGGACTTGGTTACGGTTTGCAGGCCAGCGTGCCGTGGGCCGCGCAGCTGGGCTGGGCGGCGGCGTTGTGCTGTGTGGCCACCGCCTATGTGCGCATGCTCGGACTGGCTTGCGGTGCGCCCGAGCCGCGTCAGGGGCCGATGGCCCGCGTGCAGCGCATGCACTGGTTGTCGCTGATCACCGCACTGGCGCTGCCGGTGCAATGGATGGGCCACGCGCCGCAGGCCGCGTGGATGCTGATCGGCGCAATGGCGGTGTTGATCGCCGGCGCGCTGCTGACGGTGGTGTTACGGCTGCGCACGCTGGTGCGCGCATTGGAGTGGACATGATTGCCCGTTTGATCGCGCGTGCCTGCAGCGGCGCCATTCGTACACTGACCGGTGCGCGCGCGTTGTGGCGCGGCTGTGCGCCCTCCAACGAGCGGCGCGTGTATTACGGCAACCATGCCAGCCACGGCGATTTCGTGCTGATCTGGTCGTCGTTGCCGGCCGGCTTGCGGCATGAAGTGCGCCCGGTCGCGGCAGCCGATTACTGGCAGCGCACTGCGTTGCGTCGCTATCTGATCCACGCGGTGTTCAACGGTGTATTGATCGAACGCGACCCGGCGCAGCGCACGCGCGACCCGATCGCCTGTCTGTGCGATGCGGTGGATGCCGGCGACTCGCTGATCCTGTTTCCCGAAGGCACACGCAACCCCGACGAAGGCGTGCTGCCGTTCAAGAGCGGGCTGTATCACCTGGCCCGGCAACGCCCGGAACTGGAGTTCGTGCCGGTGTGGATCGACAACCTCAAACGTGTGATGCCCAAGGGCAAAATGCTGCCGCTGCCGTTGTTGTGCACCACCACCTTCGGCGCGCCGCTGCGGCTGGATGCCGACGAAGACAAGGACGCCTTCCTGGCACGGGCGCGTGAGGCATTGCTGGCGTTGTCGCCGGATCAGCTGGAGGCGCGCGCATGAGTCTCATGGTCTTTAGCGGGCAGTTGCAGCAGTCCTCGATGCAGCAACAGACCGTGTGGTTGTTCAGCGGCATCGCGCTAGTGCTGATCGTGGCAACGTTGATTTCCGAGACCTTGCGTTGGCGCGCGCGTGCGCAGCCCAGCGCAGTGCTGGACAACCTGGTCGCACGCATCCGTGCGTGGTGGGTGATGGCGGCGGTGGTCGGCATCGCGTTCGTGTTCGGGCGCGCCGGGGTGATCGGTCTATTCGCGCTGGTGTCGCTGTTCGCCTTGCGTGAATTCATCACCTTGACGCCCACGCGGCGCGGCGATTACTACGCGTTGCTGGCCGCGTTCTACATCGTGCTGCCGTGGCAATACGGTTTGGTGTGGACCGGTTGGTACGGCATGTACACCTTGCTGATTCCGGTCTACGCGTTTTTGGTGCTGCCGATTCTGGCCACCATCGGCGGCGACACCACGCGCTATCTGGAGCGCACTGCGAAAGTGC
The DNA here is from genome assembly GCF_001423495.1 of Xanthomonas sp. Leaf131. Taxonomy (GTDB): domain Bacteria; phylum Pseudomonadota; class Gammaproteobacteria; order Xanthomonadales; family Xanthomonadaceae; genus Xanthomonas. The sequence continues at coordinate 74,162 of NZ_LMOG01000020.1, read as the reverse complement.
AGTGGGGGCTGATGATCTGCGTGTTCTGCATCTCGCACGTGCCGGCGCTGCTCAACCTTGAAATCCCCGGTTACGCGGGGCGCAATCTGTTGCTGATCGCGTTCCTGGTGATCGTGGTGCAGTCTTCGGACGTGTTGCAGTACGTGTGGGGCAAGCTGGCTGGCCGCCATCTGATCGCACCCAAGCTGTCGCCGTCCAAGACCGTGGAAGGCTTCATCGGCGGTGTACTGTCGGCCAGCCTGCTCGGCATGGCGCTGTGGTGGATCACCCCGTTCGCGCCATGGCATGCGTTCGGCCTGGCGCTGGTGGCCAATCTGATGGGGTTTTTCGGCGGCCTGGTGATGTCGGCGATCAAGCGCGATCGCGGCATCAAGGATTGGGGCCACATGATCGAAGGCCACGGCGGCGTGCTCGACCGGCTGGACTCGGTGTGCTTCGCCGCGCCGGTGTTCTTCCACCTGATCCGCTACGGCTGGGCATAAAACCCCAGCACCTCAACGTTCACCAAGCGTGCGCTGCCAGCGACGCTTTTACGATTCCTCAATCCCGATTCCCGGCTTACGTCAGCCCATACTCTTTCAGCTTCTTGCGCAACGTCGCCCGGTGAATGCCCAGCATCGCCGCCGCGCGGCTCTGGTTGCCTTCGCAGTGGTTGAGCACTTCGACGAACAACGGGATCTCCATTTCGCGCAGCACGATTTCGTACACATCATCGGCGTCGCTGCCGTCCAGATCGCGCAGATAACGGCGAACGGACTGGGCCACGTGTTCGCGCAGCGGCGACTTCGGGGCGCCACGACTGGTGTCAGGACGAGAGGGGGCTGCGTTCAAAGGAGGTTTCCCAGTGTCACGACGCCGGAATGCGTGGCCGGCGAGGGGGAGTGAGTCTAGCGCGTGACCTCATCGCTCGCCACGCCTGTGTGGACGGCAGCGACAGGTCGCGTTCGCTCAGCGGAAATCGAAACTGAAGGCGGCGGTGCTCGCGGCCGGTTCGCGCACGCGAAACGCCACCTGCACCGCCTGACCCGGCGCGAGCGTGTCCTGCGCGGCCGGGCGCTGCCCCAGATACTCCTGCGGGGCCACGACCCGCGTGCCGATCACCCGCCCGTCGGCGTCGGACAGCGACAGCTGCAGCCACGGCCACGCCTGCGCCCAGCGCGCGTCGTTGCGGAAGCTGGCCTGGATCTGCAGCACCCCGGGGTTGGCCGGCAGCGGGCGCACATCGCGGTTGAGCAAGGTCATCGCCGCCGGCTCGCGCCAGGCCGGCAGCGTGCAACGCAGCACCCCGCAGGCCGCGCCGACCAGCGGACGCCAGCGCGCGTCGGCGGCCAGGTGGGCGCGGTCGGCGATGACGATCTGCAGCGCCAACAGACCGACTAGGCCGATCAACAGCGCCCACTGCCGCCCGCTGGCGCGCAGCCGCGGCCGGGTGCGCCCACGGCGTGCGAAGGCGGGCGCGGGTGGTGCGGGGAGCGGCTGGAACTGCGTCGTGGTGAGCGCGCTGGCAGGGCTTGCGTTGCTGACGGTTGCCCCGGCGTGTATTGCCGTAGCGGTCTCGGCGACTGGGGGGGAGGCGGAGGCGGGGGGGCGATCATCGCCATCGGGATCGCTCCCGAGTTCGAGAGCGGTCTGCTGGTCTGCTTCCGCAAGGCTGCCGACGGTTGCGCCCGCCGAAGGCGCGTCAGCGGCGTCGGAGACAGGGGCACGGTTGTCATCAGCGTCGCGCGTTGTACTTGCCGCGACATCGCCGGGCACGTGGCGCGTGCCCGAGATGGTTTGCTCCCGCTGATCCGGATCGGTGGCGTGTATTGCTGCATGGCCGTGATTCCCGCGTGCGGTGGTGGTCGTGCCCACGGGGGCCGCGCCGATGCGCGGCGATGTCGCCAACGGTGCAACGGGCGGCGGAACCATCGGCGCCAGCGGTGCGGCGGCCAGGTCCGGCGATGGCACGAGCGGCGTGGGAATCAGCGCTGGGGCAGCCGGCGTCGCACGCAGGAACGTGGCCAGGGGGCGGCGCGGTGGCGGAGTCTCGGACATCGGCAGGCGTGCAGCGGGAAGACCCCTATTCAACCACGCGCACGCCGATGGGCGAACCCGGGTGCGTGCTGCCCGGCATCAAGCGCACCCGGCAGTGCGGTCGGCTGCACCTGTTGCTGCACCCACCTGCCAAGGCGAACACGCCGCAGGGCGTGCGCCCTCCCACAGCCTCAGGCGTGCCGACAGCCCGTTTCCAATCCGAATCCCGATCTCAACCCGCAAGCGTCTTCGCCGACGTGGCGTGTCTTGTAAAACAACCGATCGCGCACGCTCGCTGCTGATCGACTCCCGACTCCCGACTCACCGCCTCCGACGCGTCTTGGCCTCGGCTTGCAACAGGTCGAGCAAGCCACTGCGCTGACGCGGTGCCAGCGTGTCGAAGCGCGACAGCAGCACCCGCTGCTGATCGTCCAGGCGGCGGTACTGGGCCGGTTCTTCGGCAATCGCCGACACCGGCGGCCCGAACACCCGCTCGCCACGGCCGGTGGCCAGATATTCGAAGGCCATGCCACTGCGTTTGGCCAGGCCGCTCAGGTTCTCCACCGACGGCGCAGTGCCTTCGGCCATTTCCCATTGGGCGACGGCGCTGCGGGTGACACCCAGCTCGCCGGCCAAGGCTTCCTGGGTCAGCTTGGTCAAGCTGCGGGCTTCGCGGACTCGCTCGTACAGCTTGCTCACACGGCACCGATGGATGGCAGACAGGGCCGGGAGATATATCGCTAGCGGCGCCGGAAGATAGTTCGTATAACTTTCATATAGCCATATGTTTGCGATACTGTCTGCGCGTCAATGATGACGACATCACAGCGAACTCAAGGAGGACATCCATGGTCGAGCCAGCCGCTCCCAAATCCGCCGCTGCTGCCGATGCGCCGGCACCGCATGCACCGCCGCCGACTACGCGCTGGCCGGCGCACTCGCCATTGGACCCGGCGGTCGCCCACTTTCGCGGGGCACCGTGTTACCAGATCTGGCAGCGCGATCGTGCCTGGACTGCGGTGGTCGAAGGCGCTCACTGGTCAGCCGGGCTGGCACCGCGCTGGTGGGCGCTGCGTTATCGGCAATGGCAGTTGTTGGCGCCCGGCCTGTTACTCGTGGGCCTGGCGGGCGGTGTGGCCGTGATGGATCCCCACACGTGGGGATCGGCCACCGCCTGGGCGGTCTTGTTACTGGCCGAACTACTGCTACGCGTGCATGCAGCCAGACAGGCTGGCCGCTGGCGCAGCGCCGCCCTGCGACGCGATGGCTGGCAGCCGGTGACCCGGCTGCGTGCAATCAGCGTTGCCGATGCGCTGACCACAGCGCAGATCCGCGCCGGCCGGCCGCCGCGGTAACCGGTTAATGCGTCAGCTGCGGCGCACGCCCTCGATGCGCATCCAGTCTTCGTCGCGTTCGCAACGCAGTTGCTCGAACCAGGGCGCATAACGTTCCACCAGCTCGTCTTCCTGCCCCTGCAGGATGCCCGACAGCGCAATCCGCCCGCCCGGTGCCACGCGTGCGGCCAGGGTTTCGGCCAGCGTGTCCAGCGCCGAGGCCAGGATATTGGCGACCACCACCGGGTAGGTCTGCACCGGCTCGTCCTGTGGCAGATACACCGCCAACTGCGCTTGCACGGCGTTGCGCTCGGCATTGTCGCCGGTGGCAAGGACCGCCTGCGGGTCGTAGTCCACGCCCACCGCGTTGGCGGCACCCAGCTTCAGCGCGGCGACGGCAAGAATGCCCGAGCCGCAGCCGAAATCGAGCACGCTGCGGCCCTGCAGTTGGCCGCTGCCGGCCAGGCCGTCAAGCCAGCGCAGACACAGCGCGGTGGTCTGGTGCGTGCCCGAGCCGAAGGCCAGGCCCGGATCCAGCCGCACCACCGCAGCGTCGGGTGCTTGCGCGGCCTCTGGCAGGTCGTGGTTCCACGGCACGATGAAGGTGCGCGCGCCGAATTGCATCGGCTTGAACTGATCCATCCAGGCGCGTTCCCAGTCGGTGTCCTCGACCATGCGAAACGCGACCTGGCTCCAGTCCAGGCCTGGGTCGAACGCTTCCAGTGCAGCCAGCAATACCAGCGCATCGCTGTCGCCATCGAACAGCGCGTTCAGCACCATCGTGTTCCACATCGGCATTTCGCCAACGCCGGGTTCGAGAATGGCGCGCTCGTTGCTGGTATCGGCATCGGCGTCGAGCAGGGTCACTGCCAGCGCGCCGATATCGTCCAGTGCATTCTGGTAACGGGGCTGGGTGGCGTCGGAGCAGGGCAGGGTCAGTTCAAGAAACGGCATCGTGGCAGTTGGGCAATTCGAAAGCGTGCATCGTAGACCATTCGTACAGGCGGGCTCTTGCGTGAAGTCGCGGAAGGGGGCGGTCTGGACGATGGGTGCGCAATGATGATGTTGATGTTGAAGATCGATGTCGAGACGTGGCACCGGCATCGAAGACGCAGCGCATCGAGCGCCGGTGGTGCGGTGCTCCCCGTGTCAACGCATCCGGCCGGCGCGTGTTCCGCTGCAGGGCGTGCCGCACGCTTGCGTATCAGCAACCAAATCGCCGCAGCGCGTCACTCACTTCACATCGCGCGCAGACCATCATTCCATGCAATGCACTTCCCGCAGTTTGCGCAGGCCGCGCCCGCTTGCGCACCGCGGCGTGCGAAAGGTGGGTGCTAGACTCCGCGCCGTCGCTGCGGGGCTTTCCCGCGCCAGGGTCGCTGCTGTTCATGCCGCTTGCTCGTGCCCGCCATCTTTGGTTGTTGCTCGCTCCTGCTGCGCTGGCAGCGGCAGCGTGGTGGCATGTGCGCGTGCAGCCGACCGAGTCGCCCGCTGCAGCGATATCGGCCCCTGCAAGCAGCACGCAGGCAAGCTTGTTTGCGCCAGCACTACACGCGCCTGCCGAACGCAGCGCTGCCTTGCATCTGCCCGATCGCGATGCGGTGGACGCGCAACCGGATCTGTATCGCTACGCGCAGCACTTGCAGCAGCAGGTGCGTGCCGGCGATGCGCAGGCGGGCTGGCGCCTGAGCCGTGTCTACGATTACTGCGCGCCCTATGCGGCCAGCCCGGCCGGCTACGCGGCCGACAGCGAATGGATCGCCGCGCAACACACGCCAGGCGTGGTGGCGATGCACGCAGCGCGCGCGCGCGTGGCGCAGCGTTGCGCCGGTTTTGCGCCCAGCGATGGAGTGAGCCCGCAGCTGGTGGCGCAGCAACGTCGGGCCGCTGCGCGCGCCGGCAATCTGGCTGCCGAGGCGGCGTTGCTTGCGCTGGGCGAGCCGCTGCAGACATCGCCGACCTACAAACGCGCGCTGGTGCAGCGCGTGCTGGCCTCGCGCGATCCGGAAGCCTATCTGGCGCTTGCCCCGGCCATGGGCGCGCGCGCCAGCGGCGACGACAGTCTGCAGGGCTATGTGGCCGGCGATCAGTTCGCCGAACTGGCCTGGCAGGTCGCTGCATGCCGGCTGGGTCTGGATTGCAGCGCAGAGAGCAACTTGGTCACCAATTATTGCGCCAATGCGGGCATCTGCTCGCGCAACAGCGCACAGGATTTTGTGTCATTCGTATTCGACGCCGCGGTGCCGCGGCAGGGAGCAGATAGGGTGGATGAGATGGTCGATACATTGGTATCCGAGCCGGGAGCGCAATCATGAATTACCGTCGGTTGGCGCATGGCGCCAAGTTCTGGTTCTGGGTCGCGTTGTTCGTGGCGTATTCGGCGGCGGCCGTGGGCATTGTGATGATCGATACCGCCGATCACCGTTACCAGCCGCTGTCGGTCAAGTCGACCACGGTCAGCGCCGACGAACAGCAGCGACGGCACGGCGCCAGCCAGGTGGCGGCGGTGTATCGCGCCAGCAGTGCGATGCCGTTTTCGACACTGCCGGCCGGGTCGACCTTTCAGGTGGTGTGGCCGGATGGTTCCACCGAAACCATGACCGTGGTCGATCCGTCATCGTCGAGCGGTATCGTGCCGGTACCGGGCAGCCAGCAGCCGCCTGCGCCGCGGCGTTGAGTGATGCGCGGTGTGTTGGGCATCGGTGCGCAATGTGAAGTGATGCGGTGCGCGTGATGCACGACTGCGCGCTGCCGCGGCACCCGGCAACGCGACGCTATCGACATCAACGCATCGGCCGGCAACCCTGCTACCTGGATTGCCATCGCCGCACCGCGCAATAGAGCTGCCAGCAGCTCGCTCGCGACAATAAGTGTGATTACCAAAAGCGTAGCGCGAAACAGAAAAAGCCCGGTTCCCCGGGCTTTTTCTTTATCCGCAGACTGCGATCAAACCAGCGCGATCGACTTGTTCTTGCGCTCGGCCAGGCGCTTTTCCAGATAGTGGATGTTCTGCCCACCGGCCTGGAAGCCCTTGTCGCGCATGATGCGCTGCTGCAGCGGGATATTGGTCTTGATGCCGTCCACCACCATCTCGCTCAGCGCCACGCGCATGCGCGCGATCGCGGTTTCGCGATCCGGGCCGTGCACGATCAGCTTGCCGATCATCGAGTCGTAATTGGGCGGCACCTTGTAGCCGGCGTAGATGTGCGTATCCACCCGCACGCCTGGACCGCCGGGCGGATGGAAGGCGGTGATCAGGCCCGGGTTGGGCATGAAGGTTTCCGGGTCCTCGGCGTTGATGCGGCATTCGATCGCATGCCCGCGCAGCACGATGTCGCTCTGCTTGATGGTCAGTTTGCGGCCGGCGGCAATGCGCAACTGCTCGCAGACCAGATCGATACCGGTGATGCGCTCGGTGACCGGATGCTCCACCTGGATGCGCGTGTTCATTTCGATGAAATAGAAACGCCCGTCTTCGAACAGGAATTCGAAGGTGCCCGCGCCGCGGTAGCCGATGCGGATGCACGCATCCACGCAGACCTTGCCGATCTCGTTGCGCAGTTCTTCGGTGATGCCCGGGGCCGGCGCTTCTTCCACTACCTTCTGGTGGCGACGCTGCATCGAGCAATCGCGTTCGCCCAGATGGATCGCACCGCCCTGGCCGTCGGCCAGTACCTGGATTTCCACGTGACGCGGATTTTCCAGGAACTTCTCCATGTAGACCTGATCGTTGCTGAAAGCGGCCTTGGCTTCGGACTTGGTGGTTTCGATGGCCGCCTTCAACGCGGCCTCCGAATGCACCACGCGCATGCCGCGTCCACCGCCGCCGCCGGCGGCCTTGATGATCACCGGGTAGCCGATTTCGCGCGCCACCTTGGTGTTGGCCACGATGTCATCGCCCAGCGGGCCGCCCGAACCGGGCACGCACGGCACGCCGGCGGCCTTCATCGCGCGGATCGCCTCGACCTTGTCGCCCATCAGGCGGATGGTCTCGGCCCGGGGGCCGATAAAGATGAAGCCGGATTCTTCCACGCGCTCGGCAAAGTCGGCGTTTTCCGACAGGAAGCCGTAGCCGGGATGGATGGCCTGCGCATCGGTCACCTCGGCCGCGGCGATCAATGCCGGGATGTTGAGGTAACTGTCGCTGGAGGCGGCCGGGCCGATACACACCGACTCGTCGGCCATGGCTACGTGCTTGAGGTTGCGGTCGACCGTGGAATGCACCGCGACCGTGCGGATGCCGAGCGTGTGACACGCGCGCAGGATGCGCAGCGCGATTTCACCTCGGTTGGCGATAACGATTTTATCGAGCATGGGAATAGGGAGTCGAGAATGGGGAATGGGTAGAAGCGGGCATCATGGTGCGGCTCCACGTTTGCGTAAGGCATTCATCAATGCGGTTAGCTTGGCGAAGACCTGGTCGACCTGCTGGCCGACGATGTCTTCGTCTTCGGTGTTGCTATAACCCAGTCGTCCGGCGATCTGGACCTGTGTATCCAGTTCGGAGAGCGAGCCGCGCGCAATTGAGAGAAACCGCGCGTAATCGGGAGTAGAACGTCGCGCCGCACCTTCGGCAATATTCGACGGAACGCTGACGGCCGCACGGCGCAATTGCGCCGTCAGGCCGTAGCGTTCCTGCTCGGGAAAGACCTCGGTGAACCGATAGATCATTTCCACAAGCGCCATGGAATCGCGCCACGCCTCCAGGCGTTCATGAGGCCGCTTTGCCGATTCCCGATTCTCCACTCCCGATTCCCGTCAATCAGCCGATCACAAACAACGGCTGATCGAATTCCACTGGCTGGCCGGTTTCGCCCAGGATGGCCACGATGGTGCCGGAGACGTCGGCTTCGATCGGGTTGAACATCTTCATCGCCTCGATGATGGCCAGGGTGTCGCCGGCCTTGACCTGCTGGCCGACGGTGACGAAAACCGGCTTGTCCGGCGAGGGCGAGGTGTAGAACGTGCCGACCATCGGCGCGCGCAGCACGTGGCCTTCCGGCAGTGCGGCGCCTTGCTTTGCCCCACCGGTGGAGGCTTCGGTGGGCGACTGCATCGGCATGGCGGCCGCGGCCGGGGCCTGCGCGAGCGGGGCGGGTGCGTACTGCTGCACCGGCGCGCTCAGCACGGTCGTGCCCTTGGGCACGCGCGCCAGACGCACGCTTTCTTCGCCTTCCTTGATCTCGATTTCGGCGAGATTGGATTCTTCGAGCAGGTCGATCAGTTTCTTGATTTTGCGGAGATCCATACGGGCCTCATGAGGTGAATCGGTGGAGAGTGCCGGCGGTTGCCGGCGGAATGGGGTCAGGCCGTCGGCGCGTGCGCCGGCGTCGGCCCTGCGGGTGTCATGCGTCGCGCTCCAGGCGCGCGATCACCGCTTCCAGCGCCAGCCGGTAGCTGTCTGCGCCGAAGCCGCTGATCACGCCGTCGGCCTTGTCGCTGAGATAGCTGTGGTGGCGGAACGGCTCGCGCGCATGCGGATTGGACAGATGGATTTCCACGAACGGCAACCCCACGCCCAGCAGCGCATCGCGCAGTGCCACGGAGGTATGGGTGAAGGCGGCCGGGTTGATCAGGATGTAGGCGGTGCTGTCCTCGCGCGCGGCGTGGATGCGCTCCACCAGCACGTGCTCGGCATTGGACTGCAGGCAGGCCAAGCTGTGCCCGGCCGCCTGCGCACGGTCCACCAGGGCCGCATCGATCTGCGCCAGCGTGGTGCGCCCGTAGACGTCCGGCTCGCGGGTGCCGAGCAGGTTAAGGTTGGGGCCATGCAACAGCAGCAGGTGAGCCATGACATCCGGAAGAGCGGAAAGGCCGGAAGTCTGCGCGATGTGGGCGATGCTGTCCAGATAGCAGAAGTTATAGCTGTTTTAAACGATTGATTGAAATCTCGCAGTGATTGCGTGCCGCGCCCGGCGCGACAGGCATCGGCGGCAAGAGCTACTCGTGCTCGCGGGCGATGGCGTTGCCTCCAAGATGCCGCACAGAGAGGTGTACAGCAGTGCGGCGCGATGGTCGGCCTTGCGTTGTCGCGGGGGTGGCATGCCCGCCCTGGGTGCGTTCGTCGAAGACGACGTCCTTGCCGGCGTCCAACATCCTGGTGGCCATCGTGCGGGCGTGCCCGGGGTGCACGCGATTGTCGCGCGTGGACGTCAGAATGATCGCCGGTGGATAGCGCTTGTTTGGGTCGAACAGGTGACAGGGAGAGAGGTCTGGATGAACGACCAGTCGGCGGTATCCGGGTTGCCGTACTCGTCCATCCTCGATGCGCCTGCCAGCAGGTGGTTGTAGCGCCGCATGTCCAGCAGCGGCGCTTCGATCACCGCCGCTTCGAACAGCTCCGGAGACTGGGTCAGCATGTTGCCTGCCATCAACCCGCCGCCGCCGCGCATGGCCAGGTGATTGGCGGAGGTGATCTTGCGCGCGATCAGATCCTGCGCAAGGGCGGCCATGTTTCGTAGGCCGTGTGCCGGGTTTTTTGAGCGCGGCCTGGTGCCAGCGCGGACACTACTTGCCGCCGCCACGCATATTGGATAAGGCGAAAACCCCGCTTTTTTGACGTTGCTTCAATGAGGCTTCGTACCACCTGCGGTGCAGCAAGTTCGGCGGGATGAGCGTGCCCGTGATCGACATCCACCGCAGAGTTCCAATCTTTGCTGGCACTGAATTGCGGGGAGTCGACACTTGACCATCTGGCCGTCGGCGGCCAGGTGAGCGTCATCCTGGCAACCAGGGGTGGGCATCGCCCTGCCTTTCGCAGCGGCATCCCGCTACAGTGCCGGGCCCGTCTGGGCTCGCATGTGTTGCTTGCCCAGCGATCAGGCCGATGGAGCCGGCCTGACACAGCCAACCGGCTGAGATGTTGCAAACAAGGCGAGCAAAAAGGACTGCGCATTGCCGATTTTTTGAAGGAAGTTGCTGTTGATGTCGTTCAGATGTTCGTTGTTCTTTTTGCTCGTGTTTACTGCTCCATCCGTTTTCGCACAAGAGCTCATCGGTCGCGCGACGGTGACCGATGGAGATACCATCACAGTCGCTCAAAAGCGCATCCGTCTTTGGGGCATCGATGCCCCGGAAAGCGCACAGCAGTGCATAGCCCAGGACGGGCGCACCTGGCCTTGTGGCCGACGCTCAGCTGCAGCACTGGATAGTTATCTGTTGGACAAAACCGTGCGCTGCGCGTCGCACGACACCGATCGCTATGGCCGAGTCGTTGCGGAGTGCTTTGTTCAAGGACAGTCCGTCAACAGCTGGATGGTTCGCTCGGGTTGGGCAGTGGCGTACCGCCAATACGCCACGTCCTTCGTGGCAGACGAAAGCATTGCCCAGCAGCAGAAGCGCAACATCTGGAGCGGATCCTTTCAGATGCCATCGGACTTCCGACGCGCCAAGCGCGTGTCATCGGTTAACGCATCAGCCCATGCATCGACTGCTGTCGCCGCCGGTTGCAAGGTCAAAGGAAACATCTCTAGCAAAGGGAAAAAGATCTTCCACATGCCCGGTCAGCGCGATTACGACCGCACCTCCATTGCTCCAGCGCGTGGCGAGCGGATGTTTTGTAGTTCAAGGGAAGCGTTGGAGGCAGGATGGCAGCCGGCAAAACGTTGATGTCCCTTGGTGTGGAAACGCGAGTACAGCGCAATTGGCTCACCGCGCAGCGCGCAACAACGCATCCTCGGTGATCGCGTTGGTCAGCACCGTCGGCAATACCGCCGGTGGTGTGCCGGGGCCGTAGACCACATACAGCGGCACACCGACCGCCTGGTGCTGGTCGAGAAAGGCGCTGATCTTGGGGTCGACATTGGTCCAGTCGCCCTTCATGTAGACCGCATCGACGCGGCGCAACGCATCGCGAAATTCGGCGCTGCTCAGCACGTTCTTTTCGTTGGCCTTGCAGGTCACGCACCAGTCGGCAGTCATGTTGACGAAGACCACGCGGTTGTCGGCGCGCAGGCGGTCCAGCAGTTGTGGCGAGAACGTCACCACGCCTTCGGCGGCGGTGGCGGCCGGCAAGCTGAGACGGGTGACCGCCACCACCGGCACGATCGCCAGCACCAGCATCACCGCAGCCAACCCCATGCCGAGGCGATGGCTCTTCCAGCGGCTGCGCTCGAAGCAGAACAGGCCCAGCGCCAGCAAGGTGGCACCGACCAGCATCAGCGCCAGCGCATCCACACCGCGCTGCTTGCCCAGCACCCACAACAACCAGATCGCGGTGAGATACATCGGGAACGCCAGCACCTGCTTGAGCGTTTCCATCCACGCGCCGGGCGTGGGCAGGCGCCGCGCCAGCGAGGGAATGAAGCCGATCAGCAGGAACGGCAGCGCCAGGCCCAGGCCCAGCGCCAGGAACACCAGCATGGCCAGCAGCGCAGGCGCGGTGAACGCGTACGCCAGTGCGGTGCCCATGAACGGAGCGATGCAGGGGCTTGCGACCACGCAGGCCAGCACGCCGGTGAAGAAGTCGCCCAGCGGGCCGTTGCGCGCCGCCAGCGACTGGCCGATGCCGCCCAGATTGCTGCCCAGCGTAAACACGCCCGACAGGCTCAGGCCCACCGCAAACATCAGATACGCCAGCGCGGCGACGAACCACGGCTGCTGCAGCTGGAAACCCCAGCCGGCCGCTTGCCCGGCCGCCCGCAGCCCGATCACCAGCCCGCCGATCGCCGCAAACGACACCAGCACGCCCAGCGAGTACCAGATGGCATGGCTGCGCGCATGGCTGCGGCTCTCGCCGCTATGCGCCAGGCCCAGCACCTTCAGCGACAGGATCGGCAGCACGCACGGCATCAGGTTCAACACCAATCCGCCGAGCAGGGCCAGCACCAGCATCGCCAGCAGGCCTTTTTCGGTATGCGGCGGCTGAGTGCGTTGCGGGTTGCCGGCCGAGGCGTCGGCCGCCGGCGCTGCACGGCTGGCTGGCGTCGCGGCTGGCGCGCGCTTGGCAGGCGCCTGCCCGGCGGCCAGCGGCGAGATCATCAGCGGTGCGGTCTGCGCCTGGTTCTGCGGCGACACCGTGCCCGGTGGCAACTCCAGTGCGATGCGGCGGGTCATCGGCGGGTAGCAGATGCCATCGGTCTGGCAACCCTGAAAGGTCGCCACCAGGGTCACCTTTGCCGGATCGGCATGGTCGCGCAGCAGCGGCAGGGTCACTTCGGCCTGGTCGAAATACACCACCACATCGCCGAAATGCTCGTCGCGGTGCGCGTTGCCCTGCGGCCAGCGTGGCAGCCCGGTGCGCACGCCGCCGGCGCCTTCCAGCGCCAGCGAGGTACGGTCGCGGTAGATGTAGTAGCCGGGCGCCGGGGTAAAGCGCAGCAGCAGGCTGTTGCCATCGCCGACGATGGCTTCGAAGTTGAAGGCCTGCTCGGCCGGCAGCGGTAGTGCGTCCACGCCGGCCGCCTGGCCGGGGCTGCCGAACAGCCGCGGGGCGGCAGCCGGGGCACGCGGCACCAGCGACCCCAGGTTTTCGCGCTGCGCAGCGGGGGCGGCGGCTGAGGCCGAGACAGCCGAGGCATCGGGCAAGCTCACGCGCAGTTCGCGGCGTTGCGGTGGATAGCACACGCCAGCGTCGGCGCAGCCTTGGTATTGCACCTGCAACACGGCGGTCTGCAGCGCAGGCTCGGCCTTGCCGGCCAGTTTGGCCTGCAGCTGTTTGCGGTAGGTCTGCACCTGGCCGAAGAACTCGTCGTGCTTGCTCTCGCCTTCCGGCAGCGCCAGGTCGCCGGCGGCAAAGCCTTGCCCGGATTTGACGCTGATGCGGTGGCGATACAGGTAGTAGCCCGGCGCGATCTTCCAGCTCAGCGCGATGCTGTCGCGGCTATCGGCTGTTGCGCTGAGCGCGAAGGCCTGATCCACCGGCAGCAGGTCGGCCTCGGTGACCGCCGCTTGGGCGGGCAGCGGTGCCACCAGCGCGAGCGGGGCGGCGAACAACGGTACGGCCAGCAGTGCGCAGCGGGCGATCCAGCGGGACAGAGACTTCATGGACGTCAGGATTCCTTGCGGGTTTCGGCCCGGACCCAATCGAGATACGCCGGCAGCCCGGCGCTGGCTTGGACCGCGATCGCCTCCGGCAGTTCATACGGATGCAGCGCCTGCAGCCGCGCAATGGCGTCGGGCAGGCGGTCTTCCCAGGTCTTGATCAACAGCTGCACTTCCTGGCTGCGCTCAATTGCTCCATTCCAGCGGTACAGCGACTGCACGCCGGGCAACTGGGTGACGCAGGCGGCCAGGCGCTCGTTGAGCAGCGCGTGCGCAATGCGATCGGCGCTGTCGGCATCCGGGCAGGTACTGAACAACACATGGAGGGAGGAGGCGCTCACGTAGCTGGGCAGTGTAATCCTCCGCTTACGTGGGATCGACCGCACATTCCGGAACACGGCGTTGACTTCGCCAAATCCACCCTTCAGCCATCGATGCAGGTGGCGCATCGGTGGCTGCGTCGTGGCGGGCGCACTGTCGATGCACCGGGAGCGCGTGTGTTGCCGCGACCGCAAGGCGAGCGACGAGTGCTGGCGCAGGGCAACCGCGAGGTGGCCGAGCTGGCGCTGAAGCAGCCGGCGCGCGTCTGCCCGGATGTCACCCCACGCACGACCACGGCAATGGGGCGGCGCCTTGCGGGTGCTGACGTCGCACGATCACAGCACGGCCTGGCACGCGCTGATCGCCGCCGCCCGCCCGCCATCGCAGACCGGCCCGACGCGTCAATGCACCGGGCCGGGATGGATCAATTGGCCAGCTGGCAGCTGGCCGGCTTGGCCGAGGTGAACAGGCTCGAGGTCGCCCATTCGGGGTGATCCACGAACGGATTGCGGTTGCCCTGGAAGCTGAAAACCACCTGATTGCGCGCACGTTCGGCATCGTCCGGCGGGTCGGCCTGGTGCCAGGCCAGCAGCGTGGACAGCAGGCCCATGTAGGCCGGCGAGGCCGAGGTCTGCACGATCTTGCTGCGGTCGTCGGTGAGTTCCAGGTCCGGCTCGGACTGCCCGGTGGCCGCGTCGGTGCCGCCTTCGTAGCGGATCGCCATGTACATCACCGCACGCGCCATGTCGCCCTTGCGCTTGCCCCATACCTCGAAGGTGCCGCCGTTGCCGTCGGGGGTGCGCACCCAGTTGGAATTGCCCGGATAGCGCCCGCTGCCGCCGCCACTGCCGTCGTTGACTTCGGTGACCCGCTCGCCGCAGCTGCTGGTGCAGGTGGCGTAGGGCTTGTTGCCGCGGTCGGCGTTGAACGCGGTGTCGGTCAGATACAGCATGTGGGTGTCGGTGTAGGGCGCATACGGCAGGCCCTTGTCGCCGCTGGCGCTGCCAAAGCCCAGCGAGTTGGGCCAGGTGTGCTCGCGGTTGTAGGTCAGCCCGCTGCCGGTACCGGCCCGGTCGCTGCCCTTGGCGTAGCTGCGGTTGCGGTAGGCGTCCAGGATCCGGCCGCTGTTGTTGGGATCCTCGTCGGCCATTTCCAGGATGGTCCAGGTGCTGGTGCCCGAGCCGCTGTACGGATAGACCGTGTGGCCCTTGATCACGGTGTGCAGCGAGCAACGCAACTGGCTGGCATTGGCGGTGTTCACCCGCGAGTAGTAGCCGGTGCCGCCGCCGCTGGCGGTGGCCACGGTGAAGGCGATGGACTGGTTGGCGGCCGGGCTCAGCCCGCTGGCATCGCGGATGGCGCTGGCGAGGATTGCCAGGGTGCAACGCTCGCCGCCCACCAGGGCGGTGTTGGTGGACAGGGTGAAGCGGGTGCCAGTCGTTGCGTAGCTCAGTGCCACCGTGCCGGAGCTGGCGCAGCTCAGCGCGAAGGCGCCGCTGCTCAGCGTCACCGCCTCGCTGAAGCCCACCGCCAGATCGCCGGCCGCCGGGAAGTTGGTGGCGCCCTGGGTCGGGGTGGTGCTGGTGATCGAAGGCGCAGCGCCGGTTTCGCCGCCACCACCGCTGCCATTGAAGGTCTGGCCGCGATTGCACGCGCCAAACGTCTGCGCCGACGAGCCGGCCCAGCTGAAATTGGCCGCGCTGCTGCCGGTGCCGGTGAGTTGCAGCGAACTGCCGACCGCGCTGCTGTTGCTCTCGCTGACCGGCAGGTTCTGGCTGGTGACGCCGGCAGCGGGGCCGCCGCTGCCGGTGATGGCGCCTTCGTAACTGAGAAACTGCACCAGCTGCCCGTTGGGGTCGACCAGCGCCACGCCGTCGTTTGGCCCGTTCTGCACACCGTTGCTGGCGTAGCCGACCGTGGCCACGCGCACCTGACTGCCGCAGCTGACCAGGCTGCCGGCCGGCACCGCCGTGTTGGCATAGACCGTTGCCGCACTCGGCGCGCTGCCGTTGTACAGATAGATGCGGTAGCCGCTCAGCGATTCGCCGGCGGTGGCCACCACTTCCACGCCTTCGCCGCTGTCGCCGGAGGCGCCCGCGTCGTCGTAATGCAGTTCGTTGATGAACACCGCGGCGTGGGCGGTGGGGACGGCCAGTGCGAACGCACAGGCCAGGGGAAGCACGCAGCTCAGGGATACGGCACGGGACGGCAACCTCATCGACAGCTCCTTGTGATCGGGGAATGCGATCCCGACTCTAGAGCCTGTGCATGACAATCGGTGGAACCTGGTTCCACTTCGAGCCCCTTGACTGAACCGGCAGGCGAAATTTTTTTGCTCCAGCCCTTGAAAGCCGCTCGCCCAGCACAATCTCTGGCCCGCACCCGCTCTGTCGGGTTTTTTCCGCGCGCTGTGCTGGCAGTCGTCACATACGAGTGCTAACATCGCCGATAATTTCCAGACCAATCAATCACTTAAGAGGGTCTTTCTCTATGAGCATCAAGCCGCTTCACGACCGCGTTGTAGTCAAGCCGATCGAAGCCGACGAAGTTTCCGCCGGCGGCATCGTGATCCCGGACTCCGCCAAGGAAAAGTCCACCAAGGGTGAAGTCGTCGCCATCGGCGCGGGCAAGCCCCTGGACAACGGCAGCCTGCGCGCGCCGGTGGTCAAGGTCGGCGACAAGGTCATCTACGGCCAGTACGCCGGCAGCAGCTACAAGTCCGAAGGCGTCGAGTACAAGGTGCTGCGCGAAGACGACATCCTGGCGGTCATCGGCTGATCAGGCGCTATGCGCCGGGAATCGGGAGTTGGGAATCGGAATCGGCAAGGCGGCTAGTGCCCTTCGCCATCCCACCCAGCCCCGATTCACGCTGTTGATCTACCGATTCCCCATTCCCTATTCCCCATTTCCGGAGTTACATACAAATGGCTGCTAAAGACATTCGTTTCGGTGAAGACGCACGCAACCGCATGGTGCGCGGCGTCAACATTCTCGCCAATGCCGTCAAGGCGACCCTGGGCCCGAAGGGCCGCAACGTCGTGCTCGAAAAGAGCTTCGGCGCGCCGACCATCACCAAGGACGGCGTCTCCGTCGCCAAGGAAATCGAACTGGCTGACAAGTTCGAGAACATGGGCGCGCAGATGGTGAAGGAAGTCGCGTCGCGCACCAACGACAACGCGGGCGACGGCACCACCACCGCCACCGTGCTGGCCCAGGCCCTGATCCGTGAAGGCGTCAAGGCTGTGGCCGCCGGCATGAACCCGATGGACCTCAAGCGCGGTATCGACCAGGCCGTCAAGGCCGCCGTCGTCGAGCTGAAGAACCTCTCCAAGCCCACCACCGACGACAAGGCGATTGCCCAGGTCGGCACCATCTCGGCCAACTCGGACGAGTCGATCGGCAACATCATTGCCGAAGCGATGAAGAAGGTCGGCAAGGAAGGCGTGATCACCGTTGAAGAAGGCTCGGGCCTGGAAAACGAGCTGGACGTGGTCGAGGGCATGCAGTTCGATCGCGGCTACCTCTCCCCGTACTTCATCAACAACCAGCAGAGCCAGTCGGCCGATCTAGACGACCCGTTCATCCTGCTGCACGACAAGAAGATCTCCAACGTGCGCGACCTGCTGCCCGTGCTGGAAGGCGTGGCCAAGGCCGGCAAGCCGTTGCTGATCGTCGCTGAAGAAGTCGAAGGCGAAGCGCTGGCAACCCTGGTGGTCAACACCATCCGTGGCATCGTCAAGGTCGTGGCCGTCAAGGCACCGGGCTTCGGCGACCGTCGCAAGGCGATGCTGGAAGACATGGCCGTGCTGACCGGCGGCACCGTGATCTCCGAGGAAGTGGGTCTGGCGCTGGAGAAGGCCACGATCAAGGACCTGGGCCGCGCGAAGAAGGTGCAGGTCTCCAAGGAGAACACCATCATCATCGACGGCGCCGGCGACTCGGCCACGATCGAAGCCCGCGTGGGCCAGATCAAGACCCAGATCGAAGACACCTCGTCCGATTACGACCGCGAGAAGCTGCAGGAGCGCGTGGCCAAGCTGGCCGGTGGCGTTGCAGTGATCAAGGTCGGCGCTTCGACCGAAATCGAAATGAAGGAAAAGAAGGCACGCGTCGAAGACGCCCTGCACGCCACCCGTGCAGCCGTCGAAGAGGGCGTGGTCCCGGGCGGCGGTGTGGCCCTGGTGCGTGCGCTGGTGGCCGTCGGTAACCTGACCGGTGCCAACGAAGACCAGACCCACGGCATCCAGATCGCCCTGCGCGCCATGGAAGCCCCGCTGCGCGAAATCGTGGCCAATGCCGGCGAAGAGCCGTCCGTGATCCTGAACAAGGTCAAGGAAGGCACCGGCAACTACGGTTACAACGCGGCCAACGGCGAGTTCGGCGACATGGTCGAGTTCGGCATCCTGGACCCGACCAAGGTCACCCGCTCGGCGCTGCAGAATGCAGCCTCGATCGCCGGCCTGATGATCACCACCGAAGCCATGGTGGCCGATACACCGAAGAAGGACGACGCAGCAATGCCGGCCGGCGGTGGCATGGGCGGCATGGGCGGCATGGATTTCTGATCCAGCCACTTGGCTGTTACAGCAAAAAAGGACCCCGCCGAAAGGCGGGGTTTTTTTTGGGGCGGTAAGTTGGGGATCGAGACCGTGCAGGGCACGGCAACCCGAACGAATCGCTGCTGGTATGCGCGCAATGCGGTCGCCGCCGAGGTCGCCGTGATGTCCCAGTCGCAGTCAACGGCACGCGCTTGCGGATGGCCGGATATGCATTGCCGAACCACTCTGCCGCGCCATGTACTTCTGCATGCGTGTCGACATGATCATCTGTGTGTGAGGCGTGCCAGGCGGTGTGGCTCGCCGCGTCTATCGCGCTGTGAACGTGCGTCGTCTCTACAGCGCTTGGCGCATGGGCACCATCCCGGGCCTGTTGATCCTCGTGCAGCGTCTTGTACTGCCGCGTATGCCCCGGCATGCTCGGCTGGATGCGGTGTTGTGTCGTAGGCGATGCCGCTCTGCTCTGCGTGTGGTTGCACTCGCGCACGCAGTCCAGCCATCCCCAAGGAGAACGCCGATGCGCCGTTTGACCGCTCAGGATTTCCACCCCGATCTGCTCGCGCTGTACGACGGCTATGTGCACGGCAAACTCAGCCGGCGCGATTTTCTCGACCGCGCTGCGGCGTTTGCGGTGGCCGGGTTGAGTGCGGCAGCGATCCTGGAATCGCTCAGCCCCAATTACGCGTTCGCCACGCAAGTGGAATTCACCGACCCGGACATCGTGGCCGAGTACATCACCTATCCCTCGCCCAACGGCCATGGCCAGGTGCGTGGTTATCTGGTGCGGCCGGCCAAGGTCACCGGTGCGGTGCCGGGCGTGGTGGTGGCGCATGAAAATCGCGGTTTGAATCCGTATATCGAAGATGTCGCGCGGCGCGTGGCCAAGGCCGGTTTCGTCGCGCTGGCACCGGATGGCCTGAGTTCGGTGGGCGGGTATCCCGGCAACGACGAAAAGGGCCGCGCGCTGCAGGCGCAGGTCGACCCGACCAAGCTAATGAACGACTTCTTCGCCGCAGTGGAATTTTTGATGAGCCGCGAACGCAGCACCGGCAAGGTCGGTATTACCGGCTTCTGCTACGGCGGCGGTGTGGCCAATGCGGCGGCGGTGGCGTATCCCGAGCTGGCGGCGGCGGTGCCGTTCTATGGCCGTCAGCCCACCGACGCCGAGGTCGCCCGCATCCGTGCGCCGCTGCTGCTGCATTACGCTGCGGAAGACGAACGCGTCAACGCTGGCTGGCCGGCGTACGAAGCCGCGCTCAAGGCGCAGCGCAAGGTCTATCAGGCGTATGTGTATCCGGGCACCAATCATGGCTTCCACAACGACTCGACGCCGCGTTACGACAAGGCGGCGGCGACGCTGGCATGGGATCGCACCATCGAATGGTTTCGGCGGTATCTGGTGTAGGCGCGGCAAACAAGACTACTGCGCACCGTCAGGTGGGTGCGCTATCGGTACTCAGAATCGGCATGTAACACACCCGTACACGCGGGTTCCTGCGCGCCATCCACGCGCTTCTCACGACCGCTCGCCACGCTCTGTTGGCGGACTCAGGTGGCGTGCCAATCGGCGCATTACGTTTACGGACGCGAGCGTAGTGTCAAAGGCGCGATGGCAAGGATCGCGATGCGGATCACACTTGCATGACAATGTGTTGACACCGATGTCATCACAGCCCTAGCGTCGCTGGGCAGGCGCTTGCGCCGAACGGTCGGGGGGCCATCGGACAGGGGGGCGGCGATGCAGTGCATCGCTCGCAGGCGTCGTTGCAGTGGAACGCCACGCCGGCCACGTCCGGCTTCTCCCGGGGATCTTATGAACTGCCGCAGTCATCGCCTTGCCTTGTCGATTTCCTTGTCCCTTGCCCTGTCCACCGCCGCGCAATCGGCCACTGCACAGCAATCCGAGCCCAATCAACCGCGCGCCACCTCCACGCTGGATGCGGTCAGCGTCACCGGCTCGCGCATCAAGCGCGCGCAGGTCGAAGGCGCGCAGCCGGTGGTCACCATCTCCGCGCAACAGATCCAGCAGGAAGGCTTCGCCACCGTCTACGACGTGCTCAACAGCATGAATCAACAGGGCTCGGTGGAAGCCGATACGCAATGGGGCTCGCACACGCCCAATGCCTCGCCGATCAATCTGCGCGACCTGGGGCCGGGCCGCACCTTGCTGTTGGTCAACGGCCACCGCGTGGCCGATTACCCGCTGCCGTACGGCGGGGAAAGTAACTTTTCCAACTACAGCAATATCCCCTCCGCGGCGGTGGAGCGCATCGAGATTTTGACCGGCGGCGCCTCGGCGATCTACGGCTCGGACGCGGTGGCCGGCGTGGTCAACGTGATCCTCAAGCGCGACTACCAGGGCGACCAGGTGCGGCTGCGCGGGGGCACGGCGACCGAGGGTGGGCGCGACAGTTTCGACGTGTCGTGGGCGGGCGGGCGCACCGGCGAAAACTGGAGCCTGACCTACGCGTTGCAGGCCACCCGGCGCGATCCATTGAGCGGGCGCGATCGCCCCGAGATGGACGACTCCGACGACATGTCCTATTCCAACTGGACTGGCCAGAACCGCCTGTACGGTTTCAATCCATTCACCGGCCTGAGCCTGGTCGATGCCAACAACAGCGAACGCCTGGCTCCACCGGCCGGCACCTGCGCGCGCTTCGGCGGCGAGTTTATCGACGGGCAACGGCTGAGCTACAACCAGAATACCGGCGCGCTCACCAATGCAGGCGATTATTGCGGCGTGGCGCGCGATTATGGCGACTGGGGGCTGGTCACCGGCAGCGAGGATTATTCGGCCTATCTCTACGGCACCTGGAAGTTCGGCGAACACACCGAGGCGTGGGCCACGGTGTCGGCCAACCGCAGCATTGGCCGCTGGACCTACGACCCGCCCTACGCGTATCTGGGCCCGTTCCAGGACGCGAACACCGGCCGCTCGCTGTATGCGATCCGTCAGCTTACCCGTCGCGAAGCCGGCGGCTGGGATCGGCTCGCCAACTACAACAAGGAACAGTCCTGGGATCTGAGCGCCGGCCTGCGCGGTGTATGGGCCGATCGCTTCGATTGGGAGCTGAGCGTGGGCCGCTCGCGGTACACCGTCGACGAATACATCCGCACCGTGGATACCGCGCGCGCGACCGATTATTTTCTCGGCAGTCCCATCGGCACCGCCGCCGATGGCACATCGATCTACGCGATCAACGAAGCGCGGCTGTATGCGCCGCTGTCGTCGAACGAGTACGACGCGCTGGTCGCCAAATCGCATAACTCCGCGTATTCGTGGGTAAATCAAGCAAGTTTCAGCCTCAGCGGCGATCTGGTGCATGGCTGGGCCGGTCCGATCCGCTTCGCCACCGTGGCCGAAGTGGCCAAGCAGGGGTATCAGTTATCGCCTGACCCCTGTGCAAATGAATGCTATCCGGTCGATGTGGTGGACAGTGGGGGCGGCGAGCGCTTGCGCAGCTCGGCCGGGCTGGAATTCCAGATTCCGCTGCTGTCCACGTTGAGCGCCAATGTGGCCGGTCGCTACGATCGCTACGGCAATTACCGGTCGTCGGCCGCGATTCCGACCGATGTCGGCACGCAAAGCGACACCACCTGGAGCGCGGGTCTGGAATGGCGCCCCGTCGAGAGCTTGTTATTGCGCAGCACGCTGGCCACCAGCTTCCGCGCACCGGACATGCATTACGTGCTCGGCGAACCCAGCTCCACCAACCAGACCGTGATCGATCAATACCGCTGTATTTCCTCGGGCGCGTCTCTCACCGGCGGCTGCAACGACGAAAACAGCAATATCTTCTACACCGTGGATGTGAATCGTCGCGGCACCCCGGACCTACGCTCGGAAACCGGCCGCTCGTTCACCGGCGGGGTGGTGTGGGACATCGCGCAAGGCCTGGCGCTGAGTGTGGATTACTACCGCATCGAGTTGAAGGAAATGATCAAGGATCTGGACCGCGACGAGATCCTCTCGGCCGAAGCCGGCTGCCGCACTGGTACCACCATCAGTGGCGGTGCCTGGAACAATCCCGGCGGCGCCGGCTATTGCGACACCATCAGCTCGCGCGTGCTGCGCAATGCCGATGGCACCATCGCCAGCATCGAACGCGGCCCGATCAATCTGGCGCAGATGGAAACCTCCGGCATCGATGCCTCGCTCAAGTACCGCTTGGCCACCGCCGGTTGGGGCAACTTCCAGTTGTCGCTGGACTACAACACGCTGCTCGCCTATCGCGAGCAGATCTACCGCACCGACAGCGACGAAAACCGCCGCGACGAACGCGTGCGCAGCCGCGTGCGTGGCAGCGTGCATTGGGACAACGGCGGCGCCTGGGACTGGACGGTGTACTTCCGCCGGCTCGGCTCCATGCGCGCGGTCAACTGGGGCACCTGCGCACGCTTCGACGACGGCTATCAGCCCAGCGCCTCCGACGAATGTCTGGTCACCGATACCGCCAACGTGCACCTGGGCGAAACCAGCAAGCGCTACTTCGGTCGCGTGGGCCCGGCGATCTACTGGAACCTGAGCACCGGTTACAAGATCACCGACCATGCCAAGGTCAACTTCTACGTCAACAACGTGTTCAACGAAGTGGGCTATGAAAACAAGGAGCGCTTCTACGGTTACGGCTTCTACAACACCACCTTGTTTAACCCGATCGGCCGCGAAGTGGCGGCGGAATATGTGTTTACGTTTTGATTGAACGGTTGCTGCATCGCACGTCACGGTGTTGGCGTCGTGGCGTGCGGTGTCGGCAAAAAGCAGGGCAGCACCGTGGCGGCAGTCGCCCGTCAATGGATGTCGCCGGTGCATCGATGCGTGTGGGCGCGACCACATGCAAGCCGCTGCGAGCCTGGTTGGCTCGTGCGGGGGCGGCTCCGGCCTGCCGTCGGGCCTGCGTGGTGACGCAGCGCGATGGGCCGTTACCGGCATCGACACTGCGCCCGACTGGCTCGCCTTCCGGGACTGCCACGGCGATCTTGATCGATTGTTCGGATCGCCGCGATCGGCTGTATGCATGCACACGCTGCATCCCTGCAAAGGACACCGCCTGAAACGTCGCGATGGCAGGGGGGGGGCGGGATGATCGACGGTTCAATCGCCCTTGGGTCCTGGGCAATTCGCGGCGCGTTTGTCGGTTCCGTTGCCGATGAAACAGTGGCAACGGCGGAATGTGCGTGGTATCAATGCACGCAATGAACGCACCCTGCAGCCAGTTTTATTTTTGGTACTACGGTTTTCCGATGCCGCTGGCGGAGGACGGATTGCGCTCACCCTGAAGAAATCTTCAGCAGCATTCCCGAAAAGCCGCCAGCGCACACTGGCGGCTTTTTTGTTGCCGCCTCGCCTGGCTCCCTGATGCAACACCGCCCACCGAGACACTGTTATGCCGCCTGTGACCGATGACCTGCGTATCCGCAAGATCGAAGCCCTCGCTCCGCCCTCGCAGCTGCTGTCGCTGCTGCCTTGCGACGAGCGCGCCTCCGAAACCGTGACCCATTCGCGCGCCGCCCTGCACGAGATCCTACATGGCCGCGACGACCGCCTGGCGGTGGTGATCGGGCCCTGCTCGATTCACGATCCGGTCGCGGCGATGGACTACGCGCACCGCCTGCGCCCGCTGCGCGAGCAGTTCGGCGACGCGCTGGAGATCGTGATGCGGGTGTATTTCGAAAAGCCGCGTACCACCATCGGTTGGAAAGGGTTGATCAACGATCCGGATCTGGATGGCAGTTTCCAGATCAACAAGGGCCTGCGGGTGGCGCGCGGTCTGCTGCGCGACATCAACAACCTCGGCCTGCCGGCGGGCGTGGAATTTCTCGACATCATCTCGCCGCAATACATCGCCGACCTGGTGGCCTGGGGCGCGATCGGCGCGCGCACCACCGAAAGTCAGGTGCATCGCGAAATGGCCTCGGGCTTGTCGTGCCCGGTGGGCTTCAAGAACGGCACCGGCGGCGACGTCAAGATTGCGGTGGACGCAGTGGGTGCGGCCTCGCATCCGCATCATTTCCTGGCCGTGACCAAGGACGGCCACACTGCGGTGGCAGCGACGGCAGGCAACCCGGATTGCCATGTGATTTTGCGCGGTGGCAAGCAGCCCAACTTCGACGCGGCCAATGTGGAAGCGGCCAGCCAGGTGCTGAATAAATCCGGTTTGCCGGCGCGTCTGATGATCGATGCCAGCCACGCCAACAGCGGCAAGAATCCCGAAAACCAGCCCAAGGTCATCGACGATATTGCCCAGCAACTGGAGGGTGGCGAGACGCGCATCGTCGGCGTCATGGTGGAGAGTCATCTGGTTGGTGGACGTCAGGAATTGGCGCCGGGCTGCGCCCTGACCTACGGCCAGAGCATCACCGACGGCTGCCTGGATTGGGACGCTTCGGTGCAGGTGCTGGAACGCTTGGCGAGTGCGGTGCGTGCACGTCGTG
Organism: Xanthomonas sp. Leaf131; assembly: GCF_001423495.1. Lineage (GTDB taxonomy): Bacteria > Pseudomonadota > Gammaproteobacteria > Xanthomonadales > Xanthomonadaceae > Xanthomonas. The sequence continues at coordinate 49,516 of NZ_LMOG01000020.1, read as the reverse complement.
CGCGGCGGGTTGCCGAGGCTGCGTGAATGCCGAGAGCCCCTCTCCCGCCGTGAGAGGGGTTGGGGTGAGGGTACGGGGTGAAGCCATACTTGGAATGAGATGCCATGAGGCTTCGCCCGTACCCTCATCCGGCGCTACGCGCCACCTTCTCCCGAGGGGAGAAGGGATAAAGTCCCTCTCCCCTCGGGAGAGGGGTTGGGGTGAGGGTACGGCGGAAGACAGCCATCCCAAGCCGGATGCCTGCAACGGACCTGAAGTCGCAACAAGCGCGCAGGTGCAACAGATTCAAAGCCCAGAACATTTGAGTGCAGCACGTCAAAAGCGCAGCACATTCATGGTTCGGCATATTCAAGCAGCGCTCGACATATTCAAAGCGCAACACATAAAAAACCCGGCGCATCCAAGCGCAGCACATCCAAACAGGTGCTTGCACGCTGGCGGCGTTGACTTCGGTGGCGATAATCTCGTTGGCACGAGTGGTCAACAAACATATCGAAGTAGCCTGACGGTGAGCACAATCGTGTTGGTCGATGGCGCTCTAAAACAAGAACGCCGGGCCGGCGCAGGGAGCCGGCCCGACGGATTGGACACCACCCAGTGATGACCCGTCGCGCCCAGCGGCAGGAGGGGGAGAGAGCCGTCCTGCCGCCGAATGCGAGCGGGCAGAAACGTTATCCGCTATGTCCGTGCCGATGCGATGTCGCTGCATGTCGGTGCCAGCAATGAAGTTCGGGAAGCGTTAAAGGCCAGGCATGGGGACTGCACTCTGACCTCTTTAGCAACGCGCGGTCACCGGCCAACAGCATGGCTGCATCGCGCTCTTCGCATGTCGCACGAACCACATAAGGACGGATGTATCGACATAGACATAGCGATCGTGCCGCGAGGGGCTACAACTGCCGATTCCCGATTCCCGATTCCCGATTCCCGATTCCCGAATCAACCCAACATATCCCCGGTCTCCAACCAGCGTTGATGCCACGACAGCGCCTCGGTCAACAGATGCGGGGTGTGTTTGCCGTAGCTGTCGCGATTGGCACGCGCTACATACTCTTCCAGTGCAGCGCGATAACGCGGATGCACGCAATGATCGAGCAGCTGGCGCGCGCGTTGCTTGGGCGTGAGCCCGCGCAGATCGGCCAGGCCTTGTTCGGTGACGATCACCGAGACGTCGTGTTCGGTGTGATCGACATGGCTGACCATCGGCACGATCGACGAAATGCTGCCGGCCTTGGCGATGCTGGGGCTCAGGAAAATCGACAGGAAGCCATTGCGCGCAAAGTCGCCGGAGCCGCCGATGCCGTTCATGATGCGGCTGCCCATCACGTGGGTGGAATTGACGTTGCCGTACAGGTCGGCCTCGATCATGCCGTTCATGCCGATGCAGCCAAGCCGGCGCACCAGCTCCGGATGGTTGGAAATCTCCTGCGTGCGCATGACGATGCGCTGCCGATAGAAATCGATATTGCGTTTGAATTCCTCGTTGCCCTCCGGGCTGAGCGCAAAGCCGGTGCACGAGGCATAGCGCAGCACGCCGTCGCGTAGCAGCGCGAGCATGCCGTCCTGAATCACTTCGGTGAAGGCTTCCAGATCGCGGAAGCCGCTGCGTGCAAGCCCTGCCAGCACCGCATTGGGAATATTGCCCACGCCCGACTGCAGCGGCAGCAGGCTGGCCGGCAGGCGGCCCTTGCTCACTTCGTGGCGCAGAAACTCGATCAGGTGTTCGGCGATGCGTTCGCTGCTTTCGTCTGCCGCGGCAAAGGGGCTGTTGCGGTCCGGGCCATGCGTGCGCACCACTGCCACGATCTTGTCCGGATCGCAGCGCAGGCTGGGTTCGCCGATGCGGTCGTCGCCATGCAACAGCGGAATCGGCTTGCGATGCGGCGGCAGCGCGGTGCCGTAATAGACGTCGTGCATGCCGTCCAGCTCGGCCGGCTGCCAATCGTTGACCTCGATGATCACTTTCTTGGCCAGGTCCAGCCAGGTCTTGTTGTTGCCGATCGAGGTCGACGGCACCAGGCTGCCATCGGCGCGGATCGCCGAGACCTCCACCACCGCGGTATCGATCTGCCCGTAGAAACCGAACCACACGTGCTGGGCGACGTGGCTGAGATGGATGTCGATGTAGTCCAGGGTGCCGGCGTTGATACGTTGGCGCGCGTCCGGGTCGGACTGGAACGGCATACGCATGGCGATGCCCTCGGCCTTGGCCAGTGCGCCATCGAGTTCCGGTGCGGTGGAGGCGCCGGTCATCAACTTGATCTGGAACGGTTGGCCCTGCAGATGCGCCGCTTCGATGCGCTGCGCCAGCGCCATCGGCACCGCCTTGGGGTAACCCGAGCCGGTGAAGCCGCTCATGGCCACGGTCTCGCCGGGCTGGATCAAGGCGGCAGCGGCCTCGGCAGAAACCAGGCGTGCGCGCAGCGGCGCGTGCAGGATGCGGTCGTCGGACATGGGCAGCACAGCATTAAACGGGGGAAGCGCAATTATCGCCGCTGCACACCTCGATCGGAGCGCGACCTTGGTGGAACGAGCGAGCGCGACACCGGCCATGTGCATGTTCACGCCTCGCCGCCGGCGCAACCGCGATAGTGACGGCAGACTCATCACTGCCTGCGCCCATGCCCACACTTCGCGATCGCTTCCAGCGCTGGCCCCGGCCATGGCGCATTGCAGTGGTCGTGCTGGTGGCGCTGTACGCGCTGTATCTGCTGGCCGGCAACATTTTTCTCAATACGCCGCTGTTCGATGCCGCCACCAACCGGCAGCCGCACAAATTCACCATGCAGACCGGCCCCGCACTCACTGTGTTTCCGGGCCAGGTGATGGCCTGGAACGTACGCATGCGCGGGCAGGCCAACCGCACCGTGTACGTGTTTCATGCCGATCGCGCCCATGCGCGCATCGCGCTGCTGCCGTTGTTCCGGCGCGAGGTGCGCTTGCCGTGGCTGCATGCCACCGGCTTGAGCGCGGAAGTGGAAACCTCCGACACGCCCATTCCGCCACCGCCACGCGGCGACCAGGGCTGGACGCTGCGCTTCGACGCGATCAGCAGCAATAGCATCCGCAGTGCGCGTCTGGGCAAGTTGCTGATTGCCGGTGATGGCCATGGCACGGTCGGCTTTCTCAAGCAGCTCAAGGGCGGGCCGTCGGAGTTGTTTCCGTCCGCAGCGGGCTTCAGCGATGCAGTGGTCAGCTACGACGGGGTGCAGGTGTTCAATGGCGCGCAACTGGATGCGCAGTTCCAGTTTCCGCGCCATTACCGCGATGAGGCGCCGGGCCTGCACAAGCTCGCCATCACCCACGCGCGCTTGCAGCTGAAGGCCAGCACGGTGGCATTGAAGATCGACACCGGCGCGCCGCATGTGGACATCCGCAGCGGGCCCTCGGCGGCGCGGGTGGAGGCGGATATCACGCTGGATCGCGGCGCCTTGCAGCCGGGCAGCCACGCGGTCTGGCGGCTGCCGTTGCTGGCGGGCGTTGGCGCCACCGACCGCGGCATGCTGGCGTTGCAACTTGATGTGGCGCGCGATATCCGCGTGCAGGCGCGGCTGCCGCGCGATGAAAAGACCGGCAGTGAGCTGCAGGCCGACCTGCGCCTCGCCGGGCGCAGCATTCCCTTCCAGGACCCGGCGCAGGTCTTGCCGCGTTTGTCCGGGCAGGTGCGTGGGCGTTGGAAGTTCGAATCCTTGAACTGGATCGCCGAGTTGTTCGTGCGCAAACCCTGGTTCCAGCTCGAAGGCGGTGGCCTGGTCGAGGCCGATTTGCGTCTGGCGCAAGGCCGCCTTGCCAGCGGCAGCAGCCTGGAGATTCCGCGTGTGGAAGCCGTGGCACAGGTGTTCGATACACGCCTGGCCGGTGTCGCCACCGCACACGGACACATCGACGATGCTGCCACCCCGCAGGCGCATCTGGATGTGAGTATCCCCACCTTCAAGGCCGCGCCACGCGATGCGCCCAAGCAGATCCTGCTGGACGGCCGCGATCTGCAACTGGCCATGCACGGCGATGCCGAACTGGCACGCCTGCGCGAGACGCTCAAGGCGCAACTGCGGTTCAGCGACGCACGTGTGCCCGATCTCACTGTCTACAACCGCTACCTGCCGGGCAAGAACGTGCGCCTGCTTGGCGGCAGCGGCAGCCTGACCGGCGATGTGGCGCTCAACGCCTCCGGCGAGGTGGGCAGCGGCCACGCGCATCTGCGCGGGCAGGGCGCGCACCTGGCGCTGGCCGGCGTGCAGATGCGCGGCGATGCCGAATTGCAGGCGCAGTTGCAGCGTGCCGATTTCAAGAACAAGGTGTTCGACCTCAGCGGCACACGCGTGCGCTTGCGCAATATGCGTGTAGGCGACGACGGCAAGGACAGCGCATGGTGGGGCGAGATGCAGATCGGCGCCGGCACCATCCAGGCCAGTGCACCGTTCCAGGTGGATGCGGATGCAGCCTTGCGCATGCGCGATGTCGCGCCGCTGCTGTCGGTGTTTGCGCAACGCGCCGACTATCCGCGTTGGGTGTTGGGCTTGCTGGATTCGGGCGAACTCGATGCCACCGGACGAGTACGTTGGCGCAAGCAGCAGGTGCTGATCGACGACCTGCATGCAGAGAACGCACGCCTGTCGCTACGTGCGCGCTTGGCCTTGAACGACGAGCAGCGGCGCGGTGATCTGTATCTGCGTTGGGGCGTACTGGGTGCAGGGATCGAACTCGATGGCAAGCAACGCCAGTGGCATCTGGCTGGCGCACGCGAGTGGTACGACGCGCAGCCGGGGTTATTGCCCGCGGTGTCGAAGGCGAAGTAGGCGGTTGGTTGTTAGAGGCCTTGCGTGATGCGGCCAGCTTTGCCGTGGTCGATGAGCCCGTGTGCGCACTGCCGCGCGTGCAGGGTATCGAATGCGCACCGGGCAGTCTGCTGATGCCCAGCCGTAATCGGCCGCTGCGCACCGCACTCACGGCCTGCTTGGCACACTGCGCCCGGCCGCGTGCGCGGTCTTCAGGAGCCTGCCGTCATGACGATGCCTGTTCGCGCCCGCTGGCGTAGGTTGCCCCGCACGGTGCGTTGGCCTGTGCTGGCGCTGATTGCGTTATATGCGAGCTATTTGCTGCTCGGTAATCTGTTGCTCAATACCCCGCTCGTGCCGGCCGCGCTCAACCGCAAGCCGGACAAGTTCGCCATGCACTGGGGCCCCGCAGTGACCTGGTGGCCGGGGCGTCTGGTGCTGTGGAAGGTGGACCTGCAAGGCCGCTCGACGCGTAACAGCTGGAACATCAGCGCGCAGCGCATGAGTGGGCAGGTGCGGCTATTGCCCTTATTGCATCGGCAGTTGTTGGTGCCGGAGTTGCATGCATCCGGCGTGCGCGGCGGGATGCAGGCGGCGGTGCCGACGCCCGGTGCTGCAGTGACGCCAGCGCCAGCACCGAGCACGCAGGTTGCCGCTGCTCCGGTGAGCGGCGCAGCCGATACGACTACGCCAACGCCAACGCCAACGCAAGACAAAACACCGGTATCAACGACCAACGCAAAGGTCTCGGCCAGCACGCAGCTGCCCACGCAGAGGACTGACGCGGCCACTGGCTCGCCACAATCCGCTCAAGCCGCCGAGGTTGCCGAAGCCCCGGCCAGCACCCCATCGACCGCTCCTGCGTGGACCCTGCAATTCGATCGCATCGTCGCCGACAAAGTGCAGGCATTAACGCTGCGCCAGCTGCAGATCGAAGGCGATGGCCAATTGCAGCTGGGCTTGTTCAAACAGCTGCGCGGCGGGCCGATGGAAATCTTTCCCTCGCGTGCAACGTTCGAGAACGCGCGTATGCGTTGGGACAAGCGCGAAGTGCTACGCAACGGCCAGCTGCGCATCGAAGCCAGCGTCGCGCGCCATGCACCCGACCAGGCGCGCGGTCTTGCATCGCTGCAGCTCACCGATGCGCTGGTGGCGGTGCATGGCGACACTGCGGCGCTGGATGTCACACGTAACGCGCAGGGCCGCCACACGGTCGCTACGCGCGCCGGCAAAGGGCGCGCAGATGGCGAGTTGCGCTGGACGCGTGGCGCGTTGCAGCCCGGCAGTCAGCTGCAATGGCGCGCGCCGTTGCACGACAGCACGCGTACGCCCGCTGCCCTGCTGGGCGAACTCACCGCGCAATTGCAGGTGGATCAGGACATGCGCTTGAACGTCAGCATGCCGGAGCCAGCCGATGCCGGGCTGACACTGGATGCGGATCTGCGCGTGCAAGGCCGGCAGTTGCCGCTGCAATCGTTGCGCAGCCTGTTGCCGCGCACCTCCGGGCATGCGCGGCTGCATTGGCAACTGTCCTCGCTGAGCTGGATTCCGGCGCTGTTTCCCGATGTGGATTGGCTGACGCTGGAAGGCGACGGCCTGGTGGATGCCGACCTGCGGATCGATCGCGGCCAGCTCGGCGCCGGCAGTCGTCTGCAGGTGCCGCACGTGCGGGCGCATGTCGGCGTGATGGGGCATGCGATCGACGGGCAGGCCAGTGCCGATCTACGCGTGGACGCCGATGCAAACGGACAGTTGCTGCCTGCACTGGTATTGCAGATGCAGCAGTTCTCGATCGCGCACAGCGATGCGCCCGCGCGACCGTTCGTGCAGGGCCGCGATCTACGCCTGGATCTGCAGACGCGTGCCGATGCGCGTAACTTGACCACGCTGCGCGATGCCACACGCGCGCATCTGGTGTTCGCCAATGCACGCGTGCCGGATCTGCGTGCCTACAATCGATATCTGCCGCAGCAACAACTGCGTTTCGATGGCGGCAACGGCGTGCTCAGTGGGGATCTGCAGATCGAACCCGGTGGGCGCATCGGCAAGGGCGGTTTGCGGATCGGTGCACGCGCGGCGCGGCTGCAGTTTGCCGGTCTCGCACTGCGTGGCGATGTGGATGCGGATCTGCGTTTGCAGCGCGGCGATCTACGTGCAGAAAACTTCCGCCTCGATGCCAGCACCATCCAGTTGCGCAATATCGGATTCACCGGCCCGGATGGACAACGTCGCGATGGCTGGTGGGCGCGCATCGTGCTGGAAGACACGCACATGCAATGGCGCCAGCCGATCGGTGTGGATGGACGCGTGCGCATCCAGGTGCGCGATCTGGCGTTTCTGATGTCGCTGTATGCACGCGATCGCTCGATTCCGAACTGGATGCTGCGGTTGGTGGATGCGGGGCAGGCGCAAGTGACCGGTCGCGTGCATTGGCAGGGCGACACCGTCATCGTCGACCGGCTACAGGCACGTAACCAACGTTTCCAGGTAGATGCGCGATTGCGTCTGCAAGGCACGCAACGCAGCGGCAGTCTGCTCGCGCGTTGGGGGGTGTTGAGCGCGGCGGTGGGCCTGCGCGGCGATACGCCGGAATGGCATCTGCTGCGTGCGCCGGAGTGGTATCAGGCCCAGCCGGATCTGCTGCGATAACAACGAGGTGCGGCAACGCGGCGTGAAGAAAAAAGCGCCAGTTCTGTACCGTGTGGTGTTGTTTTGCAGTGCAGCGTGCAAGTCGTTATCGGGGAGCGCACTATGATCCTGCATCCCGACGTGGGGGAGGGAGCAAAGCCCGCTGGCAGTTCGCTGCAAGCGGGCTTTTTTATTGCCTGACGTTCGGCGAGTCAAGCCGATGACCTGAGTGTTAGCGGGGTTTTTTCCGGCTCCAGCCGCCTTGGCGAACTGCTGGCGGCACTGCAGACACGCCGTGGTCGCTGCGCGCGCGTGTCGTGCTGCCACACCCACACCGCTGCTCATCGGGTGAAACGCCGGGCAGCTGGCGGACGCATTCCAGGTCAAGCCTGTAGTGAAACGAGGGCGCCATCGGCGAACAGCCGGGCGCCGACGCGATGGGCGGGGCGAGAGGCGCGGCTGCACGCGTTGTGCGCATCCGTTAGAATGAGATCAATTCTCATTTGTCTCCGGGTGCCGTGCGGCCCGGCCCAGCCGTTCAGGAGGTCATCGTGTCGGTCACGCAAGGCGCGCTTCATCAACAGGTGGAGCGCCTGTATACCGACCACCACGGCTGGCTGCAGGGCTGGCTGCGGCGCAAGTTGGGCGATGCGTTCGTGGCTGCGGATCTGGCGCAGGACACCTTCATCAGTGTGATCAACGCCGGGGCGGCCGATCAGATCCGCGAGCCGCGCCCGTTCCTGGCCACCATCGCGCGCCGGCTGATGGCACACCGGCAACGCCGCAAAGTGCTGGAAACCAGTTACCTGGAACTGCTGGCCGCGCTGCCGGAAGAGGTGGCGCCGTCGCCGGAGCTGCAGGTGCTGGCGCTGGAAGCGCTGCAGCAGCTGGATCAGGCGCTGGATGGCCTGCCGCCCAAAGTGAAAGAAGCCTTTTTGCTGGCGCATCTGCAGGAGCTGAGTTACGCGCAGATCGCGCAGCGGCTGGGCGTGTCCAGCAGTTCGGTCAAGCAATACCTCACGCGTGCCAACCGGCATTGCCTGTTCGCGTTGTCGGCATGAACTGCACAGATGGCTGATGCCGCCTCCCGCAGCGCGCAGTCCCGTGGCGCCCAACGGCCCCTACTGGCCGGTGGCCAGCCGATCAGTGCCCAGATCGCCGATGAGGCGGCCGAGTGGCTGACGCTGCTGATGTCCGGCGCAGCGAGCGAGGCGCAGCTGCAGGGTTGGCAACAGTGGTGCGAGGCGCATCCGGATCATGCGCGGGCGTGGGCGCATATCGAATCGGTGACCGGGCGGCTGAAGACGCTGACGCCGCACGCGGCGTATCGCAGTCTGTCGCCGTATGCCGGCGATCACGGGCAGGCATCGCCGGGCCGGCGCAAGGCGCTGAATCTGCTGCTGTGGGGTGGCGTGGCCGGTGCCACCGGCGTGCTGGCCTCGCGCACCGAACGCTGGCAGCGCGCCACCGCCGATTACGCCACCGCGACAGGTGAGCGCCGCGAGGTGCAGTTGCAGGACGGCAGCCGCATCACGCTCAACACGCGCAGCGCCATCGATGTGCGTTTCGATGCGCAACAACGGCTGCTGCAGTTGCTGGCCGGCGAAATCATGGTGACCACCGCGCATGCGCTGGGCGCCGGCCACGACGCGCGGCCGTTCGTGGTGCGCACCGCGCAAGGCGATATCCGTGCGCTGGGCACACGCTTTGGCGTGCGGCAGGCCGAGGGCGATACGCAGGTGAGTGTGCTGGAAAGCGCGGTGGAGGTGCGGCCACTTGCGGCGGTGCTGGCAGTTGGACGCGTGCATGCGGGCGAGCAATGTCGCTTTACGGCCGAAGCGCTCGGCCCCATCGCCCCATTCGAGACGCAGGCGGCAGCCTGGGTACGCGGCCAGTTGATTGCCGACGAGTTGCGTCTGGATGCCTTCGTCGCCGAGTTGAGTCGCTATCGCTCCGGACTGTTGCGCTGCGACCCCCAGGCGGGCGGCTTGCGCGTGTCCGGCGTGTTTCCGCTGGACGACACCGACCGCATTCTGGCGATGTTACCCAGCGTGTTACCGGTGCAGGTGAGCCGGCGCAGCCGTTACTGGGTGACGGTGCAGGCGGCCGGGCAGGGCTGAGGCGCTGCCCATCGGAGCGTCGGCAAAAAAGTTTGCTGCCGGTCTGCCCGATCGCCGCAGTTGCGGCACCTCCACAATGACGGTGTCAGTGCGACACCAAAACCTTGTGGAAACAGCATGTCGATCACTGCCCGCCGCCGCGGCCAACGTTTTTCTTCCTCGTTTCAGCGCACTGCCTCTGTCCCGGCAGCACAGCGGCCCATCAGCACGGCAGTTGCGATTGCGCTGTGCAGTCTGGCGCTGTGTGCAGGCATGCCCGATGCAATGGCGCAAAACGCAGCGGCCATGCAAGACGCGCGGCAAAGCTATCGCATCCCCGCCGGCCCGCTGGCACCAGCGCTGCGCAACCTGGCCGGCTCGGCCAACCTGCTGCTGAGCTTCACCGCCGCGCAGACCGACGGCAAGACCACCGCCGGGCTGGATGGCAGCTACACCGCACCTGCCGCGTTGGCTGCGTTACTGGCTGGTAGCGGGTTGCAGGCGGTGCCGTTGGACACCGGCGGCTATGTGCTGCGCGCCGCGCCACGGGTGAGTGCGACAAAGAGCGAGGTGGATGCGTGGCTGCTGCCGACCGTCAAGGTGACCGCGCAGGCCAACCGCAGCGCGGCCACCAGCGGTACCGGCAGCTATACCGCGCGTGCGGTGAGCATCGGCCGCGGCGAGCAATCGCTCAAGGACATTCCGCAGTCGATCAGCGTGGTCACCCGTCAGTTGATGGACGAGCAGAACATCACCTCGGTCTACGACGCGCTGGCCAGCACCACCGGCATCACCATCGTGCAGAGCCCGCAGGGCGGCAAGTACATCTATTCGCGCGGGTTCGACATCACCACCGTGCAGTACGACGGGGTGCCGCTCAATCGCGGCATGTATGGCCGGGCGAGCAATTACAGCGCCAACATGGGCATCTACGATCGCGCCGAGGTGTTGCGCGGTGCGGCTGGCTTGCTGCAGGGCGCGGGCAATCCCGGTGGCGCGGTGAATCTGGTACGCAAGCGCCCGCTGGATGTGCCGGGCGTGAGCGTGATGGCGCAGGGGGGCAGCTGGGATCGCTACGGCGCGTTGATCGATGGCAGCGCCAACCTCACCGCCGATGGCGCGTTACGCGCGCGCGGGGTGATCGACTATCAGGAGCAGGGCTCGTTCGTGGATGGCGTCAAGCGCCGCACGCCCACCTATTACGGCACGCTCGATTACGCGTTCTCGCCGCAGACACAGCTCAGCCTGGGCGTGAGCTACGAACAGGTGGAAGGCCGGCCGTTCTTCGGCGGTTTGCCCAGTTTCAGCGATGGCCGCGATATCGGCCTGCCACGCGAGACCAACCTGGGTGCGCAGTGGAACCGGCAGTCCTCGTCCAATCGCGGGCTGTATCTGGACCTCGACCATCGCTTCAATGCCGATTGGGTGTTCAAGCTCAGTGCGGTGCAGGTGCGCGAGCTGCACGATCTGAAATATGCCAGCTCCAGCCGCGCGATCAATCCGGCCAACGGTACTGGCGCGCTGCTGGCCGCACGCACCATCTCCGATACGGATGCATTCGGCTTCGATGCCAATGTGATCGGGCATTTCAACGCCTTGGGCCGACGGCATGAGCTGGTGCTCGGCAGTAACTATGCCGAGAACACGGTCGATACGGTCTACGGCACCAAGAACAATTTCCAGACCTTCAACGTGTTCGATCTGCAGCGCAATGTGCGCGCGATCAGCGATGACGAAATCTTCGCCAATGCACGCGAAGCGCGACATGGCACCTCGCGCGAGTTCGGTTTGTACGGCGCGTTGCGTTGGCAGTTGAGCGAGCCGTTGAGAGCCATCGTCGGCTCCCGCGTGAGCTGGCACGACACCCAGTGGAACACCACCACCACCGGGCTGTCGCCGTCGCAATCGATCGAGCACACCCGCGAGACCGGGCAGGTCACGCCATATGCCGGCCTGGTGTACGCGCTCAGCCCGAACTGGTCGGCCTATGCCAGTTATGCGGACATCTTTCAGCCGCAGAATGCGCAGACCGAAGCCGGCGAGATGCTCAAGCCGATGACCGGAGCCAACTACGAGCTGGGCGTGAAGGGTGAGTGGCTGGATGGGCGCATCAACACCGCCTTTGCGCTGTTCCAGATCGAGCAGAAGAACCGCGCCCAGGCCGACCTGACCACCAGCCCCACCTGCCGCAACAACGACTTCTGTTACATCGATAGCGGTAAGGTGCGCAGCCGCGGCTTCGATGCCGAAGTCAGCGGCGAAGTGCTGCGCGACTGGAACGTGTTTGCCGGTTACACCTTCAACCGCACCACGTACCTGCAGGATGTCAGCAGCCAGGGTCAGGCCTTCAACAGCTATACGCCCAAGCATTTGCTGCGGGTATGGACCACCTACCGGCTGCCGGGTGTGTTGCAGGACGTCACCGTCGGTGGCGGTGTCAGCGCGCAGAGTGCGGCGTATCGGCAGATTGGCACCGCGATCGCGCCCATCGACGGGCGCGCGGTCTGGAATGCATTGGCGCGCTATCAGCTCAATCGACAGTGGTCGGTGGCGGTCAACCTCAACAACGTGTTCGACAAGCACTACTACACCACCTTGTCGAGCTTCGTTAACGGACGCTATTACGGCGAGCCGCGCAATGTGATGGTGACCCTGCGCGGCGCACTGTAATGCGCGCATCGGTAATGAGGTGGCGTGTGGCCATTGCTGCATGAAGGAGGGCTTTCGCCAAAGCATGGCGTGGCTGCACACCTGGTGCGGCCTTACCTGCGGCTGGTTGCTGTGCGCGATTTTCCTGACCGGCACGCTCAGCGTGTTTCGCGACCCGATCACCCGCTGGATGCAGGCCACACCTGCCTTGCCGAGTGCGACCAGACACGCGGCGTTGCCGGAATCCACGCTGGTGCCGCGTGCATTGGCGCAGCTGCGTCAGGTAGCGCCGCAGGCACGCCTGTGGCGTATCACCTTGCCTGCGCATCCGGGTGAGGCGCTTACGCTGTTCTGGCGGACATCAGATGGTCAGGATCAGGCGTCGATGGACCCCGGGAGCGGCGAGATGCTGCCGTCTCCATGGGGCAGGCAGACCGAAGGCGGCCGGCATTTCATGAGCTTCCACTACACCTTGCATGGCGGCATTCCTGGCTACTGGCTGGTGGGCTGGGTGTCGATGTGCGGGTTGATCGCGCTTGTATCCGGGGTGATCGTGCACAAGCGCATCTTTCTGGATTTCTTCACCTTCCGCCCCGGCAAAGGCCAGCGCTCGTGGCTGGATGCGCACAACGCCACGGCGGTGCTGACGCTGCCGTTTCTGTTGATGATCGTCTACACCGGGCTTGCGTATTTCTACACCAGCTACATGCCTGCGCCGTTGCAAGCGGTGTATGGCAGCGATGAGGACGCGCACACGCGTTATGCCGATGATCTGTCGCCGGCATTGCCTGTGACCAGTGCAGACGACAACGCAGTGAATCGCGTGCGCGCGTACTTGCCGGAGTTGGTACAGCGTGCCGCCGTGCTCAATGATGGGCCCGCGCAAACGCTGGTGATCGAGCGCCCCGAGCAACCCGGTAGCAAGCTGCGCGTGATCGCGCGCGTGGCCGCCACCGGCAGCTCGCGGCGCCTGCTCAATCCGGCCAGCAGCGTGGTCTTCGACGCGAACAGCGGTGCGTTGCTGGAGCAGCACGCAGATGCCTCACCGACAGATGTGCAGGCGCAGGATGTGGAAGAGGCCATCAAGACCTTGCACGTGGCAGGTTTTGGCGGGTGGACGAGCAAGTGGCTGTACTTCATCTGTGGCCTGGCCGGCACCTTGATGATGGCAACCGGCACCTTGCTGTTTTCGATCAAACGGCGTCGGCGCAGCGAGCAGGAGTTCGGTGCCGCCACCGCAGGAATCTATCGCGTGGTGGAAGCACTCAATGTCGCCGCGCTTGCGGGAACCGCGTTGGCGAGCATTGCGTATTTCTATGCCAATCGCTTGGTGCCGGCTGCGCAGACAGAGCGCGCGCAGATCGAAATTCAATCATTTCTGTGGGTGTGGGCGGCCACGCTGCTACATGCGCTGCTGCGCCGGCCTGCGCGTGCTTGGGTGGAGCAACTAGTGATCACCGCGTTGCTGTGTCTTGGCTTGCCGCTGCTCAATGCGCTTACGACTGGGCAATACATTGGCGCGTATCTGGCTGCGGGCGATCTGCAGCGTGCAGGGGTCGAGCTGGTCTCGCTCGCGTTTGGTGTGGCGTTTGCTTTTGCGGCGTATCGAGCGCATTGCAGTGCCGTACGGCCTGCGCCGGTGCGGGCCAAACGTGGCGCCACTGCCGCAATGGATGTGTTGTGAGTCGTGCTCCGCGCATCGCGTCGCTGACGCGTTATCGCTGCTCGGTTGCCGGTCGCGTGCTGGCTGCCAGTGTCGGCGGGTATGTGTTGACGGCCACCGGCTGCAGCGTGTTAGCTCAGGTATTGACGCAATTCGCCGGCCTGTCCCCCGCGATGTCGGTGCTGAGCACGACCTTGCTGAGTTTCGTCATCTACACCATCGTGGTGTTGTGGATGTTTCGCGCGCGCAGTGCGTTGCGCATGTGGTGGTGGCTGGGCGTGTGCTTGGGCGTGTTGGCCGGCGCGAATTGGCTGCTGCGGAGTACGCCATGGATGGGCTGATCACGGCGCTGCTGGGCACCGCGCTATGTCATGCCGCAATGATGGCGTTGGCCGTGGCGATGCATCGCCATTACGAACAGCTCACCGGTCGGCGCACCGCACCGGTCACGCAGCGTCGGCTGCTGCGTGCGATGGGTGGGTGCCTGTTGATCGCCGCGCTTGTGCTGTGCGTGCTCGGCTGGGGCGGCACGGTGGGAGCGTTGTTGTGGCTGGGGTTTCTCAGCATGGGTGCGCTCTGGGCGGCGTTGGGCCTGGCGTACGCACCGCGCTGGAGTGCATGGCTGGCGTTGCTGCTGGGTTGCGTGGCGTGTGTAGTGATTGGCTGGCGCGCGTAGTAGGTGGTGTGGCGTTGGTTGGCCAGTGAAGTGAGGCCGGGAATGGCAGTGAGGTTGCTCGGATCCAAACGCGCCGAGCAGACCGCACCTCATTGCATGGGAGTTTAGATGCAGTCAAAAGCCTGGTCGGTCGAGGGCGCGATGCCCTCGCCGCTTGCAGGACACGCCGTGAATCCGTCCGTGGAGGCTCAGTGGCGGCATCGATGCCGCCACATGGTCCCGCAATCGGCGAGGACACCGCACCAGAGAGTGAGTCGGTTGCTTTGTTGAAAGCCTGCCCATTGCTCTGCCTGCATTGAGATGCTGACCGGACGCGCCCTTATCCAAACAGCGCACGTCATGCACTGCTTGCAACCATGCACACCGACCATCTTGACTGGTCCTTGCCCGCCCACGGTCGCGGGACCTTACGCGGCATGGATGCCGCGTAAGAGCTTACATGGACGTACTTGCAGCGTGTCCCGCGATGGTGGGCGGGCAAGGGCCCTGCACGCAAGCCACAGAGCACATGTGTTGCAGTTGTGTTGGCTGCTCTAAACAAAGCCGGATCAATCGCAGACACGTGCCGCCATCACGCAGGGATGCCAGAATCCATGCATGTCGACGCCCATCGCCTCCGTGTCTCCTGCGCTCACCGCTCTGATCGAGCGGGCCGTGGCGCGTGTCCGTCATGCCCTGCCGCCTGACCAGCCCTGGCCGGGCGATGATTTTGATCAGCGGCTCGAACGGGTGGCGCTCGCCAGCGAGTTTGCGCTCGATACGCTGGCGCGCCAGCCGGCGTTGCTGCAGCACCTGGCGCAGCCCGATCCACCGCCGCTGCCACTGCCTGTGCTCGACCCCGCACAGCCCCAGACCTGGCCCGCACAATTGCGCCGTTACCGCAGCGCAGAATCCACCCGCCTGGTCTGGCGCGATGTGCTCGATCTGGACAGCGTGTACGACACCCTGGCCGGCGCAACCCGGCTGGCCGAAACCTGCCTGCAATGCGGGCTGCAAGCCTTGGAGCAGCAATTCCGCGACCGCCACGGCCAGGTGATTGCCGAAGACGGCAGCGTGCAGCGGCTGGTGGTGTTCGGGCTGGGCAAGCTCGGCGGTGGCGAACTGAATTTTTCCTCGGACGTGGACCTGGTCTACGCGTATCCGCAGGGCGGCCAATCCGACGGCGCGCGTCCGCTGGCGGCCGAGGAATATTTTGCGCGCCTGGGTCAGCAGCTGGCCAAGCTGCTCGACGAAACCACCGCCGATGGTTTCAGCCATCGTGTGGATCTACGTCTGCGGCCGTTTGGCACGGCCGGGCGGGTGGCGTTGTCGTTCACCGGTATGGACCATTACTTCCAGCGCGAAGGCCGCGATTGGGAGCGCTATGCCTGGCTCAAGGCGCGCGCCGTCGCCGGCGATATCGATGCTGGCGAAGCCTGGCTGGAGACGCTGCGCCCGTTCGTCTACCGGCGCTATCTGGATTTCACCGCACTGGATGGCTTGCGTGACATGAAGGCGGCGATCACCGCCGAAGTTGCGCGGCACGATCGTCTGGACGACATCAAGCGCGGGCCGGGCGGCATTCGCGAGATCGAGTTCCTGGCGCAATCGCTGCAACTGATTCGTGGCGGACGCGAGCCGACATTGCGCGAGCGTCGCCTGCTGCCCGCATTGCAGGCGCTGGTGGACGCCGGCCAAATCGATGCGGACAACGGGCACGCATTGACCGAGGCGTATCGCTTTTTGCGCCGGCTCGAAAATCGTCTGCAGATGTTGCGCGATGCACAGACGCATGCCTTGCCGCAGGCAGCGCTGGACCGCGAACGCATTGCGTTGGGCTTGGGCTATGCGGATTGGTCTGCATTGCTGCACGCACTCGGCCCGCAACGCACACGTGTGGCAACTGAATTCGCAGAGTTATTGGCACCGCGCGTCCACGCCGCTGCGCCCGATGCGCTTGCCGATTATTGGCGTGCGCTACCGGACGCCGATGCCGCGCCGTTGGCCGGGATCGGATTGCACGATCCAGACGGTGCGCATCAGGTGCTGGCCGATTTTGCCCAGTCGTCCGGCGTGCGTGCGCTCTCCGACAGCGCACGCGCACGGCTCGATCGTGTGATGCCGGCGCTGCTGCATGCGGCCACACGCGCCAGTCAACCCGATGCCGCCGTGCGTCGCATGCTCGGTCTGTTGCAATCCACGTTGCGCCGCACCAGCTATCTGGCGCTGCTGGACGAACAACCCAGCGCGCTCGCCCGCCTGGTCGATGTGCTCTCTCGCAGCGCCTTGCTGGCCGAGCGCCTGGCCGCGCATCCGTTGTTGCTGGACGAATTGCTCGACACCCGCATCAGCGGTCCGTTGCCCGACCGCAGCGCATTGCACGCCGCGTGCGCCGACACCTTGCAGATCGACGACACCGAAGCGGCCCTGCGCGAACTCAACGAGCGCCGGCTTGCGTTGAGTTTTCGCATCGCACTGGCCACGCTCGATGGCCGCCAACAGGCCGTGGAAAGCA
Organism: Xanthomonas sp. Leaf131; assembly: GCF_001423495.1. Lineage (GTDB taxonomy): Bacteria > Pseudomonadota > Gammaproteobacteria > Xanthomonadales > Xanthomonadaceae > Xanthomonas. The sequence continues at coordinate 32,529 of NZ_LMOG01000020.1, read as the reverse complement.
CCCAGCAACTGGCCTGGCTGGCCGAGGCCGTGGTGCAGACGGTATTACAGCTGGCGCGGAACGAATTGATTGCTGCACACGGGCAGGTACCCGGCGGCGCATTCGCCATCATCGGCTACGGCAGTCTGGGGGGGCTGGAACTGGGCTTCGGCTCGGATCTGGATCTGGTGTTTCTCTACGACCATCCACGTGCGGTGGAAGCCTCCGACGGCAAGCGGCCGTTGGAAGCCGGGCGCTGGTTTGCGCGGCTTGCGCAGAAGGTGATGACACTGCTGGGTGCCGAGACCGGCGCCGGCCGTCTCTACGATATCGATGTGCGGCTGCGCCCGGACGGCGGCAAGGGCGCGTTGGTGTCCTCGCTGGCCAGTTACCGCGAGTATCAGCGCGATCGCGCCTGGACCTGGGAACATCAGGCGCTGGTGCGCGCGCGTGCGGTGGCCGGCGATGCGGTGCTTTGCGAGGCATTTGTGCAGGTGCGTCGCGAGACGCTGACACGCGTACGCGACGTGGCACTGCTGCATGAGGACGTGCGCAAGATGCGCACACGCATGCGCAGCGAACTCGATCGCAGCGATGCCGGCCGACTGGACCTCAAGCAGGGCGCCGGCGGGTTGGTCGATCTGGAATTCCTGTTGCAGGCTGGCGTGCTCGGCCAGGCCGCAGAGCATCCCGCGGTGTTGCTGGCCTGCGCCACGCCCGCGTTGATCGATGCGCTGGTGCAGGTGCAATGGCTACCAGCCGAGAGTGCAGCGCCGCTGCATCACGCCCACGCCACGCTGGTGGAGGCGGGCCTGAGTTGCACGCTGGATCGCCGGCCACGTTTGATCGCGCCGACGCCGGCCATCGCGCAAGCCACGCGTGAGATCTTTGGATGGGCGCGGACGCAGGGTCTGGAGTTTCCGCTCGGCAAGGCTGGCTTTCCGGAATGAGGTTGGCGGCACTTGAACCGTTAGTAGCCTGCACGCGCATGCGCAGTAGATGCCGGCGGAGCGTTCCCGCGCGACGGTGATGCTGCAGTTTGCGGGCGCAGAGGTGGCGTTACGGCTTTCGCGTCGGTGATTGGGTCGCGATCGTGCGTTCGATGGTGGCGGTGAAGCCGGAAGCCCGCGTCAGGGCCGGCTGATTCGACACGATGCGCCCCAGCCGCACCAGATCGCGCGACGGAGAGTACGGGCGGTAAAACACCGCCAGATTGCCCCAGGGCACGTAATACATCAGATCCCAGATCTGCGCGCTTCCCGCTGAGCCGGTGCCGCTCAGATCCAGCTTGCTGGGCAGGTAACCGATCTTTTCGGTGGCGTGGAAATCTTCGAACTTGACCGTCATCGGCAAGCGCGACAGCAAGTCGCGCGTGGCCGAATTGTTCACCAGCTCCGCCTCGACAGCGTCAGCACCAATCCGGATCGTGATGTGCATGGAAGAAGCTTTGGTCGGTGGGGAAGGGCGCGCGGCCTGCACTGGCGCGGTGGCAGCGCAGCAGGCAGTGGCCAGCAGTGCGCCTGCTAGCGATAGACCGCGGATGCAGCGGGAGGTTGGTGGGCTCTGCATCTGTTTCGCTTGGTTGACTCAATGCAAGTTCTTGCGGAAGAACGCCGTCAACGTATCGAACGGGATCAGATCGACACGATCGTATAGATCCACATGCCCGGCGCCTGGCACGATGACCAGTTGCTTGGGCTGCCCGGCAAGGCGGTAGGCTTCTTCGCTGAATTCTTTGGAGTGCGCCTGGTCGCCGGTGATGAACAGCATGGCGCGCGGAGAAATCGTTTCGATATCGTTGAACGGGTAGAAGTTCATGAACTTGACGTTGCTGGTCAAGGTCGGGCGCGTGGTGCGCAGTGGCGATTGGCCTTTGGGTGTGTACTCGCCGCGCGGGGTACGATAGAAGTCGTAGAATTCGCGCTCGATGGCATTCGAATGCGGAGTCAGTTCCAGCACGGTGCCACCGGTATAGGCGGTCTCGCCGCCAGCGAATTCCACATCGCGCTGCCTGGCCGCCTGAGCAATGACCTGCTTGCGCTGCTCAAGCGACTGCCCGTGACCAAGCCCATTGCGATTTGCTGCGCCCATGTCGTACATGCTGACGGTGGCGATCGCCTTCATGCGTGGATCGATCTTGGCTGCGCTGATGACGAAGCTGCCACTGCCGCAGATGCCGATCGCACCGATCCTGTCGCGGTCAACCAAGGACTGTGTGCCGAGAAAATCCACTGCCGCGCTGAAGTCTTCGGCGTAGAGATCGGGCGACACCGCATTGCGCGGTTGGCCTTCGCTGGCGCCCCAGAACGATAGATCCAACGACAGCGTGACGAAGCCCTGCTCGGCCATCTTGGTCGCATATAGATTGGCGCTTTGCTCCTTCACCGCGCCCATCGGATGCCCGACCACGATGGCCGGGTGCTTGATCGCCGGGTCCAGGCCGTTGGGCACGAACAGATTGCCGGCCACCGTCATCTGGTACTGATTCTTGAACGTCACCTTCTGCACGGTGACACGTGGACTGGTATAAAAATTATTGGCGCCGTTGGACATGTCTGCTCCGATTGCAGTGAAAGAAATCAACAGTCCCAGAAGCACGATGAGCTTTCTCATTGGACGATCCGTTGTGGTGTGATGTTCAGGGGGGGGCTGCAGCCAATGGATGTGCGCATGCACGTGACGTGCAATGCAGTGCCGCTCGATCGAGCGCAGTGCTGTTCAATCAAGGTGCCCATATTTGACGCGGGCCATCTGTGCGGTCTTGTCGTGCGGGCAGCGTGCATCCTGCGCGTTGAAAAAGCTGCACGCCTCGGTCCTACGGTTATTTGGCAACGCGCGAGTGCGCCAGCCATCATTTCAGCGGCGTCTGCGCCGTCCACTGATGGCACAGTGACGCAAGCCAGGTCGATACGTATCAGGCACAGCGAAGGGTTGAACGATCAGAAAAACACGCGGCCGATAAAGAATGTTGCAGTGCCGAGGTGCAAACTCTAATCGCAATCTACCGCCGCAGTATTGCTGCCAACGGCATGGCGCCATGCATGCAACTCATGAGTCGCAACGACGGATGGCTGGCAGTAAGTCCACGGGCAATGATCCCGCTGGCGCGTCAGACCTTCGGGCGTGGCGCACTCCGCCACAGCAGTGCGCGGAACGGGCCGAGCAGAAACACGCCCATGCCCAGCTTCACTGCCAGATCGCCGGCGGCCCAGCTGATCCATGGCAGGCCGACGCCGGCAAAGGCGATGCTCCAGAAGATCGCCGTATCCAGCGTGGCGCTGCAGGTAGTCGCCACGATCGGCGCGCGCCACCAGTTGCCATTGCGCAGACGATCGAACACGCTGATATCCAGCAACTGCGCGGCGATAAACGCGGTGCATGACGCGACTGCGATCCGTGGCGTGGCCAGCCAGATCGACAACACCACCGCGAGCGCAAAACCACACCAGGCGACCTTGCGCGCCGCGCGCGGGCCGAAGCGGCGATTGATCAGGTTGCTCACCAAAAATGCCAGCGGGTACGAGAATGCGCCCCAGGTCAGCCAATCGTTGATCGGGTACTGCACCAGGATGTTGGACAACAGCACCACCGCGCCCATCGCCGAGACCGCCCACGTCAAGGCGCGTGCGGTGAGCGGTGTGAATAGCGTGGGGGATGCGGTGGACATGGCGGTGCGGCAGTGAGCGATCAGCGCGAATTATCCGCGCGTTGGCACATGCAGGCCAGTGCGCCGATGCGCCACCAGTGCCTGCACCAGCACCAGCACCAGCACCACGGCGTGGCTATTCGGCAGACAGTGGCCGATGCATCCGCGCGCACCACGCGTAACACGTGGTCTGGATACATGAGGCGCCGTCAGCGACGCCTTATCGCAGCCGAGAGCTGCTGTACGCAGCGTTGCAGCATCACCAGGTCTTGCTGCTGTTCTGCGCGGCCGCTTCTGCGGTCGGCACGAAAGCCAACGCCTGGCCTTGCGGCGAGTGCACGGTCCAGCCTGCACCGGCCGGGCTCGGCTGGAAGCTCACTGTCTCGCCGACATGGAAGCCTGCAGTGGGGTCGTCCTGGCGCGCCGGCCAGCGCAGCAATGCAGTGTTCTCCGCTTTGGCCGGATCCTGCAACTGCACTTCGCAGCTGCCATCGGTGGTTTTCTCCACCGACTTCACTCGCATCGGCGGCAATGGCCCGGCGGAGGCCTTGTTCGATGCATCGCCGAGCGCTTCCGAGCCCCTGCCCACACTGTGGCCGACAGCGATCGACACGAACACCGGTGCCGACACCACCAGAATCGCCGACATCATCGAGGCATCGCCGCGCGTGATCGTGGTCAGACCTGCGTTGGCCCGCATCGGCTGACCCAACGTGATGGCCAGCAACAGACCAAGGCCGGCAGATCGAAGAGGGATGTTCATGGAGACGCTCCGTGCGTGGTGACGCTGTGTGGAATGGAATGATCCTGCTGCAGCATGTGCTGTTGCTGCAGGAAATCGAACACCGACTCGACCGTGATCACCGAATAATTGCCGGAGATGCGCTCGCTGGCAGGATGGTCGGTGACCGCGGCATTGGCGACGAAGAAACGTGCGCCGATGCGCTTGCTCAGATGGATATGCAAGCGGGTAGGTTGGTAACCGTTGCGCTTGAGCCAGGCTTGCGCGCTGCGTCGATCACTCACCGGCGCAGGTGTCGCAGGCGGGCCATTGGTTGCTGCCAGCGCCGCCGCCAGCACTTCGAGCACCCACTGATTGGAATTTTGATACTCGGTGGAAAAGGGATAGGCGATCATGCTGTAGCGCGCTTCGTGCAGCGTGTGCGCCAGCGTGGCGGGATCCTCCAGCAACGTGTGTAGCTGCTGCTGCAATGCGGGCGCCAGCACGCCGACGCGCAGATCGGCATTGAGTGCACTTTCGCCGATGAAGTTGCTCAGGCCTTCGTGATACAGCTCGGAGTTGTCCGATTTGCAGTGATTGAGCAGGTGCTTCACCCGCCAGGTGCCGTCGTCTTCGCGCAACGCGAAGGCCAGATGGCTGTGTTTCAAGCCGTAGCGGCTCAGATCCTGGCCGCCGCGTGCCAGCAGCACCACCTGCGCACCATCCACTGCATCCAGCGCTTGCTGGGTGGACTTGGCCATGTCGAACATCGCCGCCAACGTGGCCGGTGTCGGGTAATGCGGCGTGCATACCGGCGCGGCGACGGCGGGCAGCGCGGCACTCAAGCACATCAGCAACAGCGCCGCCGTGGGCCAGGTGCACCGTTCTTGTTCCATTCGCATGGGCGTGTATCGTCCTTGGGTCTGCCCCGTGTCGCTCACGGCCGCACCATCATACGTGCAGGCGCTCACGCACCAGGGCGGCAACGCGTTGGGTTTCGCGCAATGGCTCAAGGTGCGGCGGCGCTGCGACAAGAGCGCTTGCCTCGCATAAGCGGCCATGCACTTGCAGTGCCCGAACATACGTTTCAACCCGTCCTTGCGCTTGTTCGGCAAACGCTGCCATCACCGGCACGCGTGTAGCGCAGGCTTCGGAGAGCAGGTTGACCGAGTCGGCGCTGGCCACGATCGCATCGGCCCAACCCAGCAGGCCGGCGTATGGATTTGGCCCATCGCGCGTGTCGCACCACAGCAGGCTGGGCAGCTGCGCACACAACGCGCGAAGTGCGGCCGTCGCCTCGCGCGGGGTGCGTCTCGAAGTGGTCACCAACAGGCTGCCGCCGACCGCGTGCAGCTGCTCGCGTAACTGCGCGCACAGCGCCGCCAACGCCTGCATCGTCCACGGCACATGTGCGGTTGGGCCGCCGACCAACAGCGCCACGCGCGGGCCGGGCAGTGCGCCGAGCATGGGGAACGCGGCGCGCCCGGCGGCCAGCCAGGCATCGTCCACCGGATGCAGGCTGCCGAGCAGGGTGATCACGTTCGCGCCACGCAGCGCATCGTGCGCGGGCACGATCAGCAGATCCCAATGGCGCCGGTCCAGGCGCGGGTCCAGGACTTGCACCACCCGGCTACCGCGCGTGCGCAGCAGGCGGGTGGCCAGCGCGGCCTGGCGTCCGCAGCCGATGGCCAGCGTGGGAGGCTGCGTCAATTGCTGGGCGAATGCATGGCCAAACGCGGCTTGCGCGCCCGGCAACAGGCGCGGGGCAACCCAGCGCCAGGGCGCTCGGGCCTGCAGATGCAGCACGGTGACCGGCTCCGGCTGCAGTGCACGCGCCAGCGCCTCGGCCTGGCGTGCGTTGCCGGCGCGGCCGTCGCTCACCGCCCAGGTCAGCGCCATCGTTTCGAATCCGACATAGATTTGTTTCAGATTGAGCGTGTGTTGCAGCAATCGCGTCACTCTACACTGCGGGTCTTCACGCTGGCGCCAGTGCCGCACTCTACTGTCGCCCATTCCTTTGCCTCCCGGAGTCTCCATGTCCGACCTGCTCGACGCTGCCGCGCTGGACCAGCTGTTTCGCACAGCCCGCACGCAAAATGCCTTTCTCGACACGCCCGTCAGCGAAGACCAGCTGCGCCAGCTCTACGATCTGGCGAAGTGGGGCCCGACCGCCGCCAACGGCTCGCCGGCACGTTTCGTGTTCGTGACCAGCCCGGAAGGCAAGCAGAAGCTCAAGCCCGCGCTGTCCGAGGCCAACGCCGCCAAGACGCTGGGCGCACCGGTCACGGTGATCATCGGCTCGGACGAAGAATTCCACGAGAAGCTGCCGTACCTGTTCCCGCATGCCGATGCCAAAAGCTGGTTCGAAGGGGCGCGCGACATGCGCGTGTCCGGCGCGTTCCGTAACAGCTCGCTGCAGGGCGCTTATCTGATCCTGGCCGCACGTGCGCTAGGCCTGGATGCCGGCCCGATGTCCGGTTTCGACAATGCCAAGGTGGATGCGGCGTTCTTTGCCGGCACCCCGATCAAATCCAACTTTCTGGTCAATCTCGGCTACGGTGACCCGGCCGCGCTGTTCCCGCGGCTGCCGCGCCTGAGTTTTGACGAAGCCGCACGCATCGAATAAGCGTGCGTCCCCCTTTCCTGCAGCCCTCGTCCGTCTGCGTTGCGTCCCATCCGCGTTGATCCAACGCGTCTCTCATCTCAAGGAGTTTCAATGAAGACCACCCACAAACTGCTGTTGCCGCTCGCCCTGACCCTGGCCATCGCCGCCTGCTCCAAGCCGGCCGACAACGCCGCCGCGCCGGCTGCCGAAACCCCGGCCGCCACCGCACCTGCCGATGCCGCTGCTACCCCGGCACCTGCTGCCGCCGAGTCGACCGCTTCGACCGCGCCGGCCGTGACGGTGGCCTCGGGCACCTACACGCTGGACCCGAGCCACACCGACGTGCTGGTGCAGTGGAGCCACTTCGGCTTCTCCAACCCCACCGCGCATTTCGGCAATGTCGACGGCACCCTGGTGTACGACGCGGCCGACGTGACCAAGTCCACCGTGCAGGTCACCCTGCCGCTGTCCGGCTTGAACAGCTTCACCGCCAAGTTCGACGAACACCTGAAGAGCGGTGACTTCTTCGACGCGGCCAAGTTCCCGACCGCCACCTTCAAGAGCACCAAGGTCGAAGCGGCCGGCACCAACAAGCTGACCGTCACCGGCGATCTGACCATCAAGGATCAGACCAAGCCGGTCGTGCTGGACGTCACCCTCAACGGTGCCGGCGAGCACCCGATGAAGAAGGTGCCGGCGGCTGGTTTCGACGCCACCACCACCATCAAGCGCACCGACTTCGGCGTGGGCCAGTACGCCCCGAACGTCAGCGACGAAGTGAAGATCCGCATCACCACCGAAGCCCTGCAGGCCAAGGCCGGTGACGCTGCTGCTGCGAAGTAATTCGCTGCGCAAGTGATGCATCGGTGCGGGTGATCGCACCGATGTGTGGAACGCAGAAGCCGGCCGATTGGCGTAATGCTGTCCACTGAAGAACTCGGTGGCGGCATCCATGCCGCCACACGGTCCCGCAAGCGGCAAGGACACCGCACCAGAAAGTTTGCCGGCTGGGTTATTGAAAACCATGCGCACCGTCCATCTCGATTGGTCCTTGCCCGCCCACCATCGCGGGACCTTACGCGGCATGGATGCCGCGTAAGCGCTTACAAGGACGTACTTGCAGCGTGTCCCGCGATGGTGGGCCGGCAAGGGCCCTGCGGAAAATCCACAGATCAACCGCCTTCTGCACGAGAAACGCCGCACCCAGAGCCGCCATGCTGTCCGTTAGTGCGGAGCTGATTCAGCCTTCCAGTAGCCCTTCGCGCGCACAGAGTCCTTGTCCACGCCATGGTGTTCTTCAAGAAACTTGCGCATGGCGCGGGCACGCATGGATTCGGCGCCGATCCAGTAGAAGGTATCGCCGTCGTGTGGCTCGTAATCGCGCAGGCTGTCTTCCAACAAGGTGCTGCTGGCCGCATCGAAACCGTTGCGTTCCAGCCAGTACACGTCCACCTCGGCGGCGCTGAGCAACTCCTGGCGTTCTGCGGCATCGGCAATTTCGATAAAGACCTCTGCATGCATGTCGGCAGGCATGGATTCCAGCCAGCGGCCGATCGCCGGCAGTGCGGTTTCGTCGCCGATCAGCACGTAGTGGTCGTAGTCGTCGGCGACCAGGAACGACCCGCGCGGGCCGCCGATCTTCAGCGTGTCGCCGGGCTGTGCCTGCGCCGCCCAGCTGGAGGCCACGCCGTCGCCGTGCAGCACGAAGTCGATGCTCAGCTCGCCGCTTTGCGGGTCGAATGCGCGCGGTGTGTAGTCGCGGCCCGGCGAGGGCAGGGCGCCTTCGTCATAGCGCGGGCCTTCTGCCGTCATCGTCGGCAGCACGAAGGCGCCGTCGGTATTGGGGAAGAACAGCTTGACGTGATCGTCCGGTGCGTCGCTTTGAAAGCCGGCGAGCTCGTTGCCGCCAAACACGATACGGCGCATCTGCGGGGTGATCGATTCGCAGCGCAGCACCTGCACGGAGCGCAGGCGCGAGTCGCGGCGGATTTGGGTGTTGGTGTGAGTCGCCATGGGGGAATTGTTCCTGGATTGCCGTGCGTATGCGCGATGGGAAGAAGTGGGAAGTAACTGGCAAAACTGATGGCGCAACAAACAATCAATAAACCAGCTAGGCAAATAAACCAGCTAGGAGCAGCTGCTGTTAGCTATCCCTTCTCCCATCGGGAGAAGGTGCCCCGCAGGGGCGGATGAGGGTACGGGCGAAGCCGCACGCAGTTGGAATGGCACGTGGCTTCGCCCGTACCCTCACCCCAACCCCTCTCCCGGCGGGAGAGGGGCTTGCCGTCCCGCGGCTGAAACTGTGTGTTGATTCTGAAATTGCATTTTGATCAAGACAGGCAATTACGTCGCTGCCAAACACGCAAGGTCGATGCTTTGGAATTTGCAGCGTTGTGAAGTCACAAAACAACGCATGTGCTGCGGTTCATGCCCGTCACTGACGCCCGCAACGCGAACATTGCATGAGGTGTCACTGTCGCAAAGCGCAATCAAGCTGGTATCGGCTTGTCTAAGATTTGCGGCAGCACATGCACTTAGCTGTCGTCGCGCTCCATGCCGTCAGCGGCGGCGTTGAGTAGCGCAGCGATGCGTGCGGTTTCCGCTTCGGTCCACTGCCCGTGCCGCGCAAACAGGCCGTGCTTGATGCGGTGGATCGCCTCGCGAATCGGCGCCGGTGTCTGTGCCTTGATCAACTCGCGTGCGCGGCGATGTGTGCGTGCCAGCGCCGCGTCGAGTGCGTCGCGCTGCTGTGCCACGTGCGTGCGGCCGGCCTCGGTGACCTGATAGCGCTTACGGCCGTCGTCCAGAGCGGTTTGCACCCAGCCATCGGTTTCCAACTGGGCCAGCGCCGGGTAGATCGCGCCGGCACTCGGGGTGTACAGCCCTTTGAACAACGCGGCGATCTGCCGCATCAGCTCGTAGCCGTGACGCGGTTGTTGCTCGATCAACGCCAGCAACAATAAACGCAGATCGCCATGCCCCAGCGGCCGTGAACGCCCGCCTCCACCACGCTCGGGCGCTGGGGGGGAGTCCGCATCGGCATCCGTGGAGAAGTTGTCGAGTGGACGGTTCGTGTTCATTCGATATATCGAAGCATGAAGAAACGATATATCGAATCCGTGTGGTTCGCAAGCGCTGACGCACGCGGGAGCGCCGGGGCGGTGCGCCTTGGTCGCGATGAGCCTGGCCCAACCGGCCCAGCAGCAACCGTCGATCGCCGTGGCCGCGTTGGCTGACCGATATCAGTCGGCCCGACGCCGGGCGACATCAAAGCCGACTGGCACCAGAGCCATCTGGCACCAGAGCCAACCAGCACCAGAGCCAACCAGCACCGGTGCCGAACGACGTCAACGCCAACGCGGACCAGCACCAAAGCGGACCAACGCCAAAGCGATGCTGCGCCGCGACTAGACAAGGCCAAATTCCATAATTACGATGTAATTACTCCGACATTACGGGCCTGGCCCGATGAGGCAGACGCATGAGTCGACAGTGGGACACCCAGGCCGAGAGCCGGCGCCAGCGCCTGCAGCGCGCCGCCGCACTGGCGCCGCAAGGGCGCGTGGTGGCGGCCAGCGATGTGGTGGCGCTGCTGGAAGCGGTGATCGAGCCCGGCGACCGTGTGTGTCTGGAAGGCAACAACCAGAAGCAGGCCGATTTCCTGGCGCGCTGCCTCACCGAGGTGGACCCGGCACGCGTGCACGACCTGCACATGGTGCAGTCGGTGTTGTCGCTGCCCGCGCATCTGGACGTGTTCGAGCGCGGCATCGCCAAGCGGCTGGATTTCTCGTTCTCCGGCCCGCAGGCCGCGCGCCTGGCCGGGCTGGTCAGCGAAGGGCGCATCGAGATCGGCGCCATCCACACCTATCTCGAATTGTTCGGCCGCTACTTCATCGATCTGACCCCGCGCATCGCGCTGGTCACCGCGCAGGCCGCCGACCGCCACGGCAATCTCTACACCGGCCCCAATACCGAAGACACCCCGGTGATCGTGGAGGCCACCGCATTCAAGGGCGGCATCGTGATTGCGCAGGTCAACGAGATCGTCGACACGCTGCCGCGCGTGGATATTCCGGCCGATTGGGTGGACTTCGTCACGCAGGCGCCCAAGCCCAACCATATCGAACCGCTGTTCACCCGCGACCCGGCACAGATCTCCGAGATCCAGGTGCTGATGGCGATGATGGCGATCAAGGGCATCTATGCCGAATACGGTGTGGATCGGCTCAATCACGGCATCGGCTTCGATACTGCGGCAATTGAATTGTTGTTGCCCACCTATGCCGAATCGCTGGGGCTGAAGGGCAAGATCTGCCGGCATTGGGCGCTCAATCCGCATCCGGCGCTGATTCCGGCGATTGAATCGGGCTTCGTGCAGTCGGTGCATTCGTTCGGCTCGGAACTGGGCATGGAGCAGTACATCGCCGCGCGCCCGGACATCTTTTTTACCGGTGCCGACGGCAGCATGCGTTCCAATCGCGCGCTGTCGCAGACCGCCGGTTTGTATGCCTGCGACATGTTCATCGGCTCCACCTTGCAGATCGATCTGCAGGGCAACAGCTCCACCGCCACGCGCGACCGTATCGCCGGGTTCGGCGGCGCGCCCAATATGGGTTCGGATGCGCGCGGCCGCCGGCATGCCAGCGACGCCTGGCTCAAGGCCGGGCGCGAAGCCGCGCGTCCGGGCGAGATGCCGCGTGGACGCAAGCTGGTGGTGCAAATGGTGGAAACCTTCCGCGAGCACATGGCGCCGGCCTTCGTCGACAAGCTCGATGCCTGGGAACTGGCCGAGCGCGCCAACATGCCGCTGCCGCCGGTGATGATCTACGGCGACGACGTCAGCCATGTGCTGACCGAAGAAGGCATCGCCAACCTGTTGTTGTGCCGCACGCCGGAAGAACGCGAGCAGGCGATTCGCGGCGTGTCCGGCTACACCGCCGTCGGCCTGGGCCGCGACAAGCGCGCGGTCGAAAACCTGCGCGATCGCGGTGTCATCAAGCGACCGGAAGACTTGGGCATTCGCCCACGCGATGCCACGCGCGACCTGCTCGCTGCGCGCACGGTCAAGGATCTGGTGCGCTGGTCCGGTGGGTTGTACGACCCGCCGAAACGTTTTCGCAATTGGTAGGGGCACAGCATGGAAACCCTGCGGTATCGCTTCGATGGCCAGCATGGCGCACGCGCCGGGCTGGAACATGCGCTGGTCGGCGTGGTCGCCTCCGGCAATCTGGAAGTGCTGGTCGAGCGCGTGCCGCTGGACGGCGCGATGGAGATCGAGATCCTCACCGCCGCGCGCGGATTCGGCGCGATCTGGCAAGCAGTGCTGGAGGATTTTGCCGCACGCCATCCACTGCGCGATGTGCGCATCAGCATCAACGATGTCGGCGCCACGCCGGCGGTGGTGAGCCTGCGCCTGGAGCAGGCGATGGATGTCTTGCAGGGAGCCGACGCATGAGCCATCCCTTTCACCCAGTAGGAGCGCACCCGGGCGCGACGGGCGTTCCCGGTGCCGCTTCGGTCGCGCCCAGGTGCGCTCCTACGCGAGCCATCGGGAGCCGCACATGAGCACCAACACTCATCTCGTAGGAGCGCGCCAGAGCGCGACAAGCTTTCTCGGTAACGCCCTGGTCGCGCCCAGGTGCGCTCCTACGCATGTCGTCGGGAGATACGTATGAGCACCATCCCCATGGCCGAGCGCAGTTACTACGAAGCCGATGCCCGCGAGCGTATCGACGGTGTGCTGGATGCCGGCAGCTTTCGCGAATTCGTCGGTCCACGTCGTCGTTTGATCAGCCCGCATCTGGCCCAGCTCGAGACGCCCGGTGCATTCGATGACGGCATCGTGGTCGGGGAAGGCGCCTTGCGCGGTCGCAACGTATTGATCGCCGCGCAGCAAGGCGCCTTCATGGGCGGTGGCGTCGGCGAAGTGCACGGCGCCAAGCTCACCGGCCTGCTCGAACGCGCCGCCGCCACGCAGCCGGATGCGGTACTGCTGCTGCTCGACACCGGCGGCGTACGTCTGCACGAAGCCAATGCCGGCCTGATCGCCATCTCCGAGATCATGCGTGCCACCTTGGGCGCACGCGCTGCCGGCGTGCCGGTACTGGCCTTGATCGGCAGCGGAAATGGCGCCTTCGGCGGCATGGGCATCGTGGCGCGCTGTTGCAGCGCGGTGATCATGTCCGAAGAAGGCCGCCTGTCGCTATCCGGCCCGGACGTGATCGAGACCGTGCGCGGCGTGGAAGAGTTCGACGCCCGCGATCGCGCGCTGGTGTGGCGCGTCACCGGCGGCAAGCACCGCTATCTGCTCGGCGAAGCGCAGACCTTGGTGGCCGACCGCATCGCCGCATTCGCCGAGGCGGCAGCACATGCGCTCGACACGCTGAACGAGCCGGAGGGCGAGGCGGCACTGCAGGCACTGGAACTCGCACAGCAGCAATTGTCCAAGCGCATCGACGCCTACGGCGATTGCCGCGACGGCCTGGAGATCTGGCAGCGCCAGGGCATCGTCGATGCGCAGCGTTTGCCGTTGCTGGACACCGAGGCCTTCCTCGCTGCCACCGCCGACCGGAGCATTCCATGGAACTGAGTCAACTGCTGGATCAGCTCTTCCCGCTCGGTCACGCCATCGCCCGCAACGACGATGTGCTCACCGGCAGCGCGATGACCGCTGCGGGCGAGGTCACCGTGATCGGCACCGCCAATAAATTGGAGGTCGGCGTAGACCACGCACTGGCATTGGCCGCCACCGTGTTGGCGAGCACACGTGCACATCCACAACGGCCGATCGTGATGTTGGCCGATACCGCCGGCCAGCGCCTGGCGCGCCGCGACGAATTGCTCGGCATCAACGGCTACTTCGCCCATCTGGCACGCGCGCTGGATCTGGCGCGCAAGCGCGGCGCGCGCCTGGTCACGCTGGTGTATGGCGAATCGGTCAGCGGCGGATTTCTCTCGTTCGGGTTGATGGCCGACCACATCCACGCCTTGCCCGATGCACAGATCCGCGTGATGGATCTGCGTGCCATGGCACGTGTGACCAAGCAATCGATGGACACCTTGCAAGCGCTGAGCAAGAGCTCGCCGGTGTTTGCGCCGGGCGTGGAAAACTACGTGCGCATGGGTGCGGTGGAATCGCTGTGGGAGGGCGATCTGGCGCAGGCGCTGCTCGATGCATTGGCCACGCCCAGCGATGGCGATCAGCGTCGTGCGCTTGGTGCGCAGCGTGGCGGCCGCACGTTGGCGTGCGATGTCGCCGCTGCCGTGGCAGCTGGCGAGGCCTGAGCATGCTCAGCCGCCACGCACTGGTGTGGTTGCATCCCGATGCGCGCTGGCAAGCGTTGACGCCGGGTGCGCATCCGCGCCTGCAGCAGTGGTTCGCCGCCGGCCTGCCGGCGGTGGTGGCGCGTGGTGACGGCAGCGAAGCACCCGGCACACTGCGGCTCGGTGTGCCGTTGCCGCCGAGCGAAGGCAAGCAGCGTCTGGCGCTGACAGCCAATGTGGCCGATATCGCACGCAGCACCGCACCGCTGCTATTGGACGAAGTGATCGCACACGCGCCCACCGACATGCAGCCGGCATTGCAGGCCTTGCTGGCGCAGACCCGGGCCAATGCCTTGCAGCCACGCGTGTTCGGCAGCGTTGCATGGCAGGCACTCACCGGGCTTGCGTATGTGCACGCGCACTCGGATCTGGATCTGCTGTGGTCGATCGAAACATCCGAACAGGCGCATGCGGTGGTGACATTGCTGCAACGCTGGGAACACCACCACGGCCTGCGCGCCGATGGCGAATTAGTGCTGGCCGACGACGACACCGCAGTGAACTGGCGCGAGTACGCGGGCAGCGCACAGCACGTGTTGGTGAAATCCAACCACGGCTGCCGGCTGTTACCGCGTGCGGCGCTGTTTCCGGTGCGGAGCGCGGCATGAGTGCGCTGGCGAAAGAGGTTGCCGATGCCAGGGCCGCATGTGCACATGGCGATGTTCGAAATCGTGCATCGCGACAGCGTGCATCGCGCCCCGGTAGCGGCACGCCAGGTGCACTGGCACACCGGCTCGGTCGCCTTGCGGTTGGCGCGTTACATGCAGAACTGGCTTGCGCACCAAAGCCCGGCCTGGTCACCCCGTTCGATACCGGTAGCCACACCGATATGGACGCGGCCACCTTCCTGCGCAGCCTGTTCGCGTTGCGTGGCTACTTTGTCGCGATTGCGCAAGCCGGTATCGATAACGCCCCGTTCGCACGCCTGCGTCAGCTCGGTATCGATGCCGAAGCAGCGATGCTGCGCGCCACCGGCGGCATCAACACCCATCGCGGCGCGATTTTCAGCCTGGGCCTGCTGACTGCACAGGCAGCGCGCCTGCGCGTCGCGCACGGGCGCCGCCCTGCTGGCGAAGAGATCTGCAACGCGGTGCAGGTGTGGCGCGATGCATTGCAGAGTGCGCCGCTGGATCCACATAGCAACGGCCAGCGTATGCGGGCTAAGTATCAGGTCAGCGGTGTGCGCGAGCAGGCTGCAGCCGGCTACCCGCTGTTACGTGCAGTCGCGCTACCGTGCCTGCGCGCCGCACTGCACAGCGGCGCCACCCGCGAGGCCGCATTGGCGCAGACGCTGATGCAGTTGGTGGCCAATGTGGACGATCTGAATCTGCTGCATCGTGGTGGTCATGAAGGGCTGATTTACGCACAGGCGCAAGCACGCGTCTTCCTCGCCGAGGGCGGCATCGCACAGCCGCAGTGGCGCGATCAGCTGAACGCCATCGGCGCGCAATTCGTTGCGCGTCGTCTGAGCCCGGGCGGCAGCGCAGACCTGTTGGCCTGTGCCTGGTTTCTGCACGTGCAGGAAAGCGCATGACGTTCGCCGTGCTATGCCCAGGCCAAGGCGGTCAACACGCCGGGATGTTCGCGCGGGTTGCCGATGCGCCTGCTGCGGCCAACGTGCTCGCTACCGCGACCGAGCTGCTTGGCGCCTCTGTGCAAACGCTTGCCGCAGACCCGGGCCGTTACGCCAATGCCATCGCGCAACCACTGGTGTGTGCCGGCACGCTGGCGCAATGGCAGGTGCTGCGTGAGCAGCTGCCAACCCCGTTGCTGGTACTCGGCTACAGCGTCGGCGAGCTCGCCGCGCATGCGGTGGCCGGCAGCATGGACATCGATACCTGCCTGCAGCTGGCCGCCACCCGCGCACGCCTGATGGACGCGGCCAGCCCGGACAATGCCGGGTTGATGGCGGTGGTCGGCCTGCCACTGCGCGCGCTCGAAACGCTATGCCAGACCCATGGCGCGGCACTGGCCATCATCAACGGCGACGACCACGCCGTGCTCGGTGGCCCGCATGCTGCGCTGCAGGCACTCGGCAACGCTGCGCAGGCGCAAGGCGCGCGCATCACGCTGCTGCCGGTGCGCGTGCCGGCGCATACGCCGTGGTTGCGCGCGGCCGCCAACGCATTCGCCATCGCATTGAAAAACGCAGAAATCACTGCGCCCAAGCTGCGCGTGCTGGCCGGCATCGATGCACGTGCAGTCACCACGCAGGCCTTGGTGATCGACACGCTGGCCGCACAGATTGCGCAGACCGTGCGCTGGTACGACGTACTGGTGCAGGCCGCAGAGCGCGGCGCACGCGTGTTTCTCGAACTGGGGCCAGGCAGCGCATTGGCGCGCATGGCGCGGGAGGGATTGCCGGACTGCGAGGCGCGGTCGGTGGACGAATTCAACAGCACCCAAGGTGTTGTCGAGTGGGTCAACGCCGCGTGCGAGCGTGCGGCATGAGGTAACGCTAGGAGAGGCCAGCAACGCGTAGCGAGCAGGCAACCGCCTGGCAGCTGCTCATCGGTGTTGTTGGCCGCTCCTGGGGTCTGACAGGGCGTGACCCTTGGGTGGCGGGTGGCCATCCGTGCTGTACGCGTATCAGGTGTCTGGGAGGGCGCATGACCCCGCAAATTGCAACGATTCTTGGCTTGGTGATCATGTTCATCGTCGCCACCGCATTGCCCATCAACATGGGTGCGGTGGCCTTCGCGCTGGCCTTCATCATCGGCGGCGTGTGGGTGGGACTGGACGGCAAGGAGGTGCTGGCCGGCTTCCCGGGCGATCTGTTCCTGACCTTGGTCGGTATCACTTATCTGTTCGCCATCGCGCAGAAAAACGGCACCATCGATCTGCTGGTGCACTGGGCGGTGCGCGCGGTGCGCGGGCGCATCGTGGCGATCCCGTGGGTGATGTTCGTCATCACCGGCCTGCTCACCGCGTTCGGTGCGCTGGGGCCGGCGGCGGTGGCCATCATCGGGCCGGTGGCGCTGCGCTTCGCCAAGCAGTACCGCATCAACCCGTTGATGATGGGCCTGCTGGTGATCCATGGCGCGCAGGGCGGCGGGTTTTCGCCGATCAGCGTGTATGGCGGCATCACCAACAAGGTGGTCGAAAAGGCCGGGCTGGACGTCACCGAGATGGCGGTGTTCCTCACCAGTCTTGGCTTCAACCTGATGATGGCGATCATCTGCTTCTGCGCCTTCGGCGGGCTCAAGCTGATGCGTCGGCAGGAGGTGTCGCTGGCCGATGCGCAGTACGTAGCGGTGGCCGACGATCAAGCCTCCAAGCGCCCGTTCGCGATCGAAGGGCATGGTTCGTTGGTGGCAGCTGGCGGCGGCACGCTGTCGACCAATCCGCTCGCACTGGAGGCTGTGGCCATCACCCGCGATCGCTTGATCACGCTGGTAGGTTTGCTGGGGTTGGGCATCGCCGCATTGGTCTACAACCTCAATGTCGGTCTGGTCTCGATCACCGTTGCGGTAGCACTGGCCTTGATCTCGCCCAACGCGCAAAAAGGCGCGGTGGATGGCATCAGCTGGTCCACGGTGTTGTTGATCAGCGGCGTGGTGACCTACGTTGCAGTGCTGGAAAAGGCCGGCGCGGTGGACTACATCGGCACCGGGGTCTCGCATATCGGCATGCCGTTGCTGGGCGCGTTGCTGGTCTGTTATGTCGGCGGCATCGTGTCCGCGTTTGCCTCGTCGGCGGCAGTGCTCGGTGCCACCATTCCGTTGGCGGTGCCCTTCCTGATGCAGGGCCAGTTGGGCGCGGCCGGGGTGATCTGCGCACTCGCGGTGTCGTCCACCATCGTCGATGTCAGCCCGTTTTCCACCAATGGCGCGCTGGTGGTGGCTTCGGCCGCGAAAGAAGAGCGCGACGCGCTGTTCCGCCGCTTCCTGGTCTACAGCGGGCTGGTGGTGTTGCTGGGGCCGCTGGCGGCGTGGTTGCTGTTCGTGGTGCCGGGCTGGCTGTGATCGAGCCCGCTTTCGGCAAGGTCGGTGGGTGCCCCCGTAGAATGGGCGCCCCTGCTTCGATGCCGACGACCCACCTGCCATGACCCTCGCCCCTGATTCGCGCACCGCCAAAAAGCGCGTACCGCTGTACGAGGAAGTGGCCGAGCGTCTACGCCAGAAGATCTACGACTACGCGCTGCCACCGGGCGAATGGATCGATGAGCCGGCGCTGGCTGAAGAACTCGGCATCAGCCGCACGCCGCTGCGCGAAAGCCTCAAGCTGCTCGCCGCCGAAGGCCTGGTGCAACTGGACGCCGGCCGCGGCAGCCGGGTCACGCGGCTGACGCTGGAAGATCTCAACCAGCTGTTCCCGGTGATGGCCATGCTCGAAGGCCGCTGTGCGCATGACGCAGTCAAGCGCATCGATGCGGCTGGCGTGCAGCGCCTGGAAGAGTTGCACGCGGCGATGGAAGCCGCTGCCGCGGCTGGCGATCTGGCGGAGTATTACCGCAACAATTATCTGATCCACGAAACCGTGCAGCAGTACGCCGGTAATCCGTGGTTGATCCGGGTCACTCACGATCTGCATCGCATCTTGAAGATGCATCGCGGCCGCCAGCTGTTGACGCCGGGACG
Source organism: Xanthomonas sp. Leaf131 (assembly GCF_001423495.1). Taxonomy (GTDB): domain Bacteria; phylum Pseudomonadota; class Gammaproteobacteria; order Xanthomonadales; family Xanthomonadaceae; genus Xanthomonas. The sequence continues at coordinate 13,675 of NZ_LMOG01000020.1, read as the reverse complement.
CATGGCGCAGTCGCTGGCCGAGCATCGCGCCTTGATGGACTGCGTGCGGCGCAGCGACGCGGAAGGGGCAGAGCGCACGATGCACGGGCATCTGTTGAGCCAGGGGCAGGCGTTGGCGGCGTACGTGGCAGCGGGCGGAATGTTGAACGTGCCGGCGCCGTTGCCGCGGGTGGGCGGGGTGTAGAGCCGCTGCGGCGAACTGCGTCTGGGCGCAACGCGGCGCGAATCGGAGTGCCTGACGGATGAGCCTTCTCCCACCGGGAGAAGGTGCCCGAAGGGCGGATGAGGGTCGGGCTCCTCACTCGTGCAAAGCGTTACTGCACACCCAACCCAAGCAGCCCGTCCACACGTTCGATCGACCGCGTCCCAGCCAACCCGGCAAACACCTCCGGGTGCGCATAGCCCCACGCCACCGCAGCAAACGGTAGGCCCACCACTTGCGCCGCTTCCCAGTCGGCGACCTGGTCGCCCACATACACCGCCTGCACTGCGGTATGTCCGGTGGCGCGCAACACGCGACGCAAGGCGCGCTGCTTACCCAGTAGATGCGCACCACCATCGATCACGGCAAACTTCGCGCTCAAGTCCTCGCCCAAGGCGCGTTGCACATTCTCCACCGAGTTGGACGACACCACCGCCAGGCATATACCGCTGGCATGCAGCGTCCCCAGCACCTCGGCAATGCCGTCGAACAACGCCATCGGCGGGCCGGCGCGCATCAGGCGGATAAAGTCGGCGGCCACCAGCGGCACGCGCCAGGCACGCAGCCCGGAGGCCTTCAACAGCGCCCGCGTACTCAGCCGGCGCGCATCCTCCACTTCGTGCGCTTGTGCCGCACGGAAGCCGTGCCGCTCGGCCAGCACGCGCTGCGTGCTCAGAAAGAAATCAAACGAGTCGGCCAGGGTGCCGTCGAAATCGAAAATGATCAGCTTGGGCATTGCAGCGCAAGTATCAGGGCGTCATAGCCTACCCAACGCCGCTGATGCGCCCTACGCACACACGTCCCCACATGTGCGCGCAGGCGATGCGCCTTACGCGTCGGCGAAGTGCGGCACGATTGGCGTATCACCGTCGGCGTGCTGCTCGATCACCTTGCGCTGCATCGCGGCCAGGTAGGCGTCCAACTCTTCGGTGGAGGCGAACACATCGCTCAGCGGCACCGCCTTGACCATGTCGAAGACTTTGCGGATCTGCGGTTGCGGGTTGGTCACCAACACCTTGCCCTGGCGCGTTGCCAGCGCCTTGCGTGCCTTGAAGATGCAACGGATGCCGGCGCTGGAAATGTATTCCAGTGCTGACAAGTCCAGCACCAGGGTGGTGATCAGGGTCCCCAGTAGCGGCGACAGCGCCGTGTCCAGGTCCTGGGACGTGTGGGAGTCCAGGCGCCCGGTCAGGATGACGCGTTGACGGGTGTCTTGCGGCGGGTCGATCTGGATGGCGAGCGTGGTCATGGCAGTGCCTCGGGGACAGGGGCGTACGGATGCAGCAGGGTGATACGCACGACGTTATATGCACCATCGCGGCGGTAGTCGATGTGATCGGCGAACTGATGCACCAAAAACAACCCCAATCCGCCGATCGGGCGGTCCTCCAGCGCGGCATCCAGCTCCAGCTCGGGCAGCGCGGTGGGGTCGAAGGCGCTGCCGGGGTCGCTCAGCTCCAGCACTAGCGCCTGCGCGTCCAGCTGCAGCTGCAGGCGCAAGGGCTGTTCGGCGCATTGGCCGTGGGTAAGCGCGTTGCAGCCGAGTTCTTCCACGATCAGCCGCACCTGGCCGATGCGCGCTTCGTGCAGGCCTTCGCGCATCAGCGAGTCTTCCAGCGCGTCGTTGGCGCCGGCCAGTTGGGCCAGCGACGGCGCGATGGCCAGTTCGAGCTTCATCCGGTCGTTGCCTTTCCGGGACCGTCCCGGCCAGCGTCTGCCACAGGCTCAGCATGCTCCTGGCGCAGCCGGATCGCCAGCAGCGTGATGTCGTCGTACGCATCGGCCTGGCCGGTGAACCCGGCAATGTCGTCGATGACCGCCTTGCACTGTGCCGCCGCGCTACGCTGCGGCTGCAGCGAGGCCAGAAGCCGCTCCAGCCCGTAACTGGCGCCGCGTTCGTCCATCGCCTCGGTCACGCCATCGGTATAGCCCAACAAGGTCTGGCCGGCGCTCATGCGGCCCTGCAGCACCGGGTAAGACACCTGCGGCTCGATGCCCAGCGGCGCGCCGGTTTCCAGCGGCAACGGGCGCACGCTGCCGTCGATATCGATCAACAGCGGCGGCTCGTGCCCGGCGCTGGCCAGCCAGTAATCCCCGCTCACCACATTGATCAACCCGCACAGCACGGTGGCGAACATGCAGGTGTCGTTGTTTTCGGCAAGCCGCGTGGAAGCGGCGATCAGAATGCCGTCCGGGCGCGTGTGCCGGCGCGCGGCGATTTCCAGCACGCTCACCGCGCGCGCCATGAACAAGGCCGCCGGCACGCCCTTGTCGGAGACATCGCCCACCACGAACCACAACAGCCCCGGTTCGGTCTCGACGAAGTGATAGAAATCGCCGCCTACCGCCTTGGCCGGTTCCAGCCACGCGCAGGTTTCCAGATGCGAACTGGCACGATCGAAGGTGCGCCCCGAAGGCAGCATCGCTTGTTGAATCTCGCGCGCAATCTGCAGCTCGCTGTACATGCGTTCGCGCGCAGCGGTCATCTCGCCGATCTGCGCGATATGGTCGCGGATCGCACCGCGTGCGCTATCGAACGCACGCGCCATCACGCCCACCTCGTCATCGCGCTCGATATGTCGCAGCGGGTACTCGAATTCGCCACGACGAAAATGCTCGGCGGTATCGGTCAATTCCTCGATCGGCCGGGTCAAGGTGCGCGTGATCCGCCCCATCAACCACCACCACACCGCCGCGCCCATCACTGCCGCCAACGCCACCCATGCAGCCAGCCAGTTCAGGCCGGCCAGCACGTAGCCTTCCGATGCGGACAGCACGAAGGTCCAGCCGCTACGCCCCACTGCTGCGCTATGGGTCAAAAAACGCTCGCCATCGGGGGCGGTGTGCGAGAACGAGATCGGCTGGCCTGCCGCCACTGCGCGCTGCAGCGGCGCCAGATCCGGGCGCGAACGCGCCACGTAGGCATCGAGCGTGTCGCGCAGATTGAGCGCAGGATCCGGGCTGAATACCAGCATGCCTTCCGGCGACAACAGCATCGGCCGGATGCTGATGTCGCGCGGCAACTGATCGATGATGTCGCGCAGATGTTGCAGCGGCAGATCCACGCTCACCATGCCCACCGGCGCCGCATCCACCGCATCGCCCGGCCGGCGCAATGGCAGGTTGTAACTGGTGTACAGCTCGCTGCCGCCATTGGTGTTGATGTACGGCTCTGACCACCACGCACGGCCCTCGCGCTGAGTGCGCAGATACCACGGCATCGTGCGGTAGTCGTAGCCCAGTTCGTGTACGGATTTTTCCAGCGTGCGCGTGCCGCTGCGGTGCACATACCAGACAAATCCGGTATCGCGGGCTTTTTGCGTGCGCGGCTCGATGATCAAACGCGCCGCGCCAATATCCGGGTCGCCACTGAGCGTGGCCAGCAACAACGCACGCAGATTGAACGGCTGCAGCCCCACCGCACTGCTGCTGGCCGCCAACGTGCGGCCGCTTACCTGCACCGAATCCAGCATCGCCGCCAGGCTGCGGGCGGTCTGTTCGGTCAAGCCATCCACCTCCACACGCGCCGCTTCCACCAACTCGGCGCGCGCGCCCAGATAGAACACCGTGCCCAGCACGCTCAGCAACACCACCAGCACCGCCGTGGTTGCCAGCAACACGCGCATGCGCAGGCTGTGCCGCCAGTGCACGCGTGGGGTGACAGCCACACTGTCGGCTGGCGATGTAAAACCCGTGGCGATAACGCGCTCCCCCTAGCGGATGGCCAGATCATGGCAGTTTTCCAGCGGGCGACAACTGCCCGCGCCTGCTCACGGCGGCCTCATCCTCAGCTGCCGTAAATTGACCCCACCGGCTCGAGCGGACTAGATTGAGCCCCCTATCGCCATGGAGGCCGGCCTTGCGCCTGATTCTCACACCGAGCCTGCTGGCCCTTTTGCTTACGGCCTGTAACGCCCCGGAGACCAGCATGACCCAGACCCTTTCCCCCGCAACCGAGGCCACTGCAGAAGCCGACGTGGAGGCGGGCGGTCGCGGCCTTGCCAAGTTGAACCCCAGCCCGCGCAAGGCCTTCGAGGTCACGCTGACCCTCGACAAGGCGCCCGGCTCCTTCGGCCTGGTGCAGGGTGCCGCGCAGTACGACGTCAGCAACGAAGCCGAATGCGGCAAGATCCAGCCTGAAACCGGCACCGCCGGGCGCATCACCAGCCAGGAAGACTTCGCGCTGAAGAAGGTGTCCGACACCGAGTATCGCGGCACCGTCTATCTGGACCTGATGCAGGACGAGGACTATTACGGTCGCGGCGTCTGCCATTGGGAATTCAGTGGTGCCAGCGTGCTGCTCAAGGCCACCGGTGCCGAAGAAGAGACCCGCTTCCTGTCGTTTATCGAAGGCAAGACGGTGACTGCGCAGCAGCCACAGACGAAGTACTACTGGGCTGAGCGCTATCCGCGTTCGGAGATGAGCGATTTCCCGGACATGGGAAAGCTCGAACTTGATGACTTCAAGCCGGAAATCCGCGACAAGCTCTTCACCATCACGTTGGCTGCCAAGGAAGTTGCGCCATGAGTATTCCTTCACCGCAATATGCCGGTTTGTCTGAGGATGCCTATAAGGATCGTGCGGTAGGCCGACGCGCGCCGGGGCAGGAAGAGATCGTGACGATCGAGGGGCAGCGTTACGCCGTTCTCGAACACGTCAACAACAAGTCCAATGGCTACCAAGGCACCATTTACCGCCGCGAGGGTAGTGGCGAGATTGTGGTCGCGCATCGGGGCACCGAAGGGGCGGCCAAGGACATTCTCACCGACGCGGCGATGGTCACCTCGCGGACCAATCCGCAAGCAGCCGATGCATTGGCGCTGACCAAGCATGCATTGGGCTACGCAAAGGAAATCGGTAAGGAAGAGGGACGCACGCCCGAAGTCACCGTCACCGGCCATTCCCTCGGCGGCGCGCTCGCACAGGTCTCCGCGCACCACTACGACCTCAAGGGCGAAACCTTCAACTCGTACGGCGCGGCCAGCCTGAGCTACCGCATTCCGGAAGGCGGCAACAACGTGATCAACCACGTCATGGCGTCCGATCCGGTGAGCGCGGCCTCGCCGCATTTCGGGCAGGTGCGCATCTATGCCAAGCCGGATGAAATCACTACGTTGAGTGGCGCTGGCTACAGCAACAGCAAGGCCAACTTCCTGATCCCGGACTACCCGCTGGTGGCGGCTGGCAGCTCGCTGGGTGCGCACAAGCTGGGCAACTTCCTGGGCGAGCACTCAGCGCTCACCGATCCCAACGCGCGTCCGCTGGCCGAAAAGAACGCGCGGATGATCGACGAATACCGTAACGATGTGGATGGGCTGCGCACCGGCACCACCATCCTGACGCGTAGCGCGCGCGGCCTTGGGCAGGACGCTGTGGACGCCATCCGCGGCCCGCTCGCCCCAGGCGAGCCCGCCAAGCGTGAGCACGGCAACGACCACACCTCGCTGCGCATCGATCAGCCCGGACATGTGGGCAATACCTTGTTTCAGGATGCGCAGCGTGGCGTGCATGCGCAGGACGCCCGTGCCGGGCGCACACCCGACCAGCACAGCGCCCAGTTGTCCGGCTCGCTCGCATCGGAAATGCATGCCGTCGGCGGCAAGCGCATCGACGAGGTGGTGATGAGTCCGGACGCGGCGCGCACCTTCGCCGTGCAAGGCCGCGCCGACGATCCGGCGCAGCTGCGCGTCAGCGTGGAGACGATGACTGCCATCAATACCCCGCTGGAACAGAGCAGCCAGCGCGTTGCAGACAATGCCGCGCGCCAGTCGGTGGCGTTGGAACAGCAGCAGTCGCAGACCCAGCAACAACAGCAGGGCGCACGCGCGATGAGTTGAGTGCGGTCATGCGTTCGCGGCCCGGTGGTGTTCATTCGCTCAACCAGCCGCCGTGACGCAGTGCCACTTCAACCTGCCACTGCTTCCATCGCACCTTGCACCAAAACGCCGGCTTGCCCGGCGTTTTTTCGTTTGATCGCTGCCGATCCTCTGGCGGGAGCTTGCTGAGTGCGCCGAATGAGCAGGGCATCAGGAGTTGCGCTTCCGGCGGCGCGCCAATTGCCGGGAGGCCTGTAGCGCGTCGCCGCGTCTGATCAGGCCCAGGTCCATTGGTGTCGCAGACGGTCGGCCATGCGTGTCGTTGCGGCGACAGAGCGCCAGGATCAGCTGCCTCGCGCAGTACCGCGCTGTTTTTCTGTTGCACCCGCACAACATCGCGCTGGCGAAAATAGTGCCAGTTCGCTGGCGCAAGGTTTTTCCGCCGCGAACTATGCCGCAATCGCCCAGCACCTATAGCGAGCGCAACCGCATTGCGGTGCCGTGTTGGAATTGCCACCGTTTCGCAGCGTGCGTGGCATCGCGGCATTGCCCGCATCGCCACACCACACGCATCGAGATTCAGGGGGATCAGGCAAGGCGCCGCGTGGCGCAACATCCATCGATCAAGGGAGAGGGTTTCATGAGCATGTTTCGTAAGGGCTACAGCCGCTTGCTGTTGGTGCTGCTGCTGGGTGTCGTCAGCGCCAGCGCGGGCGCGCAAGGTATCGCCAAGGGCGCCGATGTCAGCTGGCTCAACCAGCAGGCGGCCAACAACCCGCCGCAGATATTTCGCGATGCATCGGGCAACACCACCGACTTCATCAAGCTGTTCAAGGACGTCGGCGGCAACGCAGTGCGCCTGCGCGTGTGGGTCAACCCCTCCGGCGGCTGGAACGACGGCCGCGACACGCTCGACAAGGCCAAGCGCGCCGCCGCGCAGGGCATGCGCATCATGATCGACTTCCACTACAGCGACAGCTGGGCTGACCCTGGCAAGCAGAACAAGCCGGCCGCCTGGGCCGGCCACTCCGTTGCCCAGCTCAACACCGACGTCTACAGCCACACCCAGGGCATCCTCAAATACCTCAAGGACAACGGCATCACCGTCACCTGGGTGCAGGTGGGCAACGAGATCAACCAAGGCATGTTGTGGAACGAAGGCAAGACGCCCAACTTCGCTACCCTGGGCCAGTTCATCAACAGCGGCTACAACGCCACCAAGGCGGTGTACCCCAACGCCAAGGTCATCGTGCATCTGGCCAACGGCTACGACAACGCCAACTTCCGCTGGTTCTTCGACAACCTGCGCTCGGCTGGCGGCAAGTGGGACGTCATCGGCATGTCGCATTACCCGCAGCCGAGCAGTTGGCAGCAAACCAACGGGCAGTTGGACACCAACATGCGCGACATGATCTCCCGCTACGGCAGCGACGTGGTGGTGGCCGAGGTCGGCATGGACTGGCAGCAGGCCGCCACCACCCGCGCCATGCTCACCAACCTGCTCAGCCGCAGCAACGCCATCGGCTCGCGCGTACTCGGCGTGTTTTATTGGGAACCCAACGCCTACCCCGGCTGGCAGGGCTACACCATGGGCGCGGTCAACAACAACGGCCAGCTGACCGAGGCGCTGCGGCGCGAGGGGCGTTACCGGTAACGCCCCTCGCGCCCGGGTGCGCTCCTACGGTGCATGCACATCGGCCCATTCCGCGCCAAGCCGGGCGCTGGCGCTCGGCAATCGCCCGCCAGCGGCCCTCATCCTTTGGTCGTACACCGGCAGCGCCCGCATGCGTGGCACCCGCCGCCAACACCCACCCACGCACAACACCATCCCATTCCATACGCACCCGTAGCGAGGAATGGCAACAGGTGCGTGCGGTACACTTGGGGGTTCACGAATTCACGATGTCGACACACCCGCGGGGTGTGTCCCCCCGGGAGCGCTAATGAACTGGTTGAACGAAGTGCTGCACAACGATCCGAACCCGCTTGAGACGCAGGAGTGGCTCGAATCGATCAAGGCCGTCATCGATGTAGAAGGTCCTGAGCGCGCCCATCAGCTGCTGGAAGGCATGGTCGAACAGACCCGCCGCGCCGGCGCTTACCTGCCGTTCTCGCCCACCACCGAGTACGTCAACACCATCGCACCGGCCAACGAGGCCAAGAACCCCGGCGACTCCGCGCTGGAGTGGAAGATCCGCTCGATCATCCGCTGGAACGCCATGGCCACCGTCGTGCGGGCCAACCGCAAGCCGGGCGACCTGGGCGGCCACATCGCCTCGTTCGCCTCCAGCGCCACGCTCTACGACGTGGGCTTCAACCACTTCTGGCGCGCCCCCTCGGACAACCACCCGGGCGACCTGCTGTTCATCCAGGGCCACAGCGCCCCGGGCATCTACGCCCGCGCCTTCCTCGAAGGCCGCATCAGCGAAGCCCAGCTGGACAACTTCCGCATGGAAGTGGACGGCCAGGGCATCTCGTCCTACCCGCACCCGTGGCTGATGCCCGAGTTCTGGCAGACCCCAACCGTCTCAATGGGCCTGGGCCCGCTGGCCGCCATCTACCAGGCGCAGTTCATGCGCTACCTGGAAAACCGCGGCCTGATCGAGAAGTCCGACCGTAAGGTGTGGTGCTTCATCGGCGACGGCGAGAGCGACGAGCCAGAAACCCTCGGCGCCATCGCGCTGGCCGGCCGCGAAGGCCTGGACAACCTCATCTTCGTGGTCAACTGCAACCTGCAGCGCCTGGACGGCCCGGTGCGCGGCAACGGCAAGATCATCCAGGAACTGGAAGGCGTGTTCCGTGGCGGCGGCTGGAACGTCATCAAGCTGCTCTGGGGCGGCTACTGGGACGCCCTGCTGGCCAAGGACACCGACGGCGTCCTCAAGAAGCTGATGATGGAAACCGTCGACGGCGAATACCAGAACTGCAAGGCCTTCGGCGGCGCCTACACGCGCGCCAACTTCTTCGGCAAGTACCCGGAGACCGCGGCCATGGTCGCCGGCCTGTCCGACGACGACATCTGGCGCCTCAACCGTGGCGGCCACGACCCGCACAAGGTGTACGCCGCCTACAACCAGGCCGTGAACACCAAGGGCATGCCCACCGTGATCCTGGCCAAGACAGTCAAGGGCTACGGCATGGGCTCGGCAGGTGAGGCGCTCAACCCCACCCACCAGACCAAGAAGCTGGACGACGCGGCGGTCAAGCACTTCCGCGACCGCTTCAACATTCCGGTCACCGACGCCCAGCTGGAAGACGGCCAGGTGCCGTTCTACCACCCCGGCGAAGACTCCCCGGAAGTGCAGTACCTCAAGGAGCGCCGCAACGTGCTGGGCGGCTTCCTGCCCTCGCGCCGTCCCAAGGCCAGCAAGTCGTTCGTCGCGCCAACGCTCGACAAGTTCGAGCGCCTGCTCAAGGACAGCGGCGAGCGCAGCTATTCCACCACCATGTCCTTCGTGCAGAGCCTCAACATCGCCCTGCGCGACAAGGAACTGGGCCCGCGCATCGTGCCGATCGTGGCCGATGAGGCGCGCACCTTCGGTATGGAAGGCATGTTCCGCCAGATCGGCATCTATGCCCCGTTCGGCCAGAAGTACAAGCCGGTCGATGCCGACCAGCTGATGTACTACCGCGAAGACCAGACCGGCCAGGTGCTGCAGCAGGGCATCAGCGAGCCGGGCGCCATCGCCTCGTGGATGGCCGCCGGCACCAGCTACTCGGTCTCCGACGTGCCGATGTTGCCGTTCTACATCTACTACTCCATGTTCGGCTTCCAGCGCGTGGGCGACATCGCCTGGCAGGCAGCGGACATGCGCACGCGTGGCTTCCTGCTCGGCGGCACCGCCGGCCGCACCACGCTCAACGGCGAAGGCCTGCAGCACGAAGACGGCTTCAGCCAGGTCATCGCCGGCTCCATCCCCAACGTGCGTAGCTACGACCCGACCTTCGGTTTCGAAGTCACCGTCATCATGCAGCACGGCATGAAGGCGATGATGGAAGACCAGATCGACGAGTACTACTACATCACCCTGATGAACGAGAACTACGCCCACCCCGGCATGCCGGACGGCGCAGCCGAGGGCATCATCAAGGGTATGTACCTGCTCAAGGACGCCGGCAAGCCCAAGAAGGGTGAGCTGCGCGTGCAGCTGCTGGGCAGCGGCACCATCCTGCGCGAGGCCATTGCCGCGGCCGAGCTGCTGGACAAGGACTTCGGCGTCACCGCCGACATCTGGTCCTGCCCCAGCTTCAACGAAGTGCGCCGCGACGGCTTCGCCGCCGAGCGCTGGAACCGCCTGCACCCGGAAGCCGAACAGCGCAAGCCCTACGTCACCCAACTGCTGGAAGGCCGCCAGGGCCCGGCCATCGCTGCCACCGACTACGTGCGCCTGTTCGCCGACCAGATCCGCGCCTTCGTTCCGATGACCTACAGCGTGCTCGGCACGGATGGGTTCGGTCGCTCGGATACGCGTGCGAACCTGCGCCGGTTCTTCGAGGTCGACCGTTACTACATCGCGCATGCGGCGATTGCCGCGCTGGCGAAGGATGGCAAGATGACGGGTAAGGATGTGGCCCGGGCGATCAAGCAGTACAAGATTGATCCTGAGAAGGCGAATCCTGTAGGGGTTTGATCAGCAGAAGCTGTTGGAAGTGAAATGGGCGGCCTTGAAGGTCGCCCATTTCATTTATGCGGCTAGAATTAGAAAACAATCATGGGGAGGAATTCTATGAAACCGGAAGACATAGAGGTTATTCGTGAAAAAATCGCTCCGTTACTCCTGAGGGGGGAGCTCTCGCTTCTGTTAGGTGCGGGATTCTCTGTTGTCAACCAAGGGTTGAGAGGAAGTCTGCCAGGAGGCGATGGCTTGCGAGACCTGATCCTCACCGCCGCAGGAAAAACCGCCGGAGGAAGGGCTAGCCTCAAGGATGCATATCTCCTTGGTACACGCCAAATCCCAGAGTTCGAAAAATTCTTGGCCTCTTGCTTTACTGTTGAAAAGGCGTTTTCTTGGCAGGAGCGCATTTTCATGTATGCCTGGAGCAGAGTCTATACAACTAATATTGACAACGTTCTAGAAGTGGCGCTAACCCAAGCGAAGCGCCGTGGAAACCTCGGTGGAGATTACAAATTCTTCAACTACTCGGATCCTAGTCTGGTAAGTGAAACTATCGGATCCATACCAGTCGTTTCCATTCACGGGAGCTGCGGCAGGCTTAGCGATGGCTTTATATTCTCAAGTCTAGAATATGCAAGGATGTCTTCTAAAATTTTGGATTGGCACCGAGATCTGGCAGCGAAGTCGCTTGTAGGTGGTCTCTTGGTGGTGGGAAATCAACTGGAAGAAAGTGATATTGATGCATACATCTCCAGTCGCGAAACAACTTACCAAAAATCAGGCGTAGCAGTAAATTGGATTGTTCTTCCAGATCCGGATGAGATCAAATCAGAAAATTATGCCGCAGCGGGGTATCGTGTAATTGATGCTACTGCGCAACAGTTTTTCGAATATCTGTTCTCTGTAGCTGCGCCTAAAAGTATGGGTGAAATAGCCATAGAAACAATGCCGACCGTAAAGCGTGCTGCCGCAAATATACGCGCAATGACTTGGTTTAAAGGGGCATTCAGTCCTGTTGTTTTGCAGATGGAGGAGGCTGCTAAACAAAAAGGAATTCTAAGGCATTTCATAACAGGCGCAGAGCCCGACTGGTTCTACATCGTTAACGATGCACAGGCTCGAACAGCAAGAGAGGCCGATCTCGTTTCGATGATTGGAAACATGATGCAAAGCCACGCAGATGGCATTGGGATTTTACATGTAACCGGCTCTAGCGGATCTGGGAAGACAACCGCAATTCGTTCGGCATTACAATATGTGTCGAACACGTATAAGTTCGCATACGAGTTCAATGAAGGCGCAGATATCGGTGTAGATCTCCTGCGCGAAGTTATATCTCGTTTCAATGAGAAAAGTATATTCATTTTCTACTCGGCTGCAGAATATTATTTTGCAATAAATCAAATGTATCTTCACTTTTCTGGCAGGAAAATCCCCTACTGCTTGTTTATTTTGGAAGATCGAATTAGTGAGTATAGAAAAAATAGAGCTCAGTTGGGCCACGTAGTAGATCCGGACATATTTGATTTTACCCAGCTATCAAGGGTAGATGCCTCTGCGATCGCGGAGAAGATCGCAGAAAGCGGCCTTATCTTCGACAAATTCTCGGAGTTTCCACTGGAGCGACGAGCATCTATTATCATGGATAAGGAGAAGGGATATGGTGGAGATCTTCTCAGTACACTGTTCTCGCTCACAACGCATGAGAACTTCGAGGAAAAAATATATCAAGACTATGCTTCAGTAAATAGCTCAACTGCTAAAAGCGTTTTGGATGTAGTGGCCATCGTTAACTCGTTAGGTTTTGGTGCTCCAACCGGTTATGTGGCTGGCATGCTTGGGGTCGAGCCCTCTGCTATAGCGGCTAGTTTAAGTGACGATCTTGCAGGTGTTCTAATCGAGAAGTCTGGCGTGGTGAGATGTCGCCATAGAATAATAGCTAATTATTATTTTAAAAATTGCATAGCTGGCCGAGGCGATGTTGAAATGATGCTGGAAATGCTGACATTCTTGTCTCGTCAGTTTTCAGTGGAAGATATTAAGCATCATCCATTAGCTTATCGTATCTATAAGAATCTAATATCATTTGAATTTCTTTATGAGCAATTCCTCCCTAGGCGTAGCCGAAAGGATGATGCTGAGCATATTTACCATAAGGCTCAGCGGTTGTTTGGGAGGGATGGGATATTCTGGCTACAGTTTGGAAGATACTACCGTAAAGTTGATAACTTGGTTTCCGCAATTGATTGCTTTAGGACGGGGCTTGAGTTCTATGATTCATTTCAGACAAAGCACTCTTTAGGCGTGGCATTATTGGAAAAGTATGTTTCCGATGGCTGCGTGGAACCAGGGACCTATTCGGAAGGTGTGCGCTTTTTGGAGGCAGAAAGACTTCGTCGAGGTTCGCGAGATGTATATCCAACCTCCGCACTTATCGACCTACTACAGAAGATTTCTAAGGCAAATCCTCAGCTCTTAGATGCCAAGATGCGGATCAAAGAGTGTTTAAATTATGGAATTAAGCATTTTGGAGCGGATCATTACTTCCGCGAGCAGCTTCGCCGGTTTATGAAAGGGGTCGACTACTAGTCGAGATTTAAATTCAGGGAATAACGGGGTCAGGTTCACTTATCAGTCGATGGCGCTCTGCTTGCGTGGCCGATGAGGTGGCCTGACGCCCGCAAAGCAGCTGGTCTTTGCTTCGACAAAAGGGGACGGAGGTAATTAAGCGAACCGGTCGTACAGGTCCGCGCGGCGATGCCTGAAGAATAACGGGGTCAGGTTAACTTATCAGTCGGCGGTGTTCGGTTTGGGTGGCCGATGAGCGGGCCTGACGCCGGCAAAGCGGTGGGTCTTGGCTTCGACCATTGCGCGGAAGGCGTCGTGGCCCTGACCTGCCCCCACTGAGCCGTACCAGCTGAAGCTATAAAGTCCGTGACCCCAAGAGGACGGACATGAAGAAGAGCAGATTCAGCACCGAGCAGATCATCGGGTTTATCAAGTCGTTGAAGCCGATCGAGCACCCGCCGCACGGTCACGG
>NZ_LMOG01000019.1 GCF_001423495.1 Xanthomonas sp. Leaf131 | reverse complement strand
TGATCTGCTCGGTGCTGAATCTGCTCTTCTTCATGTCCGTCCTCTTGGGGTCACGGACTTTATAGCTTCAGCTGGTACGGCTCAGTGGGGGCAGGTCAACAAAGGCCGCACCCACCGCACCCACAACCTTGGTCGCCAGGCTCACCGTGAACGTCAGCACCGACAACGAGAACATCGTGCCGATACCGTACAACAGCCATTTGCTGAACAACGACTTCGTTGCCTGAAATAGCAGACACAGGATGAACAACGGCCCAAATCCCACCACCAACGCCATCGCGATCTTGTTCAGCAGCAGCATCGAGCCGGCCACCACGCCCGGGCCGGCCATCCCGATGCCGGTAAACCAACGCGCACGGGTCTTCTGGTCTTCGCCGTTCTTGTCCCCAGCTGTCTGGATCTGATCCAGGCCGGTCATTGCCACCTGCATCAGCATCAGGTTCTTGTCGATCGCCTCGTATGGGCTGTCCGAATCGCCGGTCACTGTCTTGGTGATCGCCTCNAGGCCGGTCATTGCCACCTGCATCAGCATCAGGTTCTTGTCGATCGCCTCGTATGGGCTGTCCGAATCGCCGGTCACTGTCTTGGTGATCGCCTCGCTTACACCGTACGGTCAATGTCTAATAACTAAAAGAATCATTTACCAGCTTACAATCAAGCTGACGTCATTTTTCAAATTAAAACTTAGCGCCAAATTTCGGCAAGATCTAAAAGAAACACCACACGGTAAAATATTAAAATTCAAGACACAGCCAAAATCTCATGACACTTTAAAATTTAAATATTAGTATTTTTTGAATACAGGCCTAGTACAGTCCGTAAAAGAGACAGTGCATCTGGATCCATAGCCACTATGGCACTTATCCAAGGCGCGAGAGCTAGCGACCTCCTCATCCTTACCAGTGAATATACTTCCTTTCCCACCTCCCTTCGCAGGGACCGCAATAGCGACGCATTGATTGAAATAAGTCAAGTCAACCTTGCAATCTGTAGCTCCTGAAGAATTGCACCTATTTAGGACATCTTGCTTAGCGTCATTCTCACTATACTTTCCATTAGAGCTCCAACCTTGGTCTCCTTGGACAGAACCTGCGATTGCCCCCCAGGTTTTAATCCATTCACCTGCCGGCCTAGGAGGCGGAGCAGGCAGATCATCTGCAGCACCCTGTCCACATTGCGGACTGCCAGGTGCTACGCCAACTGGGCAAGCCGTTTGGGCAAAGGAACCCTGAGTCAAGGTAAGCAGCAGGCACCCAACAAGTGGAGTTGATATTTTATTCATAATTCAACCCTGATGCTTAGCATGTGCAATCCCACGGCTGCCCACTTGCGCTGTTTGAGCATTAGCATCAATACTCTTATTCATATTTGAGTAACCCACTTCGTTATTTCCTCGCGTTTGGTTGCTGGATTCTGGCTCCGCTGGCGTATAAGGCCTACCAGCAGCCGGCGACGTCGTTGCACGATCCAACTGCCCCAGCGCCGAGTACGCCGTGAACTGGCCCAGCGTGCCCTGGAAGAAGGCCGCCGCCATCGGCGGTGCGGTGATGATCAACGTGGTCAGGACCAAGCCCAATCCTCCTTGCTGCAGCGCCATGCTGCTGATGCCTTCGCCGGTAAAACCGTTCAGTGCCCACTTCGCTACAAAGGCCGCCCCCACCGCACCCACGACTTTGGTCGCCAGGCTCACCGTGAAGGTCAGCACCGACAACGAGAACATCGTGCCGATGCCGTACAACAGCCACTTGCTAAACAACGACTTCGTTGCCTGAAATAGCAGACACAGGATGAACAACGGCCCAAACCCCACCACCAACGCCATCGCGATCTTGTTCAACAGCAAC
Source organism: Xanthomonas sp. Leaf131 (assembly GCF_001423495.1). Lineage (GTDB taxonomy): Bacteria > Pseudomonadota > Gammaproteobacteria > Xanthomonadales > Xanthomonadaceae > Xanthomonas. The sequence continues at coordinate 344,089 of NZ_LMOG01000019.1, read as the reverse complement.
ATCGAGCCGGCCACCACGCCCGGGCCGGCCATCCCGATGCCGGTGAACCAACGCGCACGGGTCTTCTGGTCTTCGCCGTTCTTGTCCCCTGCCGTCTGGATCTGGTCCAGGCCGGTCATTGCCACCTGCATCAGCATCAGGTTCTTGTCGATCGCCTCGTATGGGCTGTCCGAATCGCCGGTCACTGTCTTGGTGATCGCCTCGCTTNCGTTCTTGTCCCCAGCTGTCTGGATCTGATCCAGGCCGGTCATTGCCACCTGCATCAGCATCAGGTTCTTGTCGATCGCCTCGTATGGGCTGTCCGAATCGCCGGTCACTGTCTTGGTGATCGCCTCGCTGATGCCATCGGTCAGCGTCCAATACAGTTGCGGCGAACCCTGGGCCATGCTCGTGGCCAGCCCGATGATCAGCGCTGCGCGCAGCGCCGTCACCACCAGGCCCATCGCCGCCTCGCGCGACTGGCCCGTCACGACCCGATAGCCCTGGATGAAAATCCACAGCGTCAGCAATGTCAGCGCGATTACCCCCACCCACGCCGTCGTCCGCTGCAACAATTCCCACTGGAAAATCGCGATCTCGTCGCGCAGGTAATCGTTGATAAGGCGGAAAAACTCGTACTGGGCAATGTTTGTCAGGAAATCACTGGGATTCATAAGTCACTACATCCACTAAAGACGGCTGCGCCGTGGGCAGTCGTTGCCCCGGAATTGATTGGATTACATGCGCGGTGTAGTCAGCGCTCGCGCGGCTATTCAGTCTTTATCGATCTTCAACGTCCGCATGCCGGAGGGCTCGTCCGTCTTGATCGCCTCCAGCGCCCCGCCCATTACCGCACCGGCAGCGAGCGTCTTGCCAAGACTCAACAAATCTGACGGGATCCACGAGAACCACGAGGAGTCGTCTTCGGCTTTCGGCGGATCTTTGCCGCTCATGGCCGCAAGCGCCGCACCAGTCTGCTTATCGGTCAGATACGCCAGCCGCCTGTCGTAGGCGAACATCGCCGACTCCATCTGCTGCCGGTCGATATCCATCATCGCTTTCAGCGCCAGCAACTTGTTAGTGTTGCTCTCAAGCAAACCGATCTGCTCGTCTTTGATGTCCGCGCGATCATTCTCGATCTTGCGCAGGCGCTTCAACCGCTCGGTGGTGATCTCATTCATCGCCACCATGTAGTTGTACTGCGAATTGCGCGTACGCTGGATCAGCTCGCATACCTGCTTTTGCACATCGGACACCGGCGTGCCCGATGTCGACGAGGCGCAACCAGCCACACCGAAATCGTCGGCAACTTTCTTGAGAGCTTCCTTGGGCTTTTCGACTTCTTTGCCGCTGGATTCCTCACCGTCGCCCTTGCCAACGGTATGGGTCTTGCGGATCTCTTGTGCTTCCTCGATCAGTTTGTTGTCGATCACCTCCCACTGCGCACTCGCCGCTCCCGCCATGCAGAGCAGCACCAGTCCCGTCACTATCCGAGAAAAATGTCTGAACTTGGTTGTCATGGTGTTCTTCGCCTCTTGTGACACAGATGGATATGTTGCCGGGTGAATCTGTTGATTGATGCTGGAATTACGCATCTTCGACCTCCTTGTCTTTGGTTGAGGCGCGCCTGCCCGAGCCCTTGCGATTGGCGTAGAAATCTTCCAACCACTGCTCTGGGGTCAGCTGATCTACGCTGACGCCCAGCTCGCCGGCCTTGCGCGACAAAATCTGGTGCATGATTTCGATATTGTCGGTCGACGAAGAAATAACCGCCAGGGCATCGTCCATGCCGCGAAGGTTGAGCTGACAGACAGCCGAAGCATGCCCCTGCTTGACCAGAAAGCAGCGTGAACGCTCGTCCAGCGAGACCACCACCTGGTATTCGGCATCGGTGAGCTTGAGCCCTTCGATATAGTCGTCCCGGCTGGCGTTCGGGTTGGGCAGGAGGATCATCGTCGCGGTCTGTTCGATCAATGCCGCCGCGATATCGCTGGCAAGCGCATCCTCCGGGCTCTGCGTGGCGAAAATGCCCAGGCCGTTCTGCTTACGGATGGTCTTCTGCTTGTTCTTGGCGAATTCCTTCAGACCGCCCTTGCCATCGAGAATCTTCCAGAACTCGTCCATGACATAGATCAACGGACGGCCGTCGATCAATGCCTCCAGACGATGCAACAAATAGTTGATCACCGGCACGCGCACTTCGGCGTTGTCGATCACATCGGTGTAATCGAAACCGATGATCGAAGCCTTTTGCAGGTCGATCGTATCCACCGGATTGTCGAACACCCACCCTAGCGAGTTACCGACAGTCCAACGGCGCAGGCGCGCGTATAGGCCGTCATCGCCCATGTTGGGCAGGCTCTTGCGGAAGTTGCTCATGCTGCGCAGGTGCATCGGCGTATCGAGCATGCCCTCCACCGCGCGATAGATGTCCTCCTCTTCGCGCGAACTGTATTCGGGCTTGCCGCCCAGCACCTTGATCAGTTCGGCCAGGAACTGCGTGTTGGCTTCGTTGCGCTCGCATTGGAATGGGTTGAATCCGGTCGGCGCACCGTTTTCCAACGCCAGATAATTGCCACCACAGGCGCGAACGAAGATCTCTGCGCCACGATCCTTGTCGAAGAAAAAGATCGTCGGGATCGGGTCGAACTTCTGCACCTGACTCAGCAGAAAATTGATCAACGCCGTCTTACCGGTACCGGACTTACCGATCACCATCGTGTTGGCGATCGCCTTCTCACCGAGCGAGTTTTCCGCAGGATGAGTGGCGTGGAAATTGAAATAATACGGCTGACCATTGGTGGTCTGCAGCGTGGTGACGCAATCGCCCCACGGATTGTTCTGCTGTTTGCCCTGAGCAAAATTATGCAGCGGCGACAGGCCCAGGAAATTCAACGAACTCAGATTGGCGATGCGCGTGCGGTAGCGCCAATTGCCGGGCAACTGCGCATAGAAGGACGAAGCGATCGCCAGATCCTCCTTGGCAGAAACGAATCCTGCATTGGAAAGCTCCGCACGGGTGGTCGCGATCTGGCGAGCCAGTTTTTCCTGACTGTCCGCGTAGACAGCCATGGTGAAATGATATTCACCCAACACGAAATTGCCCGACGCCACATCGTCCATGGCCACATCCAGGTCGCGGATCTGGCTGGACGACTTGTCGCCCGAGGACACCATCATGCCCTTGGTCCGCTCCAGCACCTTCAGCGCGTCATGACGGCCGACCGGGCTGAAGGAATGGGTGACGACATACTCGAAGTCCAGATACTTCAACCCGTTAAGGATGCCCGGGTAGGTTCCGTCCGCGTATTCCTTGACGTTGAGGATCGCGCCGAAATGATTGATACCGTCCGGCGTGCGAATGACGAAGTCGCCGGTCTTGTTGGCGAACATGTGCTTGCTGACCGGCAGGTACGCAGGCACCGGCGCCTGCAAAACCGGCACCGGCTCATCGATGCGATTGAGCAGATAGCCCAGAAATTCAAGGGTTTCCGAGAAAATGATGCCATTCTTGGCTTCATACATGCCCAGCCTGTAGGGCGAATAATCTTTCAGTACAGCCTCGACGTTCGTCGCCAGCTCGATCACCTTTGCGACCGACTGCTCCTCTTCGATCCGGATCTTGTCCGGATCGGCCGACTTCTCCACCAGGCGGCGCCCTGTCACCACCGGCCGATACAACATGGTGAAGTACAGCTCGTTTTGCATGATCTTCTGCGCCGACAGCGCAGCGTAGTACTCGTCCGAAAGACCTTGGTTGAACGCCTGCTTGAAACGACTTTCCGTACGGATCCTGCGACGGCGCCTGACGTCGTGCACCCAGAAGGCAACGTTGGCAAAGTCTGGCGCACGCAGGGTCTGCAGCAGACGATTGAAGGTGTTGTGGCGTTGGGAGAGTTCGAACTCGTCACGGCCAACAAACGGCAATCCAGCCAAATGCCAGATCAACAGGTAATCGCCCCCCGTGGTCTTGAGAACCGACGGAGCCACATGGGTCGAGACGGAGACGAACTCGCTGATCGGCGTATCTGGGTTGAACATGGTCTTACCAAGGTAGAAGGGCTACGCCCCGGTGATCGTAATAAGCGCCTACCCCATGCACGGGTGCATGGGGTAGGCGTGGAGTCTCGCTACACACTATTGACGCTTACCTGGGGGAGACTTTCGATACTCGTTCGGAGTGAATACCCACATTCCGGCATAGCGCGGGAGGTTGCGGGCACGCAGCCTGAACATCCAGCGCAACCCCAGCAGCCTGAAAATCATCTCGTCGCGCTTCGCCATCTGTTGCATGCCGAAAATGATGACGGGAATGCTGAGCAGGTACCAAAGGTTGAAGTACATCCCCATCAACAGCCCACCGCCGGCGCCGATGAAGAAGGGAATGTAAGGCACACCCAGGAACATCGCTGGCCTGGTGCACCCACGGAAGAGCACGTCTTTATGCATAGTGCTGCAGCATCTGCACCAATGCCATCGCAGTGTCGCCATCGCATTTCTGGTTGCGGTCGCCAATGACCATGTTCGCGATCTGGCCTGCAGCACCGATCAACACGCCGCCGATGAGGATCGGCGACACTTCGGAAATACGCTTGTGCGCAAATGCGATCTGGTAGCCCGCGACGATGACCGCGATCGTGACGACAGCAACAGAACCCATCGTGAGCAGTGAATTCACGTTTCCAAGAAAGCCGCAGACTTTGGTGTCGGTGTCAGCCAAGCCGCCCGGAGTTGCGCCAGCACCGCTTGCAACCAGCAACAGCGAAGTGAAAACCAACGCCTTCAGCCCTTGTGCGCCGACCATCTTGGCATTGGCAACGAACTGCTTATTGTTCATTTCAAACTTCATTTTGTATCTCCTTTTGGAACAGGGGGGGTCTTGGAGCAATCCGCTTGCAGAACGACATCCTTGCTAGAACACGAAAGCGCTGTCCACTGGCCGAGTTAACGGCTGCGTGGCAACGGAGGGGGAAGGTTGGCCGGCAGGTGCAGCACTGGCGGGCTGCACTCCTGCCGGTAATGCCACGCCGCGACCTTGGCCGGTCGCTTGAATGACATACAGGTCGCTGGACGCCGGCGCCGGCCTCGCCGGCGCACTTGGCTGTGGAGCTGGAGCTGGCACAGCAGGCGTGCTCAACTCGCCTGACATTTCGTCCGGGGCTTGACGCATCAGACCTTGAACCCGACGCGCAACAATCGCATCCGCCAACACTGCAGCGGCCTGGCTGGCCGTAGGTTCGGTGCGGATCCTGATTTGCCGATTGTTAGCTACCAACGGAATGGGCTGAACATTGGATGCAGCAACCGATTGGCGGATGGATGCATAGATCTTTTGCACATAGCCGTGCTTGAAGCCGGTTTCAAAATTTCCTGAATAGTAGCAACTGAAAGACTTTCCCCAGTTGGCTCCAGAACGTGAATGACATTCAGCCAAAATCTTGGAGGCCGCCACCAGATTGGGGCATTTAGCGAAAGCCATCTCGTAACTGGTCAGCCCATACTTTTCGAGGTTGTATCGATTAACCTGACCCAGGCCAAGAGAAAAGTTGTAGCCCTTCTGCTCCAGCATTTTTGCGGTCGCGATTGCCTCATCCAGTCCTCGTGGTTCACGGACCAAGCGTCCGCCGACGACACCGATGGCATATGGATTACGCGACGATTCGACGCGCACGACGTGCTGCATCACCTCGCCGGGGACGGCAAGTCCAGAACAGCCCATCAATTCCATACCAGGCAACATGTCGAAGTCTCCTAGAACTCGATCGCGAACCCTGCGGAGCGGCGTTTCAGCCGCCTCGCAGGGTTCGCGCAGGATCAAAATCGATCCCGGTGATAAAGCGCCGGCCAGCATGCGCCTTGATATGCACGACGATATCGATGGTCATGCGCAACAGGCGCTTGATGACCTCGAATTCTAAACCAGACCCCTCATTGGAGGCCTTCACCATCAATGCCAACTGGTCCCAGGTTTGCTCTACGCTGCCGGCGTGGCAGCTGGTGATGGAACCCGGGTGACCGGATGCGCAGTTACGAATGAAATAAAACGATTCATCCCCACGAAGCTCGGCCAGGATGATGCGATCCGGCTTCATACGCAGGCAGGCTTCCATGCAGCTCTTAGCGGTCACATTACTCGCGCTCTGCCCGCCTTTGGAGTACAGCAAATGCACCGAATTTGGCTGACTAATGAACAGTTCACGTGCATCTTCGATTGTGACAAGCCGCTCTTCATTTGGAATGTGGTTCACCAATGCTTTCATGAATGTCGTCTTGCCACTGCCGGTAGCACCGGCAACCACGACATTCTTCTTGTAAAGCACGGACTTCTTGAAGAACTCCGAGTAATCCTTGTTACGGCGCAGCTCCAGCAACTCCCGGTCCTGATCGCTGACATCGGCCGCTTGCTCGAGCACCTGATCGAAGAACCCGTCGTGCTTGTACTGCTCGAGGGTCTTGGTGTGCTTGGAAGGCAGACGTATCGTGATCGACACCTTTCCGGCATCGCAGGCAGGGGGAATCACAAATTGTGCACGCTGGCCGGTTGGAAACGTCAGCGAGACCACAGGATCGGCATCGGTGATGCGCTGACCAGTATTACTCTCGTTGACAACGGCCGTACAGAACTGACGAGCCCGGTCAAAGGTGAGCGATGGAACCTCCATCCGCTGCCACCCATGTATCGTTTCCAGATATAGCTCGCCGGGCCGGTTGATGCAGATCTCCGTGACATCCGGAGAGTTCAGATAATCGAGAATCCCCAGCACCGAATACTGGTAATCCAGAAAATCATTCGAAATCCGAGCGGTCGGAGAGTCCTCGATCGTCACGGCACCAGTCGCGCTCATTTCGGCAACACCGCCGTGAAATCGACGTCCTTCGCCACATAGACGAATACGACAGTTCCCTGATTAATGGTCACGGTTGCCGGACGGCGCCCTGACTTCTGGATCGCCTGGCGGGCAACCTGTTGAATACTATCGGCCGTATTGCTCTCGAACGGCTGGTCGGTAATCGTACCGCTACCCAATCCAACGGTGGTTGTCCGCGGACCGTATTCTGCGGCTGCATACTTGAACGCATCGCTCAGCATGCTGATGAAAAGAGCCGATGCAATTTTGTTGCCCCAATGGGCATCGTACTGACCCGGATGCCCTGCACTACCGAGGTTGTCGATACCTGGTCCAGACAACGTCACATCGATGCCGGTCGGCGTGGTAATGCGATCCCATACGACCTCCATCCGAGGAGAGCTGGGTTCATCGGCCTTGTACTGCCCCAAGACCTTGGAACCCTTGGGCAGCAGCAACTTGTGACCATTGATGGAATAGACCGGTTCAGTAATGATGCACGACGTGAAACCGTCGAAATCCGAGATAATCCGCGTCTCAAGCACACAGCGAATATAGGTACCACGCACCAATAGCCCATCAGGGTTACTGATTGGCTTGGCCAACATGATCTGCTCGTCTTTCTGCTCTGCAGTCGGTTGCTGCATCCCAAGCAGATTGGCATTCGCTGGGTTAGTTCCCTGGGCGCCTCCCTGCTCGGCAAGAATGCGACGCTCGAGTAACGAAGGGCCACGCTCGCGTTGAACTGGAACGCTACGCTCCTCGTCGTCACTGGGCATGGGCGGCAGTGGCGGCAAACTCGACTGCTGGGCCAGCGGCACCGGAGCAGTCTCAACAGGGGCCGTCATGTTCTGCGGCAATGCTGGCGCCACCACTGTTTCAGTCCGGGGCTTTTTGACCTCTTCCTCCTTTGAACCGCGCGATACCAGCCAGAAGATGGCCACAATCAGCAGTGCAGCAATGCCTGCCAAGAACACCAGCGCTTTGCGGTTAAGGCGCTTGATGTCGCTTGAGCGGAGCACCGGCTCGTTTGCATCCAAATCAGGCGCGCCCTCCGCGCGTTGGCGCGCGAAGTACGGATTACTGTTGCGCTCATCTTGCGCAGCACGCGACTGCTCGTCGCCGTTGCCGCTTGGCTGCTCGTCGGAGTTGTTTGGCGTGTTCGAATTCACTTTTGCTTGTTCCTTCGCAGACCTACGACATTATCGCCATGGCGAACCACCAGGAATGGATAGGTACCATGAACAATCAACGTGTTTCCCTCGACAGTCGTGTTGACCAGAAAATCTTCGCTATGCTCTTTCTCGCGAGCAAACACAGCAGGAAAATTACCAGTTGGGAAACGCGTCAAATCCATGTTGATATAGGTGAACTTCCCATCGTCATATACCCGACTAGGGATCAACCAGGACTTCTTCGTCCGAGTCGAATAATCGTAATCGTAGTAATAGCGCCGATCCTTGAGGATTTTAGCGTTCAGCTGCGGACCGTCTTTTGCAACAGCCGCATCAATAGGACCATTGAAGCTGGTATCCGTCGGATAAGTGAACAAGACCTTGTACTGCACGCCAGCCTGCTTGGCCTGCTCAAGCCGTTGCCAGTCCGTCGCAACGACTTTCAGCTCCAGAATGTAGGAGTGTGTCGCCGTACGAATCATCATATTCGTATCGACATCGACATTCTTCGGCTTCAGATAAAAGACATTTTCGCGGCGTGTCAGCTCCCATCCGCCGGTAAAGCCTGTGCTGTAGTCGAGAATCTTCTCGTTCGGGCTGAGCTCAATCTGGGTCGTGATACCCAGACCGGTGCGCACCTGATAAATGCGATCGGGCGCGTATTCATACTCCTGCACTACCTGTGCAGACGCAGAAAATACAGACATCACGAGCGGCAGCGTTGCAATCAATGCCGCCCTATATGGGTTAAAGGGTTTCATCGACCGCTTGCTCCATTGACATTATTCGGCATTCCCTGAGATTGGATCACGGGCTGAGCCTGAGGTTGACCCGCAGGCTGTGTCTGGTTCGGGTATCCGGGCTGCACCTGCTGCACTGGGGCGGCGCCAGGATTGGCCCCGCCTTGCTGCATTGGGGTACCGGGAGCGCCCATCGCATTCGGATCGACTACATCCGCCCCAACCTGCTGCTGGAATCCAGGCTGCACGCCGGATTGCGGCTGGGCACTCATCGCCGCACCGGAGGAAGGAGCTGCGGGCAAAGCGGAGTAATCGTTATCGACTCGATAATCAGTCACGCGGAATCCCAAGGGATTTTCCACCCTGAGACTGTCGCTCATCTGAAGGTTGTCCTGATAAACAAAACCCATCGTGGCGATCTTGTTATCCAACAAAGTGGAGACGGTCGAATTTTTGTCGTACACAGTGCGCTGAAAGCGAACGGTTGCACCAGTGTATGGCTTACCATTTCCGCCGATTAAAGTGATGCTCAGTATGTTGATACGAATCGCGCGAAGCCGGCCGTAAGTATTGTAAGGCCGCAGCGGATTATTGGCCGCATGCAGTGCGCGATATTCACCGACCACGCTCGTGGCCCCCATCGCCGAAACCGTATTCCAATCGCGCTGACCGATAATCGACAGATCGAATGACTCACGGGCGATAATGAAGCGCGCAATATTGCTACGAGCCAATGCCTCGCTTGTGCTCACCGTGCGCCCACCGAAATTGGCCTCAAGCTTGGCAAGGGTGCTGGTACCCGAATACGCATCAGCCATTACCAGATAAGGAACCTTCTCCTTCAGCGGCAGCATGTAGTAGTAGCCACCCGCCGTCATCACGGTGACCAGCATCGACATGGTCGCCACGATCCAAGCACGTTTTTCGCTGCGGCGCGCGAGATCGGCGATGCTGACCTCGTAGTTCACCGCTTTCTGGACGGCCGCACCCACTTGGGCAGAACCATCCTTTTCACTGACCTTCTTACGCAACATGTCTAGATCCGTCACCGTAGGGCCTTGTCAGGCCTGAAACTGTTGCCGCGACGCAGCGCGGGCACTTGGGAGGCAGGAGCCATTGCGGACCGGATGCCTATGAACGCATCAAGCCTGCAGTCAGCCCTCAGAGCTTGGCTCCAGACGACACGGGGACAGGCTGTACCAATAACTTGTTGGCAGACACCGATACCGACACGCCCTGCGCCGCATAGACCGCGCTCAGCTCGGTGGCGGCCTGCTGGACGCTGGTGGTGCTGATCGTCGAAACAGGCCCGATCAAGGTGTAATCCGACGGCAGGTTGTAGGACAGCTGCATGTTGGAGTCTGCGGCCCAGCGCTCCAGCATCGTTTTCAGCGTGCCATCCATGGGCGTCGCTTGATAGGTGTAAGAGGTGTAGAGCGGGATCTCGGTAGGGGCTTCGTCAAAGTGATTGACGTGCTTCCAGCGCCCACCGAAATCGGCAGCGGGCTTGGTCGCGCAGGCGCCCACCAGGACCGAAGCCACCAGGACCAATGAAAGCTTGGACAAATACATCGGATTCACTCGAACCTCTCCAACTCATGAAATTTCGGGCGTAAGACGGGCAGCACAGCGCCTCCGCTCACCTGGTGGTGACGGAGGAAAGAATTTTCGGGAGGCCACTCGGTCGCGCGCACTCTTCCTGCCCGCTGTAGGCAAGCCGACCGAAGAGACCAATGCGCGACGTCGATAAAAATGAACACAATGAACAACCATCCATAGCCTTACTCCTATACGGCCCCATCCGGCGCCGCCCCCTTAACCAAGCTCTACAATCCCACAGACTCTTCCTAACTTTGCCCTTAACAAGCACATGAGTCAAGGATTACCAGGATCGCCTCGCACGCATTGAGTGACAACAGTCACACCTTGATCGCAATCGTTTTCACCTCAGTCTTCGGCAGCAGGCGGGCAGTGAAATAGCGATCTTCGTAATAACGGATCTTGTCGCACTTCACCGGGTGCGGGATGCCTTCGTACAGAAAGACCTCTTTCTCGTTGCCCATCGCCTTCAACTCCTGCGGCAACATCAGCGCACGCCGCTCTTCGGAAACGCTTCGGGTGGTCTCCCTGCCACGCGTAATGTTCTTTTTCTTGATCGTGGTGTAGCCCAACATTTCGGAGTAGTCGTTGGCATCCTGCTGCTCACGCGGCGCGTACAAGATCTGCAATGCGTGGTTGGTGATGATCGTTCGCGATAGATCCTTGCCGTACGTCGCATCCAACTGCGCCATGCTCTGGATGATCGGCAACAGCCTGAGGTTGTACCCGGCCATGTACGCGACTGCGGTTGCGATGATGTCCACTTTGCCGATCGAGGTGAATTCGTCCATCAACAGCAAGCATTGATACTTCAGCTCCGGATTGGACTTCGGCAGCTCACGCGTGTTGAGGTTGATGATCTGACTGAAGAGCAGGTTGATGATCAGCCTGCTTTCGGCAAGCTTGTTGGGCTGGATGCCGATGTAGATGGTCATCTTCTTCTTGCGCAGATCGGTCAGGATGAAATCGTCGGCGCTGGTTGCCGCATCCAGCACAGGATTGATCCATGCATTGAGCGGCTCTTTCAGGGTTCCCATGATCGACGCAAAGGTCTCATCGGCCTGTGACAGCATGTTGGCAAATGCCGAGCGCGCGTTGCTGCTGAGGAAACGGCGCTCGGAGAGCGACTTCAGATATTTCTTGAGGTCGGTGCCATCGCCGGACGATAGGCGGTAGATGCCGCCAAGCGTGGGAGCACCCGCACCGCCCGGGAAGCCAAGCGAGAGCTCGTCGTCCTGGTTTTCGAACAGGTACAGCGCGAAAGCCATGAACGCGTTGCGCGCCTGGCTGACCCAGAATTTCTGGTCGTCCGACCCATCCGGATACAGCATCGCGGCAATGCTCATCAGATCAGACACACGGAACGCCGGATCATTGGAGACGTAGGTCAGCGGGTTCCAGCGATGCGTCCGGCGATCTTCGGCGAACGGGTTGAACAGGAAAACCTCGTGCCCCTGACTGGCACGCCAGCCACTGGTCAGGTCGAAATTTTCCTGCTTGATGTCCAGTACAACGATCGATTCCTGGTACTCGAGCAGATTGGGAATGACCACGCCAACGCCCTTGCCGGAGCGCGTCGGCGCGGCCAGGATCACAAATTGCTGCCCACTCAACCGCACCAGCTTGCCGTTGAACTTGCCGACGACGATGCCGTTGCCGCTCGGCTTGAACAAGCCGTGCTTGGACAGATCGGCCGCTCCAGCAAAGCGCGCGTCGCCATGCAGCGCTTTTGCCTTGGGCTTGAGCAAGAGAACAACCGCGATGGCCCAGACCATCACCGGCAGACCAAAGCCGAGCACGCCGGACATCTTGATCTTGGTTGCGTAAGGCGCCACTTCCGGCAACCCCAACGCGCTGACGTAGCGGTAGTAGGTGTCCCAGGAATACAACCCGGTATCGAGCCGCAACAGCAGCAGGGTCAGATACCCGGACAGAAGATATCCAACCAGCAACGTCACCGCAGTGGCGATTGCAATGATTTTGACTTTGGACACGCGCCCTCACTCCTTGGCTTATATCTCGGCGGCCGCCTAGCGACGGACGACCGGCTTGTGATCGATCAGATCGGACTTGCGTCCGCCACCCTCGCTCTCGGCCAGTGAGTCGATCCAGACCTTGGCTTGATCCAGAGAAAGATCTGGCGTAATGCGCGTCCCCGCCTCTGTCACGACCGCATAGGCCACGACGGCGTCAGGCGCGTACACCTCTTCGCGAGTAATTGCCACGACACGGTATCCCCCTCTGGTCAGCACGGTGTGCTGATACTCGTCCATTGCCAGCCTTCCTTTCGTCAGCGCGGAAGCGATGCTAAAGCAAGACGTGTGATGGAGAAAGCGGTTTCAACAACGCTGACAGATCCGCAGACCAGCCTTATGCAAACGACGCGTGCCGATGGCTAGATTGAGATCGCAGCAAGATGATCGTGTTCAAACCACTCAAGTCGCCGTGTAGCCGGACTTGGAGTGGTGGGCGGTACAGGGTTCGAACCTGTGACCCCTACCATGTCAAGGTAGTGCTCTACCGCTGAGCTAACCGCCCGTTTCCTGCTTCAGCATTGCGCTGTGCAGGGCGCGCATTCTAGCGCAGGGTTTCGCGGGCCACAAGCCCTCTCTGCACTTCGGCACCCTGCCCGCCCTACGCCAGACTCGCTGCCTTCAATTTCTGGATCTGGTCGCGAATCTGCGCTGCAGCCTCGAACTCCAGATCCTTGGCGTGCTGGTACATCTTCTGCTCCAGGCTCTTGAGCTTGCCGGCGATCTGCGCCGGCCCCATCGCGCGGTAGTCGACAGTGTCTTCGGCGATCTGACGCGACTTCGAACGGCCTTTGCCGGCCTTCTTCTCGGCAGCATCCTCGCGCGCACCTTCCATGATGTCGGAGATCGGGCGCTGCACGGATTTAGGCGTGATTCCGTGTTCGAGGTTGTACTCGACCTGCTTCTCGCGACGCCGGTCGGTTTCGTCGATCGCCGCCTGCATCGAGCGCGTCATCTTGTCGGCATAGAGGATGGCCTTGCCGCGCAGATTGCGTGCGGCGCGCCCGATGGTCTGGATCAATGAGCCGGTCGAGCGCAGGAAGCCCTCCTTGTCGGCGTCCAGAATTGCCACCAACGAGACCTCCGGCATATCCAGGCCTTCGCGCAACAGATTGATGCCGACCAGCACGTCGAACTTGCCCAGGCGAAGGTCGCGGATGATCTCCACGCGCTCCACGGTGTCGATATCCGAGTGCAGGTAGCGCACGCGAATGCCGTGCTCGCCCAGGTACTCGGTGAGGTTCTCGGACATGCGCTTGGTCAGCGTGGTCACCAGCACACGATCGCCGAGCTTGATGCGCTCGTGGATCTCGGACATCAGGTCGTCGACCTGCGTGCCGACCGGGCGGATTTCGACCACCGGATCGATCAAGCCCGTCGGGCGCACCACCAGCTCGGTGATCTCGCCGGCGGACTCGCGCAATTCGTACGGGCCAGGTGTCGCCGAGACGTAAATGCTGCGTGGCGAACGCGCTTCCCACTCTTCAAAACGCAGCGGTCGGTTGTCCAACGCAGACGGCAGCCGGAAGCCGAATTCCACCAGCGTTTCCTTGCGCGAACGGTCGCCCTTGTACATCGCACCGATCTGCGGAATGGTCACATGCGACTCGTCGATGACCAGCAGCGCATCCGGCGGCAAGTAGTCGAACAATGTCGGCGGCGGCTCGCCAGGCGCCTTGCCGGTGAGATGCCGCGAGTAGTTTTCGATGCCGTTGCAGAAACCGACTTCAGCCATCATTTCCAGGTCGAACTGGGTGCGCTGCGCCAGGCGCTGCGCTTCGACCAGTTTGTTTTGCGAGTACAACTGCTCCAGCCGTTCCTTGAGCTCGTCCTTGATCGTATCCACCGCACTGAGCGTGCGTTCGCGCGTAGTCGCGTAATGCGTCTTGGGATACACGGTGTAGCGCTGCAACTTGCGCAGCGTCTCGCCGGTGAGCGGATCGAACAAGGTCAGCTGCTCGATGTCGCCGTCGAACAACTCAATGCGCAATGCCTCGGTGTCCGACTCGGCCGGAAACACATCCAGTACTTCGCCACGCACGCGGAACGCACCGCGCGTCAATTCGAATTCGTTGCGCGTGTACTGCAGATCGCTGAGATGGCGGATCAATTTACGCTGATCGATGTGCTCGCCGACCGACAGGATCAGGCGCAGCGACAGATAGTCTTCCGGCGCGCCCAAGCCATAGATCGCCGAGACCGTGGCGACCACCAACGAATCGCGACGCGACAGCAAGGTCTTGGTCGCAGACAGCCGCATCTGCTCGATATGCTCATTGATCGAACTGTCCTTCTCGATGAAGGTGTCCGACGACGGCACATAGGCCTCAGGTTGGTAGTAGTCGTAGTAGCTGACGAAGTACTCCACCGCGTTGTGCGGAAAGAACGACTTGAACTCGCCGTACAACTGCGCCGCCAGCGTCTTGTTCGGCGCCATCACCAAGGTCGGCTTCTGCACCTGCTCGATCACGTTGGCGATGGTGTAGGTCTTGCCAGAGCCGGTCACGCCCAACAACGTCTGCTTGGCCAGGCCGGCCTCGAAGTTGGCCACCAACTTGTCGATGGCTGCGGGCTGGTCGCCTGCTGGGGAGTACGGGGATACGAGCTGAAAACGGTCGGTCATGGAGCGGTGCCCTCAATCGACTGTGCAGTATAGCGACGGCGGATGATGGCCATGTTCGCGGCTTTCCTACCTACTATTCAGAAGCATGCTGATGGCTCCCGAGGATTAGACGTTAGACGCTTCACCCCCCAACAGGTGGCGCATCTCCCATGGACAGGATCCATTGTCAGCAAGCAGGCTTCACCTTGATAGAGAGCACGATCACGACCGCAGTACTCGCCTTACTCCTGGCGATTGCGTGGCCGTCTTTCACGGAGCTACGTCAAGCGCAGCAAGTACGCGCACTTATGTTCGAACTCTCCACCCATTTGGCGATGGCCCGGTCAGCCGCAATTTCGCGTGGAAGCGCTGTGGCAATGTGTCCAAGCGTTTCCCATGACAGCTGTGATGACAGCAACGATTGGACGCAAGGGTGGCTGATATATGCTGATCCTGACGGCAATAGGAAGCCTGACAGCACTAGCCGAATCATAAGCATACGAACATCAGGCACTGCCCCAAGGCTCAGCATTCACACCTCGTCGGGGCGTGAACAGGTCCGCTACGGCTCACTAGGCAGGACAGCCGGCAGCAATCTGACATTTCACGTCTGCACCAACGGGCTTCTAAAGGGCCAAGTGATTGTCAATGTCGCCGGCAGACAACGATCCCGATTGCTCATAGCCCATCAGCAATGTCCCTTCTGAAATTAGTGTTCACAGGGGGTTGCGCATGCGACGACGGCTCCCTATAATTTGTCTCCCCGCCCGAATAGCTCAGCCGGTTAGAGCACTTGACTGTTAATCAGGGGGTCGTTGGTTCGAGTCCAACTTCGGGCGCCAAAACATCAAGGGCTTGCAAACTTTGCAAGCCCTTTTTTGTTGTTCGTGAGAACCAAAGATTAGGCAGCACCTGACCTTTGCCCCCCCTCCCCCGCCCGCGTTAAGCCCGAGCAGAGCTGGAAAATTCGGCTATAGGTGGGCTAGTGAATCGGGCAACGAACTCGGCCGGGGAAGCATCGACGATCGATGAGTGAGCGCGAAGTTGTTGATCCACGTCCTGCAGAATTACCTTGTCCAGGCTCAGATCGGCGATCAGTTGTTCGGGCCTGCTGTTGTCTTACTCAAGCTGGCGTAGCCGACGCAGTTGGATGACGCCTAGCCCGCCGAATTTCTTGCGCCAAGTTTAGAAAGCGGCTTGGATGATACCCATCTTGCGACAAATCTCCTCGCCCGTCGTGCCGGTATCGGCCCGCTTCAGGGCGAACGCGACCCGCTCTTCCGTAAACTTCGACTTATTTGTGCCAGTGTTTAGCCGAATTCGCCAGTTCTGGCTGGTCCAAGTTATAGAGAGAGGAGGTCGGATGGCGGAGGCAAGCTACTTTCACGAAAAAGTCACCAGCACTCAGCAGCCGAAGCCGCTGTGCCAGACTCACCTCGCTCGCCCTTCTGGTTGAGAGTCAACGTGCCGCACTTGGGATCTTTCTGTGAGGTGGATGGAGTTGCCGTCAACACAAACGCTTTAGCTGTAGGCGTCGATTCAAATGCTATCGCATAAGAATTGACAATCCCATCGCAAACTGCTGGCGCTGGCGCATCGACGTAGGTCAGCTTGGTGGTGTAATAACGCTCCATGAGCTGCGCTCGCTCCTGCAAACAAACGGTAGCTGCGGACCTACGTGTTTTCACCACGTATGCGTTATAGCTCGGGAACGCAATCGCTGACAGAATCGCAATGACGGCCACCACAACCATGACCTCCATTAGCGTAAACCCACGGTCGCGAGATCGCATACGGGACATCCGTCGATAATTAAACCCACTCGATGTGTACATCGATCAATCTCCTCGCTTCACTTCGCGCCAAGACACACGTCCAACGTTACGATTTTCTGGGATGCCCACGCTTGCATTATTACCTGACGAACCACCCAAGACTGCCCTCCCGCGGAGCAAGTTCGCCAACGTCGGCATTCCCACTCCTAAGTCCACTGATCCAACTGGAATGTCTCGACCTCCGCTCGTTAATTTTTCGTCGGTAAAGCTACCATCGCCATCCAAGTCGAAGAACGAAGAATTGCTACTGGTACCGGTGAAGGCGTCCAAAGCATTTAAGTAGCCACGTCCATCTGCCTGACAAGCACTAGCAGTGGGAATAACGCTGGAAGTTACTAGAACATCGCCCAGCAATTGTGCATCACTCACGATACGTTCGCCCTCTGCCGTGCCTGGCTGTGGCGGTGCCACCAGATCGACGTACCAGCCCTTTGATGTAGCAGGCAAAGGAGAATTCGCCTCGAACGAGCGAACCGGCCTGCCGCCCAGCGTACCAGCAACAACAGTGGTGCGACGCGTAAGATTCGCTGATGCGCCGCTTCGAACGATTACTGTACCGTCATCGACAAAACCATACATGCTTTGAACATCCATATTTGTCAAGTCGCCAGTTGTCATCAACCGGCCAGTACCAAAGAATACCCATGTCTTGAAGGTCGTAGGATTCAGAGCAACTGTCAATCCACCAGTAATGGGCTGGCGCACTGGCGTAGCTCCTCCGGTATAAGTAGCCGCAAAAATAGGTCGTGCGCTATTCGCTACACCCCATGTCGTAGCGGTCGATGACGAGACATCGAATTTCCAGAGATTCCCGAGTAAGTCACCAGCGTAAACAGCATCCACAGTACCGTTGCCATCAGAATCCCAACCAACAGAAGTAGACAACCCGTTCGAATCAGCACTATCCGTGACGGGTGAACCAACGCCTGTGTCGATCTTCCTAATCAATGCGCCGGTATCAAGATTATAAATCAACAGAACAGCACGACCGTTGGTGCTATTGACTCCATTGCTGACAATCAACGCGGTCTCCCCGGTGTTAAGCTTTGCAATAACAGGCTTGGACTGTATCAAACCCATATCGCCACCTTGCTCTGTCACCTCCCACTTGAAGTTACCCACGCCAAAAGTCGTCGGATTGGTTACGTCCAGCGCAAATAGGCCTTTGCCGCCCTTCCCAAGAGTGCCGACCAAGGTGTTTTTACCCGGAGTCTGGGTCCGCGTAGACACGACAACCGGACCATCTACAGAGTACCTGTGCGTATAATCTGGACGACTCAAAGAATTCAGACCACTCCAACTGACTCCATTTGGAAGATAGGCAAACAACTCGGCACCATTCGCGGCATTTATCGCATGCAGCATGCCGTCGTTAGATCCAACGTAAAGACTATTCGTCTCTGGAACATACGCCGGAGACGAGCTGACGATATCTCCTAGAATGCGACTCCGGTTACGCAATGTACCGCCATTCTGAATTTCAAGCCTACGCGTTCCTGCAATATATGCAGCATTATCCTCACCACTCACGGGATAATTACTTCCTCCAACCCGAGCCAGCGACGCAATTTGCGCCACTGTCGCCGATGCTGGAAAAGCCAATCCTCTGACTCCGTCGGAAGTAAAGACTTTGCGATTAACGGTGGGAATTTGTTCAGACGCTCTCCAACTCGCGGTCGTCGACACTCCATCAGCCGCAGTGACTGGATAAGAAGTCACTTCCCCCGTCCATACTCCTGAAACGTAGGTTGCCTGATAGACCCGGGTTCCTGTAGTCAGCGATGTTGAATTTGCAGACACATTCGAAAATGAACCTGTTCGCTCAGTAACCGAGGACAATGCCGCACGCAAACCGCTTGTTACCTGGCCCGGATTGCTTGCCGCAACAAATCGGCCTCGACCATTGACCGAAGCATGCCAAAGATCATCGATCGTAGTGATGTTATCCGCGACCGGGCTCGGCCACGCCTTAGTTCCCGCAGTGATTGCCGGCAGATCTGATGCTGGATCCAAGTCCCCTCTGAGACCAATAGATAGACCGAACGTCACCATGTGCTGCCAGAATGCAGGGTCGGCTCCTGTCGTCGGCACAATATTGGGCATATCTGCACGAAGATCATTTTTCCAATAGCGCATGGCGACGTCCGCCAAGGTATTGGAAAGGCCATCACTGTAGGGTCGCGAAGCTGTATAGGTATAGGACGAATTGTCCGGCCTTAAAATTGCGCTGCCATCGGAGCCATCCTGATTACCTCCGGAGTTGAAACCGCTATCGCTATTCCAGTAGCCATCCGTAGTCAAGATAGTGAAATTTTGCCTGCACTGAAGTTGGTTAGAACCAGCTTCCGGCCCATACGGCCCCGAAGCATTTGTCTGCGAAAAATATTCGCCGGCGTTCGTAAGGGCGCTGCGCAGTGGCGTACCATTTGACGCTATGGTCGAATAAAGTCTCCGATACCATTCAGCTCGGTTGTTATTCGTGCCGGATACGCCGTTCGGATCATCGAATAAACCCTGATTATACGCAACGGGAATTGGGACAGTCTGCGTAGGTATGTTGGCATTGGTATTTGCCCCATTACGCCCCCAGATAGTGCGATAACCAACACGAACATCGGTCCCAAGCTCACTAAAAGCGGTGCCGGCAGCGGCCTTTGCTGCTTTCGTACGGGTACGATAGTAAGAATACCATGCAGCAAAGTTGGTTCTTTCTTCGGCATCGGTCCTGGATCTTGAATTACCTTGGCTATCTACGATGACCGGGGTCGAATAAGTGCAATTCCTCCATCCCCAGCCAGAAGTACTCGTATCGCAACCGGCATTGGAGACACCATTGCCATTCAAAATATCATAACTGTAACTCAATGTAACAGCCGAATAAGCACTACCACCATATACTCGGACATTGTAAACACCTGCCGCCGGAGATGAGAAGTTGCACGCCTCTGAATTTCCATTCGAGTTTTGGGCACAATCAGACTGCGCCAAAGTTGGCGTGGCGTTCAACCTGACGTAAAGATCAGCACAACGCGCATTCCTACAGTTGGCAGAGCTTGCGGTTTGAATTGATAAATTTGAAGCACCTGCCGGCAAATTTATTGAGTAAATTGCGCTAAATACTCCAGCAGCGCCTGACAATCCAGATGCCAGCGTTCCGCTATCGCTTCTCGATACACCTTGCATGCGCTCACTACGGACTACCTGCCCGCCAGTAAGAATTTGATACCGGTAGTATTGAGTAGCATCAGAATAATTGGAAATATCGCCCTTAGGGAAGTAGAAAGTCCTTACAACGCTGGAAAGATTCACAGTAGCACTCGTGGTATTTGCGAACGTGCTCTGCACGTTGACATTATCAGAGTATGCCGCGGTGTAACTCAACCCTCCCACGAGCGGCGTGCCTGTGGAGTCCAGCCAAGCGTTGTATGATACGTTAGGATTATAATAAAGCGTGTTTGTCACATAATTGAGATCATAGAAAGCCGCCAGATCGACGCTATCTGACCCGTAGTCGTTGTCCGCGGTTCTATTGTCGCCGGTAGGAATACTGGAAATTCCGCCACCAGAGATACTGGAAACATCAGGGTTGTACATATACTTCCATTGCATGGAACCCGAATCATCCAAAATAAATAGAATATTCGGAGGCACGCGACTGGAGGTAGTCAGGGGATCTGAAGGCAATGTGATGCCAGCATTGACGGGTATTGCCAACAAAGTCGCAAAGTAAGCAAACAGCACAGGAGTTGCACGAGCGAATAACCGCCGATGCCAGGAATTATTTTTGGTTTGCGGCGTGCGCATGGCAAACGTCCTCAGCGAACTAGATAATTGGTCTGTAGCAGGACACTGGCGCGGTCCGCCTCTTCTGCTAACGCAGTGATGCGATAGCGCGGAGTAAGACATTGCGCATCGATTGGCACTTTGCGATCGCACGCTGGCCATGTGGGAGCCTCACCCATGTACTCGATAAAATACTTGGCCCTGGGAAGAGGTGCTTTATCAGAAATATCATTGGTCGCATTAAGCCAGCCGGCGAAACTGTTATTCAGCCAGCGGTCTGAGTCAGTTGCCACTGGTGTACTGCAGACACCCGCAGTGCATCCACTGCTCGGAACTGCAGAAGCGAGGGTTGCCTGCGCAAGCAACTCACCCTGACGCAGGGCAGATTCGGCTGCCTGAAAGCCGAGACTTCGATCATACAAGTTAGCGGCCATGCGCTCTTCGAGAGTAGTGTTCCGCAATACAGTCAAACCAAGAAGCGTCATGACCAAAAGCAAAATCAGCACTACAATCAAAGATGCGCCACGCTGTTCTAAAGCAACTGGCAAATGGATTAGCTCTCTCATGGGTTGCGGTTCCGCAGGCTTGCGACGTGGACCAATTGACGTTCAATCACTGCAGACCCCACGCCGATGCTATCGGTGCCGACAAGACTGAGGCTCATACGCGCTGCGATAACATCCGCCCAACGGGTTCCAACCGCAGATGCACTGACGTAGCTATTACTGCCTTTTACTAGATAGAGCACACTGAGATTCTTGACACCCTCAGCCACTTCCTGCGTCGTTACAGTGCCATTGGCGGTGGCAACTTGCTGATATAAGGATGGCCCATTAGTGCCGTTACCGATATACCAGCGAGTTGCATGCAAACGGACCAGGACTGAACCAGAGGCCGCGTAATTGAAGACGGTGCCTGTGGCACAACTCATAGGTACTCCAAGACCCAGCGTACAGTTCCCCGGCGTTCCAGCTCGCGCATGGAAAATGTCTTGACCGCTAACCGACGACACTTGGAAAATTGACGCCTGACGTGAATTGCAGGCAACCGCCAAGTCGCCTGCATTCAAACCGTGACTGGCAGTATTCACTGTAAATTTCGCAGTCGCAGTGTCATGCAGACTGATGGTCGCCGCATTCTCATCAGCCGCAAACAATTGCAGTACTTCGGTACCTGCAAGGCGCTGTCCATTACTTCCGCCAACAGTCAGATCCGCAGCGTCTTCTGTCGCCCCATATCCGCGAAAAGCATCGCCCCACTGATTCAGGTTACTCCACCACCTGGAAGAAGAGCTCTCAAGGACATTCGCTATAGGCAGGTTATTGACGCAAGGATTTCCGGCAGCTTCACGCACGTCTCTCGCCATTAACTCAAAAGCGTTACGCACCCCTTCTTGCATTCTCCCAAGGCCCTCGGTAGCTCGATACGTCTGGCGATTGGAGGCAAAAATGCCAATGGCAGCACCTACCACTAGCAGACCAAGCAGCAGCGCTATCATGAGCTCGACCATTGTGAAGCCGCTGCTTTTAATACGGCTACCACGTTCCCTACTACGCATTGCGCTCATAACTGCACCGTAGTCATAAATTCCTGGGCAGAATTGCCAGCCTCTTTTTTGCTGCCAGCCGCATTGACTGCCCTGCTGTCATCCCACTTCAGTCCGATATCACAGATTCCGCCTTGGCAATCTATACTGCCACAGGCGCTTACATCGTCCATTGCAGCTCCTACACTTCCTTTCCAGGCCCTCAACCACGCGGCTTTGTCAGTTTCCGCAAGTGACGCACCGGTCGGCGCAGTACAAAGGTAGCCTGCTGTATTATATCCACCAGCCAATGCAGTATCACGATTGGCGCGCATTGAATCCAATACCGTATATGCCTGAATTACAGCACCGCTTCTTTCGAGTGAACTCTGGCTATTCCGCAATGCTGTGGTCTGCATTGCGGCGATTCCAAGCAAGCCAATTGCCATGACCAGTACTGAAATCATTACCTCTATCAAGGTCGCGCCGCGCTGCAGCTGCGTAGACAAAGAACGATACATCGATTTCTCCTGATGGGGCGTCACGCGGCAACTAACTTAAGGACAACTTCCCGACTCTCGCTTGACCTCAAGGCGAGACCCCCCCGCCAGTTGTACCAAACGACGATTCTCTGCAGGCCTTGCTGTATTCATGCACACCACAATCTGTGCTGTCGCAAGCATGCCGGTGCTGGCCTTCGCCAACCCGTCCGAGCCATAGACGATCGCGCTGACATTCCCTGTGGCAGTGACGCCGGCCTTACCAGAGAAGTCCCGCAGCACTTCGCCAGTATTGTCAATCCGGGCGATCCATCGGGTCCATGTTGTACTCGTCAAACAGCTTGAGCCATTTGACGATGGACAGACCGTCACTTTTCTATTCCGTCGAATCGCTTCCGAGCGCGCGTACTGTAATGTTCCAATCAGTTCGTTGGCCTGCGACGCCAAACGGCTGTCATTGATGAACGTATTAAAGCTAGGGACAGCAATGGCAGCCAGAATTGCCATTACAGCAATTGCTGTCATTAGCTCCACCAATGTAAATCCGTTTTTGCGCTGCACTGACCGCCATCGCGGGTTCGCAGGAACCTCACAAGTACTTAGCATGGAGATCCCCATCCCCTAATCGACCCGCTTACACTAAGCCAGACGGAGCGAGAATCCATAGCTTGTGCCGACAAACGGGCGCATCAGTGATCCAAGCGGCCTGCCTCCCATCCAGCTCCTTCACAGAGCATCGCCGCCAGTGACCCAATTCCCTGTCTCCAAACCACTACAAGCTCCCTTGGACGCACTTTGGCAAGCCCCAGTCATCACAGCAGTCATCGTGGCGGGCGAGTTGCTTGCCGCAATGCTAGCGCTCGCACCTGGCATCGAGAGCGACCGCTGGGTCTACTTTGGACTTGGCTCTCTGGTCATTCAATGGATCAGCTTGCCAACCTTGGGAGCGCTTTACCTGATAAGGACTCCGCTCAGCAAGCTGCGCCCACAACAAGTCGCTCAAGTCGCGCTAGCCGCGCTCTTAATGGTCACAGGACTGATCTGCGTGGTGATACACAGCCTGATGCACGACGTGATGCCCATTCCCAATGGTGGCTGGACTTCACTTTGGCTGCAATTCACAGGCATCGCCCTGGCAATGGGCGTACTCAGCTTGGCAGTTTTTCAGAATCACTGGAACGCGCGCCAGTTGGCCGTCCGTGCGAAACAGGCAGAGCTTGAAGCCCTCCAAGCGCGGATCCACCCACATTTTTTGTTCAACACAATCAACACCGGAATCGCCTTGCTGCATCAGCGGCCAGAGGTGGCAGAACAACTCCTGTTGGATCTAGCAGATCTCTTCAGGGCTGCGCTTGCCGGCCCGCCAGCACTGAAGCTTGAAGACGAATTGGCATTGACTGAGAGGTATCTGAAGATTGAGGCATTGCGTTTTGGTAACCGATTGCGTATCGCGTGGCAGTTGCCTTCTCCACTGCCCGATATTGAGGTTCCTACGCTGAGCATCCAAACGCTTGCCGAGAATGCAATCCGCCATGGAGTAGAGCCATCCCCCAATGGCGGCGAGGTTCACGTCAAAGTAGCCGTTTATCAGGATCGGATCGAAATATCCGTGACGAATGATGTACCGACCATCCCCCTTAGTACGAGTATCGGCCACCGTATCGGCCTGAACGCGGTGCGTAGCCGTCTCGACGGTTTGACTGATGGCGGCGGCAGGTTAGAGACCGATATTAGTGACGGCCGCCATTTGGCGACCATCGTTATGCCCTTTATCCATCAAAGACAAGAAGTTCCAGTAAACAACCCCTAAGTCACCACCCGATAACAAGGCCGGTAATCCCCCGAGATCTTCATCCGGCGCTGCTCGACAAACCCGCGCAGCAGCTCGTCCAGCGCCTGCATGATATCTGGGTCGCCGTGGATCTCGAAGGGGCCGAACTCTTCGATGCGGCGCATGCCGTCCTCCTTGACGTTGCCGGCGACGATGCCGGAGAAGGCGCGGCGCAGGTCGGCGGCCAGTGCGGGAGCCGGGCGACCGTGGTGCAGGTCCAGTGCGGCCATGGCCTCGTGGCTGGGTTCGAACGGCTGCTGGTACTCGAGCGGGATGTGCACCGACCAGTTGAAGTAGTACGAGTCCTTCTGGTCCTTGCGGTGGGCGCGCACCTCATGGATGCCTTCGGCCATGCGACGTGCCACGGCGACGGGGTCGCCGACGATGATCTCGTAGCGAGACGCGACAGCTTCGCCCAGGGTGAGCCGGATGAATCGATCGATCTGCTCGAAATACGGCGCGGCAATGGTCGGGCCGGTCAGGATCAACGGGAACGGCAGGTCGGCGTTCTCTTCGCGCAGCAAAATGCCGAGTAGGTAGAGGATTTCCTCTGCGGTGCCGACGCCGCCCGGAAACACCAGGATGCCGTGACCAATCCGGACGAAGGCCTCCAGGCGCTTCTCGATGTCCGGCATGATCACCAGGTGGTTGACGATCGGATTTGGCGATTCGGCGGCGATGATGCCTGGCTCGGTGACGCCGATGTATCGGGTGTGGTGCTTGCGCTGCTTGGCGTGGGCGATGGTGGCGCCCTTCATCGGGCCCTTCATTGCGCCCGGGCCGCAGCCGGTGCAGATGTCCAGACCGCGCAGGCCGAGCTCGTAGCCCACCTGCTTGGTATAGAGGTATTCGTCGCGCGAGATGGAATGGCCACCCCAGCACACGACCAGATTCGGGTCGGACGGCTGCAGGATGCGCGCGTTGCGCAACTGGCCGAACACAGCGTTGGTGATGCCCTCGCTGGTATCCAGATCAGCGCGCTGCGCCTCGAGTTCGATCGCCATGTAGGCGAGATCACGGACAACGGCGAACAGCAGCTCAGCCACACCTCGGATGATCTCGCCATCGACAAACGCCATCGCCGGCGCATTGCTCAGATCGATGCGGATGCCGCGATCCTGTTGGTTCACCTGGATATCAAAATCCGGATACAGATCGCGCGCGGCGCGCGGGTCGTCCGAAGCGCTGCCGCTGGTCAGCACCGCCAGCGCGCAACGGCGCAACAGCTCGTGCATGCCGCCGCCGGAAGCATCGCGCAACCGCGCCACTTCAGCCTTGGACAATACATCCAGACCACCACGTGGGTAGATCCGCGCATCCACCACCGGCAGCGCCCGTGCTGCCGTACTGCTGAGTTCCATAGCTTGCTCCTGTCGTATCTCAGGAACTTTAGCGTACTCACCCGCACAAAAGAAAACGGCCGGGAAGACCCGGCCGTTTTTTCAACATTCGCCACGCTAGCCAGATTAGAACTGGTAGCGGAAGCCAAGCTGCAGGGCCCAGCGGGAGATGCCCTTGTCGTCGTAGATGGTGGAGGGATCGGGCGTATTGAAGCGGTAAACGTACTTGCCGGTCGCGGCGTCGATACCGCCGTACTCGACCACACCACGCATACTCGGGAACGCGTACTCCTCCACACGCCCCCATTTCTTGTTGAGAATGTTGCCGACGTTCATTACGTCAAGCCAGATCTGAGCCTTGTTGCCGTCGAAGAAGCCCGGCAGCTCCTGCTCGATGTGCAAATCGAACTGGTTGACCCACGAATTACGCACCGCATTGCGCTGAGCAACCTGCCCCTTATGGGACGACAGGTATTGATCGTTGTTGACGAAATTCCAGAATGCAGCTTCTTCCGCCGCCGAGCCGAAGCGAACATCGCCAGGGCCGGCGGGGATGTACAGCAGATCATTCAAACGGCTGTCGCCGTTTGCATCGTTATCGAACGTGTAGCTGTACGGACGACCACTACGGCCTTGGTAGATCAAGCCGACCTTGGTGGCGAAATCGCCGAAGAAGTTGTGCTTCCACTGCAGCGTTCCAAGGAAGCTGTTGCGGATCTCGTAAGCAGAGGTTGCATTCACTTCTTCATTGGCCTGAAACACAGCCGTATTGCCAAGCTGCGAACCAGAAGTCGAGCTGGTCAGACCACTCACTTCATCGGCATTGGCGAAGGTGTAAGCCAAGCTCCACGACCAATCGCTATCGTTGAACGGCTTATTCAATCCCACTGTCAGACTCTGGCTACCGCCTTTGCTGGTGGAGCGAGCGATGATCGCATCATTGTAGCCGCGGAAACGATTGCCACGCGGATCAACCGACACACCAGTCGGCTGAGTACCGTTGACATTCCAGTTGGCGGGATTCAGCCCAGCCTGATTCCAGTAGATCTGACGGCCATCCTGACCGACCACAGTTGGTCCTGTCTGGCTCAGATTCAGCTGCTGATAGTAAAGCGCCTCTTTGACCTTGGTAACGACACCTTCGACCGACGCCACCACTCCATACCACGGCAATTCGGTGTCGAACGCAAGATTCGCCTTCCACACTGCAGGCTGCCCCAGATCCTTATCGACAAAGTCGACGGACTGGGTAGCCCCGTTCAATGTCCCGTTACCGCGCGGCTGATTGTTAATGTCCGGCGTAAACGCAATACCGTTGCTGTTGACCAGATTTACGCTCGAGAAGTTGTAATCGGTGTAAGCGAGACCGGTATTCGAATACGGGTTGGACAACCAGACGGACGCTGCGGCACCCTGAAACAGGCCAACACCACCACGCAGCTGCGTAGGACGGTCTGCATCGAAGGTGTAATTGAAGCCAAAGCGCGGCTGCAGCAGGCCATTGCCATCGATAGTTTCGTCGTTACGCACCCCGAATGTCGTCGAAGCAGCCGCGTTGTACTGCGGCTTGTTCTTGACCATCGGCTCGTCATACCGCACGCCGAAAGTCAGGGTCAGGTTGCTGTTGACAGCCCACGTGTCCTGCAGGAACACACCGACATTCTTCATGCCCCACTGCGCGGCGATATCGTCAATATTTCCGCTGTTCGACTGCGAATAGCGATAGTTGGCCGGACGATTGTTGCGGTAATCAGCAATCGAATTGAAGGTATACGAACCAAACACGCGCTGCGCGAACAGATTGAAGATGTCGTTATCTTCGTAGTCGCCACCGAATTTCAGAGTGTGGTCATCCAGGTACAAATTGGCGGCAAAGAACGCATTCCACGTCTCAGTCCGCAGTGCATTGGCCTGCGTACTCTGCTCGGTACCAAAGTTGACGAAATTGTTGCCGATGCGGACACCGACCGCCGGCAGCTGTGAGGCAGCGTCACGCACTGCAGAATAGTCGCGATAGGACACCTTGGCTTCCGTTGAGAACTTCTCGGTCCAGTCGCTGAACAACTGGGCGGTGTAGGTCTCAAGTTCGAAATTGCGGGTGTAATGGTAAGAATTCAGCGACAGAGCAGTGGCACTGAACCCGTTGAGGTTTGCTGTTTCCTGCTCGGATTTGCCATAGCGGAACGAGGCGCGATGCTTGTCACTGATGTTCCAGTCGATCTTGATACCCTTTTCTTCCGACTCGGAATCAAGTGCCGGCAGCGCCAACGTGCCCGGATCGAAGCCGTAGACATTCCGAGAAATGTCGACAATTTCGTCAACCTGCGCCTGACTTACGCCTACGATGTTGCTGGCGCCCGAACCGGTCGGACCGTAACCGGATGCACCGGTAAAAACGCCCTTACCCTTGTACTTTTCGTAGTTGGCGAAGAAGAACAATTTGTCCTTGACGATCGGACCACCGAGCGTCAGGCCATAAGTGGCTTCGTTGTCGAACAACTGAGGGCGGATGCCGTTTTGGTTCTTGCCGGACCAGTCGTTTTCACGATAGGTGCCATAGACCGAACCATGAAATTCGTTGGTACCCGACTTGGTCACTGCATTGATGACGCCGCCGGTGCCACCGGTGATTGCCACGTCGTAATTGGCCACGTCCACCGAGATTTCGTCAATGACGTCCATCGAGAACGGCTGGCGCGGAGTCGGCAAGCTGTTGGATTCCAGGCCGAAGGCGTCGTTGGTGCTGATGCCGTCAACGCGGATCGCGTTGTAACGCGGGTTCTGGCCGGCGATGGAGATTTCGTTGCGCGCCTTGTCGGTCTGCGCGACGCGCGGATCCAGACGCACATAGTCCTGCAGGTTGCGGTTGATCGACGGCAGCGACTCGATTTCTTCGCGGGTCACGTTGGTGCCGGTGCCCATCTTGTTGGCGCTGAAGATCGCCGAACCGTAGTTGCCGGCGATCGCCTGCACGGTACCCAGCGTGGCCAGATCTCCGCCCAGGGCGGCATCGACCTGATTGACCTTGTCCAGGTTCAAGTACACGCCTTCGCGCGTGGTGTTGCCCGCGCCGGAAGCGGCGATAGTGATGGTGTACGGCCCGCCCACACGCAGGCCGCGCGCGTTGTAGCGTCCGCTGGCATCGGTGGTGGCGCGGCTGACGGTGCCTGACTCGACGTGGGTGATCGTCACTTCGGCATTCGGCACCGGCTGACCGGCGCTGCTGGTGACCACACCGGCGACGCCGGCGGAGGTGCTCTGGGCAAATACGGGGGCAGCAGCAAGTGCGGCAACAAGGCCAAGCGTCAGCTTGGACATGCGAAGACAGCGGGGGTGGGTCATTTCGGTAGCCTCGATACAGGTTGGGCAGTGACAAAAAGGCGCAGTCAGCCCAACCGTTCCCGGGGGTGGGCTGCCGATGATCTGGGGTCCCTTGCCGCGCGGCTGGTTGCTGCCGCAACGGTTAACAACAGATTAACACGCTAAGGCCTGATTGTGACGGCGGCGTGACAAACTTCGCGCAGTGCAACATGAACTTCGCATGTGAAGGCGCAAACGCCATATTGTGCAAAGTCGCAGAGTGAGCGAGACGTGGGTCCCGGATGAAACGAGCGCCTGGTTCAACCTCTGAAATGCCGAATGAAAGCTGCCGTGCCAATCGACTGTGACGTGAGGCCACCCGCCATGCGGATGCATTCACTCCGCAGGAGTACGCACCGCTCTTCGCTCCCGCCCTAGTCGGAGCCAAGCCAAACGAGCGACGTCACAGATCGAGCTGTTCGCAGCTTGCGCATCAGACAACAGGAATGGTTGGGCTCGATCGCATTCCGGGCCAAGTCAGCCAGGCACCGCAACCCGTTTTATCCACCTGTGACAGCCGCCCTGCCCTGGCCTAGCTCGCCTTAAATCGACACCGGCAACTTAAAATAGGTCCCCAACCCATCCAGGAACATCTGCACCGAAATGGCCACCAGCAACATGCCCATCAGGCGTTCGATCGCGGTCAGCGCGCGATGACCGAGCAGTTTGTATAACAGCGTGGCCGAGGCCAGGATGGTGGATGCACCGATCCAGGCAATCATCAGCGCCAGGCTCCAATCCCATAACCGGGTCGGTTCGTTGCTGCCCATCAGCATCACCGCGGCCATGCCGGACGGGCCGGCCACCAGCGGGATGGCCAGCGGCACGATGAAGGGCTCGCCGTCGGGGATCTCGCCCATCAGGCCTTCCGGGCGCGGGAAGATCATGCGGATACCGATCAGAAACAGCACGATGCCGCCGGCGATTGCCACCGACTCCTGGCGCAAGTGCATCAACTCCAGCGCGTACTTGCCGCCCCACAAAAATGCCATCAGCACGAACAAGGCGATCAGCAATTCGCGCGCGAGCACGAAGCGCTGGCGCTTCGGCGGCAGCGGCTTGAGCACGCTGAGGAACACCGGGATGTTGCCCAGCGGGTCGAGGATCAGGAACAGCAGCAGCGCCGCCGAAAGAATGGTCATGCCGAAGGACTCCAGATCGCACCGCGGTGCGTGCCACCGGCCATGGACAACAAGCTGACGCAGGCGGGCGCGTAGCGTGCGGGGTCGACCGCGGCGCTGTCTTCCTGATGCGTGAAAGCGCGTGCGCGTAACGCGGTACGCATCGGTCCGGGCTGCAGGCCACTAATGCGCACCGGGCCTGCGGCAGTTTCGTGATGCAGACTGGCAAGCAAGCCACGCTGCGCATGCTGGGCGGCACCGTAAGCGCCCCAATAAGCCTGGCCAACCCGCGCTGGATCATCTACGACAAACACCACCGCAGCGTCATCCTGCTGCCGCAACAGCGGCAGGCAGGCCTGGGTCAACCACGCGCGCGCGGTAAGGTTGATATGCAGGTTGCGTGCGAAGTCGGCAGGCGCCGCGAGCTCTGCTGGGGTCAAGCCGGCGAAGTCGGCAGCGCAGTGCAGCAGGCCATGCAAACCACCAAGTTCGGATTGCAGACGTTGCGCAAGTGCGGCGTAATCGTCCGGCGTGGCACCGGCCAGATCCAGCGGATACAGCAACGGCTCCGGACCTAGCTTGGCAACCGTATCGTAAACGCGCTCCAGCGGACGCAACTTGCGACCGAGCAGCACCACGGTCGCACCGGCAGATGCGCAGGCCTGTGCAGCGGCAGCGCCCAGGCCACCGGCGGCACCGGTGATCAGCACCACCCGCCCGGCCAATGCAGCCAGATCAGGCTGGGCCTGCGCCGCACTCACGGTTGGTAGGCCTCGGTGACGATGCGCTTGAGCTCGCCGGCTTCGAACAATTCCAGCGTGATGTCGCAACCACCGATCAGCTCGCCATGAATAAACAATTGCGGGAAAGTCGGCCAGTTCGAATAGCGCGGCAGATTCGCGCGTACTTCGGGTTCTTCCAGCACGTTGACCGTGCGTAGTTGGTCGGCACCGGCGGCGACCAACGCCTGCACCGCGCGACTGGAAAACTCGCACATCGGGAATTGCGGGGTGCCTTTCATGAACAACACGATCGGGTGTTGTTCGACTTCGGCCTGGATCCGTTCCATCACCGGCATTGGACTCTCCTGACTGGGAGCGGCAGGCCCGACCGCCGGGTCGGATAGACTTCCGCAAAGGCGCGCATTGTAAGCCTTCAGCGCGACCTGTCGCCGCACTCCCTTCGCTGCCCTTGCCATCATGCCGATCGAACACCTTGCACTACCCTACTCCCGCGCCGCTCTGGAGCCACATCTCTCATCCGCAACATTGGAGGCGCACCACGGCGTCTGTCACCGCAGCGAGGTCGAACGGCTCAATGCGCGCATCGAAGGCAGCGAGTTCGCAGAGCTGACGCTGGAAGAGATCATCGCGCGGGCGCAAGGCACGCTGTTCCATCTGGCCGCACAAGTGTGGAACCACAATTTCTACTGGCAATGCCTGCGCCCGCGCGGCGGCGGCGAGCCGCTGGGCCGGCTGGCCGACAGCATTGCGAAGTCGTTTGGCGACTTCGTGCATTTCAAACTGGAATTCAATCGGGTCGCCCTGAGCACCTTCGGCTCGGGCTGGGTGTGGCTGGTACAGCGCCCGGACGGCGCGCTGGCGGTCGTTGCCACGCCGAATGCTTCGACCCCGCTCACCGGGCCGGACACGCCGCTGCTCGCCTGTGACATCTGGGAGCATGCGTACTACCTGGATTACCAGCAGGACCGCGCGCAGTACCTGGACGCGTTCTGGAAGCTGCTCAATTGGGATTTTGTGGCTAGCCGGTTGGGCTAGCCGTGTGGTGTTGTCACGGTTGATTTCGAGCGATTGCCTGCTGCAGACGCGCGTTTGGCGGCTATCGATCTTTGCGACACGGCTTGCTGCACAAGATCGCGAGACGTGTGGTCTCGCGCTGCTTCGTCGCCTTACCACTCACGCGTCTAGCGAAATCAACCTTCGCTCAACCGCGCAACCACTGGCTCAACTTGCATCTCACGCTGCAACGCCCTGCCCGCATCCACCAGGGCGCGCGCAAGCTGCTGCGGGGTATCGGCGCGCAGCGTCGCATGGCCGACCTTGCGCCCGTCGCGCGCCTGCTTGCCGTAGTCGTGCCAATGCCCACCAGACACCGCCAGAAACGCAACTGCATCCGGCATCGCACTCAGCCAGTTGAGCATGCAGGCATGCCCGCGCATTGCGGTACTGCCTAGCGGCAAACCCAGCACCGCACGCACATGATTTTCGAACTGCGAGGTCTCGGCGCCTTCGACGGTCCAATGGCCGGAGTTGTGCACGCGCGGCGCCATCTCGTTGGCGAGCAACTGGCCATCGCGCACGAACAGCTCGAGCGCGAAGACGCCCACGTAGTCCACACGCTCGGCGATTGCGCGCGCATGCGTCTCTGCCACAGCCTGCAACCCGGCATCCACGGCTGCCGGCGCAAGACTGGCCGACAGCACGCCGTCCACATGCCAGTTCTCGGTCAGCGGCCAGGCGCGGAACTCGCCATCGCGCCCGCGCACCGCCACCACGCTGACTTCGCGCTGGAACGGCACGAAGGCTTCCACGATCAGGCCGACCTTGGCTGCTTGTGCGCCGAGTGCGTCCCACGCGGCATCGGCATCGGCCAGCGTCTTGATGCGGAACTGGCCCTTACCGTCATAACCGAAGCGACGCGTCTTGAGCACGCACGGCGTACCGATACGGGCCAAGGCGGCGTCGAGTCCCGCACGGTCGTCGATGGCGGCGAACTCGGGCACCGGAATGCCGAGCTCGCGGAACAAGGTTTTTTCGCTGAGCCGGTCCTGCGCCACCGCCAACGCGGCAGCACTGGGAAACACCGGCACCTGCGCGGCCAGCTGTTGTGCGCTGGCGGCCGGCACGTTTTCGAAATCGAAGGTGATCACATCCACTTGCGCGGCTAATGCAGCAAGCGCAGCGGTATCGTCGAACGAGCCGACCTGCAGCGGCGCCACCTGCCCTGCGCAGGCATCGGCTGCCGGGTCGAACACCGCAAAGCGCAGCCCCAACGGCGCGCCGGCCAACACCAACATACGTGCCAGTTGGCCGCCCCCCAGAATGCCAACCGTGGTCATTGGCGCGGGTCGTCGCTGGCCATGACGTCGTCGGTCTGCTTGGCACGAAACTGCGCCAGCGCCAGGCCGATCTGCGCCTGCTCGGGTGCCAGCATCGCCGCAGCGAACAATGCGGCATTGGCTGCACCGGCATTGCCGATCGCAAACGTCGCCACCGGAATCCCGGCCGGCATCTGCACGATCGACAACAACGAATCCATGCCGTTGAGCGCCTTGGATTGCACCGGCACACCCAGCACCGGCACCGCCGTCTTGGCCGCCAACATGCCCGGCAAGTGCGCTGCGCCGCCCGCGCCGGCAATAATCGCGCGCAAACCGCGTTCGCCAGCCTGCTCGGCATAACTGAACAACACATCCGGGGTGCGGTGCGCGGAAACCACCTTGACTTCGTAAGGCACGCCCAGCGCATCGAGCTTCTGAGCTGCGTGTTGCATGGTTTCCCAATCCGAACGGGAGCCCATCACGATGCCGACCAGCGGCGCGGAGTGGTTGGAAGTCATGGCCCTGCCCTGCGGTAAAGACGTATTCTAGCCATCTTCTGCGCAAGACAAGACTTCGATGGATCGCAAATTGCTCGACCTGCTGTGCTCGCCCGACACCCGCCAACCGCTCTCGCTGCTCGACGGCAAGGGCCTGGAAGCACTCAACACCGCAATCGCCGGCGGAACCCTGCAGCGTGCCGACGGCACCGTGCAGGCGCAGCCGCTGCGCGAGGCGCTGATCACCCGCGACCGCAAGCAAATCTTCCGCGTCGACGACGGCATTCCGGTGCTGCTGGCCGAAGAAGCCATCGGCACCGCGCAGATCGCCGACTTCCCCGAAAAGTGAGCTCCGCAGTGCACGCACGCACGCCGGACGCGCCACCCGCCGCGCTGGTGGACGCCGATGTGGCACGCGCGCTGGCCGAAGACATCGGCACCGGCGATGTGACCGCCGCGCTGTTACCCGATCAGGCCGACAGCGCGTATCTGCTGTGCAAGCAGGATGCGGTGATCGCAGGGCGCCCCTGGTTCGACGCCACGCATCGCGCGCTCGACCCGCAGGTGCGCATCGACTGGCAGGTGCACGAAGGCCAGCACGTGCGTGCCGGCACGGTGCTGGCCCTCCTGCATGGCCGTAGCCGCAGCCTGGTCAGCGCCGAGCGCACCTCGCTCAATTTCATGCAGACCCTCTCGGCCACCGCCACCACCACCGCAGCCTACGTTGCTGCAGTGGCCGGCACCGGCACGCGCATCCTGGACACGCGCAAGACGCTGCCGGGCCTGCGTGCCGCGCAGAAATACGCGGTGCGCTGCGGTGGTGGCGACAACCACCGCATCGGCCTGTTCGATACGGTGATGCTCAAGGAAAACCACATTCGTGCCGCCGGCTCGCTGAGCGCCGCCGTGCATGCCGCACGTGCGCAGCAACCGCAGTTGCCGTTGGTGGTCGAAGTGGAAACGCTGGAGCAATTACGCGAAGCATTGCAGGTGGGCTGCACGCGCATCCTGATCGACGACTTCGACCCGGCAATGCGCCGCGAGGCTGTGCGTATCGTTGCCGCCTTGCCATTGGAACAACGCATTCCACTCGAAGTCTCGGGCAGCGTGGATCTGGCAGGCATTGCCGCGATTGCCAACGATGGCGTGGACTGCATTTCCATCGGCGGCCTCACCAAGCACGTGCAGGCAGTGGATCTGTCGCTCAAACTCGGCCCGCCGCCGCGTTGATTTCACGCATGCACGCACGCAGCTCTGTCAGCCTGCTGCGATTGTTCTGTGCAGGACCTGCGATGACTGTAAAACCTTGGCCGTGGCTTTGTTTATTGCTGGCAGGATGGGGCGGCAGCGCGGCTGCCGCGGAAGTGTGCGATATGCCGCCACGGTTCGGCACCAGCCCCGCCGCAATCGCCATCGTGCGCAGTGCCTGCAACGAACACCGCTTGTGGCAGCATCCCTTCATCGATACCAAGGGTCGTCTGGCCAGTCTTGGCGTGACCGAAGCCGAATCGAGCTATCTCGCCGACCACGGCGTGGTGGCGTGGCAACGCGTCGCAGGCTACTGGCGCGACAGCGGCACGCTGGCATCGATGGGCGGTCGTCCTGGCGCATCGAACTGCGCAGCGCTGGATGGCACGCGCTACACCGCCAGCGAGTGCCGCGCGTTTCTGGTCGACAATCCATGGTCGGCGGCCTTCATTTCGTGGGTGATGACGCAAGCCGGCCTGAGCGGCTTTCATCGCTCCGCGCGCCATCTGGATTACATCCGCAGCGCCTACAACGACGGCGCCAGCGGCCCGTACCAGTTCACCGATCCTGCAGTGGAAAAACCCGCGCCCGGCGATATGCTCTGCCTGCTGCGCGGGCGCAGTGTCTCGCTCGGCTATGCCGGGCTCAAGGCCGCGCTTGGCGGTAGTGCACCGATGCCATGGCAATCGCATTGCGATGTGGTGGTGGCCGCCAACGTCGGTGGCGACCGCACGCTGTATCTGATCGGCGGCAATGTGTTCAACACGGTGATGATGCGCAAGATGCCGCTGGATCGCGCTGGACGGGTGGTATTGCCGACGCCACAGTCCGACAGTGGCCAGGATCAGAACGAAGACAGCCTGGGCGTCGCCAGCGAATGCACGCCAGCGCACGAAGAACTGTGCGATTTCAATCGTCGCGATTGGGCCGCCTTGTTGAAGCTGCGTCCTGATGCGGTGATGACCGCGCCGCCACCGATTGAGCCGTTGCCTGCGCCTTCTGTTTTGCCCGCAGATCAACCGATGCCACCGGGCTTTCCGCGCGTTGTGCCACCGCGCCCGGAAACGCAGCCTGCGCCGACGCAGCAGCCTGGGTAAGAAGGATCAAAGCCCTTCTCCCGCCGGGGCGGGGGTTGGGGTGAGGGTACGAGGCGAGGCCCTCGCGCCGCTCCAACTACACGAGGCTTCGCCCGCACCCTCATCCGCCCCTGCGGGGCACCTTCTCCCGGTGGGAGAAGGAATTCAAAGCCCCTCTCCCGCCGGGAGAGGGGTTGGGGTGAGGGTACGAGGCGAGGCCCTCGTGCCGCTCCAACTACACGAGGCTTCGCACGTACCCTGATCCGCCCCTGCGGGGCACCTCCTCCCGTAGGGAGAAGGAACGTATTGCTATCGCACACAACAAAAAAGCGGGCCGAAGCCCGCTTTTTCGTCATACATCACGCAAGTGATGCATCAAACAGCGGCGATTACTCGGCCGAAGCCGGCAGGCCTTCGCCTTCTTCCACTGCCTTGATCGACAGACGGATACGGCCCTGCTTGTCCACTTCCAGCACCTTGACGCGGACCAGATCGCCTTCCTTCAACTTGTCGCCGACCTTCTCCACGCGCTCGCTGGAAATCTGCGAGACGTGCACCAGGCCGTCCTTGCCCGGCAGGATGGTGACGAACGCACCGAAGTCCATGATCTTGGCGACCTTGCCTTCGTAGATGCGGCCCGGCTCCACGTCCGAGGTGATCTGCTCGATGCGCGACTTCGCAGCTTGCGCGGCGATTGCATTCACCGAGGCGATGATGATCGTGCCGTCGTCCTGGATATCGATCTGGGTACCGGTTTCCTTGGTGATCGCCTGGATGGTCGAGCCACCCTTGCCGATCACTTCGCGGATCTTGTCCGGGTGGATCTTGATGGTCAGCAGACGCGGCGCGTAGTCGCTCAGCTCCAGACGCGGGGTGGTCAGCGCCTTGGACATCTCGCCCAGGATATACAGACGGCCAGCCTTGGCCTGCTGCAATGCCTGCTTCATGATCTCTTCGGTGATGCCTTCGATCTTGATGTCCATCTGCAGCGCGGACACGCCTTCGGCAGTACCGGCCACCTTGAAGTCCATGTCGCCCAGGTGATCTTCGTCACCCAGGATGTCGGACAGCACCACGAAACGGTCGTCTTCCTTCACCAGGCCCATGGCGATACCCGCCACCGGTGCCTTGACCGGCACGCCGGCGTCCATCAGCGCCAGCGAGCTGCCGCACACCGAAGCCATCGACGAGGAACCGTTGGACTCGGTGATTTCCGAGACAACGCGGATGGTGTACGGGAATTCTTCCAGGCTCGGCATCACCGCGAGCACACCGCGCTTGGCCAGACGGCCGTGACCGATTTCGCGACGCTTGGGCGCACCGAAACGACCACACTCGCCCACCGAGTACGGAGGGAAGTTGTAATGGAACAGGAAGTTTTCCTTGTACTCGCCGCTGACCGCGTCGATCACCTGACCATCGCGGGCGGTGCCCAGCGTAGTGACAACGATCGCCTGCGTCTCGCCGCGGGTGAACAGCGCCGAGCCATGGGTACGCGGCAGGATGCCGGCCTGCACCGAGATCGGACGCACGGTATCCAGTGCGCGGCCGTCGATACGCACCTTGGTCTCCAGGACCGAGTCGCGCATGGTGTGGTATTCCAGCTCGCCGAATTCCTTCGACAGCTCGGCGTTGCTCCAACCTTCCGAGGCAACACGGCCGGACAGCGACTCGAGCACGTCCTTCTTGATCGCGGAGATCGCGTCGCGACGCTGCAGCTTGTCGCGTACCTGGAAAGCACCGGACAGCTGCGCGCCGACCGCTTCCTTCAGTGCGTTGATCAATGCGGTGTTCTTGGCAGGCGCAACCCAGGTGCTGGGCTTGGTGCCGGCTTCGACGGTCAGCTCGTTGATGACGTTGATGACCTTCTGCAGTTCGCGATGGCCGAAGGTGACCGCGCCCAGCATCACTTCTTCGGACAGCAGCGCCGCTTCCGACTCCACCATCAGCACCGCATTGGCGGTACCGGCGACCACCAGCTCCAGCTGCGAATCCTTCAGCTCGGTGATGGTCGGATTGAGGATGTACTCACCGTTCTTGTAGCCCACCTTGGCGGCGCCGATCGGGCCGTTGAAGGGGGTACCGGCCAGCGACAGTGCGGCCGATGCGCCGATCAGCGCGGCGATATCGCCGTCGATGTCCGGGTTCATCGACATCACCGTAGCGATGATCTGTACTTCGTTCTTGTAGTCCTCCGGGAACAGCGGACGGATCGGACGATCGATCAGGCGCGAGATCAGCGTTTCCTTCTCGGTCGCACGTCCTTCGCGCTTGAAGAAGCCGCCCGGGATGCGGCCGCCGGCATAGAACTTCTCCTGATAATCAACCGTCAGGGGGAAGAAGTCCTGCCCTTCGCGCGCGGTCTTTGCGGCGACGGCGGTGACCAGCAGTACGGTGTCGTCGAACTTGACGATGACGGCGCCGCTTGCCTGGCGAGCGACTTCGCCCGTCTCCAGGGTGACGGTGTGCTTGCCGTACTGGAAGGTTTTGGTGATTTTTGCCACGGAGGTTTTTTCCTTAGGTGTTGCTGTCTGCGTTGGACCGTCGTCGACCCATGCCGAGAACGGGCGGCCGGGAGGCTCCGGCCCATGAATTACGTCGTGCAAATAACGAAATGCGAATGACCAAAACAAAACCGCGGCGCATCGCTGCACCGCGGTGGTAGGACTCGATTAGCGGCGCAGGCCGAGCTTTTCGATCAGCGACTTGTAACGCTCGCTATCCTTCTTCTTCAGGTAGTCGAGCAGGCTGCGGCGACGGTTGACCATCTGCAGCAGACCACGACGGCTGTGGTGATCTTTCTTGTGGGTCTTGAAGTGGCCGCTCAGCAGTTCGATGCGGGCGGTCAGCAGAGCGACCTGAACTTCCGGGGAGCCGGTGTCCTGGGCGCTGCGCTTGTTGTCTTCAATGACTTTCTGGGTGTCGACGGACATGTGTTTTCTCGATAGATGCGTGGTCGACAGGAACGTGCATGACGCACCGCCGGACTCGCCGTTTGCTTGGGATGAGCGCGCTTGGCGCTGGAGGTGCCCCGAATGGGGCCGCGAAATTGTAACGTCGTGCGAGCCCTGGGACAAGTTGACTAAAAATTAACAAGCCTGGGCTTCGTTCAGTCCATTGAACAGACGCTGGGGCGACAATCGCCCCTCCATGTCCACCAGGCCTAGGCCCAGGGGGATTCCGTCCGGTCCGAAGACGGCCACCTGGCCATCCGGAAATGCAGCATCGCGCAGGCGCTGGCCCATGCGGAAACGCGCTGCATGCGCCTGGTCGAGCACGATTCGCGCAAAATCGGCCAACCCTGCCCGGATCGGCAGCACCAAATCCTGCGCCTCGGTGCCAGCTTCCAGCGCCGCAGACAGCGCTTCCAGCGTGATCA
The DNA here is from genome assembly GCF_001423495.1 of Xanthomonas sp. Leaf131. GTDB lineage: Bacteria > Pseudomonadota > Gammaproteobacteria > Xanthomonadales > Xanthomonadaceae > Xanthomonas. The sequence continues at coordinate 304,557 of NZ_LMOG01000019.1, read as the reverse complement.
TCTGCGGAGTGCGGAAAGGCTCGACCCACAACCGACGCAACGACGCGATATGCGCGCCGCACCCAAGCACTTCGCCCAGATCGCGCGCCAGGCTACGGATGTAGGTGCCCGAACCGCAGGTCACGCGCAGCTGCAGGCGTGGCGCTGCATATCCGATCAATTCGATCGCATGCACATCAACGTCGCGCACCGGCGCCTCGATGATCTCGCCGCGGCGCGCCTTGGCATACAGCGGCTCGCCGCCTTGCTTGAGCGCCGAGTAGATTGGTGCCTGCTGGGCGATACGGCCGATAAATGGCGCCAGCGCCGCACGCAGATCGTCTTCGCTCAACTCGGGCACCGCACGCTCGCGCAGCGGTTCGCCATCGGCATCGTCGGTATCGGTAGTGACGCCCAGCACCACCTCGGCGTCGTAGGCCTTGGCCGAGCCGAGCAACACCCCGGCGATCTTGGTGGCCTCGCCCAGACACAACGGCAACAAGCCGGTGGCCAGCGGGTCCAGGCTGCCGGTGTGGCCGCCCTTTTCGGCGCGCAGCAAACGGCGTGCGGACTGCAATGCGGTGTTGGAGCTGACGCCAGCCGGCTTGTCGAGCAACAGGATGCCGTGCAACGGGCGATAGACGATGCGGGGTTTCAAAAGATCAGTGCTCGAATCGGGCGCTGTGCGTGCCCGTTGAAATCAGCGCCGCGTCTATTGAGGCGGCCGGCCAGACAGCGCTTAGCGCTGCTCGGCGTCTTCGTCGCTGGACGTGGCCTCGGGGCCGATGTCGTCCAGGTCACGCAACAGGTTGTCGATGCGCTCGCCGCGATCGACTGAATCGTCGTAGTGAAAGTGCAGCTCGGGCACGTGGCGCAGCTTCATCGCGCGCGCCAACTGCGTGCGCAGCTGACCAGCAATTTCCTTGAGCCCCTTGACCGCTTCGACCGAACGCTCCTGCTGCAGCGCGGTGACGAACACCTTGGCATGCGCAAGATCGCGGGTGACTTCGACATCGGACACGCTGACCGACGGCAGGCCGTGGTCGCGCACGGCCGCGTGCACGATCGTGCCGAGGTCGCGACGCACCTGCGCCGAGACGCGGTCGGTGCGATGGAATGATTTGGTTGGCATGGTCGTGGACCTGGTTGATTCGGAGGGCCAGTTGGCACCGAAGCCAAAAACGAACGTGGGCGGCCATGCCGCCCTCGCCTTGCAAAACCTGCTGTACGCAATCGCGCGTTACCGCATCAGCGTTATCGACTCCGGGGCCCGCAGGCCCCGGCAGCCGTTACAGCCACAGCCGTTACAGCGTACGGGCGACTTCGATACGCTCGAAGCACTCGATCTGATCGCCGGGCTTGACGTCGTTGTAAGCCTTCACGCCGATACCGCACTCGGTACCGTTGCGCACTTCCTCGACGTTTTCCTTGAAGCGACGCAGCGATTCCAGCTCGCCTTCGAACACCACGACGCTGTCGCGGAGCACGCGGATCGGCTTGCTGCGCTTCACCACGCCTTCGATGATCATGCAGCCTGCAACCGCGCCGAACTTGGAGCTGCGGAACACGTCGCGGACCTGCGCGATACCGATGATCTCTTCGCGGATTTCCACGCCGAGCAGACCGGAAGCCACCTGCTTCACCTGATCGATCACGTCATAGATAATCGAGAAGTAACGCAGATCCACGCCGTTGGATTCGACGATCTTGCGTGCCGATGCATCCGCACGCACGTTGAAGCCGATCATCGTCGCCTTGGACGCCGCAGCCGAATTCGCATCGGACTCGGTGATGCCGCCCACGCCGGAGTGAATCACGTTGATGCGGATGTCGTCGTTGGACAACGCCACCAGCGACTGCTTGAGCGCTTCCACCGAACCCTGCACGTCGGCCTTGATCACCAGGTTCAACACCTGCTGACCTTCACCCTTGCCCATCTGGGCCAGGATGTCTTCCATGCGGTTGCTGGCCGAGGCGACCAGACGCGACTCGCGACGCTTGGTTTCGCGCTGCTGCGCCACGTCCTTGGCCAGACGCTCGTCGTCGACAACCACGAAGTCGTCGCCGGCTTCCGGCACGCCGGACAGGCCGAGCACCTGCACCGGGATCGACGGGCCCGCCGAGGTCGGCTGATGGCCGGTCTCGTCGAACAGCGCACGCACACGGCCGTACTGGATGCCGCAGACCAGGTAATCGCCCTTTTTCAGCGCGCCCTGCTGCACCAGCACCGTGGCGACCGGGCCGCGGCCCTTGTCCAGCGACGACTCGATGACGGTACCGCTGGCGCGGCCTTCCGACATTGCCTTCAATTCCAGCACTTCGGCCTGCAGCGAAATCGCGTCCAGCAGCGTGTCCACGCCCTGACCGGTCTTGGCCGACACTTCGATGAACTGGGTATCGCCGCCGAAATCTTCGGCCACCACGTTTTCGGCCAGCAATTCGTTCTTGACCCGCAACGAATCCGCACCGGCCTTGTCGATCTTGTTCACTGCCACGATCAACGGAACGCCCGCCGCCTTGGCGTGCTGCACGGCTTCCTTGGTCTGCGGCATCACGCCGTCATCGGCAGCCACGACCAACACCACGATATCGGTGATCTTGGCGCCACGTGCACGCATCGAGGTAAACGCGGCATGGCCGGGCGTATCCAGGAAGCTGATGACCCCACGGCCGGTTTCGACGTGGTAGGCACCGATGTGCTGGGTAATGCCACCGGCTTCGCCCGAGGCGATCTTGGTACGACGGATGTAATCCAGCAGCGAGGTCTTGCCGTGATCGACGTGACCCATGATGGTCACCACCGGCGGACGCTGCACGGCATCGCCTTCTGCACCTTCGGCATGCGCCAGCAGCGCATCCTCGAAGTCGGCGTTGTCGGCACGCGTGGCCTTGTGGCCGAGTTCTTCGGTCACCAGCGACGCGGTGTCGTGGTCGATGCTCTGGGTGATGGTCGCCATGACGCCCATCTTGAACAGCGCCTTGACCACATCGCCGCCCTTGAGCGCGAGCTTCTGCGCCAGATCGGCCACGGTGATGGTCTCGCCGATCGCCACTTCACGCACCACCGGTGCGGTCGGACGCTCGAACCCGTGCGGACCGCTGTTGCCCTGATTGCCACCACGCCCGCTGTCGTTGCCACGGCGCGAGGACGACGAACCCGGACGACCGGTCGGCTTGCTGCGCACATTGGAACGACGCGCGCGATCGGCAGCAGACAGATGCAACTGCCCGGCAAAGCGCTTGGTCGCATCGTCGTCTTCGACGCCGGCCACCATGACGTGCGAACCGCGCGTCTTGTGCTTGGCCGCATTATTGCGATCGTCCGGACGTGCCGGCGTGGCCGGACGCGACGCCGGCGATGCACCAGCCGGACGGGCCGGACGCGGCGCGGACGACGGTGACGAAGGCGCACGCGCTGCAGGAGCGGCAGACGGCGTGGGCGCAGCGGCGACCGGCGCCGGCGCACTGGCAGCCGCAGCGGCTTCCTCGGCAGCCTTGCGCTCGGCTTCGACGCGGTCCTTGGCAGCCTGCTCTTCGTCGCGCTTGCGCTGAATCGCTTCGTCGCGCACACGGTCGCTTTCGGCCAACGCCTGCTGCTCGTCGAGGTTGCGCTGACGCGAGGCGGCGAGCTTGGCCAGGATATCGGCGCGCTCTTCGTCCGGCGTCATCGGCGCGGCACGGCCGCTGCCCTCGTTCTCTGACTTCACGTAGGTACGCTTCTGCCGCACTTCCACGTTGACCGTGGTCTTGGTGCGGCCGGCGCTGACCGTCACTTCCTGCAGCTTGCGCCGGTTGAGCGTGATCTTCTTGGCTGCTTCGCTTGCCGCTTCGGCAGGCGCATCGGACTTGCCATGCGTGCGACGCAGGAAGCCAAGCAGTTTCATCTTCTCGGTACTGGTCACGACCTGGTCGGGACCGCTGAACTTCATTCCGGCCTCGGCCAGTTGAACCAGCAGTTTATCGACCGGCGTGTTGACCAGTTCGGCAAGCTTGCGGATGGTGGTTTGCTGCGACATTCGGATCCTATGATCTGGTTGGCGCCCCCTCGCCCAGAGCAAGGGAAACGCTGATTCTAAGCCCTGATGGGGTCAGGGCGCGGTTCATTGCCGGCTCATTCGCCGCGCTCCAAACGGGCGATCTCCTCGGCGCGGGCCGCCAGGATCAGCGCCGCGGCGCGCTCCTGGGTCAAGCCCTCGATGCCGAAGTCGACGATCTCGTCCGCTGCCAGGTCGGACAAGTCCTCGCTGGTGCGCACGCCGTGCTCGGCTAGAGCAAAGGCCGTTTCCTCGTCCATCCCCTCCAGCGCCAGCAGGTCCTCGGTGGGCTGAGTTCCTTCCAGGCCTTCTTCCTCGGCCAGCGCAGCGTTGAGCAGCGCATCGCGGGCACGGGCACGCAACTCTTCGACGATGTCTTCGTCGAAGCCTTCCACCGCCAGCAACTCGCCGACCGGCACGTAGGCGATTTCTTCGACCGTATTGAAGCCCTCGGTCACCAGGATCGCTGCGATTTCTTCGTCCACTTCCAGGCGATCCATGAACAACTGGCGCGCGGAGGTCTGCTCGGCTTCGGACTTGGCGGCCACCTGGTCGGCGGTCATCACGTTGAGCTGCCAACCGGTCAGGCGACTGGCCAGACGCACGTTCTGGCCGCCCTTGCCGATCGCCTGGGCCAGGCGATCTTCTGCCACGGCCAGGTCCATCGAATGCTTGTCTTCATCGACGATGATCGACTGCACCTCGGCCGGCGCCATCGCATTGATGACGAAATTGGCCGGGTTGTCGTTCCACAACACGATGTCCACGCGCTCGCCATTGAGCTCGTTGGACACCGCCTGCACGCGCGAACCACGCATACCGATGCACGCGCCGATCGGATCGGTGCGGGTGTCGTGCGCGATCACGGCGATCTTGGCGCGGTCGCCCGGATCGCGTGCGCAGGCCTTGATCTCGACCAGACCCTGGCCCACTTCCGGCACCTCGAGCTTGAACAGCTCGATCATGAATTCCGGTGCGGCGCGGCTGATGAACAGCTGCGGGCCGCGAGGCTCGGAACGCACCTCGGCCAGATAACCGCGTACGCGGTCGCCCGGACGCAGCACATCGCGCGGAATGCCCTTGTCCTTCGGAATGAAGGCTTCGGCATTGCCGCCCAGATCGACAAAAATATTGCCGCGCTCGGCGCGCTTGACCACACCGGTGATCAGCTCGCCGACGCGATCCTTCCAGGCATCGACCACCTGCTGGCGCTCGGCTTCGCGCACACGCTGCACGATCACCTGCTTGGCAGCCTGTGCGGCGATGCGGCCAAAATCCGGGTTTTCGATCTGTTCTTCGATGTAGTCGCCCACATCCACGCCGTCGGCTTCGTCGATGGCATCCATCAGACGCACCTGGCGATCCGGCGACTCCATCACGACATCGTCGGCGACCACTTCCCAACGACGGTAGGTTTCGTAATTACCGTCCTTGTGATCGATGGTGACGCGCGCCAGTACGTCCTGGTCGGGATAGCGCTTCTTCGCTGCGGAAGCCAACGCGGCCTCGATCGCATCGAAGATCACTTCGCGCGGCACGCCCTTTTCGTTGGCCACCGCATCCACTACCAGCAAAAGTTCCTTGCTCATTTAGTCACTCCGCGCGCGGCTTGCCAGCCGCCGACTCGTTGGATGGTTTCTTCTTCTCGTGCCCGGGTTTTTTCGGGCCGGGCTTATTCGGTTTTTGCGGTGCCAGACCCAGCGCAACCCAATCCGGCAGGATGCGCGCCTTGTCGATGTTGTCGAAGCCGATCTGCACGTCCTTGCCATCGATGGCGAACACCACCGCATCGGCCTCGGCATCTACGCGCAGGATCGGGCCCTGGAAGCGGCGCCGACCATCCTGCGCCAGCTTCAACACGATCTTTGCGGACTCGCCGGCATGGCGTGCGAACTGCTCCAGCGTGAACAAGGGACGATCCACACCCGGCGAAGACACTTCGAGCGTGTAGTTGCCGGTGATCGGATCTTCGACGTCGAGCTGGGCGGAGACTTCGCGACTCACGCGCTCGCAGTCATCGACGTTGATCACACGCTCGGGCTGTTCGGCCAGCGGCACATCGATGTACAGGCGCAACGTGGCGCCACCTGGAGCGGGAAGATATTCCACACCCAGTAGTTCCAAGCCCAAGGACTCAACCGTTGGACTCAGCAGATTCGCGATTTCGGTCGCTTTTTCGCTCACAGACTGCCCTGATCAAATGATTGCCAGTAGAACCCCGGCAACCGGCAGCAAACTTTCCGGTTCCGGAAAAAACAAGGGGCCCGATGGGCCCCTTGCGTGAAAAAAGCCCGACCTCTCAGGGTCGGCGCAAAGACGGGAACATGCGTCTTTGCGATCCAAGAAGATGAACTGCTGCCCTAAGGCATACTGCATTAAAGCAGCAATTCAAACTTGGTAGCGGGGGCAGGATTTGAACCTGCGACCTTCGGGTTATGAGCCCGACGAGCTGCCAGACTGCTCCACCCCGCAGCAGAAGCGGAATTATGAAGAACTTGAGCGGCAATTGCAAGCCCTAGTTTTTCATCGGTTGAAAACCTTGGGGGTCATCAACGTCGCGGCAAATGATAACCGCATTGCAACAAAAACGAAACAGCAATCACGACTTTATTTCAGTTATCTGTCGAAAGCGCGTTTGATCCACGCGCCTGCAACGTCATGCTGGCACGCCTGCCTTACGCAAGGCCTGCAAATGCGCGCTGGCACCACACCATGATCGGGCTCCAGGCCAGCCCCAGTGCAAGCAGTGCGAGTGCATTGACGCCGAGTACGGTGCCGAGCACACGGTCGTTGTTGGCCGGCAACGGTTCGCCCACCGGCTCATCGAAGTACATCACCTTGATGACGCGCAAATAGTAGTAAGCACCCATCACCGCGCAGAGCACGCCGACCAACGCCAACCACAACATGTCGCCCTTCACCGCAGCGCCCAACACCGCCAGCTTGGTCCAGAAGCCGAGGAACGGCGGGATGCCGGCCAGCGAGGCCATGATGCACAGCACCAGCCCGGCCATCCATGGATTACGTGCGTTGAGACCCTTGAAGTCGTCGATGTTCTCGGCTTCGAAGCCATTGCGCGACAACGCGATGATGGCGCCGAACGCAGCAGTCGACATGATGGTGTAGCTCACCGCGTAGAACATCGCCGCGGCATAACCCTCTTCGCCACCGCCGGCCACGCCCATCAACAAAAAGCCGATATGCGAGACAGTCGAATACGCGAGCATGCGCTTGAGATTGGTCTGCGCAATCGCCATCAGGTTGCCGATCACCAGCGACAGTGCCGACAACCCACCGATCAACAGATGCCACTGCGGCGACAACGGGCCCATGCCAACTTCGAGCAGGCGATAGGTCATCCCGAAAGCAGCGAGCTTGGGCGCGGAACTGATGAACAACGCGATCGGTGCGGGCGCGCCCTGATAAACGTCGGGCAGCCACATGTGGAACGGCGCAGCACCCAGCTTGAAGGCCACGCCGGCGATCATGAAGATGGTGCCGGTCAGCAGCAACGTGCGCTCGCCGGATCCTTCGATCGCATCGTGAATGCCGGCCAGGCTAAGCGTGCCGGTGGCACCGTAGACCAGCGACATGCCGTACAGCAACAGCCCTGACGCCAGCGAACCGAGCACGAAATACTTCATCGCCGCTTCGGTGGCCAGGCCGTTGTCGCGATTGGAGGCGACCAGCGCGTAGGAGCACAGCGCGAGCAGTTCCAGACCCAGGTACACCATCAGCAGGCTGCCTGCCGAGGCCAGCAGCATCATGCCGGCAGTGGCGAACAACACCAGTACCGGGATTTCGCCCTGATAGAGATTGCGTTCGCGCAGGTAGGTCCAGCCGTAGACCAGGCTCAGGCCGCTGACCAGCACGATCACCGTCTTCATGACGTCGGCGGCGGTGTCGCGGACAAACATGCCGTGGAAGGCTTCGCCCTGCCCGCCCGTCCCGGTCGCCAGCATCGCGAAGACCACGGCCAACACGGCCACGGAGAACAGGTGGGTCCAGACCTTGTGCCGCTGGCTCACAAATAGATCGAGCATCAGCAGGGCAAAGGCGCCGCCGATCAGCACCAGCTCCGGTGCGAGCGGAGCCAGGTCAGCGGTGGTCAACGGCGCGAGCGTTGGCGTGGTCATCATCAAATCCTGAAAATCGGTACGTACGGCAAGCGGTTACAGCTTGGTCGCGGCAATCTGGGTAGCCAGCTTGGCGATCGATGGTTCCATCAGATCGGTCAGCGGCTTCGGATACAGGCCCAGGGCCAGCACGCCAGCGGCGAACACCCCCAGCACGAATGCCTCACGGCCATTGATGTCCTTCAGCTCGGCCACGTGTGCATTGGCCACTTCGCCAAAGAACACGCGCTTGTAGAGCCACAATGTGTAGGCGGCGGTGATCACCAGCGTCGTAGCAGCGGCGAAGGCAACCAACGGGTGCTTCTGGAAGCTGGCCAGGATCACCATGAACTCGCCCACGAAACCGCTGGTACCCGGCAGGCCGGCATTGGCCATAAAGAACAGCATGGAGAACGTGGCGAACCAGGGCATCACGTTGACCACGCCGCCGTAATCGGCAATGCGGCGGGTGTGCATGCGGTCGTAGAGCACGCCAATGCAGGAGAACATCGCACCGGAGACGAAGCCATGCGAAATCATCTGCACCATCGCACCCTGCAGGCCCAGACGGGCGGCGTCGGTGCTGCCGTATTCGCGCACCAGGGTGAAAGCGATGAAGGTACCCAGGGTCACGAAACCCATGTGCGCGATGGACGAATACGCCACCAGCTTCTTCATGTCGTCCTGCACCAAGGCGACCAGGCCGACGTAGACCACCGCGATCAACGACAGCGTGATCACCAGCCAGGCGAACTCGTGGCTCGCGTCCGGCACGATCGGCAGATTGAAGCGCAGGAAGCCATAGCCGCCGATCTTCAATGCGATTGCGGCCAGGATCACCGAACCGGCGGTCGGCGCCTCGACGTGCGCGTCCGGCAGCCAGGTGTGCACCGGGAACATCGGCACCTTGACCGCAAAGGCGATCAGGAACGCGAAGAAGATCCAGGTCTGCTCCTTGGCGGTCAGCTGCAGCGCGTACAGGTCGGCCAGCTGGAAGCTGCCACCCTTCAAATACAGATAGACCAGGCCCACCAGCATCAGCACCGAGCCGAGGAAGGTGTACAGGAAGAACTTCATCGCCGCGTAGATACGTCGCGGGCCGCCCCAGACACCGATGATCAGAAACATCGGGATCAGCATGGCTTCGAAGAAGACATAGAACAGCATCGCGTCGGTGGCGGCGAAGATGCCGACCGTCACGCCTTCCAGGATCAGGAAGGCAGCAACGTACTGATTGACGCGCTTGTCGATCGAGCGCCAGGCGCCGATCAAGGCCAGCACTGTCACCAGCGTGGTCAGCACGATCAACGCGACCGCAATGCCGTCCACGCCCAGGTTGTAACCGATGTTGTAGGCCGGAATCCAGGCGTGCAGTTCGATGAACTGCATGGCGTCATTGGCGGTGTCGTAGCCCAGCAGCGGCAGACTCAGCACAAAGGTCGCCACCGCCACCGCCAACGATGCCCAGCGGGCAGTTTCGGCGTTGCGCAACGCAAGGATCAGGGCGCCACCGATAATCGGCAGCCAGATCAAGATAGACAGTAAAGGCCAGTTCGACACGTTTTCTTATTCCGTACAGGTCAACGCCAGAAATGCATCAGTACCGCCAACAAGGCGATCAAACCGATGATCATTGCGAAGGCGTAGTGATAGAGGAAACCGGATTGCGTGCGACGCAGCAGATTTGCAGCCAGGTCGATCAGTCGGGCAGAACCATTGACGACGACACCGTCGACCACATGGGTATCGATGGCACGTGACGCCTTGCCAAGAACCACGCCGCCACCGGCGAAGCCATTGATCCAGAGCTTGTCGAAACCGTACTTGTTTTCCAGCAGCCACACGATCGGCGCGAATGCCTTGCGCGACTTGGTGGCCAGCTCCGGCTTCCAAAGATAGAACAGCGCGGCCAACAACAGGCCAGCGACAGTCAGGAAGAACGGCGCCGCCATCATGCCGTGCAGTGCGAACGCCACCGGACCATGGAACTCTTCGGCCAGTGCGCCAACGGTGTCGCGTGCCGGATCGTAGAAGTCGACAATGCCGGTGAAGAACGACACCGCCTGACCCTTGATCGCGTGCGCTGCGTGATGGCCCTGCCAATCGGTGCCGAACAGCATCGGGCCGATGGTGAAGAAGCCGATCGCCACCGAGGGAATCGCCAGCAATACCAGCGGCAGCGTCACCACCCACTTCGACTCATGCGGCTCGTGGACACCGTGGTGGCCATGGCCGTGATCGTCGTGAGCGTGCGCATCGTGTACATGTGCGTCGCTTGCGTGGCTGTCGTGCGCATGGGCATCAGCATGCGAATCGTCGCTGCCGTGGTGGGCATCCGCACCATGTGCATCATGCGCATGCGCGTCGCGGAAACGCTCCTTGCCGTGGAAGGTCAGGAACAGCAGACGGAAGCTGTAGAAGCTGGTGACCAGCACGCCGCCGAGCACTGCCCAGTAACCGTAGGTTGCAATCCAGCTATGCGACTCGTGCGCGTGGTGCGCGGCTGCCTCGATGATGGTGTCTTTCGAGTAGAAGCCGGAGAAGAACGGCGTACCGACCAGGGCCAGGGTACCGATCACGCTGGTCCAGTAGGTCACCTTCATGTACTTGCGCAGGCCGCCCATCTTGCGCATGTCCTGCTCGTGGTGCATGCCGATGATGACCGAGCCGGCCGCCAGGAACAGCAGCGCCTTGAAGAAGGCATGCGTCATCAGATGGAACACGGCCGCCGAATAAGCAGACACGCCCAGCGCCACGGTCATGTAACCGAGCTGGGACAGCGTGGAATACGCAACCACGCGCTTGATGTCGTTCTGCACGATGCCGATCAGGCCGGTGAAGAAGGCCGTGGTCGCACCGATGAACAGGATGAAGTTGAGCGCGGTTTCCGACAGTTCGAACAACGGCGACATGCGCGCGACCATGAAGATGCCTGCGGTCACCATTGTTGCGGCATGGATCAGCGCGGAGATCGGGGTCGGGCCCTCCATCGAATCCGGCAGCCACACGTGCAACGGCACCTGCGCCGATTTACCCATCGCACCGATGAACAGGCAGATGCAGATCAGCGTCATCACGCTCCACTCGTGGCCTGCGAACAGCTGCACCTTGGCGTTGGCCATGGTGGTCGCATTGGCGAACACGGTGGAGTAATCCAGCGAGCCGAACCACAGCAACACACCGGCGATACCGAGAATGAAGCCGAAGTCGCCGACACGATTGACCAGGAACGCCTTCATGTTGGCGAACACGGCAGTCGGGCGCTTGAACCAGAAACCGATCAATAGGTAGGACACCAGACCCACCGCTTCCCAGCCGAAGAACAGCTGCAGGAAGTTGTTGCTCATCACCAACGTGAGCATGGAGAAGGTGAACAACGAGATGTAGCTGAAGAAGCGCTGGTAGCCCGGATCTTCTTCCATGTAGCCGATGGTGTAGATGTGCACCAGCAGCGACACGAAGGTCACCACCACCATCATCATCGCAGTCAGGCGGTCGACCATGAAGCCGACGTGCGCAGAGTAGTTACCGACGTCGAAGAAGGTGTACAGGTTCTGGTTGAACGGGCTGGCGCCCTGCTCCACCAATTGGTACAGCGTCAGGCACGACAGCACGCAGCTGACCGCCACGCCCAGAATGGTGACGTATTGCGCGCCCTTGCGCCCTACCTGGCGACCGAACAGGCCGGCGATGATGCTGCCGACCAGCGGTGCAAGCACCACTGCAATCAACAGACTCTTGGAGAGAGTGATTTCCATCTACAGGTCAGCCCTTCAACGTATCGACTTCGGCCACATTGATCGTGCGGCGCGTGCGGAACAGAGTCACCAGGATCGCAAGGCCGATCGCAGCCTCTGCGGCGGCAACGGTCAGGATGAAGAACACGAACAACTGACCGGCGGGGTCGCCGAGCTCGCGCGAGAACGCAATGAAGTTGACGTTGACCGACAGCAGCATCAGCTCGATCGACATCAGCAACACGATGACGTTCTTGCGGTTGAGGAAGATGCCGGCCAGCGAGATGCAGAACAGCACCGCGCCCAGTCCAAGCAGGTGGCCCAAGGTAATCAAGACTTCGCCTCCTGTCCGTCGGCCGCATCCAGCTTCGGCGCGACCTGTACCGGCTTTTCAACTGCCATTTTGACCATGCGCAGACGGTCGCCTGCCTTGACCCGCGACTGCTCACCGGCGTTCTGGTGCTTGATGCCGGTGCGCTTGCGCAAGGTCAGCATCACTGCGGCTACCACCGCCACGGTCAGGATCACTGCGGCAAATTCGAACGGCAGCAGGAACTCGGTGTACAGGCTCTTGGCCAGCCAGGTCAGGTTCGACACATCGGCCGCTTGCGCAGCAGCGTTATCGACCGGGAACGGCGTGGCGCTGCGTGCCTTGACGCCAATCAGAGTGACCATCTGCGCAAACATCGCCACCGCCACGATCACGCCGACCGGCATGTACTTGACCCAGCCCTCGCGCAGGCGGCTGGTGTCGATGTCCAGCATCATCACCACGAACAGGAACAGCACCATCACCGCGCCGACATAGACCAGCACCAGCGTCACGCCGAGGAACTCGGCGCCGACCAGCAACCAGATGCACGCCATCGAGAAGAAGGTGAGGATCAGGCACAACACGGCGTACACCGGGTTGCGCACGCTGATCACCGCACCCGCAGAGACGACCGCGACGGCGGAGAACGCGTAGAAAGCAATTTTGACCCAGTCCATCATGACCTCAACGGAAGGCGGCATCGGCAGCGCGACGCTCGGCGATCTCGGTTTCGAACCGGTCTCCGATCGCCAGCAGCTGCGGCTTATTAAGAATGTTTTCGCCGCGCTTCTCGAAGTGGTACTCGAGGAGGTGCGTCTCGACGATCGAATCCACCGGGCAGCTTTCTTCGCAGAAGCCGCAGAAGATGCACTTGAACAGATCGATGTCGTAGCGCGTGGTACGACGCGAACCATCCTCGCGCTTGGCCGAGTCGATGGTGATCGCCAGCGCCGGGCACACCGCTTCGCACAACTTGCAGGCGATGCAACGCTCTTCGCCGTTGGGATAGCGACGCAGCGCATGCACACCACGGAAACGCGGCGACTGCGGGAACTTCTCCATCGGGTACAGCACGGTGTACTTGGGCTTGAACGTGTATTTCAACGTCAGCCACAGCCCTCCGAGCAGTTCGAGCAGCAGCAGGCTCTTGAAGTAATGGGTGATCTTATTCATCGATTACACGCCCTTCTGGATCACGCCGTAAAACACCATCAACGCCGTCACTGCGATCCACACGATCGTGAGCGGAATGAACACCTTCCAGCCAAGACGCATGATCTGGTCATAGCGGTAACGCGGGAAGCTCGCACGGAACCAGATGTAGGCGCTGGCGAAGAAGAACACCTTCATCAGCAGCCACGGCCAACCGCCCTTCCACAACCAATCGATCCACGGCGAGATATCTGCATTGACCCAACCCTGGATCGGGCTCAGCCAACCACCGAGGAAGAAGATCGAGATCAGGAAGCTGACCAGGATCATGTTGGCGTATTCGGCGAGGAAGAACAGCGCGAACGCACCACCCGAATACTCCACCATGTGGCCGGCGACGATTTCCGATTCGCCTTCCACCACGTCGAACGGCGCGCGGTTGGTTTCGGCGACGCCGGACACCCAGTACACGATGAATAATGGGAACAGCGGGATCAGGAACCAGTCGAAGAAACCCGAATTACCGCCCTGCGCCAACACGATCTGGCTCAGGTTGACGCTGCCCGAAGCAATCATCACGCCGACCAGCGCAAAGCCCATCGCGATTTCGTAGCTGACCACCTGCGCGGCCGAGCGCATTGCGCCCAGAAACGCGTACTTGGAGTTGGAGGCCCAGCCGGCCAGGATGATGCCGTACACACCCAGCGAGGTCATCGCCAGCAGATACAGCAGACCCACGTTGGCGTTGGACAGCACCAGCTGCGCATCGAACGGCACCACCGACCAGGCCGCGAAGGCCGGCGCCAGCGTCAGCAGCGGCGCGATGATGAACATCGCCTTGTGCGCACTGCTCGGTTGCACGATCTCCTTGAACAGGAGTTTGAACACGTCGGCGAAGGCCTGAAAGATGCCCATGCCCACGTACATCGGCCCGTGGCGCACGTGCATCCAGCCGATCAGCTTGCGCTCCCAGACCACATAGAAGGCCACCGACACGATCACCGGCACGGTGATCAGCAGGATCTTCAACACGGTCCACAGCACTACGCCGCCATCGCCCAGCCCGACAAACCACTGGTGCAAGGGATCGACCAGGTTCAACAGCAATTCGTTCATGCAGCCACCACCGTTACCCGACCGGCACCCAGCGGCGCAGTTGCGCCATGGCCGGCTTCGATCCACACCGTGCCCGGTGCGACGCGCTTGTCCAGCACCACCGGCAGCGTTGCCTTACCGGCATCGGTACCGACCTTGACCATCTGACCTGCGCCAATCTGCAACTGCGCTGCCTGTTCCGGATGCATCGCCACGCACGGCGCGATATTGAGCGGATGCGACTGCAGTGCAGCGGCGCGGCGTACCACTGCGTCGGTGCGATAGATCGCGGCGGTCGCAGCCACTTCCAGTCCGTCGCTCGCAGCCACCGGCTGCGCCGAGGCTACGGGACTGACGCTACGGTTTTGCATGCCGGCACGCAGGCCGACCAGATCAATGAATTCGAACCCGGCCAGACCCAGCTCACCGCCGAGCGCACGCAGCACACGCCAGCCTTCGCGCGCCTCGACCGGCAAGCGACCGGCGGCACGTGCGGTCTGCACGCGCCCATCCAGATTGGTCAGCGACGCATCGATTTCCGGCAATGCGCCGATCGGCAAAATCACATCGGCCACATCACGCGTCGAGGCACAGGCGAACTGACTGAAAGCGACCACCTTGGCACCGGCCAGCGCACTGCGCGCAGCGGCAGCATCGGCAAAATCCAGACCCGGCTCGATGCCATACAGCACATACGCCTGACGCGGCTGTGCCAGCATGCCCACGACCGTACGTGCGGTCGGCAGCACACCTTGTGCGACCAGACCAACAGCGTTGGCGCCTTGCGGGATGCGGCACAGCGAAGCCCCGGTTGCGACGGCAAAGTCGCGTGCAGCAGCACGCAGTGCTGCAGCCTGCGGATGATTTTCAGCCAGTGCGCCGACCACGATCACAGCACGCGTGGCGCCCTTGACCGCCTCGCGTAAGGACGCATCGTCCAGTGCGCCAGCCAGCTGCGACGGCGCAACGACCGTACGGCTTGCCTGGGTAAAGGCGAAATCGAAGTCGACCGGATTGACCGAATGGATCTTGGTCCCGTTCTGGATGCTGGCCTTGCGCAACCGCGCATGCAGCAGCGGCAGTTCGTGACGCACATTGGTGCCGAACAGCACCACCACATCGGCCTGCTCGATCTCGGCCAGCGGCGTGGCAAACGCCTCGGCCACGGCAGCGTCGGAGAAATCGCGGTTGAGCAGACGGTGATCCAGATTGCCGCTACCCAGCCCTTCGGCCAGACGGGCCAGCAATGCGCCTTCCTCGTTGGAGGTGGACGGATGTACCAGCACGCCGAGCTGATCGCCGGCGTTGTCACGCAGGATTTGTGCCGCGGCAGCCAGGCCTTCGGTCCAGCTCACCTCGGTCCACTCACCGTTGACCTTCTTCAGCGGCTTGACCGCACGGTCGTCGGCATACAAGCCCTGATGCGAATAACGGTCGCGATCGGACAGCCAGCATTCGTTGACCGCCTCGTTCTCGCGCGGCACGGTGCGCAGCACTTCGCCGCGACGCACGTGCAGGAACAGGTTCGAGCCCATCGCATCGTGATAGCCGAGCGATTCGCGCGCCATCAACTCCCACGGACGCGCACGGAACTGGAACACCTTGTTGGTCAGTGCGCCGACCGGGCACACGTCGATGACGTTGCCGGAAATCTCGGTGGTCAGCGGCTTGCCGTCGTAGGTGCCGATCTGCAGATTTTCGCCGCGATACATGCCACCCAACTCGTAGGTACCGGCAATGTCAGCAGTGAAACGCACGCAGCGGGTGCACTGGATGCAGCGGGTCATTTCGGTGGCGACCAGCGGACCGATGTCCTCGTCCGGCACCACGCGCTTGCGCTCGTTAAAGCGACTGACCGAACGGCCGTAACCGAGCGAAACGTCCTGCAGCTCGCACTCGCCGCCCTGATCGCAGATCGGGCAGTCCAGCGGGTGATTGATCAGCAAAAATTCCATCACGCTGCGCTGGTACTTCAGCGCCTTTTCGCTACGCGTGGTGACCTTCATGCCGTCCATCACCGGCGTGGCGCAGGCCGGCGACGGCTTGGGCGACTTTTCGACATCGACCAGGCACATGCGGCAGTTGGCCGCAATCGGCAGCTTCTCGTGATAGCAGAAGCGCGGGATCGGGATGCCGGCCTTGTCGGCCGCCTGGATGATCATCGAACCCTTCGGCACCACCAGGGACTGCCCGTCGATTTCGACGGTCACATGGTCCGGTGGCACGTTCGGGTTCACTGGTTGGGCGCTCATGCGGCCACTCCGACGTGCGTGTCGACGATCGAACGACCGTTGACGATGTAGTACTCGAACTCGTCCCAGAACTGGCGCAGGAAGCCCTGAATCGGCCACGCCGCCGCTTCGCCGAAGGCACAGATGGTGTGCCCTTCGATCTGGCCGGCCACGGTGCGCAACTGGTGCAGGTCTTCCATCGTGGCCTTGCCGGCGACGATGCGCTCCAGCACGCGATGCATCCAGCCGGTGCCTTCGCGGCACGGGGTGCACTGACCGCAGGATTCTTTATGGAAGAACTGCGAGATGCGGCAAGCGAAACGCACGCAGCAGACGCTGTCGTCCAGCACCACGATCGCGCCCGAACCCAACCCGGTGCCCAATGCACGCAAGGTGTCGTAATCCATCTGCAGGCCAGCGACCTGGTCGGCCTTCAGCACCGGCATCGACACGCCGCCGGGAACAACACCCTTGAGGGTGCGACCCGGACGCAGGCCACCGGCCATTTCCAGCAGTTCGTCGAAGGTGGTGCCGAGCGGCACTTCGAAATTGCCGCCCTTCTGCACACAACCGGACACCGAGAAGATCTTCGGGCCGCCGTTCTTGGTCTTACTCAGGCCGAGGAACCACTCCGGGCCGTTGCGAATGATCGCCGGCACCGACGCGTAGGTCTCGGTGTTGTTGATGGTGGTCGGCTTGCCGTACAGGCCGAAGTTGGCCGGGAACGGCGGCTTGTAGCGCGGCTGGCCCTTCTTGCCTTCCAGCGATTCCATCAGCGCGGTTTCTTCGCCGCAGATGTAGGCGCCGGCACCCAGCGCACCGTAGATATCGATATCCACGCCGCTGCCGAGAATGTTCTTGCCCAGCCAGCCGTTGGCATACGCATCGGCCAGCGCGAGCTCGAAGTTCTCGAACGGCTCGTGGTGGAACTCGCCACGCAGGTAGTTGTAGCCCACGGTCGAGCCGGTGGCATAGCAGGCGATCGCCATGCCCTCCACCACCGAATGCGGGTTGTAACGCAGGATGTCGCGGTCCTTGCAGGTGCCCGGCTCGGATTCGTCCGAGTTGCACAGGATGTACTTCTGCATCGTGCCCTTGGGCATGAACGACCACTTCAGACCGGTCGGAAAGCCCGCGCCACCGCGACCGCGCAGGTTTGACGCCTTGACCATCTCGATGACATCGGCCGGCGCGATCTTCTCTTCGAGGATCTTGCGCAGCGCGGCGTAGCCACCGGTTTTCAGATAGCTTTCGTACGACCACGGGGTGTCGTAGTGCAGCGTCGTATAGACGACCTGATGCGGCAACGGCGCCGGACCGACCGGGCCTGAGGGTGCGTGATGATGTGCCATGTCTTACTCCAGCCCGTCCAGCAGCGCGTCGACTTTCTCTTTCGTCAGGTGCTCGTGGTAATGGCCATTGATGACCATCATCGGCGCTGCGGAGCAGGCCGCCAGGCACTCTTCTTCGCGCTTGAGGTAGACGCGGCCATCGGCCGTCGACTGCCCCAGCTTGCAGCCCAGTTTCTTTTCCGCATGCGCCAGCAGATCTTCGGCGCCATTGAGCCAGCAGCTGATGTTGGTGCAGAACGCCACATTGTGGCGGCCGACCTTCTCGGTCTCGAACATCGAGTAGAAGCTGGCGACCTCGTAGGCCCAGACCGGCGGCAGTTCCAGATACTTGGCCACGCCCACGATCAACTCGTCGGTCAGCCAGCCCTGGTTCTGCTCCTGCGCAGCATGCAGGCCCTGCAGCACCGCCGAACGCTTGCGATCCGGCGGAAACTTGCTCAGCCAATGATCGATGTGCGCGCGCGTCTTGTCGCTCAGCACTACCTGCGGATCGA
Organism: Xanthomonas sp. Leaf131; assembly: GCF_001423495.1. Taxonomy (GTDB): domain Bacteria; phylum Pseudomonadota; class Gammaproteobacteria; order Xanthomonadales; family Xanthomonadaceae; genus Xanthomonas. Next base: position 286,055 of record NZ_LMOG01000019.1, on the reverse strand, counting down.
CGTCGCGCGCCGCTTCGAAATTACCCGTCGCCTTCATCGGTCAACCTCACCGAAAACCAAATCGTAAGTACCGATCATCGCCACGACGTCGGCCAGCAAATAGCCGCGCACCACCGCGTCCATCGAGGACAGATGCGCAAAGCCCGGCGCGCGCAGATGCAGGCGGAACGGCTTGTTGGCGCCATCGGACATCAGGTAGCAGCCGAACTCTCCCTTGGGTGCTTCGACGGCGCAATACGTCTCGCCAGCCGGCACGCAATAGCCTTCACTGAACAGCTTGAAGTGATGGATCAGCGCTTCCATGTCGTCCTTCATGCCTTCGCGGCTTGGCGGAGCGACCTTGAAATTGGTGACCATGACCGGGCCTGGATTGGCCTTCAGCCACGTCACGCACTGCTTGATGATGCGGTTGGATTCGCGCATCTCGGCCACGCGGACGAGATAGCGGTCGTAGCAGTCGCCATTGGTGCCGACCGGGATATCGAACTCCACTGCGTCGTACTTGGCGTACGGCTGCTTCTTGCGCAGATCCCATTCGATACCGGAGCCACGCAGCATCGGGCCGGTCATGCCCCAGGCACGCGCCAGATCCGGGCTGATGATGCCGACATCGACGGTCCGCTGCTTCCAGATACGGTTGCCGGTCAGCAGCGTCTCGTACTCGTCAACGCGCGACGGGAAGGTGTTGGTGAAGTCCTCGAGGAAATCCAGCATCGAGCCTTCGCGCGCGGCGTTGAGCTTCTTCAGCGCCCCGCCCTTGTGCCAACGCGATTCCTTGTACTTGGGCATGCGATCGGGCAGATCGCGATACACGCCACCGGGACGGTAATAGGCCGCGTGCATGCGCGCGCCGCTGACCGCCTCGTACACGTCCATCAATTCTTCGCGCTCGCGGAACGCGTACAGCATCACCGCCATCGCGCCCAGATCGAGCGCGTTGGAGCCCAGCCACATCAGGTGGTTCTTGATGCGGGTGATCTCGTCGAACATGGTGCGGATGTACTGCGCACGCTCGGGCGCTTCGATGCCCATCAGGGACTCGATCGCGCGCACGTAAGCGTGCTCGTTGCACATCATCGACACGTAATCCAGTCGGTCCATGTACGGAACCGACTGGTTGAACGGCTTGGACTCGGCCAGCTTCTCGGTGCCACGGTGTAGCAGGCCGATATGCGGGTCGGCACGCACCACGGTTTCGCCGTCCATTTCCAGGATCAGGCGCAACACGCCGTGCGCCGCAGGATGCTGCGGGCCGAAGTTCATCGTGTAATTGCGGATTTCCTGCTTGCTTTCGACAGGATTGCTGGCGAAGGCGGCACTCGCCTGGTGGAACTCACTCACTTGGCAGTCTCCGACTTGCCCACTTCACCGGCGGCAGTCTCATAACGGGCATCGTCGCGAATCACGCGCGGCACGCCGACGCGCGGCTCGACCGAGGTGACCGGCTCGTACACCACACGCTTTTTCTCTTCGTCGTAACGTACTTCGACGTTGCCGATCAGCGGGAAATCCTTGCGGAACGGGTGGCCGACGAATCCGTAGTCGGTCAGGATGCGGCGCAGATCCGGGTGACCGTCGAACACGATGCCGAACAGATCGAACGCTTCGCGCTCGAACCAGTTCACGCCCGGCCAGATATCGGTCAACGAGGCCACCACCGGCACCTGCTCGTCCGGGGCGTAGCAACGCACGCGCAGACGCTGGTTGTGTTGATAGGAAATCAGCTGCGCAACCACCGCAAAACGCTGCTTGGGCATGTGCTGCGGGTGCGCGCCATCGGAGCTTTCCTGGCTGGGAAATTCACCCCAGGCGAAACGCCCGACGGCCTTGCCCTCGACGCCACGGCTGAAGCCCTGCGACGACACGTCGGCGGTATCCCACTCGTCGCTGCCATAGCCCAGGTGATCGACGCCGCACAGGTCGCTCAACTGCTCGAAACCGAGCTCGTCGCGCAAGGCCAGACAGGTGGCGTGCCACTGCGCCGCAGCGACTTCCAGCGTCACTTCGCCGCGCGGCAATGCCACGGCGATCTGCGCACCGGCGAAACGTGCCGCAAGTCGGTCAGTGAAGGAAGATGCTTGCTCTGCCATGGGGGCTTGGCTGCTCTCGGTAGAAGAAGACGGGTATCAGCGCGCGATCGTCTGGGTACGCCAGATCTTCTTCTGCAGCTGCAAGATGCCGTAGACCAGCGCCTCGGCGGTCGGCGGGCAGCCCGGGACATAGATGTCCACCGGCACGATGCGGTCGCAACCGCGCACCACCGAATACGAATAATGGTAGTAGCCGCCGCCATTGGCGCAGCTGCCCATCGAGATGACCCACTTCGGGTCCGGCATCTGGTCGTAGACCTTGCGCAGCGCCGGCGCCATCTTGTTGACCAGCGTGCCGGCCACGATCATCACGTCGGACTGGCGCGGCGAGGGACGAAACACCACGCCGTAACGGTCCAGATCCAGGCGCGCCGCGCCGGCATGCATCATTTCGACCGCGCAGCACGCCAGACCGAAGGTCATCGGCCACATCGAACCGGTACGCGCCCAATTCAACAGCGCATCCACGCTGGTGGTCACGTAACCCTTTTCGAGCAGCGGGTTCTCGCCTTCCGGGCGCAGGATGTCGTCCAACCGACCTTCCGGCATCGGATTGGTCATCAGACGATCAAGGGTCTGAATCACTCCCATTCCAACGCTCCCTTCTTCCAGACGTAGATAAAACCGAGAAACAACATGCCGACGAACAGACCCATGGTGACCAGCGAACGGGCGCCGATCTCCATGAACACCTGCGTCCACGGCACGATGAAGATGATTTCCAGATCGAACACGATGAACTGGATCGCGATCAGGTAGTAGCGCACGTCGAACTTCATGCGCGCGTCTTCGAACGCCTCGAAGCCACACTCGTACGGCGAGAGCTTGCGTGCATCGGGGCTACGCGGACCGAGGAAGCGACCAATCAGCATCAGCGTGATGCCGATACCGGTGGCGACGATCAGAAACAGCAGACTCGGCAAATATTCGGCCAGCACAGCGATTCTCTCTTGCCTTTGCCCGCACGCGCCGCGTGCCGGCATGGGGTATAAGCAGGACCCGCGCGTGGCATCGCCACGATGCGCAGGAACTGCAGCCAAACAATGGTGCCCAAGAGGGGACTCGAACCCCTACGACCTAAATCGCTACCACCTCAAGGTAGTGCGTCTACCAATTCCGCCACCTGGGCATACGTTGCGCCGCTGGGCATCCCAGTGCGCAGCGTATTGTAACCGGCTTCAGCGTTTTTGTGCTGATTCTGAAGCGTTTTCTTCGCGTGCCGCGGGCGCTTGCTGCGCCGGTGCGGACTGCGCCGGCGTTGCGGCCGGGACGGCAGCCGGTGACGGCTGCGACGGAGCGGTTGGCACTGCGCCAGCGGCTGGCGCCTGCGGCAATGGTTGAGTCAGCTCGCCTGCGGCAGCAGGTGCCGGAGTAGCCGATTGCGACATCACACCCAGGTTCTGATCGGTAGGACGCGCACCATGGGTGGCATACCAGGCCATGAACAGGCTGATGCTGAAAAACACCACCGCCAGCCACTTGGTCGACTTGGACAGGAAGTTCGAGGCACCCTGCGAGCCGAACACGGTGCCCGACGCACCGGCACCGAAACCGGAGCCCGCTGCCGCACCTGCGCCACGCTGCATCAGGATCAGCGCAATCATCGCCAGCGCGACCAGTACGTAGACCACATTGAGGATCAACATCAGCATTTCGAAATCCGTCCCCGGACAAAACTTAATGGGTTAACGAGCGGCCGCCGCGCGTGCGATAGCCAGGAAATCTTCGGCGACCAGTGACGCGCCTCCGACCAGCCCACCATCGACATCGGGCTGTGCAAACAGCTCGCTGGCGTTATCGGGCTTGACACTGCCCCCATACAGAATGGGCAGCGAATCGCTAATTCTAGCATCCGCCTTCGCGACTTCGCCACGCAGGAAGGCGTGCACGGCCTGGGCCTGCTCCGGACTGGCGGTGCGGCCGGTGCCAATGGCCCAGATCGGTTCATAAGCGAGCACGGCGCGGGCGAAGCCTTCACTGCCCACCAGGGCCAGCACCGGTTCGAGCTGAGCGCGCAGCACCGCTTCGGTCTGGCCCGCTTCGCGCTGTTCCAGCGACTCGCCAACGCACAACACCGGCGTCAGCCCGGCGTGGATGGCAGCGGCGAATTTGCGCGCCACCAGCTCGCTGCTCTCCTGATGGTACTGGCGACGTTCGGAGTGGCCGACCAGCCCGTACTCGGCGCCGACATCGACCAGCATGGTGGCCGAGACTTCACCAGTGTAGGCGCCCTTCTCGTTACTGCTGACGTCCTGGGCACCGAAACACAGGTGATGCTCTTCGAAATCCTCGATCAGATCGCCGAGGTAAGGCAGTGGCGGCAGGATGACGACATCGACACCCTCCAGGGGCATGTGCGCGGCGACCTTGGCCACCAGTTCGGTGGCGAAGGCGCGGCTGCCATGCAGCTTCCAATTTCCGGCAACGATCTTTCGACGCATCAGGCGCAGGTTCCTGAGTGGAAGACAGACAACAGAATAGCCCATGCCCTGTCGGCAGCCGGCACACTTCTGTCCATTGCCTGTCCCATCCCTCCTTCAGCAGGAACCTGCCATGTCCGTTTCGCCTGTCTTCGCCTTGGTCACCGGCGCCTCCAGCGGCATCGGCCGCGAGATTGCGCGCGCCTACGCAAGGCGCGGCGTGCCGTTGATCCTGACTGCACGCCGGGTGGACAGGCTGGAGGCACTGGCCGCCGAGTTGAGCGCGTTGGTACAGGTCCACGTGTTGCCGGCCGATCTGGCCGACCCCGCAGCGGTAGAGGCGCTGGTTGCGCAGATCCAGCGCAATGGCTGGACGGTAGGCACCCTGGTCAACAACGCCGGCTACGGCGTGCCGGGCCGCTATCTGCACAACGACTGGGCCACGCATGCGCGTTTTCTGCAGGTGATGGTGGGTGCGGTGTGCGAGCTGACCTGGCGGCTGTTGCCGATGATCCGCGCCAGCGGCCAGGGCCGCATTCTCAACGTGGCCTCGTTTGCGGCGCTGACGCCGAGCGCCGATGGGCAAACGCTGTATGCGGCGAGCAAGAGTTTCCTGCTGCGCTTCAGCGAATCGCTGGCGCTGGAGAACGCCGACTGCACAGTAAAGGTCTGCGCGCTGTGCCCGGGCTTTGCCTGGTCGGAATTTCACGACGTCACCGGCACCCGCGAGGCGATGTCCACCCTGCCCGGCTGGGCGTGGTTGCAGGCCGATGCCGTGGCCGAATACGGCATCACTGCGTTGGAACGTGGACAGGTGCTGGCGGTGCCGGGCTGGCGCTATCGCCTGGTCTATGCCGGGTTACGATTGCTGCCACATGCGTTCGCCTTGCGCCTGATGGCGCGCGGATCGCATCGGGTCCGCCCTCTGGATTGAGGCGGTTGTGCAGTTGATCGGTGCGCGTGCGCGGCTGCATGACAGCGCACACGCCAGACCTCAGTGATTGACGATCTCGCCATGCATGGCCGCCAGCCTTGCGAGCAGGCGATTCTGGGTGCGGCGCGGGATGCGGCGCTGATCCATCGCCCAGTTCAGATCCTCGACCAGTGCATTGAAGTCGCCTTCGCGGATGGCCAGATGCGCATGCGCCTGCTGCATCGACTTGGCGGTATCCGGGCATGGCCCATCGCTGACATGGCAGAACTTCTGCACCAGACGCTCATTGAGCATGACGATGTTGACCCGCGCGAAGTGATCGACGATGCGCTGATCGTCGGCGATGCGCGACAGCATGGTTTCCACCAACGCTTCGATCCCCGCTTGTCCGCCGAGTTCTTCATAGAGCGTCTGGCGCGGTTGCGTGGTGGCGCAGGCACTCAGGCCCAGCACGCAAAGCAGGCAGCAGCGCAGCCATCGATTCATCAGAACGCCACCTGCAAGGAAAGATAGGGGCCGCGTTGATCGGTGAGCGTGGCGATATCGCCAAGATCGGCCCAGGCCGCGGTCAACGACACATGCTTGCTGGGAAACCAGGCGACGAAGGCGTCCGCCCACGCCTGTTCGCGCGCGAAGCCCAGATTATTCGGTTTGTCGCGGTATTCCACACCCACCGCCCACGACGGCGACAGCACCACGGCCGCACTAACCTCGCCGACCAGCCGATAGCCGTTGCCACGATCGCCACCGAAACCGAGCAAGCCGGTCTGATTGGCGCGGGTGGCGCGCAGGGTGCCGTTGAGCAGCAACTGATAACCGCCCGCGCCTTGCAGGAACAAGCGACTGGCGCTGACGTACACGTCGGTGCCGTGGTCGTCGCGCGCACCGATCGCCAACGGCAGCGTGCCGTTGCGCAGACGCTTGTATTGCACGCCCAGACTGACTTGCGGCGCACGCCCGTAGACGAGATCGCCATGCAGGCGCAGCTTGGCGCCGAACACATCCTGACCCAGCGCATTCCACGGCAGATTCAATCGATCCTGCAACGTGCCCAGATCCAAGCGTTGCCGCGCGAGCGAAAGTTCCAGCCGATTGCCAACGGTGAGCGCGGCGCCTTGCACGTCGAGCCGGTAATCGCCGCTGTCCACGTGGGTGGCGAACACGACGGTGCCGAGCTCATCGCGCGTGCCATAGCCCGAGAGCGTGGCCCACGGCACGATACCGCCGCCACTGCTGCCTTCGATCATCGACACACCGCCGGTGGCAAGCAGGCGCCCTTCTCCCGCAAGCGCCAGCGTCGGCATGAGTGCCAAACCAGCCAACACCGCAACAGACAGCCTGGCACGCACCCACTTGCTCATCGTTGCACTCCTGCTTGCGCGACAGGCGCCTGACCCAGTTGACGCATGCACCAGGCAACCAGCGGCACCGCCTCCAGCGGCGGCGCGTACAGATAGCCCTGCACCATGTCGCAGCCATAACCACGCAGCAGCCCGAGCGCGGTGGTGTTTTCCACGCCTTCGGCGATCACGCTCAAGCCAAGGTTATGCCCCAGATCGATCGTACTGCGCACGATGAATGCATCGTCGGTGCCTTCGGCCAATTGCATGACGAAACTCTTGTCGATCTTCAATTCGTTGACCGGCATGCGCTTGAGTTGCGCCAGCGAGGAGTAGCCGGTGCCGAAGTCGTCGATGGACAGACGCACGCCGACGCTGCGCAACTGATGCAGCATGTGCAATGCGAATTCGACATCGCGCATCAAGGCGCTTTCGGTCAATTCTAACGTGACCAGTTCGGCCGCCACCGCGTGCTCTTCCAGACGGCCGCGCACGTAATCGGGCAAGCCGGGATCGGACAGATCCAGCGCGGACAGATTGATCGCCATGCCCAGCTCCAAGCCCTGGCTGCGCCATTGCGCCTGGCAACGCAGCGCTTCGTCCAGCACATAGCGGGTCAACGGATGGATCACGCCGGAGTGTTCGGCGAGCGGAATGAATTCGTCCGGGCCGATCGGGCCGAGCACCGGGTGGTGCCAGCGCACCAGCACTTCGACCTGTTCGACGCGATCGCTGCGCAGGCAGATCTTGGGCTGGAAGCGCAAGGTCAGCTCGTTGCTGGCGATGGCCTGGCGCAGATCGCCGGTGAGCCGTAGCCGACGCAGATGCTGCTCGTCCTGGCCCAGGCGATACACGCTGGCGCCGATGGTGGTGACATTGCCGCCCTGGCGACGTGCGATGTCGGCGCGACGCAGCAAGGTGTCCGGGTCGGCGCCGTGTTCGGGAATCAAGGCGATGCCGATGCTGGCTTCCAGCTGGATGCGCGCCTGTGGCAACGCCAGCGGGCGACGCAGCTGCAGCAGCAGGCGCTGTGCATCCTGCTGCACGGTGGCCGCATCGGCCTGCGCCACCACCACCATGAATTCATCGCTCCCCAGACGCCCGACCACGTTGGGCTCCTGCACGACATCGGCAAGCCGACGCCCTGCTTCGACCAGCACCTGATCGGCGAAGTCGTGGCCCAGGCTGTCGTTGAGTTCCTTGAAGCGTTCCAGATCTAAGATCAGCACCGCGGCAGTCCCGCCCGATGCCACGGTCTGGTCGACCACCTGTTGCAGCCGCTCCAGCAGCCAGATGCGATTGGGCAGACCGGTCAAGGCATCGTGCCGCGCCTGATGCAGGATGTGCTGCTCGCGGCTGGCAATCTGCTGCTGCATGCGCCCGAAACTGTCGGCCAGTTCGGCAAGTTCGCGTCCAGGCGGCACCTGCACGGCAGTGTGGTAATCGCCGCGCTGGATCCGTCTTGCGGCCTGTACCAGTTGCGCGACCGGCTTGCTGACGCTGCGCGCGAGAAAGATCGCCACGCCGAGTGCGGCAGCCGTGGCCAGACCGGCCAAGAGCAGAATGCGTAATTTGAGGATGCGATACGGCGCGACCGCGCGATCCAACGACGCCTGCAGGGCAACCCGTACGTGGCTGTCGCCCTGGATCGATTGCAGTTTGACCAGGTAACGCGCGTCGGCCAGCGTCAGCGGGATCGCTGCGCCCTGCCCTGCTTCAGCGGCAGGCAGCTGCTGCGCGAACTCGGCACGCGCGGCCGGCTCCAGCGTGGAGGCCAGCACGCGCACCGGCGGGCCATCGGTGAAGAAGGTCGCATCCAGCCCGGTGGTGGAACGGAAATCCTGCGCAAGGCCGTCACCGGATTCGTTGCCGATCGCGATCCAGCCCACCCGGCTTGGTGCCAGCACCTGCACCACCGCCAACCGCACGATGCGTTTATCCAGTGCCACCACGCCGACCGCACGCCCGTCGCGCTGCGCCTGTTGCAGCAGGGTCTGCACCGCGCGCAACTGTTCGGCCTGCGGCAGATCGGCCAGCCCGGTCAAAAATTCGCCATCCGGCGACAACAGCACTGCGGTCTGCGCCGACATGCGCGCGGCATGATTGCGCAATGCCGATTGCATGGTCGGCACGTCGCCACTGGCCACCGCCGCACGGAAACCGAAATCGTCGGCCAGCACCGAGGCCGACTGCATCAGTTGCTCGTCGCGGCGCACGTTGATGCGTTGCCAGACGCGTTCGCCGATCTGCAGTTCTTCGCCGAGCTGCGCCTTGACGCTGCGCTCGGTGGCAACCTGCACTGCGATGAAGGTCAGCGTTTGCGTGGCGAGCACGACCAGCACCACCAAGGCCGCAATGCGGGTATGCAGGCGCATCGCCTTCATGGATGCGGCTTCTTCGGATCGGCACGGCGGAATTTATCCTGCAACGCGCGCACGCGCTCATCCGGTGGTGCCACCATCGGCGCGCCGCCAGTGGTCTGCAAGGTGACGCGGCGTTGCAATGCATCGCGCGCAAGCACAACCGGCTCGGTGACTGCAGCACCCTTGATGCGCGGATGCCAGACCCGCAGCGTGTAACTGCCTGCCGGCGCATCCAGCTGCACGCGGCCGTCGCTGCCGGTCTTGCCGAAATACGGCGTCTCCAGCACCACGATATAGCCGAGCATCCAGTCGTGGATATTGCAGCCGATCGTCACCAGGCCAGGCTGATCGAAACGGATCGGCGTGGCCTTGGTGCCCTGGAACAGCGGCAATTCGAAACGCTTGGCTGGTGAGAACGAGTAGACCTGATGACGGATCTGATCGTTGTTCGGAAAGCGCACCAGGGTGCCAGTGCGCACCGCCAACACGGCGGGCACGAACTGCGAATTGACCTGATCCATCTCGACAGTCTTGGCTGTACCGGCGGCAGCGGGCCGCGCCGGCTCCAGACTGACCACCGCATCGACCAGCATGCCGTTGGCATCGACCACCGTCACACTGATCGGCGTTGCCACTGCAACGCCTGCAGTGCAATACGCCAGCAACACCGCAACCGCACCTACCTGTTTGAACCATCGCATCCGCATGCACCCGCACCTCTTCGCAATCAGCAGCGGGCGCCAGGCGAGTCCGACGTCGCGCTAGCGATCAGACTGAGTTATCGGCTGAGGTGAACGCAAGCTTTAACCAGACAGGAGCGGAGTTTTATAAACAAAAGTGAGTCATTCGTCATTGTCTATGCTGCGAGCGCAGCTATTCGCTGCGCTCGGCGATAGGCAACGCCAAGCCGATTACTTCAGCTTGATTTCGCGCAAACGTTCTTCCAGAAAGCCGTGTGCGGTGATCGGCTCCGGATAGCGGCTTGGGTTTTCGGCAGTGATGCACGAGGGCAGCACGTCGATCAGGAAGTCCGGGTTGGGATGCAGGAAAAACGGGACCGAGTAACGTGGCTTGCGCGCTGCTTCGCCCGGCGGGTTGACCACGCGATGGATGGTGGACGGATACACGTGGTTGGTCAGGCGCTGCAGCATGTCGCCGATATTCACCACGATGGTGTCGGCATCCGCAGTAAAGGGCACCCATTCGCCATCGTTGGAACGCACTTCCAGGCCGGCAGCACTGGCACCGACCAGCAAGGTAATGAAGTTGATATCGCCATGCGCACCGGCACGCACGTTGGGAATATCGTCGCTGGTGATCGGCGGGTAATGGATCGGCCGCAGGATCGAATTCCCGTTGTTGGTCTTGTCGACAAAATAGTCCTGCGGCAGGCCGATATGCAGCGCCAATGCCGACAGCACGCGCGAGCCCAGGTGATCGAGCTGCTGGTACAGGCGATAACCGCGCTCGCGGAAACCTGGCACTTCTTCGGGCCACAGGTTCGGCGTCATCACCTCGCGATACGGCGAATCGTCCGGAATCTCGCGACCGATATGCCAGAACTCCTTGAGATCGAAATGCTTGGAATCCTTGGCGGTTTCCACACCGAACGCGGTATAGCCGCGCGCGCCGCCGCTGCCTTTGACGTGGTAGCGCTGCTTGACCTCTTCCGGCAGCGCGAAGAACGCCTTGAACACCTCGTAGGCGCCATCGATGTCGGCCTGCGCGATGCCGTGATTGCGGATGCCGGCAAAGCCCCACTGCCGATAGGCCGCGCCGAGCTCGGCGACGAAGGCGTCGCGGTCGCTGTCGAAACGGGTAATGTCCAGGGTCGGGATGCGGGCGCTCATACGGATATCTGCAGTCGAAGTCGAAAAGGTCGAAAGGAAGCCTGCCGCTCAGGACAGCAGGCGATACAACAGGTAGAACGTCGCGGCCTTGGCAAAGACCACGCAGATGCCAATGATCAGCGACTCACGCCGCGTCACGCACGGCGCCTGAGAGTCGATCGAGTGTGTCCTGCATCAGGCCGGCGTCGTCGGCTTCCACCGTCACACGTACCACCGGCTCGGTGCCGGAGGGACGCAAAAATGCGCGTCCACGCCCCTGCACGGCGGCTTGCGCCTGCTGCAGCGCTTGCTGAACACCCGCCGCTTCCACGATCGCCTTGGCGGCACCGCCCTCCAAGCGTACGTTGACGGTCTTCTGCGGCACCTTGCTCAGACTGCTCAAGGCCTCGCGCAGGCTCTGTCCATCGCGGCCAAGGGCCTCAAGGACCTGCAGCGCGCTCACGATGCCATCGCCGGTGGTGGCGCGATCCAGGCACAGCAGATGGCCGGAGGTTTCCCCACCCAGCGTGCCGCCGCCTTCCACCAACGCCTGGTGCACGTAACGGTCACCGACCTTGGCGCGCTGGAACGGGATGTTCAATGCAGCCAGTGCCTGCTCCAGACCGTAGTTGGTCATCAGCGTGCCGACCACGGTACCGGTGAGCCGGCCGCTGGCCTGCCAGGAGCGGGCGAGTACGTAGAGCAGATCGTCGCCATCGACCGGGTTGCCCTGGTCGTCGGCCATCAGCACGCGGTCGCCATCGCCGTCGAAGGCGATGCCGAGCTGGGCGCCACTCTCGCGCACCTTGGCGGCGAGATTGTCGATATGGGTGGAGCCGACACCGGCGTTGATATTCAGCCCGTCCGGCGCGGCACCGATGACCACCACGTCGGCACCGAGCTCGCGGAACAGCATCGGCGCGATGTGATACGTCGCGCCATGCGCGCAGTCCAGCACCATCCGCAAGCCCTGCAGGGTGAACCCGCGCGCCACGCTGGCCTTGCAGAATTCGATGTAACGGCCGATCGCATCGCGGGTGCGGATCGCCTTGCCCAGACGCTCCGATTCCACGGTGTGGAACGGCTCGTCCAGCGCGGCCTCGATCGCCGCTTCGGTGGCGTCGTCGAGCTTCTCGCCTTCGGCGGAGAAGAACTTGATGCCGTTGTCGTAATGCGGATTGTGCGAAGCGCTGATCACCACGCCAGCGTCGGCGCGCAGCGTGTTGGTCAGGAACGCGATGGCCGGGGTCGGCATCGGGCCGATCAACTGCACGTCGGCACCTGCGGCGACCAAGCCGGCTTCCAGTGCGGCTTCGAACATGTAGCCGGAAATGCGGGTGTCCTTGCCGATCAGCACCAGCGGGCGCTTGCTGCGCCCGGCGGTGAGCACGCGGCCGAGCGCATTGCCCAGCCGCAGCACGAAATCGGCCGAGATCACGCCCTGCCCGACCCGACCGCGGATGCCGTCGGTTCCAAAATACTTGCGACTGCTCATGCGTTGCGGTGTTCCTGACGACAGGTGGACGCACGCGTCAAAGCGCATGCAGCGGTCGCAGCGACCAGCGTCATGCTGCGGCGTCTTGCGGATGCGGCTGACGCAGCATCATCGTGGTCAGATCGGCGATGCGGTCGCGCATGTCGCGGCGGTCGCAGATCTGATCGATGGCGCCATGGTCGAGCAGGAACTCCGAGCGCTGGAAGCCTTCCGGCAGCGTTTCGCGCACGGTCTGCTCGATCACGCGCGGGCCGGCGAAACCGATCAGCGCATGCGGCTCGGCGATATTGATATCGCCCAGCATCGCGAACGAGGCCGACACACCGCCGGTGGTGGGATGGGTCAGCACCGAGATGTACGGCAGGCCGGCTTCGCGCAGGCGACCCAGCGCAGCGGAGGTCTTGGCCATCTGCATCAGCGAGAACAGGCCCTCCTGCATGCGTGCCCCGCCGCTGGCGGAGAAGCACACGAAGGGGCACCCCACTTCCAGCGCCACTTCGGCCGCACGCGCGAAACGCTCGCCGACCACCGAGCCCATCGAGCCGCCCATGAAGGCGAAGTCGAAGGCGGCGGCAACCAGCGGATTGCCCTTGAGGACACCGCGCATGGCGATCAGCGCGTCGTACTCGCCGCTGCTCTTCTGGCTGGCCTTGATGCGCTCGCCGTAGCGCTTCTGGTCCTTGAACTTGAGCACGTCGACCGGGCCCAGTTGGGCGGCAATCTCGGTGGTCGGTGCATCCACATCGAACAACGCGGCCAGGCGCGCGCGGGCGCGGATCGCCATGTGGTGGTCGCATTTCGGACACACCTCCAGGTTTTCCTCGAGCTCGGGGCCGTATAGCGCGCTACCGCAGTTGCTGCACTTTTCCCACAGGCCCTCGGGGACGCTGCGCTTCTTGGCCGGGGTGTTCTCGGTGCGGATGCCGGAGGGCATCAATTTGCTGAGCCAGCTCATGCGTGTATGACAATCCATGCAGGGCGGCCATGTGGGCCGCAGAGGGGCGACAGTCTAACGCGCTGCGGGAAAGCCGAGGTAGCGCGGGGGATGAATGTGGCTTCACCCGTACCCTCATCCGCCCCTGCGGGGCACCTTCTCCCGACGGGAGAAGGATCAAAGCCTCTCTCCTGCGGGGCGAGAAGGCACGGCTTGCGCGCCACTGGCGCGCTTGCCTTGGAGCGCCCGCGCCGCAAGCGCGGGCCGGGGCGCGGAGCGGGGGTTGGGGCGCGGAGCGGGGGTTGGGGTGAGGGTACGAGCGAAGCCACGTGCGTCGACGCGAGAGGGGCTTTGGTCTGGTCTCAGGCTTGGTCCAGCGCTTGGCGCAGCGGGGTCAGGAACGCCTCGGCGTATTCGCGGGCGGTGCGGACGTCTGGGGCCTCAGCGAGGGCGGCGACCAGGGCGCTGCCCACCACCACGCCTTCGGCATCCACGGCCATTGCGGCGGCGCTGGCGGCGTCCTTGATGCCGAAACCGGCCACCACCGGGGCGCCGGCACGTCGGCGCAGCTGGCGCAGGCGGTCGCTGGCGGCGTGGGTGTCGAGCAGATTCGAAGCGCCGGTGACGCCGGCGAAACTGACGTAGTACAGATAGCCCTGGGCGCTGCTGCACAGCATGTCCAGGCGCTCTTCACTGGTGGTCGGCGAGGCCAGTGCGATCAGGGCCAGGCCGACTTCGGTGAAGATCGCGCGGGTCTCGGCGGCCTCTTCGGGCGGCAGATCGACCAATAGCAGGCCATCCACACCGGCAGCGACAGCGGCTTCGGCAAAGCGCCGGGTGCCGTGGATCTCGACCGGGTTGAGGTAGCCCATCAGCACCACCGGCGTGGTGGCGTCTTCGCGGCGGAATTCGTGTACCGCTTCCAGCACGTAGGCCAGGCCGGCACCGCGGCCCAGCGCGCGCTCGGAGCTGCGCTGGATGGTAGGGCCGTCAGCCATCGGGTCGGAAAACGGCACGCCGAGTTCGATGACGTCGGCACCGGCACGCACCAACGCGTGCATGACCGGCACGGTGGCCTCAAGCGAGGGGTCGCCGGCGGTGATGAAGGGGATGAGCGCCTTGCGGCCATCGGCACGCAGGCGTTGAAAGGTTTCGTCGATACGACGCATTGAAAGACCTTGAAAGAAGTTAGCTGCGGTGCGACCGCATCAAAGGATGTCCTGGTACATGGCCGCAGGCAGTTCGGTCAACGCTTGCGCCTCGACCTCGACATCGAAACTGTCCAGGCAACAGCCGCAGCCGCTGTTTTCCGAGCACGTACGGATCTGCGGTGCCCAGCGGTCGAGCCAGGCGAACAACAGGTCCTGTTCGCCGGGCTGATCGGCCAGCGCGGTCACGGTGACGCGCCGCAGCGACATCAGACTTGCACGCCTTCGCGTGCGGCGATGGTGTGCACGTCCTTGTCACCCCGACCGGACAGGTTGCACAGGATCAACGCGTCCTTGGGCATCTGGCGCGCGAGCTTGATCGACTGCGCCACCGCATGGCTGGATTCGAGCGCGGCCAGAATGCCTTCGGTATGCGCCAGCAGGTGAAAAGCCGCCATCGCTTCGTCGTCGGTGATGCCCTGATAGACCGCGCGGCCGCTGTCGGACAGGAACGAATGCTCCGGGCCGACGCCCGGGTAATCCAGGCCGGCCGAGATGGAATGGGTTTCGGTGATCTGGCCATCGTCGTCGCAGATCACATAGGTGCGGTTGCCGTGCAGCACACCGGGGCGACCGGCCGCGATCGAGGCGGCATGGCGACCGGTGGTAATACCGTCGCCGGCCGCTTCGGCGCCATAGATCTTGACGCCCGCATCGTTGAGGAAGGCATGGAACAGGCCGATCGCATTGCTGCCGCCGCCGACGCAGGCGCTGAGCGCATCCGGCAGACGGCCGTAGTCTTCCAGCATCTGTGCGCGCGCTTCGCGGCCGACAATCGCGTTGAAGTCGCGCACCATGCGCGGATACGGATCCGGGCCGGCGACGGTGCCGATGATGTAGAAGGTGTCCTGCACATTGGTGACCCAGTCGCGCATCGCCTCATTGAGCGCGTCCTTGAGCGTGGCCGAGCCGGAGGTCACCGGTATCACCGTCGCACCGAGCAGCTTCATGCGGTAGACGTTGATCTTCTGCCGTTCGATATCGGTGGCGCCCATGTAGACCACGCACTCCAGGCCCAGCCGCGCAGCGACCGTGGCGCTGGCCACACCATGCTGGCCGGCGCCGGTCTCGGCGATGATGCGGGTCTTGCCCATGCGGCTGGCCAGCAAGGCCTGGCCGATGGTGTTGTTGATCTTGTGCGCGCCGGTGTGGTTGAGGTCTTCGCGCTTGAGCAGGATCTGCGCCCCGCCCACTTCGCGGCTCAGGCGCTCGGCGTGATAGATCGGGCTGGGCCGGCCGACATAATGCTTGAGATCCTTGTCGTATTCGGCGATGAAGGCCGGATCCTGGCGTGCCTGGTCGTAGGCCGCAGACAGTTCCTGCAAGGGGCCGATCAAGGTCTCGGCGACGAACCGGCCGCCGAATTTGCCGAAGTGGCCGGCAGCGTCCGGATAGGCGTAAAAGTCACTGATGGGCTGGGCCGACATGGGAATCCTCTGCAACGATGCGGTCATACGAGAAGGATGCACTTTAGCGCAGCGGGCCGGTGCGATAAATCGATAAGATTGCCGCAACCTGTGACCTGGACTCACATATGAGTTATCCGCTTCCGCCGCTGGCCGCCTTGCGCGCCTTCGAATCTGCTGCGCGTCTGCAGAGCGTCAGCCGGGCCGCGCAGGAACTGCACGTCACCCATGGCGCCATCAGCCGGCATGTGCGCACCTTGGAGCAATCGCTAGGAACCGCGCTATTCACCCGCCAGGGGCGCGGCCTGGTGTTGACGGCGGCAGGCGCACGTTTGCGCGATGCGACCGGTGAAGGTTTCGCCTTGATCGGCGAGACCTGGGCTGCGCTGTTGCGGCGCCCTGGTAACGAGACGCCGCTGGTGCTGGGCTGTTCGGGCAGCCTGCTCGCGCGCTGGGTCATTCCGCACCTGAGCCGGCTGCAGCACGACCTGCCGGACGTGCGCCTGCACCTCTCGGCAAACGAACAAGCCCCCGGCCCGGAGTTGGATGGCCTGGATGCGGCATTGCTACTGGACACCCCGCCATGGCCTGGCGAGTGGCAGGTGCACGAGCTGGGCGTGGAGTGGATCGGCCCGGTGCTGACCCCGCAGCTTGCAGCCACGACACAACTCACCGGGAAAGAGCCCGCCGCTCTGCTCGATCATGCCTTGCTGCACACCCGCTCGCGCCCGCAGGCCTGGCCGGAATGGGCACAGACACACGGCGTTGCGCCGGAGGCGCTGCGCTTCAGTACCGAATTCGAACACTTGGTCTATCTACTGGAAGCCGCTGCTGCCGGCCTGGGCATTGCGATCGCGCCGCAGCCGTTGGTCGCCGCAGATCTGGCCGCCGGACGCTTGCTGGCGCCTTGGGGATTTATGCCGACACGCGGGCGCTGGGTGCTATGCGCCGCAAAGCGCAATCCGGATCCACGGATCGAGCGGCTTGCGGGCTGGTTGCGCGCTGCACTGACTGAGGATCGGGTGCAGACACCTGCAATAGATATCGCGCGCGGCTCAGTGCAGCCATCCAGCAACCGCGTCGTTCAAGAAACAAGCGACTGAGCAATCGTTAGCCGGAAAAGCGAGCGACCAAGAGCAATGTGCAGCGGCGACGAGACTACCAAAACAGCGGCAAAAGCCCGTGCTCCGCATGCCTAATCCCTAATCCCGATTCCCCACTCACGACATCTCGTGGCAATCGGCCCGACGCACTTCTTCGACGAACTTGCGCATCATGTGGCCGTCCTTGATGCCGGGCGCCAGCTCCACGCCGCTGGACACGTCCACGCCCCACGGCAGCGTCGCCACGATGGCGTCGAACACGTTGTCGGCCGTGATGCCGCCGGCCAGCAGGAACGGGCGATGCAAGCCGGTCGGCAACCGCGACCAATCGAAGGTCTTGCCGGTGCCGCCCCCTGCGCCGGGCGCATGGCTGTCGAACAGGAAGCCGGCCGTGTTGGGATAGGCAAGCTGCAAGGTACGCGCGTTGGCGTCATCGCCATTGACGCCAGTGCTGCCCATCGGCACCGCCTTGAGATAAGGCAGATTGAAACTGCGGCAGAACGCGTCGTCTTCTTCACCATGGAACTGCAGCAGCGTCGGGCGCACCGTGCGCACGACCTCGCGCACTTCTTCCTTGGAATTGTTGCGGAACAACGCCACCACATCGACCATTGGCGCGGTGGCCTGGCGCATCGCGCGCGCCTCGGCCGGCGCCACGCGGCGCGGGCTGCCGTGCGCAAAGATGAAACCTACCGCGTCCACACCCAGCTCGCCGGCCAGTCGAATATCACCGGCGCGGGTCATGCCACAGAACTTGATACGGGTGCGGTACAGCGATCGATTCATTGGGTGACCTCGGCGGGCAGATGCCACTCTGCGGGATACAACGGCCCGATGAACACCAGGCCTTGTGGCGGCGCCGTCGGCCCGGCCACAGAGCGGTCGCGTCCGGCCAGCAACGTCGCGATCCAGTCGACCGGTTGTTCTCCGGTTCCGACCAGAATCAGCGAACCAACAATATTCCGCACCATGTGATGAAGGAATGCATTGGCCTGAACCTGCACCTCCACCACCTCGCCGATGCGCTGCACGCTGATGGCGTGCAAGCTGCGGCGCGCATGCGGGGCCTGGCATTGCACGCTGCGAAACGCGTTGAAGTCGTTCTCGCCCAATAAGGCCTGCGCCGCTGTGTGCATGGCATCTGCATCCAGCGGGCGCCGCTCCCAGCTCAAGGTCTGCCGGTACAGCGCGGGGCGTATCTGACGATTGAGCAGGCGATAGCGATACCGGCGTGCACGTGCGGAAAACCGCGCATGGAAGTCGGCTGCTGCCGGCACGCACCAGCGCACCGCGATCGAGGGCGGCAGCCGCGCGGTGGTGCCCAACATCCAGCTGCGCGGGTCGCGGCGCGCATCGCTGTCGAAGTGCACCACCTGGCATTCGCCGTGGACGCCGGCATCGGTACGACCTGCGCAGATCACCTGCACCGGGGCATCGGCGACCGACGACAAGGCCGCCTGCAACCTGGCCTGCACCGTTGGCCCGCCGTGTTCGCCCAATTGCTGCCAGCCTTGAAACTCGCTGCCGTCGTACTCCACGCCCAGCGCGTAACGCATCGGAACCTGCCTGTCATTGAATCGATTTGGTTTTGCGGACCAGGAGCGGCCGAAAAAAACTTGGCGAGTGGTCGTCAGTGAAGCGCACGTGTCGCGAAGCAAGCGCAGTGTACGAGGGGTAGTGCCGCACCGAGCACCAGCCGCGCATCCCCGACGGTAAGCGCAGCCGTTTGGTCAGTCGCCCTGATCGACGGCGCGCTCGGACCACACTGCCAGCGTGCTGCCACCCGGCTCGCGGAAATGAAACCGGCTGCCACCGGGGAAACCGAACACCGGCTTGACGATCTCGCCGCCGGCGGCACGGACGCGTTCAAGCACTGGTGCCAGATCGTCGGCATACAGCACAACCAGCGGGCCCGCTTCGGCCGATGCCGGCGCAGTTGCACGGTAGAAACCACCGTCCAGGCGCCCATCGTTGAAGGCCAGGTAATCCGGGCCATAGGCCTGAAATTGCCAACCGAAGACATGCTCGAAAAAGAGACGGCTGGCGTCCGGATCGATCGAGGCGAATTCCACGTAATCGATACGCCGCTCGCGTGCGGCACGCTTGTCTGTGGCAAGGCTGTCCATGGCAGGGCTCACGTCAGCTGCTCCAGCAATTGGGCGGCTTCGGCACGGGTGGCTTCATCGCCGGTGGCGGCGACTTCCAGCAACAGGCCGCGTGCGGTGTCCTTGTCGCCCAGATCCATGTAGGCCACTGCCAGCTCCAGCCGATCGCGGCCTGCGGAAGCGAATTCCCTGCGCGTTTCTGCGCTGGGCGTGGTAATGGGAGCCACGGGAGCTTGCTCGAAATCCAGGCTGTTCTGGGTGGCAACCGATGGTTGCGGCACTACCGGCGGAAGATCGCTGACCGCGTCGTCCGGTGCCGGTGCCGGCTCAGGCTCAGGCTCAAGGTATTCCGGCACCACCACTGGCGCTTGCGGTATTGCACGCAACGACCGCCAATCCTCGCTGCTGATCACGACCGGCGCTGGCGCAGGCTCCGACACCAACGGCTCGCGACGCAACATCTCCGACAGCGGCTGCGGTGCCTCGTAAGCGCGCTCGTCTTCGCGCAGATTGGCCTGCTCGAATTCGGTCTCATGCACGACATCGTGTTCGCTTGGCTGCGTGGCTGGCTCGGCATCCTGCGGCTCTACCGTCTCGGCGGCAGCCTCGGCAGGCACGAAGTCGAACTGACGACGCGGCAATGGCGGCAGCGGCGAGGGTTTGCGGCGACGTGCGGCCAGCCATGCGACAACGGCCGCAACGATCAACACCAGCCCGCCGATCAACCACAGCGGGAAGCCGCCGCCCTGATCCGCCGCAGCCGGGGTTTCCGACAGGCGCTTCTGCGCGGCCGCCAGATCGGTGTTCTTCATTGCGATCAAGGCTTGTTGTTGCTGCTTGAGTTTTTCCAGATCGGCCACGCGCGTGCGCAGATCCTGCAATTCGGCATCGCGGGTGGCGATGTCTTCCTTGGCCTGTTGCAACTGTTGGTTGGCCGCCATCTCGCCCTCGCCTTCGGCACTGGTGCCGGACGTGGCGCCGGCCTTGTTGGTCTGACTCGCCACTGCAGGCGCGATTTCGAGCCGCGCACCGGCACCCGTGGTAGTGGGCGCGGCAGGTGCTGCGGGTGTGGGCGATGTTGCGGCAGCAGCGCCGGCTTCGGCCGGCTGCGGAATCGCCGAGCGCGCCTGCCGCCACTGGTTGGCCTGCTCGCGCACCATCACCGCCGCTTCGGCCGCGCCGACCTGGGCCAGCGCATCCTCTTGCGGGGTACGCAGCACCGCGCCCTGCTTCAGGCGATTGATATTGCCGTTGATGAAGGCGTCCGGGTTGGTCCGCAACAACGCCAGCATGGTCTGATCCAGCGAATGTCCGCTGGAGCGCGCCACGGCGGCGGCGATTTCCGACAAGGTCTGGCCAGAGCGCACTGCCGGCAGCGCATCGCCGGCCTGCGCGGTGGCGGTGGTGCCTGCACTGCGGCGCGCAGCTGGCGTGGCTGCGGCGGCATTTTGATCGGTGCCTTCGGCGGCTGGCGCCGAGACCGGGGACTGGCGTGTGATCGTGTTGCTGGCCCCGGCGCGCGGTGCCTCGATCGACGGCTCGGCAATCGAAGCGGCCGTGTTGGGCGCATCGACCAGCGCGGAATACTCGCGTACCAGACGCCCCTGGCCCCACTCCACTTCGATCAGGAAGTTGATCGCCGGCTGATCCACTGCCTGGCTACTGGTTACGCGAATCACCGCACGCCCGCGCGCGTCCTGCGCGAACTGGAACTGCAGGCTGCTGACCAATCCCTGCGGACGCTCTAGGCCCACGCGCGCGAACGTGGTCGCCGATGCCAGTGCCACACGTGCGTTGTCGAGTTCGCCCGGCTCGTTGGAGATGACCGGAATCTCGGCTACCAGCGGTTGCCCAGGCTTGGACAACACCCGGATATCGCCCAACCCCAATGCCGTGGCAGCGCCGCTGCAGACCATCAGCAGCAACGCACCTATCGCTTGTATCGGACGCATCGCGCCCCCGCCCCTATGTTTCATGGGCATCAATATAGCCGCTGAATGAGCGAAAAAGTCGGCCAGCGCGCGCGGAGTGCACAGGCCGTCGCGATGCGGCATCCAGGCAGCAGGTCATCGGCAGTGCATCTGGTAGGAGCGCACTTGTGCGCGATGAGGCTTCACTGGGAAAGCTTCATCGCGCGCCAGCGCGCTCCTACTGACGCGATGATGCTTCACTGGGAGAGCTCCATCGCGCCAGCGCGCTCCTACAGAACGACCGTGCTTAGCCTTCCTGTGCGACCAGCTCGGCCAGCTGCACGGCGTTGAGCGCTGCGCCCTTGCGGATATTGTCCGAGACGATCCACAGATTCAAACCGCGCGGATGCGACAGGTCTTCACGGATGCGGCCAACAAACACCGCGTCCTTGCCGGAGGCATGCGTGACCGGGGTCGGGTAGCCACCGGGCTTGCGCTCGTCCACCACTTCGATGCCGGGCGAGGCTTCCAGCAGCGCGCGCGCCTGCTCGGCGGTGATCTTGTCGCGGGTCTCGATCGCCACCGCTTCGGAGTGACCGTAGAACACCGGTACGCGCACTGCGGTGGGATTCACCATGATCGCCTCGTCGCCCAGGATCTTGCGGGTCTCCCAGACCAGCTTCATCTCTTCCTTGGTGTAGCCGTTGTCCTGGAAGTCGTCGATGTGCGGGATCAGATTGAAGGCGATCTGCACCGGGAAACGCTGCGGTTCGATCTGCTGGAAGCCCAGCAGTTCGCTGGTCTGCTTGCCCAGTTCTTCCATCGCCGAACGTCCGCCGCCGGAGACCGACTGGTAGGTCGCCACATTGATGCGCTCGATGCCGTACTTGCGGTGGATCGGGCCCAGCGCGACCAGCATCTGCATGGTCGAGCAATTGGGGTTGGCAATGATGCCGCGCGGGCGCTGCTTGAGCGCTTCGGGATTGACTTCCGACACCACCAACGGCACGTCATCGTCGTAACGGAACGCGGAGGAATTATCGATCACCACCGCGCCGGCAGCGGCGAACTTGGGGCCGTATTCCTTGGACACGCTGCCGCCTGCGGAGAACAGCGCGATGTCCACGCCGGTGGGATCGAAGTCGGCCAGATCCAGCACGTCGACCTTGCCACCATTGAACTCCACCTGCCCGCCGGCCGAACGCGACGACGCCAGCGCATACAGGGTGGCGACCGGGAAGTTGCGCTCGGCCAGGATGCTCAGCATGGTCTCGCCGACAGCGCCGGTGGCGCCCACGACCGCGACGTTGAAACGACGGTTTTCGTTGCTCATGAGATTGTCTTTATCGAAAGAGGAAAGAGGGGAACGCGCTTGCGCAGTGGGTTCGGGGAACCTCCAAAGCTGGCCGCAGAGGTTCCCTATCGTTTGGTCGTGGTGGTTTTGGTCGCGCCGGTTTTGATCGCTTCGCCATCGCTCGCGCCCACGCGCGCGCCGCCCTGTTTGGCAGCGGCAACCGCATCGGCATTGAGTGCACTTGGCGGATGCCCGGCATTGGGGCCTTGGCCCAGCGCGGCGATCAGGTTGTCCACCGCCAGCTGCACCATGGCGCGGCGCGTGGCCAGGCTGGCACTGCCGATATGCGGGGTGAGCACCACGTTGCGCAAGGCCAGCAACTCGGGACGTACTGCAGGTTCGCCTTCGTAGACATCCAGGCCGGCACCGGCCAGCCGCCCATTGGCGAGCGCATCGGCCAGCGCGATTTCATCGACAAGGCCGCCGCGCGCGATGTTCACCAGCGTGGCAGTGGTGCGCATCTTGCCCAGCGCTGCGGCATCGATGATGTGGTGCGACTGCTTGGTGTACGGCAGCACCAGGACCAGGTGATCGGACTGTGCCAGCAAGGTGTCGAAATCCACGTACTGCGCGCCAAGCGTTTGTTCGGTCTCGGCCGGCAACTGGCTGCGGTTGTGATACAGCACACGCATGCCAAAACCATGCGCGCCGCGGCGAGCGATGCCCTGCCCGATCCGGCCCATGCCCAAGATGCCGAGCGTGCTGCCGTGGATATCGGCGCCGAGCATGGTCTTGAACGACCATTGCCCCCACTGCCCGTCGCGCAACCAGCGCTCGGATTCGGTGATGCGGCGCGCGGTGGCCATCAGCAAGGCGAAGCCGAGATCGGCGGTGGTTTCGGTCAGCACGTCCGGCGTATTGCTGGCCAGGATACCGGCCGCGCTCAACGCGTCGAGATCCAGATTGTTATAGCCGACACCGACATTGGCGATCGCGCGCAGCTGCGGTGCGGACGCGATTTCCGCCGCGCCGATGCGCTCGTTGAGAGTGATCAAGGCACCATCCAGCGATGCCAATCGCGCAGCCAGCTCAGCCGGCGAATAGGCGGTGACGCGCTCGGTGGTGATCAGCTCGAAATGCTCGCCCAACTGCGCGACGACATCGTCGAACAGGGGCTGGCTGACCCACACCTTGGCGCGCCGCGACTCAGACATCGAGTTGACCGGGAATCCGCGGCGACACTTCGCCGACATCGCCGCATTGGGCACGATGACGCAAGGCCTGATCCATCAGCACCAAGGCCATCATCGCCTCGGCGATCGGCGTGGCGCGGATGCCCACACACGGATCATGGCGCCCGGTGGTGATGACATCCACCACTGCACCGTCGGCATCCACCGTCGCGCCGGGCAGGCGCAGACTCGAGGTCGGCTTGAGCACCATCGAGGCGGTAATCGCCTGGCCGGTGGAAATACCGCCCAGAATGCCGCCGGCATGGTTGCTGAGAAAGCCTTCCGGGGTGATCAGATCGCGATGCTCGGTGCCCTTCTGCGCGGCGCTGGCAAAACCGTCGCCGATCTCCACACCCTTGACCGCATTGATGCTCATCAGCGCGGCAGCCAGTTCGGCATCGAGCTTGCCGTAGATCGGCTCACCCCAGCCCGGCGGCACGCCGCCGGCGACAACGTCCACGCGCGCGCCGACCGAATCGCCGGATTTGCGCAGCGCATCCATGTAGGTTTCCAACTCCGGCACCTGCTCGGCATGCGGCCAGAAAAACGGATTGTCTTCGACCGCAGTCCAGTCGAAACCGGTCGGGCGGATCTCGCCCAACTGCGATAAAAAGCCGCGCACCAGCACGCCGTAACGCTGCTTGAGCCACTTCTTGGCAATGACTCCGGCAGCCACGCGCATGGTGGTCTCGCGCGCGGACGAACGCCCGCCGCCACGCGGGTCACGGATGCCGTACTTCTGCCAATAGGTGTAGTCCGCATGCCCGGGGCGGAACTGCTGGGCGATATTGCTGTAGTCCTTGCTGCGCTGATCGGTGTTGCGGATCAGCAAGCCGATCGGCGTGCCGGTGGTGCGGCCTTCGTAAACGCCGGACAGGATCTCGATCTCGTCGGCCTCGCGCCGGGCCGAGGTGTGCCGGCTCTTGCCGCTGGCACGCCGCTGCAGATCGTGGGTGAATTCTTCCGGCGCGATCTCCAGGCCCGGAGGGCAGCCGTCGATGACGCAGCCGATCGCCGGCCCATGCGATTCGCCGAAGGTACTGACCGTCAACAAGCGACCAAAACTGTTACTGCCCATGACGGCATCCTCTCAACAGTGCAGCAGGTGGCGTAGCGCGAAAGATGCGCGGCAGATGACGTGCCGCCACCAGCGTCGGTGCCACTGCCAACAAGCCGCTGAACACCATCAAAAACACGTCCAGCTCGTCACCACGAATGAGCAGCCAATCGGCGAGCAGGTACAGCGCAACGCCGATCCCGCACAGCAGGCCGAGCGCAACGATCACGGTACGACGCCGATGCGCGCGCAATGCCGCATCCGAACTGACAACCACGATCCAGGCCGACACCAGGCCGAAAAACGCCATCAAGCCAAAACCGATCTCCGCCGCCGCACTCAACCAGCGCTGAGTCGAAGGGCCGCCGTACATCGGGTCGAACAAGCGAAACACCACGTCGAGCAAACCGAGCGGAATGCCCACACCGAAGATCGACACCGGCACCAGCAACAGGAGATCGCTCAGCTGCGGCCGCGGTGTGGACGACTCAGCGTGCACTGGCCAACTCGGTGATGCGCGCAGCATGCGCGATCAATTCGCGGCATTCCACCGCAAAGATGCCCATCTGCCCGACCTTGAATTCGACCCAGGCCAGATCCACTTCCGGCAGCAATTTAATCAGGTGCTGCTCTGATTCGCCCACTTCGCAGATCAGCAGACCGTCTTCGCTGAGGTGTTGCGGCGCATCGCGCAGGATCTTCAGCACCAGGTCCAGGCCATCGTCGCCCGCACGCAAGCCCAGCTCCGGCTCGTAGGAATACTCCTGCGGCAGCGCGTCGGTCTCGTCGTTGGTGACGTACGGCGGATTGGTCACGATCAGGTCGTACTGACGACCGCCCAACCCGGTGAACAGATCCGACTTGAGCAAGCTGACGTTGTCGGCATGCAGGCGCGCCTTGTTCTCGGCGGCCAGTGCCAGCGCATCGTCGCTGATGTCCACGCCATCCACATCCCACTGCGGGTTGTAGTGGCCCATGGCGATCGCGATGCAGCCCGAGCCGGTGCACAGGTCCAGCGCACGGGTGACTTCGCGGCCACCCAGCCAGGGCTCGAAGCCGGCTTCGATCAGCTCGGCGATCGGCGAGCGCGGCACCAGGGCGCGCGCATCGCTCTTGAAGCTCAGACCGGCAAACCAGGCCTCGCCAGTCAGATACGCCGCCGGCACGCGCTCGCTGATGCGGCGCTCGAACAAGCCCAGTACCTGCTCCTTTTCCGAGCGCAGCAAGCGCGCCTGGCCGTAGGCCGGGCCGAGATCGTGCGGCAGATGCAGGCTATGCAGCACCAGCTGGGTGGCCTCGTCCAGCGCATTGTCGTAGCTATGGCCGAAGGTCAGACCGGCTGCGTTGAAACGGCTGGTGCCGTAGCGGATCAGGTCGATGATGGTATGCAGTTCGTCGGCCGCGGCGGCAGTCATGGCAACAACTAAAGAGGAATCGGCCCACGATTATAGAGGTCGGATCGGTATCATGAGCGTCCGTTGCACTGGAAACCGCCATGTTCAATCGCAATACCGGCATCGTGCTGCTGGTGGCGCTGGCCGCCGGCCTGGGGTTGCTGCTGGGCCAGAAGTTCCTCGGCGGCGCGCCAAGCTCGCCGTGGCCGCCCACCCAGACCATCACGTTCTATCCGCAGCCACGCACCCTGCCGCAGTTCAGCTTGCGCCAGTCCGATGGCACCCAGTTGGTGCCCGGCGAACTGAAGGGACATTGGACGCTGGTGTTCCTGGGCTTCACTTTTTGCCCGGATGTCTGCCCGACCACACTGACCGATCTGGCGGTGGCACAGCAGCAGTGGGCGAGCATTCCGGACGGGCTGCGCCCGCGCGTGCTGTTCGTGTCGGTGGACCCGCAGCGCGACCCGCCTGCGCGCCTGGGCGAGTACGCGCATGCCTTCCACAAGGACACGCTGGCGGCCACCGCCGATGTGCCGGCGCTGGAGCGCTTCGCCACCGCATTGGGCTTCGTGTTCCAGAAGGTGCCGGGCAAGGGCTTTGCGCAAAACCCCAACGACTACAGCATGGATCACTCGGCCGGCATCGCCGTGCTCGACCCGCAAGGCCGTCTGGCCGGCTTGATCCGCCCACCGCTCGACCCCAAGGCGATCGCCGCCGACCTCCAACAGCTGACCAAGGTAACCGCTCCGTGAGTCTCGTCACTTCCCTGACCTACGTGCTGCCGCATCGGTTGCTGTCCTCTATGGCGCGCGCGCTGGCCTATTCGGATACGCCGTCCACCAAGCAATGGTTGATCGACACGGTGACGCGCAAGTTCGGCGTGGACCTGAGCGAGGCATTGGAGCCCGACCCGCGCGCCTACCCCACCTTCAATGCGTTCTTCACCCGCGCCTTGAAGCCGGGCGCACGCGTTGCCGATGCCGATCCTGCGGCGCTGCTGATGCCGGCCGACGGCCGCATCAGCCAGCTCGGCCCGATCGAGAACGGCCGTATTTTCCAGGCCAAGGGGCAGTCGTTCACCGCTGCCGAACTGCTCGGCGATGCCGAGGCAGCGCTGCCGTTCAACAACGGGCTGTTCGCCACCGTTTACCTCTCGCCCAAGGACTACCACCGCGTGCACATGCCGTGGACCGGCACCTTGCGTGAGACCGTGCATGTACCCGGCCGCTTGTTCAGCGTGGGCCCGGATGCGGTGCGCAATGTGCCGCGCCTGTTCGCGCGCAACGAGCGTTTGGTGTGCCACTTCGACACCGACTTCGGTCCGATGGCCTCAGTGATGGTGGGCGCGCTGCTGGTGTCTGGCGTGGAAACGGTGTGGAGCGGCGTGGAGATTCCGCGCTATGGCGATCGCATTACGCGTAAGGATTATCGCGACAAGGGCATCGTGCTGGAGCGGTTTGCCGAGATGGCGCGTTTCAATTACGGCTCGACTGTGATCGTCCTGCTGCCACCAGGTGTCGCGAAACTCGATGGGGGACTTGCTGCTGAAACGGCGGTGCGGTTAGGCCAGGTACTCGCGCGTCGCCAGGCGAGGTAACTGCAGCGGCGCAACTACGCCCCCCCGGCTTCACACCCAACGCGGCAATCGGCGAATGCGGCGAGCGACTCCGCCGCTGTAGGAGCGGGCCTGACCGCGACAGGCATTCTCGATGAGGTTTCGTGCGCAGGCCCGTTTCGCGCTCCTAGCCTCCGATTCAGAGCGTGCCCGCACGCCGCGAAGTTAACAGGACGGCTTCATTGCGGCCGGGACCGCTCCTCAAGGAGCCAGGCCCAGCGCGCGACTCACCGACGCGATATCGCCCGCACTAGTCAGCGATCGCAGCTGGTCAGGTTGATGTACTACTTTGATTCAAAAGCGCCCGTGACTACTGCAGGAACGCACCCGCCTACGCCGGAGCTACCGGCAAAGCTTCGTCGCGGCCGGGGCCGCTCCTACAGGAGTTAGGCCCAGCCCGAAGCTCTCCGATGCGATGTCCCTCGCGCTACTCAGCGGTCGCAACCCGCCAGCTTGATGCTCTGCCCTGGTTTGAGCGCGTACGACGGGGCTTTCAGGCCATTGGCCTTGGCCAACGCCTTGATCTCGCACTGGTACTTGTTCGCCACGCGGCCGAGCGTGTCGCCCTTGGCGACGGTGTAGCTGCGCGCCTGCTTGGCCTTGGGCTTGGCGACCACCGGCTGGCCGGTGGCCACGGTGGTCGGCACGCCGGCCATCGGGCTGACATCGCCGACCGCCACGCTGGGCACGTACTCGGGGGCGTTGCTGCTGCGCACGATCGCGCTGTTGAGGTCGGCAGTGATCAACGTGCGCGCCAGGTCCGCGCGCGGGCCGTTGACGCAGTACCGCGTGTACAGGCTGGCGATGCGGTTGGTGGAGTTGAGGACGGTGCCGGCCGGAATCCAGCCATCGGATTCGTAGCGCGGGTTGAGGTTGCGCAACGCGCGCATGTAGCCATCGCGCGTGCCCATGCTGCCCAGGCAGATGGTGAGCTCGTAGATCGTGGTCGACTTGGCCAGCTTGAGCGTGGCCGGCTGCGCGTCGAGCTTGGCGAAGTCCACACCGTACTGGCGCGGGTGCAGGAAGATCCAGGCCGCCGCAATCACCATCGGCACGTAGTCCTTGGTTTCGGCGGGGAACTGGTTGTAGACGTCCTGTTCCCAGAACCCGCGCCCGCCGCTCTGCGAGAACACGCGCGCGGCGCGGCCTTCGCCGCCGTTATAGGCGGCCAGCGCCAGTTCGATGTTGCGGTTGAGCCCGGCCATGCGCTCGTTAAGGTACGCGGCGCTGGCTTCGGCGGCGCTGCGTGCATCGAAGCGCGTATCGAAGCCGGTGCCGTCCGGACCGAGCCCAAAGCGACGCCCGGTGGCCGGCATGAACTGCATCAACCCGGCCGCGCCGGCACGCGAGCTGGCATGCACCTTGCCATTGGATTCCTTGGCCATGATGCCGAACAGCAGCGCCTCGGGCAGGCCGCGTTTCTGCCATTCCGGCCACATCACCCCGCGCAGGTTGCTGTAGTTCTCGTAGCTGGTCAGCAGCGCCGGGCGCATGTCGGTGAGCCAGCGGCGGATACCGGCCTGCACCGCCGGGTTGTACTGCACCATCTTGTCGAACTCGTGGCGCTGGTCGTTGAGCAGGGTGGCGGCACGCGCGGCCTCGGGCACACCGTTCGCCGCCGGGCCGAGGTGGTCAGGGTCGGCCTGCAACAGGGTGTCGTCGTCTTCCGGCTCTTCCGAAGCCGGCGCTTCGGCATCGGCGCGCGCCTTCAGCAGGCGCTTGTAGGTCGCCAGCTGATTGGCGACCAGGCAGCCACGCTGCTTGATGCAGGCGTCGATGACGTCTTCCATATCCTCCAGCGCGGCGTCGCCTTCGGCAGTGCCCTTGGGATCGGAGTTATTGACCAGCACCAGCGCATCGCGATAGCGCTTTTCGGCCGCGGCCATGCGGGTATCGAGCACGGCGGCCTTCTCCGTGTCGCGTTTGGAAATGGCGTGAGCGGCGGGGACGACAGACATCAGCGCCACCACGACCAGAACCGGCCATGGGCGCAAACCAAAATGAGCGAGCGGCATCGTAGGCAGTACAGCGGAAAGGCAGGCAGGGTAGCCGCCGGGACGACACCGGGGCAAGGCGGCGGGGCCGGCAGGGTCAGTGGGCCGTTAGATTGGTCGATGGATCAGTCGAGTGATCGGGTGTGTGGAATGCCCGCTGGGTGCCTGCCGGGATTCGCGCGCGTTGCTCATGCGCATTGCCCGGCGGCATGGCGTGCTGAGGTTTTCGCTCCGGCATACGAGCTCGATGTGGCGACGATTTTCCGCTTGCAGTGCCGGCAAGCATTGCCAGATAGAATCGAGCCTTTCCCACCGGATCTGCGCAATGGCCTCGTTCCTGCTCGGCAAAGGCGTCACCGACGATATTGCGGTGATGCTGGAAGGACGCTTCGGCAACCGCCACGGCCTGGTCGCCGGCGCCACCGGCACCGGCAAGACCGTGACCTTGATGACCCTGGCCGAAGGCTTCTCGCGCCTGGGCGTGCCGGTGTTTCTGGCCGACGTGAAGGGCGACGTCGCCGGCCTGGCGGTCGCCGGCGATGGCGCACCCGGCGTGCTGCAGCGCGCCACGGATGTGGGCATTGCCGATTACGCGCCGGCCGCCAGCCCGGTGGTGTTCTGGGATCTGTACGGCAAGCTCGGGCACCCGGTGCGCACCACCGTCAGCGAAATGGGCCCTACCCTGCTCGCGCGCATTCTGGAACTCAACGACACCCAGTCCGGCGTGCTGGACATCGTGTTCAAGCTGGCCGACGACCGTGGCCTGCTGTTGCTGGACCTGGACGACCTGCGCGCACTGCTCGCGTTGGTGGTGGAAGAACGCAAGGAGCTGTCCACCAGTTATGGGCTGGTTTCCAGCCAGTCGGTGGCGGCGATTCAGCGCTCCCTGCTGCGCCTGGCGCAGGACGGCGGCGAGCAATTCTTCGGCGAACCCGCACTTGAACTGGCCGAACTGATGCGCGTAGCGCCAGACGGCCGTGGCGTGATCGGCATCCTGGCGGCCAACCAATTGGTGCTCAAGCCGAAGCTGTATTCCACGTTTCTGCTGTGGCTGTTGTCGGAACTGTTCGAGCGTCTGCCGGAAGTGGGCGACCTGGAACAGCCCAAGCTGGTGTTCGTGTTCGACGAAGCGCATCTGCTGTTCGACGACGCGCCCGCCGCGCTGGTGCAGCGGATCGAACAGGTGGTGCGGCTGATCCGTTCCAAGGGCGTGGGCGTGTATTTCTGCTCGCAGTTTCCCGACGACATCCCGGACAACATCCTCGGCCAGCTCGGCAACCGCGTGCAGCACGCGCTGCGCGCCTACACCCCGCGCGACCAGAAGGCGGTCAAGACGGCTGCACAGACCTTTGTGGCCAATCCCAAACTCGATGTCGCCACCGCGATCTCCAGCCTGGGCACCGGCGAGGCGCTGGTGTCGCCGCTGCAAGGCAAGGGGGTGCCCGCGCCGGTCCAGCAGACCCTGATCGCCCCACCACGCTGCCGCATGGGCGCCATCAGCGAGACCGAGCGCGCGCAGGTGCGCGCCGCCAGCCCGGTCGGCACCCGCTACGACACCGCGATCAATCGCGAATCGGCCGCCGAACTGCTCGCGCGCCGCGTCGAACAAGTGGCCGAGCACAACGCCGCACCACCGGCGCGTACGCGCGAGGATGACGACGCGCAAGACAACGGCTTCGGCAAGGCCGTCAAGGATGCCGTCTTCGGCACCAGCCGCCGCCAGGGCATGCTCGAAGCGATGGCCAAGCAGACCTCACGCACGGTCGGCAACAAGATCGGCCAGCAGATCGTGCGCGGTATTTTCGGTAGTATTTTTGGTGGGAAGCGCTGAGTAAAACGAATAACCACAGGGACGAACGCTATGCGCAAGACATGGATACAGCTTGGTGGGCTCGCACTGCTTGTTGTAGCTACAGCTTGCGGAGCACAGGAAAAAGCACGTAACCCCAACTATGATTACCACGATCCTGGCTATGGCCCGATCAAGTGGCCCTTACGCAGCCAGCATCTTCTTGCAGGCTATTACTCAGGCCTCTTACAGATAGAGGTCGAACGCACCGAGTGCGCAAGCGCACGCGCTGAATTATGGCTGGAAGCCGCCGTCGGGGATCAGAAAAGTCATCGCTACACGTTGAAGTACACCTGTCTTTCGGGACAAGACCCGAATCATCACAGACGGACAGTGACATTGCGTAGTACGTGGTGGGTGGATGAGATCGCGGGCAGCTGCTTGATCTTGGAAGCAGAGCCAGACCCACGCTTTTCCTATCCCTCTCCGCTCTACGGCTTCCGGATTGATGAAACCGATAGCCCCAAGCTCGGTGTCGCTGGACTCTTGTCCCAGGATGGCGGCAACTGTCAGAGCGGCGGAGCATCCGAATACCGAGACAAAATCCTCAAACGCGTGCGTTGAGGTGCAACCGCCCTCGATCTTTGGCATACGATTCCGAGCCGCTACGGCCAGATCGCAATGTGCTACCCCAATACTGCATGCAACTTGGCGTATTGCAACAACATAATGGTCTTGGCGTCGGCGATCTCGCCTGAGCCGATCATCGCCAGCGCTGTATCCAGCGACAGTTCCAGCACCTCGATCTCTTCGCCGTCTTCTTCGAGTCCACCGCCCTCGCTGACCTTGTCGCCATCGAAGTATTCGCCGACGAAAAAGTAAAGACGCTCGGTCACCGAGCCCGGACTCATGAACGCTTCGAACACCTTGCGCACATTGTCGATACGGTAGCCGGTTTCCTCTTCGGTTTCCTTGCGAATGCAGGTCTGCGGATCGTCCATATCCAGCAGGCCGGCGCAGGCTTCGATCAACATGCCGTCCGCATGACCGTTGAGCAGCGTGGGCAAGCGGAATTGGCGGGTCAGCATCACCGTCTGTTTGGCGCGGCTATACAGCAGGATGGTGGCGCCATTGCCGCGATCGTAGGCCTCGCGCGACAAGGTCTGCCAACGGCCGTCCTTGCGCTGAAAATCGAACGTGACCTTGCGCAGCACATACCAATTGTCCGACAGCACATCGATGCTGCGAATACGGACCTGCGGGTTGCCGGTAGCAGATGGGTTCAAGCGACACTCCTTGTGATGCGAGCGACGGCAATGCCCTGCACGTGGCGCGCCTGGCCGCTCGAACGGACCGCAATGACTGCGGCGGGTGGATAGTCTACCGACCACCAAGATTCGGAGCATTACGTTGCAGGCTAAAACACTGCACGTGTCGCATATCGATATGTGTAGGCGTTCATTGCGATCAGTACGTACTACGCCAATGACTTCCACGCTGCTGGTCATTGAGACCGCGACGCTGCACGGTCGACTGAAGCGCAAAAGCGCATGGGACATCAGGATGACGAACCGCACGACCGCTAATTCGGCAACGTTCGGGTGATCGGAAATGTGTCGCGACCACGTCTCCATTAGCAACGCCGGCATCGCTTTGCAGAAGATCCCATTGCCACTACGTGCTCCTCAGCCAGACGCACTTTCTTCGACAGCGCGCGAACCACTGAACCGTCGATACCGGCGCCGACCTTGGGCAGTTCGTGTTGTTCAACCTGCGGCGACGTGCAAAGCCCCCACCCGCTGCTATGTATCACCGGGCTCAACAAACAGGCGCCGTTACATCCCGATTGCACGGCGGCGCGCGCCGCCGCACAATCCCTTCACATCACACGCTTGGGGAGCGTCATGGAAGACCGTTTTCGCGCACGCAAGGTTGCGGCGCAGGCTGCACCGGCTCCGTTCTGGACCCGCATTCCCGCCATCGCCACCTATCCGCTGCGCGGCTCTGCGCTGTACGCGCTGATTGCGCTGACCCTGTGCAGCGCGCTACTGATACTGCCGGGCATCCTCAAGTTATTGATCGCCGGCGTGCTGGGCATGGCGACCTACACCTATGCCTTCGACATCCTGCGCCATAGCGCCGATGGGCAGGCCGACGCACCGCGACTCGGTTACAACACGTTCGATAGCGCTGTACTGAGATTGATCCTGCTGGCGCTTGCACTGGGCATCGTCATTGGTGCCGCCGGCGTGCTGGCCGGCAAGCCCGGTTTGACCGTCGCCTATCTTGTAGTGCAGCTGTTGCTGCCCGGCATGATGATTGCGCTGGCCATCGACGGCAGCCTGCGCCGTGCGCTCAATCCGGCAGTGTCGATCGACATGGCACTGCGCATCGGCTGGCCGTATCTGGCCGCCTACGGCCTGCTGTATGTCATCCAGGGCAGCGGCACGGCAGCGGTGTTCATTGCGGTGAAATATCTACCACCCCTCGTGCGCGAGGCGACTGTGGTGATCGCCTCCATCTGGAGCCTGTTCGCCAGCTTCCATCTGATGGGTTATCTGGTGTACCAGTATCACGAAGAACTCGGCTATGTGCCCAGCAGTGGCGGGGCAGTCGAGCGCGAAGATCCGGATCAACGCCTGCTCGACGAAGCGGAGCAGTACCTGCGCGATGGCCATTCCGAGGAAGCCTTTCAGGCCTTGCGCGGTGCGGTACGCGCGCGTGCAGTGAGCCTGGCCGTGCATGAGCTCTATCAGCGCCTGCTGCGTCAACATCATCGCAACGACGAACTGCACGAACACACGCGTCACTACATCAATCGCCTGTTGCAGGAAAAGCAGGAACGCCGCGCACTCGCCTTGCAGCGCGAAGCATTGGACAGCAATCCCGCATTTACACCGCTGACGCCTGAGCAAGCCACCCTGCTGGCCGAGCGCGCCAAGATGGCCGGGCAATTTCAACTGGCGACCGACGGCCTGCTCGCAGCCATCGGTGCATGGCCGCGCGACGCGATGCTGCCAACGTGGTCGCTCGACGCCGGCCTGCTGCTGGCCGAACGTTTCGGCCGCGATGATCAAGCGCGTGCAGTGCTGCAAAACGCGCTTGATCAGTGCGAAAACGAGGCACAACGCGCTAAGCTGGAAGCTGCGCTGAAAGCGGTGGCGATTCAACCGGCTTGAATGGCTGGAAAACTTTTTGACGGAGCTAATCAGATCTTCCGCCATTGGACAGTCGCGCGGTATGCACTGCCCGTGACCATGCACACCGACCATTTTACTGGTCCTTGCCCGCCCACCGTCGCGGGACCTTACGCGGCATGGATGCCGCGTAAGAGCCTACAAGGACGTACTTGCGGCGTGTCCCACGATGGTGGGCGGGCAAGGGCCCTGCAGCCAAACCACAGATCAGCCGCTCTACAAATGATCTATCCGCAATCCAACTGCTCCAAGACAACCAAAATTTTGAGTCGTATCTTCATTTAGATGCAGTCGAAAGCTCAGTTAGTCGAAGGCGCGGAGAGGACATCGCATCAGAGCGTTTGCGGACTGCTTTGTTGAAAGCCATGCACACCGACCACCCACCGTCGCGGGACCTTACGCGGCATGGATGCCGCGTAAGAGCCTACAAGGACGTACTTGCGGCGTGTCCCGCGATGGTGGGCGGGCAAGGGCCCTCCAGCCAAACCACAGATCAGCCGCTCTGTAATCGATAGACGATTGATGGCCTGTTTGTCACAGCAAGCCAGCAAGCTAAACCGGCTCACCCATTGTCGAGCAGAAAGCGCGCCTTGTTGGCCTGGCCCTGCTCGGGAAACTGCTCCAACAGCTGACGCAACACGCGCGTGCGCTGCGCCCCGTCCTGCAACTCGCCATGCCGCAACGCCAGCACGAACCAATGCTGCGCCAACTCCGCGCGCGACGCGCTGAGCTCGCCTTCTTTCAACAGGCGCTCGGCGTCGGCCAGCAGCCCATTGCGCATGCACGCACCGATCAAGGTCATGCGCACCGATAACGCGTAGTCGATCCCGGCCTTGCTCAATTCGGCAGCGACCGCCACCTGGATGCGCGCCTGTTCGGCGTGATGCGTGTGCAGCTGTAAGAGCGTCTGCGCATGCCGCAGGCTGTCCTGGCGACGGCCCGCATTGCGCGCGGTGCGATAACGCGCCAGTGCCACCTCCAGATTGTGCGGCTGCTCGTCGGCCAACTCGGCCAGTAAGCGTTCGGCCTCGACATTTTCCATGCGCCCCAGGTGCCGCTGCGCGCGCTCCCAGCGGTCGTCCACCAACACGGCATCGCCCTCTTCCATGAAGGCCGGGCGGGTGCGCCGCAACAGCACCAACAAGGCACCGAGCAGCGCGCCACTGACCAAGCCGCCGGCATGCGCTTCGAAGGCGACCGCAGCATTGTCGCTTGACAACAGGCTATACAGCTCCCAGCCCAACCACAGCGGCAGCAGCAGAATCGCCGGGCCACGCACGTAGTTGAAGACCACAAAAAACCAGTAGAAGAAGCGCACCTTGCGCCGCCCCCAGACTACGCAAAACGCACCCATCAATGCCGCGATCGCACCCGATGCGCCCAGCCCGCCGCCCGGCTCGCCCCAGCGCCACCACAGGCTGGCCGCGCTGGCGCCGAACCCGCCGAGCAGATACAGCAGCAGAAACCAGCCGCTGCCGATCGCCCCTTCCAGCAGGGTACCCAGCGCCAGCAGAAACAGCATGTTGCCCAGCAGATGATCGAAACTGCCATGCAGGAACGTGGCCGTCAGCATCCGCGCGGGCGACCACTCCGAGCTACGCTGCAGATGGCGCAGCGTGAACACCTTGGACAGACGTGCGTCGTAAGGCGCGCGCAGCGTACGCCATTCGCGCAAACGCTCCTCCTCCTTGAACAACGCACCGCCACGCAACGTCTGTGCGAAGGCCACATCGTTCATCGTCAAATGCGCCAGATACGCAATGCGTTGGCGTGTGGGCACGGTGTCCAATTGGGCTTTGCGCGCGGCGCGCAGCTTGGCGTCGCCGGTTTGCTCCAGATAGCGCGCATGGGCCTGCGCCTCCAATGCCCCCAGCCCGGATTCGACGTAATAGCGCACCGCATTTTCGACCAGCGCGTCGTCCTTGCGCTGATAGCCCAGGTAGATCACCACATTGATCAGCACCAGCAGCAGCGTCACCCAGGGCATGTTCTGGCGCGACCAGGGTTTGTGCAGCGGCATGAGCAACATGACGACATCCGTGTCCGAGAAAGCGCAAAGCTTCGCTGTGCGGCGGCAGATGCGCAAGCAGGTCATGCGCGCTAGCATCGCGTCCCCGCCGTCCGACACACCGCCCATGAGCCGCTGGCGCCCGCCTGCCGAAAAAAGCACTGCGCTGATCACGCCCGAAGGCCATGCCCGGCTCAAGGCCGAGCTGGAAGATCTGTGGCGCGTGCGTCGGCCAGAGGTGGTGCGCGCGCTGGCCGCCGCCGCTGCAGAAGGCGACCGCTCGGAGAATGCCGAATACACCTATCGCAAGAAGCAGCTCGGCGAGATCGACCGCCGTGTACGTTATCTGAGCAAACGGCTGGAAGCGCTGCGCGTGGTAGATACCGCGCCGACCGATCCACGCGCGGTGTTCTTCGGCGCCCAGGTGGAACTGGAAGACGCCGACAGCGGCGACCTGCTGCACTACCGCATCGTCGGCCCGGACGAAACCGACGCCGGACGCGGCTGGATCAGCATCGACTCGCCACTGGCGCGCGCCTTGCTGAAAAAACGCGTGGACGACGAATTCGAAGCGCAGCTACCTTCAGGCAAGCACACCTTCGTGGTGGTGTCGGTGGATTACGCCAAGCAATAGGCACGCGATCGCAATCTGCTCACGTGTAGGAGCGCACGTGTGCGCGATGGGGCGCTATCGATAACGCCTCCTCGCGCACAAGTGCGCTCCTACGGAACGCGGTGTCCCGACACGTGGCCGGTTACACCATCTGCAGATTCAACGAGCGCCCTTGCTGGATCGGGGTATTGGCCGGCAATGCATCGCCGAACAGATCGTGCTCATCGCTGTCGGTGATTTCCACATTGACCAGATCGCCAACCTTCAACCCGAGCTCGCCGCCGTTCTGGATATGCACCAGGCCATCGATTTCCGGTGCGTCCGCGCGCGAGCGTGCCACCGCGATATCGTCTTCGATCAGGTCGACCAGGCATTGCTGCACGCTGCCGATCTTGGATTCCAAGCGCGCGGCGGAAATCTCCGCCTGCCTGGCCATGAAGCGCGCCAGACGCTCCTGCTTGAGTTCTTCCGGCACCGGATCCGGCAGCGCATTGGCGCTGGCGCCTTCCACCGGCGAGTAGGCGAACGCGCCGACGCGATCGAGCTGGGCCTGATCCAGGAAATCCAGCAGGGATTCGAACTCGGCGTCGGTCTCGCCGGGAAAACCGACGATGAAGGTGGAGCGCACCGTGATCTCCGGGCACATCGCCTTCCAGCGCTGCACGCGCTCCAGCGTCTTCTCGACTGCACCTGGCCGCTTCATCAGCTTGAGGATGCGTGGGCTGGCGTGCTGGAACGGGATGTCCAGATACGGCAGCAGCTTGCCTTCGGCCATCAGCGGGATCACATCGTCCACATGCGGGTACGGATACACGTAATGCAGGCGCGTCCACACGCCCAGCTCCGACAAACCCTCGCATAGCGCCTTCATGCGGGTCTGGTACATGCGGTCGCGCCACGGGCGCTCGGCATACTTCAGATCTACGCCATAGGCCGAGGTGTCCTGCGAGACCACCAGCAACTCTTTGACCCCGCCGCGCACCAGCCGCTCGGCTTCGCGCAGCACGTCATCCACCGGGCGCGAGGCCAGATCGCCGCGCATGGAGGGAATGATGCAGAAGCTGCAACGGTGATTGCAGCCCTCGGAAATCTTCAAGTAGGCGTAATGGCGCGGCGTCAGCTTGATGCCGTAGTCGGGTACCAGATCCACGAACGGGTCGTGGCGCGGCGGCAACGCGGCGTGCACCGCCTCCATCACGCTCTGGTAGTCCTGCGGGCCTGACACCGCCAGCACCTGCGGGTAGGCCTCTCGGATCTGCTCCGGGCGCTTGCCCAGGCAGCCGGTGACGATCACCTTGCCGTTGGCGTTCATCGCCTCGCCGATCGCATCCAGCGACTCGGTCACCGCCGAATCGATGAAGCCGCAGGTGTTGACCACCACCACGTCGGCGGCGTCGTAACTGGGCACGATGTCGTAGCCCTCCACGCGCAGCTGGGTGAGGATGCGTTCGGAATCGACGAGCGCCTTCGGGCAGCCAAGGCTGACGAAGCCGACTTTGGGGTTCAGCTGGGACATGGAAGCAGGAGCCTGGGGAACGGAGCGGCCTGGGGCCTGAGTGCAGCAATTATAGCGGCGCGCGGGCAGCGCTCTGAACCGCGCGCCGCCAACAAGGTCATCCTGGCATGGCCGGCAGCACGCCACGCGCAGCCAGTCGCAGCTGCGAACGGCGCCGCGTAACCGCAGGAAGCGAGCGCGAAGTGCCGCACCAAGCGGCATACGTGCCTGTCTGCCAGTGAGCCATGTCGCTGTGCTAGCGGTACTTAGCAAAATCCTCACCTGCGGCGTCGCCGATCCGGTCGATAATGCGCGCCTTCCCCCGCACCGCATCAGGAGTTCCCATGGGTCACTGGACCACGCTCGATACCTCCGACGGCCAGGTCGCTGCCTGGCACGCCACCCCGACCTCCAGCCCGCGCGGCGGCCTGGTGGTGATCCAGGAGATCTTCGGCGTCAACGAACATATCCGCGCGGTGGCCGACGACTACGCCGCACGCGGCTACGAAGTCCTGGCACCGGCCTTCTTCGACCTGGAAGAGAAGGACGTGCAACTGCCCTACGACCAGGAAAGCCTGCAGCGCGGCCTGGCGCTGGCCAATGCAGTCGGCCTGGAGCGCGCGGTGGAAGTGGTGAAATCCGCCGCCACCCTGCTCGGCCGCGCCGGCAAGGTCGGCACCGTGGGCTATTGCTGGGGCGGCTCGGTGGCGCTGCTGTCGGCAATCCGCCTGGGCCTGCCCTCGGTGAGTTACTACGGCGGCCGCAACACCCAGTTGCTGGACGAAACCCCGCAGGCGCCGGTGATGTTCCACTTCGGCGAGCGGGACACCAGCATTCCACCCGAGGCGATCCAGGCCCACCGCGAGAAGCTGCCGCAGATGGAAACCTTCGTGTATCCGACCGGCCACGCCTTCAACCGCAGCATCGACCCCAACCACTACGACGCCGACAGCGCCGAGCGCGCGTTGGAGCGCACCCTGGGCTTCTTCGAAGCGCATCTGGGATGAGCGGGACCGCACCGCGCCAGCCTGCACCGACCATGTCAGCAGCCAGCGGCTTCCAGCTCGATGCGCGCCTGGCCGCAGACAGCGTATTCGTCGCCGACGGACCGCTGTCGCAGGTGCGGCTGATGGACGACAGCCGCTTCCCGTGGATCGTGCTGGTGCCGCGGGTGGCCGATGTCAGCGAATGGATCGATCTGGAGGGCGGCCAGCAGCGCCTGTTGCTGGCCGAGATCAATCAGCTCTCGCAGCTGCTGCGCGTCGAGCCCGAGGTGACCAAGCTCAATATCGGCGCGCTGGGCAATATCGTGCGGCAGCTGCACGTGCATCTGGTCGGCAGGCATCCGGGCGATGCGGCCTGGCCCGGCCCGGTCTGGGGTAGTGGCACCGCGCAGCGCTTCGACCCCGATGCGCTGCAACGACATGTCGCTGCGTGGGCGCAACGGCTACGATAGGCGCCCGTCTTTCAATCACCCTTCCGCATGAAATC
This sequence comes from Xanthomonas sp. Leaf131, assembly GCF_001423495.1. Lineage (GTDB taxonomy): Bacteria > Pseudomonadota > Gammaproteobacteria > Xanthomonadales > Xanthomonadaceae > Xanthomonas. The sequence goes on along the minus strand of NZ_LMOG01000019.1, from coordinate 245,739 downwards.
CAATGTCATCGCCGCGCTGATCCTGATCCTCGTCGGCCTGCTGTTTCTGGCCAATAACCTTGGCTGGACCAATGTCAGTCTGGGCCGGCTGATCGCCACGTGGTGGCCGGCGGCGCTGGTCGCTTGCGGCGTGGGGATGTTGTTTGGGCGGGGCAAGTAGCCGGGAATTGGCAATGGGGTGAGCAGTCGATCAGCCCAGCGCGTCATCAGAGCGCCAACATCCCTTCTCCCCTCGGGAGAAGGTGCCCCGAAGGGGCGGATGAGGGTACGCGCGAAGCCTCATGCGCTAGCCAACTGCCCCCGTAGAAACCAGGGTTCCAGCATCCCAGAAAATGTCGACGACCTGATGGCTAGCGATCAACCGCAAGCGACATGGCCACCAATGCAGTCATGCCCTTGCGGCCTTCGACATGACCTTTGTCATCCGCAATTGTTGACTTCCGGCACCTGACCGGCAGGCGCACTGCGCGCAGCATGGCCTCACACCTACCGAGGACATCGCCATGCACTACCGCCTGATTCCTGCCCTGTTTTTGATCACCCTGGGCACATTGTTTTTGCTGGACAACCTCGGGCTGGCCCGTATCGATCTGGGCAACCTGGTTTCGACCTGGTGGCCGGCGTTGCTGATCGCCGCCGGCGTGCGCCAACTGCTGCGCTACCGCGAGCGCACGACCGCGACCTGCTGAGGCCAAGGTCACAGCCGCACTACCGCATCAGGTGCGCGGCAAGGTCACCCCGGTCTGACCCTGGTATTTGCCGCCACGGTCCTTGTACGAGGTCTCGCAGACTTCGTCGGACTGGAAAAACAGCATCTGCGCCACGCCTTCGTTGGCGTAGATGCGCGCCGGCAGCGGCGTGGTGTTGCTGAATTCCAGCGTGACGTGGCCTTCCCACTCCGGCTCCAGCGGGGTCACGTTGACGATGATGCCGCAGCGCGCATAGGTGCTCTTGCCCAGGCACACCACCAGGGTGTCGCGCGGGATGCGGAAGTATTCCACCGTGCGTGCCAGCGCAAAGCTGTTCGGCGGGATGATGCAGACATCCGATTCGATATCGACAAAGCTGCCCGGATCGAAGTGCTTCGGGTCGACGATCGTGGAGTTGATGTTGGTGAAGATCTTGAACTCGCGCGAGCAGCGCACGTCGTAGCCGTAGCTGGAGGTGCCGAAGCTGACGATGCGCTGGCCGGCGGCGTCGTGCTTGATCTGGCCGGGTTCGAACGGCTCGATCATCGCCTGCTGCTCGGCCATGCGCCTGATCCAGCGGTCGCTCTTGATGCTCATGTGATGTTCCTTGAAGACGGAAGGCGACGGGCCAGCGGCCCGCGCGAAGACGGCGAATTCTAACAAGCGGCTGGCACGACTGGCCGACCGGCGCGCTACAGCAACGAGGCCGAAATCGGGATGCTGGCGCGCGGACGCTTGCCCAGTTCCTCGGTCAGGCGCGCGGCGGCTGCCAGATAAGCCTTGGCTGCGGCCGACTCGGGCGCGGCAACGACAATCGGCTGGCCGGCGTCACCCTGCTCGCGGATCGCGATCTCCAACGGCAACGACCCCAGCAACGGCACGCCGTATTGCGCGGCCATGCGCTCGCCGCCGCCTTCGCCGAACAGATGCTCACGGTGGCCGCAGCTGGAACAGGTATGCACCGCCATGTTCTCGACGATGCCGAGTACCGGCACCTCGACCTTTTCGAACATCTTCAAGGCCTTGCGCGCATCCAGCGTGGCGATGTCCTGCGGCGTGGTGACGATCACCGCGCCGGCCACCGGGATCTTCTGCGACAAGGTCAACTGGATGTCGCCGGTGCCTGGCGGCAGATCGATCAACAAGTAATCCAGGTCGTCCCATAGGGTGTCGTTGAACAGCTGGGTCAATGCCGAGGTCGCCATCGGTCCGCGCCAGATCATCGGCGTGTCCTGATCCACCAGCAAGCCGATCGACATCGCCTCGATGCCGAACGCGCGCAGCGGCTCGATCGACTTGTTGTCCGGGCTATCCGGCCGCCCGCTCAGGCCCAGCATCGCCGGCACGCTCGGCCCGTAAATGTCCGCATCCAATACACCGACGCGCGCGCCCTGCTGGCGCAAGGCCAGCGCCAGATTCACCGCCGTGGTGGATTTACCCACCCCACCCTTGCCGGAACCGACCGCAATCACGTTGCGGATCCGCGGATGCGGCGCCAGCGCGCCCTGCACCGCATGCGCGGGGATTCTGCGCTCGCCGGTCATGCGCGTGCGCTCTGAGAGAGATCGATCGCCTTGCTTGAAGCGCGTTGCACCATCGTCGTCATTGCCTATCTGCTTCGTCGTGTGCTGCCACGGCTGCCATGGGGATATCGCCAGCCGCAGCGCTGGAAAGAGCGTCAGTTTACCGACTCGGCCACTGGCAGATGCGTTCAAGTCCTGACCAGACACCCGCGCGGCTTGCCTGCGCATGTGTCAAACCACAAAAATTTCGCAAACGTGAACACATGACGAAGGAATTGTTACTTTCGGAATCCAGTTCAGTCAGCGCTCAGCGAGTGCAGCGCTTTCGCCCAGCGAGGAATCTGCAAGATCATGTCGAGTCGTCTCCCGCAACACACCAGCGTCATCGTTTAAGCACCGCGTTATTTGCCGTGCTGGCCGCTTCTGCTGGCCCTGCTGCCGCCCAATCAGAAAACGGGGTCGCACCCGGCACCACCGATCTGGACAAGGTCACTGTCACCGGCTCGCGCATTGCGCGTACCGGTTTTGTAACGCCCTCGCAGGTCACCGCGATCAGCGCCGAGGAAATCCGCGCCACCGCCGCGACCACCATCAGCGACCTGATGGCACGCATGCCGGCGCTGGCGCCGAGCTACACGCTGGGCAATTCCACCCGCTTCATCGGGACCGCCGGCCTGGGCCTGCTCGACCTGCGCGGCATGGGCGTGAACCGCACCCTGGTGCTGGTCAACGGCCGCCACCACGTGGGTTCCAGCCCGGGCTCGACCGCCGTGGACGTCAACACGATCCCGGTGGAATGGGTCGAGCGTGTCGAAGTCATCACCGGCGGCGCCTCGGCCGTGTACGGCGCCGACGCAGTGGCCGGCGTGGTCAACTTCATCCTCAAGAAGAACTTCACCGGCTTCGAGACGCGCGTGCAGATCTGCGCTGTATGACAACGTCGGGCGGTTCTTTTATCTGGGTACGACCGTGCGGTTCTAAGTCAGCCGATTCAGGATGAACAAGAAGGCCCCGATAACCGGGGCTTTTTTTTGTTTCGGACGAAACCGATCAACCGAACTCAGCACCATCACAGATAGCTAATCGCAGTGCGCAGTTGGTTTGCGGGGCAAATGACGCATGACGACAAAAATGAATACTGATGGCGTCTAACGCTCCATCGATGACTAACACCGCCAATCTGTGCGCAATTCCACACATCCGATGCGGATCTCAACCTTTTCATTAACAAAGCATTCAAAACGCTTGCGACCTAGACCACAGATTCATTACGTTCGGGTTAAGGCCATCTGACTCTCGGATGACCGCCATATCTCCCGAATTCAGTTGAATAGGTCAGGAATGAACACTAAATCTCGTAGCCAGGTCTTCAAGCGCACCGCACTTGCAGTGGTCCTCGGCGCTTGCCTAGCCAATGGCGCGGTCTACGCACAAAGCACCACCGGCAGCATCTACGGCAGCGCCCCATCCGAAGCTGGCAGCACCATCGTCGTACAGAGCGATACCGGCCTCAGCCGCACCATCACCATTGACGCAAACGGGCGCTACAACCTCGGCTCGCTGCCGGTCGGCGCTTACACCGTCACCCTGAAGCGCGGCGATCAAGTCGTCGACACCCGCAAAAATGTGCAGTTGCGCGTGGGATCAGGTACTGAAGTGTCGTTCGCTGGCGCAGCTGCCAGCGGCAGCACCGATGCAACCACGCTCGGCGCGATCACGGTGACCGCCGCCAACGCACCGAAGATTGATGTCAGTTCCACGTCATCGCGATCCGTGATCACGTCTGAGCAACTGGCTTCTCTGCCGCTGGGGCGTAGTGCTGAAGCGATCGCGCTACTTGCTCCCGGCGCAATCGCCGGTAGCGGCTCTTTTAACAACGGCTCGCGCTCAGTGGTGTCTTTCGGCGGTGCCGGCGTAACCGAAAATGCCTATTACATCAACGGCGTCAACGTCACCAATCCATTCAACAACCTTGGTGGCCTGTCGTTGCCTTACGGCGCGATTGACCAGCAGGAAACCTATACCGGTGGCTACAGCGCCAAGTACGGACGCTCCACTGGCGGCGTGATCAACCAGGTGGGTAAGCGCGGTACCAACGAATGGCACTTCGGTGCTCAAGCCGTGTGGGAGCCTAAGTCTCTAGCCAGTTCGCGCGGCGATGTGTGGTACCCCAATAAAGCTTTGACCGGTCTCTACGGTTATGAAGATGCTGACCTGCCAGGCACCATGTATCGCCGGGGCAAGGACGATGTTCAAAGCCGCACGGTCTACAGCGCGTATGCGGGTGGTCCGCTAATCGAGGACAAATTATTCATCTTCGTCGCTGGCGAAACCGACAGGGTCGATGGCGCTACCACGAGCAATGCCACTACGGCGAGCACTCAAGGACGTAATCACTACAACAACAGCTCGCCGAAGTTCTACGGCAAGATTGACTGGAATATCAACGACAGCAACATCCTCGAATACACGCGTATCGAGAACAACGACCGCCGTGCGGGCTACTTCACCAATTACGATTATGAGAATCTGGTTGATCAGGGCAGGTCTGGCTTGTATTCCGATACATACAAGCTCACCGACAGCGTTGATATCATCAAATACACCGGCTACATCACTGATGATCTTACATTGAACGCGACCTGGGGCCGAGACACCCAGCATAATCAGCAATGGAATCCTGGTGCCTCCTCCCTACCCAATATTGCCGGACTGAATCTTCAGGACCCTGCCATCACTGGTGGCACCAGCATCGGGAACGATCAGGCTACTACCACCATCAAGGCGGATGACCCGATCAACAAGAGCCGCAATTTGCGCTTGGAGCTCAATTACCGGCTTGGTGACCACGACCTGACCGCGGGCGTGGACAACATGTACTTCAATGCTTATGACGAGGGGGTCTTTACCAGCGGCCCTGGCTTCCGGTGGATCTATGGTCAGCAGAGCAATCCTGGCCAGCCCATCAATGGCGCACTTGGTGTCGGCGCACCAGGCGGAAATGGCTACTTCGTTAACCGGCGTATATTCACAACCGCTACCAGCATGGCGGTGGAGCAGAAGGCCTATTACTTGGAAGATCGCTGGCAGGTCAACGACAATTGGCTGGTCACGCTCGGCATCCGCAACGACAAGTTCACCAATTTCAACAGTGACCATGTCGCTTATGTTGACAGTGGCGACCAGTGGGCACCGCGGTTCGGTGTGAGCTGGGATGTCTTCGGCGACTCTTCGTTGAAGGTGTTCGCCAATCTAGGCCGTTATTATCTTGCACTGCCTAATCAGGTTGCGATCCGTGGTGCTTCGGCGTCGACCTTTACCAATGAGTACTTCACTTACACTGGTATCGACGGCAATGGTGAGCCGCTCAATCTGACTGCTCTCGGCCCCGGCCCTGTTTCTAGCAACGGCGAATATGGCCAGGCGCCAGACCCTAATGCCTTTGCTCCGTCAGATCTGAAGTCGCAGTTTCAGGATGAATTTATTCTCGGCTTTGAAAAAACCATCGGCGAAAAGTGGAACTCTGGTGCCAAGGCCACCTACCGCAAGCTGCAAACCGCAATCGACGATGTCTGCGACACCGGCCGGATTGCAGACAAACTTGAGGCGTCCGGCGGCGACGTTTCCAGTGTCAGCATTCCAGGGTGCGTGATGTTCAACCCCGGCGAAACCAACACCTACAATCTCGCCAATATTGATGGTTCGGGCTACACGCAAGTGCGGATGTCGCAATCTGATTGGGGCTTCACTGACAAGGCAAAGCGTAGCTATGTCTCGGTTGACTTGTTCCTGGAACATCCGTTCGACGAGAAGTGGTACGGCCGCATCGACTACACGTGGTCGCATTTGTACGGCAACACCGAAGGTCAAGTGAAGTCCGATCTCGGCCAGGCTGATATCTCAAAAACCCAGGATTGGGATTCTGCGGAACTGATGTACTACGCCGGTGGCAGACTTGCCAACGATCGCCGTCATCAGCTGAAAGCCTTTGGCGCTTATCAAATCAATCCTGAGTGGATGGCTTCGGCTACGTTGCGCGTGATTTCCGGCACACCCAAGTCCTGCCTGGGCTATTACGGCGGTCCTGGAGCGGCTGAGGTCGACTACGATCCGATCGGTTATGGCTCCGGGTATCACTACTGTAATGGCCAGCCGGTTCCCTCCGGCGGCGCTGGCGAGACTCCGTGGATCAAGAATCTGGACCTGGGCATTACCTACCGTCCTGGTTTCGCGGATCACAAGTTGGCGATTGCTCTCAACATCTTCAACGTGCTCAACGATCGTTCGGTCAACCGTGTAGACAGCGTTTACGAGACAGGCGCTTTCACCGTCTCCAACACGTACGGCATTGGCGCATCGGCCTTCAATTACAACCAGCCACGCTTCATGCGCCTAACCGCATCCTACGACTTCTGATCGCGGGAGCCGGAGGCGTCGTCACGACGCTTCCGGTTAAATCGCACTTTGCTCAAAGGCCCTGGTTTTCAGGGCCTTTTTGTATTGAATCAGGCTAAATTAGGTTGGCGTGGGTTCTTCTACACACCTAAAATCACCCGCGCCGCATTGTGCCCAGGCGCGCCGGTCACACCACCGCCGGGATGCGTACCGGAGCCGCACAGATACAACCCGGCAATCGCGCCGCGGTAGGCGCCCTGCCCCAGCAGCGGGCGTGCGCTGAAGAGTTGATTGAGGCTGAGTGCGCCGTGGAAGATGTCGCCGCCGACCAATCCGAAGATACGTTCCAGATCGAGTGGGCTAAGAATCTGGCGACCCAGCACAGATGCGGCGAATCCGGGTGCGTAGCGCTCCACCGTTGCAATCATCAAATCGGCGACTTCCTCGCGATGATCGTCCCAGTGCCGACCATCGGGTAGTTGCGGGGCAACGTGCTGACAGAACAGGCTGGCCACATGCTGCCCTGCCGGTGCCAGGCTGTCGTCCAGGGTACTGGGAATCAGGAGTTCGACCACCGGCTCACGCGACCATCCGTAGGCGCGCGCGTCCAGCCAGGCACGGTCCATGTAATCCAGACTCGGCGTAAGAATGATGCCGGCGGTGAGATGATCGCCCGCACCAGGCAATGCAGTGAAGTCCGGCAGCCGCGAGAGCGCCACGTTCATGCGGAAGGTGCCCGATCCACAGCGGTAATGCGCAATGCGCTCGCGGGTTGTCACAGGCACATCGTCGGGACGCATCAAGCGCTGGTAGAGCAACTTCGGATTAACATTGGCAACCACTGCACGCGCACGAATCACGTCGCCCTTCGCAGTCACCACGCCAACCGCCCGCCCCTGCTCCACCAGCACGCGCTCCACCGCGCAGCCAGTCCGGATCTGCGCGCCGTCTTCGCGGGCGCTGGCGGCCATTGCCTGGGTGATGGCGCCCATGCCGCCGATGGCGTGGCCCCAGGCGCCCTTGACGCCGTTGCTCTGCCCGAACACGTGATGCAACAAAACGTAGGCCGTGCCCGGTGCGTACGGGCTGGCGTAATTGCCGACAATGCCATCGAAGCCGAACAACGCCTTGATCGGTGCGCTTTCGAACCAGCGATCCAGATACTCGGCTGCGGAAATCGTGAACAGGTCGAGCAGGTCCTGCCGTAAGGCCAGTGGCAACGCCTGCAGCTGCAAGCCGACTTTTCCTGCACGCCACAACTGCGGCAACGCTTGCAGCCAACCGCCGTCGGTGACATCGGGCGGTGGCTGTAAGGCCAGCGCGCGCAAGACATCGGCCAGTTGTTCCAGGCGCGCTTCGTAGGCGGGCAACGCAGCTGCGTCGCGTGCGGAGAATTTGGCGAGCTGTTCGGCGGTACGTCCGGCGCCAGCCAGCAGATACTCACCATTTGGCAGCGGCAAAAAGTTATTGATGCGGCGCGGCACCACGCGCAGGCCATGCCGCTCCAGCCCCAGGTCTGCGATGACTTTTGGCTGCAGCAACGACACCGTATACGCCGCCACCGAATTACGAAATCCGGGATGGAATTCTTCGGTGACCGCCGCGCCGCCGACCGCATCGCGCGCTTCCAATACCAGCACCCGCTTGCCGGCCTTGGCCAGATAGGCGGCGCACACCAGGCCGTTGTGACCGGCGCCGATGATCAGTGCATCCAATGGTTCGGAGGCGATGGGCATGCGCCTGTATATAGCACCGCTTTCGCAGGTCGGCCATTCGCACAGCGGCGACCATCGCCACCGATGTGCGCTCACCGACGCAGATCATGTCCGCCAAGAACAAAACCTAATCACCCACGCGGCGCAGAAGATAAGAGGATCGCAAGCTGCCAGCAATGCGCATTGCGCTATGCACGCCACGTTGCCATCCAGCAGCCGCATGCCAAACAGCCGTCGGCCCATCTACACACGCCGCACCCATGACCTTCGACACCATGCCATCCGGCTGGCGAGGCGTAGAGTGCCGGCCACGGCCCTGGCGACGGGGCTTCCCAATCCGCTGCTTCTGGAGCCCTTTGTGATTCGAACACCTCATTTATTGACGTTGACCCTGGCTGTGGCCACTGCGCTGAGCGGTTGCAAGAAGTCTGAGGACGCTACGCCTGCCGCCCCCGCAGCCGACACGGCGGCAACCACGCCCGCTGCACCCAAGACGCTGACCCTGGACCAGAGCAAGCTGCCGGCGGTGAACCAGTTCACTGCGGCCGACCTGGACGCCAATGGCAACGCCTGTACCGATCTCAACGCGTACGCCAACGCAAAGTTCCTGGCCGCCAACCCGGTGCCGAGCGATCGCACCAGCTGGGGCGCGTTCGAGATGCTCGACGAGCGCTCCAATGCGGTCCAGCAGCAGCTGGTCGAACAGGCTGCGGCTGACACCAGCGCCAGTGGCGTGGAAAAGATCGTCGGCGACCTGTGGTCCACCGGCATGGACGAAGCCAAGATCAACGCGCAAGGCATCGAGCCGCTGAAGCCGGAACTGGCCGCGATCGACGCCATCAGCGACCAGGCCAAGCTGGTCGACTATCTGCGCAGCAGCGCGGCCAAGGGCAACAACGACCTCTTCAGCTTCGGCGCCGAGGCGGATTTCAAGAAGTCCAGCCAGAACATCGCCTACGCCATGCAGGGCGGTCTGGGCTTGCCGGATCCGGAGTACTACACCAGCCCCAGCAACAAGGCCAAGCTGGAGGCCTACCAGGCGCACGTGGCCAAGGTGCTGGAGCTGTCGGGCGTGGCTGCGGCCGATGCCGCCGCGCAGGCCAAGCAGGTGGTCGCCTTCGAAAGCCGTCTGGCCAAGGTCTCCAAGACCAGCACCCAGCTGTCGCGCGATGCCTCGCTGGCCTACAACCCGATCTCGCCAGCCGACGCCGACAAGCTGACCCCGAACTGGTCGTGGACCGAGTTCTTCAAGTCGCAGGGTGTGACCACGCCAGAGATGTTCTCGCTGGCGATCCCGGCCTTCCATCAGGAAGTGAGCAAGATGATCGCCGACACCGACCCGGCGATCTGGCGCGCCTACCTGCGCTTCCATACCGTCGATGGCGCCTCGCCGTACCTGAGCCAGCCGTTCGTCGATGAGAGCTTCGCGTTCTACAACAAGACCCTGCGCGGGCAGAAGGAAATCAAGCCGCGCTGGAAGCGCGTGCTGGCCACCGTCAACGGCCAGGCCGGCGAGGCGCTGGGCCAGATGTACGTCAAGGTCGCGTTCCCGGCCGATTCCAAGGCCAAGATGGAAACCCTGGTGACCAATCTGCGCACCGCGCTGAAGGCCCGCATCGAAAAGCTTGACTGGATGAGCCCGGAGACCAAGACCAAGGCGATCGCCAAGTGGGAAAGTTTCACTCCCAAGATCGGCTACCCGGAAAAGTGGCGTGAGTGGAACGGTTTGACCACCAGCCGCGACAGCTATCTCGGCAACGTGCAGGCCGCGGCCGAATACAACTACAAGTGGAACCTGTCCAAGATCGGCAAGCCGGTAGACAAGACCGAATGGGGCATGAGCCCGCAGACGGTCAATGCCTACTACAACCCGCTGCAGAACGAGATCGTGTTCCCGGCCGCGATCCTGCAGCCGCCGTTCTTCGACCCGAATGCACCGGAGGAAATGAACTACGGCGGCATCGGTGCGGTGATCGGCCATGAGATGACCCACGGCTACGACGACCAGGGCAGCCGTTTCGGTGCCGATGGCAACTTCATCGCCGATCCGGGTTGGTGGACGCAGAAGGATCTGGACGCGTTCAAGGCACGCACCGGCAAGTTGGTTGCGCAGTTCGACAGCTATCGCACTCCCGCTGGCGACAAGGTCAAGGGCGACCTGACCCTGGGCGAGAACATCGCCGACCTGGGCGGCCTCAACACCGCCTATGACGCGATGAAGACCGCCACCGCCGGCAAGGACGATCCCAAGAGCGACGGCATCACCCGCGATCAGCGCTTCTTCCTCAACTGGGCCACGGTGTGGCGCCGCAACTTCACTCCGGAAGAATTGGTAGTGCGCCTGAAGACCGACCCGCACGCACCGGCGAACTTCCGCGCCATCGGCGCGCCGTCGAACATGCCGGCGTTTGCCGCCGCGTTCTCGTGCAAGGCCGGCGACGCGATGGTGCGTCAGGGCGATCAGCAGGTCGTGATCTGGTAATCGTGATCGCAAGAAAACAGTAAACAACGCGGGCGGCGATCGGTTGATCGTCGCCCGTTTTTGTTTGGGGTTTCGCGTTCCCCTGATACGCGATGTGTGCAAATCGCGATTGCCTGAACATTTACTTCCATCGGCAGGGTCGTAGTCATCCGTCGCAATCGCTGCGCATTGCACGCAACCTGGCCCGCATCCACAACGCCATCCGCACACAAGCCTCAAAAAAGCTCAACGCCTGCGCTCGCAAGGCCGCGCCCGCTTATGCTCGGTGTCCTAATCACGCGACTGAGCTTTCCATGTCACCGATCAAGATCTCTACGCTCGCTCTGGCACTGGTTGTGGCCCTGGCGGGCTGCAAGCGCGATGCCGACGGCAGCAATGCGCCGGCAAGCGCGGCCGCCCCGACACCTGCAGCGGCAACCGCAGCTGCGGCAAAGCCTGCGTTCGACATCAGTGAACTGGGTCCTGCAGACAGCGCCTGTCAAAACCTGGACGAGTTCGTCAATGGCAGCTGGGCAACCGCCAATCCGATTCCACCCGACCATACCAGTTGGGGCGTGGACGAGATCCTGTCCGAAAAAAGCATGGCGATCCAGCGCAACATTCTTGAAACTGCCGCGACGCAGTCGGGTAAGCAGACAGATTCGCTGGCGCAGAAGATCGGTACGCTCTACGCCTCCGGCATGGACGACGCCGCCATCGAAGCGGCTGGCGCCCAGCCGATCCAGCCACAACTGGAGACCATTGCCGCGTTGAAGTCCGGCCAGGATGTCGCCGGTTACATCATCAGCCGCCACGGCGAAGGCGATGCCCAGGTGTTCAATTTCGGGGCCGGCGCAGACTTCCATCATGCCGACATGCAGATTGCGTTTACCCAGGAAAGCGGCCTGGGCCTGCCAACCAAGGACTACTACAGCGACGCAGAGCACGCATCCATCCGCACCGCCTATCTTGCCTATATCGCCAAGTCGTTCGAACTCACCGGCAGTTCCGCCGATGTGGCAAAAACGCAGGCAAAGGATGTACTGGCGCTCGAAACCCGCCTGGCTGTCGCGTCGCTGAAGCCGGTAGATGCGCGTGAGCCCAAGAACCAGTATCACCTGGTCAGTCTTGCCGAGGCGGACAAGCTCACGCCGCATTTTCCGTGGAAAGACTTCTTCGCTACCCAGGGCGTGGACGTCGGCAAGGGTTTCTCGCTGGCGCAGCCGCGCTTTTTCGCTGCGTTCGATCACGAACTGGCCAACGCGCCGATTGCGCAGTGGCAGGCTTACCTGCGCTTTCATGCGATCGATGAGGCATCCGCGCAGCTCAGTAAGGCCTTTGTCGACAATCGCTTCGCCTTCTACGGCAAGACGCTCTCCGGGCAACCAGAGCAACTGCCGCGCTGGAAGCGCGTCCTGCGCGCGGTCAATGGCGCAATGGGCGAAGGCGTGGGTCAACTCTACGTCGCCAAAGTGTTTACGCCCGAGGCCAAACAGCGTGCCAGCGAGTTGGTGGACAACGTCCGCGCCGCGCTCAAGACGCGCATCGAGAACGTTGACTGGATGAGTGCGGAAACCAAGGCCAAGGCGATCGCCAAGTGGAACACCTTCCTGCCCAAGATCGGCTACCCGGAGACCTGGCGCGACTGGTCCGGGCTGGAGATCGTGCCAGGCGCGTACTACCGCAATCTGCAGGCCGCGAACAAATTCAACTACCGCTACGACATTGCACAGATCGGCAAACCGACTGATCGCAAGCGTTGGCAGATGACCCCACAGACCGTCAACGCGTATTACGACACCAGTACTAATTCCATCAACTTCCCCGCGGCGATCCTGCAGCCACCGTATTTCGACGCCAACGCCGACGATGCGCTGAATTACGGCGGCATTGGCGCGGTGATCGGCCACGAGGCGACCCATGGTTTCGACGACCAGGGCAGCCAGTTCGATGGGGCAGGCAACAACGTCAACTGGTGGACGGCCGAGGATCGACGCAAGTTCGAACAGCGCAGCGAGCAGTTGGTCAAACAGTTCGACGCCTATACACCCCTGCCAGACCACCCGACGCTGCACGTCAATGGCAAACTCACCCTTGGCGAAAACATCGCCGACCTGGGCGGCACTAACGTCGCCTACGACGCCTTGCAAACCGCGCTGCAGCAGCACCCCGAACGGGCAAAAGCGGTCGACGGCTACAGTCCCGACCAACGCTTCTTTCTTGCTTTTGCGCGGAGCTGGCGCCAGCGCGCGCGCGAACAACAGCAGATGGTCTACCTGGCCTCGGACCCACACGCGCCCAGCAGACTGCGCGCCATTGCGTCTCCTTCGAACATGCCGCAGTTCGCCACCGCGTTCGCGTGCAAGCCAGGCGATGCGATGGTGCGGCCTGAGAAAGACCGCGTGGTGATCTGGTAAGTGCTGATGGGCTGAACCTGCTGCAAGCGCTTCCAGCACCATGGCAACACGCGACAGGCCCGCACATGCGGGCCTGTCGCGTTCATGCAAGCGGCCGGCACCGAGGACGAACGGCAGCTCGCGCCCGCCTGCACGGCACGCAGCCTTGCTAAACTCCGCCGACTTCAATCTGGCCACCCTTCTTCTCGATGCCCACCATTCGTCCGCTTGCCCTCGCTCTTGGCTTCAGCCTGATCACGCTGCTGTCCGCCCCCGACGCCGACGCCGCGCGCAAGAAGAAGGCGGCCCCCAAGGCACCGGCCGTATCGGCGGCCTGCACCAACTTCTACGACTACGCCAATGCCGGCTGGCTCAAGAGCAACCCGGTGCCGCAGGTCGGCGCGGTCACCGCGCTGGGCCAGCTGTCCGAGCGCGCCTTGCAGCAGCAGCGCGAGTTGCTGGACGCCTCGATGAAGGCCCCGCAGGGCAATGTGCAGAAACTGCTCGGCGACTTCTGGGCCAGCGGCCTGGACGAAGCCTCGGTCGAAAAGGACGGCTCCAACCCCATCGCCCCCTTGCTCTCGCGCATCGACGCGATCAAGAAAGCCAAGGATGTGCCCGCTTCCATCGCCGCGCTGCATCAGGTCGGCATCCCGGTCGGCTTCAACTTCGGCCCGGACGTGGACCTGAAGGCGCTCGATCGCCACATCGGGTATTTCATGCAGGGCGGCATGGGCCTGCCGGACCCGGCGTTCTACACCCGCACCGACGCCGACACCCAGGCGCTGATGGGCCGCTACCGCAGTTACGTCAAGCAGATGCTGGCGTTGACCGGCACCCCGGCCGACAAGCTCGAAGCCGATGCCGCCTCCGTGCTGCAGATCGAAACCGCGCTGGCGCGTAGCGCGCAGTCGGTGCAGGGCATCAACAACCCGTTCAACAACTACGCCCCGATCGCCACCAAGGAACTGACCAAGCAGTACAAGAACCTGCGCCTGGCCGACTTCCTGGAGGCGCAGGGCGTCAAGGACGATCTGGTGTCCATGGCCGACCCGGCCATGTTCAAGCAGCTCGACAGCATGATCGTCAGCATCAAGCCCGAGCAGTGGAAGGCCTACCTGCGCTGGCGCGTGGGCGATGCGATGGCGCCGTACCTGTCCAAGAGCTTCCGCGACGCCGAACAGCAGTTCCGCGGCAACCTGCTGCGTGGCGAAGCGCTGCCGCCGCAGCGCTGGGAGCTGGTGCTGAACGCGATCAACGTCGCCGCCGGCCCCATGCTGGGTCGCGAGTACGTGGCGCGTTACCTGAGCAGCGACACCCGCCGCCAGGCCGAAGCCATCGCCGACCAGGTGCGCGACGCGCAGCTGGCCGCGCTGGAGCGCACCGGCTGGGGCAACGGCGAGGTGATCGCCGAAGCCAAGGCCAAGCTGTCGGCGATGAAGATCGAGGTCGGCGCACCGCGGCGCGATCTGGACTACACCGTGCAGCCGATGGGCCGCGGTAGCTTCGGCGGCAACATGCTGATCGCCTCGACCTGGCGTCACCGCGAGGAAATGAAGCGCATCGGCAAGGGCAATGCGGACCGTCGCTGGGACGTGCTGCCACAGCAGCCGGCAGTGGCCTATGACGTTGCACAGAACCGCCTGATCATCACCGCCGCCGTGTTGCAGGCACCGGTGTTGACCACCGGCAGCACGCCGGCCGCGCAGTACGGTGCCTACGGCGCACTGGTCGCACACGAGATCACCCGCGCCATCGATGCCAAGGGCGCACTGGTGGATGCCAAGGGCGAATTGCGCAGCTGGTGGACACCGGCCGAGAAGACCAGCTGGACGCTGCTGACCGGCAAGGTAGCCAATCAGTACGCCGCCTATGCGTATCCGGGCGTTCCCAACGCCAAGGTCAACGGCGCGCAGACGGCGGAAGAAAACCTGGCCGACCTGGCCGGTGTCGAACTGGCGTGGCAGGCTTTCAGCAAGGCGCAGCCGGCGGCCACCGAGGCCGACAAGCAGGCCTTCTTCACTGCCTGGGCAGGTCTGTGGGCACAGCAGTTGTCGCCCAATGAAGCGGTGCAGCGCGCCAGCGCCGACACCCATGCACCGGGCCAGTGGCGCACCAACGGCCCGCTGTCCAACCTGCCCGAGTTCGGTGCCGCCTTCAGCTGCAAGCCGGGCCAGCCGATGCAGCGCGTGGATGCCGAGCAATTGAAGATCTGGCGCTGATTTCAGCGCCAGGTCGTCACTGGCAATCAGTCACTGGCAAAAAAAAGAGCGCGGAGTCCGCGCTCTTTTTTTGTCTGTGTTGCGCGCTCTCCATCCCGCAGAAACACGCCCTGCCCTGCGTAGGAGCGGCCCTGGCCGCGATGGGCGTTATCGGTAACGCCCATCGCGGCCAGGGCCGCTCCTACGCATCAGCGACTATCTCAACGCACCACGCGCAGCGGCGGCTTGCGACCACCTTTTCCACCCTTGCCGCCGCTGCCGCCGAACGGCGACTGGCCGCGCCAGTAGCGAATCATCAGCCAACCGAACAGCATGCCGCCCAGATGCGCGAAGTGGGCCACACCCGGCTGCCAGCCGGTGGCGCCCAGAAACAGTTCGATCGCACCGAACACGATCACGAAGGTGCGCGCCTTCATCGGAATCGGCGGAAACAGCAGCATCACCCGCTGATTGGGGAACAGCATGCCGTACGCCAGCAACAGGCCGAATACACCGCCCGAAGCGCCCACCACCGGCGCACCGCTCTGGGTGAACCAGGCCATCAGCAGCTGGCACACGCCGGCACCGGCCACACACACCAGGTAATAGGTCAGAAAGCGCTTCTGACCCCAGGTCTGTTCCAGCGCCGCGCCAAACATGAAAAGCGCCAGCATGTTGAAGAACAGATGGTTGAAACCGCCATGCAGAAACGCGTAGGTCAGCAGCTGCCACGGCATGAAGCTGGCACCGGGCGAGAACGCATCGAAGCCGTTGGAGATCGGCCACAACATCAACGACGACAGCGCGGCATCCGACGGCAATACGCCGGCGCCCAGATCGCCCAACGCCCACTGCAACAGGAACAGACCGATATTGGCGATCAGCAGCGCTTTGGTGACGGGCGGCAATTGGGGCAGTTGAGGCAGCATGGCGGCATCCTTCGGAATGCCAACCATCATAACGGCAGGCTTATGAAGGACCCCACACGGCCGCATCCAGCGTCTGCGCGGCACTGGCACGGCGCACCCGCCCCCGCTCCACCGGCACGCCTTCGCAGCGCAGCCGCTCGCACTGTTCGCGATAGCCCGACGAGCCTTCCGGCAACGCGATCCGGCCATCGCTACGCAACACGCGGTGCCAAGGCAGTTGCGGATCGTCGTTGCCGCTGAGCACGCGCGCCACCAGCCGCGCCCGACCGGGAAGGCCGGCACGCATTGCGACTTCACCGTAGCCGGCCACCTGGCCGGAAGGGATTGCACGGATCACGTCAAGAATGCGCAGCCGTGCCTGCTCGCTGGAGAGCGCCAGCGCCGCACCATTGGACGCAGAACGCGCAGCTGGCTTGGCAGACGGACGAACACTTGCTTGGCGAGGCTTGGACATCACGCAAGGATGCCATTAAGCAATCAAGAGCCCCTCTCCCGCCGGGAGAGGGGTTGGGGTGAGGGTCCGGGCGAAGCCACGCACAGCCAAAACGCGCAAGCAGACAGCGTGCAGCACCGGATGAGATACGACAGATATTGACCATTGCAGATCAACGTTGACCGCTGTATCGCTTATACCGACCCTCACCCCAACCCCTCTCCCGAGGGGAGAGGGGCTTTGAGTTGCTGCTCTCGTCCGCGCAGCTGCGACAGCTGCCGCAATCACCAGCTCAATGCATCAACACAATCTCTTCGGACGAGGTCGGATGAATCGCCACGGTCTCGTCGAAGTCGCGCTTGGTCGCGCCCATCTTTACCGCCACTGCAAACCCTTGCAGTATCTCGTCGGCACTCTCACCCAATAGATGCACGCCGACCACGCGCTCGTCTTCGCCCGCACAGACCAGCTTGAACAGGCTGCGCTGCGGCGAATCGGCAAGTGCATGCAACATCGGGCGGAAGTTGCTGCGATACACGCGCACCGTATTACCGTGACGCGCACGCGCCTGCTCTTCGGTCAGCCCGACATGGCCCAGCGGCGGATGCGAGAACACCACGCTCGGCACGCCTTCGTACTCCATGCGCGCATTCGGCTCGTTGCCGAACAGGCGATCCATCAACTTGCGCCCCGCTGCGATCGCCACCGGCGTCAGCCCGACCTTGCCGCCGACATCGCCGATCGCATGGATATTCGGCACGCTGGTGGTCTGGCCGTCATCCACGACCACTTCGCCTTTTTCGCCCAGTTCGACACCCACTGCCTCCAACCCCAACCCCGCGGTATTGCCACGTCGGCCAACGGCAAAGAAC
Organism: Xanthomonas sp. Leaf131; assembly: GCF_001423495.1. Classification (GTDB taxonomy): domain Bacteria; phylum Pseudomonadota; class Gammaproteobacteria; order Xanthomonadales; family Xanthomonadaceae; genus Xanthomonas. The sequence continues at coordinate 228,125 of NZ_LMOG01000019.1, read as the reverse complement.
ACCTTGTCGAACACATCGTTACCCTGCTCGCTCGTGTGCGCGGGGTGACCATGTACGCGCAAGCCACCTTCACCGTGGCGCTCCAGACCGGTCGTACGGAATCCGAAATGCACGCGCACGCCCAGATGACGCAGGTTGTCGGCCAGCTGCAGCGTCAGTTCGGCATCGAAGCGCTCCAGCAGTCGTTCGCCTTGCACAAATAGATGCACCCGACTCCCCAGCGCCTGCAGCAAGCCGGCGATTTCCACCGCGATATAGCCGCCCCCCACAATCGCCACCTGCGCGGGCGCATGGCAGAGATTGAAGAAATCGTCGGAGACTTCGCCATGTTCGGCACCCTCCACGTCCGGACGCAGCGGATGCGCACCGGTGGCAATGACGATGTGCTCGGCAGTCACCCGCACACCGTCGCCCCCCATGAGGGTATGACGGTCCTGCAACACGCCGCGTTGCGGAATCATGACCACGCCATCTTCGTTGAGACGGCGCCGGTAACTCGCATGGATATTGGCGATGTAGCCCTGCCGATGCGTGACCAGTTCCTGCCATGCCAATGTCGGGCGAGGCACGTCGAAACCGAGCGCGCCTGCCAGTTCGATTTTTCCGGCCAGATCGGCCGCCAGCCACATCGCTTTCTTCGGCACGCAGCCCAGATTGACGCAGGTGCCGCCCAGTTCGTTCGGCTCCATGATCGCCACGCGGGCGCCATGTTTTGCAGCGCGAAACGCCGCTGCCAATCCACCGGAGCCGCCGCCCAGAATCACCACGTCATAATCGTAACGGGCACTCATGCGAATCGCTCCGCACGGTAAGGATGCGGGTCCAGCGCAGGTGCGCGGCCCGTGATCAGATCGGCCATCAGTTGTCCGCTTGCAGTGCTCATACTGATGCCGAGCATGCCATGCCCTGCCGCGAGCCAGACGTGAGGACGCCCCGGCACTGCGCCCAACACCGGCACGTCATCCCAGGTCATCGGTCGCCATCCGTACCACCGTTCGATCACGGCGGGACCCGCCGGCGCGTGCAGATAGTCGGCCGCTGCACGTTCCAATGCAGCCAGGCGGGTGGGATTGAGTTGCGTATCGCGCCCGGAAAATTCCATCGTGCTGCCGATGCGTAATCGATCGCGCCATGGCACCACGAACACCCAGCGGTCCTTCAATACCACCGGGCGACGCGGCATCAGTGGCGGCGCGGCATAGGTAATCGAATAGCCTTTGCCGGCCTGCACCGGCAGCCGCAAGCCCAGTTGCGCAGCCAGCACCGGCGACCACGGCCCGGTGGCGATGACCACCTCGCGCGCATGCAACTGGCCGTGCGCGGTGCGTACGCAAGCACCGTGCGTTTCGGGCACTACCGCCTCTACGCGGCAGTGTTCGTCGATCACCGCGCCACGCGCACGCAGTACACGTGCCAACTCGGCGGTGTAGCGCTCCGGACGCAGATGCGCATCGCCAGGAAAGTGGATCGCACCGGCGATGCCATCGCGGAATGCCGGATCCTGGCGCACGTAGTCGGCGCCATCGATCACTTCTGCGTGAATGCCCCATTGCGCGAGCACGGCGCACTCGTCGCGGTAGTGGGCGAAGCGGCGCGCATCACCGAACACGTAGTCCAGCCCGTCGCTGCGGAAGTCGCAGTCCAGGGCATAGCGTTCGACCCAGGTGTCGAAGCGTTGCCGTGCATCACGTAACAATGCGGCGCGTGCGTGCGCGCTGGCCTGCCAATCGCGTGCATTGCAACGCCGCGCAAACCGCAGCAACCAACGCCACAGGGCAGGATCCAGTCGCGGCGGGATATACAGCGGCGCATCCGGTGTCAGCATCCATTTCAACGCCTGCGCAAGCATTCCCGGGGCGGCCAGCGGCGGCGCATGACTGGGCGTGATGGTGCCGCAGTTGCCATACGAGGTTGCCGCACCAAGCGCACCCGCATCGAGCACGCGTACCTGTCGACCGGCATCGGTGAGCGCAAGCGCGGTGGCCAGACCGATCGCGCCGGCACCGATCACCACCACGTCCACACGCGCGCCGGTCATGCAGACGTCAGTCCACGCGCGCGCTGTCGCGCCGCATCGGCGGCACGCGCAGATAGGTCACGCTACGCCATACCCATTCCATCGGCCCGAAGCGGAACCAGCGTAGCCACAGCTGACTCAGCACTATCTGCAGCGCGAACAACCCCAGCGCAAACGGCAGCTGCCACATGCGCGGCAACTGCTCGAAATAACCAAGCCCGTACCCGTAGAACACCCACGTGCAAAGCAACGACTGCAGCAGATAGTTGCTCAAGGCCATGCGCCCCGCCGGTGCGAGCCACGCCAGGCGCGGCGCAAAGCGCACCACCCACGCCGCATAGCCCAGACTCATCAGCGGCCCGGCGATCAACGACAGCGCGTATGCACCCGACACACGCAAGTCCAGACGTGCCGGATCCATCCACGGCTCCAACGCGTAGCTGACCAGCATCACACCCAGCCCGAGCGGCAACACGCCATAGCGCAAGGCCTGGAACAGACGCGGGAAACGCGCGGGCGCGGCGATCGCGCCACTGCGCACAAACCAGCTGCCCAACAGAAACATGCCCAGCATGGCGGGGCCGTTGATGCTCAGCCCGGTCATCGCTTCCTGCAGGTCATGCCAACGTTGCAGCGTCGCTTGCAGGTACGTGCCGCTGCCATAGGCGGCACGCTGCGCCTGCACGTTTGCCAGCGCCTGCTGCGCTGCGTCGGCCATCGCCGCCTTCCACTCCACCGCAGCGGTCGGATCGGCCTGCGTCAACGTCCCTGCCACGCCGTACAGCAGCATCAATCCGGGCGCGCAGCAGTAGACCAGCGCTGCTACCCACGGCAGCGTCACCGTCGGTATCGAGCGCGCGGTCAGCAACAGCAACGCCAGCAAGGCATAGGTCACCAGGATGTCGCCGGACCACAGCAGCAACGCATGCACGAGCCCGATCGCCAGCAATCCAGCGGTGCGTCGTAGATACATGCCGAAAAACCCGCGCCCGGCCTGCTCGGCGCGCTGCGCCATCACCGCAAAGCCCATGCCGAACAGCAGCGCGAACAAGGTGTAGAACTTGCCTTGCACGAAGAAGTAAACCAGCGCATCGGCCACACGATCGATGCCATGCCAGTGCGGATCCACGCCGGTGAACGCCAGATCGAGCGGGCCGACGAAGGCTTCGATATTCATCAGCAGGATGCCCAGCAACGCAAAGCCGCGCAGCACATCCAGCACGACGATGCGCTCGGTTGCGGCAATGGGCTGCAGAAAATCGCGTGGTGTCATCGAGGCCCAGAGCCTGGTGTGCACGATAAAAAGCAAACAGCCCGCCGAGATGGCGGGCCGTTGAACAGACAGCGTTGAGCCAGCGGGGCTGGCAAAACATCGCAAGCGCTCCTCAGCTGAAAGCGGAAGACGTCCGGAAACCGGCGTGTGCGCGCAACACAGGCCGATTTGGAGCGCCGACCACGCCCGCCTGATGGCTGCGCACGCGTGTCAATCACCACGCTCAGTGGTGATGGCCGCCTTCGCCATGCACGTGTCCGTGGTCGCGCTCTTCCTGGGTGGCCTCACGCACGTCGACGATTTCCACATCGAAGTGCAGGTCCTTGCCGGCCATCGGGTGATTGAGGTCGACGTCGACCACACTCATGCCGACCTTTTGCACCGTCACTGCGCGCGGGCCGAAGTTGGTCTGCAACATCACCTGCGTGCCCGGTGCCAGCTTGGTGGCGCCGAAGTGCTTCTTGGGCACGCGCTGGCTCAGGCCTTCGCGGTATTCGCCGTAGGCCTCGGTGGCCTTGACGTCCACGCCAAAGCTTTCGCCGGCCTCTTTGTCCATCATGGCCGCTTCCAGGCCGGGAATGATGTTGCCGTGGCCGATCATGATCGCCAACGGGTCACGTTCCTTGGAGCTCTCGATCGGCTCCTGGCCGATCTCGGAAACGGTGTAGTGGAAGCGGACGACGCTGTCTTTTTCGATCTTCATGCCTGGCTCTAAAATAGGCTGCCCGGTGGCAGACGGTGGAAGACGGCTTGTCGGCCGCCGGGTGCGCCGCCATCATGGCGACCTTTCGAACCGACCATTATCCCGGCTCCATGCTTATGACGCCAGTTTTCGCCGCCCATACCCGCCGCGTCGTGGCCAGCCTGTTGCTGGGGCTGCTCGTCCTGCTGGCCGGTTGTGCGCAGACGCCGGTGCGCCGCCAGGCTGCTGCGCCGCCGCCAGCGCAACGCGTGTGGCCGCAGGTGCCACCCGCAGACCCGGCCGCCGCCAACAACATCCTGATGCGCGCCTTGGGCCTGGTCGGCACGCCCTACCTGTTTGGCGGCAACACGCCGGAAACCGGTTTCGACTGCAGCGGCTTGGTCGCCTATGTCTACAAGGATGTATTGGCGTTGGCGCTGCCACGCACCTCGCGCGAGCTGGCCGCCATCCAGGGACCCAGAATTTCGCCCGAACAACTGGCGACTGGCGATCTGGTGTTTTTCGGCTCCAGCGGCAACGTCACCCATGTCGGCATTTATGTCGGTGAAGGCCGCTTTGTGCATGCCCCCAGCACCGGCGGTACAGTCCGCTTGGATTTCCTGGACGGAGCCTACTGGCGTGACCATTATTCAGGTTCAAAGCGTGTTTTACATTGAAACGTGACGCACATCACAAGTCACAGAACGGAAATTTAACCTTTTTTGAACGTAACGATTCTTTCACCAGGGCATCATCGCGCATCGACAGCAGAAATGTGATTCCCGCGTGACGAACGACGAACAGATCAATCCTGGCGCCGCACCGCTTCCGCCCCGGAAACCGCTCCGCCTGTTGTGCGCCACCGCTCTTTGGCTCGCAGCCCTTCCCGCTCTGGCACAGACCGCCAACGCTCCCTCATCCGTTCCGCAGACGACCACGCCAGACAGCGCCGTCGCCGCCGAGAAAGCCGCAACCCGCAGCCGCGCCGACGCCGCTGCCACCGCAACGCTGGCCGCCCTGCTTCCGCATCTGGCCGCCAATGACGCCATTCCGCTGATGGACCGTTCGGCGATGTTCGCCGGCGACCTCAGCCGCCTGCTGGCCAACTATGACGTTTCGCAGAGCGCGGCCAACGCCGCCCAGAACGCCGTGGCCGACAGCCGTGTCCAAGTGATCCTGCAACGCGCCATGGCCCTGCTCGGCACCCCGTACGTCTGGGGCGGCGAGTCCACCGAAGGCTTCGATTGCAGCGGCCTGGTCGGCTACGTGTTCAAGACCGCCCTGGGCATCGACCTGCCGCGCGTCTCGCGCGACATCGCCCGCGACGAATCGGCCGAACTGATCAAGGACCCGAGCGCGCTCAAGGCGGGCGATCTGGTGTTCTTCGGCCGGCGTGGCCGCATCGACCATGTGGGCCTGGTGGTCGGCGACGGCAAGTTCCTGCACGCGCCCAGCCGCGGCAAGGACGTGCGCGTGGATTCGCTGGCCAGCGGCTACTGGAGCGAGAAGTTCATCCAGGCGCGTCGGGTGCTCTGATTGCCGAGCGTAGCGCGCACAAAAGCCGCGGCAGTGCCGCGGCTTTTTTTATTGGCATTGGGTAATCGGCAATTTGCCGGAAGCCACAGCACGGCCCACCTGATCACAGACGGCACTGGACAGCGCAGGGCTTTCTACAGCCTGGCCTGACTCCCCTCTGCCGCCGGCTTGTCGACCTCGTTCGACGCGTTGCCGGTACATTCCCACGTCCCCCGCGTTGCCGACACGCACGCCCGCGCCAACGGCTATTGAACACGGCGCGATGGCCCTGCCCCGGCGTGCAGTGCCCGATCTAACCCGAGGTCGGCGGGCTACTCGCCCTGAAACGCAAACACCCCACACCAGCGCCACGGGCAGTCCCTGTCCGCGTGCGTGTCGTGCGCGATACGCAGCGCCGATGTGGCGTGCTCGAACGGCGTCTGCCGGCAATGTTCTGCAGACACCCTGCATGTAGCCACCGGACAGGCAGCGATCGATTCTGCATCGCCGTCGTGCCGCAGAGTTTATGGATTCCAGAATCCAGTCCAGATTCTGGAATTTCCAACGCCCCAGCTGTCAGCTCACAGCTCGCCTGACGCGCGGCACACTCCCGCGAAAAGCTGCATCTGCTTGATCTACAACGCGTCCGAGGATTGATTCAGACCCAAGGACCGGATTGGCATGCGTTCTGCTTTGCACCCTGTAAACGCGGCATTCCGCCCGTCTCGGAGTAGAGCCTTGCTATCCACATTGATCCACACACCGTTGTTCGAATTGCTTTCGCGATTCTGCATCGATATTGCCGCAGTGCTGGCGCTGATTTTCGCCATGTACTACCGCCGCCATCAAGACAAGGAACTCGTTACCGCAGCCGCACTGTTCAACATCTTCGTGTTTGCGGTGCTCACCATCCTGTCGAGCGTCCAGTTCAGTGTGGCCGCCGGTTTTGGTCTATTCGCCATCCTCGCGCTGTTTACGCTTCGCTCCGAGCCGATCACCAAGATCGAGATCACCTACTTCTTCGGCAGCGTTGCCATCGCGGTGATCTGTTCGGTGCAGGGCACCACGCTTTCGCTGATCGCGGCCACGGTGGTGCTGGTGCTGGCGGGCGCCTATGTCTTCGATCACCCGCGGATCGTGCGCTCGGTCGAGAACATCAAGATCACCTTCGACCAGATCCATATCCATGCGCTCTCCGATCCGACTGCGATGAGCGCCAGCATCGCCGAGCGGCTGGGCGTGGACGTCGTGTCCTACGAAGTCCGTGCCATCGATTACCTCAACGACACCGTGAGCATGCGGATTTTTTACCGCAAACCTTGAGGAAGCCGCCATGAATACATTTGCCTGTCCACCCGCTTTGCCGCGTCAACGGCTCGCCGATGGGGTTCCGCTCTTGCTGTCGCACAGTGATGCGGCGGCCATTACCGCGCGCGCTCAAACGCCCGTCGCCAACTCCATGACGTGCCCGGAGCAGCAGTTCCGCGCCATTGGTCTGGAGCGACTCAACGCCACCGCATCAATGTTGATACGGCGCGACAACAAGTACGTGGTGCACGAAGATCGGCTGGCACCGGCATGGGCGGAGCTGATCGGCCAGTTCGACATCCTGGAAATCGATGGAAAGCGCGATTTCATCTACGACACCTGCTATTTCGACGATCCGGGCCATACCAGTTACTTCGATCACCATCGTGGCCGGCGTCAGCGCTGCAAGATTCGCATGCGCAACTATGTCGATGCACACCTGTGCTTTGCCGAGATCAAACTCAAAGGCAAACGCGGCCAGACCGAGAAACGTCGCATCGCCTGCCCGGTGGACCAGTACGGCGTACTCGGCGAGCGCGCCCAGTCGCAGATCCGTTCGGCCTATCGCGACCTCTACGCACGCGACCTGACGCAGGCGCTCGAACCCATCTGCTGGATGCGGTATCGCAGAACCACGCTGGTGGCCAAGGAAGGGGGCGAGCGGATGACGATCGACCGCGGCATGGTCTTCATGGATGCCTCTGGCACCTGCCGGATCGACGATGACCTGGTGATCGTCGAAACCAAGTCGGGCAACGCCAACGGCATCGCCGACAAGATCCTGCGCCGCCTGCACCAGCACCCCACCAATAGCGCGTCCAAGTACTGCGTCAGCTTGGCCGCGCTGCGGCAGGTCTCCAAGTACAACAAGTTGCTGCCTGCGCTGCGCAAGCTCGCTGTGGTTCCCACGCACGCGACACCGACGGCATGACGTACGCGTCGCTCGGCGCACATCCGCGCTGCATCACACCGTCCCTCATTTCCGACAGGACCCTTCCATGCACTTGAACCTTCTTCTGACTGCGGGCCTGGCCACCCTGGGGCTGCTGACAACGTGCACACAGGACGCCCATGTCACCACCGGGATCGCGGTTCCCGCACATACCGAAACCGCGCAACCGCAGATCGATGCACGATCGGATAGGCATCGCTTCACCTTCCCGCCCACAACACGGGTGGGAAACGTTCCTCTCACCGAGCTGTCCGCGCTGGCCTGGGACGCGGACGAGCAGCGGCTCTATGCGCTGTCCGACAACGGCTACGTGTTCCATTTCCGCCTCACCCTGGATGGCGATGAGATCGTGCGCGTGGAGCCCGTTCACTCGGCGGCGCTGGTGGACGCGAAGGCGGGTTTGACGTCCGATGCATTCAATGCGGAAGGACTGACGCTCAACAACGCCGCCAATGGCGTATCGGGTGACACCGAACTGGTTGTTGCGCTGGAAGACAAGCCCTCCCGAATCGTGCGTTTCAGCCCGACCGGCACCATTTTGGGCGAGCTCGCGGTGCCCTCGCCGGCCGACGACCTGAGCCGCTATCGCAAAAAGGGACGCGGCCTGGAGGCGGTGGCGATCCACCCTGCGTACGGTCTTCTGACAGCGCCCGAGTCGCCTCTGCTGGAGCGACGGGAAGACCGCCACACGGTGTACGCGAAACACCGGCGCTGGTCGTTCCTGCGGCATTCCCCTGACAGCCGTCTCAAGGGGCTGGACGTGCTGCCCGACGGCAGCCTGCTGGTGCTTGAACGCGACAAGGCAGGCGCCAAGGACCGCTTCGCCGCCAGCGTGCGCCGGCTGGACCTTGCCGCCTGCAGCAGCGACGGCAGCTGTGCGACCGACGCCGTCGCGATGCTTCCGGCTGGGCCGGAGAACTTCGAAGGCATGACCGTGATCGACCCGCAGCACATTCTGCTGGTGAGCGATAACGGGGCACTGGTGACGCAGGACACCACCTTCGTGTTGGTGCGGCGGCCATGAGCATCGGTCAATCGCATGACGGGACCCTCGCATGAACACGCCACTGCTTGTCTGGCTGTCGGTGGCTTGCCTGGCAGCGACGCCGGAGGCGCACGCACGCAAGATCCACTTTGGCGGCCGCGTGCATCTGGATTACGCGACCTACCGGGCCGACGTCAGGCAGCTAGACGATGCCTTTCTGCTGCGGCGTGCCAAGCTCGATGCCGATGGCAAGCTCAATGACGATTGGTCGTTCGAGGTCGCCTATGACGTCGCCGCCGTCTACAGCGTCACCGACAGCGGCACCCACAAGCAGGGCGCATTCAAGGAAGGCTTCGATGGCGTGGCGCTGCGATACGACGGCTGGAAGCAGGCCAATCTGGATCTTGGCCAGTTCAAGGTTCCGTTCGGGCTGGAGGAGTTGAACAGTTCCAATAACATCACCTTGATCGAACGCGCCTTGGCCAGCGATGCCTTCGCGCCATCGCGGCGGTTAGGTGTGGGCGTGAGCCGCAATCGCCGGCGCTACACGCTGTCTGCCATGGGGTTCGGCGGGTCCATCGATGGCCGCGACAGGGGCCGTGGCGCCGCGCTACGAGCCACCTTCGTGCCGGTCGACACCGGCGACGGCGGAACAGTGCTGCATCTGGGCGCGGCGGTCGTCATCGAACGTCCCAGCGGCGAGGTCAAGTTCAATGCACGGCCGGAGTCCAGAGCCCTGGATGTCCGATTCTTGAACACCGGCGATCTGGACAACGTCGATCGCATCGATCGCATCGGGCTGGAAACCGCAGCCATTGCCGGCCCGGTTTCGGTGCAGGCCGAATGGATGCGTGCTGCCATCAGGCGCAGCCACGGCAGTGCCGATGCGCAGCTGCAAGGCTGGTACGTATTGGGCAGCTGGGTGCTCACCGGTGAGTCGCGCCAGTACAAGAACGGCAGGTTCAGAAGCGTTTCGCTGCAGCCGCTTCGCGGCGCCTGGGAACTGACCGCACGCTACAGCCATCTGGACCTGGACGACGGCCGGGTACGGGGGGGCGAGGAAAACAACGTGACCGTCGGGGTCAACTATTACGTCAACCATCGCTTGCGTATCATGCTCAATTACATCGATGTGCGAAGCGAGCGCCGGGGACGGACGGACAATCCCGACATCTTGTTGGCCCGCACGCAACTCTCGTTCTGACGTGCGCGCGGCGCTGCCGGAGACAAAAGATTGGCAAGAACCCGAATCCTGATCGTCGATGACGAGGACAGCATCCGTTTTGGCATGCGCGACTTCCTGGAGTCCCGTGGCTACGACGTGATCGATGCCGATAGCTGTCGCAGGGCGCGGGAGCTGTTCCAGGCATCGTCGCCGGATGTCGCGGTCATCGATTTCCGGCTGCACGACGGCAGTGCGATCGACCTGCTTCGCGACTTCAGGCAGATCGACCCGGACGTGCCCATGATCGTGCTGACGGCCTACGGATCGATCGACCTGGCGGTGCAGGTGATCAAACAGGGCGCAGAACAATTTCTGACCAAGCCGATCGAAATGCCCGCGCTGCACGCCATCGTGAAGCGGCTGCTGACCAATCGGCGGCTGCATAGACAGCAGCAAGTGGTGAGCAAACGCGAACAGCGTGAACGGGTGGACCCGTTGCTGGGCGATAGCCCCGCCATCCGGATGCTGGCCGAGCAGGCAGGCAAGGTGATGGGCAGCGACAGCCCGATCCTGATTCTTGGAGAGACCGGCACCGGCAAGAGCATGCTCGCCAAGTGGCTGCATCACCACAGCGCGCGTGCCGACGAGCCGTTCGTGGATCTCAATTGCGCCGGGCTGTCGCCGGAGTTTCTGGAAACCGAATTGTTCGGCCACGAAAAAGGCGCGTTCACCGGGGCGAGCGCCAGCAAGCAGGGCATGCTCGACATCGCCGATGGCGGCACCGTCTTCCTCGATGAGATCGGCGATGTCGATCCACGCGTGCAGCCCAAGCTGCTCAAGGTGCTGGAAGAAAAACGTTTTCGCCGGATGGGCGCGGTGCGCGAGCGCGAAGTGGACATCCGGCTGATTGCCGCCACTCACCACGACCTTGCCAGCAAGGTGAAGGAAGGCACGTTCCGCAGCGACCTGTATTTCCGCATCAGCAGCATTCCGTTGACGATGCCGGCACTGCGCGACCGCAAACAGGACATCCTCTCGCTCGCTTCCACGCTGCTGGCACGCCTGGTCACCGACCCGGCGCGGCAGGTGCAACTGACCGATGACGCGCAACAGGCGCTGCGCGACTATGCATGGCCCGGCAATATCCGCGAACTGCGCAATGTGCTGGAGCGCGCCGCGTTGCTCTGCAATGACGACACCATCACCCGACGCGACCTGCGCTTCGAGCTGCCTGCGGCGCAGGACGTGCCGGCCAATGCGATGGACCTCACGCTTCAGCAGCTCGAACGACAACACATCCAGCGCGTTCTGCGTGATGTGGGAGGCAAGGTCGAACAAGCCGCGCTGCGCCTGGGGATTCCACGCAGCACGCTCTATCAAAAGATCAAGATGCATGGCATCGGCGCGGCGTCGCACGAGCCCGGCTAAGCCCGCATGCCGTGGTTGAGCGCTCAACAGGTCAGATTGGCACGCGCGTGAGGAGTGCGACATGGTCAAGGCGAAGATCTATGCAGGCATCGCGATCATCGTCGCCTTCGGCGTGATGTCGATGCTCTACGTCCAGCGCGGACTCGACGAGGTCGTCGGCCATCTGACCAGACTCGAGCAGATCGATGCGCCCTTCAGCATCGCTGCCCTCGAGATGGAAAAGAATGTCGGTGAGTATGCCTATGGTGTGCTGCAGTACATCGCACAACCGCTTGCGGATACCCGCGCGGAAACCGTCAACGACAGCGCCGACTTTTCCCGCTACCACGCCAACTACATGCAGTTGAGCAGCACCGACAGGGAAATCGAGTTGGGCAGGCACCTCGCTACCGACTTCAAGAATCTTTCGGGTATCGGCGCTGCGCTGATGGATAAAAGGGACGCGCTCGACGCCACGTTCGAGCGTGTCACCGGGCTGTTGAAAGACATCGACGCGCTTGCAGACCATCGCATGGTGGCGGCTGCGCCGACAACCGAACCAGCGCGAAGGCGCAGTCTGGCTGCGATCGCGAATATGGAAGCACAGGCAGCGAAACTCGGATTCTGGCTGTCGGCCTATGAGCGCAGGACGACGGCGCTGACGACGCGGCAGTTGCTGGAAAGAATCGCCGACCTCGATGATGCCATCTCCGAGTATCGGCGTTTGCCGCTGGCGCCGGAGCAGCGACGGCTGGGCGATGATGCGGAGGCCTTGCGTGTGCAGATCAGACGCGGTGTCGATGAACTGCTTGTGGGCGAGGACGCCATCGATGCATTGGCGAGGCAATTTGTCAGATTGCAGAATCATCTCGACGACGTCTCCGACGATGAGATCGAACCGTTGGCAGCCAAGGGGCTGACGGCACCGCAGAAGGAAGCGGACCGCATCGCGGTGCGGGTGCTGAACATGCTGGGGTATGCGATCCCGCTGTACCTGCTGGTTGCGATGGTGGTGGGTGCATTGCTGATCATGACGGTCGTCAGGCCATTGAGAAAACTGGCATCGGGTACCAAGGCCATTGGCGACGGCAATCTTGGCTACCGCATCGCCGAACGCGGCAAGGACGAGTTCGACGACCTGGCACGGCAATTCAACCTGATGGTGGCGCGACTGCAGGAAAGCACCGTCTCCAAAGCGCTGCTGGAAGACAGCGAACAGAAACTGCGGCTGACGGTAGCGGACCTGCGCCAGGAAATCGCAGAACGCGCACGGTCCGAGCGGGAACGCGGAAAGCTGCAGGCCGAGTTGCGCCGTAGCGAGGCCATGGCGGCCATCGGCGCGCTGATGGCCGGCGTTGCCCACGAGGTGCGCAACCCGTTGTTCGGCATTTCATCGACCCTGGATGCGATGGAGGCAAGTTCCCACGGCGGCGGAAGCGGCCGTCACCGGGAAGTGCTGCGCCGCGAGGTGCGCCGACTGAACAAGCTGATGACGGACCTGCTCGAATACGGCCGGCCGCCGACCGAAGAGTTCACCAACGGACGCCTGGGTAATGTGATCGCCGAGGCCGGCCATATCTGCGGCCCGGCTGCCGACGCAGCAACAGTTGTCATCGTCAACCAGGCCAGCGCCTATGACGGCGTGCTACCGATGAACCATGGCCGCTTGCTGCAGGTGTTCGTCAACCTGATCGAGAACGCGGTCCAGCATGCGCCTGCCGGCACCGAGGTGACCATCACCGCCAGCACGATCGAGGACGACGGGAATCGCGCGGTGGAGTGCCGTGTGCAGGATCGCGGCGCGGGCTTCGCCGCCGAGGACCTGCCGTTCCTGTTCGACCCATTCTTCACCCGGCGCCGCAAGGGCACGGGGCTGGGCCTGGCCATCGTGCAGCGCATCGTCGATGAGCATCGCGGCTCCATCCAGGCCCACAACAGTCCACAAGGCGGCGCGGTCATGGTGCTGCGCCTGCCGATCACGGGCTGGTCCGATGACGAGCGCGACCCGCCGGCCGGATAAACCATCGCATCCCGCGCGCGGCGCCGGCACGATTGCGCCAGGCGCCGGTGGTGATGTGGCGGATGATGCATCGCGGGGAACGTAAGGTATGGCGACTCAGCCAGCTCGCTGCCGCAGCCGGGTCAGTGATCGGTCTCGGCCTTGTAATGCGCCATGGTGTCCTCGATGCCCTTGCTCAGTTCCATCACCTTGAGCGCATATTCGGCCAAGCGCTGATCTTCCGGCGTGTCCGGCTGCCAGGAGGGCACCTCCACCGGGGTGACGCCGTCCGGGTCCATCGCCACGAACACGATGATGCAATGCGTGCATAACCGCGAGTCGCCGCCCATCGGGCTGCGTGCACGCACATCGATGGCGAAATGCATGCTGGTGCGCCCGGTGTAGACCAGCTTGGCCGACACCGCGACCAGATCCCCGATCCGTACCGGCGCCACGAAACGAATGCCGCCCACCGCCACGGTGACGCAGTAATGCCCGCTCCAGCCACTGGCCGCGGCAAAACCCACCTGGTCGATCCACTTCATCACCACGCCGCCATGCACCTTGCCGCCGAAGTTGACGTCGCTGGGCTCGGCCAGAAAACGAAATGTCAGATCACGCTGTTGGCCAGTCACCGCCCGCCCTCGTCAATGGATGAGCTGGAAGTGTGCCATGCGGGTGCGACAGAAGCGCGCAGGGACATTCGAAGTTCCGCGTGTATTCGATCAACCGCTTATCGCTTCAATGTTGTCCTGCTTACGCAAACACAACCAAGGGAAATGCAGCTGTTTCAACTTGAACATCCGCCGCAGGCGCGCACTCGGCCGTCGCGGGTCGAATAGCAATTGCACTGCAAACCGATCGAACGTGGCGTAAGTGTGCTGATGGTAGTGCGCTGCCAGCGCAGGGACGCCCAACTCAGTGAAATAGCGCAGGCTGCGTGCGGCGCTTTCGCTGGCGCGTTGTCGGTCGGGATACAGCGGGCTGTCGAGGATGTGCAGTTCGCCGCCGTCGCGCAGTTGGGCGAGCAGACGGATAACCAAGGCGGCGGGGTCGGCGAAATACTGGATGCAGGCCGGCAACACGATGACGTCAAAGGCCTCGCGTGGCAGCGCCAGGGTCTGGATGTCGGCGGCGATGAAACTCAGGCGCTGGTCGTGGCCGAACACGCGTGCGGCCTGAGTCAGTTCGGTGCGATTGACATCGATACCGCAGACATCGCGTTGCAGCGATTGTGCCAACAACTGCGACAGCCAGCCGTTGCCGCAACCCAGTTCGAGAATGGCGCCCTCGCCTGCACGCGCATGTAAATGCTGCACCAGCAAGGCACTGGATAGCGCACGCACCTGCCATTCCAGACTCGCGCCGAGCTTGCCGCTGGGCCTTGGCAAGCTACGCACCTGCGCATCGGTATAGAGCCGACCTTCCTTGCGCCGAATCTCCAGATACTGCTGCTCGAACGGATCATCGGCCAACGCGTGCTGCACGAACACGCCGTCGATGTTCTCCAGCTCGGACAACTGCTGCAGCCGATCGCGCAGCGCGGGGAATCCAACGGTCATCGGTCGCGGTCAGCGCTGCGAGCTGGCGCGATCGGTCAGCGGATCTTCCAACCCCACGTTCGTCGATGCCGACTCGTAGACCGCCTTGTCCAACAAACCGGTTTCCTTGGCCACCAGCACCGGCACCAGCATCTGCCCGGTCACGTTGGTCATGGTGCGCATCATGTCCAGGATGCGGTCGATCGCATACAGATAACCGATGACTTCCAGCGGCAGGTTGGCCGCACTGAGCACCACCGTGGCCATGATCACCGCAGTGCCCGGCACCCCGGCGGTGCCGAAGCTGCCCAGGACCGAGGCGATCAGCACCACGAAGTATTGATTGGCAGTCAGCGGCACGCCGGTGTATTGCGCAATGAACACCGCGCACAAGGCCGGAAAAATCGCGCCGCAGCCATCCATCTTGATGCTGGCACCCAGCGGCACCGCGAACGCAGCGTAATCCTTGCTGACGCCCAGATTATGCGTGATCGAGCGCATCGCCACCGGCATCGCGGCAAAGCTGGACGAACTGACGAATGCCACCTGCATGCCCGGCGCGGCGCCACGGAAGAACTTCCACGGATTCAGCCCATGCAGCAACAGCAGGCTGCTATAGACCACCACGATATGGATCGCGCAGGCCACATACAGCGCCAGTACGAAATTGCCGAACGGCAGCAACTTCGCAAAACCGTAGCTGCCCACCAGACTGGCAATCAGCCCGAAGGTACCGAGCGGGGTCATCTCCAGCACGAAGCGGGTGACCTGGATCATGATGTCGCTCAACTGTGCGGTGAGCTTGCGTGCCTCGGCCACGCGCTCGCCGAGCTTGACCATCGCAAAGCCCAGCAGCGCGGCGAAGAAGATCACCGGCAGGATCGATCCGCGCCCGGCAGCCAGCACCGTTTCGCCGGCCGCATTGGTCTTGGTGCCGATGCCGGTCAACGCGTAGAACGGGTTGGAGGGCACCACATCCAGCAGCACCTTGATCGGGCTGGGCACATCGCGCGGTTTCCAGGCCGAATCCACGCTCAGGCTGAAATGGCCCGCGCCGGGCTGCATGAGCGTGCCCACTGCCAGGCCCACGCCCACCGCCAACGCGGCGGTGATGACGAACCACAGGAAGGTGCGCCCGCCAAGCGCGGCGACGGATTTCTGCCCGTGCAGCGAAGAGATCGCATTGATCACCGCGAAGAACACCAGCGGAATCGCGATCATCTTGATCAGGGTGACGTACAGATCGCCGAGTGGGCCGAACCACACATCGGCGGCCGGGCCCATGGCTGCGCCGGCGATTGCACCCAGCACGAAGCCGGCCACCACGCGTTGCCAGAACGGAATGCGCAACCAGGCCGAGACCAATGTCATGCGTCGAATCATCCGGGGAGAGAGTGCATGCACCATAGCCCAGGCCCGCGCTGCCCGCGAGGCCACGACTGGAACAGCGGTGTGTCATCTGTGTGACGTCAGGCATCCCGGCATAATGTGCGCTGATTCAGCCACGAGTTCGATGCCGATGCATTACCGCCTGCCTGCCCTCGCCGCCCTGACCACCCTGTGTGTCGCCGCCTGCGCGTCCAACGCCGGGACCAGCGCGTCCGCGCCTGCCGCCGTGCGCGTGGAGGTGCCGCAGGTGACCCATCCCGCCGGCGAGACCCCGCAGTGGTGGTATCGCTCGGGTGCGTCGCGTGCAGCCGGTAATGGCGCGATGGCCGGGCGCGCGCGCAACGTGATCCTGTTCCTGGGCGACGGCATGAGCCTGACCACAGTGGCCGCCGCGCGCATTCTGGATGGTCAGCGCAAGGGCGGGCCGGGCGAGGAGAACCTGCTGTCGTGGGAGCAATTTCCGGCGACCGCTTTCAGCAAGACCTACAACACCGATTCGCAGACGCCGGATTCGGCTGGCACCATGACCGCGATCACCACCGGGGTGAAAACGCATATGGGCGCGATCGGCGTCAGCAGTGGCAACCGCAGCGACTGCACCGATAGCCTGGGCAAGGGCTTGTTGAGCTGGCTGCAGCTGGCCGACAGCGCCGGCATGGCCACCGGCATCGTCACCACCACCCGCCTCACCCACGCCACCCCGGCGGCCACCTACGCGCATTCGCCGGACCGCAATTGGGAAAACGACACCGACCTGCCCGAGTCCGCACGCACTGCAGGCTGCCAGGACATCGCCCAGCAATTGCTGTCCACCGCGCGCTTCGGGCGCGGCCCGCAAGTGGTGCTGGGCGGCGGACGCAGCCAGTTCCAGACCGTGCAGGAGCGCGATCCGGAATACGACGACAAGGTGGGCCTGCGCCTGGACGGCCGCAATCTGGTCGCCGAATGGAAGCAGGCGCACCCGCAGGGCGCCTATGTCTGGAACGAACAGCAATTGAAAGCGGCGGCCGGCGCGCCTGCGCTGCTGGGCCTGTTCGAGCCGGATCACATGCAGTTCGATCACGACCGCAATCGCACACCGCAGGGCGAGCCCAGCCTGACCGAGATGACGCGCACCGCGATCCAGTCGCTGTCGCGCGACCCCAATGGTTTCGTGCTGATGGTCGAAGGCGGCCGCATCGATCACGCCAACCACGCCGGCAACGCCTACCGCGCGCTCGACGAAACCGTGTCGCTGTCCGATGCAGTACGCACCGCCGTACAGACCGCGCCACCGGACACGCTGATCATCGTCACCGCCGACCACTCGCATACGCTCAACTTCGTCGGCTACCCGGTGCGCGGCAACCCGATCCTGGGCAAGGTGCGCGGCACCGGCGGCGAAGAAGGCGACCGCACCCAGCTGGCCACCGATCTGGCCGGCCAGCCCTACACCACACTGAGTTATGCCAACGGCCCGGGCTACACCGGCGCCAGCAACGCGCAGCCGGCTGGCTCGAAGAAGTATCCGCACGAGCCCAGCAGCAGCGAGCCCGCGTCCGGGCGCCCGGACCTGACCCACGTCGACACCGAGGCGCCCAGCTACATGCAGGAATCGCTGGTGTCGACCAAGTCCGAAAGCCATGGCGGCGAAGATGTCGGCATCTGGGCCACCGGCCCGGGCAGCGCGGCCTTCCGCGGCACGCTGGAAGAGAACGTGATCTACCACGTCATCGTCCAGGCCACCCCGCGCCTGCGCGAGCGCCTGTGCAAGGCCGGCACCTGCAACAGCGCCGGCGTGCCGGTGGAATTGCCGACATCGGCCACGTTCGAGACTGCGGCCAAGCGCTGATGGGCAGCACTGCGCCATGGCGACCGGCAGCGCGGGCAATGCGCCGCCGGTTGCACCGCGCGGTAACGCTGCATTGATCTACCCGCAGAGATGACTGCCCTCTCACTCCCAGCGACATCGCCCGGCCCGGTCCTGGTCGCCTACAGCGGCGGCGTGGATTCGAGCGTCTTGCTGCATCTGCTGGCAGCGACGCCGGGTTATCGCCAGATGGGGTTGCGCGCGGTGCATGTGCATCACGGCCTGCAGGCCGATGCCGACGCGTGGGCCGCGCATTGCCAACGCCAATGCGCCGCGTTGCAACTTCCCCTGCAGATCGCGCACGTGCAGGTTGCGCGCGACAGCGGCCTGGGCCTGGAAGCGGCGGCACGCAATGCACGCCATGCAGCGTTTGCAAACACACTCATGCCAGGCGAATGGCTAACGCTGGCGCACCATCGCGACGATCAGGCCGAAACCTTCCTGCTACGCGCATTGCGCGCTTCCGGCCCGGATGGATTGGCCGCCATGCGCGCGCAGCGCACGTTCGCGAGCGGCATGCTGTGGCGTCCTTTGCTGGACCACGCGCGCGCCGACGTACTGACTTATGCGCAGGCACATGCGCTGGAGTGGATCGAAGACCCCAGCAATACCGATGCGCGGCACGACCGCAACTTCCTGCGCGCCCAGTTGATGCCCTTGTTGCAGCAACGCTGGCCACAGGCCGCCGAGGCGCTGGCACGCAGTGCGCAATTGAGCGCCGACGCCAGCGAGTTGCTGCGGCAAGAGGACATCGCGCTGCTGCCCGGCATGCTGACCGCCACTGGTGCGCTGGATCTGCAGAGGCTGCGTGCCCAGCCGGCAACACGTCGGCCGCGTCTGCTGCGCGCCTGGGTAGATGCAGCACACGCACCGCCGCTCCCTGCCCATGGCGTCGCCGCGCTGGAGCAGGAAATCGACAACCACGCACCGGACCGGCAGGCCTGCTTCGCCTGGCAACAGGTCCAGGTGCGGCGCTGGCGCCAGTGGCTGTATTTACTTCGCCCACACGCGGCATGGCCGCCGCGGTGGCAACAGCACTGGGAGGGCCAAACGCCGCTGCAACTGCCCGATGACGCCCAGTTGCAGTTACACGGCGCCCCCGGCCTGCGCTTCGCGCAACCGCTGCTGGTACGCGCGCGCCAGGGCGGCGAGCGCATCGTGTTGCCGCAGCGCGCGCATTCGCATCGACTCAAGCACCTGCTGCAGGAACTGGATCTACCCCCCTGGGAACGCGAACGCCTGCCGATCCTGTGGGCCGGCGACCAGGTGCTCGCCGCCGGCGATCGCATCGTCTCGGCCGCATTGACCGACTGGCTGCAGGCCAATGGCGCATCGTTGCGATGGCGCAGCAACGCAGCTGCGAATTGACCCGCCTGCGCGCGCGCCGCACACTTTAGCGATGGCCAAGAAGTCCTTGAACGAAACATCCCCGGTTGCCCGCTTCGAACAGTCGCTGGAAGAGCTCGAGCAACTGGTGCAGAAGATGGAAGTCGGCGACCAGAGTCTGGAGCAGTCGCTCACGGCGTATGAGCGCGGCATCGGCTTGTACCGCGATTGCCAACAGGCGCTGGAACACGCCGAACTGCGCGTCCGCATGCTGACCGACCCCGCCCGCCCCGATCTGGCAGAAGCCTTCGAACCGCCGTCGCCGGACGGCGGCTGAGGTGAGTTCGGCGTTGTTCGAACACTGGATTGCCCGCACCGAACGCAGTCTGGAGGCCGGTTTGCCAAGCCCCACGCTGGCTCCACAGCGGCTGCACGCGGCCATGCGGCATGCGGTACTGGGCGGCGGCAAGCGCATGCGGCCGTTGCTGGTGTACGCCACCGGTGCGCTGTTCGGCGCCGACGAAGACAATCTGGACACGCCGGCGATGGCGGTGGAACTGATCCACGCCTATTCGCTGGTGCACGATGACCTGCCGGCGATGGACGACGACGCGCTACGCCGCGGCCAGCCCACCGTGCATATCGCCTTCGACGAAGCCACTGCGATTCTGGCCGGCGATGCGCTGCAGACGCGTGCGTTCGAATTGCTGGCTGCGGCTCCGGTCAGTGCGGAGCTGCGCGTCGGCTGGCTACAGAGCCTGGCTACTGCGGCGGGCGTTGCCGGCATGTGTGGCGGCCAGGCGCTGGATATCGATGCAACCGGCCAGCTGCAATCGCTGCATGAGCTCGAACGCATGCATGCACTCAAGACCGGCGCACTGATCCGCGCGGCGGTGCGCATGGGCGCGTTGACCGGTGGCGCTGCGCCCCCCGACCTGCAGCGCCTGGACAGCTTTGCCGATGCGCTGGGCCTGGCATTCCAGGTCCGCGACGACATTCTGGATGTGGAATCGAGCTCGGCGCAGTTGGGCAAGACCGCCGGCAAGGACGCTGCGCAATCCAAGTCCACTTATCCCGCCCTGCTCGGGATGGACGGCGCCAAAGCCAAATTGGCAGAGCTGGCCACGCGCATGCACGACATCCTGCAGCCCTACGGCCAGCCCGGCGACACGCTGGCGACGCTGGGCCGGTTTGCAGTGGACCGGGCGCACTAGCGCGCTGCGTTCGAGCGACCTTGCAGCCGTACGGCCGGGTTCGGCCGCTGGTGCCGAAGCCCGACACCAATCACCAGGCACAGACACCGCTCGCATGGGCAGCCATCGGCCAGCATGCTCCGTGTCATGTGCGCTCCGGCCACTGAACCGGCAGGCGTGCAGCAGATGACCGATGCTTGCCCTGCGCTCTGTCCCTTGACGACCTACCGCTGACGCGCAAAGGCCCTCGGACATGGCAACGTCCACCGTCTCGGGCGACCGCTGGCCTGACGGACGCCTTTCACGCTCCCCGTGGACGACTCCCCTACGGCACCGAAAACCAGCGTCGATCAAGCGATGGCACCGCCATCTGCGCACACCGTGCGCCAGCGCACGGTGCGTTCGTGGGGCGCCCTCAAGCAGTCGCGGCAGTACGTCACAAAACGTAAATTTTCTTTCCATACATCTTCACAACAAACTTTATGGGAATGACCTTAAAAGTGTGGAGAACCGCACGCAATATGGTCGAATTGGCGCCATAGATGTCCCTATTTGACGCTTAGACACCATCAACAGGCCAAAAATAGTCCTAATTGGATTTGTTGTTGCGCCCGCTCGACCTGCCTAGTTTGGTCTGCCCGCGTTCAGCGGACATCCCCCGAACACATGGAGAGTCACTGGTGAAGAACGTTTTTCTCGCATCGTTTGCAGCAGGCACGTTGGCCGTCGTTGGCGTGCTCGGATCGGCGCAGGCGCAGTCCGTGCGCGGCCCGGTTCCGTTGACCATCGAACTGGCGCCGGTTGCCGATCAGGCCGGGCGGCACCAGGGCAAGATCGCCGTCACCGTCACCAACAACGGCAGCCAGATCGCGCGCGTGCCGACCTATCAGCTGCCGCTCAAGTCACTGGATAACGGCATTCTGGACGTCAGCCGCGATGGTGCGCCGGTGAACTACACCGGGCGCCTGGTCAAGCGCGGCCTGCCCAAGGCGGCCGACTTCACCATCCTCAAGCCCGGCCAGAGCGTGCAGGGCGAGGTCGATCTGGCGGGCGCTTACGATCTGTCCACCAGCGGCAACTACACCATCCAGGTCCGTTCGTCGCTGCAATACGCCTCGCTGTCCGACGGCAGCCTGATGAAGGCGGCCAACGGCCAGCCGGCGGTGGCCACCAGCACCCCGCTCACCGTCTGGCTGGACGGCGCACGGCGTGGCGTACAGCGCCAGCTCGCCGTCGGCCCGACCGCCGTGGTCAACGGCATCAACTATCTCAACTGCAGCACCACCCGCACCAACCAGGCCGCCAGTGCCGTCACTGCCGCGCGCAACTACTCGCAGAACGCGCGTACCTACCTCAACGGCGGCAGCACCGGCGCGCGCTACACCACCTGGTTCGGCGCCTATAACGCCTCGCGCTACAGCCGGGTCAGCTCGAACTTCGTCAACATCGACAACGCGCTGGACCAGAACAACGGCCAGCTGACGATCAACTGCAGCTGCGAAGCGGATCTGGCGGATGCCTTCGCCTACGTCTATCCGAACCAGCCGTACGAGATCCATGTCTGCAACGCGTTCTGGAGTGCGTCGACAACCGGCACCGACTCCAAGGCGGGCACGCTGGTGCACGAGACCAGCCACTTCACCGTGGTAGCCGGCACCCAGGACCGCGTCTATGGTCAGTCCGGCGCGCGTAGCCTGGCGATCAGCAACCCGGCGCAGGCGATCACCAATGCCGACAGCCACGAGTACTTTGCCGAAAACACCCCGGCGCAGAACTGATCCAGCAGTCGCCTGAAACGACAAAGGCCCGGCAGCGATGCCGGGCCTTCGTCTTTCGCGCTGCAGCCGATTACTTGATCAGGCGCAGCGTGAACGGGTAGCGGTAGTGCTCGCCGTTGTTGGCCTTGACCGCGGCCATGATGCACAGCACCAGGTTGGCGACCCACACCAGCGTCGGCACGAAGAACAGAATGCCGAACGATACGATGGTCAGGATCACCGCTGCCACGTAGGCGATGATCACGGTGATCTGGAAATTCAACGCTTCTTTGGCCTGATCGGTGGCGAACGGCTTGGACGGGCTGGCGTCCTTGCTGATCAGCCAGATCACCAACGCGCCGATGAAGGAGGTCAGGATGCCGAGCAGATGCGCGGCCAGCGCCAGGGTGCGCTCCTCCGACGGCGTGCTGGTGCCGATCGGCGGCGGTGGCGGTACGGCGTGTGACTCGAATTCGCTCATCATGTCTCCCCATGCATGGTTGTGGTGCGGCGGACTATAACAACGATTCAGCCAACCACCAGTGCGGGAAGACATGGTCTCGTTGGCGCCAGGCGACTGGAGGGAACGGGAGCGGCGAACCGCATGCCGGCTGCTGCGACTCAAACACCCAACGGGCCTGCCCATCAGCCATGCGCGCTTCCGTGGCTAGCCGAATGCGATGTCAGCTGGGGCTGCGCAAACCGCACGTGGAAACGGCAGTGATCGAGTGCCGCAGGCCGCAGCGGGCACGGGCACCGACGACGCTTGCCAGACGGGCGAGCGATGGCCCCCGCCTGGCGCCAAGCGTCGCCGTTGCGATCCTCGCGCTTGGCGCTTAGCTATCGCCCGCTACCGTCATGCGGTTGACCAGCACCGCGCCGATCTTGACGTGCGAACGCGGGTCCACATCGTTGCCGACCGCCTCGATGCCGGCGAACATCTCGCGCAGGTTGCCGGCGATGGTCAGGCCATCGACCGGATAGGCGATCACGCCGTTCTCGATCCAGAACCCGCCGGCGCCGCGCGAATAATCGCCGGTCACCGGATTGACGCCGTTGCCCATCAGTTCGGTGACCAGCAGACCGCGCGACATGCCGGCAATCAACGAGGCCAGATCGCCCGCATTCGCAGTGACCTGCAGGTTGTGCACGCCGCCGGCGTTGGCGGTGGTCTGCAGACCCAGCTTGCGTGCCGAGTAGCTGCCGAGCACGTACCGCTGCAGCACGCCGTCGGTGATCAGCGCCGAACGCCGCGTCGCCACGCCCTCGCCATCGAAGGCGGCCGAGCGCAGCCCGCGGCGCAGATGCGGCAGTTCTTCGATGCCGAACCAGTCCGGGAACAACTTGGTGCCGACACTGTCGAGCAGGAAACTGGCGCGGCGATACAGCGCGCCACCGGAGACCGCGCCGAGCAGATGGCCGACCAGCGAGCGTGCCACTTCCGGCGCGAACAACACCGGCAGTTGGCCGGTGGGGAGCGAACGCGGTTGCAGCCGCGCCAACGTGCGCTCGGCAGCATGGCGGCCGATCGCCTCTGGCGCTTCCAGGTCTTCGCGTGCCAGCGCGCTGCTGTACCAGCCATCGCGCTGCATGCCGTCGCCCTGCCCGGCGATCAGTGCGCAGCTGATCGAATGGTGGGTGCCGCGCTCGCGGCCGATGAAGCCATGCGAGTTGGCATACACCGACAGGCTGAGCCCGGTGCTGGCCGAGGCGCCATCGGAATTGCTGATCCGCGCATCGGCGTCGCGGCCAGCGGTTTCGCAGGCCAGCGCCAGGTCGACTGCGGTGTCGGCGTCCAGCGCCCACGGGTGCCAGCTGTCCAGTTCGGGAAAGTCGCGCGCCATCAGTTCCGGGTCGGCCAGGCCGGCGGCCACGTCGTCTTCGGTATAGCGGGCGATCGCGCAGGCCTGAGCCACGGTGGATTCCAGGCTGGAATCCTGCAGATCGGCGGTGCTGGCGCTGCCCTTGCGCTTGCCGAAGTACACGGTGACCGCGATGCCGCGGTCGCGGGTGGATTCCACCGTTTCCACATCGCCCAGGCGCACGTTGACGTCCAGGCCGCGCTCTTCGCTGCAGCTCACTTCGGCCTGGGTGGCGCCGGCCGCACGGGCGCGCTCGAGCAGGCGCTGCGAGATGTCGGTGAGCGCGTCCAGGCGCTGCAGGCTGTCGTCATGGACACGTGTTTCGGAGGAGAGTGCGTTCAATGCTTTATCCTAAAGAGGCGGATCATTCTGCAAAAACCCGGCCATCCATGGCCGGACTTGATGTAAGGCGGATCCCTCCGCAACCACCCGGCCATCCATGGCCGGACTTGATGTAAGGCGGATCCTTCCGCAACCACCCGGCCATCCATGGCCGGACTGTCTAATTGATTACTAACTTCTTGTTTTGGATGGATTGCAATGCGCGGACGCGACGAAGATACCGGTGAATTTCGCGGCGCCAGCCGCAGCCAGCAGCGGCGCGAGGCGCTGGAAATTTTCGACCTGGGCGAAAAGCTGGTGGCGCTCACCCCGGCCCAGCTGGCCAAGTTGCCGGTGCCCGAATCGCTGATCCCGCATATCGAAGAGAGCAAGCGCATCACCTCGCATATCGCGCACAAGCGGCAGCTGGCGTTTCTGGCCAAGCACATGCGCCGCGAGGACGACACCACGCTGAACGCGCTGCGCGATGCGCTGGATGCCAACAGCGACACCGCGCGCCGCGAAGTGGCGGCGATCCACCGGGTCGAGCGTTGGCGCGAGCGGCTGTTGGCCGAGAGCGACGTGGCGTTGGCCGAACTGCTGGAAGCCTACCCGGCCGCCGACCGCCAGCAACTGCGCCAACTGGTGCGCAACGCCATCAGCGAGCGGGCCAAGAACAAGCCGCCGCGCGCGTACCGCGAGCTGTTTCAGGTGCTGCGCGAGTTGTCCACGCAAGCCGGCGAAGAAGTGGATGCCGGCGACGACGACAGCGATCTCGACGACAGCGACGACGCCGACAGCGAAGAAACCCGGGCCGAGGACTGAGGAACGACCCTGGCGGGACACATCACGCCCCGCCGCTCCCGCTGTTGCGATTCCCGAGTCCCGATTCCCGAATCCCCGCATCTCAGGCCTGCGTTCCGCCAACGGTGATGCCGTCGATCAGCAACGACGGCTGGCCGACGCCGACCGGCACGCTCTGCCCGTCCTTGCCGCATACGCCCACGCCTTCGTCCAGCGCAAGGTCATTGCCGATCATGCGCACCTTCTGCATGGTCTCCGGGCCGTTGCCGATCAGCGTGGCGCCCTTCACCGGCGCGGTGACCTTGCCGTCTTCGATCAGGTAGGCCTCGGTGGCCGAGAACACGTACTTGCCGCTGGTGATGTCGACCTGGCCGCCGCCGAAGTTGACCGCATAGATGCCTTTTTTGACCGAGCGGATCATTTCCTGCGGATCGTGCTGGCCGGCGCGCATGTAGGTGTTGGTCATGCGCGGCATGGTCAGGTGCGCGAACGACTCGCGGCGGCCGTTGCCGGTGGGCGCCACGCCCATCAGGCGCGCGTTGTGGGTGTCCTGCATGTAGCCGACCAGCACGCCGTCTTCGATCAGCGTGGTGCACTGGGTGGGCGTGCCTTCGTCGTCGATATTGAGCGAGCCGCGACGCCCGTCCAGGGTGCCGTCATCGACGATGGTGACGCCCGGCGAGGCCACGCGCTCGCCGATGCGGCCGGCATAGACGCTGGTGCCCTTGCGGTTGAAATCGCCTTCCAGACCATGGCCGACGGCCTCGTGCAACAGCACGCCGGGCCAGCCAGGGCCAAGCACCACCTGCATCACGCCGGCCGGTGCCGGAATCGCATCCAGATTGACCAGCGCCTGGCGCAGCGCTTCGCGCGCGAAGCCTTCCGGGCGGCCGTCGGCGAACAGCTCGGCGTAGCCATAACGCCCGCCGCCACCGGAATAGCCGGATTCGCGACGCCCGCCGTGTTCGACGATCACCTGCACGTTCATGCGCACCAGCGGGCGCACATCGGCCGCCAGCACGCCGTCGCTGCGTGCGATGAGCACCGTGTCCACACCGCCGGACAGGCTCACCATCACCTGCTTGACGCGCGGGTCGGCGGCGCGCACGTACTGGTCGATCCGGCGCAGCAAATCGACCTTGGTCGCGCTGTCCATGTCGTCGATCGGATCGGTGGCCGGGTACAGCGCACGGCCACCGCCGCGCACCAGCGTGCGGGTGGATTGCGCGTTACCGTCGCGCGAGATCGCGCGTGCGGACTGCGCCGCTTCCAGCAGCGCCTCGCGCTGGATGTCGTCAGAATAGGCGAAGCCGGTCTTTTCGCCGGCAATCGCACGCACGCCCACGCCTTGTTCGATGGAGTGCGCACCGTCCTTGACGATGCCGTCTTCCACGCTCCAGCTCTCGCGCCGCGAATGCTGGAAATACAGGTCGCCGAAGTCGATGCCCGGGCCCAACAGGGCGCCGAAGGTGCGGTCGAGATGGCCGGTGTCTAGGCCGGAAGGAAGCAGCAGCCGGGTTTCGGCCAGAGTGAGAGCGTTATCGGTCATGCGATCAGGATGGGGCCCGCACGCCGGGGAGACAAGTCGTTCGGCTGAACATGCGGCGCGGCTATCATCGCGGGCCCGCTGCCTCGCCGACGCCCGCGCATGAAGCTCACCGCCCACGTCCTGGATGGCCACACGCTGGACATCCGCCCCGCGCCGCATGAGCGCGACTGGATGGACGCCACCGACCAGCGTTACGCGTACCGTTGCCTGCCGCTGGCGATCGCCAATGCGCATGGGTGGGAACTGCTGTGCCAGTCCGGTTTCGAGGCCAGCTGGAACGGTGGCGATGGCCTGGACGCGATCCGGATCGCAGCCGATGCCGGCACTGTCTCACCGGCGATCAGCCACTTCGGCTATGGCGTGCTGACCTTCCACGTGCCCTGCCTGTTCCGCACCGAAGAAGGCATCGATCTGTTCGTCACCGGGCCGTTGAACCGGCCCAAGGACGGCATCGGTGCCTTGAGCGGCATGGTCGAAACCGACTGGAGCCCGTACACCTTCACCATGAACTGGCGATTCACCCGGCCCGGGCGGGTGCGCTTCGACGCCGGCGAGCCGTTCTGCCATCTGTTTCCGCTGCCACGCCGGCTGATCGAGCAGGTGCAGCCGCAGTGGCAACCGCTGTCCGAGGCGCCGGAGCTGGCGCAGCAGCATGCCGACTGGACCCACAGCCGCACCCGGTTTCTGGATGCACTGCCGGATGCGCAATCGGACGCCGCACGCGAGAAATGGCAGCGCGGCTACTTCCGTGGCGTGGCGGGCGCAGATCAACCGCCGGCGCCGGGCCATCGTTCGCGGCTACGCCTGCCGATGTTCACCCGCACTGCCAGCGATGACAAGGCGGATAACCGGACGCCGGCAGACTGAGCACATCGGGGTAGTGGCGCGGCTCGCCAGGTGCAGAGCTTGCTGGAAGGCGCCAGGTGTATTCGATTTGCCCCGCGAGCGCTTTAACGCCTCAACACGAGGGTCTGCGGACTGACTGGAAGCATCGCGTGCGCTAGGCGCGCTCGGCGCATTCGACTAACCCGGCGGGCACCGCACGTTTGGGCGCCTTAGCGCGGCGCCGTGCCAGGCTTGCCGGACCCGGTCCCTGGCGTGCCTGAAGAACTCGGCTTGCTCGGCGCACGCT
Source organism: Xanthomonas sp. Leaf131 (assembly GCF_001423495.1). GTDB lineage: Bacteria > Pseudomonadota > Gammaproteobacteria > Xanthomonadales > Xanthomonadaceae > Xanthomonas. The sequence goes on along the minus strand of NZ_LMOG01000019.1, from coordinate 200,099 downwards.
CGCGCGCTTCGCGTTCGACCACGTCCACTTGCGGCTCCTTCCAGGGTCCGGTGACGTGATAGGTCTTGGCACCGATGGCGCCCAGCGGTTTGCTCAGCACCGCATTGGCCGCCGCGCCCACCGCCGCGCCCACCGGGCCACCGGCCACGGCGCCGACCACGGTCAGCAGATTGCCGGCCTTGGGGTTGACGTCCACGGTCTGGTCGAAGGTCTGCGCGCGCAGGTCGGTCAACCCGCGGATACTGATGTCGGCGGCCGGGCCTTCGATGCGGATGGCGTCGGTGCGCGCGAAACCGTCGCCGAAGCGCACATCGCCTTCCAGCTTGTTGAATGCCAGGCCCTTGGAAAAGAAATCGCGGAAGTCGAACATCAGCCGACGCGGCAATTGCGCCACGCTGAGCAGACCGAGCACGCGGCCGGCGCCGGGGTCCACTTCCAGCAACTGGCCGTTACGCACGGCGATCTTGAGATCGCCATCCAGCGAACCGAGCGCAAAGCCGGTCGGTGAGCCTTGCCAGCCGGCATTGAGTTCCAGCTGGCCTTCGCCGCCGCGCAGCTGGCCGCCCAGGGTGAGGTTCTGCAGCAGATTGCCGAGATTGCGGCTGTCCACGCGTGCCGACAGGCGCGTGCTGGCAGAGTCGCCCTTGCCGCGCCAGGCGCCGGTCAGGCCGATGCTCTGGTCGTCCGAGCGCAGCTGCAGTTGATCCACCTGCATGCCGTCGCTGAGCCGGCTGCTGCGCAAAATCGCTGCACCCAGCGCCATCTTGCCGACGCGCAGGTCGTCGATATCCAGCGACAACGGCGGGATCGACACCGGGTCAAATTCGGCCACCGCGCGGCGTGCCGGCTCGGGCAAGGCACCGGCCAGCGGGTCGCCCGGTTCGGGCGCAGTGGGTTCGGGCGCGGCCACGACCGGCTGCCAGTGCACGGTGCTCAGCTTGCCCTGTACGGCGGCGCCTTGCGCATTGGGCACCGTGAGCTGGCCGGCCAGCGACGGGCCCGCCAACGTCACCGCCACCGCGTCGCCGCTGGGACGCAGGCGCAATCGGGTTTGCGGAAACACCCCGCCGATCATCAACAGCTTGTCTGCCTGCACATCGACCTGCTGCAACGGCACGGCATTTTTTTTGGGATCCGGCTGGCCCGGCAGCGCTGGCATGTCCGGCTCGCTGCTGCCGCGCGCCAGGCTGATCCAGTCGATCGCATCCAGCGAGGCGGTGCGGCCGGTGACAATCAGACCGTTGGCCGGTGGGCGCTCGCTGACCGTGTCGGTGCCCATCACCACGCGCACGCCGGTCTGGTTGCCCTGGCTGCTGGCCTTGAGCGCCACCAGCTTGCCGAACGCCACATCAATATCGCCATCGCCGACCGGCAACGCCACCTTGACCTGGGTGTCCAGCGGCTGCGTTTCCGCCTTGTCCAGCGGCGCAGGCAGATCCAGGGTGGTGCCGACCAGGTCCGAGCGCAGGCTCAACATCGCCTTCGCATCGGTTTGGCCCGGGGGCGGCAGCGGCACATCCACGCCCACCTGCCAGGGCGCGCTGCCGTGCACGTAGGGGCGCAGCCATTCCATCTGCGGCGCGCGGTCGAACAATTCCTTGGCATCCAGGGTGGCGGCAAAGCGCGCTTCGAATGCCTGCTTCGGGTCCTGCACGAAGCCGCCGGCACGCAGCGACAACTCGCCGCTGCGGCCCTGGTGCTGCACGCTCAACTGCTCGGCGGCAAAGCCGGTGTCGCGGTAGTCGGCCTGGCCGCTGACCTGATCGAAGGCCAGATTCCAGCGCGCATCGGCCAGCCTGGCGCCCTGCAGCGCCACCGTGCCCTGCAGATGCCCGCCGACGCCGCGCGTGCGCAGCGGACGCAGCAGATCGAAGGTGACCGTTGCCGGCCCGGACACCGTGAGATTGCGCAAGGTGTCGCCATAGCGGCGCTCCAACGGACTCTTGCGCAGCATGCCCAGCAACTGCGCAGCGTCGGCCTGGGTGGAAGCGCGTACATAGAGCTCGGAGGTGGCGAAATTGGGAATGCCGGCTTCAAGTTGGGCGATCGGCGTGCCGGCAAGTGCGCCATTGCCGCGCAGCGAGAATCCGTTGCCGAGGAAGCTCAGATCGGCCTGCACCTGCTCCATCGCCGGCCACTCGGGATTGAAGGGAATCACGCCGTCGCGGATATGGCCGAAGGCTTCGAAGCGTCCGTCGTTGCCCTCGAACGGCCAGTCGTCCAGATCGCCGCTGACCAGGCCGGTGCCGCCGGTGATCACGCCGCCGGCCACGGCCTTGTCCAGCCAATCGACGGCGGGTTTGCTCATCTTGGAGCGGATCCAGAATTTGCGCGCCACCGGCAAGGCGACGTCGTCCAGCTGCGTGGCCAGCTGGATGCGCGGGCGGCTGCCGTCGTTCTGGAACCACAGCCCGCCGCGCACGTTGGCGCCGTAGTCCTTGCCCTGCACCCGCAAGGCAGGCGTAGCGACCTGCCAGCCGGCACCTTCGCGCCAGCCGACGATCTTGCCGGCCAGTTGGATCTCGTGCACCACTCCGAAGCCGGTCGGCCAGTCGAAACGCACCGTGGCATCCGGCGCGGCGTCCAGCTCGATCGCCTGCGCATCGCCATCGATCTGCCCGCGCAAACCGCTGATGCCTGGCGCGTTGCCCACCGGTGAAAACGCCAATTCGTCGATCCGGCCCTGCGCGCGCAGCGCACCTCCCTGCTCGCCCGCGACCTGCAGGTCGGCCACGCGCAGCTGCGGTTTGGACAAACTCAACCAGCGCCGCAAGTTGGGCGACAGTTGGTCGCTCAATGCTGCCGCTGCGATCAGGCCCGAGACATCCACATGCTTGCCGACCACCGCGTAACGGCGCCCGCCGGCAATGCTCAGCCCATCCAACTGCTGCAGCTTCGCCGCCTGACCCAGCCGCAACAGCGGCGCATCCACCCGCCAGCCGCCGTCGATGCTCTGCCAGCGTGCGCGTGCCTGCAGTCGTTCCCACGCCAGCGTGCGGCGTGCGGTGTCGCCGGGCAGCGCGGTGCCGGACAGCTGCACCTGTTGCAGGTCGGCATCCACGCTGACGCTGGCGATGCGGCGCGCGCGCAACTGCGCCCACGCCTGCAGGCGCCCGCCACCGCCATCCACGCGCATGCCGCCGAACTGCAGCAACGACGCCCATGCGGCCAGATCTGCGGGGTCGGCCTGCGCGTAGGCGCTGCCGTCGCCGCTGTCGCGATCGAATTCCATCACGGTGGTCAACGGCGCGCGCTTCACATCGATCCAGGCATGACTGCCGACGTTCACCGTCGCGCCGCTGACGCGCAGACGCAGGTCGATGCGCGGCAGCGTGGTGTCCAGGCCGATCGACGGTGCGATCACATGCAAACGCGCCTCGGCCACCTGAATTTCGCCCAGGCGACGCAGTGCCTCCAACGGGTCGGAATGCCGGGCGGCCGGCAAACCCTGCACCGACCACACGCCGTCATCGCTACGTTGCAGCGTCAGCGCCAGTCCGCGCAGGCGGACTTCGGTGAGCGAATGCCCGGGCAACAGGCCGGCGTACATCGCCAGCAGGATTTCGGCCTGGCCTACGCGCACCTCGCCGTGCGGGCCGATCCGCAAGCCATCCAGCCGCAGCAGCGGACCGCGCCGGGTCCATTCGGTCTGCAGACGATCGAACGAGATGGTCTGGCCAGCGCGCTGGCTCAGCCACGCGGCGATCTGCTGCGGCCGCTGTTCGGCCAGCGGCAACGCCTGGCTGGCCGCGCCCACCAGCAACGCAATCGCCACCAGCGCAAGCGCGGCGGCGGTGATCGCATAGCGGCGAAACAGACGGAGACGGCGGCGCAGCGGGGTGGGCATTAACGGCCGGGAATGGGGAGTGGGGAATGGGGAATCGCAGGAGCAGAAAACGCGCCACACGCACGATCATCCACTTGCGCGCGACGCCATTCTAAAGATGTCGGAAGTAGACCGCAGAGCGCCTTTCGCTCCACCCCCATTCCCGATTCCCGACTCTCCATTCCCCGCCTCACAGCAGCACCACATCGAACTGCTCCTGCAGATACTGGTCGTCGGACTGGAAGCGAATGCTCTTGCCGAGGAATTCCTCCAGCTCGGCCACCGCCGCCGACTCTTCGTCGGTGATGCGCGCCACCACTTTGGACGAGGCGATTACCAGCAGCCGCGCGGCGTCGAACTGGCGCACCGCGCGGGTGATCTCGCGAAAGATCTCGTAGGTCACCGTCTCGGCGGTCTTGATGGTGCCGCGCCCGCTGCACTGGCCGCAGGTTTCCGACAGCTGCCGCTCCAGGCTTTCGACGGTGCGCTTGCGGGTCATCTCGACCAGGCCCAGCGGCGAGAATTCGTACACCGTGGTCTTGGCATGGTCGCGCGCCAGCGCCTTCTCCAGCGTGCGCAGCACCTGGCGGCGATGCTCGGGGTCGTCCATATCGATGAAGTCGATGATGATGATCCCGCCCAGATTGCGCAGCCGCAGCTGCCGCGCCACCGCCTGCGCGGCCTCCAGGTTGGTGCGGAACACGGTTTCTTCGAGATTGCGCTGACCGACGAACGAACCGGTGTTGACGTCGATGGTGGTCATCGCCTCGGTCTGGTCGATCACCAGATAGCCGCCGGACTTGAGCGGCACCTGCTTGTTCAGCGCGCGCCCGATCTCGTCCTCGACCCCGTACAGGTCGAAGATCGGCCGGTCGCCGGTGTACAGCTCCAGCCGCTCGGCCAGCACCGGCATGTACTTGGCCACGAATGCCTGCAGCTGAACGAAGGTCTCGTTGGAATCGACCTTGACCTTCTCCACATCGCGGCGGATCAGGTCGCGCACCGCACGCAGCGGCAGGCTGAGGTCTTCGTAGATGATGCTGCACGGCGGCGCTTCGCGGCCGCGCCGCTCGACCACCGTCCAGACCCGCGACAGATAGGCGATGTCCTCTGCCAGCGCCTCGGCCGGCTGGCCTTCGGCGTTGGTGCGGATGATGTAGCCAAAGCCGCCGTGCTGGGCCGAGACCTCGCTGACGATGGTCTTCAGGCGCAGCCGCTCGGCCTCGTCCTCGATCCGCGCCGACACCCCGACGATCTTGGACTGCGGCAGCAGCACCAGGTAGCGCGAGGGAATGCTGATCTGCGTGGTCAGCCGCGCACCCTTGGTGCCGATCGGGTCCTTGACCACCTGCACCACGATGTCCTGACCGTCGCGCAGCAGCTCCACGATCGGCACCGAGGCAGCCGGCGGTGGCGGGATCGGCGTCTCTTCGGTATCGACCACGCTGGCCGGCGCCGGCGCCGGACGGATCACGTCGTTGGCGTGCAGGAACGCGGCGCGCTCCAGGCCCAGTTCCACGAACGCGGCCTGCATGCCGGGCATCACCCGCTGCACCTTGCCCTTGTAGATATTGCCGACCACGCCACGGCGCCAACCGCGCTCGATATGCAGCTCCTGCAGCATGCCGTTCTCGATCACCGCCACGCGGGTTTCGCGCGGGGTGACGTTGACCAAAATCTCTTCCGACATCAATGCGCTCCGAAGGCTGTGAGCAACTGCGAGGTGTGAAATAAGGGCAATCCCATCACGCCGGAATAGCTCCCGGACAGATGGCTGATAAAACGTTCGGCGCGTCCCTGAATCGCATACGCGCCGGCTTTGCCCATCGGCTCGCCGCTGGCCGCATACGCGGCGATCTGCGCAGCATCGAGCGTGTCGAAGGTCACCTCCGACACCACCAGGGCCTGCGCCGGGGCGCGCTGTGCGCAGACTAGAACCACCGCCGTGAGCACCTGGTGGGTGCGCCCTGACAGCAAGCTCAACATCGCGATTGCATCGGCCACATCGACCGGCTTGCCGAATACCCGCTCGCCCAGCACCACTTCGGTATCGGAGCCGAGCACGATCGCATCGGGGTCGCTGGCGCGCACCTGCGCCAGGCCGGCGCGCGCCTTGTCCAGCGCAACGCGTTGCACGTAGTGCGCGGGCGATTCGTCGGGCGCGCGCAGCTCAAGCACGTCCAGTTGCAAGGTCTGGAACGGCACATCCAGGCGTTGCAGGAGTTCTTGTCGGCGCGGCGAACGGGAGGCGAGATAAAGCATCCTTCCAGCATACCTGTTGCCCATGCTCGCCCGCTTGCTCGCAGTGGCAGCAGTGCTCGCGTTCGACTCACAACCTGTTCATCGACCTCGCAACACGCTCTCATGACAGACAAGGAGATCTTATGCGCACCACCTTCAAGCCGTTGTTGCTGGCCCTCTCGATCGCTGCCGGAACCGCCATGACCGCCCATGCCCAGACTGCGCCGAGCTACACCATTCCCAACGACGGCACCCTGCTCAACGTCTCGGCCGAAGCGGAAGCCAAGCGCGTGCCGGACATCGCTACACTGTCTGCCGGCGTGGTCACCCAGGCCGCCGACGGCAACGCCGCCATGCGTCAGAACGCCGAGCAGATGAACAAGGTCCTGGCCGCCGTCAAGGCCGCCGGCATCGCCGACAAGGACGTGCAGACCAGCGGCATCAACCTCAGCCCGCAGTACACCTACAAAGAAAACGAAGCGCCCAAGATCAACGGCTATCAGGCCAGCAACACGGTCAACCTGAAGGTGCGCGACATCACCCGCCTGGGCAAGGTGCTCGACGCCCTGGTCGCCCAGGGTGCCAACGACATCAACGGCCCCAGCTTCTCGATCGACCAGCCCGAGCCGGTCTACGACGAAGCACGTGTGGCCGCATTGAAGAAGGCTCAGGCCCGTGCCGACACCTACGCCAAGTCGCTCGGCCTGAAGGTGCGCCGTATCGTCAGCATCTCTGAGGGCCGCAGCGGCGGCGTGCGCCCGATGATGATGGCCGCCTCGATGCGCTCGGCCAAGGCCGAGATGGACACCCCGGTCGCCCCGGGCGAAAGCACGCTGTCGATCAACCTGGATGTGACGTTCGAATTGGGGCGTTGATCGGATCGCAATCGCGCTGGGTTTGACCGTCAGACTGCCCTCTTCGCGAGGGCAGTTTTGATTGGGCAAGCCGAGATTCTGGTGCCTGGCCTTCGATGACATCTGCCCTACCCGTTCCGTAGACGACTCTGCCGCATCGGCCGATGTACAGATCAACACGACCGGGGGCGAATCGGTCAGCCGACTTCCAGCGCTGCGAAATCACTTGTGTCCGTTCAAGGGGCGCGGTAAACCTACGCTACCGGATGGTGTAGTGCGTCCGGGTCGCGCTGGTCCTTTCCGCAGTTCCGTTGAGGAGGTGGATGATGGTTCGCACGCAATCGCAGGTTTTCCCCCGCTCCACAGGCATCGACACCTCGCGCGTTCTGGCGATGAGCACGGCTGTGGCGTTGCATTTGCTGGCCGGTGGGTTGTTGTTGATTCCGCTCTCGTACCGGGCGATTCCGCAGCAGTCCACGCCGAAAGAACGTTGGGTCATGCCGATCACCATTGCGACGCCGCCGCCACCGGTGTTCCCGATCGTGGTGAAGTTCAAGCCGCCGACTACGCATACACCGCCTGTCGTGGTGCCGGTGCAGGTGCAAACGCCGATGGTCAACCAGACCGCCGTGGTCGACAGCACACCGGTCGCCTTGCCCGCTGTCTCCGATGCCGTGTCTGACAGCGCGCCGGCCATTGCCGCACCCAGCGGGCCGGTCGAGGCAGGCCAACTGCAGTATCTGAGTTCACCGGCGCCGGGTTATCCGGTGGCCGCATTGCGTGCCGGGCAGCAAGGCACGGTGCTGCTACGCGTGTTGGTCGGTACCGATGGGCGCCCGACCGAGGTAAGCGTGCAGACCAGCAGCGGTCATCGCGCACTCGATCTGGCGGCACGCAGCCAGGTGCTGCGCAGCTGGCGTTTCCAGCCGGCGATGCAGAACGGCCAGGCCGTGCAGGCCTACGGTCTGGTGCCGGTGAGTTTTTCGTTGAACTGATGCGTCATCACCTGCGGCGACTCGGATGCCCGGTCGCCGCATGGTCTGGCGTTGCGCAGCCGGCTGCTGCGAGGCCACGGTTTCAGCTGTTGCATGCGCATCATTGCATCGCGCCTTGCGTGCACACGACGACGTGCGGTCTCGCGGATCGGGTTGAGGATGCGCCCGGCTACTCGCCCGCACACCCATCTCGAAAGCGCAGCGGCTACGCGCGGCTTCCTGCCGTCGCGCATGCCGATTACGCACGGTGATACGGATGATTGGCCAGCATCGCCGCAGCGCGATACAGCTGCTCGGCGACGATCAGGCGCACCAGCATGTGCGGCAGGGTCAGCGGGCCGATCGACCAGCTTTCGCTAGCGGTTTTCAGCACATCGGCGGCGTGACCTTCGGGGCCGCCGATCAGGAAGGCCAGATCGCGGCCCTGCCCGCGCCAATGCTCCATGCGTTGGGCCAGCTGTTCCGAACTGAGCGGGCGACCCGGGATGTCGAGCGCAACCACGTAGGCGTTCTTGGGCAGCGCGGCAAGCACACGGCGGCCTTCGTCGTCGATGGCGCGTTGTGCGTCGCGGCCCTTGCCGCGCAGGCCGGGTTCGATTTCGACCAGCTCCAGCGGCATCCAGTGCGAAAGACGTTTCTGATATTCGGCAAAGCCCTGCGCCACCCAGGCCGGTGCGCGCTCGCCGGTAGCGATGAGTCGGCATTTCATCACCACATGATATCCGCGTCACAGCTTGGGCATCGGAACCAGGTCGATCACAGCGGTGTCATGGTGCGGTTACAGCGAGCTTCTAGCGTCGGCGGACTACCCAGCCCGCAGGAGTCGTTCGATGCCGATTTTCGATCCCGCCCGCCGCCAGGTGCTCAAAGGCAGCGCTGCCGTGATGGCCGCCGGTGCGCTAGGCAGCTTGAGCGCGCTGCAATCGCGCCAGGCCCAGGCCGCCAATAACGCGTCGCCGCCGCCGCAACTTGCCCCGGTGCCCAGCCGTTACGGCCCGCTCGCCCCGGTCGCCGACCAGAGCACCGGACTGCCGTTGCTGCAGTTGCCACGCGGTTTCAGCTACCGCTCGTTCGGCTGGAGCGGTGACCGCATGGACGACGGCCAGCCCTGCCCCGACCGCCACGACGGCATGGCCGTGGTCGGCCTGCGCCGGCCCGACTGGCGCCCAGGGAGCGATCCGCTGCGCGGTCTGGAATATGTGCTGATCCGCAACCACGAGCGCGGTGCCACCACGCCATTCCGCGCGCCGGCCATGTACGACACCGGCATCGTCAGCGGCACCCAGCTGGCCGGCGGCGGCACCACCACCTTGAGCTATGGCCGTCGCGGCTGGGGCAGCCTGGAGCCGAGCCTGGGCGGCACGCTGGTCAACTGCGCCGGCGGCCCCACGCCGTGGGGCACCTGGTTGAGCTGCGAGGAGATCAAGACCAATGCGGTGTCCAGCACCGGCCGCAAGCACGGCTATGTGTTCGAAGTGGACCCGGACAGCCAGCGCACCACCGGCCGCCCGCTGGTCGGGCTGGGCCGCTTCAGCCATGAGGCGGTGGCGATCGATCCGCGCACCGGCATCGTCTATCTCACCGAAGACGACCGCAACAAAGCCGGCCTGTATCGCTACATTCCCAACGACTGCCGTGGGCGCAATGGTTCCTTGGAAAACGGCGGCCGCCTGCAGGCCGCACGCGTGCGCGGGCGCCGCAATGCCGACCTCACCGTGGCCAGCATCGGCCAGCAGTTTCAGCTGGAATGGGTGGATATTGCCGAGCCCGATCTGGATGGCAGTGCCGCACCGGCCGGCTTTCCCGATATCGGCGCCAACGACACCTTGAGCGGGCCCTTTGCGCAGGCGTGGGCCGATGGCGCGCTGCGCATGAGCCGCGGCGAAGGCATCTGGTACAGCTACGGCAAACTCTTCATCGTCGACACCAGCACCGGTGTGGATGCGCAGGGCCGGCGCGGTTATGGCAATGGCGCGGTGTGGGTGCTGGATCTGTTCACGCAACGCTTGAGCGCACTGTTCGTCAGCGGCAACCAGCTGGCCGCGCACAATCCCGACAATGTCACCGTCAGCGCGCGCGGCGGTGTGGTGCTGTGCGAAGACGGTGGCGAAAGCCCGGACGAATACGGCCCCGGCGCGCGTTTGCTGGGCCTGACCCGCAACGGCGAATCGTTCTATCTGGCCAAGAACAACGTGCAGCTCACCTCGCAGCAGATCGCCGATGCCGGCAAGACCATTGCCGAAGGCGATTACCGCGATACCGAGTTCTGCGGCGCCTGCTGGGACCCGCTGGCGCGCACCTTGTTCGTCAACATCCAGACACCGGGCATCACGCTGGCGATCACCGGGCCGTGGGAACGCGGGCCGTTGTAGGCGGTCTTTGCAAACGGCCGACGCCGCACCTGCCGGACGGACCGTCGTTCGCTCGGCAGTTTTCCATCATCCCGCAGCAGGCCTCACGCGGCCGGCAGAGACAACCTGCGCGAATTGCAGATCTGCGGGAATACGGGCGTTCGAAGCACCACGCCTAGCTGCAGGACAGCTGAGCGCTCACCACTCGCGGTCGCTGCGACGCAAACGCGACGACTGCAGCCAATCGCTCCACGTGCACGGCTGGCACCACCGCCTGATGAACCGCTCAGCGGCATGCGCTTTCAGTCGAGCGTGCATCCAGCGCGCGTCGTGGGCCTGCGTGTCAGAACCAGGGTGCGTCTGGTCCGCCCGACATGACACGCTGCAGTTTCAACCAGCGCTTGAGCGATTGCGGATCGGCCAGTTCACGCAGGCCTTGGCGCGCATCCATCAGATCGTCTTCGACGTCGCGCTTGAGTTGCGCCATCAATTTGCTCAGCCGCTCGGGCTTGAGCCGCGACGGCAGGTCCAGACCATATTCGGCGCAAAAGTCCTCCGACTGCTGCAGGACCTGCTGCTGCAACTCCTTGCACTGCCGGTCCAGTTCGCGGTTGTAGTCCTGCAGCCGCGCCGCGCTCATCGCATCCACCCCATGCGCGTCCAACAGGCCGATCTCGGCCTGCAGTTCGAGCAAACCGAGCAGATCGCCGGCCTTGTAGGCCGCATTGAGCCGTTGCATCAGGATGGTGCGCGAGGCGTGGTCCTCACTGTCCTTGGCGCGGTCCGGATGCAGATTGCCGGCCAGTTTGCGATACAACTCGCGCAACGGTGGCGGCTCGGCATTCCCGGCAACCGTTTTTTTCTCGACACGCTTGCGGCGCTGGGCGTTGCGCTGCTGTTGTTGCGCGTGTTCCTGCTCGAGCCGCTCGCTGACGCGTTCGAAAAGTTCTTCGGGCGAGTCGATGCCGTCCAGTTCGTCGGCATCCAACCCATAGGCCTGGCCGAGAATCTGCTTCATCAGTGCATCGGATTCGGACACTTCCTGGTCGTAGCCCATGACACTGTGGCGATCGTAGATCGGCCGCAGCGCTTCATGTCCCGCTTCGATCAGCGGGCCGGCGATATCGCACAGCAGTTCCGACAGAAATTCGCGATCGGCCTTGCCCAACTTGACCGTGGCATGCGCGCGATCGAGTTCTTCGACCAGCGCCACATCGGCAGCGCGCCGATGATCGAGCAAGGGTTGCAGTTCGGTGTGATAGCGCTCGCGCCAACGCGTGAGCGCCGCTTGCCAGGCCTGCAGTTCGTTGCGATGACGCTCCAGATCACGTAGCAAGCGGTCGAAGCGCTTGCGTGCCGACGATGGCGGCGGCGCCGAGGTCTGCGCCGGTTGGCTACGCAGTTGCTGCAGTGCCTGCGAGGCAGACGCCTCTCCCTGGAGGTGGGATTTCCTGGCCATACCTGGTCAGTCAATCCTCGGGATCGGCATCCACATCGTCCGGACGCTGATCGCCCACGGTCCACAGGCGCTCCAACGCGTAGAACTCGCGCACGCGCGGCAGCATCACGTGCACCACCACATCGCCCAGGTCGACCAGCACCCATTCGGCTTCGCGCTCGCCTTCCACGCCCAGCGGCATCACGTCCAGACGCTTGGCAAACTTGACCACTTCTTCGGCGATCGACTTGACGTGACGGGTCGAGGTGCCCGAGGCGACCACCATGTAATCGCAGACGCTGGACTTGCCACGCACATCGATCTCGACCACGTCCTTGGCTTTCAGCTCCTCCACGGCCTCGCGCACGGTGGCCAACAGGGCCGGCACGGACGGCGGCGGGTTCGGGATGGAGGTCTTGATGACTTGGGCTTGGGTGGTCAAAGCGGGCAACTCGATGGAATTAGCGTGAATTATAGGCCGGTCCGGCCGAACGCGTGTTCAGCTAGACGGAAGCGCGTCGGCGTAGAGGCATTCGCGCGCGATAAACGCCGCCACCGACGGCGGCACCAGCGCCTGCCAGTCGCCGCCGGCTGCAACACGCGAACGCACCGCGCTGGCCGATTCGCCGCGCAACGGCTGATGCAACCGCCACAGACGGCCGGCCGGGGTGGTGCCCAGTTCGCTGGCGCTGGCAGCCCATCTGCCCTGCACTGCCTGGGCAAGCTGCGGCGCCTGGGCCAGATCCAGCGGGACGCCTGGACGCTCGGCAATGACGAAATGCGCCAGCGCGAACAACGCCTCCCACCGATGCCAACTACTCAGACCGACAAAGGCATCGGCGCCCAGCAACCAGGCGATCGGCGTTGCAGGGCCGAGTGCGTCGCGCAGTTCGCGCAAGGTATCGACGGTGTAGGACGGTGGGCCACCGTGGCTGGCACGGCGCAGTTCGCGGGTATCCAGAACCAGCCCCGGCGTCTCGGCGAGCGCCAGTTCCAGCATGCGTGCGCGCTGCGCGGCAGTGGCGCCGGGTGCGGGGCGATGCGGGGGGTCGGCAGCCGGTACCAGATGCACCAGGGCGCCCAGTTCGTCGCGCGCTGCGCAGGCGATGGCGAGGTGGCCCAGGTGGATCGGGTCGAAGGTGCCGCCGTAGTAGAGGTGGAGCCGGGATTCGGGAATCGGGATTCGGGAATCGGAAGAGCGAGGACTCGGCGCTGCGGGGCGGGAGTCGGTGGGCGGCGCGCTGCTGGGGGTGGCCGCAAGTGCGGCCTGGCCGGGTGTTGCGCTGTGTCGGGAAGCTGAGCGCGCGTCGCTGTTGGCGGAGCCGTGGTCTCCGGTGGCGGCATCGCCAGCTTTCACGCCAGCAATCTCACCGCACGCGCTTCGGCCACGGCCACCAGCAGGCGTTCCAGGCCGACCCAGGGGTCGCCGTCGGCGCGGCCCTTGGCCATGCGATCGACACGCGAGGCTTCGGCGACGAAGCGTTCCCAGCGGCGCGGCTCGGGATGCCGTTGCAGCGCGCGCTTGAACGGGGCCTGGCGCGATTCCCACAGCCCTTGGGCTTTCATTTCGGCAGCGAGGTTGCCGCCATTTGCCTGCACTTTCGCCAGCGATGCGGTACGCAGCAGCTCCTTGATCAGGATCGGCATCAGCGCGGCCACCGCCTCGCCCTCGGCGCGCAGGCCGGCGAGCATGCGGATCACTGCGGCCGGCTGCCCGGAGAAGGTGGTTTCGGCCAGCCGGAACACGTCGTAGCGGGCGGCATCGGCGACCAGCGACTCCATCGCCTCCAGATCGATCACCTTGCCGTCGGCCAGCAACACCAACTTGTCGATTTCCTGAGCGGCGGCGAGCAGATTGCCCTCCACCCGCTCGCTCAGGCGCTGCACCGCGGCCGCGTCCGCACGCAGACCCTGGCTGCGCAGGCGGCGCTCGATCCAGTCGGACAGCTCATGCGGCTTGATCGCCCAGGCCACCGAAATGGTGCCGATGCGGCCGACCGCATCGGCCCACTTGCCTTGGTGCGCCTTGCTCCAGTCATTGGCGGTGATCAGCAGCACCACGTCCGGCGGCGGATTGGCGCAGAAGCGGGTGATGACCTCGGCGCCGTCCTTGCCCGGCTTGCCGCTGGGCAGGCGCACTTCCACCAGCCGGCGCGGGCTGAACAGGCTGGGCGCGTTGAAGGTGGCGTCGAGCTGGTTCCAATCGAAATCGCGGCCGTCGGCATCGAACACTTCGCGCTCGCCGATGCCTTCGGCGCGCGCACGCGCACGCACCGCATCGGCCGCTTCCAGCACGCGCAGCGTCTCCGGGCCGGCGATCAGATAGACCGGCTGCAACGGCTGACCGGACTGGCCGGCGAGCTGCTCGGGACGAAGTTCCATAACCGCGAGCGCGCGACGCTTAGTTGTTCGACGACGGCTGCGGTGTCGTCGAAGGTTGCGTGGGAGCAGGCGTGGTCGAAGGCGGATTTGTCGACGGCGGGGTCGTCGCTGGCGGCTGCACCGGTGGCGTGGTGGCCGGCTGCAGCGGCGCGGTCGGCGTGCTTTCCAGCGTCTCGCCGCGTTGCACACGCGCACGCACCACGCTGTCGATACGACGCAGGATCGAGGCCGACATGTCCTTGCGCAATTCGTTGGCGAGAATCTCGCGCTCGGTTGCGGTACCGGTCGCGTCCACTGGCGGCGACACGTAGTCGCGCGACAGCTCGATGACCTGCTGCGGCACCAGCACCGAGCCATTGGCCGTGGTGACAGTGAAGATGGCTGCGTAGCGCAGACTGTATTCCTGTGCACGGCCCTGGCTGTCGATGGCGATCGGCAGATCGCCCCAGCGCTCGGACAAGACCTGCAGCTGCGCAAAGCCGGTCTTGGCGTCTTCGTCGGCCAGGGTGGCGCCGGCAGCCTTGAGGCCACGCCGCAGCAACTTGGCCAGCTCGCTGTACTGCACTGCAGACTGCACCTTCACCGCCGGGGTGTCGGGCGGCAACGCAAGCGAGTTGCGCAGATGGAAGCCGCAGGCGGTGAGGCTCGAGACGAGCACGAGGGACGCGGCAAAGGCAGTAGGAAATCGAATCATGGGCACAGTCTGGATGAGCGCCCCGGCGGCGGCAACAGGCGGCTAGCCTGCCCGACACCGCGTGAATGGGGCTTGAGAGGCGCCGCAAGAAAAATGCGGCGCCCAGGAATGACAAACGCGTCGCCACGCGCCGGTGAAATGAATGACCTCAAGCCACCCCGGTAATCTCACCTGCACGTCGCCAAGCGCCACTGAAACGAAGGACCAGGAACCATCGCGGAAACTTTACCGATGCGTCGCGACGCACCAGTGCAGTTGATCGCAGAGAACAACTGCAGCAATCCGACCAGTGCAACACCACGCGCCGGTGCAGCACATCGCTAGAACCGCCGCAGCGACCTTGCACCGCGTCGCCACGCCGGTCCAGGACACTGCCCGGACCGGCAATGGCAACGATCACCCCGCCACGATGTTCACGATCTTGCCCGGCACGATGATGATCTTGCGCACGCTCATCCCTTCCAGGAACTTGGCCGCGTTCGGCTCGGCCTGCGCCAGCGCTTCGAGTTGCTCGCGTCCGATATCGGCAGCCACCTCGATGGTGCCACGCAACTTGCCGTTGATCTGCACCGCCAGGGTCAGCGCGTCGCGCACCAGCGCGGCGGCATCGACCTGCGGAAACGCGACATCTTCCAGCAGCGTCTCGCCACGACCCAACACTTGCCACAAGGCATGACTGGCGTGGGGTGTGATCGGGTTGAGCAGCAGCACCATCGCCTCCAACGCTTCCTGACGCACCGCGCGGCCCTGCGCGCTGGCATCGTCGAACTTGGCCAGCGCGTTGGAGAGCTCCATTACCGCCGCGATGGCGGTATTGAAACTGTGGCGACGGCCATAGTCGTCGCTGACCTTGCCGATGGTCTCGTGGGTCTTGCGGCGGATCGCCTTTTGCTCAGCACTCAGGCTGGCGACATCCAGTGCAGCGGCAGCGCCCTCGCCCACATGCTTGTGCACCTGCACCCACAGCCGGCGCATGAAGCGCGCCATGCCGTCGACACCGGCCTCGTTCCATTCCAGCGACTGCTCCGGCGGCGCGGCGAACATCGAAAACAACCGCACGGTGTCGGCGCCGTACTTGGCCACCATCGACTGCGGGTCCACGCCGTTGTTCTTGGACTTGGACATCTTCTCGGTGCCGCCGATATGCACCGGCTGGCCGTCGGCGATCAACACCGCGCCGGTGACGCGGCCGCGCTCGTCGCGCTGGATTTCGACATCGGCCGGGTTGATCCAATCCTTACCGCCGTTGTCGGCATCGCGATAGAAGGTGTCGGCGATGACCATGCCCTGGGTGAGCAGGTTGGTCACCGGCTCGTCGCTGTCCACCAGCCGCGCGTCGCGCATGAGCTTGTGATAGAAGCGGAAATACATCAAATGCAGGATCGCGTGCTCGATGCCGCCCACGTACAGGTCGGCCGGCATCCAGTAGTTGGCGCGGCGGTCGACCATGTCACGCGCGTTGGGGCTGGTGTAACGCGCCACGTACCAGCTCGACTCCATGAAGGTGTCGAAGGTGTCGGTCTCGCGCTCGGCCGGGCCGCCGCACTCCGGGCAGGTGGTCTGGCGCCAGGTCGGGTCGGTCTTGATCGGCGAGCCGGTGCCGGCAAATTCCACGTTTTCCGGCAGCACTACCGGCAGTTGGTCTTCCGGCACCGGCACCGCGCCGCACTTGGCGCAATAGATCACCGGAATCGGGCAGCCCCAGTAACGCTGACGGCTCACGCCCCAGTCGCGCAGGCGGTAATTGACCCGGCGCTGGCCCTGGCCCTTGCGCTCGAAACGCTCGGCCAGCGCTTCGAAGGCGCCGCCGAAATCCAGCCCGTCGAACTCGGCCGAGTTGATCAGCTCCAGCTCGCGGCTCTTGTCGGTGTACCAGTCGTGCCACTGGGTGGCATCCCAATGCTGCTCGTCGTCGTTGCGCGGCTCGCGCAGCTTGACCACCTGCACGATCGGCAAGGCGTACTTGTTGGCGAATTCGAAATCGCGCTGGTCATGACCCGGCACCGCCATCACCGCGCCGGTGCCGTAGCCCATCAGCACGAAGTTGGCCACCCACACTGGCACCTGCTCGCCGCTGATCGGATGCACCGCGGTCAGGCCGGTGGCCATGCCGCGTTTTTCCTGGGTTTCCAGCTCGGCTTCGGAGACGCCGCCGTGCTTGAGCGTTTCCAGCAGCGCGGCCAGTTCCGGGTTGGACTTGGCCGCGTGCAGCGCCAGCGGATGCTCGGCGGCGATCGACACGAAGGTCACGCCCATCAGCGTGTCCGGACGGGTGGTGAACACGCGCAGCGGATCCAGCGCAGCGCCATTGGTGTCGCGCACGTCGAACTGGATCTCCAGCCCCTCCGAGCGGCCGATCCAGTTGCGCTGCATGGTCTTGACCGAATCCGGCCAGCCGTCCAGCTGATCCAGGCCGTCGAGCAGCTCCTGCGCGTAATCGGTGATGCGCAGGAACCACTGCGGAATCTCGCGCTTTTCCACCAGCGCGCCGGAGCGCCAACCGCGGCCGTCGATGACCTGCTCGTTGGCCAGCACGGTCTGATCGATCGGGTCCCAGTTCACCACTGCGTTGCGGCGGTAGGCCAGGCCCTTGCGCATCAGCCGGGTGAACATGCGCTGTTCGTGCACGTAGTACTCGGGCGTGCAGGTAGCGAACTCGCGCGACCAGTCGATCGCGTAGCCCAGCGACTTGAGCTGGCCGCGCATGTGCTCGATGTTGGCGTAGGTCCACTTGGCCGGCGCGGTCTTGTTCTTGATCGCGGCGTTTTCCGCCGGCAACCCGAACGCATCCCAGCCCATCGGCTGCATCACGTTGTGGCCGGTCATGCGCTTGTAGCGGCTGACCACGTCGGAGATGGTGTAGTTGCGCACATGGCCCATGTGCAGCGCACCGGACGGGTACGGCAGCATCGACAGGCAATAGAACTTCGGTTTGTCCGAAGTCTCGTCGACCTGAAAGGCGCGGGTGGCATCCCAGAACTGCTGGGCGGAGGTTTCGACCTGCTGCGGGTCGTAGACGTTCGGTTCGACGGTGGACATTGGGAGCGGATGCTCGGGCGGTGCAAAGCGGCACAGGGTACCGCAGTGCAGCAGGTGCTCCAAACGCTTGCGTTAGATGGCGGGCTTGGCCGGCCAGCTCCAGCCGGCAACCGCCAGCCAGCCCACCCAGGCCAGGAACGCCACGCGCTGGGCGATCGCCTGGCGCAGCAGCCCTGGCGGGCCGAATGCCAGCACCGCCACCAGCAGCCCCGCGCCCAGACTCAGCCATGCCAGTGCGCGGGTATTGGCCTGGTTGAGCAGCGCGGCGGCGATCAGCAGCATGCCGGGCACGAATGCCACCGCCCACAGCAACCAGGCGGTGGCATGGGCCTGGCTGGCGCGGCCATCCAGATCGGTGGGATCCAGCGGCAGCAAGCCCATGCCAAGAAATGCCAGGCCCGCCAGCACGATCAACTGCCCGCCCACACGCAGGCTCCAGCCGGACCTGGCCGGCATGCGCGCCAGCAAACTGATGCCGGTAGCCATGCCCAACCCACCGACCAGCACGAACGCCAGCAGGTTGAAGCCCAACGCATGCGGCACCCCAGCAGCACCCAGCAACGCCACCGGGTGACTGGCCTGCAGATAGCCAGGCAACGCCGTCCCGAAGCCGGCCACCGCCAGCACGAACACGCTTGCCGCGATCAGGCCCAGGGTGCGCTGTGCGCCATCGATGCTCGCCATTGTTGTCTTGCTCCAACGCGGGGCGCAGGCTGCGCCGCCAGGACGCGGCATTGTGGTGCCGGGCAGGCGTGGCGTGAACCCCTTCTGAGACTGGCCGGCCTGATTGCTGGCGGGTTGCCTGCCGCCGGGCCTCGGCCAACCTTGTCATGAGCGGCCCGGCGATGACCGACGTTGTATCGGTTGGCCCGATCTTGGCCAACCTTGTGTCGGCCGGGTTTGCCACCATTACCTCCCACTGTTGCCTTCATCCCTCTGGAAGCCCATGTCCGACAAGCCCCACGTATTCGATGCCACCACCGACACCTTCGAGACCGAGGTCCTGCAGAAATCGTTGACGACACCGGTACTGGTGGATTTCTGGGCCACCTGGTGCGGCCCGTGCAAGTCGCTGACGCCGATCCTGGAAAAGCTCGCCGCCGACTACAACGGTGCGTTCGAGCTGGCCAAGGTCGATGTGGACAAGGAGCAGCAGATCGCCGCCGCGTTCCAGATCCGCTCGGTGCCGACGGTCTTCCTGGTCAAGGGCGGCGAACTGGTGGATGGTTTCCCCGGCGCGATGCCGGAAGGCCAGATCCGCGAATTCCTGACCCAGCATGGTGTGCTGCCGGCCGAGGCGCAGGTGGTCGAAGAACTCCCGCCGGCGCCGCTCGACCCGCAGGACCAGGCCGCCGCGCTGCGCGAGGCGATCGCCGCCGAGCCGGACAAGGACGAACTCAAGCTGGACCTGGCGCTGGCACTGCTCAAGACCGGCGACACCGCCGAGGCCGAGCAGCTGATCGACGCCCTGCCCGCCAACCTGGCCACCGACGATCGCGCGGTGCGCGCCAAGGCCAGATTGAGCTTTGCCAACGTGCTCAAGGACGCGCCGGATGCCGGCACGCTGCAAGCGGCAGTGGCCGCCAACGGCGCCGACCTGCGCGCGCGCCACCTGCTCGGTGTGCGTCATCTGCTCGACGGCAACGACGAAGCGGCGCTGGAGCAGTTTCTGGAAATGCTGCGGCAGGACCGCGCCTTCGACGACAACCTGCCGCGTCGCAGCCTGATCGATGCGTTCCGGGTGATCGAAGACGAAGATCTGGTCGGCCGCTATCGCCGCAAGATGTCGTCGTTGGTGTTCTGACAGCCGATGGCGCTGCGGCGCCACATGGACACATAGCAGCGGACCCAGCCGCGACGAGGCGTTACCCGCCAGTCGCAGATAAGGTAGTCCCGGGTAGCGCGCCGTCGCGGCCAGGTCCGCTCCTACGAAGGCTGCCCCGTCACGGCGGGCCCTTGCCCGGGTGTGCACCAAGCGGCGAGGCACACCGCGCGGCTGCGTGACCGGCGATGACGCGCCGTCTGGATCGGCTCGCAGCACGAACACGACCGCTTCAATGTCGACCTGCGGCATGCCTCCATACGCATGCGAATGTTATGCTGCGCATCTGCCCTCGCCCTGGAATCTGGCCGCATGCACGCTTCACTGTTCAAGCTCGGCATCAACCTGTGGCCGCCGTATCTGTTCGCCGGCATCCACGTCACCGTGTTGTCGGCCGATTACCGCTACGCGCGGGTGGAACTGCGTCAGCGACCGTGGAATCGCAACTACGTCGGCACCCATTTCGGCGGCAGCCTGTTCGCGATGACCGATCCGTTCTGGATGCTGCTGACCATGCAGAATCTGGGGCGCGACTACTACGTGTGGGACAAGGCCGGCAGCATCGAATTCGTCAAACCCGGGCGCGGCACGGTCACTGCGGATTTCGTCATCGACGACAGCCTGCTCGCCGAATTGCGCGACGCCACTGCCAGCGGTGAAAAACATCTGCGCTGGTTCGAAAACGACATACACAACCGCGATGGCGAGGTGGTGGCGCGGGTGCGCAAGCAGTTGTACGTCAAGCGCAAACCGGCGCGCTGAGCAGCAAGCCGCCATCGTTTGCGGGATGGCGCCAATCCACATTCCAATGCGATACCCGCGCCAAGCGTGCATCGCTAAGCATGCGTCTTTCGGCAAGCCGTTGCAGCAGGCAGTTGATCGATGACACGACGCCTGCATATCCGCCGGCGTCGTGCTGCCTGGCACTCGCGCTTTGCGTCTTGGCGCGTGGTCGGCAAGAATCAATCACCTTCTCCGCTGGCTGCCTTCATGCTCCTGCGCAACTTAGCTTCTGCCTGCCTGCTCGCGTTGTTGTTGCCCGCTGCTGCCAACGCGGCCTATCGCAGCCCGCAACAGATTCTGGATGCCTCGCCGGCCAGCGCATGGCGCGTGCTCGACCCGGACCGCACGCTGTACATGGAACTGGATGGCGGGCGGGTGATCATTGAACTGGCGCCGCAATTTGCACCCGAACATGTCGGCAACATCCATACCCTGGCGCACGAGCGCTTCTGGGACGGGCTGACCATCTATCGCTCGCAGGACAACTTCGTGGTGCAGTTCGGCGACCCGGATGGCGAGACACCGGCCAAGGCCAAGTCGCTGGGCTCGGCGAAAACGCATCTGCCGGCCGAGTTCGAACGCGCATCGCAAGGCCTGGATTTCCAGCGCCTGCCCGACAGCGATGGCTGGGCGCCACAAGTCGGTTTTGTCGATGGTTTTCCGGTCGGCCGTGACAGCGCCACCGGCAAGACCTGGCTGGCGCATTGCTACGGCACCCTGGGCGCCGGCCGCAACAACGACGAAGACAGCAGCATCGGCGCCGAGTTGTATGTGGTCACCGGGCAATCGCCGCGTCAGCTGGACCGCAACATCACTGTGGTCGGCCGCGTGGTCAAAGGCATGGAATTATTGAGCGTGACGCCGCGCGGCCCGGACCCGATGGGTTTTTACGAAGACCCCGCGCAACGCGCACCGATCCGCGCAATCCGGCTGGCCAGCGAAGTACCGCTGCCCGAGCGCACGCCATTGCAGCTATTGCGCACCGACAGCCAGACCTTTCGCGATGTGGCCGAAGCGCGCCGCAATCGCAAGGACGATTTCTACAAGCGCCCCGCCGGGCATATCGATCTGTGCAATGTGCCGTTGCCGGTGCGGGCGCCGCCGGCGAGTTGAATCGGGAATCGGGAATCGGGAATCGGGAATCGCAAAAGCTTAGAGCAGGCCGCGGCATTTCGAGACTCCGCGCCTGCTCAGCGGGCGCGCTGACTGAAGGCCACGCTGCCCAGGATCAGCACCGCGGCCACCAGCATGGTCCAGGTCAACGGCTCGCCCAGCAGCGACCACGCCAGTAATGCGCCGAACACCGGCACCAGATAGGTCACCGTGGAAGCGCGCGCCGGGCCGATGCGCTGGATCAACCGGTAGTACATCAAAAACGCCAACCCGGTGCAGACCACCCCCAGCGCGGTGGCGCAGGCCCAGGCCACCGCCGGCACCGGCGTGGTCGGCCACTGCCACCACGCCAGCGGTGCCAGCAGCAAGGCGCTGCAGCCCAGCGTGGATGCCGCCGATGCGGCCGGTGGCAGATCGCCCATGTGGCGCTTCACCAGGTTGTAGCCGATGCCGTACAACAGCGACGCGGTGGCGCCGGCCAGCGCCGCAGGCCCCACGCTCAATCCGGCCGACTTGCCAGTGGCCAACACCAGCACACCGATGAAACCGATCAGCAACGCCAGCGCGCGACGCGTACCGATCTTCTCGCCGAAAAACAGAAACGCGATCAATGCGGTGAACAACACCGTCATCGCATTGCAGATCGCACCGACCGCCGCCGGCGCGTGTTGAGCGCCCCAGGCGAACAACAAAAACGGCAATGCCGAGTTGAGCACGCCGATCGCCGCCAGCATCGGCCAGCGCTGCAGGGGAAAGCGCTCGCGCGCCAGCCACAGGAATGGCAACAACACCAACGCACCCAGCGCCAGGCGAATTTCCACCAACACCACGGTGCCGAACTTGGGCGCGGCCACGCGCATGAACAGGAACGAGCAGCCCCAGACGATGCCGAGGAACCCCAGCTCCAGCGGAGTGCGCCATTCGCGTGTTGCCGCTCCCGGCTGCGTCGACGGTTGTGCGCTCATGAATGTGCCTCCAGACGCTGCCGCGATGTGCCGAACACGCAGGAAACAACACCAGGCAAGCAAACGGACATGGCACGATCATCGCGAAGGGATCATGCAGCATCGGCTGCAACCACGGGCGCGACAAGCGCGTAGTATCGAGGCGAGCCACAAATCTCACTCATGCCTCGATGAATCTGCGTCCGACCCTGTTACCTGCGCTGGGCGTGTTTGTCGCCGCTGCGCGCCACCAGAACTTCGCGCATGCCGCCGAAGAACTGCACCTCACTGCCAGTGCGGTCAGCCACCACGTACGCAAGCTCGAAGCACTGCTGGGCGCAACCTTGTTCCAGCGGCTGCCGCGCGGGGTCAAGCTCACCGCAGAGGGGCGTCAACTGGCCGATGCCGCCAGTGCCGCGCTGGCCGAGATCGCCGCAGTGGCCGGCAACCTGCACCCGCGCGAAGACGCCATTCCGCTGCGCGTGACCACGCTGCGTTCGCTGTCGTATTGCTGGCTGTTGCCGCGACTGCCGCGCTTTTGTCGCGCGCACCCGCATATCCGCATGGACCTGCAATCGGACGCGGCGTTTTCGCGCTTCGAAGAAGGCGGCCCGGACTTGGGCATTCGCTATGGCCAGGGCGCGTGGCCCGGATTGACCTCGCATCATCTGATGGACGACGAGTTGTTTCCGGTCGCCTCGCCCTCCTTGCCGGAGGTCGCCGCACTGCGCACGCCCGCGCAGATCGCGCAATTGCCGCTGCTGACAGACATGTCGCCGCAAGGCTGGCGCGACTGGTTCCGCGCCGCACAGGTACGCGGCACCACACTGCCGCCGATGCATACCTTCAACGACAGCACCGATGCCATGCGCGCCGCGGTCTACGGCCTGGGCGCGGTGCTGGCGCGCAAGCACATCGCCCAACCGTATCTGCAGCGCTACGAACTGGTGCGCCTGCCCGGGCCCACGCTCAAGGCACGCTACGCCTACTACATCGTGCACCCCAGCCACCGCGTGCTCAGCCCTGCAGCGACGGCGTTTATCGACTGGCTCAAACGCGAAGCGCTGGACGAACGCACACCGATGCCGGCACTGCCGGCTGAGTTGGCTGCATTGCCGGAAAGCGAACCCTCGAGTGAGCCACGAGTGCGGCGGCGATCGCGCAAAGCGTCGGCAACGGAATGAGCTGGCGAAGGAATCTCCGAATGTGCATCCACCTGGCGCGGCGGCACCTTCTCCCTCCGGGAGAAGGTGCCCCGAAGGGGCGGATGAGGGTACGGGCGAAGCACTAGTGGAGTTTGAGTGCACGCGTGGCTTCGCCCCGTACCCTCACCCCAACCCCCGCTCCGCGCCCCAGCCCGCGCTAGCAGCGCGGGCGCTCCAAGGCACGCGCGCCAGTGGCGCGCAAGCAGTGCCTTTCCGCCCCGACGGGAGAGGGGCTTTAATGGTGCGTCTCGGACAATGCCGGCGGGAAGAAATCGCTTGACAGGGCGCCCCCACCAGATCATTAATTAGCTAATTCGTTAATTAGCTAATCCCATCCATGTCCATCGACCGCATCTTCGAAGCCCTCGCCTCGCGACCGCGCCGGGAAATCCTGGCTTACCTGTCCGCGCAGGAACTGACCGCCGGGCAGATCGGCGAGCGGTTTGCGATGAGTGCACCGGCCATTTCGCGCCACCTGTCGGTGCTGTCGGCAGCGGGGCTGGTCAGCAGCGAACGGCGTGGTCAGTTCGTGGTGTATCGGCTGACCCCGGACAACATGGTCAACACGCTCAGCGGCTTTGCTTTCGAGGTCTGCCCCAAGGCCGGGCCGCTGCAACGCGAATCGCGCAAGTTGGCCAAGAAAGCGCGCTGACCTGTTTCACTCGCACGTTTCCAGTTCTGCCCCCCACCCTGCTGCTGTAAGGACACGCCATGGACCACCAACGGATCGTCGCAGAAACAAGTTTCCCGCGGGTGTCGCTGCCCTCGCACAGCGGCGGCCGGCCGGTGGAGGTGCTGTTGATCGCGCAACTCGACCCCGGTGCAGGCGACAGTCTGATCGCACAGACCGGCGAGCGCCAACGGCAGCATCCGGCGCATCACGATGCATTGGACGAGCCGTCCGCGCAGTTGTCGGCGCCGGACTTCAGCCATGGCGACCCGACCTCGTTGTTTTCGTTTTCGGTCGGTCCGCAGGGGCATCCGTTTCATTGCCACGCCGGCAATCGCGTGTTCACCGCCATCACCGGCAGCGGCGGTGCGCAGCTACGTTTCTCCACTGCGTCGCCGCAGCAGTTGGCGCAGGATCCGCAGGCGTTTTTACACGCATTGCGCTATGTGGACCTGCCTGGCGACAGCCTGTTCACCGTGCGCTTCGGCGGCGGCACCTGGCATCAGTTCGCACCTGCGCAAGGCGATGCGGCGCACTCGGCGTTCTTCGCGCTGTCCTGCCATCCCGACGAAGCCGGCGGCGCCTTGAGCCACGCGCAGCAGGCGCTGGTCGATCAAGGCCAGGCCACCATCGCCAGCCTGACCGAATTGTTGCCCGATGCCGTCGCCGCACTGCTGCAGGCTGCGGAGTTCCGCGCCGCCGATGTGCCGACCGTGTCGTTGTCGTTCCACGTCAAACCGCAGAGCTGGCAGCAACGTGCATGCAGCCGCGCGCGTCGCTGGAGCGGACGCATGCGTCAACTTCCGCCACGCACACGCCGCCCCGGTTTTGTCGCCACCACCGTGGCGCCGCTGCGCATCCGCACGTTGCAGACGCTGCCCGCCGACGCGCTGCTGCGCGAGCAATTCGGCAGCGAGGTGCACTACCAGGACAGCCACCAGCTACGGCTGGATACCCGGCAATTGCGCACCGACAGCCTGCAAGGCGTGCTGTGCGACCTGCTGCAAGCCTTCGTCGATCAGCCGCCGGGCGGCGTGAGCGGCTTGATGCGGCTGCGCAATCTGATGGTCAAACCGTTGGGCCTGCGTACTTCACGGCTGGGTTGCCCGGTGTCGTCGTTGCTCGATCCCAACGCGAAGCAACTGTTTGCCGGCCGCTTCCCGGTGCTGGCACAGCGCAGCGATGCCGATGGGCAGCAGGTGCAGATCGTCCTGGGTGCCGACGACAAGCATCTGCGCTTCCGTTCGTCGATCGCACTGCGGCGTGTAGACGCGCATGCGATCGAACTGACCATGGCCACGCAGGTCAGCTGCCGCAACTGGTTTGGCCGCGTGTATATGGCGTCCATCCATCATGCACACCATCACTACATCATGCCGGCGATGTTGCGTGCGGCAGTGCAGCCGCTGCTGCACGCCGGGCAGCAAAACAGCACCGCGTGGACAGCACAGCCGGTGTGACGCGGCAGCTGCGCACCATCACCTCGTTTTTTCCTGCCGATGCCTAGGCTTTAGCTTTCCAACCCTAGGACTGCGCCCATGCCAACTCTTCGCATGCGTATCACCGGCACCGACGACGACGCGCGTGCCATCGCCAACCTGCTGCAAAGCATCGAAGGCATCGAACACGTGGAAGAAGTCGACGACCTGATGCCGCATCTGGACGACGACGATTCCAGCTCGGCCGGTCTGTCCGACGACGAAGGTCCGGGCAGCCACGAGTTCGAGGTGGAAGCCGGCAACGAAGCCACCGCGCAGAAGGTACGCGATGCCGTGCAGGAACTGGCGCTGCAGCTGGATGTGTTTGTCGAATACGAAACCGACGAAGGCTGAGCGCGCCGTAGCGACGATTGCGCGGCCATTGCGCACGCGCTGTCGTCGCTCAGCGTTGTTGCATCACAGCGTTCGCTGCGACGTTAGCGCGCCGCCTGCATTGGGCAGGTGGCGCGCGCAGGCTCTGACTTTCCAAGTAAAGCCGAGCACGTGCAAGCTGGTGCTTGCTCGCCGACCAGCGTAAAAAATTCGCCGAACACGCTGCGCTGAGCCCCGCAGCGTCTCGATGTCAGCGCGCAATGCGGCGGCGCCGCGCGCGCCAGCGCCATGCCTGCAGCAGCAGCCAGCCGGCAATCAGCGCGACCACCGCAACCGGTAGCAATGCCGCAACCGCGCGAATCACGAACGCCACGCTGGACGCGAATACCTGGCCGAACTCGGCGCCCGCTTCGACAATCTCGCCTCTGCCCTGCTCGCCGCCGGTACTGCGGAAGTTGAGCGTCAGCAGCTGCGTGCGCACACGGCGTTGTTGCTGCGCAGCTTCTTGCTGAGCCTGCTGCGCCTCGGCTTCGATTTCGGCAAGACGCTTGGACAGTGCCAGCAGATCGGTCACCGCCAGATCGCGGCGTTGCTGCAGTTCGAGCAGGCGTGCGTGTTCTTTCTGCAGACGCGCCTGCGCCAGGCCGGTGTCGGCGATCTGCTGCGCCAGATCCTCGGCACGCGTGCTGCGCGCGGCGACATCGCCGTGCTGGCCGGCCAGTTGCACCATCGGCTCGATGCCATCTGGCGCCAACCGCACGCTCACGCTTCCGCTGGGGTCGCGTCCGCCCTCTTGCTCGACCGCCAGCAGCGCACAGTCGCCAAATTGTGCCGTTTGGCAGGCAGTGCGCACCGCAACGATGCGTTGGCCGATCTGGTCGGCCGGCAACGCGATGCGCACATCGTGCTCATACGCCAAGGCGTTGCCCTGCGCGGCGGGCGGTGCCGGCGCCGGAGCGCCGCCATCTGCCGCCATGTCCGCCGACTGCCTGGCACACCCACTCAGTGCACATCCCAGCAGCAGGCCGACCGCGTAGCGCTGCATCCCGCGCCTCATCGGCTGGCTCCATCGACCGCGTGCACGCTCAGCGCAGCCAGATCCAGCTCCGGCAGACAGCGCAGATTGACTGCCACACTGGCCTCGCCGGTCTTGGGATTGACCCCCTCGCTGAAGGGCGCAATGCCGCACTGCGGGCAATGGTGGTGATCGATGTGATGCTGGTTGAAGCGATAGGTTCCCAGCGCCCCGGATTCACCCTGCAGGCGCAGCTGGGTCCGCATGCCAAACCACAGCAGGCCGCCGCGGCGACGGCACAACGAGCAATTGCAGTCGTAGGCCTCGGTAATCGGCGCTTCGGTCTCCAGATCGAACGCGATGCGTCCGCAATGACAACTACCGGCGTAGTGCATGGTGATCCTCCTTGGAAGGGGCCACTCCAAGAGCGGCTAACAACACGTAGCGCGCGGTCGTCAGGTGGATGCGGACGGCGCGAATAAACCGCAGTGTACGAGTGTTGCATGCCGATGCCGAGCACCGCCCGCGCCGGCCTGGCTGCAGCGCAGGGGGGGTGTCAGTCGCTCTAAACCAATGGCGGATGCGGACAAGCGCACAGATGCCTATGCTGGTGGATTGTTTCCATCAGGATCCACAATGCGTCAACGCCTGCTTGTCCTCGCCCTGCTCGCCGGCCTCAGCGCCTGCCAGCAGCAGCCCGAATCACCAACCGCCGCCACCCATGATGCCAGCGCCCAGGATGCGCAGACGCCGGACGCGCGCTTTGCGGAGCTGTCCAAGCGCGCGCTCGACACCTGGATGCAGCTGGCGCCGGTCACCGCCACCCAGACCGGCGATCACCGCTTCGACGCGCAGATCGACGATCTGAGCACCGCCGGCCGCCAGCGCAGCCTGGCTGCGGGCAAGCAACTGCTGACCGAGCTGGATGCCATCGCGGTGGCCAAGCTGTCGCGCGAGAACCAGGTCGATGCGGCCATTCTGCGCAACCAGCTGCAATCGGAAATCTGGAACACCGAAGTGCTGCAGAGCTGGGCCTGGGACCCGCAGGTCTACAACGGCCTGGCCGGCAGCGCGCTGTACGGCCTGATGGCGCGCGAATTCGCGCCGCTGCCCGAGCGTCTGACCTCCGCCACGCAGCGCATGGAGAAGATCCCCAGCATCTTTGCGCAGGCGCGCGAAAATCTCGACCCGGCCCGTGTGCCGAAGATCCATGCCGAGACGGTAGCCAAGCAGAACAAGGGCATCCTCAGCATCGTCGATACCTTTATCGCACCCAACATCGGCCAGCTGGGACCGATCGAAGCGGCGCGCGCGCAGGCGGCGATCGACAAGCTGCGCGAGGCCGTTGCAGAGCAACAGACCTGGCTGGACACCGTGCTGGTGCCCAATGCCAAGGGCGACTTCCGCGTCGGTGCGCAACTCTACGATCAGAAGCTGAAATTCGCGCTGCTGTCGTCGCTGTCGCGTGCCGACATCAAGCAGCGCGCCGAGTCCGAACTCAAGCGCGTGCGCGCCGAGATGTACGGCATCGCGCGCACGGTGCTCAAGGACAAACCTGGCGCACCGAAACTGCCCGCTGCCCCCAGCGACGATCAACAGCAGGCCGCGATCGAAGCGGCGCTGGAACTGGCCTATGCCGACAAACCGGCCCGCGACAAGGTGGTGGACGATGCCAAGGCCGCACTGGCGCAGTCCACCGAGTTCGTGCGTCAGAAAGATTTGATGACGCTGCCCGATTCGCCGGTGGACATCATCCTGATGCCGGAATTCCAGCGCGGCGTGGCAGTGGCGTACTGCGATTCGCCAGGCCCGCTCGACAAGCATCTCAAGACCTTCTATGCGGTCTCGCCGATTCCCGACGACTGGAACGACCAGCAGGTCGATTCGTTCCTGCGCGAATACAACAGCCGCATGATCCACCTGCTCAGCATCCACGAAGGCACCCCGGGCCATTACCTGGAAGGCTGGCATTCGGCCAAGTTCCCCTCCACGCTGCGCGCGGTGCTGCGCTCTGGCATGTTTGCCGAGGGTTGGGCGGTGTACACCGAGCGCATGATGCAGGAACAGGGCTATCTGGATAACGACCCGCTGTTCCACCTGGTGCAGCTCAAGTTCTACCTGCGCACCATTGCCAATGCCATCCTCGACCAGGGCGTGCATGTGGACGGCTGGGAGCGCGACAAGGCGATGCACCTGATGACCCACGACACCTTCCAGCAGGAAAGCGAGGCCTCGGGCAAATGGGTGCGCGCGCAGCTGTCGTCCGCCCAATTGCCAACCTACTTCGTCGGGGTGCAGGAGCATCTGGACACGCGCAAGGCGGTGCAGGACAAGCTCGGCGACAAATTCAACCTGAAGGCGTACCACGACCAGATGCTGTCGTACGGCGCCCCACCGGTGCGCTTTGCACGCGAGTTGATGCTGGATCAGCCGATCGAGTGACTGCGTCCTTCTCCCGTCGGGAGAAGGTGCCCCGAAGGGGCGGATGAGGGTACGGGCGAAGCCTCGTGTGGTTCAACTAGCGAGTGGCTTCGCCTCGTACCCTCACCCCAACCCCTCTCCCGACGGGAGAGGGGCTTATGTCGTTGCCAATTTCCATTGGCCAGTTCCAACCAGCATTACCCAGTCGCGTGTCCTTACACGTAGCTTTTCCTCACCCATCCGCCGCAACAAACCCTCCGGTCTGCCGCGCCCACAGGCGTGCATACAGCCCGCCTTGCGCAATCAATTGCGCATGCGTGCCGGTTTCGACGATGCGCCCGGCGTCCATCACCACCAGCCGGTCCATGCGCGCGATGGTCGAAAGCCGATGCGCAATCGCGATGACGGTCTTGTTGCCCATCAACGCGTCCAGGCTGTCCTGGATCGCGGCTTCCACTTCCGAGTCCAGCGCCGAGGTGGCTTCGTCCAGGATCAGGATCGGTGCGTCCTTCAACAACACGCGCGCAATCGCGATGCGCTGCCGTTGACCGCCCGACAGCTTGACCCCGCGCTCGCCCACATACGCATCGAAGCCGCGGCGGCCTTCGCCATCCACCAAGGTGTCGATGAAGCTCTCCGCGCGCGCCTTGCGCACCGCCTCCAGCATCTGCGCTTCGGTAGCCTGCGGACGGCCGTACAGCAGGTTGTCGCGGATCGAACGATGCAACAACGAGGTGTCCTGCGTGACCAGGCCGATCTGCCCACGCAGGCTTTCCTGCGTGACCTGCGCAATATCCTGCCCGTCGACCAGGATGCGCCCCTGCTCCAGGTCGTACAGCCGCAGCAGCACGTTGACCAGCGTCGACTTGCCCGCGCCGGACGGCCCGACCAGGCCGATCTTTTCGCCGGCGCGCACCTGCAGATCCAGCCCGGCAATCACCCCGCCGCGCTTGCCGTAATGGAAATGGATGTGCTCG
Source organism: Xanthomonas sp. Leaf131 (assembly GCF_001423495.1). Lineage (GTDB taxonomy): Bacteria > Pseudomonadota > Gammaproteobacteria > Xanthomonadales > Xanthomonadaceae > Xanthomonas. Next base: position 169,518 of record NZ_LMOG01000019.1, on the reverse strand, counting down.
AACTGCACCTGCCCCTGTGTCACCTGCAACGGCACGGCATCTGGCACGTCCTGCACCAGCACCGGCTGCGAGATGGTCTGCATGCCGTCCTGCACGCTGCCGATATCTTCGAAGATGCCGTTGACCGTCCACATGATCCAGCCGGACATGTTGTGGATGCGGATCACCAGGCCGGTCGCCAGCGTGATCGCGCCAACGCTGATCTGGCCGCGGCTCCACAGCCACAACGCCAGCCCGCAGGTGCCTACGATCAAAAAGCCATTAGCCACCGCGATGGCGGTATCCATCGCGGTGGTCACGCGCGTCTGCCTGCGATGCTTCACCGCCAGTTCGTCGATGGCATCGCGCACATACGCCTGTTCGCGGCCGGCATGTGCGAACAACTTGAGCGTGGAGATATTGGTATAGCCATCGACGATGCGCCCGGTCGCCTTGGAGCGCGCATCCGATGCGATCCAGGCGCGCGCCTTCATACGCGGCACAAAAAACGCCATCAGCGCCACATACACCACCAGCCAGAGCAGCAGCGGCAGCATCAACCACGGGTCGGCTTGCGCGAACAACCACAATGCGCTGCCGGTATAGACCACGATGTACCAGAGCGCATCGACCATCTGTACCGCCGATTCGCGCAGCGACGTGCCGGTCTGCATCACGCGATTGGCAATGCGGCCGGCAAAATCGTTGTGGAAAAAGCCCAGGCTTTGCCGCACCACGTAGTTGTGCATCAACCAGCGCGAGCGGTTGCTCAAGCCCGGCACGATCGCCTGATTGACCAGCAGGTTATGCAAGCCGGTGAACAGCGGCCGCGCCACCAGCGTGATCAGCGCCATCCACACCAGTTCGCTGGCATGGCGACGGAAGAACTCCGGTCCCGGTCGCTCGGCCAGCATGTCGACGATGCGGCCGAGGAAGTCGAACATCGCCACTTCCACCAGCGCCAGCAGCAACCCGGCGATCAACGTGGCCAGCAGGATCGGCCACAATGGCCGCAGATAATGCAGATAGAACCGCCACACGCTGCGTGGCGGCATCTGCCGCTCGATCGGCGGGAAAATATCGATCAGGGATTCGAACCAGCGGAACATTGCAACCACGTCACTGACACCGGGACGTCAGGCTAGCCGATCGCGCGTCAAGCCGCAGTGGCGTCGGCGCTGGCTGGCAGTGTCAGCAAGGATGACTGTTCGCGACGTGGCGTCAGCCACGTTCAGTCGCGCACACGCGCGAGCAGCCGATTGACGTCGTCCAGATCGAAATGCGCCGGATCGAAGCGTCCACCCAAGGTCGCCAGCACTTGCACGTGTTGCGCATGGTTTGGGTCGGCGATGATCTGCAGAAATTCCAGGTAATCCCCGATGCCTTCGCTGTTTTGCGGCGGGCAGGCGTTGGCGCCGTCCACGCAACGGGCACCACGCAGGCCCGCGTCCGGCGGCAGGATCGCCTCCACCTGCAGGCGATGCTGCCAGCCCGCACCGCTGCCGTAGAAATAGTCGAACCACTCCAGCTCGCCCACCGCGCTTTCCAGCGTGACGCGGCCTGCATGCTTGAGCCGTGGCCGGTCGGGAACATCCAGCCCGGACTCGCCGTAGCGACCGCCACCCAGGTCGAACTCATACGGATGCGCGCTGTTCCAGCCCATCGCCGGCTGCAACACGCGATGCAGCGTGGCAAGGCGTAGCGACCCTGCCACCAGCAGGCGGCGCCACACCAGTGGCGCGCTGCCAACCAGTGCGAGATGCAACTGATAGATCGGCACAGGCGTTTGTACCACCTGCTGTGCGGCTTTCTTTTTGGGCTTGGTCATCGTGTCTTGGCTATCTGTCTCAGCGGCAAGTATGGCGCGACGGGCCGGGCAATTCATGGCGCACGACCACCAGGCACCGACACCGTGAGTGACAGGTCGCTGCAACAGCCATCTAGACCACCGCTAAGCGCGGCATTTGACCGGCGACAGACAGCGCCAAGAGAGCCGGAGCGCTGCACTGCCTGCCACACCAGCAACTCAGGGCGATGCGGACTGCAGCGCAGCATCGGCTAGCGGCGTCTCGACGGCATCCGGCAACCCGCTGTCCTGGCGCAGGATGCGGCGTAGTTCCAGGATGGCGGCCGGCGTCTCCTGCACGCTATGGCCGGACACGATCACCTTCTCCGAGCGCGCACCGGGCAAGTGGGCGCTGCGATACGGCACGAAGCCATCGCCGGAGCTTTCAAGCGCGCCATGCGCTGTCCGTCGCGCGATGATCGAGTGGTAGGCAATGCGCGTGCTGATCGGCAGATCCGCGGCGGCCTGGATGAAAGGGTCCTGGTCGCGCAGATTGTCCAGACTGGTCGGCGCGCGCCCGCGCGTTTCAGCGGTCAAGTCAATCACATCGGCAAACCGGCCGAGCAACGTCGCCGGCATGCTGACGAAGCCCCGCAGCATGCCGGCCAATAGGCCGTTCGCCGCGGAGGTACCGAGGTGCGGCGTCGCGATGAACACCGCGCGCCCCACGCTTGGCATCGGACCGAACTCCAGCATCGGCCCCAGCTTGCGCCGCGCACGCGCGGCAGAGTCACTCCCCGGCGGCAGGCTGCCAAACAGGCGTGACCACACCATGTCGCCGTTGCTGGAGGAGACCATCAGCCGCGCCAGAATGCCGCCCATGCTGTGACCGACCAGCACCATGCCATGCGAAGCGGCGCTGCTGCCGGCCGGGTCGAAGTGCTGCAAGGTGGCCTCAAGGGTGCGACGTATAGCGATATGGTTGTACGGCAGCGGCAGGTTGGTGGGGTAATAGACCAGCCAGATCTGATAGCGTTCACGCAGCGCGGCATCGCCCAGCACTTCGTTGGCCAGATTGACCCACGCCTCCGGGCTGCTGGCCAGGCCGTGCAACAGCACCAGCACGCGCCGGTTCGGATCGTAGGGCTGCAGCATGAACACCTGTGGCTGGCTGATGCCCTGCCCCAACCCGAAAAACGTGCGCAGCGATTGATCGGCAAATCCCGCACGCGCCAGCCAGACGCCATACCCGGCAGTAAAGTTGCCCGCCAACGGCGCCTGGTAGTCGCCGAATCGGGACGTGGAGGTCTGCAGTGGATCGTGCCCTTCCAGTGTCACCTCGGTGGTGGTCAGCACCTGCGCCAGCGAGCTGCCGTGAAAGCGCAGCAGCACGGTGACATTGGGCGTGTGCATCTGGCTGAAGTTGCCGATGGCGATGTCGCTCTCCGATGCCGGCCTGGCCGGCTCCGCATCCGGCAGGACCGCTACCATCGCGGTGCCGAAGCCGTCACGACGATAGACGCTGCGCAAGCCGTCGAAGCGCATCGCCGAGGCGGGCAGGATCGCCTGCGGCATCGGCATCTGCTCGATCGGCCCGAGCTCGCCGACATCCAGGCTGACCTTCCACGGCGCCGGTGCCGGCAACCGGCTCGGCTCCTGCTCGCGCGCAATGGCCTGCCGATAGCGTTGGAACAGCGCAGCCACGCTCTGCTCGGTTGCATAGTTGTAGTAGTCGCGCACCTGGGTCTGACGATCTTCGAAAGCACGCGAGTCGGGCGACCGGCCGCTGTAGAACAGATACGCATACGCATAACGCGCGGTCTGCAGCCAGCTGACCAGCGCGGCATCGGGCACCGGCGCACCGGCGCCGGAATGCCGCTTGAGCGCCTGCTGCAGCGACACTTCCGCCGCAGCGGAGAGGCGTCGTTCCTGCGTCACACCATCGCCCTGCAGCAGCTGGTCCACACAGTGCGTGCGCAGCTGCGTGCAGCTGTCCGCATCCAGCCCAAGCACGTGCAGGGTCTCCAGCGTGCCGTTGCTCAAGGTACCGGTGGTCAACGCATCGCCACGCAGCATCTGCAAATAGGCCTTGGGCGTCACCGGTTTCAGCGTCACCATCGCGCAACCGCTGCCGAGCAACGCACACAGCAACCCCAGCAGCATCCAGCGCGAGCGCTGCGCTTCCATTCCCCATCTCACCCTCATGTCGCACCGACTCCACGGCCACGCTGGCGCAGGCCAAACAGCAGGTCGTAGAGAATCGGAATCAAGCCCAATGTCACCAGCGTACCCAGCGCCAGGCCACCGATCATGGTGATGGCCATCCCGGTCCACAACGGGCCGGCGAACAGCATCAGCGGGATCAGACCGACGATGCAGGTGAGCTTGGTCATTACGATCGGACGCAGGCGCTTGACCGCAGCGGCAACCACCGCTTCACGGCGCGGCAAGCCATCGGCCAGCTCGGCGTCGATGCGTTCCAGCAGCAATACCGCGTTGTTGACGATGATGCCGGCCAGCGCCAGCAAACCGAAGGTGGCCATGAAGCCGAACGGATAGCCGGTCACCACCAGAGCCAGCGCCGCCCCGATCAGCACGAACGGCACCGCCGACATCACGATGAACAATTTGCGGAACGAGTTGAACTGCCACACGAACAGCAGCAGGATCGCGCCCAGCGCATGCGGCATGTATTGCAGCAAGGCCTGATTGGCCTCGGCAGAATCCTCCAGCTCGCCGCCGATCTCCAACCGGTACCCCGGCGGCAGGTTGAGTGCGGCCATCTGCGCCGACAGCCGCTCGACGATCTCGGTGGCGGTCAGTTGCGGATTGCGTGCGGTGACGGTGATCGCCCGGCTGAGGTTGCGCCGCTGGATTGCAGAAGGCTCGCTGTCGCGCAGCACCGTGGCGATTGCCGCCAGCGGCACCGGTGCGCCACCGGCCTGCGGATACACCATGGTGTCGCCCGGATTGCCGTCGGCCGCACGCTCCTGCGCACTGCCACGCAAGACGATCGCCACCGACGTAGCGTCATCGCGGATCAACGAGGCATCCACACCGCTGTAGCGCACTTGCAGCGCCTGCGCGACATCCTCGCTGCTGATGCCCGCACGCCGTGCCCTGAGCTGGTCCACCTGCACGACATAGCGCGGAATACGCGCCTGCCAGTCGTCCTGCACATCCACCGTGCCCGGCAATGCGCGCAGCGCTTTGGCAACGGCAGCCGCGCTGCTGCGCAACACGGCCTCATCCGGGCCGACCACCCGATACACCGCCATACCGGCTTCGGTGGCACCCAACGAAAACCGCTTGGGCTCGGCGCGCACCGTGGGGAAATGGCTGCGCACATGCGAGCGAACGCGTGCGATGACCGCATCGATATCGGTGCCGGGGCGCACCCCCACGGTGAAATACGCCATGTTGGCCGCTGGCAACGGTGGATTCAGCCCCAGCACGATGCGCGGGCCGCCATCGGCGACATAGCCGATACTGTCCACCACCTCGGGATTGGCGCGGCGATCGGCCAACCAACGGCTCAGATCGCTCACCGTGTGCAGGGTCTGGCGCGCATCGCTGCCCGGCTGCAAGGTCACCGGCATCTGGAACTGCAAGCGGTCGGACTTGGGCAGGAAATCGTAGGGAATCGAGGCCAGTACGGTGACGGCGATCGCCAGCATGGCGACCATGCCGCCGATGAACAGCGCCTTGTGCATCAGTACCCGTTCGATGATGCGGCGGTAACCACGATAGAAGCGCGATTCCGGCTTGTCGCTGCCTTCGCTGGCATGCGCCTTGGCGAAATACATGCACAACAGCGGTGTCACCGTGACGCTGAGCAACCAGGAACCCAGCAAGGTCACGCCGAGCACGGTCGCCAGCGAGCGCAGATATTCATTGGTGCTGGTCTGGCCGAAAAAGAACGGCGAAAACGCCAGCACGATCACCAACGAGGAGGTCAGCAATGGGGTGGCCAATGTGCGGCCGGCGTCGATGCAGGCCTGGCGGCGCGCTTCGCCGGCAACCAGACGGCGATCGATGTCTTCGGCGATGACAATACCGTTGTCCACCAGCAAGCCGAGCGCCAGGATGATCGCGGCAATCGACACCGTCTGCAGCTCCACGCTGAGCACGCGCATGACGATCAACGAGGCGAAGATGGTCAGCGGCACGATCGCCCCGACGATCAAGCCGGTGCGCCAGCCCAAGAACAGCATCACCACCGCCATCACGATGACAATCGTCTCGCCCATGACGTGGTGCATCTTGTCCATCTCACGCTCGACTACGTCAGCCTGAAACGTCACCACATGCTGGGCGAAGCCAGCTGGTAGCCCTTGCGCGGTCTCGGTCAACCTGGCTCGCAAGGCTTTGCCGAAGTCGGCGATATTGCTGCCGGGCTTCATCGATACCGACACCACCACTGCCGGTTGGCCCTGGTAAATGGCGGCGCTTTCCGGCGGATCGGCCGGCAGCACCTGTACCTGTGCCAGCGCGCCCAGCGCCACTTCGCGCGCACCATCGGCAGTGGGCGCGGGCAGCGTCAGCAGGACGTCGCGCAACTGTTCTGGCGTGCGCACTTCGCCAGAGGTAGCCACCGTCATCGTCAAGCCGGACGCTGCCATCTGGCCACCGGAGGCCACGACGTTCTGCGCGCGCAACTGCGCCATCGCGCTGGCCGGATTCAAGCCAGACGCTAGCAAGCGCGCACGATCGAAGGACACGTACACGCGCTCGTCCTGCAAGCCATACAAGGTGACCTGCTCCACGCCCGGCAAACCGTAGAGTTGCTCACGCATGCGCCGCAACGGGCCGCGCATTTCGCTCATCGAAAAGCCAGGCGCGGTCACCGCAATCGAAGCAACCGAAACCCGGCCGAAATCGTCGTCGATCAACGGCCCAAGCGTGCCCGCAGGCAGCTGTGCACCGGCGTCGGCGGCCTTGACGCGCACGCGCTGCCACAGCGCCGGCAGATCCTGCACATCGTCGTAGGCGGTCAATTGCAGTATCGCGCTGCCCGGCCGCACCGTGGTGACGATGCGCTTGATGCCGGCCAGCTCGCGCAGGCGCTCTTCGGTTGGGCGCGCCAACAGGTTTTCCACCTGCTCGCTGGGCATGCCCGGAAAGGACAGCGACACCACCGTGTCGCGCACCGTGACCGAGGGTTCTTCCTGCGAGGGAAATCCGAGAAACGCCACAATACCGCCGACCAGGATCAACATTGCCGCAAACAACGTCAGCCGGCTCGAGCGCATCGCCATCCGTGTCAGCATCATGGCGCGTGCGCTCCGCTCAACTGCGTCTGCGCCTGGAACGGTGTTGCCGGCTGGCCACTGATCAGAAAGCCCACACCGGCACTGACCACCTCTTCGCCAGCGCGCAGCCCACGCACAATCTGGATGCGCTCACCCACCACCGCCCCCAACTCGACTGCACGCTCGATGACGATCTGCTGTGCGGACTGGTACACGAACACACTGGCATGTTGCCGATTGAGCCTGGGCAAGACAGCCGACAGCGGCACGCTGGGCGCGCTTGCAGCATGCGCGGGCAGCTGCAACAGCACGCTGTCGCCGCTGCGTAACGACTGCGCTGCGCTGTCCAGTTCCAGGATCGCTTGCGCGGTGGCGCCATTATCCAACCGGTCGGACAGGCTGCGCAGACGCAAGGTCATCGCCATCGCCGGCGCGCCAGCCACTGTGCCTTGCACGGTTTGCCCTGGTGCCAGCCCGGCCGTTGCGGCCAGTGGCAGATTGGCGATCACTTGCAGATGCCCCTGCCCTTCCAACTGCAGCACCACTTGTCCGGCAGCCACGTCGGCCTGCGGTTGCTGCAGGCGTGCGACCACGCTGCCATCGAAGGGCGCACGCAACTCGCTCAAACGCGCGGCACGCCGTGCCAGCGCCAGGTCGGCCTTGGCCACCTGCAGCTGCGCCGTTGCCGCATCGGCGGCCGCACGTGCTGCGGTCAGCGTGGCGGTGGAACTGGCGCCATCGTCGAACATCGCCTGCTGCTGCCGCAGTTGCAGTTGCCGCTCGCCGGACTGCGCCATCGCCGCACGCAGGTTCGCGTCGGCCTGCTGCTCGCGCAACTGCAACGGTTCGGCATCCAGGCGCGCCAGCACCTGGCCCTTCTGCACGCGGTCGCCCACATCCACCAGCAGCGCAGCGATGCGCCCGCCCCCCTCGAAAGCCAGCGCAGCACGTTGTTGCTGACGTACCAGCGCCGGCATCTGCAGCTGGCTGTCGCTGCCGGCCACGAAGCGTTCCAGCTTCACCGCGCGCGGCGTCTCGGCAGCCGGCGCATCCGGCTGGCGGCAGCCAGCCAACACAAGCAGCAGCCCGCAACAGGCCATACCGCGAAAAAAACCATCCATCACTCGATCCCCTGGCTGATGCCGCTCAACGGCTGTAAGTCACTGCAAACGTGCCGCCGACAAAACTGCGGCGTGCTACCAGCGGGCTGTCCTCGGCGTTATCGGCATAGCGGGTGCCGGTCACGCTGAACGTGCTGGCCCAGTGATCGCCCAACGCATGCGTCCAACTTCCACCGATCGCCGCCGCGTATACCCCGGATCCGGCGTTGAAGCCTTGAAAGCTGGTGCGCGCAACCTGCGCATCGGTGACGCCAAAATAGGCCTGATTGAAGCGCCGATCGCCGGCATGCACATCCAGATCCAGCGTCACGGTGTCGCTGGCGCTATGCAGCAACGTAAATTCCACCCCAGCGCGATAACGGTTACGGCGTGCGCCGTCCTTGAGTGCGAATTCCGCTTCGGCGCTAGCGCTCACGTAAGAGGTGATCTGCTGCATAACCAGTGTCCGTGCAGTCACCGAGCCAGGCACATCGCCCATGCCCGACAGCACGCGGGAGCCCGGGCGCCAATCGCTGTCGCGTTGCAGACGGCCCAGGTCGTAATACACCGATTGCGACATGTAAAAACCGGAATCGGTTTGCAACTGCAGCCCCGCCCCACGTGCGGTGTCGAAGAACAACATGCCGCGTTGAACCACCAGCAACGGAGTGGCCTGCACACGTGCGCGCTCCGCGCCGGCATAACGCGGCGCTGCAACCGCTGCAGCACCGACGGTGATATCGGTATGGTCGCCCAACAGGCGCGAGCGGCCGCTCATGTCGGTTTGTGCATGGGCGATGCACGGCAGCAGCAGTGTCGATGCAAGCAACGCAACATGCCGCGTCACGATGAAGCGCAGGCGATTGGAAAGGAAGATGGTCATGAAACTCTCCGGCAGAAGTCAGGAAGCGGTTGGCAGGGAAACGCCGTAAAACGCCTGAAACAGCGCGATACGGCTAAGCACGCGTTGACGCGCGGTGCCCAGGTAATCGAGTTGGGTCTGGGTGACGCGCAGGCGCTCGGCCAGCAGCGCAGCGCGGTCTTCCAGACCCGCATCGACACGCTTGCGCATGCGCCGCACACGTAATTGCTCGCGTTCGGCTTGCGCACGCGCACGTGGCTCGGACACGGCCAGCGTGGCGTGCGCGTCGAGCGCATCGGCAACTTCGCGAAATGCGGATTGAATGGCCTGCTCGTACGCCGCCACGTCGGCACGCTTGCGTAGCTGCGCCAGGGCCAGATTGGCGCGATTGCGGCCGCCATCGAACAACGGCAGATTCAATTGCGGGGTAAAACTCCACATGCCGTGGCCTGCAGAAAACAAGCCGCTCAAGCCATCGCTGGCGGTACCAACGCTGCTGCTCAAGGTGATCGACGGAAAGAACGCCGCACGCGCTGCGCCGATATCTGCATTGGCCGCGCGCAATTCCAGTTCTGCCTGCTGGATATCCGGGCGCTGCAACAACAGCGACGCATCCAGGCCACGCCATGCCGTACTGGGAGCGTCTGCGGCAATCAGGCTCTGCAAGTCACCCGGCACCGTAGCGCTGTCGTAGCCAACCAACAACTGCAGTGCACGCAGCGCCGCGGCATGGTCGTCTACACCCTGCAATACCGCGACATGCGCCTGATCGGCTTGATGCTGCTGGCCATCGCGCTGATCGCGTGCAAGCAGACCGATCTGGTACTGCCGCTCTGCAATCGCCAGCAGCGCAGTGCTGTCGGCATCCAGTGCTTGCAGCTGCTGCAGCACCTGGGCACTTGCGCGTTCGCTGGTATAGGCGCGCAACACTTCGGCAATCAGCGCGCCACGCGCGGCATCGCGGCCGTAGCTACTGGCCAGATAGCGTTGCCGTGCGGCTTCGGACATCGCCTGCAGCTTGCCGAAGAAATCCAGCTCGAAGCCGCTGACTCCGGCACTGGCGACCACCAGGTCCTGCCCGTAGCGCGCATCCGTCGTCGGGTCGTCGAGGTGCTGCCGCAGCTGTTGTGCACCAACGCCGAGGGTCGGCAGACGCGCAGCACGGGCGAGACCGTATTGCGCGCGCGCCTGCTCCACCTGCAGGGCGGCATGCCGGAAATCGCCGTTGTGCACCAATGCGCGTTCCACCAGCGGCCGCAGGTCGCGGTCCGGCGCGAATGCGCGCAGAAAATCGCGTTCGGGCTGAGTCAAACTGATGGCGACGTCATCCGGTGAGATGGCTGCCGCCGCTGCTTGCTGGCCAGCGAATATAGTCGGCACGCTGACCACCGGACGCTGGTAAACGGGCGTCAATGAACACCCGTCCAGCAGCATTGCAGTGGCAGCGATAAAACAGAACCAGAACCAACGACGCACTGTCATTTGTGGAATCATGATGTCGGAGCACAAGAGCCAATCTCGACCGACATCCTCGACCTGCCGCGTCCAGGTTGTTTTCGGGAATTATCCAGATTTGATCGAGACGACAAGGCGACACGCCATGACAGGCAAAAAGGTTTTGCTGGTGGAAGACGATGCAGACAGCGCCAATATCCTGGACGCCTATCTGCGCCGCGATGGGTTCGAGGTCGCCATCGCCAGCGATGGCGAACGCGCGATCCAGTTGCACAGCCAATGGACGCCGGATCTGGTGCTGCTGGACGTGATGCTGCCCAAACTCAGTGGCATCGAAGTGCTGTCGGCAATCCGTCGTGCCGGCGACACGCCGGTGATCATGGTCACCGCCATCGGCGACGAGCCGGAGAAACTCGGCGCGCTGCGCTACGGCGCCGACGATTATGTGGTCAAGCCTTACAGCCCCAAGGAAGTAGTGGCGCGCGTGCATGCGGTACTGCGCCGGAGCGTGGCGACACGTGCGCCTGGCGAGCCGTTGCGACACGGCCGCCTGACCGTGGATCTTGCCGCAGTCGTCGCCACCGTTCAAAGCGAGGCCGGCGAGAGCGTCGCGCTCGACCTGACGCCGACAGAATTCAACCTGCTCGCCATCTTGCTCAAAACCCCGTTCAAGGCATTCACACGCAGCGAGTTACTCGATGCCTGCCTGCGCGACAGCGATGCCTTGGAGCGCGTGGTGGATTCGCACATCCACAACCTGCGCCGCAAGCTCGAAGTGCAAGGCATCACCGGCGTGCTGGTCACCGTGCGCGCGGTGGGATATCGCTTTCAATGACCTGCCTGCGCCGCTTTAACGCATGGCGCAGGCAGGCGCCGTTGTGGGCATGGGTTGGCTTGCGGATGAGCGCGCTGGCGGTGGTGACCGTGGTGGTCATCGCCTTCGGCATGTGGTGCTACTTCAATCTGCGCGACAGCCTGATCCTGGGCGGTCTGCCGCCCGCCGCACGCGCCGAGATCGAACAGCTGCGCGCACAGCCGCATACCAACGAGGCACGGCTGTGGGAATTATTCCAGCGTTACTACGATGTCGAGAATTTTCTGCCTGGGTTGGCCAATCCGGATTGGTGGATGCTGGGCGCCATGCTGACCATTTCCATTCCGGTCATTCTGTTGTGCGGCTTGCTCGCGTCACGCCCGTTGTCGCGGCAGTTTTCGCAGGTGGCCAGCGCTGCGCATCGGGTCAGCGATGGCGACTTCGGTGCGCGCGCGCAAGTGGTCGACGGCGCACCCGACGAGCTGACCGCACTGGCGGAAGACTTCAACACCATGAGCGGCAAGCTGCAGCAGTACGAACGCGAACTGCGCGACTCCAGTGCGATGCTGGCCCATGAACTGCGCACGCCGCTCAATGCCGCAATGGGCCGCGTGCAGGGCATGCTCGATGAGGTGTTCCCGCGCGAACCCGAACAGCTGCGCCTGGTGCATCGCCAGCTGGAACAGATCAACCGCCTGATCGGCGATCTGCACCTGGTGTCGCTGGCGCGTGCCGGCCAACTGGTGCTGGAACCGGACAGTTTCGATCTGCACGAGCTGATCGCTGAGCGGGTGGAATGGGCGGGGCCGGCAATCCGCGAACTGCAGATGACAATCAACCTCCCCGTAGCTACCGGGCAACGCCTGTGCGCGGACCGGCATCGTCTGGGCCAGGTGTTGTCGATCCTGATCGACAACGCGCTGCGCTACGCCGCCACAGGAAACGTGCTGGACATCGACGTGCACCGCGATGGCAACACTGTGCAGATCACGCTGGGCGACCGCGGCCCCGGTATAGAGCCCGCGCAACTGCCGCACGTGCTGGATCGCTTCTGGCGCGCGGACAGCTCACGCGCGCGACATTCCGGCGGCAGCGGACTGGGCCTGGCCATCGCCTCGGCAATTTGCCAGGCGCACGACGGCCGCCTGGTGCTACGCAATCGCGCCGGCGGTGGGTTGCTGGCCAGCATGCAACTGCCGTTGTCGCTCTGACCCATCGCCCAACCGCTGTACCTGCTTCACGATCGAAGCAGGTGCGCGCCTTCAACGTCCCTGCAGACTCGGCACCGCATCGGTCACGTTCGCGTGGCGACGCATGATCCAGTTGAACAGCGGCGTGGCCATCAGCGTGGACAGGATCGCCATCAGCACCAGCACCGAGAACAGGCCTTGTTCGATCACGCCGGCCTGCAAGCCGATGTTGATGATGATCAGCTCCATCAACCCGCGTGCATTCATCAGCGACCCGATCGCCATCGCATCGCGGTTGTTCTCGCCGGTGGCACGCGCAGCGGCCCAGCAGGCCACGCCTTTGCCGATGAACGATGCGGCCAGAATCGCCACGCCCGCCAACATGATCTGCGGCTGCAGCAACACGCTGAGTTGCGTCTTGAGGCCGGAGTAGGTGAAGAACAGTGGCAGCAACAACACCACCACAAACGGCTGCAACATTTCGCGCAGTTTTTCGGTCAACGCGCCCCTGGGCAAACACACGCCCAACAGGAAACCACCGAACACGGCGTGGATGCCGATCGCATCCATCGCCCAGGCGCTGACGCAGAACAGCATCAACACCACCGCCAGCACACCATGACCGAGCGGCTGGTTCGGCACCACATACCTGTCCAGACGGCGCAGCAGATGGCGGCCGACAAAGATCATGAACAATGCATAGGCCACGCCACCGCCGATGGCCAGATAGGCGCTGCCCCAGCTGCCGCCGAAGCTGGCCAGGACCACGGCAAGAATGCACCACGCCGCCGCATCGTCGAACGCACCTGCAGTGAGTGCCAGCGTGCCCAACGGGCTATTGGTCAGGCCGCGCTCGTGGATGATGCGTGCCAACATCGGGAAAGCGGTAATGGCGATTGCCGCGCCCAGGAACAGCGAGGCTTCCATCAACTTGGCTTTTTCCGAAAACAAGCCATCCACGTTGATCAGCCACGGACACAGCGCAAAGGCCAGCGCGAACGGCACCGCAATGCCGGCCATCGACACGCTCATCGCGCTGCGATAGCGCGCACGGAAGTGGTCGCCCCGGAAGTCGGTCCCCACCAGAAACATGTACAGGCCCACGCCAAACTGCGCGAACACATACAGCACGTCCATGGTCTGCTTGGGGAACAGCGACGCTTGCAAGCCAGGCAACACCAGGCCGAACAACGACGGCCCCAGCATCACCCCGGCAATCATCTCGCCCACCACCTGCGGCTGCCCGATGCGCTTGGCCAACAGCCCGACCAGACGACACACCAGCAAAATCGCTGCGGCCTGCAAAAAGAAATACACCGACATCTGCGGAGTGGTCATGGGCCCGATGAGGTCCGAGTGAAGAAGGAGCGGATCATAACTGCCTGCCTTGGCGGCCGATAGCCGACCGCTAAACTTGTGGCCGATCAAAACGACGGCGCCGCATCAGATTTCAGGGCCTAGAGCAGCGGGGGCCTGGTCTTCATGACATCCGCATCTACACGGCATGCTCGGCAAGGCGTCCTGCGCCCGAGCACAGGTTTTAGAACGTCCTGCCCACACATCCACCGGAGTGCGCATCCCTGGCAGCAGTTCGCCAGCATGCGAACAGCGCCAGTACGCGGCCTGAGCGCAGCCGGCCCACGTCCACACGTGTCGCATGCGCTGTGCAAGCGTTTGCGTGCGCATTGTGCGGTCCAGTCGGCGTGGTTACTTCACCGGCGTCAACACCAGATCCTGAAAATCGAAACTGAAATCGGTCAGCGGCGAGATCGCCTGCATGCGCATTTCGCGCACTGCACCGTCCGGTGTCAGCGCAAAATTGACGAAGGCATCGGCATTCAAGCCGCGGTCGTCCCAGTGCACGATAAAGCTGTCGTGCTGCCAATGTTCCAGCGTACCGACCAGCTGCGCAGTCTTGGAAAACTGCATTCGCAGGCGCTTGCCATCCTGGCGAATCACCACATCGCCGTACCACGGGTCGCGATAGGTCGCTGCATAACTGCGCAACGGCAACGATGGCGTGGAGCGTGATGCGCGCGCGTCCAGATGCTTCTTCCAGCTGGCATCCGCATCGCCGTCGGCTTTTTCCAAGGCCTTGGCATAGGCGGCAGTCCAGTCGGTCGCCGGCACCTGCAAGAACGCATCCAGCACCTGCAAGGTCACCGCCTGAAAGGCCGCTCCGACTTCCTGGTTGGTCAGCACCACCACGCCCAGCTTCTGGTCGGGCACCAGGGTCAGCCGCGACACCATGCCTGGCCAGCCACCGGTGTGCCACACCAACCGATGGCCGCGATAGTCGCTCAGGCTCCAGCCTTCACCGTAGCCGGCAAAGTTGGGGCGTGCGGCCGCCAGCTCCGGCACGGCAGGGTCGGCAATCGCAATCGGCGTGATCATCGACCACATTTCCTGCTGCCGCTTGGCACTGAACAATGCGCTGCCATCAGGCAATGCGCCACCGGCCAATTGCACATTCATCCACAACGCCATGTCGTGCGCGCTGGCATAGATGCCGCCGGCACCGGAGTTGTTGGACCAGGTCAGCGGCGCGACCGTGCGCAGCTGGGTGAAGTCGTACTTGGCATGACCCACCGCCGCGTTGTCGCCCGGCTGCAGGTGATCGGCATTGAAACGCGTACCGCGCATACCGACCGGCGCGAAGATGCGTTGCTGCAAAAATGCTGCATAGCTCTGCCCGGAAACCTGCTCGATGACCTTCTGCGCCACTGCATACAGAATGTTGTCGTAGGCGTAGCGATCGCGAAAACCGCCCTTCAATGGCACGTTGGACAAGCGCTGCACCACTTCTTCGGTGCTGTAGCTGGTGGTCGGCCAGAACAACAGATCGCCCGCGCCCAGGCTCAAGCCGCTGCGATGCGCAAGCAGATCGCGGATGCGCATTTCGCCGCTGACATACGGGTCGGACATGCGGAACCACGGCAAATGCTCGATGACCTTGTCGTCGAGCGAGAGCTTGCCCTCGTCGGCCAGAATCGACAGCGATGCCGCCGTAAACGCCTTGGTGTTGGAGGCGATGGCAAACAGCGTGTCGGGCTGCACTGGCGCAGGCTTGCCGATCTCGCGCACGCCATAGCCACGCTCCAGCACCACTTGTCCATCCTTGACGATGGCCACCGCAATACCGGGCACGTCGAACTGTTTGCGCACGCGCTCCATCTGCGCATCGAACTGCTGCATGCCGGCCGGAAGCTCGGCTGCCTGCGTTGTCGTCATCACGCCTGCCAGCATCAGCACGCCTCCACTCAGCCATCGGTTCAAGGTCACTGCTACGTTCCCATTAGTTCTGAATCAGATCGATCCGCCTGCACTGTCCAGCGACAGCGGCAGCGGTGCCACCAACACGCCGTTGGCATCGGCGTACAGCCAATGCCCCGGCACGAATGCCACCCCGGCGAAATTCACCGGCACCTCCACATCGCCCAGATCGCGCCGCTCGGTACGGCGCGGGCAGGCGCCCAGTGCCAGCACGCCCAATGGCAGCGTGGCGAGAATCTCCACATCGCGCACGCAGCCATGGATCAACACGCCGGCCCAACCGTTGGCCACCGCCTGCGCAGCGACCTGGTCGCCCAGGAACGCATGTTTCAACGAGCCCTGCCCGTCCACCACCAGCACGCGGCCGTCGCCGGGCGTGGCGACCAGCTCGCGCACGCGCGAGTTGTCCTCGAAACAGCGCACCGTGACGATCGGCCCGCAGAAAGCCGCACGCCCGCCGAAGTGGCGGAACAGTGGCTCGGCGATGCTCACCTCGGGAAAGCGGTCACACAGATCGGGCGTGGTCCAGGTCATCGGTACGGTCTCGCGCGGCTCAGTCGGCATGGTAGCCGCCCTGGAGCCGGGTGGGCAGCAGGTGCATCGCTAGAAACGGCATCGGCCGCAATGCAGGCAATGCCCGATCCGCAGGCTGCCGCCTTCGCTCGGCGGCTCCGTCACGCAGGGCGCCTGGCTCCATCGTTTCTCGATCATTCCTCCGCCGAACGCCAACACGCCGGTCCAACCATGCGCAGCACACGCGGCGGATGCGGCCGGCGAACGTCGGTTCGGCCACCCATCCCGCGCCTTCCTCAATGGCAATGGTGGTGGAGCAGATGTCGGGCATTTCAGGAGTCTGGTCGAGCGCAACTGTGCAAGACGACGTCACCCTTCGAAGACTTGGTCAACGCATGATGACCGCGCTCAAACATCGTGGGCCGCATGCGTGCATCGCCAGTGTCGCCGAGCAGGGGGTGGTGTTGGCCGCCTGCGGCGACGCCGCACACACCGGGACGCGCATCGGCGTGTCGCCCGATGGCCGCTACCTGGTTGCATTGGCCGGACAGGTCGACACCTTGCCTGCAGCCTGCGGCGTTCAAGGCGCGGCAGCCGCAGCGTGCGCTGCCAGCCAGTTGGCGCAACAGATTCAATCCTCCGGCCTGCAGGCAACGCTGCACGGTATCGACGGGAGTTTTTGCCTTGCCGTGTTCGATCGGCGCTTGCACACCCTGTCCCTGGCCCGCGACCGTCTCGGACGTGGCAGCCTCTACTACGGCTGGACGGCGCAGGGCGTTGTATTTGCATCCGAACTCAAAGCCATCGCCGCATTGCCGGGCTTCGACCATCCGCTCGACCGGAATGCGCTCACCTTGTTGCTGCGCTTCGGTTACATCCCTGCACCGTTTTGCATCTATCAAGGGATGTTCAAACTCACTGCGGGCGATGTGCAGGTCTTCAATCTGGCCGATGTCGAGAACGGTGCGACAGCGCATGCGCCGGATGCACGCCTGCGCTATTGGGATACAAAACGCAGCATCGACCGATTGATCAGGCAACGACAGGCGATCAGCGAAACCCGGGCGCTGCAGCAACTGCAGCACACGCTGTCCAGTGCGGTGGAACGCAATGCGCGTCATGGCGCCGGCGCGTTTCTTTCCGGAGGCACCGACTCCAGCCTCATCGCCGCGCTCCTGCAGTCGCAACGCAGCACGCCCGTGGAGACCATCACGATTGGCTTTACCGATGCCGATCACGACGAGATGGATTGGGCCGGCAGCGTCGCCGCGCACCTGGGCACACGGCATACCGCGCACCGGATCAGCGATCGACAGGCACACGACCTGTTGCCCACATTGGCCGCTACGTTCTGCGAGCCGTTTGCCGATTCGTCGCAGCTTCCCACGCTGCTGGCGGCCGGCTACGCCCGCGAGCAAGTCAGTCATATCCTCACCGGCGATGGC
Organism: Xanthomonas sp. Leaf131; assembly: GCF_001423495.1. Lineage (GTDB taxonomy): Bacteria > Pseudomonadota > Gammaproteobacteria > Xanthomonadales > Xanthomonadaceae > Xanthomonas. The sequence continues at coordinate 151,849 of NZ_LMOG01000019.1, read as the reverse complement.
GGCGACGAACTGTTTTTCGGGCACGCGGCTTACGCGCGCGCAATCCGCAACGGCCGCCTGGCCGGCTTGCTGCCCGAGTGCCTGCGCAGCACCCTGCACCGGCATGGCCTGTCCGCCGGTGAAGCCGCGCGCCTGGGTGGCTGGCGCGCGGTGCTGGGCGAAACGGCAAGCCGTTCGATCGAAGACAGCTATCTGCTGCGTGTCTCGCGCTGGCGCAATCCGGCTGCCGTCGTATGCGGTGCCGATGAGTATCCGACGCTCTACAACCGCCCCATGGATCAGCTCACTGCCGGCGCCGCAGGCGAGCGCATCCTGTTTCTGGATATCGCCATGGAACTGGGCGAAGGCCTGATGACCAAGATCGATCGTGCCTGCATGGCCTATGGATTGACGCCGGCCTCCCCGTTTCTGGATGCCGGCGTGTTTGAACTCGCCTGGCAGTTTCCACTCGCGCTCAAAAGCGCCGGTGGCGAGCAGAAGTACATCCTCAAGCGCCTGCTGGAACGGTATCTGCCGCCCTCTTTGATCTATCGTCCCAAACGCGGCTTTGGCGCGCCGGTCGGACGCTGGTTGCAAGGGCCGTTGCGCGGCTGGGCCGAGGACCTGTTGCAGCCGGCCGCACTCGAACAGCACGGCATGTTCGATACAGACGCCATTACCCGGATGTGGACGTGTTTCATCGGTGGCCAGCGCAAGTGGCATACGCACCTGTGGCCGATCCTGATGTTCCAGGCCTGGCAGCAGCGCTGGCAGCCTGCGCCCGCGGCGCACGCCGACGATGCGGCTGGGCACTGCAACTGCCAGCAGACGCGCTATCTGCGCATCCCTGCACTTGCGTGAGATCTCCGCGCATCGCGGCAATCACGCCTGCATCGATCCGATGCCGACACCGCTATGCTGTTGCAGTGTGCAGTGACGACAACCGCCGAGCGGCAGCCCTGCCGTCTATCCCTCAGCCAAGGAGCGAAGCCGTGACCGAGTTGTTCGCTGCGACACCGCCCTCACTCGAGGGCATCCATGTGGGGATCGGTGGCTGGGTCTACGCGCCATGGCGTGGCGGCGTGTTCTATCCGCAAGGCCTGGTGCAGCGCCGCGAGCTGGAATATGCCAGCCGCCAGCTCACCGCAATCGAGATCAACGGCACCTATTACGGCGCCCAGAAACCGGCCACCTATGCGAAATGGCGCGATCAGGTGCCGCCCGGCTTCGTGTTCTCCGCCAAGGCGCCGGGCCGCATCACGCAGTCGCGCAAGTTGGCGGGTACCAAGGTGCAAGTGGAGGACTTCATCGGCGGTATTGTCGAGCTCGGCGACACGCTCGGCCCGTTGGTGTGGCAGTTCGAACAGGGGCATCGCTTGCAGGCCGATGATCTGGACGGTTTCCTGTCGCTGTTGCCCAAACGCGCCGGCAAGCGCGTGCTGCGGCATGTGCTGGAAATCCGCGACCATGCTGCGGTGGACGCATCGCTGCTGGCACGGGTGCGCCAGCATGGGGTGGCCACGGTGTTCACCGATTCGGACGAGCATCCGTCCTTTGCCGATCTGTCCACCGATTTTGTCTATGCGCGCTTGATGCGCAGCCAGGCACGGGTGCATGCCGGTTACCCAGCACCAGCGTTGGCACGCTGGGCCGAGCGCATCCAGGCCTGGCGGCGTGGCGAGGATCCGGCGGATCTGCCGCACATCGATGCTGCCACGCAAGCCAACGCCACACCGCGCGAGGTGTTCGTGTTCTTCATCAGTGCCGCGAAAGAGCGTAACCCGGCTGCTGCGATGGCGTTGCTGCAGACACTGGGTTCGCGCTAGGCCCGCCAGCGCGTGCTGCCGTCGGCAACCCGCGTGCATGGCCGCTCGACGTGGTTGGCGCGCAACCGGCGCGTGTTTGGCGGCATGACGAATTAGGCGACAATGGCACATGCCCACGAACGATCTGCGCAAGGCGCAACTGCAAATCCATTTCTGCGTCCTGCTCTGGGGCATCACCGCGATCCTGGGCAAGCTGATCACGTTGCCGGCGTTGCCGTTGGTGTGGTGGCGCATGTTGATCGTGGTGGTGGCGTTGGCGCTGTTGCCGCGGGTGTGGCGCGGGCTGCGCGGCCTGTCCGGGCGGGTGGTGCTGGGCTATTGCGGCATCGGCGCGCTGGTGGCGTTGCATTGGTTGACCTTCTACGGCGCGATCAAGTTGGCCAATGCATCGGTGGCAGCGACCTGCATTGCGCTGGCGCCGGTGTTTACCGCAGTGATCGAGCCGTGGGTGACACAGCGACCGTTCCGCCCGCGCGAATTGCTGTTCGGGCTGGCGGTGTTGCCGGGCGTGGCGCTGGTGGTCGGCGGGGTACCGGACGGCATGCGTGCCGGTGTGGTGGTCGGCGCGATTTCTGCCGTGTTCGTCGGGCTATTCGGCTCGCTCAACAAACGCATGGTGACGCATGCCGACCCGCTCACCGTCACTGCCTTGGAGCTCGGCGCCGGCACGTTGACCTTGACCTTGCTGGCACCGGCAATGCCACTGCTGTTGCCGTCGTTGCATGGCGATCTGCTGATTATTCCCAGCCTGCACGATGGCGTGCTGCTGCTCGTGCTGTCGCTGGCCTGCACCTTGCTGCCGTTTGCGCTGGCGCTGGTGGCATTGCGCCATCTCAGCGCCTACTCGGTGCAGCTGGTGACCAATCTCGAACCGGTCTACGCCATCGTGCTGGCGATCGCCTTGCTCGGCGAACAGCGCGAACTGACCCTGCAGTTCTATCTGGGCGTGGCGATCATTCTCGGCGCGGTGTTCCTGCATCCCATGCTGGAACGCCGGCGCAAGATCGTGCACCCGGAGCTGCTCGGCACCGCCGAAGCGAAAAACATCGTCGAGTGACTGCGCAACGCAGCGCGATGGAGCATCGCCAAATCCCATCGAACGCCATCGCAGGAGCGGCCCAGGCCGCGACTGGCGTTATCGATCAAGCATCCGCGCGCTCACAGCAGCACCGCCCTACCCCAACGCCACCACCTGATCGCGCCCACCGCGCTTGGCCGCATACAGCGCCTGATCGGCACGCTTGATCACCGCTTCCACGTCTTCCTGCGCATGCAGGCTGGCTACGCCGATACTCACCGTCACCGGTAGCGCGATGGTCATCACCGCTACGCTCTGCCGCAGGTATTCGCATTGCATGCGCGCCTGCAGCAGATCCAGGTTGGGCAGCAACAACACGAACTCTTCGCCGCCGTATCGCGCGATGGTGCCGGCACCGGCCACATGCGCGCGCAACAGCGCCGACAACTCGCGCAGCACCACATCGCCCTGGTCGTGCCCATGCACGTCGTTGACGGTCTTGAAGTGGTCCACGTCCAGCAATGCCACCGACAACGGCTGGCCTGCCGCACGCGTCTGCTCCGTCGCCGCAGCCAATGCAACCGCAAACGCACGCCGGTTCGGCAAGCCGGTCAGCGGATCGGTGCGGGTCTGCTCGACCAGATCGGCGTTCAACGCATCCATTTGCGCGTAATAGCCGGCCATCTGCTGCTCGTACCATTCGCGCTCATGCAATTGCTGGCGCAGCTGCTTGCCAGCCAGGCGCAGTTCCAGCAGATGCGAGGCCTGCCGCGACAATGCCTGCAAGGCTTGGCGTTGCTCATCGCGCAGATGCGCCGGGGTCTGGTCGAACACGCATAGCGAACCGAGCGCCATGCCCCCGCTGGTGATCAGCGGCGCGCCGGCATAGAAGCGCACCGCAGCGCTGCCGGTCACCATCGGATTGTCGTGGAAGCGTGGGTCGAGCAAGGTGTCGTCGACCATCATCACTTCGTCGGGGCGCAGGATCGCGTGCGCACAGAAGGAAATATCGCGCGGTGCTTCGCTGCGCGGCGCGCCATGCGCCGACTTGAACCATTGCCGGTCCTCGTCCACCAGCACCACGGCCGCCATCTGCGTCTCGCACAGCGTGGAGGCGATCATGGTGAGGTCGTCGAACGCGCTTTCGGCCGGCGAATCCAGCACCTCGTACTGGCGCAGCGCTGCCAGGCGCTCGGCTTCGTTGTCCGGCAATTCCGGTTTGATCACTTGCCCGCTCCCCCAGCTGGCTATTCACGGCGAAAGTATGACCGAGCGTGTCAGGCCCGACTATCGGGGTGCGCCGGACCACCCGACGCACCGTGTCGCTTCCGTTCAGCCGCTGGCAAGCGGTGGTGTCACCAGTCGGTACGCTGCGGCAGCAAACCGCGCAGTTCGGCATCGCTGAGGTTGCGCCATTGCCCCGGCTTGAGCGCAGCCAGCTTGATATTGTCGATGCGCACCCGGCGCAGCTGGGTCACGCGGTAACCGAATTCGGACGCCATCAGGCGGATCTGCCGGTTCAAGCCCTGCTCCAGCACGATGCGGAAGCCGAACTTGGCAATCCGCGCGGTGCGGCACGGCAACGTGGTCTCGTTATGGATACGCACACCGCGCGCCATGCCGCGCAGGAATTCGTCGGTGACCGGCTTGTTCACCGCCACCAGATATTCCTTCTGGTGGCGATTCTCCGCACGCAGGATCTCGTTGACGATGTTGCCGTTGCTGGTCATCAGGATCAGCCCTTCGGACTCCTTGTCGAGCCGGCCGACCGGAAAGATGCGCTGCTCGTGGCCGACGAATTCGACGATATTGCCTTTGACCGAGCTCTCGGTGGTGCAGGTAATGCCCACCGGCTTGTTGAGCGCGATGTAGACATGCTTGCGGCCACCGGGCTTGCTGGCAGCGCGCGTGCGCAGCGGCTGGCCATCCACCAGCACGGTGTCTTCCTCGCCCACCACCGCACCGGTTCCGGCAGGCACACCGTTGACGGTGACGCGGCGTTCGCCGATCAGGCGATCGGCCTCGCGGCGGGAGCAGAAGCCGGTTTCGGCGATGTATTTGTTGAGTCGGGTTGTCATCCCCCAATTATCGGCGATTTATCGGCAATCGTGCGCCATCGCACCTAGCCGGTTACCACCAGCAGCGGCATCGATACATGCAACAGGTCTTCCAGCGGGCAGGGGCGATGCAGGCTGAAGCCCTGCACCTGGCCCACACCGGCCTCGCGCAGGCCGGCGATATCGGCTTCCGATTCCACCCCTTCGGCCACCACTTCGATCCCTAACGCCAGGCCGACCTGGGCGATCGAATGCACTGCGGCGCGATCCACCGCGTCATGCGCGTAATTGCGCACGAAGCCGCAATCGATCTTCAGTACGTCCACGGTGAATTGTTTGAGATAGCCGAACGAGGCCAGGCCGCTGCCGAAATCGTCCAGCGCCACATGGCAGCCACGTGCACGCACGCTCTGCACGAAGCGCTGCGCCTGCTCCAGATTGCCGATGACCGCGGTCTCGGTGATCTCCATGCACAGCTTGGGCACCAGCGTGGGGTAACGCTCGAACAGGGCGCACACGAAGTCGAGAAAATCCGGCTGCGCGATCGATTGCGCCGACAGATTGACGTGGCACAGATCCAGCCTCGCCACATGCAGCGGGTTGGCCGCCAGCTGCGCGCACAAGGTCTCCAGCACGTGCACATCGACCATGCGACCCAAACCATAGCGCTCCACCGCAGGCAGGAATTCGCCAGGGCTCAGCACGCGGCCGTCGCGCGCGCGCATGCGCACCAGCACTTCGTACTGCAGCCGTCCGGGGTCGCTCAACACCTGGATTTTCTGCGCGTACAGCAGCAAGCGGTCTTCGGCGATGGACTGCTTCACCGCACTGATCCAGCCACCGTCGTGGCGGCGCCGCGCCAACGCCAGATCGCTGTCGTCGAAACAACGAATGCGGTTGCGCCCTTCTTCCTTGGCCGCATAACAGGCCAGATCGGCGGCGGTCATCAAGGCGTTGAGGTCGCTGGCGCCCTGGCGGATCTCCACCACGCCAAAGCTGCAACTCGGCGTCAGCGGTTTGCCGCCTTGATGGCTCCACGGTTGCCCGAGCACGCCGTGCATGTGGGTGAGCAACACCTGCGCCTGCGACAGATCGGTATTGGCCAGCAGAATCGCGAACTCGTCGCCCCCCAGCCGCCCCAGCCAATCGCCGGGCCGCAACTGCATGGTGATCACGTCGGCGAAATGGCACAGGAATTTGTCGCCAACCGCATGCCCGAAGGTGTCGTTGACCAGTTTGAAATGATCCAGGTCCACAAAGCACAGCGCGTGGCACAACTGCGGCGATTGCGGTGGTTCGATCAAGCGCAGCAGCCGGCGTTCGATCTCGTGGCGATTGATCAAGCCGGTCAAGGCATCGTGGCGCGCATGGAAAGACACTTCGTCGGCCAGCTCGTGCGCATGCGACACATCTTCGATCACCGCCAGTACCAACGTCGGTTCTTCCGGGCCCGGCTCCACCAGCGAGGCGCTCCAGCGCCCCCACATCACCCCGCCGTCGGCCCGCAGAAAGCGGAGTTCGCCGGACTGCATCAACTTCGGCCAATCGATCACGCCGCGGCTGTCCAGCGCGATGTCGCCGGGGTGCATGATCTCGGCCAGGCTGCAGGCCTGCAGTTCTTCCGGCCGGTAGCGCAGGATATTGGCCATCGAGGCGTTTGCATCGAGCACGCGCCCACGCAGATCGAACTTGACCATGCCCAGCGCCGCCTGCTGAAACGCGGTGCGGAAACGCCCTTCGTGCGAGAGCAGATAATCGCGAATACGGCGCATCGCCAGCACGCCGGTGGTCAACACCAGCAGCAAGGTGGCCAGGCTGCAGACCACCATCACATCGTGCAGCAAGCGTGCGCAGTGGATGAGCAGGGCCTGGAATTGCGCGGCATCGCGGCGCATGCGCCCATCCAGCAAATGCAACTCGTCGCGCAAGGCCTGCAGCGCGCGCGCATCCGGCCGGCTGGTGGCCTGTGCGGACGCCGACCGGTCGGCCAGTAAGCTCAGTTGCAGGATGTCGGCATCGGTGTGCTTCCACAGCGCGATCGCTTCGCTCAGATACGGAAACACCTGGCCGTAGCGGTACAGCCGCACCATTTGCGGCATGTCCTGGCGGGCATTGCGCCCCGCGGCGAGACCGGCGTAGACCGCGTCCCAATCGATCACCGGCTGCTCAACGGCCTGGCGGGCCGCACGGTCGCCGAGCGGCACTTCCAGCGCGCGACAGGCGGCCTGCAGATCGGCCGGATCGCCGCTACCGAGATAACGCTCCAACCAGTACACCGACTCCTGCTGGGCGTTGGACCAGTGGCTTTGGCCGACGATCCAGGCGGTGGCACCGGACTGGACCTCGATCATCAGCGCCGAGAGCACCGCCATGCTGACGGCCATGCCGATCAGTAACGCCAAGGGAATCGTCAGCCAACCGCGCACCATGTGCATGGTCCGACCACTGCTGTTGCCGCGTGCCGCCTGCGCCATTGCCATCCTCGTCCCCCACCGCCGCCCAATGCGATTCAGGCGCCCAGTGGGCGCCTGAAGGCAGTAGCGGCCGCAACGACAGAGTCTGTATGGCCGCGCCCGCTTGACGCGCACAACCGCAAGACAGACTTAGCGTGGCTAACAAAACATCACCTGCGGCGGGCAGATCTCGGCGCATGACAGCTGAAATCCGGTATGCGCTTACGCATATACCGATTCCGGACATCGACTACGCGGACCGGGCGGTCGCACGCAGCCGGTTTGTCAGCGGAACTTACTCGCCGCGCGGCTTGGGCGGACCCTTGCGATGCGGTGCGCCGGCCCGGTCCATCGGACGGCCCGGGCCATTCGGACGACCGGCCGGCTTGCCGCCACGCGGGAAGCGCGGCTTGGACGGCGACGCAATCGCCTCGCCTTCTTCCAGCTTGCGCATATTCAACTGCTGACCGGAGACCCACACTTTTTTCAGGTGCGTCAGCAGCTCGCGCGGCATGTCGGCCGGCAGATCCAGAATCGAATAATCGTCCTGGATATCGATACGGCCGATGTAACGGCTTTCCAGCCCCGCTTCGTTGGCGATCGCACCGACGATATTGGCCGGCTTCACACCGTGGGTGTGGCCCACTTCGATGCGGTAGCTCTCCATGCCGAACTCCGGCTCGCCACGCGGGGCGACCGGGTCGCGCCGCGGACGCTCGGCGCCAGCGCCGTCGTCGGCAAACGCGGGGCGCTCGGCACGCGGCGGACGCGCAGCGCGCTCGCCATCGGCACGCGGGCCACGCTCGAACTTCGGCTCGAAGCGCGGGCGCTCGCCACGATCGCCGCGGTCATTACGATCGCCGCGATCGGCACGCTCGTTGCGCTGCGGCGTGAATTCCTCACGCGCGCCACGCACCGGCGGGGTCAGCAGAAACGGCGAATCGCCCTGCAGCAACTTGGCCATCGCCGCGGCGATATCGATCGCCGGCACGTTGTTCTCGCTCTCGTAGCGCTGCAGCAGATCGCGATACATCTCGATCTGGCCGCCGGCCAAGGTCTCGGTGATGCGGGTCATGAAACGCGCCACGCGGGTGTCGTTGACCGCATCCACGCTCGGCAGCTGCATTTCTTCGATCGGCTGACGGGTGGCGCGTTCGATCGAACGCAGCATGCCCTTCTCGCGCGGGGTGACGAACAGGATCGCATCACCGTTGCGGCCGGCACGCCCGGTGCGGCCGATGCGGTGCACATAGCTTTCGGTGTCGTACGGGATGTCGTAGTTCAGCACGTGGCTGACGCGCTCCACGTCCAGACCGCGCGCGGCCACGTCGGTGGCGACCAGGATGTCGAGCTTGCCGTCCTTGAGCTGGGCAATGGTCTTCTCGCGTGCGGCCTGCTGCATGTCGCCGTTGATGGCGGCAGCGGCCAGACCGCGTGCCTGCAGCTTCTGCGCCAGCTCTTCGGTACCGGCCTTGGTGCGTGCGAAGATGATCATGCCGTCGAACGGCTCGACCTCGAGAATGCGGGTCAGCGCATCCAGCTTGTGCAAGCCGCTCACCCACCAATAGCGCTGGCGGATGTTGGCCGAGGTGGTGGTCTTGGCCGCGATGGTGACTTCGGCCGGGTCCTTCAGATAGGTCTGCGCGATGCGGCGAATGGCCGGCGGCATGGTCGCCGAGAACAGCGCCACCTGGCGCTTTTCCGGCAACTTCTTCAGCACCGCTTCGACGTCGTCGATGAAGCCCATGCGCAGCATTTCGTCGGCTTCGTCCAGCACCAGCGTCTTGAGCTGGGACAGGTCGAGCGTGCCGCGGTCCAGATGATCGATCACGCGCCCGGGGGTGCCGACCACCACATGCACGCCGCGCTTGAGCGCGCTCAGCTGCTGGGCGTAGGGCTGGCCGCCGTAGACCGGCAGCACGCGGAAGCCGGGAATGGCCTCGGCATATTTCTGGAACGCCTCGGCGACCTGGATGGCCAGCTCGCGGGTCGGCGCCAGCACCAGCGCCTGCGGCTTGAGCTGATTGAGGTCGGCATTGGACAGCACCGGCAGCGCGAACGCAGCGGTCTTGCCGGTGCCGGTCTGGGCCTGGCCGAGCACGTCGCGGCCGGCCAGCAGCGCGGGGATGGTGGCAGCCTGGATCGGCGACGGGGTCTCGTAACCGACGGCGGCAACGGCCTTCATCACAGCATCTGAGAGGCCGAGGTCTGCAAACAGCAGCGGCGCGGGAGATTCTTGGGTCATTGGTAACTCCGGAGGCGCCGCACGGAGCCGGCAGGCGCAAAGCAGCATAGTGTGCGCCCTCGCCCCCCCTGCTGTCGAAATTTCCGTAACAGTCCGTTCAGGTTGTGAGGATTTGCTCTGTCTGGCGAATCATCTCTTCGAACGTTCTCACCCACCTGCGCGGCCGGAGCCATGTCCCTGGAAACAGACCTGCACACCCGCTTCAACGCCTTGCTGCAGCAGCACCGCGGCATCGTGCTGAAGGTCGCGGCCAGCTACTGCGGGAACCCGGACGACCGCGCCGAGCTGGGGCAAGACATCACCGTGCAGTTATGGCGCGCATTTCCGGCCTACGACGCCAGCCGGCGTTTTTCCACCTGGATGTACCGCATCGCCTTGAACGTGGCGATCAGCGATCTGCGCGGCCGCAGCCGCGTGCCGAACGATCCGCTCCCGCTGGAGACGGTGGCCGACAGCATCGCCGACCCGTTGGCGCGCGACCCGGCGCACGAGCAGCAAGTGGCCGCGCTCTACGGCTTTATCGCGCAACTGCCGCAGTTGGAGCGCGCACTGATGCTGCTGTACCTGGACGACCACAGCTACCGCGAGATCGGCGAGGTGCTCGGCATCAGCGAGACCAATGTCGCCACGAAACTCAGCCGCCTCAAGGCGCGTATCCGCGCCGAACTCTGACCCACACGACCCGCACAAGGAGCAGCACATGGAACTCGACGACCTGCAACGCGCGTGGCACACGCTGGAACAACGCCTGGAGCAACAAGCCACCTTGACCAGCCACCTCATTGGCGAGGTGCGCGGCCATGCAGCGCGCACCAGCCTGCGCCCGCTGTGGGTAAGCCAAACCGCGCAGTTGCTGTGCGCCATCGCGCTGAGCATCGCGCTCGCACGCAGCTGGCTTCCGTATGCAGACCAGACCATGGCCGTCATCGGCGGCGTACTGCTGCAGCTGTGGAGCAGTGCGCTGGCGATCTCCGCGGTGCGTCAACTCATGCTGTTGTCGCAACTGGATTTCGCTAGACCGCTGTTGCAGACACAGCGGGCGCTCGCGCAACTACGGCGCTGGCGCACGCGGGTGGCGCCGTGGCTGGGCATCGCGTTCTGGGTGCTGTGGGTCGCCGTGGCGGACGGCCTCTGGCGCAAGCTCACCGACATGACGCTGCCGCACAGCTGGTTGTTGATCAATGTGTTGGTAGGCGTGCTTGGCGCGACAGGCACCTGGCTCGGCTACCGGCGCCTGCAGCGCACGCAGCATCCGTGGCTGGAGCGCATCGACTCCGCGCATGCCGGACCCGGGGTTATTCGTGCCGAAAGCATGCTGGAGGAGATCGCAGGTTTCCGGCGCAAATAGGCGTAGCTGGTCCAGCCCTGCGCCGGCCGCGCAGCAATGACCTAGCTCCTGAAGTGCGCGTGGAAGCGGGCCGATCCTGAGAGCACCGGTAGCCGCCATCGCACAGCCGTGCATGGCGTTGTCGGTTGCTCAGGGCGGATAATCGCGGTCTTTCTGCCATCGAGCGCACCGCACCATGCAATTCCTGGAATTCGACCTGGACGGCGAGTACATCGAACTCAACCAACTGCTCAAGCTGGCCGGCATCGCCGACAGCGGCGGCCAGGGCAAGGCGATCGTTGCCAGCGGCGCGGTCAGCGTCGATGGCGTGCAGGAACTGCGCAAGACTGCCAAGATCCGCCCCGGCCAGCTCGTGCAACTGGACGATGTGGAAATCCGCGTGCTGGCACTGGACCCCGATGCGGAGCCGGCCGAATGAAGGTGGTGGAGATCGGCCAGCGCAATATCGCGCCCTCGGCCGACGATCCGGACCACGACGTCTATGTTTTTTCGATCGCCGTCGATTCGGCCAAACCATTCTGGTTGGAGCAATCCATCCGCGGTGGTCACGCCGAGCGTGGGGGCTGCAGCATGCTGGCCCTGCACGAGCTGGAAGGCTGGCGCGGCGATTGGCGCGCAGACGTGGCCAAGGCCGGCTGCGCCTGGGTAATTCCACTACTGGAAGAAGCCTTGCGCAGCGGCGATGCACGGACCGCGATCGATGCGATCCTTGCGCGGGTGAACGCACCGGCTTGATAGCCGTCTGCTTGTCTACAGGCAGCCTGATTACAGCGCGAGCAACCCCGAGCGATCGGCTGGCCATCCTGTCCGCTCGCGCATTGAAGGCCCTTGCAGCGCGATCAAACACCATGGCGCGGCACTTACTGCTTCACCGCAATCACGTCAACGCTTCAAACGCTCCGCTGCGTCAAATGCGCCGCAATCGCCTGTTTGAACGGTGCCACCGCATGCGCCGCACGCAAGGCGCCACGCCGCAGCAAACGTGCCGGCGCGCGATCGTCGGTGTACAGCGCGGCCAGCGCATTGGTCGCTTCGTACAACGGCCGCGTCGCCAGGCGATGCGCGCGTTCGTAGCCGTGCAAGAGCGAGGCGGCGCCGATATCGCGCCCGGCACCTGCAGCGGCACGCACGCGCTCGGCCAGGCGTGCCTGGCCCTGCAATCCGAAGTTGAAACCGTGCGCAGTGACCGGATGCATACCCACTGCCGCATCGCCGATCAACGCGGCACGCTCGGCCACGAAACGCTGCGCGTATGCCGCCACCAGCGGATAGGCATGCCGGCTGCCGTCCTGCCGCATCGGGCCGAGCCGATGTTCGAATGCCTCGGTGACCGCTGTGCTGAAGTCTGCCTCGTTCATCGCCAGCAACGCCTCTATCTGCCGCGGCGGCAGTGTCAGCACTGCGCCAGCGCGGTTGCCCTGCAGCGGCAATAACGCCAGCGTCTTGCCATAGCCAAACCACTCCCACGCCGCCTGCCGATGCGGCAGCGCATGAGACATGCGGCACACCAGCATGCTCTTGCCGAAATCGCGCAGGTGCGCACCGATGCCGAGCACGCGCCGCGTGCTGGAAAACCGGCTGTCTGCCGCGACCAACAGGCGCGCCGACACCGTGTCCCCATCGGATAGCTGCAGCACCACGCGGTCGCTACGCTGCTGCACGGCCTGCAGCGTGCAACCGCAACGGATGTCCAACCCAGGCTGTGTCTGCACGGCCTGCCAGGCCGCGCGACGGATCAAATGGTTGGGCACCAGCCAGCCCAGATCGCCGGCACTGCGTGCGGAGGCGGCGAAGGTCAATGCACAGTGCGAGTGCCCATCCATGACGCGTGCATCGCGCAGCGGCGAGATCGCATCGCCGGGAAACTGCTGCCAGATCCCCAGTTGCTCCAAGAGCATGCGCGAGGCGTGCGTCAACGCAATCTCGCGTCCGTCGAAGGCGGGATCGGCGAGTTGCGCGCGGGTTTGCTGATCGACCACCACCACCGACAGACCACTGCCGGCCAACGACCGCGCAAAACTCAGGCCGACCGGCCCCGCACCAATGACCGCGATATCCACCGATTGCATGCTGCGCTCCGCCACCACCGATGCGCTTAGTTTAGCGGCAGTGGTGGTGACTGGCCTTGATCAGGATCAAGCCGCAACGGGAATAGATGAAATACCACCGTAGCAATCAGGCGCTCTCTCGCTAGCTTTATCAGCCACTTGCCAGGCGTCAGCGCGAACGCAGCACACAGCGCGTCACCAGCCCAGCAACGCCCGCACCAGCTTGACGATGCCCCAGAACGACACCACCCAGATCGCACTGCGCAGGTAAGGAATGCCCAGCGCATACACCGGCACGTAGGCCACGCGCGCCCACACATACAGCTGCACGGCGAGTGCGGTGTCTGCGCTGGTACGTCCGGCCACGCTCACCGCCAGCACGGCGACGGCGAAGATCGGAAAGGTTTCCTGATAGTTGCGGAAGGCGCGATCCAGGCGCGCTGCAACGCCAGTCAGCGGTTTGGTCTCGCCATCGCGGGCACTGGCATTCCACTTGGTGCCGCGCTGTGCGGTCATGCTGGCCGAGGCGGCCAGCAATTGCACCAGGCCGAGCACCATCGCCCAGCCCAGCATCTTTAGTTCGATCGTCAATTCCACGCCAGATTCCCGATGAGATGCAACATCACTTGACCGACGCGCGCAGGCTGTAACCGGCCAGCCGCCAGGTCTTGTCTTCATCCAGGCGGAACGACACCAGCTCGCGCACCGGTTGCTGGGCCTTGGCAAAGCGGGTCGGGAAACTGACGTTGATGTACAGGCCTTCCGGTACCTGCGCACCGGGACCGTACTTGACCCGTGTCACCGAGCCCTGCCCACGTCCGACCACCGCCCCAAGGCGTGCGCGCTCGGCGCCGATCTGGCTGACGAAGACATCGCGCTTGACCGCCGTCTTGGCGACCGTGGAGGCGCCGTCCCACAACGGGGCGACCTGGTTGCCATCGACCATCTGCGCAACGCGCAACGCGGCCTGCGTCATCTCGGTGTTCTGCTTGACCAGCTGCGCTTGCTGCGCGGCGCTGGCGGCAGGCGTGGCTGCGGTTGCTCCGGCAGCCGTGGTTCCGCCAGCAACGGGCGCGGCGGCCGGACGCGCGGCGGTCTGAGGGTGTTGTGCGAAGACCAGCGACGGAGCCAACACCAGCACGGCAAGCAAACGAGGACGGAACATGGGGTAGATCACCTTATGCGTATCAAAAGAGAATCGCCGCACGGTGGATGCGACGGAATAGCAGTCTGGAGCGTGTCGGTCGCAGTCTAGAGCCTGCCAAGGCTATTGCGTCGAACCAGCAACGCCGTTGCGCATCGACCTCATGCGCAGCCGAACACAGTTTCTCTGCAAACGGCCGGCAGATCAGGCCTCGCCGCCAGGCGGCACGGTCACCACGCCCCGCGGTCGCCATAGCCGCCAGCTGATCCACAGCGCGCGCGCGGTGGCCGCGATCAACGCGACCAGGCTCAGCCACATCGCCAGGGTCGCTGGCCATTGCACCTGTTTGGCTGCGGCAATCGCCTGCAACACTTCGGCAACCCCGAACCCGCCCAGCACCAGCAATACCGATGGCAGGTACGCTCGCATAATTCCTTTCGTTTTCCCGATCATGTTGCCCCCCGGCTCCGTTGTCTGCAGCGACGATAGGCAGCGGGCGGTGCGGTGCGCGTGAAGCTCAGCCTTCGCTGTGAACGGGTGGCGGCGCAGCCTCGGAGGCCGACTCGGCTGCCGGTGCGGTCGTCGGCGTGGCGAGGTCGGTGTCTGCCGCCGCGGCCTCCGCCGGGTCGGTCGCCGCCGGCAACGCGGCGGCATCGGTTTCGGCCAGCGGGCTTTCTTCCGGGCAGGCCGCATCCGGGAAACCGAAGCGCTGCTTCAGGGCCAGCCCGCAGGCGTTGACCGCCTCCAGATCGGCACCCTCGCCCTTGCACTTCTGATCGAAGGCGACCAGGAAGGCATCCTTGCGGCGCACGAAGGCATCGCCGCACTTGCGCATCTGACGGATACGCTCCAGGTCGTCCTGCACCGCGTTGGTGCCGTCCAGCCCGTACTCGCGCAGCTCATCCATCGTGAGCAGGCGCAGGCTGCGGTTGGGCACGGTCATCATCAGATCGGCCACCGCCACTGCCACGCCGTTGCGCTCCAGATAGTCCTTGACGTTGCCGTAGACCTCGCGCAATTCGCGATTGAGCTCGGCGCGCGAGGTGGCCTTGGAGCTGATCCGCATCATGCGATGGATGCCGATCTTGCCGGCCACCAACCGGTTGTCGCCGGCGGCCAGCACAAACACGCAGGCGCTGTGGCAGATCGAGCCTTCGCGCACCCAGATGGTCCAGTTGGATTCGCCAATCACATCGCCGGCGCGGATCGCCGCTTCCACCTGCCCGCCGCTGGAATCCAGATCCAGGATGCGATGCGGTAACCGCAGTTGTTCGGCCACCGCCGCCAGCCGCCACACCAACGCAGCGAAGCCGGCGTTGATCTTGCCAACGTAGCGCACCCGCAGCAGGCCGGTGTCGCGACATGGCGCCAGCGCAGCCTCCACACTGGCGCGATCCAGCGCCGGCAGCAGCGTGCCGTCGCCAGCGGCGCTGCTGTAATCGGTGGCGCAACTGATCCAGGCCTTGCCCGCTTCCAGCTCCGCCTGCGGCCATCCCGCCTCGCCCACTTGCGCACGCGGGCGCGGCGGCGGCGCCACCGGCTCGGGCGTATCCACCGACACCATGTGGTCGCCATCGCCCGCCTGCCCCGCGCCGTTCTGCTGCGCACCCGCCGCATCCGCCGAGGTGCCGGTGCGATTGCAGCCAGACAGCGCCAGCACGCACGAGAGAGAGAGACCGAGCAGTTTCAGCATGAGGTAGCACACGGACCGCGACGGAGATCACCTTCAGTCTATGGCTGAATGGGTCGATCGTTTGACCCAGCCATGAACACGGTCGCCCAGCGCAGCGCTGTCCGAAAACGGCCAGCCGGGGTCGAGACGAGCGCATAGACTGGCGCCATGCAGACCGTCACACCCGACCGACTCCAATGCGACCGCGCCCGGTTGGCGCGCGATGCGCGCTTCGATGGGCTGTTCTTCACTGCCGTGCGCAGCACCGGCATCTATTGCCGCCCGGTCTGCCCGGCACCGCCGCCCAAACCGGGCAACATCAGCTATTACCCCAGCGCGGCAGCGGCCAGTGCGGCCGGTTATCGGCCGTGCCTGCGCTGCCGGCCGGAACTGTCGCCGCAGGCGCAGCAGCATCTGGGCGAAGAAAGCGTGCAGCGTGCGTTGGCGATGATTGCCGAAGGCGCCCTGCAGGAGCAGCCGGTGCAGACGCTGGCCGATGCGGTGGGCTTGAGTGCGCGTCAGTTGCAACGTCAATTCGTGCAGCAGCTCGGTGCCACCC
Source organism: Xanthomonas sp. Leaf131 (assembly GCF_001423495.1). GTDB lineage: Bacteria > Pseudomonadota > Gammaproteobacteria > Xanthomonadales > Xanthomonadaceae > Xanthomonas. Next base: position 135,500 of record NZ_LMOG01000019.1, on the reverse strand, counting down.
CGATCCAGGTGCATGGCACGCGCCGGCTGCTGCTGGCCAAGCAGCTGCTGACCGAGACCGCATTGCCGGTCACCGAGGTCGCACTGGCGGCCGGCTTCAACAGCCTGCGTCGCTTCAACGCCGCGTTTCTGGATGGCTGCGGCATGCCGCCATCGGCCTTGCGCAAGCAGCGCACCGAGGTGCCGGGCGGCGAGCTGACCTTACGGCTCGGCTATCGTCCGCCGCTGGATCTGCCGGCAATGCTGGCGTTTCTGCAGCGGCGTGCGATTCCCGGCATCGAGCAGGTCGACGCCGGCGGCTACCGACGCGTGATCGGCACGCCGGGCAACGCGACCTTGATCGACGTCAGCGCAGCGCCGCAGCGTGCGGAGTTATTGCTGCGCATCGGCGCGACCGACCCGCGCCAGATTCCGCAGATCGTGCGCCGCGTGCGCCGGTTGTTCGATCTGGATGCGGATCTGCAGGCCGTGCACGCCACGCTGGCGTCCGAGCCGCTGCTGGCCGAGGCGATCGCGCGCCGCCCCGGCCTGCGTGTACCAGGCGGCTGGGATGGCTTTGAAGTGGCGGTGCGCGCGGTGCTGGGCCAGCAGATCAGCGTGGCCGGTGCGGCGACGCTGGCGGCGCGGCTGGTCGAGCGCCATGGCGGTCGTCATGTCGACATGCCACCGGGCCTGGATCGCATCTTTCCCACGCCGGAACAGCTGGCCGAGGCGCCGTTGGAACACCTCGGCCTGCCACGTGCACGCGCCGCCACGTTGCGTGCGTTGGCGTCGGCATGCGCGCAAGGGCGGCTGCAGTTCGGCGCCGGCCAGCGCCTGCCCGACTTCATCGCCGCGTGTACTGCGTTGCCGGGCATCGGGCCGTGGACTGCGCAGTACGTCGCCATGCGTGCGCTATCGCATCCGGATGCGTTTCCGGCCGGCGACCTGATCCTGCAACAAGTGCTCGGCACGCCCGAGCGCCTGAGCGAGCGTGCCACCGAAGCGCGCTCGCAGGCGTGGCGTCCGTGGCGCGCCTACGCTGTATTGCACCTGTGGCATCTCGCTGTCGATCGCAAGGACACCCATTCATGAGCACGTTGTATTACGACACCTTTCCCTCGCCGATCGGCGCACTCAGCGTGGCCGCCGATCATGCCGGCGTGCACCACATCCTGTTCGCGCAGAATCGCTACGACGCAGTGGGCCGCGCGCGTTGGTTGCATGATCCCGATGCACCGTTGGTACGCGAGGCACGCGAGCAATTACTCGATTATCTGCATGGCGGGCGGCGCAGTTTCGATCTGCCGCTGAGACCCACCGGCACGCCGTTTCAGCTGCAGGTCTGGCACACGCTGGCGCAGATTCCGTTCGGGCAGACCTGGAGCTATGCGCAGCTGGCGCATGCGGTGGGACGCCCCGCCGCCAGCCGCGCGGTCGGCGCTGCGAATGGACGCAATCCATTGCCGATCGTGCTGCCCTGCCATCGCGTGATCGGCGCCAATGGTGCGTTGACCGGCTTCGGTGGCGGCCTGCCGACCAAGCACGCGTTGTTGCAGCTGGAAGGCTGGTCGCCGCGCCAGAGCGCAGCTGCCGACGACCTGTTCGCCGAACCCGCCGCGCGCCACACGCGCTGACTTCGCGAAGTCATTGCCACGCCGTAAACTGGCGCAATGATCGATCGACGTTTTGTGTTCGCCGCCACGGCGCTTGCGCTGCTCACGGCCTGTACCAGCAGCGTACCGCCGCGCAGCGCACCAGTTGCACCAGCGGCCGTTTCCACAGCGTCGGTCACGGCAGCTACGCCAGCCAGCGACACGCCGCATCCCCTGCTGCTGATTTCCATCGACGGCCTGCGCGCCGACATGCTCGATCGCGGCATCACCCCGCATTTGTCGCAGCTCGCGCACCAGGGCGTGCGTGCGCGCTGGATGACGCCGTCGTACCCGTCGCTGACCTTTCCCAATCACTACACGCTGGTCACCGGCCTGCGCCCGGATCACCACGGCATCGTGCACAACAGCATGCGCGACCCGGCGCTGGGCAGCTTCTGGCTGAGCAAGCCCGACGCCGTGGGCGATGCGCGCTGGTGGGGCGGTGAACCGATCTGGGTGGGTGCCGAAAACAACGGTCTGCATGCAGCGACCTGGTCGTGGCCCGGCAGCGAGGCGGCGATTGCAGGCGTGCGCCCCACGCGCTGGCGCCACTACGAAGAAGGCACCGGTCTGGACGCGCGCGTGGACGAGGTGCTGGGCTGGCTCGACGCATCAGGCGCTGCCACCAATCGCCTGGTCACGCTTTATTTCGAACATGTGGACGAAGCCGGCCACGATCACGGCCCGGAATCGCGCGAATACGCCGACAGCGTGCGTGCGGTGGATGGCGCCATCGGCCGGTTGCTGGCCGGCATGCAGCGCAACGGCACGCGCAGCCGCACCAACATCATCGTGGTCTCCGACCACGGCATGGCGGAGGTGGCGCCGGGGCATGCGCTCAGCGTGGAAGACCTGGCGCCGCCCACCATCGCCACCGCCATCACCGAAGGTCAGGTGATCAGTTTCGATCCTTTGCCCGGGCAGCAGGCCCGCGCCGAAGCCACCCTGCTCGGTGCGCATGCGCAGTACGACTGCTGGCGCAAGGCCGAGCTGCCCGCACGCTGGCACTACGGCACGCACCCGCGCATTCCGCCGATCGTGTGCCAGATGCACGAAGGCTGGGATGCGCTGTTTCCGGACAAACTGGCCAAGCGCCCGCGCGATCAGATGCGCGGCTCGCACGGGTTCGATCCGGCGCTGCCGTCGATGCGTGCGGTGTTCCTGGCGCAGGGCCCGGATCTGGCGCAGGGCAAGACCTTGCCGGGTTTCGCCAACGTCGATGTGTATTCCCTGATGACCCGGCTATTGGGAATTCCCGCCGCGCCCAACGATGGCGATCCCGCCACCTTGTTGCCAGCCTTGCGCGTGCCGCCGGCCGACGCACGCTGAGTGAGAACCGCCGGCAACATGTCGCCGATGCACGTCAGCCGGAGCGCAAACGGCGCGCTCAACACCGGCAAGTGTGGTTGCATGCCGCACCAAGCGCGGACCGCACACGCCTGGCAGTGAGTGCAATTGGGTTATCGGTCACTTCAAGACGGCCCGGCCGCAGCGCGTCGATGCGACAATAGCGGCATGTCTGCTTCTGATCCCTCGCCGCGTCGGCTTCGGCTGCGGCCGCTGTTATCCAGCGAAGGCTGGCGTCGCCGCGCTGCACTGTGGGGTGGCGCGATTGCGGTGGCGCTGGTGGCGATCGTCTTCGCCAAGGCCAGCGATGCAGCCTTCCAGTTGTTTCAGCGCATCACCGCGCATTCGATCTGGTGGGCACTGCTGCTGACGCCAGGCATCTTCGCCTTGCTGGCCTGGCTCACCTCCGGCGCGATGCGGCCCACGCGCGGCAGCGGTATCCCGCAAGTCATCGCCGCACTGGAGCATCCGGATGCGGCGTTTCGCGAAACCAATCTGTCGCTGCGTGTGTCGCTCGGCAAGCTCGCCTTGACCACCTTGTCGCTGCTCGGCGGCGCATCGGTCGGCCGCGAAGGCCCCACCGTGCATGTCGGCGCCAGCCTGATGCACGTATTCGGGCGCTGGTTCGGGTTTCACGATCCGCGCGAACTCTCGCATTTTCTGCTTGCTGGCGGTGCCGCCGGTATCGCGGCTGCGTTCAACACGCCGCTGGCCGGGGTGGTGTTTGCGATCGAAGAATTGAGCGGGCGTTTCGAGCATCGCTTCTCCGGCACCTTGCTCACGGCGGTGATCGTCGGTGGCGTGGTGTCGCTGGGCCTGTTGGGCAACTACACCTATTTCGGCAAGGTGGCGGTGGCCTTGCCGCTGGGCCAGGCGTGGCTGGCGATCGCGCTATGCGGCAGCGTGGCCGGTCTGCTCGGCGGCATCTTCGCGCGCCTGGTGCTGGCCAGCGTCAGTGGCAAACCGCGCTGGTTGGCAGCACTGCGCCAGCGGCACCCGGTGCTGCTGGCCGCACTCTGCGGTGTGGCCCTGGTCGGCCTGGCGTTGGTGTTCGGGCAAGGCGCGTTTGGCACCGGCTACGAGCAGGCGCGCAGCCTGGTGCAGGGGCACGCGGTGGTCGGCCACGAATTCGGGCTGATGAAGCTGGTGGCCAATCTGGTCTCGTACCTGGCGGGCATCCCGGGCGGCTTGTTCTCGCCAGCGCTGGCGGTGGGCGCCGGCATCGGCCACAACCTGTCGGTGCTGATGCCCAGCGTGGACCCGCGCACCTTCGTGCTGCTGGGCATGTGCGCGTATCTGACCGGCGTGACCCAGGCGCCGCTGACCTCGGCGGTGATCTCGCTGGAACTCACCGACACCAGCCAGATGCTGCTGCCGATCCTGGCCACCGTGCTGATTGCGCGTGCGGTGTCCGGGCTGGTGTGCAAGACGCCGATCTATCGCGGCCTGGCCGAACAGTTACTGGCGCCTGCCGCGGCCAGCCAGCGAGCGGCTACGGAAACACCGCGCTAGACACAACGCGCATGCGGTTGCGCCGACGCGGGACATAAAAAAACGCGGCGCAAGCGCCGCGTTCTGGTGTCGCGAAGCGGGCTAAGGATCAGCCGGCCTTGGCGACGGTCTTCTTGGCTACAGCCTTCTTGGCCGGGGCCTTGACCACGCCCTTCTTGGCAACCGGGGAAGCTGCACCCACGACAACCTTGCTCACCGCGTGCGAACGCGAATTGCCGTAGCTGGAATTGTAGCGCTTGCCCTTGGCGGTCTTGCGGTCACCCTTACCCATGTTCGTCGACTCCTGAATGTGAATACTGAATACAAATCCCCGCGCTGAACACGGGTCTGGCGAGGTTTACGCCGGCGGCGCCCTCGCGCAAGGCCGGCAAGCCTACCACGACGGCCCCGGCCAGCGCAGCTCGGCTAATGGGCGCAGCTGGCGTCGTGGACGTGGGCATGCCCGTGGTTCAGGCGCAGATTGGCCAGGTGGGCGATGCCGACCAATGTCCCGCCGAGCGACATCACGATTGCATGCGGAATCCGCGCGTGATGCAGCGGGCCATACAGCAGCCCCAGCCACAACAGCGTCAGGCCCGTGCCCAGCAGGGCCAATGCGTGCAGCGCCCTGTGCCGCCGGTAGCCCAGCACCAGGCTGAACATGCCTAACAGACTGACAAAGACCACGATCGCAAGCTCCACGCCATCGCCCAGCCAGAACGACAGACCTAATGACGGCGCCAGTGCCAGTGCCAACGGCAGTACCGCGCAGTGCACGGCGCACAGCAACGAACCGGTCGCACCGAAGCGGTCGAGCAGATGGCGAAGAGACGGTAGAGGCATGACTTCCAGCAGGTGGTCGCGGCGACGTGGAATAATATAACATCTTGCTCGTTCCAGATCTCACGCGTTCCCCGATCCGCTCCACTGCATCGCGCAACCGTGGATCTCGCCGTCGGCCCAGCAGTCAAGCTGCGCCTTACCGTTGATATAAAGTAACAATTACAGAGTCCGGCCCGCCATGCATCCTCGCCTCGCTTCCTCGTTTCGCCGCTCCACGCTCACGCTGGCCCTGACCAGCCTGCTGACCCCCGCCCTGGCCATGGCCGAGGACGCGCCGGCGGCCGACCCGCAGACCCCGCCCAGTTCGGACACGCGCCACGACGCCACCCATTCCAGCGGCCGTCATATCAAGGACCTGGACAAAGTGGTCGTCACCGCCAGTCCGTTGCGCGATGCAGCCGGCGAGCTGAGCCGCCCGGTCGAAGTACTGGCCGGCGAGCGTCTGGACGAAGTGCGTAGCGAGAGCCTGGGCGAAACCGTGTCCAGCCTGCCCGGCGTACAGAGTTCCAACTTCGGCCCCGGCGTCGGCCGGCCGATCATCCGTGGCCTGGACGGCCCGCGCGTGGCAGTGCTGCGCGACGGCCTGTCCACCCAGGACGTGTCCACGGTCAGCCAGGACCACTCGCCGGCGATCGAGCCGTTTCTGGCCAACCAGATCGAAGTGTTGAAGGGTCCCTCCACCCTGCTGTACGGCTCCGGCGCCATCGGCGGCGTGGTCAACGTGGTCGATGGCCGCATTGCCGAAACTCCGGTAGACGGCTTCAGCGGCCGCGCCGAAGTGCGCTTCGACGGCGGCGACAAGGACGGCAACACCGACATGTTCCGCGTCGACGCCGGCAATGGCAGCGGGCTGTCGATCCATGCCGACGGCGTGTATCGCAACCAGAACGATTACGACACCCCGCAAGGTCGCCAGGCCAACTCCTGGATCGACTCCAAGGTGGGCTCGATCGGCGCCTCGCTGTCCGGCGACTGGGGCTTTGTCGGCCTGTCGGCGTCGCGCTTCCGCGACAACTATGGCAACCCTGGCGAGCCGGGCGATCTGTCGATCGGCGAGCGCGGCGTGTCGTTGAAGCTGCAGCAAGACCGCTACGACCTCAAGGGTGGGCTGACCGATCCGTGGGGCGAAGGCAGCGCGCTGCGCTACAGCTTCGGCCACACCGATTACGCGCACACCGAGTTCGAAGGCGATGAAGTCGGCACCGTGTTCACCAAGCGCGCCAACGAAGGCCGCGTGGAAGCCTCTTTCACCTTCAGTGGCGGCTGGCAGACCGCGTTCGGCCTGCAGGGCAGCGACACCACCTTCCAGGCCGTGGGCGAAGAGTCTTTCGTACCCAAGACCGATACGCGCTCGCTTGGCGTGTTCGGCGTGGCGCGCAACAGCTGGGACCGCGTCACCGCCGAAATCGGCGCGCGCGTGGACAAGGTCAAGTACAAGACCGACATCGGCGTGGACCGCGACTTCACCCCGACCAGTTTCTCGCTCAGCAGCGGCTTCCGCTTCAATGAGCAATGGCGTTTGACCGCCAACCTCGACCACGCCGAACGCGCGCCAGCCGAAGAAGAGCTGTTCGCCAACGGTCCGCATATCGCCACGCTGGCCTTCGAGATCGGCGATGCGAATCTGAAGACCGAGAAGGCCAACCAGGCCGAGCTGGGTCTGAACTTCCAGAACGAATGGGTGGATGCCAAGGTCGCCGCGTACTACAACCGCTACAACGACTTCGTCTACATCGTCGACACCGGCAATCAGTTCTTCAACGAAGAAGACAACGACTTCCTGCCGATCCGCCAGTGGACCCAGGCCGATGCGATCTTCCACGGTTTCGAAGGCGAGGCCACCTTCCATCTGGCCAACAACGACACCGGCGCGTGGGATCTGCGCGTGTTCGGCGACACCGTGCGTGCGCGCTTGAACGATGGCGGCAATCTGCCGCGTATCGCGCCGGGCCGTGTCGGCGCGCAGATGCGCTGGAATGCCGACCAGTGGCGTGCTTCGCTCGGTGCCACACGCACCATGAAGCAGGACAAGATCGCCGTGAACGAAACCGCGACCGATGGCTATACGTTCGTCGATGCGCATGTGGCCTACCACGTGGACCACGGCAGCAATGCGTGGGAAGTGTTTCTGGACGGCAACAACCTGACCAATCAGGACGCACGCGTACACACCTCCTTCCTCAAGGACGATGTGATGCTGCCTGGCCGCAGTGCCTCGTTCGGCGTGCGGATGTTCTTCTGACGGTACCCTCTCTCCCGCCGTCATAAGCGAGGCCGCCTTCGGGCGGCCTCTTCTTTTGGCGTTGCCGATCCGATCGCTGCGCCAACACTGCATCGTGTACCGAAAGGCGCAGCGTGCCGCTGCGAGCTGCTCAGCGTCCGACCCGGCTCGCTGCGGGCGCTGCTGCCGGGCGAGTCGGCGGCGGACGCAGCAGTGCGTATCTCACCCACAGCCGAGCGACAGCGTTGGAGACCGCAGGCCATCGACAGCGGCCGGCGGTAGCACGGATAAGGAGAGCATCCTGGAACTTTCCAACTGGAACTTGCCAATAGGTGCATATACACGCATTCTACCTGCCACTGTGGAGGCATCCCATGTCCAAGCTCAGCGGCTGTACCTGCTTTCATCTGCGTCGTGCTGCACGGCGTACCTCCCAGCTGTACGACCACGCGCTGGCGCCGGTGGGCCTGAGTCTCAACGAGTACTCGATCCTGCGCAGGCTGGATGCGGCGCAATCGCTGGGCGCGCTGGCACTCACGCTGGGCATGGACCGCACCACCCTCACCCGCAACCTCAAACCGCTGCTGGCAGCCGGGTGGATCAAGACCCAGCGTGGTGAGGATGCCCGGCAGAAATGGCTGGTCCTGAGCCGCAGCGGCCGTGGGCTGCTGGTGCGCGCACGGCCGCACTGGCTGGCGGCGCAGGAACGGTTCGAGGCGCTGTTCGGTAAAGCATCGACCGCACAGCTGCATGCCACGCTGGAGCGCCTGGATGCATTACTGGAGACAGCCACATGAGCGCCCCGGCGACAGCGCGTGCAAGCGCGCACTGGGGATTGCTGCTCACCGCCTCGGTGATGCTGATGCTGACGATGGGCGCGCGCCAGACCACTGGCTTGTTCGTGGAGCCGATCCATCGCCAGACCGGGATTGGCATCGCATCGATCAGCTTCGCACTGGCGATCGGGCAGCTGGTCTGGGGCGCAGTGCAACCGGTGTTCGGCGCGATTGCCGATGCGCATGGTCCGTTGCCGGTGCTGCTGTTCGGCGGTGTGCTGTTGTCGCTGGGCCTGGGGTTGAGCCCGTGGATGGCCAGCGAATGGGGGCTGATCGTCTCGCTTGGCATTCTGGCTGCCGCAGGTGCAGGCGCAGGCAGTTTTTCGGTGCTGATCGGTGCCACCGCCGGGCGTATTGCGCCGGAGCGGCGTTCGTTCGCGGCCGGGCTGATCAATGCCGGTGGCTCGCTCGGGCAGTTCGTGTTTGCGCCGCTGGTGCAGCTGATGATCGGCGCAGCCGGTTGGGCCAAGGCGATGACCGGACTGGCAGTGATCTCGTTGTTGACCTTGCCGCTGGCCTGGCCGCTGCGACGCAGAGCATCGCCGCCAGGCACGCCCAGCAATGTCGCAAACGACGATATCGGCTTGCGCGCGCAATTGCGCCTGGCAGTGCGCGATCGCAGTTACTGGTGCCTGCATCTGGGCTTTTTCACCTGCGGCGTGCACATCGCATTCCTGGTCACGCACTTGCCCGGCGAAATCGCACTGTGCGGTCTGCCCGCCAGCGTGTCTGCGGTGTCGATCGCGTTGATCGGCTTGTTCAATGTCGCCGGCAGTTTGATCGCCGGCAAGCTGGGCGAACGCATCCGCATGAAGTGGTTGCTGTGCGCCTTGTACGCCAGCCGTGCGGTGTTGATCGGCCTGTATCTGATCGCGCCGCCAACGCCGCTGACCTTTTACCTGTTCGCCGCAGCACTGGGCTTTACCTGGCTGGGCACGGTGCCGCCGACGGCGGGATTGATCGGCAAATTGTTCGGCCCGCGTTATCTGGGAACCTTGTTCGGGCTGACCTTGTTGTCGCATCAGGTGGGCGGTTTCTTCGGTGCATGGCTGGGTGGGCTGGCGCTGGAGCGCTTCGGCGATTACAGCTGGATGTGGTACGCCGACATGGCGCTGGCAGTGGTCGCTGCACTGATCAATCTACCCATTCGGGAAGCGACGCCGGTACGCGCAGTGGCGTGAAGCGCGCACAAGCGTGCGCGTGCATGCGTTGACGCGGCGCACAACAGCTTTTCCGCACAACTCCGTTAGAACAACCACGCAACGTGTGTTGCCGCGTTGCGCTACCGGCCTTGTGATGTGCTGCCGGTCACTTTCCTGGCAGGGCGCGCGCAGCTGCACGCATCGCTGCCAGTTGCGACGCTACTCAGGAGAGCTTTCATGACCTCATCGATGCCCCGCTATGCCTTGTCCCTTGCCATCGGCGCCCTGCTTGCGCCCGCTGTGCATGCGCAAACTGCAACGGCAGAACCGCGCACCGACGCCACCACGCTGGACGCCGTGATCGTCAGCGGTACGGCACGCTTCAAAGGCCTGGCCAAGCGCGATGCCAGCTTTTCGATCACCACCGCCAGCGCAGAACAGATTCAGCAGGCCGTGCCGCAGAGCACTGCGGACCTGTTGAAGATCGTGCCCGGCGTGTGGGCCGAGCCCAGTGGCGGCGGCACCGGCGCCAACATCTTCGTGCGCGGCATGCCCTCCGAAGGCGACGCACCGTTCGTGACCATGCAACTGGATGGCTCGCCGTTGTTTCCGCCGCCGACCCTGTCGTTTCTGGAGAATTCCACCTTGTTCCGCGTCGACGATACGGTCGAACGCATGGAAGTGTTACGCGGCGGTTCCAGCCCGATCTTCTCCAACGGGCAGCCGGGGCTGACAGTCAATTTCATCCAGAAAAAAGGCCAGGACACGCCCGAAGGCAGCGTGCGCCTGACCGGCGGCAACAACGACTTGCGCCGCATCGACGTATTCAACAGCGGGCCGATGGGCAACGGTTGGTACTACAGCGTGGGCGGTTTTTTCCGCGAGACCGATGGCGTACGCGACCCGCAGTTTTCCGCCGACAAGGGCGGCCAGTTCAGCGCCACCTTGAGCAAGCGCTGGGACAGCGGCGAAGTGTCGTTGTACGCGCGGCATACCGACGACAACAACGCCTTCTATACCGCCATTCCACTGCTATCGCGCAACAACGGCAACGACCTGTCCAGCTTCCCCGGCTTGAATGCGCAGACCGGCACCCTGCTCGGCCGCGACTTCCGCAATGTCGATCTTCTGGTCGGGCCGAATGGACAGACCATCCGACGCGATCTGGCCGACGGGCGCGGCGTCAATATCGATGTGTTCGGCGGCGAATTGAATTGGGAAACCGGCGCATGGACCATTGCCGATCGCTTCAACGTGATGAGCGGCAGTGCACCGACCTATGCACTGTTCACTGGCGACGCACCGCAGCGCCTGAGCGATTTCATCGCAAGCTACGGCACCACCGGCAGCGGCAGTTTCACCAATGGCGGTGGTGCGGTGGACGGTAATCAGCAGGTGCTCGAAGCCGGCTGGTGGTCGGTGGACAAGCGCCTGAACTCCTTCACCAACGACTTGCGCCTGAGCCGCGAACTGTTTGCCGGCAACACGCTCACCGTGGGCGCGTACTACGCCAAGTATTCCTCGGCCGACACCTGGTATCTTGGCAACACCATGCTGCTCACCGCGCAGAACAACGCGCGGCGTATCGACCTGGCCCTGGACAATGGGCAACAGGCCACGCGTCAGGGCTTTACCAGCACCGCATTCTTCAACCTGCGTGCGAACTACGACGGCGAGAACATCGCCGCCTTCGTCGCCGACGAATGGGAGCTCAACGAGCGGCTGCGGCTGGACCTGGGTGCCCGTTACGAACGCCAGAGCGTCACCGGCGACGTGCACGATACCGCCACCGTCGATCTGGACGGCAACCCGGCCACGCTGTACGACAACGCAACCTCGCTGGCATTGGCCGGCACCCGCCGCATCGATCAGGACGACGAAGCGTTTTCGTGGACGGCGGGCCTCAACTTCACACTGGATGATCGCAGCAGCCTGTTTGCACGCGTCAACTCGGGCGTGAAGTTTCCCGGCTTCGACAATCTGCGCGATGGCCAGAATCGTGTGCAGGAAGTGGATCAGTACGAACTCGGGCTCAAATCCGGCGCCAGCAGCTACGATCTATACCTGACCGCGTTCTACAACACCTTCAAGAACTCGCCATTTCAGGCTTTCCTCGCAAATGGCACCAACTTCACCGCAGTTGGCGACTCGCGTGCCTACGGCATGGAAGTGGAAGGCGCGATCCGCCCGTTCGGTGGGTTTGAACTGGCCGGCACCGGCGTGTGGCTGGATGCCAACTACCGCAACTATCGCGAGTTCACCGGCAACCAAGTGATGCGCCAGCCCAAGCGCCAGTTCCGCATCACGCCCAGCTATTACTGGATGCTGCCGTTCGGCGATCTCAAACTGTTTGCCACCTATTCCTACGTGGGCGATCGCTTTGCGGATCTGGCCAACAGCCAGCGCCTGCCCTCCTACGACATGGTGGATATCGGCGCCAACCTGCATGTCGGCGAGCATTGGGAGGTCACCGCAAGCGGCAGCAACGTCACCGACACGCTAGGCCTGACCGAGGGCAACGTACGCGTGCAGGGAGCCGCAACCGGCGGCGTGTTCATGGGCCGGCCGATCGCCGGACGGCAGTACCAGATGTCGGTGGCGTATCGCTGGTAGGTCATCAGATGGAAGGCCCGCGCGGCAGCGGCACTCGCTGCGCGCGGGCCTTGCAGAACGCAAGCCTGACGTTGCCTGATTGCCACGCATGCGCAGACTCGACACAAAGCACGTCTGCAGCGTTATGCCGCGATGGAAAAGCCGCATCGATGTGTCGCCTTCGCACTGCGCACAAGCTGTGCGCAGTGCGCACCACTGATTCTGCGAGCCAACTCGAATGCGAAGCAGATCGACGCATTGCAATGCGTTTTATCAATGAATACCAGTTACACCTCAAAGCATCCTTTCCATTTTCATACCGAAAACTTCGTATATGGCGCGCAATTCGGCATGCCAGCCATAAATTGCGCGGCGTGTCACGCAGATGCCATACAGCGCACGGCTTGCAAGCCATGACTGGCCAATCTTTAATCGAAGCGTTGCCGGTGCAGACGCATCGCCAACATCGGCTGCGCGGACGCGCACAGGGGAGCCGACGGACGACCTGGTCGCATCCACTCCATCATCGGAACGATGCGCTGTATGGCTCTCTTGGGATTAACGGACATGACTCCTGCCGCTGCCTCTTTGCAGTCTTCGCCCACGCACCCGGCCATCGGCCCCCGATGGCGCCCAGCCTTGCGGGCCAGCGCGCCTGTGGACGGCGTTGCCTGACGGGCTGTTGTTGAACCAGCCAGCCGTGCCGGGACTTCGATCCCCAACACATCCTCCGGCTCCACAGACTCGGGCTTCATAGGCGTGACCTGAGTGGATGGAGCAGCTGCAACGGCCGATCGCCCGATTGGCCGAACGGAGGACTGTGCCGCTTCGATCACGCCTACCCTTTGACTGGAATCAAACGGAATGAACTCTTTTCGCAGGCGATCTCTCGCGCTGTTGATCGGTGCTGCCCTGATCACAAGCGTGCCACTGTCGGCACTGGCCGAAACACCGGTGACCGCTGCCACCACCACTGCCAGCGCCAAGGCCAAGGCAGGCGATCCACTGCTGCGCTACCAGTGGCATCTTTCCAATCAGGGGCAGGCGGTGATCGGCGACAGCCGCCCCGTGCCCGGCGTCGATATGGATGTGGACATCCTGCATTCCTTGAGTATCCGCGGCCGCGGGGTGCGGGTCGGCGTGGTGGACGACGGACTGGAATTGGGTCACGAAGATCTGTCCGACAATATTCTGCCTAACGGCTCCCACAACTTCGGCGATGGATCGCACGACACCACGCCGATCAACCCGGGCAATGCGCATGGGACCTCCGTGGCCGGCATCATCGGTGCGGTCGGCTGGAACGGTCGCGGTGGGCGCGGGGTGGCCCCGGAAGTCCTGCTGGCAGGATTCGACTTCCTGGCGCGCGATTCGTCCAACACCGATGCAAGCGTGCGTTATGCGTGGGGCGATGGCCCGGAGGCGCGCAACATTGATGTGTTTAACAACAGCTGGGGCTCGGCCGTACCGTTCTACATCGATCTTTCTGCGGAGGAACAGCGCTCCTGGGAAGCATTGATGCGTTCGACCCGCGGCGGTCTTGGCGGTATCTACGTCAAGTCGGCAGGCAACAGCTTCGGAGACCTGCTCGGCAGCGATGAGGCAGGCAACAGCATCGATCTGTGCAACGCGACGACGCGCGCATTGAATGTCGGCTGCTCCCTGGCCAACGTCGACCCGCTCAGCAACCTGGTCGAGACCATCGTGGTCGGCAGCGTCAATGCGAAGGGGGTGCGTTCGTCGTATTCCTCGTCCGGCTCGGCGCTGTGGGTCTCCGGCATCGGCGGCGAATACGGGTACCAGCGCAAATTTGCACCAGGCATCACCGATCCCAATGTTTACGCGCCGGCAATTGTCACCACCGACCTGACCGGTTGTTCTGCAGGTTTCAACTCCGATGGCTTTGACCCCATCAACGCATTGGACACCAGCGCCTCCAAGATCGATGGATCGTGCAACTACAACGCGATCATGAATGGCACCTCCGCAGCGGCTCCAACGGTTTCCGGCGTTGCGGCGCTGATATTGAATGCCAACCCCAATCTGAGTGCGCGCGACGTCAAATACATCCTGGCCACCACCGCACGCCAGATCGATCCCTGGCAGCCGCGCGCGGTCTACCAGGGCAGCGTGATCGACCCGGGCTGGATCACCAATGCGGCCGGACATCGTTTCAGCAATTGGTACGGTTTCGGCCTGGCCGATGGCGCAGCAGCGTTCTACAAGGCGAGCTACTTCACGCCGCTGCCGCCGGTGCGCGATACACAATGGGTCGCCTCCACCAATGCGCCCAGCCAGATCGGCGGGCCGGCACGACCCGGCACGCTGCGCATCCGCATCAAGCAGGCGATGAAGATCGAAGCGGTGCAGTTATCGCTACGCTCGGCGCATCTGACGCCGAGCAATCTGCGCGTGGTGCTCGTCTCGCCCAGTGGCACCCGCAGTGTGGTGGCCACGCCGTTCTCGGTCTTGGACCCGGCGGCCTATGCCAAGACCGGCTTCTACATCGACATCACCTCCAGCAATGCCTTTCTGGACGAGACCTCGCGCGGCATCTGGACACTGGAAGTCACCGACATGAGCGACCCCGGCAAGACCGCCGCGCTCAAGGCATTCAATCTTCGCATCGTGGGGCACTGACATGAAGATCGCTCTTGTTGTTTCCTTGTTGATGAGCTGCGGCGTTGCAAGCGGCGTGGCGCAGGCAGCGCAATCGGCGGATCCCCAGGTGTTGGAGGCGGCGGCCACTGGCGTACGCTTCCGCTCCGGAACGGAAACGTTCCGCATGTTGCCTGCCACGGTTGTCGCGCAAAAGACATCCGCTGTCGATGCCAAACGCGCAGTGGGACCTGCCGGCGTCGCGCGTACGGGTTCTGCCATGCCGTCGCCCGGCGGCAAGGTAGTTGCACGCATTGGCGGCTTCCTGGTGGTGCTTGACCCGCCTGCCAGCGCGGCGCGCAAGCAAGCGGCCACGCCCGAGCGCACGCTCGCCGCTGCGCTGAACGAGCGGACCGACCGGGTTGTGCTGGTCAGGCCACAGGTGAAGCTGACTGGCACCACGCCTGCCACGGCGACCGCGCTGGCCGGGGGCACCGGTGGGAGCATTGCCTACGCCTCAACCGTAGATGGCAGCGCAGTGATCAGCTACGCCTCGATCGAGCAGGCACAACGCGCAGCAGCCCAACTGCAAGGCAGCAGCGGCATCGCACAGGCATCGCTGGTGGTGATGCAGGCGGTCATGCAACCGATGTGAGTTAACCGGCCGCAGGCACACGCTTGCGGCCTTTGCATCTGGGGCGCCCTCACTGGCTCCATCTCCGCAGTTTCTCTTTTTGACGAGACGTCATGATGATTTCTTCTTCGCAGCGCTCCGCGCTGTCTTCTGCCGCGCTGCTGGCACTGTGCTTATGCGCTGGTGCTGCCAGTGCTGTCGACGTTGTCGCGCAGCGCGGTGTCGCCGCAACGAGCAAGCACAAGACACAGCAAGGCGACGACCCGCTGTTCCGCTACCAATGGCATCTGCTCAATCAAGGGCAGCCGGTGTTCGGCGACGGACGCCCACTGCCCGGCGTGGACCTGGACGTGGACATCCTGCACGCGCAGGGCATCCGCGGCGCGGGCGTCAACGTTGCGGTGATCGATAACGGCCTGGAGATTGCGCACCCGGACCTGGTCGACAACATCCTGCCCAACGGTTCGCACAATTTCTTGAACGGCTCCAACGATCCCACGCCGCGAGCGGATGACATCGACGGCGATCATGGCACCGCCGTGGCAGGCATCATCGCTGCGCGTGGATGGAACGGGATCGGCGGGCGCGGCATTGCACCGGAAGCGAAGCTGGCCGGTTTCAACGCTGGTGACACCACCGATGGCAGCATCCAGTACGTCAACAACCGCTACTCGTGGGGCGACGGGCCGGAAGCCCGCGCAATGGATGTATTCAACAACAGCTTCGGCGTCTCGGCAGCGGTGTATCAATTCAGCGACCTCGACGAACAACGCTCTCTGGAGAGGCTGATGCGGGCCCAGCGCGGCGGCAAGGGCGGCATCTACGTCAAATCGGCAGGCAACGATTTCAACACGCTGATCGATGTGGATGCACAGGGCAAGCTGATCGATCGCTGCAGCGACCAGACCCGACAGCTTGGCGTCGCCTGCAGCAGTGCGAACATCGACAACATCAACAGCCTGACGACCATGATCGTGGTCGGCGCAGTCAACGCCAACGGCGTGCGCGCCAGCTACTCATCGCCCGGCTCTGCATTGTGGGTGTCCGGACTCTCTGGCGAGTTTGGATTCCAACGCAGATTCGATCCGCGTCCGGAGACGTTCAAGGAGTCGTATGGTCTGCTCACTGCAGCGGGGCCGCAGCCTTTTTATTCACCGGCGATTGTTACGACCGATTTGAGCGGGTGTAAAGCAGGCAATAACCGTGACCGCACACGTGCGCCACAAAACGCGCTGGATACCAGCAGCTCCAAGATCGATGCGTCGTGCAATTACACCGCACGCATGAACGGCACCTCTGCCTCCGCGCCCACCGTGGCGGGCGTGGCGGCGTTGATGCTGAGCGCCAACCCGCAACTGACGCTGCGCGACGTCAAGTACCTCCTGGCGACCAC
Source organism: Xanthomonas sp. Leaf131 (assembly GCF_001423495.1). Lineage (GTDB taxonomy): Bacteria > Pseudomonadota > Gammaproteobacteria > Xanthomonadales > Xanthomonadaceae > Xanthomonas. The sequence goes on along the minus strand of NZ_LMOG01000019.1, from coordinate 118,770 downwards.
CGCAGTGCAGGTCGATCCCAAACAACCGAAGGTGCTCTACAACGGCAGTGTGATCGAACCTGGCTGGATCACCAACGCGGCCGGCCACCGTTTCAGCAACTGGTACGGGTTCGGCCTGGTCGATGCGGCTGCGGCAGTAGAACGCGCGGTGCAGTTCACATCGCTGCCTGCAATGAAAGACACCGAATGGCAGTCCTACGCTGGGAACAGCAGCACCATCGGCGGTGCCGGGTCGCCCGCAAGGTTGGCGATCGACGTCAGCCAACGGTTCAAGGTGGAGGGCGTGCAACTGTACTTCTCAAGCACGCACAAGGATCCCCGCAACCTACGCGCGGTCTTGGTTTCGCCCAGCGGCACCCGTAGCACCCTGATGACACCATTTTCTACGCTCGACAAGAGCGATGAGGGACTGGTGGTGTTCCTGACCTCAAGCAATGCCTTCCTGGACGAGTCCTCGGCCGGGCGCTGGACGCTGGAGGTCGACGACATGCTCGCAAGCAACGGTAAGGAACAACTCGAGGAATTCGAAATGCGCGCGGTGGGCCACTGACATGAAGACATCTCTGATCGCCCTGCTGGGCGCCCTTGCAGCCAGCCTTTGCGCTCCCGCATCGGCACAAGTGATCGACATCGCACGTCTGCGCGCTGCCGCGACCGGGCCAACCGTTGTGGTGGGCCACGCCAGCTTCCGCCTGATCCCTGGTGCGGTGGTACGCGTCGCTGACGCAGCCGATGCTGCTGCCAGCACACAGTCGCTCCAGAGCACGCAAACCACTGCGGAGGCACCCGTTGCGCGTTTCGATCGCTACGCCGTCTATCTCGACAGCGCGGGTGGCGCGCGCAGCGCAGCGCGCGCCACCCGCGCACAACAGCCGGCAACCGCCGTCGCGGCGCTGGAAACGCGCAGCGGCCAGCTGGCACTGCTTGGCGCCTCGATCAAATTGTTCGACACCACGCCTGCGGTCGCGCGTGCATTGGCAACGCGCACTGGCGGCTCGCTCGTCTATGCATCGGCCATCGATGGCAGCGCGATGATCAGCTACGACTCCGTGGCCACCGCATTGGACAACTGCACACAGTTGCAGGGCAGCAAAGGCGTGGGAGCGATCAAGCCCGAAGTGATTCCGCGCGCGGCACGTCCGTTGTAAGGCCGCTGCGGTGATGCACGCCACGCAGTTGCCATTGGGCTGCAGCGTATCCAATGGCGCAGCCCGCTGCTACACCGGCAGCGGGCCGCTCTCTGCAAACTGCACGCGCCAATACGGGTAGTACCGGTACGGCGGCTCCACCGCACTCACCGCATCCAGGCGCGTGCGTTGCTCGGCGGGCTGCAACCGCTGCGGGTGCGTGCGTTTGTGGATTTTCTGCTGGAGCGTTTGGGCGCGATACCGCCGTGGGAGTCGCCAACGCTGCGTTGAGTGACGACAGCACTCCGGCAGCCGCCAGCGAAGCGATTGCGTTAGTGCCGTCGCATACGCGCCACCGCACAGTTGCGTCGCTGCCTCCCTAGGCACTACATGGTTGCCGGCCTACAACCTGGAAACGTCCACGTCCTGGTTCTTGGGCACATCGAGATACGGATAGCGCGCCACCGTGGCACGGATGCGCCTTTGATGGGTACCCGGATCGCCCCAGACCACCTCGACCTGGCGCCCGATCTCGGCCACGTCGATCTCCAGCAAGGCCAGCGACAGCATCACCCCGTAGTAGTGGCTGAAGATGCGGCCGCTGGAGATTCCCACACGCGTGTCACCCACGACCACGTCGTCGGCCGCCACCAGCGACATGCTTTCTCCGTCCCAGATCGGATTGGCCGGAAACTGCATGAACTGGCCATCGCTGCCGCGCGCGTACTGGGAAGCCAGCAACGCCACGACATCGTCTTGTGACCATTCCAGCGTGACCATTTTCCGCCGCGGCGCGCGTTTGATGTTCTGCAGCGCGTCGCTGCCGACGAAGCGATGATCGAAGGTGATCATGTGCCCCCAGCCCAGCTCCACCGGGTTGGCGTAGCGCAGTGGGCCATCGGGTCCCGCGCTGCCGGGCAGCCCGTCAAACGCCGATGCGTAGCGCCCATCGAGGTAGGCCATGAACGCCGGATCCTGCGTCCATGCGGGCAGAAAATGGATGAATGACTGCGCGAATCCGCCTTCGGTGTGATTCATTCCGTACGCCTGCAGGCCGAGCCGTTCGAGCCCGAATTCCTCGCCCGCGTCGGCGATCGCCTGATAGACCTGTTGGGCCATCTCGAACGGGCCGTGCACTTCATATGCCAGCGTGCGTGCTACCCCGAGTCGGAAGATCCGCACCTGCGCAGGTGGATCGCCGTTGGTGAGGTGGATATGGCTGGGGCGGTGCCAGAGGAAGTCGATATCCCGCAACGATTCGCCGGTGACTTTTTCCAGCACGGCCAAGGATTTCGGACCGGCGACCTGAAACAGAAACAGCTGTCCGGACAGATCCTCACCGCGCACGTCATAACGCCCCGATGCCACCAGGTAGTCGATGTACGGATTGAGAAAGAACGCGACGAACTGCTCGTCGGCCAGGCGCATCACGATGCCATCGGACATCACGTTGCCGTGCGCGTTGCACATGACCGCATGCTTGGAAGCGCCGATCGAAAACTTGCTGAAATCGTTGATGCAGGCGTCGGCCAACAAGCCCAAAGCGCCCGGCCCCGACAGACGATACGGCGATGCGGGATTCAATCCGCCATGCAGGTAGACGCCCTCTTTCCAGGCCAGCGTCTCGCGTTTCCACCCGCGTATTCCCATGGGCTGAGATGCCCGAAGGCGGCGCTGTAGAGACGCACGCTCGGGTCGAACGGCACGTAAGGGCTATGGACGAACTGTTTGGCAGACGACATCGGCACTCCATGATTAGCTGAATTGGTGCAACGCGGCAGCAGCTCCTGCCGGAATAACTATACAATACGTAATGTATAGTTACGATCCGATCAACCTGCAGGGGATGTCATGCATTCACCCACGCCGAACCGCTGGCTGCTGCTCCTGACGGTCGCCAGCGGCCTGCTGCTGATCACCCTCGACAATTCGGTGCTTTACACGGCCTTGCCCACGCTCAGTCGTGAACTCGGCGCCTCTGCCGCGCAGGCGCTATGGGTCATCAACGCGTATCCGCTGGTGATGGCCGGCCTGCTGCTGGGCTCCGGCACGCTCGGGGATCGCATCGGTCACCGCCGCATGTTCCTGATTGGCCTGGCGATCTTCGGTGTCGCATCGTTGCTGGCCGCGTTCGCACCCACCGCCGAACTGCTGATCGGCGCGCGCGGTGTGCTGGCGGTCGGCGCGGCGGCGATGATGCCCGCCACCCTGGCGCTGATCCGGCACGCGTTCGAAGACGAGCGCGAGCGCAACTTGGCCATCGCCATCTGGGGCTGCCTGTCGATCGTCGGCAGCGCGCTCGGCCCCATCATCGGCGGGCTGCTGCTGGAGCACTTCTGGTGGGGGTCGGTGTTCCTGATCAACGTACCGGTCGTGCTGCTGGCGGTGTGCGGCACGCTGGTGTTCGCCCCGCACGGCCAGCACGACCTGTCCAAGCAATGGGATCTGCTGTCCTCGTTGCTGGCGCTGGGTGCGCTGTCCGGCCTGGTGTTCGCCATCAAGGCGATCGCCCACGCACCGCCATCATGGATGCAGGCAGCGATGGCGCTGGCCATTGCCGTGGTCTCTGCCGCGCTGTTCGTCCGCCGTCAGGCGCAGTTGCCCTACCCGATGCTGGAGTTCTCCATCTTCCGCAATCCGGCCTTTCTCTCCGGCACGCTGGCGGCGGGGTTTGCGATGTTCGCCATCGGCGGCCTGCAATTGCTCACCACCCAGCGCTTCCAGCTCGTCGCCGGATTCAGCCCGCTCGACGCCGGCGTGCTGGTCTCCGCCGCGGCGCTCGGCAGCTTGCCGAGTGCGCTGCTCGGGGGCGCCTACCTGCACAGGATCGGCCTGCGCCGGTTGATCAGCGGCGGCCTGGCGCTGGGCGCGATCGGTGTGGCGGTCATTGCCGCAGGGTTCGCGCATGGCATGAGCTGGATCGTGAGCGGCCTGCTGATTGCAGGCATCGGCGCGGGTGCGGCGATGTCGGCGGCCTCCAGTGCCATCATCGGCAATGTGCCTGCCCACCGCGCCGGCATGGCCTCCTCGGTCGAAGAGGTCTCTTACGAATTCGGCAACCTGTTTGCGGTCGCATTGCTCGGCAGCCTGGTCGCTGCGCTCTACAGCGCGTGGCTGGACATCCCGGCAGGCATCGGCGAGGTCGCCCGCGCTGGCGTATCGCAGGCGCTGGCGTTGGCCGATGCGCGCGGTCGCAGCGATCTGGCACATGCTGCGGCCAGCGCTTACGATGCGGCGTACATCAGCGTGCTTTACGTGATTGCCGCAGCGCTGTCGATCGGCGCCGTCGTCACCGGCGTGCTTTTGCGCCGGTATGGACCGGGCTCTGCAACCTCACTGGCGTCCCACTGATTCGATGAGACCAAGCAATCGCTCCAAGCTCCTCGATGCCGCCATGCGCGTCATCAACCGCGATGGCGTCACCGCGGTCACCTTCGAGTCGGTTGCCAACGAGGCAGGATTGACGCGTGGCGGAATGCTGTACCACTTTCCCTCGCGCGAGGCGCTGCTCACTGCGATCCATGCGCACCTGGCCGGCAACTGGGAGGCGAGCATGCAGCACATTGCCGGCCGGCCCGCCGAAGCGCTGAGCGAATCGCAGCGGCACATGGCGTATGCGCGCGCCTGCGCGCAAAGCGCAACGCGGGCCGAGCTGCAGTTCATGCTGGAATCGGCCACCGACGCCGCGCAGGCCGCGCCGTGGTCGGACGTATTGCAGCGCTGGGCGCCACCGGTGCCCACCGACGGCGACGATCAGGCCGCAGTTGACGACTTCATCGCCCGGCTGGCGGCCGATGGCCTGTGGGTCTACGAGTCCTTGTCTTCGACACCGCTCGACGCCGGCTTGAAGGCGACCATCGCCGAGCGGCTTGCCGCGATGTTGGGCAGCGCTGGCCCAGCGCGTGAGGGCGACGCGTAGCCGACGCGTCCACCGTTATGGTGGACGTTGCAACAGGCGGCTGCCTCAGCGCCCTGCGCGCAATAACCGCTTGTGCAGGCTGCGCCGCTGCGCGTCGCTGAGCAGATGCCCGTGCGTGGTCAACACTCCCAGGATCTGCTGATGCGCTTGCTCGGTCCGGCGGGCGAGTTCGGCGCTGGCGGCAGCTTCGATCGCCTTCCAGTCGGCTGGGCTAGTCGGTGCGGGGATGGTCGAACGTTTTGCGGGCATGGGCGACACGGTCACGGAAACAGGGCTCCATGATACGGCGCATGCGTGAGCGCCTTGGATGTCCGTCGCTACGACTGCGTGTCTGGAAGTCCACCGTCGGCCGCGTACTGTGCCTCGCTGACCTGCTCCAGCCAGCTCACCGGCGAGCCGTCCTGCGCTTCGGCAATGGCGATATGCGACATCGCCACCGTCGCGTTGGCGCCATGCCAATGCTTGACGCCCGGCGGAATCCACACGATGTCGCCCGGGCGGATCTGCTGCGCCGGCTTGCCCCATTCCTGCACACGCCCGGCACCGGCGGTCACGATCAGGGTCTGGCCCAACGGATGGGTGTGCCAGGCGGTGCGCGCACCCGGCTCGAAAGTCACCGTGGCGCCGCCCACCCGCGCCGGCGCCTCGGTCTGGAAGGGCGCATCAATGCGTACTTTGCCGGTGAAATAGTCGGCCGGGCCGGCTGCAGATGCGGCGCTACCGGCCTTGCTCACCCTGATCGGTTGTTGCTCTTCACCACCGGGCGTGACGGCAGCCATCATCGACAGCGACATCGCAGTTGCAAACAGATTCATGGCAGTGCTCCTCGATCCAAGTGCCTGCACTGTAGCGCGCGCACGCACCGGCACTACCCAAGCGGCAGCGCATGCACCTAGAAACACAGCGCATCAATGCTGCAAAAACATCTCGAATTTGGAGCCATCACGCAGCATCGCGCATGATGCAGCGGCATGAATCGCATGCGCCGCAGTCGGCATTCGCAACCAATGGCGCGGGAAAATCTCAACGATCTGCAGGTCTTCGTCACCGTGGCGCGCGAAGGCAGCTTCACCCGTGCCGCCGCGCAACTGGGCGTCTCGCAGTCGGCGTTGAGCCATACCGTGCGCGCACTCGAAACGCGCCTGGGTATCCGTCTACTGACCCGCACCACACGCAGCGTGTCGATGACCGAAGCAGGTGCACGCTTGTTCGAGACCGTGGCACCGCGCCTGGAAGAGATCGACGACGAACTGTCGGCACTGACCGAATTCCGTGACAAACCCGCCGGCACCATCCGTATCACCACCGCCGGCCACGCGGCCGATGCCTACATCTGGCCCGCATTATCGAAGGTGCTACCCGAGTATCCCGACCTCAAGATCGAGGTCACCGTCGATTATGGGCTGGCCGATATCGTCGCCGAACGCTACGACATCGGCATCCGCTTGGGCGACCAGGTCGCCAAGGACATGATCGCGGTGCCGATCAGCCCGATGCAGCGCATGGCGGTGGTGGCGGTGCCGAGCTACTTCGTGCATCACACCATCCCGGCAGTTCCGGCCGACCTGGCGCAGCACAACTGCATCGGTTTGCGCCTGCCCACGCACGGTGGCCTGCTGCCCTGGGACTTCGAAAAAGACGGCCGCGAAGTCAAAGTCCGCGTGGATGGGCAATGGACCTTCAACGGCAGCAGCGCGATCCTGCGCGCCGCACTGGCTGGCGGTGGACTGGCGTTTCTGCCGGAAACCATGGTGTTGGAGCACATCGCCGCCGGTCAACTGCGGCGTGTGCTGGAGGACTGGTGCGACCTGTTCGACGGCTATTACGCGTACTACCCAAGCCGCCGCCAATCCTCGAGCGCACTCAAGGTGGTGATCGATGCGCTGCGGCATGATCTGGTGCGTTGACGCGCAGCAAGCTTGTAGGTTGCTTCATCGGACGCCTGCCTGCTGCTCGGTTGCCTTTGGGAGATGATCGGAAGCGCCGTTATCCAATCAACGCAGGTCGTGTTTTGCTTGCACCCTGCACACCGACCATCTCGACCGGTCCTTGCAGCAAACCCTCTACAACCGATCCATCTGCACTGTCCCACCTTCCCAGACAACGGAGATTCGAGTCATGGCATCGTTTAGAGTCAGCCAAATGCTTAGGTCAAAAACTAGTTAGTCGAGCGCGCGGTGCCCTCGCCGCTCGCGGGACACGCCGTAAATCCGTCCCTGGAGGCTCGGTGGCGGCATCCATGCCGCCACACGGTCCCGCAAGCGGTGAGGACACCGCGCCAGAGAGTTAATCGGTTGCTTTGTTCAAAACCATGCACACCGACCTCTTGATTGGTCATTGTCGGCCCACCGTCGCGGGACCTTACGCGGCATGGATGCCGCGTAAGAGCCTACAAGGACGTACTTGCGGCGTGTCCCGCGAGGGTGGGCCGGCAAGGGCCTTGCAACCAAACCGCAGACCAGCCGCTCTATCAGTTGCCAACTAGTTTCTGCCGCTCGGGGCTGTACCGCTCGCCGACAATCGCCACCGCATCCAGCGCCTGTTGAATCCGCGCAAGATCCTCGCCACTCAACGTCACTGCAGCGCCGCCCAGATTTTCTTCGAGCCGATGCAGCTTGGTGGTGCCGGGAATCGGCGCGATCCATGGCTTGCGCGACAGCAACCACGCCAACGCGACCTGTGCCGGCGTTGCACCCTTGTCGGCGGCGATGGCCTGGATGCGTTCGACCAATGCCTGATTGGCCTGCCGCGCCTCGGCGGCGAAACGCGGCACGCTATTGCGGAAATCGTCATCGGCAAACTGCGTGTCGGCGTGGATGGCGCCGGTCAAAAAGCCCTTGCCGAGCGGGCTGAACGGCACGAACCCGATACCGAGTTCTTCCAGCGTCGGCAACACGCTGGTCTCCGGCTCGCGCCACCACAACGAGTATTCGCTTTGCAGCGCGGTCACCGGCTGCACCGCGTGCGCGCGACGGATGGTGTCGGCACCGGCTTCGGACAGGCCGAAATGCTTGACCTTGCCTTCGGCAATCAGGTCCTTGACCGTGCCGGCAACTTCTTCGATCGGCACCGCCGGGTCCACGCGATGTTGATAGAACAGGTCGATGCGATCGGTCTTCAAGCGTGCAAGGCTGGCCTCGGCCACCGCACGAATCCGTTCGGGACGGCTGTCTAGACCGGCATCGGCATGTCCGTCCTTGAAACCGAACTTGGTCGCAATTACCAGTTTGTCGCGGTACGGCGCCAGCGCCTCGCCCAGCAGTTCTTCGTTGACGAAGGGCCCGTAGGCTTCGGCAGTGTCGAAGAAGGTCACGCCCCGCTCCACCGCCGCATGCAGCAGCGCGATGGCATCCTTGCGCGCGGTTGCCGGCCCGTAGCCATAGCTCAGGCCCATGCAGCCCAGGCCCAACGCAGAAACCTGTAGCCCGCTGTTTCCCAACTGTCGTGTTTGCATCGTTTACTCCCGCGGCAGACGGCCGCATTGAATGCCTCGGCCGCAGGCGGCAACACCGCTGCAGCACCGATGCCACACGATAGTCCCGCGCCGCACGCACATTGCACAACGGCTGGCGCTAACGGTTATGAGTGCGCCTCATCAACGCGGTGGTCGGCACACGTGCCATCACGTGATCACCGCAAAAAAACACGGCGTACATGCGCAGACAGACGCCGCGACCGTACTTCCAGCGCGCCTAGAACCCGCTCGGCACTTCGCGCCTGGCCTCACCCACCGTCGGTGACACGTCCGGCCGATACGCACGCAAGAACAGCGCGACCGCACCGCTCACATAGCTATCCTGCTGCACAAAATCCGCAGCCACGCCATCGCCACGCATCGCCGCATTTGCCGGCAAGCCGGTCATCAAGCCGAAAAAATGCACCGAGGCATCGGGCAGATTGTCGATGACCAAGCTACCTCGCTCCACCTCGCGCGCCAACAGCGCGCGCATCATGCTGTCGTAGCGCTCGAAGGACAGCGTCCACATCTCTTCGCGCATCTGGCTGGGCAATAGCGGCGGCCGCACCAAGGCATACGCAGTATCGTCCGGCGCGCCGCTGCTGGAGATCCGCAACACCATCGTGGCCACCGCCGTCAGGCATTGTTCCAACGATGCCTGCATCTCCAACAACGCGTTCCATCGATTCGGCGATGCATGCGCCAGCGCTTCCAAAGTGGTGCGGAACAGCACCTCTTTGGAAGCGAAGTGCGCATACACCGTGGCCTTGGACACCATCGCACGCTCGGCGATGGTGTCCATGCTGGTCTTGTCGAACCCCTGGTGCAGAAACAGCTGCCGCGCCGCCGCCAGAATCGCGCCACGTTTGTCGTGTGGCGCGCGCCTGGGCGGGCGCGCGGGCTCGGCATCGACGTCCGCCTCATCCATTGGGCTGACCTGTCGCGGTGGTTGCCACACTTGGCTCGGCCGACTGCAACCAGCCGCCGCCCATCGCCTTGTAGAACGTCGCCAGGTTGGTGAAGCGCGACAGCTGCGTATTGATCAGGGTCTGCTGCGCGCTGTAGAGCGAACGCTGCGCATCCAGCGCCTGCAGATAGCTGTCCACGCCGCGTTCGAAGCGCGCCTGCGACAGCCGGTAGCTGTCGGCGGTGGCATCCACCAAGGCTTGTTGCGCCTGCAATTGCCGGCCCAGGGTATCGCGCTGCGCCAGCGCATCGGAGACCTCGCGGAACGCACTCTGGATCGCCTTTTCGTATTGCGCCACCTCGATAGCGCGATTGGCCTTGGCCATGTCCAGATTGGCGCGGTTACGCCCGGCGTTGAAGATCGGCAACGTCAACGTGGGCACGAAACTCCAGGCGCGGGTGCCGGAATCGAACAGGTTGGACAGACTGCTGGTGGACGAGCCCTGCGATGCGGTGAGGCTGATGCTGGGAAAGAACGCTGCACGCGCCGCACCGATATTGGCATTGGCCGCACGCAAGTTGCGCTCGGCTTCCAGAATGTCGGGGCGGCGTTGCAGCAACTGCGACGGCAACCCGGCCGGCACGCTGGCCAGCACGTTGCCGTCCACGCTGGCGCCATCGGGCAAGGCGCGCGGCAACAGGTCCACCGGCACCTGCGTGCCGACCAGCAGCACCAAGGCATTGCGGTCCTGCGCCGCCTGCGCGGTGTAACGCTCCACATCCACGCGCGCGGTTTCCACCGTGGTCTGCGCCTGGCGCAAGGTGAGCTGCGAGGCCACGCCCAACTCGAAACTGCGTTGCTGCAAGCGATAACTGTCGCTCTGGCTGCTCAAGGTGGACTGCGCCAGTTGCAGCAATTGCTGGTCCGCCGCCAGCGTCAGATAGGCAGTGGCCACTTCGGCCACCAGACTGATATGCGTGCTGCGGCGGGCCTCGGCGGTGGACAGAAACTGCTGCAGCGCCTGTTCCTTGAGACTGCGCACACGCCCGAACAGATCCAGCTCGTACGCACTGATGCCGATGTTGGCGCTGTAGGTACGAAACACCTGCGGCTGGCCCGGAATCGCCAACTCCGACGGCGTGCGCGCGTTGTTGGAGGTGCCGGTGCCCTGCACCGAAGGCAGCAACGCAGCGCGCTCTACCCGATACTGCGCGCGCGCCACTTCGATGTTGAGCGCGGCCACACGCAGATCGCGATTGTTCTCCAACGCCAACGCGATCACCTGCTGCAGCGCGGGGTCGGTGAACACCTGCCGCCAGCCGATGTTGGCGATGTCAATCGCCTCGTCCGTGCCGGTGCTGGCAACGTCGGTGGCGTTCGATGCAATCGTGATATCGGTGCCGGCAAAACGCTCGGGCACCGGCGCGCTGGGCCGCGTATAGCGCGGCATCAGCGTGCAACCGGACAGCACGCTGGCCACCGCGATCGCGGTCAATGTCATGCGGATCGGTGTCATCTCAGTGTCCTGTCGGTTGCGGTGCGGGCGAAGTGGGCTGTGCGCGGCGCTTGAACAAGCCGCTGACCAGCACGAAGAACAACGGGACGAAGAAGATCGCCAGGATCGTGCCGGACAACATGCCGCCGATCACCGCAGTGCCCAACGCATGCTGCGCGCCCGCACCGGCACCACTGCCGAGCACCAGCGGCACCACGCCCAGGATGAAGGCCAGCGATGTCATCAGGATCGGCCGCAAGCGCATGCGTGCGGCCTCCAAGGCCGAGTCGATCAGGCTCTTGCCGCCTTCATGCAATTCCTTGGCAAATTCCACGATCAGGATCGCATTTTTCGATGCCAACCCAATGGTGGTGAGCAGGCCCACCTGGAAGTACACATCGTTCATTTTCCAGGTCAGCATTGCGCCCAGCAGCGTGCCGAACACACCCAGCGGCACCACCAGAATCACCGAGAACGGAATCGCCCAGCTTTCGTACAAGGCAGCCAGACACAGGAACACGATCAGGATCGAGAGCCCGTACAACAAGCCGGTCTGACCGGTCGACGATTTCTCCTGCCGCGACAACCCGGTCCACTCGAACCCGATCCCGGGCGGCAACTTGGCCGCTGCCGCTTCGACGATCTGCATCGCCTCGCCACTGGACGCCGCGCCCGGCATGGCCATGCCCAGGATTTCCACCGACGGCACGCTGTTATAGCGCTCCAGACGGGGCGAGCCCGAACTCCAGCTTGCGGTGGCAAAGGCGTTGAACGGCACCATCGTGCCGGCGCTGTTGCGCACGAACCAGCGGTCGATGTCCTGCGGATTCATGCGGTACACCGCATCGGCCTGCAGCATCACCTTCTTGACCCGCCCCTTGTCGATGAAGTCGTTGACGTACACGCTGCCCCATGCGCTGGAGAAGGTATTGTTGATGTCGGCGATCGACACGCCCATGGCCTGCGCCTTGTGCGCATCGATTTCCAACTTGAACTCGGGCGTGTCTTCCTGCCCGTTAGGACGTACCGCCACCAGCCGCTTGTCCTGCGACAACTCACCCAGCAACTGATTGCGGGCCTGCATCAAGGCCTCATGACCGAGATTGGCGCGGTCCTGCAACATCAAGTCGAAGCCGGTCGCATTGCCCAGCTCGGACACCGCCGGCGGTGCGAACGCGAACACCCTGGCATCGCGGATGCCGGCGAAGAAGGCACCCGCCTTGCCTGCCACCTCGGTGACGCTCTGACCCTTGCCGGTGCGCTCGTCCCACGGCCGTAACTTGACGAAGGCAAAGCCCACGTTCTGGCCGGTACCGGCAAAACTGAAACCGGAGACCGCAAACACGCCGGCGACCGAGTCTTTTTGATCGACCAGGAAGTGATGCTCCACCTGCTTGAGCACTTCACCGGTGCGCGCATCGGTGGCACCCGGCGGCAACTGCACCAGCACGAACAGCGTGCCCTGGTCTTCGTCCGGCAAGAAGCCCACCGGCAGTTTCATGAAGCCGAACACCACCAACGCCAGCACCACCGCGTAGGCCAGCATGTAGCGCCAGCCCTTGCCGAGCATGTGCCGCACCACGCCCTGATAGCCGTTGTTGCCGCGATCGAACACGCGGTTGAACCAGCCAAAGAAACCGGTGGTGGCCAGGCCATGGCCTTTCTCCACCGGCTTGAGCAAGGTGGCGCACAAGGCCGGGGTCAGGATCATCGCCACCAGCACCGACAAGGTCATGGCCGACACAATCGTGATCGAGAACTGCCGGTAGATCACACCGGTGGAACCCGAGAAGAACGCCATCGGCACGAACACCGCCGCCAGCACCAACGCCACACCCACCAACGCGCCAGAGATCTGGTCCATCGATTTGCGCGTGGCGTCCTTGGGCGACAACTGCTCTTCGCCCATCACGCGTTCGACGTTTTCCACCACCACGATGGCATCGTCCACCAGCAAGCCGATCGCCAGCACCATCGCGAACATGGTCAAGGTATTGATGGTGAAACCAAACACCGCCAGCACCCCGAACGTGCCCAGCAGCACCACCGGCACCGCAATGGTCGGAATCAAGGTCGCGCGGAAGTTTTGCAAGAACAGATACATCACCAGGAACACCAGCACCACCGCTTCGACCAGCGTGTGCACTACCTGCTCGATGGAGATGCGCACGAACGGCGTGGTGTCGTACGGTTTTTGCACCTTCATGCCGGGCGGGAAGAATTTCTCCTGCTCCTCCAGGCTTTTATCGATCGCGCGGACGGTATCCAGCGCATTCGCGCCGGTGGCCAGCTTGATCGCCAGACCGGCCGCCGGCTTGCCGTTGTAACGGCCTACCGTGTTGTAACTCTCGCTACCCAGTTCGATCCGCGCCACATCGCGCAGCCGCACCTGCGAACCATCGGACTGCGTGCGCAGCAGGATGTTTTCGAACTCCTCGGCAGTCTTCAACCGCGTCTGCGCGGTGATGGTGGCATTGAGTTGCTGGTTGGGCACCGCAGGCAACGCACCGAGCTGGCCGGCCGAGACCTGCGCGTTCTGCGCCTGGACTGCGGTGCGTACATCCACCGGGGTCAGGCTGAAATTATTCAACTTGTTGGGGTCCATCCACACCCGCATGGCGTACTGCGAGCCGAACAAGGTGGTGTCGCCCACGCCTTCGACACGGCTGATGGTTTCCTGCACGTTGGCCGCCACGTAATCGGACAGGTCCGAATCGCTCATGCTGCCGTCTTCGGAAGTGAAGGCCAGCACGTTGAGGAAGTTGGTGGCCGACTTGGTCACCGTCACACCTTGCTGCTGCACTTCCTGCGGCAACAACGGGGTGGCCAGCGACAATTTGTTCTGCACCTGCACCTGCGCGGTGTCCGGATCGGTGCCGTTGTCGAAGGTCAGCGTAATGGTCACCGCACCACTGGATTCGCTGGTGGAGGCCATGTAGCTGAGGTGGTCCAGCCCCTTCATCTTCTGCTCGATGACCTGGGTGACGGTGTCTTCCAGGGTCTGCGCCGAGGCGCCCGGGTAGTTGGCGGTGATGGCGACGGCGGGCGGTGCGATGCTGGGGTACTGCGCAATCGGCAGTGTGGCGATGGACAGGATGCCGGCCAGCATCACGATGATGGCCAACACCCAGGCGAAGATCGGACGATCGATAAAGAAGCGTGCCATGACGTGTAATCCCGCCTCAGTTGGCCGCACGCGGTGCGGTTGGGGCGGAAGGGGTGCCGGCTGCATGACCACCAGCAGTCGCGGGCCTGCCCTTGGGCTGCCACGGCGCGGTCTTGACCTCGATGCCGTCGCGGGCGCGCGAGACGCCTTCGACCACCACCTGCTCGCCGGTCTTCAGGCCGCTGCGCACCAGCCACTGGTCGCCGACCTCGCGGTCGGTTTCCAGCACGCGCAGCTGCAGCTTGTGATCGGCACCGACCACGAACGCGGTCGGCTTGCCGGCGCCATTGCGCGAGACCGCCTGCTGCGGCACCAGCACGCCCTGCTCCTTGATGCCCTCCTGCAGCACCGCGCGCACGTACATGCCCGGCAATAACTCCGCATTCGGGTTCGGGAACACCGCGCGCAAGGTGATCGAGCCGGTGTTCTGGTCGACGGTGACATCGGAGAACGCCAGCTGGCCCTGCAGCGGATAGGTGCTGCCGTCTTCCAGCAGCAGCGATACCTTGGCTGCATCGTCGCCGGCCTTTTCCAGATCGCCGCGCGCCATCGCCTGCCTGAGCCGCAATAACGCCGCGCTGGGCTGGGTGACGTCGATATAGATCGGGTCCAGTTGCTGGATGGTGGTCAGCGCGGTGGCCTGGTTGGCGGTCACCAACGCACCGGGGGTCACGCTGGAGCGGCCGATGCGACCGGAGATCGGTGCATCCATGCGCGCGAACGCCAGGTTGATGCGCGCGGTCTCCACGCTGGCCTTGCCGGCCGCCACATCGGCCTCGGCCTGGCCCAGCGCAGCGTCGGTGTCGTCGCCCTCCTGCTGGCTGACCGCCTTGATCTGCACCAGCTCGGTATAACGCTCGGCCTTGAGTTTGGCGGTGCGCAGATTGGCTTGCGCCTTGGCCAAGGTGGCCTGGGCGCTGGCATAACTGGCGCGATAGGTCGCCGGGTCGATCTGGTACAGCGTCTGCCCGGCCTTAACGTCGCCGCCCTCGGTGAACTGCCGCGACTGCACGATGCCGCCCACTTGCGGGCGAACTTCGGCGATCAGGTAAGGAACGGTGCGCCCGGGCAACTCGGTGGTCAGCGTGACCGGCTGCGGTTTGACAGTCAGCACGCCCATCTCAGGCGTGCCCTCTACTGGCGGCGGACCTCCCGGCGGGCTGCCGCAGGCACTCAGCAAAACGGTGGCGGCAATGGCCGCGGTGAGCACAGGCAGGCGAAACGAGGCATGAGGACGCACGAGAAGGTCTCCGACGGGACGCATGGGGATAAATCTAAACGGTACGGTTTGGTATCCTAATAAGCGCATCCGTGGCCGTCAAGCATTTCTGCCCAGTCGGTATACTTAAACT
This sequence comes from Xanthomonas sp. Leaf131, assembly GCF_001423495.1. Taxonomy (GTDB): domain Bacteria; phylum Pseudomonadota; class Gammaproteobacteria; order Xanthomonadales; family Xanthomonadaceae; genus Xanthomonas. Next base: position 103,347 of record NZ_LMOG01000019.1, on the reverse strand, counting down.
TCAAAAATGGAGTGAGTCGATGCGGGTCAGAACCGAAGAAAAACGCGAGGCCATCGTCCAGGCGGCTAGCGAGGTCTTCCTTGAGCTGGGCTTTGAAGGCGCCTCGATGTCGCAGATCGCTGCCCGCGTGGGCGGCTCCAAGCGCACGCTATACGGCTATTTCCCGTCCAAGGAAGAGCTGTTCATCGCCTTCGCCCAGGACATGTGCGACAGCTACATCGACCCATTGCTGGATGCGCTGGAGCAAGCAAACGGAACGCTCGCCGAGACCCTGCAGCGCTTCGGCGAGGACATCCTCACCTTTCTGTGCGCACCCAGCTCGATCACCATCTGGCAGACCATCATCGGTGTGTCGGGGCGTTCGGAGGTGGGCGCGTTGTTCTTCAACGCCGGCCCCGAAGAAGGCATGCAACGCATGGCAGATTTCCTGCAGACACAGATGGACCGCGGCCTGATCCGCTGCGCCGATGTCGTGATTGCATCAAAGCAACTCGGTGCCCTGATCGAAGCCGAAACCTTGATGCCCTGCCTGTTCGGCGCACTCAAAGACCCATCGCCGGAGTATCTCCGCGATGCGACGCAGCGCGCAGTGGAGCTGTTTCTGGCGGGCTATGGATGCAGGAACACCGCGGCGTGATGATCGGCGGTGTTTGAAACGTTGGGTAAGCGATGAGTCGCTAACGCTCTCGCTTCTGCGGCTGCACAGCATTCGTGCACGCGCGTGATGTTCGAAGCCTTGTTGGTGTGACAACAACAGCGCATTTGTCTGCATCGGATTGCTGCGTCTGCGCACTGCCTGCAACTAAGAGCGGCTAACAAAACTACTTCACGTCAGCCTACTGCAGGCCGGCTGATCTATCGCGGGACACGCCGCAAGTACGTCCTTGTAGGCTCTTACGCGGCATCCATGCCGCGTAAGGTCCCGCGACGGTGGGCGGGCAAGGACCAGTGGAGATGGTCGGTGCGCATGCTTTTGAACGAAGCAGCCTATGACTTTCTGGTGCGGTGCCCTCGCCGCTTGCGGGACCGTGTGGCGGCATGAATGCCGTCACCGAGCCTCCACGGACGGATTCACGGCGTGTCCCGCAAGCGGTGAGGGCATCGCGCCCTCGACCCACTCAGCGTTTGATCTGGACTTCTGACTGCATCCACCAAGAGACGGCCGACAAAACCACTGCACTCACTGACAGGCGCTCACTCGCTAGGTGTTGTTAGCCGCTCTAAGTGAACCGCCTTGCGTTTGTCTGGCGATCCTTACTCGACCACCGCACACTTGGCGCACAAGCCATGCACTTCCAGCGTCTGCGCCTGCGGCTGGAAACCCAGCGCCTTGGCGCGCGCTTCCAGTTGCGAGACCACGTCGCGGTCTTCCAGTTCCACGGCGCTATGGCAGCGGTCGCAGATCAGGAATGGCACCGAGTGCTGGGCGCTGTTGGGGTGGTGGCAGGCGACGAAGGCGTTGACCGATTCGAGCTTGTGCACGAAGCCATTGGCCATCAGAAAATCCAGCGCGCGGTACACCGTGGGCGGGGCGTCGGCGCCGACGCCCTTGCCTTCGCGCACCCAGTCGAGCAGCTCGTAGGCCTTGACCGGCTTACCGGCATCGGCGATCAGCCGCAGCACATTGGCGCGGATCGGCGTCAGCCGCAGGCCGCGCTCGCTGCAGGCGCGCTCCACGGCACGCACGAAGCCGTTGGCGTCGTCGACGTGGTGATGCGGTGCAGTGCAGGCATGTTCGTTGGTTTTCATCACAGGCTCCGGCGGTCAGCCCGCTCCTATCTTGATGAGTGCCGCATCGATGCGTTTCAAGGCGCCCTCGCGTCCGGCCAGGTAGACGGTCTGCGAAATGTCCGGGCTGACCTGGGTGCCGGTAATGGCCACGCGCAGCGGTTGGGCGACCTTGCCCATGCCCAGTTCCAGCGCGGCGGCCGCATCGTGCAGCGCAGCCGACACGCTCTCCATACTCCATTCGCTGACGCCGGCCAGCAGTTCGCGCGCCTTGCCCAGCGGCACTTCGGCGCCCAGCTTGAGATGCTTGATCACCGCGGCTTCGTCATAGGTTTCCAGCGGCTGGTACCAGACCACGGCCTTTTCGGCCATTTCCTTCAAGGTCTGCACGCGCTCGCGCAACGCCACCACCACATCGGCCGCAGCCGGGCCGGCCGCGACATCGATGCCGAGCTTGGCGAGCTGATACTCCAGCTGCGGTGCGATGCTGGCCGGGTCGTCGGTCTTCAGGTAATGCTGATTGACCCAGCCCAGCTTGGCCATGTCCAGGCGCGCGGCTTTGGAATTGACGTCCTTGACGTCGAACAGGTCGAGCAGTTCCTGCTGAGTGAACAACTCCTGGTCGCCATGCGACCAGCCCAGACGCGCCAGATAATTGATCAGCGCATGCGGCAGGTAGCCGGCGTCCTTGTACTGCATCACGTCGGCCGCGCCGGTGCGCTTGGACAGCTTGGCGCCCTGCTCGTCCAGGATCATCGGCATGTGCGCGAACTTGGGCACCGGCGCGCCCAATGCTTCATAGATGTTGATCTGGCGCGGGGTGTTGTTGATGTGGTCGTCGCCGCGGATCACCTCGGTGATGCCCATGTCCCAGTCGTCCACCACCACCGCGAAGTTGTAGGTGGGAAAGCCGTCCGGGCGGAAGATCACCATGTCGTCGAGCTCGCTGTTGGCGATCTCGATGACGCCCTTGATCAGGTCGTCGAACACCACCGTGCCGCCGATGGGATTCTTGAAGCGGATGACTCGGTTGGGATCGTCGCGGTACGGCAGGTTCTGCTCGCGCGCGGCGCCGTTGTAGCGCGGCTTTTCCTGTTTGGCCATGGCGGCTTCGCGCATGGCGTCGAGCTCTGCACGGGTTTCGTAGGCGTAATAGGCCTTGCCCTGCGCCAGCAGCTGCTCGGCGACCTCCTGATAGCGGGCGACGCGCTGGGTCTGGTAGATCGGGCCTTCGTCGTAGCCCAGGCCCAGCCACTCCATCGCCTCCAGGATGGCGTCGATCGCCTCCTGGGTGCTGCGCTCACGGTCGGTGTCTTCGATGCGCAGCACGAACTGCCCGCCGCGGTGGCGCGCCTCCAGCCAGCAATACAGGGCGGTGCGGGCGCCGCCGATGTGCAGGTAACCGGTGGGGCTGGGGGCGAAACGGGTGCGGCAGGTCATGGAGCGCTCGGCGAAACGGGAATCGGCCGATTTTACCTTGCGCAGCGCAGACCTGCCCGCTTGTGGCTCAGCGGTTGCGCAGCAGGTCGCCGTAGACCACGCAATCGCCGCCGTTGCGTGCCGGGCCCGGCGCGTCGTACAGCACCAACCAGCTGGGCGTGTTGCCGGCCAGATGCTTTGGCAGATTGCAGATCGCCTCGGCACGGTCGCTGTCGGTGCCATGCGGCAACACCGCCGATTCCAGCAGGTCGTGCTGAAAGCGCACCGGCGCCTGGTTGGCAGCCAGCGCAGCGCGCGCATCCGGCCATTTGAACAGGCGGATTTCGCCGTTCAGCACCATGGTGGGCCCGGCCAACAGGTACAGATCGTCGCCGGAGTAATGCAGGTCGCGGATGCCCAGCCCGCCCAGTTGCAGGAAGTGTTTGCGCAGCAACGTGCCGTCTTCGTCCAGCGGCGCCAGGCGCAGATGGTCGCCATGCGCTTCGACCTGGATTTCCAGCAGCGCCGACCAGCCGCGCAGCACCGGCCCACGCAGGCCCAGCAGCAGACGCTGGCCATCCACCACGATGCCTTCGATATCGAAGCCGTTGTCCTTGCCGGGAATCTTCAGGAATGGGCCGAAATGCGGGTCGTCGGCCAGCAGGTCGGTGAGCTGGTTGTGCTTGGCGTCGCCCTTGAGCCGCAGCGCGCGGCGGCCGTCGGCGGCTTCGCGCACCAACCGTGGCGTGCCGTCGGCGTCGCGCTCGATCGGCAGGCAGGCCAGCAGGCGACGGTTGGCATCGAGTTTGAGCTTGGTCAGGCGCTTGGCGTTTTCGGCATCGTCGCGGCCGCGCTTGGCGTTCTTGCGCTTGAGCCCATGCGAGCCGATCACCCACAGAAATCCATCCGACAGCGCCATGCCTTCCAGATCCGCCTCCTCGGCCGCCTCGCCCGGCAGATCCAGCAACTCGGCCAGCGCAAAGCTCTGCCCTTCACCGAAGCGCAGCGTCTCGCGCTGCACGGGATCGAGCTTGCGCAGCCGATCCACCGCGCAGGCCTCGTCGCCGGCCACCCACAGCCAGTCGTCGGTAAAGGCCGCGCCGGACAGATTGCTGTGCACCAGCGCACCGGGCGCAAATTCGAGACGGACGCTGTGCGGAATCAGGGTTTTCTTGGCCATGGGAACCTGGTGGGTGGTATTGCAAGGAGTGAGAGTGGGTGAGACACCGCAGCGCGGTCGCCAGTCAAGGGGCGGTGCGGAAACGTTGGAGCGTACGCGTGGCAGCTGCCTTGGCGCGCACGCACTGTGCTGGCCTGACGATGAGCATAGTCCTTTGCAGGCCGCCCTCTATCCGTCGAACGTGGCCAGCGTGGCACGCGCGATGTGAGCGCCCAACTGCCCGTGCCAATCGCGGTCGTTGGCAACCTGCGCGTGTGCGCGGCTGGCTTCGAAGGCGTCGAAATCCAGCTCGGCATACGCCCACACGGCATCGCCGTGCGTTTGCGCCAGCACGCCATCGGCCGGGAAGCCGACATCCATCGGCGCGAACACCGCCGCCTCGCCGGTATTGATGTCCAGTGCCGGGCTCCACGGCGCCTCGCCGGCGGTGACCGATTGCGCCACGAACACACGATTTTCCAGCGCGCGCGCCAGGCAGCCGATGCGCACCCGCATCGCCCCGGCGGCGGTGTCGGTGCAACTGGGCACGATCAGCAGCCGCGCGCCGGCTTCGTACTGCGCGCGCACCGGCAGCGGGAACTCGCTGTCGTAGCAGATCGCGATCGCCGCGCGCACGCCGTCCAGGTCGAAGACCTTCACCGCATCGCCTGGTTCGATCAGCCCGGTGGCCTTTTCGAAGCCGGTGAGTTGCAGTTTGTCTTGCCAGCCATGCCTGCCTTCAGGGGTGAACCAGTCGCTGCGATTGCGGTAGCGGCCCTGGCCCAGGTCCAGCAGAAAACTGCCGGCAATCAGATGCACCTGATGCTGCCGCGCCAGCCCGGCAAACAGCTCCAGCCACGGCGCACGCAGCGCCTGGATCGCTGCCAGCGACTCCGGCAAACCGGCAGAAATATGCGTACCGAAGGTTGCGCCCAACTCCAGCGCCAGATATTCCGGCAGCACCAGCACACATGCACCGGCAACGGCGGCCTCGCTCACCAACGCGGATTGACGCGCAGCGAACGCAGCGAAATCGGCGGGTTTGCCGATCGGGTATTTGGCGACGGCGATTTTCATCTGGCGGCCTTGTTGCGATTGATCGGAAGGTGCGGCGTGGCGAGGCGCCCGTTGGCAATCATGACGACAACGCACGCGTCCACACGCTCAAGCTGTGGTCGATCTCGCCGTGTTGCAACTCCGCCCATGCCAACTGCACGCGCATCTGCGGTTGCGGCGCATAGCCGCGCTTGCGCCAGAACACGTCGTTGGGCCGGTAGTCGACCGGTTTGCGCGGATCATCATGCCCACGCTCCACCGAGCAAAACGCAGTGAGCGCAAATCGGCCCAGCGCGCGTGCATGCGCTTCGCGCCGGTCGAAAAAGGCATGACCGATCCCCTGCCCGCGATACGCCGGCAGCAACACCGATTCGCCAAAATAAAACACGCTGGCCGGGTCGATGCCGGCCGCACGAAATGGCGTGTGGAAGGCCTCGCTGTCGTCGAGCAAAGGCAGCCCGGTAGAGGCGCCGATCACCGCATCGCCATCGCGCGCCAGCACGAACACGCTGTCCGGCGAGGCCGCATACGCGGCCAGATAGCCGCGTTCGTAATCGGCATCGCCTTCATACAGATACGGCCATGCGCGAAACACCGCGATGCGCAGCTGCGCCACTGCATCCAGATGCGGCAACACGTCCGTGCCGCGTACCGTTTCGACGATCAGGGAGGAACCAGTCATGCCTGCATGGTAAGCGAGCCTGGCGCGCCTGCCACATCGAGCCTCACCGCAGCCAACGGCCGTTGCCCGGACCCGCCGCATCGGGTTGCTGCCATAGCAGCCAAACCGCCGCTTCTTCGGCGGCCAGCAGCACCCCGAGCAGTGCATCGGTACTGCGAGTCCAATAGCTGCCGTTGTTCAACTGCTGCCATGGCCCGTAGCTGTGCGTCGGCGCCTCGCCAGGCGGCGCTTTGTGCTGCCGCGCCGCCTGCAAAAAACCGGCTCCGCCCGTGCGCAGCGCCTGTGCGGTGGCTGCATGCAGGCGCAGGCCGATCACCCCGCTGCGCCCCTCACGGCCGAGCGGCAACGCCGACAACGGCGAACATTCCCAACGTTGCAGTGGCGCTGCGGGAAGCAGCGCCACCGTGTCGATCCCGGCGGGCAGCAAACGCTGCGCCCGCCGGTGCACCTGTGCGTGAGCGAGCATGCCGGCCTCAGCGCAGGCTGTTGCCAAGCTCGTACCAATCGAGCTTGCGGGTGACCCACATGATGCTGGCCAGAATGCCGAACAGCAGCAACGATCCCATCAGCAGCGCGTTGTCTTCGGAGACCAGCAGGCTATAGAGCACGCCATACAACGCGGTGAGCATCACCGAGAACCCCGCTGCACGTGCCCAGCTACGCAGCACACCGGACAGGTAGAAGAACTGCAGCCCGATACACGCCGCGGCCGACACCAGATACGCCTGCCAGAACGCGATGTGCTCGGAAAGGCTCAGCAGCAACAGAAAGAAGATCGCCAACGCCAGACCCACCAGCAGGTATTGCAAAGGATGGATCGGCAAGCGCTTGATCAACTCGAACAACACGAACGCCACAAACGTCAGCACCACGAACAGGATGCCGTATTTGCTGGCGCGGTCGGCTTGGGTATAGACGTCCACCGGGTCGACCAGGCGCACTTCCAGCATATCCAGCGACGATTGGCTGGACTGCAACTGCGTCTGCGCACCGGTGGCCAGCGACGACAGCGACCAGCTGGCATCGAAGCCCTTCGGCCCGATGCTCGGCGCGTTCGGCAGGAAGCGGCCGCCGAAAGACGGGTGTTGCCAGCTGGAACGCAAGGCGATCTCGTTGTTGTCGGCGATCGGTGCGATGGCCAGCCGGCGCGTGCCGTCCAGCACGAACTGCATGTCCACCACGTTACCGTCCTGCACGCGGCCGGCGACCGGGTCTGCCAGCGGACTCAGTTGGGCATGGATCCCTGCCGAGCGATCGGCCAATGCGCCTGCGCCGCTTTCCAGCGCCAGCATGCGCCCATCCACCTGCAGGCGCGGTGTGCCCACCAGCCCGCGCACATCGGAAATGCCCACCGCCAGGTGCGGCTGGCCATATACGCGGGTCGGTGCGGCAACGTAGTCAAACGGCGCGTATTCGGCATGCAGGGTCGCTTTCCAGGAATACACCTGCACGCGATACAGGCCCACTTCGCGCAACGAGGGCACCATCTCGCCGCTGAGTTTCAGGCTGCGCGGGGTCTGCAGCAGCGCGCCTTCGCGCTTGCGCCACACCTTGCGCTGGTTGCCCTGCTCGTCCGGCTCGGTGACCTGCACGTCTTCGGTATACGGCAGCACCCGCACCGGCGCGATGAACTGCTGCTCGCCGGCCTTGCTCTGCGCCACCCGCTCCACCGCCTCGTCGCGGTAGCGGGCGCGGTCCTGCACGGCGCCGCGGATCAACAGCAACGGAATCAGCAGCAGCAGGATCAGCCCGCCGATGGTGGCGAACCGCAACAACAGTTTCAGGGATTTCATCGGCCATCCTCATTCTGGGAGGTGGCCAGGGTGCGATGTGCCGGTGTGGAGGGTTTGAGGCGAATTTGAAGCGAATGTGAAGTGGGCAATCAGCTGGCGAATCGTCGTGCCTTGCTGCAATTAGAGGGGCTAACAAAAACTGGCAAGCGCTCGCCTGGGTCGAGGGCGCGGTGCCCTCGCCGCTCGCGGGACACGCCGTGAACCCATCCCTGGGGGCTCGGTGGCGGCATCCATGCCGCCACACGGTCCCGCAATCGGCGAGGCACCGCACCAGACTGGTTGCTGATTGCTTTATTGAGAACAGGACACGGCGCCAGCCAGTTTGCTGGATGCTTTGTTGAAAGCCATGACCACCGACCATCTCGACTGGTCCTTGCCTGCCCACCGTCGCGGGACCTTACGCGGCATGGATGCCGCGTAAGAGCTTACAAGGACGTACTTGCAGCGTGTCCCGCGATGGTGGGCGGGCAAGGCCCTGCAGCAAACCCGCAGCATCGAGGGCGCGGTGCCCTCACCGCTCGCGGGACACGCCGTAAACCCATCCCTGGGGGCTCGGTGGCGGCATCCATGCCGCCACACGGTCCCGCAATCGCGGTGCCCTCACCGCTCGCGGGACACGCCGTAAACCCATCCCTGGGGGCTCGGTGGCGGCATCCATGCCGCCACACGGTCCCGCAATCGGTGAGGACACCGCACCAGAAAAGTTAGTCGGCTGCTTTGTTGAAAACATGCACACCGACCATCTCCACTGGTCCTTGCCCGCCCACCGTCGCGGGACCTTACGCGGCATGGATGCCGCGTAAGAGCCTACAMGGACGTACTTGCGGCGTGTCCCGCGAGGGTGGGCGGGCAAGGGCCCTGCAGCCAAACCAMAGAYCAGCCGCTCTCCACCTGATCCTACAGCCACGACAGGACACCCAAAATTTCGAGCCGTGAAAGCGGCATCGCACCCATGCGCTGATGCGGGTTGGCGCGGCAGCAACTCAGCGCCTGCGCCGTTCCAGCCACCACANTCGCGGGACCTTACGCGGCATGGATGCCGCGTAAGAGCCTACACGGACGTACTTGCGGCGTGTCCCGCGAGGGTGGGCGGGCAAGGGCCCTGCAGCCAGGCCGCAGATCAGCCAGCTGGCAGCCGCAACGTCGCCACCGCGCCGCCGCCCTCGCGATTGCCCAGCGCTACTTCGCCGCCATGCAGGCGCGCAACTTCCCGCACGAACGGCAAGCCAAGCCCGGAACTGCGTTGACCGGTCTGCGGGCGGGCCAGCGAGTAGAAGCGTTCGAACACCCGCTCAAGCGCGTAATCCGGCACTCCGCTGCCGCGGTCTTGCACCGACACCTGCAATTTTTCATCGCGCAACTGCGTGCGCAAGTGCACGGTGCTGCCTTCCGGCGAAAACGCGATGGCGTTTTCCAGCAGATTGATCAGTGCCTGGCGCAGCAGAAACCCGTCGCCGAGCACGTAGTGCTCGCGCGCTGCATCAGATGCGACATCGATCTCCACCCGCACGCCGGCCGCTGTCGCGCGTGGCAGAACCGCATCCACTGCTGCCTGCAGCAAGCCAGCCACCGCGATGCGCTCGCGCTTTTGCAACCAACCGTGCTGCTCCACCTCGGCCAGTGCCAGCAGCTTGTCGATGGTTTCGGTCAGGCGCAGCTCCTGCGCACGGATACTGGCAACAAAGTGCTGGCGGTCGGCCTCCGGCAATGGCTCGGCCAACAACTCGGACGCACCGCGGATCGCCGCCAGCGGGCTCTTCATTTCGTGCGTCAGCGACTGCACGTACTGCTCCACGTAGGCCTTACCTTCCAGCTTGCGGCGCATGCTTTCCAACGCCTGACCCAGGTCGCCGATTTCATCGCCGCGCGGTTTGGGCGGCGGCACCGGAATGCCCGCACTCACCGCCTGCGCGTAGCGATTGAGCCGGCCAATGCCGCGCATCAGCCACCAGGTCATCAAGATGCCGATCAACGCGGAAATGCCGATCAACCAGGCCCCGCGCTGCAGAATATTGCGCTGGCTGGCCTCGATAAACGGGTCGATGCTGCGATTGGGCTGCGCCAGCGTCAGCACGCCGATCAACTTGGCCGGGTCATTTGGCGCGTAGATCGGCGCGGCCACATGCATCACCGTGGCGGTCGGGTCGCCATCGACCTCGGGGCTGGAGCGCGCGCCATATTCGCCGCGCAAGGTGCGATAGACATCGTTCCAGCGTGAGTTGTCGCGGCCCACGTCGCGACCCAGCGAATCGAACACCACCACGCCGCGCGCGTCGGTCACGGTGACCCGGTAGGCCACATCGTTCTTGCGAAACCGCCACACCCAGGCCTTGGGATCGCGCCGCTGCGCCTGCGCCACGTTGCGCGCAAAGCTGCCGGTGGCGATGGTACCGGCGGCCAGCTCGCCGCTGGCCATTTCCGCCAGCACATTGGCCGCATCCACCAGGGTGGATTCCATCGCCTGGCGCACGCCCGGCTTGACCTCGTTGACGAACACCCGCATCACGAAGAACGCGGCCAGCCCGACGATCAGAAAGAAGCCCAGAAACAGCTTGAGACCGAGCCGCATGTCAGACGCCCCCGGCCTGGAGAACAACGCGACGCCTGCGCTCGGCCATGCCTACAGCTCCAGCGCGTAGCCAAGGCCACGGTGGGTGCGGATCGGGTCGGCCGGCACGCCGGCCTGGCGCAGCTTGCCGCGCAGCGTCTTGATGTGGGTATCGACGGTGCGGTCGGCACTGTCGGCGCTGGCATCCCAGCCGCGGTCCATCAGCTGCGCGCGGCTGAGGATCGCGCCAGGGCGCTGCAACAATGCCGAGAGCAGCGCGTATTCGTAGCGGGTCAGCGGCAGCAGCGCCTCGCCGTAGCGGATGCGGCTGCCCTCGCGATCGATCGCAAACGCGCCATGCGGCTGCCAGCCCGCCTCCGCGACTGCGGCAACGTTGCGGCGACGCAGCCGCGCGCGCACCCGCGCCACCAGCTCGCGCGGGGAGAACGGCTTGGCCATGTAGTCGTCGGCGCCCAGCTCGAAGCCGAGCACGCGGTCGATCTCGTCGTTGCGCGCGGTCAGGAAGATCACCGGCACGTCGCTGAAACTGCGCAGCGCGCGGCACACTTCGAAGCCGTTGATGTCCGGCAGGCCCACGTCCAGCACCACCACATCGGCCGGGTCGGCGCGCAGCCGCGCCAACGCATCGCGACCCAGCAGGCAATGCTCGGGCGCATAGCCTTCGCTGCGCAGCGCGTACAGCACGGTATCGGCAATGGCGGCTTCGTCTTCGACGACGAGCACGCGGGCGGGGGACTCGGACATGGCGCGCAGCATAGCCGCATGCTGGCGCGGCCCGTACACTGCCGCGATGAACTATCGCCACGCCTTCCATGCCGGCAACCATGCCGACGTGCTCAAGCACATCGCCTTGCTGGCGCTGATCGACACCCTCAAGCGCAAGGACACGCCGTTCTTCGTGCTCGATACCCACGCCGGACGCGGGCGCTACCAGCTCGGTGGTGAAGAGAGCCGCAAGACCAACGAGGCCGATGCCGGGGTGATGCGGCTGATGGCCGAGTCGACCCTGCCCGAGGTGGTCGAACGCTATCTGCGCGCGGTGCAGGCCGACAACCAGACCGTCGCCCGCCCGGCCACGCCCGGCCAGAAACCGGCGCGCCCCACTGCCGGCATCCAGATCAACCACTACCCCGGCTCGCCGTTGCTGGCCGCGCAGGCGTTGCGCGAGCAGGACCGCATGGCGTTCTGCGAATTGCAGCCGGAAGAAGCCGAGGCGCTCAAGCGCCTGTTCGCCAAGGACAGCCGCGTCCGCGTGCATGCCGGCGATGGCTATGAAGCGATTCGCGCCTTCGTGCCGCCGCGCGCGGGCGAGACCAAGATCGGCCGCGGGCTGGTGCTGATCGACCCGCCGTACGAGTCGCAGGAGGCCGAGTATCCGCAGGTCATCCATAGCGTGCGCGAGACCCTGGCGCGCTGGCCGCAGGCGATGTGCATGGTGTGGTACCCGATCAAGCTGCGCCGCAGCCTGCAGCCATTCATGCGCAAGGCCGCCACGCTGCCGGCCAAGTCGGTGCTGGTGGCCGAACTTCAGGTGCGCCCGGACGACTCGCCGCTGCGCCTGACCGGCAGCGGGCTGCTGATCGTCAATGCGCCGTGGCAGTTCGATCAGGTGCTGGCACCCGCGCTGCCGGTGCTGAAGCAGCATCTGGGCGAGGCCGGTGCCTCGACCCGGCTGGAATGGCTGCGCCAGGACGCCTGAGTCGTCAGGGCCGGGCGTGCCTTCGCCCCGGCAAACGCCGCCATACTCACGACTGGATCACGGTATCGCTCGGTACAGTGACCAGGGAAGCACTGCCACCTCCTGACGGCCCCCGGCGGCGCACCGGATTCATTCACGGTTGTGCGCTGGGCTGGTGCCAGAATCTTCCGATCTTTAAGGAACACCGGTCATGGCCATTCGCAATCGCATGCCTCCCTGGCATGAAAACTTCAGCCTGCCCAATGGCCGCACCCTTCTGCTCCGCCCGATCCGTCCCGAGGACGGTCCGCCGCTGCAAGGGGCTTTCAGCCTGTTGGGACCGGAGGAAATCCGCGAACGCTTCGTGCGCTCCTCCGCCGAAATCACCCCGGAGATGGTGCAGCGTCTGACCCATCCCAATCCCAAGAGCGAGATCGTGCTGGTCGCCGCCGAGCAGTTGCCGCCGGGCGAGGCGCTGGTCGGCGCAGTCGCGCGCGCAGCGCTGGTGCCGGGCACCCGCCAGGCCGAGTACACCATTCTGGTCAGCAGCTTCGTCGCCGGCCAGGGTCTGGGCCGGCAGCTGATGCGCAAGCTGGTCAAGTGGGCGCGGCGCAAGTACCTGGACTGCCTGTTCGGCGATGTGCTGCAAAGCAATGTGCCGATGCTGCAGTTGGCCGAGTCGCTGGGCTTCAAGCCGCAGCCGCATCCAGACTCGCCGGAACTGGTTCGGATGGTGCTGGAGCTGGATGCCACCATCGCGGGACACGCCGCAAGTACGTCCTTGTAGGCTCTTACGCGGCATCCATGCCGCGTAAGGTCCCGCGACGGTGGGCGGGCAAGGACCAGCCGAGATGGTCGGTGTGCAGTGCTTTCAACAAAGCAACCGACTCACTCTCTGGTGCGGTGTCCTCACCGATTGCGGGACCGTGTGGCGGCATGGATGCCGCCACCGAGCCTCCAAGGACGGATTCACGGCGTGTCCCGCGAGCGGTGAGGGCACCGCGCGCTCGACCAACCGGGCTTTTGACCTACGCCGCCGACTGCATCTTGCACCACGGGGTGTTTGCAAAGGTTTGCCGGGTGCCAGAAAGGCGGTACGTAACGCTAGACCCTGCAGCGCCCTTCTGCGCAGGCGGCCCGACGCCGGCTTTCACGCCGGATGGACCGGCCGTAGCGGGCGCTCTGATAAAATCGCCGGCTAATGCCGTCGCCAACCACCTTCCCCTCTCCGCCGCTGCCCAAGTCCGGCCAGCTTCGTGCCTATTGGCGCGCCCCCGCTTCTCCGACTGCGCTGGCCTGGTCGGTCGCTCGCGCCGCCGAGGCGCACGCCGGCCCGTTGCTGGTGATCGCACGCGATAACCAGAGTGCGCACCAGATCGAATCGGATCTGCATGCCCTGCTCGGCGAACACGCCACGCTGCCGGTGGTGCCGTTTCCCGATTGGGAAACCCTGCCCTACGACCAGTTCAGCCCGCATCCGGAAATCATCAGCCAGCGTCTGGCTGCGCTGCACCGTTTGCCCACACTGACCCATGGTGTGGTGATCGTGCCGGTGCAGACGCTGATGCAGCAGCTGGCGCCGCTGAGCTATATCGTCGGTGGCAGCTTCGATCTCAAGGTCGGGCAGCGGCTGGATCTGGATGCGGAAAAACGTCGCCTGGAAAGCGCCGGCTACCGCAACGTGCCGCAGGTGATGGACCCGGGCGATTTCGCGGTGCGTGGCGGCTTGCTGGACGTGTTTCCGATGGGCGAAGCCACGCCGTTGCGCGTGGAGCTGCTGGATGAGGATATCGACTCGATCCGCGCCTTCGACCCGGAATCGCAGCGCTCGCTGGACAAGGTCGATGCGGTCAAATTGCTGCCCGGCCGCGAAGTGCCGATGGACGATGCCAGCATCGAACGCGTGCTGGCCTGCCTGCGCGAACGCTTCGATGTGGATACCCGGCGCAGCGCGCTGTATCAGGATCTGAAGTCGGGCCTGGCGCCGTCGGGCGTCGAGTATTACCTGCCGATGTTCTTCAGCAAGACCGCCACCTTGTTCGATTATCTGGACAAGCGCACGCTGCCGTTGATCGCCACCGGCGTGTCCAACGCGGCCGATACGTTCTGGGCGCAGGCGCAGGAGCGCTACGAACAACGCCGCCACGATGTGGAGCGCCCGCTGCTGACGCCGGACGAGCTGTATCAATCGCCGGATGCATTGCGCGAGCGGCTCAACAAGCTGGCCCGCATCGAAGTCTGGGCCAGCGACCATCCGCGCATCGACGAGGCCGCCGCGCTTGGCGACCAACCGTTGCCGCCGCTGCCGGTGGCTGCAAAAGACGCACCGGCCGGACAGGCGCTGGCCTCGTTCCTGAGCCACTACCCGGGCCGCGTGCTGGTGGCCTCCGATTCGGCCGGTCGCCGCGAAGCCTTGATGGAAGTGCTGGCCGCCGCGCAATTGAAGCCGGAGGTGGTGGCCGACCTGCCCGCCTTCCTGGCCGCGCCCAAGCTGCGCTTCGGTATCACGGTAGCGCCGTTGGAAGACGGCTTTGCACTGGACACCCCGCAGATTGCGGTGCTGACCGAGCGCCAGCTGTTTCCCGAGCGGGCCAACCAGCCGCGTCGCACGCGACGTGTGGGCCGCGAGCCGGAAGCGATCATCCGCGATCTGGGCGAGTTGTCCGAAGGCGCGCCGATCGTGCACGAAGACCACGGTGTGGGCCGCTACCGTGGGCTGATCGTGCTCGATGCCGGCGGCATGCCCGGCGAGTTTCTGGAAATCGAATACGCCAAGGGCGACCGGCTGTATGTGCCGGTGGCGCAGCTGCATCTGATCAGCCGTTATTCCGGTGCCTCGGCCGAGACCGCACCACTGCATTCGCTGGGCGGCGAGCAATGGACCAAGGCCAAGCGCAAGGCCGCCGAAAAAGTGCGCGACGTGGCGGCCGAATTGCTGGAAATCCAGGCGCGCCGACGTGCGCGTGCCGGTCTGGCCTTGCAGGTGGACCGCGCGATGTACGAACCGTTCGCGGCCGGTTTCCCGTTCGAAGAAACCGCCGACCAGTTGGCCGCCATCGATGCCACGTTGCGCGATCTGGGCAGCAGCCAGCCGATGGACCGCGTGGTCTGCGGCGATGTGGGCTTCGGCAAGACCGAGGTGGCCGTGCGCGCCGCATTCGCCGCCGCCAGCGCCGGCAAGCAGGTCGCCGTGCTGGTGCCGACCACGCTGCTGGCCGAGCAGCATTACCGCAATTTCCGCGACCGTTTCGCCGATTACCCGATGAAGGTGGAAGTGCTGTCGCGCTTCAAGAGCACCAAGGAAATCAAGGCCGAGCTGGAGAAGGTCGCCAGCGGCGATATCGACGTCATCATCGGCACGCATCGTTTGCTGCAGCCGGACGTGAAGTTCAAGGATCTGGGCCTGGTCGTCGTCGACGAAGAGCAGCGCTTCGGTGTGCGGCAGAAGGAAGCGCTCAAGGCGATGCGCGCCAACGTGCATCTGCTCACGCTCACCGCCACGCCGATTCCGCGCACGCTGAATATGGCCATGGCCGGTTTGCGCGATCTGTCGATCATCGCCACCCCGCCGCCGAACCGGCTGGCGGTGCAGACCTTCATTACTGCGTGGGACAACGCGCTGCTGCGCGAGGCCTTCCAGCGCGAGCTCAGTCGTGGTGGGCAGCTGTATTTCCTGCACAACGATGTGGAAAGCATCGTGCGCATGCAGCGCGACCTGTCCGAGCTGGTGCCGGAAGCGCGCATCGGCATCGCGCATGGGCAGATGCCCGAGCGCGAGCTGGAACGGGTGATGCTGGATTTCCAGAAGCAGCGTTTCAATGTGTTGCTGTCGACCACGATCATCGAATCGGGCATCGACATTCCCAACGCCAACACCATCATCATCAACCGCGCCGACCGCTTCGGCCTGGCCCAGTTGCATCAGTTGCGCGGTCGCGTCGGTCGCTCGCATCACCGCGCTTACGCGTATCTGGTGGTGCCGGACCGCCGCTCGATCACTGCCGATGCGGAAAAGCGCCTGGAAGCCATCGCCTCGATGGACGAGCTCGGTGCCGGTTTCACCCTGGCCACGCACGATCTGGAAATCCGCGGCGCCGGCGAGCTGCTGGGCGAAGACCAGAGCGGGCAGATGGCCGAGGTCGGCTTCAGCCTCTACACCGAGCTGCTGGAACGCGCGGTGCGCAGTATTCGCCAGGGCAACCTGCCCGATCTGGATGCCGGCGACGAAGTGCGCGGCGCCGAAGTGGAGCTGCATGTGGCTTCGTTGATCCCCGCGGATTATCTGCCCGACGTGCACACACGGCTGACGCTGTACAAGCGCATCTCCAGCGCGCGCAACAGCGATGCCTTGCGCGAATTGCAGGTGGAAATGATCGACCGCTTCGGCCTGCTACCGGATCCGGTCAAGCATCTGTTCGCCATTGCCGAGCTCAAGCTGCAGGCCAACGCGCTGGGTGTGCGCAAGCTGGATCTGGGCGAAAACGGCGGACGCCTGGTGTTCGAGGCCAAGCCGTCGATCGACCCGGTCGCGGTGATCCAGATGATCCAGAAGCAGCCCAAGATCTACACCATGGACGGCCCGGACAAGCTGCGCATCAAGCTGCCGCTGCCGGAAGGTGTGGATCGTTTCAATGCGGCACGCGGGTTGTTGACGATGCTGGCGCCGAGATAAAAAGAACGCGCGACCGGTTGCGTTTGCTTTTTGCAACGACCTCGACCATGCACGACGCAAGGATGCGTCGATCGTGTTGCGATCGCTGAGTAAATCGAATCGAATGCGATGCGGAATTTTCGCTAACACCCATCGCATCGTTCACTACAAGCGCACCACGCAAGCCGCTTGTTTAATGCGCTTTATCTGCAGCGACGCTGCGGATCGCCGTGCCGCAGGCATTAAAGAATTCGGCTGAAACGCAGCTATCTGTCCTGCGGGACTGTCCGGGACATTCGACTCCCGAGTCTGCTTGCGACAAAGCTGAGCAATTAATGCTCAGGAAGTGATGGATTTCTCAAATCCGTCACCGCGCTGAATTTTGCCTAAATATTCCTGCCACGCGCCGATACCAGCATAGACCGGCATGTCCCCGTGTGCAGAGCTGCCCACGCAAGTCCACGCCGGAGCGAACTTTTCCGCGTCATGGCACGCATCCGTGCGCCATCGCATCGCTTGAGGCATCAATGAACACGCCATTGTCCGATCTACCCGCGCCGCTGACGCTCGCCCTGGAAGGCGAGATGACCATCCGTCGCGCTGCCGAACTCAAGCCGCTGCTGCAGCCGGCATTGCTGCACCCGGGCGGATTGCATCTGGACCTGGGGGCAGTCAGCGAGATCGACACCACTGGCCTGCAATTGCTGCTGGCCACCAAACAGGCGATCCAGGCCGATGGGCGGCCGTTTTCGCTCACCGATTCCAGCCGCGCGGTGGTCGATGTGATCGAACTGCTCGGCTTGCTCGAGGCGCTTTATCCGCATGCGGTCGCGGGCATCGGCGAACGCATTCACTAACGGACGGATACACACGCATGGATATGAACCAGCTGATGCAGACTTTTCTGGCCGAGAGCCGGGATCTGCTCGAAGACATGGAACGCCATCTGCTCGAAGCCGAGCGTGGCGAGTCCTCGCCCGATGCGGTCAACGCGATCTTTCGCGCGGCACATACCATCAAGGGCTCGGGCGGCTTGTTCGATCTGCCGCAGCTGGTCGGCTTCACCCATGTCCTGGAAAGCGTGCTGGATCTGGTGCGCGATGAAGCGCTGAGCCTAAGTTCGGAACTGATCGCGCTGCTACTGGTGTGCTGCGACCATATCCACGCACTGGTGGAAACCGCTGCCGATCCGAGCCACGCCGATGCGGACGCACTGGCCACCGAAGCAGAGCCATTGCTGGCGCAACTGCAGACCTATCTGCAAGGCAGCGTGTGCGGCGCCAGCGCCAGCACGATCCAGCACGGCACACCGGAAAAACAAAGCGGGTATTGGCGTATTGCGTTGACGCTGTTTGCCGACGCGCTGCGCTTCGGCAACTCGCCGCTCAAGCTGATTCGCAATCTGCGCGGGCTGGGTTCGGTCGAATCGATCAGCACCGACTACAGCCAATTGCCCACCTTCGAAGAGCTCGACCCGGAAGCCAACTATCTCGGTTTCCAGATCCTGTTGCGTAGCGACGCCGACCGCGCCGCGATCGAAGAAGTGTTCGAGTTCGTGCGCGAGGATTGCGATCTTGAGATCACCTCGGTGCCGGCGCCGACCGATGTTGCCGCTCTTCTCGTCAGCGAGCCTGCGGCCAGTGCGGCGGTCGCCAGCGTGCTCGCTGCAGTGCCGAATCTGACCCAGGCTGCAGCACCACCACGCGCAGCCCAGGACAGCGCCTCACGCAACGCCGAAGCGCGCTCGATCCGCGTGGACGCCGACAAACTCGATCGCATGATCGATCTGGTCGGCGAACTCATCATCGCGGTGGCCGGTACCAACGCCAACGCACAGCGCACCGGCGACGCACAGCTGCTGGAATCGGCCTCGATCCTGGCCGGTCTGGTGGAAGACGTGCGCGAAAGCGCGCTGCAACTGCGCATGGTCAAGATCGGCGGCACCTTCAGCCGCTTCCAGCGCGTGGTGCACGATGTGGCGCGCGAACTCGGCAAGGACATCGCGCTGGTGGTGGCCGGCGAAGACACCGAGCTGGACAAGTCGGTGGTGGAAAAGATCGGCGACCCGCTCACCCATCTGGTGCGCAATGCGATGGACCACGGCATCGAGCCGGCCGACGTGCGCGTGGCGCGCGGCAAGCCCGCGCGCGGCACTGTTGGCCTCAACGCCTATCACGACTCCGGCAGCATCGTCATCCAGATCACCGACGACGGCGGCGGCTTGAACCGCGACCGTATCCTGGCCAAGGCGCTGGAACGCGGCCTGATCGAGGCCGGCCGCCAACTCAGCGACCGCGAAGTGTTCGCGATGATCTTCGAGCCAGGGTTTTCCACTGCCGAAAAGGTCACCAACCTGTCCGGGCGCGGCGTGGGCATGGACGTGGTCAAGCGCAACATCACCGCGCTGCGCGGCACCGTAGAGATCGACAGCACCGCCGGCGTGGGCACCACCATCTCGGTGCGGTTGCCACTGACACTGGCCATCATCAACGGCTTCCAGGTCGGTGTCGGCAAGTCGGTGTTCGTGGTGCCGTTGGATGTGGTGGAGGAATGCGTGGAGTTCACGCCCGACTACGCCAGCGACTACATCGACCTGCGCGGCAGCGTGCTGCCGTATGTGCGCCTGCGCGAATTGTTCGCGCTCGGCGGCAAGACGCCTGCACGCGAAAGCATCGTGGTGATCCGCCAGGGCGCGCAGCGCTTCGGCCTGGTCGTGGACACCTTGCTGGGCGAATGGCAGACCGTGATCAAGCCGTTGTCCAAGGTCTTCGCACAGGTCAAAGGCATCAGTGGCTCGAGCATCCTGGGCAGCGGCGATGTCGCGCTGATTCTGGATGTGCCCAGCCTGATCCAGCAATTGCATCCACAGCAGGACGCCCTGGCGGCCTGAGCATTCGCACCGTCATTCCCCACATCACCGCGTTCTTCGTTGTTCCCTGACCCCAGGAAGCTGCCGCCATGTCACACCGTCTCCCGATCGCCACGCAGTTGTGGTTCACCGCCGCTCTCGCCCTCGCCCTCGCCCTGCCCGTCGTGGTGGTGGTCGCCGGCTTTGCCCTGACGCTGTCGCACAGCGCCTTGCTCGCCGCCAGCGTGCTGGCCGCGCTCGTCAGCGGCGCATTGCTGCTCCGCGCGATCCGCATCGCCAACGACTCGTTGAACATCGCCACCACCACGCTGGATGCATTCGCACGCGGCAACTTCGATCTGGCCATGCCACAGGTGCGCGACGAGCAGGCCTGCGATGTGTTGCGTGCGCTGCGCAAGGTGCAAAGCAGCATTCGCCATGTCAACGAGGAGATCAACCGCGTCTCGCAGGAACACGACGCCGGCGAGATCGATGTCCGCATCGACGTGGCGCGCTTCGACGGCGACTTCCGCACGATGGGCGAAGGCATCAACCGCATGGTTGCCAACCACATCGCAGTGAAGAAACAAGCGATGGCCTGCGTGGCCGAGTTCGGGCGCGGCAACTTCTCTGCCGAACTCGAGCGTCTGCCGGGCAAGAAGGCCTTCATCAACGAGATCGTCGACCAGATCCGCGGCAACCTCACCGGCATGGTCGCCGAGGTCAACCGCATGGCGACCGAGCACGATGCCGGCGATATCGATGTGGTCATCGACACGCAACGCTTCACCGGCGATTTCCGCCGCATGGCCGAAGGCATCAATGCGATGGTGGCCAGCCACATTGCAGTCAAGAAGCAAGCCATCGCCTGCGTGGCCGAGTTCGGTCGCGGCAACTTCACCGCCCAGCTGCCGCTGCTGCCGGGCAAGAAGCGCTTCATCAACGACACGTTGGAACAGGTGCGCGGCAA
Source organism: Xanthomonas sp. Leaf131 (assembly GCF_001423495.1). Lineage (GTDB taxonomy): Bacteria > Pseudomonadota > Gammaproteobacteria > Xanthomonadales > Xanthomonadaceae > Xanthomonas. Next base: position 82,794 of record NZ_LMOG01000019.1, on the reverse strand, counting down.
CCTCACCGGCTTGATCCGCGAGATCAACCACATGTCGGCCGAGCACGAAGCCGGCGATATCGATGTGGTGATCGACAGCAGCGGCTTCGATGGCGATTTCCGCAGCATGGCCACCGGCATCAACCAGATGGTGGGCGCGCATATCGCGGTCAAGAAGCTGGCGATGGGCGTGGTGGCCGAATTCGGCCGCGGCAACTTCGATGCGCCGCTGGCGCAGCTGCCGGGCAAGAAGGCCTTCATCAACGACACCGTGGAGCGGGCGCGCGGCAATCTGCGCAGCATCTCCGAGGTGATCCAGGTGATGGGCGCGATGGCCGAGGGCGACCTGACCCACACCGTGGAAGGCCGCTACGAAGGCGCATTCGCCGACATGCAGCGCTACGTCAACACCACCATGAGCCGGCTGACCGAGATCGTCGATGAGGTCAACCGCAACGCCGAGAATCTGGCCAGCGCCTCCGAACAGGTCAGCGCCACTGCGCAGGCACTGGCACAGGCCGCCAGCGAGCAGGCGGCCGGGGTGGAAGAAACCAGCGCCTCGCTGGAACAGATGACCGCCTCCATCGCGCAGAACACCGAGAACGCACGGGTTACCGACAGCATGGCCGCCAAGGCCGCCAGCGAAGCCGCAGACGGCGGCGACACCGTGCGCGCCACGGTGGTGGCGATGAAGGACATCGCCAAGAAGATCGGCATCATCGACGACATCGCCTACCAGACCAATCTACTGGCGCTCAACGCCGCCATCGAGGCCGCGCGTGCCGGCGAACACGGCAAGGGTTTTGCGGTGGTCGCAGCAGAAGTGCGCAAGCTGGCCGAGCGTAGCCAGATCGCCGCGCAGGAAATCGGTGAGGTGGCCGGTTCCAGCGTGGAACTGGCCGAAAGCGCCGGCCGCGTGCTGGGCGAAATGGTGCCCTCGATCCGCCGCACTTCCGACCTGGTGCAGGAAATCGCCGCTGCCTCCGAAGAACAGACTGCCGGCGTCAGCCAGATCAACACCGCCGTCGGCCAGTTGAACCAGACCACGCAATCGGCGGCGGCCAATGCCGAGGAACTTGCCGCTACCTCCGAAGAAATGAGCGCGCAGGCCGAACAGCTGCAGCAGCTGATGGGCTTCTTCCGGCTCGGCAATGGTGGGCGCGCCGTGGCATCGAGCAGCAGCAAGCTCGGCCCGCGCCGGATCGCAGCGCATGGCAGCAGCACCGCGCACGGCGCACCACAGCGGCGGACCAACGTGCGTCAGATCAGCGCGGTGGCGGCCACGGCCGATGCGATCGACGAATCGCAGTTCGCCAGCTTCTGAGGAACCGACGATGCAATCGCACAGCGCAGCCAACACCACCAATGCGCCGTCATCGACGGCACCGCAGCAATACCTGACTTTTCTGCTGGGCACGGAGATGTTCGGCCTGGGCATTCTCGGCATCAAGGAAATCATCGAATACCGCGTGCCGACCGATGTCCCGATGATGCCGCCGGCCCTGCGTGGAGTGATCAACCTGCGTGGCGCAGTGGTGCCGGTGGTGGACCTGCAGCAACGCTTCGGCCGCGCTGCCAGCGCGATCACCAAGCGCAGCTGCATCGTGATCGTGGAGATCGCCCATGGCGGTACGCACCAGGTGCTCGGCCTGCTGGTGGATGCAGTCAGCGAAGTGCTGGACATCGCGCCCGACGACATCGCCGGCGCACCCAGCTTCGGCGCCGGCATCGGCCGCGAGTTCATCCACGCCATGGCCAAGATCGGCGAGCGCTTCGTGATACTGCTCGATGCCGATGCCGTGTTGAGCAACGACACCCTCGCCCAGCTCCCTGTCACAGAACTGGCGGCCTGACATGTTCCGCATGCACGCAAGGACTCCCATGCGCCCCACCCTTCTCTCCTGCAGCTGCGCGCTGGACGGCCCGGTGCTGGTCGTCGACGACAGCGTGGTCCAGCGCGAGCATGCGATGGCGCTGTGCCGCCAACTCGGCGCCGTTGCGGTCGACGGCGCGGTGGATGGCCACGCTGCGCTGGCCTGGTTGAGCAGCGCCATCGCACCATCGCTGCTGCTGATCGATCTGGAAATGCCAGGCATGGACGGCGTGCAGCTGCTCGACGCGCTGGCGCGCGGCAAGTACAGCGTACCGGTGGTGGTGGTCTCGCAACGCGGTGGCGCCCTGATCGATGCGGTGATGCAGCTCAGCCGCAGCGCCGGCGTGCGCGTGCTCGGCGGTATCGAAAAGCCGATGCATCTGCAGGATCTGGCCACCGTGCTGGAGTGCGAGCCCGAGCCTGCGGCCGGCGCAGCGGTGTTTGCACCGACCGTGATGTCGCCGCTGATGTCCAGCGGTGGCGCGGCCGCGTCGCGACTGGACCGCGCCATGCGCCGCGGCGAAATCCGTGTGGCCTACCAACCCAAACTCGATCTCAAGGATGGCCGCCTGCGCGGTGTGGAAGCGCTCGCCCGCTGGCGCCGCCCGCAAGGTGACATGATCGGACCGGACCGCTTCATTCCGCTGGCCGAACGCGAAGGCCTGATCCACGCGTTGACCCAGCAGGTGATCGACAAGGCGATCGCGCAATTGGTGGATTGGCGTGCAGAAGGCTTCGCGCTGAGCCTGGCCTTGAACCTGTCGCCCAATTTGCTCAGCGAACAGGATTTTCTCGAACAGCTGTGCGGCAAGCTGAGCGACAACGGCCTGAGCCCCGCCGATCTGGTACTGGAACTCACCGAAAGCGCCATCGTGGAGCCGGCCAATGCCTTGAGCATGCTGGCGCGGCTGCGCCTGCACGGCTTTGGGCTGTCGATCGACGACTACGGCACCGGTTTCTCCTCGCTGCAGCGTCTGGCCAGCATTCCGTTCACCGAACTCAAACTGGACCGCAGCTTCGTACATGCCGCGCATCGCAGCCGCAGTCAGCGCACCGTGCTCGAATCCACGCTGGAACTGGCGCACCGGCTCGACCTCACCGCCGTCGCCGAAGGCGTGGAAACACCGGAAGACTGGCGCCTGTTGCGCGAACTGGGGTGCGATCTGGCACAGGGCTATCTGATGGGCTCGCCGATGCCCGGGCCGATGCTGTCGGAATGGTGGCGCGAACACGCCGTGCGCATCGCGCGCCTGAGCGACAGCACGCTGCCCAGCGATGCGGATGTGGCCTGAGCATGAGCACCGCCACTGCCATCACCGAACAGGAGTTCGGCCGCTTCCAGCGTTTCATCTTCGAAGCGGCCGGCATCAGCATTTCCTCCGGCAAAAAAGCCATGTTGTGCGGCCGTCTGGGCAAGCGTCTGCGCGAACATCAATTCAGCAACTACACGCAGTATCTGCAGTTGCTGGAAAGCCACCAGGATCGCGCCGAGATCCAGACCGCGATCGATCTGCTGACCACCAACGAAACCTATTTCTTTCGCGAGCCCAAACACTTCGAGTTGCTGCGCAAGCTGGCAAGCGAACATCGTGGCGGCCTGCCGCTGCGTTGCTGGAGCGCAGCCAGCTCCAGCGGCGAAGAGGCCTACAGCATGGCGATGGTGCTGGACGACACCTTGCAGGGGCGGCCGTTCGAAGTGGTCGGCAGCGACATCAGCACCCGCGTGCTGGCCAAGGCGCGCACCGGACATTACGCACTGCAACGCATCGACGGCATTCCGCAGCCCTATCTCAAACGCTATTGCCTGCGTGGTCAGGGCGAGTACGACGGCACCTTGCTGGTGGAACGTCGGCTGCGCGACCGGGTGAAGTTCGTGCACGCCAACCTCAATACCGCATTGCCCGCGCTGGGCAGCTTCGACGCCATTTTCCTGCGCAACGTGATGATCTACTTCAACGGCCAGACCAAGCGCGAAGTGATCCTGCGCGTGCTGTCCAATCTCAAATCGGGCGGGCATTTCTGCATCGGCCATTCGGAAAGCCTGAGCGAACTCGACATCGACCTGGTCCAGGTGGCACCCTCGATTTTCCGCAAGGCCTGAGCCAAGGATCGCCCGTGTCGACAGCGTTCAACCGCCCCGCCGCCAGCCCGGCTGCCAACACCAAGACCATCAAGGCCATGGTCGTCGACGACTCGGCGGTGGTGCGCCAGGTGCTGGTGGGCGTGCTCAACGACGCGCCCGGCATCGAAGTCATCGCCACCGCCGCCGACCCGCTGCTGGCGATCGAAAAGATGCGTCAGCAATGGCCGGACGTGATCGTGCTGGATGTGGAAATGCCGCGCATGGACGGCATCACCTTCCTGCGCAAGATCATGAGCGAGCGGCCAACCCCGGTGGTGATCTGCTCCACGCTCACCGAAAAAGGCGCGCGCGTCACCATGGATGCCTTGGCCGCCGGTGCGGTGGCAGTGGTGACCAAACCGCGGCTGGGGCTCAAGCAGTTCCTCACCGACTCGGCCGACGAACTGGTGGCCACCGTGCGCAGCGCCGCACGCGCCAACGTCAAACGGCTCGCCGCACGCGTGACCGCAGTACCACTGGAAGCGGAGGTCAAACACACTGCCGATGTGATCCTGCCGGCGCAGACAGGACGCGCGCTGGCGCAGACCACCGAGCGCATCGTCGCCATCGGCACCTCTACTGGCGGCACCCAGGCGCTGGAAGAAGTGCTGACCGCATTGCCGCGTGTCTGCCCCGGCATCGTGATCGTGCAGCACATGCCGGAGAAATTCACCGCTGCTTTTGCTGCACGCCTCAATGGCCTGTGCCAGATCGCAGTGAAAGAAGCCGCCAACAACGATCGGGTGATGCCGGGCCGCGCGTTGATCGCACCCGGCGGCAAGCACCTGCTGCTGCGCCGCAGTGGTGCGCAGTACTTCGTCGAAGTCATGGAAGGCCCGCCGGTCAACCGCCATCGTCCATCGGTGGATGTGCTGTTCCGCTCGGCCGCACGCGCGGCCGGCAGCAATGCGCTGGGCATCATCATGACCGGCATGGGCGACGACGGCGCCGCCGGGCTGCTGGAAATGCGTCAGGCCGGCGCACGCACCGTGGCGCAGGACGAGCACACCAGCATCGTGTTCGGCATGCCCAAGGAAGCGATCAAACGCGGCGGTGCCGACCGTATTCTTCCATTGGGCGCGATGGCGCGCGAGATCGTGACGCAGCTGCAGTAGCGTTGCGCGAGGAGCAGCGGCGTTACAACTGCGACTCCAACGGCAACCAGCCCATCACCATCGCTGCGCCACGCCGCCACACGCTCGCTGCCGGCTCTTGCGACCACACCTCGGGCGGCTGCGCCGCATCGTCGTGCCAACGCAGCTCGCCCTGATCCAGGGTCACGCGATAACTCAAGGGCGCGCTGATCTTGCGGTTGTACAGCTGCTCCAGTTCCGCGCTGACCGCGCGGTCTTCGAACAGTAAACCCATCTCGGTGTTGAGATTCATCGAGCGCGGGTCGAGGTTGAACGAACCGATAAAGCCGCTGCTGTCGTCCACCACAAACGCCTTGGTATGCAGGCTGGCACCACTGGACCCGAACAGGCTGCCGTCCGGCTTGCCCATCGGCTTGAGCTCGTGCAGGCGCACGCCTTGCGTGAGCAAGGGCGCGCGGTAATCGGCATAACCGCTGTGCACCGCCACGACGTCATTGGCAGCCAATGAATTGGTCAATACGCTGACGCGCACATTGCGCCGACGCAATTCACCGATCCAGCGCATGCCTTCTTCGCCAGGCACGAAGTAAGGCGAGATCACTTTCAATTCGCGCTGCGCGTGCGCCATCTCGCCGATCAAGGTCGGTGTCATCCAGTCCGCCTGCTGCGGTGCGCCCTCGGCCTTTTCCGGCGGGTCGGAGACGATGCGCGCCCGATCCAGCCAATGCACCTGGCGCTCGCCCTGCGTCAACGCCTGCACGCTCGGCGATTGGCGCAGCCGCTCCACATACGGATGCGCGCGTGCCGATTCCAGGCCGGCATCCAGACTGCCGCGTAACGCATCCAATGCCTGCGGTTCTGCCGTCACCAGTGCGGCCAACGGCAAGGCATTGGGGCTGTTCCAGTACGCATCGAATACTTGCTCGGCCTGGCCCACCGCCGGCCCCATCAACGCCGCATCCATGTCCATGAAATTGGTGTCGCGCGCCGCATCGAAATACTCGTCGCCCACATTGCGGCCACCCACCACCGCAATGCGGCCATCGGCGATCCAGGCCTTGTTGTGCATGCGCCGATTGATGCTGAACATGCGCAGCACCATCTCCACCCCGCGCATCAGCGTGCCTTCGCGCGCACGGGTGGGATTGAACAAACGGATCTCGATCAAAGGGTGACTATCGAGCGCCGCCAGCACCGAATCGCTGCCGTGGATATTCATGTCGTCCAGCAACAGGCGCACGCGCACGCCGCGATCGGCTGCATGCAGCAATTCGTTGTGCAACAGGTTGCCGGTAAAGTCCGCATGCCAGATGTAGTACTGCAAATCCAGGCTGCGCCCGGCTGCACGCGCAGTGAGCGCGCGTACGGCAAACGCATCGATATTGTCGGACAGGATCACCATGCCGGTTTGATCGGCATGTGCCTGCTGCAAGGGCGCGACGACGTTATCGATCAGCGTTGCCAATGCGGTGGCTTGCAACGCATGGCTCACCGGGCCACGCTGGCGATCGGCAAAGCGGCCGTAACCGTAGAGCGACAACACGCTGCCCAGCACGAGCACCAGCGCAACGATGCCGATCCACTTGAACATCTTTCGCTTTGTCACTGCCGCCCCCGTGATGCACAGCGCGGCAGTCTAGACGCTGCACCGGCATGCCAATGTGCAGACGCAAGCGCGCAAGCAAGCTCGACAGACCGGCAAAAACAGCGGATTTTCAGCGAGTACTGCCGCAACAGTGCTCGCCGAATGCAAGGACGTTTACCAGATCGCGACGCGATCCTTGTCGCCACGCACCATCGCATCGCCAGGCTTGCACTGGAATGCCTGCGCAAACACCGGCATGTTCGACGGCGCCCCATTGGCGCGGAAATTGGCCGGCGCATGCGGATCGGTGTTCAAGCGCACGCGCAATTCGCCATCGGTGAAGTTGCGGCGCCACACCGTGGCCCAGTTCATGAAGAAGCGCTGATCCTGCGTATAGCCATCGATCTGTTTGTTGGCGTCCGGCTGTTCCTTCAACGCCATCTGCAAGGCATCGAAGGCCACGGTCAGGCCACCGAGATCGCCGATGTTTTCGCCCAAGGTCAGCTTGCCTTTGACGTTGACGCCAGGGATCGCCTCGTAGCCATCGAACTGCGCCACCAGCTGATCGGTGCGTTGGGTAAACAGCTTGCGGTCCGCATCGGTCCACCAGGTATCGAAGTTGCCCTTGGCATCGAACTGGCTACCCGAGTCGTCGTAGCCATGCATCATTTCGTGCCCGATCACTGCGCCAATACCGCCATAGTTCAACGCCGGGTCGGCCTTGGGATCGAAGAACGGCGGTTGCAGGATCGCCGCCGGAAACACGATCTCGTTGCGGGTGGCGTTGTAGTACGCGTTCACCGTCTGCGGCGTCATATGCCACTCGCGCTTGTCCACCGGCTTGCCGATCTTGTCCAGCATGTAGCGATAGTTGAACGCCTGTGCGGCCTGCATGTTGGCGAGAAACCCATCGCCACGCGTTTCCAGGCCCGACCAATCGCGCCACTGATCCGGGTAGCCGATCTTGGGCGTGAAGCTGGCCCATTTTTCCAGCGCGCGTTGCTTGGTTTCCGCACTCATCCAATCGAGTTTTTCCAGCCGCGCCTTCAGTGCAACGGACAGGTTCTGCACCAGCTGCTGCATCTGCTCCTTCGACTCGGCAGAGAATGCGGATTGCACATAGAGCTGGCCCAAGGCCTCGCCCATCGCCTCGTTGACCGCATTCAAGGTGCGTTTCCAGCGCGGCAGCATGTCCTGTTGACCACGCAGCGTCTTGGCATAGAAATCGAAGTTGGCCTGCTCGAACGGTTTGGCCAGATACGGCGCCGCCTCGTCGACGCTGTGGAAGCGCAAGTACGCCTTCCAGGTCTCCACCGGCGTATCGGCCAGCATTGCATCGAGCTCGGCAAAGTAGCCCGGCTGGCTCAACGAGAAGGTGCCGGCCGGCACCTTGAGCGCGCTGAAAAACGCCTGCCAATCGAAGTGCGGCGTCACTGCATTGGCGCCGGCCACGTCTACCGGGTTGTAGCGCTTGGCCGGGTCGCGCAATTCGATGCGCGACAGCGAGGCATTGGCCAGCCGCGTTTCGAACGCCATCACCGCCTTGGCCTGCGTGGCCGCCTGCGCTGCCGGAACGCCGGACAATTCCAGCACGCGTGCGATGTAGGCCACGTACTGCTCGCGGATCCTGGCCTGCGCCGGATCGGTGTAATAGCCCTTCTCGGGCAAGCCCAGACCGCCCTGCCCTGCATAGGCGATCATCTGTTCGGAATTCTTGTAATCGGCATTGGCGCCGAACGAAAACATGAAGCCCTGGCCCTGCGCATAGCTGTTGCGCAACCACGCCGCGATGGCCGGCGCATCGGTCAGCGCATCGATCGCCTTCAACTGCGGCTGCAGCGGCGTGATGCCGGCCTTGTCGATCGCCGCTTCGTCCGAGCCGGTGCGCCACAGGTCGGCAATCTTGGCATCCACCGAACCGGCCGACAGATTGCCGCGCGCCAACTGCTCCACCAGTGCGTGCTGGATGGTCAACGAACGCTCGGCCAGCACTTCGAAACTGCCCCAGCTGGTGCGATCGGACGGCACCGGGTTGGCCTTGAGCCACTTGGCGTTGACGAAGCCGTTGAGGTCCTGGCAGGCGTTGATGGCCGTATCCAGATCGTTGATACCGAACGCCACGATCGGCGCGTCGAGCTTGGACACATCCACCTTGGTCGGCGCGGCCTGCGGTGCAGTAAACGCCGGCTTTGCAGCGTCATCGGATTTGCCGCATGCCGACAGCATCACCGCGATGGCCACCGCAAGCGATAGCGGGGCGAACTTGCTCAACATCATTGAATTCTCCAAGGCATCAAGACCGCGTCATGCGCAGTCGAAAAAGTAGGCGATCGTCTGAAAGACAACCACGCAAGTCATTGCAGCGACACCACGACGCCCTGACGTCAGAGATCGCGCTTTGGGGAACACGCAGACGAGCGGCTAGCAAACTGCAGCGCGTCCACCAGACGGGCGCTCGCGACGTTTTGTTAGACGCTCCAGCTGCCACTGACAGATCATCTGTGCGCCATCCAACCGGGCGCTCATGACGTTCTGTCGTCAACTGATCGAACGCTGCATTCCGGCGCAGGACGCGCCATCGAGTGCAGTTATTTGCGTGCGTAAAACGGTGCCATCACCAGGTACACCGGATACGCCAACACCATCAACACCAGCGCAACTTCATGCCCGGAAGCTGCGTCCGCCCAGGATTCCATCTGCCGCGATGGCCCAAACAGCCCGAACGCCAGCAGCACCACCCCAACGACGCAGATCAGCAGCGCCACCCCCATCGCCGAACCGGACACGCTGCCATTGGCCAATACGCCAAACGCACCGCCCCCGCCTGCCAGCAACACTCCCACCGTCGCCAGATACGCGCGGCAGTAGGTGGCACTCATTTGTTGGGTTCTGCGTTTTCCGGACATCATGTCTCGTCCCAATCAACACACACGCGGCGCGTGCTCGAGTAGCGAACACATGCCGCAGTATTGCAAGACATCACGCGTCTTTCGACAACGCGTGATGCGAAAACCACGACATTCCTGACGCGCGCGCGAAGCGCAACGCGTCCAACGCCGTCACCGAACGCCGCGCTTACTTCGCCTTGCCCTGATTAGCCACCGCTTCGGCAGCGCGCTTGGCCGCTTCCGGGTCGCCCAGATAGCGGTAGCTTTGCACCTGCAGGTTGTCGTCCAGCTCGAACAGCAACGGAATGCCGGTCGGGATGTTGAGCTCCAGGATCTGCTCGTTGGAGACCGCGTTGAGGTACTTGTACAGCGCGCGCAGCGAGTTGCCGTGCGCGGTCACCAGCACGGTCTGCCCGGCCTTCAACTGCGGGGCGATCGCGTCGTGCCAGTACGGCAACACGCGCACCAGCGTGGTCGCCAGCGACTCGGTACCCGGCAAGGCATTGCGATCAAGCGTGGCGTAACGGCGGTCGTGACACGGATGACCCGGATCGTCGACGTCCATCGCCGGCGGCGGAATGTCGTAGGAACGGCGCCAGATCTTGACCTGTTCCTCGCCGTGCTTGGCCGCGGTTTCGGCCTTGTCCAAGCCCTGCAGGCCACCGTAATGGCGCTCGTTGAGGCGCCAGCTCTTGGACACCGGCAGCCAGTCCTGGTCGAGCTCTTTCAACGCGCCCTGCAGCGTGTGGATGGCGCGCTTGAGTACCGAGGTGTGGGCAACATCGAACTGCAGGCCCTCGTCCTTCATCAGCTTGCCGGCGGTGGCGGCTTCCTGGCGGCCCTGCTCGGTGAGTTCCACATCCACCCAGCCGGTGAAACGGTTGTCCAGATTCCATTGGCTCTGGCCATGGCGCAGCAGTACGAGTTTGCGGGTCACTCAGATTCTCCGATTGGGGCAGATCAGCCTGCGATTGTAACGGCAGCCAGCGCATCGCTGGCGTGCACGAGATCGCCACGTACGTCGCGCGATGCTGTGGCCATGCACGCGACCATCGATCCCGTCTTCGCCGGTTGGGACGGCAGCATCCTGCAGGCGCGACAGTTGCAACAGCAACTGGCACAGCGCGTGGTGTTGCAGGATGAAGTGAGCGCGACACCACAGGTGCTCGCCGGTTTCGATGTCGGCTTCGAAGACGATGGACAGACCACGCGCGCCGCCGCGGTGCTGCTGGATGCGCACACGCTGTTACCGCTGGAAACGCATGTGGCACGCCTGCCCACCTCGATGCCGTATGTACCCGGCCTGCTCAGTTTTCGCGAACTGCCGGCGTTGCTGCAGGCGCTGGCGTTACTCTCGCGCACGCCGGATCTGGTTTTCATCGACGGCCAGGGCATCGCGCATCCACGCAAGCTGGGCATCGCGGCGCATTTCGGCGTGGTGACCGGGCTGCCCTGCATTGGCGTGGCCAAGCAGCGCCTGGCCGGCAGCTTCGCCGAGCCAGGTCCCGCGCGTGGCGAGCACAGCCCGATCCTGCTCGGCGGCATGCAGATCGGCTGGGCGCTGCGCAGCAAGCCGCGCTGCAATCCGCTGATCGTCTCGCCCGGGCATCGCGTCTCCATGCAGGGCGCACTCGAGTGGACGTTGCGCACACTGCGCGCGTACCGGCTTCCAGAGCCCACGCGCCTGGCCGACCGGCTGGCCTCGCGGCGCGGCGAGGTCATGTCTGACGTGCAAGGCGATCTGCTGGGCTGACGGCTGCCGCCGGCAACAACGCGGAACGTACCGTCTTGCCCAACCACTCGGCTGCCATCGCGCGCGCGTGCGAAGCTTGCGCTCCCTTTCGATCGCCACGAGCCGCCGCCATGAGCACGATCATCGCCCCACGCGTCCATGACATCGGCGGGCTGGAAGTGCGCCGCGCCGTGCCCACCCTCCAGGCACGCAGCATCGGCCCGTTCGTGTTCGTCGACCATATGGGCCCGGCCGTCCTGGAACCGGATCACGGCATCGACGTGCGCCCGCATCCGCATATCGGCCTGGCCACGGTGACGTTTCTGTGGTCCGGCGAAATCGGCCATCGCGACACGCTCGGCTCCGATCAGGTGATCCGCGCCGGCGACGTCAACTGGATGACCGCCGGCCGCGGCATCGCCCATTCCGAACGCACGCCCGGCCCCGAGCGCGCCCGCGAGCATGCATTGCACGGCATGCAGACCTGGGTCGCGCTGCCGCGTTCGGCCGAAGAAACCGCGCCGGCGTTCTATCACCACGCCGCTGCCACATTGCCGCAGCAACGGCGCGATGGCGCCTTGCTGCGCGTGATCGCAGGCCGCGCGTATGGCGAAGAATCGCCAGTGAAGGTCTTCAGCGACACGCTCAACGTGGCGATCGATCTGCAGCCCGATGCCGAACTCGATCTGGACACCGGCCACCTCGAACGCGCGCTCTACATCCTGGAAGGCGATGCGCAACTGGATGGCACGGATCTTCCCGCCCGCCATCTGATCATTCCCTCGCCCGGCGCGCGCGGGCGGCTGCGTGCCAAGACGCCGGTCAAGGCAATGCTGCTCGGCGGCGAGCCGCTGGATGGCCCGCGTCACCTGTGGTGGAACTTCGTCTCCAGCTCCAAGGAGCGTATCGAGCAAGCCAAGGACGACTGGCAGGCCGGTCGTTTCGGCAGCATTCCCGGCGACGACAAGGAATTCATTCCATTGCCGCAGACCCCGGCGCCGAAGCCGGTCAACTATCCCTGAATACGGCAAATGGGATGTCGCGGCATGCGCGACGCGCCCAAGTCTCGAATCGGTCGCGAAGCGCAGGTGCCCGCGCACACAGCCAATTCCAGCAATATTTGCGACCACGCTTGAGCTTGCAGACAAAACTGTGGTAGTGATGTCCTTGTAGGTCGGGGGCATGTTGCGTGCACGGCACAGTCAGGCGGGGAGCGCATGGGCTGATGCAACGACACAGTAGACGGCATCGCCCCTGCGCAGTCATCCATTGCCGGGGAACACTTGAATGAAGTCCGCATCCTGCCTTGTCGGCCTGAGCTTGCTGTTGGCCGCCGTCACTGCTCGCGCCCAATCCTCACCGGTCTGCCCGCCATTGCCGCCGGCCTCCGGCCTGCAATGGAACGAGCTCGCAGGCGCCGACTATCTGGTCTGCAAGGCCATGACGGCCGATGGTCGCCAGGTCGTGGGCGTCATGCTCACCACCCGCGACCCGGCAATGACGCTGGCCCGCGACCGACGCGCCGAAAAAGGCCAGATCCAGCAAGAAGACTTCTATTGGTACAAGCTCGACCTGGGCGGGCGTCAGATGCCCGGCATGGAATCGCGCCGCGTCACCGTGGTCGAACTGGGCAAGAAGCGCTACGCGCAGCTATGGATCGACGGCGCCAATACCGAAGAGCTGGCCTTGATGCAGTCGTTGGTGCAGAACATGGATCTGCAGCCGGCCAGCCTGGCGTTGCAGCGCTAAACCCATCCGGGCTGCAATCCACGCAGGCATGGTGCGCAAGCAGCGCTGAGCGCTGACCAGCGGCGAGCTGACCGGCACTGATCGGCCGGCCGGGCCGCGTCGCGCATTCTCAGGTTTGGGTTGTTCCCATGTTTGCCACTGGGCCGGTTTGCAATGCACTGTCGATCTGCACCTGCCCGGTCAGCAGGCGATGGATCGGGCACTTGTCGGCAACTTCCAGCAGGCGCGCGCGTTGATCGTCATCCAGCGTACCGTCGAGCACGATCTCCCGCGCGATCACCGTGCCTGCAGCGCCGCGCTGGCTGTAATGCAGATGCACATGCACCGCCGTCAGCGGCCACTGCTTGCGCGCAGCCACCATCGACACCGTGATCGCGGTGCAGGCACCCAGCGCGCCCAGCACCTGCGACTCGGGATCCGGCCCGGCATCGGCACCGCCGTTGGCCGGCTGAGTGTCGCCGCTCCACGTGTGCTGACCGTCGTGGATGCTGACGGTGTATGGCACCGCACCGGTACTGACGCTGACGGGCCGGTCACTCATGACGCTCTTCCAAGTTGACTTGATGGGGCCGGTTCAAAACCGCCCCTCCTGAAAATCGACGAAGGCCTGCATCAGTTCCTGCTTGGTATTCATCACGAACGGGCCGTGCCGCATCACCGGCTCGTTGAGCGGGCGGCCAGCCACCAGGATCAGTTGCGCACCCTCGGCTCCCGCGTGCAACGTCAGACGCTCGCCACCGCCCAGCACTGCCAACTCCTGCGCCGGCAGCGCGCGCGCAATGTCGCCCTCGCCCACCCGCACCGCCCCTTCAAAGGCATACGCGAATGCGTTGTGGCCACTGGGCAGCACATAGTCCCAGGCCACATTCGGTGCCAGCGCGATATCCAGATACACCGGGTCGGTGGCCGGTTGCACGATCGGCCCGCGCACCTCGCCCACGGTTCCGGCAATCACCTTGACCGTCACACCAGGCGCCGGATGCGCGACCGGAATGCTCTCCGGTGCGTATTCCTGATACTTGGGGTCGGTCATCTTGTCGCGCGCCGGCAGGTTCACCCACAGCTGAAACCCACGCATGCGCCCGGATTCCTGCTCGGGCATTTCCGAATGGATCAGCCCGCGCCCGGCAGTCATCCACTGCACGCTGCCCGGGGTCAGCAGACCCTCGTTGCCATGGTTGTCCTTGTGCCGCATGCGGCCGTCGAGCATGTAGGTCACCGTCTCGAAACCGCGATGCGGATGGCTGGGGAAACCGGCCAGATAGTCTTCGGCCTTATCGGTGCCAAACTCGTCCAGCATCAGAAACGGGTCCAGGTCCGGCAGCTGTTGGGTGCCGATCACGCGGGTCAGCTTGACCCCGGCACCGTCGGAGGTGGGCATGCCGCGAATCGTGCGCAGCACGTGTGCCGCTGCGGTGGTGGAAGTGGCGCTCATCGGACTCTCCCTGTGCGGATTGGATAGCCTCTCATGATGGATGCGCCGGACAGGCGCCCCAACCGCGACCGGCGCAACCGATCGTTCCAAAACCCGTTGCCGCGCCTATCGCTCCAGCACATGGCGATAGACGCTCTACAACTAAAGTTTTACCCCGGCCCGGAACGGCGCCATTGACCCCGGGCGGACGGAGGGTGACCCTTGGGTGAATCGTTCCTGAGGGGCATGCATGAAAGGGTTCTCGAAGCTGGCCTGGGGCGCGCTGGCGCTGCTGGCCGCGTTCTGTCTGGGCACCGTGGCGCTACGCCGCGGCGAACATATCAACGCGCTGTGGATCGTGGTGGCAGCGGTGTCGATCTATCTGATCGCCTACCGGTTCTACAGCCTGTTCATCGCCGACAAGGTGATGCAGCTGGACATCACCCGCGCCACGCCGGCGGTGGCCAACAACGACGGCCTGGACTACGTGCCCACCAACAAGCACGTGCTGTTCGGCCATCACTTCGCCGCGATTGCCGGTGCCGGTCCCCTGGTGGGCCCGGTGCTTGCCGCACAGATGGGCTACTTGCCCGGGTTGCTGTGGCTGGTGGTCGGCGTGGTGTTTGCCGGCGCGGTGCAGGACTTCGTGGTGCTGTTCCTCTCCAGCCGCCGCAACGGCCGCTCCCTGGGCGATCTGGTGCGCGAGGAAATGGGCCAGGTGCCCGGCACCATCGCTTTGTTCGGCGCCTTCCTGATCATGATCATCATCCTGGCGGTGCTGGCGATGGTGGTGGTCAAGGCGTTGGCCGAGAGCCCGTGGGGCATGTTCACCGTCATCGCCACGATGCCGATCGCGCTGATGATGGGCGTGTACATGCGCTACATCCGGGTCGGCAAGATTGGCGAGATTTCGGTGGTCGGGCTGATCCTGTTGCTGGGCGCGATCTGGCTGGGCGGCAAGGTTGCCGCCGACCCGAGCTGGGGGCCGGCCTTCACCTTCACCGCCAAGCAGATCACCTGGATGTTGATCGGGTACGGCTTCGTCGCCTCGGTATTGCCGGTGTGGCTACTGCTGGCCCCGCGCGATTACCTGTCCACCTTCCTCAAGATCGGCACGATCCTGGCGCTGGCGATCGGCATCCTGGTCGTGATGCCGGATCTGAAAATGCCGGCATTGACCCAGTTCGCCTCCACCGGCGACGGCCCGGTGTGGAAGGGCGGGATCTTCCCGTTCCTGTTCATCACCATCGCCTGCGGTGCGGTGTCCGGTTTCCATGCGTTGATCGCCTCGGGCACCACGCCCAAGCTGCTCGCCAACGAAGGCCACATGCGCTACATCGGCTACGGCGGCATGTTGATGGAGTCGTTCGTGGCGGTGATGGCGTTGGTGGCCGCATCGATCATCGAGCCGGGCATCTACTTTGCGATGAACAGCCCGGCGTCGCTGGTCGGCACCGATACGGTCGCAGTCGCCGCAAAAGTCTCCGAGTGGGGCTTTGCAATCACGCCTGACGTATTGGAAGCGACCGCCAGGGACATCGGCGAGCACAGCATCCTGGCGCGCGCCGGTGGTGCGCCCACCCTGGCGGTGGGTATCGCGCAGATCCTGCACCAGCTGCTGCCCGGCGAAGACACCATGGCATTCTGGTACCACTTCGCCATCCTGTTCGAAGCGCTGTTCATCCTCACCGCGGTGGATGCGGGGACGCGTGCGGGCCGCTTCATGCTGCAAGACCTGCTGGGCAACTTCATCCCGGCATTGAAGAAGACCGAGTCGTGGACCGCCAACATCATCGCCACCGCCGGTTGCGTGGCGCTGTGGGGGTATCTGCTCTACACCGGGGTGATCGATCCGTTCGGCGGCATCCAGACCTTGTGGCCGTTGTTCGGCATCTCCAACCAGATGCTGGCCGGGATCGCGCTGATGCTGGGCACGGTAGTGTTGTTCAAGATGAAGCGCGACCGCTACGCCTGGGTCACCATCGTGCCGGCATTGTGGCTGTTGATCTGCACCACGTATGCGGGGTTGATCAAGATCTTCGACAGCAACCCGGCACAGGGCTTCCTGGCGCAGGCGCACAAGTATCAGGACGCGATCGCCAGCAACACCATCACCGCGCCGGCCAAGACGGTGGCGCAGATGCAGCAGATCGTCACCAACGCCTACGTCAATACCGGGCTGACGGTGCTGTTCCTGTTCGTGGTGGGTTCGATCCTGATCTATGCGGTCAAGACCATCGTGATAGCGCGCCGCAATCCGCAGCGTAGCGATCGCGAAACCCCGTACGTGGCGCTGCAGCCACACCAGATGGCGGATCTCTAATGGGCACGCAACTCGTTCTGGCCAGCCAATATCAGGCGCACCGCCGCATCTGGCGGCGCCTGGTGCAGACCGCACGTCTGTGCTGCGGCATTCCCGATTACGACAACTACGTGCGCCACATGCTGGAAAAACATCCCGACAAACCGGTGATGGACTACCCGGCCTTCTTCCGCGAGCGCCAGGACGCGCGGTATGGCGGCAAGAGCGGGTTTCGCTGCTGTTGATCGGTGATCGGTTGATCAAGAAGTAGAAACGCAATAGGGCGCGATGCGAATCGCGCCCTATTGCGTTGATGGCTTGAGTTTTGGAGCGGCGGTTCTGTGGCTTGGCTGCGGGGCCCTTGCCCGCCCACCGGCGCGGGACACGCCGCAAGTACGTCCTTGTAGGCTCTTACGCGGCATCCATGCCGCGTAAGGTCCCGCGCCGGTGGGCGGGCAAGGACCAATCGAGAGTGTCGGTGTGCAGGGTTGCAAGCAGTGCAATACGCGCGTTTTTTAGATGACGGCGCGAATGAAGGCGCTCCTGATCAGCGTCGCAATGCGAACGAATAACAGGCAGGCTTTCAACGAAGCGAGCTACTAACTTTCTGGTGCGGTGTCCTCACCGCTTGCGGGACCGTGTGGCGGCATGGATGCCGCCACCGAGCCTACAGGGACGTACTTGCGGCGTGTCCCGCAAGCGGTGAGGGCACCGCGCGCTCGACTAACCAGGCTCTTGATCTAACGCATTTGACTGCAGCTAAACCAAGCGACGACTCAACCTCCTCAGCCAGCGCGTTTTTGCGCCAGCCGCTCGAACAACGCCGGCAAATCGCGCATATCGTCGAACACGTCGAGGACGCCGATCCGACGCAAGGTCTCGCCGTGTCCTTGCGGAATATGGCTGGCGCCGGTAAAGCCCAGTACCTGCATTCCGGCCGCCAGTGCAGCCGTCGCACCGGTGGGGCTGTCTTCGATCACCAGACAGCGCCGCGGCGCCACGCCCAGCGTGCGAGCGGCCAGCAGGTAGACATCCGGCGCCGGCTTGGGCCGCTCCACCATATCGGCACTGAAGATGTTGCCCGCCGCGCGCGCGGTGAGCCCGACGCGCTCGACCGAGGCGATGACATTGTGGCGGCGGCTGTTGGAGGCCACCGCCAGCGGCAACGGAATCTGTTCCAGCGCGGCGCGTGCGCCGGGAATCGGCTGCACCTGCGCCTGGATCAGGGCTTCGCTGCGCGCTTGAATCTGTGCCAGCAACGTCTCTGGCAACTGCACCAAAAAATGCTCCTGCACCCGCAGCAACACCTCACGCGTGGTCTGCCCGAACGTTGTCCCCAGCAACTGCTCCAACGCCTCGGACGGCACGAACGACGCCAGTGCCTCACGCATCACCCGGTCGGCCAGTATCTCGCTGTCGACAAGCACGCCATCGCAATCGCTGATCAGTAATTCGTAGACCATTGCACCCATCTGCTCGCAAAGCGCCATTATGCCGGCCCCGTCATGACCGTCGGCTGTGGGTGCCCGCATTTGTGTAATGCGTGCCGCTACGTGCCGCAAAGCATCCAGAACATCTACAAGCAGCGGGCTCAACAAGAAAATCTGCGGCTTTCACGCATGTCACGAAATCTTACCGCGAGCGATTCGGGCAGCTGGTAGGATCGGCCCCGCTGCGGAAGGACTTCACGCAGCGCCATCAGGAATGCGATCAGGAGAAGGAGATTTCGATGCAACCGCGATTCCCCGCCCTGCTCGTTCTTGCGACCTCGTTTCTCGCGGTCTCATGCACCGCCTCGCCCGGTGCCAAGGAGCAAACCACCATGTCAGCTACGCTGCAGGACCACACCGTCGCCTTCCGCGACCCCAGTCTGACCGACATCGCCAAGGCCATCGCGCAGGGTGACGTCGCCCGAATCAGTGCACTCGCCCCCACTGTCGATCTCGCCGCACACGGCGATCAGAACGTCACCTTGCTGGAGTGGGCGATCTGGAACGAACAACCACGCGCACTGGCCGCATTGCTCGATGCGGGCGCAGATCCGTCATTGCCGGGCATGGACCAGGAAACCGTCGTCCATATGGCCGCGATGGCGCAGGACCCGGAGTATTTGAAGGTGCTGCTACAGCACAAGGCGCCGATCGATCTGGTCAGCGCGCGTGCCGGCTGGACGCCATTGTTCCGCGCCGTGCAGAGCAAGCGCGATGCGCAGATCGGCTTGTTGATCGAGGCCGGAGCCGATGTGCAGCGTGTCGACCACACCGGTAACAGCCTGCTGCATCTGGCCGCACAGAGCGGCGCGGCAAGTACTGCCGTGCTGCAGTTGCTCAATGCCGGCGTGAACCCCACGCTGCGCAACGCGCAGCAGAAAACCTTCCAGGCGTATTTCTTCACTACCCCGGATCGCTTGCTCAATGCCAGCGGTCAACAGGTGAGGTCGGATGTGCGCGCATGGTTGAGCGCCCATCACATTCCCGTGGAAAGCAGCCGCTAAGCGGGCTTTTCGCACGACGAACGCAAGGAGCCGCGCATGAGCCCGTCAAATTCCACTGATTCCTCCACCCCATTCGCAGAGTCGATCCGCGGGCAACAGCCACGCCCGGAAGACCAACAGTTTCCGGCAGTGCTGCAAGACCTGTATGCCACCGCTGCGCAGCGTCGCGCCGGCGGCGCCGAAACCTTCGCTGCCTTGCCCAACGGTTGGTCGCGCATGGACGACAGCGCGCTGCAACAGGCCGGCATCGACCCCAGCTTGCTGCACGACGCAAAAAGCGGTTTCGATGCCGCGTTTTACCGCAACGAGCAAGGCAATGTGGTGCTCGGCTTTTGCGGCACCGACGAGGGCAAGGACTGGAAGCACAACATCGGTCAGGGCCTGGGCTTCGACGACGCGCAGTATGCGTCGGCGATCCAGCTCGGCAGCCAGGCCAAGCAGGCCTTTGGCGACCAGGTGGTGATCTCCGGCCACTCGCTCGGCGGCGGTCTGGCAGCCGCATCCGCCATGGTCAACGACATTCCCGCAGTGACCTACAACGCCGCGGGCGTCAACGACCGCACGCTGGAACGGCAAGGTCTGGATGCATCGGCGGCCAAGGAATACGCCAGCAGCGAATTGATCCGCGGCTATCACGTCAAGAACGAGATTCTCACCCATCTGCAGGAAGACAGCATTCCGTTGAAATGGACGATGCCCAATGCGGCCGGCCACCAGATCGAGCTGCCGGAGCCCGATCCGTTGTCGTTCGGGCAGCGCCTGGTGCCGGGCATGATGCTCAAGCATCGGCTGGATCTGCACGGGATGGATTCGGTGATCAAGGCGCAGGACATGCAGTCGCCAGGTCAGGCGCAGGGCACGACATTGCACACCGGCAGCCAGCTGTTCAACGATGCAGTGGTGCAGTTGGACGGCCAGCGCGACCGCCTGGGGCTTCGCGACGACACCGCGTTTCTCAACACCGCCGCCAGCGTGGCCGCGCGCGCAAGCAGCGACGGTCTGCAGCGGATCGATCATCTGGTGCCCAGCCGCGAGGGCGACCACCTGTTCGCCGTGCAAGGCCGCATGGATGATCCGACGCATCTGCGCAGCCAGGTGCAGACCGCAGCGGCGGCCAACGAACCGGCGCAAGCCAATGTCGGGCAGCTGCAGCAACAGAACCAGCAGCAGTCGCAATCGCAGTCGCAACCGCCTTCCCAGCAGCAGGAAGAGCACCGTCGCCTGCTCCAGTAGTCACCTCTGGTAGTCACCTACGGCGGTATCCGGGTACTGGCGCACGCCAGTGCCCGGATCAGCCAGCGCCCGCCATCGCGCGCAAGGTAATCCCGACCAGATAGGCCAGATAGGTGCCGGTGGCATAGCCCATCGTGCCGAGCAGCACACCGACCGGCGCCAGTGCCGGGTGGAAGGCAGCAGCGACCACCGGCGCGGACGCCGGGCCGCCGATGTTGGATTGCGAGCCGATCGCGAAATAGAAGAACGGCACCCGCAGCAACCTGCCCAGCCCCCATAGCAGCGCGATGTGCACGGCGATCCAGATCAGCCCGAGCAGGAACAGCCATGGGCGGTCCAGCAGCGCCAGCAGATCCATCTGCATGCCGATGCAGGCGATCAGGAAATACAGCAGCAGTGTGCCGATTTTGGAGGCACCCGCCCCCTCCAGTGTGCGGGCGCGGGTGAAGCTCAGCAGCAACCCAAGGCTGGTCGCCAGCACCACCACCCACACAAACGGAGTGTCCAGACTGAACTGGCTGGCCCAACTGAGGTTGGCCTTGCACCATGCTGCGAGCGGATTGGCCAGCGCATGCGCCAGGCCGACGCCGCCGAATGCCACCGCCACGATCACCATCAAATCCGCCAGGCTGGGAATGCGCGCGTGTTCGGCCTGGAAGCGCGCCATGCGCTCCTGCAAGGCATCCAGCGCGCGGGTATCGGCGCCGCTACGCGCATCGATGTTGCGCGCCCGCCCGGCCAGGAAGATCAGCACCGCCATCCACACATACCCCACACCGACATCGACCACCGCGAACTGGCCGAACGTGGTGGCATCTACATCGAACACTTCGCGCATCGCCAGCATGTTGGCGCCGCCGCCGATCCAGCTGCCGGCCAGCGCCGCCATCCCCGCCCAGGTGTCGCCGGCGACAGTGGCCGGATGCAACCAGCGCATCACCCAGAACGCGACCACCGCGCCCAGCATGATGCTCAGCGAAGCGCCCAGATACATGGCCACCAGCTTGGGCCCCAGCCCCAGGATGGCGCGCAGGTCGATGCTCAGGGTGAGCAGGATCAACGCAGCCGGCAGCAGCACGTCGCGGGCGATCGGGTTGTACAGACGGGTGTTGGCACCATCGATCAGGCCAACGGTGTTGTAGATGCCCGGCAGCAGATAACACAGCAGCAAGGCTGGCACCACGGCGTAGAAACGTCGCCATGGGCCGCGTTCGCGCGAGGCGGTCCAGAACACCGCTCCCAGCGTGGCGGCAATCAAGCCGAAGACGACGATATCGTTTTGAATCAGCGCAGCACCGGCGACATTCACTACAGGCGGACATCCAAAAAAAGTGGCCGCCAACGTGCGGATCGGGCCAACAGCGGCCGATGGCATGAATCTAGCCGACCCGGGCCTCTACGCACACCCGTGCATCAGACGTTCTCAGCCATAACGCCGCACCAGACGATCGCCTTCGGCTGTGTTCAACACCACGCCGCTGGGCTGGCCGGTGGTCAGGCAATGCAGCTTGGCCATCAATTCGGCGTTTTCCAGTGCACCCTGCTCGCGCAGGTAACGCAGTGGCGACCATTGCGGCCGGGTGACCCACCAGCCGCCCTGTTCGGGCTGAATGCGTACAACGTATCGAGACTCGTCCATCAGGCCCTCCGGCCGGTGCGTGCAGCGATGGTGCGTGAAGTGCGCGGAACATCGCGACGCACCCCGCATGGGAAAGCCTTCTCCCCTCCAGCGTGCCGACGTGCCCTTACTCAAGGGGCCGCGGGAGAGTGGCCAAGGGCCCCGCGTTCGGCATAGCCAGAATGTTCTTTTGATTATGGAAATACCGTCGGGCGGATACTGGCATTACGGTAGGAAAATTCTTACGTGACAGCGATCACGCGCAGCGCTACATTCGGTCTGAAGCGTGCCTCTGGGGAGGGGCTCATGTATCTACTCAGGAAGTTCCAGTTTCCGGTCAAGACCGCAATGGTGGTGGGCTATGTCCTGGTGATCCGGGAAGCGATCGTGTTGTGGTCGTAAGGATGCCAGGCATCTGATGCTCAGGCTGTCGGATAACGCGGACTGAGACCCGTCACAGCGTCTCAGTCCGCATCCACCCAGCCGCGCTGTTGTGCGGCCGCCAGGTCGGCGGGCGTGTCCACGTCCAGCGCAAGTGCCGGAGCGCTCACACAGCCCAGTGTCTGCACATCCAGACTGGCGAACAGGCCACGCAGGCCGCTATCGGCTTGCAACGGCACATCCGCCCAGGCGGCGTGGGTCACCACTGCGGGGATGCCGCGTACTCCGGCGTAACCGCTCGTGGCGCATCCCGATGCCGCGCGCTCGGCCTCTTCCAGCAACGCGCGCAGATGCGGCGCGTCCAGCGCGGGTTGATCGCAACCCAGGATCAGGCTGCGCCGCAGCGTCGTATCGTCCTGCACATACTGGCGCAGCGCAGCCAGGCTGGAGCCCATGCCGGCTGACCATTCATTGTGCCGTAGCACTTCTACATCCAGGCCTTGCAAGACATCGGTGAGCGCATCCACTTCTGCACCCAAGACCACCACGCAGCGGCGCGGAGATGTCTGCAGCGCGATACGCACAAAGCGACGCAACAGTGGCTCGCCGTCGCGCATTAACAATTGTTTCGACCGGCCCAGACGACGGCCTGCGCCTGCCGCCAGTATCAGTGCCGCGTGGTCGTTGCTCACGCGCTCGATGCCGCAGGGCGTGGTGAACAATGGCGCGTAGTCAGCGCTGAAGCGCGTTGTAAATCGCCGAGTGTTCTGGCTTGCAGATTGCTGGTGCAATCCAAGCTTGCGAGCGCCCTATATTGGTCAGCGTCGCAAACTGCGTCGTCATAGTGATCAGAAAGTACGGTCATGGCGACGTCGTGCGTATTGAGGATGCGCCCAGCGTAGAGACCCGAATGTGCGTGCGGAGTGACTGCAGGTTGCACAGCTGCAGCACGTGTTCGTCGTGAGCACGCGCTTTGACGGGATGACGTTGTGAATGCAGCGCCGCGTCTGTGTATCGAGGCGCAAATCGCTGCATTCGTGCAGTCACGAAATCATTTGGCCGATCAATAAGCGTCAGAGGCCGGCAACGGTCGGGACCATATCGGGACAGGTCAGGTGGCTGCGGCAACGGCTCGCAGCTATAGGCGAGCGTTGGCTAGCTGAGTCGTATCGCAAACGCCGCGAATCCAATACATGCCCATTAATGCATATCAGAAATAATACAAATCAGGCGACGCGTTGAGCGGGTGAAACTCGGCGCTTCCGCTTTCAAGTCGCCATCGGGTAGGAAACGTGCGCGCACCGATTCAGGCGCAGCGGCATATCGCCTTAGGCAACACGCGCAGCGATATCGCCAACCGCCCCATCGCTTACTGCCGCGGCCTGCAGGTCGGCCACAGCCTGCGTCGCCTCGGCGATGATCCCGAGCGCGATGGTGTGCGGAGACGAGCGTCCCATGCGCCAGCCGGCAGGCAGTCGTAACCGGGCCAATGCCGCATCGTTGTGACCAAGTGCGCGCAGCGCCTGCAGGCGTGCTTCGCGCTTGTGCCGGCTGCCCAGAATGCCGATGCAGGCGGCGTTGGATGCAAGCCCGCGATGCGCGACCTGCAGATCGATATCGCTGTCGTGCGCCAGGCTGTACAACGCACTGTCGGCGTCCAGGGCGAGGTCCTGCAGCGCGTCACGCAATGCGCGGCGGTCGTAGTGTTCCGGCGCCAGCCCGGGCGGTGGTTCACTGGGGCCATGCGGCCGCAGCACCCGCACCTCGATGCCCATCTGGCTGGCCAATCCCACCAGCACCAGTAACGCAGGATCGGCGCCAACTAGAGCCAATCGCAATGGCGGCCGATGCGTGCGCAGGAATTCGCCGGCACGCACATCCTGCGTATTCGCCGGATAGCGCACCGCGCCGGAATCTCGATCCAACGCCACATGGAAGGCGCGGCGGTGCTGACGTGCATTGCGCCAGCGTGCCAGGTGCTCGCCCAGATCCGGCACCGGCCAGACCAGCACGCCGATACGTCCGCCGCAGCTGAGCTGGATGTCGAGCACCTCGCTGCCTTCACCGTAATCGAGCAAGCGCGGCGCGCCATCACGCAGGGCGGCGATGGCTTCATGCGCCACCGCCGCCTCTACGCAACCACCGGAGACATAACCGGCGACACGACCATCGGCGCTGATCGCCATTTCGCTGCCCACCGGGCGCGGCGACGAGCCTTGCACCTCGATCAGCGTGGCGATCGCTACCCGCTGCCCTGCCCGATGCCAGGCCGTGAGCGTGGGCAGCAAATCGTCGTGCAGCGCATAGCTTGGCCATGCTGGCCACGCCGGCTCGGCCGGCGGCGCAGGCGCGACCGGGGCGACCAGCGCACTCACGCGCGCAGCAACTCGGGCATGTGCGGGAGCAGCTTGTCGAGCGTGACCGGATAGTCGCGCACACGCACACCGGTTGCGTTATAGACCGCATTGGCGATGGCCGCAGCGACGCCGCAAATGCCCAACTCGCCCACGCCCTTGGCCTTCATCGGCGAAGACATCGGGTCGCTTTCTTCGAGAAAAATCACTTCCTGATGCGGGATATCTGCATGCACCGGCACTTCGTAGCCGGCCAGGTCGTGATTGACGAAAAAGCCCAGGCGCTTGTCGACCGCCAGCTCCTCCATCAAGGCGGCGCCTGCGCCCATGGTCATGCCGCCGATGACCTGGCTGCGTGCAGATTTGGGGTTGAGAATGCGTCCGGCTGCGCACACGGCGAGCATGCGCCGGATGCGTACCTCGGCCGTGGCGATATCCACGCCGACCTCGACAAAGTGCGCGCCGAAAGTCGAGAGCTGATGCGTCTTGGACAGATCACCAAATTCGATCTTGTCTTCCACCACCAGCGCACCATTGGCTGCAGCATCGCCCAGCGCGATGCGCTTGCCGCCCGCGCGTACATGGCTGTCGACGAATTCCGCCTTGGTCGGGTCCAATCCCAGCTGTTTGGCAACGGCTTCGCGCAGCTTCACCGACGCTGCATACACACCGGCAGTGGAGCTGTTGGCGCCCCACTGACCACCGGAACCAGCCGATGCCGGAAAGCTGGAATCGCCCAGGCGCACATCCACCCAATCCAGCGGCACGCCCAGCATTTCCGCAGCGGTCTGCGCAATGATGGTGTAGGAGCCGGTGCCGATATCGGTCATGTCGGTTTCCACCACCACGCGACCGCCCTGCTCCAGGCGCATGCGTGCGCCGGAGGTCATCACCGGCGCATTACGGAATGCTGCGGCTACGCCCATGCCGACCAACCAGCGCCCATCGCGGCTGCTGGCCGGCTTGGCCTTGCGCTTGGACCAGTCGAACCGCTTTGCCCCGTCTTCCAGGCACTTGACCAACTGACGCTGAGAGAATGGGCGCTGCGGATTTTCCGGGTCGACCTGGGTGTCGTTGACGATCCGGAACTTGACCGGATCCATCTCCAGCTTCTCGGCCATTTCGTCCATGGCCACTTCCAGCGCCATCAAGCCCGGCGCTTCGCCAGGCGCACGCATCGCGTTGCCTTCGGGCAGATCGAGCACGGCCAGGCGTGTGGAAATCAGGCGGTTGGCACCGGCATACAACAACTGCGTCTGCGCGGCCGCGATTTCCGGCCCGCCCTCGGGCAAATCGCCGGACCAGCTTTCATGCGCAATCGCGGTGATCTTGCCATCGCGCTGTGCACCGATGCGAATACGCTGCACGGTGGCCGGACGATGCGTGGTGTTGTTGAAGATCAGCGGCCGCGGCAGCATCACCTTGACCGGGCGTCCCACCTGGCGCGCAGCCAGCGAGGCGAGTACCGCGTCGGCACGCAGGAATAGCTTGCCGCCGAAACCGCCACCGATATACGGCGACATCAGACGCACGTTCTCGCGCGGGATACCGAGCGTCTTGGCCAGATCGCCCGCGCTCCAGTCGATCATCTGATTGGAGGTCCAGACGCTGAGCTCGTCGCCTTCCCACATCGCGATCGATGCATGCGGCTCCATCATCGCGTGCGAATGATCGGGGGTGGTGTACTCGGCATCCAATTGCACGGGGGCAGCGGCGAACGCGCCATCGAAATTGCCGACCGCACTGTTCGGCGCGCCGCCTTCCTTGGTGACCTTGGCGCCATCGCGTGACTTTTCCAGATCGTAGGCACCGACATGGCGACCGTAATCGACCTTGATCAACTGGCCCGCGGCGCGTGCCTGTTCGAAGGTTTCTGCAATCACCACCGCAATGGCCTGGTGATAGTGCTGAATCTCCGGACCGCCCAGCAGTTTGGCGGTGTTGTACTTGCCTTTTTGCAGCTTGCCGGCGTTCTGCGCGGTCACGATCCCGAGCACGCCAGGCGCGTTGCGCGCAGCGCTCAGGTCGATACTGCGGATCGTACCTTTGGCAATGCCTGCGCCAACGACGTGGCCGTAGGCAGCGCGACCTGGCAGGTCATGGTGCTCGTATGCATACGGCGCTTGACCCGTCGTCTTGAGCGGACCATCGATGCGATCGACGGGCTTGCCGACGACCTTGAGCTGATCGATGGGATTGGTACCGGCAGGAGTGTCGAATTTCATATCAGGCCCTCGTGTCGGCCAGGATCGCGGTCAAGGTGCGCTCAACCAGCGGCAGCTTGAAGGCGTTGTGTTCGGTTGGTTGTGCGCCATCGAGCAGCACAGAAGCAATGGCCCGCGCACCCTGGCGCGACTGCGCTTCGGCAGCTTCGCTACGCCATGGTTTGTGCGCAACGCCACCCACGCCCACACGTGCGCTGCCGTCGCGCTGCACGACCGCTGCCACCGACACCAATGCAAACGCATACGAGGCACGATCGCGCACCTTGCGGTAGACATGCGTCCCGCCAATCGGCTTGGGCAGGCTCACCGCCGTGATCAGCTCGCCGCGCTCCAGTACGGTTTCCAGATGCGGCGTCTTGCCTGGTGCGCGGTAGAACTCGGACAACGGCACCGCACGCGTCTGCCCATCCGGGCGCACTGTTTCGACAACCGCGTCCAGCACCCGCATCGCAATCGCCATATCGCTCGGATGCGTCGCGATGCAATCCTCACTGACGCCAATCACCGCGAGTTGACGATTGAAACCGCCGATCGCCGCGCAACCGCTGCCGGGCAGGCGCTTGTTGCAGGATTGATTGGTGTCGTAGAAATACGGGCAACGCGTGCGTTGCAGCAGATTGCCGGCGGTGGTGGCACGATTGCGTAGCTGCCCGGAGGCGCCTGCCAGCAGGGCGCGCGACAAGAGCGCGTAATCGCGACGTACCCGCGCATCCGCTGCCAGATCGGTATTGCGCACCAATGCGCCAATGCGCAGGCCGCCTTCCGGCGTTGCCTCGATCGTGTCCAGGCTCAGGCCGTTGACATCGATCAGGTGCGATGGGGTTTCGATCTGCAGCTTCATCAGATCGAGCAGATTCGTGCCGCCTGCGATGAACTTGGCGCCGGGTTGACGCGCAGCCTTGGCCGCAGCATCGGCTGGCGAAGTGGCGCGCTCGTAACTAAAGGCCTTCATGCGCGCTCTCCCGCAACATCGTTGATCGCATCGACAATGTTGGAATACGCGCCGCAACGACAGATATTGCCGCTCATGCGCTCCTGCAATTCGGGGGTGGTGAGTTTGGTCTTGCCAGTGAGATCGTCGGTCACGTGGCTGGGAATACCGCGTTTCACTTCGTCCAGCACCGCCACCGCCGAACAGATCTGGCCCGGCGTGCAGTAGCCGCATTGATAGCCGTCGTGTTTGACGAACGCGGCCTGCATCGGATGCAGCTTGTCGGGCGTGCCCAGCCCTTCGATGGTGGTGATCTTGCCACCCTGGTGCATCACTGCCAGCGACAGGCAGGCGTTCATGCGCTGCCCATCGACGATGACGGTACACGCACCGCATTGGCCGTGATCGCAGCCCTTCTTGGTGCCGGTCAGATGCAGGTGCTCGCGCAATGCATCCAGCAACGTGGTGCGATTGTCCAACGTCAATGTCACCGGCTTGCCGTTGACTTCGAATGCAACCTGGCTGGACGCATTCGCCGGCTCGACTGTCTGACGCTGCGAGATGGCAGTCGCTGCGGTAGCGGCCATCGACTGGGTTGCGGCAACGCTGGCCGCCGAGGCCGTGCCAGCGATCAGTACCTCGCGACGGGTCATCTTGATGTCTCTCATGGCTGGCATCTCCAACAATGCTGGCTTATACAATTCTTGATTAATGTGCATCGCTGACGGTCGTAGGCGCGTGAGTACGCTGCCGTTTACGCAGGAATGACACGGAGGAATGACCCGAGTTTAGTCCG
This sequence comes from Xanthomonas sp. Leaf131, assembly GCF_001423495.1. GTDB lineage: Bacteria > Pseudomonadota > Gammaproteobacteria > Xanthomonadales > Xanthomonadaceae > Xanthomonas. Next base: position 54,024 of record NZ_LMOG01000019.1, on the reverse strand, counting down.
GGTCTGGGTGCGCATTGACCGTGCATGACGCATGCGCCTATGAACCGCGCTCATCATTAAAACTGCCTAGTTTCACAGCGTTATCGCAGGGGCGCCGCGGAAAGCGCTAACGATGTGAGCCGGTGCACTCAGCACCCGATCACGACATGCAAGACATCGCGATGCACTGACCGATCGTCACCAGCATTTAGTAAGCGAAACGCAATCGATGTAGTCAAAAGACTATATCGAAACGCCGAACGATAGCCGCAAGCGCAGCACGCCAGACCGACGCATCAGGCTTATCGGGGTAACACGCAGCCCTGATCGCAACTGCGGTCACGGCTGCTTGCCGCTACACGCCATCGGCTTGCACCGACCGTCGCAGCCGATGGCAAGCAAGCCGGACAATTCCCGCAACCGTGCCAAGTGCAGCGTCATCGCGCACCGCGTGAGGCGCAAATCACACATCGGCACAGTGCCACCCGCTTCTGCACAGCCGCACGCAGCCCGACACGTACGCTGGCACGCCAGTTGCATCACCTTGGTGTCCAGACAGGTAGCCACCGTGACAGCACCCAGCAAGCAGCGCCGACAACGTGCACAGCGCATCGCGCTGCACTTTGTGCTGATTGCGTCGTGGATGCTACTGCTCGGTTCTGAATACTGGTCGATTCACGAGGAGCGCGCCACCGCACTGCGCACCGCCGAGGCGCAATCGCTGAATCTGGCCAACTCGCTTGCACAACATGCCAGCGACACCATGGCGATCGCCGATGCTGTCTTGTCTGGCCTGGTTGCGCGGGTGGAACACGATCAGGGCGCGGCCAGTGCGCAATCGGCCATGCATGCATTTCTGGTGCGCGAGGCGAGGCGCTCGGATCGGCTGCATGGCATTTTCATCTATGCCGCAGACGGACGCTGGGTGAGTTCGTCGTTAAATAGCACACCCAAAAAACACAACAATGCAGACCGTGCCTACTTCAAATATCACCGCGATCATCGCGATGCATTGTCGCTGGTCGGCCCACCTGTGCAGAGCCGTTCCGATGGCAGCTGGGTACTCACCCTGAGCAGGCGACTCAACACCCGCAGCGGCGAGTTCGCGGGTGTGGTGTTGGTCACGCTGCAGCTGAAGTATTTCCAGAATTACTACAGCACCTTCGAAGTCGGCCCCAATGGCACGATCGCCATCATCAACGACGACGGCATCGTGCTGGTCCGCCGGCCCGACAAGCAGGGCGTGACCGGCACGTCGATCGCCGGCACCTCGATCTACGTCAGCATGCGCACACGCAAACACGGCACTGCGACCTATCGCTCACCGATCGACGGCGTCAAGCGGATCTCCAGCTTCGCACCTGCACGCCCGTACCCGTTGACGGTGCTGACCGGCGTGTCGGTGGACGATGCACTGGCAAACTGGCGGCAATCCGTGCGCCAGCGGATCGTGATCGCCGCACTGGGGTTTGCGCTGTTGCTGGGCGTCGGCCTCTGGCTGGATCTGCAACTGCGCCGCATGCATCGCAACGAAGCCAAACTCAGCTCCGAAGCGTGGGTGGACGCGCTGACCGGCATCGCCAACCGGCGTGCATTCGACTACCGCCTGTCGCAGGCATTGCAGGACGCAGTACGCCTGCAAACCCCGTTGTCGGTGCTGATGATCGATGTCGACCACTTCAAGCTTTACAACGACACCTATGGCCATGTGAATGGCGATGCCTGCCTGCGTTTGATTGCGCGCACGATCGCCGGTTGTTCGCGGCGCAGCGACGATGTCGCGGCACGTTATGGCGGCGAAGAGTTCGGCATGATCCTGCCGCACACCGACGCTGCCGGCGCACTGCGGCTGGCCGACGCGGTCCGCAGCGCCGTCGCCGGCCTGGGCTTGATGCATCTATCCAGCCCGACCAGCGCGCATGTCACCGTGAGCGTGGGCGCGGCGACGTTCGAACCGGGCGAAGCGCCACTGACCCCCGATGCGTTCGTGCACGATGCCGATTCGGCGCTGTATCGCGCCAAGCAGAATGGGCGGGATCGGACGTCTGCCTGAGTCAGGCCGTCGCACGCATCCGAGGCCCACAAGTACCGCAATGGATGCAACGTCGTTTACCTACTTGTTCGACACGCTGATCCGCGACTAAAGCACCAACACGGCACCAGGGCGTCCCTCTCTGCAGCTTCCGGCCAGTGGACTCTCATCGCAGAGGTTGGCCATGCGTTGCGGGATTCGCCGCGGCCAGAAACACCTTGGCTTGCCACGCTGCACCTAGCTCAATCATTGGTCGTGATGCCAGAGCGCGGGAGTCTCTATTTCTCTTGGCCAGAGTTCATCCAGCGTCGGGACCTGGCGCAATCGACCACCCAACATTACCGATTCGATTTTTTGCGCGTTACGGATATCCAGGCGTGGATCGGCCTGCAGGATCACCAGATCGGCCAGCTTGCCCGCCTCCAGGCTGCCCAGTTCCGCACCGCGGCCGATGCTGCGCGCACCACCCAGCGTGGCCGCCTGCAGTACCTCGGCCGGGGTCATGCCACCCTCCACATGCGCCTGCATTTCCCAGTGCAGGCCGGGCCCGGCGATCTCGCCATGCGAGCCCATCGCCACCAGCCCGCCCGCACGCTGGATACGCGCCACGTCGCCGGCGATGCGCGGATAAAGCATCAGCGACGGATCGATCCAGCGCTGCGACTGGACCTGCTGCATGGCCACTTCGTACGGGCGCGTTGCGCGGAACGTTGCATCGCCCAGCGGCCGATCGCGAATGACGTAGTTGTTTTGCGCCGCAGGGCCACCGTTGGCGATCATCAGCGTTGCGTCGTAGCTTGTGCCACTGCGTGCCATCAGCTCGATCACGTCGCGGTACAGCGGTGTCGGCAGTGCGTGTTCGTGCCCGGCATAGCCGTCCATGACCTGATTGAGGTCGAGTTTCAGCGCCAGCGAGCCCTCGCTGGTGGGGCGCATGCCCAGCTCGTGCGCTGCCTGCGCCAGCCACTGGCGCTGGCGGCGATTGCCGACCAGATATTGTTTGACGGTGCGTGTGCGGTAGTGATCGCGATAGCGGCGAAGCAAGGCGCGCGCCTCATCCAACGAGGCGATGCGGTTGAACGAGAACATCGCCATGCCCGTGGTGGGCGCGCGCGCGCCCACCACCCTCCCGGCATCGACCAGATCCTGGTAGGCCAGCATGTCGATGCTCAGCGACGATGGATCGAAGGCGGTGGTAATCCCGTAGGCCAGCCGCGCGCGCAGGCCCCAAGGCCGCATGTCGAGCAGATCGCGGCGAAAATCGGCGACGTGGTCATGCACATCGATCAGGCCCGGAATGATGAAGCGCCCACTGACATCACGCAGTTGCGCGCCGGCCGGCACTTCCACGCTGCCGCGCGGGCCGATCGCGGCGATGCTTCCATCACGTACCAGCAGGTCGGCATCGGCAATGACCTCATCGCCACGCTGCGTGAGCGCGGTGGCACCACGCAACATCAGCGTACCGCTGGCCACATCGCGCGGCACTTCCACCCTGGCTTGCACAACCTGCGTGTTCCGCCCCGGCGTTGGCACGTCTGCATCCCAGCCCGGCGCATCGGCAGCATGCAGCGCAATGTCGGCGCGCGCACGGCGGTAGACGCTGGAACCGATCGACCAGATCATCGTGCGGCCGTCCGCACTCCACCCAAAGTAATCGGCGCCGACATCGGTGATGCGCCGATGGCGCATCACCGGCGCCAGCAGATCCACCGTTGTTCCCTTCGCCGGCACCGGCAGCAGATGCAGCTGCTGGGCGACCTGGGCCAGCAACCACTGGCCGTCGGGACTGATCCGCAGGTCGTCCACCGGCACGCTGCCGTCCTGGAAATACCAACCCGGGCCCTTCACCACGATCGGCGCGTCGGCAAGGCCGTTGCGCAGATCGATGCCGAGCAGGCCGCCAGTGCCCATCGCGTAGACCCGGTCAGCATCCGCACCGAAGTGCAGTGTGCCGCCCAACGTCCCGCGATAGACGATCCTGGCCTGGCCGCCCTGCGCCGACAACCGTTGCAGCTGCGCCTCGCGCACGCTGCCAAACACCATCGCGGCCTGCATGCGCGCCACGTTGTCGGAGGCCACCACCAGCACGTCGCGCCCATCACGGGTGAACACCGGATGGGTGTAGTACGCGCCAGGCCCGCGACTGAGCTGGCGAGGCGCCGCACCGTCGGTCGCCAGTGACCAGACCTGGCCACCCTCCCCGCCTTCCCAGGTGACGTAGGTCAGCGCGTTGCCATCCGGCGCCCAGCTGGGATGGAAGACCGGCACATCGCCGGTGGGCAGTTTGATCGGCAGCGCGCTGCCTTCCATGTCCATCAGATAGAGCGCGCCCAACGCGGAGAACGCCACCCGCGTGCCGTCCGGCGACACTGCAGGATCCTGGATCAGCCGCGCCTGGACCGGGCCTGTTTCCTGACGGATGTCGGCGCCGGTCAGTGGCCCCAGCTCCAGGTCGACCGACGCGATAAACGGAATCGCGCGCGGGGCCTCACGATCCAGCGCGATGCGCTCGAAGCGGCCGTTGCGGCTCAGCAGCAGCGCACGCCCGTCGCGACTGAAGGCATAGCGCGGCACCAGATCCTGCCAGCTCTGCGCCTGGCTCTGGTCGTGTTCGATCGGGAAGGCAATCCAGCGGTGCTCGCCGGTGGCGAGCGTGCGCAGGCGCAGGCCGGTCTGGCCCTGCTGGCGGGTGGCGTAGGCCAGCTGCTTGCCGTCCGGTGAGAGCCGCGGGCTGAAATAGGTGCCGGGAAACGGCCGGCGCCCCGGGACGCCGGGCACCGGCAAGATCGTTTCTTCCTTGCCGGTGGCCAGGTCGCGTCGCACGATCGACCACAGCTCCAGCTCGGCACTGTCCTTGTCACCGCTGCGGCGCGCAGCATAGAGCTGCCTGCCATCCGGCGACACCACCGCGCCCAGCGTGCTCTGGTCGCTGCCGGCACCCTCCGCGCGGACGGGTGCGACCAGGCGTTCGCTGCCATCCAGTCCGTAACGCCACAGCTCGTAGTCGTTGACCGACCAGCGGAAGCGGCTCGCGTACAGGGCGCTGCCGTCGGGCGTCCAGGCCGGCGACACCAACACGGTATCGTCGTCGCCGAACGTGAGCTGCTGCGCGTCGCGCCCATCGGGCCGCATGCGCCACAGGTTTTCCGCACCGCTGCGATCGCTGACAAAGGCGATCCAGTGCCCGTCCGGCGAAAACGTCGGCTGGCTGTCGAAGCCCAGGCCGCGGCTGATCGCCTTGGCCCGGCCGCCGTCGGCGCCCAGCGTGTACAGATCGCCGAGCAGGTCGAACACCAGCCGTCCATCGCGCGGCGACACGTCCAGCCCCATCCAGGTGCCTTCGTCGGTCTCGAAGGCGATGCGGCGCTTGGCCTGCAGCGGCAGCGTCTGTCCCGGCGCCTGCTGCGGGCGCGGCACGCTGGGCGTGGCCGCTGCACCGGCCGCATCGGCCAGCCACGGCAGCGGCAGGTGCTCGGCGGGATCGTGGGCCAGCGCGGCAGCCGCCGCGATCGACAGACAGCCCATCAGGCCAAGACCGAACCACTGACGCACGCCACGCTCCTTCATCAAGGCGCCACCCTCCTCAGGCGGCGTCGGATCTTGCCCGGGTCCTGCGTGCTTGCATCGCGCAGGCGGGTTTCAAGCACGGCTCACAGATCGATTGAGAACGAGACGGTGAACGTGCGCGGCGCCGCCAGGACCAGATAATTCGCACCCGAAGCGCCACCGACCGACGACCAGAAGCTGCGGTCGAACAGGTTGTCCACGCGTGCACGCACGCTCCATGCCTTGCCGCCGGCCTGAAACGCATAGCGCGCGCCCAGGTCGACACGCGTCCAGGACGGGATTTCCAGCACGTTGACCGCATCGGCGTATTGACGATCGGTATAGACCGCGCGCCCGTCGAGCGTCAGGCCCGGCAGTGCGGCGATATCCCATTCCAGGCCCAGATTGGCCTGCTTTTCCGGCACACCCAGCACGTCGTTGCCTTCGTTCACGCCGCCCTGGGTCTTGTTGTAGCCGGCATCCAGCAGGGTGATGCCGCCCAGCGCGCGCAGACCCTCGATCGGCTGGCCGTAGAAGCTCAGTTCCAGGCCCTGGTTGCGCTGCTCGCCGTCGCTGGTCAGGCGTGCGTTGCTGACCACGGTATTGGGCTGGTTGATGCGGAACAGCGCCGCAGTTGCACCGTAACTGCCGGCGTCGTACTTGGCGCCGATTTCGAACTGCTTGGACTTGAACGGCGCCAGCAGCTCGCCGGCGTTTTCCAGTGGCGTGCTGCCGGAGAGGGCGGGCACTTCCTGGCCGGCCAACAACGCTTCGGCGTAATTGGCATACAGCGACACCGCACGGCCGAACTTGAAGACGACCGCGCCGACCGGCGTCACCACGCTGTCGCTATAGCTGCTGAGTTGCGCGCCGGTGTTGTAGTCGTAGCCGTATTGCTCCAACTTCTGGTGGCGTGCGCCCAGTGTCAGCAGAATGCGGTCGTCAGCGAAGGTGAGCGTGTCGGCGATGGCGACGCTGCGGGTCTGGTTCTTGCTGGTGGTCAGCGGCTCGAACAGCACGCCACCGGGAAACAGGCCACCCAGCGGTGCCACCGCTACCGGGTCGTACAGCGTACCGACCGCCGTGCCGTAGCCGCCGAACGCAAAGGCATTCTTCGAGTCCAGCTTGAAGGCCGACGCCGAGGCACTCAAGCGATGACCGACGCGGCCGGTATCGAACTTGGCGCGAATGCCGACATCGCCGGTGGTGACCTTGTCTTCCCGGTAATTGTCGAAACGGCCGGTGTTCAAATTGCCGGCAGCATCGGCGTTGGGATTGGCCAACACGTTGTGCTCGTCGCTGTCGCGCATGCCAAACGCTGCCCAGGCCATGACGTTATCGGTCAGGTCATACTCGGCCCGGATCACACCGAAGGTGTCGCGCTCTTGCGCGAAGGTCCAAGGCTGGGCGAAGTTGATATCGGCATCGGGTGCGATCGGAATTCCACCCACCGGAGTGATGCTGGGACGCGGACGGTCGGTGCGCTGGTCCTGCCAGCCGATGTCGGCCGACAGGCGCAGCCGCTCGCCACGGTAATCCACGCCCAGCGAGCCCATGCCCAGCTCGCGATCCTCATTGGTGGCGTTCTCGCCATCGCGGCGGGCGAGGTTGGCGCGCAGCCCCCAGGCACGGTCCTGGCCGAAGCGGTAGGACGCATCGGCCGCGGCATACACCTGGCCGCCGGTCTCGGTGCCCAGCGTCAGCCGGATAACGTCATTCTCGCCAGCGCGCTTGGGCACCAGGTTGAACGCGCCACCGATCCCGCTGCCGCCGGGCGCGGCGCCGTTGATGAAACTGTTGGCGCCGCGAAACACTTCCACCCGCTCCAGGAACTCGGCCGCCACGTATTGGCGCGGCAGCAGGCCGTACAGGCCGTTGTAGCTCATGTCGTCGGAGAACACGGGGAAGCCGCGCACCACGTACAACTCCTGGAAATTGCCGAACCCACGCGCCACCCGCACCGCCGGATCGTTCTGCACCACGTCGGCCACGCTGCGCGCCTGCTGGTTGCGCATCAGCTCGGCGGTGAAGTTCATGCTGTTGAACGGCGTGTCCATCACGTCGAGGTTGCCGAACAGGCCGACGCGGCCGCCGGTGGCGACCTGGCCACCCGCATAGTCGGGCGGCAGCTCCACCTGCGAACCGTCGGCAGTGACGGTCAACGTATCGAGCGTCTTGGCAGTGTCGAGAGATGTCGCAGCTTGCTGCGACCACGCGACCGGCGCGGCGCAGAAGCAGGCGATGGCAACGGCAAGTCGCGCGCGCGGACGCAGCGACAGGAAATGCGGGAGATGGGCGCGCATGCAGGAGACCTGGTCAGCTTGAAGTGGGACGCTGGCTGGGGACGCGGGTTCCCTGGCTGATAAGCCGTCCAACAGCACGCAGACGACGTGCAATTATGGCACCTCTCACAGCACGCAAACATTTCCACAGGCCCGCACGCACTCCAACGTCAAGGCGCTCGCTGCCCAGTTGCTTGCCGCCCTGCTGCGACGTCTCCACCCTGATCGGGAAGCGACAGTCCGAGTAACCATCAAAAAATCCCAGTAGGCGCACGACCTTACTGGGATTTTGTTTGCATGACTGCGCTGGCAAAACTCAGAACGGGATATCGTCGTCCGCAAAGTCGTCCATCGGCGGTGCCGACTGCTGCTGGGCCGGCTGCTGACGACGCGGGGCGTAGTCCTGACCGCCGCCCTGACCGCCACCACCACCGCCCTGCTGCTGACGCGGTGCCTGGGTGCGCTGCGGGCGATCGCCGCTCATGCCACCGCCACCGCCGCCTTCACCACGGCCGCCGAGCATCTGCATCTCGTTGGCAACGATGTCGGTGCTGTACTTTTCCACGCCGTCCTGGCCGGTGTACTTGTCGTAACGCAGCTCGCCTTCGACATAGACCTGCGAACCCTTGCGCAGGTACTCGCCAGCAATTTCGCCCAGCTTTCCGAAGAACACCACGCGATGCCACTCGGTGCGCTCCTGATTGTTGCCCTCGCGGTCCTTGCGCATGCTGGTGGTGGCCAGACTCACGCGGGTGATCGCCATGCCGGCTTGGGTGTACTTGGTGTCGGGATCGTTGCCGAGGTTGCCGACGAGGATGACTTTGTTGATGCCGCGGGCCATAAATGCTTCCGATGGTGCGCCGGCGCCAATGGGGCGCGGCGGTGAATGTCTTGGTGCCAATGTTACCGCACCTACCTGCGCCCGACATCGGCGCATCGGCGCACAGACAGGCCGGAGAATGCCGCGCAGCCAGGTCGGAATCCGGCAGTGCCGCGCCATGCCGGCATCAAGCGCGACAAGGGTTTGCAACCGATGTGAAGGCCGGCAACCGCGTCGGCGGGACGGATCTGGCCCGGGCACCTATAATCGACGCACATCACGAACGCCTGCGCATGACCATCGCCGAAGATCTCCCCACCGTCCTGGGCCTGCCCCAGATCCAGTCCCTCGCTGCGCCCGACATGGCTGCGGTCGACGCGCTGATCCGTCGCCGCCTGGCCTCGGACGTCGTGCTGATCAACCAGATTGCCGATCACATCATCTCCGCCGGTGGCAAACGCCTGCGCCCGATGCTGGTGATGCTGGCCGGTCACGCCGCTGGCGGCTCCGGCCCGGAACACCATCAGCTGGCGGCAATCGTCGAGTTCATCCACACCTCCACGCTGCTGCACGACGACGTGGTGGACGAATCGGACCTGCGCCGCGGCCGCAGCACCGCCAACGCGCTGTGGGGCAATGCGCCCAGCGTATTGGTCGGCGACTTCCTGTATTCGCGCAGCTTCCAGTTGATGGTCGAGCTCGATCGCATGGAAGTCATGCAGATCCTAGCCGACACCACCAACCGCATTGCCGAGGGCGAGGTACTGCAGCTATTGCACGTGCATAACCCCGACACCGACGAAGCCGCCTACCTACGCGTGATCGAGCGCAAGACCGCGGTGTTGTTCGCCGCTGGCACGCGCCTGGGCGCGCTGGCCTCGGGCGCAGATGCCGACGTGCAGCAGCGCCTGTACGACTACGGCATGCAGCTTGGCTTCGCCTTCCAGATCGCCGACGACGTGCTCGACTACGCCGCCGATGCCACCGACCTGGGCAAGAACCTGGGCGACGATCTGGCCGAGGGCAAGGCCACCTTGCCGCTGATCCACGCCATGGCGCACTCGGATGCGACCACCAGGGAGCGCTTGCGCCAGATCGTCGAACAAGGCGATGCGAGCGCAATGCCCGAAGTGCTGGCGGCGATCCACGCCACCGGCGGCCTGGACTACAGCCGCCAACGCGCGGCCGAATATGCCGCCGCTGCCGAACAGGCATTGGATGGCTTGCCGGCCAGCCCTGCGGTTGCCGCGCTACGCGGCCTGGCGCGTTATGCGGTGGAACGCACGCATTGATCGAGCGGCGTTGGGCGATGCATCAATCGCCCAAACGACCGTTGAAGAGATCGTCCTGCAGAATGCGCACTGGCCGCACGCAGGTTGCACGGACTGCCGGCACCGGCACGCTTGCCGGGTGAGTGGGAAAACCGCCACTGGTGTACCTGCTGGCCTGCATCGATCGGCACCTGATCGGTGCCGATAAAACCTACTGCACGCCCAATCCAGAAATCGAGCTGATCGCGGCCGGGTCGAAACCGGCCAGCTGGGCAAAATGCCGGCCGCGCGCGACGTAATCGCTATACGCGCCGAAGCTGGGCGCACCTGGCGACAGCAACACCACCCCGCCCTGCTCGCCCAACGCATCGCGCGCCAGCCGCATGGCATGTTCCAGATCGTCGGCGGCATGCAGACCGAAGCGACCGGCTTGCGCCAACGGAGCCAGCAGCGTGTGGATACGCGGCCCATTGCCCCCCATGGTGACGATTTCCAGCGGTGCCTGCTGCGCCATGTGTTGCGCGAAATCGTGCCAATCCAGACCGCGGTCGTGCCCACCAACCAGCAAAGCCACGCGACGCTGCGCAAAACACGCAAGCGCCGCCAACGAGGCATGCGGCGTAGTGCTGATCGAGTCGTTGACGTAGCTGATGCCATCCACGCTGCCAAGCAACTGCAGGCGGTTCGGCAACGGGCGAAATGTCAGTGCGGCCGGCGCCAGCGCTGCCGCATCCAGACCCAGCGCTTCCAATGCAGCGAGCACCGCGCACAGATTGCGTCGATTGTGTTCGCCCGGCAGCGGCACATCGGCGGTATCGAAGATTGCCTGTTCGCCGCGATAGACCACATCGCCGCGCAGATGCCAGCCGTCGGGATGGTTGAACCAGCGCACCTGGCTATCGGGCAACTGCAGCTGCGTCAGATACGGGTCGGCAGCGTTGAGCAAGGCAATGCGTGGGCGGCCTTCGGTGACCAGCGACAGCTTGTCGCGCACATAGCGCGCCTCGTCGCCATGCCAGTCCAGATGCTCGGGAAACAGGTTCAACACCAGTGCCAGCTCGGGACGCGCGCCGCTGCGCCCGACTTCACCGGTTTGATAGCTGGACAACTCGATCGCCCAGTACGTCGGTGGCGGTTGCGGCGCCAATACTTCCAATAGCGGTTGGCCGATATTGCCGACCAGCGCGGTGCGATGCCCGGCCGCGCGCAACAGATGCGCCAGCAGCGCGGTGGTGGTGCTCTTGCCCTTGGTGCCGGTGACGCAGATGGTGCCGGGCACATCGCCATCAGGCTGCGCATGCTCGGCAAACCACAACGCGGTGCCGCCGATGAACCGGGTACCGTCTTCGGCTGCGGCGGTTTGCGCCTCGGTGCGATACGGACTGATGCCGGGCGATTTCACCACGACCTCGAATCGGCCCAGCGCCTGCGCGCTGGCCTCGGTTTCGACATGCAACGCAGCGTCGGAAAGCGCATCCAGCTCGCGCGCTTCTTCAGCATTGCAGAACACCGTCAGCGCTTGCGTGGGTAACGCGGCGCGCAGTGCGCGATACGCAGCGCGCCCTTCGCGTCCCCAGCCCCATAACGCAACTGACTTGCCCTCAAGCTGCGAAATTCGCACGCACGCGCTCCCACAGCGCCGACGGAATCCGGTGCTCGCCATCAATGGCCATCAACGGCTCCACTTGCAGGTCCTGCTGGTCCAGCTGCGGCTGGATCTCGCGAATGAAGCGCTTCACCAACGCGTCTTCCTTCCACTCGGCGCGGCCGGCCAGCACCGCCATGGCCGCACGCGATTCGCGGCCCTCGCCCACGCATTCGAACGGTTTGTGATCCTGGAACTCCAGCAACGCATCGTAGCCGCCGGCCTGTGCGGGATCGTCGAGCAGATTGCGCCCGAAGATATTGACCAGACGCGTCTTGGGCATGAACGGGGCCAGCGCCAGAAACACGAAATGGCACTTCGGGCACACCCCGCACCAGCGATGCACCGGGCGCTCGCCCATGATGTGGAAGTTGCGGTTGCAGCTGGAAAAATGCGCGTCGTAATGATCGGTCTTGGCGAACTGGCGCGCCACCGCCAACTCCGACAACGGCCGCAGCAACGAGTAGTAACGCAGGTCAGCGGCCACATGCCGCCGCACGTAATCGCCGAATGCCTGCTCGAACGCCCAGCCCTTGGACCATTGGTGATTGACCTCACCGGTGCCGGGAATCTGGCTGCCATAACTGGCCGAACGCTCGTTGGAGAACACCACTTGATCCACACCATTGAGCAACGCAGCCAGCACAAGAATCGCCGAGTTCACCGCAGTGACCGGAATATGCCCGTTCCAGGCACCCTGGCGATTGAGTTCGAACAACTCGGACGCCAGCACGCGGCCGATATTGAGTACCGGCAACCCGGTGCGCTCGGCGCAGGCGCGGATCAGCTGCGAGCCGCCTATCCAGCTCACGGTCTGATCGATGCCAGCATGCCGCAGCGCTTCGATACTGACCAGCGAATCCTTGCCGCCACCGATGGCGACCAAGGCATGCTCGCGCAGGCCGATCACAGGCGCATCGCCAGCAGTTTGTGTGCCGACCGGAAAGTGGATCTTGCCGTGCAGGTTCAAGCCATTGCGATAGGCGAACTCGCCCAGGCCATGCAGATAGACGCTCTCCACCAGCGCAGCGGTGTCGGCATCGATGGCGTAGTCGTCGATCTGGATGGTCGGCGGCACCGCGGCCTTGAAATAACTCACACCCGCGATGAGATGCAGGATGCGCAGCGCCTGCTGCACGGCAGCGGCATGCGCACCGTCCAGCAAGAACGGAGCGCCCGGTATTGCAACGGTCTCGACCAGCTCCGGGCCTTGATCGAAGGCATACACCAGCGTCGCCACGCCGGTCTGCGCATCGAGTGCGCAACGCACGAAACGAAAAGTGGAGATCTGGTGTTTGTCGAAAGCGCTCATGGACTACCTGCAAGAACACGTACGCGACGCAGATAACGCCGGCACAGGACATATTCAATCATGGAAAACGGCACCGCCGCCCACAGCAGCGGCAGGCAACCGAACAGCACCGCCAACAACAACACATCCAGGCGTCCGGCCGTTGCATCGCCAGACACCGCAAAGGCGACTGCGAGATACAGCGCCACTGCCGGCACATAGCTCAGCGCACTCAACAGCACCGTGCGCACCGCCATCCCGCCACTGCGACGCGTAGGAACCGGCGCATTGCCTCGACGTTGCCAACGCAAGGCCAACCACGCACCGATACCGGCAGCAACCAGCGCCGGCAGCGCCCATTTGAACGTATCGGACCACAGCATGCCAAAGCTCAGTTGTTGGAGCGCGGTGGCGAACATCATCGCAACACCACCGGCCAGCGTGCTGAGCGCGATGAACTCAGCCTGCGGGCGCATCGATCACCTCTTCGCGCGGCAATTCGCGCTGGTTGTAGGTGCTGGCCATCGAATACCCGTAGGCACCGGCATCGGCCACCAGCATTACATCGCCCGGCGCGGTGGCGGCAGGCAAACGACGGCGCTTGCCGAACACATCGGAGGATTCGCAGATCGGCCCGACGATATCGAACGCACCATCGGCAGGCGTATCGAGCTGGCTGAGGTTTTCGATGTCGTGCCAGGCGTCATACAGCGCCGGGCGGATCAGCGTGTTCATGCCTGCATCCAGGCCCACACGCTGCACGCCATCCTTCTCGACCACCTGAGTGACTTGCGCCAGCAGCACGCCGGCCTCGGCCACCAGATACCGGCCCGGCTCGATTGCCAGGCGATAGCCTGGATGCACGGCCTTGACCTCGGCCAGGCCCTTGGCCCAGACCTCCAGATCGAACGGCTCGTCTTCGGCGCTGTACGGAATTGGCAGGCCGCCACCGATGTCGATGGTTTCCACTGTGCCGATGCGGCGCGCAAAACCGGCCAGTTCGTCGTACATCATCCGCCAGTGTTCGCCAGTCTCCACGCCACTGCCCAGATGCGCATGCACGCCGGTGATGGTGACCTCAAGCGTGCGCGCCACTTCCACGAACTCATCCACGCGCGTGGAGGACAGGCCGAACTTGGACGCCTTGCCGCCGGTGTTGACCTTCTCGTGATGCCCGTCGCCATGCCCCAGGTCGATGCGCAACCACACGTTGCGGCCGCGGAACACCTCCGGCCAGCGCTGCAGCGCTTCGACATTGTCCACGGTCACGGTCACGCCCAGCGCAAAGCCGGCTTCGTATTCGGCCTTGGGCGCAAAGCTCGGGGTGAACAACACGCGCCGCGGCGACAGCTCGGGCAAGGTATCGAACACGCGGCGCAGCTCGCCGTGCGAAACGCATTCCAGCCCGAAACCGGCCTGTTCCAGCGCCATCAAGATCGCCGGATGCGCATTGGCCTTGATCGCGTAATAGCGCTGATCCACTGCGGCAATCTGCGCCAATGCCTGCGCACGCGCACGCACCGTGGGCAGGTGATACGCGTAACGCGGCGTGCCGGCCTTGGACAGCGAGAGCAGATGCGCGCGCTCGGCATGCCACCACGGCGTTGGCCGCGGCCGCACCGAGCCGATGATCTCGCGCCAGCGCGGGCCGAACACCTCGCCTTCGCTCACCGGCATCGCGCCGCTGTCGATCAACTCCGCATGCAGGATCGGCAGCAGGCCATCGGCATCGGCTTCGTCGATGACGAAGGTCAGGTTCAAGTCGTTGGACGACTGCGAAATCATGTGCACGCGTTCCTGACCGAACGTTGCCCACACATCGGAGAGCTTGTGCAGCAGCGAGCGCATGCCGCGCCCGACCAGGGTGATCGCCGCGCAAGGAACAATGATCTTGACCTTGCAGATCTGCGACAGGTCGGCCGACAACGCCGCCAACACATCGGTGTTGACCAGGTTCTCGGACGGGTCCAGCGACACCGTGACATTGGTCTCGGCCGAACCGATCAGATCCACCGACAGGCCATGCTTCTTGAACAGCGTAAACACATCGGCCAGGAAGCCGACCTGCTGCCACATGCCGATGCCTTCCATCGACACCAGCACGATGCCGTTGCGGCGGCTGATCGCCTTGACGCCCAGCACCGGCTCGGCATTGCCGTCGATGCTGGTGCCCGGCAGATCGGGGCGCTCGGTGTCCAGGATCGCCATCGGCACGCCGGAATCGCGGCATGGTTTGATCGAGCGCGGGTGCAGCACCTTGGCGCCAGTAGTGGCGATTTCCTGCGCTTCGTAATAGTCCAGGCGGGTCAGCAGCCGCGCGTCCGGCACCTCTTTGGGATTGGCGCTGAACATGCCAGGCACATCGGTCCAGATTTCCACCCGGCTGGCGCCGAGCAGCGCACCGAAATACGCCGCCGAGGTATCCGAACCGCCGCGCCCCAGAATCGCGGTACCGCCATCGGCGTGCCGCGAAATGAAGCCCTGGGTGATCAGCAAGCGCGTAGGCTGCGCATCGAAACGCGCGCGCCAGTGCGCATCGGACTGCCATTGGCAGGACACCGACAGGCGCTTGGACCATTCGCTCTGATTGGGCTGCGCCGGCAATGCCGACAACCACTGGCGCGCGTCCAGCCAGCCCATATCCAGGCCGCTGGCATGCAGATACGCCGCGCCGATGGTGGAGGACAGCAACTCGCCCTGCCCCAGCACCTCGGCCTGCCAGTCCAGCGTGCGCGATGCGGCGCGCGCATCGGCCAGCAATGCATGCAATGCGGCGAGTCGCTCGCCCAACACCGCATCGGCGTCCAGTTCCAGCTCGGCCAGGAACGCGCGATGACGCTGCTCCAGCGCGGCCACGCGCTGCGCGCTATCGGCGGCGCCATCGGCAATCGCGGTGAGTTCGTTGGTCACGCCCGACAGCGCGGACACCACCACCAGCACACGGCCGCCGGTCTCGTTGGCCCGTTTGCTCGCCAGTTTTCCAATCGTGTCCCAGCGATGACGACGCGACACCGAGGTGCCGCCGAACTTGAGGACGATCCAACGATCGGTAGAGTGGGAAGCTGACATTGAGATAGGCGTTTAGGATGGGGGAAAGATGCCCGGTACGCCGGGCGGAACCTCCGATTCTACTGCCAATATCGCCCGCATGACCCCGTGTGCGATCACAGCACGCCGAGCGCCGCGTCCACGACTGCAACGGTTTGCGCTGCAACCATTGCGGCGCATTCCACCGATCGAGATTCACTTCACTATGAGCAAGCATCGCTACCTGCAACTGGATGTGTTCGGCGGCCAATACGGCAACGGCAATCCGCTGGGCGTGGTCCTCAACGCGCAGACGTTGTCGTCCGCGCAGATGCAGCAGATTGCCGCGTGGCTGAACCTGTCGGAGACGATTTTTTTCCTGCCGGTCAGCGTGCCCGATGCGGATTACCACATCCGCATCTTCACGCCACGCGCCGAGCTGCCGTTCGCCGGCCACCCCAGTGTGGGCGCGGCGTGGGCGGCGGTGACGCACGGGTTGACGGCCTACAAACCGGACGGTTGGCTGCGCCAGCAATGTGCGGCCGGCGTACTGCCGGTGGAAGTCTTCGACCGGCATGGCGCGCTGCAGGTGCGCTTGCGCGCGCCGCGTGCGCACGCCATCGAGACCGGTAATGTCCATGCCGCAGCGTTGCGTGCAGCGAGCACCGGCCTGCGTCTGGCCGAGCACCCGGCAGCGCTCTGGAGCAATGGCCCGCACTGGTGGCTGCTGGAATTGGCCGACGCGCAAGCGGTACGGCAGGCGCTGCCCGACCTGGCCGCCATCACCCGCCTCACCCAGGCCAGCGCGGCCACTGGCCTGGCCATCTACGCGCCCGAGACCGGCGGCGACGCGGATCTGGTGGTGCGCGCCTTTTGCCCCGGCGACGGCATTCCGGAAGATCCGGTGACCGGCAGCGCCAACGCCTGCATTGCCGCGCGCCTGCACGGCGAAGGCCGCCTGCCAGGCACGGATTCACGCTATCTCGCCAGCCAGGGCCGCGAGGTCGGGCGCGATGGGCGCGTCCATCTCGACATCGATGACGAAGGCGAAGTGTGGATCGGCGGTGCGACGCGACAAGTGATCGACGGCCGCATCGATTGGTAAGCTGCCGCGTCTTGTTCGCAGGATTCTCCTCATGACCACACGCCGCTTTCTGCAACTGGATGTGTTCTCCGCCCGCCCCGGCAGCGGCAATCCGCTGGCCGTGGTGCTGGACGCCGACGGCCTGGACGATGCCGCGATGCAGGCCATCGCACGCTGGACCAAGCTGCCGGAAACCACCTTCGTGTTTCCTGCGCCGGATGCCCATAGCAGCTATCGGCTGCGCATGTTTTCGCCGCAGAAAGAGGTGCCGTTTGCCGGCCACCCCAGCGTCGGCACTGCACATGCGGTGCTGGAATCGGGCCTGGCCACGCCCCGCGACGGCGTGCTGGTACAGGACGGCATCGCCGGCCAGTTGCCGCTGCGCGTGGAGCAGATCGACAATCACCGCAGCATCGCCATCCGCACGCCGCGCGCGCGCGTGGCCGAACAGGTGCAGGCCGACGACCCGCGACTGAGCGATGCCTTACGCAGTTGGCCGCTCGGCAACTTGCCGCCCGCACTGATGGACGGCGGCCGCACCTGGTGGGTAGTGGAACTGGCCAGCGAGGCGGCACTGCGCGGCCTGCAACCGAACTGGGAGGCGATCGCCGCGCTGGCCGAATCCACCGGCAGCATGGGCGTGTTCGCCTATGCCCGCGCCGCTGCGCCGGGCGCCTACGACCTGGCCGTGCGCGCCTTCGTCGGCAATGGCCGCCGCTTCGAAGACGCAGCGTCCGGCGCGGCCAATGCAGTGCTCGCCGCGTGGCTGGACAGCCGCCAAGCATTGCCAGGCAAGCAAGGTCGCTATGTGGTCAGCCAGGGCCGCGAGATCGGCTTCGATGCCTTGCTGGAATTGCACATCGATGCCGATGGCGATGTGTGGTCGGGCGGTCAGGTGCAGACGGTGATTCGCGGCACGCTGGATTGGGCGTGACACGTAAGCGAACGGTGCCTTACATCAACCGGCCCGTTACCGCTCAACGCTGATATCAAGCTGCAACGACCTCGTCCGAGTTAGCTGATTTTTCCAACTGCCGCGCATCGATCGATACGCGCATGCGCTTTCATCGAACAATTCAGTAGCCTGCACTCCAACAAAAAACGCTACGGTCCCCGCAGCGTTTTTTGATTTGAAGCCGTCGTGACCAAACCAGATCAGTCGGGACGCACGTCCACGCGCACGCGGATCCGGTCGCCAGGGTTGTAATCGCTACGCGTGTGATAGGTGCGGCCTGCGTATTCGTAGGTCACATCGTAACCTTCCACACGATCGCTCTCGCGACGGTAGGACACCGGCTCGCACACGCTGACATTGCCCTGGTAATTGCGATTGTTGGCCTCGTAGATCGAGCGGCCTGCCGCCACACCGGCCATGGTGCCGACCGCAGTACCGACCAAGCGGCCATTGCCGCCACCGACCTGGCTGCCGAGCACCGCACCGGCGATACCGCCGATCACGCTCGCCACACCGCGATTGGACACGCCCGATTGGCCATAACCGCCGCCATCGCGATAGTAGCCATCGTTGCTGGTGTAGTAGCCGTTGGACCGGCGGTTGTAGCAGCGTTCGCTGCTGCGTTCGTTATACGAATCGGTCACGATGATCGGATCGACGCGCACCACGCGTGCGTATTCGTAACGTCCGTCCTCGTAGCCACTGCGGCCGCCATCGCGGTAGCCGCTGTCATAGCGCTGCGCCGTTGCGTTGCCCGCAACTGCCAGACCCATTACCAGAGCACCAAGCACAAGAGTTTTCATTGCGGCAGCTTCTACTCAGGAGGACACGTTGCCGATGCTCGGCCCGCGCCAGTGAAACCGCCCTGAACCGAACCGGTCCTGCAAAGCCCTATTCAGGTTGCCGCCAGCTGCGTGCGCCGGCATGCATCTCCGGCGCACGCAGCGTGTTCATGCTTAGCTGGAGAATTCGGTTTCCAGGCTGATCGGCACCGCACTCAATGCCTTGGACACCGGGCAATTCTTCTTGGCAACGTCGGCCAGTTCGCGGAACTTGGCTTCGTCGATTCCCGGCACTACGGCCTTGAGCTTGAGGCGGATCTGCGACAGCTGCGGGCCGCCTTCCATCGACAGATCTACGTCGGCGCGCGTATCCAGCGAGGTCGGCGGAAAGCCGGCTTCGGTCAGCTGTGCGGACAACGCCATGGTGAAGCAGCCGGCATGCGCAGCGGCGATCAGTTCTTCCGGATTGGTGCCCTTCTCGTCGCCAAAGCGGCTGCTGAAGGCATAGCGGGTGTTTTCCAGCAAACCACTTTGTGGCGTGCTGAGCTGGCCCTTGCCGGTCTTGAGGTCGCCTTCCCAGTGAGCGGTGGCGTGACGTGAAATACCCATTGCGATCTCCTGCGATGAAAGGAGCAGCCACCATAGGCGAGTGGGTGTTACGACTTGGTGCCGGGAATCGGGAATCGGGAATCGGGAATCGGGAATCGTAAGAGCAGGCCGCGCGCGCGTTCTGATAGCAAGGGTTTTGCATGCGTCTGCGCGAAGACGCTCGCCCGGCGGCGACCGCGACCGCATTATGGATGCGCGGTCGCGTCGCTGCGCTCGCTCAACCGAGCAGGGTTTCCAGGACGGCCATGCGCACGGCGACACCGTTGGCGACCTGACGCAGCACGCACGATTGCGCGCCGTCGGCGACTTCGTCGGTGATTTCCACGCCGCGGTTGATCGGGCCCGGATGCAGCACCGCGGCATCGCGACCGGCGCGTGTCAGGCGCTCGCGCGTGAGCCCGTAATCGGCGTGGTACTGCTCCAGCGACGGCACCAGGCCTTCTTCCATACGCTCGCGTTGCAGGCGCAACATCATCAGTGCATCGACACCTTCGAGCATCGCGTCGAAATCCTCGCCGACCACGCAGCCGGCCAGCATGTCGTCATCAGGCAGCAGGCTGGCGGGGCCGCAGACGCGGATCTCGCCGACGCCCAGGGTGCGCAACGCATGCAGATCCGAGCGCGCCACACGCGAGTGCTTCACGTCGCCGACGATGACTACCTTGAGCTTGGAAAAATCGGTGCCCTTGGCCTGACGCAGGGTCAGCATGTCGAGCAGGCCCTGGGTGGGATGCGCGCTGCGTCCGTCGCCGGCATTGATCAATGCGGTGCCCTCGCCTGCGGCTGCGGCCAGCGCTTCCACCGCGCCGTCGTCGGGATGGCGCACCACGAAGCCACGCACGCCCATCGCCTCGAGATTCTTCAAGGTGTCGCGCGCGGTTTCGCCCTTGCGGGTCGACGAAGTGGAGGCATCGAAATTGAGCACGTCCGCGCCCAACCGCTGCGCAGCGAGGTGAAACGAGCTGCGCGTGCGCGTTGAGGGTTCAAAAAACAATGTGCACACCGCAGTCCCGGCCAGCACGCTGCGCTTGCCGACGCGCCCTACCGCCGCGTCGCGGATCTGGCCGGCGCGATCGAGCAGTTGCAGCAGCGTGGTGCGCGGCAGTCCTTCCAGGGTGAGCAGGTGGCGCAGGCGTCCGTCCGAATCGAGTTGCATGGTGGTCATCGCAGGTCGGGAAATATCAGGGAAGAAGAGTGGCTTGGTCGGGCGCGGCCAACCAGCGTTCGACGATCACCGCCGCCGCCATCGCGTCCAGCGCCTCGGCATCGCGGCGGCGCTTGCGCCCATCGGCGCGCTCGCGCGCGAAACGCTGCGCAGCTTCGACCGAACTGGAGCGCTCGTCGATCAACACCACCGGCAGCGCATAGCGCTCGCGCAGTTGGCGGGCAAAGGCATGGGCACGCTTGCGTGCGGGTTGGTCCTTGTCGTCCAGCGTGAGCGGGTCGCCGATCACCAGACCATCGGGCCGCCATTCCTTGTGCACGCGATCCAGCGCGGCCCAGTCGGGGCCGGTGGCATGCACGTTGATGACGGCAACCGCGCGCGCGCCAGCGCCGAGCGCAGTGCCCACGGCCACGCCAATCCGGCGCGATCCCACGTCGAAGCCCAGCACTGTGCCATCCGGGCGGATCGCGCCCGCCTCAGGCATGCCCGGAATAATCCGTCAGCCGGAACAGATCCACGCCGATGCGACCGGCAGCGGCCTGCCAACGATCTTCCAGCGCAGTGGCGAACAGCACATTGGCGTCCGACGGCGCGGTGAGCCAGCTGTTCTCGCCCAGTTCGAATTCCAGTTGCCCCGCGCCCCAGCCGGCACAGCCCAGCGCCACCAGTGCATTGCGCGGCCCTTCGCCGGCCGCCATGGCTTCGAGGATGTCGCGCGAGGTGGTCAGATAGACGCCCTGCCCCACTTCCAGGCTGGAATCCCAGTCGCGCGCGTCGTCATGGATGACAAAGCCGCGCTCCGGATGCACCGGCCCGCCGCTGAGCACGACCTGCTCGCGCAGGTGCTCGTCGACGGTGTCGATGCCCATTTGCGACAGGACTTCGCCCAGCGTGTATTCGGAGGGCCGATTGACCAGCACACCCATCGCGCCGTTCTCGTCGTGCTGACAGATCAGCGCGACGCTGCGCGAGAAGGTGGGATCGGACAGCGCCGGAAGCGCGATCAGCAATTGGTTGGCCAGAGGCGTAGGCAAAACAGACATGGCCGCATTCTAGCCGTTCGCTTCGCCGCGCGCAGAGCCGCTGCCATACTTGCCGCACGCGGGCGTCATTGGACTGCCGATGCTGCCGATGGACATGGACTTTGCAGAGGCCACCGATGGCCTGGCAGGCGAGACCGGCCAATTCAGATTGCCGACGGCTGCGCAGCGCGGACCCTCAGGCTGCGCTGTACTGCGATCGATCTGCTCCCGGTACGGCAGTCGATCGATCCACCCACGCGTCGCGGTTCGGTCGCTATGGCCGAGCATCGGATTCCCGGCCGTCGCGCCGACCCCCGGTCCACCTACAACTGGTCCACCTACAACAGGCATCTCATGAGCGGCTATTGCAGCATCGCACCAGGCCATCCGGTCCACGGGCACTACCACGCGTACGAATATGGCTTCCCGCAGCGCGACGAACGCGAGCTGTTCGAGCGGCTGGTGCTGGAAATCAATCAGGCCGGATTGAGCTGGGAAACCATCCTGCGTAAACGCAGCAATTTCCAGCGCGCCTATGACGGTTTCGACGTGGACACCGTCGCCGCTTACGGCGAGGCCGATATCGCCCGGCTGATGGGCGATGCCGGCATCATCCGCAACCGCTTGAAGGTGCTGGCGGCGATCCACAACGCACAGGTGATCCAGACGCTGCGCGCTTCGCACGGCAGTTTTGCGCAATGGCTGGATGCGCAGCATCCGCTCGCCAAGCCGGATTGGATCAAGTTGTTCAAGAAGACCTTTCGCTTCACCGGCGGCGAAATCACCGGCGAATTCCTGATGAGCCTGGGCTATCTGCCTGGCGCGCATCATGCCGATTGTCCGGTGTTTGCGCATATCCAGGCACTGTCGCCGCCGTGGATGCAGAGCGAAAACGCGTAGCGGCGCGAGGATGGAGCGCGTGCCGGCAGACGGAGGCATGGCGCACACGTTGCAGTGCCGATGGGTGACATGCCGCCCGGGATGCAACGCACGCGGTTGCCTGGCGCGGTTGCACCGGCGGCACGCCAGCCATCGCCTGAATCACACGCCCATATAGCGGTGCGGGCGATGGTTGAACATCAGCACCAAACTCAGCATCAACGCACCCAGCGCCGAATACAGCACCTTGTCCGGGGTGAGGATGGTGAAGGCGCCCAGCATCAGCATCGCATCGAAACTCATCTGCACCTTGCCCGCACTCCAGCCACGCTCGCGCTGCAGATACACCGCCAGAATGCCGATGCCGCCCAGGCTGCCACGGTGACGAATGAAGAACAGGATGCCCAACCCCGCCAGCGCACCGCCGACGATCGCCGAAAACAGCGTGCTGATATGAGCGTACTCGGCCCAGCGCGGCATCAGGTCGGTCAGTGCACCGCAGGCACCGACTGCCGCGAAGGTCTTCAAGGTGAATTCCCAGCCCATACGGCGCACGCTCAGCCAATAGAAAGGCAGGTTGACCAGCACGAACACCAGGCCGAAATTCCAATGCAGCGCGTAATGCAGCAGGAACGCCACACCGGCCATGCCACCGATCATCAAACCGCCCTTGGCGAAGATCGCCAGGCCCAGCGAGGCCACTAGCGTCGCCAGCACCATGCCTTGCGCATCCTCGGCCACCGAGTGGTGATAGGCATGATCGTCGGCAGCGGTGCCGGCCGAATCCGGCGGCGGCGTCAACGGGCCGGAAGTGACCACGGCGCCATCATCGGGCAACGGCTCTTGCTCCGGACGCAGATCGGAATCGGGAAGGCTCACAGGTTCGGGCACTGCAGTGGGGTGCGATATTAGACACTATCGGCCCGCCTGGTTACATCTGAAACGCTAACGCGCCACCGGGCTAGGACACGCCGCATTCATTGGAAACTGGCGCAGGCCACGTCCGCTCATTGCAGGTGTCATGGCGTTTCCGTGCAGTCGGATTTTTGCCGGACAACGACGCTACATCGCCCCTGTCCGGCGCACTCCTCGCGCCTTATCGAACCTCGGCAATCTCCACGCCGTCCAGGCCTTGCGACAGCGTCTTGGCATCGCCGCCCTGCGAGAGCTTGATGCGCAGGCGCACTTCGTTCTGCGAGTCGGCGTAACGCAGCGCGTCTTCGTAGCTGATTTCGCCGGCCTGATACAGCTCGAACAGGCTCTGATCGAAGGTCCGCATGCCCAGGTTGGTGGACTCCTTCATGATCTCCTTGAGCTTGTGGATCTCGCCGTCGCGGATGTAGTCCTGCACCAGCGGCGTGCCCAGCATGATCTCCATCGCCACGCGCCGGCCGCGACCATCCGGGGTCGGAATCAACTGCTGCGCGACCACGCCCTTGAGGTTGAGCGACAGATCCATCAACAGCTGATTGCGGCGATCTTCCGGGAAGAAGTTGATGATGCGGTCCATCGCCTGGTTGGCGTTGTTGGCATGCAGCGTGCACAGCACCAGGTGGCCGGTTTCGGCGAACGCCACCGCGTGATCCATGCCTTCGCGGGTGCGCACCTCGCCGATCATGATCACGTCCGGCGCCTGGCGCAGGGTGTTCTTCAGCGCGTTTTCCCAGCTATCGGTGTCGATGCCGACTTCGCGCTGGGTGATGATGCAGCCCTCGTGCTTGTGCACGAATTCGATCGGGTCTTCGATGGTAATGATGTGGCCGGTGGAATTCTGGTTGCGGTAGCCGATCATCGCCGCCAGCGACGTGGACTTGCCGGTACCGGTGGCGCCCACGAAGATGATGATCCCGCGCTTGGTCATCGCCAGCGTCTTGATCACCGGCGGCAGGCTCAGCTCTTCCACCGTGGGGATGCGCGTTTCGATCCGGCGCAGCACCATGCCGACCTGGTTGCGCTGATAGAAGCAGCTCACACGGAAACGCCCCACCCCGGATACGCCGATGGCGAAGTTGCACTCGTGGGTCTTTTCGAACTCTTCGCGCTGCGACGGCGTCATCACGTTCAGCACCAGATCGCGACTCTGTTGCGCAGTCAGCGGTGTCTGGGTGATCGGGCTGATCTTGCCATGCACCTTGATCGCCGGCGGCATGCCCGAGGTGATGAACAGATCCGACGCCTTCTGGTGCGCCATCAGCTTGAGGAAGGAGGTGAAGTCGATAGTGCTCATGGCGTGCTCCTTCGGAGCCGGAAATGGGGAATCGAGAATCGGGAATTGGAAAAGCCGGGAGCCGGGACCGGTCAGGGGGGCGTGTTTTTGCGATTCCCCATTCCCGACTCCCTATTCCCGAATCACTCGAATATCCGCTTGTCCTTGGCGTATTCGCGCGCCTGGTTGCGCGTGATCAGGCTGCGCTTGACCAGGTCCTGCAGATGCTGATCCAGCGTCTGCATGCCGTATTGCTGGCCGGTCTGGATCGACGAATACATCTGCGCCACCTTGTCCTCGCGGATCAGGTTGCGGATCGCCGGGGTGCCGACCATGATTTCCCAGGCGGCAGTGCGTCCGCCGCCGACTTTTTTCAGCAGCGCCTGCGAAATCACCGCGCGCAGCGACTCGGACAGCATCGAGCGCACCATCGGCTTTTCGCCGGCCGGGAACACGTCGACGATACGGTCGATGGTCTTGGCCGCCGAACTGGTGTGCAGGGTGCCGAACACCAGATGGCCGGTTTCCGCAGCGGTCAACGCCAGGCGGATGGTCTCCAGATCGCGCAATTCGCCTACCAGGATGATGTCCGGGTCTTCGCGCAATGCCGAGCGCAGCGCTTCGTTGAAGCCGTGCGTATCGCGGTGCACTTCGCGCTGGTTGATCAGGCACTTCTGCGAGGTGTGTACGAACTCGATCGGATCCTCGACCGTGAGGATGTGGCCGTATTCGTTCTTGTTGATGTAGTCGATCATGCCGGCGAGCGTGGTCGACTTGCCCGAACCGGTCGGGCCGGTGACCAGAATCAGGCCCTGCGGCTGGTCGATCAGCTGGCGGAAGATCGGCGGGCAGCCCAGATCTTCCAGCGTCAGCACTTCGGAGGGAATGGTACGGAACACCGCACCGGCGCCGCGATTCTGGTTGAAGGCATTGACGCGGAAGCGCGCCAGCGACGGAATCTCGAACGAGAAGTCGACCTCGAGGAATTCCTCGTAATCGCGACGCTGCTTGTCCGACATGATGTCGTAGACCAGCGCGTGCACCTGCTTGTGGTCCAGGGCCGGAATATTGATGCGACGGACATCGCCATCGACACGGATCATCGGCGGCAAGCCGGCCGACAGATGCAGGTCCGATGCTTTATTTTTGACAGAAAACGCCAATAGTTCAGCGATATCCATGCGCTGCTTTTCCCCTAGGCTGCGATTGGAAGGTACTCCCCGAGCGGCAGTATAGCGTTCTGGCTGCTGGCGGGAAGCGGCCTGCGACCGGTTCAGGCTGGCACCGCCGGGCGGGGCTGAAGACGTTGGTTTCAGGCCTTGGCGGCACGGAGCTTGCCTGGGCGTCGCTGGTATTCGGGCGTGCCGCGCGATCCATGCCGGCGTAGCCCCGTGCCGGCGCCGCAGCAGCGTTCGAAGCGCCGCCGATGGCCGACGTCCCGCCGCCCGGTTGGAACCAGACACCGCAGGGCGGCACTATAGCGCTCCCCCTCTTGCCTGGAATGCCACGTGCCGGCTTCGTCGCTGCAGCAGATTCTCGATGCCATCCACGCCGCCGCAGCTCCGCATGCGCGCACCGATGTGCGCCTGCTGGCGGTGTCCAAGACCAGGCCAGCAGACGCCGTGGCCGCCTTGGCTGCGCAGGGCCAGCGCGCGTTTGGCGAAAACTACGTGCAGGAAGCACAAGTAAAGATTGCCGAACTGCAGGCACTGGGATTGGAATGGCATCTGATCGGCCACCTGCAGTCCAACAAGGCCGAACTGGCCAGCCAGTGGTTCGACTGGGTGCAGACCGTGGACCGCGCCAAGCTGATTCCGCTGTTGGCCAGTCACCGCCCGGACGATCGTGCGCCATTGAACGTGCTGATCCAGGTCAATATCGATGACGAGGACAGCAAGCACGGGTGCGCGCCGGAGGCGATCGACGCCCTGGCCCGGGACATCGCGCGGCAACCGCGTCTGCAGCTGCGCGGGCTGATGGCCATTCCCGCCCCTTTTCCCGAGCAGGCACGGCGCACGGCTGCGTTTGTGCGTATGCAGGCGCTGTTCGACGACCTCAAGGGCCGCTACCCGCAGGTGGATACCTTGTCGATGGGCATGAGTTCGGATTTCGCCGAAGCGATCGCAGCCGGTGCCACCATGGTGCGTGTGGGCACCGCCTTGTTCGGCCAACGCAGCTCATCGCCCGCCGCTTCTTCCTGATCGGCCTTGCCTGCCGACCACTGCCCTCTTATCTCAAGGTGTCGCAATGACTCTCCCCTCCTCACCCGCGTCCTCGCATCCCAACGCTGCAATCACCGCGTTCGTCGGTGGCGGCAACATGGCGCGCAGCCTGATTGCCGGGCTGATCCGGCAAGGCGTGCCCGCTGTCAGCATCCGCGTCGCCGAGCCGGTCGCCGACCTGCGCGATGCGTTGTCGCGCGACTTCGGTGTGCACGCTACGGAAGACGCACGCAGCGCTGTGGATGGCGCGGCCATCTGGGTGCTGGCGGTCAAACCGCAGGTAATGCCAGCAGTGTGCGCGCAACTGGCCGACCTTGCGCAAGCGCAGCAGCCGCTGCTGCTGTCCATCGCTGCCGGCATCACCGCCCCGCAGCTGCAACGCTGGTCGGGCGGTGACGTGGCAGTAGTGCGCGCAATGCCCAACACACCGGCCCTGCTCGGCGCCGGCGTCACCGGGCTGTACGCCACTGCGCGCGTTTCCGAGGCGCAGCGCACCCAGGCGACCCGGTTACTGGACAGCGCCGGCGTCACCGTGTGGATCGACGACGAAGCGCAGATGGATGCGGTGACCGCCGTCTCCGGCAGCGGCCCGGCCTACGTCTTCCTGCTGGCCGAAGCGATGGAAGCTGCCGCGCAAGCGCAGGGCCTGCCGGCCGACACCGCACGCACGCTGGTGCTGCAAACCCTGCTCGGCGCCGCGCGCATGCTCACCGAATCGGGCGAGGCACCGGATGTGCTCCGCCGCCGCGTGACCTCGCCCAATGGCACCACGCAAGCGGCGATCGAGACATTCCAGACCGGTGGCTTCGCAGCGCTCACCGCAAAGGCAATTGCCGCAGCGACCGAGCGCGGCCGCAGCCTGTCGGCAGCCAACGATTAGTCGGCCCGCAGTCGAAGAAGCGCAAGATTTCTTCAAAAAACAAAGCGCATTGCGTCCATGCAACCGATTCGCCGGCACGGCTTATCTGCTGCATCACGCCGATCCATCCGCGCGTGCCCTGCCGATGCGCACCACCCGCGGGACGCAGACGTCGGCGGCACCCAACACCGGATCGCCTGCGCGATCACGCACGTAACCTCGCCCAGACACTCTGCTGCTGTGCGTCAGATGCGGCGTCAGCGCGCGCATCGCAACCGACTCGACAATGCATTTCGTACGGGTTTTCTGCCGCTGGTGAACGAATCCCCGTCGAAAGACGCTTTTTTCGCGTTGTTTCATCGTTTGCCTATTGGCGGCGCGCAGCAGTTGCCCTACATTTCGCGTTGCCGACTGGGTCGGCAGACCCAACACCACCTACGAATACGGAACACATAACTCATGGCAAAAACCGCCGCTAAGAAAGCTGCCCCCAAAAAGGCAGTGAAGAAGGTCGCCGCCACCAAGACTGCAAAGCCGGCCAAGGCCGCCGCTGCCAAGTCCGCTGCGCCGAAGCCGATCAAGGAAGCACTGAGCAAGACCGGCCTGGTCGCGCACATCGCCGAATCCACCCAGCTGGCTCCGAAGGACGTCCGCGCTGTGCTGGCGACGCTGGAATCCGTCGCACATTCGTCGCTGAGCAAGAAGGGCGCCGGCTCGTTCACCCTGCCGGGCATGCTGAAGCTGACCAGCGTCCATGTGCCGGCCAAGCCGAAGCGCAAGGGCATCAACCCCTTCACCAAGGAAGAGCAGACCTTTGCAGCCAAGCCGGCCAGCTTCAAGGTCAAGGCTCGCTTGCTGAAGAAGTTGAAGGACGCCGCGCTCTAATCGAGCACGCATCCGGTGTCATGAAGGCGGCCTGCGGGCCGTCTTTTTTTTTGCGCACACGTTGCCGCATGCGTGACTACCCACATGCCGCTCATCGCCGCTTGCCTACCCTGTGTGCTGATTCGCAACGCAGCAGGTGCATGTGACCGATCCATCGCCCCATCCTCCATCGACAACGCCGCCGTCCATCGCACGCAGCCCCGCACGCCGCGTGCGCCGCCTGCTGGTGTCGATCGCCCTGCTGTGCGCCCTGGGCGTTGGCGCACGCTGGGCCTGGCAGTTGCCGATCACCGAGCAGTTGCGTACCACCTGGGAGCTGTCGCGCATGCCAGCACCACTGCATTTGCAGGTCCCGGTCGAAGGCGTGCAGGCACGCCGCATCGCCGACACCTTCGGCGCGCCACGTGGCCGCGACCGCAGCCATGCCGGCGTGGATATTTTTGCCCCACGCGGCACGCCGGTGCTGTCTGCAACGCGTGGCGTGGTCAGCGCCATTCGCGATCGCGGCCTGGGCGGCAAGCAGGTCTGGGTGCTGGGGCCGGCCATGCAACGGCATTACTATGCGCATCTGGACGACTGGGCTGCAGGGTTGGAGGTCGGCGATGTGGTCGAGCCCGGCACACCGCTCGGCATGGTCGGCACCACCGGCAACGCGCGCGGCACGCCACCGCATCTGCACTATGGGGTCTATGGGCGCAACGGTGCGTACGATCCGCTGCCGTTGCTGCGCAAACCCGCGCCACTGCCGGCACAGTGAACCTGTTGGAACACTGCGTCATGGCCCACCCTATCGAGGCCACTGCACGCTGCGCCTATGGTGGAGACAGCCCAGCAACGACGCCATCTCCATGCCCCGAAAACGCTACCGCATTACGGTCACGCCCATCGAAAACGATGGCCGCCCCTGCGACGACCGTTGCACCATCGAGTTCGAACAGCGTTCGCGCGCCGATTGGATGCGGCTGCTCGAAGAGCTGCATCTGCGCCGCGACCTGAGCAGCGACGAATGCGCCGCGCTGACGGTGGGCTCGCAGTTGCTGGAAGATCTGGCCGCCCGCCCCCGCGCACGGCCCAGCGATGCACTGGATGCACTGCGTCCGAAGCTGCAGTTGCTGCTGGAGCGCCTGCAACGCGTGCATCCAGCACCCGGCGTCTGAGGCCGGCATCGCCGTATTGCGCAGACCGCTACACTGCGCGCATCGGGGACCGGGGACACGCCATGCGCTGGGTTGGAATCATCGTATTTGCCGCTGCAATCGCAGGCTGCAGTTGTCAGCGCACCGAAGACAAAGACAAGCACGTTGCTGCGAGCGCGTCACCAACCCAGGCTGTGACAGGCAATTCAACTGCGGCCATCAACTCCGGCGACGGCGCCGCATTGGTACCGGCACCGGACCCCGATGACGCCGCAGCGCGCGCCAACTTCGCCAAAGCAAGCGCTACCGTCCAACGGTATCTTGGGGCATTGCCCGGTTCTGCACGCGCGGATGCCGATGCGCTGTGGACCGGCGGCCGTCCTTCGCCGATGCCGGACGATGCAGCCCTGCGCAGCATCGGCAACATCCAGTCGATGCGTATCAACAACGATCCACCCATCGCATTGGACCAGCAACATCCACCCAGGTTGATCGAAGTGCCGGTGGAGCTGACCGTGCGCACCACCACCGGCACGCAGCGCCTGGTCGGTACGTATCGCTTGCAGCCGCGCGTTGGCAGCGATAGCTGGGAGATCTATTCGGCGACGCTGCACCCGGTGCTGCGCTAACCCGTGGTTCACCGGCACTGACTAAGGTGATGTCACCTGTTACCGGAGTCACCCGATGAAACTGCGTTCGCTTGCCGGATCCATGCTCGCCCTCGCCCTGGCGATGCCCGTCACCGGCGCCTGGGCTACGCCGCAGATCCAGGGACACCAAATCAGCGTGCAGGGCAGCGATTTGCAGCAGTTCCTGGGTGGCCGCTTCCCGCAGACGCATGACGCACTGGGCGGCTTGGTCGAGATGACCGTCAGCAACCCTGCACTCTCGTTGCCACCGGGCGACCGGCTCAAGATGGCCTTCGATCTGGCCCTGGCCACTGCAGGCGGCGCGCCAGCACCGGTCGGCAACGTGACCTTGACCAGCGCGCTGCGTTACGACGTCGCCAAGCAAGGCTTTTATCTTGATCAGCCCACCATCGATGACTTCCGCCCTGCCAATGCCGGCGCCAAGCTCGATCACAGCACCCGCCAGTTGCTCAATGCCTGGCTGGCCGATTACGCACGCAAGGAGCCGATCTATCGCATCGATCCGGCCATCGCAGCGGTGATGGGCAATGTGCAGGTGGAGTCGGTGGGCATCCAGAACGGACGTGTGGCGGTGAACTTCAATCAGAACATCGAGCAACTGGTGCCTGCGGCAGCGCTTTCCGGCAAATAGACCACCGCTGCCGCACCAACGCTGTGGTCGCTTATCGGCGCCATAGCGCTACAGCTGTTGAACAAACAAAGGCCCGGCGCATCGATCGCCGGGCCTTTGTCGTGCAAGGTGTCTGGTAAGACGGCAACGCTCTTGCTAGGCGACCCACTATCACAGTGAATCGAGTTCGCGAGTATGCGAGCCGACCCCGCATGTTGCGTGCCTGATCGAGCACTCCTGAGAATAGAGAGTACCCATCGCATCACCGCACTGCCAACGAACGCTTGCTCAGCGCTTGGGCTGCAACATCGTGCCGGTGCAGTTCTTGGAGCCGCAGCGGCATTCCCAGATTTTCTTCAGGCGCGGCGTGTGGCGCTCGGCTAGCGTGATGCCGTAGTTGTAGGTGAGCTCTTCGCCGGCCTTGATCGCACGCTTGGCCTCGATGAAAATCTTGTCCTTGCTGCGGTCGTCGCCTTCGGCCTCTTCGATCACCGCTTCGCAATTGGGCTTGCAGCTGTGGTTGATCCAGCGCGCCACGTTGCCTTCGTAGTTGGCATCCAGCACATAGTCGTCGCTGAGCGTGAACAGAAAGGTGTGGCCGCTTTCCACATCGCCGGTATCGTCCGCATCCACTTCGGCATGCGTGCGCAAGCGCCCCTTGTATTGAATGATGCGCTCGCCCTTGCGGAGCGCGGCGAGGGCGAACATGCCATTGCCGTGGATACGTGACTTGCGGGCGGCAACTTTGCGCGACATGAAGGGGTCCAGTGATGGGGGCGCTTATTGTGACCGCACCGCGACGATGCGCCAAGCACAAGTGCAGCAGTACCCGCAACGGCTGCTGCTTGCCGGCGGCTGAACCGGGCAGGTGGCCCTGCCCCGGCTAAAAGCGTACAATTTCGGTCCGCTTTAGGATTTATCGCCTTCCTCATGTTGCGCGTCACCAAACTCACCGATTACGCCACCGTCGTGTTGACCGTCATGGCAGCGCGCTGTGGCCAGGTACTCAGCGCCAGCGAACTTGCCGAGCAAGCCGGCCTGGAGGCACCGACCGTGAGCAAGATCCTCAAGCCGCTGTCGCAGGCGGGCCTGGTCGAAGGGCTGCGCGGCGTGCACGGCGGCTACCGGCTGGCACGCGCGGCCAGCGAGATCACCCTGGTGGAAATCGTCGAGGCGATGGAAGGCCCGCTGGCGATCACCGAATGCAGCCAGGACCACAGCCAGTGCGGCATCGCCCAGACCTGCGGCGTGCGCTCCAACTGGCGCCTGATCAACGACGTGGTCGGCGACGCATTGCGTCGCGTCACGCTCGCGCAGATGTTGCAGCCCCTCTCTCTCCCTGGCGACAGCCGTCGGCGTTCCATTGCCGCACGCGTCGCGACCACCTGACCTGTAGGCAGCCCGATGGCCACCGAACTTGCTCCCCCGCAGAACGCCGAGATTATCGAACGGCTGGGCCGACGCTACGACGCCGGCTTCATCACCGAGATCGAATCCGACTCGCTCCCGCCCGGCCTGGACGAAGACGTCATCCGTGCATTGTCGGCCAAGAAAGAAGAGCCGCAATGGATGACCGACTGGCGTCTTGAGGCCTATCGGCACTGGCTGAAGATGCCGATGCCGGAATGGGCGAAGCTGCAGATCTCGCCGATCGATTTCCAGGCGTTGAGCTATTACTCCGCGCCCAAGGGCCCGAAGTACGCCTCGCTGGACGACGTACCCAAGGAACTGCTCGACACCTACGACAAACTCGGCGTGCCGCTGCACGAGCGCGCCCGGCTGGCCGGCGTCGCGGTGGATGCGGTGTTCGACTCGGTCTCGGTCGGCACCACCTTCCGCAAGGAGCTGGTCGAAAAAGGCGTGATCTTCTGCTCGATGTCCGAAGCCATCAAGGAACATCCGGAGATCGTCAAACAGTATCTGGGTAGCGTGGTGCCGGTTGGCGACAACTATTTCGCCGCGCTCAACTCGGCGGTGTTCTCCGACGGCAGCTTCGTGTTCATCCCGAAAGGGGTGCGTTGCCCGATGGAATTGAGCACCTATTTCCGCATCAACGCCGGCCACACCGGCCAGTTCGAGCGCACCTTGATCGTGTGCGAAGACAAAGCATACGTGTCGTATCTGGAAGGTTGCACCGCGCCGATGCGCGACGAAAACCAGCTGCACGCGGCAGTCGTCGAGCTGGTGACGCTGGAAGACGCCGAGATCAAGTACTCGACCGTGCAGAACTGGTACCCGGGCGACGAAAACGGCGTGGGCGGCATCTACAACTTCGTCACCAAGCGTGCCGAATGCCGTGGCGCGCGCAGCAAGGTCACCTGGACCCAGGTCGAAACCGGCTCGGCGATCACCTGGAAGTATCCGTCCTGCGTGCTGCTCGGCGACGATTCGGTGGGCGAGTTTCATTCGGTTGCGCTGACCCATCATCGTCAGCAGGCCGACACCGGCACCAAGATGATCCACATCGGCAAGCGCACCAAGAGCAAGATCGTCAGCAAGGGCATCAGCGCCGGGCGCGGGCAGAACACCTATCGCGGTCTGGTCAAGGTGGACCGCAATGCCGATGGCGCACGCAATTACACGCAATGCGATTCGCTGTTGATCGGCAAGCAGTGCGGCGCGCACACCTTCCCCTATATCGAGGTGAAGAATCCGGGCGCCACCGTCGAGCACGAGGCCACCACCTCCAAGATCAGCGACGACCAGTTGTTCTACTGCCGCGCGCGCGGCATCAGCCAGGAAGACGCGGTGTCGTTGATCGTCGACGGCTTCTGCAAGCAGGTGTTCCGCGAGCTGCCGATGGAGTTCGCGGTGGAAGCCAAGAAGCTGCTGGAAGTCTCCTTGGAAGGCAGCGTCGGCTGATGCTGCTGCCCTTCTCCCACCGGGAGAAGGTGGCGCAAAGCGCCGGATGAGGGTACGGGCGAAGCCTCGCGCCCCCAAATCCAGGAGACGCTTCGCGCCGACCCTCACCCCAACCCCTCTCCCGGCGGGAGAGGGGCTACATAAGAATTCTGACGGACCATCAGCATGCTCAACATTCAAAACCTCCACGCCAGCATCGCCGGCAAAGACATCCTCAAAGGCCTGTCGCTGGACATCAAGCCCGGCCAGGTGCACGCCATCATGGGGCCCAACGGCGCGGGCAAATCCACGCTGGGCAACGTGCTCGCCGGGCGCGACGGCTATGAGGTCAGCGCAGGCACCGTGCAGTTCGAAGGCAAGGACCTGCTCGACCTGGCACCGGAAGAACGTGCCGCCGCCGGCCTGTTCCTGGCGTTCCAGTACCCGGTGGAAATCGCCGGCGTCAACAACACCTACTTTCTGCGTGCTGCACTCAATGCGCAGCGTAAGGCGCGTGGCGAGGAAGAGCTGGATTCGATGCAATTCCTCAAGCTGGTACGGCAGAAACTGGCCGTGCTGCATCTGAAGGACGAGCTGCTGCATCGCGGCGTCAATGAAGGTTTCTCCGGCGGCGAAAAGAAGCGCAACGAGATCTTCCAGCTGGCCGTGCTCGAGCCCAAGCTCGCCATCCTCGATGAAACCGATTCGGGTCTGGACATCGATGCGCTCAAGAGCGTGGCCGACGGCGTCAACGCGCTGCGCTCGCCGGAACGTTCGTTCCTGGTGATCACCCATTATCAGCGTCTGCTCGACTACATCACCCCGGACGTGGTGCATGTGCTGGCCGAAGGCCGCATCGTGCAGAGCGGCGGCCCGGAACTGGCGCTGGAGCTGGAAAAGCACGGCTACCACTTCCTCAAGGACCGCGTGGTGCCCGAGGCGGCTGCCTGATGAGCGCCTTGCTGGAATCCCTTGCGCGCGGCTTCAGCGGCAGCGATGTGCAACGCGCCGAGCTCGATGCCGCGCTGCAGGTAGGTCTGCCCGGCCCGCGCGCCGAGGCCTGGAAATACACCTCGTTGCGGCAGCTGGAACGACGCAGTTTTCAGCCGGCACCGCTGGTGCCGACATTGGTCGATGCGGCGCTGCTGGACGATATTGCGTCGCCACGGCTGGTGTTCGTCAATGGCCGCCCGTCCGAGGCATTGAGCGATCTGTCGACGCTGCCGGAGGGCGTACAGCTGGAAACTTTGTCCGCCTCGCTGGCGTCTAGCAGTGAAGCGCAGCAGTTGCTCGGTCGCCGTTTCGAAGGCAGCGATGAAATTTTCGCCCGCCTCAATGCCGCGCTTGCCGACGAAGGCGTATTGGTGCGCGTGCAGGACGGCGCGCAGATCGATGTTCCGCTGCAGCTGGTCTTCATCGGCGTGGCCGGCGAGCACGACCTGTCCTGGCATCACCGCCATCTGATCGAACTGCGTGCCGGCGCGGCACTGAATGTGGTCGAACATCACCTGCATGTCGGCGATGCCGCGCATCTGAACAACAGCCTGATGCACGTTCACCTGGCCCAGGATGCGGTGTTGTCGCATGCCCGCGTGCAGGCCGACAGTGCGCACGCCACCTCGCTGCTGCGCACCGATGCCGTGTTGGCACGCAATGCGCGCTACCAGCGCGTGGATCTGGAACTGGGTGCCAACCTGTCGCGCCACGAACTCAACGTGCGCCTGGAAGGCAACAACGCCCAGCTCACCGCCAATGGCGTGCTGCTCGGCAACGGCCGCCGTCATGTCGATACGCGTCTGGGTATTCAGCACATCGCACGCGATACCACCTGCGAGCTGGTCTGGCGCGGTGTGGGCGCCGATCGCAGCCGCGTGGTCTTCCACGGTGGCATCAACATCCGTCCCGGCGCCGATGGCACCGACGCGCGGCTGTCGAACAAGAATCTGCTGCTGTCGTCCAATGCCGAGATCGATACCCAGCCGGTGCTGGTGATCGATGCGGAGGAAGTGCAGGCCGCGCATGGCGCCACCGTCGGCCAGCTCGACGACAACGCCCTGTTCTATCTGCGCTCGCGCGGGTTGCCGCAGGCCGAGGCGCAGCGTTTGCTGAGCGCCGCGTTCTGCCACGAGCCGCTGCGTGTGCTGCCCCCTGCGCTGAGTGCGGTGCTGGCACTGCAGCTGGACCGCGCATTGACCTTGGCAGGCGTGGCATGAACGCGCCCGCCGTCACGCAACTGGCCGCGCCGGATTGGGAGCGCGTGCGCTCGGATTTCCCGTTGCTGATGCGGCAGGTGCATGGCAAGCCGCTGATCTATTTCGACAACGCCAACACCGGGCAGAAGCCGCTGCAGGTGATTGCCGCAACCGACGAGTTCTATCGTCGTCAGAACGCCAATGTGAGCCGTGCGGTGCATGCGCTGGGCACCGAGGCCACCGATGCGTTCGAAGGCGCGCGCAGCAAGCTGGCGCGTTTTCTCAACGTGCGCGCCGACGAGCTGGTGCTGTGCAGCGGCACCACCTTTGCGATCAATCTGGTGGCTTACTCCTGGGCATTGCCGCGTCTGGCCGCCGGCGATGTGATCCTGATTTCGCGCATGGAGCACCACGCCAACATCGTGCCGTGGCAGCTGGTGGCACAACGCACCGGCGCGACCATTCGCGTGGCGGAGATCACGCCCGACGGCGCGCTGGATCTGGACGCGCTGCGCAAGGCGATGACGCCGGAGGTCAAGCTGCTGGCGATCACGCATGTGTCCAATGTGTTGGGCACGGTCAACCCGGTGCGCGAGATCTGCCGCGAAGCACGCAAGCGCGGCATCGTCACCGTGGTGGACGGCTCGCAGGCCGCACCGCATCGGCGCATCGACGTGGCCGGCATCGGCTGCGATTTCTACGCCATCACCGGCCACAAGATGTGCGGGCCGACCGGCACCGGCGCACTGTGGGCACGTCGCGAACACTTGCAGGCGATGCCACCGTTTTTAGGCGGCGGCGAGATGATCAAGGAAGTCACTTTCGAGGGCACGGTGTTCAACGATGCCCCGCACAAGTTCGAAGCCGGCACGCCGAACATCGCCGGTTTCATCGGCCTGGGCGCAGCGGTGGATTACCTGGACGCGGTCGGTCTGGCGCACGTGGAAGCGCGCGAAGCCGAGCTACTGGCGCACTTCACCGAAGAACTGCAGCGCATCGAGGGCCTGCGCATCTTCGGCACCACGCCGGACAAGGCCGCGGTGGTGTCGTTCCTGATCGAGGGCGCACATGCGCACGATCTGGCCACACTGCTCGACCTGGAAGGCATCGCCATCCGCTCGGGTCAGCATTGCGCGCACCCGCTGCTGCAGTACTACGGCGTCGCCGCCACCTGCCGCGCCTCGCTGGCGTTCTACAACACGCACGACGAGATCGAGCGCTTTGTTGCTGCGCTAGTGAAGGTGCGTCGGCTGCTGGGTTGATTGGAATCGGGAATCGGGAGTGGAGAATCGAAAAAGCGGCTCTCCCGCACGCTGTGTCAGCTGTAGTTCGATCTGCAGAACGTAGCTCATCGAGCAGCGCCAAGCTTTTCCGATTCCCCATTCTCCATTCCCGCTAAACTGCTCCCCATGCAGACCACCACCTTCCGCACCGCCACCGTCGACGATATCGACGCTCTCGTTTCGCTGGTGACCTCGGCCTATCGCGGCGATGTCAGCCGCGTCGGCTGGACCACCGAAGCCGACTTCCTAGACGGCGCGCGGATCGATCCCGCCGTGCTGCGCGAAGACCTGTTGCGTGACCGCAGCCTGGTGCTGCTGGTCGAACAGGACGAGCGACTGCTGGCCTGCGCGCATATCGCCGACGACCACGGCGCCGGGTATTTCGGCATGTTTGCGGTCGACCCGTCGCTGCAAGGCAGCGGGCTCGGCAAGACGCTGCTGGCCGAAGCCGAGCGCATCGCCTACACCGAGTGGCAGCTCCCGGTGATGCGCATGACGGTGATCGACATCCGCGATGAGCTGATCGCCTTTTACGAGCGACGCGGCTATCGCCGCACCGGCATCACCAAGCCGTTTCCGTATGGCGATGCGCGTTTCGGCGTGCCGCTGCGCCAGGACCTGCGCTTCGAGGTACTGGAAAAACCGCTCGGCGGCGCAGCGCTGTGAGCGAGACCTGGACCTTCGTCTGCGCCAGCGAGGCGCTGCTGCCCGGCGAGTTGCAGACCGTCTGGGATGAGGTGACCGACGCCCCGATCGTGGTCTTCAACCTCGACGGTGAGCTGTATGCGCTGGAAGACCGCTGCAGCCACGAAGACTACGAGTTGTCGCCCGGGACGTTCGACCCCGTAGCTGGCACCATCGAATGCCTGCTGCACAGCGCCCGCTTCGACATCCGCGACGGTCGCCCGTTGTGCGCACCCGCCTACACCGCCGTGCCCAAATTTCCGGTCAAGCGCGAACACGGCGGCATCTGGGCACGCGACGACCGCTGAGAGCAGTGAGATCAGTGAGTGCGGCAGGTCGGCTGTGGCTGTGATCGTGGCTTTGCCCGTAGAAGCCAAGGTTAAAAAGCCTAGTGAGTCGAGCGCGCGGTGCCCTCGCCGCTCGCGGGACACGCCGTGAATCCGTCCCTGGAGGCTCAGTGGCGGCATCCATGCCACCACATGGTCCCGCAAGCGGCAAGGACACCGCACCAGAAGTCAGTCGGTTGCTGTGTTGAAAACCATGCACACCGACCATCTCCACTGGTCCTTGCCCGCCCACCGTCGCGGGACCTTACGTGGCATGGATGCCGCGTAAGAGCTTACAAGGACGTACTTGCCCAGCGCGCGACGTCGGCCGACAACAAAGATTGCAAAGAAGAATGATTTGCATTTAAGATCGCAACCCTTCAGGCCTTCTTAACAACTGGCCTGCCCTGCGATCCCATGCGCCCAGCTCTGCTCGACCGTTCTCACGTGCCTCTGCCCCGCCTGCGCCCTCCCGCGCGGCGCCTCGACGTGCGCGACATCCGGTCATGCCGGCACATCGCATCGGGCTAGCGGCGCGCAACTCGGTTTGCATTTTCAACCCGCACCCCATCCCCGCATCCGCCGAGCCGTCGCCAGGCCGGAGCATCGCTTCCTTCTTCGAGACGCCCCATGACACCCAGGATTTCCCCGCTCACCTCGGCCGTGCTGCTGACGTTATCCGCTCCTGCCTTCGCCCAGCCCGGCGATGCGCCGGCGCCTCCGGGCGCGGTGGATCTGGACGCCATCCGGGTGCAGCAGGAACGCGCGCAAAAACCGTCCTCGCCCAAGTACACCGAGGCCCTCCGCGACACGCCGCAGACGATCACCGTGGTCACCAAGCAGACCATGGACCAGCAGAATCTGCTCTCGCTGCGCGATGTGCTGAGCACGCTGCCGGGCATCACCTTCGGCGCAGGCGAAGGCGGCGGCGGGTATGGCGACAGCATCAATCTGCGCGGTTTTACCGCCAGCAGCGACATCACCACCGATGGCGTGCGCGACAGCGCGCAGTACAGCCGTAGCGACACCTTCAACCTGGAAGCGGTGGAGCTGATCAATGGCGCCAACTCGGCCATGTCCGGCGCTGGCTCGGTCGGCGGCAACATCAATCTGGTCACCAAGACCGCCGGCCAGGGCGACTTCACCAATGTCATGATCGGCGGCGGCAGCGACCGCTACGGCCGGCTCACCGCAGACAGCAATTACGACTTCGAAAACGGCACTGCGGTGCGCTTGAACGCGATGGGCCACACCCAGGACGTGCCGGGCCGCGATGAA
This sequence comes from Xanthomonas sp. Leaf131, assembly GCF_001423495.1. Taxonomy (GTDB): domain Bacteria; phylum Pseudomonadota; class Gammaproteobacteria; order Xanthomonadales; family Xanthomonadaceae; genus Xanthomonas. The sequence goes on along the minus strand of NZ_LMOG01000019.1, from coordinate 14,460 downwards.
GAGTTCCGTCATCGCTGGGGCTTTGCACCGTCGGTGGCGTTCGGGCTGGGTTCCGATACCCGCTTCACGCTGAGCTACCTGCACCAGCACGACAACAACCTGCCGCAATACGGCGTGCCGTTCGCGCTCAGCCCGTTCAACGACGGCCCGCTGCCCGGTGTGGACCGCGAAACCTATTACGGCTACCGCAACGTGGCACGTCAGGAAATCGACGTGGACATGCTGACCGGCGTGCTGGAAATGGACTTCGACGACAACGTCAAACTGCGCAGCCTGGCGCGTGTGCAACGCGTGGACCAACACACCACCGCAACCGCGCCGGAAGGCACCTGGTGCCTGCCCAACAACACCAACGCCTATACCGGCCGTGCTTGCGTCGGCCAACCGCCGGCGACATGGAATCCCAACAGCGGCCCGCGCGGCCTGGTGCGCGAGACCGAGAATTTCATCGCGCACAGCCAGACCGATCTGACCGCCACTCTGCATACCGGCGCGATCGAGCATCGCCTGGTCGCGGGCATCGCTTTCAGCAAGGAAGACTTCGAACTCAACAGCGGTTCGATCTTCCGCAATGCCGATGGCTCCACCACCGGCATCAACTATCCGCTGCAGTCGTTCGACAATCCGTACAACATCTGGGCCGGCCCGCAGAACTACTTCCGTACCGGTCGCAGCAAGGGCAGCCTGAGCAATCAGGCGGTGTATCTGTTCGACACCCTGCAGTTCAACGAGCAGTGGATGCTCAACCTGGGCGGCCGCTACGAGCACAACGAGGGCGACAGCACCACTTACACCGTCAATGCCGCAGGCGGCGTCACCGGCGTGACCCCAGGCTTCCCGGCCGGCAGCGAAGAAGACCTGTTCTCGTATCGCGCCGGCCTGGTATTCAAGCCGGTCGAGAACGCCAGCCTGTATCTGTCCTACGCCAACAGCAAGACGCCGTCCAAGGCCTCGGTCAACGGCTCGTGCACGCCGATCGCCACCGCCACGGCGGGCGCCAACTGCAATGTCGAGCCGGAAAGCGCAGTCAATATCGAACTGGGCGGCAAGTGGGACGTGCTGAACGAGCGTCTGGCGCTGACCGCTGCGGTGTTCCGCAACGAGCGCGAAAACTACAAGGTCAACAGCGGCGACCCGCTGATCCCCGAGCAGGTGCTGGACGGCAAGGCGCGTGTGGACGGTATTGCGCTGGGCGCGGCCGGCTACCTGACCGACCGCTGGTCGATCTTCGCCAACTACACCTTCCTGGATAGCGAAGTGCTGCAGAGCGTGTCCAACCGTACCGCCAGCCTCACCGGCGACCCCATCGCCGGGCGCGAACTGGTGCAGACGCCGCGCAATGCCGGCAATCTCTGGACCACCTATCAGCTCAACCAGTGGACCTTCGGTTACGGCGCCACCTACCAAGGCAGCTTCTATCCAAACAACACCTCGAGCGCGGTCTACCGCAAGACCGACGCCTACTGGGTGCACCGTGCAATGGTCGGCCTGCGCGTCAACGATTGGCTCAGCCTGCAGTTGAACGTCAACAATCTGTTCGACAAGGAGTACTACACCAGCATCCGCAACAACCTCACCGTCAACGCCGCAGGCACCGTCACTGCCGGCAGTGGCTGGGCGTTGCCGGGTGATGGCCGCTCGGCGGTATTGAACGCCACGTTCAGTTTCTAAGCTTCCGGCACGCCGCCTGCACTGCGGGCGGCGTGGAGATCTGCGCATGTTGCTGCCTATTCCCGATGTTCTCACTCCCGCACAACTCACCGAGTTGCGTGCGCGGCTGGACGCCGCCGACTGGGCGGACGGCCGCATCACCGCCGGCCATCAGTCGGCACAGGCCAAGGACAACGCGCAATTGCCCGAAGACAGCGCCATCGCACGCGACGCCGGCGCGCTGGTGCTGGAGGCGCTGGCGCGCAGCAGTACGTTCTTTTCGGCGGTCTTGCCACGGCGCATCTATCCGCCGCTATTCAATCGCTACAGTGGCGGGCAGTCGTTCGGGTATCACGTCGACAACGCGATCCGCTACGACCGCAGTCGCGGCGGTGCTGATGCGATTCGCACCGACATTTCCGCCACCCTATTTCTCAGCGAGCCGGACAGCTACGACGGCGGCGAGCTGGTGATCGAAGACACCTACGGCACGCAGTCGGTGAAGCTGCCCGCCGGGCACCTGGTGATCTATCCCGGCACCAGCCTGCATCGGGTGATGCCGGTGACGCGCGGCGCCCGCGTGGCGTGTTTTTTCTGGACCCAAAGCATGCTGCGCGACGCTGCGCAGCGCCGCCTGTTGTTCGAGCTGGATGTCTCGATCCGCCGGCTGACGCAAGACACCCCCGGCCATCCATCGCTGATCCAGCTCACCGGCGTGTATCACAATCTGTTGCGGCAATGGGCCGATGTCTGAGCCCGTACTGGACAGCGCGCAACTGATCGACCTGCTGCGCACGCAACCCGATCAGGCGCTTGCACTGCTGCGCAAGGCGGCTGCACGCCAGGATGTGGATGCACAGCTGCTGCTCGCGCAGATATACGCCGAAGGTCGGGGCGTCGCGGCCGATCCGGCCAAGGCGATGCTGTGGTACGAAGTCGCCGCTAACGCAGGGCATCCGGAAGCGATGAATCAGCTGGGGCGTTGCCACGAACTGGGCTTCGGCACCACCACGTGCAATATCGTATTGGCCGCGCTGTGGTATCGCCGCGCTGCCGAGCACGGGCTGGATTGGGGCATGTATAACCTCGCGCATCTGTACGGCTCCGGCCGTGGTGTGGCGCAGGACCACGCGCAGGCGTTGGCGCTGTATCGCAGCGCGGCCGAACGCGGGCATGCAAAATCGATGAACTTTCTGGCGCGCTATCTCGACCAGGGGCTAGCCTGCAAAGCCGATCCAATCGCCGCGCGCGCCTGGTATCGCCGCTCTGCCGAAGCAGGTAATTTTCGCGGCCAGGCCAGTTACGCCACCTTGCTGGCAGATGATGGCGACCTCGGTCAGGCCGAGCACTGGATGCGGCGTGCGATTGCAGGCGGACATGCGGGTTTTCTGCAACAGCTCACGCCGCTGCTGGCAAGTGCGCGCCATCCACGCTTGCAGGCATTGCTGAGCGAAATCGCTGTTCGGCAATCGCTGCTGCAGGTATCCGCCGCAGCGGATGCGGCCTGAGCGCACCATGTCACCCCCCAACGACACCATTGCCACCACCCAGCAACGTCGCGGTTTCTGGCTGCGCATGCTGCATCAATGGCACTGGATCAGCTCGGCGCTGTGCCTGATCGGCATGCTGCTGTTTACCATCACCGGGCTGACCTTGAATCACGCCGCACGCATCGAAGCCAGCCCTTCGACCGAACAGCGCACGCTCACGCTGCCGCCTGCGCTTCTGAAAACCTTGGGCGACCGGCAGGAAGGCAATGCACCGCTGCCGCCGCGCGTGGCGCAATGGCTGGGGCGCGAGCTGGACATCAGCGTCGGCACGCGCAGCGGCGAATGGTCGGCGGACGAGGTGTATCTCGCGTTGCCGCGCCCTGGCGGCGATGCCTGGCTGAGCCTGGACCGCAGCACCGGCGCGATCGAATACGAGCGTACCGGGCGCGGTGCCATTGCCTATCTCAACGATCTGCACAAGGGACGCAATGCCGGGCCGGCCTGGGGCTGGTTCATCGACGTGTTCGCCATCACCTGCCTGGTGTTCTGCATCACCGGGCTGTTCCTGCTGCATCTGCATGCGCGCCAGCGCCGCATGACCTGGCCGCTGGTCGGCCTGGGTCTGCTGATTCCGCTGCTGCTCGCCCTGCTGTTGATCCACTGACTTTTTCTACCGGAGACGACCATGCGCGCCACCCTGACCATCGCCCTGAGCGGCCTGCTCGCCATGCCGGCGTATGCGGCCACGCTCGACATCAATGTCGAGATCCCCAAGCTCAACGTTGCCGAATATCACCGCCCGTATGTGGCGATCTGGCTGGAAGGTGCAGACCAGAAAGTCGCTGCCAATTTGTCGGTCTGGTATCAATCCAAGGACACCGCCGAAGGCCACGGCACCAAGTGGTTGCCGGACCTGCGCCAGTGGTGGCGCAAGAGCGGTCGCACGCTGGAGGTGCCGATCGATGGTGTCACCGGCCCCACCCGTCCGGCCGGCGCGCATGCGCTGTCGTTCACCGATACCAAGGGCGCGTTGAAGTCGCTGCCGGCCGGCCAGTACACGCTGGTGGTGGAAGCAGCGCGCGAAGTCGGCGGCCGCGAATTGGTCAAGGTGCCTTTCGCCTGGCCGGCGAAGTCTTCGCAAAGTGCCAAGGCCAGCGGCAGCAGCGAGCTTGGCGCCGTCAGCCTGGTCGCAAAGCCCTGAGCGTTGCGCCGGCTGTCGGCCGCTGCACACAACGTGCGCGGCAAGCACCGGCGCAGATGCACATTGCATCGCTTCACTAAACACATATCGCTTCCCACGCATCCACGCAGCGCGACACCCTCGCGCTGATCAGACACGTGACCCACCGTCCTCATCGTCCTTCAAGGAGTTGCCATGAAACGTTCTCTCGTCCTGATCGCCATGCTCGCCGCACTGCCGGTCAGTGCACTTGCCCACAAGGCCTGGCTGCTGCCGTCGCAAACCGTCATCGCCGGTGAAGCGCCGTGGATCACCGTGGATGCAGCGGTCTCCAACGACCTGTTCTACTTCAACCATGTGCCGCTGCGCCTGGACAACCTGAGCATCGCCGCGCCCGACGGCAGCGCGCTCAAGCCGGAAAATCCGGCCACCGGCAAGTACCGCAGCGTGTTCGATCTGCAGCTCACCCAGCCCGGCACCTACAAGCTCAGTATCGTCAACGCCGGCCTGTTCGCCAGCTGGAAGGAAGACGGTAAGCCCAAGCGCTGGCGCGGCGACGAAGCCCGCTTCGCCACCGAGGTGCCGAAGAATGCGCAGGACCTGCAGGTCTCGCAATCCTTCAATCGCGTGGAAACTTTCGTCACCCGCGGCGCGCCAACCACAACGGTCTTCAAGCCCAGCGGCAAGGGCATCGAGTTGATTCCGGTCACGCACCCCAACGATCTGGTCGCCGGCGAAGCGGCGCAATTCACGCTGCAACTGGATGGCAAGCCGGCACCCGGGCTGGAGATCGAGATCGTGCGCGGCGGCACCCGCTATCGCGATGCGCAGAACGAGATCAAGCTCAAAACCGATGCCAAGGGCAGCTTCAGCGTGACCTGGCCGGAGCCGGGCATGTACTGGCTGGAAACCACCACCGAAGACAAGAAAACCTCGCTGCCGCAGGCCAAGCAACGTCGACTGGGCTATGTCGCCACGCTGGAAGTGCTGCCGCAATAATCCATCACCACGCGGCAGGAATGCACGCATCGTGCAGCCTGCCGCACTCGCCCTCTTACGATCTCCGCATGCCTGTCTCGTCTTCCGCCGACAACGCCATCGCCACGCTCGGCGGCCGTAGCATGGGCACCACCTGGAGCGTCAAACTAGTGGCGCCGCGCGGACGCGATCTGCATCCGTTGCATGCATGCATCCAGGCTGCGCTCGATCGTGTCGTCGCGCAGATGAGCACTTGGGAAGCCGACTCGGATATCTGCCGTTACAACCGCGCGGCGGCGGGAAGTTGGCACACCCTGCCCGATGAATTTCATGCGGTGCTGAGCGCAGCACTGCATATCGCTGAGGCCAGCGATGGCGCCTTCGATCCCACTGTCGGCTCGATGGTCGAGCTATGGGGCTTCGGTGCCGCAGGCGGGCGTCAGCGCGTGCCCTCACCCGAGCAGATTGCATTGGCCAGCCTGCGCTGCGGCTGGCAACGCCTGCAGCTGGATGGCATGCGCGTACTGCAGCCGGGCGCAGTGGCACTGGATCTGTCCGGCATCGCCAAAGGCTTCGGTGTGGACAGCGTGCATCGCGCATTGCTGCAGTCGGGTATCGACAGCGCGTTGATCGAAGTCGGCGGCGAACTGTTCGGTTACGGACGCAAGCCCGATGGCAGTGCGTGGCGCGTATTGGTCGAATCCGCCCCCGACGAAGACGCCGGTACTGAGTTACCAGCGCGTGTGCTGGCGCTGGACGGACTGGCGGTCGCCACGTCCGGCGATCGTTGGCACCGCTTCGATGCCAATGGCACGCGCTATGCGCACACCTTCGACCCGCGCACTGGTGCGCCCGTTCCGCATGCGCCCGCAGCAGTCACCGTGCTCGCACGCAATGCGATGCAGGCCGACGCCTGGGCCACTGCGATGACCGTGCTTGGCGTCGATGCCGGCCTTGCATACGCACGCACTGCGGAGCTGGCAGTGCGATTTTTGACGCGCAAGGACGATGTTCTGCTCGAATCCATGAGCCCGGCCTTCGAGCAACAGTTGGCTGCGTCATGACTTCCGCCAGCCCACGCGTGTGGCTCGGCAATGGATTGGTTCTGTTGGCGCTTGCAGCCATCGTTGGCTGGCTGGGCCGCTTGCATGGCGGTGCATGGTGGAGCGCACCGACGCCGCATCGCTGGCAACTGGCAGGTCTCGGTCTGGCGTTGTATCTAGGCCTGTGCGCAGTCGTGCTGTTGCGCGCGCGCAAGCGCCTTGGCGCACAACGCGTAGACGCCAGTGACGTGCTGATCGTGTGGGCAAGCCAGACCGGATTCGCGCGTGAGCTGGCCGAACGCAGCGTAGTCGCGCTGCAATCGGCAGGCATCGGCGCGCATGCACTGCCACTGGAGGCCGTCGATACCGATCAACTCACACGTGTGCCGCGGCTGCTGTGCATCGTCAGCACCACCGGCGAAGGCGATGCACCCGATCATGCGCAAGCAGCCGAGCGCGATTGGCTGGCAGGCGATGCGCAGGATCTGACGGCCGTGCAGTACGCGGTACTCGCCCTCGGCGACCGTGGCTACGCGCAATTCTGCGCATTCGGCCGACGCATCGACGATCACCTGCAGGCACGCGGTGCCACCCGCTTGTTCGAGCGCATCGAGGTCGACAACGCCGACCCGACAGCACTGCAGCAGTGGCAACGTCGACTGACGGAACTGGCACCGGCGCTCGCAACGCAACCCGACTGGAGCCTGCCGACCTACGCCAACTGGCAGCTGCGCGAACGCGCCCACGTCAATCCTGGCAGCGCGGGCGCACCGATTTACCGACTGCGCCTGACCCCGTGCGATGGCCTGTTGCCCCACTGGAGCGCAGGCGATATCGCGGAGATCGCCCCACACAACGCCCCCGATGCGGTGGAGTCCTGGCTGCAACGCAACCAACGCGATGGCACGCAGCGCATCGACGGCCGCAGCCTGCGCGACTGGCTTGGCGGCGCGCAACTTCCCGCCGATGCCAATGTCGATATTGGTATCGATATGGCTGACAGTGACAGTGACAGTGACAGTGCCGGCCCCGGCCCTAGTGCTAGTACTGGTGCTGGTGCTGGTGCTGGTGCTGGTGCTGGTGCTGGTGCTGGCACCGATACCGATACCGATACCGATGCCAAAATCGACCCAGGCACTGACACAGTCACAGGCACCGATACAGGTGCAGCTACAGGCACAACTTCATCGCTAGACGCAGATGCATTGGTGCGTCGCCTCGCCGCCCTGCCCCATCGCGACTATTCGCTCGCATCCATTCCCGAAGAAGGCCACGCCGAACTGCTGGTGCGCGAGCACCGGCACGCAGACGGCAGCCTGGGGCTGGGTAGCGGCTGGCTATGCATCCATGCACCGATCGGCGCGCCCATCGCGCTGCGCATGCGTAGCAACCCCGGCTTCCACCCGCCTGCGCCCGAACAACCAATGCTTCTGATCGGCAACGGCACCGGCATCTCCGGACTGCGCGCCCATCTGCGCGCACGTATCGCAGCCGGTGCGCGTCGCAACTGGCTGCTGTTCGGCGAACGCAACGCCGCACACGACGCGCTCTACGCCGACGAGCTGCAGCAGTGGCAACGCGATGGATGGATCGAACGCCTGGATCTGGTGTACTCGCGCGATCAACAACAGTCACCGCGCTACGTCCAACACGCCCTGGCTGCAGCCGCCGACCGTTTGCGTCTGTGGATCGATCAAGGTGCCTGCATTTACGTTTGCGGCAGCCTGCGCGGCATGGCACCCGAAGTCGACCAGACGCTGGATTCCATTCTCGACGCCGATGCCAGACAAGAACTACTGCGCACAGGACGCTATCGCCGCGACGTGTATTGAAGGTGGCGAGCACCGCCCATCAACCGAGTATCCCTCGATGTCCTGATGTCCAGGATGAACGCTGCCCTGGACAACAAGTAGCGTTGGTTGACGCTTGGAGTGGCTAACAAAACGTCAAAAGCCTGGTTGATCGAGTGCGCGGTGCCCTCACCGCTCGCGGGACACGCCGTAAATCCGTCCATGGAGGCTCGGTGGCGGCATCCATGCCGCCACACGGTCCCGCAAGCGGCGAGGACACCGCACCAGAAAGTTTGATGGCTGCTTGGTTAAAAACCATCGCGGGACCTTACGCGGCATGGATGCCGCGTAAGAGCCTACAAGGACGTACTTGCGGCGTGTCCCGCGACGGTGGGCGGGCAAGGACCCTGCAGCCAGGCGGCAGCCCAGCGACCTTGCTTCCAAGCAACAACTCAGCCRCTACRAGGACGTACTTGCGGCGTGTCCCGCGATGGTGGGCCGGCAAGGGCCCTGCAGCCAGGCGGCAGCCCAGCGACCTTGCTTCCAAGCAACAACTCAGCCGCTCTGCAATAGACCGGCGTGAAGTAGTTCTGTCGGCAGCTCTTAAACCAGAACTCGATCACTACACGGACGCTGCGCAATCGCAGACACGACCGGCAACTACACTGGACTTACCCGGATCGCCAACAACTCGCCACCGCCATCGAGCACATAGCGCGTGCGCGTGGATGCGCTCAGCCAGGCCGTATCTCCGGCTGCCAACGGTGGCAAGCCGCTATCGCGCCCGAAACTGGCCTGACCGGCGAGCAGATGCAGCGCCCAGGCGCTGCCGGGATCTGCGAAGAACAGCATGGTGCCGACCAGCGGCCGATGCAGCAGCTCAGCCTGCAGCACATCGCGTCGCCACATCAGGTTGAAGTCCTGGGTTGGCCCATCCAGCAGTGTGGCGCTCACCGTTTCTTCGCCGGCAAATCGAACTCGCTGGTAGGGCGGCAGCAGATCGCAGCTACGATCACTGATGCCGGGAGCAGCGACTCCGCCATCGGCGCTGGCGTCATGGCCGCCGCGGTCGGCGCCGCTGCGGTCGTTGCTACTGCCGACATCGCTTTTCTTGCCACTGCCACTGCCACTGCCAGCATCGCCAAACTGCAGCCGCATGCCATTGCCATGCAACAGCACCAACTCGCGATCAATACCCGGGAATGCGGAAAACGCCGCGTCCTGCTCGATCTCGGCGATCGACAAGCGTAGCGACCACGCATCGGCATCGCCAAGCCGCAGGATTTCTCGTGTCCAGCCCAATTGGTTGCGCCATCGCTCGCGCCGGTACTCGGTGGCCGGAATCACCCGGCTGCTCAGGTCTGTCAGCTGCATCGGCGCATTGTGCCCGAAGCGCTGCGATCAAGCTGCCATGCAGCAACTCGCGCTTTCAGGCAGTGACTCAAGCTTTCGCACGGGTCCCTCTTCCGCGCGATCGGCCCCAATCCACCACGCAGCCCCAAAACGAAAAACGCCCGGCTGCACATCCAAGTGCAACACCGGGCGATTCCACGTCCTTGTCGGCTTCCAGCCATCCCCCGGACATCCTGTCCAGTTAGGTTGCGGCCACGCATCCTCGCGTCGAACCGTATCTCGGATCCCTTCCCCTTAACGCCGTCCCACCGGTTTCACCGCCGCCCCCTTGGCAGCCTTCTTGGCGGGAGCCATCGTGGCTCCTACTTCGATCAGGTCTCGATTCCGTTCGACCGTCTTGAGTCCGATGCCCTTGACCAGTGCCAGTTCCTCGGCACTTTTGAAGGGACCGTTTGCCTGACGGTGCTCGACGATTGCCTCGGCTTTTGATCGCCCGACATTCGTCAGCACCTTGTCCAATTCCTCAGCAGACGCGGTGTTGATATCGACCTTGTCGAGCGCATACGCGTTCGAGGACAACAACAACGCCAGTAGCAGGGACTTCAGGACTACGGTAAATGACTTCATTGCAACGCTCCTTGTGGCTTGGGTGATGGTCCTAGCCAGCATTCCTGCCGGCGGAGCCAGTGTCCCGCGCCACATGCAGCAATCCTATCGCCAACGAACTTTTCACACAGCAGGTGAACTGCGCGCCGCCTTGTAGGGAAATACCTACCCCCTCCCCTCGCAAAGGCGGCCAGCAGGCCCCGGCGTAGAATGTGGCGTTACTTCACGCATTCGGAGCCTTCATGGACAGCGCCAAGATCGACCAATTCATCAGCGACACGTGGGACCGCGAGATCGTCCCGCAATTGGTCGATTACATCCGCATTCCCAACAAGTCGCCGATGTTCGACGCCGATTGGGTCGCGCACGGTTACATGGAGCAGGCGGTCACCTTGATGGAAACATGGGCGCGGGCGCAGGCGATCGAGGGCATGCAGGTCGAGGTGGTGCGCCTGGAAGGCCGCACGCCACTGATCTTCATCGAAATTCCGGCCACCGGCGCAGAATCCGGCGACGACACCGTGCTGCTCTACGGCCACCTGGACAAGCAGCCGGAAATGACCGGCTGGGACGCCGACCTCGGCCCGTGGGAGCCGGTGCTGCGCGACGACAAGCTGTACGGGCGCGGTGGCGCCGACGATGGCTATGCGATCTTCGGCTCGCTGGCGGCGGTGTTGGCGCTGCGCACCCAGGGCCTGCCGCATGCACGCTGCGTGGTGCTGATCGAAGCCTGTGAGGAGTCGGGCAGCTACGACCTGCCGGCCTATGTCGACCATCTGGCCGAACGCATCGGCAAGCCGTCGCTGGTGGTGTGTCTGGATTCTGGCTGCGGCAACTACGAGCAGTTGTGGTGCACCACCTCGCTGCGTGGGCTGACCGGCGGCAACCTGAGCGTGAAAGTGCTGGAGGAAGGCGTGCACTCGGGCGACGCCTCCGGCGTGGTGCCATCCAGCTTCCGCCTGCTGCGCCAGCTGCTGTCGCGGATCGAGGACGAAGCCAGCGGCCGCATCCTGCTGGAAGGCCTGCATGTAGACGTGCCGGCCGAGCGACTGACCCAGGCCAAGGCCGCGGCGGCGACGCTGGATACCGCCATCTTCGACAAATTCCCGATGGTCGAGGGCCTGGTGCCAATGCACGAGAACCTCACCGAGCTGGTATTGAACCGCACCTGGCGCCCGGCGCTGTCGATCACCGGTGTGGACGGCATGCCGCCGCTGGCCTCGGCCGGCAATGTGCTGCGTCCGCAGACCGCAGTGAAACTGTCGCTGCGTCTGCCGCCGACCGCCGACGGCAAGGCCTGTGGCGAACTGCTAAAGGAAGCGCTGTTGCGCGATCCGCCCAACGGTGCCCAGGTGACGCTGGAGCTGGAAAAGGCATCGTCCGGCTGGAATGCCCCCGAGATGGCACCGTGGCTGGAAAAAGCCATCGACGACGCAAGCCTGGCGTTCTTCGACAAGCCGGCGATGTACATGGGCGAAGGCGGCTCGATTCCGTTCATGGGCATGCTGGGCGAGAAGTTCCCCGGCGCGCAGTTCATGATCACCGGCGTGCTAGGCCCGCATTCCAATGCGCATGGCCCCAACGAGTTCCTGCACATCCCGATGGGCAAGCGCGTCACCGCCTGCGTCTCCAAAGTGATCGCCGAACATCACGCCGCCTGCCTGCGTGGCGAAACCAGCGGCTCGCCGGTGGCGGCCGACAGCGGCACCCGTCATGGCGGGCATGGCTGCTGCTGAGTTGGCGGTTTAGCCGACGCATGCCATCGGCGTGCGCTGAGCGATGGAAGTGCTAGATCGCACTGAGTGAGGGGTCGTACGCAGGGGCGTGGGTGGTTTGGCTGAGTGGTTTTTACGAATCGCCTTACTGCGTACCCTCACCCCAAGCCCCTCTCCCGGTGGGAGAGGGGCTTGGAGCTTGCTCTTAGTGAAGTGCTAGTCTGCCGATCCCACTTACCTCAGTGCCTGCGATGAACAATCTCTTCGGTAGCGACAGCTGGCTTTACATCATTCTGGTCGGCTTCGTGGTCGGGCTGCTGGCCCGTTTCATTACGCCGGGCACGCAGCGACTGGGTTGCCTGCTGACCATCGTGTTGGGCATTGCCGGTGCAGTGGTGGCCAGCTGGTTCGGCCGCTACATGGGCTGGTATCACGCCGGCGAACCCGCCGGTTTTCTCGGTGCGTTGCTGGGTGCGATCGCAATCCTGGCGTTGCTGCGCCTGTTCAGCGGCAGCAAGCGTTGATCGACCCGTCGCCGCTCTGACGTGGCGACGCCTCACTTCACCACACAGCAGTGACTCATGACGTCATCCTTGCTTCCCGATACCGCGCGCGATGCGCTCCGTCTGCAATGGGCGCGGCACGCGTTGAATGATCCGCAGGTCACGCTGCAACGTGCATCGATCGATGCGGGATTTCGCAGTTATTGGCGCACCCAAGGGAGCGGCATCGATCGCATCCTGATGGATGCGCCACCTGCGCTGGAAAATGTTGCGCCGTGGTTGCGCATGCATGCACTGCTCGACGAGCACGGGGTGCGTGTGCCGCAAGTGCTTGCGCAAGATCTTGAGACGGGATTCTTGCTGCTGGAAGACCTCGGCGTACCCACGCTGGCGCAGGTGCTGACAGACGCCAATGCCGATGCGTTGCTGGATGACGCGATCGGTCAGTTGCTGCTGCTGCAGCGCATTCCGCCGCCGGCCGACAGCGGTGTGTTCGGCGAGGCGCTGCTGCAACGCGATGCAGGCCTGTTCGAAGAATGGTTTCTCGGTCACCACCTGGGCCTGCAGCTGGGCTGCGAGCACGCCGAACAACTGCAACTGGTGCAGCGTCGTTTGATGGATAACGCACTGGCGCAGCCGCGCGTATTCACCCATCGCGATTTCATGCCGCGCAATTTGATGCCGGCCAGCGGTGGACCGGCGGTGCTGGATTTTCAGGACTGCGTGATCGGCCCGATCGCCTACGACCCGATCAGTCTGTTCAAGGACACCTCGGTGAGTTGGCCGATCGCACGCGTGGATGGTTGGCTGGCGCGCTATCACGCACGTGCCGCCGCGGCTGGATTACCGGTGCCGCCGCTGGCGCAATTCCTGCGCGATGCAGACTGGATGGGCGTGCAGCGGCATCTGAAGAATCTGGGCATCTTCTCGCGCCTGAGCCATCGCGACGGCAAACATTGGTATCTGGATAACGTGGCGCGCTTCATCGCTTATCTGGACGAAGTGTTACCGCGCCATGCCGAATTGGCGCCACTGATCGGGTTGCTGGATCAACTGATCAAACCTGCGCTTGCCACACGCCATGCGCAGGCAAGCGCATGAAGGCACTGATCTTCGCCGCCGGGTTTGGCGAGCGCATGCGCCCGTTGACCGAGCACACGCCCAAACCGTTGTTGTCGGTCGGCGGCACGCCGCTGATCGTCTGGCATCTACGCAAGCTGGCCGCGCTGGGCGTCGACGAAGTGGTGATCAATACCTCGTGGTTGGCCGAGCAGTTTCCTCAGGTACTGGGCGACGGCAGCGCGTACGGACTGCGGCTGACCTATTCCTTCGAGGGCGCCACGCCGCTGGAAACCGGCGGCGGCATGCTGCATGCGCTGCCGTTGCTCGGCGATGCGCCCTTTTTGTTGGTCAATGGCGATATCTGGACCGACTTCGATTTCGCACGGTTGTCGAGCGCACCTGCAGGCTTGGCGCAGCTGGTGCTGGTCGATCAACCGGCGTATGCCGCGCGCGCGGACTTCGCGTTGGCGGCCGATGGCACGGTGCGCGCCGATCTGCCTGCAACCCACACCTATGCTGGCATCGGTGTTTATCGGCCCACGCTGCTGCGCGATTGGCAATCGGTCATTGGCCAGCTACCAGCGCAGAACGGTGTGCCGCCGCGGTTTGCACTGGCGCCGATCCTGCGCGCGCAGATGGCGGCAGGCTTGATCGACGGCATCCACCATCCGGGGCGCTGGACCGATGTCGGCACGCCACAGCGGTTGGCGGAGCTGGATGCGCAATTGCTGCACGACGGCAGCTGATCGCAGCAGGCCGCTACAAAAAACCCGCAATCGAGAGCGCCTGACAAAACCTCTGAAGGTTGTGTCGATGGCGGCAACGTGTTGGCCGCCGAGATTTCGAGTCCTCGCGGCGTTTAGATGCAGTCGGATGCCTAGGCCAACAGCCTGGTTGGTCGAGTGCGCGGTGCCCTCGCCGCACCAGAGAGTAAGTCGGTGCTTTGTTGAAAACATGCACACCGACCATCTTGACTGGTCCTTGCCTGCTCACCGTCGCGGGACCTTACGCGGCATGGATGCCGCGTAAGAGCCTTATCTGTTCGGATTCTGGCAGTTTAGGTGTCGAGAGCCGGCGTGGGCCACCGTGA
>NZ_LMOG01000018.1 GCF_001423495.1 Xanthomonas sp. Leaf131 | reverse complement strand
GTGCCCGGCTTACGGAGTGGCCAAAGCCCCTCCAACAACACAGTTGCTACAAGGACGTACTTGCGGCGTGTCCCGCGATGGTGGGCGGGCAAGGGCCCCGCAGCCAGGCGGCAGCCCAGCCGCTCTGCACTGGACGGTGCACTCACAGGGGGCATGTGCGCGGTGGTGTGTGCCGCAAGTGGCGCACGCCTGACAGCCGCGAAATAGTGTCGTTCGCCGCTTCTTCAACGCGTTTTGCAAGACAGTGCAAGCACACACGCGCACTGTCCTCGCTTCGATCAAGGTGACTTCTTGACCTCGGTCACCAAGGTCGGCAATTCCCACGCGCCGCCCGCAGCCACCAGCCGGCACAGGCCCGAGGTGGATTTGGAGGTCGGCACGAAACGGCGGCCGTCCCAGGTCCAGCTGGCCTCGCTATAGCAATCGCCCAGACCGCGTCCCTTGTGCGAAGCGAGGATGGTCGAACCATCCAGGTCGCTGGCCTGGGTGGTGATCAGGGTCGGCGCGAACGGCGCGCGTGCGTTGACGACCCAGTAGCCGGTGCCGACGTTGTAGGCGCCCATCCAGCAGTCGGTCGAGACCAATAACTTGTCGCTGCTGAGCCGGGTGATCGTCAGCGGTTCCGGCGGAGTGCTTGCGTCCAGTCCCTTGCATTCGTCGTTGGCCGGCAAGGTGGCACGTAGCGCCTGATAGAGCGCCGGAAGTTTGCCCAGGCGCGCATCGGCCGCTTGCGGCGCGGCGAGTTTGGCTTCGCGCACCTGCGGTACCGGCAGAGCCGGCAGCACGGCGGCTTCGTCGCGATCGCCCTTGCGCACCAGCGCACCACGCGTGCCCAGCCGGCCCTGAAATTCGTCCATCTTCAGCAGCACCGCCGCGGCGCCGCGATCGGACAGCTGCCAGCGGCGGCCGTCGTTGCCGAGCGCCACGATCTTGCTGCTGCGTGTCAGCGCGGCGAGCAGTGCGGTGACCTGTGCGCTGGTCAGCGGCGCGGTGCCGCTGTCGCGATTGAGCGCCAGCTTGCCCAGATCGCGCTGGTCGATGCGCAATGTGAGCGACGCCGGCATCTTGACCTCGTCGTACTGGCCCAGCATCAACTCGGCGGTCACCGCTTGCCCGGCGCCGGCCTTGCGCGTCAACAGCACCGACACCGGCGTGCTGTCGCCTTCGTCCGGCTGGTAACCGGCAGCGCGGCAGGTGCGGGTGTTGTCGCAGGCGATGGTCCAGTCTTGGTGATCGAAGTCGATGCCGACCGGCGCATCGGCAAGAGCGGCGACAGGCGTGAGCAATAAGGCGGCGAGCAGGGTGGGGCGCATGGTGTTCTTCGAAAGAGCGTGTCCGGCGCGCATCTTGCGGTGCTGCCAACAGGCCGTCCAGTCAATCGCGGGCTAAACAGCGCCACACATGCGCAATGCGTTCATGACGGCATCGGCATGACGTCGACCTGCCTCGCCGAACGCTGGGGGTGCCCACGCAATCCGAACAACGGACGCAGCCAGCGCACGCGGCGGATCGCACATTCATGCAGTGTCAAACATCCGATCACGGTGGCGGCGATCACCAGCGCCGGCTCCAGCCAGGCATTCAAGTGCAACGGCATCAGCCAGTAGAGCACCACGATGATCAGGCTCTGATGCAGGATGTACCACGGAAACACTGCCTCGGTGCAGTAAGACAGCCAGCGGAACGGACGGTTCAAACGGTGCCTGGCCCAGCCAAGCATCGTCAGCAGCGCCAGCCAGGTGTAGGCGGCACGTGCGCTGTGTTCGATCGTCTCCCACGGCAACGCGGCCAGCGTTGCACCCAGTTGCACCGGTTGCCCATGGATGCCGGCGTAGCGAATGCCCAGTTCGGCACCGATCGCCACCAGCGCGGCGCCCAACGTAAGCCAGCGCAGTCGCACGGCCAACTGCCAGAAGCGCTCGCGACGTGCCAGCAGATACCCCAGCACGAACAGCGGGAACGATTCGGCATGCACGAACCAGTCGCCAAACAGCGCGTGGGTGGGCGGATGGCGCGGCATCACCCACAGCACGCAGAACGCTTCCCACAGGATCGGCAACAGCAGCAGTGCCGGCACCGCCAGCGCAGCGGGCAAGCGAGGCAACGCGGCCAACCGCAGCGGTCGTGTCAGCGATACCAGCGCCATCAACGCGATGGTGTAGGGCAGCAGGTAGGCCAGATACCACAGATGATTCCAGGTGATGCCGTGCTCCCAGCCATCGAAGCTACCGGCCGGCCACGGCCGCACCTGCCAATAGCGCAGCAAGAAGGTTCCGAAGCCCGGGCTGACCTTGCCGTTGCTCACGCCCTGGCAATAGGCCTGCACCGCGACCACCACGAACATGCCGAACAGCAACGGTGGCAGCAACCGCCCGCAGCGCTGCAAGGCGAAACGCCAGGGCCCGGCCTGCGGCCGCGATAGCCCGATCGCAATGCCGGAGATCATGAACAACAACGGCATCCGCCAGCGATTGAGCACGATCATCGGCCACTGCAACCACTGCGCCGTATGCACGCTCTTGAGGTGGAACTCCCAGTCGGCCACATATGCCATGCCCACGTGATAGAGGATCAGCAGTGCGAAGGCGAAGACGCGCAAGGCGTCGATATCGTGGCGGCGCTCGGTCATGGTCGTGTCGGTTGAGGGCATGCCTGCATCCTCGTCAGATCCGGCCCCATGCAGCTGCCCCAAGGGTGACAACGCGCTCCCCGAGTGACCAATCGCGGCGCTGCAGGGACGAACCGGGGACGGCAAGCGTGCGGTTTCCCTAGAATGCGCGGATGAATTCACCTGTTCCCGGGGCCATTCCACCCAATACCGACGGCGATCCCAGCGCGGGCAAGCGCTGGGTGGCGTTGATCTGGTTGCTGGTTTTCTATGGCAGCGCGCTCGGCAACACCGCGACCGCCTGGCTGGCGGCGCGTCGCGACGGTCAGCCGTTGCTGTTGTGGCAAGTGCTGACCTGGGAGCTGAGTAGTGCGACCGCCTCGTTATTGCTCCTGCCGCTGTTGCTCTGGCTATGCCAGCGCTGGCCGCTGCATGCCGATGTCTGGCGGCGGCGTATTCCGCTCTATATGGCGGCCGGGCTGGGCTGGTGGTTGCTGCACGTCAGCGGCATGGTGCTGCTGCGCAAGCTGGTCTATCTCGCGGTCGGGGCGCACTACGACTTCGGTGGCTGGCGCCTGCAGTGGGTGTACGAACTCTCCAAGGATCTGCGCACCTTCGCCTTGCTGGTGGCGCTGCAGCACACGCTGGCCTGGTATGGGCGGCGTCGGCAGGGCGAAGCGCATTTGCTCGCCGCGCCGGACGAAGGTCAACCGGTGGAGCCGCTGGATCGCCCGCAACGCTTTCTGGTGCGCAAGCTGGGCCGCGACTTCCTGGTCGCCACCGCCGACATCGAATGGGTCCAGGCCTCGGGCAACTACGTCAATCTGCACGTGCGCAGCCACGACTACCCGCTGCGCAGCACCATGGCTGCGATCGAGGCCAAGCTCGATCCGGCGGTGTTCGTGCGCATCCACCGCAGCTACCTGGTGAAGCTGGCACGCGTGCAGGCGATCGAACCGCTGGAGTCCGGCGACGCCCGCGTCCACTTGTCCGATGCAACGGTACTGCCCTGCAGCCGCCGTTATCTGGCTGCGTTGCGGACAGTGGCTGGGCAGGTTCCCGCAGCACCGCGTGCCGAGGCCGCACAGGGCTGACCGGCGGTCCAGGTGAAACCGCTCCGGTCGCGCAGACCGATCGCGCGGCGCGCCTGCCTGTGAAGCCGGCCGCTCGGAGCGGTGCCCGCTGGGACAGGCAGGGCCAACACAAAGCGGGGATCTCCATCGCCGCCACCGCGTTCCGCCGCCGCCGCCCGCTTGCTAAACTACCGGGCTTGTTTGCCGGAAGTCCGTCATGATCGAAACCAATCCGATCCGCCAGCGCATCACCGATCTCAACGATCGCGTGCTCTCGCTCAGGGGGTATCTTTGACTACGACGTCAAGAAAGAGCGTTTAGAGGAAGTCACCCGGGAGCTTGAGAACCCCGATGTGTGGAACGACTCCGAGCGCGCGCAGGCCCTGGGCCGCGAGCGTTCGATGCTGGAAAAGACAGTGATCGGCATCGCCGACGTGCTGGCCGGGCTCGCCGATGCAGGCGACCTGCTGGAACTGGCCGAAAGCGAGCAGGACGAAGACACCGCAGTGGCGGTGATCGCCGATCTGGACAAGTACCAGGTGCACGTCGAGAAGCTGGAATTCCAGCGCATGTTCTCCGGCCAGATGGACGGCGCCAACGCGTTCGTCGACATCCAGGCGGGCGCCGGTGGCACCGAGGCGCAGGACTGGGCCGAGATCCTGCTGCGCATGTATCTGCGCTGGGCCGAGTCGCGCGGCTGGAAGACCGAGCTGATGGAAGTGTCTGGCGGTGAAGTCGCAGGCATCAAGTCCGCCACCATCCGCATCGAAGGTGAGTTCGTCTATGGTTGGCTGAAGACCGAGATCGGCGTGCACCGGCTGGTGCGCAAGTCGCCGTTCGACTCGGACAACCGCCGGCATACCAGTTTCACCTCGGTATTCGTGTCGCCGGAAGTGGACGACAACATCGAGATCGACATCAATCCGGCCGATCTGCGCACCGACGTGTATCGCTCCTCCGGCGCCGGCGGTCAGCACGTCAACAAGACCGAATCGGCGGTGCGTATCACGCACATTCCGACCAATACCGTGGTCGCCTGCCAGACCGGCCGCAGCCAGCACCAGAACCGCGACAACGCGATGAAGATGCTGGCCGCCAAGTTGTACGAACTGGAAGTGCAAAAGCGCAACGTCGAACGCGACGCGCTGGAAGCCACCAAGTCCGACATCGGCTGGGGCAGCCAGATCCGCAATTACGTGCTCGACCAGAGCCGCATCAAGGATCTGCGCACCGGCATCGAGCGCAGCGATACGCAGAAAGTGCTCGACGGCGATCTGGACGAATTCGTCGAGGCCAGCCTCAAGGCCGGTCTGGCGGCAGGCTCCAAACGCGTGGATGCCTGATCGCAGCGTGGCGTCGGTGTGCCTTGCGCATCGATGCCACGCCGACGCTGCGGCGCTTGCCTGCTTTGGCAGTGCGCCGCAGCGCAGCCATCGCCAGGTCATCACTTCGCAGCGTTGGTTCGTCACAGTCCAACCGTAAAACAGCAGGTGCCGGCAAGCCGGTTCCTCACTCCCCACCGGGCACGCGCCCGACCCACAGCAGATCGATTCCCGCCATGACCGAGCAGACCCCCGCGCCGCAGATCCCCGTCGACGAGAACAGCCTCATCGCCGAGCGCCGCGCGAAACTGGGCGCGTTGCGCGGCCAGGGCATCGCCTATCCCAACGACTTCGTGCGCGAGCAGTTCGCCGGCGATCTGCAGGCCGAATTCGCCGATGCCGACACCTGGACCCCCGAGGCGCTGGAAGCCAGCGGCCGCACCGTCAAGATGGCCGGCCGCCTGATGGCCAAGCGGGTGATGGGCAAGGCGAGCTTTGCGCAGATCCAGGACGAATCCGGGCGCGTGCAGCTGTTTCTGCAAGGCAATGTGTTGGGCGATGTCTACACCGCATTCAAGGGCTGGGACGTTGGCGACATCGTGGCGGTGGAGGGCGGGCTGACCCGCACCAAGACCGGCGAACTGTCGGTCAAGGCGAGCGCGCTGCGTCTGCTGACCAAGTCGCTGCGCCCGCTGCCGGACAAGTGGCATGGCCTGTCGGACGTGGAGCAGCGCTATCGGCAGCGTTATGTCGATTTGATCGTGACCCCGGAAGCGCGCGAGGTCTTCATCAAGCGCTCCAAGATCATCCGCGCCATGCGCGCCTGGCTGGACGCGCGCCGCTTCCTGGAAGTGGAAACGCCGATGATGCATTACATCCCCGGTGGCGCCACCGCCAAACCGTTTACCACCCACCACAACGCGCTGGATCTGAATCTGTATCTGCGCGTGGCACCGGAGCTGTATCTCAAGCGCCTGGTGGTCGGTGGGCTGGAGCGCGTCTACGAGATCAACCGCAATTTCCGTAACGAAGGCGTGTCGACCAGGCACAACCCCGAGTTCACCATGCTCGAGCTCTACGAGGCCTATGCCACGTACCACGAGATCATGGACCTGACCGAGCAGGTGATCCGCGACACCGCGCAATCGGTGCTGGGCACCACCCAGGTGAGCTGGGATGGCGCCGACATCGATCTGGCGCCGGCTTTCCGGCGCTGGCGCATGGATGAGGCCGTTCGCCACCATAATCCGGACATCACCACCGCCGATTGCACTGATCGCGCTGCGCTGCTGGCCCACTGCGAGCGCCTGAAGATCAAGGTCAAGCCGTCCTACGGCTGGGGCAAGCTGCTGCTGGAAATCTTCGAAGCCACCGTGGAACACACCTTGGTGCAGCCGACCTTCATCACCGACCATCCGGTCGAAGTGTCGCCGCTGGCGCGCTCCAGCGACACCGAGCCGGGGTACACCGATCGCTTCGAGCTTTTCATCAACGGCAAGGAACTGGCCAACGGCTTCTCCGAACTCAACGACCCCGAAGACCAGGCCGCGCGCTTCCAGGCGCAGGTGCAGGCCAAGGACGGTGGCGACGACGAAGCGATGCATTACGACGCCGATTACATCCGTGCGTTGGAGTACGGCATGGCGCCGACCGGCGGCCTGGGTATCGGCATCGACCGCCTGGTGATGCTGCTGACCGGCAGCACCTCGATCCGCGATGTGCTGCTGTTTCCGTACATGCGCCCGGAAGCCTGATGCATTGCGCCGTCGGTTCGCCGACGGCACAGATACTGCATATGCTTGAGCGGAGCCCCGAATGGCGTATCGTCGGGGGAGCCGGCAGTACCGTCGGCGTTATCGCTTTCCCGTTCTCGAGACAGAGGAGCAACGGCTATGCAGGATGTTTTAGGGAATCCGGTCGGTGTATCGTCGACGGATACATGGGGAAGCTGGTCGGAAAAGGCGGATCTGGGATTGAACATCGTTATTGTCGATGACCAGATGTCTGCGCGGACGATGCTGCGTCACGTCATCGAAGACATCGCGCCGGAACTGAAGGTCTACGATTTCGGAGACCCGCTCGACGCGCTTGCGTGGTGCGAAGCCGGGCGTGTGGATCTCTTGCTGCTGGACTATCGCATGCCCGGCATGGATGGCCTGGAGTTCGCGCGGCGTCTGCGGCGGCTGCCGATCCATCGCGATATTCCGATCATTTTGATCACCATCGTCGGCGACGAACCGATTCGTCAGGCCGCGCTGGAAGCCGGGGTGATCGACTTCCTGGTCAAGCCGATCCGCCCGCGCGAACTGCGCGCGCGCTGCGCCAACTTGCTGCAGCTGCGCCAGCAGAGCGAAAGCGTCAAGCAACGCGCGCTGTCGCTGGAGCAGCGCCTGCTGGCCAGCATGAACGAGGTCGAAGAGCGCGAACGCGAGACGCTGTCGCGGCTGGCGCGTGCGATCGAGTACCGCGACTCGGGTACCAGTGCGTTCCTGGAGCGCATGTCGCACGTGGCCGGCCTGATCGCCGAGCAACTGGGCCTGTCGGAAGAAGAGGTGCGCATCATCGAGATGGCCGCACCGCTGCACGACATGGGCAAGATCGCCATTCCCGATTCGGTGCTGCTCAAGCCGGGCAAGCTCACCGACGACGAGATGAGCATCATGAAGCGGCATCCGCGGATCGGCTACGAGCTGCTCAGCGGCAGCCAGAACCGCTTCATCCAGGTCGGCGCGCTGATCGCGCTGCGTCACCACGAACGTTACGACGGCACCGGCTACCCGGACGGCCTGGTCGGCGAGGCGATTCCGCTGGAAGCACGCATCGTCGCTGTTGCGGACGTGTTCGACGCGCTGCTGTCGCCGCGCCCATACAAGGAGGCATGGACCATGGATGCTGCACTGGCTTATCTCTACGCACAACGCGGCCGTCTGTTCGACCCGCGCTGCGTGGATGCATTGCTGCGCGGCCGCGCGCAGCTGGACGGGATCTGTCAGGAATTCTCGACCGCGTCGCCGCGTCCGGGTCAAGTGGGATGAGCGCACTGCTAGAAGGGCTGCGAATTCGCTTCCGGCAGCGTCCGGATAGCGAGCATCTGCAGCACTCTGTGCGTATTGCCATTGCGATACTGTTGTTTGCTTACGTTTGGACCATGGAGCACCAACCAGGCCGTTCCGGCTATGTAGCCAAGACATGGTGGGTGCTTAGCTGGGAAATTGTGGTGTCGCTCGGCTTGTTGACAGCAATTGCGATGCGGCCCGGGGTCTCGCATGTGCGCCGCTGCATCGGCATGCTCAGCGACTACGCTTGCATCGTCGTCTTGATGCTCGCCACTGCCGATGCAGGCGGAGTTCTTTATGTTGTCTGCTTGTGGGTGACAATCGGCAATGGCCTGCGTTATGGCAGCCGATACTTACTCGCCGCGACTGCGGTGGGCACGCTCAGTCTGATTTTGGTGAGCCTGTTTTCCCCTTACTGGAGCTCGATTCCGACACTTGCCGGAGGGTTGCTGCTGGGTCAGATCGCCATTCCGTTGTATTTCCGCTCTTTGCTTACGGCACTGACCAGTGCATTGAACGAAGCCCGCCACGCCAACGACGCCAAGAGCAAGTTCCTGGCGAACATGAGTCATGAATTTCGCACGCCGTTGAATGGGCTGTCCGGGACCGCGGAATTGCTGGCGGTGACTAAACTGGATGCCGAGCAAAGCGAATATTTAAGAACGATCCAGGCATCAGCGCTCAGCTTGCGCTCGCTGGTCGAAGAGGTTCTTGATATCTCGGCAATCGAGGCCGGCAAGGTTCGCCTGATTCGCACCAATTTCCTGTTGGCCTCGCTGCTCGATTCGGTTGCTTTGATCCTGCGTCCACAGGCTAGCAACAAGGGCATTGGTTATCAGGTGGAAATCGCAGCAGATGTGCCCGTCAACCTGGTCGGCGATGCAGGCCACTTGTCGCAGGTGCTACTCAATCTGATCGGCAATGCGGTCAAGTTCACCGACGAAGGCAGTGTTGAGCTGAAAGTTTCTCGTGTCGCTTCACTCCCCGGTGATCGGATCTGCGTGCGATTCGAGGTGCGCGACACTGGAATCGGAGTGCCGGTGGCAATGCAGTCGCGGGTGTTCGACGCTTTTCAGCAGGCCGATACGGGCTTGAGTCGCCACTATGAGGGTACCGGCCTGGGTACCACGATCGCCAAGGGACTGGTCGAAAGCATGAATGGGCGGATCGGGTATTACGACAATCAGCCCTGCGGCAGTGTGTTCTGGTTTGAAGTGCCAATCGGGGTCGATGCTGAGCTGGCGGTGATCGAGAAAGCAGCTTTGCTGGAAGAGCTGCCGGATAAGGTCAGCAATGTGATTGCCTTTTCTAATCCGTTTCTGCGCCATCGCGCTCGCGTGCGTTCGATGCGGATACTGGTTGTCGATGATCACCAGGCAAATCGCATGGTGGTGCAGCGGATGCTTGAAAAGGCAGGACACACCGTGGTTTGTCTTTCAGGGACTGAGGATGTTCTGGACCTTCTGGTTCAGGAGAGCTGCGATGCAGTCATTTCCGATCTGCATATGCCGGGTCTAAGCGGACTGGACCTACTGCGGCAGATGCGCGTCATGCATGCCAGTGGGATGCCCTACGTTCCGGTGGTGATTTTGAGCGCGGATGTGACTGTGGAATCGATTCGGCGTTGCGAAGAAGCTGGCGTACATGCTTTTCTCGGAAAACCGTTGGAAGCCAACAAACTGCTGGGCGTGCTTGCAGAAATAGCCAGCGGTGGGCGATTTGTCGCCGATGGCCGCACGCGCGCGCAGGAAACAGAATTGGATGAAGACCTGGCATTCGACCCGCAGGTGCTCGACGAACTTGCCGAATTAGGCATGGGTCATGCTTTCGAATCCCAGTTCGTCTCGCAATGTTTGTCAGATGCCACCCGCTGCTTACAATCATTGCAGCAAGCCGGACAGGCGGGCCAGGCTGAAGAATATCGGGCGCATGCGCATGCGCTGCGCGGTGTGTCCGCTAACCTTGGGTTGGCTCGCCTTGCAGCGTTGGCCGGCAAGGCCATGCTGCTGGCCATACCGCTGCCACCAGACTGGCAAAGCCAGCTGGCGCAATTGCAGGAAGCCCTGGCTCAGGGCCGTGATGCATTAGAAACGCGCCAGCGACAAGACCAGCGCGATAGCGACCAGCAGTCGCCGCTTTCCTAATCAACGGTTTAGTCGCGTCGAATGCTGCGGCGGTCCTGGGCTCGGAAGAGTCGTTCCATCGTGCGCAAAGACTTCTCACCTAACTGCAATGCAGTGTCGACCCAGATCTCAGTGATTTTCATCAGCTCATTCAGAGATGGCGCGCTGCTGGCACGCTTTGCTTGCTGCACTGCCTTCCAGGCATGTGGAATACGCCGTCCCTCTCGGATGATCTGCTCCACCGCCGCAAGTCCTTCGCCACGCGGTACGACGTGATCCACCACGCCGAGCCGGTGCAGCTCCTCTGCGCTATGCATGTTGCCCTCAAGCATGAGGCGTTCGGCTTGACGTGGAGGCATGCGCTGGCAAAGGAACGAGTAAGCCCCCATGCCCGGAAACAGATCGAACAAAACCTCCGGCAGACCCAGTTGCGCGCCTTCCTCCGCCACGATCGTATGGCAGCTCAAGGCAACTTCGAAGCCACCACCTAGTGCGTTGCCCTGTACAAGAGCAATGCAATGCATATCCTCGTGCAGGCCAGTAGTGAAGGCGTGGGCACATTGAATGCAGCGCCGTGCGTAGTCCAGTAACGCATCGCGATCGCGGCGTCGGATCAGGCCGCAGAATAGTTCCAGATCGCCACCCAGGTTAAAGACATCACTGTCCGAGACGAGCACCATGAACGGCGATTCGGCCTGGCTTCTGTTGACCTCGTTGCGAATGATTTTCTGATGCTCGATCAGGTCGTCGAGCAGGTTAGAAGAAAAGCAGGGCCGTTCCGATGTAGTGACCAAGTGAGCATGCATGTGCATCCAGTACACATCGCGCGAAGTGTCTGCCACGACTTTGACAGTGGAAGCGCGTTGAAGACGGGTAATGGGAAGGACGACTGACATGGGTATTCTCCGAGATGTTCCGTCCAGTCGGCTGCCAGCTAGACGGAGGAGTAAGGTGAAATTGCGCCGACTTCCGATCTATGCGCGTAATAATAACGCGCCGCAAGAGAGTAACGTTTGAGTCGGTTGTTTTGCGGAGTGTGGAGGCGGGCCGGGTCGATGGATGGTCGGCCGATCATCTGCTGGCTTTGTCGCACCACTCGCGACCTTCGTTCTGTGGAAGTGCCGGGAGTGGGGTGCCTAGTGCTTGAAGGCAGATATGTCGCCAGACTTATCTCAATCATTCGAGTTGTCGCTAAAAGCGTGGGAACGCACTCAACCACCAATGCCGGGCTGATTATTTTTATGAGGTCGGCAACGCAGCTGAACGTTCGTACTGCAGGTTGTCGTCTCCATTCCGAAAGTTCGGCATACCTGCAAGACGAGCTCGACCTCATGCGGTAGGCTTGAGGTTGCTTCCTGAGTTATTTATTCCCTTGCGGCTGATAAGGTACTGGGGCTTCGAATTTTGATTTATCAGCTCAATCGATTTTTCGCATTCAGTGTGCAAGTTCTTCATTTTTGAATGCGCGCTGCGACGAAGTATCTACTGTGTCGTGCCCTTTGCTGCCAGGTGCGCTTAAAAATCTGTCTCGGTTTACGCATCATCCTCAATCCTGTGGTTTTGATTCATATGGAATTTTTTGATCCAGAGATTTTCAACTTGGCAAGCCATCGGTCGAGTGCCTGCGTACGCCTCAAGGTTAGGGTGTGGAGTGTCAAATTATTCTAATCGGAAACTCTTTTATTGCCGGCGACGGCAAATGCCCAGATGCGTTTTGCATATGTAACATCAATCGGATTCGGTTATTTTGGACCAGCACGTCAGCTTATTTCAGCTACTGATGCAAGAAAAGCGCCCGCAAGGCCTTGCGGCATTGCGGGCGTTGGATGACGACTTCACGGCCGTCGATCTGCGGTGGCGCCGGTGGATTACTCCTTGGGCGCATCCCGTAGCTCGCGGCGCAGGATCTTGCCGACGTTGGTTTTCGGCAGTTCCTTGCGGAATTCGATCACGCGCGGCTGCTTGTAGCCGGTCAGGTTGGCGCGGCAATGCGCTTTCACGGCGTCGGCGGTCAGGGCAGGGTCCTTCTTCACGATGACGGCCTTGACGATCTCGCCGGACTTCTCGTCCGGCACGCCCACGGCGGCCACTTCCAGCACGCCGGGCATTTCGGCGATCACATCTTCGATCTCGTTCGGATACACGTTGAAGCCGGAGACCAGAATCATGTCTTTCTTGCGATCGACGATATAGACGAAGCCTTGTTCGTCCATGCGTGCGATGTCGCCGGTGTGCAGCCAGTCCTCGGCGTCCATGACCTTGGCGGTTTCTTCGGGTTTCTTCCAATAGCCCTTCATCACCTGCGGGCCCTTGATGCACAGCTCGCCGATTTCGCCCTGCGGCAGCACGGCACCGGCGTCGTCCTTGATGCAGGCATCGGTGGACGGAATCGGCAGGCCGATCGAGCCGTTGTAGTCCTTCAGATCCATCGGGTTGATGCAGGCGGCCGGGGAGGTCTCGGTGAGGCCGTAGGCCTCGACCAGGGTCAGGCCGGTGACTTTCTTCCAGCGTTCGGCGACCGAGCGTTGCACCGCCATGCCGCCGCCGAGGGTCATCTTGAGCGTGGAGAAATCGACCTGGTCGAACCCTGGCGTATTGAGCAAGCCATTGAACAAGGTGTTGACGCCGGTGAAGGCAGTGAAGCGGGTCTTCTTCAATTCCTTGACGAAGCCGGGCATGTCGCGCGGGTTGCTGATCAGGTGATTGCAACCACCGATCTTCATGAAGACCAGGCCGTTCGCGGTCAACGCGAAGATGTGATACAGCGGCAGCGCGGTGATGACCACCTCGGCGCCTTCTTCCAGCTTGCCGGTGCCGGCCAGCCACTGATGCGCCTGCTGCATGTTGGCGACCAGATTGCGGTGCGTGAGCATCGCGCCCTTGGCCACGCCGGTGGTGCCGCCGGTGTATTGCAGAAAGGCGATGTCGTCGGGCTCGATCTGCAGCGTCGGCACGGTGTGCTTGCGACCCAGCGCGAGCGCTTCACGGAAACGGATCGCGCCCTTGACGCGGTAATCCGGCACCAGCTTCTTGACGTACTTGACGACGAAGTTGACCACGGCAGCTTTGGGGAACCCGAGCATGTCGCCCAGGCCGGTGGTGATCACCTGCTTGACCGGCGTGTCGGCGATGACCTGCTGCACGGTGGTGCCGAAGTTGTCGATGACCACCAGCACGCTGGCGCCGGAGTCGATCAGCTGATGCTTGAGCTCGCGCGGGGTGTAGAGCGGATTGACGTTGACCACGGTCAGGCCGGCACGCAGCACGCCGAATGTGGCCACCGGGTACTGCAGGCAATTGGGCATCATCAAGGCGACGCGGTCGCCTTTTTTCAACTGCAATTCGCCAAGCAGATAGGCGGCGAATTGTTCGACCAGCTGATCCGCTTCGCGGTAGGTGATGGTCTTGCCGAAGCTGTGGTACGCGGGGCGATCGGCAAACCGCTTGACCGAGGTGGCGAACACTTCCGCAACGGTGCGGAACTGCTCAAGATCGATCTCGGCGGCGACGCCGGCCGGATAACTGTGTAACCAAGGACGTGCCTGATTCATCTGCCCCCCTCCAGGGTGTTCTGTGCGTGACGCGGTGTGTTCCACGGCACGACTGCAAGTGGCAGCATACCGTCATGCATGTAAAAGGCGAAGTGTGATGCAGAGCAGCATTCAATTGCGCTGGCGATGGTGGGGTGCCGCGCTGTGTCTTGTTGCGCTGTTCGGTTGCACACGGCCTGCGCCGGAGCAACGTTTGCGCGCGACGCTCGAGCAACTGCATCAGGCGATCGAGGCGCGCGCGATCGGCGATGCGATGGCACCGGTGGCGGAGGATTTTGTCGGCGAACAGGGCCTGGATGCGGCCGGGTTGCGGCGCTTGATGCAGTTGCAGATGCTGGGCAATCAAAAGATCGGCGTGACCCTGGGGCCGGTGGATGTGCAACTGCGCGGTGACACCGCAAGCGTGCGTTTCACTGCTCTGCTGACCGGTGGCAGCGGGCGCTGGCTACCCGAGCAGGCGCAGACCTATCAGGTGACCACCGGCTGGCGCTTGCAGGAGGAAGAGTGGCAGCTGTATCACGCGCAGTGGGAACCGGCGGCGCGCTGAGACCGATACTTTACATGCGCGCATCGCCAGGCAAGCGCGGCCGTTGCCTGGTGGCAGGGCAGCTCCCCGACGTGCTGCATTCGCGCGCACTGTCTCTCTACAACTGACGATTGCTCACCTGGCTAGCGTCAGCGAGTTTTGTGGTCACGCAAAACGACACTCCCGCCGAGCGGCGGGAGTGTCGTTGAGTTTTTAAGCGTAGCGCGCTCTGCGATCAGGCCGCCTTGCGTGCGGCCAACTGACGCAGCACGTACTGCAGCAAACCACCGTGCTTGAAGTACTCCACTTCCTTGGGCGTGAGCAGCAGCACCTTGACCTGGAACTGCTTGACGCTGCCGTCGGACTTCCTGGCATCCACGGTGGCGCGCCGGCTGGCGCCGTCTTCCAGGCCGGTGATGTCCAGTACTTCCGAACCATCCAGGCCCAGCGTCTGCGCGTTTTCGTTCTCGAGGAACTGCAGCGGCAGCACGCCCATGCCGACCAGGTTGGAGCGGTGGATGCGCTCGAAGCTCTCGGCGATCACCGCCTTGACGCCGAGCAGGTTGGTGCCCTTGGCCGCCCAGTCGCGCGAGGAGCCGGTGCCGTATTCCTTGCCGGCCAGCACCACCAACGGCACGCCGTCGGCCTTGTACTTCACTGCCGCATCGTAGATCGCCAATTTTTCCGGCGTGCTGCCATCTGAGCCGTAGTACAGCGTGTTGCCGCCTTCTTCGCCGCCGAACATCAGGTTCTTGATGCGGATGTTGGCGAAGGTGCCACGCACCATGACATCGTCGTTGCCGCGGCGGCTGCCGTAGCTGTTGAAGTCGGCCGGCTGCACGCCGCGCTCCTGCAGGAAGCGACCCGCCGGCGAATCCTTCTTGATGTTGCCGGCCGGCGAGATGTGGTCGGTGGTGATCGAGTCGCCGAACAGGCCCATGATGCGTGCGCCATGCACGTCCTCGACATGGCCGACCTGCATGGTCATGCCGTCGAAGTAGGGTGGGTTCTTGATGTAGGTCGAGGCTGCGTCCCATTCGTACAGCGCGCCATCCGGCGAGGCGATGGTGTTCCAGCGGCTGTCGCCCTTGAAGACGTCGGCGTAGTTCTGCTTGAACATTTCCGGGCCGACGGTGGCGGCGATGGTGTCGCCGATTTCCTTGTTGCTCGGCCAGATGTCGCGCAGGTAGACCGGTTGTCCGTCGCTACCGGTGCCCAGCGGATCGGTGGTGAGGTTGATGTCGGTGGTACCGGCGATCGCATACGCCACCACCAGCGGCGGCGAGGCCAGGTAATTCATTTTGACTTCGGGATGCACGCGGCCTTCGAAGTTGCGGTTGCCCGACAACACCGAGGACACCACCAGATCGTCTTTGGCAATCGCCGCCGACACATCGTCCGGCAGCGGGCCGGAGTTGCCGATGCAGGTGGTGCAGCCATAGCCGACCACGTAGAAGCCCAGCGTTTCCAGATCGGCCAGCACGCCGGCCTTGCTCAGGTAATCGGTGACCACACGCGAGCCAGGCCCGAGCGAGGTCTTCACCCACGGCTGTGCCTTCAGGCCCTTGGCCGCCGCGTTACGGGCGAGCAGGCCTGCGCCCAGCATCACCGCTGGGTTGGAGGTGTTGGTGCACGAGGTGATCGCCGCGATCACCACAGAGCCGTCGCGCAGCTGCCAGCCGGCGCCGCTGTCGTTGGAGGCTTCGGCTTGCGAGGCCTTGGCGCCGACTGCGGTGCCGCCGCCGCCTTCGTTCTTCAGACGGTCTTCCTGCTTGATGTCGGTCGGGCGCTTGCTGCGCGCATCGACGAACGGCTTGAGGCTCTCGCGGAAGTTGGACTGCATGTCTTCCAGCAGCACGCGGTCCTGCGGACGCTTGGGGCCGGCCAGCGAGGGCTTGACCTCGCCCATGTCCAGCTCCAGCGTGGCGCTGTACTGCGCCTGCGGGGTGCTGGCGTCGTGCCACAAACCCTGCGCCTTTGCGTACGCCTCGACCAGCGCGATCTGTTCCTCGCTGCGGCCAGACAGACGCAGATAGGTCAGCGATTCTTCATCGACCGGGAAGATGCCGCAGGTGGCGCCGTATTCCGGTGCCATGTTGCCGATGGTGGCGCGATCGGCCAGCGGCAGATGCTGCAAGCCTTCGCCATAGAACTCGACGAACTTGCCGACCACGCCGGCCTTGCGCAGCATCTGAGTAACGGTGAGCACCAGGTCGGTGGCGGTGGCGCCTTCGGGCATCTTGCCGCTGAGCTTGAAGCCGACCACTTGCGGAATCAGCATGGAGGATGGCTGCCCCAGCATCGCAGCCTCGGCCTCGATGCCGCCCACGCCCCAGCCCAACACGCCGATGCCGTTGATCATGGTGGTGTGACTGTCGGTGCCGAACACGGTGTCCGGATACGCAATCTGCGTCCCGTCCTTGTCCGCGCTCATCACCACGCGCGCCAGGTTTTCCAGGTTCACCTGATGGACGATGCCGGTGTTGGGCGGCACCACCTTGAAGTTTTCGAACGCCTTCTGGCCCCAGCGCAGGAAGCCGTAACGCTCCTGATTGCGCTGGAATTCGATCTTGCCGTTGAGGTCGAGCGCATCGGCCGAGCCGAACACATCCACCTGCACCGAGTGGTCGATGACCAGTTCGGAAGGAATCTGCGGGTTGATCTGGTCGGCATTGCCGCCGAGCTTGACCACGGCATCGCGCATCGCGGCCAGGTCGACCACGCACGGCACGCCGGTGAAATCCTGCAGCACCACGCGGGCCGGCATGAAGGCGATTTCGATATCGGGCTCGGCCTTCGGGTCCCATTTGGCGACCGCTTCGATGTGGTCCTTGCCGACGGTGACACCGCCGTCCTCATGCCGGAGCAGGTTCTCCAGCAGGATCTTCATGGAATAGGGCAGGTGGCCGATATCGAAGCGCTCGCCCAGCTTTGGCAGGCTGTAGTACGCGTAGCGCTTGCCGTGGACCTCAAGCGAGGTGCGGGTGGAAAAGGAATCGCTCATGCATCACTCCTATGGCTGCAGGCTTTAGGTCTGTTCTGAACAGTGTGACTAATTCAGTGTGTACGTTCGGTTGCAAGACAGGGTATGTGGCCTTGAGTACGACAAGTCAAGTATGTAGAATCGCTGCATACTTTATGCCGGGGGCCACCTTCATGGAAGCCACAGTTGCCGAACGCGGGCAGATCACGCTGCCCAAAGCCGTGCGCGATGCCCTGGGCCTGACCAAGGGCACTACGTTGAAGATCGAGCTCGACGGCGGCCGCATCATCCTGCGCAAGGACGTCAGCGAGGCGCTGCGCAAGGTGCGCGGCAAGTTCAAGCTGGTCGACGGCCTGACCAGCACCGACGAAGCCATGCGCGCCATCCGCGGCCGCGCCCCCGGGGATCCGTTCGACCCATGATCGCCCTGGATTCCTCGGTGCTGCTCGACATCCTGGTCGGCGATCCGGTCTACGGCGAAGTGTCGGAGATCTGCATCGGCGATGCGCTGGCGCGCGATGAGGTGGTGGTCTGCGATGCGGTGGTGGCCGAGGTACTGGCCATGCTCGATACCCAGGTCGACCTGATGGAAACGCTGGCCTCGATCGGCGTGCGTTACGAGGCCACCCAGGAAGCGGCGGCGGTCCGCGCCGGCCATATGAACAAGCGCTTCCGCGCACGCGGCGGCAAGCGCGAGCGGGTGGTGGCCGATTTTTTGATCGGCGCCCACGCCATGCTCCAGTGCGACGGGCTGATCACCCGCGACGAGGGCTTTTTTCGCGACTATTTCAAGGGTTTGAAGATCGTTGTTCCCAAACCCGTGAGCTGATCCATTCCACGTTTCGCATTTACACATTCACTCAGTTGTCTTTCGGAGAATCCGCATGTTGGAAGCCTATCGCCACCACGTTGCAGAGCGCCAAGCGCTCGGTATCCCGCCGCTGCCGCTGACCGCGCAGCAGACCGCCGAGGTCATCGAGCTGCTCAAGGCCCCGCCTGCGGGTGAAGCGGAGTTCCTGGTCGAGCTGCTCAGCCAGCGCGTGCCGGCCGGCGTCGACGACGCCGCCAAGGTCAAGGCTTCGTACCTGGCCGCGCTGGCCTTCGGCACCGAGAAAACCGCACTGATCAGCCCCACGCGTGCAACCGAGCTGCTCGGCACCATGCTGGGCGGCTACAACATCCAGCCGCTGATCGATCTGCTCGACAACGCCGAGCTGGGCGCCACCGCCGCCGAAGCGCTCAAGCACACCTTGCTGGTGTTCGATGCCTTCCAC
Organism: Xanthomonas sp. Leaf131; assembly: GCF_001423495.1. Classification (GTDB taxonomy): domain Bacteria; phylum Pseudomonadota; class Gammaproteobacteria; order Xanthomonadales; family Xanthomonadaceae; genus Xanthomonas. Next base: position 743,773 of record NZ_LMOG01000018.1, on the reverse strand, counting down.
GACGTGCAGGAAAAGGCCGAGGCCGGCAATGCGCACGCGAAGGCCGTGCTGCAGAGCTGGGCCGATGCCGAGTGGTTCACCAGCAAGCCGGAAGTGCCGCAGAGCATGACCGTCACCGTGTTCAAGGTGCCGGGCGAGACCAACACCGACGACTTGTCGCCGGCACCGGATGCGACCACGCGCCCGGACATCCCGTTGCATGCGTTGGCGATGCTCAAGAACGCACGCGACGGCGCGGCCTTCGTGCCGGAAGAAGACGGCAAGCGCGGCCCGATCCAGGCCATTGCCGACCTCAAGGACAAGGGCCACCTGGTCGCCTATGTGGGCGATGTGGTCGGTACCGGTTCCTCGCGCAAGTCGGCGACCAACTCGGTGCTGTGGTGGACCGGCGAAGACATTCCGTACATCCCCAACAAGCGCTTCGGCGGCGTGTGCCTGGGCGCGAAGATCGCGCCGATCTTCTACAACACCATGGAAGACGCCGGCGCATTGCCGATCGAGCTGGACGTGTCGCAGATGGAACATGGCGATGTGGTCGAGCTGCGTCCGTACGACGGCAAGGCGTTGAAGAACGGCCAGGTGATCGCCGAGTTCGCGATGAAGTCGGACGTGCTGTTCGACGAAGTGCGCGCCGGTGGCCGCATTCCGCTGATCGTGGGCCGCGGCCTCACTGCCAAGGCGCGCGAATTCCTGGGCCTGCCGGCGTCGGATCTGTTCCGCCTGCCTATGGTGCCGCCGGATACCGGCAAGGGCTTCTCGCTGGCGCAGAAGATGGTTGGCCGCGCCTGTGGTTTGCCAGAAGGTGAGGGCATGCGCCCGGGCACCTATTGCGAACCGAAGATGACCTCGGTGGGCTCGCAGGACACCACCGGCCCGATGACCCGCGACGAGCTCAAGGACCTGGCCTGCCTGGGCTTCTCGGCCGACCTGGTGATGCAGTCGTTCTGCCATACCGCCGCCTATCCGAAGCCGGTCGACGTCAAGACCCACCACACCTTGCCGGAGTTCATCTCCACCCGTGGCGGCGTGTCGCTGCGTCCGGGCGATGGCGTGATCCACAGCTGGCTCAATCGCATGCTGCTGCCCGACACCGTGGGCACCGGCGGCGACTCGCACACCCGCTTCCCGATCGGCATTTCGTTCCCGGCCGGCTCCGGTCTGGTGGCCTTTGCGGCCGCCACCGGCGTGATGCCGCTGGACATGCCCGAGAGCGTGCTGGTGCGCTTCAAGGGTGAGATGCAGCCGGGCGTGACCCTGCGCGATCTGGTCAACGCGATCCCGCTGTACGCGATCAAGGACGGTCTGCTGACCGTGGCCAAGCAGGGCAAGAAGAACATCTTCTCCGGCCGCATCCTTGAAATCGAAGGCCTGCCGAATCTGAAGGTGGAGCAGGCGTTCGAGCTGTCCGACGCCTCGGCCGAGCGTTCGGCGGCCGGTTGCACCGTGCACCTGGACAAGGCGCCGATCATCGAATACCTGACCAGCAACATCACCCTGCTGCGCTGGATGATTGCCGAAGGCTACGCGGATGCGCGCACGCTGGGCCGCCGCATCAAGAAGATGGAAGAGTGGCTGGCCGATCCGCAGCTGCTGCAGCCCGATGCCGACGCCGAGTACGCAGCGGTCATCGAGATCGATCTGGCCGACATCCATGAGCCGATCGTGGCCTGCCCGAACGACCCGGACGACGTCAAGACGCTGTCCGAAGTTGCAGGTGCGGCGATCGACGAGGTGTTCATCGGTTCGTGCATGACCAACATCGGTCACTTCCGTGCCGCCGCCAAGTTGCTGGAAGGCAAGCGCGATATCCCCACCCGTTTGTGGGTTGCGCCGCCGACCAAGATGGACGCCTCCGAGCTGACCAAGGAAGGCCATTACGGCACCTTCGGCGCAGCCGGCGCACGCATGGAAATGCCCGGCTGCTCGCTGTGCATGGGCAACCAGGCACAGGCACGCGAGGGCGCCACGGTGTTCTCCACCTCCACGCGTAACTTCCCCAACCGCCTTGGTCGCAACACCAACGTATATCTGGGTTCGGCGGAACTGGCGGCGATCTGCTCGCGTCTGGGTCGCATCCCGACCAAGGACGAGTACATGGCCGATGTGGGCGTGATCAAGACCAGTGGCGACCAGATCTACCGCTACATGAACTTCGATCAGATCCAGGAATATCAGGATGTGGCGGATACCGTCGCGGCCTGATTCAGCTGTTTGATTGCGTCTCGAAAACGCCCGGCAATGCCGGGCGTTTTTCGTTTTCCGAGCGGTGACTTCGTTTGTTTGCACAAGGTCGGGAGTCAAGGCAAATCGCAGTTAACTCGACTGTCGCACTGCAACAAAAATCTGAAGTGCACAGGTCTAGAGTGGCGCCGCTCCCATCGGCTCTCATGATCTTCCAATGCCCACTTGCACGATCGCTGGTCAAACGCTGCACTACGCGCAACACGGTCAAGGTTTTCCGGTGCTGCTTGGCCACAGTTATCTCTGGGACGCGGCCATGTGGGAGCCGCAGATTCACGCACTCTCGCAACATTATCGGGTCATCGTTCCCGAGCTGTGGGGACATGGGCAATCGGCGGCGCTGCCGGATGGCACGCAGACGGTTGGCGATCTTGCCGAGCAGATGCGGATGCTGCTGGATGCGTTGGAACTGCCGCAGTGTGCGGTGGTCGGTTTGTCGGTCGGTGGCATGTGGGGCGCCGAGCTGGCGCTGCTGGCACCGGAGCGCGTGCGCAGCCTGGTGCTGATGGATACCTTCCTGGGTGCCGAACCGCAGGCGACGCAAACGCGCTATTTCGGTCTGCTCGATGCGATCGAAGCGGCAGGGCAGGTAACGCCTGCGTTGATCGAGGCGATCGTGCCGATTTTCTTTCGGCCTGGTATCGATCTGAGCTCTGCATTGCCGGCTGCGTTTGCGCAGCGATTGGCGGCGATGTCGGCCGAGCAGCTGCGCGCATCGGTGGTGCCGCTGGGCCGGTTGATCTTCGGGCGTGCCGATCGATTGGAGGCGTTGTCTGCGCTGAATCCGGCAAATACGTTCTTGCTGGGTGGCGAATACGATATTCCGCGCCCGCCGGAAGAGTTGTGGCTGATGGCCGAAGTGATCGGCTGCGATTACGAGTTGGTGCCCGATGCCGGGCATATCGCGTCGCTGGAGAATCCGGCGTTCGTCACTGCGCAGTTGTTGGGGTGGTTGAAGCGGACAGTGGGGTAAGTGCTTGAGGAATTGGGCGCGTGCGGGATGAAGCCCGTACCCTCACCCCAACCCCTCTCCCGCAGGGAGAGGGGCTTTGGTTTCCTTCTCCCATCGGGAGAAGGTCGCGCAAAGCGCCGGATGAGGGTACGGCTTACTCCAGTACCACCAGCCCAAGCGAGTACCACCAGCTCAAGCGTGATCAAAAGTTTAACGATTGCACTGCATGCAACCGTCGAGGCTGAAGCAAACCGCCAAGACTGCAAACCGCCAAGACTGCAACCCGCTAAGGCTGCGCACCCAACCAGGCTTCCAACGCTGCGGCCGGTAGCGGGCGTGAGAACAGATAGCCCTGCAGCACTTCGCAGCCCAGGTCGGCTAAAAACAAGCGTTGCGCCTCGTTTTCCACCCCTTCGGCCACCACGTGCTTGCGAAGATGTTCGCCGATGCGCAACACCGAGGTGGTGAGCGCGCGGGCGTCTTCGCTGTGTTCGATATCGCGCACGAAGCTCATGTCCAGCTTGAGTTCGTCGATCGGCAGGCGATGCAGATGGCTCAGGCTGGAATAGCCGGTACCGAAGTCGTCCAGCGACAACGAGATGCCGGCTTCGCGAATCGCGTGCAGGTTTTCCAGCACGCCGGGTTGCCCGGACAGCATCACGCTTTCGGTCATTTCCAGCGTCAGGTCGGAGGGCAGCACGCCCATGTCGGCGATGAGTCTGAGCAGGTCGCTGAGCATGCGCGGACTTTCGAAACTGCTGGCCGATAGATTCACCGACACGCGCGCCACCGGCACGCCACGCTTGCGCCAGTCGGCGACCTGCTGGCATGCGCGGCGCAGCACCCAATCGTTGAGCTGCGGCATCATGCCTTGCTCTTCGGCAACGGGCAGAAACCGTGCAGGCGACACGGCGCCGAGCTGCGGATGATTCCAGCGCAACAGTGCTTCCACGCCGTACAGCGCGTGCGGCGCGGCGCTATGCAGCTGCGGTTGATAGTGCAATTGCAATTGGTCGCGGCCGATGGCCTGGCGCAACTCGGCTTCCAGCGCCACGCGCTCCTGCGCCATGCGATTCATGTCGGCGCTGAAGAAGCGGAAACGGCCGCCGCCTTCCTGCTTGGCGCGATTCATTGCCAGATCGGCATGCCGCAGCAGGATGTTGATGTCGCGTCCGTCTTCGGGAAACATCGCCACGCCGACACTGGCGGACGGGTGCACGGTCATGTGGCCGACCACCAGTGGCCCGGCAATCGCGCCGAGTAAACGCTCTGCGGTGGCGCTGGCCTGTTCGGCGCTGCATTGCGGCAGGGCGAGTGCGAATTCGTCGCCGGACAGGCGCGCCAGCATGGCGGTGGCGGCCAACTGTTCGCCGATGCGCAACGCGATGTCGCGCAACAGACCATCGCCTGCGGCATGGCCCTGGCTGTCGTTGATCAGTTTGAAGCGATCGATGTTGATGAACATCAACGCGGCCGGTTCGCTGGCGTATTCGGCTTGCGTCAACGCCTGCTCGGCGCGTGCGCTGAACATGATGCGGTTGGGCAGGCCGGTCAGTGCGTCGTAGAAGGCCAGTTGATGCACGCGTTGGCGGATCTGTTCGCGCTCCAGCGCCAGCGTGCACAACTGCTGGCACAGTTCGGTGAGCCGCACATGCCAGGCATCGGCACGTTGCGCCTTGCGGTAATACAGCGCGAAGGTGCCGAGCACCCGCGAGCTGTTGGAGCGGATCGGTGTGCTCCAGCAGGCGCGCAAACCCATCGGCAACAGCAGGTCGCGATACGCTGCGAACAGCGGGTCGCTGGCGATGTCTTCCACCATGACCGCGCGTCCACGCCAGGCCGCGGTACCGCAGGCGCCTGCGCCAGGCGCGATCTTCAACCCGTTCACCGCATCGGCGTATTCGGGTGGCAGGCTGGGGGCGGCCAGCGAATGCAGGCAGCCCTGGTTGTCTGCGCTCATCACCGTGGCCAGCACGTCCGGTGCGATGCGTTCGACCTCGGTGCAGATCAAGGTCATCACGTCAATCAGCGGGCGCTCCTGCACCAGCGCCTCCAGCACGCGGTGCTGCAGCACCTCGTGCATCTTGGTGTCGGTGATGTCGGTCAGCACCGCCACGTAATGCGAGGGGTTATGCCTGGCGTCGTAGATCGGATTGAAGTTGAGCGAGATCCACAGCGGGGTGCCGTCCTTGCGATAGACCAGCAGGTCGGCCTGGGTCTGCTGCAGGGCATCGGCGCGATCGCGGATGCGCGCCACTTCGCCCTGGTCGCTCTGTGCGCGGGTGAGCACATCCGACGGCCGCTGGCCGACCAGCTCGGCTTCGGTGTAGCCGAACATGCGTTGGAAACCGTCGTTGGCGTATAGCAGACGCGATTGCAGATCGCAGATCAGAATCGCGCTGCTGCTGCCATCGAGCGCTTCGGCCAACAGGCGCGCGCGCGTGGCATCGGGGTGTTCGTCGGGCCTGACCATGCCGGCAGTGACCGGGCTCGCGTTGATTGCGCCGGTGGTTGGCGAGCCAGCGTCGATGACGCCAGCTTGTGACGCGCTATCGGCCGGCAACTCCGCAGCAACGACCGACGCGGTTGCCGGTGCGGCAGGAACCTCCGCCTGGTCGTTCGAATGCGGGGGCAGGGCAGGCATGCGGGATCAGCGCGGCTGCGCCGACAGCGCGATCAGACGCTCGGCAACGCGCTCCAGCGGCACCACTTCCTGCGCGGCACCGAGTTTGTAGGCGGCGCCAGGCATGCCCCAGACAACACTGCTGGCTTCGTCCTGCACTAGCGTGGGAGCGCCGGCCTGCAGCATTTCCAGCAGACCGCGTGCGCCGTCGTCGCCCATGCCGGTGAGGATGGCGCCGACCGCATTGGGGCCGGCATTGGCGGCGACCGAGCGGAACAGCACGTCCACCGCCGGCTTGTGGCGATTGACCGGCGGGCCGTCGTCGATGCGGCAGCGCCAGCGGGCGCCGTCGCGGATGATGCGCAGATGCTGACCGCCCGGCGGCAGATAAGCATGGCCGGGCAGGATCGCTTCGCCATCGCTGGCTTCGCGGACCGACATGGCCGAGTGACGGTTGAGGCGCTCGGCAAAGGCGGTGCTGAAGCTGGCCGGCAAGTGCTGGGTCATGACCACCGCCGGTGCATCGGCGGGCATGTGTTCGAGCACCACGCGCAAGGCTTCGGTGCCGCCGGCAGAGGCGCCGATGGCGATCAGGCGGTCGGTGGTGCGGAAGCGCAATGCGCTGCCCGGCACCGGCGCGCTCTGCATGTCCAACGTGACCTTGGGCGCGCTGGGGCGATTGAGCGCGCTGACCTTGGCCTTGGAGGCCATCTTGACCTTGCTGACGATTTCTTCGGCGTAGCCTTCCAGCCCGCGTGCGACGTCGATCTTGGGCTTGGAGACGAAATCCACCGCGCCCAGCGACAAGGCCTGCAAGGTGGTGTCGGCGCCGCGCTCGGTCAGCGAGGAGATCATCACCACCGGGGTGGGGCGCAGGCGCATCAGGTTTTCCAGGAACACCAGGCCGTCCATGCGCGGCATTTCGACATCCAGCGTGATCACGTCCGGATTGAGGCGTTTGATCTTTTCGCGCGCCAGGATCGGGTCGGCCGCCGAGCCGATCACTTCGATGCCGGGATCGCGCGACAGGATCTCGGTGAGCATCTGACGTACCACCGCCGAGTCGTCGACGATCAATACGCGAACAGGAGTTTCCAGCGTCATTCGAACAACTCCACTCCACCGGTGACCGGTGCTTTGGATAGACGGGCGCGCACGGCAGATTCGGTGGCGGCGACTTCGGCTTCGTGTGCGTGCGGCAGACGCTGCACGACCACGCGTCCGGTCGTCGGGAAGAACCAGACCTTGCGCGGATGGATGCCGCACAGATCTTCGGCAATGATGGGAATGTGTTCGGCCTGCAGGTACTGGCGCACGAACTCGGCGTTACGGGTGCCCACCGGATTGCTGGTGAAGCCCTTGAGCACGTTGGCGCCGCCGAAGACCTTGGCCTCGATGCGTTTGCGATGCGCGCCGCGTTTGAGCATGTCGTTGATCAGCAACTCCATTGCATAACTGCCGTAGCGCGCCGGTGCGCCATCGCCGACCTGGCCTTCCGGCAGCAGGAAGTGGTTCATGCCGCCGATCTTCAAGACCGGGTCGCGAAGACAGGCCGCAACGCACGATCCCAAGGTGGTCGTCAACGCGGTGTCGTCGTCCACCACCAGGTACTGGGTGGGCAGCAACTTGGCGGCGATGGTCTGGAAGCGCGAATCGCGGTAGCGCATGACATCGTCGACCTGCACGGCGGTACTCACGTCGCCGCTCCGGCGCGCGGCGCGCGCCGATACAGCGTGCGACCGCACGGCTGGATCAGGTCGGCTGCGTGCAGGTAGTTCTCCGAGTGTCCGGTGTAGAGCAGGCCGTCGTCGCCCATGTGGCTGACCAGCCGCGACAGGATGCCGCGCTGGGTGGGCTTGTCGAAATAGATCATCACGTTGCGGCAGAACAGCGCCGCATATGGGCCGCCGACGTCGTAGCGCTGCGAGAGCAGATTCAACTGCTTGTATTCGATGAGTTGGCGCAGCGCAGGAATGACCCGGCACTTGCCTTCGTTGGCGCCGCTGCCGCGCTGGAAATACTTGCGCTTGATCGACGCGTCCAGCGAGGCGACACGGTCGATGGCGTAGACGCCGCGCGAGGCGGTTTCCAGCACCTGGGTGTCGACGTCGGTGGCGACGATGCTCACCGGCGGGGTCAGCGTGCCGAAGGCTTCGCAGGCGGTGATGGCGATGGAGTAGGGCTCCTCACCGGTGGAGGCCGCACACGACCAGATCTTCAGCGGTGCCTGCGAGGCGCGCTTTTGCAGTTCTTCGCGCAGCTTGTCGAAGTGGTGCGGCTCGCGGAAGAACGAGGTCAGGTTGGTGGTCAGCGCGTTGGTGAACGCCTGCCATTCCTCTTCGTCGTTGCCGGCTTCCAGTTGGTCGATGTAGTCGCGGAAGGAGCGCAGACCGAGCACGCGCAGACGACGCGACAGACGGCCATACACCATGTCGCGCTTGGCCGGAGCCAGGGCGATGCCGACACGCTGATAGATCAGGTCGCACACGCGTTTGAAATCGCGGTCGCCAAAATCAAATTCGCGTGTGTCTGAAGCGGGAGTCGAGGTGATCGTCATATCCGTACGCGTCGTTAGCTAGTACTGGATATCGGCCATGTAGTCATGCAACTGAAGCGCCAATCTGCGTGTTGCGGGCGGTTGAGGCTGCTGTTAAGCGGCGGTGCTGCGGCATTGCGCGCACAGCCCGGCAATTGCGACGCTCCTGCGCGTCGAAAGAGACGGCGCAAAAAACACAACACCCCGGCAGTGCCGGGGTGTTGTGGGTGACAGCGGTGACTCAGAACTCTTGCCAGTTACCGTCGGCCAGTGCGGCCTGTGGTTTGGCCGATCTTGCAGGCGCAGCCGTGGCACGCGCAGCCGGTTTGGCGGCGGGCTTCACCGCCACCGGACGTGAGGCAACCGCAACCGGACGCGCGCGCGCGACCGGTGCGGCCGGCTCGTCCAGCTTGAACACCGACACTGCTTCGGACAGGTGACCGGCCTGCTCTTCCATCGAGCGTGCGGCGGCAGTGGCTTCTTCCACCAGGGCGGCGTTCTGCTGGGTGGTTTCGTCCATCTGGGTGATGGTCTGGTTGACCTGTTCGATGCCGGTCGACTGTTCCTGCGAGGCGGCAGAGATCTCGCCCATGATGTCGGTCACACGCTGCACGCTGGCAACGATGTCGGCCATGGTCGCACCGGCCTTGCGCACCAGTGCCGAGCCTTCGGCGACCTTGTGCACGGAGTCGTCGATCAGTCCCTTGATCTCCTTGGCGGCACCGGCCGAACGCTGTGCCAGCGTGCGTACTTCCGAGGCAACCACGGCAAACCCGCGACCCTGTTCGCCGGCACGCGCTGCTTCCACCGCCGCGTTCAAGGCCAGGATGTTGGTCTGGAAGGCAATGCCGTCGATGACGCTGATGATGTCGGCGATCTTCTTGGACGAGGCTTCGATGCCGGACATGGTGGCGACCACTTGCGAGACGACTTCGCCGCCTTGCGAGGCCACACCGGTGGCGCCGATGGCGAGCTGGTTGGCCTGGCGTGCGCTTTCCGCGTTCTGCTTGACGGTGGAGGTGAGCTCCTCCATCGAGGCAGCGGTTTCTTCCAGGTTGGCGGCTTGCTGCTCAGTGCGATGCGACAGGTCGCTATTGCCCGATGCGATCTCGCCGGCCGCCGAGTTGATCGCGGTGGAGGAGACCTTGATGCGCCCGACGATGTCGGCCAGCTGCTCGGCAGTGGCATTGGCATCGTCACGCATCTGCGCGAACACGCCGCTGAACTCGCCATGCATGCGCACGGTCAGGTCGCCACGCGACAGCGCCGAGAGCAGCGAGGAAATCTGCTCCAGGCTGGCGGCGTTGGCATCCAGCAAACCGTTGAGTTGCTGGGCCAGCTGCAGGAAGAAGCCCTGCTTGCCGTCGGTTTCCACCCGGCCGCTCATGTCGCCGCTGGCAGCGGCGCGCACGATACGGGCCACTTCGTCTTCGACCTGGACTTCGATGGTGCGATCGCGCCACTCGCACACTTCGCCGGTGGTCTCGTCGTGCTCATTCTTGATGGCGGTGACGGTCTGCGTCACCACGAACTCGCCGTAGCGCTCTTCGAAGCTGGTGATACCGTCGCGTTCCAGCGCAGCGACGGCCTTGCGGACGGTCGATTCCGGCAAGCCGAGATAGCTGATGTGCTGGCCGATGATCTTGTCCGCTTCGAAGTCGAACGATGCCAGACGGATGCTGCCTTCGTAATGCGCAACGATCTTCTGGAACGCTTCGTTTGCGTAGATGACGATGCGATCGGTATCGGTGATGAAGGTGCCGGTGGAGGACTTGTCCAGCGCGGTGCGGATCCGCAGGTTTTCGTCGGCGATCTTGCGATCGCGTTCGATGCGTTCTTTCAGGTCGCGCTGCATGCGCTGCATGGAGCGCATCAGTTCGCCCACTTCGTCCTGGCCCTGCACATTGATCTGGCCATCCAGCTTGCCGCCGGCGATTTCGGTGGCGGTGGTGACCGCGCCGCGCATGCTCTTGACGATGGAACGGGCGAACAGGAACGCCAGGCCCAGGCCGCCGGCGATGCCGATCAGCAGCACCATCACGGTGAGCGAAACGGAAGTGGCGTGGACTTTTTCGGCCTTGCTCTTGGCAGCCTGCGCCAACAGATTGTCTTCGGCGATCAACGCGGCCAGCGAATCCTTGGCCTTGTTGTGCAGGGTGCGGGTCTCGCCGACGAAGGTGTCGATGGCATCGTCGGGCAGATTCAGTTCGATCATTTCGTCGACGCTGGCGTAGGAGGCCGATGCCTTCTTCCAGTCCGCCACGAACACGTCGAACAACTTCTTCTGTTGCGGGCTTTCGATCAGGCGGGGATAGCCTTTGATCGTCGCGTCGATTTCGCCATTGAGTTTCTTGGCGCGAACCTTGGCTTCCTGCTTGACCGAGTCGCTGGCGCGCACCAGATTTTGATAAGAAGCATTACGGTATTCGCCGAGCATGCCGCGCAGGTCGCCTGCTTCGCGCACGCTGGACATGGTATTGCCGGCCAGATCGCGGGTGACGTTATTGAGCGACGCCAGACCCGAATAAGCGATGATCCCCTGGACCAGCATGATCAGCAGCACGATGCCGAATGCCAGCATCAGCTTGGGCATCAATTTCAGATTGTTGATCCATTGCATTGACACGATTCCCCGTAGAAGTCAGTCCGCATAAACGCAAACAGCACACCGCCACGCGCGAGAGCGTGGCGATGTGCGGGAGGCGATTACTTGATGGTGGCGAGCTTCAGGCTGGCCGGCGAGCTGACTTCGATTTCGGCACGCGAGCTGTCGCGCTGGATCTTGCCGAGGACGCAGACGTCCTTGCCTTCCAGGGATTCCGGAGCAAAGCTGAACTTGCCGCGGTTGGCGCCGTCGATACGGGCCGAGAAGGTGTGGCGCGGGAACATGCCACCCATGTACAGGAAGGTCGGTTCACCTTCCGAGCTCTGCGCGTACTTGGCCTTTTCGACCTTGCCGCACACCATGCCGTCCTTGCCGACGAAACGGGTGGCCATTTCCGGTGGAATCATTTCCTGCGACTGAGCCGACAGCGTGGGAGCAACGATCACGAGAGCAGCGACGGGGAGGAGCGAGAGCAGGAACTTCATTGGGATTCTCCAGAATCAAAAGTCGAACGGTGACCCGTTTGTATGCGCGGGCTTCTATTCAGCTATCGGCTAGCCGCCGTTCAACTTGAATCCAAAAAACGTGATTGCTATCTCACTTCAATCTCGGCGTGCGTCTCGTGTCGGGATGCTCCCGACACCAGATGGTCTTAAACGCGACTGCGGCCACCCATGCGGTCGTCGAGCGGATTCGCTCGGTGCCGGACGTCATCGCGTATCGCTCTACACGGTGACGTGTGGGCACTGCTCATAACTACATAATGACCGCTTGAGGTGTGCCTGTGGCGCTATACGTCAGGCGGCTTCTTCGGCCAATTGCTGCTGACCGAGTTCGGTGCTGTCCAACAGGGTTTCGATATCCAGCAGGATCAGCATGCGATCGTCCTGGGTGCCGATGCCGGAGATGAAACGGGTGTCGACCGCGGCGCCGAATTCGGGCGTCGGGCGGATCTGATCGTCGTTGAGCGGAATCACGTCGGAAACGCTGTCCACCACGATGCCGACCACACGGTCTTCGACGTTGAGCACGATCATCACGGTGAAGGCGTCGTAGCGTGCTTCTTTCAGGCGCAGCTTCAGGCGCAGGTCGATCACCGGCACGATGGTGCCGCGCAGGTTGATCACACCCTTGATGTAGTCCGGTGCGTCGGGCAGGCGGGTGACCGAATCGTAGCCGCGGATTTCCTGCACTTTCAGGATGTCCACGCCGTAGTGTTCTTCGCCCAAAGCGAAGCTGAGGAATTCACCACCGGTGCCGGTGGCAGTGCTTTTGTCGTTCATGGAAACTCCGGGCGTTGCGGCTGAGTGTCAGGTTGCGGCAGAAGTGCGGCAGAAGCTTGCGAAAAAAAAGAGGGTGAAGAAGGTTGCCCTAGCAACATCGGCGCAGCGCACGGCAACTTTAGCGGCGCGCTGTGCATGGTGCGGGCGGGTTCAGAACACACCGCTCTTGCGTGCATTGCGCTGGCGGTCGACGCGGAAGATATAGCGTTGAATGGTTTCGTCGGCGCCGCGCGGCAGGTCGCTGAACTGCATGCCCACACGAAAGCCTTCGCTGCCGTTGGGCAAGGACTGCTTGTACTGGCTGCAGACCGTGAGCGGCAGCGTGATTGGCGCGGTGTCGGGCAACTGCAGCGTGCAATTGCGGTAGGTACGCTGCGGTTCGAGCAGCGGCATGCCCTCCGTGATCGCCACCGCCAGGCCGCCGCTGCTGATGTCGATCACGCGCAGCTGCAAGTTGAGAGTGCCGCCCTGCGCTTCGTCCTGACGAATGATGCAGCTGGGCGAATCGGTGATCGGCGTTTCCAGCCGGTACGACTCGCGGCGTTGCATGTGATACATCGCATCGGGCAAGGCGGCGCGGAAGGCGACGTGGATGTCGCGCTCCAGCCGGTCGGGCGTTTCCAGCCGGAAGCGGATATTGACCCGTTCCAGCTGCGCGTAGCACAGCAGGTATTTGGCGTCCTGGATGGCGCGGTTGGAGGCTTCGTTATGGCTGCCGTCCAGAATCACGCAGGCGTCGTCTTCGTCCACCTCAAGCACGGCGGTGGGCACGGCCATGTCGCGGCCGGCCACGTGCATGGTCACCACGGCGCGTTGGTCGAGCAACTGGCGCAGCAATCCACGGATCTGCCGTTTGTTGCGCACCAGATAGCGCTCGTCACCTTCTGCAAGGTGATCGGCGTCGTGGTCCAGCTCGGAGGTATCGCCTTGGGACATGGGCACAAGCACACTGGAAGCGGGAATGCGCCAGAACGGTTGTCCCGGCGTCGCCTTGATATCGGCGGCAAAGCGAAATCTTTAAGAGTGGCTGACAAAACGACTGCGCTCACTGCTGCGCGGGTGTGGCCGGCTTGGTAATCGAGCTGTGCGAAATGTGTCGGTTGTGGAGTGGGCTGATCTGTGACTTGGCTGCAGGGTCCTTGCCCGCCCACCCTCGCGGGACACGCCGCAAGTACGTCCTTGTAGGCTCTTACGCGGCATCCATGCCGCGTAAGGTCCCGCGAGGGTGGGCGGGCAAGGACCAGTCGAGATGGTCGGTGCGCATAGCTCTTCTCACGGCAACCAGCAACCTGTCTGGTGCGGTGTCCTCGCCGATTGCGGGACCGTGTGGCGGCATGGATGCCGCCNAGATGGTCGGTGCGCATAGCTCTTCTCACGGCAACCAGCAACCTGTCTGGTGCGGTGTCCTCGCCGATTGCGGGACCGTGTGGCGGCATGGATGCCGCCACCGAGCCCCCAGGGATGGGTTTACGGCGTGTCCCGCGAGCGGCGAGGGCACCGCGCCCTCGACTCACCCAGCGTTTGACTTAAACATCTGATCGCGTCTAAACGCAGTCAAGTTTTTACGCTTCTCGCGTCAGTGGTAAGCGTGGCGGGCGTTGGCCAGCAGGGTGTTCAACTGGTCCTGCTGCTCCAGGCGGAATACCGCCACTGCGTCCACCAACTGTGCGGCCTGGTCTTCCATCGCGCGTGCCGCCGCGGTGGCTTCTTCCACCAGCGCGGCGTTCTGCTGGGTGGTTTCGTCCATCTGGGTGACGGTCTGGTTGACCTGGGTGATACCGGCGGCCTGCTCGCGCGAGGCGCTGGTGATCTCGCTCATGATGTCGGTGACGCGCTGCACCGAGCTCACCACCTGCTGCATGGTGCTGCCGGCCTCGGAGGCCAGTGCGGCACCGTTGCCGATGCGTGCGACCGAGTCTTCGATCAGGTGCTTGATCTCCTTGGCCGCGCCGGCCGAACGCTGGGCGAGCGTGCGCACTTCCGATGCGACCACGGCGAAACCACGGCCTTGTTCGCCGGCACGCGCGGCTTCCACCGCCGCATTCAAGGCCAGGATATTGGTCTGGAAGGCGATGCCGTCGATGACGCTGATGATCTCGGCGATCTTCTTGGACGAGGTATCGATGTCGGCCATGGTGGTGACCACGCGGCCGACCACATCGCCGCCCTTGGCTGCCACGCCAGCGGCATCCAGCACCAGCCGGTTGGCCTGGTCGGCGTTGTCGGCGTTCTGCTTGACGGTGGCGGTCAGTTCTTCCATCGAGGCGGCGGTTTCTTCCAGTGCGGCCGCCTGTTGCTCGGTGCGACGCGACAGGTCGCTATTGCCGGTGGCGATTTCGCTGGCGGCCGAGTTGATCGCCAGCGAAGAGTCCTTGATCCGGCGCACGATGCCGGCCAACTGGTCGGCGGTGGCATTGGCGTCGTCGCGGATGGTGGCGAACACGCCTTGCAGGTCGCCGTCCATGCGCGCAGTCAGATCGCCTTGCGACAGCGACGAGAGCAGCGAGGACACGCGCGACAGGCCGTCGGCGTTGTTGTCCAGCAGCACGTTGAGTTGTTGTGCGAGCAGCAGCAGGAAGCCCTGCTTGCCCTCGGTGCCGACGCGTTCGCTCAGGTCGCCCGCAGCAGCGGCCTGCACGATGCGCGCGACTTCTTCTTCGACCTGGACTTCCTGGGTGCGGTCGGTCCACTCGACCACAAAGCCCATGCGTTCGCCGGCCGGGCCCAGCACCGGGTTGACCACCAGCCGCATGGTGCGGCCGCCGATGCGGATCTGCGCGGTATGCGTGCTCTTGAGTTGATCGAGCATGCGTGCCTGGTGTTCGGGCTTGCGATGGAACTGGTCGATGCTGGCATTGATCAAGGCATCGGCATCGAAGTGGGGCAGGTCGCGGCGCAACTCGTCCTGCACGCTCTTGAGCATGCGCTGCAGCGGGCGATTGACGTAGATGATGCGGCGGTCGGCGTCGGCGATCATCACGTTGGTGCTGACGTCGTCCAGCGCGGTACGCACGCGCAGCGCTTCGCTGGCGATCAGGTGGTCGCGTTCCAGACGCGCGCGCAGGTCGTCGCGCATGGTGCGGGCGCTGAGCAGCAGGCGACCGAGTTCGTCATGGCGGTCGATCTCGATCGGGTTGTCCAGGCGCCCGGCAGCGACATCGCCGAGCACCCGTTCCACCGCCTGCAACGGGCGGGTGACCATCTTGCGCGCGGCAATGAACACCACTGCGATGCACAGGCCCAGCACCACCAGCGAGAACAGCAGCATGCTGCCCATCAGCGCGTCCAGCGGGCCATCGATGGCGCTGCGCGGCTGGGTGCCGATCACCGCCCACTGCCACGGTGCATAGCGCTGCGCGGTGACTTCGAACGCCTGGCTGTTGCCCTTGGCGTCGCGCAACTGCAGGTTGGCGCTGGGCTGCTTGCCGTCCAGCACCGATTGCAACAGCGCTTGCTGGTCGGCCGGCACCAGCGCCGACAACGTGGCGGGCGTGCCCGGCGGAGCGGCGATGACCTGGCCCTGATGCTCGCCCGGTGCCATGTCGACGATGACGAAGTAGCCGTCCTGCCCCAGCTTGGTGGTGCTGACCTGCGCCTTGAGCGCGGCCAGGCCCTGGGTGTAGTTGCGACCGACGAATAGCGCGCCGATCACTTCGCCTGCGGCGTTGCGCAGCGGCTGGTAGTGGGTCATGTACTGCTCGCCGAACAGCTGCGCCTGGCCGGTAAACGCCTTGCCCTGGGACAGTGCGGCGTAGGCCTTGCCCTTGCGGTCGAGCAGGGTGCCGATCACGCGTTCGTTCTGCTTGTTGCGCAGCGAGGTGGTGATGCGCACGAAGTCGTCGCCGGTACGCGCGAAGATCGTCGCAACACCGCCAGTGGCCTGCGCAAAGCGATCCACCGCGTTGAAATTGAGGTTGAGCGCCTGCTTGCCGGCGCGCAGCGCGGGGGTGCTCTGATCGCCGATGGTGACGGTGCTGGCGGTATCGAGCGTGCGTGCGCCGCTGGGGAGCATGTCGTCGAACACGCTGCCCAGGCGCTGGGTGCCTTCGGTGAGGGTGACGTCGTACATCGCCACCGATTGCTGCATCAGCCGGGTGCTGGAGCGCAGCTCGGCCTTGACCTGGGATTCGATGTCGCCGGCGGACTGGCGGTAGATGGTCAGGGCCAGCAGGCCCAGCGAGACGGCAATGACCAGGGTCAGCAGGGCAGAAAGCCGCGTACCGACAGAGAGCCTGTTGAAGGAATGCATGAGAAGTGACCTTGCCCGGGGGATGGGCGTTACGGATGCGTGAAGTCGATAGCGGCCGTCTATGCTCAAAATTGATGTTTTATGTTGAATTACGCATAAATTGTCGCGTTCGCTTGGCTTTGAAGCCCTCACACCAAAGTGCGAATTGTTAAGGTCGGGTGATTTTGATGGGCGGCATCGTCGGCGTTCCGGCATGCTCACGGACCAATGCCGCAACAAATCGCAAAACAAAAAAGAGGGCCGCCTCCCTCGCAAGGAAGCGACCCTCAAGATTCGTTGACCACGAATCAAACGACTCTCGAATGCTGTTCTTTGATGCTGCGTCTGTTGCGGGCTGCGGGTTGCGGTGTGTGTCTTAGAACTCCTGCCAGTCGTTCGGCCCGGCCGCCGCTGTTGCCGTGCCGATGGCGCTGCGACGTGGCGGTGCGATGCTGGCGGCACTGACGGCCGGGCGCGCAGCGAAGCGCGCATTGACCGGCGCAGCGACCATCGACGACGGCTGACGTGCAACCGGGCCTTGCTCGGCGATCTTGAACACGGCCACCGCCTCGGTGAGCTGCTGGGCCTGTTCTTCCATCGCGCGGGCGGCGGCGGTGGCTTCTTCCACCAATGCGGCGTTCTGCTGGGTGGCTTCGTCCATGTGGGTAACGGTCTGGTTGACCTGCTCGATGCCGGCCGACTGTTCCTGCGAGGCGGCGGAAATCTCGCCCATGATGTTGGTGACGCGCTGCACGCTGGCGACGATTTCGGCCATGGTCTTGCCAGCCTGGTCCACCAACTGCGAGCCGTCGGCCACACGCTGCACCGAGTCGTCGATCAGGCTCTTGATCTCCTTGGCGGCAGCGGACGAACGCTGTGCCAGCGTGCGTACCTCGGAGGCGACTACCGCAAAACCACGGCCCTGGTCGCCGGCACGCGCCGCTTCCACGGCGGCATTCAAGGCCAGGATGTTGGTCTGGAAGGAAATGCCGTCGATGACGCTGATGATGTCGGCGATGCGCTTGGACGAAGCCTCGATGCCGCTCATGGTGTCGACCACCTTGCTGACCACCGCGCCACCCTGTGAGGCCACGCTTGCAGCGCCGATGGCGAGCTGATTGGCCTGGCGTGCGCTCTCGGCGTTCTGCTTGACGGTGGAGGTGAGTTCTTCCATCGAGGCGGCGGTTTCTTCCAGGTTGGCAGCCTGCTGTTCGGTGCGCTGCGACAGGTCCTGGTTGCCGGCGGCGATCTCGCTGGCGGCGGCATTGATCGAGGTCGCCGAGTGCTGGATATGCCCGACGATGCCGGCCAGCTGGGTCGCGGTGGCGTTGGCGTCGTCACGCATCTGGGCGAACACGCCCTTGAAATCGCCGTCCATGCGCGCGGTCAGGTCGCCCGCGGCGATGGACCGCAAGATGCCCGACAGCGACTGCAGGCTGCCATCGGCGGTGGCCATCAACTGATTGAGGCTGTCGACCATGATGCGGAAATCGAACTGGAACTGCGCCGCATCGCCGCGTGCGCTGAAATCGCCGTTGGCCGCTGCCTGGGCCAGCTGCTTGATCTGCTGGTTCATCGAGGCCAGGTTGGTTTTCACCTGCGCCATGGTGTCGGTCAGCATGGCTTTTTCGCCGGGCAGCGTGTCCATGTCCTGGCTGAGGTCGCCGATCGCATAGCGCCCCATGATCTGCGCCAGGCGCTGCGTGAGCTGGACGTGGCTGTCGACCAGCGCGTTGGTGTCGCTGGCCATGCGTCCGTAGTCGCCCGGAAATGCGCCGGCCTCCATACGGAAGCTGATCTGGCCGCTGTCGTGGCGCTTGGCCATGTCCAGCTGGCCGGTGATCAGATTGCGCACCTGCGACTGCATCTTGTCCATCGCCTGCAGCAGGCGGCCGGTTTCGTCGCTGGCATCGCTGTGTACTGCGTTATCGAGCTTGCCGTCGGCAATGGCCTCGGCGGCGCGGGTGGCGCGGTTCAACGGGCCGGTGAGGCTGCGGGTGATCATCCAGGCCAGCATGGCACTCAACAGCACCACCGCAACGCCACCACTGATCAGCATGTTGCGGCCACGCGCCATCGAGGCACTGGCCTGGTCATAGGCCTGCTGGCTGACCTTGCGTTGCGCGTCCGAGTAAGTACGGATCGCATCCTGCCAGCGCTGGGTGGCCGGCGCGGCGCGCTCGAGCAGGACCGGCATGGCCTGGTCTACCTTGCCGGCCATGCCCAGCTCGCGCACCTGCTGGTTGTGCGCCAGCGCCTGTTCGCGGGTCAGATCCAGCGCGTTGCGCAGTTGCTGGTCGTGCGCATCGGCGGGAAACGCATAGAGCTTCTCGCGCAGTTCCTTGTAACGGGTGCGCTGGGCATCGATCACTGCTGCGAACTGCCGGTTTTGCTCGGCGGTGGTCGGCAGCACGATGTTGCGCAGATTCAACGAAATCGTCGCGTTGGCATCGAGCATATCGGTGGCGTACTGGATCATCGCCATGTTGCGGTTGACGATGGTGTCCAGACGCTCGCGCGCCTGGCTGAGCGTATACAGGCCGGCGGCCACCAGCGCGCAAGAGAGCAGGATCAAAACGCCAAAGGCCAGCGAGAGGCGTTTGCCGACGTTGAAGCGGTGCAGGAAGGAATTCATGGAGTGACCTGAGCGGATGTGATCGTGATGGACGTGCGTTGCGGGGCAGCGCTGGAGCGGTGCGGTCCGCAGGTCATGCCCGGTGTGTTGCATCGCTCAGGTAACGGCGCTGTCGGGGCCGCATTGAGTGGTCCGGTCCGGCTGGTAAAGCCAGGTCTCAGCCACGTGATCGGGGTATGAAGAACGTGTAGGGAATCGGTGCCGAGGTGTCGGGAATTTTCTGAAAGCAAGATCGGGAATGACCATTTTCACTGCGATTTAGGCGGGTACGAACGTCCCGCCGTGAAAGGCGACTTCACACCGATGACGGTGCACGCGATAGCGCGATTGAATGGATGCGGCACGTCATGCGGCGTAATACAAAACGTCACCGCAGAGCCGATGCCGTCATGAGCCTCTTGCCGAGGAGGGTGCGCGCCGCCACGCCCGCGCATGCGGCGACGGTGCAATCGGCACAGGCGATATGGCATACATCGCGCGTCTTGCAAAAGTGTGCTCGCAACGCACGGGTGTACTCGGAACTGCTGCGTGCGCCGGATCGGCTGCCAACCACAAAAAAAAAGACCGCTTTCTCTCGAAAGCGGTCCCGCAATAGCCGCGCTAGGCCGATGCGCTATCTCCAGGCGTCAGAACTCCTGCCAATCCACGGCCGCCGCGGCCGTGGTAGCGACGGTCCGCATGCTGTGCGGGCGTGCAGGTGCACGCTTGACCGACGCCGACACTTTGGGAGACGCAGACGGTGCGGCGCTGGCCAAGGTTGCCATTCGACGCGCGGACGGCTGGTTGTCGGACAACTTGAACAGCGACACGGTCTGGGCCAGCTGCTGGGCCTGGTCTTCCATCGCGCGTGCCGCGGCGGTGGCTTCTTCCACCAGTGCGGCATTTTGCTGGGTGGTTTCGTCCATCTGGGTCACGGTCTGGTTGACCTGTTCGATCCCTGTCGATTGCTCCTGCGAGGCAGCGGAGATCTCGCCCATGATGTCGGTGACGCGCTGCACGCTGGCCACGATCTCGGCCATGGTCTTTCCCGCCTGATCGACCAATGCAGCGCCTTGCGCGACATTGCCGACCGAGTCATCGATCAGCTGCTTGATCTCTTTTGCAGCACTGGCAGACCGCTGGGCGAGGGTGCGCACTTCGGAGGCGACGACGGCGAAACCGCGTCCCTGCTCGCCGGCACGTGCCGCTTCCACCGCGGCGTTCAAGGCCAGGATATTGGTCTGGAACGAAATGCCGTCGATGACGCTGATGATCTCGGCGATTTTTTTCGAGGAGGTCTGAATATCGGACATGGTGGTGACCACCCGCGCGACCACCTGACCACCCTGCGAGGCGACCGATGCCGCTCCGATCGCCAACTGGTTGGCCTGGCGCGCATGCTCGGCATTTTGCTTGACGGTGGAGGTCAGCTCTTCCATCGAAGCGGCGGTTTCTTCGAGATTGGCGGCCTGCTGTTCGGTGCGCTGCGACAGATCCTGGTTGCCGGCAGCGATTTCGCCGGAGGCCAGGCCAATGGCATCGGCAGCGGTGTGAATCCGCCCGACGATATCGGCCAGGCGCTCGGCAGTGCCGTTGGCATCGTCGCGCATCTGCGCGAACACGCCCTGGTACTGGCCGGTCATGCGGGCGGTGAGATCGCCGGCGGCAATCGACTGCAGCAACATGGACAACGCTTGCAGATTTCCGTCGGCGGTGGCCATCAGCTGGTTGAGGCTGTCGACCATGACGCGGAAGTCGTATTGGAAACGCTCGGCGTCGCCGCGTGCAGTGAAGTCGCCGGCAGCGGCAGATTGCGCCAGATGTTTGATCTCGTGATTCATCGCCGACAGGTTGCGCTTGACCTGGGCCATGGTCTCGCTCAAGACGGCTTTTTCGCCAGGCAACGTCTCCATGTCGTCGGACAGGTCGCCGATGGCATAGCGGCTCATGATCTGGGCCAGCCGCATTTTGACTGCAATATGCGAGGCGACCAGTGCGTTGCTGTCACGCACCATGACGCCGTAATCGCCTGGAAATGCCTGCTCGTCCATGCGGTAGCTCAGCTCGCCCAGGTCGTGCCGACGCGCCATTTCCTGCTGTGCTTGCGACACCGCCTGCAACTGCGCCTGCATCTTGCCCATGCTGTGCAGCAGCCGGCCGGTTTCGTCTGTACCGGTGGTATCCACCGCGACCGACAACCGACCTGCCGCGATCGCATCGGCGATCGTCGATGCCTCGTTCAAGCGGCTCACCAAACGACGGCGAATCAGCCAGCAGGTCGCTACTGCGACCACGATCGCAACGCCGCTGCCGATCAGCATCGACCAAGTGCTGCGGATCTTGGCGGCGGCCAGTGCCGTACTGCGCTTGTCGAGCAGCCCGTTTTCCTGGGCCTCGAACTCGGTGAGCAGGGTGCGGATCTTGTTCATTGCAGCGCGTTCGTGGCCGGCGCTGAACTGCGCCAACACCTCGGGCAACTCCGCGCCACTGCGGCGCAGCGCGGTCAAGCGTTCTTCGTGGCCGATGAATTCGACGTAGGCCGCATGCAGTGCCGCCAGCCGCTGCTGCTGAACCGGATTGTCGGCGGTCAGCTGTCTGGCGTGATCGAACTCTTTGTCGAACTGCGCCATCCCGTTCTTGTAGGGGGTCAGATTCGCTTCGTTGCCTGAAAGCAGATAGCCGCGCGCGCCGGTTTCGATATTGATGCTGGCGATGGACATCGCACGACCCGTCGCGATGACCTGGTAGGTGTGGTCGTTCAGTGCGACCGCCTGAGACAGACTGGACTGCCCGCGCAGCCCGACCGTGGCGACAATCAACAGCACGATGATGACCGCACCAAAGCCGAACACGAGTTGTGTCGAAAGACTTCGCTGTTTCATTGCTTTGCCCTTTTAAACGAAATGAAGTGACTGTCGAAGGTGTGGCGATCGCCTGCGACCGCACCGATTGTCTGCACCGGTTGCGATGCAGCAGGCAGCGGCGCTGACAGCGGTGCATCGCTTTACGTCGTGTGCTGGCAGGTGCGGGACGTCGCTCCCCAGCGGCGTTCCGGCAGTGGCTCTCGATCCGTGCATCACGCAGACCCCGTGCCGGACCCTTCGATGCGTGCCGAATGCGGCACGCGTCTGCATCGAGATGGATCGCGATGACGAATGTTTACGCAGACCCACTATGTCATCGCATTGTGAATGCGCACATCGGAACGTTCGGAGATACATGTGAGGCAAACCATTACAACGATGTGGCTATCAAGCCGACTGCAATGGTCGCCGGCCGCAGCGACATCGGCGTGTTCCAGTGCGGTGGCGGGTGGCTGCCGATGCACGCTGCGTGGCGGTGCAGCGCCGTGATGTCTGATCGCACGGCCGAACGCAAAAAAGGCCGCTTTCCTCGCGGAAAGCGGCCTTCTGGCGACACTTTATGCGTGACTCAGAACTCCTGCCAATCGCTGGTATCGGCCGCTGCTGCCGAGGCGCCGGTGGCGCTACGACGCGGCGAAGCGATGCTGCTTGTACGTGCCGCCGGGCGCGCGGCGAAGCGAGCATTGGCCGGGGCCTTGGCAATGGCCGAGAGCTGACGCGTGACGGCGGTTTGCTCGGCGACCTTGAACACGGCCACCGCTTCGGTGAGCTGCTGGGCCTGTTCTTCCATCGCACGTGCGGCGGCGGTGGCTTCTTCCACCAGCGCGGCGTTCTGCTGCGTGGTTTCGTCCATCTGGGTCACGGTCTGGTTGACCTGCTCGATGCCCGAATACTGTTCCTGCGAGGCGGAGGAAATCTCGCCCATGATGTTGGTGACGCGCTGCACGCTGGCGACGATCTCCGCCATGGTGGTGCCGGCCTGATCGACCAGGGCGGCGCCCTGGGTGACCTTGCTGACCGAATCGTCGATCAGGTGCTTGATCTCTTTGGCTGCACCGGCCGAACGCTGGGCGAGGGTACGGACTTCAGATGCCACCACCGCAAAGCCGCGACCCTGTTCGCCGGCGCGCGCCGCTTCCACGGCCGCATTCAGGGCCAGGATGTTGGTCTGGAACGCGATGCCGTCAATGACGCTGATGATTTCGGCAATCTTCTTCGACGAGCTCTGGATGTCGGACATGGTGGTGACCACCTTGGCCACCACATCGCCGCCTTGCGAGGCCACGGCCGCAGCGCCGATGGCGAGCTGATTGGCTTGACTTGCGTGTTCGGCGTTCTGCTTGACGGTGGAGGTGAGTTCTTCCATTGAGGCGGCGGTTTCTTCCAGATTGGCGGCCTGTTGCTCGGTGCGCTGCGACAGATCCTGGTTGCCGGAGGCGATTTCGCCCGATGCCGAACCGATCGCATTGGCGGCCAGCTGGATGCGGCCCACGATGCTGGCCAGCTGTTCGGCGGTGGCGTTGGCGTCATCGCGCATCTGCGCGAACACGCCCTGGTACTGACCACTCATGCGGGCGGTGAGGTCACCGGCGGCGATGGACTGCAACAGGCCCGACAGCGACTGCAGATTGCCGTCGGCGGTGGCCATCAGGTGATTGAGGCTTTCCACCATGATGCGGAAATCGAACTGGAACTGCTCGGCATTACCGCGTGCGGTGAAGTCGCCGTTTGCGGCGGCCTGCGCCAACTGCTTGATCTCGGTGTTCATCGTCGACAGGTTCAACTTGACCTGATTCATCGCCGAGGTGATGGCAGCCTTTTCGCCCGGCAACTGCGGCATGTCTTCGGACAGATCGCCGATCGCATAACGCTCGACCAGGTGGATGGTCTGCATCTTGACCTTGATGTGCGCGGCGACCAGCTCGTTGGTGTCCTTGGCCATGCGGCCGTAGTCGCCCGGGAACGCACCGGCATCCATACGGAAGCTGATCTGGCCGGCATCGTGGCGCTTGGCCATGTCCAGCTGCGCGCTGATGAGGTTGCGCACCTGGCCCTGCATGCGGTCCATGGCCTGCAACAGGCGGCCGGTTTCGTCGTTGGACTGCGTACGCACATCGTTGTCGAGATTGCCGTTGGCAATCGCTTCGGCGGCGCGGGTGGCCTGGGTGAGCGGGCGCACCAGGCTGCGGGTGATCAACCAGCCCAGCAGGATGCTGAACACCACAACCGCAAGGCCGCCGCCGATCAGCATCGCGCGGCCGCGTGCCATTTCTGCGTTCGTGTCGGCGTAGGCGGTGGCGGCACGGCGACGCTGCAGGCCGGAATACTCGGCGATGGCTTGCTGCCAGCGCTCGGTGGCCGGTGCGGCTTTTTGCAGCAGCATCGCGAGCGCTTCGTCGGCCTTGCCGTTGAATCCAAGCTCGCCGACCTGGGCATTGGCCTTGCCCGCGGCTTCGCTGGCCTGGTCGATCTTCACCCGGATCGCGGTCGCTTCCGGCGATGCCGAGAACACGTACAGCGTGCGACGCGTGTCTTCATAGGACTTCAGCTGGTCCTTGATGATGGCGGCAAAGCGCAGATTGTCTTCCTGCGAGGTCGGCAGCACGATGTTGCGCAGCTGCACGGCGATGACCGAGGTCGCGTTGGTCATGTCTTCCAGGTGCTGCATGATCGTGATCTGGCGATTGACCACCGTATCCATGCGGTCGCGGGCTTGCGCCAGCGTGTAGAGGCCGGCGGCGACCAGCCCGCACGACAACAGAATCAGCGTGCCGAAGGCGAAGGTCAGGCGCTTGCCGACGTTATACCGTTGAAGAAGAGCGATCATTTTGGGGTCTCGAGGTAGTTGGCAAGAAAGAACAAGACGCGTCGGCGCGGACACGTTGGGGCGCTACGTGAGGCGAAGGCAGACGGGCATGCGTCAAGCCGATCCATCGGTGCGGGTGATGCGTCGTTGCGGTGCGACCGATTGCAGGGCAGGTACGTTTGCTTGTGGTCTGTAACGGCAAGCGTTCCTGCGGCTGAACTCGCCTAGCCCGCTGCGTATGGGCGCCCGTCATTGAGGTGACGCCGGTGTGCACAAACCGGCTGAAAAGCCCGATGGAAGCGCCATCAAACCATGTGCCGAAGCGAGCGCATTCACGTCGCGATCACGCTTTCGGACGCGGTGTTTCAAGGCGGGGGAGGCGGGTGGCCGGGTGCAACGCGCCGGCTGGCGTCGAATGGGTAATGTGCAGCGACCTTGCGACCGAGCGCGCGGACGTCTGGCCTGTCGGCTAATTCCTGTCGCGGTAATTCCTAGCGCGTGTGCAGCGGGTTGCTCGCACGCCGTTGCGCACTGCGGCCTTCACAACGTTGCAGCGTTAGCCATCCCGTCGTGGCGCCTGTCTGCACGGCCAGGGGGATTGCTCCACCCGAGATCGGTGCATGCAGCGAGAGCGGCAGCCGAAGGTGCGGCTGCCTGGTTGCCATTGCACACCTGCACGCGATGCCGCGTGCCGTGACCTTATGCCGCGCGACCGAGCCGGGCCGGCGTGGTAGCTGCCTGTAACTGGAACACCGACACCGCATCGCGCAATTGCTGCGCCTGTTCTTCCATCGAACGCGCTGCGGCAGTGGCTTCTTCCACCAGCGCTGCGTTCTGCTGGGTGGCCTGGTCCATCTGCGCGATGGTCTGGCCCACCTGTTCGATGCCTTGCGACTGCTGCTGCGAGGCTTCGCTGATCTCCTGCATGATCTCGGTGACGTTCTGCACCGACTTGACGATGTCCTGCATGGTGCGCCCGGCCTGGCCGACCAGCTGGTTGCCGAGTTCGACCCGGCTCACCGAATCCTCGATCAGCTGCTTGATCTCTTTGGCCGCGCCGGCCGAGCGCTGCGCCAGGGTGCGTACTTCCGAGGCGACCACCGCAAAGCCGCGGCCTTGCTCGCCGGCACGCGCCGCTTCCACTGCGGCATTCAAGGCCAGAATATTGGTCTGAAAGGCGATGCCGTCGATGACGCTGATGATGTCGGCGATCTTTTTGGAGGCGGCCTGGATGCCGGCCATGGTGCCGACGACTTGCCCGACCACGTCGCCACCTTGCGAGGCCACCGAGGCCGCACCGACCACTAGTTGATTGGCGCGACGGGCGTGCTCGGCGTTGTTGCGCACGGTGGAGGTGAGTTCTTCCATCGAGGCGGCGGTTTCTTCCAGATTGGCCGCCTGTTGCTCGGTGCGCTGCGACAGATCCTGATTGCCTGACGCAATTTCGCTGGCGGCATCGTTGATCGCATCGGTGGACTGCTGGATGCGCCCGACAATATCGGCCAACTGCGTCACGGTGGCGTTGGCATCGTCGCGCATGCGCGCGAACACGCCGTGGAAGTCGCCGTGCATGCGGGTGGTGAGATCGCCGGCGGCGATCGCCTGCAGCACCTTGGACAAGGCGCCGAGATTGGCGTCGGCGGTGGCCATCAGTTGATTGAGGCTATCCACCATCGCGCGGAAATCGTACTGGAAGCGCTGCGCATCGCCACGCACGCTGAAATCGCCGTTGGCCGCAGCCTGCGCGAGCAACTTGATCTCACTGTTCATCGCGGAAAGGTTGGCCTTGACGGTATCCATGGTGTCGCTGAGCACGGCCTTTTCGCCAGGCAGACGATCCATGTCCTGGCTCAGATCGCCGATCGCATAGCGCGACATGATCTGCGCCAACTTCATCTTCACCGCGATATGCGAGCCGACCAGTGCGTTGGTGTCGCGCACCATGGTGGCGTAGGCACCGGGGAAGCGCTCGGCGTCCATGCGATAGCTGAGTTGGCCGGCGTCGTGGCGCTGCGCCATCTCGCTCTGCGCAGCCAGCACGGCCTGCAACTGGTCCTGCATCTGGCGCATGTTGTCCAGCAACTGGCCGGTCTCGTCGCGGCTGGGCGCGGCAATACGTTCGTCCAGCTGACCTTGCGCGATGTGGGCGGCCACGGCGGCGGCGCGGCGCACATTGCGGGTGAGCTTGGACAAGGTGTACCAGCCCAGCGCTGCAATCAGCACGGCCAGCACCGACAGGCCGGCGATCGCTTGCCACATCGCGTTGCGTGCCTCGACCAGGTGCCGCTCGGATTGGCGCTGCAATGCCTGCAACGAGACGCTGCTCAGATCCTGCATGGCCTGGCCGAGATCATCGAGCGCGGCATTCCAGTGCGTATCGGCCTGTGCATCGCTGCCTTCCAGTGCACTGCCGAGTGCCGCCAGTGCCGCGTTTGCACGCGCCGCTTCGGTCGTGGCGGCAGTCGCCAGGGCGGGGTCGGGTTGTTCCAGCAAGCCCATCGCCTTGTCCAGCTCATGGCGAAAGCGCAGGTGGTTGCGTGCGAGCTGGTTGAGTTGTTCGCGCAGCATGGCGCGGCTGTCGGCGGCCTGCGAGGGGTCGTTGGCCGCGTCCAGCCGGGTCAGCGACTCGGTGGCATCGGGGCTGTAGATCAGCGTGGCCACCACCAGGTGGTAGCTCTCGATATACGGGGTGTAGACCAGTTGGCTGTCGTCGCGCAGTGCGTCGAGTGCGGCAAACGCCTGCTCGCTCACTGCGGCATAGCCGTCCGCAGCAACGCCGGCAACATGGCGTTTTTGCAGGGCAAGCAATTCTTTCTGGCTGCGTTCGAAGCCGGGCATGCTGGCCGTGGTGGCGAGCAGCTGTTGCAGATCGCGATCGGCGCGCTCTGCCGCGGTACTTGCGGCGGTGCCGCTATCCACATGGGCGGCATGCAGGTCGGTGATCAAACCCAACATCTGCCCGAGCGGTGCATAGCTGCGCAGTTCGTTGCTGCTGATGGCGACACTTTCGTTGAGTTTGCCGCTGTAGAGCAGCACCGGGATGACCATGCCTACCAAGGCGAGGACACCGATCACGCCGAGTTTTCTGGCAATCGCCAGATCGTCCCAGCGGCTGCTCCAGCGGCGCGGGGACGGAAGGGCAGGCTGATGCGGCAGCGCGGATGCAGTGGTCATGGGAACGTCTCGTAGGCTTACGCAGCCTATCGGCCGATAACTGCTATGCCTTGAGCCGGTCGGCATCGATGCCGACCGGCTGCGTTCAGTCAGAACTCCTGCCAGCTGCTGTCGTTGCTCGGTGCGGTGACCACGGCGCGCGGCTTGGATGCGGCAGTGCGCCCGGCAGCAGCCACCTTGGCCTTGACGGCAGAACTCACCGACGGGCGCGCTGCAGGTGCGTGGACCGGTGCCCGTACCTGCACGGCATCGGTCTTGAACACCGCCACGGCGTCGGTGAGCTGGGTGGCCTGGTCTTCCAGTGCACGTGCGGCGGCAGTCGCTTCTTCCACCAATGCGGCGTTCTGCTGGGTGGTTTCGTCCATCTGGGTGATGGTCTGGTTGACCTGTTCGATCCCGGCAGATTGCTCCTGCGAGGCGGCGGAGATCTCGCCCATGATGTCGGTCACACGCTGCACGCTGGCAACCACTTCGCCCATGGTCTTGCCGGCGGTGTGCACCAGCGCCGAGCCTTCGGCGACACGCTCGACAGAATCGTCGATCAAGCCCTTGATCTCCTTTGCCGCTGCAGACGAACGCTGCGCCAGGGTGCGCACTTCCGATGCGACCACCGCAAAGCCGCGGCCCTGTTCGCCGGCACGCGCCGCTTCCACTGCCGCATTCAACGCGAGGATATTGGTCTGGAAGGCGATGCCATCGATGACGCTGATGATGTCGGCGATCTTCTTGGACGAGGCCTCGATTCCGCTCATGGTCTGCACTACCTTGCCGACCACTTCGCCGCCTTGCGAGGCCACACTGGCTGCACCGATGGCGAGCTGGTTGGCCTGTCGCGCGCCTTCGGCATTCTGCTTGACGGTAGAGGTGAGTTCTTCCATCGAGGCGGCGGTTTCTTCCAGGTTGGCCGCCTGTTGCTCGGTACGCTGCGACAGATCCTGGTTGCCGGCCGCGATCTCGCTGGCGGCGCCCTTGATCGAAATCGCCGATTCCTTGATGCCGCTGACGATCTCGGCCAGCTGCGTGGCCGTGGCATTGGCATCGTCACGCATCTGTGCGAACACACCGCGGAAATCGCCACTCATGCGTGCGGTGAGATCGCCAGCGGCGATCGACTGCAGCAAGCCGGACAGCGCCTGCAGATTGCCGTCGGCGGTGGACATCAGCGTATTGAGGCTTTCCACCATCACGCGGAAGTCGTACTGGAACTGCTCGGCATCGCCGCGTGCGCTGAAGTCGCCGTTGGCGGCTGCCTGTGCCAGGTGCTTGATCTCGGTATTCATCGCACCGAGATTGACCTTGACCTGCGCCATGGTGTCGCTGAGCACGGCCTTTTCGCCGGGCAGTTTTTCCATGTCGTCGGACAGATCGCCGATTGCATAGCGGCCCATGATCTGCGCCAGACGCATCTTCACTGCGATGTGCGAGCCCACCAGGTTGTTGGTGTCGTGGGCCATGCGGCCGTACTCGCCGGGGAAGGCTGCCGCATCGATGCGGAAGCTGATCTGGCCGTCGTCGTGGCGCTTGGCCATGTCGGTCTGTGCGCTGAGCAGGCTGCGCAATTGCAGCTGCATCTTGTTCATGGCCTTGAGCAGGCGGCCGGCTTCGTCATTGGCTTGCGTGGTGACGTCGTTGTCCAGGCTACCGCCGGCAATCGCTTCTGCGGCGCGGGTGGCGCGGCTCAGCGGCTGAGTGAGGCTGCGGGTGATCAGCAGGCCCAGCGTAGTGCTCAGCAACACGACCAGCAGCGAGCCGCCGATCAGCAACATGCGCGAATCGTCCATGGATTGCAGTGCGGCGGCAGAAGCCTCGCCGGCCAGCTTGTCCTGCAGCGCGATGTTTTCGGCGATCTTGTCCTGCCACTCCTGCATCGCCGGTGCGGCCTTGTCCAGCAGCAAGGGCAGGGCCTGGTCACTGTGATCGGTCATGACCAGATCGATAATCTTGTCGTTCAACCCCTTGGAGACCTCTCGGCGGCGATCGATTTCCACCCGGATGGCCTTGCCTTCTTCGGACGGGGGTATCGCATACAGGGTTTCGCGCGCCTTGGTGTAATCGGCGCGCGCGCCCTTGATGATCTCGATGAATTTTAGATTGTCTTCATTGGACGTCGGCAGCACCACATTGCGTAGCTGCATGGCGATGATGTAGTTGGCATTCATCATGTCGTTGGACAACCGGACTTTCACCATGTTCTGGTGTACCAGATGATCCACAAGCGCACGCGCCGAGGTCAGCCCGCGATATCCGATGAAAGCGATGATGCCTGACAAAACGATCAGCACAGCGAAGGCTGCGGCTAATCGAGGACCGACGTTGTAGCGTTGGAGAAGTGCGGTCATGACTGAATCCTGGAGGCGAGGTGCGATGGAAGGGAGCGACCGAGTAGCGCCGACCACTTGCTATATGACGCGTCGCTATGCCCAGTAACGGCGCGCGATATTGATTACTTAATACCTCAATATCAAAAATATATAAGTCTGGTCATGCTTGTGAAATCGACGTGGCGTAATAAGCTGCAATACCTGTGACTGGAAATTGGTATTAATCGTCGAATGACCGAACTCAACCATTCATAATTTAATACATAAATAAATTATGATTATCTATATTCAACTGGATTGTTCTGTGGCAGAGGCTGCTTGCGAAACGCATCGAAAATAAAAAAGCCGCACTCCCGAAAGAGCGCGGCTTCGATGTCGCCGGCTTGTACGTTGCCGAGAGGCGCGTTTAGAACTCCGCCCAATCCGACTCGTTGGACGGCGCTGCGGCAGCGGCGGCGCGTGCGGCAGGCTTGGCAGCGCTCCTGGCAGCAGCCGGCTTGGCAGCTTTCGGTGTGGCAGCAGGCGCGCTGCTGGCGGCAGGCCGCTTGGCGGCGATCTGGCGCACCACCGCCGTGGGCCGCGTCACCGCTTCCAGCTCGGCTGATAGCCGGAACAGCGCCACCGCTTCGGTGAGTTGCTGTGCCTGGTCTTCCATCGAGCGTGCGGCGGCGGTGGCTTCTTCCACCAGTGCGGCGTTCTGCTGGGTGGCTTCGTCCATGTGGGTGACGGTCTGGTTGACCTGCTCGATACCGGCCGACTGCTCCTGCGAGGCGGCGGAAATCTCGCTCATGATGTCGGTGACGCGCTGCACCGAGGAGACGATCTCGCTCATCGTGGTGCCGGCCTGGTTGACCAGCGCCGAGCCTTCGGCGACCTTGCTCACCGAATCGTCGATCAGGCTCTTGATCTCCTTCGCAGCGCCGGCCGAACGCTGTGCCAGGGTGCGCACCTCGGAGGCGACCACGGCGAACCCACGCCCTTGCTCACCGGCACGCGCGGCTTCCACCGCGGCATTCAGGGCCAGGATATTGGTCTGGAAGGCGATACCGTCGATCACTGAAATGATCTCGGCGATCTTCTTGGACGAGGTCTCGATGCCGGACATGGTGGTGACCACCTGGCCAACCACGCTGCCGCCGTGCGAAGCCACGCCTGCCGCACCGATCGCCAGCTGATTGGCCTGGCGTGCGTGTTCGGCATTCTGCTTGACGGTGGAGGTGAGTTCTTCCATCGAGGCGGCAGTTTCTTCCAGGTTGGCCGCTTGTTGCTCGGTGCGCTGCGACAGGTCCTGGTTACCGGCAGCGATCTCACTGGCGGCGGTGTTGATGGTCAACGTGGAATGCTTGATGCGGCCGACGATATCGGTCAGGCGCTGGGTGGTGGCATTGGCGTCGTCGCGCAGACGTGCGAACACCCCGTGGAATTCGCCATCCAGACGTGCAGTGAGATCGCCTTCGGCCACCGCGCCGAGCAGCTGCGACAGCTTGCCCAGATTGCGGTCGCTGACTTCCATCATCGAGTTCAGATCCGACACCATCACTGCGAAGTCGTACTTGAAGCGTGCTGCGTCGCCACGTGCGCTGAAATCGCCGGCAGCGGCGGCCTGCGCCAGCTGCTTGATCTCGGTGTTGATCGACAACAGGCTGGCCTTGGCGGCATCCATCGCTTCATGCAGGATCGCGCGGCTGGCCGGTAGACGGCGTGCGTCCTGTGTGAGATCGCCTTGCGCGTATTGGTTGAGGATACGCACCGCATCGGTGATGGCATCCAGATGCTCGAAGATCATCGTATTGATGCCGCCGGCCAGGTTGCCGTACACGCCGGGAAAATCTTCCGGCATGCGGTGGGTGATGTCTTCGGCCGCATGCAGATGCGACATGCGCGCGGTTTCGTCGGTGAAGCGGCGCAGCATCTGCGTCATGCCACCGGTGGCCTCCAGCATCTGGCCGATTTCGTCGTTGCTGGTCTTGCTGACCTGCACGCTCAGATCGCCACGCGAGACTGCCTTGATCGCACCCAGTGCCTTGGAGAGCGGGGTGGTGATACTGCGTGCGATCAACCAGCCGAAGGTGACCGACAACGCCGCCATCAGCAGCGTGCCGAGCAGCAGCACGGTGCTGGTGAGTTTGAACGAGGAGGCGCTGGCGGCCACCATGTCGCCGAGTGCCTTGGACTGCTGCGCATACATCTTGTCGACCGAGGCAAACAGTTCCTTGCGGATCTCGCCGGACTGCTTGCGCGAAAACTCCATCGCTGCGGCGCGGTCGGGCTCTGCATAGAGCTTGCGCAGTTGCTGGTTTGCCGCGAAGTAGCGCGTGCTGGCATCGGTCAGCTTGGCGTACTCGGCCTTCAGCGGTGAAGCGGCGCCGATCTTGGTGTCGAGGATTTTCTGCGTTTCGATGTACTTGGCCTGGATCTCGTCCATGCGCTTGAAGAACATCGCATAGCGTTCCGGATCCTCGAGATTGACGAACTGGCCCACCTCATAAACGCGGAATTCGCCCGCGAAACCACGCAACTCGGACAGACGGCTCAGGACCGGCACCACGTCCTGATTGATCAGGTCGGTTTCCTGCTGCATCTGCGTCATGCGCGAAAAACCGAGTCCACCCAGCAGGGCGGTCAGCACGGCACTCAGGCAGAAGGCAAACATCAGTTTGCGGCGGATCGGCCAATCGTTGAACTTGTTCATCACTTACTCCGGGAGATGTTGCGCAGAGGCGTTGTCATGCACGCTAGCGGCCTGGAGTGATGATTCTTTATTTGTGAAGAATGAACGGTGCGGGGAAGCGGCTTGCGTGCGCTGCGCCCAAGCCGCCCGAAAAGCAGCCTTAACGGGCAGGTGGGGCAGGCCGGTCGAGCGGCAGGCGCAGGCGTGAAACTACCTGCTGCGGCACCGTGCACGGGCGACTCAGAAGTCCTGCCATTGACTGCCGTTGCCCGTGGCGACCACCGGGGGGCTCGCCGGCTTGCGCACGACGGCTGCACCGCGCGCGGAGGTGGCGGATGCGCGCTTGACCGCGGTCACTGCCGAGGTGACCGCCGGCGCTCCCACAAGCGCGCCCGGCGCCTGGCCAAGCGTGAAGCGCGACACCGCCTGCGCCAGGTGCCCGGCCTGGTCTTCCATCGTGCGAGCGGCGGCGGTGGCTTCTTCCACCAGTGCGGCGTTCTGTTGGGTGGCTTCATCCATCTGGGTAATGGTGCGGTTGACCTGTTCGATCCCGGACGACTGCTCCTGCGACGCCGCGGCGATCTCGCCCATGATGTCGGTGACGCGCTGCACGCTGGCCACGATATCGGCCATGGTGGTGCCGGCCTGATGCACCAGCAGCGAGCCTTCGGTGACCTTGCTGACCGAGTCGTCGATGAGGTGTTTGATCTCTTTGGCCGCGCCGGCCGACCGCTGCGCGAGCGTGCGCACTTCGCTGGCGACCACGGCAAAGCCGCGGCCTTGCTCACCGGCACGTGCGGCTTCCACTGCGGCATTCAAGGCCAGGATGTTGGTCTGGAACGCGATGCCGTCGATGACGCTGATGATCTCGGCGATCTTCTTCGACGACACCGCGATGCCCGACATGGTGGTCACCACGTTTGCCACCACTGCGCCGCCTTGCGAGGCGACACCGGCGGCGCCGATGGCCAGCTGATTGGCCTGACGCGCGCTTTCGGCATTCTGCTTGACCGTGGAGGTGAGTTCTTCCATCGAGGCGGCGGTTTCTTCCAGATTGGCCGCCTGCTGCTCGGTGCGTTGCGACAGATCGCTGTTGCCGGCGGCAATTTCGCTGGAGGCGGTGTGGATACTGCCGGCGGCCTGCTGGATCTGTCCGATCACCTGGGCCAGCTGCCCGGCGGTGGTGTTGGCGTCGTCGCGCATGCTGGCGAACACGCCCTGGAAATCGCCGTGCATGCGTGCACTCAAGTCGCCCTCGGCCAGCGCACTGAGCAGGCGCGACACCTCGGCGATACTGCCTGCGTTGGCATCGAGCAAGGCATTGAGCTGTTGTGCCAACTGCAGGAAGAAACCTTGCTTGCCGGTGCTGTCGATGCGCTTGGACAAGTCGCCGGCAGCTGCGCTGCGGACCACGTCGGCTACGTCGATTTCCACCCGCGCTTCTGCGCTGCGGTCGCGCCATTCGCAGACAAAGCCCAGGTGCGCGCCGGCGGCGTCGCGGATCGCCGAAACGTCTTGCGTGATGCAGGCGGCGCGGTAGTGCACTTCGCGCTGTGCCGAGCCCTGGCGGTCGAGGCGTTGATAGATTTCCGCGTCCTGTGCGTTGCCCACTTCCAGTTGCGACACCGGCTGGCCGACCAAGGGCGCCGAGCGATCGAAGGCGGGAGCGCAGGCGTGGATGTCGTCAGCATAGGTGTGCAGCAAGGTCTTCAACGCGTTGTTGGTGTAGATGATGGTCAGGTCCGGATCGGCGATGTACATGCCGGTGGAGGCGTTGTCGAGTGCGGTGCGGATGCGCAGGTTTTCGGCGGCGATGCTGCGCTCGCGCTGCAGACGTTCGCGTAGATCGTGCTGCATGCGCGCCAATGCCGCCATCAGACTGCGTGCATGTTTGGCGGCGACCGGAATCGGCTGATCCAGGCGGCCCTCGGCGATGTGTTGTGCGGCGGCCATGGCCAGCTGCGGTTCGCCGCCGAGCAGGCCGAACACCGAGCGCAGGATCCAGCCCGCCGCCAGTGCCAGGCACACGAATGCCAGCACCACCGCGCCGCCTTGTTGCCACATCACCCGATGGCTGTATTGCTCGGCCTGACTGCGATTGGCCTTGTTCAAGGCCAGGATGCGCTCGCTGATCGCGCCCATGCGGGTTTCGAGCTGGCCGAATTTATCGCTGAAATCGATGTAGGCCGCGCCGCTGTCGGCATGCGTTTCGGCCAGGGTCATCACGTGGTCGGCAGAGGCGATGTACGCGGTTAGCGTGGGTGCCACCGCTTCCAGATCGCTGCGCAATGCAGGGTCGAGCGGCAACTTGCGGTTGGCTTCCAGCGACTGATGAAACTCGGCGGCATGTTCGCTCAGCGACGTTCGTGCTGCGGCGATGGCGGCATCGTCCTGCCGGGATGCGGCAAGCAGGGCAGCCGTGACATCGCCGCGCAAGGCGTCGTGCATCATGTCCGCCTGCATGTGGTTGCGCAGCGCATCGGAGGAGGTGACCTGTGCGGCGATCGCGTCGAGCAAACCGCGCTGGCCGTTGTAACCGACTCCGCCCAGGGCGAGCAGCGCCAGCGCTGCCACCAGCACCAGGATCCCCAGCATGTGCATGATCTTCATTGTGCGGCCTGTTTCAGAAGCGGAAAGACAGACCCACGCCGAGCGCGTGATCCGGTGAGCGGTCGTTGAGCCCGCGGCTGTACACCGCATCCAGTTGCACATCGTTGCTCAGCAGCCAGGCCGAGCCGACATCCAGCAGCGCCACGGTACCGCCGTCATCGCGTTTGGCGATCTGCGGCAGCGCCACTTCGATGAAGGAGCGCACCCGGTCGTTCCATGCTTTGCCGAGCACTGCGCCGAAGATGCCGGCGGTGTAGCGATTGCCCTGCCCATCGTCGTCCCACACCACGCCGGGCATCAGGCCGGCCGAGACGCTGTCGCTGAGATCCCATTCGGCCACCAGCCGGAACGATGGCCGCGCGCCGTGTCCACGCAGGGCCTGTGCGCCGCTGGGCAGATCCACGTGCAGCAACCAGGCCAGCGAGGTGTTGCCGTCGTCGGAACTGGCCAGATGGTGTTTGATGCCGAGCGAGACATCGGACATGCCGCTGAGCTTGGCTTCGCCAGGTGCGTCGATGCGCTGCCAGCCATCGGTTTCCAGCCGCAATTCCCAGGTCTGGCCCAGGCCGTAGCGAAACAAGGTGGGCGTGGCGTAGCCATCGACGGCCTCGTCGCGCTCCCACGCAACGCTGGTTTCCAGCTGCAGCCGGCGATCGCCGACGGTCAGGCTGGATTCGACGAAATCGGGGCGGTCGGTGGCGATCGGATCTTCGGCGCGGGCATGGCCGACGACGCCCAACAGGACCAGGCAACTGGCAACAATACGTGGCTTCATGGCGACCCCTGAAACGCGCGAACATCCGAACGCATGCGTCGGCTTGCACGGTGATCGCCGTGCGCATGCGGTGCTGGACCGGCTGTTGCGGTGGGGCGCAGGCAGTCGATGTCTTTCTGGCTAGCGGCAACAGCCATCGAATCTTGATACGTGTCCGATGGACGGAGCGTCAGCCGGGCAGGGCGCGCGTCACCTCACGTCACGCTTGCATCAGAATTCGTGCCACTGACTGTCGTTGCCAGCAGTGCTCGACGTGTTGCCTGCCGCGTGAGGCCGCGGTGCCGCCACGTGCTTGCCGGCGGACGGCACACGTTTGGGCGACGGCACGCCACTGACGGCCGGTTTAGCGACCGGTTTGACGACCAATTTGGCGGTGGATGCCACCGGCACGGGCCTGGCTGCGTGGGTGAGCTTGAACACGGCCACCGCGTCGGTCAGTTGGCCGGCCTGTTCTTCCATCGCACGTGCGGCAGCGGTGGCTTCTTCCACCAGCGCAGCGTTTTGCTGGGTGGCTTCGTCCATCTGGGTGACGGTGAGGTTGACCTGCTCGATCCCGCTGGACTGCTCCTGCGAGGCGGCAGAGATCTCGCCCATGATGTTGGTCACCCGCTGCACGCTGGCCACGATCTCGCTCATGGTGGTGCCGGCCTGATGCACCAGCGACGAGCCCTGCGCCACCTTGCTCACCGAATCATCGATCAGCTGCTTGATCTCTTTTGCAGCGCCGGCCGAACGCTGCGCGAGCGTGCGCACCTCGGAGGCGACCACCGCAAAACCGCGGCCCTGCTCGCCGGCACGTGCGGCTTCCACGGCAGCATTCAAGGCCAGGATATTGGTCTGGAAGGCGATACCGTCGATGACGCTGATGATCTCGGCGATCTTCTTGGACGAGGTCTGGATGCCGGACATGGTGGTGACCACCTGCGCCACCACCGCGCCGCCATGCGAGGCGACATCGGCGGCGCCGATCGCCAGCTGGTTGGCCTGACGTGCGCTTTCGGCATTCTGCTTGACGGTGGAAGTGAGTTCTTCCATCGAGGCAGCGGTTTCCTCCAGATTGGCTGCCTGTTGTTCGGTGCGTTGTGACAGATCGTTGTTGCCGGCGGCAATGTCGCTGGCCGCCGCATTGATCTGCGTGGCCGAGGTCTGGATGCCGGACACGATCTCGGTCAGTTGCGCCACGGTGGCATTGGCGTCATCGCGCATGCGCGCAAACACGCCCTGGAAGTCGCCATCCATACGCACGCTGAGGTCGCCCTCGGCCAGCGCGCTGAGCAGCTTGGAAATACGCTCCAATCCCTGCGAGGTGGTATCCAGCAAACCGTT
This sequence comes from Xanthomonas sp. Leaf131, assembly GCF_001423495.1. Classification (GTDB taxonomy): domain Bacteria; phylum Pseudomonadota; class Gammaproteobacteria; order Xanthomonadales; family Xanthomonadaceae; genus Xanthomonas. The sequence continues at coordinate 706,144 of NZ_LMOG01000018.1, read as the reverse complement.
GAGCTGACGGCCGAATTCCAGATAGAAGCCGTGCTTGCCGTCCAGTGCCAGACGCTGTTCGAAGTCGCCCATCAATGCCGATTGCACCACGGCGGCCACTTCTTTTTGCGTGCTGACTTCGGCGGTGACATTGCGCCACAGCAACATGCTGCCGCTGCGGTGACCATCGGCGGCATACAGCGGGGTCATGGTCAGATCCAGCGTCACCGGGCCGAAGGTGTAACGCTCCAGCGCGGTGGACTGCAACTGCTGCAGGCGCTGCAAACGTGCCTTGCCGTCGGCGTCGGCGCCGAACACATAGTCCAGCGGGTTGCCGACCACCGCATCGGCGCTGAAACCCTGCTGGCCTTTGGCGTGAAACGCCGGTTCGCCGCATTTCAACGAGGTATGCAGCGCTTCGGTGATGAACACCGCGTTGTGCTGTTCGTCGGCCAGCAGGATTTCCATTTCCGAATGTTCCAGCGCGGTGCGGATGCGCAGGTTTTCGTTGGCGATCTGCGTGTCGCGCTCGATGCGTTGGCGCAGGTCGGTCTGCATGTGCTGCATGGCGCCCATCAGGCGGCCCACTTCGTCCTGGCGCTGCACGGCGATCTGGTTGTCCAGCTTGCCGGAGGCGATCGCATTGGCCACTTTCGCAGCGGCATCCAGCGGGCGCACCACCTGACGGCGCAATAGCGCGAACAGCGCAATGCTGAGCGCCAATGCCGAGCCCAGGCCTACCGCCAGAATGGTCCACAGCAAGCGATGTGCCTGCTGCATGATCGTGGCGTACGGTACCACCACGCCGAGCGCAAAGCGCTCCTGCGCCTGGCCGATCTGCAGCGGCACATAGGCGCTCACTGCGCCGTTGCTGTCGGGTGTGAAGTCGATGGCGTCCTTGCCGGCCTTGATCGCCTCCAGCATGGTGCGGTGGCGTGCATCGTCGGCCGGCTTGCCGATCCGTGCGGTGTCGCGCGAGGCCAGCACGATGCCGCCGGGCGACAGCAGTTCCACATAGCCGCCATCCATCGGGTGCAGTGCGCTCAGGCGCTGCTGCAATGCGGCCAGCGCGATATCCACCGAGACCACGCCCAGATACTTGCCGTTCTGCATGATCGGCGTGGACAGGGTGGTCATCAGCACGGTCTTGCCGCCGATCTGATAGTCGTAAGGTTCGGCCACGATCTGCCGGCCAAGCGCGCGCGGCTTGATGTTCCAGTCGCCCAGGCCCGGTGTCTCGTAATCGGCGAGCGGCTCGCGTACCAGCGTCTGCCCGTCGCGCCCCCAGTAGGTCATGAAACGGCCGCTGGCATCGTGGCCTTTGGCACTGACATAGGCGCTGTCCTTGCCGTCGAACGCCTGCGCTTCCCACAGCGTGCCCATGCCCACCCACTCGGGGTGGTCCTGCAGTTGGTCGTGCACCACCGTGGCCGCAGTTTCGCGGTTAATGGTGCCGTTGGCCCGCTGTACCAGCAACGTGGTGGCCAATGCCTTGCCGGTGGTGAATGCCTGGCCCAACTCGCCGCCGATCTGCTCGGCCTGAAAATGCGCCGCGTTCTGCATCGTGGCTTGTGCAGACGCGTTCAAGGCGCGACTGCTCTGCCAGTAGCTGATCGCCGCCGTCAGACCGAAGCACAGCAATGCAGCGACTGCGGTACCGAGCATCAGGCGATAGGCCAGACTGCCGCCGGAGCGAGATTGCATGGAAGACACGGTCATGGGAGTGGCTGCGAAAGAAGGGGTTTATTGCTGAAGACGACGGTGTGGGTAGCGCTCAGCCGGTGGCCAGCAGGGCTCCTGCGCGTGCGCCAACGCGGCCGTGGCTGCGCTGTGCCGGAACCGATGCGGTGACCCGGAAGCTGGAGACCGCATCGTCCAGCTGCTGTGCCTGCTGCTGCATGGCGTTGGCAGCGGCGGTGGCTTCTTCCACCAGCGCGGCGTTCTGCTGGGTGCTCTCGTCCATCTGGGTGACGGTGAGATTGACCTGCTCGATACCCGCCGATTGCTCCTGCGAGGCGGCAGAAATTTCGCTCATGATGTCGGTCACGCGCTGCACCGACGACACGATTTCGGCCATGGTCTTGCCGGCTTGATCCACCAGTGCCGAGCCCTGCGCCACCTTGCCGACCGAATCGTCGATCAGGTGCTTGATCTCTTTGGCAGCGCCCGCCGACCGTTGTGCCAGCGTGCGCACCTCCGAGGCGACCACCGCAAACCCGCGGCCCTGTTCGCCGGCACGCGCGGCTTCCACCGCCGCGTTCAAGGCCAGAATATTGGTCTGGAAGGCGATGCCGTCGATGACGCTGATGATCTCAGCGATCTTCTTGGACGAGGTCTGGATACCGGACATGGTGTCCACCACCTGGCTGACCACGTGCCCGCCTTGCGAGGCCACCGATGCCGCGCCGATCGCCAGTTGATTGGCCTGACGTGCGCTTTCGGCGTTCTGCTTGACGGTGGAGGTGAGCTCCTCCATCGAGGCAGCGGTTTCTTCCAGATTGGCGGCCTGCTGCTCGGTACGCTGCGACAGATCGTTGTTGCCGGCGGCGATTTCGCTGGCCGATCCGGTGATGGAACTGGCGGCTTGCTGGATGCGCCCGACGATGCCGGCCAGCTGCGTGGCAGTGGTATTGGCATCGTCACGCATGCGTGCGAACACGCCGTGGAACTGGCCGTCCATGCGCGCGGTGAGGTCGCCTTCGGCCAGCGCGGCCAGCAGTTCGGACAGCTTGCCCAGGTTGCGGTCGCTGACCTCCATCATCGCGTTGAGGTCGTTGATCATGCGCGCCGAATCGTGCTTGAAGCGGGTTGCATCGCCGCGTTGGCTGAAATCGCCATTGGCCGCGGCCTGGGCCAGGCGCTTGATCTCGGTGTTGATCGCCAGCAGGCTGGCCTTGGCCGCATCCATCGCTTCATGCAGCACCGCACGCGTGCCGGGCAGGCGTGCGGCATCGCGCGACAGATCGCCTTGCGCATATTCGTTGAGGATGCCGATCGCATCGACGATGGCGTCGAGGTGTTCGAAGATCATGGTGTTGATGCCGCCGGCCAGCTCGCCGTAGACGCCGGGGAAATCGGTCGGCATGCGGTGGCTGACGTCTTCGCCGGCGTGCATGTGCATCATCACCTTGGTCTGCGCGGAGAAGCGCTCCAGCGTGTGCACCATCTCGTCGGTGGCCTTGAGCATCTGGCCGATTTCATCGTTGCCGTGCTGTGCGGTACGCACGCTCAGATCGCCACGCGCCACGCCCTTGATGGCGGCAAGCGCACGCGACACCGGCTCCAGGATCGAATTGCCGATCAGCCAGCCCACCAGCAGATTGATCAGCACCAGCACGCCGCCGGCCACGGCGACAACGCCGGTGAAGGCCAGCGCCTGCGATTGGGTGTCGTCCAGATACACGCCGGTGCCGATCACCCAGCCCCACGGCTTGTACAGCGCCGCGTAGGAGGTCTTCTGCACCGGGTCTTTTTCGCCGGGCTTGGCCCAGGCGTAATCGACGTAGCCGCCGCCAGCCTGCGCGGCAGTGACGAACGCCGGAAAGATGCGCTTGCCGTCGGGGCTCAGCACGTCGTTGAGCGGCTTGCCGTTGAGGTCCGGGCGGGTGGGGTGCATCAGCATCACCGGCGCCTGGTCGGTGACGTAGATGTAATCCACACCGCCGCGTGCGCGCATGGTGGACAGCGTATGCAGTGCGCTTTTCTTCGCGGTTTCGACATCGATCTCGCCTTTTTCGGCGCGTTCGGCGTAGCCATTGACCACCGCGATCGCCATCTCGATCTGGCTCTTGAGCCCGTCGCGGCGCGTATCGGTGAGATCCACGTATTGCATGCGTGCGGCAACGACCGCCAGCGCGATGATGCCCAGCGCAACCAACGCGGTCTGGAACAGGAACTTGCGCTTGAGCGGCACGTTGGCCAACGTGTTTGCGATCGTGGTCTTGAACGTCATGGCAGGTATCCAGCAAAGGAATGTGACCGGGATAAGTCGAATAGCGACCTGATCCAAGAAAGGTTGAGCATTGCGCGACAGCCGGTGTGGCGGCGGTGTTTGAGCGTTCTGGAAGCTGCGGCGTGCGCGCTGGCTGCGCGCCGGGTGCGTCACCTGGTTATTCGGGCTGAGGGGCAGCAGCGCGCACCCGGGCGAGCAGGGCGCAGGGCATGAGCATCAGGTGGGCAAGGCATGGCCCACGAGCACCTGCACAGCAGGTCGCGTGGTGCTGCACGGTGCCGATTTGGCTGCAGAGAGTGCGGCGCCGCTGCGCGCAACGCCGGTGTTCGCTCAGTGGCGCTGCGTGCCGCTCACGCTGGCCACCGATTGCTGCAGGTTCTGCAGTTCGGTCCACAGCACGTGGCGCGTGTCGCCTGCGTGGCCCAGCGACAAGGCTTGTGCATACTGCAGATCGCCGTCATGCAGGGCACGATTGGCCTGGCGCTGTTGCGCCAGATACTGGCCCAGTTGTTGCTGCACCCGCGCAAACTGCCGCGCCTGTTCGCCCTGCGGCGCGGTGGCCTGAAAATAACCGGCATGCCGCGCGATACGTTGACGCAGATGGCCCAGGCGTTCGTCGTAGGCGTCGATGCGTGCGAGGTCATGCGCGGCGGCAAGTTGCGCACGCTGGTCGTCGCGCAATTGCACCAGATCGACGGCAAGCGACTGCAGTGCAGTCACCGGTACGTTATCCAAAAGAACCGAGACCGGCGCGGCCGGCGTTGCGAAAGAGGGGGGCAACGACACACCGGCAGCCAGCAGCGCGACGACGAGCATGGAGCCCAGCATGTGGCGGGCAGAGCGAGTGGAATTGGCGGTGTGCATGCGGAGTTCCTTCGACGTAGCGCGGGCAAGGCAGCCCCATTGCTGTGTGTATCGGCCGCAGAAGCTTGCGCTTGATCACCTTTCGACCAACGGCAGTGTTGGGTGGGAATCTCAGCGGTGGTGCGACGTGGGGTGCGTCTGCCGGTTTTTGCCAGATAGCAAAACGCCCCGACAGGAGCGGGGCGTTTTGAGGGGCAATGACAACGTGAGCGAAGTTGGAGTGCTGTGACAGCATTGCGCGTGATTGGCGGTTGGTGAGTGGCCGCGGCGCCGTACCCTCACCCCAACCCCCGCTCCGCGCCCCGGCCCGCGCTTGCGGCGCGGGCGCTCTAAGGCACGCGCGCCGATGGCGCGCAAGCTGTGCCTTGTCGCCCCGGCGGGAGAGGGGCTATGAACCCTTCTCCGATCGGGAGAAGGTGGCGCGCAGCGCCGGATGAGGGTACGGGCGCATGCGGCGCGGGCGCTCCAAGGCACGCGCGCCGATGGCGCGCAAGCTGTGCCTTGTCGCCCCGGCGGGAGAGGGGCTTTAAATCTGGCGCCTTCAGCCCTCGCTCCCTTAAACCGCTGCCAGACGCCGCAGGACCGGGATGTTCGTGACCGAAGCCAGCGCAGCGTTCGGCTGGATCTTGAAGATCGCCACTGCATCCGACAGCTCACCAGCCTGCTCTTCCATCGCACGCGCGGCGGCACTGGCTTCTTCCACCAACGCGGCGTTTTGCTGGGTGGCCTCGTCCATCTGCGTCACGGTGAGGTTGACCTGTTCGATGCCGGCCGATTGTTCCTGCGAGGCCGCAGAGATCTCGCCCATGATGTCGGTGACGCGCTGCACGCTGGCGACGACTTCGGTCATGGTGGTGCCGGCCTGATTCACCAGCAGCGAGCCTTCGGCGACCTTGCTCACCGAATCGTCGATCAGGTGCTTGATCTCCTTGGCCGCGCCAGCCGAACGCTGGGCCAGCGTTCGCACCTCGGAGGCGACTACCGCGAATCCACGCCCCTGATCGCCGGCACGCGCCGCTTCCACCGCGGCATTCAAGGCCAGGATATTGGTCTGGAAGGCGATGCCGTCGATCACGCTGATGATGTCGGCGATCTTCTTCGACGAGGCTTCGATGTCGGCCATCGTGGCGACCACCTTGTTGACCACCTCGCCACCGTGCGAGGCGACGCTGGCCGCGCCGATCGCCAACTGATTGGCCTGGCGCGCGCCTTCGGCATTCTGCCTGACGGTGGAAGTAAGCTCTTCCATCGAGGCGGCGGTTTCTTCCAGATTGGCCGCCTGTTGCTCGGTACGCTGCGACAGCTCGTTGTTGCCGGTGGCGATTTCGCTGGCAGCGGTGGTGATCGACACGGTGGCGTGCTGGATGCGCCCGACGATGCCGGACAGCTGCTCGGTGGTGGCATTGGCATCGTCGCGCATCTGCGCGAACACACCATGGAACTGGCCGTGCATGCGCTCGGTCAGATCGCCCGCGGCAATCGCCTGCAGTACCTTGGACAAGGCGCCGAGGTTGCCATCGGCGGTGGCCATCAGCTGATTTAGGCTCTCCACCATGGCGAGGAAGTCGTACTGAAAGCGCTGCGTATCGCCGCGCACGCTGAAATCGCCATTGGCCGCAGCCTGCGCCAGCAGCTTGATTTCTTGGTTCATCGCAGAAAGATTGCGTTTGACCGCATCCATGGTGTCGCTGAGCACGGCTTTTTCGCCGGGCAGTCGATCCATGTCCTGGCTCAGATCGCCGATCGCATAGCGCGACATGATCCGGGCCAGCTTCATCTTCACTGCAATATGCGATTCGACCAGTGCATTGGTGTCGCGCACCATGCTGCCGTATTCGCCGGGAAATACCGCTTCGTCCATGCGGAAGCTGATCTGCCCGCTGTCGTGGCGGCGCGCCATGTCCTGTTGTGCGGCGGAAACGGCTTTGAGCTGGTCCTGCATGCCGCGCATGCTGGTCAGCAACTGGCCGGGCTCGTCCTTGGGCTGTGGGCCGATCGGGTTGTCGAGCTTGCCATGCGCGATCGCCTCGGCCACTTGCGTGGCTTGCGTGAGCGGACGCACCAGGCTGCGCGAAATCAGCCATGCCAGCGCGGCGGCCAGGAATGCCGACAGCAGGCCGAAAGCGATCAAGGCGCGGTTAGCCAATGCGACGCTGCCCAGGATTGCGGCTGCACCGGCGGCGTTCTGCTGATTCTGCAGTTCCACTGCAGCGGCAATCGCGTTCGAGCGACGCTCCAGCAGCGGCTGCGCTTTTCCGTTCAACAGTTGTTTGGCGCCTTCCAGATCACCGTCGCGCACCATGCCGAGCAGACGGTTGTTGGTGGCCCGGGCGGCGGTGAGGCTGTCTTCGATGACCTGGCGCGCGCGCATGCCTTCCGTGGTGGTCGGCAAACGTTTTAGCGCGGCCCACAACGCGGCGTAATGGGCGCGATTGGCCTTGAGCTGCGCGTCGACCTCGGCCCGTTGTTGCGGTGTGGCCAGCATGAAGTCGCGGATGTAGCGCTCGCCGAGCATGTTGCTCTCGCGCATCTGGTTGAGCAGCTGCGCCTTGCGGTTATTGATTTCGATGATGATCGAGACCTGGTTCTTGACCGTCTTGAATTCGTACAGCGCCAGGCTGGTCGAGCCAGCCAGCAGGACGATCAACAAGGTAAAAGCCAAGGCCAGGCGTCGCCCGACAGTGAGCGAGTGCAAAAATTTCATGGTGTTCTCTGGGAGGGAGGGAGGAAAAGAGGTACAGCGGTAGCGTCCGCTCGCCGCGCTTCTTGAGGTGGACGGGGTTCGCTGGCGCGCTTGCGTTCATGGTCATCGCGACGTGCGCAGGGCCACGTGGTGCGCAACGCCAGCCCTTGAGTAGGGCGGGGCGGACCTGCCACGCGGCGCGCGGTCATGCGCTGAGGGATCGAACGGCAGTGACCGAGCCGGTCGACCCAGGGCGCAGTGGACAGCGAAAACAAAAAAAGCCCCGGCATCGCTGCCAGGGCTTCTCGTGGTGACCGCGAAAATCGCGGCCTTGCCAGGTGCCAAGAGATCAGAACTCGTGCCAGCTCGCATCGCCGTTGGCCGCTGCCGCGACCGGTGCACGTGCGGCCGCTGCCGGCTTGCGCTGGGGCTTGGCTGCAGCGGCAGTGGTGTTGGCGGCTGCCGGTCGCCTGGCGACAGCGGCCTTGCCGTTTGCCACATGTTGCGCAGCCGGGTGGCTCGGTACCGACGGCAGCGCCGCGGTCTGCTGCACCTTGAAGATCGACACCGCGTCGGAGAGATGCCCGGCCTGTTCTTCCATCGCACGTGCGGCGGCGGTGGCTTCTTCCACCAGCGCGGCGTTCTGCTGGGTGGCTTCGTCCATCTGCGTGACGGTCAGATTGACCTGCTCGATGCCGGCCGATTGCTCCTGCGAGGCGGCGGAAATCTCGCCCATGATGTCGGTGACGCGCTGCACCGACGACACGATCTCGGCCATGGTCTTGCCGGCCTGATCCACCAGTGCCGAGCCCTGTGCCACCTTGCCGACCGAATCGTCGATCAGGTGCTTGATCTCTTTGGCTGCACCGGCCGAACGCTGGGCGAGGGTACGGACTTCAGATGCCACCACGGCAAAGCCGCGGCCTTGCTCACCGGCACGTGCGGCTTCCACTGCGGCATTCAAGGCCAGAATATTGGTCTGGAAGGCGATGCCGTCGATGACGCTGATGATCTCGGCGATCTTCTTGGACGACACTTCGATGCCCGACATGGTGGTCACCACCTGCGCCACCACATTGCCGCCTTGCGATGCCACCGTTGCCGCGCCGATCGCCAGTTGATTGGCCTGGCGCGCGTGCTCGGCGTTCTGCTTGACGGTGGAGGTGAGCTCCTCCATCGAGGCGGCGGTTTCTTCCAGATTGGCCGCCTGCTGCTCGGTACGCTGCGACAGATCCTGGTTGCCGGCCGCGATGTCGCTGGCCGCTGAATTGATCGAGCTGGTGGCGTGCTGGATACGCCCGACGATGCTGGACAGTTGTTCGGTGGTGGCGTTGGCGTCGTCGCGCATGCGCGCGAACACGCCATTGAATTGGCCGTGCATGCGTTCGGTCAGATCGCCGGCGGCGATGGCCTGCAACAACTTCGACAACGAACTCAGGTTGGCATCGGCGGTGGCCATCAGCTGATTGAGGCTGTCGACCATCGCGTGGAAGTCGTACTGAAACCGCTGCGCATCGCCACGCACGCTGAAGTCGCCATTGGCAGCGGCCTGCGCGAGCAACTTGATCTCGCTGTTCATCGCCGACAGGTTGGCTTTGACGGTGTCCATGGTGTCGCTGAGGACGGCTTTTTCGCCAGGCAGGCGATCCATATCCTGGCTCAGATCGCCGATCGCATAGCGCGACATGATCTGCGCGAGCTTCATCTTCACCGCGATATGCGCGCCGACCAGGCTGTTGGTGTCGTGCACCATGGTGCCGTATTCGCCAGGAAACGCGGTCTGATCCATGCGGAAGCTGATCTCGCCGGCATCGTGGCGCTGCGCCATTTCCGACTGCGCGGCGAGCACGGCCTGCAACTGGCGCTGCATGCCCTGCATGCTCTGCAGCAACTGCCCGGCCTCGTCGCGGCTGTCGATATGGATGGCGTTATCCAGCTTGCCTTGCGCGATGGCACCGGCCACCCGCGTCGCGCGACCCAGCGGGCCGGCGATGCTGCGCGCAATGAACCAGCCGGCGAACGCGGCCAGCAACACCGCCAGTGTCATCGCCGCAATCATGATGCGCACCGAGCGCTGATAGGCCGCTTCGGCGCTGGCGATCTCGGTGTTCATATGCGCGGTGTTGAATTTGGTCAGTTCCACCAGCTTGGCGAACAGATCGCGCCGCGCCGGGCGCGATTGCTCGTCGGACACCGCATTGGCGGTGACCAGGTCGCCGGCACGCACGGCGGCGCCGAGTGCGGCGTTGGCCTTGTAGTAGTCGGCGAGCGTTTGCTTGACCCCGTCGTAGAGCTCGGCTTCTTTGCCCAGCATCGTGGTCTTGGCGTATGCGGCTTGTGCAAGATCGACTTCGCCGCGCGCCTTGTCCATGCGCTCGAAGTAGTTCTGCACCGCCTTCGGGTCGTCGGCATGCGCAAGTTGCGCGAGCTCGTAGGTGCGGAATTCGCCCAATAACGCGCGCATTTCGCTGAGCTGCTGCACCGCCGGTGCCCAGGTGTGGCCGATCTCGCGCAATAGATGCGCATTGGATTGCATGCGTACCAGGGCGAACACGCCCAGGCTCAAGGTGATCAATGCAGTAAACGAAAAGGCGACAGCGAGCTTGCGTGCGACGGCGAGATTGCGGAACCAGTTCATGGGAGTCATCTCTTGCTTACAGAGATCAATGGGCACCGTTGGCGGCTGGCAATGCATCAGACGCGCTAAGACGGTCGCTGAGTCAGACATGGCCGAGGGCCAAGACACACCGCGGGTCGTGCCATGCCGCGCGGGTTCGTCGATGCCGGCGGGCCCCAGACCGCCGGAAAACATCACACCATGATGTCGCTGTTGTTACGCGGCGTCCATGCCGCATTACTGCATACCCTTGGACAGCGTGCGTCAGGCGGCTTGCGGCACGCGCAGCGAGCGCACCAGTCCACCGATGTCCACGATCAGCGAGACCCGGCCATCGCCAAGGATAGTGGCGCCGGAGACGCCCGGGATACGCCGATAGTTGTTTTCGATGTTCTTGACCACGACCTGCTGCTGGCCGAGCAATTCGTCCACTTCCAGCGCGATCTTCTGGCCGTCGCCTTCGACCACCACCACCAGCGATTCCTTGGAGGACTGTTGCCCGCCGAAACCGTAGTAATTGGTGAGCGACAGGATCGGCAGATATTCGCCACGCACCCGTAGCACTCGGCCGTCGCCGGCCATCGAGCGGACATCTTCCGGCGCCGGCTGCAGCGCTTCGAGCACGTAGGACAGGGGCAGGATCAGGGTTTCGCCAGCCACCGAGACGGTCATGCCGTCCAGGATAGCCAGGGTCAGCGGCAGACGGATCAGCACGCGGGTACCGCTGCCGGCGCTGCTTTCCAGCTGCACTTCGCCACCCAGGCCCTGGATGTTGCGGCGGACCACGTCCATGCCCACGCCACGACCTGAGAGATCGGTGACAGCATCGGCGGTGGAGAAGCCCGGTGCGAAGATCAGATCCCACACCTGCGCATCGGTCGGGTTGTCGGGCACGGCAATGCCGCGTTCGGCCGCTTTTTCCAGGATCTTGGCGCGATTGAGGCCACGGCCGTCGTCGCTGACTTCGATCACGATGTGACCGCCCTGGTGCGATGCAGCCAGGGTGATGGTGCCGGTCTCGTCCTTGCCGGAGGCGCGGCGCGCATCGGGCATTTCCAGACCATGGTCGATCGAGTTGCGCACCAGATGCACCAACGGATCGGCAATCTTTTCGATCAAGCCCTTGTCCAGTTCCGTGCTTTCGCCAATCGTGCGCAGACGCACCTGCTTGCCGAGGCGGCTGGAGAGGTCGCGCACCAGACGCGGGAAGCGGCGGAATACCGCATCGACGGGCAGCATGCGCACGCCGATGACCGCTTCCTGCAGGTCGCGGGTGTTGCGTTCGAGCAGATCCAGGCCGGCAAACAACTGTTCGGCATGCGCCGGATCCAGGCCGGTGGAGACCTGCTTGAGCATGGCCTGCGTAATCACTAATTCGCCGACCAGATTGATCAGCGCATCGACCTTGTCGACGCTGACGCGGATGGAGCTTTCGGCTTCGGCAGCGGCAGCCTTGGCAGGCGTGGCGGCAGCGGCGGCAGCAGGTTCTGCAGCGGCCGTTGTCGCAACCGCGACGGCACCAGTGCCAGCCGCGTCCACCGCCAGGCTCGGCGGCGGGCCGGGCACCGCCATCGGGCGGATGTCCAGCTCGCAGTCGTCTACCACCCAGGCAAAGGTGTCTTCGATCTTGCTGCGCGGAATCTTGCCGATCAGGCCCAGATCCCAGGCCAGATAGGCTTCCAGCGGGTCGATGTTTTCAAAGCCGGGCATGCGCTCCAGACGTGCGGCAATCTGCAGCGGGCCCAGGTGCTCGAGCTCGCGGATGATGCGCAGCGGGTCGTTGCCGCTCATGAACAGCGACGGCGCCGGAGTGAAGCCGATGTGCCAGGCTTCGGGTTCTTCTTCCTTCGGCTTGGCGACGACCACCGCAACCGGCGCTTCGCCGGCCAGCACCGCATTCAAGCGGGTGTGCACGGCCTTGACCGCAGCCGGGTCGGCCGGGGTGCCGTGTTCGGCTTCGCGCAGCAGGGCGCGCAGCACGTCCACCGAGCCGAGCATGGCGTCGACCGCATTGGGTTCGAGCTGGCGCTTGTTGGAGCGCAGTTCGTCCAGCAGCGTCTCCAGCACGTGGGTCAGCCCGGCGACGGCCTCGAAGCCGAAGGTGGCGGCGCCACCCTTGATCGAGTGCGCGGCGCGGAACACCGAGTTGATGATTTCCGGGTCGCGGTTGCCCTCTTCAAGGGACAGCAGCCCGGCCTCCATCGCGTCGAGCCCTTCACGGCTCTCCTCGAAAAAGGTGGCGTGGAAACGTTGCAGGTCCATGCTCATGGGTGCGAAATCCGATCGTGAAGCGAGAGAGAATTAACCCAGGACTTTCTGGACGGTGGCGATCAGCTGTTCTGGATTGAACGGCTTGACCAGCCAACCGGTGGCACCGGCGGCCTTGCCTTCGGACTTCTTGTCGGCCGCCGATTCGGTGGTGAGCATCAGCATCGGGGTGAACTTGTAGTCCGGCAGCTGGCGCAGTTCGCGAATCAGCGAGATGCCATCCATGTTGGGCATGTTCACGTCGGTCACCACCGCATTGAAGCGCTGGCCCTTCGCACGGCCCAGCGCAACGGCGCCGTCTTCGGCTTCTTCGACGGCAAAGCCGGCAGAGGTGAGGGCGAAAGAGACCATCTGGCGCATTGACGCCGAATCGTCCACCACCAAGATACGTGCGCTCATGCGGCGTTCTCCACAGATTTCAGGTTGTCATTGGATGCGGAAAGTCCGAGCGCGTCGGTGACACCGAGCAGACGTACCGCATCTCTAAAAGTGTCGTTGCAGCCATCGAACTCGGTCTGCAGCCCGGCCTGGCGGCGGGCCTGCACAAAGGCGCAGAGCAACTGCACGCTGGCGGTGTGGATGCGCCGGACTTCACCGGCGTCAAGCACCAGTTCACCATCCTCCGCGAGGACTGCGGCCAGCTTTTGCTTGAGGTCGGCGCTGGTCTCGATGCCGAGATCCTCGCCCAATGTCACTGTGCTCATTGTTGCTCCGAACGGATGGTTCTATGCGTACTAACGGCGGGGGGCGGGAAAGCTTTAACGTTGAATCGGTGTGCGTGCATGTGCGCGTCAGCTATGCGGCGCATCAATGCAGCAGATGGCTGGCGTCGAGCAGGATCATCGGCTGATGGCCCAGACGCGCGACACCGCGGAACAGGTTGTTGGAGATGCGGCACAGACGTGCGTTGTCCGGTGGCTCGATCTGCTGATCGGTGAGGCTGGTGACGTCTTCCACCGCCGACACGCGCAAGCCCATGGTTTCGCCGTTTTCTTCCAGCACCACCACGCGGGTGTGCAGGTCCATGTCTACCGCCGACGCACCGAGATGGATCCCTAGATCCATCACCGGCACCACCTGGCCGCGCAGATTCATGATGCCGAGCATCGCGCTGGCGGTGCCGCGCAATGGCAGCAAGGGCACCGGCAAGACGACTTCCTGCACCTTGAGCAATTCGAGCGCGTAGGTCTGTTCGCCGCAGCGCAGGCGCAGCCAACGCGTACTGCGTTCGCTTGCGCGTCGTTCGGCATGGATGCGTTCGGCCTGGCCGGGCGCCAACAGCGCTGCAAGGCCTTGCGGATAGATCGAGGGCGGTGGCGCGCGGTGCGGTGCGATCGGTGCTGGCGCCGCGCGCGCAGGTGCCGGAGGGGGCGGTGCGGCAAGACCGAAGGCCGGGTCCGCATCCATTTCCGACAACAGATCGGCAGCCAACAGGTCGGCACTGGACGCGGTGCCGAAGGCCGGGTCGGCGTCCATTTCGGCCATCAGATCGGCGGTGCTCATGAACGGGCTGGGCGCGGCCGTGGCAAAGGCCGGGTCGGCATCCATTTCGGCCAGGAAATCGGCGGCGATATCTGCAGCGCTCGGTGCGGCAACGACAGGCGGGCCGAAGGCCGGGTCGGCATCCATCTCGGCCAGGAAATCGGCGGCGATGTCTGCAGCGCTCGGTGCGGCAACGACGGGCGGGCCGAAGGCCGGATCGGCGTCCATCTCGGCCAGGAAATCGGCGGCGATGTCTGCAGCGCTCGGTGCGGCAACGACGGGCGGGCCGAAGGCCGGATCGGCATCCATTTCAGCCAGGAAATCGGCGGCAATCGTGTCGGCACTGAGCACGGCGGCGATTGTCTGCGGTGCAACGGAGACCTGCACGGGTGGCTCTGCCAGTGCGACATCTGCGTCGCTGTCGGCAGGCGCCGATGCTGCGGCGATATCGGCAGTCGCCACGGCAGCGGTGATGGCAGAGGCAGTGACGGTAGCGGCAGCGGGGATCTCCACGCCGGCATCGTGCAGCAGGCCTTCCAGATAATCGTCGAGCTCACCGTTGGCGGTGTGGTTGCTCATGCGGCTTGCTCCATGGGCAGCGCGTCATCGGCCAGCACCCATTCCAGCGCGCGGCGATAAGCAGACAGGCCGCGGCCCTGATAGTCGCCGCCAGTGGCGGGAACGGTCAGCGCCGCAGCGTTACAGATACGGGTATCCACCGGCACCGCGTCTTCCCAGACGACCGCGCCGTAGGTGGCCTGCATTTCCTTGAGCGTCTCGGTGCCGGCGCGGGTGCGGCGGTCGAACAGGGTCGGCAGGATCGACACCGGCAACGGGCGGCGACGCGAGCGCTGCACCATGTCGGCGGTGCGCACCATGCTGGCCAGGCCATGCAGTGCGAGCGGCTCGGCCTGGGTCGGCACCACCACGCGGTCGCAGGCGGCCAGGGCATTGATCATCAGCAGGCCGAGCGTGGGCGGGCAGTCCAGTAGGATGTAATCGTGCTGGCCGGCGTGGCGGGTCATCGCGTTCTGCAGGGCCAGACCCAGGCCGGGCTGATTGGCGCTGCGGCGCTCCAGCGTGGCCAGTGCGGCTTGCGCGCACACATAGGACAAGCCAGGAATGCTGCTTTCGTGGGCCAGGCTGGCCAGGTCGCTCGGCGGGGTGCCGAACAGGTCCAGCACCCCGCGCGGCGGCGGGTCCACCGCCACGCCGAACGCGCGGGTCAGCGAGGAGTGCGGATCGAGGTCGACCAACAGCACCCGGTGGCCGAGCGCGGCCAGGCCACGACCCAGTGCCAGCGTCGTGGTGGTCTTGCCCACGCCGCCCTTTTGGTTGGCGATTGCCCAGATACGCATCTCACTGCACTCCTTGAATTACGGCGGGGACGGAACTTGTGCCGCTTTCGGTGGTGGCGGCCGTTTGGCCGCCGTCAGACTTGGGAAGCTTGGGCGCCCCGGCGGCGGTCGCATGCATCTGCGATGGCGGATCGGGTGCGAGTGAGCCAGCCGAGTCAGCGAGGATGATCAACACCACACGCCGGTTCGCATTCCGTCCCGCCTCAGTGCTGTTATCGGCACGTGCGCGGAATTCTCCATAGCCCACCATCGCCAATCGCTGCGGAGCGACGCCGTCGTCGGCAAACAGGTGCACTACGCTGGCGGCACGCGCGGCCGACAGCTCCCAGTTGGAGGGGAACTGTGCGGTTGCGATCGGCTGGTTATCGGTATAGCCCTCCACACGCACGCCGTTGGGCGCATCGCGCAGCACCGAGGCGAGGGTGGACAGGGTGTCGCGGGCAGTGCCGGCCAATGCGGCCGAGCCGGTGCCGAACAGGATGTCGCTGTTGATCTCCACTTCGATCCACAGATCGTTGCGGCGGATGGTGATGAGTTTCTTGTCGATCAGCGGCGACAGCGTCTTGCTCAGCTGTGCGGCCACCGCGTCCATCTGCCGCTGCGCACGCGCCAGTTCGCTCTGGTTGCGCAGCGACACCGGCATGCGCATCTGCGCGGCCATCGACGGCAGCAGGGTGGGGTCGGTCGGTCCGTTGGAAGCGGCCATCGGTGCGCCGGCCTTGATCACCGAGGGGCGGTCGTAATCGGCGCCCAAGGTCTGGCTCTTGCCGATCTGCACCGGGCTGGCGGCAGTGGACGAGCCGCCGAATGCGGTGGTCAAGGCCTGCGCCATGACCTTGTACTTGCCCTCGTTGAGCGAGGAAATCGCGTACATCACCACGAAGAACGCCAGCAGCAGCGTCATCAGATCGGCATACGGAATCGCCCACGCTTCGTGGTTGCCATGGTCTTCGTGATGTTTGCGACGGCGGGCCATGACGTGACTAATGCAAGTATCCGGCCAATTTCGATTCGATGTTGCGCGGGTTCTCGCCCTGGGCGATCGCAATCAGACCTTCGATCGCCATTTCGCGCTCGTTGGTGCTGCAGTGGATGACGCTCTTGAGCTTGGCAGCCACCGGCAGGAACAGCAGATTGGCCGAGGCGATGCCGTAGATGGTGGCGGTGAACGCCGCGGCGATGCCATGGCCGAGCATGGCCGGGTCGGCCAGGTTCTTCATCACCGCCATCAGGCCCAGCACCGCGCCGATGATGCCCAGCGTGGGCGCATAGATGCCCATGCCTTCGAACACCTTGGCCGCGGCAAGATCCTGACGCTCCTGGTTGTCCATTTCGATCTCGAGCATGTGCCGCATGGATTCGGGCTCCACGCCATCGACCAGCATCTGCAGGCCCTTGCGCAGGAACGCGTCGTCCTGGCGCGGGAGCTGGTCTTCCAGGCCCAGCAGGCCCTGGCGACGGGCGATGTTGCTCCATTCGACGATACGCGCCAGCAGCTGCGGGCGGTCACTGGCCGGCGGCTGGATGACCCAGCGCAGGATCTTGAAGGCGCGCCGGAAAACCGCCGGGGAGGTGTGCAGCAGGATCGCCGCCACGGTGCCGACGATCACGATCAGGAACGCAGCCGGTGACCACAGCGACGAAATCCCGGCACCTTTCAATACGCTGCCGCCCACGATCGCCACGATCGCAAGCAGCAGTCCGATAATGCTGAGTCTGTCCATGCAAGCGATATCGGCGCGAGCGCGGCGGACTTGATAGAGCCAGATGGTTGAGAGCGCCAGGAAGTTGTCGTTTTGCGGCATGGGCCGCTTCCACTCGGGCATCGATGCAGGGTTTCCAGGTCATCGGCGAACGCGCTTCCGACCAGGGCGTGTCATCAAGCCCGCAGCAGGCCCCGCCGCCCGTGCGCGTGCACGCAGACAACAAGCGCGCGCATGTTCGGTGTGGCGATCGCGTTGGCGATGGCCGCCAAGCGGCGTGTGGTGGGCGATGCCCTCACGTCGATCCAGTCTCTTGCTGAGCCCGGTTTCAAATGAGGTGTGTGCTGGCGCTTCGGCAAACCGCTTGCGTCCGGTTGCGGGCGAGGGTGTGTTGCTTGCAGCGATCACGCTGCTGCAGCCGGCGACGCAGCAGGCCCTACCGTGCCGTGTGCAAGCGTGGCCGGCCGGCCGCCCATCGTGGACGGCTTGCAACGCCGCTGGTCTGTTGCGCGGCAGAATGCGCTGCCGCATGGGCTGTGCTACTTAGCTTTCCACGCCATTAGAACGATCTAATTGCATCTGCATGGGGAAGCGGACGCAAGAGGAGGGGGCAGGCTGCCGCAACGGCGACGGATAGTTTTTGTGTCACTTCGCGCAGCGTTCCTGGCCGATCGTTGGATCGACAGACATCCGCCGAAGCCAATCACCTTTGGGAGAGCATGATCGAAATGAACTGCATGCCATTTGCACGCCACCGCAGCACGCTGTCCGCCGGTATCGCCATCGCCTTGTTCGCGAGCACCGCCTCCAGTGCCGCCGCCCAGCAGGCCGACGGCACGCCGGCGCCCACGGGCCAGGCCGAGGTGCAGGCCACGGACCTGGACGCGGTGACGGTGACCGGCTACCGCTACGCGATCGAAAAAAGCCTGGAGCAGAAGCGCAACGCCAACGCCGTGGTCGATGTGATCACCGCCGAGGACGTGGGCAAGTTCCCCGACAAGAACGTGGCCGATGCGCTGCAGCGCGTGCCCGGCGTGGTCATCAGCCGCTACGGCGGCGAAGGCAAGAACGTCAGCGTGCGCGGCCTGTCCTCGGAGCTGGTGCTGACCGAATTGAACGGCAACTACATCGCCACCGCCGAGTCCAACGGCGACCCGACGCGCTCGTTCAACTACACGCTGCTGCCGTCGAACCTGCTGGGCAGCGCGGAGCTGTACAAGACCCCGGAAGCGCGCATCGACGAAGGCGGCATCGGCGGCACGGTGATCCTGCAGACGCGGCGCCCGCTGGAACTGGAGCCAAACTCCGGCTTCGTCTCCGCCGAGGGCACCTGGTCGGATACAAGCAAGAAGACCGACGGGCAGTTCTCCGGCTCGTACGCGTGGCACGACAAGGACAACCGCTTCGGTGTCTTCGTTGGCTACACGCAGCAGAAGCGCAGCGCACGGACGCTCGATGCCAGTACCGAGAGCTGGCAATGGTACGGGCGCGACGAAGTCGGCCCGGCGGTCGATGTGAACGGAAATCCATCCGACTTCAATGCCAACTGGTGGGGCGGTACCGGTTTCTGGAACCAGGACGGCAATTACTCCACCGGTTTCATGATGCCGACGGCGGTCAGCCTGGGCGCCAAGCGCGAGGAACGCGAGCGCAAGGGCGGGCAACTGACCTTGCAGTTCAAGCCGACCGACGACCTGACGCTGACCGCGAACTACTTCCGCTTCGACCTGTCGCAGGACTCGCAGACCAATACCATCAAGATTCCCGAGTGGAACATTGCCCGCTATAACGGCGACGGCAATTGGCGCGGCGGCCGTCTGCTCGACCGGCTGCAGTTCGATCCCAGCGGCACGATTGTCACTGGCGCCGCCTACAGCCTGCGCCCGGGCAAGACCTACTACTGCAGCGAAGCCGAGGCCGCCGCGGCCGGCCTGCCGCCGGGCGGCTGGGGCTCGGACGACTGCACGGTGCCGACGCCGCAGATCACCGGCAGCTACAACATCGAGAAATCGCAGTCGCAGACGGTGGACCTGGGCGGCGAATGGCGTGGCGAGCAGGTGGACGTGGCGTTCAAGGCCGGCCGCACCTGGGCCAAGGGCGGGCCGGAGCTGCAGTTCTCCCTGCCGATCAAGCCGCGCCTGCAGAACGCCGACGGCAGCTGGACCAACGCCAACTTTGCCAGCGCCTGGGACCTGACCGGCACGCCGAGCATGACGTTCTCGCCGGAGCTGATGCAGAACCTGCGCGACGGCATCCTGCAGGTCGACCTGGGCTCGACCGGCTCGTCCTGGACCCGCAACACCAACCAGCAGCAGTACGCGCAGATCGATACCACCTGGCATTTCGATGGCGAGGTCTTCGACTCGCTGCAGTTCGGCCTCAAGCGTCGCGACGGCGGCATCCACCGCAGTACCGGCAACAACTACTGGGTGTGCCCGGGCACCGATCCGGGCGACTACGACAACCGCTACTGGAACGGGCGCTGCAATGCCATCGCCACCCAGTTCTCGCCGGGCCTGCTGTTCTCGCAGGACAACCTGGCCGGTGGCGTCAACGCCAGCGCGTTCCCGGCGATCAACTTCCCGGGCTACATCGGCTACTTGAACCAGACCTACGGCGCGATGCAGACCCGCAGCGAAGACAACTTCGTCTACAACGTCGACGAAGAGATCTATTCCAGCTATCTGCAGCTCAACTTCCACACCGAGCGGCTGCGTGGCAACGTCGGCGTGCGGGTAGCGCGCACCGGCCAGCGTGCCGATTCCACCGACAAGGTGACCGCCTACAACGACTATTTCTTCGACGGCGTCGACGGCAATCCGCTGGCCTGCCAGCAGGGCGCCGCCACGCCCGGCGGCGCGCCGGCCGACACCTATTGCGGCACCGAAGGCTACTGGCGCTTGGCCGACAGCGTGCAACGCACCGAGTCGTTCGTGGTCAGCGGGCTGGACCGCAACTACACCGACGTGCTGCCGAGTTTCAACCTGGCCTACGACCTGACCGAGAACCTGCTGCTGCGCGCGGCAGCCGCGAAGGTGATCGCACGCCCCAGCTACAACGACATCGCCGCGCCTGGCAGCCTGGAGTTCTACAGTCCCGAGTACGTGGCCGACCGGCGCCTGACCGGCGGTGCCAGCGAGCAGGGCTGGTACGGCTCGGGCAGCAACAAGAACCTGGAGCCGTACAAGGCCAACCAGTTCGACCTGGGGCTGGAATGGTATTTCCACCCGGGTTCGGTGGCGGGTGTAGGACTGTTCCGCAAGAACGTGGAGAACTTTGCGGTCGACGTGATCAGCGACGTGAACATGATGGTCGACGGGCAACCGGTCACCGTGCAGAACTACAGCACCCAGGCCGGCGGCCAGGATGCGGTCTCGCAGGGTGTGGAGCTGTACGCGCAGCACACGCTGCCGTTCGGTCTTGGTGTGCAGTTCAACTACACCTACAACGATGCCAGCAAGGCGGCGGTGCGGCTGGAGGACGGCACAGAAGCCGGCAAGACCTCCATGCCGGGCAGCGCCAGGAACCAGACCAACCTCACCGTGTTCTACGAGACCGACAGTTTGCTGCTGCGCGCCTCGTACAACCGTCGCGGTGAGCTGGTGCAAGGCCTGGTCAACGGGTTGAACGTCTTTGAGGAGCCGTACTACCAGATCGATCTGAACGCCGCCTACAACATCACTCCGGCGCTCAGCCTCACCGCCTCGATGCTGAACCTGACCAAGCAGGAGTCCCGCTCGCACCTGGGCGAGGACACCCGCGCCCGCTTCTATACCGGCGGATACGCAGGCCGGCTGGCGTACCTCGGGCTGACCTACAAGTTCTAGGCGCTAGCGTGTCGCGCCCATGCCTGCTGCGTGTAGGTATGGGCGCGATGGTTTGGCGACGGCCGGGCTGTAGTTTCGCCGTCCGTGACGACACTCTCGGGCTTGCGCGGTCGTTCACCGNGCCTGCTGCGTGTAGGTATGGGCGCGATGGTTTGGCGACGGCCGGGCTGTAGTTTCGCCGTCCGTGACGACACTCTCGGGCTTGCGCGGTCGTTCACCGCAGGATCTCATCGCATGAGGTCTTTGCTGGTGCGAATGCTCTCCCTGTCCCCGGTGCCGTCGCTGGCCACGCCCACGCTGGCTGCCGCACCGCGGTCAAACCGTCGAGCGATGCGGCGATCTAGTCGGGCCTTGCTGAAAAGAAGTGGACCTGGGCCCGTTGTTTCGACCCATTATTTCGACACCACGGGCGACGACTCAGCGCCATTTCGTCGGCGATCCGGGTGATTCATCGGCGGCTTCTGTGGCTTGGTCGCAAACGGATTGCCACGCCCCCGCGCGGATGGCAACTTGCAGCGGCGATCACGTCGACCTGGAGCCCCGCATGACCCCCGTTGCCCTGTATTCGCCCGATCCAGCCCGCGGCTGGCTGCCCTGGGCCTGGGTGACGCCGATCCTGATGATCCTGTTCAACGCGGCACCAGCGATCGCGCTGGACGGGTGGATGCAGTCGCAGCATTGGTCGACGCCGAACGGCGATCCGATCGGCCTCGCTGGCTTGTATGCGCTGCTGTGGATCGGCTTCGCGCCGACGCTGGCGGCCGTACTCTTCTGGGTACGCTTCGTCGAAGGGCGCTCGCTGGCGAGTATCGGGCTGACCGGTCCGGCGCCGCTGAAAACCTTCCTGCGCGGACTGACCGTTGGATTCGGCACGATCGCGCTGGTGGTAGTCGCGATCTGGATGGCTGGCGGCATGCAGGCGGCGGGCTTGGGGCAGGCCTGGCGGTCGCCCGTCAGTCTGCTGCACATCGGTCTGCTGCTGTTGAGTTTCATGTTCCAGGCGAGCGTGGAGGAAGTCATCTTCCGTGGCTGGATGCTGTCGGTGGTGGCGCGCAAGACCAATGTCGCGGTGGCAGTGCTGCTGGTGTCACTCGTTTTCTGCTTTCTGCATTTCAGTCCGCACCAGCCGCCCCGGGTCATGCTCGGCATGTTCCTGTTCTCGCTGTTCGCCTGCGCCTGGGCGCTGCGGACCGGCAATATCTGGGGCGTGATGGGCTGGCACGCGGGGTGGAATTGGTTGCTCGCGACCGGCTTCGAACTGCCCGTCACCGGCATCGATGCGCACTTGCCGGCGCTGCTGGTGGCGCTACGCCCGCAAGGCCTCGACGCTCTGACCGGTGGCGCGGAAGGGCCGGAAGGCAGTTACCTGTGCAGCGTCTTCTTCGTCGCCGCGATCGCGTGGATCATCCAGTGGCGAAAGACGTGCGGAGCTCAGAACTTCTCGCCGACCAGCAGGTAACGCCACTGCCCGGGCGGCATCGCTCCGTCCGGGCCCTTGCCGATCGGATGCTGGTTCGCGCCGTACCGGCGACGACCACGCAATGGAGCGTCTGCTAGCGCTCGGTGGGCCGATCGACGCTCCGCTACGGGGCTTCTCGGTAGGGTAGGGGAACTGCTATCCAACATTAGAATTAGGGATGTTTATCGGGGGTAGGGCAGCTCCCGACCCTAAGCGGTCACTCAAAAGAACGGGCTCAGATTCACTTAAGGAAGTCGACCTGACCCTGAGGTTTCAGAACTACAGCACCCAGGCCGGCGGCCAGGACGCAGTTTCGCAAAGCGTGGAGCTGTACGCGCAGCACACGCTGCCGTTCGGCCTTGGTGTGCAGTTCAACTACACCTACAACGATGCCAGCAAGGCGGCGGTGCGGCTGGAAGACGGTACCGAGGCTGGCAAGACCTCCATGCCGGGCAGCGCCAGGAACCAGACCAACCTCACCGTGTTCTACGAGACCGATAGCCTGCTGCTACGCGCGTCGTACAACCGTCGCGGTGAACTGGTGCAAGGCCTGGTCAACGGGCTGAACGTCTACGAGGAGCCGTACTACCAGATCGATGTCAACGCGGCCTACAACATCACCCCGGCGCTCAGCCTCACCGCCTCGATGCTGAACCTGACCAAGCAGGAGTCCCGCTCGCACCTGGGCGAGGACACCCGCGCCCGCTTTTACACCGGCGGATACGCAGGCCGGCTGGCGTACCTCGGGCTGACCTACAAGTTCTAGGCGCTAGCGTGTCGCGCCCATGCCTGCTGCGTGTAGGTATGGGCNCGGCGGATACGCAGGCCGGCTGGCGTACCTCGGGCTGACCTACAAGTTCTAGGCGCTAGCGTGTCGCGCCCATGCCTGCTGCGTGTAGGTATGGGCGCGATGGTTTGGCGACGGCCGGGCTGTAGTTTCGCCGTCCGTGACGACACTCTCGGGCTTGCGCGGTCGTTCACCACAGGATCTCATCGCATAGCATCTTTCCTGCTGCGAGCACTCGCACTGTCGCTGTGGCTGGCCATGGCGTTGTCTCGCAACCTTCTTCAATCGAACTGGTCGGCGATGCTGCGCTTAAGTCAGAGCTCACTGAAAGAAGTGAACCTGGCACCGTTATTTCTGTCCTCGAGCACCGCGAAAGACCACCAAGGCGCTCATCCGACGTTTGAACGTGAACTTTCATCGGGTCCCGTTGGACGCCGAGTAATGAAGAACAGAGCCTAACCTCAACCTAAAGGCTGATCAGTCTGGCGTCCAGACGCGTTCATTTGATAGTCCGCGCTCTAAAACTGGCCATTCAAGCGGGTGGCGCGCTATCCCGGTACGTCCTTCATGCCGCGTCTGCTGTTATCCCTGCGAAGTGATGCGCAGCCTGCAAGCGCAGAGCAAACGGTGCTAACCGATCCCATTGTTTGAATCGCCATCGCTGTTCTCGACGAAGTGGTGTGCCCCGAGCGTCCTTAGCAATGCCAGGAGAGCGCTATGGGACGCCATCGCTTGTTCCAATGTGCTGGCCTCTTCCCCGTAGCGAACGGCCGGTGATGTCTTCAATGTGGATAGAATCTTGTCGCTGATACGGATATTGAGCTTCTCCTCTAGCAACTTGCCAAGGTAGACGTGGTCGTGGCCCTTGCCGGCGTTTGTCGGGTATGGGTGTCCAGCCCGGGCGAGAAGGCCCTTCAGCAGCTTCTCAGCGCACTGAGCCGCCTCCCAGCGCGCTTTCCCATACTCTCGTCGGCTGGCGATCGCATCGACGCTATGCCTGAAATCTGCTTTCGCTTCAGAGAACAGTGCATGCCCGCCGAGTGACTCCAAGGTCATGATCGCTTGCCAACCGTGCACAAATGCGTGGAAGAAGAACGCAAGCTCCGGGTCCGATAACTTGTTGGCCATCGCTTGTGTCAGCCCATGCACCGAGCACAACACGTTGTGGATTGCCGGACCCCTGCCAACACCGTCCTTCTGGGCTATGGATAGGTCGCGATTAACCACGAGTTCCCCTTGGCCCATGATCATCGGAAGACGAACCCTCCAAAGATTGCCGTTGACGACAACCAAGAAGCTGCCCGGTGAGAAGTCGATTTTCATCGCCTCGCCGTAGTGATCCGAATACCAGTCATGCACCCGGGCAAGGAGGTCGCGCGGAGAGAAGGGCGGCCCCCTGTCCGGCGGACCGCCGAGGATTGGAGTGCCATCCAGCTTCAAGGTCCAGGACACTTGCTGGGAGGCTCTCATTCCTCGATGGCGCGGTTCGATGCCCATCGCCGAAAAGCGACTGTCCAGAGACGTCATCATGGCGTCGAACTCTTCTTCGTTGGTTGGGCGAGTGGGCCACTTCCACTCGTTCAGCTCATCCATTCTCGACCGTTCCATGTCGCCCCCTAGGGCTTAAGTAGGTGTGCAGTATAAACGGCGCTAAGCGGGCTCTGAGGCGCGTGAATCCGTTGAAAAAAAGCCGCAGCGATTGAAAGGGTCAAGCATCCACGGTGTGTGGCGGTAGCTCTGCAAAAAGAACGGGATCAGATTAAAAGAACGGGGTCAGATTCACTTAAGGAAGTCAACCTGACCCTGAGGTTTGTAGAGGATATCGGTCGGTGCAAGGATTATTTTAGAAAAGCATGAGTCCGCTTCGTTGCATGGCTTTCGCCACTCAACAAAGCAGAAACCCTGAGATTTAAGGCCACAAACGCCACTTCCATCGGCGGCTAGAAAAGCTGCGTTCCGTATGGCTAGCAACACTAGATTGCGAGAAGTGAATCTGACTCCGTTATTTTGTCTTCCGAGGTGGCGACACCATACAACGTCGCGTATGCGGACAGGAAACATCCGTTCGAATAGGGTGATACCCTCTGCATGGCTCAAACGCTGATGTTGGAGTGAGGAGTAAAAATGGTCGCCTCAATTAAACGCCGCACTGTTTTGGCTGCGGCATTATCCATGGCCCTGCCGATGCGTAGCTTTGCCAAACCCGGAATTGAAGCTGATAGCGTGTCCTCGGCCCTTCGCCGTCGCGTAGCCGAGGAAAAGCAGGGCACCGGGGCCGTATTGGGGGTGGTACGCGCAGGCGAATTGAAGACCTTCCACTACGGAACGGTTGGCCTAGGTAAACTCCAACAGCCGAATGATCGGTCAGTATTTCAGATCGCCTCGCTAACCAAGATATTCACGGCACTATTACTTGCTGATTGCGTTCAGCGGGGTGAAGTGAATCTCGTCGATCCGCTATCAATGTACATTGCAGTTCCTCCCGCCACCTTCGACGGGAATGAGATCACGCTTCTCGATTTAGCCACTCATACGAGTGGGCTACCACTTCGGCCATCCAGTCGCACCGGCCTCAGTCAAGACAACCCCTACGCCGGCTACACCGAGAGCGATCTTTGTGCTGATTTAGGTCGTGTTCGTCTCACGCGCTTACCGGGGTCGAGTTTTGAATACTCGAATTTTGACTACGCGTTATTGGGTTACGCGTTGTCACAGCGCCTTGGCAAAACGTATGCTGACCTCTTGCGAGCTCGCATTCTTGAACCGCTTCGTATGGACGAGACTACGCTTACTCTATCAACGGCGATGCAGCACCGGGAAATTTGGGGTTACGATGCGGACTTCCACTCGGCTCAACCCTGGGAATTTGGTGCGCTTGCGCCGGCAGGCGGCCTTTTTTCGACGGTAAAGGACCTGTCGAAATTCATGACACTTTGGACAAACAAAGAAAGCGGTCCCCTCTCGCGGGCGGCTTCAATGATGCTGACCGTAGATAGGCCCGGCGATAATACCGATACCAGAATGGGTATCGGCTGGCGGAAGGTCCACCCGGATGGCCAGAGCATAGCTTGGAGCAATGGGAATGGCGGCGGCGTTCGTAGTTTCATGGGCTTCAACGCCGACACGCGCGTCGCCGCAATCGCGTTTATCAACAAAACATCGGGTTTTGGAATTGACGATATCGCGCTTGGGATGCTTGCGCCAGCTGGCTCGCATGTTCCCCCGTTTTTCTAAAACCCGGGCTGGTTTAAGGTGCTTAAATATTAGCTGTAAATAACGGTTCCAGGTTAAATAACGGTTCCAGGTTCACTTCCACGGCAGCCTGACCGTCGCCAAACCATCTCCCCATGCCTGCGCGCGTAGCGGCATAGATTGGCAGCGATGCGGGTAGTGAAACAACAACGGCCGCAGTACGCGGCCGTTGTCGTTAGATCAGGCAGTCAGGATCGTCTTGACGATTCCCGATTCCCGATTCCCGATTCCCGAATCCCGAATCCCGAGAATCAATGATCGCTGGAGCGCAACCCATCCACATCCAGGATCAGTGCCATGCGGCCGTCGCCGATCAGGGTGGCGCCGGCGTAGCCGGGCAGGCCGCGCAGGGCGCGCGGTAGCGGTTTGATCACCACTTCCTCGCGGCCGCGCACCTGGTCCACCACCAGGCCGAAGCGGGTTTCGCCGGCCTGCAGCAGTACCACGGTCAGCAGCGGCGGTTGCTCGGCGGGCACGCCCAGCCAGCGGCGCAGGTCGATCAGCGGCAGGGTGTGCGAGCGACGGTCCAGGACGGCGCGGCCGTCGAACCAGCCCAGCGAGGTCTGTGGTGCGTGCAGCACTTCGACCACGCGGGCCAGCGGCAATGCATAGACGGCTTCGCCGGCCTGCACCAGCAGGGTCGGCAGGATCGCCAGGGTCAGCGGCACGCGGATCATGAAGCGGCTGCCGCGGCCCAGTTCGGACTGGATCTGGATCTGCCCGCTGAGTTCGCGGATGCGCGACTGCACCACGTCCATGCCGACACCACGGCCGGAGATGTCGGTGACCTCGGCCTTGGTCGAAAAGCCCGGCATGAAGATCAGATGCAGGCACTCGTCGGTGCTCAGACGTGCGGCGGCTTCGGCATCGATCAGGCCTTTATTGCGGGCGATTTCGCGCAGGCGCTCGGGGTCGATACCGGCGCCGTCGTCCTGAATCTCGATGCTGACGTAGTCGCCTTCCTGCTGCGCGGACAGACGTACGTGACCACTGCGCGGTTTGCCGGTGGCTTCGCGCAGGGCAGGGGACTCGATGCCGTGGTCGATCGCGTTGCGCACCAGATGCACCAGCGGGTCGGCCAGGGCTTCGACCAGATTACGGTCCAATTCTGTTTCGGCGCCGATCAGTTCCAGTTCCACTTCCTTGGACAAGGTGCGCGCGACATCGCGGGCCACCTTGGGGAAGCGCGAGAACACCTTGCTGACCGGCTGCATGCGGGTGCGCATGACCGCGGTCTGCAGGCGGGCAGTGGCGATATCCAGCACGCTGACCGCGCGATCGAGTTCTTCGTCGCGCAGGCGGGTGCGCAGGGTCTTGAGACGATTGCGCGAGAGCACCAGTTCGCCGATCAGGTTGACGATGGCATCCAGGCGCTTGGTGTCCACGCGCACGGTCTGTTCGGCTTCGGCACCCTTTGCGGCGGCTTTGGGTGCGGCTTTGGCGCCGGGTGCCGGTGCATGGCCGTCGTCATGGGCAGGTGTGGCCACCGCAGCCAATGCGGCTTTGGGCGCGGCCTTGACCGCCGGCGGGCCGCTCTTGGCATCGAACTGCGCAATCAGCGAGGCCGGTGCATGCGGCACGGTTTCGCCCGAGCCCATCGCATCCAGCATTGCCTGCAGATAATCCAGCGACTGCTGCGCGGCATCGAAGTGATGCGCCTGCAGCACCGCCTGGCCGGAGCGCGCCATGCCGAGGGTTTCTTCAGCGGCGTGGCACAGCTCCACCATGGGCTTGATCGCCAGAAAGCCGGCGCCGCCCTTGAGCGTGTGGAAACCGCGGAACACCGCGTTGAGCTGGTCGGCTTCGTCCGGTGCCTGTTCCAGCGCGACCAGCTGTTCGCCGAGGCGATCCAGGATTTCCTGGGCCTCGACGATGAAATCGGCAGCAATATCGTCTGGAACAGCACTCATGGTTACAACCCCAATCCGGACAGCAGGTCATCGGCGTCGTCTTGCGACACCGCGTGACGGTCCAGGCCCTTGACTGCAGGACCGGCAAGACCGCCGTCGTCTTTCTTCGGTTCGGTGCTCTTGGGCGGCAGGCCGAGCGCACCGAAGCCTTCGTGCACGCGCCGCACGATGCCGGCCACGCGCCGGATGATCTGCCCGCTCAGGTCCTGGTAGCTCTGCGCCAGCGACAGCTCGGTCAGGTTGTGGCGCATCTTGTCCATCAGCGCGCCCTGGTCCTGATTCAGACCGCCGTCGCGCAGCTGGTTGGCCAGCTCACGGCATTCTTCGACCAGATCCAGCGTGCGATGGCTGGCCTTTTCGGTCATTTCCACCACGTGGTCCAGGCGCGAACACGCATCGTCCAGTTCGCCGGCTTCTTCGGGCACGGTGGGCAATTCGCCCAGCGCCTGACCGAGTTCGCGTGCGAGCCGGCTCAGGCCCTGCATCATCGGACGGGTGCGCAAGGCGGCGAGGTGGTCGACCTCGCGCTTCCAGGCGGCTTCGTCACCGCTTTCCAGTGCGTCGAGCGCGCCCTGCAGGCGGTCGATCAACGCGGCGCGTTCGGCATTGGTGTCCACGGTGGCGTTCATCAGGCGGTCGCCGCCAGACGTTCGAACACCTTGCCCAGCTTTTCTTCAAGCGTCTGCGCGGTGAACGGCTTGATGATGTAGCCGTTCACGCCGCACTGCGCCGCTTCGATGATCTGCTCGCGCTTGGCTTCGGCGGTCACCATCATCACCGGCAGGTGCTTGAGCTTGGCGTCGGCGCGGATGTTGCGCAGCAGGTCGATGCCGGTCATGCCGGGCATGTTCCAGTCGGTGACCACGAAATCGAACGGGCCGGCCCGCAAGGCAGCCAATGCGCTGTTGCCGTCTTCGGCCTCTGCGGTATTGGTGAAACCAAGATCGCCCAACAGATTCTTGACGATACGTCGCATCGTCGAGAAGTCGTCCACGATCAAAATCCGCATGTTCTTGTTCACATCAAGCTCCTAACACTAAAAAATACGCGAAAAAATTAGTCGTCAATTTCGACACCGGCATCGGCCAGTTCGAAGACCTTGAGGCGGCCGCGCAGACGCACCACCGCCTGGCCATGGATCTGGCACACGCGCGATTCGCTGACACCGAGCACGGCGCCGATTTCCTTCAGGTTCAATTCCTGTTCGTAGTACAGCGACAGCACCAGCTGCTCACGCTCGGGCAATTGACCGATGGCCTTGCCCAGCTCGCGGCCGAATTCGCCACGCTCCATCATCTGCTGTGGGTTGGGGCCACCCTTGGCGGTGGTGTCCAGCTCGCCGTGATCTTCGATCCGCGACTCCAGGCTCAACACCTGGCCGCGGGCGGCATCTTCCATCAGACGCAGGTAATCGGGAAGCGGCATTTCCATCGCGGCGGCCACTTCGGTGGCGGCGGCGGCACGGCCGGTGTGCTGCTCGATCTTGCGCACCGCAGCGGCGGCGTCGCGGGCACGGCGATGCACCGAACGCGGCACCCAGTCGCCTCTGCGAATCTCGTCGATCATCGAGCCGCGGATACGGATCGAGGCATAGGTTTCGAACGAGGCGCCCTGGTCGGAGTCGTAACTGCGCGAGGCTTCGATCAGGCCGATCATGCCGGCCTGGATCAGGTCGTCCACTTCCACGCTCGCCGGCAGGCGCGCGGCCAGATGGTGGGCGATGCGGCGCACCAGATCGGCGTGCTGGGTGACGATGTCGTTGGCGTTGTTACGTTGCACTGCACGGTACTGCGCTGTGGCCGTCGTTGCGGTAGCGGTAGCGGTACTCATGCGGCGACTCCCCGTTGGATGATGCGTTCGACAAAGAACTCGACGTTGCCGCGCGGCACCGTGGGTGCCTGCCAGCGCGAGGTACGCCGCGCGATTTCTGCGATGGCCAGCGCCGACGGACTGGCGGGGTAGGCCTTGATGACGGGTTGCTGACGCTGCACCGACAAACGCAACCAGTCGTCCTGCGGCACGTGGCCGAGGTAGTTCAGCGACACGTCGCCGAGGAATTTCTCGCAGACCCGCGACAGCTTGTCGTACAGCAGGCGGCCTTCGTTGGGGTCGCGCACCATGTTGGCGATGATCTGCAGGCGGTCCACGCCGCGTTCGCGCGAGAGCACCTTGATCAGCGCGTAGGCGTCGGTGATCGAGGCCGGTTCGTCGCAGACCACCACCACGGTGTCCTGGGCGGCCTGGCAGAAGGTCAGCACGCTGTCGGTGATGCCGGCGGCGGTGTCGATGACCATCACGTCCAGGTCGCGTTCCAGTTCGGAGAACACGTTGACCAGGCCGATGTGCTGGGCCGGGGCCAGTTCGGCCATGTGGCGGCGACCGGAGGCGGCCGGAACCACCAACACGCCGCCGGGACCTTCGATGATCACTTCGTCCAGCGTGCAGCGGCCGGCGATCAGGTCGGCCAGGGTGTACTTGGGCGAGAGTCCCAAGACCACGTCCAGGTTGGCCAGGCCAAGGTCGGCGTCCAGCAGCAGGGTGCGCTTGCCCATCTCGGCGAGGGCCACGGCCAGGTTGGCGGAAATGTTGGTTTTACCCACGCCGCCCTTGCCACCGGTCACGGCAATGGTGCGCACCGGGCCCAAAGGCTCGGGACGGGTCGCCGTCAGGGGGAAGGCGTTGGTCAGCTTGGCGTATTCACGCGACTGCATGGTTGTGCTCCGGAGTACAGGGCTTATCGGCAGCGCGCCGCAAATCTTCAAGGCGAAGAACGAGACTGGCGGCATTGGCGCGGTGCAGGTCGTCGGGGACCCGCTGTCCGTCAGTCACCCAGGTGATGGGCAGTTGGTGGTCGACCACCACCGACAAGGCGCTGCCGAAGCGGCCGGTCTCGTCGAGTTTGGTCAGCACCACGCCTTGGGGTTTGGCGTGGGCGAAGCGGCGCACGACCTCGTCGAGGTCGGAAAAATGGGCGTTGGCCGGCAGCACCAGCAGCGAGGTGACCTGGTGCGCGGCGCGCAGCCAGTTCAGCTGTGCGGCCAGGGCGCGGTCGCGCTGACCCATGCCGGCGGTGTCGATCAGCACCAGCTTGTAGTCGCGCAGGCGCTCGAGCAGTTCCAGCAGGCTCTCGGCGCTGTCGGCCTCGTGCACCGCGATGCCGAGCTGACGGCCGTAGCTGTGCAGCTGCTCGCGGCCGCCGACGCGCTGGGTGTCGGTGGTGACCAGGGCCACGTCGCGCGGGGCGTGCTGGGCGGCGAAACGCTGGGCGAGCTTGGCGATGGTGGTGGTCTTGCCGGCGCCAGTCGGGCCGACCAGGGCAATCACGCCGCCACGTTCCAGCGGGTCGATCGGGGCCACCGGCAGACGCTTGGACAACAGGCCCAGCATCAGCCCGCGGCCGCGATGCAATTCGGTATCGGCGGGAATCTGCATCGCCACGTCGCGGATCAGACCGGCGTCGAAGCCGTAGTCGTCCATCAGCTCCAGGGCCTGCGCACGCACCGGTGAGCCACGCAGGCGCTCGTCGGTGAGGCGGTTCATTTCGCGCTCGATCATCTGACGCATCAGCGCCAGCTCACCGCGCAGCTGCTTGAGTTCTTCGTCGTTCTGCGGCGCCGGGGCGGCGGCGACCGGCACCGCGGCCAGGGCGACCGGAGCAGCCACCAGCGGCGGCAATGCGGCCGGCGGCAGGATCTGCGGCAGCGCGTCGTCCATCTCGAAGCTGTCGTCGTCGTCCTGCTCGTCGTCGTCCTGCCCATAAGAAGCGTGGGTGGCCAGCGCGGCGGCCATGATCGGCGTGCGTGCCTGCGCCGGGGCAGCGTGCACCGCAGCCTGTACCGGGGCGGTGGTCAGAAAGTCGGCGAACAGCTGTTCCGGCACGGCCGACAGCGCATGTTCCTGGCGCGGCGCGGCGGCAACCGCTACGGCACGGGCCAGCGCCTGGGCGGCGGGCGAGGGTACGGCGGCAGTGCGTATCGGTGCGGCGACCGGCGCCTGGCGCGGCACGTTGACCGGCTGGCGTAGCGCCATCGCGGCGATCATGTCGTCGGCAGCGCTGGCAACGCGCTGACGCTGGCTGCTGCCGGCGTCGCTGGCCGGCTTGAGCGGTGCATGGACCGGGGCGGCCGGCCTGGCCGGAGCCTGCTGGACCGGGGCGTGCTGTGCAGGCGCCTGTTCGATCTGTGCGGAGGCCGACGGGGTCTCGGAGCGCGCGGTTTCCAGAGCGCGCTGCACGAGTTCTTCGTCGTAGTTGCTGGCAGCGACGATCTCGATGCCTTCGGCGGTGCGGCGGTTGGACAGGATCACTGCGTCCGGACCGTGCTCTTCACGCACCATGCGGAATGCGGTGCGCATGTCCGGGGCGACGAAGCGTTTGATTTTCATGCGAAGTGCCTCCAGGAACGGGACCCGCCGGACGCCGGACGGGTGCGCGATGAATGTGGGTGTGTTGCCAGCGTCATGAGTTGCCTGTCCCGTTCGGTTGTTCCAAGTCCTGCTCTCGCCCCGCAGCGATCAAGCTGGCTGCGGTCTCGCCAGAGCTAATGCACGTGGCGTGCCAAAACGCGGTGCCGGGGTTCCGGCGCGTGGATCTGAGGTTTGGAACAGGGTGCAGGGCGTAACGCAGATAGATTCGCCTGGCTTCAAGTCGCTGTATATATTGACTTTTTTTGCAAGGCTGCGTTGCCGTGGCGTCACCGTATGGGCGGGTGCGCTGGCGCGCCGGATGTTGCGCTTTGGGCGTTCGGAAAGCCTCGAAACGGCCAGCGTCGTGCAATCGATTGGATGTCCGGACCAGTGGCGGCTTTCCGACGCGGTGGTCGGTTGCCTGTCTGCAGCGAGAGGGCCAGGCTCGGGTGGGTCCGTAGGAGCGCACCTGGGCGCGATGGGCTGTCCCGGTAAAGCCCTCGCGCCCAGGTGCGCTCCTACAGGTGTCGGCGACCTTGCCTGATCCGCAGCATGTCGTCGGATTGCCCGGCGTGTTGTAGGAGCGCACCTGGGCGCGACGGGCTGTCCCGGTAGAGCCCGTCGCGCCCGGGTGCGCTCCTACGAGGTGCGTCAGCCTCAGCTGATCGTGCCGACCAGCCTCAGGCGCTTGTCTTCAGGCACTTCGCTATAGGCCAGTACCGACAGGGTCGGCACGCTGTGGCGGACCAGGCGGGCCAGGGCGGCGCGGACCTGGCCGGGTACCAGTACCACTGCCGGTTCGTTGCGGGCTTCCTGCTTGCCGACGCAATCGGCCAGGCTTTGGTGCAGGCGCTCGGCCAGGCCGGGTTCCAGCGCCACGCCGTTGCCGTGGGTGGATTCCTGCAGCACGCGCTCCAGCTGCGGGGCCAGCGTGTAGACCGGTAGTTCGGCCGACATGCCGGCGATCTCCTGCACGATGAAGCGGCCCAGCGAGGTGCGCACTGCGGCGGTGAGGGTGGTCGGGTCCTGGCTGTGCGGGGCGTGTTCTACCAGCGCTTCGACGATCTTGCGCAGCTGGCGCACCGGGATGCGCTCGATCAGCAGGTTCTGCAATACGCGCACCACCACCGACAGCGGCAACGCCTTGGGGGTGAGGTCTTCGACCATCTTCGGCGCGGTCTTGGCCAGGGTCGCCAGCAGTTGCTGTACTTCCTCGTGACCGAGCAGTTCCGGTGCGTGTTCGCGGATCAGGTGCGACAGATGGGTGGCGACCACGGTGGCCGGGTCGACCACCGTATAGCCCATCGATTCGGCATAGGCGCGTTGATGCGGCTGGATCCAGGTGGCGTCCAGGCCGAACGCCGGGTCCTTGCCGGGAATGCCGTCGAGCTGGCCGAGCGCGCCGCCCGGGTCCAGCGCCAGTTCGCGATCGGGATAGATTTCCGCAGTGGCCACCGGCACGCCGTGTACCAGCAAGCGGTAGGCGTTGGCCGACAGCTCCAGGTTGTCGCGAATGTGCACCGGCGGCACCAGGAAGCCGATGTCCTGGGTGAGCTTGCGGCGTACGCCCTTGATGCGCGCCATCAGCTCGCCGCCCTGGTTCTTGTCTACCAGCGGGATCAGCCGGTAGCCCACTTCCAGGCCCAGCGGGTCGATCGGGCGCAGCTCGTCCCAGCTCAGTTCCGAGCTGGCCTGGGCGGCGGTGGCCGCGGCGGCGGCCTTCGGGTCGGTGGCCGGGTCGCCGGTCGGCGGGATGACCAGGCTGCGCTTGTACATTTTCCAGGCGATCACGCCCAGGATCAGGCCGAGCGTCAAAAACGCGACGTTCGGCATGCCCGGCACCAGGCCGACCAGGCCCAGGATGGCCGCCGCCACCGCCAATGCGCGGTGCTGGCCGAACACCTGGCTGATCATCGCGCCGCGCATGTCCTGCGCCCGCGAGGCGCGGGTCACCAGCAAGGCGACCGAGGACGACACCAGCAAGGCCGGCAGCTGCGCCACCAAACCGTCGCCGATCGACAGCAGGGTGTAGGTGGAGGCGGCATCCACAAAGCTCATGCCGTGCTGGAACATGCCCACCGCCATACCGCCGATGAGATTGATGAACAAAATCATGATGGCGGCGATGGCGTCGCCGCGGATGAACTTGTTGGCACCGTCCATCGCGCCGTAGAAGTCGGCTTCCTCGCGCACTTCTTCGCGGCGGGCCTTGGCTTCCTCGCGCGTCAGCAAACCGGCGTTGAGGTCGGCGTCGATGGCCATCTGCTTGCCGGGCATGGCGTCCAGGATGAAGCGCGCGGTTACTTCCGACACGCGCCCGGCACCCTTGGTGATAACGACGAAGTTGATGATGGTCAGGATCGCGAACACCACGATGCCCACCGCGTAATTGCCGCCGATGACGAACTGGCCGAACGCTTCGATGACCTTGCCGGCCGCGGCGTGGCCGTCCTGGCCGTTGATCAGGATCACGCGGCTGGAGGCGACGTTCAGCGCCAGGCGCAGCATCGTGGTCATCAACAGCACGATCGGGAAAATGGTGAATTCCAGCGGGCGCTGCACGTAGATCACCGCCAGCAGCACCATCAGCGAGATGGCGATGTTGAAGGTGAACAAGGCATCCAGCACCGGTGCGGCCAGCGGCACCATCAGCATGGCCAGCATGGCCATCAGCGCCAGCGGGGCACCCAGGCCGTTGCGCAGCAACTCCATGATGCGTCGGGCATTCAGCGGTGCGGGTTGGGCGCTCATGCGCTGGCTCCCTTGCCGAACTCATCCACTTCCAATGAGGGCAAGTCCGGCATCGGGCCGCCGTTCCAGCCACGCAGCTGGTAGACGTAGGAAAGTACCTGGGCCACGACCGAATAGAGTCTCACGGGAATTTCCTTGCCAATTTGAGCTTCTCTATACAAGGCGCGTGCCAAAGGCGGCGCGGTGACGATCGCCACCCGGTGTTGTTCGCAGACTTCGCGGATACGGAAGGCCATTTCGTCCACGCCCTTGGCCACCACGATCGGGGCGCGCATCTTGCCGCCCTCGTACTTGAGCGCCACTGCGTAGTGAGTCGGATTCATCAGCACCACGTCGGCCTTGGGTACCGCTTCCATCATCTGGCGCTGCGACATCTGCATCTGCATCTGGCGGATGCGGCCCTTGACCTCCGGGCTGCCCTCGCTCTCCTTCATCTCGCGCTTGATCTCTTCGCGGGTCATCTTGAGCTTCCGCATCCAGTTCCACTTCTGGTACGGCGCGTCGATGGCGGCCAGCAGCACCAGGGCGCCGGCGGTGTAGAACAGCAGGCTCTTGGTGAAGTCCAGGCCGTTGCCCACGGCTTGTTCCAGCGGCTGGTTCACCAGCGAGCGCAGGCCGTGCAGGCCTTTGGAAATGCACAGGCTGGCAGCCAGGCCGACGAACAGCAGCCGCAGCACCGACTTGACCAGCTCGGCCAGGCTGTTGCTGCCCCACATGCGCTTGAGCCCGTTGGCCGGGTTGAGCTTGTTGAGGTCGGGCATGATCGCCTTGCCGGAGAAATGCAGCCCGCTCATCACCAGCGGGCCGGCCAGGCCGGCGGCCAGGCAGATGCCGATCAGCGGCACCATCACCCACAGCAGTTGCAGCAGCAGATCGCCGAAATGGCCGAACAGCGCCATCGGGTTTTCACGCATTTTCGGGTCCGGGCTGAGCGCGGTCTTCATCCAGACGCTGGCGCCATCGCCGATGCCGCGCGCCAGGGCCATCAGCGCGAACACGCCGGCGCCGAACACCGCAGCGGTGGACAACTCCCGCGACTGCGGGATGTTGCCCTGCTCGCGGGCTTCGCGCAGGCGTTTTTCGGTGGGAAGCTCTGTGCGTTCGCCGCCGTCTTCGGACTCGGACATGGAGGTGCCGGTGACTTGTCAGCCCTGGCTCATGCAAGCGGCGTTCCAGTTGGTGGGGCTGGGAATGGGGAATGGGGAATGGGGAATCGGGAATCGGGGCGCAGCGGCCGCGTGCGTGGAGCCGCTGGAGGGGGCTGCGTGGCTGGGTGGGGAGCGAGAAGGGCAACCGGTCAGAACGCGAGCGTGTCTGACCAAGTCCGGATCATGCTTGGCTCGGTTGGCGAGTCGTCGATCGCAGATGCCGCGTCGGCGGGCGTTTTGACGCGGTTTTGTCGCTCAGCTGGCCTGGCGGCGCAGGCCATCGCGCTGGGCGACCACCGTGGCGATAAAGCGCTCGGCGTCCATCGGCCGGCCCAGCAGATAGCCTTGCAGCTGGTCGCAACCCAGGCGTTCGAGCATGTTGCGCTGGGCGGCGGTCTCCACGCCTTCGGCCACCACCTGCAGCCGCATGGTGTGGGCTAGCGCGACGACGGCGGCGACGATGGCGATGTCTTCGGCGCAGGTGTCCATCGCCTGCACGAAGCTGCGGTCGATCTTGAGTTCGTGCGCGGGCAGCTTGCGTAGATAGAGCAGGTTGGAATAACCGGTGCCGAAGTCGTCGATGGCGATACGCACGCCCAGTGCATTGAGCTGGCCAAGCGTGTGCAGGCAGGCCTCGGCGTCGCGCATGGCCATGCTTTCGGTGATTTCCAGGGTGAGCTGGCCGGGGGCGATCGCATGTTCGGCCAGGGTGGTGGCCACTTCGTCCAGCAGGCTGGGCGAGGCCAGCTGGGTGGCCGAGAGGTTCACCGCCACCCGCCAGTCGCCATGCCCGGCCTCGCGCCAGGCGCGCATCTGCCGGCAGGCTTGCTGCAGCACCCAACTGCCGAGCGGGCCAATCATGCCGCTGCGTTCGGCCAGCGGGATAAAGCTGTCCGGCGGCACCAGGCCGCGTTCGGGATGTTGCCAGCGGATCAGCGCTTCGGCGCCGATCGGGCGGCCATCCTCAGCGCAGTATTTGGGTTGGTAGTGCAGCACGAACTGGCCCAGCTCCAGTGCGCGCGGCAGATCCTGCAGCAGCTGCAGGCGCTCGCGGGTGGTGCCGGTCATCGAGCGCTCGAAGAAGCTGTAGCGGTTGCGCCCAGCCTGTTTGGCATGGCGCATGGCCGCATCGGCATGGGTCATCAGCTGATGCTCGCTGCCGGCGTCTTCTGGATACAGCGCGATGCCGACGCTGCTGCTGAGGCGCAGCTCCTGGTCGCCGACCAGGAATGGCACTGCCAGCGCCTGCAGCAGATGCGCGGCGATTGCGGCGGCGTCTTCGGGGTCGGCGATGTCGGACACCAGCACGAATTCGTCGGCGCCCAAGCGCGCCAGGCTGCCGTGGGCACGGCGGTGCGCGCTCAGGCGCCCGGCCACCGCCACCAGCAGCTGGTCGCCGAACTGATGGCCGTAGCCGTCGTTGACCGCCTTGAAGCCATCCAGATTGACCAGCATCACCGCAAAGCGCTGCCCGTCGCGCTGGGCGCGGTCGATGCTCTGCAGCACGTGTTCGTGCAGCAGCACGCGGTTGGGCAGGCGGGTGAGCGGGTCGTGCAGCGCGGCCAGCACCAGCTCGGCATTGGCTTGCGCCAGCGATTGGGCGAGCACATCGGTGCGTTGCTGGAAGCGCCGCGACAGCACCGAGATCACCAGCGCCAACACCAGCAAGGCCAGCGTGACCAGCACCACCACCGCGGTCAGCCACGACAACGGCAGCTGCGCGCCGGCGGTCGCTGCGCACAGGCTGGCGGGCGCGAGCCGTGCTGCAGCCATGCCATGGGCAGGTGGGCGTTGCGCAGGCATGCACAGCGGCTGCGGTGCAGCGTGCCCATGCACTTGGCGGCCGGTCGTGGCACTGGGGGGATGGGATGTACTGCTCATGCCACTGACGACTCAGGCTCCTCCGGTTCGATGCGATTGCGTCCGTGCCGCTTGGCGCGATACAGCGCCTCGTCGGCGCGCGCCAGCAGCGTGGCCGCAGTGTCGCCGATCCGGAACCACGCCACACCGACCGAGCAGGTCACCGGCAGCGGGCGGGCGGTGCCCACTTCGTATGGGGCCACGCTGAGCTTTTCGTGGATGGCACGCAGCCGATGCTGGCTGTTCTGCGGCATGCCCGGCAGCAACAGCAGCAATTCTTCGCCGCCGTAACGGCCCACTCTGTCCGAATCGCGCAGGCAGGCGGTCAGGCGTGCGCCGACCTTGGCCAGCACCGCATCGCCGACCAGATGGCCGTGTTCGTCGTTGACCAGCTTGAAGTGATCCAGATCGATCAGTACCACCGCCAACGGATGCGCGCCATGGGCGCAGGCCTGCAGTTCTTCGGCCATCGCTTCGAGCACGCCGGAGCGATTGAGCAGGCCGGTCAGCGCGTCGTGGCTGGCCTTCAACGCCAATGCGGCGCGGGCGCTTTCCAGTTCGCGTTTTTCGCGCTCCAGCTGATAGGTGCGCTCGGCGACCAGCTCGGCGAGCATGCGCTCGCGCGCGACCAGGTGACGGTGGCGCCAGCGCCACAGACCGGCCAGCAGCGCGCTGCCGATCAGCAGATACAGCGCAATCGCCGGCGGGCTGCGCCACCACAATGGCGCCACCGCGAAGGGCAGGTCGGCGATCGGCGAGGCGGCGCGCCGGTAGCGATCCAGCAGCTGCACCTGCAGGCGGAAATGTCCCGACGGCAGCGGTGGTTGGTCGATCGACAGCGTGTCGCTCTGGATCCATTCGTTGTGCAGACCGAGCAGGCGGTAGCGCACCGTCAGCCGGCTGGGGTCGTCGTAGACCTCCATGCTGGACAGCTCGATATGCAGCGGCTTGTCGCTCCACCCGAGCAACTGGCCACGCTGCACCGGCACGCCGCCGCGGCTGACGCTGTCGATGCGCACGCTGGGCTGGCGCTGATCGAACAGGCGCGCCGGATCGCGCAGATGGCTCACCCCGCGCGCGGTGCCGATCCAGACCGAGCCATCCGGATCTTCGGCAAACGCCGCTTCGGACACGTCGTCCCATAACAGCCCTTGCGATTGCGACAGATGCGCCCAGCGCTCACCGTCGTAAACCTCCACACCGCGCGCGTGGCCCACCCAGACCCGGCCGACGCTGTCGCCGCGCAGCTGGTACACGCTGACATCGCCAAGCGCTTCGTCGCTGACCGCCTGCAGATCCAGTCCCCCGTCCAGCAACATGCCGTGCCACAGACCCGCGCGATAGAACGCCAGCCACACTTCGCCGCTGTCGCTGATGTGGAATTTGTTGATCCATGGGTCCGAGGTGCCGCCATTGACCTTCACCTGCACCTTCGACCAGTGTGTGCCGCGTAGCCGAAACAGGCCATTGGCGCTGGAGACCCACAGCGTGCCGTCGGCGGTCTGCTGGATGTCGGTGTAGGCGATCGTCGGCATGTTGGCAACCGCCTGCAGGGTGCCGCCCTCCAGCGGGTGTTCGATCACGAACAACCCGCCGGCGCTGAGCATCCACATCCGCCCCTGGCGGTCGATGAGCAGGCGGCGCGCAGTGCGCGGCAGTTTGGCGATCTCCTTGCTGCGTCCATCCGGCCAGTTGCGACGCAGGAAACCGGCCGAATTGAGCGTCCATAGGCTGCCGTCGGCGCTGCGTTGCATGCCCACGATCTGGATCCCGGAAGCCTGCAAGGCGGGAACAAACCGCCCCTGCGGGTCGACCTGACGGCCGGTGCCGTGTTCGTTGCCGACCAGCAGCGCGCCCTGCGCGTCGCGGGCGATCGACCAGGTCGGCGCAGCCGGCATGCCTTGCGAGGCGTCCCAGTTTTCGATCCACTCGTAGCCGGCCCAGCGCACCAGGCCTTCGCCGTCCACGGTCATCCAGATATCGCCGTCGCGGTCCACCACGATGGCATCGCTGCTGCCCGCTGGCAGCCCGTTGCCGGTGCCGAAACTGCGCCAGCGGCCGTTTTCCCAGCGCACCAGGCCGTCGTTGCGGCGCACCAGTACACGTCCTTCGCGATCCAGCACCAGTGGCGCCTGCTGCCCGATGGTGCTGCCATCCAGCAACGGCAGCGGCCGCACGCTGAAGGTGGTTGCGCCCGGCGCGCGATAGAGCAGGTTGCCGGTGCCGCGTGCCCACAGCGCGCCGTCGTGATCGCGCAACACGCTGTACCAGCGATCTTCCGGCACGCCTTGCTCCGGTCCGTACACCTGCACCTTGCGCTGCGCGTCGATGGTGCACAGCCGCTTGGCGCAGCCAGCCCACAAGGTGTCGCCGTCCACCGACAGGCTCAGCACCTTGGATAACTCGGGGACGCGCACGCGGGTGGCGGTATCCAGCAAGGGTTCGCTATGCCAGTGGCCATTGCCGCGTGCACTCAGCAGTTCCAGCGTGCCGCCATTGGCCAGCACCGTGCCCCACGATGGATTGGCCAGCAGCATGCCTTCCTGCAGATGTTCGGCCTCGTAGGGCGCCAGTCGGCGAAAGCCGTGTTCGTCGCCGACAAATAGCGCCTGGAAGCCGGCTACCCACAACGTGCCGTCTGCGGTTTCGGTCATCGAGCTGATCGGTTCGTTGCGCAGGTCACCCAGCACGACCTGCTGAAAGCTGCGCCCATTGAAGCGATACAGCCCGCTCTCGGTGCACACCCACAGCAACGTGGCGCGGGTTTGCAGCAGGCAGGTGCCGGCCAGCCCGAGCAGGCCTTGATCGTGGGCATAACGGCGAATGCTGGCGCTCTGCGCGCCGGCCAGATCGGCCAACGACAGCAACGCCAAGAGCAACGCCGCGGCAAACGGCGCGCGCCGGCTCGACGATCTCCACTGGCGGTACTCAAACCCCACGGGCGTTGCACTCTCCCACGCATCGGCAGGTGTGGTCCGCGCCCTTGAGCGGGTGTCTCACGCTTGCCATGGGCGGCCCCCATAGTAGGCCGCAGTAAACCGACTAACGGCTGTTCACGCGTGTTTCTTTAATGCGCGCAACGCCACGATGGCGTGAGTGCCGAGCGGGCGCGGCCATTGCCCATGCCGGCAGCGCGCGAAACCGTGATGTTGGCGCAGGCTTGCTGGCCACGCGGATTGCCTGAAGCGCGTTTCAAAACCGCTGTTCGGATCGACGATGGCAGACGATCTCGACAGGCCGTGGCATCCGTTTGCCGACGGCGCAGTTGTAGTGCGCCGTGCGTTCATTCGAAGCCCGTTTTCAGCTGCTTTTCAAGGCATTCGCCGCTAACGCTCAACCGTTAGCGGCGTCATCGTGCGTCGCATGATCGTAGTCGATGCGATTGCGGCCGCTGCGTTTGGCGCGATACAGCGCAGCGTCGGTGCGGGCCAGCAACTGTTCCAGGGTTTCGCCCGGTTCAAACCAGGCCACGCCGATCGAGCAGGTCACCGGTAGCGCACCGCCAGCGATCGGGTAATCGCCGCAGATGCCTTGATGCAGTGCCTGCAGGCGATGCGTGGCCTCGGTACTCAGGCCGGGCAGCAGCGCCAGCAATTCTTCGCCACCGTAGCGACCGATGCGGTCCTCGCCGCGCACCAGCGCGTCCAGGCGCCGGCCAACCTCGGCCAGCACCGCGTCGCCGGCCAGATGGCCGTGTTGGTCGTTGACCAGTTTGAAGTGATCCAGATCGATCAGCACCACCGCCAGCGGCCGCACCTTCGTTGAGGCGTGCGCCAGCATGCCGCGCAGCGCGTGCAAAATGCCGGCGCGGTTGAGCAGGCCGGTCAGTTCGTCGTGGGTGGCCTTGAGTGCCAGTTCGGCGCGCGCCGCTTCCAGTTCGCGCTTGTCCTGCTCCAGCTCGGCGGTGCGCTCGGCGACCAATTGCTCCAGCTCGCGTTTGCGCCGCAGCAGTTTGCGCGTGCGCCAGCGCAGCAGCACGATCACTGCCGCAATGCCGAGCAGCACGTAACCGATCAGCGCAGCAATGCCGCGCCACCACGGTGGAACCAGTTCGAATCCGAAGCGGGTGGTGGGGCTGACGCTGCGCTGATAGGCGTCCACCGCCTGTACTTCCAGCGTATAGGTGCCGGGCGGCAGCAACGGGTAGGTGAGGTGACTGAGGGAGGTGCTGGTCCAGCGCGCCTGGTGGCCCTCGACGCGATAGCGGAAACTGATGCGGTCCGGCCCGCCTTCGGCGCCCGGGGTGCTGATGTCCACATCCAGCGGCACCTGCGACCAGCCGACCTTGGCACCGGGCATGACGGCCTGCGCGCCGCGGCGCACGCGCAGGACCTCCACCCGCAGCGGCGGCGCGGCGAACACGCGCAACGGGTCGATCAGATGGCTGAGCCCGCGGCTGCTGCCGAGCCAGATGCTGCCATCCACATCTTCGAAAAACGCGTTGGCCGACATGTCGTCCCACAACAGCCCTTCGGTGCGTGTTGCGCGCGACCAGTGGCCGTTTTCATACATGTCCAGTCCCTGGCTACTGCCCAGCCACAGCCGGCCCTTGCTGTCGTGGCGCAGGATGAACGGCATCACGCGCGCCACCAGCGGATCATTGACCGCAGCAAGCTGCAGCACGCCGTCCGGCTGCAGCCTGCCGTGCCACAGCCCGGTATCGCGCAGCGAAATCCAGATTTCGTTGTCGGCAGAAAAATCCAGCAGGAAGAAATCCTGGCTGGGCAGGTCGCCACGCACCTGCACGCGCTGCCAGCTGCCGTCGGTCTGCTGGCGATACAGCCCCTCGCGGGTACTGGCCCACAGCCGCCCCTGACGATCCAGATCGACATCGCCCACGAACGCCGCCGGCAGCCCCGTATCGCGCTCGGCTTCGTACGGTGCGTTGTGTCGCATGCGGTACAAGCCGTGTGGCGTGGTGATCCACAAGGTGCCGGCGGCATCGAACAATAATTTATTGACCGGTACGCCCAGTTGCAGGACATCGGCGGTCTTGCCGCTTTGCGGATCGCGGCGTGCCAGTGCGCCGGACGAGCGCGCCACCCAGGCCGCGCCGTCGAGGGGCGACAGCGCGATGGAAATCGTCTGCAGCAACGGCTGGCCGTCGTCGAGCGTCCACGGCAGCATGCGTCCGCTATGCGGATCCCGCACGTTGGAGCCGGCATCGCCGCCTACCAGCAGCTCGCCGCCGGGCAACCGCTGGATCGCCCAGGTCGGCGCTTCGGCCAGCCCCTGGCTCTCGTCCCAATGCTCGATGCTGCCGTAGCCCAGCCA
Organism: Xanthomonas sp. Leaf131; assembly: GCF_001423495.1. GTDB lineage: Bacteria > Pseudomonadota > Gammaproteobacteria > Xanthomonadales > Xanthomonadaceae > Xanthomonas. Next base: position 662,566 of record NZ_LMOG01000018.1, on the reverse strand, counting down.
GCGCTGCACGCCCAGTCCACGCGTGCCGATCCACAGCTGGCCGGTGCTCTGCATCATCACCGGGCCGACCATCGGGCTGATCGGTAGTCCCTGGTTGTGGCCGAAGTAATGCCAGTGGTCGCCTTCCCACCGCACCAGACCGCGATCGGAGCGGGTCAGCAGGCGGCCCTGCGCGTCTTCGGACAGCGTGGTGGCGGCCGACAGCGTGTCGAAGCTGGTGCCGGACGGCGCCGGATGATTGCGAAACACGCGCTCGCCGGGCGCGCGCGACAGCACCAGCCCGCCACCGCGTAGCCACATCGCTCCCCGATGGTCGCGGAAGATCGCGCGCCATTGCCGCTCCGGCACTCCGTCTGCTTCGGACAGCAGATCGATGCGCCCGCTGGCATCGATGTGGCAGATGTGCTGACCGCAGCTGGCCCAGAGTGCGGTGCCATCGGCCAGCAGCGCCTTGCCGGCCGGCAGCGTGCTGCCATCGGCAAGGTGCAACGGCAGCGTGTGCACCGACCAGCCCCCGGCGGGATTCGGCGCCAGGCGCAGCAGGGTGTTTTCGCTGACCACCACCACGCCATCGGCGTAGGCGGCCACGACATTGCCGCTGTCGGCACGGATCGGCTTGCCGTCGCGCAGCACCTGCACGAAGGTCGTGCCTTCGTGCACGAACACGCCATTGGCGCTGGCCACCCATAGCCGTCCTGCCGCGTCCAGTCCCAGCGCACGGATGTAGCGTGCATCCAGGCCGCTTTCCTGGCCGATCGGGGTGAACCGCTCGCGTTCGAAGCGATGCAACCCCAACTCGGTGCCCAGCCAGACCACGCCTTGGCGGTCTTCGAGCAGGCTGTTGACGGTCATGCCCTGCAGGCCATCGGCCTGGGCGTAGTCGCGGAAGCTGTACGTCTGCGCCAGAGCGCTGCCGCAGAGCAGCAGGCCGGCAACCCACAGCCACACCGAAGTCCACAAGTGACCGCCTCGCGAGACCATCGGAGCGAACAGCGCAGACACGTTGGGCATCGGTTCCCGCAGGTGTGGAGATGTGGTGGACGACGATTGGCCGCGTCAACCGTGCAAGGGCGTTGACGGCTGATCGGCAAAAAACTTGAGGCAGTTCACGCGGTGAGTGACTGTTCAACTGGTCGGGAACGTTGCCTGCCGGGGCGCAGTGGATGCGCCGCATCGGCGTAAGTCTTGGCGATGGTGATTCCTGCGCGTCGTCCGTCTCCAACGTATTGTTGGCGATGCTGGGAGCGACCGACAAAACGACGGGTTGTCAGCTGCGCTTAGTCTGTCAACGCCCTGGCGGCATCGAATGCGGTGTCGAACATGCGTTGCACGGGCGGTGCGAATTCGCTGGCGAAGCTGGAGAGCAGAAACAGGCCCAGCAACACCGTCAGCGGCAGGCCCAACTGCATCGGATTCAACGCCGGGGCGGCCTTGGCCAAGGCGCCGAAGGCCAGGTTGACCGCCAGCATCGCCACCATCATCGGCAGCGCCAAGGTCAGCCCGCCGCGCATGATCTGCAGGAACAGGGTTGGGGCCACCTCGGCGAAGGCCGCGGCATCCGGAATGGCCGTGCCGATCGGCAAGGCCTTGTAGCTGTCCACCAACAGCGAGATCACCGCCAGGTGCCCGTTGGCCGCGAAAAACAGCAGCCCGAACCCGATATAGAACCACTGCGCGATCACCCCGGAGGTCACCCCGCGCAGCGGATCAGACATCTGTGCAAACGACAGACCGGTGGACTGCGACACCAGCTCGCCGGCCAGCGCCCCGGCTTCGAAGATCAGCTTGAGCATGAAGCCCATGCTGGCGCCCACCGCCAGCTCCCGCGCAACGCTGAGCACGGCCTGCGCGGTAAAGCCGTCCCACTCCGGCACCGGCGGCAGCAGCGGTGCCAGCACCATCGACAAGGTTCCGGCCAGCATCACCCGCACCCGTCCGGGTACCGCGCGGGTGCCGATCAACGGCATCGCGGTCAGCAACGCGCCGGTGCGCAGCATCGTCCACATGATCGCCCCGACCATCGCGAACGCGCGCTGGCCGTCGATCACCATCTGGGTAGCAGCATCCATCCGGTCTGGCCCGCTAACCGATCAGATGCGGAATGCGCTGAAACAGCGCGATGGTGAACTCCACCAGATGCCCCAGCAGCATGCTGCCGGTGGCAAACAGCGTGGCCGTCAGCGCGACGGCTTTGGCGACGAAGGCGATGGTCGGTTCGTTCAACTGGGTGGCGGCTTGCACCACACCAATCACCACGCCGACCACCAGCACCGCCAGCAGCATCGGTCCGGCAATCCACAGGACGGTGACCAGGCCACCACGCAATTCGGTCAGGGCGATTTCAGGGCTCATGGGAGGTGTTGATGCAAGTGGGGGGCCAAAGCAAGGGATTGGGGATTCGAGAACTGCATGAACGACAGCCAGGTCACGCGGCTACGACGCGTTGAAGCTCGCTGCCAGCGTGCCCACCACCAGCACCCATCCATCCACCAGGATGAAGAGCAGAATCTTGAACGGCGCGGAGATCAGCATCGGCGACAGCATCATCATGCCCATCGACATCAGCACGCTGGCCACCACCAGATCGATGATCACGAACGGAATGAAGATCAGAAAGCCGATCTCGAACGCGGTCTTCAGCTCGCTGGTCACGAACGAGGCCACCAGCACCGGGAACGGCACCGCGTCCGGGCCGGCGTACTTGCCGTCGCCGGCCATGCCGGCGAAGGTCATCAGATCGGTCTCGCGGATCTGCGCCAGCATGAAGGCGCGCAGCGGCTGGGTGGTGAGCGTCCAGGCGGTGGAGAAATCGATCTGGTTGTTGAGGTACGGCGACAGGCCGGCGCCCCACATCTTTTGCCACACCGGCATCATCACCAGCGCGGTCAGGAACATCGACAGGCCCAGCAGCACCTGATTGGACGGGGTCTGGCCGGTGCCCAGCGCCTGGCGCAGCAGGCCCAGCACGATGGTGATGCGGGTGAAGGCGGTCAGCACCAGCAGCATCGACGGCAGCAGGGTGATCGCCGTCATCAGCAGCAAGGTCTGCAACGGCAGGCTCACCGGTTGGTCGCCGATGCGGCCGACGCTCACGTTCGGCAACGAAGGCAACTGATTGGTGCCTGTCGGGGCGGCAGCCGGCGCCGCGGCGGGAGCGGCGGCCTGGGCCATCGCCGGCAAGGCGGCGGGCGCGGCCGCAGCCAGCAACGGGCAGCTCATCACCAGCAGGATCAAGATCAGGCGCAGGCTGCGCCCCCAGCGATTCCAACGACTGAACATGTCACGGGTCCTTGCGCAGCTTCTGTGCCAGCAGCTGGGCGAAATTGGGAAGTTGCTTGAAGTTGGGCAGGGTGGGGGCCGGCGCGGTCGGCAGCGGCTCGGACAAGGTGTGCAGGGTGTTGATGCCGCCGGCGGTGACGCCGAGCAACAACTGCTGGCCGTTCACCTCCACCACCACCACACGTTCCTTGGCACCGACTGCCAGGCTGGTCACCACGCGCAGGCCTTCGGTATTGCGGAAACCGCTGCCGGGCATGCGCTTGAGCAACCAGCCCAGGCCGACGATCAGCGCGAGCACCAACAGCAATGCAAAGACTGCGCCAAACAGGCTGGGCGAGGACGGCGCCTGTGCGCCGACCTGGGTGGCCTTGGCCGCGACCGGCGCGGCAGTGGCCAGCAGGCCGATCACCGCAGCCTCCGGATCCGTTCGCTGGGGCTGACCACGTCGGTCAGACGGATGCCGAAGCGGTCGTTGATGACGACGACTTCGCCGTGTGCGATCAAGGTGCCGTTGACGTACACGTCCAGCGGCTCGCCGGCGCCGCGTTCCAGTTCCACCACCGAGCCCTGGTTGAGCTGCAGCAGGTTGCGGATCGGGATGCGCGCGCGGCCCACTTCCAGCGACAGCGTCACCGGTACGTCCAGGATGACGTCCAGGTTGAGGTCGGTGGCATTCAGATCGCGCTCGGCCTGCAGGCTTTCGAAGGTGGCGGGCGCGGCGTCGAGGATGTCGGAGTTGATCATTTGCTGGGGTCCTGGGATGGAACGGCACGCGGGGCTTGCACGCCGGGCGGGCGTACGGCGGTGATCTTGACGGCGTTGTTGCCATTGGAAACGCCGAATTCGCCGGTAAACAACGGGATTTCTTCCACGCACAGCGGCACCTGTGCGGGTAGGTCGATCGGCAGGATGTCGCCGACCTTCAGACCGGTGAGCTGGCGCAGACTCATGCGCTTGCTGGCCAGCACGCTGGACAGGGTGACCTCGGCGGTGTCCAGCTGCTCGCGCAGCATCACGTTCCAGGAGTCGTCGCGGTCATTGCGGTCGCTCTGGATGCCGGCATCGAGCAATTCGCGGATCGGCTCCAGCATCGAATACGGCAGGGTGATGTGGATCTCGCCGCCACCGCCTTCCAGCTCCACATGGAAGCGGCACACCACCACGTACTCGCGCGGGGTGACGATGTTGGCGAAGTGCGGGTTGATCTCCGAGTTGATGTACTCGAAGTCCACTTCCATCACCGGTGCCCAGGCTTCCTTCAGATCGGCGAAGGTCTGTTTGAGCATCAGCTGCACCACGCGCATCTCGGTGGCGGTGAATTCGCGCCCTTCGATACGGGTGTGGTAGCGGCCGTCACCACCGAAGAAGTTGTCCACCACGGTGAACACCAGGGTGGGTTCGAACACGATCAGGCCGGTGCCGCGCAGCGGTTTGAAGCGGATCAGATTGAGGTTGGTCGGCACGTACAACGAGTGCATGTACTCATTGAACTTGACCAGGTCGATGCCGCGCACCGACAGGTCGGCCGAGCGCCGGATCAGGTTGAACAAGCCGATACGCCACAAGCGCGCGAAGCGCTCGTTGACCATTTCCAGGGTCGGCATGCGGCCACGGATGATGCGGTCCTGGCTGGACAGGTCGTATTGGCGCGCCTCGCCGGGCAGTGCCGCCGGCTCGGTGTTGACCACGCCCGAATCGACGCCATGCAGCAAGGCATCGATTTCGTCCTGGGAAAGCAGATCGCTGACGCTCATGGGCGGTGCCTTACTGGGTAACGAAACTGGTGAACAGCAATTCTTCGACGCACTTCTTGCCGGTCTCGCTGGTCATGACCTTCTGCGCTTCGACCAGTGCGGCTTTTTGCAGCTTCTGCTTGCCGACCAGGTCGGCCACGTCAGTAGCCTTGGTCTGCGACAGCAGCATCAACAGATGCGCGCGGATGGCCGGGGCGTTCTCGGTGATGAGCTTGAGTTCTTCCGGGTCGCGGGTGACCAGCTGCACTTCGACCTGCAGGTACTGCGGGCCATCGCCGGGCTCGGCCAGATTGACCACGATCGCCGGGTCCATCGGGAAGTACTGGGCGGGCTTGGGCACTTCGGCGACTTTGGGCGCGGCGTGCTTGCCGCCTTTCTCATCGCCCTTGTGGCCGAAGAAGAACCAGGCGCCGCCGCCAGCGGCCGCAAGCACCACCACACCGATGGCGATCAGCAGGATGGACTTCTTGCCACCCTTCTTCTTTTCGCCTTTCTCGTCTTTGTCTTCGGTCTTCTTGGGTTTTTCGGCGGCTGCCACAGTCTGCTCCAGGGGGAATGCTCACCCTGTGTATGCAATTGGCATGCCAAAACCGCGACGGTTTCCTGGCGCCGTGTGCGCGCCAACACGAAAACCCCCGCAAACCTTGCGCTGCGAGGGATGCGGGGCGCGTCGAGGTGACGCCGATGCGCTGTTTTCAATGGCGCCGGGGCCAGCCCGGCGCAGAATCTCAGGCGTAGGCGTCCAGCAACCCACGCTGGCGCAACACCACCGACGGAATTCCGACGGGCGGGCTGTCGTCCAGGCTGAGGCCATTCCCGTCGCCGTTGCCGCCATTGCGATTGCCGGATTGGCTCTGCTGTTGCTGGCCCACATCGGCCTGACCCAGCTGGAAGCCGTTCTGGCCGAGCATTTCGCGCAGGCGCGGCAGGCTCTGTTCCAGCGCCTGGCGGACTTCCGCGTTGGCGGAGGTGAAGCTGGCATTGACCTTGTCGCCGTCCAGATGCAGGCGCACCTCGACCGGGCCCATCTCGTTCGGGGTCACCTTGATGTGCGCGTGACCGATCTTCTGGTCGGCCAGCCAGCTCATACGCGCGCCGATGGCATCGTCGAAATTGTCGCTGCCCATCTCCGGGGTCGGGGTGGGCGAGGCACTGAACACCGGCGCCGGATCCTGCAGGCGACCGAGCGTGGCTGCCGTGGTGGTCGGCAGCACGAACGCCGGGGCGTCCGGGCCCGCCGGGGCAGCGGCGTCATCGCCTGACGGTTCCAGTGCCTTGGTCGCCATGCTCATCAACGCGGCCGTCTGAGCGTCGCCGCTCAAGGCGGTGACGGAGGTGGGCTTGGCGCCTGCGGGGGCGGCCGGTGCCAGCGCGCCCAACGCGGGCAGGGCGGTGCTGGCAGTCGCGGTTGCGGTAGGTGCGGCAGCGTCGGTGGGCAACGCGGTTGCACTCGCTGTGCCGCCTGCGGCGCCGGCCATGCTGGCGGTCAGGGCCGCTGCTGCAGCAGCCAGCACCTCGCCACCCGGCAGCGCTTGCGCCAGCAGGCCCATGCCGAAACCGCCCAGGCCCGGCGGCGGCCAGGTGGCGTCGGTGGCCGTAGCGGTTTCGGCAGGTGCGTCTTCGCCAGCGCTCGCGGTCTTGGTGCTCTTGCCGGTTTTGGTGGTGCCGGCGGCAGTGCTGCCATCGTCTGCGGCCGACTCTTTGGCGGAGCTGGATTTGGCAGGCTTCGCAGACGTGCCATCGCTCTCCTGCGCACGCGGGCGCGCGGTGGCATCGCCCGGCGCATCGTCGCCAGTGTCGTTGTCGTCGCGGTTTTTCTCGGACTGGCTGGGCTTGGGCGCGGCCTGTTTGGCCGGCACGCGCTCGGGCGCCTGCGGCGGGGCCTGGTTCGGCGTGTTGGCCGGATTGAGCATGCGCGCGAACTGGTCCTGGCCGGCGTCCGGTTCGGACGAGGGATCGCTGTAGCTGGACTTCTTGCCGGTGCTGGCAAGCGCGCCGAGGCCGGCGGCAAAAGCGGACAGGGGGTTCATGCGGATTCTCCGTGGGTGTCTTCGCTGCGGGCCAGGCGCGAACGACGCGCGCCGAGGTCGTCCATCTCACGCTGGTCGCGGCGTTCGATCACCTTGTTCTCCTGTGCGCGGTAGCTGGCGGCCAGCTGCTCCAGCACCTGCTTCTCGCGGCTGGCCAGCAGCAGCCGGGTGCGCTCGGCTTCCACCTTGTTGCGGTTGCTTTCCACGGTCTGGGCCTGCTGCAGCACCGCACTGTCGAGGCGGTCCAGGAAGGCGCGGCGGTTGGTCAGCGCCGCGGCGCTGGTACCGGCCATGTGGCTGTTGGCGTATTCCTCGGCGTAGCGGCGCAGTTCTTCCAGGCGCGATTGGTGCGTATCCAGGGCGCGCTGACGCTCGGCCAGGTCGCGCGCCACCTTGTCTTCCTGTTCCTGGGCGCGGCGCAGCAGGGGGTCGATCCGTTTGGACTGCATCATGGATTAGTTCTCGGGTTCGACCAGCCGCTGCAATGCGGACAGGCTGTCGGGCAGGTCGGCGGCCCGGTGGACGTCCTGGCCGAGGAAGTCGACGATCTCCGGCCAACGCGCCAATGCTTCGTCGGTGGCCGGGTCGCTGCCGCGCTGGTAGGCGCCGATGGCGATCAGGTCGCGGTTGGCGGTGTAGGCCGACAGCAACCGCTTGAGCTTGCGGATGCGCAGGCGCCAGGTGTCGTCGGCGATGTCCTGCACCACGCGGCTGACCGAGGATTCGACATCGATGGCCGGATACAGGCCGCTGTCGGCAACCCGACGCGAGAGCAGGATGTGGCCGTCGAGAATGGCGCGTGCGGCGTCGGCGATCGGGTCCTGCGGGTCGTCGCCTTCGGTCAACACGGTGTAGAAGGCAGTGATCGAGCCGCGGCCCTTGGCGCCGTTGCCGGCGCGTTCCACCAGCGCCGGCAATTTGGCGAACACCGACGGCGGGTAGCCGCGGGTGGTTGGCGGCTCGCCGACCGACAGGCCGATCTCGCGTTGCGCCTGGGCGAAACGGGTCAGCGAATCCATCAGCAGCAGCACGTTCAAGCCCTGGTCGCGGAACCATTCGGCGATGGCGGTGGCGCGGTAGGCGCCGTGCAGACGCGCCAACGGCGGGCGGTCGGCCGGGGCGGCCACCACCACGGCGCGGCGCAGGCCTTCTTCGCCCAGGGTGGTTTCGACGAAGTCGCGCACTTCGCGACCACGTTCGCCGATCAACCCGACCACGATCACGTCGGCCGAGGTGAAGCGGGTCATCATGCCGAGCAGTGTCGATTTACCGACGCCGGAGCCGGCGAACAGGCCGACACGCTGGCCGCGGCCGATCGGCAGCAGCGCGTTGATGGCGCGCACGCCGACATCCAACGAGGTGGTGATGGGTTCGCGCGCCAGCGGGTTGATCGACACGCCGGCCATGCTGACGCTGCCTTCGCCGCGGATCGGGCCCTTGCCGTCGAGCGGGGTGCCGTCGCTGTCGATGACGCGGCCGAGCAGGCCTTCGCCCACTTCCACGCCGCCGCGCCGCCGCGAGGGCACCACACGGGCGTTCGGCAGCAGGCCATGCAATTCGGCGCTGGGCATCAGATAGGTGCGTTCGCCGGCAAAGCCGACCACTTCGGCATCGACCCAACCGCCGTCCACTTCGACCTTGCAGGTGGCGCCCATCGGCGCTTCGCAGCCGGTGGCTTCCAGGGTCAGGCCGACCGCGCGGCGCAGGATGCCCTCGCGGATCAGGGTGCGGCCGGCAGTGGGCTCCAGCCCCAGCCCGCTCAGGCGGGTGGCCAGGCGCAGGTTGCGCGCATCCAGCCAGTCGGCCGGGGTGGCTCCCAACAGGGCGCTCACAGGCCCGCTCCGGATTTACGCATGACTGTCTCCAGCGCGGCCCGCAGGCGCGCATCCAGGGTGCCGTCCACGCGCACGCTTTCGGCGTGCACGCGCAGGTCGCCGCGGCTCAGGCTCAGGTCCGGGGCCACGCGGGTGGTGCTGCTGGGCGCCAGATGCGGCAGCAGCGCGGTGATGTCGTCCGGGTGCAGGCGCACTTCCACTTCGCGCCCGGCACTGCCGACCGCGTCGATGGCTTCTTGCACCAGATCGGCCAGCAGCTGCGGTTCGACCTGGTAGGCACGCCCGACCAGGGAACCTGCAATGCGCACGGCCAGCTCGCCGAGCGCACCGACCACTTCGTTCTCCAGCCGCGCCAGCGGGCGGGTGAAGTTGTCCAGGATGCCGTCGATCTGCGCGGTCAACCGGCGCACCTCGGACTGGCCCTGGGCGAAGCCTTCGGCATGCCCGCGCTCCAGCCCTTCCTGACGGGCGGCGTCTTCGATGGCCTGGATTTCTTCCAGGGTCGGCGGACGCAGCACCGGCTCGTACACCGCCGGTTCGTCGAAGTCGGTTTCCGGCAGCGCCGGCGCCATGTGCAGGTCGGGGGCCAGCCAGCGGGTGACGATGTCGTTCATACCATCGCCTCCGCACCGGCGCCGCCGAGGCTGATGGCGCCTTCGTCAGCCAGGCGGCGGACGATGGTGAGGATTTCCTTCTGCGCCGCTTCCACGTCGGCCAGGCGTACCGGGCCACGCGCTTCCATATCTTCGAGCAGGATCTCGGCGGCGCGCTGGGACATGTTGCGGGTGATCTTCTCGCGCACCTTGGTGTCGGCGCCGCGCAGGGCCAGGCCCAGGCGCTCGCCGGAGACTTCGCGCAGCAGCGTCTGCAGGCCGCGGTCGTCCAGGTCCACCAGGTTGTCGAAGACGAACATCAGGTCCTGGATCTTGCTGGCCAGGTCGGCGTCGATCTTGCCGATCTCGCCCAGCACGCCTTGATCGGCGCCGGTGTCCAGGAAGTTGAGGATGTTGGCGGCGACCTTGATGCCGCCCACGTTAGACGACTTCAGATTCTGGTTGCCGGCAAACTGGCGCTCCATGATGTCGTTGAGCTCGCTCAATGCATTCGGCGGGATGCCGTCCAGGGTGGCGATGCGCAGCAGCACGTCGGCGCGGGTGCGCTCGGGCAGCAGCTTCAGCGCCTCGGCGGCCTGGTCGCTGTCCAGATGCGCCATGACGATGGCGATGATCTGCGGGTGTTCGTTGCGCACCAGGTCGGCGACCGCGCGCGGGTCCATCCACTTCAGGGTGTCCAGACCGGTGGTGTTGCGGCCGAGCAGGATGCGGTCGATCAGGCCACCGGCCTTGTCGGCGCCCAGCGCCTGGATCAGCACGTTGCGGATGTAGTCGTCGGCGCCCACGCCCAGCGAGGTCTTGCCGGCCAGCTCGCCGTTGAAGTCGTCCATCACCCGCTCGACCTGGTCGCGCGAGATGCCGGTCATGGTGGCCATGGCGATGCCGATCTTCTGCACCTCCTTGGGGTCCATATGCTTGAGCACTTCGGCGGCGTCGCTTTCCCCAAGCGACAGCAACAGCACGGCGGCGCGCTGCACTCCGGTCATCGGCGGTGTATCAGGCTTCACTGGCGACCCATCCCTTCACGACTTGTGCGACACGTTTTGAATCGGCTTTGACTGCTTCGCGTGCGACCCGCATGCGTTCTTCGTAGGCGTCCGGCAGGGCGATCGGGGTCTTGCGTTCCTGACCGATCTGCGCGGTATCTTCTTCAAGGCCGGGCATCAGGTCGTTGTCTTCGACCATCCGCACGTCGGCGCTCTGTGGAGTGCCATCGTTGCCACCCTTGCGCTGCTTGTCCTTGACCACGGTCACGCCAGTGAGTTGACGCAGGGTGGGGCGCACCACACCGAACAGCAGCGCCAGTACCACCACCGCACCTACCAGCAGGCGCAGACCGTTCTGCACGCGCGGGTCTTCCCACCACTTCGGGCCTTCCTCGCCCGCCACCGCTTCACGCACGAACGGGGCATTCATCACCGACACCGTGTCGCCACGTGCCGCGTCGAACCCTACTGCCTGCTTGACCAGGCCTTCGATGCGGGTGAGCTCGGCGGCCGTCAGCGGCTGCTCGACGATCTTGCCCTTGGCACCGGGACGCGGCACGTTGTCCAGCAGCACCGCCACCGACACCCGCTTGATGCGGCCAGCCGGCTGACGGGTGTGTTGCAAGGTCCGGTCCAATTCGTAATTGCGGGTGGCGCTCTTGGAACTCTCGGTCGGTGCGGCAGGCGCGGCGGCCTGGCCGTTGGCAGCAGCCGGGGTACCCGGTGCGCCGGCAGTGGCGTTGGCGGCCGGCGCCGGCGGCTGGCCGGGGCTGTTGCTGGTGGCGCCCGGCGGGCCCTGCGGGCCGGTGGCGCTGGTGCTGGTGTCGTTGATCTGCTCGCTGCGCAGCTTGGCCGGCTCGCCGTTGTAGAGCTCGCGGGCTTCTTCGACCACCGAGAAGTCCATGTCCACGCTGACTTCCGGGTTGACCCGGCCGGCGCCGGTCATCGGCTCGAGCAGTTCGCGGATGCGCTGGTTGTAGGAACTCTCCTGGCGACGCACCTGTTCGAACTGGGCGGCGTGCTGGGCGGCATCGCTGTTGGGGTCGGCGATGGAGAGCATGCGGCCGCTCTGGTCGACCACGGTCACGCGCTCGGGGGTCATGTCCGGGATGCTGGAGGCGACCAGGTTGACGATGGCGTCGACCTGGTTGCGCTCCAGGCCCTGGCCGCCGCGCAGCTCCAGCACCACCGAGGCGCTGGCCACGTCACGCTGGCGGGTGAAGGCGCTGGGCTTGGGAATGGCCAGATGCACGCGGGCCTCGCGCACCGGGCGCAGGGTGCCGATGGTGCGCGACAATTCGGTTTCCAGGGCGTGCTGGTAACGGGCGTTTTCCACGAACTGGCTGACGCCGAAGCCGGGGTCTTTTTCCATCAGCTCGAAGCCGCCGCCGGTTTCCTTGCCGGTCAGGCCGGAGCCGGCCAGCTTCAGGCGGGCGTCGTACAGGCGATCCTGCGGCACCGAGATGGCGCCGGTGTTCTGGTCGATCTTGTACGGGATCTGCGCGGTACGCAGCAGGTCGGCCGCTTCGGCATTGCCCTTGTCGTCCAGGCCGGTATACAGCGACTGGTAACCGGGCTTCTGCGACCAGTAGAACACCGCCAGACCGGCGCCCACCGCCAGGGCGATCATCGCCATCATGGTCAGCTTGCGGGTGATCTGCAGGCTACGGACACGGTCGAACCATTGCCCGGCCTTCTCGGCGTTCTGGTTGATATTTTCTTTGGAAATCGCGAGTGCCATGTGTCGTCAACCCTTACAGCGGCATGTTCATGACGTCCTGATAAGCCTGGACGAGACGGTTGCGGACTTCCACGGTGGCGCGGAAGGCCACCTGGGACTGCTGAGAGGCGACCATGACCCGTGCCAGATCGGCACTGGGGTCGCCCATTTCGAATGCCTTGGCCAGCGCGCCGGACTTCTGCTGGGCCTCGTTGACGCCGCCGATGGCGCCGCGCAAGGTCTCGCTGAAGCTCGGTGCCTGCGTGGCCGGGGTGCCCTGCGTACCGGCCAGCCCCTGGATCTGATTGCCGCGCGCCGCATCGCCCACCGCGCCCATCGGGCCTTGGCCCATCTGCGTCTGGTAGCTGCGGATCTGCGAGAGGATGGAGGTAACGGAGTCGCTCATGGGTGCGGTCAGCCAGGGAGGCATCCACACCAATGCAAGCGGCGTGCCGAAACTGCGCCGGGATTCCGGCGCCGGGGGCGGGGAGGGGCTTTAATCAGCCGCGGATGGGTGCGGCGCTGGTGATGGCGCAGGGGACTTGGCTGGAGGGCGTCGGGTCTGTGGCGTGGTTGCGGGAGCAGTGCCCGCTCTCCATCGCCGGATGTGCCTTCCCGTACCTTCAGGCTCTCATGCAGTATCCGTACCGCATGAAGTCCTGCGACGGTGGTGGGACCAGGAGTAGTCGAGATGATCGGTGGGCACGCTCAAGAGCCGTGCGTGCTGCACCTTGTCCGATACTGATGCGACGTCCGACGTCCGACGTCCGACGTCCGACGTGCAACGTCCAACGCACGTCGCGCGGCAAGCGGCTTTTTACATGATCATCGATCAACTTTCAGGTTGGTTGCGAAGCAGCGGGTTTTGCGGCTTGGCTGCAGGGCCCTTGCCCGCCCACCATCGCGGGACACGCCGTGAATCCGTCCATGGAGGCTCTTACGCGGCATCCATGCCGCGTAAGGTCCCGCGACGGTGAGCGGGCAAGGACCAGTCGAGATGGTCGGTTTGCATGGTTTTCAACAATGCGGCCAGCCATCTTTCTGGTGCGGTGCCCTTGCCGATTGCGGGACCCTTGGCGGCATGGATGCCGCCAAGGAGCCTCCACGGACGGATTCACGGCGTGTCCCGCGAGCGGTGAGGGCGCCGCGCCCTCGACCGACTCAGCGTTTGAAGGCGGCCAAGCGACGCTACGACTCCACATCAGAGTCGCTGCAAGCCGATTGAACCGGGCCGGCTTCGCTTGGCCTGATGACAACAAGCCCCGGAGGCGGCGCCCGCACCGCGCCCTTGATCCACTAATCCGGCAACCACGCCTCACGCCAGCGATCGAGATTGCTGCCGGTCAACATCCAGTCGCGACGCACCACTTCACGCAATGCCGCGCCCTTTGCCGCCGCAGCGGCCGGGTCGGCGAGGTGCTCGCGGATCGCGCCGATCCAGTCGCGGTAGCGGTTCTTCACCAGCGTCACCGGCAGGTTGCCTTGGTAGCAGCGCACGTCGCTGGCGATCACCGGGTAGCCGCAGGCACCGTATTCGAGCAGGCGCAGGTTGCTCTTGCACTCGTTGAACAGGTTCTGCTCCACCGGCGCCAGGGCCAGATCCAGATCCAGCGCGGCCAGCGCGGCCGGGTAGTGATCGATCGGCACGCCAGGCTGGAAGTGATGGATGTGCTGGCGTAGCGCGAACGGGTACATGCCCATGAACACCCAGTCGACCTCGTCAGCCAGCTCGCGTACTACATCGGCGATCAGTTCCAGGTCGCCGGTGTGGCTGGCGCCGCCGGCCCAGCCGATGCGTGGGCGACGTCCGCGTTCGAGCGAACGCTCCGGCAGTGCGTTCCACCAATGCGGCGGCAGGCGGTTTTCGGCCACGCGGATGTCGCTGTGCAGCCCGGCGAACGCCTCGGCCAGCGCCGGGGTGGAGACCACGAAGCGGTCCACCATGCCCAGGCCGCGCCGCACGGTCTTGAGGATGTCCTTGGGCATGTGCTCGCGATGGGCATTCTTCAGCGGCAGGTTGGGCAGGTAGTCGTCGAGCTCGTAGACCTTGAATGCGCGCGACAGCGCCTTCATCCGCCGCATCGCTTCCAACCGCGGCTCGCCGACCTGGCGTTGCAGGATCACCACGTCGGGATCCTGACGCGCCAGCTCGCTGATCTCCAGATAGCCGTTGAACAGCACCCCTTCGACCATGCCGGCCTCGCGCAAGGCGCGCAGCGGCTGGATCACCCGATAGTGGCCGCAGCCTTCGATATCGGCAGGTAGCGCGATGACCGTCGGCAGTGGTCGCCACGATTGCAGCGGCCGCCAGCTGGCGCGTGGGTCGGCCAACTTGAAGCCCGCGCCGGGATCCAGCGAGAAGCCGGGGTTGTAGGCCGGGTCGTTGGCCATCACCGGCAGCCAACGCGCGTACATCGCTTCTTCGTCGAGAGCGCTGGCGGACGCTGCGTCGGGCGGGTCGATCAACAACTGCGCGCGCGCGGCATAGACATTGAGATAGCCGGCCTGCTGCAGGCGCAGGCACAGATCGACATCGCTCCACTGCGCCAATGCCGGCTCCTGCGCAAAGCCGCCGGCGTCCAGAAACAGTTGGCGCGGCAGCATCAGGCACTCGCCGCTGAGTGCGCTGTAGTTCTGATCGAGTTGCAGCCGCTGCAGGTAGCCCGATTCGTCGAACGCGGCCCCTTCGAATGCGCGCGTTGCCGGTGCCCCCAGGCCCAGCAGCAAGCCGGCGTGATGCACGGTGCCGTCGTTGCGCAGCAGCTTGCCGGCTACCGCGCCGACCTCGGGACGCAGCGCGTGGTTGAGCAACTGCGGCAGCCAATCGGCCTTGATCGCTGCGGCGCCGGCCGCCAACCACAGCAACACCTCCCCATGTGCCTGCTCGGCCGCCGCATTGCAGGCCGCTTCGCGCGAGGGCGCACCGTCGAAGCGCAGCACGCGGATCTGCTGCAGGCCGAGCTTGTCGATGCCTGCCAGCCAGTCGCGTAGCGCCGGCTCGGCGCTGTCGCCGCGATCCAGCAACAGCAGCTCGTAGTGCGGATAGCCGGTGTTGGCGAGCACGCTTTCCAGGCAGCGTTGCACCTGCGCCAGGCGTCCATCCACCAGCACCAGAATGCTGACCAATGGTTGCTGTGCATGCCGGTAATCCACCGCGTGCCGGCCGGGGCCGTTGCTGCTCACCACTGCGTCCAGGTACCCGCGCGCGGCAAGATGGCGGCTGATGGCGCGCTGCTCGTCTTCGTCGCCATGCCGCGTGGTGGCCGATGCCACCAGCAAGGGTTCGGCGATGTGCTGGATGCAGGCCAGGCCGTAGCGTTCGACCAGCCCAAGCTGGTAATCCAGTTCGAAGGCGTCGCTCGTTTCGGTTGCAAAGCCGCCATCGGCCACTAGCGTCTGGTGCCGGAACAGCCAATGCCGCGACATCGTCGACGGTGAGCTCAGCAACATGTCCAGATACAGCGCCGGCCGCATCGCCAGCCCCAGCTGACCGCCGTCCAGCGCGACCACTTCATCGGCGTAGATGGCCTGACACGTGTCCGGCAGCGCGAGCATCTCCAGCGCCAGCATCAGCAGGCCACTGGCGGTGAACAGGCTGCCGGCCTGGACCAGCAGCACCCAGTCGGTGGACTGTTGCGTGGCGATGGTCCGATTGAGCGCGGGCACCAAGCCGTCCGGACCGATCAGCACACCGCGCTCGCCGTGCTCGGCGGCCTGCTGCGGCGAGCTGCTGATCACCCAGGTCTGCTGGTTCCGATAACAAGCCACTGCCGCCAGGCTGGCCTGGGTTGCGGCCACCGCCGCCGCATCGCCGTCGCTGTCGACCACCATCACTGCGATCCGCGGGCCGCCCGCATGCGCCTGCAAACGTGCATCGATCAAGGCGCGCTGCACGGTGCTGGGATGACGCACCCCCAACCAGGTGGCCGGCGACACGCGCTCGGCCATTCCTGAGCTCTGCATCAAGGCGTTGACCAGATCCACCGACTTGAACACCCGCGCCTTGTGCGGGCTAAGCGGGGCGACACGCACCTGGCGGTTGTCGCCGCCCTCGCGCCGCCAGCCGAGTTGGCGGATGCCCTGGCGCAGGTCGTCGTGACCTTGATCGCCGATACCGGGCTGATCGCGGCCGGCCTGACTGAACTGCGCGCTGGACACGCGGAACTGCGTGAGCGGGCTGGACAGCAAGGCCAGGTTACCGTGACGCAGCAGTTTGACGTAGATCGCCAGGTCGCCAACCCAGTGGATGGCCTTGCCGTTCAACATCATCAGCTCGCCACCCAGCGCCACCAGGTCGGCGCGCCGTGCAAGCACGCAACTCGGCTCGCCGATGAAGTTGATGGCGTGGTCGGCCAGGAACGACACCAGCTCCGGCCCGTCGATCAGCACATCCTCGGCAAACGGGAAGCTGGTGGCCAGGATGTCCGGCAACGGCGCACCGTCGTCGTCGATCCGCAGCCGGCGCGAGGACGCCAGCGCGGTGCCGGGGTTGCGCTCCATTGCGCCGACCAGCTGCGCGACGCAGTCCGGCTCCAGCACGTCGTCGTCGTGCAGGAACTTGATGTATTCGCCCTGCGCCAGGCCGATCCCCTTGACCGTGCTGCCGAGTTCGCCGAGGCGGGGGGTATTGCGGTGGTAGCGGATCGGAAATGGGGCGTCAGCCAGCCTCGACGCCAGCACGGCCTCGATGGCGCCATCGGCGTTGTCGTCGCAGATCACCAGCTCCAGCGCCGTGTAAGTCTGCGCCAGCACGCTGTCCAGCGCCTGCGCGAAATAGCGTGGCTTGTAGGTCGGCATGACGATGCTGACCAGGGTGGTAGAAGTCATGCAGAGCGGACCGTGTTCGAGGATTGGAGGACTGGGACTCATCGCATTGTCGAGGATTCGGCAACTAAGCGTATACAGGCAGCGGAGCCAGAGTGGTCCGTTGCTTGAAATACTCGTGCTTTGATCGCCTGCGCGAGGTGCTGAGTTCATCAAAGCCTGTAATGCGCATATGCACGGATGCTGTGTCGAGGCGAATCTTCAACTGAGGACTGGTTCTCAATAATAGAATTAGGTCAATGATAAATTGAAGAAAGAGCAATTTTCCGTTGAATTTTTCCATTTAAATATAGTGTCCGCTAACGGAGTATTGGCCTGAAAAAATCTCACGCTTCAATTAGAGTGATAGTGTCAAAAATTTTTAATATCATTTATTTTGAACTATAAATCCAGGGAATTTAACACCATGTCTGATTCAATATCAGGTGCCAATATTTATGTGAAACGCGGAACGCGTGCGCAATTTGATGCTGCTGCCACAGCTGGTGAACTCGCTGCCAGCGAGCCGTATTTCATCATTGATGAAGGTCGGTTCGCGATGGGTACTAGTGCAAACAGCTATGCCACTTACGCCATTGCCTTGACTCAGGATTTATCTTTGTATGTCTCCACCACCGGTAGTGATTCAAACGATGGATTAAGCGCTGCGACTGCGTTTCAGACCATCCAGCGTGCTGTGAATGTGGTTCGAACGCGCTACTCATTGTGTGGATATGCAGCAATTATCAATGTTGCAGACGGAAATTACGTGGAAAATGTTGTGATGGGCAGTGTGGCAGGTGGCATCGTAAGACTTGTAGGTAGCACATCTGCTATTTGGCGTAACACAGCAGGATACCTCCTCACGGTTAGTGAGGGTAGCAGGGTTTCGGTGTCCGGTTTCACTTTTGGCGGCGGAGGTACAGTAAATGGCATATTGATTAGTAATAGAGCGTTGTGCAGTTTCCTAGGTGGTCACGTGTTTGCAGCAATGACCGGTTTCCAAATCGTCGCAATTTCCAATGGCGTCTGCTACGTCAACGGTAACTACAGTATCACTGGAGGTGGTATTTACCACTATGGGGTGTATGATGGTGGTCAGCTAATTATTGGTAGCATTACCGTTGCACTGACAGGTACGCCGGCTTTTACTGCCTTTACTAACGTTGGTCGCGTTGGCAGCATAAATGGCGGTGACAACGTATTTACATTCTCCGGGGCGGCCACGGGTCAGCGATATCAAATATACACAAATGGAGTGATTTGGATTAACGGAAAAGGTCCAAATGTCTTTCCGGGAAATGCAGCGGGATTCGTTACTGCCGGTGGTACTTATTACTGACGTCAGAATTTGTAAAGGCTGTTAGTTTGTGAAGACCAGCATTCCTCATTCAGAGGGGCGATTTTCCAAGCTGGTGCGCTGCTAGCCCAGCTTGTCTACGCGCTGCCGGAAATCGGTATGACCTTACTCTTTAATGCTTATCTGGTTGCTGGTAGCGAACGGGGGGAGGGCGCTACCAGCAACTTGGACGCTACCACCGCCTCAATGGCGGCAGGGGCATCGGCGTCACAGATCACCAGCTGCAACGCTGCTTAGGTTTGCGCCAAAACGCTATCCAGCGCCTGCGCGAAATAGCGTGGCTTGTAGGTCGGCATGACGATGCTGACTAGATTCGATTTCACGTGGCTTTACCCGTAGATCGGCTGAGATAATCCAAATACTCCTTGCGCGTCAGCCCTGGATAGCGCCGTCTAAGGAGTTGGAATTTATCTACCAAGCGCCGAGACATCTCTCCGCCATGCTCTCTCCGAACAACGACCTCGCGGTCCAGATTCTCTACGAGTTCGGTGTAGGCTTCATGTAGCTCAGCTGCAACCGAGGGGCTAGTGCTTTTCTTTAGATCCGGAAATTCAAAGCAGGGTCTGTCATGAGATACAGTGCAAGGAACAAGGCCGACTGTGTCGAGAAAATCAAGAAATTCCTTGTACAAAACCGGGTAAGCGTTGTTCATTTCAGAGAGGTCGAGGTTCTCGAAAACTTCACGGATGTTGCTTCGGCTGTGAATGGTAGGGTCATAAGGGATGCGGAGGTATTCGCAAGTTTCCCTGGCCCTGGAATCCGGATTGGTCACAATGGTGGGGACGCCGCTATTAATCGAGAGGATTCCGGAGTGAAGTCGGGTTCCAATCGTGAGGCAATGGTCGTTGCTTTTGAAGAACGTGGCCCATCGGCTGTAATCAGAGAAAAATTCCAGCCGTCCAGCCATGGCCTTGGCCAATAGTTGGAAGGACGTGGGTATTTCATCGAGATTGAAAGGTTGCGCTGTGATGTTGCGGGTCGATGGCAGTGCTTTTTCAAGATAGAGCAAGTTGATGAAATACAATTCATCCTGCAGCAGATGGGATGTCCTCGGTAGCCCGGAATTGAAGAATGTGGCCGTAGTGATGACCTTGTCCGCATCCCACGGTTTTTTTTGCAGAGCTCGGGTGGGTCCGTTCTCAAAGTAGCTCGGGCAGCCAATCACTCTGACGTTCTTTATGCCAAGGCTATTCAGGATCTCGGCGGAATAATTTCCGCGAACGCCAATCAGCTTGGACTTTTCAGAGAGAAGGGAGAAATTTCGCTTTTGATTAGGGCTGAGGCGCTCGGCCAAGCTCGGATCGTAGCCATTGAATGAGTTCGCGCAAAGGCTCACCGGCACGATCGGGATCATGATTTTTTCAAGAAAGTGCGTGATTCTCTCAATAGGAAGGCCTGCGAAGTCCTCCCGGATGTCATCCTTCATCGTCCAGACAAAATGCGAGTATTTTTGGTTGATCTCTTCTGCAAGTTGATCGGAAAGCTTTGCCTCAAGTGCGTTAGAGATGTGGTCAACTTTCACCGGGCACCCGAACAGTGCTTTCAAAAAACCATAGGCGATATAGCCGTTTCCTATATTCTGGCCTCTGACATTGTCTTGGGATGGCCCCATGCCTTTCAGGAAATCCGACATTTCCAGGGATTCAGGAAGGGCTGAGTTGAAAAGGAAAATCTTGCTTGGGTCAGTCATCGATCCGCTCATTTTTAAGGCAGAGCGTTAATAAAAATAAAGGCAGGTATCCCAGCGATCCGGCGTGTGATGGCGCAGGCCGATCCTGTAATCCGGGTTCAGAGATAGGGCAAAATCGCTTAGATCTAGCAGATCGGTAGCTCTGTGATAGGCGGAGATCGCCATTTTGGGCTTGCACTGAACAATCGCACTCTGCGCACCTTTCAGTGCCGGAAGTTCCGACCCCTCGATGTCCATTTTGATGAAGGTGGGTGCATCGTCGATGACATCGTCGATGCAGCATACGTCGATCATGTCTGCCGGTTCGCAATCCTCACTCGAAGGCTTGACGAAGCCGCCGTGGCCACCCTCATGGTTGAATGGAACCCTGCCTTTTGTCTCGCCTACGCCGCAGTCATGCAGACTGATTCTGGACGCCAGAGCCGTGCCTTCGTAGCGGCGTAGTACGTTCTTGAGTGTGCCGACGTTGATCCGATCGGGTTCAATCATCCAAGAACGCGAGAATTGGCCTTTGGTGGCGCCAATCAGGCCTGCGAGCGACTCGCCAATCGAGGCGCCGCAATCAACCATCTTTTCTCCGCCACCGAATTGCAGCAGGCCGGAGCGGAAGTACAACGTGGTGTAGGGGCGCTCGATTTCGTGGTAGTACTCGGGGTCACAGGTCAGGTGAAAATTGAGGACAGAGAACAGGGTTTGTGCCGAGTAGGCATCGGAAAAGCGTTTTGCTAGGCGCTGAAACCTGGGAATATTGCGCACGATCTCCCGTCCCCAATCGTCCACCCGGAAATCTACACGCCCCTGTAAACCGAAAGCGCGAACGGCCTGTTCAAAGTTGATATGAGCAATCCCGTGCTGCCTGCAGACCTGGTCAAAAAATCGCTTGGGTCCGTCATATCGGCAGGTGTTGAGGGCGATGATGTCGCCAGACTTGGTCAGTTCGATGAACCTGTCCGTCGAGATGATCGGAGTGCCGTAATACAGCGCACCGGAGTGATAGCGGAAGTCGTCCACCGAGGCGATCACATTGCAGTGCCGGTCCTGCTTCAGGTTCAGCAAGTGCGCGCCGAACCCCCCGGTTCCTAAAACGATCACCTTGACTTCGTCGCCAAATTTGGCAATGAGTTGGCGAACGTCCTCGGGAATACCGAACATCGGATCACGAGTCAGGCCCTCGGCGGCGACCTGAAACGTCTCTTCCGATGCCTGCGGGTCGATATTTAGTTTGAATTGGATAGCGGTTTGCATGATTGGTCCCCGGCTTAGGTTTCATAAACATGGATTGGAGTGTCGTAGCGAGCGTGGAAATAGGTCTTGGCCGGCACGTCCTCGCAGTAGACACGTGGCCAGCCAAGTTCGCAGCTTCGCCCAACCTTGACGCCCCCACGCACGATGGCGCCGGTTCGCAGGATGCTATTGCTGCCGATCTCGACGCCCGCGCCGATTTGCACACCATTCTCTATCCAGCATGAAGATTTAACGCGGCATGCGGGTCCGAGGTGCGTGCCGGCATGGATGACGGTGTTGTAGTCGATCCTGCACCCGTGCCCAACGACAGCATTGGCACCCACGAATGCGTTGAGCCCAATGGCCGTGTCAGAGTCGATGGCTGCGCTTGGGTGGATGAAGGGCTCGAGCTTGAAGCCACGCTCCATTGCTGCCTGCATCAGTTCCATGCGCTTGAAGTTGCCGAAGCGTTCGTCAAAAGCCACGAACATGGCCCCGTCAGTCGGATTCAGTCCATCCAGCACGTCCAGATCGAATTCGTGTTCCGAGTCCTGTGGTACATCGATCCTGATGACCGTCTCGTCCTGACGCGCGTGCTTCCAGGCGTGAAAGGCCAGATCGAGGTATTCGCTGCCGCCGATGATCCACCTAGATCTCATGTTCGGTCTCCATCAGCACCGTGTACCAGCGCTCAACCAGGCGATTCATGGATTCATAGGCTCCCTGGGTGGGTAGCGGGGCGTCTGTATGCAGTGCCGCCTGCACCCGCTCCATGATGTCCACGTCTTCTCCCACTACCACCTTGCTGCCGTGCATCTGCGCAAGCAGCACTTGGCTGGAAGAACCGTAAGGCTGTTTCTTGCGTGCGCTAAACCAATAGATTTCCAGGTCGGTCCGGTCCGGTGCGACGGGGATGTGGTGTTCCAGAGTGAAGGAATAGCCCCCGTTGGCGCTCGCGATATGCAAATTCGGGAAGGCAAGCCAGTTAAAGTAGGCGTCCTGCTTGCCCCAGCGTTCCACTTTAGCGTGCCAGCCAAAATGCTTAAGGTTGGGGATGGTGGCTTCCGGGCCGCCGAAACTGAAGCGGCGCATCTCGCGCCTCAGCGCTGCGGGCGATGTGTCCTGCAAGGCCTCCATGGACTCCTTGGCTTGTTCCTCGTTTACCTGGGGAGTGAAGTTGACGCTTTTGGCCAGGGTCTTGGGGTGGACAAAGCGCGGGTGGTTGGCGTCCCGCAGATTCTCGTAGGCCAGCTTCCAGTTGTACCGGCCATGCCATGTGGTCACCATGACCTCAGTGTCATAGGCGTTGGAACTACTTTCCAGCAAGGCGATGAAGTCTGCCGAAAACTGCTCCTCGATTGGCATGGGGTCTGGATCGAGGTTGACGAACAACAGGTTGCCGATGGCGCGCAGTGAGAATTCGCGCAGCTTCAAGTTGGCCTTTTCACTAGTGTCCAGGCGATAGATCGCATCGCAGTCCGGGATGTTCTTTACCCGGCCTTGTTCGTCGTAACTCCAGGCATGGTAGGGGCACACCAAAGGCCGGCAACCGATAGCACCGGTTTGAATCAGTGCGCTGCGGTGGAGGCAGACGTTCTCGAACGCACGGATTTGCCCGTGGAAGTTCTGGATCACCAGAGGAACACCCGCGATCTTGCGTGTGATAAAGCAATTGTGATCCTTCAGCAGCGTCTTGAGTCCTGCGAACAACCAGACCCTGCGGAAGATCCTGCGCTGCTCGCGATCAAAGATTTCCTGCGACAAGTAATACTTGGGGTGCATCCTGGAGCGCATGGATCAGTCCATCTTGATGTTCTTGTGGAATACGATCTTGGCCGGATTGCCAAACACCGTGGCGCCCGCTGGCACATCCTTCAGCACGACCGCACCGGTGCCGACAACAGCGTTCTCACCTACCTTGACGCCAGGCACCAGGGTGGCACGCGGGTGCACGATTGCGAAGTCGCCTATCTGCACGCCGCCGCCCATGAAAACCTGTGCGCCCACATGAGCATAATTGCCAATGCGGACATCGTGTCCAATCACCGACCAAGTGAGCAGATTGGCAAAATCCCCGATCCACACATCGGGGCCAACGTGTACCTGGTTGCCGAGAAAGCAACCTGTGCCCAGACGCACGCGGCGACTGAGGTGCGCCTCGGTGCAGATTGGGATGAACGCGGCCCCCTTTGCAAGCAGCGGTTGAATGTATTTATGCCGTTCCAATGGGTCGCCTTGCGCGCAGACAAAAGCCTCGTTGCCACGCGGCACGTATGTCAAAGGGTCACCGACGATGGGTACCCCGGTATCGAAGCCATCGAGAATATGCTCGCGGCTGTCCAGGAATCCGGTAACTTCCCATTCCTTGCGATGCGCCACATCACCTTGCATTTGCTCAAGGACCTCCCGGCCCCAGCCGCCCGCGCCTACGATGAGCACGGAATAGGTCACAGGACAGCCCCACCGTCCATCACCAAACTGGTCCCGGTTACCCAGCGGCTGGCATCGGACAAGAGATAGATCGCAGCGTTCGCTACGTCCTCTGGGGTGCCCAATCCAAGCGGATGGCGTTTTTGCTGTGCTTCCAGATGGGTTGCGTCCCAGATGGGCGTCACGACTGCAGAGGGGGACATGCCATTGACCCGGATCTTGCGTTTAGCCTGCTCCATGGACAGGCAGCGGATGATGCCGAGCAGAGCTGACTTCATGGCCGAATATGGTCCTACCCCGGGTGTGCCGATATGGGCCGCAGTGGAAAGCATGAAGACGATGGAGCTTTGAGGCGCGAGAGCGTTGGCCTGCAGCAGCCGCTGGGTGAGCATGACAGGTGCCAGGAAATTGACCGCATAGACATCGGTCATGAGCTTCTCGGTCAACTGCCTGATAGGGCTCAAGCGCTGCCTGCCAGCGCAGTGGACCAAGCCGTCTATGCTGGAAATGCCATGTACCAGTCGTTCACGGCCTTCGGCTTCGGTCAGATCGGCCAGCACTTGGAGGTGTCCTTGGCCTTTTAATAAGTTGTAGGTTTCTTGAAGGCGGTCTGCATCCCGCCCGGTGATGACCAGGCGCGCCCCACGCCGCGCGCAGGAAACGGCGATTTGCCTACCGATGCCCGATGAAGCACCTGTGACCAAAATGGTCTTGCCATTCAGTGAAAAAGCGCGTTGCGCAGCGTTACTCATGCGTAGATGTCCATCGGTACAGAAAAACCGCCATCAAGAATGAAGTGATTGCGCGTAATCCAGCGGCTGGCATCGGAAAGATAGAACACTGCTGCATAAGCCACGTCTTCTGGCTCACCCATGCCAAGTGGCGTCAATTCAAACAGGCTGTCCATATTGCCGCCGCTTCCCTGCAAGCCATCCAGCAAGGGAGTGCGTACATAACCCGGCGCGATGCAGTTGGCGCGCATGCCTTGCTTGGCTACTTCCATACCGAGCGAGCGCATCATGCCCAGCAGGGCGCTTTTGCTGGCAGCGTATGCGCTGCTCGCCAGTGGGCCGATATGCGAGGCAATTGAGGCAATGAATAGCAGGGATCCGCCCGGCGCGATCTGCTTCTTCGCCAACAGGCCTCGCGTCAGTAGCATGGGTGCGTAGGTGTTGCTTGCAAATGTCTCGTCCAGGTGCGCTTGACCGATCATTCGAAAGGGGGTCAGCTTGGACATGCCAGCTGCGTGCGCCAAGCCGTTGATGACACCGCTCGCAGCCACCACGTGGTCAATACCCTCCTGTACCGCCAAGTCCGCCACCACTTGCGTGTGGCCTTGGCCGTCCAGTTGGTTGAATGTGGCTTGCAAGCGCTCGGTGTTGCGTCCGGTGATGACAACGCTCGCTCCCATCTGTGAGCAAGTGATTGCAATTTGACGACCAATACCCGATGAAGCACCAGTCACCAGGACGCGCTTGCCTTCTAGGGAAAACGGATCACGCTCGGCGTTCATGCTTCGATCAGTGCCGGAAAAGCCGCGTTTTCGACGTCCACGATCGCCGTGCCCCACGACAAGCCGATACCGAAGCCGGCAAGCAACAGTCGGTGCCTGGCATTGATCAGCGTATCGTTCAGGCGGACGGTCATGGTGACGGGCAGGGAGGCGCCACTGGTATTGCCGAAGTCTCGCAAGGTTGACGGAACTTTCTCCGTCGGCAGCGCCAACTTCTTGCGGATGGTTTCGTTGATCATCTTGTTGGCCTGATGGAAAACGAAAAAATCAACGCTGTCCTTATCAACACTAGAATACTCAAGCAATCTTTCCACCGCTGGAGGTACTCGTTGGGTCGAGAAACTCAATACGGCAGGGCCATCCAGAATGAGTTCACCCGGCCAATGCAGCACACCGTTCTCGTCACGTGTAGGAGAGATATGTTGGGGGCCGTAAGGCTCACGATGTCCGCCTATGGGCAACATGATGGCCCGGTAGCCGCTACCGTCGCTGTTCAAATCGAAATGCATGGGTGGTGCATTCTTGTCGAACTCCAGCGCCGTGGCGGTGCCCGCGTCGGAGAACAATGGGTCCAGAAGCGTGGCCGAGCGGTCGCCGACCAGCAGAAGCGCCTTTTTGATGGTGCCCGCCGCAATCATGCTTCCCACCAGGTGTAGGCCAAAGGGATAGCCGGAACAGCCGAGATTGACATCAAAGGCGATAGCGGTCTGCGGCAATTGCAGCCGGTGCTGCATGATGATGGCCGTGGCCGGGATGGGGTAGTCGGGTGATTGAGTTACGACAATCAGTGCATCGATTTCTTCCTTGTCCCATTGCAGCTCTGCAAGCAGCTTTTCCGCGGAGATGAGCGCCAAATCGGAAAATGTCTGCCAGCTTGGGCAAATGCGACGAAACTCGATGCCGATGTTACGCACCAGACGCTCGCGTTCTGAGCGCATCTTCGGCGGGCAATCGGTCAGGTTGGAAATGATCCGCTTGGGCACGCAACTCGCCATGCCCGCAAAACGGACATTGCTAAGAGTGGACAGTCCCATGGCTTTACCCCAGCAGTTTGTGAAGATCGTTTAAGGTGGCGCAGTTCTTGAGATCTTCGCCGGTAATGACCTTTCCGTAATCCACGTCGAACATGACGATTACCCCCAACGCGGAGAGCGAATCCCACTCAGGCAAGTCGGCCAGTGCGGTGTC
The DNA here is from genome assembly GCF_001423495.1 of Xanthomonas sp. Leaf131. GTDB lineage: Bacteria > Pseudomonadota > Gammaproteobacteria > Xanthomonadales > Xanthomonadaceae > Xanthomonas. Next base: position 636,140 of record NZ_LMOG01000018.1, on the reverse strand, counting down.
CATGGTGACCTCCACCGGTTCCTGGAAGTCGGTGGCGGAGAGGAAGTTCTCGATAAATGTTGCCTGGGTCATGCGAGCTCGCCTGGTTGCCTGTTGAAGAGATGGGAGTCTGGAATGCAGCTGCAGCGTGTTGCGATCATGTTGCCTGTGCGCCGGCGATCAGATCGGCAATGGTATCGACCTGGTCGCGGGTCAGGCCAGGAAAGATTGGCAGGCACAATACCTGTGCGGCCACTGAGCGCGCGACCGGCAGCCATGCCGGCGCCGAGGAGGGCAGGGCGCGATACATCGGGAAATCGCTGATCAACGGATAGAAGTACCGCCGCACCAGGATGCCGTGCTCGCGCATCACTTGGTACAGCGCATCGCGCGACAGCGGGTAGTCGTCCTGCACCAGGATCGGAAAATACGCGTAGTTGGCGCTGGCGTGATCGGGCCGTGCCACGCAGCGCACGCCGCGAACATCGCTCAGGCGCTGCCGATACTGCGCATCGATGGCGCTGCGCTGGGCGATGGCGTGATCGATGTGCTTGAGCTGCAGCAAGCCGAAGGCTGCGCTGATCTCATTCATCTTGCCGTTGATGCCCGGTGCAACCACCGTGGTTTCGTCGACGAAGCCGAAGTTCTTCAGATGCCCGATGCGTTGATAGGTTTTTTCGTCCGGGCAGATAATCGCGCCGCCTTCGAAGGTGTTGAACACCTTAGTTGCATGAAAGCTCAACACGCTCAGATCGCCATGGCGCAGGATCGAGCCGCCGCCATCGCGCACGCCGAAGGCATGCGCCGCGTCGTAGATCACCTTGAGGTTGTAGATATCGGCAATACGCGTGATCGCCGCGGTGTCGCACGCCGTGCCGTAACAATGCACCGGCATGATGGCCGTTGTCTGCGGGGTGATGGCCGCTTCGATCTTGGACGGATCCATGTTGAGCGTCACCGGGTCGATGTCCACAAACACCGGGGTGATGCTTTTCCACAGCAGCGAATGCGCGGTGGCCACGAACGAGTAGGGCGTGGTGATTACTTCACCGGTGATGCGCAGCGCCTGCAGCGCGGTGATCAACGCCGTGGTGCCGTTGGTCAGCAATGCCAGATGCGGCACGCCCAGGTAGTCGCACAGTGCGCGCTCGAGTGCGCGATGCATCTCGCCACCGTTGCTGAGGATGCGGCTGGTCCAGATCTGCTCCAGATAGGGCAGAAATTCTTCCAGCGGCGGCAGCAGCGGACTGGTGACGGGTATGGTCATCAAACACTCGGCAAGTGGAGTCGGCACGTCGATGTCGATTCCGTTCGCAGCCGATGGCTGCGAACGGAGTGATCCTGCTGAAGCAAGCGCTGTGCCAGCAGACGTGGCCGGCGCGCTGGTCCTAGTTCGCCAGCTCGGTTTGCTCGCGATCGATGCCGTACTTGCGCAGCTTTTCCACCAGCGTGGTGCGGCGCAGGCCGAGCAGCTGCGCTGCATGCGCCACCACGCCCTGGGTGCGTTCCAGTGCCTCGTTGATCAGCGCCAGCTCGATGTTGGCCATGTGACCACGCAGGTCGATGCCATCGTCGGGCAGGCTGGACGTGGTAGCCGGTTCGGTGGTGGCCGATTTGGGCTGCAGCGTCACCACATTGCTCGGCAAGGTGCTGACCTCTGCCGGGGCGGCAACCAACGCCGGCTCGGGCGGAAGTTCGAGCGCCGTGGCTGCGGCAAAATCGCCGCGATAGCGTGCCGGCAGATCCTGCACGCGTACCAGACCGCCCGGGTGCAGCACCGCAAGGCGCTCCACCAGATTGGTCAGCTCGCGTACGTTGCCCGGCCAGTCGTAGCTGCGCAGCGCCTGCAAGGCTTCGTCGGCAAAGCGCACTTCACCGCGCCCGGTGCGCGCCAGCTGCCCGGCGATGGTCTGCACCAGAATGGCCAGGTCGTCCACGCGTTCGCGCAGCGCCGGCATTTCGATGGGGAACACGTTGAGGCGATAGAACAAATCCTCACGGAACTGGCCATCGCTGATGCGGGTCTCCAGATTGCGGTGGGTCGCAGCGATCACCCGCACATTGCAGCGGATGGTCTGTCCACCGCCCACACGTTCGAAGCTGCGCTCCTGCAGCACGCGCAGCAACTTCACCTGCATCGGCAGGCTCATATCGCCGATCTCGTCCAGCAGCAGCGTGCCGCCTTCGGCCATTTCGAAGCGGCCCTTGCGGGTGCTCAATGCGCCAGTGAAGGCGCCTTTTTCGTGGCCGAACAGTTCGCTTTCCAGCAGGTCCGGCGGAATCGCGCCGCAGTTGATCGCCACGAACGGCCCATCGCGCCGCGGAGAGTGTTGATGGATGGCGCGCGCGACGACCTCCTTGCCGGTGCCCGATTCGCCGAGCACCAAGACGGTGGTATCGAACGCGGCCACCTGGTCGATCAAGCGGCGCAAACGAGTCACCGCCTCGCTGTTGCCGGTCGGGCCGGTGTCCTGTTGCACGCCGGCCTGATGTTCGGCATCCAGCCGCTTGAGGCTGGCGCGACGCAACAAGGCTTCCAGCTGCGCATGACGCAGCGGCGTGTCCAGCGTCCAGACGTTGGCCTCGTGCAGGCCATGGGTCTGCGCGAACGCGCTCGGGCTGCCTTCCATCAGCAGCACCGGTGGCGGCAGCTTGGCATCGGCCAGCCAGTCGAAGAACTTGTCGGCCTGTGCAGCATCCTGCGCCGAGCCCACCATCACCGCCATCCACTCGTCGTGGCGATGACGGCCAGGATTGATGTCGGCGCCGTCGGTGACCCAGCGTGGATTGAAGTCCATGAACTCGAGCAGCGACACGGTACGCTCGGCGCGCACGGCATCGCTGTCGATCAGCAGAATGCGGGACTCACTCATTCCTGGCTCCTTCCGTCAGGCCCTCCAGGATTGGCATGACTTCCTGGATATAGGACAGCTTGCTAACAAAATTGTCAGCACCCGCGCGAAGAGCATGTTCACGATGCTCTGCATCGTCGAAGTGGCTCGCGATGACAATATACGGCGGATCGTCCTGCGTCTTGATCAGACGGGTTGCCTGCAGCCCGCCCATCTCCGGCATGGCCAGGTCCATCAACACGACATTGGGGCGCAGCGACTCAGAGCGCTCGATCGCTTCCAGTCCATTGGCGGCACTGCCCACGATATTGAGCCACTCCACTTTGCGAAAATGACGCATCGCAGCGTTGATGAAGCCCTCGTGGTCGTCGACCAGCAGCACGGTGAGTTTGCTCATAGTAATCCTTATCCTGCCCGGGCAAGCAGCGGTTTGTTGGTGCGGCGGCGCTCGCGTGCCGGGGCGATGTCGAGTTGTTCTCGGTACTTGGCCACAGTGCGTCGGGCAATATTAACGCCCTGACGCGACAACAGCCCGGCGATGGCTTCATCGGCCAGTGGTCGGCCGGCCGGTTCGCTCTCGATGAGCCTGCGCACCATCGCCTTGACCGCCTGGCCGGAGACGCTGGCGCCTTCCAGACGCACGGCAAAGAAATGCTTGAGCTCGAAAGTGCCGCGCGGGGTTTGTATGTATTTTCCGGTGGTAATGCGCGAAATCGTCGATTCGTGCATGCCGATCTCATCGGCAATTTCTTTCAGCGTCAGCGGTGCCATGGCTTCTTCGCCACGCACCAGGAAGGCGGCCTGGCGCTCGACGATGGCACGTGTGGCACGCAGCAGGGTCTCGTAGCGCATCGACAGACCACGGGTCAGCCAGCGCGCTTCCTGCAGCATGTCGCGTAGTGGTTGTGCGGCTTCGCCGGCCTCGGCCAGTGCGCGTTCGTGCACCGGATTGATGCTCACGCGATGGGTGGTGGCCGGATTCAATGCCACGCGCCAGCTGCCATCGGCATGCCATGCGAGCACATCCGGAATCACGCTGGCGTTGCTCTCCTGCAGCAGGTCGTCGCCCGGGCGCGGTTGCAGCGAGAGGATCAGGCGCACAGCTTCGCGGGCGTCGTCGAGCTCGGCGTCGTGCGCGCGTGCCAGCAATGCGTAGTCGTGGCTGGCCAGCAATTCCAGATCGCCGGACAGGATGCGTGCAGCCAGATGGCGTGCCGGCACGCGACCGGGCAGGGCGCTCAGCTGCGCCTGCAGACACTCGCGCAGATCGCAGGCGACCAGGCCGGCCGGGTCGCCGTGCAGCAGGCGCTGACGGATCGCTTCCACTGCCTGCACGGTCATACCCAGGCGGGTGGCGCCGAGCTGCTGCAGCGTCTCCAGGGCCTCGCTCAGATAGCCGGCGTCGTCGGTCTGCTCCAACCAGAACGCGGCGGCCCCCAATGCGGCCTCGTCCAGGTCCAGCGCCAGTTCGCGCAGGATGCGCACATGCGGGTCGGTGGATTCGCCAGCGGCCACGCGCTGCATGCGGTCGTCGTCGCCATCGTTCCAGCTGCTGCTCTGCACGTCCCACATCGTGCTCTCGGGCAGCTCGTCGAACGCGGCGATATCGGAAGCGCCATCGTCGCTGGTCGCGACGTCGTCGCTACTGTCGGCCAGTTCTTCCAGCTCCAGCAGCGGATTGGTTTCCAGCGCGCGACGGATTTCCAATTCCAACTGCATGCCGTCCAATTGCAACAGACGGATCGACTGCAACAACTGCGGGGTGAGGTGCAGTTGCTGGCCAAGCTGGGCGGAAATGGTCGTCTTCATCGAAGCGCTTCCGTAAAGGCGCCGCGCGTAGCGGCGATGGAACGCATCTTGCAGGACAACGCGACGGGTTTCTAATCGGGGAATCGTGTGAGGTGACTCGTGATATTCCTGACAGTGTGTCGGGAATCTCCTGACGTTCAAGGCGGACTCAAGCATGCCCGCCGGAATCCCGTCACTGTTTTCGTCTTCAGCGGCCTGTAGACGATCGCAACCGTGCGATCGCCTCAGACCAGCTCGTTGTGATGTTTGGCGGCCAGCAGCACCAGATCGTTGGCACGCCGGCAGCCGAGCGATTCCATCATGCGCGCGCGATGCGTCTCCACCGTCTTGACGCTGATGCCCAGATCGGCGGCGATTTCCTTGTTGCTCTGGCCGCGGCCGATTTCGCGCAGAATTTCGCGCTGACGCGGCGACAGCGCGGCGATACCGACCGGTTTTTCGCGGCCCAGCATCGGCGCAATCATCTTTGACGAAATCTGCGGACTCAGGAACACCTGGCCGGCAGCGGCAGCACGCAGTGCCAGTTCCAGTTCCAGCGGCGCGGCGTCTTTGACCACAAAGCCCACTGCACCGCGATCCAGTGCGTCGCGCACATGCACCGGGTCGTCGTGCATCGACATCATCACCACATGCGTGCGCGGCGCAGCGCGCAGCACATCGGTCATGGCATCCAGGCCACTACGGCCGGGCAGGGACAGATCCATCAACACCAGATCCGGTCGGTGCAGGGATGTCATATCCAGGGCTTGTTGCGCATTGCTGGCCTCGCCAACGACATCGATGCCGGCAAAGGTTTGCAGCAGCCTGGACAGGCCGGCACGTACAAGGGTGTGATCGTCGACGATGATGACTCGCACGGCGCAGAAGAGACCTTTTTTCAGTAAAGGGCACCTTAGCCGACCCGGCGCCTCGCGCCAACAGGCGGCGTCAGCGCTGGCGGCGGGCGTCGGCGATCTGACGGCGATGCAAACGAAACAGATGGCGTTCCAGCGCGTCCTGCAAGCCGGGCGAAAGCGGGGCAAACCGCAGCCACAGCCAGTGATCGTGGCCATCGTTGGCAGTTGCCAGCACCTCGGCGGGCAGCTGTACAAGTTCAGGAAGCCAGTCGGATGGCTGCAGGCAAACGCTACCAACGGTGCCCGGCGGTTGGCTGCTTGCGCAACTCAGGCGGATCCCACGGACCGACCAACGCACCGTGCCCTGGATCAGGCCGGTGTCGGCCTGGCGCACCAGGCGGCCGATCAAGGCCAGCATCAGGTCGAGCTTGGCGTCCATGCGCTGCACCAGCAGCGGCAGGTCGCCGCGGTCTTCGCTGGTTTCTTCGCTGCGCAGGTCTTCTACCTGGCCCAGGCTGCGCAGCAGGGTTTCTGCGGCGCTGTGCGAGCCGGCATCGCTCCCGGCGCGGAAGCCGGCCGGCAGACGCAATTCGCAGCTGAGCGTGTCGGCGAACAGCGCGGCATCGGCCGATGGCGCGAGTGTGCCGAGCGCGCTCATCAGATCCGTCCGACCCGTGCGTAGGCGCGGCTGGCCGACGACGAGGTGCGCTGTGCGCGGATCAGGTCCAGCAGCTTGCGTCGACGCTCAAGCATCATCCGCATCAGATCCTGCTGCATGGTGTGCAAGGTCTGCAGCGCGTCACGGTCCTGGCTCAGGTCCACATGCTCGGCATACTCGCGCAAATGCAGATCGTGGCTATCCAACAGAAACGGCATCACCTCGAATTCCTCCTGCGCCATGGCGAGGCGGATGTCGGCGATTTCGGCTTGGAGGCTTTGCGCGCTATGCATGGCTGGACTCACGAAACGGCAGAAAGGCCGCGTTGTTCGAGGGGGATGGAATTCCACGCCGAGTCGATTTCGCTGAGCAGTTCCAGCGCTTCGGTCAACGCGGTCTCGTCGTTGTGCAGGTTGGCTGCGGTCAGGCGCTGCATGACGTAGTCGTACAGTGCCGACAGGTTACCTGCGATCTCGCCGCCGGCTTCGTGATCGAGCGAGCCGTTCAAGTGACCGACGATCGCGCAGGCTTCGCCGATGGCCTTGCCCTTGCGCGCCTGGTCGCCCTGCGCAAGGCAGGCCTGCGCCAGCCGAATGCGCTGGCAGGCGCCGGCGAACAGCAGCGACACCAGCTTGTGCGGGTCGGCTTCGGTCACGCTGGTGGACACGCCGACCTTGCGGTATTGCTCGGCATATTGGCGATTGGAACCGTACATGGATGACTCCCTCAATTGGCTGGCCTTCGCGGGTCCTGGAGCGGGGTGCTCCTGCGACAACGCTCCTGCCAACAGGCAAGGCCGACATCACGATAGGTACTACTTGTATCGGCAACACCGGCGTACGACTTGAGGACTGCGATCACGGAAATCAGCTTGTCAACAGGCTGCTGAGCGAACTGGTACTGCTCTGCAGCTTGCTGATCATGGTTTCCATCGCGGTGAACTGCGCGGTATAGCGATCGCTGAGCTTGACCATGCGTGCGTCGAGGTCGTCCAGGTCCGACTCGTAGCCCTTGATCTGCTTGTTCAGGCTGTCCGAGCGCAGGGTCAGGGTGCCATTGGTGACGTTGACGTTGCTGTCCAGCAGCTTGGTCATGGTGGAGCCGTACTTGCTGTCCTTGCCGAACACCTCGGCAGCGGCGCCGCCGTCGGCGGCGATGGCGGTGTCGAACTTGCCGCTATCGAAGCTCATCACGCCATCCTTGTCGATGGTCAGGCCGAGCGACTTGAGTTCGTTGATGTTGCCGCTGACCTGGCCGCGCAATTGCTGCTGCAGGCCACGCACCAGCGAATCACCGGTCAATGCCGAGGCGGTGCGGGTGGTGGCGTCGTAGCTGGTGCTCTTGGCCAGCAGCGTGTTGGCGGTGTTGTAGGCCGCGGCATAGGCGGTGAGGTTGGCCTTGAGTCCGCTGGTGTCGGCAGCGATGCCCAGGTTGACCTTGGTGCCTTCGGCGGCCTTGGTGAGGTTGAGCACCACGCCCGGCACGATGTCGGTGATGGTGTTGGAGCTGGACGTCCGCTCGAAGCCATCCACACGCACCAGCGCGTCGGCCGCGGCCACGGATTGGTTCAAGCCGCCGGTGACGCCGGGGCCATAGGTGAGGCTGCTCAGGCTGGGGTCGCTGGCACTGACGGTCAAGGCGCCCTTGGTGCCGGAGTCGACCGCGTTGAACACCAGATGCTGGCCGTCGTTGGCGGTGACCACGCTGGCGGTGACGCCCTTGCCACCGGCCGCCTTGTTGATGGCTGCGGCGATGTCGGTGAGCTTGTCGGTGCCGGTGATGTCGACTGTGATGCTTTTGTCGCCATAGCCGATGGTCAACGTGCCGCTGCCCACCGTGGCATCGGCAGTGAACGCACCGGACGCCAACTTCTGGGCACTGGCCAGCGAGACCACTTCCACCGAGTAGTTGCCGGGTGCGGCCGAACTGGTGGTGGTGGCGGTGAAGCCGGCATCGGTCGGCACGGTCGCCTTGTAGGCGTTGGTGTCGGCGCTGCTGACCACCTTGTCCAGCGCAGATTTGAGCGTGGTCATGCTGCTCTTGATCTGGCTGATGGCCGACAGCTGGGTCGTCGCCGCAGTGCCGGCCTTGTTGATGCGCGCCTGCTCCGGGTCTTTCTGCCGGGACACCAGGGTGGACACCACTGTTGGGATGTCCAATCCGGAGCCGGAAGTACTGATCACCGATGCCATGTTGCATTCCTCGTCTGGGCATCCACAAAAGATGGACGCATGGGATTACGAGACGGGTATCGGCCGCATCCGAGGGGACTTTAGCGGCAGCGACGCGTTTCGCTCACGTGGAGGGGTGATGCAATTTCCATGCCCGAGCCGCGTCAAGAAACCCGCGCCACCACATCGTGCCGTGCTACCGCGTCAAATCGGCGTCCACAAAAAAGCCCCTCCGAGGAGGGGCTTTGGACTTGCTGCAAAGCGCTGCTGATTTACTGCAAAAGTTACTGCAGCAGGCTCAGCACGTTCTGCGGAACCGACTTGGCCTGGGCCAGCATCGCGGTACCGGCCTGCTGCAGGATCTGCGTGCGGGTCAGCTCGGCGGTTTCCTTGGCGTAGTCGGTGTCGCGGATACGGCTACGCGAGGCCGACAGATTTTCCGAGGTTGCGCTCAGGTTGGCGATGGTGGAGGTGAAGCGGTTCTGCACCGCACCCATGTCGGCGCGCGAGGAGTTGACCGCGGTCAGCGCCTTGTCGACGATTTCCAGGGCCTTCTGCGAACCGGAGAACGTGGAGATATCCAGGCTGCTCAGGGTCGACGCGGTGGAGCCGGAAGCGGCCGAAGCGGTCTGGATGCCGGCGCCGACGGTGATGCCGGTGGCGCTGGAGGTACCCGCCGACAGCGAGGTGAAGTCCTGACCAGCCTTCAGCGATTCGATCTGCACCGTACCGTCGGACTTGATCGAGGCATACATGCCGGTCTGGTCCAGCTTGTCGTTGATCGCCGCAGCAACCTTCTTGTTCACGTCAGCCGCGGTGTCGCCCGAACCGACCTTGACGTCGGCGATGGAGACGCTCTTGGCGGCACCGCTGGCGTCCTTGAACGACAGGCTGATGCCGCTGACCGAACCTGAAGCGGTGGCGGTGCCGGTCACGCCAGCGCCGGAGACGGCGGCGGCGAAGTTGGCCTTGCCCAGCGAATCGACATTGGCGTCGACGATGCTGTTGATGCCGATGGTCTGGCCGGCGTCGGCGCCGACCTGGAACAGCGCGCCGGAGAAGTCGCCGTTCAACAGCTTGGTGCCGTTGAAGTTGGTCTGGTTGGCAACGCGGTCGATTTCAGCGGTGAGCTGCTTGACTTCGGAGTTCAGCGCGTCGCGGTCGCTGGACGAGTTGGTGGCATTGGACGACTGCACCGACAGCTCGCGGATACGCTGCAGATTGCTGCCGATTTCCACCATCGCGCCTTCGGCGGTCTGGGCCAGCGAGATGCCGTCGTTGGCGTTGCGCGAGGCAACGTCCAGGCCGCGGATCTGCGTGGTGAAACGCTCGGAGATCGCCAGACCTGCGGCGTCGTCCTTGGCGCTGTTGATGCGCAGACCCGAGGACAGACGCTGGATGCTCGTCTGCATGCTCGCGCTGCTGGTGTTGAGGTTACGCTGAGCGTTCAGCGACATTACGTTGGTGTTGATTACCTGTGCCATTTTGATTTCTCCTAAGCGATTTTTCCGGCAAGGGGGACTTGCCCGGAGCCTCCGCAGGGGGGCCATCAAGTTGGCCGTTGCCGCTGCTGAGATGAATAACGGCGTTGCGTCGGGAACCTTTAGCGAAATCCAGTATTTTTTTACTGTTTTTCTGCATCAGGACGAAATACGGAAACGTTGTGTACCAAGGGGTTTGGTTTATTCGGCAGCACCCCGCAGATCTTTAGCGCTGGTATAACTTTCTACAAATAAACTCCGTCCGCCTGCACAGGTGCTTACGTGCAGGAGCGAAGAAAACCCAGGTTTTCTACTGCAAAATCAGCGGAGCAGGTTGAACAACGACGACGACTGCATCTGCTGAAAAATCGTTTGAGCGGCCTGCAACGAGGCCTTCTCGAGTTCGTACTGCCCAAGCGCCGAGGCGTAATCCAGATCGCGGATCGACGACAGGGTGGTCTTGAGCGTGACTTCGTTGGATTCGAGCAGCGAGTTGGCGTTATCGATCGCCGACAACTGCGCGCCGCCCGAGGCGCGTGCATCGATCATCTTCGACGAGGCCTGTGCGATGTCGCGCATTGAGGTCTGCAGCGTGTTGATCATCGCTGCCTTCTGCGGCGGGGTCAGGGTGTCGGAGTTGAGTGCGCCGACCAGGTCGTCAATGGTGGAAAACACGTCCTTGGTGGTGGAGGCGCCGATCTGGAAACTGTCGCCCACCGCCGGTGCGCCGCTGATGCGCATGCGCACGCCGGCGGCGGTGATGTCTTCGCCATCTTTATAGGTGCCGGTGCTGACCACTGCGTTGGTGCTGTCGCGCACCTCGTAGGTGTCGGCGGCGGTGAACTGCACGCTGTAGCTGCCGCCATTCCAGCTACCGGTACTGGCATCGCGGCTGAAATCCAGCAGCAGCCCGGTGCCGGTATTGGCGTTGGCGGGGTGCGCGTCCACGGTGCCGTCGCCGGTGCGGATGCGCATGAAGATTTCGCTGCCGGGCAGGGTGTCGCTGACAAAGGTGTCCGGCGCCACTTCGACCTGCTTCTGGGTCTGGTCGCCGTTGTAGACGACGCCGCCATTGCTCTTGATGAACGGCGCGCTGCCATCGGCAGTGCCGCCGAACAGATAGCGCCCGGTCCCGTCGGTGCTGTTGGCCAGGCTCACCATGCTGTCGCGCAGTGCGGTCAGTTCCGAGGCGATCGCCTTGCGGTCGTCGGGGCTGAGCGAGGAGTTATTGGCCTGCACCGCCAATTCGGTGACGCGCGCCATTTTGTCGCCGGCTTGCGCCAGCGCGTTTTCCTGCAGGCCGAGCCGGTTCTGGACGTTGTTGGCGTTCTCGCCGAAACGCGTGATGGCAGCCAGCGCGCGATCCAGTCCGACCGCGGTGCCGGCGGCGACCGGGTCGTCCTTGGCGGTGACCAGGCGCTGTCCGCTGGCGAGCTGGGCCTGGATCTGATTCAGCCGCGACTGCTTGGCCGTCATCGACGACACCGACTGGCTGTACATCATGCTGGTGGAGATACGGTCGGTCATCAGCGTACGGCGCCCAGGATGGCTTGGAAGATGGTGTCGGCGGTGGAGATCATCTGTGCGGCGGCCTGATAGGCCTGCTGCAGTTTCAGCATGTCGGCGGCCTCCTCGTCGAGGTTGACGCCGGAAATCGAATCGCGGCTGGCCTGCGCCTGGTCGTTGATGACCTTCTGCGCGTCGGCCGAGTAACTGGCCGCACGGGCAGCCGAGCCCACCGAGGTGGTCAGGCCGGACAGCGCGCCATTGAGCGTGACCGTGCCGCCGTTGAGCGCCTTGGCGTCTTCCACCTTGGCCAGCAGCTTGGCGTTGCCGTTGTCGCTGGAACCGGCGCCCATCGGGCCGACGCCGAAGGTGTCGCCGGCCTTGGGCGCGCCGTCCAGCGCAAAACTCCAGCCATTGGCGCTGATGGTCTGGCCGGCGGTGTAGGGAAACGGGCCGGTGCCATCGATGGTGTATTGGTTGGCGTCGATGAACTCCACCGACGACGGCGTCAGCAGCGCGGGATTCTGCGCATTGGTGACCTTGACGTCGCTGATCTTGCCGGTGCCCAGGTTGGCCAGCGTGGCGGTGGCCTTGACCGGCGTGGCCGCCGCAATGCGCGAGGGGTCGGTGATGGCCACCGACAAGGTGCCGGCCAGCCCGGCGGTGGGCTGCAGCAGGAACTTGTCGCCGCTGGCCGGGGTACCGCCGACCACCAGGCTGACGCCGTTGAGCACCAGCGGGTTGGCAGCAGTGCCGGTACCGGTGATCGGCACGGCGGCGCCGGTATCGGCGCGCGTGGCTTTCCACGCGGCGCCGTCGAAGCTGAGCGTGACGTTCTGCCCGTCCACTGCGCTCATGTTGCTGAAACTGGCGCTCAGCGATGCAGTGCCCGTGTTCTTGGGATTGGCAGAGGTTGTCGGCGAGCCGATATTGAAGAAGTTGCCGCCCATCGCGCCGTACAGGTCCATGCCCTGGGCGTGGCCGGCGTTGAAGGTGCTGGCCATGCCCACGGCCAGGCGCCCCAGTTCGGCCTGGGTCGGTTCGAGCACGCTGCTGCGGAACTCCAGCAGGCCGCCCATCTGCCCACCCAGCGAGTTGGCGCTGAGGCTGACGTTCTGGCCCTGGGTCTGCAACGCCACCTGCAGCTTGGTCGGCTGATACGGGTCGGCAACGGTGGTCAGTTTGGCCGCCGTGGTCCCCACCACCAGCGCCTGACCGCCGGCGGTGAAAACATTCATGAAGCCGCCGTCCTGGATCACCGCCGTACCACCGGTGAAGCCGACCAGCTTGGACACCAGCGCATCGCGTTGATCGAGCAGATCCGGCGAGGCGTTGTCCACGCTGTTGCCGATGGTGCCGTTGATCTTGGCGATCTGCTGAGTCAACCGATTGACTTCCTCCACCGAGGAGGTCAGGCCGTTGTTGACCTCATTGCTCAGGCTGTCCATCTGCCCGTTGAGTTGCTTGAAGCGGGTCGCCAGCGAGTTGCCGCTGTCGAGCATGCTCTGCCGCTCGGCGGTGGAGGAGGCGTTGGACGACACCGCGCTGGTGGAGTCGAAGAAGTTGGACCACAGCCCGGCGACATTGGTGGCGGTGTTGGAATACAGGCTGTCGACGCGATTGCTCAGCGAGGACAGCTGCTGCAGGCGCGAGAGTTCGCCGCCGCTGTCGAGCAGGCGCGAGATGGCCAGCTGGTCGGCCACCCGGCCCACGTCGGTGATCTTGGCGCCATTGCCCACGAACGCGTAGCCCATGTCGGTGGGTGTGCGCGTTGCGAATTCCACACGTTGGCGGCTGTAGCCTTCGGTATTGATGTTGGCGACGTTATGGCTAACGGTCGACAACGCCCGTTGGAAGGCGATCAGCGCACTGGTCCCGGTGGACATGATGGACATGGGCGTTTACCTCAACGACGGATGGTGCCGAACCCGGCGGGCTCGGCGGTGCTGGCATAGCGGTTGGACAGGTCGGCCGCCGCGTTACCGATGGCGGCTACCGCGCGGTCGATGGTCGGACCGTTGGCGATCGCCGCGATCTTGGCTGCGTAGCCCGGATCGGTGGCGTACCCAGCCTGTTGCAAGCCGCGTGCAAAACCCTTGATATCGGTGCCGGCCTGCAGTGCGGGCTGGTAGCGACTGTTGTTCTTCAGCAGCCGCACGTAGTCGGCAAAGCTCTCTTCGGCCGAGCCGTAAGCGCGGAAATCGGCGGTTTCGGTGGTTTTGACGCCATTGACGTATTCGTGGGTGCCGGTGGTGACCTTGTCGCCGCTCCAGCCGGTAGCCTTGATGCCGAACAGGTTGTTGGAGTCGCCACCGCGGCCGATGCCGCGACGACCCCAGCCGGTTTCCAGCGCGGCCTGTGCGACCAGCGCGCGCGGATCCACGCCCAGTTCGCGCGCGGCTTTCTGCGCATGCGTCCAGATTTTGGCGACGAAGCCTTCCGGGGTGCGTTCGCCGAGGCTGGCGGCGGCGGTGGTCGCCGCGCTCGCGTTGACCGCAGCATTGGCGTCGGCAGCATCGCTGACCGCCACATCGCTCCAGCGATCGTTGGCCGACGGCCAGCTCAGTGCGGCCGCATCGTCGCTGCCGGACTCGCCACCGCCGGTACGCCCGGCGATCAGATCCAGCACCTGGCTCATGCCGATGCCGGTCAGGCCGCCTGCGCCGATACCGGCAGCGGTGCCGACCGCTGCGCCGAGGCTCGCACCGACGCTGCTTGCCGCGCCGTCGCGTGCCGGCAGCGGCAAGGAGGCGTCTCGCTTGCCGGCGACCAGGGCATAGGCCTTGGCGGCATCGGCGGTGCTCAGCGAGGTATTCAACGCCGGGCCGCCGGTGTCGCCACTCAACTGCTTGGAGATCATCGCCGACAGACCCAACCCCTTGCCTTCGGTCAGCGCCTTGGCCATCTGCTGGTCGTACATCTCACGGAACATCTGGTTTTCGCCAGGAAACATCGGGTCGCCGGAGCTCGCATCGCGCATGCTCTTGACCAGCATCTGCGCGAACTGTCCTTCGAGCTGACGTGAGACCTTGTCGATCTTTGCCGGATCGGCCTTGGTGCTCGGGTTGAGATCAATGGGCGAGGCTGCGATACGCATGTCAGATCACCTCTAGCTCCGCAGTGAGCGCACCGGCTTGCTTGAGCGCCTCCAGGATGGCCACCAGGTCGCCGGGAGCGGCGCCCACCTCATTGACTGCGCGCACGATCTGATCGAGCGTGGTGCCGCCTTCGAACTTGAACATGCGGCTGCCTTCGGAGGTGGCCGTGATGGTCGATTGCGGTGTCACTGCCGTGCGGCCGCCACTGAAGGCGCCCGGCTGGCTGACGTTGGTGTTTTCGCTGATGGTCACGGTGAGCGAGCCATGCGCGATGGCCGCCGGCATCACCCGCACCAGCTGGCCGATGACCACGGTGCCGGTGCGTGCGTTGACCACCACCTTGGCCGGCGCATCGCCCGGCGAGAGTTCGACGTTTTCCAGCCGCGCCAGCAGACCGATGCGGGCACCGGGATCGGTCGGCGAGCGCACCGACACGGTGACGCCATCCACCGCACGCGCGGTACCGGCGCCGAAGCTGTTGTCGATCGCCGCGACCATGCGCGAGACAGTGGTGAAATCGTTCTGATGCAGGTTGAGGGTGATCTCGCCACTGCCGGCGAACACGTCCGGCAATGCGCGCTCGACGGTGGCGCCGTTCGGGATGCGACCGACGCTGGGAATGTTGACCGAGACCCGCGAGCCGTCCTTGCCCTGCGCGCCGAAGCCACCGACCACCAGGTTGCCCTGGGCCATCGCGTAGACCTGGCCGTCGGCGCCTTTCAGCGGCGCCATCAGCAATGAGCCGCCACGCAGCGACACCGCGTTGGCGATCGAAGAGACGGTGATGTCGATTGGCTGGCCGGGCTTGGCGAACGGCGGCAGCTCGGCGTGGATCGCCACGGCCGCGACGTTTTTCAGCTGCGGATTGACGTTCGCCGGAACATTGACGCCCAGCTCGCCGAGCAAGTTCTTCAAGCTCTGCACGGTGAAGGGCGCCTGGCTGGTGCGGTCGCCGCTGCCGTCCAGGCCAACCACCAGGCCGTAGCCGACAAGCGCGTTGCCGCGCACGCCGCCGACCTGGGCAAGATCCTTGATGCGCTCGGCCGAGGCCGGCGCGGCGATCGCGCAGACCGCAACAGCGGCAGCCAGCAGACGGAAGGGCAGGGAAGACAGATTCATGGTCGCAGGCTCAGTAGGGCGACAAACGGGAATTGAAGAAACGGCTCAACCAGCCCATCGCGTTGGACTGCGCGATCGCGCCGCGGCCGCCGTAAGCGATGCGGGCATCGGCCACCTTGCTCGAGGGCACGGTGTTGTCCGGGGCGATGTCGGCGGCGCGCACGATGCCTTGCACCTGCACCAGCTCGTCGCCCTGGGTCAGCCGCAGGTTCTTCTGCCCCTGGATCACCAAATTGCCGTTGGGCAAACGCTGCATCACGGTGACGGTCACGCTGCCCTGCATGCGGTTGCTCTGCGCGGTGTTGCCCTTGCCGGCAAAACTGCGGTCGCCGCTGGTGGAATTGCGCAACACATCGGTGCCATTGACGGTGAGCGGCACGCCCAGCAGCGTCGGCGTGCTCATGTCGACGGTGTCGGCCTTGCTGACGCTGGTGTTGGCGGTGGACGAGGCGGTGGTGCTTTCCACCAGGTTCACCGTCAGCAGATCGCCGACATCGCGTGCGCGGCGGTCGCCGTACAAGTTCAGGCCCGGGCCGGCGGCATAGATCGCGCCGGACGTGGGCTGCGCCACCGGTGCGACCACCGGCACGATCGGCGCCAGCTCGGCGAACGGCCGCACATCGCCGGCTGCCACGCAGCCACCCAGCAGCGCGCTGCAGGCGATGGCAAAAGACAGCGAAGAGAGAGAAGGCAGGCGTGACATGGCGTGGATTCCTGAGAGGGCAGCGACCGGCGAGCCGATCAGACGTTGTTGTTCAAGTAACCGAGCATCGAGTCGGTGGTGGAGATCGCCTTGGCATTCATTTCGTAGGCGCGCTGGGTCTCGATCATGCTCACCAGCTCTTCCACCGTATTGACGTTGCTGCCTTCCAGCGCGCCCTGCACGGTGGTGCCCAGGCCATTGAGGCCGGGGGTGCCGTTCTGCGCGGGGCCGGAAGCGGTGGTTTCGACGAACAGGTTCTCGCCCTTGGATTGCAGGCCCGAGGGATTGATGAAGTCGGTCAACGTCAGCGCGCCGATTTCCTGCGCGGCGGCCTGGCCGGCCAGGGTCACGCTGATGGTGCCGTCGTTGCCGATGGTCAGCGACTGCGCGCCTTCGGGCACCTGGATGCCGGGCTGCAGGGGGTAGCCGCTGTTGGTGACGACTTCGCCCTGCGCATTGATCTGGAAGGTGCCGTCGCGGGTGTAGGCGGAGGTGCCGTCGGGCATCTGCACTTCGAAGAAGCCGCGGCCGTTGACCATCACGTCGAGCGCGCGGCCAGTCTGCTGCTGGCTGCCCTGGTCAAAGCCCTTGAAGGTGGAAACCACCCGCACACCGGTACCCAGCTGCAGGCCGGTCGGCAGCTGCGTCTGTGCGGAGGTAGAGCCGCCCGGCGCGCGCACTTGTTGATACAACAGGTCTTCGAACGCCGCACGATCGCGCTTGAAGCCGGTGGTATTGGTATTGGCCAGGTTGTTGGAGATGACCGACATGCGCGTTTGCTGCGCATCCAGTCCGGTTTTGGCGACCCACAAAGCCTGATTCATGACCCGATTCCTCGTTAGACCCGGGGATGTGTTCCGGGTACGGCTGGGTATATGCACGTGCCGTGCCAAACCCGCGTCGGATTTTTGCCGGGTGTGCGCTGGATCACGCGGAGCAGATGCGCGGCGGCCTGCGCAGGGCAGGGCTGGCGGCGGGTAGGCAGCAGCCGGCAGAAGCGGTGGAACCTGCGCGGCAGATCAGGCGCTGTGGTCGGTTGCCGGTCAGCGATGTGTTCGACGACGTGTCAACCCTTGGCGCTGCGTGCGGAAGGGTTCTTGGGATTTGCCGACTGGCATTGCGACGCAGTCAATAGCCTGGTTGGTCGAGCGCGCGGTGCCCTCACCGCTCGCGGGACACGCCGTGAACCCGTCCCTGGGGGCTCGGTGGCGGCATCCATGCCGCCACACGGTCCCGCAAGCGGCGAGGACACCGCACCAGAGAGAGTGCTGGCCGCTTTGCTGAAAACCTTGCGCACCGACTATCTCGACTGGTCCTTGCCCGCCCACCGTCGCGGGACCTTACGCGGCATGGATGCCGCGTAAGAGCCTACTGGTCCTTGCCCGCCCACCGTCGCGGGACCTTACGCGGCATGGATGCCGCGTAAGAGCCTACAAGGACGTACTTGCGGCGTGTCCCGCGATGGTGGGTGGGCAAGGGCCCTGCAGCAAACCCCCAGAAGTGAGCGACTTTTAGTCGTTCACAAGACAAGAGAGGGACATACTTGCGGCGTGTCCCGCGACGGTGGGCGGGCAAGGGCCCCGCAGCCAAGCCGCAGAGTGAGGACTTTTAGTCCTTCACAAGTAGTCGTTCACAAGAAAATACCGGACGTACTTGCGGCATGTCCTTAAATGGTGGCCGGGCAAGGACCCTGCACCGAAGCCACACAGTGAGCCACTCTTAGCCGTTCAGACGCATCATCGAATTGGCCGACTGCGCGTTGTCGTCGCCGTTCTTGATGATCTTGACCTGCATTTCGAACTGACGCTGCAGCTGGATCATCTCCACCAGCGCACCGGCCGCGTCCACGTTGCTGCCTTCCAGCATGCCGCTGTTGATGGTCTTGCCGGTGGCCACCGCAAATGCCTGCGCCGGGTCGGTGCTGGTGTTGCGCATCAGCCCGTCCGCGCGCCGCGTCAAACGGTCGGCGGGGGCATCGACCACCTTCATCTTGCCCACGATGGCCATGGTCTGCGGCCCTTCGCCCTGCGGGATGATCGAAATGCTGCCGTCGCTGCCGATTTCCATCGCCTGGTGCGGCGGAATCGTCATCGGCGCGCCGCCCTCATCCAGCACCGCATGGCCGTTGGCGGTTACCAGCTGGCCATTGGCGGTGAGCGCCAACTCGCCGTTACGCGTGTACGCCTCGCTGCCGTCGGGCGACTGCACCGCCAGCCAGCGATCCTGTTGCAACGACACGTCCAGTGGGTTGCCGGTCACCTGCTGATGGCCCTGGCTGCGATCGAAGCCCTGGTCCACATGCAGTGCATCGATCCGCGACGGATAGCCCTTGCCCTGGATCTTGAACGCCTCGGTGTTGGCCAATGCGGCCTTGAACCCCACCGTGTCGACGTTGGCGAGATTGTGCGACACGGTGCCCTGCGCCTGCAGGGAGGCGCGGGCGCCGGTCATCGCAACGTAGAGAGCTTTGTCCATAGGGCACCGGGAATCGGGAATGGAGAATCGGGAATTGGGAATCGGGAATTGGGAATCGCAAAAGCGGGATCGCAGGGTCTGTGAGAGTAGGGGCAAGGCCGGCATCCGATACACGCAATGCCAGCTCTTACGATTCCCTATTCCCAACTCCCGATTCCCAGCCGTTAACGGATATTGATGATCGTCTGGGTGACCTGATCCTGGGTCGAGATCATCTGCGAGTTGGCCTGGAAGTTGCGCTGGGCCACGATCATGTTCACCAGTTGCTCGGTCAGATCCACCGTGGAGGCTTCCAGCGAGCCGGATTCGATCTGGCCCAGGTCCGAGGTGTCCGGCGCGCCGATGCGGGCGGCGCCGGAGGTGTAGCTTTCGGCCCACATGTTGTTGCCCTGCGACTGCAGGCCCTGCGGGTTGACGAAGCTGGCCAGGGAGACCTGGCCCAGCGGCTTGTCGGCACCGTTGGAATAACGCGCGAACACCACGCCGCTGGTATCGATACTGATTTCGTTGAGCTTGCCGCTGGCGTAGCCGTCCTGGCGGGTGTCGCGCAACGCGAAGGCTTCGCCGTACTGGGTCGAGCCGCTGACGTTGAGCTGCATGCTCAGCACGCCGGCACCGGTGCTCGGGGTGAACGGGTCCATCGCGATGATGCCGTTGGCCGGGGTGGTCAGCGCGCCGGTGTCGGAGAACTGCAACGTGGTCGCTGCGCCGACCGCAGTGCCGTCCACGTAGTTGTGCACCTGCCATTCGTTCGGATTGGCGGTCTTGACGAAGTAGGAGGTCTGCACATGGCTGACGCCCAGCGAATCGTAGACGTTGATGCCGCCAGTGGAGTGGCTATAGGTCTTGTCGTCGGCCGGGTTGAACGGGGTCACCGTCGGTGCGGTGGCGTTGCCGGGCAGGGTGAAGGCCAGGTTGACCGTGGAGGTCGACTTGGGCGGGCTGTCGGTGGTCAGCAACTGCAGGTCCGACAGGCGGCCTACGTCAAAACCGTTACCGCTCGGATTGGGCGCGAACACCTGCAGGCGTGCACCCTGCGGGTTGACCACGTACCCATTGGCATCGGTCTGGAAGTTGCCGGCGCGGGTGTACATCTTGGCGCCGTTGGAGGACACGGTGAAGAAGCCTTCGCCGGAAACCGCCAGGTCCAGGCTGCGCCCGGTCGGATCGATATTGCCCTGCGAGAACTGCTGCGCCACGTTGCTGACGCGCACGCCGGAGCCCACCGCATTACGCGACAGGCCGTAGCTGGTGCTCTGGAACATGTCGGCAAACTCGGCGCGCGATTCCTTGAAACCGGTCGTGTTGACGTTGGCGATGTTGTTGGAAGTCACGTTCAGATCGGCATTGGCTGCGTTGATGCCGGACAACGAGGTATTGAAAGCCATGGATGAGGTCCTTTAAGTGTCGAATGCCGGCTCAGCTGACGCGGAGCACGTTGGCGAGCGGGGAAGTGCCTAGCCCGGTCAGGTTGAGATACAGGCCGTCCGAGCCGATCGTGACGCTGTCCACCGGTGCGTCGACATAGGTGGACAATTTGCTCTTGGACCCGGCGGTGTCGGTCTGGGTCGCGGTGACGCCATACTTGCCGGCGGCCATGCGGTTGCCGTTGGCATCGGTGCCGTCCCAGGCAAACGACACTTCGCCGGCGGCGCTGGCCGGCACGCTGAGTTGTTTGACGAAGGTGCCGTTGGCGTCGGTGATTTCGAAGTTGACCGTGCCGGCCGCAGTTGCTGCGACCACGCCCTTGGCCGAGCCGGTGGCATCGATGGCGACCTGTGCGGACGGCACCAGCACGTTGTGCCCGACCAGCGCCGCGCCCTTCAACACCTGATCGCTATTCATCGAGTCGGAGAAGTTGCCGACCTTGGTATTGAGGTCGCCAATGCCCTGCACGGTGGAAAACTGCGCCAACTGGCCCAGAAACGCGCTGTTTTCCATTGGCTTGAGCGGGTCCTGGTGCTGCAGCTGCTCGGTCATCAACTTGAGGAAGTCGGCCTGGCCGAGTGACTCCTCTTTTTTCTTGGTCGAGGCGGCGCTGCTGGTGCTCAGCCCAAGGCTGGCGTAAAGGTCACTGCCGATCGTGCTCATCTGTAAGAATCCGTAAGGTAAAGGTCAGCTAGGAGGGTCAGCGACCCATCGTGAGGGTCGCGAGCGCCAGTTCCTTGGCGGTATTGAGCATTTCCACGCCGGCCTGGTAGTTGCGCGAGGCCGAGATCATGTTGACCATCTGCGCCACCGGGTCCACGTCGGGCGAGAACACGTAGCCGTCGGCATCGGCCAGCGGATGACCGGGCTCGTAGCGACGGATCGGCGGTGCGTTGGTGGTGGTGATCTCCTTGACGTTCACCGAAGTCAGGCTGGGATCCTGGCGATTCTGCTGGGCCTGGAAGATCGGCTCGATCGGCTTGTAGGTCGCCTCGGCCGAGCCTGCGACAGAATCCGCATTGGCCAGGTTGGAGGCGATCGTGCTCAGGCGGACCGACTGCGCATGCAGCGCCGAGCCGGCCACATCGAAGATGGGAAGATTGCTCATGACTTATTGGCCCGTGATCGCGGTGAGCATCGAGCGCACCTTGGATTCGAGGAAGCTCAGCGAGGCACGGTATTCCAGCGCGGCGCGGCCGTAGGCAGCACGTTCGGCGTCGGCATCGACGGTGTTGCCATCCAGGCTGGGCTGGTCGGATTCGCGTGTGATCTGGAACGGGTTGAGCCCGCCGCTGCTGCCGATCTCATAGTGCTTGGCGTCGGTGGTCTGCATCAGACTGCCGTCGCGCACGCCTTCGGCGGATTTCAGCGCGGCCTCGAAGTCCATGTCCTTGGCCTTGTAGCCAGGGGTGTCCACGTTGCTCAGGTTGCTGGCAATGAGCTTCATGCGCTGCTCGCGCAGCGGCAGAGCATCGCCGTGGATGCCTAGAAAGGACGAGATGGAATTGGACACGGTGCTCTCCCGCGAAGTGTTACCAGGGAGGAAGCAATGTTTGTGCCAATCGAGGTGGTGCGGGTCGCAGAATGCGCAGAGTGATCGGCGCTGCCGACGAACGGCGCCTTGGCCGTGCGGGAGACGCGATGGACAGCGTATCTGTCGTGAGTTCGTTCAATAATGCAGCAATCGGGCAGATTTAGGCATTGCCTGAGGCGCAGTCTGGCGTCAGCAGGTGCCACTTCAGCATCGCGCGACGCACGTGCCACAACGTCTGCGCTGTTGTGCCTTTCCGCTCGTCGCGGCTTCAGCTAGGCGCAGCGCCTTGCCACTGCTACCGGCCCCATCCGGCAGCCGAGTGGCCCGCTCAGGCCGCTTCGGCAACCACTTTCAGGCGCGCCAACACATAATCGGCCAATTCGTGGGCGCTGTACTTGGCCACGAAGGCATTGGCGCCGACCTGTTCGACCATGGCGTTGTTGAATACGCCAGACAAAGAGGTATGCAACAGCACGTACAGGCCTTGCAGCCCCGGTGTGCGCCGGATTTCCGTCGTCAGCGTATAGCCATCCATCGCCGGCATTTCGATGTCGGAGATCACCATTGCATAGCGATCGGCCGGATTCTCGCCGGATGCTGCCACCTGCAAGAGATGGTCCAGCGCCTGGCGACCGTCCGACAACAAGGTGGCCGCGACGCCGAGTTGGTCGAGCACGCTGCGGATCTGCTGACGCGCCACCCGCGAGTCGTCCACCACCAGCACCTGGAACTGCCGGTCGTAAGCGACCAGCTGCAGCGACGGATCCAGCTGCACGTCCTTGCTGACCTTGGCGATGTCGGCAAGCACGCTTTCCACGTCGATCACCTGGATCAACTCACCCTGGAACCGCGTCACCGCCGTCAAATAAGTGGCTTCGGCGCCCAGTTCCGGCGGCGGATGGATATCTTCCACCGCAATATTGACGATGCGCTCCACGCCGCTGACCAGAAAACCCTGGACCGAGCGGTTGAACTCGGCCACCACCAGATAGCCAGGGCCGTTCTCGGAGAGCGTGTCGCGCTCCGGATGGCCGATGGCCAGCCCCAAGTCCAGCACCGGCACCGAGCGCCCGCGCACGTCGGCCACGCCGGCGAACTCGGTCGGCAGGCCGGGCACCTGGAACAGCTCCGGGCGGCGCAGTACTTCCTGCACCTTGAAGACGTTGACGCCAAAAAGCTGGCGCCCACCCAGCCGGAACAGCAGCAGGGCCAGTCGATTGTGGCCAGCCAGACGGGTGCGCTGGTCGATGCGGTTGAGCAGATCGTGGGTCATGGGGCAGATATCGACAGCGCCATCGGAAAACTTGAGCGGTTTTAAGGTTGGCGTGGGGCGCTGTCGGGAATCGGGAGTCGGGAATAGGGGATCGCAAAAGCGGAGGGCTTTCCGCAGCAAGCCCGAGGCAAGGGGCCGTGCGCTGACGTACTTACGGTGTTCACTAAGCAAATCGCACATCAGCAACGAAGACCGACCAAGGCTCAGCCCCCGACCGACTCCCCATTCCCGATTCCCGATTCAAAAAACAGGCACACCTCTTGCACTACCTGTTCCGTCTTCCTCCGGATCTGGTCCCATGCGCCTGCTACTGCTTGTCATCTTGTTGGCTGCCGCTCCGGCCTGGGCCCAGAGCTACCAATCTGTCGATTCCATCCGCGCTGCCGCATTGGGCACGGTGGGCCCGGATGCCGAGGCCGAGGCCACGCTCGATCCGGGCCTGCGTATGCCGGCGTGCCCGATCGCGCTGCAGGCGCAGCCCACCGGGACCAATACGGTCGAAGTGGCCTGCCCGCAGCCGGCCGGCTGGCGCCTGTTCGTGCCGTTGAAGGTGCGTCGCAACCAGGACGTGCTGGTGCTGCGCCGCGGCATCAGCGCTGGAGAAACCATCTCGCTGGCCGATATCAGTATCGAGAAACGCGATGCCGCGCGCATTGTCGGCGCGGTACTGGCCGATCCGGTGGCTGCGGTGGGCAAGACCGCCCGGCGCATTCTGCCGGCCGGGTCGCTGCTGTCTTCGAACGATCTGGTCACCCAGAGGCTGGTGCGGCGCGGCGATACGGTGCCGCTGGTGTCGCGCAATGGCGGTCTGGAAGTGCGCATGAGCGGTCGCGCCTTGTCGGATGCCGGCGAAAACGAGCGCGTCTCGGTAGAAAACTCGTCCTCGCGCCGGGTGGTGCAGGGGATCGTCGAAGCGAGCGGGACCGTTGTGGTGTCCAGATAGAAATTCGCTATAAAGATTTTTTTTGGCATGCCGTTATCCCCTACGACCTGTAGAGGAGTTCCTGACATGACCCAGAAAATCGAAGGCAATCTACCGACCGCCGCCACCCTTCGTACCGCCGCCACAAGCAGCAAGATCGCTTCGGCCGGTGAAGACCGCGCGTCCCCGATTGCAGCACTTCCGCCCACCGACAGCGTCAAGCTGACCGGCGAGGCCACCAACCTGCAGAACTTGCAGCGCACGCTTTCGCAGTCCTCCGCGATCGACACCGGTCGCGTCCAGGCAGTGAAGGAGTCGTTGCAGAACGGCAGCTATTCCATCAACCCGGATGCCATCGCCAGCCGCATGATGGATCTGAATCAGCAACTGGCGGGTTAATCCCCAGCCAAAAGGATGAACGTGAACGAGTTCCTGCAACGTCTCAGCGATGCGCTGGCCGGCGAACGCCAGGCATTACTCGAGAACGACATCGATGGGTTGATGCGGCATACGCAAGACAAGCTATCGTCACTGCGCGCGCTCGAAGCGGCAATGCCCGAAGGCGAAGAAGCGCGTCTACGCGAACTGGCCGAAGCCAATCGCGCCAACGGCGCGCTGCTGGCACGCCGACGTCGTGAAGTGAATTGGGCGCTGCGTCATCTTGGCCGCACCGAAAGTGCGCCGTCCTACGACGCCAAGGGCCAATCGAGCGTGCTGCGTGGCGGGCGTTCGCTGGCAGTGGCTTAACGCAAGGCACGTTGCGTAGAGCGCATGCGCGCGCTGTCCGGCGCACCTGCATCGCGCTATCGATCTGTTCGGGCGATCTGCCCGGCTTGTCAGATCGTGGCCTTGCGCAATACGGCGCGTGGGCGGTTCGGCGTATATTGAAGCGTCTTCTACGCCGCCTCTTCCCGTGACTGCCAAGTTTTTTCTCAATCAAACCTTATTGCCGTCTTCGGACATGCTGCGCGCCTTCGGCGACCAGATGCTCGAGGGCGTGTTGCTGTTCCGCGCAGACGGGCAGCTGATTCTGGCCAACGCCATCGCGCGCCAAAGCCTGTGCAAGGAAGACCCCGACGACGACCGCAATCTCGGCGAGCGTATTTCGCAGGTCTTGCCCTCCGATGCGCTCAATCAAGCGCGCAGCAAAGGCACCTGGACCGGCAGCTTGCCGGTCGGCGATCGTGTGGTCATCGCGCATCTGTATTACAACGAAGAGCAGGGCGTGGGGCACTTTCTGGCGCTGTTCCACAACATCGAAGGCCAGCAGGATTACGAGCGCGAGCTGCAACAGCGTCATGCCGAATTGCGCCAGGCCTATCTGCGTTTGAACGGTGCGCAGGACAAACTGCTGCAGTCGGAAAAGATGGCCTCCATCGGCCAGCTCGCTGCGGGCGTAGCGCACGAAATCAACAATCCGATCGGTTATGTGCACTCCAATCTCGGCAGCCTGCAGGAATACCTGCGCAGCCTGTTCACGCTGATCGAAGCGTACGAGCGCGCGTTGCAGGCACCGGATCCGAAGGCGCTGATTCCCGAAATCGACGAGATCCGCAACCGCGCCGACATCGATTTCATCAGCCGCGATCTGCCGCAGCTGATGGCCGAATCGCGCGAAGGCATCGAGCGGGTCACGCGCATCGTGCGCGACCTCAAGGACTTCTCGTATTCGGACCGTTCCGAGTCCTGGAAGATGGTGGACCTGCATTCCGGTCTCGAATCCACGATCAACATCATCTGGAACGAGCTCAAGTACAAGGTCACGTTGGAGCGTAATTACGCCGAGCTACCGCTGGTGGAATGCCTGCCGTCCGAGCTCAACCAGGTCTACATGAACATGCTGCTCAACGCTGGCCAGGCGATCGTCGAGCGCGGCACGATTACCGTGACCACCGGTCGCGAAAACGCCGATGGCACCGAGCAGGTCTGGATCCAGTTCCAGGACACCGGCGCCGGCATCGCCCCGGACTTGATGCAACGCATCTTCGACCCGTTTTTCACCACCAAACCCGTCGGCAGCGGCACCGGCCTGGGCCTGTCGATTTCCTACGGCATCATCAACAAGCACCACGGCCGTATCGACGTCGAGAGCACGCCAGGGCATGGGGCAAGTTTCCGCATCGTGTTGCCGGTGCGGCAGCCTCGGTAGCGCTTCGCGCTGGGAATCTGGAATCGGGAATCGGGAATCGGGAATCGGGAATCGGGAGTAGGGAATCGGTAGAGCGGCGTGCGCTGGTGCTTTGGTTTTGAGGCACGATTTGGCACGCGGAGAATCAGGCGGTAGAGATCTGCTCTACCGATTCTCCATTCCCGATTCCCTATTCCCGGCCGTTACGCAGCTCATCGTGCGTGCGGAACGCCTGGCGAATATGCTCGCGCAGCTCGTCGTCATTCCAGGGCTTGGTCAGGAAGCGGTAGATCGCGCCGCGGTTGATCGCCTCGGTCACGGTGGCCAGATCTGTGTAGCCGGACAGCACCAGGCGCACGGTATCGGGGTAGAGCATCTTGACCCGGCCCAGGAACTCGGTGCCGCTCATGTCGCTCATGCGCTGGTCCGAGAGGATCACCTGCACATCGTTGGTGGCGAGCAGGTCGAAGGCATCGCGCACATTGCCGGCGGCCAGGATCCGGTAGCCGTCGCGGCGGAACAACCGCACCAGCGAGCGCAGCACGTTTTCTTCGTCGTCCAGCAGCAGCAGCGTGCGGTCGGGGCGGCTTTCGGCAAACGATTCCGGGCGCAGATAGCGGCGACGTAACGCCATGCCTGCCGACTCGGCCGACATCGGTTCGCCGAACAGATAACCCTGGAAGATGTCGCAATCGTTGCGACGCAGAAAGCCCAGCTGCGCCTGCGATTCCACACCGTTGGCGATCACCGTCATGCCGAGCTGGTGGCCCATCGCGATGATCGCGCGCGCAATCGCCGCCTCGCGGCTGCCGGCCGGTGCGCTCTTGATGAAGCTGCGATCAATCTTCAGCCGGTCTACCGGATAACGCACCAGCGCACTGAGGCTGGAATCGCCGGTGCCGAAATTGTCCAGACTCAGGCTGATGCCTTCGTTGCGCAGGTTGGCCATCGTCTCGTGGACGAAGTTGACGTTGTTGGTCAACGCGCTTTCGTTGATTTCCAGCGTGACGAATTGCGCCGGCACGCCGGCGGTCTGCAGCATTGCCATCACTTCGTTGAAGAAGCCTGGGCGCAGCAGCTGCAGCGTGGAGACATTCACTGCAATGCTGAAATCGTCGAAGCCCTGGTCGCGCCAGAGCCGCGCCTGGCGCACCGCATTTTGCAGCACCCATTCGCCGATCTGCACGATCACGCCCAGGCGTTCGGCGGTGCGCATGAAACGTTCCGGCACCAGCATGCCCAGCGTTGGCGATTGCCAGCGCAGCAGCGCTTCCATGCCCACGATGCGGCCATCGCGCGCGCTTACCAAGGGCTGATAACGCAGACGCAGTTCACCATGCGGAATCGCATCGACGATCTGCCGCGCAATGATGCTTTCGCTATGCGCATTGGTGGTCGAATTGCGCGTGTACAGCCGCACCGTATTGCCGCCTTCGCGCGCGGCCTGGTAGCTGGCTTCTTCGGCGTAATCGAGCAGGATGGACAGCGAGCTCGAGTGTTCCGGGCACAGGCTGATGCCGACCTTGCCGGTCATGAACAGGGTGTACGGCAGCACCGACAACGGCAATTCCAGCTGCTGGCGGATCTCTTCGGCAAAATCTTCGGGCAATGGTGTGTCTTCGCGGCGTACCGCCACCACCACCATTTCATCGCTGCCGTGACGCCACAACTTGCCGCGCGCACCAAGAAATTCCTGCAGCCGGCGCGCGACCAGCGTCAGCGCCTGATCGCCGACCTCGGCACTCATGTTCTCGTTGATCGAGGCAAAGTGATCGATATCGATGTGGAACACCATCAATGGCGGGCCGCCAGAGGCGGCCGCGTCCACCAGATGCAGCAGTTCGGGATTGCCTGCGCCCAGGCGCGTAGGTTTTACGATTTCCAATCCAGGCGGAATAACAGGGCTCCACATGACTCAGCGTCCACCATCGTCGTGGACGGACTCGCCGACCGGGTGATAGGGCAGGCGCAACGTTACGCGCGTGCCTGCTCCGGGGGCTGATTCTATCGCGAGCGCACCGCCGACGGTTTGCGCACGCTCACGCATCACGATCAGCCCAAGACCGCGCGGGCCCTCCGGCTCGAAGCCATCGCCGTCGTCGCTCACTTCCAGGCGAAAGCTCTCGCTGTCGATCGACTGCAGACTCATGCGCACCTGGCCCGCGCACGCATGCCGCAGCGCATTGGTCAGGCTTTCCTGCGCGATGCGAAAACACGCCTGTTCGATTTCGTTGCCGGGGCGTACGTCCAGTGCCTGGATATCCAGTTCCAGACGCACCTGCGAGGCACGGAACAACATCGAGGCCTGCCAGCGCAGCGCCGCTTCCAGGCCCAGTGCATCGAGCTGTGGCGGGCGCAACAGCATCGACAGATTGCGCAGCTTGGTCACGGTGCTGTCGGCCAGCGATACGACTTCAAGCAGATCTTCGCGACGCGCGGCCGGGTCAAGCTCGTCCAACGCCGCATGCGCGGACAGCTTCATCGCAGTGATCGCCTGGCCGATGTCGTCGTGCAGATCGCGCGAGATCGCGCGGCGTTCGTCTTCCTGCAGCGAGAACAGGCGCTTGGCCATCGCCTGCAGCTCGGCATTGCTTTCGGCCAGCGCATCGCGCATGCGTTCAGGTTCGCTAAGGTCGCGCACCACCAGCAACTTGCAGCCGCGCCCACCGTAGCGGATATCGCCGGCCGACAAACCCGCATAGAAGGTACTGCCGTCGCGACGGCGCATCGCCCGTGCGCTGGATACCGGTTCGTTGCGATCGCTGCCCGCACGCAGGTACTCGCGCACGATCGGCAGGTCGTGGTCGCCGACCAGCGTCTGCAGCGGTTCGCCCAGAATGGTTTCGCCCTGGAAACCGAACTGCGTCGAGCCAGCCGCATTGGCATACATCACGTGCTCGTCGGCCAGGATCAACACCCCATCGGGCAGCACCCGCACCAGCTCGCGGAATTGCTCCTCGCGCTCGCGCAGCAGGCGGCGCGATTGCTCGCGCTCGCTCACGTCCTGTAACGTGCCGTGGATATGGCGGGCGCCGTTAGGTGTGGTCACGCTTTCGGCACGCAGGTGCACGGTGCGCGGCTGCGAATCGCCGCCGGTCAGCGGCAGCAGCACATCGATCTGCACTTCGCCACCGGTGCACATGTCCTCGATCATGCGTTCGATGCGCGTCTGGGTGGCAGTGTCCGATGCGGTCAGCAATTCTTCCAGCCGATGCTCGCGGCGATGCATCGGCACGCTGCGGCCCAGCAATCGGTAGATCGCCGGCGAATAGCGGCCCAGTCCGCTTGCGCGATCCAGCTGCCACGAGCCCAGCCGTGCGATGCCTTGCGCTTCTTCCAGCCGATCGAGCGCTTCATCGCGCAGATGTTGCGCCTGGCGCTCCTCGCTGCGGTCCACGGTGACCACCAGGCGGGCAGGGCCGCTGGCCAGGTGCAGCTGGTTGCTGCGAATCTCGACATGGCGCGGGCCGCTGCGGGTCAGCAGATCTTCGTGCAAGGTGCAGGTGTCATCGCCCTTGGCGCGGATCTGCGTGATGATTTCCTCCAGGCGCACGCCATCGGCATTCGGCCAGATCGCTTGCAGCGTCTGCTGCAGGAACTCATCGCGCTCCCAGCCGAAAAATTCCAGGGCCGCCGGATTGGCATCCAGGATGCGCAGCGTGGCCAGGTCGTAGATCAAGGCCGGGCTGGGCAGAGCCAGGAACTTGGCCTGCAGCAGTTCCTCGGACTGCGCCAATTGGCCGTGCTCGTCCACGATCAGCGCGACAAAGCGGCGCAGCACCAGATGGATCACGATGCTCGACACCAGCAGGAAGCTCGCATCCGACCAGCGCTCCGGCGTGGCCGCGCCGGCCAGGTGCAGCAGTCGGTTGCCCAATAGCAGCCACACCACGCCCACCAGCAGATAGATGCCGGTCAGAGTCCATAGACCTTGTTGCAGGCGCTCGGCGAGGCGAAGACGGGAAACCGGAGCGGACGAAAACGCGGGCGCGGCGACGGGATCAGGCATGGGTCCGCGAACGACCTTTGGAGCTGGCGATGTATCCATCTTAGCCGTAACTCGACCCGGTTCGGTCGCGCCGCAAACAGGTGCCTCAACTAATCCGAAAAACGGCCGTTATCCATTGCGACTCCGAGGCAGGGGTCGATTCTTCGGAGTGTTCCAGAGTGGACTCAGGCGTCATTGCAAGCATGCTGCAGCACCCGCTGACCTCAGCGGTGGTGTTGTTGGATGCGCATGGCCAGCCTCTGGCGGCCAACCGCGTTGCGCAATCGCTTGGATTGCCGGCAACTCTCGGTGCATACGCCGAAGTATTGGAAAGCAGTCGCGCCCAGGTGGCCGACAGCGGTGGCATGGCGGCCTGTGTGCTGCCAGGTACCGGCGGTGGGCGCCTGGAAGGCTGGCTGCGCGCGGTGTGCGACGAACACGGTCAGGTGATGGCCTTTACCTTGAGCATTCCCGAGCCGATGGGCGCCGACGGTACCAGCCGCTGGGAAATGGGCCTGGACAGCGCCGATCACGGCTTGTGGGACTGGGACATTCCCGCCGACGTGGTGTATCGCTCGGAGCGCTGGACCCGCATGCTCGGTTACTCCGAGCAGCCACTGCCGAACAATCTCACCGCCTTGTCCGGGCTGATTCATCCCGACGACCACGCGCTGGTCAGTGCCGCCGTACAGGCGCACCTGGAAGGGCGCACCGATACCTATGTGGCCGAATTCCGCTTGCGTCAGAGCGACGGCCAGTGGCGCTGGATTCTCGATCGCGGCCGCGTTGTCTCGCGTACCGCCGACGGCCGCCCGCTGCGCATGGTCGGCACGCATACCGATGTGCATCACCACAAATTGCTCGAGCAGCAGCTGCGCGAGCAGCAGGCACAGCTCGAAGACGCCCAGCGCATCGCCAGCATGGGCAGCTGGAGCTGGGACACCCAGAAAGATCAGCTGTGGGTATCGACCGATTTCCTGCAGCAGCTCGGCATGACCCAGGTGCGTCTGCAGAGCGTTCGCGACATCCTGCGTCTGCTGGGCCGGCCTTCGATTGCGCAGCTGCGCGGCGCCTGGCGCAAGATCAAGCACGAAGGCATGCCGGTGCATTTCGAGCTGGAAATCAACGGGCTTGCCGGCGTCAATCCGCACCATCTGCGGGTGTGGGCGCAACCGGTCTTCGATGGCGACGGCACCATGGTGCGCCTGCTGGGCCAGTTGCAGAACGTCACCGAGCAGCGTCAGACCGACGCGCTGATCCGCTGGCGCACCGAGTTGCTCAACCGCGTCTCCGCGCTGGGCAAGATCGGCGGCTGCGAAATCGAGGTCGACACCCGGCGCATGCAGTGGACCGAGGAGTGCTATCGCATCCACGGCCTGCGCAAAGAGAACATCACCCTGGAGCAGGCGCTATCGCTGTACACCCAGGATTCGCGCGACGCCTTTGAAGCGGCGCTGCTGCGTATTTCCGATGGCGGCCTGCCCGAGCAGCTGGAGCTGTGTTTCTATCGCAACTCCGGCCAACGCGTGTGGGTGCAGGTACTGATCGAACTGGATCGTCGCGAAGGCCTGCCGCCGCGTTTCGTCGCCCTGTTCCGCGATGTCACCCGCGAACGCGAGGCCAACGAACGCATCGAACTGCTCGCGCATTACGACCGTCTGACCGGCCTGCCGAACCGCTTTCTGCTGCGCGAGCAGGCCGAGAACGCGATTCGCGAAGCGCATGAGCGCGGCCAGGTGCTGGCGATGCTGCTGATCGATCTGGATGGCTTCAAGAGCATCAACGACTCGTTCGGCCATGCCACCGGCGATAACCTGCTCAAGCTCGCGTCTTCGCGCCTGCATCAGCATCTGCGCAACAGCGATCTGTTCGGTCGCTTCAGCGACGACGAATTCATCGTGCTGCTGCGCGATCTGGGCGAGCCGGAAGATGCCGGCCACGTCGCGCGCAAGTTGATCAGCGCACTCGGCGAGCCGCTGCGCAAGGATCACGTCACCCTCAAGCTCGGTGCCAGCATCGGGATTGCGCTGCAGGGCGAGGGCCTTTCGGACTTCGACAGCCTGCTGCGCGCCGCCGATGCGGCGATGTACGCGGCCAAGGAATCCGGTCGCAACACCTTCCATTACTACAGCCAGGACGTGCTGCTGCGTGCGCAGCGCCGCCTGGAGCTGGAGCACGCGCTGCAGGGCGCGCTCGAGCGCGAAGAATTCACGCTGGTCTACCAGCCGCTGGTCAACACGGTCGGCGATACTTCGCCGGCGATCGAAGCGCTGATGCGCTGGAATCGTCCTGGCCATGGCCCCTGCAGCCCGGTCGAGTTCATTCCGATCGCCGAAGAATGCGGCGAAATCGTCCGCCTCGGCGAATGGGTGATCGGCGAAGCCTGCCGCCAGGCCGTGGTCTGGGACCGCGCCGGGCTCAACTTCAGCCGCATCGCGGTCAATGTGTCTGCGGTGCAGCTGCGCGAGCGCGGTTTTGCCGAGCGCGTGCTGGAAATCTGCCGCGACAACGGCTGGTCGCCGACGCGGCTGGAGCTGGAATTGACCGAATCGGCATTGATCCGCGATTCGGATTCGCTGCGCCGCTGCTTCGAGCTGTTCGAACAGAACGGCGTGTTGCTGGCGGTGGACGACTTCGGTACCGGCTTCTCGAACCTGCACTATCTCAACCGGTTCCCGGTGCAGCGCCTGAAGATCGACCGCAGCTTCGTGCAAGGCATGCTCGACGACGCCAACACGGCCGAAGTCACCCAGGCCATCGTGCATCTGGGTCATGCGCTGGGCATGC
Organism: Xanthomonas sp. Leaf131; assembly: GCF_001423495.1. GTDB lineage: Bacteria > Pseudomonadota > Gammaproteobacteria > Xanthomonadales > Xanthomonadaceae > Xanthomonas. The sequence continues at coordinate 603,393 of NZ_LMOG01000018.1, read as the reverse complement.
AAGTGGTCGCAGAAGGTGTGGAAACGGTGCAGGAAGACGCACTGCTACGCCTGCAGGGTTGCGACGAGATCCAGGGCTACTTCTACTCGCGCCCTTTGTCGCCACGCGACATGGCGCAGTGGCTGCGCGAAGCCGAAGCCGGCATGCGGCTCGGTGCACGGTTGGTCATCGCCAACTGACGCAGTGTGCGGCATCGCCCGCATTCAGAGCGGCTGACAAAACTGCTGCGAAGTCGCCGGGCGGGTGCGGCCGGCATCTACCGCTCGTGCATTCCGGTTCGTCCGCGCCTTCCACGCCTTCCACGCCCATCCTGATGACTGCTCGCTACATTTCGTTAGCCGCCGCTAGTCAATCGAGGGCGTGATGCCCTCACCAGCGCCAAGCAGCAGATCAACGCTCTACAACTGATCTATCCGCGCAATCCAACCACTCTTCACGACAAGCGAGCTATCGAGTCGTAGCGTTGTTTGGCCAAGGTCAAAAGTTGAGTCAGTCGAGGGCGCGATGCCCTCACCGCTGGCGGGACACGCCGTAAATCCATCCGTGGAGGCTCGGTGGCGGCATCCATGCCGCCACACGGTCCCGCAATCGGTGAGGACACCGCACCGGGAAGTTTGCCGGTTGCTTTATTGAAACCTGCTTGTCGATCGCGGTGCGCTGCGAAGCTGATCCAACTCGGTGTTATCCAAACAACACACCATGCCTTGCTTGCAACCATGCAGCGGGACCTTACGCGGCATGGATGCCGCGTAAGAGCCTACAAGGACGTACTTGCGGCGTGTCCTGCGATGGTGGGCGGGCAAGGGCCCTGCAGCCAAACCGCAAATCAGCCGCTCTACGACCGATCTATCCGCAGTCTCCAACGACTTGAAGAAAACAGAGATGTCGAGTCCTAGCAGCGCTTAGACGCAAACAAACGCTTGGTCAATCCATGGCCCTGCAGCCAAGCCGCAAATCAGCCGCTCTGCAGCAACACATTGCGAGCGTCTAATACCCCCAAGAAAACCGAGATCTCACGGCTTTTTATCGCGAGCAAGCACCCATCTCGCAAGCGCACTCGCGCAAGATGTCTCGCACCACATCATTCCCATGACATCGCATCGATCGAAGCGTCACGTTGTGTCGCAGAAGTCGCAGAGCAGGCGGGCAGGGGAGGCGTCACCCTGGAGCTGCAATCGACCGGTGCTGTGTGCTTAGAGCCATGCCTGTCGGCACGGTCTAGCTATCAGCGATACATCAGCAGTCACTACACATCAGCGGGGCGCCTGCCGAGGCACGCCCCGCCTTTCACACATCAGCGTCCGGAAACGCCGACCGCAGCGCCGTCCAGGCCCAGATCCCAGGCCACGGTTGCAAACAGCAGGTCTTCTTCGCTGCAGCTGCGGCGCGGGTTGCGCATCGCTTGCACTTCCGCACGTGCGGCGCATTCCAGCCGTTCCAACGCGGCCGGCATGCGCACGCGTCGCGGCGTGGGCTTTGCCGCGGCGCTCTGGGCGATACGCTCGGCCTGTGCGGCAGCCACAACTGCGGATTCCCGCACAGCGGTGGGGACATCGAGGGTCGGGGCGAGAAGCGTCATGAGCGGAACACCAGGTCGTTGCGGAACGACAAATCCCCGGATGGCCGGGGAATGTCGGGATCAGAAGCTGCGGGCAGGCATCGGTCTTAGAACAACTCGACCGTGCCGGCACCCATGCCTTGCTGTGCCACCGGCTTGTGCGGCGGACGTTCCCATTCCACACGCATGTCGCGCAGGCGGGTGGACACCTTCTGCAGTGCGGCGACCAGATCGCTGTCGTACACGCCACCATTGCGATGCAGCAGCTCCTGTAGCGCCACCGCTTCACGGTTGATCGCGGTGAGGCGATCGAGGTGCGTGTGGATGCCGCTCAGCGTCTGCGTGGCGATGTCCTCGAACTGCAGGGCACGCACCGCTTCGGCCACGCTACCGTCGATGGAGCGCGCGCACTCGGAGATTTCGCGCATGCCATCGCCCAACGAGGCGTTGATCTGAGCCACATTCTCCAGCATCGCCGCCGATTCATGGCGGGCTTCGCGGGAGCGATCCATGTGACGCGAGGCCAGCTGCGAGACCGTCTCACGCACCTTGGCGATCGATTCCTTGGAGCTGTGCGCCAGCTTGCGGATCTGTTCGTTGAAAGTGGTGGAACGCTCGGACAGATTGCGCACCTCGTCGGCGACCACCGCGAAGCCGCGACCGGCTTCACCGGCACGTGCTGCTTCGATGGCGGCGTTCAAGGCCAGCAGGTTGGTCTGGTCGGCGATCGACTTGACGTCTTCCAGCAGCGCGAAGATGCCATCCAGGTGCTGCGCCATCTCATCGATGTGGTGCACCGTGTTGGTACTTTGGCCGCTCACCTGTTCGAGCGCTTCCACCAACTGCTCCATGCGGGAGCTGGCGTGCTGGGCGAAGCGGGCGACGTCGACGCCGGCGCTGCCGTCGTCACCGGCACGGTCGACGATGCGGGCCAGTGCCTGGCTTTGCTGGCGCGACTTGCGGTTCATCGCTTCGAAGCTGCCACCCAGACCGGACACGGCCTGGCGGATCAGTTCGCGGGCACGCTCGACTTCCGAGCGCGAACCGTCGACTTCGTTGCTGACGAACGTACGCAGTTCGTTGAGCAGTTGATCCTGCTCGCGCAGGATGCGGGTCTGGTCCGGATTGCGCCGGAACTGGGAATACGTCACCCAGGCAGCGAAAACCAACCAACTAAGGGTCATGGTCGCCAGGATCGCCCAGCGCACCGAAGCGGGCCAGTCGAATCCGACAGCGAAGGGAAACAGCAAGGTCAGAGCCAAAGGGGCGGCTAGACGGATCAGTGGACGTGAATACATGGGCGTTCTCGGCAGAGTCACGGTTGCTGTATCGGCCGTACCCCCTTTGTCTTTAGCGACGATCGCCACATCGTCTCGCCCATTCAACCGCTGTTGACGCGCGCCAGCGGCCGCTAGCGCGTGTTGCAGACCGGGTGTGTCGCGGTGTCAGCGCAGCGCGCGGTCCACCGCTTCGAGCATGGCGCGCTTGGCAAACAAGAAATCCCACAGGCTGCCGCCCATCTGCCGCCACAACACGGCCGAGCGTACTGCAGCAAGCAACAAGGCCCGGATTTCTGCGACCACACCCGCCTGGCCCAGGTAATGCGGGTTGCCTTGCACCATCACCTTGGGGCGCAAATGGCTGATGGTCTGCGCATACAGTGCGCCCAGCGCGCTCAGCACGTCGGGATGGCCGCTGTCGCCCAGCGTCTGCGCCTGACGTGCGGCCACCTCGATGCCGTTGGACACGGTGGTGACGGTGGCGGTGTCGCGCACGAAGCGGCGCTCCAGCTGCAGCACCGCCAACGCCAGGCGCGGCAACACCTCGTCCTGGCCCTGATTACGGAAGTAGTTGTGCAGCAGCCGCAGACCGGGCGCCAGATCGGTTGGCGAGCCGTACACGGCCTCCGGCGACGACGCATCCACCCGGAACACGCTGTCCATGGCGGTGCGCACCGTTGCCGCTTCCGAATGCCCGGTTTCGGCGATCCGCCGCACCTGCTGCAAGGCCTGGGCGACGCCGGCCAGCGCCAGCACACGGTGATCCATGGAAGAACTCATCAAGCCACTACCTCAGGTAAAAAAGAAGATCCCGCCAATTGGCGTTCCATCGGTGCATCGGTGGTCGCAATCACTGCGCCCCCCAGGCATTCTTCGCCGTCGTACAACACCAGCGACTGCCCCGGGGTCACCGCACGCTGCGGCCGCTCGAAACGCACCTGCACGCTGCCATCGTCCTGCACCTCCACCGTGCACGGCTCGTCCGGCTGCCTGTAGCGCGTCTGCGCGGTGCAGCTGAAACTGCGCGCCGGTGGCGCTCCGGTGACCCAGTGGGCCTGCTCGGACTGCAACCAGTGCGATTGCAGCAGCGGGCTGTCGCGGTCCTGGTCGACATACAACACGTTGCTCGCCACATCCTTGCCAACCACATACCACGGCGCGGCAGCACGCCCACGCACGCCGCCGATGTTCAGGCCTTCGCGCTGACCCAAGGTGAAATAGAACACCCCAGGATGTTCGGCGATGCGCTGCCCCTGCGGGTCGCGGATTTCGCCGGTGCGCGCAGGCAGATAACGGCCCAGAAACTCGCGAAAATCGCGCTCGCCGATGAAGCAGATGCCGGTGGAATCCTTCTTGGCATGCGTCGGCAAGCTGGCGTCCTGGGCGATCCGGCGCAGCGTACTTTTTTCCAGATCGCCGATCGGAAACAGCGTTGCGGCCAGCTGGGTTTGCCCCAGCTGATGCAGGAAATAACTTTGATCCTTGCCGCGGTCGGCGCCGCGCAACAATCGCCAACGCCCGCCGCTGTGCGCCACCCGCGCGTAGTGACCGGTGGCGATGCGTTCGGCGCCCAGTGCCTGAGCCGCGTCCAGGAAATGCTTGAACTTCACCTCGCGGTTGCACAGCACGTCCGGGTTGGGCGTGCGGCCGGCCGCGTATTCGGCCAGAAAATGCTCGAACACGCCGCCCCAGTATTCGCCGGAAAAATCGCGGAAGTGAAATGGGATCCCCAGCAAACCGCAGACCGCCACCGCATCGCGCCGGTCGTCCTCGGCGCGGCAATCGCCGCTGCCGTCGTCGGCCCAGTTCTGCATGAACAGCCCGGCGATCGACTCGCCTTGCTGGGCAAGCCGCCAGGCCGCCACCGACGAATCCACGCCCCCCGACACGCCAACGATGATGCGCGGCGTACTCATGCGACGTGCCGCACCAGCGACAGCGGATAACGCTGACCGGCCAGATAATCTTTCACCACCTCCCACACCAGCGGACTGCGCAGCCGATCGGCCGCGCTGCGCAGTTCTTCCGGGGTCATCCACAGTGCGCGCACCACGCCGGTATCCAGGCTGCGCTCGGGGTGATGGGTCAGCGCATCGGCGACGAAGGCAAAGCGCAGGAAACACTGGCCACTCGGCGCCACCCACTGGTAGGTGCCGATGAACTGGGTCAGGCGCACATCCCAGCCAGTCTCTTCAAGGGTCTCGCGCACTGCCGCATCCAGCAGGCTTTCGTCCGGCTCCAGATGCCCGGCCGGCTGGTTCAGCAGCAGCCGGCCGCCAATCGATTCTTCCACCTGCAGCAAGCGCCCGTCGCGCACTACTACGGTGGCGACGGTGACATCCGGGTGCCAGCGCTGTTCGGGCATGTTCATCGGCGTCGGACCTGGCCAGCACAACACCCGGCCGCCGCGTACGCGACCGCCACGACCTCGCTCCGGGTGCAAGTCCGGCGCACGCGACCCTGTGTGCCAAGGGTCGGCACGGATTGCAGCGTATCGGTGGTGCGCGACGGCGCCAGCAGCAGCGCGGTCAGGGAATCGGTCATCAAGGGCCAGCCAGGGAATCGGTGACAAATTGTGCGGGCCGCAGCGCAAATCGTCCAATGCGCGCAACGATGAACCGTATAATGGGCGGATGCCTCGTAATACTACGCACGAACACGATCACGGCCTGATGGTCGAAGCCAGCAAGCCTGAAGTGGCGCCACCGCCACGCTATCAGGTGCTTCTGCTGAACGATGACTACACCCCGATGGACTTCGTGGTGACCGTTCTGGAGCAGTTTTTCAACCTGAGCCTGGAGCAGGCGACCCAGGTCATGCTGCATGTCCATACCCGTGGGCGCGGCGTTTGCGGGGTATACAGCCGCGAGGTCGCCGAGTCCAAGGTGGCTCAGGTCAACGAGTTCTCGCGTATGAACCAGCACCCGCTGCTGTGCACGATGGAGCAGACCTGACCGCAGTCAGGATCATCCCAGCAGCGCAACACTGTGGCTGCAATCACATGCTAACGCCGTCTGAACATACCTATCCGATAGGGTTGTGGTAAATCCCAACAAAAGCCGCATATTGTTGGCAACAGCCGTTCGGAGTTACCAATGTTCAGCAAAGACCTAGAGCAAACCATCGGCCAGTGCTACAAGCGAGCACGCGAGGCGCGTCATGAGTTCATGACCGTCGAGCACCTGCTGCTCTCGCTGCTGGACAATCCTTCCGCCCAGGCCGTGCTCAAGGCCTGCGGTGCGGACCAGGTGCGCTTGCATAACGACCTGGAGCAGGCGATCGAGGCCTCGGTCTCGCGTCTGGCAGAAGACGATGGCCGCGACACGCAACCCACCCTGGGCTTCCAGCGGGTGCTGCAGCGCGCGGTCTATCACGTGCAGTCCTCGGGCAAAAAGGAGGTCACCGGCGCCAACGTGCTGGTCGCGATCTTCGGTGAGAAGGACTCGCATGCGGTGTATTTCCTGAATCAGCAGGACATCACCCGCCTGGATATCGTGAATTACCTCTCGCACGGCATCGCCAAACTGGGCGAAGACGGCGAGCAACCGTCCGCGTCCGATGGCGAGCCCAAGGCCGAAGGTGCGGAGGGCGAGGCCAAGGGCGATGCGCTGGCCGAGTTCGCCACCAACCTCAACGAGCAGGCCCGCAACGGCAAGATCGACCCGCTGGTCGGGCGCGCCGACGAGATCGAGCGCACCATCCAGGTGCTGTGCCGTCGTCGCAAGAACAACCCGCTGTACGTGGGCGAGGCCGGCGTGGGCAAGACGGCGATCGCCGAGGGCCTGGCCAAGCGCATCGTCGACAACGACGTGCCCGAAGTGCTTGCCGAGGCGGTCATCTTCTCGCTCGACCTAGGCGCGCTGGTGGCCGGCACCAAGTACCGCGGCGACTTCGAAAAGCGCCTCAAGGGCGTGCTGGCGGCGCTGAAGAAAGTGCCCAATGCGGTGCTGTTCATCGACGAGATCCACACCATCATCGGCGCCGGCTCGGCATCGGGCGGCACCATGGATGCGTCCAATCTGATCAAGCCGGCGCTGTCGTCGGGCGAGTTGCGCTGCATCGGTTCGACCACGTTCCAGGAATACCGCGGCATCTTCGAAAAGGATCGTGCACTGGCACGTCGCTTCCAGAAGATCGACATCGTCGAGCCGACCGTGGGCGAGACCTTCGAAATCCTGCAGGGCCTCAAGCCCAAGTATGAAGCGCACCACGGCGTGACCTATGCCGACGACGCGCTTCAGGCAGCCGTGGATCTGTCGGTCAAGCACATCGGCGACCGTTTGTTGCCGGACAAGGCGATCGATGTGATCGACGAAGCCGGCGCGCGTCAGCGCCTGCTGCCGGAGGGCAAGCGCAAGGAGCTGATCGATATCGAAGAGATCGAGACCATCGTCGCCAAGATGGCGCGGATTCCGGCCAAGCAGGTCAGCGCGACCGACAAGGACGTGCTGCAGCATCTGGAGCGCAATCTGAAGATGGTGATCTTCGGCCAGAACCCGGCGATCGAGACGCTGGCCGGGTCGATCAAGCTCGCACGCTCGGGCCTGGCCAATCCTGAAAAGCCGATCGGCAACTTCCTGTTTGCCGGCCCCACCGGTGTCGGCAAGACCGAGGTCACCAAGCAGCTCGCGCTGCAGCTGGGTATCGAGCTGGTGCGCTTCGACATGTCCGAGTACATGGAAGCGCATTCGATCAGCCGCCTGATCGGCGCGCCTCCGGGCTATGTCGGTTTCGATCAGGGTGGCTTGCTGACCGAGAAAGTCGTCAAGACGCCGCACTGCGTGCTGCTGCTGGACGAGGTGGAGAAGGCGCATCCGGACATCTTCAACATCCTGTTGCAGGTCATGGACCGCGGCATCCTCACCGACACCAACGGGCGCGAGGCGAATTTCAAGAACGTGATTCTGGTGATGACGACAAATGCCGGCGCCACCCAGGCCTCGCGTCGTTCGATCGGTTTTACCAAGCAGGATCATTCCACCGATGCGATGGAGTCGATCCGTCGCGGGTTCACGCCGGAGTTCCGCAACCGCCTGGATGCGATCGTGCAGTTCCAGCCGCTGGGCTTCGATCACATCCTGCGGGTGGTGGACAAGTTCATCATCGAGCTGGAAATGCTGTTGCAGGAAAAGCACGTCTCGCTGTCGGCAACCCCGACTGCGCGCGACTGGCTGGCCCAGCATGGCTTCGATCCACTGATGGGTGCGCGCCCGATGTCGCGCGTGATCCAGGAGAAGATCAAGCGTCCGCTGGCCGACGAGCTGTTGTTCGGCAAGCTGATCGCCGGTGGCCGGGTCAATATCGACGTCAAGGATGGCGAGCTGGTGGTGGAAGCACATCCGGAACCCGAGCGCTTGCTGCCGGCCACTGTCGACTGATCTGTTTTGCGATCCTGAAGCAAAAAAAAGCCGCTCGAAAGAGCGGCTTTTTGATGCGTGAGGCAGTGGCGATGCAGGGCCTCGTTGTGCGCGATCACGCGATCGGACGTCGCAGCGAACCACAGGATTGGTGCGGTTTCTGCTGTGTATTTTTGACCGCATCCACGCAGGTGCCCGATGTCACCCCCACAAGCCTACATCCGCCACACGAGTCGCAGGCACGACAAAAAGCGGCCAATGGCCGCCTTGCGTCTCACACCAGAACCGCTTACTTCATGCGGTAGGTAATACGACCCTTGGTCAGGTCGTAGGGAGTCATCTCAACTTTGACCCGGTCGCCGGTCAGGATGCGGATGTAGTTCTTGCGCATACGGCCGGAGATATGGGCGATGATTTCATGCCCGTTTTCCAGCTTGACCCGGAACGTGGTGTTGGGAAGCGTCTCGCTGACGCTGCCTTCGAATTCAATGGAGTCGTCTTTCGACATGTAATCCTGTGCAATCACGGTTGGCCCGGAGGGCCGTAAGGGACAGCATTTTACGCTCCATCGCCCAGGGGTGCAAATTTTATGTTAAGCGGACGTCAGCGAGCGCGCTGGCGGGCCGCTCGCCGTAGCGCTCGGACCAACTGCCGGGCAGCGCAAGTTTGGCGACCTGCAACCGGACCTGCTGCAGGAACTCAGCGCGTGGCAAGCGTTTCGCGCCCAGGCGCATCAGGTGCGGATTTTCCACCTGCGCATCGATCAGCGGCCATCCGCAGGCATGCAGGTAGTCAGCCAGCGCGACCAGCGCCACCTTGGAGCCGCCGCTTTCGGCACTGAACATGCTCTCGCCGAAAAACATCTGGCCGATCGCCACGCCGTAGATGCCGCCGATCAGGCGCGTGTCATCGAACACTTCCAGCGAATGCGCATGGCCCAGGCGATGCAGCTCGCTGTAGGCCTGCTGCATCGGCGTTGTGATCCAGGTGCCGTGCTGGCCTGCGCGCGGAACCGAGGCGCAGGCGTCGATCACTTGCGCAAATGCAGTGTCAGCACGCACGGTCCAGTTGCTGCGGCGCAGCTCGCGCCGAAAGCGTGAGGACAGGTGCACGGCATTGGTACGGAAGACCGTGCGCGGATCCGGGCTCCACCACAGGATCGGTTGATCGTCCGAGAACCACGGAAAAATGCCATTCGCATACGCGTTGAGCAACCGCTGCGGCGAGAGGTCGCCGCCGAGTGCGAGCAAGCCGTCCGGTTCGCGCAATGCATGTTCGGCGGGCGGGAACGGCGCGGCAGGATTGGCGTCAAGCAGGTAGGGAAGGGGGCGCGACATGCGGTGAGTTTAGAGCCTGCCCTGCGGTTCGCGCTGAGGGCGCCTGTCAATCGGCTGCACTCACCTGAATACATCGTCGCGTGTTGTCAGCGACTCTCAGCCCGAAGAGCGCAGTGCGCTCTCGCAGCCATCAAGTACGCATGAAGACTGCGTCCGTCGCGACGCGTCAGGCGTGCCGGTCAATCGCGCGGCATTAATCGCGAAACGGGCTGTGCTCGAACAGTTCACGCGCATGTTGGGCGACAGCCTCGCGCTCATCCTCGCACCATTGCGCCAGCGGTTCGCGGAAGGCAGGGTCGGCGATCCAGTGGCGGCTGCGTACCAGCGTCGGCAAAAAGCCACGCGCGATCTTGTGTTGGCCCTGTGCGCCTGGCTCGAATCGGGTCAGGCCTTCGCGCAGGCAGTATTCGATACCCTGGTAGTAGCAGGTTTCGAAATGCAGCCCTGGCAGCGCTTCGCCGCCCCAGTAGCGGCCATACAGGGTGTCTTGGCCGCGTAGGCACAGCGCGCCGGCGATTGGTTGCCCGTCCAGATCGGCGAGGAACATCACAAGCTCGCGCGGCAGATGCTGCGCGAGATGACGCAGGAATTCCGGCGTCAAGGCGGGCGAATTGCCGTATTCGTTGAAGGTCTTGAGATAGAAGCCATACATCGCGTCCAAATCGGCGTCGCTGGCCTCGTCGCCGTGGACCACGCGCAACTGCACGCCGGCGCGTTGCACCTTGGCGCGCTCCTGGCGGATGTTCTTGCGCCGCTTGTGGTCCATTGCCGCCAGGAAGCTTTCGAAATCGCTCCAGCCGCTGGCGTTATGCCAGTGGTATTGCAGATCGTTGCGCTCCAGCCAGTCGGCATCGAATGCGGCGTCTTCGTCCGCCGGGTAGAAGTTCACATGCGCCGACGACAGCCCGCTGCGTTCCACCAATTCACCCATCGCCGCGAGCAGGTGTGGGCGCCACTTGGCGGCGCCAAGCAGGCGTGGGCCGGTCACCGGCGAGTAGGGCACGCCGCACAGCCACTTGGGGAAGTACTCCTGCCCGTAACGCGCATACGCATGCGCCCAGGCGTGGTCGAACACGAACTCGCCATGCGAATTGTTTTTCAGATAGCCCGGCGCAGCGGCGACCAGCGTGTCGCCCTCCCACAGGGTCAGGTGCAGCGGGTTCCAGCCCCAATCCGGGCGCAGGCAACCCTCACGTTCGAGGCCTTGCAGGAACGCATACGACACGAAGGGATGGGTACCGTCGTTCAGCGCATCCCAGGTGCCGGCCGGAAGCTCGTCCAGTCGGCGGCACCAGCGGGCGGTAACGCTCATGCGCACAGCTCGCTGGTGATGAGGCTGTCCGCGCGGCGCGGCCGGCGGTCAGCGGCCACCTCAGGCGCTCTTGTCGAGGTAGCGTTCGGCATCCAGCGCGGCCATGCAGCCGAAGCCGGCCGAGGTGATCGCCTGGCGGTAGTGCTGGTCGGCGACATCGCCTGCGGCGAACACGCCGGCAACCGAGGTCTCGGTGGCGGCGCCATTCAGACCGGAGCGGATTTCCAGGTAGCCGTTGTTCATCGCCAGCTGGCCATCGAACAACTGCGTGTTGGGGTGATGGCCGATGGCGACGAAGAAGCCGTGCGCAACGATTTCGCGGGTGCTGCCGTCGATGGTGGACTTGACCCGCACGCCGGTGACGCCGGCATCGTTGCCCAGCACCTCGTCGATGGCGTGGTGCCAGACGGTTTCGATCTTGCCGGCGGCAACCTTCGCGAACAGCTTGTCCTGCATGATCTTTTCGGCGCGCAGCGTGTCGCGACGGTGCACCAGATAGACCTTGCGGGCGATGTTGGACAGGTACAGCGCTTCCTCGACTGCGGTGTTGCCGCCGCCGACGACGACCACGTCCTGGTCCTTGTAGAAGAACCCGTCGCAGGTCGCGCAGGCGGAGACGCCGCGGCCCTTGAAGGCTTCCTCGCTCGGGATACCCAGGTACTTGGCGGTGGCGCCGGTGGCGATCACCAGCGCGTCGCAGGTGTACTCGGCGCCGTCGCCGCTCAGGCGGAACGGGCGCTGCGACAGATCGGCGGTGTGGATGTGGTCGAAGATCACTTCGGTCTCGAAGCGCTCGGCATGCGCCTGCATGCGGCTCATCAGGTCCGGGCCCATCAGGCCGTGGGGGTCGCCCGGCCAGTTGTCGACCTCGGTGGTGGTCATCAGCTGGCCGCCCTGCTGCAGGCCGGTGATCACCACCGGCTTGAGGTTGGCGCGGGCGGCATAGACCGCGGCGGTCCAGCCGGCCGGGCCGGAACCCAGGATCAGCAGGCGGGAATGCTTGGCGGGACTGGCAGATGAGGCGCTCATGTATACTCGCGATCTAGGAAAAGGCAGGGCTGGCGCATGAATTCGCGCCCCTGTGGCGGCATAGAGTGGCGGTCCCCACCCGGTGAATCAAGGCGGCGCGATGGAACTGCATGAACCGCAGATGGCATGGTCCGCCCAGTACGCGTAATCGACGCCGCCTTGTGCGGCGTTTTTCGTTGACCGCCGAGCGCCACGGCGGGCAGTGGATGTTCAACAGCTGAAACTGTGGCGTCAGTCGTTTATTATCAATCACTAACAGCATTTTTCTAAGGTCTGGCTACAGGTGGCAAAGCAGGTTCCCGAACGCAGCAAGCCCGCAGAGGGCAAAACGTCCTCGCGCAAGACAGCGGTGGCGGACAATCCGCGTCGGCAAAAGCTCTGGCGCGATCTGGCATTGATCGCGGTGGCGCCGTTGCTGCTGTATCTGCTGGCCAGCCTGTTCACCTACTCGGCGGCCGATCCGGGCTGGTCGCAGACCGGCAGCGTGGTCGCGCCGGTGCACAACATGGGCGGCCGGGTGGGTGCCTGGACGGCCGACGTGCTGCTGCAGCTGTTCGGTTATGTGGCCTTTCTGCTGCCGGTGGTGCTGGGCGCGGTGGCCTGGATCGCCTTGTTCGGCATGGACAAGGAAGGGCAGGCCGAGGCCGATCTGGGGCCGGCGCTGCGCTTGGTCGGCATGGTGGGCTTCCTGATTTCTTCGACCGGCTTCCTGCACCTGCGCCTGTTCACCGGCGATGTGGCCGGGGCCGGCGGCATCCTGGGGCGGTTGGTCAGCAATTCGCTGAGCGCCGGGTTCGGTGCGTTGGGTGCGAACCTGTTTGTGATGGTGTTGTTGCTGGTGTCGATCACGCTGGCCACGGGGTTGTCGTGGTTTGCGCTGATGGAGCGCATCGGCAAGGCGGTGCTGGCGTTGGGGCCGCTGATGCAGCGCAAGACCCATCAGGCCACCGAGTGGCAGCAGACCCGCGTGATGCGCGAAGAGCGCGAGGAAGTGCGCAAGGTCGATGCGGTCAAGCAGGCCAAGCGCGAGCCGGTCAAGATCGAGCCGCCGCCGGCACCGGTGGTGGAAAAGAGCGAGCGCGCCAAGCGCGATACGCAGATTCCGATGTTCCAGGGCGTGAGCACCGACGGCTCCGACCTGCCGCCGCTGGCCCTGCTGGACGACCCCAAGCCGCAGGCCAAGGGCTATTCGGAAGAGACGCTGGAAACCTTGTCGCGGCAGATCGAATTCAAGCTCAAGGATTTCCGCATCGAAGCGCAGGTGGTCGGGGCCTATCCGGGTCCGGTGATTACCCGCTTCGAGATCGAGCCGGCGCCGGGCATCAAGGTCAGCCAGATCAGTTCGCTGGACAAGGACATCGCGCGCGGGCTGTCGGTCAAGTCGGTGCGCGTGGTCGACGTGATCCCGGGTAAGTCGGTGGTGGGTCTGGAGATCCCCAACGTCACCCGCGAGATGATCTTCCTGTCCGAGCTGCTGCGCTCCAAGGAATACGACAAGTCGGCCAGCCCGCTGACGTTGGCTCTCGGCAAGGACATTGCCGGGCGCCCGACCGTGGCCGATCTGGCGCGCATGCCGCATTTGCTGGTGGCCGGTACCACCGGTTCGGGCAAGTCGGTGGCGGTCAATGCGATGGTGCTGAGCCTGCTGTTCAAGGCCTCGCACAAGGAGCTGCGGATGCTGATGATCGACCCGAAGATGCTCGAACTGAGCGTCTATCAGGGCATTCCGCATCTGCTGGCGCCGGTGGTCACCGACATGAAGGAGGCCGCCAACGGCCTGCGCTGGTGCGTGGCCGAGATGGAGCGCCGCTACAAGCTGATGAGCGCGGTGGGCGTGCGCAACCTGGCCGGCTTCAACAAGAAGATCAAGGATGCCATCGACGCCGGCCAGCCGATGATGGACCCGCTGTTCAAGCCGAATCCCGAACTGGGCGAGGCGCCGCGGCCGCTGGAATCGCTACCGTTCATCGTGATCTTCATCGACGAATTCGCCGACATGATGATGATCGTCGGCAAGAAGGTCGAAGAGCTGATCGCGCGCTTGGCACAAAAGGCGCGTGCGGCCGGCATCCATCTGATTCTGGCGACGCAGCGGCCGTCGGTGGACGTGATCACCGGCTTGATCAAGGCCAATATTCCGACCCGCGTGGCGTTCCAGGTCAGCTCCAAGATCGACTCGCGCACCATCCTGGATCAGTCCGGCGCCGAAGCATTGCTGGGCAACGGCGACATGCTGTATCTGCCGCCGGGCACGGCGCTGCCGGACCGCGTGCACGGCGCCTTCGTCAGCGACGAGGAAGTGCATCGGGTGGTCGAGCACCTCAAGGCCAGCGGGCCGGTGTCGTACGTCGAAGGCGTGCTGGACGAAGTGCAGACCATGGGCGACGGCACCGTGGTCGGCGCAACCGGTCTGCCGGAAAGCAGCGGAGGCGGCGGCGACGAGTCCGACCCGTTGTACGACGAGGCCTTGCGCATCGTCACTGAAACCCGGCGCGCCTCGATCTCCGGCGTGCAGCGGCGCTTGAAGATCGGCTACAACCGCGCCGCGCGCCTGATCGAAGCGATGGAAGCGGCCGGCGTGGTCAGCCAGCCAGAGCACAACGGCGACCGCACCGTGCTGGCACCGCCGCCGCCCAAGTAAGCGCGAGGCGATGCGGCAGCGGCACGTGCTGGCTGCGGATTGAGGGCAGGTGTGGCGGGTGCCGACCTGGCGGCGACGTACCACGTTATGTGCCGATCAGCTGTGCATGAAGTCGGTGTTGTTGGACCTATGCACCTGCCATTGCCGGTCACACCGGCTACCCTGTTGTGCAAGGGCCGCTTCGGCTCGCTGCGATCGAGACCCATGCTGCATCGTCTTCTGCTGTTGCTCGTGTTGCCGACCTGCTTTCCGTTGCTGGCCCAGGCCCAGCAGCAGACCGCGCCTGCCGCTGCTGCGGCACGTACGCAGGCCGACACCAACTACAGTTTCGTGCGCTACCGCGCCGACTACGAAGTGCGTGCCGACGCCAGTAGCGTGGAAACCGACGAATACGAGATCCTGCTCAAGACCAAATCGGCGGTGGAGCAGTTCAGCCAGGTGCGGCTGAGCTATAGCGAGAAGATGGAAACCCTGGAGGTGCTCCAGGCCTACACCGTCACCGCCGAAGGGCTGCGCCAGGACGTGGCGGCCGACAAGATCTACACCCAGGAAAGCTATTCCAGTGCATCGGCGGCGATGTACGCCGACCGCAAGGTCAAGGTGGTGGTGTTCCCCAACCTGGCGCCGGGCGCGCGCATCGTCTATCGCGTGCGGCGTGCGCAGAACACCCCGTATTTCCCTGGTTACTTCAGCCTGTGGGAGACCTTCAGCGTGTTCGCGCAATACGACGATGCGGTGGTCACGCTGGTGGCGCCGAAAGCGTTGCCAATGCATCTGTCCGCACGCGGGCTGCAGGGCAGCACCAAGCCGGTGGTGCGCGGCGACCAGGCGCGCTGGGAATGGCGCTACCAGCGTGCCACGCCGATGAAGAACCAGAACTGGAGCGCGGCAACCTGGGAATTCAGCCCGACCTTGATGGCCAGCACCTTCGACAGCTGGTCGCAGATGGGTCTGGCCTATCACGTCAAGGGCGGCCGCGCTGCGGCGGTGACGCCGGCGATCCAGTCGTTAGCCGACGAAGTGACCAAGGGAATCGGCGACCAGCGTGCGCAGGCGGCGGCGTTGTACGCCTGGGTGGCGCGCAATATCCGCTACGTGGCGGTGTATCTGGGCAACGGCGGGCTGGAGCCCAATAGCGCCGACAGCATCCTGGCCAACCACTATGGCGACTGCAAGGATCACACCGTGATTCTGGAAGCGCTGCTGGCGGCAAAGGGCATCGCCAGTACACCGGTGCTGATCGGCGCCGAAGGCGGGCCGACGCTGCCACCGATCCCGGTGCTCGGCCGCTTCAATCACGCCATCACCTATATCCCGGCGTTCGATCTGTATGTGGATTCCACCAACCCGTACGCACGCTTCGGCCAGTTGCCGGCCAGCGATCTCGGCGCGCCGGTGGTGCATACGCGCGATGGCAAGCTCACGCAGACGCCGCCGAACGATCGCAAGGTCAACCGCTACGTCGCGCGCACCGAATATCGCTTCACTCCGCAGGGCGGGCTGCAAGGCATGACCACGTTGGATAGCGGGCAGACCGGCGAGGTGGGCCTGCGCGCGATGTTCGTGCAGCTCAATGCGCAGAACCGCAATCGCATCGAGGAATCGATCATTGCGCAGTCCGGCTTCGATGGCACCGGCGATCTGCTGATTCAGGGCGACCCGCTGGATCTGGATGCGCCGTTCAATTACCGCTACACGTTCCAGGCCAACGATGCGGTGGATTTCTCGGTGGTCGGCGGCATGACCTTGCCCGACATGCCCGGTGCCGAATCGACCCGTGGCATCTATACGACCACCTCGGCCGAAGACAATCTGACCCCGTTCTACTGCAACGACAGCGTGCGCGAAGAAACGTATGTGGTGAGCTTCCCCGCGACCGTGCCGATCATCGCCATCCCGCGCAGCAGCACCTTTCGCAACGCTGCCGGCGAATATGCGGTGGATTGGACGCGCCAGGGGCAGACGGTGACTGCGGTGCATCGGTTGCAGCGTGCCGCAGTGCGTGGGCCGCAGGCGCTGTGTCAGCCGCAGGATTACCGCGCATTCCGCGAGCTCTACCAGCAGGTACGGCGCGGCTTTCGCGGGCAGATCGTCTATGGCGATCTGTCCAAGGTGCAGACGGCGCAGTGAGCGGGATTGATTCGTCGCTGCTGCGATCTGAACGCGGCGTGCGATAACGCTCGCCCATTCATCTATGAAGCATCAGAATCCACGCATGCCCTATTGGAAGACCGCGATGCATCGCCAGCTCCGTTATGCCGTCCTCGCCAGCGCTCTGTTCGCCGGCACCGCGTTTGCCGGTGCACGTCAGGAACTGGATACGTTCACGCGTGGCCTCAAAGGGCTGGACGGGCAGTTCAGCCAGCAGGTCTCCGATGTCAATGGCCGGGTCAAGGAAAGCTCGATTGGGCGGGTGGCATTGTCGGCGCCGCGCCAGTTCCGTTGGGAATACGCCAAGCCTTACAAACAATTGATCGTGGCCGACGGCAAGAAGGTGTGGGTGTTCGACCCCGATCTGGAGCAGGTCACCGTGCGCGCGCAGGGCAGCGAAGAGCAGAACAGCCCCTTGGTCGCCTTGATAGATCCGGCACGCCTGGACAAGCAATACGACGTCAGCGAAGAAGCCGCGCCACGTGATGGCCTGCAGTGGTTGTCGCTGACGCCGAAGGTCGACACCGAAGCCAGCTTCCAGATGGCCTCGCTCGGTTTCGGCAAGGACGGCCTGACCAAGATGGAAGTGGTCGATGCGGTGGGTCAACGCACCGCAATCAGCTTCAGCGGCTGGAAGCGCAATCCGGCATTCGCCGCGGACACCTTTCGCTATACGCCAGGCAAGGGCGTGGACGTGGTTGGCGACGCGCAGTAAGCCCTCGCTCGAGGCATCCGCACTGACAACGGCCTTCTTCGCAGAAGGCCGTTTGCTTACGCGATACAATGACGCGTGGCACGAACCAAGCTCCCCATCGCTCCCGAAGCCGATCTGCTCAGTGTAGACGGCGAGCACCTGCGCCCGCTGGCCGAGCGCATGCGCCCGCGCACCCTCGACGAGATGGTCGGGCAGAAACGTCTGCTGGCACCCGATAGCGCATTGCGGCGCGCGGTGGAATCCGGCCGCGTGCATTCGATGATCCTGTGGGGCCCGCCTGGCTGCGGCAAGACCACCCTGGCGCTGCTGCTGGCGCATTACGCCGATGCCGAGTTCAAGGCGATCTCGGCGGTGCTCTCGGGCTTGCCGGAGGTACGCCAGGTGCTGGCCGAGGCTGCGCAGCGTTTCGCCAGCGGGCGCCGCACGGTGTTGTTTGTCGATGAGGTGCATCGATTCAACAAGGCGCAGCAGGATGCATTCCTGCCGCATATTGAGCGCGGCACCATCTTGTTCGTCGGTGCGACTACCGAAAATCCGTCGTTCGAATTGAACTCGGCGTTGCTGTCGCGTTGCCGGGTGCATGTGCTGGAAGGCGTCTCGCCGCAGGATATCGTCGAGGCCTTGCAGCGGGCCTTGCAGGATTCAGAGCGCGGTCTGGGGCAGGAGACGATCAAGGTCACCGAGGCGTCGCTGCTGGAAATCGCCAGCGCCGCCGACGGCGATGTACGCCGTGCATTGACGCTGCTGGAGATCGCGGCAGAGCTGGCGACGGGCGAGGGTGGCGAGATCACTCCGAAAACGCTGCTGCAGGTGCTGGCCGACCGCACGCGACGGTTCGACAAGAACGGCGAGCAGTTTTACGACCAGATTTCGGCGCTGCACAAATCGGTGCGTAGTTCCAATCCCGATGCGGCGCTGTACTGGTTGACGCGCATGCTCGACGGCGGTTGCGACCCGGCGTATCTGGCGCGGCGGCTGACCCGCATGGCGATCGAGGATATCGGCCTGGCCGATCCGCGCGCGCAGAGCATGGCGCTGGAAGCCTGGGACATCTACGAGCGACTGGGCAGCCCGGAAGGCGAGCTGGCGTTCGCGCAATTGGTGCTGTATCTGGCCAGCACCGCCAAGTCCAATGCCGGCTACGCGGCCTTCAATCAGGCCAAGGCCGAAGTGCGCGCCACCGGTACGCAAGAAGTGCCGCTGCATCTGCGCAACGCACCGACCAAGCTGATGAAGACGCTCGGTTACGGGCAGGACTACCAATACGACCACGATGCCGAGGGCGGGATCGCGCTGGACCAGACCGGCTTTCCGGATGCGATGGGCGAGCGGGTCTACTACAACCCGGTGCCGCGTGGGCTGGAGATCAAGCTCAAGGAAAAGCTCGACCGTTTGCGCGCCGCGCGCGAACAGGCCAGGGCTGAGAAGGCCCGCAAGCCGGCGGGATAAGCGGTGCCAACGCTAGATGGCTGCACGCCGTCTGCAGTCAAGGGATGTGTCTGCCAACCTGGCCGGCGCGGTGTTCTGTGCCCAGCGAGTGTTTCTCGACTGGAAGCGAGTGAGAAAACGAACACGCGGCGACTGGGCGGACGCGGCCGATACGCGGTACGGCGTCACCCCTCGTACAATCCCGCTTGAGCGCGCCGTTCGATGACCTGACGCGAGTTCGCCACGTTTGTTCGCAGCTTTCAGGAATGACAATGCACGACACGCACTTGCAGACGCAGCCAATCCAATGCGGAACGCGCGCATGAACGCACCGGTGTGGTGGCAGCAATTGTTGTTGGCGATGACCGGCGGTGCGCTCGGGTCGGGCCTGCGTTTTGCCATTGGCGCGTCATTGCTGCAGCGCTTCGGCAGCGGCTTTCCCTGGGGCACGCTGACGGTGAATCTGCTCGGCTCGTTCGTCGCCGGTGTGTTGCTGGTGTGGCTGGATGCGCGCGGGCCGTCGAGCTGGCCTTTGCGGGCCTTGCTGATCGTCGGCGTGATCGGCGGGCTGACCACATTCTCGTCGCTGATGATGGAGTGCCTGGTGTTTGCGCGCACCGATCGCTCCGCGATGATCGGCGTGTATCTGGCAATCACGCTGGTCGCCGGACTGGCGTTGGTGTTTTTGGGTGCGCGTACCGGTCAATGGTTGGTAGCGCGCTGAAGGTAGAAAGGGCGTGCTTTCGCACACCCTCTCGATCACTACATTGCGATGTCGTGCGCGATCGTGACAGCACCCCGATCGCGCGCCAGGCAGCGGCTTACAACGCTTCGATAATGCCCGCCGCGCCCATGCCGGTGCCGATGCACATGGTGACCATGCCGTATTTCTGCTGACGACGGCGCAGGCCGTGCACCAGGGTGGCGGCACGGATCGCGCCGGTCGCGCCAAGCGGGTGGCCGAGGGCAATGGCGCCACCGAGCGGATTGACCTTGGACGGATCCAGGTCGCTGTCGCGGATCACCGCCAATGCCTGCGCGGCGAAGGCTTCGTTGAGCTCGATCCAGTCGATCTGGTCCTTGGTCAAGCCGGCCTGCTTGAGCGCCTTGGGAATCGCCGCGATCGGGCCGATACCCATCACTTCCGGGCGCACGCCGGCTACCGAGAAGCTGACGAAACGGGCCAGCGGGGTCAGGCCGTAGTCCTTGATCGCCTGCTCCGAGGCCAGCAGCACCGCACCAGCGCCGTCGCTCATCTGCGAGGAATTGCCGGCGGTGACGCTGCCGCCGAACTGGCCGTTGCGGAACACCGGACGCAGTTTGGCCAGGCCCTCGAGCGAGCTGTCCGGGCGCGGGCCTTCGTCGGTGTCGACCAGCCGCTTGCGCAGTGCGATGACATTGCCTTGCAGGTCGGGCTGATGCGAGAGGATTTCGTACGGGGTGATCTCGTCGCGGAACTCGCCGGCGGCGATCGCCGCGATGGCTTTCTGATGCGAGGCCAGCGCAAACGCATCCTGATCCTCGCGCGAGACCTTCCATTCCTCGGCCACCTTCTCGGCGGTGATGCCCATGCCGTAGGCAATGGCGACATGGTCGTCGGCGAACACGTTCGGCGACATGGCGACCTTGTTGCCCATCATCGGCACCATCGACATCGACTCGGTACCGCCGGCCAGCATCAGGTCGGCGTTGCCCAGACGAATCTGGTCGGCCGCCATCGCCACGGCCTGGATGCCGGACGAACAGAAGCGATTGATGGTCTGACCGGCCACGGTATTGGGCAGGCCGGCCAGCAGCACGCCGATGCGCGCCACGTTCATGCCTTGCTCGCCCTCGGGCATGGCGCAGCCGATGATGGCATCGTCGATCCGCGACAGATCGATGCCCGGTGCCTGCGCCACCACTGCACGCAACACGTGCGCCAGCATGTCGTCAGGACGGGTATTGCGGAACACGCCCTTGGGCGCCTTGCCGACCGGGGTGCGGGTGGCGGCGACGATGTAGGCTTCTTGAATCTGCTTGCTCATGTGGCTTTCTCCGAAAGCCGGGAATGGGGAGTGGGGAATCGGGAATCGCTAGTGCGGATTCGCCTGAGTTCACCCTCGACATCCACCGGCAGAATAGTGGGAGGAGTAGGGAATCGATTTGGCTTTTCACCATTCCCGATTCCCCATTCCCGATTCTCAGTTCCTCAACGGCTTACCCGTCTTGAGCATGTGCCCAATCCGCGCCTGGGTCTTTTCCTGCTGGGCCAGTTCGACGAAGTGCTTGCGCTCCAGCTTGAGCAGCCATTCCTCGTCGACCAGCGCGCCGCGATCGACTTCGCCGCCGCACATCACTGTGGCAATGCGGGTGGCGATTTCGTAGTCGTATTCGCTGATGAAGCGGCCTTCCAGCATGTTGACCAGCAGCATCTTGAATGTGGCGATGCCGACGTCGCCGGCGACCTGGATGCGACGTGCCGGCAGTGGGGCGCGGTAGCCGCCTTCGGCCAGTGCGCGCGCTTCGGCCTTGGCGATGTGCAGCGCCTCGAAGCTGTTGAACACGATCTTGTCGGTGCCGCGCAGCAGGCCCAGTTCCTGGGCGTTGACCGCCGAGTTGGAGACCTTGGCCATCGCGATGGTTTCGAAGGTCTTCTTCAGCTCGGCGAACACATCGCCGCCCGGACCGGCCGCAATCGAGGCCCGTACCGCGATTTCCTTCAACCCGCCGCCGGCCGGCAGTAGGCCGACGCCGGCTTCGACCAGGCCGATGTAGCTTTCCAGCGAGGCCACCGTCTTGGCGCTATGCATCTGGAACTCGCAACCGCCGCCCAGCGCCAGCCCACGCACGGCCGATATCACCGGCACCTGCGCGTACTTGATGCGCTGACTGGTGGCCTGGAAATTGGCGACCAGCGCTTCGAACGCATCGACCTTGCCGGCCTGCAGCAGACCCAAGGCACCAGCCAGATCCGCGCCGGCGGAGAAGGGCTCCTTCTGCTGCCAGATCACCAGCCCGGCGAAGTCTTTTTCGGCGCGGCCAACGACGTCCTGCAGACCGTTGAGTACGTGGTCGGAGACGGTGTTCATCTTGGTCTTGAAGCTGACCACTGCGATGTCGTCGCCGTCGTGCCACATCCGCACGCCGTCGTTTTCGAACACCGTCTCGCCCGCGGAGAACTGCTCGCCCAGCAGCGGATCGGGGAAGCGCTGACGCTTGTAGACCGGCAATGCCGAGCGCGGCAGCTTGGCATCGCGCGCCGGGCTGTACGAGCCTTCGGCCGCATGCACGCCGTCGCGGCCGTCGAACACCCAGTTCGGCAACGGCGCGCTGCTCATGCTCTTGCCGTTGGAGATATCTTCGGCAATCCACTGCGCCACCTGCTTCCAGCCGGCGGCCTGCCAGGTCTCGAACGGGCCGAGCGACCAGCCGTAGCCCCAGCGGATCGCCAGATCCACGTCACGCGCGGTTTCGGCGATGTCGGCCAGATGGAAGGCGCTGTAGTGGAACAGATCGCGGAAACTGGCCCACAGAAACTGCGCCTGCGGGTGCTGGCTTTCGCGCAGTTTTGCGAACTTTTCGGCCGGATTCTTGATCTTGAGAATTTCGACCACTTCCGGTGCGGCGCTGCGATCGGCGATACGGTAATCCTGCTTTTCCAGGTCCAGCACCACGATGTCCTTGCCGAGCTTGCGGAAGATGCCGGCACCGACCTTCTGGCCAAGCGCGCCTTTGCCGATCAGCGCATCCAGCCACTTCGGCGACTTGAAGTACTGGTGCCACGGATCGTCGGGCAGGGTGTCGCCCATGGTCTTGATTACATGGGCCATGGTGTCCAGACCGACCACGTCCGAGGTGCGGTAGGTCGCTGACTTCGGTCGCCCGACCAGCGGGCCTGTCAGCGCATCGACTTCATCGAAGCCCAGGCCGAACTCGGCGGTGTGGTGGATGGTGGCCAGAATCGAGAACACGCCGATGCGGTTGCCGATGAAGTTCGGGGTGTCTTTCGCATACACCACGCCCTTGCCTAGCGTGGTGACCAGGAAGGCTTCCAGGCCTTCGAGCACGGCCTTGTCGGTGCCCTTGGCCGGAATCAGCTCGGCCAGATGCATGTAACGCGGCGGGTTGAAGAAATGCACGCCGCAGAAACGGTGACGCAACTGTTCCGGCAGCACGTCGGAGAGCTTGTTGATGCCAAGGCCCGACGTGTTGGAGGCGAGTACGGCGTGATCGGCCACGAACGGGGCGATCTTCTTGTACAGGTCCTGCTTCCAGTCCATGCGTTCGGCGATCGCTTCGATGATCAGATCGCAATCGCGCAGCTGTTCCAGACCACTCTCGTAGTTGGCCGGCGTGATCGCTTCGGCCAGCGCCTTGCTGGCCAGCGGGGCAGGGCTGAGCTTGCCGAGGTTGGCGATGGCCTTGAGCACGATGCCGTCGGCAGGACCCTCCTTGGCAGGCAAGTCGAACAGCACGGTGTCGACACCGGCGTTGGTGAGGTGCGCGGCGATCTGCGCGCCCATGACGCCGGCACCGAGCACGGCGGCACGACGGACTAGCAACGGATTGGACATAGCGATGAGCCTTTGGTGTGAGCGACTACGGTGTGGAATGGGTACGGAAACCAGGTTCCGCAAAACGAATTAATTCGCGCGCGGCATGCGCACGGTGGTCGGCCTCGCTGACGCCGGCCGGGCGTTTGATGAGGCCGAAATCGGCCATCGCATAGGTCAGCGCACCGGCGAGGAAATCCAGGCGCCAGTACAACTCTTCCTTGCTCAGGCCCGGCACGCAGGCCGCGATGGCCTTGCCGAATTCGCGCAGCACATGTCCGTAGTGATCGGACAGGAATTTGCGCAGGTTGTCGTTCTTTTCGGCATAGGCACGTGCGATCACGCGCACGAAGGCGCCACCGGTCTGGCGGTCCTGCGCCATCGCCAGGGCCGGCTCGACGAAGGCCGCCAGCACCGCGGTGAGCTCGCCCGGATGCGCCCGCTTGGCGGTCTCCAATTGCTGCAACCGCGCGGTGGTCATCTCGTCCATGCGGCGGCGGAACACCTCGTTGACCAGGTTCTCCTTGGAGCCGAAGTGGTAATTGACCGCCGCGATATTGACGTCGGCCTGGGTGGTCAGCTGGCGCAGCGAGGTCCCGGCGAAGCCGTGTTGGGCGAACAGCTCCTCGGCCGCGCCGAGGATGCGGTCCTTGGTGGAGAAGTGGGCGGGCTTGGGCATGCGCGGGGCGGAACTCAATCAAACGATTGTTTGAGTTTACGGGCCGAACGCCGGCCGGGTCATGCGGCAATGCAGCACAATTCAGGGGGCGGTGTGCAAAGGCCGTCACTAAGAGATAGAATTGACCATCGCAAAGAAGCCTAAGCCCGCGTTTTGACGCGGGTTTTTTTCATGATAACCTCGGGTCTTCAAGTGGCCCGCCCAACGGAGATCTTCCCATGGCGCTGGAGCGCACCCTGTCCATCATCAAGCCCGATGCCGTCGCCAAGAACGTCATCGGCGAAATCTACAGCCGCTTCGAAAAGGCCGGCCTGAAGATCGTGGCCGCCAAGTACAAGCAGTTGTCGCGTCGCGAAGCCGAAGGCTTCTACGCCGTGCATCGCGAGCGTCCGTTCTTCAACGCGCTGGTCGAGTTCATGATCTCCGGCCCGGTGGTGATCCAGGCGCTGGAAGGCGAGAACGCCGTTGCTGCACACCGTGACCTGCTGGGCGCGACCAATCCCAAGGACGCTGCGCCGGGCACCATCCGCGCCGACTTCGCCGATTCGATCGATGCCAACGCCGCCCACGGCTCGGATTCGGTCGAGAACGCTGCCAACGAAGTCGCGTATTTCTTTGCCGCTACTGAAGTGGTCTCGCGCTGAGGCCGAGAGAGTCGAATCGTGAATGAGGTCGTGATCCCCTCCGTGCTGCAGGACGTCCCTGTCCGTACCTCGGAACTGCGCAAGCAGAACCTGCTCGACCTCGACCGCGAGGGACTGGAGCGCTTCTTCGCCGACACGCTCGGCGAAGCGCGTTACCGTGCCCATCAGGTGATGAAGTGGATTCACCATCGCTACGTCACCGATTTCGATCAGATGACGGACCTCGGCAAGGCGCTGCGTGCGAAGTTGCACCAGCACGCCGAGGTTCTCGTCCCGACTGTCGTGTTCGACAAGCCTTCCACCGACGGCACCCACAAGTGGCTACTGGCCATGGGCACCGACGGCAAGAACGCGATCGAGACGGTGTATATCCCCGACAAGGGCCGCGGCACGCTGTGCGTGTCCTCCCAGGTCGGCTGCGGTTTGAACTGCACGTTCTGTTCGACCGCCACCCAGGGCTTCAACCGCAACCTCACCACCGCCGAGATCGTCGGGCAGGTGTGGGTAGCGGCGCGCCACCTGGGCAACGTGCCGCACCAGCAGCGCCGTCTCACCAATGTGGTGATGATGGGCATGGGCGAGCCGTTGATGAATTTCGACAACGTCGTGCGCGCGATGAGCGTGATGCGCGACGATCTGGGCTACGGCCTGGCCAGCAAGCGGGTGACGCTGTCGACCTCGGGCCTGGTGCCGATGATCGACCGGCTGTCGACCGAGAGCGATGTCTCGCTGGCGGTGTCCCTGCATGCCGCCAACGATGCGCTGCGCGAAACCCTGGTGCCGTTGAACAAGAAGTACCCGATCGCTGAATTGATGGAGTCGTGTGCGCGCTATCTGCGCGGCAACAAGAAGCGCGATTCGGTCACCTTCGAATACACCTTGATGAAGGGCATCAACGACCAGCCGGAGCATGCGCGTCAGCTGGCCCGCTTGATGCGTCAGTTCGACAATGCGGTGCAATCCAAGGACGCCGGCAAGGTCAACCTGATTCCGTTCAATCCGTTCCCGGGCACGCGCTACGAACGTTCGGGCGAAACCGAGATCCGCGCATTCCAGAAGATTCTGCTCGACGCACAGGTGTTGACGATGGTTCGCCGCACGCGGGGCGACGACATCGACGCCGCCTGCGGACAGCTCAAGGGGCAGGTCATGGACCGCACCCGTCGCCAAGCGGACTTTTTGCGCACCCTGGAAGGGCAGGCCGGTCGAGATGCGGCAGCGTGATCTCGCGGTCATGGCGGCCGTGGCGATCGCGCTGAGCGCGGTCGGTTGCGGTGGGCGTAATGCCAAGGCCAGGAGCGTGGAGCAAGTGGCGCCGAGTTACGATTTCCGTGACAGCGCGGCAACTCGTGAACGGATTGCACTGGAACAAAAGCTTGGCCTTGCGAACAATCGCCTGCAAAGTGGCGACTATGCCGCCGCTGAGCAATTGGTGCGTGAGGTTCTAAAGAAGACCCCCAATTCGGTTGACGCATTGATGTTTCTGGGTGTGATTCAGCAGGGGCAGGGCAATCCGGCAGCCGGTGAGACGTATCGCCGTACTGCAGAACTCGCGCCGCAACGTGGTGATGTTCTCAACAACTATGGTGCTTGGCTGTGTACGAACGGCAACGTACTTGAGTCTCTGACCTGGTTTGATCGCGCGCTGCAGGATCCGAATTATCCACCGGCGCCTGCGTTGGCCAATTCGGGTGGCTGCGCGTTGCAGGCTGGGCAATCCGAGCGCGCTGTACGCGATCTCCATAAGGCGTTGGAGCTGGATCCGGTCAGTGCATACGCGCTCGAATCAATGGCGCGCTATGAAGCTGGGCGAAAGACCTATTTCGAAGCGCGCGCCTTTATCGAAAGGCGTCTTGCGGCTGCACCGGTCACTGCTTCCGTGTTACAACTCGCCATTCAGATTGAGCAAGGGCTGGGCGACAAGGTAGCCGCCGGCCGTTACCAACAGCGGTTGGTCAAGGAATTTCCTGACGCAGCGACCGCCAACTCCGGGGCCAATGCATTGTGATCAATGATTCCCATCCGAACCCTTTCGAGCAGGAAAAGGGCTGCGGACAGCATTTGCGCGAGGCGCGCGAAGCAGCAGGTTTGAGCGTGGACGATGTCGCCGGCAAGCTGCGCATGCCGGCACACGTGGTGCGTTCGTTGGAGCAGGAAGAATGGCAGCGCCTTGGCGCGCCGGTGTTCGTGCGCGGCCAGTTGCGCAGCTATGCGCGTCTGCTGCATGTGGATCTGGAGCCGTTGTTGCTGCAGGCAACCATTGCGCCGGTCGAACCGGTCACCCTGGTCAGCCACACGCATACGCCGCGTGCGCGCCGCATTCTCGAAAGTACTGCGCGCAAGGCGATGTATGTCGTGATCACCGGAGTCTTCGCGGTGCCGGTCTGGTATGCGACCCGCTCGCATCTGGATGGCCGGGCGCCGAGCACGGTCTCGCTGGACAGCGTGCCGGAAGCGGCAAAGACCGGTACGCCCACTGCCGGCGCAGCTCAGCCGATAGGCACGCCGCGTGAGCAGCCGGCGCCCTATATCGCGTCGATGACGCCGGTGCCGCGTGCCACGCCTGACGCCGAGCCTTCTGCGGCTGCGGCTGCCGCTGCCAGTGGCGGCAGTTTGTCGTTGAGTTTCAGTGGCGACAGTTGGGTGCAGATCCTGGCACCGGATGGCAGTGCGGTCGAAAAAGCCCTGATCCGTGCCGGCGAACGTCGCAGTTACTCGCCAGGGCAGGTGGGTCGCGTCGTGCTGGGCAATGCCTCGGCGGTAGAGGTTCAGCAAGGCGGCAGTATCGTCGATGTGAAACCGTTCCAGCGCGCTAACGTGGCACGTTTTGCGGTATCCTCCGACGGCTCCGTGGTACCTGCTTCCGAGTGAAGCGGACTGCGGTTTTTCATTTTTCCCTATTGATGTTCCGCGCCTCCGGGACGACGGAGCGAGAGTACGCATGGCGATCGACGATCTGCTGGACGAACACGAACAAGGCGAACGCGTTCGTTCCTGGTTGAGAAAGAATGGCGCAGGGCTGGTGGGCGGCGTCGTGGTTGGACTGGCCCTGATCCTGGGCTGGCAGTGGTGGCAGAAGCACACCAACACCCAATCGGTGGAAGCCAATACCCGTTACGAGGCGGTGGTGAAGTCCATCCAGGGCAAGGACCTGGACAAGGCTGCCAAGGACATCGTGGCGCTCGATGACGGCAAGGGCGGTATCTACGCCGAGCTGGCTGCGCTGCGTCTGGCCAAGGCACAGGTGGATGCCGGCAAGAACGCCGAAGCGATCAAGACATTGCGCGAGGTGCCTGCCGAGGGCGAGCTCAAGCAGATCGTGCAGCAGCGCCTGGCGCGCGTGTTGACCGAAAGCGGCAAGCCGGACGAAGCGATCAAGCTGCTGGCCGATGCGCAGGATCACACCAGTCTGGAGATCCGCGCCGATGCGCTGGTCGTGCAGGGCAAGCCGGATGAAGCGCGTGCGCTCTACACCAAGGCACTGACTACGGTGGATGTGGCCTCGCCGCAGCGCCGTCTGCTGGAAACCAAGCTGATGGATGTGGGCGGCAAAGTGCCCGATCCGGCGGAGCCGATTTGATGAAGCAGGTTGATATGTACAAGCGCATTGCATTGATCGCCCTGATGGGCGTGTCGCTGGCCGGTTGCAGCACGGTCAAGGGTTGGTTTGCGGGGAAGGATGCTGCCGCCAAGAAGGCGCAGGAACCTGCCGAGCTGGTCAAGTTCGAGCCGTCGGTCAAAGTGGACAAGCTGTGGTCCACCGGCGTGGGCAAGGGCGAAGGCCATATCGGCGTGCGTCAGCGCCCGGCCGTGGCCGATGGCAAGGTGTACGCCTCGGCGATCACCGGTGGCGTGGAGGCATTGGACCTGCAGACCGGCAAGCGCGTGTGGGAATACAAGCCCAAGAAAGAAGAGCGCAACGATCGCAAGTTCAAGCAGCGTCTGTCCGGTGGCCCCGGCGTTGGCGAAGGCCTGGTGGTGATCGGCACGCTATCTGGCGACGTGATTGCGTTGAACCAGGCCGACGGCACCGAAAAGTGGCGCGCCAAGGTGCCGAACGAAGTCATCGCCGCACCGGCCATTGCGCAGAATCTGGTGCTGGTGCGCAGCAACGACGGTCGCGTCAGCGCCTTCGATGCGGCCACCGGTGAACGTCGCTGGTTCCATGCCGAAGAAGGTCCGACCTTGTCGGTGCGCGGCAATGCGCCGATCGTGACCGGCCCGGGCGTTGTGTTCGTCGGCAACGACAGCGGCACCTTGAGTGCGTTGGCACTGCAGGACGGCCGCCCGTTGTGGGAACAGGCCATTGGCGTGCCGGAAGGCCGTACCGAGCTGGAACGCATGTCCGACGTGGACGGTGCCCCGGTACTCGACGGCACCACGCTGTATGCGACCAGCTTCAAGAACGAAACCCTCGCACTGGAAGGCCCGAGCGGCCGTCCTTTGTGGACGCGCGATCACGGCGGCGCCGGTGGCGTTGGCGTGTCGTCCAGTGTGGTGGTGGTGTCCGATAACGCCGGTTCGGTGTGGGGTCTGGACAAGAGCAGCGGTGCGGCGATGTGGTCGCAGGCTGCTCTTGCACGCCGCTCCCTGACCGGTGTGGCTATCCAGGGCGATTACGCCGTGGTTGGCGATTACAAAGGCTATCTGCACTGGCTGAAACTCAGCGACGGTGCACTGGCCGCGCGCGCTCGCGCTGGACGCGACACGCTGCTGGCGCAGCCGATCGTCGTGGATGGCATTTTGTTGGTACAAAATACCGATGGCGATATCACCGCCTTCCGGTTGGCACAATAAGGACTTCGCGATGCTGCCCCTGGTCGCCCTGGTTGGACGGCCCAATGTCGGCAAGTCCACCATTTTCAATGCGCTGACGCGCACCCGTGACGCCCTGGTCCACGATCAGCCCGGCGTCACCCGCGACCGTAACTACGGGGTCTGCCGTCTCGACGAGGAACGCCCCTTCATCGTCGTCGATACCGGCGGTATCGCCGGCGACGAGGAAGGTCTTGCCGGCGCTACTGCGCGCCAGGCACGTGCCGCAGCCGGCGAAGCCGATCTGGTGCTGTTCGTGGTCGATGGCCGCGAAGGCGCATCTTCGCTCGACGACGAGATCCTGGCCTGGTTGCGCAAGCTGGCGCGGCCGACCGTGCTGGTCATCAACAAGATCGACGGCACCGACGAAGAAACCGTGCGCTCGGAGTTCGCGCGTTATGGGTTCTCCGATGTGGTGGCGTTGTCTGCCGCGCATCGGCAGGGCATCGACGAGCTGCTCGAGGAAGTCGGTGCGCGCCTGCCTGCCGAAGGTGCCGGCGAGCTGCTGGATACCGACCCGGCACGCGTGCGCATCGCCTTTGTCGGCCGCCCGAATGTGGGCAAGTCGACACTGGTCAATCGCCTGCTAGGCGAAGAACGCATGATCGCCTCGGAAGTGCCGGGCACCACGCGCGATTCGATCGCTGTGGACATGGATCGTGACGGGCGCCAATACCGCCTGATCGATACGGCCGGCCTGCGTCGCCGCGGCAAGGTCGAGGAGGCGGTGGAGAAATTCAGCGCGTTCAAGACGCTGCAGGCAATCGAACAATGCCAGGTCGCGGTGCTGATGCTCGATGCCGGCGAAGGCGTCACTGATCAGGACGCGACCATTCTTGGCGCGATCCTGGACGCTGGCCGCGCCTTGGTGGTGGCGATCAACAAGTGGGATGGGCAGAGCGACTATCAGCGTGCGCAGGCCGAAGACCTGCTGTCGCGCAAGCTGGGCTTTGTCAGCTGGGCCGAGGCGGTGCGGATCTCCGCGTTGCACGGCTCGGGCATGCGCGAGCTGTTTCAGGCGATTCACCGCGCGCACGCCTCGGCCACGCACGAGTTCAGCACCAGCGAAGTCAACCAGGCGCTGGAAATCGCCTACGAGACCAATCCGCCGCCGAGCATCCGTGGCCACGTCTCCAAGCTGCGTTACGTGCATCCGGGTGGCGCAAATCCGCCGACCTTCATCGTGCACGGCACGCGCCTGAAGGTGCTGCCGGAGTCGTACAAGCGCTATCTGGAGAACTTCTTCCGCAAGCGCTTCAAGCTGGTCGGCACGCCGGTGCGTTTCATCTTCCGCGAAGGTGCCAATCCGTACGAGGGCAAAAAGAACACGCTCTCCGAACGGCAGGTGGCGCGCAAGCGGCGTTTGATGAAGCACGTCAAGGGCAAGTAGGCAGGGCTGCCGCACCGGGCGTGGTGAGCCATCTTCGACGGGCTGGCATGCGTGGCGTGCCAGCTCCAGCTTGGGTTGAGTCACGCGCCTGGAAGTTGCCGTGTTTGCGCGATTCGTGCTGGCCGGCATGCCGGCCATGCCCTCTGACGGGCAGGCGATAGTGCTGGTCGCCGTTCTGTGTCGGCGTGACGCGCTGGTATCCTGCGCACCATGACCGATTATCCCTCCCGCATTCCCTATGCGCAGGCGCTGCAGATTCTGCAGGCCGTTGCGGCCAACAGCCGGCCGCCCGATGAGAACATCGCCACCGCGCGTGCCGATGGGCGGATTTCCGCGGCGGATCTGATCGCGCCACTCGCCCTGCCGCCATTCGCCAATAGCGCGATGGACGGCTTTGCGTTGCGGCATGTCGATATCGCTGGCGGCAATGCGTCGTTGCAACTGGTCGGCGAACAATTCGCCGGCGAGCGTTGGACCGGCACGCTGAGCGCGGGGCAATGCTTGCGCATCACGACCGGCGCGCCGCTGCCGGATGGCGCCGATACGGTGATTCCGAAGGAAGATGCCGATGCGCGCGATGGTGTGGTGCGCTTCCGCACGACGCCTGCATTGGGCGCGGCGGTGCGGCTGGCCGGCAGCGATGTGTGCGCTGGCGATCTGGTGATACAGACCGGGCAGGTGTTGACGCCTGCCCGCATCGGGTTGGCGGCGGCGCTTGGCCTATCGCGGCTTGCAGTGGCGCCGCGGCCGACCATTGCGGTGTTGGCCACCGGCGATGAGCTGGTGGAGCCGGGCATGCCGCTGGGGCCGGGGCAGATCTACAACAGCAATCGCGACATGTTGATGGCGCAACTGCGGGCACTGGGCTATGCGCCGACCGCATGGCCGACCTTGCCGGATGATCCGCAACGTATCCGCACCATGCTGGAAGACGCCGCGGCTGCATTCGATGTGGTGATCACCTGCGGCGGTGTCTCGGCAGGCGAAAAGGATTATCTGCCGCAGCTGATCGGCGAACTGGGCCGCATCCACTTCTGGCGCGTGCGCATGCGCCCGGGCATGCCGGCGGTGCTGGGGCAGATCGGCCGCTGTCTGGTGCTGGGTTTGCCGGGCAATCCGGTGTCGGTGCTGGCGACGCTGATCGCCTACGGTGTGCCGCTGCTGGATGGCTTGCAGGGACGTAGCGAGCCGCGCCCGGTGTGGCATGCGGCGCTGGCAAGCCCGTGGGACAAACGCCACGAGCGCCTGGAGTTTTTGCGCGGGCGCTTGGAATGCGGCGAAGACGGGCGTCTGAGCGCGCTGCCGCATCGTGGCGATGCATCGCATCTGTTGCGAGGTGCGGCCGATAGCAATGCGCTGATCGTGTTACCGGAGCAGGCGCGACGCTTCGAGGCGGGCGAGATTGTGCGGGTGATTCCTTACGCGCTTTGATCGTTGGTTGAAAACATGTAGCAAAGAGGCGTCAGGTGTGTGTGCAGCAAGTGTTTGAGGCAGAACGCTGGAGCACAGCGGCCGAACCAGGCTCTACAACGTGCGCCCCGTCAGCCCACTTGGCTAAGCAACCGCTTGAGCGCTGCGCTCAGCCGATTGCGCTGCCGCAAAACGCGGCGTAGTCGGCATAGCCGGGAAAGGCGACGCCGGGCGCGCAGACCGGACACTGTGGATCCGGCGGCAGCCGGATCTCGCGGAAGCGCATTGCCAGGGCATCGAAGCTAAGCAGGCGTCCGGTGAGAGAGTCGCCTAGACCGAGCAGTAATTTAATCGCTTCGCTGGCTTGCAGCAAGCCGATCACGCCAGGCAGCACGCCGAGAACGCCGGCCTCGGCGCAGCTGGGCGCGAACTCCGGCGGCGGCGGTTCGGGGAACAGGCAGCGATAGCAGGGCGCATGCCCTCGCTTGCGGCCGGCATCGAATACGCTCAATTGCCCTTCGAACTGCTGCACCGCGCCGTACACCAGCGGCTTGCCGAGTTTGACGCAGGCATCGTTGAGCAGATAGCGCGCAGGAAAGTTGTCGGCACCATCGATCACGACATCCACGTCCTGCAGCAGCGCCTCGACATTGCTGGCGGTGACGCGCGTCTGCAGCGCCTCGACCTGCACGCGTGGATTGAGTGCAGCGATGCGCTGCGCGGCCGAGGTGACTTTCGCCATGCCGACGCTGTCTTCGGTATGCAGAATCTGGCGCTGCAGATTGCTGCGATCCACGACATCGTCGTCGGCGATGCGCAGATGGCCAACACCGGCCGCCGCAAGATAAAACGCAGCCGGCGAGCCAAGCCCGCCCGCACCGATCAGCAATACGCGCGCACGCGCCAGCCGCTGCTGGCCTTCGAGACCGACCTGCGACAGGCGTAGGTGGCGCGAATAGCGCTCTAGAAAATCCTGTTCGTCCGCCGGTAGCGTGGGGCGCACCAGCGGCAGGCCGTCGTTCGTCCACGCGGTGGTGCCGCCGAGTACCGAAGACACCGTTGTATAGCCGTGCGCACGCAGCACCTCGGCCGTCTGCGCCGAGCGCTTGCCGCTTTGGCAGATCAATACGATCTCGCGCGTGTACTCGGGCAGATGCCGTGCGGGTGCAGTTTCCAGATCGCCCTGCACGATGGCCAGTGCGCCTTCGGCCTGGCCGCTGGCACGCTCGTGCAATTGCCGGATATCGATCAGCAACGCGCCTTGCAAGGCACGGGCGCGGGCATTGGCGGGGAGGATGTCGTGGCTGCTCATGCGGCTATTGTCGCGCAAACCCCGCTGTGGCGATGTGCTGCCTTGCAGCGTTGGCATCAGGCTCACCGAGGTCGCGCTAGCGTAGACGAAACTAGCGTAGATAAAAAAGGAGACGTTCATGACACCTGAGATCGATGCGCAACTGAAACACCTCGCCGACGAACTGCCCGACATCCGCAGCCAGCACCCGGACGATTTCTGGGATGTCTTCCACGCACGGGCGGAAACCATCACCGCGAAGGCCGATTCGAAGGAACAGGCTGCGCAGATCGTGAAGCGGATCGACGAGATGCTGGCGGCCCATCAGCTCGGGCCTGCGGATCCGGGGGCTTGACCAGGCGTCTTGGGCTGTGAGGCTCGGCGCGCTTGCTGCGGCCGGCTGAGCGAACCTTGCGGCTTGGCCGTCAACCGCATGGCAAAACGCACGCGAAGGCTTCACCTCGCTTGAGCACCGGCTTCATGCGGTAGACGCCATTGTCGTGAACTTACGCAGCCGGCCACGCGCATCGCCATGTCAGCCACCACACGCAAGATCGCCACGTTCAACGTCAATGGCATCCATCGCCGGCTGCCGCATCTGCTTGATTGGTTGCAGCGCGAGCAACCGGACATTGTCGGCTTGCAGGAGCTGAAGGCCACGCAGGAGGCGTTTCCGCAACAGGCGATCCGCGACACCGGCTATGGGGTGATCTGGCAGGGCGAGAAGTCGTGGAACGGTGTGGCCTTGCTGGCACGTGGCGCAGATCCGGTGGAGATTCGCCGTGGGCTACCGTGGGGCCCTGGCGATACGCAGAGCCGCTATCTGGAAGCGGCGATTCATGGCGTGGTGGTGGCCTGCCTGTATCTGCCCAACGGCAATCCGCAGCCGGGGCCGAAATTCGATTACAAGCTGGCCTGGTTCCAACGTCTGATCCGCCATGCCAAGACGTTGGTGGACTTGCCGTATCCAGTGGCGTTGATCGGCGATTTCAATGTGGTGCCGACCGATGCGGATATCTACGACCCCAAGGGCTGGCGCAAGGACGCATTGTTGCAGCCTGAAAGCCGTGAGGCGTACGCAACGCTATTGCAGCAAGGCTGGACCGACAGCGTGCTCAGCGTGCACGGCGAGGCGCAGATCTACACGTTCTGGGATTATTTTCGCCAGCACTTTGCGCGTGATCGCGGCCTGCGTATCGATCATCTGTTGCTCAATCGCATGTTGACGCCTGGCTTGCAGGATGCGGGTGTGGACAAGTGGGTGCGCGCTTTGGAAAAGGCCAGCGATCATGCGCCGACCTGGATCAGCGTGCATGTGCCGGATGCCGCTGTAGAGACAGTGGTGGATGCGGAAGTTACGCCTAAGACTGCGTCCAAGACGCTCAAGCGTGCTGCTGTCAAAAAGACGCCTGCGCGCACGACGGAAAAGAAAACTGCATCAAAGGCGGCTGGGAAAACGTCTGAGAAGAAGGCCGCAGTGAAAAAACCGACGCCCCGTACTGCAAAACCACGCAAGGCAGCCAAGCGGGTCAGCTGAGTCTACGCAGCTGGCGATGCCTGATCCGTTGCAGCACATAGCCGGTGATGGATGGTCAGCAGGATCAGCGCGTTGCTGACGATAAATACCGCGTTGCCGACCAGATAACTGTAGAAAATAAACAATATCGAGGCGCTGATCTGGCCAATGAACAACCAGCGCGAGACACCCTGTTCCGCAGGGGACCGCCATTGCTTATAAATCTGGCGAATCAGGGTGGCGATCAGAACAATGCTGGCGAGCCAGCCAACCATGTCGACAAGATGCATGTTGCTCAGGGAGGGAAGGATTGCCTGCAACTGTGCGGCGCCGCGTGTTGACGATGCGTTCGAGCAGATTCGAGCGCTGTGGTAATCGTGCGATCGGTCACCGATGCGGCATGCACCGCAAGGCCCTCGCGGCAGCGCCTGTACCAGCCGCGCTGGAGGTCGGTATCCTAGCCGGGTCCTCCATCGGTCGGCAGTCGTCTTGCTCATGATCAGCTACGCCGAAGCCCTTGCACTGGTCCATCAGCAGGTCGCCACGCTTGCCAGCGAGTGGGTGGACAGTGCCGATGCGCAGGGTCGCGTGCTTGCGCAGGCATTGTCGAGTCCGGCCGAGTTGCCGGCGTTCGATAACAGCGCGATGGATGGATTTGCATTGGTCACTGGTGGCCGTGGCGCGGTCTCAGACAGCGAGCACACGATCGCTGCGACCGTACCCGCAGGTGCAGATGCTGGCCGCGTCACCGCAGGCGGCGCGTGGGAGATCATGACTGGTGCCGGCTTGCCGGTGGGTGCCGATGCGGTGGTGCCGATCGAGCAGGTGGAACTGCTGGCGCATGACGGCGCACGTCCCAGCCGCATCCGGCTACGCGCAGATGTGCGCGCGGGTCAGCACATTCGCCGTCGCGGTGAAGATGTGGCCTTGCACGACCGCGTGATCGAAGCCGGTACCGTCGTGCGCGGCGCACACTTGATGCTGTTGGCTGGACTGGGCTGTGCGCGTATGCAGGTGGTGCGGCGTCCGCGTGTTGCGTTGATTGCGACTGGCCGCGAGTTGATCGGCGATCCGACGCAGCCATTGCAGCCTGGCCAGATCCGCGATGGCACCAGCAGCTATCTGCTCAGTCAGTTGCAGGCAGCCGGTGCCGAACTGGTGTGGCGCGGGCAGGTAGGCGACGACGATGTGGCGTTCGATGCGGCGCTTGCGCAGGCGCGGCATGCGGGCGCCGATGTCATCTTGAGCACCGGTGCGGTATCGCGTGGTCGCTACGATTTCGTGCCGGATGCGTTGGCGCGACATGGGGCGGCGTTGCTGTTCCATAAGGTCGCAGTGCGGCCCGGCAAGCCGGTGCTGTTGGCGCGCTTTGCGGATGGTGCGCTGTATTTCGGTCTGCCGGGCAATCCAATGGCCAGCGCTGCCGGGCTCCGTTTTTTCATCGAACCGGCCTTGCGTGGGTTGCTCGGCATGCCTGCGGAGCGCGGTTTGCGTGTTGCGCTGCACGCGCCGATGCATGCACGACCGATCTGGCGGCAGCACCTGCGCGCGCGTTTGGACTGCAGCGATGCCGGTGTGCTCTCGGTACAGATCTTGCCGCAGCAAGAGTCCTTTCGCGTGGCGCCATTGTTGCAGGCCAATGTGTGGGCGGTGTTGGAGCCGCAGGACGATGGCGCCGCGCCCAGCACGACGGCACAGGTGTTCGGGCTGGGGCATCTGCAGCCGGCTGCACCGGCGATTGCGCCATGAGCCTGCATTGGCGTGCAGTGCGACGCAGTGTCTGCGAGCAGGCGACATGACGGCCACAGACATGTGGATCGGTGTGGTGCTGGCCGGCGGCCGTTCCTCGCGCATGGGCCAGGACAAGGCACTCCTGCCGTGGCGCGGGCGTCCGTTGCTCGAACATATGCAGACGCTGCTGCGCAATGCCGGCGCGCGGGATGTGTTGATCAGTGGCGATCGTCCTGGTTATGCAGGGATTGCCGATGCTCAGCCGGACCTGGGGCCGCTGGGTGGTCTGGCCAGCGTGATCGATCGTGTGGCCGATGCGGCAACGTTGATCGTGGTGCCGGTCGACATGCCGCTGTTGTCCAAACCATTGCTGGATCGATTGCTGGCGCCACCACCGCAACGCTGCGCCGCTTTCGAAGACGAAATGTTGCCGATGCGTCTATGCGTGGATGAGGTTGTGCGTAAGGCGCTGACGGGATTGATGGCCGGTGCTGCATCGTCACGCTCGCTGCGCGCCTTGCAGCGTTCACTGCAGTGCCATCGCGTGGCTGTCACCGCCAGCGAACGCGGCGCGTTCGTCAATTGCAATACGCCCGAGCAGTGGAGTCAGCTCATTCATGAAAATTCAGATTGAAGGTCAGCAGTTGCGCTTTCGCATCGACGAAGCCGAATTGGCCGAATTGCTTGCCGGGCGCACGGTCGATAACGAAAGCCGCTTGCCGAGCGGGCAGGGCGCGCGATTGGTGCGCCACAGCGTGAGCCTCACTGGCGGTCATGCGGCCTGCAACTGCGCCACCGATCACTGGCAGCTGTCGGTGCCGCGCGATGCGCTGGAAGAACATGCACGTCAGTTGCCCAGCCGCGATGGATTGAGCTTCAGCTTCGATGCCGGCGCCGGCCATGCCGAACACATGGCGTTGCGCGTGACCTTCGATATCGATGTGCGCGACAGTGCGCGCAAGCGGTTTCCGAAAGACTGAGTGTGCTGGGGCTGCACACGCGCAGCGCTCACGCGTTGGCTTGAAGACCTGCAGCAATGCCAGGCACACGATCGCACCCCAGGCCGCGCGCATGCAGCGCGGTCTGGATCGCGGCAGCATCGGCATCGTTGTAGCCGACGCCACTGCGCAACGCGACCACATGCAGGCCTTCTGTTGCCAGTTCCAGCAATAGCTCGTGTTGTGCAGCGGCCGCACGCGGCAAGGCGCGGCGCGAGGCATCGCGGCGTGCCAGTTCCAGCACCGCATCGGGGATGTCCTCACCGATCAGCAATACGTCGGCCAGATTCATCGCCCGCAGGGCTTTGATGGTTAGCAGGCCGGGATCGCCCGGGCCGGTGCCGACCAGTTGCACGCTGCCACGCGCCTGTATTGCGCCGGCATCGTCCAGTGCTGCGGTGAATGCGGTTTCGGCCGCAGCGTCGTTGCCGGCTTGCAGCAGCAGCGGCACCTGCCCATCGATGACGCGGTCGAACCAGCGCCGGCGCCGATTCATGTCCGGAAACTGGCTGCGGATGCGCTCGCGGTGACGCGCGAACATCCCGGCGAAGCGGCCGACCGAGGCATCCAGCTCGCGCTCCAGCCGTTCGCGCAAACGCCGTGCCAGCATCGGTGCGGCGCCTGCGGAGGAAATGGCGATGACCAGCGGGTCGCGGTCCACGATCGCCGGCACCTGGTAGGTGGACAACTCCGCATCGTCCACCACATTGACCAAGCGCTGACGCGCACCGGCCGCAGCGGCGACACGTTGATTCAAGTCGGCATCGTCGGTGGCGGCGACCACCAGCCACACATCGTCGATCCAGGCCGGATCGAAGTCGCCGCCCAGCTGTTCGAAACGACCGGCTTGCATCAACACCGCGAGTTCGGGCGAGAGCGCATGCGCATACAGGCGGATCTGCGCGCCGGCCTTGAGCAGGGCGAGCACCTTGCGCGTAGCGACCTCGCCACCGCCGATGACCAGCACGGCGCGCGCTTGCAGGTTTGCGAACAACGGGAACAACGGCATCGCACGTACTCCAAAAAAGATGGCTCGCACCAACGGCATGTTGCATGGCACCATCAGGCCACGTCCACGCCTCGCCGCCGCCAATGCGTGTTTTGCTGGTCAACGATACCGAAAAGCCGATCGGCGAACTGCGTCAGGCGTTGACGCGCGCCGGTTATACGGTTCTCGACGATGTGGCCTCGGTCGGCGCGTTGCTGCACGCGGTGCAGAGCCAGCAGCCGGATGTGGTGGTGATCGATGTGGACTCGCCTTCGCGCGACACCTTGGAGCAACTGTCGATGCTGCACGCACATGCGCCGCGCCCGGTGGTGATGTTTTCCGGCGATGGCGACGATGCGTTGATCCATGCCGCCGTCGGGGCAGGCGTCACCGCCTATGTGGTCGATGGCCTGGCGCCGGCGCGGCTGGCGCCGATCGTGCAGGTGGCGCTGGCGCGATTCGCGCAGGAAAGCAGCATGCGCAAACGTCTGGACGATGTGCAGCAAGCCTTGCAGGACCGCAAGCAGATCGATCGCGCCAAGGGCCTGCTGATGGAAAAACGTGGCCTCAGCGAGGCCGATGCCTACGCGGCGCTGCGCCAGCAAGCGATGAAGCAGGGCGTCAAGCTGGCCGAAGTGGCGCGACGCATCGTGGCCATGGCCGAGTTGTTGGGATGAACAGATGAGCCAAGCCGACCTCCCCGTATTGCGTGTGGCCTACATGCCGCTGATCGATTGCGCGCCACTGATTGCCGCACAACGGCTGGGCCTGGACCGCGCGCATGGCCTGCAGCTGGAGCTGCAGCGGCAGGCGTCGTGGGCCGGCGTGCGCGACCGTCTGCTGGCCGGCGAGGTCGATGCGGCGCATGCACTGGCCAGCCTGGTTTATGCGATCGACCTGGGCATTGCCGGGCCGCAGTGCGCGATGGCGTTGTTGCTGACGCTCAATCACAACGGCCAGGCGATCACGCTGGCGCCTGCTCTCGCGCGGGCCCTGGCCGACGGGCAATCGTTGCCGCAGGCATTGGCCGGGCTGGGCCGACGCGCGGTGTTTGCGCAGACCTTTCCCACCGGTACGCACGCGCTGTGGCTGTATTACTGGCTGGCCGCATACGGGGTGGATCCGATGCGCGATGTGGATGTGCTCAGCATTCCGCCGCCACAGATGCCCGACGCGCTGGCGAGCGGACTGGTCGATGGCTACTGCTCCGGCGAGCCGTGGGCGGCGGTTGCCGAGGCGCAGGGCACCGGTTTGCGCGTGATCCGCAGTGGCGAGCTGTGGGCCGGGCATCCTGAAAAAGTATTGGCCTGCCGGCGCGAATTCGCCGCATTGCAACCCGAGTTGACCGAGCGCCTGACCGCCTGCGTGCTGGAAGCCTGCCGCTGGCTGGATGCGGCGCCCGCCAATCGCGCGCAATGTGCGCAGTGGTTGGCCGAGCCGCAGCATATCGGTGTGTCGGCTGCGCATCTGGCGGCGTGTCTGGACGCCGATGTCGAGATTCATGCGAACGATGCGACGGCGCTGGCCTTTCATCGCAATGGTGCGGTGAACATGCCGTGGCTGTCGGATGGCGAGTGGTTCCTGACCCAGTTCCAGCGTTGGGGCTGGCATGACATCCATGACGACGACATCGCGCGGCTGCGCGATATCCATCGGCTGGACAACTATCGGCGCGCGGCAGCACGCGTGGGTGTCGTTGTGCCAGACGGCGATCACCGCAATAACCGGTTGTTCGATACGCTTTAGGGCGACTGACAAGATGACCGTGCAGTCGCCAGGCTGTGGAGCGCATTGCCGGCGATGCAGCCAGCATGGTGCTGTGTGCACTCCTGACTTTTGCGCATGTTTGCCTGACGCCTGACACCTGAGGTTTGAGGTTTGGGTTGGTTGTCGAGCTGTAGAGCGCTTGGTCTTTTTGTTTGCTGGAGGGCCCTTGCCCGCCCACCGTCGCGGGACACGCCGCAAGTACGTGCTTGTAGGCTCTTACGCGGCATCCATGCCGCGTAAGGTCCCGCGACGGTGGGCGGGCAAGGACCAATGGAGATGGTCGGTGTGCATGCTTGCAAGCATTGCATTGCGTGTGTGTCCGGCTGGTGGAGCCTCATCCAGCTATTTCAACCGATCTACGATCCGCCCAAGCATGCCAACGCAACCGGCGTGCGGTGTCCTCGCCGATTGCGGGACCGTGTGGCGGCATGGATGCCGCCACCGAGCCCCCAGGGACGGGTTTACGGCGTGTCCCGCGAGCGGCGAGGACACCGCGCGCTCGACTAACTAGGCTTTTGACCTAGACATTTGATCGGTGTGCACGCGTGCTGGATAAAGCTTCCGAGCACCAGCCGCGGCGTAGTTTTGTTCGGCGCTCTTGGCCCTGCGATGAGCAGAGCGGGCGCTCCACGACGCACGCTATTGGTGCGTCGCCGCACGAAAGCCGGGAATGACGCGCTGCACTGGCGTGCCGACAGGCCACTACGAAACGCTGTGCGCCGCACCAAAAACAACATTTTTCAATGACTTGCATCGTCGTGATGCGCAAGTGAGCAAGTTGGCACGTTGATTGCGTAGTGATCATGTGCAGGTGCAACGGCGTACCTGCAACAACACGAACACGATGCAGCGGATCAACGGCGATCCGCACGCATCCAGGACAACGGCGTCCTTCCGGTTTTACCGGAGGGGCGCCGTTTTTTTTTGGCCATCGCATTCGAAGAGGTCTCTATGCAGCGCTCGTTCTGGCGATCTGGGCACACGCCCACCTTGTTCGCATCCTTTCTGTATTTCGACCTGAGCTTCATGGTGTGGTATCTGCTCGGTCCGCTGCAGGTGCCGATTGCGCAGGCGCTGGGACTGGATACGCAGCAGCGCGCATTGATGGTCGCGGTGCCGATTCTGTGCGGCGCGGTGTTGCGGCTGGCACTGGGCATGCTGGCCGACCGTATCGGTGCCAAGCGCGCAGGCGTTGTCGCACAACTCGCGGTGATTGCCTCGCTGTTCGGTGCATGGCAGTTGGGCGTGCACAGCATGGGTCAGGTGTTGTTGCTGGGCGCGTTGCTCGGTATTGCCGGCGCCTCGTTCGCCGTGGCGCTGCCGCTGGCCTCACGCTGGTATCCGCCCGAGCATCAGGGCACCGCCATGGGCATCGCCGGTGCAGGCAATTCCGGCACCGTGCTGGCGGCGTTGTTCGCACCGATGCTGGCGTTGGCGTTCGGTTATCAGAACGTGTTTGGACTGGCGTGTATTCCGTTGGTGCTGACGTTGATCGTGTTCGCAGTGATTGCGAAAGAAGCACCTGCGCCGGTCGCACGCAAGCGCTGGGCCGACTATGGCCGCGTGCTGGTGGGCAACCGCGATGCGTGGCGCTTCATGTTTTTCTACTCGGTGACCTTTGGTGGATTTTCGGGATTTGCCAGTGCATTGCCTGGCTACTTCCACGACCAATTCGGTTTCGATGCGCGCACTGCAGGTTGGGCGACGGCTGCCTGCGTGTTGGCGGGGTCGGTGATGCGTCCATTGGGCGGTGTGATTGCCGACCGCGTTGGCGGCACGCGTGCACTGCTCACTGTGTATCTGTTGGTTGCCGCGTTGGTGGGTATCGCCGGTATCGGTGCCGGTGGTGCGATGGTGACGCTGGCGCTGTTTGTGTTGACCTTGCTGTGCCTGGGCGCCGGCAATGGTGCGGTGTTTCAACTGGTACCGCAGCGGTTTGCGCAGGACATCGGGGTGATGACCGGCTTGATCGGGATGGCCGGCGGCATCGGTGGATTTGCGCTTGCTGCAGGCTTGGGCGTGCTCAAGCAGCACACCGGCAGCTATGCGATCGGCATGTGGTTGTTCGCGGCCTTCGCACTCGGTGGTTGGGCGCTGCTGGCCGGGGTCAAGACGCAATGGCGTAGCGAATGGTCCACCGCCGGCGCGGCGCGCGTCTGAACATGTCGACAGGAATCCAGGCAATGAAGCAACCCAGACTCGTCGTCATCGGCAATGGCATGGCCGGCATCCGCACCGTGGAGGAACTGCTCAAGCTGATGCCGGGCATGTACCAGATCACCGTGTTCGGCGCCGAGCCGCATCCCAACTACAACCGCATCCTGCTCTCGCCGGTGTTGGCCGGCGAGCAGGAGTTCGACGATATCGTGCTCAATCCGTTGCAGTGGTATCAGGACAACGGGATTCACCTGCACTTGAACAAGGAAGTCACGCGCATCGATCGCGTGCGCCGTCGGGTGATTGCCGCCGATGGCACCGAGGCCGAGTACGACCGCTTGTTGATCGCCACCGGTTCGGTGCCGTTCGTGTTGCCGATTCCCGGTAACGACTTGAAGGGTGTGATCGGATACCGCGATATCCAGGACACGCGCACGATGATCGATACCGCGCGCACAAAGCAGCACGCGGTGGTGATCGGCGGCGGTTTGCTCGGTCTGGAAGCGGCCAATGGCTTGAAGCTGCGCGGGATGGACGTGACTGTGGTGCACCTGGCCGGTTGGTTGCTGGAGCGCCAGCTCGATCCGGTGGCGGGCAATCTGTTGCAGCAGGCACTCCGCGCGCGCGGACTGGAATTCAAGCTCAGCACTGCGACCAGTGCGTTG
Organism: Xanthomonas sp. Leaf131; assembly: GCF_001423495.1. Classification (GTDB taxonomy): domain Bacteria; phylum Pseudomonadota; class Gammaproteobacteria; order Xanthomonadales; family Xanthomonadaceae; genus Xanthomonas. Next base: position 559,999 of record NZ_LMOG01000018.1, on the reverse strand, counting down.
CTGGGCAATGCGCAGGGCGAAGTGATCGGCGTGAAGTTCGCCGATGGCAGCGAGATCCCAGCCGATCTGGTGGTGATGGCGGCGGGTATCCGCCCGAACACGCGGCTGGCCGAAGAGGCCGGCATCCACTGTTCGCGTGGCATCGTGGTCAACGACAGCCTGCAGAGCTTCGACCCACGCGTGTACGCAGTGGGCGAGTGCGCAAACCATCGCGGCATCGCGTACGGCCTGGTGGCGCCGTTGTTCGAGCAGGCCAAGGTGTGCGCGAATCATCTGGCGCAGTTCGGCATCGGCATCTATCGCGGCTCGGTGGCCTCGACCAAGCTCAAGGTCACCGGGATCGATCTGTTTTCGGCCGGCGATTTCATGGGCGGCGATGGCTGCGAGGAGATCGTGCTGTCCGACCCGGCCGGGGGCGTCTACAAGAAGCTGGTGATCCGCGACGACGTGCTGGTGGGCGCCTGCCTGTATGGCGACACCAGCGATGGCGGTTGGTACTTCAAGTTGCTCAAGGACGGCACGCCGATCCAGGCGCAGCGCGATCAATTGATCTTTGGCGAGAGCGCGTTGGGCGATTCCGGCACCGGCGGCCAGGACCGTGCCAGTGCGATGGCCGACAGCGACGAGGTCTGCGGTTGCAACGGCGTCTGCAAGGGCACGATCGTGAAAGCGATCAGCGAGCAAGGCCTGTTCACCGTCGACGACGTCAAGAAGAACACCAAGGCGGCGAGTTCGTGCGGGTCGTGCACCGGGCTGGTCGAGCAGATCCTGATGAACTGTCTGGGCTCAAACTTCCAGGAAACCCCGAAAACCAAGGCGGTTTGCGCATGTACGGACCTGAGCCATGGCGAAGTGCGGCGCGCCATTCGCGAGCACAAATTGCTGACCCATGCCCAGGCCTATGCCTTCATGGAATGGCGTACGCCCAACGGTTGCGCCACCTGCCGGCCGGCGATCAACTACTACATGTTGTCGACCTGGCCGCATGAGGCCATCGACGACCCGCAATCGCGTTTCATCAACGAGCGGGCGCACGCCAACATTCAAAAGGACGGCACCTTTTCGGTGATTCCGCAGATGAAGGGCGGGGTGACCAATGCCGGCGAGTTGCGCCGCATTGCCGATGTCGCCGACAAATATGCGGTGCCGATGGTCAAGGTGACCGGCGGCCAGCGCATCGATCTGCTCGGGGTCAAGAAAGAAGATCTGGTGGATGTGTGGCGTGATCTGGGCATGCAATCCGGGCATGCGTATGGCAAGTCGATCCGCACGGTGAAGACCTGCGTGGGCAGCGAGTTCTGCCGGTTCGGTACACAGAACAGCACGCAGATGGGCATCGATCTGGAAACCATGCTGGCCAATATGTGGAGCCCGCACAAGGTGAAGCTGGCGGTGTCCGGTTGTCCGCGCAACTGCGCCGAATCCGGCATCAAGGACGTGGGCATCATCGCGGTGGATTCGGGGTGGGAACTGCATATCGGCGGCAATGGCGGCATCAAGACCGAAGTGGCGCGCTTCCTGGTCAAGGTGACCACCACCGACGAAGTACGCGAATACACCGGCGCGTTTTTGCAGCTGTATCGCGAGCAGGCGTATTACCTGGATCGCACCGTGCACTACATCGCACGCGTGGGGCTGGATTACATCCGTGCCCAAGTGGTCGATGACGCGGCCAATCGCCGCGCCTTGTACGAGCGCTTGCTGTACTCGCTGGAAGGCCTGGTCGACCCGTGGAAGGCGCGTATCGCCGGGGAACGGCGGCAGGAATACCAACCGCTGCGTATCGCCGCGCCGGCCGCAACGGTGGAGGAATGAGCATGCAGGACAACGCCTGGATCCGCGTCTGCGCGCTGCAGGAATTGCCTGCATTGGGCGCACGTGTACTCGATATCGACGGCATCCCGCCGATCGCCGTGTTCCGCACCGCCAGCGATCAGGTGTTCGCGTTGCGCGACCGTTGCCCGCACAAAGGCGGCCCGTTGTCGCAAGGGATTGTCGCCGGCGAAACCGTGACTTGCCCGTTGCATGGGTGGGCGATTGCCTTGCAGAGCGGCCAGGCCTGCGCACCGGATGTGGGCTGCGCGCCGCGTTACCCGGTCAAGGTGGAAGCCGACGCGGTATGGATCGTGTTGCAGCCGGTGGCGCAACCGGATGCCATCGCCGAGCCGGCTGCATGAGCGAAGGCCTGCAGCAAGTGTCAGTCAGCGAGGCCGTGCAGCCGCACGCGGTATCGCCGATGCATCGCATCACGCGCTCGACGTGTTGCTACTGCGGCGTGGGCTGCGGCGTGCTGATCCACAGCGAGCACGACGACACTGGCGAGCGCATCGTCGGGATCGAAGGCGACCCGTTGCATCCGGCCAATCATGGGCGATTGTGCAGCAAGGGACTGGCGTTGCCGCAGACCGTCGCCACTACGCAGGGGCGCGTGCTTGAACCGGAGCTGCGTCGGCATCGGCAGGCGCCACGTGCGGCGGTGAGCTGGGATCAGGCGTTGAGCCACGTGACCAACAAGTTGGCGGCGATCATCGAGGAGCATGGCCCGGATGCGGTGGCGTTCTATCTTTCCGGGCAGTTGTTGACCGAGGACTACTACGTCTTCAACAAGCTCGCCAAGGGCCTGCTTGGCACCAACAATATCGACACGAACTCGCGCCTGTGCATGTCCAGCGCGGTCACCGGTTACAAGCTCGCCCTGGGCGCCGACGGCCCACCGACCTGCTATGAGGATCTGGAACTGGCGCAGACAGTACTGTTTGCCGGCAGCAACATGGCGTATGCGCATCCGGTGCTGTTTCGCCGCTTGGAAGCTGCACGCGCACGTAACCCCGAGATTCGCTGGATCGTGATCGATCCGCGTCGCACCGACACCGCGGCCATGGCCGACCTGCACCTGGCGATCGAGCCCGGAACCGACGTCGCACTGTTCAACGGCATGCTGCATCACCTGATCTGGGAGGGTCTGGTGGATGCGCGTTTCGTTGCGGCGCATACCGAGGATTTCGACGCCCTCAAGCACATGCTGCGCGAGTACACACCGCGCATGAGCGCCGAGATCTGCGGTATCTCGCATGAGGACCTGGTGCAGGCGGCCGAGTGGTTCGGACGCAGCCCGGCGGCGTTGTCGCTGTATTGCATGGGCTTGAATCAGTCCGCGCATGGCACCGACAAGAATCTGGCCCTGATCAATCTGCATCTGGCGACGGGGCAGATCGGCAAGCCCGGCGCCGGACCGTTTTCGCTGACCGGCCAACCCAATGCAATGGGTGGGCGCGAGGTCGGCGGCATGGCGACGATGCTGGCGGCGCATCGCGAGATCGGCAATGCCGACGACCGTGCGGAACTGGAACGCCTGTGGAACTTGCCTGCCGGCCGTCTGAGCGCCACTGCAGGCACGCCGGCGGTGCAGTTGTTCGAGCGCCTGCGTGCCGGCACGCTGAAAGCGATATGGATTGTCTGCACCAACCCCGTGCATTCGATGCCGGAGGTGGAAGGCATCCGCGCCGCACTGGAGCAGGCCGAGCTGGTGATCGTGCAGGACGCGTTTTCCGGTACCGACACGGTGCCGTATGCCGATGTGCTGTTGCCTGCAGCCAGTTGGGGCGAGAAGGACGGCACGGTGACCAACTCCGAGCGCCGCATCACCCGCGTGCGCAAGGCGGTGGAAGCGCCGGGCCAGGCACGTGCGGATTGGTGGATCGCGCGCGAAGTCGCACGCCGTCTGGAGGCACGCCTGGCGCCCGCCGAGGGCAAGGGGTTGTTCGCGTTCGATACCACTGCGCAGATTTTCGACGAGCATCGTGCGCTGACGGTTGGTCGCGATCTGGATATCGGTGGGCTGGATTACGCGATGCTGGATACGGGACCGCAGCAGTGGCCATTTCCTGCCGGCAGCGCACACGGGCAGGCGCGGCGCTATACCGATGGTGTCTTTGCCACCGGTAACGGACGCGCGCGCTTCCATGCCACGGCGTATCGCAAGGTGGCCGAGCCGACCTCGGCACGCTTTCCGATGCGGCTGCTGACCGGCCGCCTGCGCGATCAGTGGCATGGCATGTCGCGCAGCGGACGCGTGCCTGCGGCGTTTGCGCATAGTCCGGAACCGGCGTTGCGCATGCATCCGGACGACGCGACGCGACGCGGGCTGATTGCGGGCGAATTGGTGCAGATTGCGAGCAAGCGCGGCGCGCTGGTGCTGCCGCTGGAACTCTCCGACGAACTGCGCTCCGGCACCGTGTTCGCCGCGATGCATTGGAGTGGGCAGAGCCTGTCCAGTGGCGGCATCAATGAAGTGAGCAGCCCGGCGGTGGATGCGCGCTCGCATCAGCCCGAGCTCAAACACGCAGCGGTGCGTGTCGAGAAAGCCAGTTTCGGTTGGCATCTGCTGGCCGCGCGGCGCGGCGATGCCTTGGCCTTGCAGCAGGCGCTGCAACCGCTGTTGCGGCAGTGCGGCTATGCATCGCTGCGCCTGCATGCCGAGCCGCTGGTCGAAGCGAGCGGAGACTGGGCAGTGTTGCATGCCGCCTGCGAACGCGCACCGGATGCCGAATGGATCGATCGCCTGGTCGCTGCATTGCAGCTGCCGGCCGGCGTAGACGTCCTGGAGTACCGCGATCTGCGTCGCGGCCTGATGCGCCGCGTCGGCTGGCGCCTGCAGGACGGCCACAGCCACATCGATGGCCTGTTGCTCACTGCTGCGCAACCCAGCGAGGCCAATCACTCCTTGCTTGCTACCGCATTGGCAGGCCAGGCATGGCGTGGTCCGCGGCTGGCGGTGTTCGCGCAGACGCAACGCACGCCAAGCGACCCGATCGTGTGCACCTGCATGCAGGTGTCGACGTCTGCGATTCATGCCGCCATCGACGACGGCGCCGATCTGGACCAGCTCAAACAACGCCTGGGCTGCGGCACCGTTTGCGGCTCCTGTGTTCCGCAACTTACCCGGCTGTGCCGGCAACCACGGCTCGCCTGAGCGCACGTCCTTCCCTCCACACACTGCGAGATCTCTCATGTCAGTCATTCCTTCCTGCGCGCGTGATGTGGTGTTGTTGTCGGCCGGTCCCGGCGATCTGGAACTGCTCACGATCAAGGCGGTCAAGGCGCTTGCTGCCGCGCAAGTCGTATTACTCGACGATCTGGCCAACCCGGAGATCGTCGAACTCGCGCCGCAGGCGCGGGTGATCCGGGTCGGCAAGCGCGGCGGCTGCAGATCGACACCGCAGGACTTCATCTGCCGGCTGATGCGGCGCTACGCATTGCAGGGCCTGCGCGTGGTGCGCGTCAAAGGGGGCGATGCATTGCTGTTCGGGCGCGCGGGCGAGGAGATCGGTTTCCTGCGCCGCGCCGGGGTGGGGGTGCAGATCATCAACGGCGTCAGTGCCGCATTCGCTGCGGCGTCTGCGCTGGAAGTGTCGCTGACCCACCGCAGCCATTGTCACGGCATCACCTTCGTCACCGCGCACACGCACGATCACGGCGAGCCGAATTGGGGCGCGCTTGCCGCCAGCGGCACGACGCTGGGGATTTACATGGGGCTGCGACGTGCCGATGCGTTGGCCACTGCGTTGCTGGCGCATCTGCCTGCCAGCACGCCGGCGGCCATCGTGCAGGCAGCCACACGGCCCGAGCAGCAGCGCCGGCTCACCACGCTGGGCGAGCTTGGCGTCACCGCTGCGGCACTGCTGCCGGGATTGCCGACCTTGCTACTGGTGGGCGATGCGTTGTCGGAGGCCGCAGCGCAGTGCGACGATCGCTTCGGGGCGCTGCTGGAGCAGGCTGTCGGCTAAGCGCAACGTTCGCGCCGCCGCCTGCGACGCGGTGGCGAGCGATGCATTGCGAAGACGCGTGCTCGCGGCGTAACCCCATGCGCCGATGCTTTGGCGTATGCACCGCACTACGCGCTTGGCACGGGCGATCGACGAAGCCGGGCAACCACGCGGCCATTCCCTCGCGCTGCGGACTCACTTTTTAATGGCTGGCGCTTCGATCGCGATGCGATGCGCGCCACCAACGATATCAACGGCATCACAAGCCAGTGCCATCGCTGGATCGCGCAGTGCATTGTCTCGGGACAGCGATATCGGATGGATCTCATGCCGATGGCCAATGCTGCAGCGCATCGGCGGCGCCATGACTGTCTGTGTGCGTCGGATCGCACGGATTTGGGAGCCTGCAGGGAATTCTTGCGCAATCGCCAGGCAATGTGACGAGTGCTGGTAGCGCTACCCATTTTCAGGGCCAGCAAGAGTGCAAGATTTGCACAGCGAGCGCAGCCGTTTTTTCCGACATCCGAGCTCTTGCACCGTGTGGTCTGCGTTTGCGGGTTGGCACGATTGTTGCGGTAAGCAAATTACCCAATGACGTTACCAACGAAGCATCGAGAGGAGGCACAGTGGAAGACGGACAGAACATTACTCGTAGCCGGCGCGGGTTCGCCGCATTGGATCCTGAAAAGCGCCGCGTGCTGGCCAGTAGCGGCGGAAAGGCCGCACATGCCAGCGGCAATGCGCATGAATTCACCAGCGACGAAGCGCGCGAAGCGGGCCGAAAGGGCGGCCAGGCAGTGAGTCGCGACCGCGATCATATGTCGCGTATCGGCAGCAAGGGGGGACGTTCCAAGCAGGCCAAGCCGCAAGAAGAAGCGGTGTAAGCCGGAGTCCGGCGCGCCGACGGCGTGCCGGCTCTGGTTGCAACGATGCAGGCTCTGCACCGGAGAAGGGGTGCAGAGCCTGTTGCGTTTTTCGGGGTACATCTCATTGTTTCCTGGCGTCCATTTGAGCAAACGATTGCAGCATGTCCGCGCCGAAGATCGTTTGAGGGCGAACTGAATTCAAAGCGCAATTGGCAATCCGTTGCTATATAACGCCTCAACACATCAGTAGGAAATTTTTGCACCGCTGCTGCAGCGCTGACATCGATTGCAGGGAAAATTTGCATCCCTAACGTTGCGGCGCAAACAGCGTCTGCAGGATTTGCAGACCTGAGCAGATGCAAGGGAGTGGCCGATTTGGCATGCCGATACAAACATGCTCCTACAAGAAGGTGCGCCTGCCATGCATGAGCTGCCGAGCCTTGGCCAACCAAGGTGATTCCCTAGCTCAAGCGTCCTCCACCGCCGAATGGACCGACCTGTGCCCAGCGCTTACCCTTGATCGTCTTTCGACAGGCGATTTCGGCGATGACAGAGCGCGCGGCTTATCCGATTGGCACTTCCCAGCGTCCGTGGGGCGAGGCAGAGCGCAGCGCCTGGCGCACGCGCCAGCTGCGGCAGCGCAGTTATGCCGCCGAGGTGGTGCAGTGCATCGACGCGTTGGATGCGTGCTTTGAGCGCGTGCCTTACGGCACGACCGGTACGGCACCCGAACAGTATCCCTTGATCGCGTTGCGCAACGCCGATTGGGACGCAGCGCTGCCATGCGCCTTGGTCACTGGTGGGGTGCATGGCTACGAGACCAGCGGCGTGCAGGGCGCGTTGCAGTTTTTGCAGCTGCGCGCCGCTGACTACGCGGGCAGGATCAACCTGTTGGTCGCGCCCTGCATCAATCCGTGGGGGTATGAGCGCATCCAGCGCTGGAATGCCGAGGCAATCGACCCCAATCGTGCGTTCCGCCACAACAGCCCCGCTGCGGAGTCGGCGGCGTTGATGCAGCTGGTTGCGGCAACGCCCGGGCAGATGCGCGTACATATCGATCTGCACGAAACCACCAATAGCGACGAAACCGAGTTCCGCCCCGCACTGGCTGCGCGCGATGGTGTCGCGTTCGTGCCGGGCAGCATTCCAGATGGCTTTTATCTGGTTGGCGACAGCGACGATCCGCAGCCGGATTTTCAACAGGCGGTGATCGCTGCGGTGGCCCAGCTCACGCATATCGCGCCCGCCGATGCGGATGGCCAACTCATTGGCGCGCCGGTGGTTGGCCATGGTGTCATCAACTATCCGGTGCGGCGCCTGGGCCTGTGCGCCGGCGTGACCGATGCGCGGTATCGCACCACCACCGAGGTATATCCGGATAGCCCGCGTGCAACGCCAGCGCAATGCAATGCGGCGCAAGTGGCGGCGGTCTGTGCGGCGCTGGACTACGCGCTGGCACATGAGTGAAGCCGCTTCGCTCGGAAGCGCAGAACACACCTAAATCCGGAGAGCAACAATGCCGCACGACACAGCCTGGCACGCAGGCACATGGCTTAATCGCCCGAACACAGTGGAGATGGACGGCGACACGTTGGAGGTGGTGACCGACAAGGCGACCGACTTCTGGCGCAAGACCCATTACGGATTCATCCGCGATAGCGGGCATTTTCTGGGTATCGCGACTACGGCGAGTTTCACCGCGCAGCTGCGCGTGCGCGCGCACTACGCAGCGCTTTACGACCAGGCCGGCATCATGGTGCGGGTGGACGAGCAGCATTGGGTCAAGGCGGGTATCGAGCTGAGCGACGGCCGCGCGATGCTCAGCAGCGTACTGACCAATCCGATCTCGGACTGGGCGACCGGTCCTTACGAGGCCGACCCAACGGATTTCTGGATCCGCGCGAGCGTTGCCGAAGGGGTGCTGCGTCTGCAGGTCTCTGCCGATGGGCGCAGCTGGCCGTTGATCAGGCTATGTCCGTTCCCGGTGGCCGATGCTTATCAGGTCGGGCCGATGTGCTGCACGCCAGAACGCGCTGGCTTGAGCGTGCGCTTTTCCGATTGGACACTCACTGCAGCACTGGGCAAGGACTTGCACGATCTGAGTTGATCGCCAGGCGCGACACAATCGATCACGGCAAGCGCTGTCCGGCCGTGGCATGTGCCACGTAGGCGGCCACAAGATGCGCTTCCATCGGTCGGGACAGCAGATAGCCCTGCGCTTCATCGCAGCCCCAGCTACGCAGCAGCGCGATTTCGTCGGCATGTTCGATGCCTTCGGCCACGGTGCGGTAGCCCAGCGCATTGGCCAGCCGCACCACGGCTTCGGCGCGCAGTTGCATGCCGGCCTTGGTGGCGATGCCGGTGACCAGCGAGCGATCGAGCTTGAGCACATTGACCGGCAATTCGGTCAGATAACCGAAATTGCTATAGCCGGTACCAAAGTCGTCGATGGCCACGCTGACACCGGCATCGCGCAAGGCGCGCAGCCGCGGTACCGCCTCCACATTGCTGCGCAACCAGCGGCCTTCGGTGATTTCCAGCTCGATCCGCGCCGTGGGAATCGCCAGGTCCCTGCAGCGATTGATCACATCCGCCGCGAGATTGAGGTTGCCGAAATCGCGTGAGGACAGGTTGATGGAGATGGAAAAATCCAGCCCCTGCGCACGCCAGTTGGCCAGCTGCACCAAGGCGTTTTCGATCACCCAGTTGGTGACGGTGCACATCAGCGCGGTCTTTTCGAACAGCGGGATGAACTCGTCCGGGCCGATCGGGCCGAGACTGGCGTGGTGCCAGCGCAGCAGCGCCTCGAAGCCGGTCACCGACAGGTCGGCAAGGTCGATGCGCGGCTGGAACACCAGCCGGAAATCGCCGGCCTCCAACGCACGCTCGGCATCCAGCGCCAAGCGGTAAGAGCGTTGAATCGTATCGTCGTGCAAGGCGCTGTACCAGCACACGATGGCGTGGTTGCTGATCGCATCGCCCAATGCCACCAACCCCTTGCGCATGACATCGTTGGTGTCGGGCTGCTGCGGCGCGAACCGCACCACGCCGGCATGGAAGGTCAACGACATCGGCACGCCGGCTGCATCGACCGGCTGATGCAGCATGTCCCTGAGATCGAGCAGCAGGTCTTCCATTTCGTCGGGCGCGGAGTTCAACAGAAAGAACGCAAACCGCATCGGTGCCACGTGATACACGGTGGCCTTGCCGCGCAAGGCGCGGGTCAGCACGTAGCTGGCGTGCCGTATCAGTTCTTCCAGCGGTTGCATGCCCAGCGCCTGGCGCGCCTCGTTGGCAGCCTGGGTGTCGTAGACCTCGATGAAGGCGGCAATGGTCGGCAGGCAATGGCTACCGAAGGCGAGGGCGTCCAGGTCCGATTGCAGCTGCCGTGCATTGAGCAGGCCGCTATGCGGCTCGCGACGGCCTGCACCGAATTGCAGTTCGAGCTGCGCTGCCGCCACGTTGGCAAACATCAGCAGTTGCTGGTGCTCCTGGCTGGCCAAACGGCGCTCGCGCGTATCGATCACGCACAACATGCCGGAGATGCCGGTTTGCGGCGCGCCCACCGGCACACAGGCGATGAAGCGCGCCGGTAATCCGGGAAACGCTGCATCGCCCAGCTGGATCGGCGCAAGTGCGGTGTGCCCGATCAGTTCGGCCACCCCGTTGGCGGCGGCGGTGACCTGATGACACAAGGCGATGGCCTGTTCCACATGGCTGATGCTGATGCCACGCGCCGCAAGCACACGCAAGCGGCCGGCTTCAGTGATGGTCAGCGCCGCTGCCGGTGCTACTAGCGCGTGACACACCAGGCGTGCGATCTGATCGAGCGGTTCCATCCCGCCCAGGTCGATCGGAACGCCTGACCAGTCGAAGTGCCGTTCCTGCGTTTTGTCATCCAGAGCAAGCGTCATGTCGTCATGGGTCCGTGTTGAAGATCACACACTGCGTGGCTACTAGAAACAAAGCGGAGTCATGGATAGGTGACGGACATCTGGGACCTGTTCCGCATCAACTTTCTGACGCGGTGCCTCAAAAAAACGGTACCACCGTAGCGGGCTCTGCAAGGATTATCTCTCATTCGTTCGCGGCAGGCACATATGCCATTTCACCAGTCTGCGTCGACGATTGAAAGTGGTATTAATCCAGCAAACGATTGCATCATTATGCCAAACGATTGCAGTACAAGTGGGCGAGGTTCCAGAGTCGATATACGAATTCTGCACTGCAGCAATTTCTCGATGAAAATGTATTTTATTGTTCGGCCCGCTATCAAGCCCGGCTTATCGCATCAGTCCGCTTTCCAATTTTCAGGCTCATCCATTCGAATGCCGCATAGAGCGTGGATAAATGCTCATTTCAACGGTGAGGCCGATGGTGTCTTGATCGTGCGCCGTTACGCATGAGGCCAGTCTTAAGTGCTTAGCGAGCCCGAGCAAAGCAGTAGACAGATTTTGTTTGTGTAACGGATGAGTTTATGGTTAGTGATATTCCGCACAGTTTCAGATGTGTTGCTTCGCCTATTAATCGCATAAGGTTCGTTATCGAGATTGGTATTAAACGCCATCACGCTTGAACCACTCGGGTCTGGAGCAGTGCCTGCTGCTTTAAACCGACTCAACCATTAGTCAACTCTCGTCTTTGAAGGCGCGTGCATGGGTACGTGTCGGTCTCTGTACGGCAATCAGGGGGAAATGAAATGAATCGTGCATTTGCGCTGGTCTGGAACGCAGCTATTGGCAATTGGGTCGTAACGCACGAGTTGGTGCGTCGGCGGCGCAAGTCAGGGGCAACCCGCCGTTGTTTGCCGAGCCTGGTCATGCTGGCGTTGGGGGCCGCCGCACCTGCGCTGGCCTGGGGAGCATGTACACCCGCGCTACCCGCGGCGGGCGCAACCGTCACCTGCAGCGGATTGCCGATCACCAGCAATAGTTTCGCCAGCGGCGCGAACAACCTGACCGTCAATGTCGCAGCCGGCACGCAAATGACTGCCGGCCTGCTTGGCGGCACCGCCATCGCACTCAGCGGCACCAATGCCACGTTCAACAATGGCGGCACGGTCGACCCTTCGGTGCTTGGCTTGTTGTCGGTATTGAGTACCGGCGTCACCATGGGCAACGCCAGCTCCACGCTGGTCACCGCGAACAATCTTGCCACCGGCACGATCTATGGCACCGGCGGTCTGCTCGGCGCCAACCTGCTCAATCTCGACGGCATGGCGCTTGGCATGACCTCGGCCAGCAACGGCACCGTGCAGATCAACAATGCCGGCCTGATCGATAGCCGTGCGTTGCTGGGCTTGTCGATCCTGGGTTCGGATACGCCGGTCATTGCAGTGAGCGGCGGCGGCACCGTCAATGCAGTCAATACCGGCACCATCAATGGCCGCGTCGGTTTTCAGAGTTCGGCCACCGGCAATACCTTTGTCAACTCGGGCACCATCAACGGCAGCGTGTCGCTGGGGGCGGGCAGCACCAACAGCTTCACTGCGGTGACCGGCGGCAGCGTCAACAGCAGCGGTGGGCTGGCGCTTGAACTGCTGGGTCCCGGTGGCTTGCTGAGCTTTGCGCAGACGGGTGTGGTGGATGGCGGCGCAGGCGGCACCAATACGCTGATCTTGCAGAATTCGGCGGTTGGCACTGGCACTGGCAGCACCGGCGTTGGAACGCTCAGCACGGCGCAATACATCAATTTCGGCAGCCTGCGCGTCAACAGCGGCACCTGGTCGGTGGGTGGCGGTAGCAACTTCGGCAGCAGCGCGCTCAATGGCGGCGTGTTGCAATTCGCCAACCCGGCGCAGCTCGGCACCAGCATCACTGCCAATGGCGGTGCGCTGGAAGCTACTGCCGCAGGTTTGACCCTGAATCCCGCCAGCGGCATCGCCTTGGGCGCGAGTGGTTTGACTCTGCAAGGCGCCAACAGCCTGACGGTTGCCAGCCCTGTCACTGGCACCGGCGCATTGACCAAGACCGGTACAGGCGGCTTGGGCTTGACCGGCACCAATACCTTCAGCGGCGGCGTCAATCTGCTCGGTGGCGCGCTGACCGTTGGCACCAATAGCGCGTTGGGAACGGGTACCGTCAACGCATCTTCTGGCAGTCTACTTTCAAGTGCTGCCGTCAACTTGCCGAACGCGTTCGTGCTCAACGATTTCATCGGCATCGGCGGTGCCAACAACCTGCGGCTTGGCGGCGGTATCAGCGGCGCCGGAGCGCTGAATAAGATCGGCACTGGCACGCTCACCCTCGGCGGCGCCAACAGTTATGCCGGCGGCACTACGCTGGGTGCGGGCACGCTGCTGCTGGAAACCGGCACTGCGCTAGGTACCGGCACGGTGACGGCAGCCGGCGGCCAACTGGATACGACGACGGCGCTGTTGGTTTCCAACAACTTTGCGCTGACCAACACGCTGGGCCTGGGCGCAAGCAGCAACGCGCTGACCTTGAGCGGCACGCTTGCCGGTGCCGGTGGCATCAACAAGACCGGCACCGGCACGCTCGCGCTCAACGGCGCCAACACCTACACCGGTGGAACCACGCTGGCGTCGGGCGCATTGCAGCTCGGGACGGCGTCCGCACTGGGAACGGGCGCGTTGAATGTCACCGGCCCAGCCAACCTGAGCACCGGTGCTGCGTTGACGGTGGCCAACGGCATCAGCCTTGCCGGGCCGTTGAACTGGACCGGCGCGCAGGCGCTCACGCTCAGCGGTGCCATTACTGGCAGCGGCAGTCTGATCAAGAGCGGTGCGGGCGATCTCGCCCTGACCAACAACAATGCCTACACCGGCGGCACCACGCTGAGCACCGGCCGGCTGGTGGTCGGCTCCAACGCGGCGCTGGGCACCGGCACGCTGACCGCCAGTGGTGGCGTGCTCGATGCGACCACCGCAGCAACGCTCGGCAATGCGATCACGCTGACTGACACCATGGGCGTGGGCAGTAACGGCATTGCCTTGAACTTGACCGGCACCGTTGGCGGCAGCGGTACGTTGAACAAACTCGGCACCGGCACACTCACGCTCGGCGGGTTGAATACCTATGCCGGTGGCACGCTCATCAATGCCGGCACTCTGCAGGTGACCAATGACGGATCACTTGGCGGCGGTGCATTGACCGTCACCGGCAATGCCAGTCTGCAGGGCACGGCCCCCACCACGGTGGCCAACGCGATTGCGCTGACCACCGGCGCGCTCAGCCTCGATGGCACGCAGGCACTGACCCTGAGCGGCGCCATCAGCGGTGCGGGCAGCCTGATCAAATCCGGCAGCGGCGACCTGACGTTGAGCGGTAACAGTGCGTACACCGGCGGCACCACGCTCAGTGCCGGCCGCCTCACGGTGGGCAGCGACACCGCACTCGGCGTTGGTGCACTCAGCGCCGCCGCCGGCACCACCTTGGACAACGCTACGGTGAGCACGCTCGCCAATGCCATTGCACTAGCTGGCCTGGTCAATGTGGGTGGTAGCAACGCACTGACACTCACCGGTGCGATCACCGGCGCCGGCAGTCTCGACAAGCTCGGTCCGGCCAGCCTGACGTTGTCCGGCAACAACACCTATGCCGGTGGTACGCGCTTGTCCGCAGGCAGCCTGGTACTGGGCAGCGATAGCGCATTGGGCGCGGGCACCCTGACCGTGGGCGGCGGTCTGCTCGACAGCACAGCGGCACGCAGTGTCGGCAACAACGTCGCACTGGAAGCGGATCTGCAGCTGGGCGGCAGCCAGGATCTTGCGCTCAATGGCGTTGTCAGCGGCGCCGGTGGGCTGATCAAGGACGGTGGCGCCGCACTCACCTTGGGTGGACCAAACACCTTTGCCGGCGGCGTGGATCTCAATGCAGGCGCGTTGCTGATCGGTAGCAGTGCAGCGTTGGGTACTGGCGTGCTGACGGCAGCCAATGGCACGCAACTGCAGGCCACCACGGCAACCACGATCGGCAACGATGTCACGTTGAACGGCGCGCTCTCGCTCACCGGCAACAACGATCTGGGCGTGACCGGCGTCGTCAGTGGCGCAGGTAGCTTGATCAAGCAGGGCGCTGGTGCGCTCACGCTCACTGGCAACAACGTCTACACCGGTGGAACCTTGCTGGACACCGGCACCTTGGTAGTCGGCAGCAACACCGCACTGGGCACCGGCGCGCTCACGGCGGCCGATGGCACATTGCTCAACGCCAGCACTGCAGTGACCTTGCAAAACGCGCTCAACCTCACTGGTCAACTCGGCATCGATGGTCAGAACCTCACGCTCGACGGCGTGATCGATGGCGCTGGCAGCTTGATCAAGAACGGCACTCAAACGCTCACGCTCAATGGCAACAACACGTGGGTGGGCGGCCTGCAATTGCAGAGCGGTGCGGTGCTGGTCGGCAGCGATACCGCACTGGGGTTGGGGACGCTGACTGCGGCAGCGGGTACTACGCTGGATGCCACCACCGCCGTGACGCTGGGCAATGCGGTTGCAGTGAATGGCGCGTTGACGCTGCCCGGCACGCAGGACATCACGCTCAATGGCGTGATCAGCGGCATCGGCAGTCTCGATAAACAAGGCGCTGCCACGCTGACCTTGAACAACGCCAATCTCTTCAGCGGCGGCGTTGCGCTGGATGCAGGGCGTTTGGTGCTCGGTAACGACACTGCGTTGGGTGTAGGTGGTCTGTTGGTCGGCGGTGCCGCGGAACTGGATACCAATGCCGCACTGACGCTGGGCAATACGTTGCAGTTGAACGATCAGCTCACGCTGATCGGCAGTAACGATCTGAGCTTGAACGGTGCCATCAGCGGCACCGGTAGCTTGATCAAGAATGGCGCCACTACGTTGTCGCTCAATGCAGGCAACACGTACGCAGGCGGCACCACGTTGGCGGCGGGCACCATTGCGGTCGGTGCGAACGACGCACTTGGTACCGGCAGCCTGTCGGTGATCGGCAACGCGGCGTTGAGCAATGCGATCGCGGTGGCATTGGGCAACGACATCGCGCTTGGCGCAGCGCTCACCGTGGACAACGGCGCAGACATGCTGGTCAGCGGCAACATCAGCGGTGCCGGCGATTTGATCAAGACCGGCGCCGGGACCTTGACCTTGACTGGCAGCAACAACTACACCGGCCCGTTGGCGATTCAGGCCGGCACGCTGGTGGCCAGCACCGGTGCGGCGTTGGGCAATGCCAGCAACGTCGATGTCGCGGCGGGCGCGGTGTTGAATCTGACCAACGGTGGCTTGATCACCGCACTCAGTGGTGCCGGCAATGTCGACACCGATGCAGGCGGCACGCTGCAACTGGGTGGTGGCGATTTCGCAGGCAGCCTGGGCGGTGGCGGCAATCTGGACAAGGTCGGCGTGGGCACGGTGCGCTTGCTCGGCACCAGTGCGATCGGTGGTGCCACGCAAGTCAGTGGCGGCACCTTGGATGTGATCGGCAGTCTCGGCACCAGCGCGTTGAACGTGGCACTCGGCGGCACGCTGACGGGCACCGGCACCAACGGGAGTGTGGCCAGTGGCGTCACCATCGGCGATGGCGGCCGGCTTGCATTGACCAGTGGCTCCTCGCTGAGCGTGGGTGGCTTGTCGCTGGCACCGGGGGCGTTTGTCGATGTTGCACTGGCAGCGCCAAGCAACACGCGTCTGCTCGCAGTCAATGGCGATCTCACTCTGGACGGCACGCTCAACATCACCGACATCGGTGGCTTCGGCACCGGCGTGTATCGCTTGATCGACTACACCGGCTTGCTCACCAATAACGGGTTGGCCTTCGGTGTGATACCCGGCAGCGTGGATCTGAGCCAGCTCGCCTTGCAGACCGCCATCGGCCAGCAACTCAATCTGGTGGTCACGGCACCGGGCAGTATCGTGCAGTTCTGGGACGGCGTGCAGACCACCGCCAATGGCAGCGTCGATGGCGGCGCCGGCACCTGGGGTGCGGCCACCAACTGGACCAGCCAGGACGGCACCGCCAACAGCACCTGGCAGGGCGATTTTGCGGTCTTCGCCGGTACCGCAGGCGCGGTGGGCGTGCAGGGCACGCAAAGCATCGGTGGCCTGCAGTTCGTCACCGATGGGTATCAGTTGACCGACGCCGGCGCAGGTGCGCTGGACGTGGTCGCCCCGTTGACTGCAGTGCGTGTAGACCCGGGTGCAACTGCCACGATCGATGTCGCGATTTCCGGCATTGGTGGCGTGGAGAAACTCGACACCGGCACACTGGTACTCGATGCAGCCAACAGCTATGCCGGCGGCACTACGCTCAGCGGTGGCACGTTGGTGCTTGGCGATGCGCAAGCACTGGGCAGCGGTGCGTTGACTGCGGCAGCCGGCACCAGTCTGGATAACAACCAGGCATTGGCAGTGGGCAACGCGGTGGTGCTCGGCGGTGCGGTGAATCTGCTCGGCAGTAATGATCTGACGCTGTCGGGCCCGATCAGCGGCGCGGGCAGTTTGATCAAGAACGGTGGGGCCACACTCACGCTCGATGGTGCCAACAGCTATGTCGGCGGCAGCGTGTTGAACGCAGGTACCCTGGCGGTCGGCAGCAACGCCGCATTGGGTCTCGGCAGTTTGTCGGTGCTGGGCAATTCCACCTTGAGCAATGCGATTGCGCTGGCACTGGGCAATGCGGTCAATCTCGGTGCCGATCTGACCATTGCCAGTGCGGACGATCTGGCACTGAGCGGCGCCATCAGCGGTGCAGGTGCGTTGACCAAGAACGGATTGGGCACGTTGACCTTGTCCGGTCCCAACAGCTTCACCGGCCCGGTAGCGGTGCAGGCCGGCGTGCTGGCAACTGCGGCACCCGGCGCGTTGGGGAACGCCAGCGCAGTGGACGTCGCGGCAGGTGCCGGGCTTTCGCTGGGCAGCAATGCGGCGTTGGGCGCGGTGACCGGGCAGGGCAATGTCGCGATCCTTGGCGGCAGTACCTTGCAGCTGGGCGTCAACAACGTCAGCAGCACGTTTGCAGGCAGCCTGAGCGATGCCGGCAATCTGGAGAAGGTGGGCACGGGCACGGTGCAGCTCACCGGCGTCAGCGCGCTCGGCGGCGCCACCCAGATCACCGCCGGCACGCTGGATGTGGATGGTCTGCTGGCCAGTACCGGTGGTGTGACGGTCGCCACGGGCGGCACGCTGAGCGGTAGTGGCGAAGTCGCTGCACCGGTCACCGTCAACGATGGCGGCCGTCTGGTGGTGACCAGTGGTGCGGTGTTGACCACGGGCACGTTGAACCTGGCGCCCAATGCCAGCATCGATGCGTTCCTCGGCACGCCGAGTACGACGCGCGTGTTGGCGGTCAACGGCGATCTCACCCTGGACGGCACACTCAACATCACCGACATCGGTGGTTTCGGTAATGGTGTTTATCGTTTGATCGATTACACCGGCGCGCTGACCAATAACGGGCTGGGCTTCGGCACGATTCCGGGCACGATCGATCTCACCCAGTTGGCGTTGCAGACCGCGTTGTCGCAGCAGGTCAACATCGTGGTGTCCGCACCCGGCACCAATGTGCAGTTCTGGGATGGTGCGCAGACGCTGGCCAACGGCAGCATCGATGGCGGCGCAGGGGTATGGACGGCAGGTCCGACCAACTGGACCACGGCCGATGGCTTGATCAACAGCGATTGGCAAAACAGCTTCGCCGTCTTCGCTGGCCCGGCAGGTAACGTGGGCGTGCAGGGCACGCAAGGCATCACCGGGATCCAGTTCGCCAGCGACGGTTATGTGCTGAGCGATGCCGGCGCCGGTGCGCTGAGTGCCAATGCGGCCACCACCATCATCCGCGTGGATCCCGGCGCCACCGGCACCATCGATGTGACCATCGGCGGCACCGGCACGCTGCAGAAACTCGACACCGGCACGCTGATCCTGGGCGCCGCCAACACTTACACCGGCGGTACTGCGTTGGGTGGCGGCACGCTGGTGCTGGGCGACGCGCAGGCCTTGGGCACCGGGACGCTGACTGCGGCCGCCGGCACCACGCTGGATACCGATCAGGTCTTGACGGTTGCCAATGCGCTGGATCTGACCGGTGCACTCGCGCTGGCCGGCAGCAACGATCTCACCCTGAGCGGTGCGATCGGCGGCACCGGTGGCTTGATCAAGAACGGTGCCACCACGCTGACGCTCAACGGCAACAACAGCTATGCCGGCGGCACCGTGCTCAGCGATGGCACGTTGGCGGTCGGCAGCAATACCGCGCTGGGTAGCGGCGGTTTGTCGGTCGTCGGCGATGCGGTGCTGAGCAATGCAGTGGCCGCAACACTCGGCAATGCGGTCACGCTGGGTGCTGCGCTCACCGTCGATAACCCGGCGCAGTTGACCCTTGCTGGCGACATCAACGGCAGCGGTGCATTGATCAAGACCAACACCGGCACGCTGACGCTCGATGGCAACAACAGCTACAGCGGTGGCACCACGCTCAACGCCGGCACGCTGGTAGGCGATAGTGCGAGCCTGCAAGGTGCGATCGTCGACAACGCAACCCTGGCGTTCAACCAGGTGGCTGATGGTGTATTCACCGGCTCGATCACCGGCACCGGCACAGTGATAAAGGATGGTGCCGGCGCTTTGTTGCTCAACGGTGCGAATGGTTACACCGGTGGTACCACGATCGCTGCAGGGACGTTGATCGGCGATACCACCAGCCTGCAAGGCGATATCGCCAACAACGCGGCCTTGGTCTTCAACCAGGCCACCGGCGGCGTGTATGCAGGCACAGTCAGCGGCACCGGTTCGCTGGAAAAGGCCGGCACCGGTGTGTTGCAGTTGATCGGTCCCAACAGCTACACCGGCGGCACCGTGGTCAGTGCGGGTACGTTGATCGGCAACACCACCAGCCTGCAGGGCAATGTGGTGGACAACGGCACGCTGGTGTTCGATCAGGCCACCGATGGCGTGTTTGCCGGCGCCGTCAGCGGCACCGGGAGCGTGATCAAGCAGGGGACGGGCGCGTTGACGCTTGTCGCTCCCAACACCTATAGCGGTGGTACCACGATTGCCAGCGGCAGCCTGATCGGCAACACCACCAGCCTGCAAGGCAACATCGTCGACAACGCGGTGCTGGTGTTCGATCAGGCGGGCACCGGCACGTTTGCCGGCAACATCACCGGTAGCGGCGCGTTGATCAAGACTGGGGCCGGTGCGCTCACGCTGGATGGCGTCAGCGCGTATCTCGGCGGCACCACCATCGCTGCTGGCACGCTGATCGGCGACACTGACAGCCTGCAGGGCAACATCGCCAACAATAGCGCGCTGGTGTTCCAGCAAGCCGCCAACGGCACCTACGCAGGGACGTTGTCCGGCACTGGTAGCCTGCTCAAGGACGGTGTGGGCACCTTGCTGGTCACCGCAAACAGCGGTGGCTTCACCGGGCCGACCACAGTCGCCGCAGGTACCTTGAGCGTGGGCAATCCGGCCAATCCGGGCGCCGCGCTGGGCGGGCCGGTGACGGTGGGTCCAGGCGGCACGCTCACCGGTAGCGGCAGCATCGGTAGTTTGACTTCGGGCGGCACTGTGGCGATCGGCGGCACCACCGGCACGGTCAGTGTCGGCGGCAATGCCACGCTCGGAAACGGTTCCACTCTGCAGGTCACGCCCGGCGCAGGCGGCACGGTGACACCCATCAGCGTGGGTGGTACGGCCACGTTGGCGCCGGGCAGCACCTTGCAGTTGGTGCGTGCGACCGATCTGCCGTTGTTCACCGAGATTCCGGTGATCAACGCCGCTGGCGGGCTCACCGGGCAGTTCAGCAACGTCGTCTCCGACTATGCCTTCGTCGAGCCGAATGTCACCAGTAGCGCCACGGCGTTGTCGGTGTCGTTTGGTCGCAATACCGTTGCGATGGTCGACGCTGTCAACACACCCAACCAGCAAGCTACCGCAGCTGCGGTGGATGGCTTGCCGACCACGAGCCCGGTCTACCAGGCCGTGGTGCGTCTGCCCGACGACCCGCAAGCGATCAGCACGGCGTTTGCCTCGCTGTCTGGCGAAAGCCATGCCAGCACGGCCACTGCATTGCTGGATAGCCGCTTTCTGCTGAGCGGTGTCGGCAACCATCTGCGTGGCGATAGTCAGGATGCGCGCGTGGGCGACACCACGGTATGGATCACCGGGCGCAGCCTGCCCAATCGTGTCGATGGAGATGCCAATACCGCCTCGGTGCGACGCGAAGACAACGGCATCATGGCCGGTGCAGAACGCCGCATCGGCGAGCGCAGCGTGGTGGGCATTGCGGTAGGTAATCAGGACATCGACACCTACTCGCGCGAATCGCTTGATCGCTCCGATATCGATGGCACGCATGCCGGTCTCTATGCGCAGGCCGATTGGTCTGCATTCGCTCTGCAAGCTGCGGTCGATTACGCCGATTACAGTGTGGACAGCAGTCGTCGTGTGGTATTGCCCGGCGTGCTCGAAGAGCGGCTGACCAGCAATTACGATGCGAAGGCCGTCACCGTGTCGCTGGAAGCGGCCTGGAATCTGCGCACCGGCAATGCGGTATACAGCCCCTTCATCGCGGCCGACTACACGCATCTGAAAACCGATGGTTTCAACGAGCGCGGCGGCATTGCCGGGCTGTCGGTGGACAGTGCCAAGGACGAGTACACCACCAGCACGGTGGGTGTGCGTGGGCGTTGGCAGCTGGGCGCGGCGGCCGGGGTGTATGCATCGGTGGGTTGGCGGCATGCGTTCGGCGACCGCGCTGTGGAGCGTTCGGCCGGTTTCATCGGCACCGGCTCGCAGTTCTCCGTGCAGAGCGTCACCCTGGCCAAGAATGCGGTGGTTGGCGAATTGGGCGTGAGTTTGATCACCTCGCCTGCCAGCCGCATGTCGTTGTCGTTGCAAGGACTCAACGGCGATGGCCAGACCGCGTATGGCGGCCAGGTCACCTGGGGTTGGAACTTCTGATCCAGCGCAGGAGATGAAAAAGCCCCGGCACTGCCGGGGCTTTTTTTTGGCCGATACAAAAGCAGGCACGTACATCGTCATGCTGACACTTGCAGCGCACTCGCAGGTCAGCCGCGTCGGCAACCGCAGCGTGGCGCATGCCGACTCCGCGGACCGGCCACGCAGCCTTGCGGCCACACTGCCGGTCTGCAGCCGGTGCTTAGAACTGCCAGCGCAGGCCGACATTGGCGTTGATGCTGTTGGCATCCGAACGACCACGCTCGGCACCCACGTTGCCGTAGATGGAGAACGCCTCGTTTACCTGGTAACGCACACCGACCGAGGCACGCAGCGCCTGCTTGGACACCGGCTCGCCTGCGACGTTGAAGCGCGCTTCCGGCAAATCGGTGAACCATGCGGTGAAGTCAGAGTTCGGGTTGCCGAACAGCGAGCGGTAGGCAACCAGACCATCGAAGCCCCACTTGCCGCGCGCCAAATGGCCACGCACACCCACCTCGCCATAACCTGCGCGCAGCGTGTCGCTATTGGCACTCAAGCCCAGACCGGTGACCGATGCTTCGCTGAAGGCATCCTGCGTCTGGCTAACCACACCGACCGCGACGAACGGCGACAACCCCGCATGCGGCAGCAAACCGAGTTCGGCGCGCAGCGACCAGTTGGTGTCGTGGCGGCGATCCTGCAGACGCTCGCCGATGCTGCCGGCCTGTACATTGCGTTCGGTTTCCACATTGCTCATGCCATACGAACCGATGCCCGAGAGGTAGGCCTGGCCGATCGGCTGATACAGATACGCCGTCATCGCATAACGGTCCGAGCGCAGACGGCTGGCCGAGGCGTCGATGTGTGCACGGTCCTGACCGGAGCTCACCGCCGCCCCCACGATCGTGCCGGCGCTGCCCATCGGCAGATCCACACCGAAGGTGGTGGACTGCTGGGTGTAATCGGCCGAGTCGAAACCGTTGCCGCCCAGATTGCCGTCCAGGTAGCTGCCCTGCATCCAGGTGGTCAGCGTGGTGGTGTCGGCCAGGTAGGGCAGGCGATCGGCAGCCACGCGTGCATCGTTGAGTGCGGACTGGAAGCCCAGCGTGCGCTCGATACCGTGCACCTGGCCAGCCAACGTCGGCAGCGATGCAGCAACCTGTGCATCGGTCGCGGCCAGCAGCGAGCCGGTGGCGCTGATCAAACCACCCAGATTGTCGGTATCGCCCGAAGCCACACGCGTATCCAGCACCTTGACCAGCGTATCGGCCTGCGTGGCACCGTTGACCACCGACTGTGGCGCACCGGCCGCCTGCGCGCTGGCAGCGGAGGCATTGCGGGTCAGCGTGGCGGTGACGGTGGTGGGGTCGTAGGCGAGTGAGGCGGTCCAGAAGAAATTGTTGGCGTACTGCACGCGGTCGAAGGTGCCCTGCAGGTTGCCGGCCTTGACGATCTTTTCACTGCTGCCGACGCTGTAGCCCGCCGCTTCCGGCAACAACAGCAGATTGCCCTTCAAGCTGGCCTGGCCGGTGACGGTCAGACCCTTGCCCAGTTCGAGGGCGGTGGTGCCGGTGTTGTTGACCAGGCTGTAGTTACCGTTGATCACACCGCCGCGCGATTCGAACGTGGCCGAGTTGAGCACGATCACATCCGAGCGCAGGCTGCCGGACAGTGCGAGCACGCCGTCGCTGATGCTGGTACCGCCGGTGTAGCTGTTGTTGCCGCTCAGCGTGAGCTTGCCGGCGCCGTTCTTGGTCAGGTTGCCCGCGCCGGAGATATCGTTGCTGAAGGTGCTGTCGTAGCCGGAGGTCACGTTGGCCGACCAGTTGTTGATGAACTGGGCCGGGCCCTTGATCGCCTTGGCCGCATTGACCAGGCCAAAGCCGTACAACGCGTCCACGCCTGGGTCGCCCAGATCGGTAGCGGTGGTCAACAAGGTCTGCTGCAGGTTGGAGGCGCTCATCCACGGATACACGCCCAGCACCTGCGCCGCAACGCCGGTGACGGCAGCGGTGGAGAACGAGGTGCCGGCGATCTGGCCCTGCAATTCGGTACCGGCCAGGGCCGGGGCAAAGTAGCTGCCCGGTGCCACCAGGCACCACTGCGCAGCGGCGCCGCAATGGTTGGAGTAGCTGGTCAGGCCGGCGGCATTGCCGGCGCTGTCGATATTGATCGCGCCCACTGCCAACCAGTTGTTGCGCAGGCTGGCTTCCTGCACCGGGGTGGCCGCCGGGTAGGACGCTTCGGACGCGCCTTCGTTACCGGTGGCAGCAATGATCAACGCATCGGCCTGCACCAGCGGAGCCAACGCGAACTTCCAGGCCAGCGCTGCGTTAGCACTGCTGGCTGCATCGGCGTAAGAAGCGCCGATCGAAAGATTGGCGATCCGCACGCCGGCCGCCGCTAGATCCACGGCCGCACGACGGGTTTGCTGCGTGCCACAAGAATTTTCAGCGCAGATGCGCGCATAGAACAGGTCCGCATCCGGCGCGATACCGCCGGCAAAGCCGTCCTGGGCCGAACCCAACACCAGTGCCGAGATCACCGTACCGTGGCCACGCAGCGCGTTCGAAGACGACTCCGGCGTGCCGGGGCTGGCGGTGTAGTCGCTGAAGCCGTCGACCTTGCCGCTGATCGGCGCATAGCTGGGGACCAGGTTGTCGTCCAGCACTGCCAGCTTCACGCCCTGACCCTTGGCACCGGCCTGCTGCGCCAGATCCGCATTGGTCGGCACCAGCAGGTTGCTGCCCAGGCCCTGGTAACGGGCCGGCGCAGGTGTCGGTGTCGGTGTCGGTGCGGTCTTGGGCAGCGGGTCGGCGGTCGTGACCGGTGGTGTCGGCGCAGGCGTGGAGGGCGTCGGTGCCACAACCGTGCTCTGCGGTGGGTCGCTGCGGACGTTGCCGCCACCGCCACCGCCGCCACAGGCGGTCAGGACGAGGCAGGATGCGATGGTCGTTGCGAGTAGCGAGCGATTCATAGGTTGGTTTAATCCGGTCATTTGGCGCGCCGCTACTGCTGTCTATCTAAATTTGGCGCAAAGGTTCCCCGCATCGGCGGGAGCGCCGATGGAGGCATTTAATTTCACGGGTTATTCACTTTATTCGTCGCTAGCCCGACCCCTCGGATAAGCGTCGCTTAGAACACGGGAATGCATTGCTGTATCCAATCGTGTGCTTGCGAGATTGTTTAACGGCGCTATCTGAAAACTCTAAAACCTGAATGGTCAGTTGCAATTCAGAGAAAAACCGGGTCGATAGGCGTTTACGATTTAATCCATAGCTCAAACGGCTTAGAACGCCGCTAGCAGGCCCTAGTGCAGAGAAAAGTCAGAGCGAACTCGACAATAACCGATCACATTTCTCAGCGGGCGGCAATCCTAAATGCGATCACTATCGCAGTGAATCAGGGATTTACCTCAAGCTGTCGGTGGATTCCTCACACGCTGTAGCGGATTCGAGCGTAAGTTAGCGAATCTAACGGGCTCTGCCGTGCCGGTGGCCGGCGAGCTGGCAAACGATAAGATGCAGCAGAATCTTTATCGTCAGCCAGCTTTTTAAACTAGTATATTTTTCCAGATTTATACTAAGCAGCCACGACCAATGCAATCAATTGTGCAAAATTCGATGATTTCAGCATGTCAATCGGCCTAGATTTCAACGTAGACAGCTCACAGTTTTTGAGAGGCCGCTTGATAGAAGCTGGGTCTCTTTACGCAGAACAAGTGCCGTTGCTGCGAGCGAACAGGCGCTTTTTGTTTCGCGATCAATCGGGCAATAACAGATTGAATCCCAGCGTCACCCACGCGCTTTTATCGCCACCATGCTGATATCCGGCCAGCAGATCCACGCTGGCGCGGTCGCCGAGCAGGCGCCGTACTCCAGCCTGCTGGCCGAAACCGCCGCGGTCATCGCCAAATGCCTCGGCCAGCACGATCCAGGCGGGGCCGAGCGTGTGCTCCACGCCCACGCTTGCGGTTAGCGCCGTCGCCGCCGCGCTGGGCGTGGTCGCACCCACGTTCAGATGCAGCAAGCTGCGCCGGTCCGGGTCCAGCGCGATGCTCACCGGTACATTGATGTTCCATCCATCCAGCCGCTGCCGGCGCATGTCCCAGTTCGCACCTAGCGACGCAGCCGCACCCCAGCGCTGCTGGTCCAGATCGCGAAACAGCCGCTTCACGCCCACTGCAGCCACACCGCCCTGGGCTTGATCGGTAAAGGTCGACAGCCCAAGGCTGACCTCGTTGCCGGCCCAGGTACAGGCAGGCACGGCGGTGAACTCGCGTCCCGGGCGCGCGCCACGTAGCCAGGTTTCCACCTGGCAGCGTCCTTCAGGCGTCAGGGCGGCATCGTCGGTAGTCAGGCTGGCGGCGGCCTGCGCACGGAATGCAAGCATCGGCACCAGTGCCAGCAGCAGGGCAGGGAACAGCTTCAGGGACATCGGCAATCTCCATCGATGGAGTGCCAAAGACCGCTCTATGGAGGTCTAGCTGGAACGTTTGGGTATTACGGGGCAATGCGTGGGCGAGCGCACACGCAAACGGCCCCGTCCTGTGCGGACGGAGCCGACCTTGGGTCAGGATCCGTCGGCGCAGGCGCCGCGACGCAATCGACTATGACTGTCCAAGGAGCAGGCCTCTGGGATGGGGGATGAAAAACGTGGCGGCATGATGCGCTAGAGCTCGCAGTGAAAGCAATCCGGGCGTGTGCTCAAGCAGTCGGCACTCGGCGCACGCATGACGCAACGCTCAACGAAGTGCTTTCGCAATGAACGCCCGCAGATCGGCGGCCAGATGGCGGCGCTGCAGTGGATCCTCGGCGATGCCATGTCCAGACGGGTAAGCGGCCGATGTCCAGCGTGAGCGATCGATCTGGGCATGATCGAGCAGGTAGAGTCCCCGGTAGAGCGGCGTGGCGGTGTCGTAATAGCCACCTGCGGTAAACAGCTGCAGGTTGGGATTGGCGTTCATGGCATCGACGAGCCACGCGGTGGCATCGAGGGAGTCGTTGTGGACTTCGTCGGAGACGGATGGTGCGCGGAAGTACCAGTTGCCGTTGTTGATGCTTAGATTCAACGGACGATAAGGTGCTGCCACCCGATATCCCAACGTTGCCAGATATCGCTCCATCAATGCGGCAGGACGTTTACCGAGCGTCATCGATGGGTCGTTGTACGGGTCTGCCAGTCCTTCGAATTCCGCGCCGCCCACCACACGGGTATCCAGGCTGCCGACGTGGCCGTTCGCATGGGGCAGGACAAGATGCTGACCGAATTGCTTGCGGTCGATGCGCAACCTGGACGCTTCCAGTACATCGGCCGGCACGCCGGTCTGCGCGCTCATTTCGGTGGCAACCGCGTGCAGGCGTTGCTTCGACAAGCCATAGCCCTCCAGCAACGCGGGTGCATAGCGATCGCGTGCGAACCGGAGCGCATCTTCATAGACCTGCGCGGCCGACGAAGCAGCAACGCGTCGGGCACCGTGCACATCGGCTGTGGTTGCCAGGCTGGGCAACAAGGTCAGCGCGGCGAGATCATCGTCCTGGTAGTTGCTCAGGAACAACGACAGCAGCATGACGCCCGACACGTTGAGCTTTGGCTGGGCTGCATCTTCGTGCAACACCGCCAGACTGCGCATGGTTCCGTAACTTTCTCCGAGCAGCAGCTGCGGCGCGTTCTTGCGGTGATTGGCAACCAGCCAGGCGTCGATCACCGCGATGATCGAGCGGGCATCGCCGGGGGTGTTCCAGACGCTGGATGCGTCCGCGCCAGCAGACGGAAAGCTGGCGCCGGTGCCCAGTGGATCGATAAAGACCAGGTCTGTTGCATCCAGGATGCTGTCGGGATTGTCGCCAATCGTGCCAGTTGCTGCATCGTAGAGACGCGGGCCGATGCCTTCCATCTGCAACGACCACGATGCCGCACCCGGGCCGCCGTTGTAGACGAAAGTCACCGGTCGCTCGGTCCCGTTCTTGGAGTCGGCCACATACGCTTCGGTCACGATCGCACCGAGGCTGCGTCCGTCCGGGCCGCGCACCGGCCACTCACTGACGCTGGCGCTGTACCGCAACCGCTGGCCGCGCAGCCGCAGCACGTGCGAGGTGGTCACCGGTGGCGCGAGCGGCCGGGTGCGCGTCGCAGTGGGTGCGAATGCGTTGCGTGCGGCATCTGCAGCCGGCACGTCCGGGAGTGCCGCCGCCCGCGCGTCTGCCACGGACAACGTTACGAGCATCAAGACGATCTTTGCAAAAGGGCGCATCGGCATTTGTCTTTAAAGGAAACAGGACCTTACGCAAACCGCATGCCAGTCCGCTCGCACCGCTCGCGTGTCGTGACACGCCGCTGGGCGAGGGTTTCGAACCATGCACGGCATGGGCGAACCACCTGAGTGGGGAGCTCAGCCTGCCTGGGCGACGGCTTGCGTTGCAAGACATCAGCGACGGCCGATGTCCGTGCGGACGTCCGCCACGCCGAAGCGGACGTCCGCAGCCTGACGACGGCTTGCCAGGCGTTCAAGCGAGGCTGAATCGATCGACGACTTGTTTATGGATTGAAATCGATCATTGCCAGGGTTCCCTCCGCAATCGTCGACTCCAGATGCAGGCGCCAGCCGAAGCGCTCGCAGATGCGCCTGGTCAGGAACAGTCCCAGACCCGAACCGCCACCTTGCTTGACCGAGTGTTTCAACGAAGCGGTATAGCGCTCTGCCGCCTGCGCGGTATCGAAGCCTTCGCCGGAGTCGTGGATGCAGAGTCTGTCCTTGACCAACGACACGCGGATCTCGCCCACATAGGTATGGTCGGCCGCGTTGCGCAGCAGGTTAGCCACCGCGATGCGCACCATCGATTCCGGCGCGCGCAGCGTCAGTGGCTCCAGCGCATTGACCTGGTAATGCACCGGCTTTGCCGAGACCAGGTAGAGATGATCGCGCACCAGATCCGGAAGCAGCCCGTGCAGCAGGGTGATCTCTTCGCGCTCTGCAGGCGTCGGTTCGCGAGAGAGATACAGCAGCGCTTCCATGATCTGCTTGAGGTTGGCCACGGCTTCGTCGATGCGATTCAACGGCCGTTGCGAGCGCTCCGGCAGCTGCTGTTTGTGCAGCACATCAGCGGCGCCGGAAATGACCGCCAGTGGCGTGCGGAACTCATGGCTGGCCTGATCGAGCAAGCTGCGTTCGCGCTCGATCGCGCGCTCCACCCGTTCCAGATGCGCGTTGGTCTCACGCGCAATCGTATTGAGTTCGCTCTTGCGATAATCGGTGGGCAGACGTTGTGCGGGTTGTAGCGGGTCCAGCTGGCGCATGCGCCATGCCAGGTCGTTGACCGGCCGGGTCAGACTGATGAAAAGCCACCAGATGACCAAGGCGATCATCGCCAGATTCAACAGCATGAACAGCACGCTCAGTTGAACGCTCTGGTTCTGCTTGTCTTCCAGCTCGGTCATGTCGATGCTCATGACCAGACGCCCTTGCGGCAGGTGTGTCACTAGGACCGAGTAGCTGCGATCGACGCGAGTCTGGCCCTGGGCGCTGGCGAAAGGTCCCCAATGCGGCCTGAGAATACTGATGAACTTCGACAGAAAGGCGTCTTCCCTGACGGTTTCAAGCTCGCCTTCGCCGTAATAGCCAGGTGCCAGCGCAGCGAAGAATGCCGGCATTTCCGCAGGCAGTTGCGCAGGGTCTGCAAGGAGCCAACCCTTGACCGGGCCATCGGTAGGAAGCGCGCCCTGCAACTCGGCCGCAGGCAGGCGCGCAATGCTTTGCGTGCTGGAGGTGAGCAACTGTTTCCAGATCGGCGCTTCGATGAGTTCCTGGCTCAAATATCCTTGGACTGCCAGCCCCAGCGCAAGCATGGCGCCGGACACGATCAAGCTGCAGCTGATCAACCACTGCAGACTTCCCAGGCGTGAGCCCACTCTCATTCGGTCCCACCACCCAGGCGATACCCGGCACCGGTGACGGTGTGCAGCAGTTTGCGTTCGCCCTCCTGGTCCAGAGCACGTCGCAATACGTGCATGTGCGAGCGCAGCAGATCGCCTTCGGGGATCGCGTCGCCCCAGATCAGGCTCTCCAATCGATCGCGACGTACGATTCTTGGCGACTCGCGCATCAGCAGTTCAAGCACATTGCGCAAGGTACTGGAGAGCACTACGCTGCGCTCGCCGCGCGAGACCTTCAGGCTGTCCAGGTCAAAGCGCAAATCGCTCACCTGCAACAGGTGACCGGCAGTGGTTGCATTGGCTCTTGCTCTGCCAACCATGACGCGCAGGCGCATTTCCAACTCCGGCAGCGCGACCGGTTTGACCAGATAATCGTCGGCGCCGTTTTCGAATCCGAGCAGCTTGCCTTCCAGCTGATCCTTGGCCGTGAGCATGATGATCGGCGTGCGGCAGCCATGGTCTTCGCGCAGTTTGCGCAGCACGCTCATGCCATCCATGCGCGGCAGCATCCAATCCAGAATGATGGCGTCGTAGCGATTGCTGATGGCCAGATTCAGGCCGGAATTACCGTCGGGCGCGGCATCGGGTTGATGCCCGCAGGCCTCCAGATAATCGAAGATATTAGCCGCCAGTGCGCGGTTGTCTTCGATGATGAGCACCTGCAATACCTGGGCATGCTGGATCGGGCTGGAGGTCATTGAATCGGCGCTTTTCAGGGTTGGAAACATCATACGCAGCATCGCGTCCATGCAGTCGACCAGCTCGCGTAACAGGCGGCCGATCGACAACAGCAGGGCAGGGGTACGATCAAACATGCAACAGCCAACGCCCGACGCCGATCGCACCGGCCAGGCTTGCCAGTGCAACGCCGACAAGAAGCATATTGATCGCCCACTTGATCGCGTTGTAAGTCGGCCGATGACGCGCACGCAGCTGTTTTCCACGTGCCATCAGCGGGCTGATCCAGGTGAACAACGCACTCGCCGGGCCGCGCTTGTCGCGGGTGTCGTTGGGGGTCATTGCGGCGCGCGCGAGCTGTGAGTACAGCAGATTGAACAGCCGTCCCGGCCAGCGCATCGGCCTGGCAACGTCGCACATCAAAATCAGGCGTGGCGCGTCGGTATCGTTGCGGACGAAATGCAGATAGGTTTCGTCGAAAATGAAAGCTTCTCCATCGCGCCACGCACGTTGCTTGCCATCCACGTCGATGAAGCAGTGAGCTGCATTGGGAGTGGCCAGGCCCAGGTGGTAGCGCAACGAGCAGCCCAGCGGGTCGGCATGCGGTGTGAGCCCGGAGTGCGGCGGCAGGATCGCAAACATCGCGGCCTTGACCTGCGGATACTGCGCCAGAATCTGCAACGTCTGCGGGCAGCTGGCGCGCGCCGAGGCATGCGTATAGCCATACCAATGCAGGTAATAGCGGCTCCAGCCGTATTTGTAGAACGTGCGAAATCCCACATCGAACGAGGCGACCGAGCCTTCCCGGCGCGCCTCCTCGAAACTGCCGCCGGCCTGGATGGCCAGTGCTTCATCGCGTATGACCTCCCAATGCTGTGCAAGCGATGCCAGTGCTGGATAGGCATCCAACGCGACAAACGGACCACGCGCCGCGCGGTTGGTAAACGCGTAGAGAATCACGTTGGGCAAGGCGAACACCGGCCAGCTCTTGCGCAGGTATTGCTTCACGCTGGCATAGCGCGCCTGGCCGCGATAGCGATAGACGTAGGTCATCGCGGCGATCCAGCCTGCTACCAGGCATAGCAAGGTCAAGGCGATCATGCGGCAGTCGCTCGCACGCATTGCCTACAGTGCCGCTGCATGGCGGCGCCACGGCCCGCTTGCATCAGAATCCCCTGGAAAAACCGATCAACAGCGTGCCGACGCCGTTGGTGTCGGGTTCGAGCAGCGGGCTGTCGCTGAGTTTGCTGGGCAACACGCTGTATTGCAGGCGGGTCATGAACTGCCAGCGCTCGCCGATCGGGCGCACGTAGGTGATGCCTACAGTAGGCACGGTGGCCGAGCCCGGCTTGTAATCCACCACACCGCGCGCGACTTCTTCGTCCAGCGTGCCGTAGTAGTAATTGGCCATGTCCTTGGAGAGATGGCTGACGCTGACACTGGGAGTCAACCGGCCGCGCCCCACACTGATGGGATAGCCATAGCGCGCAGTCAACTCATAGCCTTCGCTGGTGCCGGTCACGTCGGCTTTGGCCGTTAACTCGAATTCGCCTGCCGCGCCTTCCCATGTACCGACCAGACCCAGGTCCAGACTGTCATCGCGATCTTCCAGCAACGCGCGATCGATACCGTTGCGCGCCAGTTCTTCATTGCCCAGATCGTCCGCTGCCACGCCGTCCATGCGTAATGCCGCAATCGCATCCAGGCTGAAGGTCTCGCCTTTGATGATGTGGTAACCGCCGGTGATACCGCGCAAGAACACACGCTCCCCTTCGAACAGGATCAACGGCACCGGGTTGATACGCGTTCCCTCACCGGCGAATGGGCTGTCCGATGCAATCGCGCCCAGGCCCAGGCCCCAGCGGTAGGGCGACTGCTCGGCCAGCGAGGGATCGGCTTCCGGCGTGGTCTGCGCTGCGGCAAGGGACGGGAGTGCCAACAGCGTGGCGAGGACGAAACGGGAATGCGTCATGGGGGAGTCTTTGAGGGGGAGAGGGCTGCGCTGCCGCGGTGCCGACCCGCAGTCGAGCGGGGAGCGATGGCGCGGCAGCAGCGTGCGTCATGCATGTCGGCCAAATGTCGGCACCGCGGCGGCACTTGCGACGTTCCACCGACATCGGCGTGGCAACGTGCAGCGCAATCGCACTGCGTCTCACGCCGTCTTGCTTGCCATCACGATG
Organism: Xanthomonas sp. Leaf131; assembly: GCF_001423495.1. GTDB lineage: Bacteria > Pseudomonadota > Gammaproteobacteria > Xanthomonadales > Xanthomonadaceae > Xanthomonas. The sequence goes on along the minus strand of NZ_LMOG01000018.1, from coordinate 527,703 downwards.
CTTTGCCTATGGAGTTCGCCATGACCGCTTCCTGCAATTGCCTACCTTCTTCATCACTGACACCGCCGTATGCGAGATGAGGCGACGATCCTGACGTTGGCGCTGAAGATTGTTCCGGTTGCCGAAGCGGCCGCCTGGTTTCATCACGACCCGATTCGCGAGCTGGGGAGTAAGACGGCAGCCGAGCTCGCCGCGCTGGGTCATGCCGACCGGGTGGTTAGGTTTCTGCAGTCGATTCTGCGCGGCGAACGCGACTGAAACGGATGGATCTCGCAGACCTTGCGCACCGGCCTGGCCAAGTCAGCAGTGCTGGCTGAATATGTGCTACTTGCACTCTTTTTTCGATCGGCCTAAGCTGCCGTCAAATTAAGTGCGTATTGCACATATATGGATCGCCATGAACGACGAGAAAGACCTCGATGTACTGATCTGCGGCGCCGGTGCGGCCGGCCTGACCCTGGCGCTGGAGCTGGCGCGCCGAGGCGTGCAGTTCCGTTTGATCGACAAGATCAGCGAGCCCTTCGGCGGTTCGCGCGGCAAGGGCATCCAGCCGAGAACGCTGGAGATCTTCGAAGACCTGGGCATCGCCAACCGCCTGGCAGCAGTGGGCGGACCGTATCCGCCTGAGCGCAGCTACGCCGAAGACGGCAGCTACACGACCACCGCACCCGAGCGCGTGGAGCTGACCACCACCGAGCCGTTTGCGCAGCCATTGATGGCCCCGCAATTTCTCACCGAGCGCGTGCTGCGCGACCGCCTCGCCGAGTTCGGGTATGCCCCGCATTACGGGTGCGAGCTGGTCGGCACGCAGCAGGACGCCACCGGCGTGACCGTGCAGCTGCGCGATGGCAGCGGCCAGCAGGTGATGCGCAGCCGTTACCTGGTGGCAACCGATGGCGGGCGCAGTTTTGTGCGGCACGCACTGGCCATCGATTTTCCCGGCAAGACGTTGGGCGTGCGTGCGATCGTGGCCGACGTGGTGATCAGTGGCCTGGATCGCGCGTACTGGCACCGGTTCAACCAGGCGTCGATGGCAACGCAGATCTCGTTCTGCCCGTTGGCAGGGACCGACTGGTTCCAGATCCAGGCACCGGTTCCGCTGGAAGGCGAGATCGATCTGTCGGTCAGTGGCCTCAATGCGATGATCGCCGCGCGCATCGGCGAGAGCGCCATCCGTGTCCAGCAAGTGTTCTGGGCATCGGCGTATGCGATGAACGCACGGCTAGCCGACCGTTATCGCGTCGGGCGCATTCTTCTGGCAGGCGACGCCGCACATATCCATCCACCGACCGGCGGGCAGGGACTCAATACCAGCGTGCAGGATGCCTATAACCTGGGTTGGAAACTGGCTGCGGTGGTGCGCGGTGCGTCCGAGAGCTTGCTCGACAGCTATGAGCAGGAACGCCGGCCAATCGCTGCCGGAATGCTGGGCCTGTCGGTCAAGCTGCTCGACGCAGCCAAACAGGGCGACTTGCGCCGCGGTCGGCAGACGCAGCAACTGGACCTGCACTACGAGGTCTCTGCCTTGGTGTGGCCGACACTGTCTGCGACCGCAATCGCTTCCGGTTCGCGCGCACCGGATGCACCCTTGTTGGGCGCGGCAGGGCAGGCAACGCGCCTGTTCGAGCTGTTCAAGGGACCGCACTGGACATTATTGGCTTACCAGATCGCTGCACACACGCTGCCGCGTTATCCCGGTGTTCTTAGCTATGCGATCGGTAACGAAGGCGATCTGCAGGATCCGGGCCAGCAGATCGAACGCGCATACGGGGTGGTAGCGGGCGATCTCGTACTGGTGCGGCCGGATGGCTACGTTGCCCTCACCGGCAGCATCGAGGCAATGCAGCGCATTACCGACTATCTGCACACGGCAGGTGTTGTTGCGGCCGAGCACGCCGAATTCGACCTGATGTGATCGTTCGAATCGACAAGCGTGAAGCTTCCGCGCACTTTTACTTTAAGTCGCAGAGGATGACTGGGCTTCTTATGCAACACCGCGTTTGAGATCGTCGGCAAATTTGCGCATCAGCCGCACCAGTGCATCGAGATCGCGCTCTGTCCATTCGGAAAAGATGGCGAACCCGATCTTCTTGCGGGCTTCATCGACCTTGTCGGTCATCGTCTTTCCCTTCCTGGTGATCACCGCCTCGCGCACACGCCGGTCGGCAGCGCTCTCGCGTCGGCTGACCAGGCCTTGTTCTTCCAGCTTTGCAATTTGCCGGCTGACGGTGGTGTAGTCGCGACCCACGCGATCGGCGAGTTCGACCACGCCGATCGGCCCGAACCGTTCCACCAATACCAGTAACGGAAATTGCGCGCGCTCCAGCGATATCCCAGCCTCCAGAATCATCGCTGCATCGCGCTGAGGCTGGTTCATGACGCCAACGATCTCAAGCAGCGCGCCATGCAGCTCACGCAGTCGTGCCCCCTCAGGGGTGTCTTTGGTTTTCTTCATCAGGGCAGCACTCGTATCCAATGGGTGCATTTTACACCCACTGATGATTGGCAACAGCCTGTCATGAATGACGATGGTGGAGACCGCAGGACCTGTGCCTGCATGTTCGATCTGGCGCCGCTTGATCAGGTGTCGCTATTGAACCAATGGCTGTTTTGCTACGCGTTCTTACTGGGCACAGGGCTCATCGCCATGACCGCGGCTTCAAGGCAAATCAGATAGTCGCTGAATCCGCCAGTGGCGCGGGCGTCGCGGCGGGCGCTGGTGTTGACGACCGGTGCGACCAGACGCGCGATGTGCATGCCGGCGTCTTCCAGGGCGCTGACCAGGGCGACATCTTCGCTGGAGGTGCGTGCGGAAAAGCCGCCGGCCGCCAGGTACGCGGCGGCGCTCATGCCCAGGTTGGCACCATGAACATGCGGGTGGCCGTCGCACCGGATTTCGGTGTCCATGAAGGCCTTGCGTGTTTCCGGCCGGAAGTCGTGCCAATCGCTAACCTCCACCACGCCGCAGAAAACATCGGCCGCGCAACCGAGCTGGGCCGATAGCCAGTCCGGTGGCACACGGGTGTCGGCGTCGGTGAAGGCAAGCCAGCGCGCTCCGCGGGCGATCGCCGCAGACGCCGCTGCCGCACGTGCGATACCGACGCCGCCACTGGTCTTGAGCGTCATCGCACCATGCGCACGCGCGATGGTGCCGGTGAGGTCGGTGCAGCGATCGAGCGCAACATGGATTTCCACCTGCTCTCCAGACAACTGCGGATGCTGTGCCGCCACCAGAATGGATTGCAGGCATTGCCCGATCAGCGCTGCTTCGTTATGTGCCGGAATGGTCACCGCGATCATCGCAGGCGCTCTTGTTGCGCAATCGATGGCCCGGCCATCCACGCTTGCAGCATAAAATCAGCGTCTTGATACGTGCACAGCGTTTCCAGCGCCAGTGCCTCGCTCAATCCTTCATGGACCTGCTCGGCACTGCGCAGCGCTCCTTGAAAATCGTGGCGCCAATGACAGGCAACAAGGCAACCGTGCTCGGTGAGCGATCGAGCAAACCGTGCAGCGGTCTGTTCGAATGCGGCATCTTCCAGGTAATACCCAACCTCACTGAATACGATCAGATCGAAGTTGCCATCTGGCCAATCCGAAGGGTGCGCTGCTTGTTGCAGCGTCACGTTGCGCATCGCCTCGACGCGCACGCTTGCCAGGTCGACCGCTTGCCGAGACAGGTCGGTGGCCAGCAGCGCGTCGCAGCGTTGCGCGAGCGCTGCAGTGAGCTCCCCGTTGGAGCATCCAAATTCCCAGCCCTTTGCAAAGCGCGCATGGGGCAGGGTGCCGAGCAGGATGTCGCGTTTGCGCTGCTCGTACCAACGGGAGCGATAGCCGAACGGGTCCTCGTCGGCATAGAGCGCTTCAAAATGTTCAACGCGCAATGCCGTCATCGAATGAACACCTCAAAAGCGCGATCGAAACGTTCCAGCACATGCAGCGGCAGGATTGGCGCCGCCACAGCCGGGATGCAGTTGCCGGTCTGCGTGGCAAAACACGCAATGGCTCGCCGTTTTGCTTCCATCACCGTGGCAGACAACTCGAAGCGGGTGGCGCGCGCGTCGGAAAAGATGCCGTCTTCCGGTTGCGACCAGTGCCAGGCCCAGACCGGGTATTGCAGCAAGCGTGCACCGTGGGTGTCGCAGGCAGCCTTGGTGGCGCGCGATGCGGCTTCGTGATCGGGATGGCCGTCGCCTTGCCAGGTCACCAGCACCGTGTCGTTTGCATCGAGCAGGCCGCCCACGGCCTCTGCGATGCGCGCCTCGCACGCAGCCAGTGCGCCGTCGCCCAAGGCAAGATGGATCAACGCGCCTGGCAATAGACCCAGATGTTGAACGGCTGCGTCCAGCTCCAGCCGACGTGCAGGGCCAAGGACATGCGGTGCCCAGCTCGGTTCGTCGGGATACGCCAGCTCGCCATCGGTGAGCGCAACGATCAGGACCGGCACTCCGGCCGCGCGTGCAGCTGCAATGAGTCCGCCGCAGCCGAGCACTTCATCGTCGGGGTGGGGCGCCACCACCACAAGTCGCCGGCCGCCTTGCAGGAGTTCGGACAACGAACTGCGCGGCATGCTGGTCAGGCACGCTGCATCGCGCCACACCGCCTCAGGTGTGCCCGCGCCTTCGATGGGCTGGCCGGTTAGATCTTCCATGTCAGATCCTGTTGCTGGCACAGCTCGCCCAGGGCTTGCAGATCGCGCTCGGCGTGGTGTTGTCGGATGAAGACCGATACGTCGGCGCAGCGCTGTGCATGCACACCGTCCCCGCAAAGCGGACCCGGCCCAAGTGCACGGCCGACACGATCGAGCGTATCGCGCGCTACCGCTTCGACAACACTGCGTACCTGCAGCACGCCGCGCATCTGCGGATCCCCCGGTTGCGCATCGATCCGTTGCGCAAGTTGACGCAATAACGCGCCAGCAGCGGCCAAGCCCGCATCGATGGCGCCAAGGTGCGCGGCGGCATGCGGATCGCGGCGTACGCGAGCTGCTGTGCGCAGCACCTCGGCAACGGCGACGGTTGCGCCAAACCAGCAGGCGGCGATGCCGGCGCCACCATGCCAGAACCCGGGACGTGTCAGATAGGCATCGCTTGACCCTACCTGCTGCGCGGGAACCTTGGTGAAGGTGACATTGGCGGTCTCGATGTCGCGCATACCGATCGCCTGCCAGCCGCTTGCATCGATCTGCACACCGGGCTGATCAACCGCCACCGCGAACAAACCGCTGGCACCGGCGTGCTGCGTGGTCACCAACGCATGCGTGACCTGGGCTGCGCCGGAGCACCACGCCTTGGTTCCTTCGAGCGTGGTGCCGGTAAATCGCATGTCCGAACCCGGTGGCTCCGCCGCCCACACCGCCCAGCGCTGCCCGGGCTCGATCAGTTCCACAGCCAGATCGGCGCAGATGGCCTGCGCGTCGTAATGCGCTTCCAGGAATTTGGCGACACACAAATCCTCTGCAGCGATATCGGCGAGTAGCTGCCAACGGTCGGCGGTGCGGCCGCGCCCTGGTAGCGGAAGCACAGGGTGATCGCGCAACCACCGCTGCAGCACTGATTGGTTGAGTCCGTTTTTTGCAGCAAGGGTGTCGGGCGACGAAAAAACCGGATCGTTGGATGTGATGCGTGCGCTCATCGCAGGGAAGCTAAGCAGCGGTGGGTGCAAAGGGTGTGAGGCGCTCGAGCGAGGACATCGCAATGAAGCGGGCCGTGCAATTGGCCCGGCCCGGTCCTATTCTCTTCCTCCGGCATGCGGCAACACGGGGTTGCGTGCGTGCCAATGGAGTGAATGCGGCTTGATCGATGCAGACAAAAAGCACCCGATGGGCGGTGCAGGACGCATGTTCTGGCTGTTGCAGACGCTGGGGTGGTCGCTGTTCCTGACCATCGCCTATGTCGCCCGCCCGAGCGAGGAGACGGTGCCCGATGGGCTACAACGCCTCGCAGTGGTGGCGTTGAGCGCAGGCGGATTGCTGGGCAGCCTGGTGTTGCGCCGGCTTTATCGAAAATTGCAGGCCGATGGCTACGGAGAACTGCGCTGGCTGGGCATGTTGTTCGTCAGCAGCCTGGTGGTGGCGATCGGCGTGGATCTTGCCGTCCACACCGGGTTCTGGTCGCTGCGCACGTTGTCGGCCGGAATGATGGCACTGCATGAAGCGCAACCGATGATCTCGGGCACGCCGTTGCTGTGGCTCGCCTATATCGCCTGGAGTTTGCTGTACCTGTCGATCAGCCGGCAGACGCGCCTGGCCGAGGCCACCCGCCATCAGAACGATCTGCGCCTGGCCCTCAAGGAGGCGCAGTTGCAACGTCTGCTCGGCCATATCAGCCCGCACTTCACCTTCAACACGCTCAACAATATCCGCGCGCTCATCCTCAAGGACCCGGCGTTGGCACGCGAGCAGATCACCCGCTTTGCCAGTACGCTGCGTTACCAGTTCAGCGGCGGCGAAGAAGCCCTGGTGAGCGTGGAAGAAGAGCTGTCCGTGGTTCGCGATTACCTTGGCCTGGTGGGCCTGCAGCTTGGCAAACGTCTGCGCTATGCCGAGCGGGTGGACCCGCTGGCACTCCCCATGCAGGTGCCGCGCTTTTGCGTGCAATTGCTGGTGGAAAACGCCATCAAGCACGGCCTGGGGCCCAGCAGCACCGGCGGCGACCTGCATGTGCAGGTGACCACGCAAGGTGCGGCGCTGCGGATCGAGGTGCGCAACAGCGGCCGTCTGTCGCCAGCCGATGGCAGCGGTACGGGGCTGGCGAATTTGCGTCAGCGCCTGCAGCTGTCGTTTGGATCCAGGGCCGGCCTTGGCCTGGAAGAGCAGGGCAATGAAGTGGTGGCCCACGTCTGGACCGGAGGCGGTGCGTGATCGAAGCAGTGATCGTGGAGGATTCGGAACTGGCCCGTTTCGAGCTGGAACATCAGCTCAAGGCCTATCCGCAGGTGCGCGTGGTGGGGTATGCCGAAGATGTGGAGGCGGCGGTGGCGCTGATCGAATCCACCACACCGGATGTGGTGTTTCTGGATATCGATCTGCCTGGCGGCAACGCCTTCAACGTGCTGGAACGGCTCACCCAGGTGCCGCGCATCATCTTCACCACCGCATTCGATGCTTACGCACTGAAAGCCTTCGCCTACAACACGGTGGACTATCTGCTCAAGCCGATCGAGCCGCAGCGATTGGCGCAGGCGATCCAGAAATTGAGCGAGGCCGTACCGGTCGCACCGGCGCGGCGTTCGATGGACAGCGCCATCTTCATCAAGGACGGCGAGCACTGCTTTTTGGTCAAACCGCGCGATGTGCGGGTGATCGAGGCGGTTGGCAATTACAGCCGCGTGTACTTCCAGACCCATGCGCCGCTGCTGTATCGCCCGCTCGGTGCGATCGAAACGCAGCTGGCGCCGGAAAAGTTTTTCCGCGCCAGCCGCAAGTACATCGTCAATCTCGATTTCGTTGAGCAGGTGGCGCCCTGGAGCAATGGTGGGCTGATGCTCACCCTGCGCGGCGGGTTGGAGGTGGAGGTCTCGCGCCGCCAGAGTGCGCGTTTCAGGGAGTTGTTGAGCCTGTAACCTGCGCCGCCGCGGCAGCCGGTTCGCGGGTGCCGCGGCTGTCCCCCATCAAGCGGTCGTGCAAGGTCATCACCGCCTGGCCGTTGCCATCGCGCGCAAAGCTCAGCGCGTCCAGACTGTCGTCCAGATAGTAGCGGCCATCGGCGTGCGGGGAGACCGCAACCGGATCCTCTCCCTCACGCTGTAATTGCAGCGCGCCGTCCACCTTGGCCAACACCCGCACATCGTCGTCGGCAAAGCGATAGCGCCCCAACCACGCGGTGTCTTCGGCGCGCAGTGCGATCGCCGGCGCATACGCTTTATCGGCAGCGATGGCAGCCAGACGCACGCTCAGGTTGGTCGGGTCCAGGAACTCCGCATTGGTCAACACGGTGACGAAGACATCCGGCTGCTTCAGACGCACCACATAACTGTTGAAGCCATTGATGAAGCCGCCGTGCTCCACATCGTCCAGACCGTGCACCTGGCCGATGATCCAGCCGAAGCCGTAAGGCGAGGATGTGCCATCGGCCAACGTGCTCTTGCGCATCGCCTGCGCCAGCAGCGGCGCTGCAACCGGCCGGCCGTCGCGCAGGGCACGGTGCCAGATCGCAAGGTCGTCCACCGTGCTGATCAGCCCGCCTGCGCCTTGCGGCTGCGACATGCTGATGAAGTCCGCATTCTGCAATTCGCCCTTGCTGCGGCGATAGCCATGCGCGCGCTTGGCGATCATCGTCAGGTGATTGTCGTAGCGGGTGTGCTGCATGCCCAGCGGCTGGAACACAGACTGCTGCATGTAGCTGGCGTAAGGCTGCCCGGACACGCGCTCGATCAGATGCGTCAACACGATGTAGTTGGAGTTGCTGTAGCGAAACCGTGTGCCCGGATCGAATTCCAGCGGCAATGCCTTGAAGTAGTTCATCAAACCGGGTGCGTCGGTGTCTTCGCGCCGCGCCGCCCGCGAGGCCGGAATGCTGCTGATGTTCTTGATCCCCGAGGTCTGCGCGAGCAGCTGCTGCACCGTGACCTTGGCCAGTGGTCCGTTCAATGCCGGGTCCAGCGACACCAGCGTTGCGTCCAGGCGCAACTTGCCCGCCTGCACCAGTTGCAGCACCGCCACCGCAGTGAACTGCTTGCTGACCGAAGCCAGCCGCAGTGCCGCATCCGGCTGCATCGGCACGCCGTTCTCGATGTCGGCCATCCCGTAGGCCTTGCGCAGCAGCACCGCATCCCCACGTGTGACCAGCACAACGCCACCGGGCTGGTTGTCCTTGAAGAACGCGTCGGCCTGGCGGGCAAGCGCTGCACTGGTTGCGGTCGCATCGCTTGGCTTCGCTGCAGACGTCTGCTTGGCCCCGGCCGTCCCCGCAGCGGTCAACGCCGCTGCCAACAAAATCACTCCAATACGCTTCATGTGCCTGGCTCCTCCAGTTGATGGAGCTCAGCCTAGAAGGGCGCTCCAGGCGCGCACAGCGATCTATGACGTGTGGTCACAAGGGCGACTGGATGGTCGTGCCGCAGGATGAGCGGTGCGCTTGTGTCGGGTAGATGCGGCTGGCTGGTCGTGGATCGGCACGACGGTCTGCGCGTCGTCAGTGCCCTACAAACGCCTCGATCTGTTGCACAAGACCCCGGCGCGTATAGGGTTTGCTCAGGAAGATGGTGCGTTCTGGCAATCCGTTGGGAGACACCCCCAGGCCGGAGGTCAGGATGGCTGGCACTGTGTTTCCATTCGAACGCAGGTAAGAGATGAGACCATAGCCGTCCAGCAGGCCGGGCATTTGCAGGTCGGTGAACAGCAGGTCGATTCCCGGTTGATTCTCGATATGTTCGAGCGCTCCCTGGGCATCCGTAGCGGTCACGACCGCATAGCCAATATCCGAAAGCAACAGCGCGGCGATCTCAAGGGTGTCAACATCGTCGTCGACCACGAGGATCAGTTTTTCGTTCTTGAAGTCCATAAAGCAGGTGTTCTAAGGATGCCCGCACCACACTACGGTCCCGACGCGAAAGGCATGTGATCGATTTGAGCACGATGAACACAACGCAAGATTTCCCCGACCATCGCTACCGGCAAGTGGTCGAGTTGTCGCTGGATTCCATCAAGGAAATTTCGTTGGATGGATGCGTCAAGTTCGTCAATGCGCACGGTCTGGCGCGTGTGGCGGCAGAGCATGCCAGGTCGATCGTGGGCGAGCGCTGGTCGTCGTTGTGGCCGGAAGAATTCAGGCCGCGTGTAGAAGACGCGCTTGCGGCGGCTGGCCAGGGACTGTCCCAGCAATTCGAGACCCAATGCACCGGTGCCGATGGCCAACGTCAATTCTGGCTGGTGTCCACCAGCCCGCTGCGCGACGCGCACGGTGCAATCGAAGGCGTGCTGGCGGTCAATCGCGACATCACCGAGCGTCGGCAATCGCAGCAAGCGCTACGCACACTCAATCAGACGCTAAGCGCTCGCAACGACCCGTTGCTCAGGCAAAGCGAGCTGTCCGGCGCCATCGGTCACGAGCTTTACAGCGACACCGGCGAGCGCGACGTGGAAGGTGAACTGGACATCGCACGTGCAGCGCAGCGCCTGGCCGAGACGGTCGCCGAGCGTGCGCAGGAAGGCGAGGCCGTGGGCCAATTGCTGGCAGGCGTCGTCCACGATCTCAACAACGTGTTGCAAACCGCTGGCGCAGCGATCGAAGTGGTTCAGTCGCGCGGCGCTGTCGTGGAAGAAGACCGCAAGATCCTGCGCATGGCAGAAGGCGCGTTGCAGCAGGGCTCGGTCATGGCGCAGCGCCTGCTGGGGTTCGCGCGCAAGCACCCGTATGCGCCAGAACGCGTGGATCTCAACGAGCTGGTCATCCGGCTGCTGCCCTTGCTGCAACAGGCGGCGGGCGGCACGGTGTCGATCGAGTGGACACCGGCAACCACCAGCAGCGAGGTCTTGGTCGATCCTCATACGCTGGAGCGCGCGCTCCTGAATCTGGTGATCAATGCGCGCGATGTGTGTGGCGAACGGGGCCAGGTCAGGATTGCAGTGGCCAGACGCACGCTTGCCGATACCGAGCCGGGAACCGACCGCCACTGTGGCGATTACGTCACCATTGCGGTTGCCGATAACGGCAGCGGGATCGCACCTGAGCTACGCGAGCGCTTGTTCGATGCGTATTTAACGACAAAGCCGGCGGGGAAGGGGACCGGCCTGGGGTTGGCGCAAGTCGATGGTGCAGTGAGACAGGCCAATGGCTTCATTGACGTGGCGTCGGAGCCTGGGCAAGGCGCGTGCTTCACGCTGGGCTTTCCTGCGCTTTGAAGGCACTGGCCAGGCATCGATGCGCCGCAAGCAACAGGCTATGCTTTTTCTAGAATCGATCCTGGTCTGTCTTCACCAATCGGCATGACACCTTGTGCAGGACACAACGTGTCAGCGGTTTTCCAGAATGCCCAACGCCGAGATCGTGCATCTGCCCATCCATTGCTTGGCGTAATGGCAGGCGGCAAGTTGCGTATCGAACCTGATATCGGGCAGCTTGTAACCGCGCAAGGTGATGCCGTCTTCGAAAGAAACCAGCATTTCAGGAGAGAACAGAGCACCTGCGGGAAAGGTGTGGGCCGTCAATCGATAGTGGCCGATGGTCCGGATCATCGTGAGCCCCATACACACCTCAGTGCTAGTAGCGAGCGGCTTGAACCGATGGAGCTGGTCAAAAGAGGTTGTCGCTTCCACCATGGGCGCTCTTTTTGAAACTTGCAAGCAATCCGGAGGGTGAATTCCGCCTCATTCGCGAGCGAAGATTAAACGCGACGGTACAGCGCGCTGTACAGTTCGCAGCTGCATGAAATCAGGTGTAAAGCAGCTGCTGGATGTCCACTGCCGGGCTTGTCACCGTTCAACGTGCACGGCTATACGACCAAGCGCGAGCCGATAGATTTTTCTCGGCAAGTTGGAGTACCCAGAGCGCAGCCTTGTCGATCGCGACGCGTGCATGCACCAGCTCGGTTTATCTTCACGCCGCATTGAATTAATCGTTTAATAACCTTGGGAGCGATGCGGTTACATGGCTTGCGATGCACGGGATGTCCAAGCGGCCACAGGTTCCAGCAAGGCATCGGTTATGCCGTGAGCGCAGGCCCGCAATGCGCACGCGTGGCGTAAGACGACTTGCAGTGAAGTCCAAGTTTCGGCGAGCTTGACGGTTGTACGAGGTGGGTGCCGCCCAATGAGGATCTCTGTGGCGAAGAGATGAGACGCGGCTGGCTCACAGCACCGCGACGGTCCGCGCGCGATCATCGCGCCCATGAACAGCAGTAATCAGATTTCGGCGCGCACCATCGCCTTTGCGCCAAAAAGCTCGGCCAACGATGCCGGCAACGTCATCGAAGTCCAGCTGACCGGCCATCCCGATCCACGGTGGCGGGCCTGCTTCAACTTTGTTCTGCAAGGCCGTCAAGTGGCCTACCTGCACGACAGCCCGAGCTTCGACAACGCCAGCTTCAGGGCCAGCGTGTTGCCCGGATGTGCCGATGCGTTTCGGCAGGAATTGCCGGAGCTCATCGCATCGGCAAGTGCACTTGCGCGCGCCCAGACAATGAAAGATGCCACGCGCTAGCGGCGCCAATGCAGGAACAGTGACGCGTCGACATCACCGCGCTCATCACACCCCAGCTGCCAGCATCAAGGCACGTTCAGACATCACCTCAATGAGTCCGCCATGAATTCAACCGCCATCTCCGCCCGAGCCTGGGCGATCCATCCGTTTCATGCCGCCGTGCTCGGCGGTGTGTGGCCGCTGTTTCTCGGTGCGTTGCTGAGCGATTACGCGTACTGGAGCAACTACCAGATTCAGTGGAGCAATTTCGCCTCATGGCTGCTGGTCGGGGCAATGGTGCTGACCACGATTGCGCTGCTGTTTGCCATCGTGGGCTTCGTGCGTGGAAGCCGCAATGTCATCTACATCATCGCGCTGGCCGCTGCATGGATCGTCGGCTTTTTCGACGCTCTGCATCATGCCCGTGACGCCTGGGCGGTGATGCCGGCGGCCCTGGTGTTTTCGGCGATCGCCACGGCGTTTGCCTTGGTCGCGACGTGGGCGGGATTGTCTGGTCTGCGCGTAGGAGGTGCACGATGAAGCGTCAAACACGCACGCTCGTTGCGGTGTCCATACTCGCCGCCGCATTGGCTGCCTGCCACAAGGCGCCCGAGCTCAATCAGCGTGGTGCCACTCCGGAGCTGCCGGAGCCCGACCGCGGGCTGATGCCCGACATGACCATTGCCAAACCGGCCGCCTGGGGCGATCGCCGCCCGACCGTGCCAGCCGGCTATCGCATCTCTGCGATCGCCAACGATCTGGGCATTCCACGGCAGACCCTGGTGTTGCCCAACGGCGACATTCTCGTGGCAGAAGGCCGCGGCGGCGGCGCGCCCAATCTCAAGCCCAAGGATGTCATTGCTGGCGCGATCAAGGCCAAGGGCAATACCTCGGTCAAGAGCGGCAACCGGCTGACCTTGTTGCGCGATGCCAATGGCGATGGCACTTACGAGCTGAAGACGGTCTTTGCCGACAAGCTCAACGCGCCTTACGGGCTCGCATTGATCGGCGACGCGCTCTATGTCGCCAATCAGGATGCCTTGGTACGTTTCGATTATCGCCAAGGGCAGACCAAGGCGAGCGGCGCGCCGACCAAGGTAACCGACTTGCCGTCGGCCATTAATCACCATTGGACTAAGGCGCTGACGGCCAGTGCCGACGGGCGTTATCTCTATGTGGCGATCGGCTCCAACAGCAACATCACCGAGCGCGGTATGGCGGTGGAAATCGACCGCGCGCAGATCTGGCAGGTGGATCCGGCAACCGGTGCGCACAAAGCCTACGCGACCGGCATCCGCAACCCCACCGCATTGGCGATCCAGCCGGGCAGCGGCGCAGTGTGGGCGGTGGTGAACGAGCGCGACGAAATCGGCCCGAACCTGGTCCCCGATTATCTGACGTCGGTGCGCGAGGGCGGCTTCTATGGCTGGCCTTACAGCTATTGGGGCAAGCATGTGGACACGCGGGTGATGCCGCAGGATCCGCAAAAAGTCGCCTCTGCCATCGTTCCCGATTACGCGCTGGGCTCGCATGTCGCCGCACTCGGCGTTGCATTTTCATCTGCGGCGATGGGCACGCAGTTCGCCGACGGTGTGTTTGTCGGCGAGCACGGCAGCTGGAACCGCAACCCGCCGGTCGGCTATAAAGTGGTGTTTGTGCCATTCCGCGATGGCCGCCCGGCAGGCGACCCCATCGACTTCGTCTCCGGCTTCCATGGCGACGATGGCCTGACCCGCGGCCGTCCGGTCGGCGTCACCGTCGACCCACGTGGCGCGTTGATCGTGGCCGACGACCTGGCCAACACCATCTGGCGCGTGACGCCCGATGCGGCGCCCAGCGCCGTGCCGAACGCAGCGCCAAATCCTGCACCTGACGCGGAGCCTGCTTCGCCGAACTAATAAGCGGCTCAGCGACTTAACGCCACTGCCCGGTTCAGTGAGGAGCCGGGCAGTAGCGTGTCTGGAGCAACGAAAAACTGGCAGGCCTATTGCAATGCGCATTGCCTTCATTCCTGCGCCACTCGTCGGCCGAGTAGTGCGGGATGACGATACCTCGAACTAGCTGGAACGCAGCCGCCTGGCATCCTGTTGCGGCGGCGCACCGAATAACCTGCTGTATTCGCGGCTGAATTGCGAAGGGCTTTCATAGCCGACCAGGCTCGCCGCATTACTCGCATCGATATTCTGATTGAGCATCAATTGGCGGGCTTCCTGCAGCCGCAGTTGCTTTTGGTACTGCAACGGGCTGGTGCCGGTGATCGCGCGGAAGTGCAGACGAAACGTGGATGCGCTCATATGCGCGCGTGCTGCCAGATCGTCCATCTGCAGCGTCCGGGTGAAGTTCTGTTTGAGCCAGGCAACCGCTTTTGCGATGTGCTGGCTTGGCGAACCGCTCGTTGCAAGATGATGCAGATGTGGCGCATGCGGCCCGATCATCAAGCGCGCGGTGATCTCTTTTTGTATCAGCGGTGCAACAAGCGGCAGTAACGCCGGCTCATCGAGCAGGCCCACCAACCTGTTCAGCGTATCCACCAGGGGCGCATCCAGACTCTCGATGGAAATCGCGCGGAACGCTTCGTCTTTCATCCGACGAGGGAACTCCATCTCGGACGCCAATTCGATGATCAGGCGGCTATCCAGTGTCAGCATCAAGCCTAAAAAGGGTTCATGGACGCTGGCGCGAGTGACATGCGACACCACCGGCAGGTCGATCGTTGTGAGCATCGACTGCCCAGGCGCATAAGCCATGAGCGCCTCACCTTGCAACACCTGCTTGGCACCTTGCACCACCACGCCCAGGGCAAGGGTATAGATGCAGTGCAACGGCTTGGTCGGCGCATTGCGGCGATGCAGTGTCAGCGCAGTGATGGCCGTTGTGTGATCCCCGTCGGTATGGGCAATACCTGCAACCGTGCGAGCCAGGGCAGCAATCGAAGGTGAAGCGGTAGGAGGCTCGTTGCGCATCACAAAATCCCGTCGATTTCCTGACTGAAGTCTAGCGCTTCAACAGCCTTGCAAGGGCTGCAGATCTCATTGCCCATCGTTTTAGGCAAGCAATCGCGTGAAACAAGCAAACAGCCATGCAGCTGGATCGGGACACTGGCGCATCGCAGTCGTGCTTGCATTGAGTAGACCACCATGGACCACCCAACCGATGTTCGTGAGCCAAGTAAGGTCCCAGATCCGGCGGGCCGCCGCCGCCTTTTGAAAGTAGGTGCCACACTCGCGGCGCTGCCGATGGCCGCCGGCATGTCCGTGTCCGCAGCTGCCGCGCAAGGTGCAATCAGTTCTACCGCCGCGAACGCTGCCAATGCCCCCTCGCAAGCCTTTATCGAGGGACTTGCCGATCTCATGGCGCATTCCACACGCACGCCGGTGCTGCGGTGGCCCAACGAATACGGCATGCAGTTCGAAGAGATCTTCTTTCCCGCGATGGATGGCGTCACCGTGGAAGGCTGGTTCATTCCAGCTAGGTCCGACCGGCTGATCATCTGCAACCACCCCATGCCATGCAACCGCTACGGCTATCCGGGCCATCTGGATCCGTGGAAGAACTTTGGTGGCTTTGAAGTCAACTTTCTGCCCGAATACAAAGCCCTGCACGATGCGGGCTACAACATCATCGCCTACGACCTGCGCAATCATGGTCGAAGCGGCACCGGTAGCGGCGGGGTCAATGGCCACGGCGTGCTCGAATATCGCGATGTGGTCGGCTCGCTCCGCTATGCACAGTCGCGCGCGGACACGCAGAACATGCGCACAGCGCTCTATAGCCGCTGTCTCGGAGCCAATGCCACGATTGTGGGGATGCACAAACATCCGGACGCGTTTGCGCACGTCAAGGCGATGATCGCTTTACAACCGGTGACACCGGCTGTGTTCGTCGAAAAAGCGGTGGAAGCGCAAAACATCGCCAATGGATTGGCGTTGTTCGACACGGCGTTCCATCGTCGCACCGGCTTTCATCTCGCAGATGTCTGGCCGATGGAATACGCAAAATCTGTGACGATTCCAACGCTGGTCGCGCAGGTGCGGGACGACTTCCTGACCAAGCCATCAAACGTGCAAGAGATCTACGACACGCTGTCGTCGCGTGACAAAAAACTGTTCCGGATCGAGGGAACCAATCAGCGGTTTCAGGGCTACAACTACTTCGGAAACAATCCCGAGCGCATGCTGGACTGGTTTGCCCGTCATCTGTAATGCGCGCCGATTGAACGTGTATCGATGGCGATGGGCAGTCGATTGAACCGCGCGCACCGACACCCAGCGATAGAAAGACCGATCCAGCATCACCGTGAAATGGGTGAAGCCACTACGGCCATTTCGCCAGGCGACTGCGTACTTCGCGCGGACACAATCCCCAAAGAGAAACCTCATGAATAAAAGCACATTCAGCCAGACCATACTCGTGCTGACCCTGGCCATCCTGGTCGCAGGCTGCTCGCGCGAGTCCACTGCTGCCGTCAGGTCGGCGGCGTCCGCCCCGGAACTGCAGAGTAGTCAAACGTTCTCGGTCGCGAACTCGAACAAGCGGATCATGCAACGCTTCACCAAGGAATTTCTCCCCACAGGCGATGCCAAGCTGGCCGAGCAGTTTCTCAGCCCTGACGTGACCCTCTATTTTGCCGGTCAGAAGCAACAGGGGCGCGACACGTATCTCGGCCTGGTGGCTTCCAACAGGGAAGCGTTTCCGGACCTGGCCTGGACAGTGGATCAACTGATTGCCGAAGGCGACACCGTTGCCATCCGCTACACCATGACCGGAACCCACCGCGGACCATTCGCCGGTGTTGCAGGAACCGGGCGCCCGGTGACGGCGCAAAGCATGGCGTTCTATCGTTTGAAGAACGGCAAGATCGTCGAAGAACGCGCGCAACTAGATCTGTTGGCCGTGCTTCAACAGATCGGCGCCATCCCAGCTAACTGAGTGACGTCGATCGCAACGCAACCACACGTCATTTACACAGAGCGCAAGCCAACTGCGGCATTGCGTCTTGCAGAGGAAACCACATGCAATACATTTCAATCGGCGGGCTTGAAGTCTCGCGTATCGGACTTGGCGCGATGTCGATGTCCGGCTACTACAACATCGGCCATGGTAGTGAAGACGAGTCGATCCGCGCGATCCATCGTGCCATCGAGTTGGGCGTCACCCATATCGACACGGCGGAAATCTATGGCCCTTACGCCAACGAAGAACTCGTTGGCCGCGCGCTCAAGGGCAATCGCGACACGGTAGTGCTGGCAAGCAAATTCGGATTGGTCTCCCACGGCAAGGGCGGGCCACGCAACATCGACAGCAGCCCTGCAAATATCCGCATTGCGGTAGAAGGCTCACTCAAGCGCCTGCAGACCGACCATATCGATCTGTACTACCAGCATCGCGTCGATCCCAACACCCCGATCGAGCAAACCATGGACACCCTGAAAGACCTGGTCATGCAGGGGAAGATCCGTCATATCGGCCTGTCCGAAGCCAGCCCGTCCACCATTCGCCGTGCCCATGCGGTGCATCCGGTTACCGCATTGCAGACCGAATATTCGTTGTGGACGCGCGATCCCGAGCTGGAACTGCTCCCGCTGCTGCGTGAATTGGGCATTGGGTTCGTTCCTTACTCGCCACTCGGGCATGGATTTCTCACCGGTGAGATCCGCTCGCCCGACGATCTGTCCGATGACGATTGGCGCAAGACCAACCCGCGCTTTGCCGGCGAGAACTTCCAGCGCAACCTGCGCATCGTCGACGAAGTGAAGGCAGTCGCAGACGAGGTGGGCGCCACGCCCGCGCAGGTCGCCCTCGCGTGGCTGTTAACCAAAGGCGACGATATCGCGCCGATTCCCGGCACCAAGCGGGTTGCGCGCGTGGAAGAAAACACCGCCGCCGACGGCATCGAGCTCAGCGCGCAACAGATTGCCCGGCTCGACGATCTGACGCCTGCAGCGGGCGAGCGACACGAAGCAAGCTCCATGGCCGCCATCGATCGCTGAGTCCGGATCAACTCTGGTCATCTCATCAAGCGCAATGCACTTGGCATTGCTGTTTGTCTCGTCAACACCCGGCAGGGCAGGTGGCTGGTGCTCTCGCTCGCCTGCCAACTCAGGAGTCGCAGGATGAAACCCAACGATATCAATCTAAACAGGCGCAATTTCCTGGGCAGCTCTGCGGTAACGCTGTCTGCCGCGGCCATCGGTGCAAGCGGGCTGCTCGCGCACAACAGTGCCCACGCGCAATCGTCGGGGCGTCCCGCATTGGTGGTCATCGGCAATGTGGACGCATCCGATATCGCCGTGGAACGCGTCACCTATCTCAACAGAAACACCCAGACCAACATCGCCGCCAATCTGTTCAAGCCACCTGGCTTTGATCGGGCGAAAAAATACCCGGCCATCGTCGTCGTCCACCCGATTGGCGGCGTCAAGGAACAGACCGCAGGGCTGTATGCGCTGCACCTGGCAAGAAAGGGCTACATCACGCTTGCTTATGATGCGACCTATCAAGGCGATAGCGGCGGCGAGCCGCGTCTGATGGAGCTACCGGCTTCGCGTGTCGATGACATCAGCAGCGCGATCGACTTTCTCGGCACGCACGCCAGTGTCGCACCCGACAAGATCGGCTTGCTCGGCATCTGCGGTGGCGGTGGCTATGTGCTCAATGCCGCGCAGACCGAGTTGCGCATCAGGGCAGTGGCCACGGTCAGCGCGGCCGACATCGGTGGGCTGCGACGTACCGGGCTCGGTGGCTCGCGGCACTCCACCGAGCGCATCACGTTGCTCAAGGATGCAAGCCTGCAACGCAGTGCCGAAGCGCAGGGCGGGCCGATTCGCCTCACTCCGACGGTTCCTGAATCTGCAAAGGATTTCACCACCAGTACGCCGGTGATGTATCGAGAGGGCTTCGAGTACTACCGGACTGCGCGCGGCCAACACCCCAATTCGGTGGGGCGCGCGGTTTTTTCGACCCTGCCTGCGCAGATGGCGTTCTACGCATTCGAGGCGATGGACAGTATTTCTCCGCGTCCTGTTCTGATGATCGCCGGGGACAAGGCCGATAGCCTGTATTTCAGTCAGGATGCGTATGGCAAGGCCATCGAGCCAAAGGAACTGTTTCTGGTGGCCGGCGCGACCCATATCGACATGTACGACAAGCCGCAGTACGTCGGACCCGCGGTGCAGAAGTTGAGCAATTTCTTTGATAGCCATCTGGCTTGAAAGCGGAGTGACAAAAGAGCGCCATCGGCCGTTAGTCGGCTGACGTCCTCTTCAAATCACGCCAGCCAAATAGTCAAGGCATCGATGGGGGGCAACAGGTCTTCGGGAATCCGGCTGCACCAAGCGAACGCGCATCCGATTCATGAGTGGAACTCATGCCGGTATGCGCTCACGGCTTGGTAATCGGCTGGCTTTAACTGCTTACACTCTGGCCTCTCGCATCCTCCACACCGCTTGCAAACGCATCAGCTACTCCTGCGCAGCAGGCCTGCTGACGTCTGCGAGCCTGTCCCGGTCGGTTCGATAGAGACCCATCGC
The DNA here is from genome assembly GCF_001423495.1 of Xanthomonas sp. Leaf131. Lineage (GTDB taxonomy): Bacteria > Pseudomonadota > Gammaproteobacteria > Xanthomonadales > Xanthomonadaceae > Xanthomonas. The sequence continues at coordinate 508,055 of NZ_LMOG01000018.1, read as the reverse complement.
ATCTGTTGCGACACGCTGCACTCACCGATTGATGGAGCTTTTCTATGCTGATGCAGGTTGTCCATACTGCCCTGCGTCGACCCTATACGTTTGTGGTATTGGCGCTACTGATTTTGATCGGCGGCGTGCTCACCGCACTGCGGATGCCGACCGATATCTTTCCGCAGATCCGCATCCCGGTGATCGCGGTGGCGTGGCAATACACCGGCTTGCAGCCGGATGAAATGACCGGGCGCATTTCCACACCGTTCCAGCGTGCACTGAGCTCCACCGTCAATGATGTGGAACACATCGAGGCCAATACCTATCCCGGCATCAGCGTCGTCAAAATCTTTTTCCAGCCGGGCGTGGACGTAGCCACCGCCAATGCGCAGGTGACTACGGTGTCGCAGACGCTGCTCAATCAGATGCCACCGGGAGTCAACCCACCGCTGATCCTGAACTACAACGCAGCCACGGTGCCGATCGTGCAACTTGCGCTGTCCGGCGAAGGCATGACCGAGCAGGAGCTGTACGACGTCGGCATGAACACCATGCGCACGCAGCTGGTCACCGTGCCGGGCGCCGTGATGCCGTTGCCGTTCGGTGGCAGGCAACGCCAGGTGCAGATCGACGTCAAGCCGGAAGCGCTGCAAGCGCGTGGCATGTCTGCACAGGACATCTCCACTGCCTTGGCGGTGCACAACGTGCTGACGCCCATTGGCACGCAGAAGATCGGCAGCCTGGAATACACGCTGAAGTTGAACAATGCGCCATCGGCGCTGGACGACATCGGCCGTCTACCGGTGCGGGTGGTCAACGGCGCGATGGTGTACCTGCGCGATGTTGCCGATATCCGCGACGGCAGCGCGCCCCAACGCAACATCGTGCACGTGGATGGCGGACGTTCGGTATTGATGACGGTGTTAAAGAACGGCTCGGCGTCGACGCTGGCCATCGTCGATGGAATCCGCGCCAAGGTCGAGGCGATGCGCGGCTCGCTGCCGGAGGCCTTGCGGGTCTCGCCGATCAACGATCAATCGGTATTCGTACGTGCCGCCGTCAAGGGTGTGGCGATCGAGGGCGTGATCGCCGCCGTGCTGACCAGCATCATGATCCTGCTGTTTCTGGGCAGCTGGCGCTCCACGGTCATCATCGCAATCTCCATTCCGCTGTCGATTCTCGGCTCGATCATGGCGTTGTCGTTGTTCGGCGAGACGCTGAACCTGATGACGCTCGGCGGGCTGGCGCTGGCGATCGGCATTCTGGTCGACGACGCCACGGTGACCATCGAAAACGTCAACTGGCATTTGGAACAAGGTAAGGACGTGGAGACCGCAATCCTGGATGGCGCGCAGCAGATCGCGGCCCCGGCGTTCGTCTCGCTGCTGTGCATCTGCATCGCGTTCGTGCCGATGTTCTTTCTGGAAGGCGTCTCGCGCTTTCTGTTCGTGCCGATGGCCGAATCCGTGATCTTCGCCATGGTGTGCTCGTTCGTGCTTTCGCGCACCCTGGTGCCGACGATGGCCAAGTATCTGCTCAAGCCCCATGTCAGCCATGCCGAAGGGGAAGGCCACAACACCGAACTCTTGCCTTCAGAAAATGTATTGGTGCGCTTTCAGCGACGCTTCGAGCTGAAATTCGAACGCCTGCGGTCCGGCTACAACGGCATGCTGCAGCGTGCACTGCACAGCCGAAAGATTTTCCTCATCGGCTTCTTTACGGCCGTGGCGCTGTCTTTCGGTCTGGTGCCGTTTCTGGGCTCCAACTTCTTTCCGTCGGTCGATTCGGGGCAGGTGTTGATGCATGTGCGGGTGCCGGTCGGCACGCGTGTGGAAGAAACCGCGGCGCGGTTTGCGCAGATCGAAAAGACCATTCGCCAGGTCATCCCCGATGCGGAGATCGAAACGCTGGTGGACAACATCGGCCTGCCGGCCAGCCCGACCAATGTCACCTACAACAATACCGGTGTGATGGGATCGCAGGATGGCGACTTCCAGATCGCATTGCGTCCGGACCATCGTCCCACTGCAGAGTACATCCGTACGCTGCGCGAGCGGCTGCCGACGGCGTTTCCGGATACCACCTTCTCGTTTCCGCCTGCCGACATCGTCAGTCAGATTCTCAACTTCGGTGCACCGGCGCCGATCGACGTACAGGTGCGCGGCGCAGACCTTCGCAGCAACTTTGCCTATGCGCAGCAGCTGCTCAAGCGCATCCGCGCCATTCCCGGTGTGGCCGATGCGCGCATCCAGCAATCCAACAAGGCACCGCAGTTCGATGTGAGCCTGGATCGTACCCAGGCACAGCAACTGGGCGTGACCACACGCGACGTCACCAACAGCATGGTGGTCAATCTGGCCGGCAGCAGTCAGGTGTCGCCGACCTATTGGCTCAACCCCGCCAACGGCGTCAGCTATCCCATCGTCATGCAGACGCCCGAATACGCACTGGACTCGTTGGCCGCGCTCAACAATCTGCCATTAGGCGATGGCATTAGCACTGCCCAAACCACGCTGGGCGGCGTTGCCAGTCTGACCCGCAGCGCAGGCAATGCACTGGTCAGCCAATACAATATTCAACCGATGGTGCAGATCCATGCCGCGACCGAAGGCCGCGACCTGGCCTCGGTGGCGGCCGATATCCGCCGTGTGTTGGAAGAGACGGCGCAGCAGGTGCCGAAGGGTTCCAGCGTGCAGCTGATGGGACAGGTCGACACAATGAACAAGGCGTTTTCCGGACTGCTCTTCGGCCTGCTCGGCGCAATCGTGCTGATCTACTTCCTGATCGTGGTGAACTTCCAGTCATGGCTGGATCCGGCAGTGATCGTTTCCGCATTGTCGGCGGCACTGGCCGGTATCGTGTGGATGTTGTTTGCGACCAATACGACACTGTCGGTGCCGGCACTGACCGGCGCCATCATGTGCATGGGCGTTGCCACCGCCAACAGCGTATTGGTGGTGAGCTTTGCGCGGGAGCGCCTGGAGGTGCTCGGCGATGCCACCGCAGCTGCGTTGGAAGCCGGCTTCGTACGTTTTCGCCCGGTGCTGATGACCGCATTGGCGATGATCATCGGCATGTTGCCGATGGCACTGGGCGTGGGCGAGGGCGGCGAGCAGAACGCGCCATTGGGCCGCGCGGTGATCGGCGGCCTGCTCTTCGCAACCTTTGCCACCCTGGTCTGTGTGCCGGTGCTTTTCAGCCTGGCGCATGGCCGCTCGGCGCCGCGCACGACTGCGCTACAGCCGCTTTCCGCTTCAGGACTCTCGTGACATGACCCCCGACCCTTCTGCGTTACGTCGACGCCTTCCACTGATCGTTGTGCTGTGCATCGCGCTTACCATCGTGATCTTCGGGCTTTCTTCGCGCTGGACGCATGCCCAAGCGCTGCGCGAGCGTGCGCAGGAACGCAGCGACCCGGTCGTCAAGCTGATCTCGCCGACTCCGGTGGACGCTGCATCGGTCGACCTGCCTGGACGCATCGAAGCCTGGTCGCGTGCGCCCATCTATGCACGTGCAAGTGGCTATCTCAAAAGCTGGAGCGTGGATATCGGGCAAGCGGTCAAAGCCGGGCAAACCCTGGCCGAAATCGAAGCGCCGGATCTCGATCAACAACTCGCACAAGCCAGATCGGAGGTTGGAAGTTTGCGCAGCCAGGCCAATCAGGCCGAGGCCACAGCAAATCGCTGGAAGTTGTTGTTGGAGAGCAGGGCCGTGGCGAGGCAGGATGCAGAAGAACGTATCGCAGCAGCGCAGGCGCAACAGTCGCAGGTCGAGGCCTTGCAGGCCAACGTACAGCGCCTGCAGACCCTGCAAGGCTTCCGCCGGCTGGTGGCACCGTTCGATGGCATCGTCACTGCGCGCAATACCGACATCGGTGCGTTGATCAACGACGGCATGAGTGCCGGCAGCGAATTGTTCGTGGTGTCCGATGTCCACCGGCTGCGTGTCTATGTCAACGTGCCGCAACGGCAGATTTCGGCAATACAAACCGGTGCAAAAGCGCAGCTGAGCGTGCCCGAGCATCCTGGCAAGACCTACGAGGCCACGGTGCTGTCGTTGGCGCAGGCCATCGATAGCGCCTCCGGCGCGATGCGGGTGCAGTTGATCGTGGACAACCCCATCGGCGAATTGTTGCCTGGCGGCTATGCCACGGTGCGCTTTGCGCCTGCGCAGCGAGTATTCGGCCTGGGCTTGCCGCCAAGCGCGCTGATCCTGGGCAAGGATGGCGTACAGGTGGCGACGCTGAGCGAGAACAGCCAGGTGCGCCTGCTGTCGGTATCGATCAGCCGCGATTACGGTCGCATGGTCGCGCTGGAAGGCGGCTTGACAACAACCATGCGCGTGATCGACAGCCCACCCGATGGCATCAGCAATGGCGATCGCGTGCGCGTGGTAGACGACAAGCAACAACAGGCGGTGCAACCCGGATCGTGATGGTGACACTGCACGGATATGTGCAGTGCACACCGACGTTAGACCAACGTGCTAACCACGGTTTGTGTCTAAATTCAAATCTAGCAGCGAGGCAGATTCACACTGACCTCAACCATGCAACTGGGCACGTTGCACGCGCGCAAGCAGCCGGCTGGCCAGCCCCGTCTCGCGGCCCTCAAGCGATGGCCCCACGTTGACCCGCAATGCCGGAGCACGCAGCCGGCCAGGTGGCAGGCAGATCAACACGCATGGTGTCTTCGCCAATGCGGTATGCAGCGAGGAGCGCCAGACGCCCCGGCGCACCACGGCGTCGTGTTCGACCACCAGCACATCGGCGCGCGCGCGTTTGAGCAAGCCGGCGATTTCGCGCCGCGGGTTGCCCACTGCCACGTGGATGCGCACGCATAAGTCGTCGTCCTGCAACTGCGCGGCAAGCTCGCTCAGCCAATGGCTGGCTGCCGATTCGGTCAAGGGTTGGTCGTTGAACAGGCTGTCCATCAGCAAGCCTTCGCTGATGTCTGGCATCACATGCAGCAGATGCAGGTCGGCGCCGCGCCGACGGGCCAGCGCCGCCGCATCGCGCAAGGAATCCAGGCTGGTTTCGCGGCCGGTGATCCAGCACGCGACATGACCGCCCACGGCGCCATCGCGCGGCAACGCCTCGGCATAGGGCAGGGTCAGCATGGGTGTGGCCACACGCTGCAGCACCCGCGCACGCAGGGAGACATGCAATGGACGCGGCAGGCCGGTGCGTTCGGAAGGCGGCATGATCAGCAGCGCATCGTTGCGGCTGCGGCAGAACGAGACGATGCCGGCGGCGGCCGGGCCGCTGCTCAGCGAACGTTCGCAGCTGGGGTAGTTGGATGCTTCGGCGAAGAACGAGTCCAGCGATTGTTGCGCCTGCGCACGCTTGCCCTTGGCATGCACGTGCAGGATGGTCAGGCGTGCACGCAGGCGGTCGACCAATTGCGCCACCGTCGGAATCGCGGCATGGCAGGTCTCGGAAAAGTTGGTGGCAAAGATCAAGTGGGTGGGCGTGGTCTGCATGGCTGTGTCCCTGGTCAGTAGATAAAACCGTCGATGGCGCGCACTTCGCGCAGCGGTACGCGCTGGCCGAGCATTTCGCGCAAGGTCAATTCGATCCCGCGCGACAACGCGGTCATCGGGGTGTCGTGCACGGTGTTTTCGAACGGGTCCTCGATCGCGCTGCTGGCGCTGTCGATCGCGATCAACGTGAAGCTGATCAGCACCGAGGCGATCGGCATCGCCAGGCCCATGCCGGCGATCAGGCCAAGCGGCACCAGCCAGCAATACAGGTTCACCAGGGCGCGCGGCAGCGACGAGAACTGGCGTGGCAGCGGCGTGTTCTTGATGCGCTCGCAGGCGCCCTGGATATTGGCAAGCGTGGTCAGGTTGGCATCCAGCGACGACCAACGCAGGCTGTCGAGCATGCCCAGCGCACGCGCCTGCTGCAGCTGTTGCCCCAGACGCAAGGTCAAGGCGTTGGGGATGTTGGCATAGACGCGGAGTGCGTCGGCGCGCTCCGCGCCCAGCAGCCCGGCCAGTTCCGGAAACGGATTCTGCTTGCGCAGATGGCAGCGCAGCGCATGAACGAATGCAACCTGATGCACCACGATGTCGTCGCGCAGCGTCACCTGCTGTGGATCGGCTGGATCCACATCCAGTGCGGTCAGCGCCTGACGGGCGATCGCACGCGAGGTGTTCACCAGCGAGCCCCACAGCTGACGCGCCTCCCACCAACGGCCGTACGCGGCATTGGCGCGGAACGCCAGAAAGATCGTCAGCGCCGACCCCAGCTGCGCAAGCGGCAGTGCTTCGATCGACAGCCAGTGCCAATCGAAAAATGTGTAGAGCGCGGCCACCGCGCAATCGAAGGCCAACAGCACCAGCAAGCGCTTGTAGGTCTTTGGCCAGATACGGCGCAGCGGAAACGTATCGCGAAGAATCATGAGAGGCAGCATCGACGTGGGTGCCGCCATTACACCCAGCCTCCACGGATGTGTCTGCCATCCTTGCGCCAGCGTTGGACGGGCATTGCGCCGTCCAACGATGCCGTCCAGCTATCTTTCGATAGGGTGAAATAAGCGGGCGCCGCCGCAATGCTGTTGTATAGGTACAGCGGCTCGATAACGGAGAACGTAGTGACGCAATGGACAGACTGAGATTGCCGTTCAAATGGCGCGGGCAGGTGGTCCGGCTCAATCGCGCCCCCACGCTGTGGGCGTCGCTGGCCATGCTTGCCTTGCTGGTCCTGGCCGAGTGGTATTCGCACCTGGGCGTATCGCTCGGGCTGCTGTACATCCTGCCGGTGGTGCTGGCCGCAACCGTGCTGTCGCGGCGAAACATCGTCATTGCCGCCGTCGCCTGTGCGGCGCTACGCGGTCTGTTCGTCACCGAAGAATCGCTGGTCGAGCAGGCCTTGCGCTTCTTCATGGCCACCATTGCCTACGCCGGCTGCGGCCTGCTGGTGGCCGAGATCAGCCGCACCCGCCGGGTGATCCTCTCGCACTACGTGCAGCTGCGTGCCGAACAACGCCTGCGCCGGCGGCTGGAGCGGCAACTGCGCCTGCTTGCCGAGAGCAGCCCCGCCGCGCTGCTCACCGTAGCCGGCGATGGCCGTATCGTGGCGGCAAACCGCGCCGCCCACGAAATTCTCGACATGGCCGAGGAGGGCGGGCTGCAAGGGCGCGCCGTGCGCGACTTCCTGCCCTTGCTCGACGATGCGCTCAGCATGAGCGCCAACCTCGACGGCATGCGCACCTCGGCCAGCACCTGGGGCCGGCGCGACGACGGCAGCACGTTTCCTGCAACCACCTGGTTCTCGGTCTACGAAGACAGCGAGGAGCGCCATCTGGCTGCGATCCTGGTCGACACCAGCGAAGAAGTGCGTGCGCGCGAATCGGCGCACTTCGACGACCTGCTCAAGAACAATCGGCTGCTCGCAGGCGCCGTCTCGCACGAGATTCGCAACCTGTGCTCGGCCGCTGGCGTGGTGACGTCCAATCTTGCACGCCACCCGGCCATCCGCGAGGACCCGGACCTGGCCGCGTTGCAAAGCCTGGTGGCCGCCTTGATGGAACTGGCCTCGTTCAACCTGCGCCGGCAGACACCGCATGCGGCGCACGAGACCCGCTTGCAGACCTTGTGCAGCGAGTTGGACGTCATCATCCGCTCGGACTGGGACGACATCGATGGCCAACTGGTCATCCAGATACCGGCGGACTTCCCGGCCGTGCACGGCGACCGTCATGCGCTGTTGCAGGTGCTGCTCAACCTGGCGCGCAACGCGCTGCGTGCGGTGCAGCCGTTGCCACAGCCGCGTCGGCAGTTGATCGTCAGTGCCCGCGTGGAGCAGGGCAGTGCGGTGTTGAGCGTGCGTGATACCGGCCCAGGCATCGCCGAGCCCGGCCGCTTGTTCCAGCCGTTTCGCAGCGATAACGATGGATCCGGGTTGGGGCTCTACATCTCGCGCGCCCTGATGAGCAACCAGGAGGGCTCACTGCGTTATGCGCCGGGAGGCGAGGGCGCCTGCTTCGAGCTGCACATGCCGCTCGCCCATGCATCGCTTGCGGAGACGCTGGATGGATGAGTCGCGGCGTAACCCGGTGCGTCTGTATCTGCTCGACGACCACACGCTGTTTCGCGAAGGCCTGCTGCGCCTGCTCGGCGCCGACGCACGCTTCGATGTGGTCGGGCAGTCCGGCAACCTGGCGCAGGCGATCGTGCAGATCGCATCGCTGGCACCGGATGTGGTCATCCTCGATTACGACATCGGCGAATACAACGCGCTGGACTACATGCGGCGGCAGGCCGACCAGGCCAAGCGCCCGGCAACCCTGGTGGTCACTGCCGGGCTCCCCGAGCGCGATGCGTTGGCGTTGATACGCCTCGGCGTATCCGGCATCTGCCGCAAGGACGTCTCCACCGACGAACTGATCGACAGCATCCACGCGGTTGCGATGGGGCGTGTGCTGATCGACCAGCGCTACCTGCAATCGCTGGTGGCCCAGGACACCCAGGAAAGTCGCCCCAGCTTTACCGAGCGCGAGCGCGAAGTGCTGCGCGGCCTGTTGCGGGGCCAATCCAACAAGTTGATCGCCCGCCAACTCGGCAGCTCCGAAAGCGCCATCAAGGCCACGTTCCAGCAACTGTTCAACAAACTGGATGTGCGCTCGCGCAGTCAACTGGTGATGGTGATCCTGCAGGACTATCGCGATCTGGTTTGAGCCTCGCCACCCTGATGGACATGCGCCGTTTGCTAGCATGCAGCTACCTGAAACTGCGAAGGCCACCTCATGGCGTCAACGACATTTCCCGAGCCCGATCTGTTCTTGCCAGGGCAGGGCGAGCCATCGCTGCGATGGGGCATTTTGGGTCCGGGGCTGATCGCTTCGGCATTCGTCAGCGCACTGCGCAGTCACACCAGGCAACGGCCTTTCGCGGTGGCATCGCGCAATCGTGCGCGTGCCGACACCTTCGCAAAGACCTGGGCGATGGAGCGCGCGTACGACAGCTACCAGGCATTGGTCGACGACCCCGAGATCGACATCGTCTACGTTGCCACGCCCCACAGCGAGCATCTGGAACATGGCTTGTTGGCGCTGCGCGCCGGCAAACATGTGTTGATCGAAAAACCCATGACCACCTGCGCCGCCGACGCACGCATGCTTGTGCAGGAAGCACGCGCGCGCGGCCTTTTCCTGATGGAAGCGATGTGGAGCCGGTATCTGCCGCACACCTCGGTGCTGCGCAAACTGCTGGCCGATGGCGCGATCGGCGAGGTCAGACATGTCTTTGCGGATCTGAGCCAGATCGGCCCCAATGATCCGATGCATCGGCAGCGCCGACCGGAGCTCGGTGGCGGGGCGCTGCTGGACCTGGGTGTGTATACCGTGCAGTTCTCGTCGATGATCCTGGCCGCCCCCACCGCCATCACCGCAACCGGTACGCTGAGCGACACCGGCGTGGATGCATTTTCGACCGTGGTGCTGTCTCATGCAGGAGTCGCGCAATCTACTCTCATCAGCTCCATCGTCGCCCGCAGCAGCTCGGTCGCCTATGTCACAGGCACCGAAGGCCGCGTCGACCTTGCTGGCGAGTTCCATAACCCCACAACATTGCATCTGGTCGGCAACGATTACGCAAGCCAACCGGTGCTATGGGCAGACCCGACCGGCGTCAACGGCTACGACGGGCTGTCCTGGCAAGCCACCGCTGCCGCACGCTACATCGGCGAAGGGCGCAAGGAATCGCCCCTGCATCCACTCGACGAGGTTGTCCAGATCATGAGCACCCTGGATGTGGCGCGGGCGCAGTTAGGTGTTGGCACACCGCGTTAGAACGTTGGATGGCGCTTCAATCGGCATCCCGGCGTACGCGCGTTCGGTACGCAGACACGTTGTCGCCATCGATGTGCTTGGCTTGCGTGCCGATGATCCTATCGACCTTGCGGTCCGAGCCGGTCACCGGCTTGGCATCGACCGTCGTTTCCCGTTCGAAGGCGTGCGATTGATTGGTATTGCGGTAGTACTGATACAGCACCCAATACAGCGCAGACGCACCGACCGGGCCGGCCAGCAGTAACCACAGTCCGTTGTTGTCGCTCATGCAGTCACCGCCACGATCCACAATGCAATTGCTTCGATGACGGTGCCGGCGGTGAGTGCGGCCAGCAGCAGTTTCCACTGCTGCACCGGCACGCTGCCCATGGTCTCGCCGGTGCGGCCGTTCACCGCGATGTAGTGCAGCATGCCGCCGCTACGGCCTGGCTGGTGGTACGAGTACAGCCACACCGGCAGATACATCGACATCCAGCGCGTACCGTGGACATCCAGCCGCTCCACCTCCCAACGCACGCCGCGGTCGTAGCGGCGCACCGAGCTTTCCACTTGCACACGGGCGATCGACAACAGTTGATCTTCCAGCCGTGGCCGCAGCTGCGCGACATCGCGGTCGCGCTTTTCAGACGTGAATCCCGCCAGGTACGACGCGTTCCACTTCACTGCATTCTTGGTATCGAACGGCAGGATCGTGTTGATGATGTTGTTGGTGTTGACCCGGCTATCCAGGTTGCCGCGCTCGGCGGACGATTCCAGCGGCAGATCGTCCACCGTGAACTCCACCTGCCGCTGCACCTGGTACACGTCGGCGTCGTAATAGGTGCGCTTGTTCTTCTCGGTGCCTTGCGTGTACTCACGCGTCTTGATCTCGCCCGTGCCGCTCACGCTGGCGCTCGCGCTGCCGTCCACGATCATGTAAGGCAGGTAGACACCCACCACGTTCTCCGGCGTGAACTGCTGTTTGAAGGCCTTGAGCGCAAACAGGCGCCGCTTGTCCACGAACTGACGGATACGCGCTACGGCATCGTCTTTGTTGATGTGGAAGGGCAGCACTGCGTCGGGCACCGCACCATTGGCCACCTGCTCGTTGACGCCGAACACATGCCGGCACCAATGGCACCGCGCCGTCATCGTGCTCTGCGTATTGATGGTCACCTCGGCGCCGCAGCCGCTGCACTTGAAACTCATCAGGCTGGCGGCGTCTGCAGCGATATCCTGCGCGCCCGAAGCGATGACCGTGCCGCGTAGTTCGCTGATGCCTTCGCCGAATCCGAAGACTTCTTCCACCCGCGCGCCATGCCATTGATGACGGCAAAACTGGCAGACCAGCAGATCGGTGCCGAGCTTGGGCCGGATATCGCTGGCGCCACATTTCGGGCAACGATTGAGGCCGTCCTTGAGCTCGGCAGCGGCCGTGTCGATGGCCAGCGGGTCGGGCGCCTGCAGCTCGTTGCGAATCGAAGCGGGCAGGGTGTCCGGATCGCGCTTGAAACTACCCGGCAACGGCGGTACGTCCTGCGGCGAACCGGGGCCGGTCGCAGGCGCTGCGGGCAGCGGCGGCAACGGGGGAGGGGTCGCCGGCAACGGCGGCGGGATGCGAGAGTCGGACATGATGGCGGCGCGCCTCGCTTACAGGCCCAATGCCTTGGCCTTTGCCGCGTTGTAGTCGTCCTGCGTGATCAGCCCAAGGTCCAGCATCTCCTTGGCCTTCTTCAACTTGGTGACGGCATCGTCGGCAGCAGGTGCAGCGGGCGCGACCGGCTGTTGCAGACCGCCAACGCCACCCACCATGCCGGTCGCCATGCCCACACCCACCAATCCCGCAGCGCCGCCGTGCTCGCCGGCCGACTGGATGCCTTGCGCCACGCTCGCCTGCAAATTGGAGTTGCCGCGTGCGCCCGCCAGTGCATCGGCGCGCTGCACGGTCTTGAGCAATTCCCGTGTGTTGGCGTCGTATTCGATCGACACGATGGCGGTCTTGACGATCGCCAGACCGCGCTCGGAGTTCCACTGATACGCCTGCTCGACCGCATCGGACAGACTCTTGGCAAAGCCGAGCGAATCCTGCTGCAGCCGCGCGATACGGTTGCCTTTGCCCGGATCGTTCGTATACAGGCTGAAGGCCGGCGCAAGCGCACTCACCACCTCGTTGAACAGCTGGCTGGCAGCAGCGTTATCCAGATCGGTGAAGTCGAACACCTGACCCGGCTGCAAGTAGCGCGCAGGCACGAAGTTCTTCACGAACAAAATGGGGTCGACAATTTTCAACGTATACGAGCCACGCGTGATCGCGCCGACTTGCGTTCCAAGAAAGCCATCGTCCCAATAGATCTCCGACTGCGTGCCGAATCGGTTGTCGGGCAGCTCCTTCAGCGACACGAAGAACGCGGCCTGTTGCGCGCCCGGCTGACCACCGAACTTGAAGCGCTCCCAGCTCTGCCGGATCAGCGGCGTGACCAGGCCATCGCCAGCAAAGATCGACTGCGCGTTCACATCGTCGGAGCGCCACTCGTAACCACCCGGCTCGGCGACAAACCCGGTGATCGCACCGTCCTGCAACAACAGCAGTCCGTAACCCTCGGGAACGACGATCTTCGAGCCGTTGCTGATGATGTTCGATGACGCACTGGTGTTAGCGCCGCGCCCGGCGTTGCCTCCACTGGGCACCGCAGCGAACAGCGCAGCGGTGGATGGCAGGCCAGCCGGCACGGTGTAGAAGTCCTTCCACTGGTCGGCCAACACACCGCCGACTGCACCTGCTACCGCCTGCAAAAGACCCATGACAACTCCCTGTAATTGGTGACGATATATCGATGACGGGGGCGTGCCCACCGCGCTCGCCGCACTATATCAGCAGCGCACCGGCGCTATGGCGTCGCCCATCCGCGCATGGCGTGGTGGTGCTGCAGCAACGTGTCGCGGCGCGAGCTAGCGCATGATGCGACAGACACAAAAAGCCCCGCATGCGCGGGGCTCTATCGCGGTGCTATCGCCGTCAATCGCACAATGGCGGCGCAGCCGCTGTCAGCCTTACGGCAGATCGCACTTGAGTTTCGCGTCCACGTAATAGGGCTTGGGAACCTCCGGATTCTTGCTGGTCTTTTCGAACACCACCTCGAACGAATCCAGATCCGGCGTGCCCTGACGTCCGGTGCATGCATCCTGCAATTTCTTCTTGACTGCCGCGATGCCAGCATCGCGATTGGCGCCGTCGGCGCTGTTGGTCAGATTGGCCACCTCGGCAAATGCCGGCGCACTCATACCCAACAAGCCAGCAACAACCATAAGAGCGTGCAGCTTTTTCATACAATCTCCTTTGCGATGTCTTTAGATCTTCCGGGGGCATGGACGCCAGCAGCGATCGAGCCTTGGCGAAGCAGAGCGCCGCAAGCTGTCCAGCCCGGCGCAGCATAGGCCGGCCGGGTTAAGGCATCGTGCATATGCTCACAGTCCTCAGAGGATGCGCGTTGGCGCATTCGCCCTCTGCAGATGCGATCCCTAAAAAAAAACGGCCCGGACAAGCCGGGCCGTTTGAGGCGTCCAAGATCAGAACTCTTGCCAGTCGCCTGCATCGTGCGAGGCGCCTGCGGCCACGGCACGTTTCGGTGCAGATGCCTGGCGCACCGGGCTTTTGACAGCAGCAGGCCGGCCGGCAATCTCGCTGAGCTTTGCCGCAACCGGCGTTGCCGAACGCAGGGTGCGCGTGCTGTCGTTGCTGATCTTGAACACGGACACCGCCTGCGTCAGCTGCACAGCCTGTTCTTCCATCGAGCGTGCGGCGGCGGTGGCCTCTTCCACCAGCGCAGCGTTTTGCTGCGTGGTTTCGTCCATTTGCGTCACGGTGGTGTTGACCTGTTCGATGCCGGCCGACTGCTCCTGCGAGGCGGCGGAAATCTCGCCCATGATGTCGGTCACGCGCTGCACGCTGGCAACGATCTCCGCCATCGTGGAGCCCGCCGTATGCACCAGCGTCGAGCCTTCGGCAACCCGCTCGACCGAATCGTCGATCAGACTCTTGATCTCCTTCGCCGCAGCAGTGGAACGCTGGGCGAGGGTGCGGACTTCGGATGCCACCACCGCAAAGCCGCGGCCTTGTTCGCCGGCACGCGCCGCTTCCACCGCCGCGTTCAAGGCCAGGATATTGGTCTGGAACGAGATCCCGTCGATGACCGAGATGATGTCGGCAATCTTCTTGGACGAGGCCTCGATCCCGGCCATGGTGCCCACCACCTTGCTCACGATCTCGCCGCCCTGCGACGCCACACTCGCCGCACCGATCGCCAACTGATTGGCTTGACGGGCGTGCTCGGCATTCTGGCGCACGGTGGAGGTGAGCTCTTCCATCGAGGCGGCGGTTTCTTCCAGATTGGCCGCTTGTTGCTCGGTACGCTGCGACAGATCCTGATTGCCGGCGGCGATTTCGCTGGCGGCCGAGTTGATCGAGATCGCCGAGTGCTGGATGCGGCCGACAATCTCCGCAAGTTGTGCAGCAGTGGCATTGGCGTCGTCGCGCATCTGCGCGAACACGCCCTTGAACTCGCCGCTCATCCGTGCGGTGAGGTCGCCTGCGGCGATGGATTGCAGCAACGACGACAGCGACTGCAGGTTGCCATCGGCCGTGGCCATGAGCTGGTTGAGGCTATCGACCATCACATGGAAATCGTATTGGAAACGATCGGCATCGCCGCGTGCGGTGAAATCGCCATTGGCCGCAGATTGCGCCAGCTGTTTGATCTCGTGGTTCATTGCAGACAGGTTGGCCTTCACCTCGTCCATGGTCTGCGTCAGCACCGCCTTCTCGCCCGGCAGGCGGTCCATGCTTTCGCTGAGGTCGCCGATCGCGTAGCGGCCCATGATGCGCGCCAGGTTTGTCTGCACGGCCAGATGCGAGGCCACCAGCGTATTGGTGTCCTTGGCCATGCGGCCGTAGTCGCCAGGAAACGCGGTGGCGTCCATGCGGAAACTGATCTGACCATCGTCGTGGCGCTTGGCCATGTCGCTCTGCGCGTTGAGCAAGGATTGCAGCTGGGTCTGCATGCCACGCATGGCGCGCAGCAGGCGGCCGGTTTCATCTTTGGCGTCGCTTTCCACGTTGTTGTCCAGCTGCCCGTTGGCAATGGCCTCAGCAGCCTTCGTTGCACGTGCGAGCGGCTGGGTCAGGCTGCGGGTGATGAGCCAGGCAAGCAGGCTGCTGATCACCACCACGGCAACGCCACCGGAGATGATCAATAGCTTGCCGCGATTCATCGACGCCACTGCGTCCGCATAGGCCTGCTGGCTCTGACCTTCCTGACGCGTCACCAGCTCGCGGATCTTGTCCTGCCATGCAATCGTCGCCGGGCGCGCCTTTTCGCTGAGCAACGTCTGCGCCGGCGTATTGTCGTTTTGAGCAGCGAGCTCCATGACCTTGTCGTTGATTTTTCCCGAGATGGCGCGTCGCGCATCCATCTCTGCACGAATCTTGCGACCTTCCTCGGAGCTGGGCAATGTGTCCAGCTTGGCCCGCAACTCGTTGTAACGCTGACGTTGCGCCTTAATGGTGGAGAGCGCCTCGTTGTTGAGTTCATCGCTGGTGGCCATGGCATAGGTGCCCAGCGCGATCAGGATCGATGAATTTGCATCCAACATGCCGTTGCCGATCTGGATCTTGGCCATACGATCGAGCACGATGAAATCGAATTGCTGTCTTGCGTTCGCCATGGTGATCAAGCCGGTCGCCACCAGCAGGCTCGACAATAGAATCAAAATTCCAAAAGCGACGCCGAGACGGCGACCGACGTTATAGCGTTGCAAATAGGCAGTCATGCGAATCGTCCTGATGTCCAGTAAGTGGAACCGGCTAGCAGGCCGCGTGATGTCCGCGTGAGTGCCTCGGCAACGTGATAACGACGCGAAAATCGGAAACTTGAACCGCGCGCTCCAGGCTGCATTTAGCTTGCATTTTCGTTCACGTACGTCGGGAAAAACCCGACTGGCAACGCAGTGATTATCTGAGTGAGAATGCTGATGTCGCTGGTCCGTTCGCGGCACCTCAACTTAGGTCACTTGCGACAAAGAGCCGCAAGTCGCGCAGGTCTCTGCCTCCAGTTGATCAGCTTTTCTTCAAAATGTTCATCAGCCATGCCTGCACTGCCGCAGTATCGTTGATGTTGCCGCCGAACTCGATGTCTGGCTTCTGCGGCACATTGTCGTTGCGTGGCCGACCGTCGCGGGTCATGTAAGGAACGCCAATGCCGCCATTTCCGCTGGGGAGCATTGCCGTGATCGGTGAACCGGTACGCGAATCGACAAATGTTTCGGTGCCCACTTGCATCACGCCTGGAAACTGCTTCAGCTCGTCGACAAATCCGATACAGGCGCTCTCGCAGTCATAGTCGGTCAGCACCAACACACGGGCGTGCACCGGGTTGATGGGTTGACGCTTTGGCTTCGGGATTTGTTCTGCGTTAACCGATGCATGCAGGACCTTATCCCCACGCGTCATCGCTGCCTGTGAGAGCTTGCTGTTTTCGTCGTAGGGAATGCCATCCGGCGGTGGATCTGCTGGCATGTCGGCTCCGGCACTGCCGTGGGAAAATGTCGATTCGTCAACTGACACTTTGGTAAGCCGATAGACGGCCGAGATCTTTAACCGCTCTCTTGCGTAGTAGTTCGTGTACTCGGCGCCGTACAGCGATCGCAGCACACCCATAAACCATTCGTATGGGCCGCCCTCGTTGCCGCGCACGTCAAACACGATCACCGACTTGTCGCGCAGTGAGGGAGCCGCCTTATACAACGCCGCGAACTGATCGGATTGCTGTTTGTTTTCCGGAGAAAAATTGCCAAGCCGGATCCACGCACCCTCTGTACCGAATGGCGTGATTGCAACGTCCTTGCCAAGGTCGGCCTTGAGCGTCGACATCACTTTGGTCAGCTCGTCTTGCGGAAGGCTTTTCCAATTCAGGCTGAGGCTGCGACCGTCGATGGTGCAGTGTTCCGGACGTTTGAGGAACGGGCTTTTACGGTACCGGAACATGATCGGCGCGGTTCGCGCGCGCGTCGACTCCAATCCAGGGATGATGTTCTCAGGGATCATATGTTCGTAGAGCGCAATGCGCTGGGACCATGCGCTCATCGGCTGCCCATCGCAGGCGGTGATTTCCGAGCCATCTGCCACGCTCCCATCCGAACCGGCAACGACGAAGCGGCCGCCCTGATATCTGGCAAGAAAGCCCGGCCATTGATACCCCTTTGCCTGCAACTGCATCCAGACATAGGCATGCGCGTCGTTAAAGGTCGAAAAGAAATGCGCGAGTGTTTGACGATAGCCTTCGAAGCTGGTGACCTGTTGGATGTCCGCATCGGCCTGTTTGCGCGCCTTGGCCATCGTGGCCTCAAACGCTGCAGGGTCTGGATACACGGCCAGGATCGATTGGTCCTTGAACCACTGCAGCGAAAAGTCCACGTCCTTGTCCGCCATGGCGGCCCAGCCTTGTAGCGGCGTGGGCGGTGCTTGATCGGCAGCCGGGCAAGACGCAGCGGCCATAAGCGTTATCGAAAGGAGGCTAGCTCCCATTGCGCGTTGAAAACGACGTTGCCGTTGGGGAGTATGCGATAGCCCACCGATGGTGACTGTCATGTCTTGGCGTCTTAACTGTAAAAGGTACACGGGCCTAAGCAATCGGCATGCCAAGCGCTTAGGCTGCATTCCCTGGGGTTCTTCGCCCCGCGCAAGTGTCCGCGGACGTCCGATGCTGTGTCCGGTCGTCGACCGCGTTGGTTGTTGGGCGCAACACACGCGTCCAGCAGACGCTTGTTCGCAACAAACGTGGGGATCCCCACGCTTGTTGCGTCGCATGCGATCAAGCCCGCGCCGTCGCCTCGCGCACGAAGTCTTCATAGGTGCGCAACGGGCGCCCCAGCATGGCCTGCAGTTTTTCCACCGTGCCGTCGGCCGCCTGCATGCCGAATGTCTGGATGCCGGCCATCATCAGGCGCATGTCGTAGGCCAGCCAGGATGGGCCGTACGCGGCCATCTGCGCTTCGAACGCAGCCACGTCATCGCCCGCGTAGGCGATCTCGCGCCCAAGCGCTGCACTCCAGACCTTCGCAACCGAGCTGCCTGTGACGGTATGTGAGCCAACCAGTTCGAGCGTGACACGCGCGAGCGCGGCAGGTGCGCGGTCGCGTCGCAGCAGCTCGACGACCGCGATGTCTGCGATATCGCGCGCATCGATCATGGCCACACCCGCAGAGCCGATCGGCATCGGGTAGACACCGTAGTCCTGAATCGTCTGCTGGATCATCGCTTCGTTCTGCATGAAGTACGCAGGACGCAGAATCGTTGCAGGAATATCCAGGCTTTCGATCATGCGCTCCACCGTGTGCTTGCCGGTGAAGTGCGGCACGTTGGTGAACTTGTCGGCATGGATGACCGACAGGTACACGATACGTTCGATGCCTGCTTCCTTGGCCAGATTCAGTGCGATCAGCGCCTGCGTCACTTCGTCGGGAGTGACCGCATTCAACAGGAATAGCGTGCGCGCCGACGACAATGCGGCACGCATCGATGCAACGTCGGTGAGGTCTGCGACAACTTCAGTCACACCCGCCGGGAAAACGCGCTTGCCCGGTTGGCGAACCAATGCCTTGACCTCTGCGCCTGCGTCGGCAAGGCCCTGGGTGATGAGAGAACCGATGGTGCCGGTGGCACCGGTCACGAGAATGCTCATGTGAATCTCCTGTTGTGGATGGAAGGGTGAATCAGCGCGACATGTCCGCCACGACCTTGCCGGCCCGTGACGCGGTGCGATTGCGTTCGATTGCCAGAGGAATCTCGGCAAAGCCGACGACCTCGCCGACCCTGGATGCCAGCGCGCCGCTCGCCACCTGTGCGGCCAGCGTTTCCAGCAGCGCGACGTCCGGCGTGTTCATGAACCACAGGCTGCGGCGGCCGGGCGGGGTGCGGGTGAGGATGTCCGGCGAGGTGGTGGCGACGATCACGCCGTTGGGTGCGAGCACCTGCCACGAGCGATCCAGGACATCCCCGCCGACGTAGTCGAGGACCAGGTCGATGTCTTGCACCAGCTCTTCAAAACGCTGCGACTGATAGTCGATGACATGCTCAGCGCCAAGGCTGCGCACGTAGTCGAGATGCGCCGTCGATGCGGTTGCGAACACCTCTGCTCCGGCGCGCTTGGCGTACTGCACGGCATAGCCGCCCAGCCCACCTGCTGCGCCATGAATCAGAATGCGCTGGCCGGGATGCAGCGCCCCGGCGTGGTGAAGGCTCTTCCAGGCAGCGACCGCAGCGACCGGCATCGCGGCAGCATGAAGATCGTCCAGGCCGTCAGGAATGCGAGCGAGCTTGCTGTCATCCACCGCAATGCACTCGGCAAATGCGCCGAACCCACCCATTGCGCCCATGACGCGATCACCGACCTGAAAACGCGTGGCCCCGGGCCCGACCGCCTCAACCACACCGGCCAGTTCTGCACCCAGTACGAGCGGAAGTGGCAGCGCGAAAACCTCGCGCATGACACCGCTGCGGACTTTCCAGTCGATGCCGTTGATGCCGGCAGCGTGGATGCGGACCAGCACTTGTCCGTGTCCTGCGAGGGGTTTTGCGATGGTGGCCACTTCGGCGGCGGTGGCGCCGCCGTAGGCACGGATCAGGACAGCGCGTTGCGTGGTGCTCATGACAGTTGCTCGTCTGGCGTTGCGGTGACGAGACCTTATGCCGTTGCGCAGCTAATACGAAGACGCCAAGATATAGATACCTGGTTTCAAATTTGGAACACCATGGATCTGAATGCATTGATCGATTTCGCCCTGGTCGCCGCGAACCAGGGCCTGGGAAAGGCGAGCCGTGCCAGCGGCAGGTCGAAGGCGACCTTGTCGCGGCGCATTGCCGATCTCGAAGAGCAGCTGGGGGTGCGACTGGTCGAGCGCAGCGCCCGTGGCCTCAAGCTCACCGAAGCCGGGCAGCTGCTGATGGATCGCACCGAAGTGCCGTTGAGCGAGGTGGCCGAGGCCATGGCCGCCGCACGCGAGGGACTTTCGACACCCCGCGGACGCCTGCGGGTGGCGTCCCCGGTGCTGTTCTCGCAACTGGCAATGGGCCGCATCGGCGCGGAATTCTGCGCCGCGTATCCGGAAATCACGCTTGAGGTGGTGGCGGAAGACCGCACGGTCGATCTGGTGGAAGAGCAGTTCGATGTGGCCATCCGGATCAACCCAAGCCCGGACAGCAGCCTGGTCGGGCGGTGTTTTGCCAAGGATCGGCTGGTTGTCGTGGCTGCGCCCGGCATCGCCATGCCCACCAGCGGAACGCTCACATCAGTTCCCGCTGTCGTGATGTCGAGCTTCCAGCCGACCACATGGGCGCTGGATGACGGGCGCCTGATCCTGGAACCTGTTCCAAGGATGCGGTTTTCCTCATTCCTGATGGTCCGCGACGCAGCGATTGCCGGCGGCGGCGTGGCGCTGCTTCCGCAGTCGATTGCGTGGAATCAGCTGGCGCGCGGCGAACTGGTGCAGTGGGGCACGATCGCGGGTGTGGAGCCGGCGCTGTGGGTGTTGCACACCTCTAGGCGTCTGGCCGCACCCAAGGTGCGCGCCTTCGTGGACTTCATGTGCGACAGATACCCGGATGTGTCGCTGGTGTTGAAGGGCTAGGGCGGCGCGCTGTTCAAAGCGCAGGCCGCATGCCAGCGATGCTGCGCTCGACAAGCCGCTGTCCACCATCCTCAAGATCGCTCGCCTCAATCAGCTGCACGATGTCAGGCAGCACACCCACAGCCTGCGTCATGTAAGGCCGCAGGTGGCTCGGGGCGAAGCGATCCGCAGCGACACGGTCGATCAGCCGTTGCTCGTCGATTTCACCAGGATGCAGTTCGCTGGTTGGATCGAACACGTAAAAGTCTTCGCTGACCAAGGCGTTGTAGCCGGAGTCGCCGACCGGAATTCCTTTGCTTTGAGAGTCGCGACCGCCACCAGCACCTATGGTCCGCTCGCCAACAACGGTCGCTCCAGACTCCCAGAGATAGGTCGCGAGCAGTTCGCCAGAGGAACGCGTGCCAGCATCAATCAACACCAGCAAGGGCTTGGGCGTGCGGACTACGCCACAGCCTGGATCCTCCGGCAGCTCCTGCAAGCGGACGGTTCCGGGCTGGCCGGAGACCACCATGTCGTAGGTTTTCTCGGGTTTTTTGCCCGTCAATGCCCAGGCGAATCCCCTGACCTCGCGCGCAAAGCCGCCCATGTTGCCGCGCAAGTCGATCAGGATGAAATCAGTCTTGCTGGACAGCGCGTCATAGCGTTCGATCAATTTCTGGGTGACCGCACAAAAGCCGGCCAGCATGGGAGCGTCGGTTTCCTCGCTGCCAACGGAGGACTTCTCAACAGCCTCCGCAGCAGCCGTGAAAACGGGATCGTATTGGGGTGCAAAGGCACCTATGCGGATCGTACCGATCTGCCGCTTGCCCACACGCATGACCATCGGCAAATCCGGCTTGTCGACCGCAACGGCCAGGCTGCCAGCGAGGGCCGAGGTCATCGGCTGGTAGGCCATCCTTACGTTTCGCTGGGGCCCATGACCTGACTGCACCCTCAGGTTGACCGATTGTCCGAGTCCGGCGACTTCATGGACCGCAGGCGTACCAAGCGCCAATGAAAGCGCAGCTTCGGCTTGGCGAGATCGCTGATTTCCGCCAAAGGTCAGCGCCGCTGCAAGGCGTAACCATTCTGGTGTGGTGACGTCATCGATCGCGAGAACTTTGTCGCCGATGCTCAGTGACGTCACAGCCGGATCGAGGATGCGCCAGACAACCATCTGCCCGTCGCTCGAAGTCCGGAAGAGAACGCCAAGCGTCTCGGTCTTCCCGGCCTTCGGTCCGGACAACGCGACGTGCTGGTCGGCCAAGCCGGTCAATAGCTGCGTCACGGCGGCGGGCGTACTAACGCCCTGCTTTAACGCATTGTCCTGCCAGGCCGCAGTAGATCCCACGACATCTTGCGGATACGCATCGCGATAGTGCTCGACATAGCTAAGCGACGGGTAGACGCTGCGCAATGAACTGGCAAAGTCGCCTGCCACTGCCGTTGGGCCAAAAAGTGATACGGCAAGCACAGCGGCGAGCGTCAGTGTCTTCATGATGGGCAGTGCTTGAGGGTGCGAACGGCACTATAGGCAGGGTAAGTGCCTGCGTAACGTGCCGTTTGGCATGGCCGCCTTTGGCTGGAAGCGGACTGGCAAGGGCAGGGTAGTTGGGCGTTTCTATCGAGGATAGGCAAGGGCGTCTCTCAGCCCGGACCCCATGTTGAAAAAGCAGTGGCGCATGCACAGTCGGCGGACGCCACTGCTGCTGCACCTCAACCAGGCTGGCATCCCGCAACTGCTCCTTACCCTCCATGGGCACCGCGACACTGATTGAGCTTCATCAGGCAATACACACGCCAGACCCTCTTGTGATTCCACACATGCCCGCGACGGCGGATGAGCTTGCTGTGCTCGGTCTCCAGGTCGCGAAGGTGTTGCACGTCAGCGGCCTCCATGCCGCCGTACTTGGACCTTCAGACGTAGTACTTCGCATCGGAAATGCCTAGCCCACGGCACACATCTTTGACCTTGCGGCCTCACTCGACCTGCTTCAGCGCGGCGACAATCTGGCTCGCGGTGAACTTGCTCTTGCGCATCGCTGGTCTCCTGGGTGGCTAGTGTGCCCGGAGACCTCTCCACCTGCAGGATTGCCAGGGTTGATGATCGGCAAATGGCTGTGCACCATGTTGGCGGGCGTCCGCCTGAGCTATCAAAGGAGTTCAGTGATCGAGCCGAATAGAGGCCAAAAGTCCAGCACTAGCCAGCGCTGCGAGGTGTGGATCATGGATGTGGCGGAGACGCGGGCCCGGCGCATCTTTGTCACCGACGACGTCATGCTGGAAGCGCCGAACTGGCTGCCCACAGGTGAGGCGCTGCTTCTCAACGGAGATGGAAAGCTTTTTCAGCTGACGCTTGACCCCTCCGAACTTCGGTCTTTGGAAATTGAAGACCTGCCGCCTATTAACAACGACCACGTCGTCGATCGCTTGGGCCGACATGTGTATCTGTCAGCAGACGACGGCCACATCTATCGGGCTGCGCTCGACGGCGAGCGTGTCGGTGCTAAGCGTATCTCGCAGAGCGAGGACTTGATGCACTTCCTCCACGGCATTCATCCTGCTGATGGTCGGCTGGCCTTCGTTGGGATGCACCGGATACCTGTTGCCGGCGAGCACCCTGCTCAGATCTACACCATGAATACTGCTGGAGCTGATTATCGCCAACTGACAAAGGGATCATTAGCAGCTGACGGATGCGAACACAGTCCGGATGGCCAATGGATCTACTTCAGCTCGGAATGCTTCGATGGTCATATGCAAATTGGGCGCATGCGCTGCGATGGGACGGGGCTAACCCAGCTGACGTTCGACCAGTGCTCTAACTGGTTCCCGCACGTCTCGCCCGATGGACGCCGTGTGGTCTACCTTGCCTACGCACCTGGAACGGCAGGGCACCCGGGCGACGTGTGGGTGGACATTCGGTTAGTGGAGGAATCCGACTGGCGATCGTGCAAAACGATCGCACGCGTCTATGGAGGGCAGGGGACCATGAACGTTAATAGCTGGTCTCCTGACGGCAGGTGCTTTGCCTATATCGCTTATGGGCAGTAGCTCACTTCGCCCCAGATTCAACGACGTTTCGCGTGCTGAGGGTCGATACCAAGAGCACGATGGAGAGCGCTATGTTTCGCAGTGAGTGAAACGCTGCTGCGGCCGGACTACTTGCCGGTCATCTTCAGCGCGGCGTCGGGTAGGCGCTCGCCGCTGACGCGGATGCTGGCTAACTTCTCGTCGATATGCGCAAGATCGTTCTCGTCCAGCACCAGGTCCACCGCGCCGAGGTTCTCGTCGAGGCGATGCAGCTTGGTCGTTCCGGGGATGGGCGCGATCCAAGGCTTCTGTGCGAGGAGCCAGGCCAGGGCGATCTGCGCCGGTGTCGCGCTCCTGTCAGCCGCCAGTGCTTTCACCACCTCGACGAGAGCCATGTTGGCGCGACGGGCATCCGCCGAGAAGCGCGGAACGGCATTGCGGAAATCGGACGCATCGAACTGTGTGGTCTCATCGATTTTCCCCGTCAGGAAGCCGGCTCCCAGCGGGCTGAAAGGCACGAATCCGATCTGCAGTTCCTCCAGGGTGGGCAACAGGGATTGCTGCGGCTCCCGCCAGAACAACGAAAACTCGCTCTGCACGGCCGTTACTGGATGCACGGCATGCGCCCGGCGGATGGTTTGCACGCCGGCCTCGGAGAGGCCGAAATGCTTGACCTTGCCCGCGTCGATGAGGTCTTTGACTGCACCGGCGACGTCTTCGATCGGCACGTTCGGGTCGACCCGATGCTGGTAAAACAGATCGATGCGATCGGTGCGCAGGCGCTTGAGGCTGGCCTCGGCCACGGTCTTGATCTGCTCCGGGCGGCTGTTGGTGCCGCCGCTGCGTGCACGCGTGACCGGGTCGAGGTCGAAGCCGAACTTGGTCGCGATGACCACCTGGTCACGCAGTGGTTGCAGCGCTTCGCCGACCAGTTCTTCGTTGACGAACGGCCCATACACTTCGGCCGTATCGAAATGGGTCACGCCACGCTCGACTGCCGTGCGGATGAGCGTGATCATCTCGTGCTTGTTTGCGGCCGGGCCATAGTTGGCACTCATGCCCATGCAGCCCAGGCCGAGGGCGGAAACTTCCAGACCTTGTCCGAGTATCCGAGTCTTCATTGCAGGCTCCTTATGAGGATTGACGGGGTTTCGCCAACCAGCTGTTGACGGTTTCCATGGTCCGGCGCTCCTGGTCGGACTCCATCGTAAAGGCCTCCAGGATGCGGGCGCCGGGTGCGTGGCGGGCTAGCACGCGCAGGCTGTCGCCGGTGCCAAAACCGCCATGTGTGATGAACGGGATGATGTCCTTGCCGCGCATGTCATGGCTGGACAACAACGACCGGATCAGCGGCGGTGCGGTTTCGCCCCAGACCGGAAACCCGAGGTAGACGGTGTCGTATCGGCCGATGTCAGCCACGCGCGAACGTAAGGCCGGCTCCTCGCTGTTGTCGCGTTCGCGGCGCGCTTGCGCCACTGTTTCAAGGTAATCCAGCGGGTAGGGCGTGGCCGGCTCTATCTCGAACAGGTCGCTTGCGCGGCTGCGGTTGATCAAGCCTGCGATGACCCGGGTGTTTCCCGAACGCGAGAAATACGCGACCAGGGTGCGGGCATCCGTGCGATGCGCAATTGCTTCGCCACTCGATTCCCCGGATGTTTCCGCAGCACATCCAAGTGGAAGCGAGGCGAGGGCGGCGATGACCGTTCGACGGCCGGGATTGGGGGATGTAGAGGACATGTGCCCAATCTACGCTCGCACGACTTAGTCTTGCAGGGGCATAATCGCATATAACTTATATCTGGATCGCATCAATGGGCGTTGAAAATTACGATCAGTTGGCGATGTTTGCGTTGGTAGCGCGCGAGCGCAGCTTTACGCGCGCAGCGGCACAACTGGGAATGTCACAGCCTGCGCTGAGTCGCTCCATGCGCCAGCTGGAAGAGCGCTTGGGTGTTCGGCTGCTGTCACGCACCACGCGTAGTGTTTCTCCTACCGAAGCCGGAGAGCAGCTGCTGCGAGTGGTCGCGCCACGCTTCGAGGAGATTGACGCCGAGCTTGCCCAGCTCAACGCCTTTCGTGACAAGCCTGCCGGCCGACTGCGCATCACCGCTGGCGAGCACGCGGCGATCACCATCATGCAACCGGTCCTTGGTCGCCTGCTTCCGAACAATCCCGATCTAAACATCGAGGTGAGTGTCGATTACGGACTGACCGACATCGTTGCAGAAGGGTATGACGCAGGTATCCGTATGGGCGAACAGGTCGCCAAAGATATGATTGCGTTGCCCGTGGGGCCCGAGCTACGCATGGCCGTGGTCGGCTCGCCAGATTACTTCCGGCGCCATCCGAAGCCGAAGACACCGCATGATCTCACCCGGCACAACTGCATCACGATACGGCTGCCCACGCACGGCGGCATCTTTGCCTGGGAGTTCGAGAAAAAGGGCCAGGAGCTAAAAGTCAGGGTGGAAGGGCAGCTCGTGTTCAACAACATTGCCATGCGCCTGGCTGCTGCGTTGGAGGGACTGGGGCTGGCTTACATGCCCGAAGACCTGGTGCGCCCCCACATGGAGGCGGGCAGCCTGGTCCGCACGTTAGCCGACTGGTGCCCGGCGTTTCCCGGCTATCACCTCTACTATCCAAGCCGCCGGCAGTCATCGCCCGCCTTCACCTTGTTGCGTGATGCGCTGCGTTACGAGGGCTGAGTGCCAATGCCTGCCAGCCCATTGAGCGGGGGCTCACCTAGTCGGTGCTTCCACGTCACTGTAAGCCTGCACCGCAGCGGGCAGGCGTTCGCCCTGGACGGTCACCGCCTCCAACGCCATGTCCAGCGCCTGTCGCTCGCCGCCGCTGAAACTCACTTCCGCCGCGCCTATGTTGTCGAGCATGTGGGCCATCTGCGTGGTGCCCGGTATCGGCACGATCCACGGCTTACGCGCCATCAGCCAGGCCAGTGCGATCCGCGCGGGCGTGGTGTCCTTGCGTTGTGCCCACTCCTGCCCGATGCGCACCAACGCCAGGTTATGGGCGATGTTTTCCGGGCTGAACCGGCTTTCGATACCGCGGATGTCGCCGACTGCGAAGCGCGTCTTCTCATCGATCGCGCCGGTGAGGAAGCCCACACCGAGAGGGCTCCAGGGCACAAAGCCGATGCCCAGTTCCTCGCAGATTCCGAGGATTGTGTGTTCCGGCCCACGCCACAACAGCGAGTATTCGTTCTGCACGGCCGTCAGCGGCACCGCAGCGTGGGCACGGCGCAGCGTTTGCGGCCCCATCTCGCATAACCCCCAATGCAGCACCTTGCCTGCATCCATTAGGTCCTTGATCGCGCCGGCCACGTCTTCGATCGGCACCTGAGGATCGACGCGGTGCTGGTAGAGCAGATCGATACGATCGGTGCGCAGGCGCTTGAGCATGCCGTTCACCGCCTGCTTGATGTGATCCGGTCGGCTGATCAGTCCCGGGCCGCGCGCACCTGTTTCCAGATCGATGTTCCAGCCGAACTTGGTGGCAATCACAATGTCGTTGCGGAACGGAGCAACGCCCTCGCCAAGAATGTGTTCGACTTCGTGCGGCCCGTAGGCTTCGGCCGCATCGTAGAAGGTCAGTCCGTGATCAAACGCATTGCGGATGATGGCGTGCATCTCGCTGCGCGATGGCACGGTGGGCTGGTAGGTGCGGCTCATGTTCTGCACGCCGAGCCCCACTGCGGAGACTTCCAAAGTTCCGAGTTTCCTGCGCGGGGTGAGGGCAGGGGAGGTGTCCGCAGCGCGAGCGCTGGTGACGCGTGAAGCGGCCGATGCCTGGCCGGCGACCAATGCGCCAGCCAGCGGCGCGGCAGCCAGTGCCGCTGCGCCCATCAGGAGCCGGCGGCGGTGGGTATCGGTTTGATCTGTACGCATTAGGATCGCCTGGTCGTGTCGGGAGGGTGTTGCGGTTGGGAGCCGCTCGCCTGTGTGAGTCAGCGGGATGCGGCCAAGTGTTGCTCCAGCGCCTCGCGGGCTCTCCCTGCAGCCGCCGAATCACCGCTGTCGGCGAGCAGTTGCGCCACCTGCCGCAGCTGTCCGATGCTGAGCCCGACGCGAAGGCTGGCCGCGATGTGTGACTGCAGCTGAGCCTCCACGCCCGGCAGGGACGCCAGCGCGCCGACCGTCGCCAGCTCGCGGCTCTGCCAGTCCAGGTTGTCGCGCTCGAAGATGTCTCCGAACAGATGCGTCTGCAGGTAGTGGTTGATGACCGGTGCGAATTCCATCACTGCACCTTTGACCGGAGCACCCGAAATGCGGGCCTGATTGGCGGTGCCCACCTCCACCAGCGCCTCGCCGACGGGAATCGGGCGACTCGGCTCGCGCCCGGGCGAGTCCTGGATGCCGTCCTGCTTGCGGGCCTCGACCAGCTTCATCAATTCGCCCAACGCGTTGAGGCTGCGCGGGAAGCCCGCATAGGCGTAAAGCTGCACCAGGATTTCTTTGGCCTCGCCGATGGTCAGGCCGGCATCAAGACCGCGTCCCAGCGCAGTGTCGAGTTGCGGCAGGTCGCCCATAGCGGCGGCCGCAGCGATCAGCGGAATCGACTGTTGACGCGCGGACAACACCTCCGCGGCAGGTTCGCAAGGGCTCACGCTGCAGATCTCTTTGGGTTGTTCATTGGCCTGGGCCGTCGAGGCGACGGACGCTGCGCCCAACAGGCAGGCCGTGACTGCGCCGTGCCATCTGCAGCTAGCGGACGTTGTACTTTTCGTCACTGACGGCCTGAATCCTGCACAGCGGGGACGCACCCAAACTAGCGGCTGCGCACTGATAGCAGAAGATCATCGGATGGATATCGCTCATGCGCCGAGGGTATGAATCTGGCAACCACGCCCTTGAGTCCAGCAGCAACGAGTGGTCTGATGTCATCCAGAGATTGGAGGCACGTTTCGAGTGTGTGGCGCTCGATATTCCGGGCTTTGGAGACGCACCGCCGCTGGCGCATGTCGACACCGCCGCGCTGGTTGCCTGGTTTGTCGAGCAGGTGATTCGGCGGCAACCGACGTGCTGGTTTGCGATCGGACACAGCATGGGCGGAAAGATCGCCACCCTGGCAGCGCGCAGGCGCGCGATGGCCTGGCCGGGCTTGCTGGTCTGGCCGGGGTGATCCTGGTCGCTGCGTCGCCGCCGGTGCCTGAGCCGATGGATGAGTCTCGCCGACAGACTATGTCCGAAGTGGTGCTCTCGCCATTCGCCAAGATCCACCACGACTACCTTGACCATTGACTGCTGAACCGCCTTGCGTTTGGCGTTCCGTCTGCGGACCGAATGCCGGATGTCGCCGGTATGGCATGCCATAGCAATCCGCGCAGCCGTCGCTCTGGTATCCCTTCGCCGCTGGGTGCAACGAGATCTCGGCCGGCCAAGCGCCAGCCAGCCCACGGTCCAGTGAGTTCCACATGGTTGGTGACGACGCGCCGATGCAGATCTGCCGCGCAGCTTCGGGCATTGCTCGCCAACAGGCCAGCATGGCGGGCGAAGGTCGAGATTGTAGGTGTCAGTCATGCGGCGAGTTCCGTTTCGCTAGGGGAACGGTTGGGCAGGCAAGATTTGATCCAGAGCCAGATCCAGCGGAGCCGCGCTCGCGCTGTCCTGTACGCCATTTCGCATAATGTATATTATGTCAGGAACGAACCAGCTGACCCTCTACCTCACAGCCCCGTTGTCTTCCTGCAACTCCCGCTTGAACGGCACATCCGGCGGCGGCCTTGCCGTCGCTGGTTGGTCGTTGAGATTCGGGTCGCTCAGGCCGCAGCCGCCGCCGAACTGCAGCAGCGACACCACGCAGCTGATCTTGGTGGTCGTTCCCGGGATCGGGATCTCGATCTTCTTCAATCCGCGGCGCACCCATTCCTGCAGCAGCGACTGGTTCGGCATCCAGTACTTGTCCAGCGAGGTCGGCGTGTAGCCGTACGGCGGACGTTTGAGCCAGGTGCCGCCCTGAGCGATCTGGTCGCGGGTCCAGGTATCGGTGTCGCTGCCTGGCGGTCCGCGTTCGCCCGCGCCGTTGCCGGCATCGCCGGTTCCGGCGGCAACGTGGACGCTGCCATCGGCGTTGAACATGCCGTCGCGTTGGCCATTGGCGCCGGTCGTTTTCCCGTCCCGGTTGCGGTCGGATTTGCTCCAGTCGTCGGCCTTGGTTGCCACATCCCAGCCGCCGCTGCGGTCAGCTGGCTGCGGGCCGGCGTTGCTATTGGTTGCAGGTTTGTTGGATGAAGATGCCGCTGCCGCATTGGTGGATTGTTCGGATCGCGATTGTGTCGCTTGCGTTTGTGTGGACGGCGCCGTGGAAGGCGTCGGCTGCGCCGCAGCGCGCGCGGCCGATGCTGTCGGCGACGGAATGGTCGGGGTCGATTGGGCAGGCACCGCAGGTGCCTGCTGAAGCTGCGGCGCCGGATCCGGCACGCTCGGCAACTCCGCCGTTCGGACCGCTATTTCCGGCATGCGAACCGTCGGCGTGAGCTCGCGATTGCGCACGACCGGCGCAACGAGCTGAGGCTGATCCGGCACCACGATTTCGCGCTCACGGACCGTTGGCGCAGTGGCAGATCGCACCGCAACGTTGGTGGCAGGACGTTGCAACTCGCGCACTTGCGGCTGTTCGGTCACCGTCTGGATCTCACGCTGACGCACCTGTATCTGAGGCGCAGCAGGTTCGATCGGGCGCGGAGCCACGGTGATCGTGGGCGGTGGTGGCACCACAAAGTCGTTGGTGGCCACTGGCGTTTCGGTGACTTGCAGCGGCGATTCGATCGTCACCGGCGACACCTGCACCCTCACCTGCGGCACATCTGGCGTCGTTGGCTCACTGACGGCAGCCACGGGTTCGGGCGCGACCTGCTGCGGTTCGGCAGCACTGGAGCGATCGACTGAATCCGTCGCTTGTGGCGGCGGCGTTTGCGGTGTTGCCGACGCAGTGGGATTACCACTCGCCGCATTCGCGTTCGCTTGCGACGCTGCAGACGCTTCACCCGGTGCCGCCTGCGCAGCACCCGGCTCTCCTTCACCACCGCCCTGCTCCGCCGCGCCCTCGCCGATGAAGCTCATGCGCACGCGCGATTCGTCGCCCTGCTTTGTTTCATCTGGCGCCCAGCGCACGCTGACCACCCAGATCAGCAAGGCGATGAAACCGAGGTGGATCAGAAAACTGCCGAGCAGCGCCAGCCAATGCAGCGGGCGTTCGTCTTTCCGGCGCGGTTCCCAGTGCTGCCACCACAGGCTGCGAAACGCCTGAAATGGCGACAGCAACGCAGCAGTCCGCACGCCATGCGGTGACGCTGGTCGCGCCAGCAGCACATCGGTTATCTGCTCGTCGCCGAACGGCGCAGCCGAGCTATCGCGATTGCGCATCCAGATTGCCCAGCCGTAAGGCAGGCCGGTGCGCCGATCCAGAATGAGCTTGCTCGGCATGCGCGCGCGCAGTGCCTGCAGCAGATCGGCGGCCGTTGTCACCGGTGGTGCGGAATCAGGCCGCGCTGTCGCGCGGAATGTACGGCGCGTCGCCGGTGGCGTGGTCGGTCGCGTCGCGCACCGCAATCACGCCGGGCACGCGTCCCATCAAGGTCTTCTCGATGCCCTGCTTCAAGGTCACATCGGCCATACCGCAACCGTGGCAACCGCCGCCAAAGCGCAGCAGCACTACACCATCGGCCGAGACTTCTTGCACTGCCACACGCCCGCCATGAGAAGCCAGCTGCGGGTTGATCTCGTTCTCCACCACCCAGCGCACGCGCTCCACCATCGAGGCGGAATCGGCCGGCGCTTCGCCCTTGATCTTGGGCGCCTTGATGGTGAGCTGCTGGTTGCCGGTGGACTGGGTGACATAGTCGATCTCGGCGCCATCCACCCATGGCACGCTGGCGGCGACGATATATAAAGTGAAGCCGTCGCAGTCGATCGCCCATTCGTCGCCGCTGAGATCGGCCGGTTCGGCGAACTCGAGCCGGGCATCGGCGCGCGGGGTGCCCGCATCCACCGCGCTCAGGCGCACGCCCATGCCGGGCACGCCCTCGCGTTCGATGAGCTTGCGGAAATAGGTTTGAGCTTTGTCGGATATCTGGATCATGCGGGTTATTCTA
This sequence comes from Xanthomonas sp. Leaf131, assembly GCF_001423495.1. Classification (GTDB taxonomy): domain Bacteria; phylum Pseudomonadota; class Gammaproteobacteria; order Xanthomonadales; family Xanthomonadaceae; genus Xanthomonas. The sequence goes on along the minus strand of NZ_LMOG01000018.1, from coordinate 476,501 downwards.
CCGCTCAATCCGCCTGCGCTCATGGAACACCGTGATCCCGCTGGGCGTGCTGTCCGCCACCCCTGCGAGACCGTCATGACCGATCTGATCCCCCTGGAACAGGCCCATTGCCTCCCGCGCAAAGGCAGCGACCACAAGCTTGGCGAAGCCCGCCTGGCTGAATTGTTCCCCCAGGTGCCGGGCTGGGAGCTGGCCGAAGCGGGCACGGCGATTACCCGCACGTTCCGCTTTGCCGACTATTACCGCACCCTGGCCTTCGTCAACGCGCTGGCCTGGATCGCCCACCGTGAGGACCATCACCCCGATCTGGGCGTGCATTACGACCGCGTGGTGGTGCGCTATTCCACCCACGACGTCGGCGGGTTGAGCGAGAACGACTTCATCTGCGCGGCCAAGACCGCGCAGCTCTACGATCAGGGAGCCACCGCATGACCATCTATCGCGCCGCCCTCGCCGGCCTGCTCGTCACCGCCGGCCTCAGCGGGTGTGGCAATTCCTCCCAGCAGGCGTCCGCGCCGGCGATTGCGCCGACCGAGCTGGCCGCAGTGAAAACGCCGCCGCCGGAATATTCCCCGCAACTGGCCTGCGCCGGCATCGGTGGAACCTCGGTGCTCAGGGTCGTGATCGGTACCGAAGGCACCCCGACCGATGTGTCGCTGGCGCAAAGCAGCGGCCAGCCGGTGCTGGACGAAGCCGCGCAAAAGCGCGTGCGCGAATGGAAGTTCAAAGCTGCTACACGTAACGGCCAACCGGTGCCGCAGACGATCCAGGTGCCGGTCGCGTTCAAGCCGCCGGTACCCCGCCCCGACGAATGCTTTGCCATCGAAGAGCGTGCACGCCGCGGCGGTTGAGCGCTGCGGGACTTGCGTGCCAAATAAATAGTTCATTCGCTCTTCACCAGCTCGGTCACAGCTGAAGACCGAGCAGTGCGAGTGGCACGCGTCTGTTTCAAGGACCGAACGCGCGCGCTTTTGACCATGCCATCAGTCTGCCCGGCACCCGCAGCACCACGCGTTCGTCATCCAGGCATGACCATCCTGCACGCGCGGGTGGTCGTGCACCTATCGCGCAGCAATCGCCACGCTCCCCGCAGAAGTGCGTTCCATTCCACGAGGTCGTTGCGTCACATGCTCGAAGTGTCATCACAGAATGTCTGGACCGCATTTGCGGTCACCCTGGCTGCCGGACTCGCTACCGGGCTTGGCAGCCTCATGGTGGTGTTTTCCAAGAAGCCCAATCCGCGCCTGCTGGCATTCGGGCTGGCGTTCGCCGGCGGCGCGATGGTGTACGTGTCGTTGTCGGAGATCCTCAATAAGTCGATCGCCTCGTTCTCCAACGCCTACAACGACAAGCTCGGCTTCACCTTCGGCACCTTGGCGTTTCTGGTTGGCATGCTGTTGATCATGGTGATCGACCGCCTGGTGCCCAACCCGCACCAGAGTCTGTCCAGCGACGATCCACTGTTTCGCGACGACAACCGCGCCTACATCCGTCGGGTCGGCCTGATGACCGCCATTGCGATTACCGCGCACAATTTCCCCGAAGGTCTGGCAACGTTTTTTGCGACGCTGGAAAGCCCGGCAGTGGGCATGCCGCTCGCGTTCGCGATCGCCATCCACAACATTCCCGAAGGCATCGCGATTGCGGTGCCGGTGTACTTCGCCACGCGCAACAAGTTCTATGCATTCGGCGCCAGCCTGCTGAGCGGATTGGCCGAGCCGATCGGTGCCGGCATCGGCTATCTGGCCTTGTCCAATGTGCTGTCCGAGGCAGTGTTTGGCACTGTCTTCGGCTTGATTTCTGGCGTAATGGTGTTTCTGGCGCTGGATGAATTGTTGCCTGCCGCCAAGCGCTACGCGAAAGGCCATGAGACGGTCTATGGCCTGGTCGCCGGCATGGGCACTTTGGCGATCAGTCTGGTGTTGTTCCGCTTTGCGACACCCTGAGGCTGACGAGGGCCTGCGGTGACTGCAATTAGCGGCCCAGCCGGTCCAGCGCGTCGGCCAGCTCCGGTGCCAGCGGTGCGTTCAACACATACGGTACCTTGCCGGCATCCAGCGAGAACTCCAGCGAGGCCGCGTGCAGAAACAGCCGCTTGAGGCCGAGCTGGTCGCGCAGGCGCTTGTTGACCTCCGCCTCGCCGTACTTGTCGTCGCCGGCCACCGGATGCCCCAGATGCTGGGCATGCACGCGAATCTGATGGGTGCGGCCGGTCTCGATGCGGACCTCGCAGTACGAGTGCCCGCCGCGTCGTTCGAGCAGCTTGAAGTGGCTCAGCGACGGCTTGCCGATCGCGTTCACCTGCACATGGCGCTCGCCGCCCTGGCGCAGGCCGATATGCAACGGCGCATCCACCGTCATCACCCCGTCCGGCATCCGCCCGACCAGCAGGGTCAGGTAGCGCTTGGTGATCCCGCGGCCCTGCACGCGGTCGTCCTCGCGCATCAGCGCCTGCATCTCGGTCAGCGCCGAACGCTTCTTGGCCACGATCAGCAAGCCGGAGGTGTCGCGGTCGAGCCGGTGCACCAGCTCCAGGGTCTGGTTTGGGCGTAGCGCGCGCAAGGTTTCGATGGCGCCGAAGCTGATTCCGCTGCCGCCATGGCTGGCAACCCCGGACGGTTTGTTGAGCGCCAGCAGGCGTGCGTCCTCGAATACGATCGCCGCCTCCAGCCGGGCCATGAACGCCGACGGCGGCGCTGCCTTGTCGCCCTCCTCATTCACGCGCACCGGCGGGATGCGGACTTCTTCCCCACCCTCGAGCTTGCGCTCGGCCTTGGCGCGGCCGCCATTCACCCGCACCTGACCGCTGCGCACCAGCTTGTAGATCAGGCTGCGCGGCGCGCCCTTGAGCTGGCCGAGCAGGAAATTGTCCAGCCGCTGCCCGGCACGGTCTTCCGGAACTTTGAGAATGCGCACGCCTACACGGTCGGCAGGCGGCTGGGGGGACTGGGGGTCGGTCATCTGGCTCTTTATTCTGTTACACTCGGCGAGCGAGATAAGGGTTTGATTTCGTTGGAAGTTGATTGGCCAGAAGCCTGACTTCCGATGATTCCGGCACAGTGCGCGACCACCGCCCCCGGGGCGGCCATGTTAGCGGCTCACCGGCCTGCCCGGCCATCGCCGTCGGTTTTTGACCGTCGCGCTGAACATGTCCCGTGCGCTGCCCCGGTTTGTCCGGACGCGGCTGCCGGCCCTGAAACACCTATAAAACTTAAAGACAAGCGCTCCCGCGGCCTGCCGTGGTGTTGCAGCGCTGGAAACCCTGGTCAGGCCTGTCCGCGCGTTGCGCGAAGGGCCGACAAGCTGTTCCAGAGGCGAAACGTCACGGCGTTCCGCGCGGTAGAGCGCGTGAGGAACGCAACAATGAAGCGAATGCTGATCAACGCAACGCAGGCCGAAGAGCTGCGCGTGGCGATTGTGGACGGCCAGACCCTGTACGACATCGACATCGAACAGCCGTCCAAGGAACAAAAGAAGTCCAACATCTACAAGGGCCGTATCACCCGGCTCGAGCCCTCGCTGGAAGCGGCGTTCGTGGACTATGGCGCCGAGCGTCATGGCTTCCTGCCGCTGAAGGAAATCTCCCGCGACTATTTCCAGGCTGGCGTCGACCATAACAAGTCGACCATTCGCGAGCTGTTGCGCGAAGGCCAGGAAATCGTGGTGCAGGTCGACAAGGAAGAGCGTGGCAACAAGGGCGCCGCCCTGACCACGTTCATTTCGCTGGCCGGCCGCTACATGGTGCTGATGCCCAATTCGCCGAGCGCCGGTGGCGTCTCGCGCCGGATCGAAGGCGAAGACCGTGCCGCGCTGAAGGAAGCGCTGGACAAGCTCGACATCCCCGACGACATGGGCGTGATCATCCGCACCGCCGGTGTCGGCCGCGACGCCGAAGAGCTGCAGTGGGATCTGGACTATCTGCTGCAGACCTGGAAGGCGATTGCCGAGGCTGCACTGAGCAAGCCGGCGGCGTTCCTGATCTACCAGGAATCGCGCCTGATCATCCGCGCCCTGCGCGATTACCTGCGCGCCGACATCGGCGAAATCCTGGTCGATACGCCGGAGCTGTACGCCGACGCCCAGGAATTCATGCAGCAGGTGATGCCGCAAAGCCTGCGCAAGCTCAAGCACTACACCGACGACATTCCGCTGTTCAACCGCTTCCAGATCGAATCGCAGATCGAAGGCGCCTACGAGCGCAATGTGCGGCTGCCCTCGGGCGGCTCGATCGTGGTCGATCAGACCGAAGCGCTGACTGCCGTCGACGTGAACTCCTCGCGCGCCACCAAGGGCAGCGACATCGAAGAGACCGCGTTCCAGACCAATCTGGAAGCGGCCGAAGAAGTGGCCCGTCAGTTGCGCCTGCGCGACCTGGGCGGCCTGGTGGTGATCGACTTCATCGACATGGCTTCGACCAAGCATCAGCGCGAAGTCGAAAACAAGCTGCAGAACGCGCTCAAGTACGACCGTGCGCGTGTGCAGCTGGGCCGTATCTCGCGCTTCGGCCTGATGGAAATGAGCCGCCAGCGCCTGCGTCCGAGCTTGGGCGAATCCAGCCAGATCGTGTGCCCGCGTTGCGATGGCCATGGCCGTATGCGCAGCGTCGAGTCGCTGTCGCTGTCGATCATCCGCGTGGCCGAAGAGCACGCAATGAAGGAGAACACCGGGCAGGTGCTCGTCCAGGCTCCGGTGGAGATCGCCAACTATCTGCTCAACGAAAAGCGCAGCGCGCTGCGCGAGATCGAAAATCGCCACGCCTCGCCGATCATCATCGTCGCCGACGAACAACTGCACACCCCGCATTACGAAGTCACGCGCCTGCGTGAGAACGAGCTGGGCGAAGACAGCGGCAAGCCGAGCTATCAGCGCGGCACCCCGCGCAAGTTGCCGGTGCATGCGCTGACCAAAGCGCAGTTGAATATTCCGGTTGCGCCGGCAGTGACTTCGATCAAGCCGAGCCAGCCGGCTCCGGTGCGTGAGGAAGCCCCTGCCCCGGTCGCTGCGGCACCTGCGCCAGCTCCGGTAGCAGCACTGCCGCTTCCCGCACCGGTGACCGGCGTGGTGGGCTGGCTGAAGCGCATCTTCGGTGGCGTCGAGCCGGTGGCTGCTGCCCCCGAGTCGACCCAGCGTCCGCGCCAGAACGATCCAGCCCGTGGCAACCGTAACGAGCGTGGCGACCGTGGTGGTCAGCGTCGCGATGGTCGCGGTGAATCGCGTGGCGGCGGCAATCCGCAGCGTGGCAATGGCGGTAACGGCGGCAACGGTAACGGTGCCAACAAGGAGCGTCGCGACGAGCGCCGCCAGCCTGCCAATGGCCAGAGTGCACAAAACCCGCAGAACGGTGGCCAGGCGCAGCAGCAGGTGCAGGTTGCCAAGCCGCCGCGTAACGAACCGCAGGCGCCCAAGCAGCCGCAGCAGGCCCAGCAGCAGCAAAAGCAGAAGCCGCAGAATCAGACGCCGCGCCCGCCGCGTGCACCTGCACAGCAGGACGGCGCGCCGTCCGAGAAGCAGCAGCGCCCGGCCCGTCAGGACGAAGGCACCGCTTCGGCGCAGACGCTGACCGCAACTGCTGCGACTGCGACGACTGCCGGTGTGGTGTCGGCGATTGCCGAAACCGCTGCGCCGGCGACGACGCACGTTCCCGCGAATGCAGCCAACCCGGCACACCCGGTCGACGTCATCGTGACCGACGCGCATGCCGACCGTGGCACTGAGACCAGTGCAGATGGGCAGGCACCGGATGCAGCAGGCGATGATTCGGCCAATGGCGAAGGCGGCAGCCGTCGTCGTCGCGGCCGTCGTGGCGGCCGTCGCCGTCGTCGTGGCGCTGGCGCGAATGGTGAAGGTGGTATCGGCGCCGATGGTCTGGAAACGGACGATCTGGATGGCGATGCCGAAGGCGATCTCGATGGCGACAACGAGAACGAAGGCGACGATGCCGGTACGCAGACGCACACCTCTGCTGCACCACGCGCCGGCCAGCCGGAGTTCGACTTCGACGATGAAGCCACGCCTGCGACCTCTGCACGCACCAAGCCGGAGTCCAGCACGCCTGCAGCAGTGAAGCCGCGTCCAGTGCCGAAGGAGCGTTCGGAAAGCCAGGCAGCGGCCGACACCACCTCGACCACTGCACCGGTCTCCAATGCCACGCCGTCCTTCCAGCAGCAGACTGCGGCTCCGGCTGTTCCTGTGGCTGAGCAGGCAAAGAGCGATGCTTCCGTTGTCTCTGCGGCACCTGTTGCCCAGGCGGCAGCTGCGGCATCGACGCCTGCTGCCGCAACGGCTCCGGTTGCAGCTCCAACGCCCGCTCAGGCTTCGGTTGCTACTCCCGCTTCGGTTGCAGCTCCGGGCCCAGTTGCAGCTCCGCCTTCGGTCGCCGCTTCGACGCCTGCTCCCGTTGCAGTCGTGACGTCTGCTCCTGTCGAGCAGGCTGCTACGACACCGTCGGCGAATGCGCCGGAGTCGGTTGCGCAGCAGCCCAGGCCAGTGTCGTCGGCATCGACTGACAGTGCAGCGCCCGCTGCGGTCAGCCCGGAACGGACTGCGCCTGTCGCAGCAACAGCGCCAGCGCACTCGGAGCCGGTGAAAGCCGACACAGCTCCGGTTGCTGCTTCCGTGCACACGCCAGCGGCAACTGCGCCATCCAGCGCTCCGGCTGCGCAGGCAGAAGTGGTCACCGTCAAGCCATCGCAGGCAGAGCCTTCCAGCGCTGCAAGCCCGGTTGTGGATGTCGCAGTGACTTCCACCACGACAGTGCCGCAGAGCACGCCGGCTGCTGACGCTGCTCCAGTGAGTCCGGCACGCAAGCCGTACGCACCGGTGCAGACGACGCTGCTCGACGCATTGGCTCCGGCCGACGCCACAGCACCGGCGGCATCAGCACCGGCGCCTGCCGAAACGCCAGCACCGTACAAGGCGCCTGAGCAGCAGTCTGCAGCAGTGGTCGCCGTGGCTCCTGCGAACGTGCAGAAGCAGGCGGACGATGCGCCCAAGCCGACGGTTGTCGTCTCGGAAGCTGTAAAGCCGGTGGTTCCGTCGAGCAATGCGATTGAAGCTCAGGAGCAGGAAGACGACACCAACAAGCCGCGTAGCGATCACTGATCGCTCCATCGCTTGTTGCGACCTTGCCTGAGCAATCGGGCAGGGTTGGTATCAAACAAAGCGGCCTTCGGGCCGCTTTGTTTTTGTGTGCAATGTGTTTGGCAGATCAGTTACCGGGACGCGTAAAACCAGCTGCCCGCAGGATCGAGCCTTACGGAAATGCAGCCCTGCCCCGCTCGCGCGGTTTCGAACGAGCGTTAGCTACACAGTAGAGCGGCATTAGCTGCCGGGTGAGTCGCTCGTTCTGAGCTCTTACTTGTGAGGAGCGGTTGCTCTTTACGTCGTACTGGGACGACCTTCCTCAACCGCTTCAACCTACATCGTTCGCGCAGGATCGGTCAGACCGTATTGGTTGGCCAGACGCGCGAGCGCGATGCTGTCCTGGATGCCGACCTTTTCGAACAGGCGCGCCTTGTGCGTATTGATGGTCTTGGCGCTCAGATTCAGGCGTTTGGCGATGTCTTCCTGGCGCAGCCCCTGGGTCAACAGCAAGGCGACCTCCAGCTCGCGTGGCGATAACGCATCGAACGGCGAACCGCCACCTTCCAGATTGGATAACGCCAGGTTCTGCGCGATGGTGTTGCCGAGATAGCGCCTACCCAATGCAACTTCACGCACCGCACGCAGCAGCTCCTGCGCATCGCCCCCCTTGCCGACGTAGCCGGAAGCACCGGCTTCCAGCAGACGCTTGGGCAACGGGCCATCTTCCAGTACCGAGACGATGACCACGCGGGTGCCGTAATCGCCTTTGACAATGCGCTCGGTGATTTCCAGGCCGCTGACGCCGGGCAGATGCAGATCGCACAACACGATCTCGGGCTTGAGCTGGCGGATCTGCGGCAAGGCCGACTCCCCGCTCTCGGCCTCTCCTACCACATCGATGTCCACTTCCTTGGACAGGATCATCTTCATGCCTGTACGCACGAGTGCATGATCGTCGATCAGAAAAACTCTGATGGTCATCCTTGTTGTCCTCGCTATGCGGCTGGCTGGTGCAGCCTATCTCCGTGAATAATTCAGGGCAAGCTCGATGCGACGTATTACTTTTGAGTTAGAGGCCGAACCCTCTTGCCACTGTGCAGTCCTGACATACCTGCAGCGCACCGTGGTCTCGTGTTTGCATGATGCGAACGCACGCAGTGCGCGAACATCGGGTAATTCACTCGCTTTCGGTCAGGTTTCCCCTGCTTCAGCGCTGCGCTCGGCATCTATCAGTGGGCGCAGTTCGGGATCGAGCGCGACACGCTCGTCGAAGACGAAGCAGCGGCCGTCATAGCCTTCGCCGCCGACATCTTCGAAGTAACCCAGGATCCCGCCTTCGAGTTGCAACACGTTGTCCATGCCATCGGCTTGCATCCACAGCGCCGCTTTTTCGCAGCGGATGCCGCCGGTGCAGAAGCTCACGACCGTGGCATCCGCCAATGCAGCGCGATGCGGCTCCAGCGCGCCCGGCAATTCGGTGAATTTGTCGATCGGCAGCGTCAACGCCCCCTGGAAGGTGCCGTATGCCACTTCTTGCGCATTGCGCGTATCCAGCAGCACCAGCGGGCGGCCGCGATCGTCGTGCCCTTGGCGCATCCATTCACGCAATACGCCGGGCGTTACTGCTGGCGCGCGTCCCTGCAGCGGCGAGGCATCGTCGCGTCGGAAGCTGATGATCTCCGGCTTGAGCTTGACCTTGAGCCGCGCGAACGGCTGCTGCGCGCTCAGACTGTACTTGATACGCATCTGCGCAAAGCGCGAATCGGTCTGCAACCACGCATAGAACACGCCGACCTGTTCGGCCTCGCCTGCCAGAAACAAGTTGATGCCCTCTTCGGCGACCAGCACCGAGCCCTTCAACGCCTGCTGCTCGGCGTGGCGAAGCACGCTGTCGGCAAGCTGCTGCGGGTCCTGGATGGCGACGAATTGGTAGGCGGCGGTATTGGTGATCATCGGGCTATTTTAAGCCCGATGGCGCTGCAGTGGGTCAGCCCCGCAATAGCAGAAACGGCAGCAGCACCAAGGAGGCGACCACCAGCATGCCGATCAGCGTGGCAATGACGAACAGCGGGCGTTTGCGCAGCAGCGCACCGAAAGTTTCGGCGGTGCCGGATGCAAGCGCTTGCTGGCGCTGCGCGCGTGCGACCGCGCCACGCTGGGCCTGGTAGGCGTCCATCACCGCCTTGGCGCGCGGGTAGTCGGCATCGTCGCTGAGCCAGATGCCGCCTGCGGAAATCCCCCAACTGCTCGGCCGCGTCTCGTAGATCTGCACCAGGTTCTCGCGCATCAGCACCCGCACCTCGTCGGCTTCGTCATCGGGAACATTGCGCAGATTGAGCAGCAGCTTGGCCATGGGCACGATGATAGCCGGAGCCAGATGCGATAATGGCGACCTTCCTTCATGGACCATCCCATGCGCCTTCTGTTGACGCTCTGTGCCGCCCTGTTGCTCGCAAGTTGCGCGCCTGCCCTGCCGCCGTCCGGTGGCACCATCGCCAGCTTCGAGCGGATCGACCGCACCGTCGGCACCGGCGCAGTGGCAACGCCGGGCGCGATGGTCACCGTGCACTACACCGGCTGGCTGTATGACGAAAAGGCCGCCGACAAGCACGGCAAGAAGTTCGACAGCTCGCTCGATCGCGCCGAACCATTCCAGTTCGTGCTGGGCGGCCATCAGGTCATCCGCGGCTGGGACGATGGCGTCGACGGCATGCGCGTGGGTGGCAAGCGCACCTTGATGATTCCGCCCGATTACGGGTATGGCGACAACGGTGCAGGTGGGGTGATTCCGCCCGGCGCCTCGCTGGTGTTCGATGTGGAATTGCTTGGCGTGCAGCCGCGCTGAGTGCCTGAGCGATGACCGAGGCGAGCAAACGGCGGCTGGCGGTGATCGGCGGCGGACCGGCCGGTTTGATGGCTGCAGAAGTGGCGTGTGCGGCCGGCCTTGCGGTGGACCTTTACGAGGCGAAGGGGTCGGTCGGGCGCAAGTTTTTGATCGCCGGCAAGGGCGGTTTGAATCTCACCCATTCGGATCCGATGCCGCTGTTTGCACAGCGTTATCGCGAGCGCGCCGAACCGGTTGCGTCCTGGTTACAGGACTTCGATGCAGATGCGCTGCGCACCTGGGCGCGCGGGTTGGGGGTGGAGACCTACGTCGGCAGCTCCGGGCGTGTGTTTCCGATGGATCGTAAAGCCGCGCCATTGCTGCGTGGCTGGGTGCGCAGACTCAAGGAACAAGGCGTCGCGTTTCATGTGCAGCATCGTTGGCTCGGCTGGAGCGATGACGGCGCACTGCGCTTCGATACGCCAACCGGTGACATCGAGCGCGCTGCAGACGCAGTGGTGCTGGCGCTCGGTGGCGGCAGTTGGCCGCAACTTGGCTCGGATGGTCTGTGGCAAGCGCCGCTGCAACAACGCGGTATCGCGGTTGCGCCATTGGTGCCGGCCAATTGCGGCTTCGAGATCGACTGGAGCGCGCACTTTGTGCAGCGGCATGCGGGTGCGCCGCTCAAGCCGGTGGTGGCGCACTGGCGCGATCGCCATGGCGTGCAACACGCACTGCAAGGCGAGTGCGTGGCCACTGCCACCGGCATCGAAGGCAGCCTGATTTATGCGTTGGCTGCAGATCTGCGCGAGCAGATCGATACGCAGGGCGTGGCCGAACTTGGCCTAGATCTGGTCCCAGGACGTTCCCTTGAACGCGTGAGCGCCGAGCTGGACAAGCCGCGCAAGGGCCGCAGTTTCAGCGAGCATTTGCGCCGCCAGCTCGGCATCGAAGGCGTCAAGGCAGCCCTGCTCTACGAACACTTCGGCAAGCAGCCCGGCGACGATCTCGTGCAGGTGGCACGCACCCTCAAGCAGTTACCGTTGCGCTTGCTCAGGCCGCGCCCGCTTGCCGAGGCGATCAGCTCGGCGGGTGGCGTGCAGTTGGAAGCGCTGGACGATGGCCTGATGGCGCTCGCGCAGCCCGGCGTGTTTTGCGCCGGAGAAATGCTCGATTGGGAAGCGCCGACCGGCGGCTATCTGCTCACCGCCTGCTTCGCCAGCGGAGCACGTGCCGCACAGGGCGCGGTGCACTGGCTGCAGCGGCACGACGCGCGCGTTACAGGCGATCGTTGACCGCGTCGCGCGGCCAGACCGATTTGACGTCGTAAATCACCGCACCCGGTTTGCCCAACGCTGCGATGCGCTGGGCGTCGTAGTCGCGGTATTGCGCGTGCGCCACCGCCAGCACGACGGCGTCATAGGCACCTTCGTCCGCAACCTCGCACAACTGCACGCCGGCATGCTGCAGGGCTTCTGCAGGGTCGGCCCAGGGGTCGCAGGTATCGACCTGCACACCTGCGGCCTGCAACAACTGCACCAGTTCCAGCGCACGGCTGTTGCGCAGATCGGGGCAGTTCTCTTTGAAGGTGGCGCCAAGCACCAGAACCCTCGCCTGCGCAAGCACCACGCCGCGCGTGGCCAACATGCCGCAGACACGCTCAGCCACATGCCGGCCCATGCGATTGTTGACCTGGCGCGCGGTGTGGATCAGATCCGGGTGATAGCCCACGCTCTCGGACTTGTGCATCAGATAGTACGGATCCACGCCGATGCAGTGGCCGCCGACCAGACCCGGCCGGAACGGCAGAAAATTCCACTTGGTGCCGGCCGCTTCCAGCACATCCAGCGTGTCGATGCCCAGTTTGTCGAAGATCAACGCCAACTCGTTGACCAGTGCAATGTTGACGTCGCGCTGGATGTTTTCGACCACCTTGGCGGCCTCGGCCACCTGCATCGATGGCGCGCGCCAGGTGCCGGCAGTGATGATGCTGATGTACAACGCATCGACTGCATCGGCAGCTGCTGCGGTGGAGCCGGAGGTGATCTTGCGGATATCGCGCAGACGGCGCTGGCGGTCGCCCGGGTTGACCCGCTCGGGGCTGTAGCCGCAGAAAAAGTCGTGGTTGAAACGCAGCCCCGATGCGGCTTCGAGCAAGGGCACGCAGACTTCTTCGGTGGTGCCCGGATACACGGTGGATTCGTAGATCACCAGATCGCCGGGCTTGAGTGCGGCAGCGATCAACGTGGTGGCGCTGCGCAGCGGTTCCAGGTCCGGTTGCTCGAAGCTGTCGATCGGCGTCGGCACGGTGACGATGAAGATGCTGCACGCGGCCAGGTCTGCGGCGTTTGCGGTGTAGCGCAAACGCGTGGCGGCAGCCAGCTCGGCGTCGTCCAGTTCCAGCGTGGCGTCATGGCCAGCGCGCAACTGCGCCACCCGCTGCGCGTCGATGTCGAAGCCCAGGGTGTCGCGCTGCTCGCCAAAGGCGACCGCCAGCGGCAGGCCGACATAACCCAGCCCGATGACGGCAATACGGGCATTGAGCGGGGCAAGAGGCGTGGTGCGGGACATGCGGTTCCTTCGATCGTGCGCGTGCAATTGCTGCGCGGCTATGCGGCGGCAGCATAGCGCAGGCGCCACAGGCGCCGGCAGTGCAGCAAGACACATGCGCAGAGATTCACAATCGGCGCGCAATCAGGCACGCTATCGCAATGCCCGGGTGGCGAAACTGGTAGACGCAAGGGACTTAAAATCCCTCAGCTGCAAGGCTATGCGGGTTCGATTCCCGCCCCGGGCACACTCTCAATCGATCCGTCTCCGGCGCACCGCCCCAGGCGTCGCTGGTGCGGATGTGTCGGCAAGTTCAGCGCAGACAGGAAGGCCGAACGCGATTGAAGGCTTTGATGATGCTCAACACGCGATACGACCAGCACCCTACCCAGCGGGCATGCATTCGGTGCTGACCAAGAGCGCAGCGCCGCCTGCCGACCCCGCCATTGCTTCGGTGGAGGCATTGCGTGCGCGTTGGCAATACACCCTTCCCTGCCCGCATGGCGGCAGCCTGGTGGTGCAGGTCATCGCATTCGAGCTTGCGCAGTTTTCGCTTGAGGCGTTCGGCAGCTGCAAGATCGTCTGTCCATCCACCATTGCCCGTAGCGTCCGCAAGCGCCAGGCCGAGTATTTTTTCGGCAGAATGGCCGCGCGCCAGGCCTTGCAACAGCAATCCCTGGTTCCCGCAGACAGCGATCTGCAGATCGCCACCGGCACTGCACGCGAACCGGTCTGGCCGGCGCAGGCAATCGGCAGCATCTCGCATACGCATCGTCTGGCCGCAGCGGCAGTTGCACGCCACGGCCGATGGCGTGGCATCGGCATCGATCTGGAACATGTCGTCGATACCGACGCATGCGATGCGTTAGTGAGCACGGTGGTCAACAGCGCAGAACTGGCGCTGTTGCAATCGATCGCTGCGTCCACCGGCCACCCGCTGGATGTGCTGCTGACTATCGTCTTCTCGGCCAAGGAAAGTCTGTTCAAGGCGAGTTTTTCAGCGGTAGGTCGCTATTTCGATTTTTCCAGTGCGCAGCTGCTGGCACTGGATCCGCTTGCCGGGCAGGTCCGTCTGCAGGTCTGCGAGCGGCTGTGTGCGGACCTGCCAGAGGGGCAGCTGTGCGAGCTCGGTTTCGGTTTTGTCGATCCGCACACGGTGATCACCTATCGCGTTTGGTGAGCGGTAACGCATTGGCTGCTGTGCAGACTTGCAGCGCTGAGTGATCGCCGCGTTTGCGGATGCCCGGTGCACGCCATTCGGGGTTTCAACTTTTGCAACGTAGTACACCCATGCAGGCGCGTGGATGTGAGTTGCGAAGGAATGCACATCTGCAAAAATCGAACACAACAAAAAAGGGCCATGAGGCCCTTTGGTGTCATCGACCGAACATACACTTCAGTCATTCGAATTTGGAGCGGGAAACGAGACTCGAACTCGCGACCTCAACCTTGGCAAGGTTGCGCTCTACCAACTGAGCTATTCCCGCGTGGAACAAAATTGTACAACTTGTCACATCGTTGCGCTAGTCCCTTCACACCGCCAGCTTGCTGTTTCTTGCGGCGTCAGCCACTTGCAAACCGGGACACGCGCGTGACTGAAATCTAGAGAACGATGTGGAGGCCTGGGCCGGAATTGAACCGGCGTACGCGGATTTGCAGTCCGCTGCATAACCACTCTACCACCAGGCCGAACATCGCTTGCCACAACACTTACCTTGCAACGAGCAAGACCCCGCAAACGGGGCCTGTACGTCCGAGCCAGCGACCACAACTTCTTTAGCAAGCGTCCAACCCACTGTGTTGCAACGGGTTTTTCGCCGCCCCCCTGCTCTGGAACGGACGCCATTGTAGCCTTGTTTAGCGTAGACGCCAAGGGGACCGATTGGTCTGCCGCGCCGCGGTGACGACATGCCCCAAGCTCGGTCGCCATGCCGGGCATCTTGCCGCGTTCACGTCTTTACGTGGCAGCGCTTGCCAGCCGGATCAAGCGCGCAGGGCTGAACAGGCCTCAGCCCCCCCTCGTCGTGAGGCTGCCGCCGACATTGCCAGCCTGCTCTCATGATCACCTCCGCTTTGACAGGCATCTCGCCGTAGCGTTCACCGCTGCCGTTTGGCTGGTCCTTGCACAGCGGCGGAGTTGCGATCCGGACCTCTTCAGAGGCGGCATCGTTTGGTCGGGTAATGCATCCCGTTTTTGCACAACGACTGTGGCGCTGAGGTAACAGTCACCGCGCCGGCGGACATGGCAGGTTACTAGGTTTATGCGATGCGGCTCACAGCGCTGATCCGACCTGACCCGCGCAAAGGAAAGTAGTGAAGAAGTGCGCACCGCCATTACCCTGATAAATTTCCGGAAGAAATAATTCGTTAAATAAACTACATAAGCAAAATAGATATCCATTCGATAATCTTTCGATTATCCAAGGGCGCGAAAAATCCGCGCACATGTAATAAATCCTTCTCGAACACACCCTATGGTGAGCCCACGCAAGGAGACTCATCCGCTTATCCAAGGACGCCCGAAACTCCGCAGTTTTTGCGATGGATATCTCGTGTCCAACTTCAATAGCTCTGCGCTTTGCGGCTTTCAACGTGACTTCTGACTCAGAAGCAGCACTGGTCGGCGCCGCACCCGTCTCATCGCGACCGGTCAGCGAGCCAGGTAACTCGACAATCCCCTACCCCGACATTTCGCAGCCACAGTTTTCGTCCGAGGAGACAGCTGGCGCATTGGTCTGGTCACGCTGGCAGGCCTTGCCGGGATCGGCCGAAACGCAGGGCCTGGAACGCCTGCTCGCCGCAGTGGCGATCTATCTGATACGTACCTGCGCGCCATCGCCGTTGCAGATCAGATTGCGTTACGGCACCCACACGCGTCAGCTGGATGTGCATCCAGCTGCACACGATACATACGCGGCGATTTGCCAGCAGGTGCGTGTTGCGATGGATCGCGGTGCCCTCGATGCCGCGGAAGACGATGGCGCGCACTCGATCGGCGCGCCACGTGGCGATGCTGCACATGCTTGGCCGGCGCTGATCGAGATCGATGCGGTGAACGAAAGCGTGGTGATTGTCAGTGCAGCCACAGCATCGCAATTGCACCTTCAAATCTGTCAGCTGCGGAAGCGATTTCGCTGTGGAATCCGCATGTCGCAATCAACGCAACGGCAGGCATTACGTGTGGGTGCACGGTTGCGATGCTTGCTGGCAGCGCTTGAACGTCCCGAGGCGCAGCATAGTCCTGCCGCTTCATTGCCGCTGCTGCCCGGCAGCGAGCGCAGTCGCGTGCTACACACATTCAACTGTAGCGACACGCAGTTTCCACAGCGCGGCATGGCGGCGTTGTTTGCCGAGCAAGTAGCGAACGCGCCGCAGGCAATTGCGCTCGTGGACGGCAACATCCAGCTGAGTTATGCCGAACTGGATCTGCAGTCCAGTCGTCTTGCGCATTTTCTGTGTGCGCTCGGCGTCGGCCCCGATTGTCTGGTTGCCATCAGTGCTGCACGTGGTCCGGCGTTGGTGATAGGTTTGCTTGCCATTCTCAAGGCCGGTGGCGGATATCTTCCGCTGGATGCCGATACTCCGCAGCAGCGTCTGCGTGCGCTGCTGGACGACGCCCGCCCGCTCGCTGTGCTGGCCGATACGCAGTCACTGCGGCGCTTGTCATTGCCTGATGCCTTGCCGGTTTGCCTGCTGGATCAGGCCCATCCTGCCTGGGCAACGCTACCTGACACTGCGCCTGATGTGCCTGCATTGCAGCCGCATCATCTGGCCTACGTGCTGTACACCTCCGGCTCTACCGGCGTACCCAAGGGCGTGATGGTCGAGCAGCGCAATGTGGTGCGCCTGGTCTGCACGCCTGATTACGCCGACTGCGATGCGTCGCAGTGCTTCCTGCTTGCAGCACCATTGGCATTCGATGCGTCCACCTTCGAGCTGTGGGGTGCATTGCTCAATGGTGCGCGGCTGGTGCTCGCGCCACCCGGCGCGTTGGATCTGGATGTGATCTGTGCGCAGGTGCAACACCATCAGGTCACCACCTTGTGGTTGACTGCCGGCCTGTTCGAACTCCTTGGCCCTGCGCAATTGGCGCAGTTGCATAGTGTGCGCCAGCTGTTTGCCGGCGGCGATGTGCTCTCGCGTACAGCGATCGAACGAGTCAATCGGACCTTACCGCACTGTCAATTGATCAACGCGTACGGGCCGACCGAGGCGACCACCTTCAGCACCTGCCATCGCTTCGACAAGGCGCCGGTGACATCAGTACCGATCGGGCGCCCGATCGCCAGCACGCGGATTTATCTGCTGGACGATCAACGCGAGTTGGTGCCGATCGGTGTGCCCGGCGAGATCTACATCGGTGGGCCGGGCGTGGCGCGCGGGTATCTCAATCAGCCGGGACTCACTGAGGAACGCTTTAGCGACGATCCCTTCGTGCCGGGTGGGCGGTTGTATCGCAGCGGCGATCTGGCGCGCTGGCGCGAGGACGGCAGCCTGGATTTTTTGGGCCGCTGCGATCATCAGCTGAAAGTACGCGGCTTCCGTATCGAGCCCGGCGAAATCGAGGCGGCCCTGCGCCGCTGCGCAGGAGTGGACGATGCGGTAGTGGTCGCGCGCCAGGAAGGTGCGGCGGATAAGCAGTTGGTGGCGTATGTCGTCGCTGGAAAGCAGCTGCATAGCAATACCGAAAGGAGCGATAGCGGCCATAGCAGGGATGACATCGACGACGCGCTCGCTCCCGCCACGCTACGTGCGGCGCTGGCCAGGTACTTGCCCAAGCACATGCTGCCATCGGTGTTCGTGCCACTCCAGCGACTGCCGCTGACTGCCAGCGGCAAAGTTGACCGGCGTGCGTTGCCGGCGCCGGATCGTGACGCAGTCGCTGCAGCCGGCTATGCGCCGCCGCAAGGTGCATACGAATGCTTCCTGGCTGGACTCTGGGCGGAGCTGCTCGGATTGCCGCAGGTCGGCAGGCACGATCACTTCTTCGCGCTGGGTGGGCACTCGTTGCTGGCGATGCGCGTCAGTGCCCGCCTGCAGGCCGCGTTTGCGCGCCAGGTACCGATGACGCTGTTGTTTGCGCACCCGGTGCTATGCGATTTTGCGCTGGCGTTGCAGGACAGCGCCGGCGATGCGCTCAGCGCGATCCCGCGTCTGCCGCGCAACCAGCCATTGCCACTGTCCTTCGCCCAGCAACGGCTGTGGTTTCTGGATCAGTTGGAAGGCCCCAACGCGACATACATCATGCCGATGGGCTTGCGGTTGCATGGCGCGCTGGATCGCGATGCGCTGCGTGCGGCGCTGCACGCGCTGGTCGCGCGGCACGAAGCACTGCGGAGTTGTTTTCGGCAGCGCCGCTTGCAGCAGACCGGCGATGTTGTCAGCGCGGCAGCGTCTACCAGCACAGCGTCTGTCAGCTCCGCAGCGATACCGTACTCGGCCGAGCAGCTGGATGCGGCGCGCGTGCACGTCGAGCTGCTGCCGCCCGAACAGGCGTTAGTGCTGCACGAGCATCAGCTCATCGATCACGCGCTGATCGATCACTGTGAGCTAGACGCGGAGCTGCAGCACTGGATCGCATATGAGGCCAGCACCCCGTTCCAGCTCGACCGCGATGCACCGGCCCGTTTCCGTCTGCTGCAATTGTCGGCCGAACAGCATGTGCTACTGATCACCCAGCACCACAGTGCGTCGGATGGCTGGTCGGTCGGTGTGCTGTTGCATGAGCTGTCGGCGTTGTACGTCAGTTGCCTGCGCGGCCAGCCGAATCCATTGCCACCGCTACCGATCCAGTACCCGGACTACGCCGCCTGGCAACGGCAGTGGCTGGATGGATCACGTGGTCAGCAGCAACTCGATTATTGGAAACGTCAGCTTGACGGCGCGCCCAGCTTGCTCGATCTGCCGCTGGATCGCCCGCGTCCGCCGCAACAGGATTTCAGCGGTGCCGAGGTGCCTATCCGCTTTGATGCTGATCTCAGTGATGGGCTGGAAATCATGGCGCGCCGCCATGGCTGTACCGTGTTCATGGCGGTGCTGGCGGCTTGGGGCGCGCTGTTATCGCGATTGTGCCGACAGGAGTGCGTGCTGGTCGGCATCCCGGTGGCCGGACGGACGCGGGCAGAGTTGGGGCCGTTGATCGGCTTGTTCGTCAATACGCTGGCGATCCGTTTCGACGCTCCGGCCAGTTTGGACACGGCAACGTTGCTGGCGCAGGTGCGACAGCGCGTGCTCGACGCGCAGGCGCATCAAGACGTGCCGTTTGAGCAGGTGGTGCAAGCCGTGCAACCAGTGCGCAGCAGTGCGCATACCGCGCTGGTGCAGACAATGTTGGCCTGGGAGCAAGACTCGATTGCCCCGGCAACTCCCAGTATTTCTGGCACCTCGATGGAGCATGCAGAAACCACAGACGACCCGTGGGCCGCACTGCACCCACAGCTCCTGCAGATTCCTGCCACCTCCGCGCGCTTCGATCTTATCTTGCAGTTGCGCAGTGGTGGTCAGCCAGCAGGACAGCCAAGCAGCGAAGGCACCAATGTGCACGGCACGCTGAGCTATGCCACCGCGCTGTTCGATGCCGCCAGCGCTACCCGCATCGTCGGCTATCTGCACAGCGTGTTGCGTGCGATGGTCGCCGACAGTGCAGCCCCGCTGGACACGATTACGCTGCTTGGCCCGAGCGAGCGTCGACAACTGCTGGTCGACTTCCAGCCGGCATCCATCGCTTATCCGTCCACGCTATTGCATACGCTGATCGAACAGCAAATGCAGCGCACCCCGCATGCCATTGCCGTGGCTCAGGACCACCTGCAACTGGACTATGCCGCGCTGGACGCGCAGGCCAATCGGCTTGCCCACCATCTGCGCCAACTCGGCGTCGGGCCCGATGTGCGCGTGGCGATCTGTGCACAGCGCAGCCCGGGATTGGTCGTCGGCCTGCTCGCGATCCTGAAAGCCGGTGGCGCCTACGTGCCGCTGGATCCTGATTATCCGGCCCAGCGCCTGGCCGACATGCTCGCCGACAGCCAGCCGCTCGCCCTGCTCATCGATGCCTATGCGCGCGAACACATTCCGCTGTTTGCAAGCGACGCACTGGATCGCGTCTCGCTGCTAGACACCGAGACTTCGAACAGCGTGCTGCTGTGCAAAGGACTGCCAAAGACATTGGCGGTCTATCAACTGGACCAAACCCACTCCCCCTGGGCGCACCAACCTGGCACCGCCCCGGATGTCACCGGGCTGCAACCGCACCACCTCGCCTACGTGATCTACACCTCCGGCTCCACCGGCACGCCCAAGGGCGCGATGAACACCCATCGTGGCGTGGTCAATCGCCTGCTGTGGATGCAGGACACTTACGCGCTCACGGCTGACGATGTGGTGCTGCAGAAGACCCCGATCAGCTTCGATGTCTCTGTCTGGGAGCTGTTCTGGCCATGCGCTCGCCTGCAGCTGGCGCGACCAGGTGGACACAAGGATCCGGCCTATCTCGGCGCAACCATCGCGCAGGCTGGGGTGACCACGCTGCACTTCGTCCCTTCGATGCTCGACGCCTTTCTGGCCACGGATGCAGCGCAACAGTGCGGTGGATTGACCCGCGTCATTTGCAGCGGCGAGGCCTTGCCCGGGCAACTGGTGCAACGCTTCCGCGCGCAACTTCCCAACGTGCAGCTGCACAACCTTTATGGCCCGACCGAAGCCGCCATCGACGTCAGCTTCTGGGACTGTACCGCTACCACCGATGTCCCCGACAACACCCCCATCGGCACGCCGGTCGCCAATACACAGCTCTACGTACTCGATGCGCATCTGCAGCCAACGCCGATCGGCGTGGCCGGCGAGCTGCATATCGGCGGCGTGCAAGTCGCACGTGGTTACCTCGGTCGCCCCGAGCTTAGCGCACAGCGTTTCATTCCCGATCCGTTCCGCTCTGCACCGAGCGCTCAGTTGTATAAGACCGGGGATCTCGCGCGTTGGCGTAGCGATGGCGTGCTCGAATACCTCGGCCGCAACGACGATCAGGTCAAGATCCGCGGACTGCGTATCGAACCTGGCGAGATCGCCGCACGATTGGCAAACCACTCCGATGTACGCGATGCGGTGGTGCTGGCGCGCACTGATGAGACCGGCCAGCTGCGCCTGGTGGCCTATTACCTGGCTGCCACGGCACTGCCAGTCGAAGCACTGCGAAGCCATCTGGCTGCGCAACTGCCCGATTACATGGTGCCAGCCGCTTACGTGCACCTGGAAGCGCTGCCGTTAACTCCAAACGGCAAGCTCGACCGCCGCGCCCTACCCGCGCCCACCGAAGACGCCTTGGCCACACGTCACTTCGTGCCTCCGCAAGGACCAATCGAATGCGCCATCGCAGCACACTGGTGCGAGCTACTTGGCGTGCAACAGGTCGGCCGCGACGATCAGTTTTTCGCCCTTGGCGGACATTCGTTACTGGCAATCCACCTGGTCGAACGACTGCGCGCGAATGGGTTGCACGCCGAAGTCCGCAACCTCTTCGCCTCCCCCACCTTGGCCGGCTTTGCCGCCAGCCTGCGTAGCAACGCAGACACCAACAACGCGCTGATCGTCCCACCCAACCGCATCACCCCCGGCTTGACCCAACTCACCCCGCAACACCTGCCACTCGCCGACCTCACCCAGCAGGACATTGACCGCGTGCTGGAGCAAGTTCCCGGTGGCATCGCCAACGTGCAGGACATCTACGCACTCTCGCCATTCCAGCACGGCCTGCTCTTCCACCATCTGCTGGCCACCGATGGCGATCCCTATGTACTACGCCTGCGATTGCGCTTTGCCGATCGCACGCGGTTGGATGCCTATCTGACCGCACTGCAAACCGTCATCGACCGCCACGACATCCTGCGTAGCGCGGTGCTGTGGGAAGGCCTGAGCGAACCGGTACAAGCGGTCTATCGCCATGCAACGTTGCCGATCGACGTGTTGCATTGCTCCGGCTTCGATCCACAGCAACCGTTCGAACACCAACTGGCCACGCTTCCGCACTCGCGTCAGCTGGATCTGCGCCGCGCACCGCTGTTGCATGCGAGCGTCGTGGCGGACTCGGACGGCCAACGTTGGCATCTGCTTGTGTTGCAACATCATCTGATCGGCGACCACACCACGCTGGACACCATCCAGTCCGAGATCCAGACCCTGCAGACCGGACGCGGCGCTGAACTCGCACCGCCGCAACCATTTCGCAACCTCGTCGCGCAAGCGCGCTTGGGATTGCCGCAAACCGCGCACGAAGCGTTTTTCCGCGAGCGCCTGGGCGATCTGGATACGCCGTGCGCGCCATTGGGTCTCTTGCAGGCGACAGATGCTGCGCCCAGCGAGCACACGATGGTGTTGGATGCATCGCTGGTGGCGAGACTGCGTGAGGCAGCGCAACGACTGGGCGTGAGTCTGGCCAGCCTGTGTCATCTGGCCTGGGGACTGGTGGTGGCCCGCACCAGCGGCTGCACCGACGCGGTGTTCGGCAGCGTGCTGTTCGGCCGCATGGGCCAGACCGGCGCCGGTGCACTTGGGCCGTTCATCAATACCTTGCCGCTACGCGTCGCGCTGGCCGAGCCGATCGGCGCCGAAGCGGCCGTGCGCCGCACGCATGCCGATCTGGCCGCGTTGCTGCATCACGAACACGCATCGCTGGCACTGGCGCAGCGGTGCAGCGCGGTGCCGGCACCGGCGCCGCTGTTCACTGCCCTGTTCAACTACCGGCACAACCGCCATAGCGGCGATGCTTCACTACTCGGTGGCGAGGAGCGCACGCACTACCCGATTCATCTGGCGATGGAAGACGATGGCCACGGCCTGGCGCTGACGGCGCAGGTCTGCGCAGTGCTGGAGCCGCGACGTCTATGCAGCTACCTGGCGACTGCTCTGAGCGGCCTGGTCGATGCGTTGGAACATGCGCCGCAGACACCGGTACAGCGATTACCGGTGTTGCCGAAGGCAGAACAAACCCAGGTCCTGGAAGAGTTCAATGCCACCGTCACCGCACTCGCGCCCGGCATCTGCCTGCACCAGCTGTTTGAAGCGCAAGTGCAGCGCTCGCCCGACGCCATCGCGGTGGAGCTGGATGCACGCTCGCTGAGTTATGCGGAACTGGACGCCCAGGCCAACCAGTTGGCCCATCATCTGCGCAGCCTCGGCGTGGGGCCGGAATGTCGCGTGGCGCTGTGTCTGCAGCGCAGTGTGGAAATGGTGATCGGCCTGCTCGGCATCCTCAAGGCCGGCGCTGCGTATGTGCCGCTGGATCCGGAGTATCCGAGCGAGCGGCTGGCCTACATGCTCGCCGACAGTCAGCCGCTGGCGGTGCTCTGCGACGACTATGGTCTGGCAAGAATTCCGCAACGTGCCGAACTCACTTACTGCCGCCTGGATGCACCAGAGCTGCCCTGGCACGCGCAACCCACTAGCGCACCGCAGCTGCCCGACCTGCATCCAGACTGCCTGGCTTACGTGATCTACACCTCCGGCTCCACCGGTCAACCGAAGGGAGTGATGAACGCGCATCGTGGCGTGGTCAACCGGCTGCAATGGCATCAAACCATGTTCCCGCTCGGGCCACACGATCGGGCGCTGCAGAAGACGCCGTTCGGTTTCGATATCTCGCTGTGGGAGATCTTCTCGCCGCTGCAGGCCGGCGCACGCCTGGTGCTTGCGCGCCCGCAGGGGCATCAGGATCCGCAGTATCTGGCCACGGTGATCGAACAACGGGGCATCACCCAGGCGCACTTCGTGCCGTCGATGCTGCAGCTGTTTCTGGATCAAGCCGAACCGCCACGTTGCCCCAGCCTTCGTTGGCTGCTGTGCAGTGGCGAGGCGCTGAGCGATGCCTTGCAGCGGCGCTGTCTGCAGGCGCTGCCGCATGTTGAATTGCACAACCTCTATGGACCCACCGAGGCGGCGATCGAAGTCAGTCATTGGCAGTGCGATCCGCAGCTGCACCCCGGGCTGGTGCCGATCGGCCGGCCGATCGCCAATACCCGTTTGTACGTGCTCGATACCCATGGCCAGCCGGTGCCGGTCGGCGTGCCCGGCGAGCTGCACATCGGTGGCGTGCAGGTGGCGCGCGGGTATTGGAATCTGCCTGAGCTCAGTGCCGAGCGCTTTGTCGCCGACGACCATTTCGACGTGCACGACGCACGCCGCTACAAGACCGGCGACCTGGCGCGTTGGCTGCCCGATGGCAACCTGCAGTACCTGGGACGCAACGACCATCAGGTCAAGATCCGCGGCTTGCGGGTGGAGCTGAGCGAGATCGAATCGCGTCTGCTCGCGGCCCCCGGTGTACGCGAAGCGGTGGTGCTGGCACGCGAAGACAGCCCGGGCCTGACGCGGCTGGTGGCCTATCTCACCGCGCTGCCCGATGCCGATGCCGCGGCTTTACGGCCCGCCACGCTGCGTGCCGCACTCGAGTGCGCACTGCCCGAGCACATGCTGCCGTCGGCCTGGGTGGTGCTACCCAAGCTGCCGCTGACCGCCAACGGCAAGCTCGATCGCAAGGCCTTGCCGGCACCGGAAGGCCAGGCGTTTGCGCTGCGTCCCTACAGCGCACCGACCGGCCCGACCGAATGCCTGGTGGCCGCGCACTGGTGCCGGCTGCTGGGGCTGCCGCAGGTGGGCCGCGACGACGACTTCTTCGCGCTGGGCGGGCAATCGCTGCTGGCGGTGCGGTTGCTGGCGCAGTTGAGCGAACAGGCGCAGGTGCGGTTGCCGCTGTCGGCGGTGTTCGAGTTCCCGACCCTGGCCGCCTTCAGCCGCAGGCTCGCGCTGGCACAGCTGCAACGCCTGGCGCCCGACGCGCTGGCGCAACTGAGTGCACTTACGGAGATGGATCATGTCGCACGATAAGTCCACCGCACTGGACGCTCTGGACACCGACGCACTGGAACGCTTGCTCGCGCTGGCGCAGCAACAGCACCTCGCCCCCGCACCGGCGCTGGACACCTTGGTGCCAACCGACCACAGCGGCCTGCTGCCGGCCTCGTTCGCGCAGCAGCGGCTGTGGTTTCTGGAGCAATTGCATGGCTCCGGCACGAGTTACCTGATGTGCGCCGGGCTACGTCTGCAGGGCACGCTGGACCGCACCGCACTGATCGAAGCACTGCAGGCATTGCTGGCACGCCATGGACCACTGCGCAGCCGCTTTGTGCCCGACGGCGAGCAGGTGCGGATGGAATGGTTGCCGGCCGAGCAGGCACTGCAGCTCGGCGAACACGATCTGTCAGCGCTCGATGCTGCGCAGGCCGAAACAGAGCTACAGCATTGGCTGGACCACGAGGCCAGTACGCCGTTCCAGCTCGAGCAAGGCCCGCTGATCCGTTTCCGCCTGCTAAAACTGGCAGACGATGCGCACGTGCTGCTCAGCACCACCCATCACAGTGCCTCCGATGCCTGGTCCGAGGCAGTGCTGCAGCGCGAACTGGCTGCGCTTTACGACGCCTACCACGCGCGCCGGCCGAACCCGCTACCGGCGCTTGCGATCGACTACGCCGACTACGCCGCCTGGCAAGGCCAGTGGCTTGGCGCGGGCGAAGGCAACCGCCAGCTCGACTACTGGCGCGCGCAGCTGGCCGACGCACCCACCCTGCTCGATCTGCCATTGGATCGCCCGCGCCCACCGCTGGCCAACAGCGATGGCGGCGAACTCGGCTTCGCGTTCGACGCTGATTTCAGCGATGCGTTGGATGCATTGTCGCGGCGGCATGGCTGCACGCGTTTCATGACCCTGCTGGCCGGCTGGGGCGCGCTGCTGGCGCGGCTGTGCCGACAATCCAGCGTGTTGATCGGCAGCCCGTTCGCCGGCCGCACGCATGCCGCGCTGGAACCGCTGGTGGGCTTTTTCGTCAACACCCTCCCGGTGCGTGTGGATGTGGACCTCGCCACCGACACTGCCACCCTGCTGGCCCAGGTCCGCCGCAATGTGCTGGCGGCGCAGGACCATCAGGAGCTGCCGTTCGAGCAGTTGGTCGAACACCTGCAACCGGTACGCGACGCCAGCTACACCCCGCTGGTGCAGGTGATGTTTGCCTGGGAAGAATCGCACGCTGCGCCGGAACAAGGCGCGTGGGCAGCACTCCAACCGCAGCCACTGACGCTGGCCGAGCGCAGCGCCAAGTTCGATCTGACCTTGACCTTGGCAGCAAGCCCGCGCGGGCTGTGCGGCCGGCTCGGTTATGCCACTGCCTTGTTCGATGCATCGACCATCGCACGGCTGGTGGGCTATTTCGAAGCGCTGCTGCGCGGCATGCTCGATGACGAACGGCGCGCCCTGGCAACGATCGCACTGCTGTCGCCCGCCGAGCGCCGGCAGTTGCTGCACGATCGCAACCAGACCCGGATGCCGCTTCCAGCCGGCGGCGTGGTGCAGTGGTTCACCGCACAGGCTGCTGCCACTCCGGATGCCATTGCGCTGGTGCAAGGCGAGCAGCAGTTGAGCTACGCCCAGTTGCAAGCGCAGGCGCAGCAGCTCGCCCGGCATCTGCGCAGGCTCGGCGTGATGCCGGATCAGCGCGTTGCGGTGTGTTTGCGGCGCAGTCCGCAACAAGTCGTTGGCC
Organism: Xanthomonas sp. Leaf131; assembly: GCF_001423495.1. Lineage (GTDB taxonomy): Bacteria > Pseudomonadota > Gammaproteobacteria > Xanthomonadales > Xanthomonadaceae > Xanthomonas. The sequence goes on along the minus strand of NZ_LMOG01000018.1, from coordinate 450,464 downwards.
TGCTGGCGAGTCTGCTGGCGGGAGCGGCGTATGTGCCGCTGGACCCGGAAGATCCACGCGCGCGTCTGGCATTTCTGCTCGACGATTGCCAACCCAGTGTGTTGCTGACAGACACCGCCACGCTGGCGCACTTGACGCCCCCCGCCACGCTGCCGATCTGCCGAATGGATGATGCCGCGCCCGCCTGGCACAACCCGGCGACGGTCGAGCAAGCGCACGCAACGCCGCAGCTGCACCATCTGGCCTATGTGATCTACACCTCCGGCTCCACCGGTACACCGAAGGGCGTGATGGTGGAACATCGCGCGCTTGCAAATCTGGTGCACTGGCATCGGCAAAACTTTGCACTGACTGCAGGCCAGCACACCGCTGCGACCGCGGCAATCGGCTTTGACGCCAATGCCTGGGAGCTGTGGCCAGCCTTGTGCAGCGGCGCCACCTTGCATCTGCCGCCAGCGACCACCGCGCGCGACCCGCAGGCCTTGCTCGACTGGTGGCGTCAGCAGCCACTACACAGCGGTTTTCTGGTCACACCCATCGCCGAGCTGGCGCTGGAACAGGGCGCGCTGCCGCCGTCATTGCAGCAACTGTTGATCGGCGGCGACCAGCTGCGGCGGCTACCGCGGTTGCAGGCCGGCCTGCGCCTGAGCAACAACTACGGCCCCACCGAAACGACCGTGGTGGCCACCTCCGGCCTGCTGGCCGATGGCGACCACCCCGCCGACATCGGCCGGCCGATCGCCAATACCCGCGTCTACCTGCTCGACGCCTTCAAACACCTGGTGCCGCACGGCTGCGTTGGCGAGCTCTACATCGGCGGCTACGGTGTTGCGCGGGGCTATCTGCATCAGCCGGCGCTGAGCGCCGAGCGCTTTGTCGACGATCCATTCCAACCTGGCGAACGCTGTTACCGCAGCGGCGATCTGGCGCGCTGGCAGGCCAATGGCCGTCTGGAATTTCGCGGCCGCGCCGACGATCAGGTCAAGATCCGTGGCTTTCGCATCGAACCCGGCGAGATCGCCGCGCGGCTCGCCGCCTGCCCTGGCGTGGCCGATGCGGCAGTGATCGCCACCGGCAGCAGCGCGACAGAAAAACGCCTGGTCGCCTACATCACTGCGCAGCCCGATACCGACGCCGACGCGCTCGCACCGGCCATGCTGCGCGCCGCACTGGCGGCGCAACTGCCCGATTACATGCTGCCGTCCGCCTACGTGTTGTTGCACGCGCTGCCACTCACATCAAACGGCAAGCTCGATCGCCGCGCCCTGCCCGCCCCCACCGACGACGCCCTGGCCGCGCGTGCATTCGTCCCGCCGCAGGGACCGATCGAATGCACCATCGCCGCGCATTGGTGCGCATTGCTCGGCGTGCAGCAAGTTGGCCGCGACGATCAGTTCTTTGCACTCGGCGGGCACTCGTTGCTGGCAATCCGCCTGGTCGAGCGGCTGCGTGCCGACGGGCTGCAGGCGCAAGTACGCAATCTGTTTGTCGCACCCACCCTGGCCGGTTTTGCCGCCAGCCTGCACGGCGACAGCAGCACCGCGCTGGTGGTGCCACCCAACCGCATCAGCCGTGAACTGAAGCAACTCACGCCGCAGCACCTGCCACTGGCCGCGCTCACCCAGCAAGACATCGACCACGTGCTGAAACACGTGCCCGGCGGCCTGCCCAATCTGCAGGATCTGTACGCGCTGTCGCCGCTGCAGGACGGCCTGCTGTTCCATCACCTGCTCGCGCCCGATCGCGATCCATATCTGCTGCGCCTGCGTCTGCGCTTTGCCGATCGCGCCGGGCTGGACGCTTACCTGGCCGCATTACAACGCGTGATCGACCGCCACGACATCCTGCGCAGCGCGGTGCTGTGGGAAGGCCTGAGCGAGCCGGTGCAGGCGGTCTATCGCCACGCTGCGTTGCCGATCGAAACGTTAGTTTTCGCAAACGTAGATCAGCAGCAATCGTTCGAAGAACAGCTCGCCGCGCATCCACAGCTGCGCCAGCTGGATCTGCGCCGTGCACCGTTGCTGCACGCCAGCGTCGTGGCCGACCCGGATGGGCAACGCTGGCATCTGCTGCTGTTGCAACATCATCTGATCGGCGACCACACCACACTGGAAACCATCCAGTGCGAGATCCAGACGCTACTGGCCAAGCGTGGCGACGAACTCCGGCCGCCGCAACCGTTCCGCAACCTGGTCGCACAGGCACGATTGGGATTGCCGCAGGCCGAGCACGCAGCATTCTTCCGCGAGCGTCTGGCTGACCTGGACACCTCCTGCGCGCCGTTTGGCCTGCTCGATGCCACTGGCGTAGTCAGCAGCTGCGAACACGTGTTGCCGCCAGCGCTGACTGCACGCTTGCGTCAACTCGCCAGCCAACACGGTGTCAGTCTGGCCAGCCTGTGTCATCTCGCCTGGGGCCTGGTGGTGGCACGCAGCAGCGGGTGTGCCGAGCCGGTATTCGGCACCGTGTTGTTCGGCCGCATGGATCAGGCCGATGCCAGCACGCTGGGCCTGTTCATCAACACCTTGCCGCTGCGTCTGCGGCTGCAGCACCACCCCGGCGTAGCGGCCGCGCTGCAGCACACGCATGCCGAACTGAGCGCACTGCTACGCCACGAACACGCCTCGCTCGCGCTGGCGCAGCGCTGCAGTGCGGTGCCGGCTCCTGCGCCGCTGTTCACCGCGTTGCTCAACTATCGCCACAACGCCGGCGCGAATGCGGTCGCCGAGCATCCGCACGATGGCGCCTTGCTCAGCGCCGAGGAACGCACGCACTACCCGCTGGCGTTATCGGTGGGAGACGATGGCCGCACGCTGGACCTGAGCGCGCAAAGCGTCGCACCGCTTGCGCCGAAGCGGCTGTGCCTCTTCATGGAATCTGCGTTGCAAGCGCTGGCCGATGCGCTGGAGCGTTCGCCGATCACCCCACTGACCCAGATCGATGTGCTGCCGCCAGACGAACGCCAGCAGGTACTGCACACCTTCAACCAGACCGCCGTGCCCTGCCCCGACGAAACCGCGTTGGCCGCGCTGTTCGAACGTCAGGCGCAGCGCAACCCGACCGCGATCGCGGTGGTCGATGGCGAGCGCCGGATCGATTACGCCACGCTGGAGGCAAACGCCAATGCTTTAGCCAATCAATTGCTCCGCGCCGGCGTCACCCACGGTGAACTGGTGGCCGTATGGCTACCACGCAGCGTGGAATTGGTACTGGCGCAGTTGGCCATCCTGAAAGCCGGTGCCGTCTATGTGCCGTTGGATCCGCACGCGCCATGGACACGCAGCGCGAGCATTCTCGATGACTGCGCTGCGCGGCATCTGCTGCATGCTGCCGCACACGCGCCGCAAGCCGCCCTGCCGGCGACGCTGCAGTTGCATGCAGTGGATCTCGATGCCGATGCCGATGTCGATGGGGCGACCCGCGGGTTGCCACTGCCGGCAGGCGCCCCAGCACTGGCCTATGTGATGTATACCTCCGGCTCCAGCGGCCGGCCCAAGGGCGTACAGATCACGCAGCGTGCGGTGATCAATCTGGCCTTCAATCCGGCCTGCGGCCATTTCACCGAGCAGGACCGCGTCGCCTGGGTCGGCAATCCCGCCTTCGACATCAGCACGCTGGAGGTGTGGGCGCCGCTGCTGCATGGCGCACGTCTGGTCGTGGTCGATCACGCGCAGACCTTGCAGGCCGACGCGCTGGCACAGCTGCTGCGTCGCGAAGCGATCAGCGTGTTACATCTCACCGCAGGCCTGTTTCAGCAGCATGCACGCGCCCTGGGCGATGTCATCGGGCAGCTACGTTTATTGATGGTCGGCGGCGATGCGGTGGATTCGAGCGCCATCGATCACGTGCTGCGCCAGTATCCACCTGGCCAGTTGCTGCATTGCTACGGCCCCACCGAGACCACTACCTTCGCCACCACCTGCGTGCTGCGCCAACCGCTGGACGGGCAACGTCCGCCGCTGGGGCGGCCGATCGGCAATGCACGCATTTACCTGCTCGATGGCGAACTGCAACCGGTGCCGATCGGTGTGCCGGGCGAGCTGTGCATCGGTGGCATCGGCGTGGCGCACGGTTATCTCAACCGTCCGCAGCTCACTGCCGAACGCTTCCTCGCCGACCCATTTCATCCGGGCGGGCGGATCTACCGCAGCGGCGATCTGGGGCGTTGGCTGGCAGACGGTCGCCTGGAGTTTTTGGGGCGTGGCGACCAGCAGGTCAAGATCCGCGGTTTCCGGGTCGAGCCGGGCGAGGTCGAAGCGGCGTTGCGCCAATGTTGCGGCGTGGCCGAAGCGGCAGTGATCGCACGCGAAGAGGGTCCGGCCGGAAGTGGCAAGTTGCTGGTGGCCTATCTCACCGCGACGACAATCGCGCTGGAGACCGATCTGGCTCCGGCAACGCTACGCGCGACGCTGGCGAGGCGACTGCCGGATTATCTGATCCCCGCCGCGTTCGTGCGTCTGCACAGTTTGCCATTGACGCGCAACGGCAAGCTGGATCGGAATGCATTGCCGGCACCGGACAACAGCGCGTTCGCCACCCACGTTTATCTGGCGCCCGAAGGCGCTACCGAAGTCAGCCTTGCAGGCCTGTGGGCCGAGCTGTTGGGGTTGCCACGGATCGGCCGCCATGACGATTTCTTCGCGCTCGGCGGCCACTCGTTGCTGGCGATGCGCTTGAGCGCGCGGGTACAGGCAAGCCTGGGTCGGCACATGCCGGTGGCGCTGCTGTTCGCCCATCCGGTGCTGCAGGCGCTGGCATGCGCTCTGGATGACTGCACCGTGCAGGCGTTGGCGCCTATTCCGAAACGCGCACACGACCAACCTCTTGCGTTGTCCTTTGCGCAGCAGCGGCTATGGTTTCTGGATCAGTTACAAGGTCCTGCAGCAACCTATCTGATGCCGCTGGGACTGCGCTTGCGAGGAACCTTGGATCGCGCCGCGTTGAGCGCCGCGTTGCTGGCGCTGCTGGCCAGACATGCGTCGCTACGCAGCTGTTTCGTCACCAGTGACGGCGAAGCGCACATCGCGCTACTGGAGCCGGAGCACGCGCTGGTGCTGACTGAGCATGCGCTAGGAGACCTCAGCGCCGACGCATCGGAAGCGGACGTGCAGCAGTGGCTGGAACACGAAGCCCACACGCCGTTTCAGCTGGATCGGCAGGCGCCGATCCGCTTTCGTCTACTGCAACTGAGCGCAACTGAGCATGTGCTGTTGATCACCCAACACCACAGTTGCTCGGACGGCTGGTCGGTGGGCGTCCTGTTGCAGGAACTGTCCACGTTGTATGCCAGCAGCCGTCACCGCCAGCCCGACCCGTTGCCGCCGCTGCAGATTCAATATCCGGACTACGCCGCCTGGCAGCGCGAGTGGTTACAGGGCCCGCCTCGCCAACAGCAACTCGACTATTGGCAAGGCCAGCTCGCCGACGCACCAACGCTCCTCGATCTGCCGCTGGATCGTGCACGTCCGTCGCAGCAGGACGGCATGGGGGCAGAGATCCGTTTCGCGCTGGATGCCGAGCTGACGCGCGCTCTTGAAGCGCTCTCGCGCCGCCATGGCTGCACCTTGTTCATGACCTTGCTCGCGGCCTGGGCTGCGCTGTTGTCGCGGTTATGTCGCCAGGACTGCGTCCTGGTCGGCATCCCGGTGGCCGGGCGCACGCGGGTGGAACTGGAACCGCTGATCGGGTTTTTCGTCAACACGCTGGCGATCCGCTTCGACGCACCTGGCAGCCTGGACGCGACCGCATTGCTGGCACAGGTGCGCCAGACCGTACTGGACGCGCAGGCGCATCAGGACCTGCCGTTCGAGCAGGTGGTCGAAGCGCTGCGGCCGTTGCGCAGCACGGCATATCCACCGTTGGTGCAGGCGATCTTCGCCTGGGAAGATGCGCCAGCAATTGCGCCGTGGGACGGATTGACGGTCGAACCGGTGCCGGTCGCCAACACCACGGCCAAGTTCGAGCTTGGCCTGACGGTGGGACCGGCAGGTGACGGATTGGTCGGCCAGCTCAATTACGCCACGGCCTTGTTCGATGCATGCAGCGCAGAACGTGTGACCACGCAGTTCCAAAGCGTATTGCGTGCGATGTGCGCCTCTCCGGCTGCGGCCGTAGGACAGGCGCAGCTACTGCAGGACAGCGAGCGGCATCGCGTGCTGCAAGCGTTCAATTGCAGCCAGACGCCGTTTCCGCAACGTGGCATGGCAGCGCTGTTCGCCGAGCAGGCCGTGCGCGCGCCGCAGGCGACCGCGCTGGTGTGCGGCGATACCCGGTTGAGCTATGGCGAGTTGGATCTGCACGCCAATCGGCTTGCGCACCATCTTTGCGCGCTCGGTGTTGGCCCCGATTGCCTGGTTGCGATCAGCGCTGCGCGCAGCCCCGCGCTGGTGATCGGCCTGCTCGCCATTCTTAAAGCAGGCGGCGCTTATCTGCCGTTGGATGCCGATGCGCCGCCGCAGCGGCTGCGTGTGTTGCTGGATGATGCCCGCCCGCTTGCTGTGCTTGCAGATGCGCAGTCACTGCATCGCTTGCCGTTGCACAATGCGCTGCCCGTGTGTCAGCTGGACCAGGTCGATCCTGTCTGGGCAACCTTGCCCACGACGGCGCCTGATGTGCCCGGGCTACAGCCGCATCATCTGGCCTACGTGCTTTACACCTCTGGTTCCACCGGCACGCCCAAGGGCGTGATGGTCGAGCAGCGCAATGTGGTGCGCCTGGTCTGCGCGCCGGATTACGCCGACTGCGCTGCGTCGCAATGCTTTGTGCTCGCCGCGCCGCTGGCCTTCGATGCCTCCACCTTCGAGCTGTGGGGCGCGCTGCTCAATGGGGCGCGATTGGTGCTTGCGCCACCTGGCCCGCTGGATCTGGATGCGATCTGCGCGCAGGTGCAACACCATCAGGTCACCACGTTGTGGTTGACCGCTGGCCTGTTCGAACTGCTTGGTCCTGCGCAACTGGTGCAATTGGGTAGCCTGCGCCAGCTGCTGGCCGGCGGCGATGTGCTGTCGCGTGCGGCGATCGAACGGGTCAATCAGGCCTTGCCGCACTGCCAGTTGATCAACGCGTACGGGCCGACCGAAGCAACCACCTTCAGCACCTGTCATCGCTTCGACAAGACAGCGGTGACCTCGGTGCCGATTGGGCGCCCGATTGCCAACACCCGGATCTATCTGCTCGACGATCAACGCCAGCTGGTCCCGATCGGCATGCCAGGCGAGCTCTACATCGGTGGGCCCGGCGTGGCTCGCGGCTATCTCAATCAGCCAGCCTTGACGGACGAGCGCTTTGGAGAAGATCCGTTTTTACCCGGCGGCCGGCTCTATCGCAGTGGCGATCTGGCGCGCTGGCGCGAGGACGGCAGTCTGGATTTCTTGGGGCGTTGCGATCAGCAGCTGAAAGTACGTGGTTTTCGCATCGAACCTGGCGAAATTGAAGCGGCACTGCGCAGTTGCGTCGGGGTGGCCGACGCGGTGGTGATTGCAAGCCAGGAAGGCGCGGCCGACAAACAACTGGTGGCATATGTCGTCGCGGCGACGAGGCCAAGCGACAGCAGCGACGTCGACAACGCGTTGACGCCGGCCGCGTTGCGTGAAGCGCTGGCCACCCAACTGCCCGAGCACATGCTGCCATCGGCGTTCGTGCGGCTGCAGCGCCTCCCCCTGACCGCCAGCGGAAAAGTGGATCGTCGCGCTTTGCCGGCGCCAGATCGTGCCGCCGTCGCCGCAGCCGTCTATGCGCCGCCGCAAGGCGCAAGTGAGTGTCTGCTCGCCGCTGTATGGGCCGAGTTGCTTGGGCTGGCACAGGTCGGCCGGCACGATCATTTCTTCGCGCTAGGCGGGCACTCGTTGCTGGCCATGCGGGTCAGTGCGCGGCTGCAGACCGCGCTCGCACGGCAAGTGCCGGTGACGCTGCTATTTGCCCATCCGGTGTTGTACGAACTGGCGCTGGCGCTGGCGCTGCGAGGCGATGCGGCAGAGGCGCCAAGCGCGATCCCACGCCTGTCGCGCGACCAGCCATTTCCGCTGTCCTTCGCCCAGCAACGGCTATGGTTTCTGGATCGGCTGGAAGGCCCTAGTGCGACATACGTCATGCCAATGGGATTGCGCCTGCATGGTGCGCTGGACCGCGGTGCGCTGCGTGCAGCGCTGCACGCGCTGGTCGCGCGGCATGAGGCGTTACGCAGTTGTTTTCGGCACAACCGCTTGCCGCAAGCAAGCGGTGATATCGCCGACGCCGCGCGACTCAACGTGCCGGTTCCGGCGCCGCGTTCGACCGAGCAGATTCATAGCGAGAAGGTTCGCAACGCACAGGTAGGCGTCGAGCTGCTGCCGCCCGAACACGCCTTGGCGCTGCACGAGCACCTGCGCACCGATCGCACGTTCGCAGATCACGCCGACGCAGACGCCGAGCTGCAGCACTGGATCGCGCATGAGGCCAACACCCCGTTCCAGCTCGATCGCGATGCCCCGATCCGTTTCCGTCTGCTGCAGTTGTCTGCCGACGAGCATGCACTGCTGATCACCCAGCATCACAGCGCGTCGGACGGCTGGTCTGTCGGCGTGCTGTTGCACGAACTGGCCGTGTTGTACACCAGTTGCCTGCGCGGCCAACCTGCCCCATTACCGCCACTGCCGATCCAGTATCCCGACTACGCCGCCTGGCAGCGCCAGTGGCTGGAGGGGCCGCGCCGTCAGCAACAAGTCGATTATTGGCAAGGGCAACTTGCAGGCGCGCCCACCTTGCTCGATCTGCCGCTGGATCGTCCGCGTCCACCGCAGCAGGATTTCAGCGGCGCTGAAGTTCCTGTCGTCTTCGACGGGGAACTCGGCGATGCGCTGGAAATGCTGGCTCGCCGCCATGGCTGCACCGTGTTCATGACGGTACTGGCGGCATGGGGCGCGCTGTTATCGCGATTGTGCCGCCAGGAGTGCGTGCTGGTGGGTATCCCGGTGGCCGGACGTACACGTGCCGAGCTGGAGCCGTTGATCGGTTTCTTCGTCAACACGCTGGCGATCCGTTTCGACGCTCCAGCCAGCTTGGACACGGCAACGTTGCTGGCGCAGGTGCGGCAGCAAGTGCTGGAGGCACAGGCGCATCAGGACCTGCCGTTCGAGCAAGTCGTACACGCCGTGCAACCCGTGCGCAGTAATGCGCACACACCGCTGGTGCAGACGTTGTTGGCGTGGGAGCAAGACACGATTGCTGGCATTGGCTCCAACGCTGTCGACGAACGCGCCAGTCATCCAGACACCACAGACCAACCAGGTGACCGTTTAGCGATTGCAGACGACCCTTGGGCCGCGCTGAATCCGCAACCGCTGCACATTCCAGCAAACTCCGCCCGCTTCGATCTCACTTTGCAGTTGCACAGTGATGGCGCGCCGATCAGGCAGCTTGCCGATAACAGGCATGGCCGCACGATCTGCGGCACGCTGAGCTATGCCACTGCAGTCTTCGACGCCGCGACCGCCACGCGCATCGTCGGCTATCTGCAAACCCTGCTGCGTGCCATGGTCGCCGACAGCGATGCGCCCCTTGAGACCATTGCACTGCTCGGCCCACGCGAGCGCGAGCACGTTTTATTCGACTTCCAGCCCGTGCCTGTCGCTTATCCGTCCTCGCTATTGCACGAGCTGATCGCAGCGCAGGTCCAGCGCACTCCGAATGCCATCGCTGTGGCTCAAGACAACCAGCAGTTGGACTATGCCGCGCTGGACGCGCAGGCAAATCGGCTAGCCCACCATCTGCGCAATCTCGGCGTCGGCCCCGATGTGCGCGTGGCGATCTGCGCGCAGCGCAGCCCGGCACTCGTAGTCGGCTTGCTCGCCATCCTCAAGGCCGGTGGCGCCTACGTCCCGCTGGATCCGGACTACCCTGCCCAGCGCCTGGCCGACATGCTTGCCGACAGCCAACCGCTGGCCCTGCTCATCGATGCCCATGCACGCGATCAGGTGTCGCTGTTTGCTACCGATGCACTGGGTCGCGTGGCGTTGCCCAATCCCGATTCAGCAGACCACCCGCCACTGCTGGATGCCAATACGCTGGACAGCGTGCAGCGACTCGCACGATTGTCCATCTGCGATCTGGACCAAGCCAGCCCGCCGTGGGCGGCGTTGCCCACCACCGCACCATACGTCCCGGAATTACAACCGCATCACCTCGCCTACGTCATCTACACCTCCGGCTCCACCGGCACGCCCAAGGGCGCGATGAACACCCATCGTGGCGTGGTCAATCGCCTGTTGTGGATGCAGGACACTTACGCGCTCACGGCTGACGATGTGGTGCTGCAGAAGACCCCGATCAGCTTCGATGTCTCTGTCTGGGAGCTGTTCTGGCCANTGTGGATGCAGGACACTTACGCGCTCACGGCTGACGATGTGGTGCTGCAGAAGACCCCGATCAGCTTCGATGTCTCTGTCTGGGAGCTGTTCTGGCCATTGCTGAGCGGCGCTCGCCTGCAGCTGGCGCGACCAGGTGGACACAAGGATCCGGCCTATCTCGGCGCAACCATCGCGCAGGCTGGGGTGACCACGCTGCACTTCGTCCCCTCGATGCTCGACGCCTTTCTGGCGACAGAGGCAGCAACACGGCAGGGATGTCGAAATGGACGCCGTCAGCACCTTGCTGCGCACGCCTTAGGCGGCATCCACGGCAGCAGCAGTGAAGCGGCATATTCGTTCGCGGCGATNCGCTCGCCTGCAGCTGGCGCGACCAGGTGGACACAAGGATCCGGCCTATCTCGGCGCAACCATCGCGCAGGCTGGGGTGACCACGCTGCACTTCGTCCCCTCGATGCTCGACGCCTTTCTGGCGACAGAGGCAGCGCAACAGTGCGGTGGACTAACTCGCGTCATTTGCAGCGGCGAGGCCTTGCCCGGACAGCTGGTGCAACGCTTCCGCGCGCAACTTCCCAACGTGCAGCTGCACAATCTTTATGGCCCGACCGAAGCCGCCATCGACGTCAGCTTCTGGGACTGCACCGCTACCACCGATGTCCCCGACAACATCCCCATCGGCACGCCGGTCGCCAATACACAGCTCTATGTGCTCGACGCACATTTACAGCCGGTGCCAATCGGCGTGGCCGGCGAGCTACATATCGGCGGCGTGCAAGTCGCACATGGTTACCTCGGCCGCCCCGAGCTCACTGCGCAGCGTTTCATTACCGATCCGTTCCGCTCTGCACCGAGCGCTCAGTTGTACAAGACCGGGGATCTCGCGCGTTGGCGTAGCGATGGTGTGCTCGAATACCTCGGCCGCAACGACGATCAGGTCAAGATCCGCGGACTGCGTATCGAACCGGGCGAAATTGCTGCACGACTCGCCGCTCATCCGCAGGTGCGTGATGCGGTGGTGCTCGCACGTAACGATCAACCCGGCCAGTTGCGCCTGGTGGCGTATTACCTGGCTGCCAATCCGCTGCCAATCGAAGCACTGCGAAGCCATCTAGCTGCGCAACTGCCCGACTACATGGTGCCAGCCGCCTACGTGCACCTGGAGGCGCTGCCGTTAACTCCAAACGGCAAGCTCGACCGCCGCGCCCTGCCCGCGGCCACCGAAGACGCCTTGGCCACACGTCACTTCGTGCCTCCGCAAGGACCAATCGAATGCGCCATCGCAGCACACTGGTGCGAGCTACTTGGCGTGCAANCACCGAAGACGCCTTGGCCACACGTCACTTCGTGCCTCCGCAAGGACCAATCGAATGCGCCATCGCAGCACACTGGTGCGAGCTACTTGGCGTGCAACAGGTCGGCCGCGACGATCAGTTTTTCGCCCTTGGCGGACATTCGTTACTGGCAATCCACCTGATCGAACGCTTACGCGCCGATGGGCTACACGCCGAAGTCCGCAATCTCTTCGCTGCACCCACCCTGGCCGGCTTTGCCGCCAGCCTGTGCAGCAACACAGAAACCAGCAGCACACCGGCAGTCCCACCCAACCGCATCACTACCGCGTTAACCCAACTCAGCCCGCAACACATGCCGTTGGCCGAGCTCACACAACAAGACATCGACCGCGTGCTGGAACAAGTCCCAGGCGGCCTGAAAAACGTGCAGGACATCTACGCACTCTCGCCATTCCAGCACGGCCTGCTCTTTCATCATCTGCTCGCAAGCACAGGCGATCCGTACATCCTCAGCGCGCACTGGGCCTTTGCCGATCGCACTGCCGCGCAACGCTTCTTGGCAGCACTGCAGGCAGTGATCGACCGTCACGACATCCTGCGCAGTGCGGTGATGTGGGAAGGCTTGAGCGAACCGGTGCAAGTGGTGTTGCGGCATGCACCGCTGCAGGTGGACGTGCTGGACGCTGCCCCCCTGGAACCCAACGATCGGACAAGCGCACAGCTGGCCGACCACCTCACCCCGCTGGGCCATCGCCTGGACCTGCGTCAGGCACCGCTGATGCACGCCACCTTGGTACCGGATGCCCACACGCAACGCTGGTTGCTTGCGCTGCGCTGGCACCACATGGTCGGCGACCACGCCACACTCGATCTGCTGATGTACGAAATCCAGCAGCAGTTGGACGAGTGCGCGGCGCAGCTGCCGCCACCCTCGCCGTTCCGCGCGTTGGTGGCGCATACCCGCCGCCCCGAAGCGGCCGTGCAACAACAGCACTTCTTCAGCGGGCTGCTCGGCGATGTGGACACCGCCACCGCCCCGTTCGGCCTGGTGGGCCTGCATCCGGATGGCGCGCCGGTTGAAGAACATCATCTGCCATTGGATGCGGCGCTGAGCGCGCGCCTGCGCACCCAGGCCAAAGCCGCCGGGGCAAGCCTGGCCAGCCTGTGCCATCTGGCCTGGGGACTGGTGGTGGCACGCGCCGCCGGTGTCGACGATGCCGTGTTCGGGACCGTGCTGCTGGGGCGCATGGGCCAGGCCGACGCGCAGTTGATGGGCCCATGCATCAACGTGCTGCCGGTGCGCGTGCGTTGCAACAGCGGCGGTGTGCGCACGGCGCTGCAACGACTGCACGCGCAGCTGGCCGAACTGCTGCTGCACGAACACGCGTCGCTGAGCAGAGTGCAACGCTGCAGCGCGATACCGGCGCCCGCACCGTTGTTCAACAGCTTGATCAATTACCGCCACCAGTCGCCGGCACGCGCGCAGCACACATTCGGTGGCGCCCAACTACTCCATGCCTGCGAACGCAGTCCGTTGCCGCTGGTGATCTCGGTGGAAGATTTCGGCACCGCGTTGGGTCTCACCGCGCAGGCCTTGCCCGAGGTCGGCGCAGCCCGCGTGTGCAGCTTCATGCAGCGCGCACTGCTGCAGTTGGTGCAGGTACTGGAACAGGCACCAGAGACTTCATTGCACAACATCGACGTGCTGCCACCAGAAGAAGCCGCGCAACTGCGCGAACGCGGCAGCACAACACGACCGGTCGACGAACGCGCCCTGCACCACTGGTTCGAAGCCCAGGCGCAACGCACGCCCAATGCCCTCGCGGTGGAATGCGGCGAGCAGCGGCTGCGTTATGCCGAACTGGATCAGCATGCAAATCGCCTTGCGCAACATCTGCAAACCCTGGGCGTGGCGCCGGAGCGACTGGTCGCGATCATCGCCACACCCGGCCCGCAAGCGATGACGGCCATTCTGGCCACGCTCAAGGCCGGTGGCGCGTATCTGGCGCTCGACCCACGCCTGCCCACCGCGCGGCTGACGCAGTTGCTCGCCGGCAGCGCACCACTGCTGGTGCTGGGCGATAGTGCAGGCCTGCAACAACTGGGCACCGCGCATGATCTAACGGTCTGCGCTCTCGACGATCCCGCACCAGCCTGGACGAACCTGGCAAGCACAGCACCGGCGCTGCCCGACTTGAGCCCGCACCATCTGGCTTACGTCGTTTACACCTCCGGCTCCAGCGGCGCGCCCAAGGCGGTGTTGGTGGAACATCACAGCACCGCCAATCTGGCCGCCGCGCAGCTTGCAGCGTTCGGCGCAGAGCCGGGCGACCGCGTGGCGCAGCTGGCACCTCACGGCGTGGATGCCCACGTGTTCGAGTGGCTGCTCGCACTTGCCAGTGGCGCCAGCCTGCATATGCCACCGGCTACGCAGGCGCGTAGCGGCGAGTCGTTGCATCGTTGGCTTGCGCAGTCGCAGATCACCCATGCCGTGCTGCCGCCAGCCGTGCTGCAGTCGCTGCCGCAGGCACCGCTGCCACACTTGCAGACCCTGATCGCGGCCGGCGACGTCCTGCCCACCGCACTGGCACGCCAGTGGGCACCGGGCCGCCGCCTGTTCAACGCCTATGGCCCCAGCGAAGCCACCGTGTGGAGCACCTTGCACCAGTGCTGCGAAGACGCACCCGCGCCGCCAGCGATCGGCCTGCCGATCGCCAATACCCGTATCTATCTGCTCGATACCGCTGGCCGATTGGTCCCGGATGGCACACCCGGCGAGATCTGCATCGCCGGCCGCACTCTCGCACGCGGCTATCTCGGGCACGCGGCATTGACCACGGCTGCGTTCGTGGCCGATCCCTTCAACGTCGGCGAACGCATGTACCGCAGCGGCGATCTGGGGCGTTGGCGCAGCGACGGCACGCTGGAATTTCTCGGCCGGCGCGACCGGCAATTCAAGCTCCGCGGCTACCGGGTCGAACCCGGCGAAATCGAGGCCGCGATACGCGAAGCGTGTAGTGAGCTCAGCGAGGTCGTAGTCAAGCTCCACAAAGACGATCAGGCCGAGCCAGTGCTGGTGGCGTATCTGGTCGCAGGCCCCAATGCAGATCGTCAGTCGCTGTCTCCGGCAAACCTACGCGCCATGTTGGCGGCCCGCCTGCCTGCCCATATGGTGCCAGCGGCTTATGTGCAACTAGAGGCACTGCCATTGAGCGCCAATGGCAAGCACGACCTGCGTGCCTTACCCGCGCCGCAAACAGCCGACCGCGCCATCGCCGCCTTCAGCGCACCACGCGGCGTCGTGGAGATCCAAATCGCCACCCTCTGGGCCGAGCTGCTCGCGCTGCGGCAGGTCGGCCGCGACGATCCGTTCTTCGCCATCGGCGGCGATTCGATGCGCGCCATCGCCTTCCTTCAACAGGCATCGCGATTGGGGCTGGCGCTAACCCTGCGCCAGCTTTACCACTCTCCCACCCCAGCCGGTCTGGCCGCGCTGTTGAAGACCGACACCGACGCAGACGCGCCCCACGTCAGCCCCCCAATCGACTTTCCCCCTGCCCCACCGCACCACGCCAGGAGTTCCGCATGACTGCCTCGTCACTACCGCAAACCGACCCGACCCCGCGCTACAACAGCATCGACCACATCGCTCTGGCCGTGCAGGACCTGGAAGCGGCGGTCGACTTCTTTCAGGAGCGGCTGGGTTTCGAGCTGATGGGGCGCCGGCAGATCGCCGGCAAGCACACCGGCATGATCTCGGCGGAGATGCGTCAAGGCGAGATCACCTTCGTGCTGTGCCAGGGCACCGAGCCGGAATCGCAGGTATCGCGCCTGATCGAAAATCACGGTGTTGGCGTCGCCCATATCGCCTTGCGCGTGGACGATGTGCACGCCACCACCGGCCAGCTACGCGAGCGCGGGCTCGGCTTCGATACCAGCGTGATCGAAGGACAAGGCCTGAAACAAGCCTTTTCCAGTCGCGACAGCTCCACCGGCCTGTGCTTCGAACTGATCGAACGCCATGGCGAAAGCGGATTCCAGGATGCCTCGGTCAGCGAGCTGTTCGCCCAACTCGAACGCAGCGGTGCGTATTGAGCGCCATGCCTGCGATGCAGCTGCCACTGTCGACTACCAACCCAACCGCTGGCGATCGCCTGGAGGTGATGAACTTCCTCAACGAAGTTTCCGCACGCTACCCGCAAGCGATCTCGTTCGCCTCCGGCCGCCCCAGCGATAGCGGCTTCGACCTGCAGGCCTGGCTGCACATGCTGCCGCGCTTTGCCAGCTATTTTGCGCAGCGCCACGGCCTTGCACCGCACCGCGCACTGGAGCTCATCGCCCAGTACGGGCGCACCCAAGGCATCCTCGGCGAACTGATCGCCGCGCAGCTGCAGCATGACGAACAGGTCCCGGCCACGCCCGAACGCATCATCGTCACCGCCGGCTGCCAGGAAGCCTTGCTGTTGTGCGTCACCGAACTGTGCCAAGCGCGCGGCGATGTGATTCTGGCGCGCAATCCCAGCTATATCGGCATCACCGGCGTGGCCGACACGCACGGCATCGAGATCGTCGCCTTCAATCAACACGAACACAGCCCTGCGCACGTTGATGCTGACGCATTGCGGCACACGCTGCTGCAGCTGCAGGCAGCGGGCAAGCGCCCACGCCTGCTCTATCTGGTGCCGGATTTCGACAACCCCACCGGTACGCAGCTCACGCGCCATGCGCGCGAAGCCATCCTTGAAGTGTGCGCCGACCACGGCATCGTGATTCTGGAAGACAACCCGTACGGCATGTTCGGCTTCGAGGCCGAACGGGTCGCGCCGATGGCGGCACTGGACCGGCATGGCTGCGTGATCTATCTGGGCACTTATTCCAAGACGCTGTGCCCGGCACTGCGGGTGGGCTTTATGGTGCTGCCGACGCAGCTGTTCGGCGATGCAGACGCTGCGACTGCGTTGAAAGAGCGGCTGCTGCGTCGCAAGAGTTTCTACAGCTTGAACACCAGCCAGATCGGCCAGGCCATCGTCGGCGGCGTGCTGCTCAAACATGGCGGCAGCCTTGCGGGCCTGATTGCCGCACCACGTACGCTGTATCGCCACAACCGCGATCGCATGCTGCATTGCCTGCAACAAGAACTCGGCCAGTGCGCGCCGCAGGTCCACTGGAATACGCCGGCCGGCGGCTTCTTTCTGGTGGTGACATTGCCGTTCGCATTCGCGGCAGAAGAAGCGGAAATCTGCGCGCGGCAATACGGCGTGCTGGTGATGCCGCTGTCGTTCTTCGCCATCGATGGTGGCTGCGCCGAACAGGTGCGGTTGGCCTACAGCAACGTGGCAAGCCAGGACATCGCGCACGGCGTCGCGCAGTTCGCCGCGTTTGTTCGCACGCGCCTGGATGCTAATGCGGTGTCTGCCACGGCAATCGACGCACGTTGCGCACAGCTCAGCGCTGAGTAAGTAGCACGCTGGCGTCGATATCGGCGATCTGCGGCCTGCCGCACAGCCCCATGCTCAGTTCCAGCTCGCGCTGGATCAGCCGCAATACCTCGGTCACCCCCGCCTCGCCCAACCCGGCCAGCCCATACAGCCAGGCACGCCCGATATAAGCGCCGCGCGCGCCAAGCGCCAGCGCCTTCAGCACATCCTGGCCGCAGCGGATGCCGCTATCCAGATGGATTTCGACATCGCCACCGACGGCAGTCACGATCGTCGGCAACATGCGAATGCTGGACGCCGCCCCATCGAGCTGACGTCCGCCGTGATTGCTCACCACCAGCGCGTCCGCGCCCGCAGCGACCGCCTGCCGGGCATCGTCCACATCCAGAATGCCCTTGACGATCAGCGGCCCGCGCCAGCGCGCCCGCACCCAGGCCACATCGTCCCAGGTCAGCGCCGCGTCGAACTGACTGGCGGTCCATGCCGCCAGCGACGACAGATCGCGTTGCTCACCGACATGCCCGGCAAGATTGCCGAACCCTCGTTGATGGCTGCTTAGCATGCGCAGACACCAGCGCGGATGCATTGCCAAATCACGTAGCGTCGCCAGGCTTAAACGCGGCGGCACGCTCAGCCCATTGCGCAGATCGGCATGCCGCTGCCCCATGAACGGCACATCCAGCGTCAGCATCAGCGCACCGCAGCCGGCCGCTTGTGCGCGCGCGATCAACGCTGCAGAAAATCCACGGTCGCGCAGCAGATAGAGCTGAAACCAGCACGGCGTGCGAACGCTGGCGCAGACCTGCTCCAGCGAACAGATGCTCATCGTCGACAACACGAACGGCACTCCGAATGCCTCGGCCGCGCGCGCGGCCAGCACCTCGCCATCGGGATACAACAGGCCGGCAAGCCCGGTCGGTGCCAACGCCAATGGCATCGCCACCGGCACGCCCAGCAACGTGCTCGTGGTGCTGCGCCGGGCCACATCGATGGCAACGCGCTGGCGCAGCCGCAACGCGTCGAGGTCGTCGCGATTGGCCTGCCGCGTGGTCTGGCTCCAGCTGCCTGCCGCAACGTAGTCATAGAACATGCGCGGCAGGCGGCGTTGCGCCAAAGCCTGCAAATCGTCGACACACGCAATCGCACTCATCCGCACAGGCTAGCGGCGCCCTGTGACAGTTCAGCGTGTGTCGCATCTCGCGCCCTGGTCATCGCAGCATCATCTGTCTGCGCGAGCATCGGCCTTCCACAATGCCGACGAGTCCGCATCGATGCAGCACGACATTCAGATCGAACGCGCGCGCGAGCAGCATGCCGAAGGCGTGCGCGCGCTCTATAACACACCCGAGGTCGCGCGACAGCTGCTGGAGCTGCCGTATCGCGGGGTCGAACAATGGCGCCGGCAATTGCTGCACGACGACGAGCGGCAACTGGCGCTGGTCGCCCTGCATGGCATGGAGGTGGTCGGTGTCGGCAGCCTGGGCAACCAGGCACGGGTACGTCGTGCACACGTCGGCGGCATCGCGCTGGCGGTCCGGCCGGACTGGCATGGCCGGGGTGTCGGCACGCGCCTGCTGAGCGCCTTGCTCGACGTCGCCGACCGCTGGATGCAATTGCACCGGCTCGAACTCACCGTCTATGCGGACAACACCGCTGCGGTGGCGCTGTACCAGCGCCATGGCTTCGAGGTGGAAGGCGAACTGCGCGACTACGCCATGCGCGATGGCGGCTACGTCAGCGCTTACAGCATGGCGCGGCTACGTCAGTCAGGCATCGCGCTCAATGCGCAAGACAGCATTGCCATGGATGCGTGAGACCAGGTCATCCAAGCCCACCTTACGCGACTGGCACAAATCGCCGGGCAGACAACTCGACAGCATCTATAGCGGCACGTAACCCAAGCGTTCCAGCATCGGATTCGCCCGCCGCCCCAGGCTACGCAGCAGTTCCGGCGGCCACGCATGCCAACTCGGCACACGCGCGCCAGCATCGATCGCTAGCCCGCGCTGCGCGGTGAGGTTATCGCCCATAAACGGCCGAATGCGTTGTTGCGCCATGCGCGGCAGCACCTGCTCGGACCAGGCTTCACCAAGAAACGCGAATACGCGCGCGCCCACCACATCGGGCGCACGCGACAGCTCGTCATAACGCACTTGCAGACAGCGATCGCCGGCACGTTCGGCAAAATCCAGCGCCGCTTCGTTGGTGGCAATCCACTCATCGAGATACTGCATCAGATACAACCCGGAACGCGGATTGCCCGGCAAGCCATCGCGGCGTACGAAGCGCTGAAAGCAAGACAGCGCCACATCCAACCCATGACGATGCAAAAACAGAAACTTGCCGCGGAAATCGAACATGGCATCGATCACATCGAGCCGGCTGGACGAAAACAATTCCTTGGCGATCCAGCGCCGCCGCCCGAAGCGCTGCGCGTACTCGCAATGCAGCTCGTCGATCATGCGCCCCAACCGCGGATACAACCCGCTCTGCGGCAGGCCCAGATGCGGCAGCACCATGCTGCCGAGGCGCAACAAGCTGTCGCACTTGGCCAGTTCCCCGCACAGCATGTTTTCCGGCAGGCTGCAGATCGTCTCGCTGGCATTGACCAGATACGCCAGCAACGTGGTGCCGGAGCGGCGATTGCCGATGATGAAATGCGCGCGATCCCCGAACGGGTTATCCGCTAGGCGACTGCTCTTGTGCAGATCCGCCATCAGATCGTAAGCCAACGCAGGCGAGGCCCCTTCCTGCACCAGCGCCGCCCGGGTCTGCGCCAGGCTGCGCTCCAGCAACGCATCCATTCCCTCCAACTGCGGCGCCAGCGCGGGCGCTACTGCGCGCACGCGCTGCAGTTCGTCCGGCAGGCTGGACAAGGTCGCGAGCAACTCGCTCAGGTCGGCTTCGTTCATGGGGGTCCACAGGCAGGTGCCGCGATGGGCGAATGCACCGATGCATGCCCTGCCAAACAAGCATCGGCACGCGCTCGCACAAACCGACGCCAGTCGCGCTCGGTTGCCGAAATGCTAGGCAACGCATGCGACCCGGGTGTGACAACACGCCGACCGAAAACCCACGTGATCGTGGCTCAGCCGTGGAAAGGATTCCGGATCGAAAGCGGCTCATCGACGACGAGGCCGTGGTACATGTCTTCGGTGTACAGCGTCTGGCAACCCTCAATGGCGGCCGCCGCAACGATGCAGGCATCGTAGAACGACAACTGGTGCCGCTCGGCCAACTGGCGGACGCGATCGTGCACGTCCACCGTCAGCGGCACGCTCTTGCAGCACGCACGCACCAACGCGATAAATTGGCCTAGATCCGGCGCGCGGCCTCAAAAACCTCTTTGCAGCAAACGCGGCAAGGACGACAGCAGCATTGCCACACCAGAAACCGTGAGCAGCCCCAGCACGATCTGCCGGAACGTCGCCTCGCTCAGGCCGACATACAGGCGAGCGCCGAGCAGGGTCGGTATTAGCATCGCAGGCGCCACGATAGCGAACAGTGGCAGCATGTCACGCGTGACCACGCCGGTGCCCAGATACGTGGCCATGGTGACCAGCAGCATCGACAGGTTGAAGTTCTGGATCACGGCGCGTTGCCGGTCCTTCTCGTAGCCACGCAGCGTGCACCACAACGTGGGCAGCGCGCCGGTGAAGCCGCCAAGGCCGCCCATGACGCCACCGGCCAACCCCACCACTCCATCGGCTACGCGGCCGCCTTTACCAATGCGCGGTAACCGCCTGGCCATCAACATCGCCGGGCACCACAGCACCAGCAGCGTGCCCAGAATCGCCTTGAACATGTCCATATCGATCCGCGGCAGCAAGACCACGCCCAGCGGGATACCCACAAGTCCACCCAGCACGAATGGCAACAGCGTGCGCCAGTCAAAACCACGCCGCACCGATGCCACTGCCAGCAATTGTCCGGTCAATGCGCCAAACACGGCGAGCGTTGCGGCAACGCGGGGCTCCAACGCCCAGGCCCAAAACGACATCGCGACCAAGCTAAAGGCAAACCCCGACAAGCCCTGCACGAAGCCCGCCACCACGGCGCCGATCGCCACCACCCAGAATATCTCGTGCATGCGTCACCTGGTGTTGTTCGCTGCGCGCCGCGCGCAACGATCATCCTGTCTCGCGGCCCCGCCCACTCCACCTGTTGAAATCACAGATAGCGCAGCGTGGAACGTTCTTCCAAGCGTGCAGCAAGCCACCGTGTCAAAGCAGAGAGATCAAGGTATCGGCGTCGATGACAAAGCTAGCAATCGCATCACCCATGCCGTCGGACTTTCAATCCCAATCGGTGTACTGAAACGCCTAGCTTGAGTGAGATTTCATCTGGTCTGGCTCGATGCGTCACAGGCA
Source organism: Xanthomonas sp. Leaf131 (assembly GCF_001423495.1). Lineage (GTDB taxonomy): Bacteria > Pseudomonadota > Gammaproteobacteria > Xanthomonadales > Xanthomonadaceae > Xanthomonas. The sequence goes on along the minus strand of NZ_LMOG01000018.1, from coordinate 429,024 downwards.
AAACTCACTGTGTGATCGAACCACAATGGACTTCCACAGAAGTCCAGACATCAAGACCTGGAGCGGGAAACGAGACTCGAACTCGCGACCTCAACCTTGGCAAGGTTGCGCTCTACCAACTGAGCTATTCCCGCTTGGGAGGCGAGATTCTACAGCGTACAACAGGGCTGTCAACTGTTGCTTTCGACTTTTTTCGGCTTGCTGGTGATTGCGGCTTTTTCGTCGGCACGCAGGCTCGGCCATGCGGCCTGCAGGTACTGAAAACCGGACCACAATGTCAGTAGCGCGGCGATCGCCAGCGTCCAGTAACCGGCGCGGAAAATCAGATTGCCGAACCAGATTTCGTGCGTGGGCATCTGCCCTGGCGTGACCGAATACAGCAGGCACAGCAGCGCCACCATTTGCGCGGTGGTCTTGACCTTGCCGATCACCGCCACGCGCACCTTGGCACGCTGGCCGATCTCGGCCATCCACTCGCGCAGTGCGGAAACCGCGATTTCGCGCCCCACAATCACTGCCGCCCAGAACGCCATCCACGGTGTCGGGTGGCCTTGCACGATCAGGAACAGCGCCACGGCGACCATCAGCTTGTCGGCCACCGGGTCCAGGAATGCGCCGAATGCAGAATATTGGTGATACCGCCGCGCGACCCAGCCATCCAGCCAGTCGGTGATGGCAGCCAGCCCGAACACGCCAGCGGACGCGAAATTGGTCCACGTGTACGGCAGGTAGAACACCACGACCAACACCGGGATCATCAAGATCCTCAGCAGTGTCAGCCACGTGGGGATGGTCAACTTCATTACGGACTCGACTCGCCTGCCGCATCGGGGAGCGCCAGCCCGTGCAGGTTAGCGTAGATTCGCGCGGCGAGTGCGGCATTGACCCCCTCCACCCGCGCAATCTCGGCCTCGCCGGCGGCCTTGAGCCCAACCAGCCCGCCGAAATGCTTGAGCAGGCTGGCGCGCCGGCGCGGGCCGATACCGGGGATATCCTCGAGCTTGCTGGTCATGCGCGCCTTCTGGCGGCGGCCGCGGTGACCGGTGATCGCAAAGCGATGCGCTTCGTCGCGCACCTGCTGGATGAATTGCAACGCCGGTGATGCCGCGCCCGGTCGCAGTTCGCGGCCGTCGGCCATGACCAGCGCCTCGTGCCCCGCCCTGCGCTCCTCGCCCTTGGCCACGCCGACCAACAGCACATTTTCGATGCCCAGATCGGCCAACGCGCCCTTTGCCTGCGCCAGCTGACCGGCGCCACCGTCGATCAGCAGCACATCCGGCAAAACGCCGTTCTCTTCCACCGCGCGTCGAAAACGCCGTTCGATCGCCTGACGCATCGCCGCGTAGTCATCGCCCGGCGTGATCCCGGAAATATTGAAGCGCCGGTATTGCCCGCGCACCGGGCCGCTGGCATCGAACACCACACACGAGGCCACCGTGGCCTCGCCCATGGTGTGACTGATGTCGAAACACTCCACCCGCTTGACCTGCTCGGCCAACCCCAGCATGTCGCGCAGTGCTTCGCTGCGTGCGTGCTGCGCGCTCTGGCTGGTGAGTTCGGTGACCAGGGTCAGCTGTGCGTTGCGTGTCGCCAGCAGAAGATAGCCGGCCCGCTCGCCGCGCACGTTCCACTTCAACGTCACCTTGTATTCGGCGGCGGTGCTGAGTGCGGCTTCGATCAGCTCGGCATCGGGAATTTCGCGATCGAGCAGGATCTCGCGCGGCGGCGAATGTTCGGCGTAGTACTGCGACACGAACGCGCCCAGGATTTCGTCGGCGCTGTCTTCGCCATTGGTCTTGGGAAAGAACGAACGCGTGCCAAGATTGCGACCATCGCGAAAACTCAGCAGCAGCACACAGGCCTGGCTGGCTTGCGTGGCGCAGGCAAGCACATCCAGATCGGCCGCGCGGCCGTCCACGTACTGGCGGTTCTGCATGCTGCGCAGGGACGACAGCAGATCGCGCAGACGCGCGGCGCGCTCGAACTCCAGCGCCTCGCTGGCCTGCTGCATCGACTGCATGATCTCTTCGCCGAGCTGGTCGCTCTTGCCTTCGAGAAACATGGTGGCGCGGCGCACCGATTCTGCGTAGTCCGGCGCTGCCACCAGATCCACGCACGGCGCGCTGCAGCGGCCAATCTGATACTGCAGACACGGCCGCGAGCGATTGCGGAACACGCTGTCTTCGCAACTGCGCAGCTTGAACAGCTTGTGCATCAGGCTCAGCGTTTCGCGCACGCCGGTCACGCCGGTATACGGGCCGAAATAGCGCCCCTGCACCGCGCGCGGGCCACGGTGCAATGCAATGCGCGGCCAGTCTTCGCGCGTCAGCAGCACATACGGGTAACTCTTGTCGTCGCGCAGCGACACGTTGTAGCGCGGCGACAGCGACTTGATCAGCTGGTTTTCCAGCAGTAGCGCTTCAGCCTCGCTGCGGGTCACGGTGACGTCCATGCGCGCCACCTGCGACAGCATCGAGGTCAGCCGCGCATTCTTCGGCGTGCCGTTGAAATAGCTGCCCACCCGCTTGCGCAGCGCGCCGGCCTTGCCGACGTACAGCAGCGTCTCGTCGCCCGCATACATGCGGTAGACGCCGGGCGCGGTGCTCAGTTGGGCAGCAAACGCCTTTCCATCGAAATCAGCTTGGGGCCTTGCGCTCATTCTGCTATCGAAACATCGCTCAGTTCGCCGCTTGCAAGGTCGTAACGCAAGACGGCATGGGCATCGGTCTCGGCAATCCAGACCGCACCTGCGGCAACCGCCAGCCCGGCCGGGCCATGCAGGCGGCGCGGCAGCTCGACCGTGGTCAGTTCACCGCCACCCAGACGCAGGCAACGCAGGCGCCCGTTGCCGGTGTCGGCGATCCACAGCAGTGGCGAATCGGCAGCCAGCGCGATGGCTTGCGGAAACTGCAGGCGCGCGGTGCCGCGTGGGCCGTCCTCGTCACCGAACTGCCAGGTGCCCTGCCCGCCGACCAGGGTCTGCACCAGATCGCCGCGCAATTGCATGGTGCGGATCGAAGAACCCAGCCCATCGCAGACATACGCCACCTGCTGCACCGCCGCCAATCCGGCCGGTTGCGCGAAAGCGGCCAGATGGCCGCTGCCATCGCGAATTTCCAGCGAGCCGGTACCTGCGCGCGCAGTCAACGCAGCGCTGCCCAGGTGATAGCTCCAGATGCGGTTGTCGCCAGCCATGGCGATCAGCACCTGGTTGTCGGCGATGGCCAGGCCTTGTGGGTAATTCAATGCAGACGCACCAGAGGACGCCAGCGGGCCTTCGACCGGCTCGCCGGAGCGACCGGTGCCGCACAAGGTGTCGACCTGCCCGCTGCGTAGGTTGATGCGGCGCAGCGCGTGATTGCCGGTGTCGGCCACGTAGAGCTGGTCGCGCTCCAGTGCCAGGCCTTGCGGACGTCGAAACGCCGCTTCGCCGACGCCACCGTCGATCAGATCGGCATTGCCGTGGCCGAACTGCCGCAGCACGCGCCCGCCATGCGTGCATTCGAGCACGCGATGGTGGCCGGTATCGGCAATGTATAAACGGTCTTCGGTGGCGGCCAAGCCGGTCGGAAAACGCAGCTCCAGGCGCGGTTCGGGCTCGCGCTCGGCCACGCCATGCAGGTCGATGTCCGACGGCGGCTGCTGGCCTTCGCACAGCGCCACCAATGCCTTGTCCAGATCGCCGGTCACGCCGACCAGGCGCTGGCGCTCGCGGCCGTAGGCATCGAGCAGCACCAGCGTGGGCCAGGATTCGATGCCGAAGCGGCGCCAGGTTTCCCAATCCTTGTCGAGCAGGATCGGCGCACTGACGCCATGCCCGCGCAGTTGCTTGAGCGAGCGTTGCGGCAAGCGTTCGTTATCGAAGCGCGGCACCTGCACCACGATCACCTGCAGCCGCCCGGGGCTGCGCGCCTGCCAGTGGGCAAGCTCGGCCAGGCGCTCGGCGCACCACACCGAACTGGCATTGACGAACGCCAGCACCAGCGCACGGCCGCGGTGTTCCTGCAAGGTGGATGGCCTGGCGTTGAGCCAGGTGGGAAATTCCGGCAGTTCCTGGGTGAGCTGGGCAGTCATCCCGTAATTATGCCCAAGCCCGATTAGCTGCGGGTGAGTCTGGCCACGGTCTGCTGCGCCGCAGTGTCGACCAGATGCCAGACACGCTCGAAATCGTCCATGCCGCCGGTGTAGGGGTCGGGGATCTCATCGCGTTCTTCGACGCCGGCCCAGGGTAGCCAGAGTGCCACCTTGTCGCGCAGCGGCGCTGGAGCAAGCCGTTGCAGATCGCGCAGATTGCTGCCATCGGCACACAGCACCCAATCGAAGTGTTCGAAGTCCGCTGCACGCACCTGGCGCGCGCGTAATCCGGCGATGTCCACGGCATGGCCGCGTGCGCAGCGAATGGCACGCGGATCGGGTGGCTCGCCGGCATGCCAGTCGCCGGTCCCGGCCGAATCGACTTCGATCCGCCGCGACAACCGCGCCTCGTCCAGCCGCGCCCGCAAGGCACCCTCGCCCATCGGCGAGCGGCAGATATTGCCCAGACACACGATCAGGACTTTCATGCCGATGCCACCCGCGTCTGCGCACGCGCCAGATCGTCCGGCGTATCGATGCCGGGCGGAAACTGCTCCGGCGTCAACGCCACCGCGATGCGGTAGCCGGCCTCCATCACGCGCAGTTGTTCCAGCGATTCGGTGCGCTCCAGCAGGCCGGGCGGCATTGCCGCAAAACGCTGCAGAAATCCGGCGCTGTACGCGTAGATGCCGATATGGCGCAGCCACTGGCCCTCATCGGGCAAGCTCTCACGCGGATTGGCAAAGCTGTCGCGATGCCAGGGAATCGGCGCGCGACTGAAGTACAGCGCATCGCCGCGCGCCGTGCGCACCAGCTTCACCACATTCGGATCGAACAGCTCGTGCGCGCTGTCCACCTGCGCGGCCAGCGTGGCCATTTCGGCGCCGGAGTGCAGCAGCAGCTCGGCAACTGCGCGGATACCGGCAGCGGGCGCGAACGGTTCATCGCCTTGCAGATTGACCACGCAGGTATCGGCCCCCCAGCCGGCGATCCGCGCGCATTCGGCAAGCCGGTCGGTCCCCGACAGGTGCTCGCTGCCGGTCAGCGCCACATGCACGCCGGCCAGGCCGTCGATCGCCTCGGCAATGCGCGCATCGTCGGTGGCCACCCAGACCTCACGAGCCCCTGCGAGCAGCGCCCGCTCGGCCACATGTTGAATCATCGGGCGATCGCCGATCAATTGCAGCGGCTTGCCCGGCAACCGCGTAGAGGCGTAGCGCGCGGGAATGGCGACGACGAAATCTGCGGGCATTGTGATGGTCATGCGTGCGCGCTCTGGGATGCAGGAAGGATTAAAGAAACGAGATAACCGAATCGCCTGATGTATCTCTGTGATTGAGCGAAATTGCGGCATTCAGTTGAAGCAGCGATGCGCTACATCAGCACTCGGAGGCCGCTGCATGCACTGCTCGCAACCATGCGGGACCTTACGCGGCATGGATGCCGCGTAAGAGCCTACAAGGACGTACTTGCGGCGTGTCCTGCGATGGTGGGCGGGCAAGGGCCCTGCAGCCAAGCAGCAGATCACCATTGCCAGAAAACCCGCACTCACACACCCTGCCGACTTGCCAACTTGTCCAGACGATCCAGCAGACTCACCCAAAACGCGGCCGGCAGCTCGGCTTTGAGCGGCACGCTGTACAACCACTCATCGGCAAATGGCCTGCACTTCACCGCGTCTTTTTCGGTCATCAGCACCGGCAGGCGACTGCCGAAACTGAAATCCGCAGCGCGATACACATGATGATCGGGAAACGCATGCGGCACCACGCCAATGCCACGTGCGCGCAGCATCGCAAAGAAGCGTTCCGGATGCGCGATGCCGGCCACCGCGTGCACGCGTTGCCCGGCGAGCATGCTCAATGGCTGCACACGCTTGCCATCCATCGGTTGCACGCTATCGATGCTCAGGCGCATCTGCCACTCGCCGAAACCTGCGTCGTCGGCTGCGGGTGCTGTCGCTGCCTCGCTACCCTGGCCAAGATTGACCACGCGGAAATCGCAATCGCGCGCACGCGCGGCAGGTTCGCGCAGCGGCCCGGCAGGCAGCAGGCGCCCGTTGCCGTAGCGGCGCTGACCATCGACCACTTCGATTTCCACATCGCGCGCGAGCCGGTAGTGCTGCAGCCCATCGTCGCAAACGACGATGTCGCAACCTGCTTCGACCAAGGCACGCGCGGCGGCCAGCCGATCGCCGTCCACACGCACGCGTGCGCCGGTTTTCCAGGCGATCAACACCGGCTCGTCGCCGCCAAGTGCCACTGGCGTATCTGCCTCCACCCACCGCGCGCTACCGGATTCGTCACGGCCATAGCCGCGACTGGCCACGCCCGGTGTCCAGCCGGCTTCCTGCAATTTGCTCACCAAGGCAATCGTGAGCGGCGTCTTGCCGGTGCCGCCGGCAGTGACATTGCCCACCACGATCACCGGCACCGGTACGCCATGGCGCTTACGCCAACCGCGCCGATACAGGGCGCGTCGCAGCGCGATGGCGGCGCCGTAGATCGGCGCGAGCAAGCGCGCCGCTAGCGGAATCGGCGCATTGTCGTACCAATAGCCCGGCGTGCGGGCACCGCCCTTGCTCATGCCTGCCGTTCGCGGAACTGCATGCCGTGCAGGTGCGAATACAACCCGCCCTGAGCCAGCAATTGGTGATGCGTGCCGCGCTCGACGATGCGGCCCTGGTCCATCACCAGCACCTGATCGGCATGCTCGATGGTGGACAGGCGGTGCGCGATCACCAGCGTGGTGCGGTCCGGCATCAGCTTGTGCAGCGCGTCCTGCACCAGGCGCTCGGATTCGTTGTCCAGCGCGGCGGTGGCCTCGTCCAGAATCAGGATCGGCGCGTCCTTGAGCATCGCGCGTGCGATCGCCAGACGTTGCCGCTGCCCGCCGGACAGGCGCCCGCCCTTGGTGCCCACATGCGATTGCAGGCCGTCCGGTAGCTGCGCGACGAACTCCATCGCATTGGCGCCCAGAATCGCGCGCTCCAGCTGCCCGGCATCGGCGCTGCGCATTTCCCCATACGCCACGTTGTCGGCGATGCTGCCGTCGAACAACATCACCTGTTGGCCAACCAGGGCAATCTGCCGGCGCAGATCGGCCAGCGCGTACGCCTGCACCGGATGTCCGTCGAGCAGGATCTGCCCGGCTTCGGCCTCGTAGAAGCGCGGAATCAACTTGATCAGGCTGGATTTGCCGCTACCCGAGCGCCCGACGATCGCCGTCACCGTGCCCGGTTGTGCGACGAAACTCACGCCGGCCAACGCCGGATTCACCTGACCCGGATAACGTGCGGTGACATCGCGGAATTCGATCAGGCCCTTGGCGCGCGTCAGCGGCACCGCGCCTTGATCCGGCTCATCCGGGCTGTCGAGCACCGAGAACAAGCGCTCGGCCGACGCCAGGCCGCGCTGCACCATGTTCTGCACATTGGTGAGCTGCTTGAGGCCGGGAATAATGGTCAGCATCGAGGTCATCAGTACCACGAAATCGCCCGCGGTCAGCCGCCCTGCCAAGGCCTGCGCACCGGCCACGAACAACAGCGCCGACAGACCGATCGCGCCGATCATCTGCACCGTGGCAGTGGAAATGCCACGCGTGGATTCGACCTTCATCGCCAGACGCAGATTGCGGTCGGCCAGCGCGCCGTAGCGCTCCATTTCGGTCTGCTGCGCGCCGTAGATCTTGACCTCCTGATGGCTGGACAAGGTCTGGTCGGCCGCCTGCAACAGGTGCGCGCCGCTCTCCTGGATGCTGTGGCTGATGCGGCGATACCGCCGCGCCACCTTGTCCATCACCCACGCCAGCACTGGTGCCAGCACCAGAATGGTCAGCGTGACCTGCCAGCTATGCCACAGCATCAGTGCCAACGCACCGATCACCTGCAGCGATTGCTGGATCATCACCTTGACCGCATCCACCGCCGCTTGCGCCACTTGATCCGAGTCCGAACCCAGGCGGATCAGCATCGACGGCACCGGCTCGGAATCGAACCGCGATCCCGGCAGGCGCAGATATTTGGACATCACCTTGACGCGCAGATCGCGCGCGATGCTGCGTGCGGATTTGCCCATCGCCATGTCGGTGATGTAACCGGCAATGCCGCGCACCACGAACAACAGGATGATCTGCACCGGCAGCCAGCGACTGACCTCGGCGTTCTTGTAGATGAAGGTTTCGTCGGTGATCGGCTTCATCAACGCCAGAAAGCCGGTGGTGCCTGCCGCTTCGACCAGCGCGGCAATCAGCGCGGCAATCAGCAACAGTCGGTAAGGTTTGGCGAAGGCCAGCAGGCGACGATACGTGCGCCAGGACGACACTGGCGCCGGGCGGTCGTTGGAAGGAGTCACTGGCGGGTTCCGTTATTGCGTGTGTTGCCGGCAGTGCCGGTCGCAGCAGACGTGCCGGCTTGGGGCGCAGTGGCGATCGCGATACGGCGAAAGCCCAGTTGCCCCAACGCATCCTGCGCGGTCACCACGGCCTGGTACGGCGTGCGTGCATCGGCGCGCATCAGCACCGTCTGTTCGCGGTCATCGCCGGCGATCTGGGCGATGGTCTGCTTGAGCGAATCCACATCCGAACTCAGCACTTCCTGGTCGTTGATGAAGTAACGCCCATCGGCATTGACCAGCACGCTCAACGCACGCGGCGGCGCACTGGTGTGTTGGTCGCTGGCAGTCGGCAACTGCAATTGCAGCGTGGAGCGTGCGTCGAAGGTCGTGGTCACCACGAAGAAGATGATGAGGACGAGGATCACGTCGATCAATGGCACCAGATCGATATGTGGCTCGTCCTGGCTTCGGTCGCTGCCGATACGCATCCGTCAGCCCTTTGCCATGACAGGCTTGGCACCTGCCGCAACCGGCGCCGCAGCGGCCGGCACCGTGCGGCCATCCATCGTGTCCAGCAACAAGGTGGCTTCCTGCTCCATCTCGATGATGTAACCGGCGATGCGGCCCTTGAAGAAGCGATGCGCCATCAAGGCAGGCACCGCAATGATCATGCCGGTGGCCGTGCACACCAGCGCCTTGCCGATGCCGCCCGCCAGCTGGTTCACATCGCCAACGCCGTGATCGAGGATGCCCATGAACATCTGGATCATGCCCACCACGGTGCCCAACAGACCCAGCAGCGGCCCGGCGGATGCAATCGTGCCCAGTGCGTTCAGATAACGCTCCATGCGATGCACCACATGCCGGCCGGTGTCCTCGATACGCTCGCGGATCAACTCGCGTGGGCGACCGCGCACGTCCAGTGCGGCGGCGAGCAAGGCGCCCAGCGGGGAATTGCGACGCAGGGATTCGATATGGGTGGGATCCAGCTTGCCGCGCGCGGCCCAGTTGCGGACCTCTTCGCCCAGACCGGGTGGAGTCACCTCGTTGCGGCGCAAGGTCCACAGACGCTCCAGCACGATCGCCAGGGCGATCACGCCCAGCAACAGCAACGGCACCATCGGCCAACCGCCTGCCTTGACCAGCTCCAACACGATTCGATTCCTCCGGCAACGCGGCCGCCTATTCGCTGGCCGATAGGATAGCAGCCGACCGCCGCCGTTCCGCAGCATCCCATAGCCGCGGCTGCCAGCGCCGTCGCTCGCGCACCCGCAGGCCATCGGTACCCAGCCAGACCCGGATCGCGCCGGCCTGCGCAGTGTCGAGCAGCTCGGCGCCGCTGTCCTGCCAGCGCTGCACCACCTCCGCACGCGGGTGACCGAAGCGATTGCCGTGCCCGGAGGACACCAGCGCCAGCCGCGCGCCGGTCGCGGCAATGAAACCGGCGTGCGAGCCATCGGCACTGCCGTGGTGCGGAACGATCACCAGATCGGCACGCAGCTCCGGGGCATGTTCCCGCAGCAGGCGCCGCTCGACGATCTCGCCGATGTCGCCTGTCAGCAGCGCGGCGCCATGCCGCGTTTCGAGGCGCAGCACGCAGCTGGATTGATTGCGCAGATACGGAAAGCCGGCGCTCGGATGCAGGAAGCGAAAGCGCACGCCGTCCCATTCCCACTGATGGCCGGCATGGCAGCGTGCGCTGACGTCCAGCGGCGCATCTGGCGGCGCGGCCGTCATGGCAACAGGCAATCCCGCACGTACCGCTGCATAGCCACCGGCATGATCGGCATCGGCATGACTGAGCACGATGGCATCCAGACGGCGCAAGCCGAGCGCACGCAACGCCGGCAGCACCACCCGCTCGCCGGCATCGAAGCCATCGCGCACCGCCGGGCCGGTATCGAACAACAGCGCATGCCGTTGCGTGCGCACCAGCAGCGCCAGGCCCTGCCCCACGTCCAGCACCTGCACATCGGCCTCGCCGGCCGCGGGCAATTCGCGGTCCGGCCACAGCAGCGGCAGCCATAGCAGCAACGCCAGGGATTTGCCCGGCGTACCGCGCGGCAGCAACAGCCAGAACGCGCCGAGCAAGGCCAACACCAGCGCGATCGCATCGGATTCTGGCACCCACCACAACGCCACCGGGGTCTGCCCGAGCCAGACGAAGCCCGGCCAGGTCAACTCGAAACACCAGCCTGCCAAGCGCCATGCCCACACGCCCGCGCCTGGATGGAGCGCTTCGAGCGCCGTGCCGAGCAACGCGAGCGGCACCACCACGAAGGTCCACCAGGGAATGGCGACCAGGTTGGCGAACGGCCCGACCAACGAAGCCTGCCCGAACAGGCTCACCGTCAGCGGCAGCAAGCCGACCGTGGCAACGGTTTGCGCCGACAAAAACCCACGCAGGATGGCGCGATCGTCGGACGGCAGGCACCACACCAACCAGGCCACACCCGCGAAGCTGAGCCAGAAGCCCGCGACCAGCACACTCAGCGGATCCCACAGCAAGACTGTCAACAGGGCGAGCGCGAGAATCTGCGCGGTCGTGGCACGGCGCCGGACGACCCGCGCCAGCGCGACCACGGCAATCATCAACACCGTGCGCACGGTGGGCAGCGCCAGCCCAGCCAGTACCGCGTACGCGGCGGCGGCGAGCAAGGCCGCGATGGCCGCCGCGTGGAGACGCGGAAAGCGCGTTCCGAGCCCGGGCCACAGTCGCCAGATGCCGGCAACCAGCATCGCGAAGAACGCAGCGACCAATCCGACATGGAATCCGGAGATGGCAATCAGATGACTGAGCCCGGTGGCACGTAGCGTGGCCCAGGCCGCGTCGTCCAGCCCGCGCGTGTCGCCCAGCGCCAGTGCACGCAGATACGGCGCAGAGGGACCGGACACGCGCTCGGCAATCCGCTGCGACATGCGTTCGCGCCAGGCATCCACGCCACGTGGTGCCGCTGTTTGCCGTGCTGCGGCTGGTACGCGCACATAGCCGGTCGCGGCAATGCGCTGCGCCAGCGCCTGACGCTCGGCATCGAACCCACCGGGATTGCGCAAGCCACGCGGCGCCCGCAGCTTGAGCCGCAATTGCCAAGCTGCGCCCGCGCGCAGTGCTGCACGTGGACCGATCTGTTCGGCACCGAAGTCGTCGTACCAGGCCAACTGCAGCAGCTTGCCGCGCAGTGATGCTGGCTGTGCAGCATCGTCCTCCACGCGTAGCTGAAAGCGCGTGCGTCGTTGTTCGGCCACCGGGAGTCCGACGACTTGGCCGCGCACAGCCATTTCGCGCGCTTCGTCTTGTGGACGCAGTTGTGCCTGCAAGGTGCTGGCGACTTGCCAGCCCATCAAGCCGAAACCGAAGACAGCCGTTGCCATCGTCACTAGCACGGCGATCCGTCGCGGATGTCGCCACCTGCTCAAACCGATCACGAACACACCTGCACAGATGCATGCCGCGTAGACCGCACGCGGCATCAGCGCAGGCGACCACGCGCACGCCACAATGCCCAGCAGCAAGGCCGCTGCGACCGCCACTGCAGATACAACCTGCGGCGCCGGTTGTGCCTGCGCTGATGCGTCCATGCTATCGGTGGTCATCCGGTCCGAGGCTCGTTCACCAACTCACGTTAGGTCAGGGCTTGCCTGGGCCACAGCAGTGATTGGCGCATTGGTCGGTAGGAAGACGGCTGCGCCTGCTGTGGTGCATCCAGTCACCGAATCGGTTTACATGCACATGGAGCCGTCGGACTGGCGCTGCGCCATGTCGTCCTCGATGCGGCCGTCCTCATCACCCATGCACTGTCATCGGCAGGACAGTGTGTGCAAGTGACGTACACAGCGCATCGGCCTGCATTCGCCTCGATTTCATGACTGCCGCGCTATCTTCGATGCTGTATTCGAGGAGTTCCCCCCATGCGTAAAGGCATTGCATTGATTGTCGGCGTGACCGGCATTTCCGGTTACAACCTCGCCAACGTGCTGGTGGCCGACGGTTGGACCGTCTACGGCCTGGCGCGGCGCCCGCTCGCCCAGGACGGCGTGATTCCGGTGGCAGCCGACCTGCTGGATGCCGAGAGCACCGCCAACGCGCTGCGCGGCCTGCCGATCACCCACGTGTTCTTCTGTACCTGGACACGTCGCGATACCGAGCGCGAAAACGTCGAAGCCAATGGCGCGATGATGCGGCATCTGTGCGAGGCGCTGAGCGATGCACCGCTGCAGCATATGGCGCTGGTCACCGGCACCAAGCACTATCTGGGTGCGTTCGAGAACTACGGCAGCGGCAAGGCGGAGACGCCGTTCCGCGAAAGCGAGCCGCGCCAGCCCGGCGAGAATTTCTACTACACGCTGGAAGACCTATTGTTCGCGAACGCCGAGCGGCACGGCTTCGGCTGGAGCGTGCATCGCTCGCACACCATGATCGGCATGGCCAATGGCAGCAATGCGATGAACATGGGCGTGACGCTGGCGGTGTACGCGTCGCTGTGCAAGCACACCGGTCAGCCATTCGTGTTTCCCGGCTCGCAGGCGCAATGGAATAGCCTCACCGACCTCACCGACGCTGGCCTGCTCGGCAAGCAGCTGGCCTGGGCCGGCCTGAGCCCGGCAGCACGCAATCAGGCCTTCAACACCGTCAACGGCGATGTGTTCCGCTGGCGCTGGATGTGGAGCCAGATTGCCGATTTCTTCGAACTTGACGTTCTGCCCTGCCCTGAAACGCCGGCGCCGCTGGAAGCACGCTTGAGCGAGACTGCGCCGGCCGTGTGGGCCGAGATTGCCAAGCAGCATGGCCTGGTGGAAGCCGACGTCAACCGGCTGGCATCGTGGTGGCATACCGATGCCGACCTGGGCCGCGAGATCGAGTGCGTCAACGAGATGACCAAGAGCCGCGAGCTGGGCTTTCTGGACTTCTACGACAGCCGCGCATCGTTCCTGGAGCTGTTCACGCGCCTACGCGCGCAGCGCATCATTCCCTGATGCGCCAGGTCGTCGTCGCCCGAGTGACGGCGACCGTCTCCCGTCAACGCGGGCATCGACACGACAGTGCTCGCAGACGCTGCCTGCTCAGCGAGCGCGTTGTTGCACCATCCGGCAGATGCATCGCGAAGATGCATCGCCAACCGGCTTCAGGATCTTCACCCTGAAATCCGCAGTTCAACAGAGCCTTGCCGTCAGAGATTCCCACGGCAAGACAGTGCTTACACCGCAGACGGCGCCAACTCGCGCAACTTGCCTTGATGCAACTCGAGCACGCGGTCCAGACGCCGCGCCAGACTGCGATCGTGCGTCACCAACACCAGACTGGTGCGCTGGGCGCGATTGAGTTCCAGCATCAGCTCGAACACGGTTTCGGCGGTCTTGTCGTCCAGGTTGCCGGTGGGCTCATCGCCCAGCACGCAGCCTGGCTTGTTCACCAGCGCACGCGCCACCGCCGCACGCTGACGCTCGCCGCCTGACAACTCGCTGGGCTTGTGCTCGATGCGATGCCCCAGCCCCACCGATTCCAGCAACTGCAATGCCTGCGCCCGGGCCACCGAGACGTCTTTGCCGGATAGCAGCACCGGCATCATCACGTTTTCCAACGCGGTGAATTCCGGCAGCAGATGATGGAACTGGTAGACGAAGCCCAGCGCCTGATTGCGCAGCTTGCCGCGCTCGCCATCGGACAGCGCCGACATGCGTCGCCCGGCCACATACACCTCGCCGGAAGTCGGAATATCCAACCCGCCGAGCAGATGCAGCAGCGTGCTCTTGCCCGCGCCCGACGCACCGACGATCGCCACCGTTTCGCCGGTCGCCACCGACAGATCCAGGCCATCGAACACCGGCGTACGCATCTTGCCTTCGGCGTAGGTCTTGGCCAGACCCTCGGCGCGGATCACCGCTTCTGCTTGAGCTGACTTTTGCACAACCGATTCCCGGATCTCATTCATAACGCAGCGCCTCCGCCGGCTGCGTGCGCGACGCGCGCCATGCCGGATACAAGGTCGCCAGGAAACTCATCGCCAATGCCACCACGGTGATCACCACCACGTCCTGGGTCTGCATATCGGTCGGCAGGCCGGTGATGTAATACACGTCCTCCGGCAGCAGCTTGACGCTGAAGATCGTCTCGATCAGACCCAGGATGCGCTCCAGATTGAGCGTCAGCACGATGCCGCCGATCACGCCCATGATCGTGCCCATGAAGCCGATCAACGAGCCCTGCACCATGAACACCTGCATCACGCCCGCAGGCGATAGCCCCAGCGTGCGCAGGATGGCGATATCGGCTTGTTTGTCGGTCACCAGCATCACCTGCGACGACACCAGGTTGAACGCACCCATCGCCACGATCAGCGACAGCAGGATGCCCATCACGGTCTTTTCCATCTTCAACGAGTGGTAGAGATTGGCGTTTTCCTGGGTCCAGTCGCTGACCCGGTACGGCCCATGCAACTTGATCGCAAGGTCGCGCGCCACCGTCCAGGCCTGATCCATGTCGTGCAGCCGCAGCCGCACGCCGGTAACGCCGTCCATGCGCAACACCCGCGCCAGGTCCTGCATGTTGACCACCGCCAGACCGCGGTCGATCTCGTTGTAGCCCGCTTCAAAAATCCCGCTGACGGTGAAACGCTTGAGCCGCGGCATCGCGCCCAGCGGGGTGGCCTGGGTATCGCTGAGCAACACGACGATGCTGTCGCCCACATCCACGCCCAGCCAGATCGCCAGCTCCTTGCCGATGACGATGTTGTAGGAGCCCGGGGTCAGACTATCGACCGAGCCCTGCTGCATCTTCTTGGCCAGCACCGAGACCTTGCCTTCTTCGGCAGGAACGATGCCGCGCACGATGGCCGGCTGCTTGCGCGGGCCCTGCAGCAGCGATTCGGTTTCGATGTACGGAGCGGCACCAGCAATACGCGGATCGGCCATGGCGACCTCGACCGCGTGCTGCCAATCATGCATCGGCGCGCCGTCCGCACTGACAGTGGCATGCGCGGCCATCTGCAGCAGACGGTCGCGGATCTCTTTTTGAAAACCGCTCATCACCGCCAGCGTGGTGATCAGCACCGTCACCCCCAGGGCGATGCCCAGGATCGATGCCATCGAGATAAACGAGATGAAGCCATTGCGCCGCTTGGCACGCAGATAGCGCAAGCCGATGGCAACCGGGATAGGTTTGAACATGCGGTTCAACCAGGAAAGGGACGCCATGGTGCCACTTGCGGCCGCCCGGACGAAATGGCGTGTGCTTGAGCGGCCAGACGCAGTTCACGTCGTTGCGCTGCCGGCAAGGTATCCGGCCAGAAATGCAGGCGTTGTCGACGTGCATCCAGACACGTCCACGACACCGCGGCGATCGGCCCGCGCCATGCGACCTGCAGGCGCTGCACCTGCGCGCCGTCAACGCTGGCGGGCGTTTCGCCCCAGGGCACGATCACCTCTCGCACTGGCGAACGCAACAGCATGCGCAACGATCGCCCACCGGCCAACACCGCATAAGCCGACAACACCGTTGCCAGCCACAGTGGCACCCCGCTACGCCAGATCGCCCACAGTGCGAGCACGATCAGTCCGCTCAGTGCGCAAATCAGCCCGCGCGAAGGCCGCCATTCAAGCCGGCAAGGCACGAATATCGGCGATAAGTACGGCGTTGGCGGCATCGGGGCAGGCCTCGTATCCCATGAACCAGCGCCACAACTTATCGTCTTCGCAATCCAGCAGCTGTAGGAAAACCGCGCGCTCCGATTCGGAAGCCTGCGCCCAGCGTCGATCCAGATAACGCCCGAACAACTGATCCAGCTCGCGCATGCCACGCCGGCAGCGCCAGCGCAGTTTTTTCAACAAGGTTGCTTCGTCCATCTCACCTCTCCACCTCGCCTTGCGGCGGGGGCAAAAACGACAGCGGCACCTGACCAAGGGCCGGTGCCGCTGCGAACCACTTCCCCACTGAGGCGGGGAATCAGTACCGGACAATCAGGCCCGGCGCGCCATCATCAATTTCTTGATTTCGGTGATCGCCAGCGCCGGATTCAGCCCCTTCGGGCAGGTCCGTGCGCAGTTCATGATGGTGTGGCAGCGATACAGCTTGAACGGATCTTCCAGATCGTCCAGACGCGCACCGGTGTCTTCATCGCGCGAGTCGATGATCCAGCGGTAGGCTTGCAGCAGGATCGCCGGGCCCAGATAGCGCTCGCCATTCCACCAGTAGCTCGGGCAGCTGGTCGAGCAACACGCGCACAGGATGCACTCGTACAGACCATCGAGCTTCTTGCGGTCTTCCGGCGACTGCAGGCGCTCGCGGTCCGTCGGCGCCGGGGTCTGGGTGCGGATCCACGGCTTGATCGACGCGTACTGCGCGTAGAAGTGGGTCAGATCCGGCACCAGATCCTTGATCACGCTCATGTGCGGCAGCGGATAGATCGGCACTTCGGCCTTGCCGCAGGCATCGATCGCCTTGGTGCACGCCAGCGTGTTGGTGCCGTCGATGTTCATCGCGCACGAGCCGCAGATGCCTTCGCGGCAGGAGCGACGGAACGTCAATGTCGGGTCGATCTCGTTCTTGATCTTGATCAGCGCGTCCAGGACCATCGGGCCGCACTTGTCGAGATCGATCTCGTAGCTGTCGGTACGCGGGTTGGCGTCGCCATCCGGATCCCAGCGGTAGACCTTGAAGGTGCGCGTGTTCTTGGCGCCCTGTGCAGGGTAATGCTTACCCTTGCCGATCTTTGAATTCTTGGGGAGGGTGAACTCTGCCATAGCTGCTCTCGTTGGCTCAGGCGATGCGCGGTGCGAACGACAACCGCACCGTGCACATGAAGGTAAAGACGATGGATGCCACCACCGATGCGGTGACGCGGCGGCCGGCACGATGCCGGCGCCGCGCCTGCGACATGCAACGATCGCGCTGCCCCGACGCGCCGCCGCCGCGCCCGAAAAGGCCGGCGAACAGCTGCGAGGAAGAAGCGGATCGGTCCATGCGCATCAGCACTCAGTACACGCGCGGCTTGGGCGGGACAACGTCCACATCCTTGCTCAGCGTGTACATGTGGACCGGGCGGTAATCGAATTCGCAAGCGCCCTTGTCGTCCACGGTGACCAGCGTGTGCTTGTGCCAGTTGACGTCGTCGCGATCCGGGAAATCTTCGTGCGCATGCGCGCCACGGCTCTCCTTGCGCTGTTCGGCCGAGTTGATCGTCGCCACTGCGTTGAGCAGCAGGTTGTTCAACTCGTAGGTCTCGATCAGATCCGAGTTCCACACCAGCGAACGGTCCGACACCTTGACGTCTTCGAAGGTGGCGAAGATCTCGGCCATCTTGTCCACGCCTTCCTTCAAGGTCTTGCTGGTGCGGAACACCGCCGCATCCGACTGCATGGTGCGCTGCATGTTGTCGCGGATCACCGAAGTCGGCGTCGAGCCATTGGCGTGACGCAGCTTGTCCAGCAAGCCCAAGGCCTTGTCGCAGGCATCGGAGGGCAGCGACTTGTGCGGCTGGTTGGTCTTGATCGTCTCGGCGCAGCGGTTGGCCACCGCGCGACCGAACACCACCAGATCCAGCAGCGAGTTGGAGCCCAGACGGTTGGCACCGTGCACCGAGACGCAGGCAGCTTCGCCGATGGCGTACAGGCCGGGCACCACCGAATCCGGGTCGTCGCCGTGCTTGCGCACGACTTCGCCGTGATAGTTGGTCGGAATGCCGCCCATGTTGTAGTGCACCGTCGGCAGCACCGGAATCGGCTGCTTGGTCACGTCCACACCGGCAAAGATGTGGGCGCTTTCGGCGATGCCGGGCAGCTTTTCGTTGATGACTTCCGGGCCGAGATGGGTCAGGTCGAGCAGGATGTGATCCTTGTGCTCGCCCACGCCACGACCTTCGCGGATCTCCACGGTCATCGAACGCGACACCACGTCGCGCGAGGCCAGATCCTTGTAGTGCGGTGCATAGCGCTCCATGAAGCGCTCGCCGTTGCTATTGCGCAGAATGCCGCCTTCGCCACGCACGCCCTCGGTGATCAGGCAGCCCGCACCGTAGATGCCGGTGGGATGGAACTGCACGAACTCCATATCCTGCATCGGCAGGCCGGCACGCATCACCAGGCCGCCGCCGTCGCCGGTACAGGTATGCGCGGAGGTGGCGCTGAAATAGGCGCGACCGTAACCGCCGGTGGCCAGCACCACGCCCTGGGCGCGGAACAGATGCAGCGACCCTTCGGCCATGTCCAGGGCCAGCACGCCGCGGCAGACACCTTCGTCGTCGAAGATCAGATCCAGTGCGAAATACTCGATCATGAAGCGCGCGTTGTGCGCCAGCGACTGCTGGTACAGCGTGTGCAGCATGGCGTGGCCGGTGCGGTCGGCCGCCGCGCAGGTGCGCTGCGCGGACGGGCCTTCGCCGTACTTGGTGGTCATGCCACCGAACGGACGCTGGTAGATCTTGCCCTCTTCGGTACGCGAGAACGGCACGCCGTAATGCTCGAGTTCGATGATGGCCGGGATCGCCTCACGGCACATGTACTCGATCGCGTCCTGGTCGCCCAGCCAATCGGAGCCCTTGATGGTGTCGTAAAAGTGGTAGCGCCAGTCGTCTTCGCCCATGTTGCCGAGCGCGGCGGAGATGCCGCCCTGCGCTGCCACGGTGTGCGAACGGGTCGGGAAGACCTTGGTCAGGCAGACGGTCTGCAAGCCCTTCTGGGCCAGGCCGAAGGTGGCACGCAGGCCGGCACCGCCGGCACCCACCACCACCATGTCGTACTTGTGTTCAGTGATCTTATAAGCGGACATCTAATCTGGATTCCTGTTCTGGGTGCCCGATACCTCAGGCACCGCCCAGCGCGATGCGCGCCACTGCGAAAATACTGACGATCGCACCGAGCACGGCGACGAACTTGACGATGGTCTGCAAGGCCAGCGCCAGCAGCGAGTTGTGGATGTAGTCCTCGAGCACGACCTGCAGGCCGAGCTGCGCATGCCAGAACATCGCCACCAGGAAGCCGACCAGCAAGATCGCGTTCCAGGGTTTGGCAACCACCGTAACTGCCGTCGCGTAATCGGAACCGAGCAGGCTCAGCACCAGCACCACAAACCAGATCGACAGCGCCACCAGCGCGGTCGCGGTGAGCCGTTGCACCACAAAATGCTCGGTGCCGGTCTTGGCTGCGCCGAGGCCACGCACGTTTTTCAGCGGGGTACGGTAACGGCTCATGCGGCGGCTCCGGTCAGCACGTAGGCCCAGATCGCGGCGGTGATCAGCAGGCTGACCAGTACCGAGGCCCAGCCGCTACGCACGAACGCGGGAATGCTGAAGCCATACCCGAAGTCCTGCACGATGTGACGGATGCCGTTGCACAGGTGGTAGGCAAACGCCCACGTCCAACCGAACAGGAAGAGCTGGCCGTACCAAGCGCCAAGTTGTTGAGTGAGGCAGGTCCAGTGGTCCTGGCCGAGCATCAACACCAGCAAAGCGGCGGCAATGACCAGCGCCCCTCCTGACAGAATGATGCCGGTTGCTCGATGCAGGATCGAGGTAACCATCTGTATCTGCCAGCGGTACACCTGGAGATGCGGGGAAAGAGGACGTTCGCGGATCGCCATTCGCTGGGCTCATTATCTCGGCTGGGCGGCACTAGGCCGCTGTGGCTAAAAGCTGATCAAAAATCGATGCAGCGTCCATTTTTTTCCCAGTCGCCGAAGCGCGTTGGCTCAGGGCCGTCGCGCCCACCAATCTCCTTGGGCAGTGGCTGCTTCTCGGGAATGTGCTCCTGAGAAGAAGGCTGCGTCTCGGAATCCTGCGCTGGGGTGGGGGTTGGATGGCCTATCATAGTGGTCTCACAACATTGCGATTTTAGTCCTCCCCTTCCGTGGCTGACAACCTGAATCTTATTCCGCAGGGTTTTGGCTCCCTGCACGACATGCAATACGTCCGCTTGATCGGGACAGATGCAGTGGCGTTCGCGCATGCGCAATTTGCCAACGATGTACAGGCGCTGGCGATCGGGCAGTGGCAGTGGAATGCGTGGTTGACTGCGAAGGGGCGCGTGATTGCCATCTTCGCACTGTTGCGTGAGGACGACACAAACGTATTGCTGCTGTTGCCCGACGGCAACGCGGCCGAGATCGTCTTGCAACTGGGTCGTTTCGTGTTCCGGCGCAAGCTCAAAATGGGCGTTGCAACGCTATCTGCCTACGGCGGGTTCGAAGCACCGCAGCGCGCGCAAGGCGCGCAGGCCGATATCGGAACGCAGCGTATCGAATTGGACATGGGCACGAGCGAGCTGCCGCGCACACTGCTGCTGCACACCGACGAGGCATTGGCAGCGCCTATCGAATTACCGAGTGTGGATGCCGAATGGCGCCGCGCCGATCTGCAACTGGGATTGGTTCGCTTGCCCGACGCGCAACGCGAGCAGTGGACACCGCAACAGTTGGCACTGGATCGCCTGCACGCGTTCAGCGTGAAAAAAGGCTGCTACCCGGGCCAGGAGATCGTCGCGCGTACCCACTTCCTGGGCAAGGCCAAACGCGCCTTGCAACTGCTGGAGGTCGATGGCGCCACCGAAGCGGGCGATGCGGTCACGCTGGATGGCGCGGCCATCGGCACGCTGGTCAGCGTGGCCGGCACCCTCGCGTTGGCGGTGCTGCCGCTGGAGCTGACGCTTGACGCCAGCGCCGCGCTGCAAGCGGGCGCGCATGGCGCACGCCCGCTTGCCATTGCCCCCGGGTTGGAGCGTTAGGCCGGATCCAGCCGCTCGCCGGTGGCGGGGTCGAAGAAATGCAGCACGTCGCTACGTAACGCAAGGCGCAGTGGCTCACCAACCACCGGCAAGGCCTGCGGCGCGACCCGGATGACCAGCGGCTGACCGCCACGATCCAGGTTGAGGAAGATCTCGTTACCGACCGGCTCGATGACTTCCACCTTCGCATCGAAGCCCAGCAGCGCGTCTCCAGAGGGCTGCAGGTGTTCCGGGCGCACACCGACGATCACGTCGCGACCGAACCATGTGCGATCGACCCGCGCCGCACCCAGCGGCACGCGCCAGCCATCGGCCATGACCAGATGCAGGCCGTCCTGTTCGTCCAGACGCCCCTGCAGCAAGTTCATCGCCGGGCTGCCCAGGAAGCCGGCCACGAACAGATTGGCCGGGCGCTCGTACAGCGCCATCGGGCTGTCGATCTGCTGGATCACGCCATCCTTAAGCACCACGATGCGCTGGCCGAGCGTCATCGCCTCAACCTGATCGTGGGTGACGTAGATCATGGTGGTGCCGAGCTTGCGGTGCAGCTGCGCGATCTCGGTACGCACGCTGTGGCGCAGCTTGGCATCCAGATTGGACAGCGGTTCGTCGAGCAGAAACACCGACGACTCGCGCACCATCGCCCGGCCCAATGCCACACGCTGACGCTGGCCGCCGGACATCGCCTTGGGCAGCTTGTCGAGCATCGGGGTCAGGCCCAGCAGTTCGGCGGCGTTGTTGACGCGCTCGGCGATGACCTGTTTGGGATGGCCGCGCAGCTTGAGTCCGAAGGACAGGTTCTCGGCCACGGTCATATGCGGATACAGCGCATAGCTCTGGAACACCATGGCGATGTCGCGGTCTTTCGGCGCCACGTCGTTGACCACGCGCTCGCCGATCTTGAGCGTGCCGGCGCTGATGTCTTCGAGCCCGGCAATCATGCGCAGCAGGGTCGACTTGCCACAGCCGGACGGCCCCACCAGCACCATCAGCTCGCCATCGGCGACTTCGAAGCTCGCACCCTGCACCGCGACCTGGCCGTTCTCGTAGACCTTGCGGACACCTTCCAACTGCACTTTCGCCATCTTCGGCCTCAACGTAAGTTGTGCGCCCTGCCCTCGGCCCTCCCGATGGCGGTGACGCCACATGCGCCTGCAAGGAAATCTCCTGCAAACGAATGCATTGGTTTATTCTGACATGTAATCGTTTTCACATGGCAACATCGATCTCGGGAGGGACCATGCCGCCACCAACCCAAGCCGCTGTTTCAAGCGGTGCAGCCTACCGCGCGGGGCCAGGCATTCCGCCACGCATGTGCAGCTATACCGCACCGGCGCTAACCCCTGACAGCCACTTGCTGCAACAATCGGGGATTGGGCGTGCGCGTCCATCCTCCGCTGCGCGCACGCCAGTGTCGCTCAGGAACAGACGTACCGACCGCCGGCTGTCCGGCGCCTTTCCGACAAGCTGCTGATAACGATGTCTCCAGAATCTGAAATTCGGTCCATGCACAACACCCTGATCCTGTTCGGCGCCACCGGCGATCTTGCCCAGCGCTACCTGTTTCCTTCCCTGCTGCGACTGTTCGTCGATGGCCTGCTGCCGGAGGATTTCCGTATCCGTGCGCTGGCCCTGTCGCCGCACGACACCGAGGCATTCCGCGAAGTGCTGCGGCCGCGCCTGACCCAGGCCTTGCCGATCGCTACGCCCGAGCAGATCGAAACGCTGCTGCAGCGGGTCGACTATCGCTCGGTGGATCTGCGCGATGCCGAGTCGGTCACCAATGCCGTGCGCGAGCTGGCCAGCCGCCAGTGTGTGAGCTATCTGGCGATTCCGCCGGGCCTGTACATCAGCACCTGCCAGGGCCTGGCCCTGGGCGGCGCACTGGCCGCGCCGCACCGGCTGATGCTGGAAAAACCGATCGGCCACGATTCGGACAGCGCCCGCGAGATCCTGCAGTCGATCGGCGCGCTGATCGACGAAGACCGCGTGTTCCGCCTGGACCACTACCTGGGCAAGGCGGCGGTGCAGAACCTGATTGCGCTGCGCTTCGGCAATACGCTGCTGGAAGCGGTGTGGAACCGCACCTACATCGAGTCGGTGCAGATCCTGGTCGCCGAAAGCGAAGGCGTGGACGGGCGCGATGCCTATTACGCCCGCTCCGGCGCGCTGCGCGACATGGTGCAGAGCCATATCCTGCAGCTGCTGTGCCTGGTGGCGATGGAACCGCCGGCCTCGCTGGAAGCCGACCGCATCCGCGACGAAAAGGTCAAGGTACTGCGCGCATTGCGCCCGATGACCGCCGAACACGCCGCCCATGACAGCGTGCGCGGCCGCTACACCGCTGGCACGATCAATGGCCAACCGGCGCAGGCCTATCACCCGCCGGAAGGCAGCGACGTGGAAACCTTCGTCGCGGTGACCGCGCATATCGACAACTGGCGCTGGGCCGGCGTGCCGTTCCATCTGTGTACCGGCAAGCGCCTAGCCGAACGCGCAACCCGCATCGTGGTCACGCTCAAGCCGGTGACACATTGGTTGTTCGAGCGCCCGGACCGGCAGAACGCGGTGCCCAACCGCCTGACCTTCCAGCTGCAGCCGCAGGAAAATATCGAACTCGGCCTGATGAGCAGCCTGGCCGGCCCGGAATGGGGCGCCATCGAGCTGCAGCCGCTGGAGCTGGAATTGTCGGTCCCCACAGGTCTGCATCGTCGTATCGCGTACGAGCGTTTGTTCGTGGATGCCTTCAACGGCAACCCGGCGCTGTTCGTGCGCGACGACGAGGTCAAGGCCGCCTGGTCCTGGATCGATAGCGTCAGCGATGCCTGGAAAGACGCGCAGTTGCCGCTGCAGCCCTACCCGGCCGGCAGTTGGGGGCCCGAGAGTGCGGCGCCCTTCCTTCCCCCGGCCACCGACGCACAGGGACACACCGCATGACCGCTCCTTCCAAGCCGGTGCTGGTTGCCGATATCGGCGGAACCAATGCGCGCTTCGCGCTGGCCGACGTCGACGCCTCGGTGCCGCTGCTGGATGACACCTCGCGCGAATTTGCGGTGGTCGACTTCGGTTCGCTCGGCGAAGCCGCACGTTATTACCTCGACCAGATCGGCGTGCAGGCCACCCAGGGCGTGTTCGCCGTGGCCGGCCGCGTGGATGGCGACGAGGCGCGCATCACCAACCATCCCTGGGTGATCTCGCGTTCGCGCACCGCTGCCATGCTGGGCTTCAGTACCCTGCACCTGATCAACGACTTCGCTGCGCAGGCCATGGCGATCAGCCTGCTGCGTCCGCAGGACGTGGTGCAGGTGGGCGGCGCCAGCTGGCGGCCGGCTTCGATCGATCAACCGCGCAATTACGGGGTGATCGGCCCCGGCACCGGCCTCGGTGTGGGCGGCCTGATCGTACGCAACGGGCGCTGTTTTCCGCTGGAAACCGAAGGCGGCCATGTCAGCTTTCCGCCCGGCACGCCGGAAGAGATCCGCATTCTGGAAATCCTTTCCGAGCAGTTCGGCCGGGTCTCCAACGAGCGGCTGATCTGCGGCCCCGGCCTGGTCAATATCCATCGCGCGCTCAGCGAGATCGCCGGGGTCGACCCGGGTCCGCTGCAGCCCAAGGACATCACCGCGCGTGCGGCGGCGGGCGACCCGCGCTCGTCGCGCACCATCGATCTGTTCTGCGCCATCTTCGGTGCGATCGCCGGCGACATGGTGTTGATGCAGGGCGCCTGGGACGGCGTCTTCCTCACCGGCGGACTGGTGCCCAAAGTGTTGGATTCGCTGCAGCACTCCGGCTTTCGCCAGCGCTTCGAACACAAGGGGCGCTTCTCCGCGATCATGTCGAAGGTGCCGTCGCTGGCCGTCATGCATCCGCACGCCGGCCTGCTCGGCGCTGCCGCGTATGCGGTGGATGCGCAACGTCAGCATCCAGGGGAGCAGCGATGAACCTGCAGGACAACCCGCGCATCACACTGGTGCGCTACGAAGACCCGGCCGAATGGACCGAGGCGGTGGCCAGCGAGATGGCCGAGCTGCTGGAACAGGAGATTTCGCGCCGCGGCCAGGCGCGCATGCTGCTGTCCGGCGGCACCACGCCGGCGCCGGTGTACGAATCGCTCGCCCACCGTCCGCTGGACTGGTCGCGGGTGGAAGTGGGTCTGGTCGATGAGCGCTGGCTCTCCCCGCAGGATCAGGACAGCAACGCCTGGCTGGTCAAGCACAGCTTCCTGAGTCATGCGCCGGCTGCGACCTTCATTCCGCTGGTACGTCCGGGCAAACAGTTGCCCGAGTGCGTGCACACCGCCAACCTGCAGGCCACGCACGCCGAACCTGCGTGTCTGGCGGTGCTGGGCATGGGCGGCGACGGGCATACCGCCTCGCTGTTTCCCGGCGCCACCGATCTGCCCAAGGCGCTGGCCAGCCCGCAGCCGTACGCATCGCTGGACGCCACCGGCTGCCCTGGATCGAATCAGTGGCCATTGCGCATTACGTTGACGCCAGCGGGGCTTGCTGCCATCCCGACCCGCCTGCTGTTGCTGCGCGGCAAGCAGAAGCTTGACGTATTGCAGGCTGCGCTGGCGGGCGATGATGTCAGCGAGTATCCGATCCGGGTGGCCCTGCAACAGCCGGGCCCGAAGTTGCGGGTTCACTGGTGTGCTTGAGTGCGAGTCCCTCGCAAGAACCGATTTTATGCGAGTCCCTCGCAACAGCCCGCACATCCATGTGCGGGTATCTACGAAAAGAACAGCGTGATTACCTTCCCCGTTTCTCATAGCCGGTAGCCAATGAGCCTGCATCCGAACATCCAAGCTGTCACCGACCGTATCCGCAAGCGCAGCGCTCCGTCGCGCGCGGCTTATCTGGCCGGTCTCGATGCCGCCCTGCGTGAGGGGCCGTTCCGTAGCCGTTTGAGCTGCGGCAATCTTGCGCATGGGTTTGCCGCGTCCGAGCCGACCGACAAGTCGCGTCTGCGCGGTGCGGCAACGCCCAACCTCGGCATCATCACCGCCTACAACGACATGCTGTCGGCGCATCAGCCGTTCGAGCACTACCCGCAGCTGATCCGCGAGACCGCGCGTACGCTCGGCGCGACCGCGCAGGTTGCCGGCGGCGTGCCGGCGATGTGCGATGGCGTGACCCAGGGCCGCGCCGGCATGGAGTTGTCGCTGTTCTCGCGCGACAACATCGCCCAGGCCGCCGCGATCGGCCTCAGCCACGACATGTTCGACAGCGTGGTGTATCTGGGCGTGTGCGACAAGATCGTGCCGGGCCTGCTGATCGGCGCGCTGGCGTTCGGGCATCTGCCGGCGTTGTTCATGCCGGCCGGCCCGATGACGCCGGGCATTCCGAACAAGCAAAAGGCCGAAGTGCGCGAGCGCTATGCCGCCGGCGAAGCCACCCGCGCCGAGCTGCTGGAAGCCGAGTCGTCCTCGTATCACTCGCCCGGCACCTGCACCTTCTACGGCACCGCCAACTCCAACCAAGTGTTGCTTGAAGCGATGGGCGTGCAGTTGCCCGGCGCCTCGTTCGTCAACCCGGAACTGCCGCTGCGCGATGCGCTGACGCGTGAGGGGACCGCGCGTGCGCTGGCGATTTCCGGATTGGGTCAGGACTTCCGCCCGTTCGGTCGTTTGATCGACGAGCGTGCCATTGTCAACGCCGTGGTCGCCTTGATGGCCACCGGTGGTTCGACCAACCACACTATCCATTGGATTGCGGTAGCGCGTGCGGCCGGCATCGTGCTGACCTGGGACGATATGGATCTGATCTCGCAGACCGTGCCGTTGCTGACCCGCGTCTATCCAAACGGCGAAGCCGACGTGAACCGCTTCCATGCTGCTGGCGGCACCGCGTTCGTGTTCCGCGAGCTGATGGACGCCGGCATGATGCACGACGACATTCCCACGGTGGTCGAAGGCGGCATGCGTGCCTATGCCAACGAGCCGCGCCTGCAGGACGGCAAGGTGATCTATGTGCCCGGCACCGCGACCACCGCCGATGACAGCGTGGCGCGCCCGGTCAGCGCCGCATTCGAATCGCAAGGCGGCCTGCGCCTGCTGCGCGGCAACCTGGGTCGTTCATTGATCAAGTTGTCGGCAGTCAAGCCGCAGCACCGCACCATCGAAGCCCCGGCAGTGGTGATCGATACCCCGCAAGTGCTCAACAAGCTGCATGCCGCTGGCGTGCTACCGCACGATTTCGTGGTGGTACTGCGCTACCAGGGGCCGCGCGCCAACGGCATGCCGGAACTGCATTCGATGGCACCGCTGCTGGGCCTGCTGCAGAACCAGGGCCGGCGCGTGGCGCTGGTCACCGACGGCCGGTTGTCCGGTGCCTCGGGCAAGTTCCCCGCCGCAATCCACATGACCCCGGAAGCCGCACGCGGCGGTCCGATCGGGCGCGTGCGCGAAGGTGACATCGTGCGCCTGGACGGCGAAGCCGGCACGCTGGAAGTGCTCGTGTCGGCCGAAGAATGGGCATCGCGCGAGGTCGCACCGAACACCACGGTGGCCGGCAATGACCTGGGCCGCAACCTGTTCGCGATCAACCGCCAGGTCGTCGGCCCGGCCGACCAGGGCGCCATCTCGATTTCCTGCGGGCCGACCCGTCCGGACGGTGCGCTGTGGAGCTACGACGCCGAGTACGAACTCGGTGCCGATGCCGCCGCAGCCGCCGCACCGCATGAGTCCAAGGACGCCTGATCCCCTTCCCTCTCTGCGACCGCCTCGGCGGTCGCCGTCTAACGGAGTTGCAATGACGATTGCCCAGACCCAGAACACCGCCGAACAGCTGCTGCGCGACGCCGGCATCCTGCCGGTGGTCACCGTCGATACGCTGGACCAGGCACGCCGCGTCGCCGATGCGCTGCTCGAAGGCGGCCTGCCCGCGATCGAGCTGACCCTGCGTACCCCGATCGCGATCGAAGCGCTGGCCATGCTCAAACGCGAACTGCCCAACATCGTGATCGGCGCCGGCACCGTACTCAGCGAATTGCAGCTGCGTCAGTCGGTGGATGCCGGTGCGGACTTCCTGGTCACCCCGGGTACCCCGGCACCGCTGGCACGCCTGCTCGCCGATGCACCGATTCCCGCAGTGCCTGGCGCGGCCACCCCGACCGAACTACTGACCCTGATGGGCCTGGGTTTCCGCGTGTGCAAACTGTTCCCGGCCACTGCCGTGGGTGGCCTGCAGATGCTCAAGGGCCTGGCTGGCCCGCTGTCCGAGCTCAAACTCTGCCCCACCGGCGGCATCAGCGAGGCCAACGCGGCCGAGTTCCTGTCGCAGCCGAACGTGGTATGCATCGGCGGCTCGTGGATGGTGCCCAAAGACTGGCTGGCCCAGGGTCAGTGGGACAAGGTCAAGGAAAGCTCGGCCAAGGCGGCGGCGATCGTTCGACAGGTGCGTGCGGGCTGATTTCTGGGCGCCGCATCCAGCGAGTTGAAAAGCCGGGCTGCGGTGGAAAGCTGATTTAATTACAAAAGCTGGTTGGCTAGCGCTTTCAGGTGATTGAGGAAAGCGCAGTTTATTTGCGCTTTGATTTGGCTGAGGAAAGCGTGGTTGGCTGGCGCCTTGATTCTATGCGTGGGAGCGGCCCGCGGGCGCCGGGGCAGGACACGCCGTGAACCCATCCATGGGGGCTCTTACACGCGCCATGTCGTGTAAGGTCCTGCCCCGGCACCCGCGGGCCGCTCTTCGAATGTTCCTGTGTTGGCGGAACGTGGAGCAGCGATTCCTGTCGGGCACGTCCCCACGCCAAGTTTTGAAAAGTTGCTTTACCTGATCAAGATCATGATGGCGACTCGCCGGGGCGGCAGCGTGGTCGGGGATTGGCGGAGAGCGGCACAGGGATGTGCCGCGCGGCGAGTCAGACAGGATGTCTGACCGAGCCGAGGAGCCAGTTCCCGGCCGCGCTGCCGCCGCTTACCGAAGCCAGTAACCAACAGCCGCGCACTTGGCAGTACCCGGAAAACCGTACCCTCACCCCAACCCCTCTCCCGGCGGGAGGGGGCTTCAGGCGGCTCTTGACGTTCAAGACTCGAGCGCTACGTGGCGGTGGCGTTTTCGGCGTACCACGACACACCAACAGATCCCTGATCTGCTGCTGTCATCGAGAATCGCGACGGAGAATTCGCTTGCCTTGACTAGTGCATGACAGCGACTTGCCGAGGCGGCAGCGTGGCCGGGGATTGGCGGAGAGCGGCACAGGGATGTGCCGCGGCGGCGAGTCAGACAGGATGTCTGACCGAGCCGAGGAGCCAGTCCCCGGCCGCGCTGCCGCCCCTCACCGAAGCCAGTAACCAACAGCCGCGCACTTGGCAGTACCCGGAAAACCGTACCCTCACCCCAACCCCTCTCCCGGCGGGAGAGGGGCTTGAGAGCGACTCGTCAATAGTTGCTCAAGGCCTTCGGGTCGTTCAAGACTCCAGCGAGGCTCTCGCCTGCATCGTCTTCGGCACACCACGCGCACGTCGCACCAGCGCCGCTGCGCCGTTGCTCATGTCATCGAGAATCGCATAGATCGTCGGCAGGAACAGCAGGCTCACTACCGTCGAAAACGCCAGCCCTCCCGCGATCGCGCGGGCCATCGGGAAATAAGGCGGGCCGTCGCTGAACATCGTGGTGCTGGTCAGCGAGATCGGCACCATCGCCAGGATTGCGGTGCCCATCGTCATCATGATCGGCCGCAGGCGCTCGCGAGAACCTTCGATCAGCGCTTGCGTGCGGCCCATGCCGCGGCGGCGCAGATTGTTGATGTGCTCAATCATCACGATGCCGTTGTTCACCACCACACCCATCAGCACCAGAATGCCGATGAAGGACATGATCCCGAACGAGGTGCCGGTGATCCAGAACAGCCAGAACACCCCGAAGATCGAAAACAGCACACCGCTCATGATCGCCGCAGGAAACAGCAGCGACTCGAATACTGCCGCCATCACCACGTAAATCATCACCAGCGCGATCACCAGGTTGAATACCATCTGGCCCATCGCCTCGCCGTCGTTCTGATAATCGCCGCCGTCGAAGGTATAGCTGTAACCGGCCGGGAAGCTCATCGCCTTGAGCGGTTTTTCCATCGCTGCACGTGCCTCGGGCACGGTGACCTTTTCGGCCAGATTGGCCTTGATGGTCAGCGTGGTCTGGCGATTGGTGCGGCCGATCTGCGTCGCCGCCGGGCGAATCTGCACATCCACCAGACTGAGCAACGGCACGCTGCGGCCATCCTTGGTGCGCACCGTGAAGCTGGCCAGATCTTCCGGCTTGCTCTGTTCCGCACCGGCAAACCGTACCCATACCGGCACTTCGTTGTCGCCGCGGCGGAACTCGCGTAGCGGTGTGCCGCGCAATGCCAGCCCAACGAAACTCGCCACCTGCTCGGCACTGAAGCCGAAGGCCGCCGCACGCTCGCGGTCCACCCGGATCGCCAACTCGCTGGTGCGGTCGCCGGTATCCACATGCACATCGCGCAATTCCTTGCGCTGTGCCAGTAGCGGAATCACGTCCTCGGCCAACGCCTGTAATGCCTGGGTCGAATCGCCGACCAGCTGCACCTGCACGCCTTGATTGCCGCTGCCGCCATCGCCCTGGTTGCCGATGCTGTAATCGGCGCGCGCCGAACGCGGCAAGGCCTTGCGGATCTGTTCAAGCAATGCGGGCAGGTCTTTGACCTTGCTCGCGTCAAAGGTCACCGTGGTGCTGCTGCCTTCCACCTCGCTGAACCACGAATACACCTGGGTGATGTGGTACTTGTCGCGATTGGCTTCCAGGAAGTTTTCGACTCGCCCGATTTCCTCGCCGAGCTGCTCATGCGTGTACGAGCCTTTCCATTGGTACTGGATGAAGGCCTCGTTGCCGCCATCGCCGCCGAACATGTCGACCTTGGTCAGCTTCATCGGCACCAGGCTGATCGCGCTCACCAACACGATACCGGCCACGCTCCAGCCGCGATGCGCCAGTGTCCATGCCAGCACTTTGGCGTAGCGCCGCTGCAGCCGTGCGATCACGCCGTGTTCGGACGTCACCATCGGCGGTGTCTTCATACGCGCCGACAACATCGGAATCAGACTGATCGCCACCAACCACGAGGCCAGCAGCGAGACCGAAATGGTGATCGCGATCTGCGCCATGAAGATGCTGATGTTGTTGGTTTCGCCGAACAGGTTCGGCACGAACACGATGCAATGGCACAGCGTGCCGGCGCTGAGCGCGATCGCCACGCTACGCGTGCCGAGCAGGGCCGCCAGCTGCGGTTGGCCCGGCATGCGCTCGCGTTCCTGGTAGATGCTTTCCACCACCACCACTGCGTTGTCCACCAGCATGCCGACCGCCAGCAGCAAGCCCATCATGGTCAGGATGTTGAGCGTGACGCCGACGAAGTACATGAAGCCCAGCGTGATCGCAAAGCAGATCGGAATCGCCAGCGTCACCATCAGCGTCGAGGGCCAATGACGCAGAAAGAAGAACAGCACCGTGATCGACAACAGCAAGCCCACCGCCCCGGCCTCGGCCAGTTCGGCCAGCGACGAGGTCACCGCCTTGCCCTGGTTGTCGATCACCTTGACCTGCACATCGCGCATCGCCGGCTCGGCGCGGATATCTTCGACTTCCTTCAACGCGGCCTTGGACACATCCACCAGGTTGGCGCTGCGCTCCTTGTAGACATCCAACCCGATCGCCGGGCGTCCATCGAGACGACGCCCGTAATTCATCCGCGTCGGCTTCAGCCGCACCTCGGCGATATCACCCAGGCGCAAGCCTTTGGCGTTGAGTACCAACTCGCGCAACTCCTGCAGATCGCGCAGTTCGCCGATCGGCTGCACGCGGATGCGCTGGCCGTTGTCGTCGATCTGGCCGGCAGACACCGAGAAATTGAGCTTGCTCAGACGCTCGCTCAAATCGTTGAGGCTGAGGTCGTGCGCGGTGAGCCGGTCCGGCGCGATGGCGATCTCCACCTCGTTCGGCGGTGCGCCGGAGATCTCCACCTTGGCCACGCCGGGAATCCGTTCGATGCGCCGCTTGAACTCGCGGTCGAGCATGTCGTAGGCGCCGGTCAAGTCGGTCTGGCTGGCCAGGCGCACCTTGAGCACCGGCTCGTCGCTGCTGGACCACTTGAAGATATGGAAGCGCTGCAGATCCTCCGGAAAATCGTCGCGAATGGCATCCAGCCGTTCGCGCGCATCCGATGCGGCGATGGCGATATCGCGGTCCCAGTCGGAGAACTCGATGAAGATATTGGCGCCATCGGCGGTGGCGGTCGAGCGCATGCGCTTGATGCCGGTCATCGTCGCCAGCGCTTCCTCGGCCGGCCGCACCAGGTTGCGTTCCACCTCGTCCGGCGTAGAGCCGGTGTACGGCAACTGTACGAACAGGAACGGTGCGGAGATATCCGGCAATGCTTCAAGCGGCAGCCGGAATGCAGCAATCAGCCCCACCACCACCAGCGAGACGAAGCACATGATGGTGGTGACCGGCCGACGGATGCTGAAGGCGGCAACGCTCATAGCGCCTCCAGCCCGTCGGAGTTACCGGTCGCCTGCGCACGTTGGCCGGCCGTGCGCCGGCCACGCTCCAGGTAATAGGCATCGGCGCGACGATCCAGCAGGTCGTACACCACCGGGATCACCAGCAAGGTCAGCAACGTGGACACCAGCAGCCCGCCGATCACGGTGATCGCCATCGGCGCACGCACCTCTGCGCCCTCGCCCATTGCTACCGCCAGCGGCAGGAAGCCGAACAGCGTGCACAGCGTGGTCATCACGATCGGGCGCAAGCGCGAACGTGCGCCTTCGATCAAGGCCTCGTGCTTGGGCACGCCTTCCTCGCGCAGCTGGTTGACCTTGTCGATCAGGATGATCGCGTTCTTGGTCACCAGCCCCACCAGCAGGATCAGACCGATAAATACCACCACCGACACCGGCTTGCCAGTCATCAGCAAGGCCAGCACCGCACCCACCATTGCCAGCGGAATGGTGAACAGGATGACGAACGGATGCAGCAACGACTCGAACTGCGAGGCCATCACCAGATAGACCAGAAAGATTGCCAGGCCGAACGCGAACAGCAACGACTTCACCGACTGCGCCAACTCTTCGCCCTGCCCGCCGATATGCATGCCCACGCCGGCGGCCAGCGGATTCTTGCGCACCATCGACTCGACCTCGCGCACCGCACCGCCCAGATCCATGTCATGCAGGCTGGCCGACACGATCGCCACGCGGGTCTGATCGGCGCGATGGATCTCGCTCGGCCCGGTCGTGGCCAACACCTCGGCCACCGCCGCCAGACGTACCGGTCGGCTGCTGCCCGGGTTGACGATCAGCTGCCGGATCGCCTCTACACTGGCGCGGTCGCTGTGCTGCGCCCGCACCAGCACATCGATCTTGCGATCGCGGAAGCTGTAGCGCGTGGCCACATCGCCGCGCACCTTCTTGACGATCACATCGGCGATCTGGCGCGTGGTCAACCCCAATGCACCGGCGCGCTCCTGATCGAAGCGGATCTGGATTTCCGGAAAGCCCTCTTCCACCGTCGACTTGACGTCGGCGTAGTGGCCATTGGCCCGCAGCATCGCCGCCAACTTCTGCCCGGCACGTTCCAGCTCGCCCAGATCCTGCCCGCGCAGTTCCACTTCCAGTGGCGTGGAAAAACTGAACAACGCCGGCCGCGCAAAATCCACCTGCGCACCCGGATGCCCGACCATGCTGCTGCGCAGCCGCTCGGTGGCCGCTGCTTCCACTGCAGGACTGCCGCCGCCAGCCATCACCACCGTGAGCTTGCCGATGTTCTCGCCGCTCTCGGTGGGGTTGGCATCCAACCGCGTGCCGCTGCCGCTGACGCCATACAACGAGGCGATGCCCGGGTCTTTGTCGTGCGCCAGCTGCAGCTCGCGCACCAATGCGTCGGTCTGCGCCAGCGGCGTGCCGGAAGGCAGCTTCACGGTCATTTCGAAGCGGTCCTGCGCCAACTGCGGAATCAGGTCCGCGCCCAGCATCGGCACCAGAAACACCGTGCCGATAAACGCAGCCGCTGCCAATCCCAATACCAACCCGGGTCGACGCAACGCCGCCGGCAACATCGCCAGATAGCCACGCTCGGCGCGGCCATACGGGGCCATCGCCAGATCGCTGGCCTTGCGCATCACCGGCGAGACCACCCGCGCCACGCCGCGCCACAGCTTGACCACCGCCCACGCCGCACCGAAGAACGCATAGCGCACGCTCGCACCGGCACCACGCCGGCCTGCCGCCACTGGCTTGAGCCAACGCTGCTCCGGCTGCCACTGCGGATGGCTGGGCTCGTCAGGGAACGCCATCGGCGGCGCGCCCTTGAGCGAACTCAACATCGGAATCAGCGTCATCGACACCACCAGCGAGATCGCAATCGCGATCGCCACCGTCATCGCCTGGTCGCGGAACAGCTGCCCGGCAATCCCTTCGACGAACACCAGCGGCAGAAATACCGCAATCGTGGTCAGCGTGGAGGCCATCACCGCCATGCTCACTTCGCGGGTGCCGGCAATGGCCGCATCCAGCACGCTCAAGCCACGTTCACGCGCCTTGGCGATGCTCTCCAGCACCACGATCGAATCGTCCACCACCAGGCCGGTCGCCAACGCCAAGCCGCCTAGCGACATCACGTTGAGGCTCAGTCCCAACTGGCCCATGAAGAAGAACGTGGTGATGATCGACACCGGCAACGACAGGCTGATCACAAACGTGCTCCAGCCATCGCGCAGGAACAGGAAGATGATCAGGATCGCCAGCACGCCGCCGATCACCGCATCCTTCTTGACGTCGCTGATCGCATGTTCGATGAAGTGCGACTGGTCCTCGATGGTGGTGATTTCCACGTCGCCGGGCACGGTCGCCTTCAACTGCTCCAGGCGCTTGCGCAACGCAGCCGCGGTGGACACCGTGTTGGCATCGCCTTCCTTGTAGATCGCCAGTTCCACCGTTTCCTTGCCGCCCAGGCGGATGATCGCCTCGCGTTCCTTGTAGCCCTGGCGTACCTCGGCCACATCTTTCAATCGCACCGGCATGCCGCCGGCGATGCTGCTGCTGGCCGACGACGAGGTGCTTTGCACTTCGGCCGCTGCCGCCAATGCCGCCTGCGAGCCGGTGGACGCAGCAATCGCATACATCTGCTGCATTGCCGCCTGCGCCGCGCTACCGCTGCTGCTTTGCGTGGTGACCAGCATGTTGCGAATCTCGTCCAGATCCACGAACTGGTTGACCGTGCGCACCAGATACCGCTGCGAGCCTTCTTCCAGGCGGCCGCCGGAGATGTTGACGTTCTCTTCCTTGAGCCGGGTGATCACGTTGTCGATCGGCAGATTGAGCTGGGCCAGTTTCTGCTGATCGATATCGACCTGGATCTCGTCTTCCAGCCCGCCGCCGACCTTGACCGCAGCGACGCCGGCCACCGGCTCGAGCTTCTTCTTCAGATCTTCATCGGCATAGCGACGCAAGCCGGTGAGCTGGCGGATCGCATCGCTGTCGGAGGCCGGCGCCTGCTTGGGCGACAACGCCAGCCGCATGATCGGCTCGGTCGAGGGATTGAAGCGCAACAGCACCGGCGGCTTGGCTTCCAACGGCAGCGACAGGGCTTCCATCTTGTCGCGCACTTCCAGGCCGGCCTGATCCATGTTGGTGCCCCAGGCGAATTCCAGCACCACATCACTTTGCCCGGTGCGCGAGATCGACTTCAGCTTGCGCAGGTTCTTGACCACACCGACGGCTTCTTCCACCGGCTCGGTCACCAGCGTTTCGATTTCCGCCGGCGCTGCGCCGGTGTATTCGGTGCGTACGGTCAGCGTGGGATAGCTCAGGTCCGGCAACAGATTGACCTTGAGGCTACGCAGCGCGATCAGCCCGAACAGCAGCATGGTCACGGTGATCATCGCGATGGTCACCCGCCGCCGCGTAGCGAAGGCCACCAAACCGCCACCACCTCCGTGCAATGGCGCATGCGGGTCGTGCACGGGTCCGTGCGCGTTACCGTGATCGCTCATGAGCGCGTCTCATCGCTGCCGGTGTTGTCGCCGGCTGCCGGTGCCGCCGCAGCCACCGGCTTGCGCTCGGGCTGGCCGATGACCTGCACCGCCGTGCCGTCGCGCAGTGCCACCTTGCCGGCGGTGACCACCTGGTCGCCCTCTTTCAGGCCCTGCCGCACTTCCAGCCACGGGCCTTCGGCATAACCGAGTTTCACCGGCACCCGGCTGGCCTTGCCATTGCGCACCACGAACACTGCCGGCTCGCCATCGTCCAGCAATGCCAAACGCGGGATCACCAAGGCATCCTTGCGCTGGTCGTAATCGATGCGAATGCGCCCGAACATGCCAGGCTGCAGCGCTTCGGCGCCCTGGCCGAACGCACACACCACGCGAAACGTGCCGCTGCCCGAATCCACCACCGGCGCAATGCGAT
This sequence comes from Xanthomonas sp. Leaf131, assembly GCF_001423495.1. GTDB lineage: Bacteria > Pseudomonadota > Gammaproteobacteria > Xanthomonadales > Xanthomonadaceae > Xanthomonas. Next base: position 392,487 of record NZ_LMOG01000018.1, on the reverse strand, counting down.
CAACCTTGCCGATGAACTGCTGGCCAGGCAGCGCGTCGGCGAGCAAGGTCACCGGCTGGCCGGATTTGAGCGTGGCCAGTTCGCGTTCGGGCACATTGAGCGTGGCTTCCAGCTGCGAGTCGTCGACGATCCGGAAGATCGGCGTATTGATCTGCACGAAGTTGCCGGTCTTGATCGAGCGCGATGCGATCACCCCGGAGATCGGCGCCTGCACCGTGGTGTAGGACAACTCCAGCGATGTCAGCCGATGCTGCGCGCGACTGTTTTCGACATCGAACTTGAGCTGATCGACATCGGCGGCGCTGACCAATTGCTGGCCCACCAACTGCGTGGCGCGGCGATAACTGTTTTCCAGTTTGCGCAACTGTGCTTCGCTCTGCGCCACCGCCAGATGCGCGCGGTCCGGATCCAGCCGCACCAATGCCTGGCCAGCAGACACCTTCTGGCCCTCTTCTACCATCACCGCCAGCGCAACACCGGAGGTCTTGGCCACCACCTGCGCTTCGGCACGCGGCTCCAACGCGGCGGTGCCGGTGTAGCTGGCCGCCACCGCACGGCGCGCGGCCTTGGCGATTTCCACTGGCACCGCGTCGACGGTTTTCTTTTCCTCGGCAGCCTTGGCCTCGCCGTCTCCCGTCTTGCAGCCGCCCAGCAACAGGCTTGTGGTGATCAACAACGCGGCGGCGCAGGTTCCGCTGCGGCCGGGCAAGAAAGAGAGTGGCGACATCGTCGTGTCCTAGTGGATGCGTGAACAGGTGTTGTAGGCAAGTAAACCACCCGAACGATCATGTCGCCAATGCGCCAAAGGTCATGGTCCGTTCAAGTTCGCCTATTCACCCCCGGTTTGCGTCGCGTCAAATCGCAGGCATACTCGGACCGGTTCCGTCACGCCCCCAACGTGCGGGACGCTCAATCAGTCTTCCGGATACGAAACCATGCGCCCGCAGCCGCTCGCCGCTTGTCTCGCTCTGGTCGTCTTCCTGCCGTTTGGGGGCGCATCAGCGACACCGTCAATCACGCCTGCAGTCCCGGCCACGCCTGCGCCCGCCGCAGCGGTGGCAGCACCTGCAGCGCCTACCGGCAATCCGTCGAATGGTCGGCTACTGGCTTACACCTGTCAGGGCTGCCACGGCGTGACCGGTTACAAGAACGCCTACCCCAGTTACCGCGTGCCCAAGATCGGCGGCCAGTCCAGCCAGTACCTCACGCAAGCACTGACCGAGTATCGCCAGGGCAAACGCAAACACCCGACCATGCAGGCACAGGCGCAGAGCTTTTCCGAGCAGGATATCGCCGACATCTCCGCCTATCTGTCCACCCTCAAATAAGCGCCCACATGACGAACGCCCTGTACGCTCCGCGTCTAGCCATCGCTCTGGTCGCTGCCCTGATGTTGGCGGCCTGCTCTCAATCCCAGGTGGAATCCACCGATCATTCTGCCGGCGATGCCGGCCACGCCAGCGGCGAGCATGGTTCCGGCTCATCCGCCGGCCTGCCGACCGGCCGCGCTGCAGCCGGCGACAAACTGGCGCACGCCAAGGGCAAAGCTACCGGCCAGAGCTGCGTGGATTGCCACGGCGCCGACGGCAATGCGCCGATCGACCCCAGCTATCCCAAGCTCGGCGGCCAATATGGCGACTATCTTGCACATGCGTTGCAGGCCTACCGCAGCGGTGATCGCCAACATTTGCTGATGACCGCACAAGCCACCGCGCTGAGCGACCAGGACATCGCGGATCTGGCTGCATATTTCGGTGCTCGACAGACGCAGTTGCGCGATCTACACGGCGTCAATTGAGTTGCAGCGTGCGTGCTGTATCGGGCGCACGTTCCGTCTCATTCCGAATGAAAAACTACTTGCGCGAACCTTAACCGGCCGCTATCATTTCGTTCTCAGTTTCGTGGGGCCATAGCTCAGCTGGGAGAGCGCCTGCATGGCATGCAGGAGGTCGGCGGTTCGATCCCGCCTGGCTCCACCACTCCTGGCATTACAGGTTTTGATACGCGTCCCCATCGTCTAGAGGCCTAGGACACCACCCTTTCACGGTGGACACCGGGGTTCGAATCCCCGTGGGGACGCCAATCATCTAGAAGCCTCGACGCTGTCGAGGCTTTTTTTTGCCTGCGCGTTTGAAGCGACAACTGTCTGAAGCAACAACTGCAGGCAACCGAGTATGTTTCGGCGGCGCCTCAAGCAGCAGATGCATCCAGCAAATTTTTTTTAAGCAGATCACTTCCCAAGTGCTCTCGATGTCGCTATGATTGCCGGCTCGCAACATCGTGGGGCCATAGCTCAGCTGGGAGAGCGCCTGCATGGCATGCAGGAGGTCGGCGGTTCGATCCCGCCTGGCTCCACCAATTTCAGACATAGGCCGTCCAGGTTTTGATACGCGTCCCCATCGTCTAGAGGCCTAGGACACCACCCTTTCACGGTGGACACCGGGGTTCGAATCCCCGTGGGGACGCCAATCATCTGAAAGCCCCGGCACTGCCGGGGTTTTTTTTGCCTGACGCTTGCGTATGCCTACTCGACTCCGCGCGCTGCAGGAACATTCCCGCAATACCTGCGTCGAGCAATCGCTGGTCGAATTTTGCACACGCGATAATCGCTGCAGAAGCCGCACAGGCGATTTCTCGCGCACTCCTTGCCGCGCGCTACCTACTGAGCAACGAACGTCCACTCAAACAAACTGCGTCAGGCCTGCCCGTCATCCAATGCCTTGCGGCCTTCGTGGGTGAGATCGATATCGCCATCCTCAGCCTGCGTCGCGTAGCCGGCACGCACCGCCCAATTGGCCTCTTCGTCGGCGACCGGCGTGGTGTCGTGGATGTCGCGAAGAATGCGCAGCTGCTGCGTAGAGTCAAAATCCATGGAGGCCACCTGCTTGAAAGAGACTTCCACGGTACGGACCGAGCGTGATGGTTGCGTGCCTGCACCTCCTTAAAAGCGCCCGCAAGCGACAACCTCAGCGCGCGTCACGAAGCAAATCAGCAACCCAGTCGCAGCCTCCATCACCACCGAACCAAGCAAAGCAAAAAGCCCCTCCAGATTTCGCCGGAAAGGCTTTCGCTTGTACTGCAATCACTTGGTGCCGAAGGTGGGACTCGAACCCACACGCTTTTAAGGGCGGCGGATTTTGAATCCGCTGCGTCTACCGATTCCGCCACTTCGGCGTGGCCGCGCAGTATAGCGACTCGCGAGCGAAACGAACAGTGTCAGAACGTGGCTGACGAATTCAGCTGCAAGGGGGGTCGGCAACCCGTCCACGAACCGGTGTCGATATACTGGCCGACTTATGTGGAGGAGTGGGCAATGTCGGTGTTGCGTGGAGTTCGGGTACTCGTGGTCGAAAACGATGACATGAATGCCATGCTGCTCGAGTTGCAGCTCGTCCAGGCGGGTGCGGCTGTGCTGGGCCCGGTTGGAGAAGTGGCAGAAGCATTGCAGCTGATCAAAGCCGACGCGCCCGATATCGCCGTATTGGATTACCGTCTCGGCAATGGTCAGACCAGCGAGCCGGTCGCCCGGCTGTTGTCGGAACTTGGAATTCCGTTCGTGCTGGCCACCGGCGTTGCCAGCGGCAGCATCCCCGGCGGCTTCGAACGCGGTGTGATCCTGACCAAGCCTTATTTGTCCGAAGAACTGGTCGGCGCCCTGTCCAGGGCCCGACAGCTGAGCGACGCAAATAGCTAAAGGCCACCAACAGCACGGTTGCGCAACGCCCCAAGCGAACGCGGCCGCTGTTTGAAATCCGCAGGTTTCCGGCTATATCGCCGTTTCCGCGTTCGCATCTAAATGGCGGGTACCTGCCACGCCTTTCAGCTGATCCAAAGCCGTCGCTACCGGCTCGGTTGCCACTAGAATCCTGCATTGATGCATTACAGGCCGCCGGATGGATATCGCCGTGTTGCCGTTTGCCGGCCTGCTGCCGGAGACGAGCGAAACTGCCGTGTTGTTGCACGCCTCCGCGTGCGCTACCGACACGTTGTTGCGCAACAGCTCGGCGTTGCGCACGACCGTGTCGGTGTGTCTGCATGCACAGGTTCCGATGCTGCTGGTCTGGGGCGATGCGTCGCTGTGCATCTACAACGATGCCTGCATCGCGCTGTTGGGTGAGCGGCATCCGGCAGCGTTCGGACAACCACTTGCAACACTGACTCTTGCAACACAGACAAACACGCGCGCCTCCAACGGCGTGCGTGTCGAGGCAACGCATGCGCTGGATCTGGCGACATGGTCGTGCAGCCCGGTGCTGGATGCCGGCGAACGCGTGGGCACGTTGTATGTTGCCAGTACGCCGGCTGCCAGCATGCGCCCGCACGGCAGCGACGCCGCGCCGCTTGCCGTGTCCTCGGCACTGGATCAATCGCCCGCTTTCATGGCAGTGCTGCGTGGCCCCGACTACGTGATCGAAAGCGTCAACCAACGCTTCCACGAACTGGTGGGCGAGCGGCTGTTGATCGGTCGGCCATTGGTCGAGGCGATGCCGGAAATCGTCGATCAGGGCTACCTGGGTCTGCTCGACGAAGTGCGTCGCAGTGGCCGGCCGTTTATCGGCGAATCGATGACCGCGTATCTGCAGCGCACGCCCGGCAGTGCGTTGGATGAAACCTTCGTGGATTTTCTCTACCAGCCGATGCGCGACAGCGATGGCCGCATCGATGCAATTCTGGTGCACGGATTCGATGTCACTCAACAACGCCGTGGCGAGAGTCGCGACAGTTTCCTGCTGATGCTCGAAGACGCGCTGCTGCACGTGTCCGACCCGCGTCAGATCATCGATACCAGCGTGCGCCTGCTCGGCGAACATCTGCAGGTCAATCGCTGCGCATTCGGTCTGGCGGGTGCGGACGGCAGGACCATGCACGTGATCAGCGACCACGTGCAGGACATGCCGAGCCTGCAAGGCGATTTCCCGCTGGAAGTGGCGCAAGGGCTCCGCGATGCGTTGCTGGAAAATCGCCCGTGGTTCACCACCGATGCCACCGCGCCGGGTGCACCGGACTATGTGGTGGAGCAATACCGCCGCTCCGGTCTGCGCGCATCGCTGGCCATTCCGTTGCACAAACACGGCCGCCTGGTCGCGGCGATCGGCGTGCATCAACGTGCGCCGCGGCGCTGGTTGTCGACCGAGATCGAACTGGTGCGATTGGTGGCGGCGCGCTGCTGGGAATCGATGCAACGGGCCAAGGCGCAGCAGCAACTTGCGGCCAGCGAAGCGCGTCTGCGTCGCCTGGCCGACACGCTGCCGCAGATCATCTTCATCGCCGCATCGGATGGGCAACCGCACTACTTCAACCACCGCTGGTACGAATACACCGGGCTCAATCCCGCCGACAACGAAGCGGCCGCATGGCACCAAGCGCATACCCCCGGGGGCCTGCAGTTGTGCGCACACGCCTGGACGCTGGCGTTGTGTGGCGAGCGTGCCTACGAGGTGGAATGCGAACTGCGGCGGCACGACGGTCAGCCACGCTGGCACCTGGCACGTGCGCTGCCGGTGCGCGGCGACGATGGCAGCATCAGCGAATGGATCGGCACCTATACCGACATCCACGACCGCCGCGAGTTCGAGCAGAAATTGCGCGAGAGCGAAGTGCGCTTCCGTGCGTTGTGCGAGACCGTGCCGGCGATGATCTGGATGTCCAACGCGCAAGGCGACTGCGTGTACTGGAATCCGCGCTGGTACGGCTTCACCGGGCAGGCCGAAGACCAGGCGCTGGATCAGGGCTGGTGGGATGTGATGCACCCCGACGATGCTGCGCGCGTACGCGACGCGTTCGAACAGTCGCTGCAGCAGCGCGGTGAATTCCTTGCCGAATACCGCGTGCGTCGCCACGATGGGCAATACCGCTGGTGCATCGATACCGCCTCGCCACATTTCGCCAGCGACGGGCGCTTTCTGGGCCATATCGGCTCGCTCACCGATATCTCCGAGCGCAAGCACATCGAAGATGCCACTGCGTCAGACCGCGCGATCTTGAGTCTGATCACCACCGGCGCACCGTTGCCGGTGGTGCTGGATGCCATCGCGTTGAGCGTGGAAGCGCGTGGCGAAATCCCCTTGTATTGCGCGGTGATGGTGCTGGACGAGGTACGCAAAATGCTGAGCTTCGGCTCGGCGCCGCACTTTCCGATCGAGTACCGCGGGCATTTCGAGGCCTCGCCGATCGGGCCGAACGGGCCGCCCTGCGCGCGCTCGGCCTACTTCGGGCGCCAGGTGATCTGCGAGGACATCCAGGCCGACCCCAGCTTCAGCGAGCATCACGCCATTTCCTCGGCGCTGGGCATCGTGGCTTGTTGCGTGACGCCCATTCTGGACAGCAATGGTCAGGTGTTGGGCACGCTCAATATCTATTACGACCGCGCTCACCTGCCCTCGCTGCGCGAGCAGGCGATGGCGCGCTCTGCATCGCATCTGGCCGGCATCGTCATCGAACGCACGCGCGTGGACGCCAAGCTCAAGCTGTCGCTACAGGCGGAAACCGCCGCGCGCAGCCAGGCCGAGCATGCCAGCCGGGTCAAAGACGAGTTTCTGGCCACGCTCAGCCACGAATTGCGCACGCCGCTCAATGCCATCCTGGGTTGGTCGCGGCTGATGCAGTCGGAAATCTTCGAGCCGGTCAATCTGGGCAAGGGCATGGTCATCATCGAGCGCAGCGCGCGGGCGCAGACGCAGATCATCGACGACCTGCTGGATATGAGCACCATCCTGTCCGGCAAGATCCGCCTGCAACCGGAGCACTTCGACATTGCCGGGCTGGCGCGCAGCACGGTGGAATTGATGCAACCGACCGCACTCGCACGCGAGATCGCACTGGACCTGGATGCGCCCGCACAGGGCGAATTGTGGTTCTTCGGCGATGCCGGGCGCTTGCAGCAGGTACTGACCAACCTGCTCAGCAACGCGCTCAAGTTCACCTCCCCTGGTGGCACGGTGCAGGTGGCGCTGGATATCGAAGACGAGCGACTACGGCTGTGTGTGAAAGACAGCGGCATGGGCATTGCGGCCGATTTTCTACCGCATGTGTTCGACCGGTTTCGGCAGGCCGATGCAGGCACCACACGTCGCGCTGGCGGGCTGGGACTGGGCTTGTCGATCTCGCGCCAGCTGGTGGATCTGCATGGCGGCAGCCTGGGCGCATCCAGCGACGGCGAAGGCAAGGGTTCTGTGTTCACCATCGTGCTGCCCTTCGAGCACGGCGTCAGCGATCTACGTCCGGCCTCGGCAGCAACCATGCAAGTCGGTCCGTTGCCGGCCGACTGCCATAGGCGATTGGAGGGCGTGCGGTTACTGTTGGTCGACGACGATCAGGATTCGCGCGAGGCGGTGATGCAATTCCTGATGCACGCGGGCGCACAGGTGCACGCAGCCGGCTCGGTGGATGCCGCCGAACGGTGTTTGGCACAGGGGCAATTCGATGTACTGGTCAGCGACATCGCAATGCCGATACGCGACGGCTACGATCTGATTCGCACGGTGCGCTCCGGCCGTGCCGACCTGCCGCAGCATATTCGGGCGATCGCCCTCACCGCCTATGTGCGTGAAGAAGATCGCGACCGCGCCGTCATTGCCGGCTTCGATGCGCACATGGGCAAGCCGGTGGAGCCGCCCGGCCTGGTCGACCTGATTGAACGTTTGATAGTGCCGAAGAGCGCGCTACCGGACGAAGCGTGATTTTCTTGAAAACCATGCAAACCGACACTCTCGACTGGTCCTTGCCCGCTCACCGTCGCAGGACCTTATGCGGCATGGATGCCGCATAAGAGCTTACAGGGACGTACTTGCAGCGTGTCCCGCGATGGTGAGCGGGCAAGGGCCCTGCAGCGAAGTCACAGATCAGCGGCTCTACTCCTGATCTATCCGCACGGTCCGACCGCCACTTTTCCAAGACGGTCGCAGGACAACTGACTCAAGTGCGCTTTGCGCGTGCAAACGCGGCTGCCAGTGCGTTGTCGGCCGGCGGTGCCGTGGTGCGCGGTTTGTTGTTGCCCTGCCCCGGGCCTCGCCCACCAGCACCATCGCGTCGGCCCTGCCCCGGGCCGCCATTGCCGCGTTGATCCCGCGACTGGGCCGCCGCGTCGGCCGGCGGTGGCGTGTCGGACAGTCGGCAAGTCAGCGCGATGCGCTTGCGCGCCACGTCCACTTCCAACACCTTGACCTTGACGATATCGCCGGCCTTGACCACATCGCGCGGATCCTTGACGAAGGTGTCCGACAGCGCCGAGATATGCACCAACCCATCCTGGTGCACACCGATATCGACGAAGGCACCGAACGCGGCGACATTGCTGACCACGCCTTCGAGCACCATGCCGGGCTTGAGATGCTTGATGTCCTCGATGCCGTCGGCAAACTGCGCGGCCTTGAACTCGGGGCGCGGATCGCGGCCGGGTTTTTCCAGCTCTTTCAGGATGTCGCGCACGGTTGGCACACCGAACTGTTCGTCGGTGAACAGCTCCGGCTTCAAGCCGCGCAGGAAGCTGCCATCGCCCAGCAACGCCTTGATCGGCTTGCCGGTGCTGCCGACGATGCGCTCGACCACCGGATAGGCTTCCGGATGCACTGCCGACACGTCCAACGGCTCGTCGCCATCGGCGATACGCAAAAAACCGGCGCACTGCTCGAAGGTCTTGTCGCCCAGGCGCGGCACTTTGAGCAAGTCCTTGCGGCGCTTGAACGGACCGTTGTCGTCGCGATGACGCACGATGTTTTCCGCCACCGTGCTCGACAGCCCCGACACCCGCGACAGCAACGCCGCCGAGGCGGTGTTGACGTACACGCCGACCGCGTTGACGCAGTCTTCCACGCGCGCTTCCAACGCCTTGGCCAGACGATACTGATCCACGTCGTGCTGGTACTGCCCCACGCCGATCGCCTTGGGTTCGATCTTGACCAACTCGGCCAACGGATCCTGCAGACGCCGCGCGATCGACACCGCACCGCGTATCGAGACATCCAGGTTGGGGAATTCCTTGGCCGCAAATTCGGATGCCGAATACACCGACGCACCGGCTTCGCTGACCACGACCTTCTGCAGCTTGGCCGCGCCGCACAGCGCGATCGCCTCACCGGCCAGCTTGTCGGTCTCGCGGCTGGCGGTGCCGTTGCCGATCGCGATCAGCTCCACGTTGTGCTGCAGGCACAACTTCTTGATGATCTGCAGCGACTGGTCCCACTGCCGCTTGGGCTCATGCGGATAGATCGTCTCGGTCGCCACCAGCTTGCCGGTGGCATCGACCACGGCAATCTTGCAGCCGGTGCGGATGCCCGGATCCAGCCCGAGCACAACGCGTGCGCCGGCCGGCGCGGCCAGCATCAGGTCCTTGAGGTTGTCGCCGAACACTGCAATCGCCTCGGCCTCGGCTTTTTCGCGCGCCTGGTTGAACAGGTCCAGCAGCAGATGCATGTGCAGCTTGGCGCGCCAGGTCAGCCGGCAGGCGTCCAGTAGCCAACGGTCGGCCGGGCGGCCCTGGTTGGAAATGCCGGCGCTCAGTGCCACACGCCCTTCGGCGTACTGGTGGCCGGCTTCGGCGTCGCTGCCCGGGTCCAGATCCAGATACAGAAATTCTTCGCGACGCGCGCGGAACAGCGCCAGCAAGCGGTGCGATGGAATCCTGGCCAGCGATTCGACGTGGTCGAAGTAATCGCGGTACTTGGCACCGGCCTCTTCCTTGCCCTCGGCAACCCGCGCGCGAATGACGCCGTTGTCGTTCAACCAGCCGCGCAGCTCGCCCACCAAGGCGGCATCTTCGCCCCAGCGCTCCATCAGGATGGCGCGTGCGCCTTCCAGCGCTGCCTTGATATCGGCCACGCCCTTTTCTGCATCGATGTACGGCGCAGCAGCGAGTTCCGGCGCCTGGCTCGGATCGGCCAGCAAGCCGTCGGCCAGCGGCTCCAGGCCGGCTTCGCGCGCGATCTGTGCACGGGTACGGCGCTTGGGCTTGTACGGCAGATACAGATCTTCCAGGCGCGACTTGGTATCGGCCGCGCCGATCTCGCCGCGCAATTCGTCGCTGAGCTTGCCCTGCTCGCCGATGCTGGACAGGATCGCCGCGCGGCGTTCTTCCAGCTCGCGCAGGTAAGTCAGGCGTGTTTCGAGATTGCGTAGCTGGGTGTCGTCCAGGCCGCCGGTGACTTCCTTGCGGTAGCGGGCGATGAACGGAACGCTGGCGCCTTCGTCGAGAAGGCCGATGGCGGCGCGCGCCTGGGCGGGTTGGGCACCGATCTCGTCGGCGATGGTGCGAGCGATCTGCTGGGCAAGCTGACTATCGATCATGACGGCGCGGTAAGAACCGCTTCACTGAAAAAAGCATTTTCGCAGTGCTGGCCCGTCGCGGGAACCCGTTGACAGGGCCACCGTAAACCTCTGCCGACGCGCTCAGCTGACGCGGCGGGCGTAATGGGTAGCGGCGCGCTCGACCAGAATGCTTTCGTGCAACGATTCCAGCGCCATCACGCGAATCTTGCCGACGTTCTTCAGTGGCACCATGCGCTCGACATAGACCTCCGGGCCGGCATCGGTCATCGCGCGCGACTTGCTGAACCCATAGGGCACAACTCCCTTGTCGCCATCTTTGCTGCCACCGACGTACAGAACGATCGACATACCCACACCCTCGTTAACAACTGTGACTACGTTAGTGGCGCGAGCATAACGACCGTGCCGTGAGGAGCTTTCCACGCACGTTAACGCCGGCTGTTTGCGGTTTGGTGACGGTCGCAGAACCGGTTAAGTCTCACGACCGCTTCACCCCGCTTCGCCGTCCAATCGCGTTCCGCCCGCTTGCACGACACCGTATGGACCTCAAAAGTGGCTACCCGTTCTGGTCGATCCGTAACGGCTTGATGCGCGCCTACCCGCGCCTGGAGCAAGACACCCAGTGCGAGGTCGCCATCGTCGGTGGCGGCGTCACCGCAGCCTTGATCGCGCACGAACTGCTCAAGCACGGGCACGAGGTGGTGGTGGTCGAGCAGCGCGAGATCGGCTGGGGCAGCACCTCGGCCAGCACCGCCTTGCTGCAATACGAAATCGACACGCCGATGATCGAGTTGGCCAGGCAACACGGCATGCAGGCGGCGGCGCTCGCTTACGGCGCGTGTGCGCAAGCCATCCTCGACCTGCAGGGCCTGTGCAATACGCTGGGCAGCTGCGACTTCTCCCGCCAGGACAGCCTGTATTACGCGAGCCGGGCACGCGACCTGAAGGAGTTACGCAGCGAGCTGGAGGCACGCCAGGCGCATGCCTTGCCGGTGGAGTGGATCGAGCGCGCACCGCTGTGGCACAACTACGGCGTACGCTCCGAGGGCGCGATCCTCAGCCGCCTTGCCGCCAGCGTGGACCCGTACCGGCTGTGTTATCGCCTATTCGCAGAATGCGAGCAATACGGTGCGCGCATCTACGACCGCAGCGCCATCGCGACGATCGACACGCACGACCAGCATGTCCAATTACGCACCCAGGACGGTGTCAGCGTGCGCGCGCGCCACGTCATCATGGCTGCCGGCTACGGCAATCAGCAGTGGCTGTCGCAACGGGTGGCGCGCAACCGCAGCAGCTACGCATTCGTCACCGACCCCTTGCACGACCGCGAGATGGGTGCGCTCAAGCACACCATGATGTGGGAGACCGCACGCCCGTATTTGTATGTACGCAGCACCCCGGATGGACGCGTGGTGGCCGGTGGCGAAGACGACAACGTCGATATTCCCGCACGCCGCGATGCGCGCGTGCTGAGCAAGCTGAAGACGCTGTTGAAGAAGATCGACAAGACGATGCCGGACGTGAGCCTACGCCCGGTATTCGCCTGGGGCGGCACCTTCGCCGAAACCGCAGATGGATTGCCGTTCTTCGGCACCCATGCGCAATACGGGCCGCGGGTGTCGTTCGCAATGGCCTACGGCGGAAATGGCATCACCTATAGCGCGATCGGCGCCGGGCTGCTGCGCGCGCAACTGGAGGGCACAGCTCACCCCTTGTCCGAGTTGTTCGGGTTCTCGCGTTTGGGCTGAAACCACCATGGCCACCAACCGTGGCCATGCATCGCATAGTGATCGGCGGCCCGCTCCAGCGGATTGCGCACATGGATGCCGCCACACAGGACATAGACCGGCAAGAACAGCGGCCCGAGCAGCATGTATTGATAGACGTGCGCGCGTTCGTGATCGCCTAACCGCACCGGCGGATGCTGGCAGCGGCCGGCGGCATGCGCATAGGTGCTGCACTGCAGATCGAGCGAGGCACCTTTCAACAGGATCACGTTGCCCAGCGTCATCGCACCGCCCGGCCCCCATGGCCAGGCATGGAAGACCAGTGCAAGCTCATGACTGGACCAGCGCGGCCGCGCACCAAAACAACTGCCTAGCGCACCGATCACGATGCCAAGCACGGTATTGGGCAGCGTCCATAGCGCGCCCAACACGTGCACTGCGGGCCATGCGCGCGCGGCGGGCGTCAATCGGCCTGATTGGGGATCAGCAGCCACAGGATCAGATAGACCAGAATGCCGGGGAAAGCGGCAGAGGCGATCGACACGATCACGAACAAGATGCGCAGCAGGGTGGAACTCCAGCCAAGCCGGCGTGCGATACCGCCGACGACACCGGCGATCATGCGATCGTTGAGAGAACGGGACAGCGAGGTGCTGGTGGACATGGAAAGCCTCCTTCAAACGTTGCGCCCAGTCTAGAAAGACCAGCGCCAGCGCGTCGTGATGGCGCCGGCGGCGTGCTGCGTGGCGTCATGGCGGGCGTTTGGATCGCACCGCCGTACCGCATCAGGCGTTGCCGCCACGCGCCTGCAACCAGCGGTGGATCGCTACCGGCACTTCGCGCTGCGCACGTCCGGATACGTAGATGCCGATATGCCCGCCGCGGAAACTGAGCTCGGTGTAATCCTCGCTGCCAACCAGGCCGCGCAATGCACGCGAGGCATCGGGCGGCACCAGATGATCGTGTTCGGCGTAGATGTTCAGCACCGGCATGTCGACGTCCTGCAGATCGACCGCCTGTCCGCCAATGCTCACCTGCCCTGTCACCAGCCCATTGCGCTGATAGAACAACGTAACGAACTCGCGGAAGGCTTCGCCAGCAAGATCGGGCGAATCGAAGATCCACTTTTCCATGCGCAGGAAATCTTCCAGCGCCTGCTTGTCGTCGAGGATGTCGAGCAAGCCGACATACTTCTGCAGATTCAGCCGGAACGGCTTGAGCATCAGGTAACTGGCGTTCATCAGATCCGCCGGCACGTTGCCCATGGTGTCGACGAACAAATCCACATCGACCATGCGTGCCCAGTTGGAGAGCATGTTGTCGGGCGTATGAAAATCCACCGGCGTGACCATGGTGATCAGGTTGCGCACCTTGGGTCGTTGCAACGCGGCGTAGCACAGCGAAAACGTGCCGCCCTGGCAGATGCCGAGCACATCGACGGCTTCCAGCCCTGATTGCGCACGCAGGTGGTCCACCGCGCCATCGATATAGCGCAGCAGATAGTCCTCGAGCGTGAGATAACGTTCGGAGCGGTCCGGGTAGCCCCAGTCCAGCACATAGACATCCTGACCATGGCTCAACAGGCCCTTGACCAGCGAGCGATCTGCTTGCAGGTCGACCATGTAGGGGCGATTGACCAGCGCGTAGACGATCAGCAGCGGCGTCTTGGCCACCGGCGCCTGTTCGCCGATGAAGCGATATAGCACCACCTTGCCGTCGCGCCAGATTTCTTCGCGCTCGGTAACACCGTAATCCACCTCTTCCACGCCGGGCAGCAGCTTGAGCCCCTCGCGCAGCTTGCGCTGCATCGACAGGGTTTCCTGCATCAGGTCTTCGGCACTGAATCCCAAGGGGCCTTTCATGCCTGCGCTCCCCGTGGCTTGCGTGTGCTCGGCTTGCCGGCAGGCTTGCCGACGACTGGCTTGGGGACCGTTTTCGACGCGGTCGCTTTTTTGGCCGGAGACTTTTTAACTGGAGATTTTTTAGCTGAAGTCTTTTTGACAGCGCCAGTCGCAGTCGCTGCTTCAGCCACTGCTCTTGCCTTGGACGACGACGCGCGCTTGGCAGTGGCCCGCGTAGCCGGATCTGCTGCCGACGTTGCCGCAGGCTTGCTTGCCGGGCTGGCTGCGCTGCGCACGATCCGGCGCACCGCGCGCTCCAGCTCGGCAATACGGCGATGCGCGGCATCCATCTCCGACCGTGTCGGCATGCCGAAGCGCTCGCTCAACTGCTCCACTTCTTCCTGCAGCGCGGCCCGCAAGCGCATGTGCGCATTGGCGAAGCCGCCGTACACCTCGCGAAAGCGGTCGGACAACGCAATGTCGGCATAAGACTCTTCGGCAGCCTCGATCCACAGATCGAATAAGGCGCGCGCACTGGTCAGCTGGCTGCCGCTGCTCTCATGCTCGCCCAGCTTGGAGGTGAAACGCCCGAATGCCTGCTCGATGGCCGACTTGAGTTGTTCGCCATAGGCCTGCGATTGCGCCTGATAATCCTGCTGTGCGCGTGCCAGCGTCTGCAGCCGCGCCTGATGATTGCGGTTCAAGCCGAATGCCGGCATCTGCAGCCAGGGCGCATTTTCCTGCTGCCACTTTTCCAGACTTTGCGCTGCCTGCTGCAGCCACGGGTCGAACCCGCCCGGGCTACCGCCGCGCAGCGAGCCCAGCGTCCACTGCATCAGCTGCTCGCCTTGCCCCTGCACGGCGTTGCGCCAGGCATCGGAGACTTCGTTGGCCGAGGTATCGCGCCCGGCAAACTGCGCGGCTACCTGTTGCATGGTGCCGAACCAGTCGCCGGCCTGATTGCGGAAGCGGTCGATCGCCTCCTGCGCCTGCGGTGCGGCCTGGGTGGGCAACAGCTGCGACCACCAGTCCATCGCCTTGCGCCAGTCCTGCGGTGCGTCCGTGCCCGGCCCCATGCCTGGAACCGCACCCGGCGGCGCAGCGGAGCCGGACTGGCCGTGGCGCATGGCATCTCCCCAGGCGTTCCAATACTGGCGCGCCTTGTCTTCGTTGCCATTGTCCGAACCGCTGCTTGCCATCATCCCTTCCTGTGCCTGTTCACCGAGCCATCCTACCGCGTGTGTCCCGGCGTGCCGGTCAGGGTTTGGGAATACGCAGCGTCTTGCTGATCATCAGCGAGCCGGAGACCGCAAACAGCAGCACCAACGGATGCAACTGCCACGGCCCGAGCTGCCACTGGCCCCACCACAGGCTTTGGCCGATATGGCCAGTGCTGGCGGCCACCGCAAGCAGGATCACCAGCAGCAGGCTGCTGGGAATTGGCGTGCCTTCGAAATACGGCACCTTGTCGGCCTCGCCCGCGATCTCTTCGGCGGTCACGTTGTAACGCGCCAACCGGCTCACGCCGCAGCACACGAAATAGCTCAGCACCAACCAGTCCCAGCCACCGCGCATGCCGCAGGCGTAGCCCAGCGCCGCCGGCGCCACGCCGAACGAAATCACATCGGCCAGCGAATCCAGCTCGCGCCCCAGCGTCGAGGACGCTTTGCGCCAGCGTGCCACGTGCCCGTCCAGCGCATCGAAGACGAACGCCAGCGGAATCAGCGCCATGCCCAGCAGCAGATCGCCGCGATGGCCTTCTTGCAGAAAGCGCATCGAGGCAAACACCGCACCGGTGCCACAGAAGGCGTTGGCCAGGGTGAACCAGTCCGCGAGTTGGAAATCGCGCAGCATCGAAAAATGGCGTTTCATGCGCAGCCTGAGGTGATCGAGGCGCAAAGGGTAACGCGCGCGCGCCATGCAGGCGACCGTTTCGCCGTACTCGGCTAGTCTGGCGGCCAGCGTTGCCGCCCCTGGCCGCGCACGACTCCAGAGTAGGAAACCCGATGCGCAGCATCCTGATCACCGGCGCAGGCAGCGGTATTGGCGCCGGCATCTCCACCGAGCTGGCCGCCGCTGGCCACCATCTGATCGTCAGCGATATGGAGTTGGCGTCTGCCGAGCGCACTGCGCAGACCTTGCGCGAGGCCGGCGGTTCGGCCGAAGCGCTAGCGCTGGACGTGACCGATGACGACAGCATCGTGCGTGCGCTGGCCAGCGCATCGCGCGCGCCGCAGGTGCTGATCAACAACGCCGGCCTGCAGCACGTGTCCGCGCTGGAAGACTTCCCGATGCAGCGTTGGGCTTTGCTGGTGGAGGTGATGTTGACCGGCGCCGCACGGCTCAGCCGCGCGGTTTTGCCCGGCATGCGTGAAGCCGGCTACGGGCGCATCGTCAACATCGGCAGTATCCATTCGTTGGTGGCCAGCCCGTACAAGAGTGCGTATGTCGCGGCCAAGCACGGCCTGGTCGGGCTGGCCAAGGTCATCGCGCTGGAAACTGCCGACTGCGACATCACCGTCAACACACTGTGCCCCAGCTATGTGCGCACGCCATTGGTGGAGCGCCAGATCGCCGACCAGGCACGCACGCGCGGCATTGCCGAAGACGCCGTGATCCGCGATGTGATGCTCAAGCCGATGCCCAAGAGCGCCTTCATCGAGTACGACGAACTGGCCGGCACAGTCGCGTTTCTGATGTCGCATGCTGCGCGCAACATCACCGGGCAGTCGATCGCTATCGATGGCGGCTGGACGGCGCAATAATCGCGACTGGTGAAAATTTCACCAGTCGACTTGACAGCCTTGCGCCGCAAGGCGGGTGCAGAGTTGTCCACAGACTTGCGCAGGTTTCATCCACAGCGGATGTGGAGAAGTGCTCGGTGCGGCAGCTGGGCTCAATGCAGCTTCGATATACGGTGAAAGACCACGCTTGCGCTCGCTAACGGACCCACGCGCTCAGATGCGCGAATACGTCCACGATTGCATCCGCCCGTCGCGATACGGCATCACGCCATGGAACGGACGCGGGTCGCCGTCGAACACCAGCGGCAGAAAGTTGCGGTCGCCTTCCCACATCGGCAGCTGCTCCATCCGGTCGAGCGCCACCCATTCCAGCGTGCCTTCCGGATTGGAGGCCTGCGGCGTGCCCTGGAAGTTGCGGATCAGGAACACGAAGCCCAACCAGTCCTCGCCGTGCTTGCCGAATCCCGGCCAGCTGATGGTGCCGCGCAGTTGCATGTCGCCACACTCCACGCCGGCCTCTTCACGGATCTCGCGGCGCATGCCGGCCAATACGTCTTCGTCCGGTTCCACCTTGCCGCCGAGCCCGTTGTATTTGCCCAGGTGCTGATCGCCGGGGCGGGCGTTGCGGTGGATCATCAAGACCTGAGTTCCGTCGGGCGACAACAGGTAGCCAAGTGTGGCGACGATAGGGGTATAGGGCATGGCACGCGATCTGACACGAAGCACATCAGTATGACCGATGCGCCATCAGCAGCGATCGGCCCAGCCGCTACCCAGCCGCTCAGCCGAGATGCGAATTGGCGCGCGGCGGTGCCACATAGTCGGTATCCAGGCGCAACGTGGCGACGCCGTGGCCGCGCTCGGCCAGATAGTCCAGCCACTTGCCCAGGAACGTATTCATGCGCATGCGGTGGCTGATCAGCTCGGCCGGCGGCGGGAACATGCCCATCACGTCCTGCCAGCGACGGCCGACGTAGCAATGCGTGGTCTCGGCCTGGCGCGCATCGCGGTACAGCCGCACATACGCGGAAGGATCGGGCTCGCCGGTCACCGGGTCGCACAGGTCGTAAGTCAGCCGCAGCTCCACCGTATAGCGGTGGCACTCGATCACGTCCAGACGCAGGTTCAACCCATCGCCGATCGATGACACATACGAGCCGGGAGCGAGGTCGGCCGGCGCGAACAGCCGGGTCAGGTGCTGGAAGTTCTCTGCATACAAGCCCATCAGCCAGCCGAACCGGCTCAACTTGGGGATGCGTTCGAGTTTGCTCAGTGCTTGCGCCATAAACCGATCCTACACGCTGCGCTGCCGCACGGGCAGCATTGACGACTGCCCATCGGCAGGCCTACTTTAGCGGAGCACTGTCCCGCCCGCTTGATTTCGCTTGGGTTGCCAACAAGCCGTCAGCCGCGTCGCGGCAGCATCCGGATTGTGTGTGAACGCGCCGTCTGCTTGCCCAATCCCGAATCCAGACCCACCATTCCCGGCCTCAAAACATCTCGCGTTGCAGCCCCAGCGTGGACAACACCTTGCTGGAGATTTCCTCGATCGAGGTATTGGTGGTGCTCAGGGTAGGAATGCGTTCCATCTGGAACATGCGCTCGGCGGTGGCGACTTCACGCCTGCAGGTCTCTGCCGCGCTGTAGCGCGAATTGGCGCGCCGCTCCTGACGAATCTGCTGCAGCCGCTCCGGGTCGATGGTCAACCCGAACAACTTGCTGCGGTAATTGCGCAAGCGCGGCGGCAGGCTCTCGTTTTCCAGATCTTCTTCTGTCAACGGATAGTTGGCGGCGCGGATGCCGTAATGCAATGCCAGATAGATGCAGGTGGGCGTCTTGCCCGCACGCGAGACCGCCACCAGGATCACATCGGCCTCGTCGTAATTGAGCGCAATGCCGTCATCGTGGCTCAACGCGAAGTTCATCGCATTGATGCGGCGGTGATAGGTCTCGAAGTCCACCATGCCATGCGCGCGGCCCACCAGCGAGTGCCGCGGTGCATTGAGCTCGCGCTCCAGTGGCTCGATGAAGGGCGCGAACACATCCAGCATCAATGCCCCGCTTTCGGCCAGGATCATGCTCAATTGTGGATCGACGCACGAATTGACCACCACCGGGCGCACTTGGTACCGCTCGCCTGCCGCGCGTACGCGCAGCGCCGCATCGCGCGCTTTTTCTGCATCGTCAATGAACGACATGCGGTCGGTGACGAAGTTGAATCCGCTGAACTGCGTGAGCAGGCTATGCCCAATCGTTTCAGCGGTGATACCGGTTCCATCGGAGACGTAGAACACCGGTCGAATTGTTGACATCGAGACCACCTCTTTGAACTGGTGTTCAAAACTTACGGGTTCATGCTTGTGCAGATTCCGCTGTGCACTGCATCATAGCGGCTTCTTCCTACGGTCGCGGCCATCCAGCCCGCTCGGGCGATGGCCTTACGGAGCATCGCGCTTGAACGAGAATATCCTGTGGTTGCATGAGCTACGCCTGGTCGATCTGGCCCGCGTAGGCGGTAAAAATTCCTCGCTTGGCGAGATGATTGGCAACCTGGCCGGGCTTGGCGTTTCGGTTCCCGGTGGATATGCGACCACTGCGGAAGCGTTCAAGGACTTCATCGCCCACAACGATCTGTCCAAGCGCATCTTCGACAAGCTGGCCACGCTGGACGTGGAAGATGTCACCGCGCTCACCATCGCCGGTAAGGAAATCCGCGGCTGGGTGATCGATGCACCGCTGCAACCCGAACTGGACCGCGACATCCGCACGGCTTACGAACAGCTCTGCGCCGAAAACGGCGGCGGCGAAGTGGCCGTGGCAGTGCGCTCGTCGGCCACCGCCGAAGATCTGCCGGATGCCTCGTTCGCCGGCCAACAGGAAACCTTCCTCAACGTGACCGGCGCCGACGATGTCGTGCACAAGGTCAAGGAAGTGTTCGCCAGCCTCTACAACGATCGTGCGATTGCCTATCGCGTGCATCACGGCTTCAAGCACGAAGACGTGTTCCTCTCGGCAGGCGTGCAGTTGATGGTGCGCTCGGGCGTCGGTTCGGCCGGTGTGCTGTTCACCCTGGACACCGAATCGGGTTTCCGCGATGTGGTGTTCGTCACTTCGAGCTTCGGTCTGGGCGAGATGGTCGTGCAAGGCGCGGTCAACCCGGACGAGTTCTATGTCTACAAGCCCACGCTGAGCGCAGGCAAGCCGGCGATCCTGCGTCGCTCGCTCGGCAGCAAGGCGATCCGCATGGTGTATTCGGATGTGCCCGGCGAGCGTGTGCGCACCGAGGACACGCCTGTGGAACTGCGCAACACCTTTTCGATCAGCGACGAAGACGTGCAGGAGCTCTCCAAGCAGGCGCTGGTGATCGAAAAGCATTACGGCCGCCCGATGGATATCGAGTGGGCCAAGGACGGCGTGAGCGGCAAGCTGTTCATCGTGCAGGCGCGCCCTGAGACGGTGAAGTCGCGCAGCCATGCGACCCAGATCGAGCGCTTTTCGCTGGATGCCAAGGACGCCAAGATCCTGGTCGAAGGCCGCGCGGTCGGTGCCAAGATCGGCAGCGGCGTGGCGCGCGTGGTGCGCTCGCTGGAGGACATGAACCGTGTGCAGGCCGGCGATGTGTTGATCGCCGACATGACCGACCCCGACTGGGAGCCGGTGATGAAGCGCGCCTCGGCAATCGTCACCAACCGCGGCGGCCGCACCTGCCACGCGGCGATCATTGCGCGCGAACTCGGCGTGCCGGCCGTGGTCGGCTCGGGAAATGCCACCGACATCATCAGCGATGGCCAGGAAGTGACGGTCAGCTGCGCCGAAGGCGATACCGGCTTTATCTACGACGGCCTGCTGCCGTTCGAGCGCACCACCACCGATCTGGGCAACATGCCGCCTGCCCCGCTCAAGATCATGATGAATGTGGCCAACCCGGAGCGCGCGTTCGACTTCGGTCAGCTGCCCAACGCCGGTATCGGCCTGGCGCGTCTTGAAATGATCATCGCCGCGCATATCGGCATCCACCCGAACGCGCTGCTGGAATACGACAAGCAGGACGCCGACGTCCGCAAGAAGATCGACGCCAAGATTGCCGGTTACGGCGATCCGGTGAGCTTCTACATCAACCGTCTGGCCGAAGGCATTGCCACGTTGACCGCCTCGGTAGCGCCGCACACGGTGATCGTGCGTTTGTCGGACTTCAAGTCCAACGAGTACGCCAACCTGATCGGCGGTTCGCGCTACGAGCCGCATGAAGAGAACCCGATGATCGGCTTCCGCGGCGCCAGCCGGTATGTCGATCCGTCCTTCACCAAGGCTTTTGCGCTGGAGTGCAAAGCGGTGTTGAAGGTGCGCAACGAGATGGGCCTGGACAACCTCTGGGTGATGATCCCGTTCGTGCGTACGCTGGAAGAAGGCCGCAAGGTGATCGAGGTACTGGAGCAGAACGGCCTCAAGCAGGGCGACGGTGCCGATGGAAAGCCGGGCCTGAAGATCATCATGATGTGCGAGCTGCCGTCCAACGCGCTGCTGGCCGACGAGTTCCTGGAGATCTTCGACGGCTTCTCGATCGGCTCCAACGACCTGACCCAGCTGACCTTGGGCCTGGATCGCGATTCCTCGATCGTGGCGCATCTGTTCGACGAGCGGAATCCGGCGGTCAAGAAGCTGCTGTCGATGGCGATCAAGTCCGCGCGCGCCAAGGGCAAGTACGTCGGTATCTGCGGCCAGGGGCCGTCGGATCACCCGGAACTGGCCGAGTGGCTGATGCAGGAAGGCATCGAGTCGGTGTCGCTGAATCCTGACACCGTGGTCGACACCTGGTTGCGTCTGGCCAAGTTGAAGAGCGAGAGCTGATGGGACTGTTGGGTGTGGTGTGGGCGGCGGCTGCAGGAGCAGTCGCCGCAAAGCCGGCAGCGGCGGCCACCAAGGTGGCGGAGCCGGCGTTCAATTGGGCCAACATCCCGTGGGCGCAGTACGCGCTCAATTGGGGGTTGGCGCTGCTGATCGTGGTGGTCGGCATGTGGCTGGCCAAGCAACTCAGCCAGTGGCTGCATCGCGCGCTGACCCGCGCGCGTATCGAGATCACGCTGACCAACTTCCTGCGCAATGTGTTGTATGCGTTGTTGCTGGTGCTGGTGTTCGTGAGCGCGTTGAGCAAGATCGGCGTGCCGCCGACCTCGCTGATTGCGGTGCTGGGTGCGGCCGGTCTGGCGGTCGGTCTGGCGTTGAAGGATTCGCTGTCCAACATCGCCGCAGGCGTGATGCTGATCGTGCTGCGACCGATGCGCGATGGCGACCACGTGGTGATCGCCGGCCAGGAGGGCATCGTGGACGAGATCCGGATCTTTCAGACCCGGCTACGCTCGTTCGACGAACGCATGATCACCCTGCCCAACAGCACGATCACCACCTCGCCGATCGTCAACTACAGCACCCTGCCCAACCGTCGCCTGGAAGTGACCGTGGGCGTGGGCTACGGCGACGATCTGAAGAAGGCCCAGCAGCTGTTGCTGCAGATCGCCAAGGACAACCCCAACATCCTGGAGTCGCCGGCACCGTTCGTGCAGGTCACCAATCTGGGCGAGAGCACGGTGGATCTGATGTTGTTTGCGTATGCCACCAACGGCAACTTCGGCGCGGCCAAGAGCACCACGCTGGAACAGATCCGCAACCAGCTGCTGGAAAACGGGCTCAATATTCCCTACCCGCAGCGCGACCTGCATGTGTATCACCACGATGCCGACGGCAAGCCGATCTCCGATCTGCTGCTGAAAGGCATCGCCGACGATGGCGATCTGAGCAAGGGGCCGTCGCTGGCACGTTGAGTGCGTTTTCGCGTGTAAAGCAATCTGTCATGCAAAAGGCCGCATCCAGTGATGCGGCCTTTTTGTCGTGTGGCGTCTCTGGCGCCTGCTACATCGAACAGATGACGCTGAAGATGCGCAACTTCCGACGCGCAACGCGCGCTGCACACCAGTGGCAGCATGCCGTCGGCATGCCGCGAACCAGTGCCGCCCTCATCCCTGCGCGCCACCCTGATTTGCACCGCCCAACGCGCCCATGAACTGCCGGTAGTGGCGCAGCTCGTCGATCGAATCGCGCACGTCGCTAAGTGCAGTGTGTGCCGAGCTCTTGGCGAAACCATTGGCCACCGTCGGCGCCCAGCGGCGCGCCAGCTCCTTGATGGTGGACACGTCGAGGTTGCGGTAATGGAAGTAGCGCTCAAGGCGCGACATCTGGCGGTGCAGGAAGCGGCGATCCTGGCAGATTGAGTTGCCGCACATCGGCGAGGCGCCGGCGCGGATCCATTCGCCCAGAAACGCCACGGTCTGCGCTTCGGCCTGCGCATGGGTGACCTGGCTGTCGAGCACGCGTTGCCACAGGCCCGAACGACGGTGCTGATTGCGGTTCCATTCGTCCATGGCTTCCAGCGTCGCCAGCGGATGGGCGATGGCCAGTTCCGGCCCCTCGGCAAGCACGTTCAACTGCGCATCGGTCACGATGGTGGCGATCTCGATGATGGAATCGCGATCGGTATCCAGCCCGGTCATTTCCAGATCGATCCAGATCAGTCGGTCGTTGCCCGCAAGGTTGTCTGCCATATCGCCGTCCTGTGGAGGGCCGTCGCCGGCCAGATGCTGAAGGGCGCGCATCATACCGCGGCCGCGCCGCTCAGGGCGCGAGGGGCGGCTTGCCACGCTTGGCCCTGAAGTAATTGGTCAGCCGCGTGCTTGCTTCTGCAGCAAGCACCCCGCCGCTGACCTGTACGCGATGGTTATGGCGTGGGTCGGCCAACAGGTCGAACACGCTGCCGCAGGCGCCGGTCTTGGGGTCGCTGGCGGCGAACACCACCCGCGCGATCCGCGCATGGATCATCGCCATCGCACACATCGCGCACGGCTCCAGGGTGACGTACAAGCTGCAGCCGATCAGGCGGTGATTGGCCAGCCGGCGGCCAGCTTCGCGCATGGCCATGATCTCGGCATGCGCGCTTGGATCGTGGCTGGCGATGTTGAAGTTCCAGCCTTCGCCCAGCACGTTGCCATCGGCATCGACCAGCAGTGCGCCGACCGGGATCTCGTCATAGTCGCGCTCGGCACGCTCGGCCAGCAGCAGGGCGCTTTGCATCCATTGCCGGTCGATCAGCGCCTGTGCCGTGTCGACCGGCATGTCCAACGAGGTACTCACGCGGCGCTGCCGCCCTGGCGATCCAGGAAGGCGGCGAACGCGGCGACGGTGGCTTCGCTGACATGGTGCTCGATGCCCTCGGCATCGCGGCGCGCGGTGGCTTCGTCGATGCCCAGCGCCAGCAGAAAGCGTTCGACGATCTGATGACGCTGTCGGCTGGACGCCGCCAACGCTTCGCCGGCCGGGGTCAGGAACACGCCGCGGTACGGGCGCTGCACCACCCAGCCGTCGCGCACCAGCCGCTTGAGCATCTTGGCCACGGTCGGCTGGGCCACGCCTAGGCGCGCGGCGATATCGACCTGGCGCGCTTCGCCGCCGTCGACCAGCAGATCGGAGATCAGCTCCACGTAGTCCTCGACCAACTCGGCGCGGCGCGCTTCGCGCACCTGACGGAAGCTCTCCATATGCACCTGCGCATCGATCAACACCGGCACGGCGGCTTCCTGCTTTTCGCTCTTGCCCACCCTCATCCTCGTCATCACGTCCGGCGCAAGTGCCGGGATGCGTAGTTTGAAGCACGCAGCCGATCATTACGATTTAGTTTGCCAATGCTCAACAGCATAGCACTTGCTATATCATCGGCTCGATCCATTCCCGATGCGCTCCGTATGTCCGCCGATACCCTCTCAACCACCCAGGCAGCCCGCCCCGCAGCGCATTCCGCCAATGGCGGTCTGGGCGATCACCACGCCAGTGTCGCGGTGCCAAAAGGCGGCCATTGGTGGTTCCGGTTGCTGGCGTTTCTGGGGCCGGGCTACATGGTGTCGGTCGGCTACATGGACCCGGGCAATTGGGCCACCGATCTGGCCGGCGGCTCGCAGTTCGGCTATCTGCTGCTGTCGGTGATCCTGCTGTCCAACGTGATGGCGATCGTGTTGCAAGCCTTGTCGGCGCGCCTGGGCATCGCGACGGGGCTGGACCTGGCGCAGGCCTGCAGAGCGCGCTACCCACGCGGGGTGAACCTGGCGCTGTGGGGCCTGTGCGAGCTGGCGATCATCGCCTGCGACCTGGCCGAGGTGATCGGCACTGCCATCGCATTGAAGTTGTTGTTAGGCATTCCACTGACGATGGGCGCGATCATCACTGCGGTCGATGTGGTGCTGGTGCTGTTGTTGATGAACCGCGGTTTCCGCGCCCTGGAAGCGTTCGTGATCGCGTTGCTGCTGATCATTTCGGTGTGCTTCGGTATCCAGATCGCACTGGCCGCGCCACCGATAGCGGCGGTGTTGGCCGGCTTCATTCCGCGCGCGCAGGTGGTGACCGACCCGCACGCCTTGTATCTGGCCATCGGCATCATCGGTGCGACGGTGATGCCGCATAACCTGTATCTGCACTCGTCGATCGTGCAGACGCGTGACTATCCGCGCACCGATACAGGCCGCAAATCGGCGTTGCGCTGGGCGGTCACCGACAGCACGGTGGCGTTGATGTTCGCGTTGTTCATCAATGCATCGATCCTGATTCTGGCAGCGGCGGTGTTTCATGCGCAGGGCCGCACCGATGTGCAGGAAATCGAGCAGGCACATGCGTTGCTGGCGCCGATGCTGGGCGTGGGTCTGGCTTCGACCTTGTTTGCCGTGGCACTGCTCGCTTCCGGCGTGAACTCTACGGTCACTGCCACATTGGCCGGGCAGATCGTCATGGAAGGCTTTTTGCAGCTGCGGCTGCCGCCGTGGATGCGCCGCCTGCTCACCCGCGGCATCGCCATCGTGCCGGTGGTAATCGTGACCTGGTTGTACGGCGAGGCCGGTACAGCGCGATTGTTGGTACTTAGCCAGGTGGTGTTGTCGATGCAACTGCCGTTTGCGGTGATTCCGTTGGTGCGCTTCGTCTCGGACCGTCGATTGATGGGCGCCTTGGTGGCGCCCGCATGGCTGGTGCGCATTGCCTGGGTGATCGCGGCGGTGATCGTCTGTTTGAACGTCAAGTTGCTGTGGGATACCGCGTTGAACTGATCGGCAGGGTGGAGTGCAGTTGATCGCGCACGCTGGCGTGTGCAGCCTGCTTCGCAGGCAGCACGTGGCATAGCGATCGCGTTGACCTGCTTCCACACGCGTGGCGGCCATCCAGCCTCATGCGACATCCCGGCTGCATGCCCTGCCCCACTCGCGCTTGGCATGCACGCGTCGGAAGCAATGGCCGACGCCGGATACCGAATTTCTCATCTCCAGAACGCCAGCCGTGGCAGCGTTGCTTCGACTGTTTTTGCCAGTGCCATCCCGCACGCGCACCTCTCGCAACGACGCGTCGCCCCACCAACCACGGAGTCACCCTGATGACCAATTTCGTCACCCGCCCCGATGGCGCCAACATCTTCTACAAGGACTGGGGCAAGGGCCAGCCGGTCGTGTTCTCGCATGGCTGGCCGCTCAGCGCCGATGCCTGGGACTCCCAGATGCTGTTCCTGGGCCAACACGGCTTCCGCGTGATCGCGCACGACCGTCGCAGCCACGGCCGCTCGACCCAGACCTGGGATGGCAACGACATGGACACCTATGCCGACGATCTGGCCGCCGTGATCGAGGCGCTGGACCTGCAGGACGCGATTCTGGTGGGCCACTCTACCGGCGGTGGCGAAGTGGCGCACTACATCGGCCGACACGGCAGCAAGCGCGTGGCCAAGGTGGTGCTGGTCGGCGCGGTGCCGCCGCAGATGGTCAAGAGCCCGACCAATCCAGGCGGCCTGCCGCTGAGCGTATTCGACGGCATCCGCGACGGTGTGGCCAAGGACCGTTCGCAGTTCTATCAGGACCTGACCACGCCGTTCTTCGGCGCCAATCGCGACGGGCATAAGGTCACTCAAGGCATGCGCGATGCATTCTGGTTGCAGGGCATGTTGGGCGGCCACAAAGGCCAGTACGACTGCATCAAGGAGTTCTCCGAGATCGACTACACCGCGGACCTGGAGAAGATCGACGTGCCGGCACTGGTGGTGCATGGCGACGACGACCAGATCGTACCGATCGATGCATCCGGCAAGCTGTCGGCCAAAGTCATCAAGAATGCCGAACTGAAGATCTACGCTGGCGCGCCGCATGGTCTACCCGTCACTCACGCTGATCAGTTCAACCAGGACCTGCTGGCATTCGCCAAGGCCTGACCGGTTTCACGCTGCAACAAACGAAAGGCCGGCTCGTGCGAGTCGGCTTTTTGTTTGTGTCGATACGCCGCGTGCAGACGCCGCGCCAGCCGGTCGCCTGCCGTCGGCCAACACCCACAGCGCCGTCTTCCGCTAGTCGCCGCCGCCGGTCTGCCCATCCCTGCCTTCGACTTTGCAACGCGGTCGACCATTCTTGAACGCCAGGCGACGCAGCGCGCCCGCCGCCCTGTCAAATCGATCGACTTGAGCTATCGTATGCCCCGCCAAGCGGCAAGGGGGCCGCTTCAGCATCTTGTGCACTAGCCGATAACGGCTACGTCCGATCGCTGCACAGCGCAGCGGCGGCACTCGATTCAATCACTAAACGCGTTCAGGGGAATTGCGATGCTTCGTCACTCTTTGCGGGTGCGCCTGCTGTTGCCGGTGCTGGCCTTGGTGCTGGTCGTGGTGGTGGCACTGACGGTCATTCTGGCCATTACCGAAGCGAACCGGGTCAAGTTCGAGACCGGCGACGCCATCGAGCGCCAGTCGGTGTCCTTGCAGACCCTGTTCTCGGTCACCCGCGCGATGATGCTCGATCGCGTCAATTCCTCCATGCGCCAGCTGCGCAAGGAAGCCAACGCACATGGCGCTGCAAGCGTCGGCGCGGAGGTCAGCGTTGCCGATCGCACTGCCAACGATCTGCTGCTGGGCCAGAAGTCGCAGGCCAATGAGTTCGGCATGCTCGACGATGTAACCGCGATCCACGAAGGCACCGCCACGCTGTTCTCGCGGACCGGCGATGACTTCGTGCGCATCTCCACCAACGTCAAGAAGGACGACGGCAGCCGCGCCATCGGCACCGTGCTCGATCCCAACGGCCAGGCCGCCGCCAAACTGCGCAATGGCGAAAGTTTCTACGGCGTGGTCGACATCCTCGGCAACCCGTACGTCACCGGCTACGAGCCGATCTTCGCCGGCAACGACAAGCGCGTCATCGGTGCCTGGTACGTCGGCTACAAGGCCGACACGCAGGCACTGGAAAACGTGGTCAGCAGCCGTCGCGTGCTCGACTCCGGCTTCATCGCCGTGTTCGACAGCAAGAACAAGCTGCGCTTCCAGTCCACCACCGGTGCCACCACCGACACCGCCACCATCGAGCGGATCGTCAAGGACAGCCCCAACGATTGGGTCGTCACCAAGCAGGAAGTGCCCGATTGGGGCTTCACCCTGGTCTCGGCCTACCCCAAGAGCGACGTCAATGGCGTGATCGTGCGCCAGTCGTTGTGGATCGCCGGCATCGGCCTGCTGGTCTGCGCGCTGCTGCTCGGCCTGCAATGGGCGTTGATCTGGAACCGCGTGTTGCGCCCGATCCAGCACTTGACCACCGTGGCCGAAGAGCTGAGCCTGGGCAAATGGAACCACACCATCGACGAGGTCAATCTCAAAGATGAAATCGGTACCCTGGCGCGCGCCATCTCCCGCCTGTCCAACAGTGTCCGGTTGGCCATGGAGCGCCTCAGCAAACGCTGAGCCGCTCGCACCCATTCCGTACCAGATGATGCAAGGAAGACGCCATGTCCACTGAATTCCGTCCGCTGATCGAGATCCTGCGCGAGCTCAAGGCGCTGGCATTGAAGAAGGCGTCCGGCTTTCTGTTCATCGTCACCGAGGAAAACCACTCCTGCATCGTCCGCCTCAATGCCGGGCAGATCGAAGAAGTGGTGTTCCGCATGCTGCGCAACGATGAGGCGGTGCAACGCCTCACCATGGTCAACGCCGCGAAAGCCCGTTTCCAGGCCGATCCCGGCGCCGGCATGGGCAAGCCCTCGCTGCTCAGCGATGACTCGCGGCAGTGGTTGATGGGTGGTTTCGAGCAGGATCTGGGTGGCGCGCCGGCTGCGCCGCGTGTGGCGACTCCGACGCCGACTGCTCAGGCTCCGGCCGCAGCGATGCCCGCCGCGGCACCGAGCGCGGCGCCTGCATCCGCTGGCGGTGGCTCCGCACCCGACAAACAAGTCCGCGAAGCGCTGGAAAAAGTCGCCTTGAACTATCTCGGCCCGATCGCCGGCATGCTTTGCGACGAAGCCTGGGAAGCATCGAGCGATATCGAGCAGGTGCTCAATCAGCTGGGTGCCAACCTTTCTACCCCGCAGGAAGCGCAGAAGTTTATGGCCGATGCGCATGTGGCATTGGCCAAGGCGCGCTGACAAGTCATCGCCACACGAACGAAACCCAAGCCGCGCTCTGCGCGGTTTTTTTCTGTCTGGAACGCTTCCTACTCCTGGGCTTTGCCCACGACGAGCCGCCGGCCCGGTCCTCGTTGTGATAAGTGCGCACCGGGTTCAGCCGCCCTGTACTGCGTCTCACAAAATTAATAACAGGATGATGTACGCTATTCCGTACATTACCAGTTCTCAGGACCGCACAATGACGATCTCTTCGGCCGACGTGATTCCGCTATCGCATGCCAGAGCGCATCTTTCCGAGCTGGCAGACCAGGTAAAGGCCGGTGCCGAAAAAATCGTCACGAAAAACGGCGAAAGCTATATCGCCATCATCGATGCCAAACGGTTGGACTATTACCACCAGCTTGAGCGCGAGCGCATTCATTTATTGCTGATTGACGATGCACGCAAAGGCCTGGAGGACGTTGCTGCTGGCAACATCAACGATTCCCGCAGCACGCTGTCTGCGATCAAACGCCGCCGTGCATCCGGCACAGCAGGTTGACGAGGCATCGGTCAGTGGCAACGCCTCATCAGGTCAAACTCACCACCCACTTTGAGAGCAACCTCGCAGAGATCGAGGCATTCCTACGCGAGGTCGACGCTCTTCAAGCGTTCGATGCGTTAGTGGACATACTGATGGACACCGTCATTCCAAATCTGGAACGTTTCCCGGACATGGGACGTCTGTTGCTGGAACGGCCAATTCACTCGGTCGAGGTGGCCAATGGTGCTGCCCGCTTACGCAAGCAACTCGACTCCATCGTCAAAGACGCCGAGCTAAGCGAGTATGTAATGGCAGACTATCTGATGCTCTATGCACAGATCGCCGGCACCGTGCATCTTCTCTCCATCCGCCATCAACGGCAGCTCTCTTTCGACTTGGCAAGACACTGGCCGGATTGATGGATTGCGTGCAATCGATGCTGATAGCTGCATGCAATCACCTACGCGATCCAGCACGCAGCGCGGGTGGCGACGCATTGAACGATGAGAACCGCAGTCAGCTCATTGCTTGCGATAACGATAAAGGCGCCTCTCAGCGCCTTTATCGTTCAACTCACTCCCACTCGATCGTCGCAGGCGGCTTGCCGGAGATGTCGTAGACCACGCGCGAGACGCCGCGCAGTTCGTTGATGATGCGGTTGGAGACCGTGCCGAGGAAGTCGTACGGCAGGTGCGCCCAGTGCGCGGTCATGAAGTCGATGGTTTCCACTGCGCGCAGCGCGATCACCCATTCGTAGGCGCGTGCATCGCCGACCACACCCACCGATTTCACCGGCAGGAACACCGCGAACGCCTGGCTTGTTTTGTCGTACAGATCGGCCTTGCGCAGTTCGTCGATGAAGATCGCATCGGCCTTGGCCAGCAGTTCGGCGTATTCGCGCTTCACTTCGCCCAGGATGCGCACACCCAGGCCGGGGCCCGGGAACGGATGGCGATACACCATCGTGCGCGGCAGGCCGAGTTCGACACCGAGGCGACGCACTTCGTCCTTGAACAACTCGCGCAGCGGCTCGACCAGACCCAGCTTCATGTGCTCAGGCAAGCCACCGACGTTGTGGTGGCTCTTGATCACGTGCGCCTTGCCGGTCTTGCTGCCGGCCGACTCGATCACGTCTGGATAGATCGTGCCCTGCGCCAGCCACTTGGCATTGGCCAGCTTGTCGGATTCTTCGTCGAAGATATCCACGAACAGGTTGCCGATGATCTTGCGCTTGGCTTCCGGGTCGCTCACGCCTTCGAGCTTGGCGAAATAGCGGTCGGCCGCGTTGACGCGGATCACCTTGACGCCCATGTGCTCGGCGAACATCGCCATCACCTGGTCGCCCTCCTGCCAACGCAGCAGGCCGGTGTCGACGAACACGCAGGTCAGCTTGTCACCGATCGCCTTGTGCAACAGCGCAGCGACCACCGACGAATCGACGCCGCCGGACAGGCCAAGAATCACTTCGTCATCGCCCACCTGCTCGCGCACGCGCGCAATCTGGTCGTCGATGATGTTGGCCGCCGTCCACAGCGTCTGGCAGCCGCAGACATCCACCACAAAGCGGCGCAGCAAGGTCTGGCCCTGCAACGTGTGGGTGACCTCGGGGTGGAACTGCACGCCGTACCAGTGCTTGTCCTCGTTGGACATCGCCGCCACCGGAATGCGGTCGGTCACGGCGGTGATGGTGAAGCCCGGCGGCACCTGCGAGACGTGGTCGCCGTGGCTCATCCACACATTCAAACGCGAGGCGCCGGCGTGATCGGTCAAGCCGGCGAACAGTGCATCGGCGGCCACCACATCGACTTCGGCATGGCCGAATTCGCGCTGATCTGCAGCTTCTGTCGCACCGCCCAATTGCGCAGCCAGCGTCTGCATGCCGTAGCAGATGCCGAACACCGGCAAGCCGCTGTCGAACACTTCCTGCGGCGCAACCGGCGCCCCCGGCAACGTGGTCGACTCGGGACCACCCGAGAGAATGATGCCCTTGGCACCGAAGCCGGCGATTTCGGAAGGATCGTGATCCCAGGCCCAGATCTCGCAATACACACCGATTTCGCGGATACGCCGCGCAATCAGCTGCGTGTACTGCGCGCCGAAATCGAGGATGAGGATCTTGTCGTTATGCAGGCTGGACATCGTTACTCGCAGGGCGAAGGCGGCGCGCTCGGCGCCACTCCAGGAAAAGGATAAGCAGCGGAGCGCAGAGCACTCCCGGCCACAACAAAAGCGTTCCCATCAGCAGGTAGAGCATGCCGTAGAGCGCACTGGCCAGCAGTGTTGCCGACGCAACGCGCAACACCACGTGCTGCAGATGTGCGGTGGCGCCAGATGCCAACAGCACCGGGGCCGATGCCACCAACAGATACATCAACGCGAAGAACGTCCAGCGATACAACACGGAAGACACCGCCAGCAATCCCAGCGCCACTACGGTCATTGCCGAGATGACCGCAAGATAGGCGAGCGATGCCTTCCACATTCGGATTACCCTGCCCGATAGTTCGGCGGTTCCTTGGTGATCTGCACGTCGTGGACATGGCTTTCGCGTTGACCGGCGCCGGTGATCTTGACGAACTTCGGCTTGGTGCGCATCTCTTCGACAGTGGCGCAGCCGACATAACCCATGGTCGCGCGCAGCCCGCCGATCAGTTGATGGATGATGCCGCCGACCGGCCCGCGATACGGCACGCGGCCTTCGATGCCCTCGGGCACCAGCTTGTCGGCGTCGGAAGCATCCTGGAAGTAGCGGTCCTTGGACCCCTTCTCCATCGCGCCCAGGCTGCCCATGCCGCGGTAGCTCTTGTAGCTGCGGCCCTGGAACAACTCGACCTCGCCTGGCGCCTCTTCAGTACCAGCCAGCAGGCCGCCGACCATCACCGTGGAGGCACCGGCCACCAGCGCCTTGCCGATGTCGCCGGAATAGCGGATGCCGCCATCGGCGATCAGCGGAATGCGATCCTGCAGCGCTTCGGCCACCATGTCGACTGCGGTGATCTGCGGCACGCCGACACCGGCGACCACGCGCGTGGTGCAGATCGAGCCCGGACCCACGCCGACCTTGACCGCATCGGCGCCGGCATCCATCAACGCCAGCGCGGCATCGCCGGTGACGATGTTGCCGCCGATCACCTGCAGCTGCGGATAGGTCTTCTTGACCCAGGCCACGCGATCGATCACGCCCTGCGAATGACCGTGCGCGGTATCGACGATGACCACGTCCACGCCCGCCGCGGCAAGCAGTTCGATGCGTTGTTCGGTATCGCCGCCCACACCCACCGCCGCGCCCACCAGCAAGCGCTTGGCGCCGTCCTTGGCGGCGTTGGGGTTGTCGGTCTTCTTCTGGATGTCCTTGACCGTGATCAGGCCGCGCAGCTCGAAGCTGTCGTTGACCACCAGGATCTTTTCGATGCGGTTGCGATGCAGCAGCTCCAGCACTTCCTCATCGCTGGCGCCTTCGCGCACGGTGATCAGGCGATCCTTCTTGGTCATGATGTGGCGGACCGGATCGTCGAGCTTCTTCTCGAAGCGCATGTCGCGGCTGGTGACGATGCCAACCAGTTCGCTGCCGTCCACCACCGGCACGCCGGAGATGTTGCGCGCGCGGGTCAACGCAATCACTTCGCCGATCGTGGTATCCGGGCTGACCGTAAACGGCTCGGTGATCACGCCGGACTCGAACTTCTTGACCCGCGCCACTTCGCCGGCCTGCTGCGCCGGGGTCAGGTTCTTGTGGATGATGCCGATGCCGCCCAGCTGGGCCATGGCCACCGCCAGGCGGTGCTCGGTCACTGTGTCCATCGCGGCCGAGAGAATCGGCAGTTTCAGGCGCAGATCTCGGGTCAGCCGGGTTTCCAGGCTGACATCCTTGGGCAGGACGATCGAATGAGCGGGGACGAGCGAAACGTCGTCGTAGGTGAGAGCTTCAGCCTGGATGCGGAGCATCGGCGGACCCGAGTTTGGGGAAGCGCGGCATTTTACCCTGAAAGCCTTCACGAAGACACAACGCAGCCGCAATGCTGCGTTACGCGTGCGCCTTAGCCAGCCGCGTCGGCCGCTTCCAGCGTGTTCTGCATCAACGTGGCGACCGTCATCGGCCCTACCCCGCCCGGCACCGGTGTGATCCAGGCCGCGCGCTGCACGGCCGCGTCGAAACCGACGTCGCCAACCAGGCGCCCGTCTTCCAGACGATTGATGCCCACATCGATCACCACCGCACCCGGCTTCACCCATTCGCCCGGAATCAAACCAGGGCGACCGACGGCGACCACCAGAATATCGGCGTTGCGCACGCTGGCCTCCAGCACCTCGGGCGGGGTGAACTTGTGGCAGCTGGTGACCGTGCACCCGGCGATCAGCAATTCCAGGCCCATCGGCCGGCCCACGTGATTGCTCACGCCAACAATGGTCGCATTGCGCCCGCGCACCGGCTGGTCGGTATGCCCGAGCAAGGTCACGATGCCGCGCGGCGTGCACGGACGCAGGCCGAATTCGCGCAGTGCCAGGTGCCCGACATTCTGCGGATGGAAACCATCGACGTCCTTGCGCGGATCGATGCGCTGGATCAGGCGGTTGGCATCGGGGATGCCGGGCAACGGCAACTGGATCAGGATGCCGTGGATCTTGGGGTCGGCATTGAGCTGGTCGATCAACGTCGCCAACTCGGCCTCGCTGGTGCCGTGCGGCAAGTCGTAATCGAAGGCCTCGATGCCGACCTTCTCCGCCGCGCGCCGCTTGTTGCGCACATACACCGAAGAAGCCGGGTCGCCGCCGACCAGCACCACTGCCAGACCGGGACGCGCCTTGCCGGCCGCCACGCGCGCATCCACCCGCAGCTTCAGTCCGTCGAGCAGGTCCTCGGCAATGCGGCGGCCATCGAGGAGGCGGGCCGGAGCAGAGGCAGCTGGCGCGGAAACGGTCATGGGGCGTCAGGTGTAGAGTCGAAGGCCGTCTATTGTCCCCGATTCCGTCATGACCGACACCACCTTAACGCCCGATTCAATCACCACATCTATCGAAGCGGCCGCATTCCGCCGTCTGTTGCAGCATCTCAATCAAGATCGGCTCGATGTGCAGAACATCGATCTGATGATCCTGGCCGGCTTTTGCCGCAATTGCCTGGGTGACTGGTACCGCGAAGCTGCAGAAGCGCATGGCCAACCGATGAGCAAGGATCAGGCGCGCGAAGCGGTGTACGGCATGCCGTTTGCCGACTGGAAACAGCAGTACCAGAAAGACGCCACGCCCGAGCAGCTGGAAGCCTTCGCTGCCGCTCAACGCAAGCACGGCTGAGTCGGTCGGCCAGCGGCTGGCGCATTGGCCGGCCGTTTGAGTGCCCACTTGCAGCGATGGACATGCACCCGCGCCACGACGACATGTCCCGAGTGGCGAGTCGTTGCCTGGCTCAGTTACGGGTCGCTTCTTCCACCTGGTCGGCCTGCGGCACCGCATCGGGATTGAGCGTGCGGCTTCCGCGCCGCGGTGGCGTAAACGGCGTGGGCTTGGGCACGGTCGGCGTGATATTGCCGTACATCAGCCCTGCCACGGCCCCGGCACGCGTGTTACCGGCCGCGATCTCCAGTTCGAAACGCTCGGCATCGCGACGCCGGATCTCGCGCGCGATCATGGCCGCTTCGTCCGCGTCCACCCCCAGCTCGACCAACGCCACCTGGCCAAACTCCACCGCCGACTCGAAGGTTTCGCGGATCTGATAATCCACACCGGCGGCGATCAACTGCAGCGAGTGCTCGCGGTCATAGGAGCGCACCAGCAACCGGGCGTGCGGGAATTCGCGCGTTGCCAGCTCGACGATGCGATTGGCCGCCTCGCGGTTGTCGACGCATACCGCAATCGCGCGTGCGCTATGCGCACCGGAGGCATGCAACACATCCAGCCGGGTGCCGTCGCCGTAATAGATCTTGAAACCGAACTGTTCCGCGCTCTGGATCATCTCGATATCGTTGTCGATGATGGTCACGTCCACATCGCGCGCCAGCAACGACTGGCTGGCCACCTGACCGAAACGTCCAAACCCGATGATCAATACGCTGCCGGTCTGGCCATTGGCCGCTTCGACACCCTCCAGCGACAACTTCGCCGCTGGCGTCAGCCGGCGCTGCAGCAAGACGAACAATGGCGTCAGCGCCATCGACAACACCACGATCGCGGTCAGGCTGGCGTTGACCTGCGCATCGATGACACCGGACGCGGAGGCCGCCGCGAACAGCACGAAAGCGAACTCGCCGCCCTGCGCCATCAGCACGCCACGATCCAACGCCTGGCGGTGGTCGCTGCGCATCAGCCGCGCCACCGCATAGATGCACACGCCCTTGCCGACCATCAAGGCCAGCACGCCAGCCACGATCAGCCGCCAATCGGCCATGACCACGTGCAGGTCCAGGCTCATGCCCACACCCAGGAAGAACAGTCCCAGCAGAATTCCGCGAAACGGCTCGATATCCGCTTCGATCTGATGGCGGAAGGTGGATTCGGACAACAGCACGCCGGCCAGGAACGCACCCATCGCCATCGACAGCCCACCCACCTGCATCAAGAGCGCCGCGCCCAGCACCACCAACAACGCTGCCGCCGTCATGACCTCGCGCGCCTTGGACGCAGCCAGGATCCGGAACAAGGGATTGAGCAACCAGCGCCCCGCCACCAGCAGCCCGACGATGCAGGCCAGACCGATGCCGATGTCGTGCCAGCGCTGCGATGCGACCTGCGGGTCGCCGCTGGCACCCATCCAGGCCACGATCGCCAACAGCGGCACGATCAACAGATCCTCGAACAACAGGATCGCGACGATCTTCTGACCGGACGGCAAGGCCACATCGCCACGCTCGGCCAGCAACTGCATCACCACTGCCGTGGACGTCAGCACGAAACCGGACGCGGCAACAAAGGCGACCGGTGGCGCCAGCCCGAGCAGCATGCCGATGCCGGTCAGCACCAGCGCGCATACCGCGATCTGCACGGTACCCAGACCGAAGATCTCCTTGCGCAGACTCCACAGATGGGAGGGCCGCATTTCCAGTCCGATCACGAACAGGAACATCACCACGCCCAATTCGGCCACATGCAAGATCGCCTGCGGCTCATCGAACAGGCCCAGCCCGAACGGACCAATGGCCAATCCGGCCGCCAGATAACCCAGTACCGAACCCAGGCCGAGACGACGAAATAACGGGATCGCAACCACGGCAGCTCCCAACAGCACGACGACGTTGATCAGTTCACTGGATTCGGCAGCTTGGCTCATGCGAAGGATTCTAGCGGCACATGCCCACCACTGCCCCGCACTCGCCTGCGCATCTGTCGATCAGCAGGCTCTTCCACGTCGATCCTGACCAGCACGCCGATAGTGACCAACGACGCCCAAAACGACGAACGACGCCGGTTGGCGTCGTTCGTGGAGACAGGCAATGACGACGCGATCAGCCGCGCGCGTCGGCCTCGGCCAGTGCAGCGCGCAGGATTTCCTTGGCAGGCCCACCATGCTTTTCGTGCTCGAGCGCGAAATGCACCGTGGCCTCGATCAGGCCGATATGCGCGCCGCAATCGAAACGACGGCCTTCGAAGCGATAGGCGTCGACGGTTTCCTGCTGCAGCAGTCCGGCAATCGCATCGGTCAGCTGAATTTCGCCGCCTGCACCCGCACCGGTGTCTTCAAGCAATTCGAAGATCTTCGGGCTGAGCACATAACGACCGACCACTGCCAGGTTGCTCGGCGCCACTTCCGGCTTGGGTTTTTCGACGATCGCGTTGATGCGCCCCTTGCGGCCATCGAACGCATCGGTGGCCACGATGCCGTAGCTGGCGGTCTTGTCGTGCGGCACATCTTCGACAGCGATGACGCTACCGCCGGAGGCTTCTGCCACATCGGCCATCTGGGTCAGCGCACCAGCGCCGCGGTTCCAGATGAGATCGTCAGGCAGCAACACCGCAAACGGCTCGTCGCCGACCACGGCCTTGGCGCAAAGAACGGCGTGCCCCAATCCCAGTGCTTCGGCCTGCGTCACGAAGATGGCGCGCACGCCTTCCGGCAATGCATGACGCACCAACTCCAGCTGTTCGAGCTTGCCGGCGCGCTCGAGCTTCTGCTCAAGCTCGTAGGCCTTGTCGAAGTAGTCGGCGATCGAATGCTTGTAGCGATTGGTCACGAAGATCAGCGTGTCGCAACCGGCCTGGATGGCCTCGTCGACGGCGTACTGGATCAGCGGTTTGTCGATGATTGGCAGCATTTCTTTCGGCACCGTTTTGGTGGCCGGAAGAAAGCGGGTCCCAAGACCTGCGACGGGGAATACGGCCTTGCGAATACGCTTGCTCATTAAAGTCTTCTGACCTCACGTGCGGGGAATGGAACGACCGTATCAGATCGCGTGTCGACTTTCCGTCGAGCAGCCGCAAAATCCGGCATCAGACTGCCCAGCACAGTCTCCATCGCCTTGATGTCATAGCGGTTAACCGCCTCACGCAAACGCGTCACCAACTGCAATACCTGTTCGTGCGAGAACTCGCGCACGCCGGCTTCCAGAATTTTGGGATGCGCGGTGGGTCGATAGTCTTCGTCGGAATAGAACAGCGTTTCATGCAGCTTCTCGCCCGGACGCAAGCCGGTGTAGAGGATCGCCACATCCTTGCCGGGCTGTTTGCCGGCAAGCCGAATCATCTGCTCGGCCAGCAAGCGGATCGGCACCGGCTCGCCCATGTCCAACGTGTAGATCGCACCATGCGATGCGGAGGCTGCGGCCTGCACCACCAACTGGCAGGCTTCGGGAATGGTCATGAAGTAACGCGTCACGTCCGGATGCGTCACCGTGACCGGGCCGCCCTGACGGATCTGCTCACGGAACAACGGCACCACGCTGCCGGCCGAATCCAGCACGTTGCCGAAGCGCACGGTGATGAAGCGCGTCGGCGCATCGCGTGCGTCAAGACTCTGGCAGATCATCTCCGCATAGCGCTTGCTCGCACCCAGCACATTGACCGGCTCGACGGCCTTGTCGGTAGAGATGAAGACGAAGGTCTCGATACGCGCACGCTGACAGGCGCGCGCCACGTTCTCGGTTGCCAGCACGTTGTTGCGCACCGCTTCGCGCAACTGCTCTTCCAGCAACGGCACCTGCTTGTAGGCGGCGGCATGGAACACCGCATCCGGAGTCGCAGTGTTCAGCGCATAAGCGACCACGGCCGGGTCGCCGCAATCGCCGAGCACACGCACCACTTCGATATCGGGGAACAGCCGGCGCAGATCCGAGTCGATGGTCAGCAACGCCAACTCATCGATTTCCAGCAGCACAATCCGACGCGCACCATGCCGCGCGCACTGGCGGCAGACTTCCGAGCCAATAGAGCCGCCGGCGCCGGTCACCATCACCGTCTTGTTGGTCAGCCAATCGCGGATCAGGCGCCAATCGGGCGTGACCGGCTTGCGATTGAGCAGGTCCTCGATCGCGACCTCTTTCAATTCGCCCGGCAACGAGCGCCCTTCCAGCACGTTGATCAGCTTGGGCACCATGCGGAACGGCAGCCCGGTGCTTTCGCAAATCGCCACCACGCGTTGCATGCCCGACGCATCCAGAGACGGAATGGCGATGACTAACAGTTTGGCGGCCGTCTCCTTGGCGATGGCCGCCGCCTGATCCAGATTGCCCAGCACGTTGAGGCCCTGGATCTTGGCGCCATGCAAATTATTGGCGTCGTCCAGATAACCGACCGGGACAAACGCACCGGTGCGGCGAAGATCGCGCACCAGGCCTTCGGCGGCGCGACCGGCGCCGAGGATCAGCACGCGCTGCGCGGCATCGCCGGAATGCGCAATCTGATAGTCCTTCCAGGCGCGGTACAACAATCGCGGCGTCCCCAGCAAAGCCGACAGGGCAAATGGATAGACCACCAATACCGACAACGGCACTCCGTCCAGGCGGTCATACGACAGCGCCAGCACGATCGCGACCAGACCCAAAAAACTCGATTTGAAGATGTTCCACAGATCCGGCACCGAGGCGAATCGCCATAGCCCGCGATACAACCCCATCTTCCAGAACACCAATCCCTGCGCCACCAGGACCACGGCAGTGCGCCAATCCCACAGGGGGAGATCCGGCGCCTCGCGCAGCATGGAGTAGCGGCCGGCATGCAGCAGTTGCCAGCACACCCACACCATCAACAGGTCATGCAGCACGACTGCGGCTTGCGGCAAGGCTTTGGTTAAACGGTCACGCCAGGAAATCATAAAAGTCCATTACTCAGGAATTGCGCAGTCCATCGCGCAGAAAGTGCCAGATCGCGGTAGCACCTAAGCCCCAAGTCAGGGCATCGGCTACCTGCATCCAAAACGGATCATGACGAATTAACACATACAAGCAGAACGCAGCGATGCTGAAAGCGAAATAAACACCCGTTACCGGAACGTGCGTCTCAAGCCGGCGTGCAAGGCGCTGATAGACATGCTGGGCATGCGGCTCCCACCAGCGCTGCCTGGCGAGCATGCGAGACAGCAGCGTGAAGCCGGCGTCTACGAGAAACGCTGTCAACGGCAACCAACTGATCCACCAACTCACCTGCCCGCTCGCCACACTGAGCGAAAGCAATGCCGCCAACACATACCCCAGCGCGCCGCTGCCACCGTCGCCCAGGAAAATACGCGCGCGCGGAAAATTGAATGGCAAAAACCCCAGGCAGGACGCTGCAACCGCAAGACCGGCCCAGGCCCATGCGCCAGGCACGACCGCCGCAAATGCCACCGCCGCCAATGCGGCCTGGCTGGCAGCCAGACCGTTGATGCCGTCCATGAAATTCCAGACGTTGATCAACACGACAGACGCCGCTGCGCTGAGCACGCCATCCAAGACGTTGCCGGTGCAGTGGCTGACCAATATGCCCAACGACGCCGACGCGCTCAGATGGATCGCAAAACGCAGCCTGGCCGACAGCGGACGATGGTCGTCCCACCAACCCACGCCCGCCACCAGCACCAGACCGACTGCGAACCAAGCAATGACCAAACGCGCAGCTGGCCACAACACAGCCGCCGCGATGCATCCCAGCAGGATTGCCGCCACGATCGCCATGCCACCGCCGCGTGGTGTTGCGACGACATGGCTACGGCGCTCACCCGGCTGGTCCAACAGGCGCCGATGCAAGGCATAGCGGCGCAACAACCAGGTTCCCAACGCTGCGACCATCAGGTGCGACAGGCACCACAGCCAGACCTGCGGCATTAGACCACCGCGTAGTTCAACAGCGGTTTGACCGTGCCCCATTCCTTGCAGCTCGGGCATTGCCAGTGATGTGTCTTGGCGCCGAAGCCGCAGCGGGTGCAGCGGTAGCTGGGATTGCGCACCAGCAACTGGTCGGTGATGTGCTTGAGATCCTGCAGGGTGCCGATCGGGTCGCTGCCTTCGGCCAGGGTGAGATCGATCAATGCCGATTCGCCACGCACCGATGGCCGATCCTTGAGCTGGCGCCCCAGGTAAGCCAACGCAGGTGCCACCCCATCCTGCGCTTCCATCAACTGCGTCAGCGCCAGCACCGGGGCGATGCCGCGATAGTGCTCGGTCATCTCCGACAGGAAATTGCGTGCGCCTGCGATATCGCCCACACGGCGGTAAGCAGCCATCAATGCAGGAATGATTTCCGGCAGGTATTCCGGGTCGTGCCGCGCTGCACGTTCGAACGCACGTACCGCCGCTTCGTCGTGCCCGCGCTCGGCTTCGATACGCCCCTCCAGAATGCCGGCACGCACGGAGGTGCCGTCGGCCTGGTACGCACGCGCAATTGCCTGCAGCGCGTCGTCGGTCTTGCTCAGACCGCGATAGCGATCGGCCAGCTCGCACTCGAATTGGGAAATCAGCTTGCCCATCGGCTCGCCGGTCACTTCTTCGTAGCGGGTGGCGTTGTCGATCGCTTTTTCCCAATCGCGCTCGGCCTGGTAGATGCCGATCAGATGCCGCAGCGCCTGTGGCGCGCGTTGATCCAGCTGCGCCAACTCGGTGAAGACTGTCTCGGCACGATCCAGCAGACCGGACTTCATGTAGTCCTCGCCCAGCGCCAGCAAGGCTTGCACGCGCTGCTGATCGGTCAGATCGGCGCGTTGTACCAGGCCCTGGTGCAGCCGGATCGCGCGATCGACTTCACCGCGACGACGGAATAGATGCCCCAACGCGACCTGCGTCTCGAAGGTTTCCTTGTCCAGTTCGGCGATATGCAAAAACAGCTCGATCGCCTTGTCCGGCTGCTCGTTGAGCAGATAGTTCAGACCACGAAAATACGTACTGGAGAGACGACTGACCTGCGTATCGCCGTGACGCTGACCGCCACGACGGCCGACGATCCAGCCGCCCAGCGCTGCCAGCGGCACAAACAGGAAGAACCAGATCCACTCGGTCAGAAAGTCCATACGTACTTACAGTCCATCGATGGGGCGCGTCTCGACTGCGACAGGCGCAATGGGCCTGGCGTCGGCGCGACTGACCGCAACAGCCTTGTTGGCCTGGCGCAGTTTGGAATAGAGGGGAATGACCACACTGACCAGCACCATGCCGGCACCGATCAACACACCGACCAGCAGCGCGACGATGATCGCGATTCCGGAGGTCGTGTGCACACTTGAGAAGAGGAAGTCGAGAGTGACGTCCTGGGAATTGACCGCACCGATGATCAGACCGACCAACAGAAACGCCAACATCACCAGCAAGCGAAACACCTTCATGGACAGACTCCGTCGGGAAGGGGCCTAGCTTAACCGAGCCGACATAAACGCAGCGGGAGAACGACCGTCAATCTGCCGCATCGGCCAGATCGACCGGGAC
The DNA here is from genome assembly GCF_001423495.1 of Xanthomonas sp. Leaf131. Lineage (GTDB taxonomy): Bacteria > Pseudomonadota > Gammaproteobacteria > Xanthomonadales > Xanthomonadaceae > Xanthomonas. The sequence goes on along the minus strand of NZ_LMOG01000018.1, from coordinate 350,118 downwards.
CACGGAGCTGACACGCTCACGCAATTCCTTGCCCGGCTTGAAGTGAGGAACATGCTTGCCCGGCAACGCCACCGACTCGCCGGTTTTGGGATTACGCCCAAGGCGTGGCGGACGGTAGTGCAGCGAAAAGCTGCCGAACCCGCGGATTTCGATCCGATCACCATCGGAGAGCGCTTGCCCCATCATTTCCAGCAGCGATTTGACTGCCAGATCCACGTCGTCCGACTTCAGATGCGCTTGGCGTCGCGCCAGGATTTCAATCAATTCGGACTTGGTCATGGGAAGACTTGCTTTTTTCGACTGACACATCGGAATCGGCCCGGGCAAGCCCGGGCCGATCCATCACGCTCTTGCGAGCGCTACGCGCTTACTCGGACTTGTTGCTGTTCAACTGTGCACGCAACAGCGCGCCCAGCTGAGTCATGCCGCCCGACGCTGCGGAGGAGGACTGGTATTCCTCCATCGTTTCGCGCATTTCGGCATCGTCCTTGGCCTTGATCGACAGCTGCAGGGTGCGGCCCTTGCGGTCCATGCCCACGAACTTGGCTTCGATCTTGTCGCCGACCTTCAGGTGCTGGGTCGCATCGTCGACACGCTCGTTGGCGATATCGCGTGCAGCGACATAGCCTTCGATGCCATCGGCCAGGTCGATGGTGGCGCCCTTGGCATCCACTTCACGTACCACGCCTTCGACCTTCGAACCCTTCGGGTTGGACGCCATGTACTGACCGAACGGATCCTGCTCCAGCTGCTTGACGCCCAGGCTGATGCGCTCACGTTCCGGGTCCACTGCCAGCACAACGGCTTCCAGCGTGTCGCCCTTCTTGTAGTTGCGCACGACATCTTCGCCGGTGGTGTTCCAGCTGATGTCGGACAGGTGCACCAGACCGTCGATGCCGCCGTCCAGACCGATGAAGATGCCGAAGTCGGTGATCGACTTGATCTGGCCGGACACCTTGTCGTTCTTCTTGTGGGTGGCAGCGAAGGTTTCCCACGGATTGGCGGCAACCTGCTTCATGCCCAGCGAGATGCGGCGACGCTCCTCGTCCACGTCCAGCACCATGACTTCGACTTCGTCGCCGACCTGCACAACCTTGGACGGGTTGACGTTCTTGTTGGTCCAATCCATCTCGGAGACGTGCACCAGACCTTCGACGCCCGGCTCGATTTCGACGAATGCGCCGTAATCGGTGACGTTGGAGACCTTGCCGAACACGCGGCTATTGGCCGGGTAACGACGGGCGATGTTGTCCCACGGATCTTCGCCCAGCTGCTTCAGGCCGAGGCTGACGCGGTTACGCTCACGATCGAACTTCAGCACGCGCACGTCGAGCTCGTCGCCGACATTGACGACTTCGGACGGATGGCGCACGCGCTTCCAGGCCATGTCGGTGATGTGCAGCAGACCGTCGATACCGCCCAGGTCCACGAACGCGCCGTAATCGGTCAGGTTCTTGACGACACCCTTCAGGATCGCGCCTTCCTGCAGCTTGTCCATCAGCTGCTCGCGCTCTTCCGAATGCTCGCTTTCAACCACGGCACGACGCGAAACCACCACGTTGTTGCGCTTGCGGTCCAGCTTGATCAGCTTGAACTCGAGTTCTTTGCCTTCCAGGTAGGCCGGGTCGCGCACCGGGCGCACATCCACCAGCGAACCAGGCAGGAACGCGCGAACATCCTTGATGTCCACGGTGAAACCACCCTTTACCTTGCCGCTGATGCGGCCGGTGATGGTTTCGTTCTTTTCCAACGCCTCTTCCAGCTCGTCCCACACCATTGCGCGCTTGGCCTTCTCGCGCGACAGCACGGTCTCACCGAAGCCGTTTTCGATGGAATCGAGGGCAACCTTGACCTGGTCACCAACGCCGACATCGATCTCGCCAGCGTCGTTACGGAACTGCTCGATCGGCACGATGCCTTCGGACTTCAGGCCAGCGTTGATCACCACCACGTCGCCGCGCACTTCCACGACGGTACCGGTGACGATCGAGCCCGGCTTCAGCTTCGCCAGATTGGCTTGACTGGCTTCGAACAGTTCAGCAAAAGATTCTGTCATTTGAATTTTACTCAGTTGAACACACGGGCGTTGATCGTCGGATTGCGACAGATACGAGCCGCCCAGCCTGTTGGTCGACTCCGGACAGCGAGTCGGTTAAGTAGTCATAGAACCGCCACACGGGATGTGCGACGGAGCCTTGGAACGCCTTACGGTCGGCGGGACATGCCCGCTTGCGAAACGCTTACGACGACGTGGGAGCGGCTAACAACCCGACCACACGCTGGACGACATCCTCGATTCCCGTTCCACTGGTATCGATCAGCACGGCGTCTTCGGCCGGCCGCAATGGCGCCACGGTCCGCTGCGCATCACGGGCATCACGGGCCATGATCTCGCGCAGCAGGTCGTCAAAGATAACCGAAACACCCTTTTCCATCAACTGTTTATGGCGACGGCCCGCACGTTCTTCGGCACTGGCGGTCAGAAAGACTTTGAATGCGGCGTCGGGGAAGATCACCGTGCCCATGTCGCGCCCGTCCGCGACCAATCCGGGCGCTCGCCTGAATGCGCGTTGGCGTTCTTTCAAGGCGCCGCGCACCTCGGGGATGGCGGCAATTGCAGAGGCCAGCGCGCCGGTGGTTTCCAGGCGTAATTCGTTGGTGGCATCCACGCCGTTGACCAGTACCCGCAGCCCCGCCTCACCCGCGTCGTCGAATTCCACCTTGGTGTCGAAGGTGCAACGCACCAGCGCGGCCGGGTCGGACACATCCAGATCAGCCCAGCTCGCTGCAACACCGACGGCGCGGTACAGTGCGCCCGAATCGAGGTAGTGCCAGCCCAGTCGGGCGGCCACAATTCGGCTCACAGTGCCTTTGCCGGCACCGGAGGGTCCGTCGATGGTGAGGACGGGCGAAAGGTCGGTCATTCAGGTTTCCGGGAGGTCATAAGACGCTAGTGTAGCGCCGCTCGCAGCGATTCGGATGCAACCACTTGAAAGCACGACGAAAAGCCGGTTAGAATTGCCGGCTTAATTCTGGGTGCACCCTCGATAGCGGGCACTCTTCCATCGAATCCAACCGTTTACGCCGAGGTGTGCCATGAAAGTCCTGTCCTCCCTGAAGTCTGCGAAGACCCGTCACCGCGACTGCAAGGTGGTCCGCCGCCGCGGCAAGGTCTTCGTGATCTGCAAGTCGAACCCGCGTTTCAAGGCGCGTCAGCGCTAAGTTTTTGCTGCGCGTGCAAGACCCGAGAAAGCCGCCTCCGGGCGGTTTTTTCTTGGCCGATGCTTCACGCCGGTGGTTGCTATATGCAGGCTGTAGTACAGCGGGGCCTGGCCGGCTTCGAACGACGCCAGGACTGGCAGACATCCGGCGCTGCTGTGGATGACACGGCTTTGCAAACACGGCCGTCCTGGTTTTTGCTGTAATCACCATCTGAAATCTTGTCCACTGGGGAGTAGATGACATGCGCAACCGTTTGTTTGTGATGCCGCCGATGATGCTGACAATCGCGCTGATGGGGATCAGTGCCGTTGCGTCGGCCGATACGCTGCTGGTCGACCGCGCACAGCAGAAGCCTGCCGCTGCCCTGCCCTTGCGCGGCGACAGCATGAGCCAGGTCGAAGGCCGTTACGGCGCACCGCAGGAAAAGCTCGATCCGCGCGGTGGCCAGAAGCGCCAGTGGCCGACCATCCACCGCTGGGTGTATCCGGCGTTCACCGTGTACTTCGAAAAGAGCCGGGTGATCGACGTGGTGGCCAATCAGGCCGATGCCAACGAGATCGGACCCAAACCGCTTTGATGCGCGCTGATGTTGTGTAGATCCCTCTACAAGAGCCCGCACATCCGTGTGCGGGGATTTGATTCACAGCCTGGCTTCGGCTGGGCATTGCTGGGTGTTTGTTAGGTATGACCGATCGCGTTCGCTTTCCTGCCGAGTGGGAACCTCAATCCGCCGTGTTGATCGCGTGGCCGCATGCGGGCACTGATTGGGCCGAGCGTCTGGCCGAGGTGGAAGAGACCTATATTGCGTTGGTCACGGCGATCTCTCGCTTCGAGCCGGTGATCGTCTGCGTGGCCGATGACGACCTGCAGATTTATGCGGAAGCGCGGCTGCGCTCGGCGCGGGTGGACATGGCGCGCGTGCGTTTCGTGATCGCGGCCTACAACGACACCTGGCTGCGCGATTCCGGCCCGATCACGTTGCGCCAGGAGAGCGGTTTCCGGTTGATGGATTTCCGCTTCACCGGTTGGGGCGGCAAGTTCGAGGCCAGCCTGGACGATCAGTTGGTGACCTCGCTGGATGCGGCGCAGGTGTTTGTGCCGGCGCAGGTGCAAACCGTGGACTTTGCGCTGGAAGGCGGCGCGATCGAGACCGATGGCGCAGGTACGTTGCTGACCACCTGGAAGTGCCTGCACGAGCGGCATCCGCAACGCACGCGCGAATCGCTGAGCACCGACCTTGCCGCGTGGCTGTCGCAGGAGCGTGTGCTGTGGCTGGATCACGGCTATCTGGAAGGTGATGACACCGACGCGCATATCGATACGTTGGCACGCTTTGCCGGCCCGGATGCGATCGTCTACCAGGGCTGCGATGTAGCCACCGATTCGCATTACACCGAACTGCAGGCGATGGGCGCCGAATTGGCCGCGTTGCGCAAGGCCGATGGGCAGCCGTATCGGCTGTTCGTGTTGCCGTGGGCCGAGCCGATTCTCGATCACGGCCGGCGTTTGGCGGCGTCGTATGCCAATTTCCTGATCGTCAACGGTGCGGTGCTGATGCCGGCTTACGGCGACAAGGCCGATGCGCGCGCGCAGGCAGTGCTGGCCGAGGCGTTTCCGCAGCACGCCATCGTGCCGGTGCCGTGTCGCGCACTGATCTGGCAGAACGGCAGCCTGCACTGTTTGACCATGCAATTGCCCGCCGGTTTGCTGGCTGCCTGAGCCATTCCTGTTCCGGCCGGCAGGCCGGCGTTACACCATGGCGCGCTACCCTAGGCGCCACCTAGCTGGACGAGTAGCCATGACCCGACATCTCCTTCCCGTCGCGCTGATCCAGGAGCGCAACCACGGCGACGCCGAGGCCAATCTGGCCATCATTGAATCGCGCGTGGCCGAAGCCGCCGCGCAGGGCGCCAAGCTGGTGCTGCTGCAGGAACTGCATAACGGTGCGTATTTCTGCCAGCACGAGTCGGTGGACGAATTCGATCTGGCCGAACCGATTCCCGGCCCCAGCACCGAGCGCCTGGGCGCGTTGGCCAAGCAACATGGCGTGGTGCTGGTGGCCTCGTTGTTCGAGCGCCGCGCCGCCGGGCTGTACCACAACACGGCGGTGGTGTTCGAAAAGGACGGCCGCCTGCTCGGCAAGTACCGCAAGATGCATATCCCGGACGACCCGGGGTTTTACGAGAAGTTCTACTTCACGCCGGGCGATCTGGGCTTCACGCCGATCGATACCTCAGTGGGTCGTCTCGGCGTGCTGGTGTGCTGGGATCAGTGGTACCCCGAGGCTGCGCGCCTGATGGCGCTGGCCGGTGCGGAGCTGTTGCTCTACCCCACCGCGATCGGCTGGGATCCGGACGATGAGCAACCCGAGCAGGAACGCCAGCGCGATGCGTGGGTGCTCAGCCATCGCGGCCATGCAGTGGCCAATGGGGTGCCGGTACTGTCGTGCAATCGCGTGGGGCATGAGCCCTCGCCGATGGGCGCGTCGGGCATCCAGTTCTGGGGCAACAGCCATGTGCTGGGGCCGCAGGGTGAGTTCATCGCCGAAGCCGGACAGGAGCCGACCGTGCTGGTCTGCGATGTCGATCTGCAGCGCAGCGAGCATGTGCGCCGCATCTGGCCGTTCCTGCGCGATCGCCGCATCGATGCGTATGGCGATCTGCTCAAGCGTTACATCGACTGACGGTATGCCTGTCGACGTGCGCGAAGTCCGCGATGCGGACATCCCGGCGATCACCGCGATCTATGCGGAGCAGATCGCCGGGGTCAACAGCTACGAATACAGCGCGCCGTCGAGCGACGAGATGCGCGGCCGGGTGCGTGCGACCGTCGATGCAGGTTACCCGTATCTGGTCGCCGAGCTGGATGGCGCCGTTGTCGGCTACGCCTACGCTGGCGCATACCGCGCACGTGCCGGGTATCGCTGGACAGTGGAGAATTCGATCTACCTTGCCGGCGACATGCAAGGACGTGGCATTGGCAAGGCCTTGCTGGGCGAGCTGATCGCGCACTGCGAACAACGCGGCTATCGACAGATGATTGCAGTGATCGGCGATGCCGACAATCAGGCATCGCGTCGGCTGCATGAACGTTTTGGTTTTCGCACGGTCGGAGTGTTCACCGGAATCGGCCGCAAACATGGCCGCTGGCTGGACGGTTTGCAGATGCAACGCCCGCTCGGCCCCGGTGACACCGCCCCTCCTTCTGATGAATGACCCAATGACTGAGCAGACCACCCACGTTCTGGACGATGCGCTGTCCGGCCAGCCGCACCGCATCATCGAACGCGATGGCGTGCGCTACACCCTGCTCGGCACTGCGCATGTCTCGCTGGCCAGCGTGGCCGCAGTGCAGCGGGCGATCGGCAGCGGGCGCTACGACGCAGTGGCGGTGGAACTGGATGCGCAGCGCCTTCTGGCGCTCAGCGACCCGGATGCCCTCGCCCGCCTGGACCTGGTGCAGGTGATCCGCAAGGGTCGCGTGGCCTTGTTTGCCGCGAACCTGGCCCTGGCGGCCTATCAACGCCGCCTGGCCAAGCAGCTCGGCATCGAGCCGGGTGCGGAATTGAAGGAGGCGGTCAATCTGGCGCGCGCACAAGGCTTGCCGGTGCATCTGATCGATCGCGAAGTCGGCCTGACCTTCAAGCGCGCCTCCGGGCGGCTGGGCTTCTTCGGCAAGATGAAGCTGGCCGGCGGCCTGCTGAGCGGCCTGTTCGCCGCCGATGAAGTGGGCGAAGAGGAAATCGAAAAGCTCAAGCAAGGCGACATGCTGGAGGCGAGCTTCGGCGATTTCGCCAGCGAAAGCCCGGAGCTGTACGCGACCGTGATCGCCGAGCGCGATCAGTACATGGCCGCGCGTCTGCGCGAGGAAGCCAACGCCGGTCAGCACGAGGTGCTGGCAGTGGTCGGTGCGGGACATCTGGCCGGGCTTGCGCGGCATCTGGAACAGGACACCGATGCACCCGGCCCGCTGCGCGAATCGCTGGAATACGTGCAGCAACGCAAGCGCGTTCCATGGATCACGCTGGGCGTGCTGGCGGTCATCATCGTCGGCATCGGCATCGGTTTCTGGCGCGGCGGCTTGAGCATGGGCGCCGACCTGTTGTTGCAGTGGGCGATGTACACCGGCGGCCTGGCGGCGCTGGGTTGCCTGCTGGCCGGCAGTCATCCCTTGAGCATCCTGACCGCTGCGGTGGTCGCACCGTTCAAGCCGTTCCGGTTGAGCGTGCCGACCGGCGCGTTCGCCGCGTTGGTCGAGGTGCATATGCGCAAGCCGGCCTATGGCGATTTCCTCACCCTGCGCGACGATGCGCAGACCTTGCGCGGCTGGTACCGCAATCGCGTCTCGCGCGTGGTGCTGACGTTTCTACTGACTAACGTCGGCAGCATGGCCGGCGTGTGGTTGGCCGGCGTGCAGATCTTCAATCGTCTGCATGGGTGATTGCTGCGGCGGCGAGGCGTTACGCCGCAATCTTCGAAACATCCGTTGCCTTTCGTAGGAGCGCCCCTGGGCGCGATGGGGGTTTACCGGTAAAGCCTCATCGCGCCCGGGGGCGCTCCTACGAGAGCTGGAGCACACGCCAGGTTACGGGGCGGCAGGTGCGCCTGGCGCGAGCTGCAGGCGCACCCACACGCCATAGTGATCCGATGCCCAACGACCTTCGGCATATGGCGCGTCGAACAGGATGCGCGCTTCGCGTGCTAGCAGACGGTTTTGCTGGAAGAACACGTGGTCGATGCGCGCCGGCGTGTCGAAGACATGCAGGTTCAAGGTGCTGACGGTGGCGTCGCTGTTGCGATGCACGCTGCCGTAGCTGTCGCCATAGCCTTTGCGTAGCGCTTCCAGATCGAGCGCGTCTGCAGCAGTGTTGAAATCGCCGGCAATCACGACAGGAGCTTGATCGCTGTTTGAAGAAATGAAATCCAGCAGGTCGGCAACCTGACGTGTGCGGGTGGCGGTGCCGCGTGTGTCGGTGCGTTCGTTGAGATGGGTGACGTAGACGTTGATCGGTTGGCCGTCGACATCGACCTGCAGATGCGCGGCAACGCGGTAATCGTCCAGCGGCTGCAGCAGGCGCTGATGCCGGGCCAGCACCTTGCGCCGACTCAGCAGGGCATTGCCGTAGCGCTTGGGCGCATCGACCGGATCGGCCGAAACGAAGCTGTAATCGTAGTCCAGCTTGCGCGCCAGCCATGCGGCCTGATTTTCCACGCTGCCGCGGCGTTCGATCACTTCCTGCAGCGCGATCACATCCGGCGCCAGTTGCTTGAGCTCTTTGGCGATATAGGCGCGACGTGCCGGCCAGTCTTCGCGGTCGTGATGCAGATTGAGCGTGACCAGGGTCATTTCGCGCTGCACCGCGCTCGGTGGCTGCACTGCCTGGGAGGTGCGTGCTGCGTGATCGGCCTTGTCCATCTGTGCGGGTTGCGCAGCCTTCATGGCATGGGTGGCCGGCGTGGCGTGTACAGCAACAGCACACAGCCACGGTGCCACCAACACGACCGGCCATCCGGCACGTCGTCGTGCCGGCGCTGCCCAGGTAGGCCGACCTGCGTCATTCATTGCGTAGCGCGCTCGGCCCGCCGCACCGCGCTGGGCACATCGATCTGCACATTGGCCGGCAGTTGCTGAATGCGCAGTTCACCTTTCTGCCACTCCACCGATTCGCCGTTGATGCTGGCCTTGCCCGGCGTGCCCTGGTACGGCCACGGCAACACCACTCCACCCGGCGGCAAAATCAGGCCGGGCTGCAGCTGCAGCACCAGCTGTTTGTCGGTGCGCTGCAAGGTGTAGTTGAGGCGTCCGTACGGGGTGCGCAGTTCGGCAATGCCGATGCCCTTGCCTTCGAACCAGCGCGTCGGCGTGCCGGCAGCGATGACCAGGCTGGCGTCGGATTCGCGTCCGTAGGCAAACATGTCCAGTACCGAGCGCACGAAGTCCGAGGCGACCCAGGCATGCGGCAGATCGCCGACGAAGAACGGTGTGCGCGGCGTGCGCGAGACCACTTCGGCCCACTGATTCCACGGTTGCGGCGCGCGATCCTTGAAGAAGAACGCGGTGGCGTCCCAGGCGCGGTCGCGCCAACCCAGGCGCACGAACGCGGCCACATTGCGCCATTCGTAGGGCGTGTAGTCCTTCCATTCGCGCTTGCTGTCGCGACGGTCGGAAAACTCCTTCCAGTAGCGCTCGAAGGTATTGGTCAGCAGGTCCTGCGGCAGTCGCTGCTGCTCGCCCCCCGGTGCCAGCGCGATGGTGGTCGAGGTCGCATCGAAATCGCCGAGCTCGGCAGAACCCGGCAGGAAATCCAGGTTGTGCTGGCGCACCGCCGCACCCAGCGAGGCGATCAGGTCGCCGCTGAATTCGTCGCGTGCGGCGCTGAAGCGGGTGACGTCATCCGGCTTGTCGAGTGCGCCGGCCAGCATCACCGCATCCTTGTAGCCACGCAGCGCCCAGAAGTTGTCCCAGTACGAATGCACCGGCTTGGCCGAATAGCCCTCGTGACTGATCGACACCGGCATCATTCCGTAGAAGGCCGGGTTACGCATGAAGTTGTCTTCGGTGCGCTCGCTGGCGCGCAGCGTTTCCATGTAGTCATAGGCACCGGTCACGTGCGGCCACATCTTTTCCAGGAACGCCTTGTCGCCGGTGTAGCGGTAATACTCGGCGATGTTGAAGATCAGCTCGCCATGGCTGTCGTTCTCCGGCACCGGGTCGCTGCCGCGGTCGTCCACACAGCACGGCACCATGCCGTTGTCGAATTGATACGGCGCGAACCAGTCGACGTACTCGCGCACCACGTCTTCGCGGCCGAGCCGTAGCAGTCCTTCGGAAATCATTGCGCCATCGCGGATCCAGCTGCGCGAGTACGAACGCGTGCCCGGCTGCAGGCGCGGGCCGATACGCGAGATCAACATATGTGCCAGTGCGGTGCGCAAGGTGTCGACCACCGGCTTGCCTTCGGCCGGCACGCTGATGCGCACGCGATCGAGCTTGCTGCGCCACTGCTGGGCGACCTGCTGTTGCGCCTTGTCGGCATCGAAGCCGGCCGGCAACTGCGGCGTGCCGGTCTGCGGAATCACCAGCGCCACTTCGCGACGTTGGCCAGGCTCCAGCTTCCAGCGATACAACAGCACGCCCGATGCCAGACCGGTCTCGTCCTTCACCTGGGTGATCGTCGGCGGTGTGGCGGCGGTGAGATGGCTGACGTCCATGCCGCTGTCGAAGGCGCTGGCAAAGCCGGCGTCCGGGCGCTGCGCGGCGAACACGCGCGGCTTGCCGTTGACGCTGACCTGCGCGCCATCCACGGCCAGTTGTTCGATCCGGCTGACGCCGCCCAGGGTGTTGAGAAACTGCGCCGGCGGGTTGACCTGAAATGGGCGTACCGCCAATGCCAGAGTGAAGTCGCGCGCTTCCTTGCCGGTGTTGTGCAGTTGGTAGCGAGCGACCAGCTGCGCCTGATCCGGGGTGCCCTGCACGAAGGCAGTGACGCGCAAATTCATCAGGTCGTGATGCCAGTCAACGCTGGGAATCGGCAGGTAATCGTCCTGCAGGCTCTGCTCGCTGCTGACATCGGCCCAACGCAGCAGCTTGCCACCGGTGATCACGAACGGTTCGATGCTGAAACCGCCCTTGCCCACTTCCACCGCGCCGTCTTCGCCGATCAGGCCCTGCTCGGTGCCGCCATCCAGGCCCAGGATGGTCCAGTACGGCTGTTCGCCGGAAAAGCCACGCGGATAGCTGCCACGCGGCATCTGCGCGGCCAATGACTTGATGAAATCGTTCGGGGTTGCCGCAAACGCCAGCGGCTGCAACTGCACTTCCTTGATGCCGTAGCGCCAGTTGGGGCCATCCTTTAGATCGAAACGCAGATAGCGCGCCTCGGTGTCCGGCAATGCCAGCCAATCGGTGCCGCCGGCACCGGCGGTGACGGTGCGCAGATCGCGCCAGCCGCGTCCGTCGCTGGAGGCGCGCACCACGTATTGCGAGGCCTGCAGACCCGGCACCCACTGCACCACCGCGCCGCCGAACTCGCGCACCTTGCCCAGGTCCAGCGTCACGGTCTGTTGCTTCACCGCGCCGCTCAGCCAGAAGGTGTCCGGCTTGCCGTCGGCCAGGCGCTGTTCCAGTGCGGGTGCGGTGTCGGTGATGGCCTCGGCCTTCAACGGCGAGGTGTCTTCCGGCGGTAGCGGCGTCAGGGTCAGGCGGTCGAAGCACACCGAACCCTTGCCGCCGACCTTGTTGTAGACGGTGAACTCCACATCCGCACTGCTGCGCAGCTGCTTGTCCTGGCCAGGGCCCCAGGCCTTTTCGATGTTGCGCTTGCGGTAGCTGAAGGTGGTCCAGTTCTTCGGAAAGTTGAAGCCCGGCCGGTTGACCCACCATACGTTGTCGCCGCTGGCATCGATCAGCTTGACCTGCAGATCGTTGGACGGCGACTCGCCGCGCAGCGCGAAACCGATGCGGTAATTGTCCGGGTATTCGACCGGCAAGTTGCGACGGATGCCGACATAGCCGGACACGCCGTTGAAGTTGTAGTCCAGGCATAGCGCATGCCCGCCGGAGCTGGTGGCCACCGGGCGCAACGAGCCGCTGACCTGATTGGACACCACCAGACGCCAGGCGCCGATATCGTTGAAGCCGTCGAGCACGCGCTCCTGCGCCTGCGCCGCGCCCGCAGAAGTGGCAACAGCGGTCATGGCAAACAGTCGCAGGATTAGTAACTTCACCCCTTCACACTCCCCAGCAGAAGACCTTGGATGTAGTAGCGCTGCAGCGCGATGAACAATAGCAGCACCGGAATCACCGTCACCACCGCGCCGGCCATCATCAGTTCCACGTCCATGATGTGCTCGCGCGACAACGCCGCCAGCGCTACCGGCAAGGTGTACTGCTCCTGGTCGGTCAGCACGATCAGCGGCCACATGAAGTCGTTCCACGAGCCCATGAAGGTGAAGATGGTCAAGGTGACCAGCACCGGCTTGAGCATCGGCAGCACGATCTGGAAGAAGATCCGCATTTCGCTGGCGCCATCGATGCGCGCGGCTTCGATCAGCTCATCGGGAATGCTGCGCGCGTATTGGCGTACCAGAAAAATGCCGAACACCGTCGCCAACGCCGGCACCACCACTCCGCCGATGTTGTTGACCAGATGCAGCTGTTTCATCAACAGGAACAACGGCAGCATCGCCACCTGCGCCGGGATCACCAGCGCGGCCATCAGGATCTTGAAGATGCGCTCGCGGCCGACGAATTGCAGCTTGGCGAACGCATAACCGGCCATGGTGTTGATCAGCAGCGAGCCGAGCGTGATCAGCCCGGACACCATCAGGCTGTTGGCGAAGTTGCGCGCCATGCCGGTGCGTGCGAACAGCTCGTGGTAATTGGCCAGCGTGAACGCCGAAGGCAGCATCGGCGGCGGGAAGCGGCTGGCCTCGCCGGTAGGCATGAACGACACCGACAGCATCCACAGCAGCGGCGCCAGGCTGACCAGGGCCAGCACCAACAAACCGCCGTTGATCAGCACGGCATTCCAGCGCGATTGGCCGACATCACGACTCATATCAAATCTCTCTTGCGGCCGAAGCGCAGCATCACGGTGGTCACCGCCAGGATGATCAGGAACAGCAGGAATGCCACCGCCGACGCGCGGCCCAGGTTCCACCACTTGAAGCCTTCCTCGAACATGAAGTACAGCACGCTCACGGTGCTTTGCAGTGGGTCGCCGCGGGTCATCACGTAGGGCTCGGCAAATAGCTGGAAATAGCCGGAAATGGTGATCACCCCGACCACCATCAGCACCGGGCCGAGCATCGGCAGGGTGATGTGCAGGAACTGCTTCCAGCGCGAAGCGCCATCGATGCGCGCGGCCTCGTACAAGTCCTGCGGGATCGCCTGCAGCCCGGCCAGGAAGATCACCATGTTGTAGCCGAAGTTCTTCCACACCGCGAACAGCATGATGGTCGGCATCGCCCAGCGCGGGTCGCCCAGCCAGTCGATCGGGGCGATGCCCAGATGGCTCAGGCCGAAGTTCACCAGGCCGTACTTGATGTGGAACAGGTAGCGCCAGATCACCGCCACCGCCACCAGCGTGGTCACCACCGGGGCGAACAGTGCGGTGCGAAACACCGCCTTGAAGCGCGAGGCCTTGGCATTGAGCAGCAAGGCCGCGCCCAGCGACACGCCGATCGACATCGGCACGCCCAGCAGCACGAAATACGTGGTGTTCCACAACGACTTCCAGAACAGCGGCGTCTGCAGCAGTTCGATGTAATTGCCCAGGCCGACGAAGCGCAGATGGCTGCTGTCGGCCAGCGCGTACAGATCGAAGTCGGTGACGCTGAGCACAAGTGCGGCGAACACCGGCACGCCGAAGAACATGCCCAGCACCAGGATCGAGGGCGCGGCAAACACCCAGCCGGCGACCGAATTGCGCTTCATCATCGTGCTGCCTCCTTGTCCGCTGCTGCAGCCGGCACTGCAGCTGGCGTCGCAGTCGGCGCGGCGCCTGGCGCAGGTGCGGCAGTGTTGCTAGCCGGACCGACATGCCCGCCCTGTTGCTCGAAGATCCAACGGCGCTTTGCCAGAATGTCGTCCACGCGTTGATCCAGTTCCTGCACGGCGGCTTCGTGCGATTGGCCGCCACGTACCACGCGCTCGGTCACCAGGCGCATTTCCTGCACGATGCGCTCCCACTCCAGCACTTTGGGTGTGGCCTTGACCCGCTCCAGCTGGTCGCCGAAGGCATGCGCCAGTTCGTCGTTGGCCAGCGAGGGCAACTTCCAGGTGCTGCGACGCGGCGGCAGGTCGCCGATGATGGCGTGGAAGCGCGCCTGCACCTGCGGCTGCGACAGGTATTCGATCAGCTTCCAGCTGGCGTCCTTGTGCTGGGACGACTTGAAGATCACCAGGCTGGAACCGCCGGCAATGCCCGCGCCCAGGCCGTTCGGACCCGGCAACGGCGCGGTGCCCCACTTGCCTTCCATGCCCGGCGGTTGGCGCAGTTTGAACTCGCGCACGTTCCACGGGCCGGACAGATAGAACGCGTAGTAACCGTTGAAGAATTCGTACCAGACGTTGGACACCTGGGTCTCGGAGACCTTCGGCGCCCAGCCTTTTTGGTACATGGTGTCGTAGAAGCCCAGCGCCTTGCGGAAGCCCTCACCGCGGAAGTTGCCGTAGTTGTCGTGGTCGCGCAGCAGGCGATCGTCCTGTTGCAGCGCAAACGACAGCTGCTGCTCGAACTCGTTGAGCGGCATCAAGATGGCGTAGCGGTCCGGGCCGACCTTGCGCTTGATCGCCGCCATCACCTGTTCCATCCCGGCCCAGGTCTTGGGCATTTCGTTATAGCCGGCTTCGCGCAGCAGATCCTTGCGATAGAACAGCAGCCGCGTATCCACATACCACGGCACCCCGTACAGCGTGCCGTCAACCAGATTGGTGTCCCACACGCCGGGGAAGTAATCCTGCGGGTCGACGATCTTGGAGCGCGCCACATACGGCTGCATCGGTTCCAGCGTGTCGAGCAAGGCGAACTCCGGCAGCCAGGTATTGCCGAGCTGGCACACATCCGGCAAGCCATCGGCGGCAAAGGCGGTGAGCAGTTTTTCATGCGCCGCGGTCATCGGGATGTTCTGCACATCCACGCGGATATCCGGGTTTTGTTTCTCGAACTCGGTCACCAGCTCGGCGACCACTTCAGCCTCCTTGCCCATCGCCCAGAAGCGCACGGTGGTCTTGGCTGGGTCGGCGCGTTCGCATCCCGCCACACCTAGACTCAGGGTGGCGGCCAGTATCAACAGTTTCAAAAGGCGCACGGATTACTCGGGTTTGGGGCGTTGCGTGGAGTTTTGCCGCTGCGACGGATCTTGCTGCGCCTGGGCGGCGGCGGCACGCGACTCGGCCATGCCCAGCGAGCGTGCGGCAGCCGCCTGCTCATCCTTCTTGGGCAAGGGCTGCGGCTCGCCTTCCGGGGTCAGCCAACCGCCGGTAAAGCCGGCGCGTTCGAGACCGGCACGGATGTAGGCGTTCTTCTTCATCACGGTCCAGACGAATTCGTTCTGGTAGTTGGCGATCATCGCCAGGATCGGGCCCTGGTCGATGGCAATGTAGTCGCTGGCTACCCAACCGCGATCCGGCACCATGCGCCCGGTCTTGAGCGGGATGTCGTAGTTGAAGCTGGGGTTGAACGAATCCAGAAAGCCGTAGCTGGAATACAGGAAGTCGCCATAACGCTTGTGCATTTCTTCGGCCGCCGGAATCACCACCTCGGGCGCGAACACGATCGAGGAGATCGCCGCAGACGGCACGATGGTGCCGTCGTCGAAGTTCTCGCGCAGGCCGGCGCCGCGCGAGGAGTAATGGCGGAACTGGCGCTGCTCGCCACGGTATTCCTGGCTGGTGTTCTGCGGGCCGTCGCCGGCGGTCAGGCCCCAGACGTTCTCGCCGTAGTCCTTCCACTTCATCGGGTTGTCGATGGCGTAGTCGCGCTGCGCCAGGGTGGCGCGGCGGCTGTTGAGGAAGTAGTCGATGCCGCGTTCGCGCATGTACTGGTCCTGGATATCGCGGAAGTCGATCCAGACATGGCTGTATTGGTGGCCGAACAACGGGCCGAAGGACAGGTATTCCTGGCCCTGGTAGACGCCCCAGTCGTTGTTGTAGGTGCGGGTCCAGCTGGTCCACGCATCCGGATCCACGCCGTGGGTGGGCGAGCCGAGCGCGAGGATGTACAGCATCATCGCTTCGTTGTAGCCCATCCAGTCGTGATCGATGAAGCCGCTCTCGGGGAACCAGCCCATCGAGATCAACGGTGCACGCTGCTGCAACCAGCGCCAGTCCACACGCTTGTACAGCGTGTCGGCGATCTGGCGGATCTCCTTTTCGCGCGGGTCCTCGCCGTCGTAATACGACTGGGTGAACAACACGCCCATCATCAGCAGCGCGGTGTCCACGCTCGACAGCTCGACCCAGCTGTCGTAACGGTTGCCCTGCTGCATGTCCAGAAAGTGGTAGTAGAAGCCCTTGTACCCGGCCCTACCGGTCCGCTGCGGCCCCATTGGCGCATCGCGGAAGAATTTCAGTGTGGTCAAGGTGCGGTCGATCGCCTGATTGCGGCTGATCCACCCATTCTCGATGCCGATCGGATACGCGGTCAGCGCAAACCCGACCGAGGCGATACTGGCGAACGGGCGCGACGGAAACCGATCCGGTGCCAGTCCGTTAAGTTCGTTGGTGGTGTCCCAGAAAAACTGGAAGGTGCGACGCTCGATGTCCGAAAACAACGGCGGCAGCGGCGGTTTGACCGGTTTGGGTGGCAGCTGCGCTTCCACCAGAATGACTTTCACCGGTGCCTTCTTTTCGGCCACCTTGGGTTCCTCGGCCTGTTTGCAGGACGCCAGCACCAGCGCGCCCAGCAATAGTGGAATCGTCAACCAATACGAAGTGTTGCCCCTGTTCATCCGCCCCCCACTCGTGTAATCGATTACATCTCGCACGCCAACCTACCCTATCCAAGCGCCGAGTTCGACCGCCCTGACATTGCCAGGGCGGTCGAGCACCTCACCAGTTCAGGCCAAAGGCCAGACGGAAGGTACGCATCGGCGACGCCAGCACACCGGTCGGGGTGCCGTAAGCCGTGTTCAAGTCTCCAAGTGTCCCGGTTTCGCCGTTGAAGTTGGCGTAGTTCACCCAATTGAACACGTTGAGGATATCCGCACGCACGTTGAATTTGACACCACCGCCGGTATCCCATTCTTTATTAGCGGCAATGCTGAACTCTTTGTAGCCCAACGTGCCGTCCGGCTTGAACTGGACGATGTAGCACTGGTCGTTACCGGCCACGCAGTTCTGGCCGTAGCGCGCGGTCTGGCTGGCCAGCGACAGCTTGCCGGACAGCTTGATCTCGTACGGCAGCTCGTAGATGCCGGTGACCACCAGGCGGTTCTTGGCGATACCACCGGCCTCGCGCCAGCCGTAGTCTTCGACGCGTTCGCGATCCAGCGCGTAATGCTCGCCGAACTGGCGGTTTTCCTTGGCATCGGAAAAGGTGTAGGCCACGGTCAGGCCCCAGCCGGATTCCTCGTCGAAGGGCTTTTCCACCTGCAAGGCGAGCTGGTTGTTGCGGGTTTCCACCCCATTGGTGCCGAGCACGATGGCGCTGTAGCCCTCGGGACCGTCGTTGGGCGAACCGGAGGTGGTACCCGGCTGGAAGAACGAACCATCCGGCAGACGGTTGCCGCGCACGAACGCGAAGCCGTCATGGCTTTCGATGCGGCTCAATGTCACGTCGGTGTACCAGTCCTGGCCCCACAGCGGCACCATGTTGCGCATGCCGATGCTGTACTGGTCCGAGTACGGGGTCTTGATGTTGTTGTCGATCAGATAGACCTCGCGACCGCCGCCACCGCCGGCATTGGTCGCCGCCAGCGCATCCAGGCCTTCCTGGGTGTTGAAGGATGGATTCCATGCGGTGCACGGGTCACCCAGACACGCCTGGTTATTGGCGCTGGTGAAGTAATAGCTATACGAATTGAAGGAGTTGTTGAGCTGCTCCAACGCCAGGTAATCGAAGATGTTGCGATCGTACGCACGGCCAGCACCGCCGTAGATCACATGCGCCTGATCGCCGAACAGATCGTAGGAGGCACCCAGGCGTGGCTGCCAGGCGTTCTTGAACGCCTTGCGGTTGTTGCCGGTGCTGATGAAGTCGTTGATGTTGTAATTGGCGTTTTGCAGGTTGGGCCAGTTCTGCAGCGCACCGGCAACGCCGGACGGGGTCACGAAGTCCAGGAATGCCGGGGTTTCTTCGTAGTCGTAGCGCACGCCCAGGTTCAAGGTCCAGTGCTCGTTGACCTCCCAGTCGTCCTGCAGATAGATGCCGTATTGCTTGTTCTTGGACACCACCGAACCGCCACCTTCCACCAGCGGTGCACCGAAGCGCACCCGGTACGGCGTTTCGACGTCGGTGAGGATGTTGTAGTAGTACTGCGGATTGGCCGGGTTGAACTGGGTGGAATCCAGATCGATGCTCTTGAACTTCACGCCCATCTTGACGGTGTGCGCGCCATGCCATTCCAGGCTATTCAAGGTCAGGTCGTCCTGGAAGGTCCAGCCCTTCTGACCCTTGCGCTGGAAGCTGCTGCCGGCACCTGCCGAGAGCACTTCGTCTTCGATGCCGCGCACCGGGGCATAACTCAGGATGTAACCGTTGCCGTTGTTGATCGGCGCCTGGTTCCAGAACGCGCTCTCGTAGCTGAGGTTGGCTTCGTTGAGGAAGTTGGCACCGCTGTACTGCCAGCGCAGATTGGCGCGCTTTTCTTCCTGGCCGTTGATGCTGCCGTGCCCGTAGGTCGAGGTACCGCCGACGTCGTTGAGCTCGTCTTCCTTGCGGTACTTGCCGCTCAGTTCGAACAGGTTGTTCTCGCCGATGGTCCAGTCGATCTTGGCGAAATACAGGTCTTCCTTGAATGGAGTGCTGGAAGTGACCACCAGCGGCTGCAGCTGCGCAGGCAGCTGGTCGACGCGGTCGGAATAGATCGAACCGGGGATCACCACGTTCGGGGTGGTGTATTCCTTGGCTTCATAGGCGATGAAGAAATGCGCCTTGTCCTTGAGGATCGGGCCGCTAAAGGTGGCGCCGTACTGGGTCTCTTCGAAGTCGTCGCGCACACCGGCGCGCTTTTCCAGCGGGCTCTCCTCGCGCCAGCCGTCGTTGCTGGTGTCCCAGAAGAAGCTGCCGTGGAAATCGTTGGTGCCGGACTTGGACGAGGCCACGATGGCCGCGCCGCTGACCTGGTCGAACTCGGCCTTGTAGTTGGAGGTGATGACCTTGTATTCGCCGATTGCCGACTGCGGGAACGGGTTGCCACGGCTGGAATCCTGGCCGCTGACGCCACCGGTGAGCACGTAGTTCTTCTGGCTCACGCCGTCGATGTAGACGTTGGTGCCTTCGGCCGAGGTAGCGCCCGAGCGCACCTTGGTGGTGCCGTTGGCATCGCGGGTGAACTGCACGTTCGGCACGGTGTCGGCCAGTTCCAGGAAGTTGCGCGTGGCACGCGGCAGGTTCTGGATCTGCACATTGGAGATGTACGTGGCGTTTTCGGAGGTGCGGGTTTCCACCAGGACCGGCGGCGCCTTCACCTGCACCGCGTCCAGCGTGGTGGCGTTACCACCCTCGGCCGTGGCGGGTTCGCCACCGACGCCCAGATTCAGGGTCGCCGTCTGGCCGACCTGCACGGTGACGTTCTGCGAGGTGGTCTGGCCGTTGGCGGTGACGTCCAGACGGTACGAGCCTGGCGGCAGGCCACCGAGCGAATAACCGCCGTTGCTGACCTGCACGGTACGGGTCAGGCCGGTGGCGAGGTTGGTCGCGGTGACCTGGGCCTGGGTGGCAGGTGCCGAGTCGACGGTGACCTGGCCGCGAATGGTCGCGGCAGCACTCTGCGCGAAGGCCGGCGCGGCGCCCAGCAGCAGGCAACTGGCCAGGGCGCAGCTGAGCAGCTTGCGCGCCGGACTGGCGGAATAGGGGTGGTAATGGCGCATTGGTCCCTCCAGGGATCGGTACAGATTGTTGTTGTGGCGGTGCGGCTTGCAGGAACGACCGCTGCGGGGGCAGCGGGAGCGGACAGAACGTCCGCGAAAAGGGTCAGTGGCCGAGCGAAGGTCAGGGCCGAACGGATCAGCAGCGAATAGGGTCAGAGGCCGGGCTCGCCGCCACCGCAGGAGGCGCGGATCACCAGCTCGGGCGTGAGCAGTTGGCGGATGCCGTCGTCGTGGCCGGGCTGGTCGACCAGCTTCATCAGCCTGGTCATCGCCTGCTCGCCCAGGTGGGCGATGCTGACCCGCATCGTGGTCAGCGCCGGATGCACGAAACGGGCCAGCGGAATGTCGTCGAAACCGGCCAATGCCACGTCGCCGGGAACCGCGACATCGGCCTGCGCAAACGCGTACAGGCAGCCCAGCGCGGTCATGTCGTTGGCGGCGAATACCGCATCCGGCAGCGTGCCGTCGGCCAGCATCGCCAGCCCGGCGCGGTGACCGGACGCCTCATCGAAATCGCCCGGGTATTCCAGTCCCTGCGCCTGATCGCCATGCGCGGCGATCGCATCGCGAAACCCGCGCAGACGTTCGCGCGCATCGAAATTGAGCGCAGGCCCGCCGATGAAGGCGATGCGCCGATGGCCGGCGCGGAGCAGGTGCCCGGTCATCGCCATGGCGCCGGCATGGTCGTCGATGCTCAGTACCGGGTAATCGGCACCGGGCAGATGCGCATTGATCAACACCGTCGGCAGCGCCTGCGGCAGGTTGTCGGTGAGAAAGCCCGGCTGCTCGGCGTAGGGAGACAACACCAGCAGGCCATCCACGCGCCCGCGCATGGACTGCAACGCCCTGCCCTGCGCTTCCGGATCACCGTGATAACTGGACACCAGCAGATGCTGGCCGGCGGCACGCGCCGCGCCATCGATGCCGCGAATCAATTCGGAAAAGAACTCGCCGTACAGGTCGGGCAGCACCACGCCCAGGGTCTGGGTGCGTCGGCTGCTGAGACTGCGCGCCGCCGCATGCGGGCTGTAGCGCAACCGCGCAGCCACGTCCTGCACTATCTGGCGCACCGGCCCGGCGACGTTATCGTGCCCATTGAGCGCACGCGACACCGTTGCGACGGAGACCTGTGCTTCCCGAGCGACATCTTTGATGGTGACCGCACCCTTGGCCATTCGTGTCGCCCTCCGCGACCGAGTTCCCAAAACTGGCGCGGACTGTAAGCGTTTTCATACAGGGGCGTAAACCCCCATCTTCACGCTGATGAAAACGCTTACAGATCAAGCAGCTGCAAGTGATGAATACGTGAAGCAATGTGCTGCGACGCAACAAATACGCGCCCACGTCTCCACAAACGAAGCGCAACGTGGATCACGGTTGAGGCAATTTGTTCCGCCATGTCAGGGGACAGTCGACCCCGTAGGAGCGCACCCGGGCGCGACGAGCCGCCGATAACCCTGTCGCGCCCAGGTGCGCTCCTACGACGGCGACTTGATTGACCTGGTTACCCCGCCTCGCCCGGCGCAAACGCCTCGATCGACAAGGCGTGGATATCGGTCTGCATCATCTCGCCGACTGCGGCATACACCGCGCGGTGGCGCGCCAGCGGCGCCTTGCCAACGAACGCGGCGCTGACCACGCGCACATTGAAATGCCCGCGCCCGTCGCGCGCGCCGGCATGCCCGGCATGGCGATGGCTGTCGTCCACCACCTCCAGCTCGATCGGCGCCAGCGCCGTCTGCAACGCGCTACGAATCCGCTCGACCCGGCTCATGGCAGCACCCGCCGGAACGGGCGGACCTCGGTGCGCACGTACACGCCCGCCGCCACATACGGATCGGCATCGGCCCAGGCGCGCGCCTCTTCCAGCGATTCAAATTCGGCAATGACCACGCTGCCGCTGAAACCGGCCGGACCCGGATCTTCGGCGTCGATGGCCGGGCATGGGCCCGCCACCAGCAAGCGGCCGGATGCCGCAAGTGCCTGCAAACGTGCCAGATGCGCCGGTCGCGCTTGCTGCCGCGCGGCCAGTGCGTCGGCCTGGTCATACCCTTCGATTACGTACCACACACGCCACCTCGCCAAAAATTTGAAGATCAGCCTTGGGATTCTAGCCGCGTCAGCGCTGGACACCGCCCCCGCGCACGCATTACCCTTGGCACCACTGCACACGCAAGCCGGATACAGCGGCCCGTCGGTCCAGGCCCCCACGCCTCACTCGACGACCGATTCGCTGCCCATCACCGGCCCCGTGTAGACGCCTCCTCGCTGTTCCGTCGCCGCATGTCACGCGGCGCAGGGTGTATGTGGATTTGTGGGATCGTGCCGGCACAGGCACGACACTGGATTGCAATAACTCAAGGCAAAGCCCTGCAGGCGCGGCTCAGACCGTGGCCGGCGACCGTAAGACCCGATGTCGACCTGATGAATTCCGAACTCGCGCACGACGCGAATCCGCCAGCCACGAGCGCGCCGCCACAGCAGCAGGAAATGCCGCTGGCGGTGGTGCATGGGCAACCGGTGCTGCAGATCCCGCAGGATCTGTATATTCCGCCGGACGCGCTGGAAGTCATCCTGGATGCGTTCGAAGGTCCGCTGGATCTGCTGCTGTATCTGATTCGCCGCCAGAATCTGGACATTCTGGATATCCCCGTCGCCGAGATCACCCGGCAGTACGTGGACTACATCAATGTGATGCAGGAGCTGCGCTTCGAACTGGCGGCCGAATATCTGGTGATGGCCGCAATTCTGGCCGAGATCAAATCGCGCATGCTGTTACCGCGCCCGCCCAGCCAGGAAGGCGAAGAAAACGACCCGCGTGCCGAGTTGGTACGCCGGTTGCAGGAATACGAACGCTTCAAGCAGGCGGCCGAAGATCTGGACACCCTGCCCCGCATGGGCCGCGACAGCGCGCCGGTGCAGGCGCATCTGCCCGAGCGCGCCGCGGTCAAGCTGCCGCCGCCGGTGGAATTGAAAGAAATGCTGATGGCGCTGTACGACGTGCTCAAGCGCGCCGAACTGTTCACCGGCCATGCGATCAAGCGCGAGGCGCTGAGTGTGCGCCAGCGCATGGGCGATGTGCTGAGCCGTCTGGACGATGGCAAGTTTTACCGTTTCGAATCGCTGTTCACTGCCGAAGAAGGCAAGCTCGGCGTGCTGGTCACCTTCCTGGCGCTGCTCGAATTGGCCAAGGAGCAGTTGCTGGACATCGTGCAGGAAGCGCCACTGGCGCCGATCTACGTGAAGTCGCTGGCGTTGGGCAATACCAATGCGCCGTTGCAATTCTCCAGCGAATTCGACGACAGCGATGCCGCCAACGAACCTATCTGAAGCCGATCACCGAATGGATCAAGCGTTGATCACCCGCATTATCGAAGCCGCCCTGTTGGCGAGCAGCCTGCCGCTGACGCTGGCGCAGCTGCAGGGCTTGTTTCCCGAAGAAGAGCCGGCGCCGCCAGGCAGCGTGGAGCGCGCGCTGGAACGGCTGCGCGAGGGCTGCGCCGACCGCGGCGTGGAGCTGGTCGAGGTGGCCTCAGGCTTCCGCTTTCAGGTCAAGGCCGATGTGCATGGCTGGGTTGCGCGGCTGTGGACCGAGCGCCGTACCAAGTACACCCGCGCCACGCTGGAAACCCTGGCGCTAATCGCCTACCGGCAGCCGATCACCCGCGGCGAGATCGAGCAGGTGCGCGGCGTGGCGGTCAGCAGCAACATCATCCAGGCCCTGGAAGAACGCGAATGGATCCGCGTGGTCGGCCACCGCGACGTGCCCGGCAAGCCGGCGCTGTTCGGCACCACCAAGGGGTTTCTGGATTACTTCGGGCTCAAGCGATTGGACGAGCTGCCGCCATTGTCTGAGTTGAAAGACATCGCCGAGCTGGAGCCGCAGCTGCCGCTGGACCGCGATGGTCAGCTGGATGGCGCAGTGCCGGCATCGGTGGCGATGGATGCAGCGCTGGGTCAGGCCGATGCCGATGCGGCGGACGCGGACTCAGATAGCGACAGCGCCGATGCAGCTGCTGGCGACGCGAATGCTGCGCACGCTGAAACAGATGCAGATGTCGAAAAAAATAGCGCCGCCAACGCTGACGAAAGCGACACCGCTGCGGAAGGCCGCGAGGCCGACCCAGCGAACGACACCGATCACGCAGCGAAGCGCGATCTCGATGCAGCGACGGCAATGGATGCCGAGGCTGAGCAGAGCGACCACGCATCCATCATCGATGCCGCATTGGATGAAGAAACCGACGACGCCGGCGATGCAGACAACGCCGCCGACGCCGAAGACCCGATCGACGCAATACCGCAGCACCCCGAGGATGCCTCGGCGCAAGACCCGAACACGTTGGACCCAGACGACGCCCGTGAGGGCGACCCCGACACCGCGCCGGGCACGCGCGCGGATGCAGTGAACGAAGACGAAGACAACGCCGTCGCGACGACGACCGTGGCTGTTGACGAAGCCGATTCCGACCCAGAGGCCGACCCGCAACGCGTCGGCCGGAGCCAGACACATGAGTGACACCCCCCGCAAGCTGTCGTTGAACAAGCTTTCCCTCAAGCGCGACAGCGCGCCCGAAGCGCCCAAGCTGGAGGAGCGCCTGCACAAGGTGCTGGCCCAGGCCGGCCTGGGCTCGCGCCGCGCGCTGGAACAGCGCATTGCCGATGGCCTGATCAAGGTCAATGGCGCTGTCGCGCAGACCGGCATGTCGGTGCGCAGCGGCGACAAGATCGAACTGGACGGCCGCAGCTTCGTCGCCAGCGCGCTGACCGAGCCCTCGCGCGTGCTGATCTACAACAAGCCCGAAGGCGAAGTGACCACGCGCGAAGATCCCGAAGGCCGCCCGACCGTGTTCGAGTCGCTGCCGGCATTGAAAGGCTCGCGCTGGATCGCGATCGGCCGCCTGGACATCAACACCACCGGCCTGCTGTTGCTGACCACCGACGGTGAGTTGGCCAACGCGATGATGCATCCCTCCTACGAGGTCGAACGCGAATACGTGGTGCGCGTGCGCGCCCCGGAAGGCGAAGACAAGGTCTCCGATGCCATCATCGAGCGCCTGTCGCGCGGCGTGCTGCTGGAAGACGGCGGCGCCAAGTTCGACGAGATCGAGCGCATCGGCGGTACCGACTCGCACGACTGGTTCCGCGTGGTGGTCAAGGAAGGCCGCAACCGCGAAGTGCGTCGCCTGTGGGAATCGCAAGGCTGCCAGGTCAGTCGCCTCAAGCGCAGCCGCTACGGCAAGATTTCGCTGCCGCGCGAACTGCTGCGTGGGCAGTCGGTGGAAGTGGCGCAGGAAAAGGTCGACGCCCTGCGCGCCGAACTCAAGCTGGAAGAAGGCGCGCCGTCGGCACTGACGCTGCAGCCGGTGATCGGCCAGCGCCGTGCGGCCAAGTCCACCGTGCACGTCTCGCGCGATGGCCGCAGCAATGCCTACGTCAACGGCCAGACTTCCGGCGCAGACGAAGGCCGCGAGCTGCGGCGTTTCGACAACCCGCGCGACGATCGCGGCGGCCGTGGTCGCGGCAAGCCCGGCGGTTTCAAGGGTGGCCTCACCGTCAGCGGTGAAGCGGCCGCGCGACAGTCGCAGCAGCGCCCGTTCAAGCCGCGCGCGCCGGGCAAGGGCGATCGCGCCCTGCCAGATGGCAACCCGGCCGCGTTCCGCAGCTGGTATGTGCCCGACGGCGTGAGCACCGGCCCGAGCGGCCACCGCAATGCCGGCCCCAGCGGCCCCGGCACCGGCCAGGCACGTCCGTACGCCAAGAAGGGTCCGGGCGGTGCGCGTCCGGGTGCAGGCGGCCAGGGTCAGGGTCAAGGCCGTGGCGCTGCGGGCGGCGGCGGTCAAGGCCAGTCGCAGGGTCAAGGCCAGGGTCAGCGCAAGCATCCCTATGGTCACCCGGGCAATGCACCGAGCTTCCCGTCCGACCACGCCAACCCGGGTTTCAGCCCGTATGGCGCCGCACGTCCGGCAGCTGGTCGCCCGACCGGCGCACGTGCAGGCGGCCCCGGCGGCAATCGTGGACCGGGCGGTAATCGTGGTCCCGGTGGTCCGGGCGGCGCACCGCGTGGCCCAGGTGGTCCGGGTGGTCGTCCCCCGGGTGGCGGCAACCGTCGGCCCCCGGGTGGCGGCAATCGCGGTCGCTAAGTTGCAAGACGCACAATAAAAAAACGGCCCTGCGAAGGGCCGTTTTTCGTTATCGCTTGAATCATGTCTGCTTGAATCACGCGATACACCGAAGTAAGCGCGAGACATTAACTGTGGCTCGCAGAGAAAACTGTGGCTCGCAGCGAACCGGCACGCGAGGCAGCTTTAGAGCGGCCAACGGAACACCGCTATGCGGGCGCGGCCGGCTTTGTGGTTCCCATCAGCACAGACCACGTTGCCAGGTGCGATGTCCTCGACTAACCAAGCTTTTTGACTACATCTAAATGCGGCTACGACTCGACATTTCGATTGTCTTCTCTTGTCTTGGAGTGGTTGGACAGTGCGGATAGATCAMTTGCAGAGCGGCTGATYTGYGGCTTGGCTGCAGGGCCCTTGCCCGCCCACCGGCGCGGGACACGCTGCAAGTACGTCCATGTAAGCTCTTCTGCGGCATCCATGCCGCAGAAGGTCCCGCGCCGGTGGGCGGGCAAGGACCAGTCCAGAGTGTCGGTGTGCATGTGCGAGCAGTGCATCCCATGCGGCCGTCCGACTAGTTGCCGGTCTGATCAAGTTCACTCGATCCGCGCAATGTCGCTGCCATCCCGACATCATTCCACTCGTTAATCAAGGTCAGTGCGGCCAACGCATTGCCGCCATCGCTACAGACCTCTAGAGGCTTTGTTACCTATCTCTAGGTAAAAAAGCCTCTCGCGTACAGATGCGCTTGTGGCGTGCAGTGCCGTCTTCAGCGCGATCTGCTGCGTCTTACTTGCGACGCTCGATCACGAAGTTGCCTACATTGACGCCCAGATCCACGCCCTCGCCCGTTCCAGCCAAAGCCAGCGAAATGTCGCCCTTGGTGACGACCTGCGCGGTGCTGGATTTGACGATGCCGGCATGCGCTTCGGCAGCTGCGTAGGTGCCGAGCAGATCATTGAGGCTGTAGGCGCCGCTGAAGGTGCCGCGGCCGCCGGTGATCTTGGACTTGCCAACCGTCAGGCCACCGCCCTTGCTGGAGATCTTGACCGGAATCACTGCACCGTTGTCGCAGGTGATGGTGCCGGTGCCGCTGGCGGTCTTGTAGAACACCGACCAGCCTTCCAGATTGAACGACAGTTTGCAGTCGATGTTGCCTGCGGCCTGCGCCTGCGGTGCGAGTGCGGCAGCGCCCAGCAGCGCGAAAAGAGAGAGCGACTTGATCATGCGGGCATTCCGGTTGGTGAGCGTGGGGCCGAGCCTAGCAGCGCCGGCGTGGCAGCCGCGACAACGTGTCGGCACCGCGCAGGCGACCGTTCAGCGAATGATTGCCGCGGGCGCCACGCCTGCGTGTGACTGCAAGAACAGCGCTGCGCATGGGATGATCGCGGCATGTTGCGTACCGCTCACACCACCCTGCTCACCGCCCTGCTGTTGCCGTCTCTGGCCATTGCCGGGGAGGCTATTCCGACCCGGGGCTACACCGTGGTCCAGACCTATCCACACGACACCACCGCATTTACCGAGGGCCTGTTCTATCTGGACGGATACCTTTACGAAAGCACCGGTGAACTTGGTCGTTCCAGCGTGCGCAAGGTCGCGCTGGAAACGGGGCGCGTCCTGCAGCAGGCCACGACACCGCCGCCCTACTTCGGCGAAGGCATCGTGGCCTGGCGCGACAAGTTGATCCAGCTGACCTGGCGCAATCAGCAGGGCTTCGTCTACGACCTGGCCACGCTAACGCCACGCACGCGCTTTGCGTATTCCGGCGAGGGCTGGGCGCTGACCAGCGACGCCAGCAGCCTGTACATGAGCGATGGCAGCGCCACCATCCGCCGCCTCGATCCGGAGACGCTGCAACAGGTGGGCAGCATCAAAGTCACCGCCAGCGGCCGACCGCTGGACAACCTCAACGAGCTGGAATGGGTGAAAGGCGAGTTGTTGGCAAATGTCTGGCTGACCACGCGCATCGCACGCATCGACCCGGCCAGCGGCAAAGTGGTCGGCTGGATCGATCTGAAGGCACTGGTACCGGATGCCGACACCTTGACCGACCCCACCAACGACGTGCTCAACGGCATTGCCTACGATGCCGAGCACGACCGCCTGTTCGTCACCGGCAAGCGCTGGCCGAAAATCTATGAGATTCGCTTGACTGACTGAGTCGCTGGACCGGGAATTGGAAGATTGGGGATCAGTGCTTGAATAGCTGGGATCGGAAGTTGGTCTAAGCGACTTTCGCGCAGGCGGCGGCATGCTCGCTGTCGCGAATCCCAAATCCCAAATCCCGACTCTCTGCCTAATCTGTCAGCGCGAAGGTATCGGCATCCAGCATCGCCGGGAATCGCGCGCGATGCTCGGCCAATGCCGACGCACTGATGGTGGTGGTGACCACCTGCGGCCGCTCGCGAATTTCCACCTGCGGCTGGCCCAGGAAATCGATCACCGCGCTATCGCCGGCGTAGTGCAGCTGATTGCCATCAACGCCGACGCGGTTGACCGCTGCGACAAAGCACAGGTTTTCGATCGCGCGTGCGCGCAGCAGCGTCTTCCATGCATACGCGCGCGCAGACGGCCAGTTGGCCACGAACAGTTGCAGATCGAAATCCAGCTGGCCCGGCCGCTCGACATCGTAGCGATTGCGGCAGAACACCGGAAAACGCAGGTCGTAGCAGACCTGCGGGTTGATCCGCCAGCCCTTCCATTCCACCGACAGGCGATCACGCCCTGCCGCGTAGCGCAGATGCTCGTTGCCGAAGCGGAACAGATGGCGCTTGTCGTAGTACTGCAGCGCGCCATCGGGCGTGGCCCATAGCAGGCGGTTGAACACGCCCTGCTCGGTGCGCACCTGCACGCTGCCAGTAATGGCGGCCCCCAGCGTTGCTGCCTGTGCACGGACCCACGCCACCGTGGGCCCGTCCATGCCTTCCGCCTTGAAGATGGCATCGTTGGAGAACCCGCTGGTGAAGGTCTCCGGCAGGATCACCAGATCGGTCTGCCCGATCAACGGCTCCAACAACGCGCCGTAGTAATCGCGATTGCCGGCCGGGTCATGCCAGCGGGTGTCGCCCTGGACAAGCGAGATGCGAAGGTCGTGCATGGTTGAGGCTCGGGAATGGAGAATCGGGATTCGGGAATCGGACGGCGAGTTTTCGTGCGGCTTCATGGCATCAGGCTTTCTGCGGATTCAGATCGAAAGCGACCAACCGGCTTTTCGATTCCCGAATCCCCATTCCCGATTCCCCGCCCCTCAGAGCTGCTGCAAGCGCTCGATCGCCGCATCCAGCGTCGCATCGTTCTTGGCAAAGCACAGCCGTGCCAGACGCTGACCAGCGGGCGCGGTTTCATAGAACGGCGAGAGCGGAATCGCCGCCACGCCCTTCTCCACCGTCAGCCACTTCACGAATTCGGTGTCGGGCAGATCGCTGATGGCCGAATAATCCACCAGCTGAAAATAGCCGCCGGGCACCGGCAAGGGTTTCAGACGCGTGGTCAGCAACTGTTCGCGAAAACGGTCGCGCTTGGCTTGATAGAACGCGCCCAGCTGCTCGTCGTGTTCGGGTTCGTCGCGGATCATCGCGGCAAACGCATGTTGGGCCGGGCCGAAGCTGGTGAAGGTGTTGTACTGGTGCACCTTGCGGAATTCGGCGCTCAGTGCCGGCGGTGCGATGGCGTAGCCGATCTTCCAGCCGGTGCAGTGATAGGTCTTGCCGAAGCTGGAGATCACGAACGCCCGCTCGCGCAATTCCGGCCAACGCAGCACCGATTCATGACGGCGGCCGTCGAACACGATGTGTTCGTAGACTTCGTCCGAGAGCAGGAAGATGTCAGTGCCGCGCAGCAACTCCGTCAGCGTCTGCATGTCGTCGGCAGACAGCATCGCGCCGGAGGGGTTGTGCGGCGAGTTGATCATCAGCAAGCGCGTCTTGGGCGTGATCGCCGCGCGCAAGGCCTCCCAATCGACCGCGAAGGTCTGCGGGTGCAGCGCCACGTGCACGGCGCGCGCGCCGGCCAGATCGATCGCCGGTTCATAGCAGTCGTAGGCCGGGTCCAGCACGATGACCTCTTCGCCAGCGCGCACCACCGCGTGGATGGCGTTGAAGATCGCCTCGGTCGCGCCGCTGGTGACGGTGATCTCGCTGTCGGCATCGACCTGCGCGCCGTAGCAGCGCTGCGCCTTGCCGGCGATGGCCTGGCGCAAGGCCGCCACGCCGGTCATCGGCGGGTACTGGTTGTGGCCGGCGCGCATGGCACGCTCGAGTTCTTCGACCAGCCGCGACGGCACTGCGAAATCGGGAAAACCCTGGCCCAGATTCACCGCGCCGTGCTCGGCCGCCAGCTGCGACATGACGGTGAAGATGGTGGTGCCCACCTTGGGCAGCTTGGTCGTGAGGGGCATCGGGCCGGTCCGGGCAACAAACGGGGGGACCGCGAGTGTACGCAAAGCCGCCAGGCGGTTGCGCCCGGCGGGTGCAAAACAGCGTTCCCGGACACATCACGCCGCCCACTGCGCCCCGACACCGGGCCATCGTCGCTACAATGCGCGCCCTGTCTCGCCCCTCTTGATGCCGTCCTGCGACGGGAGCCCGCTGCGCCGATGATCGAACCGCTGCACACTGCGCCACCGCTGCTGGCCGCGCGCGCCCTGGCCTTCAGCCGTAACGAGGAGCTGGTGTTCGGCCCGCTGGATTTCCATGTCGATGCCGGCGAGGCGTTGCTGGTACAGGGCGACAACGGCGCCGGCAAGACCACGCTGCTGCGTGTGCTGGCCGGGCTGCTGCATGTGGAGCGTGGGCAGATCCAGATCGACGGCAAGACCGCGCGGCGCGGCGACCGCAGCCGCTTCATGGCCTATCTGAGCCACCTGCCCGGCCTGAAGGCCGACCTCAGCACGCTGGAGAACCTGCACTTTCTGTGTGGCCTGCACGGCCGCCGCGCCAAGCAGATGCCTGGCAGTGCGCTGGCGATCGTCGGCCTGGCCGGTTACGAAGATGCGCTGGTGCGGCAATTGTCGGCCGGCCAGCGCAAGCGCCTGGCGCTGGCGCGGTTGTGGCTGTCGCCGGCCCCGCTGTGGTTGCTGGACGAGCCCTACGCCAACCTGGATCTGGACGGCATCACCCTGGTCAACCGGATGATCTCCGCGCATCTGCGCGGCGGCGGTGCGGCGCTGGTCACCACCCACGGCGCTTACGCGGCGCCGCCGGTGCGCACGCGCATGCTCACGCTGGAGGCGGCGGCATGAGCCTGCATTCGCCACAACCCTCGCTGTGGCAGGCGGCGCGCGCCTTGCTCAGCCGCGACCTGCAGTTGCTGTGGCGCCGCCGCAGCGACGCGCTGCAGCCGGCCCTGTTCGCCCTGTTGATCGTGGTGTTGTTCGCACTGGGCCTGGGCGGGCGCCCGGATCTGCTGGCGCAGGCCGCGCCGGCGGTGCTGTGGCTATCGGTATTGCTGGCCGGCTTGCTGTCGCTGGATGCGTTGTTCCGCAGCGACGTGGAAGACGGCTCGATGGAGCAATGGCTGCTGGCGCCGGTGCCATTGGCGTGGCTGATCGCGGTGCGCGTGCTGCTGCACTGGGCGACCAGCGCGCTGCCGTTGATCGCGGTGACGCCGCTGCTGGGCGAATTGCTGCACCTGCCACATGACCAACTGCCAGTGCTGCTGGCATCGTTGGCGCTGGGAACACCGCTTTTGAGTCTGCTCGGCGCCGTGGTTGCGGCGCTGACGGTGACGATGAAACGCTCTGGTATTCTCGTGGCGTTGCTGGCGTTGCCGCTGTACGTGCCGGTGCTGGTGTTCGGTGCCGGCAGTGTTGCGGCAAGCGCACAGGGACAGGATGCAGTGGGTGCGTTGTTGTTGTTGGGTGCCGGATTGGTGATCGGCGTGGTGCTGGCACCGCTGGCTGCGGCTGCCGCGATCCGTATTTCGTTGAGCTGAGTGTGTGATCGATGCGGTGGTGATGAGGCGCACAGCGCCAAGCGCCATTGCAGGTGCAAGCGCCATTGCTGTTTCGAGAGCTAATGCCATTCCAAGGGCTACTGCCATCGTATGAACGTTGTCGTCCACTGGTTCCACCAACTCGCCTCACCCCCGATCTTCGACCGTTTCACTGCGCGCTGGGCGCCGTGGTGCTACGCGCTGGCCGCGGTGCTGCTGGGCGTGGGCATCTGGCAGGCCTTGTTCGCGGTGCCGGCCGATTACCAGCAGGGCGACAGCTTTCGCATTCTCTACATCCACGTGCCGAGTGCGTGGATGAGCCTGTTCGTGTTCGGGCTGATGGCACTGTATGCGGCGATCGCGCTGATCTGGCGCATCAAGATCTGCGAAATCCTGGCAATGGCCTGCGCGCCGATCGGCGCCGCGTTCACCGTGATCACCCTGCTCACCGGCAGCATCTGGGGCAAGCCGATGTGGGGCGCCTGGTGGGATTGGGACCCGCGCCTGACCACCGAGTTGATCCTGCTGTTTCTGTATCTGGGCGTGATCGGCCTGTATCACGCCATCGACGATCGGCGTCAGGCGGCGCGCGCAGCCGCGTTGCTGGCGATCGTCGGCGTGGCGCTGCTGCCGGTGATCCGCTATTCGGTGGTGTGGTGGAACTCGCTGCATCAAGGCCAGAGCATTCGCCTGCTCGGCCCCTCCACGATCGATGCCAGCATGTTGCTGCCGCTGTGGCTGATGGTGATCGGCACCAAGTTCTGGTTCGCCGGGTCGCTGCTGACGCGTGCGCGCGCCGACAACCTGCGCCGCGAGGCCGGCAAGGCCTGGATCGTGCGCGATGCCCCGGAGGGCGCGGCATGAGCTACCTGCCCTACGTCATCGCCGCCTACGCGGTGTTCGTGCTGGTACTGCTGTGGGACCTGATCGCCGGCCGCTGGCAGGTGCGCCGTGCCTTGAAGATTGCGCAGGCGCGGCGTCTGCGCGAGCGCAAGCGCGCGGCGGTGCCCACCGATGCGGAGCTGATCCGGTGAACCCGCAACGGCGCCGCCGGATGTGGTTGGTGATCGCGCTGGTGCTGGCCGGCGGGCTGGCGACAACGCTGGTGGCGATGGCGCTGCAGCGCAATGTGGCCTATCTCTACACCCCATCGGAAGTACTACGCGGCGACGCCGGCGAGCACGCACGCTTCCGGCTCGGCGGCATGGTGGAAAAAGGCTCGTTCAAACGCGCCTCCGGCTCGCTGGAAGCGCAGTTCCGTGTTACCGACGGCGATGCACAGCTGGCTGTGCGCTACGACCGCATCCTGCCGGACCTGTTCCGCGAGGGTCAGGCAGTGGTGGCCACCGGTCGCATGCAGCACGGCGTATTCGTGGCCGAAGACATCCTGGCCAAGCACGACGAGACCTACATGCCCAAGGAAGTCGCCGACAAGATGGGCAGTGCGCATCGCAAGCACGACGTGCCGGCTGCGGCAGACCAAGCGGGAGAGCTGCGTTGATGGGATGCGTTCGGGCGGTGGCATTGCTGCAACTTGATGGCTTGCGCAATGGGAGCTTGGCCGACACCGTCGCGGTGCATGCGCATCCTTGTACCGATGTTGCAGGGATGATGCCCGGTCATTGCGCTCGCATGGATTGCACCGCTTCACGCTCACAAACATGCCTGCCCGATGCTGCCTGAGCTCGGCACCTTCCTGCTGATTCTGGCGTTGCTGGTCGCGTTGGTGCAGGCCGCGCTGCCGCTGGCCGGTGCGCAGCGCGGACGCAGTAGCTGGATGGCGGTCGCGCGGCCGGCCGCCCTGGTGCAGCTGGGCCTGATCGCTGCGGCATTCGCGCTGTTGACGCATGCCTTCCTGGTGCAGGACTTTTCGGTGCGCTACGTCGCCGAAAATTCCAACAGCCTGCTGCCGGTGATGTATCGCTATTCGGCGGTGTGGGGCGCCCACGAAGGCTCGTTGCTGCTGTGGACACTGGTGCTGGCGCTGTGGACCGGTGCGGTGGCGGTGTGGTCGCGGCAGCTGCCCGAACATGTCATCGCGCGCGTGCTCGGGGTGATGGCGCTGGTGAGTATTGGGTTCCTGGCGTTTTTGCTGTTCACCTCCAATCCGTTCGCGCGCCTGTTTCCGGTGCCGCTGGAAGGCGCCGATCTGAATCCGTTGCTCCAGGACCCAGGCCTGATCATCCATCCGCCGATGTTGTATTGCGGCTATGTCGGCTTTGCGGTGCCGTTCGCCTTCGCCATCGCCGCGCTGCTGGAAGGCCGCATGGATGCGCGCTGGCTGCGCTGGACGCGGCCGTGGACCAACGTGGCCTGGTCGATGCTCACCGTCGGCATCGCGCTGGGCAGCTGGTGGGCGTATTACGAACTGGGCTGGGGCGGCTGGTGGTTCTGGGACCCGGTGGAAAACGCCAGCTTCATGCCGTGGCTGGTGGGCACTGCGTTGCTGCATTCGCAGGCAGTCACCGAAAAGCGCGGCAACTTCGCCAGCTGGACCTTGTTGCTGGCGATCGCTGCATTTTCGCTATCGCTATTGGGCACGTTCCTGGTGCGCTCGGGCGTGCTGACCAGCGTGCATTCGTTTGCCGCCGATCCCTCGCGTGGGCTGTTCATTCTGGTGTTCCTACTGGCAGTGGTCGGTGGTTCGCTGGTGCTGTACGCGATGCGTGCGCCGCGCTTGTCGTTGGTCGATGACCCGCGCCGCGCATTCGCCGCCAGCTCGCGCGAGACCTTGTTGCTGTTGAACAACCTGCTACTCACCTGCGCCTGCGCGATGGTGCTGCTGGGCACGCTGTATCCGCTGCTGGCCGACGCACTGGGTCTGGGCAAGTTGTCGGTGGGGCCGCCCTACTTCGGCACGCTGTTTGTGGTGTTGATGGCGCCGCTGGTGGCGCTGTTGCCGTTCGGCCCATTGACCCGCTGGCAGCGCGAGCAGGCCTCGCGCCCGTTGGCGATGCTGGCGCCGTGGGCGGGCCTGGCGATTGCCGCGGGCGTGCTGGCGTGGTTCACCGCACCGCAGGGCCAGTGGAAAGCAGCGATCGGCGTGGCTGGCGCGGCCTGGGTGCTGCTGGGCACGCTGCGCTTCCTGTGGACACGGCGCGCGGCCAAGGGGCGGAAATTCACTGCCGAAATGCTGGGTATGGTGTTGGCGCATCTGGGCGTGGCGGTGTTCCTGGCCGGCGCCTTGCTGGTGGAATCGCTGAGCCTGCAGCGTGAGGTCGCCTTGGCGCCCGGTGAGCAGATGCAGATCGGCCGCTACGCGCTGCACTTCGAGAATGTCGAAGAACTGCGCGGACCCAACTACGTCTCAGATCGTGCCAATCTGCAGGTGTTCAAGGACGATGCGCCGGTGGGCCTGTTGCATGCGGAAAAACGCCGCTACGCCAGCGGCGGGCAGACTTTGACCGAGGCGGCGATCCGCCCCGGTCCGTTCGGCGATTTGTATGTCGCCCTTGGCGAACCGCTGGGCAATCAAGCCTGGGCGGTGCGCGTCCACCTCAAACCGTTTGTCCGCTGGATCTGGCTCGGAGCGCTGCTGATGGCGCTCGGTGGCCTGGTCACCGCGGCCGACCGGCGTTTTCGTCGTTCTCCGGAGATCCAAGATGGTTGAGTCACGTTCGCCCCGCCTGCCCACTGCCGTACTCGTGGGTGCCATCGTGCTGCTGCTCGCACTTGCAGCGCTGCTGGTCTACGCGGTGGTGCGCTCCGGTCAGGACGATCGCGATGCCCTGCCCTCTGCGCTGATCGGCAAACCGGCGCCGGAGTTCGCGCTGCCGCTGCTGCACGACCCCAGCATCGTGGTGCACGCACGCGAACTGCGCGGCGCGCCGTACATCATCAACGTGTGGGGCAGCTGGTGCCCGGCCTGCCGCGAAGAACACCCGGTGCTGAGCCGCTTTGCGCTGACCAAGCGCGTGCGCGTGATCGGCTACAACTGGAAGGACGAGCAAGCCGACGCGCTGCGCTGGCTGGAACAACTGGGCAATCCGTATCTGCTGGTTGTGGCCGATAAGGATGGCCGTACCGCGATCGACTTCGGTATTGCCGCGGCACCGGAAACCTTTCTGGTCGACGGGCGTGGCGTGGTGCGCTGGAAGTACAGCGGCATGCTCACCCAATCCATCATCGACACCCAGCTGATTCCGGCGCTGAGCAAGATCGAGCGCTCGCCCAGCGCCGCACCGGATCTGCATACCAGCCGATGATGCGCGCCTGGCTGCTGACGCTGCTGTTGCTGCCCTGGCTGGCCTTGGCCCAGCCGGTCGGCGACCCGGCGCCGCTGCGTTATGCATCGGCCGAAGAAGAAGCACGCTTCCACGCGTTGACCGCCGAGCTGCGCTGCGTGCAATGCCAGAACCAGTCGCTGGCCGATTCCAATGCGCAGATTGCCCAGGACTTGCGCCGCGAAGTGTTGGCGTTGATGCATGAAGGGCGCAGCGATACGCAGATCCGCCAGTTCCTGGTCGCCCGTTACGGCGAGTTCGTGCTGTATCGGCCACGCGTCGAATCTAGAACGTGGTTGCTGTGGTTCGGCCCGCTGCTGGTGCTGTTGCTGGGTGCCGGCGCCGTTGTGTTCGTGGTACGCCGACGCAGCGTTGCTGCACCCGCCTTGCCCGCCGATGAGCAGGAGTGGTGATGGTCGGCTTCGTCGTTGCAATGGTGGTGCTGGCCTTGCTCGCGTTCGCCGTGGCGCTGCGGCCGCTGTGGCGCCAGACGCGCGGGCTGGCTGCCAGCGTCGCGGTGTTATTGCTGGCCGCGAGCGCGGCCTTGTATTGGTTGGTCGGTACGCCGAGTGCGATTCAACAGCCGGCCAATCGACCGGCCACACCACGCTCGTTGGACGAAGCCATCGTGCAACTGCGCGCGGCATTGGCGAGCAATCCCGATCAGGCCGAAGGCTGGGTGTTGCTGGGGCGCTCGCTGTCCAGCCAGCAGAAATTCGCCGAAGCGCGTGATGCGTTTGCGCGCGCGGTTGCGTTGCGCCCGGATGAGCCAGACGTGCTGGTGGCTGCCGCGCAATCGCGCATGCTCGCCGACGACAGCGGGCGCCCCGATCCGCAGGCCATGCGTCTGCTCGAACATGCGTTGGCGGTGCAACCGGACCATCAACGCGCACGCTGGTTTCTGGGTGTGGTGCAGCGGCAGGCCGGTCAACCAGCCAAAGCCAGCGAGACCTGGACGCCGTTGCTCGCTGTGGTCGATGCCAACACGCGCCCCGGCCTGCTTGAACAGATCAATGCCGCACGTGGCGAGGCCAAGCTGGAACCGATCCAGGCGCCGGCTGCGCCTGCCGCTGCAGCCAGCGGCAACCGCATCCAGGTACGCGTGACGCTGGATGCCGAATTCGCCAAACGCGCAGGATTACCTGCCGATACCAGCGTGTTCGTCATCGCACGTGCCGCAGAGACCCCGATGCCGGTGGCAGTGGAAAAACACGCACTGAGCGAATTGCCGTTGACCATCACCCTGGACGATGGCGACAGCCCGATGCCGACGCGCACGCTGTCGTCGCTGGACAAGGTGCAGGTATTGGCCAGGCTTTCGCGCAGCGGCAATGCGATGCGCCAGGCCGACGATGTGGAAAGCGCGCCAGTGATGGTGACACTGCCTGCCGACGCGCCAGTGGAGTTGGTGATCGGGCGCTGATTGCTCGCCACGTTTCGTTGCGACGCTTGGGCCAATGGACGAAGAGCGGCCACAAAACGTAGCGCGCAGTCGTAATGCCGATGTGGACGGCGCCGAGGAATCGGAGTGTCACGCATCACATGCCGCACCGAGTAACGGCTGCGCCATCGTTGTGTTAGCTGCTACCAACGTCATCTGGGTGGTCCCAAGCCGCGTTGGTCGAGGGCGCGATGCCCTCGCCGCTCGCGGGACACGCCGTAAACCCGTCCATGGGGGCT
Organism: Xanthomonas sp. Leaf131; assembly: GCF_001423495.1. Taxonomy (GTDB): domain Bacteria; phylum Pseudomonadota; class Gammaproteobacteria; order Xanthomonadales; family Xanthomonadaceae; genus Xanthomonas. Next base: position 312,404 of record NZ_LMOG01000018.1, on the reverse strand, counting down.
CGGTGGCGGCATCCATGCCGCCACACGGTCCCGCAATCGGCAAGGACACCGCACCAGGAAGTTGGTCGGTAGCCAAGTAAAAAGCGGGTCATCTCGCGGATTGCATTGGCTTGCTAGTACGGGCTGCAACCACATGAGATATAGCGCAGCCCGCCCACCGTCGCGGGACCTTACGCGGCATGGATGCCGCGTAAGAGCCTACAGGGACGTACTTGCGGCGTGTCCCGCGATGGTGGGCGGGCAAGGACCCTGCAGCAAATCCGCAGCTCAGCCGCTCTGAAGTGGCCTAAGCGGCCTAAGCATTTCATCTGCAATGCAAAGCCCTATTGCGTCAGGGTGGCATCACACAGCGCAAGGGCTCAAACCCATTCCCCATTCCCATCCTGCACCGGGCGCATGCCATGGCGGATAGAATTGCGACATGACTGAATTCATCCCGCCCGGCTCGCTGTTCCACGCCCTGCCCTCGCCGTTTCCGATGAAACGTGGCGGCGCGCTGCACCAGGCGCAGGTCGCCTACGAAACCTGGGGCACGCTGGCCGCCGATCGCAGCAATGCGATGTTGATCGTCACCGGGTTGTCGCCCAACGCGCATGCTGCGGCAAATCAAGCCAACCCCGAGCCAGGTTGGTGGGAAGCGATGCTCGGGCCAGGCAAGCCGATCGATACCGAGCGCTGGTTTGTTGTGTGCGTCAATTCGCTGGGCAGCTGCAAGGGCTCCACCGGGCCTGCGTCCATCGACCCGGCAACCGGGCAGCTGTATCGCCTGACATTTCCGGAGTTGTCGATCGAAGATGTGGCCGATGCCGCAGCCGATGTCGTGCGTGCGTTAGGCATCGAACAACTTGCCTGCCTGATCGGTAACTCGATGGGCGGCATGACTGCGTTAGCATTGTTGCTGCGGCACCAAGGCATTGCGCGCAGCCACATCAACATCTCCGGCAGCGCGCAAGCGTTGCCGTTCTCGATCGCCATCCGCTCGCTGCAGCGCGAAGCCATCCGTCTGGATCCACACTGGAACGGCGGCCATTACGACGACACCCGTTATCCCGAATCGGGCATGCGCATGGCACGCAAACTCGGCGTGATCACCTATCGCTCGGCGCTGGAATGGGATGGCAGGTTTGGGCGCGTACGCTTGGATTCCGAGCAAGCCGCCGACGACCCGTTTGGGCTGGAATTCCAGGTCGAAAGTTATCTGGAAGGCCACGCGCGCCGCTTCGTGCGTTTCTTCGATCCCAACTGCTATCTGTATCTGAGCCGCTCGATGGATTGGTTCGATCTGGCCGAATATGTCGACAACAAGCCGGTCGTTGATGCCAGTGTCGATGGCAAGCAAGTCGACGACTCACACCTCGCTGCCAAGCCAGACACAGGTGTCTCCACCGACGCCACGGTGCTGGCCGGCCTGGCGCAGATCCGCATCGCACGCGCGTTGGCGATCGGTGCCAATACCGACATCCTGTTTCCCGTGCAGCAACAGGAACAGATCGCCGAAGGCTTGCGCGCCGGTGGTGCAGATGCCCAGTTTCTCGGGCTGGATTCGCCACAGGGCCACGACGCCTTCCTGGTCGATTTCGCGCGCTTCGGTCCGGCCGTGCGTAACTTTCTGGACGCTTGCTGATCTCCAGAACCACGCAACGGCGTCGTGGCCTGCCGCAGCGTGGTGGCCTGCCGCGCAAGACGCTGGCCGTGCTGTTTCTGACCGGCATTGCAGCGATGGTGGTTGCAGGTCGACTGCCAGCGCTGCTGGCACTGTGGTACGCGGCCGCCAGTGTGGTGGCGATGATCGTCTACCGGCGCGACAAGAGCGCAGCACAGCGCGGCCAGCAACGCACACCGGAAACGAGCTTGCACATCATCGCGCTGCTCGGCGGATGGCCGGGTGCGTTGTTGGCGCAGGCACTGTTCCGACATAAATCCAGCAAGGCGGCCTTCCAGGCGTGGTTCTGGATCATCGTCATGGTGAACGTCGCCGTGTTGGTTCTGACATTACGCCAGCCTGCACTGATGGCTGCATTACACGCGTTGCTGGAATGAGCCGCACACGTGCAATGCGTGCGTGCAAGAAATCAACGCGAAGACCTGCAACCCCGTCCGCACGACATGGGCATGGGTCACCAACTATTCGCTGCTGGCGCTGGCGCATTGAAAGAAACGCGTCAGCGCAACAGTTCCAACACGCCCGCGCGCATGCGATACCGCCGATGCACCACGCCAGCCGGCAGGCTGTCGTGGGTGATCATCACCAGGCTGCGTTCGCCGAGCGCTGCAGATAGATCCAGCAGCAACGCGTGTGCGGTGTCCACGTCCAGGCCGTCGGTGGGTTCGTCCAACAGCAGGATCGGTGCGTCGCGCAGCAACGCACGTGCGAGTGCCAGCCGGCGCGCCTGCCCGGCCGAGAGCGTTGCACCGTTTTCGCCGACCCAGGTGTCCAGCCCGTTCTGCGCGGTGGCCCACTCGCGCAGCCGCACTTGCTCCAGCACGCTCCACATCGCGGCATTGCTGGCGCTGGCATCGCCAATCAGCAGATTGTCGCGCACCGTGCCGGCAAACACCGGGGCGTTCTGCGGCAGCCAGGCAATGCGCTGATGCCATTGCGTCTGCACGAAGTGGCGCAGGTCGATATCGGCGTAGGTCACCTGCCCGGCTTGCGGGTCCCATAGCCGCAACAGCAGTGCGGACAAGGTGCTCTTGCCGCTACCGCTGTCGCCGCTGATGGCGATACGCTCGCCAGGCGCCAGCGTCAGATCGAGCGCCTGCAGCACCGGACGTGCACTGCCCGGCCACGCAAAGCTGACCTGATGCAGTTGCAGCGTGCCGCTGCGTGGCGCATCCGTGGCGTGCGGCGGATCGACGACTGATGGCGCCTGATCGACGATGGACTGCAGGCGTTTGGCCGCAACCCGCGCGCTCTGCAGCGCCTGCAAGGCGAGTCCGGCGCCGGCCCACACTTCCAGCAGCGCCATGGTCAAAAACACCAATCCGGCCGCCATTTCCGCCGCAATCAATCCGCGCTCTGCCGCACTCAACCCAAGCCACACCATGCCGGCCAGGCCGATGCCGCCACAGACGGCGTGCAGCAGATTGCCACCGATCAAGCGGCGGCGCTGAATGCGGTCGCCATCGACGACGGCCGCCGCTGCTGCATCGACCTGATGCAGCCAGGCACCTTGCGCATCGACAGCGGCGAGATCGGCTGCGCCTTCCAGCCCTTCGAAGGCCTGCGTCCGCAATGCGGTGCGTTGGTGCGCGCGCAGTTGTTCGCGTTGCGCACCTCCGCGTGCCACTTGCCACGGCACCACGCCACCGATGACCACACCGAGCACGGCCAGCAACACTGCAGCTGGCGGATAAATCAGCACTGCAGCAACCACCCCGGCAAGCCAGATCCCCAGCAACGCGGTCAACGGCGCCAGTGCACGCACGCTCAGGCCATCGACTTCGCCGATATCGGACATCAGCCGCGCCAGCAGATCGCCGGTACGCGTGGCCGACAACCGGCCTGGCGCAAGCGGCAACGCACGGCGGAAGAACCACACGCGCAGATCGCGGGCGATGCGCAGGGTGGCATCGTGGCCAATCAATTTTTCGCCATAGCGCGAAACGATGCGCGCAAAGGTCAGCGCGCGAATGCCGGCCGAGGGCGAGAAGAAATTGAAACCCGTGCCCATGCCTGCAACACCCGCCAATGCAGCGGCGGTCAGAAAACTGCCGGACAGGCCGAGCAAGCCAACGCCCGCCAGCATGGTGACCAGGACCAACAGCGCCGACAGCAGCAGGCGCCAGACATGCCGGCGGAATACATCGCGCAGACGATCGGGGGGCGTGCTGTTCATGGCAGCTCCGCTGCGACGGTGGCGCCGCGCAGATCGATCACGGTATCGGCCCAGCGCATCACTGCAGCACTATGCGTGGCCAGGATCACCGCGCGGCCGCGCGCGAACACGCCCAGCGTGCGCAGCAACTCCGCTTCGGTGTCCGGGTCGAGAAAGGCGGTGGGCTCGTCCAGCAGCAACAGGTCCGGCTCGCGCAGCAACAGCCGCGCCAGCGCCACACGACGCGCCTCGCCACCGGAGAGCCCGAAGCCGCGTTCGCCGATCACCGTGTCCAGGCCGGCCGGCAACTGCGCGGCAAAGCGCAGTACCTGCGCCGCGTCGGCCACCGCATGCAGCCGCGCATCGCTGGCCTGTGGATCGGCCAGGCGCAGGTTGTCGGCGATGCTGCCGTGAAACAGATACGGCCGCTGCGTGGCATAGCCGATGCGCGCACCCGGACGCAGCACCACGCTGCCCGCCTCGGGCGCAAGCCAGCTGGCCAAGCCTTCCAGCACCGTGCTCTTGCCGCTGCCGCTTGCACCGATCAACGCCACGCGCTGCCCGGGCTGCAAGATCAGCGAGAAATGCTCCACCACCACGTGTGGCGCGCCCGGTGGACGCAGCGCCAATCCACGCGCCTGCAACAGGGGCGCATGTGCCTGCGCCGGTTCCAATGCGCGCGGCGGCACCGTGGCTGCTTGCGCGATTGCGGGCGGCGCGAATCCTTCCAGCAAGCGCTCGGCTTCGGCCACCGCAGCCAGGGCATTGGCACGGTCGTGGTAATGCGCGGCCAGCCTGCGCAGCGGCGCGAAGAATTCCGGTGCCAGCAGCAGGCAGAACATGCCCGCGCCCAGCGTCGGCAAGCCGTGCAGATCCAACATGCCCAGATAACTCAGGCCGAAGTACAGCGCCACGATCGCCACGCTAACCGAGGCGAAAAATTCCAGCACCGTGGACGACAGGAACGCGATCCGCAGCACCTTGAGCGAGCGCTCGCGCACGCCCTCGGCTGCGGCGGCAATGCCGCTTAGCTCAGCCTCGCCGCGCCCGTACACACGCAGCAAGCCCAGGCCTTTGAGGCGATCGGCAAAGTGTCCGCCCATCCGCGCCAGCTCGCCGAGTTGCTCGCGCCCCGCCGCTTCGGCACCCCAGCCCACCAGCATCATGAAGAACGGTATCAGCGGCGCGGTCAGCAACAACACCAGGCCCACCACCCAGTCGACCGAAAACACTGCGATCAGGATCAGCGGCGGCACCAGCATCATTTCGGTGCGTGCCAGTTGATAGCCAACGAAATAGCCCTCCAGCGCATCGGTGTGCGCCAGGCTCAGCTCGCCCAGTTCGCCGCTGCGTTGCCGACGCAACCACACCGGCCCGTGCTGCACCAGGCGGCGCGCGATGCGGGCACGCAGTTCGCGCTTGACCACATCGGCCACCTCGCCGGTCAGCGACTGCGCCCAGGCGTTGAGCAAGGCGCGTCCGACCAGCACAGCCAACAATCCCAGGCCCACATCACGCAAGCGCAGCAGCGGCAGATGCTGCACCAGCACCGCCTGCAGCAACCAGGCGATCGCCGCTGCTTGCGCCAGCAGCAGCCCGCCCGACAGCGCCACCGCCACGCCGGCCAGCCGCTTCGCACGCGCAGCCGGCGCGGCGAGCGCATCCAGCCATTGGCCGCGTTGGCGGCGCTGGGCTGGCGTTTCGCTGGCTCGCACGCTGGGCTGGCTCACATCGCTCTCTGGGAAGACATCGTGTTGCAGGCGATTGTAAGTCGCCACTTCCCGCTACGGGCTGCGCATTGTGCCGCACCCGCTCGCCGCGGCATTGATTTGAATCAACGCGCGTGTCGCGGCAAGCGCAGATGATCGGCTGCATTCCTTCATCGACACTCCAACCAGGCCCACCCGCCATGATCGACTCGACAGTTGTTGAACTGTCGCGGCTGCAGTTCGCAGTCACCGCGATGTACCACTTCATCTTTCCGCCGCTGACCATGGGCCTGTCGTTCCTGCTCGGCATCATGGAGAGCGTCTATGTGATGACCGGCAAGGACATCTGGCGGCGCATGACCATGTTCTGGGGCGTGCTGTTCGGCATCAACTTCGCCATGGGCGTGGGCACCGGCATCGTGATGGAGTTCGAGTTCGGCATGAACTGGTCGTACTACAGCCATTACGTGGGCGACATCTTCGGTGCGCCGCTGGCGATCGAAGGGCTGATGGCGTTTTTTCTGGAAGCGACCTTCCTGGGCCTGTTCTTTCTCGGCTGGAACCGCTTGAGCAAGGTGCAGCATCTGGCCACCACCTGGCTGGTGGCGCTGGGCAGCAACTTTTCCGCGCTGTGGATCCTGATCGCCAACGGCTGGATGCAGAACCCTACCGGCGCGGTGTTCAACCCGGACACCATGCGCATGGAAGTGGTCGATTTCATGGCGGTGCTGTTCAACCCGGTGGCGCAGGCCAAGTTCGTGCATACCGTCAGCGCGGGCTACGTGCTCGGTGCGGTGTTCGTGATGTCGATCAGCGCGTTCTATCTGCTGCGCGGCACCCATGTGGAGATGGCGCGGCGCTCGTTCGCGGTAGCTGCGGCATTCGGGCTGTTGTCGTCGCTGTCGGTGGTGGTGCTTGGCGATGAGAGCGGCTATGCCGCCAACGAACACCAGAAAATGAAATTGGCAGCGATCGAGGCGATGTGGGAAACCGAAGCGGCGCCGGCCGACTTCACCGCGTTCGGCATTCCCAATCAGCAGACCCATCGCAACGACTACGCCATCAAGATTCCGTATCTGATGGGCTTGATCGCCACCCGTTCGCTGGATGAGCCGATCCCCGGCATTCTGGAGCTGGTCGGGCGCGCCGAGCACCGCATCCGCGGCGGCCAGATCGCCTACGGCGCGTTGCAACGGGTGCGCGCCAACAAGGACGATGTCGAGGCGCGCAAGATTTTCGATGCGCATTGGCAGGATCTGGGTCACGGCCTGCTGCTCAAGCGCTACCGCGACGATATCGGCAATGCCACGCCGGAGCAGATCGCACAAGCGGCCATGGACACCGTGCCGCGGGTGCTGCCGCTGTTCTGGACCTTCCGCATCATGGCCGCCATCGGCATCTACCTGATCGTGTTCTTCGCCGTCGCGTTCTGGTTTGCCTGCAAGCACAACTTCCAGGACAAGCGCTGGTTCCTGACGCTGGCGCTGTGGACGCTGCCGCTGCCGTGGATTGCGATTGAGTGCGGTTGGTTCGTGGCCGAATACGGCCGCCAGCCGTGGGCGGTGGAAGGCGTGCTGCCGACCTTCTATGCGGCATCGGGCCTGGATCTGTACGAAATCGTGTTGACCCTGGTCGGCTTCACGGCGCTGTACACCACGCTGCTGGTCATCGCGATCAAGCTGTCGCTGAAGACCATCCGCAAGGGCCCGGATGCGCTGTTTCCGCCAACGCAACGCACCCCATCACCCAACAGCACCTCGCCCCACGCGTCCTCACCCGACGCCCCATTGAGCACCGGCGCGTTGGCCGGCGGCGCACCGTAAGCCAGGAGAGACATCATGGATTTCATCTTGCTCGACTACACCACATTGCGTGTGATCTGGTGGCTGTTGCTGGGCGTACTGCTGTCCGGTTACGCGGTGATGGGCGGCTTCGATCTGGGCGTCAGCACGCTGCTGCCGCTGGTCGCCCGCAACGATGCCGAACGCCGTCTGGTGATCAACACCATCGGCCCGGTCTGGGAAGGCAACCAGGTGTGGCTGATCCTGGGCGGCGGCGCGATCTTCGCTGCATTCCCGCCGCTGTACGCGGTGAGTTTTTCCGGATTCTATCTGGCGATGTTCCTGATCCTGTTCGCGCTGATCCTGCGTCCGGTCGGTTTCAAGTTCCGCGGCAAACTGGTGGATCCGCGCTGGCGCACCACCTGGGACTGGGCGTTGTTTATCGGCGGCTTCATTCCGGCATTGATCATGGGCGTGGCGGTCGGCAACGTGCTGCTCGGGGTGCCGTTCCATTTCGACGACAGCATGCGCATCTTCTACACCGGCAATCTGTTCGGCTTGCTGACGCCATTCGCACTGCTCGCCGGCTTGCTCAGCGTGGCGATGCTGCTGGCGCACGGGGCGGCGATGCTGGTGCTCAAGACCGATGGACCGGTGGCCGATCGCGCCGCGCGTTTCGGCAGTATCGCCGCGCTATGTGCGGTGGCGCTGTTCGCAGGTGCCGGTGCATGGGTCGCGCTGGGGCTGCCTGGTTACGCGGTGACCTCGGCGCTGGCCACCGATGCGCCGACCAACCCGCTGGCCAAGACCGCCGCACTCACCGCCGCCGGGGGCTGGCTGCACAACTACAGCAGCATGCCGGCCACCTTGATGGCACCGCTGGTCGGCTTGGTCGGGCTTGCGATGAATGCGCTGCTGTTGCGTGTGCGGCGTGGCGGCCTGGCGTTCATCGCCTCGGGTTGCGCCATCGTCGGCATCATTCTCACTGTCGGCTTTGCGCTGTTTCCGTTCCTGCTGCCCTCTTCCACCGCACCGCGCATGAGCTTGACGCTGTGGGATGCGTCCAGCAGCCGTCTGACGCTGTGGATCATGTTGCTGGCGACGGCGGTGTTCATGCCGATCGTGCTGGCCTACACAAGCTGGGTCTACCGCGTGCTCAAAGGCAAGGTCAGCGCCGATGAACTGTCGGCCAATCCCAACGCGTATTGAGCGCCCCTACGTCGCATTCAAAGCACCGCCTCAAGGTCTCACCCCTCTGCAACGATTCTTAGGAGAACACCGATGTGGTATTTCGCATGGATCCTCGGCACCGGCCTGGCTGCGTTGGCTGCCGTGCTCAACGGCATGTGGTTCGAAGCACGCGAATCCGAGCGTGGTCAGCCGCGTCAGTAAAATAAATCGCGCAGATGCTTGCCGATTCGGCAATCCGTATGTAACATACGCGGCTCCTTCGGGGTGTAGCTCAGTCTGGTAGAGCGCTACGTTCGGGACGTAGAGGTCGCAGGTTCGAATCCTGTCTCCCCGACCAGTTTCAAAACACAAAACCGGCCTTGTGCCGGTTTTGTGTTTTCAGGCGCTGCCACATCCATGTGCGCAGTGCGGATGGTCTGTCATGTCTGTTGTCATCGCCGGTGCTTCCTCGTCCGCCCAGTTGCGTGGCCGTGGGTTGGTGCTGGCTGCCATTTTGTTGTCCGCCTTCAACCTGCGCACGGCGGTCACCTCGTTGACGCCGCTACTGGAACGCATCGCAGATGAGTACGCATTCGGCGCGCCCACCATGGGTGCGATCGGCATGTTGCCGACCGCTGCGTTCGCACTCACCGGCGTCGCCACACCTGCGTTGCTGCGCCGCTTCGGCCTGCTGCGCACTGCGCTGTTGTCGATGGCATTGGCAAGCCTTGGATTGGTGTTGCGCCCGCTGCTGCCGGACACCACCGGCCTGCTGGTCGGGTCGCTGGTGGCGCTGGCCGGCATGGGCATGGGCAACGTGGTGTTGCCGCCGCTGGTGAAGCGCTATTTCGGCGATCGCGTGGGCGGTGTCAGCACGCTGTACATCACCGTGCTGCAGGTCGGCACCTTGTTGCCCGCGCTGCTGGCGGTGCCGGTGGCCGATGCGCTGGGCTGGCGCAGCTCGATGGTGGTGTGGGTATTGCCGGCATTGCTGGCGTTTGCGGCCTGGGCCTTGGTGTACGCCAATCATCGGCGCCTGCGCGCCACCGGGCCGGCACCGATCACGCCGACAACCGAGGCCGAGGGCCGCGTCGCACGCACCGCGTTGGGCTGGAGCATGGCGCTGACCTTCGGCATGACCTCGCTGATCACCTATTCGATGTTCACCTGGTTACCCACACTGCTGCGCGAAGCCGGCGCCTCGCCCGCATTCGGCGGCACCATGGTGGCGCTGTTCGCGGCATTGGGCATGGTCGGCGCGTTGACCATGCCGGCACTGGCGGTGCGCATGCGCAATCCCTTCCCGATCGTGCTGCTGTGCGCGGCCTGCCATCTGGTCGCGTTTGCCGGGCTGTGGTGGGCACCACTGGCTGCGCCGATTCTCTGGGTGACCTTGCTGGGTTTGGGGCCGAGTACGTTTCCGCTGGCGCTGGTGCTGGTCAATCAGCGCTGCCGCACCGCTGCCGGGTCGGCGGCGTTGTCCGGGTTCTCGCAAGGCATGGGCTACGCGGTGAGCTGTCTGGGGCCGTTTTTGTTCGGCTGGCTGCATGCGCACCACGGCGGCTGGACGTCGCCGTTCGTGTTCCTGGTCATCTGCCTGCTGGTGCAGCTGGCCGCCGCCTGGGTGGCCTGCCGCCCGCAGCTGCTGGAAGACGTGTGGGCGCCGCCAGCACGCGGCGCCCGTGTGCTCAACGTACCGGCAGACTGATGTAGCTGGGCTGCTCCGGGCTCACGTACACCCGCTGCGTGGCTTTTTGATAATCGCCCGGCTTGGCGAAGAAGATATTCGGCACATAGGTCTGCGGGTTGCGGTCGTACAGCGGAAACAGGCTGGACTGCACCTGCACCATCACCCGGTGCCCGGGCTGGAATGTGTGGTTGGCCGTCGGCAGGCCGAACTGAAACGCCAGCGGCTGATTGGACGCGAGCGGCTTGGGCGCGCTGAAACTCTCGCGGTAACGGCCACGGAAGATCGCAAGCGACACCGGCAACTCGTAGCCGCCCATCTTGGGAGTGGAGGCCATCTCGTCCGGATACACGTCGATCAGCTTCACCACCCAGTCGCTGTCGCTGCCGCTGGTGGAGGCCTGCAGATGCACTTCCGGTGCGCCGGCGATCTGCAAGGGCTCGGTCAACGGCTCGGTGACGAAGGTCAGCACGTCCGGACGGCCATCGACGAAGCGCTGGTCCTGCACCAGCCAGGTGGTCCACATGGCGCGATCGCCGAAGTCCAGCGGGCGCGGTACGAACGGCACCGGCTTGGCCGGGTCGGAGACGTATTCCTCAAAGCCCACCTGCCCCGCCGCCGGCTGCTGGAACGACAGCTTGCCGCCGGCCTGCAGATACAGCGGCTTGCTGGTCGAGGCACAGCCCTTGGCGCAACTGCGCGGCCAGGCCTGCAGACGGTCCCAGTGGTTTTCGCCGGTGTTGTAGATAAACACCGGCGGCGTGCTCGCCTTGGGCGCACCATCGACCAGGTATTGATCGAAGAACGGGCGCAGCACATCGCGACGGAACTGGCGTGCAGTATCGCCGTCGAAATTCAACGCGCCCAGTGAACTGGCGTCGCTATTGACCTGGCTGTGTCGCCACGGCCCCATCACCAGATAGTTGAGCGTATTGCGCTTGTCGCGCGGCTCCATCGCCGCGTAGCTATGGATGGCGCCCCACATGTCTTCCTGGTCCCACAGGCCCTGCAGCCACATGGTGGGCACTTTCAACGGCGTGCGCGCCATCACCTTGTCCAGCGCCTGCTCCTGCCAGAAACTGTCGTAAGCGGCGTGCTCGGTGAGCTTGTGCCACCACGGCAGCTGCTCCAGGCCGGCCGCCTTGGCGAAGTCGCCGGCCGAGCCGGCCTGCAGGAAATTGCTGTAATCGTCATGCCCCTGACGCGGGATCCCGGTGCCCTTGCCGCGCTTGCTGAGCTGGCCGGTGAAGTAGTCGAAATTGACCTGGCGGAACGCACCGTAATTGAACCAGTCGTCGCCCATCCAGCCATCGATCATCGGGCTCTCCGGCGCGGCCACCTTCAATGCGGGATGCGGATTGGTCAGCGCCATCACCACGGTAAAACCTTCGTAGGACGAGCCGATCATGCCGACCTTGCCGTTGGATTCCTTGAGGTTCTTCACCAGCCAATCGATGGTGTCCCAGGCATCGGTGGCATGGTCGACCTCGCTGGGATTGAGCGCGCCACGCAGCGGCCGGGTCATCACGTACTCGCCCTCCGAGCCGTACTTGCCGCGCACATCCTGGAACACGCGGATATAACCACCTTCCACGAACACGTCATCGCCCGCAGACAGCAGGTCCTTCATATGCGGCGAGGCCAGACGCTCGGTGCGGCCGCTGGCGTCGTACGGCGTGCGCGTGAGCACGATCGGCGCGTTGCGCGCGCCCTTGGGCAGCACGATCACCGTATGCAGCTTGACCCCGTCGCGCATCGGGATCATCACTTCGCGCTTGATGTAGTCGTTGGCGGCGTCGCCTGCCACGAACGGCTTGCCGGTGATATCCGGCGTCATCGGCGAGGTTTGCGCCAATGCGCTGCCGGTAGCGGCGGCAATGGCGGTGGCGAGCAGGCAGGCGGCAAAACGGCGCATCGACGACTCCGAAAGTGCGGGGGCAGTCGTCGACTGTAGGCAGACGGCGGCCTGCCGGGGGAGTGTCAAAGGTCGTGGTTGCTGCGTTGCCGGGTACAAATGGCGACAGGATTGCGCGCGGTCAGGCGCACCTGCCTGATGCGCGGTACCGGCGTGCGGCCTTCGGCAACTGCTGACTGGCGTTTGGTTACGCAGTTGCCGATCAGTGCCGCACCTGGCCTTCGCCACGCACCACAAAGCGCTCCACGGTCAGCGCTTCCAGGCCCATCGGGCCATAGGAATGCAGACGCGTGGTCGAGATGCCGATCTCCGCACCCAGCCCAAGCTCGCCGCCGTCGGAAAAGCGCGAGGACGCGTTGACCATCACCACCGCCGAGCGCAGCGACTGCACGAATCGTTCGGCATTGGCGGCCTCCTGTGTGGCGATCACTTCGGTGTGGTCCGAGCCGTACTGGCGGATATGCGCCAGCGCGGTGTCCAGATCCGGCACTACGCGGATCGCCAGGATCAGATCGAGGAATTCGGCGGCATAGTCGTCATCGCTGGCAGGCGCGACATCGGGCAGCAGCGCACGCGTTGCCGCATCGCCCCGCAGCTCCACATGGCGTTCGCGCAGCGCTTGCGCGGCGGCCGGCAGAAAACGCTCGGCGATGTCCGCATGCACCAGCAAGGTCTCCAGCGAATTGCAGGCCGACGGTCGGCTGGCCTTGCCATCGACCAACAGACGCACGGCCAGGTCCACGTCGGCGGAGGCATCCACGAACAGATGGCACACGCCCTTGTAATGCTTGATCACCGGCACGCGCGCATGCTCGGCGACAAAACGGATCAGGCCTTCGCCACCGCGCGGAATCGCCAGGTCGACGATATCGCTGAGTTGCAGCAACTCCAGCATGGTCTCGCGGCGCAGGTCCTCGACCAGCGTCAACGCCGCCTCCGGCACATTGGCCTCGCGCAAGGCGCGCTGCAGCGCACGCGCAATGGCGGTATTGGAGTGAATCGCCTCCGAGCCGCCACGCAGGATCACCCCGTTGCCGGCCTTGATGCACAGCGCTGCGGCATCGGCAGTCACGTTGGGGCGCGCCTCGTAGATCATCGCGATCACGCCGAGCGGCACGCGCACCTTCTGCACGACGATGCCATTCGGGCGCACGTCTTCGCGCGTGATCTGCCCGACCGGATCCGGCAACTGTGCAACCTCGCGCAACGCCGCGGCAATCCCGTCCAGGCGCTTTGTGTCCAGCGCCAGACGATCGAGCATCGCAGTGCCCACGCCCTTCTCCCGCGCCGCTTCCAGATCGCGCGCATTCGCCGCCAGGATCACCGCCGCATCGTGCTCCAGCGCAGCGGCCATCGCCTCCAGCAAGGCCTGCTTGGCAGACGACGACAGTTGCGACAGCACGTGCGCGGCATCACGGCATTGCAGGGCGAGGGTTTTGATAGTCATTTGGGAATCGGGATTAGGGGAATCGGGAATGGTAAAGGCGTGCGCCATCACTTTACTGCGATGAATCGGCAGCAAGGAAACTTCGGTGGAAAGCTCTTGCGATTCCCGATTCCCGATTCCCGATTCTCCATTCCCGGCTACAACAGCACCAGATCATCGCGATGCACCACATTCTCGCCATAGCTGTAACCGAGCACGGGCTCGATCTCGCGCGAATGGCGCCCGGCGATACGGCGGATATCCACTGCCGAATACTGGCTGACGCCGCGCGCCAGGCAGCGTTCGCCATCGGCATCGCGCAGGCGGATCTCCACCATGTCGCCGCGCCGGAAGTCGCCTTGCGCACCGGCCACACCGCCCGGCAACAGCGAGGCGCCCTTGCCGGTCAGCGCCGCAGCGGCGCCGCCATCGATCAGGATCGCGCCTGGTTCCACCGGCGCATGGCGCAGCCAGTACTTGCGTGCGGCAATGCGCGTGCGTGCAGGATGGATGCGCGTGCCACGCAGGCGATCCTGCGCCAGGCCACGCACCACCTCGCTGCTGCGGCCGTTGAACAGATAGGTTTCGATGCCGGCCGCACCCGCTTTTGCAGCGGCTTCCAGCTTGGTGCGCATGCCACCGGTGCCCGCACTGCTGCCGCTGCCGCCGGCCATTGCCAGCACCTCGGCAGTGAGTTCGGGCACGTCATCGAGTGCACGTGCCAACGGATTGCTACGTGGGTCGGCGCTATACAAGCCATCGATATCGGTGGCGATGAATAACGCATCGGCATCGACCAGTGCGGCGACGATCGCGGCGAGATTGTCGTTATCGCCCAGCTTGAGCTCGTCCACCGAGACGGTGTCGTTCTCGTTGATCACCGGCAACGCACCCAGCCGCAACAACTCGCCCAGGGTAGCGCGCGCATTGAGATACCGGCGGCGGTTGCGCAGGTCATCGTGGGTGAGCAATACCTGCGCCACCGGGCGTTCGAAAAAGCGCTGCCACAGTGCGATCAATTGCGCCTGGCCCAATGCGGCCAGCGCCTGGCGCGCGGCGATCGGTGCACCGGCTTCAGCGGCTTTGGGCAGGATCGCGCGGCCTGCAGCCACCGCACCGGACGACACGATCACCAACTCGCGCCCTGCGGCCAGATTGGCCGAGACGAACTGCGCCAGGCCCAATGCAAAGCGCGGCGACAGGCCGCCACCATCGGCGGCCAGCAGACTGCTGCCGACCTTGAGCACCGCGCGTCGCCACGGCGGCAACGGCTGCTCGGTAAATAACGAGGGCATGTCAGCAGGACTTGTCATGGCAGCCAGGCGCTCAGTGCGTGTTCCACTCATGAACCGTCAGCGTCGAGGCATCGCGCAGCACCAGGGGATCGCGCGCAACCAGCTGCTGCGCCTCCTCCAGACTGCCCAGATTGATCAGCACATACGCACCGCCGGTGCGATCGCTGAAACCACCGGTCATTTCGAGCTGCCCGGCCGCACGCAACGTATCGAGAAAATCCAGATGCGGCTGCACCACATCGGCGGGAAAATCCGGCTTGCGCATCGCCAGCACCAGATAGCGCGTGGTCATCAGCTGACGTCCTTCGCACGTGCTGTCGTGGGTGCACGATCATCGCGACCATGCGGTGCAGAGATCACCAGAAAGCGCGCCTCGATATCGGACAGATTGTGCATCTGATGCGTGGTGCCAGGCGGTACATCCAGGCCTTGCCCCACACCCAGCACATGCTGCGCGCCATCCAGTTGCAGCATCACTTCACCGGCCAGCACATAGAAAAAATGCCGTGCGCGACTATGCCGATGGCGCGACTCCGCAACGCCTGGCGGCATGCGTTCTTCGAGCACGCTCAGGCTGGGGTCGCGCAGCAGATGCCAGCCTTCGCAGGCCTCGCCCCAGGGATAGTGTTCTGCGGTCTCGGTGCTGATCACGGCCATCAGCGCAGGGCCTCCCAACGTGCACGCAGGACATCCAATTGCAGATCTGCGGCGGCGCCTGGCGAGACGCGGGCGGCCAGACTGCCTTCTGGCGTGCGGCCCTGTCCGGCGGTGTCGGAGGATTCCGCTGCGGCCTTGTAGGCCTCGCGGAACGGCACACCGGCCACGGCCGCTTCTACCGCTACATCGGTGGCGTACATGCCCGAATCGATCGCCGCGCGCAGCTTGTCCGGGCGCCATTCCAGATTGGCCAGCAACGCCGGCAGCAGCTCAAGGGCCGCCAGGCCGCGCCCGAAACCATGCACGATCGCGCCCTTGCTGCTCTGCAGATCGCGGTGATAACCGGACGGCAGCGACAACAACTGTTCGATTTCGGTCCGCGCCGCCGCCACGCTGGCATGGGTGGCGCGCATCAGCTCGATGACATCGGGGTTGCGCTTGTTCGGCATGATCGAACTGCCGGTGGTGTACTGCGCCGGCAGCGCGACGAAGGCGAATTCGCCGCTGGTGAACAACGACAGATCCCAGGCGATACGGCGCAGATCCAACGTTGCGCTGCCGAGGGCCTCGAGCGCGGCCAGTTCGTACTTGCCGCGTGAGAGCTGCGCGTAGATCGGCGAGACCTGCAGGCGCGCAAAGCCGAGCTCGGCAGTGGTGTGTGCACGGTCCAGCGGCAGATTGACGCCGTAACCGGCCGCGGTGCCGAGCGGATTGCTGTCCACCAGACGCAAGGTGTCGGTGGCGCGCACCGCGTTGTCGATAAAGGCTTCGGCCCAGCCCGCCCACCACATGCCGGCCGACGACACCACCGCACGCTGGATATGCGTGTAGCCCGGCACCGGCAGTTCGGCTTCGGCTTGCGCGCGGTCCAGCGCCACCTTGGCGATCTCCGCGCTGAGCTCGGCCACGCGCTGCAGCTTGTCTTTCAACCACAGACGCGTGGCCACCAGGATCTGGTCGTTGCGGCTGCGCCCGGTGTGGATCTTGCGGCCGGCATCGCCCAGGCGCTCGGTCAGGCGCGCTTCGATCGCCGAATGGCAATCCTCGTACTGCGCATCGAGCACGAACGCGCCGCTGCGGAAATCGGCTGCCAGCAGGTCGAGCTGTTCGCTCAGGCCGCCCAGTTCCTGCAACGACAGGATGCCGATGTGCTGCAGCCCCTGCGCATGCGCCTTACTGGCAGCGATGTCGTACAGGAAGAACTCGCGGTCCAGGATGACGTCATCGCCCGCCAGGAAGGCCTGGATCTTGGCATCCACCGCCACGCCGGGTTTTTGCCACAAAAGATTGGTCATCGGAAAGCGTCTCGAAATAAGTCGTCCAGTTGAATCCCCGCACATGGATGTGCGGGCTCTTGCGAGGGACTGGCATCAACGAATCGCGGTCAATTCGTCCCAGCCAAACGCCAGGTTGAGGTTCTGCATCGCCTGCGTCGCCGCGCCCTTGAGCAGGTTGTCCAGCGTCGCCACCACCACCACGCGCTTGTTGCCCGGTGCCAGTGTCACGCCGCCGATCTGCACGCCGTGCGTACCGGCGATGTGGCTGACCCACGGCGCTTCATCGACGATTTCGATCAACGGCTCATCGGCGTAACGCTGCGTGTAGCGCGCCTGGATCTGCTCGCGCGTCAGCGGTTGCTGCAGCCACAGGTTGACGGTCATGGTGAGGCCGCGGAAATGCGGCGCCACATGCGGCATGAACTCCACCGGCACGCCGAGCTGCGCAGAGACTTCGCGCTCGTGCATGTGGTTGGTCAGCGCATACGGCATCAGGTTATCGGCCAGCAACTCCGGGTTGTTCTTGTCCGAGGGCGTGGTGCCCGCACCGGAATAGCCGGAGACACCGAAGCACTGCGGCGGGCCGGCCAGCTGGTCGAGCAGCGGCGCGATCGTCAGCTGCATCGCGGTGGCATAGCAGCCCGGGTTGCTGATGCGCTTCTGCCTGGCATAGGTGCCGCGCGTCAGCTCCGGCAGCCCGTAATACCAAGCCGGATCGAAGCGGTAATCGGCCGACAGATCGATCAACACCGTCTGCGGGCGGGCGGCGTCGATCGCAGCGACAAATGGCTCGGCCTTGCCGTTGGGCAGCGCCAGAATCACTACATCGGCGGCCTTGGCGGCCACCGCGTCGGCATCCAGGCTCTCGTAGCGCAGCGCGCCCTGATAGGCGTCGTTGTGGTCGGCCACAGCTTGCCCGGCCAGCTCGCGCGAGGACACGAACACCAGCTGCAGGTGGGGATGCGCCGTCACCAGCTTGATCAATTCCGAACCGGTATGCCCGCGGGCGCCGACAATGCCGATGGTCGTTGTTTGAACAGTCATGCGTTTGCTTCCAGGCGGAACTGCAGGTGGCGTTTTACCCCAGCCCATTCCGTATCGATGATGGAGAACACTACGGTATCGCGCGGTGTGCCGTCGGCATGGCGGGTGTGATTGCGCAGCACGCCGTCCTGCTTGGCGCCCAGCCGTGCAATCGCCGCGCGCGAGGTGTGATTGAACCAGCTGGTCTCGAACACCACGCTCAGACAGCCCAGCGTTTCGAAGGCGTGCTGCAACAGCATCAGCTTGGTCTCGGTATTGATGCCGCTGCGCTGCACACGCGGCGCATACCAGGTGTAGCCGATCGACAGCTTGGGCACGGTCGCATCCAGCCCGTAATAGCGCGTGCAGCCGACGACCGCACCGGCCGCATCGCGGACCACGAACGGCAGCGCCGTACCATCCGCCTGCGCCGCCAGCGCAGCGACGAGGTAGTCGTCCACCTGCGCCGGTGCCGGCACGCCGGTGTACCACAAGCGCGACAGGGCACCGTCGCCCAGCGCAGCGCGCAGACCATCGGCATGCGCAGCCTGCAGCGGTTCCAGCGTTGCGTGTTGCCCGCGTAGCGTGGGCAACTCACGCCACAGCGATGGCAATGCGATGGGCGTCATCGTACTCAGCCCAGCAGCGTCGGCTGACGCGTGGCGCAATGCGCCACGCAATGCTGGATCTGCTCGAAGTTTTCCAGCCCGTACCAGAACACTTTCCACTTCTCCTGCTTGATGCAGCCGTCGGACTCGGCGTAATAGAAAATGTTGACCTGGTTGTTGTGACGCGAGCGCCAGAACAGCTGCGGGGTTTCTTCGCGCATCACATTCCACACCGCGCGGCCCAGGCCCTCGCCTTGCGCATCGTCGAGCACGGCAAACTTGTCCAGATAGATCAGCGCGCTTGCACCCAGCATGCCCTCGTCGGTGAGGATCACCGCGGCGCGATAGTTCTCGCTGACATAGGCACGCAGCAACTTGGTGTTACTGAAGTAATCGGGCACCAGCGTGCGGCCGAAGCTGGATTCGATCAGCGAGGTCAGGCGCGGCAGATCCAGCTCATCCCACGAGGTCGCGCGCAACACGCGCTCGCCACGCCGCACCAGCGTGCCCGAGCCCTTGTGCGTGAACAGCTCCTTGGCCAGATCCGCCGGCCGGGTGATCGACACCGACGATTCCAGCGGCAGACGATCGAGCAAATCCTTGATCTGCTCGATCTTGACCCGCATGCCGCCATTGATCCACGGCTGCTGCATCAGGTGATCGAACTCGGTGGACAGGTTGATCGAATCGATCACCTTGCCGTCGGCATCCAGCAGCCCGCCGGTGCCGGTGAGGAAGATGATCTTGTACGGCTGCAGCTCCTGCACCAGTTCGTTGGCAGCAAAATCGGCGTTGACGTTGAGGATCTGCCCGCTCGGCGTCTCGCCCAGGCTGGTGATCACCGGGATCGAGCCGGCCTGCAGGCTGGCTTCGATCGGCCCCAGATTCACCGCCTTGACCTCACCGACCAGGCCATAGGTGTCGCGGTCCAGATACTGCGCTTCGAACACGCCGCCGGTGATCGAGGTCGCACGCGCGCCATTCTGCTGCAGCGCTTCGACCAGCTTGAGGTTGGAAGCCTGGAACACCTTGCGCACGATCGCCAGGGCTTCCGGCGAGGTCACCCGCAGGCCATTGACGGTGCGCTTCTCGATGCCGGCTGCAGAGAGTTCGGCATCCAGCTGCGGGCCGGCACCATGTAGCACGATCGGGGTCAGCCCCACTTCCTGCAGGAACGACAACGATGAAGTCAGCGCGTCCAGATCGTCGCGCAGCACCGCGCCGCCCACCTTGACCACCGCAAAGCGTTTGGCATCGAGCTGCGAAAAACGCTTGAGGTACTGGCTGATTTCCTTGGCGCTGGCCATGCTCGAAAGCAGGCGCACGATGGTCTGGCGGGTCTGTTTGTGGGGCTGTGCGGAGAGGGACATTGCCGTGATCGAAGAGAGGAGTGGCCGCGCCAGGCGCGGAACGCGGCTCAGTGGGAGCCGTTGATGCGCGCGCTCAGTGCGCGCCGTTGATGATGCGGTGGACCGACTCGGCATAACGCTGCAACTGCGCAAGCGTCACGAATTCGTCGGCGGTGTGTGCCTGTGCGATATCGCCAGGGCCGTACACCAGCGCGGTGTAGCCACCGGCCGAAAACAGCGAGGCCTCGGTCCAGAAATCCACCGCGTTGCCGATCGGCAGATCCAACGCATCGGCCACATCGCGTGCGGCCAGGCGGCGCTCCTCCGCACGCGCGATGTCGCCGGACGGCAGACTCGGCCCACGGAAGGTTTCCTCGAAATGCGCCGCAGACGGCTCGGCAAATCCAGCGAAGGTTTCCAGCAATCCATCCACCTCCATCGACGGCAGTGGGCGGAAACCAAAACGCACTTCGGCTGCCGGCGCGATCATGTTGGCCTTGATGCCGCCATCGACGCGACCGATGTTGAAGCGCAATCCGGTCAAGCCACCGAAGCGCGCATGCGCCAGCGACTCGACATGATCCAGGGCTTTTCCACCCCAGCGCATCGCCTGATGCAAGGCGCTGGCGGACGGATCCTGCTTGCCCGACGCATGCCCGGCACGCCCGGCAAAGCGCATCAGCACCGAGCTGATCCCACGATGCGCCAGCACCGCCTCGCTCATGGTCGGCTCGGCTACCAGCACCGCTTCATACGGCAATCCACGCGCCAAAAACGCGGCGATGCAGCGCGGGTCGTTGGCTTCTTCGTCGGAGGAAAACAGAAACGCCGCATCGCCCTGCCCGGCATTGGCCGCCGCCACCAGCGCCGCTGCCGCGCCTTTGATATCGCAGACGCCCAGACCGATCACGCGGTCGTCGGTGCGCCGCATCACGTGCGGGTCGGCACTCCAGTGCGGCGAATCCGGCACCGTATCCAGGTGCACGTTGAACAGGTACTTGGGCGCGCCGCGCACCGCATACAAGCTCACTGCCCCGGCGCCGTGGTCGATCACCTCGACCTGGAAACCAGGCAAGTGCGCACGCAGATAATCGAAGATGCCGCCCTCGGCAGCGATCGCGCGCGGCGGATTGCGGGTGTCGAAGGACACCAGCGTTTCCAGGTGCGTGAGGGTGGATGCGAGTAAATCGGTCATGTCGGTTCGATCGAGGGTCCGAAGCAGCGGCTAAGCGGAAATAAGGAAGGTGCGCAAACAGCCCATAAATTTCGTCGAAGCTAACCCTTCTCCCTACGGGAGAAGGTGCCCCAAAGGGGCGGATGAGGGTGCGGGCGAAGCTCTCCGGCACTGAACATCGCGAGAGCTTCGCTCCGTACCCTCACCCCAACCCCTCTCCCGGGGGGAGAGGGGCTTTGCAACTGCTTCGAAACGTCAGCGGTTTACTTGCGCATACAACGTCGAGCTCATCCCGAACAGCTTGATGAAGCCCTCGGCTTCTTCCACGCCCCAGTCGGCCGACTGCGCATACGTCGCACCCTTGGTGTTGAGCAGATGCGGCGAGCGCACCGCCACCGCGTCGACGCGGCCACCACGGGTTTCCAGCGTGACTTCGCCGTTGACCTTGGACTGCGAAGACTGCAGGAACGCCTCGATGTCGGTCTTGAGCGGGTCGTGATAGAAGCCTTCGTACACCAGCTCCACCCACTTGCGCGCCACGTCCGGCTTGAAGCGGTTCTGCTGCTTGGTCAGCACCGCATCTTCCAGCGCGCGGTGCGCGGTCAGCAGCGAGATCAGGCCCGGCGCTTCGAACACGATGCGTCCCTTCAGGCCGATCACGGTGTCGCCGGTGTAGACGCCACGGCCCACGCCGTAGGGCGCGAACAGCTTGTTGAGCTGAGCCAGGATCTGCTCGCCCGGCAGCGTCTTGCCGTTTAGCGCGACCGCCTCGCCTTCGACGAACTTCAAGGTGACGTTCAACGGCTCCACCGGCCATTCGCTGCGCGGCGCACACCAGCCGCGCGCGCCCTCGCCCGGCGCTTCCCAACGATCGATCTCGCCGCCGGACATGGTCAGCCCGAGCAGGTTCTCGTTGATGGTGTAGGCCTGCTGCTTGGCACGCACGCCGAAGCCGCGCTCTTCCAGGTACTTCTGCTCGTAGGCGCGGGTCTGGGTGTGCTCCTTCTGGATTTCGCGGATCGGCGCCACGATCTGGTAATCGCCCAACGCCTTCACTGCCAGATCGAAACGCACCTGGTCGTTACCCATGCCGGTGCAACCGTGCGCGATGATTCGCGTGCCCAATTCCTCGGCGCGCTTGAGCGCAGCGTCGACGATCAGATAACGGTCGGACACCAGCAACGGGTACTGGCCCTGATAGCCCTCGCCCGCCCACACGAACGGCTTGACGAAGCCCTGCCAGATCGCCGGGCCGCCATCGACGGTGACATGGCTCGCCGCACCGAGTTCGGACGCACGCTTTTCGATGAAATCACGCTCCTCGGCATCCACCCCGCCGGTATCGGCAAACACGGTGTGCACGGCATAGCCTTGCGCCTGCAGATACGGAATGCAGAAGCTGGTATCCAGGCCACCGGAGAATGCCAGGACGATGTCCTTCTTGCTGCCGGGAATCGGGAGTTGGGAATCGGGAATGGTGGAAGCAGTGCTCATCATCGTTTCCTTGGTACGTAAAAGTGGGGGTCAACGTTCTTGCTGTTGCGATTCTCTATTCCCGATTCCCGATTCCCGCTTGCGAAGCAAGCGCCGCCATGATCGCCTTCTGCACATGCAGGCGATTCTCGGCTTCATCGATGGCGATGCAGTTGGGCGAATCCATCACCGCGTCGGTGGCCTTGACGTTGCGACGCAACGGCAGGCAGTGCGAGAACACGCCGTTGTTGGTCAGCGCCATCTTGCGTTCGTCGACGATGAAATGCTGATACTGGTCGCGGATCGGCTTTTCCGGCTCCCAGTTGCCGAAGAACGGCAACGCGCCCCAGCTCTTGGCATACACCACGTCGGCACCGGCATAGGCGCTGTCGATGTCGTGGCTGACCTGCAGCGAGCCGCCGCTTTCGGCCACGTTCTGCGCCGCCCAGTCCATGTAGCGCGGGTCCAGGATGTAGTCCGGCGTCGGGCACAGCAGGGTCACGTCCATGCCCATGCGGGTGGCGATCGTCAGCGCGGAATTGGCCACCGCGGTGTTCAACGGCTTGGGGTGATAGGTCCAGGTCAGCACGTACTTCTTGCCGCGTAGATCCTGCGTGCCGAAGTGTTCCTGCAACGCCATCGCGTGCGCCAGCTCCTGGCACGGGTGGGTGATGGTCTCCATGTTGATCACCGGCACCGGCGAATACTTGGCAAAGCTCTTGAGCACCTGGTCCTCGCGGTCCTTGGACCAGTCGACGAACTTGGGAAACGCGCGCACGCCGATCAGGTCCACATAGCGGCCCAGCACCCGCGCCACTTCGGCGATGTGCTCTTCGGTATCGCCATCCATCACCGTGCCCAGATTGAACTCGATCGGCCAGGCATCCTTGCCCGGCTGCAGCACCACCGCATGCCCGCCCAGCTGGAACGCGCCCAGCTCGAAGCTGGTACGGGTGCGCATGGACGGGTTGAAAAACACCAGCGCGATCGATTTGCCCTTCAGCTCGCTTCCCAGCTTGTTGCGTTTGAACAACGCGGCCTGGGTCAACAGCGCGTCCAGTTCGGCGCGGCTCCAGTCCTGGGTGTTCAAGAAGTGCTTCAGTGACATCGATCGATCCTTGTGCTGCGTGCTTCTGCTGCGTGGTCCGCCAACAGCGACGGGGTGCGCGACATGCGCGTTTCTTGCGGTTGAAACTTTTATGACGCCTGAAACGAAAAAACCCAGCCTTGAGGCTGGGTTTTCAACAACGGACAGCAAAACGCCCGGGTCACCCAGCGAAAATGTGGGATTCCGGTCGGCGGGCACGCGAGGTCATGCCGGAGGCCATCCGGGCGGCGCTGGTGTCGTGCTGAAAGGCGTTTGCGTGCATAGGGCGCGAATCCTCGCATGCATGCGCGCACGGCGCAACCGCTGCGCGCATCATCGCGGCGGCGCGACGATGGCGTCGGGAATGTACGGGGTCACCGAGACCCGAATACGCAGCCGGTTGCCGGGATCTTCCGGCAGCCGCGAACGGTATTTGGTGCCCTTGTAGACGTAATCCACGTCGAAGGCGATCGGCCGCCGAAACTCGCGCGGCACTTCAACCACCCGGCAATTGCGCCGCGTGCTGGTCGGCGGCACCGCCACCGGTGCAGACGGCAACTCGGGACGGCGCGAGAACATCTCCTTGACCGAATCGACCATCCGGTTGATCCGGCTCTCGTCGTCTACAGACGCAGGGGCAACGGCAACCGGCGCAATCTGCTCGGCTTCGCACTGCTCTTCGATGCGGGTAGCGCGCAAGGTCTGGTAGACCGGCTCGACGTTGAGCACCTGCGCGTAGTCCAGCTTCACGTTCTCGATCACCACCACCCGGTTCTTGGGGTCGGGCTCTGCCGCATGCGCTGCCAGTGCCTGCCAGGCAAACACACACAGCAGCATGAAGAACAGGGAAGGTCGCATCAGAACCAGAGAGAGCGTCGCCAGGCAGTACGTAAGTGTATGGAGCTTGCGATCTCCGGGGCTGAACGCAACCCATCCGATTGCGAGTGTTCGCCATGACCGGCCATCGCCCGGGTTTGGTTCGCCTGACCGCCGCGACCGGCTAGAATCGCGCAGTTACCCTCCTTCAGATCCCGATGAGCCTGCGCCTGCACAACAACCTGACGCGGCGGGTCGAGCCGTTCGCGCCGCTCGATCCCACCAGCCCCACCCTGTATGTGTGCGGCCCCACCGTCTACAACTACGCACACATCGGCAACGCCCGCGGCCCGGTGGTGTTCGATGTGCTGGCCGCACTGCTGCGGCGGCGCTTTGGGGCGCTGCGCTACGCGCGCAACATCACCGACGTGGACGACAAGATCAACGCCGCCGCCCAGGCGCAGGGCGTGCCGATCTCGACCATCACTGATCGCTTCGCTGCGATCTACCGCCAGGACATGGCCGCGCTCGGCGTGGTGCCGCCGGACATCGAACCGGCAGCCACTGCGCATATTCCGCAGATCGTGGCGATGATCGAGCAACTGATCGCCAACGGCCACGCCTACGCTGCCGAAGGCCACGTGCTGTTTGCGGTGGCCAGCTTCGAGCACTACGGCAAGCTCTCGCGCCGCGATCCGGACGAGATGCTGGCCGGTGCGCGCGTGGATGTGGCGCCGTACAAGCGCGACCCGGGCGACTTCGTGCTGTGGAAACCCTCCAGCGACGAGCTGCCCGGTTGGGAATCGCCCTGGGGCCGCGGCCGCCCGGGCTGGCATATCGAATGCTCGGCGATGGCCGCCGCGCATCTGGGCCCGACCATCGACATCCATGCCGGCGGCGTGGACCTGCAGTTCCCGCATCACGAGAACGAGATCGCGCAGAGCGAGTGCGCGCATGGCGGCGCCACCTTCGCGCGGTTCTGGCTGCATAACGGCATGCTCAATTTCAGCGGCGCCAAGATGAGCAAGTCGCTGGGAAACATCGAAACCGTGCACGACCTGATCGCCAGACACCCGCCCGAAGCGCTGCGCTACGCCCTGCTGAGCGCGCATTACCGGCAGCCGCTGGACTGGTCGGAGGGCTTGATCGAGCAGGCCAAGAACACGCTGGACCGGCTGTATGGCACGTTGCGCGATCTGGCAGCCGTCGAAACCGATGGGGGCATTAGCCCGACACAGCCGACCACGATTCCAGACGAGGTGGAATCGGCGCTGGACGATGACCTCAATACGCCGTTGGCGCTTGCAGCACTGGCGAAGCTTGCAAAGGAGGCCAGCCGGGCCCTGCATGATTTCGCACCGGCGGGCGGACCGGACAGCGAGCGAAGCGGCGAGCATCTTGCGGCGCTGCGTCGAGCCAAATCCGATCTGCTTGGCGCAGGTCTGGCGCTAGGCTTGCTGCAGCAAGACCCGGCCGCATGGTTCTCGCGCGGCACCGATGCCGGCGACGATGCCCGCATCACTGCGCTGGTCGAAGAGCGCAATGCCGCAAAGAAAGCCAAGGATTTCGCCCGCGCCGATGCCATCCGCAAGCAACTGGCCGACGAAGGCATCGTGCTGGAAGACACCCCACAAGGCGTGCGCTGGAAGCGCGCATGACTTTATTCCCTTCTCCCTCCGGGAGAAGGTGCCCCGCAGGGGCGGATGAGGGTGCGAGCGAAGCCACGTGCATCGATTTTTTTGAGGTAAGAGCGAAGCCACCCGCATCGAACTCCAGCGAAGCTTCGCCCGTACCCTCACCCCAACCCCCGCTCCGCGCCCCGGCCCGCGCTGGCGGCGCGGGCGCTCCAAGGCACGCGCGCCAGTGGCGCGCAAACCGCGCCTTCTCGCCCCGGAGGGAGAGGGGCTTTGACCGAACGACCCTGGATTTTGCGAATGATTCTGGAATTTTGATGACCACCACCCCCTTCCCGCTAGAACCCACCGCCGTCGAAGCGCAGGCCACCATCGCCGAGGAATTTTCCTTCTTCGGCGATTGGTCCGAGCGCTACCAGTACCTGATCGATCTGGGCCGCAAGTTGCCCACTTTCCCGGAACAGTGGAAGACCGAAGAACACCGTCTGCATGGTTGCCAGTCGATGGTGTGGATCGTGCCGGAGGGCAATGCCGAGCGCCTGGACTTCCACGCCATCAGCGACTCGGCGATCGTCTCCGGGCTGATCTATCTCGCCTTGCGCGTTTACTCGGGGCGTAGCGCGCAGGAGATCCTGGCCACCGAGCCGGACTACATCGCCGGCATTGGCCTGGCCAAGCATCTGTCGCCGACCCGCAGCAACGGCGTGGCCGCGATGCTGGCCTTCATTCGCGACACCGCCCGCGCCCAGCAGTGAGCACGCCCACGCCTCCCTCGCCCGCCGCCTCGCTGCGCACGCTGTTCGCCCATCCAGGCTTCGGCTTGGTGCTGCTGTATCGCGTGGCGGCGATGTTGTCGTATCAGATCGTCGCGGTCACGGTCGGTTGGCATATCTACGAAATCACCCGCAATCCGCTCTCGCTCGGGCTGATCGGCCTGGCGGAGATCCTGCCGTTCTTCTGCATCGCGCCGTTTGCCGGCTATCTGGTCGATCATCTGCCGCGCCGCCGCCTGGGCATGGTCGCAGTGCTGGGCCTGGTCGCCACCGCACTGCTGCTGTTGGCGATTACGCATGGCTGGCTGCCGGTACAAGGCGTGTGGCCGATCTATGCAGCCATCGCGCTGACCGGCGCGGCGCGCTCGTTCCTGTCGCCGGTCTATAACGCACTGTTCGCACGGGCACTGCCGCGCGAGGCCTTCGCGCGCGGCGCCAGCATCGGCAGCGTCACCTTTCAGGCCGGCATGGTGATCGGCCCGGCGCTGGGCGGCGTGCTGGTCGGCTGGGGCGGCAAAGGCCTGGCGTACGGCGTGGCGGCGAGTGTGGCGTTGGTGGCGATCCTGGCGCTGGCGCTGTTGCGCGTCAGCGAGCCGGTGAACGAAGGTCCGCGCGCGCCGATCTTTCGCAGCATCGCCGAGGGTGCGCAGTTCGTGCTGTCCAACCAGATCATGCTAGGCGCGATGGCGCTGGACATGTTTTCGGTGTTGCTGGGCGGCGCGGTGTCAATGCTACCTGCCTTCATCCACGACATCCTGCACTACGGCCCGGAGGGGCTGGGCATCCTGCGCGGCGCACCGGCGCTGGGGTCGATCGTGGTCGGCGTGTGGCTGGCGCGACACCCGCTGCAACGCAATGCCGGGCGCATCCTGATGCTGTCGGTGGCCGGTTTCGGGTTGTGCACGATCGCCTTCGGCCTGTCGCGCCATTTCTGGCTGTCGGCGGCGATCCTGCTGGTCTACGGCATGTGCGACGGCGTGTCGGTGGTGGTGCGTCAGACCATCCTGCAGCTGGCAACGCCCGACGCGATGCGCGGCCGGGTGTCGTCGATCAACGGCATCTTCATCGGCTCCTCCAACGAGCTGGGCGCGTTCTATGACGGCGTCATGGCGCGTCTGGTCGGCCTGGTGCCGGCGGTGGTGATCGGCGGCTGCGTGACCCTGGGCGTGGTCGCCACCACCGCCTGGAAGGCCCCGAAGCTGCGCAAGCTGGATCTGCGCGATTTGCAGTGAGGCGACAACAGGTCAGGCCCCAGCACGCCGAATGACGCATAAAAAAGCCCCGCACCAGGCGGGGCTTTTTCAACAGCGATTCGACACTCGCAAAACGATCAGTCGCCCTGCTGCTTCTGCAGGTGCTCCCAGCGTTCCTGGGCGTCGATGGTGCGTTCGGCGGTCAGACGCGCTTCCAGGCGGTCCAGGCCGATTTCTTCGCCGGTGTCCACGCAGTAGCCGTAGTCGCCGCCTTCCAGACGCTTGAGCGTGCTGTCGATCTTGCCGATCAGCTTGCGGTAGCGGTCGCGGGTGCGCAGTTCCAGCGAGTTTTCGGTCTCACGCGTTGCACGCTCGGCTTCGTCGCCGATATCGCGCACTTCTTCGCGCAGGTTCTCGATGGTCTGCTTGGATTCCTCGACCAGGTCGTTGCGCCAATGCTGCAGACGCTGACGGAAATACTCCTGCTGCAGCGTGCTCATGTACTCCTCGTCGGCTGCAGGCTTGTAGCCCTGCGGCAGCACCGGGCGACCGGTGGTCTCGTCGATCTTGTACTCGACCACCTTGTACTTGGTCTTTGGCGTCGGGCTGGACGGCTTGGAAGTCATGGCAACGGCCACCTTGCCGACCGGACGGGTCGCGGCGGGCTTGGCGGGGGCTTCGGTTTTGGTTGGTGTTTTTGCTGAAGATTTCGAAACGGGCACGGGATTCTTAAGTGACGGGGTCGCAGGCTTTGCCGGCTTCGCAGGGACGGCCTTGGGGGCCGGTGCGGGCGCGGGCTTTTCAGCCTTGACCGGGACTGACTTGGCCGGAGCCGGCTTGGCGGCCGGTTTCGGTACGGACTTGGGCGCCACCGGCTTGGCGGCCGGTTTGGCGGCAGCCGGAGCTGCCTTGTTCGCCGCCGGCTTGGCAGCACTCTTGGCGACAGATTTTACAGGTTTGAGGGCCGCGGGTTTGGACGCTGCGGTCTTGGAGGCCGGCGCCGGCTTGGCGGCGGCCTTCGTCGCAGCTGCCTTCTTGGCCACAGGTTGCTTGGCAGCCGGCGTCGCCTGCTTGGCGGCCGGTTTTGCAGCGGCGGGCGCCGCTGCCTTCTTCGCAACGGGTTTGGCGGACTTCTTGGCGGCCTCTACGGCCTTTTTTGCAGGTTTTTTAGCAGCCACGAAACGCTCATCCTTGGTTCCCCCGGGGCCCGGGAAAGCGGGCCTTTATAGCTTACCCCACCGACCCCCGGCAACCACGTATTAATCCAAGTGGCATATCATTGGCAAGTGATCTCACGCCTGCTCATCGCGCTGCTGCGCTTCTACAAGCTGTTCATCAGCCCTCTGCTCGGGCCGCGCTGCCGTTTTGCGCCCAGTTGTTCGGAGTACGCGATGACCGCCATCGCCCGCTTCGGCCCGCTGCGCGGCTGTTGGCTGGCCGCACGCCGGTTGGGCCGTTGTCATCCATTCCATCCGGGCGGGTTCGATCCCGTCCCCGACGCGCCCACTGCCGCGTCCTCCCCCACTTCCCTTTCCTGCCGCTGCAAAGGACCCCACCCATGAGCCGAACCGTCATCGTCAATGCCCGCCTGGTCAATGAAGGCAAGGAGTTCGATGCCGATCTCCTGATCGAAGGTGGCCGCATCGCCAAGATCGCCAGCAAGATCACTCCGGCTGCAGGCGATACGGTGGTGGATGCGGCCGGGCGCTGGGTGCTGCCGGGCATGATCGACGACCAGGTGCACTTCCGCGAGCCGGGGCTGACCCACAAGGGCGATATCGCGACCGAATCCGGCGCTGCAGTGGCCGGCGGTCTGACCAGCTTCATGGACATGCCCAACACCAATCCGCCGACCCTGGATGCGGCCGCGCTGCAGTCCAAGTACGACGCTGCGGCCGGGCGCGCCTGGGCCAATTACGGCTTCTACATGGGCGCCAGCAACGACAATCTGGCCGCGATCCAGACGCTGGACCCCAAGACCGCACCGGGCATCAAGGTGTTCATGGGCGCCTCTACCGGCAACATGCTGGTCGACAACCCCGAAACGCTGGATGCGATCTTCCGCGATGCGCCCACCCCGATCATCACCCACTGCGAAGACACGCCGACCATCGATGCGACGCTGGCGCAGTTCAAGGAAAAGTACGGCGATGCGCTGACCCCGGAGATGCACCCGGACATTCGCTCGCGCGAAGCCTGCCTGAAGTCTTCGCAGCTGGCGGTGTCGCTGGCGCGCAAGCACAACACCCGCCTGCACGTGCTGCATATCTCCACCGCCGAGGAGCTGGCGCTGTTCGAGGCCGGCCCGCTGATCGACGCCGACGGCAAGGTGCGCAAGCGCATCACCGCCGAGACCTGTATCCACTTTTTGCGCTTCGACCGCAGCGATTACGCGCGGCTGGGCAACCTGATCAAGTGCAACCCGGCGATCAAGGACGCCGACGACCGCCTGGCGCTGATCGAGGCGCTGGCTGAAGACGTCATCGACGTGCTCGCCACCGACCACGCCCCGCACACCTGGGAAGAAAAGCAGAAGCCCTACGCGCAGGCGCCCTCCGGCCTGCCGTTGGTGCAGTACGCGCTGGTCGCCGCGCTGGAGCTGGTGCATGAAGGCAAGCTGCCGATCACCCGCATCGTGCAGAAGTTCGCGCATGCGCCGGCACAATTGTTCGATGTGGAAGAACGCGGTTTTCTGCGCGAAGGCTATTTCGCCGACCTGGTGATGATCGACAACACCCCGTTCACCGTGAAGCGCGAGCAGGTGTTGTCCAAGTGCGGCTGGTCGCCGTTCGAAGGCACCACGTTCCGCTCGCGCATTGCCGCGACCTGGGTCAACGGCCAGCAGGTGTGGGATGGCGAACAGTTGGTTGGCAGTGCCGCCGGTCAGCGTCTGACCTTCGATCGCTGATGCGCGCAGCCCTGTTTGGCGCCTTGCTGGCGCTGGCGCCGCTCTCGCTCTCGGTGGGCAGCGCCGCTGCGCAGTCCGCGGCCGCTGCAGAGGTGGTGTTTCCACAAAGCGCCTCGCAAGGCGCGCTGGTGATCGGCAAGGTGCCGGCGGGCAGCCAGGTGCAGTACGCCGGCCGCACGCTGCGCGTCAGCGGCTACGGCAGCGTGGTGTTCGGTATCGGCCGCGATGCCACCGGCCCGTTGCAGGTGCAGATCACCCGGCCCGATGGCGGCAAGGAGACTGCCAGCATCGCAGTAACGCCGCGCGACTGGCCGGTGGAACGCGTCAATGGTGTGCCGCCCAAAACCGTCAACCCGCCTGCGGCGATCGCCGAGCGGATCAAGCGCGAACAGGCGCAGGTCACCGCCGCGCGCGACCGCGACGATGCGCGCACCGATTTTGCGCAGCCCTTCATCTGGCCGGTGCAGGGTCGCATCAGCGGGCGCTTCGGCAATGCGCGCGTTTACAACGGCCAGCCTGGTGCCGGTCATTCGGGGATGGATATCGCGGTGCCCACCGGTACCCCGGTCAAGGCGCCGGCCGCCGGTGTGGTCACCTTCGCCGCGCCGGATCTGTATCTGACCGGCGGTACGGTGCTGCTGGACCATGGCTTCGGCGTGAGCTCGAATTTTTTGCACTTGTCACGCATCGATGTGAAGGTGGGAGACCGGGTGGAGCAAGGTCAGGTGATTGCGGCGGTGGGTGCCACCGGGCGCGCGACCGGACCGCATCTGCATTGGGGGATGAATTGGTTCGATGTGCGGATCGATCCGTTGCTGGTGCTTGAGCGCAACAAATAGGACTGCCGGGTAGCCAAAGCAAAGAGCGGGTGGCGGTTGCGCTGGCGTGGTGGCCTGTTCTGTGCGGCCTACCCGCTGTGCCTGTGTTCGCCACAGAGCTTTGCGGTATAACCGGCGCGACCGTCGATCATTGCCTTGCGGCGACCGATCAGGCCTGACGGTTGGTCCACCGCTGCGGCGTCGGACGTGCTTCATCTCCCCTCCCCCGACCGCAGGAGATGTGCGACATGCGCAACGAGCAACTCAAACCCACACTGGGAACCTGGCAACTGTGGGGAATCGCGGTGGGATTGGTGATTTCCGGCGAATATTTCGGGTGGAGCTACGGTTGGGGCACCGCCGGCACCTTGGGATTTCTGGTGACCACGGTGCTGGTCGCAGTGATGTACACCTGTTTCATTTTCAGTTTTACCGAGCTGACCACGGCGATTCCCAATGCGGGCGGACCGTTCGCCTACAGCCTGCGCGCGTTCGGCACCTACGGCGGCATGCTGGCGGGCCTGGCCACGTTGATCGAATTCGTGTTTGCACCGCCGGCCATTGCGATGGCGATTGGCGCCTATCTCAACGTGCAGTTTCCGACTCTGGATCCGCGCGTTGCCGCGATCGGGGCGTATGCACTCTTCATGAGCTTGAACATCGTCGGCGTGGCGATCGCGGCCACCTTCGAGTTGGTGGTGACCTTGCTGGCGGTGATCGAACTGCTGGTATTCATGGGCGTGGTGGCGCCGGGTTTCAGCGTGGCGCGCTTTGCCGCCAACGGTTGGGCCGGCAGCAACGACTTCGGCCCGGCGGCGATCTCCGGCATCTTTGCCGCGATCCCGTTCGCGATCTGGTTCTTTCTGGCGATCGAGGGCGCGGCGATGGCGGCCGAAGAAGCCAAGGACCCCAAGCGCACGATTCCACGTGCCTACATTGCCGGCATCCTCACGCTGGTGGTCCTGGCGCTGGGAACGATGGTGTTCGCCGGCGGCGTCGGCGACTGGCGCCAGCTGTCCAACATCAACGACCCGTTGCCGCAGGCGATGAAAGCGGTGGTCGGCAATAGCTCGACCTGGCTGCACATGCTGGTATGGATCGGCCTGTTCGGTCTGGTGGCCAGTTTCCACGGCATCATCCTGGGCTATTCGCGGCAGTTCTTCGCCTTGGCGCGCGCCGGCTTCCTGCCGCATGGGCTGGCCAAACTGTCGCGCTTTCGCACACCGCATCGCGCAATCCTTGCCGGTGGCGCGATCGGCATCGCGGCGATCTGCAGCGATGGTGTGGTCAAGATCCAGGGCATGTCGCTGACTGCGGCGATGATCACCATGTCGGTGTTCGGCGCGATCGTGATGTATGTGATGAGCATGCTCAGCCTGTTCAAACTGCGCCGCGCCGAACCCGGGCTGGAACGCAGCTTTCGCGCGCCGGGTTATCCGGTGGTGCCGGCGATAGCGCTGCTGCTGGCGCTGGTGTGCCTGGTGGCGATGGTGTGGTTCAACCCGATCGTAGCGCTGATCTTTGTAGGCCTGCTGCTGTTTGGTGCGGTGTGTTGCGTGCTGAGCTTGCGCGGCCAACACACGCCTGCGAGCACTGTCAGATGAGTGGGTTCGCCTTCACCGCAGGCGGCGAGCGCTTCCAGTTTGCCGATCTCAAAACGTTGCTGGCCAAGGCCACGCCGGCACGCTCGGGCGATCAACTGGCCGGGCTGGCCGCCGACTCCGGTCTGCAACGCGTCGCTGCGCAGATGGCGTTGGCGGATCTGCCGCTGCGCCATTTTCTGGATGAAGCGGTGGTGCCGTACGAAGCGGACGAAGTTACCCGTTTGATCGTCGACCAACACGATGCAACGGCGTTCGCTGCGGTCGCGCATCTCACCGTCGGCGGCTTTCGCGATTGGTTGTTGAGTGCGCAGGCCGACGAAGCCGCATTGGCCGCACTGGCGCCCGGACTGACACCGGAGATGGTGGCGGCGGTATCCAAGCTGATGCGGGTGCAGGATCTGATTCTGGTCGCGCAGAAAACGCGCGTGGTCACGCGCTTTCGCAACACGCTGGGCTTGCGTGGGCGGCTGTCAACGCGGCTGCAACCCAACCACCCCACCGACGATGCCACCGGCATTGCCGCCAGCGTGCTCGACGGCTTGCTGTACGGCAATGGCGATGCGGTGATCGGCATCAATCCGGCCAGCGACAGCCTGGCCGCCACCACCGCGTTGTTGCGCATGCTCGATGCGGTGATCAGCGGCTACCAGATTCCCACGCAGTCCTGCGTGCTGGCGCATATCACCACCACCATCGAGGCGATCGGCCGCGGTGTGCCGGTGGATCTGGTGTTCCAGTCCATCGCCGGCACCGAAGCGGCCAATACCAGCTTCGGCATCAATCTTGCGCTACTGCAGGAAGGCTACGAGGCGGGTCTATCATTGCGCCGCGGCACTGCCGGCGACAACGTGATGTATTTCGAAACCGGCCAGGGCAGCGCGTTGTCGGCCAATGCGCATCATGGTGTCGATCAACAGACCTGCGAGGTGCGCGCGTACGCCGTGGCGCGGCAGTTCAAGCCATTGCTGGTGAATACCGTGGTGGGGTTTATCGGCCCGGAGTATCTCTACGATGGCAAGCAGATCATCCGCGCCGGGCTGGAGGATCATTTCTGCGGCAAGTTGCTTGGCGTGCCGATGGGCTGCGACATCTGCTACACCAACCATGCCGAAGCCGATCAGGACGACATGGACGTGCTGCTGACCCTGCTCGGCACCGCCGGCATCAACTTCATCATGGGCATCCCTGGCTCCGATGATGTGATGCTCAATTATCAGACCACCTCGTTTCACGATGCGCTGTATGCGCGCCAGGCACTCGGCTTGCGTGCGGCGCCGGAGTTCGAGCAATGGCTGGAGCAGCAAGGCATTCTGCGCCTGCGCGATGGCCGCTTCGAACTCGGGAGCGAGGTGCCGGCACCGTTCCGGCGTGCGCTGGCGCAATTGAATACCAGCGCAGCGCCATGAGCAGCCCCACCGCACCACCGCGCGATGCCTGGGCACAGTTGCGTCACCTCACGCCGGCGCGAATCGCGTTGGGGCGCGTCGGCACCAGCCTGCCAACAGGGGCGCATCTGGACTTCCAGCTGGCGCATGCACAGGCACGCGATGCGGTGCATCTGGCGTTCGATCCAGCGCCGCTGCAGGCCGAGCTGGAACAGCGCGGGCGTACCAGCATGCTGCTGCACAGCGCGGCGGCAGACCGGCATATCTATCTGCAACGCCCGGACCTGGGCCGTCGTCTGGCCGAGGATGCTGCCACGCAACTGCGTGGCCTGACCGCCGTGCATGGCGGCGGACACGACCTGGCGATCGTGATCGCCGATGGGCTCTCCGCACTGGCCGTGCACCGCAATGCTCCGCAGATGCTGGAGCATATCGATCGCCTGGCCGCACACGAAGGCTGGTCGTTGGCACCGGTGGTACTGATCGCGCAAGGGCGTGTGGCCATTGGGGATGAGGTCGGCGAATTGCTCAAGGCCCGCGCAGTGATCGTGTTGATCGGCGAGCGGCCAGGCTTGAGCTCGCCCGACAGCCTGGGCCTGTACCTGACTTACACACCGCGGGTCGGCTTGACCGACGCGGCGCGCAATTGCATCTCCAATATCCGCGCCGAAGGGCTGAGTTACGCCGAAGCGACGCACAAACTTGCGTACCTGTTGCGCGAGGCATTCCGACGCAAGTTATCCGGTGTGCAACTCAAGGACGAAGCCGAGCAACCGGCACTGCCTTCTGCGGGCCCGCCCGATGCCGCGCCGCGTACGTTTTTATTGCCGGATGGTCTATTGCCGGACGTTGCGGGCAGCTAAACCAACGACCTGTGCGCTATGGCGGCGCCGCTGCATCGATTTGTGTACTTGATTGCTTTCGAACGCAGCCGGTGAAACATGTCTTTGCTCGTTACTCGCGCGCAGTAACGCCTTCGCGTACGGCACGTTCGCTGACAACGCCGTTTTCGTAAACGGCCAGCGATTTGGGGAGTGCGTTGTCGCCGCCCTCGAAATCGAAACGCAGATCGCGCTCCATGGCGAAGAAACGCGTGGTGGATTGCGGATAGAGCGTGGCGACAAAACTGCCTGCCGTGAGTAGCAGATGGTCGCCTGCGACCGCGACCTGGATGGTACCGATGCGAGGCGAGCGATAGCGGCCCGCGTAACGCTCCAGCACAACAGCCGGGAGTGTTGTCGTTCTTGGTGGCGGCGTGTAGGGCACGGGACCGTGCGTATAACTGAGCACGCGATGCATGCGCCAGCGCCCATCGGCAAACTTCCAGACCGTGGTGAAGTCCGCTTGCCCATCCAATCGCTCTGCTATGTGAGGTTCCTGCACATAGAAGCGGTGACGGCCCGATAGCATCGCGTAACCGCCCTTGAGCGGATGGAACTCGATGCTGTCGCTCAGCGCCTCGCGTCGAAGACGCAAGGTCTTGTTGGCGCAGGGTCCGTTGCGCAACGAATCCACTACCGCTTCGCGTGAGGTCGTGAGCCCGGTCTTGTCATGATAGAACTCGACATCTGCGGTAAGACCATCCGCAATGGCCTTCATATCGCAGGCGTTATAGGCCTTCCAGAATGCTGCGTCGGCTTGCAGAATCTGGGCTTCGTCTTGTTGAACGGTCGCACCGACTGCATCGAACCCAACAAGAATCGATAGAACGATTGCCAGCTTGCCGAGTCTCATCGTCCGATCCCACTGTTCGAGATGCGACAGTAAGCGATGGGCAAGCTGCTGGCACGACCCGAAAGTCACTATGCCGTATGGGCGGTTTTTTAGCGACAGACGGATCCGGCCAACGATAGACAACCAGGCAAAACGCAAGACGGCTGCGGATCTCTGGATCATCCTTCTGCTAGCCCAACCACTTACCTGAGCGCGCCGTCCTGCGGATTGCTTGCGGCATACGTACTGGTTCGTAATTCATTGTCGTGCGGGTGGCGCAGCGCATTACGCACTTCCTCAGGCAACTGGTCGACGTCCAGCATCACCTTGCCGGAATGCACATCGCGCACTACCGCTCTAGGCAGCACGAAATCGCCACCGTTTTCGATATTGATGACGAGTTCGGCACCGTCGTTGAGAATGTCGCGCACTGCACCGACGCCGACTTCGCCGTCGCGCAGAAACACCATCTGGCCAATTTCGATCTGTTGCATCTTGCTTCTCCTGGTGGACACGCATTGCACAGGCGCACTGAGCGAGTAGCACCAATCATTGCGCCGCGGCGCGTTCTGGCATGGTGAAGCGCCGCACCTTCCAGCGGCGGAGGAAGCACTTGCGCAGACAAACATGTCGACTGCTCCGCCACGCACCAACCCTGCGTAGCGTGCAATTGCTCAAGTAAATGCTTAAAAGGTGCGCATGCGTGACCTTTAGTGGCCACGCATGCGCCAACAGAATCTCAACGCAGCGGGACGTCGGCCACCTTGTCCTGGTAGTCGGTCTTCGGATCGACACCGAACAACACTTTGATCCCAGCGAGCAGGCTGGACCCATTGAGCCAGATCTGCGCATGGTCCGCTTCCAGGCGCAGCAGCGCCAATTTCGGATCGTCCTTGCCGCCTTCGTACCACGCGGCAACGTGCGGGTTCCACAAGCGATCGATGACCGCAGGATCGGTGTCCTCGTGCAGCGAGCCGCTGATGCTGGCGAACAAATCATGCCCCTTGCTGCTAAAAGCGCCGATGACGCGACGGCCCTGCCCCAGCTTGGCAATCAGCGCATTGTCCTTGGAGGTAAAGAACCAGATCGGGCCACCGCTGTCGCCTTCGATCTGCGCCGTCATCGGACGCGCATGACCGTCTTCCACGCCATCCAGGCCCAGCATCACGGTGCGATCGGACTTGAGCGACTTCCAGAATTTTTCCTGCAACTCTTTGGGATCTGCCATTTCGATTCCTGACATGCGTAGGTCTACGCGGGTGCTTGAGTCTGGAAGCCCTGCCGACCACAGCATGTGACGACGCGCACCGTTGTCTGCACTTGTTGGCAACACCCGGTGCAATCCCATGCTTGTGCAAACGCGTTGGCATTCATACGGCATCGCAACACGCGATGCAGGTTTGCGACGCGATCAGGTTCTAAACCGTGATGACACCGATGGTCTTGAACATTGCATCGCATCGCGAGGCGAAAAAAGCGAACACGGCAGTACCATCGCCTCGCCGCCCGCATGGTGCTCCATCACGGCTACACCGATGGCCATCGGCAATCGCTTTCCAGTAACGCGCCAGGTTTTCGCTGCACTGCCTGTACTGCCCGCATTTGACGCGTATCGCCGCATACGCACGTGTTCCTCATATAGAGAGCGCCACTCCATGTCCGTATTGCCTCTACGCACGACCTGCATCGCCACTGCACTCCTAAGCCTTGTGAGTGTCGATGCCGCTGCACTGACCGGCACGGCCAGCCGGCCACAGCTCACCAGCAGCGAAGCGAGCTCGCAGACGATCGCCAAGGCGTTGGCCAAAGCCGGGCCACTCAGCGCACCGGTCACCGACAACTGGAATCCCACCGCAGGCGTTGCACTGCTCAGCGCCGACTATGCAGTGGCAGCCGATGGGTCCACGCGGTATCGCAGCGTGCAATCGGCGATCGACGCAGCGGTCGCTGCAGGCGGCACCACGCGCCGCTACATCAGCGTCAAGGCAGGCACCTATACCGAGTTGGTGTGCGTGCCGACGAACGCGCCGCCGCTGACGGTGTTCGGCCTGGGTGCGAATACCGCAGACACCATCATCCGCTTCCACAACGCAAATCCCACGCCCAAACCGGCAGGCACCGCCAGCCACGCCTGTGCCAGCAATGCATCGGCAACCACGGTCGGCACGTCCAACAGCGCGACGCTGACCGTACGCGCGGCCAATTTTCAGGCGCGCCATCTGCGCGTAGACAACAACTATGTCGAAGGCACCTACGCCAACAACAACCAGGCAGCCGTCGCGCTGGCAGTGCGTGGCGATAAAGCCAGCTTCGAAGATGTGCTGGTGACCGGCAACCAGGATACCTTGTTGATCAGCGCCACCAACGCGGCCAACGTGATCCGCGCGTATTTCAAGAGCAGCACGATCGATGGCGATGTCGATTTCATCTTCGGCTCGGGCATTGGAGTGTTCGATCACTCCACCATCCGCTCCACCGGCGCGCGGCTTGGCACCAGCCGCGGCGGCTATATCTTTGCGCCCAGCACACGCCCCGGCAGCAGCTACGGTTTTCTGGCGATCGACAGTAGTTTCGTTTCGATTTCCGGCTCGCCGGACAACAACACCTACCTCGGGCGCGCCTGGGACGAGGGCATCAGCGATCTGGGTGCCTACGTCGACGGCACCTCGCCCAATGGGCAGGTCACTGTGCGCAATTCAACGCTGGGCAGCCATATCCGCAAGACCGCACCGTGGAATGCATCCACTGCCAGCCGTCCGTATTGCAGCAGCAATTGCGCCAATTCGCCGAACCGTTTTTACGAATACAGCAATAGCGGTGCCGGCAGCGCGGACTGAGTCATCGCGTCAACACGCGGCTCAACGCCGCCATCATCGCCTGTCGGCAGTCCATGTTGTAGAGCGGTTGATCTGCTGATTCGCTGAAGCGCTCCTTGCCCCCCACCATCGCGGGACACGCCGAAAGTACGTCCTTGCAGGCTCTTCTGCGGCATTCACGCCGCAGAAGGTCCCAAGACGGCTGGCGGGCAAGGGCCAGCCGACATGGTCGGTGTGCACGGCTGGGAACAGTGCGCGTTGCGCGATTGCCGAGTGCAGCCGCCACATTGCATGGCACATGCGCAACGTATGTCTTGCAACAGGCCGCGTACGCGGCATTGCACTGCACCGATTGCGACACCCCCCGCGTCGCCTTCGGCAATGCGGCGCTGAATTCGCCCCTCCGACATCGCGCGCTTGCATGAGAGGCCACGCTTGGTCGTCGATCGCTCTCGATCACGCCATGTAGCGATCGATACTTTGGGCACGCCAACGGCGCATGTTTGCAATCGCTGTCATGCGAATGCAACACACCGGCGACGGGCCTTTGATTGATCGACGGCGTCTTTCGCAGTCCACTCTCGGAGTCATCCCCATGCAGTCCCATTCCCCCTTTCCCGCGCTTGCGCCGTTGACGCTTGCGTTATTTGGCTTGGTGACAACCGAAGCCAGCGCCGCGCGGCCGCATACACCAGACGTGGCCGATACCGCACACAGCATCTCCACCAGCTGGGGCGTGATCCAGCAGCCCACGCTACCGACGCAGGTCTGCGCAACGCTCAAGGCCGCGCTGGTGCCGGTGGGCGGCTCGCTGGATGCGCTCGACACCGATTCCGCGCAATCCAAGCGCGACACCGCGCGTTTGCAGGCGGCCATCGATGATTGCCCTGCCGGCAGCGCAGTGCGTCTGATCACCGGCGATGCCGGCGAGTCGGGCCTGTTGAGCGGCCCGCTGACGATCAAGAGCGGAGTTACTCTGTGGATCGACCGCGGTGTCACCTTGTTCGGCTCGCGCAATCCGCGCGACTACGACAATGGCCTGGGCACCTGCGGCACCGCCACCAGCGACAAGGCCAAATCCTGCAACCCGCTGATCCACGTCGCCGATACCGCCAGCAGTGCGATTGTGGGTGCCGGCAAGATCGATGGCCGCGGCGGCAGCACGCTCACCGCCGGGCCAAACGCCGGCACCGCCAGCTGGTGGGATCTGGCCTATCTCAACGTCACCAAGGGCCTGAGCCAGCATGTGCCGCGCCTGCTGCAGATCGACGACAGCACCGACTTCACGCTGTACGACATCACCCTGGAAAACTCGCCCAATTTCCACGTCACCACCGACAACGTGGTCGGCCTGACGGCATGGGGCATCAAGATTCTCGCGCCCAGCCTGGTCTATTCGCGCCCTGGCTATCGCTGCCCGGCCGGCAGCACGCCGGATGTGAATCCGCACGCGACCTGCTTCACTCCGGAAACGGCCAAGAACACCGATGGCTTCGATCCTGGCCAGTCCAAGAAGGTGTTGCTGGCCTACTCGTATATCGGCACCGGCGACGACGGCGTGGCGATCAAGGCGCATGCCAGCAGCAAACGTAGCATCGCTTCGGAGAACATGTTGTTCGCCTACAACCAGTTCTATTACACGCACGGTTTTTCGCTGGGCAGCGAAACCGATTCGGGCATGCGCCACATCGCCGTGCGCGGCTTGAGCATCGATGGCTTCAACAGCAACGACGCCAACTCCGACCCGTATTCCGCCAACGGCCTGCGCATCAAATCCGATGGCACGCGTGGTGGACAGGTGTACGACATCAGCTTCGAAAACGTCTGCATGCGCGGTGTTGCCAGGCCACTGGTGTTCGATGCCAACTATGCCAATGCAGCGGTGCGCAGCAAGCTGCCGAATTTCAGCGGCATTGCATTGACCAACGTGCACTCGCTCGGGTCCAAGGCGTTTGGCGGCGGCGAGCTGAGCTTCTATGGCTATCGCGATGCGACCACCACCTTGCCGATCACCCTTTCGCTGGACAACGTGGTGCTGGAAGGTGGCCCGATCTCGTTCGCAAAGCCGCATTTCGGCGGGCCGGCCAGCAATCCGGGCGCGACGCACTTCACCTTCAAGGGCGGCCCGGTGAGCTTCTTCGATCAGCTGTCGGAATCGGTGCCCAACGATGTGCAACTGCAAGGCAAGCCTGGGCCTGGCACGCCACTGCAGTGCAACGACGCCTTCATTGCCTACCACTCGGTGCTGCCTGATTCGCCGATTTGATCGTGCTTGAAGCGGCGCTGCGTGCACTGCTCGCAACCGTGCACTCGGCTCATCGAGGGCGCGGTGCCCTCACCGCTCGCGGGACACCGCGCCATAGAGTTGGTCGGTGGTTGACTAAAAGCCTACCTGTTGCTTGGCTTGCCTTGAAAAGCTGATCGGACGGCGATTAGCCAAACAAGGCACGTCATACATGGCTTGCACTATGCACACCCACCGTCGCGGGACCTTACGCGGCATGGATGCCGCGTAAGAGCCTACAGGGACGTACTTGCGGCGTGTCCCGCGATGGTGGGCGGGCAAGGGCCCTGCGGCGAAATCACAGATCAGCCGCTTGACGAGTGATCTAACCCGCACTCTCTCATTGCTTCAAGACGACTGAAATTTCGAGTCGTAGCGTAATTGGATGCGATCAGCAGCTCAGTCAGTCGAGGGCATCGCACCGGGCAACGTGGTCGTGTACGGAGAGGTATCACGAGGCCCGCCAAGCCCGCGTAGCGGTGAGCGCAGTCATTTTGTCAGACGCTCTTAGTCTGCACCGCTGGCCGCACGCCAGCTATGCCACAGCTGCTGCAGCGGCGGCGGATATGCCGCCTTCCCGGCGAGCTCGCGCTGCAAGCGCAGTCGCGCCAGCCGCGACCACACCCGATGCGGCCGCGCCAACGCCGGCTTGCGCGGCCAGGCCCGCAGCAATTGCGCGCGCCATGCGGCTGTCGTCATGCCACCCGGTG
The DNA here is from genome assembly GCF_001423495.1 of Xanthomonas sp. Leaf131. GTDB lineage: Bacteria > Pseudomonadota > Gammaproteobacteria > Xanthomonadales > Xanthomonadaceae > Xanthomonas. Next base: position 270,301 of record NZ_LMOG01000018.1, on the reverse strand, counting down.
TCGCGCTGTCGCCGGCCACACGCTGACGCGCGTCCAGCCATTGCACCGCCACCGCCGTGGCATCACCAGGCTGGCTGCGCGTAAACATCACCGCCTCGACTGCGACCACGGCCTCGGCAAAGCCGCGCAAGGTGTCCAGCGCCTGCTGCAGCGATTGCGGCGGCACGCGGGCGTCTTGCATCACCGGCAAGGTGTCGGCCAATTGTGCCCACGGCGCACGCACCGGTTCCAGCACGCGCCCCAGCGGATGCCGCGAGCGCTGCTGCGACCAATCGCGCAGCTCCTGCTGCCACCACGCCAACTTGGCATCGGCCGGCAATGGGTCGCCGGCGATATTCATGATGTCTTCCCATTCCTGCAGCAACGCAAACCAGGCCGCAGCCAGTGGGCGTTGCGGTTGCGGAACGAAAGGCTCGGCAACCGACCATTCCGGCCAACGGCTGCGCCACTTGTCGAGAAAACTGTCGAGAGCGCTGGATTGGCTCATGGCGGGTCCAGAAAAAAACGAAAGAAGATCAGGGCTGCGGCCACGTCGCGGCATCCCACAACAGTTGCGGCTGCTCGACCAACACGTCGGCTTGCCAACTCAAGGGATCGTCATCGTGCAACCGATAGCCCCACAACACCGCTACAGATGGCATCGCTGCCGCGCGTGCGGCCAGGATGTCGCGCTCATCGTCGCCCACATAGACGCACTGCGCAGGCGCAACACCGATGCGTTCGGCAGCCACCAGCAACGGCAACGGATGCGGCTTGCGCTCGGCTAGCGTGTCGCCGCCGATCAACACCGCGCAGCGCTGTTCCCAGCCCAGTTGCGGCAGGATCAGACGCGCCAGATATTCGGGCTTGTTGGTGACGACGCCCCACATGCAACCGGCGCGCTCCAGCCGCAGCAGCAACTCTTCGACACCGTCGAACAACTGCGACTGCGTGCCGATCAAGGCTTCATAACGGCGCAGAAACTCAGGTACCAAGGCATCGCGCGCATCAGGATCGAGTTCGGAAAACGCAACCGCCAGCATCGCGCGCGACCCTTTCGATACCACCGGGCGCAGCTGATCCAATGCGATCGGCACACGCCCCCGCTCGGTCAGCATCGCATTGACGGTGGCCAACATGTCCGGCGCGCTGTCCAGCAAGGTGCCATCCAGATCGAACAACACCGCACGCGGAAACTTCACAGCCGCAACTGCGTCTTGTCGTTGCGTGCCCCTATCTGGAACTCGGGATGCATCAGATGTCACCAAAGCCCGCCTGTGCTGTTGCGATTCCCGAATTCCGATTCCCGATTCGTCACGGCTTCACCGCATACGCCAGATAATTCACCTCGGTGCGCGAAGACAACCGCGCACGATTGCGCCACGGCTCGTACAGCATGCCGCTGACGTCTTCGAGTTGCAGCTCGGCACTGCGCAACCACGCCGCAAGTTCCGCCGGCTTGATGAAATCCTTGTAATGATGCGTGCCCTTGGGCAGCAGCCGCGCGATGTATTCGGCGCCGACCACCGCCAGCGCGAACGCGGCCGGGGTGCGATTGAGCGTGGACAAAAAGAGCTTGCCGCCTGGCTTGAGCAGGCTGGCGCAGGCGCGGATGATCGCGGTGGGGTCCGGCACGTGTTCGAGCATTTCCATGCAGGTCACCGCATCGAAACTGCCCGGCTGCTCGGCAGCCAGGTCTTCCACCGACTGCACGCGGTAGTCCACCTGCACACCCGATTCCAGGCTGTGCAGGCGCGCCACTTTTACCAGCTCCGGGGCCAGATCGATCGCAGTGACCTGCGCGCCCAGACGCGCCAGCGACTCGCTGAGCAGGCCGCCGCCGCAGCCGACATCGAGCACGCGCGCGCCGGCCAGGTCCAGCCGTGTGGACACGTAGTCCACACGCACCGGATTGAGCGCATGCAGCGGCTTTTGCGGGCCATCGGCATCCCACCAGCGGTTGGCCAGCGCGGCGAATTTATCCAGCTCGCTCTGATGGAAATTGCTGGAGGTGGAGTGAGTGTTCGGATTCATGCGGAGCTCCGTGTTGCGATGACGCGCGCTCAGGCGCGGACGGTGCGGATGCGGTCGCGCCACTGCCGCGCATTGGCGACCAAGGCAGCGGTATCCATGTCGACCAGCTCGCGCTGTACCAGTTTGGGTTTGCCGGCGATCCACACATCGGTGACCTGATGGCGGCCGGCCGAATAGATCAATTGCGACAACACATGATGCAGCGGCTGGGTCTCCAGTGCCGACAGATCCACGCAGACCAGATCGGCCTGCTTGCCGAGTTCGATCGAGCCGATCTTGTCACCGAAGCCCAACGCACGCGCGCCGCCCAGCGTGGCCGCACGTAAGGTGGTGGCCGCATCCAGCGCGGTGGCATCGTTGGCCACCGCTTTGGCCAGAATCGCGGCGGTGCGGTTCTCGCTGAACATGTCCAGATCGTTGTTGCTGGCGCAGCCGTCGGTGCCGATGGCCAGGTTCACGCCTGCACGTTGCAACGCGCAGGCCGGGCAAAACCCCGAAGCCAGCTTGAGATTGGATTCGGGGCAATGCACCACGCTGACGCCGCGCTCGGCGCACAGATGGATTTCTGCCTCGGTGAGCTGGGTCATGTGCACGGCGATCAGGCGGTCGTTGACCAGGCCCAGGCGATCCAGCCGCGCCAGCGGGCGCTGCCCGTATTGCTTGATCGAATCGGCCACTTCCTGCGCGGTCTCGTGCGTATGCAGATGCACCGGCAGATCGAGCTGGTCGGCCAGCATGCGTACGCGCTCGAAGTTGGCATCGTTCACCGTGTACGGCGCATGCGGCGCGAAGGCGGTGCTGATCAGCGGATCGTCGCGCCACTGGTCGTGCAACTCACCGGCACGCGCAAAGTATTCGTCGTCCGACGAGGCCCACGCGGTGGGGAAATCGATGATCACCGCGCCCACCAGCGCACGGAAACCATGCTGCTTGTACACCGCCGCCTGCACATCGGCGAAGAAGTAGTTTTCGTTGACGCAGGTGGTGCCGCCGCGCAGCATCTCGGCGATGGCGAGCGTGGTGCCGTCGGCCACGAACTCCGGCCCGATCACCGCCGCTTCCACCGGCCAGATGTGCTGCTGCAGCCACACCATCAGCGGCAGATCGTCGGCAATGCCGCGCAGCAGCGTCATTGGATTATGCGTGTGCGCGTTGACCAGGCCCGGCATCAGGGCCGCCTCCGGGCGCGAGACGGTCTGCTTCGGCGCAAACCGTGCGCGTGCTTCGGCAGTCGGCAGGATCGCCACGATGACGCCGTTGCGGACCGCCACCGCGTGGTTTTCGAGCACCACCGCATGCGGTTCGATCGGCACCACGTAACCGGCTTCGATCAACAGGTCGCACGCTTCGGGAGGGGCATTGGTCATGAGCGGATCCATAAAGGGTTAGTTGTCGAACGGCCAGCTGGGATCGCCACCGGCCACAGGCGCATAGCGCTGGCCGTTGTAACGCAGCACCTGGCACGCGCGACGGGTGCGTTCGGTATCGGTATCGCTGCCAGCGACGCTTTCCACGGTAGACACGTTGGCTGTCAGCACGATGTCCGCATAGCCGGCGTGTGCCTGCGGTGCCATGCTCAGGCTTAGATTGGCGACTTCGGTGATCACATCGCTCTTCCCCACACTGCACGGCTCGCCTTTCACACGTTGCCACGCATAGAGATCGCGTTGCAGCACCGGGCGCAAGCTGCGGCCCTCGCGTACCAGCAAGGTCAATGCCTGATTGCTGTAAAAATCCGGGCAGCTGGGCCCACGCGCGGCGCTATGCACCACCACGCCGATCGCGCGCACGCTCTTGGCCAGGTCGTAGCGCGCGGTATCCAGACGCAGACTGTCGGCAGCGAGTTCGAAGGCGGCGTCCTCACCCATGTCCTGCGCGTAGAACGCCAGCACCTTGCCGCTGGCGGCATCGAGCATGGCCACGCGCAACTCAATGTCGCGCTCGCCAGGCACGGCCTCCGCGTCGCCAGCAAATGCGATTGCCGCCAGCCGGATCGCCGCATCGTTCGGCCACGGCTTGCAGGCCTGAGCCACCACACGCTCGACCGGCACCGTGGCTGCCGCGCCGCCCACGACGCCGGAGGTTGCAATGGCCGCAACGGCAGCCACGTCACCGGCGCCGCAGGTTGCGGCAACTGATTGCGCAAAGGCCGGGCACGCTGCGAGCGCCGCCCACAGCCCCACCAGGACACCGGCACTGCGTACCGCTCGACCAGGCCAGCGTCCCAGGCGCATCCGGCTTACTTGACGCGCGCCGAGTATTCGCCCGAACGCGTATCGACCTTGATGATTTCGTCCTGGTTGACGAACAGCGGCACGCGTACCACCGCACCGGTTTCCAACGTGGCCGGCTTGCCGCCGCCACCGGAGGTATCGCCACGTACGCCCGGATCGGTCTCGGTGATCTTGAGCTCGACGAAGTTCGGCGGCTGCACCCAGATCGGCGCGGCGTTCCACAAGGTCACGATGCAGTCTTCTTCGCCCTTGAGCCACTTTTCGGCGCCGCCCATGCCGGCCTTGTCGGTCTGCACCTGCTCGAAGGTTTCCGGGTCCATGAAGTGCCAGTACTCGCCATCGCTGTACAGGTAACGCATGTCGGTATCGACGACGTCGGCCACTTCCAGGTCATCGGTCGCCTTCATGGTCATTTCGACCACGCGACCGGAGCGGATGAAGCGATACTTCATGCGGGTGAAGGCCTGGCCCTTGCCCGGCTTGACGTATTCGGTCTCGGTGATGACCGCCGGCTCGTTATTGACCAGGATCTTCATGCCGTTCTTGACGTCGTTCATGCCAACAGTGGCCATGGTGCAGCTCCTCGATAAGACCACGACCCGCCACAGGCCGTGGCAGGTCGGATTAGAATGGGGCGCCCGCCGCAACCGGCGGGCATTGGTTTTGTGACCGCACATGATACCCGCAGCCCCCCTCGCCTTACAGCCATCTCCGCCGCCCACCCTGCAGCCGCCCCGCTGGCAGCAGCAGTGGCGCGACGCCGTGCGCGATCCGCGTGAGCTGCTGGCGCTGCTGGGACTGGATGCGCAGGCGGCCGGGATCAGTACAGAGGCCGCCGCGCAGTTCCCGCTGCGGGTACCGTGCGCGTTCGTGACACGCATGCGCCATGGCGACCTGCACGACCCGCTGCTGCGCCAGGTGCTGCCGCTGGACGCCGAAATGCAGCCGGTGCCGGGCTTCGGCCTGGATGCGGTGGGCGATGGCGCCGCCAAGACCGCCGCCGGGGTGATCCAGAAATACCGCGGACGCGCCCTACTGATCGCCACCGGCAGCTGCGCGGTGCACTGCCGCTACTGTTTCCGCCGCCACTTTCCGTATGCCGAGGAAACCGCCGCACGCGAGGGTTGGCGCGACGCAGTGGCCGCGATCGCCGCCGACCCGAGCATCGACGAAGTACTGCTGTCCGGCGGCGATCCGCTATCGCTGGCCACCCCCAAACTGGCCGAACTCACCGACGCGCTAGCCGCCATCGGGCACATCAAGCGCCTGCGCATCCACAGCCGCCTGCCGGTGGTGCTGCCCGAGCGCGTCGATGCGCCGCTGCTGGCCTGGCTGCGCGCCCTGCCCTGGCCGGTGGCGTTCGTGATACACGCCAACCACGCCAACGAATTCGACGCCGCCGTGGATGTGGCCATGCGTGCCCTGCGCGACACCGGCGCGCAACTGCTCAACCAGGCCGTGCTGTTGCGCGGGGTCAACGACAGCGTGGACACACTGGCTGCCCTGAGCGAGCGCAGCTTTGCCGCCGGCGTGCTGCCGTATTACCTGCACCAGCTCGACCGCGTCGCCGGGGTGGCGCATTTCGAAGTCGACGATGCGCAGGCACGTGCGCTGCATACCGAACTGGCCACGCGTCTGTCCGGCTATCTGGTGCCGCGCCTGGTGCGCGAAATTCCCGGCGATACCGGCAAACGGCCGCTGTAATCGTCACCGTCGCGTGCACACCCTGTAGGAGCGCCCCTGGGCGCGATGGGGCTCTACAGGTCACGCCCCATCGCGCCCAAGGGCGCTCCTACCGACAGCGGTGCGACGCGTTCAACCGAGGCGCGCACGCGCTCACCCTGCGGCAATCAACTTGACCATATCGGCCGGGCTCAAAGGGCGACTGAACCAGTAGCCCTGGCCCAAATCGCAGCCGCGCTCGCGCAACAGATTGAACTGTGCTTCCTGTTCGATGCCTTCGGCCACCACCGTAATCCCCAACGAATGCGCCATGCCGATGATCGCCGTGGTCAACGCCAGATCGTCCGGGTCGCGCTGCAGGTCGGCAATGAAACTCTTGTCGATCTTGACCCCGTCCACCGGCACCTGGCGCAGATGGCTCAAGCCGGAGAAACCGGTGCCGAAATCGTCCAGCCACACCTTCACGCCGGTGCGGTGCAACTGATCCAGCAGGCTGGCAGCCATCATCTCGTCGCCGATCACCGCGGTCTCGGTCAGCTCCAGATGCAGGCGCGCAGCCGGCAAGCCCGACTCGGCCAGGCACTCGGCCACGGTGTCGATCAGATCGCCGCTGCGCAGCTGGCGCGGAGAAACGTTGACCGAAATGAACAAGCCCTCGCCCACTTCCGGCCACTGCGCCGCTTCCAGGCAGGCTGCGCGCAGCACCTTGGGGCCGATCACTTCGATCAAACCGCTCTGCTCGGCAATATCGATAAAGGTGGACGGCGGAATCGTGCCCAACGCCGGGTGCTGCCAGCGCAGCAATACTTCCACCCCGACCAGCACACGGTCGATGGTGCGGTAGATCGGCTGATAGACCAGACGCAGTTCGTCGCGTTCCCAGGCCCCGCGCAATTCATGCTCCATATGCACGCGGCGTTCGACCGCATGATCGGCAGCGCGGCTGTAGAAACGGTGGCAGTTCTTGCCGGCGACCTTGGCCTGGTACATCGCGATGTCGCCGTTCTTCAACAGCGCGGTGGCATCGCTGGCATCGTCCGGGAACAGCGTGATACCGATCGAGGTACCCAGGAATACTTCGCGGCCCTGCACATTCAACGGCCGGCTCAATTCGTGCACCAGCCGGTCTGCCAACTGGGCCGCCAGCAGCGTGACATCGCCGCTCTGCAGCAGGATCACGAACTCGTCGCCACCGAAGCGCGCCAGAATCGCATCGTCGCCGCCCAGGGCGCCCACCGCCCGGCTGATGCGGCTGGCGAACTGCAGCAGCGCCTCGTCGCCGGCCTCATGACCGAGCGTGTCGTTGACGCGCTTGAAGTCGTCGATATCGGCAAACAGCAGCGCCAGCTTGCTGTCGGTGCTGCGTGCGGTGTTGAGCAGATGATCCAGGCCTTCGCGGAAGCCCAGCCGGTTGGTCAGGCCGGTCAGCGCGTCGGTATAGGCCATATGGCGCACTTCGCGATCGTGCCGGGCGATGCTTTCGCTCATGCGGCCGAATGCGGAAATCAACTCGCCAATTTCGTCGTTGCGCGGATGCGGCGGCAGCTGCACCGCATAATCGCCGCGCTCGATCTGCTTGGCGGCTGCCGCCAGCAAACGCACCGGCGCTACCAGCGTGCGCTGCACATAGATGGCCAGCAGCACACCCAGCGCAACCAGCGCGGCCAGCAGCACCAGCAGCCAGCCCAGATCGCGCTTGCCGATCGCGTTGAGGTTTTGCACCAGGGTCAGATTCGCGCCGGACTCGATCTTGCGCACCCGCTCGCGCGACATGCCCACGCGCACCCCGCCGATACGCTGGTCGCCGATCTTGATCGGCACCGTCACGTCCAGCACCTCGGGCGAGGATTGCAGCAGCATGGCGCGTGCACTGGCCGCCTTGGCCGCCAACGGGTCGTTCATCGCCTGACCGTAGCGCTGCAGCGTCGGCGTGCCGTCATGCACCAGCCGGCCGCGTCGATCGAACACCAGCACGTAACTCACCACCTGCTGACGCGAGGCATTGCGCACCAATGCGCCCACCGCGCCAAGGTCGGAGTAGTACAGCGGGTTGGCCAGTCCGTTCGCCAGCTCGGTGGCCAATGTTTCGCCGCGCGTGCGCAGGCTGCGATCGAACAACTCGTGCAGGATCTGCGCGCTGAGCCCGCGTACTTCGCGCTGCATCGCACTCTGGCGTTGCAGCAACGAGGCCAGAATCGCACCGACCAGCAGCAGCGTCAGTGCCATCACCAACAGAAACCGTGCCTGCAAACCGAAGCGCACTTGAGTCATTCCACTTGGTCCCTGACACGTTGCAAGCCGGCGCTCAAGGCATCTAGGCGCCGGCGGGTATTGTCATCCAGCGGATGGAATCCGGTGGTCCCGAAGAAGCGCTTCAAGGCCGGAGCGGCCTGCGGATCGGACGCGGCCTGCAACAACACGATGCGCAGCTGCCGCTCCACCGCCGGGTCCATCCCGGTGCGCACCATCTCCACCGCACGCGGAATCGGCGCACTGCGGTGCACGATGCGGAAATCGCGTTTGAATGTCGGCGGCAGATGACGCTCGTCGTCCCAATCCAGATTGCTGAAGGCGCCCGCATCGATCAGGCGCCTGTGCACGAACGCAGCGATATTCAACTTCGAGCCGACCAACAGATAGCCCACCGAACCGAGCACCTGGGTATCGTCCGGCGACAGCAATACATCGCAGGCGATGCCGTTGCGTAGCAACTCCAGCATCGGCAGCAGATAGCCGCTGGTGGACGACGCGTTCTGCAGCGCCAGGGTGTGCCCACGCAGTTGCTTGAGCGACTGGATCGGGCTGTCGCGGCGCACGAAGAACACGGTGTGGAACTCGCGCATGCCATCACGCTCGGTCATCACCAGGCGATGCGCACTGCCACGCTGCTCCAGCAGCATCGCCGCACCGGTGGTTTCGCTGACCCAATCGACCCGGCCACGGCGCAGATAGCTGGACATCTGCCGTGCATCCGGCGCCATCAGGATTTCGCCACGGCGGATGCCCACCTCACGCATGCGCGGCACCACGTAATCCAGCAGGGGCTTGAGTTGCTCGTAATGGGTGGCGGGATCATCACTGATCCGACCGAGCACAAGGACAGAAGAAGGCGCTGCCGTAGCCGTCACGGCCAAGCCCGCCCCAGCGAGTAGCCAACAGGCAATCAGACACCATCGTAGACCGCGCAAAACGGACACTCCCCTAGAGCCGCCGACAGCCTAGCCCAATCTCTCAAGATGTGACAGACGTCAGTTTCCGGCCCGCTTTGCCAGCATGGCCATCCGCTGCGCATCGGACAGGATGCCGCGCAGCAAACGCACCTCCTGTTCGCTCATTTCGGTCCGCAACAACAGCCGCCGCAGCTTGCGCATCGCCGACTCCGGGGCACGGCCCTTGTGGAAATCGATGTCGTCCAGCGTCTCGCCCAACTGGCCGAACATGCCTTCCAGTTGCGCGTGGCTGGCCGGACCCTCGCGCAGTGCGCCGGTGGCGGCTGCCGGCGCCGGTTCGGCCTCGCCCGCCGCCAACTGCGCCAGGCGCACCTCATAGGCCACCACCTGCACTGCCGCGGCCAGATTGAGCGAACTGAAATTCGGGTCGGAGGGGATATGCACCGCCGCGTGGCACAGCTGCAACTCGTCGTTGGTCAGCCCGGTGCGCTCGCGGCCGAACACGATCGCTACTTCGGCCGGCTCGCCGGCCTTGGCCAGGGCACGGCGTGCGCCATCGGCCGGCAACAGCTCTTCCAACGCGACCCGGCGCGCACGCGCGGTACAGCCGATCACCAGCGTGCAGTCGGCCACGGCCTCGCCCAGCGTGGCGAAGATCGGCGCATCGCCGAGCACATCTTCTGCGCCGGCCGAGCGCCGATAGGCGTCTTCGTCGAGGGCGCGCTCGGGGGCGACCAGCACCAGACGCGCGATGCCCATCGTCTTCATCGCGCGCGCGGCGGCGCCGATATTGCCTGGATGCTGGGTACCGACAAGGACAAAACGGATGCGTTGACTGACGGACATGAACGGAGATTGGGGAGCTGTTCGGCCGTAGATGGTAAACTGCGCGGCCGGCTTTCGCGCCGGACCGCTCTTTTACCTTCGCCATTTCCGATTCTGCCTTCACGGGAGCTTTAACCATGCAGAAACCCGCCGTCACCGTCATGGTCAAAGCCGCCCGCCTCGCCGGCAATGTGCTGTTGCGCGGCATCAACAAGCTCGACTCGCTCAATGTGGTGCAGAAAGGCCGCATGGACTACGCCAGCGAAGTCGATGCCGATGCCGAGAAGGTCATCATCAAGGAACTCAAGCGCGGTTACCCTGAGTACGCCGTGTTCGGCGAAGAAGGCGGCGTGCAGGGCGGCAAGAGTGGCCGCTACACCTGGGTCATCGACCCGCTGGACGGCACCAGCAATTATCTGCGCGGCTTCCCGCACTACTGCGTGTCGATCGCGCTGGTGGAAAACGGCGAACCCACCGATGCGGTGATCTTCGACCCGTTGCGCAACGAGTTGTTCACTGCCAGCCGCGGCGCCGGTGCGGTGCTCAACGACCGCCGCATCCGCATTGCCGAGCGCAAGGATCTGGAAGGCGCGATGGTCCATACCGGCTTCCCGCCACGCGAGCGCGCACGCATCAGTGCGCAGCTGAAGTGCGTCGATGCGCTGCTGGTGCAGGCCGAAGATGTGCGCCGCACCGGTTCTGCCGCGCTGGATCTGGCCTATGTGGCCTGCGGCCGCGCCGACGCGTACTTCGAAGCGGGCGTCAAAGCCTGGGACATTGCGGCCGGCGTGCTGCTGGTACGCGAGGCCGGTGGCCGCGTCTGCGACTACAAGGGCGCCACCCCGCCGCGCATGGACAACATGGGCCCGGAAACGCAGCAGATCGTGGCCGGCAACATCAAGATCAGCGACGCGCTGCAGAAGGTCATCGTCAACACCGGCTACGCCAACGAGTTCGACGCCAAATTCTGATCGCTGCCTCGGGTAATCGTAGGAGCGCGCCCGAGCGCGACGGAGCTTTCCACAAGAAACGCCTCATCGCGACCAAGGTCGCTCCTACACAGCAGATTGCGCAAACGAAGAAGGCCGGGATCGCTCCCGGCCTTCTTTTTTATGGCGCCATTGTTACAGCACCACCATAGAACTCAGGCGATCGCAGCGTGGTAGCGGCGCTCGACTTCTTCCCAGTTCACCGCGTTGTAGAACGCGCCGATGTATTCCGGGCGACGGTTCTGATACTTGAGGTAGTACGCGTGTTCCCACACGTCCAGACCCAGGATCGGAGTGTTGCCTTCGAACAGCGGGCTGTCCTGGTTGGCGGTGCTTTCCACCACCAGTTTCTTGTCCGGGGTCACGCTCAACCAGGCCCAGCCCGAGCCGAAACGGCTGATGGCGGCCTTGGTGAAGGCTTCCTTGAACTTCTCGAAACCACCAATGTCCTTGTCGATCGCCTTGGCGACCTCGCCCTTGGGCTCGCCGCCACCGTTGGGCGACAACACGGTCCAGAACAGCGAATGGTTGGCGTGGCCGCCACCGTTGTTGCGCACCGGACCCTGCAGATTTTCCGGCAGACTCTTCAGCTTGGACACCAACTCTTCGACCGGCAGGTCGGCATACTCCGTCCCTTCCAGCGCCGCGTTGACGTTGTTGATGTAGGTCTGGTGATGCTTGGTGTGATGGATTTCCATCGTCTGCGCATCGATGTTCGGTTCCAGCGCGTCGTAGGCGTAGGGCAACTGCGGAAGGGTGTAAGCCATGCGTGTCTCCTGGACTTGCCGCCCGGCGAAGACCGGGCGTTGCGGGATAAATAGTAAGGACGGCGGCGGCGCTTACCAAGAGTGCTGGCAGGGAAACTTCATCCCATCGCATGCCGCGTCGTGTTCGCTGCATACCTTGCACCATGCCCCGGTTACTTGGGCGTGAACCGCGCGGGCGTGTGCACACTGTCGCGTTCAAAGTCGACACAGTCGCGCAACGGCATACTTGCTCTGCCGTCTCACCATCGTTTCCGGATCATCTTCATGCGCAAGCCCGCTCTGCTGATCGTCGCCATCGTGCTGCTAGTCGCCGGCTTGTGGGGCATGCGCGTCATGCAGACGCCCAAGCCGCAGTTTGCGCCCCAACTCAACGCGCCGATCGCCGCAACACCACCTGCCCAACAGTCGCGCCAACAACAAGGTTTGCCAGGTTTTCTACCGCCCGAAGCGATGGCCACGATCGCCTTGGTCCAGCGCGGCGGGCCATTTCCGCATGCGCAGGACGGCAGCGTGTTTGGCAATCGCGAACAACGCCTGCCCGAGCGCGCGCGCGGCTACTACCACGAATACACCGTGGAGACGCCTGGCAGCGCTGATCGTGGTGCACGCCGCATCGTCACCGGTGGCACCCCGCCAGACGCCTGGTACTACAGCGACGATCATTACCAGAGCCTCAAATCGTTCCAGGTCCCCACGCCGGAGCAGGCACCATGAGCGCGGGCGACTTCGCACTGGATCTATCGGATCCGCAGCAATCGGGCGTGTATCAAGCCGACACCGACGATCTGGACACCATGGCCGCGCTCGCCCGCGACGCCGGCCTGCACATCCTGCGCGTGGACCTTGCCAGCTGCAGCGACAAGCACATGTTGCTGATGCGCCTGGCCACCCAACTGGATTTCCCGGCCAGCTTCGGTCGCAACTGGGACGCGCTGTCCGATGCCTTGCGTGACCTGGCGTGGCTGCCGGCAGCGCAGGGCTATGCATTGCTGATCGACGGCGCCGACGCGCTCGCGCGCACCGCACCGAACGAGCGCAACACCTTGCTGGATATTCTCGACGAAGCCGCCACCGCCTGGGCCGCGCGCGGTCTCACATTTGCGGCGTTTGTGGCGCCCGCGAGTGCCTGTGACTAACAGAGCCTAAGAAACCCTCCCGAACGCCAATACACACCGACCATCTCGACTGGTCCTTGCCCGCCCACCGTCGCGGGACCTTACGCGGCATGGATGCCGCGTAAGAGCCTAAAAGGACGTACTTGCAGCGTGTCCCGCGATGGTGGGCGGGCAAGGACCCTGCAGCCAAGCTGCAGATACCCGCCCTGCAACTGAAACATCCCCACCGTTCGATCACCTCTCGAAGTTACCGAGATCTTGAGCTTTAGCATCGTTTGGATGTTTCAAAGCTGTGTTGGTCGGCGTTGGTCGAGTGCGCGATGCCCTCGCCGCTCGCGGGACACGCCGTGAATCCGTCCATGGAGGCTCGGTAGCGGCATCCATGCCGCCACACGGTCCCGCAAGCGACGAGGACACCGCACCAGAGAGTTGGTCGGTTGTTTTCTTAAAAGCTTGTCCGTTGCTTGGCTTATTTTGGGAAGTTGAGCGGACGCGCCGCTATCCAAACAACGCAGGTCATGCTTTGCTTGCACCTGCACACCGACCAAATCGACTGATCCTTGCCCGCTCACCGTCGCGAGACCTTACGCGGCATGGATGCCGCGTAAGAGCTTACAGGGACGTACTTGCAGCGTGTCCCGCGATGGTTAGCGGGCAAGGGCCCTGCGGCCAGACCCCAGATCTGCGGCTCTACAAGTGCTCTATCAGAGCTGTTCAATCACTCCAAGACAACCGAACGCATTGCACGATCAGCAGATAGCCACAGCGCTGTTGGTCATCAGTGCCTGGCGGCGAGTAACGCTCCTGCTACCCGACGCGCATATCCAACAGCGGCCACCTCGCAATGAAATTGCGATGCGTGTTTTGCCGCACCTACAAACCCAAAAGACCGGCACGCAGCTGCGCGCCGGTCCGATCATCAACTATCCAGCTCGCTCCAGCGCGCGAACGCCGCATCCAGCTGCGCCTGCGCATCGCCCAATGCGGCGGTATGCGCGGCCATCGCCGCACTGTCGCGCTGATAGAAGGCCGGATCGTTCATCGCATTAGTGAGCGCGGCGACCTGTTGCTCCAGGCTGTCGATCAACGTCGGCAATTGTTCCAGCTCGCGTGCGTCCTTGTAGCTGAGCTTGCGCTTGGGTGCGGCATCTGCAACTGCGGCAGCAGGGGCCGCAGGCGTGGTCGCCGCCGCGGTCGCCGATGCCTTGGCAACCGCCATCGCATTCGCCGGCGGAGTGCGACGCTGACGCAACGAATCGCTGTAACCGCCAACGTAATCGCCCACCAAGCCCTCGCCTTCCATCACCAAGGTGGAGGTCACCACGTTGTCGAGGAAGTCGCGGTCATGGCTGACCAGCAACAAGGTGCCGGTGTATTCGCCGAGCAATTCTTCCAGGAGTTCCAGCGTTTCCACGTCCAGATCGTTGGTCGGTTCGTCCATCACCAGCAGGTTGGAGGGCTGCGCGAACAGCCGCGCCAACAACAGGCGATTGCGCTCGCCACCGGAGAGACGGGTGATCGGCGCGCGGGCGCGTTCCGGAGTGAACAAGAAGTCCTGCAGATACGCATGCACATGCTTGCGCTTGCCGTTGATCTCGATGAAATCGCGGCCCTCGGCCACGTTCTCGATCGCGCTCCAGTCTTCGCGCAGCGTGGAACGGTATTGATCGAAGTACGCGATCTGCAGATTGGTGCCGATACGGATCTCGCCCTGCTGCGCCTGCAGATCGCCCAGCAACAGCTTGAGCAAGGTGGTCTTGCCGCTGCCGTTGGGGCCGATCAGGCCGATGCGATCGCCACGCTGGATGATGGTCGAAAAATCCTTGACCATCGTGCGCGCGCCAAACGCGAAGCCGACCTCCTTGGTCTCGATCACCTTCTTGCCGGACGACTCGCCCTGCGAGACTTCCATGCGCACATTGCCGCTCAAATCGCGGCGTTGCACACGTTCGTTGCGCATCGATTCCAGACGCCGTACGCGGCCTTCGTCGCGGGTGCGGCGCGCCTTGATGCCCTGCCGGATCCAGATTTCTTCCTGCGCCAGCATCTTGTCGAAACGCGCATTTTCCTGCGCCTGCGCATTGAGCCGCTCCTCGCGGCGACGCTCGTAATTGGCCCAGTCGCCGGGCCAGCTGGTGACCTGGCCGCGATCGATTTCGACGATGCGCGTGGCCAACGCACGCAGGAAGCGCCGGTCATGGGTGACGAACAACACGCTACCGTTCCAGTTCTTCAGGAACGACTCCAGCCAATCGATGGCTTCGATATCCAGATGGTTGGTCGGCTCGTCCAGCAGCAGCACATCCGGCGAAGACACCAGCGAGCGCGCCAGCAATACACGGCGCTTCATGCCGCCGGACAAGCGCGCAAACTCCGCATCGCCATCCAGTTCCAGCTTGGTCAGCGTCTCGGTGACGCGCTGATCCAGTGCCCAACCGTCGGCCGCGTCGATCTTGGCCTGCACCTTGCCGAACGCATCGGCATCGAACACCTCTGCATGGCTGAGCTGATGGAACTCGGCCAGCCAATGACCGAGCTCGCCCAGGCCATCGGCCACCACATCGAACACGCTGCCGCCGGTGCCCTGCGGCACCTCCTGCTCCAGCCGTGCGATACGCACGCCCTGTTGCACACGCACTTCGCCGTCGTCGGGCTTGAGCTCGCCGGCGATCAGTTTCATCAAGGTCGATTTGCCGGCGCCGTTACGGCCGATCAGGGCGATACGCTCGCCCGGCTCGATCGTGAGGTCGGTTTTTTCCAGCAACAAGGGGCCGCCGACGCTGTAGTCGACGCTTTGCAGAGTGATTAAAGGCATGGGCCGATTGTACGGGAATCGGCAATAGTGAATCGGGAATGGAAACGCCTCGCCGTTGCGATTCCCCATTCCCCACTCCCGATTCCCGCTAAAATGCGCCATGAACGAATTCTCCGCGCTGCCGCTGTCGCCGGCCCTGGCCCCCGGCATCGACGCCCTTGGCTACACCGTGCTTACTCCCATCCAGGCGCAAAGCCTGCCGCCGATCCTGCAAGGGCTCGACGTCATCGCCCAGGCCCCCACCGGCAGCGGCAAGACTGCCGCCTTCGGGCTGGGTCTGCTGCAAAAGCTCGACCCGGCACTGACCCGCGCGCAAGCGCTGGTGCTGTGCCCCACCCGCGAACTGGCCGATCAGGTCGGCAAGCAGCTGCGCAAGCTGGCCACCGGCATCCCCAACATGAAGTTGGTGGTGCTGACCGGCGGCATGCCGCTGGGCCCGCAACTGGCCTCGCTGGAAGCGCACGACCCGCAAGTGGTGGTCGGCACGCCCGGGCGTATCCAGGAACTGGCGCGCAAGCGCGCGCTGCATCTGGGCGGGGTGCGCACGCTGGTGCTGGACGAAGCCGACCGCATGCTCGACATGGGCTTCGAAGAACCCATCCGCGAGATCGCCAGCCGCTGCGACAAGCACCGCCAGAGCCTGCTGTTCTCGGCCACCTTCCCCGACATCATCCGCACGCTCGCACGCGAGATTTTGAAGGACCCGATCGAAATCACCGTCGAAGGCGCCGACAACGCACCGGAAATCGACCAGCAATTCTTCGAGGTCGATCCCACCTATCGGCAGAAAGCCGTCGCTGGCCTGCTGCTGCGCTTCAATCCCGAATCCAGCGTGGTGTTCTGCAATACCCGCAAGGAAGTGGACGAAGTGGCTGGGTCGCTGCAGGAGTTCGGCTTCTCTGCGCTGGCGCTGCATGGCGACATGGAGCAGCGCGACCGCGACGAAGTGCTGGTGCGCTTCGTCAACCGCAGCTGCAACGTGTTGGTGGCCAGCGATGTGGCCGCGCGCGGGCTGGATGTGGAAGACCTGGCGGCAGTGGTCAATTACGAGCTGCCCACCGATACCGAAACCTACCGCCACCGCATCGGCCGCACCGCGCGTGCCGGCAAGCGCGGCTTGGCGCTCAGCCTGGTGGCCTCACGCGAAACAGGGCGCGCACAGGCACTGGAAGCCGAACAAGGCCAGCCGCTGAAGTGGTCGCGTGCACCATTGGCCACCGCGCGCCCGGCGCAACTGCCGCAAGCGGCCATGACCACCTTGCGGATCGATGGCGGCAAGACCGACAAGCTGCGTGCCGGCGACATCCTGGGCGCACTGACCGGCGAAGCCGGGCTCTCGGGTGCGGCGATCGGCAAGATCGCGATCTACCCCACCCGCTCCTATGTCGCCATCGCCCGCGCGCATGTCGCCAAGGCACTGGCGCACCTGCATGCGGGCAAGATCAAGGGACGCCGGTTCCGGGTCAGCAAGCTGTAACCAACGGCGGGCAGGCATCCCTGCCCGCCGTAAGATCATGCGGCGGCAGCATCGCCTGCCGCACGCTCCACAGGGATGCGGACTCTCGCGCATTCCCTGCGACCAGGTAGTCCGATCGACCAGCAGGTCGATCAGCAAGATGCCTGAATCAGTAGCTCAACGTGGCCAGCAACGGCACATCGTTGGCCCACTTGCCGCGTCCCTGCAACTCCAGCAACTCGACCAGCACCGCCGCGCCGACCACTTCCAGTTCCAGCTGTGCGGCCAGACTCAACGCCGCGCGCAGCGTGCCGCCCGTGGCCAGCACGTCATCGACGATCAACACCCGCGCCCCGCGCGGCAAAGCGTCTTCGTGCATCTCGATGCGATCGGTACCGTATTCCAGCGCATATTCCTGGACCAAGGTGCGCCCGGGTAACTTGCCAGGCTTGCGCACCGGAACAAAGCCGGTGCGCAGTTCGCGCGCCAGCGCCGCACCCAAAATAAAACCGCGCGCTTCGATGCCCAGCACCGCATCCAGCGGCGTGGTGCGCCAGGGCTGCGCCATTTCGTCCAGCGCCGAGGCAAAGTCGGGGCCGTCCGACAGCAGCGGGGTGATGTCCTTGAAGACGATGCCCGGCTTGGGAAAGTCGACGATGTCGCGAATCCGGTCCGACCAATGATTGGGTCCGGAGGAAGTGGTGCCGGCGCAGCGGCTGCAGTCAGTCATGGCGGTGGTGGCGTTGTGGCCAATGGGGTCGGTGCATATTCTAGGCTGCGCGCATGCATGACGCCGCGTTTATGGCATACGTGCATCTGAGCGCGTCAGGAACTGCACGACAGCATCGAACAGCCGGCACGGTCGCGCGCCCACTCCGGCCGGCGCGCGGCAAACGCGTCGCGACCCGGCTGGTCGTCGTACGGGTGACGCATGACCTCCAGCAAATCCTGCACCCCCGACGGATCGCCCTGCTCGGCCAGATCGATCGCCTGCTGCGCCAGATAGTTGCGCAGCACATAGCGCGGATTGGCCAGGCGCATGCGTGCGCGGCGCTCGTCTGGCGACAACGTGTCCTCGGTTAGCCGCGTGGCATAGCGTTGCAACCACTCCTGCAACTGCGCTGCATGCGCAACGCGCTTGTCTTCGTCGTAGAAGGCTTCGCGCAGTAGCGCTGGGTCGGGATGCTCGGGTGACAGCGCGATCAAGCCGCGAAATGTCAGCGTCATGTCCATCTCGGCGGTGTGCATCAATTCGCGCAGCGCATCCATCAACTGCAGATCCTCGTCACGGCAATCGGCTAGGCCCAGCTTGGCGGCGGTGTCGCGGCGGTCGCACGCCAAATAGGCATCGCGAAAGCGGTCCAGCCCCTGCTGCAACGGCGCCTGGTCGGCAAACAGCGGTGCCAGCGCTTGCGCCAGACGGCCCAGGTTCCAATACGCCACTTGTGGCTGGGTGCCGAAGCGGTAACGCCGGCCCTGCGCGTCGGTGGTGTTCGGCGTCCAGTCCGGGTCGTAATCGTCGACCCAGCCGTACGGGCCGTAATCGATGGTCAGGCCCAGGATCGACATGTTGTCGGTGTTCATGACCCCATGCACGAAACCGACCCGCATCCAGTGCGCCACCATCACTGCGGTGCGCTCGCAGACCTGCGCAAACCAGTCGGCGTACAACTCCTCGCCAGCACCTTCCAGTTCCGGGAAATCGCGCGCAATGGTGAAATCCGCCCACTGCCGCAGCAGCGCGAGATCGCCGCGCGCACTGGGCAACTCGAAGTTGCCGAAGCGGATGAACGACGGCGCCACCCGGCAGACGATCGCGCCGGGTTCGCGCTGCGGCCGGCCGTCGTAAAACATGTCGCGCACCACCGTATCGCCGGTGGTAACCAAGCTCAGAGCGCGCGTGGTCGGCACACCAAGGTGATGCATCGCTTCGCTGCACAGGAATTCGCGAATCGACGAGCGCAACACTGCACGGCCATCGGCGCCGCGCGAATACGGCGTCGGGCCGGCGCCCTTGAGCTGCAATTCGTAGCGGCCGCCATCCATCCCGATCGCCTCGCCCAGCGAGATCGCCCGGCCATCGCCCAGCTGACCGGCCCAATGCCCGAACTGGTGCCCGCCGTAATTGACCGCCCACGGCTGCATGCCCGGGTACACCGCGTTGCCGCCGAACACCTCGGCAAACCGCGCACTGGCGATCTCGGCCTCGTCCAGCCCGAGTCGTTGCGCCATCTCGGCGGAATAGGCCAGCAGCCTTGGCGCTGCGACCGGCGTCGGCTGCAGCGAGGACCAGGCAGCGCTCACCTCGCGGCGGCGCGAACCTTCTTCGGTATCACCAGGCAACTGCTGACGCAGGCGGTTGTCGAACGTGAGATCTGTCATGCCAGCAAGCCTAGGGCAGCGCCAGTGAACTTTGCATGCGCACTGCGCATCCGGCGTTGCGCGCGCACCGTATCTTCGACTAGCTTGCCGACGCCAAGCAGGCGCGGCCTGCACAGGTTGGCGACAGACAAACCGCTATCTCTCCTGCCCTCACAACCGACATTGCCCATGCCCTCGCGCGCCTATCGCTGGTTTCGTCCCGCCGTTCTGCTGCTCGGTTCGTTGACCCTGACCGCCTGCAGCAGCGTGTTCTTCGGCGGCATAAATGCCGCCTCCAGTCGTGACGGTATCGTCGAACACCGCAACCAGGTGTTCGATCCGGCGCATGGCCTGGCGCTGGATGTCTATCAACCGCGCGGCGCGGTCGACGCGCCGGTGGTGGTGTTCTTCTACGGCGGCACCTGGAAGCACGGCAGCCGCGCCAACTACCGGTGGGTAGGCCGCGCACTCGCCCGTCAAGGCGTGGTGGCGATGGTGGCCGACTACCGCAAGTATCCGCAGGTCGGCCTGCAAGGCTTCATGTCCGATGCCGCCGGCGCCACTGCTTGGGGCTATCGGCGTGCGCATGACTACGGCGGCGACCCGAAACGGCTCGCCGTGATGGGTCACTCGGCCGGTGCGCATATGGCGGCATTGCTGGGCACCGATGCGCGTTGGTTGCAGCCACAAGGTCTGAAGCCGCGTCAGCTGTGCGGCGTGGTGGGATTGGCCGGGCCATATGACTTCCTGCCGCTGACCGACCCCGAGTTGATCGAGATCTTCGGTCAGGCACCGGCCGCGCAACAGCAATCGCAACCGGTGCATTACGTCGGCGGCGACGAACCGCCGATGCTGTTGCTACACGGTGATGCCGACCGTGTGGTCGAATTGCAGAACAGCACCTCGCTGCAGCAGGCGCTGCAACGCGAAGGCGGCACTGCCGAGTTGAAGGTCTACCCAGGCATGGGCCATCTCGGCATCGTGCTGGCGTTGCGCAAGTCGCCCGAGCGCTCGGCGGTACTACGCGACACGCTGCAGTTTCTGCGGCAGTGTCGCGCGCCGTGATGGATGTGCGTCTAGCGCCTGCGAGTCTGTGCGGCGCGGGATGGGGGAGTCGGGAGTGGGGAGTCGCCGATCCAGGGCCGGACGCCGGCAAGCAGGGTGACCCGCGCCTTCCCTAGCGCCTTGGTCGACACGGCGACAGCCGGCATCACTCGGCAGGTTTGCGCCCCATCAGCTCGAACGGGCCACCCTTCTTCAGCGCGGCCTGGTATGCCGGACGCGCTTCGATCCGCTCCAGGAAGGCACGCAAACGCGGGTGGTTTTCCAACCCGCCGCCACGCGCCGCAGCAGCCTGCACCGGGAAGCTCATCTGGATATCGGCCGCAGTGAAACGCTCGCCGGCGAACCAGGTGCTGGTCTGCAGCGACTGCTCCATCCAGTCCAGGTGCAGCTTGAGTTGCGGACCGACGAAGCTCGACATCGCCTTGTCCGCGATCGCGCGTGCAACCGGCTTGACGAAAAACGGCATCGGCGCACTGCGGATGCGCCCGAAGATCAGGGTCATCAGCAGCGGCGGCATCGCCGAGCCTTCGGCGTAATGCATCCAGTAGCGAAACTGCAGGCGTTCCGGCGAATCCAGCGGACGCGGCGACGGCGACAGCGCGCACTCGGTGTCGTAGCGCTCGGTCAGATATTCCAGGATCGCGCCGGATTCGGCCACGGTCAGACCGCCATCGACGATCAGCGGCGATTTGCCCAGCGGGTGGATCGCACGCAATGCGGCCGGCGCCAGCATGGTCTTGGGGTCGCGCTCATGCCGCACAATCTGGTACGGCAGCGCCAGTTCTTCCAGCAGCCACAACACGCGCTGGGAACGGGAATTATTGAGATGGTGAACAGTGATCATCAGAAAGGCTGCGCACGGAAAGCACACATCCTACCCATCCAGGCGTCATCGCTGCGCTCACTTGTGCGGGGATGCACCATCACACCGAACATCCCATCGTATCGCTCAAACGACACCCAATAAAAAACGCCGATCGCTTGCGCGACCGGCGTTTTTGGCAACCTTACGGTTGCAGACGGATTAGACCGCCTGCACCTGGTCAGCCTGCATGCCCTTCTGGCCCTGCACGGCGACGAAGGTCACTTTCTGGCCTTCCTGCAGCGACTTGAAGCCGGTGCCCTGGATGGCACGGAAATGCACGAACAGGTCCGGGCCGCTTTCCGGGGTGATGAAGCCGAAGCCCTTGGCATCGTTGAACCACTTCACGGTACCGCTCTGACGATCTGACATTTACAAACTCCTGAACTATAGATGGATAAATCGCAGCGTCCGAAAAGCCGGAGCTGAGACTGAGTTGCAGGCGTTGGTAAAGCGGAACGATGAAGCGAGATCTGTAACGATCCGGCTGCATCAGGCCACGATTCACGGTGACCCTTGCAAACACAGTGCGTGCACAGTACTCGTGTTTTCAGCAAAAAGCGACACCCCGCGTCAATTTTTTTGCAGTCAGGCCAAATCTGACGGTCTGTCAGGACCCTTCCCTGCCACTATCCACACATGAATACGCCAAACACATCCTCCCAGACACAGATCTGGGTCGACGCCGATGCCTGCCCCGCAGTCGTCCGCGACATTTTGTTCCGTGCCGCCGCGCGCACCGGGACCGCGGTGACCCTGGTCGCCAATCGCTTCCTGCCCACGCCCAGCCTGGCGCATGTCCGCGCCGTCCAGGTTCCGGGCGGACCAGACGCGGCCGATGACGCCATCGCCGAACGGGTTGCCGCTGGCGATCTTGTTGTCACGCAAGACATCCCCTTGGCTGCACGCGTCCTGGAACGGGGCGCGAGCGCGATCAGCCCGCGCGGCGAGCCGTTCACCAGCAACAGCATCAGGGAGCGCCTGTCGGTGCGCAGCTTCCTGGAAGAATTGCGCGGCGCCGGCGTTGCCACCGGCGGTCCACCTGCGCTGCATGCCCGCGATCGCCAGGCCTTTGCCGCCCAACTGGACCGCTGGCTGGCCGCGCAACCGCGCGCCTAGCGGCAGCACACCGGGCTTGCAGCGGGGGCGTATCATGGGCGCCCTTTGTAACCGGCATCCTGATGGCTCTCACCGCCACCGTCCGCAGGGCGGAACTTCAGATCAGCGACATGGACCGTGGCTATTACGCCAACCATTCGCTGACCCTGGCCCAACACCCTTCCGAAACCGACGAGCGCCTGATGGTGCGGCTGCTGGCATTCGCGTTGTTTGCCGACGACCGCCTGGAATTCGGCCGCGGGCTCAGCAACGACGATGAGCCCGACCTGTGGCGGCGCGACTACACCGGCGACCCGGATCTGTGGATCGACCTCGGCCAGCCGGATGAAAGCCGCGTGCGCAAGGCCTGCAATCGCTCGCGCGAAGCGGTGGTGATCGGCTACGGCGGCCAGGCCACCGAAACCTGGTGGAGGAAACAGGCCAACGCGCTGAGCCGGCAACGCAACCTGCGCGTGCTGGAGCTCGACTCGCAGGCCACCGAAGCGCTGGGCGCGTTGATTCAACGTGGCATGCGCTTCGATGTGATCATCCAGGACGGCGAGGTGCAGATGCTGGCCGACCATGGCAGCGTCACCCTGACACCGATGGTGCGGCAAGCGCCGGCCGAATGAGCATGCGTTGCGACGTGCTGGTCATCGGTGCCGGCGCGGCCGGCCTGATGAGCGCCTTCACCGCTGGCCGGCGCGGCCGCCAGGTGCTGGTGATCGACCATGCCAACAAGGTCGGCAAGAAGATCCTGATGTCCGGTGGCGGGCGCTGCAATTTCACCAATACCGGCACCACGCCCGGCAACTTCCTGTCGGCCAATCGCCACTTCTGCAAGTCTGCGTTGGCCCGCTACAGCCCGGCGGATTTCGTGGAGATGGTCGAGCGCCACGGCATCGCCTATCACGAGAAAGAGCTGGGCCAGCTGTTCTGCGATATCTCGTCCAAGCAGATCGTGCGCATGTTGCTGGACGAATGCGACGCGGCGGGCGTGCAGGTGCGTACCGAGTGCCAGGTGCTCTCGGTCCAGCGTGGCAGCGGAGGCTTCAGTGTCGACACCAGTCAGGGACGCGTGCAGGCGCAGTCGCTGATCGTGGCCACCGGCGGGCTGTCGATTCCAAGCATGGGTGCCAGCGGCTTCGGCTATACGCTGGCCCAGCAGTTCGGCCACACGCTGTTGCCGACGCGCGCCGGGCTGGTGCCGCTCACGCTCAGCGGCAGGCATCAGGAACGGCTGCAGGACCTGTCCGGCCTGGCGGTGCCGGTCGAGGCGCACTGCAACGGCGTCAGCTTCCGCAACTTCATGCTGGTCACCCACCGCGGCGTCAGCGGCCCGGCGATCCTGCAGATCTCGTCTTATTGGCAGCCCGGCGATGATCTGCGCCTGGACCTACTGCCCAGCCACGATGCAGCAGCGTGGTTGCGCGAACAAAAAAGCCAACGCGGCGCCACCGAGCTGCGCAATGTACTGGCCGATGTGCTGCCGCGACGCTTTGCGCAGCGCTTATGCGAGGTGTGGCTGCCGGACAAGCCGGTGCGCCAACTGGATCCGCCGCAACTGCAAAGCGCCGCCGACCTGCTTGGCGCCTTTCCGCTGGTCGCCAGCGGAACCGAAGGCTACCGTACCGCTGAAGTAACGCTCGGCGGGGTCGATACCGACCAGGTCTCCAGTGCGACCATGGAATCGCGTCTGACGGCCGGCCTGTACTTCGTCGGTGAAGTGCTGGATGTGACCGGATGGTTGGGCGGCTACAACTTTCAGTGGGCGTGGGCGTCCGGTCATGCCGCTGGAAGCGTCGCTTGAGCCGTATGCTGGAGCGCAGAAACGTGGCACAAGTCTCACCCCGGATGCGGCCTTGTCCACACACATGGACGCATCCGACCCCTTCGTGTATTTAGAGCCGTCTCTCGGGAGCCGCGCATGCAGAAAGGTAAAGATCTCACCCTCCGCTTGATGATCGTCGACGACAGTGTCGAGGGCGCGGAGGCGATCGTGACCGCGTTGCGCAACGGCGGCATCGCAGTGCGTCCATCGCGGCCGCAGACACCGGAAGAGCTCGCCAGCATGTTGTCCGGCCAGATCGATCTGGCCTTGCACGGCCAAGCGCTGCAGATTCCAATGAGCGCGCTGCAGCAGCAGATCGCCGGTAGCGGTAAGGACATTCCAATCATTCTGCTGGCCGAGCGGATCGAAGAAAATGCAGTGGTCGAGGCCGCTTCGCACGGCATTCGCGCCATCGTGCTGCGGCATCGGCCGGAGCACCTGCTGGCGCTGGTGCGCTCGGAATGGGCCGACCTGCAGGCGCGCCGCGGATTGCGCCGCATCGAAGCGCAGATGCGCGAAACCGAGCGGCGTTGCGACGCCCTGATCGCCTCCTCGCGTGACCCGATCGCCTACGTGCACGAAGGCATGCATATCCGTGCCAACGAGGCGTATCTGGACATGTTCGGCTTCGAGTCGTTCGAGGATGTCGAGGGCGTGTCGTTGCTGGACATGATCGCTGCGCAGTACGTCGACGATTTCAAGCAACTGCTCAAGTCGCTGTCCAAGGGCGAACCGCCGCCGGCGCAGTACAAGGTCGACGCACGCCGTCTGGAAGGCGACACCTTCCCGGCGACGATGGAGTTCGCCACCGCCACCTATGAAGGCGAGCCGTGCATCCAGGTGGTGTTCCGGCGTCGCGAAGAGTTCGATCCCGAACTGGCGCGCGAAGTGGAAGGCCTGCGTCAGCGCGATCAGGTCACCGGCCTGCTCAACCGGCCAACCTTCATGGTCGCGCTGGAACAGGCGGTGGCACAGGCTGGACGCAGCGAAGGTCAGTCCGGCTTCCTGCTGATCGAGCCGGACCACTACGCGCGCCTGCTGCCCGAGATCGGCCTGGATTCGGCCGATGCCTTGATCGCCGCACTCGCCGCGCACGTGGCCAGCGTACTGGATGACAGCGTGGTCGCGGCGCGCTTCGGCGAGCACAGCTTCGCGTTGCTGATGGATGGCAATTACGCCCGGACCCACGCGCTGGCCGAGATGGTGCGCGATGCATTTGCGCAACATGTGTTCAGCATCGGCGCGCGCTCGGCCACTGTGACGGTGAGCATTGGCGGCGTGCAGATTGGCGAAAAGATCGCCAGCATCGGCCAGGTGCTCAACCGCGGCACCGAGGCGGTACGCACCACGGCCGAACTCGGCGGCAATGCGGTCAGCATCTACGACCCTGCGGCCTCCGACCGCGCCGAAGAAGAACGCATCGAACGCTGGGTGGAACAGCTGCGCGACGCGCTGGTCGGCGATGGCTTCTCGCTGCACTACCAGCCGGTGCTCAATTTGCAGGGCGAGCCGGTGGAGTTGTATCAGGCGTTCCTGCGTCTGGAACGCAACGGCGAGATGATGTCGCCGAACGCGTTTATCGCCATCGCCGAAGAGCACGACCTGATCACCGAGATCGACCGTTGGGTGGTGGCCCGCGCCATCCGCCAGCTCGGCGAGCGGCAACGCGCCGGGCACAAGACGCATCTATTGGTGCGCATCGGTCCGAACTCGTTCTCCGACCCGCAGATGATCGACACCATTCGCGAGCAACTGGCGGTGTACGGCGTGCCGGGCGAGCGCTTGTGGCTGCAGACACCCGAATCGAAGGTGTTTACGCATCTGCGCAATGCCCAGCAGTTTCTGGCGTCGGTGTCGGCGATGGGCTGCAAGGTCGGGCTGGAGCAATTCGGCTCGGGCCTGGATTCGTTCCAGTTGCTGGCGCATTTCCAGCCGGCTTTTCTCAAGCTCGATCGCGGCATCACCAGCGAGGTCGCTTCGGCCCGCGAAAGCCAGGAGAAGATCCGCGAGATCACCTCGCGCGCGCAACCGGCCGGCATTCTCACCGTGGCCGAATTCGTGGCCGATGCGCAGTCGATGAGCAGCTTCTTCAGCGCAGGTGTGGACTATGTGCAAGGCGATTTCGTCGCACCCACCGGGCCGTTGATGAACTACGAGTTCGGCTGAGGCCTTGCCGAGGCAAGCGAAAGACCAACAATCAAAGCTAGGTGAGTCGAGGGCGCGGTGCCCTCACCGTTCGCGGGACACGCCGTGAACCCGTCCATGGGGGCTCGGTAGCGGCATCCATGCCGCCACACGGTCCCGCAATCGGTGAGGACACCGCACCAGAAAGTTTGCTGACTGCTTTACTCAAAGCCATGCACACCGACCATCACGAGAGGTCCTTGCCCGCCCACCGTCGCGGGACCTTACGCGGCATGGATGCCGCGTAAGAGCTTACGGGACGTACTTGCAGCGTGTCCCGCGATGGTGGGCGGGCAAGGGCCCTGCAGCCAGGGCGCAAATCAGAGGCTCTACTACCGCTCTATCCGCTGACCAGCCACTTCAGACAATGGGCAGAGCAGCGCAGCCTTATCACGCAGTGCCGTTCGCGGCGCGTAGCGCAGCGATGCGCTCGGTCAGCGGCGGGTGGCTCAGAAACAGACGACGCAAGCCGTCACCCACCCCACCGGAGATGCCGAACGCCTGTACCTGCGAGGGCAAGGTGTTCTGGCCGTGATTGAGCGACAAGCGCTCCAGCGCGGCGATCATCTTGCCGCGCCCGGCCAATTGCGCACCACCGGCGTCGGCACGGAACTCGCGGCGGCGCGAGAACCACATCGCGATCATGGTGGCAAACAAGCCGAACACCATCTCCAGCGCGAACACGATGATGTAGTACGCAAAGCCGCGACCGCCTTCGCGATTGTTGGAGATGGCGCCGTCGATGACCCCGCCGACCACCCGCGCCAGCACGATCACGAAGGTATTGAGCACGCCTTGCAGCAACGCCATGGTGACCATATCGCCGTTGGCGACGTGCGCGATTTCATGGCCCAGCACCGCTTCGGCCTCGTCCTGGCTCATGTGCTGCAGCAGGCCGGTGGACACCGCCACCAACGCGTTGTTGCGGTTGGCACCGGTGGCGAAGGCGTTGATCTCCGGGCCGTCGTAGATCGCCACTTCCGGCATGCCGATGCCGGCCGCCTGGGCCTGACGGCGCACGGTCTCCAGCAGCCAGCGCTCGGTGGGCGTGCGCGGCTCGCTGATCACCTGCGCGCCGGTGCTGCGCTTGGCCATGAACTTGGACAACAGCAATGAGACGAACGAGCCGCCGAAGCCGAACACGGCCGCCATCACCAACAGGCCACTCATCTGCGCGGGATTGACGCCCAGCACCGACATGACAATGCCGGCGAGCATCAGCACCGCGAAATTGGTCAGAAGAAACAGGAAAAGACGGTTGAACATGGCGCAGTCGCTCCACTCATGCGTTCGATGAACTGCAGCGGATTTGCGGCCGTCGGCGCTTGAAATCAAGCAAGCATCTGACCGACGATTCAGCTGCCCATGTCATCCCCTACCTACCGCGGCCGTTTCGCGCCCTCCCCCACCGGCCCCCTGCACTTCGGCTCGCTGTTGGCGGCCTTCGGCAGCTGGCTGCTTGCGCGGCATGCCGGCGGTGAGTGGTGCGTGCGTATCGAAGACATCGACCCGCCGCGTGCCGAGCCAGGCGCCTCCGAACAGCAGTTGCGTACGCTCGCCGCATTCGGGCTGACTTCGGACCTCCCGGTGATGTACCAGTCCGATCGCGACACGCAGTACAGCGCCGCCCTGACCACGTTGCTGGAGACCGGGCTGGCGTTCGAATGCAGCTGCAGCCGCGCCGATCTTGCCGGCATGGGCGGTGTCCACCACGCCTGCGTGGCGCCGCTGGGCGAGCGCCGCGCGGTGCGCCTGCGGGTGCCGCCACAGCCGTCGGTGAGCTTCGACGACGCGTTGCAGGGGCGCGTGGTGCAGGACGTGTATGCCGAGGTCGGCGATGTGGTGCTGCGCCGCGCCGATGGGTATTGGGCCTACCAACTGGCGGTGGTGGTGGACGATGCCGCGCAAGCCATCACCGATGTCGTGCGCGGCGCCGACCTGCTCGACTCGACCCCACGCCAGCGACTGCTGCAGCGCGCCCTGGGCCTGCCGCAGCCGCGCTATCTGCACCTGCCGCTGATCCTGGATGGCGACGGCCGCAAGCTGTCCAAGTCGCACGACGCGCCCGCGCTGGACGACGCCGACCCGCTGCCGGCCCTGCACGCCGTCTGGGCTGCACTGGGCCAGCTCCCGACGGCATTGCCACGCCATGCAGCGGTGGACACGCTGCTGCAGCATGCCGTGCAGCATTTTTCGCCATCGTTGCTGCCCCGCCACCACAGCCTGGACGTCAACAGACGCGCATCACAGCGCCAGCGTGACTAGAATTGCGCCCCAGCACCGGCAACCGGGCGCGGCGCCAGTGTCCGCGTCCCACCCGCCTACCATCTGTTCATTGGAGTCGTCATGACATCTCGCGTCGTACTGGTCACCGGCGGCACCGGCGGCATCGGCACCGCCATCTGCAAGCGTCTGGCCGACCAGGGGCATCGGGTCGCCAGCAACTTCCGCACCGAGGAAAAGGCCCGCGCATGGCAGCAGCGCATGCAGGCGCAAGGCTACGAGTTCGCCTTGTTTCGCGGCGACGTGGCCTCCTCCGATCACGCGCGCGCCCTGGTCGAAGAGGTGGAAGCCTCGCTGGGGCCGATCGAAGTGTTGGTCAACAACGCCGGCATCACCCGCGACACCACCTTCCATCGCATGATGGCCGAGCAGTGGCACGAGGTCATCAACACCAACCTCAATTCGGTCTTCAACGTCACCCGCCCGGTGATCGAAGGCATGCGCAAGCGCGGCTGGGGTCGGGTGATCCAGATCAGCTCCATCAATGGATTGAAGGGCCAGTACGGGCAAGCCAATTACGCCGCCGCCAAGGCCGGCATGCATGGCTTCACCATCTCGCTGGCACGCGAAAACGCGGCCTTCGGGGTCACCGTCAACACCGTGTCGCCGGGCTATGTGGCCACCGATATGGTGATGGCGGTGCCGGAAGAAGTCCGCGCCAAGATCGTTGCCGACATCCCCACCGGGCGGCTGGGTCGCCCGGAAGAGATCGCCTATGCGGTGGCATTTCTGGTCGCAGAAGAGGCCGCCTGGATCACCGGATCCAACCTTGACATCAACGGCGGCCATCACATGGGCTGGTAACGTTTGCTGCAACTTTGCGGCGCAGCATGAAATTCCCTTAAAAATCATGCTGCGCAACAATTTTCAGGTGTCCGCTTCAGAAAATAAGGCTTTTTGCTGTTGCAAGCGCTGTTGCGGTGCGCCATCCTGCGCGCACTATCGTTGTGAGTGAACGTTCCATGGCCGGACTTCGCATCATCAAGAAGTATCCCAATCGCCGTCTTTACGACACGGAAATTTCCAGCTATATCACCATCGAAGATGTGCGGCAGCTCATCATCGACGGCGAAGAATTCGAAGTACGCGACGCCAAGAGTGGCGAAGACCTCAGTCGCGCCGTTCTGTTGCAGATCATTGCCGACCGCGAACAGGACGGCGAGCCGATGCTCTCCACCCAGTTGCTGAGTCAGATCATCCGTTTCTACGGCGACTCGCTGCAGGGCTTCATGGGCAACTACCTGGAGCGCAGCATGCAGGTGTTCCTGGATCAGCAGCAGCAGTTCCGCCAGCAGATGGGCAACCTGCTTGGGCAAACTCCGTGGGCGATGATGAATCAGCTGACCGAGCGCAACCTGGAGTTGTGGCAGGAATTCCAGCGCAACTTCGGTGCCGGCTTCGGTCGTCCGGGTGGCCCTGGCACGCCGCCGACACCGCCAGGCGCTTCTGGCATCGGCAGCGGTCCGATGGGCACCGGGACACACAAGGCAACCGGGACACACGGCACTTCCAGCAACACCGGCACCACTGGCAAGGCTCGCAACCGCGGGTGACAGACGAATCTGCGCTGGAGCACGACACGCTCCCGGCGCAGCCAGATCAGCGGCCGGCCTGCGCCGTGCAGGCCGAGCAGATCCGCTCCACGTGGTAGCCACGCGCACGCAGACGCTCCACCACCCCGTCGCTACCCAACAGATGCAGCGTACCGACCACCACCAGCGTGGTCCCGCTGCCTTTGCCGAGCCGTTGCTCCAGCAGCGGCACCCAACGCGCGTTGCGCTCGACGTTGATGTCCTGATACAGCGCAGGATACTGCCGGCGCATGTCTTCGGCCATCTGCGTAGATAGCGTGTGTACATCGCCATTGCGCCAGGCGGTGTGCAGCTGACGCACCTGATCTGTGGCCTCCGCCTCGTCCAGCGATTCTTCCAGTAACTGATGCTGCTCGATGGGCGACATGCCATCGAGCATGGCGATCTGTTGTTCGACGCGCTCCAGGCCATCGGCCGGTTTGCCCTTGGCCTGCGCCTGCTCCATCAGGTAATGATCCAGACCTGCGTTCGGGTCCATGCCTTGCCGGCTCATCTCGGCCAGGCTGATCGTCAGCGCGACAAACCAGGGCTCGAGCGGCTGCAGGGTATCGAGCGACATGCCGTATTTGCGCGCGTAGGCGCTCAAGGCCTGCCAGGTCTTCGCATCGAGTGCATCCTGCAGCCGGCGCCCGTCGCTGCGCCGTGCTGCCTGCAGCATGCGGCCGGCCAACTCGGGCGATTGCGCATCCGATGGCGGTAGTTCGAACACCAGCCGGTCGGCCTTGGCGAAGGCCTGCATGACGTCCGGCGACAGCGGATAATCGCTGGGCTTGAGCACATGGAACGAGCCCAGCAGATACAACGTGCCGCCCTTGCCATCGACCTTCCACAACAACGGCACCGGCGGTCCCGCCGCCGCCTCGCCGCCGGCACGTGCCCAGGTCGGTGCCACCGCTCCGCTCCACAGCGCCAGTCCGATCAGTGCGCCGCTGCACCATGTTGCAAGTCGGGTTCGCGCGCTCGTCTTTACCACGTCGGTTTTCTCCACGTCAGTGCGGCACCTTGTAAGCCTTCTCGCCCGCCGACACGGCCAGGTCGATCCGGTTTTCCGGCGGCGGCAGCAGGCAGGTCGCGAATGGCGTAAACGCGCACGGCGGATTGAAGGCACGATTGAAATCGACCACCACATGCCCCGAAGCATCGGGCGCGTCCAGCTCCATAAAACGTCCGGCCGGATAGCTGCCGTGTCCACTGGTGCGGTCGGCAAATACCACCAACATCGGCCGCCCTGGTTCGCCGATGGTCTCCAATCGGTACGGCTTGCCGTCGCGTTCGAATTCCAGTGCGCCAGCGTTCGCCTGCTCACTGCTGATGCCGACGATATCCACGATGGCGATGGTCTTGCCCACATCGTTGGGCACATAGCGCGCGGTGATGCGCCAGGACGGATCGACCGGCCAATAGTCCAGACCGGCAAAGCCGGTGCGCGATGGCGCATCGGCATGCTTGACCCGCAATGCATCGCGGTCGCCACGCTGGATCAGGCTCAACACGCCCTTGCCGTCATCGAAATGGATCAAGGTGGGCTGCGGATCGCGATCGGACTGGAAGCGGATCCTGCCGGTCAGCGGTTTGCCATCGACGCTCAACGCTGCGCCGCGTTCGGGCACGAACCAGACCGTTTTAACCTGGATGGACACCATGCCCATCTTGGGCGGCCCGACTGCCAGCTTGATGCCGCTGTCGGCGCTGCTGCCGATGTAATGCGCCTTCAGCGAAAGCCAGTGCAGACCGACCAGGCTGGTCCAGCCGTCTGGCGCACGCAGCTCTGCCAGACGGGCTTCGCGCCAGGCGGCGTTGTCGGCGAGAAAGGTCTTGTCCAGTGCCACTGGCGCGGCTGGCGGCGGCGCATCCTTGCCGCAGCCGGCCAGCGTCATGAGCACCAGCATGCCGAGCAGCCAGCGCTTCCCCCTGTGCAACACAGCCATCAACGCCCCCTGAGAAACCAACGATCGATTTCGCTCAGCGTAAACCGAGCCCAGGTCGGTCGGCCATGGTTGCACTGGCCGGAGCGTTCGGTGGCTTCCATATCGCGCAGCAGTGCGTTCATTTCGGGCACGGTGAGGCGCCGATTCGCGCGTACCGCACCGTGGCAGGCCATGGTCGACAGCAACTCGTCGCGCGCGGTGGCGATGCGGCGGCTCTGACCGTGTTCGCGCAGGTCGCCCAGCACATCGCGCAGCAGCGCTTCCGGTTCGGCAGTGGCCAGCAGCGCGGGAATGCTGCGCACGTGCAGCGATTGCGGGCCGGCGCGGGTGATCTCGAACCCCAGGCTGGCCAGCGTGTCGGCTTCGCGCTCGGCGGTGTCGGCTTCGCGCTCGCCCACCGCCAGCGTCATCGGCACCAACAGCGGTTGCGCGTGCAACCCGATGCTGTCGTGGGCGTTCTTGAGCCGTTCGTAGCCGATGCGTTCGTGTGCGGCATGCATGTCCACCACGATCAAGCCTTCGGCGTTCTCGGCCAGGATGTAGATGCCGTGCAATTGCGCGACCGCATACCCGAGCGGCGGCACACCGCTGTCTTGCGAGGTTGCCGGCAAGCCGCTGCCGGAGAAGGTCTGCATCGCCCCGGACTGCTGCTGTGCGCCACTGGACGGCGGTGCGTACAGCGCGCTGTAGGCCGCGCGCGCTTCATCCACGCGCAGGCCCAGTGGCGTCTGCGATGGGGTCCAGTTGCCGTAGCCGGTGCCGCCAGCGCTGCCGGTGGCGCCGCCGTAGTGTGGGGCGTTGACCATCCCGCTCGGCGCAGCACCTGCGTCACCGCTGCCTTCCATGCCGATGCTGTTGGGCAGCGCACCTGCACGCGTGTGCGCCAGCGCGTCCTGCAAGGTGCGATAGACGAAGTCGTGGATCAGCCGCGCCTCGCGGAAGCGCACCTCGTGCTTGGCCGGGTGCACGTTGACGTCCACGCGCGCCGGGTCCAGTTCCAGAAACAACACATACGCCGGCTGGCGGCCATGGAACAGCACATCGCCATAGGCCATCTTGACCGCGTGCGCCACGCTGCGATCGCGCACCGAGCGGCCGTTGACGTAGAGATATTGCTGGTCGGTACTGGCGCGCGAGTAATGCGGCTGCGCCACCCAACCATGCAGCCGCAGACCGGCGCCGCTGTGATCGACACGCAAGGCCTGCCGCGCGAAATCCTCGCCCAGTGTTTCGCCCAATCGCGCATCCGAATACAGATCGCCCGGCTTGTAGCGGCGCGAGGGTTTGCCGTTATGCGAAACGCGCAATTCCACATCCGGCCGCGCCAGTGCCAGCGAGCGCAGCCACTCTTCGATATGCCCGAGCTCGGTGCGCTCGGCACGCAGAAACTTGCGCCGGGCCGGAACGTTATAGAACAGCTCGCGCACTTCCACCGTGGTGCCAGGCGCATGCGCACGCGGCGTCACCTCGCCCAGGCGCCCGCCTTCGATTTCCAATGCAGAACCATGTTCGGCATCGTGGCGTCGCGAAACCAGGGTGAAGCGGCTGACGGAGGCGATCGACGGCAGGGCTTCACCACGAAAACCGAGCGTGGCCACGGTTTCCAGATCGTCCAGCGAGGCGATCTTGCTGGTGGCATGCCGCGACACTGCCAACGGCAGTTCTTCGGGCGGGATGCCGCCGCCATTGTCGCGGATACGGATCAAGCGCACGCCGCCTTCTTCCAGCTCGATATCCACGCGGGTGGCGCCGGCATCGAGCGCATTTTCGACCAGTTCCTTGACCACCGACGCCGGCCGCTCGACGACTTCGCCGGCGGCAATCTGGTTGATCAGGATATCGGGCAGCTGACGAATCGCCATCAGCGCGCGCTCCCGCACTGGAAGCGGAAAACACGATGCATCGAGGAAGTGACAGGCAAGACGAACGTCGGCACGGCAATCCGGCGGCGCGTGGCGCCGTCATCAAGGAATCAGTGCGGAATGATAGCCGAGCGGCTCAGCGGCTGCCGCCGGCCACGGTGCCAGCGCTGGCATCGGCTTCGGCCTGCGCACGCGCGGCAAACAGGGTGCCCGGCGGCGGCTGGCGGGTGAAGAAGGTATCGATGCCGTCCAGCACGGCCGAGGCGATCTTGCGCTGGTAAGCCGGATCGATCAGACGCCGCTCTTCATCCGGATTGGAGATAAAGGCGGTCTCCACCAGCATTGCCGGCATGTCGGAAGTACGCAGCACCGCGAAGTTGGCGCGCTCCAGGAACGGCTTGTGATTGTTGCCGATCCGCTTGAGGCCACCGAGCACATGGCCGGCGGCGTCTTCGGACGCTTTCATATGGCCGCTTTGCGCCAGGTCCAGCAACACGTTGGCGAGCGTACTTTCGGTCTGCTGCAAGCGCACGCCGCCGACCAGGTCGGCGGCGTTTTCCTTGTCGGCCAACCAACGCGCGCGCTGCGAAGAGGCGCCCTTGGTCGACAGCACGTAGACCGATGAGCCGGTTGCGCTGCGATTTTCTGCGGCATCGGCGTGGATCGAAATGAAGATATCGGCCTTGGCGGCGCGTGCTTTTTGCGCACGCATCGGCAGCGGAATGAACACGTCGGTGTCGCGCGTCATGTACGCCTTCATGCCGGGCGTGGCGTTGATCTGGCGCGCCAGTTCGCGGCCGACCGCCAGGGTCACGTCTTTTTCGCGCTTGCCGGTGGGGCCCATCGCACCCGGGTCCTGGCCGCCGTGGCCGGGATCGATTGCCACGATCAACGGCCGCATGCCCGGCGCCATCTTGATCCGCGACGCTTCACTGGGCAGGACCGGGCGCGGCGGAATGTCGTCATTGTCTGCGCCCGCAACAGTGCCGGACGCCGTGTTCGGCATGGCTGCAGCGTTGTTGCCGGACGCAGCGCTCATCGGTACGTTGCCACCGTTCAAGATTGCAGCCGGCGATGCGGCGTTGCCCGACATCGCCGCGCTTGCGGCTGCATTGGCGGTCGTGACCGTGACGCGATTGGGAGTGTTGTTGGCGGCGCTTGCCGGCACAGCAGTCCCAGTCGTCACTGCGGTCGCAGCAACGCCGGGACGCGGCGTCGGCACGCCCGTGGCGACCGTCGTTGGGACGGGCGCCGTCGTGACGGTAGGCATGGCCGATGCAGGCACGTACGGCGCCGGTGCTGGCGGCGGTGGCGTGGAGGAGGCGCGCTGTGCAGATGCAGCCAGTGCTGCGGTTGCACGCGCTGCTTCGGCCTGTGCATTGACCGGCTGCGCAATCGCAGGACGCGGCACCGGCGGTGTTGCAGGCGCAGTTGTCGTGTTCGCGACGGTGCTCGCAGCCGGGGTCGGATCGCCCGGCCACTCGATCACCAAAGTCGAAGCACTACCCAGCGTCTGCATTTGCGGCTTCAGCGGCGTGACTGGCGTTGCCAGCTCGAACACCACCCGGAACGTGCCCGGCACCGGTTGCCCGGTACGCACCGACGTCACCAGACCGGTAGCAGCGGGCAGCTTCAGGCCGCGCACGCCCGCCGAATCGGGAAAATCCACGACCAATCGATTGGGGTTAGCCAACGACAGCGTCTTGAAACCACCGCTGCCGGCGAGCTGAATTTCAGCGCGCGTGCCGGTTGCGCCGGTGCTGACGCCAACGCTTTTGATTTCGCCGGCCCACGCAGCAAAAACCGCCAGGCTCAGGCTGGCGGTCAGGGCGGAAACACAGAACTGGCGGAACCCCGGTGTCATGGCGCTGGATTCAATCATCCAAGCGTGTGAATTGCAAGGTGATTTCCCTTAATAATCCACAACCTGGCGTTCATTCTTCTTGTGAGCTGGCAAACAACCGCTGCAACTGCGGTTGTTGTGCCAGCTGCATCAGCCAGTCGCGCCCGGTGTCGCTACGGCCCAGCAGCCGAATGCTGCGGCCCTGCCCTTCGACCGCCAGTTCCACATCCAGATCGACCGGGGGCAACGCGCCTGCGCCGCGTTCGGGCCATTCGATCAGCCACAGGCTTGCACTGCCCTCGTCCAGCCCGAGAAAGTCCAATTCGCCAGCGTGGCCGATGCGATACAGATCCAGGTGCCAGGCCTCATCGCCAGTGCTGAGCGGATAGCGCTCGACCAAGGTATAGGTGGGGCTGCGGATCGGCCCGGTGACACCGAGGGCACGCAATAGCGCGCGTGCCAGTGTGGATTTGCCGGCACCCAGATCGCCGTGCAACTGCACCACCGCGCTCGCGGGCCGGGCGGCAGCCATGGCTTGCCCCACTGTTTCGGTGGCCTGTGCGTCGTCCAATTGCCCGCTGAGTGTGTTCATGCAATGGCTCCAGCGTTGGCGAAGCGGCGCAGTTCGGGCAGCAAATCGGTTGGCAGCAAGCCGCGCTCGCCAGCGCGTGCGGCCGCATCGCCAGCGCAGGCATGCAGCAAGGCGCCGAGGCTGGCGGCGTCGAACGGCGGCCAGCCCTGCGCCAGCAAGGCCGCGATCACGCCGGTCAGCAGATCGCCCATGCCGCCGACCGCCATGCCCGGATTGCCGGCGTCGATGATGCGTGGCACCGAATGCGGCGCGGCGATGACGCTGCCGGCGCCCTTGAGCACCACAACCGCGTCGAAGCGCTTGGCCAAGGCGTCTGCGGCGGCCAGGCGATTGTGCTGGACTTGTGCAGTAGACAAACCGAGCAGACGGCCGGCCTCGCCAGGATGCGGGGTCAGCACACGCGGGCCACGCGTTGGCATCTCGTTGGCAGCCAGCAGATTCAGGCCATCGGCATCGATGACGAGCGCAGTATCCGAGGCCAGCACCGCATGCCACAAGGCCTGCGCCCAGGCGTCCTGACCCAGGCCCGGGCCGAGTGCGACCACGTCGGCCGTCCCAGCCAATGCGGCGATGTCGTCGTCGGCCTGCACCGCGCGCACCATCGCTTCCGGGCAGCGCGCGAGCAGCGGCGCCACGTGCTCGGCGCGGGTGGCGACCTGCACCAGCCCTGCCCCGCTGCGCAAGGCCGCTTCGGCCGTCAGCATGATCGCACCGCCGCTGCCGAGGTTGCCGCCGACACACAGCACGCGCCCGGATTCGCCCTTATGCGTATTGCGTCGACGTGGGCGCAGCTGCGCGGCCAATGCATCGATATCCCAGCTGTGCGCGGCCGGCATCAGTCCCTCGAAGGCAGCATCTGGCACCTCCAGCGATGCGACTACGCGCTCGCCCGCATGCTCCAGCGCATCGCCGGTATAGAGCCCCACGTGCGGCACGATGAATTGCAAGGTGGCCTGCGCGTGCACCGCCGTGCCAAAGGCCACGCCGTGATCGGCATCGATGCCGCTGGGCACATCCAGCGCGAACACCGGCACGCCGGCTGCGTTGATGGCCTCGATCAATGACGCGGTGTCAGCATCCGGCGCGCGGTTGAGACCGATGCCGAACAGCGCATCGACGATCACGTCGGCCTGCGCCAACGGAGACGCAACCAGCTCGATCGCTCCACCCATGGCCAGATAATCGGTGCAGGCGCGTTGCGCCAGCGCCGAGGCCGGGCCGTGCTCGGGCAGATGCACCACCCGCACACCACGCCCGGCCCGCTGCGCCAGGCGCGCCAGCACATAGCCATCGCCCCCGTTGTTGCCGGTGCCGCACACCACCACGATGCGGCGCGCCTGCGGCCAACGTTCCAGCAGGTACTGCCAGGCGGCCTGCCCGGCGCGTTGCATCAACAGATAGCCATTGCCACCGAGCAGCGCAGTGGCCTGCGC
The DNA here is from genome assembly GCF_001423495.1 of Xanthomonas sp. Leaf131. Classification (GTDB taxonomy): domain Bacteria; phylum Pseudomonadota; class Gammaproteobacteria; order Xanthomonadales; family Xanthomonadaceae; genus Xanthomonas. The sequence continues at coordinate 232,300 of NZ_LMOG01000018.1, read as the reverse complement.
GTCCAGCTTGCGCGCGGCGGCGGTGTCGTAAAGATCGAGCGGTACGTACATGCCGGGAATTCTATACTTGTCGCCATGTCTGCCGTCCTCGCCCGCCCCGACCCCACCGACGCTGCCGCGCGCATCCGTGCGTTTGCGCGCGAGGCCGGCTTTCAACGTTGCGGCATCACCGGCATCGAACTCGGCGAAGACGAGGCGCATCTGCGCAGCTGGCTGGCAGAAGGCCTGTACGGCACCATGCATTGGATGGCCCAGCACGATGACAAACGCTCGCGCCCGCAGGAGCTGGTGCCCGGCACCTTGCGGGTGTTGTCGGTGGGCATGGACTACGGCCGCAAGGACGACACCGAAGCCTGGAACACCTTGCACGACGGTCGCCGCGCCTATGTGGCGCGCTATGCGCTGGGGCGCGATTACCACAAGCTGATGCGCAACCGGCTGCAGAAGCTGGCCGAGCGCATCCAGGGCGAGGTCGGCGCGTTCGGCTATCGCGTGTTCGTCGATTCCGCACCGGTGCTGGAGCGCGCGTTGGCACGCAACGCCGGGCTGGGCTGGATCGGCAAACATACCTGCCTGATCGATCGCAACGGCGGTTCGTGGTTCTTTCTGGGCGAGATCTACCTCGACCTGCCGTTGCCCATCGACACCCCGGCCACCGCGCATTGCGGCACGTGCACGCGCTGCATCGACATCTGCCCGACCCAGGCCATCATCGCCCCGTACCGGCTGGATGCGCGCCGCTGCATTGCCTATCTCACCATCGAGCATGAGGGCGCAATCCCTGAGCAGATGCGCAAGCCGATCGGCAACCGCATCTTCGGCTGCGACGACTGCCAGCTGGTCTGTCCCTGGAACAAGTTCGCCCAACGCACCGACGAAGCCGATTTTCGCGCCCGCAACGAGTTGGATGTAGCGACGTTGCCGCAGCTGTTCGCGTGGAACAGGGACGAGTTCCTGCGCCGCACCGAGGGCAGCCCGATCCGCCGCAGCGGCCACGAACGCTGGCTGCGCAATATCGCGGTGGGGCTGGGCAATGCGCCCGGCACGCCGGAGGTGTTGGCGGCACTGGAAGCCCGTCGCCACGACGATTCGGAACTGGTACGCGAACACGTGGGTTGGGCGCTGGCGCAACACGGCCTGTGAGTTTTCACTTGATGCGCTCACGCATGCGCATCGCCGCTGCGGGATAATGCGGCAATGGCCGACCGTAACGAACAGATCCTCACCCCCAGCCAGCTCAACACGCTGGCGCGCGACCTGCTGGAGGGCAGCTTCCCGCTGGTCTGGGTGGAAGCAGAGCTGAGCAGCGTCACACGCCCTTCTTCGGGCCATCTGTACTTCACGCTCAAGGACGCCCGTGCGCAGATCCGCTGCGCGATGTTCAAGCCCAAGAGCACCTGGCTGAAGTTCCAGCCGCGCGAAGGCCTGCGCGTACTCGCGCGCGGACGTCTCACCCTGTACGAGGCACGCGGCGACTACCAGCTGGTGCTCGACCACATGGAAGAAGCCGGCGAAGGCGCCTTGCGCCGCGCCTTCGACGAGCTGCGTGCGCGCCTGGCCGCCGAAGGCCTGTTCGATGCCGAGCGCAAGCAACCGTTGCCGGCGCATGTGCGGCGCCTGGCGGTGATTACCTCACCCAGCGGCGCAGCAGTGCGCGATGTGCTCAGCGTGCTGGCGCGCCGCTTTCCGTTGCTGGAAGTGGACCTGCTGCCCTCGCTGGTGCAAGGCGACAGCGCCGCCGCGCAAATCACCTCGCTGCTGCAGCGCGCAGACGCCTGCGGACGCTACGACGTGATTCTGATCACCCGCGGCGGTGGCTCGCTGGAAGATCTGTGGGCCTTCAACGACGAGCGCCTGGCCCGTGCGATTGCTGCCGCACAGACACCGGTGGTGTCGGCGGTTGGGCATGAGACCGACTTCAGTCTCAGCGATTTCGTTGCCGACGTGCGGGCGCCCACGCCCTCGGTGGCGGCCGAATTACTGGTGCCCGATCAACGCGAGCTGGTCGCCCGTGTACGGCGTGCGCAGGCGCGCATGGCCCAGCTGCAACAACACGCGTTGGGCAACGCGATGCAACGTGCCGATCGGCTTGCCTTGCGCCTGCGTGCGCAGAGCCCGCAGGCGCGATTGCAACTGCTGCAGCGCCGCCAGGAAGATGCCGGCCGCCAGCTGCGCGCGCGCATGACACAGGTGCTGGAGCGGCTGCAGGCACGCCTGCAGCGTGGGCAGGCCCGCCTGCACGCACACAACCCGCAACGCGATCTGGCCAACCTGCAGCAGCGCCTGCAGGCCTTGCATCCGCAAGCGGCCATGCAACGACGCTTGCAACACGATCAACTCCGGCTACGCGGTCTGGCACGCTCGCTGGAAGCGGTCAGCCCACTGGCCACGGTGGCGCGCGGCTACGCCATCGTGACCCGCCCCGCCGATGGCAGCGTAGTGCGCAGCGCTGGCGAGGTGAGTCCCGGCGAGCGTCTGCGTGCGCAACTGGCCGATGGCAGCATCGAGGTGCGCGTCGAGCCCGGCGACGGCTGAGCGGCGAACAAACTCTCTTGAACGCTGTATCGATGGCGGCAACATGTTTGGCACACGCGGCTTCGTTGACGCCCGGAGTAATGCCAAGAATGGCAGCGACATTGATCGAATCGAAAGGCGCTGATCAGACCGCCCGTCATCGGACAAAACGCGCAGCATGCACCGCTCAAACCACGCGCACCGCGCGGGACCTTACGCGGCATGGATGCCGCGTAAGAGCCTACAGGGACGTACTTGCGGCGTGTCCCGCGATGGTGGGCGGGCAAGGGCCCTGCAACCAAGCCGCAGATCAGCCGCTCTACACCCCATGTATCCAAGGTGTTCGATCACTACAGGAAAAACGAGACTTCGCGTCGTAGTGTCGTCGAGATGCAATCAAATGCACGGTTCAAAAAGTTCAGCGCATCGAGGGCGCAATGCCCTCACCGCGCGCGGGACACGCCGTGAATCAGTCCATGGAGAATCCTCGGCGGCATCCATGACGCCACGGGGTCCCGCAAGCAGCGAGGACACCGCACCTGGTCACTCGCTCGTGTGCCGTTGGTCGCATTACCCGTCAACCACGGCTGGGCGTGGGCGTCTGCGCCGCATGCTGCCAGCCTTGCAGCAACACCCCAGCCAGCACCGCCGGATCATGATCGAAGTGATGCCCGCCCGGACGCGCAACCACCTCCACCCCGCGTGCGCGTAACTCAGGGCACAGCGTGTCCTTCTCCTGATCGCCGTAGATGCATTGCAGACGATGCGCGTCCAGCGACTGGATCGCCGGTTCCACATCGCGCTCGGCATCGTTGTGCCACCCCAGCCAGCCACCGACTCTCACTTTGAAATCGGCCTGATGGCCAAGCCCGAGCAGGCTGACGAATTGCACGGACGCACGCTGCTGCGGCGACAGTTCGGGATAGGCAAACGGCAGCACATCGGCACCGAACGAGTAGCCCACCAAGGCCACGTGCTGGATATGCCAGCGCTGCCGATACGTGGCGATCACCCGATCCAGATCCACCCCGACCTGCTGCGGTGTGCGGCTGCCCCAGAAGTAGCGCAGGCTGTTCCAGCCCACCACCGACACGCCCTGCTGCTGCAACTGCGCGGCGATACCTTTGTCCAGTTCGCGCCAACCACCATCGCCGGACAGCATCACCACCAAACGGTCGCTACCTGGCGCATGCAGTTCCACCAACGGCAGATCGCCCACGCCTTGCGCCTGCGCTGCCTGAAAATGACCAAGGGTGGCCGCGGCAATCTGCATCGGGTTGGCATCGTCGACCAGATCGTCGAGGAAGCCCTGGTTGGCATCGGGCACATCGCGGGAACAGGCCAGGCCGACATCGCTGGCGCCGCCATCGGCAACAACCGCGCCCCCCAGCACGTCCGGCGCGGCCGAGGCCAGTGCCTGGCGTGCCAGCACTGCGCCATCGCCCTGCCCCACCAGCACCGGCGGCAGGAACGCATCCACGTGTTCGGCGCGCAGCAACTTCTTGCCCAGCCGCTCGGCATCGTCGGCCAACGCACTGCAAGCGGCATGGTGAGACCGCACGCGTTCGCGGTAGCTGGCGGTATCGATCACCGCGACCAACGCGCCGTCGTTGCTCAACATCTCGGCAAGCCGCTGACCGTCCTGGGGATGGCCGCTGTCGGGCAACAGCACCACCATCGCCTTGGGCGTGCCCTCGGGGCGCACCACTTCGACCGAGCCGTACTGCCCGGCAGTGTTTCCATCCTGCAGATGCCGCGCTACCGCGTAGCCGCTGCCACCGATCAGCAACACGGCGATCAGCCAACGAAACAAACGGATTCCCCAGCTCATCGCAGCCGTCCTTCAGAATGCTGGCACTACAGACCGCAGCGAACGCGGGTGGGTTCCGGAGCGGTTCCGGGGCTGTTCGCTGGGGTTAAGCCTGCACACCGGGTGACAGGTCGCAGCTGTGAACAACCACCAGACCGGCGCTGGCCAGGAAGCTGCAACCGGCGCACGGCAATCGCACCGCGACTGGTGGCAGGTGCGTCGATCTGCGCTGCTGCAATCACGCCTTGCACACCTTGGCGGCGACAGGCACTCAGCTCGGACCGCCGCTCTAGATCCCACGAGCCAGGCGAAAGCCGATACGCGCGCTGGTGCTGTCGGAATCCTGCGACTGCCGCCAGGCCGCGCGCGTCTGCTGCGGAGAATTGGCCCAGCTGCCGCCGCGGATCATGCGCTGCCGGCAACCGGGGTTGAACCACGCGGCACCATCGGCCGGCGCGCGCCGATAGCTGGCGTGCCAGCAGTCGGCCACCCACTCGCTCAGGTTGCCGCCCATGTCGTGCAAGCCCCAGGCATTGGCACGGAAGCTGCCCACCGGCGCCGGGCCCCAGAAGCCGTCCCCATAGCCGACAAAGCCATTGTTCCAGTGCCGGCCGCTGCGCGAGACATCGTTGCCGCCGGTGAAATTGCCCGCATCCAGCGGCGGCGAGCCGGCATTGCCCCACGGATAACGCCCGGTGGTGCCAGCGCGCACCGCGTACTCGAACTCCGCTTCGCTGGGCACGTGATAGTGGCGGCCGGTCTGTTCCGACAACCAGCTCGCATAGGCTTCTGCATCGCGGATGCTGACGTGCATCACCGGGCTATTGGGCGCGGCCTGCGCACCGTTGTAGTCCGATTGCCAATCCACTCCGCTGCGGCGGATGAAGTTGCCGCTGCGCTCGTCGTACACCACCGAATGCCCGCGCCGGGTGGCGCGCGGGCGTGCGCCGGTCGCCTCGATGAATTGACGAAACTCGGCGACGGTCACTTCGGTGATCGACAATGCGAAGCCACGCGCGAAGCGCACGTAATGCGCGGGGCGCTCGTTGTCGGATGCCCCCGGCTCGGCGTCGCCTGCACCCATCTGAAACGCGCCATGCGGCACCACGATCATCTGCGGCCCGCGCCCGCCCACCTTGAGCCCATCGGTGAACACCTGCCCGGGGCGAAAACTGCCGTAATGCGTGGCCAGTTCCAGACGACGACGCAGATCGCCGGCTACCGGGTCGCCCGGGTCGGCGATGCGCAACACTTCGGCCAATTTTTCGCCGGCCGGCTTGAGCCCACGCGGCGAATTCAAATCGTGCAGACCGGCATCGTGTAACGCGGCGATCTGTGCGTGACGCATGCGCTCCACGCGCGCCCGTGCGTCGGCGATGGTCGGCGCGCGTTCGCGCACCTGCCCGGCCATCTGCAACCAGTAACGCGCACCGATGAAGTCGCCTGCCTCGGCAGCCTGCTCGGCACGTGCCAGCAAACCGCTTTCTACCGCCGCAAGCCCCTGGCGTGTGCGCGGGTTGTCGGGGTCCAGCCGGGCCGCATCGCGAAAATTCACTAGCGCGCCGTTGCCGTCTTCGCCCAGCCGCCCACCGCGCAGATCGTCTTCGCCTGCACGATTGAAACCGAGTACGCGCTGCGCGGTTTCAACCTCGCGTTGCAGTGCGCGCACCTTGGGATCCTGCGGGGCCAGCGCCAGCGCCACGATGGCCAGCTCCCGCGCCTGCTCGAGCGCATCGTCCTGGCGCTCGGTCTGTTCGATCAAGTCCTCGCCGCGCTCGATCAGCCGGCGCCGCGCCTGCTCCAGCCCGCGACGGCTGGCCGCATCCTTGCCGTCGGCACGTTGCTGGATCGCCAGATACAACGGAATCGCATCGTCGCCATCGCGGAACAGCCGATCTTCCTGCAACGCCTGGTCGGCACGCTTGCGCGCCTGCGCCAGCGTCTCATCGCCGAGGTCCACTGCCGGTGGCTGCCACTGCGCCACCGTCTCGGCGGATTCTTCGCCGCCGATCGAAACATTCGGCTTGCTCGGCATCGCAGCCGTGGCGGCAGGCGGCGCAACGGCAGGCGCTGGCGTGGGTGCACGCGAACAGGCGCACACGCTCAGCGCGACCAGTCCCCACGCTGCCATCCGGTAACCGCACTTGCCCACCACCTGCTCCTTCCAGTGCTCTGCCGCACGACAGGCGATCGCGACGTTAGGCTATTCTGCGCGTTCTGCGCAAACCCTCGCTGTCGACGGAAATCACGTGCCCCATTGGATCACCCACCCCTCCGAGCTGACGCAACGCCTGCACGCAGCGCGTCCGTCCCGCATTGGCCTGGACACCGAATTCATTCGCGAACGCACCTACTGGCCGCAACTGGCGCTAGTGCAGATGGCCATCGGCGAGGAGATCCTGCTGATCGACCCGCTGATTCCGGGCATGAACGCGGCGCTCGCGGAGTGGTTGACCGCCACCGATATCGTCAAGGTGATGCATAGCGCCAGCGAAGATCTGGTCACTTTCAAATGTGCCTGCGGGGTGTTGCCGCGGCCGTTGTTCGATACCCAGATCGCCGCTGCGCTGGCCGGTGTAGGCGGTGGCATGGGCTATCAGAAGCTGGTGCAGGAAGTCACCGGCACCTTGTTGACCAAGGGCGAGACGCGCTCGGACTGGATGCGTCGCCCGCTCTCGCCCGCGCAGCTGGAGTACGCCGCCGACGATGTGCGTTACCTGTTTGCCATCCACGACGAACTCACCCGCCGCCTGACCGAACAGGACCGCCTGGGCTGGTTGGCCGAAGATGCCGAGCGCCTGCTCGCCACGGTAGAGCACGACGATGGCGAGCGTTGGCCCCATGTGAGCTTGCGCACCGCGCAATTTTTGGAACCTGCCGCGCAGCGTCGATTGCTGCGGCTGCTGCGCTGGCGCGATCTGCAGGCGCGTCAGAGCGATCGCCCGCGCAGCTGGATCCTGGACAACGAACTGGCCAGCCAGCTGGCGCGTTTTCCACCCGACGATCTGGATGCCTTGCTGCGCCAGTTCGACAAATTCCCCAAGGCCCCACGCAAGCTCGCCGCCGCAGTATGGGAAGCGCTCAACACACCGTTGCCGGACGAAGACCACGCGCCGTTGGCGCAGGCCGCCACCGACGGCAACAAGGCCGTGCTCAAGCGCCTGCAGGACGCCGTGGCGCAGCGCAGCCGCGAACTGGGCCTGCCCGATGGCATCCTGGCCTCGCGTCGGCACCTGGAAACCCTGATCGAACAACGCACCTGGCCCGCCCCGCTGGGTCAATGGCGCCGCGAGGTGCTGGAGGCGCAGGTGCTGCCGCTGCTGGATGACGCCACCGCGCAGTAACCGCAATCACCGCACGGCCCGCTGTTGTATCGTAACGGCCGGGTCTGCTGCACACACAGACGCTGGACAGCACCCGTAGCGCCACCGAAAAAAAACGGCCGCACAGGCCCCGTGACAGGCCTGTTCACAGCATGTGCGAGCCCCGAACACGCAACGGCCGCCCCCGGGCCGCATGCCATAATGACGCGCGCCCTCTGGGCGGTGTCTCCACCACTTTATTCCGAGGCTATACCTCTGTGAGCAATACCACTTCGAAACTGGATTCCATCGCACAAGCCAAAGCCAAGCTGCTGGACGAACTGCACAAGCTGGAAGAACAGGAGAAAACCGAGCGCGCGAGCGAGGCATCCTCCGCGCATGCCACCATCGTCTCGCTGCTCGAACAGTTCGCTGGCCACTTCAACACCAAGCAGCGCAACGACATTGCCGGTTACCTGGGCACCAGCGCCGCGCGCAAGGAAGTGGTCAAGAGCGGCCGTAGCGAAGTCAAGCCGAAGTACGAACTGCCGCACACCGGCGAGACCTGGTCCGGCCGTGGCCGCACCCCCAAGGCGTTCGCTGCATGGGAAGGCTCGGTGTCGTACAAGGAATGGAAGGCCAAGAACCCGGACCTGAAGTTCCCGCTGATCGGCGAGTGATCGCAGCGCCTCATTGAATTTGGATCGCATCCCGTTCAGACCGCCCCCTGGGGTGCGGTCAGTCGCCGCCGGGCAGCCCTTGGCGAACCGCGCGGCATGTGGTTAGAATCGAGGCACGTGGGGCGGTAGCTCAGCTGGGAGAGCGTCGCGTTCGCATCGCGAAGGTCGAGGGTTCGATCCCCTTCCGCTCCACCACCAGCTTGCAGAGAATCCTCGGGAACCACTGGTTCCCGGGGATTTTTTGTTTCGTAAGCATGTGCGTGCGTACGTTGCAATCATCCAACGCAAAGCAAGCGGCGGCGCCTCTGCGATTTGAGGCGTTGCCATTCAAAATGCCTTGAATTTCAGGAATTCTAAAAGCCCTCTCATCCATTGAAGCATCGTTCTAGGCAATGAACGCGGCGGTTTCGGCAAGCGGTCTTGAAGCGATACCCAGACACTGCAAGTTCCCGACCCCAAGGCTTAGGACTGCGGCATGGATACCTCTTACCGATTTAAAAGCGCCGGCATGACGTCGCGCCGCCAATTGCTTAAAGCGGGCGCGACACTGGGTGCTTCGTTACTGCTGCCTAACGCGCTTTTTGCCAAGCCGGTCGTGGGAAACAAGCTGCAACGCGCGATGAAGTTTAGAAAGCTCGGAGGGATGAGCGTTTCGGAAACGGGTGTGGGCGCCATGAGCATCAGTGCCAATTACGGCCCACCAGCCGAGCGCAGCCAAGGGATCGCCGTGCTCCGTCTTGCCCACGAAACGGGTGTCACCTTCTTCGATACGGCCGAAATCTATGGCCCTCTGACCAATGAGGACCTTGTCGGCGAAGCACTCGCACCAATCCGCAATCAAGTTGCCATCGCCACCAAGTTCGGCTACGCCGACGATGGCAGTTTCCAGCTGAACAGCCGTCCGGAGCACATAAGGAGGGTCGTCGAGGGATCGCTCAGGCGGCTACGTACCGACCGTATCGATCTTTATTACCAACATCGCGTTGATCCGAACGTGCCGATCGAAGACGTGGCCGGTACCGTGAAGGATCTGATTGCCGAGGGCAAGGTACTCCACTTCGGCTTGTCCGAGGCCAGCGCGCACACGATTCGCCGCGCGCATGCGGTCCAGGCCGTTACTGCAGTACAGAGCGAGTACTCCTTCTGGACCCGTGATGTGGAGAACAACGGCGTGCTTGCCACCTGCGAGGAGCTCGGAATCGGCTTCGTCCCCTGGTCGCCCCTTGGACAGGGCTATCTGACCGGAACCATCGATGCAAGCAGGACGTTCGACCCCAGGACGGATATTCGCTCCGGCTTCGCCCGCTTTTCGCCTGCCAACCTGGCGGCGAATAAACCCATCGTCGATCTGCTCCGTACGGTCGGAAACGAAAAGAACGCGACGCCAGGCCAGGTCGCGCTTGCTTGGCTCATGGCCCAAAAACCATGGATTGTCCCGATTCCTGGCACACGCAGTTCTCCACACATGACGGAAAATCTGGCCGCAGTCAGCGTGGAACTGACTCCTTTGGACCTGCGCACGATGGACACTGCCTTCTCCAGGCTCACTGTGCACGGGGCGCGGTTGCCGGAAAAATTCATGTCCAAGGGGTGAGTGGGGAAACACGCCAACGAAACCATGGCGCCGGGATCACACCTGGCGCGCTAACGTCCGTTTCATCCTTCGCACCGGACCCAAGCGCCATGAGCAATCAGCAAAAACAGCCCGATAACGTCGTCGACAATCAGCACGGCGTCGCCGAGAGCCAGCAGGACCGCAAGCAGGATGAGGCCGCCAAGCAGCGTCCGGGGCAGAAGGATCAGCAGATCCATGACGAACAGACCCGCCGGCCGGAAGGAAATGCGGGTCAAGGTGAATGATCTCCTGAAATAGTTGGATGCCAGATCTGGCGCTGTGCGTAGTGGAATCGCCAGCGCTTACGCCGCCTGGCCGATGTGGCAAGATTCGAGCACGCGCTCGCCGCCAGGGTGGCCAGCGCCCCAACTCCAGCAGCCAGGCGATGGGTCGGTTGTATCGACTGCTGGCTGGCTCATGTATTTCTCTCATCGCCTGACGGCGCCCTGTCCCGGTGGTCTTTTGCATGCAGAATCCCGACGCGCCCGCGTTGAGCCTGATCCACGCGACACTGTTGCCCGGCGGCATCAATGCGACCTTCGGCGCGCGCACGCCCGCCAACGAAGACGATCGCCTGGCCGCACTGCGCGACTACCAGATTCTCGACACTGCGCCTGAGCCGCGCTACGACGAATTCACCTCGATTGCCGCTGCGGTCTGCCGGACGCCGATGGCGCTGATTTCGTTGGTCGACGTACAGCGCCAGTGGTTCAAATCCAAGCTCGGCATGCAGCCGAGCGAAACGCCGCGCGATCTGTCGTTCTGCGCGCACGCCATTCTCGAGCCCGACCAGTTGATGGAGGTGGGCGATACGCATCTGGACGCGCGCTTTGTCGACAATGCGCTGGTCACCGGCGAGCCGCAGATCCGCTTCTATGCAGGCGCTCCGTTGCTCACCTCCGACGGCATCGCGCTTGGCACGCTGTGCGTGCTGGATCGCACGCCACGGCGTCTGTCGGTCGCCGAACGCGACGCGCTGAAGGCGCTTGCGCGGCAAGTCGTCAACACCATCGAGTTGCAGCGCGCAGCCGCGTTGGTCGAACAGGATGCGCTACGCGACGCGTTGACTGGCTTGTGGAATCGGGCGGGTCTGGAACGCGCATTGCACGCGCCTGCAGACGCACCGAGCGATTCGCCTGAGCAATCGCTGGTTTTTTTGCTGATCGATCTGGATGGCTTCAAGCGGCAGAAACTGCAGGCCGGAGCGGCTGTAGCGGACGCTACCCTTGTCCAGGCTGCACGAATCGTCGAAGCGCAGCTGCCGGCCACCGCAAGTGTGGCGCGGCTGAGCTCGGATCAGCTGTGCGCGGCATTGCCGGCAACGTCGGCGCAGGTCGCGACAGAGACCGCCGAACGGATCCGCAGCGCAATTGAAGCGGCCACCTGGCCGAATGCCCCGCTGACGCTCAGCATCGGGCTGGTCGCAACGCCCGCCTGCGATCTGCACGACACCAATGCCTTGCTGGCGCGCGCGCGGCATGCCTTGCAGATCGCGATACGCAGCGGGCGCAATCGCGTGCATCGTTTTGCCGGCTGGTACCTGCAGGACTGATTGATGGCGCTCGCCAGAGGCCTGGTTCAGGCCTCTGGCGAGGCCGCAGCTCAGGCGGCCAGTGCGTCGGCGTGACCCGCAATCTCCTCGACGTGCAGCACCTGCTCCATCTCCAGCAACACCACGAAGCGCTCGCCAACCTTGCCCATGCCGCGCAACAGATCGCGGCGGATATGCGTGCCGAACGACGGCGCGGCTTCGATGTCCTGATCGGCCAGTTCGATCACCGCGTTGACCGCATCGACCAAGACGCCGATCACCTGCGGTCCTTGCGCCTGCTCGGTAGCCAGAATCACGATGCAGCTGCGTTTACCGATGGCGCAGTCGGCACGCCCCAGCCGCGATTGCAGATCCACCACCGGCACCACCGCGCCACGCAGATTGATCACCCCGCGCACGCAGGCCGGCATCGACGGCACCGGTGTGGGGGCGCGGAACTGGATGATTTCGCGGATGCCAAGAATGCTGATGGCGAAGGTTTCGCCATCCAGTTGGAAGGTCAGGTACTGGGCCGCCGCATCGGCGTCGCCAGGCATCACATCGGGAGTCTGTGCAGTCATCGATCGGTCTCTCAGAAGCGAGCGAATTGGCCTTCGTCCGGGCCTTCGGACATGGCGTAGGCCGGTGCTGCACTGCTGCGCCAACCGCGCGTACCGGCAGCGCGCGCCGGGCGTGCGGCGACCACCTTGCCGCGCTTGGGCGGGGTGCTCGCAGCCCCCTGCCCGCCCAGGCGGAAGAACGCCATGCTCTGTTGCAGTTGTTCGGCCTGCGCGCTCATCTCTTCGGCAGTGGCGGCCAGTTCTTCGGACGCACTGGCGTTCTGCTGGGTGGTCTGACTCAACTGCACCACCGCCGAATTGATCTGACTGACGCCGGAGGATTGCTCTTCGGATGCGGCGGAAATCTCCTGCACCAGATCGGACGTGCGCTTGATGCTGGGCACGATGGTGTCGAGCAAGCGCCCGGCGCGGTCGGCCAATTCCACACTGGAACTGGCTACTTCGCCGATCTCCTGCGCGGCCACCTGGCTGCGTTCGGCCAGCTTGCGCACCTCGGCGGCGACCACCGCAAACCCCTTGCCATGTTCGCCGGCACGCGCGGCTTCGATCGCCGCATTGAGCGCGAGCAGATTGGTCTGATACGCGATGTCGTCGATGATGCCGATCTTCTGTGCGATCTGCTTCATCGCCTGAGTGGTGGCGACAACGGCCTCGCCGCCTTCGATGGTTTCCTTTGCGGCCTGGGTGGCCATGCCATCGGTGATGCGCGCGTTTTCGGTGTTCTGGCTGATCGAGGCGGTCATCTGTTCCAGCGATGCGCTGGTTTCTTCCACGCCGGCCGCCTGTTCGCTGGCCGCCTGCGACAAGCTTTGCGCAGTGGCACTGACTTCTTCCGATGCACTGGCCAGGGTTTCGGCACTGGTATTGACCTCGCCCACCACCTGCGACAGCTTCTGCACCATGGTGCGCATCGCTTCGAGCAACTGCGCGGTTTCGTCACGACCCTGCACCTCGATGCGCATGCTCAGATCGCCTTCCGACAGGCCATTGGCAACGGCCACTGCACGGCGGATCGGGCCGGTGACGCTGCGGCTGATCACGACACCGAGCACCGCGCCGAGCAGCACGCCGCCGCAGATGATGGCGATCAGCAGCTGGGAACTGCGCGCATGGATGGCGCCGGTTTCGGCGTTGGCCGATGCCGCGCTGCGCTCGCGCAGGCCGCTCAGGTCGGTCATCAGCGTGTCCACTTCATCGGAGCTGGCACGCACCGCACGCGAAAGTTCCGCCAGTTCCGGATTGGCCTCGCGCAAGGCTTCGCGGTTGGCGACTTCGATAAAGCGCCCGCGCTCGTCCAGATATTTTTGCCAGGCGCGGTCGAACTGCGCCAGCTTGTTCTTGCCTTCTTCGGTCTGGAAACTGGCGCGCGCACGGGTCATGTAATCGACCACCTTGGCGGTGTACTTGTCGATGTTCTGCACGTGCGACTGGCGCTCTTCGGCGCTGCTGGCCAACAGCAGGTTGGCGCGTGCGCGGCCGGCGTAGATGAGGTTGATATTGGCCTCTTTCACGTTAGACAAGCCGAGCAATTCGCGCTCGTACAGCGAGGTCGACAGGTCGCTGATGCGGCCGGAGTTGGAATAGCCCACCCACCCGATGCATGCGCCGATCGCCGAGACGATCAGGAACGCCACGATCAGCCTGGTTCCGATTTTGAAGTTGCCTAACATTGGGGAGTTCTCTTGAGGATGATGCGCGCGCGACATGCGCTGGACGAACGACGAATGGCGTGCTGCGAAAGACCGATCAAGTCCCTGCCGCATTTCTAAACCGGTCGTTAATGGCTATCGGCGAAGGCAAAACGTGCTTGAGATGCGGGCGTTAGAGCAATGCCTATTCAGGCAATTGGATGTGCGCTTTTGTGACCGGTCACGCGCTCGTGACAGCCCGGATTCGGAAAAATCCTACCCGTCGTTGGCATGTTGTCCCGGACAGTCCCCAGGGACATTTCCGCAGCGACATCACGGCGGCGCCGCTACGCTGGGCGCATGCAGCCAGAGCCGCTCCCGCGCACGTTTTACGACCACGACGCACGCAGCGTCGCACCGCAATTGCTTAACAAGGTACTGGTCAGTGCGGATGGACGCCGCGGCCGCATTACCGAGGTTGAGGCGTATTGCGGCAGCGAGGATCCGGCAGCGCATTCGTTCCGCGGCATGACCGCGCGCACGCGGGTGATGTTCGGTGCGCCCGGGCATCTGTATGTGTATTTCGTCTACGGCATGCATTGGGCGATCAATGCAGTGTGTGGCGGCGCGCCTGGGCACGCGGTGCTGATCCGCGCGCTAGAGCCATTCGCCGGACTCGACACCATGCAGGCCGCACGTAGCGCCGCTCCGCTCAAGACCTTGACCACCGGCCCCGGTCGTCTGGCCCAGGCCTTCGGCGTGACGGCGGCCGATGACGGGCTGGATCTGACCAGCGCCAGCGCACGGCTTTGGATCGAAGACGATGGCCTGCCGCCACCGTCGATTCCGCTGGCAACGCCACGCATCGGCATTCGCAAGGCGATGGATGCACCGTGGCGCTGGGTCGTTCCCGAAAGCCGTTATCTGTCGCGTCCGCTTCCACGCGCCGCCGGCACGCGGCCGGCGCTGCCGGGTGACTGAGCCAGCCATTGCTCCATCGGCGTCTGCTCGGCGGCACCTGGGCCACGCTGCAGCAGGCGCAGCGCCTGGTCAGCCTGCTCGGCGCTGAGTTCCTGCAGTGGCGCAAAGCGATCTGCCGTCCAGGTGGCCATCGGCAAGCCATCCAGATACGCCACGCGATTGCCCGGCACGCGCGCGATCCGTTCGCCCGGCAGAAGGCTGCCCAGCAGATTGTTCGGGTCGCTCGCGCTCACGCACACCCACTGTTGCTGCAACGGCTGTGCGCGCACGCGGCGCAACGCGGCAATCGCGTCCGGCAACGCGAATTGCTCGCCCGACAGGCCGGCAATGAAGCGACCACCGCGGATCTCGCCACGCGCTTCCAGCCGTTGATACATGCGCAGCAATTCGCGCCACGGCGGCAACCACGCCGCCTCGCGTTCGAGCAAGCGCCAACAGACCACACCGTAGCGCCGCAACAGGGTGCGCGCGACGTGTTCAAGCGTGTCCTGATGCCGCTCGCTGGCTTCGGCCAACGGCAATTCCGGCAGCGCGCGCACTGGCGCCCAACGACCGGCATCGCGAATGCCCAGCGCACTGGCACGGCGACGTTGGCGCGACAGCGCGCTCGGGCGCTTGGACGCCGGCACCAGCAGCGCGCGCAGCCCGGCATAACTGTCGCAATGCGCGCGGCCGCGCATCACCAGCTCGCTCAACGCATCTTCCAGCTCGGTGCTCATCAAGCGGGCGGCATCGGCGATCTCGTCGAAGAACAACGCGCCTTGCTGCTGCAGCACCTCTGCCACACGTTGCGCGCGCGAGCCCAACGCTGCGTCATCGACACCGCGCGCCAGGCTGCTCCAGCGCTGCGCTTCACGACGCGGCAGCAGGACGATCGGTGTCGCGCGCAATGCAGCGCCGCTACGGCCACCGCCGGGACGCAAGCGTGCCCACACGGTGCGCCCGGCCGTGCACAACTCGTCCAGCCACGCCGGTTGATAGTCGCGCACGCGCGCCGGTAGCAGCTCGGCCTCCCATAGCAACGCGGGCGCCTCGAAGCCTTCCAGCTGCGCGACCACACCTGCCAATGCATCCGGGCCGGCCACACGGCTGGTGCTGTCGACGTGCTGCCACTCGAACAGAAAGCGCGCGTAATCGCGTTGTGCCACCGGTTCGATCTCGCGGCGTAAGCGCCCCAGGGTGTAGCGATGGATGCGCGCCAGCAGATGGCGTTCGCACCACTCTTCCACCTGCGTCTGCGCACTGAACTGGCCAGCCATGACATAGCCCTCGCGCTGCAAGGCTGCCAGCGCGAGCACGATCTCGGCCTCCGGCAAGTGCAAGGCGCCGGCCAATGCCGGCACCTGCGCCGGGCCGATGGCAGACAGCCGCCCGCGTAGCAGTTCGCGCACGGCCCAGTCGCGTTCCCACTCGGCGACACGGCAATCGGCCGGCGCCTGCAACGGCGGTTGTGGCGACGCGTGCGGATACAGCGGCATGAACCAGTCGACGCGCTCGGCGCTGATCCACAGCGCGGGTGCACCGCTCAACGCAAGGCAGCTGGCACGACCGTCGGCCGCGAGTGCAGCCAACCAGGTTTGCCACTGCGCATCGGTGGCTTCATCGACAGGCAGGACGCCAAGTCCGACCAGCGCTTCGTGCATTTCTTCGGCATCGCGCGGCTGCGGCCAGGCCTCCTCGCGTACCGAGGCGATGGCGTCCGGATCCAGCCGCCCAAGATCGTCGCTGGTCTGCGGCGTGTAGCGGCGGTTTTGCACCGCCTGGGTGCGGCGCTCTTCCAGCGGCGCGTCGTCCAGAAAGGCATACGGGCGCGCGTTCAAGGCTTCGGCCGCCAATGGCGATGGCGCGGCCAGATCGCGCGCCAGCAAGGTGATCGCGCCGGATTCCAGCCCACGCAGCACCTGCAACCAGCCTTCGCTGTCCATGGCCTGATGCAGGCAGTCCTGCAACGTCTGCGTCACCAACGGATGGTCCGGCACCTGCCGCTCGCCGACCAGATTCTCCGCGCAGGCGACCTGATCGGGGAACACGCTCGCCAGCAGATCTTCGGACTTCATGCGTTGCAATTGCGGCGCCACCTTGTTGCCGCCACTGAAGCGCGGCAACGCCATCGCATTGGTCGCATTCCAACGCCAACGCACACCGAACAGCGGCGCGTCCAGCACCGCCTGGATCAGTACATGTTCGGCCGATGACGAATGCAGATAACGGGCCACCTCCTCCAATGCAAAGCTATGACTGGTGGACAGCGACAGCACGATCGCATCTTCGGTCGCTGCCGCCTGCAGCTCGAAATTGAAGGTGCGACAGAAGCGCTTGCGCAACGCCAACCCCCAGGCGCGATTGATGCGGCTGCCATATGGCGAATGGATCACCAGCTGGGTGCCGCCACTGGCATCGAAGAAGCGCTCCATTACCAGGCATTGCTGGGTCGGCAGCGTGCCCAGCGCCGCGCAGGCGTGCGCAAGATAGTCCACCAGCTGTCGCGCGGCTTCGGCGGCCAGGCCCAACTCGCTGCATAGCCAATCGCAGGCGGACTGATGGGATGTGCAGTTGAGTGGCGTGCTGTTGAGTGATGTGCCGTCCAACGGCGTGCTCTCGATGCGCGCGCTGTCCAGCCGCAACGCAACCTCGCTACGCAAACGCGAGACCGCCGCCGACAATTCATCGCTGCGGCCCGGCGCTTCGCCCAGCCAGAACGGGATATTCGGTGGCGCGCCTTTGGCATCTTCCACCCGCATACGCCCGGCATCCACGCGCAGGATGCGGTAGCTGGCATTGCCGAGTTGAAAGACATCGCCGGTGAGACTTTCGACCGCGAAATCTTCGTTCACCGTGCCGATCTTTTCCGCCTGCGGTTCCAGCACGACGCTGTAATCGCCGGTTTCGGGAATGGTGCCGCCGGAGGTCAGCGCGGTCATGCGCGCGCCACGGCGCGCATGCAGCCGCCGATGCACCGCATCGCGATGCAGATAGCCCGCACGCGGCCCGAGCCGGGTGCTGAAGCCGTCGCACAGCATGCGCACCGCGTCATCGAAGGTCGCGCGGCTCAGCTGCGCGAATGGCCATGCACGCCGCACCAGCGCGAACAGCGCATCTTCCTCCCAATCCTCGCATGCAGCCTCGGCCACGATCTGTTGTGCGAGCACATCGATTGGCGCCAGCACAATCCGCAGCGTATCCAGCTCACCGCGGCGCACGCTGTCCAACAATGCGGTGCATTCGACCAGCTCATCGCGGGTTTGCGGAAACAGCCGCGCTTTCGGCGTGCCGCCGACCGCATGCCCGGAGCGTCCGGCGCGTTGCAGGAACGTGGCGATCGAACGTGGCGAGCCGAGCTGGCAGACCAGGTCGACATCGCCGATATCCAGGCCGAGCTCCAGCGATGCGGTAGCTACCAGCACGGTCAATTCGCCAGCCTTGAGGCGCTGCTCGGCCAGCAGGCGCGTCTCCCGCGACAGGCTGCCGTGATGCGCAGCCACGCGCTGCTTGCCCAGCAGATCGCCCAAATGCCGCGCGGCCCGCTCGGCCATGCGCCGCGTATTGACGAACACCAGCGTAGTGCGATGTTGCTGCGCCAGCGCGGCAACATCGGCATACACCTGCAGCCACTGATCGTTGGACATCACCACGCTCAGCGGCGTCGGCGGCAAGGCCAGTGCAAGATCGCGCGTGCGGGTGTAGCCGATATCCACGATCTCGCAGTGCGGCGGCGGTTGCCCGGCGTCGCCGACACCGACCAGAAACTGCGCCACGGTTTCGATGGGCTTCTGCGTGGCAGACAGCCCGATGCGAGTGATCGGGCGCTCCGCCAAGCGTTGCAGGCGCTCCAGCGTCAGGCTCAGATGGCTGCCGCGTTTGTCCGCCGCCACCGCATGGATTTCATCGACGATAACGGTGCGCACGTGCCGCAGCGCGTTGCGCCCGGAGGCCGAGCCCAGCAGCACATACAAGGACTCCGGCGTGGTCACCAGAATATGCGGCGGCACGCGCCGCAGTTTGGCCCGCTCGCGCTGCGGCGTATCGCCGGTGCGTACCGCGGTGCGCACTGCCACATCCGGCAAACCGTTTGCGCGCAGGGCCGTGCGGATGCCTTGCAGCGGGGCGTCCAGATTCAGATGGATGTCGTTGGACAGCGCCTTCAACGGCGACACGTAGACCACGCGTGTTTCATCCGGCAACGCACCGCCATTGGTCAGACCCTCGCGGATCAGCGCATCGATGGCGGCGAAAAACGCAGTCAGTGTCTTGCCCGAGCCGGTCGGCGCGGCCACCAGCGTGTGGTGCCCGGCCTGGATCGCCGGCCACGCAGCGATCTGCGCCGGCGTGGGCGCAGCGAAGGCCTGCGCGAACCACGCGGCCACGACAGGATGGAACTGCTGCAGAACAGGATGCATAGGCGATGCCCCGGACCGTGGCGCCAGATCAGGGCGAGCGGTGCGCGGATTCAACTCGGCGGGAATTCACTGGATGGGGATGCGCGGCCGCCGACGCAAGCCAGTCGCAGCGATGGCAGTGAATGGTTTAGCGCGGCGATCGATACTGCTGCGTGATGGTGAGACGGCTGTGTTCGGCATTGGCAATCGAAGTACTGCATGTACATGTCGGCCGATGTATGCAGCTTGAGCCCGGCCGATGAACGTTTGCGACGTGTGCTTAGCCATTGTTGGCACGGCGGGGACGCTGGCGATGTCACCATCGAAGATCGCGGCCGACACAACATATCGCGCTACCCGCCAACGCAACGCTGCGGCCCGGCACGACGATTGTGGATCGAGCGCATGCCGTGGCACATTGGCGCCCATGCCCAGCCTTATTCTCTTCATGATTGCCGGCGCGGCGCTGTACGCGTTCTGGAACTCCTCGCGTGCCGCTGCCGAACGCGCCGATATCCTCGGCCGCAATGCCTGCAGCGCTGCCAACGTACAGTGGCTGGACCAGAGCGTGCATTCCACCAACCTGCGCATCTGCCGCAAACCCAACGGTTGGCTGGGCTTCGAGCGGACGTTTCGCTTCGAGTATTCGCATGACGGGGTCGACCGCCACAGCGGCCGTCTGGTGCTGCGCGGCGATCAGCTGATCGCCTTCACCGGCCCGCAAGTGGCCACGGTGACGCCGCTGAATCCGGATCATCAGCGCTTGAATTGAATACGGCTCGACTGGTGCGCGTGTGCAGCCACATCGTTTGCACACGCTGCGTCACTGGAAGTGTGCAGTGTCCTGGCCACGCATCGGTCGCGCCGATGCATCGATCGCAGCTACGCCGGGCCATCCGCAGCGCACGCGCGCCGTGCACACAAGCCACCGCAGCACGTGCCACACGTTGAGCAGCGGACGCGCAACGCGCGCACGGTGTATATCTACTTGACCACACGCAGATGCGGGCGCTTGCCTGCACTTGGCGGCTCGTCCGGCGTGGGCGCACTCGGTGGTGGCGGTGCACCGGGATCCGGTGGCTCGGTGCTGGTGCCCGGGATATCGTCCGGCAAGGCCATGCCCTGGCCGGTCTCGCGTGCGTACACTGCCAGCACGGCAGCCATCGGCACCATCACCGGATAGCTGACGCCGCCAAAGCGCGCAGTGAAGCGCACGCTTTCGTTGTCGACCTGCAAGCCGACCACGGCGCGCTCGGCGATATTCAACACGACGCGGCCGTCCTTGACGGCACTGGCAGGCACCTGCACGCCAGGCAGGCCTGCGTCCACCAGAACGTGCGGCGTCATGCCGTTGTCGTTGATCCATTCGACCAAGGCCCGCAGCAGGTACGGGCGATGGCTGGTCATGCGGGGGAAATCTTCGCTCATGGCGTCATTTTACCCGCACACGGCCCGCAGCGGCGGCGCTGCGATCGGACGTCGGTCTGTTGGCATACAGCCCTCGCATCAGCCCGGCATGTCGCGCAGTTTGCGTTCCTGATCGGTGAGGCTGCGGATGAAGCCGGGATTGCGGAAGATCCGGTTGCCGTAGTCCTCGATCGCCTTGCCGTCCTTGGGCAGCCCGATCTCCAACGCGTCCAGTCGCCAGATGATCGGCGCCATCGCGCAATCGGCCAGACTCATTTCCGGATTGAGGAAGAATTTGCTGGCCTTGAACAGCGGCACCGAGGCGGTGAGCAGTTCCTTCAGGCGCTTGCGGCCGGCCTCTGCCTGGGTCTTGTTGCCGAGCTGGATGGCCTGCACCTGCGGCACCCAGTCGTGCTCGATCCGCAGCATCGCCAGCCGCAGGCGCGCGCGCGATAGCGGGTCGACCGGCATCAGCGGCGGATGCGGATAGCGCTCGTCCAGATACTCGCTGACCACCGATGCGGCATACAGCACCAGGTCGCGTTCGACCAGGGTGGGAACCGAATGATAGGGATTGAGATCGATCAGATCTTCGGGGGGATTTTGCGGGTCGACCGGCACCAGGTCGTAGGTCACCCCTTTCGCCGCCAGGACCAGTCGAACCCGGTGGCACAACACGTCGTCGTTGGACGAAAACAAAGTCAAGGTATTACGCATACGCACACTCGTCGCCATTCAAGGCTCTCCGACGACCGGAATCCGCCGGCCGCATCGGTGCAGCCGGCCCAACGCCGACCGTCACCACGGTCCTTCGAGTGTGCAATCACGTCACGCAAAAGCCAAGGGTGATAAGGCCTCAAAAACACCAACAAGCCCTGTTGTCGTGTTGAATGTGCGGTGCGCGGGGCGATTACGCGTCTTTGGCAGGTGGGTTGGCAGGTGGGTATGCGGGTGATCTGCGGATTTGTTGCAGGGCTCTTGTCCGCCAACAGTCCCGGGACACGCCGCAAGGTAGAGCGGCTGATCTGCGGATTTGCTGTAGGGCCCTTGCCCGCCCACCATCGCGGGACACGCCAGGAGGTAGAGCAGCTGATCTGCGGATTTGCTGCAGGGCCCTTGCCCGCCCACCATCGCGGGACACGCCGCAAGTACGTCCTTGTAGGCTCTTACGCGGCATCCATGCCGCGTGAGGTCCCGCGACGGTGGGCGGGCAAGGACCAATCAAGATGGTCGGTGTGCATGTTTTCAACAAAGCACCGACTCACTCTCTGGCGCGGTGTCCTCGCCGATTGCGGGACCGTGTGGCGGCATGGATGCCGCCACCGAGCCTACAAGGACGTACTTGCGGCGTGTCTCGCGAGCGGTGAGGGCATCGCGCCCTCGACCAACCGACCAACACGGTCTGGGATCATCGAGATAGTGCCAAGAACGGCTAACAAAAATGACTGCGCGACATCCAAACAGGCGCGGCCCGTGCTCGGAATCGCATGTACCACTCGTACACTCCGTTCCCTCCACAGCGTCCACGTACGCTTGGCGATTACCAGGTTGTGTTGCCTGCTTTCGGGCGGCCGCGACAGTGCGCGGCCGCTGCAGGATTTACGGCCTAATCAATGCACGTCCTTCCAATATTCCTTCTTGAGCAGGTAGGCGATGAAGGTCAGCAGGGCCAGGAACAGAATCACCCATACGCCCATGCTTTGCCGCTTCAGCGCCGCCGGTTCGCCGGCGTATTCGAGGAAGTTGGAAATATCGCGCACGGTCTGATCGAACTCGACCGGCGTCTGCCGTCCCGCTTGACCGAGCTTGAGAGACTGCACCGGCTTGTCGCCGGTCGCTTTGTCCGGCGGTCCGTACTGCGCCTGCTGCAGGCCTTGCAGTTCCCACAGCGGGTTAGGCATGGACGCATTCGGAAACAGCTGGTTATTCCAGCCCAATGGACGGGTCTGATCCATATAGAACGACTTGAGGTAGGTATAGACCCAGTCGGTGCCGCGTACGCGGGCGATCAGGGTCAGATCCGGCGGCGCTTTGCCGAACCATTTGGTCGCCGCATCGTGCGGCATGGTGCCTTCGATGTGCTCGCCGATCTTGGCGCCGGTGAAGTTGAGGTTGGCCATGACCTCGGCTTCGCTCAGGCCCAGATCGCTGGCCATGCGCGAATAACGCAGATATTTCAGCGAGTGGCAACCCGAGCAATAGTTCATGAACAACTGCGCGCCGCGTTGCAGCGAGGCACGGTCGCTCAGGTCGTTACCGGCCTGATGCACCGCGCCACCCTCAGCCGCCATCGCGCCGCCGGCAACGACTAGAGCGCACAGCAGCGCAACCATGCGTGACTTCCATGACTTCACGATGTGCTTAGTCATGCGTCGTCACCCGCTCCGGTACCGGTTTGGTCTTATCTATCCGCGTCCACACCGGCATGGTGATGAAGAAGGCGAAATACAGGAAGGTCAGCACCCGCCCCACATAGGTTTCGTGTGCGTCGGTGCCCGGCCCGGAGCCGATCACGCCCAACCACACAAAGCACACCACCAGCACGCCCAGCGCGACCTTGGAGATCCAGCCGCGGTAGCGGATCGAACGCACCTTGGCGCGATCCAGCCATGGCACCAGAAACAGGATCGCGATCGCCGAGAACATCACCACCACGCCGCCAAGCTTGTTGGGCACCACCCGCAACATCGCGTAGTACGGGGTGTAGTACCACACCGGTTTGATGTGCTCCGGCGTCACCAGCCGGTTAGCCTCGGTGAAGTTGTCGTGCTCCAGGAACAGGCCACCGAAGGCCGGCGCGAAGAAGATGATGAAGGCCGCGATTAGCAGCAGGAAGCCGACACCGACCAGATCCTTGACCGTGTAATACGGATGGAACGGGATACCGTCGGCCGGCTTGTGCGCATCCCAGCGATTGCCCTTGGGACCTTTCTTGATGTCGACGCCATCGGGATTGTTGGATCCCACTTCATGCAGCGCGCCCAGGTGCAGCACGATCAGCAACAACAGCACCAACGGCAAGGCGATGACGTGCAACGCAAAGAAGCGGTTGAGCGTGGCATCGCCGGGCAGATAGTCGCCCATGATCCATTCGGTCAAGCCATTGCCGATCACCGGAATGGCACCGAACAACGAGATGATGACCTTCGCGCCCCAGAACGACATCTGCCCCCAGGGCAACACATAGCCCATGAAGGCTTCGGCCATCAGCACCAGATAGATCAGCATGCCGAGGATCCACACCAGCTCGCGCGGCTTCTGGTAGCTGCCGTACATCAGACCGCGGAACATGTGCAGATACACCACGATGAAGAACAGCGAGGCGCCGGTGCTGTGCATGTAGCGGATCAGCCAGCCCCACTCCACGTCGCGCATGATGTATTCGATCGAGGCGAACGCATCGGCGGCGCTGGTCTTGTAGTGCATCGTCAGGAAGATGCCGGTGACGATCTGGTTGACCAGCACCACCATCGCCAGCGAGCCGAAGTAGTACCAGATGTTGAAGTTCTTCGGCGCGTAATACTCGCTGACATGCTTGCGATAGACCGGCATCAGGCCGGGCGCGCGCTCGTTGACCCACTCGAACACGCCGTTCGCGGTACGGACAAGAATATTGCTCATCAGGCAGCCCCCGTGCTGTTGGCCGACGTACCGGCGCCATCCGGATCGACGCCGATGACCAGCGTGTTGTCGTCCACGTAGTGGTGTGGGGGCACCAGCAGGTTGATCGGTGCCGGCACGCCGTCGAAGACGCGGCCGGACATGTCGAAGCGCGATTTATGGCAGGGGCAGAAGTAGCCGCCCTTCCATTGCGGGTCGTAAGGCTCGGGCCGGATCTCGGCGACCATTTCCGGCGAGCACCCCAGATGCGTGCACAGACCGACCAGGACCGAGATATCGGACTTGATCGAGCGGTACTCGGGGTTCTTCAGCACGTACTCCGGCTGCTGGTCCTTGTTCTCGGACTTGGGGTCCTTGAGCCGGTCGTCCAGCGACGGCAGCGCGTCGAGCATCGCCTTGGAGCGCTTGACGATCCAGATCGGCTGACCGCGCCACTCCAGAACCAGTCGTTGCCCTTCCTGCAAGGCGCTGATGTCGGCGGTCACCGGTGCGCCGGCCAATTTGGCGCGTGCACTGGGATTCCACGACTTCACGAACGGTACTGCAACAAATCCTGCTCCGACCGCACCGACCACGGCCGTTGTCGCGGTCAAAAACCGACGACGCCCGATATCAGCAGGTGCGTTAACCCCATCGTTGGCCATCCGGCTCTCCGATCTTGATTAGGTAGCGTGAGGCTGCCAACGGCTGGCGGGGGGTCCAGCCGCGATGAATCGACCGCAGTGTAGCGGAACGCTTAATGCACAGACAATGCAATGTACGCAGTCGGACCTGCGCAGTGCAAACACTGGATGCAGGCGCGCGTCGATTGCGGGATGCGCAGGCCCTCGAACCGTGCGGGTAGCTGTGACGCAGTGCCTGAAGAAAGCAGCGTTCAAGGCGGAGCGATGATGGGTGCTGGCTGCACGATCGCAGGTTGCGCAAAGGCCGCGGCCACGCGGTTGGAGCGATCTGGCATCGCTGGCATCGGCATCGGCCATTTGCAGTCGTGACACACAACAGCGCGTAGATGCGCGCAAACGCATGCAGCTCAGTTGGCTGCCGTGGTCTGCCCGCGATAGCGGCCGGCCAGCAGGCCGACGCGTTGCACATAGCGCTGGGTCTCGCTGTACGGCGGCACGCCGCCGTAGCGATCCACCGCGCCCTCGCCTGCGTTGTAGCCGGCGGCGGCAAGCGTGAGATCGCCGTTGAAGCGTTTCAGCAACCAGGACAGATACTGCACGCCGCCGCGAATATTTTGCGATGCATCATAGGCATCGCTGACGCCGAAGCGGCGTGCGGTGCCCGGCATCAACTGCATCAGTCCTTGCGCGCCGGCACGGCTGAGCGCCAGCGGATTGTAGGCCGATTCGGCATGGATGATCGCGCGCACGATGGATTCTTCGACCCCGAACTCACGCGCCGCCGCAGTGATTTCCTGCTGATAGGCATTGGTGTTGAGCCGGATCGCGCCGAAGTTGACGCCGGGCTTGGCAGCGCAGGCGTAGCAGGTCTCGATAAAGCTGTAGTGGATGGTGCGCAGGCCTTCGATGCTGGCGACCTGACGCGGGCGGGCGCTGGTGTAATGGCGCACGCCGTCTTTCATATACGAATAGACCTGCCCGCTGACCACGCGTCGCGGGTTGACCGCAGCGGCAGCAGGCGCCTGCACGATGGACGTCTCCGACACCGGCAGCGCGCGCGGCACCACGGCTGAAGCGACCTCGGCGGCGCGACGCGGCGCTTGGCTGACCGGCTGGCTGATGATCGTGGCCGGCGCGCCGCTGTCGATGTTGGCGATGCTGCGCGCCGGGCTGGCAATCACGCCGGATGTCGGGCGCAGCGAAGACGGCGGCGTGCGGCGCGCAGATCGATCCGGGGTGTAGCTGCTGATGACGCTGCAGGTCGCGCCACTCTGGCGCTTGCTCACATAGCTGGTGATGCCGTCGCCGCTGACACACTTGTACAAGGTGCCGGCGCTGACCGGCGCCGCCGACAACGTGACAAGTAACAGCCCCAGCAATCTTGACATCCCCTTCATGTGGCGGAGTGTCCCAGCTTGCCCTGGGCTTGCCAAGTGTCGGCCGGCGTTACCGGGGTAGCTGATCCAGTTGCGCGCGCAACGCGTTCAGGGCCTGGGTCAGCGGTTCACGCACATCGGCGGGAGCGATCGCGTCGAACGGCAGTTCGAGCAACAGCAGATTGGCCGCCAGGGCCGGCATGCTCGGGGCGCCCAGACCGAGCCAGCAATGGGCGGGCCCGTCGGCCTCCAGCGCGCCCAGCCAGGGCGGGATGCGCGCAGCGAGTGCATCCAGCGTGCCTTGCAGCCGTATCCGCACCCGACAGGGGAAGGGCGACTCGCCGATCGCCTTGCGCAATAGCTGCAGCGGCTCTTCCGGCAGCGCGCGGGCGGCGAACTGCGCGCCGGTCGCGGTGGCTTGATCGATACGGTCGGCACGCAAGGTGCGCCAGTCCTGACGCTCGCAGTCCCAGACCAGCAAGTACCAGCGCCGCCCGTAATTCACCAGTAGCGCCGGCTCGACGCAGCGGGTGATCGCCGCGCCAGAATGGCGGCGATAGTCCAGCCGCAAGGTGATGCGGTCGCGGCAGGCGCTGGCCAGTTGCGCCAGCAGTGTCGCGTCCACCAACGCGCCGGCTTGCATAATCGGCAGACTGGCCATGGCCGCATGCGCGGCGCTGGCACGCTGGCTACTGCGTCGCGGCAGCAGCGGATCGAGCTTGGCCAGCACCCGCGCCGCTGCCGCGTCCATGTCGCGGATTGTCGGGGCGGCCGCGCGCAAGGCGATCGCCACGGTGAGCGCTTCGTCTTCTTCGAACAACAGCGGCAAGGCGGCGGCGCCCTGCCCCAACTGGTAGCCACCGCCGGCACCAGGCACTGCATGCACCGGGTAGCCGAGCTCGCGCAGGCGTTCGATATCGCGCCGCACGCTGCGCGGATGGATCTCCAGGCGCTCGGCCAGGGCAATGCCGGACCAACGCCGGCCGCCTTGCAGCAGAGAAAGCAGACGCAACAGACGGGCAGCAGTGGAAGCCATCGCGCCACCGTATTGCGGACAGAAACTGTCCGCAATAGCTGGGTAGGATTGCCGCACTGACGCTGGCTGCAGCAACACTCGCGGCTTGGACGTTCACCTCTCAAACAAGGAATCCGCGATGTCCGACGACCGCCATGTCACCCTGTTCCACAATCCCCGCTCGCGCTCGCGCGGCGTGCTGGTGCTGCTGGAAGAGCTCGGCGCCAGCTACAGCCTGCACATCGTCGATCTGGAAAAAGGCGAGCAGCTCGCACCCGAGTACCTGGCGATCAACCCGATGGGCAAGATCCCGGCAATCCGGCACGGCGACAGCGTGGTCACCGAACAGGGCGCGATCTATCAGTACCTGGCCGAGCTGTATCCAGAAGCCGGCCTGTCGCCGTCGCCGGGCGATCCGGATCGCGGCGCCTATCTGCGCTGGCTGGCCTTCTACGGCTCGGCGTTCGAGCCGGCGATCATCGACCGTGCGATGAAACGCGACGCACCGCCACGCTCCATGTCGCCGTATGCCGACTGCGACACGGTGCTGCAGGTCATCGATGCGCAGCTGGCCAAGGGCGACTATCTGTTGGGCGAGCGCTGCAGTGCAGCCGATGTGTTATGGGGTGGCGCACTCGGCTGGATGGTCGATTTCGGTCTGGTCGATCTGCCTGCCACGACCCGCGCCTACATCGCACGCATGGCCGACCGGCCCGCATTCGGCCGCGCCGAGGCGATCAACGCCAAGCCCTGAGCATCCGGACGCAGCCGGCGCAAGCGGGTAAACTGCGCGGCTATCTTCTACCCGCCTGGAATAAGCGCCATGCCCGGGACACCCGTTTCCGATCTGTCCGCGGCCACCGCCGTGGACGCACCCGCCCTGTTGCCGCTGCCCGTGGCACGCCCGGCCGCGCCCGCGGTAGTGCGCGGCAAGCTGTACATCAAGACCCACGGGTGCCAAATGAACGAGTACGACTCGGCCAAGATGGCCGACGTACTCGCCGCCTCCGAAGGCCTGGAGCTGACTGACAACCCCGAAGACGCCGACGTGGTGCTGGTCAACACCTGCTCCATTCGCGAGAAGGCGCAGGAAAAGGTGTTCAGCCAGCTCGGCCGCTGGCGCTTGCTCAAGGAGAGCAGGCACAAGGCCGGCGGCACACCGGTGATCATCGGCGTCGGCGGCTGCGTGGCCTCGCAGGAAGGCGAAGCCATCGTCAAGCGCGCGCCGTATGTGGACCTGGTGTTCGGCCCGCAGACGTTGCATCGCCTGCCCGAGTTGATCCGCGCACGGCGCGAATCGGGCAAGTCGCAGGTGGACATCAGCTTCCCGGAAATCGAGAAGTTCGATCGCCTGCCCGAGCCGCGTGCCGATGGGCCGTCGGCCTTCGTGTCGATCATGGAAGGCTGCTCCAAGTACTGCTCGTTCTGCGTGGTGCCCTATACCCGCGGCGAAGAAGTCAGCCGGCCGTTCGAAGACGTGCTGGTGGAAGTGGCGCAGCTCGCCGCGCAAGGCGTGCGCGAGATCAACCTGCTCGGCCAGAACGTCAACGCGTATCGCGGGGCATATGGCGCCGATGCGGGAGACGCCGCGCAATACGCCGATCTGGGCTTGTTGATCCGCACCATCGCGCAGATCGACGGCGTCGGTCGTATTCGTTTCACCACCTCGCATCCGCTGGAGTTTTCCGATTCGCTGGTGGATGCGTATCGCGACGTGCCGCAGCTGGCCAATTACCTGCACTTGCCGGTGCAGGCCGGTAGCGACCGCATTCTGTCGGCGATGAAGCGCGGCTACACCGCGCTGGAATTCAAGTCCAAGATCCGCAAGCTGCGCGCGGTGCGCCCGGACATTTCGATCAGTTCGGACTTCATCGTCGGCTTCCCCGGCGAAACCGAAGCGGATTTCGAAAAGACCATGAAGTTGATCGAAGACGTGGGCTTCGATCAGAGTTTTTCCTTCATCTATTCGCGTCGCCCTGGAACGCCGGCCTCGGATCTGCAGGACGACACGCCCGATGCCGTCAAACAGGCGCGCCTTGCACGTTTGCAGGCGCAGATCAATGCGCATGCCACACGTATTTCGCAGTCCATGGTCGGTAGCGTGCAGCGGGTGCTGGTGGAAGGCCCCTCGCGGCGCGATCCGAACGAACTGACCGGCAAGAGCGAGAACATGCGTCCGGTGAATTTCCCCGGCAATGCGCGCTTGATCGGGCATTTCGTCGATGTGCTGATCACCGAGGCGATGAGCAATTCGCTGCGTGGTCTTATCCAGGTGAATGACAGCGCCAGCTGAGACGGTAGTGGCGCCGGCTTGCTCGGCGCCGGCCGGCGCCATATCGAAGCATTCCCTGACCCGCCCGCCGCTGGCCGATCAGCTGATGCGCGCTGGTCGGTCGATGCGTTTGTGCCGTTCCGTGGTCAGGCAAGCGATGCAACGTCTGTTGCGCGCTGACCTTGTTGCTGCGTGGCTGGCGCGGGTAGCAGCTGTCAGCGATCCTCGTGGACGCGTTCGCCTCATCGTGCATCCACGCACGCCAGTGATCAAAATTTCACCACCCATCTGTGACACCTTGCGGCGCAAGGCGTCGAACCACTTACCCACAGGCTTTGCCGAATTCGATCCACACCTGCTGTGGACAAGCCGGCACGCACTGGCGATTTTTTCACCACCGCCCTGCCAGGCCTTACACCAGTAAGCCTCACGCATTCTATCCACAGGTTGTGGATGCGTGACTCCACAGCGCTTGTGGAGAACTCGAGCATGCAGGCGGGCACGCGCATGGCCAACAAGCTGGGTCGCCGGGCGTGTTGGTGGGATCACACGCTGCGCGCTACCCTTTTCACCCCGCCCTACCGACGCCGCCTGCGTGCGCTGTCCGATCCGACCATGAACTCACCTGCACACCGCGACTTCACCCTGGAACCCGACGATACCGAGCGCCTGGCCAACCTGGCCGGCCCGTTCGACGCGCACCTGCGCCAGATCGAACTCAAGCTCGGCGTGGAGATCGCCAACCGCGGCAACATCTTCCGCATCACGGGCCCGGAGCCGGCGATCACTGCCGCGCAGACGCTGCTGATTGCCTTGTACGACGAGGCCGCCTCGACCATTTTCGACAACCACGCGATCCATCTGCGCTTGAACGACGCCAATGTCGAACATGTGGTCGAGCGTTCCTACGAAGCCCAGGATGTGGCGATCAAGGTCAAGCGCGGCACCGTGCGTGGACGCGGTGCCAACCAGGCCAAATACCTGCACGCGATCTCCACTCATGACATCAACTTCGGCATCGGCCCGGCCGGTACCGGCAAGACCTTCCTGGCGGTCGCCTGCGCCGTGGAAGCCTTGAACGAATCGCGCGTGCAACGCTTGATTCTGGTGCGCCCGGCGGTGGAAGCCGGCGAAAAACTGGGCTTTCTGCCCGGCGATCTGAGCCAGAAAGTGGACCCGTACCTGCGCCCGCTGTACGACGCGCTCTACGAAATGCTGGGCGTGGAAAAAGTGGTCAAGCTGCTGGAGCGCAACGTCATCGAGATCGCGCCGCTGGCCTATATGCGCGGCCGCACCCTCAACGATGCCTACGTGATTCTCGACGAAGCGCAGAACACCACCATCGAGCAGATGAAAATGTTCCTGACCCGCCTGGGCTTCGGCTCCACTGCGGTGATCACCGGCGACCTGACCCAGATCGACCTGCCCAAACACGTCAAATCCGGCCTGCGCGATGCGATCGACGTGCTACGCGATGTGGAAGGCGCCAGCTTCACCTTTTTCGAAGCACGCGACGTGGTGCGCCACCCGCTGGTGCAGCGCATCGTGACTGCGTATGAAAAGCGCGATCAACAGGACGCGGCCAAGGGCCAGACGGAGTGATGCACCACCGTGCCTGCCCTGTACCGGCAGGCAGGTCGTTCGCGGTGCCCGCAGCCCGCCACAACCCGGCGTCGTTTCAACCGTGAATGTCCCGGATTACAATCGTGGCTGCAGCCGTGGCCCGCTCGTTCGCGCGAGTGACGGCGTAGCCGGTGGGCCCGCGGTGAGGTAGCCAATCACCTGCTTCCACTGAATCACTCTTGCCCAGGAAACTCTCGCCATGACCCGTGGACCTGTCCGTCTCGACGTTGCCGTCAGTTACGCGTTGCCGCGCGCCGGTTTGCCGTCGGCGGTGAGTTTTCGCAAGTGGGTGGCGGCCGCGCTGAAGGGACGCATCCGCGAGGCCGATCTGGCGGTGCGCATTGTCGATGAGAAGGAAGGCTGCTCGCTCAACCACCATTACCGCGGCAAGGATTACGCCACCAATGTGCTGAGTTTTCCGGCCGAGTTGCCCGAAGGCTTGCCCAAGGGCGTCAAGATGCCGTTGCTGGGCGACCTGGTGATCTGCGCGCCGGTGGTGGCGCGCGAGGCGGCCGAACAGGGCAAATCGCTGGCCTCGCATTACGCGCATCTGACCGTGCACGGCACGCTGCATTTGCTCGGTTGGGATCACGAAGACGACAAGGAAGCCGATGCGATGGAGCAGCTCGAGCGCGAGATCCTGGCCGATCTGGGCATCGACGACCCGTACGCGGGGGAACTTTGATGCGTGCCGGCGTCGCAGCTGTTTTGCTGTTGCTGACCTCCTCCACCGCCTGGGCCCAGGCCGCGCCGGTACGTCCGGACCTGCCGGCCTTGATCGAATGCCGCCAGCGCATCGGCGACTTCAGCGCGCTGGCGCCGGTACTGGCCGACCCGCTCAAGGCGGTCGCGCTGGGCTGGACGCCGCTGGAGCAGGCCAACCTGTTCATGACCGAGTACACCCTCAACACGCCGATCAGCGTGTTCGGCCACAGCACCACCCATATCGCGTTTTCCGGCGCCAGCATCATGGCGCTGCTGGACCTGCCCGACCCGCGTCCGCTGGCCAAGCAGTTGAACCTGGAACTGGGTGTGGATAACGCCGACAAGATCATGTATGGCCGCGAGCTGGTCAGCGAAGACACCACCAACCCCAAGACCGGCGAGGCGATGATCGAATCGGTGGTGCTCAGCGTCTCCAACGTGAAATCCCACCCCGGCAAGACCGTGGTCGGCTGCGGCTACAGCCTGGATCTGCCCTGACAGCGGGCGCCCCTGCGCCCTGTCCACAGCGCCTTGGCGGCTTCCTGTTAGACTGGTGTCTATCGCCTGGTTTGCCGGGTGCCGTCCCCCGTCACGATGTCCGAAGACGACAGTAGCCAATCCCAAGAAACACCCGAAAAACGCCGTAGCTGGCTTGAGCGCCTGAGCGCTGCCTTCTCTGGCGAACCCCACACCCGCGACGAACTGGTCGCGCTGCTGCGGACCGCCGAGCAAGACGGTCTCATCGCCGCAGACACCTTACGCATGATGGAAGGCGCGATCTCCGTGTCCGAGCTCACCGTGGGCGACGTGATGATTTCGCGTTCGCAAATGGTCTCGCTCCCGGTGGAGGCGCGCTTTCTCGACCTGATGCAGCAGGTGGTCGAGTCCGGCCATTCGCGCTTCCCGGTGCACGGCGAGAACAAGGACGAAGTGCTCGGCATCCTGCTGGCCAAGGATTTGTTGCGCGGCGTGGTCGCCGACAACGGCCCTGGCAACGTACGCGAGCTGCTGCGCCCGGCGGTGCTGATCCCGGAGTCGAAGAAGCTCAACGTGCTGCTCAAGGAATTCCGCCTGTCGCGCAACCACATGGCGATCGTGGTGGACGAGTACGGCGGCGTCGCCGGGCTGGTCACCATCGAAGACGTGCTGGAGCAGATCGTCGGACAGATCGACGACGAGCACGACGATGCCGAAGAAGAGAATTCGCTGATCGCGATCCAGGCAGACGGCCGTTACGTGGTCGATGCGTTGACGCCGATCGAAGACTTCAACGAACGCTTTGGCGCCGACTTCCCCGACGACGAGTACGACACCGTCGGTGGCCTGGTCACCGATGCGATCGGGCATCTGCCGGAAACCGGCGAAGAGCTGACCCTGGGGCGCTTTGCATTCCGTGTGGCCAAGGCCGATGCGCGGCGCGTGCACGCATTCCACGTCACCATGTTGCCGCCCGACCCGCAGGACGACGCTTGAACCCGTCGCCTTGCATTCCTGCTGCAGCGTTCAGGCGCTGCAGCGTTCGGCGCTGGGCTGCGTGCTGGGCCCTCTTGTTGTTGACGTTGTTGATTGCACCGGTGGCAGTCGCTCAGACGCCCGTCGAAACGAGCGGGCCGGCACCGCGCGTTGGCGTGGTCACCATGCAGCCCGGCGAAGTGTTCTTCGAGCGCTTCGGTCACGATGCCATCGTGGTGGTCGACCCGGTCACGCAGCAGGCCACTTCGTACAACTTCGGCTTTTTCGACCCGAGCGAGCCGGACTTCGTGCCGCGTTTTACCCGCGGCGAGATGATGTATTACCTGGTGGCGCTGCCGCTGGAAGAAGACCTGCAGCAGTACCGCGCCATCGGCCGCGGGGTCAGCATCCAGTGGCTGGATCTGCCGCCCGAACAGGCGCGCGCACTGGCCGACGGGCTGGCCGTGCGCAGCCAGCCCGAGAACGCGCGTTATCACTACGATTATTTCGTGGCCAACTGCGCCACGATGGTCCGCGACACGCTGGATAGAGCGATGGGCGGCGCGCTGAAATCGCAGCTGGCCGGTCGCTCGCGCGGCAACACCTTCCGCAGCGAAGCGGTGCGCCTGGCCTCCCCTGCCCCGTGGATGTGGCTGGGCTTCGACCTGGGCCTGGGGCCGTACGCAGATCGCCCGTTGTCGCGCTGGGAAGAAGCCTTCGTGCCGATGCGCCTGGCCGACAGCCTGACCCAGGTGCACAACAGCGCCAGCCGCCCGTTGGTGCAATCTACCCAGGTCTTGCTGCCGCATCGCATTGCACCGGAGCCGGACGAACAACAACGGCATTGGTGGCCATGGCTGCTGACGGGTCTGATCGTCGCTGCCGGCGTACTGGCGCTCGGTCGCAGGCAGCGGCTGTTGGCCGCGCTTGCGCTGCCGTACTGGCTACTGTGCGCGATCGGCGGCGGTCTGCTGGTGTATCTGTGGGGCTTCACCGCGCATCAATCGGCCTGGGCCAACCGCAACCTGTTGCTGGTCAACCCGCTGTGCGCGCTGTTGCTGATCGGTGGCATCGCGTTGCTGCGTAGGCGCCAGCCCGGACGCTGGTTCGACGTGCTGCGCTGGGTGGTTGCCACCGCGGCATTGTTGGCCTTGCTGATTCATTGGCTGTCGTTCCAGGCGCAAGACAACCTGCAATGGGTGCTGCTGCTGTTGCCGATTCATGCCGCGCTTGCGATCGCCTTGCGGCGGCGTGACTTGTCCGTTCGCACGCGCTGATCCAGGATGCGCCCATGAACCACCACGGCCGCCATCCGGACAACCCGTCCTGCGTCATCACCTGCGCCTATTACGACGGCGATGCCGAACGCCACGACATCAGCCTGGAGCAGATCAGCGACGTGCTGCAGCGCCCGGATGGCTTTGTCTGGGTCGGCCTCTACGAGCCGCAGGAATCGGTGCTGCACAAGCTGCAGGACGAGTTCGGCCTGCACGATCTGGCCATCGAGGATGCGCTCAAGGCGCACCAACGGCCCAAGGCCGAGAGCTACGGCAACTCGTTGTTTGTGGTGGTCAACACTGCGCAACTGGTCAACGAACGCATCCGCTACGGCGAGACGCACGCGTTTTTAGGCGCACGCTTCTTGTTGACCGTACGGCATGGTGCATCGCTGTCGTACACGCCGGTGCGGCACCGGGTCGAACGCGAACCAGAGATGTTGCGCATGGGCGCTTCGTTCTGCCTGTACGGCGTGCTGGACTTCGTGGTCGATAACTATCTGCCGATCATGGACGAGTTCCGCGACACGCTGGAAGGCCTGGAAAAGGACATCTTCGCCGACAACTACAAGCGCGAGACTGTGGTGCGCCTGTACGAACTCAAGCGCGAACTCAACAAGATGCGGCTGGTGGTGGCGCCGCTGCAGGACGTGCTCTCGCACCTCAAGCGCAACCCCGGCTCGCTGATCCACGACGAAGTCGGCATCTACCTGCGCGACGTGCTCGATCACGCCGTGCGCATCAACGACGCCATCGACACCTTGCGCGAAATGCTGGGCACTGCGCTGAGCGTCAACCTGTCGATGGTGACTTTGGCCCAGGGCGAAACCGTCAAACGCTTAGGCGCATGGGCCGCATTGCTGGCCGCCCCTACCCTGATCACCAGCTGGTACGGCATGAATTTCACTCACATGCCCGAATTGGACAAGCGCTACGCGTATCCGTTGCTGGTGGCCGGTGTGGTGGGCTCGTGCCTGGTGCTGTATCGCCTGTTCAAGCGCGCGCGGTGGCTGTGAGCTGGGAATCGGGAATGGGGATTCGGGAATGGGTAGAGCGGG
The DNA here is from genome assembly GCF_001423495.1 of Xanthomonas sp. Leaf131. Classification (GTDB taxonomy): domain Bacteria; phylum Pseudomonadota; class Gammaproteobacteria; order Xanthomonadales; family Xanthomonadaceae; genus Xanthomonas. The sequence goes on along the minus strand of NZ_LMOG01000018.1, from coordinate 196,853 downwards.
TTGTCTGACTGCTGATTGTTCGCTTCGGCGCTGAGTTGCTGGATATTTCTGAAAGTAACCCCGGACCTAGGCGCGGAAGCTTGCATTTGCTTGCTTTAAGTCGGGCGTTAGTTTCAATTATCGCGTGCAACCCGTACCCTCATCCGCCCCTGCGGGGCACCTTCTCCCGGCGGGAGAAGGGAGGCGCCTCGCTTTCTGCGAATCCCCAATCCCGAATCACTCATCCCCGCCGTTAGGCCACATAGATCGTCTTGATATTCATGAACTCATGAATGCCATGCTCGGCCAGCTCGCGGCCGAAGCCGGAGCGCTTGATGCCGCCGAATGGCAAGCGCACATCGCTCTTGACCACCGAATTGACGAAGGCCGCGCCGCATTGCAACTGCTGCGCCACGCGCTCGCCGCGCTTGGCATCGGCCGTCCACACGCTGCCGCCCAGACCGAACGTGGTGTCGTTGGCCACGCGCACGGCTTCTGCTTCATCGGCCACGCGGATTACCGAGGCGACCGGGCCGAAGAATTCTTCGTCGTATGCCGGCATGCCGGGGGCCACGTGATCGAGGATGGTGGCTGGATAGCCGGCGTGCGAACTCGGAACCGGCTCACCACCGAGTAATACCTTCGCGCCCTTTTCCACGCTGGCTTGCACCTGCTTGTGCAATTCGTCGCGCAGGTCGGCGCGGGCCATCGGTGCGAGCGTGGTGGCTTCCTGCTGTGGGTCGCCGAGCACGCGCCTGGAGGCGGCCGCGACGAAGCGTTCGATGAACTGATCGGCGATCGCGTCCACCACGATGAAGCGCTTGGCGGCGATGCAGGTCTGCCCACTGTTGTCGAAACGCGACTGCACCGCAGACGTAACGGTGTGCTCCAGATCGGCGTCCTCCAGCACCACGAAGGCATCGCTGCCGCCGAGCTCCATCACGCACTTCTTCAACTGATCGCCCGCGTTTGCGGCCAGCGAGCGGCCTGCACGCTCGCTGCCGGTGAGCGTGACTGCCGCGATACGATCGTCGCGCAGTACATCGGCCGCCTGATCGTTGTCGATATGCAGTACGTCGAACACGCCGGGCGGAATGCCGGCGGCATCGAGCACTTCTTTCATCGCATCGGCGCAGCGCGGCACATTGCTGGCGTGCTTGAGCAACGCGACGTTGCCGGCCATCAGGCCCGGTGCGAGAAAGCGAAACGCCTGCCACAACGGGAAATTCCATGGCATCACCGCAAAGACGCAGCCCAACGGCTCGTAACGTACGTAGCTGGATTGCGCTTCGGTGGGGATGTCGCGCGGTGCCAGATACTCGGCCGCGTGGTCGGCGTAATACGCGCAACCCTGCGCGCACTTGTCGACCTCGGCCAGCGCTTCATGGCGCAACTTGCCCATCTCGGCAGTCATGATGCGCTGCAGATCGTCGCGCCGTTTGCTCAGCTCTTCACCGACGCGGCGCAGCAATGCGCCACGCTCGGCCAGCGGTAACGCCGCCCACGTTGGGAACGCGTTGGCGGCAGCAGCCAGACGCGCCTCGATGGCGGCGGCATCCAGGGTTTGCTGGGTGTGCTCGACCTGGCCATTGGCCGGGTTGACGGTGTCGTAGGACATGACGGTCTCCTGTAGCAAGGCGGCCATGCTAGTCGCCGGGAAGTTGCAGCCGCGTCACAACCATCTGAAATCGCTGCAACGCTGTGTTTGCCGGCACCGCGACGGAATGCCGCAGCGCGATCACATGGCGCTTGCGACCACCTACATGTCCGCCTTGAGGCACGTGCCCGAAACAGACTGTCGCCAGTGGCCCAACTTCACTTTGCGCAATGGCATGACAGGGCCAAAAATGCTCTAGCATTCCGGCTCTGATCAGAATCGATCACTCACGGAAGAACCTTGATGCGCTTGTTCTTTTGCACTGCGTTGGCGATCGTCGTAAGCGCATCCCTGCCCGGTTGCGCGTTCATCCAGGACGTGATGCGCGGGCCACGCCCCAGCGCGAACGGATTCGTGACCGTGACTTGCACCAACAACCTGCCCAACCCTGCCCAGCCATGCGAGGAGGAGGCACTGCGGGCCTGCTCGGACACTGCCATCCGCCAGTTCGTGACCGCCAGTTCCTCGCCGAACATGGTCACGATCTATCCGAGCAAACAGGAACGCAAGAACGACGAGGGCGACGTCAAAACCAAGAGCAAGGACCGCCCCGCCGAACAGCCCAGAACCGAGCAGCAGGGTTACGAGATCAGCGCCGAATATCAATGCTTTTTGACCAAACCACAGCCATGGGATAGCGGCTATACGCCTCCGGCAAAGTAAATGCAGCTAATCAGACGACTGCGCAACATCAAAGCACGAGGCAGGCGCCTGCAAACTGCATGTACTACGCGTGCAATGCAGTGATGAGCGCGTCGTCCGCGCATATCTGACCACTGCCCGCTCGCGCTCCAATACCGGCACGCGCTCAGAGAGCGGATTGCAAAGCCAATTGTGCATCGCGCTGGCGGCGTTTTTCGCTGCGTGCCAGCAGCCACCAACCGATCACCGCGGCGACCGAGACCGCCAGCACCATCACCGTCGCGAGCGCATTGATCTTGGGGCTGATGCCCAGCCGCACCGAGGCGAATACCTTGATCGGCAGCGTGGTGGAATTGGGCCCGGCCAGAAAACTGGCGATCACCACATCGTCCAGCGATAGCGTGAAGGCGAGCAGCCAGCCCGAGGCCAATGCGGGGGCGATGATCGGCAAGGTGATCAGGAAGAACACTTTCAGCGGTGTCGCACCGAGATCCATCGCCGCCTCTTCCAGTGAGCGATCCAGTTCCTGCAGCCGCGAGGAAATCACCACGGTGACGAACGAAACGGTGAAGGTGACATGCGCCACCCAGATGGCGACCGCGCCGCGCGGTGCGATGCCGAGCACCCCGCCCATCGACACAAGCAACAGCAAGATCGACAAGCCGATGATCACTTCCGGCATCACCAATGGCGCGGTAATCAACGCACCGAACAGGGTCTTGCCGGGAAAACGCCGCATGCGCACCATCGCCATGGCCGCCATGGTGCCCAGCACCGTCGATGCGCACGCGGTCCAGAATGCGACTTCCAGACTGACCCAGGCCGCGTCCAGCAACTGGCGGTCGCGCAACAATTCGCCATACCAGCGCGTGGAAAAACCGCCCCACACGGTGGCCAGGCGCGAGGCATTGAACGAGTACACCATCAGCAACAGGATCGGCAGATACAAAAAACCGAAACCCAGCGCGAGTACGCTGCCCCCGAGCACGCGTCCGCTGCGAGAGGCGCGCATCATGTGAGCCGCCCTTCCAGCTCGCGCTGTTGGTAACGGTGGAAGATCACGATCGGCACCAGCAACAACAGCAGCATCACCGTGGCCACTGCAGCGGCCACCGGCCAGTCGCGATTATTGAAGAACTCGCCCCACAGCACGCGGCCGATCATCAGGGTGTCGGGGCCGCCCAGCATTTCCGGGATGACGAATTCGCCCACCGCCGGAATCATCACCAGCATGCAGCCGGCCACGATGCCGTTGCGCGAGAGCGGCAAGGTGATGCGCCTAAACGCCTGCCACGGCCGCGCGCCCAGATCGTAGGCCGCTTCAAGCAAGCGTTGATCGTGCTTGACCAGATTGGCGTACAGCGGCAACACCATGAACGGCAGATAGCAGTAGACGATGCCGATGTAGGCGGCGATCGGCGTGTACAGCAGGTGCAACGGTTGCCGGATCACGCCCAGTGCCAGCAGCGCCTGATTGAGCAATCCGTTGCTGTCGAGGATGCCGATCCAGGCGTACACGCGGATCAGGAACGAGGTCCACGATGGCAGCACCACCAGCATCATCGCCACGTTGCGCGTAGCCAGCGGCAGACGTGCGATCACGTAGACCATCGGGTAGCCGATCAGCAGCGCAAGCGCAGTGGAGATCGCTGCAATCTTGATCGAACTCGCATACGCCGCCACGTACTGGCTGTCGCGCAACAAGACCAGATAGTTGCCCAGATGCAGCTTGATGCTCACCGCGCCATCGGCAGCCACGGCGAACAATGGCGTGTACGGCGGCATTGCGGTGGCGTGCTCGGCGAAGGAGATCTTCAGCACGATCAGGAACGGAATCGCAAAGAACACCAGCAGCCACAGATACGGTGCGGCGATCACGCCCCAGCGCGCGCCCGGCAGTGCATGGCGAAGAGTGGCTAGCAAAACGTAGCGAGCAGTCGCCAGGGGGGCGCGGAGGAACCGCAGTGTACGAGTGGTACATGCCGATTCCGAGCACCGGCCGCGCCCCCCTGGCGGCTGCCCAGTACTTTTGCTGGCCGCTCTCATGCGGTCAGCACCACGCCGTCGTCCTCGCCCCAACCCACCCACACCGCATCGCCCCAGGTCAGCGCTTCGCTGGCCCAACGCTGGCGGTTGGCGAAATGGGCCATCAACTTGAAGCCGCTCGGCAAGCGCACGTGATAGACCGAATGGCTGCCGAAATAGGCGATGTCTTCGATCACGCCCTGCGCCTTGTTGCAGGCCTGCGCGGGTTCGTTCTTGCCGATGGCCAGTTTTTCCGGACGCAGCGCAAACGCCACCGGCTGTCCTGCGAATCCGGTGATGCCGTGGCCGATGCGGATAGGTGCATCGAATGCCGCTGTTTTCAAACCGACGTAATCCGGTTCGTCTTCGACGATGACCGCGTCGATCAGATTGACCGAGCCGATGAATTCGGCCGCGAAGCGGTTGGCCGGTTGTTCGTAGATCTCATCCGGGGTGCCGACCTGCTGGATCCAGCCCTGGTCCATGAGCGCGATGCGGGTGGCCATGGTCATGGCCTCTTCCTGGTCGTGGGTGACCATGACGCAGGTGACGCCGGAGGTCTCGATGATGTTGACCAGTTCCAGCTGCATTTGGGAGCGCAGTTTCTTGTCCAGCGCGCCCATCGGTTCGTCCAGCAACAGCAGCTTGGGGCGCTTGGCCAGGGAGCGCGCCAACGCCACGCGTTGCTGCTGCCCGCCGGATAATTGATGCGGCTTGCGCTTGGCCAAGCTGCCGAGCTGCACCAGCTCCAGCATCTCGCCGACACGTGCGGCAATGGCGGATCTGGACAAGGCTTCCTGCTTCAATCCGAACGCGATGTTCTGCTCCACGCTCATATGCGGAAACAGCGCATACGACTGGAACATCATGTTGATCGGGCGTTCGTACGGTGGCAGCGCGTCGATCGGCTGGCCGTCGAGCACGATGCGCCCCTTGGTCGGCCGCTCGAAACCGGCCAGGCAGCGCAGCAATGTGGACTTGCCACTGCCCGAGCCGCCCAGCAGCGCGAAGATTTCGCCCTTGCGAATCTGCAGGCTGACATCGTCGACCGCGACGAAGCCGTCGAACTCCTTGCGGACCTCGCTGATGCTCAGATACGCGGTGTCGCCGGTGGAGAGCTGCTGGGTCAGTGCCATGAAACCTCTCGATTGCGAAGGCGCGAGTGCCGCCACAGCGACCACTCACCGCATCATGGCAAAACCCGCACGCGGCTGCAGCGCTTGCGCCCGCCGCATCAGAAATCGATCAGCGCGCGTCCTGCGCCGGCTCGCTCCAACCTAACCCCAGGCTTTTCTGTAAGGCGACGTAGTTCACCAGCAACTGCACCTGCGCCTGCGCGGCGGCGTCCTGCGCGGACAATTGCTGGCGTTGCACGTCGAGCAGATCGATCGACGAGGTGGCGCCGGCATCGCGCCGCTGCTGCATCAGCCCGGCCGAGCGCGAGGCCGAGGCTTCGGCCTGGCGTGCGACCACCAGTTGCTTGCGCGCCGAACCAAAGCGCGCCAACGCCGAATTGGCGTCCTGCAACGCACCCAGCACCGCACCCTCGTACGCGGCCTCGCGGCCGGCATTGCCGGCACGCGCCTGCGCTACCTGCGCCTTGGTGCGGCCGAAATCGAAGATCGACCAGCGCAACATCGGTACCGCTAGCGTGGTCAGCGCATCGGAGTTGAAATCGCCAGGCGAACCAGCCACCCAGCTCAGACCGCCCAGCAGGGTCACCTGCGGGAAATACGCGTTCAAGGCCTCGCCGATCTGCGCGCTGGAGGCGGCCAGCTCGCGCTCGGCCTTGCGCACGTCAGGCCGCCGGCGAATCAACGCACCGGCATCGTCCACGCGCACCTGCGCGGGCAGCATCGGCAGCGGCTGGGTTGTGCTCAGTTGCGTATCCAGCGCACCGGGCTCACGCCCGACCATCAGCGCCAACTGGTCCAATGCCTCCTGCGACTGCATGTCCAGCGGCAGGCGTTGCGCCTGTTGCTGCTGCACTTGCGTGGCGATCTGCTCGACCTGCAGGTCCGAAGCAGCGCCTTGTTCGCGGCGCTGCTGGGTCAGGCGCAGCGTCTGCCCGATCTTGTCGAGGTTGGCGTCGGCAATGGCCAAGCGCGCCTGCAACCCGCGGTAGTTGAGATAGACCTGCCCGACTTCGGCAGCCAGCTGCACCTGCGCATCGGCCAGCTCGGCTTCGGAGGCCTGCGCCTGTGCCAAGGCACCTTCGGCGGCGCGACGACGGCGGCCGAACAGATCCAGCTCCCAGCTGGCATCGAAGCCGACGCTGTAGATCTGGGTCTTGTCCAGGCTCGCCTCTTCCTCGCCCGCGGCCGGCGGCTGGCTGTTCTGGCCATTTTGCAACTCGCCGAGCGTGTCGACGATGGTCTGCGGCGGCTCGGCATACGCGTACAAGGCGCTGGCGTTGAGCTTAGGCAAGCGCTCGGCGCGGCGTTGGCGGGCCAGTGCGCGATTGGCACGCAGACGTGCCTGCGCCGCACGCAGATTGGGGCTGTCGGCCAGCGCCTGAGTGACCAGTTGGGTGAGCATCGGGTCGTGCAGCTCCTCCCACCAGTGATTCAACGGCGCAGCGGCAATCACCTCGGCGTCGCTGGCGCGATGCAGTGCCGGTGCCTGCATGGCCGCATCGGCCACTGGCGGCGCCTTGGTGTAGTTGGGGCCGAGCATGCAGCCGCCGAGCAACACGGCGCTCAACGCGGCTGCCAGTGGCATGCGGATCAGGCGCATGGAATCAGTGCATTGCAAGGTGCGCCCCCTTGGGTAACGGCTTGAGCAAAAAGGCCAGCGGAATCGTGCAGACCACGATCACGCCGAAGATCCAGAACAGATCGCTATAGGTCATCACCAGGGCCTGCTGCTGCACCATGCGCGCCAGCTGCGCGATCGAGCGAATGGCCGCCTCCGCACCGGCGCTGCCGGGCATCTGCGCGCCCAGACCGGAGAGGAACTCCTGCGCGCGTGAGGCATTGGCGGTGATCGCGCTGCCGATGGTCTCTGTGTGGAAGGTCATGCGGCGTTCCTGAAACGTGGAAATCAGCGCCAGGCCCACCGAGCCGCCAAGATTGCGGCCGGCGTTGAACAAGCCCGAGGCATCGCCGGCCAGCTCGGGCGGCACCGACGAAATCGCAGCTTGATTCAGCGACATCATCGCCAGCGCCAACCCGCAGCCCTGCAGCAACTGACCGGTCACGAAGTGCATGCCCACGGTGTCGGCAGTCAGCGACAGATTGACGAAACAGGCCGCAGCAAAACAGATCAGCCCGGCGATCACCAGGATGCGCACGTCCACCACCTCCAGCAGCTTGGGCATCATCGGCATCAGCAGCACGGTGGGCAGACCGGACAGCAGCAGCACGTAGCCGGCCTGCTCGGTGTTGTAGCCGGAGATCACCGCCAGAAACTGCGGAATCATGTACATGACCCCGAACAGGATCATGCCCACGGCCATGATCATGACGAACACCGCACCGAAGCTGCGATGCAGCAGCAACGACAGCCGGATCACCGGCGGCCGCCGGCGAAACTGGGTAATCACCAGCGCGATGAATCCGCTTAGGGAGATCAGGCTCAGCATGTTGATCTCGCTGGATTCGAACCAGCGCTCGCGCTGGCCTTCTTCCAGCACCACGGTGAGTCCGCCCAGGCCGGCGGTCAGACCGTAGATGCCTAGCCAGTCGGCATTGAGCAGGCCGGCCCAATCGCCTTTTTCATGCTTCAACCCAAGCAGCAACAAGGCCACCAGGCCAACGCAGATCGGCACGTTGATGAAGAACGCGTAGTGCCAGCTGACGTTTTCGGTGAGCCAGCCGCCCAGCAGCGGGCCGATCACCGGGCCCATGATCACGGTCATGCCGAACAAGGCGGTGCCCATGGTCTGCTGACTCGGCGGCAGGCGCGTGGCGACGATGGTCAGCGCGGTGGGAATCAACGCACCACCAGCCAGGCCCTGCCCGACGCGGCCGATGATCATCATCGTCAACGAGGTTGAGAGGCCGCACACCACCGAGAACGCAGTGAACATCACCGCGCAGATCAGCAGGAAGTTGCGCAGACCCAGCGTGCGCACGAACCAGCCGGTCAGCGGGATCATGATGATCTCGGCGACCAGGTAGGCGGTGGAAATCCAGGTGCCTTCGGTGCCGCTGGCGCCGACTTCGCCCTGGATGGTGGGCAGCGCCGCGTTGACGATGGAGATATCCAGCGTCGCCATGAACGAGCCGATGGTGCCGGCCAGCACCGCCAGCCAGGCACCCGGCTCGGCCTTCTCGCGTTGCGCGCTGCCCCCGGCACGCGGGCCGGGGGCTGCCGTTGCATTCATCGCGCGCGCTCCTGCGCCTGCACGCGATCGGATTCCTCCTCGGCCCGTTGCTTGGCATCCTTGGCCGAGCGCGTGTCCACGGTGACTTCGACCGACATGCCGGGCACCAGCACCTTGCGCGCCTCTTCGCCAGCCAACACGCGAATCCGTACCGGAATGCGCTGGACGACTTTGGTGAAGTTGCCGGTGGCGTTCTCCGGCGGCAGCAGTGCGAATTGCGAACCGGTGCCCGGCGACAGGCTTTCGATCTTGCCGTGCAGCTTCACGCCCGACAGCGCATCGACCTCGATCTCGGCCGGTTGGCCCGGACGCATCAGGCCGACCTGGGTTTCCTTGAAATTGGCGACCAGATACAGCGATTGCTGCGGCACGATGGTCATGGTGCGGGTGCCGGCGCCGAGGAACTGGCCCACCTGCACGGTCTTGTCGCCGACCCGGCCACGAATGCGACTGGTCAGGCGGGTGTCTTCCACTGCGACGCGGGCCTGGTCGGCATCGGCGGTGGCCTGCTTGACGCCGGCCTGCGCCTGTTCCAGTTGTGCGTTGCTGGCCAGGATCTGGCTCTGCGCGCCCTTGGCCTGCGCCTGCGCGGCATCGTACTGGGCACGTGCGCGTGCCAGCTCGTGCTGCAGGCTTTCCTGATGTTCGTGGGTGTCTGCACCCGAGGCGGCCAACGGGGCGAAGCGCCTCACTTCGGCCTGGGCGAATTTCAGGCTTGCCGCTGCCGAGGTCACCTGGCTACGCGCCTGCACCAGCGACGACTCTTGCCCGGAGACATTGGCGGTTGCCGCAGCGATATCGGCCTGGCGGGCGGCAATTGCGGCTTCGGCCTGCTGCAGGGTGGCCTGGTAGGTGCGATCGTCGATCTGCAGCAGCGGCTGGCCGGCCTCCACGATCTGGTTGTCGCCCACCATCACCTGGGTCACATAGCCGCTGACGCGCGGCGCCACGGCCACCGAATCGGCCTGCAGATAGGCGTTATTGGTGCTCTGCATGTAGCGGCCCTTGATCAGGTAGTAGGCCAGCCAGAGCGCCAACAACACCACCACCAGCAAGCCGACCACGATCAGCGTCCACTTCACCTTGGGGTTCTTCAACGGCGAGGGCTTGGGCGGCTCCTGCTCGTTGTGTGCAGCGTTGCCTTGGGCATCCTGGGCCGAAGCCTGGCCGTCGTTGGGCTGGTGATCGTGGTTGCTCAAAGTCAGGCGTCCTGTGTCGTGGGCGAGGCGCGCGCAACGACGTGCCGCAACAGCGGTTCCGGCGAAGGCGGCGCAACCATACAATTATTTGAACCGCCCGGTACAGATTGCGTGACGACCGCAGTCAGCCGCCACTCGGACTGATGGGCAGATGATTAGCAAGCGCCGGTACAGGCACGTGTTGTCTGTTCGCAGCGGTTAGCGACCGGTCTTGATCTCGGTCCATAGTCGCGTATACAGCCGGTCCACCTCCGGCGGATTGATCGCATACGTGAACATCTTTGCGGTCACTTCCGGCGGCGGGTAAATGGTGGGGTCGTTGCGGATCGCTGCATCCACCAGCGGCGTGGCAGTGCGCACCGGATTGGCGTAATGGATGAAGTTGCTGTTGGCTGCGGCTACTTCCGGCTTCAACAGATAATTGATGAAGGCGTAAGCGTTGTCGGGGTGCTTGGCGTCCTTGGGAATGGCCAGCATGTCGAACCACTGCGGCGCGCCTTCCTTCGGGATCGAATAGGCCACCTTGACGGTGTTGCCGGCCTCTACCGCGCGGTCGCGCGCCTGGATGATGTCGCCCGACCAGCCCACTGCAAGACAGGTATTGCCGTTGGCCAGCGAGGTCACGTACTGGCTGGAGTGGAAGTTCTGCACGTACGGGCGAATCGTCTTGATCAGCGCGGCGGCTTTTTCGATCTCCGCCGGCACTGTGCTGTGCGGATCCAGGCCCAGATAATTGAGCGCGATCGGAAGCATGTCCGAGGGCGTGTCGAGGATGGTGACGCCGCAGTCCTTCAACCTGGACAGATTCTCCGGCTTGAACACCAGATCCCAGCTGTTGGCGACTTCGGTGGTGCCGAAGATGGCCTTGAGCTTGTCCACGTTGTAGCCGATGCCGGTGGTGCCGATCATGTACGGCACGCCGAAGGCGTTACCTGGATCCTGCGCGGCGATGCGGCGCATGATGTCCGGGTCGAGATTGGCCAGATTGGGGATCTTGCTCTTGTCCAACGGCAGGAAGACGCCCGCCTGGATCTGCCGGCCGAAGAAGCTGAGCGTGGGCACCACCACGTCGTAATCGCTGCCGCCGGCGAGCAGTTTGGCTTCCACCATTTCGTCGCTGTCGAACACGTCGTAGGTGACCTTGATGCCGCTGCTCTTTTCGAACGCGGGAATGGTGTCTTCGGCGATGTAGTCCGAGTAGTTGTAGACGTTGAGCACCTTGGCCCGCGCATCGGCATTGCCTGGCGCAGTGCCGCCGCCGCAGGCAGCCAACAAGGTGGTGGACAGCGTCAGGGCGAGCAGTCGCAACGTCATGTGGATCTCCAAGGCAGCGCGGTGATGGCAGGCCGGCGATGTGGCCGGCCGAGGTTCCAGCCTACGCATCGGGTTTCTGTTTGCCCAGCTTATTTGCCTGGCCTGGAGCGGCTATCGAAAACGGCTGTGTACAGCACCTGGCGGGCGCGGCCGTTGTGCGGGGCGGCTTGTCGCATTCGACCATTGCGGGCTCTACACGTTGCGCGCACCCTCCCGACGCGTGCGCGCTCCGTTGTGGCAACTCACCGGCCCAGCGCCTGCGCGGTGTCGTCCAGCGCCGCCCAGGCCTTGTCGAACAGCTCGTCGACCTGCTCGCAGGTGATGATCAACGGCGGCGACAGCAGCATGGCGTCGTAGGTCGCGCGCAGGATCAGCCCGCGCCGTAGCGCGAAGTCGCGGCACAGCGCCCCCACCCGCCCGCGCTCGGGAAAATACGTGCCGCGCTGGCGCTTGTCCGGCACCAGTTCCAGTGCGCCGACCAGCCCGGCGATGCGTGCCTCGCCCACCAGGCGATGTTCGCCCAGCTCGGCCCAGCGCTGCGCCAGATACGGCGCAATCCGGGTGCGCGCGGTCTCCACGATGCCCTCGTCCTGCAACAGCCGCAGATTCTCCAACGCCACCGCCGCACACACCGGATGCCCGGCATAGGTGCCGCCGTGCGCCAGCTCGCCGCCCTGTGTCTTGAGCACCCCGGCCACGCGATCGTTGAACATCGCCGCCGCCAACGGGATATAGCCGGAGGTGATGCCCTTGGCGAGCGTCATCACATCGGGCTGGAAGCCGAAGTAGTCCGCACCGAACCACGCACCGGTACGCCCGAAGCCGCAGATCACTTCGTCGGCCACCAGCAGCACGTCGTAGCGCCGGCAGATGCGCTCGATTTCCGGCCAGTAACTGCGCGGCGGGATGTAGACCCCGATCGCACCCATGATCGGCTCGCCGATAAACGCGGCCACGTGTTGAGGACCGAGCTGCAGAATCTTGTCTTCCAGGCGCTTTGCCGCAAGCAACCCGTATTCCTCTGGATCCATCTGCCCGCCATCGCCGAAGTGATACGGCGGGGCGATGTGGTGGATATCCGGAATCGGCAAGCCGCCCTGCTTGTGCATGCCTTTCATGCCACCAAGGCTGGCACCGGCCATGGTGGTGCCGTGATAGCCGTCGTGGCGGCCGATGAAGATGCGCTTTTCCGGCTGCCCCTGCACCGCCCAGAAATGCCGCACCAACCGCAGGATGGTGTCGTTGGCCTCCGATCCGGAGTTGGCGAAGAACGCATGGTTCAAATCGCCCGGCGCCAGCTCCGCCAGCTTGGCGGCCAGATGGATGGTGGGCTCGGTGGTGCACTGAAAGAAGCTGTTGTAGTACGCCAACTGCTCCATCTGCCGCGCCGCCGCCTGTGCCAGTTCCTTGCGTCCGTAGCCCACATTCACGCACCACAATCCGCCGAACGCATCCAGCAACTTGTTGCCGTCCGCATCCCACACATACACGCCCTGCCCGCGCGTCAGGATGCGCGTGCCCTTGTCGGCCAATGCAGCGTTGTCGTTGAACGGATGCAGGTGATGGGCGGCATCGAGTTGCTGCAAGGTTTTCAGTACTTGCGAATCCATGGGCACTCCGGCTGCGGGGTAGGTGCAGTCTACGGTCGATCGGCCGGGCACAAGGGTGCTTTCAGTAGCGCGCGCCGACCAGGGCGTGAAAATGCGCGGACTGGGCGGTGCGCAATGTCCAACGTGCGAGGCATCATGCATCCTTATACGCCGTACCCTCATCCGCCCTTCGGGCACCTTCTCCCGATGGGAGAAGGGAACGTGCGCGCCACACCAAGCGACTCGAACGCCTCAGACATTCAACAGCAAGAACTCCCGCTCCCACGAGCTGATCACTCGGAAGAACGTCTCATACTCCTTCCGCTTCACCGAGATGTACGCGCGCACGAACCGCCGCCCCAACATCTCCTGCAATGCCTCGCAGCCCTCCAATCCGTCTAAAGCTTCACCCAGCGAGCGTGGCAGGTCGTAGCCCTGCTCCTTGCCGTTGCTGCTGATCGGCGCAGTGGGTTCCAGCTTTTCGCGGATGCCCAATAACCCGCACGCCAACGTCGCAGCCATCGCCAGATACGGATTGGCGTCGGAGCCGGCAAAGCGGCTTTCCACCCGCATGTTGTGCGGGGTATCGATCGGCACGCGCAGCCCGCAGGTGCGATTGTCGAACCCCCACAGCACATTGCTCGGCGAGACCTCGCCGAACATCAGCCGCCGGTAGGAATTGACGTTGGGCGCCAGCAATCCCATCGCCATCGGAATGTATTTCTGCAAGCCGCCCAGATAATGCGCGAAGGTGTCGCTGAAACCACCTTCGCGCTTGCCGCTGAACACATTCTTGCCAGTGCCGGCATGCAACAGGCTCTGGTGAATATGCATCGCACTGCCTGGCTCGGTTTCCATCGGTTTGGCCAGGAAGGTGGCGTAGACGCCATGCCGCAACGCAGCCTCGCGCATGGTGCGCTTGAACATGAAGACCTGATCGGCGCGCGACAGCGCGTCGGCATGGGTGAAGTTGACCTCCAGCTGCGCCGCGCCGGATTCGTGGATCAAGGTATCCACATCCAGTTCCATCGCGTCGCAGTAGTCGTACATCAGATCCAGGATCGGGTCGAACTCGTTGACCGCATCGATCGAATACGACTGCCGCGCGGTTTCCGGGCGGCCCGAGCGCCCCGCCGGTGGCAGCAACGGGAAATCCGGGTCGGTGTTCTTCTGCACCAGAAAGAATTCCAGCTCCGGCGCCACCACCGGTTGCAGCTTCACCTCGGCATAGGCATCCAGCACGCGGCGCAGCACGTTGCGCGGGGCAAGCTCATGCGGCTGCCCGTCCTTGGTGTAGCAATCGTGGATGACCTGCGCGGTGGGGTCGGCTGCCCATGGCACCATGCGCACGGTGGACGCGTCCGGGCGCAGATGCATGTCCGAATCCGATGGCGAGGTCAGCTCGTAATAATCGTCGGGGAAGTCGCCGGTGACGGTGGTGGCGAAAATGCCTTCCGGCAGGCGGGTGCCGTAGTCGTGCGAGAACTTGTCGGCGGGGATGATCTTGCCACGCGCGTTGCCGGTGATGTCCGGCACCAGGCACTCCACCTCGGTGATGTGGCGCTCCTTGAGCCAGCGGCGCAGCGCGCTCTCCGGCTGCTTGGGCGTGGATGTGCGCGAACGTGTGCGGATGGACATGCAACCTCACTGACCGCGTTGAGCGGCGTATTGACGACAGGCCTCGCCGAAGGCCTGAAAGATGGCACGGTAGAACGGATGCTGTGTGACACGCCACTCCGGATGCCATTGCACCGCGAGTAGAAAGCCTGGCCCGGCGCCGCGAAAGGCTTCGATCAGGCCATCCGGCGCAGTGGCTTCGATCACCAGCCCGTCGGCGAGCTTCGCGATGCCCTGCCCGTGCAGCGAGTTCACCCATACCTGCGCGGTCTCGCTCATGCCGGTCAACCAGCCACCGGGTTGCAGCTGCACCAGATGGGCCGGGCCGTACTGCGTGTCCAGCGGTGCGCTGCGGTCTTCGCGATGATCGGCCAGGCCGGGCACCTGCTGCACGCGTTGATGCAGGCGCCCGCCCAGCGCCACGTTGACCTCCTGCAGACCGCGGCAGATCGCCAGCACCGGCAGGCCACGTGCAAGCGCCTGCGGGATCAATCCAAGGCTGGTGGCATCGCGTGCGGGATCATGCAGATTACCTTCCCAACTGGGCTCGTCGCTGTAATGGTGCGGCTCGACATTGCTCACCGCGCCGGTCAGCAGCAGGCCATCCAGCCGATCGAGCCAGACGCCGGTATCCAGCGCCGGCTGCAGGCTCGGCAGCAACACCGGCATCGCACCCGCCGCCTCCACCACCGCGCGAATGTATTTTTCGCCAGCGGCCAAAAACGGATGCGGGCCTTGCTGGATGCGATCAGTCGGCAGCCCGACCAGTGGAACGACAGCCATGCGGACATCCCGGTTGAGAGCGGCGGTTGGACGCTGACGCAGCGCAGGCGCGCGTGGCTAGTGCGAAGGGCGGCATGCACCACGCGTACACGCCGGCCCCCACACCGTCCGACGAGCGCGACATTCTGTCAGCGACGACGACTCAAATAAGTAAAACGTCAGCCGCCTTGAATCTCAAGCGCGCACTCGAACTTACCGCGCCGCCACACGCATTGCCAAGCGCAACGCGCTGCGGTTGCGACTGCTCACGTGCGCTTTGCTAGGCTGAGCGGCGACTTCGCAGGTAATGCCCATGGCTTCCCAGAACTCCGTCGCATCCTTGCCTGCTGCCGATGCCGCCATGCTGGCGCGTATCGATGGCTGCGAATCGGTTGATCTGCTGCTGCCGGATACCAACGGTGTGCTGCGCGGCAAACGCATCACCCGCGAGGTACTGAGCAAGATCTATCGCGATGGCGTGTGCCTGCCGATGTCGCTGATCGCCACCGACATCACCGGCAATACCGTGGAAGAAACCGGGCTGGGCTACGCCATCGGCGATGCCGACCGCATCTGCCGGCCGATCGAAGGCTCGCTGCGCCCGGTGCCGTGGGCACCGCAGCCGATGGCGCAGCTGCTGCTGGCGATGCACAACCCCGACGGCAGCGTGTTCGAGGTCGCACCACGCGCGGTGCTGCAGCGTGTATTGCGTGGCTTCGCTGCGCTGGGCCTGACCCCGGTGATCGCAGTGGAGCTGGAGTTCTATCTGTTCGACGCAGTGGCCGATGCGCAGGGACGTCCGCAGACCCCGCGCGACCCGGTCACCGGCGAGCGCAGCGACAGCACCCAGGTGTATTCGCTGCAGGACCTGGACGACCAACGCGACTTCACCGATGCGGTCACCATCGCCTGCCGGCAACAAGGCATCCCGGCCGACACCGCGGTGGCCGAATACGCGCCCGGGCAGTTTGAAATCAACCTGCAGCATCGCGCCGATGCAGTCGCTGCCTGCGACGAGGCACTGCTGCTCAAGCGCACCATCAAGGCGATCGCGCAGCAGCAGGGCAAGCTCGCCAGCTTCATGGCCAAACCGTTCCCGGGCCAGGCCGGCAGCGGCTTGCATCTGCATGTGAGCCTGCTCGATGGCGATGGCCACAACGTGTTTGCCAGCAGCGCCGATGCGCCGGCCGACAGCCTGCGCCACGCCATCGCCGGGCTGCAGCGGCATGCGGATGCGTCGCTGCTGGTGTTCGCGCCGCACGCCAACAGTTATCGGCGCTTCGTCAGCAATGCCTTCGTGCCACTGGATGCGAGCTGGGGCTTCAACAATCGCACCGTGGCGCTGCGGATTCCGCATAGCGATGCGCGCAATACCCGGATCGAACACCGCATCGCCGGCGCGGATGCCAACCCGTATCTGGTCGCTGCTGCCGTGCTCGCCGCCATGCTGGATGGCCTGCGGCACCCCGGCGAGCCCACCGCGCCGGTCACCGGCAATGCCTATGCGCAATCGGTGTTCCAGCCGCGCACCTGGCAAGTTGCGGTCGATGCATTTGGCGCCAGCCTTTTCATTGGCGAGCAATTGGGCACTCAGTTCCAGCATGTGTTCGGCCAGCAGAAACAACGCGAATTGCTCGACTACCAGGCGCTGGTGCCGGATCTGGATTACGCCCGGTATCTGCGAATCGTGTGATGAGCGGCCCGGCCACACACCTGCCAGACATCGACGCGCCGGGCAACGGCTACCCAGACAGTTGGTACGCGCGTAGCACGCCCGCCTTGCCGGAGCAGCCGCGCCTGCAAGGGGTGGAACGCGCCGATGTCTGCATCCTCGGCGCCGGCTACACCGGCCTCACCGCTGCCCTCGCCCTGGCAGAAGCCGGCTACAAGGTCATCGTGCTGGAAGCCAGGCGCATCGGCTGGGGTGCGTCCGGGCGCAACGGCGGCCAGGCCATCGTCGGCTACGGCTGCGAGCAGGACACCCTGGAAGCGCTGGTTGGCGATGCCGATGCGCGGCTGTTGTTCGACTTCTCACGCGACGGCATGCGCCTGCTGCGCGCGCGTATCGAGCGCCATGCCATCGCCTGCGACTGGCGCGACGGCCACGCCCACGTGCCCCTGAAACCACGCCAGGTGCAGGCTTTGCAGCATGGCATCGTGCGCATGGCCGAGCGCTACGACTACCCGCTGGAATGGTGGGATCGCGCGCGTACCCGGCAGGTACTGGACAGCCCGCTGTACCTGGGCGCGATGTTCGACCCGGCCAGCGGCCATCTGCATCCGCTGGCCTACGCGCTCGGTCTGGCCCGCGCAGCGCTGGCAGCCGGGGTGCGCATCTACGAAGACTCGGCGGTGACCCGGCAGGAACACGGCGACCGCGTGGTGATGCACACCGCCCAGGGCAGCGTCAGCGCCGACTTCGGCGTGATCGCCGGAAACGCCCTGTTACACGGCATTTCCGCAGCGTTGGAACGCCATATCATGCCGGTGGGCACCTATGTCGGCGCCACCCCGCCGCTGGGCGAAGCGCGCGCACGTAGCTTGATCGCCAACGACATGGCCGTGGCCGATACCAACTGGGCGCTGGATTATTACCGGCTCAGCGCCGACCACCGGCTGCTGTTCGGCGGCCGCGCCAGTTATTCCTCACGTCCGCCGCCTGGCCTGAACCGCTTGATGACCAAGCGCATGCACACGGTGTTCCCGCAGTTGCGCGATGTGCCGCTGGAAACGCTGTGGGGCGGCTACGTGGACATCTCGCGCAACCGCGCCCCGCACTGGGGCCGGCTGGCGGCCAACGTCTATTTCGCGCAGGGATTCTCCGGCCATGGCGTGGCCGCCACCGGCCTTGCCGGACAGGTCATCGCCGAGGCCATAACCGGTCAAAGCCAGCGTCTGGACGTGTTCGAGCGCATCCCGCACCTGCCCTTCCCTGGCGGACAGCTGCTGCGCACCCCGCTACTTGTGGCGGCGATGAGCTGGTACCGGCTACGCGATGCGCTGTGGTGATCTGCGCCCAAGAGCGGCTGACCAAACTACTTCACGTTGTTCGATCGCGGGACACGCTGCAAGTACGTCCCTGTAAGCTCTTACGCGGCATCCATGCCGCGTAAGGTCCCGCGACGGTGGGCGGGCAAGGACCAGTCGAGATAGTCGGTGTGCAGGGTTTTAAAAAGCTACCGATCAACTCTCTGGTGCGGTGTCCTCACCGCTTGCGGGACCGTGTGGCGGCATGGATGCCGCCACCGAGCCTCCATGGACGGATTCACGGCGTGTCCCGCGAGCGGTGAGGGCACCGCGCATTCGACCCACTCAGGGTTTGATCTGGACCTCTGACTGCATCCGCCAAGATGCGGCCGACAAAACCACTGCACTCACTGCCAGGCGCTCGCTAAGTGTTGTTAGCCACTCTTAGTCTTCGCCACTTTGAGACGAAGCGCTCAAGTTTTGGCGAACAGAGCCGTTAGCTGGTATGACGGTTCGATCCGCACGGCTAACCGATGTCCCCAGGCACCTTACATCGCAATAGTGAAAGCGCAGTCTTGCCGCAACGCGTGTTGCTGGTGGAAAACTCGCGCACGTTCACCAGCATGCTGCGCGAAGCCATCGAGCAACGCGTGGAACTGCCCGTCACGGTCGTCTCGACCCTGGCCGAAGCGGCGCGTGTGCTGGACGAAGAAGATGGCTGGTTCCTGGTGTTGACCGGCCTGGTACTGGTGGACGGCGACCGCGACAAGGTCGTGGAATTTTTCCTCTCGCGCAAACTGCCCACCGTGGTGGTCAGCGGCGTGTACGACGAAGATCTGCGCCAGCGCGTGCTGCAGCAGCAGATCATTGATTACGTCCTCAAGAACGCACCGGGTGCCATCGAATATCTGGCCTGGCTGGTGCAGCGCCTGGAGCGCAATCGCCGTATCGCCGCACTGGTGGTGGACGATTCGCTGTCTGCACGTACCTATGCCGGCGCATTGCTGTCGATGTACGGCTACCGCGTGGTGCTCGCCGCCGATGGTGCGGCCGGCCTGCAGGCGATCGAACGCGACCCCGGCATCCGCCTGACCATCGTCGATCAGGAAATGCCCGGCATGGAAGGGGTGGAATTCACCCGCCGGCTACGGGCGATCCGTTCGCGCGACAAGGTCGCGGTGATCGGCATTTCCGGCAATAGCGATTCATCGCTGATCCCGCGTTTCCTGAAGAACGGTGCCAACGATTTCCTGCGCAAGCCGTTCTCGCGCGAAGAATTCTTTTGCCGCGTGTCGCAGAACGTGGACCAGCTGGAATTGATCGGCACGCTGCAGGATCTGGCCACCCGCGACTTCCTCACCGGCCTGCCCAATCGGCGTTACTTCCTGGAACAGAGCCAGCGGGTGATTCCGCAATTGCTGTCGCAGGACCAGACGGTCACCGCAGCAATGCTGGACATCGATCACTTCAAACACATCAACGACACCTGGGGCCACGAAGCCGGCGACCAGGCGTTGCGCGCGGTGGCTGCCTCGGTCTCCGGGCATGCACGGCCGCAGGATCTGGTGGCCCGCTTCGGCGGCGAAGAATTCTGCCTGCTGGTACCGGGGCTGGATGTCGCCAACGCCAGCGACTATTTCGAGACCCTGCGCGAACGCATCAGCGCCTTGCGTGTACGCGTGGGCGAGGAGACGCTGAGCATGACGGTCAGCATCGGTGTCTGCATCGCCAGCGAAGGCGATCAGTCGCTGCATCATCTGTTGAACGAGGCGGACAAGCACCTGTATCTGGCCAAGGCCGGCGGTCGCAATCAGGTGCGTCTGGCAAGCTGATCGAGGCCGGCTGGGACGCGCAGCGAGCGCGTGCGGCATGCAATCGGACGTTATCGGTAGCGCTTCATCGCGCCCCGGGGCGCTCCTACAGCAACGGATACGCTTGGCTGGAGCGGCGCCGCATCGCACGGGCGGCGATCAACGCCAACAGACTCAACACCGCCGCGCCCCCCAGATACTGCCCGACGGCCTGCACGCCATACCGCGCGGCCAGCTGCGTGGCCACATACGGCGCTGGCGCTGCACCCAGAATGCTGGCCAGGTTGAACGACAGCGAGGCGCCGGTGTAACGCACTTCGGTGGGATACAACTCGGCCAGCAGCGTGCCGCAGGGGCCGTAGGTCAATCCCATGAAGAAGAAGCCCAGTGACAGGAAGATCAACACCTGCAATGGGTGATTGGCCTGAAACAATGGCGCGAATGCCAGCCCGAATGCAACGATCGCGATGCTGGCCAGCATCATCGCCAAGGGTGCGCCACGACGGTCGCCGAACCTGGCCGAGAGCGGGATGCCGATCGCGAAAAAGACGATACCGGCCATCTGCAGCAGCAGAAACTGCTCCTTGTCGTAGCCCAGCGTCTTGGTGCCGTAGCCCAGCGCGAATACGGTCATTAGATAGAACAGCACAAAGGTGGCGAACGCGCCCAGCGTGCCGATGATCAAGGCCGGCCAATGCTGGGTGATCACCGTGCCCAATGGCAGGCGTACGCGTGTTTTGTGGTCCAGGGTCTTCTGGAAATCGGGTGTCTCGGTGATGCTAAGGCGCACCCACAAGCCGGTCAGTACCAGTAACGCGCTGGCCAGAAAAGGCACCCGCCACCCCCACTGCATGAACTGCGCATCGTCGAGCACTGCGCCCATGCCCAGGAAGGTACCGGTGGACAACAGAAAACCCAGTGGGGCGCCCAACTGCGGAAACATGCCGTACCACACCCGTTTTCCCGGCGGCGCGTTTTCGGTGGCGAGCAACACCGCCCCACCCCATTCGCCACCCAGGCCCAGGCCCTGACCGAAGCGGCACAACGCCAACAGCGCCGGCGCGAACACGCCGATCTGGGCGTAGCTGGGCAGCAAGCCGATCGCCACGGTGGACAAGCCCATCGTCAGCAGCGCCGCCACCAGGGTGGCTTTGCGCCCGACCCGATCGCCGAAGTGGCCGAACACGGCCGAGCCCACCGGCCGCGCGACAAATGCGACGGCGAATGTCGCCAGCGACTGCAGCATCGCGGCGCTGCCATCGCCGGCAGGAAAGAACAAGGTGGGGAACACCAGCACTGCGGCAGTGGCGTAAATATAGAAATCGAAGAACTCGATGGTGGTGCCGATCAAACTGGCGAACAGCACGCGCGCAGGCGAATTGATGGGCGAAGCGAGCGGCGCGGCAGCAGTCATCGTTGATCGACATCCAGACAAGACAAGACGGCCGATTCTGGCAGATTGCCGCGACGGTTTGCGCGGACCAACTGGCCTGGAAAAAGTTACAGGCGTGACCGCCTGTTTTGTCGACAGTACGGCGGTGAGATCTCGGTCGCCTTGAAGTATTGGCCCGTGCGGATAGAACAGTTGTAGAGCAGATGATCTGCGGCTTTACTGCAGGGCCCTTGCCCGCCCACCATCGCGGGACACGCCGCAAGTACGTCCTTGTAGGCTCTTACGCGGCATCCATGCCGCGTAAGGTCCCGCGACGGNCGCCGCAAGTACGTCCTTGTAGGCTCTTACGCGGCATCCATGCCGCGTAAGGTCCCGCGACGGTGGGCGGGCAAGGACCAGTCGAGATGGTCGGTGTGCAGAGTTTTCAACAGGGTAACCATCAACTGTGTGCTGCTGTGTCTTCGTTCTTCAATAACGTCACCAGCCAACTATCTGGTGCGGTGCCCTCGCCGATTGCGGGACCGTGTGGCGGCATGGATGCCGCCACCGAGCCCCCAGGGATGGGTTTACGGCGTGTCCCGCAAGCGGTGAGGGCACCGCGCACTCGACTAACCAGGCTTTTGACATAAGCCCTTGACTGCGTCGAACCGCGAGACGAGTCGAAATCTCGGCCGTCTTGAAGTATTGGCCCTTGCGGATAGGTCAGTTGTAGAGCGTTGATCTGCGGCTTTGCTGCAGGGCCCTTGCCCGCCCACCATCGCGGGACACGCTGCAAGTACGTCCTTGTAAGCTCTTACGCGGCATCCATGCCGCGTAAGGTCCCGCGNGCCCTTGCCCGCCCACCATCGCGGGACACGCTGCAAGTACGTCCTTGTAAGCTCTTACGCGGCATCCATGCCGCGTAAGGTCCCGCGACGGTGGGCGGACAAGGACCAGTCGAGATGGTCGGTGTGCAGAGTTTTCAACAGGGCAACCGTCAACTGTCTGCTGCTGTGTCTTCGTTCTTCAATAACGTCACCAGCCAACTATCTGGTGCGGTGCCCTCGCCGATTGCGGGACCGTGTGGCGACATGGATGCCGCCACCGAGCCCCCAGGGACGGGTTCACGGCGTGTCCCGCGAGCGGTGAGGACACCGCGCCCTCGACTGACTCGGCTCTTGATCTAAGCTTCTGACCTCAGCTAAACAGCGCTAGATTTTCAACAAAGCAATCAAGAAGATTGCTTAATCACCCTGCGGCGCTTGCGCCGTTTCGCGCTGCGCATGCGCTGCCAACCCGGCAGGCGTCAGCAGCGCGAATTGCCGCTCGCCGCGGTCTTCCACCTGGATCCAGCCCGGACCGGGCTGCCCGTCCAGACTGGCGTTGCCAAGCCAAGCCAGCGTGCGCAAGAGCACACTCATGCGCACGCCCAGCTGCTTGCACAACCGTGCCAGCGACACGCCGTCTGGCGTGTCAGCCAGCGCGGTGAGCAGCATTGCGGTGAGCTGCGGGTCAGCGGACAAGCACGGCCCCGATATCGCGTGACGCGGCATCGGCGGTTTCGGCACGGTGCGGCAGCACGATCACCGGAATCGACTTGGAGGTCGGCGTGCGCGCTTCGTCGGCAAAGCTGGACAGCGGCACCAGCGCGTTGGTTTCCGGGTAATACGCCGCCAGACAGCCGCGCGGAATGTTGTAGTCCACCAGCATAAAGCGGCGCGCCTCGCGGTGCACACCGTCCTCGCATAGGCTTTCAAGGTCCACCCAGTCGCCGGCCTTCATGTTCAACGCCGCGATGTCTGCGCCATTGATGAAGAGCACGCGGCGCTCGCCAAATACGCCGCGGTAGCGATCGTCCAGACCGTAGATGGTGGTGTTGTACTGATCGTGCGAGCGCGTGGTCGCCAGCGTGAACACCATCTGGTCGGTGCGGGCGCGGCGCGCGCGATGGATGGGGTTGTCGGTCGGCACCGCGTGTGGCTTGAATACCGCGCGCTTTTCGGGCGTTACCCAGTGGCGATCGCGCGCGGTGTTGGACAGGCGGAATCCGCCCGGCGTGCGCACGCGCTGATTGAAGTCGGCAAAGTCAGGGAATACCTGCGCGATCAGATCGCGCACCCGGTCGTAGTCGCCTACCAACCAACGCCAGCGGATCGCACTGCGCGCACCCAACGTCGCCTCGGCCAGCCGCGCCACGATCGCCGGCTCGGACAACAGGTCCGGCGAAGCCGGCGGATTGATACCGGCCGACAGGTGCACCATGCTCATCGAATCTTCCACCGTCACGCCTTGCGAGCCGGCGTCCTGGATGTCGATTTCGGTACGTCCCAGACACGGCAGGATCAGCGCATCGCGGCCATGTACCAAATGGCTGCGATTGAGCTTGGTGGTGACATGCACGGTGAGTTCGCAATTGCGCAGCGCGCGATGCGTGGCATCGGTATCCGGCGTGGCGGCGGCGAAGTTGCCGCCCATTGCGAAGAACACCTTGCCGCGCCCATCCAGCATCGCCTCGATCGCACCGACGGTGTCGAAGCCGTCTTCGCGTGGCGGCGTAAACCCGAACACCGACTGCAGCTTGTCCAGGAACGCGGCCGGCGGCTTTTCGTAGATCATCATCGTGCGGTCGCCCTGCACGTTGCTGTGCCCGCGCACCGGGCATACGCCCGCGCCCGGCCGGCCCAGATGGCCGCGCAGCAGCAGCAGGTTGGTGATCATGTGGATGGTGGCCACCGAATGCTTGTGCTGGGTGATGCCCATGCCCCAGCACGCGATCACACGCTCGGCGTTGAGATAAATTTCGCCGGCCTTGCGCAGCGCCGCCTGGTCCAGGCCAGATTCTTCGACGATGGTGTCCCAGCTTTCCGCCTGCACATCGGCGACAAACGCCTCGAAATTGGCGGTATGCGCTGCGATGAAATCCACGTCCAGCAAGCGCGGCGTGCCGTCGCGCTGCGCCTGTGCGTCGCGCTCCAGCACGTGCTTGATGATGCCCTTCACCGCCGCCAGATCGCCGCCGATCTTGAGCTGGAAATAATCCGAGGCGATGCGCGTGGAGCCGTTGTGCAGCATCTCCAGCTTGTCCTGCGGGTCGGCGAATTTCTCCAGCCCGCGCTCGCGCAGCGGATTGAACGCGGCGATCGCCGCGCCCCGCTTGGAGGCCTGGCGCAATTCGCCGAGCATGCGCGGGTGATTGGTACCCGGGTTCTGGCCGAAGATGAAGATCGCATCGGCCAGTTCGAAGTCGTGCAGCGACACGGTGCCCTTGCCTACGCCGATCTGCGACCGCAGCGCGGTGCCGGAGGGCTCGTGGCACATGTTGGAGCAATCTGGAAAGTTGTTGGTGCCGAACTCGCGCACGAACAACTGATACAGAAACGCAGCCTCGTTGCTGGTGCGCCCGGAGGTGTAGAAGATCGCCTCGTCCGGCGATGCCAGTGCGTTGAGGTGCCCGGCGATCTGTGCGAACGCGTCGTCCCAGCTCACCGACACGTAGTGATCGGTGGCTGCGTCATAACGCATCGGGTGGGTCAGGCGGCCCTGCCCTTCCAGCCAGTAATCGCTGTACTGCGACAACAGGCTGACGCTGTGCGCGGCAAACAACTCGTTGCCGGCGCGACGCGCGGTGGATTCGGCCGCCACGGCCTTGGCACCGTTCTCGCAGAATTCGAAGGTGGAGGTGTGATCGCGATCGGGCCAGGCGCAGCCGGGGCAGTCGAAGCCGTCCGGTTGGTTGGCGTGCAGCAGCGTCTTGGCGCCCTGCACCGCGATGTCCTGCTCCATCAGGTGCTTGGCCACCGAGCGCAATGCGCCCCAGCCGCCGGCGGGATTATCGTACTGCTGGATGGTTTTATTGCTCATGCGGGCTCTCCCACGCCAACGCCCAGCTGCAGGCGTTGCGGATGGCTGTAAACAACACAATCGTGATCGCGGGCAAACCCGATCAGGGTCAGTCCCGCACTGTCGGCCAGGCTGATCGCCAGCGCGGTCGGTGCCGAAATCGCTGCGAGCAGCGGAATCCGGGCCTGCGCGGCTTTCATGGCCATTTCGTAACTGGCGCGGCTGGTCACCACCGCAAACCCTTGCGCTGCATCGACGCGGTCGCGCGCCAAGGCACCGATCAACTTGTCCAGCGCGTTATGCCGGCCAACGTCTTCGCGCACATAGCGCACAACCCCTTGCGCATCGGCCCAACCGGCGGCATGCACCGCACCGGTTTGCGCGGCGATCGGCTGCTGCGCATGCAATGCATCCAACGCACGCGCCAACGCATCCACATCGATCTGCAGCGACGATTGCAGCACCGGCGGCACACGCAGCACCGCTTCGATCGATTCGTTGCCGCATACCCCGCACCCGCTGCGTCCATCCAGATTGCGCCGCCGCTGGTCCAACGCGGCGGCGCGCTTGGGCGGAATCTCGATCTGCAACGAAGCGCCTTCCAGATACGTCTCCACCGCGACCACGCGCAGATCCTGCGGATGATCGACGATACCCTCGCTCAACGAGAACCCAAAGGCGAAATCCTCCAGGTCCTCCGGCGTGGCCATCATCACTGCGAACGGCACACCGTTGTAGTGGAAGGCGACCGGCATTTCGGCCGCCACCATGTCCTGCACCGTGGCGCTGCGGCCGCCGCGATGGCGACGAACCGTGCGCACCACACTGCCGGGGCGCACGGAGCGGGAAGACGGAAGTGTCATCTCATCTCAATGAAACAGCACAAAGGCTTTTTGCAGCGTGACCCAGATACCGAACAGCATCGGGATGCCGACGGCCAGCCAGGCAAACGCCACCAGCGCAGGATTACCGCCGTGCCCGATGCGCGCCATTTGCTCGGGCGGCAACACGCCATGCCCGCTGCGGTCCACTTTCTCGTGCGCCAGCTGCTTTTCGCGTGCCAGCTCGTCGGGCGTCATGAAGTGGCGCGCGGCCACCGGGCGCACCAACAGATTGCAGATCAGACCGAGCACCAACATGCCGGCGAGGATGTACATGGTGGTGTTGTAGACCTGTGACGGCGGGCTGCCGTGGGCCAGCTGGTACTCACGCATGTAGCCGACCACCACCGGACCGAGAATGCCGGCGGTGGCCCAGGCGGTCAGCAGACGGCCGTGGATGGCGCCGACCATCTGGGTGCCGAACAAATCCGCCAGATAGGCCGGAATGGTGGCGAAGCCGCCGCCGTACATCGACAGGATGATGCAGAAGATGCCGGCGAACAGCGCGATACCGCCCACGCCACCAGCCGACGGCGCCGCCGCGTACAGGCAGATGCCGAGCACGAAGAACAGCGTGTAGGTGTTCTTGCGGCCGAGCTTGTCGGACATGCTGGCCCAGAAGAACCGGCCACCGATGTTGAACAGGCTCAATAGACCGGTAAACCCGGCGGCAATGGCGGCGATGCTGGCCAGTTGGGTTGGGTCCAGACTGCCGAAACCGACGTCCACACCGATCAAACGGCCGCCGAACACTTCCTGCAGCATCGGCGAGGACATGCCGATCACGCCGATGCCGGCCGAGACGTTCAGGCACAACACGCCCCACAGCAACCAGAACTGCGGGATGCCCCAGACCTTGCTCACGTGCACGTGGTTGGCGGTGATCATGGCGTTGTTGCTGGCGACCGGGGCGGTCCAGCCGGCGGGCGTCCAGCCGCTCGGCGGCACCCGGTAGCCGAACGCGCCGGCCATCATGAAGACGAAGTACAGCGCCGCCATCACCAGGAAGGTTTCCATCACGCCCACCGAGGTCGGCGTGGCGAAATGGCGCATCAATGCATCGGCCAACGGGCTGCCGATCATCGCGCCGCCGCCGAAGCCCATGATCGCCATACCGGTCGCCATGCCGCGGCGGTCGGGGAACCATTTGATCAGGGTCGACACCGGCGAGATGTAACCCAGGCCCAGACCGATCCCGCCGATCACGCCCGAGCCCAGCCACAGCATCCAGATCTGATGGAAGTGGATGCCGGCGGCCGAAATCACCAGCCCACCGCACCAGCACAACGCCGAGACCACACCGGCTTTGCGCGGGCCGGCACGTTCCAGCCAACCGCCCCAGATCGCCGCCGAGCACCCCAGCAGCACGAAGAACAGCGTGTACATCCACTGCAATTCGCTGATCTTCCAGTCGCAGGTGGTGGCGACCATGCGCGCGAACAGGCCCATGTCGGCCGGGCACGCGATCGCCTCGGTGATGCCCAGCGCCTTGGACAACGGCAGCCAGAACACGCTGAAGCCGTAGGCCATCCCGATACATAGATGGATCGCCAATGCAGCCGGCGGAACCAACCAACGATTGAACCCCGGACGCGCAATGATGCGCTCCTTGGACAGCAGACCGGCGTCTGTGCTGGCTGTCGCCACGGTGGACCCCTGTGTCATTCCCGTTCCCCCAAAAAATACGATGAGTGCGATGTAGAGCGACCGACAAACGACTGCGCGAATGGTCTGTCAGCGGCCCCGAATACGATTGATGGCTGCGATCGAGTAGCGTGTTGCGATAAGGGCAGCGGCGACTACCAGGCCCAACAGGCGGTCGTCTGGCGCATCATCGGCGATCACTGGATCTTTGCAATGCTTCGATCAGCACGCCCACCCTGCCCGCTCCCCGTCACCGCCCGCGTTACAAGGCGTTCCCAGAGGTTAGCGGCCGACGCTGCGACTAATTGACTAGTCCGTGCATGCCTTGTGGAGCGCGTCCCGCAATCGCGGTCGCAATCGGGCAGCGACACGGTAACCGGCGATACGAGGCCTGTCGTACAGTCGAACCATCCCCGCGATGGAGTCTGCGATGCACGACCACCCGCTGAGCGACCAGGCGCAGGCGCTGCCGGCACCGTCGCAGTTGGACGCGTTCTGGATGCCGTTCACCGCCAACCGCCAGTTCAAGGCACGCCCGCGCCTGCTGGCCTCAGCCGCCGGCATGTACTACCGCGATGTCGATGGCCGCCAGATCCTGGACGGCGCCGCCGGCCTGTGGTGCTGCAACGCCGGCCATGGCCGCGCACGCATCGTGGCGGCGATCCGCGAACAGGCCGGCACGCTGGATTTCGCACCGACCTTTCAGATGGGCTCACCGCTGCCGTTCGTGCTGGCACAGCGGCTGGCCGCGATCGCACCGCCGGGGCTGGGCCATGTGTTCTTCACCAATTCCGGCTCGGAGGCGGTGGATAGCGCGATGAAGATCGTGCTGGCCTACCACCGCCTGCGCGGCGAAGGCCAGCGCACCCGCTTCATCGGCCGCGAGAAGGCGTACCACGGGGTGGGCTTCGGCGGCATGTCGATCGGCGGGCTGCCCAACAACCGCAAATGGTTCGGCCCGCTGCTGGCCGGCACCGACCATCTGCGGCACACGCTCGATATCGAACGCAATGCCTACTCACGTGGCCTGCCTGCGCACGGCGCCGAGCTGGCCGACGATCTGGAACGGCTGATCACCTTGCACGACGCGTCCACCATTGCCGCGGTCTTCGTCGAACCGGTGTCCGGCTCGGCTGGGGTGATCCTGCCGCCGCAAGGCTATCTGCAGCGGCTGCGCGCCATCTGCGACCGCCACGGCATCGTGCTGGTGTTCGACGAAGTGATCACCGGCTTCGGCCGGGTCGGCGAGGCGTTTGCAGCGCAGCGCTTCGGCGTCACCCCGGATCTGATCACCGCCGCCAAGGGCCTGACCAGCGGCACCGTGCCGATGGGCGCAGTGCTGGTGGCCGATGCGATCCATGACGCCTTCATGCACGGCCCGGAGGCGGCGATCGAGCTCTTCCACGGCTATACCTATTCCGGCCACCCGCTGGCCTGCGCAGCCGCAATCGCCACGCTGGATACCTACGCCGAAGAACACCTGTTCGACCGCGCGATCACGCTTGGCCCGCACTGGGAAGACGCGCTGCACGGCCTGCGCGGGCTGCCGCACGTCATCGACATCCGCAACGTCGGCCTGATCGGCGCGATCGAGCTGGCACCGCGCGACGGCGCACCGGGCGCACGCGGCTACGAGGTGTTCGAGCGCTGCTTCCACGAAGGCGGCTTGCTGGTGCGCGTCACCGGCGATGTCATCGCGCTGTCGCCACCGCTGATCGTCACGCCCGAGCAGATCGGGCAGATCGTCGAAACGCTGGGCAGGATCCTGCGCAGCACGGCCTGAAGGCGGCGGCATAAGCGCCCGCGTGTAGCGCCCGGGCGCGTCGCGGTCAAGCGCGCAAAGCCGGTGCAGGCTCACTACAATGCCGGCCCCGCACTTCCCCGCAGTTGCCGCATGAACATCGTTGTCAAAGAAGAACTCAAGGCCTATATCGACCCGCTGACGCCCGACGAGCACGAGGCGCTGGAACGCAGCCTGCTGGCCGAAGGCTGCCGCGATGCGCTGGTGCTGTGGGGGGAGGTGCTGGTGGATGGCCACAACCGCTACGGCATTTGCCAGAAGCACGATCTGCCGTTCCAGACCGTGCAGAACCCGCGCTTCCAGTCGCTGCAGGACGTGCATCTGTGGATGATCGAGCAGCACCTGGGCCGGCGCAGCGTGTCGGATTTCCAGCGTGGCGTGCTGGCGCTGCGCAAGCGCGAGATCCTGGCCGTGCGCCAGCGCAGCCAGCGCGATGCCGATGCAGCCGCCGAAGCGCCGCCAGTGGTTGGAGATGACCAGCCCGACACCGGCCTCGATGACAGCACCGCACGCAATACCGAAGACAACGACAGCCCGCCGTGGGAAGAGACCTCCACCCCGGTCAGCCGCGCCGAGCTGGCGCGCGAGGCACGCCTGAGCAACAGCCAGGTGGTGATGATCGAACGCATCCACAAACAGGCCGCTCCGGAAGTGGTGCAGGCCGTGCGGGCCGGCGAAATCTCGATCAGCGCCGCCGCCGCCGTGGCCACCTTGTCCGAGGACGAGCAACGCGCCGCCGCGCAGGCCGGCAAGGCCGAGCTCAAGCAGGCCGCCAAGCGCGTGCGCGATGCCAAGCGCAAACCCAAGCCCGACGAAGCCGAAGGCGGCGAAGCCGAACGCCGCGACGTGAAAGCCTTGCAGCGCCGCGTCACCGAGCTGGAAAATGAAAACGCCGCGCTGCAGATCAAGGTGGCTGCACTGCAATCGCAGCTGGAGCGCCTGCGCGGCTGAGTGCACGCCCGATCGCAGCGCGTCACCCGTAGGAGCGCACCTGGGCGCGACGCGGCTTTCCCGGTAATGCCATCGCGCGCAAGCGCGCTCCTACCGGGCCATCACGCCGCAATCGCAAACGGCAAACCACCCAAGACCGATCGCTGCAACCACCCGTAGGAGCGCCATCGGGCGCGATGAAGCTTTCCCGCTAACGCCATCGCGCCCGAGGGCGCTCCTACGACCACGCTTGCAGGGCTGCTGGCAAGCATCGCTGTGGACATGCCATCCGCACGCGACTGGGTACACTCAGGCCATGGAACCAAGCGTCAGCACTCCCCGCCCCATCGATCCCCGTCGTGCCCAGCTGCAGCGCATGAAGCTGTTGGCGGTGGCCCTGTTGCTGGCCATGTTCGCCGGCTTCATCGTCAGCCACCTGATGGGCGAACAAGGCGTGTGGGCCTGGGTATCGGCCTTTTGCGAGGCCGCCACCGTGGGTGCGCTGGCCGACTGGTTCGCGGTGGTGGCGTTGTTCCGCCGCCCGATGGGGCTGCCGATTCCGCATACCGCCATCCTGCCGCGCGGCAAGGACCGCCTGGCCGATGGCCTGGCCGGTTTCGTGCGCGACCAGTTCCTCGCGCCCGATGCATTGATGGACAAGCTGCGCGTGTTCGACCCGGCCAGCCGGCTCGGCGAATGGCTGGCCAAACCCGAGCAGGCACGCATGCTGGCGCAGATGGCGCGCGGCTGGATGCAGCAGGCGCTGGAGTTGCTGGACGAAGAGGCCGTGCGTGGCGCGATCCAACGCTTCGTCGTCGACCGCCTGCGTAAATGGAATGCCGCCGCCACTGCCGGCGATGTGATGGCGCTGCTCACCACCGACGGCCGTCATCAGAAGTTGCTGGATGAAGTCCTGCTGCGGCTGGGCGAGTGGCTGGACCAGGAACAGGTCAAGACGCGGGCGTCGGCCCTGATCGTGCGCTACGCGCGGCGCGAGTGGCCCAAGCTGGTCGGCACGGTGAACTGGGTCAAGCCGATCGAAGAGATCGGCGACAGCCTGGCCGACCGCATGGCACGTGCAGCGATCGAAGAACTGCAGGACATTCTCAAGACGCCCGAGCACCCAATCAGACTCGACTACGAGGCGTGGCTGCAGCGCTACATCGCGCGCCTGCGCGACGAGCCGGAAATGGCGGTGCGCGTAGAAGAGCTCAAGCAGCGCGCGATCGAACATCCGGCATTGCAGGAGTATGTGCAGGGCCTGTGGGGCGAGATTCGCGATGCGCTGCGCAACGACCTGGCGCGTGAACAATCGTCGATGGCCGCGCACATGGAGCGCTCGATGCAATCGCTCGGCCAGGCGTTGTCGTCGGATCCCTCACTGCGTGACGCGCTCAATCAGCATATGTTGCAGGCTGCCGACAAACTCACCTCGCGCTTGCGTGTCTCGGTGACCGAACATATTGCATCGACGATGAAAAGTTGGGACGAACGTCACCTCGTCGAACAATTGGAATTGGGGGTCGGGCGCGATCTGCAATACATTCGCTTTAATGGAACGCTGGTTGGTGGACTGATTGGCCTCGCCCTTCACGCACTGTCGATCTGGCTCTCGTTCTGATGCATTGGCAGTGACGTTGATCCTTCACTGACGGCCGCCCACTGAAAAAGGCGCGTTGCAGCACCAGGGGAATGCTGCAAACACCGGGATCATCGTCAAGCGGTACCACGAGGCCGATCTCGCTATCGGCCAGGACACTGGGCACGCAACAGGCAAGGCAAAGGAACCGAAATGCCGAATGGCCGCTGGGATCTGCGCAGGAAGTACGGGCGCCGTACCTCGATCGGTGCACTGCTGATTCTCACCGCAGGTTTGATCGCCGCCATCATGAGCGGGCTTGCGCTGCATCGGCATAACGAACTCGAGCGCGAGCAGCGTTTCCAGTATGTCGTGCGCACCTTGTCGCGCAACATCAGCGAGCGCATGTATACCTTCGAGCATGGCCTGCGCGGCGCACGCGGTGCGGTGATTGGCGCAGGTAGCAGCATTATCAGTCGCGACCGCTTCATTCTCTATAGCCGCTCGCGCGATTATCCGCGCGAGTTTCCCGGCGTGCTGGGCTATGGCTACATCCACCGCGTCGCGCAGGCCGACGAAGCGGCCTTTCTGAACGCTGCACGTGCCGACGGCGCACCCGATATCCATCGTCGGCTCCTGGCGCCCTGGGATGGCGAACGTTTCATCGTGCTGTATTTCGAACCGGAGTCATCGGGTAATCGGCCGATCGGGCTGGACATCGCTTCCGAGCCGCGCCGGCGTGCCGCTGCCTTGCAGGCCTCGCGCAGTGGCGAGCCCATCATGACCTCGCCGATCTCGCTGTCGGGGTATCGCATCCCCAGCGAGAGCGGTTTTCTGGTGCTGCTGCCGGTCTATCGCGAAGGGATGCCGCTGCAGACGCCGCAGCAGCGCATGCTTGCGACCAGCGGCTGGGTCTATGCGCCCTTCAGTGTCGAGCAGATGGTGCAAAGCACGTTGGGCGAGCGCGATGACGTTGCGCTGGATCTGTCCGACAAGAGCGAGCCGACCCACACCTTCTATCGCAGCGGCACGCCGTCGAGCGACAGTGCGCGCCGTCCGCCGGTGATTCAGTTGCTGCCGATCTATGGCCGCACCTGGATCATCACCGCGCACCCCACCGCCAGCTTCCTCGCCTCGCTGCACCAGACCTCGCCGTGGCTGATCGGCGGCCTGGTCATGGCCGCTTCGGCGCTGTTTGCGACGCTGCTCGGCCTGTATTTCAGCAACGGATTGCGCCGCGAAGAAGTGCTGCGCAAACAGATGGAACTGGCGGCACTGGTCAGCAATTCCAGCGAGGCGATCGTTGCGGAAACCCCGGATGGGCGCATCACGCACTGGAATCCCGCGGCCGAGACGATGTTCGGTTACACCGCCGAGGAAGCGATCGGCCGGACCCTGGCAACGCTGCTGTTGCCGCAACCGTATGTGGTTCCGGAAATCGAACACCCCGACGAGCCGCATCCGGTAATGACGTCTGCAGCGCAGACCATGCGCCACCGCGATGGCCACGCGGTGTATGTGCTGGCCAGCAAGGCGCCGATCCTCGAAGGCGACGACACGCTCACCGGGCATTCCCATTTTTTCCGCGACATCTCCGAGCGGGTGCGCTCGCACCAGCGCATCGTCGATCTCAACGCCTCGCTCGAACACCAGGTGGCCGAGCGCACCAGCGAGCTGGTGAAGTTCTCCGCCCTGCAACGCGCGATCCTGGCGCATGCCGGTTACGCCATCATCGCCACCGATTCCAGCGGCTTTGTCACGCTGTTCAACCCGGCGGCAGAAAAACTGCTGGGCTATCGGGCCGACGATGTCATCGGCCGGCGCAAGGCCAGCCAGTTCATCGAACCCGCAGAACTGCAGGACCGCGCGCATCTGCTCGCCGACCAGACCGGCGCTCCGGTCGCGCAGACGCTGGAAGCAGTGGCCGCGCTGACCAGCCTGGGCCGCAGCGACACCAGCGAATGGACCTATGTCAGCCACGAAGGCCGCCACCTGCCGGTGTTGCTCACGCTGAGCACCTTGCGCGACGACAACGATCAGGTGATCGGCTACCTGGGCGTGGCGGTGGATCTCACCGAACAGAAACTGCACGAAAAACAGCTGCGTCTGGCAATGGATGCGGCCAAGAGCGCCAACCAGTCCAAGTCCGATTTCCTGGCCAATATGAGCCACGAAATCCGCACCCCGATGAATGCCATCCTGGGCATGCTGTATCTGCTTCAGCGCAGCGAACTGCCCGCTGCGGCATTGGACATGGTCGCCAAGATCGATCGTTCCGCGCGCTTGCTGCTGGAGATCATCAACGACATCCTGGATTTCTCCAAGATCGAAGCCGGGCGCATCGATCTGGAGCGCGCACCGTTCGACCTCAACCAGCTGTTCGACAATATCGCCGACCTGATGCGTTCCTCGCTCAGCGCCAAGCCGGTGGAAATGATCGTCGAGCCGTTGCCGCGCGACAGTCGCTGGCTGCTCGGCGATGCGCTGCGCATCAATCAGGTGCTGGTCAACCTGGTCGGTAACGCCATCAAGTTCACCGAACAGGGCGAAGTGGTGCTGTCGGTGCGGCGCTTCCCCAGTGGCGACCCGAACAAGACCAAACTGCTGTTTTCCGTACGCGATACCGGCATCGGTATTTCCAAGGAAAAACAGAGCCTGATCTTCTCGCCGTTCCTGCAGGCCGACACCTCCACCAGCCGGCGTTACGGCGGCAGCGGGCTGGGCCTGACCATCAGCCGACGCCTGATCGAGTTGATGGGCGGCGAGCTGGAAGTGGAAAGCGTACCGGGGCGCGGCAGCGAGTTCTATTTCGTGGTGACGCTGGAAAAATCCGCGCCGCCGCTGGCACAGCGCGAGTTGCCCACGTTGCCGTTGGAGTCGATGCCGCGCGTGTTGATTGCCGACGACCACGATGCCGCGCTCAACAATCTGGTGCGCATCGCCACCGAACTCGGCTGGCGCGTGGATGCGGTCGCCAGCGGCCAGGCCGCGTTGCAGGCGATCGAACAAGCCAGCGAGCCCTACGACATCTTCCTGCTCGACTGGCGCATGCCCGACATCGATGGTGTGGCGATCGCACGCGAAATCCGTGCGCGTGCAACACCTGGCCCACATCCGGTAATCGTGATGGTCACCGCGTACGAGCGCCGCCTGCTGGAGCAACATCCCGAGCAACAGGATCTGGATGCGGTGATGACCAAGCCGGTGACCAGTGCGGCGCTGCATCGGCTGGTGGAACAACTGGTCGACGGGCGACCCGGCGCACGCCCCGCCACGCCGACCTTTGTCGCGCGCCGGCTGGAAGGTGCGCATCTCTTGCTGGTGGACGACAGCGAAATCAATTGCGAAGTGGCGCAGCGCATTCTCGAAGGCGAAGGCGCCATGGTCACCGTCGCCCACGACGGCGAGCAGGCGGTCGATACGCTCAAGCGCGCGCCGGAATTGTTCCATCTGGTGCTGATGGATGTGCAGATGCCGGTGGTGGATGGCTACGAAGCCACGCGGCGGCTGCGGCAGATCCCGGCCCTGGCCAGCCTGCCGGTGATTGCGCTCACTGCCGGCGCGTTCCGCCCGCAACAGGAAAAAGCCCTGGAAGCCGGCATGAACGGTTTCATCGCCAAGCCGTTCAATGTGGAGGAGCTGGTCACCGCGATCCGTCACTTCCTGCAGCCTGCGCTGCGCCGTCTTCCTGCGCTTGCACAAGACACCGAGCCGCACGCCGGCCCGGAATGGGAACATACCGATCCGGACATGCTGGACGCACCGCGCGCGCGCAGCCTGTGGCGCGAGCGCGAGCCGTACGAGCGCTATCTGCTCAAGCTGCTACGCGACAATCCGGACCCGGCCGAAACCGCTGCCGCGCATCTACGCAACAACGAATTGGCGGCCATCGGCGCGCTGGCGCATAAGCTGCGCGGCGCGGCAGGATCGCTTGCATTGCCGGCACTTGCCGGTGCGGCCAGCGATCTGGAAACCCGCATCGACGAAGGCCACGACATCACCTCGGCGCTGACCGCACTCAAAGACACCATGCAGCGCACCGCCACTGCGATCCACGCCTTCTTGCAGAGCGACCAGGGCGACGCAGCGGCCGCAGACGACAGCGTCGCGCTGGACGATGACAGCGCGCAGATCCTGCAGGCCGCTTTCGCCAGCGACGATGCCGACAAGATCGATCACGCGCTGCTGATCTGCGCCCCTCATCTGCCGCGCAACTTGCAGGAAGCACTGCAGCGCGCCATCGAAGATTTCGACTTCCGTCGCGCCGAAGCCACCTTGCGCGACTGGCAGGCCACTCACTTCCGCTGACCGCTGCCCCCGGCGGTTCGCAAGGATCCAGCATGCCGTCCCGTCCCTTGCTCTGTGTCGACGATGAATCCAGCAATCTGGCGACCCTGCGCCAGCTGCTGCGAGACGATTTCCCGCTGGTGTTCGCCAAATCCGGCGGCGAAGCGCTGGATGCGGTGAGCCGCCACGCGCCGGCATTGATCCTGCTGGATGTGGAATTGCCCGACATGGACGGCTATGCGGTGGCGCGCACGCTCAAGCAGCAGCCGTCCAGCACCGCCATTCCGATCCTGTTCGTGACCTCGCGCAGCAGCGAACACGACGAACGCGTGGGGCTGGAAGCGGGCGCGGCCGATTATGTCAGCAAGCCCTATTCGCCCGCGCTGCTCAAGGCACGCATCGCCACCCAACTGAAGCTGGCCGAAAATGCGCGCCTGGCGCTGCAATACCGCGATGCGATCCACCTGCTCGGCACCGCCGGCCAGGGCCAGGACGCAGATACCGGCGCGCATATCTGGCGCATGGCCGTGTATGCGCGGGTGCTGGCCGAAACAGTGGGTTGGTCCACGCAACAGGCGCAAGTGCTGCAGGACGCCGCGCCGCTGCATGACGCCGGCAAGATCGCGGTGCCCGGCAGCATCCTGCACAAGTCCGACTCGCTGGACGAACACGAACGCTCGGTGGTGCGGCAGCATCCGCAGGTGGGGCACGATTTGCTCCGCCACGGCCGCGGCCCGGTGTTCCGGCTAGCCGCAGAAATCGCGCTGCATCATCACGAATGCTGGGACGGCAGCGGCTACCCCAGGGGCCTGGCCGGCGATGCGATTCCCGAATCCGCGCGCATCGTGGCGGTGGCCGACGTCTTCGACGCACTGTGCGGGCGGCGCGCCTACAAAGCGCCGTGGACGGTGGAAGACGCCATGCGAAAACTCGACAGCATGGCCGGCAAACAACTGGAACCGCGCCTGGTGCAGCATTTCCGCGAGGCGTTGCCGCAGATCCTGGAGATCAAGGACGCCTGGGACAGCCCGGCTGCGCAGCGTTGATCTGAAGTTGGCTGTCTTCCGCCGGACCCTCACCCCAACCCCTCTCTCCGCGCCCCGGCCCGCGCTAGCAGCGCGTGCGCACCAAGGCACGCGCGACAGTGTCGCGCAAGCAGTGCCTTGGTGCCCCGCAGGGAGAGGGGCTTTGCGATCCCTTCTCCCATCGGGAGAAGGTGGCGCGCAGCGCCGGATGAGGGTACGGCCAGCCAGGGTCGGCCAGCCAGATGCGCCATTTACCAGACGCGCCATCTAACTGCTCGCGTACTGCGTGACCATCAGCTGCCTTAGCCGCCAACCTCTGCATCAAGACCGACATCCGCCATCCAACATCCAAACCACCACGTCTACATCAACCCACACGCACTGTTACCCACGTGCGCTTGAACCTCTCCCCCACACCAGCGGACAATACCCATGTTGCGCCGCATAACACCGTGCGACGCGGGCCGTTCCGGTTGCCGTCTGCGGCGCCACGGATGCGGCTCTGCAACCGAGAGTCCGATGTCCTCCAGCGTGTCCGAGGCCGGCGCCACGCCGCCGCCGCGTTATCCCGATTACCGCATCATCTCGCTGATTCTGGCCTGCGCCATTTTCATGGAGCAGATGGACGCGACCGTGCTGGCGACCGCGCTGCCCACCCTGGCGCGCGACTTCGGCGTCGCCGCGCCGGCCATGAGCATCGCCATGACCAGCTATCTGCTGGCGCTGGCGGTGCTGATTCCGGCCAGCGGCGCGATCGCCGACCGCTTCGGTCTGCGCCGCGTGTTCGGCGCGTCGATCTGGGTGTTCGTCGGCGGCTCGATCCTGTGTTCGCTGGCCGACAGCCTGCCCACCATGGTCGCCGCGCGCGTGCTGCAAGGTGCCGGCGGCGCGATGATGGCCCCGCTCGGCCGGCTGATCCTGCTGCGCACCGTCGAGCGCCGGCATCTGGTGTCGGCGATGGCCTGGACGCTGGTGCCGGCTTTCATCGGCCCGATGCTTGGCCCGCCGCTGGGCGGATTGTTCGTCTCGTATCTGGATTGGCGCTGGATCTTCTACATCAACGTGCCGATCGGCATCGCCGGCTTTTTGCTGGTGCGCCGTTTCATCCCGGAGATTCCCACCGAGTCGGCCCCTGCCCGCTTCGATCTGCGCGGTTTCGTGCTGTGCGGCACCGCATTGGGCTGTTTGTTGTTCGGCCTGGAAATGGTCAGCCAGGAAGACGGTATCGGCAAAGCGAGTTGGCTATTGGCCATCGGCGGCGGCGCAGCCTTGGGATATCTATGGCATGCACGCCACCACCCTGCCCCGCTGCTGGATCTGAGCTTGCTGCGCATCGATTCGTTTCGGCTGTCGGTGATCGGCGGTGCGCTGATGCGCATCACCCAGGGCGCGCATCCGTTCCTGCTGCCGCTGCTATTCCAGATCGGCTTCGGCATGAGCGCCGCGCATAGCGGGCGCTTGATTCTGGCCACCGCGCTTGGCGCATTGTTGATGCGCAGCATCACCCCACAGTTGTTGCGTCGCTTCGGCTATCGCAACAGCCTGATCGGCAATGGCGTGCTCGCCAGCCTGGGCTACATGGTGTGCGCTTTTTTCCGGCCCGACTGGCCGCAGGCTCTGATGTTCGGCCTGCTGCTGTGCTGCGGCGCCTTCATGTCGTTCCAGTTCGCCGCCTACAACACCATCGCTTACGAAAACGTCCCCGCATCGCGCATGAGCCGCGCCAGCAGCCTGTACACCACGCTGCAGCAACTGATGCTCTCGGTGGGCGTGTGCGCCGGCGCGATGATCCTCAAACTGGCGATGCTGGCCGGCGACCATCTGCAACCGCAGCAACGCGATTTCTCGCTGGCGTTCTGCGTGGTGAGTCTGATTTCGCTCAGCGCCACCTGGTGGCATGTGCGTTTCGACAAGGATGCCGGGCAGGAAATGAGCGGGCACCGCGCCTAGGGCGCTATGAACGTGGATTCGCCTGACAACACCCCACCGGGTGCTGTCAGGCATGCACTCAGCGCGCGTTCTTGTTTCGGCGCTGTGCGGCATCGGCACGTGTCACCAGCAGGAACGCCAGCGGAAAGCCGACTTCGATCGCGACCGCCGAAAAGATGCCTGCGTTGACGTGCCCGGCCGCCCACTCCGCAACGCCCAGCACTGCCAGCAGCAGGCACGCGGTAACGAAGCCTGCGATCACGGCCCGGCGGCCCGGCGACGGCGGCGCATTTCTCACCAGGACCAGCATGACGCCGATAGCGGCATACAGCGGCGCAGCGCGGCGGCCGACCAGGCCCAGCGCATTGCTGTCGAACGCGACGCCCCAGTTGGCCAGCATGGTCGCAGGCGCAAGCAACCAGGCGGCGCCCAAGGCGAAAAGCAACAACGCCGATAACGTGGCCAGGTAGCGGAACGCACGTGACGCGGTGGGCGTGCTCATGCGTTCACGTCCACCACGGTGCGCCCCTGCACCTTGCCTTCCAACAGCTGGACGGCAATTTGCGGCACCTCGGCAAGGCCGATGGTGTGGGTTGTCGTTGCGAGTTTGCCCAGATCCAGATCACGCGCCAGACGCGACCACGCCTGCACGCGCGCTGCTTGCGGCGCGTTGACCGAATCGATGCCGGCCAGCGTGACATTGCGCAGGATGAAAGGCAGCACCGATGCCGGCAGTTCAACGCCCTGGGCCATGCCAAAGGCGGTCACCACGCCGCGATATTGGGTTTGCGCAAGCGCGTTCGCCAGCGTGTGACTACCCACCGCATCCACCACGCCGGCCCAGCGCTCCTTGCCGATCGGCGAGCCGGGTTCGGACAGGCTGGCACGGTCGATGATCTCGGCGGCGCCCAGGCTGTGCAGATACGCGGCCTGCTCCAGGCGGCCTGTGGAGGCGACCACGCGATAGCCCAGGCCCGACAGCAAAACAATGGCGACCGAACCGGCCCCGCCATTTGCGCCAGTGACCAGAATGTCGCCGCGCGCCGGGGTCAGCCCGCCATGCTCCAGTGCCAACACGGCCAGCATGGCGGTGTAGCCGGCGGTGCCGATCGCCATCGCATCGTGCGTGGAAAATGCATCCGGAATCTTGATCAACCAGTCGCCGGGCACCCGCGCCATCTGCGCATAGCCGCCATGGTGGCTCTGACTCAGTCCCCAGCCATTGGCCAGCACCCGGTCTCCAACCGCAATACCCGGATAGGTGGATGCTTGGACCACGCCAGCAAAATCGATACCGGGAATCAGCGGGAACTGCCGAATGATCGGGCCACGCCCGGTGACCGCCATCGCGTCCTTGTAGTTGACGGTCGAGTAGTCGATGGCCACCGTGACATCGCCAGGCATCAGGTCGTCCTCACTGAACTGGACGATGCTGGTAGCAACCATCTCGCTGGTTTGATTGGCGAGTAATGCGTTGAAGGTCATGGCCTTCTCCTATTCGGAGTGAAGCCGCGCGCGTTATCGCGCCACGGCGGTGTATCGGCAACGGCACGCAGTCGCTGCGACTGCCGTTGCTGGTCTATGCAGCGTCACAAAAATTAACTGGCGTGCGTGGGTGTCTTGGCATCAACAGACGTCTTCGCATCCAGGTGCAGATTCTTGCGAATCAGCGTCTGGAACACGCCTGCCGGTGCAAACCGCCGCAACAACGCCAGTTGTCCGGCGATCTTGCCCGCGGTGTAGCGCACCTTGGGCTGCTGGGCGCGGGCCGCTTTCACCACCACGTCGGCCACGACCGATGGCTCGTCTGCACTCGCCATTGCCTGCGCCACCACCTTGCCAACCTGCATGCGGACCTGCCGATAAGTTTCCAGCGGCGCGTCAGGGGCCAGATTGTTCGCCTCGAACTGGGTCTTGGTGTAGGCCGGCTCGATGACCGTGACCCGGATCCCGTAACTGCGCAGCTCGTGGTCCACCGCCTCGGAATACCCTTCCACCGCGTGTTTGCTGGCCGCATACAGCGCCGCATACGGGGTGGGCACCAGCCCGATGATCGAGCCGATATTGATGATGCGGCCGCTGCCTTGGCGGCGCATATGCGGCACCACTGCGCGGGTCATCCGCACGACGCCAAGAAAGTTGGTGTCGAGAATGGCCTTGGCCTGCTCGATCGAGCTTTCCTCCGCGGCTGCGGGAGACACACCGAAACCGGCGTTGTTGACCAGCAGGTCGATGCGACCTTCCAGCCGCAGCAGTTCCTGGATGGCCGCATCCACCGAGTCGTCGCTGGTGACATCCAGCGCCAGCAGCTTGAAGGCACGCTGCGCGGTCTGCGCGGTCTGTGCGCCGCGACGGCTGGTGCCATACACCGTATAACCGGCGGCGGCCAATGCCTCGGCGCTCGCTTCACCGATGCCGGAGGATGCGCCGGTCACCAGCGCAACAGGGGATTTGTTTGTCATAGGAATTCCTAAAGTGCAGGGAGTGATGGGCGCAGTTGCTTGACGATCAAAAACCGTGCGGGATGCGGATGCAGGTGTGTCGGTTAGTTGGCTGGCGTCAACGACGACAGGATCTGGTCACGAGACACCGCGATGATTTCGTCGGCCAGTGGCGAATCGTTCGGGCACGACCGCGACAGCACGATGGCGCCAATGGCGTGCGCCATCATGTCCAGGTTGCTGGCGCGCTCGGCTGCTGCCTCGGCGGTGCCGGGCGCAGCCCCGCTGCGGTCGAGCGCAGCCAACAGGTTTTCGACCCCGGCAGCGAACGCCTCGCGCACTTCCTCCGGCTGGCGCGCGGCATCGGCGCCCAGCGCAGCCATCGTGCAACCGGTGGCAGGGCTGTCGCGATGTCCACGCGACAGATAGAACTTCACGAAATCCGCCTTGTCCACGTGCTCGGTCTGCGCGGCGATGTTGGCCAGGCCGCAGGCCGCCGATTCGGCCATCAGATCCGCCTTGGAACGGAACTGCTTGTAGAAGCCACCGTGGGTGAAGCCTGCGGCGGCCATCAGATCGGCAATGCCGATCCCTTCGTAACCGCGCTCGCGAAACAGCACTGAGGCCGTCTCGACGACGTGCGCCCGGTTCGCTTGTGCCTGTGCCTTGGTCACTTTCATCGTTGGGACACTCCGTGCTTATGCGGGACTGGGGAGAGCGACAGCGTACATTGATGTTGTTCGTCATCAAAGTGTTGACATCTTAGATTTTGATCGTAATCTTTGTCAACCACTGATTTCTGAGCACCGTCAATGCCCCACTCTTCGCTGTTCGAACCCTATGCACTGGGCAAGCTGACCCTGGCCAATCGCATCGTCATGGCCCCGTTGACCCGCAACCGTGCGGGCGCCGGCCTGGCGCCGACCGCACTGGCGGTCACCTACTACGCCCAGCGCGCCTCCGCCGGCTTGCTCATCACCGAAGCGACCCAGATATCGCCGCAGGCCCAGGGCTATCAGGACACCCCCGGCCTGTACACGCCCGAGCAGATCGCCGGCTGGCGCGCCGTCACCGACGCCGTGCATGCCAAGGGCGGGCGCATCTTCGTGCAGCTGTGGCATGTGGGCCGCGTTTCGCATGTCGACCTGCAGCCGGGCGGCGCGGCACCGGTTGCGCCGTCGGCCATTCGCGCGGCGACCAAGGTGTTCGTCAACAACGGCTTTGCCGATACCTCCGAACCACGCGCGCTGGAGCTGCACGAACTGCCGGGCATCGTCAACGACTTCCGCCAGGCCGCCGCCAATGCCATTGCCGCCGGCTTCGACGGTGTCGAAATTCACGGTGCCAACGGCTATCTGCTGGAACAGTTCATCAAGGACGGCGCCAACCAGCGCACCGACGCTTATGGCGGTTCAATCGAAAATCGCGCGCGCCTGTTATTGGAAGTGGTCGCTGCAGTGACCAAGGAGATCGGCGCAGACCGCACCGGCGTGCGCATCTCGCCGGTGTCGCCGGCAAGCGGGATTTCCGGCAGCGACCCGCAGCCGCAATACGACTACATCGCCGAGCAACTCAACGCGCTGGGCATCGTGTATCTGCACGTGGTGGAAGGTGCGACCGGCGGCCCGCGCGATGTTGCCCCGTTCGACTACGCCTCGCTGCGCAGCAGGTTCAAACGCACGTACCTGGCCAACAACGGCTACGACCTTGAGCTGGCCACGACGCAACTGAGCGCAGGCAATGCCGACCTGTTCGCCTTCGGTCGCCCGTTTATCAGCAACCCGGATCTGGTCGAACGTCTGCACACCGGCGCAGCGCTGGCACCGCTGAATCCGGCAACGCTCTACGGCGGTGGCGCCGAGGGCTACATCGATTATCCGACGCTCGCCGGCTGACGGTGTTTCGCGTCCCCCTTCTCGCAACTCTCTCACCAAGGAAACTGTCATGACCACACTTCCCGCTGTTCTCATCACCGGCGCTTCCACCGGCATCGGCGCCGTCTATGCCGAGCGCTTCGCACAACGCGGCCACAATCTTGTGCTGGTCGCACGCGACAAGGCACGCCTGGATGCGCTGGCGGCGCGTCTGCAGGACGCACATGGCGTCAGCGTCGATGTGCTGCAGGCCGACCTGACCCAACACGCCGATCTAACCGCAGTGGAGACCCGCCTGCGCGACGATGCGCAGATCGGCATCCTGATCAACAACGCCGGCATGGCGCAATCGGGCGGCATCCTGCAACAAAATGCAGAGACGATCGAACGCCTGATCGCACTCAACATCACCGCGCTGACGCGGCTTTCCAGAGCCGTTGCGCCGCGCTTTGCGCAATCCGGCAGCGGCGCCATCGTCAACCTCGGCTCGGTGGTGGGTCTGGCTCCCGAATTCGGCATGACGGTGTATGGCGCCACCAAGGCGTTCGTGCTGTTCCTGTCGCAGGGTCTGCACCTGGAGCT
The DNA here is from genome assembly GCF_001423495.1 of Xanthomonas sp. Leaf131. Classification (GTDB taxonomy): domain Bacteria; phylum Pseudomonadota; class Gammaproteobacteria; order Xanthomonadales; family Xanthomonadaceae; genus Xanthomonas. The sequence goes on along the minus strand of NZ_LMOG01000018.1, from coordinate 152,779 downwards.
GGGCGCCAAGGGCGTGTATGTGCAGGCAGTACTGCCGGCCGGCACGCGCACCGAGATCTGGGAGCGTGCCGGTATCGACGTCAACACGCTCACCGACTTGATGGACGTTGGCGAACTGGTCGACGCCGCGCTGGTCGGCTTCGATCGCCGCGAGCTGGTCACCATCCCGCCGCTGCACGTGGCCGAACGGTGGGACGCACTGGATGGCGCGCGCCAGGGGTTGCTGTCGGACATTCGGCAGGCAAACGCGGCCGAGCGCTATCAGCCAGGCGCCTGAGGGTTTCATCCTGTGCTACGCCTGCATTGGTCGCCATCGCGACCAGTGCGGGCATTTAGGTGAGGAGTTACGCATCTGCGTTTCTTGGCACCACTCCACAGATTCAATCGAGTCAAACGGCTCACATAGCGGTCAAGCTGCAACCACCGATTTGCTAGCGCAACAGGTGAAGGCGGCCGGGACTCGCAGACGCCCGGCCACTCACACACAACGACAGCATTGGACTCGAAGCACATGAAAGCACTTACCTTCAAACGCTATGGAAAATCGCCCGACATCGGCTTCAGCGAGCTGCCGCGCCCCACAGTGAAACCCAACGAATTACTAGTCGAAGTGCATGCCGCCGGCCTGAACCCGATCGACAACATGATTCCCACCGGCATCTTCAAACCCGTGGTGAAGTTCGACTTGCCCGCCACGCTGGGCAGCGACGTGGCCGGGATCGTCGTCGAGGTCGGCAGCCGCGTCACTCGCTTCAAGAAAGGCGATGCCATTTTTGCCAGCGTGTTCGATCTTGGCCGCGGCACGCTCGCCGACTATGTCGCAGTGCCGGAAAGCGCCGCAGCGCTGAAGCCGGCCAACCTGGATTTTGTGCAGGCGGCCTCGGTGCCGATGGTCGCACTCACGTCCTGGCAGGCCTTGAAAGAACGCGCCGGGCTTCAGCCAGGCCAGAAGGTCTTTATTCCCGCAGGCTCAGGCGGCATCGGCACCTTTGCGATCCAGCTGGCAAAACACCTCGGCGCCAGCGTGGGCACGACCACCAGCACCGGCAACGTCGCCCTGGTGAACAGCCTCGGCGCAGACGAAGTGGTCGACTACAAGACGCAGGAGTTCGAGAGCGTATTGCGCGGATACGACATCGTACTTGGCACGATCCGCGGCGACACGCTTGAAAAATCCCTCAAGATCCTCAAGCCCGGCGGCAAGATCGTGTCACTGGTCGGACCGCTGGATGCAGCCTTCGCGCGCGCGCGCCGGTTGAATGTCGTGCTGCAATTCGTCTTCGCCATGATGAGCCGCAAGATCATCCGCTTAGCGAACAAGCACAACGTCGCCTACACCTTTCTGTTCGTGCGCCCCGATGGCACGCAACTGGCCAAGATCGGCGAACTGCTCGCAGCCGAACGCATCCACCCGGTCATCGACAAGGTGTTTGCATTCGCGCAAGCGAAGGAAGCATTGGACTATCTTGGGCAGGGCCGTGCCAAGGGCAAGGTGGTCGTCAAGATCAAGTAAGAAGCCGGATGCAAATTCTTCGGCCCAGGTGCCGTACAAGAAAGCCGTACAGCATTAGTCGGCTACAGCTGTTTCAGCGATCGTGCGCAACACGTGCACATGTCGTCTCCGAGTACGGCCACACCTACCCTTCTATTCTTCGCAGCGATTTGCCAGTCACTTCAACACCGTGAGATCTCGGTGGTCTTGTCGTGATTGGTCGGAGCGGATGGATCAGGTGTAGGGAGGCTGGTCTTTGGTTTGGCTGGCCCACCATCGCGGGACACGCCGCAAGTACGTCCCTGTAGGCTCTTACGCGGCATCCATGCCGCGTAAGGTCCCGCGACGGTGGGCGGGCAAGGACCAATGGAGAAGGTCGGTGTGCATGGTTGCAAGCAGTGCAATACGCGCTTTTTTTGGATGACGGCGCGTCCGATCAGCGTCGCAACGCGAACGAATAACAGGCAGGCTTTCAACGAAGCGACCTACGACCGCTCTGGTGCGGTGTCCTCACCGCTTGCGGGACCGTGTGGCGGCATGGATGCCGCCACCGAGCCTACATGGACGTACTTGCGGCGTGTCCCGCGAGCGGTGGGGGCACCGCGCCCTCGACTCACCAGGAAGCGCCGCTGCCGACTGACTCCAATGAGGATGATGACGAAGCAATCGCTCCGCCATCATCTCGCTGCACACCGTCACATCCCGTGCGCAGCCAGCTGCCCCAACCGCTGCACTGCCACGGATACGGTCGGGTAATCCAGCGTCTTCTGCTCGGCTACATCGGCGAGCATGGCCAGAGTGAAACGCAGGCTCGAATCGTCGCGCGCCAGCCAGTTGGCCACCTTGTCCTCGGCTGTGCTGCCTGACATCGTCAACACTTGGCCGACCAACGCGCGTTGATGCGCGGCCAGCTCGTCGCGCAGCACGCCACGTGCCACCGCATGCCAGCGGCCGTTGACCTCCAGCGCGTCGATCTGCTCGAACAACCACGGCAGGCGCAGCGCTTCGCCCAGGCGGAAATGCACCTTGGAGACTTCGACCGGCTTGAGCTTACGGGTACGCGCGGTTTCGATGATGTCGAAGGCCGGTTCCAGATAACGCAACTCGCACAGCTGTTGCGCCAGTTGCGGTGGCAGGCCTTTCTCCTGCCATTCCTGCACGCTGCCTTCGTACTGCGGGCGCTGCGCATCCGACAGCACGCCGGAAGCGACCCGGATGTCGTTGAACGGGCCGTGGTAACGCTCCACCGCTGCAGTGATGCCCGGCATCTGGCCCGGACGCAACAACAACCAACGCACGAACGAGCGTTGCAGGCGCCAGATCACTTCCAGTGCATCGATTTGCACCGACTCGGGCACCTTGCCGTCCAGCGCATCGATCTGCGTCCACAGCGCGCGCGCATCCAGCGTTTCGCGGCTGATGGTGTAGGCCTTGGCGACCTCGCCGATGCTGCGGCCGGTGTCTTCCTGCATGCGCATCAGGAAGGTGGCGCCCATGCGGTTGATGGTGGTGTTGGTCACCGCGGTGGCGATGATTTCGCGCTTGAGGCGGTGACGCTCCATCGCATCGGCGTATTTCTTCTGCAGGGGCTGCGGGAAGTAACGCTGCAATTCCTTGGACAGATACGGGTCTTCGGGAATATCCGATTCCAGCAGCTGCTGGAAGGCCACCAGCTTGGAATACGACAACAACACCGACAGCTCCGGCCGCGACAAACCTTGCCCACGCGCCTTGCGTGCAGACAGTTCCGCATCCGAAGGGAGGAACTCGATCTGGCGATCGAGCAGGCCCTGCAGTTCCAGCGTGCGGATGAAGTGCTGCTTCGAGCCGAGGCGCTTGACGCTCATCCGCTCCATCAGGCTGATCGCCTGGTTCTGGCGGTAGTTGTCCCACAGCACCAGGTCGGCCACTTCGTCGGTCATCGAGGCGAGCAATTTGTTACGCGCGTCGTAGGTGAGCTTCTTGGCCTGCACCATGTCGTTGAGCAGGATCTTGATGTTCACCTCGTGATCGGAGGTGTCCACGCCGGCCGAGTTGTCGATGAAGTCTGTATTGAGCAGCACGCCGGTTTGCGCGGCCTCGATACGACCGAGCTGGGTCAGGCCCAGATTGCCGCCCTCGCCCACCACCTTGCAGCGCAACTCGCCGCCATTGACGCGCAGGCCGTTGTTGGCGCGATCGCCCACATCGGCGTGCGACTCGCTGGAGGCTTTGACATAGGTGCCGATGCCGCCGTTCCAGAACAGATCCACCGGCGCCTTGAGGATCGCGTTCATCAGTTCGTTGGGCGAGAGCTGCTTGACGTTGGATTCCAGGCCCAAGGCTTCGCGTACCGGCGCGCTGATGTCGATCGACTTCAAGGTGCGCGGGTAGATGCCGCCACCGGCGCTGATCAGCTTGGCCTCGTAATCGGCCCAACTGGAACGCGGCAGCTTGAACAAGCGCTCGCGCTCGGCGAACGAGGCGGCCGGGTCCGGGGCCGGATCCAGGAAGATATGCCGATGGTCGAACGCGGCCAGCAGACGGATATGCCGCGACAACAGCATGCCGTTGCCGAACACATCGCCGGACATGTCGCCGATGCCGACCACGCTGAAATCCTGGCTCTGGCAATCGCGCCCCATCGCACGGAAGTGCCGTTTGACCGACTCCCACGCGCCGCGCGCGGTGATGCCCATGCCCTTGTGGTCGTAACCGACCGAGCCGCCGGAGGCGAACGCATCGCCCATCCAGAACCCGTGATCCAGCGCCAGCCCGTTGGCGATGTCGGAGAACGTGGCGGTGCCCTTGTCGGCGGCAACCACCAGGTATGGATCGTCCTGGTCATGACGCACCACCTGCGGCGGCGGCACGATCTTGCCGCCGACGATGTTGTCGGTGATATCTAGCAGGCTCTGGATAAACAGCTTGTAGCAGGCAATGCCTTCGGCCTGGATTGCGTCACGATCGCCACCCACCGGCGAACGCTTGACGTAGAAACCGCCCTTGGCGCCGACCGGCACGATCACGGTGTTCTTGACCATCTGCGCCTTGACCAGGCCCAGCACCTCGGTGCGGAAATCTTCGCGACGGTCCGACCAGCGCAGGCCACCACGCGCCACCGCACCGAAGCGCAGGTGCACGCCTTCCACGCGCGGGCTGTAGACAAAGATCTCGCGGTACGGACGCGGCTTGGGCAGATCCGGCACGATCGCCGAATCCAGCTTGAAGCTGATGCAGTGGCCGTGCCTGCCGCTCTTGTCGGTCTGGTAATAGTTGGTGCGCAGCGTGGCATCGATCACGTCGATGAAGCTGCGCAGGATGCGGTCCTCGTCCAGGCTGGACACGCGGTCCATCAACTTCAGCAGCGTGGCGCGGGTGGCCTCCTGCTGCGCGTTGCGGTCGCTGCCACGTGCATGCAACACCGGCTCCAAGGCCTTGAGCGTGGCTTCGTCGCCAGCAGCGAACACCGACAATTCCTCGCGCAGACGTTCCTGCCCGGCGAAGATCTGCGCCTTGGTTTCGTTGCCGGTGGACGGGTCGAAACGCGCTTCGAACAATTCCACCAACAAGCGCGCCAACAGCGGGTAACGGGTGAACGTCGCCTCGACATAGGCCTGCGAGAACGGCACCGCGGTCTGCAGCAGATACTTGCAATAGCCGCGCAGCAGCGCGACCTGGCGCCAATGCAGGCCGGCGGCCAGGATCAGACGGTTGAAGCCATCGTTCTCGGCATCGCCGTTCCAGATCCGCTCGAACGCTTCGCCAAACCCGGCATCGGCGTGGGCGGCATTGATCTTGCCGGCAGTCGATTCGACCTCGAAATCCTGGATATACACCGGGGTTTCGCCGACCTGCAGCCGGTACGGGCGCTCGGAGATCACCCGCAGGCCCATGTTTTCCATCATCGGCATCGCATCGGACAACGGAATGTCGTCGAGCTGGCGATACAGCTTCAGGCGCAGGCCTTCGCCGGCATCCAGGCGCATGCCGTTGTCGCGACGGATTTCCTGCAGGCTCAGATGCAGATCGTCCGGGCCGTCCAGTGCGGCCAGATGTTCGACGTCGGACACCGCCGATTCGATCGAGGAATCTTCGATATAGCCGGCCGGCAGCGCACGGCCGAAGTTGGCCGCCATGCGCAAGCCATTGGCTTCGCCATGCCGCGCCACCAGCGCCTCGCGCAAGGCATCGCGCCAGTTGCGCAGCAGGTGCGCCAGCCGCGATTCGAGTTCGGTGGTGTTGAATTCCAGCGCCTCGCCACTCTTGGGCCGCACGATCAAATGCAGCTGCGCCAGCGGCGACTCGCCGAGCACCACGCTGGAATCGATGTATTCGCCGTGCAGCGCATCTTTCAACAAGGCTTCGATACGCAGGCGCACATCGGTGTTGAAACGTTCGCGCGGGATGTACACCAGCGCCGAGATGAAACGGCTGTACTTGTCGCGGCGCAGGAACATGCGGCTACGCACGCGCTCCTGCAAGCCGAGAATGCCGATCGCGGTGCGATACAACTCTTCTTCGTTGGACTGGAACAGCTCCTCGCGCGGCAGCGTCTCAAGAATGTGCCGCAGCGCCTTGCCGCTATGGCTGCTCGGAGTCAGCCCGGACTTGCTCATCACGTATTCGTGGCGCTGACGCACCAACGGAATTTCCCACGGACGGCGGTTGTAGGCGCTGGAGGTAAACAGGCCCAGAAAGCGCTGCTCGCCGACGATGCGGCCCTTGGCATCGAATTCCAGGATGCCGATGTAATCCATGTAACCGACCCGATGCACGCGCGAGCGCGCATTGGTCTTGGTCAGGATCAACGCGTCCTTGAGCTTGGACGAGGTGTTCAAGCCGTGCGCTGCCAACGTGGTCACCGGGCGCGCCGGCGAGGTGTCGTGGCCGCGCATCAGGCCCAGGCCGGTTTCTTCCACCGGTGCCAACACGTCCTGCCCGCCCTGCTTCTCCACGCGGTACTCGCGATAGCCGAAGAAGGTGAAGTGGTCGGCCGAAGCCCAACGCAGGAATTCCTGTGCTTCGTGGCGGCTGATGTCGTCCATCGGCAGGCGCCGCGTGGCCAGGTCATCGGCCAGCATCACCATGCGTTCGCGCATCGCGGCCCAGTCGTGCACGATCGCGCGCACTTCGGCCAGGACCTTGCGCACCGCCGCTTCCACCTTGGGCATGTCGTCGGCAGGCTGGCGGTCGATCTCCAGCACCATCAGCGACTCGCTCTTGCCCTCGCCCACGGCAGTCAGCTTGCCGGACTTGTCGCGCGCGATGCGCAGTACCGGATGACCGAGCACATGCACGCCGATGCCCAGGTCCGACAGCGTCATGCTCACCGAGTCCACCAGGAACGGCATGTCGTCGTTGACGATCTGCAGCAGCGTATGCGGCGACTCGTAACCGTGGCTCTTCAAGGTCGGGTTGAACACCCGCACGTTGACCGTGCCGGCCTTGCGCGTGCGTGCGAATTCCAGCATGTCGGCCGCCAGCGCCGCCCACTGCTCGGGCGGATGGTTGGGGAACTCGTCCTCTTCCATACGGCGGTAGAAGTCGGCTGCGAACAGCTGCACTTCGGATTGCTTGGCGGCCGGGTAGCGCTTGCGCAATGCGGCAAACACCGGTTCCAGAACGACCGCCTGCGGTGCGCTGGCAAGCACGGGGACGGCACGTTCGGCGACCGGCTTGGTCGGCGTCGCGGACGATTTCGAAGCGGCTTTCTTGGCTGTCATGAGAGCGCTGGGATGCTCGGGTAGAAAACCTGAATTGTACCGATGCGCGATGACGACGCCTTGCTGCATAGCGCAAATTCCCGCCCGGCAACCGGACCGTACCGGCCGCAAAAAGCACTACCGCTGTGTAGTTCTTCGAACGCGGCTGGTTGGCGCGCACGCACATGGCCGCTGGATCGCCAGATCTGGCAAAGTCCGGTCCGGGGCCTGTCGCATAAGGACTTGCGCAGACCAAATTGAGACCGTCAAGTCTGTTTAAAAACTAAACTGGACGGTATAGTCTACCGCCATGACCCCCCGTTCCCACCGTGCTGCCCGGCGCTCTGACTGCGATCGCCGCATCCATGCGGCTGTGCATACGCTGCTCGCCGAGCGCGGCATGCGGCTGAGCATGGACGCGGTGGCCGAGCGCGCCGGCTGCTCCAAGCAGACGCTCTACAGTTATTACGGTTGTAAAGAAAACCTGCTGCGCGATGTACTTCAGGACCATGTGCATCTGGCCACGGTACCGCTGGGCACCGCCTCGGGCGAGCTGCGCGAGGATCTGCTGGCCTTTGCGCTGGCCCATCTGGATCGCCTGAACCGCCCCGATGTGTTACAGACCTGCCGTCTGGTGGAAGCCGAGTCACATCGGTTTCCCGATCAGTCGCAGCAGATCTTTCATGAGGGAGTGGTCGGCATGCAGCAGCGCCTGGCGCAGCGCTTCGAGCAGGCGATGGACGCCGGCCAGCTGCGGCATGACGATCCGCACTTCATGGCCGAGCTGCTGTTGAGCATGATCGTCGGCCTGGATTTCGATCGCCAACGCTTTCAGGTCCCCCACCGCGCCGGCCTCCCCGCCAGGCAGCAGTGGGCGCAATTCGCTGTCGACACCTTCCTGCGCGCCTTTACCGCGGTCGCTGCCACGCCTTCGCTGTCCCCGCTTTCTTTTCTCGCTTCAAGACCCTAACGGAGTTCCTCCTGATGATTGCCCCGCTCCGCACACTCGGCCTGGCCTGTGCCATCACCGTGGCGCTCGCTGCCTGCAGCAAGCCCGAACAACAGCAGGCGCCGCCGCCGCCGGAAGTGTCGGTGCTGGAAATGCAGCCGCAGACCTTGCCGCTGGAACGCGACCTGGTCGGTCGCCTGTCGGCATTCCGCTCGGCCGACGTGCGCGCGCGCGTGGACGGTGTACTGCTCAAGCGCCTGTACACCGAAGGTACCGACGTCAAGGAAGGCCAGCCGCTGTTCGAGATCGACCCGATGCCGTTGAAGGCCACGTTGCTGCAGGCGCAGGGCCAGTTGGCCGCCGCCGCAGCGACGTACGCCAATGCCCAGGTCGCCGCCAAGCGTGCGCGCAGCCTGGCACCGCAGCAGTACGTCTCGCGTGCCGACATCGACAACGCCGAAGCCACCGAGCGCTCCTCCGGCGCCAACGTGCAGCAGGCGCGTGGCTTGGTCGAGTCCGCGCGCATCCAGCTCAGCTTCGCCAGCGTCACCTCGCCGATCACCGGCCGCGCCGGCATCCAGCGCGTGACCGAAGGCGCGCTGGTCGGTGCCGGTGAAGCGACCCTGCTGACCACGGTCGACCAGATCGACCCGCTGTACGTGAACTTCGCGATGAGCAGCGAAGAACTGGCCGCCATGCGCCAGGCCCAGAGCAGCGGCAATGTGCAGCTCAGCGGCGATGGCAAATCCACCATCAACGTGCAGCTGGGCAACGGCACCCAGTATCCGCACCCCGGTACGCTGGACGTGTCGGCGGTGACGGTGGACCCGAGCACCGGTGCGGTGTCGCTGCGCGCGACCCTGCCCAACCCGGAGCAGGCGCTATTGCCGGGCGCGTTCGTGACCTTCAAGGCCAGCCTGGGTCAGCGTAACAATGCCTATCTGGTGCCGCAGCAGGCGGTGCAACGCGATGCCACCGGTGCCTATGCGCTGGTGCTCGGCAAGGACGGCAAGGTGGCGCGCAAGAACCTCACCGTCGATGGCCAGCAGAAAGGTCAGTGGATCGTGACCGGCGGCGTTGCCGCGGGCGACCAGGTGATCGTCGATGGCGTGCAGAAGGCGAAGGAAGGCCAGCCGGCCAAGGGCGTCAAGTGGGATCCGAACAAGCCGGCGCAAGGCGGCCAGCCGGGTGCACCGGGCGCGGCGCCAGCCGCAGCTCAGGGCGGCGACACGCAGGCCGCACCGGCTGCCGACAAGGCCGATGCCGCGGCACCGGCGGCGCAGCAGCAGCCCAAGCCGGATGCGGCGGCGCAGCCGGCCGACTCCCAGTCCAAGCAGCAGTGACGGAACCCGGACATGCCTAAGTTTTTTATTGAACACCCGATCTTTGCCTGGGTGGTGGCGATCCTGATCTCGCTTGCCGGCGTGATCTCGATCCTGAATCTGGGTATCGAGTCGTACCCCACGATCGCCCCGCCGCAGGTCACCGTCACCGCCAACTTCCCCGGCGCCAGCGCCGATACCTCCGAGAAAGCGGTGACCCAGGTCATCGAGCAGCAGCTCACCGGTATCGACCACCTGCTGTACTTCAACTCGTCTTCGGCGGCCAATGGCCGCGTGACCATCACGCTGACCTTCGAAACCGGCACCGACGCGGATATCGCGCAGGTGCAGGTGCAGAACAAGGTGTCGTTGGCCACGCCGCGTCTGCCCTCGGAAGTCACCCAGCAGGGTGTGGTGGTGGCCAAGGCCAACGCCGGCTTCCTGATGGTGGCCGCGTTGCGCTCGGACAACCCGTCGATCAACCGCGACGCGCTCAACGACATCGTCGGTTCGCGCGTGCTCGAGCAGATCTCGCGCGTGCCTGGCGTGGGCAGCACCAACCAGTTCGGCGCCGAGTACGCGATGAACATCTGGTTGAACCCGGAAAAGCTGCAGGGCTACAACCTGTCGGCTACCCAGGTGCTGACCGCAGTGCGTAACCAGAACGTGCAGTTCGCTGCCGGTTCGGTGGGCGCCGACCCGACCCCCGAAGGCATCAGCTTCACCGCCACGGTCTCGGCAGAAGGCCGCTTCAGCTCGCCGGACCAGTTCGAAAACATCATCCTGCGCACCGACAACAACGGTGCCACGGTGCGTTTGAAGGACGTCGCACGCGTCACCGTCGGGCCGAGCAACTACGGCTTCGACACCCAGTACAACGGCAAGCCCACCGGTGCGTTCGGTATCCAGTTGCTGCCGGGCGCCAATGCCTTGAATGTGTCCGAAGCGGTCGGTGCCAAGCTCGACGAACTGCAGCCGACCTTCCCGCAGGGTGTGACCTGGTTTGCGCCGTACGAGTCCACCACCTTCGTGCGCATTTCCATCGAGGAAGTGATCCACACGCTGGTGGAAGCCATCGTGCTGGTGTTCCTGGTGATGCTGCTGTTCCTGCAGAACTTCCGCGCCACCGTGATTCCAACGCTGGTGATTCCGGTCGCGCTGCTGGGCACGTTCTTCGGCATGTATGTCATCGGCTTCACCATCAACCAGCTGACGCTGTTTGCGATGGTGCTGGCGATCGGCATCGTGGTGGATGACGCGATCGTGGTGATCGAGAACGTCGAGCGCATCATGAGCGAAGAGCATCTGGAGCCGAAGGCGGCCACCCAGAAGGCGATGACGCAGATCACCGGCGCGGTGGTGGCCATCACCGTGGTGCTGGCGGCGGTGTTCATTCCCTCGGCGATGCAGCCGGGTGCTTCGGGTGCGATCTACAAGCAGTTCGCCTTGACCATCGCCATGGCGATGGCGTTCTCCGCATTCCTGGCGCTGAGCTTCACCCCGGCGTTGTGCGGTGCGTTCCTCAAGTCCACCCATTCGACCAAGAAGAACTGGATCTACCGCACCTTCGACAAGTACTACGACAAGCTGGCGCATCGCTATGTCGGCGTGGTCGCTCATACCCTGAAGCGCTCGCCGCCGTGGATGATCGTGTTCGTGGTGCTGGTGGCGCTGTGCGGCTTCCTGTTCACGCGCATGCCGGGCAGCTTCCTGCCGGAAGAAGACCAGGGCTTTGCGGTGGCCATCGTGCAGTTGCCGCCGGGCGCGACCAAGATCCGCACCAACGAAGCCTTCGCACAGATGCGTGCGGTGCTGGAGAAGCAGCCGGCCGTGGAAGGCATGCTGCAGATCGCCGGTTTCAGCTTCCTGGGGTCGGGCGAAAACGTCGGCATGGGCTTCATCCGGCTCAAGCCATGGGAAGAGCGCGATGTCACCGCAGAGCAGTTGATCCAGCAGCTCAACGGTGCCTTCTATGGCATCAAGGGCGCGCAGATCTTCGTGGTCAACCTGCCCACCGTGCAGGGCTTGGGACAGTTCGGCGGCTTCGACATGTGGCTGCAGGACCGTTCCGGCGCAGGCCAGGAAGCCTTGACCCAGGCGCGCAATATCGTGCTGGGCAAGGCGGCGGAAAAGCAGGACACCCTGGTGGGCGTGCGCCCGAACGGTCTGGAAAACGCGCCGCAGCTGCAGCTGTCCGTGGACCGTGTGCAGGCGCAGTCGATGGGCCTGGAAGTCAGCGACATCTACAGCTCGATCCAGCTGATGCTGGCGCCTGTCTACATCAACGACTACTTCTCCGAGGGCCGCATCAAGCGCGTCAACATCCGTGCCGACGACCAGTTCCGCACCGGCCCGGAGTCGCTGCGTAGCTTCTTCAGCCCCAGCGCCACTGCAGTCGGTGCCGATGGGCAGCCGGGAATGATTCCGCTGAGCAACGTGGTCAAGGCCGATTGGACCTACGCCTCGCCGTCGTTGAGCCGTTACAACGGCTATTCGGCGGTGAACATCGTCGGCAACCCAGCGCCGGGCGGCAGTTCCGGCCAGGCGATGACCGCGATGGAGGAGATCGTCAACAACGATCTGCCGCCGGGCTTCGGCTTCGACTGGAGCGGCATGTCGTACCAGGAAATCATCGCCGGTAACGCGGCCACGCTGTTGCTCGCGTTGTCGGTGGTGGTGGTGTTCCTGTGCCTGGCCGCGCTCTACGAGAGCTGGTCGATTCCAGTGGCGGTGCTGATGGTAGTGCCGATCGGTGTGCTGGGTGCGATCACCTTCTCGATGCTGCGTGGCCTGCCCAACGATCTGTACTTCAAGATCGGCATGATCACGGTGATCGGTCTGGCGGCGAAGAACGCGATCCTGATCGTGGAGTTCGCGGTGGAGCAGCGTGCGGCAGGCAAGACCCTGCGCGAGGCGACGATGGAAGCGGCACACCTGCGCTTCCGGCCGATCCTGATGACCTCGTTCGCCTTCATCCTGGGCGTGTTGCCGTTGGCCATCTCCAGCGGTGCCGGCGCCAACTCGCGTCACTCCATCGGCACCGGCGTGATCGGCGGCATGGTGTTCGCCACCGTGCTCGGCGTGATCTTCATCCCGCTGTTCTTCGTGGTGGTGCGCCGCATGCTGGGCGACAAGCTGGACGAGCAGTCCAAGGAATACGTCGCGGCACAGGGCGACGCTGGATCGCATCGTCCGGATCGCTGAGTCAGGCGTTCGCTGTAAACCAAAAAGCCCCGGCACTGCCGGGGCTTTTTTTGTGTGCTGTAGCGACGAAACGCGATGCCCCGTTTTTGTGTGCTGCAGCGACGAAACGCGATGCCCCGTAGGAGCGCACCTGGGCGCGATGGAGCTTTACCGGCTCAGCATATCGAAGCGATTCGACAGTGCAGATTAGGTCAGTTGTAGAGCGGCTGATCTGCGGCTTCGGTGCAGGGCCCTTGCCCGCCCACCATCGCAGGACACGCTGCAAGCACGTCCCTGTAGCTCTTGCGCGGCATCCATGCCGCGTGAGGTCCTGCGACGGTGAGCGGGCAAGGGCCGGTCAAGATGGTCGTTGTGCTGGTTTGCGAGCAAGCGTGACGTCCTTCTGCTTCGCCAGCGTTCCTACCAGGGCAGTTAGATACCCGGCCTGCGTGCGCCGGTAGAGCCGCGCACCACGCAGCGGCCGGTCATGACCAGGCGGCGGATCGGTAATTGTGGCGATTTGAGGCGCTCCAGCAGCAGCGACATCGCCGCGCGGCCCATGTCTTCGACTGGCTGCTCGACCACCGTGATGCCCGGCTCGACCAGGTCGGTCCAGCGCTCGTTGTCGAAGCCGGCCAGGGCCAGGTCGTCGGGGATGCGCAGGCCGGCGGTGCGGGCGGCCTTGAGCGCGCCCATCAACAGCAGGCTGTTACTGGTGACGATGGCTTCTGGCCTGTGCTCGCTCGCCAGCCATTGGCCGACTTCAGCAATCGCCGCTTCGGCGGTGGGCGCCACTTCGCGGTACGCAGGCGTCAGCCCTTGCGTGCCCATCGCGGCCAGATAGCCGTTGCGGCGCTCGGCCGCAGTGGTGCTGGTGCCGAACAGCCCGCCGATGCGTCCATAGCCCTGCGCCTGCAGATGCGCGACCAGTTCGCCCATCGCTGCGGCGTTATCCAGCACCACGCTGTCGTAGCGGCTGCCGGGGCCGGCGCGGTCCACCAGCACGGTCGGGTAATCCAGCGCAAGTTCGTGCATGCGCCCCACCGTGACGCGAGTTGGGGCAAAGATCAGCCCGGTGATGCGCTCTTCCTGCATCAGTTGCAGGTACAGCGCTTCGCGCTCGGGGTCTTCGTCGGTATTGCAAAGGGTCACGCGCATGCCGGCGCGATAGGCCACCTCTTCCACCGCACGGATCAGCGCGGTGAAGTACGGGTTGCGGATGTCGGCGACGATCACCCCCAGGATGCCGGACTGCTGGGAGCGCAAGCGCCGCGCCATCAGGTTGGGCCGATAGCCGGTCTGGCGCACTGCCGCTTCGACCTTGGCCCGCACGTCCTCGCTGACCGGGCCGGTGCCCAGCGCGCGCGAGACGGTGGATTTTGACACTCCGGCCACCCGGGCCACGTCGTTGATGCTGATGCTCACTGGGACATACTCACTGGGACCGTTCCCGCTCCATTTAGCGCACCTGCACCCAGGCGCTGATTCAGATTCGATGCTAACCCGAAAGCACTACAGTGCTTTTGTGCAGTGCACATTGACCTGAGTGTGGGAACGTTCCCACACTACTGCCCAGCCCGTTCCTACTCCCCGGAGTCTGTCTTGTCCTCTCCGTCGCCAGTCGCTCCCGTCACTCCCGAACTCGTGCGCCTGCGCGCGCATGCCCGCGACAAGGACGACGCCATCGCCCAGGCCGCGCAGTTGCTGGTCGCAGCCGGCTGCGTTGCGCCGGGCTACGACGCCAGCATGCGGCGCCGCGAAGGCCTGGCGAATACCTTCCTCGGCCACGGACTGGCTATCCCGCACGGGGTTGGCGAAGACCGCCATCTGGTGCGCCGCGACGGTATCGCGGTGCTGCAGTTACCCGAGGGTGTTGAATGGAACCCCGGCCAGATCACCCGGCTGGTGGTTGGCATCGCCGCCCAATCCGACACCCATATCACCCTGCTGCGCCGCCTGACCCGCCTGATCCAGGACCCGGCGCAGCTGGAAGCGCTGTTCACCACCGACGACCCCGGCGTGATCGTGGCCGCGCTCACCGGCGACCGCGCGCCCGACACCAGCGCCGCGCCGGCCACCGATCTGGCCGAAAAATTTGACTGGACCATCGCCTACCCCAGCGGCCTGCACGCCCGCCCGGCCACGCGCTGGGCCGAAACCGCACGCGGCTTCTCTGCGCGGGCGCAAGTGCGTGCCGGCGATCAGGCCGCCGATGCCAAGAGCCTGGTCGGCCTGCTGCAGCTCGGTCTGCGTGCCGGCGACAGCATCACCGTCTCGGCCGAAGGCAGCGATGCCGCCGCGCTGCTCAAGCGCCTGCGTGCGGTGATGGACAGCCTGACCGCGCAGGAAAAGGCCGATGCCGAACGCGCCGCGCAACGCCGCGCCGCGCCGGTGGTCGGCTGGACGCCGCCGCAGGCGCAGCCGGCCATCGTCGGCATCGGCGCCAGCCCGGGCGTGGCGATCGGCATCGTGCACCGGCTGCGTGCGGCGCAGACCGAAGTGGCCGATCAGCCGGTCGGCCTGGGCGATGGCGGCGCATTGCTGCACGACGCGCTGACCCGCACCCGCCAGCAGCTGGCGGCGATCCAGGACGACACCCAGCGCCGGCTCGGCGCCTCGGACGCGGCGATCTTCAAGGCCCAGGCCGAGCTGCTCAACGACACCGACCTGATCACCCGCACCTGCCAGCTGATGGTGGAAGGCCACGGCGTGGCGTGGTCGTGGCATCAGGCGGTGGAACAGATCGCCTCGGGCCTGGCCGCACTCGGCAACCCGGTACTGGCCGGCCGCGCGGCCGATCTGCGCGATGTCGGCCGCCGCGTGCTGGCCCAGCTCGACCCGGCCGCCGCCGGCGCCGGCCTCACCGACCTGCCCGAGCAGCCCTGCATCCTGCTCGCCGGCGATCTGTCGCCGTCGGACACCGCCAACCTGGACACCGCCCGCGTGCTCGGCCTGGCCACCGTGCAAGGCGGGCCGACCTCGCATACCGCGATCCTGTCGCGCACGCTCGGCCTGCCGGCGCTGGTCGCTGCCGGCGGCCAGTTGCTGGATATCGAAGACGGCGTCACCGCCATCATCGACGGCAGCAGCGGGCGGCTGTACATCAATCCGTCCGAGCTGGATCTGGACGCGGCCCGTACGCACATCGCCGAGCAGCAGGCCATCCGCGAGCGCGAAGCCGCCCAGCGCGCCTTGCCGGCAGAAACCACCGACGGCCACCACATCGACATCGGCGCCAACGTCAACCTGCCAGACCAAGTCGCGATGGCGCTGGCCCAGGGCGCCGAAGGCGTCGGCCTGATGCGCACCGAATTCCTGTTTCTGGAAAGCGGCCGCACCCCCAGCGAAGACGAGCAGCACGCCACCTACCTGGCGATGGCGCAGGCGCTGGATGGCCGCCCGCTGATCGTGCGTGCGCTGGACATCGGCGGCGACAAGCAGGTGGCACATCTGGAGCTGCCGCACGAAGAAAACCCGTTCCTGGGCGTGCGCGGCGCGCGCCTGCTGCTGCGGCGCCCCGACCTGCTCGAACCGCAGCTGCGTGCGCTGTACCGCGCCGCCAAGGACGGGGCGCGGCTGTCGATCATGTTCCCGATGATCACCTCGGTACCGGAGCTGATCACCCTGCGCGAAATCTGCGCACGCATCCGCGCCGAACTCGACGCACCGGAAGTGCCGATCGGCATCATGATCGAAGTGCCCGCCGCCGCCGCGCAGGCCGATGTGCTGGCCCGGCATGCAGACTTCTTCTCGATCGGCACCAACGACCTGACCCAATACGTGCTGGCGATCGACCGCCAGAATCCGGAACTGGCCGCCGAAGCCGACAGCCTGCACCCGGCGGTGCTGCGCACGATCCGCAGCACGATTGAAGGTGCGCGCAAACACGACCGCTGGGTCGGCGTATGCGGCGGCCTGGCCGGCGACCCGTTCGGCGCCAGCCTGCTGACCGGCCTGGGCGTGCAGGAATTGTCGATGACGCCCAACGACATCCCGGCGGTCAAGGCTCGCCTGCGCGGCACTGCGTTGAGCACCTTGCAGCAGCTGGCCGAGCAGGCGCTGGACTGCGAAACCGCAGAGCAAGTGCGCGCGCTTGAAGTCAAACGCGAGGGCCAGGCATGAGCCTGCAGGCCATCACGGTCACGCTGAATCCGGCGATCGATCAGACCATCCAGCTCGACAGCCTGCAGCCAGGCGCGGTGCATCGCGCCAGCAGCGTGCGCAACGATGCCGGCGGCAAGGGCATCAACGTGGCCGCCTGTCTGGCCGATTGGGGCAGCCAGGTCGCCGCGCTCGGTGTGCTCGGGGTCGGCAATGCCGGCGTGTTCGAGGCACTGTTCCGCGAACGTGGCATTGCCGATCACTGCCAACGCGTGGCCGGCGAGACCCGCACCAATCTCAAGTTGGTCGAAGCGCGCAGCAACGACACCACCGACATCAACCTGCCCGGCCTGCGCCTGGGCCAGCCGCACCTGCAAGGCGTGGCCGATCACCTGGCCCCGCTGCTGCGCCCCGGTCTGCCGGTGGTGCTGTCGGGCAGCCTGCCGGCCGGTTTGCCGGACGACAGCTGGGCGCAATTGCAGGCCCAGGCCAGCGCCGCCGGTGCGCGCGTGCTGCTGGACACCAGTGGCGCGCCGCTGGTGGCCGCACTCGGCGCCGCACGCGAGGCGTTGCCGTACGCGGTCAAGCCGAACCGGCACGAACTGGAAGCCTGGACCGGCCGCCCGCTGACCGACCGCGCCGCACTCAGCGCCGCCGCGCACGAACTGATCGCGTGCGGCATCCAGCTGGTGGTGATTTCGATGGGCACCGACGGCGCCCTGTTCGTGCAGCGCGACCAGCGCCTGATCGCGCGTCCGCCGCGGCTGGCGCAAGGCAGCAGCGTGGGCGCCGGTGATGCGATGGTGGCCGGTCTGGCCGCCGCGCTGCTGGAAGAGTTCACCAATCTGGAACATTGCGCACGGCTAGCGACCGCGTTCTCGGTCAGCCGGCTGGAAAGCGGCGATGCGCGCCGGCTGAACCCGCAGCAGGTGCGCAAGCTCGCCGGCGAGATCGCCATCGACCACCTCTCGTAGCCATCCCGCCAGCGCGCGTGGTCGATCGACAACCACCGTGCGCCGAAAAGATGTCGACAGACACGCATGTACAGCGCCGGCTCGATCCGGCAACCGAATAACGCAGGAGATTCGCATGTCCTCTTCCATCGTGGTCATCGCCGCTGGCGACCGCAGCACCGAAGCCGTCCTGGCGGCCGAAGCGCTGCGCCGCGCGGCCACCGCCGCCGGGCGCAGCGTGACGATCGAAATCCGCAGCGACCAGGGCGTACTCGGCGCATTGCCGAACGAGCTTGCCGGCAGCGCAACCCAGGTGCTGGTGATTGGCGACGCCGATGCCGACACCACCCGCTTCGGCGACGCGCAGCTGCTGCGCCTGAGCCTGGGCGCGGTGCTGGACGACCCGGCCGCTGCAGTGAACCAGCTCGCCGCACCCGCCGCCGCAAGCGCATCCGGCACGTCGGGCGCGGGCAGCAAGCGCATCGTCGCGATCACCTCCTGCCCCACCGGCATCGCGCACACCTTCATGGCCGCCGAAGGCCTGCAGCAGGCAGCCAAGAAACTTGGCTACCAGATGCGGGTGGAAACCCAGGGCTCGGTCGGTGCGCAAGATGCACTCACCGACGAAGAAATCCGCGACGCCGATCTGGTGCTGATCGCGGCCGATCGCGAAGTCGACCTGGCCCGCTTCGGCGGCAAGCGCCTGTTCAAGAGCGGCACCAAGCCGGCGATCAACGATGGCCCTGCCTTGATCCAGAAGGCGCTGGCAGACGCTGGCGTGCACGGCGGCGCAGCGCCGGTCGCAGGCGCTGCCAAATCCGACAACAACAGCAATGCCCGCACTGGTGCCTACAAGCACCTGATGACCGGCGTGTCGTTCATGCTGCCCTTCGTCACCGCCGGCGGCCTGTTGATCGCGCTGGCCTTCGCGCTCGGCGGCATCTATGCCGGCGACGATGCGCATCAAGGCACGCTGGCCTGGTCGCTGTTCCAGATCGGTGCCAAGGCCGGCTTCACCTTGATGGTGCCGGCGCTGGCCGGCTACATCGCCTACTCCATCGCCGACCGCCCCGGCATCGCGCCCGGCATGATCGGCGGCCTGGTGGCGGCCAATCTCAATGCCGGCTTCCTCGGCGGCATCATTGCCGGCTTCATCGCCGGCTACGGTGTGGCTGCGCTCAACCGCTACATCAAGCTGCCGCGCAACCTGGAAGGGCTCAAGCCGGTGCTGATCCTGCCGGTGCTGGGCACGCTGCTGGTCGGCCTGGCGATGATGTACGTGTTCGGCCAACCGGTCGCCGACCTGCTGGCCTGGCTCACCGCCTGGCTGCGCGGCATGCAGGGCAGCAGCGCGCTGCTGCTGGGCCTGTTGCTCGGCGGCATGATGGCCTTCGACATGGGCGGGCCGGTCAACAAGGCCGCCTACGCGTTCTCCACCGGCCTGATCGCCAGCCAGGTCTACACGCCAATGGCCGCCGCCATGGTCGCCGGCATGACCCCGCCGCTGGGCATCGCGCTGGCCACCTGGGTGTTCCGCAACCGCTTCACCGTCGAAGAACGCGGCTCGGCCACTGCCGCTGGCGTGCTCGGGCTGGCCTTCGTCACCGAAGGCGCCATCCCGTATGCCGCCCGCGACCCGCTGCGCACCATCCCGGCGCTAGTGATCGGCTCCGCCGTGGCCGGCGCGATCTCGATGACCGCCGGCGCGGAGTTGAAGGCACCGCACGGCGGCATCTTCGTGCTGCTGATCCCCAACGCGGTGACCCACCTGCTCAATTACGTGCTGGCCCTGGTGGTCGGCGTGGTGGTCACTGCGGTGGCGCTGCGCCTGCTCAAGAAGCCGGTGGCCGACGTGATCGCCTGACGTTCGGCAGCCCTGCCCCGACCGATTCCACACCACGCATCCGGCGCATCTGATCGCTGATCTGCGTCACCCCTGACTGGTTTCACCGCTGCGCTGCGCACCTTCGTGCGCGGCCAGCGGCTTGCCCACCCCTTAGCTGTCGCGTCCGCCTTCTCGGCCACGCCCTCTTTGTTCGGAGTCCTGCCATGACCGCCCTCGCCCCCCGCCATGCCCGTCCCCGCCTGCTGTGCCTGTCGCTGGCACTGGCGCTGACCCCGCTCGCCCACGCGCAGGATGCCGCCGATGCCTTCAAGCTCAAGCTGGGCTACACCGGCGAAGCGGCCTCGATGATCGATGGCGGGCGCAAGAACGGCGACGCCTACGCCGGCCAGTTGATGGTCGGCACCGATGTCGACATGGACCGCCTGTTCGGCTGGGGCGGTGCCACCGTCAAGCTGTACGTCACCAACCGCCACGGCACCAACCTGTCCAACAGCAGCATCGGCAACAGCACCTCGGTGCAGGAAATTTACGGCGGCCAGGGCACGCGGCTGGCCAACTTCACCCTGCTGCAAAAACTCTTCAACGACCGCCTGGAACTGGAAGCCGGCCGCAGCGTGGCCAACATCCACTTCCTCGGCTCGGACCTGTGCCAGTACTTCCAGGGCAACTCGGCCTGCGGCAATCCCACTTTCGTGTTCCGCACCAGCAACTTCACTTACTGGCCGGTCTCCAGCTGGGCAGCGCACGCCACCGCCTGGGTTACGCCCAAGGTCTATGTGCATGTGGGCGCCTATGAGGTGAACCCGGTGCAGGCCCAGGACGGCCAGCACGGCCTGAAATGGAGCACCGACGACACCACCGGCGTGGTGGTGCCGTATGCGGTTGGCTACAAGAACAAGGGCGGCGACGGCAGCATGGCCGCGATGTACGAACTCGGTGGCTGGCAGGACAACTCCGACTACACCGACCCGCTGCGCGACCGCAACGGCAACCCGGCCGTGCTCAGCGGCCTCGGCTACGAAAACAAGCAGGGCCGCTCGGGCCTGTTCGGCCGCTTCGAACAACAGGTCACCAACCCGGATCCGTCCGGCACCCGCGGCCTGACCGTCTTCGCAGCCATCCTCAAAAGCACCGGCGGCCAGGCCATCGAAGACCACTTCGTGCAGCTCGGCCTAGTGCAGAAAGGCACCTTCGCCAGCCGCCCGCAGGACAATATCGCCTTCGTGATCACCCAGCAGAAGTACAGCGACGAGGCGATCGAAAACCTGCGCCTGGCCCGCGCCTCGGCCGGCGGCACCGGCACCCCGGCCGACAACCAGATCATGATGGAGCTGAGCTACGGCATCCAGGTCACCAAGCGCCTGCGCATCGCGCCCAACCTGCATTACGTGATCAACCCCGACCAGTTCAACGAACCCACCCGCAGTAACGATCTGAAGAACGCGCTGATCGCGGGCATGCGGATCGACTGGAATCTGTGACCCGTCGAGAGGCTGCGCGCGTTGCGCGCATGCTCGGGGCACCACTGCCTGAAGTGAGTGGCGGGTGCGTTGCATCTGACTGCAGTGCAACGCATTGCGCCGACTCGGTTGGCCTGGGCATTTGCCGGTAGCCTACGGAGTTCGATGAACCGCGTCGGTGAGCAATTGCACGTAATGAGGCTTTATCGGCCCGCCCGCTCGCGCGCATCCCAGTCGCTGGACACGTAAGAGCGCGCGACAGCGGATGCCGAAGCTGTAGTGCCCCACCCCTGCCTAATGCCCGAATTAAGCGGAGCCGCGAAGCGGCTTCGGCTTGAATGAATTGTTAGAGGGAGCCTAGTAACCCAAGGCTTGCCGCATCTTTGCTCGACTCTCGGCGATCTCACTGGAGAGCTTGGCATGCGATGGCTCATCAATAGGTAGCGCAAGTGGAACCTTGAAGGTGAGACGATTAGTAGCTGCACTGGAGTTGGCGGATTGACCTCCAGCCCCCAGCGAGAGGATGGTTGCGACATTGAGTTTCGCTTGAGCGCTTGTCCCGGCGTTCTCAGCCACAGTCACCGCAACATCAAAATCGACCAAGAAGACGTGGTGTAGGTCATCAACGGATGCGAAATAGGAGTTTCCGCTGGTTGAGGGATTCTGGGTGGCTGGGTTAACGATGCCGCCCAAAGTGCGCACATCGGTTTGGGCATCTCTGACACCAGCCGCAATCTGCACGAGGGTTTCTCTCACAAATTCCTTTAGATCCATGTAGTCCTCTAACGCCTGAGTTAAGCCGGGCCGCGAAGCGGCTTCGGCTTTAATTAATTGTTTTGGGGAGTACTGCTGAGTTGAGCATCCGCCTCTTGTACAATGCGGTTAAGTGACACGAATACCGTACTTGTACGGTCGTATGGAATTTTCGGCAAGACTAAGTTGGTCTTTTCAAGGTGCTTCATCGGGTTCTTACGCCCGTCCAAGCAAAGAATGCCGACGCGCTTTCGTTTCCGAGGCCGGATGAAAAAACGAGTATCTTGTTGCTGCAGCGTAAAAGTTCTTCAGAGCGCTCGCGCGCGCCGATATAGCCATCAACGCTCTCATCGGTAGTGAGCATGGGGGCTAACGCCTGAATTAAGCCGAGCCGCGAAGCGGCATCGGCTTGAATGAATTGTTAGGCATCTGATGCCCGCCTGTTCCAGTCAGACCCTTCTTTTGCCTCTCCGCACTGTGTACAAACGTACTCGCCGGTGTTGGAGCCCAAGTGATACTCCTGCTCAATGCGTGGGTGGTCGCAAGGTGTATCTCCCCACGCCTGACGAAGTTTTGCTGCGGCCAACATCTGCATATCTCCTCCTGTCGATGCCTAACGCCGAGCTTATGCCGCGGCCGCGCCGGAGCGAAGCGAAGGCGTGGCCGTCGGCTTAAAGTTCTGGTTAGCAATCACTCCAGCAGCCTCTTCAGTTCTTTGAGGTCATTACAGACTGCCTGCGGCTGCTTTTCGTAATATGGCCAGAATCTGTCGATAAGGCTTACCAGCGTGGCGCCCAATGATTCTTTGAATGCGGCTGTGTCAATTCGCCCCGTCTTGAACGAGTACCTGACGTGTTCGAGATAGTTTGTAACCAGAATCACCGACTGTTCCAACTCCTCTTCGCCTTCAATTTGATTAACCAACTCGACATCACTTATGTTCGGTTTGTTCTTTTTAGCGACTCTTGTGTAGTTCCTGGCTTTTAAGAGGTGGGGATCATCCCAGCTACTCAGAAGGGAGAAGGTGTTCTCAATCTTCTTGAGTTTTCCTTCTTCAATTGAGTTCATTGCATTGAGTGTGATTGGCAGCAATACGCCAATGCCGCCCAGGCAAAGGAAGATCGCTTTTGTTACCTCGATGAAGGTGTTGCTATTTGATGGTGGTGCGGTTTGATACGCGATGTAGACAAGTGCAGCGCTACCAATGGCACAAAGTGAGACCACACCCCAGAAAAGCTTCCATTTCAGACTCAAGAATATCTCTCCACGTGATTGCTAACGTTTGAATTCACCGGCTGCCGAAGGCAGTCCGATGGAATGAATAGTTAGAAGACATTCTTAGTTAGCCACTCCGCTCCCGAGATCAATTCCTCCACTTGCTCCTTAGTAGGGTCAACATCCTTTTTGTGCGAGCAGAGGTTGCGAAGGTCGGCTAGAAAACTGATCTTTCGCCAACTCGCCATATCGGTTACAGAGGCAGCTTTGAGCGGGTCGTTGAGATCGGCGATCGTAGGATTTTTTTTGGCAATCTTGATTCCGTGCGAATCAGCCACTTTCTGCAGGTGACCTTCAATAAGAACACCAACTAGTGCGCCTGCCGCTCTGGGACTCACTTTTAATAGTTGCCGAGCAACCGCTACCTCATTGTCCTGCAGTTCTGCGTATAGCTCGCCCTCGATATTCGACAAGACTGAATCAATCCGCCCCTCAATTGCATTCAGGATTGTTAACTGATTGACGAAGCATTGCAGCACCTGCTTTCGCGTGTCGAACCCCTCGTATTGATACCCACCAGGCGCAACACCCCTAAGATAGTCTTGAATGACATACGTGCCGTATCCAAGCGACTTCCTCTTCGGATCTACCTCGTAGTAGACACGAAATTCAGCGTGTCGATCTTGAGCTAACGAGGCGACGGCCTTCAGCGCCTTTGTGTACCAGCATTGGTAGTCGTAGTGGAATTGCTTCTCTTCCTTCTTTTGAAAAGAGACAGCCAAGTCCGCGCCTTCCTTATAGAGGGCTGCTAGTTCTTTGTGGATTGCTTCGCGCTTGGTCATCTTGTCTTCTAACTACTATCGGACCGCCGAAATGCGGTGTTGCACGGAGTATCTTCGATCGCTGGCGCTTTGTGAATGGGGAAATCCTAGCCGCCATCAAGGGATTACGCGACGACAAGCGGACTCTACCTTTGCGCGGTTTCTAGTTTTATCCAGCAAGGACACAGGCGTATGAAATACACCCCCTAAAACAATGGCGTAAACGCACGTCCGCCGACGCAGTTGCTCTATCAAGTGCGCGACCGCTTGCGCGCTCGGCACTACAGCCTGCGCACCGAGCAGGCGTGTCTCAGTTGGACACCGCGCTTCATCCTGGCCAGCGGCTCTCTACCGCAACGTACTGCGTATCGATCGGCATCACGTGTCCGACGAAATCCCTAGTGTTCACAATCTTGAGTCGTGACATCACAATGCATAACCGTGAACTAGGCATCCAACGCCAGAAACGAAAAAACCGCGCAATGCGCGGTTTTTTCGTTACACCTTTTGCCAACCCATCAAGGACGGCGCGCCAGCGCCTCCACATCCTTGGCCTTGGGCAGCAGATCCTGCTTGGTCACCGCGAACGGCCCGATGCTCAGCATCGGCACTGCGACGATGATCGAGGAGATCACCACGATCACCGCGCCGATCATGTGCGTCTCGGCCAGGCCTTCCATCGACTCGCCGCCGTAGATGTACAACGCCAGAGCCGACAGGAAGAACATCACCGCAGTGATCACCGTGCGCGAGAGCGTCTGGTTGATCGAGCGGTTCAGCACTTCCAGCGGCTCCACGCGCAGCGCGCGGAAGTTTTCGCGCACGCGGTCGAACACCACGATGATGTCGTTGATCGCAAAACCCATTACCGACAACAGGCCCGCCAGCACGGTCAAATCGAACTCGCGGCCGGTCAGCGACACGAAGGCCACCGTGACCAACAGGTCGAACAAGGCGGTCAGGCTGGCGACCACCGCGAACTTCCACTCGAAGCGGAACGCGATGTAGATCAGAAAGCCCACCAGCATGAACACCGTGGCGTACACGCCGTTCAATGCAAGGTCCTTGCCGACCTGCGGGCCAACGAATTCGCCCGGCTGCACGGTAGCGGGATTCTGCTCGGTGCTGACGGCCTTGCGCACTTCTTCGGCGACGGTGGTTGCGGCATCGTCGCGGTTGTTGTGCTGCTCACGTGCCTGCAGGCGAATCATCACCTCGTTGCCGCCGCGCGCGTTCTGCACCTGGGCGTTTTCGAAGCCGGCCTTGGCCAGCTGCTCGCGCACCTGGTCCACGTCCACCGTCTTCTGGAACGAGGTCTGCACCAAGGTGCCGCCAGTGAATTCCAGTGCGTAGTTGAAGCCCTTGCCGATGATGATGCCAACCGAGGCGATCGCGAGCACCAGCATCAGGATCAGCACCGGCTTGCGCAGGCGCATGAAATCGATCTTGGTGTCGTTGGGAATGAGATGGAGCGGGAACAATTTCATGGAAAAGATCTTCCGTTTAAGACGTCTGCATCATCAGGAGGCAGACGCTTGCGAAGGGATTCATACCCCGACCCTGTGCAGCCGGGCTGCCAAGGTCGGGGCCGGACTCGCATCTCAGATAGCGACAGACTTCAGCTTCTTGCGGCTGCCATAGATCAGCACCGCCAGCGCGCGCGATACGGTGATCGCGGTGAACATCGAGGCGAAAATACCGATGATCATGGTCAGCGCGAAACCCTTCAGCGGGCCGGTACCGAACGCGTACAGCGCCACGCCGACGATCAACCCGGTCAGGTTGGCATCGAGGATGGTGCCACCGGCCTTCTCGTAACCGGCAACGATCGCCGACTTGGGCGGTACACCCAGCCGCAGTTCCTCGCGGATACGCTCGTTGATCAGCACGTTGGCATCCACCGACAGACCGACCGACAGGGCCAGACCGGCAAAGCCCGGCAGCGTCATGGTGGCGCCGAATAGCGACATCACCGCGATCACGATCAGCAGGTTGAATAGCAGCGCCACCGAGGTGATCGCGCCGAACATGCGGTAGTAGACGGTGAAGAACACCAGGGTGAACACGAACGAGAACACCACCGCGGTGACACCGCGCTCCACGTTCTCCGCACCCAGGCTGGGGCCGATCACGTATTCCTCGACGAAATCCATCGGCGCGGCCAGCGAGCCGGACTTGAGCAGCTTGGCCAGATTCTCGGCCTCCACCTTCTCAAGACCGGTGGTCTGGAAGTTCTTGCCGAACACGCCAGCGATGCGGGTCGGCGACAGCGCTTCTTCCTTGACCCGCACGCTGCGAACTTCCTTGCCGTCGACCATGGTCACGGTGGGAATGCGTTCGATGTAGACCACCGACATCAGCTTGCCGACGTTGGCGCTGGTGTAGTCGAGCATGCGTTGGCCGGCGACGTTGTTGAGCGTCACCGCCACCGCGGGCATGCCGTTCTGGTCGTTGCTGACGCTGGCACTGACCATCTGATCGCCGGTGACCAGCGCGCGCTTGTTGAGCAACACCGGCGCGCCGGTATCGCGCACGCGATAGACCTTGGCTTCCGGCGGAATGCTGCCACTGCGCACGGCATCTTCGGCATTGCCTTCGACCACCGCGCGGAATTCCAGCGAGGCGGTCGCACCGATCAGGCGCTTGGCCTCGGCGGTGTCCTGCAGGCCAGGCAACTCGACCACGATGCGGTCTTCGCCCTGGCGCTGGATGGTCGGTTCGGAGACGCCCAGCGCGTTGACACGATTGCGTAAGGTGGTGAGGTTCTGTTCGATCGCGCCGCTGGCGATCTGCTTGAGTTCGGCCTCGGGGACGTTGACGGTGATGTTTTGCCCACTGACGTTGTAGACCAGCGTCGGCTGCGACTTGGCCAGTGCGGTACGCGCGGCATCGGCGCTGGCGCCCTCGCTCAGGCTGACCTGGATGCTGTTGTCGCCACGACGCTCGACCGAGCGATAGGCAATGCGGCCATCACGCAAGGTGGTGCGGATATCTTCGGCAAAGCCGTCAAGACGCTTTTCCAGCGCGGCTTTCTGATCCACCTGCATGGCGAAATGCACGCCGCCGACCAGGTCCAGACCCAGCACCATCGGCCGGCCGCCCAGCTTGGCCAGCCAGTCCGGCACGGTCGAGGCCAGGTTCAGCGCCACCGTGTAGTTCTCGCCCAGTTGCTGGCGCAGCACGTCGTTGGCCCGGGTCTGAGCCTGCAGGTTGGGCAGACGCACCATCAGGCTCTCGCCTTCCTTGGTGACGGCCTTGGGCGTGATGCCGGCGCTCTTGAGGTCGGCGTCGATGCGGCTACGCAATGCGTCGTCGAGTTGGGCACCGCGGCTGGCGGTGATCTGCACGGACGGGTCTTTCTGGTAGATGTTGGGCAACGCGTACAGCGCGCTGACCGCCAGCACCAGCAGGATCAGGAAATACTTCCAGCGAGGAAATTCGAGCATTGCGACAGTCCCGCGCGACACCATCCCGGCGACGCGCCTAGCAGTGAGAACGACTTCAAGCGGCCAACACCAAGGTCGCGAGCGGTCGTCAGGTGGATGCGGGCGGTGTGCAAGAACCGGCGTGCTTGCGACACACCGGTTCCGAGAGCCGACTGCGCCCGCCTGACAGTGCGCGCAGCCGTTTTGAAGCCGCGCTTAGTTGGCGGACTTCAGCGTGCCCTTGGGCAACACATGGCCCACGGCACTCTTCTGCACGCGGATGCGCACGTTGTCGGCCACTTCCACGGTGATGAAGTTGTCGCCGATGTCGCTGATCACGCCCGCAACGCCGCCGGAGGTGATGACTTCATCGCCGCGCGAGAGCTTCTCCAGCAGCGACTTGTGTTCTTTCTGGCGCTTCATCTGCGGGCGGATCATCAGGAAATACATGACCGCGATCAGGATGATCGGCAACGCGAAGGTGGACAAGCTTCCCATCGGGCCGGCGGCCGGCGCGCCACCGGTGGCCTGCGCCTGGGCGACGGGGATCAGGAAATCGAGCAGATTCATTCAATGCATCCTAGTTTGGTGCCAGCGCGCCAAGCGGCCCGCTCGCTATTCAGGTACCGCCGAAGCGGAACAGCCGGGAATTATGCCATGCGGGTTCCCAACCGTCCGCGCAAGGGCGCGGACGGCCGGTTTCAGCTGGTTTCCCCCGGCAACGGCGGCGTGATGGCGCCGCGTGCCGCATAGAAGGACCGCCGGAACTCCACAAAGGTTCCCGAGGCGATCGCCGCACGCAGGTCGGCCATCAACTTCTCGTAGTACCAAAGGTTGTGCAAGGTGCCCAGCATCGGCGCCAGCATCTCGTTGCAGCGGTCCAGATGGCGCAGGTAGGAGCGCGTGTAGCCACTGCTGCAGGCGTGACACCCGCAGCCCGGCTCGATGGTGTCCAGGTCGCGCTCGTACTTGGCGTTGCGGATGCGCACGGTGCCGAACGAGGTGAAATAGTGGCCGTTGCGCGCGTTACGGGTGGGCATCACGCAGTCGAACATGTCCACGCCACGCGCCACGCCTTCGACCAGATCCTCCGGCCGGCCGACGCCCATCAGGTAGCGCGGGCGCTCGGCCGGCAGGCGCGGATGCAAGTGTTCCAGCATGGCGTTGCGCTCGTGCTCCGGCTCGCCCACCGCCAGCCCACCGATGGCGTAACCGTCGAAGCCGATACCTTGCAGCCCGTCCAGCGAGCGGCTGCGCAGGTCCGGATGCACCCCGCCCTGCACGATGCCGAACAGCGCCGCGTCGTTGCCCAGCCCGTCATGCGCCTCGCGCGAGCGTTGCGCCCAGCGCAGGCTCAGCTCCATCGACCGCCGCGCCACTTCTTCGGTGGCCGGATACGGCGTGCACTCGTCGAAGATCATCACGATGTCCGAATCGAGCACCTTCTGAATTTTCATGCTTTCTTCGGGGCCGAGAAACACCCGCGCGCCGTCGGTGGGCGAAGAAAACGTCACACCCTGCTCGGTGATCTTGCGGCGATGCGCCAGCGAAAACACCTGAAAACCACCCGAATCGGTGAGGATCGGCCCATCCCAGCGCGCGAACCCGTGCAGCCCGCCGTGATCGCCGATCACCTCCAGCCCCGGGCGCAGATACAGATGGAAGGTGTTGCCCAGGATGATCTCCGCACCCAGCGCGTGGATCTGCTCGGGCAGGATGCCCTTGACCGAGCCATACGTCCCCACCGGCATGAACGCCGGCGTTTCCACGGTGCCGCGCGGAAAGGTCAGGCGGCCGCGGCGGGCATGGCCGTCGGTGGCTTGGAGCTGGAATTGAAGTCGGGACATTGAAAGGCCGGGAATGGGGAATCGGGAGTGGAGAATCGGAGAAGCGGTTGGCGAATGTCGGAACGCGTGGCGGGTACTGCCTTACGATTCCCCATTCCCGATTCCCCATTCCCTGCCCCACAACAGCATCGCATCGCCATACGAAAAGAAGCGGTAGCGCTGTTCGATGGCGTGCTGGTAGGCGGCGAAAATGCGCTCGCGGCCGGCGAAGGCCGAGACCATCATCAGCAGCGTGCTTTCGGGCAGGTGGAAGTTGGTGACCATCGCATCGACGCTGCGGATGCGGTAGCCGGGCAGGATGAAGATCTGGGTTTCGCCGGCAAACGGCAGCAGCTCGCCCTCGGGCGCGGAATCGGTTTTACGCCAGGCGCTTTCCAGCGAGCGCACTACGGTGGTTCCCACCGCAATGACGCGGCCGCCGCGTGCGCGCGTGCGCCGTACCTGCTCGACCAGCACGGCACCGACGTTGAGCCACTCCTTATGCATCACGTGCTGATCCAACGCGTCCACGCGCACCGGCTGGAAGGTGCCGGCACCCACGTGCAAGGTGACGTGGCCGAACTCCACCCCGCGCTCGCGCAACTGCGCCAGCAGCGCCTCGTCGAAATGCAGGCCGGCGGTGGGCGCGGCGACCGCGCCGACTTCGCGGGCGAATACGGTCTGGTAGCGCTCGCGGTCTTCCACACCCGGCTCGCGGCGGATGTAAGGCGGTAGCGGCAGTTGCCCGGCCTCCGGCAGCCACTGCTCCAGAGTCGTCGGAATATCGAAGCGCAGCAGATAGAACTCGCCATCGCGGCCCAGCACTTCGGCCTGACCACCGGCATCGAGTGCGATCAGGCTGCCGGCCTTGGGCGACTTGCTGGCGCCGATCTGTACCCGCGCCTGCCGCTCGCCGAGCAGGCGCTCGATCAGGATCTCCACCCGCCCGCCACTGGCCTTCTGCCCGAACAGGCGCGCCGGGATCACCCGGGTGTCGTTGAAGATCAGCAGATCGCCCGGCTGCAGCAGCTCGGGCAGATCGCGCACCTGGCGGTCGACCAGCGCCTGCGGCGACGGCGGCACCACCAGCAAGCGGCTGGCAGCACGCTCGGCCAGCGGCGCCTGGGCGATCAGCTCGTCAGGTAGCGAATAGTTGAAATCGGACTTCTTCAAAGGTTCGGCAGTGCAGCGATTTGGGCCGCTAGTTTAGCGGGACATGCTGGGGACTACCTTCTCCCATCGGGAGGCGCCGCGAGCAAATTCAGGTGTCGGCCATGGCAAACGCGTCGCCACGCGCCAGCAAAGGTGAATCGTCGACTGGCAGGCGATGGCGTCGCCCTATACCCGTTCGTGCCCTCCCCCGCTCCGCGGCCCAGCCCAGCCCGGCCAGCGCTTGCGGCGCGGGCGCTCCAAGGCATGCGCGCCAGTGACGCGCAAACCGTGCTTTCTCACCCCCAGCGGGAGAGGGGCGTTAATCACCAGAGCTGCGACCTGCTCCCTTCTCCCATCGGGAGAAGGTGGCGCGTGGCGCCGGATGAGGGTGCGGGCGAAGCACTATTGGAGTTTGAGCGCACGCGGGCTTCGCCCCGTACCCTCACCCCAACCCCTCTCCCGAGGGGGGAGGGGCTTTGCTCGCCGCCGATTCATTGCTCACTATCCATCCCAGATCCCGATCCCGATTTTCTAATCCCCACTCCTGACTCCCCCTCACCGCTCGAACTTCGTCGACAAAATAATCGACGTCGTCGTGCGCTCCACCCCGTCGATCGCGCCGATGGCATCGGTGAGCACGTCCATCTCGTTGACGCCGCCAACCACGCCCAGGGCGATCAGGTCGTAGGCGCCGCTGACCGAATGCAGCAGGCGCACCTCGGGGATGTCGCGCAGCGCCTTGACCACGGCGGGCATCTTCTTGGGCAACACGGTGATCAAAATGTGCGCGCGGATGCGGCCCTGTTCGTAGGCGTCGTGGGTGCGCACGGTGTAGCCGCTGATCACGCCGTCGCGTTCGAGTTTTTCGATACGGCTTTGCACGGTCGTGCGCGACAGCCCGAGTCGGCGCGCGATCTGTGCGGTGGAAGCGCGCGCGTCCTCGCGCAACAGCGACAACAGGCGTTCGTCGGAGGGGGTGATTTTCACTTTTGCCCAATTTTTTCGGCGATTCGCCGAAAATACCGTACTTCTCGCCTAGATTCACGCTGCCAAACGCCGATCTTCTGCCGATAATAGAAAGGGAACGCCACCTTGTAGGAGATGCGCCATGTCCGTCCTTGCCCCGCTCGCCCCGCTGCGTGCCCATGCCGGCCGCCGCCTGACCGATGGCCTGGACGATGCCAGCATCGTGCGCCTGGCCAGCACCCACGACGATCTCGCCCAGGCCATCAACGCCGCTGGCAACGAATACGCGCTGGTGCGCGAAGAAGTGGCCGACCTGCTGGATCTGGACGAA
Source organism: Xanthomonas sp. Leaf131 (assembly GCF_001423495.1). Classification (GTDB taxonomy): domain Bacteria; phylum Pseudomonadota; class Gammaproteobacteria; order Xanthomonadales; family Xanthomonadaceae; genus Xanthomonas. The sequence goes on along the minus strand of NZ_LMOG01000018.1, from coordinate 121,300 downwards.
GACGCACAGATCGGCGCGGTGCAGGAAGGCTTCATCAATTTCTATGCCGACGATGCGGTCACCCCGTACGTGGCGCTGGCCGCGCGCGGCCCGTGGGTGGTCACGCTCAAGGGCGCGGTGCTGTACGACGCCGGCGGCTACGGCATGCTCGGCTTCGGCCACACGCCCGCGCCGGTACTCGAGGCCATGGCACGCCCGCAGGTGATGGCCAACGTGATGACGCCCAGCCTGGCGCAGCGCCGGCTCGACCGCGCATTGCGCGCCGAGATCGGCCATACGCGCGGCGGTTGTCCGTTCGCACGTTTCATGTGTCTCAACTCCGGTTCCGAGGCCGTCGGCCTGGCCGCACGTATCGTCGACACCAACGCCAAGCTGCACACCGACCCAGGCGCGCGGCATGCCGGTGCCAGCATCAAGCGCGTGGTGGTCAAGGGCAGCTTCCATGGTCGCACCGATCGCCCCGGCCTGTATTCCGATTCCAGCCGCAAGACCTACACCAAGTATCTGGCCAGCTACCGCGACGAAGATTCGGTGATCGCAATCGCTCCCTACGACGTGGCGGCGCTACAGCGCGCCTTCGAGGAGGCTGCGCGCAATCACTGGTTTATCGAGGCGGTGTTCCTGGAGCCGGTAATGGGCGAAGGCGACCCTGGGCGCGCATTGCCCGCCGCGTTCTATGCCGCTGCGCGCGAACTGACCCGCCTGCACGGCAGCTTGTTGCTGGTGGATTCGATCCAGGCCGGTCTGCGTGCGCACGGCGTGCTGTCGGTGGTGGATTACCCCGGCTTCGAGCAGCTCGACCCGCCGGATCTGGAAACCTATTCCAAGGCGCTCAACGCCGCGCAGTACCCGCTGTCGGTGCTGGCGGTGACCGAACACGCCGCGCAGGTGTATCGCAAGGGCACCTACGGCAACACCATGACCACCAACCCGCGCGCGCTCGATGTGGCCTGCGCCACGCTAGCGTTGTTCACCCCGCAGGTGCGCGAGAACATCCGCAGCCGTGGTGCGCAGGCGATCGCCAAGCTGGACGCCTTGCAGTCCGAGCTCGGTGGTTTGATCACCAAGGTGCAGGGCACCGGCTTGCTGTTTTCCTGTGAGCTGGCGCCGCAATTCAAGTGTTATGGCGCCGGGTCCACCGAGGAATGGCTGCGCCATCGCGGCGTCAACGTGATCCACGGCGGCGAGAATTCGCTGCGCTTCACCCCGCACTTTGCAATGGACGAAGACGAGCTCGATCTATTGGTCGGCTTGATCGCGCGCGCGCTCAAGGAAGGCCCGCGCCAGGTGCAGGCCGAGGCCGCCTGAGGCTGCACATCGCTCAACGCCTGAAACGCGGAGTCCTGTGGGCTGCCGCGCTGATGGCGCGAGATTTGTGACATAGCAAGCACGATGCGAAGCGCGTCAACGCAGACGCTCTTCACCCGCGTGAACCGCACCAAGCACCGCAGCGTGCGCCGCGGCCGCAACCATCGCCGTGCTGCCATGCAGAGCCACTCAACAGCTCTGCATGGCCACCGGCAGCCATCAGATCGGTACCGCGCTCAACTTGCGGCGCAGGTAATTGGTCACTGCCCGACGCGTCGACTTGCCACGCCACGATGCCCAGCACAGATGCGAGCCGACGGCGATCTTGCCGCCGCGGTGGCCGAGCCCGAACCAGGTACGGTCCGGATGGAACGCATCGCGCGGCGGGAACACGATGCCCGAGAACTGCTCGCCATACGCGTTGTAGAAGCGCGTCAGCCCGCGCGGGCCGGAGATCATCGGAATCTGCCGGTGATCTTCCAGCGTCTCCGGCGCATGCACACTGAAGATGTGCTCGATAAAGGCGCGCCACAAAGGATGCCCTGCCTGGGAACCGAATACGGCATTGCCGATCTTGAACTGTTCGTTGCCTAACGCGCCATCCTCGATCGGCAGCACGCATTGCTGTACCAACAGGTCGGCGCCAAGCGGCTGCAGCAGCTTGTAATCGGTGTCGAAATAGAAGCCGCCGTGCGCGTGCATATAGGCGCAGCGGGCGATGTCGGCCTTCATCACGCCGAAGCGGATCGCCTCGTAGCGCTCGGCGAACTCCGGGAACGCGCGACGCATCAGTTCCGAATTGTCCGCGTCATCCCAGACGTAGCAGACCCAGTCAGGCAACAGCCGTTGCAGACGGGCCTGGATCCTGCGCTCTTCCCACTGCAATTGCTTGGTCGGCGCGGTCAGATGAAACACATGGGGAATCATGGGGGCTTCTCGGGGGCTGGGGGCAGCAAAACCTCCACCGCAGCACCGTGTCGAAACCGGCTACCCGGATGGAGATCCGGCTAACCGTACCCTATTCCCATTTTCAATGTGATGTAACTCACATTTTCTTATGGATATGCGACGCATCCATTAGAAAAATCAATCTGCGGGCGAAGTTTCCTCACATGCCTCTCATACGACTCGAGGATCCGCTTCGACTGCTCAGCTCCATCACAGCGCCTTTATTCCCAGCAGCGATCCGCCCGTCCCTTGAGCGTTGCACTGCGTGGGCAATCGCGTGGGGCGATGCGCCCTGCTTCGTGTTCGATCAACCGCTTGGCCCCGGTCGTATCGCGCTTGAGCTCGAAGGCATCGTAGAGACGTCCGGTGGCGGTGCGCGACTCGTAGAGCAACGTCTGGTTGTCGATGCGAAGCACCTGATACAGCTGGGTATCTTCGCCGACCGGGCGCATGGTCTTGCGGGCCATGTCCGAGAGCCGGTACTGCTTGGGCCCGGCCACCGAGACGATGAACACCGGCGTCGCCTGCCCGGCCTCATCGCCGCGACGGCCGTAGGTGTGGTCGTGGCCCTGCAGCACCAGATCGACCTTGTGGCGGCGGATCACCGGCAGCACCTGTTCGACCAGCTTTTCGTTTTCGCGGTCGGCACGCGGCGAAAAGAACGGTTGGTGGATCAGCACGATCGACCATGGATGCGGGTTGTCGGCCAGCACGGTGTCCAGCCACTGCGCCTGCGCCGGGCCGGTGCCTAGATCCAGCACGGAGGTGCCGTCGAGTACGGCGATGCGCACGCCCTGGTAGTCGAACCAGTAGCTGGTACGCGCGGCGGCCGACGGTCCGTTGCGCGGCAAGGCGAAGGTCACCGGCCAATGGCTGCCGAGCGTGCGCGTGGCCTGCGGGGTGTCCTCGCCTTCTTCGTGATACTCGTGATTGCCCGGTGCCGGCGCTACTGCGGTGCCTTCCAGCAACCAGCGCCCGGCGTCGAACCACTCGGCCCATTCGTTGTCGTCCTGGCCATCCTTGCCACTGACCAGGTCGCCGGCGAACAGGGCCAGCCGCGCATCCGGCGCCGAGCGCCAGGCTTGGCGGATGACCCGCGAGACCAGGCTGAGATTCTTGTTCTGGGTGTCGCCGAAATACAGCAGCGTCAGCGGCGTGGCGGCCGTGGCGGCGGTACGAAAATGATTCCACGCGCCCCAGGTGTCGTGCCCCTGCACGCGGTACGCGTAGAGCGTGTCCGGCGTCAATCCATCGATATCGGCGCGGTGATGATGCGAGCTGCCGTTTTCGCTGGCCAGCGTGGCAGTGCTGGCACGGATGCGGCGCGGCGTGCCCACATCGGGCGAGTCGCCGGCAACCACCAGTTCCAGCCACGGCTGGTTGACGCTGGCATCGGTACGCCAGGCCACCGCGAAACCGGTCGCCGCCGCCTGCGCGGGCGTGGCGACGATACGGTCCGGGAAGCCGTCGGCGACATAGTGGGTGGAGCCTGCCGGCACCTGCGTGTTCGGTTCGGCGGCGCGCTCGGCGGCGAGCGATTGAGTGCTCGCCATCGCCACCAGCAGTAGCGCTGCAGACAGCGCCGCGCGCGCAGCGATCACGGCGCGCACTCTTTCAAGCGCAGCGTGCGCGCGATATCGCGCCAGTCGAATGCCGCCACCGCCTGGTCGTCATGCAAGGCATAGAACACGCCACCGGGGAAGCGCGCATCGCCGCGTTGATCCAGCCACACGCCATCGGTATTGGCGGTCACCCGGCCGGCGAATGCGCCCACATGCGCCAGGCTCTGGCGATCGAACACCTGAAACACACTGCGGTCCTTGAACTGATCGGTGGCGATCCAGTACCCGCTGCCATCGCTGCATGCCATCAACGTCATGCCCTCGGCCTGCGCCTTGAACAGGCCGGCACCGACATTGCGCCCGCGATAACGCCCGTCCATGCCGTATTCGCGCAACTGCGTGCCCACGGCCACATCTTCTTCGGCAATCATCAAGCGCGCGTTGGCTTCATCGCCGAATACCGATTCGGCAATCCGCACCGCGCCCGCCTCGGTGGTATCGCCAAAGCTCTGCGTCAGCCGCGATTGCCAGCCCTGCCCTGCGTTGTTCAGTTGATAACGCCGAAAGCGCTGACCGAGTTCGGCCACCGGCGGCGGCAGATCCTTGTTGGCCGGCGACATGTAGTTATCGCTGACCACCACCTCGTAGCCGCCCTCGTGCTTGCGCACCCACAGCCCGTAAGGCTCGCGCAGGTCATCCTGGCCGAAGCTGGTCAACGGCTTGAAGTCCGGCAGCGAGAACACCTGCACGCGGCGGTTGTCGCGCTCGACGACGAACAGCAGATCGTCGATGACCGAAATCCCGTTCGGGCGATCCAGTTTGCCCAGGGCCTTGCCCTTGCCGCCGACCACGCGCAGGCGCTTGCCGCTGTCGCCATCGAATACCACCAACGCATGCGTGGCCTTGGCAGTGGCGATCAGCCAGCGGCTGCCATCGGGCGCACTCCAGCTGGCCGGCGAATCCAGATTGTCCGAAGGCGTGGAGGTGGTGATGAAGGCCTCCGGCACCACTTCGTGCGCCACCTTGGCCTCGCTGAGCAAGGGATCTTTCAGCAATGCTTCGTCGGCTTCGCGGTCGACCGGTGCGCTGGCGCACGCGGTCAGCGCCATCGCGGTGGCGAGCAGTGTGATGTGGAGTAACGTGGCCTGGAGCCTTGTGCGCGTTGCGATCACAGTGCCACCTTCAGGCCAAGCGCATAGGTGCGGCCGTATTCTTCGTTCTGCAGCGTGCGTGTGGGCACGCCCTGGTAGAGCTCCAGCGGCTCGTCCAGCAGGTTCTGCGCTTCCAGATACAGGCTGACGTGGCTGTTGAATTGATAGTTCATGCTGAAATCCAGCTGTGTGTGCGGGGCGACATAGATATCGTATGCGCGGCTGGCGCCGATGGTGTCCAGATACTCGCTGCGATACACCGCCGCAACGCGCGCACTGAAGCCGTATTTCTCGTAACCCAGATGGCCGCTGTAGATGCGCTTGGACGAGCGCGGCAAGGTGAAGTCGTCGCCGGCGCGATCGCTCAAGCCGGGGTCGAAATCGCTGTCTAGCAGCGTGGCGCTGGCACCGACCAACAGGCCATTCCAGCCTTCGGGCAAAAAGTCCAAGGCCTGCTGCCAATTGAATTCGGCGCCGCGCACCTTTGCGGTGTCGCCGTTGATCGAGCGTGTGACCTGCAGGTTCGGGAATTCTGCGTCGTTGGTGCTGATGGTCTGCACGATGTAATCGTCGATGGATTTATTGAACACACCCAACGAAATCAGCCCGGTGCTGCCGAGGTATTTTTCGAACGACAGATCCAGATTCCTGGAGCGATAAGGATTGAGATCCGGGTTGCCGATACTCACCTCATTGTCGCCGCGGTTGATGCTCACGCGTGGCGACACATCGCCGAACGACGGGCGCGACAAGGTCTTGTTGGCCGCAAAACGCAGTACCCACTCGTTGCCGGTGTCGTAGCGCAGATGCAGGCCCGGCAGCACGTTGGTGTAGCTGCTGGACGCTTCGCGCGGCGTGACCGTGGCGGTGCGGCCATTCTCGGCCACGTCGACTTGATTGCCGGTGGCGTCGAACTGGGTGTTCTCCACGCGCACGCCGGCAATCATGCGCAGCGCACCGATGTCCCAGGTGCCCATCGCGTAGGTGGCAAACACATCTTCGGTGGCTTTGTAGTCGTCCTGCAGCGAGGTCTGCAGATTGCCGCCGACATCCTGCGGGCGTGCGCTGTAAAGATTACCGGAGGTGTTCCAATAACGACGCATGCCGTCCGAGCCGATGCTTTCGCCCAAGGTGCCGCCACGGTGTTCCGGTGCGGCGGTGGTCCAGTCGCTCAGGTCGATCGCCGGGCCGCGACGCAACTCGCTTTCGTCCACGTTGACATCGCGCTCGCGCCAGCGGCCGAGCACGCCCATTTTCAGACTGGCATGCTCGCCATCGAAGCGCACGTTGATCTGCGCGCTGCGCTCGCTGTCGTCCACCCGCTTGGGCGCAAGCACGAAGCGGTCGAACACGAAATCATCGTTGCTCTGCCAGCCGTTGTCGGAGAACCCCAAACGCGGAATGCCGCTGTTCTGATCGACCGTGGCCGACAGATCGTCGCCGGCATAGGTGAAGCGCGCTTCCATTTCATCGTTCACGCGCTCGGTGGTCTTGGTGTAGCCCAGCTTGTAATCCACGGTGGCCGCGCTCAGGCGATTTTCACCGCCCATGCTCAAGGCCATGGTGTCTTCTTTCTTGGTGCGATAGCGCACGCGCTTGGAGATGGAATCGGCGGGCAGATCGGACACGTTGTAGGTGCCATCGCCATTGGCGCTGACCTGCCCATCGGCCAGGCCGAAGATGGTGCGCTGACGCGTTTCGGCATCGTCGAAGCGGCTGTACAGCGTACGCAGGTAGTAGCGGTTGTCCGCATCCGGGCGCCAGTCCAGATTGAGGTTGGCGCCCATGCGGGTGCGCTCGATGAAGTATTTGCGGCGCTGCACCTCACCGGCAAACAGATCGTCGGCCGCACCACCGTCGAAGCTGTCGTAGGCCACTTCGGTGTTGTCGGATTCGAATTCGCGATCCTGGTAGTTCACACCCACTGCCACACCGAACGTGCCATCGAAGATATCGCTGTAGTTGAACGCGCCCTTCGGGCTGGTCTTGCCCGACAACGACTGGTGGCTGCCTTCGACCGAGCCGCGCAAGGTGCGCCCGTCGCGATCGAATGCGGACGTGGACTCCACCTGGATCGCACCGCCGATGGAATCGCCGGGCATGTCCGGGGTCGGCGACTTGACCACCTTCAGGCGCTCGGTGGAATCGGACGGAATCACGTCCAGCGGCGCCGAGCGCGTGCCGTCTTCCGGCGTGCCCATGGTCATGCCGTCGATGGTGACGCTGTTGAGCGCCGAATCCAGACCGCGGATCACCACAAAGCGGCCTTCGCCCTGATCGCGCGTCACGCTGACACCGGGCAGGCGTTGCAAGGATTCTGCGACATTCTTGTCGGGATACCGGCCCATCGCATCGGACGCGACTGCGTCCTGGATCGCATCGGAACTGCGCTTGAGATCGACCGCGCGTACTTGCGATTCCGTCTGCGGGCGCACTTCCAGTCGCTCCAGATCGATGGCCGCAGCGCTTGCTGCGCCGGTTGCGGCGGCACCCTCAGCCGCCTGCGCCAGCGGGCTCCACGTGGCCGCAGCCAACGTCAGCGTGATCGCCAGGCAGAGCGGAGTCTTGTTCGACACGGGTGCTTCCCCAATTGGTTAAGAATGGGTGGGCACACTATGTCTACGACGTTTCACTGACATGACATCTGCAAGCGCGATCACGCGCACTATGTGGCGACGCTACCGTTGGCTGCGGCACACTGTGGGTCTCTCCCGCCTGTCGCTGCCCATGAAAATCGTCGAAGTCCGTCACCCCCTCGTCCAGCACAAGATCGGTCTGCTGCGCGATGCCGCCTTGAGCACCAAGGGCTTCCGCGAACTGGTCACCGAACTCGGCACGCTGCTGGCCTACGAGGCCACCGCCAATCTGGACACCGAATCGCACGTCCAACCCGGCTGGGCCGGGCCGGTGACCGTGCAGCGGATTGCCGGCGCAAAAATCACCCTGGTGCCGATTTTGCGCGCAGGTCTGGGCATGCTGCCCGGCGTGCTGGCGCTGATTCCGGCCGCACGCGTAAGTGTGGTCGGCCTGCAGCGCGACGAAGAAACCTTGCAACCGGTGCCCTACTTCGAACGCCTCACCGGCCGTCTGGAAGAGCGCGACGCGCTGATCCTGGACCCGATGCTGGCGACCGGCGGCACGCTGATCGCCACCATCGACATGCTCAAGCGTGCCGGTGCGCGGCGCATCAAGGGCATCTTCCTGGTCGCCGCACCGGAAGGCCTGAAAGCGCTGGAAGCGGTGCATCCGGATGTGGAGGTCTACACCGCCGCAATCGACGATCACCTCAACGAAAAGGGCTACATCCTGCCCGGTCTGGGCGATGCAGGCGACCGGATTTTTGGGACGCGGGTGGAGTGAGCTAAAGCCCCTCTCCCTGCGGGGCGAGAAGGCACCGCTTGCGCGCCATTGGCGCGGGGGTTGGGGTGAGGGTACGGGCGAAGCCTCGTGCAATTGAACATTGCGAGAGCTTCGCCCGTACCCTCATCCGCCCCTGCGGGGCACCTTCTCCCGACGGGAGAAGGAACAGCCGCAGCGCGTCCGATCTCGATAGCGCGTCCGATCTCGATCATGTTGCTGGCATAGCTAAAGGCGTCATCCAGAGATGCAGGTGACCGAACCTTTGGTACGCAGGCGGCATGAATTGCAGCAGCCTAAGTCCCTCTCCTGCGGGAGAGGGGTTGGGGTGAGGGTACGGTGTGTCACGTTCTTGCACACGCCGTACCCTCATCCGGCGCTACGCGCCACCTTCTCCCGACGGGAGAAGGAACAGCTGCGGCATTGAGCATTGCGTTGTCGCGCTGAAGAACGCCTGCCTCACCGCGTCGACGCCTCGATCGCCGCACTCACATACACCAACGGCGCATTCCAGTTGATCGCCACTTCGTTGCTGGCATAGCTGCAGGCGTTATCCAGATACGACAGCGCAGGCAGTTTTGAGGGATACGCCACCTTGCAGTCCTTGGCGTCCTGCTGGCCTGGTTGCGGGCCACCGGCCAACCAGCCCGGGACCGGCGCATCGATGCCGTCGGCTTCGGAGGGGCGATGGTGGATATGCAGCGGGCTACGCAGCCCGACCCCGGTGACGAACGACAACCCCAGCGGATTGCGCCCCAGGATGTAATCCAGCTGCGATTGCGCGGCGTCCAGATACGGCCGCTGCCCAGTCAACCGGTAGCCCTGCATCAACATCATCGCGCGGTTGAGCACGACTGCATTACTACCCCAAACGAAGTCGGTGTCCGTCATCGCCAGACGCCATGGAGAGGACTGCCACTCCTCGGCAAGACGCTGCGCCAACCCGGTGATCTCACGCGCAATGCGTGCGCGATCGGCATGCGGGGTGAGCCGGTCGCGATGTTCGGCCAGCGACATCCACGCCAGTCCGCCGACATTGCTCCAGCCCGGCACGCTGGCCGGCACATTGCGCGCGGTCATCGCGTCGTAGAAGCTGTCCTCGCGCGTGCTCACATACAACTCCGCCGCAGCCCAGGCGAATTCATCGTCTACCTGCGCATCGTCGTAGCCGCCGGTGCGCACGTCATCGGGCTGGCGATAGATCACATCCGGATGCTGCTGCGCCCACGACCAGGCACTGCGCGCGGCTTTCAACATACGCGCCGATGCCCCCGGATATTGCTTGTCGAAGGGCGCATAGATACGACTGGCCGCCGCCATCACCGCAGCGAAATCCAGCGTGGCCGCGGTGGCCTTCATCACCACGTAGCGTTGCTGTTTGGCCTGCTCCGGCATCACCAAGCCATCGAACTGCTTGTCGGTGAGCTTGTGATACACGCCGCCATCGGCCGGGTCCTGCATGGCCAGCATCCATTCCAGATTCCACCAGGTCTCCTGCAGGATGCCGGGCACGCCGGGCGCGTCGTTGGGGATGGTCAGGGCCTGTGCCTTGAACAGCGCCGGATACTGCTCATAGGCCGCCAGCAAGGTGTAGGTGCTGATGCCGGAATTGACGATGTACTTGTTGTAGTCGCCCGCGTCGTACCAACCCTTGGGCGCACTGATCACGCTGTCGGCCGGACGCGTGGCCGAGGCTGCCGAAGGATGGATGCGCACCTGCGTATCCGGGTGCCCGGCCGCGCGTGCGTAACGCCCGGCGAACTGCGCCGGCAGCGCGGTGCTGGCGCGATTGAAATAGAACGCCTTGAGCGATGCATCGAGCACCGGTCGATAGGCGCCGGCCGCGATCGGGAACGGATCGGACGCCGGCAGCCCGTCGATCTTCAAGCGATACGTGCCTGCTGTCCGCACGCTGGAAAAATCCGCCACCCGCGCCTGCTGGCCGGCTGCGCTCCACGACGCTGCAGGCTGCAAGCTGCCTTCCAGCACGCGGCGCCCTTGCGCATCTTCGACCGTGAAGCGGTCCGAGCCGGCTGCCGCGCCTTGCGGCAACCCGACCACTGCAAGCTTGGCCGAGCCCGGCAGATAGCCGAGCTGATTGACGTGGATAGCGGCGCCCGTTGCCGATGCGGCCTGGGTGCCGGCGGTATCGGCCGCACAGGCGGCGATGGGCGATGCGATCACCATGCTGGTGAGCAGAGTCTGGAAAATGTTCATGCCGCGATGGTCGCCGCATTGGCGCAAGGCGACAAGTCCAATCAGGGCATCGGCCTCTAGGTGGATGCGCATCGCTGCCGATGCCTGCCTGCATCGACCCACGGCGAGCACATGCGGATAACCTCGTTCTCGCGCATGGCATGGCACGACGCGGGCCACGTGCAACACTGGATGTTATCCGGCAAGGCCTGCCTTGGCTTACGAAAGCAGGCGCTCCTCAATCAATCAGCAACGCAATCAATCAGCAATAAGAGCGGCTCACAAAACGTAACGAGCAGTCGTCAAGTGGGCGCAGACGGCGTGGAGGAACCGCAGTGTAGAAGTGGTACCTGCTGATTCCGAGCAACGGCCGCGCCGGCCTGGCGGTGAGCGCAGTCGTGTTGTTGGCCGCTCTAAGCCATCAGCGCGCTGCTGCGTCCAGCTGCACTTGCGCCTTCCCCACCGGATTACGCGGGTCGCTACCGCCACTGAGCACGTTGCTGCGCTTGTCCCATTCCACCGTCTGCAGGTTGCCCCACACGTGGCTGGAACCGCGGCCGCCCTCGGCAGTATCGCCGGGCAGCTTGAGTGCGTGGCCCATCGCTTGCAGCGCCTTGGCGGTTTGCGGCGAGAACGCATTAGTTTCGGCGTCGATCACGTCTGGCAGCCATTGGTGGTGATAACGCGGCAACGCGCTGACCGCCTGCGCGTCCAGCCCCGCGTCGTAACCCAGGATGCCGAGCAGCACCATGGTGATGATGCGGCTACCGCCCGGGGTGCCGAGCACGATCGCCTTATCCGCCGATTCCATGAAGGTGGGCGTCATCGAGCTGAGCATGCGCTTGCCCGGCTTGGGCGCGTTGGCGGCGTAGCCCATCACGCCGAAGGCGTTCGGCGTGCCGGGCTTGAGCGCGAAGTCGTCCATCTCGTTGTTGAGCAGCACACCGGTGCCCTTGGGAATCAGCCCGGAGCCGTACAGCAGATTGACGGTCTGGGTGGCGCCGACGCGGTTGCCTTCGCCATCGATGATGGAAAAGTGCGTGGTCTCGTCGTCTTCCAGCGGCGTGGGATTGCCCGACAGCAGATCGCTGGGGGTGGCCTTTTCCGGATTGATGGTGGCACGCAGGCCTTGCGCGTAATCCTTGCTGGTCAGCACGCGCTGCGGCACGGCGACAAAATCCGGGTCGCCGAGGAAGAAGGTGCGGTCGCGGTAGGCGCGGCGCATCGCTTCCACCACCAGATGGGTGCGGTGCGCCTCGTCGAGCGTGTTCAGGTCCCAGCCTTCGAGGATCTGCAACATGGCGGCGAGGGCGATACCGCCTGACGACGGCGGCGGCGCGGTGGTGATCTTCCAGCCGCGGTAATCGAACTGGATCGGCGCGCGCTCCTTCACCCGATAGCCGGACAGCTCGGCGGCCTTCCACTGACCGCCGGCCTGCTTGACGCCGGCCAGCAGTTTCTTGGCGGTTTCGCCCTTGTAGAAACCGTCGAAGCCGTTGTCGCCCAGCAACTTCAAGGTGTGTGCCAGCTCGGGCTGCTTGAAGATGTCGCCCTCCGCAATGGGCTTTCCGCCGCGCAGATACACCTCACGCGTCCCTGGATAACGCTCCATCACTTCGCGCCGCGAGGCATAGCCCTTGGCCATGCGCGCGTACACCGGGAAACCCTCGCTGGCGATGCGGATGGACGGCGCCAACGACTGCTTCAGCGGCAAACGGCCGTGCTTGGCAGCCAGCTCCACCAGCGCCGCAGGCAGGCCCGGAATACCCGCCGACCACGCGCCGTTGACCGAGCGGTCGCGGTCCAGCTCGCCCTGCTTGTTCAAGAATTGCTCGGGCGTCGCCGACTCCGGCGCGGTTTCGCGCGCGTCCAGCATCATGTCCTTGCCGGTCTTGGCATCGTGCAACAGAAAGAAGCCACCGCCGCCCAGACCCGAACTGATCGGCTCGACCACCGCCAGCGTGGACGACACCGCGATGGCCGCATCGAAGGCATTGCCGCCTTCGCGCAGGATTTGCAGGCCGGCATCGGTGGCCAAGGTGTGACCGCTGGCAATCGCCGCGCCCGGCGGATGCGCCGCCACCGGCGAGCTTGCAGCCGCCGCAGGTTTGCTGCCATCGGCAGACCACGCCGGCGGTGCCAGCACGAAGGCCAGCAGCAACAGGCCGCGCGCAGAGAAATGTCGGGAAAAAATGCTCACGGGGCGGGAGGCTCCTGTTCGTACAATTCTGGATGATCGCGCTGCAGCTGCATCAGCTTGGCCAGCAATTGATCATGGGTTTCCGGGATGGCCGGATCCGGGTCGATGCATTCGACCGGGCACACCACCACGCATTGCGCCTCGTCGAAATGCCCTACGCACTCGGTGCAGCGTGCCGGGTCGATGACGTAGATGGTTTCGCCCATCGAGATGGCCTGATTCGGGCACGCGGGCTCGCAGACATCGCAGTTGACGCAGAGCTCGTTGATCTTCAGCGACATATCGACACCACCATGCGATGTGACGCGGCGCGATTCAACCGCAGGCGCTGGAACGCAACGTACTGCCGCAGGCGGGCGCATGCAGCGCAGGCCAGCAAACGGACAACGCCATGGGCGCTGTCGGACACCGAGCTGACATGGCCGGCTCCGGTGGCATGCAGATCCAGCAGCAGGCTGCTGGATCTGCACACGGTGGCCGGATGCGCCCTCCCGCGCATCCGGCCTGGTACGGCGTTACTTGGCTTCAACGAAAATGTATTCCGCGCCCTTGGGCTGGACGATGGTCTGCACGCGCGCGTTGTCGGCAGCGTTGCCGATGAACAACACGCGCACACCCTTCATCGAGTCCGGTGCCACGTCCTTGAACGCCGCATCGATCAGGTCGGCCATCTTGGTCGAGGCGGACGAACCGAACGCCAGCATGTTGCCCGGCTGCACGCCACGGGCAAGCGCGGTCTTGACGCTTTCCAGCTGACGCTCGTAGCTGCCGGCGAACTCGGCATCGGACTCCGGCGGCAAGTAGTACAGGAACGGGCTGTTGGTGGTGGTGCCCAGGTTCTGGCCAACCACTTCCTGCAGGTACTTCTTCCAGCCGGCGTTGTCGTCCTTGGCCGGTGCGGTCAGCGCAGCCGGGGCGGCGGCGGCGGTCGGTGCCGGCTCTTCCTTCTTGCAGGCGGTGACGGCCAGAGCGGCGATCGAAGCGAGCACCAGCGCGCGCATTGTGTGTTTCATGAAACTCCTCCCTTTGAAAAGCATGTGGTGATGTGACTGCTAGAGAATCAGGCCTGCGCGCGAGACTCGCGCACCTGCCGCAAGGCCTCGACGACCGAAGCCGGAACGAAACCGGACACGTCCCCGCCCAGCCGCGCGATTTCGCGCACCAGCGAGGACGAGATGAAGCTGTATTGCTCGGCCGGGGTGAGGAACAGCGTTTCCACCTCCGGGATCAGATGGCGGTTCATGCTGGCCATCTGGAATTCGTATTCGAAGTCCGATACCGCGCGCAGGCCGCGCAGCAGCACGCCGGCGCCCATGTCGCGCACAAAGTGGGCCAGCAGGGTGTCGAAGCCGCGCACTTCCACATTGGCATGTGCGGCCAACGCTTCCTGAGCCAATTCGACGCGGCGTTCCAGCGGCAGCGCCGGGCCCTTGGATGGGCTGTACGCCACACCGACCACCACGCGCTCGAACAACGGCGCGGCACGGTTCACCAGATCGATATGACCGTTGGTGATCGGGTCGAAGGTACCGGGATAGACGGCGGTGCGGCTGTTGGCCACGCTCATACGGAAACTACCGGGGTCGGGTCGCTGTTCAGTGTAGCAGCGGCCCGGCGGTACAGCGCATAGCGCACCTGCTGGGTGGCGCCTTCGCGGTGCAGATGCCAGCCGGCCGGCACCTGCGGCGGCAGGTCGGCAGGGCCTTCCAGATACAGCCAGGCATCCGGGGTCAGGTGCGCGGGCAGGCGTTCCAGCACGCTGGGCCACAGGCCGGCAGCGAACGGTGGGTCGACGAACACGATGCTGGCCTGCACGGCGGGTGCGCGATCCAGCCAGCGCAGCGCGTCTTCCTGCAGCACCTGCACCTGATCGGCCGCATCCAGCCTGGCCACATGCTCGCGCAGCCGCTGCACCAGGCCAGGGTCGCGCTCGATCAGCGTTGCATGGGCGGCGCCACGCGAGACCGCCTCCAGGCCCAGCGCACCGGACCCGGCAAACAGGTCCAGCACGCGCGCGCCGGGCAGGCGCGGCATCAGCCAATTGAAGACCGTTTCGCGGACGCGGTCGCTGCTGGGGCGCAGGCCGGGTAGATCCGGCACCTCCAGCTTGGTGTTGCGCCAGCGCCCGCCGACGATACGCACCTGCCCTTCCGCGCCACGTGGCGCCGGTCGTGCGGGGCGGCTCATCGCAGCGTTCCTGTTGGATAAGAGCAAGCGAGGAGCAGTGGCGGGACGTGTGGCGGCATGGAGCAAGGCAAGACAAACGGGGCCGCCATGATAGCGCCGCCAGTGGCTGGCGCCGTGCCCGCCGCGCTGCACGTGCGTTGGCCAATCCACATCCTTGCCTTGAAAAAATCGCCGGGCGGCCTCATCCCCCAGGCCATCGGCCGCACTGCGGCCTGGACCACCACGGAGCACGACCCCAATGACCGTTGATACCGACAAGCAGACGCTTGGCTTCCAGACCGAGGTCAAGCAGCTGCTGCAGCTGATGATCCACTCGTTGTACTCGAACAAGGAAATCTTCCTGCGCGAGCTGGTGTCCAATGCCGCCGACGCCGCCGACAAGCTGCGTTTCGAAGCATTGGTGAAGCCGGAACTGCTGGAAGGCGGCGGCGACCTGCGCATTCGCGTGGACTACGACAAGGACGCGCGCACCGTCACCATCGACGACAACGGCATCGGCATGAGCCGCGAAGATGCGGTGTCGCATCTGGGCACGATTGCCAAGTCCGGCACTGCCGATTTCCTCAAGCATCTGAGCGGCGACCAGAAGAAGGACGCCAACCTGATCGGCCAGTTCGGCGTGGGTTTCTATAGCGCCTTTATCGTCGCCGACCAGGTGGACGTGTATTCGCGTCGCGCCGGCCTGCCCGCCAACGAGGGCGTGCATTGGTCCTCGCGTGGCGAAGGCGAATTCGAAATCGCCAGTATCGACAAGCCCGAGCGCGGCACCCGCATCGTGCTGCAGCTGAAAGAAGGCGAAGACAGCTTCGCCGACGGCTGGACGCTGCGCGGCATCCTCAAGAAGTATTCCGACCACATCGGCCTGCCGATCGAAATGCGCAAGGAACATCACGGCGAAGACGCCGATGCGCCGGCCGAGCCGGAGTGGGAGGCGGTCAATCGCGCCAGCGCGCTGTGGACGCGCCCCAAGAGCGAGATCAGCGAGCAGGAATATCAGGAATTCTACAAGCACGTTGCGCACGATGCGGGCAACCCGCTGGCGTGGAGCCATAACAAGGTCGAGGGCAAGCTGGATTACACCTCGCTGCTGTTCGTGCCCGGCCGCGCGCCGTTCGACCTGTATCACCGCGATTCGGCCAAGGGTCTGAAGCTGTATGTGCAGCGCGTGTTCGTGCTGGATCAGGCCGAGCAGTTCCTGCCGCTGTACCTGCGTTTCATCAAGGGCGTGGTGGATTCGTCGGACCTGTCGCTCAATGTCTCGCGTGAGATTCTGCAATCGGGCCCGGTGGTGGATTCGATGAAGTCCGCGCTGACCAAGCGTGCGCTGGACATGCTGGAGAAACTGGCCAAGGACAAGCCGGAAGAGTATGTGACGTTCTGGCGCAACTTCGGCCAGGCCTTGAAGGAAGGCCCGGCGGAGGATTACGCCAACCGCGAGAAAATCGCCGGTCTGCTGCGGTTCTCTTCCACGCACGACACCACTGGCGCACAAAGCGTGGGCCTGGCCGATTATGTCGGTCGCCTGACCGAAGGCCAGGACAAGCTGTACTACCTCACCGGCGAAAGCTACGCGCAGATCAAGGACAGCCCGCATCTGGAAGTGTTCCGCAAGAAGGGCATCGAAGTGCTGCTGCTCACTGACCGCATCGACGAGTGGCTGATGAGCTACCTCACCGAGTTCGACGGCAAGTCGTTCGTGGACGTGGCACGCGGCGACCTGGACCTGGGCAAGCTGGATTCGGAAGAAGACAAGAAGGCACAGGAAGAAGTCGCCAAATCCAAGGAAGGCCTGGCCACGCGCATCAAGGCCGCCCTCGGCGACGACGTGGCCGAAGTGCGCGTCTCGCACCGCCTGACCGACTCCCCCGCCATCCTGGCCATCGGCCAGGGCGACCTGGGTCTGCAGATGCGTCAGCTGCTGGAAGCCAGCGGCCAGGCCGTGCCGGAAACCAAGCCGGTGTTCGAGTTCAACCCGGCTCACCCGCTGATCGAAAAGCTGGATGCGGAACAGGATATGGACCGGTTTGGCGATTTGAGCCGCGTCTTGTTCGACCAGGCTGCGTTGGCGGCGGGCGATAGCCTCAAGGACCCGGCTGGGTATGTGAAGCGGTTGAATAAGTTGTTGTTGGAGTTGTCGGCCTGAGAAGTTTGCGCTGACGCACTGATGTGAACAAAGACCGGCGCATGCGCCGGTCTTTGTTTGTGGGGTATTGGTGCTTTGAAAACTACGCTCGGCCTGAAGACGCAGCTAAGTGGCGCAATGTTTGACAACGTTCGTAACATCTTGAGGTGCTGTAGAGCGCTTGCATAGCCACACGCTGAAGCAAAACGATCGTCAATCTGAGCATGCACGTCGATTGCGAACCAAGACGACATATCCATGGCAACAGCACTTTTTGACTGAACCTAGACAGCTTCGGCATCAGCCAACACCCAACACCCGAACGCTGGCCCGGCCGAGTAGCCGGTTTCCGGTTCGATGCGGATCTGCAGGGTGGCGCGTCCGGCTACGGCTGCCGGCAATGCGTAATCCACATCGACGAAGTCCAGGCCGCGGTTGCCGTCCAGGCGTTCGTTGGCGATGAGTTCGCCGTCGGCGAGGATGCGGAAGCGGCGGCGGGTTTCGTCCCCCCAGTAGCGCAGGCGCAGGGTGCTCGCCTTGGTGGTGTTGCGCAGGGTGAAGGCGATGAAGCCGCCGGTGCGGGCGTCGCGGCCGGCGCGGCGGCGGTAGCTCAGTGCGTAGGAGCTTTCGCTCTGCAAGCCGTGGGCTTTTTCGGATGCTTCGTCACCCAGCGCGACGCGGTCCAGTGCGCGCGTGTCGAGCGCCTGTTGTTTTGCTTCTGCTGCGGCCTGCTCGGTCTGGTGCTGTTGCCAGGCAGCGGCGCCGCGATGTTCCAGATAGAGCGCGCTGCGGCGGTCGAACTGGGCGTAGAACGGGGAGAACCGCCAGTGCTGTGCGCCGTCGCTGTAGTCGAACGCTGTTTTGCCTGGCACTGGTTGCAGGCGCTGCAAGATGTCGTCGCCGCCGATCAATGCCGGGGTCTTGCCTGACCAGGGTTTTGCCGCATCACCCAGGTCCGCAGCCAAGACCAGCGGCCCCCGCAGCACCGAGACCCAGGCCGGGTCGTCCGCTGCGGCTTCCAGGCGCAGTGGCATTTCGAACGACAAGTTGAGCGTGTCGCCAGCACGCCAGACACGCGTGACGCGCAGATAGCCGTCGCTGATAACCGTGTCGACCGGCTGACCATTGAGCTGCAGCACCGGCGACTGCGCCCAGCCGGGCACGCGCAGTGCGAGCGTGCGTTGCTCTGCCGGCGCGGCATCGACACGGAGCGATGCGCTGCCCTGCTCCGGCATCGTGCTGTGCAGGGTCATGTCCAGCCCGGCGGCATCGCGCACGCTGGAGGGCACGTAGAGGTTGACGTAAACGCCCTGCCCGTCCTGCCAATAGATGGAATCGCCGAACTGGGCATGCGCCTCCATGCCGCTGCCGACGCAGCACCAGAAATCGTCGAACGGCGATGACCAGCCGCGCGCTTCGCCGGCCAGCATCGGTGTCATGTAGGTGAACATGCCGGTGCGCGGATGCTGCTGCGCCATCACGTGGTTGAGCAGCGTGCGCTCGTAGTAATCGAAGAACTCCGCCTGCGGGCCCCACTGGTACAGGTGGCGAGTGAGCTTGAGCATGTTGTAGCTGGCGCAGTGCTCGCAGGTCTGCTCGGTGAGAAACTTCGAAGTGCTGTCGGGCTGCTGGAAATATTCGCGGTCGCCATTGCCGCCGATCACGTAAGTGTGGTGATCGGTGACGGTGTGCCAGAAGAAGCGCGCCGCCGCGCCCGAGGCGGCATCGCCGGTCACTTCGTATTCGCGTGCCAGGCCAATCAACTTGGGGATATTGGTGTTGGAATGCTGGTGCACCAGCTCGTCGCGCTGGGCGATGAGCGGATCGAGCACGGCATGGTGGTGCAGGCGTTGCGCCAGCGCCAGCCATTGCGCATCGCCGGTGCGCACATGCAGCTCGACAAAGGATTCGTTGAGGCCGCCGAATTCGCACGACAGCACCTTCTGCAACTGCGCATCGTCGAGTGCGGCGAAGATGCCCTGCAGATAGCCAGCCAGGCCCACCGCGACCTGCAGCGCCTGCGCGTTGCCGCAATGCGCATGCACGTCGAGCAAGCCGGCGAACAGCTTGTGCCAGGTGTATAGCGGCGCCCAGCTGCCATTGAGATAGAACGGCGCCGGATCGATCTTGCCTTTTTTCAGCTCATCGAACACGGCACGACCGCTTTCGATCTTGCCTGCCGGGTTCTTGCGCGTGAATCCGGCCACGTAGCCATCGCCGGCATGCGCCTGGCAACGTGCCAGCTCTGCGACCAGGTAACCCGCACGCGTGCGGCATTGCGCATCGCCGGTTTGCGCATGCATCAAGGCCAATGCGCTGAGATAGTGCCCGAGCGTATGCCCGGCGATGGTGTCCGCTTCCCAGCCGCCGTACGCCGCCGCCTTGGGATCGAGACCTGCATACAGCACGAAGTTGTGCAGCAGCCTGTCCTGCTCCAGCCGCATCAGGTAACGCCGGTTGGTCTGCAGCGCATCCAGAAACAACGACGGTGTGAGCCGAACCTGTGCCAGCGGCACCGCACGCACGCTACCTGGTTGTGCGGCGCTTGCTTGTGCTGGAAAACGCAGGAAGCCTGCGGCAACCGCCAGGCTGCTCCAGGCCAGAAAACGCCGCCGCGACACGCTCAGCGTGTGGTCGTTGGGTAACTCGCTCGCATGCATCTCTGTCATGGGCTCAGCTTAGCTCCTGTCGGCACGCACAGACTGCGCGCGCCATTGCAACAAACGCCTGTGCAGCTGCGGTAACTCGCGACTGCACAGGCGTGGCTTGCGCGCGACAGACGACCTCCTGCCGCACACCACCGCGACGACACGGCAGCGATCAGAACTTCACCGTCGCACGCGCCCAATAGAACCGACCGAGCAGATCGTAGGTCGCCACATCGGTGTTGGCGTTACCCACGTTGTTGGAGTAATACAACGGTGGTTGCTTGTCTGCGATGTTATCCACGCCCACTTCAAAGCGGGTGTGCCACGGCTCCACGTTATAGCCGAGCTGCAGGTTGTTGTAGACATAGGTGCCGATCTTGCGCACTACCGTCGGCTCGCTGGAATCGGCCGACAGGCTCTGGTCCGGATCCGAATTACCGATGGCGGTATTGCCCACATAACGGATACGCCAGGTGGCGCTCCAATCGTCCAACGCCCAGTTCACCGTGCCCAACGCACGCCAGCGCGGGAAGTTGCCGTAAGCCTGGGTGTAGCGGCCCACGTTGTGGATGGTGACCGAGCTTGGGTCGGTGGTATCGGGTAGCACGTCGTAACGGGTGAGATAGGTGCCGTTGAGCCCTGCAGTGACATTGCCCCAAGGCGTGGATGGCAGGCGGTAAGTCAGGTTGAAATCGATGCCCTTGGCCCAGAGCTTGCCCAGGTTGACGGTGGGTTCGGCGATGTAATTGATGGTGCCGTTGCCGTTGCGATGGATCAGTGCGCAGAAGGAGCTGGCCGAGTTGGCGAAGCATTGATTGAGCACGGTCTGCGCCGACACCGTGGTGATGGTGTCTTCCAGATCGATGCGCCACCAGTCCGCACTCAGCGACAGACCGTCTATCCACTGCGGGTCGTAGACCAGCCCCACATCGTAGGACTTGCCGGTTTCCGGCTTGAGTTGATAACCGGCCACTACCGCGCCGGACACCTTGCCCGACACCTGACCATCGGATTGCTGATAGCTGCCGTTGGTCGGCACGTTGGCGCAGGCCACGCTGTTGCCGCCGGTGTAACCGTTGCACGGGTCGTTGACGGTGGCGGCATCGCCGGCCACGCCGGCATACAGCTCGTTGATGTTGGGCGCGCGGAACACCTGCGAAACAGTGCCGCGCAGCAACAGATTTTCGATCGGGCGATATTCCAGCGACAGCTTGCTGTTGGTCTTGCTGCCCACCGAGCTGAAGTCGGAGAAACGCGTGCCCAGCGTGATGTTCAACGCGTTGATGCCGGGCAAGTCCTTGAGCAGCGGGAACAGGGCTTCGGCATAGGCCTCCTTGACGTCGAAACTGCCGCTCAAGCTGGATGCGCAGAATTCGATCACCCCGCACAGGCCGTCTTCATCGCCGGTCCATAGCGCATCGGAGGCGGTGGTCGAGCGCTCCTTGCGATAGGAAATGCCGCTTGCCAGGCTCACGGTGCCGGCTGGCAGATCGAACAGCGAGCCGTTGGCATTGGCCTCGAATTGCTTGACGGTGTAGACGCTGGTCACGATGGGGTTGACCACCATGCCCTGCAAGGTGGACAGGTTGGAGCTGTCGTTGAGGTTGAAGAAATTCAACGGTGTGCAACCGGCAATCGCCGCGCCCGCACTGCCGCACTTGACCACGCCGTCGCTGTCCAGGAATGAGGGGCCGATGGCCTGGTTGAACGTGGCGTAATCGAGAAAGCCGTTGTTGATCGACTTCTGTTTGACCCTGCCGTAATTGAAGTTGGCGTCCCATTGCCAGGAGCTGTCGCCGAAGCGGCCACGCAGACCGGGGCTGATCTGGAAGTTGTAGGTGTTGTATTGATAGCTGCGATTGCCCAGCACGGTGGCGCGTGTATTGAGGTCGTTGTAGGAGGTACCGGTGCTGCGATCGGTGCCGAAGTTCACGCCGAACGGGTTGTAGTAACTTTGCGACGACACCAGGATGTTGTCGCCATTGGAGAAGATCGGAATCGGCGCAATGATCGAGGCCGATTCGGTTTTACTGAACCAGGTATTGACGTAGCCTTCGACATTATCGGTAAAGCGATAGGTGCCTAGCAGAAAGGCATTGGTGCGCTTTTGCGGGGTCTGCAACAGATTGAACGGCTGGTAGTTGTAGGAGTCGGCGCTGGCGTTGTAACAGTGGAAATCGCCCGGGCTGGCGCGACCGCTCACGCCAGTGTTGAGGGTGACGCGCCCGCAGCCGTTGGCCTGCGCGAGTTGATTCGATTGTTCCGAGCCATCGTTGAAATTGACCGTGCCGGTCGGTGTGGCGGACGAGCCCTGCTTCACCGGTTGCCCGTTGGTCAATGCCAGCGCGTCCTTGGAATAGTCGCGCGCCGCTGCCGACACCGGGTCGATGTTGTGGTACGACAGACCGCCGATCAGACTGCCGCGCTCCCAGGTCTTGCCGGTGGTCAAGGCGAAGTTGCGTCGGTTGCCATCGCCCTCGCTGCTGGTGCCGAAATCGCTGCTGAATTGCACACCGTCGAAGCGCGTGCGCAGGATGAAATTAACCACGCCACCGATGGCATCGGAGCCATATACCGCAGAGGCGCCGTTGCTGAGCACTTCGATGCGCTCGATCATGCTGGCCGGAATCGCGTTGACGTCGTTGTAGGCGAGCCGGATGCCGTTGACCAGCACCAGCGTGCGCTTGTCGCCCAATCCGCGCAGCGAAATGGCGGAGGCACCGGTGCCTCCGCCGTTGTTGGTATTCGGGTTGGTGGCGTTGCCGGCGATCGATGGCAGCTCCTGCAGCAGATCGCCCACCGTGGCCTTGCCGGTGGCGGCGATTTGTTCCTGGCTGACCGTGATCACCGGGTTGGCGGTTTCGGTATCCACCCGGCGCAAGCGCGAGCCGGTGACGACCACGCTGTCGAGCGTTTGCGTCGCATCGCCGGTGTTGGCTGCCTGCTGCGCAGACACGGGAGCGGCGGCAGCTGCAGACAGCGCCAGCAGGAGTGCGGCGGTGAGCATGCTCGGCACCGGGCGCACACTGGCAACGGTGGTCCGGAAGAAAGGCGACAACAACATCGGCATGCGGGGCTCCTGATTCGAACGGCAGACAAACGACGGGCAACACCCGCCCGTGCCGGCGTACACCAGCGCGGGTGGAGACGAATGGCAGCGGCGCGTCGCAGCGACCTGTTTGCGACGGCCAGACAGTTGACACACAGACAACCTGCGCTGCGCGCGACCGCAATCGCTCACGCAACACCGCGCGTTGTCGGAGAGATGGATTCCGCACTGAAGTCGCCCATGCGCTCCAGTTTCATCAGCTGGTCACAATGTGCCTGTGCGCACGCGCCACGTCTTGTCGCATTTGGCGACAGCGCATGCGGATAACGGCATGGTTCGCAAATGAACGAGCGCACGTTGGTGTTGCGCTCTACAGCGACGTCGGCAACTGGACGCCACGCGCAAGAAGATGGGTGATACCCCCTAGACGATGTATCGCCTGCGACCCTAGTGCGATGCCAGTCGATTTAGCATCGAGCGATGCGTCTGGATGCAGGAGCGCAACGACGGCAGTCAGCGCGCCCTCGCCTGCCCGCACTGTTTCACCGATGTGATGTGCTCACACGGTCTGCCAGCGGGCCCGAGCCTCACGTGTCATGGCGCCTGCGTCGCCGCCGCCTGGGTGTGGTTCCACTCCGGCGTTGGCGATTGCCGCATCCAGCGCACGAAGAAATCCAGCAGACGGCGCTTGCCGTAATCGCCGCCGGCACCGTGATCGCCACCGGGCACCACCAATAGATCGAAATCCTTGCCGGCCTTGATCAGGCGATCGGCGACCTGGAAGGTGCTGGCCGGGTCGACATTCATGTCCATGTCGCCGGTGACCAGCAGCAGATGGCCTTGCAGACGTGCGGCGTTTTCCACATTGGACGATTCGGCGTACCACGGCCCCACCGGCCAGCCCATCCATTGTTCGTTCCACCAGATCTTGTCCATGCGGTTGTCGTGGCAACCGGAATTGGCCACGCCCGCCACATAAAACTCCGGATGAAACAGCAGCGCGCCCAATGCGTTCTGCCCGCCGGCAGACGTGCCGTACACGCCGACACCGCCGCCGATGTCGTACCACGGGTACTGCGCGGCAGCGGCTTTGTGCCAGGCGATGCGATCCGGCAGGCCGGCGTCCTTGAGATTGCGCCAGGCCACATCGTGGAAGGCGCGCGCGCGATTGTTGGTGCCCATGCCATCGATCTGCGCCACCGCAAAGCCCAGCCCGGTCAGCGCCGGCACGCGCGTGGTGAAACTCTTCGGCACGAACGAGCCCTGCGGGCCGGCATAAATGTATTCGATCACGCGGTAGCGCTGCTGCGGATTCGGTTGCTGCGGGCGCTGGATCACGCCCCAGATCTCGGTCTTGCCATCGCGCCCGGTGGTATGGAACGGCAACGGCGGCTGCCAGCCAGCGGCCTGCAGACGACTCAGATCGGTACGCTCCACCGTGCGCGCCAGGCTGCCATCGGCGCTGCGCCTCAACTCCAGCACCGGCCCCAGATCGACGCGCGAATAAAGATCCAGCAACCACTTTCCATCCGGCGAATAACTGATCTGGTGGTCGGCGTCGGTCGGCGTCAATGCGGTGAGCCCGGTGCCATCCAGACCGATACGATAGGCGTGGCGGTAGTACGGGTCTTCGCCGGGCTGCATGCCGGAGGCGGTGAAGTACAACTGCCCTGCGGCCTCGTCGAGGTAATCGAGCTTGCGCACCACCCACTCGCCACGCGTGACCTGGCGGATCACCTCGCCGCTGCGGCCGTCGTACAGATACACATGCTCCCAGCCATCGCGCTCGGAGGCCCACAGGATCTGCGCGCCGTCGGCCAGATCGCGCCGCGCGTGCTTGCCGCCGTTCTCGTGGTCGCCGCTGAGCTCGGAGTATTCGATAAAGGTGGGCGAGGTTTCTTCGATCACGGTGCGCGCGGCGGCCGTGCGTGCATTTACGTCGATCACCCGATACAGCTGATGGCCGCGCGCGTTGTATTCGAAGGTCAACCCGCGGCTGTCCTTCCACCAGACCATCTCGCTCAAGCTGAAGGCATTGGGCAGCAGCGTCATCGCCACCGGATGCGCCGCACGCGTGGCAATGTCGAACAGCACAGGTTGCATCACCGGCAACACATCGCCGGGCTTGGGATAGACCTGTTGGTGCAACTTGGGCTGCACCTGATCGGCCGGTGCCGATTCGATGTAATAGACCATGCGCGGCGGTGGCGCCTTGACCCGATAGGCGGCCAGATGCTGCGAATCCGGCGACCACACCAGGCTGTCGAGCGCGTAGTAATCGCCGGCACTGCCATCGCGACTGAGCACGCTGCGCTCGCCACCGCCCACCGGCGCGATGACCAGATTGGCTTGCTCCACCCAGGCGCGCCAGCGGCCATCCGGCGACACTTTGGCCTCGCGTTCGCCCTGCTTGAACGGCAGACGCATGTCCATCGTCTCGGCCGGCACATCGCGCTCGGGCACATGTTCGCAGCGGTAGCGCGCCAGATCGCACTGCCAGCCCAGCTTCGCCAGCTGAAAGCCCAGGCGCTGCTGTTGCAGCGTGGGGTCCTCCAGCTGCAGTTGCGTTGCATCGATGTCCTGCGCACCGGCCTGGGTCAACGCCGCCGCCAGCCGCGCGTGATCGAAGGCCAGCGTATTGCGGCCACTGGCGGCATCCACCAGGCGGTACTCGATGGCCGGCGCCTGGTTGGTGCGTGCAACGCCGCGCCGATACAGAAAGCGCCCGGCATCGATCCACACCGGCGCCGTCGGTTGCTGGTCGACCAGGGAGGCGTAGTGATCGGACAGGCCGATGGCCTGCGCGTACTGCGCCGGTGTTGGCGTGGGTGTGGGCGTGGGTGCGACCGATGCAGCCACTACGCTTGCCGATAGCGAGCAGAGCACGATGCTCAGGCACCCCGCTGCGATGGTGTGCCACCGGGAGGTCTGTGTGTGGTGCAGCGTTGGCTTCATGCGTTTGTCCGGGAATGGAGCGTGGTCACGATCAACACCTGCCATGCAAGTCGAGATGGGAAAGCGTGGTTGATGGCAATGCGGTGATTGCCCGAGTCAGGCACACCCTGATTGGGCTGCCTGCACGCCGACGATTGCGTAGCGTCGCCAGCATCCAGCCGCAGCGTGGACGCCAGCGCTTTTTCAGCCGCGTTAATGCGCATCGCAGTGTGTACTGTCGGCAGCGCTCGCTGCAGGCAGACGCTGCGGCTGCGGCGCCAACACTTCCCATTCCTGCACCGCCAGCGCGGCATGGCGGGTTCCGTCGCCTGAGGCCTCCAGCACCACGCGTACGCAGCGCGTGGTCACTGGCGCAAACGACACCGCTTCGTAGCGATCGGTGCGCGTGCCGTAGTTGTCGCTCGGCTGCACCGGATGCCACTGCCCGCCTTGTCGAAATTCCAGATGCCAACGCGCAGGCGGCGCCACGCCGATCTGCGCACCGGCCGGCTGATCGGCCCAGAACATGATGCGGGTGCGGTCCAGGGTCACCGGCTGTGACCAGCTGTATTGAATCCACTGCTGGGGCGGATTGTTCGGCGTCCAGCTTCCCCACAGTTGCGGCGGCAGCGGATTGCCCTTGACGATGCCGTCGTTGAGCGCGGCCATCCAGTACTGCAGCGGAATATCCGGGCCGTTGGAAGCGGTGGCGTAGGCGGCAGGCGCCTGATTGCGCTGCGGCGGCGTGGGCGGCTGCGCGCGCCGGGTAGGTGTGACGGTGCGGATGCTGGCCGGTTGTGTGCTGTCGTCCCATTCCAGCCGGTCGATCGCCACGCTGCGGCGAAAATGCCCGCCGCCCTGCGCATCGGCGGTGTGATAGACCAGGTACCACTGCTGGTTGAAAGCGACGATGCCCGGATGCGAGGTGGTCGAAGACACCGGCGGCAGCACGATGCCGCGATACGTCCACGGGCCGAGCGCGGCGGGTGCGCTGGCATAGGCGATACACGCATGGTAGAGCGTTGGCGTACATGCGGAATCGCGGCCGGCGTTGTTGGCCGCATACGCCAGGTAATAGCTGCCGTTGCGCTTGAACAGCCAGGGCGCTTCGAAATATCCGGCCAGCGTCTCCACGTGCACCGGCGTGCCCTTGAAGCTGACCATGTCGCGCTGCAGCTCCACGCCGTATAACGCGCCGAAGGTGCCCCAGTACAGATACACGCGCCCGTCGTCGTCCACCAAGACGGTCGGGTCGATGTTCTGGATGGCGTTGCGGTTGGGCACCGATTGCGACACCAGCGGCCCTTGCGGATGCGCATCGGTCCATGGGCCGAGCGGGCTGTTGGCCACCGCCACACCGATGGCGAATGGGTCCTCATTGGGCGAGTTGCGTTGCTGCACCGGCGCATACAGGTAATAGCGCCCATCCGGCCCCTGCACGATCTGCGCTGCATACGCGTAGCGTTTTTCGGCCCAGGCGAACACCTGTTGCGGGCGCAGCACATGGCGGTAATGCGTCCACTGCCCGCTACCCGGGTCGCTGCTGACGAACAACTGCCAGCCGGGCATGACGAAGGCATTTTGGGTGGGTGCCGCGGTGTCGCGCCCGGCCAGGATGTACAGCTTGCCATCGGCCACCAGCGGTGCAGGGTCGGCGGAATACGTGCTGCCATCGGCCAGGATCGGGTTGCCGGGCGCATGCAGCTGCTGGCCTTGTGGTGGCGTTGCGGCACACGCTGGAGCACTGCTCAGCGATAACGCAGATGCAAGCGTAAACACGCGAGTGAGCAGGCGCGTCATGGCGTGGCGGCCTTGATCTGCAACGTGAGCGGAACCGACACCTGCCCAGTGGGTGCACGCCCCTGGGCCGTGCCGGTCACCGTGATCTGGCCGGGTTGCGCGTAGCGCGCAGGTGCCAGCGCCGGCCATTGCACCGGCAACCGTTCGCGTGAGCCGTCGTTGTAGTGCACGCTGACGAATCCCGGCAGCGTCGGCGTATGCCCCACCAGCGTGCTCACCACCGGCAACGGCTGCACGGTATTGATCTGCCCTGGCGGCGTTGCGCGCACCCAGATCGTGGCCTTGATCGGAAGCACGCCTTCGACCAATCCCTGCAATTCCACTGCGCCTTCCCCACTCAGGCGATCCGCTGGCAATTGCGCCCATTGCACCGCCACCGGCAACACGCCGCCATCGGCGAAGAACGCGGTCAGCTCCTGCGGCAGCGTGGGTAGCTGCCCGGGCGCTACGCGCAGATCGATCGCCTCAAGCTGCCGGGGCAACTCGGACAGCACCTGCCATTCGTCCACGCCGACTGCCGCATGCCCGGTAGCCGTTGTTTGCGTCGTCAGCACGGCGCGCAGCCCGCTTGTCACGATGGGCGCGAAGTGCGCAGTACTCGCTGCGCCACTGGCGGCAATCGGGTAACCACCGTCGGCGACGATGTCGTGCCATTGCCCGTCGCGCAGGAACTGCAGCGTCCAGCTGGAGGGCGGTGCGACGCCGCCGTCGGGTTGGTCGTCCCACAGCGACAGCGTGCTGGACGACACCCGCACCGGCCGTGGCCACTGGTAATGCAACCAGACCGATGCAGGCTGTGCGCGGCCATAACTGCCCCAGCGACGCGCATTGCCGGGCACACTGCCCGCAGCGGGAATGAAGCCGTCGTTGAGCGCTTCCACGCGGTGATGCGCGCTGGTGACCTCGGCGCTGGCAGTGGCCATGCCCTGCAACGGCACCTGCTGCAGCGCCGGCGATTCGGGCGCATCCACCTGCACATCGGCATGGCCGGCGAGCGCGCCATCGTCGGCAAGCAAGCGCAGCGTGTAGCGCCCTGCACGGGTGAAGCGCACCGCCGTGCGCAGTGCGGCGGCATCTGCAAACAGTGCCTCGCCGCCGTCGGGCGCGTGGTGTGTTTGCCAGTGCACTTGCAGCGCGCCGTCGGGCAAGCCGTCGTCGCCCGCGCGGCCGTTCACCACCACGTTGCCATCGGAACCGGGATCGTCCAGCTGCCACGCCTGCACCTGCGGCGGCGCATTGCCGGCGTTTGCAGGCACGGGCAGGCCGCTGTCGAAGACCTGAATTTCCTTGATGCCGGTCCGCGCACTGCCGGCATGGGTCACCACCACACGCAGCGCCTGCGCACGGATCGGCGGAAAGCGCACGCGGTTGCGATTGCCTTGCGCAAACGCTGCATCGCGCACCTGCCCTGGCACGGTCTTCCAGCTGCCGTTGTCCTGGTACTGCACAAGGTAGACCCATGGCGCGGCGTAACCGGGATAGGTTCCCGATGGAAAGCCATGTTGCTCGCCAGCGGGCGAAGAACTGCGATAGAAGTACAGCACCACCTGGTCCAGTTGCCGTGCCTGGCCCAGGTCCAGCGCAATCCAGTCGCTGGCTGCTGGCGAGCCAACCGTGCCCCAGACCGGCGTATTGGCGGTGCTGCCGTCCACCGCTGCGTCAACCGGGAAACCGGGCGCGGCAAAGCTGGCAGTGACATGCGCCCCCTCGGCCAGATTGCGGCTGGCAGTCGTGGACAAGGTCACGTCCACACCGGCCTTGGCCAACATCTGTGCAGTGCTGGCAAAGCGCACCTGCGACATCGACGCCAATTGCATGGGATGTGCATCGAGCACCTGCGCCACACCATTGCGATTGACCGCATCCGGCGCTGTACTCACCTGCCCGCTCGCCGGGTCGTAGATCACATGCGCCAGCCGGTCGACGCGAAACGCCGGCCTGCCATCCAGATACACGCTATATCCCTTGCCCACCTTGCCACCGTAATGGGTGCCGGTACGATCCCACACGATGCTCAGATCGCGGTTGCGATAACGCAGATGGTCGGCGGCAAAATAGTCCCAGCCGATATCGATCGGATACAGCTCGATCCTATCGTCGCTGCGCGGGCGCAAGCCCATCGCGTCCTCGATCATGCTGAAGTTGGTCGCACCCAACTGGGTGTGGTGGATCCAAGAGCGGTAGCCGATCTGACCGCCGCCGTTCGCATCGCCCTTGGCCCAGAACTCGTTCTGATCCGGGTAGCGGTTGTCGCCATCGATATAGGGCGCCCACGCGTTCCAGTACAGCAACTTGCGGTAACTCTGCGCACTCAGATACGGGCTGGGATACACGCGCAACGCTGTAGCGAACAACCGAAACGCAACCGTCGCATTGATGGTGGAAAAGTTGTTGCTGCCCGCATCGGCGCCGCTGCTACGCGCCTGCAGATCGAGCTGATTGGCGGTGTAGAACGGAAACAGCGGGTACTGCGCCGCATCGGCAAACAACCGCAATGCGCGCACGTACTTGGGATCGTAGTCGGCATCGCCCTGCTTGGGCATCAAGCCCACGCTGAAAGGGTAATAGTTGTTGGTTTCCTTCCAATCCACCGGCAGGCGCGGCCCGCTGGCCTGGCGATGCTTGAGCAGATCGCCGTGCAAACCCACCGAGTCGGCGGTGTCGCTGCGATCCTGCCACAACACCTCCACCACCGCGTTGCGGATGCGTTGCGCGGTGGCCTGCATGCGTTGCGCCGTTGCGGTGTCGCCAGCCAGCGATGCGGCCTGCGCAGCGGCCTGCGCGTTGGCATACACATAGGCGCTTTCGGTGCGATCCATGCGGATCTGGTCATGTTGCTTGGCCCAATCGAACGACACCGCATCGGCGTCGTTGCCGGTCATCGCGGCCCAGTCGTACTCGATCAATCCGTTGTGATTGAGGTCGTAAGCGGCCAGGACGCCATCCACATCGCCGCTGCCATAACGCGCCAGTTTTTGCGCGAGTGCGGCCGGCCCGCCATGCAACTGCATCGATCGCCAAGCGGCGGCGGTGATGTATTGCGCATAGGAGTTGGACCAGTGTTCCGGCGAGCCGGGGTTGTCGGTGTACTTGCCGCCACCGGCAGTCTCGCCCGCACTCAACCAGCTGCCGTAGGCATACAGCGGATCGCGCAGATACTTCAGGTCATCCAGAAACATGCCGGTGGTCAGCACGATCGCGTTGTTGTAACCGAGCACGCCTTCGATGGCGACCGGAAACTGGTAGTCGTTGCCCGGCACGTTGGCATCGAGAAAATTGAAGCGCAGCACCCACCAGCGATAGAACAGGCTCTTGGTGATGTTCTCGTCGGGCGTGTCCAGATACGGCAGGTTATCCACCCACCAGCGGTTGTAATGGCTGACGTGCTGCTGATACGCCTGCTGCGGCGACTGCGCGGCGATACGCATATATTCGGCGCGCGCTTCCGGCAATTCGTGCGTCAGCAGGCCCAGTTGCAGTTTTACTGCCGGGCTCTCGCCGGTGGCGGGCACGACCACCTCGCGCAGTAGACGCTTGCCGTCTACCCGAAAGCCGTCGCCGGAGAGCCGCGCAAACACCGTGGTGATCGCGTTGTAGGCATCGAAGGCGCCGGTCAACTCATTGCCGTCCGCATGCTGCGCCAGCGGCGAAAGCGCTTGCACCGACAGCGTATGGGCTGCGCCATCCAGGCTGGACAAGGTGATGCCGGCCACCGCGACATTCTGTTCGGTGATGTATTTCACCAGCCGCATGCGCACGCCTGCGTTGACATCGTCGAACACGCTGCTGAAATAGCTGGGCGTCTGCCGTCGCTGCGTGGCGTCCTCTTTCCACTGCACCGGCTGCGTGGCTTGCGTGGACTGGATGCGCAGCAGCGCGTCGTAATCGGTGGCATGCCAGTACGCCACCTGGCCGACGAAGCCGGGCTGCGCGGGTTGGTGATCCGCTAGATAAGCGGCGCGGCCACGTGTGAACAACCACTGGTTGTTATCGCCTGCGCCACCGCCCTCCCCGTCGCGCGCCAGCATGCGGTCGATCCAGAAATCCTTGCCCGGCGCCCGCCCTGCCCCGTGTGCGATATCGGCGGCATAGATCCTTGCCAGTTGTCCGCCAGGTGCGAAGGCCACACCGCTGTCAGGCACCGGATGTGCGAGCCCGCGAAAACGCGGCTCGCCAATGGCGGCGTTGGTCGCCGCAATCGGCACATCCTGCATGTCATGGGCGATTGCCGACGGCACGCTCAAGAACGGACACCCACAAAGCAGCGCGGCCGCACCGCAACGCTGCGTCACCCGCAACCAGCGCCGGTGCCGATCCAGGAACGCCATCACGCCGGATCTGCGCAGGCGCAGGCGTTTTGAAAGCTGCAAGTCCACGCGATTAACCTCTGCACCGGCACTTCAAAACTCCACCCGCACTCTGCTCCAGAAGTAGCGGCCCAAGGTGTCGTAGGTGGTGGCATCGGTGTTGGCCGCATTGGAGTAGCTGTAGAACCGCGGTGGCGCGCGATTAGCGAGGTTATCCACGCCCAGCGCGAGCGTGCTGTGCAGCGACGCGATTTTCCGGCTCAACGAGGCGTTGTGATAGACCACCGACCCGATCGGAAAGTAACGGCAGCTATCGTCGGCTTCGGTGTCGGCACAGAAATCGTCGTACGCGCTTCCGTTGACGGTACGGCCCAGATAGCGGGTGGTCCAGCTTGCATGCCACGGCCCGTTGTCCCAGGCCAGATTGGCCACCGCGCGCCAGCGCGGCATGTTGCCCCAACTGGAATTTTCGCCAACATAGTTATGCGTTTCGCCGGCGAAACGAAAGCTGGAGAAGAAGGTCGCGTCCAGACCGGCAGAGAAATCGCCCCACGCGGTATCGGCCAGCGTGTAGTGGATGCCGGCATCGTAGCCGCGGATATCCACCTTGCCGCTGTTGTAGGAAAACGGCACCGACACGCGGGTCAGCTGGCCCGCCGCATCGCGCTGAATCAACGGGCAGAACGCGGCGTCGCGTTCCTCGAAACAATCGTTGACCACCTGCTGCAGGCCCACACCGGACAGCATGTCGTCCAGCACCACGCGCCAGCTGTCCACGTTGAGCGACAAGCTGGGCATCTGATCCGGGTCGTAGACGAGGCCGACGTTGTAGGAGCGACCGCGCTCGGGTTTGAGTTGGAATCCGACATTGTTCGCACCGGACGTCACCACATCGAACTGCGCGGTATTGCGGAAGCTGCCATCGCCGGGCACATTTGCGCAGGCCGGATTGGGCGCGCCGCTGAGACCTTCGCACGGGTCCTGGAAATCGCCGGTGTTGTCGATTACTGCGGTGAACGGCGAGCCATACAGATCGCCCAGCGCCGGCGCGCGAAACACCTGCGAGCCGGTCGCGCGCACCAGCAGGTTGGCGATCGGCCGCCATTCGATCCCGACCTTGCTGTTGGTGGTGGCGCCCCAGGCGTCGTACTTGGAATAGCGCGAACCGAGATTGAGATTGAGACTGTTAGCAAACGGTACGTCCTTCAATAGCGGCACCAGCAGTTCTGCATATGACTCGCGTACAGATTCGTCGCGCCCCTGCTTGAGGATGCAGCCATCGTTGTAATCGCAGTTGCCATCGGCATCGGCAGCCGCCACCTCGCTGCTGGTGCCTTGCGCAAACTTGTTGGTGCGATAGACCAGACCGACGGCGGCCTGCACCGTCCCGGCCGGCAGTTTGAATAGATCGCCGTTGGCGCTGATGTCGACAAAGCGCATCTGGCTCTCGTCGATCAGATCCACCGGCCGCTGGGTGCCGCGCAATGCGGCGATGGTGGCCGGGTCGTTGGGGTTGAAGATATTGATCGGCGTGCAGCCGGCAATCACCGCACCCGGCGCACCGCATTTGACCACCCCATCGTTGTCCAGGAACGAGGCGCCCACCGCATTGTTCAACGCAGAGGTGATCGAAAAACCGGTGCGCACCAGGGTGTCCTTGTAGCGCGCATAGCCGGCGGCGGCGTCCCATTGCCAACTGGTGCCTTCCACGCGCCCGCGCAGCCCGGCCACGATGTTGGTCTGGAACATGGTCGCGGTGTAGACGCGCGTATTGGCTTGCGTGGAGCGCAACAGATAGCGGTCCAATTGATCGCCGAACGGGTTGTAGTAGTTGTCGGCCGCGCCGTCCATCTGCATGCCGAACGCATCCAGCCGCGAGGTGGTCTTGCTGCGGGTCCAGAACACGTCCATGTAGCCCTGCACGCTCGGGGTGAACTCGAAACTGCCGTGCAACGAGGCGTTGGTGCGCTCGATCGGGGTGATCAGGTACTGCGCGTCGTAGACGTTGTAGCTGTCGGTCGCGCGTTGATACGGGCGAAACGCATCTTCGCCGACCGCGCCAGGTGCAACGCCGGCCACGGGTGTGAGTACGCGCCCATCGTTCAAGAACGCGCGCGTGTTGCCGCCACGGATTTCGCTGACCTGGCCGTCGAGATATTCCACTGCCTTGGCCGCGTAGCCGCGATCGCGGTTGAATACCGGGTTCATCGAATTGCGACTGAGCCCGAGAATCAAGCCGCCGCGCTCCCAGGTCTTGCCCCATTCCACTCCCAGCGTGCGGCTGTTGGCGTCGCCATGCGTGCTCTGTGCGTAATCGACCGTGGCGGCAAAACCGTCGTACTTGTCCTTGAGAATGATGTTGACCACGCCGCCGATCGCATCGGAGCCATACACCGACGAGGCTCCATCGGTGAGCACTTCCACCCGCTCCACCATCGATGCGGGAATCGCGTTGACATCCACGCCCGGTGCCGAGGCCACGCTGCTCGCTGGACCGGCCATCCGATGACCGTTGACCAGCACCAAGGTGCGTTCGGGGCCCAGATTACGCAGCGACACCAGCGCGCGGCCATGGCTGAACCCGGAGTTGAGCGCCGGGCCCGGCATGAAGCCGGCCATCGCCGGCAATTGCTGCAGCAACTGGCCGAGCGTGCTCTTGCCGCTGTCTTCGATGCGCTGCCGGTCGACCACGATGACCGGGCTGGCCGTCTCTGCATCGACGCGGCGCAGATGGGTGCCGGTGACGTTGATCTGATCCAGGGTCTGGGTTGCATCGTCGGCTGTGTCTGCACGCTGCTGCGCGGACACCGGCAACGCGATGGCGGACAAACCGAAGACGATTGCCTTGACCAGCATGGTGGTCCTGAAAAGACGGCACTGCGGTGCGACAGCGGAGTGGCTGGGCGACATCGGAAGTCCTTGTGCTTTCATGGGGAGAACGGCCCACCTGCGCGCACGGCCAAGCCGCACTGCGGCAGCGCGAGATGAGAGATCGATCACGACAGAAACAGCGGCACGGACCTGCCGCTCAACACCGCAGGTCTCCACGCAAGACGACAACGCAGCTCTCCCCCTGAGAGCACGTGCCCGATGACAGACGGGCTACGCAAAAAAAGCTTGCGGCAACCGCAAGACCACGTCTTGACGAATTTATCCAGACTGCATGCGGAAATTCGCGTGCTTGCGGGTATTTCCCGGCATAGCAGCTGTTGGTGCCGAATTACAGGCTGATAAGGTTAGCCGGCTGCATCCTGATGTCTCGCGATGCTGGTCTGCTAACGGCTACCTGGCGACATTCATCCGCCTGCAGCCGAGCAAGGCGAACTCGGTTGAGTTGCTGACAATTTACGCAGCAACGCGTGCCAGGTCAGCGCTAACCGCAATCACACGTACCACGCCTGCACCCTCACCACGGCAGCGCTGCCAGACACGGCCACACGATCGGCATGCGGGCCTTGCAAACGTGCCGGCTTGCCATCCACAAGCACGCGCTCCAGCCGCGTGCCCTGGGGCGCACGTAGCGTCAGCCAGGTGCGCTTGGGGGCGTGCTCCGGCAGTTGCACCTGCGCCTCGATGCGGCGCGCATCCAGGTCTGCGCGCAGCGTCAGCGTGACCTTGCCCCAACGCGTCGGCGCTGCGGTGATGCCGACTAGTGCACCGCTGCCCAACCACGCACGCGGCAGCGCACGCGCAAGAAACAACTGCTCGCCGGCGCTGTCGTCGCTGACCAACATCCAGCGCAGCAGCAGCGGGATGGTCATCTGCGCCGGGATGCAGAACAACGGCATGCCACCGGTGATGCCGCTGACCTCGCCCGCTGTCCAGCTGCCACGCGTATGCACCTGGTAGCGGTGTGCGTAGACGAACAACAGATACTCTTCGATGCGATCCAGCCGCAGCAGTTGTTGCGCGTATCCGTAGGAAATAAACCCAAGCAGATCGCGGCTGCCCGGCTCCGGCGGTGCGATGTTGGCGACCACCCCGATGCTGGTGCCGCCATGGCCGCGCAGACAATCGATCACCAGGTTGGCAAGGTCGTCGGGCAGTACATCGGCCTGCAGCAATTCGGCATACACGCGGTGCGGCCACTGCTGCTCGCTGGGCTTTTCCTGCAACAGCGATTGGCGAAAAGTCAGTTTGGCACCGGGCAACGGCCCGATGTACGGCGGCGACACATCGCGCCGCACATTGGCACGCAGGCTGGTTTCCAAGCGCGTGCGCAATTGTTTGGCACGGCGCTGCCACTGCGCGGAAAGGCCCGCATCGCCACCGAGCGTGCTCCAGACCTGCGCAATGTCTTCCCAACCGCGAATGGCCAGTGCGCTATTGGCGTAATACGGTTTCCACCACAGCGATGGATCGGGAAACAGACAGGCATCGGATTCGTTCCAGCCGTGCAGCAGGCCATGACCATGCGCGCTGCGTGGCAACGCCAAGGCCTGGTCGTGCAAGTCGCATAGCACCTGCGCAGTGGCCGCGATCTTGGGCAGCAGGCGCCGCAGCCGCGCCGCATCGCCGGTGTAACGCAGATAGCGCGCCAGCAGCGACAGGGTCAGCCCGAACTGGCCGACCTCCGGTCCGCGCATGTTCGGCAGGCCATCGTCCTGCACGAAGTCGTCGAAATAATTGTCCAGCACCGCAGCGGCCTGCGCGAAGCGGCCCCATTCCAGATTGGCGTAGAACGAACTGGTGAAGGTGTCCTGGAAGCCGTCGTACTCATTGCCGTAGTAGTCGCGCTCCACCGCACCGTACTTGGGGTAATCGCCACCGGGGCGCACCACCAGCTCGCGCGCAAA
This sequence comes from Xanthomonas sp. Leaf131, assembly GCF_001423495.1. Classification (GTDB taxonomy): domain Bacteria; phylum Pseudomonadota; class Gammaproteobacteria; order Xanthomonadales; family Xanthomonadaceae; genus Xanthomonas. Next base: position 84,735 of record NZ_LMOG01000018.1, on the reverse strand, counting down.
GGCGAACTGCGCCATGTCGTTCCAGCTGGCATCGGGCAATTGCGCCTGCACCGTGCCATCCAGGGCCTGCTGCCAATACGCGGCGAAATCGATCAACGCGGCGTAGAACTGTTCGGCGGTGGCCTCTTTTCGCGAAGGTGCGAACGCGGGATAGCTGTGCGTGTAGTGCACGCCCACGATCTCGCCACCGCGCACGTGCATCGTGCGATGCCAGGTCTGCACCACAAAGCGGTCGCTGGCACGTACGTCGGCAAACACCAGCACGTCGTACCAGGCATCGGCCTCGCCCTCGCGGCGCATGACCTTGCGCACCGCCGGCATCCAGCCACCCAGCAGGCCTTCCTCGCGCCGTTTGATCAGCGCTTCTTCGCCCAACTCTGCGAAGGCCTGCTCCGGACGCGAGGTGCGGCTGCGGCCGTTGGGCAGGATCGGCATGGTGTCCAGGCTTTCGCGCGTGCCGACAAACGTGGTCCACGGCCAGCGCCCACCATTGTCCTTGGGATCGAGCAGCGAGGCCGGCGGCGGCGCGACATCGCGTACCTGCGCCTCGTCCGGGTCGCCATCGCGCAGCAGGCGGTCAGCAAGCAAATCCGCCTCGGCCATCGCCACCTCCGCCAGCGACATGCCGAAGTACGGCTTGCCCTCGGCCGGATAGGCAGGCTCGGTGCGCTTGTCCAGGCGCAGCATGCCGGCCTCGGTCCACAGCGTCAGCTGGCCCTGCGGGTCGTCGAGCTGCTCGTAGACGGTCCAGTCCTGTTGCAGATGCCGAAAACTGCAGAGTTTGCTGCCGACAGGCGCGGCAGAAGGGAGCGCTTCCAGGCGCGGGCGCGCGGGCGGCGGTAATGCCGTCGCCGTCGCAGCTGCGCTGGCAGCCGGCGTGGTCATCGCGGCACCGGCGCCGACGACTGCGGTGGCCGCCATGCCCTGACGCAGAAAGGTTCTACGGTCCATCGTCGCGCCCTCACGTGATCTGTCCCACATCGTGCGCGACCAGGCGCCTCGCGTCTTGTGGCGCGTATCTGGCCCGTATGCGGAAATCCGCACACAACCAGCGCAGCGACCGGCTTGCGGTCGTGCCTGTTGCAATGCCATGTTCGCTCGCGGTCAACCACAGTCCACCCTGCTCTGTGGTGCCGCGCCTGTACGGCCAACCCGATGCCTTCCACAACCTCGTCGATGGCGACAACGGCCGCTTCCGTGAACCGGCCGGATGGGTTTTGCCAATACCAGACTCGGCGTCCCTGACGGCGCGCGGTTGACGGCCTAGCTCAAACACGCGTGATACCGGCTGCGCAGGTTGGTGCAGTGCCATCGCGATCACGACGCAATGGCTGCCCGTGCCTCCCCTGCCATTTGGCCAAGTGACCTTTCGGCCACGCTACTGCGTGCGTTGCCAGCCACACTTGCTGCACGAACGCTGGCCGCATCGAAGCGATGCGACCGCGTAGCCACACCAGACCAACAAGGAACGTCATGCAGGCACGCGTCTTTCCCTCCTCGCAGATTGCCCGCGAGGCAGCGAGCGATTTCAACACCAGCGCTGCATCGGCCAAAGTGCCCAGACAGCCAGCGCGTTACTGGCTATGGCTGGCCTTGATCGCGCCCTGCATCGCGCACGCACAGGTCGATCTGTCGCAGCTGGATGCCGAGATGGCCGCGCCACGCACCCAGGTGCTGGTTCTCGGCAGCGTGCACTTGTCGCAGTTGCCCAAAGGCAGCGATATCAGTTCAGCACGCTTGCAACCGTTGATGGATCGGCTGGCGGCCTACAAACCGACCATCATCACCGTAGAGAACCTGTCGGGTGAAACCTGCGACCTGATGCGACGCCATCGCGCAGTCTATTTGCCGGAAGACAGCGCGACCTATTGCCCCGACACCAGCGAGGCAGCCCGTGCGACCGGGTTGGATGTTCCCACCGCCATCGGCCAGGTACGTGCAGCGCTCAAGAGCTGGCCGAATGCTCCCACCCCGGCACAGCGTCGACACCTGGCCGCGCTGTTTCTAGCATCCGGCGATCCGTCGTCTGCCTTGGTGCAATGGTTACAGCTGGCGCACGCTGAGCAACGCGCAGGCGATGGCTTGGATGCAGCGCTCGTGGCCCGGCTGCGCACTGCAGAAAATCGCCCGAACGAGAGCAACCAACTCGCCGCACGGCTGGCCGCACGACTTGGCTTGCAGCGCGTCTACCCGGCCGACGATCACACCGGCGACAACGTGGACCTGGGCGACCCTGTCGCGTACGGCAAGGCCATCCAGGCAGCCTGGGAAAAGGCCGCGCCGCGTGCGAACGCCATGCGTGAACGCGAAGACCAATTGGCCAGCGAAGGCAAATTGCTTGAGCTCTATCGCGCGATCAATCTGCCGGCCAGCCAGCAATTGGCCATTGCAGTGGATTTCCGCGCCGCATTGAGCGAGGACTCGCCGCAACGCTACGGCTATCGCTACATGTCCGGCTGGGAAATCCGCAACCTGCGCATGGTCTCCAATGTCCGTGCCAGTTTTGCCGAACAACCTGGCGCACGCGTGCTGGCAATAGTCGGCGCCATGCACAAGCCCTGGTTCGACAACTGGCTAGGACAACTGCAGGGCGTGGATATCGTCGATGCGGCGCAGGTGTTGGGCACTGACGGGCAGTGACGAGAAGTGAGTACAACGACTTCAGCATGACGCTCCAGGTCAGGAGCCTAGTCAGTCGAGGGCGCGGTGAGAACACCGCACCAGAGAGTTAATCGGTTGCTTTCTTGCAAGCAGAGTCAATAGGTTGCTTTCTTACAAACTTGGCCGTTGATCTGCTTACGTTGGAAGGATGACAAAACGCGCCCTTATCCGAACGCGGACGTCATGCACTGCTTGCACCGTCGCGGGACCTTACGCGGCATGGATGCCGCGTAAGAGCCTACAAGGACGTACTTGCGGCGTGTCCCGCGATGGTGGGCGGGCAAGGGCCCTGCAGCGAAGTGGCAGACAAGTGTCGCCAGGCACGGCATCAAACGGACAGCCGTGCATTAGGTCGACAACGGCCGTCGTCCACTCCGAGCTCTCAGCTCAACACGTCCAACAAGCTACCCAACATCTCGTCGGAGCGCCGCAGCGCCGTGGCGTTGGCCTGGAAATCGTTGCGTGCCGATAGACCTTCGACCAGATCAGTGGCTGGCGCCGATGGATCGGATGCGGCATCGACCACGCTGGCCGCCACTCCACCATTGGCTTGCGTGCTGGCCGCAACGGCCTGACGCGGACTGCCGTCCACCGGCTGGCGAGCCACATTGCTGGCGGCCACCTGCTGACGCAGCGCGGCGACCTGCATTCCGGAACTGGCGATGGGACTGATGCTCATGGTGGCTCCGGTGCAGAAACTGAGAAATAACCGATGATGTTTGTTTACCGACCAATCAGCACAATCGCTGCTGGCAAACGCGCTGTGCTGCTGTCGCTCTCACGGCAACCCATCCCCGTGGCGAGCGTTTCTCACGAGGTGGAACCAGCGAACAGGAACCGCAACTACGTCTCCCACTCACCGATTCCGACCACGCCCGCCACACGGCTGCGCAGTCGCCTCACGCACGCTCAATACGTGCCGACCCGCACGCGCAACACCACAGGCACCTCGCCCGCTGCATCCACACGACCGAAGTTGAGTCCGTAGTCGGTCTGGTCGCCGTTGAGCTGTCTTTCGACCTGCCAGCGCCCGTCCACGTACCGCCCCTGCTCCACCCGCAACAGTTGTCCATGACGGATATCGGCCGCATCGCGGAAAAATTCAATGCGCGCGGCCATGCCGGTGACCAGAAACTCTTCCGGCCCCAGTTGAGCCACCAGCAGCCGGCCGGCATGATCGTCGTTGCCCGGCAGGATCGCCGGCGCATCGCCCCACAGTGGCGCACCGAACGACACCTTGGCCTGCCAGTCGCCGAAACGCAGCGTGCGTTGCGGCGCGCCGGGTTGTTCGGCCACCGCCTGCAGCCTGCCGTCGAAGGCCGCCTGGGCCAGGATCCGTTGCATCGGCGCCAGCAACTTATAGTTGGCCGCGTGCGCAGCGATCGCGGCGCGGTTGGCCTCACTGTCCTGGTTGCCATCCATGCCGAACACCGAAAAACCGATCCCGCCCTGCCCCAGCACATGGAATAGATACGGCGCGGTGGCCGCTTCGAAGCCGGTCTCCGAGACCCACGCCGGATTGTCCGGCCGCGCGTACTGGCCGATGACCTTGGTGTATTCGTTGTAGTCGTTGGTGTAGATGTCGGTGCCGATGAAATCGATCGACGGCGTGGCAGCGCGCCACAGCGCGAACATGTTCACCGTCGCACCGCCGGACGGATAGTCCAGCCCTGGATAGCGCTTGCCCTTGTAGCGCAGCCAGGTGTTGACGTAGAGCGGCAGCGGATACACGCGCTTGCCGGCGGCGGCCACTTGTTCGATGTAAGCGGCGGTGGCATGCGCATTGAAGGCTTCGGCCGCTTCTGCACCGAACAACTGCTGCCAGCTGCCCTGCGGTTTGCCCAGCGCTTGCGCGATTGCGGCAGGCACCGGCTGCGCAAACGCCGCCTCACCGGCCGGGCCATGATCGCGCACAGTGCCGATCGCACCAGGCTCGTTTTCCACCTGCACCAGGATCACCGTGTGGCGCTCGCCATCGACCTTGCGCAGGTGCTGCATCAACGCGGTGAACGCACGCGCATCGGCCTGTACGTTGGCGGCCACATGCGGCGACAACACGTCTACCGGTTCGCCATTGGCATCGCGCATACGCGGGTAGGTGGCCTCGTCGCGCTTGATCCACTCCGGCACGTAATGCATCTGGCCGTTCTTCCAGCTCCCGAACCACAGCAAGGCCACGCGCAGACCGCGCTTGCGCGCACCGGCAATCAACGCATCCACATTGGCGGTATCGAAGCGGCCGGGCGCCGGCTCGAACTGTTCCCAATACACCGGCGCTTCCACCGTATTGACATGCAGCGCGACCACCTCGTCCAGCGACTTGGGCAGCACGGCCGGCCAGGCGCTGGAGTTGTGCAGCTGCGCGGCCAGTACGGTGTACGGCGCGCCATCGACGAACACGGCATGGCGACCGTTCTGGGTGACGAAGCGCGGCAGTTCTTCTGCACTGGCAAGCAGCGGCAAACTGCTGACCAACAGCGCAAGCGACCACAGCAGACAGGTGACGCGACTGCGCGACTGCGCCGGTCGCAAAGCAAGCGAACGCATCATTGCGCCTCCATCGTTAATGAATTCCAGTGCGGTGTGGCGTCGTGGCGCAGATGGCGCACGAAGAAGTCGTACTGGCGGCGCTGTACGTAGTCAATCGGCCCGCTGGACCGGCCCACCGAATGTTCGCCACCGGGCACGTCGAGCAGCTCGAAGTCCTTGCCGGCCTTGATCAGCGCATCGACCACCTGCGCCGTGGAGGCCGGATCCACATTACTGTCCTGCTCGCCGACGATCAGTAGCAGATCGCCTTGCAGCTTGCTCGCATTGACCACGCCCGAAGCGTCCGCATACCCGGCATCCACCGGCCAGCCCATCCACTGCTCGTTCCAGCTGATCTTGTCCATGCGGTTGTCGTAGCAGCCGGCAAACGCCACGCCCACCTTGTAGAAATCCGGATGGCGTTCGAGCGCGCCCAACGTGCTCTGCCCGCCGGCCGACGCGCCGTAGATGCCGACCCGACCGATGTCGTAAGAAGGGTCCCTGGCCGCCAACGCACGATGCCACGCAATGCGATCGGGAAAGCCGGAATCGCCGAGGTTTTTCCAGGCCACATCATGAAAAGCCTTGGAGCGATTGGCGGTGCCCATGCCGTCGATCATCACCACGATAAAGCCCAGATCGGCCTGCGCCTGCATGCCGATCTGCTTGTCGCCACCAGAGTGATAACCGAACGGCCAGAACGTCTTGGGCACAAAGGAGTCGTGCGGGCCGGCGTAGATGTTCTCGATCACCGGATACTTCTTGCGCGGGTCGTAATCCCGCGGGCGCACCACCATGCCCCAGATATCGGTGCGCCCATCGCGGCCCTTGGCCACGAAGGTCTCCGGCGCCCGCCAGCCGGCTGCCAGCAACGTGTCGATCTTGCCCTGTTCCACCTGCTGCAACAGCCGGCCATCGATGGCATGCAGTTCCATCACCGGCGGCAGATCCGGGCGCGAATAGACATCGACGTAATGCAGACCATCTTCCGCGATGGCCACATCGTGATCGGCGTCGGTGTGGGTCAGCCGGGTCAATTGGCGGCCATCGAAATCCACGCTGTAGAGCTGGCGGTAGTACGGGTCCTTGCCTGCATCCATGCCGCTGGCGGTGAACCAGATGCGCCGCTGCGCATCGTCCACGCGCAGCACATCGCGCACGATCCACGGCCCCTGGGTGATCTGCTCGATGATCGTGCTGTTGCGGCCGTCGTACAGATACAGATGCCGCCAGCCGTCACGCTCGGAAATCCACAGAGCTTCATTGCCATGCGCGTCCACATCGTGACGAAAACTGCGGTCGGCATAGACGAAGGTGGGTGCATCCTCGCCGACCGCCACATGTGCACGCCCGGTGGCGGCATCCACCGCGATCACGCGCATGCGCTGGAAGCCGCGCTGCACATACTCGAACGTCACGCTGCGGCCATCGGCACGCCATTGCAGCGGCGACAGTTGATAGGGCTGATTGAACAGCGCGGTGTCGACATCGGCGCGCGCGCCGTCCACGTCGAACAACACCGGCCGCTCCACATCCACTGCATCGCCGGGCTTGGGATACAGCTGCGTGCGCACCACCGGTTGACCGCCGCCCGCAGGCGCAGCTTCCACACGCGTGACACGGCGAGCAAGCCCGGGACGCACGCGATACACCGCCAGCCGCTGCGAATCCGGAGACCAGGCGATGCTCTCCGGGTCGAAGTAATCGTCTGCGCGGCCATCGTCGCTGAGCCGGGTCACCTGCCCATCGGCAACCCGGCGCAGCAGCAGGTTCCAGCCATCGGCCAGCGCTTCCCAGCGGCCATCGGGTGAGCGACGTGGCGTGTTGTCGGCGGGTACTTGCGGATCCCGCACTACGCCGAAGCCGCGCGGGCGCGGCGGCGTTCCTGCGGCGTCGCGTGCGCAGCGGTAGGTCGTCAAGGTGCAGCGCCAGGCATTGTCGTCCAGCTCGAACCGGATGGCCCCGTCCCTGCGCTCGCCGTCTTGTGCATACGCGAAGCGCTCGAACGGCAACCGCAATGCGGTGTAAGCCTTACCAGTGGCCGCATGCAATGCCTGCGCCACGCGCAGCTGGTCGAACGCCGGCGTTTTCTGCAGCGTGGCGACATCCGCACGGACGAAGGCGAACCCACCCGGTACCGTCTTGCGGTAGTAGAACGTGCCGTTGTCCTGCCATTGTGCCGGCCACGCCACGTTCTCGGTCAGCGTGCTCCATTGCTCGCGCAAGCCCAGCGAGCGTTGGTAATCGGCCACGCTCGGTGCAGCGTGCGTGGTCGCCGACACCAACACGCTGCAGACCGCCAGTGCACGCCACCAGTGAAAGAGCAAGGCGCCGACACGCGCATCACTCGCCATCGTCCTCCTCCAACGCCAGCTCATCGCTACGCAAGCCGCTACGCGCGCCCCAGTGGTAAATGAAGAACGCAATCACCGCCACGCTCAAGGTGTCGAACGGATGCGCGATCCAGCCGTGACCGCCGAACGTGCCCGCCCACGACACCGCCATCACCAGCACGAAGAACACGATCAACCACAGCGATGCGCGCACCTGCCGCAGCAAGCGTGCACGGCCCTCGCGTGAGGGCAAGCGATACAGCACATACAACACGAACGCGAGCACCTGCAGACCGAGCAGCCACGACAAGGTGGGCCAGGTGGACCAGTAGATGATCAAGGCGGCGACAATGAACGACAGCGGCCCCAGCACGGCAAAACCACGCACGCGAAACGGCCGCGGCAACTCCGGCGCACTGCGGCGCAACGCGGCCACGGTCACCGGCGCCACCGCATAGCTCAGCACCAAGGCGGCCGAGACCACGCCAATCAAGGTCTCCCACGAGGGGAACGGCAACGTCCAGAAGATCGACAGACCCAGGCTCAACCACAATGCCGGTCGCGGAATGCCCGATTGCGGATCCACCCGCGTCAGCACCGGCAAGAACCCGCCGCTACGCGCCCAGCCATACACCACGCGCGGGGTGGCATTCATGTAGATATTGCCGGTGCCGCTGGGCGACACCATCGCATCGCAGATCACCAACGCGGCCAACCACGCCATGCCCAAGGCCAGCGCGATGTCGTGATACGGCAGTGCAAACACCTTGTCGATACCGCTCCACCCCGGCGCCAATTGCGCGGCCGGAATGCTGCCCAGAAACGCCAGCTGCAGCAGCACGTAGATCACCGTGGACAAGGCCACCGACAGGATCAAGGCGATCGGAATATTGCGCTGCGGGTCGCGCACCTCGCTGGCTACCGACACGATCGGCGTCAAACCCAGGTAGGCGAAGATGATGCCGCCGGCCGAGATCGCCGCTTCCACACCGGCCATGCCCGAGGGCGCAAACCCGTGCACGGTCAGATTGCCAGGGTTGAAGTGCTTCATCAGCAGCACGATCACCAGGATCGGCACCAGGAACTTGAAGATGCTGACGATGTTGTTGGCCAGCGCAAAGGTCTTGACGCTGAAATAGTTGAGCAGGAAAAACAGCACCAGCAGTGCGAGCTGTACCAACCAACCCCAGATGCTTGGGTGCGAGCCGTTGGCCTGGTTGAGCACTGGAAACCACGCCGCCGCATATTGGCGCGCGGCTTCCACTTCGATCGCGATCAGGCTGGAAAACGCGATCAGGGTGATGAAGCCGGTCAACGAACCGAGCAAGGCGCCATGCGAATACTCCGGGTAGCGCACCACGCCACCGGCACGTGGCAGCGCGGCACCGAGTTCGCAATACACCAGGCCAAGCAGCAACACTGCGATGCCGCCGAGTATCCACGACAGGATGCCGGCCGGCCCGGCGATGGAAGAGACATGGCTGGCCGAAAACAACCAGCCCGAGCCGAAGATCGAGCCCAGCCCGATAAAGGTCAGGTCGGTCAGGCTGAGCCGCTTGTGGAACTTGCCTTGCGTGGTCGCACCGTGTGTGGTCATTCGTCGCCCCGAAGAGTGGAAAGCGCGGTTGCTGTTGCGAAAAAACGTCAGCCGGTTTTGCGTGGATCAGTCGCTGGCAGCCGCCTTGGCATCGGCCGCCGGCGATTCGACAGCCTCTTCGGCGGCATACGGCGAGACACCACCGTCGGCAATGAACCGGTCGATGCGCGCCTCCAGGACCGGCAGCGGCACCGAGCCGGTCTGCAGCACCGCGTCGTGGAAATGGCGCAGGTCGAATGTCTCGCCCAGGGCGGCTTCGGCCTTGCGCCGCAGCTCAAGAATTTTCAACTCGCCCAGGTAATACGACAACGCCTGCCCCGGCCAGGCGATATAGCGATCCACCTCGGTGGTGACTTCGTGCTCGCTCAAGGCGGTGTTGTCGCGCAGATAGGCCTGCGCCTGCGCGCGCGTCCAGCCCTTGTGGTGGATGCCGGTGTCGATCACCAAACGACAGGCGCGCCACATCTGATAGGTCAGGTAACCGAAGCGGTCGTAGGGCGTGTCGTACATGCCCATTTCCTGGCCCAGATACTCCGAATACAGCGCCCAGCCTTCGCCATAAGCGGAAATGAAACCGTAGCGGCGGAACTCGGGCAAGCCTTGTGCTTCTGCCGCCAACGGCATCTGCAGCGCGTGGCCGGGCGAGGACTCGTGCAACGTCAATGCGGTCAGGTTGTACAACGGCCGCGACGGCAGGTTGTAGGTGTTGACCAGATAGATGCCGGGGCCGCCGCGGCCGCCGGTATAGAACGGCGCCAACTCCGGCGGCACCGGTTCGATGGCGAAGCGTCTGCGCGGCAGCCGGCCGATGTAATCGCCCACCTTGGCATCCACACGCTTGGCGATCCATGCGGCCTGCTTGAGCAATTCTTCCGGCGTCTTGGCATAAAACTGCGGGTCGGTGCGCAGGAAGTGCAGAAACGCCGGAAACACCGCCTGCCCGGCCGGCGGCTTGAAGCCGCTGGCGACGATGGTCTGATCCATCTGCGTGCGCAGCTTGGCTACTTCCTGCAGACCGATCTGATGGATCTGCTCCGGACTGAGATCCAGCGTGGTGAACTCGCGGATCTGCGCGCGGTAATACGCCTGACCATCGGGCAAGGCTTCGCCGGCTAGCGTGGCGCGCGCGCGCGGCTGGTAGTCGTTGCGGATAAACTCCAGCAGCTTGGCGTAGGCCGGTAGCACCTGCGCATCGATCGTCTGCACTGCTTGTTGCCGCAATTGCGCCTGCACATCGGCCGGCAGCGTCGCCGGCATCTGCTTGAAGGGTGCGTAGAACGGATTGGCCTCGCCCTTGGCCTGCACCACATCGGCAATGGATTGGTCTCGCCCGGTCAGCGTCACCTTGGGCTGGCTGAAACCACGCGCCAGGCCGGCACGCATATTGTCGGTGTGTTCGGCAAAGTAGCGCGGGATATCGGCCAGCATTTTCAGATAGCGCTGGTAGTCCTCGCGCGTGCGCAACTTGGCCTCGGCGCTGAAACCCAAATCGCTCCAGAACGCCGAGTCGCTGTTGAACGGCATTTCCCAGGCGCGAAAGTGCTGCTGATCCAGCAACACCAGCAACTGTTGCCGATACACCTGGTAGCTCACCTGATCTTCGGCCGGCAACTGCGCCGCCGGAATCGCATCCAGTTCCTTCAAGGCATGTTGCCAGTACGCAGTGCGCAGGTTCTGCGTGGCCACATCGACCTTGGGCAGATGGTCGGACTGCTTGTCTTGCGTGGCCTGGTTGTCTTCATCCACCGCACCGGACAGCTGCGCCTGCCGCCAGCGCCATTCGCGCGTGTACAGCGCCTTGAAGCGTGCGGCTGCGGCGTTCTGCTTTGCGGCGTTCTGCGTGGCGGCGACCGGCTCGGCGGCCTGGCCGGTCGCGGCAACGCCACTCAAGCTCACAGCAATCAACAGACTCAATGCGCTCGCGCGCCAGACGCTGCGGGTGGTCATCCGCGTACCTCCGGCGCCGCTTTGGCCTGTGCAATCCACTGCCGCACGCGTTGCTGCAACATCGCCAGCGGCATCGCGCCGCCGCCGAGCACCGCATCGTGGAAGGCGCGCACATCGAAGCGATCGCCGAGCTCCTTTTCGGCCTCGGCACGCAGCGCCAGAATCTGCAGCTGACCCAGTTTGTAACCCAGGGCCTGGCCCGGCCAAACGATATAGCGATCGGTTTCTGACTGGATGCTGGGCTCGTCATCGGACGGATGCGCGTGGAAGAACTCCACCATCTGCTGACGATTCCAGCGCTTGTAATGCACGCCGGTGTCGAGCACCAGGCGATTGGCCCGCAACAACTCGCCTGAGAGCCGGCCGTAATCGTTGTACGGGTCCTTGAAGAAACCGATCTCCTTGCCCAGGCGCTCGGCGTACAGCGCCCAGCCTTCGATATACGCGTTGTAGCCGGCCTGCTGGCGGAACGGCGGCAGCGGCAGCGTCTGCGCAAGCGAGATCTGCAGGTGATGACCCGGCACGCCCTCGTGATACGCGGTGGTTTCGATATTGACCAGCGTGCGGCTGGCGAAGTCGCTGGTATTGACCTTCACGATCGCCGGCTTGGTGCCTTCCGGATTGCTCTGCCAGTATTCGGCGCCGGGCGCGCTGCGTCGGAACGCCGGCATGGCCTGTACCTCCAACGGCGTTTTCGGCAGGTGGCCGAACAGCTTGGGTAACTCGGGTTCCATCGCGGCGATGTACTGGCGGTATTGCTGCAGGATCTGCTCGCTGGAGGTGGCGAAGTGGCGTTTGTCGGTGTCCACCGCCTTGCGGAAGCTGGCCAGGTCGGCAAAGCCCTGCGCCTTGGCAATCACCGTCATCTCGCCCTCGATGCGCGCGACTTCCTTCAGGCCGATCTGATGGATCTCCTCCGGCGCCATGTCGGTGGTGGTCTGGGTATGGATGGCGTAGCGATAGCGGCGTTCGCCATCGGGCAGCGACCACACACCTTCCTGCGCGCGCCCTTGCGCGGCGTATTCGTCGCGCACGAACGCAGCCAGCTTGCCGTAGGCCGGGCGTACCTGTTGCTCGATCGCAGCGAGTAATTGTTTGCGCAGCGCGTCGCGCTGGTCGGCCGGCACGGCGGCGTCGAGTTTTTTCAGCGGCGAGGCGAACGGGCTTTGCTCGCCGGTCAGCGCGGCGATCTTGTCGATCTGCTCGGGCAGGCGCTCCAGCAGATAACGCGGCTGGGTGAGACCCTCTTTGGCACCCTGGCGCGACACCGCGATCACCTGGTCGATCACCGTTGGAATCGTCTGCAGCCGCTTGATGTAGTCCTGATAATCCTTGGCGTTTTCGAACGGAAATGCATCGCCGTAACCGGCCAGCCCCAGCTGGATACCGCCGATGGGCTCCAGCGGCATCGCATAGGTTTTCAGCTCGATGCCTTCCAGCTTGTCGCGCAACTGGCCGAGCATCATCTGCAGGCTGAGCTGGCGTTGTTCGTCCAGCGTCTTGCTGTCGATCGCTTCGAATTGCTTGAGCAGCTCGGCAGTGGCGCTGCGCTCGGCCTGCACCGCGTCGAGCGAATAGTCGCTCCAACGATCGTTGTAACGTTTGTCGCCGATGATGCTGGCGAACTCCGGGTTGTGCTGCAGCTGGTACTGCCATTGCTTGTCCAGCAGCGCGTCGAAAGCCTTGGCGGCCTGCTCGCTGCTCGGCGCGGAAGTGGCCGCAGCCGCTGTCTCCGCTGCGGGCGGCGCCGGCTTGCAGGCAGTGAACAGTGCGGCGGCCAGCAGGCCGATGGCGACAGGACGCAGGTGGTTCATGCGGTTACTCCAAGATGCAATGGCGGCGGTAGGAGCGCGCTTGCGCGCGAAGGGCTTTATCGGGAATGCACGTCGCGCCCGGGTGCGCTCCTACGGATTCGTGAGCCTGTGAAGGCTTATGCAAACGGTTGGTCGATCGCCGGCGACGGCGGCGTAAACCACTGCGCGCCGCTGTCGGTGACGTAAAAGTGGTCTTCCAGGCGCACGCCGAACTCACCGGGCACCACAATCATCGGCTCGTTGCTGGCGCACATGCCCGGCTGCAGCGGCTGGGCATTGCCGCGCACCAGATACGGCGCTTCGTGGATCGCCAACCCGCAGCCGTGGCCGGTGCGATGCGGCAGGCCGGGCAAACGATAATCGGGGCCCAGCCCTGCCGCTTCCAGCACGGTGCGCGCCGCCTGATCCACTGCTTCGCAGGCGACACCGGGGCGTATAGCGGCAAATGCCGCCGCCTGCGCAGCCTGTTCCAGGTCCCAGATCCGCTGCTGTGCCGCGTTGGGCACGCCGTAGATCCAGGTGCGGGTGATATCGGAATGATAGCCCTGCACGGTGCAGCCGGTATCGATCAGCACCAGCTCGCCTGCGCGCAGATGCTGCACACCGGGAATCCCGTGCGGGAACGAAGTGGCATGGCCGAACTGCACGATGCAGAAGGTGGAGCCGTTGTCCGCGCCCAGCGCGCGATGTGCCTCGTCGATGAAGCGCACCAGCTGATCGGTGCCGATGCCTTCCTGCGCGATGCCGGCGGCCAGCCGCTGCACCAGCAAGGTCATATCGCAGGCCTGCTGCATCAGCGCCAGCTCGGCCGGCGACTTGCACATGCGGCAGCCATCGATGATGGAGCCGGCATCGCGGATCGCCGTACCCAGGTGCGCGCGCAAGCCGGTGTGCACGGCAAAGGCGATACCCGGATCCAGCGCCAACGCATGCGCGTGGCGTTCGTCCATGGCCTGCACCACCAGCGCGTAGGGGTCGTGGTGTTCTTCCCACAGATATTTGGCGACCGGGATCTTCAGCACCGCATCCAGCGAGCCTTCTTCGAACGCGGGGCAGATCAAGACCGGGTCGCCGTCCAGCGTGAGCAGCAGCGCGACCAGGCGCTCGCTCGCACCCCACGGCACGCCGGTGAAATAACGCAGCGAGGTGCCGGCGCCGATCAACAGCGCATCCACGCCGTGCGCGCGCATCAGGCTGCGTGCGCGCTCGATGCGCTGTTGGTATTCGTCCGCGGCGATCGGCGCGGCGCGTTGCGTCCACGGCCTCAGTTGTGCGCGTGCCTGTTCCAACGACACCCCGCCGATCTGGCTGCTCATGTGCCCGCTCCGAGATCGGCGCTGCTCCATTGCCCATCCACCAGACGTGCCACACCGCCCGGATTGCGCTGACGCAACTCGGCCGGCAGCAATGTGTCGGGCACCGCGTCGTAGCTATGCAAGGCAGCGAAACGGCGAATGGAACCGGGCATGCCCACTGCGGTGAACCCCGGATGCCCGGTGCTGGGGAACGGCCCGCCATGATTCTGCGCCGCGCTCACCGCCACGCCGGTCGGCATCTTGCTGTTGATCAACCGCCCCACCCGCGCGCGCAGCACCGGTGCGATGGCCTGCCAGGCGGCATCGTCGCCGCCATCGGCTGCACGATACAAGGTGCCGGTGAGATTGCCTTCGAATGCAGCAGCGACCTGCGTCATCTGTGCGACGTCGCGCGCGCGCACCAGCAGGCTCACCGGGCCGAAGGCCTCGGTCTGCAGCGCCTGCGGATTGGCGATGAATGCCTGCGCATCCACGCTTAGCAAGGTCGGCGCATAGCGATACCCGTCTTCGCCAGTATGCCCACCGGCAAGCACGGCGGCGCCGGCAGCGCGCAAGGCCGCCACACCGCGCTGCACACCTTCCACGCCGGAGCCGGAAAACAGCACCATCGGCATGGCTGCCTCGAAATGCGCCGTGGTCGCGGCAACAAATGCATCGCCGGCTTCGCCCTGCGGCACCACCACGACCCCGGGATTGGTGCAGAACTGGCCGCTCCCCAAGGTGCAGGAGGAAAAGAATTCCTGCGCCAAGGCGGCACCGCGCTCGCTCAGCGCGCCCGGCAGCAGAAATACCGGATTGACGCTGGACAGCTCTGCATAGAACGGCACGCCGGCGGCATCGGCGGCGGCCTTCAGCGCCAGCCCGCCCGCACGGCTACCAGTGAAACCGATCGCGCCCAGCCGCGCATCGCCAGCCAATGTCAGGCCGATGGCATTGTCGAAGTGGTACAGCAACTGCACTGCCGCAGCCGGCAGGCCCGCCGCAACCAGCGCTGTGTGCGCAAGCTGCGCCATGCGTTGGCTGGTGGCCGGATGCAACGGATGCGCCTTGGCGATCACCGGATTACGCGCGGCAATGGCCGAGGCGAAATCGCTGCCGGCAATCGCATTGAAGGCGAACGGGAAATTGTTCGGGCCAAACACCAACACCGGCTTGCCCAATGGCGCCAGATGCGAACGCAGATCGGCAGCGGTATCGATGATGGGTTGGGTCCAGCTGTAAGTGCGCACCGCCTGTGCCGCCTGGCGCAATTGGCCGCTGGTGCGTGGCAGTTCGTTGCCACGCAAGCGCGTGGGCGCCGGCAACGCGGTTTCAGCATGGGCAAGCGCGACCAGCGTGTCGGCATCGGCATCCAGCGCATCGGCGTAGGCGTCCAGAAATGCGGCAATCTGTTCGACCGGCACTGCCGCAAGGTCTGCTGCCACCGCTTGCGCCGCCGCAATCGCCGTCTCGATGTCGTCCGCACCGCTGACGGGGAATTTCGGCCCGATCGCCTCGCCCGTGGTCGGGTCGGCCGCACGGAAGCTGCCGGTCGCATCGCGGCTGGTTTGCCACTGGCCGGCCAGCAATACCTCGGCCTCCGGTATGGGCGTGGATTGGATCGTCTCGTTCATTGCGGCACCTTCGGTTGCATGAAACAGTTGCATGGAAACAGACCCTGCGCACTGTGCAGCAGCGGCCGACCAAGAACGATAAGGATGTCGCAACGCTGCGACATCCTTATCGACACACATCTCGCTACACCGGCCACCACGTCAACGCGTGACTCGGTGCGCGGCGCTCAGCCAATCGCGTGCAGCAAGCCATTATCGTCAGGACAATTTCGGCGCAGTGGCGATCGCGTGATCGATGACCTTGAGCGCGGCCTCACGCTCGGCACCTTCGACCACCAGACGCGGCGCGCGCACGCGCTCGTTGCCGATACCCACTTTTTCCTGTACCAGTTTGATCAGCTGCACGAACTTGGGCACGGTATCCAGGCGCAGCAGCGGCAGGAACCAGTCGTAGAGTTGCTTGGCCGCCGGGTAACCGCCATCGCGCGCGAGCTCGAACAGGCGCACCGATTCCTTCGGGTACGCATTGACCAGGCCGGCGATCCAGCCTTTGGCACCCATACTCAGGCCTTCGACGATGGCATCGTCCATGCCGACCAGCAGCGCCAGACGGTCGCCCAGCAATTCCTGCAACGCGGCAAAACGACGCACATCGCCCGACGATTCCTTCACTGCCTGCAGATTGGAGAATTCGGCGGCCAGCTCGGCGATCTGCGCCGGGCCGAAATCGGTCTTGTAGGCCACCGGATTGTTGTACAGGATCACCGGCAGATCGGTCGCGGCGATCACTGCGCGCACATGGGCGCCCATCTCGCGCCAATCGGTGGAGTAGACGTACGGCGGCAACACCATCAGCCCGCCGCAGCCGAGTTCCTTTGCCGCTTTCGCCAGCGCCACCGCTTCACCGGTCGCCAGGCTGGCGATGCCCGGCACCACCGGCACGCGGCCGTTCAACGCAGTGATCAGCGTCTTGAGCACGGCCAGCTTGTCGTCCACGCTCAAGGTGGCCGCTTCGCCCAGCGAGCCCAGCGGCACGATCGCGGTGCAACCGGCGTCCACCAGTTGATTGGCGTGCTTGCCCAGGAAGTCGTGGTCGATCTCACCGGAGGCGGTGAACGGGGTGGTGATGGCCGGCAACACGCCGTGCCAGAACGCAGCAATACTCATGGATGATTCCCTTGCGAGTCGGAAGTGAACGGGTCGGCCAGCGCCGCGAGGCGGACCGGGAACAACGGCGGCCGGCGGCCGGCGTCGGTGGAAAGCTCGGGCGGGCAGCACCCCAGTTCGGCCAGCGCAGTGCCGCAGATGCGGCCCTGGCAGGCACCCATGCCGCAGCGCGAAGCGAGCTTGGCGTCGCGTGCATCGTTGAAGGTGTCCAACGCAGCCAGCGGCACGTCTTCGCAGCGGCACACCAGGGTGTTGGGCTGCGCCAGCGTGCGGATCCGTGGATTCAATGCGAACTGCCGCTGCAACACCTCGGCGAACGCACGCGCGGCACGCCGCTGCGGCTGCAGGCGCAACGCAGCGTCCGGCGCGTCGGCGGCCATATGCCCGGCCATCGCACCTTCGATCAGCGCGCAATCGCGCCCGCCGATGCCGCAGGCTTCGCCCGCAGCAAAGACCTGCGTGATGCTGGTGCGCAGCAACGCATCCACCTGCACCTGCTGATGCGCGCCGCAAGCTTCGAGCTGACACCCCAGCAGTTGCGCAAGTTCGGTATTGGGCACCAGGCCATAGCCCACCGCCAGTTGATCGCAGGCGACACGCGTGCGGCCGGCAGGCCCTTCGATCTCGATTTCGCGCAGTTGCGTGTCGCCGTAAGCGGCAACAACCAAGCTACCTGCGCGATACGCCACTGCGCGCAACTGCAGGCGCAACGACACCGCCTGCGCTGCTTTGCCCGGCCAGCGCCACAGCTGCAACGCAAACTGCCGCAATGCGGCTGCCGAGGTCTGTTCGTGGATGCCGAGCACCTGCGCACCATGCCGTTGCAGCGTTGCCGCACTGGCCAGCAGCAGCGGGCCGCTACCGGCGACCACCACGCGCTTTCCGGCCAGCGGCCAGCCCTGTTTGGCCAGCGCCTGCGCCGCGCCGGCACCGGTAACGCCGAGCAAGGTCCAGCCGGGAAACGGCAACAGCAATTCGCGCGCGCCGGTGGCCAGCACCAGTGCGGCGTAATGCAGTTGCAGCGTGCCGTCCGGGCCGTCGGCCAACAGCCACCCCGGCTGCGCCAACAGAATCTGCGTGCGCGTCAGCAGCGTGATCGCCGCATTGCCCTGCACCTGTTGCAACAGCGCGCGCGCATCGGCCGGCGCACCGTGCTGCACATCGCTGCGCCAGACCTGCCCACCGGCACGCGGTTGCATGTCGACAACGCCTACGCGCACGCCATGACTGGCCGCCGCCTGCGCCGCCGCCAGACCGGCCGGGCCGGCGCCGATCACCAACACATCGAACTGCTGCCTGCGCTCAGCCATCGGTGCGCACCTGCATGCCGTCGCGCGCATCCACCAGGCAGGCGCGTTGCTGGCCGATGCCATCGATACGCACCCGGCATTCGAAACACACGCCCATGCCGCACAACGGCGCGCGCGGCTGGCCACTGCACGATTGCCGAAACTGCAGCGTCGCCAGCGCCACCGCCGCGGCAACACTGGCACCGGCCGGCACTTCGACCAGTTGCGCATCTACGTGCAGACGCACTGTCGCGCTCATGCGGCTGCACCGTGCACGGCGCGCGCCGGTGCATAAGGCGCCGGGTCGATCGCAGGCGTGCGCCCGAGCAGACTGTCCACGATCACCCGTGCGCTCCCCAGCGCCGTGGTGACACCCAGCCCCTCGTGACCGGCGGCCACCCACACATCGCGCCGCCCCGGCACCTGTCCGATGTACGGCCGCCCATCCGGTGTGGCCGGGCGCAGCCCGGTCCACACCCGGATCGCCTGCAACTCGCGCAACACCGGCAGATAGGCGAACGCACGCTGCAACATCTGCTGCAGCACCGGCATCGACAGCGTGCGATCGTGCTCGCCGAACTGGCGCGAGGAACCGATCAGGATCTGCCCGGTCGGCCGCGGCTGCACATTGAAGGCCACGCTGGTGTCGTCGGCGCCATGCGCCGAATCGGCGTAGCCCAGTTCCAGCAGTTGATGCTGGATCACTCCCGGATGCCGGTCGGTGATGACCAGGTGGCCTTTGCGCGGACGCAGCGCCAGCTCGGGCAACAACTGTGGCAAGGCCACGCCGCTGGCGACCAATACCGGGCCGGCCAACAGCTGGCCATCGTCCAGACGCACCCCATGCGCCTGCAACTGCTCCACCTTGCGGCCGGCGAACAGCTGCGCGCCCGCCTTGCAGGCAAGACTCACCAGATGCCGCGCCACCCGCGGCGGATACACCACCGCTTCACCGGGCACGCGCATGCCACCGGCCAGGCCCGGCACCAGTTGCGGTTCCAGCGCGTACAACTGGCTCGCATCGATGGCCTCGGCATGCAGATCGGCCGCCGCCAAGCGCGCAATCTTGGCCGGCACCGCCGCCAGTTCGCGCGCATCGCGGGCCACCCACAGCGTGCCACAGCGGCTGAACTCGGCTTCGCTCAGCTGCGCGAACCGCTCCCACAAGCGCAGCGAATACGCCGACAGCGCCAGCTCGGCCGGGTCGTCGTCCATCGCCACCAGGTGCCCCATCGCCGCAGCGGTGGAACCGCCGCCGATCGGTCCCGGCTCGACGATCGCCACCCGCAGCCCTTCGCACGCGGCCGCCTCGGCGCAGGCCGCGCCGACAATGCCTGCGCCAATCACGATCAGGTCGTAGCTGCGTCGCGTGGACGCAGCGGTCGGGGATGTGTGCGTGTCTGCCCGTGCAGCATCGTGTGCAGCCGCCGCATCACCGGTCTGCGCGGCCGCGGACACTGCGGCTGACGCAGCAGGCGCTGCGCCGGCACTTCCCTGCGCGCGCGACGGCTGGTCCATCAGGCCACGATGCCCCAGGCGAACGGATCGGCCGGATCGATCAACAACTGCGAGCGCGCGGTGATGTAGGCATGCCCGCTGATGCGCGGCGCAATGCCACGCCCACTCAACCGATAACTGCCTTCGAATGCGCTGCCCAGGATGCCTTGCTGCACCCAATGCTCGCCCTCGCCCAGCTTGCCGTCGGCGGCCAGGCAGGCCAGCTTGGCGCTGGTGCCGGTGCCGCACGGCGAGCGGTCGTAGGCCAGCCCCGGGCACAGCACGAAATTACGCGCCACGCCGCTGCCATCGGGCGCGGCGCCGTTGACTTCGATATGGTCGATCTCACCACCGGCCTCGCCGGTGATGCCGGCCGCTTCCAGCGCCAGCCGGATCGCTTCGGTATAGGCGGTCAACTCGCGCTGATGCGCCAGCTCCAACGCGCACGGCGCCTGCTCGGTGATAAAGAACCAATTGCCGCCCCAGGCAACGTCGCCGCGCACCCGGCCGTGACCGGGCACGTCCACCTCCACACCCGCCGCAAAGCGGTAGCTCTCCACATTGTCGACCGACACCGTGCCGTCTTCGGCCAGCTCCACCCCCACCGTGCCGACCGGCGTCTCGATGCGGTGCTGGCCCGGCGCAATGCGCCCCAGCTCGGCCAGCGTGCGCACCACACCGATGGTGCCGTGCCCGCACATGCCCAGGTAGCCGACATTGTTGAAGAAGATCACCCCGGTGCAGGCGCTGGGGTCGCGTGGCGGCAGCAGCAAGGCGCCGACCATGGTGTCCGAGCCGCGCGGTTCGCAGGCGATTGCGCTGCGCCACTGGTCGAAATCGCGGCGAAACCGCTCGCGACACTGCGCCAGATCGCCATCGCCCAAATCGGGGAAGCCGGAGAGGACCACGCGGGTAGGTTCGCCGGCCGTATGGGAGTCGATGACGTCGATGGTGTGCATGGCTCATGCTCCCACTGCCAGCCGGCAGGCGACTAGCGTCCAATGCGAGTTGCAAATGCGGAAATCTGCACAATCGACAACCCGGTTCACAGCCCCGCGTTTGCGCTAGGATCAATGCAGGGCCGCACCTTTCGTGCAGCCGTCAATCGTGACCGCCACCATGACGCCGATGGACCTCAACCTTCCCGCGCTGGAAATGCAGACGCTGTTCGATGCACTGCCGGACGTGGTGTTCTTCATCAAGGACAGCGAGGGCCGCTATACCCATTGCAATCTGACGCTGGTGCGCAGGCTCGGACGCAAGCTGCGCAGCGAAATCATCGGCCGCTCGCCGCTGGAAGTGTTCCCGCTGCCGTTGGGCGGAAGCTACATGATGCAGGACCGCCGCGTGCTGTGCGGCGAGCTCATCGACAATCAGCTCGAAGTGCACCTGTACCCAAATCGGCTGCCTGGCTGGTGCCTGACCTTCAAGCGCCCGCTGTGCGAGGCCGACGAAGTGGTCGGCATCGTGGGGATTTCGCGCGATCTGGGCCAGCCCGACAGCCGTCACTCGGCCTACGAACGCTTGAGCCAGGTGATGGAGCACATGCAGGCCAACTTCGGCGACAACCTGCGCGTGCAGAGTCTGGCCGACCTGGCGGGTTTGTCGGTGGCGCAGCTGGAACGGCACTTCCGCCGGGTGTTCCAGGTGACGCCGCAACAACTGCTGACCAAG
This sequence comes from Xanthomonas sp. Leaf131, assembly GCF_001423495.1. GTDB lineage: Bacteria > Pseudomonadota > Gammaproteobacteria > Xanthomonadales > Xanthomonadaceae > Xanthomonas. The sequence continues at coordinate 63,358 of NZ_LMOG01000018.1, read as the reverse complement.
CTGCGGATCGAATCGGCGATGCGGCTGCTGTACGGCGACGACAGCATCGCCAGCATCGGGCAACGCTGCGGCTTTGCCGACCAGAGCGCGTTCGCGCGTCAATTCAAGGCCACGGTCGGCATGACGCCGCGCGATTACCGCGCGCTCAAGGGTCAATTGTAAGCGAAAAATCGGCGCTGACATACGGCTGGCACAAATGCCGAATTCGGCAGGATTCAGGTTGCTGCCGGGCTGCGGTTTGCGCGGTCCTGGCGACGAGCATGCGGGGCGCGGGATGCCGGTTGGGATGAGGCGGCGCTGAAGGTCGCGTCAAGGCGAGCCGAAGCCCGGATGGTAGAATTTCGGGTTTCCCCAATTGCGTTGCCAATGGCCAGCTTCTTTCGCCGTAACAAGCCAACCACGCCCGACAGCGCGCGTACCTCGCGCTACAGCCTGGAAGAACTGGCAGCCGCATTTCCGACCGCACCGTCTGCCGCCACCCCGGTGTCGCCGGTGGAGGCCATGCCGGTTGCCGAGCCGAGCGTTACGTCGGCCGTCGTCCCAGTCGCGGTATCGGTTGCCACACCGGCTCCCGCACAGGCCGAGCCGTCTACTGCCGCTCCGGCCGAGCAGCTTGCGCAGGACATCGCCGCGCGTACCGGCCAGGCGCAGAGCATTGCAGCAGTGCCCACAGCGCCTGCCGCGCCAGCAACGCCCGCGCCTTCGGCACTGCAGGCGCTGCCTGATCCGAGACCCTCTGTAACGCCTGTCGCCCCCACTCCAGTGGTGGTGCCGGTTGTCGTGCAGCCACAGACTGCGCCAGTGCTGCCCGCTGCTGCGCCTGCTCAGCCGGCCGCTCCCGCAACGCCCGCGACGCCCGCGACCCCGTCGCACAGTGCTGCTCATGCACTCGCACCTGCCGCACCATTGACGACTGCGACACCTGCCGCTGCGCCGGCTACGGCACCCACTGTCGTTGCGCCGCCTGCTGCTGCGCCGACGTCTGCAGCTTCGCCGGTTGCCGTAATCCCCGCCGTCGCTGCGCCCATCGTCACCGCACCGGTCATCGTCAGCACGCCGCCGCCGACCAGCCAGGACAACGACAGCATCGTCGGCCAGCGCGATGCGTTACCCGCAGCCCCGGCCGGCAAACCGGGCTGGCGCGATCGTCTGCGCAACAGCACCTTTGCGCGCAGCTTCGGCGGCTTGTTCTCGCGTAACCCCAAGCTCGACGACGATCTGCTCGACGAGATCGAAACCGCACTGATCACCGCCGACGTCGGTATCGGTGCGACCACCGCCTTGGTCGAAGGCCTGCGCAAGCGCATGAAGTCGCGTGAGTTCGTCGATGCGCAAGCGATGTTCAAAGCGCTGCGCGCCGATCTCATCGCGCTGCTGCAGCCGGTCTCCAAACCGCTGGTCATCGACCGCTCGGTCAAGCCGTTCGTGATCCTCACCGTCGGCGTCAACGGCGTCGGCAAGACCACCACCATCGGCAAGCTCGCCAAGCGCTTCAAGGACGAAGGCAACAGCTTGATGCTGGCCGCCGGCGACACCTTCCGCGCCGCTGCGGTGGCGCAATTGCAGGCTTGGGGCGACCGCAACGGCGTCGCCGTGATCGCGCAGGGGCAAAACGCCGATGCCGCATCGGTGGCGTTCGACGCGCTGCAGGCCGCCAAGGCGCGCGGCACCGAGGTATTGATCGCCGACACCGCCGGCCGCCTGCACACACAGACCGGGCTGATGAACGAGCTCGGCAAGATCCGCCGCGTGCTCGGCAAGATCGACGCCGCCGCACCGCACGAAGTGCTGATGGTCATCGACGGCACCACCGGCCAGAACGCCATCTCGCAACTGCGCCAGTTCCATGCCGCCGTCGGCGTCACCGGCCTGGTGGTCACCAAGCTCGATGGCACCGCCAAGGGCGGCGTGGTGTTCGCGCTGGCGCGCGAGTTCGGCATTCCGATCCGCTTCGCCGGCATCGGCGAGCGTCCGGAAGACCTGCGTGTGTTCGACCCGGTCGCCTTCGTCGATGCCTTGCTGCCGGAAGCATTGGGCAGCTGATCGGCAGTCGCTTGCATGCGTCTGCCGCCGTTATGAAGTCATCGCCAGCAGAGCTCATGCCAGCCGAACACGTTACTCCCACCGCTGACGCCTTCGTCTCCCCGTTACTGCACTGGTTCGACGGCCACGGTCGTCACGATCTGCCCTGGCAACATCCGCGCGCGCCGTATCGGGTGTGGCTGTCGGAAATCATGCTGCAGCAGACCCAGGTCGCGGTGGTCATTCCGTATTTCCACAAGTTCGTCGCCAGCTTTCCGACCCTGGCCGATCTGGCCGCAGCCGACAACGACACTGTGATGGCGCATTGGGCCGGGCTGGGCTACTACGCACGCGCACGCAATCTGCATGCAGCCGCCAAGCAATGCGTCGCCTTGCACGATGGCGAGCTGCCACGCGATTTCGATGCACTGCTCGCGTTGCCCGGCATCGGCCGCAGCACCGCAGGCGCCATCCTCAGCCAGGCCTGGAAAGACCGCTTCGCGATCATGGATGGCAACGTCAAACGCGTGCTGACGCGCGTCCATGGCATTGCCGGCTACCCCGGCTTGCCGGTGATCGAAAAGCAGCTCTGGCAGCTGGCCACTGCACATGTCGCGCATGTTCCAGCGGGCCGCCTGGCCGATTACACGCAGGCGCAAATGGATTTCGGCGCCACGCTATGTACACGCGCAAAACCGGCATGCGTGCTGTGCCCGCTGCAGGACGATTGCGTGGCGCGCCGCGACGGGCTGGTGGAAGCGCTACCCACGCCCAAGCCCGGCAAGCAATTGCCCGAGCGCGAAGCCACCGCGTTGCTGCTGGAAAACGCAGACAAACACATCCTGCTGCAACGCCGCCCGCCGACCGGCATCTGGGCTTCGCTCTGGACATTGCCACAAGCCGACACCGATAGCGGCATGCGCATATGGTTCGCCACACATATCGAGGGTGATTACGAACGCGCAGATGAGATGCCGTTGATCGTGCACACCTTCAGCCATTACCGCCTGCATCTGCAGCCGTTGCGCGTCCGCAAGGTCGCGCTGCGTACAGCGGTGCGCGACAATGACGATCTACGCTGGGTGGCCCGCGCCGATCTCGCAGCGCTGGGCCTGCCGGCGCCGATCCGCAAACTGCTCGACGCTCTGTAAGCGCGCACTCACACTCCAAGCGCGCACGCTATGCGCGCACCCAAGGGAATCCGCATGTCACGCACCGTGTTCTGTCAGTACCAGCAATGCGACACCGAAGGCCTGGATTTTGTGCCGTATCCCGGCGAACTCGGCCAGCGTGTGTTTGCGCAGATCGGCAAGACCGCATGGCAAGCGTGGCTGGCGCACCAGACCATGCTGATCAACGAAAACCGGCTTTCGCCACGCGACCCCAAGCACCGCGCATTTCTGGAAGCCGAATTGCAGAAGTTCCTGTTCGAGCGCAACGCCGACAAGCCGGATGGCTATGTCGCGCCGATGAGCGAAGAGTAAGCGCGGCAATCGGGCACCATTGCGCTCACCGCCAGGCGGGCGCGCAGCCTCTGCCGACTCATGCAGCACTGATTCAGAGCGGCTGATAAAACGACTTCACGTCGGTCTGTTGCAGAGCGGATGAGTTGGATCTTCGCTATCTGTGGCTTGGCCGCGACTTGGCCGCAGGGCGGATGACGCCCACCGTCGCGGGACACGCCGCAAGTACGTCCCTGTAGGCTCTTACGCGGCATCCATGCCGCGTAAGGTCCCGCGACGGTGGGCGGGCAAGGACCTGTCGAGATAATCGGTGTGCACAGCTTTCAACAAAGCAACCGAGTAACTGTCTGGTGCGGTGTCCTCACCGCTTGCGGGACCGTGAGGCGGCATGGATGCCGCCGCCGAGCCCCCAGGGAAGGGTTTACGGCGTGTCCTGCAAGCGGTGAGGGCACCGCACGCTCGACCAACCAAGCTGTTGACTGCATCGCAAAGGCAGCAGGCAAATCCTGAGAGCACTTGCGCACGCAAGGACAAGTCAAGATGGTCGGTTGCGTAACTCTCTCAAAGCAACCCGCAAACCGTCTGGTGCGGTGTCCTCGCCGATTGCGGGACCGTGGGGCGGCATGGATGCCGCCACCGAGCCTACAGGGACGTACTTGCGGCGTGTCCCGCGGGCGGTGAGGGCACCGTGCCCTCGACCGACTCAGCTTGTGACCTGGACTTCTGAGTGCACCCAACAAGAGGCGACCAACAAAACCACTACGCTCACCGCCAGACGACCGCTCGCTCTTGTTTTGACCGCTCGCTCCGTTCTATTAATCGCTCTTGGCTGCGACACTTTCAACCAGGCATCTGCATTGCCTCGGCAAACCCCGATCAACAGATACCGGCAGGCTCGTCCAGCAATAGGCGGATACGCTTGAGCAATTCCTTCTGCGTATACGGCTTGTTGACCACGCCGAACTCCGCGCCACCCGCGTCGGTGCGCTGGATACTGGCATCGGCGTAGCCGGTGGTGAGCAAGATCTTGATCTTGGGCAGCATGCGGCAGGCCTCACGTGCGAGCACCACCCCATTCATGCCGCCCGGCATGATCAGATCGGTGAACAACGCATCCACCTCCGGATGCTGCTCCAGCACTGCGATTGCTTCGCGTCCACTGGATGCGCACAAGACACGGTAGCCGGCACCTTCCAGAAATAGCCTGGCGATCACCGCTACGTCCTGCTTGTCTTCCACGATGAGGATGTTCTCGCTACCGCCCTGGTCGATCACACGCTGTTTGACCGCCTGCAAGTCGTCCGCATGTTCGCTGGATGCCGGAAAGTAAAGCCGCACCGTGGTGCCTTCGCCCACTTCGCTATGGATGCGCACGGTGCCGCCAGACTGCTTGACGAAGCCGTACACCATCGACAACCCCAGCCCGGTGCCCTGGCCTTCGTCCTTGGTGGTGAAGAACGGCTCCATCACCCGGCTGGCGATGTCCGGCGGCATGCCCGAGCCGGTGTCGCGCACGGCGATGCTCACATAGCGGCCCGGTGCCAACTGGTGATACGTGGACAGGTCGTTGTTGGTGACCTCCACATTCTGCGTCTGCACCGTGACTTCCTTGCGCTCGGCATAGGCCATCGCATCGCGCGCATTGATCAACACATTCAACAGCGCCACTTCGGCCTGTGTAGTGTCGATCTGACAATTCCACAGCCCTTCTGCCAGCGATTGCCGCAAGCTGATGCCGCCGCCCAACGTACGTTCGGCCATGTTGTTCATGCCCGACACCAGACGGTTGAGATTCACCACGCCGCCGCGCAACTTCTGCTTGCGCGAAAACGCGAGCAATTGCTGAGTGAGCGTGGCGGCCTTGGCTGCGGCACCGGCCGCCTGCTCGGCACTGAACGCAATACGCTTGGCGTTACTACCACCGTCAGCGGCCATCATCTGGATCACCTCCAGATGACCGGACATCACCTGCAGCAGATTATTGAAATCGTGCGCGATACCGCCGGTCAACTGACCCAGCGCTTCCATCTTCTGTGCCTGACGCAAGGCATCTTCGGCGTCGCGGCGACGGCTGACATCCAGCTGCGAACCGAAGAAATACACCAGCTCGCCGTTGTCATCGAACACCGGCGAGACGAACAACGCATTCCAGAACGAAGAGCCGTCCTTGCGGTAATTCAGCATCTCGGTGGCGAATTCGCGACGGTTGGCGATCGAATCGCGGACGTCGCTGACGTTGGCAGGATCGGTATCCGGTCCCTGCAGAAAGCGGCAATTTTGGCCGATGACCTCTTCGGACGAATACCCGGTCATTTCCAGAAATGCGCGATTGGCGAACACGATGGGGTTGTCCAGCAGATGCGGGTCGGTCACCATCATCGGCATCCGCGTGGTTTCCACCGCGGCAAAAAAGATATCCGAACGTTGCTTCTCGACAGGAGGACCGCGAGATCCGCTGATGTGGGGCGCACATGGCGCTCCGTGACCGGGATCGTTCAAGTGCATGTACTCCGCAGGGCAGTTCTCATGCGCGGAGTCTAGTTGGATGCAGTTAGTTGACTCGTCACATGCGCTGCCCCACCCATCCTGCCGCTAAAGGCAGCGCCCGCCGATGGCGGGCAAGTGGCGATGGGCCAGTGCCCGCATGCACGCTTGCTGAAAGCCGGCCAAGCGCTGTGCCATCCGCCGCCGCTCGCAGCCGTGCAGCCGTGCAGCGGCAGGGTTTTGCCGTAGCATGCGCAGGCAGCAAGCAGCTCCTGCGTCTCGTCCGGCCGTTCTGGCGCCGTTGCGCGCACTTCTTCCTACGCCGGCACATTTCGCCGGCGATCATGCGACGACGCCATGCCGGGCTACCAGACCCAGATCCACCAGTTGACATTCGGGCAACTGACTTACGTCATTCGCGCGCTGGCAGACAAACAGCAGTACGCCGATCCCGATGAAAGCGCCGCCGACGCGGGCATTTCGTCCGCGCAGTGGAGTCTGTTCGGCCAGGTCTGGCCGGCCGGACAACTGCTGGCCGAAGCGATGGCCACGCGCCCGATCGAAGGCAAACGCATTCTCGAACTCGGCTGCGGCCTGGGGCTGGCGAGTCTGGTGCTGCGCAGGCGCGGCGCCGACGTCGTCGCCAGCGATCATCACCCGTTGGCCGAAGTGTTTCTGGCTTACAACGCTGCGCTCAATGCGCTGGAATCGGTGCCGTATCGGCGTCTGGACTGGGACACCGGCGCGCTCAACATGGGCCAGTTCGACATGATCATCGCCAGTGACGTGCTCTACGAAACACGCCACGCCGCCATGCTGGCAACCCTCATCCCCGCACTTGCCAAGCCCTCGTGCGAGATCGTCATCAGCGACCCGGGCCGCGGCAATGCCAATGCACTGTCGCGCATGCTCGCAGACATCGGATTTTCGTTGATTGCCGGCGAGCGCCAGGCCGCGGTGCAGATCGCCAAGGCACCGCGCCTGCTCGTCTACCGGCGCAACATGGACAACTGGTGGCCGGCAGGCGGCTGATCGCAGCGCTGCGCCATCACGGCGTCGGCGTGTACGCCGACAGCGACACCGGCTTGCGCGGATCGGCCTTGATCTCCTTATGCTCGCTCATGCGCATCGCATCGGCGTCAGGCCTGTCATCGGTATTCATTTCCCAGCTTTCCGTCACGCGCTTGTGGAAGAAGAACCCACCGCGCGCACGGTCGTAGCGGAAGGTGATGTAGTCGGTCCAATGCTGCCCGCACGACACGCCATTCTGTACGGTGAAATACGCACCTTTCGCCACCAGGCCTTCTTCGCCATCCAGAAACGGATCGCACTGGCCGCCCTCATCGGCCTTGAAGATTACCCGCGTGTTGCGCCCGGCTTCGACAAAGCCACCGTCCGCATTCGCGACCAACACCAGCAAGGTGCGTGCAGGTGCAGGCCGCCCGCTGGAGCGCAATGCGTCCAATGTCGCTTCTGCCGAGGCGCGCAGAGCCACCACATAATCCTGCCGGCCATCGCCAGTGAGATCCGCAGTGGCAACGCCGATGACCGTCTGCCCGGCAGGCAGCAACTTCGACGCCTTGGCAGGCAGCGTGGATGCACCACACGGCACGGCCGCAGCCAACGTCACTGCCAACCACCAGCTGCGCTTCGTCATTGCCGCTCTTCTTCGTCCGACTACAGGAGCGCAAGCATACCGGCCAGACGAGGTTGCCGACCACACATGCACGCGTGAGCGTGCACAGCGCAACGCCGGTCGCAACCCGATATCGGCATTCACATCAGCGCCGTTTGTCGTAAAGCATAGACACGCGTTGCATCTGTGAAGCGTGCAACCAAACGACACAACAATTCATATTCGAATGCCTGATTTTCACTGCAGTTTTCTTTTTTATATTGTGCGAATGACTCTTGGCATTTACATGCCAAAAATAGGCAATCTCGGGTTCAGCCAGCCACCATGTCTTTCCCGTGGCGTTGACAAATGGCGCTGTAGCGTCCGCAGTAACCCAAGCGAGATAACACAATGACCGACCAAGGCAAGCCGAATCCGATTATCGACAGCATCTCCAATGTGATTGGTGCCATCCGCACCGATGACGATATGCACACCGTGGCTAAGGCGCACGACGCACTGGAGCCCAAGGCCATCGAAAAACTGTCGCCGGATGAAGCGCGACGTCAGCCAACCATCGCCGATGCAGTCAACAAAGTGCTGCGCGACCAGGGCAAGAGCACCGATCCGAATGTGCTGGTTCCCGGTGTAACGCGTACGCGCCAAACCTTGGATGTTGCAACCGGCGCCCTACCCGCGTTGATCTACACCCCGACCGGTGGCACCAATCTGCCGGTCATCGTCTATTTTCATGGCGGTGGCTGGGTGATTGCCGATGCCGAAGTCTATGACGGCGGTGCGCGCGGCCTGGCCAAGCAAGCCAATGCAATCGTGATTTCGGTGGATTATCGCCAGGCACCCGAGCACAAGTTTCCTGCCGCATGGGACGACGCGCTTGCCGCCTACGAGTGGGCGGTTGGCAACGCCGCATCGCTGGGCGGCGACCCGAGCAAGATTGCGCTGGCTGGCGAGAGCGCCGGCGGCAACCTCGCGCTCGCAACCGCTATCGCTGCGCGTGACAAGGGCGTCCAGGCACCCACCCATATTTTGGCGGTGTATCCGGTTGGCCAGACCGGTAGCCTGCACACCGAGTCCTACATCGAAAATGCCATCGCCAAGCCGTTGAACAAGGCGATGATCGAATGGTTCGTCGGGCACCTGCTGCGCAGCGACGCCGACAAAACCGATACCCGCCTGGATCTGGTCAACGCCAACCTGCGCGGTCTGCCGCCGGTGACCCTGATCAACGCCACCATCGACCCGCTGCGCAGCGACGGCGGCAAGCTGAAAGATGCATTGCAGGACGCCGGGGTCCAAGTGGAACGCGAAACCTATACCGGTGTGACGCATGAGTTCTTTGGCTGCGCCGCCGTGGTTGCAAAAGCCAAGGCAGCGCAGGAATACGCCGGCCGCCGACTGCGTGCATCCTTCGTCTGATTGAGAGCCCGAAAGCGCAGTGCCCCGATCCGTGGGCACTGCGTCGCTCGAATCAACGCACCAACCGCCTCACGCGGACCGATCCGCACGCGCTCACCGGCTCCAGCTACCCGCCTCACGTCACAACGCACACACCCGGTACTCTTTCGGATCCAGAAAGTCCGCCAGACAGGAACCGACACGCAGTGCCTGCTCGCGCGCATCGCCGCGGTGGTCGCCCTGTCCTGCGTCTTCGATCGTGGCGACAGGCGATGCACGGTCGCGGTGATACACGAACGCAGTCGAGCGCCATAGCGTCTCGCCAGGCGCCTGACTTTCCATCGTTTCCACGCGGAACTCACCGCAATAGCCGTGCGTCAACGTGCGTCGAAGTGTTTTGTGCGTCATGCGCGCAAGTATCGCCACGCGCAGTTGAAGACGACGTGGAAGCTGCGCGTTGCTCGCACCCCAACGTCAAGGCGCGCCAGTCGACAGACGCGAGAAAACCGCACACGTCAACCGGTGCAGATCTGGCTCGGCGCAAACAGGACAAGAGAGTTTGAACACCCGGCGATCGCCGGAAAGCCTTGCGAATGAAGGCTGGAAAATGGTGGCCGAGGACGGAATCGAACCGCCGACACGGGGATTTTCAATCCCCTGCTCTACCAACTGAGCTACTCGGCCACTACCTGCAACACGATACCTGCGTTGCGAGGACGCGCATCATAGCGAGCAGGCGCAGTTTGAGCAAGCTTTGCGAGCAACTTTGTTGCGGGCCGCCGCCGCGACTGCGCTTTCTTGCGCCGGTTCACGCCGCGCGGCGGGTGGCATGGCCTAGCCTGCGCGCGTCCCAAGGAGATTGTCATGCGCCTGCCCCGCCTGCTGTTGTCGTTTGCGTTGCTGCTGCCACTACCGGCCATTGCCCAACAACCGGTGCGTGCGGTGCCGCAGCTGGACATCTCCCGCTATGCCGGGCAGTGGCACGAGATCGCGCATCTGCCGGTGTCGTTCCAGAAGAAGTGCCGCAGCGACATCACCGCCAGCTACACCTTGCGCGACGATGGCCTGATCGGCGTGCGCAACGGTTGCCGCACCGCCGATGGCGCGCTGACCCAGGCCGATGGCGTGGCGCGACCGGTCGATGGCCAGCCCGGTCAACTGCAGGTGCGCTTCGCCCCGGAATGGCTGAGCTGGCTGCCGCTGGTGTGGGCCGACTATTGGGTGATTGCGCTCGACCCGGACTATCAATGGGCGGTGGTCGGCGAGCCGGATCGCAAGTACCTGTGGATCCTGTCGCGCTCGCCGCAGATGCAGCGCGCGCAGTTCGAGCAACTGAAGCGCCAGGCCACGCAGATGGGCTACGAGCTGTCGCCGCTGATCGTGGCCGCGCCGCTGCTGTGACCTAAGTGGTCTGAGCGCACACCGCTGTGACCCCATGCCGCAGCACCGTTACCGGTGCCATGCCGCAGCAAGGCAGCGACCGTACTGCGTAGTATTCTTGGCGCCGCCTGATCCAGCCAAGGACCCCAGTACATGCGTCGTGCCTATCGCCTTCTGATTGTGTCGCTGACCTGCGCCCTGCTGCTGAGCGCCTGCGGCGGCGCGGTACGCCGAGTGTCGGAGCCGGCCGCCCGCATCCAGCAACTGACCGTGCGTCCGGATGGCGCCTGGTCGGTGGACCTGCGGCTGCAGAACTACAGCAGCATCCCGATGCAGTTCGAACGCGTGGCGCTGGAGATCTCTGCCGGCGACCAGCTGGCCGGCAAGCTCGACCAGACCGTGGGGATTTCCATCGGCCCGGAAACCGCCGATGTGGTGACCGTCACCGTGCAGCCGACGTCGCTGGGCCGCCTCACCGTTGCCGATGTCCTCGCCAGTGGCCGCTCGCTGCCGTACACGCTCAAGGGCACGGTGTGGGCGACCCCGCAGGACAAGAAACAGCGCGATTTCACGGTCGAATCGCGCAACACGCTCAGCCCGGCCCCCGGCCTCAATGGCGTGCTGCGCTGACGCGCACGCCTCCACGTATTCGCTTGAAGGATTCCGCATGAGCAGCTATTCCGCCCCGCTGACCGATTTCCGCTTCGCCCTGCACGACGTACTCGGTGTCGAAGCCCTGTTCGCCCGGCTCGGCTACACCGATGCCAGCGCCGACATCATCGACGCCGTACTCGAAGAAGCCGGCCGCTTCACCGCGCAGGTGCTGGCGCCGCTCAACAGCATCGGCGACGAAATCGGCTGCGCGTTCGACAAGAGCACCCATGCGGTGACCACCCCACCCGGCTTCCGTGCGGCGTACAACCAGTTCGTGGAAGGCGGCTGGAACGGGCTCACCGCCGAGACGCAATTCGGCGGTCAAGGCATGCCGCATACGCTGGGCGTGCCGCTGAGCGAAATGATCAACGCCGCCAACCTGGCCTGGGGCAACTTCCCGCTGCTCTCGCATGGCGCGATGGAAGCGCTGCGCCAGCATGGCGAAAGCTGGCAGCAGGACGTGTTCCTCAAGCCGCTGATCGATGGCCGCTGGACCGGCACCATGTGCCTGACCGAGCCGCATTGCGGCACCGATCTGGGCCTGCTCAAGACCCGCGCCGAGCCCAACGCCGACGGCAGCTACGCCATCACCGGCACCAAGATCTTCATCACTGCCGGCGAGCACGATCTCACCGACAACATCGTGCATCTGGTACTGGCCAAACTGCCGGACGCACCGGCCGGCGCCAAGGGCATCTCGCTGTTCGTCACCCCCAAGTTCAAGGTGGACCGCGACGGCAATGTGGGCGAGCGCAACGCGCTGCATTGCGGCTCGATCGAGCACAAGATGGGCATCAAGGGCTCGGTGACATGCGTGATGAACTTCGAAGGCGCGCAAGGCTATCTGGTCGGCCAGCCGCACAAGGGTCTGCAGGCCATGTTTACGATGATGAATACCGCGCGCCTGAGCGTGGGCCTGCAAGGCATCGGCCTGTCCGAGCGCGCGTACCAGAACGCGCTGCGCTACACCCGCGAGCGCCTGCAATCGCGTGCGCTCAGCGGTGCCAAGTTCCCCGACAAGCCGGCCGACCCGATCATCGTGCACCCGGACGTGCGCCGCATGCTGTTGACCATCAAGTCGCTGACCGAAGGCAGCCGCCTGCTGGCGCTGCACGCGGCCAGCCTGGTCGATGTCGCCCATCGCGGCGAGACCGAACAGGAACGCGCCGACGCCGAGACCCTGGTGAGCTTCCTCACCCCGATCTCCAAGGCCTGCCAGACCGAGTGGTCGATCGAGAACACCTACCACGCACTGCAGTGCTTCGGCGGCCACGGCTATATCCGCGAATACGGCATGGAGCAGCTGGCCCGCGATGCGCGCATCACCACCATCTACGAAGGCACCACCGGCATCCAGGCGCTGGACCTGATCGGCCGCAAGACTGCCAGCAGCCAGGCCGCCGGGCTGAAGCTGTTCCTGGCCGATGTGGAAACCTTCGCCAATGCGCAGCAAGGCAATGCGGCGCTGGCCGAGTTCATCAAACCGCTGCGCGACAAGTCCAGCGAATGGGCGATGCTGACTCGCGACGTGCTCGATCGCGCCGCCCGCAACCCGGACGAACTCGGTGCCGCCAGCTACGACTACCTGTTTTATTCCGGCTACGTGGTGCTGGCGTACTGGTGGGCGCGCAGCGTGGCCGCTGCCGACGCCTCTGCGCACAGCGAGGACTTCAAGCGCGCCAAGCGCGAGACCGCACGCTTCTACTTCGCGCGCGTGCTGCCACGCACGCTGACCCATGCCGCCACCATCCGCAGCGGCGCCGCGCCCTTGATGACACTGGAAGCGGAGCTGTTTGGCGAGGGCTGAGAGATATCGCATAGCCGGGGTCTGCCGCCGTTGTAGGAGCGGACCTGGCCGCGACGAAGCAGCATCGAACGGAAAGACGTCGCGCCCGGGTGCGCTCCTACGGCCTTCTATGCGCCCGAAGATTGCTCACTCAGCACGGCGGCATTGCGGCCGAGCCAGTACTTGATGAGCTATTCGTTGCAAGGCGCGCGCCAAAGCCGTTCACTGCGATACACAAACTGTCAACGATCGGGTATAAGCTGTTTTCCCGATGGAGACAGACACGCACGTAGGTGATGTGATCGTCCCCGGCGGCTTCGATGCCCCGGTCGCGGGCAGTGTTGTCGCCGCATTTCAGCAACTTCCAACGCTGCGCCTGCTCTCGCTCGATGCGCACGGCCGCGTACTGGACTGGATCAACTGGCAAGACGCCGCCTGTCTGTACGCACGCGATGCCGTCTCCTGGACGCTGGGCGAACCGTGCATGCAGATCCATGGCGGCATCTCGCGGCTGACCGGCATGCGCAGCACGATGGAGCTGCATCCCATCATCGCCGCGCGTGGTCACGCACGCTCGCGCGCACTGGACCCGACCCCCACGCTCAGCAATACCGCATTGTTCGCACGCGACTCGCAGCTGTGCCTGTATTGCGGCCAGCACTTCAGCCGCCCGCAACTGACCCGCGATCACGTGATGCCGGTCTCCAAGGGCGGCCGCGATACCTGGGAGAACGTGGTCACCGCGTGCTTCCAGTGCAACTCGCGCAAGGCCAACCGCACGCCACAGCAGGCGCATATGCCGCTGCTGGCGGTGCCGTATCGGCCGAGCTGGATCGAGCATCTGATCCTCTCCAACCGCAATATCCTCTCCGATCAGATGGCGTTCCTGCGCGCGCAGTTGCCCAAGCGCTCCAAGCTGTCGCTATAGCGCGCCACGGGCAAGTCGCACGCGTTGTCGGCAGCACTCGGTTCACGACGCACTTCCCCGTCCCGGTCACCACCACGTCCGTCAGCCGCGTGCGCAAACGTGCACACGCGGCTGCCTCGCAGCGCTTGTGCCCGCTGCGTTCGAAACCCCTCTTTTTACCCTCGTCTTGGGTGCGGCAGATTGCCGCATGCGCAGGCGTTCAGCGCGCGCGCCAGCAATGGCGGCGAGCACAGCCATCACTTCCCGCTGACAGCTGAACCGGTTTGCTTGCCGGGCCTTCGCATGGGGAGGACAATATGGCTTCAGAACATTGACACGATGATGATCGATTCCACCCGCTATCCGCGCCTGTCGCGCATCCAGACCCCCGACGATCTGCGCAGCTTCGACGAGGCTGAGCTGACGGCCATCGCCGAAGAACTGCGTGCCTACCTCATCGAGTCGGTAGGCAAGAGCGGCGGGCACTTCGCGGCCGGCCTGGGCGTGATCGAACTCACCGTCGCCCTGCACTACCTGTATCAGACCCCGGTCGATCAGCTGGTGTGGGACGTGGGCCATCAGACCTACCCGCACAAGATCCTCACCGGCCGTCGCGACCAGATCCACACGGTCAAGCAGAAGGACGGCGTGGCGCCGTTCCCCAAGCGCGAAGAAAGCATCTACGACACCTTCGGCGTCGGTCACTCCTCGACTTCGATCTCGGCCGCGCTCGGCATGGCGATCGCCTCGCAGCGCAATGGCGACGACCGCAAGGTGGTTGCGGTGATCGGCGATGGTGCGATGACAGCCGGCATGGTCTACGAGGCGCTCAACCACGCCGGCGGCATGGACCCGGAGCCGAACCTGCTGGTGATCCTCAACGACAACCGCATGTCGATCTCCGAAGCAGTCGGCGGGCTGACCAAGATGCTGGGCCGTGCCAGCGGCAGCCGCACCCTCAACGCGATCCGCGAGGGCGGCAAGAAGATCCTCGGCGACAAGAAGAACAACCCCACCGCGCGGTTCGTGCGGCGCTGGGAAGAACACTGGAAAGGCATGTTCGTGCCGTCCACGCTGTTCGAGGAAATGGGCTTCCACTACACCGGTCCGATCGACGGCCACGATCTGCCCAGTCTGGTCGGCGCACTCAAGACCTTGAAGACGCTCAAGGGCCCGCAGCTGCTGCATGTCATCACCACCAAGGGCAAGGGCTACGAGCTCGCCGAAGGCGACCAGATCGGCTACCACGCGGTGGGTCCGTTCGACCCGAGCAAGGGGCTGATTGCCAAGGCCGGCGCCAAGAAGCCGACCTATACCGACGTCTTCAGCGACTGGGTCTGCGACATGGCCGCGGCCGAACCCAAGCTGCTGGTGATCACCCCGGCGATGCGCGAAGGCTCGGGCCTGGTGCGTTTCAGCAAGGAATACCCGCAGCGCTACTTCGATGTGGCCATTGCCGAGCAGCACGCGGTGACGCTGGCCGCCGGCATGGCGACCCAGGGCGCCAAACCGGTGGTGGCGATCTATTCCACCTTCCTGCAGCGCGGTTACGACCAGCTGGTGCACGACGTGGCGGTGCAGCAGCTCGACGTGCTGTTCGCGATCGATCGCGGCGGCGTGGTCGGTCCCGATGGCGCCACGCATGCCGGCAATCTGGATCTGAGCTTTCTGCGTTGCGTACCGCATATGGTAGTGATGGCACCGGCCGACGAAGCCGAGTGCCGCCAGATGCTCAGCACCGGCGTGCGTTACGAAGGCCCGGCTGCGGTGCGCTACCCGCGCGGCGTCGGCCCCGGCAGTACGCTCGACACATCGCTCACCACCTTGCCGATCGGCAAGGCGCAGCTGCGCCATAACGGCGCACGTATCGCCCTGCTCGGCTTCGGCGCGAGCGTGGATGCGGCAGAAGCGGTCGGCCGCGAACTCGGCCTCACCGTGGTCAACATGCGCTTCGTCAAACCACTCGACAAAGCCATGCTGCTGGAACTGGCCAAGAGCCACGAAGGCTTCGTCACCATCGAAGACAACGTCGTCGCCGGTGGCGCCGGCTCCGGTGTGGCGGAACTGCTCAACGCCGAAGCGATCACCATGCCGATGCTGCACCTGGGCCTGCCGGACAGCTTCCAGCACCATGCCAGCCGCGAAGATCTGCTGGCCGACGCCGGCATCGACCAGGCCGGCATCCGCGCTGCCGTGCTCAAGCGCTGGCCGCAGCTGATGGCCAGCAAGGCGCCGTCGTTGAATGCGGCTGCGGGCTGAGGCCTGCGATCGCTAGAGCGACTTGGGGCGGCTAACAAACCTGTCGAACGCTTTATCGACGCGACAACGTGATGGTCGCACTCGCCTTCGTTGGACACTGGAGCGATGTCGGCAATGGCCATGCCATTGCTCGGATCGACAGGAGCCGAGCATGACCGCATCGGACGGTCGCGCCGCGCGCACTGCCCGCCACCACGCACACCGACCCTCTCGAGACGCAATGCGCGACCGATCTCGCGTGGCGACGCATCAGACCTGCGGCACCACACCGGTCTGCGCAAACGCATCCACCAGCCGCAGGATGCGCGCCTGCGTATCGATGGCGTGCAGCTCCGTTTGCAATCGACGCATGCCTGACGGCGGCTCGGGCGTAGCGAGCGCTACACGCAACAGTGCCGGCAACCCCTCCAGCTCGCGCAACCACCAGGCCGCTCCAGCAACCTGCAGGCGCGCAGCGTGGTCGAACTGGTCGTAGTCCAGCGGGTAAACGATCGATGGCAAGCCTGCGGCCAGGCAGGCATACAGAATGCCGGCGCCGCCATGGTGCACCACCAGCGCGTAACGCTTCAGGTGCTGCGCATAGTCCACATACGGCAGACGCTGATAGTTGCCATGGCCCTGCTGCTGCGGCGCTGTGGTATCGCCATCGCTGAAATGGAAGATCACGTCAGGAAACTGCGGCGCCAGCGCGCGCAGTACCGCATCCATGCGGTGTTTGACCCAGTGCAGATGCGTGCCCAGTGTCACCAGCACATGCCGCTGCCCAGCGACGAACGCAGGCGACGCAAGTGCCGATGGCGGCGTACACAGCTGCGGCCCGACGAAGCGCACCGCCGCAGGCCAGCGCTGCGCCAACTCGAACGACGGCAGACCCAAGGCAAGAATGCAGAGCGGCGAGTACACCGCCTCGCTGCGATCGCGGCGATAGATCGCCGGCAATCCGCAGGCATGCATCTGGCGCCGATAACACAAGTGCAAGGTGCGTTTGAAGCCACGCGTCAGACGCCGTGCCAGGGCATGCCAGACCCGTTGCCTGGCATTGGATGCGGGAAGCAGACCGCCGAAATACGCCGGAGGCCCGTCGCTGGTTTCGATCACGCACGGCGACGGCATGCTGGTCCACCACGCGATGCCCATCGCCTGCGCCGCCAGTCCCGCACTGGGCAAGGTGAAGTCGACGATCGCCAGGTCCGGCCTGTGCTCGCGCCAGTGCGCTTTCAGCTCATCCCCGATCCGCGCCATCAAACCAAGCGCGTCATGCAGTTGTCGACGCAGGCGCAGCGGGTGGTGGCCCACCGCATGCGGCGGGTTGGCAATCTCCAGCAACAGCCGATCGGCTTGCGTATCCAGCACGCTGACGGCGCTCAGCCCGCATGCACGGATGCGCGCCTGCGCCGCTGGCGTGCTGATGACACGCACCTGGTGATGCGGCGCCAACTGACGGGCGATCGCCAGGATCGGATGCAGGTGCCCGCTATATGGCGGCGCGATCAGATCGATGCGCATCTACCCTCCCCTTGCACGACGTGTTCGACCGTCGCGACGAACGCCTGGCAATCGGCGAGCACCGCCGCGTCACGCAGGTAATCCATATGCCCGCACGCAGGCCTCAGATGGACCGCAGCGCCGAACAGCGCACGCGAAATCCAGTCGCGCCGTCCTTGCAGCACACGCAGCTGGCCGAACGAGGCGGGCGCGCGACACACCGGGCCGTAGGCGAACACTGCCAGACGCGCACGGAGTGCCTGCGGAAGCTGCAATGCAGTAAGTAACTGCAGGCCGCAGCTGCCGGCCAACAGCACCGTCGTCGGCGCCTGCTCCAATAGCGCCACAACCCGCGTGCGATCGGCGTCCGCAACGCGTGCGGCGCGTGCTGCCAGGTATTGCCGCGCATTGGACGCACTGGCGCGCCAGAGCGGCGTGCGTCGGTGCGCAGCGCTATCGGGGCGATACGGATAATTGCAGTCGATCAGCTGCCGGCCCGGGCTCTGCAGCTGTTGCAAGAAGTGCTGTTGTTCGATGCTCAATGCGCAGCGCTGCGGATCGCTTTGCCCGGTGAGGAAGGCGATCTGCACAGTAGCGCTGTCAATCGGCACGGAAACGCCCATCCGGTAGCACGCGGTAACGCCGGGTGCGCCAGCGGATTGTGCGCACCACAGCAGCATGCAGCAGATGCAGTGGCTGCAGACACTCTGCACACACCGACAGCAACGCACGGTGGCGACGTGCTCCGGTGACGCGCCATTGCACCAGGCACAGCAACAGGGCACGCAGCAGCACGGTGGTCAGCGCACACGCCATTGCCAGCCACGTTGGCTGCACGCACACAGACAGCAGCAAGGCCATCAGCAACAGCGGCGGCAGCCCCTGCAGCACGAAGATTGCGCTGCGCACGCGCACTGTCTGACGGCGCAGCAGGATCAGCGCAAACAACATCCACCGATGCATCTGACGCAGGTAACTCGCAAGATCCGGCATCGCAGTGCGCATCGCCACCGCTGCAGTGGATTGGCACACGCGCCCACCGCGCTCACGCACCAGTGTTGCGAACGCCAGATCGTCGGTCAGCTGCTCCAGCAACCCCGCAAACCCACCCCAGGTGCGCAGTTGTTCGGTGCGTGCGGCATAGCACATGCCGTTGATGGTCAGCGGCGCCGCGAAGGGCAGCCAGCCAAGATACGTGAGCGCTGCATTGTTGTTGACGAACTGCGACAGCAGGCGGCCTGCCAGCGTTGCGCTGTCCTGGTAATACGGCAGCGCGGTGACCACATCGGCGTGGGTCAGATCCTGCAATAACTGTGCAAGCGCGTCGTTGGTCAGCTGCGCATCGTCGTCGAGGATCAGGCTGATCGGTGCACGCACACGTGGAAGCGCGTAGTCGAGCTTCCATGCTTTCGGATTGATGCCGGCTGGCGCCGGAGGCACCAGCACACGCGCGATGCGCCGTTGCGGATACAACGCCACCAATGCATCGGCAACCGCGTTGCCTGCGCGGTCGTCCGCATCCAGCAGCCAGATGAAATGCGCCTCTGGCAGCGCCTGCAGGTTGGCGGCGAGCACGTCCTGCAAGTGCGCATCGCCACCGAGCACGGGCTGCAGAATCGCCACCTCGGCCTGCGTGGCGGTGGCGCCACTCGGTGGCAGCGCGCGTACACCGCGTACGACCCACAGCACGGCCGCCGTCTTGACCATCAGCACCGCCAGATAGGCCGCTGCCAGTGCCAGCACGACTACGTCCACTGGGCGGTCTGCCACCGCACGAACGCCTCGATGCCTTCCTCCAGACCAACGCTGGGTGGCCCGAGATCGGCGAGCGTGCGTCGTGGATCGAAGGTCTTCGAATAGGCGAACGCACCAACGCCAAAGCGCGTGATTGGCGGTTCGCCGCGCAGGCGCAGCAGGCGATAGCCCGCCTCCACCACGCTGGCCATGCGCAGCGCGGTGGCGATGCGCACCTCGCGCTGCGGCAATGGCAGCTGCAGGCGCGTGAGCAGGTCCAGTAACAGCTGCTGCAAATCCACCGGCTGCGCATTGGTGAGGTTGTAGGCCGGTTGCAACTGCGGAGCGGCGGCGGCGCGATAGAGGTAATCGCACAGCGTATCGATATAGATCAGATCGCCGATCACCGGCTGGGTCTGGCCGATAAAGCGCGGCAACGCGCCTTTGCGTGCAGCGGCGATCACACGCGGGAATAACACCGTATCTCCCGGCCCGAATACCGCACGCGGGCGCAGCACGGATTTTTCGCCTGGATAGGCATCGAGCAAGGTTTCGCCGAGGTATTTGGTCTGCGCGTAGGTATTGACGAACGTCGGCCCGATCGGGCTGTCCTCGGTGAGGTCGTATTGATGCGCCTCGCGATAGAACACCGAACTCGAAGACACGTAGAGCAGACGCGGGCAGCCATTGCGCTTGCAGAACTCGATGACGTTGGCGGTGGCCTGCACGTTGTGCAGCTGAAACTGCGCACGCGTGGCCCACGGTGAGGCCAGTGCAGCGGCGTGAATCACCACATCGGGTTGCCAGTCCAGCGAGAACGGCTGGCTCAGATCGAGACGATGGTAGTTGGGCAGATCGCTGACACGGCGACCGATGCCATGGATCTCAACACCCGGCTGGCCCTGGAAACGCCGCAGGAAAGAACCACCGACAAAACCGGACGCGCCGGTCACGAGAATACGCAGGCTCATCGCCACTCCGGTTGATAACGGTCAAGACTGGGCTGGCAATGCGAAGGCAGGATCGCCAACTCGGGATGCGCGTGCGACAACCCGTGCAGCTGCTGCACGGTGCGCTGAAATGCAGCCCAATCGTGCATCAACAAACGTGTGGGCCATGCAGGCCATTGCAGCGTTGCCCATGTCGCCGAAGACCACACCGCATCGGCGCACAGCAACACCTCGCGGTCGTGCTGATCGCGCAACCATAAGCCCATCTGCCCCGGCACGTGTCCGGGCAACGGCACCGCCAGCACGCTACCGTCTTCGAACAGATCGTAGGCCTCACCTAACCCTTGCCAGGCACCGGTCAGCGCACGCACCGGTGCTTGCTCGGCAAACTGCAGCCGTCGGTCGAAATCGGCCGGCAGCAGCTGCGGCAACAAGGCGCGGCGCAACCCGCCAACACGCGAACAACTGCGCAGCTGTTGATAGTCCGCACGCAGGCAGATGAAGCGTGCCTTCGGCAGATCGCGCAGTCCGCCGACATGGTCGGCATGGAAGTGCGAAATCAGGCACCAGGCAATCTCGTCCAGCTGTACGCCGCGACGTGCCAACTGCGCGCCCAGCGTTTCGTGCGCGGGCAAGCTCACCGGCGTGGTCCAGCGATACAGGCGCTCGGGCCAGAGATCGGTGGCGCGGAAGAAATGCGCGGCATAGCCGGTGTCATACAGCAGTGCGCCACGCTGCGGATGCCGGATCAGCACGCTCAAGGCGGGGAACTCCACCGCATGCCAATGCCCGTCCGCGCGCACCATGCGCTCGCAATGACGGCAATGGCCGATGCGCAACAATTCGAGCGACACGCGCGTTGGCATCAAGGCATGTCCTGTTCGGGAAGAGCGCCCACGCCTTAGTACCGCAATACCATGCCGCCGATCGCCAGCCCGGCGCCGGTGCCGAGCAGTGCGAACAGATCGCCGCGTTGCAAACGCTGCTCGATCCGCGCGTGATGCAAGGCGTGCGGCAACGATGCGGCGACCTGATTGCCGGTGGCATGCAGGATGCGAATCACCTGATCGGCGCGCAGCCCCAAGGCCTGCACCACATGATCCAGACCGCCGCCGGAGGCCTGATGCGGGACCAGGCAGCGCAACGCCTCCGTGGTGGTGCCGGCCTCGCGCAGCAATTGCTCCCAGAAGGCAGGCAGGTAGCGCGCCGCGAAGCGATAGGCACCGCGCCCATCCATGCTGAAAGTGCGCAAGGCATCGGGGGCGCTTTCTTCGCCACGCGGATAGCGCGTGCCGCCGCCGCGAATGCGGCACAGATCGGCGCCACTGCCATAACTGGACAGGCGACTGGACAGCAGTGCCGAGCCTTCCTCTGGCGCGCTGCGCCCCACGATCACCGCGGCCGCGCCATCGCCGAACAGCCCGGCGGTCGCCGGCGCCGATACATCCAGGCCGCCCGATGCGACTTCACTGGAGACGATCAAGACGCGCTGATAGCGCCCAAGCGCCAACGCGTTCGCCGCCATGTCCAATGCCACCAGAAAGCTCAGACAGGTCGCATTGACGTCGAACGCGGGAATCCCCGAATCGCCCAGGCCAAGCGCGCGCTGGATCAATACCGCCTGGCAGGGAATCGGTTGTTCCATGACGCTGCAGGCCGAGATCAGGCAATCGATGTCGCCGGCCTCGATGCCGGCGCTTGCCAGCGCCTGGGTCGCGGCGGCGGCGCCCATCGACGATGCAGTCTCGCCCTCACCCACGTAATGGCGCGTGGCCACACCCGAGCGCGCGAACGTGGTGCCCGCCGGCAACTGCCAGCGCGCGTCCAATTGTTGCGAGGTCACCTCCGTCGCGGGGACATGGCGCCCGGTGCCCAGAATGCGCAGCGGCAATGCGTTCAACGCGGAGGTCTCATTGGACAAGGCGCGCAGCATAACGTGGCTGGCATTGGCCGAGCCGATCGATCTTGGGATCACACCCGACGCAGCGCCTCCGGACGCGGAAGGCCACAGGCCGCCGGTCAAGCCCCGGCAGCGGCCATCACACCCGCCGCGCTCAAGGCGCTTCCACCTCGTACCCCAACGCCTGCAGCCGTGAAAGATACCCGTCCGGCGCCGTCAGCCGGCTGATCGGCAGCACCGCGAAGGTGCTGCGGTTGCGTTGCAGGGCCTTGGTCGCAATGCTCAGCCAATGCTCGCGCATGCGGCGTTCGAGATCGTCGATACCACGCGCCTTGGCCGCGCCGGAGCTGGCCATCGCGCTCATGCACGCAGCTTGCGGATCTTCGCGCGGCAGTTGGCGCAGCGCTTCGAGATCGCCCACCGACCACGCGTTGGCGCGCTCGACCATCGTGGGCAGGTCGCGCTCCACCGTGACCAGAATGCTGCGGAAGCACGCGGTATCGTCCATGCCGCCAGCGCGGAAGTCCTTGATGGCCTGGCGCGGATCCTTGATCTTGTAGTCCAGTGCCGTGGGTGTCGGCTTGATGCCTGCGCGCTTGGCGGCACGCTCCACCACCGACCAGATCACCGGCGAACGGGCCAGGCCGGAGCGCTTGATCGCGGCCTGATACAACTCACCGGCGGCCAGCATCGGGCGCTTGCGCTCAACGCCACGATCGCTGCCGATGTAGCGTGCCTTGGCCAGGCTCCAACGCGCATACAGCTCGGCCGGCAACACCTCGCGCAGTTCGCGGCCGTCTTCGTTCTTCATCGCCTTCATCGCCGACGGCAGCAAGGTCAACTTGCCGAAAAAGCCCATCTCCGCATCGATCTGCACGGTCGGTGCCATCAGCACCTGCTGCGACTTGCCGATGATCGTCTCCACCTCGGTCGACTGCCACTGCAACCGCTTCGGCAGCGGTGACAAGGTGCCCAGGATCCACAACACGTGGTCGCCCTTGCTGACCTTCCACAAGCCCGGCCCAGGTTGCACGCCGCGCACCACCATCGCCTCCAGATCGACCACCGCTGGTGGTGATGACGCAGCCACTTTCGGCGTCGTGCTATCGCTGGCCGCCGCCAGCAACGACACCAGCATCAATCCAGCTCCCCACACCGCCCCCCTGCCTCGCATCACGTAGTGCCCCCCCTGTGTGAAACGCGGACACTACGCCACGCCCGCCACCGCCGCGTTAGGGAAGCGTTCGGCATGGCAGGCGCAGCCGTCGCTCAGCGCGGGACCAGGGCTGCCAGGTGCGCGGCCAGCGGCGAGGCATCGTCGATCAGCGCGAATCCTTCCCACACGAACCCCGGCGAAACCGTGCAGCCCACCAGGGTGAAATCGCCAAGCGAGCGTGCTGCCTGCCAGCAGCCGGCCGGCACCACGTGCATCGGCTCGCCGCGCTCGGCGGCATCCAGGATCAGGCGTTGCAACTGCCCGCTGGCCTCGTCGTAGATCAGCAGCTCCAGCGCATCGCCTTGCTGCCAGTGCCAGCTTTCCTCGGCGTCCACGCGGTGCCAGGCGCTGCATTCGCCGGCACTGAGCAGAAAGCGGATCGCGGTCAGCGCGGGACGCGTGTGCGCGCCATCGGTCACCTGACGCGCAGAGGCATACACACGGCGAAAGTGCCCGCCTTCCGGATGCGGGGCGAGGTCGAGCGAGCGAATCAGGTCGGCGGCGGTCGGATGCATCACTGCATGCTAAGACAGCGCGCGCCACCGCGCATCACGGCAGATGTTTGCCCGCGCGCAGGCAGGTGCGGAAGAACACCAGCAAGTCCCAGCTATAGCGCTTGAGCAGACGGCGCGGCTCATGGAGCAGCCGATACATCCATTCCATATGCAGACGCTGCACCCAATCGGGCGCGCGCTTGGCGGTGCCGGACAAAAAGTCCAGCAGCGCGCCGACCCCGAACACCAGCGGCACCGTCAGCGCCTGGCTGTGATCGAGGATCCAGCGCTCCTGCAGGGGATTGCCGAAGGCCACCAACAGCACATCGGCACCGGAGCGGTTGATGCGCTCGGCCAGGCCCTCGCCTGCGGCGGCAAATTCGCCGTAACCATCGCACATGCCGACCACCTGCTGACCCAGCGTGCCGGTCAGCGTGGCGGCGGCCGTCTTGCCCACGCCAGGGCGCCCGCCCAGCAGGAAGAACTTGAGCGGTTGCGCAGCATGGCGGCACAGGTACGGAATCAGATCGGTGCCATTGAGATTGCCGGCAAAGCGGCGGCCATGGATCAGACGCGCAGCCAGATCCATCCCGATTCCGTCATTGACGATGCGCACGCTGGGCTCGCGCATCCGCATGCGCAGCGCCTGGCATTGCACGATGAAATTGGTGTTGGCAAAGAACACCCGGCGTCGCTGCTGCGCCGCGAGCGCATGGAACAATTCCAGCGCAAAGGCCTCCTGCGTCGTGGACAACACCGGAAACCCGCCAAGCGGAATTACCACGCCTTGTGGTGGCGCGCCATTGGCGGCAGTCGTTGTTTCCGTTTCCACGTGCTGGCCCTGCATCATCGAATCACCAAAGGTCGTAAGGGAATGCGGCCAGCAATCCGGCCTGCAAACGCGCCAGGTCGAACTCGCCGTTGCCGCCCAGATCCAGGCACTCTTCCACGCTGTTGCCCGAATGCCACTGCGTGCGTCCGGTGCCGTTGTAATAGTCGTCGTACTTGAAGCGGTCTTCGCCGTTGCCCCAATCCAGATACACCGCTGGAATGCCGTACGCCTCGGCAAGAATCAACCCGTGCAGCGAACTGCTGATCACCAACTCAGCGCCCAACAATGCGCTCATGAAGGTCGCAGGCTTGACGTTGGGAAACACCAGATGGTCGGCATACGCACTGTATTTTTCGACCGGCTCGTTGAAGTGCGGAACGATGGCGAACGGACGTTTGTTTACCGCGCCGAGCGCATCGGCAGGAAAGAACATCGGCGTCAGCAAACCGGGATCGCCATAGACCTCCGGCACCGCGATGCCGCGCTCCATCAGGAACTTGCGCGTCTTCGGCCCGCGCACTGCACGCACGTCGAGCGTGCTGAAGGTGTTGCGTTCGGCCGGAATCTTGCCGTTGATGCCGCTGCCCCAGACGGTGTCGCCATCTTTGGCGAAGTGCAGCACCGAGCCGATTGCGATCAATTTCTTGCTGAGATCGCGTTTTTCGATCAGCGTTTTGTCCTGCAAGGAAAGCACGCAGGAAACGATCACCTTGGAGAGATGATCCCCCATGTTCACGCCAGCGTTTTTCGGCTGCCACCAGAACAATGCGCGACGTTCGGCATGTTCTATCCACTTCTGCAGTAACGCGTTGGCCATATGGGGATCTCCTTTAAAAAAAACGAATGAGCGCGCCGCATCAATGCGAGAGCGCAGCCTCCGAAGAGGTGCGCGCGGCTGCGCCGGTGTCTTGCGGATACAACCGGGTCTCTGGGTACGCACCGGGATTGAGCACGCGATCGGTGGTATCGGACCAATTCAGGCACTGGCGATAGCGCACGTGCGGTGCTTCCAAAGCCAGCCCAATTGCCGCAACGATCGAATCCGCGTTGCCTGGAGTGTAGCCGAAACGCGATTGATAGGGCCCGACGACGACGTTCGGGCACACTGCTGGCAGCCCAAAGAAATCGTACTGCAGCAACTTCATCGAGCTATCGGCCAGATAGATCGGCACCTGCTCGGATGCGTAAGGCGCAATCCCGAAACGGGCGTGCTTGATGTAGCCGATGGTCTCGACGTGCTTCATTTCGCCATAGACCGTCACGTTGTCGCCGTAGCCGGGATGGCGCCCCATGCCCGAGCCGATCACATGGAAGGTGACGTGCGGAAAGGCCTTGCTGGCGACGACGAAGAATTCCGGATCGAACAACATCGACCCCACCGCCACCGCGTGGATGCCTTCGCCATACGGCGATGGGTCGCCCAGCTGGTCCAGGTTGTGATCCACGCCATGGCCGACGTGATAGACGTTGTCGCGGCTCGCCACTTCCTCGGCCATCGCCGGCGACACCAGCGCGATCACATCGAGCGTTGGCGCGACGCGGTCGAACTCGCGCTCGATATAGGAGGCAACGTTGATCGTGCTCAAGGCATCGGATGCGCGATAGACCAGCTTGGCCGCAGGATTGATGCGCTTGGCGAGCTCGATGAAGGCAACTGCAATGCCGCTTTCGAACACGATCACGTCCGCCTCGCGCATCCAGTCAAGCAGCTGACGCGGCGGATGCGCGGCGTACCAGCGAAACATCGCGTCTTCGACCGCACGTAGCCACGCACGGCGCGTATTGAACGGATGCACCGTGGTGCGCCACAGATAGCAATCAACCCCCTTGTGCGAGACGACGGTGTTCGCCGTTTCGTCCAGCGGCAGGCGCATGTCGCCCTTCATGCGCGACAACCTGCTATAGCGCAGCGAGAAAAATCGCGTGGTCCCGCGCAACGCCAGCTGATCGGTGATGAAGTGGATATTGGCGCGACGCGGCGTACGGTAATCGTGTGCGGACAAGACCAGATAGCAAGGCCGGCGAATGCCGGAAGCAGCGGCGGGTGTGTCGCTCATGGGCCGTGTCCTATGGATGAGTGGAAAAGAGCATGCACGAACGCAGGCGAGGACAATGTCGATCTCATCGGCGTGCCTTGGCCTGGGTCAGTAGTTTGCGGATATTGACGATGGACAACACATCGCGGCGGAACGCCGGCCAGATCGCCAGGGCTAGCAGACAGACGGCGGCCATCGCCCCTGCACCAGCGGCAAGTTGCTGCCACAACGGGCCACCGGCCACGACGGAGGCGTAGTACGCACAGCCACCGGCCACGCCGTAGGCCACCATCGGGCGCAAAGCATTGGTAAACAGCGAGCGCACTGGCGCGTCGGAAATCTTGCCGATCCAGACCAGCGACAACGGCCAGATCAATAACAGCCCGAACGAATAACCGATCGCCACGCCCATCGCGCCCCAGCGCGAACCGGCAAAGATGCAGCCGATCAGCACGATGCGCCCCACCAGCGAGTAAATCAGCTGCTGGCGCATCAACCCCTTGGACAGGAACACCCAATAAGTGGCGTAGGACGCGGTCTGAAAAATTCCGCCCAGGGTCAACACCTGAAACAACGGCACCGCATCGCGCCACTGTTCGCCAAGCACCAGCACGATCAACGGCATCGCCAGCGCACAGGAAAAGGCAAACAGTGCAAAGATCAAGTGCACCATCACCGTCTGCCCACGCAATAGGAAAGCATTGAAGCGCTCGCGGTCGTCCTGCAACTGCGACAACACCGGCAACGCCACGCTGGTCGCCGGCGCATTGATCTGGTTCAACGGCATCATCAGCAACTGGAAGGCGCGGTTGTACAGACCCAGTGCGTCCGGGCCGGTGCGCCAACCGATGATGACCTGGCCGACATTGCGGCTGGCATATCCCAGCAACTGCGCAGCCATCAGATTCCAGCCGAAACTCATGAAATCACGCATCGGCGCGGCACGCTGGTATCCGCGTGGCAACCAGCGTGAGCAACTTGCGGCGATCAAGAAATTGACGCTGGCTTGCACCACCTGCTGCACCACCAGCGCCCAATATCCCCAACCGAGCAACGCCGCAGCCACCGCTGCAATCAGACCCAGCACCTGCGAGCCCACATCGCTCAGCGCCACCTGACCGAAGCGCAATCCACGGCTCAGATGCGCGCGGTACTGCGTGGTCATGCCGTTGATCAGGAAGGTCACCGCCAGCGCCTGCGAGATCATCACCAACGCCGGCTCTTTGTAGAAATTGGCGATCACGTGGGCAGAGGCATACACCACCACCGATAGCGACAAGCCGATACCGCTGTTGATCCAGAACAGGTTGTCGCGTTGTTCGCGGCTGACATGCTTGGCCTGCACGGCAGCGGCGGACAAACCGAAATCGCGCAGGATCTCGGCAGCACCGACGATGGCAGTGACCATCGCCATCAGGCCGTAGTCGTAAGGCGTCAGCAACCGCGCCAGCAGGATGATGCCGCCGAACTGCACGACCATCTTGGCCGACTGGCCGATCATGGTCACCGCTGCGCCACCGGCGGCACGCGAGCCTAGGCTGCGTGGTGGGGGCGGCGTGGGGGATGTCATCGTTGGGATCTCTGCGGTCACAGCGCGGCGTCTCCATCCTTGCCGAGCGCTTCCAGGTAGGTGCGGTAGTGCAACTGTCCGATCCGTGGCCAGTCACGTTGCGATAGATCCGGCGCCGGGCCGCGCGGCGCAGCGCGCACCTTGTCCAGCATGCCGGTCAATAGCACTGCATCGAATTCGCCTTCATAAAGAAATACCCAGCCCGGGCCGACTTCCTCGGCGATGGCTGCATTCGACTCGCTCCACGGTGCCAGCACCGGGCGCGCCAGCGACAACGCCAACAGCAACGTGCCGGAGTTGTGCATCTGCCGATACGGCAACACCACCAGCTCAGCCTCGCTGACTTCGCGCGCCAACACCGGCTCTTCGACATACGCCAGCAATGCAGTGACGCGCGGATCCTGCGCGCAGGCATCTTCAACCAGCGTGCGCATCTGCGGGGTGGCCGGGTTGCCGACGATACGCAGATTCAAACGTGGATCGCCCACTTCGCGCATCACATCCAGCAGCGTTTCCACACCCTTGTAAGGACGAATCAAACCGAAGTGGAGCAGCCGCCCCGGCACCGTGCTGCCCTGCTGCATGGTCGCGAACCAGTCGCGGTAATGGCCGTGCAGGATGGTGTCGGTGAACGGCGGCCGCGGCGGCGTAGTTGCGTTGATGCGGATCCAGCGACGCGTCAAACGGTCGATCCACCGCAACAAACTGCGCTCACGCCAACCCCGGTCTTCGTGCGGGGCCAGGTTGTGCAAGGTACGCACCACCGGCGTGCCGGTCAGCTGCAGCTTTAGCAACAACAGCGCCGCGCAGGCCTGTTTGGCCAGCGTGCCGGCAGCACTGGGATGGCGCAGCAGATACTCCGGCCAATGCAGATGCAGTACGTCGTAACGCGAGAGCAGCGCGTCGCGCATCGAAAAAAAGCGCGGTTGCACCGCATCCGGCAACGACGCGTAGAGCTGGGTCAGATACGGATTGGTACTGGCGTTGGGCTTCTCGGTGGAAAACAGCACAGTGACCTGCGGCTGCGTGGCCGCACGCGTCAGCGAGGCAGACGCAAGCACACTCATCGCACTGCCTCCTGCGCGCGGCGCGTGCCCAGTGCGGTGTGGTACTCGTCGATATAGCGCCCCACCACATGCTTCCAGTCGTAGCGGCTCACATACGCCATGGATGCTGCACGACGCGTATCGAAATCCGCATCCGCCTGCAGCGCAAGCGCCTGCACCTGCTCTGCCGCTGCATCGATCTTGTCGCGATTGACGATCACACCCTGACCCGATTCGCGGGCAAGACGCACGAACGGCGGGATATCGCTGAGGATCGGAATCAGGCCCGCACTCATCGCCTCGACCGCCGCAATACCGAACCCTTCATGCCGCGACAGACACACGAAAAACTGCGCCTGGTGCATCAACGCCCGCAACTGTTCCTGCGAAGGCGACATGCTCAGCTGCACCTTGTCCTGCAAGCCACGCTCGGCGATCGCCTTGCGCAGATCGGCCTCTTTCAAATCGTACTCGCGGCCGGCGATGATCAGCCGCCACTGCGGGTCGCGCTTGAGCGCGGCCTGTAGCAACTCCAGGGTTTCGATCAGCCCCTTGTTCACCGACCAGCGTCCGAAATACAGCATCGTGCGCCCCGGTGTCGTTGCGCCCTGCCCCGCGTATTTCTCAACGTCCACACCATTTTCGATCACCCGCAAGCGCGCCGGCGAAACGACCTTGGCGAACAGTTCGCCATCGTTCTCGCTGGTGGCGATCACCCGCGCATACGCCAGCGCAGAGGTGCGGGTGAGTGTCTGAAACCACAGCTGCTTCATGCGCGATGCGTAGGCGGTATGGAAAAACCCGCCATGCGTGGACACCACCATCGGCTTGCCATGCAGCGGTTTGGTCAGCGCAAGGTAATCGTAGAAAAAGTCGATGCCATGCAGATGCACCAGATCCGCGGAGCGAATCGCATTGAGCACCGATGGCGCAAATGGGTAGCGCGACGAACCGCGATAGCCAATGCGCCGGATCGGCAGGCCCTGATGCGTTTCCTGCGCAGCCAGTTGCGCGCCTGGATCGGTGAACACCCGATCCAATGTCACGATCTCCACCGTATCGGCACTATTGGCCTGATGCTGGCGGGCCACATTGAGAACGACTTCCTCCATGCCTCCGATCGAAGGATGGAATTGGCGGACGACATGCACCACTTTCATTACGCCAATCTCCTGTGCCAGCAACGCGCAACTGTACGTCGCGACGGCTGATGATTCTGGAAGCTCGTCATTTACCTTTCAATCCCAACATCCAAGGCGCGATGCGCACCAACGCAGCGCGCATCGGCACACTGGCAACAAGCGCTACCGCGGTAAGGCCCATTGCCCACGCAGGTGTGCCGATCGTGCTGCGTGCGATCACACCGGTGCGTGCCACGACACTGGTGAGCACCAGAAACACCAGCGTATGCGTGCACAGAATCAGCAAGGTGTTGGTCCCGATCCACTGCAGCCAACGCCACTGTCGAACGAAATAGGCCACACACAACGTTATCGCTGTCCCCAGCAGGCTCACCAGCAGAAACACTGCGGCGGACTGCCCAAACTGCAGATTATTGACATCCACCTGCCCATTCCAGCCAGCCAACGACCACCAGGCAACCACCAATACCGGCAATGCCAGTGCCCAAACCAAAGCGCCGAGCGATCGCAACGCATCGGCGTAGCGCGACAGCCAACCGCCAGCAGCGATGAAGAACAACGCAACCGGCAACACGTCCAATGCAAACGGAAGCCGCAGCTGCAGCGAGGGGAACCAGCCGGCCCATGCCAATGCAAGCGGCAGGCTGACCACAGCCAACGCAGCGGTGCTCAACCGCGCGCGCAAGGCAAGGTAGGCGAGCGTGGTGACAAACAGCGCCGGCAAAAACCACAATGCGGGAAGCACATACAGGCTTGCGCCATTGGCCCAGAACAGACCCACAAACGGGTCCCACCACGGCAGGGGGTGCGATGGATGCGCTGCGCGACTGGTCACGCCCATCAATAGCCAGCAAACGTAGGCCAGCAGAAAGAACGCAAGGTAGGGAACCAGCAGCGTGCGCGCCAACTTCTTGATCGTCGCCACCGTCATCGCACGGTGGCCAAAGCGCTCGCCTACCCAACCGGACAGCACGAAGAACAACGGAACGTGGAAGCTATAGGCGAACAGCTTGTAGGCAGCCGGCATTCCGCTGGCGTGTCCCAATGCCACCAGAACAATCGCCAGCGCCTTCGCTGCATCGATCTGCCAATCGCGGGTCAAGGCAGGCGCTGGGGCGATCTTGGCCCCCGAACTACCGTGCCCGGCGGCTGTGGAGTACGGCGCAGTTGTCATGGCCCGGTACCGCTCATGC
This sequence comes from Xanthomonas sp. Leaf131, assembly GCF_001423495.1. Lineage (GTDB taxonomy): Bacteria > Pseudomonadota > Gammaproteobacteria > Xanthomonadales > Xanthomonadaceae > Xanthomonas. Next base: position 31,774 of record NZ_LMOG01000018.1, on the reverse strand, counting down.
CGCCACCGGGCGGGCACCCAAGGTCCACGGCGCGAAACGCATCAGGAACCAGCGCAGCGGCACACATGCGACCAGCGCGAAGACGGTGACAAACAAGGCCCAGCCCAGGCCCGGCCGCGAGGCACCGAATCCGCCCGCCAATGCCGCAACACCGGAGAGCACAAAGAACACCAGCATGTGCGTGCACAAGATCAGCAAGGTGTTGCGGCCGATCCACTGCACCCATGCCCAACCTTGCACCAACCGTGCAGCGCAGATCACCATCAACGATCCAAGCACCGCGCTCAGCAGAAACAACGCGTGGTTGCGGCCGAATTCCAGCATATTGACGTCGATCCGGCCGTTGACATCAGCCAGCCAGGCCACCGGTACTGCCAGCAATACCGTCGCCAGCACGCTAACGGGCAACGACGTCGGCAAGCGCGGCGAGACGTGGATCAACAACGCGCCAAGTGCGTAGAAGCACAACGACACCGGTAGCACATCCAACCCGAAAAAAATCCGCACGTGCTGCGCCGGAAACCACTGCATCCAGAACCACGCCACGACCAACGACGCCACCGCAATCACCACCGGCGACATCCAGCGGCGCAGCAGCACGTAGCTGAGCACCGTCACCAGCATCACCGGCAGGAACCACAGCGGAGGTTGCACGTACAAGTCCGGCCCGATCCCGGTGAACATCGCCACGATCGGCTCCCACCAGGGGTGACTGCCCCAGCGCGCCGCTTTTTCGCCGATATTGCGCGTCAGCAGCCAGTACGCGTAGCCAAGCAGATAGAACACCACATATGGCAGCAACAGGCTGCGCGCCTGCTTGCTGACGGTCTGCGACAGCCCGGTGGATCGCGAGGCGTAGCCGGACGCCAACCAGCCGGAGACCAGAAAAAATAGCGGCACATGGAAGCTATAAGCGAACAAGGTCATGCCATGCGGCACCCCCTTGGCGTGACAGAACACCACCAACAAGATCGCGATCGCCTTGGCGGCATCGATACGCAGGTCGCGACCGCGCTGCGGGGTGGCAACGTATGCGCCGGCAGTCGGCAAGACCGGCTGCTGTGCCTGCGTCGCCGCCGGGTTCATCGCGCCCCTCCCGCAGGCAATGGCAACTGCGCACCATCGTCGGTGGGAGGTTCTTGTCTAGCCACGAGAGCCGCCGACGCAGCGGACCAGGTCGGCAGCATGTGCCACATGCAGCCGCACACGAACCACCACAGCGCCGAGGTCTTGATCGAGAAGTAGCCGTTGGACACCAGAAGGCTCAACGCGAACGCAAAGATCGCAAGGTTCTTGAACAGCTGGCCTTCCTTGCTCGGCATCAACAACAGGAACGAATACGACAGCAGGAACGCCAGCACGCCCACGATCGATTGCGATGCGATGAAGTAGGCAATGCCGCTATCGAAGTAGCGATACGCCTGCGCAAAGTCCAACCCCATCCACGACTCGAACGACAGGTTGTTCATCGAGTTCACGGTGAAGAAGATCCGCCCCATCGTGTTGTCCTGATACGCGGTGATCCCGGTGATCCACACCAGCAACCATGCGGTCATGATCACCGTCAGAAACACCAGAAACGCCAGTCGCTGGTCAAGCCGTTTCAATAGCGGCGACAGCAACACCATCAGCACACAGGTGCCCGCCGCGAGTCGTCCATCGGAGGCAACGACCATGAAGCCGATCAAGCCGACCGACAGGATCAGCATCGAGGGCCGCATCCAACGCCAGAACACCAGCACGATTGCGGTGAAGAAGCAGATGTAATTGCCCATCGTCACCGGCTCGATAAACATCGAGGAGGCGCGTGGAAGATTGGAGCCCGGCAGGAAGTTACGCTCGCCCGGCCGCGTAGCGCTGACGAACAGGTTGCTGTCTTCGTTCCAGAAGCCTTCCGCACTCATGCCGCGTGCGTTGACGAAGAAACTCTTCGGGTTGACCAGATCGCCGTAGGCGCTTGGCATTGCCAACTCGAAGGCGGCAACCAGCGAGACGATGATCGTCATGCGCACGAACAACTTGGGCACCGAACCGGTATAGGCCGAGCCCAGCACCACAAACGCGAAGACCACCAAGGCATCGCGGAAGAATTTTGGGTCGATCTGCCAGTTCACCAGAAAGCGCACGAACATCAAGGTGACGATCAGCCCCAACCCGCTGATGATCAACGCAATGCGCTTGCGACTCATCGAGCCCAGGCCAAGCAGAAAACACGCTGCGTAGATGATGAATTCGACTGCGTAGGTGATCACCGGACGCACGGTGAACACGTTGGCGTTGATCAGCGCCAGCACCAGGTTGTAACCCACGCCAACCAACAGCGTCAGTTCGATCAGCAGGTTATGCCAGCGAACGCGGGCCTCGTCGCTCATTCGGATCAGCATGCAGACGCCTGCTTGAAGGGGGCGGCTGCGATGCAGCCGCCCGCGGCGCCGGATGCGCCAGGTCGCACACTCCCCAACATCATCAGTACGCGGTCTTCTGTCCGAACACACGCACCGCGGTCAGCACGATGATGCGGATATCCAGCCACAGCGACCAACGACGAATGTAGTCGAGGTCGTACTGGATCCGCTTCTTCATCGTCCGCAGTTCCGGGGTCTCGCCACGGAAACCGTTCACCTGCGCCCAGCCGGTGATGCCCGGCTTGACATAGTGACGCTGCATGTAATGGTTGATCAGCTTTTCGTAATGCGTGTTGTGCTGCGCGGCATGCGGGCGCGGGCCAACCAGCGACATGCTGCCACCCAGCACGTTGAAGATCTGCGGCAACTCATCCAGGCTGCTGCGACGCAGGAACGCACCGAAACGCGTGATACGGGTGTCGTTCTTGGTCGCCTGCTGGATGCTGGTGCCATGATCGTCATGCACGCGCATCGAGCGGAACTTGAACATGTAGAACTCGCGACCGCCCAGACCATGGCGACGCTGGCGGAAGAACACCGGACCCGGCGAGCTCATCTTGACGCCCACCGCGATGGCCGCCATCAACGGCCACAGCCCCATCAGCGCGACCACCGCCAACAGCTTGTCCTGCAGCGCCTTGGCGACCACGAAATAATTGTCGCGATCCACACCGCCCTGACGCAGGTTGATCACCGGCACGTTGCCGATCTGCTCACCGGACTGATTCAACAGACCGAAGTCGAACAGATCCGGCACCAGCTTGACGTTGATCGGATAGCGATCCAGGCGCTGCAGCAGCTGCTTGATGTGATCACGCTCGCCCAGCGGCAACGAGATCCACACCTGCTCGACCTGGTTGTCCTTCAGATACTCGATCAACGCGTCCGGGTCGCCCAGGCACGGCAGCGACTGACGCTGCTCGGTCACGGCGATGTCGTACGGGGTACGGAAGTAGCCGACCAGGTTCATGCCGACCCACGGATTGCGGCTGAGGTAGTGATTGATCTTCATCACCGGATGGCGCAGACCGACCACCACCACACGCTGCACGTCCACGCCCTGCGTACGCAGATGGTTCAAGAAGCCGCGCAACACCGTGCGTGCCGCCACCAGCGACGCCAGACCACCGACGAACCACAGGCCGATCCAGCCGCGCGACACCTGCTCGCCCACCTGCACGATCAGCGCATGCACCGCGAACAACGCGAACACGCCGCCGAAGGCACCGCCCAACACCATCAGTTCACTCAGCAACCCACGGCCGCGCCAGCTGCGATACAGCGGGAACAGCGCAAAGCAGATCACCGAGTACAGCAAGGTGGTGGCGATCGCGACCCGGTAAGGCGCCGCCGGCACCCAGGAGCCGAACACGATGCGATACGCAATCAGTCCGGAGACGACCACCATGGTGAGGTCGAAAACGCGTAGAACCAGGTCGGCTGCAGCCGAATACTTGGACAACAATCGCGGCGAGGAAGTCGTGTAGGTCGCGCTACTCAAGTCTGCCAAAAGCATGGGGATGTCCTCCAAACTCGATACGGCGCATGCGGGGGAACATACGAAACGCACGCGAGCTTTCAATCATCTCCGTCGAGCGATCACCGCGGCAATAGCTACCGACCCCAGATCACACGACAGCCCTTTGTTTCAACAGAGACAAACTTTCAAACGAGGGAGCCCGAAATTTACGGGATCCGACTTTTTCTACGCTGAATCAGTTGTCACTTAAATTAACCATCGTTTTGCAACATCACGATGTCAGTTCAACCGCGTCTCCGGCCCATTGCCCCGCAAGAAGTAGCGCACAAGAGCGATAGCCACACCAAGAAATACGCCAAAGATGAAGCCTAAAGCGAGGTTCAATTTGAGTTTCGGTGAAGTCTTCGACGTAGGCACGTCTGCGGTATCGACGATGGTCACGTTGTTGGCGCCAACGTTGCTAGCAACACCGATCTCTTTGTAGCGCTGCAGGAGCGCATCGTAGAGCTGACGATTGGTGTCGACGTCGCGCTTGAGCATGTTGTATTGGATGCTGCGGCTCTGCAGATCCAGCTCGTTGGTGCGAAGACCGGCGATGCGCTCGTTGAGCAAATGCTCCTGCTGCACCGACGCGTCGTAAGTGGCCTTCAACGACTGACGGATATTGATGACCTCGCCATTGATCTGGCGGCGCGATTCTTCGATCTGCGCCTTCAGGCGCTGCATTTCCGGGTAGTCCGGCTTGAAGGTCGACAGCTTCTGCTGGTATTCGGTGTTCAGGCGGATCTGCTCGCCACGCAGGCTCTGGATCAGCGGGTTACTCAGCACCTGCGGCAACGACATGCTGTCGCTGGTGCTGACCTGCCGCCACGCCGCCTCGGCCTTGATGCGCGTGTCCTGCGCAGATGCCAGCATCGCGTTGAGATCGCCCAGGTTCTGCGCCGCAAGCGATGGCTTGTCGTCGCCCATCGATACGATCTGCTCGTCGGTCGAATAAGAGACCAGTGTCTTTTCCGAGTCTTCCACCTTGCCGCGCAACTGCTCCAGACGTTCGGACAGGAACTTGGTCGCGAACGACGACGCGTTCATGCGCCGCTCTTGCGTGCTGACGATGAAGACCTTGGTGTAGATGTTGGCGATCTTGGCGGCCAGCACCGGGTCCGGCGAGTCGTAATTGACGTAGACCAGGCGCGAATTGAGGATCGGCTCGACCACCAATCCCGCCAGCAGGGTATCGGTCAAGGTGCGCTCGACGATCGCCTGGCGCGAATCCACCGACTTGCCGGCTTCCGGATTCTTGGCCGCCGCTTTTTCCAGCGCTTCGTCTACCTGCTGCTTGAAGGCCGGCTCCTGATCCAGCTTGCCTTCGCGAATGACCGCCCGGGCCAACGAACGGCTCTGCAGCAACTGGTACTGGGTCTGGTAGAAGTCGCGATCCTGCGGCGACTCCACCGGCATCAAATTGTCGACATTCACCACGTTGAGCGAATCACGCTCGATCTGCAACGTACTGGTCGCGCGGTACTTCTCCGGCATCAACAACGTGACGCCAAACGCCAGCAGCACCGCGAACAGCGTGACCCCGATGATCAACCAGCGCTGCGATATCAGTGCACGCCAATAGTCGAGCAGACCAACGTCAGCCAACTCGAGATGCCCGTGGCGATGCGAAGAAGAGGAACGATTGTCTGAATTCATACTCATCGGTAAGCGCGCCACACCATTACCAGGGGGGTCAGTTCAAGCATGGTGCGCAGCCAGATGCGTGCGTCAGAGCGATACACCACAACGATATCGCCACCATAGATCTCGGGGTCCGGATTGGCACCCTTCTCGATCTCGGTCAGATCGAATCTGGCGAGCATTTTTTGTCCATTGACCATGCGGAACACGATGACGTTGCCGCGGCTGGCCACTGTGCTGACACCCTTGGCCTGCGCAATCGCCTGCTGCAAGGTCAGGTTGGAGCCGATCACCGGGTAGATACCCGGCGCGTCCACCGCGCCAGTCACCGTGACCCGACGGCCGTTGGATTCCTGCACAAAGACCGACACCTGCGGCTGCTGCAGATAGCCGGCGCTGTAGCGATCGGCGACCAGCTTCTCGAGCTCGCCGACACCCAGACCGGTCGCCTTGACATCGCCGATCAACGGCAGCGAGATGTGCCCGTTCTGATCGATGCGGACCTGCCGCTCCAGATCGTCGACCTGAAACACCTTCACCAACAGCAAGTCGCCCGGCGAAAGTCGATACTCGGGCTGCACAGCGGACATCGCCAGCGGATCCGGGAGCGGCAAAGAATCCGCCATCTTCGGACCGGAGCTGCAAGCGCCCAGTGCCATCGAGCAGATCAACGCCAGGCTGAGGCCTTGGCAGAATCGTCCGATCAGTTTCTTCATGCGTGTAGCTGGCTGCCTCGGTTGGTAGGACAGGACCTCGCGCAGCGCTCAACCGGCTAAACACGCCAGCACGAACGTACGACAGGAAAATTCATCCCAACGACATCGGGATCACGACGGGGTATGACGTGTTGCAGTGCACTATGGCATAGAACGATCACATCGCAAGACGCTGCACGTCATTTTATTGACGGCGTTGGCCTATTGATTCAAGTTCGTCGTTGTTGCGTTAAAAAAGCGTGATACACGTCCTAATCCAAACCTAATGATTTGGAGTATTTCCGGATACTTAGCATCACTGTGTGACCCAGGTCCACAGCAGACCGGACTGTAGAAAGCGAACCCTTCCGCGCCGACTCTGCTGCGCTGCAGTATGCCGTTGTGCATATGCGGCACGCCTTCTGAAACGCCCTGAATCCCATGTTGCGGCGCAACAAAAAAGCCCATGTCGAGGAGACATGGGCTCAGTGTTTGGTCGGGGTAGCCGGATTTGAACCGACGACCACTAGTCCCCCAGACTAGTGCGCTACCAGGCTGCGCTATACCCCGAAGATGCTGCACTCCGTCACGAGGACGGCCTGCGATTATAGCGGCTTTGCGACAGCTTTTCCTAGCGCCGCAGCAGTTGCAATACTTCTTCCAGCTCCATGCGCACCTGCTTGATGATCTGGTTGCTCAACGCCGACTCGCTCTTGGCGCCGTCGCCTTCCAGACGCAGACGTGCGCCACCGATGGTGTAGCCCTGTTCGTACAGCAAGCCGCGGATCTGCCGCACCATCAGCACGTCGTGGCGCTGGTAGTAGCGTCGATTGCCGCGCCGCTTGACCGGCTCCAGGCTCGGAAATTCGGTTTCCCAATAGCGCAGGACGTGCGGTTTGACATCGCACAACTCGCTGACTTCGCCAATGGTGAAGTAGCGCTTGGCCGGGATCGGCGGTAGCTCGCGATTACTGCCCGGATCCAGCATAAGCCTCCACCCGCTCCTTGAGCTTCTGGCCTGGACGGAAAGTCACCACCGTGCGGGCCGAAATCGGAATTTCCTCACCGGTCTTGGGATTGCGACCGGGCCGTTGATTCTTGCGCCGCAGATCGAAGTTGCCGAAACCGGACAACTTCACCTGACGGCCCTGCTCCAGCGCATCGCGCAGCACGTCGAAAAAGGCGTCGACAAATTCCTTTGCCTCGCGCTTGTTCAGACCGACTTCGTCGAACAGACGTTCGGCCATCTCCGCTTTCGTCAATGCCATGCCAATCCCCTGGTTACCGCCTCAACTCCGGATCCGGGCGCAGTGCTCGCGCTCGATCACGGCCACCACATCGGCAACGACTGCGTCGACGTCCCGGTCGGTGAGAGTGCGCGAGTTATCCTGCAAAATCAAGCCCATAGCCAGACTCTTGAAACCTGGCTCGACCCCCTGCCCGACATAGCGATCGAACAGCTGCACCTCGCGCAACAACGGGCCAACAGTAGTGCGCACACTGGCAGACAGCGCCGCCCAGCTCACTTCTTCCGGCACCAGGAAGGCCAGATCGCGACGCACCGAGGGGAACCGCGACAGCTCGCCGGCACGCGGCAGCGCACGCTGCACCAGCGGCGCCAGTTGCAGCTCGAATGCGATCACGTCCACATCGATGTCCAGCAGCTTGGCCAGACGCGGATGCACCTGCCCGATCCAGCCGATGCGCACGCCGTCGCGATGGATATCGGCCGAACGCCCGGGGTGCCCGAACGGCTCGGTGGAAGGCTGGAAATCCAGCACCGCGCCGCTGGCCGCGGCCAGCGCCGCCAGGTCGCCCTTCAGATCGTGGAAATCCACCTTGCGCGCGGGCTCGCCCCACTGCAGCGCCAAAGCATCACCGCACACGGCAGCAGCAACGTGCTGCGCTTCCTGCGGCGCAGCGCCTGTCTCGGCAGCCGCAGTAAACACCTTGCCCAACTCGAACAGGCGCACGCGCCCAGCCTGACGGGCAGCGTTGCGACCCAGCGTTGCCACCAGGCCCGGCAACAACCGCGGGCGCATGATCGCAAGCTCGGCACTGAGCGGATTGGCCAACGGTACCAGACCGTCAGCCAGCTGCCAGCGCTCCAGTAAAGTGGCATCGATGAAGGCGTAATTGATGGTTTCCTGCAGCTCGCGCGCTACCAGCTGGCGACGCACGCTGAGTTCGTCCAGCTGGGTTTCGCTCGGCATCGCGATCCGGCTTGCACCACCCGGTAGCGTGGTCGGCACACGGTCGTAGCCGTGGATACGCGCCAGCTCTTCGATCAGATCTTCTTCGATGGCGATATCGAAGCGACGGCTCGGCGCCATCACCTGCCAGCCCTCGGCCACCGCCTCGAGCTGCATGCCGAGCGCGGTGAGAATGCGCGCAACCTCGGCATCGTCGATCTGGATGCCCAGCACGCGCGCGATCCGCGCACGCCGCAGCAGGATGTTTGCGGGCTGCGGCAAATGCTGCGGCAATTGCGCATGCACCACCGGGCCAGGCATACCGCCGGCCAGCTCCAGCACCAACCGCGTCGCCACTTCGATCGCTTGCGGCGGCAATGCCGGATCCACGCCACGTTCGAAGCGATGACCGGCATCGGTATGCAAGCCGAGCTTGCGGCCACGGCCCATGATCGCGGCCGGGTCGAAATATGCCGCTTCCAGGAACACGTTGCGCGTGGTCTCGGTCACGCGCGTGTCCAGCCCGCCCATCAGACCGGCCAACGCGACCGGCCGGCCGGCATCGGTGATGGTCAGGAAACTGTCGTCCAATGTGACCTGACGTCCATCCAGCAGCGCCAGCTGCTCGCCACTGCGCGAACGCCGAACGCCGATCGGCCCCTGCAGCGCGTCCAGATCGAACGCATGCATCGGCTGGCCGAGTTCCAGCATCACGTACTGGGTGATATCCACCAGCAACGACACCGGCCGCACGCCACTGCGACGCAGCCGCTCGGCCAACCACACCGGCGTTTTTGCGGCCGGGTCGATGCCCTCGATCACACGTCCGCAATAGCGCGGCGCGTCGTGGCCGGCATCCAGCTGCACGGCCAGCCTGCGTGTCGACACCGGCGCCACCTCACCCGCATCGAAGGCCACCACTTCGCTGGCGCAGGCTGCGGCCACGTCGAAGGCGATGCCGCGCACGCTGAAGCAATCGGCGCGATTGGGCGTGAGCTTGATCTCGATGCTGGCATCGGGCAGCCCCAGATACTCCGCCAGGGCCTGCCCCACCGGCGCATCGTCGGGCAGCTCGAACAGGCCGGACGCGTCGCTGTCCAGCCCCAGCTCCTTGGCCGAACACAGCATGCCGTTGGACGCCACACCGCGCAGCTTGGCCGCGGTGATGGTCAGCGCACCGATCTGCGCACCGACCAGCGCCAACGGCGCCACCAGACCGGCACGCGCATTGGGCGCGCCACACACGATCTGCAGCAACTCGCCCTGCCCCGCATCGACACTGCAGACCTGCAGACGGTCGGCCTCCGGATGACGCACCGCCTCGACGATGCGCGCGACCACCACCTGACCCAGTGCCTCGCCCAACGGCGTGACCTCTTCGACTTCCAGACCGATCGCCGTCAGCGTCGCGGCAAGTTCGTCGCGGCTCGCCTGGATGGGAACGTGGCTGCGCAGCCAATTTTCAGAGAATTTCATGAGGAGCCGGGAATGGAGAATAGGGAATCGGGAATCGGGAATCGCAACAGCGGGAGGTCTTCGGGGATCTGGAAGGTGGGCTGGGAGCGCGCTTGGCTGCTCCGATTCTCCACTCCCGATTCCCGATTCCCGGCCGTTAGGCAAACTGCCTGAGAAAACGCACATCGTTCTCGAAGAACGCGCGCAGGTCGTTGACGCCGTAGCGCAGCATCGCAAAGCGTTCCACGCCCAGGCCGAACGCGAAGCCGGTGTAGCGCTCCGGGTCGATGCCGACGCTGCGCAGCACGTTCGGGTGCACCATGCCGCAGCCGAGCACTTCCAGCCAGCGCGTGCTGCCATCGGGCTGCTGCCAGGCGATGTCCACCTCCGCACCCGGCTCCACGAACGGGAAATAGCTGGGACGGAAACGCATTTCGAAATCGCGCTCGAAGAACGCACGCACGAACTCGGACAAGGTGCCCTTGAGGTCGGCGAAGGTGGAATGCTCGTCCACCAGCAGGCCTTCGACCTGATGGAACATCGGCGAATGGGTCTGGTCCGAATCGGAGCGATACACCTTGCCGGCCGCGATCATGCGCAGCGGCGGCTTGTGCGCATCCATGTAACGCACCTGCACACCGGAGGTATGGGTGCGCAACAGGCGGCCATCGCCGAAATAGAACGTGTCATGCATCGCGCGCGCCGGATGGTGCGGCGGAAAATTCAAAGCTTCGAAGTTATGCCAGTCGTCCTCGATCTCAGGACCATCGGACAGCTCATACCCCAAGCGCGCAAAGATCTCGACGATGCGCTCAAGCGTGCGCGTGACCGGGTGCAATCCACCACGTTCGCTGCGGCGCCCCGGCAAGGTGACATCGATGCGCTCGCCAGCCAGACGCGTGTCCAGCGCGGCGTTTTCCAGCGTGTGCTTGCGCTCGGACAGCGCAGCGGTCAGCGCATCGCGCGACAGGTTGATCGCTTCGCCAGCGGCCTTGCGCTGATCGGCTGGCAGCGTGCCGAGTTGCTTGAGCTGGGCGGTGATGCTGCCGCTCTTGCCCAGCAACGCGACGCGTAGCGCCTCCAGTTGGTCCGGCGTCTGTGCGGCGGCAACATCGGCCAGCGCGCGCTCGGTCAGGGATTGAATCTCACTCATTGCACTCGCGCCTCAACTGCTCAGCCGAACGGTGTTTCCGGACATGCCGGAACGCATTGCACATCTCTTGCCAGCCATCGAATCGACCGATGCCGACTGTCCAAAACGCAAAAGGGGAAGGACTCGCGCCCTTCCCCCTGCATATCTGCTTGCCCCCGTCAGAGGCCCGTACACGAATGTGCAAGCCCATGCGAGAAGCTACCCTTTCAAAAGTCCGCACATGGATGTGCGGGCTCTTGCAGAGGGACCTGCATTTACGCCGCCAGCGCGCCCTTTGCCTTCTCAGCCAGCGCGGCAAAGCCGGCGGCGTCGTGCACGGCGATATCAGCCAGCACCTTGCGGTCCAGGGTGATGCCAGCCTTGAGCATGCCATTCATGAAACGGCTATAGCTCAGACCATTGATGCGGGCAGCCGCGTTGATGCGGGTGATCCAAAGCGCACGGAACACGCGCTTCTTCTGCTTACGGCCAATGTAGGCGTACTGCTGTGCCTTGATGACCGCCTGCTTGGCAACGCGGAAGACCTTACGACGGGCGTTGTAGTAGCCCTTCGCCAGATTCAGAATTTTCTTGTGGCGGCGGCGCGCCTGCACACCACGCTTTACTCGTGCCATGGTTCAGTCCTCAGAGATAGGGAAGCATACGATCGAGACGGCCTGCGTCCTCGGGACGGACGTGGTTCGTCTGCCGCAAGTTGCGCTTCCGCTTGGTCGCTTTCTTCGTGAGGATATGGCTACGGTTTGCGTGGCCGCACTTGTACTTGCCGGAGGCGGTCTTGCGGAAACGCTTGGCCGCCGCCCGGTTGGTCTTGATCTTGGGCATTGCAATGTCCTTGATGGTGTTTTGTCACTGACCCGGGCGGCAGTCTTGCGACCACGCTTTCCATCCTTGCCCTTGCCTGCTTGTAAGTCCTTGATCGAACACGATCAGAACAGGTCCTGTACCGCTTGCGCGGCGCCACGGTAAAACCGGGCCGCGCAGTATGCCCGTTGCCGGGAATTCTTGCAAATCGCTACTGTCGCCAGCCGGACCGACCCCACCGGGGCCGGTCGCAACGGGATCAGATCTTCTTCTTGGGCGCGATCATCATGACCATCTGCCGCCCTTCCAGGCGCGGGCGCGACTCGATGACGATGTCTTCGCCCAGGTCGGCCTCGATCCGGGACGCCATTTCGCGACCCAGCTCCTGGTGGCTCATTTCGCGGCCACGGAAGCGGATGTTGACCTTGACCTTGTCGCCCTCTTCCAGGAAGCGGCGCATGTTGCGTAGCTTGATCTGGTAGTCGCCCTCGTCCGTGACCGGACGGAACTTGAGTTCCTTGATCTCGACCTGCTTGGTCTTCTTCTTGGCCTCATTGGCCTTTTTCTGCTGCTCGAACTTGAACTTGCCGAAATCCATGATCTTGCAGACCGGCGGATCGGCCTGCGGCTGGATTTCGACCAGATCCAGGCCTTCTTCCTCGGCCTTGGCGAGCGCTTCGTCGCGCGACAACACGCCGACCATCTCACCGTCACTGCCGATCACGCGGACGCGCGGCACACGGATTTCTTGGTTCTTGCGGTTCTGTTTGTTGTCAGGGGTACTGATATTGCAATCTCCCAGGGGAATCGAACCGGCGCATCCGGATCATCCAGACCGGCCGGGGTTGGCTCACGCTGCCTGCTCTGCCTGCAGACGTTCGACGAAGGCCGAGACCGTCATGGTCCCAAGGTCCTCTCCCGAACGTGTCCGCACGGCGACGGCGCCATTTTCCTTCTCGCGGTCACCGACCACGAGCAGATAGGGCACGCGTTGCAGCGTATGCTCGCGAATCTTATAACCGATCTTCTCGTTACGCAAATCGGCGTTTACACGGAAGCCTTGATTTGCAAGGGTTTTCCGAACCGAGTCCACATAGTCTGCCTGGGCATCGGTGATATTTGCGACAACGACCTGGACCGGGGCGAGCCAGGAGGGGAAGGCGCCGGCATGGTGTTCGATCAAAATGCCGATGAAACGCTCCATCGACCCGACGATCGCCCGGTGCAGCATGACCGGATGCTTCTTCTGGCTGTGCTCGTCCACGTACTCGGCGCCAAGGCGGCCGGGCATCATGAAATCGACCTGCATGGTGCCCAGCTGCCAGGTGCGGCCGATGGCGTCCTTGAGGTGGTACTCGATCTTCGGGCCATAGAAGGCGCCCTCGCCCGGCAGCTCCTGCCACTCAACGCCGCACACGCCCAGCGCGCTGCGCAGCGCGGCTTCGGCCTTGTCCCAGGTGACGTCATCGCCCAGGCGCTTTTCCGGGCGCAGCGCGATCTTGATCTCGATGTCGTCGAAGCCGAACGCGGTGTAGACGGCCAGTGCCTGCTGGTGGAAGGCAGTGACTTCGGCTTCGATCTGCGATTCCAGACAGAACACGTGCCCGTCGTCCTGGGTGAAGCCGCGTACGCGCAGGATGCCGTGCAACGCGCCGGAGGGCTCGTTGCGGTGGCAGGCGCCGAATTCGCCGTAGCGAATCGGCAGGTCGCGGTAGCTGTGCAGGCCCTGGTTGAACACCTGCACGTGGCCGGGGCAGTTCATCGGCTTGACCGCGTAGGTGCGCTTCTCCGATTCGGTGAAGAACATCGCGTCCTGGTAGTTGTCCCAGTGGCCGGATTTCTGCCACAGCGACACGTCCAGGATCTGCGGACAACGCACTTCGCCGTAGCCGCTGTCGCGATAAACCTTGCGCATGTACTGCTCGACCACCTGCCACAGCGACCAGCCCTTGGGATGCCAGAACACCAGGCCGGGCGCCTCTTCCTGCAGATGGAACAGGTCCTGCTGCTTGCCGATGCGGCGATGGTCGCGCTTGTCGGCTTCTTCCATGCGCAGGATGTAGGCGTCCAGCTGCTTCTTGTCGGCCCAGGCAGTGCCGTAGATGCGCTGCAGCTGCTCGTTCTTGGCATCGCCGCGCCAGTAGGCGCCGGAAATGCGGGTCAGCTTGAAGGCCTTGAGGAAGCGCGTATTGGGCACGTGCGGGCCGCGGCACATGTCCACGTATTCCTGGTGGTAGTACAGGCCCATCGCGGTGATGTCGGCGGACATGTCCTCGATCAGGCGCAGCTTGTACTCCTCGCCGCGCTGCGCGAACAGCTCGATCACCTCGGCGCGCGGGGTGACTTTCTTGATCACCTCGTAATCCTGCGCGATCAGTTCCTGCATGCGCTGCTCGATCGCGGCCATGTCGTCGGGCGTGAACGGGCGCTCGCTGTAGATGTCGTAATAGAAGCCTTCGGCGATGACCGGGCCGATCACCATCTTGACCTCCGGATACAGCTGCTTGACCGCATGCCCCACCAGATGCGCGCAGGAGTGGCGGATGATCTCCACGCCCTCGGCGTCCTTGGCGGTGATGATGCGCAAGCTCGCGTCATGGTCGATGACATCGCTGGCATCGACCAGCTGGCCATCCACCTGGCCGGCGATGGTGGCCTTGGCCAGGCCGGCGCCGATCGACTGGGCGACATGCATCACCGAGACGGGGGATTCGAATTCGCGGCGGCTGCCGTCGGGGAGCGTGATGTTGATCATGGGCAAGAATGAGGTCTGTGCTGGCTGCAGCGCGACGGCTGCAAGGGAGATCTGCCCAACGTGGGACAGGCTCGGATAAGGGTATGGCGAGAGGCGGTGCAGAAAGAACGCCGTGCGAGCGCCCTGCGAACTGGCGCGGCCGGAATCAGCAGTGGGCGGTGGTAGTGCTCATGTCGCACGCTGGGCCGGCGCTGGGCGCGGGCCACCTTCTCGCAAGGGGTCTCGGAAGCGAATGGTAAACCAATCAGCCCCGCGTTGCGCATGCCGGCACGGGGCCGTCGGGCGCGTGGCATGATGCCGGCCACCTGTCCTGCCAGTGCCGATCATGACCATCAAGGGTAAAGCCACCTCGCTGGATATCGCCTACCTGGCCGGCGTGTCGCAGCCGACCGTGTCGCGCGCACTGCGCGGCAGCCCGATGGTCAACGAAGAAACGCGCAAGCGCATTCTGCGCATCGCCAACGAGTTGAACTACAAGGTCGACAAGAACGCGTCTTCGCTGCGGTTGCGCAACGCCGGCACGCTGGCGCTGCTGTTCTTCGAAGACCCCACCGCCGACGATTCGCTGATCAACCCGTTCTTCCACTCGATGCTGGGCTCGATCACCCGCGCCTGCGCGCTGCAGGGCTACGACCTGCTGGTGTCGTTCCAGCAGCTGTCCAAGGACTGGCAGGCCGATTACGAAGACAGCAACAAGGCCGACGGCATCATCTTGCTGGGCTATGGCGATTATCAGGAATCGCGCCAACGGCTGCAGTTGCTGGTCGAGCAAGGCACTCACTTTGTGCGTTGGGGCGCGGCGTTGCCGGGCCAGCCGGGCATTTCGATCGGCAGCGACAATTACCAGGGTGGGCTGGGCATCGCCGAGCACCTGCTGGCGGAAGGGTGCCGCCGCATTGCGTTTCTCGGCCACGCCTCCAACCACTATCCCGAGTTCGAAGAGCGTCACCGCGGCTATGTGGCGGCGCTGAAGCAGCAGGCGTTGCTGGCCGACCCGGCATTGCAATTCGATGCCATCACTACCGAGCAGTCTGGCTATAGCGCGTGCCTGGAATTGCTCGACAGCGGCAACGCCTTCGATGCGGTGTGTGCGGCCAGCGATCTGATTGCGATCGGCGCCATGCGCGCCTTGCGTGAGCGCGGCTTACGCGTGCCGCAGGATGTGGCGGTGAGCGGGTTCGACGACATTGCATTGGCGGCATCGGTGGCGCCTGCGCTGTCGACGGTGCAGCAGGACACCAAGCAGGCCGGCACGCTGCTGGTGGAAAGCCTGGTCGCGCTGATTCGTGGCGAAGCCGCACAGAGCCGCACGATTCCGGTGCGACTGGCGCTGCGTGATTCCTCGCGCAGCAATGGACTGCAGCCGCCGTTGGGGTGGACGCCCGCGCCAGCGGCGGATGCGGGCGACGTGACGCGCGGACACGCTGTCAACGGGATTGCTACGCGCTGAGAATCGGGAATCGGGAATCGGGAATCGCTAGAGCGTGCATGGTGGCTGCGGGATCGGTCGCGCGTCGTAGGAGCGCACCCGGGCGCGATGGGGCTCTACCGGTAACGCCTCATCGCGCGCAAGCGCGCTCCTACCTGTTGCGTGCGTCGCGCGCAGCTTGTTCGGCCATCTGTGCGTCGAGCTGTTTGCGCAATGCGGGGTCGGTGATCGCCGCATCCGAGAGCAGCACACGCACGCCGTGTGCCGGCACCTGCGTCAGCAGACGACGTTGCACCTGCAGTTGCTCGCCGCTCACTGCATCGCGCCACGTGCCGGGCTGCAGAAAACGCGTCACTTCGATATTCACTACCTCGTCGCCCTTGTTGAGTAGCACCAGCGCAGTCTGGGCAGTGCCCGCATGTTGATAGATACGAAAGAAGGCCGCCTGATTCCCGCGTAGCTGCGCATCGACCTGCAAGCCGCGCTGCAAGGCCGGCGTATCGCGACGCAACCGCGCAATCTGTTGCAGCGGGCCGAAGATCGGGCTTTGCGGTGCATTGCGAATGCGCGCTTCGCCAAAATAATTGCGGTTGCCCGCATGCTCGGCGCGTCCGCGCATAAAGCCGATTTCCGAGCCGTAATAGATCACCGGGATACCGCGCGCGGTGAACAACCAGTTGTGCGCGTCGATAAAGCCGGTGTCGCTGGCATCCAGCCGCGCCATGTCGTGGTTGTCGTAGAAGCTCATCAGCTCGTACGGATTCGCATACGGTCCCTGACGCAGAAACAACGGCGTTGTGAGCTTTTCAAAGCCGGCCCGCTCGTGCCCGAACACCGCAGAAAGCTGCTGTTTGAGCGGGAAATCCAGCACGCTGACGCCCGCATTGCGCGCCCAGGTATGCCCGGCGATCTTGTCGGCGTCGTAGTCGAAAGCTTCGCCGAACATGAAAAAGCCAGGGCGCTTTTCGCGAATGCCCGCAACGAACGCATGCCAGAAGCGATCCGGCATCCAGCCGATGGTGTCGATACGGAATGCGTCGGCGCCCTGCTCCATCCACTGCAGATACGCACCGGCCAGATAATCGAGCACTGCCGGATTGCTCTCATTGAGATCGGACAGCTCGGCCAGGCCACCGCTGGTGTTGTAGAACGCGTGCAGCGGCTTGTGCGCCGGATCGAGCTGCGCAGGCGGCAGGTTCTGGTGATCGGCGATCAGGCGGCCATCGGCGTCGTACAGCTTGCCGAAGCCCGGCTGCGCCAGCGGCATGGTGTAGGCAGGCGAGCCATGATTGCCCACGATATCCAGCACCACCTTCAACCGATTGGCATGCATGGCGCGGGTGAAGCCGGCAAAATCCAGGCCCGGGCTGGGCAGATGCTCGTCGAGCTTGTAGAAATTCACACCCCAATAGCCGTGATAGCCGGTCTTGCCGTGGTCACTTAACGTACTGCCGCAGCTGATCGGTTTGCCGCCGGTGAATGCCTGGTCGGGGTTATCGACGATGGGCGTGATCCACACCGCGCCAAACCCCATGCCGCGAATGTAATCGGCATGGTCGACGATGCCTTTGAAATCGCCACCGAGATAACCGATGTTGTCGCCTACACCATCGGCACAAGGTGTCGGCACATCGAAGGTACGATGCGCACCGCCCTGGTCGCGTTGGTCGTTACCGGGATCGCCATTGACGAAGCGGTCGGTCACCACGAAATACACCGCGTCGGCAGCGAACGGTTCCAGCGTGCCGTAGTAATCGCCATGTGCAGCCGCTGCGTTCGCCGCTCCTGCACACACGATCAGTCCAGCCATCATCACATGACGCATCACTTCCCTCCCGAGGCCACTGGAACCCGCACCACGCAGACGCCAGCGATCAGCAGACTGGCTCCGCCGATGGCCAACGCGTAGATCGGCTGCCCGCCCAGCCACACGCGGAGCACGAAGCCCAGCGCGCTGGCGGCGACCAACTGCGGAATCACGATGAAGAAATTGAAGATACCCATGTACACGCCCATCTTGGCGGCGGGCACGCTGTCGGACAGCAAGGCGTACGGCAGCGACAGGATCGAAGCCCAGGCAAAGCCGACGCCAAGCATCGACAGCAGCAGCCACTGCGGGTCGCGGATCACCAGCATCGACAGCAGGCCAGCCGCACCCAGCCATAGATTGCACAGATGGCTCCAGCGCAAGCCGATCGCACGCACGAGTACTGGGATAACGAGTGCTGCCAGTGCAGCGAAACCGTTGTAGGCACCAAACAACACACCGACCCAATTCGCGCCATCGTTATAAGTAGCCGATGCGGTGTTGTTCGCACCGAAGTGCACCTGGGTGACCGCAGCAGTGGTGTAGATCCACATCGCAAACAACGCAAACCACGAGAAGAATTGCACCCAGGCCAGGCGGCGCATGGTCAGCGGCATGCTGCGTACGTCCTGCACGATCGCCACCAGCATGCTGGTGGTCGGCAGCACGCGTGCCAGCGTAAGCAGCGCACCGTAGGCGATGCACAAACCGGCCAGCACGTAGAGCATGCGGTCGCCATGCTGCCAGGCGATGGCAGCGGCGAGCAGCACACCAATGACGCACCACAGCACACTTGCAGGTTGCGGCGGCAAGGTGCCGGCGATCGCTGCAGTCGCTATAGGCGGATGCGCATCGTCGAAGCTGGCCAATTGCTGCGGGCTGTACTCGCGTGTGCGCAACACCGTCCAGGTGATCGACAGAAACAATACCGCCGCGCCCAGGTAAAAGGCGTAGCGCACGCTGTCAGGCAACTGACCTGGCGCTGCGGTATTGGCAACGCCCCAATGAGTGAGCAACCATGGCAGGAAACTCGCCACGATCGCGCCGACACCAATGAAGAAGCTCTGCATCGCATAGCCGGTGGGACGCTGCGCCGGTGGCAGTTGGTCGCCGACCAGTGCGCGGAACGGCTCCATCGAGATATTGATCGATGCATCCAGCACCCACAGCGTGCCGGCAGCAACCCACAGCAGTGGCGCGTTGGGCATCACCAGCAGCGCGAGCGTGGTGAATACCGCGCCGACCATGAAATACGGACGCCGACGGCCCCATGGGGTCCAGGTGCGATCGGACAGATACCCGATGATGGGCTGCACGATCAGACCGGTGAGCGGTGCGGCGATCCACAAACCGGGCACGTCATCGACTTGCGCGCCCAAGGTCTGGAAGATGCGGCTGGCATTGGCGTTCTGCAGCGCAAAGCCGAACTGGATGCCGAGAAAGCCGAAGCACATGTTCCAGATCTGCCAGAAGTTCAAGCGCGGCTTGGCGGTCATTGCGCGGCCTCCGCGCTTGCCGCTGGCCCGATCAGCATCGCTTGCACTTGCGCGCTATTGACCATGCCATCGCGACCACCGCGGCCGCCGTTGTACTGCGCAAAATGCGCTAGCGCACTCATATTGAAGCCGTTTTCCAGCCGGAAGCGGCATTGCTGACCTACCGCCGCATCGAAGCTGACTTGCGTGGACAGTTGCTCGCCGACGCTATGCGGCATCACGATAACCTGCGACTGCGCAGCCTGCCCCGGGCATTCCAACAGCAGCCGTTTCACTGCTGCGGTGACGCCGGTGTTGATCGGGCCGTTGTCGTTGCGATAACGCAGCCAGACGTGATGGCGGCCCGCGCGCGTAGGGGTCCAATGCCAGGTCTCGCTGCCAGATACTTCCTGCAGTGGGCCGAGGGTCAACGACGGACTGTGCAGCGACTCCAGGCCCTCGGCGCGACGGGTCAGGCTGAGCACATGCAGCGCGCCATCGTCGGGTAGATCCCACTGCTGCGTGACGTCCAGCGCTTGCCCATCCATGTACAGCGTTGCACCCACGGGAATCGCGATGCGATAGCCGTTGCGCTGCCGTTGCGCGACGGGTGCCTCGGGCGTGCTGGGTGCAAATACCTGCTCAGGTTGCGGCGGAGCCTTCAGATCAACCTTGCGACCGACCAGATGCACCAGCGTGGTCTGCCCATGTCGCTCGACCTTCCCCGCCACCAACAACGCATCCTCGCCGGCCACCGGCCGCTGCAGCACATAACGTCGCGCACCCTGCTCAAGCACGATCTGCTGGCGATCGCCGAACAGCAGCGGCAGCAGACTGCGCGGCAACTTCGGCGTCACGCTGCCATCGGCGCCAACGCCGAATACGCCTTCCAGCACTGCTGACAGATAGCCCGCAACCGACCACAACTGGCGTGGCGAATTCACCACCGGGCCGCTGCGTGCGCCCTCCTCCACATGCACCGCCAGGCGCTGCATCTCGTAGTTTTCCATGTTGGAGCCAGCCAACGCGCTGCCACGCATCAACGATTGCAGCTCCAGCGCAATGCGCGGCGCGTCGTCCAGCTCACGTGCGGCGCGTAGCGCATACGCACTGACGAACGGCCACACGGCGCGGTTGTGGTAAATCGGTTGCTCGGCTTCCTGCGGCCAGACCACCGGGCTGCCGCCGGCAACCACCGGGTAATTGCGCAGCGCAGTGCGCGCGCGCGCTTTCGGAAATACATCGGCCAGCACGCCGAGCGACAAGCCGAGCAGATCGATCTTGGCGTAGCGCACCGGATGCGCCGCGCTGCCCAGATAGCTCACGTACTGGCTGCTGCGCGCGTCCCAGAACCGCGTAGCGATGGCACGACGCAATGTCTCGGCCCATTGCGCATACTCGGTGGCGCACGCATCGCCGTGCTGGCGCGCCAACTGCTCGGCCAGACGCAAGGCCTGGTAGTGCAGCACGTTGGTGGACAGTGCGAAGGACTCGGCGATGAAGCGCACATCTTCGCGCGTCCACGCCGGATAGGTCTGCTCGCGCCAATCCAGGAATGAGGTTTCGCCACGGTAGAGACCGATGCGCGCATCGAACACCGCCTCGCGGTCCTGCGCGATGGTGGCCTGCAACGCCTGCCAGACGTCTTCAGCGAATGGTTTGTCATCCAGCAGGCCGCGCGCCGCGAGAAACCACACCACGCGGTCGCTGCTGATCGGCCAGCTACCACCGGAACCGGTGTCTTGGGCGACGAACAACCCAGGCGTCTGCCCATCGCGCGCAGACGACAGCTTGAAGCGCAGCGCATTGCGCGTGCGTTCCGGCTCCAGCCGCGCCAACGCCAGATCGGCGGCGAAGCTGACATCGCGCGTCCACACGTAAGGCCAGCGTTCGCCGGTTTCGAAACATGCGCACGGCACCGGTTTACCGTCGTTGAAAGCCGGGTCGCGGATCGCCTCGACACGGTCGTCGGCCATTTCCTGCTGCGCCAGCGCGAACAAGGCATCGAACAACGCACTGGCGGTCTGCGTGCGCATCGGTTGCGCGGCAATACGGCGCTCCCCCTGCGGCCAACGCAGCACGAAACCACCGTCGTCGAGCGCCTGCGCTTGTGCACGGCGGCCTTGAAATTCCAGCTCGTCGGCCAATACCGGCGAGCTTGCCGCAACGCCGAGCGTTGCGGCCATGCAGATCGTCTTCAGCATCGAAGCGGCGAGACAGCTTGCGCCGTCGGCCTCCCTCCCTCGTTGCACGCGTTGTGGTGCGTGGCACAGGCGTGCCACGGGCGCGGACCCTCCCAGGTGCCGTAGCGCCATGGTAGACGCGCACTCTGCAGTTACGCACCCCTGCATACGTATTCATGGCTGCAGCCGCAGTGCAGCATGCGCGATCCATACGTTGTCGCTGCATAGTCGCTGCTTGCGCAACGGCCACCTTGGGAGGGGATATGCCGCTGTCTTCACGTCGAGCACGCGCGACATCGAGCGCTGCATGGATCGCACGGCTGCTTGCGTTGCTGCTACTCACCAGTGTCGCTGGCGCAGGGCAGGCGGAGGTCAGCACCGTCAAGGTGGATTCGCCTGGCAAGATCCTGCAGGTCACGCTGGAGGTGGATGGCGGCACGCCGTACTACCGCGTGCAGCGGCTAGGCCAACCGGTGCTGGAACGCTCGCGCCTGGGCTTTGAGTTACGCGATGGTCGGCTAGACCGCGCACTGGTCGTGCTATCGCAAGCGCGTCAGAGCCACGACGACACCTGGGAACAACCTTGGGGCGAGACCCGGCTGGTGCGCAATCACTACAACGAAGTACGCGTGCGCCTGGGCGAACGCGACGGTGCGCGACGTACCTTCGATGTGATCTTCCGCGTCTACGACGATGGCATCGGCTTGCGCTATCACTTCCCAGAACAAGCCGGCTTGCGTGAGGCGATCATCGACGAAGAAGTCACCGAGTTCGCCATCGCACAGCCAGCCGAGGCATGGTGGATTCCCGCCGGCGAGCCGATCCACTACGAATACCTGTATCAGCGCACGCCATTGAATCAGGTCGCGCTGGCGCATACGCCGATCACCTTGCGCACCCAGAGCGGTCTGCATATCGCACTGCATGAAGCCGCCCTGGTCGACTACGCCGGCATGTGGCTGCGCCGCACCGAAGGCCAGCGGCTGCGTGCGCAATTGTCGCCTGCCGCCGAAGGCTGGAAGGTCCGCCGCAGTTTGCCCTTCGATACACCGTGGCGCACGCTGCAGATCGCCGACCAGGCCACCGGCCTGGTGGAATCCAACCTGATCCTCAACCTCAACGAACCCAATGCATTGGGCGATGTGAGCTGGGTGAAGCCGTCCAAATATGTCGGAGTGTGGTGGTCGATGCATCTCAACCATCAGACCTGGGCGACCGGTCCGAAACATGGCGCAACCACCGCCAACACCAGACGCTACATCGATTTCGCCGCCGCACATGGTTTTCGTGGCGTACTGGTCGAAGGCTGGAATCCGGGCTGGGACGGCGAATGGTTCGGCAACGGCGGCAGCTTCGATTTCACCAGATCCACTCCGGATTTCGACCTGCCCGCGCTGAGCAAGTACGCCGCCGGCAAGGGCGTGCATCTGATCGGCCATCATGAAACGGGGTGCGCAGTGGACCATTACGAAGATCAGATCGCCGAGGCGATGGCGTTGTACGAGCGCTTTGGCGTGGACTCGGTCAAGACCGGCTATGTCTGCGACGACGGCCAGGTGGAACGTCGCAATCCCGCAGGCGGCACGCCGCTGCGCGAATGGCACGACGGGCAATGGATGGCGCGCCATCACCTGCGCGTGGTACTGGACGCCGCTGCGCGCCACATCGCAGTCAACGCACACGAACCGATCAAGGACACCGGCCTGCGCCGCACCTATCCCAACTGGATCTCGCGCGAAGGCGCGCGCGGCATGGAGTACAACGCCTGGGGCCAGCCGCCGAATCCACCCGAGCACGAGGTCAATCTGGTGTTCACCCGCCTGCTCGCCGGGCCGATGGATTACACGCCCGGCATCGTCAGCCTGAAGGGCCGCAACGGCCAGGCGATTCCCAGCACCTTGGCGCGCCAGCTGGCGCTGTACGTGACGCTCTACAGCCCGATCCAGATGGCCGCCGATCTGCCCGAGCATTATCTGCAACATCGCGACGCCTTCCGCTTCATCGAAGACGTGGCGGTGGATTGGGAGCAGACCCGCGCATTGAACGGCGAGGTGGGCGACTACGTCACCATCGCGCGCAAGGACCGGCAGAGCCGCGACTGGTTCCTGGGCAGCATCACCGACGAACACGGCCGGCTGCTGCAGGTGCCGCTCGGATTTCTTGAGCCGGGCGTGCGCTACACCGCGCAGATCTATCGCGATGGCGACAACGCGGACTATGCCAGCAACCCGTTCGCCTTCATCCGCGAAGAGCGCCAGGTGAGCAGCGCAGACACGCTGGAGGTGCGGCTGGCACCCGGTGGCGGGCAGGCAATTCGTTTTGTGCCGTTGGATGCAAGGCGCTGAACCGCGCCGTTGAGACGTGCTGATCAAGCACGCAATGCAATCGATTCAACGACGCGGGGGCACATCAGCGGCGGCAGATCGTCTGTCACGCGCGATCGCCGATGTGCAATCGCAATGCAGTACGCCGGCAGCGCTTCGGTGGAATCGATTTCATCTCAATCAGCCGGATTGAATACGTATGCAGTGCACGTTTGCACCCAGGTGCCGTGTCTACCATACGTCGCAGTCGTGATGTCCGTGGTGACGCGCGATGCAATGCATCCAGGCGTTTGCCGGATCGAAAAATCAAAGAACAACATGTACCTGGGAGGGGAAAATGTTGAAGCACAAGCGCTCCGCGCTGAGTATCGCCCTGGCCGTTGCCATGGCACCGACGTTGGCGGCCGCGCAATCGGCAACGCCGGCGCAGACCACCGAGACCGAACAAACCGCAGGCGCAGTGACCGAATTGGACAAGGTCCAGGTCACCGGCCTGCGCCGCGCGATCGAAGGTGCCATCTCGGTCAAACGTGATTCCACCTCGATCGTGGAGGCGATCACCGCCGAAGACATCGGCCGGCTGCCCGACGTCAGCATCGCCGAATCGCTTGCGCGCCTGCCTGGCCTGGCCGCGCAACGCGTGGCCGGCCGCGCGCAGGTCATCAGCGTGCGTGGCCTGTCCCCGGACTTTTCGACCACGCTGCTCAACGGCCGCGAAGTGGTCAGCACCGGCGACAACCGCAGCGTGGAATTCGATCAATACCCGTCCGAGCTGGTCAGCGGCGTCACCGTCTACAAGACGCCTGATGCCGGCCTGGTCGGCCAAGGTCTGTCCGGCACCGTCGATATGCAGACCGCACGCCCACTCAGCTACAACGAGCGCGTGATTGCCATTGGCGGCCGTTACCAGCGCAACTCGCTGGGCAAGGCGGCCAACGTCGACCCGTACGGCAACCGCTTCAACGTCAGCTACATCGATCAGTTCGCCGACCGCACCATCGGCCTGACCATCGGCTACGCGCACACCGACATGCCGCTCCAGGAAAACCAGGTCGGCCTGTACGAGCCGTGGCAGCCGATCAACGCACAGCGGCAGCGCCCCGGCGTCGCCGATGGGGTGTATTTCTCCGACGGCATCAAGGCATTGCGCCGCACCGGCAACCAGAAGCGCGACGGCGTCATGGCGACGCTGCAATACCGCCCGTCCAACGCCTGGACCAGCACGCTCGACGCCTTCCACACCAAGGCCGAGCAGATCGACACCGCCAACCAGTTCGAGCTCAACCTGAGCAACTACAACGGTGGCTACACGCCGGGCTTGAACATCAGCAACGTGCGCGTCAACGACAACAACAGCTTCGTCGGCGGCGATGCCAGTGGTGTCTATCCGTTGGTGCGCGGCATGTACAACAAGCGCGAAGACACCATCGATGCGTTCGGCTGGAACAACGAGATCACCGCCGGCGCGGTCAAGATCATCGCCGACCTCAATTACTCCAAGGCCACGCGCGACGAACTGAATTTGGAAAACAATCTCCAGCGCGCACCGATGCCGCAGCTGGATACCGTCGGCGTCGCCTACGCGGGCAATGGCTTCTCGCAGCTCACGCCTGGCATGGATTATTCCGACCCCAACGCCTTGTTCCTGACCAACACCATCTACGGCTCCGGCTACGGCAAGGTGCCGCGCGTGGAAGACGTACTCAAGGGCGCACGCCTGCAGGCCAGCTTCCCGATGCCCGAAGCGCTGAGCTGGTTCTCGGATCTGGACGTCGGCGTCAACTACGCCAACCGCGAAAAACAGAAAACCCAGCCCGAAGGCAACATCACGCTTGGCGCGCAGGGCGAATCCACCATTGCAGCGGACCTGCAATACGCACCTGTCAATCTCGGCTTTGCCGGCATCGGCGCCCTGCCCGCCTGGAACGTGCCGGCCGTGGTCTCGCGCTACATGCTGTTCAACCCCAGCGACGACGCCTCGTTCCTGGTGTCCAAGGCCTGGACGGTCGAAGAAAAAATCACCACCGCCTGGGTACGCGCCAACCTCGATACCGAGTGGGGCGAGGTCGGCGTGCGCGGCAATATTGGCGTGCAGCTGCAGAGTGCTGATCAATCCTCGCGCGCCAACTACTGGGATGCCTCGCAACCGGTCGGCAGCGAAGTGCGCCCGATCGACGACGGCAAAACCTATCGCGACTGGTTGCCCAGCTTGAACCTCGCATTCCAGTTCCCATACGAGCAGACCCTGCGCTTTGCGCTGGCAAAGCAGGTCGCACGCCCGCGCGTGGACCAACTGCGTGCCTCGCTGGAATTCGGCGTCGACACCTCCACTGGCCGCCCCGGCGCCAGCGGTGGCAATCCGATGCTCGATCCCTGGCGCGCCAACGCCCTGGATATCTCTTACGAGAAGTACTTCGCCGAGCGCGCGTATATCGCGGCGGCGTTCTTCTACAAGGACCTGAAGAGCTACATCTACACCCAGAGCCGCGACAACTACGATTTCTCCGCATTGGTGGCCGGCTACGTGCCGCCTCCGGGCTCGGCACCGGTGCTCACCACCGGCACCTTCAGCGCCCCGTTCAACGGCAAGGGCGGCACGCTACGCGGCGTCGAACTCACCGCCTCGCTGCCGCTGGATCTCCTGTTCGCCCCATTGCAAGGCTTCGGCATCCAGGCCAGCGCCACCTTCAACGACAGCGACGTCAAGATCCGCGACCCGGAGAGCGCCTCCAGCGTCGGTGACGGCGAGATCAGCCTGCCCGGCCTGTCCGAACGCGTCTACAACCTCACCGCCTACTACGAACACAAGGGTCTCGAAGCACGCGTGAGCCAGCGCCGCCGCTCGGACTTCATCGGCGAAATCGGCAACTTCAACGGCAACCGCACACTGCGCTACGTCGTCGGCGAAAACATCACCGACGCGCAGATCAGCTACAGCTTCAACGACAGCAGCGATCTCGCCGGCCTGACCCTGCTGCTGCAGGCCAGCAACCTCAGCAACTCGCCGTACCGCACCTATGCCGAAACCAAGGACCGCCCGCTGGAATACATCGAGTGGGGCCGCACGTTTGTGTTGGGCGTGAACTACAAGTTCTGATGTGATGTGAACTGTACGTTTTGCCTTTACAAGTTCTGACGTGATGGGACCTGTAAGTTTTGCTCTGATCAGCGACACAATCACTAACGTGACGTCAGCTCTCTCCACTCAGGGCGCCAAAGCCCCTCTCCCACCGGGAGAGGGGTTGGGGTGAGGGTACGGGGCGAAGCCCTAACAGCTATCTGTCTCCGCAACGCCCTTTCTCATGCAGATGGCGAAGATTCCAGACCAAGAAAGCAACCCTGGCAATAAACGCGCATCAGCAATTTTGATATTAAATAAATGCTTGAATGACGAAACCCGCCAGCGTAATGCCAGCGGGTTTTTTTGGCAAAACCTTCCACATGTAACCTGCACTCACTTCCGCTCAAATGTCGAATGCATATAAACCAAAGCGCCTTATTTTAAAAATGCGACATCCATCTATAGAATGCCGCGCCAATCAAGTCAATCCAACCAGCCGTGCCTATCCAACACGGTCATTCATCAATCAAAAGCCACCGCACAGATCGCCGCATGCCCAGGCAACCTTATGCGGCCACCGTCAATCGAACCACGCTCCACACCGGGCACATCGACCTGCTTCCATGCACCAACGGGCAGCCCAAGCTCGGCAGCGTCGGTCGACAGATTGAAGGCCAGCAACACGACCTGACCTGCATGCTCGCGCCGGAACATCAGCACAGGTTCGGCGCTGTCGTAGAACGTGATCGTGCCTTCGCGCAATGCCGGCATATCCTTGCGCCATGCAAGAAAAGCCCGCACCGCACTCAATACGGACAAAGGATCGTCCTGCTGCACGCTCACCGCATTCGCACGATGCGTCTCCGCCAACGGCAACCACGGCTTGCCGCTCGTGAATCCCGCCGACGGCGCATCCGTCCACGGCATCGGCGTACGACACCCATCGCGGCCCTTGAAGGTCGGCCAGAACGTGATGCCATACGGATCGCGCAGATCCTCGAACGCCACCTCCGCCTCGCCCAGGCCCAGCTCCTCGCCCTGATACAGGCAGATCGACCCACGCAGCGAGCACAGCATCGCCACCACCATCCGCGCAAACGCCGGCGAGGCGTTTTTACCGCCCCAGCGCGTCACCGCACGCACCACATCGTGGTTGGAAATCGCCCAGCACGGCCAACCCTCCAGCATGGTGGCTTCGAGCCGGCTCACCGTCTCGCGGATGTAAGCGGCGCTGTAGTCCTGCACCAGCATCTCGAAGCTGTAGCCCATATGCAAGCGGCCGTGTGCGGTGTACTCGGCAGTGGTCGCCAACGAGTCTTCCGACGAGATTTCACCAAGACTCACCGCGTTCGGATAAAGATCCAGCAGCCCACGCAAGCGCTCCAGAAACGGCAGATTCTCCGGCTGCGTGTTGTTGAAGTAGTGGTACTGATACGCGTACGGATTGTCGGCACTGAACCCGCGCCCCACCCGCCTGTCCGCCGGCTTGGCCGGGTTGTCGCGCAGCTGCGCATCGTGGAAGCAGAAATTGATCGCATCCAGGCGGAACCCATCCACCCCGCGATCCAGCCAGAACCGCACGTTGTCCAGCGTCGCCTGCTGCACCTCGGCATTATGGAAATTCAGATCCGGCTGATCCACCAGGAAATTGTGCAGGTAGTACTGCTCGCGCCGCGGCTCCCATTGCCATGCCACGCCACCGAACAACGACAACCAGTTGTTCGGCGGCGTCCCGTCCTCGCGCGGATCGGCCCACACGTACCAATCGGCCTTCGCGTTGGTCCGGTCCTGCCGGCTCTCCTGAAACCACGCATGCGCGATCGAGGTATGGCTCAGCACCTGGTCGATCATCACCTTCAAGCCAAGGCCATGCGCCTTGTCGAGCAGCCGATCGAAATCGTCCAACGTTCCGAACAAGGGGTCCACCGCACGATAGTCCGCGATGTCATAGCCGAAATCGGCCATCGGCGACTTGAAGAACGGCGAAATCCAGATCGCATCTACGCCCAACCCAGCGATGTAGTCGAGCTTGGCGATGATCCCGGGCAGATCGCCTACCCCATCGCCATTGGAATCGAGAAAACTGCGCGGATAGATCTGATAGATGACGGCCCCGCGCCACCATGGTGTCTGCGACATGTACGCCCCTCCCGGGCCAATGCGGGCGCGAGAAAGTGCGCCCAACTAAAGGCGTTAGCGTAGCTGCGCCGCACGCTTGAAACGCGCTCGTGCATACGTATTCATGGCGAGCAAGATTGCTGCTCGCCATGAATGATCTTCCACGAGGCCAAAAAACACATGAAGGATTACAAGGTAAAAACTTCAAAATTGATCGGAAATAGAACCTATCAATACTTCCTGAAAACGGGCTTCGAGCACTCAGCTATTGAAGCCTTGCACTTTTCACCAGAAGACGCTTCACACTTTGATAGCGCTCTTTCCAAAGCATCGTCAAGATTTGCGGCGCTGGAGATGACACTACCTACGCCACCTGAAATTGGATTTACAGCGGCAATACACTGGTTTCTATAAACAAATTTAATACGACACCCTGACGAACTTAGGCCCACACAATTTTTAAGAGCCACCTCTTCCGCTGCATCTTTGGAAAGAACTCCTGAACTGACACCTGTGTCGCCATTAGGAGCACTAGCTATCGCGCCCCATGTTTTGATCCATTCGCCACTAGGCCTGGGAGGAGGAGAAAGAATTTCGCCACCATCTACTAAAGAAGATGGACCACACTGAGGAGAACCAACTGGCACGCCTACCGGGCATGCAGTTTGAGCAACAACCACACACGGGAAAAAAACTAAGAATAAGATTACTAAATGCTTTACCATCTTCAACCTCTACATATATGTATATTTTCACTTAACAAGAAGCATTTAGATCATTGGATTGGTATTCGTCGGTGCTTTGGCCATGCGGCCAACTTCTTGTTGTTGAATTGAATTGGTCTGTGAACCTGAAACTCGACCAGCCGTATTATTGTTACTGCCGGCTGAGTCAGAACCTGTTGTGTCAGCTGCAATTTGACGAGGTACATATGAGCCATCTGGACCAGCCGGCACAGCGCTAGCCCCAGCGGCACCGCTCCCCAGCGCCGAGTACGCCGTGAACTGGCCCAGCGTGCCCTGGAAGAACGCCGCTGCCATCGGTGGAGCCGTCACGATCAAGGTCGTCAGTACCAAGCCCAATCCTCCCTGCTGCAGCGCCATGCTGCCGATGCCTTCGCCGGTAAACCCATTCATGGTCCACTTCGCCACACGCCGCTCCCACCGCACCCACTACTTTCGTCGCCAGGCTCACCGTAAACGTCAGCACCGACAGCGAGAAAATGGTGCCGATGCCGTACATCAGCCACTTGCTGAACAACGACTTCGTGGCTTGAAATAACAGACACAGGATGAACAACGGCCCAAAGCCCACCACCAGCGCCATCGCAATCGTGTTGAGCGGCAGCATCGAGCCGGCCACCACGCCCGGGCCCGCCATGCCAATGCCGGTAAACCAACGCGCACGGGTCTTCTGGTCTTCGCCGTTCTTGTCTCCTGCCGTCTGGATCTGGTCCAGACCGGTCATTACCACCTGCATCAGCATCAGGTTCTTGTCGATCGCCTCGTACGGGCTGTCCGAGTCGCCGGTCACCGTCTTGGTGATCGCTTCGCTGATGCCATCGGTCAGCGTCCAGTACAGCTGCGGTGAACCCTGGGCCATGTTGGTGACAAACACAATGGCCTTGGCAGTGCCAAGGCCATTGTTTAAGCGTTAGAGCGTTCTGCTACGTGTAACGTCATCTTGCGTTTGCGCTTGCTGCACCTGACGCTGACTTTCCTCAGCCACTTGCCGGCTGCTATGTTCCAACGGCTGGGTCTGCGCTTGATCGCGATCCACGAACACACGGCGCATCGCCGGGTCGCTCATCTCGCCCTGCACCGCAAAAAATCCATCGCCACTCTTGTTGGGCACTACATGGTCGATACGTTGTAAGCCGCTGACCTTGGCCTCAAACACGATCTGCCCTGCCGCTTGCTGCAGTTCCTGCCGGCTGGAGAAACCACCGATTTCGCCAAGTGCTTCCAGTTTGCTGAGTGCACCGTTGTACATCGCGTAGTCTGGATGACGCGGGTCGGAGAGCAAGGGACTGGAAACAACCGGTGATGGTGCAGTGGAAGCGACAGTCTGCTCGGCCTGTTTGGCCGTGTGCTGCGATAACGCCTGACCCAGCGCAGCCTGCGTACGCTGACCGACCACACCATCGACCTGCAAACCATGCTCGCGTTGGAATTGCTCGACAGCGTGCTTGGTGTTGGCGCCAAAGTTGCCATCTGCTTGCAGCTGCTTACCATCGCGTCCAGTCGCACCGAGTTGGGCGAGCTGACCTTGCAACTGCTTCACTGACTCCCCGCGCTCACCTTGTTCTAGCTGGCCGTCGTGTTCTAACTGGCCGTCGTGCGATGTATAGCGCCTAGGCTGCTGAGGCGCAGATGGAGTATTCGCATGCACCGCATGCGAACGGCCCGGCTGCATGTATTGGTCCATCCCATCACGATTACGTGTGATGTCGTGCATGTAGTCGTAGTTGCTGGTGCCGTTGCTGTCACTGATGACACGCCCGCCAGTGACAGCCTCGCGCGCACCACCATAGCCTGAGATATGGCGTGCTTTCAAAAATCCTGCCACCTTGGCTGGATCGTCGCCTTCGTCCAACACGCCATTACGGATTGCTTGGCTATAAGCCTTGTCGCTGTTGATCTTGTGACCTGCCCCCATCGTCCGTACCAGTGATTACTGATAAAGCCCGGGGTTGAAGGGTACTGCGTTGTTGGCTTGTTGTGTACGGTAGTTGGCGGCGAACTGTGCCGGCGGGATG
>NZ_LMOG01000017.1 GCF_001423495.1 Xanthomonas sp. Leaf131 | reverse complement strand
CGGAAAACGCCAGAGATGGCGAAAATTCAAAGATCCAAACGCGACTCTCCGGAACGATGCGACATCCCGCACTCTCAGGCCTCTTTGTTCAGACCCTCCTTAGACCTCATGGAGGGAATATTTAAAATTCCACCCAGGTAAAAATATTGTGTTTGCTTCAGTAGGATAGATCCTCGAAACTGGGACAAGTCATGAGTTCATACAAAGAAAAAAATAGAACGCGTCTCATCAAATTAATTAATCAAATATCGACGGAAAAGAACCCAGAGGGGTGGGTTCATGTAGCTTCTATTGCGGTAGGTGGGCTTGCGTGTGTGGGGTTCTCCCGTGAGCGGCCTTGTCTCCTCGTTGTTTCAAGCTCTGGTCGCGCCGTCATTGATTGCAAAACAGGGGGAAAAATTGAGCGAGACTATGAAGAGTATGCGGGGCTAAGTGAGCATGGCCTGCATTGTGAAGGGATCGGAATAATAAAGAACGAGATTATTCCCATGGGTGGGTTGTACGGAGGTGGATTGCCTCTTGGCAATGAAGCCGGCGAGGCCCTGGAAATCGTTTCCCCTGAATGGCCTGAAAGTCACCTAATATTAAGCAAGCCAGGAAAAAGCCCATTAATTGAAGGTCATCATTCGAGCTGTACAATTATATACACTGGTCATTTACTGGCGTGTGGATTCTCGTGGTGCGGCAATTATATCGTGGCTGCCTGCAGCAGCGATCTGGATCTTTGGTGTAAGAAACCAGATCTCTAAAAAACTGTCTCAGCCGACCCGCAGAAGCTGAGGAGACGGACGAGAGGGAACGTGCGTGGTGCCGACGCGCCACCACGACAATATAGATGTAATTTTTATTCTGCTATCGCCTGTGTCAGGCGGTCAGGCCAAACCTGTGAGGAGGTATTCATGCCGTAGCTGGTGATGAGCAAGGAGCGTCGGACATGGGTCAACCATTCGCATCTGCATGGAGATGCCTGTGGTGCCACCTGGACAAGAAGACAAGGCGGATACAAGCTGTACGCGACTGGCGCACGTATTGGACGAGTCAGTCTAGGTCTTCGTACCGCACTCGCGTGATGCGCGTGGGGCGCTCCAGCTGGGCCAGCCATTCGCCACGGTCGGCGATGCGTTCACGCTTGTTGAGCGCTACCTTATCCAAGCTATCCCTTGGCGCGGCACAGATCTCTTCAACTGGTGGGCAGCATGCTGAAAGTCGCCGTTCTCATTGCTTGCCTCGCCGTCACTGCGCCTGCCATGGCCATCTCATGCGGTAGGCAGCAATCCACGGCGCAGGCCTACTCCTCTGCTCAGCACGTGGTCTCTGCGCATGTTGAGAGGAGCTATGCGGCACCCGGTTTTGGTCGGGATGCTGTGCAGTTCGTCGAGCTTCGCGTGCTGAAGGTCTGGAAAGGTCAGCTGAAGCCAGGAGACCGTGTTCAGGCAACAGCGGAAGATTCAATCAATTTTGTCGGTGATGGATTCGTTCCATTCTTGGGCTCCGATCTGCTGGTATACGCGAGCGGTTCCCAGCCTCTTATGCTGGGCAGTTGCTCAAGGACCGCACCACTGGAGACTACGCGTGACCTACAGGCGCTGGAGGCGCTATCCAGGCGGTCGCATGGCAGGTAACGTGAGCGGCACTGCCTCCACGGCGACGGCGAGGTGACGCGGGCATCAGGTCCTCTGGAGTATACGGCCACTTACCCTTCAGAGCCGGAACTTGTTCTCGCCCTCGATCACCACGATGAGTTGGTGCGGCAGTGTGCTGCCGGTGCGTTGTCGTTCGGAGCTTTCTGTGCGGCGTACGATAACTTTTACTGGGCATACGCACTGGACGGGCATGAGTCCGACGCTGCGGGCCAGGCGCTGCTAGGCCGGCTGGCAGCCCGCGTAGCTCCACATCGCGCACTGGCCGAGACCGTCCTGGCTCACATCCATCCTGAGACCCCCGAGAGTCGTGCCAGCTATGGCAAGGCCGGCGGGCTCGGCACCGATGAGGCCATGGTGCGTCTCAAGCTTATCGCTGCTGGCCTCCTTTCTTGGAAAGCCTGACAATTCATTCAAGCCGAACTCGCCTCGCGACGCAGTTCAATTAAGGAGCTCATCCCTCATGACGTATCTGGCGACACTTTTATTGATATTCCTATCGTCCTCTGCCGCCGCTGCCGCCCCCAAAGCTTGGCTGGAGCGCGTGCCTGATTCGGCCGGCAGTTGGCGCGATTGGAATGCGATTCCCGAAAGTGCGTTTTTTGAGGTTCCAGGGCCAATGTTGTCGAACGCAGAAGCCTTGCTTGCAGATGCCGCCTTCCTGGCTCAAGAGCAAAGTGACATGTCCTCCTTTGGCCGCCCTGATTTTGCATGCCCGGCCTCTACCAGGCCTTTTCTGCTACGTGCAGCCTACATCAACCATGGTACTGGCAGGTTTGGCCTGGATTGGGCAGGTTCCATGTTGATTGTGTCGCATGCGTCACTTGGACCCGGGGGTCCCCCAGGCCGGTCGGCTCTGGTTGCCTGCCTTTCTCAGGCGCCGTCCGCCGTCTTCAGTTCCTTGTCCGGTGCAATATGAGGCCTAACACGTCGAACGCGCATTGCATGACTTGGGAATGAGAAGTAAGGATTCACTGGGATCTCTCTGACCACGCATTCATACCGTCGCCACTGTGCGGCGCGACTACCTCTGGTGTCAGGCGCCAAAAATATATGATCGCAATCGAGTTCGAACCACCAAGCGTTTCCTCCTGCGAGTGCTGCGGGAAAGAGACCATTCGCCTCACGCGTTTCGTTACAGATGACGGTAACGCGCACACTGTTTACTACCTTCAGTACACGCCCGGGCACGAACCGGAGTATATAAGCGGTTTGATCAGCCTCGGCGAGTGGGGTGAATCGGCCTCGCAAGCAGATCGCATTGCATTTCCGTTCCGCCTCTGGGCCACCGAGGGGACGTATAACGTGGGACTCACCGATGCCGCAGAGTCGCCATGGTCCAAAGCAACGTTTCTTGGGGCCGTGCTCGACCGGGCCCAGGCACTGAATCACCCGTGGTGCAAGGAGGTGTTTCACATCACGGATCACATCACTAGCCAGGATCTTGAGGCAATTGCATTTCTTGCTGGGAAGCATCAACGGAGCGCCTGACAACTCGCTCAGGTAGGAA
Organism: Xanthomonas sp. Leaf131; assembly: GCF_001423495.1. Taxonomy (GTDB): domain Bacteria; phylum Pseudomonadota; class Gammaproteobacteria; order Xanthomonadales; family Xanthomonadaceae; genus Xanthomonas. The sequence goes on along the minus strand of NZ_LMOG01000017.1, from coordinate 261,348 downwards.
TTGCCTCGCTGCAGCACTTACGTCCCGGCTATCACACCATGCTTGCCTGTCACCCCGTCTTCCTACGTCATCGGCGCATCGTAAGTAGGGGTGAATCGAGATTTGCTGTGCTTGCGGTGAGGAGAGAGCTTTGTCGTCTCGATACAGCAGATTGCAGGTTTCCTGGTAAGCAGAAGGGACGATGATTTCATGGCTTTCTGAGTTGATTGGAGACACTAGATAGTTATGGCATACAGACCAAACCCGACTGGTTTCCTGCTCTGGCTCCTTGCACTCGCAGGCGTGGTGGCCGGTTGTGTAGTACTTGCGACCCATCGGCCGCCCCTGGTTACACCTGGCATCTGTAAGCCGCTACCTGCAGGCATCAAGAAGATGGGGCGAGCGCTTGCTCCTCCAGCGGCAACTGCGGCGCTAGGTCCGCACAGTCAGGAGGAAGCCGAGTTACGAGGCGCCATGCAGCCCGGTGACACGGTTCATGAGTTTGAGACGGAAGTGACGGGTGGGCACCTGGTTATGCGGGGAAGGTGCTACATCGGTCAGACCATTGGTTGGATACGCTGAGCGCCTGCACGTATTGCAAGTCTTGAGATTTGGCTGGTGCACCGAAGCAGGCACTCATTTGTTGAGTACCTTGGTTGTCCACACCTGGTCGTAGTCGGCATTGTGTGCCTTGGTGAATCCGTTGGCATCACTGCGTCCATCGTCGACTTTCTGGCCATCCTTGTAGATCACGTAATGGCGCCCGCCGGCAGCCTGGTCGCCGTGGTAATGCAGCTGCATCCGGTACACCAGCCTGCTCTCTTCCGCTGCTGGCGTTGCTTGTTGATACTCAGCGCTGCTGGCCGTTGGCTTTATCTGCAACAGCGGTGTCGTCTGCTGCGGATGCGACATCACCCAGCGCATGAAATTGGCCTGGTCAAGGGCTGACGCTTGTCCGGAGGCTGGCCAGATGTAGAGAAACGTTGCCGGCGTATTGGGTGTTGTACTGACGGCCGGCATGTGCCACTCGTAGACCTGTTGCTTGCCATCGGCTGTCGTCATCTCGAGCAGGCTGGCACTGCCGTGCAATGGGGTGCTGGCGGTGACCGGTAGTTCACTGATCGGCGCCAGGCGGGAATCCGGTATGGCGCCCGCCAGTGCCAGTAGCAGGTCGCGCTGGTTTGTCACTTCCTGTTCGTTCAACGACAGCGAGCGCAGGTAGCGCGAACGCAGACTGAAACGGTAGCGCTTTTCCTGCAGGGTGAGTTCTCCCTCGACCCTCGATGCTTCGTGCCAGTCGTGTCCGGGTGCCAAATTAACAGTGCCGTGCATGACGCAGAATCCCTGCTGCGGCTGCGCCGCTGGCGGGAAGGGCGATGCGCTGCTGGTGATGGAGGCCAGGATTTCCTTGGTGCGCCGCTCGGTGATGTCCTGCAGGCGGCTGATGGCGCTCTTCTGAAAGCGAAAGGTCGTGCCATTGCGATGGACGAAACCGGTGACCTTTACTACATTTGGATCGAGCGGCAATGCTTCTTCCTCGCGTGCGACGATCACCCTGCCATCATCCTGCGCCAGCGTTTCTACGGGCTTGATCAGTTGGCGTACCCGGCCACCACTAGCCGATGCTTGCGCGGTCAGCAGGCGCTGCGCATAGCTGGCCGCGTCTTCACGGTAGGTATCGATGTCGCCCCAATAAAATTGCGCGGAACTCCCAAGAAAATGCAAGGGCATATTGGCCGTAACGGCAAGCCGCCCGATGCAGTAATTTGCGTTGCCAGTGCCTTCCGCCGATGGCTGTAGCGGCTTGTTGGTGGTGTTGGTGGTGCTGCAAGCGGCAAGCAAAGCCACAAGAAAAAACGGCGTTGCGCGTTTCAAGCGCATGGCGGGGAGTGTCACAGCAAATCCTTCAAGACAACAATGTTCAATTATAGATGACGCCGTTGCGCGTGATACGTCACCTACGGGCCAAGTGATCTAGCCGACCCCCATGGATAGGCAACACCTTGTGTACACGTTGAGGAGTGATCCATGCAGCTGACGTTCGGCGACGACGAGATAGAACGATTGACGGCGGCCAACGACTCGAAGAGGATTGTGTTACACCGCGCTCAGGCAGCCTAAGACCAGTGAGGTCACATGACAAAGACGCAAGATCTTCCACTTCGGTGCCCTTGCTGCGGCTATAAGACGCTCGACGAGCGCGGGACTTTCGATATCTGCGCTGTTTGTTTCTGGGAGGATGATGGCCAGGATGAAGATGATGCTGATGACGTATGGGGCGGCCCAAATGGAGAGATCAGCCTTACCGAGGGCCGCTCCAACTACAAAGAGTTCGGCGCGTCCCGTGAGAAATATCTTTCTCATGTCCGTCTGCCCCGCTCCGACGAGTTGTTGGATGTGGTCTGACAATCCACTCAAGCCGAAGCTGCTTCGCAGCTCGGTGTAATTTGGACATAAGGCGGCCTTCCAACCTTGATGCACATTCGACAAGCAACAACCGCCGACCTCGACGCGATGTGGGCCATCTTTCAAGTCGTCATTGCGATAGGTGACGCGCTTCCGTTTTCGTCGGACTTCGATCAAGAAACATTTCGTGCCCACCGGTTTGTGTCACCGACTTCGTATGTGGCGGTGACAGGGGCAAGCGTTGTCGGGATGTACAAACTCGGAGGCAACTACCCAGGTCGGGGCGCGCATGTGGCTAGCGCCACCTACGCAGTTAGCCCTGCTGCTCAGGGCAAAGGTATCGGCCGCATGCTCGTTAATCACAGTCTTGCTGAGGCTCAGGCGTCTGGCTATATCGCAATGCAGCTCAACTACGTGGTGAGTACGAATGCGCCTGCCGTTGAGCTGTATAAAAAGCTTGGGTTCGCGGTTGTCGGAACGCTGCCCAAGGCTTTCCGACACAAGAAACTTAGCCTGGTTGATGCGTATGTCATGTTTCGATTCCTTAAGCCGCAAGACACCTAATTCAGTGGTAAGGCAGAGCGGGCTTAGCGGCGTCGCTCACGTTCTGATAATTTTCACTTGCCTGATTTCGCAAAGCGGTACGACGTAACTCATTCATCACGCACAAGGACAAGTTCATGAAGGATCTACTTCGCACACTAGCCCTCGCCATTAGAGCCGGTTCTTCCGGAGCAGCTCAATCCCGTTCTTCTGATAAGTGGTGGAGTTATGCTGCTTCCTACGATGCAGGCCCCGGCTCTATTCGCGTTGATCTTGCATTACGCAATATGGCGCCGCTGACTGGGTACTCCTATCTGGTTGTCACCGGACCGACTTACACATCCGAGCATAGACAGGGACTTCCTGAGGCATCTGACCTGGATCGTCTGAACGCCCTGCAAGAACGCGTTGTCTCCGCGATCGCTAAGCAATCGCCTTGCCTATATGCCGGAACCTTCACGCACAACTTTGAGCAGCTGCACTACATCTACGTCGAGAGCCCTGTTGGCATTTCTCAATCTCTCTCGGAGGTGTACGGCGAGTGCTGTCCAAGTTGCAAGATCTATACGAACATAAAGCAAGATCAGCATTGGTCCGTCTACCTGGATTTTTTGTATCCAAACAAGGCGACCATTTAGCACTACGGATTGCGGCTTTAGTGAGCCTTGCAGGATTGATCGGGGTCGACGTCTCGGCGAAGATCGCGTGATGTCGATTTAAATTAATAATAAGAGTGAGTTCTTATGCGCGAGATACCGAAAGATACTACCCATGTGGTGAAAGTAGGATTCAATCGGGTATGTCGTGATTTCAGTCAGCTGATCGAGCCGCTTGGATTTCTCACGGGGAGAGCCAGGTGTTGGAATCGCTCAGATGGCAGCTTGGTTGATGTCATTCACTTTCACCGGGGCGGAATTGGTTATGGGAAGCCAAATAATTACTCTGTTGATATTCGCATTCATTTCGCAGTTCATAAGGTGGGAGCTAGCGAGCCACTTGCGTTAAATGGACCGTCCAGCGACCAACTTCGCGATGGCAGAGGCTATGCTTATCACTTGAGATTCAATGCATCATCCTGGAGTACTTATGATCGTTGCCTCGAGGATCTGCTTCGTGTCACGCGTGACCATGGACTGCCCTGGTTCTCTTTGCAGCGGGTCTAGTATTTCATTCAAGCCGAGACCGCTTTGCGGATTCGCTTAACTCAGGAATAAGGGGCCGCACACACGCATGATCGAAATCGAGTTCGAGCCACCCAGTGTGTCCAATAGCCGCCACGCTTGCTCGCGACGGCTTGTGCGAGTGACTTAACACTTCTTTCGACCCGACGCCGCTCAGTGACCGCACCTCCATCCGATATCATTGCAGGCCAGTGTGCGATTGCCGCCTGGTTCATTGCAGTTGCAATTGGGATGTTGATTTCGAATCGACATCTCCGGGGTCATAAGGGAGGCTTCTTCAAGTGCCTCGGAGTTGGAAGCTTGGCCATCGGGCTGCCGCTGGCCTTCGTGCTGCCCTCATCCGCATACTTGCTGAAGTCCATCGTTATGCTTGTTCTGTCGATCTGCATAGGCGTAATGGGCTTGAAGAAGGGTTCGGGTTGGAACGCATGGCTCGGTTTATTGGCAGCCTTCGTGGCTTACGTCGTAGTCGGATTTCAATATATGGTTGTTGAGACGGCGAGGTGAGTGTGGCAGTGAACGAATTGAGGCCTTAGATATCAATACGAGCTCGTTTGAATTTGCAGCAAAAAGCGTAGTAGTGGCACCCGTCGACGATGGGTTTTACCTGATTGGTTTTAGTGACTGCGAGGTCAATGCCGAGACCTACCTCACGCTTCAACGCGCTTTGACTTTCGATGAGCAAGACGTGGCCTTCGGTATGGATACCTACCACGTTGAGTGGTGCAGCCAAGAAAGATCATCGTACGGTGGCATCTCCCAATTCACGCTTCGGCCTGGCTCTGCGGAGATTGCGTTCAGTTCAAGCGCCGCAAGAGCATTGGGTGGCATGGAACGTCTCAGCATCTTCTTCCAGCTCACACCCTTCGAACAACATGCATTGCGTGATGCTCTTGAGTACATTCTTGGAGGTGACGGCTGCCTTGTCGTGGCCGATGACTAAAAATACTACTGGGGCTGCGCGGAGCTACATGGGCATTTCAACCAACAAGCTTCTTTTACAGCGCCGCCCTCAGCGGACTCGCAGCGCTGGTGCATCTGGCCTGCCTGATCGCGGGTGCTCGCCTGTTCCGGCTCTTGGGAGCTGATTAACAGATGGCGCAACTGCACTTGGCCGGGCTTGGTATCCTTGGCGGACTGGCACATGCGGGGATTGGTGCAGCAAGCGCACGATCGTCTCGGCGCACTCGGGCCGGCTTCAAGTACTGCCTAAAGATCCCTGGCACGCTCGGCAGCAAATACGGAGGGATAACCTTGCCATCCTTTCTCTGGCAGAACTGATTTCAGCGTCCGGCCGCATTACCGAGCAAATCCGTGATCTTCTGGATGGCGCGCAATCAAGTTGACTATCGTTGACTAGACCGCTGGCAACCCGCTCACACGCACCCACCTTGAAGGCGCCTTTATTTCAGGCGTCGGCCGGAAGCTGATATGTCACACCCCTTGATTCTTGCCATGGCAGCGCACGTTGCCCTCGGCGCCTTTCTCTACGTGCTTCTCACCGTTGTCCGGGCTCCTGCAGTGTGGGGCATCGGCAGACCGAAGAGCGGCGCGAATCCTTGGGCGGATTTCGAGCCGCGGATCAGCGCCAACCTGTCGAACCAGTTCGAGTGGCCGCTGTTCTTCCATGTCGCGTGCATTCTGCTGATGTATCTGGGGCATGGCCACGACTGCCTACTGCTGGCGTGGATCTTCGTTGCCGGCCGGGCGTTGCATAGCGGCATCCAGATACTTACCCGCAATGTCCGGCTAAGAGGGGCCGTGTTCACCATCAATTTCCTGGCCGTGCTAGGACTCTGGGCGCTGGTGGTTCGGGCGGCGTGGTCACCGGTGGTCTAAGAGTTCGTCTGGGAAACCCTCAGCGCCGCGCCGCCGGCTCCCGGCGATAGACTCCACCAAAGCTGACGTTCGCACCGCCGCATTGCAGATTGTCCGCAACGACCAACAGGTCGCCAAGCAGTTGCAGACGTACATTGCAGTCGTCTTCGTTGACGTCCACGCGGTTGCCCTCGGGAGTACCGCGTGCAGTGACTGCGCCAAAATGCGGGCCGCCGGGCACTTGCTCCGGGGTGGGGTTTGCACTGGGCCAATATGCATCGCCATTGACGGTGACGCTGCCGTCGCCATTCGCGGTCAACTGCAGCTGGTTGTCGCCATTGTGCCAGCGGCCATTCCATGCCTGTGATGTTGGCGTACTCGCACTCGGCAGCGGCTGCAGACTGGCCTGCGCCACCCAACCTGCGCTTCCGGCGCCCTTGCTGGGATACAACGCGCAGACATATGCGCCGTGCCGCTGTGCCAACACCAGCGCATCGCCTTTGACCACATACGTGCCTCGCCTGCAGGCAGCATCGCCTTTGTCCGGGCAGCCGTCGCTGTCGTTGAGCAGATACAACCGCGGCACCGCGACCTTGGCGATCGAGAACCCAGCCGTGCTGCTGGTGAACAAGCCATTGCGACACGTGGTCGCTTCGTCATCGCCTGGTGCCGCGTCGGCTGCCGCCGATACCAGTAACAGGGCCGCTAGCCAGAATCCATGCATGTGTATCAATCCAGGGTTGGAAAAGACCGGAGTCTAAACCAGTCATCTTCTTCTTCCCGGATGAGATCCATGAGCCGCGCTCACCGGCACCGATCAAAGGTTCTAACGCGTGTTTCTTCCGCAATGATCAAGCGGTCTTCCATCTGGCTCAGGATAAACACCGCAGGAACTTCCTTATTGGGCTTGTTTGCCGACGCGGTGATGATGCGCCACGTCCAAGGCGTGCGTGCGAGCAATGTCACAGTGTTGGGCCAGATGTCTTCGCCCTTGCCGGTCATATGATCCCAATCGAATCTGATGGCGTGCTTTGGGTCTGCTTCATCACGGTTACATGGAATGCCTGCGGTGACCCATGTGCCTTGCAGGTTGCTAGGAAAGTTGGTCTTGGGGACGTTGCGCTGGTAGCTGTCGACGCCAGCGACGCGTGTCAAAGCACCTCGCTTCCAAGTATAGGCCCGCGTGTAACGTCCTGGAGCGGGGCATCGGTTCGAGCCATCTGGATTGGATTGCTCCCGTTTGCAGATGTGCGATTTCTTTTGCACGACAAAGTCCACCTCGATGCGATTGCCCTGGACCGCTAAGTCCATGACCTCGCCCGGAATTTGTTCGCTTGCGTCTGGCGTGTAGCCGGTCCTGCGTGCTCTGGTCTCCCATGGGTCCATCGGCACGCTGAGGCTCGGGGTCTTCTTCGGAATGAGTTTGCTCAGCACGTTGATCGCGTTGGGACAATCGGATGTGGAGTCGGTGCAATACGAGGAGCCGAGATAGACGATCTCGTCGATGCCATCCTTATCCAGATCGATAGCGCGCACGAAACCCGCGTAATCCTCGACGACGATGTCGTCGTTGACGCTGAAGTCCTGCCACAGCCTAACGATCTCTTCGGCACGGCTGGAGGTCAGCTTCTGATCCTTGGCTGTCGCGACTGTGGCGATGGCAAGTAGCGCCGCCATGACATAGATCCGCATCCTTGCTCTCCTTGCAGGTTGAAGATATAGCTTACAACTTCTTGCAACTTGCCGAGTGCACTGGCCGGATCCACTGAATTGCAGGGCGTTGTTGCCATTGCACGCGGATCCCAGATGTCCAAGACATGCCTGGTAGCGTGTTCGCCATCAGGTCTCCTGTTCGATGCACCAATCCAGTGCTTAGTCGCGCGTTCCATGGCGCCACTTGCCGTATGGGCACCCACGCGCACGGTGCGCTCGTAAAGATGCGGTTTGTATTGTGTGAATTCGTCACCACAGCCGCGCTTGTTCGATTTTCGTCAATTCCACCGACACATGAAATTCGCAGTGAGGGTGCTTGACTGCATGGGTCAAGAATCGTTGCGGAGTTGCGCATGAGTGCAGTCACGGTAGGAAAGGTCGGCCAGGCAGTGGGTAGGCAGGGGTCGATCTGGACGGGAGTTGGACTGGTGCGTCGTCAACGAGCGCCTGTGGATCTGCGAGGTGGGTCGGCCCGCGTTGCTCCAATCGTCACGGCGCGTGCTCGCGCCGTGGTCGGCTGAGGAGGCGCCATGCGGATCTGTGTTCTCAATGAAGCGACAAGCGAGCAAGTCGGGCTGGAGCAGCGCTGCGTGTCTGCGCGCGAGGCAGGCTGCGACTACGTAGTCGCGCCGCCGCCGTTCGAGCGTGATGCCGAGGGCCGGCTGAGCGAAGTCGCCGATGACAGCGAGGCAGCCGCGACGCGCCTGGGTGCGCTCGTGCAGGCGGCGCAGCGTGCCGGCGTCAAGCTGCTGCTCGATGTGCGGCTGGATGAAGTGGGCGGTGCCAGTGCGGTGGTGCGTGAGAACCCGCAGTGGTTCCGTGCGCGCAGTACGGCGGTGCCGGACCCGCGTCAGCCGCGCACCACGCCGGAAGTGGCCGAGGCGCGTTTTGCCTATGCGCAGGAAGGTGCGGCGCTGGTGGAGTGGTGGAGCGCGCGCCTGCTGGACTGGGCGACGCAAGGTGTGGCCGGCTTCCGCCTGCTGCAGCCGCAACAGGTGCCGGCGCAGCGCTGGCGCGAGTTGATCGCCCGCGTCCATGCGCAGGCGCCGGAAGTGGTGTTTGCAGCGTGGACGCCAGGCCTGGGCACCGAGGCATTGCAGCAGTTGGCCGGTGCCGGTTTCGATGCGGCGTTCTCCTCGCTCGCCTGGTGGGATGGCCGCAGCAGCTGGTTCTTCGATGAAGACACCGCGTTGCGGGCGCTCGCAGCGCAGGTCGTTGCGGTGCTGGATGCGCCGGATGGCAAGCGTGCGGCAAGTCCCGAGCAGCATTGGCAACTTGCGCAGGCCTTGGGCGGTGCGTGGTTAGTGGACGCGGCGCAGTTGGATGCAGTGCCCTCGAGCACACGCGCCGCTGCTGGTGCGCCGACCGGCAATGCCGGCCTGCGGCTGCGTCCGCTCTTGCGCGAAGCCACCGGGCTCACTGCCGTTGCAGTGGAGCCGCTGGGCGGCCTGCCGACGTTGTTGTTGATCAACGGCGATGCCAACCATGTAGTGCCGGTGCCTGCACCGGACCTGTTGCGTCTGCTTGGCGACGCCGAAGCGCTGGTGGGCGAAGACGGCAGTACATTGTCTGGCGCGACGCTGGAAGCGCTGGAGCCGGGCGAAGTGCGGGTGTATCGCAGCGTGCCGGCGCGGCACGTGCTGGCGGTGCCGCGCATGCGCCCGCGTGCGCAGACGGCGGCTGCGTGGCCGCGCGTGTGTATCGAGTCGGTGACACCCTCGGTGGATAACGGCCGCTTCCCGGTCAAGCGCACGGTGGGCGACCGCATCTGCGTAGAGGCAGACGCGTTCTGCGATGGGCACGACCGCATCGCAGTCGCGGTGCTGTGGCGCCCGGCCGATGCCAAGACCTGGACCAGCGCGCCGATGCGTGCCTTGGGCAACGATCGCTGGCGCGCGGAGTTCCCGCTGGAGCGCATCGGTACCTATGAATTCCGGGTGGAAGGCTGGCGCGATGTATTCGCCACCCTGCATGCGGATCTGGAGAAGAAGCGCGCGGCCAACACGGTGCTGCCTGTGGATGTACAGGAAGCGGTGGCCGTGGTGCAGGCCGCGCATGCACGCAGCACCGGCGCGCTGGCCGAGCGCTTGCAGGCTGTCCTGACCCGCATCGGTGCGCAGAGCGAGCCGTTGCAGCAGCTGGCGATCGTGCTGGAGCCGGACACCGCGCAGGCGATGGCAGCGGCCGACGACAAGCCGTTCCGCTCCGAAACGCCGGTGACCTTCCGGGTGGAGTCCGAGCGCCGCGCGGCGCACTTTGCCAGTTGGTACGAATTGTTCCCACGCTCGCAGAGCGGCGATGCGCAGCGCCATGGCACCTTCGACGATGTGATCGAACGCCTGGCGCATATCCGCGCGATGAACTTCGACGTGCTGTACATGCCGCCGATCCACCCGATCGGCGCGAAGAACCGCAAGGGCCGCAACAACACGGTCACTGCGGTCGACGGCGAGCCGGGTAGCCCGTATGCGATTGGTGCCAGCGATGGCGGGCATACCGAAGTGCATGCCGAACTCGGTGGGCTGGATGGCTTCCGCCGGCTGATTCAGGCCGCGCGTGCACATGGCCTGGAAGTGGCGCTGGATTTCGCTATCCAGTGCGCGCCGGATCATCCCTGGCTGCGCGATCACAAGGACTGGTTCACCTGGCGCGCGGATGGCTCGATTCCATACGCGGAAAATCCGCCCAAGAAGTACCAGGACATCGTCAACGTTGATTTCTACGCCAGCGGTGCGGTGCCCGATCTGTGGAATACGCTGCGCGATGCGGTGCTGTTCTGGGTCAACGAGGGCGTCACGCTGTTCCGCGTGGACAACCCGCACACCAAGCCATTCCCGTTCTGGGAGTGGTTGATTGCCGATGTGCGTGGGCGCCGCCCGGACGTGGTGTTCCTGTCGGAGGCCTTCACCCGGCCGAAGATGATGTATCGCCTGGCCAAGTGCGGCTTCTCGCAGTCCTACACCTACTTCACCTGGCGCAATCACAAGCACGAGCTGCAGGAGTATGTGGAAGAGTTGAACGAAGGCGTGCCGCGCGAATGCTTCCGCCCGCATTTCTTCGTCAACACGCCCGACATCAATCCGCAGTTCCTGCAGACCAGCGGGCGCAACGGGCATTTGATCCGCACCGCGTTGGCGACCACCTTGTCGGGTTTGTGGGGCATGTACCAGGGCTTCGAGCTATGCGAAGCCACGCCGCTGGCGCCAGGCAAGGAAGAGTATCTGGACTCGGAAAAATTCCAGCTGCGTGCCTGGCCCGAACGTGCGCCCGGCGACATCGTCGATGAGATCACCCGCTTCAATCAGCTGCGCCGCATGCATCCGGAGCTGCAGTCGCACCTGGGCACGCGTTTCTATCAGGCGCACAACGACCAGGTGCTGTACTTCGGCAAGTTCCTGGATGCCGGTTACCTCTCGCGCAGCCGCAGCATGGTGTTGGTGGCGATCAATCTGGACCCCAATGCGGCGCAGGACGCCGCCATCGAAATTCCATTGTGGGAGTTGGGCCTGCCCGATCACGCCAGTGTGGCGGTGGACGACCTGTGGGACGGCCATCGCTTCACATGGCAAGGAAAACAGCAATACATCCGGTTAGAGGCGACGCGGCCGTTCGCGTTATGGCGCATCCGCGCAGGAGAGGTCGCATGAATGCAGTCCCATCGTTACAAGCCGACGCAGAACAGTCTGCGGTGGTTGCAGATCAGCTTTGGTACAAAGACGCGATCATTTATCAGGTGCACGTCAAGTCGTTCTTCGATTCCAACGACGATGGCATCGGCGATTTTCCCGGCCTGATTTCCAAACTGGATTACATCGCCGAACTCGGCGTGGACACCATCTGGTTGCTGCCGTTCTACCCCAGCCCGCGCCGCGATGACGGTTACGACATCGCCGAATACATGGCGGTGCATCCGGACTACGGCACCATCGCCGACTTCGAGCAGTTGGTCGCACAAGCGCATGCGCGCGGCATCCGCATCGTCACCGAGTTGGTGATCAACCACACCTCCGATCAGCATGCGTGGTTCCAGCGTGCACGCAACGCGCCGGCCGGCTCGCCGGAGCGCGATTTCTACGTGTGGTCGGACACCGATCAGGAATACGAAGGCACGCGGATCATCTTCTGCGATACCGAAAAATCCAACTGGACCTGGGATCCGGTGGCCGGGCAGTACTTCTGGCACCGGTTCTATTCGCATCAGCCGGATCTGAACTTCGACAACCCCGCCGTGCTGGAAGCGGTGCTGGAAGTGATGCGCTTCTGGCTGGATCGCGGCGTGGACGGCCTGCGTCTGGATGCGGTGCCGTACCTGATCGAGCGTTCGGGCACCTCCAACGAAAATCTGCCGGAAACCCACGCGATCCTGCGCAAGATCCGCGCCACCCTGGATGCCGAATACCCGGACCGCATGCTGCTGGCCGAGGCCAACATGTGGCCGGAAGACACCCAGCAGTACTTTGGCCAGAACGCCGACGAATGCCATATGGCGTTCCACTTCCCGCTGATGCCGCGCATGTACATGGCGATCGCGCGCGAAGACCGCTTCCCCATTACCGACATCATGCGCCAGACCCCGGAGATTCCGGAGAGCTGCCAGTGGGCGATCTTCCTGCGCAACCACGATGAATTGACGCTGGAAATGGTCACCGATTCTGAGCGCGATTATTTGTGGCAGACCTACGCCTCCGATCGGCGCGCGCGTATCAACTTGGGCATCCGTCGCCGGTTGGCACCGCTGCTGGAGCGCGACCGTCGCCGGATCGAATTGATGACCTCCCTGTTGCTGACCATGCCCGGCACGCCGGTGCTGTATTACGGCGATGAGATCGGCATGGGCGACAACATCCATCTGGGCGACCGCGATGGTGTGCGTACGCCGATGCAGTGGTCGATCGACCGCAACGGCGGTTTCTCGCGCGCCGACCCGGCCCAGTTGGTGTTGCCGCCAGTGATGGACCCGCTATACGGCTTCCAGGCAGTGAATGTGGAAGCGCAGATCCGCGACCAGCATTCGCTGCTGACCTGGACCCGCCGCGTGCTCAGCGTGCGCAAGCGCTACCAGGCCTTCGGTCGCGGCAGCTTGCGCTTTCTGTATCCCGGCAACCGCCGCATGCTGGCGTACCTGCGCTGCTACCAGGGCGAGACGGTGCTGTGCGTGGCGAATCTGTCGCACACATTGCAGGCGGTGGAACTGGATCTGTCCGAGTTCGAAGGCCGCGTGCCGGTGGACATCATCGGTGGCGGCAGTTTCCCGCCGGTCGGGCGGTTGACCTATCTGCTGACCGTGCCGCCGTTCGGTTTCTACGCGTTCCAGCTGGTCAGCGAAGGCAAATTGCCGGATTGGCATGTGCCCAGCCCGGTGCCGCTGCCGGATTACCACACGCTGGTGTTGCGCAGCGATACCGACGAGAGCAATGCGCTGTTGCCGCATCTGCCCACGTTGGAAAGCGAAATCCTGCCGGCCTGGTTGTCGGCGCGGCGCTGGTTCTCGGCCAAGGATCAGGTGCTGAAACACGTGCGCATCTCGCGTCGCACGCCGTTGCCGGGCGATGAGCCGATGAGCTTGCTGGAGCTGGACGTGGAGCTGGAAGACGGCCGCCACGAGAGCTATATGCTGCCGGTGGGCATCGTGTGGGAGCGCGACCAGCCCAGCACCCTGGCCGAGCAGTTGGCGCTGGCGCGCGTGCGTCAGGGGCGCGAGGTGGGTTACCTCACCGATGCGTTCGCGCTCAAGCCGATGGTGCGCGGAGTGATCGATGCGCTGCGCGAGAATTCCACGTTGGAGTTCCGCGACGGCGACGATGCCTCGCAGCAGGGACAGGTACGTTTCGAAGCGACGCCGGCGCTGGCCACGCTGGACATTCCGCACGATCCTGAGATCCGTTGGTTGTCGGCCGAACAGAGCAACAGCTCGCTGGTGGTCGCCGACAAGGCGGTATTCAAGCTGCTGCGGCATGTGGCCAACGGTGCAAATCCGGAAATCGAAATCGGCCGCCGTCTGACCGAGATGGGCTACGCCAACGCCGCGCCCTTGCTGGGCAGCGTCAGCCGTATCGACGCGCAGGGCACCATCACCACCATTGCGCTGTTGCAGGGCTTTATCCGCAACCAGGGCGATGCCTGGCGCTGGACGCTGGACCATCTGGCCCGCAGCTTCGACGAATACGCCACTGCGCAAACCGACGAATCGCGCGCCGAAGCCGTGGCCGGTTACGACGCCTTCGCCGCGGTGGTCGGCAAGCGCCTGGCCGAGCTGCACGAAGCCTTGTCGCGCGACACCGATGATGCCGATTTCGTCCCGCAGCGTATCGATCTGCCCGCTGCCAATGATGTGGTGGCTGGCGTCGCGCGTCAGGTCGAGGAGATGTGGGAGACGGTCAACGCCCGCCTGGGCAGCAGCGACGATGCGATCGAACGCGAAGCCCTGGAAGCGGTGCTGGCCGAACGTCCGCAGCTGGATGCTTTGCTCGCCCAGGCGCCGAGCGTGCTGGCCGATTCGTTGTTGACGCGTGTGCACGGCGACTTCCACCTGGGCCAGATCCTGGTGGCCTTCGACGATGTGGTGTTGATCGATTTCGAAGGCGAGCCGGCAAAGCCGCTGTCCGAACGCCGCGCCAAGGCCAGCCCGCTACGCGATGTGGCCGGTTTCCTGCGCTCGCTCGATTACGCCAGCGAAGTCTCGGCACGTGGCGAAGAAGGGACCGCCGCACGCGCGGGCGTGGGGGTGGACACGCATCTGGATGAGTTCCTGGTGCAGTTCCGCCGCCGTTCCACGCAAGCGTTTCTGGACGCGTACCATGCCGTGCTCGATGCCAGTACGCACCCGTGGATCGCGCCGGCAGCGTTCAATGCGGCCACGTTGTTGTTCCTGGTGGAGAAGGCCTGTTACGAAGTGCGCTACGAAGCCGCCAACCGGCCCGGCTGGTTGATGGTGCCGGTAGAAGGCTTGCGACGCATCCTGCACCGCGCGCGCGCTGGTGCGGGAGACACATGATGAGTGGAGTGATGACAGCAGTGACCAATCGATGGGACCCCGGCGCGACCCGCGCCCTGGCCGAGGCACGCCACGGCGATGCATTCGCCATCCTGGGCGCGCATCCGACCGATCGCGGACGGGTGCTGCGCACCTACCAACCGGGTGCCGACTACGTCAACGCAGTGCTCGACGATGGCCAGGTCATCGCGCTGGAGGCAGGCCCGGAGCCAGGCCTGTTCGCGGGCGAATTGCCGGCGCAGGGGGGGTATCGCCTGCGCATCGGCTGGCCCGGCGGCGAGCAGGAAACGGCCGACCCGTACGCGTTCGGCCCGCAGCTCAGCGACTTCGATCTGCACCTGATCAGCGAAGGCCATCATCTGCAATTGGCCGATGCACTGGGCGCCAACGCGATCGAGGTCGATGGCGTGCGCGGCACGCGCTTTGCAGTGTGGGCACCCAATGCCACACGCGTGGCGGTGGTGGGCGACTTCAATAGTTGGGATGCGCGCCGTCATCCGATGCGGCTGCGGCATCAATCCGGTGTGTGGGAGTTGTTCGTGCCCGACGTCGGCCCCGGTGCGCATTACAAGTACCAGCTGCGCGGCCCGCACGGAAACGAATTGCCGGCCAAGGCCGACCCGGTTGCGCGGCGTGCCGAGCTTGCGCCGGGCACCGCCTCGATCGTGGCCGACCCCACGCCGCATCAGTGGAACGATGACGGCTGGATGGCCACGCGTGCGCGGCGTCAGGCGCACGACGCACCGATGAGCATCTACGAAATCCACGCCGGTTCCTGGTTGCGCGAAGAAGGCATGGACCTGGATTGGGACGGCCTTGCCGATCGCTTGATTGCGTACGTGGCCGATATGGGCTTCACCCATGTCGAGTTGATGCCGGTGACCGAGCATCCGTTCGGCGGCTCGTGGGGCTATCAGCCGCTGGGCCTGTTTGCGCCGACTGCGCGCTTCGGTTCGCCGGACGGCTTTGCCCGTTTCGTCGACCGCTGCCATCGCGACGGGATCGGCGTGATCGTCGATTGGGTGCCGGCGCATTTTCCCACCGACGCACATGGGTTGGCGCATTTCGACGGCACCGCGCTGTACGAGCATGCAGATCCGCGCGAAGGCTTCCATCGCGACTGGAATACCTTGATCTACAACCACGGGCGGCGCGAGGTGTCCGGGTTTTTGATCGCCAGCGCGTTGGAATTCCTGCAGCGCTTCCACGTCGATGGTCTGCGCGTGGATGCGGTCGCCTCGATGCTATACCGCGATTACAGCCGCAATGCCGGCGAGTGGGTGCCCAATATCCACGGCGGGCGCGAGAACTACGAAACCATCGCGTTCCTGCGCCGGCTCAACGAGGTGGTACGCGAGCACACGCCGGGTGCGGTAATGATTGCCGAGGAATCCACCGCATTTCCCGGTGTCACTGCCGATGTGGCGCATGGTGGGCTGGGCTTCCACTACAAGTGGAACATGGGCTGGATGCACGACACCTTGCACTACGCCGGGCTGGATCCGATCTACCGCCGTTATCACCACGGCGAGCTGACCTTCAGCATGGTCTATGCGTATTCGGAGCGCTTCGTGCTGCCGATCTCGCATGACGAAGTGGTGCATGGCAAGGGCTCGCTGCTGGGCCGCATGCCGGGCGACGACTGGCAGCGCTTCGCCAATCTGCGTGCGTACCTGGGTTTCATGTTCACCCACCCGGGGCGCAAGTTGCTGTTCATGGGCTGCGAGTTCGGCCAACCCACCGAATGGAATCACGACGGCGGCATCCCCTGGCACCTGCTCGACGACCCGCGCCATCGCGGCGTGCAGACCCTGGTGCGCGATCTGAACCGGCTGTATGTCGAATACCCCGCGCTGTACGCATACGACGACGATCCATCCGGATTTGCGTGGGTGGTGGGCGATGATGCGGCCAACAGCGTGGTCGCGTTCCTGCGCAAGGGCAAACGCGGCGATGCGCCGGTGTTGGTGGTGATCAACTTCACCCCGATCGTGCAGCATGGGTATCGCATCGGCGTGCCACAGGGCGGTCAATGGCGCGAAGTGTTCAATAGCGACGCCGGGATCTATGGCGGTGCCAATCTGGGCAACGGTGGTGTGGTGACTGCAGAGCAGCAGTCCATGCACGGCCATGCGCAGTCGCTGCCGCTGCTGTTGCCGCCGTTAGGCGTCATCGTGCTGACGCCGCACGGCTGAGGCACCGCGCACACCGCCGGGCAGCTGGTCCGGCGGTGTGGCACCTGTTAGATTGCGCGCCGTAGAGTGGTAAACGAAACACCGCGAACGCCGTCACTGGCGCGCGGTAGTTTTGTCAGCCGCTTCTTAGGCAGCCCGGGGAGGGTTGCCGGGCACAGCCGCCGCCATGCCTTCCGTCGACCGTCTTTGCGGGAGCGTTGTGCGTGGGCGTTTTGATTGCTGTGATGATTTCTTCGATGGTTGAGGCCGTTACCTGCGTTGTGCGCAGTGATCGCCGCGCAGGGGCCGGCGTGTGGATGGCACAGCCTCAGCACGTGGCCGTGCGATGCAGAGACGAGCGTCTTGCCCAGCTCGGTGCAGGGTCTTCGTCCACGCTTGCGCAGGCGTACGCATGACCAGCCTGATGACATGGTGCTACCTGCTCACCGCCGCTGTGTCGGCTCTTGCGTTTTATCTGGCAACGACGCATCAACGTGTGTGGCCGCACCGCCGACTGTCCGCACGCATCCTGCGCATCGGCGGCAGCGTGCTGTTGGCGTTGTCGCTGGCTTTCGCCATGCAGGCATTGGGACCCTGGGCCGGTATCTTCGCCGCATTGACTGCACTGATGCTGGTGGCGGTGGCACTACCGTATCTGGATGTCTGGCAGCAGGCGCGTGCGCAACGCAGGCAGGTGCGCCATGTGGGCTAGATGGTTGGCTGCGGTGGTACTGGGCTTGCCGCTTGCGGTCGGTGTGGTCGGCCTGTGCGCTTTGTTGCTGCCTGGGCCGCAGCAGAGCTACACGCTGGCGTGGCTGCTGCTGATGTTTCCGGTGTGGATCGGTGCAATGGCGTTGCCATTCGTGTTTCGTAGCGCATTACGCGCCTGGGGAGTTCTCGGCGGGCTGACCGTGCTGTGCTATGTCGCGCTTGCGGGCATCAAGGCACTGGGCTGGACGGAGTTGAGCGCATGAAAGCATCGACCTTGCGCGCGTTTGTGTCCGTGCACAGCTGGATGGGCTTGTTGGCCGGGATGGCGTTGTTTATCGCCTTCTATGCCGGCGCCCTCACCGTGTTCACGCATGACTTGAGCGATTGGCAGGCCACGCCACAGGTCACGCAAAAGGCGCCAGCCGATCCGGTTGCTGCAGCACAGGCCTTGCTGGACGCGGTGATCGCCGAGCATCCGCAGGTGGCCGAATCGTTTCTGGTGCTGCTGCCCGGCGAACACGGGCCGATTCCACGGCTGTATTGGTATGGCGCGCAAGCCGATGCCAGCGGCGGCATGCGCCAGTATCAACATGCTGCCGATGGCACGCTGCAGGAGTTGCCGCAGCGCGTGGGTTTTGCCGATTTCCTCTACGACCTGCATTTCACTGCCGGGCTGCCGCGCGTGTTCGGCACCTATCTGTTCGGCGTGGTCAGCGTGCTGTACGGGCTGGCCCTGGTCAGCGGCGTGGTGTTGTATGCGCCGGTGTTCTTCAAGGACCTGTTCGCGCTGCGGCTGGGCCATAATCTCAAGCGCCTGTGGCAGGACGCACATAACGTGGTCGGCATGTTGTCGCTGCCCTTCCATGTGATCTTCGCCTGGTCCGGCGCGGTGTTGTGCCTGGGTGTGCTGTTGCTGGCGCCGTTCCAGTTTCTGGTGTTCGACGGCAAGCTGATGCAGATCCTGGAGCCGGAGTTCGAACTCACCCCGCATGTGGCGCCGGCCGAGCGTACTGCACCGTTGCTGCCAATCGCGGTGCTGCTGGACAAGGCGCGTGCAGCCAGCCCGGGGTTCGTGCCGGAAAGCATCGGGTTTCACGATGCCGGCGATGTCAATGCGCGCGCGGAAGTGTATGGCCATCACGACCAGCGCCGGCTCAACACGCTTGGTGGCGTGGCGTTGGAAGGCACGACCGGCAAGGTCCTGCGTGTGCTCGAACCCAACACGATGTCGGCCGGCACCGCCGCACTGCGCGGGCTGCAAGGGCTGCACTTCGGCAACTTCGGGCATGCGCCGGTGCAGTGGCTGTACTTCCTGCTCGGGCTGGGCGGCGCGTTCCTGTTCTACAGCGGCAACCTGCTGTGGATCGAAGCACGCCGCAAGCGTCGGCTGGTCGATCAACCGCGCCGCACGCACGCCATGGCCCGCCTCACCGTAGGCGTGTGCCTGGGCAGCGTCGCCGGCATCTCGGCGTTGTTTATCGCCGCACGCTTGCTTCCGCCGGGACAGGAACGCTACGTCTACTACGCGGTCTTCGCGCTCATGGTGTTGTGGGCCGTGCTGCGCCCTACTGCACGTGGCGCCTACGAGGTGTTGCTGGTCTGCGCCGCATTGACGACGTTGATTCCGCTTGCCAGCTGTTTTTCTGCGCGTGGTGTGGTGTTGCCATGGCAAGACACCACGGTACTCGTCATCGACCTGATCGCGCTGGCATTGGCATGGGCCTATTGGCAGCTGGCGCGTGCGAGCAGACGGCGCGGAATGCAGGGCGATCCGAATAGCGTTTGGGCGTGGGGAGATCGCGCCGGCCCGTAGGTGGCTGCTGTGTCTGCGTGCTATGGCGCAAATGCAGCGTTGCCTGCACAGCGATCGCGTTGACGGCTGAAGAGTCGGGCCTGGTCGGGTTTCAGCTCACGTGTGACGACAGGCAGGTCACGTAGGATGCTGGCCTCGTATCGATGCTGACGTTCGTTTGGGTGCGTTGAGATGTCCACACCATTGCGCATTGGCCTGATCTCCGACACGCACGGCTTGCTGCGGCCCGAGGCGGTCGCCGCGTTGCAGGGGTGTGCTGCAATCCTCCATGCCGGCGATGTGGGCAAGCCGGAGATTCTCGCTGCGTTGCAGGCGCTTGCGCCGTTGCATGCGATCGCGGGCAATATCGACAACAAGCCGTGGGCAGCGCAGCTGCCCGAGACGCTGGATCTGCTGATCGCAGGCGTGCGCATCCACATGCTGCACGATCTGAAAACGCTGGCGCCGGAAGTTGCCGCCGATGTCATCGTCAGCGGCCATTCGCACAAGCCATCGATCCAGACGCGCGACGGTGTGCTGTACATCAATCCGGGCAGCGCCGGCCCACGTCGTTTCAGCTTGCCGATCAGTGTGGCAACGTTGTGGCTGGGCAATGGACCGCCGCGCGCGGCATTGCAGGTGTTCGAACCGCATTGATTGCATGGGCGACTGCAACAAGTGGCGGATTGATGAGCCATGGCAGCACGCGCACGCTCCGCCGGACTGCTGCTGTGCTATCCGAAGATGATGAGCTTGCGCAGGCACAAAGAAGTGTCTGCGACGCAAGCGCAATCGCGCCAGCCAATTCGACGCCGTTGAAAAGCCCGGCCGCTAGCGTGGCGGGCGCCGCCATGCGATGGTAATGCCATCGACTCTCGGGGTGATCGATGCGCAGCCTGATCAAGCTATTGAAGCGTCTTGTGCTGGTATGCGGGATCGTCGCAGCAGCGGGTGTGCATCTGTGGATGGTCTTGGGACTACAGCAACGCCTTGATGCCATCGTCAGCATGCACGAACAGTTGCAGCGCAGTGGGCTCGGGCAGGTCACCTCCTTGCGCGGGATACCGCAAGTCTGCGGGAAAACCAATTACTTTTTCGGAGACATGTACTACTTGTACGCTGTCGATGTAGCGAGTATTCCAGACACGTTCTGGCAAAGTCGCGCGGCGCGCGGGATTTGGTACCAAGGCCCTGACAAGTATGACGAATTTGATGTATTCAAATTTGAACTGCCGCCAGATGACCTGCAGGGGTGTCCTGTCGCACCTGGAATAAATTCCTCGCGCTTTTTCTTCGCCTTGGTGTCGAACCCAGCGGATGATCTTGGTCCGAACACTCCAGCTTCTTTAAAGGCAATCAACGTCATGGCCTACGACACCGAGACAGCAAGGCTTTACTGGGTGTACCAGCGTTTCTCCGGTTTTCCGTAGCACTGCAGGTTAGCGCCACACCGGGTCGGTTCGGGTAGGGCATCTGTGTGCAGATGCCGGCTTGGCCCTAGGGAATCAGCAACGGCCGTAGCGCAGGCAGCTGCTGCGCCAGTTCATCCGCCACGATTGCGGCAAACAGATCCGCTCCGTCCGGGCCGAGATGCGTGTAGTCGAACGCGAGTTTGGCCTGACCCATCGGTTCTGCGCTGGCGTTGTCCTGTGCCGTGGCAGCGGCGTTCGTGGTGGTGGGGGGCTTCGACACTGAGGCAGGCACCGAAGATGGTGCAAGCGTCTGCGCCGGCGTCTTGCCGATGGTGGTGCCCGACTGCGCGGCAACGATCTGCGCCGACTCGGCGGGGCGCTGCGCCAGGCGCATTGCCAGCACCGGCCCCATGCCCTGCACCAGGGCGCGGCTACGCGCATGCAGGTCCACCAGTGGCACCTTCATCTCATGCGCTACCGCACGCGTTACCTGCGCCCAGGGGCCCAGATCATCCACCAACTGGCCGGCCTCGAACTGCCGTCGCGTCAACGGCGTCACCAGTACCGGCACTGCGCCCGCTGCGCGCGCCTCGGCCACGTAGCGGCGCAGATTGGCCGGGAACTCGCTGGCCAGGTCTGTGGAGCGCCCCGGCTTGCCGGGTTGATCGTTGTGACCGAACTGGATCAGCACCACCACCTGTCGATAACCGCCGCTGCGCAGCTCTTTCAATGCGATCTCCCACGAGCCTTCGGCACGATAGTTCGAGGTGCTGCGGCCGCCGCGTGCCAGGTTCAGGCAGCTCAGGAACGAGGTCACATGCTGCGCGCAGAAGCTCGGGCCCCAGCCGCCTTGCACGGCGGTGGTGGAATCGCCGACCAGCACGATCTTGCTGGCGGCAAATTGGTTGCTAGCTGCGGACACGTCAGAAGCCGGCATGTTTGCAGTTGGCGCACCAGCAGCCGGCACGTTTGTAGTTGATGCATCAACAGGCGACGCATCTACAGCGTGCGCAGCAGGTGCAGCGATTGCTGCCAGCAAGACCAGCGGTACGGGAGACAGAAAGCGCATGAATCACCGGAGAGGAAAAGCGGTCAGAAGACGAAAGGCAGTCAGACAACGAAAAGCAGTCGGAAAACGAAAGAGTTTCAGAAAACCAAAGACAGTCAGAAGATCATCGAGCACGATGACCTGTGCCTTGCACGGATGAGTGCCTACATGCAGCACCAGGCTGTGCCGCCGCAGATAGCGATCAGACGATGCCTTACAACTGCAGCAGGTTCTCGCCGGTGTTGCCTTTCTTGGTCGAAGCCTTCTTGCCGCAGCTGCGGAACGTCGATCCTGACCATAAACGACAGTCAAAACGTACCGCGCTGAATGAAGGGCGCTTGCTGATACAGCTTGCGCTCGCCACCGCGCGGATCGTGTGCAAGCCGGCTAGGTGTATCGAACAGCAGCGTCTCGCGCCGCTGCAACGAATACGGCTTCCAGCGTGGCAGACCACGATGATTCGGGTCGCCGCTGCGCGCGAATGCAATCAGCGTCTGGCTCATCTGCTCGGCCATGCGCTGCGCATCGGCGCCGTCGCCGGTGCGCGAACCGGGCTGCGCGATGGTATCGAACACCAGCGGAATATCCAGCGTGTGGAAGGCGCCGAACTTGCCGCCCTCCAGTGGCGAGCCCCAGTCCAGTTGATAGACCCAGGTGGGTGCGCCCTGGCGCGCGCGCGCTTCGGCTTCCTCGACCGCGCCGCGCCATGAGCGTCCTGCGGTGGTGGCGGCAAAGAACACATCCGATGGCGAGTATTGCGGATACAGGCGGCGGTATTCGGCAATCACCAGCTGCGGCAGCAGGTCCACGTACTGCTGGGTTTCCAGCCTGGCTGGCAGCTCGTCCCAGCTCAGTGCGAAGTTTTTGGGATCGTTACCGAGAAACGCGCGCGTTTCGTCGCGGGTATTGCCGATCACCAGCGGAATCTTCGCCGATTGCAGCGGTGCGGTTGGCCAGAACGGATGCACCGGCACATTGCGCGCATCCAGTACCGGGCCGAAATACAACGCGCTGTTTTCCACCCGCGAGGGATCGCGCACTTGCGCGGCAGCCAGCAACTGCGCAACCGGCAGCGTGCGAATGCGCGCAAGCTCGCCGGGTGCAAGTTTCAATGCATCCAGCAACAACTGCGCACGTTGGGTTGCCGCACGCGGGCCCGCTACGGTGACCTGCTGCCCGCTCATGGTCCACGCGCGATGGAACAGGCCGCGTGCGGCCGGCATCGCCATCAAGGTAGCGATCTTGGCGCCGCCACCGGACTGGCCGAACACGGTGACATTGCCGGCATCGCCGCCGAACTCGCCTGCGTGCTGGCGCACCCATTGCAGTGCCTGGATCAGGTCCAGCTGCCCGGCATTGCCGGAGTCGGCAAAGCTGGCATCGCCCAGCTGCGCCAGCGACAGATAGCCGAACAGGTTGAGCCGGTGGTTGACGGTGATCACCACCACATCGCCGCGCTTGCACAGGCGCACGCCGTCGTAGAGCGGATCGCTGCCGGAGCCGGTGGTGTAGCCGCCGCCGTGGATATAGAACAGGATCGGCCGCTTGCCGCCATCGCGCAGGCCCGGCGTCCACACGTTGAGGAACAGGCACTCCTCGCTGGTGGGTTCGCTGGCCTTGGGTTGCGGTGCGGCGGCACCGAAAGCGCTGGCATCGCGCACGCCCTGCCACGGCGTTTCATGCACCGGCGCCTGAAAGCGCCGCGCTGCGGTGTCGCCGCCGTAGGGGATGCCCTTGAACACGCAGATGCCCTGGTCGCGATAACCGCGCAGTGCGCCGCCACGCACCTGTGCCAGCGGCGCGGCATCGTCGCGGACAGGCGCTGCTGCGGCCACGCCAGCGACACCAGGCAACGCGGCCGCAGCGGTGGCGAGCAAGCCGCCACGCAGCAGCGTGCGTCGGCGCGCGTCGGGCATGGACGGCGATGTCATCGCGCCACGTCCTGCGCCGTTACAGATGCTGCTGCAGATGCAGGCGCCTGTGCCTTGGTCACATGTGCAATCCAGGCCTGCGCCAGCTGCGGCCACGCCGCCACGGTCAGCCCGGTGCCGCTGGCCGTACCAAAACCATGGCCGCCCTGCGGAAACACATGCAGCTCGCTCGGCACGTCGGCACGCAGCAGCGCGTCATGCATCAACAGACTGTTACGCACCGACACCACCGTGTCGTCCTGCGCATGCAGCAGAAAGGTCGGCGGCGTGTGCGCGTCTACATGCAGCTGCGGCGAGTAAGCCCGCACCTGCGCATCGCTCGGACTGCTGCCGAGCAGGCGCTCGCGCGAGCCCGCGTGCGCGTTGGCGCTGTCCATGTCGATGACCGGGTAGATCAGCAGCTCGAAATCCGGCCGCGCGCTCAGTGCATCGGCGGCATCCACCTTTGGGTAGACCTGTGCGGCATAGCGGGTGCCCAGGCTGGCGGCGACGTGCCCGCCGGCCGAAAACCCCATCACCCCGACGCGCTGCGCATCGATGCCGTAGCGGGCGGCATTGGCGCGGATCAGGCGCAGCGCGCGCTGCGCATCGGCCAGCGGCACGTCGGCACCGTTCGGATGGCCTTCGCCGGGCAGGCGGTAGCGCAACACGAACAGCGTGATCCCGGCCTGGTCGACGAAGCTGGGTACCAGCGCGCTGCCTTCGTTGTCGAGCACGATGCGCTGGTAGCCGCCGCCGGGGGTGACCAGCAGGGCGGTGCCGTTGGGTCGCTTGGGTCGGTAGACCACCAGGTACGGCGTACTGATCTGCTGGATGTAGCGATCGGGCAGGGCAGGGTCGGCGCTGCGCTCGACAATGCGCTGCGACTGCGGCACCGCGGTGTCTCCCGGTGCCAATCGCTTGGGCCATAGTCCGATCCGGCTGGCCTGTTCGGCGGCTGTATCGGCACTGGACACTTCAGCCGCAACCACCGGCGACCCGATCAGCAGCGAGCTCGCCAACACCACCAGCGGCAGGCATCGCCGCGCAGCACCCGAAAACGCAGCAAAACCGCGTGTTTGGCGTTTCTTTTCCATCCGCCCCTCCCAGGGTCGCTTCGTTACTGCGGCCAGTTTTGCCGCACTGCACATTGCCAATGACACCGGTTTACCATATACAGCACACCGTGCCACTGTCGATTGGCAGTGCAACAAAAACACTAGCAGGGAGACACCCTTGAGCAACGACGCCGCCACCCCGCCATCGTCCACATCTTCGCTGTCGCAGATCGCTCAGCGCTTTGTGGAGGCACGCCGTGCAGGGGCATCGCTGCCCGACTTTCCCGGGCAAATCCCCGAGGATCTGGTCACTGCCTACCAGGTGCAGGATATCGCCATCAGCCAGTGGGACGACCAGGTGGTCGGCTGGAAGGTGGGCTACATCGCCGCCGAGCGCCGCGACGCCTCCGGCGACGAGCGTCTGCTGGGCCCGATCTTCTCTCAGAAGCTCTGGAATGCTACCGGTGGAACAACGCAATTCCCGATCTACCAGGGCGGCTTCGGTGCGGTAGAGGCCGAATATGTGCTGCGCCTGGACGCGGACGCGCCTGCCGAGCAGACCCACTTCACTCCAGAGCAGGCCGCGCAGCTGCCGGCGACGTTGTTCATTGGCGTGGAGATCGCCAGCAGCCCGTTGGCGACCATCAACAAGCTGGGCCCGCGCGTGGTGATTTCCGACTTCGGCAACAATAACGGCTTGATTTTAGGCCCGGAAGTGACCGATTGGCTGGCGCGCGAGGAGTCCTCGCTGACTGCCGAAACGCTGATCGACGACCAGGTTGTCGGTACCGGCGGCGCCACCACGCTGCCGGGTGGATTGCGCGCTGCCTACGCGTTTGCGCTCAGTCGTTCGGCTCAGCGCGGACGTCCGCTCAAGCGCGGTGATCTCATCGCCACGGGCAATGCCACCGGTATCCATGACATCGAAGTGGGACAGCGTGCGCTGATTCGTTTCGCCGGCATCGGCGACATTTCCTGTACGGCTGTGTCCGCTACCTGATGCGGACCCAGTGACCAGACGCTTGGGAGGGCGCCAATGATCACACGCAGACATTTCCTCGGTGCCGGACTCGGTGCCGCCGCGGCCAGTCCCTGGCTGGGCGCCGGTGCCACCACGCCGATCCCCGGTGGGCAGTTGTTGACCGCCACCGATGTGCATATCGGCGACTATCCCACCGTGGAGGCGGTGCGGTGGTTCGGCAAGCAGCTCGAAGCACGTACCAATGGCCGGCTCAAGTTGCGCCAATACCACTCCGGCCAATTGGGCCGCGAGTCGGAGGCGATCGACATGGCGCGCTTCGGTGCCATCGACATCACCCGGGTGTATTCGGGCGCGTTGAACAACACCTTTCCGCTCACCCAAGCGCTGTGCCTGCCGTACGTGTTCGACTCGGTGCCGCATCTGCGCCGCGCCATCGACGGGCATGTCGGCGACAGCGTGCTGCGCAGCTTCGAGCAGCGCGATCTGGTGGGCCTGGCGATCTACGATTCGGGCGCGCGTTGCTTCTACAACACCAAGCACCCGCTGCACCGCCCGGAAGATCTCAAGGGCCTGAAATTGCGCGTGGCCTCGTCGGACATCTTCCTCAAGTTGATGCGCATGCTGGGCGCCAATCCCACCCCGATGTCGCTGGGCGAGACGTTCTCGGCGATGGAAACGCACATGATCGACGGTGCGGAAAACAACATGCGCAGTTTCCAGTCCAGCCGCCATTTCGAAGCCGCGCATTACTGGTCGCAGAGCGAGCATTCCTACGCGCCGGACATCCTGGTGATGTCGCGCAAGAGTTTCGAATCGCTGAGCCCGGCCGACCGCGGCCTGGTGGTGGAACTGGCGCGCGCCTCGGTGCCGGTGATGCGCAACCTATGGGATGCCTCGGAAGTGATCGCGCGCAAGCAGGTGATCGACTACGGCGTCAAGCTCAATCAGGTCGACATGCCGGCGTTCCGCGCCGCCGCCGCCCCGCTGCTGGCCGAATACCGCAAGCAGCCGGAGATCGAAGCGTTGTACCGCCGCATCCGCGATTTCGCATAGAGGTAATCCAATGACCGAACCCGAGACTCTCGCCGTCCCGGTCGCGCCGTTGCAGCGCGCGCTGGACCGCGTTTCCGACACTGCCATTGGCGTGGCATCGCTGGCGTTGCTGGGCCTGGTGGTCGTGCAGGGCTGGCAGGTATTCACCCGCTACGTGCTCAACGACTCGCCCAGCTGGACCGAGCCGGTGACGCTGCTGCTGCTGAGCACCGCGCTGAGCCTGGGCGCTGCTGCCGGTGTGCACACCAACCGCCACTTCGGCTTCTATCTGCTGGGCGAACACGTGCCGCCGCTGGTGCGCAAGGTGTTCGATCTGATCCGCCCGCTGATGATCATCGCCATCGGTGCGGTGCTGGCGCGCTGGAGTGCGGCGCTGCTGGTCGATGGGCTGGACATCAAGATGGCCGGCGCGCAGATGCCGCAGAGCATCAACTACCTGCCGCTGTCGATCGGTGGCGCGCTGATGGTGGTGTTCGCCTTGTACAAGCTGTGGCGTGTGCTGCGCCCGATCCACACCGGAGGAGTGCGCTGATGGGCATCGCCATGTTGTTGGGAACTTTCGTGGTGCTGCTGCTGATCGGCGTGCCGGTGGCCTATGCGCTGGGCGCGGCCGCATTGGCCACGCTGCTGTATCTGGATCTGCCCACCGTGGTGCTGGTGCAGCAGATTTCCGCCGGCAGCGGCTCGGCCTCGTTGATCGCCATTCCGCTGTTTATCTTCGCTGGCGAGTTGATGCTGCGCGGTGGTATTTCCGAACGCTTGATCGCCTTGGCCTCGTCGCTGGTGGGGCGTGTGCGTGGTGGCCTGGGCCAGGTCAGCGTGTTGTCGTCGCTGTTCTTCGGTGGCGTGTCCGGCTCGGCGATCGCCGACGTCTCGGCGGTCGGCGGCACCATGATTCCGCAGATGATCAAGCGCGGGTACGACCGCGATTACGCGGTCAACGTGAGCATGACCGCCGCGCTGGTGGCGCTGCTGGTGCCGCCCTCGCATAACCTGATCCTGTTCTCCGCAGCGGCGGGCGGCGGCATCTCGATTGCCGATCTGTTCGCCGCCGGCATCTTCCCGGCGCTGTTGATGACCGCAGCGATGATGGTCACCGGCTATGCGGTGGCGCGCCATCGCGGCTACGGTACCGAGCCGTTCCCCGGCTGGCGCGCAGTGGCGTTGCGCCTGTTTGGCGCACTGCCGGGCCTGGGGTTGGTGGCGCTGATCTTCATCGGTATTCGCGCCGGCATCTTCACCGCAGTGGAGAGCGCCGCGATTGCGGTGGTGTATGCGTTGATCGTCACCGCATTGCTGTATCGCCAGCTGCGTTGGGCCGAGTTCTTCGCTGCGGTCACGCATGCGGCGCGCACCACTGGCGTGATCCTGTTCGTGATCGCCACGGCTGCAGTGTTCGGTTGGTTGCTTGCGTACTTGCAGGTGCCGGCGGCCGCAGTGAAGTTCCTGCAGGCCATCGCCGACAGCAAGAACACCGTGCTGCTGATGATCGTGGTGATGCTGTTGTTGCTGGGCATGTTCATGGACCTGGCGCCGAAGATTTTGATCTGCACGCCGATCTTCCTGCCGGTGGTCAAGGCCTACGGCATCGACCCGATCCACTTCGGTCTGGTGATGGTGCTGGCTGGAGGTATCGGCTTGATCACCCCGCCGATCGGCTCGGTGTTGTTTATCGGCACCTCGATCGGCCAGATCACCATCGCCCAGAGCATGCGCACGATCTGGCCATTCTGGTTGGCGGCCTTGTGCGTGCTGCTGATCGTGGCGTTCTTCCCCGAACTATCGCTGTGGTTGCCACGGGCACTGCGCGCGTAGGGCGACCAATACATCGACTGCGTGTCCGTCGGACGGGTGCGGTCGGTGCGATTTCATCGCGCCGCTCACCCCCCGACAGTCGCCTGGCGACGCTGCATGAGCACTTCTCAGCGCCGCTGCTGGCGGGAGTTTCCGCCGTCATCCCAGCGGCCGACGATCTAAGGCGTCGGCCGCCGCATCGCCCCGCAGGTTGGGGGTCAAGGAGAGAGCATGCGTATGCGTAACACTTCACTCTGTTTGCGTTGGCTGCTGGCCAGCGGCCTGCTGCTGTGTGCCGGGCTAAGCGCTGCGGCCGACTGGAAGCGCGGCATCGAACACCAGCGCATTGCCGACCAGGGCAACGGCACCTTCCTCAACCCGGTGCTGGCCGGCGATCACCCCGACCCGTCGGTGCTCAAGGACGGCGACGACTATTACCTCACGCTGTCCTCGTTCGACGCCTATCCGGGCCTGCCGATCTGGCATTCGCGCGATCTGGTCAACTGGCAACCACTGGGCCATGCGATCACGCAGAACGTCGGCGCGATCTGGGCGCCGGATCTGATCAAGCACGGCAAGCGCTATTACATCTATTTCCCCGCGCGTCGCGGCGACCAGGGCGAGCGCAGCAACTTCGTGGTCTGGGCCGACGACATCAAAGGCCCGTGGAGCGCGCCGATCGACATCGGCCTGGGCAAATACATCGACCCCGGCCATGCAGTGGGCGAAGACGGCAAGCGCTATCTGTTCCTGAGCGGCGGCGATTACGTGCAACTCTCCGACGACGGCTTCAAGGTGGTCGGCACGCCCAAGCACGTCTACGACGGCTGGAAATACCCGGAAAGCTGGGACGTGGAAGGCTACGCCCAGGAAGGCCCCAAGATCACCCGCCACAACGGCTGGTACTACATGACCACCGCCGTCGGCGGCACCGCCGGCCCGCCGACCGGGCATATGGTGATCACCGCGCGTTCGCGCTCGATCCACGGCCCCTGGCAGAACGCGCCCAACAACCCGATCACCCGCACCAAGAGCGCCGACGAGCCATGGTGGTCGCGCGGCCACGCCACCTTGGTGGAAGGCACCGACAAGCGCTGGTGGATGCTCTACCACGGCTACGAACACGGCTACTGGACGCTGGGCCGGCAGGCCTTGCTCGACCCGATCGAGTGGACCGCGGACGGCTGGTTCGTCGCCAAGGGCGGCGACCTGGGCACGCCGTTGAAAAAGCCCAGCGGGCAGGCCTTGCCGCATGGCCTGAGGTTGTCGGACGACTTCCGCGCCAACACGCTCGGCCCGCAGTGGTCGTTCTTCAACCCGGCCGCCGACGAAGCCAAGCGCCTGCAAGTAGGCGATGGCGTGTTGCGCCTGCAGGGCAAGGGCAGCGCTCCGCGCGACGCCTCGCCGCTGACGCTGATCGCGCCCGACCAGGCCTATCAGTTCGAGGTGCAGATGACCGTGGCACCGGGCGGGCAGGGCGGTGCGCTGCTGTTCTACAGCGACAAGCTCTACGCTGGCGTCGGCAGCAACGGCGAGAACTTCGTCATGCACCGCTACGGCGAAGAACGCCCGGCCAAGCTGGCGCCCAGCAGCAAGGGCGGCGATCTGTGGCTGCGGGTCACCAACAACCGCCACATCGTCACCATCCACAGCAGCACCGACGGCACCACCTGGACCAAGTACCCGGTACAGATGGAAGTGTCCGGCTATCACCACAACGTGGCCGGCAAGTTCCTGGCACTGAAACCGGCGCTGTATGCGTCCGGCCAAGGCCAGGTGGAATTCCGCAACTTCCGCTACCGCGCCCTGGACTGACCGTTCTGCACAGCCGGGCATGCCGTCGCGCATCACGCAACGGCGCTCCGGTCATGGCGGATTCGGGACATCGGCAAGTCTGCGAAGGCTTGCCGGCCCGCTGGCCGGTAGAATCCAATCAACTTGAATGGTTGACCGCTATGCCCGCCCGCAAGATGCCTGAAGAGGGAATGCCCAGCCTGCCGAAGGGCAAGGTAGCCACGATCAACGACATCGCCCGGATGTCCGGGGTGTCCAAGAAGACCGTTTCGCGGATCATCAACAATTCGCCGCTGGTCCGCCAGGACACCCGCGAGAAGGTCGAAGCGCTGATGCGCGAGGTCGGCTACTCGCCCGATCCGCTCGCGCGCGGGCTGGCGTTCCGGCGCTCGTTCCTGATTGGCATGGTCTACGACAACCCCACCGCGCAGTACATCGTGGACATGCAGTACGGTGCGCTGGACGCGCTGCGCGGCTCCAGTTTCGAGCTGGTGGTGCACCCCTGCGACAGCCGCAGCCCCGGCTATATCGAAGGCGTGCGCCGCTTTGCCCAGGCGCAGAAGCTGCACGGGGTGATCCTGGTGCCACGCGCCTCCGAGGACCAGGCGCTGGCCGACATGCTGGCCGAGATCGGCTGCCGCTATACCCGCATCGCCTCGGTCGCGCTGGATGCCACCTCGCAGACGGTGATCACCCACGACCGCGACGGCGCCGCCGAGGCGGCCGACTACCTGCTCTCGCTCGGCCACCGCGACATCGCTTTGGTCACCGGCCCCAGCGCCTACCGCTCCTCGGTGGAGCGCACCTCGGGCTTTGCCGACGCGCTGACCCGGCGCGGCATCGAACTGCCGCCCGAGCGGATTGTGGAAGCCGGCTATACCTTCGAATCCGGCGTGGCCGCCGCCGAAAAGCTGCTGCTGGGCAAGAAGCGCCCCACCGCCATCTTCACCGGTAACGACGAAATGGCCGCCGGTATCTACAAGGTCGCGCTGCGGGCCGGCATCAACATTCCGCGCCAGCTTTCGGTGATCGGCTACGACGACAGCTCGCTGGCCTCCCGGCTATGGCCGCCGCTGACCTCGGTGCGCCGCCACACCCGCGACACTGGCCGCACCGCCGCCGCGATGCTGATCCAGCCGGATAACGCCCCGCAACTCCCCACCGCCAGCGTGCGCCCGCACCTGATCGTGCGAGATTCCTGCCAACCGCCGGAAGATTGAGCAGGTCAAGCCCCTCTCCCTGCGGGAGAGGGGTTGGGGTGAGGGTACGGCGGCAGACAGCCATCTGAGAAATTTCAGCCATGAGCTCAGGTAGGCGGCGCATAAGCCGCCACCCGACCAAACCAAGCCGCGCACCGACATAGCGCGCAGCCTCGTACCCTCATCCGGCGCTTGCGCGCCACCTTCTCCCGAGGGGAGAAGGGATTTCCACGCTATCGTGCACTGCGCAATGACACCGGTTAACCAGAGTCGGTAGAATGTCCCGGTGCAAGCCAATATCCCCCTTGCTTGCCACCGGAGATCGCGCATGTCCCTGTACTGCAAGACCCACTACGCCACCCATCCCGATGCCATCAAGGGCGCCAGCAACGACGACCTGCGCGAGCTTTATCTGCTCGACGGCCTGTTCGTCGACGATGCGGTGACCCTCAAATACACCCACTACGAGCGCCTTGTGCTCGGTGGCGCAGCGCCGCTTGGTAAAACGCTGGAGCTGCCCAGGCAGACCGAACCTGCGTCCGCTGCCGGCCATCCGTTCCTGGAACGTCGCGAGCTCGGCATCCTCAATGTGGGCGCCGGGACCGGCACCGTGACCGTAGATGGCACCGCCTACACGCTCGGGCCGAAGGACGGCCTGTACGTCGCGATGGGCAGCACCGAGGTCACGTTCGCTTCCGCCGACGCCACTCATCCGGCCAAGTTCTACCTGGCTTCCACGCCGGCGCACGCGCGCTTCGAGACCAAACAACTTTCGATCAAGGACGCGGTGGCATTGGAGCGCGGCGCGCTGGAAACCAGCAACGAACGCACCATCTACCAGTACATCGTGCCGGCCACCTGCCAGTCCTCGCAATTGCTGCTGGGTCTGACCGTGCTCAAGCCGGGCAGCGTCTGGAACACCATGCCGCCGCATCTGCACGACCGCCGCAGCGAGGTGTATTTCTACTTCGATCTCGGCGCCAACGACCGCGTGTATCACTTCATGGGCGAGCCCGAAGCGCAGCGCCATATCGTGATCCAGAACAACGAAGCGGTGGTGTCGCCGCCGTGGTCGATTCACATGGGCGCCGGCACCAGCAATTACGCTTTTATCTGGGCGATGGGCGGCGAAAACCTCGATTACACCGACATGCACGTGCTGGACATCTGCCAGCTCAAGTGACGCCGCGGAGTAATGCAGTCACTCAGCAGTTAGTTAATGCGATAGCAGCAACGCAACAGATTCACTAAAGACAATCGGCCGCGCAGCGCGCGTACGCAACGCACTCACCCAATGTGGCATCACCCAGCAGGAGCGATAAGGTAATGAGCAATCCGTTCAGTCTCGAAGGCAAGGTCGCACTGGTCACCGGTGCCAATACTGGCCTGGGCCAGGGCATCGCGCTGGCACTGGCGCAGGCCGGCGCCGACATCGCCGCCGCCGGCATCCAGGCGCCGACCGAGACCGAAGAAATGGTCAAGGGCCTGGGCCGCCGCTTCATCGCCATCCAGGCCAACCTGATCAGCCTTGAGCCAGTCGAGCGCATCCTCAAGGAAACCCTGGACGGCCTAGGCCGCCTGGACATCCTGGTCAACAATGCCGGCCTGATCCGCCGCACCGACGCGGTGGATTTCAGCGAGCAGGACTGGGACGACGTGATGAACGTCAATCTGAAATCGGCCTTCTTCATGGCCCAGGCCGCCGGTCGTCATTTCATCGCCCAGGGCGGCGGCAAGATCATCAACATCGCCTCGATGCTGTCGTTCCAGGGCGGCATCCGCGTGCCGTCGTACACTGCCAGCAAGTCCGGCATTGCCGGCATCACCCGTTTGCTGGCCAACGAGTGGGGCAGCAAGGGCGTGACCACCAACGCCATTGCGCCCGGCTACATGGCCACCGACAACACCGCCCAGCTGCGTGCCGACCAGGACCGCAACAAGTCCATCCTGGACCGCATCCCGGCCGCGCGCTGGGGTGTACCGGCCGACCTTGGCGGCACCGCAGTGTTCCTGGCCAGCAGCGCCTCGGATTACGTCAACGGCGCCATCATCCCGGTCGACGGCGGCTGGCTGGCACGCTGAGAAAAACGCGATTTCTCGCGGGCATTGCGTCATTCCTTCTCCCGTCGGGACATTGGCCCCTTTACGGGGCGAAGGTGCCCGAAGGGCGGATGAGGGTCGGTCTGCACGCGCACGACCCGACCCAGACACTCATCAAGTCCGCCACCCAAGCGCACGCATCACCACATTCCAAACAACTTTCCCAAACCCAATCGGAGCATTCCCATGAAAATCGCACTCATGAATGAGTTCAGTCAGGCCGGCAAGAACCCGGTGATCCTGCAGCAGCTCAACGACGTCGCCAGCGAGCAGGGCCACAGCGTGTTCAACGTCGGCATGGACGGCGACAACGACCACCGCCTGACCTACATCCACCTGGGCATCGTCGCCAGCCTGCTGTTGAACTCCAAAGCGGTCGACTTCGTCGTCGCCGGCTGCGGCACCGGCCAGGGCGCGATGATGTCGCTCAACGCACACCCGGGTGTGTTCTGCGGCTACTGCATCGAGCCGACCGACGCCTACCTGTTTGCCCAGGTCAACAACGGCAACGCGCTGTCGCTGGCATTCGCCAAGGGCTACGGCTGGGGCGCGGAAATCAACGTGCGCTACATCTTCGAAAAGGCCTTCAGCGGTGAGCGCGGCCTGGGCTACCCGGCCGAGCGTCGCGAATCGCAGGCCGCCAACGCTGGCATCCTGACCCAGCTCAAGCAGGCCACCGCCAAGTCGTACATCGACGGCCTGCGCGCCATCGACCCGGAGCTGATCAAGCAGGCGATCGGCGGCGAGCGCTTCCAGCAGTGCTTCTTCGACAACGCCCAGGACGCCGAGATCCGCGCCTTCGTCGCCGGCGTACTGGGCAAGCCGGAAGCCGCTGCCGCCGCTGCTTAACTAGCCCCGCAGCGCTAAAGCCCCTCTCCCGCCGGGGCGAGAAGGCACGGCTTGCGCGCCATAGGCGCGCGTGCCTTGGAGCGCCCGCGCCGCAAGCGCGGGCCGGGGCGCGGAGCGGGGGTTGAGGTGAGGGTACGGCGGAAGACAGCAACTCCAGACGAAGAAAGCTTGAGACGACGGCAGCACCGTCCAACATTTCAAATGCAGTCGCACCCTCATCCGCCCTACGGGCACCTTCTCCCGATGGGAGAAGGAACAGCGCCATGTACTTAGCACCCTTCCCCGGAGCCACCGTGCGTCTTTTGCTCCTCGCATTGCTGCTGCTCTTGGCAAACATCGCCCGCGCCAATCCACACCACATCTTCATCGCCGGCGACTCCACCGCCGCCGAGTACGGCCCGGAGCGCGCGCCGCAAGCAGGCTGGGGCCAACTGCTGCAGGAGTGGTTCGACCCTGCGCAATGGCAGGTCCACAACCACGCCAAGGGCGGACGAAGCACGCGCAGTTTCATCGCAGAAGGGCGCCTGGACGCCATCGCCAACCAACTGCAACGTGGCGACATCCTGCTGATCCAGTTCGGCCACAACGACGCCAAACACGAAGATCCCACACGCTATACCGACGCTCAGGGCGAATACGCGCAGTTTTTGCGCCGCTACATCGCCGTCGCGCGCGATAAGGGCGCCACGCCGATCCTGATCACTCCCGCCGCGCGACTGCTCTACGACTTCGGCGCGCTGCTCGACACCCATGGCCGCTATACGCTGGCCATGCAGCAACTCGCCGCGCAAGAGCAGGTTGCGCTCATCGATCTCAACGCCAGCTCCAGCGACTGGATCCGCGCACTCGGCGAACAAGCAGCCAAACCGTATTTCCTGTTCGTGCCCGAACAAGGCAAAGCCGATGGCACTCACTTCAGCCGCGCCGGCGCGACCGCAGTGGCGTGCCTGGTGGTGCATGGCTGGGTGCAACTGCAACCCGATCTCAAACAACAACTCCGCCGCGACGCAGACTGCGGCGCAGCCCCCGACACCGCCGCACAACGCGCCGCGCAGACGCATCCCTCGCTGGTGGTGCACGAACGCGACCTCGCCCGCGATCAGCCCGGCCCGCACGGCGGCGCCGCCCCGACCACTGCGTATCCCTTCTTTGCCGACGCACCGGATCTCAAATTCGTGCTGCGCAAACGCGTGTTGCACAAAGGCGCCGGCATCGGCCTGCACCTGCACGACAAGGACGAGATCTACTACATCGTCAGCGGTCGCGGCTTGTATGCACTGGATGGAAAGCAATATGAAGTCAGCGCAGGCGATGCTTTGTTGACGCGACCGGGAAGCACGCATGCATTGCAGCAGCTTGGGAAAGAAGACCTGATCGTGTTGTTGGGTTATCTGGTGGCAGAGCACACCGGGCGCTGAGTTGCGCGTTCATTGCGCAAGCACGTTGCCTCCAAGAGGGCTCGTTCCAATGACGGGGCGTGGGGGCGTGCAGCAGCCAGTCCTGCCTGCGTGCCTACTGACAGAAGTTGTCAGCGCGCCGATCTAGCGTAGGACTCCCAATCACAACGGAGTTCCACATGATCGCTACCACCGCAAACGCCCTGGACGTCGCCCGCGCCTATCTCGACGCCATGGCCGCCAAGGACGTCGACACGATCATGTCCCTATGCGCCGAGGGGGTGGTCTGCACCTCGCCGCGTGGGCAGCTCACCGGGCTCGAGCATTTCCGCGCCTTCCAGGCCGGTTTCGCAACTATGATCGTGCAGCTGCGCGTCCTGGCCATCCACGGCAACCAGACGCAGGCCACGCTGGTCTATGAGGTGCAGACCCATCCGGTGCCGCATTGCACGGTCGCCGAGCTCATCGAGGTCCAAGACGGTAAACTGGTGTCCACCGTGGTGATCTACGACGCCGCGCCCTTCGCCGCATATCAGGCAAGCCTGCAAGCCCACTGAGTGCGCACCCGGGCCCTGCCAGAAAGATGCGCGGGCAACGCCCCGTCGTGATGGAGTCAGGATGTCGCGCAGCCACCGCCTGTTCGAACTGATGCAGGTCTTCCGTCGGCACCGTGGCGTAGTGTCCGGCCACGTGCTGGCGAGCGAGACCGGCGTGTCGTTGCGGACGATCTATCGCGACATTGCGACCCTGCAGGCCATGGGGGCGGATATCGAAGGGGAAGCCGGGGTCGGGTATCTGCTGCGCCCCGGTTTTCTATTGCCGCCGATGTCGTTTACCGAAGAGGAAATCCAAGCCATCGTCGCGGGCACGCAGTGGGTCAGTCGCCAGACCGACGATGCGCTGGCGCGCGCTGCGCAGAACGTGCTGGCAAAGATCGGCGCGGTGTTATCCCCTGAAATGCAACGATTGTTGGGGGACGACGCGCTGTATGTCGGTCGCCAGAAAGAGGATGTCTCCAGTCTCGATCTGAGTCTGGTCCGCAAGGCGATG
The DNA here is from genome assembly GCF_001423495.1 of Xanthomonas sp. Leaf131. Classification (GTDB taxonomy): domain Bacteria; phylum Pseudomonadota; class Gammaproteobacteria; order Xanthomonadales; family Xanthomonadaceae; genus Xanthomonas. Next base: position 224,391 of record NZ_LMOG01000017.1, on the reverse strand, counting down.
CGCGAGCAGCGCAAGATCCAGATCGCCTACCTAGATTTGGACGGTGCCGCCTCGCAGCGCGTCATCTGGCCCATCACGCTGGGATTCGTCGAATCCAGGCGATTTATCGCCGCATGGTGCCAATTACGCGACGATTTCCGCCTGTTCCGCGCTGATCGTATTGTCCACTTTGAGTTCCTGGAGGATCGCTACCCGGGCAGCCGCCAGGCGCTTGTGCAGCAATGGAGGCGTCAACGTTACCCGGAGTGATGCTGCGGATCGGCGGCTTGTCAAAGCTCCTCCATCCATGGCGCCAGGTTCGCTGCGACCAAAGCCATTTCTACGCTGCAGACATCTGCAGCCATGGCACTGAAACAAGCATGTGTCGTACTCAGGCCGTGGCTACCTGGATTGGCAGGCCCGCACGCAGCTGCCTAGACGCGGCAGCCATCGCACTGCACTGCACGCCGTGACCTTCGACACACTGGTGGGCGGCCTCGAGCGCGGGCATGATCGGCCATCCCCAGCGTCCGACGCGTATGAAAACTCCCTGGTTCCTCCTGTTCGTACTCACCACTTTGGCACCTGGCGCTGTGGCCAGCCCGGCGCCGGCGATACCCGCACCGGTGGCCCTGGATCTGCTACTGGCGCCCTACGCAGACAAGGGGGAGGTGACCACGCTGGAGGTGCGCCTGCGCGTTGGCGAACTTGCCGTCCCGCGTGGCGGCATCGTGGCGCAGCTGCCGATGCAGGTGAATAACGTGGACACCTTCGCCGAGCACATTGCCTCGATCGAGGCGACCGATGCGCACGGTCAGGTGCAGCTTTCGGGACGTGCGGCCAGTGCGCAGGAAAACGGCGATCAAAGCCAGTTGCGTGTCTGGACCGCACCGCGTGCGCTCAGCGGCCCGCTGACCCTGCGCTACCGCGTACCGGCCAACGCAACGCGGCCGCCGCGCGGCCCGGCACCGCCGATTTCGTTCCGCAACGACGCGCATGCGTTTTCTGCAACCTCGGCGATGTTTCTGGTGCTGCCGCCCGAGGAGCAGATCTACGCGTTCAACATCGGTTGGGATCTGAGCCACCTGCCGGCCGGCGCCAGGGGCGTGAGCTCGTTCGGGGAGGGCAACGTGCAGGTCGGGGACATCGATACCAGCAGCCTGCCCGGCTTGTTTTTCATGGCAGGGGACGTCGGGCGCTGGCCGAGCGTGCCGCGAGCGGACCAGTTTTCGGTTGCCTGGCAGGGGCAGCCGCCCTTCGATGCAAGCGCGTTGTCCGCCTGGGTGGGTGAGCTGCACGAACAGTTCGAAACACTGTTTCCGCAGCAGGAATCCAGGCCCTACACGATTTTCCTGCGCTACAACCCGGTCAACGCCGGCGGCGGAACCGCCTTGTACCGGTCCTTCATCACGACCTACGGCACGCCGGCGCAGACCGATCTGGACGAGATCAAGGTCACCTTGTCGCATGAAATGTTCCACACCTATCAGCCGCGCCTGTCGCGCAGCGGTGGCGAGTCCACGACCTGGTTCAGCGAGGGCTCTGCGGTGTTTTACGAAGCCCGCTTGCCGCTGCGTTTCGGTTTGTTCATCCCGCAGCAGTATCTGACTGCCCTCAACCTCACTGCGGCGCGTTACTACACCAATGCGCTGGGCGCTCTACCTAATGCACGCATAGAAGAGGGGTTCTGGAAGGACACCCGTATCCGGACGCTCGCGTATGACCGCGGCATGTTGTATCTGGCCACGGTGGACGATGCGCTGCGCAAGCGCTCGCACGGCCGACGCTCTCTGGATGACCTGCTGCGCGCACTGTTGCTGATCACCCAGGAGCGCGATGCGACCCAGGCAGATTGGGAGGCCTTGCTGAAGGCAGAGCTGGGCGACACGGCGGTGCAGGAGTTCCAAGGGTTCCTGGCGGGCACCCCGCCGTTGCCTGCGTCGGACGCGTTCGGCCCGTGCTTTCGCAGAACCAGCAAACCGCTGCGGCGGTATGTGCTGGGGTTCGAGCCGGCGGTGCTGGCCGAACCCAAGCGCATCGTGCGCGGCCTGATACCGGAGTCTGCAGCCGCCAGTGCAGGCGTACGCAATGACGATGAAATCGTGCGGCCGGTGCCGCAGGACGGCATCCAGGGCAACCAGACCGAGCGCCTGCACCTGCGCCTGCGTCGCGATGGCAAGGAGTTCGACGTGGACTATCTGCCACGTGGTGAACAGGTGGACACCTGGCAATGGGAGCGCGTGCCCGGTGTGGACGATGCGCAGTGCCGGATGTGAGTGCGGGCTGGCGCAAGACGCATCCGGCACCGGCAATGCAGTGAAGGCGACTCAGGCCTTATCCACCCCATAGTGGGTCAGCCCCAGCCGCGCCAGTTCGCCGGAGCGGCGGTAATAGACCGCTTCCCAGCCATCCACGCGTTGGCGATCGGTCTCGTTCATGGCATCGAGGATGTCTTCGATGCTGAGCAGATTCGGGTCTTCTTCCAGGCGCTCGAACACCGCGCCCAGTCCTTCGATCGCCTGGCGTGTCTGCGCCGCGCCCATCGCCGTGAGCCCCTGCAGTGCGCAGCTGCGGGTGCTGGCGTCCCAGCGGTCGAAATAGCGGGCGTAGCCGCTTTCGCCCATGTCCGCATCCAGCCGCGCCAGCGCGACCAGCTCGCGTTCGCCGGGCGAGAGCGCGTCGAAACGCCCGCGCAACGTGCTCAGTTTGGTCTGCGCGCGTGCACTGCGGCGGCGCCACAGCAGTTCGGGCATGTTGAGCAGGCCGTCCGGGGTGGGCGGCGCGATCGCAGGCCAGTTCACCCCAAAACCGTCTTCGGTGATCTGCCACTGCGCGCGCTGCGGCGGCGCTGCCTTGATCAACAGCCGATGCGCCTGGATGGGCTCGTCGATGCGGATGCCATTGGCCAGGGTGAACAGCAGGCGTGTGTCGTCCAGCTCCAAGCGCCGGATGCGGAGATGCGTCAGGTCCATGGGCAGAAGCAGTGTGGGGAGGTTCGACCTTAGTCCGCGTTGGCGATGCTGTCGAGTCGATGCAGCGGACGCAGCGGTTGTGCCGCGATGTACGCTGCACACTCACACATCGCCATCGCGACTCCAGCCTTCGCCAGTGCCGCGCTGTAGTACCTGATCGGTGTCCAACACGTCGCCTGCCGGCACCTGCGCCTGTTGCGCGAGATCGGCATAGATCGGGGTGAAGTCCGGTGCGGTGGCGCTCATCAGTTGCTCGAAGCTGTCGATGACGAAATAGGTCTTCTGAAAGCTGTCGATGCGGTAGCGCGTACGCATGATGCGTTGCAGGTCAAAGCCGATCCGGTTGGGCGCGGGCGATTCCAGCGAATGCAGCGATTCGCCCTTCGACGACACGATGCCGGCCCCGAAGATGCGCAGCCCCTGCGGCGTGGCGATCAGGCCGAATTCCACCGTGTACCAATACAACCGCGTGAGATTCTGCAACGCGTCCGCACCGATGCTATGTGCCTTGACCCCGCCACGGCCATAGGCCTGCATGAAGTCGGCAAACAGCGGATTCATCAGCAGCGGCACGTGCCCGAACAGATCATGGAACAGGTCCGGTTCGGCGATGTAATCGATCTGCTCGGGGCGGCGGATCCACCACGTCACCGGGAAGCGTTTGTTGGCCAGATGCTCGAAGAAATCCAGCTCCGGCAACAGGCCTTGCACGCCGACCAGCGTCCAGCCGGTGGCTGCCTGCAGCACCGCATTGAGTGCATCGAAACGTGGAATATGGGTGTCGCCCATGCCCATCGCATCCTGCGCCTGCAAAAATTCGTCGCAGGCGCGCCCCACCAATAGCTCACGCTGGCGGCGGTACAGCGCGCCCCAGGTGGCATGGTCGTCGGCGCTGTAGCCATCCCACGGCTGTTCGACCACGGCGGTGGTGTAGACCGGCACATAGCCCTTGTCGGTGAGCTGATTCTCGACGCGTTGCGGTGCGATGTTCATGCAGCGGCACTTCCCGTTGATCAGCGCTCACCTTAGCCCGATGGTCGCGCAACGGGATTGCGAATCTTGCGCGGCGAATGCTTGAAGGCGCAAGATTCGTGCGTCACCGTCTGCTGCTGCGCAACATATGGATCAGCCAATCGCCTTGGACCGCACCGATCTGCGTCTGCTCGCCTTGCTGCAGACGCAGGGGCGCAGCAGCAACGCGGAGTTGGCGGTGCAGGTCAATCTGTCGGCCTCGGCTTGCCTGCGCCGCACCCAGCGACTGGAGGCGGCCGGCATCATCGCCGGCTACGGCGCGCGCCTGGATGCCCGCGCACTGGGGCTGGGATTGCAGGCCTTCGTGCGGGTGCAGCTGGAACAGCACGGCCAGGCCGATATCGAGCATTTCGCTGACGGCGTGCGCGGTTGGGACGAGGTGGTGGCCTGCTGGGCACTCACTGGCGACATGGATTATCTGCTGCAGGTGCAGGTGCGCGATCTGGAGCATTTCTCGCGGTTTTTGCTCGACCGCCTGCTCAACGCGACCGGCGTCTCCGACGTCAATTCCAGCTTCGTATTGCGCACCGTCAAGGCGCCCGAAGGCCTGCCGTTGTCGCATCTGGCGTAGTGCGTGTGCCGGTGGAGAGCTGCGCTCGCGCAGTGTGACTTGCCTCTCAAACGATAACGATTTACATTTGCATAACTTCTGGCCGCGTCCGGTCATGTCGTTCCTCGTCGATCCGCCAGCCCGGCAGGGCCAGCCAGCTCGTCGTCCGAGTGAGGCACGCACGCCTGCCAGCAGTTTTTCCTGACGCGTGACGCACAGCGTCCGCACCGATCGATGAGAAACCTTCCAATGCCCGCGATTTCCGCTCCTCTGGCCACGCTGTCCGCCGCCTTGCTGTGCGCGCTGGCGATGATGCCTGGCGCTACCCACGCCGCCGATGCTGCCGATGCGACCAACGCCAAAACGCTCGATCAGGTCAGCGTCAACGGCACGGTGAGCCGCGCGCAGCCGGCCACCACCACGCGCTTGCCGCTCACCCTGCAGGAAACGCCGCAATCAGTGAGCGTGATCGGGCTGCAGCGGCTGGAAGAACAATCGCTTTTCAGCATCGACGATGTGATGCGCAACGTCACCGGCGTCAACGTGTCGTTTTACGACACCCAGCGCCCGCTGTATTTCGCACGCGGCTTCCAGATCACCGACTTTCAGGTCGATGGCTTGCCGACCTACAGCGGCGCGACCAATCAGGAATACGACACCGTCTTCTACGACCGCATCGAAGTGATCCGCGGCGCCAACGGCCTGCTCACCGGCGCGGGCATTCCCTCGGCCACGGTCAACCTGCTGCGCAAGCGCCCGGGCAAGGACTTCGATGCCTCGTTCGCGGTGAGTGCGGGCACCTGGGATTTCCGCCGCATGCAGGCCGACGTCAACGTACCGCTGACCGAAGACGGGCGCTGGCGCAGCCGCGTGGTGGCGGCCTGGCAGGATCGCGATTACTACTACGACCGCTACCACGACAACAAGATGTCGGGCATGGCGGTGCTGGAAGGCGACCTGACCGACAGCACCACGCTCACCGTGGGTTACCAGCGCCAGGACAACAGCCCGGTCGGTTCGACCTGGGGCACGGTGCCGTTCTTCGCTGCCGATGGTTCGCCGGCCAACCTGCCGCGCTCGACCAACATGGCGCCCAAGTGGAGCCGCTGGCAGCGCGAAACCAGCACTGCGTTCGCCAACCTCGAGCAGCGCTTCGGCGAGGACTGGTTGCTGCGCGTCAACTACGCGCACACCAAGGGCGATGTGCAGAGCCTGCGCGTCTATGGCACCGGCTATCCGGCCGCCGATGGCAGCGGCCTGTTCCTGCGCACCGCCGCCGGCGAAACCAGCGATGCGCGCGATGGCGTGGACGTGTACCTGTCCGGCGGTTTCTCCTTGTTCGGCCGCCAGCACGATGTGGTGGTCGGCGGCAGCTGGCAGGATCTGCAATCCACCGCCTATCCCACCGCGCAGACCTATCCCGATGACTGGGCTACCTGCGGCAGCGAACGTTGCTATTTCATCCCCGACATCCGCAACTGGGATGGCGATATCTCCGAAGTGACCTATGCGCGCAACGGCCGCCGTAACGAGGCGCGCACCACCCAGCGCGGCGTGTATGCCTCCACGCGGTTTCGTCTGGCCGACCCGCTGTCGTTGATCGCCGGCGCACGCCTGAGCTCCTGGGAAACCCGCACCCAGGCCTTCAATGCCAGCGGCAGCTACACCGGCACCAGTGGCCGCTATGAAGTAAGCGACGAAGTCACCCCTTACGTGGGACTGGTCTACGACATCGTGCCGGATGTGTCGGTGTACGCCAGCTACACCGAAATCTTCAATCCGCAGAACTACCGCGACAAGGACAACAACCTGCTCGCACCGGTGGAAGGCTCCAACCTTGAAGCCGGCATCAAGGCGCAGTTGTTCGACGGCCACGCCATGGCCACTGCCGCCGTGTTCGAAGCCAAGCAGGACAACTTCGCCGTGCGCGACATGACCCAGCCGGAATCCTCGCTGCCGGACGGCAATTCCGCCTATATCGGCATCAACGGCACCAAGAGCCGTGGCTGGGAGATGGATCTCAACGGCGAACTCCTGCCTGGCTGGACCGTCAATGCCGGCTTTACCCACGTCAAGGTGACGCGCCCGCCCACCGATGCGATCTACGCCAACCTGCCCGAGGATTACCTGCAGCTGTCCACGCAGCTGCGCCTGCCCGGCGCCTGGGAGCGCCTGAGCATCGGCGGTGGCGTCAGTTGGCAGAGCGCGGTACGCGGTTTCAATATCGAACGCCCCACCGGCGACGGCACCGGCGCCACCACACCGGTGACCGTGGTGCAGAACCCGTACGCCTTGGTGCACTTCAACGCCAACTACCGCATCAGCGATCAGTGGACTGCCACGCTGGCGGTGCGCAATGCCTTCGATAAAACCTACTGGGCCAACCTGGACTACCAGAACTATGGCGAGCCGCGGTTTGTCAGCGTGTCGTTGCGTTGGCGCTATTGAGGCGTTGCCGATGATGCTGTTGCGTTACGGGTAATGCATCGCGGCCAGGGCCGCTCCTACAAGAGCGGTGCTGGCCGTGCCGGCGTTGGCCAATGCACCCGAACACCGCCCCGCTCTTGTAGGAGCGGCCCTGGCCGCGACCGCGTTCCGACACGTCTCCAGCGCGCCGAAAAGAACCGCCATGCCGTCGTAGGAGCGGCCTTGGCCGCGACCCCGTCCGGCACACGCTCTAAGGCATCAACAACGCAGTCGCCCTACGCATCGGATTTAAACGGCGCGTGTCTCGAAACAGGCGCGCCGCACCCGCTCAGCTCAGCTCCGCATGGCCTTACGCGGCCCACGCATCAACTCCGCATGGCCTCGCACCGCATCCGCATCACGGCGCCACGCAGGCCTCGTCCTTGCCGCGCAGTTTCTCCCAACGCGAGCGTTCTTCCAGGCAGCGCCGATACGCTTCTGCTTTTGCCGCGGCGGCTTGATCGGCCGCCGTGCGGGTGGCGCTACTGCGCTGCGCCTGCAACTGCGCGATCTTGGCGCGGATCTGCGGCATCACCGCCATCGCGGCGCGTTCGCCTTCCAGGATCGCCGCGCCACGCTGGTTGAAATCGGCCGAACCGATGTCGCTGACCTTGGGGCGGATCACCACGTCGGCACGTTTGAGTTCGGCCTCGCCCAGACGCTGGCCCATGATCGAGATCGACTGGTTGACGGTGCCCAACAGATCGCCAGGATTCTTGCCGCTGGCCTTGCTGGAAATATCCACCGCCACCACGAATTCGGCGCCGAGCTGACGCGCGGCATCCACCGGCACCGGGCTGACCACGCCGCCGTCCACGTAGTGGTACTGGCCGATGGTCACCGGCTCGAACACGCCGGGAATGCTGCTGGACGCGCGCACCGCCTGGCCGGCATTGCCGCGCACAAACACGGTGCGCTCGCCGTCTTCCAGGCGCGTGGCCACCGCGGCGAACGGCTTGCGCAGCTTGTCGATCGGTTTGCCGCCGAGCTGCTCGTTGACGTAGTCCTGCAGCTTCTGTCCCTGCACCAGACCGCCGGAAAACAGCCGCACATCGCGGATGCTGGTCTGGTCGAGCGCAACGGCTTTTTCCTGCATCTGAAATGCGTCCATGCCGCTGGCATACAACGCGCCGACCACGCTGCCGGCACTGGTGCCCGACACCACTACCGGCGCAAAACCGTTGGCTTCAAGCATCTTGATCACGCCGATATGCGCAAACCCCTTGGCCGCACCGCCACCGAGCGCCACGCCGATCTTCACCGGCTTGGGCGCACTGGCAGAGGGCGCCTGCACGACAGGTGCGGGCATGGCAGGACGCGGTTCACCGCCGCAGGCCGAGAGAAGACCGAACAACGAGATCAAGGCGAGAAAGCGTGGGCGGCGGAGCGCGGTCATGGCGACGGGATGTTGGATGGATGGCGAGGGAGAATACACGCGTCGCGCGACCCGCTGCTGTTCCTTCTCCCCACGGGAGAAGGTGCCCCGCAGGGGCGGATGAGGGTACGTGCAAAGCCTCGTGTGGTCTGATTCAAGCGTGGCTCCGCCCCGTACCCTCACCCCAACCCCTCTCCCGCAGGAGAGGGGCTTGGTCCCTTCTCCCCTCGGGAGAAGGTGCCCCGTAGGGGCGGATGAGGGTACGAGCGAAGCTTGGTGTCTTCTGATTCCAAGGGTGGCTCCGCCCCGTACGTCCACCCCAACCCCCGCGCCCCGGCCCGCGCTTGCAACTCAGCCTTCCCCAACCGTCGCCCAATAACGCTCGCCGTCGCGTTGCACCCGCACCGGGCCGTCGAACACTGCCGACAGGCTGGCGTCGGTGAGCAGGGCTTCACGTGTGCCATCGGCCACCACGCTGCCGGCGCGCAGCAGGATCACCCGCGCGATCTCCGGCACGATTTCTTCGATGTGGTGGGTCACCAGCACCAGCGTGATGCCTTGCTGGGCGAGGTGACGCATGCTGTCGAGCAGGTGTTGCCGCGCGACCAGATCCAGACCGGTGGACGGCTCGTCCAGCAACAGCGCTTGCGGCCGGTTGACCAGCGCACGGGCGATCAGCACGCGGCGGGTTTCGCCGGCCGATAGCTCGGCAAATTGCCGGTCCAACAGTGGCAATGCGCGCGCCAACGCCAGCGCTTCACGCGCCCGCGCGCGCATGTCGTCGCTGATCTCGCGATGCGGTGGCACCACGTAACTTGCGAAGAAACCCGACAGCACCGCGCTCTCAACATCCAGCCCCGGCATGTCGGCCAGGTTGACGCTCAGATCGCCGGTGACGATGCCCAGTTGCGAGCGCAGCCGATCCACCTGCCAACGCGTCTGGCCCAGCACTTTCACCGCCGGCTTGCCATCGGCGCGCACCAGCGGATACAGCTCGCGCGTGATCAATTTGATGAAGGAGGATTTGCCGCAGCCATTGGGCCCCAAGATGGCGGTGTGCTGCCCGAGCGCGATGCGCAGGCTCAAGGCATGCAGCACGCGCACCTGCCCGCGCATCACGCTGGCCTGGTCGAGTTCGATTAACGGGACGGCATGTTCAACGGCAGAATCGGCAGCAACAGTCATACGGATGACATCAACCAGGTGAGGAAAGGAGACGTGTGAACCGCTTTAGGAATGCAGGGATCACCCTACGCATCCGAAGGGTGAAGTTTGCCGCCATCGCCCCCATCATGTCTGCATCAACCCAAACGATGGCGCCGCTGTGGAACTGCCGATGTTGTCCGATTCGATCATCGACTTCCTGACCTCCGGCGTGGCCGGGTTGGGCGTGTGGGGCATGCTGGCGGTGCTGCTGGTGTTCACCCAGCTCACCATCTTCGCAGTGACCTTGTACCTGCATCGCAGCCAGGCCCATCGCGGGGTGGATTTCCATCCGCTCATCGCGCATGTCTTCCGTTTCTGGACCTGGCTCACCACCTCGATGATCACCCGCGAATGGGTGGCGATCCATCGCAAGCATCACGCCAAGGTCGAGACCGAGGAGGACCCGCACAGCCCGCAGACCAAGGGCATCCGCCAGGTGTTCTGGCGCGGCGTGGAGCTGTACCGCGAAGCGCGCGCGCAGCGCGCCGACATCGAGCAGTACGGCAAGGGCGCGCCCACCGACTGGATCGAGCGTCATCTGTATACCCCGCATGCCAACGCCGGCCCGATCGCGTTGCTGGTCATCAACTCGGTGTTGTTCGGTTTGCCGGGCATTGCGTTGTGGGCGATCCAGATGGCGTGGATTCCGTTCTGGGCCGCCGGTGTGGTCAACGGCCTGGGCCATTGGTGGGGGTATCGCAATTTCGAATCGGCCGACACCTCCACCAATCTGACGCCGTGGGCGTTGTGGATCGGCGGTGAAGAACTGCACAACAACCATCATGCGTTCCCAAGCTCGGCGCGGTTTTCGATGCGGCGCTGGGAGCTGGATATCGGCTGGATCGCGATTCGCGGTTTGCAGGCGATCGGTCTGGCCAAGGTGCTGCGCGTGGCGCCGTCGCTGGATATCCGCCCCAACATCGCCGTGCCCGATGCCGACACGCTCAAGGCATTGCTCTCGCATCGCTTCCAGGCGATGACCGACTACCAGCGCAACGTGTTCACCCCGGCACTGCGCGAAGAGGCCGCTGCCACCGGCGCCAAGCTGCGCCAGCTGCTGCCGCGGCGCCTGCGCAAGGGTCTGGTCGACGACGGGCGCTGGCTCAAGCCCGATGCGCGTGCGCAACTGCAGCACTGGGTGGCCGAGCGCCCGCGCATGCGCACGTTGGTCGAGTACCGCGCGCGTTTGACGGCGGTGCTGGAAGCGCGCAGCCATGATGCGTCCGAACGGCTCAAGCAATTGCAGCAGTGGTGTCACGAGGCCGAAGCCAGCGGTAATGCCGCCTTGCAGGCGTATGCGGCGCGGCTCAAGGGTTATGCGCTGAGTGGGGCCTGAGCGCGGCGACATGCGTGCTGATGTGCGTGCGCGTGGACCACATGGATTTATCGTGCGCGGCATGCTGATGGCGTGTGGTGTGTGCGGTCCTGCGCTTGTCGCGCAGGCCCAGGTACAGGACAGCCAGCAGTATCTGCAACGGATGGATACCGATGGCGATGGCCGAGTCAGTCGCGACGAATATCTGGTCTGGATGAGTTACGCCTTCGACCAACGCGATCTGGATCACGATGGCGTGCTGCAGGGCGATGAACTACCCGGCCGTCGCGGCAAACCGATCACCCGCACCGCGCATCGTGCCACGCTGATCGAGCGCTTTGCGCGCCAGGACGCCAACGGCGACGGTTATCTGAGCGCCCGCGAATTGCTGGCGCCGCCGCGGTGACAGGCGCCGGCATGCCTGCCTTCGCGCTCGCCTGACACAGCGCCCGGCAAGCTCGCGCGCATGTTCACTCTCGATCAGGTCAGCCGTCGCTACGGCCAGGCCACTGCCCTTGATGCAGTCACGCTGACATTCGCCAGCGGGATCACTACCGCCTTGATCGGCCCCAGCGGCGCCGGCAAGTCCACCGTACTGCGGATGCTGGTCGGGCTGGAATGGCCGGACAGCGGTACGGTGATCTTCGATGGCGCGCCGCTGCAACGCGCCAGCCTGCAGGCACAGCGCCAACGCATCGGTTACGTGATCCAGGAAGGTGGGCTGTTTCCGCATCTGGATGCGCGCAGCAATGTGGTGTTGCTGGCGCAGACGCTGGGCTGGACGCGGCAACGCATCGAGGAGCGCCTGGAAACCTTGTGCGCGCTGTGCCAGTTGCCGCCGGAGCTGCTGGCGCGCTATCCGGCCGAGCTTTCCGGCGGGCAGCGCCAGCGCGTGGGCTTGATCCGCGCCTTGATGCTGGATCCACCGGCCTTGCTGCTGGACGAACCGCTCGGCGCACTCGACCCGATCGTGCGCTACGACCTGCAAGCGCAGATGCGCGCACTGTTCGCCCAGCTCGGCAAGACCGTCGTGCTGGTGACGCACGATGTTGCCGAAGCGGCGTATCTGGCCGACACCCTGGTGCTGATGCGCGCCGGCCGCGTGCTGCAGCAGGGCAGTGCACGCAGCTTGCTGGAACACCCGGCCGACCCATTCGTGCAGCGCTTTCTCACCGCGCAACGCAGCATCGGCGACGCCGCATGATTGCGCGCGTGTTGCTTGCACTGTGTCTACTGGTCTGCAGCGCCGGCGCGCAGGCCGCGCAGGTGACGATCGGCTCGAAGAACTTCACCGAGGCGGTCCTGCTGGGCGAGATCGCCACCGCCGCCGGCCAGCGTGATGGGGTGGATGTGCAGCACCGCGCGCAGCTCGGTGGCACGCGCATCCTGTGGCGCGCGCTGGAGACCGGGCAGATCGATGCGTACGCCGAATACACCGGCACGCTGGCGCAGGAACTGCTGCAACTGCCCAAAGCCAGCCAGGCCGAACTGCGTGCCGCACTCGATGCACGCGGCCTGGCGATGACCGACTCGCTCGGTTTCCAGAACACCTATGCGTTTGGTATGCGTGCCGAACGGGCGCAGGCGCTCGGTATCGCAACGATGTCGGATCTTGCGCGGCATCCAACACTCAAGATCGGCCTGAGCAACGAATTCATGCAGCGCGCCGATGGCTGGCCCGGCGTTCGCGCCGCGTATGCATTGCCGCAGACCGCGACCGGGCTGGATCACGATCTGGCCTACCGCGCGCTGCAGAGCGGGGCGATCGAGGTCACCGATCTCTACAGCACCGATGCGGAAATTCCGTATTACCAGCTGCAGGTGCTGCGCGACGACCGCCACTATTTCCCTGACTATCAGGCGGTGTTTTTGTATCGCAAGGACCTGGCGCAACGCGCACCGGCGATGTTGAAGACATTGCAGGGGCTGCAGGGACGCATCGACGAAGCGACCATGCAACGGCTCAACGCGCAGGTGAAGCTGGAGCGTCAGTCCGAAGCGGCGGTCGCGGCGCAATGGTTGGGAGTGACGCCTGCATCCGAAGCCGATTCGCGTCTCACGCGCTTGCTGCGATACACGCGCGAGCATCTGGCCTTGGTCGGCATCTCGTTGGGGTGTGCGTTGTTGATCGCGTTACCGCTGGGGGTGTTGGCAGCGCGGCGGCCACGGCTCGGGCAGGTGGTGCTGTCGTTGACCGGCGTGCTGCAGACCTTGCCGTCGCTGGCGGTGTTCGTCTTCATGATTCCGTTGTTCGGCATCGGTGCGAAACCGGCGATTGCCGCATTGTTTCTCTACAGCCTGCTGCCGATCGTGCGCAATACGCATGCCGGGCTGACCTCGATCCCGCGCGAGCTGCGCCAGACCGCCCAGGCGATCGGGCTACCGTCATGGACGCGTTTATGGCGCGTGGAGTTGCCGCTGGCACGCCGCACCATCGTTGCCGGCATCCAGACCGCAGCGGTGATCAACGTAGGCACGGCCACGTTGGGTGCCTTGATCGGCGCAGGTGGCTACGGCCAACCGATTCTCACCGGCATTCGCCTGGACGACATCGGCCTGATTCTGGAAGGCGCCATTCCTGCGGCGGTGCTTGCGCTGATCGTGCAGGCGGTCTTCGAAGGCCTGGAACGCTGGGTCACGCCGCGTGGGTTGCGCATCAGCCAGCGCGGTTGAGCGGCGCTGCAAACATCGTCCACACGATATTCGCCATGAAAGCGTAGGAGCGGACCTGGCCGCGATGAGGCATTCCCTCGATAACGCCTCATCGCGGCCAGGTACGCTCCTACGAGCGCTGGCTTACCGCCTCATCCGTCTGGCAGCGCTGCGATCAAGCGTGAAAGCGCATCCTCGGTGACACTCACGTGCGGTGCGATGCGTAAACGCCCGTGCCGCCGTGTGCAGATCGCCCCCAGTTTGCCGAACGTGGTCGCCACTGCATCCAGCTGGTCTGCTGGTGGCTGCAATGCTGTGAGATGCGGCGCGTGACCGCGCGTGCACCAACTGCCCAGACCACGTGCGCGCAACGCCGCATCCCATTGCGCAGTGAGCGCACCCAGCGCCTGCCCGATGCGTGCCGGTTGCCATGCAGCGACTTGCCGCAATGCCACCGTCGCCATCGCCAGACGCAGGGGGTCGGCAACGCCGCCGGCATCGAACCGTCGCGCACCGCTGCGATACAACGGCGGCTTAGCGACCGGAAAGTCCCAACTGCTGCCGGCATCGCGGCCAATCCAGTGTTCTTCGATCGGTACACCGTGCGCACGCCAGTGCGGTGCCACCCACAGCCAGGCCAATCCCATCGGCCCGAGCAACCATTTGTGGCCGACGCTGACCACAAAATCCGGTCGCCAGCGCGGCAGATCGGTTGGCAGTACGCCCAGGCTCTGGCTCAGATCCAGCACCCATGCCGCTCCGCGCGCGTGCACCGCGGCGCTGATGCGGTCCAGATCCAGTTGTCGCCCATCCACCCAGTACGCATGCGGCAGCGTCACTATGCGCAGCGCAGGGGTATCGGCAATGGCTTGCAGCACCGCATCGGTGAGTGCCTGCTCGGTGGCAGTCGATACCGCCACGATGTGCGCATCCACCTCGGCGCAGCGCCGTTGCCAGATCAGCAAGTTGGACGGGAACTGTCCTTGCAGCAGCAACACCGCCTCGCCGCGTTGCAGCGGCAGGTTGCGTGCGGCAGTGGCCAGCCCATGCGCAGCCGAAGGTAGCAATGCCACGCCATCGGTGTCGTTGTCGAACAAGCCAGCAGCAAGTGCGCGCAACTGTTCGATGTCGTGCAGCCACCCATCGAACGGCAGCTGCCAGGGCGTGGCCATCGCGTCGACAGCCTGATGCGCAACCGTCTGTACCGCGCGCAACAACGGCCCGCGGGACGCCGCATCCAAATAGGTGACATCGATAGGTGATACGAATGCCTGGTGCCGCTGCGCCCAATCGAGAGGCGCAGGGAGCAAGCTGGACAGGGAGGGCGATGACATGCCCACAGCTTACCGCTGGCTGCCACGCAGCCGACACGGCGCGTTCACGGGCGCTCCTCAAGCATATGCTGATGTCTGCACTCTCCCCCCTGCTGGGCCACCACCAGCAACAGCAGTTGACCCTGCTGGAACGCTACGCGCAGACCCGCGCGTTGAGCGATCGCCTCGCCGCACCGTTGAGCGCCGAGGACGCGATGGTGCAGAGCATGCCCGACGCCAGCCCCAGCAAATGGCATCTGGCGCATACCACCTGGTTCTTCGAACGCTTCGTGCTGCAGACCGATCCCGCGTATCGCGTGTTCGATCCGGCCTGGGATTTTTTGTTCAACAGCTACTACCAGAGCGTTGGCCCGATGCATGCGCGCGCGCGCCGTGGCGTGCTCTCGCGTCCGTCGTTGCAGCAGGTGTGCGACTACCGCGCTGCGGTCGATACGCATATGCAGCAGCGCCTGCGCGATGGGACGTTGGACGCTGAAGCCTGCACCATCGTGCAACTCGGGATCCAGCACGAGCAGCAGCATCAGGAATTGTTGCTGACCGATATCAAGCATGCGCTATGGAGCAATCCGCTGCAGCCGGCGTATCGCGATGCACCTGCACCGCCCGCTGCCATTGCCAGCACGCTGCGCTGGCATGCGCGCGATGAGCAGATTGTGGAAATCGGTGCAGCCGCGTGGCCGCAAGCAGATGCGTTTGCCTACGACAACGAATCGCCGCGTCACCGTGCACTGGTGGGCGCACACGCGCTGGCGCATCGCGTGGTCACCAACGCCGAATTCCAGGAGTTCATCGACGCCGGCGGTTACCGCAGTGCCGGCGCCTGGCTCAGCGATGGCTGGGCGATGGTGCAGGCGCAAGGCTGGCAGCGTCCGTTGTATTGGGATGCAGAGGGGCGCGAGTTCACCCTGGACGGCTGGCGCGCGCGCGATGCGCATGCGCCGGTGTGCCATCTGAGCCTGTTCGAAGCCGATGCCTTCGCACGGTGGGCCGGTGCGCGTTTGCCCACCGAAACCGAGTGGGAGCAGGCCGCCACCGGCGTTCCGGTGCAAGGTACTTTCGTCGACAGCGATGCGTTGCATCCGCGCGGTGCCGCAGCGGCGGATACCGGACTGCAGCAGTTATTCGGCGATGTCTGGGAATGGACCGGCAGCGCGTATTTGCCGTATCCAGGCTTTACGCCGTGGCCCGGATCGCTGGGCGAATACAACGGCAAATTCATGAATGCGCAATGGGTGCTGCGCGGTGGCAGCTGTGCCACGTCGGCCACCCACATCCGCGCCAGTTATCGCAACTTTTTTCCCTCCGATGCGCGTTGGCAGTTTGCCGGCGTGCGCCTTGCCAAGGATCTGCCTTGAACGCCGCCGCCCATGCCACCCAACGCGCCCACGCCGCGCTGACCGATCTACGCCCGCAACCGGACGACATCACGGCCGATGCGCTGGCCGGTTTGTCGCAGACCCCCAAGACGCTGCCGTCGAAATATTTTTACGACGCACGCGGCTCGCAGTTGTTCGAGGCGATTACCCGGCAGCCGGAGTACTACCTTACCGGCACCGAACTGGCGTTGCTGGAGGCCAGCATGCCGGCGATCGCGCAGGCAATCGGCGCTGGTGTGCATGTGGTCGAGTACGGCAGCGGCAGTGGTCGCAAAACCGAGTTGCTGCTGCAAGGCCTGCGCGATGTGGTGGCCTATACGCCGCTGGAAATTTCGCGCACCGCCTTGCTCGAGAGCACTGCGCGGCTGGCGCAGCAATTTCCGCAGATCCAGATGCTGCCGGTCTGCACCGACTTCACCAAGCCGCTGCGGTTGCCCGATGCGCAGCGCCCGGCGCGCCGGCATCTGGTGTTCTTCCCGGGTTCGACGCTGGGTAACTTCACCGATGCCTCCGCCATCGAGTTGATGGATGCGATGCGCCAGACCATGGGCAGCGATGGCTGCGCGTTGATCGGGATTGATCTCGACAAGGATGCCGCGCTGATCGAGGCCGCCTATAACGATGCGGCCGGAGTCACCGCGGACTTCACCTTGAATCTGCTGGCGCGGCTCAACCGCGAGATCGGCAGCGATTTCGACCTGGATGGCTTCCGCCACCACGCGGTGTATGTACGCGAACGCGGCCGCATCGAGACCTTCCTCATCAGCCAACGTGCGCAGCGCTTACACGTTGGCGGCAAAGAATTCGACTTCGCCGACGGCGAAGCGATGCAAGTCGAATACAGCTACAAATACACCGACGCCCGCTTCGCCGAACTTGCAGCGGCTGCCGGATTAAAAGCCACACACGGTTGGAATGATGCTAAGGACTGGTTCGGCCTGCGCTTGTTGCGGCCGTTGTAACCGGCTGCCTTTTTTTCGACCGCTATCAGTGCTTAGTGGCATGGTTGCCACGTCGGTGCGTCAAACGAATCGCAGCAGTTTAAGCGTGCGTTGACATGAAGCAGAGATCGCATCCACCAGCGCATCCAGAATCGGATGCGCGACGCCTTCATGTCGAAGTTCGTCAACAAGATCCTGCGCGTAATCCGGTAGCTCACTGGCTGCCAAGATCATCCACGCCAAGCAGGCAGATGCGTCCAGGCGCATCTGCAGCGCAAGCTGTTGCCAATCGCTTGGACGAACATCCCACCAGCGATAATGGCTACCGATCTTCATCGCCAGCTTGATCTTGCGCTGTTGCAGATGCGGATAGGGCAGGGCGCTGGAGATGTCGTACAACGGCGCCAGTCGTACTTGTCCCGCCTGTCCAAGCAACAACGAATAGTTTTTGGCATGCGCATCGGTGCCGCCGATCAGGTAATTGAAGACCAACGCCTGAAACAGGGTTTCGACGTCTTGTCGCGCTTGCGAGGAGTGTGTCCATAGCAGCTGCGAGATCTCGGTTGGTCCTGGGCCACCCTGGTTTTGGTACTTGATCTGCGGCATCACTCCCAATGCCTGGCAAAAATCTTCTTGATGGATGCGCAGCAGCGTGCCTTGTGTTGCGATGCGGTCATAGCGTTCGACGCAGATAGCCGTCTCATCGCCGAACCGTAGCGCCTGGCCCGCTGCCGTCGACAGGCCGATTTTGCGCGCCAGGCGCAGACAGAACAGCTCGTTCTCGACGAAGCCGTCGTATTCGCCGCTGGGCGGTTTGAGAATATGTGTGGTGGGAATGCGTCCAGCCGGGATGGCCCACTGCTGCCCGTCGTGCAGCAAGGCGATCTTGGCCTGCGCGCCGGCCAGACTGAATTGACCGACGTCGTCGATCTGGCGTGCTGCGCCGACATCCTGGCGTAGCCTGCGCAAACGCATTTCCAACTCGCCTTCGGTCAGCGGCTCGATACTGTCATTGGCACCGGATATGACGTCCTCCAGCCGGGCTGGAGTGACGAATTGCACTGCACCGGCACAGTCCTCGCCGACATGCGACAACAAGGCCAGCGGGTTGCGCGGCGAGACCTGAAATCTGGACGCCCAGCGCTGCAAGGTGGTCTCATTGTCGGGCAGCAAGCCCCACAGCACCGCGTTGACCGCATCGGTTGGGTGGGCTTCCCTGCTGAGCGGAAGATTCAACGAGAGCGGTATTGCATTCGCCGACGCTCGCCAGGCAGGGTCGTAAGCAAATCGCGCACGGCCATTGGCGTCGGCGTCCAACTGGCCGACCACTTGGTTGCCCATCAGTGCAATCAGCTTCACTTGGCTCTCTTCTTGCTGATTGATCGCGTTTTTGGGTTGCCAGGTCTGGTCTTGCTTCCGATGTCTGGTGCACGAGCGCTTTGTGGATTCGCCGCGCCCGTCTCTGCTGCCTCTGCAGATTTGCGCGGAACGGCATCGCGCGCTGGATGCACTTGCGGCTGCGCTGCGTGCGCGGCAGAAAGAGTCACCAGGCCCGTACTTTGCGAAGGTTCCAAGACATGGAATGCACCTGGCTTGCCCACGTTCTTCAACGCGTAAAGCGAACTGAGCGGGCGCTGGGTACGATTGCGTTCGACGATGTCATCTAGGTTGATCGATGGCATGGCTGCACGATCGGGCATGAGACGGTGTCGAGCATCGGCGCCGCTGGGGGCCAGCATCAGCTCAAGGCCCAGCACATGCAGTGCGCGCAGGATCAGTTGCAGCTCGGCGCGTGGCTTGCCTTTCTCGATATCGACGATCCACTGCCGACTCGCACCGATTTCATTGGCAAGACGTGCTTGATCCCAACCCAGCCGCTTGCGGGTGGCGCGGATGACATTGCCGATGTCGGCAGGGGTGCGAACAGTGTCCATGGTCCAAATGTAAGCGAACGGCGACATCTATGCAATGTCGCCGTTCGCTTACATCCAGCAATGAATTTCCGTCACTCCAAGCCTCAAGGCTGCGCCGTAATGGCGAATGGGTTCGTTCGGTTACATGCCCGTAATGTAACCGTTCGCCGACATCAAGCCGCCTGCACCACATGCAACGCCTTGGGATTGCGCCACTGCACCAGCAGCGCAGCCTCGCGTGCCTTGGCTTCGTGCAGATGCGCGTGCTTGATATGGCCATAGCCGCGGATGTGCTCGGGGATGCTGGCGATCTGTGCAGCCAGACCGACGTTGTCGGCATCCAGGCGTTCCAGCAACGTCTCCACCGTTGCAACGTAATCGGTGATCAGCTGGCGTTCGCCACGCCGTTCGGCGCTGTAGCCGAACACATCGAGCTTGCCGCCACGCAGGAACTTCAACCGCGCCAGCCACTTGAACGCGGTGAACATCCACGGCCCATATTCGCGCTTGATCAGATGGCCGTGCGCATCTTTTTTGGCCAGCAACGGCGGCGCCAGATGAAAGCGCAGCGTGTAGTCGCCTTCGAACTGTTGCTGCAGCCGACGTTGGAAGTCGCCGCGCGTGTACAGCCGTGCCACTTCGTATTCGTCCTTGTAGGCCATCAGCTTGAAGGCATAACGCGCGACCGCTTCGCTCAATGCGCTGCTGCCGGGCGCGCGTTGCGCTTCGTGCGTGCGTACACGTTCGGTCAGGGCGGCATAACGCTGCGCGTAGGCGGCATCCTGATAGTCGGTCAGAAAGCCGACGCGGCGCGCGATGGCCTCATCCAGCGACTGCGCCAGCTGCTCGTCGTCGAGTGGATACGTTGGCGCATCGACATCGCCATGCAGTGTATTGCCATCGTTTTGCGCCAAGGCACGCGGTGCGCTTTGCCCGCTGAGATCGTGGTCTTCCCAACTGCCGGGTGCACGCGCTTGCGGCGCATCGCCATGCGCGATGGCCGATTCGCCCACGCTCGACAAACCCGCAGCACGCCGCACCGCCGGCAGATCGACGGCCGCCAAGCGACCCCACGCAAACGCCTGCTGATTCATCGCCACCGCCGCGCCATTGAGCGCGATCGCACGCATCAGCGCCGCATGCGACAACGGCACCAGCCCGTGTTGCCAGGCATAGCCGAGCACGAACAGGTTGCTGGCGATCGCATCGCCCAGCAGCGCGGTCGCCAGTTGCGTGGCATCCAGCAACAGTGGCTCCTGGCCGCCCAATGCGGTGCGCACGCCGGCGATGATCTCGGCAGCGGGGAACTGCAGATCCGGCTGGGTGGTGAAGTTGCCCGGCATGGCTTCATAGGTATTGAGCACCACCTGGGTACGGCCATCGCGCACCTTGGACAAGGCCCAGTAATCGTTGACCACCACCATGTCGCAGCCCAGCACCAGATCCGCTTCGCCGGCGGCGATACGCACCGCGTGGATATCGGCAGGTTGGCGTGCGATGCGGATATGCGTGGTCACCGCGCCGCCCTTCTGCGCCAGACCGGTCTGGTCCAGCACGGTGGCGCCCTTGCCTTCCAGATGCCCGGCCATGCCGAGCAACGCGCCGATGGTCACCACGCCGGTGCCGCCGACGCCGGTGATTAGGATATTCCAGGGCTGCTCCAGCGTGGTGCGTTGCGGCGGCGCGGGCAGCGTGTCGAACAGCGCGGTGGCATCGCGTTGTTTGCCCTTGCGCGGCTTGCCGCCATGCACCGTGACAAAGCTCGGGCAAAAGCCCGACACGCAGGAATAATCCTTGTTGCAATTGGATTGATCGATCTGCCGCTTGCGCCCGAATTCGGTTTCCTTCGGCAGCACCGACACGCAGAAGCTCTTTTCGCCGCAATCGCCGCAACCTTCGCAGACCAGTGAGTTGATCATCACGCGCTTGGGTGGATCCACCAACTTGCCGCGCTTGCGACGGCGGCGTTTTTCGGTGGCGCAGGTCTGATCGAAAATCAGGATCGACACGCCCTTGAGGGTGCGCAAATGTTGCTGCACCGTCTCCAGTTCGCTGCGATCGTGAAACGTCACATCGGCAGGAAAACGCTCGCGCCGCCGCGTCCATTTGCCGATCTCGTCGCTCACCACCACGATGGCGTGGATGCCTTCGGCACGCAGCTGATGCGCGATGTCGGGCACGGTGAGCGTGCCGTCCACTGGCTGGCCGCCGGTCATTGCCACCGCATCGTTGTAGAGGATCTTGTAAGTGATATTGACGCCGGTGGCGACCGACTGCCGAATCGCCAGCGAGCCACTGTGGAAATAGGTGCCATCGCCCAGGTTCTGGAACACATGCGGGGTGTCGGTGAACGGCGCCTGCCCCGACCAGGTCACGCCTTCGCCGCCCATATGGGTGAAGGTGTCGGTAGAGCGATTCATCCAGGTCACCATGTAATGGCAACCGATGCCGCCCAGCGCACGCGAGCCTTCCGGCACCGCCGTGGAGGTGTTGTGCGGGCAGCCGGAGCAGTAATGCGGCACGCGCGGAAACAGCGCGCGCGGCAAGGCCATTTCGGCTTCCTTGCTGTCCATCCAGCGCAGCCGCTGTTCGATCGAGTCGGTCATGGCGCTGGATGGAAGCGCAAACCGCTGGATGCGCTTGCCGATCACTGCCGCGATCGTGGCCGGGGTCAGCTCGCCGGTGGAGGGCAGGATCCACGCGCCGTGCTCGTCGTACTTGCCGACGATGCTGGGCCGCGCACCGGCGCTGGCCGGCCAGTTGTAGAACAGTTCCTTCATCTGCCGCTCGATGAAGGCTTTCTTCTCTTCCACCACCAGAATGTCTTCGAGCCCGCGCGCAAACGCGCTGATGCCCACCGGCTCCAGCGGCCAGGTCATGCCGACCTTGTACACGCGAATACCGATCTGCGCGCAGGCCTGTGCATCCAGGCCGAGGTATTCCAGCGCCTGCAGCACATCGAGATAGCTCTTGCCGGTGGTGACGATGCCCAGCCGTGCGTGCGGCGAATCCAGCACCACCTTGTCGATCCGGTTGGCGCGCGCAAATGCCTGCGCGGCGGCGATCGCATAGCGATGCAGGCGCATTTCCTGATCCACCGGCGGGTCCGGCCAACGGATGCTCAAGCCGCCCGGCGGCAGCGCAAAGTCTTCCGGCAGCACGATGGTGCGTGCGAACGGATCCACATCCACCGACGCGGACGATTCCACCGTCTCGGCAATGGTCTTGAAGCCGATCCAGCGCCCGGTATAGCGGCTCATCGCCCAGCCGAGCAGGCCCATGTCGAGGATGTCCTGCACCCCGGCCGGGTTGAGGATCGGCATCATCGCGCTGACGAATTCTTCTTCCGAACCATGCGGCAGGGTCGAGCTGCGGCAGGCATGGTCGTCGGCGGCCAATGCCAGCACGCCGCCATATGGCGAAGTTCCGGCGGCGTTGCCGTGCTTGAACACATCGCCGCTGCGGTCCACGCCCGGGCCCTTGCCGTACCACATGCCGTACACGCCCTGCACGGTGGCGCCGGGGAACAGGTTGGTCTGCTGCGTGCCCCAGACCATGGTGGCGGCCAGGTCTTCGTTGAGGCCGGGGGTGAAGGTCACCTTGGCCGCGTTCAGATGCTTGCGTGCGCGCCACAACTCCAGATCCAGCCCACCCAGCGGACTGCCGCGGTAGCCGCTGATAAAGCCGGCGGTCTCCAGGCCGTCAGCGCTGTCGCGCAGGCGTTGCATCAGTGGCAGCCGCACCAACGCCTGCACTCCGGACAAGTAGATGCGGCCATCGGCGCGCGTGTACTTGTGTTCCAGCGTGTAGTCCGTATCGACCTGGCCGAGCTCCGGCGTGTTGGCAGAGTCGGGGGAAGAAAGTGCTGCAGTACTGGTCATGGCTTGCCCGGAAAGGGTGGCTGGGACCCGAAACGTGTCATCTGAACTGCATGACCCGCTCGACGGATTCCAAAACGGCGATCCGAAGTGTAACAGTCGCTCTTCACGCGCCCGTGGCGCATGCGGATGCACAGCCGCCGCGCTGCGGTTAGGATGTGAACGGGAAGGGTCGTTTGCTGTCAGGGGATAAAGCCAGTGAAAAGGAAATACGCATGGGCCGCGATGTTGGCCTTGCTCGGGGGCGTGTGGTCGATGGCGCAGGCGCAGAGCCTGCCCAAGCCCAAGGAGTTCTATTTCGACGAAGACCGCGGCACCACCAAGGCCGTGGTCGCGGTACAGGGGCAGGGCGACGCCGTGGTCGACCGCTTGGCGGCGATGGTGCAGCGTGATGCCCGCGCGGCCGAGCCACGCGCACAGCTGGCCTCGCTGGCGTATGCCGGTGGGCGCACCCAGTTGGGCGACGAGCTCTACCAGGGCGCGTTGGGGTTGGTTTCCAATGGTAGCCAGCAATACCGTGCCATCACCTGGAACTACGGCTGGGATCTGTTGCGCGCCGACCAGGCCGACAAGGCCTTGCAGCACTGGGCCAATCTGGCTAACGGCCGCCCGGCCACGCCGCAATGGCTGCCCACCACCGCAGCGCTCGGGCTGTGGCGCGCCGGGCGCAAGCAAGAGGCGGTGGAGTGGTACGCCGCCGCGGTGCGCACCTGGCCCGATCGCTGGAGCAGCACCGCCAACTACGCCAGCCTGTTGCCGGAGTGGCGCGAAGCAGAGCGTGCCAGCCTGGCCGAAGTCTTCGCCGCCTGGCAGGCAAACCCGCCGGCGTTTCCGTAAGTCTTGGCATCGCGCTGCAGTTAACCACCGCAGCGCGATGCCCTGCATTAGCCGAATCTGCGCGATAGGCAGGCTTTTTATCCAGCCGCCTATCAACACGCTGGTGCGGCGAGGCACTGCACACTCGCCGCGCCGGGCGTTGAGCGATCAAGCTAACCGCCAGGATTTGAAAACCTAGACCCATGCGAGCATGGGCCGAAGGTGGAGAGATCAGTTGCGGGGCGGATGCAGGGCCCTTGCCCGCCCACCATCGCGGGACACGCTGCAAGTACGTCCCTGTAAGCTCTTACGCGGCATCCATGCCGCGTAAGGTCCCGCGACGGTAGGCGGGCAAGGACCAGGGGAGATGGTCGGTGTGTATGGCTTTCAACAAAGCAGTCAGGAAACTGTCTGGTGCGGTGTCCTCGCCGATTGCGGGACCGTGTGGCGGCATGGATGCCGCCACCGAGCCTCCAGGGACGGATTCACGGCGTGTCCCGCGAGCGGTGAGGGCACCGCGCACTCGACTGACTCGGTTCTTGATCTAAGCTTCCGAGTAACCATCAACTGTCTGCTGCAGTGTCTTCGTTCTTCAATGACGTCACCAGCCAACTCTCTGGTGCGGCGAGGACACCGCACACTCGACACACTGGTTTCGGATAGGCAAACGATGGAAGTCTCGCTGCTTCGGGTTAATGCGATGCCAAGCCAGCCATCCGCCGATGCCCTTACTGCTTGCTATGCGATCCTGTGCATCGCTTTCCAACGGACACAATCACGCCATGGCGGTGGATGCATTTGCGTTGATTCTGGCGATGTTGGGGCTGGGTCTGCTGTTCGCCCGTTTGCGGGTGCTGCCGGACAACAGCGCCGACGTGCTCAATCGCATCGTGTTGTACATCTGCCTGCCGGCCTCGGTGCTGACCTATGTGCCGCGCCTGCACCTGGATGCCTCGCTGGGTGGAGTGATCGCCACGCCGTGGGTGCTGACCGCGATCATCGTGCCGCTGCTGTGGGGCTGCAGCCGCCTGTTCCGGTTCAAGCGCGAGGAGTATGCCGCGCTGCTGATGTGCGTGGTCTTTACCAATTCCAGCTTCATCGGCTTTCCGATGGTGCGCGCGTTGATCGGCGATCACGCGCTGCCGTATGCGGTGGTCTACGACCAGTTCGGCACCTTCGTGCTGCTGTCCACCTTCGGGCTGTACGTACTGGCGCGCTACAGCGGCGACACCCCGCCTACCGCGCGGATGATACTGCTGCGTTTGCTGCGTTTTCCGCCGCTGTGGGCGCTGCTGTTCGCACTGACGCTGATGCCGGAGCAACCGCCGACCTGGATTGGCGCGGGACTGAAAAGCCTGGCCGATGCGATGCTGCCGCTGGTGATGCTGGCAGTGGGATTTTCGCTGCAGTTGCGCCTGCCCGCAGACGAGCTCAAACCCTTGGCGGTCGGCCTGGTGTTCAAACTGACGCTGATGCCGATCCTGGCGCTGCCGCTGTCCTGGGCGCTCGGCTTGCACGGCGCGATGCTGCAGACCAACGTCCTCGAATCGGCGATGCCCACCATGATCACCGCCGCCGCGCTGGCCATCTCGCATCGGCTGGCACCGCGCCTGGCCGCAGCGATGGTCGGCTACAGCATCCTGCTGTCACTGCTGACCTTGCCCGCGTGGGCCTGGCTGTTGGCCGGTCTGGTGGCGTAATGCGCGACGTGTACTTGTGCTGTCGGAGCGGTGCCGGCGCATCGATGCCAAGGCCGCATCGCACATGCAAGATGCACACACGGTGTCGGCGCATCGCAGCGGCAATGCTGCACTGCGATGACAGCAACCGGCATGCAATGCAGCGCAACTGACAACAGTGCGCGTGGCCGTGACGCAGGTGTGGTCGTCGAGCTGCAACGCGGTAGAGGCACGCGGGTCTGGAGGATTTCTACGCATCGCCCAAGCCTGCCGGCCGGTCGCGCAGCTGTCTGTCAATTGCGCTTAACACCTTTCGACTACTTCCTCACCTTGTCGCGGTGTACGCTGCCGGCTTGCTCCCGGAAGCGAGGCGTGCATGAAGACAGTCCTGGTGGCCGCCTCCAAAGGCGGTGTAGGCAAGACCACGATCGCCACGAACCTGGCCGCACACGCGGCCTTGCAGGGCCAGCGCACCGTGCTGGCAGATGCCGATCCGCAAGGCTCGTCCACGCGCTGGGCGCAGCGTCGCGCCAGTCTGGAAAGTGCGGTGCTGCCGATCGACGCCACCCGTCGCCGCAACTGGCAGGCTGCCGTGCCCGACGGCACCGACCAGCTGATCATCGACGCCCCGGCCGGCGCGATGGCCGATGATCTGAGCGGATTTCTGGACCACGTCGATGCCATCGTGGTGCCGGTGCTGTCCTCGGCGCTGGATATCGAAGCGGTGGTGGGTTTTCTCAACACGCTGGCCAAGGTGCCACGTGTGCACCAGCGCAAATTGCCGGTGGGCCTGGTGCTCAACCGCGCCCGTCCCTGGACCCAGACCTCGCAACAGGCCGCCGACATGATCGGTACCTGGCCGTATCCACTGGTGGCCCAGCTGCGCGACACCCAGGCCTATGTGGTCATGGCCGGGTTGGGGCGCAGCCTGTTCGACTACCGCTCGGCGCAGGTGCGCGACCATCAGCAGGACTGGGAGCCGCTGTTCAAGTGGCTCAAGAAATCCTAGAACCGGACAACTCTCTATGCGCGAATTGATCTTGTTGCGACACGCTCATGCCGAACCGGCCGATACCGGCCAGGCCGATCTGGACCGCCCGTTGTCCCCGCACGGCATTGCCGAGGCGGAGTCGGCCGGTCGCTGGCTGCGCGAGCAGCTTCTGGTGCCGGACCGCGTGCTGTGTTCGCCGGCCCGGCGCGCCCGCGAGACGCTGGAAGCGGTGCTGGAGCTCACCGGCTATATCGAACAACGCCTGGACGAGCGCATCTACGACGCCACCCCGGGCACGCTGGCCAGTCTGGTGGACGAACACCGCGAGGCCGAGCGTTTGCTGCTGGTCGGCCACAACCCGGGTCTGGAGCGGCTGGCCGCGTTGATGCACAGCGGCCAGACCGGCGATTACCGCGGCATGCCGACCGCCTCGATCGCCTTGCTGGCACTGCCGCTGGATGCGGCCATCGAACCAGGCATCGCCCGCCTGACCGCCTTCTGGTGGCCTTGATCCGTGCCACCGTCGCTGCGCTGGGTTGCCTGGCTCGCGCTCTGGGTCGCTCTGCCTTGTATGGCGCAGCAGAAAGTGCATTCCATCGACCCGGTGCAATCGCGCTTCGGATTCGAGATCAGAACGCGCTTCGGCATGAAGATCGAGGGGTTCTTTCCGCGTTTTCGCGGTGAACTGGTGGAGTTGCCCGACAAACGGCAACAGGTGCGCTTTCGTCTGGACGCCACGCAGGTGGAAATTCCCGGCAAGGACCGTTACACCGCGTGGATGCGTGGCGAGGATTTCTTCGATGTGGCGCAGTACCCGGTGGTGGAATTTGAGTCGCTTCCCTACACCGAGGAGGTGGTGAAGAAGGGCGGTGACATCACCGGCAACCTGACCATTCGCGGAATCACCCACATCGAGACCCTGCATGTGGTGCCAGCTGAATGCGCGCGGCCGGGCTATGATTGCGATGTGATCAGTCGAGGTACGGTCCTGCGTGGACGTTACGGAATGAATGCGTGGCAGATGGCCCTGGGCGACAGGGTGACCTTCATTCTGCGTGGGCGGCTGCAGGAGGCGCAGCGCCCGTGAACTACCTGTTGAGGATCCTTGTGCTGGCAACGCTGTTGCTCGGCACCGGATGCGCCGGCCTGTCGCAAATCGAACGCAACCGCGCCGCAGGCGTGGCCGCTGCCGCGCGCAGCACGGTGGTGAGCTGCGACCAGGCCAATCGTTGCGCGCTGCCCTCGCCGTTACGCGCGCTGGGCGGCGAGGCGATCACGGCCTCCACCCCGGCCGCGCCCCGGCATTACGCCACCATTGTCGATCATGGCGAAGCCTCGTTGGTTGCGCGCTTGAATCTGATCCGCAGCGCCACCCGCAGCATCGATCTGCAGACCTATATTTTCGACAAGGACGACAGCGCACGCATGGTGCTGGATGCGCTGATGGACGCGGCGCAGCGCGGGGTCAAGGTGCGCATTCTGATCGACCAGCTCTCGGCGATCGCCGATCTGCAGATCCTCGGCGCGCTGTCCAGCACCCACGAAAACCTGCAGCTGCGCATCTACAACCCCACCTTCGGCAAGGTCAAACTCAATTACTTCGACTACGCCGGCAGCGTGGTGTGCTGTTTTCGCCGTTTCAACCAGCGCATGCACAACAAGCTGCTGGTGGTGGACGATGTGCTCGGCGTGGTCGGTGGCCGCAACTACCAGGACGACTATTTCGACTGGGACAGCGAATACAACTTCCGCGACCGCGACGTGATTCTGGCCGGCCCGGAAGTGCGTGCGATGGCGGTGAATTTCGATGCGTTCTGGCGCGCGCAGCGCAGCGTGCCGGCCGAGCGCCTGAACGATGTCGGCCGCCTGTTGCTGGAGCAGGGCGCACCGGCGATGCCGCCGGCCGAGTTTCGCCGCCCGGATCGGGTGGCACGCGTGGACCGTGAAGCGCGCGACCCACAGTTCATCCGCGATGTGTTCGTGACCCCGGCCATGCCGGTGCAGCGGGTGTTGTACGTGGCCGATCTGCCGCAGAAACACCGCAAGGAACATGCCGCCAAGGCGGTGTCTACCGCGCCCGAGCTGGACGGCCTGATCGCCGGCGCGCAGCAGGAAGTGTTGCTGCAGACGCCGTATCTGGTGTTGTCCGATGAAGCGCAGGAGATCTTCCGCGCACTGCGCAAGCGCCCGCAGCCGCCGCGCATCGTGGTCTCGAGCAATAGCCTGGCGGCCACCGACAATCCGATCGTGTATGCGCTGTCGTACAAGTTCAAACGCCGCAATCTGCGCGAGCTGGGCTTCAACGTTTACGAATTCAAGCCGTTTCCGCTGGATGCACCGGTGGATTACGCCAATCTGGTGCCCGACCCGCTCAACCCGGAGGCCGCCGAGCCGGCCGAGGGCGACAGCCGTGTCAATCGCGTGATCAGCGGCAGTGCCGCCGGCAATGCGGTGCGTGGCAGCGGGGGCAGCAATGGCAACAGCGGCAGTGGAACAGCAGGGAGTGCCCTTCGCGGCAGCGGCGGTGGCGCGGGTCGTGCACCCGGCGGCAGCGAGGTCGATCGGCGTGTGCTGCGTACCGAAACGCGGCCCTCGTTTCTCGGCACGCGTGCGGTCAACAAGCCGCTGCCGGTCACCCGCGCCGGCGCGCGCATGGGCCTGCATGCCAAGTCGTTGGTGGTGGACCGGCGTATCGGCGTGATCGGCACGCACAACTTCGACCCGCGCAGCGAGAACTACAACACCGAAGCGGCGGTGGTGATCGACGATGCGCGCTTTGCGCAGGCGCTGGCCGCCAGCATCGAGCGCGATATCGCCCCGGAAAACGCCTGGACCGTGGCCTCGCGCGAAAAACCGCCGGTGCTCAGCGGCTTGAACTACAGTGTGGGCAAGGTGTCCGAAGCCTTGCCGGTGCTGGATTTCTGGCCCTGGCGCTATGCCACCAATTACGAGTTCCAGCCCGGGCCGGGTTGCCCGTTCCCGCTCAAGCGTCAGGACCCGCAGTTCCGGCAGTGCTATGTGGCGGTCGGCGACTTTCCCGAGGTCAATGTCGGCCCGAAGTGGTTGCTGGTGCGGATGCTGACTGCCTTCGGCGCCGGCCTGGTGCCGATTCTGTAATCGGTTTGAGTCGGTAACGTCAGCGCACAGTTGAAACGCAGCCCCCGGCTCCACGATGCTGCTGCGATTCCCGATTCCCGATTCCCGATTCCCGATTCCCAATCCCCAATCCCCAATCCCCAATCCCCAATCCCCAATCCCCAATCCCCAGCCCATGACCTTCCGCGAACCCGTCGATCTAGCAGCCCTCAACGCCTCCAGCCGCGACACCTTGATCGAACACCTGGGCATCGTGTTCACCGAGGCCGGCGACGATTGGCTGCGCGCCACCATGCCGGTCGATGCGCGCACCAAGCAGCCGTATGGCCTGCTGCACGGCGGCGCTTCGGTGGTGTTGGCCGAAACCCTGGGCAGCAGCGCCGGCAACCTGTGCGTGGATATGAGCACCCAGATGTGCGTCGGGCTGGAGATCAACGCCAACCATCTGCGCGCGGCCTATCAGGACGTCGTCATTGGCACCGCGCGCGCGGTGCATGTCGGGCGCAGCACCCAGGTGTGGGACATCAGCATCGAAAATCCAGCCGGCAAGCGCGTGTGCGTCTCGCGGCTGACCCTGGCGGTGGTGCCGCGCAGCAATGGCTGAGCACGCCGTGCAAGCGCATGGCTGGAACAGCGCTGCCCGCCGCTGGCGCTGCGCGGCCGCCAAGCTGCTGTCACAATAGTGGCGCCTCCTTCCCCTGTTACCGGTCCCGTTCGTCGAATGAGCGAGTCATCCCTGGACGCCACGCGTGACACTGGCGGCGCGTTGCGTTGGTTCCGTTACCTGTATCGGGCGCCGATGCTGTTGGTGCACCTGAGCGTCTGCCTGCCGATCACCATGCTGTGCGTGGTGGCACCGCCGCTGGCGCGCATCCGCACCGGGCCTGGCGACACCCTGGACGAGTGGATGATCCGCTGGTGGCAGGGCAATCTGATGCGCATCTTCGGCTTTCGGTTGCGCCGCTTCGGCACCCCGCTGCCGGGCGCGACCCTGTTCGTGGCCAATCACGTCAGCTGGGTCGATATCTCGATGCTGCACAGCCAGCGCGTGATGGGCTTTGTGGCCAAGCGCGAAATCGCCGGGTGGCCGCTGGTGGGCTGGCTGGCGACCAAGGGCCAGACCATCTTCCATCAACGCGGCAATACCGAATCGCTGGGCGGCGTGCTGCAGGAAATGCTGCAACGCCTGCGCAGCGGCAAGCCGGTCGGCGTGTTCCCGGAAGGACGCACCCGTGGCGGTACCGAGGTCGGCCCGTTCCATGCGCGCATTTTCCAGGCGGCGGTCGAGGCCGGCGTGCCGGTGCAGCCGGTGGCGTTGCGTTACGGCGAGCGTGGTAATGCCCAGGCGGTGGTGGCGTTTGGCGAGCACGAAAGTTTCTTCGCCAATATCGTGCGTCTGCTCGGCGAGCCGTCGCGGCTGGCCGAAGTGCATTTTCTCGAGCCGGTCGGCGCGCTGGATATCGAAGGACGTCGCCGCCTGGCCGACACCTCGCGTCAACGCATCATCGCGGCGATGGAGTCCTAGCCCGCGATGCCCACGCTCATCACTGCTGCGGCCAGCACGTTGGTACCTGGCCCGATGAGCGCATGAACGTCTCCGACTATTCGCCGCCACGCTGGTTGCGCAACCCGCATGTGCAATCGCTGCTGGGCAGCAGTGCCTTGCGCCGGATCCGTAGCCGCCAACTGCTGGCCGCCAGCGGCGCGGTGACCAGCGAACATATTCTCGACGGCGGCGACGGTGTGCGCCTGCAGGGCTGGATGAGCATTCCGCCCGGCGATGCACCGTTGCGCGGCACGGTGCTGCTGTTGCACGGTTGGGAAGGCAGCGCCGATTCCAATTACATGCGGCTCACCGCAGCGCGTCTGCTCGGCCTGGGCTATCAGGTGTTCCGGCTGAATTTCCGCGACCACGGCGGCACCCATCACCTCAACGTGGACCTGTTCCACTCCGATCGCATCGATGAAGTGGTCAACGCCGCAGGCGATCTGTGGCGGCGCTTTCCCGCACCGCAGCTGCTGGTGGCCGGTTATTCGCTGGGCGGCAATTTCGCTTTGCGGCTCGCCCTGCGTGCGCCCGCTGCCGGTCTGCCGGTGGCGCGGGTGGCGGCGGTATGCCCGCTGCTGGATCCGGCGGCGACCATGTTGCAGCTGGAAAAAGGCCCGCAGTTCTACGATTGGTATTTCCGCCGTCGCTGGCGCGAGTCGCTGCTGCGCAAACGCAAGCTGTTTCCCGATCAGCATGGCTACGACGATGCCACCCTGGCGCTGGACATGCGCGGCCTGATGGGCTGGTTGGCCGAACAGCACACCGGGCACGGCTCGTTGCAGGCGTATTTCGACAGTTATTCGATCGCCGGCGAGCGTCTGGCCGGCTTGCAGGTACCGGTCCACATCCTGATGGCCGAAGACGACCCGGTGATTCCGTTCGCCGATTTCGCCGGCTGGCATCTGCCCGCGCACGCGCAGCTGGAAATCGCGCGCTGGGGCGGCCATTGCGGCTTTCTGGAAAACGCGCGCGGCGATGGTTTTGCCGAACGCTGGGTGGCCGAGCGGCTGACGGCAGCGTGCTAGTCATGCTGAAGAGACATCCTTACTACGACAAGGTCGTCGGCTTGCTATCACTGCTCGCAGGCGGCGTGATGACTTATTTTTCGTCGATCAAGCTCTATACCTACATGCAGACAGGCGAGATTATTTTTCGCCCACGCCTAGGTTCGGCATCTTTCGGAGCAGAGGCTGCTGCCTGGTATGCGGCTCACCTTCTTTTGGGCTTGTTGTGTATGGGGTACGGGTTGAGCGTGCTGCTTCGTAGATGAGCAGGCGCGGCGTGATCAGCGGTAGGCGACCAATTGATCAAACTCTTCGCGTTAAGCAATCAGCGCAAGGATTTTGCGGGTGACGCGCAGTGACTTGTTGTGCTCGACGTTATTGTTCTTGTTGACGAGGGCCGAGTCGCTGCTCCACGCATCGTTACAATAGCGGTTTGTCCTGGACACGCCGCCGCCATGCAAGACGCCATTCTTCAAGCCCTGCGCCGCAATGCGGCCGACGATGCGGTGGCGCTGGCCCGCGAGTGGGTCGTCAGCGCGCCGGATAACGCCGCCGCGCACCGCTGGCTCGGTCTGGCCTTGCAGCAGCAAGGCCAACCCACGCTGGCGCTGGCCAGCATCGAAACCGCGCTGACGCTGACGCCGGAAGATGCCGACCTGCATCTGCTGCGCGCCGGGGTGTTGCTGGCCACGCGCGATCTGTCCGCCGCCGATGCCGCACTGGCGCGCACCACCGCGCTGGACCCCAACCAGTTCAACGCCTACGTGATGCAGGCGCATCTGGCGGTGGCGCGCGGCGATCTGGACGAGGCCGAGCGGCTGAGCCGCACTGCTGCGCGGTTGGCGCCGGAGCATCCGCAGCTGCTGGCCGTCGATGGCGTGGTGGAACTGCGCCGCGGCCAGAGCGATCGCGCGCTGTCGCTGCTGACGCGCGCCGCCGAGCAATTGCCGGACGATGCGCGCGTGCTGTTCGCGCTGGGCTTTGCGTATCTGCAGAAAGAACACTTCGCGTTTGCCGAGCGCGCCTTCGAGCGCGTGGTCGAGCTCAATCCGCCGGGCACGGCAATGCGCGCCTTCATCGCCCAGCTGGCCCAGCGCCAGGGTCGCCTGGACGATGCGCTGGCCGCGATGCAGGGTGTGTTCGCCCAGCCCGGCGGCGATATTCCGGCAATGCGCCGGCTCGCGGGCGAAATGGAATTGCAGGCCGGTCGCCCCGACCAGGCCGTGGCGCATCTGCGCCTGGCGCTAGCCCATTGGCCGGCCGACCGGCGCACGCTGCATGCGCTGCTGAGCGCGTGGGAGCGGTTGGGCGCGGTGGACGATGCGCGCGACACCCTGGATGCGGCACTGGCCACCTCGGTCAATGCGCACGATCTGTGGCTTGCGCGACTGGCGGTGGAGCCGGTCGGCGGACCACAGGCGCAGGCGGTGATCGAGCGCTGGCTGCTGGGCATGCCCGAGCATCTGCCGGCGCTGGAAGCGCTGATGCGCGTGCACGACATGCAAGGCCATGCCGAAGAAGCCGAAATGGTGGCGCGGCAGATCGTGGCGGTGGAACCGGGCCGTATCAGCGGCGAGGAGCGCATCGTCGAAGCCTTGTTGGAGCGCGATCCGCCGGCGGCGATCGCCTGCGTGCAATCGCTGATCGACTCGCTGCCCGAGAACCGGCAGACCGTGCTGCGGCCGTGGCTGGGCAATGTGCAGGACCGTGCCGGCCAGCCCGATGCGGCGCTGGCGACCTGGATGCAGTTCCAGCGCGAACAGGCCCAGCACCGGTTGCCGTTGCCGCCGCAGGCCGCCAGGCAGCCGATGCAGTGGCCGGCATTGGGCACCATCCCCGACGCGGTGACCGCGCGTCCGCTGTTCGTCTGGGGCGTGCCCGGTTCGCATGTCGAACGCCTGATCGCCGTGATGGGCGCGGCCACCCCGCTGGTGCGCGGCGACCGGTACGGCACCACCCCGCCGTCCGATGCGCTGCAGAGCTACCGCAGCGTCGAGCAACTGGCCTCCGGCGAGCTGGCACCGTTGGCGCT
Source organism: Xanthomonas sp. Leaf131 (assembly GCF_001423495.1). Classification (GTDB taxonomy): domain Bacteria; phylum Pseudomonadota; class Gammaproteobacteria; order Xanthomonadales; family Xanthomonadaceae; genus Xanthomonas. The sequence continues at coordinate 190,235 of NZ_LMOG01000017.1, read as the reverse complement.
GGTGGAAGGCTGGAAGGCGCAGCTGCCACGGCGCGGCATCGACGACGGCAACGTCATCGACTGGCTGCTGTGGTGGGACAACACCTTGCTCAACGCACTGCGCCCGCACCTGCCCGAAGGCCGCCTGGCAATCGCGCTGCGCGACCCGCGCGACATGCTGCTGGACTGGTTGTCGGCCGGTGCGCCTGCACCGTTGGCAGTGCAGTCCCCGCAGCAGGCCACCGACTGGTTGCTGGTTGCGCTGGAACAGCTCGCCGTACTGCACGAGCGCGATCTGTATCCGCACCGGATCATCCGTCTGGACGGCATCGAGAGCGACCCGCAAGGCATTTCCACCGCGCTGGAACAAGCCTTCGGCCTGAGCTTCCCGCTGATCGAACCGCGCGGCCCCGCACGCCTGGCATCGGGCCGCTGGCGCAACTACCGCAACGTGCTGGGCGCGCAATTCGATCTGCTCACCTTGATCGCAGTGCGCTTCGGTTATCCGCAGGACTGAGCGGCGACCGGAATGGCTGCGCTCACTGTCGGGTGGGCGCGGCCGGTGCCCGGTGCGAGATGCACCACCAGCCGCCGCATTCGGCTGCGCAGCTCGCACCGCCCTGATCCGTAGGAGCGGCCCCGGCCGCGATGAAGCGTTACCGATGGATGCGGCCACCGACGATGAGGCGTTACCGATAAAGCCCCAGCGCGGCCAGGGCCGCTCCTACGGATCAGCGCGGAGTGGCCACCGCCAGGCAACGACTGAAGGTGGCGCGCACTGCCAGTGATGCGCGGCCGGTGCGCAAGGCGGCACGCGCATGCCGCAGCGTCTGGGCGGCTGGCGCACGATCACGCTGCCGCATTGTTCGCTGGCGTGATGAACCGGCAGCGATACACCCAACCGAGCGCATCAGAGGGTTCCATTGCGATGGCTTCCACTGCTGCGCAGACCCAGGCACCCTGATCGGCATCATTCCTCACGGAGACCCTGCATGCGCCTGACCAGCACCAGCATCGAAAACGGCAAGCCCATCGCGGTGGAGTTTGCCGCCGGCACGCCGGAAGGCTTTGCGCCCAATCGCAATCCGCATCTGGCCTGGAGCGAGGTGCCCGAAGGCACGCGTTCGTTCGCACTGCTGTGCCTGGATCCGGACGTGCCGACCGTGCCGGAAACGGTGGGGCGCGATGATGTGCAGATTCCGGTGGATCAGCTACGCACCGATTTTGTGCATTGGGCCATGGCCGACATCCCCGCCGACGTGCACGAGATTGCGGCGGGCAGTTGCAGCGATGGTTTCGTGCCCAAAGGCAAGCCGCAGCCGGCCGGTCCGGCCGGCGCGCGTCAGGGTTTGAATTCGTACACCGAATGGTTTGCCGGCAATGCCGACATGGCCGGCAACTACCTGGGCTACGACGGCCCGTACCCGCCGTTCAACGACTTGCGCGTGCACCGCTATTTCTTCCGCGTGTTCGCGCTGGATGTAGCCCAGCTCAGCCTGCCCGACAACTTCACCGCAGCCGATGTGCTGTCGGCGATCCAGGGCCATGTGCTGGCCGAGGCGGCGTTGCATGGCACCTACACGTTGAATCCGGCGCTGCGCTGAGCGCGATCAACAACACGACTGCGCGGGCGCGTTGATCGCATCGGCGGTCACGCGCTCATGTCGTGCATTCAAAATCGATCGCTAGCCGTTGGCTTCGATCATCTGATCGAGCACATACACCGGCACACCGTCTGCGCCCGCAGCGGCGGGGTAGCGGGTGACGCGCAGCAAGGTGCGGATGCCGCTCTCGTGCTCAAAGCCTTCGATCTTGCCTTCGAAGGGTTGCCAGCTCTGGGTGACAGGCTGTCCTGTCGCATCCTGCTCGCGCAGCTGCAGACATTGGCGCGATGGCTCGGAGGCGCAGGGCACCGTCGCGGCGGCTACTTCGATCAACACCGTCTGACCAGGGCCGCCGTAGCGGGTGTCTGCGGTGGGGGCGCCAGCGAACACCAGGCGGGTGCCGTCGCTGCGGGTCAGGGTCAGTCGCGGCACGGTCTGGGCGTTATTCAACGCCACTGCGAAGCGACCGGACAGCAACTCGCTGGCGGCGCGTTCCTGCGCCATCCGTCGTGATTGCGCACACAGGCGTTTGCTCGATACCACCCGGCCGATCTGCAACTGCGCATCGGCCACGCTATAGCTGGCGCCCAGTGCGTTGCAGGTCTGGCTGACCTGGAGGCGCTCAGCGCTGAAATCCAGTTGCAGAGGCGCGGTGCCGTCGACGAACAGGCTGCGCAAGGCGGTACCGTGCGCATCGCTGGCCTGCTGCAACTGCCAGTGCTGTGCCTGCAGGGCAGCCCGCAGTGGTGCGTTGTCGGCAGCAGGCGCGGTGATCGCCGCCGACTCAGTGGCAGCGTCGGCGCTCGATCCGGGCGACTCCGGCGGCGAACTCGACCCGCAGGCCGTCACACCGGCCGCCAGCAGGGCAGGGGCGAAGAACACGGCACGCATGGGCGGCTCCCGGTGATCGATACGTCAGTGATACCGCCAGCGCGCGGCCAGGGCAATGACGGGCGTCACTGCCTGGCAGCGTGGCTTGCATGTCGCGCCGCCTGGACGGGCACGACACGCGACCGCCATTGCCTTCTCAGGCCGCAGCCGGCAGCCACAACAGCAAGGCGGCGCCCAGCACGATGCGATAGACCGCAAACACCGTGAAGCGGTGCTTCTTGATGTAGCCAAGCAGCCACTTCACCACTACAAACCCGGTGATGGTCGCGGCCACGAACGCCACCGCTACGTCGGCCCAGTTCTCGCTGCCGAAGCCGCCTTCCTTGTACATCTCCAGCAGCGCGTAGCCACTGGCCGCGAACATGGTCGGAATGCCCACCATGAACACGAAATCCGCCGCCGCCGAGCGCTTGCTCAGGCCCAGCAGCATCGCCAGGAAGATCGCCGAGGCCGAGCGCGAGGTGCCGGGAAACACGCCGGCAACGACCTGTGCCAGACCGACCGCGATGGCCACCTTCCAGGTCACCACATCGCGTTCGGGCAATTTGCCGGCAAAGTGCTCGGCCACCAGCATCCACAGCCCGCCGATTAGCAAGGCCCAGGCCACCGGATGTACGGTTTCCGGCAGCTGCCAGCCGGCCTTGCGCACGATCAGCCCGACTACTGCAGTGACCAGGAAGGCCACGCCGATCTTGAGCACGTAGTCGCGATTGTCGCGTTCGCCCAGGCCGGTGGCCAGGCTCCATAGCTTCTGCCGCAACGCCAGGCAGATCGCCAGGATCGCGCCGGCCTGGATGACGATATTGAAGAAGTCAGAACGGCGTCCGAGCCATTGTTCGGCGATCAACAGGTGGCCGGTACTGGAGATCGGCAGGAATTCGGTGAGGCCTTCGAGAATGCCCAACAGCAGGGCGGAAATCAGATCGGACATCGGACTGGGGAGCGGCGGTGGGGGAGGCGTCAGGATAGTGCATTGCGGCATGCACCATATCGGTGCACCATGCGATTGATTTGCACCATTTCAGTGCTAATTGAGCGTGAGCGGACTCAAGCGATGCAAGCAAAATCAACGACTTGTGAAAGTCTGACGCTTGGCACGGTCCCTGCTGCAGTACCGCCCACGAGCCACTTAACTTCCCCTGAGGTTTCTTCCGATGTCCGTGGAAAATGTTGAAAAGCTGATCAAGGACAACAAGGTCGAGTTCGTCGACCTGCGCTTCGTCGATATGCGTGGTGTACAGCAGCACATCACCTTTCCGGCCAATATCATCGAGCCGGCGTTGTTCGAAGAAGGCAAGATGTTCGATGGCAGCTCCATCGCGGGTTGGAAGGGCATTAACGAGTCGGACATGGTCCTGCTCCCGGACGCAGGCACCGCCTATCTGGATCCGTTCTTCGCCGATCCGACCATCGTGCTGACCTGCGACATCCTCGACCCGGCCACCATGCAGAGCTATGAGCGCGACCCGCGCGGCATCGCCAAGCGCGCCGAGGCCTATCTGAAGTCCTCCGGCACTGCCGACCAGGCGTTCTTCGGCCCCGAGCCGGAATTCTTCATCTTCGATTCGGTCCGCTTCGCCAACGACATGGGCCACACCTTCTTCCAGGTCGGTTCGGAAGAGGCTGCCTGGAACACCGGCGCCAAGTACGACGGCGGCAACAGCGGTTATCGCCCCGGCGTGAAGGGCGGCTACTTCCCGGTTCCGCCGACCGACACCCTGCACGACCTGCGTGCGGAAATGATCAAGACCCTGGAACAGGTCGGCATCGAGACCGAAGTGCACCACCACGAGGTGGCCACCGCCGGCCAGTGCGAGATCGGCACCAAGTTCAGCTCGCTGGTGCAAAAGGCCGACGAACTGCTGACGATGAAGTACATCATCAAGAACGTCGCCTACCGCAACGGCAAGACCGCGACCTTCATGCCTAAGCCCATCGTGGGCGACAACGGCTCGGGCATGCACGTGCACCAGTCGCTGACCAAGGGCGGCGTCAACCTGTTCTCCGGTGACGGCTACGGCGGCCTGTCGCAGATGGCGTTGTGGTACATCGGCGGCATCTTCAAGCACGCCCGTGCGATCAACGCCTTCGCCAACTCCGGCACCAACAGCTACAAGCGTCTGGTCCCGGGCTACGAAGCGCCGGTGATGCTGGCCTATTCGGCCCGCAACCGCTCGGCCTCGTGCCGCATTCCGTGGGTCACCAACCCCAAGGCGCGCCGCATCGAAATGCGCTTCCCCGATCCGTTGCAGTCCGGCTACCTGACCTTCACCGCGCTGATGATGGCCGGTCTGGACGGCATCAAGAACCAGATCGACCCGGGCGCGCCCAGCGACAAGGATCTGTACGACCTGCCGCCGGAAGAAGAGAAGCTGATCCCGCAGGTCTGTTCCAGCCTGGACCAGGCCCTGGAAGCGCTGGACAAGGACCGCGAGTTCCTCAAGGCCGGCGGCGTGATGAGCGACGACTTCATCGACGGCTACATCGCGCTGAAGATGCAGGAAGTCACCAAGTTCCGTGCTGCAACGCATCCGCTGGAGTACCAGCTGTACTACGGCAACTGAGTTCCACCGCGGTGATGGCGGAGGCCCCCCCTCCCACCTCCGCCATCGCCGCCCATGTTCGAGAGGTTTACGGCCCAGGCCGTTGACCTGACGGGGTATTGAGAGAGCACACAGTTCGCGGCGCGCGGGCCTGACCTCTCCCACGAGGCGGATGCATGGCATCTGCTGGGGTCTGCGCGATCGCGAACGATCGGATGCCGGGGTTGGCATCCAGGTGAATGACACCGCCGGGCGGCGCAATGCCGGCCGGTTTTTTCCACCATTCGGGGTATGCGCATGAAATTGATCACCGCCATCATCCGGCCGTTCAAGCTCGACGAGGTCCGTGAGGCCTTGTCCGCAGCGGGCGTGTCGGGCATCACCGTGACCGAGGTCAAGGGTTTCGGACGCCAGAAAGGCCACACCGAGCTGTACCGCGGCGCCGAGTACGTCGTCGACTTCCTGCCCAAGATCAAGATCGAAACGGTGGTGACCGACGACCGGCTGGACGCAGTGGTCGAGGCGATCCAGAACGCCGCCGGCACCGGCAAGATCGGCGACGGCAAGATCTTCGTGACTGCGATCGAGCAAGTGGTGCGGATCCGCACCGGCGAGATCGGCGCCGATGCGCTCTGAATCCCCCACCCCAGGAGTCCTTATGAAGACAGGTCTTTTTGCCGGGTGGAAAGCCCGGTTCTACAGCGTCTGCATGTTGATGCTGTTCAGTGCGCTGGTGGTGGGCGGGATGGGTAGCGCGCATGCGCAATCCACCCCGCAGGTCACCCCGTTGCCGACCGAACCGGTCACCACCGAACCGCTACCGTCCGCACAGCCGCAAGCCGCCCCCGTGGCGGCCGCCGAAGCCGCACCCGTGGTCGAGAAGGGCGACGTCGCCTGGATGCTGACCTCCACGTTGTTGGTATTGCTGATGGTGGTGCCGGGTCTGGCGCTGTTCTACGGCGGCATGGTGCGCGCCAAGAACGTACTGTCGGTGCTGATCCAGGTCGCTGTGGTGTTTTCGCTGCTGACCATCCTGTGGGTGCTCTACGGCTACAGCCTGGCGTTCTCCGGCGAAGGTCCGTGGATCGGCAACCTGGACAAGGCCTTGCTCAAGGGCGTGACCATCGAAACGCTGGCGGCCACCTTCACCAAGGGTGTCAGCCTGCCGGAATACGTGTTCGTTGCGTTCCAGGCGACCTTTGCCGGCATCACCGGTGCGCTGATCGTTGGTGCCTTCGCCGAACGCGCCAAGTTCGCCGCAGTGCTGCTGTTCTCGGTGATCTGGTTCACCTTCGGCTATCTGCCGCTGGCGCACATGGTCTGGGCCACCGGTGGCTATCTGTTCGGGCTGGGCGCACTGGATTTTGCCGGCGGCACCGTGGTGCACATCAATGCTGGCGTCGCCGGCCTGGTCGGCGCTTACTTCGTCGGCAAGCGTGCCGGCCTGGGACGTGAGGCGATCAAGCCGCACAACGTGACCCTGACCTTCGTCGGTGCGTCGCTGCTGTGGGTGGGCTGGTTCGGCTTCAACGCCGGCTCCAACCTGGAAGCCAATGCCGGTGCGGCGCTGGCCTTCCTCAACACCCTGCTGGCGACTGCTGCGGCGGTGCTGGGCTGGTCGTTGACCGAGAAGATCATCAAGGGCAAGTCGTCCGCCCTGGGTGTGGCCTCGGGCATGGTCGCCGGCCTGGTCGGCATCACCCCGGCCTGCGGCACGGTGGGCCCGTTCGGCGCGATCGTGATTGGTCTTGCCGCTGGCGTGCTGTGCGTGTGGGGCGTCACCGGGCTCAAGCGCCTGCTCGGTGCCGACGACAGCCTGGACGTGTTTGGCGTGCATGGCCTGGGCGGCATCATCGGCGCACTCCTGACCGGCGTGTTCTCGGCGGCCTCGCTGGGCGGCCAGAAGGGCGGCGACTACGACATCGTGCATCAGGTCGGCATCCAGGCATTGGGCGTGGGCATCACCCTGGTGTGGATCGGCGTGGTCTCGGTGGTGGGTTTCCTGGTCGCCAAGCTGGTGTTCGGCCTGCGCGTCACCGAAGAAGCCGAGCGTGAGGGGTTGGACATCACCTCGCACGGCGAAGCCGCATACGAGTCTTGAGCATGAACACCCGCAGCCATGCCGCTGCGGGTGGCACGACGACCCGGCCGGGAGTGCCCGCCGGGTCCGTTTTTCCCCGCAGCGCGGGTTGGCGCGGGTCAACTGCCGAGGTGTCTGCATGACCAGCCCCACGCCTGTCACTGTCGGCGCGGATGTGCGCTGGATCGGTGTGCGCCACCGCTTTCCGGCCCAGACTTCTTCCCTGCACGCTTCGTCTGGCGCGACATCCGCGCACGCCGATGCTGCTTGCACTAAATTGGTGCAATGGTGATTTCTTCTTCGATGCCATCGCTGGACAGCCTGGGCACCCCGGTGGCGTGGGCCGACCGCGAGGGCCGTGTGCTGGGCGTCAACCCGGCCTTCGCGCGCTGGCTCGGGGTCAGCGCGCGGCGCCTGGTCGATCAACCGCTGGCCGCGCTGGAAGTGCAGGGCGATGCGTTGGCGCGCTTCCTGCTCAACGACGAACGCGACGTGCTGCGTCTGCATCGGCTGGCGCTGGGCCTGCCCAACGACGCGCCACGCTTTGCCGAAGGCTGGCTGTCGCGGCTGGACGACGGCGGCTGGCTGCTGGAAACCCACCCGGTCGACGAATTCCCCGCGCTCGATCCCACCCATGCGCTGCCCAATGCGTTGAGTGCCGCGCTCAAGGGCCTGGCCCACGAACTGCGTAATCCGCTGGCCGGGCTCAAGGGCGCCGCGCAGTTGCTGGCGCGCCGCTCGGCCGGGCGTGACGAGGACGAGCGCGAGCTGATCGAGTTGATCGGCACCGAGATCGAACGCCTCAATACCTTGCTCGAACGCCTGCTCTCGCCCACACCGGCACGCCCCCACGACCGCCTCAACATCCACGTCGTGCTCGAGCGGGTATTGCGTCTGGCCGAAGCCGAGGGCGGTTGGTCGGTGCAGGTGCAACGCGATTACGACCCCAGCATTCCCGACATCCTTGGCGATGGCGATCGCCTGACCCAGGCGGTGTGGAACCTGGTGCGCAACGCGTTCCAGGCTGGGGCTACCCGCGTCACGCTGCGTACCCGCGTCGAACATGGCCAGCGCATCCGCGACCGCGTGCATGCGATGTCGCTGCGGCTGGAGATCATCGACGACGGCGGCGGCGTGCCCGAAGAACTGGCCGAGCACCTGTTCCTGCCGCTGGTCAGCGGGCGTGCCGAAGGTAGCGGGCTGGGCCTGGCGCTGGCCCAGCAGGTCTCGCGCGAACACCACGGCACGCTGACCTACCGCTCGCGTCCGGGGCACACCGTTTTCACCCTGCTGTTGCCCGAGTTGGCCGGCGATCACGACAAGGAGCATCTGCATGGCTGAGGCCGCCGCCGCATCCCACCATATCTGGGTGGTCGACGACGACCGTTCGGTTCGCTTCGTGCTGTCCACCGCCTTGCGCGATGCCGGCTATGCGGTAGATGGCTTCGAGAGTGCCGCCGCCGCATTGCAGGCACTGGCCATGCGGCCGACACCAGATCTGCTGTTTACCGACGTGCGCATGCCCGGCGAAGACGGGTTGAGCCTGCTCGACAAGCTCAAGTCCAAACATCCGCAATTGCCGGTGATCGTGATGTCGGCCTATACCGACGTTGCCAGCACTGCCGGCGCCTTTCGCGGCGGTGCGCACGAGTTTCTGTCCAAGCCATTCGATCTGGACGATGCGGTGGCCTTGGCTGCGCGCGCGCTACCGGATGCCGATGCAGGTGTCGACGAGGTGGTCGGCATGCCAATCGTCCAAGGCTCGGCCGCACTGATCGGCGACACCCCGGCGATGCAGGCGTTGTTCCGCGCGATCGGCCGGCTCGCGCAGGCACCGCTGTCGGTGCTGATCAACGGCGAAACCGGCACCGGCAAGGAACTGGTCGCGCGCGCGCTGCACAACGAATCGCCACGCGCGCGCAAACCCTTCGTCGCGCTCAACACCGCCGCCATCCCTGCAGAATTGCTGGAAAGCGAATTGTTCGGCCACGAAACCGGCGCCTTCACCGGCGCCACCAAGCGCCATATCGGCCGCTTCGAACAAGCCGATGGCGGCACGCTGTTTCTGGACGAAATCGGCGACATGCCGCTGCCGCTGCAGACACGCTTGCTGCGCGTATTGGCAGAGAACGAATTCTTCCGCGTCGGTGGGCGCGAACTGATCCGCGTCGATGTGCGCGTGATCGCGGCCACCCACCAGGACCTGGAGGCACTGGTCGAACAAGGCCGCTTCCGTGCCGATTTGCTGCATCGTCTGGACGTGGTGCGCCTGCAATTGCCGCCGCTGCGCGAGCGCCGCGGCGACATCGCGCAATTGGCAGAGAACTTCCTGGCCATGGCCGGGCGCAAGCTCGACATGCTGCCCAAGCGCTTGTCGTCGGCGGCCCTGGAAGCGCTGCGCCACTACGACTGGCCGGGCAATGTGCGCGAACTGGAAAACGTGTGCTGGCGCCTGGCCGCCTTGGCCACCGCCGACATCATCGATGTGGTCGACGTGGACGCCGCACTGGCGCGTGGCGGCCGTCGCCAACGTGCCGGTCGTAGCGACGGGCAATGGGACGAGATGCTCTCCAGCTGGGCCGCGCAACGCCTGAGCGAGGGCGCGCAAGGCCTGCACGCCGAAGCCCGCGAACGGCTCGACAAGACCCTGCTCGAAGCGGCGTTGCAACTCACCCAGGGCCGCCGCGCAGAAGCCGCCGCCCGGCTCGGCCTAGGCCGCAACACCGTCACCCGCAAACTCGGCCCAGGCCGCAAACGCCGCTGATATATCGCCTGGCCCCGGCTAAAAGCCCGCTCCCCTGGAAGAAGGAACGGCGCGTGAGCGATACAGGCTTACCGCACAGGCTTACCGCAATCGTGCATCAGACCGCACGCGGAGTTGAGCCCCTCTCCCGCCGGGAGAGGGGTTGGGGTGAGGGTACGGGGAGAAGCCTACACGCACCCAAACGTCACTAGTGCTTCGCCCGCACCCTCATCCGGCGCTACGCGCCACCTTCTCCCGGCGGGAGAAGGAAACAACGCACGCGATCCAGGCTTATCGCAATCGCACATCGGTGCTACCGCGCATCCGTCGACCCGCGCCTCAAAACAACCCGACACTCCACACCAACCCCGTAAACTCCCGATCAGCCGCCAAGCGCATTTCATGACACGTGAACATGCGCCCGCATAGGTTTTCAGCCTGATCAGGAGAACAGCTCGATGCGTTACCGGTCGTCCACGGTCCTCGCCCTCACCGCTCTGGCGCTGGCCGCCTGCAGCAGCACGCCACCACCGCCGAAGACACCTCCACCGCCCGTGGCGCGTGTCGTGCCCACCCGTCCGGTGCAACAGGCCGAAGCGGCGCTGGCCTCGGCCTCGGGCAGTCTGGTCAGCGGGCGGGTGGTGCTGGTGCCTGCGTTGCAGGGCATCCGCGTCACCGGCACGGTCGGTGGCCTGCGCCCCGGTGGTGTGGCCGGTTTCCATGTGCACGAACGCGGCGATTGCAGCGCCGCCGATGCCAGCAGTGCCGGTGCGCACTTCAATCCGACCGGCGCAGCACACGGACGCGCGGGCAGCAGTCCTCACCACGCGGGCGACATGGACAACTTGCGCGCCGACGCCGAAGGCGTCGCGCATCTGGACATGATCGTTGCCGGCATCACCCTGGGCGATGCCGCGCCCACCGATGTGGTCGGCAAGGCGCTGATCGTGCATGCCGATGCCGACGACTATCGCAGCCAGCCCAGCGGCAATGCCGGCGCACGTTTGGCCTGCGGCGTCATTCGCGTCACCCAGTGGCGCACACCCCCTTCGCAGCCCTGAGTTGGGGCATCAATGGCCGCAGCTGCGGCCTCTACAGGAGTTTTTCATGCGCATTCTTCCAACCACGTTGTTCCTGGCCACCGCGCTGGTGCTGACCGCGTGCAAGCGCGACGAACCCGCACCGGCCGATCCTGCACCCGCACCGCAGGCCAGCACGCCGGCCGAAGCAGCGCATGGTGGCGAGCACGCTGCCTCCATGGTCACCGAAGCGGCGGCCACCACCACCGCAACTGCCGAGCTCAAGCCGACCAAGGGCAGCGAGGTCAAAGGCACGGTGAGCTTCAAGATCGTCGATGGCGCGCTGCGTGTCACCGGCCAGCTCAGTGGCCTCAAGCCCGGCAGCGAACACGGCTTCCATATCCATGAGAAGGGCGATTGCAGCGCACCGGATGGCAGCAGCGCCGGCGGCCACTTCAACCCGGCCCAATCCGATCACGGCACCGTCAGCGCCGATCCGCACCACGGCGGCGACATGCCCAACATCAAGGCCGATGCGCAAGGCAATGCCAGCATCGACGGCCCCGTGTCGAGCAATGTCAATCTCGGCAAGGCCGACCAGTTCGATATTGCCGGCCACGCAGTGATCGTGCACGCTGATGCCGACGACTACAAAACCCAGCCCACCGGCAACGCCGGCGGCCGTCTGGCCTGCGGTGTGATCACCACCGACAACGCGCCGGCTGCGACCAAGTAAGCAAAAGAAACAAGCAGGCAAACGAACGCCGCGGTGATCCATTACCGCGGCGTCGTTGGTTCAGTGCACAGCTGCCAGGCATTTCAGGGCGTGGATCGGTCAGCGGACGCACGTAAGGCGCGCAAGCACGTGCTGCGTGCGCCAGAGAAAACCCTGGTTTCCCCGTAGACGCTACAAGCGCAGAAGCCGAAACAACCAGCGTGTCGCTTATGCAGCCAACGCCTGACGCGGATCCTGCCCCGGTTCCACATGCACATACAGTACCGGCAGCCCATGCGCTTCCAGCACGGCGGCCATCTGCCGCTGACGCGAAAGATATTGCTCATACACCCCGCGCAGACGCTCGCAGTTTTCGCGATCGTGCGTGTAGTAATCGCACCAGCCGGCCGGGTCGAACAGCGCGATGCGCACTTCGCCGTCTACATAACGCAGCACTGGTTCGGGCGGCTGCTCCAGCCATTCTTCGGTCTGCGGCGCGAGCAGGGCGGCTTCGATCAGCGGCCATAGCGGCGCCAGGCCCTGGTTGTCGTACTGCATCGAAATCATGGCCGTGAGATCGTGTGCGGTGAGATACCGGGCATGCTCGATGCGTGCGCCGAAGCTTTCCTGCGCCAGCAGCGCGGTGTCGGCCTGCGCCATGCCCTGGGCCAGCAACACTTCTTCCATCGCATCGGCCACCGTGGCGACGATCTCCGGATCGCCGGAGAGCAGGAACGGCAGCACGCGCAGGCCGCCGCCGGTGAGTTGCGCATCGGCCTGGAACGGCAGCGGAATCTCGCCTTGCGCATCGGCGCCAAACGCCAGTACGCGCGGGCCCTGCTCGCGCCCGGGGGCGCGCGCATGCAACTCCTCCAGCCGGCGATGCAGCGGCCAGCCCGGCCGTAGCACTTCGGCGGGATCGAAATGCGCCATCGCCACGCTGAGCTCCAACGCGCGTACGTCGGGGATCCATTGCGCCAGGTCGCGGCCGATGCGTTCGGCCAGCATGCCGGCCTGCTCGGGCGCCAGGGCGCCGCGCGCGGGGGCGTTGCCGCCCGTCAATTCCAGCGCCATCACACCCATGGCGGTCACGCCGTGTTCGGTCTTGCTCATGATTCGCGGTTGGCCCATCACGGGGTCGAAGCTACACTGCGGCCATTATGCCTGCCGGCCCTGTGCAGGCCATGTCCCCGAGTCCTCCATGCCAGGTCAACCGATGCCCGCAGCCCGTCCCGTCGCCATCTTGGGCGGCGTTCGTATCCCGTTCTGTCGTCAGAACACCGCGTACGCGGATGTGGGCAACCTGGGCATGTCGGTGCGCACGCTGGGCGCGCTGGTCGAGCGCTTCGGGCTGCACGGGCAGCAACTGGGCGAAGTGGCGATGGGGGCGGTGATCAAGCACTCCTCGGACTGGAACCTGGCCCGCGAGGCGGCGCTGTCCTCCGGCCTGTCGCCGCTGACGCCGGGCATCACCCTGCAGCGCGCCTGCGGCACCAGCCTGGATTCGGTGATCACCATTGCCAACAAGATCGCGCTGGGCCAGATCGACTCGGGCATCGGCGGCGGTTCGGACACCACCTCGGAAGTACCGATCGTCTACGGCAAGAAGCTGCGCGCGCGGCTGATGGCGGCCAACCGGGCCAAGGCCACCGGCGACAAGCTCAAGGCGCTGGTGCGCGGCTTCAAGTTCGCTGAGCTCAAGCCCGAGTTCCCGGGCGTGGCCGAGCCGCGTACCGGTAAGAGCATGGGCGACCACTGCGAGGACATGGCCAAGGAATGGAACATCGCGCGCGATTCGCAGGACGCCTGGGCGGTGGCCTCGCACCACAAGCTGGCGGCCGCCTATGAGCGCGGTTTCTTCGATTCGTTGATCGCGCCGTTCCGCGGCGTCTCACGCGACAATATTCTGCGCGCGGACACCTCGCTGGAAAAGCTCGCCACGTTGCGCCCGGCGTTCGACAAGACCTCCGGCCGCGGCACGCTGACGGCGGCCAATTCCACCCCGCTTACCGACGGTGCCGCCGCGGTGCTGTTGTCCAGCGAAGCCTGGGCACTGGCGCACGGCCACACGCCGATGGCCTATCTGCGCGATGCGCAGGTGTCGGCGGTGGATTTCGTGCATGGCGAAGGCCTATTGATGGCGCCGACCATTGCGGTGCCGCAGATGCTGGCGCGCCAGGGCCTGACCTTGCAGGACTTCGATATCTACGAGATCCACGAGGCCTTCGCCGCGCAGGTGCTGTGCACGCTGCGCGCGTGGGAGAGCGAGGATTACTGCCGCAATCGCCTGGGGTTGGATGCGCCGCTGGGCCGCATCGACCCGGACAAGATCAACCCGCTGGGCTCGTCGTTGGCGACCGGCCACCCGTTCGCCGCCACCGGCGCGCGCGTGGTGGCCACCGCCGCCAAGCAGCTGGAAGAACGCGGCGGCGGCCGTGCGCTGATTTCGATCTGTACCGCCGGCGGGATGGGTGTGGTGGCGATCGTCGAGCGCTGACGCTGCTGCGCAGCGTGGGATTGGGCATTCGGGATTGGAGATTGGCAACAGCCCAAGCCCGTTTTGCGAATCCCGAATCTCCAATCCCCAACCTGCAAGGACGCATGGATGTCGCACGATGATTCCCGTGAACCACCCACTCTCTACCTGACACCAGCGCAAGGCGAGGTCTGGCGCGAAGGCGATGTGCTTGTGTGCACGCCGGGCGCCGATCTGCCGCCGCGTTGCGTCAAGTGCAATGCGCCGGTCGATGACTTGCCGCGTCGCTATATCTTTCACTGGCATCACCCGGTGATTTATCTGGCACTGTTGATGGGCGTATTGCCGTATCTGATCCTGGCCATTGTGCTGCGCAAGCGCAGCGCGCATGTGCTGAGCTTGTGCGCCCAGCACGAGCGGCGCCGCGTACGCTATGTCGTCATCGCGAGGGCATCGGTCTTGCCATTGCTGCTAGGTGGTCTGGCGCTGGACGGCGCGATCGGCTGGCTGACCGGCGCTGCTGTGATGGCGGCAATGCTGTTGATCGGAAGGCTCGGTTCGCGCGTGTTATCGCCGCAATCTGTCGATCACGAGCAGGCGCGGTTCCTGGGTGCCTGCGATGCGTTCTTGCGCGAGTTGCCAGCGCCCCCTCGGGGCGCGCGCGATTGGTGATCTGTGGCGGTGCGTCTGCAGACGCGGAGTAAGCAAAAAGCCCCGGACATGCCGGGGCCTTTCAGTTACTCCGTGCGTTGCGGCAGGATCAATCAGACGTGGGCGATCTAAACAACGCGATCGTCCGGTGCGAGCGGATCGGCCGGCGGCGTTTCGTAGACCGACACGATCGGCCCGCGCAGCGATTGTTGCGGCAAGCCCTCATGCACCGGCTCGCCGCGTGCGGCGCGCAGGGCGTTGGCGTAGCAGTGCTGCGCAGACAGTAGATCGCCGGCTGCGGCAAAACCATGCCCGAGTTCTTCCCAGGCTACGCTGCCGGCGCCATTGGCCACGGCGCGATGCAGAAACTCTTCGGCCTGCGACCACTGCTGTTGGTGACGCGCCAGGCGCGCCAGGGTCAACAACAGGCCGGGGCTGTCGGGGTACTGGGTCAGCCAACGCTGCGCACTGGCGCGGCGCGAATCGTATTTTTCCAGCGGTAGCACGCCGTATAGGCGCACCAGCGATTCGTCCCACTGCGTATCCAGCGCCTGTTCCAGGCTGTGTACGGCCGCATCGTCCCAATGCAGCACCGCCGCGCGCTGTGCATAGGCGCCAACGATTGCCGGATAAGTGCGCAGCGGCTTGGGCAGCGCTTCCCAGCGTTCGGCCAGGGCATTGGCATCGCCGGCCTGCAACAGTGTCTGTTCGGCCAGGGTGGCTTCCAGCGCGCTGTAGGCGTCCGGTGCCAGCACCGCCTGCTGGCGCAATGCGCCGAGTTGACCATAGGCCTCGTCGGCACGCCCGATCTGCGCCAGGGCCTGCGTGCGCAGCAGCAGCCCGCGCGCCGGCAGCGGTTGCGCGCTGGCGATATCGAGCGCATTGATCGCCTCGACCGGACGTTGCCGCGCCAGATGCCGCTCGCCTTGCAGCAGCGCATGCGCGGTGGGATCGCGCTCGGCCAATTGCTGGGCCAGCGCATTGGCCGATGCGTCATCGCCGCGCGCATCGGCCACACGCACTGCACTTGCCAGTGCGATACCGCTGACGTCGTCGTCCTCGCTGGCAGTGACCAGCAGGCGCTCGGCACGCTGCCATTGGCCATGATCGGCCGCGCGCAGGCCTTCGATCAGACGTGCACGACCTTTCTTGCGGCGGTACTTGCCCCAAACCCGGAACGGCAGGCTGATCAGCGTCCACGCCAGCCACAGCACCAGCAGCGCGATGACCAGGATCAGCAGCGCCTGCGGCATCGCCGCGCGGTAGTCGTTGCCGCCGACGCTGACCACCACATTGCCCAGGTCGTAACTATTCTGATGCGACAACCACTGCGCACCGAGCACGCCCAGCGCCACGGCAACCAACAGGATCAAGACGGTACGCAACACTTTCATTGGGTGGATCTCCCTTCACGCATGGCCTGCAGTTGCAGCAGGGTGGTGCCCAGTTCCGGCAGGCGCGGACGCAGTGGCGCTTGTTGCAGTGTGCGCAGGCGCGTACGGGCCTGACGACGTTGTGGCGAATCCGGCCACAGCCGGGTGGTCCAGGTATCCACGCGCCGTAGCGATTGGGCGAAGCCGGCGACATCGCCGCGCTCGGCTGCGGCGCGAGCCAGGCTGACTTCGATCTGCAAGGCATCGCGCGCGGCGTTGCGGTCGCCGCCGGTGAGCAGTGCATCGCCGCGGCTGGGGCGAATATCCACCAATGGAGCGAGCACTTTCTGCCACCACGGCTGCGCTGCTGCGCTGTCCTTGGCGGTTTGTTCGGGCAAGCGCTGCAGATCGGCGGCGAGTGTGTCCAGCAGCTGGCCGGCCTGCGCTTGCGGGCCGGCGCCGAGGCGGTCCAATGCGTCGCGTTCCTGCACCAGTGCCTGGCGCAGGTTGAGATAGCCCGGGTCGTCGATGCCGTTGAGCGCGGCGTTGGCCAGCGCATAGGCACGGCGTGCGCCGTCGGCGTCGCCGGCAATGCTCAGCCGCTGCTGCCCGAGCCGCAGCAGTAGTTCCACTTCATCCAGGCGCAGCGCCTGCGCGCCATGGCGATTGGGATCGGCCAGTTTTTGGACGGTTTCTTCGAGCAGCGCGCTGCGCTGGCTCAGGCCGAGCATTTCATCGCGCAGCACGCGGTTGGTCGCCGCCGCATCCTGCAGGCGTTCGTTGGCCAGGCGCTGATCGCGGCGCAAGGTGTCCAGCATCTGCTGGGTGCCATCCCAACGTTGCTGTTGCGCTTGGGCCGCCTGCAGCTGCCCGCTTTGATAGCTCTGCCATGCGCGCCAACCCAGAAACAGCGCCGCACCCACTGCCGCCACGGCAACTGCGAGCAGCAGCCAGGCCACGGGGAAGCGTCGCGTGGAAGCGGGCATTTCAGTCATTGGGACATCCTCGGGCGGTCACGACTGGCGCATGCGCCGCGGTCATCTGGTACAGCATGGCGTGCGGCGGCAGACAGCCGCAAGCCATGTATAGATTTGGAGTTCAGCAAGGTCGCGATGGCGTCACGATCGCTGCGGCCGCTGCGGCCAATTGCTCAGGCAAGGGACCGGCGGCGCGCACCACATGCGTGAAGCCGGCAGCGTGTGCGGCTGCGCGCATACGCTCGCTGGAGGCGACAACCGGCTGGTGGCGCCAGGCAACGATCAACGCTGCGGGGAGTTGTTGCAACACCAGCGACAGCGCCTCGGCGCTGCTCAACGCCAGCACGCTGCGCGGCAGTGTAGTGGCCAAGGCCTGCACTGCGGATGCACGCAATCGCAATGCGATGCGTTGATAGACATCGGCGCGCAGGATGTGTGCGCCACGCTGCTCCAATGCCGGCGCCAGCATGCCGCGACCGCCCGGGGCGGTGATCAATCCGACCGCCTGCAGCGGCGGCACGAACAGCGGGAGTGACAGCAGCCCTTCGCTATCCATGCGCGCGGGGCGCACCACCGCATCGATCCCGCAGGCCTGCAAGGCGCGTGCGGTGCCCTCTCCCACGCTCACCCACTGCGCCTGCGCTGGCCGCTGCAGTGGCGAAAGACGCTGCGCAGCGTGCACGGCTGCCGGGCTGGTGAACACCGCGATCGGCGCCTGCAGGGCTTGCTGTAATGCGGCGCGTGCCTGTGCGGTGTGGTTGGTCTGCAGTCGCCATGGCGACAGCGCGAGCAGCCGCCCGCCGTGTCGCGCGGCCGCCCGACGCAGCGGCGCGTGCTCGCCGCTGGGCCGCAGCGAGATCAGGGTCCAGGCGTCGGTCGAGAAAATGGGCCGGGTCATCTCACGATTATGCGAGAACGTTGCGGCGTCAGGGCAAGCTGCCACCGCGCCAATGTCGCCGGTGGCGATCTAATTGCGGCGGAATGTTGCCAATTGCGGCACTGCTCGCAGGCGAAATTGCTGGCATTCATGAATGAGACTTGCGTCTCATTTCGTAACCTCTTGTAAATCTTGTGAATCCCGCCACGATCCGCCTCGACAGCCACGCCGGAGTAGCACCGTGATCAAGTCCTATCTCATCAACATGCAGCGCAGCGGCGACCGCCTGCAGGCGATGTCGGCGCGGTTCCATACGCTGGGGATGCCGTTCGAGCGGATTCCCGCCTTCGACGGCGCCACGCTGACGCCCGAGCAGATCGCCGATTTCGTGCGCGAGCGCCCGCTGGAAGGCTCCGGGGATGCATTCAGCACCGGCCCGCGCAAGTGGACCGCGTCCAACATCGGCTGCTTTCTGAGCCATCAGGCGGCGTGGCGGATTGCGGCGGATTCCGACGACGCCTACACCGCCATCTTCGAAGACGACATGCATCTGTCCGATGCGCTGCCAGCCCTGCTCCGCAGCACCGAGTGGCTGCCGTCGGGCAGCAGCATCGTGCGGCTGGAGCCGTCCTACAACCGCATCAAGCTCGATAGCAAGGTTGCCGATATCGGCGGGCGGCAGCTGCGCCTGGTGCGTCCATCCACCTACCAGCACTGCTGGCCGGTCTGCGCCGGAGCGCTGATCATCAGCCGCGATGCAGCGCGATTGCTGCTGGCTGCCGAAGCGCGTTGGCACACCATGGCCGACATTTTTCTGTTCGGCTGGAACGAATCGCCGGTGGCGCAGCAACTGTCCACCTATCAGCTCTCGCCCGCCGCGTGCATCCAGGACAAGTTCTTCCATGCCGCTCCGGAGCAGATCGTGTTCACCAGCACCATCGATGTGCCGTTGACGCAGGCGCAAAAGCAGCGCAGCGCGCATTGGAAGGCGAAAGCCACGGCATTGTTGCGTGTGGCGCAGGGTTATCGAAAAGTCGTCTTCGCGCCCTGAGCGGCGCGATAGCGAAAGCGTATGGCAAGGCGGCGCTGAACGTGTTTTACCATGCGGTACCGCATGTATTTCAGTACACAAGACGCTCGCAGAACATTGCGGCATGATGCCGCCCTTCGCCGTCTTTCAGCCTTTGCCGATGACTTCTTCGTGCACGCTCGCCTCCGCCCTGCAGTCGCTGCAGCAGCAATTCATTGCCATGCCGCCGGTGTTGTCGATGGGCATTGCCGTCGACGGCCTGCATGACGGCGCGCTGCGCTTGCGTGCGCCGCTGCAGGCCAACGTCAACGACAAGGCCAACGCGTTCGGCGGCAGCCTGGCTTCGTTGATGACGCTGGCCAGTTGGGGCTGGCTGACCCTGCAATTGCAACTGGCCGGTCACAGTGCCGATGTGTATGTGGCCGACAGCCAGCTGCGCTATGTCGCGCCGGTGTACGAGGATCTGGTGGCCGATGCCGAGCCATCCGAGATGGGCAGCTGGGACGCGTTTTTGGCCACGTTTCGCCAGCGCGGCAAGGCGCGCATCGGCATGCGCGCACAGATTGCGCTGGGGTCGGGTGCGGCGGCAGCGACCTTGAGCGGGCGTTTCGTGGCGTTTCCAAAACGGTAGGATGCGGGCTGGATTCAAGGGGAATGCGCATGCGTGCAGTGATGGGGGCAATGTTGATGCTCGGGCTGGCACTGGTGAGCGGGGTGGTCGACGCCGGCAGCCGCGCCCAGGCGCGCGCGCTGGAAACCACCCAGGCCGCCTACACCGCCGCGGTGCGCTGGAGCGATTTCGATGCCGCGCAGGGTTTTGTCGAACCCGCTTATGCCCAGGCGCACCCGCTCAGCGATCTGGAGCGTTCGCGCTATGAGCAGGTGCAGATTTCCGGCTACCGCGAGGTGCGGGTGGGCGAAGACGTCAACGGGGACCTGCGCCGTGAGGTCGAGCTGCGCGTGATCAACCGCAATACCCAGGCCGAGCGGCTGGTGCGCAGCATCGAGCTGTGGCACTGGGATGCCGAGCGCAAACGCTGGTGGCTGGCTAGCGGTCTGCCGGACCTTTGGCAGGGCCAGTAAGCCTTACCGCGGCACCCTGGCCGTCGCGTGCGCCAGCTGTGCGACAATTCCCGCCCGCTTGAACGACCCTGACCCCGTGAATTTCGAAGAGCTGCAGGCCTTTGTCGGCCGCAACCCCATGTTGTCGCTGGCCCTGGTGGGCCTGACCATCGCCTTGATCGTCACCGAGGTCGCGCGCCTGTTCCGTGGGTACCGCGCACTCAAGCCGGCCGAGCTGACCCGTCTGATCAACAGCGAGAACGCGCTGGTGATCGACCTGTCGCCGACCCCCGATTTCGAAAAGGGCCATATCGCCGGTAGCCGGAATGTGGCATTGGCCAAGTTCGACCCGGCCGGCAAATTGCTTGCCAACGCCAAGGCCTCGCCCGTGGTGGTGGTCTGCCGTAACGGCAACGCCTCTGCAGGCGCGGCCAAGACGCTGAAGAAAGCCGGTTTCGAGCAGGTCTATTGGCTCGATGGCGGTGTCGCCGCCTGGCAGATGGCCGAGCTGCCGCTGGTCAAAGGCCGCGCCTGATCGCACCTTGTGAGGCGCCGGGCAAGTCCCCATTGCTTGCGTGAGAGATTCGCTTTCACGTCTGCATCATTCAACGCTGCACCCACCGAACCGTTTTTTGGAGTTAGGAATGTCTGACGAAATCATCAACGGCGCGGCTGCGCCGGCCGACGCCGCTGCTGGCCCCGCTTTCACCATCGAGAAGATTTACGTCAAGGACGTTTCTTTCGAATCGCCGAACGCACCGGCCGTGTTCAACGACGCCAACCAGCCCGAGCTGCAGCTGAACCTCAATCAGAAGGTGCAGCGCCTCAACGACAACGCCTTCGAAGTCGTGCTGGCCGTGACCCTGACCTGCACCGCCGGTGGCAAGACCGCCTACGTGGCCGAAGTGCAGCAGGCCGGCGTGTTCGGCCTGGTCGGCCTGGAGCCGCAGGCGATCGACGTGCTGCTCGGCACCCAGTGCCCGAACATTCTGTTCCCGTACGTGCGCACCCTGGTCAGCGATCTGATCCAGGCCGGCGGCTTCCCGCCGTTCTACCTGCAGCCGATCAACTTCGAAGCCCTGTATGCAGAAACCCTGCGTCAGCGCTCGCAGGGCGAAGGCACCTCGCTGGCCGATTCCGAGCCGGCTGGCAACGCCTAAGCGTTGAGTGCGCCGATGAGCGATTCGAAGCAGAAGATCGCCGTCCTCGGCGCCGGCTCCTGGGGCACGGCCCTGGCCGCGCTGCTCGCCAGACACGGTCACCCGACCGTGCTCTGGGGACGCGATGCGGCGATGGTGGATGCCATCGACCGCAAGCACGAAAACGTCCGTTATCTGCCGGGTATTCCATTGCCCGAGAGCTTGCGCGCGACCACCGACCTGCAGCTGGCCGTTGCCGATGCAAGCTGGATCCTGGTCGTAGTGCCCTCGCATGCGTTCACCGAAACGATTCAACTAATTGCACCGTTGCGTCCGGCCGGTGCCGGCGTTGCCTGGGCAACCAAGGGCTTCGAGCCCGGCTCCGGGCGGTTCCTGCACGAAGTGGCGCGCGACATCCTCGGCCCCAGCGTTGCGCTGGCCGTGGTGACCGGTCCGTCCTTCGCCAAGGAAGTCACGCTCGGCCTGCCGACCGCCATCACCGTGCACGGCGACGATGCCGCGTTCGCGCAAGTCGTGGCCGACGCCATGCATGGCCCCACCTTCCGCGCCTACACCGGCGATGACATGGTGGGCGCAGAGCTCGGTGGCGCGATGAAGAACGTGCTGGCCGTGGCCACCGGGGTGGCCGATGGCATGCAACTCGGTCTCAATGCACGTGCCGGTCTGATCACGCGTGGCTTGAACGAGATGCTGCGCCTGGCGGCGGTGATCGGTGCACGTCCGGAAACCTTGATGGGCCTGGCCGGTTTGGGCGATCTGGTGCTGACCTGCACCGGCGATCTGTCGCGCAATCGCCGGCTTGGTCTGGCGTTGGGGCGCGGACAGAGCTTGAACGATGCGATCCGCGAGATCGGCCAGGTGGTCGAGTCGCTGCAAACTGCCGACGAGGTCATGCGTCAGGCAGAGCATCACGGCATCGAATTGCCGATCTCCAACGCGGTGCGTGCCGTATTGCACGGCGAGATCACACCCGAAGCCGCATTGAAGGAACTGCTGGCGCGCGAGCGCAAGCCGGAGTATCCGCAGGCGTTGTTTACTTGATTGGGCTGTAACGTGCATCGCGTGATGCGGTAAAGACAACAAAAAAGCCCGGCAATGCCGGGCTTTTTTGTTGTTCTGTTGGATCAAGACACACGTCTTGTGGTGACGACTCACCCGCGATGCAGTCGTCCAGACGTGCTGCGTGCACACACGTGCGCAATGCTCGCTACCTCTGCATCGCCATCGACCCATCGCACAAAAGAAAGAAGCCCGGTCGGGGGACCGGGCTTCCAATGCAACGCGGGAGAGAGAGTCGCGTTGCAGTCAAACGTGCGGCTTACCAGCTGAAGCGCGGGCCGACCGACCATTCCTTGTTGCCGTCGCCATCCATACGGATGTCGCCGTTGATGCCCCAGTTCTGGTTCAACTTCACCTGGGCGCCAAGGCGGCCGTAGAAGGTGTCATCCAGATCGATGCCGCGCTTCTTGGAGAAATCTTCGTAACCAGCCAGCGCGTAGACTTCGAAATGCTCGCCGAACGAGTTACGCAGGCCAGCTTCGACGCTGAAGCCATCGAAGTTGATGTTCGGGGAGTCCAGGTCCAGCTTGCGGTAGGCAACGCGCGCCAGCAGGTCGGTGCTGGTAGCCACTTCGTAGTTGTAGCCCACGCCCACGCCCCATTGCTGGAAGTCGGTGTTGGAGCTTTCGAACACGTTGTTGTCGTCGTCAGCGTTCTGCTTGCTGTAATCGCCGAACACGTGGATGTTCGGGGTGATGGCGTAGGAGCCCTTCACGCCCCAACCATCGGCATCGCGACCTTCGGTCGGCGTGCGCACGTAGTCGCCTTCGACGAAGTTGTAGGAGATGTTTTCAGCAGCGGAGGCCGCAAACGGCAGAGCTGCGAGAAGGCCGAGGGCCAGCAAAGAAGTCTTCATGATCGAGATACCTGTACTTATTGATTTGGGCCGGCGCTGAGGCGGATGCCGTTCGCTGCCGAGATGTAAATTCTCCGTTATTCGATGGAACGCGACATGAATTTTGAACTGACTGGTGCATGAATCATCGCGCCTGGTTCAGTTCCGGTTTTTGTCATCAAGCTGCAATGCGTGTAGCGCACATGCAAAGCGTGATGAGGTGGGAGTTACTTCGCGCCAATGTGATACGCGCGTGTAGAAGTGCCTGTTTTGCAGCGATTTTTGCCATCTGCATTGATACGAGGACATTGTACTGACGCTGCGGCTGGGACCATGCAGGCTTGTTGAACCTATCTGGAGCTGCATCGTGGCGAAGAAAAAGACGTTGGCGCGGTTTTTGGCCGAGACGCTGCAGAGCGCGGGGGTGGAGCGGATCTGGGGTGTGACCGGTGACAGTCTCAACGGCTTGACCGACGCCTTGCGTGAGATGCAGACGATCGAGTGGATGCATGTGCGCCACGAAGAGGTTGCCGCGTTCGCCGCCGGGGCCGAGGCCGCGGTGACGGGCCAGCTGGCGGTGTGTGCCGGCAGTTGCGGGCCGGGCAATCTGCACTTGATCAATGGACTGTTCGATTGTCATCGCAGCCGTCAGCCGGTGCTGGCAATCGCCGCGCATATTCCCTCGTCCGAGATCGGGCTGAATTATTTTCAGGAGACGCACCCGCAGGAGCTGTTCCGCGAGTGCAGTCACTTTGTGGAGTTGGTGACCAACCCGGCGCAGTTGCCGGAAGTGCTGCATCGGGCGATGCGCACCGCCATCCTGCAGCAGGGTGTGGCAGTGGTGGTGATTCCCGGCGATATCGCGCTGCTGGAAATGGACAAGCACGTGTCCAGTGCCTGGCCGCAACTGCGCCAACCGCGTGTGTTGCCGGCCGCCGAAGACGTGGCGCAGTTTGCCGAGCTGTTGCAGCAAAGCGAGGCGGTCACGCTGTTGTGCGGCAGCGGCTGCGCGGGTGCGCACGATGCGGTGGTGGCATTGGCCGATACCTTGGGTGCGCCGATCGTGCACGCCTTGCGCGGCAAGGAATATGTGGAGTGGGAGAACCCGTTCGATGTCGGCATGACCGGCTTGATCGGTTTCAGTTCGGGTTATCACGCAATGCTCAACTGCGACACCTTGATCATGTTGGGCACCGATTTTCCGTACCGGCAGTTCTACCCGAAGGACGCGACCATCGTGCAGGTGGATCGCGATCCGGGCGCACTTGGGCGGCGCACCCCATTACAGCTAGGCATTGCTGCAGATGTGGGCGAAACCATCGCTGCGTTGCTGCCGCAGCTGCAACGGCGCGAAAAACGCGACTTCCTGGACAAGTCGCTTGCGCACTACCGCAAGGCGCGCGAGGGGCTGGACGACCTGGCGGTGCCGGCAGACCCGGGCGAGCCGCTGCATCCGCAATTTGTGGCGCGCATGATCAGCCAGATTGCCGACCAGGATGCAGTGTTCACCTGTGATGTCGGCACGCCAACGGTATGGGCCGCGCGCTATCTGCGCATGAACGGACAACGCCGTTTGCTTGGCTCGTTCAATCACGGTTCGATGGCCAATGCGATGCCGCAGGCTTTAGGCGCACAGGCGGCGTTTCCGGGCCGTCAGGTGATTTCGCTCTCTGGCGATGGCGGCTTTGCGATGTTGATGGGCGACTTCATCTCGCTGGCGCAACTGCGTTTGCCGGTGAAGATCGTGGTGTTCAACAATGCGTCGCTGGGATTTGTGGCGATGGAGATGAAGGCCGCTGGTTATCTGGATACCGGTACCGAGTTGCGTAACCCGGACTTCGCTGCAATGAGCAATGCGATGGGCATTCTTGGTATTCGCGTCGATGAGTCGTCGCAACTGGAGCGCGCATTGCGACAGGCCTTCGCGCATTCGGGTCCGGCGTTGGTGGATGTGCGCATCGCCACACAGGAGCTGGCAGTGCCGCCGGCGATCAAGCTGGAGCAGGCCAAGGGGATGGGCCTGTATGTGCTCAAGGCGGTGATGAGTGGGCGCGGCGATGAGGTGATTGATCTGGTCAAGACCAACATGCGTTGAGCAATCGCTGCTTCCAACCCCCCTGCACGTCTTCTTCGGATCGCTCCGCATGCCCCGTTCGTTGTTGCATCAACTGCTGTTGATCTGGGTGGTGATCGTGGCCGCCTGCGTGGGCGTGGCGGCGATGTTGTATGGCCTGTACCAGCAGACAGAAGGCGTGCGACTGGATGAAGCGCGCCAGCAATTGACCGCCCAGTGCACGCGCATCGTGCAACGCTACGCCGGCGCCAGCGAGGCGGCGCGCAGCGGTGACAACGGGGCAGGGCTGGCAGCGGTGGTCGTGCAGCTGGTGCTGGCCGATGCGCCTGGCGTGGAAGGCGGCGTGTGGAATCTCGAGAAAGGGTTCATTGCCTACGCCTACCCCACTTACGACGGCAGCGATCACAAAACCGATATTCCCGCCGCCGAGTGGAACACGATTGTCAGTACGGCGCGGCAAAGCGCGGTGGGCAACAAGGCCGTGCAGTTCCGCCGCGATGGCAGTCGTGAAGCGCTGTTGATCAGTGCCTGCCCGATGGCGGCGGGCACCGCTGCGTGGACCATGTCGCGGGTGCCGGCCAGCACCTCGGATGCGTGGCGATCTCTGGCGATCGGCATGCTGCTGATCTTTGCAATGGTGGCGATCTCGGCGATTGCGCTCGGTGTGGTGGTGCGTCGCTGGAGCCAGCGCCTGCAACGTATCCAGCAGGCATTGGCAGCCGATACCGAGACGCCGCAGATTCCGATCACCGGCGTGCCGGAACTGGATCGGCTGGGTGCGGCGGTGACCGACTATGCGCAACGCAATGCACAGGCGCTTGCGCAGACCCGGCAACTTGCGGCGGAGCTGTCGCGGCACGAACGGCTGGCTGCACTGGGCCGCATGACGGCCACGGTGGCGCACGAGATTCGCAACCCGATCGCCACCATGCGCCTGGCGGTGGAAAACGAGATCGCACGCTGCGACGCCACAGCGGACGATGCCGCACATAGCGACTTGATGTTGGCGCAGATCCGGCGCCTGGACGGCGTTGTCGAAAGCCTGCTCGGCATGGTGCAGCCGATCCGCCTACAGCTGGAAACAGTATTGGTGCAAGACTGGGTGGCGAGGCTGCTGGATCCAGGCGTGCTGCCCGCGGATGCAGTGCCTGTCCAGTTGATCGTGCCGGACGCACCGATCCGCTGGACGCTCGATCCGCAACAGCTGGGACGCGCATTGCATAACCTGTTGCGCAATGCCTTGCAGCATGCAGACGCTGGCACTCAGGTACGGCTGGAAGCGAGCTCCGGCGACAGCCTGTTGCAGCTGCGGGTCTCCAATCATGGTGCCCCCATCGCTGAGCCGATCGCGGCGCAGCTGTTCGAGCCCTTTGTCAGCGGCCGCAGCGATGGCAATGGCCTGGGCCTTGCGTTGGTGCGCGAGATCGCGCGCGCGCATGGCGGGCAGGTGCGTTACGTACATGCCGATGGCATGACCGATTTCATTGTGGAGTTGCCATGGCGCGTGTCCTGATCATCGATGACGATGCCGCCTTTCTTGCGACATTGCAGGCAACGCTGCGCTCGCTCGGGCATACGGTGATCGCAGTGGACAACGGGGCGGAGGGACTGGCGCGCCTGAGCGAAGGTGGTCTGGATCTGGCCTTCGTGGACTTTCGCATGCCGGGCATGACCGGCATCGAGGTGCTGCGCGCGCGTCTGGACGATGCGCCATCGCGGCAGGTGCCACTGGTGATGCTGACCGCCTATGCCTCCAGCGGCAACACCATCGAAGCGATGACGCTGGGTGCGTTCGATCATCTGGTCAAGCCGGTGGGGCGCGCCGATATCGTCGATGTGGTCGAGCGTGCATTGGTGAGCCGCGCAGATATCCCGGTCGAGACGATTGGCGCCGAACAGCCTGAAGACGACGATGCCCTGGTCGGCCATAGCCCGGCGATGCGCACCGTGCACAAGCGCATCGGCCTGGCCGCCGCCTCCGATCTGCCGGTGCTGATCACCGGCGAAACCGGCACGGGAAAGGAGCTGGCTGCGCGTGCGCTGCATCGGGCCAGTGCGCGCGCAAGCGCGGCGTTCGTGGCGCTCAATTGCGCGGCGATTCCGTTGGAGCTAATGGAAAGCGAGTTGTTCGGCCATCGCAAGGGCGCGTTCTCCGGGGCGACCAGCGACCGCATCGGCCTGATTCGCGAAGCCGATGGCGGCACGCTGTTTCTGGACGAGATCGGCGACATGCCGCTGCCGATGCAGGCCAAGTTGCTGCGCTTTCTGCAGGAAGGCGAAGTCACGCCGCTCGGCGGGCGCGGCGCGCAGAAGGTGGATGTGCGCGTGCTGGCGGCCACGCATCGCGATCTGGCCGCGTGGGTGGCGGCCGGGCAGTTTCGCAGCGACCTGCGCTATCGCCTGAATGTGGTGCCGATCGAATTGCCAGCGCTGCGCGAGCGTGGCCAGGACATCGTGCTGCTTGCGGAGCATTTCCTGCGCAGCGGCGCGAGCGGCGCGCGTGCGTTGTCGCCGGCGGCACAGGCGCGGTTGCTGGCATACCCATGGCCCGGCAATGTGCGCGAGCTGCGCAATGTCATGCAGCGCAGTCAACTGCTGGTGCGTGGACACAGCATCGCCGACCAGGATCTGGACGAGGCGCTCGGCGAAGTCGCCGCGCAGCTCGCCCCCACGGTGCCCTCGGCAGTGACGTTGCCCGAAGCGGTGGCGCGACTGGAGAGGCAGATGATCCAGGATGCCTTGCTGCACAGTCAGGGCAATCGCGCCGAAGCAGCGCGTCGGCTCGGTATCCATCGTCAGCTGCTGTACCGCAAGCTGGAGGAGTACGGGCTGTAGGTCGATGGCACCGGCTGTGTCTTCAAAGCGGACAGCGGTGTATGAAGTGCGGACGGATCGTCTTCCTGCAGTTGGGAAGAGGTAAGTAAAAACAAGCACTTGGAGGTTGGCACGATAGCTGCGTTGTTCTGCCTGCAAGCGGTCATCCTGCCGCTTTGGAGAGTCGACATGATTCGTCAAACTGCACTCGCTTTCGTCCTGGCCTGCACCGTGACTGCCGCTGCGGCGCAGGTACCGCCCGCCCCACCCGCCCCGCCCGCCCCTCCAGGCCCGCCGGGCGCTCCGCCGCCGGTCGCCGCCACGCCGGTGAGCGTGACCGGCACCGTCGAGCGCTTCCTGCTCAATCCCAATGGCGACATCGATGGTCTGTGGTTGCGCGATGGCACCCAGATAGGATTCGCACCGCACCTGTCCGCCGAGCTGAAGGCGGCCGTGCGTGCCGGCGATAGCGTGGTGGTGCAGGGGTTCCGTCTGGGCGACTTGCCGGTGCTCAAAGCCAGCACGATCCGCTCCGGCCGCAGTGGCCTTGAGGTGGTCGATCGTCCGCCGAGCCTGGGCGCTGCGCCGCCGGTTCCGCCGACTCCCGCGCCGCTGACGCCGCTGCAGGCCGATGGCAGCATTCAACGCCTGGTCTATGGGCCGGGCGGCGAGATCAATGGAGCGCTGCTGAGCGAGGGCACCGTGGTGCGGATGCCGCCACATCTGGCGCTGCAGTTCAGCGACCTGTTGCGTGTGGGCTCGCCACTGAGCGCAAGCGGCTTCGGCGTGGCTACGCCGGACGGCCGCGCGATGGAGGCCACCCAGGTGGGGCGCGACCGTTCCTCGCTGCGTGCGCTGTTCAATGCGCCGCGGCCCGCTGGCCCGGTTCCACCGCCGCCGGCGTCGCGCTAACCGAAGTCGCACCCGCGCAGCCTGCGTTTGGAACATCTTCCCGTCCATGGCCACCCACACGGGTGGTCATGGACGGGGCTTGCCGTTTCGTTTGTTGGAGTACCACCATGCATTGGGTCGACCCTGATTTCCTCCCTGAAACCCGCGGCAATCTGGCGCGTTTTCTGCTCAATCCCAAGGCCGAGATCGATGGCCTGTTGCTGACCGATGGCACCGAGGTGCATACGCCGCCGCATCTGTCCGGCGCCCTGCTCAAGGCACTCAAGCCAGGCAGTGCGTTGACGGTGCGCGGTCTGAAGCCACGCGATGTCGACATGCTGGTTGCATTGGCGATCGACCCGGAAGGCGGCAAGCGCATCCTCGATGAAGGCCCGCATGGGCCGCACGCCAAACCCAAGCCCGCACCGCCTGCGGGCAAGCCGGCAAAACCGCAACGCACGCAGCATGGCGGCACCATTACACGGCTGCTGCATGGCCCGCACGGGCAGGTGCACGGCGTGTTGCTGGACGACGCGGTGACGGTGCGCTTTCCACCGCATGCGGGCGCGGGCTTTGCCAGGCAACTGGTGATCGGCAAGCCGCTGGTTGCCGAAGGCGACACCATCGCCACGCCTCATGGGGTGTTGATCCACGCGCATGCGCTGGGTGCCAAGGCCGGGTCGTTGAAGCCGATCGAGCACCCGCCGCACGGTCACGGCGCACATAAACCCAAGCCGACACCCAAGCCCAAACCGACCCCGAAACACTAGGAGCGCGCGATGCGCATGAGCACGGCGCGTCCGCGCGGTACGCGTGCGTTGGAGGCGCTGCATTTCAGCGTGGCCGACGTGCAGGACGGGCTGGGGCCGTTTCTCAGCGTGTTCCTGCAATCCAAGGGCTGGTCGGTGGCGGCGATCGGCACGGTGATGAGCGTGGGCGGCATCGCCGGCATGCTTGCCACCACGCCGGCCGGTGCACTGGTCGATACCACCCGGCGCAAACGCGCCGTGGTGGTTGTCGGTTGCCTGATGATCCTGCTGGCGACCACGCTGATCTGGCTGCACCCGACCTCTACCGGCGTGGTCGCCGCGCAGATTGCCTCGGCGTTGGCGGCGGCCGGTATCGGCCCGGCGCTCACCGGCATTACCCTGGGGCTGGTGCACGCACACGGATTCGATCATCAGTTGGCGCGCAACCAGGTCGCCAACCATGCCGGCAACATGCTGGCCGCACTATTGGCCGGTTGGCTGGGATGGCGGTACGGGTTTGCGGCGATCTTTGTGCTCACCGCAGCTTTCGGCGTGCTGGCGATCGTGGCGGTGTGGCTGATTCCGTCGGCGGCCATCGACCATCGCGCCGCGCGCGGTCTGGGCAACACCGATGGCGCGGACACCCTCAGCGGCTGGCGGGTGTTGCTGACCTGTCGGCCGCTGGCGCTGCTGGCGGCTACGCTGGGGCTGTTCCACCTGGGCAATGCGGCGATGCTGCCGCTGTACGGCATGGCGATCGTGGCGGCGCATGCCGGCGACCCGAGCGCGCTGACGGCCACCACGATCGTGGTCGCGCAAGCCACGATGGTGGTGGTGGCATTGCTGGCGATGCGCTGGATCCGCGTGCATGGCCATTGGTGGGTGCTGCTGATCGCCTTTATGGCGTTGCCGCTGCGCGCGCTGGTAGCGGCGTCGTTGATCCAGGGCTGGGGCGTGTTTCCGGTGCAGATGCTGGATGGACTCGGCGCGGGACTACAGGCGGTAGTGGTGCCGGCGCTGGTGGCGCGGCTGCTGCAGGGGACCGGGCGGGTCAACGTCGGGCAGGGCGCAGTCATGACCGTGCAGGGCGTGGGCGCGGCGCTAAGCCCGGCGTTCGGTGGCTGGCTGGCGCACGCCTTTGGCTATCGCATCGCGTTTCTGGTGCTGGGGGCGATTGCATTGCTGGCGGTTGCGCTGTGGGCAGGTTGCCGCGGCATGTTGCAGGCAGCGACCGATGTCCAAGTGATGCAGTGAGGCCATGGCATGAGCGTCGCGCCCAGGCACAACATCGCAAGCGACGATCGAGTGCGCATGGAGTGCGCGCAGAACCGTCACCGGTGCGCGGGATGCGCCATGTTCCAGCAGCGATCAGCCGCCCGGCAGTGGTGCGGACGTTTCGATCATCGCGTTACTGGCCGCCGTTGAAGTCCCACTGACGCCAGGCTTCGAACACCATGACCGCAACCGTATTGGACAGATTGAGGCTGCGGTTGTCCGGGCGCATCGGCAAGCGTAGCCGGTGCTGTGGCGGGATCGACTCCAACACCTCGGCCGGCAGGCCGCGGGTTTCCGGGCCAAACAAAAAAGCATCGCCATCTGCGAACTGCGGTGTGTCGTAACGCACGGTGCTACGCGTACTCAGTGCAAACACGCGCTTGGGCGCGATTGCGGCCAGTGCGGTGGGCAGGTCGGCATGCACCTGCAGGGTTGCGTATTCGTGATAGTCCAGGCCGGCGCGTCTGAGCTGCTTGTCGCTGAGGTCGAAACCGAGCGGCTCGATCAGGTGCAGGCGCGCGCCGGTGTTGGCGCACAAGCGAATCACATTGCCCGTGTTGGGCGGAATTTCCGGTTGAAACAGGATGACGTCGAGGACAGGTGCTGACATGCGCGCAAGTGTAGCTGCGCGCGTGCTTAGAGGCTGAGGGTGGCGTTGACCAGCGCTTCCAGTTCGGCCGGCGACGGCTGCAGCTGCGGCACCGGCAGATTGACGATGACCTGACCCATCAGCGCGCCAATGGCGGCAGCGGCCTGGCCTGAAGCGGTCTGTGCACTGGCGGCGGTGCTACGGACCACCAGGTCGGCGCGCTGTTCGGCGGAGGGGCGCACCTGGACGGTCCCCAGGGTGACGATGCGCGGGCCAGCCTGTTCGGCGGCGAGTGCAGCCAGCTGTTCGGCCGACGGACGCACCTGCACGGCGCTCAGGGTGCGGATGTCGCTGCTGCGTTCCAGCATCTGCTGGGCAATCTGGTCGGCGGCCGGGCGGACTTGCACGGTCTCCAGCGTGGTCAGGCTGGCGGCCTGGGCAAAACCGGCCAGGGCGGTGCCGGCGAGCAGGGCGGCGGAGAGGGCGATGCGCAGGGTCTGGGTCTTCATGGCGAGGTCTCTTGGTGTGGGTGAGCAGTGGTGTGGTAGTAAGGTAGTACACCGTTTCGGTATGTGCAAGGAGTTTCTCGGCGTTTCTCTATTTGTTCAGCCAGCACTCATATTCGAGTGACTTCGCGGCGCGACCGATGTGCTTGCCCATGCAATAGAGCAAACCGCGTGCCAGCATTGGCGCATTGATTTCAAAGGGATTTTTTGCAGGCGTCTGTGTCCGCGTCCGGACACCCGGACGCATGCAGGAACGGCGGACATCGCAACGGGCAGCATGTTGGTGCCGGTCGAGGCAGGGCTTTGGGCGCTGAATGAGTGCGTGGCAGACGTTTGCCAGTGCCGGATTGCGACCAGGCAACTGCGGCACAATCCGTTTTTCCCCTCAGGTGTCTAAGACTTATGCGCGTGCTGATGCTGTCTGTTCTGCTTGCCACCACCACCGCGGCTTGCACCTGGGTGCCGATCGAACAAAGCGGCAAAAGCGTGCAGGTCCTGCCCGCAGGCCCTGTGCCAGCTGGATGTCAGCAGCAGGGCGAGGTGGTGGTGTCGGTCAAGAGCAAGGTCGGCTTCTACAACCGCAACCCGTTGCGGGTGCAGGAAGAACTGGAAACGCTGGCACGCAACGAGGCAACCAGCGCCAATGCCAACACCGTCCAGGCGCAGGGCCAGCCGGCCGATGGCAGCCAGCGTTTCAATGCGTTCCGTTGCCCGCCGCGCTGAACCGTTGGGCTGGGGCGCGGCCGGTTCAAATGTAAAGATGCGGTAAAACCAGCCAGCGGCTAGACTAGCGCCCCCTCGCCTGACGCCATGGCGCTACTTCGATGCTCTTCCAGAATGTCTCCATCGCGGGACTGGCGCATATTGATGCGCCGCATACGCTGACTTCCAAGGAAATCAACGAGCGCCTGCAACCGACCT
The DNA here is from genome assembly GCF_001423495.1 of Xanthomonas sp. Leaf131. Classification (GTDB taxonomy): domain Bacteria; phylum Pseudomonadota; class Gammaproteobacteria; order Xanthomonadales; family Xanthomonadaceae; genus Xanthomonas. The sequence goes on along the minus strand of NZ_LMOG01000017.1, from coordinate 157,342 downwards.
ACGACCGCCTCGGCATCAAGACCGACGTGTTGGGCGACGTTGCCGGTATCCATGCACGGCGCTTGTGGGATCAGGATGTCCAGGCATCGGATGCCGCCACGCTAGCCGCACGCAAGGCACTGCTCGACGCCGGTATCGGCATCGAAAAGATTGGCCTGCTGGTCAACACCTCGGTGAGCCGCGACTACCTGGAGCCGTCCACGGCCTCCATCGTGTCGGGCAACCTGGGGGTCAGCGACCACTGCGTGACCTTCGACGTGGCCAACGCCTGCCTCGCCTTCATCAATGGCATGGACATCGCCGCCCGCATGCTGGAGCGTGGCGAGATCGACTATGCGTTGGTTGTGGACGGCGAGACCGCCAACCTGGTCTACGAAAAGACGCTCGAGCGCATGACCTCGCCGGACGTTACCGAAGAAGAGTTCCGCAACGAACTGGCCGCGCTGACCCTTGGCTGCGGTGCGGCGGCCATGGTCATGGCGCGCACCGAGCTGGTGCCCGACGCCCCGCGCTACAAGGGCGGCGTGACCCGCTCGGCCACCGAGTGGAACAAGCTGTGCCGGGGCAACCTGGACCGCATGGTCACCGATACCCGCCTGCTGCTGATCGAAGGCATCAAGCTGGCGCAGAAGACCTTCCTGGCCGCCAAGCAGGTGATGGGCTGGGCGGTGGACGAGCTGGATCAATTCGTCATTCACCAGGTCAGCCGCCCGCACACCGCCTCGTTCGTGAAGTCGTTCGGCATCGACCCGGCCAAGGTCATGACCATCTTCGGCGAGCACGGCAATATCGGCCCGGCGTCGGTGCCGATCGTGCTCAGCAAGCTCAAGGAGCTCGGCCGCCTGAAGAAGGGCGACCGGATTGCGCTGATGGGGATTGGTTCTGGGCTGAATTGCTCGATGGCGGAAGTGGTTTGGTGAGTTGCTGACATTGCCCGGCATGTGCTGTCTCATGCCGGGCAATGTGGCCGCTTAAGTAAAAAAGTGGTATCTAAGTTTCCTTGCAGGAACGATTGCGGGCTGTTAGGAAAGACGATGGGTCATCGCATGACTGGACATTACGTCTCTGGCGCCCTCGCCGGGAGCCGCTACCAGGCGTTTGTCCCTGATCCGCTGCCGCCGTTGCCGGCGTTGGATTTCGCCCAAGCGGAACTGGTCGCGCGCAAAGAGCGCGCCGATCAAGCCTTGGGGCGATTGGACGGCATCACGCTGATGCTGCCGGACCCGGAACTGTTCCTCTATCAGTACGTGCGCAAGGAAGCCTTGCTGTCGTCGCAGATCGAAGGAACCCAGTCATCGCTGTCGGATCTGCTGCTGTTCGAAATGGATGCAGCGCCGGGCGTGCCTATCGACGATGTCGAAGAGGTGTCCAACTATGTCGCGGCCCTCAACCATGGGCTGCGCCGCCTGCGCGAGGACGATTTCCCGCTGTCATTGCGCCTGATCCGCGAAATGCATGCCCTGTTGCTGCAAGGTGGCCGTGGTGCCGGCAAGCAGCCCGGTGAATTCCGTCGGAGTCAGGTATGGATAGGAGGCGCCTCGCCTGCACTTGCACACTTCGTGCCGCCACCGCCAGATGCATTGCCCGATGCGCTGTCGGCACTCGAACAGTTTCTGCACGCACCGCAGGGGCAGGTGCCGCCGTTGGTGAAGGCGGCGCTTGCCCATGTGCAGTTCGAAACCATCCATCCTTTCAGCGATGGAAATGGGCGATTGGGGCGGTTGTTGATTACCTTGATTCTGTGCAGCGAAGGCGTGCTGCGAGAGCCCAGCCTGTATCTGAGCCTGTATTTCAAACGCCGTCGTGCCGATTACTACGATCGCCTCAATGCGGTTCGACTCAACGGTGATTGGGAAGGATGGCTTGGTTTCTTTCTGGATGGTGTGGCAGAGACCGCGCAACAAGCCGTCGATACTGCGCAACGCCTGCTGGCACTGTTGGCGCGTGATCGTGCCCGTATTGCGGCGTTGGGCCAGCGAGCAGGTAACGTCGGTCTGGTGTTTGAGCAGTTCGCGCGTCGCGTGGTGTTGGCAGTGCCGCAAGTGGCACCCACCCTGTCACTGAGTGCACCCACCATCCGTGCTGCGGTACGCACCCTGCAGGAGCTGGAAATCGTCAACGAACTTACCGGCCAGCAGCGGCATCGTATTTTTGCCTATCACGCCTATCTCGACATCCTCAGCGAAGGAGCGCAGCCGCTGTGAGCGATCGGTTCGCACATGACCGTTGCTAGCGATGCAGATAGAGCCAGCGTCTTTTCGATAATGTTGTGGCGATGTAGTTGGCTACCTGCCAGAGACATACCCCGTCCGAGCTTTAGCAAATAGAGAGATCCATGAACTACCCCGGCTATCCCTTCACTCCCAAGCGCCTTGAGGTGCGTCCCGGCATTGCGATGTCGTATCTGGACGAAGGCCCGCGCGATGGCGAGGTGGTCGTGATGCTGCACGGCAATCCGTCGTGGAGTTATTTGTGGCGGCACTTGGTGAGTGGCCTGTCGGATCGGTATCGCTGCATCGTGCCCGACCATATCGGCATGGGGCTATCCGACAAGCCGGACGATGCGCCTGACGCGCAGCCGCGTTACGACTACACCTTGCAGTCGCGCGTGGACGATCTGGACACGTTGCTGCGGCATCTGGGCATCAGTGGGCCGATCACGCTGGCGGTGCACGATTGGGGTGGCATGATCGGGTTTGGCTGGGCGTTGTCGCATCACTCGCAGGTCAAGCGGCTGGTGATCACCAACACCGCCGCATTCCCGTTGCCGCCGGAAAAGCCGATGCCGTGGCAGATCGCGATGGGCCGGCATTGGCGGCCGGGCGAGTGGTTTATCCGCACGTTCAATGCCTTTTCGTCCGGCGCCTCGTGGTTTGGCGTATCGCGGCGGATGCCGGCCGCCGTGCGTCGTGCGTACGTGGCGCCGTACAACAATTGGCGCAACCGCATCTCCACCATCCGCTTCATGCAGGACATTCCGCTGTCGCCCGCCGACCAGGCCTGGTCGTTGCTGGAACGTTCGGCGCAGGCATTGCCTTCGTTCGCCGATCGCCCGGCGTTTATCGCCTGGGGCCTGCGCGACATCTGCTTCGACAAGCACTTCCTGGCCGGTTTTCGCAAGGCGTTGCCGACTGCCGACGTCACCGCGTTCGACGATGCCAATCACTACGTGCTGGAAGACAAGCACGTAGTGCTGGTGCCGGCGATCCGTGCGTTTCTGGAGCGTAATCCGCTGTAAGCCGCTTACCAGGACACCGCGCGCTCGGCAGGTAAGTGCGAGCGTGCGCAGGAACTGGATTGGATCAGTGGCCAGGCCGATGCCGAGCATCGGCCGTGTCACGTGCTGTGTCGGGCGTCGTCAACAGAAGTGCACGCACTCGCTGCGATGCGCGGTTACAACACCGGCAGCGGATTGCGCTGGGCGTCGTCCACGCCGACCCAGTCAGCCTCGCTGAGCGCATGCAGGCCATGCGCCAGCCGCGATTTGTCGCACTGCGCGCTGCGCTGCCCGAACTCCAGCGAGGCCGGCACGGCGGCACAGGACGAGGGGCGGCGGTCATGGATGCTGCAGCGGCTGTAGCGGCCGATGTCCGCGTCCAGTGCGATGCAGCGCGGCTGCGATTGCGAGGTGCCGCGCATGACGCGCTCGTGCGTGCGTAGCGCGTCGGTCAGCTCGATCGGCACCCTGCCGCCCAATGCGGGATCGGCTTCGCTCCAGTGGAAACTGACGCGGAAGTAGGCGCAGCAGGCGCCGCAGGTAAGGCAGGGGTGTGCCATGGCATGCCGGGCCTTGCGCGGCGAAACAACGTGGAGAGCGCGGCATTCTGACCGAACCACGGCGCGATACAAGTGGCGCGGATGCGCGCCGGTGAGCGGTTCATCTGCATAGGTCGGGCAAGCGCATATAGACGATGGGAGCGAGTCACCGGTTGGGCAGCGCGTGTCGCGCGAACACCGTGCAGCCTGGTGATGGCCGGATGGCGCCGAAGCAGCGCGATAGCGGCAACGGCGCACTCAATCGCGCACGTGATTTTTTGAAAGTGACGCAAGCAGCCGGCACCGTTGGCGCATGGGTGATAATGGACCAATGACGACTCCTCTCTGCAATATCGCCGCCACCCTGCCGGAACTCGCGCGCGCGCGCCCCGAGCAGATCGCCATCCGCTGCCCGGGCCGACGCGCCGCCAACGGATTCGCCGCCTACGATGTGACCTTGAGCTATGCCGAGCTGGATGCGCGCAGCGATGCGATCGCCGCCGGATTGGCAGTGCATGGCATCGGACGTGGTGCGCGTGCGGTGGTGATGGTGCGGCCGTCGCCGGAATTCTTCTTGTTGATGTTTGCCTTGTTCAAGGCCGGCGCCGTGCCGGTGCTGGTGGATCCGGGCATCGACAAGCGTGCGCTCAAGCAATGCCTGGACGAAGCGCAGCCGCAGGCGTTTATCGGTATTCCGCTGGCGCAGCTGGCGCGTCGTTTGTTGCGTTGGGCGCGCTCCGCAAAACAGATCGTCAGCGTTGGCGGCCGTTACGGCTGGGGTGGAGTGACGCTGGCGCGCGTGGAGCGCGATGGCGCCGGTGCCGGCAGTCAGTTGGCCGACACTGCACCGGACGATGTGGCCGCCATCCTGTTCACCAGCGGCTCGACCGGCGTGCCCAAGGGCGTGGTGTACCGGCACCGGCATTTCGTCGGGCAGATCGAGCTGCTGCGCAATGCTTTCGACATGCAGCCCGGCGGTGTGGATCTGCCGACGTTCCCGCCGTTCGCCTTGTTCGATCCGGCATTGGGGCTGACTTCGGTGATTCCGGACATGGATCCGACCCGCCCGGCCACCGCCGATCCGCGCAAGTTGCACGATGCGATCAACCGCTTCGGGGTGACCCAGTTGTTCGGCTCGCCCGCGTTGATGCGCGTGTTGGCCGACTATGGCCAGCCGTTGCCCAATGTGCGCCTGGCCACCTCGGCCGGTGCGCCGGTGCCGCCGGATGTGGTGGCCAAGATCCGCGCGCTGCTACCGGCAGATGCGCAATTCTGGACGCCGTATGGCGCCACCGAATGTCTGCCGGTGGCAGCGATCGAAGGGCGCACGCTGGATGCTACTCGCGCAGCCACCGAGGCCGGTGCCGGCACCTGCGTGGGCCACGTGGTAGCGCCCAATGAAGTGCGCATCATCGCCATCGACGATGCGGCCATTCCCGAGTGGAGCGGCGTGCGCGTGCTGGCGGTGGGCGAGGTTGGCGAGATCACCGTCGCTGGCCCCACCACCACCGATACCTACTTCAACCGCGACGCGGCCACACGCATCGCCAAGATCCGCGAGCGCGGCAGTGATGGCAGCGAACGCATCGTGCATCGCATGGGCGATGTGGGGTATTTCGATGCCGAAGGGCGCTTGTGGTTCTGTGGGCGCAAGACCCATCGCGTGGAAACTGCCACCGGCCCGCTCTACACCGAGCAGGTGGAGCCAGTGTTCAACGTGCATCCACAGGTGCGGCGCACCGCCTTGGTCGGTGTGGGCGCAGCCGGACAACAGCAGCCGGTGCTGTGCGTGGAATTGCAGCCGGGTGTTTCGGCATCGGCGTTTGCGCAAGTGGAAACCGCGTTGCGCGCGCTGGGCGCCGCGCATCCGCACACTGCAGGGATTTCGCGTTTTCTGCGCCATTCCGGGTTTCCGGTGGATATCCGCCACAACGCCAAGATCGGTCGCGAAACGCTGGCTGTCTGGGCGGCGCAGCAGTAGCGCCGAGTCCACTGATGCACGCGCGTTATCGTCTGGATGACCTGCGCATCGATGTGGCACGCCAGCGCGTGGAACGCGACGGTGTTGCGCTCGAGGTTGGCGGGCTGAGTTTCCGCCTGCTGCACTATCTGTTGCAGCAGGGGCAGCGGGTGGTGGATTTCGACGAGTTGATCCAGAACGTGTGGGCACCGGCGCTGGTCAACGAAGAAACTGTCACCCAGCGTGTGCGTCTGCTGCGCCAGGCCTTGGGCGACGATTCGCGGCAGCCGCGTTACCTGCGCTCGGTACGCGGACAGGGCTATCAGCTGTGCGTGCCGGTGCAGTCGGACCAAGCACCGCCTGCAGGTGCGGTGCCGCGTCGTGGTGCCTGGATCGTTGCGGCAGGTGCGCTGCTGCTCTGCGTTGGCGCGACCTGGTGGCTGCAAACGCGCAATGCGCCACCAGCGCAAGCTGCATTGTTGCAACGTGCGGACTACTACGCCGGTATCGGCCAGCGCGACGACAACGAACGCGCGATCGGCTTGTATCGTCAACGCCTGCAGGAAGCGCCGGACGACCGACAGGCGCAGCTCGGCCTCAGCCGCGCTTACAGTGCGCGCGTGTGCCAATACGACGGGGATGCAGCGTTTGCGCTGCAGGCCTTGCGGTTGGCCGATGCTGTTGTGGTCGTGCAACCTGGCCTGGCGGCAGCGTACGCCGCGCGTGGTTATGCGCTGGATTGTCAGGGCCGCAATGGCGGTGCCCTGGCCGCCTACGAACAGGCATTGCAGCTGGATCCCAATGCCGATGCAGTGCGCGGCTCGGCTGCGTATCTGTACGAACGGCAGGGAAAACTGGTGCAGGCACTGTCGGCCAACCTGGCGGTGCGCGACACCGCGCGTGTGCGATTCCTGCCGATCCAGATCGCCAGCAATCTGAGTTTGCTTGGCTATGCGAGCGCCGCCGAAGCGCGTTACCGGAAGAACTTTCAGCTGTATCCAGACAACCCGTTCTCCAACCTGGCCTGGCCCACATTCCTGTTCGAACATGGCCGTGCGGCCGAAGCGCAGACGGCATTGAACGAGGCGCAGAGCCGCGGCACCGAGTATGCCGGGCTATCGTTGCTGCAGGCCGAGCTTGCGTGGATGCGTGGCGACAAAGCGCTTGCGCGTGCAGCGGCGCTGCGTGCGGTGCAGCTTCGACCACAAGGCAGCTTCGCGCAGACGGTGGCGTGGACGCTGCAGGCGCAGCCGCTACCGGAGGCCGCAACACTGCGTGCGCGCGCGCAGGAATTACTGGTCAGTGTGGAGCGCGGCGGCGACCCGTTCGATGCAGTCGATGCGGCAATGCTGCTGCTCTGCGCGGATGCGCCGGACGCGGCGATGCGCGCCCTGCAGCGCGCCGAAGCCGCCGGCTACCGTAACGCCGGCTATCTGCGGCAGTCGCCGCTGCTGCAACCGCTGCGTACATGGCCGGAGTTTGTAGCGTTGCTGGCGCGCATTGATACCGATCTTGCTGCCCAGCGCACGCAACTGCGTGCTCGTAATCTGTTGCCGGCAGATGCGACTTCCGAGCGTGGTTGAGACACCCTAGCCAGTGAGTTAGCTCGGCTGCGTGCTCAAATCGCAGCGTATGTGTGCTACATCCAACAACTGCGCTCACCTGCAGGCGCGGCGCGGCCGGGTTTGTGGTTTCCATCAGTACACGACCACGTTGCAAGGTGCGATGTCCTTACTGATTGCGGGACCGTGTGGCGGCATGGATGCCGCTACCGAGCCTCCACGGATGGATTCACGGCGTGTCTTGCAAGCGGTGAGGGCATCGCGCCCTCGACCCGCTCGGCTTGGGAGCAGCCAACTGCGACGAAGCTCAAGCTCTCGGTTGCCTTGAAAGCTGATCGAGCGGTGCGGATGCCTCGGGTGTAGAGCGCTTGGTCTGCGGTTTTTCTGCAGGGCCCTTGCCCGGCCACCATCGCGGGACACGCTGCAAGTACGTCCTTGTAAGCTCTTACGCGGCATCCATGCCGCGTAAGGTCCCGCGACGGTGGCCGGGCAAGGACCAGTCGAGAGGGTCGGTGTGCGTGGTTATAAGCAGTGTTGCGAGCATTGCATGCAGCGCGGCCTTCAGATGCGGTGCGGTCTGATCGGCTCCTTTTGATCTGCAATGTCACTGCCATTCCTGACATTACTGCACTCGTCAACGAAGGCGAGTGCAGTCAGCACGTTGGCGTCATCGATACAGCGTTAGAGAGGTTTTATCAGCGCGCCTGGTTGGCCTCAGGTAGCGCCTTGAGCACATAGTCGGTCAGCAACCGATGCGATTGCTGATGCATCTGCCGGGTGTTGTAAGCGCTGCGCGTGAGCACCACCACCAGCCGCTCCTCGGGCACGACGAAGACGTAGTTGCCGCCATTGCCGGACATCGCCCAGGTGTCGCGTTGAACGCCGCGCACCGGGAACAGGAAGTGCCAGAGTTGGTAGCCATAATCGGCGTCCTCGCGTGCCTGCGCATGCACGCTGGTCATCGCTCGCACCCAGTCGGCGGGAATGACCTGGCGACCCTGCCAGCGTCCTTGCGCAAGCAGCAATTGACCGAGTTTGGCCAGGTCGCGGCTGCGGTAACGGGTACCGCCACCGCCCATGCCCACCCCTTCGGACGAGACATTCCACTGCGCCTGCTCGATCCCGAGCGGCTTTTCGAGCACTTGTGCGGAGAACGCCTGCAGCCGCTGCCCGCTGGCTTTTTCCAGCGCCGCGCCGAGCAGGAAGGAGCCTGCGGTGCAATACGAAAACGCGCGGCCGTGCGGGCTCTGTGCAGGCCGCTGCATCCACGGAGCGTAGCCACGGATCGGCAGATCCAGGGCGAACTGCGTCCAGTCCGCACTCACATACATGCGCTCTTCGTTGCCGGCGGAGAAGGCGTTGTCGTCGTTGCATTCCAGCTGCGAGCTCATCGTGAGCAGGTCTTCGAGGGTGATGTCGCGCTTGCGTGGATCGGGATGCTGCCATTGGCGATCGCCGAAGTAGTCGTAGACCTTGGCTTGCGCGTTGGGGATCAACTTGCGCGCGATCGCCGCACCGACCAGCAACCCGGTGACGCTCTTGGTCAACGAGCGGGTGTCGTGCAAGGTCTGGCGATCGGCATCGCCCAGATAATGTTCGTAGACCAGCACGCCGTCGCGCACGATCAGCACGCTGGTGGTGGAGGGCGCCAGATCGGCAGCCAGTGCCTGTTCCATCTGCGCCAGCACGGGCAGGTTCCAGCCGCTGGCGGCGGTGCTGGCGACCGGCCAGCCGTCATCGATGGCAGGCGGCGTGGTGGCTGCCGGAGGCACAGCCGGTGACGCGGCAGCCGATGGACTTGGCGTGGCAGTTCCTGGGGTGGCGGCGTTTGCAGAGGCGGCTCTTGGAGAAGCGGCTCTTGGAGAAGCAATCGGCGGGGCGGCATGCAGCGGGAAGATGACGAGCACGGCGGACAACAGCAGCGACAGACGGGTCATGGTGACTCCAGCGATCCAGGGTCCGGCCATGACGCCAGCGGCGCGAATGAACTGCCTGATGTCGCGATGAAGATTTATGAAGCTCTTTGCGATCAATGGCTTGCGTAAGCCGCAGACGGCCGGCTGCGCGAGCGGCATCGCGATCACAGTCCGGTCCGGCTATTGTGTGCGCCCTGCAGGAACGATGGATGTGGCGCAATGAAGGTGCTGGTGACCGGTGGTGGTGGCTTTCTCGGCCAGGCGTTGTGCCGCGGCCTGCGCGCGCGCGGGCATGAGGTGGTGAGTTTCCAGCGCGGCGATTACCCGATTCTGCAGACCTTGGGCGTGGGCCAGATCCGCGGCGACCTGGCCGACCCGCAAGCGGTGCGACACGCCTTCGCCGGTATCGATGCGGTCTTCCACAATGCCGCCAAGGCGGGTGCATGGGGCAGCTACGACAGCTATCACCAGGCCAATGTGGTGGGCACGCAAAACGTGATCGATGCGTGCCGGGCCAATGGCGTGCCGCGCCTGATCTACACCTCCACACCCAGCGTGACCCATCGCGCCACCAATCCTGTGGAAGGTCTGGGTGCCGACGAAGTTCCGTATGGCGAAGATCTGCGCGCGGCGTATGCGGCCACCAAGGCGATTGCCGAGCGTGCGGTGCTGGCGGCCAACGATGCGCAACTGGCGACAGTGGCCTTGCGCCCGCGTCTGATCTGGGGGCCGGGCGACAATCACCTGCTGCCGCGTCTGGCCGCGCGCGCGCGCGCCGGGCGGCTGCGCATGGTCGGCGACGGCGGCAACCTGGTGGACAGCACCTACATCGACAATGCCGCACAGGCACACTTCGATGCCTTCGAGCACCTCGCACACGGTGCTGCCTGCGCGGGCAAAGCGTATTTTATTTCCAACGGCGAGCCCCTGCCGATGCGCGAGTTGCTCAATCGCTTGCTGGCGGCAGTGGATGCGCCGGCAGTGACGCGCTCGCTGTCGTTCAAGACCGCTTATCGGATCGGTGCGGTGTGCGAAACATTGTGGCCACTGTTGCGCCTGCCTGGCGAAGTGCCGCTGACGCGGTTTCTGGTAGAACAGCTGTGCACGCCGCATTGGTACAGCATGGAACCGGCGCGTCGCGACTTCGGTTATGTGCCGCGCATCAGCATCGAAGAAGGCCTGCAGCGGCTGCGATCCTCATCTTCCAACGACATCGCCATCACCCGGTAAAGACCGCCACATCTTCAGGATACGTCTGCGCCGATTCGGCACGACAACTTCTGGAATCCTTGCCATGCTGCATTACGCCATCATCTTCTTCGTCATCGCCATCATCGCTGCTGTGCTGGGCTTCAGTGGTATCGCCGGTGCGGCGACCAACATCGCCTGGATCCTGTTTGTGGTGTTCCTGATCCTGGCAGTGATCTCGATGTTCCGTCGCGGCAAGGTTTAACGCCCTAGCTGCGATACGTCACGGCAGCGGCGCTGCCGATTGACGCTCGCATGGCCCGCTTCCGCAAGGAGGCGGGCCATGTGCGTTATGGACGCTGTGCAGCTGAGTTGCGTCTGTTTCAAAGCAGTTTTTCGAGGTATTGCACGTGCTTGCCGTTAGCCAGCAGTGCATCGCCGATTGGTAAAAAACCAAGCTGCAGATGCAGCGCCAGCGATGCTGGATTGGGTGGGAGCAGATTGACCTCGCACACCAGCCGCGGTTGCGCTGCCGCACGCGCGAGGCGGATGAGGTCGTCATACAACTGCCTGGCAAGGCCATGCCCCTGCGCATGTGCGGCGATCACGATGCGGTCGATGTAGACGAAGCGCGCGAAGCGTTGCGCCATCCAGGCAAAGTTTGGATTGGCGTAGGCCGCGCTCTGATCCAACGCGATCAACAGACCATCCGCCGGCGCGACGATGCGTGCGTGCCAGGCCAGTTGCAACAATGCGGCCAGTCCATCGGCATCCAGCAACGACAATTCGGTGGCATGCGCGTTATTGAGTGCGAGCAGTGCCGGGTGATCGTGCAACTGCACTGCGCGCACCTGCGATGTGTGCATCAGTGCGGTTCCACTGCACTGCGTAGGAGTTGATCTTCGGCATGTCGCTGCAGCGCCAGCTCGATCAACCGCGTAATCAAACTCCGATAGTCCAGCCCGCTTGCCTGCCACAACTTGGGATACATGCTGATCCGGGTGAAGCCCGGCAGTGTGTTGACCTCGTTGATCACGATGCGGCCGTCTGCGCATAGAAATATGTCAACACGCGCCATGCCGGCGCAGTCCAGCGCCTGGTAAGCCTGCACGGCAATCTGCTGGATGCGCTGCTGTGTCTGCGTATCGATGTCGGCAGGGATCACGATCTCGGCGCCGTGTTCGCTGATGTACTTGGTCTCGTAAGAGTAAAACGCGTCGTGCACCACCACTTCGCCGCACACGCTGGCCTGCGGGGTGGCATTGCCCAGCACCGCGCATTCGATCTCGCGCCCGGCAATCGCCGCTTCCACCAGCACCTTGTGGTCGTAGGCCAGCGCCAACGCAAGCGCTGCGGCAAACTCCTCTGCGGTGCGCACCTGGCTGACGCCGACCGAGGAGCCCTGGTTGGCCGGTTTGACGAACAACGGCAAACCGAACTGCGCGATCAACGCATCCACATCGGCATGTGCGGCGGTGTGGCGATTGAAGCAGGCGAACGGCGCCACCTCCAGCCCGGCATCGCGCAGTACGCGTTTGGCCAGGTCCTTGTCCATCGCCAGTGCCGAGCCGAGCACGCCGGAGCCGACGAACGGAAGATTGGCCATGCGCAGCAGCCCTTGCAGGGAGCCGTCTTCGCCCAAGGTTCCATGCACGATCGGAAACACCACATCGATCTGGGCCAGTGCGTGTTCCGGCTGGGTCGGACGCAACTGCTGTTGCTGCGCGCCCGGCAATAGCGCCACGCCGCGACCACTGCGATGCAAGGCGATGCGCGCCGGGTCGTCGGCGTGGAGCAGGAAGCTGTCGGGGTCGTTGACGTGCCACTGGCCTTGCTTGTCGATGCCGATCAGCACCGGCTCGAAGCGCTGCGGATCGAGCGCATCCAGAATATTTCTCGCCGATTGCAGCGAGACCTCGTGCTCGGCCGATTTACCGCCGAAGATCAGACCGACCCGGATCTTGCGCATTGCCTGCTCCTGCCACGTGTTCAATGAGGTCGCCAGCATGCCCGCGGCCGGCGCGCTGAAGGAAGTCCTCCATGACCAATGCAAGCGGCCTTGCCACCGAGGCGACCTGCCATGACCGCCGCGTCCGCCTCCGGCGTGCACTCGCGACACCACCATCAAGCAGTGGCGACATGCAGGGACGGTAGAATGCGCCCATGCCCGGATCCCTGTTCAACTCACTCAAGCCGCTCGCCGGCCAGGCCCTGCAAGCCGCGCTCAACCGCGCGCTGGCGCTGGACCCGGATACCCGCGACGCCCTGCTGCCGCTGGAAGGGCAACGCATCGCGCTGACCCTGGAGGCGCCGGCTTTGGCCCTGCAGATCCGCGTGCACGAGCGCCGGCTGCTGGTCGGCCCGGTGGACCAGGCGCAGGAGCCGGATCTGGCCGTGCGCAGCAGCCTGGCCGGCTTACTTGGCCAGCTGCCGTTCCTGGCCAACACGCGCCGCAGCGGCGCGCCGGCCGGGCGGCTCAAGGTCTCCGGCGATGCGGAGCTGGCGCGGCAGCTGCAGCAACTGGCAGGGCGGTTCGATCCGGATTGGCAATTGCCGTTCGTGGCGGTGTTCGGCGAGATCCTCGGCGTGCAGATCGCCAGCACGGTGCGCGCAGCGCTGCAGCAGGCGCGCCGCAGCGCGGTGGATCTGGCGCAGAGCGCGGCCGAATTCGTGACCGAAGAATCGCGCGATGTGGTGCCGCGCGCCGAACTGGAGGCCTTTCACGACGATGTCGACGAACTGCGCGACGACGTCGAACGGCTGGCCGCCCGCGTGACCCGTCTGCGCGCTGCCGGAGGTGCGGCATGAAGGCGCTGCTGCGGGCCAGCCGCATCGGCCGGGTGATCCTGCGTTATCGCCTGGACGACCTGCTGCAGGACACGCCGGCCGAGCGCTGGCTGCGTCTGGCCAAGCCGTTCGTGCCCCGCGCCAGCGCCGAGATCGCCGCGCAATCGCGCGGTGCGCGCCTGCGATTGGCGTTGCAGGAACTGGGGCCGATCTTCGTCAAGTTCGGGCAGATCCTGTCCACCCGGCGCGACCTGATTCCGGCCGACGTGGCCGACGAATTGACCCTGCTGCAGGACCGGGTCAAGCCGTTCGACGGCGAAGCGGCGCGGCTGATCGTGGAGCGCGCCTTGGGCTTGCCGGTGAGCGTGGCATTTGCCGCCTTCGACACCGTGCCGCTGGCCTCGGCCTCGATCGCGCAGGTGCATGCGGCAACCTTGCCGCCGGACGCCAATGGCGTGCGTCGCGAAGTGGTGGTCAAGGTGCTGCGCCCGGACATCGAGCGCCAGATCGACGCCGATATCGCGCTGCTGCAGTCGCTGGCCACGCTGGTCGAACGCACCCACCCGCGTGCGGACAAGATCCGCCCGCGCGAAGTGGTGGCCGAGATCGAAGGCACCCTATCGGCCGAACTGGATCTGCAGCGCGAAGGCGCCAACGCCAGCGTGCTGCGCCGGTTCTGGGAAGGCTCGGACGATCTGTATGTGCCCGAGGTGATCTGGTCGCACACCGCCGAACGTGCGCTCACCCTGGAGCGCGTGTACGGCATTCCCTCCGACGACATCGCCAAGCTCGATGCGGCCGGCATCGACCGCAAGGCGCTGGCGGCCAAGGGCGTGCGCGTGTTCTACACGCAGGTGTTCCGCGACAATTTCTTCCATGCCGATGCGCATGCCGGCAACATCTGGGTCGATTCGGATCCGGAGCGCCGGCTCAATCCGCGGTTCATCGCGCTGGATTTCGGCATCATGGGCCAGCTCTCGCAGGAAGATCAGTACTACCTGGCCGAGAACTTCATGGCGATCTTCCACAAGGATTATCGGCGCATGGCCGAGCTGCACGTGGAGGCGGGCTGGATGCCCAGCAACGTGCGCATCGACGAACTGGAAGCGGCCGCGCGCTCGGTGTGCGAGCCGTACTTCACCCGGCCGTTGTCGGAGATTTCGCTGGCCGAAGTGCTGATCAAATTGTTCCGCGTCGCGCAGCGCTACGAACTGACGCTGCAGCCGCAGCTGATCCTGTTGCAGAAGACCTTGCTCAACATCGAAGGTGTCGGTCGTCAGCTGGATCCGAAACTGGATATCTGGGCAGTGGCGCGGCCGGTGCTCGAACGCATCCTGCGCGAGCGCTACAGCCCGCGCCGGGTGCTGGGCGAGTTGCGCAAGCGGCTACCGGAAATCATGACCCACGCGCCGGACATGCCGCGCCTGGTGCACAGCTGGTTGAAGCAGCAGGTGGAGGGCCGCCATCAGATCGACATCCGTTCGGCCGAACTGCGCGCGCTGGACCTGAGCCTGCGCAAATTGCAGACACGCGTGGTCACCGCCATCACCGGCAGCGGCCTGCTGGTGGTCGCCGCCGTGCTGTACGGCCTGCATCCGAACGGCTGGTATCTGGGCACGGTGCCGGTGTGGAGCTGGGTCAGCGGCACGGCCGGTTCGGTCGCCTTGCTGATCGCCTGGCTGCGGCGCTGACACAGTGCGATAGGTGGCCCGCTGCATTCGGCTGCATTTCGGCAGTGCCTGCAGCGGGGCACCAGTACGGCCCTTGCGTCGTGGCGCGGCAATGCAGTGGCATGCGCTGTCGGCGATGCGGATAATCCGCCGGTGAGCACATCTACCGACCCGTTGCAGATTCTCTACCAGGACGACGTCCTGGCCGTTGTCAATAAACCCGCGGGCCTGATGGTCCACGACAGCAAGCTGGCGCGCGGGGAGGACGACTTTCTGGCCGACCGGCTGCGCGAACAGCTGGGCCAGCCGATCTTTCTGGTGCATCGGCTCGATCGCGCCACCAGCGGTTGCTTGTTGCTTGCGTTCGATCGCGCCAGCGCCAGCGCGCTGGGCAAG
This sequence comes from Xanthomonas sp. Leaf131, assembly GCF_001423495.1. Classification (GTDB taxonomy): domain Bacteria; phylum Pseudomonadota; class Gammaproteobacteria; order Xanthomonadales; family Xanthomonadaceae; genus Xanthomonas. The sequence continues at coordinate 142,107 of NZ_LMOG01000017.1, read as the reverse complement.
GCCTTGATGGCCGGCGAATTGCAGAAGGACTATCTGACGGTGTGCCGCGGCTGGCCGGCCGAGGAGCAGTTCATCGTCGATCACGATCTGGACGGCGGCCCCGGAAAGCCGGTCAAGAAGCCGGCGGTGACCCATTTTCAGCGCCTGGCCACGGGCGAGCTGGAGATTCCGTCGACCGGCTTTGCCACCTCGCGGTATGCGCTGCTGCGCTGTCAGCCGCAGACGGGGCGTTTTCGGCAGATCCGCCGGCACATGAAGCACCTGTCGCACCACATGATCGGCGACACCAGCCATGGCGATGGCCGGCATAACCGGAGTTTTCGCATGCTTGGGATCCACCGCATGTTGCTGCACGCAGAACGCCTGGGGTTTCCGCATCCGGCCGATGGGCGGCGTCTGAGTGTGGCTGCACCGCTGGATGTGGAGTTTGCGAAAGCGTGTGCGTTGTTTGGGTGGCAGATGCCGGTGCTGGGAGTAATGCAGACGGCTTGATGCGGTGTGCTTGATTTAGCGATCGAGACGTCCACTCAACCTGCACTAAAGTTGCGCAACCGTACCCTCACCCCAACCCCTCTCCCGACGGGAGAGGGGCTTGACTGTTCCTTCTCCCCTCGGGAGAAGGTGCCCCGTAGGGGCGGATGAGGGTGCGAGCGACGCCTGCTGGAGTTTGGATGCACGTGCTGCTTCGCCCCTCACCCTCATCACTCCAACCCATCTCCCGCAGGAAAGGGGCTAAAGCAGGCGTCTCTCGCTGGCAGGATAGTTGGGCGCTGCTGTCCCCCGTATGCGCAATCAACCCCACATCCGCAACCGTCGGGATCACGCTGTTCCGATTCCCCAATCCCGATTCCCGATTCCCCGCCCTTCAGGGCTTCTGCGCGGCCGCCGCCGGCTCATTGACGATCTTCTCCAGATCCTTCTGCAGATCGGCAAACAGCGGCAGCATCTTCTGCTGGATCGCGCCCATCAGGTTCTGGGTCAGGGCCGGGGTCTTGTCCAGCAGGCTCTGGCCGGCCGAGCTCTCGTAGAACTCGGCCATGGCCAGCACGTCCTCGCGCGAGAACGAGCGCTTGTAGATGTCCACATACATCGGGCGCAGTTCCGACCACGACAGCGCCTTGCGCACGGTCTGGCGGGTGCGGTCCTGGATGCGCTGCAGCTGCGCCTGTTGGTTGGCGTCGAGCTGGCGCTGGGCGGTGAGTTGGGCGAATTGCTGCTGCTGCATCGCTTCGATCTGCGGCAGCATCGTGTCCAGCATGGTCTGCGCGCGCGAGGCGGCCAGCAGACGGTTGACGTCGGCATCGCTGGGCGCCTGCGCGAATGCGGCGGGCGTGGCCAGTGCCAGCGCGGCCAGCACGATCAGGCGGCGCGCGAAGGCGCGGACGGCGGCAACGGAACGGGGCGGTGTCATCGGAGCATCCTGCACAGTCGGGGAACCGGCCGCAGCATACGGGAAGCCGGCGTTCGCGCGCGCGTCCACGCCGGTGCCGATACAATCGGCGCGCATGGCCAGCGACCCGATCCAGATCACCCCCAGCCTGACGATCCCGCCCAGCGAGATCGTCGAACGCTTCGTGCGCGCCAGCGGCGCGGGCGGGCAGAACGTCAACAAGGTCTCCACAGCGGTGGAACTGCGTTTCGACGTGGCCGGATCGCCGTCGCTGCCGGAACCGTTGCGCGCGCGGCTGCTGTCGCGGCGCGACCGCCGCATGACCGCCGATGGCGTGCTGGTGATCGACGCGCAGCGCTTCCGCACCCAGGACCGCAACCGCGAGGATGCGCGCGAGCGGCTGGCCGAGATCATCAATGCGTGCCTGTCGGTGCCCAAGCGCCGGGTCGCCACCAAACCGAGTCATGGTGCCAAGCTGCGGCGGCTGGATGCCAAGCGTGAGCGCAGCCATATCAAGCGTGGACGCTCTGCGTCCCACTGGGAGTAAGCGTGAGTCACACCGACCCGTCGTTGCCACCGGTAACACAGGCCAACATCCTGCTGCAGCCAATCCCACCCAGAATGCCGCGTGCACACGGCCGCTTCGGTCGCTGGCTGGGCCGCACCGCCTTGCGCCTGACCGGCTGGCGCCTGCTCGGGCGGCTGCCCGACGAGCCCAAGCTGGTGATGATCGTGGCCCCGCATTCGTCCAACTGGGACGGCTTTCTGGGCTTTGCGGCCAAGTTCGCGCTGGGCTTCGATGTGCGCGTGCTGGGCAAGGCGCAATTGTTCTGGTGGCCGCTGGGCCCGCTGCTGCGCAAGCTCGGCGCGATCCCGCTGGACCGCAGCTCGCCGCAGGGCACCATCGGCCAGGCGGTGCGTCTGATCCGCAACTCCGAGCAGATGTGGTACGTGATCACCCCCGAAGGCACCCGCAAGCGCGTGGAACACTGGAAGGCGGGCTTCTGGAAGATCGCCTCCGACTCCAAGGTGCCGATCCTGCCGGTGTATTTCGACTATCCCAGCAAGACCGTGGGCATCGGCGAGCCGTTCTGGACCGGTACCGACATGGCCGCCGATATCGCCGCCATCCGCACCTGGTACCGGCCGTGGCGCGGGAAGCATCGCGATACGTTGTGAGCGGCGGTAAGCGCCGGGAGGTGTCGATGTGCCTTCCGGCCATTGTTGGGCCCCATTAGAAGCGATCGAGGTTTATGCACGCATGAAGATCACCGACTTCCTCGTCATGGATGCACAAGGCAACAAGATCGACGCAGATGCTCACGGCAACAACGTGGCGTTCTGCTGTTTCACATGCAGGCACCCTATCGTCGCTGTTTCACTCGAAAACCAGCGCGGAAGCGACGAGAAACATCCCGCATCCTGTAAAGGCTGCGGCGTGCGTTACTTTTTGGACGTGCGACCATGGGCAGAGAAACTCTACATTCACCCAGACCCGCCGATGCCCGACACTTTATTTTAATGCTAATGCGCGCTGCCGAAACTCGGCGCGGCGTGCATCGGCTCAGAGCGGCTAACACTACGTAATGCCGTGAGGAAGCATCATGATCGCCTTGTCCGCTCGCGCGTTGTGCCTGTCGTTGTTGCTGTGTACCGGCCCGGCGCTGGCGGCAACACCGATGCTGGTGATCCATGGCGGTGCAGGTGTGGAGAAGTCCGGCCTGTCCGCAGACGAGCAGGCACAAGCGCGCGACGCGATGCAACGCGCGCTGCGCGCCGGGCACGCGGTGCTGCAAGGTGGCGGTACCGCGGTGGATGCAGTGGCCGCCACCATCACCGTGCTGGAAGATGCGCCGCAGTTCAACGCCGGGCGCGGCGCGGTGTTCACCCATGACGGCAAGAACGAACTGGATGCGGCGATCATGGACGGCGCCACCGGCAAGGCCGGCGCGATTGCCGGCGTGCACACGGTCAAGAACCCGATCCAGCTGGCGCGCAGCGTCATGGACCATTCCAAGCACGTGATGCTGGTCGGCGATGGCGCCGAACAGTTCGCGCGCGCGCAGGGCGTCACCCTGGTCGACCCAAGCTATTTCCGCACCGACAAGCGCTGGCAGCAACTGCAAAAAGCGCTCAAGGCCGAGGCCGGCGACCGCAAGGCGCAGGCCGAACTCGATCTGGAAACCGCCAAGCACTTCGGCACTGTCGGTGCGCTGGCGCTGGATCGCGACGGACATCTTGCCGCCGGCACCTCCACCGGCGGCATGACCAACAAGCGCTACGGCCGCGTCGGCGATGCGCCGATCATCGGCGCCGGCACCTATGCCAACAGCCAGTGCGCGGTGTCCGGCACCGGCTGGGGCGAGTTCTATATCCGCGCGGTGGCCGCCTACGACATCTGCGCGCGCATGAAGTACGCCGGCCAGTCGTTGCAACAGGCGGCCGACGCGGTGATCGACCAGGAGATTCCCAAGGCCGGTGGCGACGGTGGTGCCATCGCGCTGGACGCGCAGGGCAACGCCGCGTTTCCGTTCAATACCGAGGGCATGTACCGCGGCTGGATCGGCGCCGACGGCACCCCGCACGTGGCGATCTTCAAGGACGAGACGCTGTAGCGCACGCATCCTCAACCTAACCCGTCCACCCAATCCAACGGCACATGCCAGCGGCCCGCAAACCCGCTAGCGTGACCGGCTGCTCTACCCACTCAGGAATCACACGCCATGTCGCGTACCGTCGTTCTGGCCGCTGCCATCACCCTGGCACTGGCTGCTTGTTCTGGAAAAGAGCCGTCCGGTAAGGAGTCCACCACCGTGCCCGAGAAGACCACCACCACCCCGGCCGCCGATGCCGCGCCGAATCCGCTGCTGACCGCCAGCACGCTGCCGTTCCAGGCGCCGCCGTTCGACAAGATCAAGGATGCCGATTACTTGCCGGCCTTCGACGAAGGCATGCGCCTGCAGTTGGCCGAGATCCGCAAGATCGCCGACAACCCCGAACCGCCCAGCTTCGACAACACCATCGAAGCGATGGAACGTGGTGGCGAAACGCTCTCGCGCGTGTCGCGCATTTTCTTCGGGCTGGTACAGGCCGATACCAGCGACGCACGCCAGAAGATCCAGGAAGAGATCGCGCCCAAGCTGGCTGCGCACCAGGACGAAATCAATCTCGATCCCAAGCTCTTCGCACGCGTCAAAACCCTCTACGACCAGCGCGACACGCTGAGCCTGGACCCGGAGCAGAAGCGTCTGCTCGAGCGCGATTACGAAGAGCTGGTGCGCGCCGGTGCGCAGCTGTCCGATGCCGACAAGGACAGCCTGCGCAAGCTCAATATCGAAGAAACCACGCTCTCCACGCAGTTCCATACGCGTCTGGTGGCCGCCTCGGCGGCCGGCGCGGTGGTGGTGGACGACAAGGCCAAACTTGATGGCTTGAGCGAAGGCGACATCGCCGCCGCCGCCGATGCCGCCAAGGCGCGCAAGCTTGATGGCAAGTATCTGCTCACCCTGCAGAACACCACCCAGCAACCGGTGCTGGCCTCGCTGAAGGACCGCCAGCTACGTGCCGAGGTGCTCAAGGCCTCGGAAACGCGTGCGGAAAAGGGCGATGCCAACGACACCCGTCAGACCATCCAGCGTCTTGCGCAACTGCGCGCGCAAAAGGCCAAGCTGCTCGGCTTCGACAGCTACGCCGCCTACAGCCTGGGCGACCAGATGGCCAAGAATCCGGCTGCCGCGCTCAAGCTGCTGACCGACACCGTGCCGGCCGCCACCGCCAAGGCGCGCCGCGAAGTGGCCGAGATGCAGAAAGTGATCGACGCCCAGAAGGGTGGCTTCAAACTCGCCGCGTCCGACTGGGATTTTTACGCCGAGCAGGTGCGCAAGGCCAAGTACGACCTGGACGAGTCGCAGATCAAGCCGTATTTCGAGTTGGACAACGTGCTGCAGAACGGCGTCTTCTACGCCGCCACGCAGCTGTACGGCATCACCTTCAAGCAGCGCACCGACATCCCCACCTATCACGCCGACATGAAGGTGTATGAAGTCTTCGACGCGGACGGGACCTCGATGGCGCTGTTCTATACCGACTACTTCAAGCGCGACAGCAAGTCCGGCGGCGCCTGGATGGACGTGTTCGTCGAGCAGGATGGCCTCACCGGTGCCAAGCCGGTGGTCTACAACGTCTGCAACTTCACCAAGCCGGCCGCCGGCCAGCCGGCGCTGCTGAGCTTCGACGACGTCACCACCTTGTTCCATGAGTTCGGCCACGCGCTGCACGGCATGTTCTCCAAGGTGAAGTACCCCTCGATCGCCGGCACCAGCACCTCGCGCGATTTTGTCGAGTTCCCCTCGCAGTTCAACGAGCACTGGGCCTCCGATCCCAAGGTCTTCGCCAACTACGCCAAGCACTACCAGACCGGCGCGGCAATGCCGGCCGAGCTGGTGGAAAAGATCAAGAAGGCCAAGACCTTCAACAGCGGCTATGCGACCACCGAATACCTCTCGGCTGCGCTGCTCGATCTGGCTTGGCACACCCAACCGGCCGACGCATCGTTGCAGGACGTGAGCAAGTTCGAAGCCGACGCCTTGAAGCGCTTCAAGGTCGACCTGGCCGAAGTGCCGCCGCGTTATCGCAGCAGCTATTTCGACCACATCTGGGGCGGCGGTTATTCGGCCGGGTATTACGCGTATTTCTGGTCGGAAATGCTCGACGACGATGCCTTCGAATGGTTCAAGGAAAACGGCGGCCTGGATCGCAAGAACGGCGATATCTTCCGCGCCAAGATCCTCTCGCGCGGCAACACGGTGGATCTGGCGACGCTGTATCGCGATTTCCGCGGCAAGGATCCTAGCGTCAAGGCGCTGTTGGAAAATCGTGGCCTGACCGATTAAGTCGCAATAGCACGCCGATGCAAGCGAAACGGGATGGCCTAGGCCATCCCGTTTCGGTTAGAGGCACAGCGATTCGTCGTTGGCACGGTTGCCGGCGACGGAGCAGGGAATACTGATGACCCGCCAACATCGGTAGATGCTGCACGGATGTTTCGGCAATCCGCCACTGGCGCTATATCGCCAAGGTACGGCGCGCACCGCTAGCGGCAGCTTCCGCCAGCAATCAACGCACCCCGCCGTGCAGGCCAATCAATGCCTGCGCATGTGATGGGTGCCGAAAGATTCGCTACATCGCCCGCCGTGCTTCCCACTCATAGGAATGACCCACAGCATGCTTCGTACCTTCGCCCTGGCCGCCGCCATCACCCTGGCACTGGTTGCCTGTTCTGGAAAAGAGTCGCCGGGTCAGCCGCCCACCGACGCGACCGGGAAGACCACCACTGCGCAGGCGCCCGATCTACGCTCGAACCCGCTACTGATCCCCAGCACGCTACCGTTCCAGGCGCCGCCGTTCGACAAGATTCAGGACAGCGATTATCTGCCTGCCTTCGAGGAAGGCATGCGTCTGGAACTTGCGGACGTGCGCAAGATCACTGCCAACCCGGAGCCGGCGACCTTCGAAAACACCCTCGAAGCGTTTGATCGCGGCGGCGAGCTGCTGTCGCGCGTGTCGGATATTTTCTCTGGTGTCATTACTGCCGATACCAACCCGGCGCGGCAGAAAATCCAGGAGGAGCTTGCGCCCAAGTTGGCAGCCAATCGTGATGAAATTCTTCTGGATCCCACGCTATTTGCGCGCATCAAGGCGGTCCATGACCAGTCCGATGCGATGAAGCTCAATCCGGAGCAAAAGCGTCTGGTCGAGATCACATACAGAGGGTTCGTCGCATCCGGCGCGCTGTTGTCCGATGCAGACAAGATCACCTTGCGCAAGCTCAATGTGGAGGAAACCACGCTTTCCACACAATTCCACGCGAAGCTGGTGGCTGCCACAGCCGCCGCTGCGGTGGTGGTGGACGACAAGGCCCGGCTGGATGGCTTGAGCGAGGGCGATATCGCCGCCGCTGCCGATGCCGCCAAGGAGCGCAAGCTGGACGGCAAGTATCTGTTGACCTTGCAGAACACCACCCAGCAGCCCATCCTGGCCTCGCTGAAGGATCGCGCGTTGCGTGCGCAGATCATGCAGGCTTCGCAGATGCGCACCGAACAGGGCGATGACAACGACACGCGCAAGGCGGTCCAGCGACTGGCGCAGCTGCGCGCGCAAAAAGCCAAGCTGCTCGGCTTCGACAGCTACGCCGCGTATAGCCTGGGCGACCAGATGGCCACGACCCCGGCCGCCGCGCTCAAGCTGCTGACCGATAGCGTGCCTGCCGCTACCACCAAGGCGCGCCGCGAAGCGGCAGAGATTCAGAAAGTCATCGATGCCCAGAAGGGTGGTTTCAAGTTGGCCGCTTCCGACTGGGACTTCTATGCCGAGCAGGTGCGCAAGGCCAAATACGATCTGGATGAATCCCAGATCAAGCCGTATTTCGAACTCGACAACGTATTGAAAAACGGTGTTTTCTACGCTGCCACGCAACTCTACGGCATTACCTTCAAGCAGCGCACCGACATCCCCACTTACCATCCGGACGTGAAGGTGTACGAGGTGTTCGATGTGGACGGTACGTCGATGGCGCTGTTTTATGCCGACTATTTCAAACGCGACAGCAAGTCCGGTGGCGCGTGGATGAGCTCATTCGTCTCGCAGAGCGGCCTGACCGGTGCAAAGCCGGTGGTCTATAACGTGTGCAACTTCACCAAGCCGGCCGCAGGCCAACCGGCACTGCTGAGCTTTGATGACGTCACCACCATGTTTCATGAGTTCGGCCATGCGTTGCATGGCATGTTTTCCAAGGTGACTTATTCGGCGATGGCCGGAACCAAGACGCCACGCGACTTCATGGAGTTTCCCTCGCAGTTCAACGAGCATTGGGCCTCCGATCCCACCGTGTTTGCGCATTACGCGAAGCACTATCAGACCGGTGCTGCAATGCCGGAGGATCTGGTAAAAAAGATCAGAAAAGCCAAGACCTTCAACAGCGGCTATATGACCACCGAAACCCTGTCTGCATCGCTGCTCGATCTGGCATGGCACACCCTCCCGGCGGATGCACCGTTGCAGGACGTGGGCAGGTTCGAAACCGCTGCGCTCAAGCGCTTCAAGGTAGACATCGCTGAAGTGCCGCCGCGTTATCGCAGCAGCTATTTCAACCATGTTTGGGATATGGAGTATGCGGCCAGCTATTACGCCTACCTTTGGGCGGAAGTGCTTGATGACGATGCCTTCGAATGGTTCGAGGAGAACGGCGGCTTGAACCGCAAGAACGGCGATATCTTCCGCGCCAAGATCCTCTCGCGCGGCAACACGGTGGATCTGGCGACGCTGTATCGCGACTTCCGCGGCAAGGATCCCAGCGTCAAGGCGCTGCTGAAAAACCGCGGTTTGACGGAGTGAGTGACTGGGTGATGCGTATGCGTCGTTGGCGCATGCGTGTGTAGTCGCTGCAGTCAGCAATCGAAACGGGATGGCCGCGCGCCATCCCGTTTTTGTTTGTGGATGGTGCATTAGGTATTGGTGTTGCGACTGCCTTTGCCGGTGGTGCTTTGTTTGCCTTTGGGCCGCCACCCCCGCAGCGGAACTGGCGATAGCGGAGCAGTCATCCAAGCGGCATCCGAAGTAACGACCCAGCTGCTGCCATGCCTTTCGTCACTTCCACCGACCTGCGGCGCAAGCGCATCTTCAACAGGCCATCGCCGGCCACTCATTCACACCAGCAGGTGCCCCATGAATCAATCCACGCCCACCGCCGCACGTCTGCAACGCGCCGCACAGTGGTCGCGCAAGGAACTGTTGCCGTTGTTGGTGCTGCTGGTGCTGATGACCGCAGCGCGCTCCTCGTTCGCCAACCATTACCAGGTGCCGAGTGGCTCGATGCAGCCCACCCTGGAACCGGGCGATCGCGTGGTGGTGGACATGCACGCCTACGGCTGGCGGCTGCCGTTGAGCAACCGCATCGTCGTCGAGGGCGATCGACCGCAACGTGGCGAGGTCGTGGTGTTCGACTCGCCACGCGATGGCACACGCTTGATCAAGCGCGTGGTGGCGGTGGCAGGCGACCGGGTCGACTTGATCGACGGCCATCTGCAGATCAACGGTGAGCCCCTGGCGTCGGAAGGCCGCGATGCCGAACGCTTCGGCGCGCATCTGGCGCAGTTGAAGCTCGGCAATGGCGGTGGCCCGAACATCGCCGGGCTGAGGGTGCCGCCCGGCAAGCTGCTGATGTTGGGCGATCACCGCGGCAACAGCCTGGATGGACGGTATTTCGGATTGGTCGATGCACCTGCGGTCTACGGCAAGGCGGTGGCGGTGTATTACCGGCGTGGCGAAGGTTTGGAGTGGCAGCGTCTGTGATTCCCGACGCTCCCGGCTTCAAGTCAACCAGCTGCGTCTGCGTCGCCAAGCCGGGTAAAAGCGCGCAGCGCAGCTGATACCGCAGATCACCCAGTGCTCGACGTGGCGATGGCAGGCGATGGCGCGTAGCGCAGACGCAACGCGCGCATGTGTCACCGCCGCCAATGCACCAACTATTGCGTCGCCACGATTCCATCCGACGCTACCGCCGCCGCATCCTGTCGCCACCAACGCACGCGATTGGCCGGCGCCTGCAGATCCACCCGCTCGCCCATGCACGGCGTCACCAGCGCAACGCCAGCGGTATCGGCCAACGCCACGATCCGGTCCAGCGGTTCCTGCCAGGCATGCATGGCCAGATCGAAGGTGCCGTTGTGGATCGGCAGCAGCGTCTGCCCGCCGATATCCAGAAACGCTTGCAGGCTCTGCTCCGGCTGCATGTGCACGTGCGGCCACTGCTGGTCGTAGGCGCCGTTTTCGATCAGCGCCACGTCGAACGGGCCGAGCTGTTCGCCGATGGTCTTGAAGTGCGGGCCATAGCCGCCGTCGCCGCTGAAGAACACGCGCAGGTCGCGGTCCTGGATCGCCCAGGAGCACCACAGCGAACGCCCGCTATCGAACAACCCGCGCCCGGAAAAATGCTGCGACGGAGTGGCGGTGAGTTGCACGCCATCGACGCTAGTCGCCTCCCACCAGTCCAGCTGGCGCACCTTGGCCGGATCCACGCCCCAGCGCACCAGCAGATCGCCCACACCCAAGGGGGCGACGAACACCCCGACGCGGTCGGCCAGCGCAAGGATGCTGGCACGGTCGAGATGGTCGTAATGGTTGTGCGACAGGATCACTCCGGCCAGCGGCGGCACGTCCTCCAGCGCGATCGGCGGCGCGTGGAAACGCGTTGGCCCGGCGAACGGCACCGGCGAGGCGCGCTTGGAGAACACCGGGTCGGTCAACCACAGCCCGCCGGCCAGTTTCATCAGCACGGTGGAATGGCCCAGGCGATACAGACTGCGGTCGGGCGCGGCGAGTAGCTGCGCGCCCGTCAGCGGCTGCACCGGTAACGGCGCGGACGGCACCGTGGTGCTGGGCTTGTTGAAGAAAAATGTCCACAGCAGACCGATCTGCTCGCGCGGGCGCAGCGTGGTGGTCGGTAGCGGCAACACATTGCGAAACCGGCCACCGCGGAACTGCGGCGATGCGGCATACGGGGAAGGGCGAGGGGAAGCCATAGGAAAGTCCGACCAAGACGTGGAAGTGGCAATCAGCAGAACAAGCGAGACGACTGTGCGGCTGCCAGATGCTTGCAGTCGGTGCCCAGGATCGATATGTACCGTTCGTACATTGCGATTTCGACGCACCGGCTGCACCCGCGTGACAATCGCGCTCGTCACGCTGCCGGCAAACCTGATTACACTACACAGTGTAGTTTTATTTGAGTGAAAGTAAACTGTCCGGTGTAAAATCTGGACATGTCGACCGCATCTTCCCCTCAGGCCGCACCGCAGCGGCTGACCGACCGCAAGCGCCATGCCATCGTCGAGGCGGCCATCGCCGAGTTTCGCCGGCACGGTTTTGAGGCCACCAGCATGGACCGCGTGGCGGCCACCGCCGGCGTGTCCAAGCGCACCGTCTACAACCACTTCCCCAGCAAGGACGCGCTATTCGGCGAGATCCTGCGCGGGCTATGGCGGCGCAGCGCAGATGCGGTGAATCTGGCCTACCGGCCCGATCAGCCCTTGCGCGCGCAGTTGATCCAGCTGCTGCAGCAAAAGCTGCGCCTGCTCGACGACCCGGCGTTTATCGACCTGTCGCGCGTGGCCCTCGCCGAGGGCATCCACTCGCCGGCGCGTGCCCGCGAACTGATATCGCAGCTGGGCAGCAAGGAAGAAGGCACCACCACCTGGCTGCGCGCTGCGCTGGCCGACGGCCGCCTGGCCGGCGTGGAGGCGGACTTCGCCTCACAGCAGCTGCAGGCGCTGATCAAAGGCTTCGCGTTCTGGCCGCAGATCACCATGGGCCAGCCGCCGTTGTCGCCGGAGCGACAGGCCCAGGTCGCCGAATCGGCGGTGGCGATGTTCCTGGGGCTTTACGGGCGTGAGTGAGCGGATGCTGTGGCGTGCTTCAGCACACCACAGCCTCTGAAGCGGGTGGTATGGGCCGCCGCAGCGGCCTGCACGTTGATGCTTGCGCAAGCCACTGCCTGAAGCGCAGCGGCCTGTACTACTCCTTGGACCACACCGCCAACGCATAGCCGTGCGGATCGCTGAAGTGAAAGCGTCGCCCGCCGGGAAACGCGAACACGGGTCGGGTGATCTGACCGCCGGCGGCTTCGATGCGCGCCTGGCTGGCGGCAAGATCGTCGGCCGCCAGCACCACCAGGACGCCGACGGGCTGCGCGGCGCCATGGAAGAAACCCCCGCTCAAGCGGCCGTCGCGGAACTCGCAGTAGTCCGGGCCGTACTCCTGAAATGTCCAATCGAAGGCCTGCCCGTAAAACGCCCTGGCGACGGCGATGGAGTCGACGGCGAATTCGAGATAGTCGATGCGGTGCTGCGGCGCGGTGGTGTCCATGGCGTGCTCCTGGAAGTGGACGCACAGCATGCAAGCGGTCGACGCGCGTGGCTTGGCGAAAACGGCCAACTCAGCGTGCGTGGCGCTGCACCAGCAGGCGCGGACTCAAGCCGGTCAGTTGACGCGCATCGTGCACCAGATGCGGCGCATCGCCGTAGCCGGCGTCCAGTGCGGCATCGGTCAGGCTGCGGTGCTGGCGGGCCATGCGCAGAAAGCGCTGCATCCGCAGGATCCGTTCCAGCGTCTTGCTGCCGTAGCCGAACGCGTCCTGGCAGCGGCGGCGCAGCGAGCGCTCGCTGATGCCTAGCGCCTGGGTCAGCGCGCGCAGTCGCATCGGTCTGCCGGCCGCCAGCTGATCGAAGACCCAGGCCATCTGCGGGTCCGCCGGTGCGGCGTGCCGGCGGCACAGCGCCTGCAAGGTCTCCAACGGGTCGGCGCCATCCTCCAGGCGATGCTGCCACTGGCGACCTTGCACACCCCACAGCGATTCCAGGCTCACCCGTTGGTCGACGATGGCGTGCAACGGCAGCTTCAGCATCCCGGCCGCCACGCCCGCGGCCAGGCGTACCCCGCTCACTACACTGCCCGCTGGCACCGCTGCCAGGTTGGCCACCCGATCCGGCCCGGCGACGAACACCGTGCTGCCATCCCAGATCAGATCGACGGCGCCATCGGGCAGCACCAGCACCGGCGCCACCGCCGTGGCGCCCTGGCGGAAGCGCCAGCCGCACTGCAGTTGCGCAGACAAGCAAGGCGGTGCCGGGAGTTCGGTGTACCGGGAGTCGGACGGTTCGGACATTACAGTGCCGTGCGAAGAAGTGGGTGTGGCGTGCGGTCGCCCACGCGTTGAAAAGATCCGCGTGCACGTGCATCGCCATGTTGCAAGAACACGACACTACAGCGGAAACCGCACACAGCGCTGCCGCGACAGCGTCCTCAGTGCGGCGCGCTGCCCGCTGCCACGCCATTGGTATCGGCCGCGTGCCGGCCGCGTTGCAGCCAGGCCACCATCGGCGAGGTCATCACCGTGGTCACCAGCGTCATGCCGAACAACAGCGTGAACAGGTCCGGCCCGATCACGCCGCTGTCCAGGCCGATCTTGATGACCACCAGCTCCATCAGGCCGCGCGCGTTCATCAGTGAGCCCACGGTCAGGCTGTCGCGCCAATCGTGGCCGCTCAGCCGCGCGCCCAAGGTGCAGCCGACCAGCTTGCCGGTCACCGCCACGCCAACCACCAGCGCAAAGCCGGCGATGCCGGCGCCCACCAAGACGCCCGGGCTGGTGGCCTGGCCGGCGACCGCAAACAGCACCGGCATCAGCAAGGTGATCGCCAGGGGCTCGATACGCCCGGCCAGGTGTTCCAGCAAGCGGTCTTCGCGCGGCACGCAAATGCCGAACAAAAACGCGCCGAAGATCGCATGCAGGCCAATCCACTCGGCCACTGCGGCGCAGGCCAGTAAACCGATCAGCACCCACACCAGCGCAGTTGGCGCATAGCCTCCATCGCGCGCACGCGGCCTTAGCAGGCGCGCGTAGACGGGCTTCAACAGGCCGAACACCACCGCAATCAACACCAACGCGCCGGCGGCAGTGAAGCCGACACCGCCATGCGTGTTGCCGCCGGTCAGCGTGAGTACCAGCGCCAGGAAGATCCACACCGTGGCATCGTCGATCACCGCCGCGCCCAGCGCCAATCGGCCCGCAGGCGTGCGGGTCAGATTGCGGTCCTTGAGGATGCGCGCCAGCACCGGAAACGCGGTGACCGACATCGCCGCAGCGATGAACAGCGCGAACGGCCAGAAGCCGATGCCCTGCGGTGCAAAGTGCGCAAACAGCCACGGCGACGCAGCCAGGCCGAGCAACAACGGCAGCACGATGCCCGACAAGCCCACCAGGATCGATGCACGCACCTGCGCTTTGGTGCCTTCCGGCGCGCGCAGCTCCACACCCACGATGAACATGAAGAGCACCACGCCGATGTTGGCCAAGCCGGACAAAGGCGGCAGGCTGTTGGAGGCGAACAACACGCTGTGCAGCTCCGGTAACCACGCGCCGAAGGCGATCGGCCCCAGCAACAGCCCAGCCGCCATTTCGCCAATCACCGGCGGCTGCCCGACGCGTTGCAACAGCGCGCCGCATGCACGCGCCGCGCCCAGGATCAGCGCCAACTGCACCAGCAACAACGTGGTCGGATTCATTGCGTCAGCCTTTGTATCGGTTGAGTCGGCTCGCCCCGCAGTGCGGCGCTGCTGTGCATTTGGTCAGTCATCCACTGGACTGACAGCTGTTGATGACCTGCAGTGATACCCACAGCATCGGCCCAGTCTATGACGACACATGCCGTGCAGTGGTAGCGAGCCAGGCTGGTCGAGCAACGTCATGCGCAATTCGAACTCACGCGCGGCAGGCAGAAGACGCTCAGCGCTCCGAATCGCCACTCTCGTCATAGCCACGCTGCGTAAACAGATCCGGCTGGATCAGCTCGATAAACGCACGTGCCTGCGGCGAGAGATATTTGCCCTTGCGCACCACCACGCCGTAGCTGCGGGTGGGGAAATAATCCTTGAGCGAGCGTGTGGCGAGTTTGTCGCGGTCGGCCTCGGTGACGCAGATTGCGGTGACGATGGAAATACCCATGCCCATCGCCACGTATTGCTTGATCACTTCCCAACCGCCCACCTCCAACGCCACCGTGTAGGGCACGCGTGCTTGTTGAAAGATCAGATCGACCAGCCGATAGGTCACCTGCCGGCGCGGCGGCAGGATCAGCGGATACGGCGACAGATCCTGCAGCGTGACGGCGGATTTGCTGGCCAGCGGGTGATCGGGCGGGGTGATCAGCAATTGCTCGAAGCGATACACCGGCGCGTAGTTGAGGTCGGCCGGCACGTCCAGCATCGAGCCGACGGCCAGGTCCACCGCATCTTCGCGCAACAGATCGGTGCCGTCGGCGCTGATGGCGTTGTGCAGGGTCAGCCGCACGTCCGGGTGGCGCGCGCGGAAGTTCGCCACGATGCGCGGCAGCAGATAGAGGATGGTGGAACTGTTGGCGGCGATATTGAGCTCGCCCGCATCCAGCCCGCGCACCTTTTCGCGGAAGCTCGCTTCCAGGCCGTCCAGGCTTTCCACCAGCGGCAGCGCCATGTCGTAGAGCAACTGGCCCTCGCGACTGGGCGCCATCCGTCGCCCGGAGCGCTCAAACAAGGCCACGCCCAGGTCCCGCTCCAGCGCCTGCAACTGCAGCGTCACCGCTGGCTGGCTCACGTAGAGCGCCTCAGCAGCGCGTGAGACCGAGCCCAATCGCACCGTCTGGCAGAACGCACGCAGCGGTTTGAGCCGGTCGGATTTATAGGAAAATCGAGGGGTTGGCGCCATTTGCGTACTTACGACAATCCACTATAAGCCATGCTTATTTACAGCATTGATAAAACTGCTTTGTCAAATAGTTGCCAGCGGCGCACGGTGCAAGTCCGGATACACAAGGACTCCCCGCCATGTCTGCCACCGCTTTTGCCCCACGCCCTACCGAACGCGCCACTCCCGGTCTGTCGCTGACCACGCAGGTGGCCGGCCAGGCAGAACTGCTGCCGGCCGCTGCGCTGGCACTGTTGGTTTCGCTGCACCGCGCGATCGAGCCCGGCCGCCAGCAGCGCCTGGCACAGCGGCGAGTGCGCCAGGCCGACTTCGATGCCGGCCAGTTGCCGGACTTCCGCCCTGATACCCGCGCCATCCGCGCCGGCGACTGGCGCGTTGCCGCACTGCCGGCGGCGTTACAGGACCGCCGCGTCGAGATCACCGGCCCCACCGATCCGAAGATGGTCATCAACGCGTTGAACTCCGGCGCCAAGGTGTTCATGGCCGACTTCGAGGATTCCACCGCGCCGACCTGGCGCAACCTGCTGGCCGGCCAGCGCACGCTAGCCGCTGCGGTGCGTGGCGATCTCAGCTTCGATGCGCCCAACGGCAAGCACTACGCGCTGCGCCCGGAAGACGAGCGTGCGGTGCTGATCGTGCGCCCGCGTGGCTGGCATCTGGACGAGAAGCACGTGCTCATCGATGGCCAGCCGCTGGCCGGTGGCCTGTTCGATGCGGCGGTGTTCGCCTTCCATAACGGCCGCGCGCTGCTGGCCAAGGACCGTGGCCCGTATCTGTACCTGCCCAAGCTGCAGAACATGGAAGAAGCTGCGCTTTGGGAAACCGCGCTGGCGCATATCGAAGCGATGCTCGGCCTGCCGCATGGGCAGATCAAGGTGACCGTGCTGATCGAAACGCTGCCGGCGGTGTTCGAGATGGACGAAATCCTGCACGCGCTGCGCGATCGCATCGTCGGGCTGAACTGCGGGCGCTGGGATTACATCTTTTCGTACCTGAAAACCTTCCGTGCACATCGCGATCGCGTGCTGCCCGAGCGTGGCCAGGTCACCATGACCCAGCCGTTTTTGAAGGCGTATTCGGAGCTGTTGATCAAGACCTGCCATCGCCGTGGCGCGCATGCGATGGGCGGTATGGCCGCGCAGATTCCGATCAATCACGACGAAGCCGCCAACGAGCAGGCGATGGCGCGCGTACGTGCCGACAAGTTGCGCGAAGTCACCGCCGGGCATGACGGCACCTGGGTAGCGCACCCGGCCTTGATTCCGGTGGCGATGAAGCTGTTCGACGAGCACATGCCCACTGCGCATCAGCATCATGTCCTGCGCAACGACGTGCAGGTGACGCGCGAGATGTTGATCGCCCCTTCGCCGGGCAACGTCACCCGCGCCGGCTTCGAAGGCAATGTCGAAGTGTGTGTGCGTTACCTGGCCGCCTGGCTGGATGGCAATGGCTGCGTGCCGATCCACAACCTGATGGAAGACGCCGCCACTGCAGAAATCAGCCGCGCGCAGCTGTGGCAGTGGTTGCATCACGGCCAGCATCTGGACGACGGCACTGCCATCGATCAGCCGCTGTTGCAGGCCGCGTTGCGTGCGCTGCCGACGCGCCTCGGCGCGACCAGCGCACTGCCGGGCGCCGCGCGCATCGACGCCGCGATTGCCTTGCTGGAAACACTCAGCCGCAGCGATGCGCTGGCCGACTTCCTCACCGTGCCGGCGTATCGCCTGATCGATTGATCACAACGCTGCAGCGACACGCCACGGAACGCGCGCTGTCGCCGCAACCCTTCAACGCAACCCATTACGACAACGCAGTACATCGCCCGATTGCGTTCACGCGCGCAACGACGGCTATGCCATGCCCCGCGCACAGCGCCATTCCTTCTTCGCTGCACCCGCTGTATCCCTGCCAGGAGAACGCACCATGAGCAACACACTGCAGACCGCCGAACAGATTCAGCAAGATTGGAGCAACAACCCGCGCTGGACCGGTATCACCCGCAACTACACCGCCGCCGATGTGGTGCGCTTGCGCGGCACCGTGCATGTCGAGCATTCGCTGGCACGGCTGGGTGCGGACAAGTTGTGGGCCTCGCTGCACACCACGCCGTTCGTCAATGCGCTGGGCGCGTTGACCGGCAATCAGGCGATGCAGCAGGTCAAGGCCGGATTGAAGGCGATTTATCTGTCTGGCTGGCAGGTGGCCGCCGATGCGAATCTGGCCGGGCAGATGTACCCGGACCAATCGTTGTATCCGGCCGATTCGGTGCCGGCAGTGGTCAAGCGCATCAACAACACCTTGCTGCGTGCCGATCAATTGCACCACGCCGAAGGCAACGACGAGATCGACTTCCTGCAGCCCATCGTGGCCGATGCCGAAGCCGGTTTCGGCGGCGTGCTCAATGCCTTCGAGCTGATGAAGGCCATGATCGAAGCCGGCGCGGCCGGCGTGCATTTCGAAGATCAACTGGCATCGGTGAAAAAGTGCGGCCACATGGGCGGCAAGGTGCTGGTGCCCACGCGCGAGGCGATCGAGAAGTTGAACGCTGCGCGTCTGGCGGCCGATGTGCTGGGCGTGCCCACCTTGTTGATCGCACGCACCGATGCCGAAGCGGCTGATCTGATCACCAGCGATGTGGATGTCAACGATCAGCCGTTCACCACCGGGCAGCGCACGGTCGAAGGGTTCTTCAAGACCCGCAACGGGCTGGATCAGGCGATCAGCCGCGGGCTGGCGTACGCACCATATGCGGATCTGATCTGGTGCGAGACCGGTAAGCCGGATCTGGAATTTGCGCGCGCCTTCGCGCATGCCATCCATGCCAAGTTCCCGGGCAAATTGCTGGCCTACAACTGCTCGCCGAGCTTCAACTGGAAGAAGCACCTGGACGACGCCACCATCGCCAAATTCCAGACCGAGCTGGCGAGCTACGGCTACAAATTCCAGTTCATCACCCTGGCCGGCTTCCATGCCCTGAACTACGGCATGTTCCATCTGGCGCACGGCTACGCACGCCGCCAGATGAGCGCCTTCGTCGAGCTGCAGCAGGCCGAATTCGCCGCCGCCGACATCGGCTTCACGGCAGTCAAGCATCAGCGCGAGGTGGGGACCGGTTACTTCGATGCGGTAACGCAGGCGATTCAGCAAGGGCAGTCGTCCACCACCGCGCTGCGCGGGTCGACCGAGGAAGAGCAGTTTCACAGCGAAAAAGCGGCGTAGAGCGCTCGCACCTCGTCCGCATGTGGCCCTGGGAGGGGCGGAGGGCCCGGGAAACCGGGCCCTCTTTTTTGGTCTCGCACCCGTCATTTTGTCTCGTTCGTGATGAGAATTAGTGTGACCTGGTGCTGAACAAAACGCTCATGTACGATGATGCCGCAGGCCGACGCTGCAGGTCGGCCTTAGGAATTGGGATGACTTGCCACAACACTGCCGGCGCAGTCGAACCGACTGGGAGCGTTGCCAAAACGCTGTCCGACGGGCTACATGCGTTGATGACCGCTGAAGAGCTGGCGTTTTTCGCCCGCTTCGGCCGTGCGCGCGAGTTGGCCGCTGGCCAGGCGTTGTTCGAGCGCGGCGCAGTGGGCACGCAGATGTTCATCGTGGTCAGTGGCCAGATCGATCTGGATTTCGGCGAAGACCTGATGCTCAAGCATCTGGGCCCGGGCGAATTCTTCGGCGAACTCGGTTTGCTGATCGGCGACCACGCACGCAGTGCCGGCGCCAGCGCATCGACCGATAGCCGCCTGATCGAACTGGCGCACGAGGATTTTCAACGCCTGGTCGATCATGACCCCTCGATGGTGGCGCATTTTCTGCGCCGCTCCATCGTGCGCGTGGTCAACAACGAGCAGTTGCTGATCCGTCAGCTACGCCGCCGCAACCACGATCTGGAAGCGGCGCTGGACAATCTCTACGTCACCTCGCACCAGCTCAACCACACCGAAGAACTGAGCCGCACCGACGAGCTCACCGGCCTGCACAACCGCCGTGGTCTGGCGCTGCATCTGCAGGAATGCCGACGCGCCGGCGGCGTGCCCGGTGTGGGCCTGATCCTGATCGACTGCGACCGCTTCAAGCGCATCAACGACGACTACGGCCATCTCGCCGGCGACCGCGTGCTGCAGAACGTCGCCCACGCACTGCGCTCGGTGATCGCCGACGGCGACCTTGCCTGTCGTCTCGGTGGCGATGAGTTTTGCGTCCTGGTGGCGCAGGGCACGCAGGAACTGCTGCATCACATCGGCGATTGCATTGTGCGCGCGGTGGAAGCGCGCCTGGGCAACGGCCAGAGCGAGCAGGGTTGTTCGGTCAGCGTGGGCCTGTGCATGATCGATGCGGATGCAGCATGGAACGACTGGTACACGCTGGCCGATAGCGCGCTGTACGAAGCCAAGCGCCAGGGCGGCAACGTGCTGTGCATGCACGAAGTGCTTGCGGCGGACAACACGCTTGCATCGAGCAGCACGCTTGCGTCGGGCAATAGCTGAGCAATGAGCGCTCGCACCCACGCACGCAAGGATGCGTCGTCGGAAGCGATCCAGGCGCCGCGTCTGCGCACCTTGCTGTTGACCGATCTGTGCGATTCCACCGCGCTGGTCGAACGCATCGGTGATAACGCGGCTGCGGCATTGTTCCGCGAGCACGATCGGCTGGTGGTCAAACTGCAGCAGCAATGGCGCGGACGTCTGATCGACCGCTCGGACGGGCTGTTGCTGCTGTTCGACCGCCCTATCGATGGTCTTGGTTTCGCCCTGGATTACGCACGCGGACTCAAGGCGATGGGCGATGCCCGCACGCTGACGCTGCGTGCGCGCCAGGGTCTGCACGTGGGCGAAGTGCTGACCTGGCGCAACAGCGACGAAGCCGTGAGCATCGGCGCCAAACCGCTGGAAGTCGAAGGCCTGGCCAAGCCCACCGCCGCGCGCCTGATGTCGATGGCACGGCCCGGGCAGATCCTGTTGTCGGCGGTGGCCGAGTCGTTGACGCATCGCGCGGCGCGCGAACTGGGCGATCGCGGCGAACGCATCTTGTGGAAGTCCCACGGCCGCTGGCGCTTCAAGGGCGTGCCCACGCCGATGGAGATTTACGAGGTCGGCGAGATCGATGTCACGCCATTGCGCGCGCCCAAGCATTCGCCCAAGGCATGGCGGGATATTCCGTTGTGGCGGCGGCCGGCGGCGCTGCTGGCGGAAACGTTAGTGGTCGCCACTGTCTGTGTGTCGGTATGGTTTTTCACCCGTGCCGAGCCGGCGATCGCCTTCGCCGAGCGCGGCTGGGTGGTGGTGGGCGACTTGCGCAATCTGACCGGCAATACACTGCTCGACAGCTCGCTGGAGCAGGCGCTACGCATCAGCCTGGAGCAGTCGCGCTACGTCAATGTCCTGAGCGATATGAAAGTGCGCGACACCATGACCCGGATGAAGCGCGATCCGGATCGCGTGGCTGTCGATCGCGCCATCGCCTCGGAAGTGGCATTGCGCGATGGTGCCAGCGCAGTGCTGTTGCCGACCGTGGCCGAGGTCGGGGGCAAGCTTCGCTTCAGTGTGGAGTTGGTCGATCCACGTACCCAGACCACGGTCTATTCGGAGTTCGTGCAAGGCGATGGCTTGCCATCGGCACTGTCCTCGGTGGATCAGGTCACCCGCAAGCTCAGGCAGGGCCTGGGTGAGGTGGTGGCCTCGATCGACAAGAATTCGATGCCGTTACCTGCCGTGACCACCTCCAGCCTGGATGCGCTGCGGGCGTATGCCCTTGGGGTCGACGCAACGGCGAAAGGCCAATGGAAAGAAGGCCTGGAACTGTTCGAACGCGCGGTGGGAATAGATCCGGAGTTCGCGCTCGCTTATCTGGGAGCGGCACGCATCAAAGTGGCGGTTTCCGATCGCCGTAGCGCGCTTCCCTATCTGGAGAATGCGATCCGGTTCCGCCAACGCTTACCGCAGCGCGATCAACTCTATCTGGATGCATGGGCGGCCGAGCTGCTTGCACCCGACAAGGCATTGACGCTGTGGAGAACCTTGGCGTCGCTGTATCCGGACAATTTTGCCGGCACCGCGAATGCATCGTGGCACCTGTTCGTGGCCAATCGTTTTGCCGACGCGTTGCCGTATGCGCAGGCGGCCGATGTTCCGCAAGATCCGCTACGCGCAATCGCAGCCGACCGGGTCGGACGAATTCTGCTGGCGCAGGGAAAAGCCCAAGCGGCGTTGCAGCGTTTTGCCAATCCCGGCGATGCCGATCGCGCCGGTCCGCTGCGGCGTCAAGCGAACGCGCTTGCGGTGTTGAATCGCTATGCCGATGCACAGCAGGCGCTCGACAAGATCGTGCAGAACGGCTACGCCAACGACGATGTGGTGCCGTTGATCGATCGCACCAGCATCGCGATCGATCAGGCCGACTGGGGCGCGGCGCGCGCCGCGATCGCACAAGGCCTGATGCGTAGCAAGCAGGGCGACGATTTCAATTACCGCCAGTTCTCGGTGATTACAGCAGGCATGGATGCAGTGACCGACCCCGCCATGTCGACGGCAGCGGTACTCAAGCCGACGTTCGATCGGCTGGTATCGGCGGTCATCGACGATGGCTCGGCAACAGTGAATCTGCAGGACAGCGCCGCAATGGTCTTGATCCTCGCCAGCCAGGCACAGCGCAACGGCGACGATCGCCTGACCGCACGTGCGCTTGCCGCGATCAAACCGGCGCTCGCACATGAAACGCCGGTACTTGCCGACCTGCGCGCGATCGTCGAAGCCCAACATCTGGCACTGACGGGCAACCGCGCGGCCGCAGTTGCCCGCCTTCCAATTGGCGACGACGATCTTTTCCAGACACGCGTTGCGCTGTACACCTTGCTGAGCGACAGCGGGCGACATGCCGAAGCGCTGCAACAAGCGCGTTGGCTATCTCTCCATCGCGGGCGTGCCTACATCGAGGCGAACGCGTCGCAGACGCTGCAGCCGCTCAATGTGGCGGATGCGCGCCTGGCTCAGCTGTGGATGGCCGAGTCGCTGTACGCGCTCGGCCGTACCCAGGAGGCACGCGAACAGGCGCAGGCGTTTGTACGCGCGTGGCCTGTCTCGCGTCTGCCCGCTTATTTGCGCAGCAGAGTGGAGCGGATGCTCTCGGATTCGAAGGCGAAAATGACAGTGTGATTGGTTTTTTCGGTGAGGTAGCTTTGCAGCTCGGCGCGCGCCAGCGCAATGTCTTCCTTCGAGGCGAGCTGATTGGTGGTCATGCAGAAGTAGGGCTCTCCCGCACTGGGGACGCTGTCGTCGTCGCGCGCGCCGGTTGCGCCGATCTGGGCGAGCGCCTGCGCCGGATTGCACTGAAAGCGCTCGCGGAAGTCGTCGTCGCTTGCCAGCAGCTCCAGCAGCTTGTCGGCAATGGATGCATCGAGCGGAGAGTGGGCATTGTCGGAGTCGGTCATGGTCTTGCCTTCAGAGTGGAGGGGATGGTGCATGGCGTGAGAAGAGAGCTGACACAATATCGACCGTGTTCATGCGTCCTTGAGATGTCCCCATGCAGATACGTCGCTGTGCCACGCTGTTCTTCGAACTTCGCGACGATGCGGTGTTCGATCTTGCCCGACTCCTTGCCGGTGGCGATGGGTTGCGTCGGCGCACACGATGGCTGGCGCTTGCGCCGCATCTCGATGCAGAAGTAGAAGTCGGAACCGCCGAGCGCGAGTGGCTGAGCGAGCTGAGTCCTTCGCGCTGGCAACCCGTCGATCAGATGATGCAACCGCCACCGGCCTGGCTGGCGCGTCTGATCGAGCAGGGCCTTGCGATCAGCGATCAACCGGAGCACGCAGGGCATCGCCACAACGACGAGCGGGTGCAGCAGCAGCGTTGGTGGCCCCTGGCCGCGTTGTGGCACCGCTTCGCGCGTTGGAAGGGCGAGGACAGCGTGGCGACGATGGAGGCGCAAGGCCTCACCACTGCAGAGGGCATGGTGGAGCACCTGGGTGCGCCACCGGCGGAGGTCGTGAACCGCGGCGAAGGAGGCGCCGAAGCTCGAATCGCGTTGCCTCGCGCAACCCCGGGCACCTTCGATCAACTGTTGGCACGTCGTGTGACCTGCCGCAATTTCGACATGCAGCGCCCACTATCACGCGCGTTACTGGCCCAGATGCTCGAACGCAGCGTCATGGCGAGCGCGCGGGTCGAGGTGGGGCACGACACCGCATTCCTGAAGAAGCCGGTGCCATCGGGAGGTAGCCTGCATCCCACCGAAACCTATCTGCTGGTGCAGCGTGTCGAGGGAATGGCGAGCGGCCTTTATCATTACCGCCCGCTCGACCACGCGTTGCAACCCTTGTCCCCGCCCGCGCAGCCGCTTGCGGACTTCGCACGCAGGGCCGTGTCCGGTCAGCACTGGTTCGCCGATGCGCCGGTGCTGTTGATTCTGGTGCCGCGGTTCTTACGCAGTTTCTGGAAGTATCGCAACCATGCCAAGGCTTACCGCGCGATGATCCTGGACGTGGGCCATATTGCACAGACGCTCTATCTGAGCGCGACCGACCTGGGGCTAGGAGCGTTTGTCACCTCGGCAATCAACGAGGTGGATATCGAACACGCGCTAGGTCTGGATGGCCTGCAGGACGGCCCGTTGGCCATCTGCGGTTTCGGTTGGCGTGCCGAGGAAATGAAAAACACCGAGCTGGATCCCGACGGTGCAGTGTGGTCGACCGGTCTTGATCGAGAGGCTTCCAGAGAGAGCGGGCAACATTAGCCAAGAAGCACCAGGCTTCGATACATCCCTCGAGATATCGCGCTTCGAGGTGGCTTCTGCGTGCAGTGTCTTTCGAATGCCAGAAGTGCATACATCGGCGCTCGCCGTTACACGCGAGCGCTGATGCATGCGTCATGGCTGCGAAGCACTCGGCTCGGTCGACCGACCTACCGCCGAATCGCCTGCGTGTGCGTCTTCAACGCATCGCTCAAGCCCTTCACCTTATCCGCACCTTCCGGCACGGTGATGCTGGAGCCGGCCAGATCCTCGCCGATCGGTTGCACGCGGCCGCCCAGGCATTGGCCCAGGAAACCCTCGGTCACCGCGTTGAAGGCCTTGCTGTTTTCCGGGCGCCGGAAGCCGTGGCCTTCATCCGGGAACAGCACGTAGGTGACCGGAATGTTCTTGGCCTTCATCGCGTTGACGATCTGGTCGCTCTCGGCCTGTTTGACGCGCGGGTCGTTGGCGCCCTGGCCAATCAGTAGCGGCTTGCTGATCTTGTCCACATGCGTGAGCGGTGAGCGTTCGGCCAGCCATTGCTTGCCGGCGGCGGTGGCCGGGTCGCCCATGCGCTTGGTCAGCTGCTTGTAGAAGCTGGCCCAGTACGGTGGCACGGTGCCGAGCAAGGTGTTGAGGTTGGCCGGGCCGACGATGTCCACGCCGCACTTGAATGCGTCCGGGGTAAAGGTCAGGCCGACCAGCGTGGCATAGCCGCCGTAGCTGCCGCCCATGATCGCTACGTCCTCGGGCTTGGTCACGCCCTGCTTGACCGCCCATTGCACCGCGTCGAGCAGGTCGTCGTGCATCTTGGCGGCCCACTCGCCGTTGCCGGCGTTGGTGAAGGCCTTGCCGAAGCCGGTGGAGCCGCGGAAGTTCACCGACAGCACGGCGTAGCCGCGATTGGCCAGCCACTGCTCATACGGCCCGTAGCCGTAGCTGTCGCGCGCCCACGGACCGCCGTGCACGAACAGCACCAGCGGCACGGGCTTGTCGGCCTTGCCATCGTGATTGGTGTCGGCCTCGGCGGGGAGGGTGAGATAGCTGACCAGCTTGAGGCCATCGCGCGCGGTCAGTTCCTGCGGCCACATCGGTACCAGCGGTTTGCCGTCGAGTGCGGGACGGGCGGAGAACAGTTTGCTCAGCTTGCCGCCGTCGGCGCGGTCGTAGCGGTAATAAGTCGTCGGCGTTTCCGCTGCCGAGTACGCGACGATCCAGGTGCGGTCATCGAGCGTGCGTGCGGAGACGGCGGCATCGCCGGGCCCGAGCGATTTGAGTTTCTGCAGGTCGGCAGCGATGCCGGTATCCAGCGCCTTCCATTCTTCGCGCAGATAATCGGTGGACACCGCCTGTACGACGCCGGTCTTGCGGTCGCTCAAGGTGTTACCGACATCGACCTTCGGGTTTTCGAACAACAGCGTGCGCGCATTGCTGCTGGTGTCGATGGCATACAACGCGGAAGTGTCGCGGTTGCGCGAATCGCGCATGTACAGCGTCTTGCCGTCGTCGGTCAGTCCCTCGGGCGAGGTGTTGGTGACATCCTCGAATGGAATGCGGTCCACGCTCTTCCAGCGCTTGCCGTCCGGTACCAGCAGCTCTCTGCCCGCATCGTCGGTGGGGCGCGTGGCATAGCGTAGCTGGTAGTTGCCATCGAGCAGATAGGAATCCAGGCTGTCGGTGTTCTGCTGCACCAGGGTGCGCTTGCCCGAGGCCAGGTCCACCCGATACAGGTCATGCCATTTGGGATCGCGGTCGTTCATGCCAACCATGATCGATTCGGGATGCTGCGCGCTGACGCGATACACCTCGGCGTTGGTCTTCTTGAACGGGGTGAGGTCCTTGCTACTGCCATCGCTCAGATCGACCGAGAACAGATGGAAGTCTTCATCGCCGCCGTTGTCGCGCAGGTACAGCAGCGTGTTGGCTTGATAGGTCCAGAAATAATTGCGGATGCCGCGCGCGGTGTCCTTGGTGATCGCGCGCGCCTGATCCGGCGCATCCACCGGGGCGATCCAGACATTGAGCACGCCCTCCAGCGGCGCGACCCAGCTGAGGTATTTGCCGTCCGGGCTGATGCTCACGTTCGCCCGCTCCGGGTTGCCGAACAGCGCATCGCGGGTGATCAGTTCGGGTGGTGCCGCGGGTGCCGCAGCAGCCGGGGCCGGCGTGGCGGCCTTGTCGGTCGTGGACGCGGTTTTATCGCTGCAGGCGGACAGCGCGAGCAGCATGCTGGAAACAAGAAGCAGGCGTTGCATGGACGTCTCCGGTCGGGGCGCGGCCATTTCAGCCGCTCTACCCCACGCTAGAGCCAACGCCCGTCCCTGCGGACGTGCCGTTGGTCACGCCGCGATGTGCGGCTACGCAGACGCGGACACGAATTCCACTAGCGCGACACCATCGGCTACCAGATCGCCTTCTGCGACCAGATATGCCTGCACGGTGCCATCGCTGGGCGCGTGCAGGGTGTGCTCCATCTTCATCGCTTCGAGCACCACCAGGGCTTGCCCGCGCGTGACCGGCTGCCCGATGGCTGCGGCCAGCGACACGATGCGACCCGGCATCGGTGCGGTCAGGCCGCCGGTTTCATGCGCGGGTTGATCGGCCTCGACCAATGCATCGTGGTGGCGAAAGGTCGCTCGCTGTTCGGCGCCGATCAGGCTCAGGGTGCTGCCGTCGCGCAGGACTTGCGCGCGCCACTGCCTCCCATCCATTTCCACGCGGAGTGCGGTGCCCTGCGTGTGGTAGCGCAGCGTGTGCGTGTCTCCCTGGCACGTGACCTGCCAGCCATCGGCCAGCCGACGCACGCCCAGTTCACGCTGCTCGCCTGCGGTCTCCAGCGTGATGGCATGCGCTGCCTGCGCGCCGATGCGCCATCCATCGGTGTGCTGCCACGGCGAGAACGGGTCGGCCGGATCGGGCGCGGTGTTCGGCACGGCCTCGGCCATCAACACGGCAGCCAGGCACCACCACGCACTGTCTGGCGCATGCGCTTGCGGAAACAAGGCCGCATGCTCGCGTTCGATCAAGGCGGTATCCAGATCGGCCGAGGCAAACGCAGGCGTGCCGATCAATCGCGACAGAAATGCACTATTGGTCGTCACACCGACCGCATGGCATTGCGCCAGCGCCTGACGCATACGTGCCAGCGCGGCGGGCCGATCGACATCCCACACGATCAGCTTGGCAATCATTGGGTCGTAATACGGGCTGATGGTGTCGCCTTGCTCCACGCCCGCATCGATACGCACATGCGCACTGGGCGCAGGCAAATGCAGTTGCCGCAGTGTGCCGGTCGAAGGCAGAAATCCGCGTTCGGGATCTTCGGCATACAGACGCGCTTCCAGCGCATGCCCGTGGATACGCAGTTCGTGCTGACGCAGTGGCAACGGCTCACCCGCTGCAACGCGCAATTGCCACTCGACCAGATCGGTACCGGTAATCAACTCGGTGACCGGGTGCTCCACCTGCAGCCGGGTGTTCATTTCCATGAAATAGAAATCGCCGTCGGGCCCGGCAATGAATTCCACTGTGCCCGCACCGACATAGCCCACCGCGCGCGCGGCGTCCACGGCGGCTTTGCCCATTGCGGCGCGGCGTTGTTCGCTCATGCCGGGGGCGGGCGCTTCTTCCAGCACTTTTTGATGGCGACGCTGCACCGAGCAATCGCGTTCGAACAGATACACCACCTCACCCTGCGTATCCCCAAACACCTGGATCTCGATGTGACGTGGCCGTTCCACATATTTTTCCACCAGCACCTGCGCATTGCCGAATGCCGATTGCGCCTCGCGCTGGCAGCTGGCCAAGGCCTCTTCGAATGCAGCGCTGGCATCCACGCGGCGCATGCCTTTGCCGCCCCCGCCGGCACTGGCCTTGATCAGTACCGGGTAGCCGATCGCATCGGCTTGCGCGCGCAGGAAGGCCGGCGTTTGCTCGTTGCCGTGGTAGCCCGGCGTCAGCGGCACACCAGCGCGTTGCATCAGCGCCTTGGCCGCGCTCTTGTCGCCCATCGCGCGAATCGCGGCTGCGGGTGGGCCGATAAACACGATGCCGGCCTGGGCGCAGGCATCGGCAAACGCTGCGTTTTCCGATAGAAAGCCATAGCCGGGATGGATCGCTTGCGCGCCGCTTGCGCGTGCGGCATCAAGAATGACCTCGCTGCGCAAATAACTCTGCTGCGCCGGTGCCGGACCGATATGGATCGCTTCATCGGCCAGACGTACATGCCGCGCATCGCGATCGGCATCCGAATACACCGCCACCGTCGCAATGCCGAGCTTGCGACAGGTGTCGATGACCCGGCACGCGATCTCGCCGCGATTGGCGATCAGGATCTTGTCGAAGTAGGGCTGTGTTGCCGCGGCGTTGGATGCGCGCTGGGTCATGACGAAGTTCTCTGCACGTCGCCATGGCGGCGGTATTGCGATAAAAAAACGGCTCTGTTCACCAGCTCACATCCGAAACACGCCAAAGCGTGTCGTTTCGATCGGCGCATTCAACGCAGCCGACAAGCCCAGCCCCAGCACACGCCGCGTATCGGCCGGGTCGATGATGCCGTCGTCCCACAAGCGCGCACTGGCGTAGTACGGATGCCCTTGCTGCTCGAACTGCGCCCGGATCGGCGCCTTGAACGCGTCCTCTTCTTCGCCCGACCACGCACCGCCCTTGGCTTCGATTCCGTCGCGGCGCACGGTGGCCAAGACGCTGGCGGCCTGCTCGCCCCCCATCACGCCGATGCGTGCATTCGGCCACATCCACAGGAAGTTTGGCGAGTACGCGCGGCCGCACATGCCGTAATTGCCGGCACCGAACGAGCCGCCGATCACCACGGTGAACTTGGGCACCTTGGCGCAGGCCACCGCCATCACCAGCTTGGCGCCGTCCTTGGCGATGCCGCCGTGCTCGTATTTGCGCCCGACCATGAAGCCGGTGATGTTCTGCAAAAATACCAGCGGAATGCCGCGCTGCGTGCACAGCTCGATGAAGTGCGCGCCCTTGAGCGCAGACTCGGAAAACAGGATGCCGTTGTTGGCGATGATGCCCACCGGGTAGCCATGCAGATGCGCAAAGCCGGTGACCAGAGTGTTGCCGTAGCGCGGCTTGAATTCGTCCAGCTGCGAGTCGTCGACGATGCGTGCGATCACTTCGCGCACATCGAACGGCTTGCGCGTATCGGCAGGGATCACGCCGTAGAGTTCATCGGCGGCATGCCGCGGGGGCAGCGGTGCGCGCAATGCCAACGTGGCCGCCGGCTTGCGCCAATTGAGTTGCGCAATGATGGCGCGCACGCGGGCCAAGGCCTGCAGATCGTTGTCGGCAAAGTGATCGGCCACACCGGAGATGCGCGTGTGCACATCCGCACCGCCGAGTTCTTCGGCACTGACTTCTTCGCCGGTGGCCGCCTTGACCAGCGGCGGGCCGCCGAGAAAAATGGTGCCTTGCTCGCGCACGATCACCGTCTCATCGCTCATCGCCGGCACGTAGGCACCGCCAGCGGTGCACGACCCCATCACGCAGGCGATCTGCGGGATGCCGTTGGCCGACAGATTGGCCTGGTTGTAGAAGATGCGCCCGAAGTGATCGCGGTCGGGGAACACTTCATCCTGCAGCGGCAGAAACGCACCGCCGGAATCGACCAGGTAGATGCACGGCAAGCGATTTTGCTGCGCGATTTCCTGCGCGCGCAGATGCTTCTTCACCGTCATCGGGTAGTAGGTACCGCCCTTGACGGTGGCATCGTTGGCCACGATCACGCATTCCACCCCGGACACGCGCCCGATGCCGGCCACTACGCCGGCGCAGGGCACCTGATCGTCGTACATGCCGTGTGCGGCCAGCGGTGCGATTTCCAGCAAGGCGCTGCCTGGATCCAGCAAGGCATCGATGCGCTCGCGCACCAGCAACTTGCCGCGGGCGGTGTGCTTGGCGCGCGCGGCCTCGCTGCCGCCCAGCGCGGTCTGCGCCACCGTGCGGCGCAGATCCTCGATCACTGCGCGCAGTGCGGCAACGTTGTGTTGGAAGCTCTCGCCGCTGACCTGCAGCTGGCTGGTGATCACACTCATGATGGCTCCGTCAGGCGGTGCGTTCGAACAACTCGCGGCCGATCAACATGCGTCGGATCTCCGAGGTGCCTGCACCAATCTCGTACAACTTGGCATCGCGCCACAAGCGCCCGGTGGGATAGTCGTTGATGTAGCCATTGCCGCCCAGTACCTGGATTGCCTGGCCGGTGAGCCAGGTCGCCTTTTCGGCGGCGTAAAGAATGGCGCCGGCCGCATCCTGGCGCGTGGTCTGCCCGGCATCGCAGGCGCGCGCCACCGCATACACATACGCACGGCAGGCGTTGAGCCCGACGTACATGTCGGCCAGCTTGGCCTGCATCAACTGGAAGGTACCGATCGGCTCGCCGAACTGCTTGCGCTCGTGCACATACGGCAGCACCACATCCATCGCCGCAGCCATCAATCCCAGCGGACCGCCGGCCAGGACCACGCGTTCGAAATCCAGGCCCGACATCAGCACACGCACCCCCCCGTTGAGCGTGCCGAGCACATTCTCGGCCGGCACTTCGCAATCGGTGAACACCAGCTCGCAGGTGTTGGAGCCGCGCATGCCCAGCTTGTCGAGCTTCTGCGCGGTGGAGAATCCCTTCATTCCTTTTTCGACGATGAAGGCGGTGATGCCGCGTGCGCCGGCGGCCGGATCGGTCTTGGCGTACACCACCAGCACATCGGCATCGGGGCCGTTGGTGATCCACATCTTGCTGCCGTTGAGCACAAAGCGGTCGCCGCGCGCGTCGGCACGCAGCTTCATCGACACCACATCCGAGCCGGCGCCGGCCTCGCTCATCGCCAGCGCGCCCACATGCTCGCCCGTGCAGAGCTTGGGCAGGTAGCGCTGCTTCTGTTCGGGCGTGGCGTTCTTGCGCAGCTGGTTGAGGCACAGGTTGGAATGCGCGCCGTACGACAAGCCGATCGCGCCGCCGGCCCGCGAGATTTCTTCCATCGCCACCACATGCGCCAGGTAGCCCATGCCACTGCCGCCGTAGTCTTCTTCCACGGTCAACCCGAGCAGGCCCTGTTCGCCGAACAGGCGCCACAGCTGCGCGGGGAAAACATTGTCCTGATCGGCAGCGGCCGCGAGCGGGGCAATATGGTGGCTGGCGAAGGCCGCTACGCTTTCGCGCAGCAGATCGATTTCTTCGCCAAGCGCGAAGTTCAAGGACGGCACGTGCATGGAGCGACTCCGCAAGGATCGGGGTGTGCCGGGTGGGAGCGGGCAGGCCGCACGGCGTTTGTGCGCAGCCTAGCGCTCTGCAGTGAAAAAGTGAACTAAAATTCAACTATTGAACCCAGAATCACACCATGGCTTATCGACGCTCCGCCCTGATGGAAGAACGCCTGGCCGGCAACCGCGAACGCATCCTGCACGCAGCCCGCGCCCTGATCGCCGAAGGCGGCTACCGCAATGCGCCGGTGACCGCCGTCGCCGCCGCAGCCGGTGTATCGACCGGGCAGATTTACCGACACTTCCCGTCCAAAGCCGAGCTTTTCGTGGAAGTTCTCAACGAAGCCGTGCAGCGCGAGATGAACATCCTGCGCACCATCGCCACCACCCAGGCCAGTGCCGCCGAGCGCCTGCGTAACGCCATCGCCACCTTCGTGCGGCGTGCGCTGGCCGGCCCTGCGCTGGCTTACGCGTTCATCGCCGAGCCGGTGGAAAGCGAGGTGGACGCCGAGCGCATCCGCGGCCGGCGCCTGTTTGGCGAGGTGTTCCGCCAATTGCTCGCCGAAGGCGTGGCCGCTGGCGAGTTCCCGCAGCAATCGCTGGACGCAGCGGCGGCCTGCATCGTCGGCGCCTTCACCGAAGCCCTGGTGGGGCCGATCGCGCCCAGCCGCGGCGACCCGCAGCAGGGCGAGCAACTGGTCGAGGCGATCTGCGGGTTCTGCTTGCGCGCGGTGGGTGCGCGGCAGCCGGCGAGCTGACACAAGAACACCCCGATCCCCGCGTTCGAATTCGCCACCTTGCTGGAAGTGTTCAAGCAGGGGCGCACCGACGATGCATTGACCTATCTGCGCACCGTTGAAGCCGGGGCTGCCGGTTGAAGCTGAGCGCCCAGGCGCACTGCACGCTATATCGCGCCTTCATCCCGCGCTGGGCCGCCGAACCGCTCAGCGGCGCGAGTGCTGCGCGTGCTCGACGATGGACGCCTGCCGCGCGACGGGCGTAGTTGGGGCGATCCGCCGATCGTGGTGTAGCGGGATACGTTCGCGCTTCAACCCGCCAACAACTGCACCACACCCGCCAGCACCGGCGCCGCCACAGCCGTTGGCAGAATCAATCCACGCCGATACGGCAACAGCCACAGCGATAGCAGCGCGGCAGCACCGGTCAATGTGCCCAGCCACAACACCGGCCCAATGCCCCAGCCTTGCGCGTGCACGGCCAGGCCAAAGGTAAGCAGTAACAGCAGCCAGCCCAGCAGACGCAGGTGCCGCGAGCGCGCAGCGCCCAGCAGGCGGCCACGCACCTCTTGCTGATGCTTGTCCATTGCCAGACACAGCGCGGCGAAGCCCGAAAAATTCAGTGCCAGCAACAGCCATACGCTCATGCGTTTTCCTGCATCGGCACGCTGCTTGGCGCAGGTGCGGCGGCAGTGGCGCGCGCACGGCGCGCCGACGCCGATTGCGGCGCCTTCCAATGCTGCAAACGCCAGCCCGCCACGCCCAGACACACGCCCAGGAACAGGCACACCAGATCGACTCCGGCCAGTGCCCATTGCCCGGCCGGTAGCGTCACGCCCAGATGCACATCGGTGGTGATCGCATTGACCACTGGCACCAGCGCAAACAAGGCCGCGCCCAGATACAACTGCCAACTCCACATCGCGCGCCGTGGCCACACGAACGCGGCCAGCAATGCAGTGGCCCAGGCGGCGAAGAACAGATTGGCCTCCATCGCTGCGCGCGCTTCCACCGTCACCGGCACTAAGCGGTTAGCCCAGAAGAAACTGGCAAAAGCGATCGGCAAGCCGGCGACCGTGCCGATGTTGAGCGCATCCACCAGCCGCAGACCAAACCCGATACGTCCGGCTTTCAGGTGTTTGGGGCGTTCTTTCACCGCCCACATCACCACACCGCTGGCCACCATCAAACAACCGAGCAAACCGGAGCCAAAGAACAGCGCGCGCATCCACGGCCCGGCGAAGTGGGCGATATGCAGGCCCACCATCGTGCCGCGCGTCTGGCTGGCGCCACCCGGCGGCCCGCTGCGCTGCAGGCGCTGGCCGCTGATCGCATCGAACAGGATGGACGGCGCATCGGTCGAGAGACTACCGGCCACCTGAGTCACGCCGACCGCCGCATGCGCATCGTTGGGCAGCGACACCGACACAGTGCCCACCTCGCCACCGTGCCAATCGTTACGCGCACGCGCCACGAATTGTTCCAGCGGCAGCATGCGCGCCGGTGTGCCCGATGCTTTGCGCGTATCGGCCACCCGGTTGGCGGATTCTTCGTAGAAACGCATTTCGTTGTCGGCGTATTGCGCCTTGATGCCCCACGGCAGGTACATGAACATCAAGGTCACGATGCCGGTATAGGTGATCATCGCGTGGTACGGCAGCGCGGTCACCGCACTGACGTTATGGAAATCCAGCCACGAGCGAAGGCCCTTGCCCGGGCGAAAGGTGAAGAAATCCTTGAAGATCTTCTTGTGCGTGATCACGCCGCTGATGATCGCCACCAGCATGAACATCGCACAGAAACCGACGATATAGCGCGACCACAGCACCGGCAGATAATGCAGATCGAAATGCAGCCGGTAGAAGAATTCGCCGCCCAAAGTGTCGCGTGCGGCGATCTCCTTTCCGGTGGCCGGGTCGATGATGGCGTTGCCGTACATCTCGCGGCGACTGGCCGGTTTGCCATCGGCGGGCGCAGGATTTTGCCAGTACATGCTCACCACCGGATTGCGCGTGTCCGGCAAGGTGATGTTCCAGCTCTGCGCATCGGCCGCATGCGCTTGCAGATACTGTTCGGCGCTGCGCAGTGCGGTCGCGTTGTTCACCGTGGAGGTGGGCAGTTCCGGGCGCATCCAGCGGCTGATTTCGTCGCGGTAATAACTCGCCGTGCCGCCCATGAAGATCAACAGCAGCACCCAGCCGACCAGCAGCCCGGTCCAGGTGTGCAGCCACGCCATCGACTGGCGAAATCCCTGCTTCATCCCACACCCCGTTGCAGCCATGCGGCCAGCGCGAACATCAGCGCCGCCGGCACCGCGATGCCGGCCCACGCACGCCACACGCTGGCAGTGGCGAAAGCCCATAGCGGCGCGCACGCGCACACCACGATACCGACCAGCATGCTGGTCAGCACCGCTTCGCTGGGCGGCATCGGCAATACCAGCGCCAGCAACAGATTGGTGGCACTGGCAAGCGCATACCCGCCAAAGATCGCGGCCAGCGTGCGCGCGAGCACGCCCAGCCAGGGACGCTTGAACCAGGGGAGCGACAGGGGCGGTGCGGTGGACATCAGCAGGACTGCATGTGTGGCCGATTTACTCGGCCAGGAAGGTCAACGTGCTGATGTGGTGGATCATCGACACCTGCTTGCCGGCGATCTCGCGCTTTACCGGCTCCTTGTTGGTAGCGACCAGGATGTGGCGGCCGGCGCGCAGCTTGGGCAAGGTGACCTGGCCCTTGGCATCGGAGGTCAGCGTCTTCTGCCACTTCTGCGGGTCGATCACCGTTACCTCGACCTTGGGCAGCGGCTTGTTGCGATAGAGCACGGTCAGCGTGTTGCTGTTGGCGACAGTAGGCACCAGCTCGAAATCGAGCTTGGCCGAGGGCGTAGCGCGCCCGGCGCGTGCGTAATAACTCACGGTCTCGAAGCCGCCGGCCTCGCCCTTCCACGGCTCGAACACGCTGTCGTCGCTCAGCCAGGCATCGCCGGTGCCGGACAACGGCGCGGTGAGGAACTCGCTGCCACGCTGCAAGGCGCCGGCCTTGCCGGCGGTGCCGAACACGGTCGGCTTGACCACGCGCTTGATCTCGTCTTCGCCGTGGTCGAGGGTGTCCTGCGCCGGCTCGCCGAAGAAGATCCGTACCGGGCCACTGCCGTCGCGTTCGATCCAGATCTCATGGGCCTGGGCAGACAGACTGATGCTGGCCAAGGCCAGGCAGGACAGCAGGAAGGACTTCATTGCGGCGACTCCTCGTAAGCGGGACCGGGCGAAGCGAGAACCGCGTCACCGTGGGTTGATGGGAATGATACGCAATTCCACGAAACGAGACCAACGCGCTATCCGGGACTTGCGGGACGGTCGTCACGCGGGCAAGCGGGTTCGGCCGCGGAGGGGAGTGCCAAGCGGCCCCGTCATGCGGCATCGCGGCAATTTGCCAGCGGCACGCCAGGTGCCTGCGCACAAGACGCACAGCCCGCCAAGGCGCAGCACGCATCGCTGCGAAAACTGTCATGCACAGTGGCCAGACTGGCGCGAACTGTGCTCTATACTCCGGCGCTAGCAGAGGTCTTCGACCAACAGCCAGGGGTGAGCGCGTGCGGAATTACGACCTCGAGTTCCTGAAAAAATTCTCGATGGTGATCGGACTACTGGTGGTGATCACCCTGGGCCTGATCGCCCTGGCAGCCTATTTGCAACGCGCCGTTCCCGACGAGGTCTCGCCCACGGCTGCCAAACGCGTGCAACAACGCATCGCCCCGGCCGGGGCGGTCTATGCCGGCACCACCGGCGCGTCCGCACAAGCGGCAGCTCAGGCGGCGGCACTGGCCAAGGCCGCCTCGCAGTCCGCCTATGGCGGCAGCACCGACGGCAAGACCATCTTCGACAACCTGTGCACCGCCTGCCATACCACCGGCGTAGGCAAGGCGCCGACGCTGGACCATTCGCATTGGGACGCGCGCATCGCCCAGGGCAAGGAAACGTTGTACAAGCACGCGATCGAGGGCTACACCGGCCCCGATGGCGGCATCATGCCGCCCAAGGGTGGCAACCCGGCGCTGACCGAAGAACAGGTGCATGCGACGGTGGACTGGATGTTGTCCAACCTCAAGTAAGCGGCGGAGGGCCAGCCAGGGTGCTGCGCCTGCTCCCGTGTGCGGCCGCGGATGACATCGGTGGTTGAGGACTGACGCATGTGTGTCCTCCGCACACCTGATGCTCTGCACAACCAACGGCGCCGACCTGCCTGGCTGAGGCCGATGACGCCGGCAGCCGCATCGGCCTTTTCCACGCCACCGCTGGCAGCGGTCTGCAGCGTTTTGTTAGCCTGCTGCTGCGCTTTGTCGCCATAGCGCCGCCTTGCAGGCGGCGTTTGTATTTGGTCCCGCGTCTTTCTGGAGTGTGTCGATGTCGCGTTGCTCGCTTGTTGTGCTCGGTGTCCTCGGTCTGTTGGCTCCGCTGCTAGGCAGTGCCGCCGATGGCGCGCCGCAACGTCTGTCGATCGCCGATGTGCAGGGCGAAGACACGCGCAGCCCCTACGACGGCCGTGTGGTCGAAGTGGAAGGCATCGTCACTGCCGATACGCGCGTCGGCCTGGCGGGCCTGTTCGTGCAGCAGCCCGGATTTGAGCCGCGGCGCTCGCATGGCTTGTTCGTCACCGGTGCCGGCAATGCCGAAGTGACGGTGGGCGATCGCGTGCGCATTATCGGCACGGTGCGCGAGGTGTCGGCAGGCGGCGACGCGAGCCTGACTACGGTGGATGCCAGCAGCATCGAGCGCCTTGCCAGCGGGCAGCCGGTGCCGGTGCGCATGCTCAGCGGGCCGCCGGCCAACTGGGAGGCGCTGGAAGGCGAGCACGTGCGCATCGCCGCGCTGACGCTCAACGGCAGCGACCGTCTGGATAGCGCCGGCGAGTTGGTCGCCGCCTTCGGTGGACGCTTGTGGCAGCCAAGCGAAGTGGCCGCAACCGGTACGCCGGCCTTCGCCCAGGTGGAGGCGGAAAACGCGCGTCGCCGGGTGCTGCTGGACGATGCGCGCAACGGCCGCAGTCCCAAGACGGTGACCTATCTGCCGGCCGATCCGATGCTGCGCGCCGGCAGCCTGCTCAAATCGGTGGATGGCATCGTGGACCAGCGCTACGACGGCAACTACCGCATCCAGGTACTGAATCCGCTGACGCTGCCAGCGATGCCGACCGCGGTGGCGCCGCAGGTGGGGGGCGACTTGCGCATCGCTTCGTTCAACCTGGAGAACTTCTTCAACGGCAATGGCCGCGGCGGCGGGTTCCCGACCAAGCGCGGTGCGCGCACGCACGAACAGTTCCAGGCACAGCTGGCCAAGCTGGTGTCCACCATCGTGCCGTTGCGCGCCGATGTGGCCGCATTGATGGAACTGGAAAACGACGGCAATGGCGCCGATGCGGCGGTGGCCCAGCTGGTGGCTGCGCTCAACGCCGCCGGCAAGGACAAGGACTGGCAGTTCGTCGACACCGGCAGCGGCCCGGGCGATGACGCGATCCGGGTCGGCATCGTGTATCGCAGCTCCCAGGTCACCCCGGTGGGCAAGCCGGCCACGTTGACCGGCGGGCCGTTCGACAGCCATAGCCGGGTGCCGCTGGCGCAGGCGTTTCGCAGCACCCGTGGTGCGACTTTCGTGGTGGTCGCCAACCACTTCAAGTCCAAGGGCTGTGGCACCGCCAGCGGCGCCGATGCCGATCAGCGCGACGGCCAGGCCTGTTGGAACGCCACCCGCACCGAATCGGCCAAGCGCCTGCACCAATGGCTGCAGACCGACCCCACCGGCGCGCAGACCAAACTGGCCGTGCTGCTGGGCGATTTCAACGCCTATGCGATGGAGAGCCCGATGCGCAGCCTGCGTGCCAGCGGCTGGCAGGACGCCTTCGCGGTGGCCGGGGTGAAACAGCCTTACAGCTATGTCTACGACGGCATGAGCGGGCGGCTGGACCATGCGCTGCTCAGCCCGGCGATGGCCAAGCAGCTGCGTGGCGCGGTCGAATGGCATATCAACGCCGATGTCATGGACGATGCCGGTTACGCCAAGCGCAACCTGGCCGGCCCGTGGCGCAGTTCCGACCACGACCCGGTGCTGCTGGGCTTTTCGCTGTAGCGCAAGCCGGCGTTCGAATCCCGCTGTAGGCGGGTACGCGATGCGTGCTGCCTGCTGCCTGCAACGCTTGCGCACGCTGGTGCGCTGTCACGAAAAACAGCAGTCCGCGCGCGTGGGAGCTGCCCGCTTAGCTCGGGCAATGCCCCTCGCGGCGACGTAGCCGCAGATTGACCAGATGCGTGCTGGCCAGCAGCAGGCTGCCGGCCACCGTGATTGGAGTTTCCAGCGCGTCGCCGGCCACGCCACTGGCGCCCAGTACCAGACCAGTCAGCCCGAACGCCGCCAATGCCCACACCGGCGCAGGCAGTGCGTGGCGGCGATGGCTGCTCCACAGCGCGTAACCGCTCAGCGGCACGGCGGCAGTGGCGAACACCACATGCACCCATTCGGCCCGGCTCCAGGCGCCTAGCAGCGGAAGTGCGGCGGCCAGCAGCGGCAGCGCAAGGCAGTGCAGCAGACACAGGCTGGACAGGGCGATGGCCGAGCGATCCAGCACAGAAGCGGTAAAGCGCATGGAACGTGTCCTGTCGAGTAAGTGTTATATAGTAACACTTCCCTCCAGCCAGGCTCTCAGGATGTCCCTGTCCCCCAAGCGCGATTCACGTCTGCCCGTCACCGTGTTGTCCGGCTTCCTCGGCGCGGGCAAGACCACCTTGCTCAACCGCATCCTGCACAACCGCGAAGGTATGCGTGTGGCGGTGATCGTCAACGACATGAGCGAGGTCAACATCGACGCGCAACTGGTACGCGACGGCGGCGCGGCCTTGCGACGCACCGAAGAGACGCTGGTGGAATTCAGCAACGGCTGCATCTGCTGCACCCTGCGCGACGATCTGCTGCAGGAAGTACGGCGGCTGGCCGAACAGAAGCGCTATGACTATCTGCTGATCGAATCGACCGGTATCGCCGAGCCGATGCCGGTCGCGGCCACCTTTGCGGTGCGCGATGCGGACGGCTTCAGCCTGTCGGACATCGCCCGGCTCGACACCATGGTGACGGTGGTGGACGGCAGCCGTTTTATGCAGGATTTCGGCTCGGCCGCCACGCTGGCCGAGCTCGGCCAGCAAGCCGGCCCGGACGACACCCGCGGGCTGGTGCAGTTGCTGGGTGAACAGGTGGAGTTCGCCGACGTGCTGGTGATCAGCAAATGCGATCAGATCGATGCGCAGCAATTGATGCGGCTGCGCGCGGTGTTGCGTGCGCTCAATCGCGAGGCGGCGATCGTGGATGCCACGCATGGCGAGGTGCCGTTGCGCACGTTGCTCGATACCGGCCGCTTCGATTTCACCCGCGCGCAGCTGGCGCCGGGCTGGATGCAGGAATTGCGCGGCCAGCACAAGCCGGAGACCGAGGAATACGGCATCAGCAGCTTCGTCTATCGCGCCCGCCGGCCGTTCCATCCGCAGCGCTTCGCGCGCATGGTGCAAAGCGGACTGCCGCAGGTGATTCGCAGCAAGGGCTTTTTCTGGCTGGCCAGTCGCATGGATTGGGTAGGCGAGTTGTCCAGCGTGGGCGGTGCAACGCAGACCAACGCCGCCGGCTTCTGGTTTGCCGCGCGCCATCGCGTGGATGCGCAAGCGATCGGTGAGCCACTGCAGACCAGCATCACCCCGCTGCCGTATACCGATCTCGGTTGGCAGCGTCAGCAGACCGACTGCTGGACTGCGCCCTTGCCGCAATTGCACGAGGTGGGCGATGCCAGCGAGTACGCCGCCATGCAGCGGCTATGGCATCCGCTATGGGGCGACCGCCGCCAGGAGCTGGCGGTGATCGGCGTGGACATGGATGCACCGCGTACGCGCGCCGCGCTGGATGCCTGTCTGTTGAGCGACCAGGAGCTGCGCCAAGGTCCGGCGCAGTGGCAGCTGCTGGACGACCCGTTCCCGCATTGGGAGCGTTGAAATACCGATGCAGCACCGCGATGACAGCCGGCATCAGCCGGCGTCATCCGCTGCTGCGATCTGCCTGCCGCTGCCGGTTGCGCTCCAGCGTGGTCAATCGCGTGGTGGTGCATCGCTCGGCGTAACTGTGTCCAGGCAGAATGCGCCTTCTTGGTGTCAGCTCAGTTGCGCGCGGTGTTCGCAGGCTTGCTCGGTGTGCGCTTCCAGCGCCAGCAACGCGCGGTAGCCTTGCATGAGCCTTTGCAGCTTCTGGATCTGCTCGCACGGCGCAGCGCTTTCCTGCAGGCCGTCCAGCTGCGCCTCCGCGCGCCGGTATGCGTCGGCGTAACAGCTCGAATGGCGCAGCGCTTTCTGCACCTGCATCTGCACCAGCGCCTGGTCGCGCTGCCCCACCTTCTGCGTGCAGTTTTTCGGCAGATCGGTCGGCATGAGCGGTGCGTGGACATGTGCCAGCGGGGCGAGGGCGTCGAGCAGGAACTGCAGCTGGCTGTCGCGTGCCTGATTGCGTTGCCTCAACAGGTCCTCGCGCTGATCGAGCACGTATTGTTCCTGCGGCATCGCGTGGCGATCTTCCAGAAACAAGCGCGTGGTGATCGCGTGGTAGTGCGGATTGAGTTCCAGCAGACGGCGGTTCATCGCTCTCAGTAGCGCTGCTGCTTGCGCCTGTGGAAGCGGTGTCTCCACTGCCTGGGATGCCGATGCGATCGCGACAATGGAAGGCGGCGAGCCAGGCCATGGCGGCCGCGCCCGCTGTTGCGAGCCCTGCCCGGGACACGGCGGCTGCGTGCCCGCAACCTGCGGGTCCAGTGCGGTGACGACCTCACGCTGCAGATGCGATTCCGCCGATGCGAGGCGCGCTGGCGAGCGAAGCAGCAACCAGGTTGCGGCGACGCTGCACGCAGTGACCGCCTCTGCGCCCGAGGATGTCTGGCGATGCTCCTTCAACACTGGATTCAGACACATCACCCAACCCAACGGGGCGACAAGCCCTGTTTATGGGTCTACGGTAGCGGCCGTTGTTGACCAAACGCCGCACGCTGCGAACACAGGGCGCGTGAACCGAACACGTGATCCCGCAAGCGCATTACATCCCCCAAGCGATTAAGGCAATTGCCGGTACCGCCAGCAGCAACCCCATGCGCACGCGTGTTCCGATGCGCTCGTTGAAGCCGAGGACGCCCACAAGCATGCCGAGCACGACCACGCCGATGTTCATCGTCGCAAAGACCGTGGCAGGGCTATGCGGCAGTGCCTGATGGGCGCGCACATAACAGAAGATGTTGCCGAAATTGAGTGCGCCGAGCAGCACGCCCGCCACGATGTTGCGGCCGTCCATCCGCACGCCGCGTGCCCGGCGCACGCCTTGCAGCGCCAACATCAACACGAAGGCGATGGCAAAGCACAGCGTCAGCGAGGTCAGTGACGAGGTCCCGGCCTGTGCAATGGTCTTCAGTAGCAGATCGATCAATGCAAAGACCATCCACACGCCAAGCAACCACATCCAGCCGGCCGAGGATGCCGGCGTGGTGCGCTCGCGTGCATCCGGGCGCTGCACGATACAGACAATGGCGAGCAGACCTATGCCCAGTCCGGTCAACTTCCAGCCGTTGAACGGCTCGCCGAACACGGTGAAGGCGGCGGTCAACGACAGCAGCAACGACAAGCGCTGCGCCATCTCTGTGCGCACGATGCCGGCGGTGGTGACGGCACGTGCGAGCACCATGAAGATCGCAGGCAATGCAACCGATAGCGCCAGCAATGCCACCCATGGAGTGGACGGGGCGTGCAGCGTGTCCAGCGCCGGATCGAGCAATAGCCACGCCAGCGTGGCAGCGGTGGCGTAGTTCCAGGTGATGGTTTGGGAGGCATCCAGGCGATAGCGCGGCAACAGCTTGAGAATCACCGACACCAGGACACTGCAGACAACGGCAAACAGCAACAAATGCATGGGCTACGCAACGAAGTGTGCAGGCAGGGCGATGAACGCGGCCGGCGGGGCGGCTATTATGAGGGCATGTCCAATCCCCCATTCCCCACCGAATCCGCTGCGTTGACGTTGGAGGGGCCGGTCGGCCCGCTCGATATCGCGGTCGATCTGCCCGAGGCGGACGTCGCTGTGCAACCGGTCGTCGCCATCGTCTGCCATCCGCTCTCCACCGAGGGCGGCAGCATGCACAACAAGGTCGTCACCATGGCCGCACGCGCGCTGCGCGAGCTGGGCATCACCGTGGTGCGCTTCAATTTCCGCAGTGTCGGCAACTCAGCCGGTGCGTTCGATCATGGCGATGGCGAACAGGATGATCTGCGCGCGGTGGCCGCGTGGGTGCGCAGTCAGCGCCCCGGCGACACGTTGTGGTTGGCCGGTTTCAGCTTCGGCGCGTACGTGTCGTTGCGCGCTGCCGGCTCGCTCGAACCGCAGGCGTTGATCTCGATCGCGCCGCCGGCCGGGCGCTGGGATTTCAGCGACATGCAGCCGCCTGGGCACTGGTTGGTGATTCAAGGCGATGCCGATGAAATCGTCGACCCGCAGGCGGTCTACGACTGGTTGGACACGTTGGAGCAGCAGCCCGAGCTGGTGCGCATGCCCGACACCAGCCATTTCTTCCACCGCAAATTGATCGACCTGCGCGGTGCGATCCAGCATGGTGTCCGGCGCTGGTTGCCGGCCGCAGTCTGACCGCGGCATGGCCCATGCGTATCGCATCGCGATGCGCCGTTGAGCGGGCGAGGCAGCAGCCGGCCCCGCGGAGAACACGATGACTGAGATGACCCCGTCGCAGCGCTACGCCGCCGGCGTACAACGCGGCGACTGGCGCGCCGACCCTGCCCAACAGGCGGCACTGGCGGAGCTGGACCGTATCCACGAGGCCTTGGTGGACAGTGCGCAGGATGGCTGGCTGGATCGGCTGTCCGCCTTCTGGAAAAAACCCGAGCCGGTGCGTGGCCTGTATTTCTGGGGTGGCGTGGGGCGCGGCAAGACCTTCCTGGTCGACCTGTTCTACGACGGGCTGCCGATCAAGCAGAAGTACCGCACGCATTTCCATCGCTTCATGCGCGGCGTGCACGAGCAGCTGCGCGAGCACGCCGGGCAAAGCGACCCGCTGGCCAAGATCGCGCAGCAATGGCGCGAAAATCTGCGCGTGCTGGTGCTGGACGAGTTCTTCGTCACCGATATCGGCGATGCGATGTTGCTGGCGCGCTTGCTGGAACGTCTGTTCGCCGAAGGCGTGACCCTGGTGACCACGTCCAATACCGCGCCGGACAATCTCTACGCCAATGGGTTGCAGCGCGACAGCTTCATGCCGGCGATCGGGTTGCTGCAAAAGTTCTGCGTCGAGCTGTATGCCGAAGGCACCGAGGATTACCGCATGCGCGCGCTGACGCGCTCGCCGGTGTATCGCGCGCCGCTGGATGCGCAGTCCGACGACTGGCTCAGCCAGCGCTGGAGCGAATTGAGCGGAAATTCCGAAGCGCGTGGCGGCAATATCGAAATCGAAGCGCGCAAGATCGCGGTGCGCGCACGCGGCAAGAGCATTGCCTGGTTCGACTTTGCTGCGCTATGCGAAGGCCCGCGTGGCCCGGGCGATTACATCGAGATCGCGCGCGAATTCACCACCGTGTTGCTGGGTGGCATCCCGCACTTCGATCGCAGCAACGAAGATGCGGCGCGCCGTTTCGTCAATCTGATCGACGAGTTGTACGACCGCCATGTCAACCTGGTCTGCACCGCGCAGGACGCGCCACCGGCGTTGTACAGCGGCCAGCGGCTGGCCGGCGCCTTCGAGCGTACCGCTTCGCGGTTGATCGAGATGCAGAGCGCCGAATATCTGGCCACTGCACATCGGGCATAACATGCAGACGCGTCCTGGCCCGGGATTCCACAGGATCGTTGTCAGCGATTCGGACTGCGGCCTGGGCCAGTTTGGCGGAGGTGCCTGGTTGCACGATGCGGCGCTATGGCCAACGGACCCGTCGACTGGTCAGCCGATGCTGCCCATCGTCATGCTCACCGCGTTGTTTTTGCCGACTCCCTATCTGCCCGAAG
This sequence comes from Xanthomonas sp. Leaf131, assembly GCF_001423495.1. Classification (GTDB taxonomy): domain Bacteria; phylum Pseudomonadota; class Gammaproteobacteria; order Xanthomonadales; family Xanthomonadaceae; genus Xanthomonas. The sequence goes on along the minus strand of NZ_LMOG01000017.1, from coordinate 97,660 downwards.
ACATGGCGCTGACTGTCTTTGCATCGATCGAGCGGTCTGGCGATGGCGACAGCCGAACATCGCTGCGCAGGCTCGCCGTCAATCAGCAAAGCGAATTCGACAAGACTGCGCTGAGGCATAGCAAGGTGCTGCTGCATCGACGTGCGGAGCAGGAGATGTGCCTTGGTGACGGTGCGTGGTTGCTCGGGCGTCACTTCGTTGGTCTGCAGCCCTTCGATGATGACGACATGGATAAAGAGCTGGAAGACGACGACAACGGCGCAGGGATGAGCAAACAACTCGGCCGACCGTGCTGGTTGCAGGACCCAATCCATACGAGTCCACGCTATTACTTTCTTGCCCAGTTGGTCGAGTCGGAACTGCGCCGGATAGATCCCGACTATGACGGCATCTTCGGTGATGGCACCGGCTATCTGTTTGCAGACCAGCGTGCCAGGAAACTGGGCGAAGGCGATGCGGCGGGGCATTTCTTTATCCAGTTCACCTGAGTCGCTGCGCAGTGCGGTTGCATGCGAGCGTATTGCGGCCACTTCCCTTGGAGACCTAGCTCCGTTCCAAATATCGCTTGCAATTAAATAGTGCACTATGTAAATTGCAGCCATGGACACCCCCACAGCCACCACCGCCCGGACCGACGCGCTGCTACAGCTCGACAACCAGCTGTGCTTTGCGCTGTATTCGGCCAACCTGGCGATGCACAAGCTCTACCGCGGGCTGCTGAAGACGCTGGACCTGACCTATCCGCAGTATCTGGTGATGCTGGTGCTGTGGGAGACCGACGGTCGCAGCGTGTCGGAGATCGGCGAGCGCCTGTATCTGGACTCGGCCACGCTGACGCCGCTGCTCAAGCGCTTACAGGCCGCCGGTTTGGTCACCCGCACGCGCGCCGTCAGCGACGAGCGTCAGGTGATCATTGCGTTGACCGACGCCGGGCGCGCATTGCGCAGCAAGGCAGGCGCGGTGCCGGAGCAGGTGTTCTGTGCGTCGGCGTGTTCGTTGGACGAACTGCGTCAACTCAAGCAGGAACTGGAAAAGCTACGCTCCAGCCTTGGAACGGGGTAAGTCGATCCACCTGTCCCCAGACTTTGATTCAACAAGTCGTACACGATTCAATCGTCAACGATTCAACTAATCACGCGCTCACAGCGCTCACCCTGGAGAACCACCATGGCTTCACCTGAAAAAATCCTCTACACCGCCCACGCCACCGCAACCGGTGGCCGCGAAGGCCGCGCCGTGTCCTCTGACAAGGCGCTGGACGCCAAGCTGTCCACCCCGCGTGAGCTGGGCGGCGCGGGCGGCGACGGCACCAACCCGGAGCAGCTGTTCGCTGCCGGTTATGCGGCCTGCTTCATCGGCGCGATGAAGGCCGTTGCAGGTCAGGACAAGCTCAAGCTGCCGGGCGAAGTGAGCATCGACAGCAGCGTCGGCATCGGCCAGATTCCCGGTGGCTTCGGTATTGCGGTGGAGCTGCGCATCGCGGTGCCGGGCATGGACAAGGCCGAACTGCAGGCGCTGGTCGACAAGGCCCACCAGGTCTGCCCGTACTCCAACGCGACCCGCGGCAACATCGACGTCACCCTGACCCTGGCCTGATCCACGCCAGTGCTGCCGCGCATATCGCGTAGCAGTGTCAGAAGCGGCCCGGCGCATGCGTCGGGCCGCGTTCGTTGTGCATCGCCTGTTTGCACATGTTGGCCACAGCCGCTTGCCACATCAAGAGCCGCTAACCAAACGCCTGCGCTCACTGCTAGGCGGGCGCGGCCAATTTCGTTGCGTGATGTACCACTCGTACACTGCAGTTCCTCCGTGCCACCCGCACCCACCTGGCAACTGCGCGCTACGTTCCGTGAACAACGCTAAGACGATGACACCGTTTGCTTCGCCGGCGCCGTCCGGAATCTTCTGCGCATGAGCGCAACGCGTCCCACGTTATTACTGCTGCCCGGCCTGCTCAACGATGCGCAGTTGTGGCAGGCGCAGCGCATTGCGCTGGCCGACGTTGCCGAGTGCGTGGTCGGCGACATCACCCAGGGCGACAGCATGCGTGAGCTTGCAACGCAGGTGCTGGCGCAGATGCCGCCGCGTTTCGCACTGGCTGGATTCTCGTTGGGTGGCTATGTGGCGCAGGAAATCCTGCGTATCGCGCCCGAGCGTGTGGAGCGCCTGGCGTTGCTGGATACCTCCACACGTGCCGATTCGCTCGAGCGGGCGGCGCAACGGCGCGCGCAGGAAGCAAGCGTGCGCGGCGGCAAGTCGTTTCTTGGATTCGGCGAACGGTTGATGCGCCACTACGTGCATCCATCGCGTTGGCAGGACGCCGCCTTGCTGGAACGCGTCCGCGGCATGACCCAGCGCCTGGGAGTGGAGGTATTTCTGCGTCAAAACCGGCTGGAGCGCGAAGATGGTCGCGCGCTGCTAAGCGCGTATACCGGCCCGCTGTTGGTGCTGTGCGGCCAGGACGATGCGATCACCCCGCTCGCATTACATGAGGAAATGGCCGCGCTCGCCATGCAGGCGAAACTGGTGCAAGTGCCTGCGTGTGGGCATCTATCGCCATTGGAGCAGCCGCAGGCAGTATCGGATGCGCTGCGGGAATGGCTGCTGGCCTGATGCTGCGATGACTGATTGAGCGCAACAATGCCCGCTGCTGCCAGTCGCCAAGCGGCAGCGGCGAGATCAATCAGATGCTGGCGAAAAGACATTGGTGAGATGCCGCGCCGCTCGCGATGTCATTACCGCTTTCAGTGCGTAGCCGTCACCACAACGCTGTTGGAAACCGGCGCATCGTCCTGCTCTTTCTGCTGATGTTGATTGAGTTCCAGCATCTGCAAGCGCTCGCCATGAAAGCGATACTCCAGCGCCTGTTGCACCGCGTACAACGCCTCTACCTGCGTGCATAAGGTCCGCGCCTGCGCCTCCAATGCTTCGCTGCGTCCCTGCATCTGCTGTTCCATGCGCGCGTCCAATTGCTCCCCGCGACGCTCCAGCTGCGCAGTGCGTCCGGTCATCACCGTCCACATCACGCTGCGGGTCAGGCCGCCGGCCAACTCTTCTGCAGCCCGTTCGACGTTGGCTTCGAAATGTTCGTCGAACAGCTCCTGCTCCCAGCGCCCACGCCCCAGGGTGGCATCGACCTGCGCAAGCGCGTTGACGCGCAGCCGCTCGACCTTGCGCTCCTGGCGCGTGCTGCCGGTGAGCATCTGCACCACGCCGGCCAACGCATCGAAGGTGATGCCGACCACCGACCGCGCGATGTCGGTCACTGCCGGCATCAGCGTGCGAGCGCCGTGCTCGATCTCGCGCAGGCGCTGCGCGTCGGCAGCGCTCACCGGCTGCGGCTGGCGATCCACGTTGAGCTCGCCACCGTGGAAAAAGATCTCGCGCGGCACGCCCTGTTTGCGGCGTAGCCAGATGCCGCCGCTATCGGCAAGCACGTCGTAGGACGTGCTGACCTCGCACTGCTGCGAAGAGACCTGTGGCTTGGCGGTCTCGGCTTGCGCGCTACAGGCCGCCAGCAGCACTAGCGGCATGAAAAAGGCAGTGGAGCGCATGCGGCGGCCTTGGTGTCTGGAGCCAGCAGCATCGCGTGTGGCGATGCGCACCGCCATGGGCAGGAAGTCAGGGTGCCGCAAGTCTTATCGGACTCGACGGCGATTGCAAAGCGTGAACCGGGTCGAGCCCCGGCACGCCGACATCATTTTAGCGACTGGCTCACTTGACTCTCACGGCGGATGGTGTGAATTATGTTGCACAGCAGCATCGGAGCTCCGCAATGCTCGACTCACGCATCGAAAAGGTTGATCTGGCGCTGACCGAGATCGCCCAGAACCCATCGGAGAAGGTGGCGCTGTGGCAATGGGCCTGTCGCGAGATGTTGCACGAGACGCTGATCGGCATGCACCAGCTCTCGCATCTGGCCGGCATCGCCCGGCAGGTGGCCAACGACTGGCGCGAACCGGTGGATGTGATTGCTCCGGCCAAGCCCTATTTGGCCGCTTCGGCGTTGGCCGATCGGCGTCTGCCGCAGGTGCTGGATGGCCTGGGCAGCACCCACGACGACAACGACCGCGCCAATCTGTGGCGGTTGCGCTATGCCAGCCTGATCGCCGCCACCCTGCAAGGGATGCAGGCATTGGCCGAAAAACACCGCATCGACCGTCAGGCGATGGGGCAGTTGAACTGAGTTTTATCGCGGCATTGAGGCCGCGCGGCGACGCAGTAACCTGACTTGTCGCTTCAATGCCGAACGGCCGCATCTTCCATATGCCGCCACGCGTGCCGCACGATCCAGCGCGCCTGATCCCAGGGCACCGACAGCATCGGTTGATAGTGGTAGAAGCCGTCCTGCAGCACGCGGTACAACTGCGCTTCGGTGGCGCGCGGATAGGCCAGGTAGATGTCGTAGCCGAGCTTGAGCAGCCGGGCATAGTCGGCAAAATCGTAGCCGCCCAGATGGCCTTCGGCATGGACATCGCGCCAGTAGGCGATCTCTGCGTCGAGATTGACGACGCGGCGGGTCAAGACGGATGCGGTGTGCATGGGTAGGACTCCGTTGTCGAGACTTACCCCCCTGTGCTGGCACCGTAGCAGCGGCTGCCGCGTGCAACCAGCGCGCGACGACGAGCGGTCGTCGCGGCTGCTGTGCCCCGTACCGGACGATGCCGGGACGGGGCAAAAACCGAGAACTCAATCCCAGTCGGGTGCAATCGCCTTCGGGTTGGCCAGGCGCTGACCGCGGTCGAGTGCGGCGATCTCGCGCATGTCCTGCTCGCTCAACTGCAGCGTCTGCGCCTTGAGATTGCTTTGAAGATTTTCGCGCTTGGTCGAAGACGGAATCACCGAATACCCCTGCTGCAATGCCCAGGCCAGCGTGACCTGCGCCGGGGTGGCGTCATGACGCGCGGCAATCGCCTGGATCACCGGATCCTTCAACACTTCGCCCACCGCCAGCGTCATGTACGAGGTGACATGGATGCCTTGCTCACGCAGGAACGCGATCAACGTGCGGTTCTGCAAGTACGGATGCACTTCGATCTGGTTGGTGGCGATGGCATCGGCACCCAAAATCTCGATGGCCTGCTTGATCAATGCAATGGTGAAATTGGACACACCGATCGCGCGGGTCAGGCCCTGCTGCCTGGCCTGCGCCAGCGCTTCCAGATACTCGCGCATCGACACCTGATCTTGCGGCGAGGGCCAGTGAATCAGGGTGAGATCCACATATTCGGTGCCGAGCTTGCGCAGGCTGTCCTGCAGGCTCGGCAGCAAGGCGCCGCCGCCGAACTTGTCGACCCAGATCTTGGTGGTCAGATACAGCTGATCGCGCGGCACGCGGGAGGCGGCAATCGCCTGGCCGACCTGTTCTTCGTTGTCATAGATCTGCGCGGTATCGACGGCGCGGTAACCCAACTCCAGTGCATTGCGCACCGAGTCGATGACGACCTGGTCCTTGAGACGAAAGGTGCCGAGGCCGAATGCGGGGACTGTCATTGTGTTCCTTTGTTAATCGGGAATAGTGAATCGGGAATGGGGAATCGTAAAAGCGGGGGTATGCGAGGCGCTGTGAGTTATTTAGTCGAGTGCGACGACGGCTTTACCGAAGTTTTCGCCGCGCAGCAGGCTGATCAGGCCTTGCGGTGCGCTGTCCAGGCCGTGCAGGACGTGTTCGCGATAGTGGATCTGGTCCTCGCGCAGCCACTGGCCCATTTCGCGCAGGAAGGCGGGCATCAGGCGACTGAAATCGTGCTGGATGAAGCCGCGCACGGTCAGTCGTTTGCGCAGCACCTGGCCGATGAAATCCGGCAGGCGATCCGGCCCCGGCAAGGCGTGGCCACGGCTGTTGTAGGTGGCGACCACGCCGCAGACCGGGATGCGCGCAAACGCATTCAATTGCGGCAATACCGCATCGAACACCTTGCCGCCGACGTTTTCGAAATAGATGTCGATACCGTCCGGCGTGGCGGCGCGCAACTGCTCGGCAAAGTCGTCGGCGCGATGGTCCAGTGCCACATCCACGCGCAGCGTCTCGCGCAGGTAACGCACCTTTTCTTCGCCACCGGCAATGGCCACCACGCGCAAGCCCTGCAGGCGCGCCAGCTGCGCCACGGTGGCACCGACCGGCCCGCTGGCCGCCGCAACCACCAATGTCTCGCCCGCCTGCGGTTTACCGATTTCGTGCAGGCCGGCGTAGGCGGTGAAGCCGGGCATGCCGTACACGCCGAGTGCGGTGCTCAGCGGCAAGGCGTCGTCGTTGGGCAGCTTGCGCAATGGCGCGGCAGGCGTGAACAGGCTATGCGTCTGCCAGCCGCCCGGCAGCACCAGCAGATCGCCGGGTTGATAGTCGGGATGATGCGATTCGAGCACTTCGCCCACGGTGCCGCCTTCCATCACCGCGTCGATCTCCACCGGTGCGGCGTAGGACGGGCCTTCGTCCATGCGTCCGCGCATGTACGGGTCCAGAGAAAGAAAGCGATTGCGCACCAGAATCTGTTCGTGCCCGGTGGGCGGCAAGGCGGCCTCTTCCAGACGGAAGTTAACGGCGCTTGGCTCGCCGTGGGGGCGTGAGGCCAGCACGATGCGGCGGTTGATGAGAGCGGTCATGCGGAATTCCTCGCAGAAAGGACCACGCGTGCGCGGTCGAGGGAGCACAGCCGCATGGCGGCTGCGCGAGGGAGTGTTGCGATGGGTGACATGCGCTGCAGCGGCGAGGCGTCAAGCGGCGTCGGCAGGCTCCGGCGCGCTTGCGTTGTCCAGCTGCGCGATCTGATTCGCGCTCAGCGACACGCGCGCTGCCGCCAGCACGTCGTGCAGCTGGGTCACGCTGGTGGCGCTGACGATCGGTGCGCTCAGGCCCGGCCGCGCGATCAACCAGGCCAATGCGATCTGCGCGGGCGTGGCGCTATGCGTGGCAGCCAGATCGTCCAGCGCTTGCAGAATACGCAAGCCACGCGGATTGACGTACTGCTTGACCACCGACGCACCACGCGCACTGCTCTTGCCGGCATCCTCGGCGCTGCGGTATTTGCCGGTGAGAAAGCCGCTGGCCAGCGAGTAGTAGCTGATCACTCCGACCTGGCGCTCGCGTATCAGCGGTTCCAGCTCGGCTTCATAGCCGGCGCGGTCGTAGAGGTTGTATTCCGGCTGCAGGCTCTCGTAACGCGGCAGGGTGTACTGCTCGGAAATATCCAGTGCATCGCGCAGGCGTGCAGCGCTGTAGTTGGAGGCGCCAATCGCACGCACCTTGCCTTGTTCGATCAAGCGCCCGAACGCGGCCAGCGTGGCCTCCAGCGGAATCGATTCATCGTCTTCGTGCGCCTGGTACAGATCGATCACATCGGTCTGCAGACGCGTCAGCGAATCCTCGACCGCTGCGGCGATGTTCTCGGGCGACAGACCCGGGTGCTCGCTCCACTTGCCCACCTTGGTCGCGATCAACACCTTGTCGCGTTTGCCACTGCGTGCAAGCCAGCGCCCGATGATGGTTTCCGACTCGCCACCGCGATTGCCTGGCACCCAGCCGGAGTAGGCATCGGCGGTATCGATCAGATTGAAACCGGCATCGACGAAGGCGTCGAGCAGCGCGAACGAGGTCGCTTCGTCGGCGCTCCAGCCGAATACATTGCCGCCGAAGACGATCGGTTGAATCTGCAGGCCGGAGCGGCCCAGCGCGCGGGATTGCGTCATCGTCAGAACTCCTGATTCGAAACTGCCGAACAGGATAGTCATGCACGCCGACGTTGCGTGTGACACCCGCGTGGATTCAGCGTTCCGCCCATCGTGCTCAGTGGCTCACAGAATGTGAACATGTCGCGCGTCACGCCTGCTGCGGCAGGCGCCGCCGTGCACATGGCAGGCTCCAAATCGCATGCTAGGCTCGCGCTACTTTTTCCCGTAAAGGGTGCCGTGATGATCCGCAACAAGCTGGTGTGTGCATGTGTGGTGGGGATGGCAGTGGCGATGAGCGCGCCGCTGGCAATGGCAATCAAACCGGCCGATAGCGCAACCTTGCCGGCGCCCGATGCGGCGCTGCAAAAGGCCATCGACGGCAACTGGCGCGACCGTGTGTACGTGCAGCGCGATGTCTATCGCCATCCGGGTCAGACGCTGGCGTTCTTCGGCATCAAGCCGACCCAGACCGTTATCGAAATCACTCCGGGCGGTGGCTGGTATTCGGAAATTCTGGCGCCGTATCTGCGCGAGAAGGGCAAGTACGTGGCCGCCGTGGTGGACCCGGCGGCGGTGCCGGAAGGCCGTAGCCGCGATTACGCACAGCGTGCGCGCGACGAGCTGGAGAAGAAGCTCGTTGCCAAGCCGGAGCTGTACGGCAAGCCGTCGTTCGTCTCGTATGTGCCCAAGACGCCTTCGTTCGGCGTGGACAATTCGGCCGATCTGGTGCTGACCTTCCGCAACGTGCACAACTGGCGCATGGCCGGCAATGCCGAGGCGATGTTCGCCGGCTTCTACAAGGTGCTCAAGCCCGGTGGCGTGCTCGGCGTGGTGGAGCACCGTGCCAAGGCCGACGTGCCGGCTGACGACAAGAGTGGCTATGTGGGTCAGACGCAGTTGATCGCACTGGCCGAAGCAGCCGGTTTCAAGCTGGCGGGCAAGAGCGAGGTCAATGCCAATCCACGTGACACCAAGGACTATGCCGGTGGCGTGTGGACGCTGCCGCCGAGCAATAGTCACGACAAGGCCGATGAAGCCAAGTACAAGGCGATCGGCGAGAGCGACCGCATGACCTTGAAGTTCGTCAAGCAGTGAGGCCGTGCCTGCATGCCGCCGCGCAGTGCGCGTTCGGCATGCAGGCGTTCGTACCGCCAACCAACGCATGGCCCCACGCACGCGCATTGCCTCGTGCCTGGCGTCTTGCATCGCTCTGACGCAACAGGATTGGCATGTTGGTGTTGTTGAACAAACCCTATGGCGTGCTGTCGCAATTCAGCGACCGCTCGCAGCCGCCCAAGCGGACGCTGGCCGAGTTCGGCTTGCCGGCCGACGTGTACGCGGCCGGCCGTCTGGATCACGACAGTGAAGGGCTGCTATTGCTGACCGACGACGGTGCATTGGCGCATCGCCTGACCGACCCGCGTCACAAACAACCCAAGACCTATTGGGTGCAGGTGGAAGGCGAGCCGGATCCTGCACAGCTGCAGGCCTTGCGCGATGGCGTGGTGCTCAACGATGGCCCGACCCGGCCGGCCAAGGTGCGCAGGCTCGATCCGGTACCGCAACTGTGGTCACGCGATCCGCCGGTGCGCGTGCGCAAGACCGTACCCGATGCATGGCTGGAACTGCAGATCACCGAAGGCCGCAACCGTCAGGTGCGGCGCATGACCGCGTCGGTGGGCCTTCCCACCTTGCGTCTGATCCGTGTGGCGATCGGTGACTGGAGGCTGGATACGCTTGCGCCGGGCCAGTGGCGTGCGGAAGAAACACATCACGCGCGCCCAAGCCGAGCGCGACGCTGAGTTTGGTTTTTCAGCGCTCGCTCTGCTGAATCGCGTCGAGGCACAGCAACGCACCGCGACCTGGGCCGCGATGCGTGCATTCAGAAGCAACTGCTGACAGCAGCAGTCAACACGGCCGTTGTGCGACACACGCTCGCTCGTAACGCCTTGCCAGCCGCACGCAGCCTCAGTAATCGAAGCTGACGCTCACCCGCAACGAGCGCGGCGCCTGCCGCACGTTCGCCGCCCCGTACAGTGGATTCGGTTGTCCGGGTTCCAGTTCCGAATAGGGATAGCGCCACAACGCAGTCTGGGTGTTGAACACGTTGAAGACATCCAGATTGAAACCGAGTTTGCCATCGCCAAAACCGGGGCGATAAGCCAGGCCCAGATCCAGCTGCGTCATCGTCGGCAGGCGGCCCTGGCTGCCCGGAGGCGCGGGTTGGCCCTGGTAATAGTGATAGGCGATGCCATAACCGGCCGGATCCTCGAAGTTGGGACCGTACGCGCCGAGCGGGCTGAATGGCGCGCCGGTGACCACCGCCAGGTTGGCCGACACCAGCCACTGCGGGGTGATCTGGTAATAGCCGTACAGCTTGAGCTGATGGGTGTGGTCGTTGCTCTGCGGGCCGTTGGTATGTTCCATCAGCTGCGCGTAATCCCACGCTTGCGAGGTGGCGACCGCGGTCTGGCCGATGTTGGAGAGCAGTTGGCCTTCGGTGGTGCCGTAGCTGCGCGAGAAGGTGTAGTCGGCCTTGGCGTACCAACGGCTGTCGAAGGGATGTTCCAACGACAGGTTGAGCGCGTAGTAGTTGCGCTTGAAGGCCGGCATGCCGAGCTCGGCATTGTTCAGCGGCACGCTGACGTAGTTGCCGCCGGTATCGACCAGGGTGAAGGTGTTGGCCTTGCCCGGATTGATCAGCCAGCAGCTGACCGGATTGCTCTGCTTGGTGACGTCGTAGCCCAGTGCATCGGACTTGGCCAATACCGCATCGATATCGCAGTAATCATCCACGCCACTGCGCAACAAACGATAGGTTGCCTTGGCGCCGTACACCCAGCTGTCGCCGAGCGTCTTGGAAAAGCCCAGGATGAATTCGTCCTGGAACGAGGGCTTGATACCGGACGTCGCCACGGTCTTGGGATCGGGCAGGATGCCGTAGTTGTTGTTGGACGAGACCGGCTCGGAGAACTGGGTCAGATCGGTGGGGTAGCCGTTGGCGTCGATGCCGCCATAGGTGTAATACGTCGACGTCGCCAAGGTGGCACCGGCCGCGTTGAAGGCGGGGTTGAGTGGCAGTGCCAGGTAGTAACGCCCCGCATTGCCGAACACCTTGAAACGCCCGTCGCCATCGACATCCCAGCTGAAGCCCAGACGCGGCGCCCATTGCCCGCTGGACTGCTTGATGTAGGCATCGCCATCGCGGTTGAAGTTGGTGAACTGATCCAGCCGCAAGCCCAGATTGAGCAACAGCCGGTCGCTGACCTGCCAGTTGTCTTCGATGTATTGCGCGCGTTGTGCCGAGCGCACCGAGGCCAGCGAACTGGAGATGTAGCGGCGCACGTAGTAGCCGTCTTGGCCATTGACGATGCCACCGGTGGCCGGCACGCCCAGGCCGGTGCTGATTGGCACATTCGGATTGGACTGGCCGTAGATCCAGTAATAGCCATCGCCGGAGGACACCGAGCCGCGATTGAGTGCGCGTGCATTCTGGTTGTCGATCCCGACGGTGATCGAGTGCTGGCCGATGACGTAATTCAGATCCAGTCGCAGATTGTCGCTGCGGTTGCCGCGATCCGGGTCGATCAATGACGCGGTGGTCTGTGCATTGGTGATCGGGCTGCCGCCATTGAGTGCGGGATTCTGCAGCGAGGCATTGGACAGAAACGTCAGCGAGCTGTCATAGGCAGGATTGCCGACATAGTCGTCGGATCTCATCTTGCCGTACAGCGCGCTGACGGTAAGGCGGTCGGTGAGATAACCGGTGTATTTGGCGCTCCACAGATTGCCGCCGGTCTTGGTGGTGTCGTCCTGGCCACGCAGGCTGCCGCGACTCAATGCATCGTAATCGTAGTTGTAGATGCTGCCGCGATACACGTTGCGGCTGGAGGCGCCGGTGAGTTCCAGCAGGTGGTTGTCGGTGATGTTCCAATCCAGCTTGCCGTACCAGCGCGGGCGGTCGTACCGATAACTGGTGTCGGCGTTGGTGTCTTCCACGCTGTCCAGTTCGCGGCCCTGGCGGCGCTCCAGTTCGTAGGAGCCGAACAGGAACAGCTTGTCCTGGATCAACGGGCCGCCGGCATACACGCTCTGGGTGGACACCCATTGGCGGTCCTGGCTATCGGGGCGATACAACGCGCCATTGCCGGGGTAACGCACATCGTCCTTGTCGGCACGCGCAGACGCCGGCTCCCACAATGCCTGACCACCGAAGTGCCAGTCGTTGGTGCCACGCTTGCCCACGGCATTGATCACGCCGCCATCGGAGCGCCCGTACTTGGCGCTGTAGCCGCCGGTATAGACCTCCAGCTGATCGATGCTGCCGTAGGGCAGGGTCAGGCCGCCCAGGCCGCGCAGCGGATCGGTGGTGTTGAAGCCGTTGATGTAATACGCGTTCTCTGCAGCGGACGAACCGCCGAAGCTCACCAACTGCTCGCCGCTCGGGCCACTGTAGGTGCCACTTCCGCTGTTGCCGACCACGCCCGGTGCCAGCTGCGCGATCGCTTCGGCCGAACGGCCAAGTGGCAGTCGCTGCAATTGCTCGGCAGTGATGACGGTGCGCGAATCCACGGTGGTGACATCGATCGCGGCCGCCGCACGATCGGCGGTGACGCTGACGCCATCCAGTTGTGTCACCGCGCCGAACGACACATCGGTGGTGGTGCCTACCGTCAGCGTCACCGCTTCGCGCGTGTTCAATACAGTGCCGGACGCATCCTTGGCCACCACCGAATACGTGCCTAACGGCAACTGGCCCAAGGCGTAGCGGCCGCGCGCATCGACCTCCACTTCGCGGGTGAGGCCGGTATCGCTACGCACCACGATGCGGCTGGCCGAGGCAGGCGCCTGGCCGGCGATGCTGCCGGTGGTGGATTGCGCGAAGGCCAGCGGTGCCGCGCTGGCAAGCAATAGCGCCAACGTGAGCGCGCTGGGTCGGAAGATGGGAGAGCGAGCGGTCATGAACAGTCACTTCTGAATGTGGGGAGGTGGGAGCACCCCGCAAGCGCGCAACTGCGACGCTGATCTCGGTGTGGCTCCCCGCGGACATTAATCACCGCTGAGTCCGCTATTCAGAAATGGAGTGTGGTTATGTCGCTAAGCCAAATCGCTATGGTGAGTTCGGTGGTGTGTCAGGCGATGACATCAATGCACTGCGATGGATTGCATCCCACACACGACAACGCCACGGCGCAGGGCCGTGGCGTTGTCGGGTTTTACCTGAAGCGATGGCTTATTCGATGCCGTCGCTCGGGGTCACTGCACCGCGACGCTGATAGGCCGCGCGACGGGCGCTGGCGTTACCGGCATTTTCGCGATCCAGGCGATGCACATTGCCGCCGAGCACCTGCTGATCACGTTGGCGCTTGCGATACACGGCATACCCGATCAGGCCCAGGCCGGCGACGGCGGCAGCCACGGTAATGGCGGGGTTGCGCTTGACCACTTTGCCGACGACCTTGCCACCGCTACGCACGGCACCCAGTGCGGCGCCGGTCTTCAGCCATTCGCTGGCGCCCGGGCCGAAATGACGCAGGCTGCTGCCTGCAGTGCGTGCCTTGTCGCCCGCATCGGACGCGGCGTGACGCAGGTGGTCGCCGGCAGTGCCGGCAAGTTCCAGGGCACGCTCCAGGGCGCGTTCGGTGATCACAGTCAGCTTGCTCATTGGAGGCGTTTCCTTTCTGAGTACGTGGGCCGCAGTGTGTGGGCTGGTGCGTATAGACGGTGTTAGCGGTGGTAGGGCTTGTTTGGGTTGCGGTTAGGAAGGCAGGCAGGGCGCTGCAGTGATTGGTGCTTATCTGGAAGCGATGAAGGTCTGAACGTGGCTGGTGTCGTTCTCTTCTCCCATCGGGAGAAGGTGCCCGAAGGGCGGATGAGGGTACGAGCGAAGCCACGTGCAGTTGAACAACGTGAGTGCTTCGCACGTACCCTCACCCCAACCCCTCTCCCGACGGGAGAGGGGCTATTACGTGCCACGCGGTTTTGCTCTGTGCGTTGCTGTGGCTGTCCATGGGTCTTCCGGCCGCGCCGCAGAAATCGCTGGGCACCTGACATCTTTCACCGCCGCTGCGGGTCAGGACCCATCAGGTGCCGCGCGGTTTTGCTCTGTGCGTTGCTGTGGCTGTCCATGGGTCTTCCGGCCACGGATGCCGTGGATACCGCCCCTTCATCTCCTTCCTGACGTCCGGATACGTCGTTACCCAGAAGCTTTTCAGATCTTGCGTCACCTGCAACGGGCGGCCACCTGGTGAGAGCAGGTGCAGGGTTAGCGGGATGCGGCCGTCGGCGATGCGTGGGGTTTCGGCCAGGCCGAACAGTTCCTGCAACTTGACCGCCAGCACCGGTGGCAACGGTTGCCCGGCGTCATCGACGGTGTAGCTGATCTGCCGCTCCATGCCCGAGGGCACGCTGATGCGGGTGGGCGCGTGGCGGTCGATCAACTGGCGCCGGTCCCACGGCAAGGCGACCTTGAGCGCCTCACCCAGGCTGCTTTCGTCGAGCGCGTCGAGCCGGGTTTTACCAACAAACGCCGGGCGCAGCCAGGTCTCCAACGTGTCGAGCAACGCGGTATCTGACAGGTCGGGCAGCGCAAGCTCCGGCATCCAGGCGCGTAGCGACTGCACGCGTGCACGCCATTGGCGCAGGCCGTCGGTCCAGGGCAAGGCATCCAGCCCCAGCTGACGTACCGCCTCGGTGAGCGCGCTGGCGGCTTGCGCGGGATCGACACGGCCGGCCGGGCGGCTGTCGAGCACGATGCGGTCGAAGCTGGATTGCCGGCGTGCCACCAGGGCGCGTTTGTCCGCATCCCACTGCACCAGATCCTGTTGCACGAAGCGCTCGGGCACGCTACGGCGCAGATAGCCTTCGTCCACTGGTGCGGCGCGCAGCAGCAGCGCGTCCTTGGCCTCGTAACGCAGTTCGCTGGCGACCAGCCACGGTTCGCCGCGCAGATCGCTGTGGTCGAACAGGCGCGCGCTGCGGCCGTTGGCGAGCAGGTAGCGCAGCGGGTCGGCAGGGTGGCGTGCGGCGATGCGGTCGGGGAAGGCGTGCGAGAGCAGGTCGCCGAGTGCGTGCGCCTCCACGCTGGCCGGCGGTGCGCTGTCGCAACGCAGCCGGCGTCGCCATTGCTTGGCGGCGCTGTCGATCGCGGCCAGGCCGCCGCGGTTGGCATCGTATGCGCTGCGACCTTGCCGGAAGGCGGCCAGCGCACGCCAGCGCGCAGCCAGTCCATCGCCGCCCTGACGCAGCGGGTCGCGCGCTTCCAGCAAGGCGGCCAGGTCGCAGGCCAACGCTACGCGCGCCACATCGCCGGACTGCGCCAGCATTGCGGCCAGGCGCGGGTGCGTGCCCAGCGCGAGCATGCGCCGGCCCACGGTGGTGATGCCACCGCTGTCGGTGAGTGCGCCCAGCCGCTGCAGCAATTCGTGTGCGGCGGCGAGCGCGCCGGCGGGCGGTGCATCGACAAAACGCAGCGCGGCACTGCCCCAGGCCGCCAGTTCCAGCGCCAGGCCGGCCAGTTCCACCTGGGTGATTTCGGCACGCCGCTGCGGTTCCAGCCGTTGCGATTGCGGCCACAGCCGGTACGCCCAACCGCTGGCCACACGCCCGGCGCGGCCGGCGCGTTGGTCGGCCGAGGCTTGCGCAATGGTGGCGATGTCCAACCGCGAGAAGCCGCTGTTGGGGTCGTAATGCGGCTCGCGCGCCAACCCGCTGTCGATCACCACGCGCACGCCGGGCAGGGTCACGGAGGACTCGGCGACGTTGGTCGCCAGCACCACGCGGCGGCGCCCTGACGGGTCGGGTTGCAGTACCTGGCTTTGCGCCTCGACCGGCAGCTCGCCATGCAGCGGTAGCACCTGCACTGCCGGGTCCAGCACCTCCTGCAGCGCGCTATGCACGCGTGCGATCTCGCGCTGGCCAGGCAGGAACACCAGCACATCGCCCGGATGCGTGGACAAGGCCTGTTCCACCGCGCGGCGCGTCTGCGGCTCCAGCGCCTCGTCGCGCCGCGCGGGGAAGTGCGCGATCTCCACCGGAAAACTGCGCCCGGCGCTGCTCAGGCGCGGTGCGTCGAGAAAGCCGGCCAGGCGCTCGCCATCGAGCGTGGCCGACATCGCCACAATGCGCAGGTCCTCGCGCACCTGTGCCTGCACGTCCAGCGCCAGCGCCAGACCGAGGTCGCCGGCCAGGTGGCGTTCGTGGAATTCGTCGAACAGCAGCGCGCCGATGTGCTCCAGCATCGGGTCGTCCTGGATCAGCCGGGTCAGGATGCCCTCGGTGACGACTTCAATACGGGTGCGCGCGGAGGTCTTGTTCTCGAAGCGGATGCGGTAGCCCACGGTCTCGCCGACCGGCTCGCCCAGCTGGCGCGCCATGAACATCGCCGCGCTGCGGGCAGCCACGCGGCGCGGCTCCAGCATCACGATCTTGCGGCCGGCCAGCCATGGCGCGTCCAGCAGCGCCAGCGGCACCTGGGTGGTCTTGCCAGCGCCGGGCGGGGCTTCCAGCACCAGCCGCGGATGGGCGGCCAGGCTGTCGCGGATGTGTGGCAACAGCGGGGAGATCGGAAAAACGGGGTCGGTCATGCGCGGGAAGGATACGGGGCCACCCGGATCGGCGCGATGGTCGGGCGGGTGGGTGAAGGCTGTCAGGGAATCGCGCGCGGCGACGTGCGTGCCAAGGCATACCTGGCTGGTGTGGCGGCCGAGGCTGCTTCAGACCCGCGCAGGCGCGTCGATAAACGGTGCAATCCCCGTTATTGGATGCACCCATGTCTGCTGCCACCCCGAAGTTCGTCAGCCTGCAAGGCAAACTGCTCGGCGCGCTTGCGCTGGGATTGGCGGTCATCTTGCTCTGCGCACTCGGCGGCTTGGGCACGGCCTGGTTGAGCCTGTCGGGCAAGGTGCCGCCGGAAGTGGCGCATGCCTCCAGCAGCGAGGAGATCAGCCGCGATTTCCGCCTGCAGGTGCAGGACTGGAAGAACGTACTCATCCGCGGCCGCGATCCGGTGCAGCTCGACAAGCATCTGAGCGCCTTCCGCAAGGACGGCAGCAAGGTCCAGGCAGGCACTGAAGCGCTAGCCAAGACAACCCAGGATCCGCAGGCGCGCGCGCTGGCGCAGGAGTTTGCCAAGGCGCATCTGGCCTTGCAGCGCAACTACGAAGCGGCGCTGGGCAAGTTCGCGCAGGCCGGCTACGACACACAGGTGGGTGACCAGCTGGTCAAAGGCCAGGACCGTGCGCCCAGCCAGACCCTGGAAGCGCTGGTGAAGCGCAGCAAGACCCTGGCCGATGCCGCCGTGCTGGCCAGTTCGCAATCGGCGCAGCACAAGTTGGTGTACTCGGCAGTGGCCACGATCGGTGCGGCGCTGTGTCTGGTGGCGGTGCTGGGCTGGTGGATCCGTCGCTCGATCGTGCGCCCGATCGAAACCGTTGCACGTGCGGCACGCCTGGTGGCCGCTGGCGATCTGTCGGCGCGCGCATCTGTGAGCAATCGCGATGAAATCGGTTTGCTCGGCCAGGCGATGGGCCAGGTGGTCACCACGCTGACCGACGTCTCCACCGCACAGGCCGACATGGCGCAGCGCCACGAAGCCGGGCAGATGAGCTACCGCATGGACGCGCAGGCCTTTCCGGGTGCGTATGGCCGTATGGTCGACGACACCAATGGTTTGATCGGCGCGCAGGTGGAACTGATCGGCGGCATGCTGCAGGTGATGCAGCGCTACGCGGTGGGCGACATGTCGGTGGATATGCCGCGCTTGCCGGGCGAAAAGGCGCAGATCACCGAAGCGATGGACGCCACCAAGCACAATCTGGCAGCGATCAATGGCGAAATCCGTGGCCTGGTCGAAGCCGCTGCGGCGGGTGACTTCGCCACGCGCGGCAATGCCGAGGCCTACCAGTTCGAATTCCGCGGCATGGTCACCGGCCTCAATGGCTTGATGCAGAACGTGGACCAGAATCTGGCCGAGTTGTCGCAGCTGCTTAAGGCCATTGCCGAGGGTGACCTGACCGCACGCATGCACGGCAACCAGCAAGGCGTGTTCGCGCGCATGCGCGACGATGCCAATGCCACCGTGCAGCGCCTGACCGATATCGTCGGCGACATCACCGTGGCAGCGCAGACCATTCGCACCGCGTCGGCAGAGATCGCCGCCGGCAACAACGATCTGGCGCAGCGCACCGAACAGCAGGCCGCCAACCTGGAAGAAACCGCCGCTTCGATGGAAGAACTCACCTCCACGGTGCGGCAGAATTCGGACACCGCGCAGCAGGCCAGCCGCGGTGCGCAGGCCGCCGCCGAGATCGCCGGCCGCGGTGGCGAGATGGTGGCCAGCGTGGTCGACACCATGGGCGAGATCGAAGTCTCGTCCAAAAAAATCGCCGAAATCATCAGCGTCATCGACGGCATCGCGTTCCAGACCAATATCCTGGCCTTGAACGCAGCGGTGGAAGCCGCACGTGCCGGCGAACAGGGCCGCGGTTTCGCCGTGGTCGCTTCGGAAGTGCGCGCGCTGGCGCAGCGTTCGGCCGGCGCGGCCAAGGAGGTCAAGCAGTTGATCGATGCCTCGGTGGCCAGCGTGGAGCGCGGTAGCGCACGCGTGGATCAGGCCGGGCAGACGATGCAGCAGATTGTGCAATCGGTGCAGCAGGTCACCACGTTGATTGCGGAAATTTCCTCGGCATCGCGCGAACAAGCGTCCGGCATCGAGCAGGTCGCCCGCACCGTGAATGACATGGACGAAACTACCCAGCGCAATGCCGCGCTGGTGGAAGAAGCCTCTGCGGCAGCACGTGCAATGGAAGAGCAGGCAGTGGAACTGAGCGAAGCGGTCTCGGTGTTCCGCCTGGATGCACGCCGGCCGCGGCTGGCGGCTGCGGCGTAACACAGGACCACGAGTAGAGATGCCCGCCTGCAACCAAAAGCTAGGTCAAACGCCTAGGTGGTCGCTAGTTGGTCGATGGCGCGGTGCCCTCACCGCTCGCGGGACACGCCGTGAATCCGTCCGTGGAGGCTCGGTGGCGGCATCCATGCCGCCACACGGTCCCGCAATCGGTGAGGACACCGCACCAGAAGGTGGGTCGGTCACTGGCTAGAAAGCTGAGCGCAAGTTGCGTGTCTTTACTGCTGCGGGTCGCAGAACGACACGATAGCTAGCCAATCAGAAGAACGTAATGCATTGCTTGCAACCCTGCACACCGACCATCTCGATTGGTCCTTGCCCGCCCACCGTCGCGGGACCTTGCGCGGCATGGATGCCGCGTAAGAGCCTACAAGGACGTACTTGCGGCGTGTCCTGCGATGGTGGGCGGGCAGGGGCCCTGCAGCAAACCCACAGATCATCCGCTCCGCAACTGATCTACCCGCGCTGAGCGATCACTTCGACACGCTGTGACTTGAGTCGTAGTGCAGTTTAGATGCAGTCAGAAGCTCAGGTGAAAGCCTTGTCGGTCGAGTGTACGGTGCCCTCACCGCACCAGAAAATCAGTGGGTTGCTTTGTTGAAAACTACGCATACCGACCATTTCGACTGGTCCTTGCCCGCCCACCGTCGCGGGACCTTACGCGGCATGGATGCCGCGTAAGAGCCTACAGGGACGTACTTGCAGCGTGTCCCGCGATGGTGGGCGGGCAAGGGCCCTGCAGCCAAGAAGCAGATCATCGGCTTTACAACTGATCTATTCGCGCTGTTCAACCAGGTGCAATGACGGCGGGATAACAGACAGGAGCAGCATCGGCTGTTCCGCACTCCGCCGTTGTTGAAGGACTTCAAGTTGCACTGGCCAGGCGTTGCTCGTGACACCTACGGCAAAAGGCCAGGCCAATCACCACACAGGCATCAACCCGCTTCGCGCATCCGGGCGGTCAGGCCCTTGAGGAAGGCGCGCAGCAACTGGTCCAGGCACGGGCGGAAATTCTTGTGGCCGGGCTGGCGGAACAGCGCAGACAACTCCGGCTTGGACAGCGGGAAACCGGCGCTGGCGAAGATCGCGTGCATGTCCACGTCCTTCAGCTCGAAGGCCACCCGCAGTTTCTTCAGCACCAGGTTGTTGCCGACGCGGGTTTCCAGCGGGCGCACCGGCTGGCTCTCGTCGCGGCCGCGGAAGCGCAGCACCAGACCATCGAGAAAGCGCGCCATCATCGCGTCGGGGCAGGGTTCGAAGCCGGGCTCGTCTTCCTTCTTCAGCCAGGCCTGCAACTGCGCCTTGTCGAGCGCGAACTCCGGGTCGGCCAGGTGGGTGATTTCCACCACCTTGTCGTCGCTGAGGTCGAGCATGTAGCGGATGCTGCGCAGTACATCGTTGTGGATCATGACAATTCCGGGGCCCCGGCCTGTCGCCGGAAAGGCGCCATTCTACGGGGCCGATGCGCAACGCGGCGTGTGCCGATCCGACCAGTTGCGCAGCCGACGGCCGCTCAGCTGCCGCGATAGGTGGAATACCCGTATGGCGAGAGCAGCAACGGCACGTGGTAGTGGCCCTCGCCGGCGAGGCCGAAGGCGATCGGCACCTGCTCCAGAAACGGCGGGTCGGTCAACGCGACGCCGGCCGTGCGCCAATACCCGGCCACCTCGAATTCCAGTCGATACCGGCCCGGTTGCAGCGTGAGCGCGGCCAGTTCCGGGCAGCGCCCATCGGCGTTGGTGACACCGTCGAAGCGCAGCGTCTGGCCAGCGAACAGACGCAATGCGATACCTGCGGCGGGGCGGCCGCTGGCGGTATCCAGCACATGCGTGGAGAGCGTGCTCATGCCACCGCCTGGGTCGGTTGCGGCCATTGGCCGACGAATTCGGGCTGATCGTAGGCCAGATAGCTGTCGACGATGGCCTGGCGGTCATCCAGGAATAGTTGATCGGCCACCGCGCGGGCCAGCCGTGGCAGCGCGACCTTGAGTCCGGACAGGGCCGCCGCCGAGGGGCCGTGGTTGATCAGCGCCGAATAGTTGAAGGCGAACAGCCCGTGCAGCAGCGCCGCATCGTCGGGCGTGCGCGGCAGCAATTCGAAGCCCGGCCCCAGATACGGGTGCGCATCCAGCACCGGATTGGCCTGGCCCGGCGGCGGCTGGTAGCGGTCGGCCCAGCAGGCGATGCGCCCGGACAGCGCGGCCAGTTCCGGGCGCAGCTGCGGGTCGGTGACCAGGCCGGTGGCAACGGCCAGAAAATCGAAGCGGTGCTCGCCTTGCGGCGCACGCACCACCACCGCGCCATCGCGCTCGGCCACCTCCAGCCATGGCGCGCCCAGATGCAGCGCAAAGCCGGCATGCGCGCAGGCGCGTTGGAAGGTGTCGTTGGTGGGCGGCTGGTTGTGTGCGAAGAAGCTGGCCATCATGCGGTACTTGTCCGCATCGGGCAGCGTCAGAAAGCGCGGAATGATGCCGGCCTGTTCCATGTGGCGGAACGGATTGATACGCGGCAATTCGCTGCGGCGCACGAACACTTCGGCAGTGGCGACGCCTTGATCCAGCGCGAAACACGCGTTGTCGAACGCGGAGGCGCCGCCGCCCAGAATGCCCACACGCTTGCCGGCCAGTGCGGCGAAATCGATATGGCCCGATGTGTGCGCATAGCGCTGTGCAGGCAAGGCGCGGCTGATCCACTCCGGCACCATCCATTGCCCGCCGCCCTGGATGCCGGTGGCCAGAATCAGCTTGCGCGTCAGCAGCGGCGCGCCCATCGCCAGATGCAGGCGATGGATACCGGGCGCTACGTCCGGTTCCACTCGCGCCAGTTGCGTGGCATTGCGCACCGGCAGGCGCAGCACGGCGCGGTACCAGCGCAGATAATCCATCCAGCTGCCGCGCGGAATTTTGTCCAGCGCGTCCCAGCCGACGACGCCGTGCTGGGCCTCCCACCAAGCGCGGAAGGTCAGCGATGGTACGCCCAGGTCGATCGAGGTGATCTGCTTGGGCGTGCGCAAGGTCTGCATGCGTGCGTAGGTTACCCACGGACCTTCTTGCCCGGCTGGGTTTTCGTCGATGACCAGCACGTTGTGCACGCGCTCGCGTTGCAGCGCGAACGCCGCGCCCAGGCCGCTCTGGCCGGCGCCGACAATCACCACGTCATAGACATGCCCGGCCGGATGCACGCGCGGCTGCACCCAGGCATCGCCGCCGTGGGCCAGCCGTTGCAGATCGTGGTGGAGCTCGCGTTCGAGTTGGGCCAGGCTCATGGCAGTGCCTCCAGGCGCAGGTGCACGATCTTGCCGATCTCGGCAAGGGCGGTGGAAATTTCTTCGCTGCGCGATGCGTCTAGTCGGCGTTCCAGCGCGGCAAGAATGCCGGCCTTGTCGTGCAGCCGCACGCAGATCACGAATGGAAATCCGAAACGATGGCGATACGCTTGATTGAGCGCGTGGAAGCGCTTGAACTCGTCTTCGCTGAGCCGATCCAAGCCGGCCGAGGCCTGTTCGGCGGCCGATGCTGCCGTGAGCGTGCGATCGATCGCGGCCTTGCCAGCCAGCTCCGGATGCGCGCGGATCAACGCGACCTGATCTACCTGCGATGCCTCCAGCACCACCTGCATGAGCCCGCGATACACATCCTCGAACGGGCGCCGTTGTGCGGCGCGTTCGACCACCCACGGCGAATGCTCGAACAGCTCGCGGTAACGCGTGACGAAGGCGGCATTGTCCAGTGCGCTGTCGTCGATCCCGCTCATGCGTGGCTGCCTTGCAGCGAGACATGCGCGGCCACCACTTTCCAGCCATCGGCAAAGCGCACCCAGCTCTGGCTTTGACGGCCGCGTGCGCTGCTGCCCTCGCGCACGAACTCGGCATGCGTGGTGGCCGCATCCTGGCCGAAACTATGTACCTCCACGTGCGCGAGCCGACGCTGCGGCGAACCGCCACGGCCGATACGAAACGCGCGGATCGCCTCGATGCCGTACAGCACTTCGCCCACGCCGTAGCGCACCGTGCTTGGCGCGGCGTGAAACAGCGCGTCCATCGCGGCGATGTCGTCGCGCATCAAGGCATCCTCGTAGGCGTGGAAGGCGGCCGTCACTTGCGCGATCACCTCGGGCAGGTCGATGTCGGTGGTGTCGATGCTCATGCCGGATGGACCTGTAGCCAATGCTGTGCGATATCGATGCGGCGCGCGATCCACGCATCGCCGCTATCCAGCACGTGATCGACAAAACGCGCCAACGCCGCTGCGCGCGCCGGCTTGCCGACGATGCGCCCGTGCAGGCCGATCGACAGCATGCGCCCGCCTTCGCTGCGCAGCTGCTCGAAACTGTCGCGCAGATAGCGGAAGAACGGCTCGCCGTCGGCAAAGCCGTTGTAGGCGACGAATTTCATATCGTTGGCGTCCAGCGTGTACGGCACGATCAACTGCGCGTGGCCGTGCCGATGGTCGTAATACGGCACCTCATCGGCGTAGCTGTCGGCGTCGTAGACAAAGCCGCCTTCTTCGGCCACCAGCCGCGCAGTGTTGGGGCTGGTGCGGCCCTGGTACCAGCCCAGCGGGCGGCTGCCGGTGACGCGGGTGTGCACGGCGATGGCTTCGGCGATATGCGCACGCTCGGTGGCCTCATCCATGTGCTGATAATCGATCCAGCGCAGACCGTGGCTGGCGATTTCCCAGTCTGCCGCCTGCATCGCGGCGACTGCCTCGGGATTGGAGGCCAATGCCTGCGCCACGCCGAACACGGTCACCGGCACGTTGCGCGCGGTGAACAGCCGATGCAGCCGCCAGAAACCGGCGCGGCTGCCGTATTCGTACAGACTCTCCATCGCCATGGCGCGCGTACCAGACTGCGATTGCGTGCCGACCATTTCCGACAGGAACGCCTCCGAGCCGGCATCGCCGTTGAGCACGCAATTCTCAGCGCCTTCTTCGTAGTTGATGACGAATTGCACCGCGATGCGCGCGTCACCGGGCCACTGCGCCGCAGGCGGGGTGGCGCCATAGCCGACCAGATCGCGCGGTGCACTCATGCATGCGGCTCCGCATGCCAGGCTGCCAGTGCGGCTTCCACCGCCAGCCCTGGTGTGCACGCATAGCCTTCGGCGCGCAGCACCGCTTCCAGCGCGGCCAGGGTGATCAACACCTTGTGCTTCATCGCGTTGTAGCCCATCGCGCCGATGCGCCAGATCCTGCCTTGCAACGGCCCGAATGCCATGCCGATCTCGATCTCGAAATCCTCGCGCATGCGTCGCCGTACTGCCTCGCTGTCGATGCCGGGCGGAATCACCACGCCGGTGACATTGGTCATGCGGTGCGCATCGTCGCCGAATACCTCCAGCCCCAAGGCGCGGATGCCGGCGCTCACCGCGCGCCCGGCGGCGGCATGGCGGGCGAAGCGTGCGTGCAGGCCTTCCTGCAACGCCACGCGCGCGCATTCGCGGGCGCCGTAGAGCATGGTGGTGGCTTCGGTGTGGTGGTTGAGGCGCTTGTCGGACCAGTAATCCATGATCATCGCCAGATCGAAATAATTCGAGGCGATACGCGGGCCGCTGCCATTGACGATGTCGTCGCGCACGATGCCGCGTTCGACATGGCGGCGCGCGAAGATCGCTTCCGCCGCCGCGTTGGAGACGGTGATCGGTGCCGAGCCGGATGGCCCGCCCAGACATTTCTGCAGGCCGCCGGTCACCACGTCCACGTCCCAGCGATCGCTGGCGATCTCCATGCCGCCGATGGTGGCGGTGGCATCCACGTAACTCAGCGCACCGGCCGCGCGGCACAGTGCGCCGAGGCCATCGAGCGGCTGCGCCATGGTGGTGGAAGTGTCGCCGTGCACGGTGGCGACCAGCTTGGGTGACACGCGCTCGATCGCTTCGGCAATGGCGCTGAGCGGCACCACCTCGCCCCAGGGCGCATCCACGGTGTGCACCTCGGCACCGAGCCGGCCCAAAATTTCGGTGAGCAGCAGGCCGAAGCGGCCGAAGTTGATCACCAGCACGCGGTCGCCGGGGCTGACCAGCGACACCAGCGCCGCTTCGATGCCGGCGCGCGCGGTGCCATCGACCAGGAAGGTCCATCGGTTCTCGGTGCCGAACAGCGGCCGGTACAGCGCCATCACCTCGTTCATGTAGGTGGTCATTTCCGGGTCGAACTGGCCGAGCAGATCGGCCGCCATCGCGCGCAGCACGCGTGGGTGCGCATTGACCGGGCCCGGCCCCATCAGCAGCCGCTGCGGGGGATCGAGTTCGCCGAAGGTATGCAGGTGACGCAGATCAGGTGACAAGGGGATCTCCCAGGTGTTCGATGAAGTGGCGCATGACCGCCAAGGCAACCTCGGCATCGGCCGGGGCCACGTGTTCGTCCGGATGATGGCTGATGCCGCCGGCGCAGCGCACGAACAGCATCGCGGTGGGGCATAGGGCGGCCATCACCATCGCATCGTGGCCGGCGCCGGACACCAGTTGGCGCGGTGCGATGCCTTGTGCGGCGACTGCGTGTTCGAGCCGTGCGATCAATGCCGGCGCGCAGGGGCTGGCGGCCAGCGTCTGCAACGGATCGATGGCGATGGCGATGTTGCGGCTTGCGCTGATCCGTGCGAGTGCGTGTTCGATCTCCAGCACCGCCGCATCGCGGCTGGCATCGTCGCCGGCGCGCACGTCCAGCGTGCAGTCCACCCGGCCCGGCACCACGTTGGTGGCGCCGGGCGCAACCTGCAGCTTGCCGACGGTGGCGACCAGGTCGTCGCTGCCGGCGCGGGCGATACGTTCGATCGCCAGCAAGGCTTCGGCCGCTGCGCTCAACGCGTCGCGACGCAAGCCCATGGTGGTGGTGCCGGCATGGCCGGCGCGGCCGTCGAAGCGCAGGGCGAAGCGCCGTTGCGCGGCGATGGCGGTGACGATGCCGACCGGCAGGCCTTCGGCTTCCAGCACCGGGCCTTGTTCGATATGGGTTTCCAGATAGGCCAGCACGCTGCCCGGCGCGCGTGCGGCGTGGCCGATCGCTGCGATATCCAGGCCCCAGTTGGTCAGTGCGGCCGCCAGCTCGACGCCGTCGGCATCGACCACGGCCAGTGTCGCCGGATCCAGGGAGCCGGCTACTGCGCGGCTGCAGAACATCGACGCCGGGAAACGCGAGCCTTCTTCGTCGCCGAAGGCGATCACCTCGATCGCGAAGGGCAACCGTCGCCCCTGCGCATGCAGTGCGGCCACGCATTCGATGCCGAGCAGGATGCCGAGCGGGCCGTCATACCGCCCGGCATCGCGCACGCTGTCCAGATGGCTGCCGATCAGCAGTGCTGGAGCATTGGCACGCGCGCCTTCATAGCGGCCGATCAGATTGGCTGCGGCGTCCAGCCGCACCTGCATGCCCGCCTGGCGCATCCACTCGCTCACCTGCGCAATGGCCGCGCGATGCGCCGGGCTGAGCCAGGCGCGGAACAACCTGCCGGGTGTGTCGCTGTACGGTGCGACACCCAGTGCATCGCAGCGCGCCACCGCGCGTGCGCCGGAGCAATGGCCGGTTGCTGCGGTGAGTTGCGCGCTCAGCATGCGGCGCCGGGCAGAGATGGCATTCCACAGGCGCTACGCGGGCCGCAATGCGACAGGTGCTGATGCATAAGGCCTCCGCAGGCGGTTGGGGACGTGGGCGAGGCAACGTTGAGCGATTCATTGCTCTGCGCAGCCGTGGCGATCGGCCCTGCGCAGCGGGCGGCAGCCGTCGAATCGACTATACGAACCGCCCCCGTCACCCCAAAGCGGTTTTTTTAGGGTCAGGCGTTGCAAAAAATGCGACAGGCAGTCGCGGCGGTGTTTCTTCCTTCTCCCGTCGGGAGAAGGTGCGCCGAAGGGGCGGATGAGGGTGCGCCGCAGAGAGCTGTCAGTCCTTGCAATGAAAAACGCGTCGCCGCGCGCCCTCAGAAGTGACGCATCGCCTGCTTCGCCACGTACCCTCACCCCTCACCCCTCACCCTAATCCCCAATCCCCAATCCCCAATCCCCAATCCCCGCTCTAGCCCTTCCCTGCCCGGCCCACGCTTGCACCGCGGGCGCACCAACGCACGCGCGCCATTGGTGCGCAAGCCGTGCATTGGTGCCCCGAAGGGAGAGGGGGCAGAAGCGCCGCGCCCCGCATGCCAACGGCTGCTACAGTCGCCTGCATTCCATGAAAGAGATTCACCAATGGCGCGTGACAATTTCAAGGATCTGCTGGCGCTGATCGCCATCGTTCGCGAGAGCAGCTTCACGCGTGCTGCGGCCAAGTTGGGTGTCTCGCAATCGGCGCTGAGCCACACCATCCGCGGGCTGGAAGCCAGCCTCGGGCTGCGTTTACTGACCCGTACCACCCGCAGCGTGGCACCGACCGAAGCCGGCGAGCGTCTGATCCAGACCGTGGCGCCGCGCTTTGCGGAAATCGAAGAGGCGTTGTCCGCGCTCAGCGAGATGCGCGACACGCCTGCAGGCAATGTGCGTATCACCGCGACCGACTACGCCGCACGCGCAATTTTGTGGCCAAAGTTGTCCAAGCTGCTGCGCCAATACCCCGACATCAAGGTCGAAATCGTGGTCGACAACGGGTTGACCGATATCGTGGCCGACCGTTACGACCTGGGCGTGCGGCTGGGCGACCAGGTCGAAAAAGACATGATCGCCGCGCGCATCGCGCCGGACATGCGCATGGCGATCGTCGCTGCGCCTTCCTATCTCGTGCGTCGGCCCATTCCCAAGACACCGCAGGATCTCACCGCGCACAGCTGCATCAATCTGCGCATGAAAACCGCCGGCGGCATCTACGCCTGGGAACTGGAAAAGGACGGCCGCGAGGTCATCGTGCGTGTGGAGGGCCAGCTGACCTTCAACGGCACCTACGAAGCATTGGATGCTGCGGTGGATGGCTTCGGCATCGCGTTCGTGCAGGAAGATCTGGCGCGTCCGCATCTCAAGGCCGGGCGGCTGCGCTGGGTGATGAAGGATTGGTCGCCCACCTGGCCGGGCTTGCACGCGTTCTATCCCAGCCGCCGGCATTCCTCGCCAGCGTTCAACCTGGTGGTCGATGCGTTGCGCTACAAAGGCTGAGCGATGTGCGGCGTGCGCGGGGTTCGGGTGGAGGCTTGATAATGAAGGGACGGGCCTGCCGCAGGGCCCAACGCCAAGCCCGTTTGAAACCAGGGCGCGGCATCGCGCCGCACGACGACGCAGCCGGCGCGCCGTTGATGAGCGGGCTTCATAAGCCCGTGCGGATCAGCCATCTTTATCGCCGCCCGCTGCCTGCGTAAGCTGCAGCACCTCCAGACACGCGCACGCCCGAGCCGCAGCATCCGTTGCTGCATTGCGCCCGTCGTGCGTCGTTGCAGTGGCAGGTCGATGCGTCGCATCGCTGTCTGCAGTGCATCCCTTTCGAAGGCCACGTCCGCTCTTGCGCGCCGCTCCATCGCGCGCTTGCGGCGTGGTGTTCGTACCGCATCCACTCTCCGTGCAAGGCCCCCCATGCCAGCCAGTTCGCTCGCCACAGACACATCATCCCGCGCTGCACCTGCAGCAACACGCCAGACCTGGAGCGCGGTCGGCTCGATGTCGCTATGCGTTGCGCTGTTGATCGCCTCCGAATTCATGCCGGTCAGCCTGCTCACGCCGATCGCTGCGGATCTGCATGCAAGCGCGGGCATGGCCGGCCAGGCGATTTCGATTTCCGGCCTGTTTGCGGTGATCGCCAGCTTGTTGATCGCGCCGCTGTCGTCGCGCTTCAATCGGCGCCATGTGCTGATCGCATTGACCGCCACGATGCTGGTGTCGCTGCTGTTGATCGCCAACGCGCACAGCTTCGGCATGTTGATGGCCGCGCGTGCATTGCTCGGCGTTGTCATCGGTGGGTTCTGGGCGTTGTCCACCGCCACGGTGATGCGCATCATGCCCGAGCCTGCGGTGCCCAAGGCCTTGGGCATTATCTTTATCGGTAACGCGGTCGCTGCGGCATTCGCCGCGCCGTTGGGCAGCTATCTGGGCGCCAGCATCGGTTGGCGCGGGGTGTTCTGGGGCATGTTGCCGTTGGTTGCGCTCACCATCGTCTGGCAATGGCGCAGCCTGCCATCGATGCCCGCGCAAGGCGCCACCTCGCTGAGCGGCATCGTCACCTTGTTGAAGCGTCGCTATGTTGCGCGCGCCATGCTGGCGGTGATGCTCGGGTTTGCCGGCGCGTTCTCTGCATTCACTTACTTTCGCCCGTTTCTGGAAACCATTGCGCAGGTCGATGTGTCGCAACTGTCGTTGTTGCTGCTTGGCCTGGGTTTGGCCGGGTTTGTCGGGACCTATGCCGCCACCGCGCTGGTGCCCAAGCGCCTGTTCACCCTGCTCAGCGTGCTGCCGGCCGCGTTGGGCGTGGCCACCCTCGGCATGTTGCTGGCCGGGCATCTGCTGTGGGCGGTGGCCATCGCGATGATCGCCTGGGGCACGCTCAACGCGGCGATACCGGTGGCGTGGTCCACCTGGCTGAGCCGTTGCATCAAGGACGCGCCGGAAAGTGGCGGTGGCTTGATGGTCGCCGCGATCCAGCTCTCCATCATGCTGGGTGGCGCATTGGGCGGTGTGCTGCTGGACCACGTGTCGATCGGCGCGACCTTCGTCGGCGCCAGCGTGTTGCTGCTGGCATCGTCATTGGTTGCAGGGCGGGGCGATCGTCTGCAGCCGTGAGGGCTTGGGGTGTCGTGCGTACTGCGTAGCCGTCTGCGCCGCAATGCGATCGAATGACTGGCTTGCATCACACCGTGATCGTCCGGCGCCGCCAATGCGCAAGGACACAACGCTGTTCCGATGCGCCTATGCCCACATCGTGTGTCGCACCTCATTGCGCATGCCAGTCGCTAGTGCATCGCCACCGCGTCGCCATCTGCGTCGGTCAGTCGAAAACTTGCCCGGTGCGCGAAGCGTGGCCCGGTCAGCTGCAACAACAGTTGCGCGGCGGACAGCTGGATGTCGATCGTGTGTCCGCCGGTCAATAGCGTTTGCGCGATGCGGACGCGCCTCGGCGGCGAGCACCGAGGCCAATCGGCAGACCAGCGCCGCCTGCGTCACCGGGATGCGGGCGGTGACCGCTGCGTGCTCGCAGGCAATGCGGATGGTGGTGCCGGGAGCAGGCATGGATGCAGCGGTGTCGGGTGTGGTCATGCGATGCACCTGCACGGCGCAGAGGCAGTGCGCAGCCGATCAGCCATGGGCGCTGATGCCCGGTGCCTGACGCAGGAGCTCGTGCTTGCCGATCTGGTCGAACATGAAAGCGGCAACGTCTGCGCGTGAGACCGTCATCGAATGCGTGGTGTGGCCATACAGCCCAACGTTCAGGCGGGGCGATGCCGGGCGATTGGTCAGGAACGCAACGCGTACCAGGGTCCAGTCCAGCGGGCAGGCGCGGACTGCAGCGGCCAGGCCGACGATGTCGCGATAGGCATCGCGCATCGCCAGCCTGATCGGCAATGCCGGCAGCCACACTTTCCAGTCGAAGCGATCGGCCGGGTCGGCCGCAGTGCCGGTGGAGACGGCGATCAGGCGGCTGACATTCTCGGCCGCCATTGCCGCGATGATCGCTTCGGTGGCGCGGGTGATCGGCTGATTGCCGGGATGCGGAACCGTGGTCGGTCCGAGCGCCGACACCACCGCATCGCTTCCGCGCACGGCGTCTCTCAGCAGGGCGGTATCGGTCAGGTCGCCGCGCAGGACGCGCAGCGTGGGGTGCGCAAAGCGGCTGCCTGTGCGAGCGACCACGGTGAGCGTATCGCCGCGCTGCAAGCCCTGGTCGATCAGGTGTCTGCCGGTCTTTCCGGTCGCACCGAACAAGGTGATGTTCATGATGGCTCCTGATGTCAGCGCGCTGCGGATCGATGGGCGTCGGGCCGTGCATGCAGGGACGATGCATCCGGTACGTAAGGCGAGGGCAGATCGCGTGCCAGGTTCTGGGTCATGAAGGACGCAACCAGCAACACCAGGCAGAGCAGCGCCGGCGTGGCACCGCGCAGCTTGCGCACGCCGACATAGGCCAGCGCGGAAAGCAGCAGGTGATAGAACACGCCCGCATAGGCCAGGTCGCTCAGGCCGACATCGAAGCGCGACAGGATCGCCACCACCGCTGCCACTTTGGCCACCACCAAGGTGGGGACCAGATAACCGGGGTAGCCCAGATCGGCGAGGGCCTGGCGCGTCCATTGGCCTTTCAGCAGGTACATCGTTGCCGATAGTGCATAGAGTCCAAGCAGCAGCGCGGTACTGATCCAGTACACAAGATGTCCAATCATGAGAAGTACGGGTTGGCTGTCGAGGTGCGGCGAGAATGTCCTCTAAGATGAAAGCCAACAAGTAGGATGAATTGCCTGGAGTTAGTATGGAAAAGCAGACTATCGAGGGCGACGAGCGCAACATGCACGAGGAAATGCGTCGTGCCTTTGCGCTGCTGTCGGGCAAGTGGAAGCTGGAGATCATGTGGTTGCTCAACCAGCGCGTGTATCGCTTTGGCGAGTTGCGCAAGGCGATTGCCGGCATCACCCAGCACATGCTCACCGCGCAATTGCGCGAGCTGGAGATGGATGGCCTGATCACGCGCACCGTGTTCGCGGAGGTGCCACCGCGGGTGGAATATGCGATCACTCTCAAGGCACGTGGGCTGGGTCCGACCATGGAGGCGCTCAGCGCATGGTGGAGCGACTACGGCAACAGCGTGCCGGAAAAAGCCAAGGCGCGTGGCCGCAAAGCGAAAGCCGGTTGAGTGCCGCGCGCGCAAGAACAGCGCATCGGTGCAGCGTTTGAGCGCCGGCTGGGACTGCGCCGCTGCTACACGGCGATTGCAGACGTTGAAATGCCTTGTGCGATCTGCCAGAGCGTATATCGGAGTTCTCTACAAACCAGTGCGCCCTGCTTACCCAAGGCACTGCGACAGCGCCGCATCCGGTGCCGGATGTTCCTAGCCGTTATCGCCCACGCAGACGGGTCAGGCTTTGCACCATGCCGTTGTTGCGCAGCATGCACAGGAAACGGCCGTCTGGATAATCGATGATCAGTTCGTTGTAGTCGGTGCCAACCGGCATCTGTGTCACCAGTGCACCGTTCGCGCCCTTGCGGGTGTTGCATGCGCCCAGCGCGCGATCGTCGGTGCGCCCGGCTTGCGGCCGATCCTGCGATCGCGATGTGTTGCGGAACACCGCGCGGCACCCGTCCTTGACCCACACCGAGTGTCGCGACAGGCCCCAGTTCTCGTTCTGTCGGCAGCTGGTGCGGCTGAGCTGGCGCACCACGCGCACGTCGCCACGGGTGTCCATGTCGCATTCCACCTGCTTGCGATCGGTGGATTCGCAGGTGACCTCGGTGCTGCCGCCAGCTCGATCGTCACGCGCGCGTGTCTCGCGCCTGTGCTCGCGGGAGGTCGGTGCAGGCCCCAGCTGGCACACGCCATTTGCGCCGCCGCGTCCGGTATAGGACACCTGCGGTGTGCCGTCGTTGCTGCTGATGGAGAGTGTGGTGCCGGTTTGCTTGTCGCGTGCTTCGTAGTACGTCTCGCTGAAGCGTTTGAGGGTTGTCTCACGTCCATCGACGTACACCGGCCCGCCTGCGTCTGCGTGGATATCAAGGCCGCCCGGGCAGCTTGCATTGAAGAACGGAATGGCGGCGCTTGCCGGTGCAGCCAGACTCAAGCTGATCGGCAGGATACAGATCGCAAGAACATCGCGGACCAGAGAAATCATGGCATCTCCTTGCGGCGCTGCACCGCATTTTTTCGGATTCTGGCGTCAACGCGTGCAGCTTGTCCATTGCGCAGATGTGTGTGTGCATGCGGCTGCGTTTCTCAAGCGCACGCGGATTCACTCCGGTGCCGGTTGAGTGCGCTTGACGCTGGATTTGGCACTGCTGGGTGATCGGTCCGGTCGTGCTGCGAATGACTGCCACTGGTAGAAGTGCCCGGTAGACCGGTCAGTTCATACGCTGCGTGCAAAACCCAGATCCTGCCGCAGGGCATCCACGCAATAATCGACAAACGTGCGCACCTTGGATGAGCCGCGACGGCCTTCCACGTAGACCACGTGCACCGGCTCTGGTGCGATCTCGAACGTATCGAGTAGGCAAGTGAGCGTGCCGCGCTCCAGGTGTTCGCGGACCTGGTAAGAGGGCACCTGTGTCAGTCCCCAGCCCTGTACGGCGGCGATGATGGCTGCATTGAACGAAGTCACGCTGAGGCGTGAGGCGACCTCTACCTGATGCTCGCGCCCATCGATGCGGAACTGCCATCGAGGCGGTCGCTCGGACGCCGACGTGGAGATGCTCATGTGTTGCGGTAAATCGTCCGGATGCTGCGGTGTGCCGTGGACTTCCAAATAGCCGGGCGATGCACAGACCATGCGACGCACGCTGCCGACCGGGATCGCGGTCAGCGATGAGTCGGGCAATGCGCCAATGCGCACGGCGACATCGATGCCTTCGTCCAGTAGCGGCACGACGCGGTCTACCAGCACGGCGCGTGCAGTCATCGAGGGATATTCGCTGAGAAAGCGCGTCAATAGCGGTGTGACATGCAGCGCGCCAAACATCTGCGGCGCCGTCACCGTCAGCAAGCCGCTGGGACGTGCATGCAACCCGGCCGCCCTGTTTTCGACATCGTCCAATTCGGCAAGCAGGCGTCGGCAGTCGATGGCGTACTGCTGCCCGGTCTCGGTCAGCCGCATGTTGCGCGTGCTGCGCATGACCAGCAGCACGCCCAGGCGGCTCTCCAGCTGCGCGACGGTACGGGTGACCGTTGCGATGGAAATGCCAAGATGCCGCGCAACGCCGGCAAAGCTTGCCTGCCCTGCCAGTGCAGCAAACAGCGTCATTTCCTGAATGCGATCCACATGCGTCTCAAAGTTGGATGTGGCGGCAGAGTAACAGCCTGCCGCTGCACGTCGCGCGACACACCACGGCCTGGCGAATCGCACGTACTGCGCACCTGCGCGCAGCATTGCAGCAATGGCAATGCTGCATTGACACCCTTGGTGGTTCTCGACACCTGCCCGCGCACCTAGCATGGCCGCCACTTCATCGATCTGGGATCTCCATGGATCATTCCGATGCGCTCATTGCAGCCAACATCGACAACGCCACAACAGAGATCGGCCGCTGCACATTGCTGCTGGCATCGAGCATCGGCACCGCGTTCGCACTTGGTGCCGGCGCGCTCGGCGCTGCCGAACCTTCCAACACGATGACACTCAAAGAGAACACCATGCCGAACGACGAAGCGTGCCGCGTCACTTTCCACACCCAACAGGTCGGCGATGTCGAGGTGTTCTATCGCGCGGGCGGGCGCAAGGATGCGCCGGTCCTGTTGCTGCTGCACGGGTTCCCCAGTGCCAGCCATATGTTCCGTGATCTGATCCCGCTGCTGGCAAACCAATACCGCCTGATCGCGCCCGATCTACCCGGCTTCGGCAATACCAAGGCGCCGCCGCGCGGGCAGTTCGATTACACGTTCGAGAACCTTTATAAAGCGATCGAAGGCTTCACCGAGGCACTGGCGCTTACCAACTACAGCTTGTACGTGTTCGATTACGGCGCGCCCGTCGGCTTTCGCCTGGCTGCGGCAAACCCGCACAAGGTGAACGCAATCATCAGCCAGAACGGCAATGCCTATCTGGAAGGTTTCAGCGATCAATGGGGCCCGTGGCAGGCATATTGGTGCGAGCCAACCGCAGCCAATCGCGAGGCGTGTCGTGCCGCGTTGTCGCCGCAAACCATCCGCGACTGGCAATACGGCACCGGTGCCGACCCGAGCAAGCTGGCGCCCGATGGCTACACGCTGGACATCGCGTACATGGCGCGTCCGGATGCCGAAGAGATCCAGCTCGATCTGATTCTGGATTACCGCAGCAACGTGGCCGCCTATCCGGCATTCCACGCCTATTTCCGCAAGCATCAGCCACCGTTGCTGGCGGTGTGGGGCAGGCACGATCCAGCCTTCATTCCGGCGGGTGCGCAGGCGTATCGCAAGGATCTGCCGAAGGCCGACATCCATCTGCTGGACGCCGGTCACTTCGCGTTGGAAACACATGCGCCGGAGATCGCGCGGCATGTTGGCGACTTCCTGTCGCGCACGCGCAAGGCATCGGCGTAACTGCGTCGTTTGCACGCGGACTGCGGACGTAGCGACAGGGCTGCGTCCGCGCGCAGATGAGCCATTGCGTCGGCGTGCTAGCTTGGTGGGATGATTCCCCAGAGACTTGCCGAGATGCTCACCGCGTACCGATGGAGCGGGTTGCTGGTACTTGCCAGCCTTTTGCCGTTGTCTGCCGTTGCCGGTACGCCCGAGGGCGGTTACCGGCAGCCACCGGAGCCATTGTTGAGCGTGATGCGCGCACCGCTCAATCCATCGCCGCGGTTGGACCCCACCGGCAAGACCTTGTTGCTGGTGCAGCGCACCCAGTACCCGCCGATCGCGCGCGTGGCCGAGCCGTATCTGAAGCTGGCCGGCGTGCGTGTGGAGCCGCGCACGCATAGCCGCCACGATATGTCCAACGGCTACGGCATCCGTTCCTGCCTGCAGGGCTTCAGCCTGGTGGATGTCGCCAGCGGCAAGCAGACCGCCGTGAACTTGCCGGCCGGCGCCTGTCCGGCAGCGCCGGTGTGGTCGCCGGACGGGCGCCGCTTCGCCTTCAACAACACTGCCGCCGACCGCGTCGAGCTCTGGGTGGGCGAGGTGGCCACCGGCAATGTGCGCAGGATCGACGGCGTGCAACTCAACCCGGTGCTGGGCGGCGAGATCCAGTGGCTGGGCGGCAGCGACACCCTGCTGTTGAAGACAGTGCCGCAAGATCTGGGCGCGGCCCCGCGCAAGGCCGCGGTGCCGCCGGGCCCGGAGGTCAAGGAAACCATCCAGGGCAAGGGCGAAAGCAGTACCTATGAAGCCCGCGATACGCTCTCCAGCCCCGAAGACGAGGCCTTGTTCACCTACTACGCCACCTCCCAGCTGCTCACGGTGGATGCGGGCAACGGCAGCCAGCGCAAGCTCGGTACGCCTGCGGTCTACAGCAACGTAGATGGTGCACCCGATGGGCGCCATGTGCTGGTGGAACGGCTGAAGCGGCCGTATTCCTACGTCACCACCTATGCGCGGTTTGCCCATGATGTGGCGGTGCTGGATCTGGCCAACGGCAGCGAGCGCGTGCTGGCCGATCTGCCGGTTGCCGACCGGGTGCCGGTGCAAGGGGTTGCGATCGGCCCGCGCGCCTATTCCTGGCGTGCCAACCAGCCGGCCACGCTGGTCTGGGCCGAGGCGCTGGATGGCGGCGATTGGAAAACCGATGTGCCGGCGCGCGACAAGTTGATGTCGCTGGCTGCACCGTTCACCGCCAAGCCGCGTGAACTCACGCGCGCGCAGCAGCGCTATGCCGGCCTGTCGTGGTTTGCCGAAGGCAGCCAGGCGCTGCTGGACGAATACGACGAAAACCGCCATTGGCGGCGCACCACCCTGCTGGATGCCGACCGCCCCGGCACTGCCGGACGGGTCTTGTTCGACCTGTCTA
This sequence comes from Xanthomonas sp. Leaf131, assembly GCF_001423495.1. Taxonomy (GTDB): domain Bacteria; phylum Pseudomonadota; class Gammaproteobacteria; order Xanthomonadales; family Xanthomonadaceae; genus Xanthomonas. The sequence continues at coordinate 61,561 of NZ_LMOG01000017.1, read as the reverse complement.
CCGACGATTTGTACGCCGATCCCGGTCTGCCGGAGATGCGCGTGCTGGCCAACGGCCAGGCCGTGCTGCGCGAAGAGCAGGGTGCGTTGTTCCTGAGCGGGCAGGGCGCCTCGCCGGCCGGCGACCGGCCGTTTCTGGATCGCTATGCGCTGGCCAGTGGCAAGACCCAGCGGCTGTTCCGCAGCGATGCCAGTGTGGACGAAGTGTTCTTCGGTTTTGCCGGCGAGGATGTGTCGCGCCTGCTGACCTGGCACCAGTCGCTGACCGACCCGCCTAACGTGTATCTGCGCACGCTGGGCCAGCCGTTGCCGACGGCGGCCACGGGCGAGGCGGTCCTTGCCTCGACCGCCACCCCGGTCACCCGTTTCCCGGATCCGACCCCGCTAGTGCGGCAGATCAAGAAGCGCCTGGTGACCTACAAGCGCAAGGACGGCGTGGAGCTGTCGTTCACCCTCTATACGCCGCCCGGCTACACCGAAGGCACGCGCGTGCCGGCGATCCTGTATGCCTACCCGCTGGACTATGCCGACCCCTCCAAGGCTGGCCAGGTCAGCGGCGCCAGCGAGCGTGACTTCACCCGCCTCAGCTACTACCAACTGCTGTTACTGGCCGGTTACGCGATCATCGACGATGCCGCCTTCCCCATCGTCGGCGACCCCAAGACCGCGTACGACACCTATCTGCAGCAGCTGGTGGACGACGCCACCGCTGCGGTGGACAAGGCGGTGGAACTGGGCGTGGTCGATCGCCAACGTATCGGCGTTACCGGGCATAGCCATGGCGCGTTGATGACGGCCAACCTGCTTGCACAGACCGACCTGTTCCGCGCCGGCGCCGCCACCAGCGGCAGCTACAACAAGACGCTGACGCCGTTCGGTTTCCAGAACGAGCGCCGTTCGTTCTGGGCCGCGCCGGAGGTCTATGCGCAGGCATCCGCCTTCTTCCACGCCGACAAGATCAACGAACCGTTGTTGATCGTGCATGGCATGGACGATGCCAACCCGGGGACCGAAACCACCCAGGCACCGCGGTTGTTCCAGGCGATCCGCGGCAACGGCGGCACCGCGCGGCTGGTGTTGCTGCCGTTCGAGCCGCATTGGTACACCGCACGCGAATCCACCGAAGACGTGGTCGCCGAGATGCTGGACTGGTTCGACCGTTACGTGAAAAACGCGCCGCCGCGCGATGCGGCTAGCAAGCCAAAGACGTAAGTGGCGTGCCAATGCGGCCTGTTATTCGCAGCTGGCATTGGCATCAGCGCGGGGTTGGAGCGTTCTTTGCAGGCAGATGCTGTCTGGTAAAGGGCGCTCCGGCCCGGTTTGGTGAGTGGCTGCATTGGCTGCCACATCGCTGCGCACGCATCATGCAAACATGCCACGCACCACATCGGCATTGCTCTGCCCGTTGGGATTGCCCGCCGTGCTGTCGGAGGCAAGGTTCCAGCAACTCAGGTGCGCCAGTGCGTTGACCAACGTGTAGGACAGATGCAGTTGGGTGACCGTGCCATAGAGCGGAAAATCGTCCACGCTTTGCAGATCCAGCTCAATCTGCGTTTCATCCGGCAATTGCTTCCACCATGCACGCACCAGATCGTTGTACACCCACAGCACCTCGACCGACTGCTGCGCCGGCACGTTGAACCAGCTGTTTGCCAGCACGCGCAAGGTCTGCCGTACCAGCAGCGCGCCACCGGATTTTTTGGCTGCCAGCAGCCCCTGTTTCAATGCATCGAATGCGGCGGTGTCGAACACCTGGTTGTGACGGAACATGCCGTTGGCGTCTTCGCACAATTGCTCGTTGGCGTATGCCGGATAGCTGCGGGTTTTCTCGCAGAACGGCTGCAGCCCGAACAGCGGCGGCAGGTCGTCGGCAACCACGGTTTCGCCTGATTCCGGGTCGATGTTCACCCCTTGATCGGAATTGACGAATACCAGCAGGCGCGCAATACCGCGTGCCAGCAGCGGCATGATGCCCAGGTTCTCCAGGTTGCCGCCGTCGGCGAAGCGGTAACTTAGCGTCGGTTGGCTCTCACGACCATCGACCGGCCAGTACGGATAACGTGGCACCAGGCCATTGATCTCGGGAAACTTCTCTTCGAAGTCCTGCGCCGGCGCCATGCTGCTGCAACCGGCGATGTCGTTGAGGCTGAAGACGCGCGGCGGCACGCTGGTGGTGACTCCGTCGGCACCAGCGTCGGCGACGTAATCGCTGCCCATCGCGAACGACTCGATCAGGCCTCCGCCCATGACCCCGAGTTGCTCAGGCTGGTTGAAAACGCCACGCACGCCAAGCAACCAGTTGGCTTCGAACGGCACCAGATCCGAGGTCACGCTGTCGTTGATGAAGACAGAGGTATTGAAGATCGGCAACGGCCGCCCGTCGCGGATGGTGTAGAAGTTGTCGCTGGTCAACTGCGGATTGCGTAGCAGCGGGCCTTCCGCCAGATACTGCGTCGTGCCGGTGAAATAACGTGGATCCACGCCTGTGGCATCCGGATTCCACAAGCCGAAATCCTTCAGTACCAGCTTGCCGATCACCGCCTGCCACATATCCGCCGGCGCGTAGCGTTTGCTCAGCCGGTACTCGGCCAGTTCAGCGACGATCGGCAACGTGCCGAGCCGGTATGGCACCTGGCCGAGATTGTTGCTGCCCATCTTCCCCAACTCGTCCAAGGTGAGTTGCGATGGATCCAGCACCACCGGCCCAAGGAAGTCGTCATCGCTGATCGACGTCGGCAGATAGGTGAACAACACATTGGCCCATGTCCCGCCGGACACCGAAGAGATCGCGGCCACCTTGTCCAGAAGCCCCAGGGAGCGTAGCCCGCGCAGTTGACCCAACGCACACGACAGTGCACGGCTGCCACCGCCGGAGAGACAGATGCCGACCGCATCCGACGAGGTCTCGCTTTGGGCTGCGCCCAGTGGATCGATTGCCACGCTGAATGTCGCCATGGTGTTCTCCCTGTGTGGCGTTTGGCCCTTTCAAAGCGCCGTCAGAAGCCTAGCGTCTGCGGATCCAATCGCCACGTGGCGTTGCGCACAGATCGCGTCGCGCAGCGGAGGGCGCTCTTGCCGATCTTTCAGATAGTCCGGTGTGAGATGACGTGCACCTCACACGACGACAGAGCTTGCCAGGCCTAATCTGCCGAGAGCGACCCCAGGGTGAAACCGGAGACGGCATTCACTTTGCCGCGCCACAGCACACCACGGTTGCTGGGCAATGGCTGGCCGCCGGGCGAGAAGCAACGCGACTCGATCAGGTGAAGGAACTGCGGAGGCGTACTGCTCTGCTGAGCGTCCTCTTCCGTGTCGTAGATGCTGGCATGGCTGGCAAACGCGCGACGGATATCTTCTTTTTCTTCGGCGCTGCCGGGATAGGCCGCAGAAAATTCCTGCGCGAATGCCTCGAAGTACTGCTTGCCGCTGACCAGCTGGCCAGAAACGATGATGCCTTCGACAAACAGCGTAATGCCGAACTGCACGTTCGAACTATTGACGGTGGCGACCAGCTTTTGCAGATACCAATCCAGGCTCTGGCCATCGAACGCCAGCTTGACGTCTTCCAGCTTGGGTTGATTGTCGTCTTGCTCTGTCATGTGGCTCTCCTTGGTGAAAGGTCTAACGCGTGTGTCGAAATAAGCGTGACGAAGTGCCTACACATCGCCCCGCATGCCCAAGAAAGCAGGTGCGTTCTATCCAGTGATGGATGTGGTTGAGTCCGCCATGGTCGCCTTGGAGAGCATGCCCTGAGTCTATGACATGTTCACCCCGTCGGCGTGCTCCGGCTGGAGTCTTGATCCTGAGCGCTAGCCTCTGCTGTCGTGCAATCTGACGCTCTGACTCTTTGACGCGATGGCTTGATTGGCTGGCAGCAACATCTGCCCGTCACGAATGCAGATGCAGGAAACGGCAACTAGCCCCAACCATCACCACCCAGCCACCGCACCATCGGAGCGCGGATCGCTTGCTCCGCTGATCACGCCATCCACCTCGCGCAACAATGCGCCTGCGTGTCCCATGATCGATGTGTAAGAGGGCAACAGCTCCACCGCATGTCCGGCATCGCGCAATGCTTGCACCACCGTTGGATCAAAGCGGTCTTCCAGTTTCAGCGAGGTGCTGTCTTCGCCCCAGGTGCGGCCGAGCAACCAGCGCGGCGCGGTGATCGCCTGTTGCAGCGCTACGCCGAAGCGGGCGTAGCGGGAAAATATGGCGGCCTGGGTCTGTGGTTGGCCTTCGCCGCCCATGGTGCCGTAGGCCATGACGCGGCCATCGTCGAAGGTGGCTAGCGCCGGGTTGAGGGTATGGAAGGGTTTGCGCCCCGGGGCGAGTGCGTTCCAGCCGTCGGCGGCGAGGCGGAAGCTGCAGCCGCGGTTTTGCCAGGTGATGCCGGTGCGCGGGAGCACCAGGCCGGAACCGAATTCGAAATAGGTGGACTGGATGCAACTGACGGCGCGGCCGTGCGCGTCGATGGCGCCGAACCAGACGGTGTCGCCGGCCTGCGAGGGCTGTGGCCAGGGTAGTGCGGTGGTCATGTCGATGCGTGCGACGAGCGCGTCGAGTGCGGCGCTGTCGTCGAGTAGCGCTTGTGCGTCGAGCGACATCCAGGCAGGGTCGCCGACGTGCGCATCGCGGATCAGGAAGGCTTGTTTGGTGGCTTCGATCAGGCCGTGGAGATGCGCGTAGCTGTCGGGCTGTTCGGCATGCAGACGATCGAACAAGGCGAGGATCAGCAGTGAAGCGAGGCCTTGCGTGGGCGGTGCGTGGTTGTAGAGGCGCGCGCCGTGGATGGCGACCGAGAGCGGCACGCTGGGGTCGGCATGGTGGCTTGCGAGGTCGTGCGCGTTGAGCGGGCTGCCGAGTGCCTGCAGGTCGGCGGCGATGTCGTCGGCCAGTGCGCCGCGATAGAAACTCGTCAGGCCTTGGTCGGCGAGCCGTTGCAAGGTGCGTGCGAGGTGCGGCTGTTGCAGCAGTGCGCCTTCGTGCAGGGGCGCGCCGTGTGGCTCGAAGATGCTGGCGTAGGCGCCGGGTTGCACGCGCAGTTCGGCGCTCTTGCTGGCGGCGATGTGCGCGCCGCCCAGCGTGACCGGCACGCCCTCGCTGGCATGGTGGATGGCGTCCTGCAACACGCGTTGCAGCGATAGCGTGCCGCCTGCGTGTTGCAGCGCGAGCGCCCAGCCGGAGACGGTGCCGGCCACGGTATTGGCCGCGCCGGGGCCGCGCCACGGAATGCTGCTGTGGCCGCGATAGAAGTCCAAGGTTGCGGCTTGCGCGGCGCGGCCGCAGGCGTCGATGGCGTGTACGCGGCCGTCGGGTTCGTGGATGAGCCAGAAGCCGTCGCCACCGATACCGGTCATGTGCGGGTACACCACGGCCAGGCAGGCGGCGGTGGCGACGGCGGCTTCGATGGCGTTGCCGCCGTCGCGCAAGATATCGCGCCCGGCCTGTGCGGCCAGATGATGCGGGGCCACGACCATGCCGCGACGCGCGCGTAAGGTGTGCAGCATCAGTGCGTCTGCGCCGGTGGACTGAAGGCGAGCAGGCCGTCGCGTTCGAGTTGCGCGGCGAGTGCGAACAAGCGGTCTTCGCGGCCGGGCGCGGCAATCAATTGCACGCCCAGCGGCAGGCGGCCGGGGCGCGGTAAGGGGGCGGCCAGCACGGGACACGCGGCCAGGCCGAGCGGCTGGGTGAAGATGCCCAGGTTGGCGCGCGCAGACACCGGCAGGCCATCGATCTGGATGCTGTCCTGATCGATGCGCGGTGCCACGCACGGTGTGGTTGGCGCGATCAACACATCCACTTCGTCCCACAGGCGTTGCATGGCGGCGCCAAACCACTGCGCGAAGCGGTGTGCATCGGCCACCGCGCTGGCGGGCAATTGCAGGCCGGCGAGCAGGCGGTCGCGTGTGGCCGGGTCGAACTGCTCGGCATGCGTGCTCAAACCGGCGCGATGACGGTGGCCGCCTTCGGCAGCGGTAAGCACGAAGGCGGCGGCGCGGGCGCGCTCTGCTTCGGGTAATTCGACGACGGTGGTGCTGTTGCAGGCGGTGAGCAATGCGCCCAGGCCGGCATCGAGTTCGGGATCGAGATTGCGTTGGAACCAGCCGCCCAGGCGTGCGATACGCAAGCTGCCGGCGGTGCAGGAAGCAAGCGCGTGACCAAGCATCACTTCATGGACGCGGCGTAGATCGGCGATGGAGGTGGCGAACGGGCCGACCACATCCAGTGCATCGACGAAGCCGAACACGCCGTCCAGCGGCAACGCGCCGTGGGTGGGGCGCAGGCCGTACACACCGCATAGCGCGGCCGGCACGCGGATGGAACCGTTGGTGTCCGAACCCAGCGCGAATGGCACCAGCCCGGCGGCCACCGCGGCAGCCGAGCCGCCCGACGAGCCACCGGCCAGATGGCGGTGATCGTGCGGGTTGGCGGTGGTGCCGTAGTGCGCGTTGACGGTGGCGAACCCATAGGCGAACTCGTCCATGTTGGCGGTACCCACCAGCACCGCGCCGGCATCGCTCAACCGTTGCACCACGGCCGCATCGCGGGTGGCCGGAGCGCACTGCGCGCGGACCACTGCACCAGCGGTGGTGACCTGGCCGGCGATATCGAACAGATCCTTGACCACGAACGACACCCCGGCCAACGCACCGCCATCGCTGCCACCGGCCAGCGCAGCCTGCACGCGCGCGGCATCGGCGGCGGCGCGTGCGGGCAGCAGACGGGTGATCGCGCGCAGGCCGTCGTTGGCCTGGTGGATGCGCGCGAGCGTCTGGGTGGCATGGCGTGCGGCCAGCGTGGGCTGGCTGCGCGTGGTGCTGACGATGGAGGCGATCTGCCCGCGCGGAGTGGTTGTGTCCGGTGATGCGGGGCGCGGTGCGTTGAAGCTGGCGAGCAGCTGCGCGTGACCACGCAGCACCTCGGTGTTGCGATCGATGCCGGCCTGCCACTGCGCTGGGAGTTGCATGGAGTCACCTTGGTTGCTGGGAGTGGTGCGGGTGCGGGTGTCGGTCGAGCCCCTCTCCCGCCGGGAGAGGGGTTGGGGTGAGGGTGCCCCGGTGTAGGCGCAGGTGTGTCAGCTGCTCATTTAGCTTGCTCGTTTTCGTACTCTACTGGCGCAGCGTTTTTATCAGCTGACGTACCCTCATCCGCCCTTCGGGCACCTTCTCCCGGAGGGAGAAGGGGGAGCGGCAATCCCACTGCTGGTTGTTGCGGCGCAGTGAGGTGGTCGACCAATAGCTGCTCAAACGCTTCCACATCCACAGCATGCACCACCGTCTGCGCCTGCTCGCCCAGTCCAGGTTGGTAGCCCGGTGCCCACGACAGCACATCGCCGTACCCGGCATCGAATGCGGTGTTGGTATCGACATAGAGCGTTTCGGTGTGCGTTGCCAACTCGGGGCGCAACCACACCGCAGTGGCCAGCTCATCCCACATCGGAAAACCGGTTTCGCGGCGACGCAATGCGTGGCCGATGCTGGTGTCGGCCGCGCTCATGCGCGTCAGCAACTCGGGCGTGAGTTCGGTTGCAGTGGATGGATCCACCGGCACCATGGTGATCTTGTTCCAGGGCGCACGCATGACGATGCTGGCCGCTTCCGGATCCCAGCGGAGATTGAATTCGCGGCGTGGCGAGTTGACGAATTCGCGCGCGAATTGCTGTGCGCTGACACTGTTGCGTTGCTGCCGCGGGTTGAGGCTGCCGCCCATGTAGACCAGCTCGCGCGCCAGTGTGGCGAAGGCCGGATCCAGCGATTGCGCGAGTGCCAGATTGGTCAATGGGCCGGTCGCAATGATGCTCACCTCGCCCGGATACAGGCGCACCATGCGCAGCATGAACAACGCAGCCGGTTCGTCGGAGGCGCGCACCACGCTGGGATTGCCCAACGGCAGGTCGGGCACCACGTCGTGTGCGTGATAACGCGGTGCGCTCTGCACGGTGTCGCCATCCACCCAGTGCTTGGTCCATGCACCTTTCCAGACCAGCTTGCCGTACAGCGCTTCCCAACGCTCGGTGGCGAGCTCGCTGTTGAGCAGCGGATGCACCGGGCCGGGTAGTACCGGAATCTGCGGCTGGCCGGACAGTTCCAGCAGACGGCAGCTATGTGCGAGCACCTCATCGCGCCAGATGTTGCCGCTCACCGCGCTGATGCCCAGCACCTGCACCTCGGGCGATTGCAACAACAGCAGCTGCGCGGGGGTGAAGCCGTCGATGTCGTCTTCGAGAATGACGCGGCGTTTGGAGGGAGCGTGGGGCGTGTCGGTCATTGCGTTGTGGTCATGGAGGGTAGGGAATGCATTGCAGCAGAAGCTGCGTGTGTAGGAGCGTGCCTGCGCGCGATATGGCGTTACCGGTGAAGCCCGTTCGCGCTCGGGCGCGCTCCTACGTGCAACAGCGTGCGCTCGTATTGCGCCAGATCGGTTTCAAGCTGCCATTGCAGCCGTGCCTTCTCGCTGCTCTGGCGAAATGCCTGGCACGCAGCATCATCGGTTTCGCGCTGCAACGCGGTGGCGCAGGCCTGCGCAGCTTTGCCGTCGGCGTTCCACAGGCTGGTGCCCGGCAAGAAACTGTAGGTCAGCCCGTTGCGGGCCAGCTGCTTGAGCGTGGGGTAATCGATGCCTTGTTCCTGTATCGCACGTTGATACTCGTGGGTCATGTCCGCGCGCGAGACGCCCGCATCGTCGGTGGATAGCACCACCGGCACACCGGCGCGCAGATACATCGCCAGTGGATGTGCGGCGCCTTTGACGCCGAGGATCACATCGTTGCTGGTGAGGTTGATCTCCACCGCAATCTGCTGGCTGCGCATGCGCTGCAGCAGTTCATCCATGCCGTCTTCGTAAGGCAGATCCACGCCATGACCGATGCGGCGTGCGCCAGCGTCCACCGCCTGGCGGATATGCGAGCGCAGTTGCGCGGGTGGCACCAGGCCCAATGCCAGCTCGCCGGCATGTAAGGACAGTGGCACATTGGGATAACGGGTTGCGAAGAACCGGAACATCGCCATATGCCGCGCGTAGTCGGCCAGCGCCACCGGGTTGTCTTCGGGCGCGACGATGTTCAACGCCACTGCGCGGCTACCGCCGGCAGCGATCAGCGCGTGGGCCAGCGCCATCTGCCCGAATACCATCGGCTGCGGCAATACGCGCAACACGTAAGGCACGTAGCGATACGTGACCTGGCAGCCAGGGCGCGCATCGGGTAGGTCGCACTGCAGCACGCGGCGCACCTGGGCGTCGGTGTCGGCAAGCGCGGCTTGTGCGGCCTGTACCAGCGGCGGCAAGGCGTCTTGCAATGCGCGCAGATTGGCGGCGTCGTCCTCGCCCTTCCATGGCAACGCCTGCATCTGTTTTGCCGCCTGATCCATCTGCGGCGGGTTGGCGATGATTTCCACGTAAGGCACGCGGTCGCGCGCGGCCTGTTCCAGCACTGCGGCCACGGTGTCGGCAACGCGCGCGCGCACCACCGCGTCGAACTTGCCGAAGGTGTTGAAGAACTGATCGTGTCCGGTGGGTTGCGATGGGCTGGGCAGGAACTTGCGCATCGACAAGCTATCCACCACCCGTCCATACAGCGCGGCATTGCGCGTGGCCAGATCGCGTGCAGGCTCCTGACCCTTACCGCACGGCGGCGCGCGCAGGCTCAGGTCGTCCAGTTGCACGCAGGCGCCATCGGCGCTGGCCCACTGCAGGTAGTTCTCGGCATACACCGAGCCGGACAGATGGTTGTGCAGGTCGCCGCCCTTGGGCATGGCCTGCAGCCAGGTACGCAGCTGGGCAGGTTGGTCGGCGGCGGTACGGAACAGTTGCGCCACCTGCTGCTCGCGTTGCTGTGCAGGTAAGGCTTCGTTGCGTGCCTGCGCGGCTGTGGGCACCAGGACGCATAGCGCCACAAACAGACTGCGATGAACGATGGACATGCGATGGAAAACTCGAAAAGAAAAGCAATGGCGCAATCCCGCCGCCGGTAGACAAGCAGCATGCCTTGCAGCGTGATGGACGGCCAGCGTTTGAGCCATTTTTTGCTGGCACCGAAGATTGGGTTGGTCGGAAGACGCCTGGGTGAGGTGGCAAGACCACTCTTCGCTGCGTGTCGTGACGTGTCATCAAAGATGCCTGCCGACCGATACGTGCGGCGCTTGGTTTTTATTCGTCGCGCCTTGCGGCCCTTCCCACGGCACGCTGTGCTTCTGTGCTCCTTGAGCTGACGCTACACATCAGAGCAGCGCAACAGGCGTGCTGCAGTGACCAAACCGTCTTCCACACCCAGGCACGCGGTGTGCTGAGAAAACGCGCCGCAGCGCACAGGCCGTGACTATCGGTGGCACACCACGTCGCCCTGTGCGGTGCTTACAGATCGCATCGGCACGGCTGTCGGTGTGTCTGCGTATCCCCACTGGCGACATCGCCGCTTATGCATTGCTGCACACAGACCACCTCAAAGATCCAGCACCAATCGCGGTGAACGGCTGCGCGAACAACACAGCGTGATCTGCCGGTTCTGCGCATGTTCGCTGTCGCTGAGCACACTGTCGCGGTGGTCCGGTGTGCCGGCCAGCACGCCGGTCAGACAGGCGCCGCACATGCCTTGCTCGCACGACAGCGGCACCTCGATGCCGGCATCCAGCAAGGCATTGGCGATGCTGCACTCGGCCGGCACCTGCACCACGCGGCCGCTGGCGGTCAGCTCCACTTCGAAGGCGCTATCTGCATCGTGCGCAAGGTTGAGGTCGGCAGCGGCGAAGTGCTCGCGGTGTAGTTGCTCGGCTGTCCAGCCGTGCGCTTTGGCAAGCAGCGTGAAGTGGTCCATGAACGCGACTGGCCCGCACAGATACAGCTGGTCGCGCGCACGCGCCTGTCCGAGCTCATCGGGCACATGCACACGCGGGCTCTCGCCACCGTCGCTCAGATGCATCTGCACCTGGCCATGCGTGAAGCCCTGCTGCAGCCGCTGCAAGAACGCCACATCGGCATGCCGGCGCGCGTAGTAATGCAGCACGAAGGCCTCGCCGCGCGCTTCCAGTGCTTCGGCCATCGAGAGCAGCGGGGTGATGCCGATACCCGCGGCCAGCAGTACATGGCGTTCGCCCGGATGCAAGGGAAACAGATTGCGCGGTGTGGAAATACGCAGGCGGTCGCCGGTACTCAGCTGCTCGCACAGATGCCGCGAGCCGCCGCGCGACGCATCGGCCAACTTCACGCACAGCAGATAGTGGTCGCGCGCATGCGGCGCGCTGGCGATCGAGTATTGGCGGATCAAGCCGTCGGGCAAATGTAGATCCACATGCGCACCGGCTTCGAATGCCGGCAATTCCGCGCCCACCGGTTCCAGCCGGATCGCGCGTTGGCGGTGGCCCTGATCGAAGACGTCGGCGACGCGGACCTCGTGCAGCTGCATGGCGTGCTCCTCGGCCGTCAACGCAGAAAGAAGTCGCTATAGCCCTGGCTGCGCAGGCCACGGCGATAGGCGATCGAGCTGCGGTCGGCCGGGATATGCACTTCCAGCAGCGGATCCAGCGGCAGGTATTCGGGGCGCTGCGCCTCCACCATGGCGCGGTCTTCCTCGAACACGCGCAGGTTGAAGGCGTGCACGTCTTCCACCGGCAGATGGGTGTCGAAGTTGCGCGCGATCGGCACCAGCAGGCGCGTCTTGTGCTTGGACACCGGGCTGGCCGCGTTCATGATCACCAGCCGCTTGCCCGGCACCGGGAAGTGGATGGTGAGCGTGGCGGTGAACGGCAGATGCACTTCGAAATGGCGCAGCCACTGGAAGTTGGGGTCCACGTCCGGCAGCGGCATGTCCACCGAATAATTGGCCACCGAGCTCAGATAATCGGCATTGAAGCCGGTGGGCGTTTCGGTGGTGGTATAGGCCGGCACCTCGCGCTTGTCCGGCTGGGCGAACGTGGCGGTGTGCACGAAGGCGAAATGCGCCACGTCGATAAAACCTTCCAGCTGGCGTGCGGCGCTGCCGCCGATGTCGAAGGCCGGGCAGACGATCTGTTGAAAGCCGTCCTCGTCCCAGCCGGGCATCGGCGGGATCTGCACCTCGGCCTCCCCGACGCCGGCCGGTTTGGCCAGGCACACCCAGATCAGCCCGTAGCGCTCGGCCACCGCGTAGGTATGCAGCCGCATCTTGGCCGGGATGTTCTGATTTGGGCTGGCGGGAATATGGTTGCAGCGCCCACCGCTTCCGAAGCGCAGCCCGTGGTAGGCGCAGACCACGCCGCCGCCATCGGCCGTACCCATGCTCAGCGGTACGCCGCGGTGCGGGCAGACATCGCGCGCGGCCACCAGCTCGCTGCCCAGCCGGTACAGCACCAGCGGCTCGTCCAGCAGGGTGGCCTTGAACGGTGCCTCGCTCACTTCGCTGCTCAGCGCCACCGCGTGCCAATGCTGGGCCAGGCGCTGCCAGTCGGCGGCCTCAAAGGTGCAGTGCAGCGGCAAGGCGGGGACGGCGACATCCATGGATCCAGTCTCTGGCGTAGGGCGGGAGCGGTGCCGGATTGACTCTAGGAAGCCGGGGGTGTGTTATCAAACATCGATTTTCAGCCAAGCCATTGCAAAAAATGCAACGCCAACCGAGCCCCACCGCATGCTGACCTTTTCCCGCTTCACCCGTTACTTCATCGAAGTGGCCCGCTGCGGCAGCATCCGCAAGGCTTCCGATGTGCTGCATGTGTCGGCCTCGGCGATCGACCGGCAGATCCTCAAGGCCGAAGAGGAGCTGGGCGCGCAGCTGTTCGAGCGCCTGCCCGGCCGGTTGCGCCTGACCGCCGCCGGCGAGCTGCTGCTGGTGGACGTGCGTGGCTGGGAGAAGGCCTATGCACGCACGCTGGAGCGCTTCGACGAGCTCAAGGGGCTGCGCCGCGGGCATGTGGAGATCGCCATGATCGACGCGCTCAGCGAAGGCGTGGTGCCGGCTGCAGTGGCGGCGCTGGTGCAGGAGTACCCCGGCATCACCTTCAACCTGTCCACCGCGCGCAACCAGCGGGTGATGGAAATGGTGACCTCGGCCGATGTGGACATCGGCTTGCTGCTGGACCCGGTGAGCAGCGTGGACCTGGAGGTGCGCGCGTTTGCCGACATCCCGCTGGGGATTGCGATGCCGGTGGGCCACCCGCTGAGCACCCGCACCGAGCTGCAGCTGAGCGAGACGCTGGAGCACCGCCTGCTGCTGCCGGCTGCCCCGCTGATCGTCGGCGAGCACGCCAAGGTGCTGTACCAGCGCCAGCACATCGACGTGAAACGGCTGACCCACTGCAACGATGTGCGCACCCTGCGTGGCCTGGTGCGCGCCGGTGCGGGTGTGGGGTTGATGTCGTGGCTGGATGCCGCGCCGGATGTGGCGGATGGGCGTCTGGCGTTCGTGCCGTTCCGCCGCCATTTGACCAAGCCGATGACGCTGGCGCTGTGTGTGGCGCCGCAGCGGCAACTTTCACGCTCGGCGCAACTGGCGATCCAGGCGCTGGCGGCGCGCATCGAGGCGATGGCGGTGCCGGTGGTTGGTTGAACCCCTCTCCCTCTTGGAAGAAGGGAGCAAAGCCCCTCTCCAGCGGGAGAGGGGTTGGGGTGAGGGTACGGCGACGCAGCAGTCGGTGCAGCACTTCTGAGGCGCGTGGCGACGCGTTTGTCACTGCAGGCACTGACAGATGCAGGAGGCGCCATCCGGCGCTACGCGCCACCTTCTCCCGGCGGGAGAAGGGAGCAAAGCCCCTCTCCTGCGGGAGAGGGGTTGGGGTGAGGGTACGGCGGCGAAGCAGTCGGTGCAGCACTTCTGAAGGCGCGTGGCGACGCGTTTGTCACTGCAGGCACTGACAGATGCAGGAGGCGCCATCCGGTACTACCCGCCACCTTCTCCCGAGGGGAGAGGGGAAGCGAAGCGCATACAACCCCCCACTCGTTACACTTGCGCAGCTCTCTCCACACGACACCCGCACCATGCAGTTGATCGATATCGGCGCCAATCTCACCCATGACTCTTTCGACCGCGATCGCGATGCGGTGCTGCAGCGCGCACGCGACGCAGGCGTTGCGCAACTGGTGATCACCGGCGCCAGCCGCGAGCATTCACCACTGGCGCTGCAACTGGCACAACAACACCCCGGATTTCTCTACGCCACCGCCGGCGTGCACCCGCACCACGCGGTGGAATTCACCGCCGAATGCGAAGCCGAAATGCGCACGCTGCAGGCGCACCCGCAAGTAGTGGCAGTGGGCGAATGCGGGCTGGATTACTTCCGCGATTTCGCCCCGCGTCCGGCGCAGCACAAGGCCTTCGAACGGCAACTGCAATTGGCTGCCGACAACGGCAAACCGCTGTTCCTGCATCAACGCGATGCGCACGACGATTTCCTCTCGATCATGCGCAGCTTCGATGGCCGTCTGGGCCCTGCCGTGGTGCATTGCTTTACCGGCACGCGCGAAGAGTTGTTCGCGTATCTGGACCGCGATTACTACATCGGCATCACTGGCTGGCTCTGCGATGAGCGCCGTGGTGCGCACCTGCGCGAGCTGGTGCGTAGCATTCCCGCCAATCGTCTGATGATCGAAACCGACGCGCCTTACCTGCTGCCGCGCACGCTCAAGCCGATGCCCAAGGACCGCCGCAACGAGCCGATGTTTTTGTCGCATATCGTGGCAGAACTCGCACGCGATCGCGGCGAAGATGTTGCTGTAACTGCAGCCAACAGCACCGCCGCTGCGCGCGCCTTTTTCCGGCTGCCGGAGCCTCTCGCAGTCAGCTGAAACCACGCGCAGGAATCGGTTGCCGCATCGCCTAGGTAGCGCATCCTGGATGCGCAGTGCGTGCGTCGAGCGAATCAGGATCTGGATTTCCAGTGGCAACTTCGCCTGCTGCCGCCGTCGTCCAGCAGCATGGCGTCGACGCGATGCACGACCGCTCGGCGTCGGGCCAATGCGGCCTGGATGCTGGCGCTGAGAGGCAGTTGAAGAGGGCCGTGGCCTAGGCAGCCAGCAATTCCCAGCCTTGTGCGTCGCGCAGGCGCAGTCCGGGTTGCGGGGCGTCTATGCTGACCCGCAGGCCGTCGGCCCACGGCAGCTGCCGTTGTTGCGGAAACCAGCGGCGTGCCTGATCGACGACGATCAACAAGCCCTGGTCGTCACCCAGCGCGACGAAGCCTTCCACCGCCGGTGCGAATGGCTGCATGTCAAAGTGGTGGGCGAGACTGCGGGTGACCACCTCGACATTGCTGCTGGGCAGGCCGATCTCGCTCAGGCACAGCAGTTCCTCGCCATGAAATGCTCCCTGGCCGGTGGTGGTCTGCTGCAGCGCCTTGCGCGCGATCAGTTCCAACACCGCGCCATCCGGGCCGGCGAAATACACCGATTGCGACTGCCATACGCCCTCCAGTTGAAAGCGCTGGCAGCCGTGCGGATCGGCCAGCAGCATGGCGCGTGAGCCGATCCACTGCGCAGCTGCCTCGAAGCGCGCCGGCGCCACATTGAAGGCCAGATGCACGCTGCCCACCGGTTGCTGCGCCTGCACGCATTCCAGCGTGCTCCAGCCAATGCGAACAGCGTTGCCGTGCTGCGGCAGCTGCAGTACATCGCGGTAGAACCGCAGGCTGAGGTCGGGGTCGAGGCAGGGCAGCAGCAGATGGCGAAGATGCATGGCAGGCGCACGTGGCAGAAGATGCGGGTAGTGAACGACCTCAATCGTGGTTGAGGTCAAGACGTGTTCAAGCCTGGATGCGTGTAGGAGCGCACTTGTGCGCGACGGGGCGTTACCCGGAAGGCCACATCGCGCACGAGTGCGCTCCTACAACGGCCGCGGTGCGTTCGCCGTTATTGGCTCAACTCAACCTCGCTCAAAGCACTTCCGCCAGCGCCCATAGATGCCGCACCAATGGCGCGGTCTCCAATGCACCGGGCGAGACCGCCAACGCAAGCCTTGCCAGCGGCATTTGTCCTTCGATGTCCAGATAGCGCACGCCGGGCAGTTGCAACTGCGCGGTGGAGGCGGGCACGACCGAGACGCCGAGTTCGGCGGCGACCAGATTGACGATGGACGACATCTGCGGCGCTTCCTGGGTGATGCGCAAGGTCACGCCGGATGCGCGGCAGGCGGCGAGGATTTCGTCGTAAAGGCTCGAACCGAAACTGCGCGGAAACAGGATGAACGGCTCGCCCGCCAGCGCCGCCAACGGTGCGCTGCTGCGTGCGGCCAAACGATGCGCGGCGGGCACGGCGATCTTCATCGGTTCGTCCGGAAAACGCAGCAATTGCAGGTCGGGCGGTGTGCTCAGGCCGTAGCGCACGAAGGCCGCGTCCAGGCGGCCATCGGCCAGCGCGACCAATAAGCCGGCGGTGTTGGTTTCTTCCAGCAGCAACTCGACCTGCGGCCATTGCCGGCGAAAGTCGCGGATCAGATGCGGCACCACCGGGTTGAACGCGGCCGAGGCGGTGAAGCCCAGGCGCAGCCGGCCGGATTCGCCGCGTGCCACCCGGCGTGCGGTCTCGGCGGCGCGTTCCACATCGGCGAGCACGCGGCGCACTTCAACCAGAAACGCCTCGCCGGCCGGGGTCAGCTCGGCGCCGCTGTGGGTGCGCCGGAACAGCGGCGTGCCCAGATCGCGCTCCAACGCCTGGATCTGCTGGCTCAGCGGTGGCTGGCCGATGCCGACCCGCGCCGCAGCCCGGGTGAAATTGCCTTCCTCGGCAACGGCGAGGAAGTAGCGCAAATGGCGAAGTTCCATGCTATCTGTTCTGCATATGGCAACTGCCAGCATCATATATTGGACAGGGGGTCTGGGCGGGCGAATACTAGCCGTCCCATGTCTCATCATCGCTCCCGTGTCCTGTTCTGATCGCCCCTCCGGCACGTCACCGGATACCGCCGCCAGCGGTGCAATCCAGGCGCCTGTCATCGATGCGCCCGCCACCGGCCGCATCCGGCTGGCATTGTTTCTGGCCGGCTTTGCCACGTTCTCGCTGTTGTACAGCGTGCAGCCGGTGCTGCCCGAATTTGCGCGCACCTTCGGCGTGGACGCGGCCACCGCCTCGCTGCCGTTGTCGTTGGCCACCGGCGGTCTGGCGTTGGCAATCTTTTGCGCCGGTGCAGTGTCGGAAAACCTCGGCCGGCGCGGATTGATGTTCGTGTCGATCGCGTTGGCCGCGCTGCTCAATCTGATCGCCGCATTCCTGCCGCATTGGGGCGCGTTGGTGCTGGTGCGCACCTTGTCGGGTATCGCACTGGGCGGAGTGCCGGCGGTGGCGATGGTGTATCTGGGCGAAGAGTTGCCGGCCAACAAGATGGGCGCGGCCACCGGTTTGTATGTGGCAGGCAATGCCTTCGGCGGCATGAGCGGGCGCATCGTGATGAGCGTGCTGACCGATCATTACGATTGGCGCACTGCGTTGGCGGTGTTGAGCGTGTTCGACCTGCTGTGCGCGCTGGCGTTCTTCTGGTTGCTGCCACCGTCGCGCCATTTCGTGCGCCGGCATGGCATCAACCTGCGCTTCCATCTGCGCGCCTGGGCCGGGCATTTGCGCGATCGCAATCTGCCATTCTTGTTCGCGTTGCCATTCCTGTTGATGGGCGTGTTCGTGTGCCTCTACAACTACGCCGGCTTTCGGTTGGGCGGGCCGGAATTCGGCCTGAGTCAGAGCCAGATCGGCATGATCTTCAGTGCGTATGTGTTCGGTATCGTCAGTTCCTCGGTGGCCGGTGCGGCGTCGGATCGTTTCGGTCGTGGCCCGGTGGTCACCACCGGTATCGTGCTGTGCGTGCTCGGCGTGGCGCTGACCCTGGCGCATCTGCTGGCACTGGTGGTGGCTGGCATCGTGTTGCTGACGATCGGGTTTTTCATCGCGCACTCGGCCGCCAGCGCGTGGGTGAGCCGGCTCGGCGGTGCGTATCGCAGCCATGCCGCATCGCTGTATCTGCTGGCGTATTACGCCGGCTCCAGCGTGATCGGCGCGCTCGGTGGCTGGTTCTGGCAACACGGTGGCTGGGGCGCGTTGGTGGGCATGTGTTTGACGTTGCTGGCGCTCGCCTTCGCAGCGGCGTACGTGCTGCGCCAACGTGCCGACGACGCGCGGCCGTATGGCCGCTTTGCGCCGCATCCTGCGCGGGGTGAGTGATGCAGATCGACCGACTCGACCATCTTGTATTGACCGTGGCCGACGTGGACGCCACCTGCGATTTCTATGCGCGCGTGCTCGGCATGCAGGTGGTCAGCTTCGGCGAAGGCCGGCGTGCGTTGGCGTTTGGGCAACAGAAGATCAACCTGCATGCGGCCGGCCGGGAGTTCGAGCCCAAGGCGCAGCGGCCGACGCCGGGTTCGGCCGGTCTGTGTCTGATCACGTCTACACCGCTGCAACAGGCGCAAGCCGAACTGGTTGCCGCAGGCGTCACCATCGAGCAGGGCCCGATCCAGCGCACCCGCGTAACCGGGCCGTTGCTGTCGGTGTCCTTCCGCGACCCGGACGGCAATCTGATCGAGGTCAGCAATCTGCTGTCGTCGGTGGGCGCTGCACACAAGATCTGACCAGCTGTGGCGATCAGATCAGTGCAGCGCAGTCACGTACGGCGCCCGGCATGCGCGGCGCTTCGCTACGCCAACCAGTAGGCGGTCCAGCCGGCGTTGGCCAGATTCCCCGCCAGCGCAAGGCCTTAGCTTTGTTGACGCCGGCGATCAGCGCGACAGCTGCGGAGGCGGGCATGCGGGCGTTGCTTGGAATCACGCAGAAGGCCCCTGGATGATGGGCCACCCGTCGGTGTGTACAGTCGCAGTCTTGAGTACCTTCCTGCCCCTGCCAAAACCGCGGAAAGCCCCGCAGCAAGCGCGCTCGCGTGCCACGGTGGAGGTCATTCGCCAGGCCGGTATTCAGGTGCTGGTGGCCGAAGGGCTGCAGGGCTGCACCACCACGCGGGTAGCCGAGCGCGCCGGTGTGTCGGTGGGCAGCCTCTACCAGTACTACCCGAATCGTCAGGCACTGTTGGTCGCCTTGCTGGAATGGCATCTGCAAGCGGTGGTTCACGCAGTGGAGCAGGCATGTGCGCGACAGCACGGGCGCACGCTCGCGCAGCAATGCGAGGCGCTGGTGCATGCCTTCGTGCAGGCCAAATTGCAGCATGTGGATGTCTCGCGCGCGCTGTATGCCATCGCCGAGCTGCATGGCGGTGCGGCATTGGGGTCGCAGGCGCGCAAGCGTTCGCAGCAGGCATTTGCGGCCGCGCTCGCCACCGCGTCGGATGTGCGCTTCGACGACTGCGAGGCGGTGGCCGAGATCGGCATGGCCGCCATTGTCGGGCCGGTGAGAAACCTGCTGGAAGATGGTGTGTTGGTCACGCGTGTTGCACCGCTACAGGCGCAACTGGTGCTGTTGCTGCACAGTTATCTCACCGCCACCGGAGTTGCACGATGACTGCGGCACTCATTCAGGACAGCGACGTGCTGCAAGACTTCATCGAGCGCCATCGGCGCCTGTTCGTGCTCACGGGCGCCGGTTGCAGCACTGATTCGGGCATCCCCGATTACCGCGATCTGCTAGGCGGCTGGAAGCGTCCGCAACCGGTCACCTTTCAGGCCTTCATGGGCGAGCTGTCCACGCGGCAGCGGTATTGGGCACGCAGTCTGGTTGGCTGGCCGCGCTTCGGGTTGGCGCAGCCCAATGCCACCCATCAAGCATTGGCAGCCCTGGAAGCACGCGGCCAGCTGGAAGTGCTGCTCACGCAAAACGTGGATCGTCTGCATCAGGCCGCCGGCAGCCAGGCGGTGATCGATCTGCATGGCCGGCTCGATGTGGTGCGTTGCATGAGTTGCGAGCGGCGCATGCCACGCACCGAATTCCAGCTGTTGCTCGAGCAGGCCAACCCCGGTTGGGCCGAGCTGGAGGCCGCGCAGGCGCCCGATGGCGATGCGGACCTGGACGATGTGGGCTTCGACAGTTTCGTAGTGCCGCCGTGCCCGGTGTGCGGTGGGGTGCTCAAGCCGGATGTGGTGTTCTTCGGCGAGAACGTGCCGCGCGAGCGCGTGGAGCGTGCGTTTGCGCATCTGCAGGCGGCCGACGCGGTGCTGGTGGTGGGCTCGTCGCTGATGGTGTATTCGGGCTTTCGCTTCGTGCAGACCGCCGCACGCAATGGCTTGCCGATCGCCGCGCTCAACTTCGGGCGCACCCGTGCCGACGAACTGCTCAGTTTGAAGGTGGAGCAGTCCTGCGCGCAGGCCTTGGCGTTCCTGCGTGCGCCAATCGATCCACTGCACACACCTCGCGTCAATGACGTCAGTGCACGCTCCGCATGACGCAGTGATCCACCGTAGCGGTTGTGCGCACGCGCGCGGCGCAGTGCAATGGGCATCCCCCGTGTCATGTGTGGATGCCCCTTGAGCAAGCTGTTCTCCCCCATCCGCTTCGGTCCGCTTGCGCTCGCCAACCGGATCGTCATCGCCCCGATGTGCCAATACTCCGCACAGGACGGCCGTGCCAGCGACTGGCACCGCATCCATCTGGGCACCTTGTCGCAATCCGGTGCCGGCCTGCTGATTCTGGAAGCGGCCGCAGTGCAGCCGCAGGGCCGCATCTCTTACGCCGATCTGGGCTTGTACGACGACGCCACCGAGCAGGCGTTGGACGAGGTGCTGCAATCGGTACGGCGCTGGTCGCCGATGCCGGTCGGCATTCAACTGGCACATGCCGGGCGCAAGGCCTCCACCGATCTGCCATGGAAGGGTGGCGAGGCGATTGCGCCGGATCACGCGCATGGCTGGCAGACCGTGTCCGCATCGGCGCTGGCGTTTCGCGAGGGTCAGCCGTTGCCGCAGGCGCTGGACGAGGCCGGTATCGATGCGGTGGTCGATGCATTTGTCGCCTCGGCAAAGCGCGCCGAACGTCTGGGCCTGGAGTTGATCGAGCTGCACGCCGCGCATGGCTATCTGATGCATCAGTTCCTGTCGCCGCTGAGCAATCAGCGCAGCGATGCGTATGGCGGTTCCCTGGAAAACCGCATGCGGCTGACGCTGCGCATCTTCGATGCAGTGCGTGCGGCGGTGTCGGACAAGATCGCCATCGGCGTACGTATTTCTGCCACCGATTGGGTGGAGGGCGGCTGGGATCTGGAGCAGAGCATCGCCTTGTCCAAGGCGCTGGATGCACGCGGTGCGCACTACATCCATGTCTCCAGCGGCGGGCTGGATCCGCGCCAGCAGATTCCGCTGCAGGCCGGCTACCAGATTCCGTTTGCGCAGCAGATCAAGGCGCAGGTCAACACGCCGGTGATCGGGGTGGGTCTGATCACCGAGCCGGCGCAGGCCGAAGCGATTGTGCAAGACGGCCAGGCCGATGCCATCGCCTTGGCACGCGGCATTCTGTACGACCCGCGCTGGCCCTGGCATGCCGCCGCTGCACTTGGCGCCTCGGTCACGCCGGCGCCGCAATACCTGCGCTGCGAACCACGCGAGGCGCGCGGCGTGTTCGCCAGCTGATTTACGCTGGGAGTGGTAAACAAGCAGAGCGGGCCGGTGTTTGGATCGCCGCTCTTGACGCAAGATCGCATAAGGAAAACAGATGCCGATAGGATTTCTGGGCTTGGGCACGATGGGCCTGCCGATGGCGCACAACCTGCTGCGCGGCGGCTTTGAGCTGAGTGTGTGGAACCGCTCGCCCGAGCGCGCGCAGTCGCTGCGCGAAGCCGGTGCCACGGTGGTGGGAGAACCACGCGATGCCGCGCACGGCCCGCTGCTGTTTTCGATGCTGGCCGACGACAACGCAGTGCGTGCGACCCTGCTGGAGCGCGGCGTGCTGGACGCACTGCCGGCCGGCAGCGTGCACGTCAACATGGCCACCATCTCGGTGGCGTTGGCGCATGAGTTGACCGCCCTGCATGCCGAACGCGGCGTGGCCTACGTGGCCGCACCGGTGCTCGGCCGCGTGGATGTGGCCGAAGCCGGCAAGCTCAACATCCTGGCCGCTGGCGACGAAGCAGCGTTGGCGCGCGTGCAGCCGATGTTCGATGCGCTTGGCCAGCGCACCTGGGAGATCGGCCGCACCCCCGAGCAGGCCAATGCGGTCAAGCTGGCGGCCAACTTCTGCCTGGCCAGCGCGATCGGCGCCATGGCCGAGGCCAGCGCGCTGGCTCGCGGCCACGGCGTGGAGGCCACCCAGTTCCTGGGCATGCTCACCAGCACCTTGTTCGCCGCGCCGGCGTACCAGGGCTATGGCCGTTTGATCATGCAACGCGAGTACCTGCCGGCCGGCTTCACCGCCACGCTGGGCCGCAAGGACGTGGATCTGGCGATCCAGGCCGTCGCCGACAAGCAGGTACCGATGCCGTTGGGCGAGTTGCTACGCGCCGGCCTGGACGAGGCCATCGCACATGGCGACGGCAACGCCGATTGGGCGGTGCTGGCAGAGGTCTCGGCACGGCGGGCGGGGCAGGTGGCCTGATCGCAATTGCGCAAA
Source organism: Xanthomonas sp. Leaf131 (assembly GCF_001423495.1). Lineage (GTDB taxonomy): Bacteria > Pseudomonadota > Gammaproteobacteria > Xanthomonadales > Xanthomonadaceae > Xanthomonas. The sequence goes on along the minus strand of NZ_LMOG01000017.1, from coordinate 39,134 downwards.
GCGGAGTTAGCCCCTCTCCCTCCGGAAGAGGGGTGAGGGTGCGAGGCGAAGCCCCTGTGTCCCAGACTCCAACAGGCACGTAGCTCCCGCTCGGCGGCAGCTACCCCCTGCATCTTCCGTCGGGTCGCAGGCCAGCAGGCGCACACTGCAGATGGCTGCGCGCGACATTCGCTCGCCACTTTCAGTGCAGCTTCGCTACACGGCAAGGCAGTCCGCGTCTTGCTCACCTAAACATGCAGCAGACCTTCTAAAATGCCGGCTCGTAACAGCCGCCGCTCCAGGGAGGATGCGATGCGACACCTGCAGATCACGCTCGGTTCGACCGAGCGCACACCGCGCGCACGGCCATGCGCCGGTGCCACACGATGACTGCCCAACCAGTCGTCGACCAGGGCCCGGTGGGCCCGGAGCATCCCGAACACCCGGACCATTATCTGTTCGCGCAGATCCGCGAAGCGGTGGCCGTGCTCGATGCCGAGTTGAACAAAGCCACCGACGAGGCCAGCGTGCGCATGGCCGCGCGCCTGCTGCCGCTGGCCAAGCAGCACGGTTTCGATCAGGTGGACTACGTGGTGCTCAGCCGGCATGTCGGCGAAGTGGGCGAGAACGTGTTCCTGGTGCGTGGCGAGCTCTCCGACCCCGCGCATCTGCGTGCGCACATCACCACGCAAGAAGCGATGGAGACCTCGGTGGACGCCTCGATGGCGCAACTGGACGAGATCAATCGGCGGCTGATGCTGCGCCTGCCGCCGCGTTGAGTGGATGTAAAAGTTACGGGCGCAAGCACTGCGCCCGCAGCTGCGCGCATTGGCTATCATTGCGCCGATGCGCTCCGACTACATCCTCACCCTGTCCTGTCCCGACCGTACCGGCATCGTCTATCGCGTGACCGGACTGCTGTTCGAGTTGGCCTGCAATATTCTCGACGCACAGCAATTCGGCGACGACGAAAGCGGCCGCTTCTTTCTGCGCGTGCACTTCGACAAGCCGCCAGCCACCGACATCGCAGCGTTGGAGCAGCGCTTTGCGCAGTTGGCCGATGCATTCCAGATGGACTGGCAACTGCACGATGCGCGCCGTCGTGCGCGGCTGTTGGTGCTGGTGAGCAAGCAGGGGCATTGCCTCAACGATCTGCTGTTTCGCATGCATAGCCGGCAACTGCCGGTGGACATCGCCGCAGTGGTCTCCAACCACACCGACTTTGCAGCGCTGGCCGCCTCGTACGGCATCGCCTTCCACCATCTGCCGGTGAGCGCAGACACGCGCGCTACGCAGGAAACGCAACTGCTCGCACTGGTCGATGCCTTGCAGATCGATCTGGTGGTGTTGGCGCGCTACATGCAGATTCTCTCGCCGGCGCTGTGCCGCGCATTGGCCGGGCGGGCGATCAATATCCATCACAGCTTTCTGCCCAGTTTCAAGGGCGCGCAGCCGTATCACCAGGCGCACGCGCGCGGGGTCAAGATCATCGGCGCCACCGCGCATTACGTCACCGAAGATCTGGACGAAGGCCCGATCATCGAACAGGACGTAGCGCGCGTGGATCACGCGATGACGCCGCGCGATCTGGTGCGGCTGGGCAGCGATACCGAATCGTTGGTGCTTGCGCGTGCGGTGCGCCGTCATGTGGAACATCGCGTGGTGCTCAATGGCCATCGCACGGTGGTGTTTCGCTAGCGGTTGAGGCGTCGCATCCCATCAGCCAGGGACGGTTGCAGCAGCGCAGTGGAGCAGTGGGGATGCCACCTCCGACCAGCGCGCGCGCCGGTCCGGCGGCCCCATTGCCATTTCTGTTCGCTGCTCTCTATTGGAACTGTTTGCATGTCGCTTGCACCCACCTCCAGCGCTCGCGCGCAACAGCACGCCACGCGCGCGGCGTTCTTCATCCCGGGCTTCGCTGCCGCGATCTGGGCGGTGTTGGTGCCGTTCGCCAAGGCCAGGACCGGCGTGGACGATGGCGCGCTTGGGCTGATCCTGCTGTGTCTGGGCGCAGGCTCGTTTCTGGCGATGCCGCTGGCTGGCGCGTTGTCGGCGCGCTTCGGTTTCCGCACGGTGATGGCGGTGACGGCTGCACTGATCTGCATCAGCCTGCCGTTCCTGGCCGTTGTCGCCAATCCCTGGACGCTGGGCGCGGTGCTGTTCGTGTTCGGTGCCGGCGTGGGCGCGATGGATTGCGCGATGAACATGCAGGCGGTGGTGGTCGAGCGCGATGCCGAGCGCGCGATGATGTCCGGATTCCATGCCTTTTTCAGCATCGGCGGCTTTGTCGGCGCCGGCGCGATGACGCTGCTGTTGTCGGCGCAGATCGGTCCGCTGACCGCGGCGCTCGCCGGCGTGATCGCGATGCTCGCTGTGGGCGCGGTGTCTGTACGCCATTGGCGCACCGAACGCGTCTCCCAGCAGGGGCCGTTGCTTGCGCTGCCCAAGGGCATCGTGCTGTTTATCGGCATCCTGGCGTTTGTGGTGTTTCTGGCCGAAGGCACCATTCTGGATTGGAGCTCGGTATTCCTGGCCGATGTGCACCAGGTCAAGCCGAGTACCGCTGGCGTGGGCTATGTGGTATTTGCGTTGACCATGACGGTGACGCGTTTGCTGGGCGATGCGGTGGTGGAGCGGCTGGGGCGCATCCGTTCGATCGTGCTAGGCGCGTTGCTGGCCAGCGCGGGTTTCTTCGTGCTTACGCTGGTGAGCCCATGGCAGGCCTCGTTGGCCGGTTACGTGTTGGTGGGGCTGGGTTGCGCCAATATCGTGCCGGCCTTGTTCTCGCTGGCCGGCAATCAGACGCGGATGCCGGAGAGCATCGCCATCACGGCGGTCACCACACTCGGCTACGCCGGCATTCTGGCTGGGCCGGCATTGATCGGCTTCGCGGCCCATGGCATCGGCCTGGTCGGTGCCTTGATCGGCGTTGCGGTGTTGATGGTGGGCGTGGCGATTTCCACGCGGTGGTTGAAGGTGTGAGTGGTGGGCGTCATCCACCTGTCGTGGTGGGTTATCGGTAAAGCGTCGCGCGCGGGCGCGCTCCTACCAAGGGCGGAGCGGGGATTACGCCTCGGTGGATAAATACTCGAAGCGGTAGCCCACGCCGTAGACCGAGCGCACCCAGTCTTCGCCACCCACATCGGCCAGTTTGCGGCGCAGATTCTTGATGTGGCTATCGACGGTGCGGTCGGTGACGATGCGGTGGTCCACATACACGCGATCCATCAGCTGTTCGCGCGAATACACCCGCCCAGGCGATGCGCAGAGCGTGCGCAGCAGGCGAAATTCGACCTGGGTCAGATCCAGATCGCGTCCGGCTACGCTGGCGCGACACGCGGCCTCGTCGATGACCAAGCCGTGCGTCGGTACGCTGTTGGGGTCATGCCGGTGCCGGCGCAGCACCGCGCGTACGCGCGCGATCACTTCGCGCGGGCTGAAGGGTTTGCAGATGTAATCGTCGGCGCCGATTTCCAGCCCCAGCAGGCGGTCGATCTCTTCGGCACGCGCGGTCACCATGATCACCGGCACCGCACTGAGGCTGCGCAGTTCGCGGCAGATGTCCAGGCCATCGCGATTGGGCAGCATCAGATCCAGCAACAGCAGATCCGGCGCCTGCGCACGAAACGCCGCGATCGCCTGCGCGCCATCGGCCACCCAGTGATGCGAATAGCCAGCTGCGTGCAGATACTCGCCCAGCACCGCGGCCAGGCGCGGTTCGTCTTCGACGATCAGCACATGCGCGGACGGTGCGGTCTGGGGATCCATTACGCCTCCAGCGCCGGCAGCCGCAGCGTCACGCGCAGACCGCCCAATGGCGAGGCGGTCGCGTGGATCTCGCCATCGTGCGCGCCTACGATATTGCGGCAGATCGCCAGGCCCAGTCCGCTGCCGCCGCTGGCCCGATTGCGCGAGCCTTCCACCCGATAGAAACGCTCGAACAGGCGATCCAGCTTGTCTGCCGGCACGCCGGGCGCGCTGTCTTCGATCACGATCTCCAGCCGCTGCGCACGCCGTGTACACCGTACCTGCAGCTGGCCGCCGGCATCGGTATAACGCAGCGCATTCTCCAGCAGATTGGACAGCAACTGCTGCAGGCGACGCTCGTCGCCGTCGACATGCAACGGCGCATCGATGCCGTCTGTGTGTAGCGTGAGCCCTGCCGCCGCGATGCGCGTGTGCATCCCGGCCAGCGTGGACTGCAACACCACACTCAGATCGATCGGCGCGCGCCGATACGCCAACGCGCCCACATCGGTGAGCGAGAGGTCGTAGAGATCTTCGATCAGCTTGCCGAGCTGGCCGACCTCCTGATGCAGCGAGCTCAGCGACTCACGCGTCATCGGCCGGATACCGTCCTGCAGCGCTTCCAGTTCGGCGCGCAAGATCGCCAGTGGCGTGCGCAGTTCGTGCGAGACGTCGGCCATGAAATCGCGGCGTGCGCGTTCGTTGTTGTCCAGTGCCTGCGCCAGCTGGTTGAAGTCGCGCGCGAGTTGGTCCAGCTCATCGCGCATGCCCGCCTGCAGTCGTGTGCCGTAGTCGCCGGCAGCCAGGCGATGGGTTGCCACGGTCAAACCACGCAGGCGGCGCAGCAAGGTGCGCGACAACAACCAGCCAAACAACGCGGCGACACCGATCGATGCCGCGCCCACTGTCCACCACACACGTTGCTGGGCTTGAAAGAAGCGTGCGTCGTTGGCGGTCAGCACTTTCTCGAACGGCAGCATGCCCATCCAGCCCACCGTCTGCCCGCGCACCACCACCGGGCGCAGCGTGTCGGTGCGGCTGACATCGGGGTTGCCGATGATCACGCGGTAATCGCGATCCAGTAGCGCGAAGCGAAACACCGCGCCGGTTTGATCGGAGATCGGCGGTGCGCGCGGTGGCAAATTCTGCGGCAGCTCCGGGCGCATCAGCACGAACCAGGCATCGGGATTGTCGCGGATGAAGTTCCAGTCGCCGTGCTTGGCGTAATCGGCCTGCACGCGCGGCAGCACTTCCATCATCCGCTCGATGCCTTGTTCGCTGAGATAGTCGAGAAACTGCTTTCTGAGTAACAGCTGCCCGGCCAGGCCATTGATCAGCAGCACTGCGATGCAGGCGCTCAGGATGGCGAGAAAGAGTTTGGCGGTGATTCCGAGTTTCATCGACGTTGGGAAAACCTTGTTGCGAATGAGGTCACGCACGTGCGCTTGCTGTCATGGCTGCCTGCATTGAATGGCGACTGCAGCGGCGTCGGCTGCAGTCGCCTGTCTTGCACACCCGTATTGGGACTTCATTAAACCCCGAAAGCAAGCGCCTGCTGTCTGTCAAAGCAAATCTTCAAATTTGCTCCATATTCGCAGCGTAGCGTGCGCATCCTCCGATCATTCCCGAGTGCGCCGCATGCGTTCCGTCGATTCCTTCCGTTCTGCCATGGTGCCGCGCCAATGGTTGCTGGCCGCCATGATCACCGTCGCGCTGGCGGCCTGTTCGCCTGCACAAGCGCCGCAGCAGCGGCAAGTGGAAGTGGGCGTACAGCGCGTGGACGTGCAGCGCCTGGCGTTGGACCAGACCCTGCCCGGTCGCACCGTGGCCTATCAAAGCGCGCAGGTACGCCCGCAGGTGGGCGGCATCCTGCGCAAGCGGCTGTTTACCGAAGGCGAGCAGGTGCAAGCCGGCCAGGTGCTGTACCAGATCGAGCCGGCCGCGTTCCAGGCCGCGTATGCCTCCGCGCAGGGCGAGCTTGCGCAGGCGCAAGCGGCAGTGCTCTCGGCCAAGCCCAAGGCGCAGCGGTATCAGACGCTGGTCAAGCTCGATGCGGTCAGTCAACAGGATGGCGATGACGCCATCGCCACGCTGCGCCAGAACGAGGCTGCAGTGACTGCCGCAAAGGCCGCGTTGCAGACCGCAAAACTCAATCTGGATTTCACCCGCATCACCGCGCCGATCAGCGGCCGTATCGGTACCTCGAGCTTTACGCCGGGCGCACTGGTCACTGCCGATCAGACCGATGTGCTGACCACCATCAACCAGCTCGACCCGATCTATGTGGATGTCAGCCAATCCAGCGCGCAGCTGTTGCAGTTGCGCCGCAAGCTCGATGCCGGCCAGGTCAAGGCGGTGGACGGCAAGGCCGAGGTCAAGTTGCTGCTGGAAGACGGCAGCGCATACGCGCGCAGCGGCACGCTGGAAGTGGTGGACACCGCGGTGGATGCCACCACCGGCACGGTGAAACTGCGTGCAGTGATTCCGAATCCGGACCATCTGCTGTTGCCCGGCATGTACGTCAAGGCGGTGCTGTCGATGGCCGTCAACGAGCAGGCGATTCTGGTGCCGCAGCAGGCCGTCACCCGCAACAGCAAGGGCGAGGCGGTGGCGATGGTGGTCGGTGCCGACGGCAAGGTGGCGCAGCGCGTGCTCAAGACCGGCGATGCAGTGGGCGACCGCTGGGTGGTCAGCGAAGGCCTGTCTGCAGGCGAGAGCGTGATCGTGCAGGGCCTGCAGAAGATCCAGGTCGGCATGCCGGTCAAGACGCGCGAGGTAAAGGCCGCAGCGGCCACGCCAGCGGCCGCTGCGCCGAGTGCACCTGCTGCAGCCACGCCGGCTGCACCAACGGCAGCCACGCCCGATGCCAAGCCGGCACCCGCAGCGCCGGCCAGCGCCACGCCCAAGGCCGACTGAGGAACTCTTATGGCTCGTTTCTTTATCGACCGCCCCATCTTCGCGTGGGTCATCGCCATCGTCATCACGCTGGCCGGCGCCATCTCGATCTTCTCGCTGCCGCTGGAGCAATACCCGGACATCGCACCGCCCTCGGTGACGGTCAGTGCGACCTATACCGGCGCCTCTGCAGAGACCGTGCAGAACTCGGTCACGCAGATCCTCGAGCAGCAGATGACCGGCCTGGATAATCTGCTCTACATGTCCTCCAGCAGCAGCTCGGCTGGTACTGCGCAACTCACGCTCACCTTCGACTCCGGCACCGACCCGGATACCGCGCAGGTGCAGGTGCAAAACAAGGTGTCGCAAGGCGAGGCGTTGCTGCCCGACGAGGTCAAGACCAACGGCATCACCGTGACCAAGTCGGCCAGCGGCAGCATGTTCATGGTGCTGGCCTTCACCTCCGAAGACGGCAGCATGGACAGCACCGACATCGGCGACTACATGGTGTCCTCGTTGCAGGACCCGATCAGCCGCCTCAATGGCATCGGCAGCGTCAACGTGTTCGGCGCCGAATACGCGATGCGCGTATGGCTGGATCCGGAAAAGTTGCACACCTATGCGTTGATGCCATCGGATGTGAGCAGCGCAATCGCCGCGCAAAACGCCGATGTGTCCTCTGGCGCGCTGGGTGCCTTGCCGGCGCTGCAAGGCCAGCAATTGAATGCCACGGTGACCTCGCGCAGCAAGCTGCGCACGCCGGCGCAGTTCGAGAACATCGTGCTCAAGTCCGATGCTGGCGCCGCCACCGTGTACCTGCGCGATGTCGCGCGGGTGGAGTTGGGTTCGGAATCCTACGGTTCCAGCTCCAAGTTCAACGGCAAGGCGGCCTCGGGCATGGGTTTGCAGCTGGCGACCGGCGCCAATGCGCTGGACGCCGCCAAATTGGTGGAAGCCAAGCTCGACGCGCTCAAGCCGTACTTCCCGGCCGGGCTGAAATACGAGGTCGCCTACGACACCACGCCGTTCGTGCGCATCTCCATCGAGGAAGTGGTCAAGACCCTGATCGAAGCGATCGTGCTGGTGGTCGTGGTGATGTATCTGTTCCTGCAGAACTGGCGCGCCACGCTGGTGCCGGTGATCGCGGTGCCGGTGGTGTTGATGGGCACCTTCGGCGTGTTGTCGCTGCTGGGCTTTTCGATCAACACGCTGACCATGTTCGCGATGGTGCTGGCGATCGGCCTGCTGGTCGACGATGCCATCGTGGTGGTGGAAAACGTCGAGCGGCTGATGGCCGAGCAAGGCATGTCGCCGCGCGAGGCCACGCATACCTCGATGGGCCAGATCACCGGCGCGCTGGTCGGTATCGCGCTGGTGCTCACTGCGGTCTTCCTGCCGATGGCGTTCTTCGGCGGTGCCACCGGCGAGATCTATCGGCAGTTCTCGGTGACGATTGCCGCGGCAATGATCCTGTCGTTGGTGGTCGCACTGACGTTGAGTCCTGCGCTATGCGCCACCTTGCTCAAGCCCATCGACAAGGGCGGCCATGTCTCGCGCAAGGGCGTGCTGGGCAGGTTCTTCACCTGGTTCAACACGCGCTTCGATCGCGGCACCGAGCGTTACGGGCATGGTGTGGAACGCATCGTCAGCCATCGCAAGCTCGGCTCGCTGATCTACGTGGTGCTGCTGGTGGTGCTGGGCGTGTTGTTCTGGCGCTTGCCCAGCGCGTTCCTGCCCGAAGAAGACCAGGGCATGCTGATGGTGATGTTCAGCGCACCGGCCGGTGCCACCCAGCAACGTACCCAGCAGTCGATCGACCAGGCCACCCAGTTCATCCTCAAACAACCGGAAGTGCAGGGCATCATGACCATCTCCGGTTTCAGCCTGGCCGGTAGCAGCCAGAACTCCGGCATGGGCTTTATTCGCCTGAAGGATTGGGCCGACCGCGAGGGCTCGGCGCAGGAAGTGGCGCAACGCATCACCGGCGCGATGATGATGACGCTGCCGGATGCGCAGGTGTTTGCGTTGACGCCACCGGCTATTAACGGCTTGGGCACCAGCTCCGGTTTCACCCTGCAGTTGCAGGATGCTGCCGGCAACGGACATGAGGCCTTGGTGGAAGCACGCAAGCAGTTGCTGCAGCTGGCCAACGGCAATCAGAGCCTGAGTGCAGTGCGCTTCAATGGCCTGGACGATGCGCCGACCTACCGCGTGCAGATCGACGATGCCAAGGCCGGCGCCTTGGGCGTGGCCGCCGCCGACATCAACACCACGCTATCCACAGTGATGGGCGGGCGCTACGTCAACGACTTCCTCAACAACAACCGGGTCAAGCGTGTGTACGTGCAGGGCGAGGCATCCGCGCGCATGTTGCCCAGCGATATCGAGCGTTGGTACGTGCGCAATAGCGATGCCGCCATGGTGCCGTTTTCGGCGTTCGCCAGCAGCGCGTGGGCGTATGCGCCGCAAGTGCTGACGCGCTTCAACGGCAGCGAATCGATGGAAATCACCGGCAGCGCCGCACCGGGCATCAGCTCGGGCGATGCGATGACGGCGGTGGCCGGCGAAGTCGATGGCATGGGCAAGGGCGTGGGCTACGCCTGGTCGGGCATGTCGTATCAGGAACAGGCCGCCGGCACCCAGACCTGGATATTGTATGCGGTGTCGCTGGTGTTCGTGTTCCTGTGTCTGGCCGCGCTGTACGAGAGCTGGTCGATCCCGATCTCGGTGATGTTGGCGGTGCCGGTGGGCATTGTCGGTGCGCTGCTGGCCACCTGGATGCGCGATCTGTCCAACGACATCTACTTCCAGGTGGGCCTGCTGGCGACGATGGGTCTGGCCGCCAAGAACGGCATCCTGATCGTGGAATTTGCAAAAGAACTGGAAGAAAAAGGCCAGCCCTTGATCGAAGCCACCCTGCATGCCGCACGCATGCGCTTGCGGCCGATCCTGATGACCTCGTTGGCCTTCATGCTCGGCGTGCTGCCGATGGTGATCAGTAGCGGCGCCGGCTCCGGTGGGCGTCATTCGCTGGGCACCGGCGTGCTCGGCGGCACCCTGGCCTCCACCGTGCTGGGCATCTTCTTCGTGCCGTTGTTCTACGTGATGGTGCGCAGCCTGTTTCCCGGCAAGGCATCCGATCACACGACTGCCGTTGGTACGTCCGAGGTGACCCCGTGAAGCGCAACATCTCCGTAAGTCTGGCGGTGGCCTGTGCCATCGCATTGAGTGGCTGCGTCAGCATGGCACCGCGCTACGCGCGTCCGGACGCACCGGTGCCCGGCGTGGTTGGCGACACCGGCAGCGCCAACAGCGGCGAAAGTGCCAGCAGCACCCCCAGTGCCGCCGTGCTGGATTGGCGGCAAGTGCTGGTCGACCCACGCCTGCAGCAAGTGGTCGCACTGGCGCTGGACAACAACCGCGACCTGCGCGTGGCCGTGCTCAATATCGAACAGGCGCGCGCGCAGTACCGCATTCAACGTGCGGACCTGTTTCCCGCGGTGGATGCCACTGTCTCGCACAGCGCGCAGCGCACGCCTGCGGCGACCAGTTTCACCGGCGCGCCCATGATCATCCGCAATGCCACCGGGCAAGTGGGCGTCAGCAGCTGGGAGCTGGATCTGTTCGGGCGCATCCGCAGCCTCAAGAACGAGGCGCTGGAAACCTATCTGGCCAGCGAGCAGACCCAACGCAGCACGCGCCTGAGCCTGGTGGCCGAAGTGGCCAGCGGCTGGCTCACCGTGGCTGCCGATCAGCAGCGGCTGGCGCTGGCTCAGCAGACGCTGGAAAGCCAACGCAAGACGTTGCGCCTGACCGAGTTGCAGCACGATAACGGCATCGTCTCCGGTCTGGATCTGGCGCAGATCCAGACCAGCGTGGAAAGTGCGCGCGCCGATGTGGCCAGCTTCACCACCCAGCTGGCGCAGTCGCGCAATGCCTTGAATCTGGTCGCCGGCACGCAGGTGCCGGCCGCGTTGTTGCCGGCTGCCGATGCGATCGATACCGGTGTGGCATTGGCACCGCTACCGGCCCAGCTGGAATCGCGCGTGCTGCTGCAGCGCCCGGACGTGTTGTCGGCCGAGCACACGCTCAAGGCCGCCAATGCCGATATCGGCGCCGCACGCGCCGCGTTCTTCCCCACCATCTCGCTCACCGGCTCGGCCGGGCGTGGCAGCGATGCTTTATCCAGCCTGTTCGATGGCGACAAGATCTGGTCGTTCTCGCCCAGCGTCAGCTTGCCGATCTTCCGCGCCGGTGCCTTGAAGGCCGAACTGGACGTGGCCAAGTTGCAGAAAGACATCACCATCGCGCAGTACGAACTGGCGATCCAGACTGCCTTCAGCGAAGTGGCCGATGCACTAGCCGAACGCACACAGCTGGACGAGCGCATGGATGCCCAGCGTGCCCTGGTCGATGCCGCACAACGCGGCTTCACCCTGTCGTATGCGCGCTATCGCAATGGCGTGGACAGCTATCTGGTGGCGCTGGACGCACAACGCTCGCTCTACAGCGCGCAGCAGACCTTGATCAGCCTGCGGCTGACCGAAGCGAGCAATCGGGTGAGCTTGTACAAGGTGCTCGGTGGTGGCGCCGATGCGCAGTCGCAATCGCCACCGGTGGCGCAGCAGTAGCCCTGCATGGATGTGCGAGCGTCGGTGAGTCGAGGGCGCGGTGCCCTCACCGCTTGCGGGACACGCCGTAAACCCGTCCCTGGGGGCTCGGTGGCGGCATCCATGCCGCCACACGGTCCCGCAAGCGGTGAGGACACCGCACCAGACAGGTTGCTGGTTGCCGTGAGAGAGCTATGCGCACCGACCATCTCGACGGGTCCTTGTCCGCCCACTGTCGCGGGACCTTACGCGGCATGGATGCCGCGTAAGAGCTTACAAGGACGTACTTGCAGCGTGTCCTGCGATGGTGGGCGGGCAAGGACCCTGCAGCAAACCCGAAGATCATTCGCTCTAAAAACCAACGCACCCACACCGTTCAATCACCTTTCAAGGCAACCAAGATTCGGTGAACGTAGGAGTTGTGTTGGCCGCCAACACGCTACGGATTCCCACACATGCGGCGATGGCCGACGCAAACGCCGGCCATCGCAGTGCACACCGCTAAAACCGCATTACTTCGCAGCGTTGGCGTTCATCACCGCATTACGGCTGGCATCCAGATACTGCGCCGGATCGCGCATGCCGGTGGTGTGGCATTGCCCGGTGGTGTGGCCGCGATTGACGCCACCCGGCAGTTGCGCGTTGACCTGCTCCACGGTGCCGTCTTCCGGATCGTTCAACACCAGATCCGAGGCTGCATTGCAGTAGTCGTTGGTGTACCAGTTGGTCTTGGCGAACGAGGTCGTGTAGTAGTTGACCTTGGCCCGCGCATCGGCCGGAATGCCGGCCAGCCACGCCTTCGCACCGTCGTAGGTCAGATCGGTATTGGTGCCGCAACCCACCCCGAACCACGAACCCACCGCCGCCAGAATGCCCGACAGATTGGTGCCCTGATACGGCGTGCCCACTGACTGCATCACCCGCCCGCCGCTGGCGTTATCCAGCCCGCTCCAGTAGTAGGTGTACAGATGCAGCGCGGCCATGCCGCCCTGGCTGTGCGCCACCGTGGCGAACGAGGACCACTGGCTGGCGAACTGCGCCAACCGCTGCGCGAACTGGTCGTTGCTGCGGTTCTGTTTGGCATCGATGAACGAGGACGCATTGGTGAATTGCGCCTGCGGCCACACGCCGTTGGAGCAATAGCCGTGTACCAGTACCAATTGCGAGCCGGCGGCCTGCGGTTGCGCCATCGCACTGGCACTGGCCAACGCAGTTGGACGCGGCCCCATACGCATGCTTTCGTCGATCGCACCGGCAGACCGCGCGATGCTGGCACGCCGTAATGCGGGCAGCTGCAACGGCAGCGTGTCGGCCTGCACCAACGGGATGTAATGGTCCGGGTCCTCGATACGCAACCCGCGCAAGCTAAACGGCGCACGCGCACCGGCACGCGCAATCCAGCGCTCGTCCAGGCTCAGTGGCAACTGGCCTTGTTGCGGCGTCAGCATGCCGCCGATCCATGCCACCGGTACCTCCTTGCCCTTAGCATCGGTGCCCCACACCTGACCGAACACGCGGTAGTGCGACGGCGCCTTGCCGCGCGCGGCAATGGGCAAGCCAATGTTGAGCCGCGTGCCATCGGCCGCACGTGCGCTCAGTGCATTGCCGAGTAAGCGCAGCGAGGTATCCAGCACCGGCAACACATGCTCGCTGGTGCGCACGAACGCCTGCCCGCTCTGGTCGTGGCCACGCACGATCACCTGTGCGATCCAGGTGCCTTCGGCCGTCGGCTCGAACGTGCCGCCATACACGCCATCGCCAGCAGCACCATCGTCGTGTTGGCCGTCGTCGGCCATCGGCAACGTGCGGATGCCGCCTTGCGGATCGATCACCCGCAGGCTGGCTGTATCGATCCGCCCGGCCTGCGCGGCAAGCAAGGTCGCGCCGCGTGCATCGTTGCCGCTGAGCAGCGCATTGAGCGTCAACGATTGACCCACCTGTTGCCGACGATTGCGCGCATACGAAGCCAACTGCGTGCGCGGATCGCCCTCCATCAGCACATAGCCATGTTGCGCTACCGGCGAGGCCGATTGCAGGGTCAACGACCATGCTCCGTTCTGCGCGGACTCCACCGCGTAGCGCATACCGCTGGTGCCGCTCTCTGCCGTGCCCAGCGACGTACGTTGTGCCTGCAGCTGCGGTGCAACGGCAGCGGCACGTGCGCCGGCAACGCGTGGCGCAGTCACTGCCGCCTCCCATGGCTGATCGCCGGCCAACACCATGAAACGCAGGTGGCCGTTTTCCACCGGCAACGTGCCTTGCCAACGCGCCGATTTACCGGCCGGCGCCAACTCCACCGGCAGCAAGGCGCTCTTGGACAGAATCGCCGACTCGGCCGGATCGGGCGCGCGCATCTGCGCAAACTCCTCCGGTGGGCCAGCCAGTTGTTTGGGTTGCAACTCGGCCGCAGCAAGCGGCAGGGACACGAGCGACAGGCTGCACAGTAAGGACAATAGCGACGGCTTTGGCATGGCGACATCTCTCCTTGAACGTTGCGAAGCGATGCCGCTGCGCATGGCAACGACATCGGATGCAGCGCCCCCTCGCCGCGATTCGCCGATGGTTATACCGCGCGCTTGTGACAGGTCTGCTGTGCGCTGCAGCACCTCACGCGCCCTGAACAAACCGCCAGAAACAAATAGTACAGACTGTGATCCAGGTCGTGGACATGCCGACTCCCTGCACGCCAACGCCGAGTAAATCAAACGTCTGCAGTGATGTTGAGCGCAGGACTCGGCGGTCCTTGGTCCGCCCAGACTATTGGGCGAAATCTAGCGATCTCACGATGCCGAGGGCGATATGTGCACTGCAGTGCGCGAGCGATACTGCTCCACCCACGCAACAGACTGCGCGATGCCGCCGAAGGGAAACACGTGCAGGCTGACGTCGCCATGCGCTTGAGTGAGACCAGTGGCGAGGCGATCGACAAAGCGATCCGGCCCCGCGCTACTGAACAGCTTGCCGATCGAGATGCCGTACTTGGACAGCATCGATGCGCACGCACCGACACCGCAGCGTGCGGCATAACGTGCGAGCACCGCGACGCTAGCAGGTCCGGGCACGCCCACACGCACGGGAGATTCAATGCCACGCGCGCGCAGTGCGTCCAACCACGCCAGCACGATGTCGGCATCGAATACGAATTGGGTGACGATCAGTGGCGCCATGCCGTGCTCGGCGATGCTGCGACACTTGCGTTGCAGCACATCCCATTGCTCGGCTGCGCGCATGTTCGGATGTCCTTCCGGATGTCCCGCCACGCCGATGGTCTTGATGCCCGAGCGCTCGAAAACACCTGTATCGATCAGCGACACGCTGTCCGAAAACGGCCCGATCGCAGAAGGCGCATCACCCGCGATCACCAAACAGCGCTCAACGCCGGCCTCATCGACGGCGCGCCTGACGAATGTGTGTAGCTCGTCGAGCGAGGCGATGCGGCGTGCGGAAAGATGCGGCATCGGCGCAAAGCCGAGTGCGCGCACTCTTTGCGCGGCGGCCAATCGCGCACCGTTGTCCTGGCTCGGCAGGTAGGGGATGGCAATGGTTGAGCCACGCATGATCCGAGGCGCCGCCGCGGTCAGCTCGGCAATGTCGTTTGCGCCGACCTCCAACGAATAGGCATCGGTGATGGTGCTGGCGCGGCTGGGCGTCTGCGGAGACATCAACGGTGCTGCCGTCCGCTGGTGGTGACTGGGTGGCTCTGGCACGTCAACGCGGATCGCACGCGAAGGGCGCCATGGCATAAGCGCTTGGCGGTGGTGTTCATCCGTTGGCTCTGGGCGTAGTGGCAGTGGCATTGGCAGGCTGCCGGGCCAGTTCGATGAAGGCCCGCAGGTAATCGACGGCGATATCCGCCTCGCGTGCGCCCAGGAAGATCTGCTTGGGGATGCCGCGCGCACCCAGCCGCACCGGCACCACGTCCATCCTGGAGGCATATTCCTCCACCAGCCAGCGTGGCATGGCGGCCACGCCGCGGCCGCTGGCTACCATCTGCATCATGATGTCGGTGGTTTCGATGGCTTTGTGACGCCTGGGCGTGACACCGGCCGGCAGCAGGAACTGGCTGTAGATGTCCAGCCGCTCAAGGTCTACGGGGTAGCTGATGAGCACCTCGCGTGTCAGCTGCTGTGGCTTGACGTAGGCAGCCGACGCCAGCGCGTGGCCCTTGGCCACGACGAGCACCTGCTCGTAGTCGAATACCGGCTCGAACGTCAGCCCTGGCTTGAACAGCGGGTCGGGTGTGACCAGTAGATCGATCTCATAGCCGAACAGCGCGCCAATGCCGCCGAACTGGAACTTCTGTTTGACGTCCACATCCACATCCGGCCAGGTGGCCAGATAGGGCGCCACCAGCTTGAGCAGCCACTGGTAGCAGGGATGGCATTCCATGCCGATGCGCAGCGCACCGCGTTCACCCTGCGCGAACTGCCCCAGGCGCTCTTCGGCCAGATCCAGTTGCGGCAGCACCCGGTTCGCCACCGCCAGCAGATACTGGCCAGCCTGGGTCAGGCGCAGGCTGCGCCCCTCGCGCAGCCAGACGTCGGTGCCCAACTGCTGCTCCAGCTTTTTCATGCTGTGGCTCAGCGCCGACTGGGTCAGGTTCAACACACCGGCGGCGGCGGTCAGCGAGCCCTGCTGCTCGACCTGCTGGACGATGGTGAGATGGATGCGCTCAAGCATTCAGATGATCCGAATTCATGGATTGTTGAAATAACACCATTTTACTTCATTGAATGCCAGCCCTAGCATCGGGGTTCGTCGTTCCAGGTCGCCCCACATGACTGTCAACGTGCCACCCCCACTCCGCGTCGTTGCGGTCTCCGGCGGGCTGCAACGCCCCTCCAAGGCCGTCGCTCTGGCTGAGCACCTGCTGGCGCTGATCGCCGACGCCGTGCCGTGCGAGCAACAGCTGGTCGAACTCGGCGCGTTGGCACCGCAGTTCGCTGGTGCAATCTGGCGCTCCCAGCTGCCTGCAACGGTGGAGCAGGAACTGATCGCCGTGGAGCAGGCCGACGTGTTGGTGGTGACAACACCGGTCTATCGCGGCTCCTTTACCGGGCTGTTCAAGCACTTCTTCGACTTCATCCATCAGGATGCCTTGATCGACACGCCCGTCCTGTTGGCTGCCACCGGCGGCAGCGAGCGCCATGCGTTGGTGATCGACCACCAATTGCGGCCGCTTTTCAGTTTCTTCCAGGCACGCACATTGCCGCTGGGCGTCTACGCCACCGACCGCGACTTTCTGGATTACCGCGTGCACAACGAGGCGCTGGCCGAGCGGGCCAGGCTGGCGGTGCAGCGGGCATTGCCGCTGATCGCATTGACGCGCCAGCCAAGTTCCATCGCCGCAGAAAAAGTAGCTGCGGCTTGAGGCCTATCCCGCCCACGGTTGCCTGGCGGGCCACCACGCCGTCTTCGGCCACCGGATCCGTTGGCGATGGCCCGCCGATCCAGAGTTCCGGCTTCCATCCAGCAGGCATCAACAGCTTCGCTGAAAAGTGCGCTCGTATTTAATCTCGAAACAAGGCGTCAGCTTGCAATGACTCAGGAATTGACCTTCACCATCAAGAGCCTTTGGTTCGATGAGGACTACCGTCCCGCGGCCAATACGCGCAACACGACCAACTTTGCCAACCTGGCCAGGGGGCAGCGTCGTCAGGAAAATTTGCGTAACACGCTGGCGATGATTAACAACCGTTTCAACGACCTGGCGCATTGGGATAATCCCACGCTTGACCGCTACGCGGTCGAACTCGAAATCATCTCTGTCGAGATGAAGATCGGTGGGAGCGAAACAGGCGATGCATTTCCGTTGATCGAGATATTGAAACCCAGCATCCTCGATAAAACGACCGGCGCGCGCATCGACGGCATTGCAGGGAATAATTTTTCCTCCTATGTGCGCGACTACGATTTCAGCGTGCTGCTGCCAGCGCACAATCAGGACGCGTCCAACTTCAGCCTGCCGAATGATTTCGGCAGCCTGCATGGCAAGCTGTTCAAGCACTTCGTGCACTCGGACGCCTACAAGGCGCGGTTCACCAAGCCGCCGGTCATCTGCATCAGCGTCTCCAGCAGCAAGGTCTATCACCGCACCGGAAACCAGCACCCCATCCTGGGCATCGAATACAGGCAGGACGAAGGGTCATTGACCGATCGGTATTTCGAGAAGATGGGCCTGCAGGTGCGCTATTTCATGCCGCCCAACAGCGTCGCCCCCTTGGCGTTTTACTTTCTCGGCGACCTGCTGAACGACTACACCAATCTCGAGCTGATCGGCACCATCAGCACCATGGAGACGTTCCAGAAGATTTACCGGCCAGAGATCTACAACGCCAATTCCGCAGCAGGTGCCATCTACCAGCCGAGCCTGAAGCATCAGGATTACTCGTCTACCCAGATCGTCTACGACCGCGAAGAGCGCAGTCAGCTCGCGGTGACGCAGGGCAAATTCACGCAGGAGCACTTCATCAAGCCCTACGGGAACATTCTCGAGCAGTGGGCCTCCAGCCACGCTGTCTAATCAACACGAACGCAAGACATCACTCATCATGACAAAGCTGCTCCCCACCTCAACCGCCGGTAGCCTGCCCAAGCCGTCTTGGCTCGCGCAGCCCGAAAAACTCTGGTCTCCCTGGAAGCTGCAGGACGAGGAACTGATCGAAGGCAAGCAGGACGCATTGCGCCTGTCGCTGCAGGAACAGCAGCACGCCGGCATCGATATCGTCAGCGACGGCGAGCAGACCCGCCAGCATTTCGTCACCACCTTCATCGAACACCTCAGCGGTGTGGATTTTGAAAAGCGCGAGACCGTCAGGATTCGCGATCGCTATGACGCCAGCGTGCCGACCGTCGTTGGCGCGGTGAGCCGGCCCAAGTCTGTCTTCGTCGACGATGCCAGGTTCCTGCGCCAGCAAACCAAGCAGCCGATCAAATGGGCGCTACCCGGCCCCATGACGATGATCGACACCCTCTTTGATGCGCACTACAAAAGCCGCGAAAAGCTGGCATGGGAATTCGCCAAGATCCTCAATCAGGAAGCCAGGGAGCTCGAAGCTGCCGGCGTGGATATCATCCAGTTCGATGAGCCGGCCTTCAATGTCTTCTTCGACGAGGTCAACGACTGGGGTGTTGCCACCCTTGAACGGGCCATCGAAGGGCTCACCTGCGAGACCGCCGTGCATATCTGCTATGGCTACGGCATCAAGGCCAATACCGATTGGAAGCAGACCCTGGGGTCGGAGTGGCGTCAGTACGAAGAGTCGTTCCCCAAGCTTCAGACGTCCAATATCGACATCATTTCGCTGGAGTGCCACAACTCGCATGTGCCGATCGATCTGATCGAACTGGTGCGCGGCAAGAAGGTGATGGTTGGCGCCATCGACGTGGCAAGCAATACGATCGAAACACCGCAGGAAGTGGCCGACACGCTGCGCAAGGCGCTTCGGTTTGTCGATGCCGACAAGCTCTACCCGTCCACCAACTGCGGAATGGCGCCGCTCGCCCGACACGTCGCAAGAGGCAAACTCACTGCCCTCAGCGCAGGCGCAGACATCATCCGTGCAGAACTGGCAGCGCGGTAGCGCGCTAGTGCTTGCGTAGATCGGCGGCCGAAGGCGTGGAGGCGATGCGCGCTCCATCCTGCCGGTGCAACTGGTGGCCGATACCGGCGACGCAACAACATCGGGGCCCCGCAAGCGGGGGCTTGATGTCTTCCATCGGGTTGCAGGGCTCAGTAACTGATCGGATGGGCAACCCTGGTTACTTCGCACTCAGCTGTAGCGGGGTGGTCTCGATCAGCCTGCGCGAGCGGATCATCGGTGCCGTCTGCTCCGCATAGCGCCGGAAGTGTGGAGAGGCGATATGCGAGCGATAGGCCTGCTCGTCGGCATAGATCTCGAAGAAATGTAGCCGGCTCGGATGTTCTTTTTCTGCGACCGAGTAGATCGCGATCACGCCGGGTTCGTCGCGTGCGGAGATCGCCATTTCCTCCTTCACCAGTTGCGTATAACGTTCCAACTGCGCCGGCGCGATCTCGAGCTGCGCGACACGTACCACGACGCCGGGTGGAATCGATTCTGCTGCACGTGCGGCGGCTGCCTGCAATGACAGCAGCAGTGCAACAACGATGAGGGTAAGGCGGTGCATCATCAGCGGATCTCCAGGAAGGAAGAGGTAGGGTCCACGCTCAAGCAAGTTGGCGATCATCTGCCGGGATCCACATTGCGTGGACGGCTGGCAGGCTTGCCCGGGTCGAGCACCATGAACTCCGGTAGGCCGATTGCGAGCAGGTCGAGGATGTGACGTAGCCGCTTCGGCATCTGTCGTGTTTCGGGCCACAGCGCATGGCAATCCATCGTCGATGGCGGATAGTCCGGCAAGAGCTGCACTATGGCGCCCGATCGCAGACGATCGCGTACCAGCCACGATGGCAGCCAGCCGATTCCCATGCCTGCGGCCACCGCTTCGGCAATGCACGACAGGTCGTTCAACCGGATGCGTGGTGCGAGCGTGACAGTCCTGGGTTGCCCATCTTTGTCGCACACGCTCCAAGCCTGCGTGTAATCGCGCCGCTGATACAACACCGCTGCATGCCCACTCAGGTCTGCCAAAGTATGCGGATGGCCTCTTGCCGCCAGATACGCCGGCGCAGCACACAACAGCTTGCGCTGAATCGCCAAGTGCCGTGAGCGCAAGCTTGGTACCGGTGCGAGCGGTCCGAAACGGATCGCAAGATCGAATCCCTCTGCAATCAGATCCACTGTCTGATCGCTAAAATGCAACTCGAGCTCCAGCCTGGGATGTTCCTGCGCCAACGCGAACAATATGTGCGCGGCGCAGTGCTGACCGAACAAGACCGGCATGGTGATGCGTACGCGTCCGGTGATGTCATCCTGTCCGGATTCGAGCAATGCCTGCGCGGAATGAATTTCTTCCAGTGCACGCAAACAGAAATCGTAGTAAAGCTGACCATCCTCGGTCAGGCTCTGGGTGCGCGTGGTGCGATGGAACAAGCGTACACCCAGGCGTTCTTCGATACGTGCCACCGCCTTGCCCACCGCCGAGCGCGTCAATGACAGCTGTTCGGCGGCGCGCGCAAAGCCACCTGCGTTGACGACCTCGACAAACAGTGCAACACCATCCAGTGGATCTCTCATGTGCGACCGAACTCCGGATTGGTTCCCTTGCTTCTACAGTAAAGGGAAAAACTTTCAGCGATTAGTATGGATATTCTACGATAAACTCTGCCGGCGCTGACTCGCTGATGCCTATTTAGTTGGTGATGCGTCAGTCATCGGCACGGTGATTTTCTCTAAGAATCAGGTGTGGGCAACGATACCGGCCGAGGCAGCGTGCACGACCTCAATCGCCTCGGTCGCTGGTTGGGCGCAATGGCGCAGTAAGAAGGCGATCAAGGTGCAGACGTCGCACCGATCCGCAGCGATCTGGACACCGCTGCTTATTTCGACCCACGCGTTGCGGAAACCGCACGCCTGCTCGGCCGCATGCTTACACCATCGTCACTCCAGGAAATCACGCAATGAAATTACTTTGTCTCGACATTCCCCAGTCCGGCGCAACCATGCAGGCCTATCAGCCGCACATGGCTGACGAGGCTCGCCATGCATGGCAGCTCTACACAAGCGGCATCGTTCGCGATTTTTATTTCCGCCAGGATCGACCGGGTGTGGCATTGATCGTTGAATGCGAATCCGTGGAAGCCGCGCGCCATGCGCTGCGTGAATTTCCGTTGGCCGTCGCCGGCCTGATCGACTGGGACATCATTCCGCTTGGCCCTTTCACCAGTTGGGAACTGTTGTTCGCACCAGGCAATGCCTGACGCGTTCGCGGATTCACGCGTCTGTTTCGAATACCACCTTCGCCTACCTGGATCCATCGATGACCACACCCGCCGTCGGACTCAAGCCAGTTCTGTTTGTCGTCACCAGCACCGCCACGAAGGGAGAGACAGGACTCGCCACCGGCTACAACCTGGCCGAAGTGACGCACCCGCTGCAGAAGCTGCATGACGCCGGGATCGCGGTGGAATTTGCATCCATCCGAGGCGGTGACGCGCCGCTGGACGGCATGGAGGACCTGACCGACCCGGTCATCGCACGCTATTGGGCCGATTCCACCTTTCGCCACGCCATCGGCCATACCCTGCCGATCGACCAGGTCGATCCCTCACGCTACTCGGCCATCTTCTTTGCTGGCGGCCACGGCACGATGTGGGATTTTCCGGATGACATAGCGGTGCAGGCGGTCGTTCGCGACATCGACGCTGGCGGCGGATTGGTGGCTGCGGTGTGTCATGGCCCGGCGGCGTTGGTGAATGCTCGCCGGGCCGACGGAACCCTGCTGGTTGCGGGCAAACGTCTGGCAGCGTTTACCGATGAGGAGGAAGCAGAGGTGCAGTCAACGCAGGTGGTGCCGTTCCTTCTGGCGTCCACACTGGTCGCGCGCGGCGCGCAGCACCAGCATGCCGTTAACTGGGCAGACAACGTCGTGGTCGATGGCCGCCTGCTCACAGGCCAGAACCCGCAATCCGCCGCCAGCCTGGGCGAGGCACTGCGCGACGCGCTGTTGGCCTGACGGCTGACGACGCAGAGCAAGGAACCTGCCATGAAGATGATCTGCGTCGAAGAGCATGTGCTCGATCCGGCGATGGGTGCAGCGACGCGTGACGCTGTCCAAGGCGCCGCAGCCTATGTTGCCGATTGGGGTAGCCGTGTGGTGGACGGCCAGCAGGTGAATGATCGCAGTCGCCCGCATGTGCTGGCTTCGCGTGAATCGACACGCAAGGCGTTGGAGGTGGGGTCTGCGCGACTCGCCGAGATGGATGCGGCGGGCATCGATGTACAGGTGCTCTCTTACGGCGGCTATCCGCAACTGCTGCCTGCAGCACAGTCCATCGCTCTCGCCCGCGCCGCAAACGATCGGCTGGCAGAAACCATTCATGCCCACCCGACTCGCTTCGCCGGGTTTGCGGTCTTGCCATGGCAGGATCCGGATGCGGCGGCACGCGAGCTCGAGCGTGCTGTTCGGCAGCTGGGGTTGAGCGGCGCATTGATCAATGGGCGTCCCGGCGGAACCTTCCTGGACGATGCACGCTATGCGCAGATCCTGGCCGCGCACAGTGCTTTGAAGGTGCCACTGTTTGTCCATCCGGGACTGACGCTGGCAGCGGTGCAGGTTCCGTACTACGGTGGTTTCGAGCGCGAGCTGACGGCACGCCTATCGATGTTTGCCTGGGGCTGGCACAACGAGGCTGGGATCCAGGTCATGCGACTGCTGCTCTCGGGCGCGTTCGATCGCCACTCCGGGCTGCAAGTCATCAGCGGACATTGGGGTGAGATGCTGCCGTTCTTCCTGCAGCGATTGGAGGATTCCATTCCGCAGCAAGTCTCCGGTCTTGCGCGCTCGATCACGCGGACCTATCGCGAACATGTCTACGTCACCCCCAGCGGCATGCTGACGCAGCCGCACTTCCAGTTCATCCATGCCCTGATGGGAGCCGAGCGCATCCTGCACTCCATCGATTATCCGTACCAGAGCCTGGATGGCGCACGTGCATTCATCGACACATTGCCTGTCAGCGATGCAGACAAGGCCAGCATTGCCCACCGCAACGCCCAGCGCCTGTTGGGCCTGTAATCAAGTTCCAAGGAGAACCGCATGTCAAACGCAGTCGCCAACAAGGTGGTGGTCATTACCGGAGCCAGCAGCGGCTTGGGCGCAGAGACGGCGCGGCATCTGGTGCAGGCCGGTGCAAGGGTCGTGCTCGGCGCAAGGCGCCTGGACCGCCTGCACGCGGTGGCAGACGAGCTGGGGTTGTCGCATGCCGCAACCCTGCGCACCGACGTCACCGATGCAGCACAGGTGCAGGCGCTGGTGGATCGCGCACTCGAACTGCATGGACGCATCGATGTGATGCTCAACAATGCCGGCGTCATGCCGCTGTCGCCTCTGGAGATGCTGCGCGTGGAGGAGTGGAACCAGACCATCGACGTCAACATCAAGGGCGTGCTGCATGGCATTGCCGCAGCCTTGCCGCCGATGAAGAGTCAAAAGAGCGGACATATCATCAATGTGTCGTCGGTGGCGGGCCATGTAGTGAGCGCCGGTGGCGTGGTGTACAGCGCCAGCAAGTTCGCGGTGCGTGCCATCTCCGAAGGCCTGCGCAAGGAGGTCAAGCCCTACAACGTCCGCTCGACCATCCTGTCGCCTGGCGCTATCGATACCGAATTGCCCGCATCCACGACGGCAGAAGGCATGGCGCAGGCGATGCAGGCGTTCTACCAGCACAATGCGATCCCGGCCAGCAGCTTCGCGCGCTGTGCGTTGTTCGCCATCGGTCAGCCGGACGATGTTGATATCAATGAAATCCTGTTCCGTCCCACGCGGCAGGAATTCTAGAACGGGAGAGCGTCATGCAGCCTATGCAGGCAAAAACCTCTTTTTCGGCGGATGACCGGCATGGAGCGACCATCGTGCGGGTTGCGCGGATCGCTGTCGATCCCGGTCGGCTGGAGGCATATCGGCATGCATCGCGCCGTCTGATCGACGCCGTTGCCATGCACGAACCCGGCGTGCTTGCGCTCTATGCGCTGGAAACGCACGAGGTACTGGGAAACTTTCTGGTCGTGGAAGTGTATCGCGACGACGCTGCGTATCATGCGCACCTGCAAACCGCGCATTTCAAGGCATACAAGTCCGCTGTCGCACCCTTGGTGCGCTCGCTGGCACTGAGCGAGACCACCATCGTTGCAATGACGCCGTCGTCGCAAGTTCGGTAGTGCTGCAGGATGCGCGCGTGGAGAGACGCACACCCAATGCCAGTCCCGGATCGCGTTGCGCAGGAGCAGATCTGGGGAGTCTGCATCACGCTTTCATCCGGCCTCGGCAGCACCGATGCTGAACCTGCGCACGGCGCCGCCAGCGTACCCGATTGCGTCGGTTACGTGGCCTCGCTACATTTGCACGGTCGAAAGAGTGCAGGCCGGATGGTAGCCCGGTCATCCATCCGATCCGGGTGGCAAGCTCTCCCGCTGAGGGTATCCGCGACACCGAGACCGGCTTTGCCGGAACGAGGTGTGCCCGCTGATCTCTCACGACCCATCATCGGCGCACCTCCACTGACCCTGGAAGGATATTGCGCATGAATCTCACCTCAAACACCATCTTGATCACCGGCGGTGCAACCGGCATCGGCTTTGCGCTCGCACGCGCGCTGGCGGAGCAGGGCAACACCGTCATCATCTGTGGGCGCAGCGCCGCTGCGTTGCGCCAGGCCAAGGACACGCTGCCGGCGTTGATCACCCAGGTCTGCGATATCACCGACATAGCAAGTCGTCGTGCACTGGTGGACTGGTTGCAGGCACACCATCCGCACTGCAATGTCCTGATCAACAATGCCGGCGTGCAGCGGCATCGCGATTTCACCGGCAGCGATGCTGCGGTAGATCTCGATCAGGAAATCGCAATCAACCTGACCGCGCCGATCCATCTGATCGCCGAGCTGCTGCCGTTGTTGAAGCAGCAAGCGCACGCGGCCATCATCAATGTCAGTTCGGGACTGGCGTTCTCGCCGATGGCCGATGTGCCGGTGTACTGCGCCAGCAAGGCGGCGCTGCATTCCTTCACCCTGAGTCTGCGTCATCAGTTGAAGCAGAGCACGGTCCGCGTGATCGAGATCGCCCCGCCGATCGTCGATACCGGGCTGGGTGGCGGCACGCGCAGTGCAGGAACCGCCACGCGCAACATGATGTCTGCCGAGCAGTTCGCCACCGAGGCGATCACCCAGCTTGAAGCCGGCAAGCACGAGGTATTGATCGGTATCTCGGCCGAGACGCGTCGGTTGGGCGAAGCGTTGTTCGAGCGGATGAACAACCGCTAGCCCAGTGTGTGGCGTCGCTGGTAGCTCATGCTGGAAACTGCTGCCAGCGGCGTCCTGGGTTGCGATAGCCATCTGTTGCGACGCTGAGGTTCAATTGCTCAGCAATCGCTCTGCTTGCAGGGATGGCCCGCGCTGGCTCGCCATTCCTTCACCAGTTGGCGGCGATTGCGTTGGTATCGCTCTTGCAGATAATCGATCTTGCCAATGGCCTCTGCACGAAAGATGCGGAAGTCGCCACATGCTTCGCACCACGCGGCGACCTGCCACCGCGCATCCACCAGGCCCAGCATGATCGGCCAGATGATGCGCTCCGACACCATCCCGGTCTTGCTCGTATAGCCGATCTGCAGCTTGCGTTGCGCATGCAGCGCCTTGCGAATCTTGCCGAGGTCGACGATCGAGTCGGACCGTGGTTCCCGGCTGATATACAGCGCGCTGTCGTCCAGCGCCAGGCGCATTTCCGGCGAGATCACCGCATCGATCTTTGCCAGTGCATTGTGCACCGCCTGCGTCATCGCATCGTCGCTCTGGCGGCCGACCCACTGCGCGCCGGTGACCAGCGCGCGGATTTCTTCTTCGGTGAAAGACAGCGGTGGAAGCACAAAGCCCGGCCTGAGCACGTACCCCACGCCCGCTTCCCCTTCGACATCGGCACCCATCGCCTGCAAGGTCGCGATATCGCGACGGATCGTGCGTAGCGAAACCCCAAGCGCTTGCGCAAGCACATGGCCAGACACGGTTGCCCGGTGTCTGCGCAGCACTTGCAACAGGTCGAACAGGCGTTGGCTACGCGACATGTCAGTCCATTCTGACCAGTCCCTTGCCCGGGCGCTTCTGGCCTGATTCAAGGGAATTCATCAACGCGATCGCACGTTCCAGCGGAACGATCTCACCGATGGGCAGCCCGAAGGTTCCCGCTTCCGCGGCACTGGCGAGGGAGGCGAGGATGGCGGGGGATGGCTTGCAGAAGACGAGCTTGAAGCGGCGGTCCACGACGGCCCGGATGAACTTTCCCAGGTCGGGCTCCAGATCCAGAAAGCTGCCGTGCTTTCCACGCAGCAGACCGAATCCTGTTGTTGCTTTCATGATCGCCGAGGTATCGAAGATGACGTCGAAGCGCTCACGCATGTCTTGCGGTTTGGTCACCCTGTAATCGTAAACGTGTTTCAGGCCAAGCGATCTGGCCCGCTCCATCGATCCTGCGCTGCAACTACCAGACACCGTTGCGCCCAACAGCTGTGCCAGCTGCACTGCCGCCTCGCCCACCGCGCCAGCACAGCCGTTGACGAAGACATGCTGGCCTTTCTTCAGCTTGGCTTTGTCGACCAGGCCGTTCCATGCGGTCACGCCGGGCGTGCCCAGGCACGCGGCATTTTCGTAGGAGACGCTGTCCGGCTTCATGACCAGATTCTCTTCGGTGGTGATCACACCTTCGGCCAATGCGCCGCATTCCTTGAAGCGTGCCAGGCCGAAGACCGCATCGCCGGGCTTGAAGCGGGTGACGCCTTGGCCCACAGCGAGCACCACGCCCGACAGGTCCATGCCCATCGCGCGCGGAAACTGACGCCCTGTCACGATCTTCATGACGCCGTTGCGCATCTTCCAATCGACCGGATTGATGGCGGCGTATTTCACCTTTACCGCAACCTGGCCCTTCGCGGGCGCGCCAAGATCGAAGTGCGCCAGCTGCATGACCTCCTGCCCACCATACTTGCTGTACTGAAGGCGCTTCATTGGCGAACTGCTCCAGTGATAGCTAGGCGTGCGGACGCGGCCTGGCAAGCGGCATGCACGCGCACCAGGGCATCGGGCGAGCAAGGCGTTGCAGAAACGGTGATGCGGGGACGGCTGAAGATAGCCACAGGGACATTCCTCGGAGTGGGTGCCCAGTCTAGGAATCGATGGTGCCAGATTCTGGCACCATGCTTTTCTTTCAGGTCTCTGGTGCTCACAGCCGGCACCGAAGGCCGCGCATCGCAAGCCGCTGCATCCTTGATCGGCCGATCGCCAAGCGGTCTGTACGACGGTCGCGCCATGTTGATGCGCGCCGGCATGGCCGACTGCGGCGCTTCAAGCAAGACCGATCACAGTGTCGATGGTTGCGCTTACGCGCTGGACACAAAAAGCTGCCCTGCTAGCGTGTTCAATTGAGCACGTGCTATCGCAGGCGCACGTCAGCGCCGCAGCTGCGCAACGGCATTGCCAAGCGAACGGTCTGCAACCGCCTTGCGTGTCCGGCATAACGCTCCGACATGCGCCGGGTCAGGCCCGGCGCACACTCCGCTGCCTCAGTAATTGATCTGCAACTGCAGCCGCAGCAAGTCGCCTTCGACCACCGGATAGGGCGCAGTGGTGACGTCGGTGCGCTTCATCTTCGAATACGCAAACACCAGTTCCAGCGCATCCATCGGTTGCCACTCGACGCCGGCTTCCACTTCGTCCAGCTGCATACGCGGCGCATTGGTGTCGAACTTGGAACCGCCGCGGTAGGTCTGCCACTTCAGGTACGGCAACAAGGTGCCGTAGCTGCCGTCGTGCTTATACATCGCCTGCACATAACCGCCGCTCAGCGAACGGGTGCGGATGCGGCGCTGTGCCACATCCAGCTCCGGGCCGCGGCCCACCGTCCACTCGGCCTGCAGGC
Organism: Xanthomonas sp. Leaf131; assembly: GCF_001423495.1. Taxonomy (GTDB): domain Bacteria; phylum Pseudomonadota; class Gammaproteobacteria; order Xanthomonadales; family Xanthomonadaceae; genus Xanthomonas. The sequence continues at coordinate 11,359 of NZ_LMOG01000017.1, read as the reverse complement.
CGAACGGCTGCGGGTAGTAAATGATGTGCGCGGCCACGCGTTGGTCGGTGTAGCCGTTCGGGTCGGTGATGGTCGGGGTGAAGCTGCGGCCGCCGATATTCACGGCCGCGGCCGTCGGCACGAAACGCCCGCTATAGGCATCGGCGCCCACTTCAAGATACTGGCCATTGGCGAACTTGAACGGGTAGGTGGCGTGCACCACCGCATGCATGCCGTCGTTACGCTCGGCGCGGTTGGCGCCCTGGCCGTTGTACACGCCCGCACCCAGCACACCGTAATCGCCCGAGCCCTTCAGCCCGGATTTGACCAGATCCTGAAAGCGGCCCTTGGCCACGGTAGGGGTGTAATAGAACACCGCACCGATATCGCGTTCGTCGCGCAGGCCGGAGTTGAGTGCGTCGGCACGATCCAGGGTGAGACGGTTCTGGCTGGACTGCAGGTTTTCCCAGCCGTAGGGCATCTTCGACTGGCCCACGCGCACGCGGTACTCGCGTTTCTTGTCGAAGAAGATGTCGGCATACGCATCGCGCAGCTGGGCGAAGTTGGAGGTGGTCGAACCGGTCGGCGTGCTGGCGAAGTCCGGCTGGAAGTACAGCGACACGTGATCGTTGAGATCGCCGCTCAGCACCAGTCGTGCACGGCGGATGCCCAGGCTCTGGTCGTTGCCGATAAAGCGGTCGCCGGGCGCACGCAGGTCCTGCGCGTCGCCGCCGATGCCCTGGTTGTAGCGGATCTGGGTGTAGCCGCGCAGGCTGAGCTTGTCGTACCACTTCTTGCCCGCTTCGCTGGGCTTGGCCGGTGCAGCTGCCGGCACGGGCGCAGGCGTGGTCTGGGCGATGGCGGTGTCCGCAGCACTTGGCGCGGCAGGCGGCGGCAATGCCGGCGCGGCAGGCATCGCAGAGGCCGGCAGCTTGCCGTTCTCGTCCACCTGCACGAACTTGCCCAGCTTGTCTCGGCCGGGTGCCGGCTCGGCGAAGATCTGCTTGGTCTTGCGGTCGACGTACAGCTCCAGCTCGGCGGCCAGCGTACTGCCGCTGGCGGTCGCGCTGAGGGCGCACAGAACGGTGGCGAGATTGCGTTTGTTCATTGGTCCGGCTCGTGCAAGGGAAACGGGTCGGCGGCAGCGTCAGGCCTGTGGCTGCCCTCAACGGGGCGGCGAACATGGCGTCAGAGCGCCTGCCCAGGCGCCCAGGTCGTCCTGACGTAGCGGCAATGGCAGCAGTTATATTTAGATTTGATGTCAGTTTGGTGACATCGATGGAGCCGGCTAGCGCGGTGCCTGTGTCAGCTGCGTGTCCGGGCGATGTCAGTTATGCGACGTGCAGGAGGCGAGCTCATCGGCGCGCAATGCGAGGCGCGGGGCGTCTTTGCAACGTCGTCGTGCTGCCCGCGTGGTCCACCACTGGCGGGCAGCGACGCAAAAGGCGGATGGCCACGCAAAGCCGAAGGCGCACGCCGCGTACGGTCATCGCGCCACTGTCGTCGCCTGTCCGCGCTGCGGTGGGCGAGGGAACTAAAAGAGCAGAACGAAGCCAAGGCAGGCCAGAGCCCGCCTTCGCCGGATCAAACACCCTGATGTATCGCCGAGCAGGTGCTGGTCAACGCATGTCGCCATGCACTGTGCCCACGCCCGACTCAGGCCGCCGGTGCCGCCTTCAACGCCGCAGCCACCGCATCGTGCAGCGAGGTGGTCGGGCGGCCGATCAACCCACTCAAGGTATGGCTGTCGTCGAACAGGCTGCCGCCGCGCGAGGAGGCCGAGCACTGCGCCAGCACCTGCGCGAATGCGGCCGGCAGGCCGATCTGTACCAGCGCCGCCGCGTAGTCGGCTTCGGGCAGATCGTGATACGCCACCGGCTTGCCGGACTGCTGCGCTACCTCGGCGGCGTACTCGGCCATCGTGAAGGCGGTATCGCCCGCCAGCTCGTAAACCTTCCCGGATTGCGGTACGTCGGAGGCCAGCACAGCTGCGGCGGCCGCGGCGTAATCCGCACGCGTGGCCGCACTGATCCTGCCCTCGCCGGCACTGCCGATCACCGCGCCATGCGCCACTTCGGCCGCGATCGAGCCGGTGTAGTTCTCGGTGTACCAGCCATTGCGCAGCAGCGCGTGCGGCACGCCGGTCTCGCGCAGCAGCGCTTCGGTGGCGACATGCTCGTCGGCCAGCGACAGCGTGCTGCTGTCGGCGTGCAGCACGCTCGTATAGGCCAGCAATTCCACGCCGGCACGCTTGGCCGCCTCGATCACGTTGCGGTGCTGCGGCACGCGTTGGCCCACCGCATTGGACGACACCAGCAGCACGCGGCCCACCCCGGCGAAGGCCTCATCCAGGCTCTGCGGGTCTGCATAGTCGGCGCGACGCACGCTGATGTCGCGTTTTGCGAACTGGGCGAGTGACGCAGTATCACGGGCCGTTGCTACGATGCGTGCCGCTGGCACACGCTCTAGCAAGGCTTCGACGACCAGCGCGCCCAGCTGCCCGCTGGCGCCGGTGACGAGGATCAGGGGGGATGCGTGTGCCATGGTGAACTCCAGTTGGTATTGATAAGAGGTGTGGTCTACTATCTAGACTCTAGGTCCGCGCACCCATTATCAGGGCCGCTCGATCCTCCACAAGGAGGCAGTTTTCTTCCCCCTGGTTACCGTGAGATACCCCGTGAACGCGATTGCTCTGTTTCCACCGCCGCCGTCCCTGCAAGGCATGCCCTTCGACGCCACCAAGTGCCCGGTGCGCGATGTGCTCGATCAGATCGGCGACAAATGGACCATGCTGATCCTGCTGACGTTGATCCCCGGCCCCTCCCGCTTCAGCGCCATCCAGCGCGCCGTGCCGGACATCTCCAAGCGCATGCTGACCCAGACCCTGCGCAATCTGGAGCGCAACGGCATGATCACCCGCAAGGTCTACGCGACCAAGCCGCCCAGCGTGGAATACGCGCTCTCCAAGCTCGGCGTCGCGCTGCTGGACCCGATCTCGCAGCTGCTCAATTGGGCTGGCGAACACCATGCGGCCATTCGTGCCGCACGCGAGCGCTTCGATCATGCGCAGCAGACGGTCGTCGCGCTGGATGCCGACGAAGCGATGGCGTAAGCGCTGCGCAGCCGTGGTGATAAGGGACTGACGGCGCCAACTGATGGGTTGGCGCTTTTAGTGTGTCGATCGATCGTGCGCGCATGTTCAAACGCTGCGAGCGAGCAGTGCCGCGCTGACATGAGCGCGGCTTTTTCGATTGTTTACCGCACCGGTGTCCAGGCCCGGGAGCGCAGGTAACCGCTGTCGATGGGGCGTCGCACGCCAACGCCTGCTGCGATGCGTGGCCCAGTGCGCAGATCAACCGTTAGCGACGACATCGCACCTACCAACGGCCCACGCATGCGCTGGTGGCCCGGTGTGGAGATGTGAAAAGGCGCTCACAAAATCCCGCGCCGGATAAACGCTTGGTAGCGCAACCATCCTGGCTGCAGCGTGTTAACCCTTGCAGCGCAAGGGCAATGGCGCGGGCTATCGCTGTCATCGCAAACTTCAATCGAAAGCAGCCTCAAGCGCAGGCATCCGCATCCGATAAGGGCTCACCTTATCTCGCGAACCCGCTGCGCCATGCCTGTCTTCGGCCGCCTGACCACCACGACGCGAAGCACCCTGGGCGTTGCCCTGCTCGCGCTGTGGTGCGGCTGGATTGCCGTGGCCTGGTCCACGCCACGCATGCCGAGCAACGATGTGGCCGGTGCCTGGGCGCAGGTCCAGGCCAGCCTGCCGGCCACGCAGCAGGCGCCGATGCTGATCGGCGTCGCAGGCGCTTGCGCCTGTAGCGACCTTGCATCCAATCGCGCCTGGGCCGTGCTCAGCAGCGCCGTGCGCGCGCGCGGCGGCCAGGTGCGCATGCTCGACATGCCAACGCTACGTGGCAGCGGCTATTCGGTGTGGTTGCTCGGCGCTGACGGCCAACCGCGCTATGCCGGCCCGGCCGACGGCGGCGCCGTGTGCGGCACGGCAGGCGCGGCCGATTGGTCGCGCTGGCTTCCCAACGTGCTGGCGCGCACTGCGAGTGCTGCGTTGGCGTTTCCTTGTCCTTGTGCCGTGGAGTCGCTGTCATGATGGAACTGCCCGCATCGGCATCGCCGACCTCCACCTACGCCACCCGCCTGGCGATCAAGGCCGATCGGCTGTTTCTGTGGCTGGCTGTGCTGCAGAGCCTTGGCTCGCTGGGCCTGGCTTGGTACCAAGGCCAATGGACCACCTTTCTCGCAGTGACGCTGCCCAGCCTGTTGTTGATGGCCTGGCAGGTGCATGCCAACCCCGGCACGCGCCTGACCCGTATCACCAACGCCTTGGTGCTGATGGCGTTGGTCGCTGCCACCATCCAGCAAGCGCATGGCCTGGTGGAGATGCACTTCGGCGTCTTCGTGATCCTGGCGCTGCTGCTCTATTACCGCGACTGGTTGCCGGTGGTGGTCGCCGCCGGTGCCATCGCCGTGCATCACCTGGCGTTCTATTGGCTGCAATCGCGTGGCATGTCGGTGCAGGCGTTCACTGTCGGCAGCGGCTTCGGCATCGTGGTGCTGCATGCGGGCTATGTGATCGTCGAAACCGCCTTCGTCTGCGTGATGGCCATCCAGCTGCGCCGCCAGGTCGATGCGCTCGACCACGAAGCCGAATCGCTGGTGGAACTGGCCGACACCCTGGCCACCGGCGCCACCTTGCCGCCCGCCATCCTGCAGCAGCCCTTCCGCAGCGGATCGCTGGCGCAGGCGCTGGTGCGCATGAGCGTGCAGGTAGAAGAACGCATCGCCCAACAACAGCACTTACTGCTGGAAAATCGGCGCATTCGTCTGGCCCTGGATGCATCGGCAATGGCCGTTGCCATCGTCGACGGGCAGGGCGCTGCCATCTACCGCAATCAATCGTTCCAGCAACTGGGCACGCAGGTCGACACCCACCTGCTGCACACCGCGCTCGCCGATGCCGTGCAGGTGGGGCATGACGCCGGCACCAGCAGAACGCGCGCGCTCGCTGCGCTGCAGTTGCAGGAAAACATCACCCCGGTCCGCGACCACGATGGCGCCTCGCTGGGCGTAGTGGTGGAGTGGCAAGACCGCACCCAGGAACTGGCGCTGGAAGCACAACTGGCCACGGTCATCGCACACGCCACGCGTGGCGAGCTTGGCGCACGGCTGCAGGGGCATGCGCAGGGCGGCACGCTCGGCCAGCTGGCCGACGGCGTCAACCGATTTCTCGCCATCACCGACGACAGCCTGCAGGACATGCGCCGCATGCTGGCGGCGATGTCGCGTGGCGATCTGTCGCAGCGCATCGATCGACAGTGCGAAGGCGTGTTCGAGCAGATGAAGCGCGATGCCAATGCCACCGCCGACGAGCTGGCGCGCATCATCACGCAGATCCGCAGCTCCAGCACCGCCATCAATCACGCCGCCGGCCACATCCTCACCCGCAACGATGCGTTGGAACAGCAGGTGCAGCGTCAGTCGGCCACCCTGGGCCGTACCGCCACCCAGATGCAGGCCGTGCTCGGCACCATGCAACGGCACACCGCACAGGCCGCGGATGCGGACAAACTCACCGCCGCCGCATCGGAGGCCGCACGCGATGGCGGCGACACCATGCATCAGGCGATGGGCACCATGCAGCAGATGGAGCAGGCCTCGCGGCGCATCCAGGACATCGTCTCGGTCATCGACGGCCTCGCCTTCCAGACCAATATCCTTGCCTTGAATGCCGCTGTCGAAGCCGCACGCGCTGGCGACGAAGGCCGCGGTTTCGCCGTGGTCGCCAGCGAAGTGCGCGCGCTGGCGCTACGCTCGTCCACCGCCGCCAGCCAGATCAAGACCCTGATCAGCGAATCGGTGACGCATATGCAAGCCGGCGTGCAACAGGTCCGCCACGCGGGCGAAGGCATGCAACACATCGTCGCCACCATCGGCCAGGTCAGCGGCACGCTCAGCAAGATCGCCGTCGCCTCACAACAAGAAGCAGGCAGCATCGCGCAGGTGCATCACACCCTCGCCGGCGTAGACACCGACATGCGCGAGGGCGTCACCCGCATGCAGGACGCCAGCGCCGCCGCGCGCGCCATGGGCGACCATGCCGCGCAGCTGGAAGATGCGGTGAGTGCGTTTGTGGCGGATGGGTGTAATGGCAGCGCTGATGTAGTGGAGAGGCTGCGCGTTGCCTGATCGACGCTGGCGCATCTTTGGCGCGCGATAGTGCTGCGGGTGATGTTGCCTGATCGCTGGAGCTGACGCCTGCCGATTACTTGCGTAGCTCCCGCAGCTTGCCAGTGAACCAGGATTGGCTCGATACCGGCGCAGCGTTGCCGCAACGCACCTGATACGGCTTGCCCGACATGCTGCTCTTGGTGGCGGCAAGCTCAATGAATGACTCGGTGGATGTCACCAGCCCCTTCTTCTGCAGGTACTCGTACTTGCGCTGCAAATGTTCGCTGGCTTTGGGCGCCGCATACCACGACCCGTTGCGCGAAAATTCGCAGTTGGATTGCGCAAGGACCTTGAAAAGCTGACCAACCTCACGCGTCGTGGCCGGCGAAACACCTTGCGCCGATGCAGAGGCGCTGAGCAGGAGTGCAATCAGAAAAAATTTAGCGTTCATCAGCCGAATCTTAGCGCAAGAGGCCACCATCTCAGCAAGTGCGCAGGCCGGTTGAAATGACAGTGGCCGATCTTCCTTTCAAGGCTCGGTCAACTGACGCTAAACAGGCTCAGGGACGTATCGCAACAGCGTTGAGCCCTCAAAGTAATTTCCGTAATACTCGCTCGCCCGCAAACCCGGATTCGCCTCAAAATCGATGTAAGGCTCGGAACAATGCGGGCAGCGAAAGGGATTGAGGTAGGCGTAGCGGGACCCATCCGGTGCCAACGGTAGTGTGTCTTCCAGCGCAGCAAGCGCTTCGGCATCGGGCTCGGACAGCGCCGCAGGGCTGCCAGGCAGATGGCTATCCACCGTGATGGTGTAACTGCCAGACCCCGAGTAGAAGTATCCCGCGTTGCTAAAACCCGCGTGATAGGAGCGGATCAGGAACGAACGCTTGCAGTGGTCGCATTCACAAGAAAGCAGCACGTTGCCACCGGTGACCAATCCGCTGAAGTGCAGACCCCTGGCAAAAAGTCCCTTGCCTGCAAGTGCGGAACTACTGACGCCGGCGCCCGGCAGGAAGAACGGCTGAAACCTGATCCCGGATGCTTGGCCATTCGCAAACGCATCTGGATCAAGCTGCTCGGTCTGCGAAATGACACAGTCTGCCTGGCACCCAAGGCTGGGATGCACACGAACGGAAAAGTGGAACCACCCCGTCGCAGCACCAAGTTCATGCCGATGCACCTCTCCCGCCGAGTCGGCAAACTCCAGGACGCTATTGGGCTTCAACCATGCGGAAGGCTTGATCTCGCACGGGACATCGCTCTGGGTAACGCGACACAACTCCCGCCCATCGGCTCGAACGATCAGTAACGGAGCGGCTTTCTTCTTGAAGATGGAGAACATGCTTTCCTTGGCGGTAATGCGTGAGTGGCAGATTGCAGCGTTGAGCGATTGGATACATTTAAGGCTTTAGCTTCGCTTGCGGCGAGCAAAGGACCATCCCCATGAAAAGAGCAAGCAGACGCCAAAGAGCGTAAACAAAAAGCTGGCAAGCCCGGCCCAGGATGTGCCGAACAGCCAAAGGCCAGAATGACACGCGACCGGATATCTTGCGATGGAGCCAGAAGTGGCGCAGGGCGAGAGCGTTCTGGTGTGATGCCACCAAGTAAGGGTGCCTGAAACACCGAAGAAGACGAGTAGTACAGCGAATAGCCGAAGAGCGCGATTTCCAACTGATGTCTTTGATGATGTCGGATGCATGCGCATTTACCGAGAGGCCTAACGCCTGAACTAAGCCGACTCGCAAAGCGGGTTCGGCTTGAGCCGATTGTCAGGCGGTTGGGTCACTGGCGCTGACTTCCGCTGGGCTGGCCAATGAGAGACGCAATGCCATCTTCTCGGATAGTCCGCCACCCCTCGTCTAGAGCAGCCTGATCTGTCGCAAACAGATCGTCCCAGACGGTTGAGTTGTTGTATGCGTCAACAGCTTCAAGCGTCCAGTCGCTATCTGGCCCACGATAGATCTCAAAGCGAACCGTCTGCCCTTTTTCTGTGATCGACTGGCAGAGTGGCGACATTACAAGCTGATATTCCTCTTCCATCATTACCTCAGTTTGCGATGTTGTTGTTTAGGCGACGCCCTGGTCACTGCTCCTGGCGCCGCCAGCGTCCCCACCATCACAGCCAAAGAACCCAACGCCTTGGCCATTCGACGCGCCACCATCGGATGACGGATAGAGCGGGTCAATTGTACTGGACGATGTGGGGCTAAGTGCCTGAGAAGCAGCAAACGCACCACAAACGACCGCGCCAATGACTGGAACAAGCCAGATGAGGACAAGTTGCAGTACGCGTTGTGATGGCGAGAGCACCGAAACGCGAAGTACTGCTACCGATGCAACGATATTGCCAAGAGCAAGCGCCGCACCCAATAGAAGTATCAACTCCATCGAAACCTCCAAGCCGTCTGGCTATCATTGGGCCGCCTAAGCGCGGTGTAACACGATCCTCGCCGAGGCGTTGACGGCCGTCAATCGCTGCAAGCCTGTGAATCGCAAGGCCTTCGCAGCAGTGCGGCTGCCCATCGCCATGGGCCATGCCGCATCTTTGCAGAGACAACGCGTTACGTTCGACGACGTGCAGCGTAGCGAGGCAAGCCGCTGAGATTTCAAGATGCCGTCATGCGACAGCAAGTGAGCCATCAGTAGGTCCCAACCAACCTAACTGCCATCTTCGGCGTGCAGAGACGACCTGCCCGGCCTTTGCTCCAACCGCTGCTCAAGCATCTCGCGCACGGCATGGGCGGCATCGAAGATGGCTTGTCCCAACGTTGGCAGCGTCTGCGCCTCCAGGCACTCCGGTTTGCTCATGGCGATGACATCGCCATGAGCAATGAGGGTGCGTAGCAGGCGGTCGAGTTGGTCGCGTTGGTCCAGCGTGAGATGCAAGACGACGGCGGGGTGGTCCATCTGTGTCCTCCTCGGCGCGGGGAGCTGTGAGCGCGCACGGTGTGCGACGTGCGCGTTGCACTCCATGCGGGCGCGCACGTGCATGCTGCGCGTGTGCGGCACACCGGCTCAGTCGGCGGGTGCCAGGCTGACGACCAGCTCGCCATCGCGTAGGCGGATGTGCAGCTTGCTGCCGATGGCAAAGCCCAGTTGTTCCAACCAGCGGCCACGCAGGCGCAAGGTGGGCACGCGTTGGTCGCTGGCGGGGTAATAGCCATAGCCGACGGTGCAGTGTGTTGGCGCACGCGGGTGCCCGGGGCGTGGGGTGCGGGCTTCGGTACGGGGTTGGGGGATGGGGGTGCGCTCGACGTAGGGCCGCGGCTTGATCGAGGGGTCAAGCGAGTGCCAACCGATCTCGGTGGGCGGCGGCTCCGTGGCGCGCTTGTGTGCGGATGTGGGACGGGGCGTGGATCGACGCATGGCAAAGCCCTCCTTGACGAACAGGCCCCGCCGCCGGGTGGCGACGGGATGTCGGGAGGTTAGAAACCGCGAACAGTCGGCGGGCGTATTTCCCCGTGGGGTGTTGTATTAGCCGCCCTCCCGACGCAGGCATCGCGTCGGTTGCACCCACAAGAATCTGCAGGCACAAAAAACCCACCGGTTTGACGGAGGTGGGTACCGCTGTTCGAGGAGTTTCTACGCTCCTTGAGGTAGAGATTGCTGCGGGTTTGTTGGGATGTCAACTGCTTCGAGCGGCAGGGCCTCGATCAGCATCTAACAAAGCCGTTGCCCATACCGATGAGGCGATTTGAAAATTAATTCTGACGCCTTATCCAATAGCGCCTAACGCCAGAGTTAAGCCGAGCCGCGTAATGGAGCCAACAACATGGCAAGCCCTATCTGCTATATCTTTTGGCGTAACCAAGCGGGTTCGGATTGAACGAATGGTTAGGCTTCATTGTGCGGCTTGCGAGGCAAAGCGACAACGTTGCCAGAAGACGAATGCTTAGTGCCCTTTATTGATGCTGGACGGAGAAGACCAGGCGCTACATTCCAACGCTGACCGTCATCCGTAAGCAAGGAGACCGATTTTTTGTTGTAGCGAACGATGACGCCATAAACCGGGCCACGCATGTCCGGCTCAAACGTGACGCGATCACCAATGCTGAAGCGGAGCATAGTTGCGTGAGCTCGCGCATGCTGCATAAAGCGAAGTCTCTCAACAATCCGATGATTGAGGTCGATGAGCTCGGCTTCTGTCAGTTTGTCGATGTCGATAGTCATGAGGTCAAACGCCTGAATTAAGCCGCGCCGCGAAGCGGCGTCGGCTTGGACGAATTGTTAGGCAACATGCTAGTACACCTCGGCTCTTCGAATTTTGTACACAAACTCGGGCTGGCTGGCGTACTGCAATGCGATATCCCAGAGCGGGTTGGTGCGATCAGCGAGGTTCGAGGCTAGAGCTTTTACCTCCGGCGGAGCATCCTCGCGGAAGAAGTTGGTATTGCCCCGGTTCTTGTCATAGCTGACGCCGCGCACTTCGAATCTTCGCGGTCGAAATCTTGCAGCCTTCTGCTGCTCGATATCTGCGTGCGCTGTCTCCCAAGTGATTGCGCGCACCATTAGATAGTAGGCCTTCTCGTCGACTTTGCCGTTCGCAGTAAAGGCAGCCTTTGGTGGGTATTTAGGCTGAAGCTTTCGAGGATAGAGGCCGCCAACCACGAAGCGGAAATGCATGTTGTCTGGCGACATCTCATACCGCTCGAAATCAGCTGGATCTACCCAGTGGCCTTTGGCCTGCGCGAGATGCTGTTTGACAAAAAGGACGGCGAAGGCCTCTTCTGACCCGGCGTATTCCCGATAGCGTGCGAGCAGCTTCTGATCCATCTGTCACTTCACCCGTATGCCGCTCATGTTGCCTAACACCAGAATTAAGCCGACCCGCGAAGCGGGTTCGGCTTGAATGAATTGTTAGGCCGCACTCTCAGGCTCCCAACGTCGGTAGACCACATGTCTCAGCGGCTTTAGGGCACTAGGGGCCGGAACAGACACATGTTGCTCATCGAGGTCCCAGGGTGCAGCCAAGTCCGCAATGACCTCTGTGGCTGCGCAAGAACAGCTCTCTTGCGCGAGACCGGCAGCTAAACCGTCATACTCGAAGCGGAGGCGAACGATAATGGCGTTTTCATCGGCCTCGATCGAGGCTTGACGCAATTCCGGGTGGACCTCGCCACAGAGGGCGCGGACTAGGGAGAGCACTAATGTCTGACACGATGCGGTGCTGTCCATGCGGTCTAAC
>NZ_LMOG01000016.1 GCF_001423495.1 Xanthomonas sp. Leaf131 | reverse complement strand
GTGCGGTGTCCTCACCGATTGCGGGACCGTGTGGCGGCATGGATGCCGCCACCGAGCCTACAGGGACGTACTTGCGGCGTGTCCCGCGAGCGGTGAGGGCACCGCGCGCTCGACCAATGCGGCTTGAGACTCTCCAGATGACGCCAAACAGCGGCTAACGAAACGACCTCGCGATCGCCACGTTTTGTTGGTCGCTCCAAGAGCGCTTGATGACGTTACTTGGCATGACTACAACAAATTCACTGCAACGATTCAAAATGCGCAGCTATATCTTTCAAGACGTCACACCATCACCAACCACCGGTGGCAGATCCGGCGCGATCTGCACCAGGGTGCGCGCCACCGCACCTTTGCCGTTGGCAACCAGCGCCAACCCTGCGGCCGCCATCGCCTCGCGCTGGGCCGGGTCGCCGAGCAAGCGCGCAAGATCGTGATACACGCTGTCGGCATCTTCGCAGATGGTCACCGCATCGGCCTCGCGCATGCGCCGCGAAATCTCCGAGAAATTATGCAGATGCGGGCCGGTCACTGCCGGCGTGCCGACCGCAGCCGGTTCGAGCAGGTTGTGCCCGCCGATCGGCTGCAGACTGCCGCCGACGAAGGCGACCTGCGCGCAGGCGTAGAAACTCATCAGCTCGCCCAGCGTATCGATGACGAACACCTTGTCGCGCGCCTGTGGCCACTGCTGGGCCTTGCGCGTGGATACCGACCAACCACGTTCGCGCGCCAGCGCCTCGACCTTGGGAAAGCGCTCGGGATGCCGAGGCGCCCATAACACCAACAGATCAGGAAACTGCAGCAGCAGGCGCGCGTGGATATCGGCCACGGCCGCTTCCTCGCCTTCGTGCGTGCTGGCGGCAATCCATACCGGTCGCGTTGCCGGCACGTGGGTCTGAAACTGCGCGACCAGGGCCTGCAACTGCGCGGGCGCGGCGATATCGAATTTGAGATTGCCCAGCGCGATCACTTGATCGGCGCGCGCGCCCAGCGTGAGGAAACGTTCGGCATCGTCGTGCGATTGCGCCGCCACGCAGGTGACTGTGCGCAGCGCGCGGCTGATCAACGGCGCCAGCAGGCGGTAGCCGCGCAGCGAACGCGCCGACAGCCGCGCGTTGAGGATGTACACCGGAATGTTGCGGTCGCGGCAGCCGAACAACATGTTCGGCCACAACTCGGTTTCCAGGATCAATGCCAACCGCGGGCGGAAATGTTCCAGGAACCGGCCGACGCTGCCAGGTACGTCGTAGGGCAGATACACATGGTCCACCGCATCGCCCCACACCGCGCGCACGCGCTCGGAGCCGGTTGGGGTGATGGTGGTGATGACCCAACGGATATCCGGGCGCTGCGCACGCAAGGCATTGACCAGCGGCGCGGCGGCATTCACCTCGCCCACCGACACCGCATGCACCCACACGCGCGGGCGCCCGCAGGCATGCGTGTACGAGGCATAGCGCTCGTTCCAGCGATTGAAGTATTCGCGCACGCGAAACCCGCGCCACACCAGGTGGTACACCGTCACCGGCAGCAATAGGTACAACAGCGCCGAGTACAGCCCGCGCAACAGCCATTCGATCGGGTCTTTCCGCATGCGTGCAGGATACGGGAGCGTCCACACGTGCGCATGTGCACGCTGCCGCGTGCGCGCGATCCCTTAGAATTAGCCGATGTCCGAGTCCGCCAACGTCGCCGTCCGCCCTTCCCTGCGCAACCCCAAGCACTGGCCGATGTATCTGGGCCTTGCCGCGATGGTGCTGGCCGGGCGCCTGCCCTGGATGCTGCAACGCGCATTGGGACGCGGTGTCGGCTGGCTCACGCTGCGCCTAGCGGGCACGCGTCGGCGTGCGGCCGAGGTCAATCTCAAACTGTGTTTTCCCGAACAGGACGAGGCATGGCGAGCGCGGCTGTTGCGCGATAGCTTCGATGCGCTGGGCGTGGGCCTGTTCGAATTCGCACGCGCCTGGTGGGGCAGCATCGATGCCATTCGCCCGGGCGTGCAGATCGAAGGGCTGGAGCATCTGCAGCGCCTGCAGGAGCAAAAGCGCGGCGTGTTGCTGGTGTCGGGCCACTTCATGACGCTGGAAATGTGCGGGCGGCTGCTGTGCGATCACGTACCGCTGGCCGGCATGTACCGCAAGCACCGCAACCCGGTGTTCGAGTGGGCGGTCAAACGCGGGCGGCTGCGCTATGCCACGCACATGTTCGCCAACGAGGATCTGCGCGCCACCATCAAGCATCTCAAGCGCGGCGGTTTTCTGTGGTACGCGCCGGATCAGGACATGCGCGGCAAGGACACCGTGTTCGTGCCGTTCTTCGGGCATCCGGCCTCCACCATCACCGCCACCCATCAGCTGGCGCGGTTGACCGGGTGCGCAGTGGTGCCGTACTTCCATCGACGCGAAGGCGGCCGTTACATCCTCAAGATCGCACCGCCGCTGGCAGGCATCCCCTCCGACGATGTGATCGCCGACACCACCCAGGTCAACGCGGCGATCGAAGACATGGTGCGCGAGGCGCCTGACCAGTACCTGTGGATCCATCGGCGTTTCAAACGCCAGCCGGGCGGGCGTAGCGAGTTCTATCGGTGATGGTGACGCAGCGCAGCCGCGTCATGCATGCGTTGGCAGATGACTGCCTTGGTTTACAGAGCCAGCCAGGCGTGCGTCGCGAGTGATCGTAGGGATGAGTGCGCACGTCGCGCACGCAGCCCCAGTGGACGCGCGATCACTCGCGTGCCGTGCGTAATCTGGCGCTGGGCGCAATCGTCTTGAGCGCCACGCCTATCGCGACGGCGGTTGATCCGCGTCGTCGTTGAGCAGGGCACCGGCATACAAGCCGGCCAGCATCAGGCTCAGGCCACCCCAGAAGCTGGAATAGAACGCCAGGTGCGTGTTGAGCGGGAACACCGTTGCCACCAACGCGATCATCGCCGGACGCGCCTGCTCACGCGCCGCAACGCTGGAATAGCGCCACGCGCGCCAGGCCTGCGCCGCACCGGCCAGCCATAGCAGCAATCCGATCACACCGGTTTCGGCAAGAATTTCCAGCACGATCTGGTGCGCATGGAAGGCCGGCCCGTCGCCCCATGCCGGCATCTGCTCCGGCGCCGGGTTGCAGGCCGGATACGCCTGGCGGAAACCACGCGCGCCCACGCCGTTGAGTGGATGCGCGCGGATCATGCACAGCGCCGCACCCCAGATCTGCGCACGCCCGGACAAGGCCTGGTCGACGCCTTGTTCGCCATTGCTGAAGGCCAAGGCGGTGCGCTGGACGCGCTCGCGCGCCTGCGGCGCCATCGCCACCACCCCGACGGCCAACAGCGCGCCGGCCACCGCCACCGCCAGCAGCCGACGGCCACCCAGCAACTGCCAGCCAGACAGCAGCACGATCACAGCGTAGGTGATCCACGAGGCGCGCGAGCCGGCCAAGACCAGCACCACACCGACCGCCGCCGCAGCGCCTGCCCAGGCCCAGGCAGTGCGTCGCCCAAGCGCGAGCAGCAGGAACGGCGACAGGCTGGCCAGGGTCTGCCCGAACTTGAGATTGCACGGCCCCAGCGCGCCGCTGAGGCGGTCGACCAAGGCCAGTTCTTCTGCCGTGCACAGCCCATGCCCGCTGATCAATTGCTTGATCTGGTCCAGGCCGAAGAACAACGGGCTGCTGCCGAACGCGGCTTGCAGCAGCGCGTCCAGCGTCCACACCCCGCCGATCACCGCCAGGCCGATGAAGGTGCGCCGGCGGCGCTGCGTATTGGCCACCGCGATCGCGCACAACCACATGAAAGGCAGGTAGCGCAGATCGGTGGCCGATTTACGCAGCGCGCGCCCCACGTCCACCGCATCGAATGCAGACAGCATCTGCGGCAACCAGTACGCGAAGAACAGCACACTGGTCAGCGCCCAGGCCGCGCCGCTGAGCAGCCGCGTGCCACCGCGAAACCGCGCATGCAGCAACCGATAGGCGGCAAAGACTGCGCCCAGCGACAACACCGTCTCGGCCAGCCCGGGCGTGGGCCACAGCGCCACGAACAGGATCACCCACAGCGGCGCCCAGCGACCGGCGTCGGGCGTCAACGTGGGCGCGGGTGGAATGGCCTCAGCGGCGGAGTTCGTCATAGACCTTCAAGGTGGCCGATTGCATGGCCTGCAACGTATAGGGAAGCGCCGCGGGCGGTGTTGGCGCCTGCTGCAGCAAGCTGAGCGCCTGGGTGCGCAGCGCCTGCGCATCGAACGCCGGCACCGCGCCCACAGGCTGCAGTTCGGCCAGCAACTCGCCGACGCCGCCATGCGCCCAGCCCAACACCGGCCGGCCCACCGACAAGGCCTCCACCACGGTGCGGCCAAACGCCTCGGGCTTGCGCGACAGCTGCAGCACCAGATTGCTGGCGGCATAGGCCTCGGCGATGCGTGCGGTAGGTTCGGTGAAGACGACCACCTCGGCCACGCCCAGTCTGGCCGCCTCGGCTTCCAGCTCGCGCACATAAGCTTCGCGGCCGGGCTCGCGTGCGCCGGGCAGCCACAACCAGGCCGGCAGGCCGGCAGCGCGCACGTCGGTAAGCAATTGCAGGCCGTCGGCATGGCCTTTCAGGCGCGTGCCGCGGCCGGGCAGCAACAGCAATGGGGCGTCGGCCGGCCAACCGGGCAACAGGGTCTGCACCCATTTGCGTGCGCGGTGATCGGGCTGCGGGCGACGCGGGAACTGCGCAATATCGACACCGCGCGCAATGGTGCGCAAGCGCGTGGTGTCGGTCTGCGGATAGTGGGTGCAGACGTAGTCGCGCACCGTCTGCGAGACGCAGATCACCCGCTCGCCGTAGGTCATCACCGCGCTATAGCGACTGGGCGAATTGAGCCCGTGCACGGTAGTGACAAAGCGCGGCCGCGTCGCCTGCGGCATGCCGCGCAACGCGTACCAGCCCAGCCAGGCCGGCAGGCGCGAACGTGCGTGCACGATGTCGGCGCCCAGTTCGGCGAATAGTCGGCGTAGGCCGACCACATGACGCAAGGTCAGCAGCGACTTGCGCCCGATCTCCAGGGTGAGATGTTCGCCGCCCGCTTCCAGCAGCGGCTGGACCAGGCGACCGCCGGCCGAGACGACCACGGCGCGGTGGCCGGCGCGCACCAGCGCAGCGGCGATTTCCAGGGTGGAGCGCTCGACGCCGCCGGACTGCAGCGCCGGCAGCAGTTGCACCACGGTCAGGCGGTGCATCCGGCCAGGATCAGTCGGCGAGCACGAACAACGCGCCGCAATACGGGCACTTGGCTTCGCAGTTGGGCTCGTCTTCGATCGGCAGATATACGCGCGGATGCGAGTTCCACAGCGCCATCTGCGGCGTCGGGCAACTCAGCGGCAGATCGCCGCGATGCACGGTGTAGCGCGATTCGGCATTGGCGGGCGCGGTGGCGGTCTGGCTCATGGCGGCACGATCGTAAAGGCAAGGCAGAGCGCGGATTCTAGCAGCCTGCGTGGTGATCGGCCCATTGACCGGGCTGCGTGGGCTGGGTTGCGGTGGTCCCGGCGGTTGCTCCGGCAGTGGCGGCGTTGGATGGCGACGTCGCTGGTTCGGTCTGCGCGGCCCATCGCTGGCGCGGCGACTCAAGGCCACCATGCCCGAATATCGCGCTTATCATCGCTGGGGAATTGCGCATCGGGATCGGGTTGCGTGATCTGCACAGATCGCGGGCATCAACCGGACACACCCTGCTACGTCACCACCAAGGAGACATCACCACGTGCCCTCGTCTGTTGTCCTGCCGCGTCCGCGTGGCCTGTGGCTTTCGCTTGCTGTTGCCCTTGTCTGCGCTACGCCGCTGTGTGTGAGTGCCGCGACCGGGTTTTCGAGTTCGTTCGAAAAAGGGCAGCCTGTGCCGGTGAGCGCTGTGGCGGGCGATGTACAGATTGCGATCGGCACGGGCCCCGCTACGCCGTATGCGGCCAGGCCGAACGCCGGTTACAGCGGTGCGCATGCGCTGCGGTATGCCAGTGGTGGAGCGGGCGGGCGGCGGACGTTGTTTACCAGCGATCTTTTGATCGGTGCCGAGACGACGGTGTCGTGGCTGGTGCTGCCGGAACGTGTGGGCAGCGATCATGTGGCCTCGACCTATGTGTCGTTGGATCTGCTGCTGGACGACGGCATGCGCGTGTCTGCCAGCGCTGCGCGGGATCAACATGGCGTCGCACTCGGTGCGCGAGCGCAAGGCGATTCGAAGACGCTGTATCCGCAGCAATGGGCGCGCAAGGCGGTACGGCTGGGCGAGGTGGCCGGTTTGCGCGGGCGCCGCGTGGTGGCAATTGAGCTGGAAGTTGCACCACCTGCAGGCGCGACTGGCGTCGGTTGGATCGACGATATCGCCATTACCGATGTGGCGTCCGATCTCCCGGCACGTCCTTCGGATTGGGTGCTGACCACGCGCGGCACGCAGTCCAATGGCACGTTCTCGCGTGGCAATAATTTTCCCGCAACGGCCGTGCCGCACGGCTTCAACTTCTGGACGCCGGTGACCGATGCGGGCACGCTGACCTGGCTGTATCGCTGGAACGAACACAACGCGGCGGACAATCGTCCGCGCCTGCAGGCGCTGTCGCTCAGCCATCAGCCCAGTCCGTGGATGGGCGACCGCCAGACCTTTCAGGTGATGCCGTCGCTGAGTACGGGCGCACCGGAGGCCGATCGCGGCAAGCGCGCCTTGGCGTTCTCGCACGACACTGAAATCGCGCGCCCGTATCGCTACACGGTGCAGTTGGACAACGGGATCCATGCCGAGATCGCACCGACCGACCATGCCGCGCTATTCCGCTTTCGCTTCCCGGCGCAGGGCGATGCCAATCTGTTGTTCGACAATGTGGACGCACGCGGCGGGTTGCGCCTGGATGCTGCGACACAGACGCTTTCCGGTTACACCGATGTCCGTAGCGGGCTGTCGACCGGCGCGACGCGCATGTATGTCTATGCCAGTTTCGATACGCCGTGGAAAACCAGCGGCCTGAGCGACACCGGCCGGCCCACCGGCTGGATCAAGTTCGCTGCAGGCAGCACGCGGCAAGTGCAGATGCGCATTGCCACCTCGTTGATCTCGCTCGATCAGGCCAGGCACAACCTGGGACTGGAAATCCCGCCGCAAGCAACGTTCGAGCAGATCGCATCCCGTGCGCAGGATGCATGGGATGCGTTGCTGGGGCGCTTCGAGGTGCCCGACGCCACGACCGACCAGAAGACCACCCTGTATTCCAATCTGTACCGACTGCATCTGTATCCCAACTCCGGCCATGAAAATGTCGGCAGCGCCAGCGCGCCGGACTGGCGTTACGCCAGCCAGAACAGCTGGTCGGACGACAACATCGATGGCAGCGCGGTGCGCAGTTTTGCGCCGATCCGCGATGGCCGGGTCTACGTCAACAATGGCCTGTGGGACACCTTTCGCACTGCGTGGCCGGCCTACGCGTTGTTCGCCCCCGACGATGCCGGTGCCTTGGTGCAGGGTTTTCTGGAGCAATCGCGCGCGGGCGGTTGGGTGGCGCGCTGGTCCTCACCCGGCTATGCCGATCTGATGGTGGGCACCAGTTCCGATGTGGCGTTTGCCGATGCGTGGCGCAAGGGCGTGCAAGGGTTCGATCCGGCCGAGGCGTACGCTGCCGCGCTCAAGAATGCGAGCGTGGTGGCGCCGGATCGCCACGTCGGCCGTAAAGGCATGGCGCGCTCCACCTTTCGCGGTTATGCCGATACCGACACGCATGAAGGCATGTCGTGGTCGATGGAGGGCGCGCTCAACGATTTCGGTATCGCCAACATGGCCGATGCGTTGTCCAAGCAAGCGACGACGGCTGCAGCGCGCGAGCGTTATGCAACCGAGGCGCTGTATTTCCGTCATCGTGCGGCGGGGTATTCGGCGTTGTTCGATCCGGCGATCGGCTTTTTCCAGGGCCGCAAGGCGAATGGCGATTGGCGCGTGGATGCTGCGCACTACGACCCGCGCGTGTGGGGCAACGATTACACCGAATCCAGCGGCTGGACGTTTGCGTTCACCACACCGCACGATGGCGAAGGCCTGTCCACGTTGTATGGCGGGCGCGCGGGATTGGCCGCGAAACTGGATACGTTCTTCGCCACACCCGAAACCGCCGAAGCCAAGTTTGCCGGTTCTTATGGCGACACCATCCACGAGATGACCGAAGCGCGCGACGTGCGCATGGGCATGTATGCGCACAGCAATCAGACCGCGCACCATATTCCGTGGATGTATCTGTATGCTGGGCAGCCGTGGAAGACGCAACGCATCACTCGCGAAATCCTTGCGCGCCTGTACTTGGGCAGCGAGATCGGCCAGGGCTATCCCGGCGATGAAGACAACGGCGAGATGTCGGCGTGGTACCTGTTCGCGGCGCTGGGGCTGTATCCGCTGCGCATGGGGGCGCCGGAGTATGTGATCGGCTCGCCGCTGTTCAAGCATGCCAGCGTGCGTCTGCCCAATGGCGGCACGCTGGTGGTCAATGCGCCGCAGAACTCAGCAGAAAACGTGTATGTGCAATCGCTCAGGGTCAACGGCAAACCCTGGCAAAAGACCTGGTTGCCGCATGCGGAAATTGCAAAGGGCGCGACACTGGACTTCGTGATGGGACCGACGCCGTCGCGCTGGGGCACCGGGCCTGACGATGTGCCGCCGTCATTGACTGCGCCTGGGGAGCGTCCCGCCCCGCTGCAGGATCTGCTCGGAGACACTGCGCGCATGACGCTGGACGATGGTGGCGATGTCGCTGCGTTGCATGACGACGATGCGGGAACGGTCGCTGCAGTTGTATCGACATCGACGCTGACGTTCAGCGGCATTGCGCGCGGCACGCCGACGCTCTACACACTGACCAGCGGTAACGCAGCGATTGTTGCAAGCGGATGGACGTTGGAAGCGCGTGCGGCTGATGGTGCGTGGAAGGTGGTCGATCAGCGTCGTGAGGAAACGTTTGAATGGCCGTTGCAGACGCGGCCGTTTCGGATTACCAAGCCGGGTGCGTATGCGGAGTATCGGCTGCGGTTTAGTGCACCAGCGAAAGTGCAGCTGGCGGAGATTGAGTTGCTTGGTGTGCCGCCTGCGGTGCGTTGAAGCTAGCGCTGTCCGCTATCCATCGTCGCGTTGGTATGGCATTACCATTTGCCGCACTCAGACAGGCGCAAGTTGCGCTCGCACAGTTATGGACAACCAGCTCTGCTGCTGTCATCGAGAATCGCGCAGGCCACGGAAATCACGACGGAGAACTCGCTTGTCTTGACTAAGTCATGTCAACGACGCGCCAAGGCGGCAGCGTGGCCGGGGATTGGCGGAGAGCGGCACACGGATGTGCCGCGCGGCGAGTCAGACAGGATGTCTGACCGAGCCGAAGAGCCGATTCCCGGACGCGCTGGCGCCCCTCACCGAAGCCAGAGACTGACAGCTGCGTGCTTGGCACTGCCCGGAGAAACCGTACCCTCACCCCAACCCCTCGCTCCGCGCCCCGGCCTGCGCTTGCGGCGCAGGCGCTCCAAGGCACGCGCGCCTATGGCGCGCAAGCCGTGCCTTTTCGCCCCGGAAGGAGGGGGCTTTAAACAGAGCAGCAACTCTTGGTCGCTGTGCTCTTTAGCTACTGCGCTTTTTAGCTACTGCGCTTCTCAGCTGCCGATCTTCTCGGCATCGCGCTGCTTGCGGATCTGCGCATCCACCGCCGCAATCGCCGTCATGTTCATCACCCGGCGCGAGGTGGCGCTGGTGGTGAGGATGTGCACCGGCTTGGAAATGCCCATCAGGATCGGCCCGATCGCCACGCCATCGGTGAACACGCGCACCAGGTTGTAGGCGATGTTGGCCGCTTCCAGGTTGGGCAGTACGAACAGGTTGGCACGGCCCTTCAAGGTGCTGTTGGGCATGATCTGCTTGCGCAGCGCTTCGTCCCAGGCGGTGTCGCCCTGCATTTCGCCGTCGATGTTGAGCTCGGGCTTGCGCTTGAGCAGGGCTTCGCGCACCGCGCGCATCTTCAAGGCATCGCGCGAATCGTGGCTGCCGAAGTTCGAATGCGACAGCAGCGCGATATTGGGCTCGATACCGAACAGCTTGAGGCGGAACGCCGCCTGCAACGTGGCTTCGACCACTTGTTCGACGGTCGGGTCTTCCTGCACATGCGTATCCAGGAAGAAGAACACGCCCAGTTGGTTGATCACGCCGGTCATCGCCGAGGTGGAGCTCACGCGCGGTTCCAGCGGAATCACGCTGCGGGCGTAGCCCAGCTTCTTGTGGAAGCGACCGACCACGCCGGACAGCATCGCATCGGCTTCGCCGCGCGCCACCATCACCGCGGCGATCAGGGTCGGACGCGAGCGCATCAACTCCTTGGCGGCAGTGACGGTCACGCCGCGGCGTTCGGTCAGTGCGTGGTAGTACTGCCAATACTCGTTGAAGCGCGGGTCGTCGTAGATGTTGGTGATTTCAAAATCCACGCCGGCGGTCAGGCGCAGACCCATGCGCTCGATGCGCGCTTCGATGACGTCCGGGCGACCGATCAGGATCGGGAAAGCCAGGCCTTCGTCGACCACGTTCTGCACCGCGCGCAGCACCACTTCTTCTTCGCCTTCGGCATAGACCACGCGCTGTTTGTCGGCGCGGGCGCGGTCGTAGACCGGCTTCATCATCAGGCTGGTGCGGTAGACGAACTGGCCAAGCTTGTCGCGATAGGCCTCCATGTCCTCGATCGGGCGCGTGGCCACGCCTGAATCCATCGCCGCCTGCGCAACTGCCGAAGACAGTTCCACCAGCAGACGCGGGTCCAGCGGACGCGGGATCAGGTATTCCGGGCCGAAGCTCGGGGTCTCGCCGCCGTAAGCTGCGCCCAGGTCGGAGGCCTCGCGCCGCGCCATCGCCGCAATCGCCTTGACGCAGGCAATCTTCATGTCTTCGTTGATGCCGGTAGCGCCCACATCCAGCGCGCCGCGGAACAGATACGGGAAGCACAGCACGTTGTTGATCTGGTTCGGGTAGTCCGAACGACCGGTGCCGATGATGCAATCCGGGCGCACTGCCTTGGCCGCTTCCGGGGTGATTTCCGGGTTGGGATTGGCCAGCGCGAAGATCACCGGCTGGCGCGCCATCGTGGCGACCATTTCCGGCTTGAGGATGCCGGCCGCCGACAGGCCCAGGAAGATGTCGGCACCCTCGACGATTTCCGCCAGCGTGCGCTTGTCGGTGTCGCGCGCGTAGCGCTGCTTGTCCGGGTCCAGGTCGGTACGGCCGGTATGGATCACGCCGTCGCGGTCCAGCGCCAGAATGTTTTCCGGCTTCAGGCCCAGCGAGACCAGCATGTTGACGCAGGAAATGCCGGCCGCGCCCATGCCGGTGGTGGCCAGCTTGACCTCTTCGATCTTCTTGCCGGTGACCACCAGCGCGTTGAGCACGGCCGCGCCGACGATGATTGCGGTGCCGTGCTGGTCGTCATGGAACACCGGGATGTTCATGCGCTCGCGCAGTTTGCGCTCGACGATGAAGCACTCCGGCGCCTTGATGTCTTCCAGATTGATGCCGCCGAAGGTCGGCTCCAGGCTGGCGATGATGTCCACCAGCTTGTCCGGGTCGTTTTCGTTGATCTCGATGTCGAACACATCGATGCCGGCGAACTTCTGGAACAGCACGCCCTTGCCTTCCATTACCGGCTTGGACGCCAGCGGGCCGATGTTGCCCAAGCCCAGCACCGCAGTGCCGTTGGTGATGACCGCCACCAGATTGCCGCGCGCGGTGAGCTCGCTGGCCTGGGTGGGTTCTTCGACGATCGCCTCGCAGGCGAAGGCCACGCCCGGCGAATACGCCAGCGACAGATCGCGCTGGGTCAGCATCGGCTTGGTCGCGGTGACCTTGATCTTGCCGGCCGGCTGCTGGCGGTGGTAGTCGAGGGCGGCCTGTTTGAAGTCGTCGTTGGACATCGGCTGTGTGGGTCTCGAAGGCGCAGGAGGGCTGAATTCTACCCTCCTGCCTGAACAAGGGCCTGTCGCGCAGCTGTCAGCGCGGCAGGGAAATCGCATGCTGCAGCGCGTCGTGCACTGCGGCCAGGGTCTGGCTCAACGCGAAAACGGCCCTGCATCCCGCCGGCATCGCCGACGGAAGACAGGGCCGCAGGAAGCATCAGCGCGCGCTGATCGGGGCGACGACGTCGGGCGAGGCCACCGGTGCCTGCAGCGGCGGCGAGCCGCCATCCAGCACCAACTTCAGCTGGTCGCGGTCCAGCGCGTTTTCCCAGCGCGACACCACCACGGTGGCGACCGCATTGCCGATGAAGTTGGTCAGCGAGCGGCACTCGCTCATGAAGCGGTCCACGCCCAGGATCAGCGCCATGCCGGCCACCGGCACGTCCGGCACCACCGACAGCGTGGCCGCCAGGGTGATGAAGCCGGCGCCGGTCACGCCGGCCGCGCCCTTGGAGCTGAGCATCGCTACCGCCAGCAGGGTGATCTGCTGGCCCAGGCTCAGGTCCACGTTGGTGGCCTGGGCGATGAACAATGCGGCCAGGGTCATGTAGATGTTGGTGCCATCCAGATTGAACGAGTAGCCGGTCGGCACCACCAGGCCCACCACCGACTTCTCGCAGCCGGCCTTTTCCATCTTCTCCATCAGCGACGGCAGCGCCGACTCCGACGAAGAGGTGCCCAGCACCAGCAGCAATTCGGCCTTGAGATAACGGATCAGCTTGAGCACCGAAAAGCCGCACAGGCGACAAACAATGCCCAGGATCACCAGCACGAAGAACAGCGAGGTCACATAAAACGAGCCCACCAGCCAGGCCAGATTGACCAGCGATTCCACCCCGTACTTGCCGATGGTGAAGGCGATCGCACCGAACGCACCGATCGGCGCGGCCTTCATCAGCATGTGCACCAGGCGGAACACCGGGGCGGTCAACGCTTCCAGAAAGCTCAGCACCGGGCGGCCACGCTCGCCGACCAGCGCCAGCGCGATCCCGAACAGCACCGCCACGAACAGCACCTGCAGGATGTTGCCATCGACGAACGCGCTGATCAGCGTGGCCGGGATGATGTCCATCAGGAAGCCGACCAGGCTCAGCTCGTGCGATTTCTGTACGTAGGTGTTGACCGCGCTCTGATCCAGCTCGGCCGGGTTGATGTTCATGCCGGCGCCGGGCTGCACCACGTGCGCCACGATCATGCCGACGATCAACGCCAACGTGGAGAAGAACAGGAAGTAGGCCATCGACTTGGCGAACACCCGGCCCACCGTCTTGAGGTGGGTCATGCCGGCGATGCCGGTGACGATGGTCAGGAAGATCACCGGGGCGATGATCATCTTCACCAGCTTGATGAAGGCGTCGCCCAGCGGCTTGAGGCTTTCGGCGAAGGCCGGCTCGAAATGGCCGAGCAAGGCACCCAGGACGATCGCCACCACCACCTGGAAATACAGCTGGCGGTAGAAGGGGACGGACGCCGGCAACGGGCCGGCTGGCTTGCTGATGTGCATGACACCACTCCGAGGGAACATAGAGGGCGCCTGAGCAGGCACCCGGTGCACGCATTCTGGCCGCACGTCACAGCCAGGGCCGATAGCCCATTGGTACTACGCACTGTCCGCGGGCTGAACGCCGTCTTACACTTCAGCCGCGCCATCGCCGGCCGTTAATTTCGTTTAACGCAGACACCGATTCCTGTGTTGTTGGCCGTCCGGAACCTGCGCGCTTGCTGAAGCTATTCAGTGCGACCGCCATGGCAGGACGCCCGGCCCCTTCTCATTGCCGAAGATCACTCCTATGCGCCTCAATCCGCTCGTTCTCGCGTTGGCCATCGCCGTCGCGCCCGCTGCCGCCAATGCGGCTACCTCGCTGGAAAACTGGCCGACCAAGTACACCTTCGGTGATGGCACCGAGCTGGGTCTGACCGGCAACTACGCCTACGACGACAACAACTTCTCCGGCGACGACCGCCTGGAAGACCGCACCGACTTCCGCCGCAAGGAGTTCGGCGCCACCCTCAAGAAGAAGGGTGCCTACGACGCCATGGTGTATTTCGACTTCGAAGCCAAGCTGTGGCTGGACGTGTTCTTCCGCTTCGAGACCAAGGCGCTGCTGGGCCAGGACTACGGCCGCGTGCGGCTGGGCTACATGAAGGTGCCGGTGGGTCTGGAAGCGGTGCAGAGCTCGCGTGCGGGCAGCTTCATGGAACTGGGCCTGCCGGTGCAGGCCGTGTTCCAGGGCCGGCGCACCGGCGCGGAGTGGACGCTGGAGCGTCAGCAGTACCTGCTGCAGGCCGGCGCCTACGGCGGCAAGGATCTGCAGGGCGACAACCCGGGCACCACCCAGGCCGTGCATGCGGCGTGGACCCCGTTCAAGGCCGAAGGCAACGTGCTGCATCTGGGCATCGCCGGCTCGGTCGAAAACCCGCGCGGCTTCAGCGACGGCCGCGGCGTGTCCTTCAGCCCGCGCGTGCGCCTGCGTGCCCGCCCGGAAGCCGGCCTGACCGACGTGCGTCTGATCGACACCGGCACCATCCTCGATGTGGATCACGTGATCCGTACCGGCGTGGAAGCGGTGTGGATCCATGGCCCGTTCTCGCTGCAAAGCGAAGCGCTGCGTGCCGAAGTGGCGCGTAACGACAACCTGCCGCACTTCATCGCGCAGGGCCAGTACCTCTACGGCACCTGGTCGCTGACCGGCGAGTCGCGCACCTATGCCGGCGGCGTCCCGGGCAACATCAAGCCGGCGCACGACTACGGCGCGGTCGAGCTGACTGCCCGTTACAGCCGTTTGAATCTGGAAGACAACAACGTCCACGGCGGCCGCCAGCACGACACCACCATCGGCGCCAACTGGTACCTCACCAGCCACTTCAAAATGCAGGCCAACTACAGCTGGGTGGATTCCTCGCGCAATGGCGTGCATGAGACCCCGCACGTGATGGAACTGCGTGCGCAGGTGCAGTTCTAAGCGTTCTTGCGCAGCGGTCACGCGAGGCATTTCGGCCGCGCGTTGCGCTGGTTGAGCGCTGCAACGCGGTGACGCACACCAGCGTGTGCGCCTTGCGGCCGCATCCTTCCAAAGGTGCGGCCGCAGTCGTTTGTGGGGCATGCCTGGCGGGCACCCGGTGCGGGTCACTGCGGCGATAGCTGCGCGATGTACCGGCGCACCGCCATACTTGCCGCATGTACGCCTCGCAACGCCGCCGCCTGCTGCTCACCCTGACCGTTGTGTTGGGCGGCATGTTGGTGGCCATGTTCGCGGCCGGGCACTTCGTCGAACAGAACGCCTTGCACGACGAAAGCGCCACCGTGCAGCGTCAGCTGCGCCTGTATGCGCAGGCCTTGCAGCAGCGCATCGATCGTTATCGCACCTTGCCGCAGATTCTGGCGCTGGACCCGGAGCTGCGCGATGCGGTGTCCGGCCCGTTGTCGGCCGCGCAGGTGGAGCGGCTCAACCGCAAACTGGAGCGCGCCAACAACGTGACCCAGTCCTCCACGCTGACGCTCATCAACCAGGACGGCGTTGCCTTGGCCGCCAGCAACTGGCGAGCCGCACGCAGCAATGTGGGCGTGGACTACGCCTTTCGCCCGTATTACCAGCAGGCATTGGCCAACGGCAGCGGCAGTTTTTATGGCATCGGCATGACCACCAGCGAGCCGGGGTATTTCCTGTCGCAGGCCATCCTCGACGCCGCCGGCCAGGTGCAGGGCGTGGTGGTGATCAAGATCGCGCTGGCCGCGCTGGAACGCGAATGGCTGCAGACCCCGGACATCGTGCTGGCCTCCGATGCGCACGAAGTGGTGTTTCTGGCCAGCCGCCCCGAGTGGCGCTACCGCATGCTCGCCCCGCTCAGCCGACGCGATCGCAGCGAATTGCGCAGCACCCGCCAATACGCCGACCAGGGATTGCTGCCGCTGCGGCGCCGGCTGATCGAGCAGACCGGCAACGGTGGCGTGCTGGCCGACGTACGCGAGCCAGCGCTCGCCGGCCCGGTGTTGTGGCAGACCCTGGAAGTGCCCGAAAGCGGCTGGCGCCTGCATCTGCTGCACGACACGCGCGCCAGTGCGGCGGCCGGCCGCGCTGCTGCGATTGCCGCCGCCGGTGCATGGCTGGCGCTGGCCTTGCTGTGGCTGTTCGTGCAGCAACGTCGGCGCCTGTCGGCGCTGCGTCAGCGCAGCCGGCATGAGCTAGAAACGTTGCTGCAACAGCATGCCGAAGAACTGCGCACCGCTCAGCACGGCGTGGTCACTGCCGCGCAACAGGCCAACGCCGGCTTGAGCCGCAGCCTGGAACATCTGCCGCAAGGCGTGGTGGTGATCGACGACGCGCTCAACCTGGTGGCGTGGAATTCGCGCTATGTGGAGCTGTTCCGCTTTCCGCCCGAATTGCTCAAGATCGGCCGCCCGATCGAAGACCTGTTCCGTTTCAACGCACGCCGCGGCCTGCTGGGTCCGGGGCCGATCGAAGCGGCGATCGAGCGTCGTTTGAACCACTTGCGCAGCGGCAAGCCGCATATGCGCGAGAGCGAAAAGGAAGACGGCACGGTGCTGGAAATCCGCGGCAATCCGCTGCCCGATGGCGGCTTCGTCACCAGCTATGCCGATATCACCAGCTACAAGAACGCCGCGCGCGAACTGCGCTCGTTGGCCGACGCACTGGAACACCGCGTGGCCGAACGCACCCGCGACCTGGCTGCCGCCAAGCGCGAGGCCGAGAGCGCCAATCGCTACAAGACCCGCTTCGTCGCCTCGGCGGTGCACGACCTGCTGCAGCCGCTCAACGCCGCGCGCATGTTCGTTTCGGTCTTGCGCGGGCAGGTGCGCGAGACCGGCAGCGCGCGCGTGGTCGACAACATCGAAGGCGCGCTCGCCGCGCAGGACGCCATCCTCAACAGCCTGCTGGACATCTCGCGGCTGGAAGCCGGCAGCCTGAAAACCCAGGTGCGCGATTTCGCCATCGCCCCGCTGCTGGAAACACTGGCACGCGAGTTCGGCATCCTGGCCGAAGACCGCGGCCTGGTGCTGGATTGGGTGCCCACCTCGGCGGTGGTGTTGAGCGATGAAAACCTGCTGCGGCGCATCCTGCAGAATTTTTTGTCCAACGCCATCCGCTACACCCCGCGTGGGCGCGTGCTGATCGGCTGCCGTCGTCGCGGCGGCTGGTTGCGCATCGAAGTACACGACCAGGGGCCCGGCATTCCCGAAGCCTTGCAGCACGAAATCTTCGAAGAATTCCGCCGCCTGGACGATGGCGTGGCCAACGACCGCGGCGCCGGTCTGGGCCTGGCCATCGTCGAACGCATCGGCCGCCTGCTCGGCCACCGCATCGGCCTGCGCTCTACCTTGGGCGGCGGCAGCGTGTTTTCGGTGACCGTGCCGCTGGGCGAGCGTGCCGCCATCGCCACCCAATTGCCTGCGCCGGTGGCAAACGCCGAGCACGCCAACGACCCGATCCTGCACGGCTGCCGCGTGTGGTGCGTGGACGATGAGCCACGCGTCTGCGAGGCCACGCGCGCCGTGCTCGAACGCTGGGAATGCCGTGTGGATTTTGCCGGCGGCCCCGAGCAGGCATTGGCCGCCGCCAACGCCGACGAGGTGCCCGAGCTGCTGTTGCTGGACGTGCGCATGGGCGAGCACTACGGCCCCATGTTGCTGCCGCAACTGGTGCAACGCTGGCAGCGCGAACCGCGCGTCATCCTGGTCACCGCAGAACCGGACCCGGCGCTGCGCGAGCACGCGCTGGACCTGGGCTGGGGATTCTTGACCAAGCCGGTACGCCCACCCGCGCTACGTGCGCTGGTCACCCAGATGCTGTTGCGGCGTGGGTGAATCGACAGCGGGACGCTACCTTCGGTAGCAGCGCCAGCGTCTGCCGAATCGGGCGTTCGCACATCGCAACGGCGCGGCATGCCGGACGCCGAGGCGCTCGCGCCTGCTAGAATATCGATAATGATTCCCATTTGACTGCCACTTTTCGTGTTGCCGCGCATGTCTTGTGTCTATGCCGGCCACGTTTCGGAGTTCCTTGCCTGATGAAATCTCCCGTCTCCGCATCGGCCGGCATGCCGTTCGTTGCCACCCTCTGCCTGCTCGCCTCTGCCACTGCGTCCGCGCAATCGGATGTCACCGAGACGCTGGATACGGTGGTGGTTGCCGCCTCGCGCTCCAACATGACCGTGGCCGAATCGCCGCAGACGGTGTTGATCATCGACAAGGCGCAGATCCAGCAGCAGTTGACGATCTCCAGCAACTCCTCCGACGTGCTCGCCAACCTGATTCCCTCGTACACGCCCAGCCGCGGCAAGATGAACGGCAGCGGCGAAACGCTGCGCGGGCGCACGCCGTTGATCCTGATCGACGGCGTGCCGCAGTCCAATCCGATCCGCCCCACCGGGCGCGAAGCACACACCATCGACTATGCGATGGTCGAGCGGATCGAAGTGATCCAGGGTGCCAACGCGATCAACGGCCTGGGCGCCACCGGCGGCACCATCAACATCATCACCCGGCGTCCGCAGGACGGTGAGCTCAACCAGCACGTCGATGTGCAGGCCACCGCGCCCACCTCGGAAACGCGTGCGGAAACCACCAGCGTCGAGACGCGCTATCGCGTGGACGGCCGCTCGGACAAGCTCGATTACCTGCTCTCGGCCAGCTACAGCGATCAAGGCCTGTATGTGGATGGACAAGGCCGGCCAATCGGCGCCGACAATACGCAGGGCGACCTGATGACCTCCAAGAGCTACGACGTGCTGGCCAAGCTCGGCTACGCGCTCACCGACGCGCAGCGCCTGAGCGTCAGCGTCAACCGCTACCGCATCAAGAACGACAACGACTACATCGGCATCGCCGGCAACCGTGCGCAAGGCCTGCCCACCACCTCGGTACGCGGCACACCGCAAGGCACCGCTCCCTGGAACGATGTGCTGACCTCCAGCCTGTCGTACACCCATGACGACCTGGCCGGCATGCAACTGAGCGCAATGGTGTTCAACCAGGAATTCGAAGGGTTGTTCGGCGCCGACAACTCCTCCACGTTTCAGGACCCGCGCATCGCACCGGTCGGCACGCTGTACGACCAATCGCGTTCGGTCGCCTCCAAGTGGGGCAGCAAGATCAGCCTGACCAAGGACGATCTGCTCGACGGCCGGCTCAAGCTCACCGGCGGCGTCGACCTGCTGGCCGACACCGGCAAGCAGGATCTCTACGGCAGCGGGCGCACCTATGTGCCCGAGTCGGACTACCGCAATCTGTCGCTGTTCGTGCAGGGCGAATACAAACTGCTGCCCGAGCTGACCCTGCACGCCGGCGTGCGCCGCGAAGAAGCCGAGCTGAAGATCGACAGCTACCAGACGCTGTGGCGTTACAACCGCGTCGATGTCGAAGGCGGCACGCTCGACTTCAACCAGACGCTGTACAACACCGGCCTGGTTTATACGCCGATCGACGGCGTGAGCTTTTTCACCAGCTATTCCGAAGGCTTCGGCATGCCGGACGTGGGCCGCGTGCTGCGCGCGATCAATACGCCTGGCACACGCGTGGCCAACCTGAGCACGCTGGAGCCGATCCTGACCAAGAGCGTGGAAGCGGGCACCCGCCTCACCCGCGGCGCGTTCGATGCGGACCTGAGCTACTTCCAGTCCAACTCGGATCTGGGCACGCGCGTGGTGCCGATCAATGGCGCTTTCATGATGAGCCGCGAAAAGACCCGCGTGCAGGGCGTGGACGCCAGCCTGGGGTATCGCCTGGATGCGGCGCATCGCCTGCGCCTGTCGTATGCGTACACACGTGGCCGCTACGATAGCGACAACGATGGGCAACTGGATGCACGCCTGGACGGGCTCAACGTGGCGCCCAATCGGGTGATCGCCTCGTGGTCGGCGCAGTGGACACCGAAGTTCTCCTCGTTCGTGCAGGCCCAGCACGCCTTCAGCCAATCCTTCGATGAGGCCGACAAGCGCTTCAGCGGCTACACGCTGGTGGATGCGACGTTCAACTACGCATTGCCGCGTGGCGCGGTGCGCATGGGTGTGTCCAATCTGTTCGACAAGCAGTACATCACCTACTACTCGCAATCGGCCCTGGTCGAACCGCTGCGCTACTTCGCCGGACGCGGCCGCACGTTTACGCTGGGATATTCGCTGGATTTTTGATGCTGTCGCGGGATCGTCGGCGGCACGCTTGTGCGCGATGGATCTGCGCAAGCGTGCTGTTGCACCGGTGCCGCATGGCCTGCGATACCGCTCGTTGCTGGCTGCGCGCTCAGCAGGAGCGTTCCGATTTCAACGTTCCAGTTGACATGCCTGCAGGCGCACGGATGCACGTCTGCACTCAGCAGCCTGGCCGCTCACTCGCCGCACGGCGCTAGCGCTGTGTAGCCGACCGGCGAAAGAAAACAATCAGCACGGTGGCCGATTCGATCAGCCCTCGCCTTCCGGCTCCAGCGCCTTGACCAGTACCGCCGCTTGCGTGCGGCTGTAGCAATCCAGCTTTTTCAGGATCGCGGTGACGTGCACCTTGACGGTGTTTTCGGCCAGCCCCAGCTCGTGTGCGATCTGCTTGTTGAGCAGGCCGTCGGCCAGGCTCAGCAAGACGCGGAATTGCTGCGGGGTGAGCTGGGCGAGTTTGGAGGCCAGCTGCGCGTCGGCCTCGGAGCGCTCGGCGGTCATCGGCGGGAACCAGGTGCCGCCCTCCAACACGCTGGCCACTGCGGTGCCGATCGATTCGGCCGGGGTGGATTTGGGAATGAAGCCGGCCGCGCCGAACTGCTGCGCGCGCCGGATCACGCGTGGGTGATCGTTGGAGGAGATCACCACCACCGGGATATCCGGGTGCTCGCCACGTACATGCAACAGCGCCGAGAAGCCGCGTGCGCCCGGCATGGCCAGGTCCAGCAGCACCAGCTCGGCTTGCGGATGCGAGCGCAGCATCGCGCTCAGCGTGGCGGCGCTGGAGGCCTCCACCACATCGGCCTGCGGCAAGGTCTGCTGCAGCACGTGGATCACGGCGGCACGGAACAGCGGGTGGTCGTCGGCGACGAGGATGGTGAGATCGGCCATGCGCCAAGTCTGGCACATGGCTGCGACCGATGCCGCGCCCCTAGCGCGGCGGCTGCGTGCTGGCGCGCCAGGCGTCCAGAAACTGCCGGCGTTTGAGTTTGTCCAGATACACCAGCAGACCAGGGCCCAACGGGATCGGCCGGAACGGCGGTTGCGCCGAACCGCCACGGCCACCGGCGGCCGGCAGGATCGGCATCAGCCGCGCCTCGCGCGAGAGCACCTGCTGGCCGCGTGGCGAGAGCAGGTAGTCGAGGAATCTGCGCGCCTCCGGCGCATGCGGCGCGGTCTTGGGGATCACTGCGGTGCGCAGCGCCACCAGCGTGTAGTCCTGCGGCTGCACGATGCCCAGCGGTGCGCCGGCATCGATGCGCGCCTGTGCGTAGGAGCCGAGCACGTTGTAGGCCAGCAGCAGCTCGCCACGGCTGACGCGGTCGAGCAAGGTGCCGGTGCGTTCTTCCAGCCTGACCTGGTTGGCGCCCAACGCGGCCAGCAATGCGCCGGCGATACTGCCGACCTGCCCGTCCTGGGTGGCGAACAGATAGCCCACGCCGCTGCGCTCGACATCGTAGGTGCCCACCCGGCCGCGCAGCGGTGCATCGGGCGCGCGCAACAACGCCAGCAATTGGCGACGTGTGCGCGGCACGCGTGCGGCATCCAGCTTGCGCGTGTTGTAGACGATGGCCACTGGCTCGTAGCTGATGCCGAACACTTCGTGGCGCCACTGCGCCCATGCCGGCAGCGCTTCGGTCTGCGCGGAGCGATGCGCCAGCGCATGACCGTCGTTCACCAGTTTGGTCTGCAGATCCATGCTGGCGCTGATCAGCATGTCGGCAGCAGGCGTGGCCTTGCCCGGATGCAGATAGCGCTCGTAGATGTCCCAGGCGATCACATCTTCGTAGATCACCTGGGTGCCCGGATGCAGGCGCTGATAGTCCTGGATGACCGCGCCGAACACTTCCAGATCGGTGGAACCCTGCACGCGCAATTGCG
Source organism: Xanthomonas sp. Leaf131 (assembly GCF_001423495.1). Lineage (GTDB taxonomy): Bacteria > Pseudomonadota > Gammaproteobacteria > Xanthomonadales > Xanthomonadaceae > Xanthomonas. The sequence continues at coordinate 288,029 of NZ_LMOG01000016.1, read as the reverse complement.
CCTGCATCGGCCCCTGCGCGGGAAATACGCGCACATCGCCGGGCGCCGCGCGCGCAATGCCCGGCGCCAGCAACACCACCAACAACCACAGCATGCGCATCACCGCGCCCCTCCAGGAAAATGCAGCGAGGCGATCAGCCCGCCGCCAACGCGGTTGCTCAGATCGATGCGCCCGCCATGCGCTTCCACCACGCGTTTGACGATCGCCAGCCCCAGCCCCGCGCCGCCGGCCGGTGCATCGGGCCCGCGCACGAAACGCTCGAACACGCGCTCGGCTTCGGCGGCCGGAATGCCGGGGCCGTGATCGGCGATGGTCAGCACGTGCTGGCTGCCGTCGCTGGTGAGCGCCACCTGCAACGGTGCGCCGGCGCCGTATTTGCAGGCGTTGTCGATCAGGTTCTTGAGCGCCTCGCGCAGCAGCAGCGCATCGCCACGCAGCAGCGCCGGTTGCGGGTCGATCGCCAGGTGCACGCGCGGTGCGCCTTCGTGACGCGGCAGCGCTTCGTGCAAGGCCTGATGCAGGACCTCGGCCAGATCCACGGTGGCAAAGCGCTGCAGATTGGCGCGATGGATCACGCTGGCATCGCTGAGCAATTGATTGAGCAGCCGGCTCATATGGCTGGCATTGCGCTCGATCGCCACCAGGCTGCGTTGCATCTCGCGCGGGTCGTCGTCGTCCATCGCCAGCTGCGCCTGCGCGCGCAAAGCGGCCAAGGGCGTGCGCATCTGGTGCGCGGCTTCGGCCATGAACGCGCGCAAGGTTTCGTTGCTGGACGACAACCGCGCCATGAAGCGATTGAGCGCAGTCACCATCAACTGCATTTCCTGCGGCGCCGGCACGCTCAACGGTTTCAGATCGGAGGGCTCGCGCCGCGACAGATCGCGCTCGATGCGCTGCAACGGGCGCAGGGCGCGATACACACCCAGCCACACCAGGCCCAGGGCGAGCAGCGACAATACCCCGATCGCCACCAGCGCATTGAGCACCACATCGCGTGCCACCGTATCGCGCGCGCGCCGGGTCTGGCCCACCTGCACGCGCACCTCGCCCTGTCCGGAGGCCGATGCCACCCGATGCATCACTACCGCAAAGCGCACCGGCTCGCCGCTGTAGTCGGCGTCGAACAACGATGGGCGCTCGTCGCTGGGCGGCCATGGCGGAACCGGCAAATTTTCTTCGCCGGTGATGGTGCGGCCTTGCGCATCGAACACGCGATAGAACACGCGGTCTTCGGGCGCCATGCCAAGCAGATCCAGCGAGGCATACGGCAGATCCACCTGCCAATCGCCGCCAACCAGTGCCACGCTGTCGATGATGGACAGTGCCGAGGACACCAGCAGATGGTCGTAGGAACGATTGGCCGCCCGTTCGCCGTAATCGCGCGCGGCAAAGAACAGCACCACCGCGCCGAGCAACGACAGGCTGCCCAGATACAGCAGCAAGGTGCGCCGGATCGACGGTGCCACCAGCAGCGGCTCAGCCATCGACGCCCGGCTCCACCGGCGCATGCGGGTCGGCTTCTTCGAGTTTGTAGCCGGCGCCACGCACGGTGACGATGCGCAACGGCGCCGCCGCCAGCTTGCGACGCAGGCGGCCGACATACAGCTCGATCGCATTGGGCCCGGCATCGTCGTCGAAACCGAACAAGCCGTTGCCGATCTCGTCCTTGCCCACCACCTGCCCTAGCCGCCCGATCAGGATTTCGAACAGCCGGTATTCGCGATTGGGCAACTCGATCGGCACGCCGTCCAGCAGTAGCGTGTGCGCGGCGTTGTCGAACACGAAACCGCCGATCTGCACCACCTCGCTGGCCTGGCCGCGATTGCGCCGCAGCAGCACGCGGCACCGCGCCTCGAACTCGCGGAAGTCGAACGGCTTGCCCAGATAATCGTCCGCCCCGACGTCCAGCGCCTGCACACGGTCTTCGATGCCATCGCGCGCGGTGAGCATCAGCACCGGCGTGGTATCGCCACGCTCGCGCATGCCGGCCAGCACCCGCAAGCCATCCAGCTTTGGCAGGCCGATATCCAGCACCACCAGATCGAAGCTCTGATAGCGCAACACACTCGCCGCCGCCAGACCATCGGACTGCCAGTCCACCGCATGCCCGCTACGGCGCATGCGCCGCACGATGGCATCGGCGAGGTCGGCGTTGTCTTCGACTAGCAGCAGGCGCATTGGGCGGGGAATCGAGAATGGGGAATGGGGAATCGGAACAGCGGTTGGCCGCGGCCGGAAGGTAACAGCCCTCGCGGACAAAAGCTCTTCTGCTTTTGCGATTCCCCATTCCCCATTCCCCATTCCCGCGCCCTGACAGGTCCATGACAGCTTCGCCGGACTAGGCTGCTGCCAACGCGCCGCAGTGTGCTTGTGCGGTGCATCGCTGAACGTGATTCACACATGTACCTGGGAGGGTCTGTGAGCAACGACACCTTGCGTCTGCGCGTCTTCACCGCCTGCGCCGCGATCTGCCTGGCACCGGCTGCCCGCGCGGCCGATGGCGACGGCCCGGTCACCGCCGAGGTGGGTGGGCGTGTGCACTGGGACTTCACCATGTTCGACAACGACGAACGCGGCACCCCCGAGCGCAACGACACCCAGTTCCGTCGCGTATGGCTGGATGTGGCGGGCAAGTTCTACGGTTTCAACTACAAGGCCGAGGCGGAGTTTGCCGGCCTGCAATACGAATCCGGCAGCCGCGGCATCCTGGCGCGCGATGTCTATATCGCCAAGAAGTTCTCTGCCGGCACGCTGACCGTGGGTCAGTTCAAGCAGTACTTTTCGCTGGACGATCGCACCGGTTCCAACTACGGCCCGTTCCTGGAACGCGGCTATGCCTCCACCACGCTGGCGCCGATCTATCGCAAGGCGATTTCCTGGCAGGCCAGTCGCCCGGATGCCACCTGGTCCACGGCGGCCTACAGCCTGGAAAGTATCGACAATTCGTCCACCAAGGGCGGTGCGCTCGGCACGCGGCTGACCTTCGCACCGGAGATGGGCGAGGCACGGCTGCGCCACCTGGGCGTGTCGCTGGCGCACGAGCGCTATTCGCATCCGGGCAGCGGCGGTGCGGCGCCGTTGCTGATACGCCCGCGTCCGGAAAACGATCTGGCCAACAACAGCCGCATCACGCTGGCGCGCTTTGCCGATGGCCGCGATACCGACTTCGACAAATGGTCGCTGGAATACGCCGAAGTGCTGGGCCCGTGGTCGTGGCAAAGCGAATTCAGCGGCGGCCTGCTCGACGACGGCGGACAACATGCCAAGGTGTTGGCCAGCTACGGCTTGGTCAGCTGGTTCGTCACCGGCGAGTCGCGCGGCTACGACCGCAAGACCGGGCGTTTCAGCCGCATCAAGACGCCCAATCGCCCGTCCGGCGCGTTCGAGCTGGCCTTGCGCTACGACTACATGCGCGGCGACCAGCACATGGATGGCCAACCCAACTTCATCGATGCCAGCACGCAGTCGTGGACGCTGGGCGGCAACTGGTATTTCAAGCCGAACCTGCGCGTGATGCTCAACGTGATCGACAGCCGCAACCGCGACCGCATGGTCGATGCGGTGGTCGACCACACGCTGGCGGTGACCGGCCGTTTTCAGTACGACTTCTGATGCATTGCATGCGCGCATCAGGATTCAAGGCAATTGAAAGCACCGTGCGCGCTGCGCAGCGCAAGCGTGGCGCAGCTGTCCTCGCTGCTGATCCGGCGCATCAAGGCCAACTGCCGGTTCTAGGCGCCAGTATTCGGTCAGCCACCGCGCACGATCCGCACCCACGTCATCGCCGCTGCACGTCATGCGCAGCGGCGCGCTCCACCCTCTCCCTGTTGCACGCCTCAAAGGATTTGCCCGCATGCTGACCGCGCTCGGTTTCGGAATGGTGATCACCTTCATGTACCTGATCATGAGCAAGCGGCTGTCGCCGCTGGTGGCTCTGATCACGGTGCCGATCGTGTTCGCGTTGCTGGGCGGCTTCGGCACCGGCATCAACGAGATGATGCTCGACGGCATCAAGAAGATCGCGCCCACCGGCGTGATGCTGATGTTCGCCATCCTCTACTTCGGGGTGATGATCGATGCCGGCCTGTTCGATCCGCTGGTCGGCCGCATCCTGCGTTTGGTCAAGGGCGACCCGCTGAAGATCGTGATGGGCACGGCGATTCTGGCGATGCTGATTTCGCTCGACGGCGACGGCTCCACCACCTACATGATCACCGTGTCGGCGATGCTGCCGCTGTACCAGCGCCTGGGCATGAACGCGCTCAACCTCACCTGCGTGACCATACTCGCCAGTGGCGTGATGAATCTGACCCCGTGGGGCGGCCCCACTGCGCGTGCCGCCACCGCCTTGCATGTGGATCCGGCCGACGTGTTCGTGCCGCTGGTCCCGGCCATGGCGATGGCGATCGCCGGCATCATCGCGCTGGCCTGGCTGCTCGGCATGCGCGAACGTCGCCGCCTGGGCGTGGTGCGGCTGCCGGCCGACGGCAACTGGCTGGACAACAGCATTCCCGAAGAAAACGATGCATTGCCGCGCGTGGAAGACACCGAGGACATGAAGCGTCCCAAGCTGCTGTGGGTGAACCTGATCCTGACCCTGGCGCTGATGGCTGCACTGGTGGTGGGCGTGCTGCCGATGCCGGTGCTGTTCATGATCGGCTTTGCGCTGGCGCTGATGATCAACTACCCCAACCTGGCCGAGCAGCGCCGCCGGCTGGTCAATCACGCCGGCAATGTGTTGTCGGTGGTGTCGCTGATTTTTGCCGCTGGCATCTTCACCGGCATCCTGTCCAACACCGGCATGGTCGAGGCGATGTCGCGCAGTTTTCTGGCGGTGATCCCCGACAGCTGGGGTCCGTATCTGGCGGTGATCACCGCGATCGTCAGCATGCCGTTTACGTTCTTCATGTCCAACGACGCCTTCTACTTCGGCGTACTGCCGATCCTGTCCGAAGCCGCCGGCCACTACGGCATCACTCCGGTGGAAATGGCCCGCGCCTCGCTTGCCGGTCAACCGGTGCATCTGCTCAGTCCGTTGGTGCCTTCGACCTATCTGCTGGTCGGCCTGGCCAAGGTGGATTTTGCCGACCATCAACGCTTCACGCTGAAGTGGGCGGTGTTGATTTCGATGCTGATGCTGGCGGGCGGCTTGCTGTTTGGTCTGTTTCCGTTGGCGCGCTGACGCCCGCCGGGAATGGGGAATCGGGAGTGGGGAATCGTAAGGGCGGCGCTGTGCTGTCGTGTCGATTCCTGACTTTCACATGGACAACAGACACCGCAAGCGCGGCTCCTGCTCTACCGATTCCCCACTCCCGATTCCCCATTCCCAAACTCCGAAGGAGTTACACCTAATGACACTTCGCATCGCATACGTCACCAGCGGCATGGGCAGTGTGGGCACCGCGATCTGCCAGAAGCTGGCGCGCAGCGGGCACACCGTGGTCGCCGGGTGCGGGCCTAATTCGCCGCGCAAGACCTCGTGGTTGCGCGAGCAACGCGAACAAGGCTTCGAGTTCGTTGCCTCCGAAGGCAATGCCGCCGATTGGGATTCCACCGTGGCCGCGTTCGCCAAGGTCAAGGCCGAGGTCGGCGAGATCGATGTACTGGTCAACAACGCAGGCGGTAGCCGCGACACCTTGTTTCGGCAGATGACGCGCGACGACTGGAATGTGGTGATCGCCAGCAACCTGCATTCGTTGTTCAACATCACCAAGCAGGTGGTCGACGGCATGACGGCGCGCGGTTGGGGACGCATCGTCAATATCGGCTCGGTCAGCGCGCATAAGGGGCAGATCGGGCAGATCAATTTCGCCACTGCCAAAGCGGCAATGCACGGCTTCAGTCGCGCGTTGGCGCAAGAGGTTGCTTCGCGCGGCGTCACCGTCAACACCATTTCGCCGGGCTATATCGCCAGCGCCTCGATCAGCAGCTTTCCGCCCGACGTACTCGACCGCCTGGCCACCTCGGTGCCGGTGCGCCGGCTCGGCAAGCCTGCAGAAGTGGCGGGTTTGTGTGCGTGGCTGGCTTCCGATGAAGCTGCGTATGTGACCGGCGCGGACTATGCCGTCAACGGCGGCCTCTACATGGGCTAGCGCGTCATGCGTCGCAAGATCGGTGGCAAGCACAACCTGCACGTTGTGCGCTCGCACCGGGTGCCCGATTGCGTTGATCTGCGCGCACAAGCAACCGCCACTGCGATCGGTAACCCACCTGCTGCGCGAACTGATTACACTCTGGTTTTCCGCAGCGCGTTGTCATGGTCAAACCTTCAGAACGCGCAACGCCGGGCGCCCGCCCGCAGATGTCCGACATTGCCCGCATGGCGGGCGTGTCCGAATCCACCGTGTCACGCGCGTTGGCGGGCAGTCCTGTGGTCGCCGAACGCACGCGCGCCTACATCAAGCAGATTGCGGCAGATGCCGGGTATCAAGTCGATCCAATCGCGCGCAGCTTGCGTGCCAAACGCTCCAATACGGTGAGCGTTGCGGTGCCGATGATGCATGCGCTGGATCAGCCGCTCTCGGACCCCTTCATGATGACGATGCTGGCGTTGCTGGCCGAAGAACTCACCGGGCGCGGTTACAGCATGCTGCTGTCCAAGCTGGATCGGCATCAGGATGGATGGGTGGAACAACTCGCACGCGGCAGCCGCTCCGATGGCGTGATCGTGCTCGGGCAAAGCTCCGAACACGATGCGCTGGATGCCGCCGCGCGCGACGGCCTGCCGATGGCGGTGTGGGGCAGCAAGATCGAAGGGCAGTCGTACATTAGCGTGGGCAGCGACAACTTCCAGGGCGGCGCGCTTGCCACCGAGCATCTGATCGCCAGTGGCCGTCGCCGCATCGCGTTTCTGGGCGACGATCAACTGCCCGAGGTCGCACCGCGCTTTGCCGGGTATCGGCATGCGCTCGAGCAGCATGGGCTGGAATTCGACACGCGCCTGCATGCGCGCAGCCACTTCCTCAGCGAAGACGCCTACCGCCTCACCCGCGCGATGCTCAAGAAGACCGATCCACCGGATGGGCTATTCGCGGCCTCCGATGTGATCGCGGTCGGTGCGATTCGCGCCCTGGTCGAAGCCGGCCATCGCGTGCCGCAGGACATTTCGTTGGTGGGCTTCGACGATATTCCGCTGGCCGCCTACAGCCAGCCGCCGTTGACCACGGTGCGGCAGGATCTCGGGCTGGCCGCACGCTTGTTGGTGGATCGGCTGCTGGCGCTGATTGCCGGCGAGTCGGTGGAATCGGTGGAGATGGCGGTGAAGTTGGTGGTGCGCGAGTCGGCGTGAAGCCGGGATTGGGGATTGGGAAGTCGCAAGAGCGTGCGTCCGGGCGAGCTGTGCGCACCCAGGTGCTGTCGCCGTTGCGATGACACTCGACAGCGCCCAGTACGCAGCAACTCAAGCGTAGCGGCTACGCCACCGCAGCGTTCGGCTTGCGCAGCCGCACGCACAGCATCGCCACTGCTGCGGCCAGCATCAACGCGCCGGCAAGACGGATCACGTTGCGCGGGTCGCCGTGCAGCAGCCGCTCGTAATACAACGGCAAGGTGACGATCTGAATCAGCATCGGCAGCACGATGAACAGATTGAACAAACCCATGTACACGCCGGTGCGTTCGGGCGGGATGCTGTCGGCCAGCATCAGATACGGGTTGCCCATCATGCTGGCCCAGGCCAGGCCAATGCCGATCATCGGCAGCAGCATCAACCAGCGGTCCTGGATGCCCGGCAGTACCCACATGCCGATACCGGCCGCGACCAGACAGGCCGCATGCGTGTACTTGGGGCCGAAGCGGCGCACCACCGGCACCATCGCAAACGCCGCCAGAAACGCGATGAAATTGTAGAAGCCACCGATCTGCCCGTTGACCAGCCCCGCCTCACGGAAGCCATGCGAGTTGGCCTCGGTGGTGCCGAACAACGTGGTCGACAACGACAGCACGATGTATTGCCAGTAGCAAAAAATCCCGTACCACTGGAACAGCATCACTGGTGCGAGCTGGCGCATGGTCGGCGGCATCGCGCGCAAGGCACTGACGATTTCGCGCACTGTCGCGCCCAGGCCCGCACCGGTCTGGCGCATGCGTGCGATCTCTGCCGGCGCAATCGCCGGCTCGCGCACGCTGCGCGCGGTGAGCAGGATCGAGGCGGCAGAAAATCCCGCGCCAATCACGAACGCGGCGATGGTGACGTAGGGAATATGGTGCGCATTGGCGGCGTCCTGATTCATGCCCAGCCACACCAGCAACGGTGGCGTGAGATAGGCCAACGTCTGCGCAAGACCGGTGAACGCGCTTTGCGTGAGATAGCCAAGCGGCCGCTGCGGTGGCGCAAGCACATCGCTGACCAAGGCACGGTACGGCTCCATCGCCACGTTGTTGGCAGCGTCCAGGATCCACAGCAGGCACACCGCCATCCACAACGCGGTACTGAACGGCATCGCCAGCAGGCACAGGCTGCACACCAACGCGCCCAGCACCATGTACGGCATGCGCCGGCCCCAGCGGGTCACCGAGCGGTCGCTCCACGCGCCGACGAACGGCTGCAGCACCAGCCCGGTGATCGGCCCGGCCAGCCACAGATACGGCAGGCTGGCGTGGTCGGCGCCCAGGTAGTTGTAGATCGGGCTCATGTTGCTCTGCTGCAACCCGAAGCTGTATTGCACGCCAAAAAAGCCGGCGTTGAGCGCCAGGATGCGTGCGAAGGAAAGCGGTGGAGCGGTCGACGACATGCAAGGTCCTGAGCTTCGGTGCGGCGATCAGTGGCCGCAGCGCACTGTACGCTGCCGTTTATGCAATCGATTGTAACGCTGCACCGCAACACGCTTCCGCTATGTAGATAAAGCCCTTTCGTCCTGTTCAACATTGCTGCATCGCATGATTGCAATCGATTGCATTGCGGCGTATTACTGCGCTCGCACTGCAGGCCACACGGCCACTCCCTGGGAGGGGACGATGCAGAAATCGGCACACCACCATCCGTGAGAGAGAGAACCGCGATGTCCACTTTGCACACCCTTCGCCTGCATGCCCTGGCCTGCGCGGTCGCCTCCTGCCTCTGCGTGCCCGCCGCGCTGGCGCAGGACGCTACCAGCACACCCACCACCCCGCCGGCCGCCGACAGCGCCGCGGTCAATCTGGATTCGGTGTTCGTCACCGGCACCTCCACCGCCACCACCAAGCTCAAGTCCAGCGTGTCGGTCAGCACCGTGGGCGCCGAGGCGATCGAGCAATCGGCGCCACGCAGCACCGCCGAGATCTTCCGCAACATTCCCGGCATCCGCTCCGAATCCAGCGGTGGCGAAGGCAACGCCAACATCGCCGTACGCGGCCTCCCCGTCGCTTCGGGCGGCGCCAAGTTTCTGCAGTTGCAGGAAGACGGCTTGCCGGTGATGGAGTTCGGCGATATCGCCTTCGGCAACTCGGACATCTTCCTGCGTTCGGATTTCACCCTCGACCGCATCGAGGCCATTCGCGGCGGCTCGGCATCGACGTTCACCAGCAATGCGCCCGGCGGCATCATCAACTTCATCAGCAAGACCGGCGACACTGCAGGCGGCAGCGTCGGCGTGAGCCGCGGTGTGGATTACGACAGCACCCGTGTGGACTTCAACTACGGCGCACCGTTTGCCGAGCATTGGCAGTTCAACATCGGCGGCTTCTTCCGCCAGGGCGATGGCGTGCGCGACGCCGGCTACACCACCGAAAAGGGTGGCCAGCTCAAGGCCAACCTCACCCGGCTGTTCGAGAACGGCTACGTGCGTGTGTACGGCAAATACCTCAACGACCGCGCCGCCGGCTATCTGCCGGTGCCCACCTCCGTGCGTGGCCGCGATGGCTCGCCGGACCTGGGTGGCTTTGCCGGCTTCGACCCCGGCAACGACACCTTGTACAGCCGCAATTTCCGCAGCGATGTGGGCCTGGATGGCAACAACCAGCCGCGCCGCACCGACGTGGGCGACGGCATGCACCCGGTCTCGCGCACGCTCGGCGCCGAAGCCTGGTTCGACCTGGGCAACGGCTGGAACCTGAGCGAGAAATTCCGCATCGCCGACAACAGCGGCCGCTTCGTCAGCCCGTTCCCGGCCGAAGTCACCGATGCCGCCTCGCTCGCCTCTTCCATCGGCGGCGCCGGCGCGCAACTGGTGCAGGCCAGCGGCCCCGACGCCGGCCAGGCCTACACGGGTACTGCAATTCGCACGCATCTGTTCAACGTGGCGATCAACGACCTGGGCAATGTCACCAACGACCTCAGCGTTTCGCGCGAGTTCGGCGGCGACGGCCGCACGCTCAACCTGCGCATGGGCTATTACAGCTCGCGCCAGACCATCGACATGGACTGGACCTGGAACTCCTATGTGCAGACGCTGGGCCGCGACTCGCGCCTGCTCAACGTGGTCGATGCCGGCGGCGTGTCGCGCTCGCAAAACGGCTTGTACGCCTACGGCGTGCCGTTCTGGGGCGATTGCTGCAACACCCGCAGCTACGACGTGCGCTACGACGTCAACGCACCCTACGTGGCGCTCACCTTCGACAGCGGCAAGCTCAGCATCGACGGCAGCCTGCGTTACGACATGGGCGATGCACGCGGCACCTACAACGGCACTGCGATCGCACAGAACCTGGACGTCAACGGCGATGGCGTGATCCAGCCGGTGGAACAACGCGTGGCCACGGTCGACACCGCCAACGCACGGCCGGTGGACTACGACTGGAATTACCTGTCGTATTCGTTGGGCAGCAACTATCTGATCAACGACGACCTGGGTGCGTTCGCGCGCATCAGCCGTGGTGCCCGCGCCAATGCCGACCGCCTGTTGTTCGGGGTGATTCGCGACGATGGCTCGGTGTCTTCCGATGAAGGCGTCAACGTGGTCCGCCAGGCCGAAGCCGGCTTGAAGTGGCGCCGCGACGGGCTGAGCCTGTTTGCGACCGCGTTCTCGGCGCGCACCGAAGAACAGAACTTCGAGGTCACCAGCCAGCGCTTCTTCAACCGCAGCTACCAGGCGCACGGGGTGGAGCTGGAAGCCAGCTACCGCTATGAAGGCTTCACCGTCAACGGCGGCGTGACCTGGACCGATGCAGAAATTTCCAAGGACCAGATCACACCGGAAAACACCGGCAATGTGCCGCGTCGTCAGGCCGATTTCGTTTGGCAGTTGACGCCCAGCTACCGCGGCGACGGCTACCAGTTCGGCGTGAACCTGATCGGCACCACCGATGCCTACACCCAGGATTCCAACCAGCTGAAGATGCCCGGCTATACGCAGGTGAACCTGTTCGGCGATTACCGCGTGACCGATGCGCTCACCGTCGCGCTCAACGTCAACAACCTGTTCAACACGTTTGGCCTGACCGAAGCAGAAGAAGCCACGATTCCCGCCAATGGCATCATCCGCGCGCGTTCCATCGCCGGCCGCACCACCAGCATCAGCCTGCGCTACGACTTCTAAGGACCCCTCGCCACGCCTAAGAGCGATTAACGAAATGACTGCGCTCACCGCCAAGGCGGACGCTCGCTAGATTTCGTTGCCGCTCCACGCACGGCGCCTGCCAATGAGCACCTCCCTCATCGATTTCACTGTAGTGCGCGCAGCCTTTGCTGCGCCGTTGGATGCGCAGCGTGCGAACACGCTGTTGCCACGCTTCGATCAACATGCTCCGCGTTTGCTCGACGCGCTGCATGGCTTGTATGGGCAGCGCCCAGACTATGCGTCGTGGTTGACGCAGTGGCTGGGCGCGCTTGGCCATGATGCGCAACAGCGCCCGCAGGCGCTGCAACAACTCGACACAACGCGGCAACCCGGCTGGTTCGGCGAGCAACACATGCTGGGCTATAGCGCCTACGTGGACCGCTTCGCCGGCACGCTGCAAGGCGTGGCCCAACGCGTGCCGTATCTGCAGGACCTGGGTGTGCGCTATCTGCACTTGCTGCCGTTCCTGCGTGCACGTGCCGGCGATAACGATGGCGGCTTTGCGGTCAGCGATTACGGCCAGGTAGAACCCAGCCTGGGCAGCAACGACGACCTCATCACGCTCACCACGCGGCTGCGCGAGGCCGGGATCAGCCTGTGCGCGGATTTCGTGCTCAACCATACTGCCGACGATCACGCCTGGGCACAGGCGGCGCGTGCCGGCGACGCACGCTATCTCGATTACTACCATCACTTTGCCGATCGCGCGCTACCCGATCAGTACGAAACCACGCTGGGGCAAGTCTTCCCGCATACCGCACCCGGCAACTTCACCTGGGTGGACGACACCGCGCAGTGGATGTGGACCACGTTCTATCCTTATCAGTGGGATTTGAACTGGAGCAACCCGGCCGTGTTCGGCGAGATGGCGCTGGCGATGCTGCGGCTGGCCAATCTGGGTGTGGAAGCGTTTCGCCTGGATTCCACGGCGTATTTATGGAAGCGCACCGGCACCGATTGCATGAATCAACCCGAAGCGCACACCTTGCTGGTGGCGCTACGCGCGGTCACCGATATCGTGGCGCCCTCGGTGGTGATGAAGGCCGAAGCCATCGTGCCGATGACGCAGCTGCCGCCCTACTTCGGCACAGGTGCGGACCAGGGACACGAGTGCCATCTCGCGTATCACAGCACGCTGATGGCGGCCGGCTGGTCGGCCCTGGCGCTGCAACGCGGCGACATTCTGCATAACGTCATCGCGCATAGCCCGCCGTTGCCGCACAACTGCGCGTGGCTGAGCTATGTGCGCTGCCACGACGATATCGGCTGGAACGTGCTGCAGCACGAAGCGGCCGGTAATGCCGAGCAGCCACCGTTTGCGTTACGCGATGTCGCGCGCTTCTATGCCAACGATGTGCCGGGGAGCTACGCGCGCGGCGAGAGCTTCCAGAGCAGTGGCGATGGTGTGCATGGCACCAATGGCATGGCTGCTGCGCTGGCGGGTATCCAGGCTGCGCAGGCGGCAGGCGATGCGGCGGAATTGAACACTGCGGTGGATCGGTTGGTGTTGCTCTATGCGATCGCACTGGCGATGCCGGGCGTGCCGTTGATCTATATGGGCGATGAGCTGGCCCTGCCTAACGACATCAGTTATCGCCAGGACTCGCTACGTCAGCACGAAGGCCGCTGGTTGCATCGTCCGGCGATGGATTGGCAGCTTGCAGCACACCGCGAGGATGCAGAGGGCCTGAGCGGCAAGGTGTATCGCCGCTTGCGTGCATTGATCCGGCAACGTGCTGCGCTTTCTGCACTCGCCGCCGATCAGGCGTTGGGCAGCGTGGCGCTGGGCGATCCGCGACTGTTTGCGTTGACGCGTGGCGATGACTTCTTGGCCATGCACAACTTCGGCGATCAATCCCTGGCGGTGGAACTTGCCGCGATTGGGGATGGCCGATGGAAGGTGTTGGCGGATGGAGACGACGTGCCTGTCGAATCGCTGAGCGATGACATGCGGCTGGTGCTGCCGGCTTATGGGGTGCGCTGGTTGAAGCGTAGTGCGTGATTGATTAAAACGTATTGCCTAAACGTTTTGGAGCAGCTCTAAAGTGCACTTCAGAGCGGGTGATCTGCCAGCGCAGATGATCTTCGGCCTGGCTGCAGGGCCCTTGCCSGCCCACCATCGCRGGACACGCCGCAAGTACGTCTTCAGTAGGCTCTTATCAGGTCCGTAGCGTYCCTCTGCAGGCGGRCAATCTTCGGCCTGGCTGCAGGGCCCTTGCCCGCCCACCATCGCGGGACACGCCGCAAGTACCACCATCGCGGGACACGCCGCAAGTACGTCCTTGTAGGCTCTTACGCGGCATCCATGCCGCGTAAGGTCCCGCGACGGTGGGCGGGCAAGGGCCAGTCAAGATGGTCGATGCGCTTGCGAGATGGTCGGTGCGCTTGGTTGCGAGCACTGGATTGCGTCGAGCTGTTGGATGCTGCGGCCTGTTGGATGCTGCGGCATTCTGAAAGCGCACAACCAAGAGCTGAAAACGCACGGCCAAGAGCAGCTACAAAACCACTACGATCACCGTCGGGCGGGCGCTGCTGATGCTCGGCATCGACATGTACAACGCGTACATGCCGGTTCCTTCGCCCCGTCCGCACCTACCTGACGACTAAACGCTACGTGTTGTCAGCCGCTCCAAATCAAAAGGCGCGGCTTGCTCCGGCGGTCGATGCACAACCACACGACAACCGCAAATCAGCGCTTCAACAGCTCGAGCAACGTCTCGGCGGCCTTTTCTGAAGAGGCCGGATTCTGCCCGGTCACCAGCGTGCCATCGGTCACCACATGCACGCCCCAGTCGGCCCCCTTCTCGTAACGTCCGCCAAGTTCGGTCAGCACGTCTTCGACCAGGAACGGTACGATCTTGGTCAGGCCCACGCCCTCTTCTTCGCCATTGGTAAAGCCGGTGACGCGGCGGCCATTGACCAGCGGTTTGCCATCGCTGCCCTTGACGCGGCGCAAGGCACCCGGCGCGTGGCAGACCAGGGCATGCGGTTTGTCGGCAGCGGCGAAGGCTTCGATCAAGGCGATGGATTGCGCGTCTTCGGCCAGATCCCACAACGGTCCGTGGCCACCCGGATAGAACACGGCATCGAAGTCTTCGGCCTTAACGTCCGCCAGACGGTGCGTGCTGGCCAATGCCTGCTGCGCGTCCGCGTCCTGCTTGAAGCGCTTGGTGGCGTCGGTCTGCGCGTCGGGCTCGTCGCTCTTGGGGTCCAGCGGCGGCTGGCCGCCCTTGGGCGAGACCAGGGTGATGTCGGCGCCGGCGTCCTTGAACACGTAGTACGGCGCGGCGAATTCTTCCAGCCAGAAGCCGGTCTTCTTGCCGGTATCGCCGAGTTGGTCGTGGGAGGTAAGAACCATCAGGATCTTCATCGCATTGCCTCGTGTCGTTGCCCATCTCGGGCGAGGCGACCAGTGTGTGGATCAGCCCGTTGCAACATCGTGTAGAACGTGTCGCCGCGATGCATACGGTTCAGCGCCACTCCCGGCGGGTTTCGCAATGGCGATGCGGCGTCAGCGGTGCGCAGCATCCGCAAGTGACACGCGACTACAAGAGCAGCTAACAAAACGCCGCGAGCTGTCGCCAGGTGGGTGCGGAAGTCGCGGTGGAGCTGGAGTGTACGAGTGGTACATGCCGATTCCGAGCATTGGCCAAGACCGCCTGACGGTGAGCGCAGTCGTTGTTTCAGCTGCGCTAAAATCGCAGTGCGCGTTCGCACCTAACCGGCAAGTGTTCGCACCCTGTCGTAACGACGCTCAGACATTCATCGCCGGCGGCTGCAGCTGATCCATGCGGATGCGATTGGCGAACAACGAAAACGCCAGCATGCCGGCCAGCCCGCTGACCCGGCTTACCCACGGCGGCAACCAGCGCGGTGCAACCAGCACACCGCTGTCGAACAACGGCGCAAAGCGCGCCACATCGCCCAGCGCCATCTTGCCGGCGAACAAATAACGGCACAGCTGCAGCTGGTCGCGCTGCAAGGAATGCCGGAAGAACGTATGCACCGCCACCAGCCCGCGCAGATACACCGTGTCCTTGGTGAAAGCCCCGCCGCCGGAGGTGGGCACGCCGCGAAACACGCGCTGCGCCGAGGAAAAACTTTCCGCCGCGCTCTGCCCGCCTGCGGTGAAGTAACGGAACACTTCGATGAAATCCGCGCCAGAGCGCGCCATCGCAATCGCCTCGATGCGCAGGCTGATGCGCTTCATGCGTTCGATGTCGATGCTACCGGTGATCTGCTCGGCAAAGGTCGCCAAACCTTCCTGCGTTGCGGTAGTACGAGGCGACGAAATACCCAGACTGGGCAGATGCACCTGCGCGCGCCCATTGAGTGCGGTGAGCGAATGCACCAGCGCTTCGTGATGGAACAATTGCGCGCGGTCGTAATCGCTGAAGGTGGCACCGCTGCGCAAGCGGATGCGATGCGCACCGGCTGCCGCTTTGGCGAGCAGATCCGGATCCAGGGTGACGGTGATGACACGTCCTTCGAAGAACGCGTCCAGATCGTTCTGCAACTGCATGCGCAAGGCGGTTGCCGAGACCGGTACCTGTTCTTCGGGCGCCAGCAGTTCGCGGTCCAGCTCCTGCGCAATCTGGATGAAATGTCGCGCCGCCTCGCGCGTGGTCGGGCCGTTGCCCGGCATCGGGTCGTCGGGCACGCCGAACAACTGCGCCGAGTAATCGCTGACTGCGGTGGTGCCCAGCGATTCCAGCAGGCCGGCAGCCAAGCCCCAGCTGTGCGCCGAGTCGATCAGATACGCGCCCAGCGGATGATGCGGATCGGCGGCCTTGGCAATGGCGGCCAGTTCGCGCCGGGTATCGCCAAAATCCAGCACCGGATACTCCACCTGCGGCAGCTCCGGCTGCCCACGCGCCACGCTCTGCAGAAACGGCTCCTGCAGCGAGCGCGGCCAGCTGGCCAGGGCCAACAGACGCACGCCGCGCACCGCCTTGACCAGGCGCACATCCAGCGCCGCGTGATGGACGATGTCCGGCGGCGCCTTGCGCAGTGGCATCTCAGCGCCGTCCGGTGCGATCGACGCTGGCAGGCCGCCGGCCCGAGCCCTTACCTCGGTTGTTCTGCGCCAAGCGCGTGGCGAGCTTTTCGGCCGCAGCGGCCACTTCCACGCGCAGCTTCATGTAGTTGGCCACCCGCTCCGGATCCAGCGTATCGGCCTCGATCGCCGCACGCACCGCGCAGCCGGGCTCTGCAATATGCGCGCAATCGTTGAAGCGGCATTGCGCCGCCAGCGCCTCCACATCGGAGAAACCGCCTTCGGCCAGGTCTTCTTCACCGGTGGGCTTGAGCTCGCGCATACCGGGCGTATCGATCAGGCAGGCACCGGACGGCAACGGAATCAATGCACGGTGCGTGGTGGTATGCCGGCCGCGCGAATCGTTCTCGCGCACCGCATTGGTCTTCATTCGTTCCGTGCCGAGCAAGGTGTTGGTCAGCGTCGACTTGCCGGCCCCCGACGAGCCCACCAGCACTGCGGTGCGTCCATCGCCCAGCCACGGCCGCAGCGCAGCCACGCTCTCGGGATCCTTGGCATTGACCGCGCGCAACGCGATGTTCTGCGCTTCCAGTTCCTCCAGCACCGCCAACGCATCCTCAGCGTATTCGGTCTGATCGGCCTTGGTCAGCACCACTACCGGCTCGGCACCGCCGCCGCCGACCAGCAGCAGATAGCGCTCGATGCGGCGCGGATTGAAGTCCGCATCCAGCCCGCACACGATGAACACCGTATCGATATTGGCCGCGATCACCTGCTGGTGGTAATGCTCGCCGGCTGCTCCGCGCTTGATCGAGGTGCGCCGCGGCAGCAAGGCCACGATGCGCTTGCCCTCCATCAGCACCCAATCTCCCACCGCCGCCCGCTCGTGGCTGGGAAACCGCGGCCGCTGCCACTCCGGCAACGACTCCGCCTTGAGACTGGCCTCCGGCGTATCGGCCACCACATAGCCGGTGCGATGCTGCTCCACCACCCGCGCCGGCATGGCCTGCGGATGCGCGGCAAAGACCGCCTGCCAGGCCGGGTCCTCGGGAGGGCCAGGCCAGGGCCAGCCGATGGATTGGAGGGTGGGGTAATCGGGGGGTGCGTTGCTCATGGGGGAATTCTAGTGCGGAATGCCGCGTATCACGATCCAACAGTCCGTTCGGGCTGAATCGCAGCAGGCACAACGCCTGCAAAAAACGAACGCTGTACCGTCTGCAGAGCAAGACTCACCGCAGCGATCGCATTGAACGATGAACGCGTTCGCACGGATGGCCAGCAACTGCTGCCGTGCCCAACCGATAACCGATGGTGCTCAAAAAAGACAGAAGCCCCGTGCGGGGCTTCTGTCTGCTAACACATTCAACTTCAGAGCAAGGCAGTTTCACGATCAAAACGGGACGTTTGCATCGAAAAAAGCAATCCAGGTTCGACCATGCCGTAATCGGCGAGCGACGCGCCGGCAATCCCGGCACCAGACACACTCAGCGCTTCGATCAGCAACCGCGCCTGTGCCGACGATTTCGTACGTGCGACAGCATAGCCTTCACGCTGGAAGATGTCATAGGCAGACGTCTGCACATCAACGCTTTCGGAATCAAACCCGACAACGCTCTCCGAAAGCCCACTCCCAGACTCAGACGACGCTGGCGATGCAGTGAACAGACTGGACTCTGCTACACGACCTGTGGCGGCTAACCCTGCAGAACGCGCCGCGGGCATCGGCACAAGCAAGCTGTTGAACTGAGACGCGGGAATCGCGTTTCCTCCAGCCGGCTGTACGTATGCGATCGCATATTCGCCACCTAGAAAGTGATTGGAGACGCGAACCTGTTTGCTGGCATCTGCATCCACGCGCACAACCAGATCGTTGCCATCTCGATGGAATGCGATACGGCCACGTGCCACGCTATAGCCGCTGCTATTGAAGTGCAGCCAATCGGTACCGCCGCCACGATTATCGATCGTGTCGACACCACCGCCGTACATGTACTTATCATTGCCTGCGCCGCCAAGCAGTTGATCGTTTCCATCCTCGCCTGTCAGCGTATCGTTGCCTGCCCCACCCTCCAGGCGGTCATCGCCCGAGCTGGTACCGTTGCCGCTACCGCCAGTCAGGATGTCGTCGCCATCACCGCCCTGTAGGGTGTCGGCCCCTGCGAGCCCAAACAACTGATCTGCACCTGCCAGCCCACGCATCAGGTCCTTGCCAGCACTTCCTGTAAGCCGATCGGCGGCCGCAGTCCCATCGATGGTGCGGTCGTACTGCACACCAGACCCGCCTGAGACCAACTGATTGATCTGCGCAGCCGTCAATGAAGTGCCGCCATCGGGCTGCACATAGTCGATCGCTGCGTCTCCACCGAGAAAGTGATCTTTCACGCGCGCTGCTGGCGTTGCGACATTATCGATCCTGACCAATAGATCGTTCCCCTCGCGCGCAAAGGACAACCTCGCACGCGTCACGCCATCGGTAAAGAACAACCCATCGTTACCACCGCCAGTGGTATCGATGATGTCACTGCCAGATGTCGCATTGACCATATAGGCATCATCGCCCGAACCGCCAACCAACGTGTCGTTACCTGTACCACCCACCAACGTGTCGTTGCCTCCCATCCCGTTGAGGATATTGTTCGCGGCATTACCTGAAAGATAATTAGCCGATGCATTGCCGGTGGCGTTGATGACCTGCGTTCCGGACAGGAAAATGTTCTCGATATTGGCAGAAATTACGTAGGATACCGATGTCTGCACTTGATCCGTGCCATTTCCGGCCAACTCAATCAGCACATCGTCAGCACCATCAACCAGGTAGACATCATTTCCCGCGCCTCCTTCCAGATAATCGGCGCCTGTGCCGCCATCAAGATAGTCGTCCCCCAGACCACCAAACAAACGATCAGCGCCAGTACCACCCCACATCGAGTCATTTCCATCCATGCCAAGCAATTCATCGTTTCCGTCAAGCCCAGACAACCTGTTTTCCGAAGCGTTTCCCACGACTTTGTTGGCCAACGAATTCCCGTTACCCGTCACCACGTTTGTGGCCAACATCAAACTTTCAACGTTGTTTGACAAGATCAGATTAGTATCAAACCATCGTTCTATCGTGTCATAACCTTGACCAGCGGCCTCGATCACCGCATCTCCGCTTGCATCCGTTACATAGAAGTCATCTCCACCACCACCTTCCATACGGTCGTTACCAAGACCGCCATTGAAGCGATTTGCAGAGGCATTACCGACAAGCACGTTGTCAAGCGCATTACCGTCACCGCTCAATGCGTCCTCGCCTTCCAAAACAAGAGACTCGATGTTCGCCGCCAGCGTAGTGCTGATGGTTGAGTACACTATGTCGAAGCCTTCACCAGACGCTTCCACCGACAAGTCTCCGATGTCATCGACAACATATGTATCGTCACCGCTGCCCCCTCGCATCGTGTCCGCACCTTCCCCTCCGTCAAGATGATTCGCGCCGGAATTACCGACCAGCGCCTGCGTGCCGACACCGGTGATCACCGAGTAAGCGCCACTCCCTTCGGCCAGCACCACGCGCTCAATCGTTCCGGATGCCTCATCAAGCAGAACATAATTGACATATGTCTCTACGGTATCCTCGCCCTCTCCATGCAGCTCGACAATGCTTTCGTTGCCTGCCCGTACTATGTACACATCATCACCAAGACCACCGACCAGACGATCCTGCCCACCATTACCATCCAAGCGATCGTTACCTGCTAGCCCGCGAATATCCTCACCTGCGTCTGTTCCAATCAATACGTCGTCGGCAACTGTACCCTCGATCAGGCCCCGCACTGTCAGCTGAATACTGGCCGTTGCAGTCTGGCCCCAACTGTCGGTCGCGGTAATCGATATATAGAGCGAGGAAGCAGAATCCATGGGCGCGACTCCGGATAGCGCACCCGTGGTGGAATCGATGATCAACCATGATGGAGCATCTGCAACTAGGTTATATGTCAGCCTGTCGCTAGATTCATCGGTAAATGATCCTTGCGGCAAGGTATACGCCAGTTCATCGCCCGCAGTCACCACCGCGCTCATCACCAACATACTGGCAACTGGTGGCTTGTTGACCAAAGGCAGTTGATGCAAATCTCCACGACGGGTTAATTGATCAGCTCGAAAATAAAATTCCTTAACCGTCCCACCGAACCGTTCGCTTCCATCTTCGCCGACGAACCAATAACCACTTATGGTCACGACATCACTCGACGCGAGCATCTTAATCAACAGGTCATTCCCACTCCTAGACCAAACCACCTCATCCGGAAGAACATCCGACGCAAAATCCAGCACGTCATTCCATTCACCACTGTTAGGAGACCCCTTGATGATGTCGCTTCCGTCCCCTAGAGAATACTGAATATAATCCTTTCCATAGCCAAGGTTAATTTCATCATTGCCACGCCCACCACTCAAATTAGCGTTGTAACCAAAATAAGCATATAACTTATCGTCCCCATCACCACCATACAACACATCCGACGATCTAGCTTCTGCACGACCATAAAGCAGGTCATGGCCTGCACCGCCGCTAAGGACGCTGCCATTGGAATTTCCATAAATAATATTATTCTGCGAGTTCCCTTGCAACGATGCACCACTGCTAATGCTCGCATCGAATCTGAATATTTCGACATTACTCCATTCAGGGATATTGAAGAATCCGCTCCATGTCGAACCCTGAATCGCCATCACAATAACCGTATCCACTCCTTCGTCAACGCCTTCTACGACAGAATCGAGCAGGTCGACCAAATAGGTGTCGTTGCCCGCACCGCCGATTAGCGTATTTGCAGCTTCCGACGTTGAGCCAGACAATCGGTTGTTGCCACTATTGCCGGTCGCAGTCGTCGCAGACGAGCCTGTCAACTCGATGTTTTCCAGATCCAGACGGCCCGTGATGGAATAGGAGAATCCAGCCCTCACTGTATCGTTGGAGTTATAGTCGGTGACTTGCTCGATGATAACATCATTCAAACTATCGACCACGTACGTGTCGTCGCTATCGGCACCCATTAAAATGTCGCTACCGACACCGCCATCGAGAAGATACTTGCGATAGCGCAGACCGCCAAAGCCAACCTTCCAGTTGAGACTTATCCGGTTATCCAGCTCATTGCCCACCAGCATACTCGGCACGTCCATATACCAGAACGGCGCTCCCGTGGCCACCAAATTCTCGATGTTCGCCCCAAGATTTACATTGTAATAATTACTATATACCGTGTCAGTGCCACCATTAGCATATTCTTCGATTTCTACGGTGTTCGTCGCCGGAATATTTACGGAGCCAGTGAGATTATGATTCCAATAGTACCTATCATCTCCTTCCCCACCGATAAATCGATCAAGCGAACCATCCCGCGTGATATAGAAATTGTCGGCACCACTACCACCATAGACGACGTCGGCACCTTCGCCATCGTAAAGATCGTCATCGCCAATACCGCCATCCAACACATCGTCCCCGGCATCCCCGGCGATACTGTCGTTTCCTGCTCCACCCGACAAAGTATCGTTGCCTAAGCCGCCAGAGATCTGCTCCGGTGCGAATCCACCCGTGTAATTATCGTCCCCTGCGGTACCTGACCACCACCGCAGATTGAAATCTGCGGCAGTCAGCTGCTTGCCGTCCGCAAACTCGATTACATGCTGAGGGGCGCCAGCGGCGAGGAATCCTTCCAACTGAATGACGTTTTCGATCGTTCCACTAGAACTCCCGATCATAATAAACAGATTGTTTCCTGAAACCTGGTAATTACTGATGCGAGACGAGGTGATGCCTTCCTCCAGAACGATCCTGTCGACTCCAGCGTCCGTTTTATCCAGGCCGGAGATCGTATCCACACCCGATCTCCAGGAAATGCGATAAACATCATCACCGGCACCGCCCACCATCACATCGTTCCCGACACCTCCGATCAGGATATCGTTACCGGCGCCACCATCAAGGAAATCGTCGCCACCACCAGCTTGGATGGTGTCGCTCCCGGCACCGCCATACAGCCGGTCCGCTCCGTCTCCTCCATCCAATGCATCGTCTCCGCTACCACCCGAAGAGGGCGTTGCATAGAAGAACGGATTATCAAATGTGGAACGATCAAAGCTGCGCCCGTCTGCCGCAAGCAATTTGGCGTTGGCTCCTGCAGAAAAGAAGCCGGAGACGAGCAATTGATCGCTACTCTGGACAACGGCGACCAACAGATCATCACCGGTACGAGAGAAGACCAACTCATTGCTGGCGATTCCGCCGATCAGCCTAATAGTGTCCGTGCTCCCGGTAGTCAGTCGAGCGATATCACTGCCAAACCCCCGATCAAAGAGATAGGTATTGGCGCCAGCCCCCCCTTCGAGGACATCGTTGCCGATGCCGCCGACCAGGGTATCGTTGCCCTCGCCACCATAGAGTGTGTCGGCGCCTTCGTTCCCGTATAACGTGTCCCCACCGCCGTCTCCTGAAATGTGGTCGTCCCCCGCATTGCCGGAGATCGAGTCCACACCATCGCCGCCGGACAATCGATCGTTGCCGTCATTTCCATTGACGATATCGTTGCCTGCGCCGCCGTCAATGACGTCGTCGCCAGCGTTGCCGGCGAGTTGATCATCACCCGCTTGACCGTATAACCGGTCCGCACCGTCGTCGCCATTGAGCAGATCGCCGCCCTCGCCTCCCATCAGTGAGTCGTCTCCCGCCCCACCCGCCAACTGATCGTCTCCCGCTCCACCGATCAGCACATCTGCACCGACACCACCGGAAAGCAGATCCTCGCCGTCTCCGCCGTCGAGCCGGTCGTCGCCACTGTCACCCCAGAGTTTGTCGTTCTCCAGGCCGCCCGCCATTTGGTCGTCGCCTTCGCCACCCGAGATCTCGTCGCGACCTGCGCCCCCAAAAAGCCTGTCGGCACCGCCGCCGCCCCAGATGCTGTCGTTTCCCGATCCGCCAGTGATCTCATCATCGCCGTGATAGCTCAGTGCCAGCTGGGATGCATCCGCGTCCCCATACAGCAGGTCGTCACCGTCACCACCAAAAATCGTGTCCTTCCCACCAAGACCGAAGATCGTATCCGTGCCTGAACCACCATCGATGCGATCATCGCCATGCGCACTGCCCGCAAGATTCACGTCATCGCCGGCGATGGTGTCATTGCCCGTACCGCCATAGAGCGTATCGGCACCGCCAAAACCCGCGATGTAGTCGTCGCCTTCGCCGCCATCGATCCAGTCGTCTCCATGCAGAGACAGGCCGACGTTGAGATTATCGCCAAGCAGCGTATCGGCACCCGCACCACCATAGACGACGTCGTTACCGCCACCCGCATCGATCTGATCGTCGCCCTCGCCGCCATCAAGGTAATCGTTTTCCTCTCCCTGTATCTCCTGAGCGCCCGGCCTTCCAAAGCCGAACAGGAGGTCGTTGCCATCGCCACCAAACAGACGATCGCTACCACCGTAACCGTAAATCCGGTCGTCGCCAGCATCCCCACTGAGTGTGTCGCTGCCTCCCTCTATGGCGCCGGGCGATACCTGTCCTAGATACAAAGACTCTAAGGTTGAGTCGCTGACATCGCCGACAATTAGATCGTTTCCTTCCCCGCCGTTGACAACATCGTTGTCCTGCCCTCCATTCAACTCATCGTTGCCCGCACCACCCAAGACAACATCTCTGCCTTCGCCAGCGTAAATGACGTCATTGCCGCCTCCGCCGTCGATCACATCGTTGCCACCCACAGCATCGCCACCGGAGAGCCATTGACGGGCATGCACGATGAGTTTCCCGGCGCTGTCCATCTGGACAAACCAATTTCGCCCCTTGGCAACGACAGCAGCGCCAAATGTCGCGACCTCTTCATCAAAGCGTTGCAGCTCCGTCTTTCCGTTTTCATCGACAGCCGCATTGTCGAGCTCGCGCAGATCCGGATACCCCGAATTGTCAAGGATGACGTCGTTGCCATCCCCACCCAAGAGCACGTCGTCTCCGGCGCCGCCAGCAATCAGGTCGTCACCTCGACCGCCTTCAAGGTGATCGTTACCGAGTCCACCGCTCAGGCCATCGTTGCCGCCTAGCCCGGATACCCGGTCATCCCCCGCATTTAAGCGGGCATCCCCGAAAACATTGGCCTCATCGTTCATTGCCGACGTCGAGACGACCGCAATCTCTCCGCCCAGCGAGATGCCCAAGTGCCCGTTCTGCCATCGCTCGACATGGATCGTATCGCCGCTCGACAGGATACTGATCATCAGGGTGTTGACCGGAACCCCAATCCAGGTCAATCGCAAATTGCCGGTGGCATCGGCCCAGGTGTTGTCCGACAGACGAGCGCCCACTTTCACCGCCACGTTGTCCACATACAGGACACCGTCGCCGCCGCTGTCATAGATGCGGTCGCCGCTGATTAGAAGGGACTCGTCGGTAAGAAAGCGATATGTGTCGAATCCTGCGCCACCGTATAGGAGATCGTCGCCCGATCCGCCGCTGATATCGTCGTCACCGTCGCCGCCCAGCACCAGATCGTCGCCGCCGCCGACCTTGATGGTGTTGCTGCCGTGCAGGGCCACCACCACGTCCGAGCGCACGTCGAAATCGGAGCCGACATAATCCATCCGGGAGCCGTTTTGCACACCCCACCGCGAATTTTTCGATAGAGCCGAATTGATTGATTCTCCCCATACAGAAATAATATAATCGCGCATACTCTTTGTGCCGAGCTGCTCTTGACCTCCGATTGACTGTGCATCAAAAGCCAGATAGCCATCCTGCTCGTTTAAAACACTTTTAATTTTTGCGCCCGAACCATTGCTTGGAGTTCGACCATTAGCCTGCTCATAGATCCCAGCAAGCACCACATCTATCAAAGCAGCCACGAGATTGAACTGTCTTTCGTCACCACCTACCTGCACAGAGTATGTGGCCGAAGGGGCGCGCAAATCTGCACTACTGATCTTACTTATGTCATCTGCAAGGGTATCTAGTGAGCCTTCGCCCAAAATCTGACGCTGGACTAATAAATCCAACAGGGTACTCACGTCATCCTGCCGGGCTTCAAGACCTGCATACTCCCCTTTAAAAATTCTCGGAAGCAATTCTTCATACTTACGAACAACATCTAGAAATTTATCCGAATTCATGAATCCTGCAAGAAGGCTGATTGAGTGTAAATCTACTGCCTGCAATGCAGCCGCCAAAGAGCCGCCCTCACCCCAACCCAGAACTTTCTTAGCCATGGGGTCAATGGTCCTAATAGCGCCATTTATTTTCATGGCATTTCCAGACTCAAAGGTAAGCACTTCGCCAGCGACCAGAATCTGGGTTACGTTAGACTCTCTCACTGAACGAACCCGCCCCATATTCTTTTAGTTGTAGCGGAATTACATAACCAGAATGCTCCAAATTATCTATATATTTTTGGATTAAATCAAACTGCATCGCGGTCATTTCAAACGGAGCTTGATCAAAAACCGTGGCATTCTTATCAAAAAAAACTGCCATCAGGGACGCAAGCCCCCCACCAAGCGAGTGACCCGTGAAAGTTACAGACGAAGCCGCGACGTTTTGAATCTTAAGAACATCCAGGTAGAAAGCGATAGCCTCCTCTACCTGGACGGAATAAACCCCAACACCTGCTGGAACATTTCCTAAAATCCAATCAAGTAAGTTTTCCTGGGTTGTTCCTGCATAACTCACAACTACTTCACCAGTTTCAGAATTACGAAAAGCTTTTGCCATAAATCCGGAACCAGTCACTCGCTCTGAAATCTTTGTCCATTCAGGCCCGGGGAGTGGCAATGCGTTGAGTTCCGATCTGATCAGCGGATTTCCATTCACGTCATTATTGGCAGAAGCGTAGACATTTGCCGCAAACTGAGCGTAGGCTTTTTCAGAATCACTGAATTCCATGACAATTCACTCCTTATAGTTAATTACAAGATAAATTTGGTGTTCTAGTATAGAAATCAGAGACCGACCTTGGCGGCTGGTCGTCAAATTGCCCGGTGACTCTCGCAACTTCTTTCCATGACAAGTGTTGCGCCCCCCCCGCCCAGCCATCCTTACGAAGGATCCAGTGCGCATTCCCGGAAAGATTAATCCGCATCTTATCTAGGGGGGCTTCGTGCTGGTCGATCTCTTGCACCTCCCCATTGCGCCAGCGCAAGACATTCAGCAGAAAATCACCTTTACGTCTTCCCATGCAGAACTTATCGCGACTTTTCCCGGCAGTTGTAACGAGATAAGCATCGCTGCCAGCGATGTAAAAAGACTTTACTTGCGCTGCTCCTTCTTTCTCCCAGAATACGTGCAACGGGTCATATCTGAATTCTTGATGGCGCGTGACGATTGATGAAGAATTTGGGAAATCAATCGTTCCTTCTGCCTGACGCTCTACTTCTACAAAGCGGCCCTCATCCAACCAGACCTGTTCCTCCCACTTCATCTTTTGCTTGCAGCCAGACATACACGTCATGACCAAGGCCAAACCGACGAGCATCAGCAGTTTCATAAATTCATCTCTCTCTCAAAGATTCCGAGCCATGCATTTTTAAGGGACTCAACAAATAATCAATCACTCGCCGCTTGCCCGTTTTAACCTCAGCACTCAAGCTCATCCCGGCACTCATCCGCACCTTGACCCCATCGATCTCCAGCGTGCTGCCGTTCAATTTGATGCGCGCGGGAAATACCAAGCCCAGCTTTTCGTCCTGCGCTGCGTCGTGGGAGACGCTGGCGACTGTCCCGGTCAGATAGCCGTAGCGGGTGTAGGGGAAGCTGTCGACCTTGACGGTCACCGATTGGCCCGGGCGCATGAAGCCGATGTCCTTGTTGAGGACAGTCACCTCGACCTCCAGTGCTTCTTCGGCTGGCACCACGACGAGTAACGGCTGTGCGGGCGTGACTACACCGCCCACGGTGTGGACGGCCAGTTGCTGGATGGTGCCGTCAACGGGCGCGTGCAGCGCCATCAGCTTGTCGCGCTGCCCGGTCTTGGCGACGTCCTGGGTCAGTTGGCCGGCCTGCTCGCTTGCCTGGCGCAAGGCATCCAGTGCCTGCTGGCGTGTGTCGGTGACAAGCACGCGCAACTCTTCCTGCGCCGCGCTGATCGCCGAGCGGATTTCCTGCAGGCGGTTGCGCTGGGTGGCGAGCTGGCTTTCTGCGGCGATGCGTTCCTGCTCGCGCAACAGGTAGTCATGGCGGCCGACGTATTTGCCTTCGACCAGGCGGCCGTAGTCTTCTGCGCGCACTTTGGAGATGCGTGCGGATTCGGCCAGCGGTTCGATCGCGTCCTGGGTGGTCTGCAGTTCGGCCTGGCGTTGGGCGATGCTGGCTTGCAGATTGTGTCGGCGCGCCTGGAATGCGTCGAATTGACTGCTGACCAATTGCTGCTCGCTAGCCACGCGTTCTGCGGGAAGATCCGGAGCGGGACCGAGCTGCGGTGGCTGCCCGGACGCAATGGCGGTCGCCAACGCTGCCTGGCGTAGCGCGGCGAGACGTGCGTTGACCAAGGCGTCGCCGGCCTGCGCAAACTCGGCGCCGGTGGCGGTGGCATCGAGTTCGACCAGCAACTGACCTTTCTTCACCGCCTGGCCATCGCGTACCAGGATCCTGCGTACCACGGCGGTTTCTGCGGTCTGCACCACCTTGGTCCGGGAATCGACCACGGTCTTGCCCGGCGCCACGGCGACGATGTCGAGTTTGCCCAGGCACGCCCACAGCAGCGCGACACAGAAGAAGCCGATGATGATGCGCATCGTCCAGCGCGCGGTGGGCGAGACCGGAGTTTCGGTCAGTTCAAGATGGGCTGGCAGGAACGCGCGCTCGTCTGCGCTACGCTCGGGTGGATCGAGTTGACGGCGCACCGCCCAGGCCGATTTGAAGATCTTGAAATAGCGGAGAAAGAAATCGCGCCATCCCTGGAGCAGGTGCTTCATGGTGTCCCCTGTTGCAGTCTGTATAGATGCGCGTACTGGCCTTCCGGCCGGTCGACCAGCTCGGCATGCGAGCCGCTCTCGATGATGCGTCCCTTCTCCACCACGACGATGCGATTTGCCTGCCGCACGGTGGACAGGCGATGCGCGATGATCAGCACGGTGCGTCCCTTGCAGATCGCGCGCATATTGCTCATCACTGCATGCTCCGACTCGTAGTCGAGCGCACTGGTGGCTTCGTCGAGAATCAGGATGCGCGGATCGCCGATCAGTGCGCGCGCGATCGCAATGCGCTGGCGCTGCCCGCCAGACAGGCCGGTGCCATGCTCGCCAACCTTGGTGTCGTAACCTTCGGGCAGTTCCAGAATGAATTCGTGGGCGCCTGCCAGCTTGGCGGCATGGATCACCCGCTCCAGCGGCATGCCGGGATCGGTCAACGCGATGTTCTCGCGCACGCTGCGGTTGAACAGGAAGTTCTCCTGCAGCACCACACCTAGCTGACGGCGCAACCAGGCAGGATCGGCCAGCGCCAGATCCTGGCCATCAATCAGCACCCGCCCACGCTCGGGCGTGTAAAGGCGCTGCACCAGCTTGGTCAGCGTGCTCTTGCCGGATCCGGAACGGCCGACGATGCCGATGATTTCGCCTGGGCGAATGTCCAGCTCGATCCCGTTGAGCACCTCGGGGGCATCCGGCCGGTAGCGGAACGTGACACGCTCGAACGTCACCTGCCCGCGAATCGGCGGCAATGCCAGGCGGCTGCCCGGCACCTCGGTGCGCGTATTGAGGATGTCGCCCAAGCGCTCGACCGAGATACCGACCTGCTGGAAGTCCTGCCACAACTGAGCCAGCCGGATGATCGGCGCGGTGACCTGGCCCGAGAGCATATTGAAGGCGATCAACTGACCAATCGACAGCTTGCCTTCCATCACCAGCTTGGCGCCCCAGAACAGCACCGCCACGGCAGTGAGCTTCTGCACCAGTTGCACGCCTTGCTGGCCCAGCGTGGCGATGCGGGTGACGTTAAACCCGGCGCTGACATAGCCGGCTAGCTGGTTGTCCCAGGTGCGGGTCACGCGCGGATCCACTGCCATCGCCTTGACCGTGCCGATGCCGCTGACCGTTTCCACCAGGAAGGACTGGTTGTCTGCGCCACGCGCGAACTTGTCGTTCAAACGCTGGCGCAGCACCGGGGTGATCAGTCCCGAGATCGTGGCATACAGCGGCAACGACAGCACCACGATCAAGGTCAGCCAACCGCTGTACCAGAACATCACCGACAGGAAGACCACCGTAAAGAACAGGTCCAGTACCGAAGTCAGCGCCTGTCCAGTCAGGAAGTTACGGATGTTCTCCAGCTCACGGACGCGCGCAATGGTGTCGCCGACTCGCCGCGATTCGAAATACGCCAGCGGCAGCGACAAGACGTGCCGGAACAGCCGCGCGCCCAGCTCCACGTCGATCTTGCTGGTGGTGTGAGCGAAGACATAGGTGCGCAGGCCCGATAGCAGCACATCGAACACCGCCATCGAGACCAGCCCGATTGCGATGACGTCCAACGTTGTCAGGCCGTTGTGCACCAGCACCTTGTCCATTACCACTTGATAGAACAGTGGCGTGATCAGCGCGAACAGCTGGATGAAGAACGAGACGACGAAGACCTCGATCATCAACTTGCGGTACTTGACCACTGCGGGGATGAACCAGCTGAAGTCGAACTTGGCCAGGTCGCCGAGCACTGAAGCACGCGAGGCCACCTGCAGCAACCGCCCCTGGTAACGCGCTTCGAACTCAGCGGGCGAGATGGAGCGCGGCCGTTTTTCGACCAGATCGTGGATCAGGATCTGGTCCGCGCCGACCTTGGCAACGATGAAGGCGTCGCCATCCGGCACCAGGGCCAAGGCCGGTAACGCGGCCATGCCGATCCGCGCAGCCGGCTGGGCCACGACTTTGGCTTTCAGCCCCAGCTGCTTAGCGGCCAGCAGCAACGTGGTTTCGTCGAACGGCTCACCGCCTCGGCCAAACCCATGCGCCAGTTGCACTGCGTCGGCGGCAACCCCATGAAATTGCGCTAGCAGGACCAGCCCCTGTAGTCCCAGATCCGGTCGGTCTTGCACCGACGAGCCGCCCTCGAGCAACGAGAGCGACGCACTTCCCCCTGACATACGCGTTCCTTGCTGTAGAGCCCAAGCCGGGCTCAAGTGATGGAATAGAATCTGGAGATGTTAAGAAGCTGTCAATCAGCCGACCCCTCGACTTCGATCAATCTTCTCAATCAAGCGTCTCCCAAGCTGAGACGCCGCCACTTGATCGTGCAAATGGGGTGACTAGGACCCAGCCCCTCCAACCAGCCGCTAACGCCTAGCCGCCCCCTTGACATCGTTGCCGATGCAAGCATGCCCGCCTGTCATATTTCCGCTACCATGCCAAGTCTCACGCCTACAACCGGCCTGCCGTATGTCCACTGCCCAGCAAAAGCCGCTCGTCATTCGCGAGCGTCTGTCCGAAGTCCGCTACGAAATCCGGGGCGAGCTGGCGCGGCGAGCGCGGGAATTGGAGGCGCAGGGCCGCAAGCTGATCAAGCTCAACATCGGTAACCCTGGTGCTTTCGGGTTCCGTGCGCCGGAGCATCTGCAGCGCGCGATCGCCGACGACATGGGCCGCACCGATCCGTACACCCATCAGCAAGGCCTGCCGGAAGCGCGCGAGGCGATCGCCACCGCGTATGCGCGGCGCCAGCATCCGGATGCGCATCCGGACCGCATTTTCATCGGCAACGGTGTCAGCGAGTTGATCGACCTGTCGCTGCGTGCGTTGCTCAATCCCGGCGACGAAGTGCTGGTGCCCTCGCCCGACTACCCGCTGTGGTCGGCGGCGACCATCCTCAACGATGGCCGCCCGGTGTATTACCGCTGCGCGCCGGAGAACGGCTTCCAGCCGGACCCTGTGGAGATCGAGACGCTGGTGTCTTCGCGCACCCGCGCCATCGTGCTGATCAATCCGAACAACCCCAGCGGCGCCAGTTATTCGCGCGAGTTGCTGGAGCGCATCGTGGCGATTGCCACCAAGCACAATCTGTTGCTGATGGTCGATGAGATCTACGACCAGGTGCTCTACGACGATGCCGCCTTCGTGCCGGTCGCGCCGCTGGCCGGTGCGCATCCGTGCATCACCTTCGGCGGGCTGAGCAAGGTACACCGCGCCTGCGGCTGGCGCGTGGGTTGGGCGCTGCTGTCGGGCGAGCAATCGCGCATCAACGATCTGCGCAACGCGATGGACCTGCTCGGCGCCTTGCGCCTGTGCGCCAACGTGCCGGGCCAGTACGCCATTGATGCGGCAGTGAACGGCCCGGACACCATCTCGGCGCTGTGTGCGCCGGGTGGCCGTTTGTACGAAACCCGCCGTGCGGTGATCGAGGCCTGTGCAGCCAGCGAGCACTTGTCGCTGGTGGCGCCGGCTGGTGCGCTGTATGCGTTTCCGGCAGTGGTTGGCCCGGCCGCGCGTAATTTCGATGACCACGAATTCGCGCTCGAGCTGATGAACGAGGAAGGCGTGTTGGTGGTGCCGGGTTCCAGCTTCAACGTGCCCTACCGCCATCACTTCCGCGTGACCTTGATGCCCGAAGCGACGGTGATGCGCGATGTGTTCGCGCGTATCGACCGCGCCCTGGCACGGCGCGCCGAGGCAGTCACCAAGGTCGTGCCGCTCAAGTCGCGCAGCGTGGCCTGATGGCGGCGCCTGGTACGCCGTTGCGCTATCTGGCGCTCGGCGATTCCTACACCATCGGCGAAGGCGTTGCGGTTGCGCAGCGCTGGCCGGTGCAATTGGTCGAAGGTTTGCGTGCCTACGGCTGGAACGTGGCGCCGCCGCAGATCATTGCCACCACCGGCTGGACCACCGACGAGCTGCAGGCGGGCATCGATACGGCTGCACCGCAGGGGCCGTTCGACCTGGTGAGCCTGCTGATTGGCGTCAACAATCAATACCGCGGACGTTCGCTGGACGAGTACCGCAGCCAGTTCGATGCGTTGTTGCAGCGTGCGATCGGGCTCGCGGCCGGTCGTGCAGCGCACGTGTTCGTGCTGTCGATTCCCGATTGGGGGCTCACCCCGTTCGCGCACGCGCAGGGCGCCGATGCGGCGCTGATTGCCGCGCAGATCGATGCCTTCAACAGCGTCGCCTCCGATCTCTGCGCCAAACGTGGCGTGCGCTTTGTCGATATCACCGCCACCAGCCGCGATGGCGGCGACGCGGCAGACATGTTGGTCGAAGATGGCCTGCATCCCTCTGGCGCGATGTATGCGCGCTGGACCGCATTGGCACTGCCTGCGGCGCGCGATGCCCTAAGCTAGCCACGCAACACGCTCACTGCCAAGGAACGACATTGCACAGCACAGCCACCCAACCCATGAGCCGCGCGCAGGCACTGGCGATCGCGCGCGCGTTTTTGCCGCCGCATCCGCTGGGCAATCGCTACGACTATTACTACACCCAGGCCAAGCTGCGCACCGATCCGTTGTATCCGGGCGTGCTGGCCGAGTTGCGCAGCACCGATGCGCCGGTGCTGGATCTTGGCTGCGGCCTGGGCCTGCTTGCGCATGCATTGCGTGCCGATGGGCAAACGTTGGCGTATCACGGGGTGGATGTGGATGCGTCCAAGATCCGCCGCGCGCAACACATCGCGCAGCGCTCGGCACTGGGCAATGCGCAGTTCGCCGTGGTCGATCTGAGCGTGGCATGGCCGCCGCATCGCGGCAGCGTGACCATTCTGGATGTATTGCAGTATCTGCAGGACGACATGCAGGCCACCCTGCTGCGCAGCGTGGCGCAGATGCTCACACCCGGTGCGAAGCTGGTGATCCGCAGTGCCTTGGGCGATGCCAGCAGCCGTGGCCGTACCAGCCGCGTCACCGACGTGCTGGCACATCTGAGCGGCTGGATGCAACGCATGCCGCGTAGCTATCCCACCCGCGACAGCCTGCAGGCACATCTCGAAGCCGCCGGCCTACGCGCCACATTTGCGCCGCTGTATGGCAACACGCCGTTCAACAACTGGTTGATCGTGGCCGAGCCGCGCTGAGCCGCTGCGCGAAGCGCTTGGTTCGATGGAGAGTGGCTAAAAAAACGTAGCGAGCAGTTTTCAGGCGGGTGCGGATGGCGCGGAGGAACCGATGTGTCCGCGTGGTACATGCTGCACCCAGCCACGCCATGCATTGCTTGCATCATGCACACCGACCAACCCGACTGGTCCTTGCCCGCCCACCGTCGCGGGACCTTACGCGGCATGCATGCCGCGTAAGAGCCTACAGGGAGGTACTTGCGGCGTGTCCCGCGATGGTGGGCGGGCAACGGCCCTGCAGCCAAGCCGCAGATCAACCGCTCTACAACTGATCTATCGACGCTGACCAATCACTTCAGGACAACCGAGTTATCGAGTCGCCGCGTCGTTTAGATGCAGGCAAAGGCTTGGTTAGTCGAGTGCGCGGTACCCTCGCCGCTCGCGGGACACGCCGTCAATCCGTCCGTGGAGGCTCGGTGGCGGCATCCATGCCGCCACACGGTCCCGCAATCGGCAAGGGCACCGCACCAGGAAGTTGGTCGGTTGCTTTCTAAAAAGCTTGTTGGTTGCTCGGCTTGCGTTGGAAAGCTAACCGAACCCACTGTTATCCGAACAACATGCATCGTGTATTGCTTGCACCATGCACACCGACCAACCCGACTGGTCGTTGCCCGCCCACCGTCGCAGACCTTTGGCGGCATGGACGCCGCCAGCGGCCGGCGCCTTGAGCAAAATCAGAACTTCCAGGACACGGTCAGCTCCACATCGCGTGGGTCGCCATAGATCAGCTGGCTCTGATAGACGATGTTGGCGTAGTACTTGCGGTCGAACAGATTGCGCACGTTGAGCTGCGCCGACCAGGCCTGGTTGATGTCGTAGCGCGCCATCGCGTTGGCCAGCAGCACGCTGCCCTGGGTCAACCGCTGCGTGGTGCCCTGTGGCCCGGACATCAATTCGTGAATGGCCGACTGCCAACTTAGACCACCACCAACGCGCCATGGACCGGTTTGCCAACTGGTGAACAACGTCGCTTCGCGACGCGGACTGGTCGGATTCACATCGACGCCGCTGGCGTCGTTGGCATCGAACTGGGCAAAGCCGAACGCGATGCGCCATTGCTCCGAAAGCTGGCCATCGAGCTGGAATTCCACGCCCTGGCTGACCGTACCGTTGGCCGCGACGTAGGCCTGATCGGTCGTACCTGGCACCAGCTGACCAGGGTCGTTGACCGCCAGGTTGTCCTGCTCGATCCGGAACAGCGCCAACGCCGCGTTGAGCTGGCCGCCGAGATATTCGCCCTTGGCACCGACCTCGTAGCTGTTGCCTTCCAGCGGTTCGATATACCGCCCGCTGCGGTCGCGATTGTTCTGCGGCTTGAAGATGCTGGTATAGCTGGCATAGAGCGAGTGGTGATCGTCCACATCGAAGATCAGGCCGGCGTAGGGTGTGGTGCGGCCGCGGCGTTCGTACGAGTTGGCCGGCGCCAGCTGGTCGGTGTTCTTCCAGTCGGTGACGCGTGCGCCAACGATGGCCTTGAGCGCATCGGTGAGGCTGAAACGGCCTGCGGCGTACGCAGCGACCTGGCGCACCTCGCGCTCTTCGCCCTTTACCAGCGGTGTCCACTCCGGCTGCGCCATGCGGCCGGTCCAGGCGTACACGCTTTCAGCGCTCAGCGCTTGTAGCGGCCCGTTGGACCAGCTGCGCAGGTTGCGATTCATCCAGGTGGCGCCGGCCACCAGTTCGTGCTCGCGGCCCCACAGCGTCAGCGGCACCGTGGCGTAGGCATCCAGACTGTTCTGCGCGCTCAAGGTGGGATAGCGGCCACCAAAGTTGCTGGCAAGGCCCAGGCCGGTGTCGCGGTCCGGGTAATCGAGATAGCCGAACAGCACCGATTTCCAATCGGCCTCGAAACGCTGATGCGAATATTCCACGTGCAGCTGCGCACCGTTGTCAAAGCGATGGCTCAGGCCGGCGAAGGCATTGGTGGTGTCGGCCACGCCGCGCGCCCAGCGCGGAGTGAACGAATCCGAGCGCGCAAAATCCGTGCGGCTGCCATCGCTGAAGTACGCCGGCACCCCGCCCCAGGTGGTGCCGCGACCGTCGTTGCGCTGCTTGTTGACGCCGATGTAGCCACTGGTGGCGTCGCTGAAATCGGCATCGACAATGCCGTAGAACAGCGACGATTGCTTGCTGTAGTAATCGCGGAACGATTGCTTGTCTTCGTAACTGGTCACCACCCGTCCGCGCACGTTGCCTGCCGTGTTCAATGGCGATTGCAGGTCCACGGTGCCGCGATAGCGGTCCCAGCGCCCCGCTGACAGATCCAAGCGGCCGGTGAACACGTCGCTATTGGCATGCTTGCGCACCAGATCGATCGATGCGGCCGGGCTGCCTGCACCTGAGGTCAGCCCGTTGGCACCGCGGATGATTTCCACCCGGTCGTAAATCGCCATGTTCTGCTGCACATCGCCGCTGTAATCGGTGGGAATGCCGTCGATGCGGTAGTAGTCCACCTCGAAGCCGCGCGCGTTGATGTAAGTCCGCTCGGTATCCCAGGTAGGTGAGTTAAAGCCTGCCACGGTGTCGGTGACGTCCTGCAGCGATTGCAGATTGCGGTCGACAATCTGCTGGCGCGTCACCACCACTACCGATTGCGGCGTTTCGCGTAGCGAGAGCTGCAGCTTGGTCGAACTGCGCGCGACATCGGCAGTGTAGGCATCGGTGCCTTCGGTGGCGGCGCCGCGATGCGCGTGGATCTGCATGCGGTCCAGATCGACCGGATCGCGCGCGCTCGATTGCGCCATCGCAGACAACGGCCACGCGCAGGCCAGCGCCAGCAAGGAATACGATAGGCGAGCGTTTAACAAACAGACATCCGTACGCACAACAGCGCGTGCAGGAGCAATGCGGTAAGACATGGTGTCAGCCTCATGAGCGGAACATTGCCGTCGATGACGGCTGCTGAGGCTGGCGTTGCAGCGCCGCGGGAAGGCGCGCGCCGTTTGCTGGCTGGGGCGCGCATGTTCGATCCAGGTTAAATCGCTGTCAATACGCGTGCGGCTTTACCGACCTGCGGGCACGCAGCGCAGCGAACGCCTTCGCTCGCACAATGGACTGCTGCATCGCGTGCTGGCGCTTGCAACAGACCACATCGCGCACTGCCGCGCGGCGGCGTGCAACGCGACCTCAGGCGGCCACATGCGTGCCGTCACGCTTGCCGTCTGTCCGCCACTGCTACGCCTGCATGGATAGGCATGCCATGATCGCGCCCTCGACGCCGGGCCGGCCTGCACTGTGCGGGAATCGCCAAGGACGACAGGTCTCGTCTGTCACGGTGTCGATGTTTCAGGGTTTGCCCTGACCAGGCTCCGAGCGCATCGCCAGGCACGCGGAAGGGGACGCGCGCAGATGCTCACGGATGGTATTGGCTGCATTCGAGCGAGGACGGCGAGGATGTTCAGGATTTGGTTGTTTGGCTCGGTCTCGATCGCTCATGGCGATGCACGTGCAGTGGCGGTCTCCGGACGCTGCGGCAGCCTGTTGGCCTATCTGGCGCTCGGTCAGCACCGCTATTTCAGCCGCAGCGAACTCATCGCCAGCCTCTGGCCCGAACGCGACTGCAGTGCCACGGCAGGCTCCTTCAATACCGCGCTGTGGCGATTGCGACGCCTGATCGAACGTCCCCCGCTGGGCCATGGCGACCTGATCGTCTGCGACCGGCGCGGTGCCATCGGCCTGGATGGCCCGGTCGAGACCTGGCTGGACCTGGCCGAATTCGCGCGCTGCATCGCACCCGGGCTGAGCAAACCGCCCGAGCAGCTGCGCGATGACGAGATCGAGGGTCTGCGCCGCGGCGTCGCGCTTTACCGCTCGGACATCCTGATGGATCTGGCCGACGACTGGGCCCTGCGCGAGCGTGAAAAACACCGCCGCAGCTATCTCAATGCGTTGGGGCGGCTGATGCAGATCGCCACGATCCGTCGCGACTATGCCGACGGCATCCGGCATGCCCAGGCGATTCTCGACAACGACGCACTGCGCGAGGATGTGCATCGCGAGCTGATGCACCTGTTCGTCCTCAACGGCCAGCGTGCGCATGCGCTGTGCCAGTTCGAGCGTTGTCGCGACCTGCTGCGGCGCGAGCTGGCGATCCAACCGATGCGCGAGACGCTGGCGTTGTATCAACGCATCACCGACGGCGCCGTCGGCATCACTGCCGATACCGCCCTGCCCGCAGCGCCGCAGACGTTTTACGCGCCAGCCGACTCGGCCGGACAGCATGCGCAACTATTAATCGAGAGCGCACGCCGCGGCCTGGCGGCGGCGGACTCGCAATTGCAGTTGAGCCTGCAGTTTCTCGAACGCTGATTCCCTGAGTTCACCCTGCGCAGCGCCGCTGCCGATCGCGATGACCGGCAGCGGCGCTGCGCACGCACGCGTGCCTGATTCGCCATCGCAGCGAGATCGCTGCGCTGAAGCCAAATCCACTAGCGCGACACCGTCGGACGGCAGATCGCCTTCGCGACCAACCACATCACCGCTGCATCACCGCCATCGCGCCACCGGTGAGCCGTCGGTGATTGCGCGGTGACCCGGCGGTGATGCGATGCGCCTAGCGTGATCTCACCTCATCCGGAGCGCTGCAATGGCACTGCTCGAGGACCGTAGCGCCGCTTTCATCGTCCGCGTCTGGGGCGAACGTGGCGATACCGACGACGCGGTACGCGAGTGGCGCGGCTCGGTCGAACACGTGCAGTCGGGCGAGCGCGCGTTCTTTCGGCATCTGGAACAAGCGGTCGCGTTCATGCATCCGCATCTGGAGCACATCGGTATCGACGTCAGGCAACGCTTCTGGGAACACATCGCCACGGTCATGGACAGCGACCTGGAGCAACCTGCACCGCCCTTGCAATCGAGCCTGCCCGCACCGCCGCCCCTCCCCCCTCACCGTCCCCGCAAGCGCCGTTAGGAGTCCATCATGGCCCGCATCCGCGCCACCCGCGACAGCATCAACGACCGTTTCAACGTGCTGAGTTTCAGCGTGCGCAGCGACAACGCGCCGTTCGAGATCGGGCTGGCCACCGACCCGGAGTTACTCAAGCCGGAAAATCGCGAGCGGCGCACGTCACGTACGTTTTTTTCCAGTCTCGTGCAGACCGGCAGCAACGGGCGTGATGCAACGTATCTGGTGCCGCCCAGCGTGGTTGCACGCTTCGTCGGGCAGCCGCGGGTGTACTTCGGGCTGGCGACCTACAGCGAGCGTGACCGTGCCCGACCGGTACAGGTGCAGATGCCCGATCGCGGCAACATGTACATCAATCTTTCCGGCCTGACCGAGCGCGGATTGCGCCGCACCGCACGCCCGCAGCCCACCGGCAGCAGCAACTATGCCGGCGAGGGTGCGGCGCTGGCTTGGGGTGGGGACGCACTGGCCACCACTGGCGCCGCGCCGGCCAGGCCGGCGACAGGTAACGCAGGTGCGGCGGCTGGCGGTTACAGCGACGGCTATTCGGACGAATTGTGGCAGCACCCTGCCGATCAGGCTGCGGCGCAGTCGCCGGCGCCAGTGACTCCTGCGCCGGTGGCTGCATCCACCCCACCAGCGGCGGAGCCGCGCACACCTGCCAGCAACGGCGCGACTTCCGTGGCCACACCCGTCACGGCGCAAGGCTGGGCCGCACCGCAGGCGTCCAATGCAAGGCCAACGGTACGGCCCGCACGACCGGCGCCAGCGCCCGCCATGCAACGCAGCGGCACCCCGGCCCAGGCGATGCGCGTGGTCGGCCAGTACGACACTCCGGAAGACTGGCGCGATGCGCTGCTGGCGCAGCTGGAATTCTTCGCCAGCAGCGCGCGCTGGGTGCTGGGCGTACCGGACACCACCGTGCCGCCCTACAGTGCGATCTGCCAGGTACGCCGCGTGGACGGCAACGACGAAGGCATCCAGCACGGCACCGCCTTCTTCATCGCGCCACGGCTGTTGCTGACTGCCGCACACGTGGTGGCCGGGCAAAGCGAACTGATCATCGTGCCGGGCAAGCAGGGCGCCGGCGTCGACCACGCCAACGAGCCGTTCGGCCGCTTCCATGTCGCCGCCGCCGACATGCTGACGCATCCGGCCTACTCGGACACCAGCTACGACTTCGACATGGCGCTGATCCGCGTGCCGGAGGCGAATGCGGTGGCCGCGCCGCAGTTCTTCGACCTTGTCGAAGAACTCACCCAATCGCGACCGGAGAAGACCGTGGTCAGCGGCTATGCGGCGTTCTCGCCGGATACCAGCCTGGCCGGCACCGTCGTCAATGCGCTGATCGATCCCGACCGGCAACACATGCATGGCGGGCATCTGCGTGAACTGCCCAGCGCGGAGACCTTCAGCTATGACGTGCAATCGCTCGGCGGCACCAGCGGCTCGCCGGTGTATTACATCGACCAGGGCGCATCGCCGCGTGCGCATATGGTTGGCGTGCACATCGCACCGTTCAACGATGTCAGCAACCTCGGCTGCCGCATCACCGCCGGCAAGCTGGCCTGGATCCGTCAGCAGGCCGCCGACTGGAATCAGACGTTGAGCTTCTCGCTGCGCGCGCGTGCGCTCTCGGAACCGTCGACGGAGGAGAGCGCCAGCGAGGATCCGGATCGCTTCGGCATCACCGACGACGAACCGCCGGGCATCGCCAACGCAGGCGCGCAATCGCTGCGGTCGCGTGCACTGGATACACCTGCTGCCGAGTATCCGGGCGCCAGTCGTTTTGCCGCAGCGCATGCGCGCAACTTCCGTGCTGGCCGTCGTGCCGGTGTGGCGTTGGACCGCATCGTCATCCACATCACCGCCGGCGGGCCGAGCATCGATGGCACGATCGGCTGGTTCCAGAATCCGGACGCGCGCGTCAGCGCGCATTACCTCGTCGGCCGCGATGGCGAGGTGGTGCAGATGGTGCGCAATGCCGATACCGGCTACCACGCCAGTGCGGCCAATTCGCGCAGCATCGGCATCGAGCACTGCGCCAACAAGCCGAGCCGCGGCAACCCGCGCGATCTGCCGGTGACCGAGCCGCAATATGCCGCCTCGGCCGGGCTGGTCGCCTGGTTGTGCCAGCAGCTCGGCCTGCCCGCCGACCGCGCGCACATCGTCGGCCACCAGGAGATCTCGCCGGGAGACAACCACGCGTGCCCGTCTTCGATCTGGGACTGGGACCACTACCTGGCCTGCGTGCAACAGGCACTTGCCGGCAACGCCGGTGCAGCGAACTCTCAACCACTGTCGCTGCAGGCCGGACGTGGTGCGCGCACGCGCGCATTGACCATCGACACGGACGATATCGCGCAGGCGCAGCGCTACGCGCCGCAATGGGCCGACCTGTTCAACTGGAGCGCGCCGGCTGAGGTGGACAGCGCGGTGAGTGCGCGCGGCATGGCGATCCAGCGCATCCAGGATGCCGCCGGCGAGCTCAGTCTGGATCGTTACGAAGTGCGCTGCGAGCGCTTGCCCGAGGGGTGGAGCGCGCCCGCCCTGGTCGAGCATCTGCGTCTGCATCTCAACGACTTCATCGACACCGACTACAGCACTTTCATTCCCTACGTTGCCGGCGTGGACGATACGACCTGGCAATCGGCAAGTCCGCTCGGGGCGGTGTTCAAGATCGACATCGGTGGGCCGGACAACGCAGCGGTGGTGGCAAGCCTGGTCGAGCCGCAGCGCTGGCGCTTCACCACCGTGCACACCGAATGGTCCGGCGACCACCCGGTCAGCGGGCATCGCGAATTGGGCGTGCGCGACGACGCCGGCACGCCGGTGTTCTATACGCGCGGCGCCGATCGCTGGACCGGCGGCCCCGGTGCGAGCATCGGTTTCTTCGCCGCCGACCGGCTATGGAAAAGTTTCCAGCGCAAGCTGAGCGCGTGGATCCAGGCCAACGGCGGTGCCGCCAGCGTGCCGGCGCCCTTCAGCGAGCGCCTCCACGCCGAGGTGGTGCGCATTCTCTACCCGGCCAGTGCGCAGTCCCTGTCGCTGCCGCGCAACGCGCGTGCGCTGAACAGCGAACCGGTTTACGAGGTGGCGCTGATCGCGCAGCCGGACAAACGCGCCTGCTGGGCAGCGGTCATGGCGATGCTGTTGTCGTATCGCCGCGCGGCCCCGGTGACGCCGGAAGCGCTGGTCGCCGAGGTCGGCGCCTCGCTGTCCAGCTCCTACGGCGTGGAGGTATTGACTGCGGTGAGTCAGCGCTATGGCTTTACCGCGATCGAACTGCCATCCAATGCCAGCCTGTATCACAGCCCGCAGCAATGGGCCGATTGGCTGACCGCCTACGGCCCGCTGTGGGTGGTCATCGTCGGCGCGCCGCATGCGGTGGTGCTGAGCGGGATCTCGGGCAACCTCGCCGACCC
This sequence comes from Xanthomonas sp. Leaf131, assembly GCF_001423495.1. Classification (GTDB taxonomy): domain Bacteria; phylum Pseudomonadota; class Gammaproteobacteria; order Xanthomonadales; family Xanthomonadaceae; genus Xanthomonas. The sequence continues at coordinate 246,165 of NZ_LMOG01000016.1, read as the reverse complement.
TGCCTCGGTGGTGGTGCACATCCTCAACCCGTGGGACACGCGGGTGGCCTTCGATAACGATCCGGTAACCTTCATCCCGCCCAACCAGGGCTATGCGGACTGGCTCTCGTTCGAGGAATTCGCCGAGGCCTTCGGCGAGATGGCCGCAGCCGACTACGGCAACTGGCGCGTGCTGCATCTGCCGGCAAGCGCTGCGCAGACCCAGGCGCTGTCATCGGCCAGCATGCGCCTGGCACCGCCCCCGGCCGCGATCCGCGCGCTGGCGCTGGAACAGACCTCCACCCCAGGCGAAACACGTGAGGCGATCACGCCCAGCCGTATCGTCGGTACGCGCATGAGCGTGCTGCGCGGCGGTGCCGGCGCATGCCGCTGGACGCTGGACCAGCTGGAAGGCTGGAAAACGCCGGCCACTGCGGCCGTGGTCGGCAGCGCTGCCGCTGCGCAGGTGCGCATCGTGCTCGACGACTGGCCGGCCGTCGATGGCGCCGCCACGCCGCTGCCGGTGGCGCTGGACTTCAGCGCCGACAACGGCAGCGTCGGCGATATCCGCATCGCGGCGGGCACGCCAAGCAACCTGGCCTACGGCATCGAGGTCACCGCCCGCATCGACGACGCCGACGACGTGCGCGGTGTCGCCGCGCTGCTGGTCACGCTGGACTATCGCTTCAGCGGTCTGGCGCAAGGCAATCCGGAAGCACGCATCGCGCTGCGCCTGCTGGGCGATGGCCGCTATGAGCGCATCAACAGCTGGGTGGCACAGCCAGCCGGCGCCGCGGTCGCGGCCTGAGACACGTCATGGCCAGCGGTCACCGCCCCGGCAACCTGATCTTCCCGCCCCGCCTCGCGACGACTGCGGCACGTGCGCTGGCCGAGCGCGTACCGGCAGCGCCGCTGTCCGGCGTGCCGGCCAGCGCAACGCCGGCCACGGTCAAGCCGCAGGCCACCGAGACGATCGCGCGGCGTACCGGTGCGATGGTCAACGAAGTGGACTTTCCCGGCTTTGTCGCGCAACTGGTGCACGGCACCTTCGATGCGATCGTCGATGCCTCGATCCGCCAGATGGAAAGTTACTCGAGCATGGTGGCGGCAGTGTCCAAGACGGTGGACCAGTTCACCGAAGAGAACGTCAGCCCGAATCAGGCGCGCGATTGGCTGGCCACGCACTATCCCGGCGACGTGGTGCTGCTGTTGCCCGATGGCGGCGCGCGCACTGCACCGCAGCTGGCGCCGCGCACCGAGGGCACCCAACCGGGCTGGCTGGCCGATTACGGCCTGGCCGACGAGGACCTGACCACCGAGTTGCTCGAGCAAAGCGTGCTGCCGCAGGTCCGCAACAAGGTCGGCAGCGAGCGCCAGCAACTGCTGGCGACAATGGTGTTGCTGGGCATGAACCGGGTGGTGGTCCGCGACGGCAGCATCAGCAGCAAGGTGATGTTCCGCGCCGCCGCGCAGGACGTGGCCAAGGTCGGCTACGCGCTCGACCACGATCTTCCCCAGGCCGACAACTGGGGCGAGCGCGGTGCGTCCAGCTATGCGGGCAAGAGCACCACGATGGTCTCCACCGTGCAGGTCAATGCACAGAACGAATCCAACCTGCGTGCCGATCTGTTCGGCGAGGTCAAACTCAATTTCGTCAGCGAGACACTGCCGCTGGAACGGCTGGCCGATGCGGCCAAGGTCGCGCTGGTGCAGCGTCATTCGCCGAGCGTGCGCGCCTCGCTGCCGGCCGCCGCATCCGCGCCGGCGCCCAGCGCGCCCGTCGCCGGCGAAGGAGCGGTGTGATGCTGCGCGAACTCTCCACGTTGCTGGAAGAACTGCACGAGGGCCTGCTGGCGATCGAAGCGCGCTCGGGCATGCAACTGACCCAGGTGGAGATCACCCTGCCGCTGGAACTTTGCCCGGTGCTGCGCGGCGGCGGCTGCCGGCTGCTCGCCGATGTGGCACGCAGCCGCGATCTGAATCGCTGGAATGCGGTGCCCTCCACCTTGCGCCTGGCCTGGCACAGCGGAGCGCAGTCATGAGTGCGCAACTGCCGCCGCTGCTGCAGAACGCCGGGGTGCCATTGGACCTGTTCATCCAGGCACTGACCGAGCAGCTGGACAAGGCGCAGGCAGCGATGACGATCAAGGCACGCGTGGGCAAGCTGCCGCTGACCTTCGCGGTCAAGGACGTGACCCTGGATATCCGCGCCTTCGTGCAGGTGATCGACGACGACGTCTACCTGCGCCCGGCAGGCCCCGGCGAGAGCGAGGCCAGCACGATCCACCTGGCGTTGACCACCATCACCAAGCCGATGATCGAGGAGAACGCGATGGATTTCCGCGCCGAAGAATCCGACTTCAGCCTCAAGAGCGCGCTGGGCGATCAATTTTCCGAAGGGGAGCAGCGCCAGCTCGAACGCATCGGCGTGCGCACCGTCACCCAGCTCAATGACCTGAAGGAGAGCGCCGGAGCCGATGTCATCGCGCGGCTGTCGCGGATGCCTGTCAACCGGCTGCAACAGGCGCTGCTCAAGGCCGCCGCACCGCGGGTGACCCGCGTCGAGTCGGCCGACGCGCAGGCCGACGCCGGCACCCGTGTGCACCTGAGTGCACCGGGGCTGCGCAGCGGACGCGTGCCGCTGGTACGCGCGGCCGGCGCAGCGGTACCGGTTCTCACCGCCGAAGAAGGACGCATGGTGCTGGCTCCGCTGGCCATCCAATTGGGCTGCGAGGCGGAACTGGATTTCGGCGACGGCCACATCGCGCATGTGCCGCTCCGTCAGGGCTGCCTCGGCCAATGGAGCAGCACGCCATGAGCACGCACATGAGCACGCACACGTTGCCCCGGCTGATGCCACGCAGGCTGCTGCTGACGCTGCGCCTGGGCGAAGTGCCTGAGCACCTGCCCGGCCTGCGCGCGGTCCACGGCTACGGCACGCCGATGGGCGACTACATCGACCACGGCGCGATCGATCGGCTGCTGCGCCATCACGCCGAGGCGTTCCGGGTGGCGCGGCTGCACAGCGCACGCGTGCGCCGCAGCGAAAGCGCGCGCACGGGTGGACGCCGCTTCGACGAGACCGAGCAACTCAGCGGCGTGGCGCGCGTGCTGCGCATCGACCTGCGCGATGGGGCGCGGTTGCCAAGCTTGCTGCGCGCGCTGGCCGAGCTGCCGATCGTGGAACGGGTCGGCGCCGATTATCTGTGCTGCACGCCGTGCAGCGTGCCTGCCGAGCAGACCCGGCTCACCGTTTCCGCCACCTGGGCGCAGCACGCGATCCGCCTGCCGCAGGCGCTGCGTCTGGAGCCTGGCGACCCGGCGGTGCTGATCGGCCTTGCCGATACCGGGGTGGCCTTGCAGCACCCGGAACTGGCAGGCCAGGTGCGCGCCGGTTTCGACAGCGTGGATCTGGACCCGGCCACGGTGGCCGGGCTGTCGCTGGTCGGCGATTTCCGGCGTGCCGGCGAACATCCGCAGGACGAAGTCGGGCATGGCAGCGGCTGCGCCGGCATCCTGGTCGCGCGTGGTCGCCAGATTGCGCCCGGCGGCGCCGGAGCCTGCGGACTCACGCCGGTGCGCGTGCTGGGCGCGGCGCTGGATGGCGGTACGCGTCGGGTGGGCGTGGGCGCGCTGGACAACATCGACGCCGGCATGAAGCGGTTGATCGATCTGGGCGTCAAGGTCATCAACATGAGTTTCGGCACGCCCGAATCGGCACTGCTGCCGGACGCCCCGCGTCCGCACGAAGAGACCGTGCGCTATGCGCTGGCGCGCGGCGTGCTGCTGGTCGCGGCCAGCGGCAATTCCGGCCTGCGCGAGCGTTTCTATCCGGCCGCGCACGACGGCGTGATCGCCGTCGGCGCGGTGGATGCCAGCTTGACCCCGGCCAACTTCAGCACGCGCGGCGCGCATGTGGCGCTGTGCGCCCCGGGGCGGGATATCCGCACCTGCGCCCTGGACGGCTACCAGGAGGCGTCCGGCACCAGCTTCGCCGCACCTTTCGTGGCGGCCGCCTGCGGCTTGCTGGCGGCACACGCGCAGCGGCGCGCCTGGCCACTGGACGGCGCGCTGGCACGCCAACTGCTGCGCGACAGCGCGCGCCCGTTCGCCACTGCCGGCGTCGCGGACTGCGGCAGTGGCGTGCTCGACGTGCATGCCGCGCTGCGTGCACTGGATGCCGCGCTCGACGCGCAACTGCAAGACGAAGACGACACCCACAGCGCTTCTTTTTCCGTGCCGGCGTCGTCCACGCCCGTCGCGGCCTGACGCCCACACGCTGCCGAGGAGATTCCGATGGCGATCCAGCGCACTACCCCGAAGTCCCGCAAGCCAGCGGGCGCCAAGGCAGCCAAGGCCGCTGTCACCGGTGCCCGCAACACACCCCCGAGCAACGGCGGCAGCGCGTCCGCCGCAGCCGCATCACCCAAACCGTCCGCCCCCGGAGTGAACACCATGAACCGCATCCTGCTGGTCGACCTCGGCGAGCGCGAGACCAAGAAGCGCCAGGAGCTGCGCGCGAGGCGCCAGGTCCTGGACACCATCGACAAGACCGCCGACAGCAGTGGCGGACTCAGCCCGCGTCAGCTCGACGAACTGGCGCAGATCAGGACCAGGCTGTGCAGCGACGTGGTGGTGGATCCGTTCTACCAGGTGGTGGTCGCCACCCAGCAGCAGAAGGACTGGAAAGACCTGTCCAGGGACGAAGAGAACATTCACAAATACGGCCTGATCGGCTCGCAACGCACGCCCAAACAGTTGCGCGGCCCGTTGGGCAGCGACGAGCGCGAGATCATCGGCATCTGCGGTTTGCTGCAACTGGACGGTTACACCGACGCCAGCCTGAAAGGCTTCGTGCAGCGGATCAGTACCGCGCAGGGCGAGTATCGGGAGAACCGCGCGCTGTTCCAATCGGCGTTCGAACTGTTGGTGCCGCGCTATCAGGTCACCCTGCAATCGCAGATCGCCTCGGGCCTGATCGACCCGGACATCATCGGTTGCGAATGGCCCAACGACGATCCGGAGCAGCGTCGCCACGGCTACAGCACCGACCGGCCGTTCGTTCCCGCCGCCGACGACATCGTGTGTGCGCTCAGCGCACGCAATCTCTCGGCCACCGTGCGCCGCCTGGCCAGCAACGGCATCCGCGCCGACAACGCCTGGCTCGCCAGCCATCTGCAGAACAGCTACGAAATGCAGACCGGGGTGGTGTCCGGCGCACCGCCCTCGGCGATGGAAATCATCCTGCCGGACCTGGACGAATCCACCGACGTGGAAATCGTGCGCGAAAACCTCAACGCGGTGCAGGCGATCTACTTCTCCTACATGCTCGAAGAAACGCGCATGCCGCAGGTGGTCGAACGGATCGTCGAACTGTTCCGCAGCGGCATGTTGCCGCTGGGGCGCGGCAAGGCCGGCGATTATCTATTCCGTTACTACAAGACCGCTGCCGAGCGCATCACCGAGGGCGAGCGCCGCGATCTGTACATGCGCTGCTTCGGCGCGCCCGGCGGCGACCCGAACGGCAACGAGCCCAATCGCGAATTCAACGAGCTGTGGCTGCGCTTCGTCTCGGCGGTGTCTTCGTTCGGGCGCCAGCTCAGCGTGGACCGCATGCTGCGCACCAACATCCCGGTGTCGGTATCGCAGGAACAGGTACGCAAGGCCGCGCGCGATCTCGGCGCCAGCATGTCGCGCAGCGGCTACGGCATTGCCTACTTCGCCGCCACCGAGCTGCAGCAGATGATCCTGGAATACCGCGACCTGCTCAGCGACCCGGAAGTGCGCGGTGCCTTCGGCGCACGCGACATGTGGCAGGTGATCGACCAGGTCAACGCCAACTATCTGGGCGGCCCGCGCAACACCAGCCGCTTCCGCACTCAAGCACGCGCCGGTGCGGTGATCATCCGCTGGATCGCCAACAGCCGGCAGCGGCTGGAAGGACGCTACGGCGAGGTGATCTCGATCAGTGCGCTGACCAACCCGCAGTTGCGCGGCAGCGACCAACCTACCGTCGATCCCACCGACTGGGATCTGCTGCAGGCCTGCGAGCAATGGCTGGCGGTGGGCGGGGTGCAGGACAACAGCGTCGAGCAGTACGCCCAGCCGATGGAATCGCCGGTAATCACCAGCCGCCCGATCGAGATACCGCAGGCCGCGCGCGACCTGCTCGACCAGGCGGGCATCAGCCTGCCGGGCATGTAGGAGCCGACCATGCGCACTCACGAAGATCGTCCGCAACCGGTCAAGAACCTGGTCAAACACTCGCTGCGCGCCGCCGCCCACGCATTGGGCACGCGCGATCCGATGCCGTATGTCGATGGCCTGATCGACCGCGCCTTCTATCTGCCCGACGACGACACCTCGTACGCGCGCAATTCGCTGGCGCCCGGCGCGGTGCCGTACGAGCCCTCGTTTTCCGAGTCCGAGCCGAACATGCTGCGTTTCACCATCGAGCCGCTCGGCCCGGACGCAGCACCGGTGGCCAGGCGCGACGAAGCCACCCGCGAGATGCGCCGGCTGGTCTCGCCGATCTTCGGTCCCGATGCGTTGCGCTGGTTCGACGCGCGCAGCGAAGCCTGGCGTGGCTTCGGCGGCATGAGCTGGATGAACTACGGCGCCTGGTTCGGCAGTGCCTTCGACAGCGACGGGCTGTATGCCACCAAGATCTACTACGAGCTGCTGCCCGCCCAGCTCGACGCACTGTCGCCAGGACTGGCGCGGTTGACCCAGCAGGTGATGAGCGAGATGCCGGGGCTGATGCCGATCTTCACGTCGATCGGTTGCAAGCGCGATACCGGCAGCCAGCGGGTGACCTTCCTGCACCGCGGAGCGCTGGTGGTCAACACGCTCGGCCCGCTGATGAATCGGCTCGGCATCGGCCACCAGTTGCCGAGCCTGATGCGCATCGTCGGCGTGGCCCTGGGCGGGCGCTTCGAACTGCCGCCGGGCGCGGTACTGGTCGGCATCCGCGAGCTGCCCGACGGTGCAGAGCTGAAGCTGGAAATCCTGCTCGCGGCCATCCCCGACCTGCCGGCCCGTTTTCTCGATCTGCTCAAGCTCGGGCTGGCCGAACGGCCCCGGCAACTGGCAGCACTGTCGCGCTGGCTGGATGCCTTCGGCATGGACGATGTCGGCGAACAGGGCCATTTCTCGGTGCTCAGCATCCGCGTCACCCCGACCTCGCAGGCACGCATCAGCCTGTATGTGCGCCCGATCGAGTTCGAGATGCGCGAAGCGATCGCCGAGGCGCGCGCACTGCAATGAACCGGTTCGCTCGCCGCTGAGGCCTCATCCATCCATCGATCCACGTCGACCCGGAGCGCTGCAATGTCTGCCATCTTTCCCCGATCCGTCCCCGCAGCCGCCCGTGGTCTGCCAGCGCCGAGCACGCGAGAGACCCACGACGCCGCACGCGTGGCGGTGCGCGATCTGCTTGAGCGTGCCGACGCGTTTCACGAACTGCCGCCGGACAAGCGCGAGACCCTGGCCAAGGGCCTGGTGCAGATCGGCACCTATCTGGCCGAACCCGACGGCGTGCGGCTCACCCAGCAGAGCGCGCCGGTCCGTGCGATGGCCGGCGACGACTCCACCCCGTTGCAACAGGAAAAGCAACCCGAGTTCGGCCAAGCCTTGCAAACCGGCGTGAATCAGGCCGGTGCGTTGATGGCAGCGGTGAACTTTCCCGAATTCGTCAGTGGCCTGATCAATGGCGTGTTTCATTCCATCGTCAGCTCGTCGATCGAGCAGATGGAGGCCTACGCCAAGCTGGTGGCCGATGTCTCCAAGAGCCTGACGCAGTTCCGCGACGACAACACCACCCAGAACCAGGGGCGCGATCATCTGGTCGAACAATTCCCGGACCTGTTCCAGTTGCAGATGGGCGGCGACGCATTCGGCGACATGGGCGGCTTCGGCGACAGCGGCGAGGCGCCGGCACAACCGCGCGTGGTGATGCGGCCGGATGTGGACGAACGCACGGCCGTGGCGCGGGTCAATCAATCGCTGCCGCTGGACAAGCCGGTGACCTCGCTCAACGACGACCTGGTCGAAGCGCTGCTGGTGCCGGCCGCACGCACGCAGATCGCCACCGGCCGCCAGCAATTACTTGCCACGTTGGTGATGCTGGGCATCAACCGCATCGTGGTCACCGACGGCCGCATCTCGGCCAAGGTGCTGTACGACTTCCAATCGCGCGACAACAGCCGTTACCGCTACAGCGCAAGCAAGATGGATCACCAGAAAGACGCCGCCGGCAACGTGCAGAAAACCTACGGCAACGAAGGCGAGTACGAGAGCAAGAACGACGGCGGCAGTTACAGCCGCAGCGCCGATGGCACCAGCGATCGGCAGGACGGCAGCTATTATTCCAAGGGCAATTACAAATACAGCGAGCAACCCATCATCAAGATGATGAGCACCTCGCAGTTGCAGAACGACTCTTCGTTGCAGGCCAAGGCCAGCCTGGCCGGCCAGGTCGAGGTCAACTTCAAGAGCGACTACATGCCACTGGACAAGCTGGCCAATCCTGAAGCGATTGCCGCCATCCAGATGAACGCGCAGCCAGGCATGGTCAAGTCACTGGCGACCAACCGTGCGGTCGCACCGCCCGCCGCAACAACTGCTCCGTCGCCGGCGCCGGCCAGCGCGCCCGCGGCCTGACCGGACACACCGCCGCCATGCACGCTCTCGCCCGCACCGCCGCCAGTGCCGCCAGCCGCAACCCGGCCTGGCTCGACGACGACACCCTGGCCGCCGTGCGGCCACAGGTGCGCCGCCTGCTCGAATCCTCGCCGGGGTTCCGTCAGTTGCCGGTTGCCGAGCAGCAGGAGCTGGCGCGCAACATGGTGCGTGTGGCGTCCTACATGACCAATCCCGACGGACTGGCAAAGCACGAGTTGTCCAAGGACGGAGGCGTACTGGTGCGCGATCCCGCCCCCCCCAGCGCACGCGCACTGGCCGATCCGGTCACGCAGGCCAAGAACAAGGCCTCCGACAAGATCGGCACTTTTGCCGGCGACGATTTCACCGCCGCCTCGGTGGAACAGGGTGGCGACAATTTCAAGAAGTACATCGGTTCGGTCGATTTCCCTGCCTTCGTCGGCGGGCTGATCCAGAACGTATTCCAGGCCATCGTCGACGCCTCGATCCAGCAGATGAACGCCTACGGCGAGCTGCTCAAGTCGGTGGCGCAGACCGTGGACCAGTTCGCATCCGACAACATCAGCATGAACAATGCGCGCGACTGGCTGGTGGAACGCTTTCCCGAGGCGTTGACCATCGACGCCAGCGACGCCGGCAGCGGCCCGCGCCTGAGTCTGCGCGACGAGGACAACGCCGCCGGCGCGCTGACCCAGATGAAGGACACCCTGCAGCTGGCCAAACCGGTCGACGACCTGTCCGATCCCGATCAGGAGAGTCGCCTGGTGCAGGCCGCGCGCCTGCAGATGGCACGCAGCCGCCAGCAATTGCTGTCGTCGATGGTGGTGCTGGGCATCAACCGCATCGTGGTCACCGACGGTGCGATCAACGCCAAAGTGGTGTTCGACTTCCGTGCCGAAGACCATGCTCAGCGCAATGCCGGCGCCTCGCTCTACGATTCGGAATCCAGTTCCAACCGCCGCAAGTCCGGCATGGGCATCAACCTGGGCTGGGGCGCCGCCGGCACCGTCAACACCAGCGTGCAGCGACACATGACCACCGTGAAATCGTCGGTGGACGAGGACTCCGGATCCAGCCAGGAAATGAAGGCCAAACTGACCGGCGAGGTGCGGGTGAACTTCAAGTCCGATTACTTCCCGATGGAGAAACTGGCCTCGCCCGGCATGATCGCCAGCATCCAGGGCAATGCCACGCCGTTCGATCCCAACCCGCCGGCCGCCGCACGGCCGGGGACCACCGCGGCCGCGTGAGAACAGATCGCAATGCGCCTGCATCCGCCACCCGCCGATCGCCGCCTTGCGCCAGCGCACCCGCATGCCGCACTGCTGGATGCGCTGGCCCTGGCGCAGGCCACCCTGGCTGCACACGACAGCGCGCTGGCGCAGTCGCTGGCCGAACTGGGCGAAATCGACCTGCCAGCAGGCGCGCCCACCGCACAGGACCGCTCGCAATTGCTGGCGGCCGCGCCGCTGTACTTCGCCAGCATGCTGGAAACCGCCGGCGTGCTGGCGGCCGCCGAACAGATCGCCGCGCTGTTCGCCAGCGGCGCAATCACCCAGCCCCTGGGTCCGGGCGCGCAGTCGCTCAATGCGTTCTGGCGCGGCCGTCGCGAGCGCCTGAGCGGCGCCGAGCGCGACGCCATCTTCCAGCGCGTGTTCGAGCCGCCGCACTTCGCCCGGCTGATGCGCGCGTTGTGTGCCGCCATCGTGGCGCAGGCCGATGGCGGCGACATGCGCGAGGACGTCGCTCTGGCGTCCAGCGTGCAGGCGTTGGGTGAACTGCTGGCCCAGCGCACCGATGCGATGGCCACGCTGGCCGCGCGCGAGATCGTGGACAACCTCAACGCCGCATTGGGTTTCCTGCGCGAGCGCATGCTGCAGAGCGCGTTCGGGGTGCAGTCGCTATGGGCATTGGTGGGCGCCGCCCACCCGGGCATCGGCATCGGTGGCGCGCAGTCGCTGGCAGACCAGGGCCGCGCCGGCCAGCAGGTGCTGTTGTGGCTGGCCGCGCAGCAGGCGACCGGCGCAACGCGCCTGGACCCGGCACGCGCCGACGACCTCGCCCTGATGAGCGCTGCACAACGCTGGTTGCTGGCTGCACACGCACTGGAACGCACGCCCGATCCTGCGCTCCAGCGCGCGGCGTAAGCGATGACCGCTCCCGGCCCAGCGTCACCCACCGTTGCCATGGCAACCGCACCGCAACCGTGGCTACGCGCTGCCGTGCGCGACGTGCTCGAACGAGCGCCGCACTATCAGGCGCTGGCGGCAAACGATCGCCAGGCCCTGGCGCAGGCGATGGTCACCGTCTCGGCGCTGGCCGCCGACCTGCTCGCCGAAGAACACGACGCCGATCGGCAGATCGCTCATTCCAGCCCCGCAGTGCTGGCGCGCGCGCAGGAGCAGCAACCCGCATTCGGCGAAGCTGCCAAGCGCATCGCCGACACCACAAACAGCGTGCTCAACGCAGTATCGTTTCCGCGGTTTGTGACCGACTTGATCAACGGCGTCTTCCGCGCGATGCTCGATTCCAACGCGCAACAGATGCAGCAATACGTCGAATTGCTGGGCGCGGTATCGGCCTCGGCGGGCGGTTTCGAGCGCACCCAGTTCGGCGTGGGGCAGGTGCGCCAATGGGTGGCCGATCATTTTCCCGAAGCCATCGAGTACGACGCACCGGATCCTGGCGACAGCCCCGATCCGGACGAGGTCGCGCAGATTCGTCTGCGCCTGCGTGGCGGTGCGTCCATGCCAACGGCAGAGGACATTCGCGCCACGCTTGGGGTGGGCGAAGAAGAAACGATAGACGCATCCAACCCGGAGCAACTGGTTCCGCTGGCGCGCCGGTATCTGGCACGCCAGCGCCAGCAGATGCTGGCCACCATGGTCGCGATGGGCATGCAACGCATCGTGGTGGACAGCGGCCGCATCAACGCCGCGATGCGCTTCCATATCGACACCCGCAGCGCCGCCAACGAAGAGCGCGGCAGCCAGTTCAGTCTGCAAAACCGCATCAAGGCCGCCGGAAAATTCGGCGTCGGCCCGTGGGGCGCGAGTGCGGAGATCGAAAACAACATCGGCTACGTCTCTACCCAGCGCGCGCAGCGTACCGAGGAAATGAATACCGATCTGGAACTGACTTCCTCGGTGGAGTTGAACTTCCACAGCGATTACCTGCCGCTCAACCAGATGGCGGCGCAGGCCCAGGCCGACCGCGTGCGCGGCGCAACGTTGAACCCTTCCATCGATATCCCCGACCCCAGCGTCGCCCGCACCGCACGCCTGCAGGCGCAGCTCACCGGCGAACGCGAACGGCGTAACGGCATGGATGCAACGATCGCCAGCGCGGCTGCCCCACGCCCGGCAAGCCCGCTGCCTGCACCTGCCGCACCTGCAGTGGGCGCCTCACCTACGATGCCTGCCGCACCTGCAGCTCGCGCGTCACCTACCACTCCTGCCGCGCCTGCGGTGCGCGCGTTACCTGCCACGCCTCCCAGACCACCTGCGTAGCCCGATGTGCCAACGCCCAGGACGAGGCAAGTTCGGGCCGTGCACGACGCCCGATCCGACGCGCTGCCGACCGGCATCTTTCGGCCGTAGCGCACGGTGCAGCGCAGTCCGCGAACGGTGCGAACTGTCCCATTGCATCCGTACCACTGCGCGGATCGAACAGGCCACAGCAGCAGTCGCTACCAGGCAAACCACCCGTTGTGCGAGACATCAGCTGTCGCCGCCGCCTTCGGCCCACTGCGGCAGTGGCGCACCCAGCTTATGACCTGTGCGCGGGGGGCAAATCGCCGTGTGCGGTGCCTTGCGGCACGATGCCCACTAACCCGCGCTCCCGCATCGCCTCCAGCACGCCGCGCAGGATGGTCAGGTTGTGGCCGTGTGCGGCACCTTCGTGCAGCAGCACGATCGCCCCGGGGCGCAGGTCGCGGACGATGCGCGCCACGGTGGCATCCGGTTCGCAGCGCACCCCGTCGAAGCCGCGTGCGCTCCAGGCCACACGGGTCAGGCCGTGCGCACGCAATGGCGAGGCAACGAACGGGTTGGTCATGCCCACCACCGAGCGGTACAGCCGTGGCGCCTGCCCGGTGATGGTGGCCAGCACGCGCTGGGCCTTGCCGATTTCCTGCGCCATGCGGCGCGGGCCCAGCGCCCAGAACCAGGCCTGCGGATGGGTATGGCTGTGGTTGCCGATGCCATGCCCGCGGCGCACGATCTCGCGCACCAGTTCAGGCCGCTGCTCGGCGCGTGCGCCAACCACGAAGAAGGTGGCCTTGGCATCGAAGGCGTCCAGCAATTCCAGCATCGCCGGGGTGTCGTCGGAAGGGCCATCGTCGATGGTCAGCCACACCTGCGGAGCGCGTCCGGGCAGGCGCGCCAGTACCGGCGCATACAGGCGCGCGCGCGGCAGGAACACCGGCACCACGAACAGGGCATGCGACAGCAGCAGCGCCGGCACGCCCCAGACCCAGCCCAGCTGCCACCACAGCAGCGCCACCGCTGCCTGCGAGAGGGCCAGCAGGCCCACCCAGCGGTACGGGTGCGAGGGAATGCGATACAGCGTTTGCAGCGTGGTCATACCGCATGATGCCACGCGGCGTAGAATGGTCCGCCTCCACGATCTGACCGAAGTGCTGCCATGTCCCTCGATCCCGCCCTGCGTTCCCGTATCGATACGCTGCTGCAATCCAGCCGCGTGGTGCTCTTCATGAAAGGCCAGCCCAGCATGCCGCAGTGCGGTTTCTCGGCCAAGGCGATTGGCGTGCTGGATGGCCTGGGCATCGACTATGCCCACGTCAACGTGCTGGCCGACCAGGACATCCGCGAAGGCATCAAGGCCTATGGCGACTGGCCGACCATTCCGCAGCTGTACGTGGATGGCGAATTGATCGGCGGCAGCGACATCATCCTGCAGATGGCCGACAGCGGCGAGTTGAGCAGCATGCTCGGCCTGCAGGCGCCGGATCGCAGCCCGCCCAAGATCACCGTCACCCCGGCGGCGGTCGAGATGCTCAAGGGCGCGCTGGCCGATGCGCCGGACGCCTCGCTGACGCTGTCCATCGACGCCGACTTCCAGCCCAACTTCCAGTTGGCGCCGACCAACCCGAACGCCATCGCGGCCGAATCCAACGGCCTGCGCGTGCAATTCGACCTGGCCAGCGCGCGCCGCGCCGACGGCATCACCATCGACTGGGTGGACGACATCCGCGGCCGCGGCCTGGCGATCGACAACCCCAACGCGCCCAAGCCGGTGCAGGAACTGTCGGTGCGCGATGCCGACGACCGTCTCAAGGCCGGCACGCTGACCCTGGTGGACGTGCGCCCGGCCGACGAGCGCGCACTGGCGTCGGTTGCCGCCCCGTTCCGCACGCTGGACGCGCACGAGCGTGCCGCCATCGAACAACTGCCCAAGGACACCCCGCTGGCGTTCCTGTGCCACCGCGGCGGCCGCAGCCTGCAGGCGGCCGAGCACTTCCGCAGCCTGGGCTTCAGCAACGTCTACAACGTTACCGGCGGCATCGATGCGTGGTCGGACGCGGTGGACAACGGCGTGCCGAAGTACTGAGCACACAGGTTTTTTAGCCGCGTTTGCTACATTGCACACCCCGAAACGGGCGCTCTACGGAGCGTCCGTTTTTTCATGGATCAACACGCACAAGGACCTCGATGCAATGCAACGTCACCTGATCTCTCTCGCACTGGCCGCGCTAGTGCCGCTGGCTGCACATGCTGCCGAACCGTCGCGTGCGGTGTTGCTGGTACAGACCTACGACAGCCAGCCAGCCGAAGATCCGCTGGAATACATTCCGGTGTGGCTGGGCCGCGGCGTGGCGAAAGAATCCACCATGCCCAAGTCGCTACTGAGCCAGCCGCTGCAGGTTTTCAATGCCGGCGTTTCCGCGGGTAACGTGCGGCTTGCTTCGCTGACCGTCGACGACAACAGCATGTGCGGTGGCACCGCAAAACTGCGCTTGAAGGGCACCGCCACGTTGTCCAAGTCGCCACTGTTGTCGACGGTGGATCTCAATCCCGGCAAGCGCTTTGCGAGCCGTGACGCCACGCCTGCCGAACAGATCGAGCTGTTGCGCCAGGTGGGCGAGACTGCGCAGCTGCGCAAGAGCGTCAAGCCTGCCGCACTGGCCCAGGCATTGGCCGCGTTCAACACCGATCGCGCGCAGGATGTGGCGGCGTTGCAGATTTTCACCGACGCGCAGCAGCCGCAACGGCGCGTGGCCGTACTGACCTCCAATCACCCGACCAAGACCGGCGATCCGGATAACCCCACCGGCGTGCTCACCGTGCTTGCGATCTTGGAACACGACGGCAACCGCTGGCAGTTCCGCAAAGGCAGCGCGGCCAGCGGCTGCGACGATTGCGAAGACCTGCCACTGCGCACGCATCTGCTGCAGTTCGGCGATATCGACGGCAACGGCACGCTCGACTTCGTGCTGTCGGAAAGCGGCTACGAGAGCTACGGGTTTTATCTGCTGCTCGGCGAAGGCACGAACTGGCGCTCGGAAGGCTTACCGGGCGGCTGTTGATCTGTCGCGCTGTTGATCTGTCGCAGCGCCGATGGCCGATGCCTGTATCGGTATCGCATTGCATCACGCGCGGATCCAGCACACCGCTGTGCGTCGCGGCGCAAGTCATTCGCACATCGCCGGTGCGCGGCCGGCGGTCTAACTGCACAGCAGCACGATGTCGATCAACGATCGACATCGTGCTGGTGAGTCATCAGCCGATCCGCATCGATCGCCCGCACCACCCGCATCCGCGAGCGCGACGCGCAGTGCGTGACCCGTAGCGGCGTGGTAGCGCCGCGCGACAGCGGCACGCCACAACCGCCGCCATCACTCAGCCGGCAAATCCGCCGTCATCGAGAAACTGCTGTTCTTCCGCAGTGCTCTCACGCCCAAGCACCGCATTGCGATGCGGAAAGCGCCCGAAACGCTGGATGATCTGTTGGTGCTCCACTGCCCAGTGCGTGGTTTCGGCATCATCCAGCGCGGTGATCAGCTGCACCGCGCGCGCCTGCTCCTGCAGGTCTTCGGCATGCTCGAACGGCAGATAGAAGAACAGCCGCAACTGCGCGGACACCTGTTGATCGAAGCCACTGGCGAGCGCCTGCTTGGCGTAGTGCAGCGCCAGGCCGTCGGTGGCGTAGGAATGCGCGCTGCCGCGGAAGGCATTGCGCGGAAACTGGTCGAGCAGTATTAGCAATGCCAATGCATCTTCGGCACTTTCCAGCCAGTGCGCGTACTCGCCACGTGCCGCGGCGAAGTGCTGTTCGCTGAAGTGCTGGCGGAAGTTGGCATCGAAGGCATCGTTGTGGGTGAACCAGCGGGCCGAGCCGGCCAGCTCCCAGAAAGCCAACACCACATCGGCCTGTTTGTTGCGCTCTGATTTGGCAATCATCGACGTTTCCCCTGACGAATACGGCATAGCATGCACGCGCGCATGTGATGAGGCCGCCGCGACCGAAGGCGCAGCACTTGGCAAGCACGCCGCCGGCCGCTAGGTTTGCTGCTGACGTTTTCGTTGCACCGGGGAAATCCATGCGTTCCATCCTGTTCGCCGCGCTCGGCGCGGCTGTGCTGTGCGGGCCTGCGTCTGCGGCATCGCGGTTCGTGCAAGACCCCTATCCCAGCACCTATCACGCGCTTGCCTCCGGGCCGGTACTGATCCAGCACGCCACGGTCCTGACCGGCACCGGCCAGCGCCTGGACGATGCCGATGTATTGCTGCGCGACGGCAAGGTGGCCGCGGTCGGGCGCGGGCTGGAAGCGCCGGCCGATGCGCGTCGCATCGACGGCACCGGCAAGTGGGTCACCCCCGGCATCATCGATGTGCACTCGCATCTGGGCGTGTATCCCAGCCCCGGCGTCAGCGCGCACAGCGATGGCAACGAGATGACCGCACCGGTCACGCCCAATGTCTGGGCCGAGCATTCGATCTGGCCGCAGGACCCGGGCTTCGGCACCGCGCTGGCCGGTGGCATCACCTCGCTGCAGATTCTGCCGGGCTCGGCCAATCTGATCGGCGGCCGTGGCGTCACGCTCAAGAACGTGGCGTCCACCACCTATCAGGGCATGAAGTTTCCCGGCGCGCCGTGGGGGCTGAAGATGGCCTGTGGCGAAAACCCCAAGCGCGTGTATGGCCAGAAGGGTGGCCCCGGCACCCGCATGGGCAACGTGGCCGGTTACCGCGCTGCCTTCATCGATGCGGCCGAGTACTTGCAGAAGAACGCGCCGAAGAAGAAAGCCGCAAAAAAACGCCACTGGTGGAGTAGCGGCGGCGACAACGACAGCAGCGGCGATGCGGGCGGCAAGCGCGATCTCAAGCTCGACACATTGGCCGGCGCCATCAACGGCGACATCCGCGTGCATATTCATTGCTACCGCGCCGATGAGATGGCGACCATGCTGGATCTGTCCAAGGAGTTCGGCTTCCATATCGCCGCCTTCCATCATGGCGTGGAGGCCTACAAACTGGCCGACCGCCTGGCACAGGACAACGTCTGCGGCGCGCTGTGGGCCGATTGGTGGGGCTTCAAGATGGAGGCCTTCGACGGCATCCAGGAAAACATTGCGATGGTCGACCGCCCGGCCAACAGCTGCGCCATCGTGCATTCGGATTCGGAAGAAGGCATCCAGCGTTTGAATCAGGAGGCCGCCAAGGTGATTGCCAATGCGCGCCGTAGCGGCACCGATATAGCGCCTGAGCGCGCGATCCGCTGGCTCACCAGCAACGCTGCCAAGGCGCTGGGCATCGAGCAACAGACCGGCGCACTGGAGCCGGGCAAGATGGGCGATGTGGTGGTGTGGAACGGCAATCCTTTCAGCTCCTACGCGCTGGCCGAACAGGTCTATATCGACGGCGCGCAGGTCTACGACCGCCACGATCGCACGTTGCAGCCGGTGTCGGACTTCATGCTTGGCCAGGAGGTGGCACGATGAGCCGCGCAATCGCTGTACGCCCACGTTTGCGCGCGATCGCTGCAGTGATCGTGGCCGCGCTTGCATTGCCCGCATTCGGCCAGCAGGTGTTGATCCGCGGCGCCACCGTCCACACCGCCACCGCACAAGGCACGCTGCGCAATACCGATGTGCTGGTGCAGGGCGGGGTGATCCGCGCCATCGGCAATCACCTGGCCGTGCCCACCGATGGCCGCGTGGTCGAGGCCAAGGGCCGCCCGTTGACGCCGGCGTTGTTCGGCGGCATCACCGAAATCGGCATCGAAGAAGTCTCCGGCGAAGACAGCACCGTGGACAGCGGTGTCAAGCTGAGCGATCAACCGATGCGTCCGGAATTCGACGTCACCCTGGCCTACAACCCCGACTCGGTACTGGTGCCGGTGGCGCGCGTGGAAGGCATCGGCTTCACGGCGTTGGGGGCCACCACCAGCGGCGCCTTTATCGCCGGCCAGGGCGGCATCGTGCGGCTGGATGGCAGCCCCGACCCGATCGGCCCGCATGCCTTGTTTCTACGCATCGGTGCGGCGGCCTCCGACCTCACCGGCAGCTCGCGTGCGGCGCAATGGATGCTGCTCGATCAGCTGGTCGCCGAAGCGCGTGGACGCGTGCCGGCCGACTCGCCGCATGCGCTGCTGACGCCGGTCGGCCGCAGCGTGCTGGCCAAGTATCTGGCCGGGCAAGGCCGCATCGTGGTGCAGGTAGAGCGCGCCGCCGACATCCGCCAGTTGCTGCGTTGGGCGCAGCGCGAAAAGGTGCGCATCGCTATTGCCGGCGGCACCGAAGCCTGGAAGCTCGCACCGCAATTGGCGCAGGCCAAGGTGCCGGTGCTGGTGGATGCGCTGGCGGATCTGCCATCCACTTTCGACCAGATTGGCGCAACGCTGGAAAATGCCGCACGTCTGCGCGCCGCCGGCGTGGAGGTCAGCTTCACCCAGAGCGGCGATGCCTCGCACAACGCACGCAAGCTGCGTCAGTTGGCCGGCAATGCGGTGGCCAATGGACTGCCGTGGGAATCCGGGTTGGCCGGGCTGACCCGCGTGCCGGCGGAGATCTTCGGCGTGGCCGATCGCATCGGCAGCATCGCGGTCGGCAAGCAGGCCGATCTGGTGCTGTGGGAAGGCGACCCGTTGGATGTCGCGCACTACGCCGAGCAGGTCTGGTTGAACGGCCGCGACATGCCGATGCGCTCGCGCCAGACCGACCTGCGCGACCGTTACATGCAACCGGCCGGCCCGTTGCCGCGTGCGTATCTGAAGTGAGCGTGTTGGCGATGTGTTGCAGCGGTATCGGAGGGGCGCTCGCGCTAAGCGCTGCAGCGCCCGCCGAACGCACACACGGCTGCCATCTGGCAGGCACACACTGATGCCGATGTCGCCACGCGCACGCACGCTCTACCTGTTGCTCGCACTGACCGTGTTGCTGATCGAGGTGGCGATCGGTGCAGGCACACTTGGCGGGCCGTGGGTGCGCGGCAGCCTGGGCGATGTGCTGGCGGTGATCCTGGTCTATTGCGGGTTGCGTGGCGTACTCGCGCTCTCACCCCGTTGGGCGGCGGTGCTGGCGGTCGCGACCGGATGCCTGATCGAAGGCTTGCAGGCGATCCATCTGGGCGACCGACTCGGCCTGCGCCCCGGCAGCGCGGCGTCTATCGCGCTCGGCAACACTGCCACGCTGCACGATCTATTGATGTATCTGGTCGGCGGTCTCATTGCATATGCAGCCGATGTGCTGTCATGCCGTGTGGTTGCGTCTTCCAAGCGCAGCCCGCTGCAGTGATGCATCTCCCCCGGGGCCAGCGCATGTCTTGCGGTTCACCCTCTGCACCGATCGAAACAGGCACTGGCTTGCAGTGGCAGGCACGCCTGGCTCGTATCGCAGCGTCGCCCGCATGACCTCGTTGTTTCAGGGCGGCCAATTGCGCTCGATCGATCGGATTGTATTGCGGCAAGCACCTGCCAATCTGCAACGCGGCCTGGAAGCGGTGGGCGGGAGGCTGATCCTCACCGCCGATGCGCTGCATTTCCAACCGCATGCCTTCAACGTGCAGACCCAATCGCTGACCGTGCATCTGGCCCAAATCGTGGCGATGCAGCTGCGCTGGACGCGGATATTCGGCGTGCTGCCGGTTGCACCGACCTCGCTGCTGGTACAGCTGGACGATGGCGGCGAGCATCGCTTCGTGATCGGCAAACGCGAGCAGTGGGTGCTTGCGATCCAGTCGGCGCGCGACGCGTTGCGCTGAGGCTTGCCACTGCGACCAGGCGCAGCACCGCATCGCCGCCATCAAGCACTGCCTGCATCCAGGTCGCATGCCGAGCGTGAGCTGCCTTGCGTTTCAGACCGATTGTTCGAACGTGGCGCACGCTCTGCATGCAAGGCTGTCGCCGTTGTTGTCCGGCCCGCCTAGCATCGCGCGTCGGCACCACAGCGACACCCCTACTTCGGCATGGAGATCGATATGCCCCGCTTTACCCTGCGCATCCTGGCGTGCGCATTCGCCCTGTACGGCGGCGTCAGCGCGCCCGCCATCGCCGCATTCGGCGTCACCCGCAGTGGTGATCGCTTCATCGTGGACACCGAGGCGCAGTTGGTGTTTTCGGTGAACGCAAACACCGGCGACATCGTGTCGATGCGCTATCGCGACAACGAGCTGCAGACCACTGAAGCGAAGGGCTCGCATATCGCCTCCGGGCTGGGCAGCGCCACTGTGGAGGCGCGCGTAGTGGGCGGGGCGATCGTGGTGTCGGCCAAGGCCGGCGACCTGACCCAGTACTACATCGCACGCAAGGGCCGTAATGCGATCTATATGGCCACCCATGCACCGACGCTGCTGCCGGTGGGCGAGTTGCGCTTTGTCACCCGCTTGAATGTCGCCAAGCTGCCGAATGCACAGCAGGAACCCGATTCCAATGTCGGCAGCCCGATCGAAGGCGAGGATGTGTTTCTGCTGCCGGACGGCCGCACCAGCTCCAAGTTCTATTCGGCGCGGCGCATGATGGACGACCAGGTGCACGGCGTCAGTGGCTCGGGCGTGGCGGTGTTCATGCTCATGGGCAACCGCGAACGCAGTTCCGGCGGGCCGTTTTTCAAGGACATCGCCACGCAAAAAACCCGCGTGACCCATGAGTTGTACAACTACATGTATTCCGACCACACCCAGACCGAAGCGTTTCGTGGCGGGCTGCATGGCGTGTATGGCTTGCTGTTCACCGATGGCGGTGCGCCTTCCAGTGCGCAGCTCAATACCGATTTTGTCGATGCCACCCTGGGCCTGAGCGGTTATCTGGCCAGCGCCGGGCGCGGTGCGGTGAGCGGCCGGGTGAGTGGTGTGCTGTCCGGCCAGCCGGCAGTGGTCGGCCTGCGCAACGAGCAAGCCGAGTATTGGGCCACGGCTAATGGCAGCGGCGATTACCAGATTGCCGGCGTGCGCCCGGGCCGCTACCGCATGACGCTCTATCAGAACGAATTGGAAGTGGCGCAACGCGATATCGAAGTGTTCGCCAATGCAACGGCGCAGGCTGCGCTGCAGGCGGTCGCCTTGCCGGGCACGCTGAAGTGGCAGATCGGCATTGCCGATGGTACGCCCGCCGGTTTCCGGCATGCGGATCTGTTGCCGCGCGCGCATCCCTCCGACAAGCGCATGAGCTGGACGCCGGCCACCTACACCGTTGGGTCGAGCAGCGTGAGCAGTTTTCCGGCAGTGCAGTGGCGCGGCATCAACACCCCGAGCCGTATCGATTTTTCGCTGGCCTCCAATGACGTACGTGGCTATCGCCTGCGCATCTTCGTGCCGCTGAGCCAGGTCGGCGCGCGCCCGCAGATCAGCGTCAATGCGCGTTGGAACGGCCCGCTGCCGCCTGCGCCCACGCAACCCAAGACACGCGGCATCACCCGTGGCACCACGCGCGGCAACAACACGTTGTATGAGGTGGATATTCCGGCATCGGCATTGCAGGCCGGCAGCAACCGTATCGAGATCGGCATTGCCTCGGGATCGCCGGACAACGGCTTTCTCAGCCCGGCCATCGTGTTCGACAGCATCCAGTTGGTGGCGCTGTAACGTCGCTTGCTTCGCCATCCACCGCGCGGATGTCCGTGCGGTGGATGGCGAACGTTCAAAACCGCTGCGTGACCGCCGAGCGCAGGACATCGCCACCCGGGATCGGCATGCTCATCATCCATGCCTGCTGATTCTCATGCACCGGCCGCGTCATTCGGCGATGACGCGCAGCATCGCGATCGCTGGGCTTACTTTGCTGTAATCGACCCACTCAGCGATACCGAGCCCATGCCGCCGGTGACTTCGAATCCACCTTCCACCACCTGCAGATACAGCGCGTTGCTGTAACGGCCATCGCCGCCACGCAAGTCCTGCAGCTTGGTCAAGAACGCCTTGACGTCCGCATTGAGATTGCCCTTCGCCGGCAATGCATTGCTGTTGCCTGCCGTGCCGTGCGGAATGAAGGTGTACACGTAATAGCCTGCAGCAGCGTTATTGCCTTCCCACAGGTCATACGTGATGCCGCCGGAGCTGATGGCATTGGCGGTGGTCAACGTACCCAGCGGATAGGAATTATTGGCGCCCCAGATCATCACCTCCAGCTGCGGATCGCCCTTGCTGGCATCTTTGCGAAAGAACAGATCGTAGGCAAAGTCACCGGTCTGCCCGCTGCCGCTGGTGGTGAACGCCACCGCGCCGCTCAAGCTGCCGATCTTGGACACCTGATGCGGAAAGTAGCTGTCGGTCGCCGGGTTCATCGTGTAGTGCCAACCGCGGCAAATGGCGGGGTAGCCGTACAACGTCCCGCTTGGCAGGTTATAGGTCACGGTCATGCTCGGCGTGCTGCCTGACCCGAAGGTGGCCTTGATATTGTTGTTCTTGTCGTTGAAATTATTGTTGTACGCGTACTGCGTGCCGTAGACCTTGGTCTCGCCGGTCGCGGCGCTGGCGCTGGATGCGACCAGCACCAAGGCCAATGCCACTGCGCGCGGCAACAGGCCAGAACCAACAGCGATCAGCGAGCGAAAACTGTCGTGCACTTGCATGGGGTGTACTCCGATAATGGATGGAGAAACCACGCCCACCGGCATGCGGCGCATCGCGCCGAACGGTGGACGAACGACCTAACGCATCCGTTGCCAGCCACGCATACGCGCAGCTGGCAACGAATGCCCTCGCACTGACGGGGCGAGGGTGTGGTTATCCATGCGGACCGGTCACCGTGGCCTCATCCGATGCGTAACGCCTGCACTGCATGCGCTACGCACAAGGCCACCTCAGGAGTGTCCTGGAATGATGCGCAACATGTGGCAACTCGCCGCCGGCTGGGTGCAGACGGCGCGCCCGGAACCGCAATGTGCGAGTGCTAGCTGCGGCTCCAGGCACCGGCTGCACCCATCGGGAGGATGCGCGCAGCCGTGTCGATCGCCGCTCTTACTGTGCGTCGAGTGTGGCGCTCACTTTGGCCCAGCCATTACCGCGTACCACCTCGAATCCGGCTTCCGCTGCGTGCAGATACATGCTGTTGTTGTAACGCCCATCCTTGGACCGGTTGGTCTGCAACCAGTTGAGGAACGGCTTGGCATCCACGTTCAGACTGCCGCTGGTCTTGAGCGTGGGCTGGCCGGCAGTGCCGGTCGGGATGAAGGTGTAGACGTAATACCCGGCGCCGGAGTTGAAGCCCTCCCACAGATCGAAGGTGCGGCCACCGGCGGTGATGACCTTGCTCGCAGTCAACGTCCCGATCGGCCACGAATTGTGGTCGCCCCAGATCATCACTTCCAGCTGCGGATTGCCCTTGGCCGTATCCCAACGGAAGAAGATGTCGTAGGCGAAATCGCCGGCAAGATTGGTGCCGCCCGCGCTATAGGTGAACTTGAGCGGGATCTTGCTGATCGAAGAGATCTGCTTCGGAAACAGCGTGTCGCTGGTCGGGTTCCAGTCGTAGTGCCAACCGCGCACGATCGCCGGATATCCGTAGAGGTTGTAGTCGGCGAAGTTGAAGGTGACGGTCAACTCCGGCGTGCTGCCGGTCCCGAAGGTGCCTTGAATGACATTGTTGGGATCGTTGAAATTGTTCACCCACGCATAGTGGTTGCCGAAGATCTTGTACGGCCCGGCCAACGCTGCCGGCGCCAGCGCGATCAGTCCGACTGCCAATGCTGCTTTCCACCAGCGCGATGCGCGCCGAGGTGTTGTGGGCGCCAGCGCGCCGGTCTGGGTGAGGAGGCTGGATTGGCTGTTGTGCATGGTGACTCTCCGTGTGAATTCAGCGCGGCGGCGCCAGTGCGGCGGCGTCGAGATCCGCCTTGCAGCGGTCGCGTCGGACCCTAACAGCGCCGCCGTGACGGGAGCTATAGCGATTCTGCAGGCCACGCCCGCCATGCGCGATAGCGGGCGCCACCTGGCAACTGAAGCGTGCGCCTGTCCTCACTTCGCGACTTTTCCCATCGGCCAGGGGCATGTACCAGTCAGCGGCCCTGCAGCGCCGCGCCTGGAAATGGTGCAAAGCCACATGGGTGGAATTTGCACCCGCAGCGCCAGCGATCGCTTGATCGTGTATTGCGCGATGCGTGCGTGATCGCCTGCATATACAGGGTGCGCGCCCGCCGGCTGCGACTGCCTGGCCATCGTGCGGGACACGCCAGATCGATGGCGCTACTCGCCCCGGCCGTTTTGCGATAGCGTTTGCAGTGACAGATAACGCAATAGCCGAAGGGGGCGACGATGCGCATCGGAATCGTGGTGGACAGTGCGTGCGATCTGCCGCAGGACTTCATCCAACGCAACAACGTCATCGTGCTGCCGATCAGCGTACGCATCGGCGAAGCCGTGCTGGCCGATCACCGCGATGAAGAGGCGACGCTGAGCTTTTTGCAAGCGCACGTGGCCGAGCGTGGCCACGAAGCGGAGACCACGCCGTTTTCGGTCAACCAGATCCGCGATCTGTTCCTGCAGCGGCTGGTCATCGATTACGACCATGTGTTCTGCCTGACCATCTCCAAGCTGCGCAGCCAGATCTTCGACAACGCCATGCAGGCCAGCTTCGCGATCCTCAACGACTACAAGCCGATCCGGCAGGCGGCGGGCCACACCTCGCCGTTCGCGCTGCGCGTGATCGATACGCTCAACCTGTTCGCCGGCCAGGGCATCACCGCAGTGGAAGCGGTGCGCCTGCGCGACCAGGGCCAGGGCGTGGCGGCGATTCGCACCCGGCTGGAACAGCTGGCCGAACACACCTACGGCTACATGATTCCGCGCGATCTCTACTATCTGCGCGCGCGTGCCCGCACCAAGGGCGATCGCAGCGTGGGCCTGATCAGCGCCGCGCTGGGCAGCGCGCTGGACATCAAGCCGGTGCTGCGCGCCTACCGCGGCGTCACCGAACCGGTGGCCAAGTTGAAAGGCTTCGAGCCATCCGCAGAGAAGCTGTTCGGCTTCACCGTGCGCAAGCTGCGCGAAGGCTTGATGACGCCCACCGTCTGCGTGGGCTACGGCGGCGAACTGGCAGAGTTGCACGCCCTGCCCGGCTACGCCGCCTTGCAGGCCGCTTGCCAAACGCATGGGGTGGAACTGTTCGAAAGCGTGATGAGCCTGACCGGCATGGTCAACGTGGGCAAGGGAGCGCTGGCAGTGGCATTTGCGGCCGAGCCGCATACGTTTTCTGCCTGAAGCAGGTTGGTCGAGGGCGCGGCGCCCTCGCCGCTTGCGGGACACGTGGTGAATCCGTCTAAATCACTTCGAGACAACCGAATCTTGCGTCGTGGCGTCGCTTGGATGAAGCCAAAAGCCTAGTTGGTCGAGTGCGCGGTGCCCTCGCCGCTCGCGGGACACGTGGCGAATCCGTCTAAGTCACTTCGAGACAAACCAAATCTTGCGTCGTGGCGTCGCTTGGATGCAGCCAAAAGCCTAGCTGGTCGAGTGCGCGGTGCCCTCACCGCTCGCGGGACACGCCGTGAACCCGTCCCTGGGGGCTCGGTGGCGGCATCCATGCCGCCACACGGTCCCGCAMGCGGGACCTTACGCGGCATGGATGCCGCGTAAGAGCTTACAGGGACGTACTTGCAGCGTGTCCCGCGATGGTGGGCGGGCAAGGACCCTGCAGCCAAACCGCAGACCACACGCTCTATCCACACCTCTCAACCACCGTCAACGACCGTCAATCATCTATCGATAATCGAGCACGCCCGCCCCAGCAACATTCGAAGGTACAAACCCAACTGGGTCGTCGACAACTGCACGCCTGCACCTGTCGACGAAACGCTCACCGCCGCTGCACTAACGTGCCGGCGTCATCCATCAGAGTGTTCGCACATGCCCGTTAGCTATTCGATCAGCCTGCCCGACCCCAAGCTCGCCCGCGGCGGCGATGCGAGCGTGAGCTTCAGCGCCCATGGTGCCGAGGCCTTTGCCGAACAGTTGCAGGCCGCCCTGCGCGACCCGGCCTGGTTCGATCGCTGGCGCCAGCTGCAGGCCGATCCGGACGCGGTGGACCCGAGCCTGGGCGTGACCGATCCCTCGGCCACGGTCACCGGCAAACAGGGCGACCTGCGTATCGATCTGGTCGCCACCACCAGCATTCCTGGCGACCTGCTCAAGCAGCGCATGCAGGTACTGGCCGGACATCACTGGGAATTGCGCGACGTGCGTTGAAGTCCACTGCCGCTGCGCACAAGGTGCAGCGGCAACTTCGCTCAAGTCAATGCGTCGCTCGCCACCCGCCGCGGCCAACGCCACTTCAGATTCACTGCCAGCGTCCCGATCACGATCAATGCCAGGCCCAGCCATTGCACCGGCACCAGCGCGTGGCCGTATAGCAGATAGTCCAGCAACAGCGTGACCAGCGGGTACACGAACGCCAGTACCGCGATCGTCGCCACATGCAGATGGCGATAGGACGAATAGAACAGCACATACACGATGCCGCTGTGGATCACGCCCAAACCTGCCAGCCACATCCAGTGCAGGCCAGGATGCAATGCGGCGCTGCTGGAAAACCCTGCCAGCAATAACGTGCCCACCCAACACTGCACGGTCACCACCGCCAGCGGCCGCTCCCGGCTGATGCGGCGCGACATCAGCAACGATGCACCGCACAGCAACGCCGCCAGCAAGGTGAGCGCGATACCGAGCAGATAGCCGCGATCGGCGCTCTGCCAGAGCCGCGCCGGATCGGCCGAACAGGCCACACCGACGAATGCCAGCAACGTCCAGCCCAGATCGACACGCCGCGTGCGCTCGCCTTGCAGCAATGCGGCCAGAATCAACATCACGAACGGAAACACGTGGTAGACCATCGTCGCCACACCGATCGACGAACGCGCCATGCCGGCGAACAACGCCACCCAATTCAACACCAGCAGCACACCGCTGATGGCTGCATCGCGCAACAGCGCATGCTCACGCCACAGTCCACGCAACTGTCCACCGATCAGCCCGCACACGGTGAGAAACAGCGCGCCAAACAGGCAGCGGTAGAACACGGCAGTCACAGGATCCTGCGCGCTTTCGTGCACGAACACGCCTACCGACCCGATCAACACTTCGGCCACCAGCAATTGCCAGATCGCACGTCGCGCAGTGCCGTCCGATGTCGCTTGAACAGACAAGGCGATGCTCATAGCGCAATCGTTCCCTGCAGATACTGCACCGCGCTGCCGCGCACATACACATGCTGCGGCTCGACCCGGCAGGCAAGTTCGCCGCCACGCGCAGATGCCTGCAGTGCGGTCAGCTGCGTCTTGCCCAGCCTGCCCGCCCATAGCGGCGCCAGCGCGGCATGGATCGACCCGGTCACCGGATCTTCGCTACCGCCATTGGCCGGCCAGAAATAGCGCGAGACGAAGTCATGCCCAGTCCCTGGCGCGGTGACCGCTACATCGCGCGGCGCCAGCGCCAACATCCGGCTCAGATCCGGCGTCACCTCGCGCACCTGGTCTTCATCGGCGTAGACGGCGATATAGGCCTGCGCGTTTGCATAGACAGCCTGTGGCGCTATCGATAATGACGCCGACAAGGCTTGCGGCACCACCGGCAGCAACAACGGCATCTGGTTGGGGAAGCGCAGCTCGAAGGTGTGCTCGTCCACCCTGGCGACCGCGATTTCACCGACGGCCGGCGCGCGCAATCGCAACGGGAACGCAGCGCCTTGATGCGTGGCAATCACCAACGCGCTGGCCAAGGTCGCATGCCCGCAGAAGCCGACTTCCTTGATCGGTGAAAACCAGCGGATGTCGAATACCCCGCTCTCGTCGCGCACGAAGAATGCGGTTTCCGACAGATTGTGTTCGCTGGCAATCGCCTGCATCAGCGACTCCGGCAACCACTCTTGCAACGGCACAACAGCCGCAGGGTTGCCCTTGAAGCGCACGGAGGTGAACGCATCGACGATAAACACAGGAAGCAGCACGGCCAACCTCACAAGAGAAAACAACCGCCTGGCGCACTCACCGGGCACAGCCAGTCTGCAGCGCTGTACACGACCATGACAGATTCAGGTACGCTGCAAATTGACCAATACAGATGGAAGGCCCTCGCGCATGCTCCTGTACGAATCGCTGGCCACCCAGCTGAGGCAGCAGATCGAAGGCGGCACCCTGCGTGCCGGCGAGCGCCTGCCCTCGATCCGGCAACTGGCTGCCAATCACGGCATCAGCACCGCCACCGCAGTGCAGGCCTGCCTGCAACTGGAACGCGAAGGCCGCGTACAGGCGCGGCCGCGCTCCGGCTACTTCGTGCGCACTACCGCCTCTGCCTTGCCTGTCGCAACACCCGCAACGCGTCGGCGCAAACCCGGCATGGTCGACAACCCGGCCTTGCAACGCGTACTCGATACCCTGGCGCGCACCGACCTGCTGCCGCTGCACACCGCCACTCCCGCACCTGCATTGCTGCCAGCTGCACAGTTGGCGGCAGCACTCTCGCGCCAGTTGCGCCGTCAGCGTAATGCAGCGCTGGACTACGCGCCACCGCAAGGCCACGCCGCATTGCGCCGACAGATCGCACAGCGCTACGCACACTGCGCAACCACCGTCGCTGCAGAAGAAGTGGTGATCACCGCCGGTGCGATGGAAGCCATCAGCCTGGCGCTGCGCACCCTCACCGCACCGGGCGATGTGGTGCTGGTGGAAACGCCCACCTACCATGGCATCCTGCAGGCGGTGGCCGCGTTACGACTCAAGGTGCTGGAAGTCCCCAACCGCGCCGGCAATGGCATCGATGTCGTGCGCCTGGACGCGCTGCTGCAACACACGCCGGTGCGTGCCGCAGTGCTGGTGCCCAACTTCAACAATCCCAACGGCAGCCTCACCCCCGACAGTGCAAAACGCGCGCTGCTCGACAGCTGCGCACGTCACGGCACCGTAGTGATCGAAGACGATATCTACGGCGAGCTGGATTGGTCGGGCCAGCGCCCACACCCGCTACGTCACTTCGACACGCATGCCAACGTGATCACCTGCGGCTCGTTCTCCAAGGTACTGTCGCCCGGCCTGCGCGTAGGGTGGTTGCTCGGCGGCGACTGGACCGACGCCTTGGTGCGCGCCAAATACTTTTCCACCGTCGGCAGCGCCAGCCTGCCGCAATTGGCATTAGCCGATTATCTCGCGCAACACGATCTGGAACGGCATCTGCGCAAGCTACGCCGTACCCTGGCCGACAACGGGCAGCGGTTGCGCGATGCGATCGTGCGGCACTGGCCTGAGGGCACGCGGGTGGGCGACCCGGCCGGCGGACTCTCGCTGTGGCTGCAGCTGCCGAACGGTGGAAGTGGACAAGCCTTGTTCGAAGCCGCACTGGCCGAAGGTATCGGCACCTCGCCGGGTCATCTGTATT
The DNA here is from genome assembly GCF_001423495.1 of Xanthomonas sp. Leaf131. Classification (GTDB taxonomy): domain Bacteria; phylum Pseudomonadota; class Gammaproteobacteria; order Xanthomonadales; family Xanthomonadaceae; genus Xanthomonas. The sequence goes on along the minus strand of NZ_LMOG01000016.1, from coordinate 216,712 downwards.
CCAGCCGTGGCGACTACGCCGATCATCTACGTCTCACCTGCGGCCAGCCGTGGGGCGAGATGCTGGAACGCGGAATGCGGCGATTGGGCAAGCTTGCGGCGCAGGTGGCGCGTTAGCTTGGTTGTTGGCATCAACTTTTTTGAATTGGCGTCAGCTGTTGCTGTTGAACAACAACAACGATGTCGCCGCATCTACTTGACGCAAACTTTCAGATGCGCAATGGCGAGCCCCTCTCCCGACGGGAGAGGGGTTGGGGTGAGGGTACGGGGCGAAGCCGTCGTCACTTTCAAACTGCACGAGGCTTCGCCCGTACCCTCATCCGCCCATTCGGGGCACCTTCTCCCGAGGGGGAGAAGGAGACACGCATCTACATCGCAGCAGCCCTGACATCCCATTGCCGTCGATTAACTCCGCGAATCAACAGCCACAGGCAAAACGTCGTCTCGCCCACCAACACCGGCAACAGGATGCCGGGATTGATCAGCTTGGCGAATGCAGGTGCCAGCAGCTCGGCGAACGAGGCCACCAGATAGCTGAGACCGGCCAGCAACATCAATCCGCCGACGAACCGAGGCAGATAGCGCGATCGCCAGATCAGCGTGCCGCTGACCAGACAGGCGCCGCCGAAAAAGAGCAGTGCGATGTTGAAGCCGATGTCATGGCCGAGCAACGCCAGAGCAGCAAGCGAAGAGGCACGATCCGGATCGCCCGCAGACACGCTGCCGGACGCCAATGGCAGCACCATCAGCTGGAACAGCTTGCTCACAGCTTCCACCGCAAGCGATGCGAGATTCAAAAAGACGAACAACAGCGCCAAGCTTCTTCCCGCAGGCCGCAGCAGCAGGTACTCGATCCACAATTGCACCACCGCGATCAGTGGCACCACCAGATTTGCGGCCAGCCCCAACGTCCACAGCTGCGCATGCTGCACGATGGCGTGGATCGTTGCTTGAGCATCGCCGGGCACAATCAGAGTGTTCGCCACATAGCCCTCTGCAAGACCGCCCAGAACGATGACGGCCAGATACAGCGCGCCAGCCAGGCGCGCATAGAACTGCGGGCGAGCTTGAATGTCGTACGCCATGGAGTGATCCGTTTTTGCAAGTTGAGTGAGGGCTAGGCGAGACCGCAATCACCGCCAACGGTCACCGGGCACGCGCATGAACATCGAAACGACGTAACGCCATGGAATCACGATCGGGAAGACCACGACCAACAGGCAAGCTGACAGCGTGGACCAGGTGCCGGCGTCCATCTGATCGTGCAGCAGCCGAGGCGTGGCAACCACGCCGAGCCAGATCAGCTTCCATGCGATTTCGAACAGCAGCAACGGCAGCATCTTCAGCGGATAGCGAAGCCCGAGTACGGCCAGCAATCCCATCGCTCCCAGCATGCACTGCACCACGCCCTCCATCAGTTCCCAGCTGTCGTGCCGCAACACGATGCCCGGCCAGACCTGCACACCCAGGCCGACCACGAGCAGCAAATAGCCGGCGCGCAGGCCATATAGCCGCCACAGTGGCACCTCGCTCGCAGTGCTCCGCGGTACACTGGAAACTGCAGCGCCGCTGGCGGCGATCTCGGACGCCATCATTCGACGTCCTTGAGAATTCTTTCGATGCCGTCGAGGCGAATGCGCATGTCGTTCAATGCGGTCTGCGTTTTTTCGGCCAGCTCGCGGTAGGCCTGGTGGTGATCGAGCTGCGCCTTGGCCTGTCGGATCGCCGCGAGATAACGCATGCCGAAGATCAACAAGAGCGTGCCCAGCGGCAGGCAGATCGTCAAAAGATACAAGTGCTCCGACAAGGCCGTCTCCTATTTTTCCGTCTTGTCGGTCAGCGAGATCGCTGCGTCCGCAATGACCGAAGGTGAAAGTTCCAATCGGAAAGCGCTGACCTCGAAGTAGTTGAGTGCCTTTCCGTCGTGCGACACCTCGAGTTGGCTGGTCACCAGACCTGCGGCCTCGAGCTTGTTCAAATGCAGATGCAAGAGCGGACGGCTGATCCCCACCTCGCGCGCCAGACTGCTGATGTAGTTACGCCCACCGGTTTCCAGTGCCGCGATAATCCTCAGCCGATGCGGATTATCGAGCGCCGAAAGAATCTCCAGCAATCGATCCCCTGCCGTTGCCTCCCCACTTTTCATGCGTAAGAAATATCTGACAGGTAGCAGCCTGTCAAGCGTTGCAGGAGACTTTTTGCAGGATCGCGCTGCTTGAGTGCGGCACGCACGCGCTGCAGTCCAGGCAAGTGCCGTCGCACATGACGGCGTTCAGCGCGAACGCTCAGACGCGAAACTGTAGCCCCTCTCCCCACGGGAGAGGGGTTGGGGTGAGCGGACGGGCGAAGCCGTCGTCACTCTCAAACTGCACGAGCTTCGCCCGTACCCTCATCCGCCCCTGCGGGGCACCTTCTCCCGAGGGGAGAAGGAACATCAGGTCACCGCGTTATGCGTGGCACCCGAACACACAACACAGCGATGCCACGCGCACCACCGTGCGCCGCCCCATCGCACACACTCCACTACTCATTCAACCAGCCACTATTCACGCAACCAGTGACTCTTCACGCAGCCAAGCAATCAACCACGCAACGCCGCTGCATGATGCGCAATATGCTCGCCGATAAAACTCGAGATAAAGTAATAGCTGTGGTCGTAACCAGGCTGCAGCCGCACTGTGACCGGATAACCCGCAGCCTTGGCCGCTTGTTCAAATAGCGCAGTTTTCAGCTGATTCTCAAGAAATTCATCTGCGCCGCCCTGATCGATCAACAGCGGCAATCGCTCCTGTACCTGCGCGATCAACGCAGTCGCATCATAGGCTTTCCACGTATCACGATCCGGGCCCAGATACTGGCCAAATGCCTTCTCGCCCCACGGCACCTGGCTCGGCGCCACGATCGGCGAAAACGCCGACACGCTGCGATAGCGGCCCGGGTTCTTCAACGCGATGGTCAAGGCGCCATGCCCGCCCATCGAGTGGCCGCTGATCGCGCGCGCACCGGTGGTGGCGAACTGCGCTTCGATCAATGCCGGCAATTCATTCACCACATAGTCGTACATACGGTAATGCGCGGCCCACGGCTGTTCGGTGGCGTCGACATAAAACCCGGCGCCCTTGCCGATGTCGTAACCGTCCGCGTCGGCCACGTCATCGCCACGCGGGCTGGTATCGGGGGCAACGAGAATGACGCCATGCTCGGCTGCATACCGCTGCGCGCCGGCCTTGCTGATGAAATTCTGTTCGGTGCAGGTCAGGCCGCTGAGCCAGTACAGCACCGGCAGCGGGCCATCGGCGGCCTGCGGTGGCAGATATACGCCGACCTGCATGCTGCAGTTCAAGCTCTGCGACTGATGCCGATAGACCTCTTGCCAACCGCCGAAGCAGGCGCGGTGTTCGATACGTTCCATGAGATTCCTTCGATAAAAAACCGGCGGCCGGCGTCAGTGCCGGCCGCGGGATTGGGCGATCAGTGCAGCAAGCCCTTCTTGCGTGCCACGTTGGCGGCCAGCGCATCCATCAATCCCGGCGACAGGCAGTCGTACGGGGTCAAGCCGAGCTCGTTGAGACGGGCACGTACGCCGTCCATTTCATCCGGCGGCGTGCCGGTTTCGATGATGGAGGACACGAACGCCGCAAAGCCCGGCGGCGACCAGCCCGACTGTTGCGACAGCTCGGTGTGCACGAAATCCAGACCATAAAACGCGTGGTCCTTGTTTTCGATGCGGCCGAACATATGCACGCCGCAATCGCTGCATGCGTGGCGCTGGATCGCCGCGCTTTCGTCGACGATCTTGAGCTTTTCTTCGTGCGCGGTGACACGCACCTTGTCGCGCGGCACCACCGCAATCACCGAAAAGGTCGCGCCTTCCGGCTTCCAGCATTTACTGCAACCGCAGGCGTGGTTATGCGCGGTTTGCGCACCCACTTCCACGGTCACCTTGTCGCTGGCGCAATGGCATTCAAGAGTTCCCCCCTGAAAGCTTTCTGCACCCCCACGCGCTACACCACTATTTACCGAAGGATGAATCGAGACGCTGGTCATCATGCCCCTCCCGGAGTATCGGGTACCACGTGCGCGGGAGCGGCCGCGCGCCGATCCTGGCCGTACGGTCAGAAGTGAATCACGGTGCGGATCGACTTGCCTTCGTGCATCAGATGGAAGGCTTCGTTGATCTCTTCCAGCGGCATGGTGTGGGTGATGAACGGGTCGAGATCGATCTCGCCCTTCATCGATTGCTCGACCATGCCCGGCAATTGGGTACGTCCCTTGACGCCGCCGAAGGCGCTGCCGCGCCACACGCGGCCGGTGACCAGCTGGAACGGACGGGTGCTGATTTCCTGGCCGGCGCCAGCCACGCCAATGATGACGCTCTCGCCCCAGCCCTTGTGGCAGCACTCCAGCGCCGACCGCATCACGTTGACGTTACCGATGCATTCGAAGCTGAAATCCACGCCGCCATCGGTCAACTCGACGATGACCTCCTGGATCGGCTTGTCGTAGTCCTTGGGGTTGATGCAATCGGTGGCGCCCATGCTGCGCGCCAGATCGAACTTGCCCGGGTTGGTGTCGATGGCCAGGATGCGCCCGGCCTTGGCCTGCACCGCGCCCTGGATCACCGCAAGACCAATACCGCCCAGGCCGAATACCGCCACGCTCTCGCCCGGCTTGACCTTGGCAGTGTTGTGCACGGCGCCAATACCGGTGGTGACGCCGCAACCGAGCAGGCAGACCTTTTCCAGCGGCGCGTCCGGGTTGACCACGGCCAGCGAAATCTCCGGCACCACGGTGTACTCGCTGAAGGTGCTGCAGCCCATGTAGTGATAGATCGGCTCGCCGTTGTAGGAGAAGCGCGTGGTGCCGTCTGGCATCAAACCCTTGCCCTGCGTGGCACGCACTGCCTGGCACAGGTTGGTCTTGCCGGACAGGCAGAATTTGCACTTGCGGCATTCGGCGGTGTACAGCGGAATCACGTGATCGCCGACTTTGACGCTGGTCACGCCCTCGCCGATTTCTTCGACGATGCCGCCGCCTTCGTGGCCCAGCACCGACGGAAAGATGCCTTCCGGGTCGTCGCCAGACAGCGTGAAGGCATCGGTGTGGCAGACGCCGGTGTGGGTGATGCGGACCAGCACTTCGCCGGCCTTCGGCGGTGCGACGTCGATTTCGACGATTTCCAGCGGCTTGCCGGGTCCGAATGCAACTGCTGCACGGGATTTCATTGGATGACGCTCCTGACGATGAGATTCAAGGACGGGTGCGGCATGTGCCGCCCCGGTGGGAGTTCATTTGAGGTAGGACCGGACCAGACCGAGCAATTCCTGCACCCGTTCGGCGCGTTGCGCATCCGACGTTGCGGCATGCCCGAAATCTTCGCGGATATGCGCTTCAAGCACCTGCGACATCAGTCCATTCACGGCCCCCCGGATCGCGGCGATCTGCTGCAGGACAGGCGCGCAGTCTGCGCCTGCCTGCAGCGCCCGCTCAAGCGCATCGCACTGCCCACGCAAGCGGCGCACGCGTGCTAGCGCCCGCTTTTTCTCTTGCGGCGAATGCGGCATGAGGGCTCCGGTCAAATACTGGGGGGTAGTATATGGATCCGGACGAAGAAAGCCATGGGCGCAGCCACGTAGAGGCGAAGAAGCCTGTTGGCGACGGCTTGTTCGATCGGCGAATCTGCACGAGAAAATCAGCGCATCGCAAGCATTGGGCGCGCCCTTACTGCGGGCAATCGCTCAGCACTTTCCGCACAATCGCTACGGATTCGGGGCTTCAACCGTCAAATGAATTGCACTGCAGCATGACGCTGCGCGGGTGTGCATCTGCAACATGGCCATGCACAAAGGGTCGGGAGACGCATCCTTGTGTGGACGCGCGTTAGTTCGAACTCAGACGCAGCCCAGCGGGAAAGCGAAGCAGTGTCTGCAGCGCGCTCGGCACAGGAATGGTTGGATAGCAGCAGTCAGCATCGCTGCCTGCTGGTGCAACGACATCAGCGGCGACGCGGCGGCGGTATGAATCCTTCGGCGTCGAGGCATTGCGCCAATGCGGCGCGATCCATCGGCGATGGCGGACCCATCGGCGGCGCACCTGGCGCAGGCAAGTCGATGCCTTGCGCGGTCGCGCAAGCCTGCAGCGCGGCGTCGAACTCCGGATCGTCCGGCGGCGGCTCCTGCGGCTCGTCCGGCTGCCCAGGCTCGCCCCACGCATCTGCTTCACCTGGATCATGCACGCCGCGAGGGTGCGGCGGCGGCGCGCCCTTGCTGGCCAGGCAGCGCTCGAAAGCGGCGCGATCCAATCGGCGAGCGGACGCGTCGTCCGGCGGTGCCGCGCCTGATGGCGGTGGCGGTGGCGGCAAGAATGCGCCCTGTGCACATGCCTGCATCGCCGCCAGATCTCTGGCACTCGGTGGCGGTGGGCCAAGGTGACCCTGCGGCGGCGGCGCATGGCGCGCTGTGCCGCAGAGACTGGTGCAGCCTCCCAGGCTAAGCGCAGCGACCAGCGCAATAAGTGCAACAAGTGGCGGTCGGGTCTGGACCATCGTCGATCTCCCTGGATGGATGGCGCACGTGTGCGCACTGCACGCACGTGGCGGAGCGGGCACACCCGCGTTTGCTCAGGGGAAGCCTTGCATGTGCATTTGCCGCGCATATGGCGTCGCTCGCCGATCGCTGACGTGCAATGGCAAGCGCTGACTGCGCTGCCGTAGAACAGGCAGGCCAGCATTGGAGCGAGCGACGCAACGAGCATGCGCAGCTACCCGAGCGCTGGGCTCAACATCGGCGTGCACCTGTCTGCACAACGATTGCTGCGCACTACCCACCCGCACCTGAGAACGCTCGCAACGTTGCGTTGCAGCCGCGCTTGACGCGTCAGTTCTCGACGACAGCCGGCGCCACGCTGATGGGAGTATCCACGGCGTTTTCAGGCAGCGATGCCAGCACCGCCGCGCGAAACCGTGCAGCGAACGCGGCGTCGTTGGCCTGATAGAACGCACGCGCATTGGCCGACAGCTGATCCAGCTGCGCCTGCGGCAATGCCAGCGCGGTTTCCACCGCATGCGCGATCCCCGCCGCATCGACGTAGTAGTACGACGCCAAGCGCCGCTGACGTACCTGCGCCACCGGAATCAGCACGCCGTGCTCGGGCCTGACCAATTCGTTCATTGGCTCGCCATCGGTCGCCAATGTCACCGCGCCCACGCTCAGCGCTTCCATCAGGTAATGACCGAACCCTTCGGCCTCGGAGGGACAGATATGGAACAGATGCGCGTTCTGCAGCCGGCGCAGGCCGGCATCGTCGATATAGCGGACCCGGTGATCGATATTCGCTGCGACCACCGGCTTGCCGGCGGTGCGCGGGCTCTGCACCACCGTCAGCAACGGCCATTCCGGATGGCGCTGCCAGGTCTCCAGCAGCACGCGGGTGCCCTTGGCGGTGCTGCGCCCGGCCAGATGGAAGAATGCGCGCTGACGCGCCACCTGTGGGTCGTAACGATCCGGACTGGTGAATCCGATGAAACGCGTGGTGCAGCCGAGCGCGCGGAAGATCCGCTCGGCGTGGTGGGTCTTGCACAGCACCGCGTCGAACTGCGGCAGGCGCGGCAGCCACTTGGGCAGCATCCACTCCGGATTGGGCACCAGCAGGTTGGCTTGCCCCAGCGGCAGGCAACGCGCATACACGCGCTCGGAAAAGATCTGCACCGGCACCCGCCCGAACAGCGCGCGGCTTGCCCACAGACGGGTTTCGCGCAGGGTATCGTGCAGGCGCTGGCTGGTGAATCCCACTTCCTGCACCGGCACACCACCGGCACGCAGGGTCTGCGCCATCAACACCATGTCGCGGGTCAGGCCCACGCCGTTGTCGCGGCTGATCACCCGCATCATCGGAAACGCCTTGTCATGCGCGCACTCGCCCTTGCAGCGGCACAGTGTCGATGTGATGGCTTCCTTGGCGATGTCCGGTTCTGTCATGTCGCGTCACACGTGTGCCAATGGATGACAAATTCAATCATTATGATGCCTGCTCCAGCCTTGCAACTGCGAGCACCATGTATCCGGTAGCCACCACCCTGCGCGGCCAAGCCTCCGCGCCACCGACGATGACCTCCATGGACATGCAACAACCCTGCGTTCTTGTGGTTGACGACGACCCGGACCTGCGCAAGCTGATCGGCGAATTCCTGAGCACCCACGGCTACCAGGTGGACGTGGCCGAAAACGTGGCGGAGATGCGCAAGAGCATCGCGCAGCGCCGCCCGGACCTCATCGTACTCGACGTGATGATGCCCGGAGAAGATGGGCTGAGCGCGGCACGGGCCCTGGCCAGCGAGCGCGGTTCACCGGCGGTCATCATGCTCAGCGCGCTGGGCAACGACACCGACCGCATCATCGGCCTGGAAGTGGGCGCCGACGATTACCTGGCCAAACCCTGCAATCCGCGCGAATTGCTGGCCCGGGTGCGCGCCCTGCTGCGCCGCAGCCAGGCCAGCAACGAGCAGGCCGACCACCGCGGCAATGTCTACGAGTTCGCCGGCTGGCGGCTGGATGTGGTGCGCCGCGACCTGCGCGACCCCACCGGCATCTTCATCAACCTCTCCGATGGCGAGTTCGCGCTGCTGCGCACCTTCGTCGAGCATCCGCAGCGGGTGCTGAGCCGCGACCAGTTGCTGGATTACGCGCGTGGCCGCGATACCGATGTCTACGACCGCGCCATCGACAGCCAGATCAGCCGCCTGCGCCGCAAGATCAACGAGCGCGTGCATACCGAGTTGATTCGCACCGTGCGTAACGAAGGCTACATGCTGCTGCCGGGCGTCTCGCGTCTGTGAGCAAACCGGCACGTCGCGGGCTGTCGATCTTTGCGCGGACCTTTGTGTTGCTGGCGGTGGCCCTGCTCACCGCGCAGGCAGTGGGCATCGCCCTGCTGGTGATGCGCACGCCGGTCTATGAGCCTCCGGTACATCCTCCGGAGGTGGTGGCGCTGCTGTCCACGCGTATGCCGGCCGGCACCCAGACCTTGACTGTGCGCGAGTCTGCCCAGGCCCCGCTGCCGCCGGCAGGCCAGGTGCGCGATGCGTTTGCCGAAATGCTGCTGGCCCACTGGCTGGACGTGCCCGAGCAGCGCGTGCGCTTCTACCGCAACGCCGACGATCGCCCGGGCCCGCGCATCGGCCTGTCCGGGCCGCCGCGCATGCCCGGACAGCCGCAGGCATCCGAGGCCAATGGCGGCGACGGCAGCCCTGATGGCGATCGCCGCGACGCCTTGCAGCGATCAACACCGGCGCCAGGCGACTGGCCGCGCGATCGCCACCCTGGCGCCTCGCCGTTCGGCAACGGGCTGCGCCCGGACGATGCCCCCGGTGCCTGGGAAAGCGAGCGCCTGACCCCAGGCGTGCCACTGCTGGACGGTTTCACCGCCGCGCTGCAGCAGCCCGATGGCCGCTGGCGCACGGTGGAATCGCCGCCGCGACGGCTGTCGGCCGAGTTCAAGACCCACGTGGTGCTGTTGTTCCTGGCCGGCCTGCTGGCCAACGTGCCGCTGGCGTGGTGGTTCTCGCGCGCGCTGTCGGCGCCGATCAAGCGCTTTGCCGAAGCCGCCGACCGGCTGGGCCGCAACCCCGATGCCGCCGCCTTGCAACGCAGTGGCCCGCCGGAGATCGTGCGCGCGGCCGACTCGTTCAATGCGATGCAGGCGCGCCTGAACCGCCTGATCAACGAGCGCACCCACATGGTGGCGGCGATCGCGCACGACCTGCGTACGCCGCTGGCACGCCTGTCGTTCCGCCTGGACGGCCTGCAACCGCCGCTACGTGACAAGGCGCTGGCCGACATCGACGAAATGAAGGCGATGATTTCGGCCGCGCTGGATTTCATCCAGAACGATCGCCATCGCGGCGAACGCGCGCCGCTGGATCTGCGTCTGCTGGTGGAAAGCGTGGTCGACAATGCCACCGACATCGGCGCCGACGCCGAGCTGCTGCCCGGTCCGGAAATCACCCTGGACGGCGACCCGCTCGCCTTGCGCCGCGCAGTGATGAACCTGCTGGAAAACGCGCTGAAATACGGCAAGCGTGCGCGTCTGCAACTGCAGCGCGACGACGAGGGCGGTGTGCTGTGGATCGACGACGACGGCCCCGGCATCGACCCCACCCAGCGCGAACAATTGCTGCTGCCGTTCGTGCGTGGCGAGTCCTCGCGCAACCGCGATACCGGCGGGATCGGGCTGGGTCTGTCGGTGGCGCACAGCATCGTGCTGGCGCATGGCGGCGACCTGCGTCTGGACAACCGTGCCGGCGGCGGCCTACGTGTGACGGTGCGCCTGCCGTGCATGCCGGAACGGCGCTGAGCCTGGATCGAATCGAGGGTCTTTGCCGGACCCGGACGCGCTGATTGCGAGTGCGGCAGCGCGCGCGTGATGCCATCGCCTGCGCATCACGCTACCGAGATCGCCGCGACGCGACGTCGCCGGAGCACCGCGCGCGCGATGAAGCGGCACCGATGGCGGGCACCTCATCGCACTCAGGTCAAGGCGGGCAGAACTGCAGCGGCGCGCCACATCGGCAACCCACCGCAGCCCTGCAGCCCGCGCTTACTCACTCAGTACGCGAACTCGCGAAACACGCGATCGATATCGCCGTTCCATGCGCCGTGATACAGCGCCAGCTTGCGCTCGGCGGCGGTGACGCCGCTCTCTGCGATCTCGGCGATCACATCCACAAAGCCGGTTTCGTCCTGACCGTCTGCATTCAAACGCGCACGCCGGCGTAGACCCTCGCGGGCGATCTTGACCGCTTCCACAGCCAGGTCGCGCACCGTGCCGTTACGGAACGGCAGGCCGAGCGCCTGCTTGGGCACCCCGTCGCGCAGCGCATGGCGCTCGCTGGTGCTGAAATCCTTGACCAGATCCCAGGCCGCATCCAGCGCGGTATCGTCGTACAACAGGCCAACCCAGAACGCCGACAGCGCGCACAGGCGGTCCCACGGGCCGGCATCGGCGCCGCGCATCTCCAGATACTTTTTCAAGCGCACTTCCGGGAAGGCGGTGGTCATGTGGTCCGACCAATCGCGCAGCGTGGGCAATGCACCCGGCAAGGCCGGCAACTTGCCTTGCATGAAATCGCGAAAGCTCTGCCCACTCGCATCGACATAGACACCGTCGCGGTACGAGAAATACATCGGCACATCGAGCAGATAATCGACGTAGCGCTCGTAGCCGAAGCCGTCTTCGAACACGAAATCCAGCATGCCGGTACGGTCGGCGTCGGTGTCGGTCCAGATGTGCGAGCGGTAGCTCAGGTAACCGTTCGGCTTGCCTTCGGTGAACGGCGAATCGGCGAACAACGCGGTGGCGATCGGTTGCAGCGCCAGCGACACGCGAAACTTCTTCACCATGTCCGCTTCGGTGGCGTAATCCAGATTGACCTGCACCGTGCAGGTGCGCGTCATCATGTCCAGGCCGAGCGAGCCGACCTTGGGCATGTAGTTCTTCATGATCTGGTAGCGGCCCTTGGGCATCCACGGCATCTGGTCGCGGCGCCATTTCGGCTGGAAGCCCATGCCCAGAAAGCCGAGTTGCAGCTCGCCGGCGACTTGCGCCACTTCGTCCAGATGGGTGCCGGTTTCCACGCAGGTGTGGTGCAGGGTCTCCACCGCCGCGCCGGAGAGTTCCAGCTGGCCAGCCGGCTCCAATGTCACCGAGGCGCCGTCGCGCAGCAGCGCGATGGTGTGGCCGTTTTCCTGCACCGGCTCCCAGCCGAAGCGGGTCAACCCGGTCAGCAAGGCCTGGATACCGCGCGCACCTTCGAACGTGGGCGCGCGCAGATCGTCGAGCTGGAAGCCGAACTTTTCGTGCTCGGTGCCGATCCGCCAGTCTTCGCTGGGCTTCTCACCGGAGGCCAGCACCTGGATCAGCTCCGCACGTTCGGTGATCGGCGTTTCGGCAACGTGGCTGGGACTCGACAAGGGCAGGCTCGCAGACATAAATGAAAGGGGGGATCGATGTGGGGATACTCCCCTGCCACCGCAAGGTCCGCACTATAACCGCCCGGCGGGAAAGGATTGGCGACACCGACGGGGCATGACATTTCCATCGATGGACGACCGGCAGCCGATCCCGGCCGCTACATGCGCCAGGTCATCCCCACTCCGGCGTGCGCGGCCAGCGCGATGGGGTGTTGCGCTGCGCAAGTGCCGGCGCGCGGCGCATCCACGCCGGCAGGCAGCGATCGGCGCAGCCCTCAAACGCAAACGGCGGACACAGTCCGCCGCCGTTAGGCCGCCCCGTGCATCGGCGCGGGGGAATGTCGGCGCCTACTGCGTCATTCGGGCGCAGACGGCGGCGCGCCGTCCAGGCCCAGCCAGCCGCCGACGATGCCGCGCAATTCGTCCACGCCCTGGCGCGATTCGCCGGAGTAGGTCTGCACGGTCACGCTGTCGCCGAAGCGCGAGGTCACTTCCTTCTTGACCTTCTGCAGGGTCTGCATCTGCTGGCCACGGCCGAGCTTGTCGGCCTTGGTCAGCAACCCGTGCGCGGGCAGGCCGCGTTCGGCCGCATAGCCGAGCATCTGCAGATCGTAATCCTTGAGCGGGTGGCGGATGTCCATCACCACCACCAGACCGCGCAAGGCCTCGCGGGTGCGGAAATAGCGGTCGATGAAGGCCTGCCAGTGCGCCTGCAGATCCTGCGGCACCTTGGCGTAGCCGTAACCGGGCAGATCCACCAGGCAGCGCTCGGGCTGGATCTGGAAGAACACCAACTGCTGGGTACGACCGGGGGTCTTGGACACACGGGCGAGCGCGTTCTGGCGGGTCAGCGCATTGAGTGCGCTGGATTTTCCGGCGTTTGAGCGGCCGGCGAAGGCGACCTCGTAGCCGCCATCGTCCGGCAATTGCCGGGCGTTATGGGCGGACAGGTGGTAGCGGGCTTGTTCGATAAGGAGCGACATCCCCCTAGGATCGCACGTTCGGGGTCTGGCGGTTTTGCTGCACTGTTCGTTGACCCTGGCGCAAAGGCGTGTCGATAATCGAAGTACGCCTGCCACAGCCAGCATCAAACGCGCGCAGGCTGGGTCCATACGGAGCTTTAGCTGATGCGCCATGCTCGTGTGCTTGTCCTCGCCGCCCTCGCCGTGCCGGTTATTGCCGCCGTGGCGTTTGCGCAATCGGCGGTCACGCCGATCCCCGATCCGCCACCCGTGCGCGTTGCGCCGCTGGAGGTGGACCTGTCCAAGACCACCTGGGGCGATGCCAAGGCCGGCCAGACCAAGGCCGCCGCCTGCGCGGCCTGCCATGGCCCGGACGGCAATCCGGCGCTGGCCATGTACCCGCGCATCGCCGGCCAGACCGAGCGCTACGTGGCGCACCAGGTCGCCCTGATCGCCAGCGGCGAGCGCAATAGCGGCATGTCGGCGGTGATGGTGCCGTTCGTCAAGGACCTCACTGCGCAGGACATGCGCGACCTGGGCGCCTACTTCGCCACCCAGAAGTCTGCCGCCGGAGTGGCCGACGATGCCGTGGTCAACGAGGGGCCATATCAGGGCCTGAAGTTCTACGAGGTCGGCGAGAAGCTCTACCGCAGCGGCGACGTTGCCCGCGGCGTGCCGGCCTGCATGGCCTGCCATGGTCCGTCCGGCAGCGGCAATCCGGGCCCGGCGTATCCGCGTCTCGGCGGCCAGCATGCCGAGTACGTGGCGCGGCGCCTGAAGGAATACCAGGCCGGCACCACCCAGGAGCGCAATCCGGCGCTGTTCAATATCATGGCGCAGGTAGCGCACCCGCTGACCGAGCAGGAGATCCAGGCACTGGCCAGCTACCTGCAGGGTCTGCACGACCGCGCCGACGATGCGGCCGCCGCGCAAGTGCCCGCTGCCGGGACGCCCGCACGCTCATGAGGTGAATGCCGCAACGGTCACACCGTTTCACGACGCCGGTCCCGCGACCGGCGTCGTCGTTTCCCGTCCTCCCCCCTAATCCCCACGGAGCCTGCATGAAGCTGTTTTCCCGTCTGTCCCTGCTGTTGTTGATCCTGCTGCCGCTGGCGGCCTGCGCTGCCGACAAGAACGCCCCGCCGGTCGAAGGCGACGACTACATCGTGATCGACGGCGGCCAGCCGTACGCGCCGCTGGCCGGCAAGGTCGAAGTGACCGAGGTGTTCGGTTACACCTGCCCGCACTGCGCGCACTTCGAACCCACCCTGGAGGCCTGGGTGGCCAAGCAGCCGTCGTATGTGCGCTTCACCCCGGTGCCGGCGGCGTTCGGCGGGTTCTGGGATGCGTTCGCGCGTGCCTACTTTGCCGCCGACATCCTGGGCGTGGCCAAGCGCAGCCATCGCGCCATGTTCGAGGCGATCCACGAAAAGCAGAGCGTGCCCTCGCAGAACGTGGCACCGGAAGAACTAGCGGCGTTCTACGCCGACTACGGCGTGCCGCAGCAGCGCTTCGTCGAGACCTACAAGAGCGCGGCGGTGGACGCCAAGCTCGATGCCGCGCGCGACTTCGCCAAGCGCAGCAAGCTCCCCGGCACCCCGGCCATCATCATCAACGGGCGCTATCTGATCGGCGCGCGCAATTACCCGGACATGCTGCGCGTGGCCGACTATCTGATCGCCCGCGAGCACGCTGCGCCTGCCAAGCGCTGAACCGCGTAACCGCCACCGACGGCCGCCCGTGGCATCATGCGCCCCGCGGCCGTCCGGCCCTTTCCTCGCCCCACGCTGGAGATCCAATCCGATGAAGACCCGCTTCGCCCTGACGCTGATGGCGCTGCTGCCGATCCTGGTCGCCTGCAAGGCCCAGGACGGTTCGTCCGACACCGCACCTGCCGCTGCCACGCCGGCGGCTGAAACCGCGACTGCGCCGGCCGCTGCCGCTCCGGCCGCAGACCCCGCTGCACCGCCAGCCGTTGGCGAAACCGCCAGCAAGCCACCGGCCGCCGCGCCCAGCGCCGCCCCGCGCGCACCCAACGGCCCCGAGCCGGTCGCCGGCACCGACTATCTGGATATCGAAGGCGGCCAGCCGTATCAGCAGGCCGCCGGCAAGATCGAAGTGGCCGAGGTGTTCGGCTATGTCTGCCCGGCCTGCAACGCATTCCAGCCGCTGATCGGGCCGTGGAAGGCCGGGCTGCCTTCGGACGTGCATTTCGTCTACGTGCCGGCGATGTTCGGCGGCCCGTGGGACGACTACGGCCGCGCCTTCTATGCCGCCGAAACGCTGGGCGTGCAGGAAAAGACCCACGAAGCGCTGTACAAGGCCATCCATACCGAGCAGACCCTCAAGGGCGAGCGCGGCAAGGATTCGGTGCAGGATATCGCCGCGTTCTACGCCAAGTACGGCGTGGACCAGAAGACCTTCATCGACACCATGAGCAGCTTCGGCGTCTCGGCCAAGACCAACCGCGCCAAGCAGTTCGCCTCCCGTAGCAAGCTCACCGGCACGCCGTCGCTGATCGTCAACGGCAAGTATTTGGTCAAGGGCCAGAGCTTCCCGGACATGCTGCGTATCGCCGATCACCTGATCGCGCGCGAACGCGCCACGCTGGCCAAGTGATCCAAGCGATCGCCATCCAGTGAACGCTCCGGATTCGCGCACCCTGCGGGTGCTGACCGCCAATATCCAGGCCGGCTCCAGCACCCGCCGTTACAGCGACTACGTCACGCGCAGCTGGTCGCACGCGCTGCCGTTGGGCGCCAAGCGCACCAGCCTGGACAGCATTGCCAAGCTGGCAGGCGAACGCGACATCGTGGGCTTGCAGGAGGCCGACCCGGGCAGCCTGCGCTCGGGCTTCACCAACCAGACCCACTACCTGGCCGAGCGCGCCGGCTTCGATTACTGGAGCCATCAACCCAACCGCCGCATGGGCGGGGTGGCCTCCAGCGCCAATGGCCTGCTGAGCAAGCTGGAACCGCTGGAAGTGCAGGACCACGCCCTGCCCGGCCGGATCGGCGGGCGCGGCATCCTGCTGGCCAAGTTCGGGCAAGGGCGCGATGGGTTGGCGGTGGCGGTGGCACATCTGTCGCTGGGCGCCAATTCACGCATGGCGCAACTGGCCTTTATTGCCGAGTTGCTGTCCGACCATCCCAACGCGATGTTGATGGGCGATTTCAACTGCATGGCCGACCGGCCGGAGATGCAGGCGCTATATCGGCATACGCGATTGCAGCCACCGAGCTGCGAAGTGCACACCTTCCCGAGCTGGCGTCCGGACCGCGCGATCGACCACATCCTGGTCAGCGACAGTCTGGTGATCGAACACACCGAGGCGATTCCCGCCGCGTTTTCCGATCATCTTGCCGTTGGCATGGATATCCGCGTGCCATCGCAGTTGTTGCGTTAAAAATCGCGAAAAGTGGCTATGGGTTCGCATTGGCGAACTCGACCGAAGACACCCCCTCGACACCGCCTGTGCGATAACGCAGGCAGATTTTCGTTGGGAGCACAGCACGTGACACGCCTCATATGAGTGCGCCGGTATGAGTGCGTTGGAGCCGCAACCCTCACCGGTCCGCACCTTGCGACCGGTGTTCGTGTTGGCGGCAACGGTGGTCTGTACGTTTGCGTTGCTGGTGTCGTTATTTCCGCTGGATGCAGGCCGCGTGCTGCTGGATGCGCAGACCTGGGCCTCGCGCAATGTCGGCTGGTACTACCTGCTGGCGATGACGGTGTATCTGGTGTTCGTGCTCGGCGTGGCCTTGTCCAGCTACGGCAACATCAAGCTCGGCGCCGACCACGACGAACCGGAATTCAGCTATCTCTCCTGGGCCGGCATGCTGTTCGCCGCAGGCATCAGCATCACGCTGTTCTTCTTCTGCGTCTCCGAACCGCTGACCCATTATCTGCAACCGCCACAAGGCGGCACCGGCAGCGGCGAAGCCTCTGCGAGGCAGGCCATGCAGTTGCTGTTTCTGCATTGGGGCCTGCACGGCTGGGGCGTGTTCGCGCTCGCGGCGATGGCACTGGCTTACTTCGCGTTTCGCCACAACCTGCCGTTGGCCTTGCGCTCGGCGCTGTATCCGCTGATCGGCAAGCGCATCAACGGGCCGATCGGTTACACGGTGGATGCGCTGGGCATCGTGGCAACGGTATTTGGTATCGGTGCGGACATGGGCTTTGGCGTGCTGCATCTCAATGCCGGGCTGAGCACCTTGATGGAGGTGCCGCACGCGCATTGGGTGCAGGTGGCGCTGATCGTGGCGATGATGGGCGCGGCCATTCTGGTCGCGGTCTCCGGCGTGGAAAAAGGCGTGCGCTGGATGTCGGACATCAACATGTTGCTGGCGATCGCGCTGCTACTGTTCATGCTGTTTGCCGGCCCCACGCAGTATCTGCTCAATGCGCTGATACAGAACCTGGGCGACTACCTGGGCAGTGTGGTCAACAAGAGTTTCGATGTGTATGCCTATGGTGGCCGCAGCGACTGGCTGGGCAATTGGACGGTGTTCTACTGGGCTTGGTGGATCGGTTGGGCACCGTTCGTTGGCCTGTTCATTGCGCGTATTTCGCGCGGCCGCACCATTCGCGAATTCGTGCTCGGAGTGTTGCTGATCCCGCTCGGCTTCACCCTGGCGTGGTTGTCGATCTTCGGCAACAGCGCGCTGGATCAATTACTGCATCACGGCCAGGGCGCGCTGGCGCAACAGGCCATCGATGCGCCGCAGACGGTGCTGTACTCGCTGCTGCAGAGCTATCCGTGGAGCCGCGCGGTGATCACGGTGACGGTGGCGGTCAGCTTCGTGTTCTTCGTCACCTCCGCCGATTCCGGCACGGTGGTGTTGTCCACGCTGTCCTCGCATGGTGGCGAGCCGCACGACGATGGCCCGCGCTGGCTGCGCGTGTTCTGGGGCGTGCTCACCGCCGTGGTTACCGCCGGCCTGCTGCTGGCCGGGAGCATGGACGCACTGAAATCGGCCGTGGTGCTGGCCTCGCTGCCGTTCTCTGCAGTATTGCTACTGATGGCGTGGGGCTTGTCGCGCGCGCTCAGCGAAGAATCGCAGCGCAAGCGCGCGCAGCTCTACAGCCCCAGCCCGTTGATCGGGCAATCCCGGCATCACCGCGGCTGGCGTCAGCGCCTGGGCCAGGCGATGCATTTCCCGGCGCGCGATGAGGTGTATCGCTTTATGCACGATCAGGTGCGGCCGGCGATCGAAGCAGTGACCGCACAGCTGCAGGAAGAAGGCTGGCAGGTCAGCAGCCGGCTCGACGACAACGATATGGAAATCAGCGTCGATCACGGCGAGCAGCAAGGCTTCCGCTACCAGGTGGTGATGCGCGGTTACCTCACGCCCTCGTTCGCCGCCCAGCGCCTGCGCAACCAGCGCTATTACCGCGCCGAAGTGTATCTGTACGAAGGCAGCCAGGATTACGACCTGGTCGGTTACAGCCGCGAACAGATCATCAACGACATCATCGATCAATACGAGCGTCACCTGCAGTTTCTGCATCTCACGCGCTGAGGTGCCGCCGCTGCCGCGTGCGCCCCACAGGAGGTTTGTCATGCCACGTTTTCCCGACCAATTGCTGTATATCGGCGGCCGTTACGTCCCCGCCCGCGGCGGCCACACCTTCGAGGTGGTCAACCCCGCCACCGGCGAAGTGCTGGCCAATGTGCACAACGCCGGTGCCGACGATCTGGACGCGGCGGTAGACAGCGCCAAGGCCGGCCAGCAACAGTGGGCGGCGCTGACCACGGTGGAGCGCTCGCGCATCCTGCTGCGTGCGGTGGCGCTATTGCGCGAGCGTAACGACGCGCTGGCCGAGCTGGAAACGCTCAACACCGGCAAGCCGCTGAGCGAAACCCGCAGCGTGGATATCGTCACCGGTGCGGATGTGCTGGAGTACTACGCAGGCGTGGCGCACGCGCTGCAGGGCGTGCAGGTACCGTTGCGCGAAGGCAGCTTCTTCTACACGCGCCACGAGCCACTGGGTGTTGTAGGCGCAATCGGCGCGTGGAATTACCCGATCCAGATTGCGCTGTGGAAGGCCGCACCTGCGCTGGCCGCCGGCAACGCGATGATCTTCAAGCCCAGCGAAGTGACGCCGCTCACCGCACTCAAGATGGCTGAAATTTTCACCGAAGCCGGCCTGCCCGATGGCGTGTTCAACGTGCTGCCAGGCGATGGCGCCAGCGTGGGCACCGCGCTCACCGAACATCCGCAGATCGAAAAGATCAGCTTCACCGGCGGCACCGCGACCGGGCGCAAGGTGATGGCGAGTGCTTCGAGTTCGTCGTTGAAAGACGTGACCATGGAGCTGGGCGGCAAGTCGCCCTTGATCGTCTGCGCCGACGCCGATCTGGACCTGGCGGCCGACATCGCGATGATGGCCAACTTCTACAGCTCCGGGCAGGTGTGCACCAACGGCACGCGTGTGTTCGTGCCACGTGCGCTGCGCACTGCCTTCGAAGCGCGGCTGCTGGCACGCGTGCAACGCATCCACATCGGCGACCCGCTCGATGCGCGCACCACCTTCGGCCCACTGGTCAGTGCCGCGCACATGCAGCGCGTGCTGGACTACATCGAGCAGGGCAAGGCCGAGGGCGCACGCCTGCTGTGCGGCGGCGAGCGTCTGCGCGATGGCGCGCTGGCGCAAGGTTTCTATGTCGCACCGACCATCTTCAGCGATTGCACCGACGTGATGACCGTCGTGCGCGAAGAGATCTTCGGACCGGTGCTGAGCCTGCTCACCTACGACGACGAGGATGAAGTGATCGCACGCGCCAATGCCACCACCTACGGCCTGGCCGCCGGTGTGGTGACACCGGACTTGGCGCGCGCGCATCGCCTGATCCATCGCCTGGAAGCGGGCATCTGCTGGATCAACACCTGGGGCGAATCGCCGGCACCGATGCCGGTGGGTGGCTACAAGCAATCGGGTGTAGGCCGAGAAAACGGGCTGGCCACCTTGCAGGCCTACACGCGCACCAAGTCTGTCCAGGTCGAACTGGAACGCTACGCGTCGGTGTTTTGAGTAGCTGAAAACAACGGGCAAACCGTCCCCGTGATATCGGCGGCGTGCAGTAGGCGCAGGGTGCGGGTAGCGCTGCCGCGTCGAGTGCAGGCATCAATGACCCACTGCGCAATCGTTTTGAAAGCCGCTTCAAGTCGGCAACGCAACAGGAGAACACCATGCAACGCGAGTACGACTACATCATCATCGGCGCCGGTTCGGCAGGTAACGTGCTGGCCGCGCGCCTGACCGAAGACCCGGGCGTTACCGTGTTGCTGCTGGAAGCAGGTGGGCCGGATTATCGGCTGGATTTCCGTACTCAGATGCCGGCCGCACTCGCCTTCCCGCTGCAGGGACGCCGCTACAACTGGGCCTACGAGACCGAGCCTGAGCCGCATATGGACAACCGGCGCATGGAGTGTGGCCGCGGCAAAGGGCTGGGCGGGTCGTCGTTGATCAACGGCATGTGCTACATCCGCGGCAACGCGCTGGATTTCGATCATTGGGCCAAGCGTCCGGGCCTGGAAGACTGGAGCTACCGCGATGTGCTGCCGTATTTCCGCAAGGCAGAGACGCGTGACATCGGCGCCAACGACTATCACGGCGGCGAAGGCCCGGTCAGCGTGGCCACACCGAAGAACGACAACAACGTGCTGTTCCATGCCATGGTCGATGCGGGTGTGCAGGCGGGTTATCCGCGCACCGACGATCTCAATGGCTACCAGCAGGAAGGTTTCGGGCCGATGGACCGCACCGTGACACCGCAGGGCCGGCGCGCAAGCACGGCGCGCGGCTATCTGGATATGGCGCGTCCACGCGATGGCCTGCATATCGTCACGCACGCCACCACCGATCGCATTTTGTTTGCGGGCAAGCGCGCCATTGGCGTGCATTATCTGGCCGGCAACAGCAGCGAAGGCATCGACGCGCATGCACGCCGCGAGGTACTGGTGTGTGCAGGCGCGATTGCGTCGCCGCAGCTGCTGCAGCGCTCCGGCGTGGGCGCGCCAGACCTGTTGCGTGCGTTGGACGTGCAACTGGTGCACGACCTACCGGGTGTTGGCCAGAACCTGCAGGATCATCTGGAGGTGTACATCCAGTACGCCTGCACCAAGCCGGTATCGCTCTATCCGGCCTTGCAGTGGTGGAACCAGCCGGCGATCGGCGCAGAGTGGTTGTTCGCCGGCACCGGCACCGGCGCCAGCAATCAATTCGAGGCCGGCGGCTTCATCCGCACGCGCGATGAGTTCGACTGGCCAAACATCCAGTACCACTTCCTCCCTGTCGCGATCAATTACAACGGCAGCAATGCGGTGAAGGAACACGGTTTTCAGGCGCACGTGGGCTCGATGCGTACACCTAGTCGTGGACGCGTGCACGCCAAGTCGCGCGACCCGCGCCAGCATCCGTCGATCCTGTTCAACTACCAATCCACCGATCAGGATTGGCAGGAATTTCGCGATGCGATTCGCATCACCCGCGAGATCATCGCCCAGCCCGCACTCGACGCTTACCGCGGCCGCGAGATCAGCCCGAGCGCGGACTGCAAGACCGATGCCGAACTCGACGCCTTCGTCCGCTCACGTGCAGAAACCGCCTATCACCCATCGTGCTCCTGCGCGATGGGCACCGATGACATGGCGGTGGTCGATGGACAGGGCCGTGTACACGGCATGGAAGGTTTGCGCGTGATCGACGCCTCGATCATGCCGCGCATCATCACCGGCAACCTCAACGCCACCACCATCATGATCGCCGAAAAAATCGCCGACCGCATGCGTGGTCGCACGCCATTGCCGCGCAGCACAGCCGACTACTACGTGGCGGGCGATGCACCTGTGCGTGGGTGAGACTATTTACACAAGGCCCGATTGACCTGCTAGCAATATGAACTGGTAACTGCCCTGGCCGCAAACCTGAGTAGTCGAGGGCACGATGCCCTCACTACTTGCGAGAAACGTCATGAATCCATCCCTGGAGCAACTGTGTTGTTGCAGTGGCGCTGGCCGCTCCGGAGGCCGGGCACCGCGCTGCCGGCCGCTGGTCGGCAGCCATCGCCCCGTCCAGCGCGTGGACACTCAGTTTGGGATGGCCTGAGCCTCTTTTGAAAAATATGCACACCGATATTCCTCACGGGTCCTTGCCCGCCCACCGTCGCGGGACCTTACGCGGCATGGATGCCGCGTAAGAGCCTACAGGGACGTACTTGCGGCGTGTCCTGCGATGGTGGGCGGGCAAGGGCCCTGCAGCGAAGTCGCAGCCCTATCCCTCTGTAACTGAGCACCACCAAGTGCACCACCCGCACGTGCGCGCGGTCCTACAAGCAACGCATACAGACGTATCCACACTCGCTGTTCGCCGCGCTGCATAACGCAAACGCGGCGCGGCATGACCGCGCAGCGCTTGCACTGACCGCAAGCACCCGCATGCGGTCAGTGCGATCTACACCAGACAAGACACTGCACAACACGCAGCACTGATCGCTTAGGCATCGGGACCAATGATCAGTGATCACAACGGCAACCAACACCCATTGCCGCACAATCACACCCGATGCACTCACCTCACAGGTGGCCCGTGCCCACATCGGCCAACACAGATGCAGCCACATTCTGGATCGGCAGCAGGCCGTAGCTATACGGCGGCGTCCAACCGATCGTGCTGTCGAGCTTACATATCAGCGGGGTCCCATTGAGCAGCGAACCGCGGTCGCGGTACTTGCCGCCACCGATGTCCTGCACCACGTCTTTACATCCCGACGCACCGCCGATCTGAAAGTCGTTGTTTTCCGACACCACCGCCGACTGAATCGCCACGCCATGCGCGTAGTTGAACGGATAATCCGCATCGGCCTTGTCGCCCAGGTGCAGATTGTTGAACAGATGCACCTGCCCATAGCGTACCCGCGGGCCGCGTGCGGCCACCGCGTTGAACAACGAATCGTGGATGGTGACCTTCAACTTGCCGACATCGCCACGATCGGGCTTGTCGGTGGAACCGATCAAGGTGTTCTTCTCATGGTGATCGAAGAACGTATGCGAGATGGTCACGTAGTTCGCACCGTTCTTGACGTCCAACGCGCCGTCGTGATGCTGCACGTGGCGACCGTTGGCGACTTCGTTACGGTCGTCCAGACGGCGTCCGTCGGTGAACACCAGGTGGTCGAGCCACACGTTGCTGGCACCGTCGACGGTCAGTCCATCGAACTCCGAATTCCAGTTGCCCAGCTTGCCATCGGTCGGATCCCACAGCGGCTCCGGATCCCACGGATTTTCGATATTGAGGTTGCGGATGATGACATCGCTGCCCTTCACCAGCAGATAGCCTTCAATGATCCACGCATCCGCACCGACACCAATGATGCTGGTCTTGGCCGGAATATCCAGCCGCGCGCGCAGCTTCATATCGGCCTTGCTGGTGTACGCCACGCCTTCGCTCGGATCGATCACGCCCTGCACATAGATCAGCCGTCCACCTGCACCGACGCTGGCCTTCAAGGCTGCCTTGAGCGAGCGTGCATCGTTGACCACGAACGTGTCGGCAATTGCAGCGGCGCTGCCGCCACGTGTGCCGCCATTCTGTGTTGCCCAACCCGTCTTCGCTGCTTCACGTGCAGGGTCGGCGTGCGCCGCCACGCTGGCAAATCCCATGCACACGCATATTGCAGCGCGCAGCATCCCACCTCGCGCAAGACACTTGCTCGATTCGATCTTCATGTTGTCCCCATCAATCATGCAAAAAAGATGTCTGCCGACAGCACCGTTGCAGTGCGGCTACGGCAGACACGCTGACCATCGAGATAAGCGTGTCGTTGTGCGTCATCGCGATGGCGGGCGCAATCTACCAAACCAAACTCAACCACAACCGACTATTCAGAGATTGATTACATGGATCTTGCGTTCTGCTGCATAGCGAACCGTCGCGAAGTGATGCTCCGCACACTCATTGCAGTGCAGATACAGCAGATGTCGCGGGACATCGAGACATCGATGAGGACATCGCGCAAACGCACAACGCCCGCATCGCTGCGGGCGTTGTGGGAGATCGTGCAACGCTGCAGCCATCGCAACGTTGCCTATCGCATATGAGTTATAGCTTGCCTGCACCCGCCTTTGCCTTGACGTCTGCAGCCACCTTGTTGGCAGTCAGCAGGTTGTAGGTGTACGGCGGCTTCCAGCCGATGTTGCTGTTCCACGAGCAGCTCAGTGCCTTGCCGTTGATCAGCGAACCCTGGTCGCGATACACGCTGCCCTTGTAATCGCCGGCGATCTTGTCGCAGCTGCTGACGCCACTGATGTCGAACGCATTGTTCTCCGAGAAGATCTTCGACTCCTTGCCCACGCCGTGCGCGTGCGAGAACGGATACACCTTATTGCTGGTGCTGCCGACGTGGTAGTTGTTGTACAGATGCACCTGGCCGAACCGCACCCGCGGCGCGCGTGCGGAGATGTTCTCGAACAAGGTGTTGTGGATGGTCACCTTGAGCTTGCCGCTGTCGGTGCTGGAGGCGCTGTCGCTGGAACCGATCAGGCTGTTCTTCTCGTGCGACTTGAATGCCGAGTACGAGATCGTGACGAAGTTGGCGCCTTTCTTGACGTCCATCGCACCGTCGTGGTGCTGTTTCGGGCGGCCGTTGGCGGTACCGTTCTGATCGTCGGTACGGCGACCATCGGTGAAGGTGACATGGTCAACCCACACGTTGGTCGCACCTTCCACGGTCAAGCCGTCGTATTCGGAATTCCAGTTGCCGTTGTCGCCGTCGTCGGCATCCCACTTCGGCTCCGGATCCCACGGATTTTCGATGGTGAGATTGCGCACGATGACGTCGTTGGCCTTGACGTAGAAATAGCCCTCGCGGATTTCTGCATTGGTGCCAATGCCAATCAATGTGGTCTTGGTCGGGATGTCCAACCGCGCACGGCTCTTCATGTCCGAGGTCTTGCTGTAGGCCTTGCCTTCGCTGATATCGATGACACCCTTGACCTTGATGATGCGGCCATTGCTGCCGGCCTTGGCTTTCAACGCAGCCTTCAACTGCGCTGCAGTGCTGACGGTATAGATATCCGCAGCCGCCGCTTTGGAGCCGCCTTTGGTCCCGCCGTTTTGGGTTGCCCAGCCGGTGGTGGCCACCTCCAACGAAGGATCTGCAGCGTGCGCTGCGGGGGACAACAACGCAGCGCCCAGAACGACGCCCACAACGGTACGACCAACGACTGTCGATGCTTTCGACATGGTGATGAATTCTCTTGAATGAGTGACGCATGGCGCGCCGCATGAGACGACGCGCTCCCCGGTGCAATCGCCCAGGCCATCAAGGCCAGTCCCCTAGCGATCGCGACTCGATCCTAATGCTTATGAAAACTATTGAATAGTCTATTTTTGAAAATTATTTTGTTGTGTGCATGCATTCCGCATGCATCGCACACACGCACATGCAGCGCCCGTTTTGCAGGCGCTGCATGCGATGTCGCGTTGGTAACGCTTACAGCTTTCCGGCGCCGGCTTTTGCCTTGACGTCTGCAGCGACCTTGTCAGCCGACAACAGGCTGTAGGTATACGGCGGTGTCCAACCGATGTTGGTATTCCACGAGCACGACAGTGCCTTGCCGTTGAGCAGCGAGCCCTGATCGCGATACACGCTGCCGCCGTAATCGGCCGCGATCTTGTCGCAACTGCTCACGCCGCTGATGTCGAACACATTGCGCTCGGAGAAGATCTTCGACTCCTTGCCCACGCCGTGTGCGTGCGAGAACGGATTGACCTTATTGCTGGTGCTGCCCACGTGATAGTTGTTGTACAGATGCACCTGGCCGAACCGCACACGTGGTGCACGCGCGGAGATGTTCTCGAACAAGGTGTTGTGGATGGTCACCTTGAGCTTGCCGCTGTCCAGGCTCGAATGGCTGTCGCTGGAGCCGATCAGGCCGTTCTTCTCGTGCGACTTGAACGCCGAATACGAGACGGTGACGAAGTTGGCACCTCTCTTGATGTCAAGCGCGCCATCGTGGTGCTGCTTGGGGCGGCCGTTGGCGGTGCCGTTCTGATCATCGGTGCGGCGACC
Source organism: Xanthomonas sp. Leaf131 (assembly GCF_001423495.1). Taxonomy (GTDB): domain Bacteria; phylum Pseudomonadota; class Gammaproteobacteria; order Xanthomonadales; family Xanthomonadaceae; genus Xanthomonas. The sequence continues at coordinate 190,710 of NZ_LMOG01000016.1, read as the reverse complement.
ATCGGTGAAGGTGACATGGTCCACCCACACGTTGGTGGCACCTTCCACGGTCAGGCCATCGTATTCGGCATTCCAGTTACCGGCGCTACCATCGTCCGGATCCCACACCGGCTCCGGATCCCACGGATTTTCGATGGTGAGATTGCGAATGATGACGTCGTTGGCCTTGACGTAGAAATAGCCTTCGCGAATTTCTGCGTTGCTGGTGATACCGATCAGCGTGGTCTTGGTCGGAACGTCCAGACGCGCACGCGTCTTCATGTCCGAGGTCTTGGTGTACGGCTTGCCTTCGCTGATATCGATGATGCCGCTAATCTTGATGATGCGCCCATTGCTCCCGACACTGGCCTTCAGCGCGTTCTTCAATTCGGCGGCATTCTTGACGGTATAGATGTTGGCGGCAGCGGCTTTGGACCCACCTTTGGTGCCACCGTTCTGTGTTGCCCAACCGGTGGTTGCAGCTTCCAGTGCAGGATCGGCGCAGGCAACGCCAACGACCAGCAACGACCCGACAAACAGCGACGCGGCGGCCGCCGTTGAAAATTTCGGCTTCATCTTGATGTCTCCCTCGAATAGGTTCGATGCGCCGCGCGGCGGCACACCCCTGGTCTAACAGACGCGGAACGTACTTTTCATCTATGTACTTTTCAGTTCCGCGAAACCGATACTAGGAGCATTGCAATCGCTTGTATCTAAGCGATGTGTGGATGTGGACGCGCAGTCACGCAAACGGTTGCGAGACACACAAGAGAAGACAAAACGCTGCGATCAAGACACGCAGAGACAGCGACAAGGACACTGCAGCGCAGCATGATTGGTGTCGCAATGCAGATGGACGCAAGTCGAGTACGGTGTGCCGCTGCGATCACATGCATACGTATTTTTTTGATGCATGTAGCTGTTGCATTGCAATGCAATGCAATGCAGCCACATCGCGATGCATGCACTGCACTGCACTGCACTGCGACTTATGCAATCAGAACATCTGAAAAACAGGAAATGGAATATGGCGAAAGAATCACCATCGCACTGGTCGACGCATCGCCCTGCAGGTTGACGGCAGGCGACATGCGCGATCGATTCGGATGCGGCCTATACACGCATGGCGATGACATCGGTTACAGGAGTAAAGCGCGCTCAGTCGCAGAGCGAAGACGATCGGCTGACCGCACCCATCGTGCTGTCGGTGGCAGCACTCACTCTAGAGAGCAGCTTCTAAAAGAGCCGCCTATTGCAAGGAACGAGGTCGCATCGTCGACCCGCAAGGCAGCAATCACTCAAGCATGCGGCTCACACACTGTGGCTGCATATACGCGCGGAACCGGCACGGGCGAGATCGAACGCAATCAAGCACACCGCATCAACGCGCGCTGATGCCGCTCAGGAAAACCCTTCGAAGAACAGCTCGATCGCCATTACCAACGCATCTTCGCGACCGGTGTTGGACGGGTAGTAGCGCGGGCGCCGTCCGATTTCGTTGAAGCCCTCGGAGTGATATAGCGCGATCGCCGAAGGGTTGGACGGGCGCACTTCCAGAAACGCCCGCCGTGCGCCGCGATCGCAGGCGCCCTTGATCAGCGCACGCAACAACACGCGGCCATGGCCTTGCGATTGCGCCTCTGGTGCGATGCACACGTTGAGCACGTGCGCCTCGTCGGCGGCGATGCTGATCACCCCGTAGCCGATGACCTGACCACCCTGCTCCATCACCCAACCGGGGTAGCCGGCCTGCAGGCAGTCGCGAAAAATGCTGCGCGTCCATGGAAACGGATAGGCGCGATGCTCGATCTCCATCACCACATCCAGATCGCTCTCGCGCATCGCGCGCAGCGCTGTGGGCAGGGGCGCGTTCAACGCGCTCACGCCGGGTCCTGACGCCGCCGTAGCGCACGTAGCTGCGGCCACAGCGCGCGCTTGGCCGCCGGATTTCCACGTAGCTCGGCCAGCGGCCAGGTGGCCATCAAGGCCTGGGTATTCGGATCGCCGGGGTTGCAGCCGGACGCGCGCAGCAACGCGATCTGCAAACGGTCCGGCAGGCCAACGCGACTACGCCGCGGCGGCGCGGCCGACGGTGCCGTGTTGGGCGCACGTGGCGCCTCGGCGGGTGCAGCCGGTGCGGTGCGGCGTACGGCAGGTGCCGCAGCGTGCGCCACCGCTGGCGCCTGCGTCGCCCGCTCAACGCGCATCGGCGCGGCGACCGGCGCGCTTTCGACCACCTCGGCAGGCGCAGGCAGTGCATCCGCCGTCTCACGGTCCAGATACACGGTGTGGCCCAAGGCCTGCAGATACGAGACCTGCAGATCGGACCACATCGGCTCGGACGCCATCTCACTCATGACAACGTGTCCACGAAAGCGTGCTCATGAAAGCCGGCTCACGGCAGCTCGGGCACGCGCCGCCAGCGCCGCCACAGCCACATCACCGGGCCGGACAACGCATACAGCACGCCGATCACCAGCAGCGAACGGGCCAGATCGATCACCAGCAATGCGATTACCACCGTGGCGATCGCCAGCGCCAGGAACGGCACGCGGTCGGCACGCGGACCACGCGCACCGCCCTTGAAGCTCCAGAAACGGATCCGGCTAACCATCAGCAAGGCCGACACCACCGTCACTGCCAGCGCCAGATAACGCAGCTGTTCGCCGTCGAAGCCCAGGCTGTCGTCGGCGAACGCCCAGACGAAGGACATCATCAGGCCGGCCGCAGCAGGACTGGCCAGGCCGATGAACCAGCGCTTGTCGACCACGCCTACCTGCGTGTTGAAGCGCGCCAGCCGCAACGCCGCGCAGGCCGCATACAGAAACGCGGCCGACCAGCCGACCCGGCCCATCACGTTGCTGTCGTACTTCAGCGCCGACAGCGACCAGTGGTACATCACCAGTGCCGGGGCCATGCCGAAGCTGACCAGATCGGCCAGCGAGTCGTACTGCACGCCGAATTCGCTGCTGGTGTTGGTCAGGCGCGCGACCCGGCCGTCCAGCCCGTCCATCACCGCCGCCACGAACACCGCCATGGCCGCCTGGACGAATTGCCCATTGGCGGCGGCGATGATGGCGTAAAAACCGGAGAACAGACCGGCGGTGGTGAACAGGTTCGGCAGCAGGTAAATCGTGCGCGAGCGCGGGGGCGGTCTCATCTCATCCATGCGACAAGTGTAGGGCCTGAGGTCCGTTCGGCGGTAGCGCAGCCTCCCCCTGATGTGCACGTCGGGCCGGATCACTTGCCAGCGCGGGCCGCGGATGCTGCAATCGCGGCGGGAATCATCCAGGGGAAGCCACATGCACCTGTCGTCCGGGCTCTGCGCCCTGTTGATGCTGGTCAGCGCCGCCGCCGGCGCAACCGATTTATATAAGTGGAAGGATGCCAAGGGCGTCACCCACTACACCGAAACCCCGCCGCCGACCGGTCAGCGCTACGAAGCGCGCCGGATCGACGCACGCAGCGGCACCGCGGCCATCGCCGCGCCGGAGACCGCCACGCCCGAATCGGCCGACTGCCTCACCGCCCGTCGCAACCTGGAGCTACTCAGCGGCAAGGGCGAGGTCACCATGGGCGCTGGCGCCGACGGCAAGCCCGGCACTGCGCTGGACCCGGACGCCCGCACCGCGCAGCGCAACCTTGCCGAAGCTGCCGCCAAGGCCTATTGCAAGCCTGCACCGAGCAGCAGCGGCCCGGCCACCTGAGTCCAAAAAAACGCGTCCGGCCGTCTGCTGGGTAGACGCTGCGAACCAACCGCCGTCTATGCGTGGCACACGCCGATTTCAGCACCGGCCGCGTCAGAACGCCGGCCACACATCGTTGGGCCAAGAACGCTTGGCCAGACCGGTCACGCACCGGCGCTTTCCCGCCCTGCCGAGACGGCGTAGCGCCATCGCCACTGACCGGCAGGGCGCGACACTGGCAAACTATGGGCTTTCCGCCCAAGCGAAGCCCGATGCGTCTTTCCCAGTTCCACCTGCACACCACCAAGGAAACCCCGGCCGACGCCGAGCTGGTCAGCCACCGTCTGATGCTGCGCGCGGGCATGATCCGCAAGCTGGCCTCCGGGCTGTACACCTGGTCGCCGCTGGGCCTGCGCGTATTGCGCAAGGTCGAGGCCATCGTGCGCGAGGAGATGAACCGCGCCGGGGCGGTGGAAGTGCTGTTCCCCACCATCCAGCCGCGCGAGCTGTGGGACGCCACCGGCCGCTGGGAAAAGTTCGGCGGGCAACTGCTCAAGATCAAGGACCGCAAGGAACAGGAGTTCTGCTACAGCCCCACCGCCGAGGAAGCCGCGGCCGAGTTCGCGCGCCAGGAGATCAACAGCTACAAGCAGCTGCCGCTGAACTTCTACCAGATCCAGACCAAGTTCCGCGATGAAATCCGCCCGCGCTTCGGGGTGATGCGTGCGCGCGAATTCCTGATGAAAGACGCCTACTCGTTCCACCTCACCGACGAGGACATGGCGCGCGAGTACGACAACATGCGCGCGGCCTATACCAGCATCTTCACCCGCCTGGGACTGGAATTCCGCGCCGTGCAGGCCGATTCCGGCGCCATCGGCGGCGACGCCTCGCAGGAATTCCACGTCATTGCCGCCTCCGGCGAAGACTCGCTGGCGTTCTCCACCGGCTCGGACTACGCCGCCAATGTGGAAACCGCCAGCGCCGCCCTGCCCGCCCCGCGCCCGGAGGCTGGCGAAGCGATGCGTAAGGTCGCAACGCCCACCCAGAAGACCTGCGAAGACGTCGCGCAGTTGCTGGGCATCGCGCTGCAGCGCACGGTCAAGTCGGTGGCGGTGATGACCGAAGCCGGCTTCGTGCTGGTGCTGGTGCGCGGCGATCACGCGGTCAACGAGATCAAGCTGGGCAAGGTCGCCGGCCTGGCCGGCTATCGCCTGGCCAACGAGACCGAAATCCGCGAGCACCTGGGCTGCGAGCCGGGCTTCCTGGGTCCGGTGAATACCGCCCGCCCGGTGCGCGTGGTGGCCGATCGCGATGTCGCGGCACTGGCCGATTTCGTGGTCGGCGCCAATGTGCCGGGCGCGCACCTGGCTGGGGTCAACTGGGGCCGCGACCTGCCTGAGCCGGACACCGTGGCCGATGTACGCAACGTCATCGAAGGCGAACGCGCGGCCGATGGCGGCGAGCTGCGGCTGGCCCGCGGCATCGAGGTGGGCCATGTGTTCCAACTCGGCAGCCAGTATGCGCAGGCGCTGCAGGCCACCGTGATCGACGAGAACGGCAAGGTCGCGGTGATGAAGATGGGCTGCTACGGCATCGGTATTTCGCGCATCGTGGCCGCGGCAATCGAACAAAACCACGACGAGGCCGGCATCATCTGGCCTGCACCGATGGCGCCTTGGCAGGTAGTGGTATGCGTGATCAACCCGAAACAGGACCCGCAGGTCATTGCCGCCGCCGGAGCCCTGTTGGACGAATTGATCGCCGCCGGGATCGAGGCCGCACTGGACGATCGCGGTCTGCGCCCGGGCGCCATGTTTGCCGATATGGAACTATTGGGCATTCCGCATCGGGTGGTCGTCTCAGAACGCGGATTGGCGGCTGGCACATTTGAATATCGCGCCCGCACCGCCGAGGCAGCAGAAAACCTGGATAAGGCCGGGTTATTCTCCCGCCTGGAACGTTGATCAAACACCCCACACCCGCTTCAAACGGATGAACACAAGGCGCCGAATTATTTCGGCGCATTTGTCATGCGGGTTTTCTGACATTATGATGGCCAGCGCTGCCACGGACCGGCATTCTTTTCTCTCTCATTTTCCGGAGTAGTGATGTCGATCGATCTTAGCGGCCTGTCGGCCAAACAGTTGGGTGCACTGATCAAGAATGCGAAGAAGCAGCAGACGGTGGTTGCCAAGCGCACCCCGATCGCAAAGGTCCGCACGCAGCTGACCCGCGCCGCAAAAGCGCATGGCTATTCCATCGAAGAATTGTTTGGCGCTTCCGCCACTGCCAGCGCTGGTCCGGGTCGTCCGGCTGCCGCTGCCAAGCCGGGCCCGCGCGCCGGCCGCAAGCTGGGCAAGGTTGCGCCGAAGTATCGCAACCCGGCCAATCCCCAGGAAGCCTGGACCGGCCGTGGCAAGCAGCCGCGCTGGTTGGCCGAACTGACCGCCGCCGGCAAGAAAGTCGAAGACTTTCTGATCAGCAAGGTCGGTGGAAAGAAGACCCCGGCCAAGAAGACCTCGGCACGCAAGGTCGTCACCAAGCGCGCCACCAAGAAGTCCAAGGCCGCTTGATTCAAACCAATAAAAACCCCGGCATTGCCGGGGTTTTTATTGTGCGCTTTTCCTGCCCTCATAAATTCTTGCGGGCCGGAATCAACAGATTGCCAAACAGCAATCCGGCCATCAGCGCCATCACAATATTGGTGACTGCCAATAGTGCTGCCTGCCCGACACTGACATCCTGTTGCTGCACCAGAGTGAGAAATCCGCGCAGGCTGGTACTGCCCGGAACCAGCATGATGATGCCCGGCAAACGGATCAATGCACCGGGTCTTTGCACCACTCGTCCGAATAGATTACCGGCGGCAGTCAATGCCATGGCCGAGGCGAATACGCCGGCCGGGCCGCCCCAGGCATGCCCCGCATAACGCGCAATGACATAACCGGACATAGCCGCGGCCATGATCCATAAATAATCGCGTCGACTGGCCTTGAACAGCACCGCGAACGCATACGCGGCCACCAGCAGCGAGGCCCATTCCACCCAACTGGCCTGCGGACCCACCGCGGCGAGCTGTGGCTGCAAGCCGACCAGCTGCGTCAGCGTCACCGCAATCACCGCACCGACGGTGAGCTTGAGCACCGTGGTCACCGCACCGGCCAGGCGCGCGGTTCCGGACACCCAATGCTGGCTTGCCAGCTCGTTGAAGGCGTTGGTCAGCGACATGCCGGGCAGCAGCACCACCAGCGAGGCGATGATCACCGTATTGAGATTCAGCGGGCCCAGCAGCGAGGCGACCACCGTCGCCACCACCCCGGCCAGCAGGCCGGCCAGCGCTTCGCCGGCTTCCTTGGTAGCCGGGCGTTTGTCGGTGTATTGGGTCAACAGCCCGATCGACATGCCGATCGCCCCGGCCGTGGCGATATCCAGCCACGGCAGTTTCCACAACCCGGCCACGCCGGCCGCAGCCAGCCCGAAGGCCAGCACCTGCATGGCCTTGCCACGCCGATCGACCTCGCGGTCCAGCCGCCGCAGCGCCGTGTGCCCCTGGGCGATGCTCATGCGCCCGTTGGCCACGCTGTCGGCGATGTAATCGGCCACGCTGAGTTTGTACAGATCGTTCTCGCCCGGGGCCAGCCGGATCACCCGGGTGATGTCGCTGGAGCCGATCGACTTGGTCGGGTCGCTAAAGCTCAAGATAATCCCGGTGGGATTGGACCAGGGCTCGCAATCCAGCCCAAGCTTCTGCGACAGGCCGATCACCGCGGCCTCCAGCCGCTGCGCGGTGGTGCCATAGGTATGCAGACGCCCGGCGATTTCCGAAACAAAGGCGACGCGCTGCGCGTAAGTGGCGCTGGCGGACGGTTGGACAAGGGTGGAAGCAGACATGCGTGGCGGGTCGGATCGGAGAAACGCCGTCTGGCGAGGCCGCCAGTGTATGCCGCAGTGCGCGCGGCCGGCGCCCCGATCGCCCATGCCGGAGCCGTCGGTGCGAAGCGTCCCCATCATTCGCTCACGCCGGGCGCGGTATGCTGGCGCCACGGACAGGCCACCCATGATCAAACCGCAACCTCCACGCATCGAACAAGACTCGCAGGATCACGCACAGGTCCGCCTCGCTGGCAGTTGGGTCCTGGCGACCGCATTGCCCCAGGCAGAACTGCTGCAGGCCGTGCCCGATGGCATTCGCCGCATCGACGCGCGCGGCATCGCACAACTGGATTCGGCTGGCGTGCTGCAGTTGCTGCGCTTTGCCAGCCGCATGGGCTTGAAGGAAGACGCGATCGATTTCCGCGATGAGCACCAGGCCCTGGTGTGCACCATCGAAGAACTCAACGACGAGCGCCCCAAACCCAAACGCGACTATGGTTTTGTGGCCGCGCTGGACCGTCTGGGCCGCACCACGCATGGCGTGGGCCAGGGCATCCTGGAGTTGAACAGCTTTCTGGGCGAGAACCTGGTCAAGATCGCGCGGCTGATCCACGAGCCGCGCCGCTTCCGCCTGACCTCCACCGTGCACCACATGGAGCAGGTCGGCCTGGATGCGGTGCCGTTGGTGGTGCTGCTGTCGTATCTGGTGGGCGCGGTGATCGCGTTCCTGGGCTCAACCATCCTGCGCGACTTCGGCGCCGAAATTTATGTAGTGGAACTGGTCTCGATCGCTTTCCTGCGCGAATTCGCGGTGCTGTTGACCGCCATCGTGCTGGCCGGACGCACCGCCAGCGCCTTCACCGCGCAGATCGGTGCGATGAAATCGCGCGAGGAAGTGGATGCCATCCGCACCCTGGGCCTGGACCCGATCGACCTGCTGGTGATTCCGCGCCTGCTGGCTTTGATCTTCACCCTGCCCTTGCTGACCTTTATCGCAATGATCGCCGGCCTGGCCGGTGGCGTCACCGTGGGCGCGTTCGATCTGGATATCCCGCCGCAGATGTATCTGGCGCGCATGCACGACACCATCCAGCTGCGGCATTTCCTGGTCGGGCTGTCCAAGGCGCCGTTGTTTGCGCTGGTGATCGGCCTGATCGGCTGCCTGGAAGGCTTGAAGGTCAGCGGCACCGCACAGTCGGTGGGCGAGCGCACCACCTCCTCGGTGGTGCAGACGATTTCCTTGGTCATCATCCTCGACGCGATCGCCGCGCTGTGGTTCATGAAGATGGGGTGGTGATGAGGCAGGGATTGGACATTCGGGATTGGGGATTAGTTAGCCGCCGCACTGACGGTGCCTTGATGATGGGGAGGATGCGCTGTGACTAATCCCGAATCACCCATTACCACTCCCGAGCCCGACTCCGACGACGACCAGCTGGCGATCTCCGTGCGCGGGCTGACCAACCGCTTCGGCAGCCAGGTCGTGCACGAGGAGCTGGACCTGGACGTGCGCCGCGGCGAAATCCTGGGCGTGGTCGGCGGCTCGGGCACCGGCAAGTCGGTGCTGATGCGCAGCATCCTGGGCCTGCGCGAGCCGGACGCCGGCAGTATCCAGGTGCTGGGTGCGGATGCGCGCTCCGGGCGCTTTGTCGACCGCCAGCACATCACCCGCAACACCGGCGTGCTGTTTCAGGACGGCGCGCTGTTCTCGTCGATGACCGTTGGCGAGAACGTGCAGGTGCCGTTGAAAGAGCATCACGGCGAGTTCCCCGAGCGCTGGTACTTCGAACTGGCGCTGCTGAAGATCAAGCTGGCCGGCCTGCCCGCCGATGCGTTGGACAAGCTGCCTTCGCAGTTGTCCGGCGGCATGCGCAAGCGCGCCGGCCTGGCGCGCGCGCTTGCGCTGGATCCGCCGCTGCTGTTCCTGGACGAGCCCACCGCCGGGCTGGACCCGATCGGCGCAGCCGCCTTCGACCGCTTGATCCGGACTCTGCAGCAGGCGCTCGGCCTGACCGTGTTCCTGATCACCCACGACCTGGATACGCTGTACGCCATCTGCGACCGCATCGCGGTGCTGGCCGATCGCAAGGTGATCGCCAACGCACCGCTGGCCGAAGTGGAACAGCTCGACCATCCCTGGATCCAGGAATACTTCCACGGTCCGCGCGCGCGCGCCGCGCGCGCGGCCAAGACCGACTCCACCGAGACCGCCTGAGCATGGAAACCAAAGCCAATTACGTCTTGATCGGCGCCTTTACCATCGTGGCGGGCCTGGCCCTGCTGCTGTTCGGTCTGTGGGCGGCCAAATACTCCTCCGACCGCACCTGGCAGCAGTACCGGGTGGTGTTCCGCGAGGCGGTGACCGGCCTGACGGTCGGTAGCCCGGTGCAGTACAACGGCATCGCGGTCGGCTCGATCACCGAGCTGACGCTGGCGCCGAACGACCCGCGCCAGGTCGTGGCGCACGTGCGGGTCAACTCCACCACGCCGATCAAGAGCGACACGCGCGCCAAGCTGGCCATCACCAGCCTGACCGGCCCGTCGATCATCCAGCTCTCCGGCGGCACGCCCGAGGCACCGTCGCTGACCACCATCGACAAGAGCGACGCGCCGATCATCCAGACCACGCCGTCGGCATTGCAGAACATCACCGACACCGCCAACCGCATCGTCGAGCGCATGGACCAGATGCTCTCGGATAAGAACGTCGCCAGCATCACCGCCACCTTGCAGAACCTGGAAAAGATCAGCGGCGGCATCGCCGATCGCGACGAAGGCATGCAGGCGCTGATCGTCAGCGCGCGCGATGCCGCACGCAATCTGGACACCACCCTGACCACCACCAACGGCACCATCAAGCGGCTGGACCAGAACCTGGTGCAGCAGTTGCCAGGCATCCTGGAGAAGCTCGACGCGACCCTGGTCAAGCTGGATTCGGCCGCCGGCAACGCCGACAACATCCTTGGCGAGAACCGTGCCGCCATCAACAGCTTCGCCAATGACGGCCTGGGCCAGCTCGGGCCCACGCTGACCGAATTGCGCGGCCTGATCCGCGATCTGCGCCGGGTCAGCGACAAACTGGACAACAACCCTGCGCGCTACCTGCTCGGCCGCGACGCACCCAAGGAGTTCGAACCGAAATGACTGCCATGCGCCTGTTGCGTCCCCTGTTGTGCGTCTCGTTGCTGGCGCTGGGCGGCTGCTCGGTATTGACCGGCGGCGACCAAAAACCGGCCACGATCTACGCACCCACCGTGCGGATCACGCCGAACCCGTCCTGGCCGCAGGTGACCTGGCAGTTGTCTGTTGCCAAGCCCAGCGCCGCGCGCGTGATCGACAGCCCACGCATCAACGTGCGCCCCACCCCGGGCGAGCTGCAGGTCTATCACGGCGCCGGTTGGGCACAACCGGCCACCGACATGCTGGAAGACAGCGTGGTGCGCGCGTTCGAAGACTCCGGCAAGATCGCCGCAGTCGCCCGCATCGGCACCGGCATCCGCTCCGATTACAAGCTGGCGATCGACCTGCGCCGCTTCGAGTCCGACTACGCCGGCCAGTCGCTGCCCTCGGCCACCATCGAGCTCAACGCGAAACTGCTGCACGCCGCCGATCAGCGCGTGGTGGCCTCGCGTACCTTCCTGGTTGCACGCCCGTCTACGGGTACCGACACCGCGACGGTCGCCGCAGCCTTCGAGCAGGCGATGACGCAGGTCACCACCGAGCTGGTGGGCTGGACCTTGATCACCGGTCAACAGGACAGCCAGAACCTGCCGCGTTCGTTGTAAGCGCAAGCGACAGACCTGGGGCGCCTAACAAAACGTAGCGAGCAGTCGTTAGGTGGGTGCGGACAGTGCGTGGGAACCGGAGTGTACGAGTGGGACGTACCGACTCCGCCCACCATCGCGGGACACGCCGCAAGTACGTCCCTGTAGGCTCTTACGCGGCATCCATGCCGCGTAAGGTCCCGCGACGGTGGGCGGGCAAGGACAAATGGAGATGGTCGGTGTGCATGTTTTCAACAAAGCACCGACTCACTCGCTGGTGCGGTGTCCTTACCGATTGCGGGACCGTGTGGCGGCATGGATGCCGCCACCGAGCCTCCAGGGACGGGTTCACGGCGTGTCCCGCGAGCGGTGAGGGCACCGCGCCCTCGCCCCCCTCAGCGTTTGACCTGGGCTTCTGACCGCACCCAGCAAGATGCAGCTGACAAAACCACTGCGCTCACCGCCAGACGACCGCTCGCTACGTTTCGTTAGCCGCTCTTATGGCTGAGACACGCGCATCGCGATCTGACGAAAGGTCAGATTGATACGCTCGCCGACCGGCTTTACGGTTCGAGGCAAGGCGTGTTTGTAATGGCGCTGGGTATCGCCGCCCATCAGCAGCAGATCGCCGTGGCCCAGCTCCAGCGTCTGCTTCAACGCCGCATCGTCGCGATGCTTGAACGTAAACCGCCGCGTCGCGCCCAGGCTCACTGAGGCGATCAGCGGCTGCGCGCCCAGCTCCGGTTCGTCGTCGCTGTGCCAGCCCATCGCATCGTTGCCGCTGCGGTAGCGGTTGACCAGCACGCTGTTGAACGGCCGGCCGGTCTCGGCCTGCAGTCGTGTGCGCAGCGGCTGCAGCGCGTCCAGCCACGGTTGCGGCGCGAACTGCGTGCCCGAATAGCGATAACTCGCCTCCGCATCGCCGATCCAGCTGCTCAGTCGCGGCGAATCCACCACACGCCCGAACATTCGGATGCGGTGTACTTCCCACTGCACCTGCGCCAGCAGTGCCTGCACCAACGCGTCGGCCTGTGCTGCCTGCAACCAACCACGGCACCAACTGATTTCCGCTCCCGGCAATGCAACCCGAATCTTCATGCGGCAAACGCTAGCACGCGTCCGCTGAGCGGTGCCGCGCGGTACGGATGAATCGATCCGATTTGCCGCCGTCACATCGAATCCCGGAAAATGCGTGTTAGCCATCGAGCCAACGGGAGCGGAGCAATGTCGGAAGCAGGAGTCGGCGCACATGCGTCAGAGACGGTCGAGCGCGACGTGATGGAGTACGACGTCGTCACCGTCGGCGCCGGTCCGGCCGGGCTGGCGTTTGCGATCCGGCTCAAGCAGCTCGATCCGGCCATCAGCGTGTGCGTGATCGAAAAATCCAGCACCATCGGCGCGCATATCCTCTCAGGCGCAGTGATCGAGCCGGGCCCGCTGGATGCCTTGCTGCCGGGCTGGCGCGACAACCCGCCGCCGATCTGCGTGGCCGCCACCGACGACGAATTCTGGTTTCTCGGCAAGGACAGCGCGCGCAAGTTCCCGGTGGTGCCACCGGGCATGCGCAACCACGGCAACTTCATCGTCAGCCTGGGCGCGATGTGCGCCTGGCTGGCCCCGCAGGCCGAAGCGCTGGGCGTGGAGATTTACCCGGGCTTTGCCGCCGCCGAAACCCTGCACGACGCCAACGACCAGGTCATCGGCGTGCGTATCGGCGACATGGGCGTGGCCAAGGATGGATCGCATAAGCCGGGTTACACCGCCGGCATCGACATCCGCGCCAAGGTCACGGTGCTGGCCGAAGGCGCGCGTGGCCATCTGACCAAGCGCCTGCTCAAACGCTTCGACCTCACTGCCGACGCCGATCCGCAGGGCTATTCGATCGGCATCAAGGAACTGTGGCAGGTACCGGAAGGACGCGTCAGCCCCGGCAAGATCGTGCACACGCTCGGCTGGCCGGCCGACAACCGCACCTATGGTGGCAGCTTCCTGTATCACCTGGACAACAATCAGATCGCACTCGGCTACGTCAGCGGCCTGGACTACAGCGACCCCAAATACCAGCCGTGGGAAGCCTTCCAGCAATGGAAGAACCACGCGCTGATCAAGCCGCTGCTCGAAGGCGGCAGCGTTCTCTCCGCCGGCGCGCGCGCGATCGTCACCGGCGGCTGGCAGTCGCTGCCGAAGGTGGAAATGCCCGGCGCCTTGCTGATCGGCGACACTGCCGGCCTGCTCAACGTGCCCAAGATCAAGGGCACCCATCAGGCGATCCGCAGCGGCATGCTGGCCGCCGAACATCTGGTGCAATCGCAGCTGGCGCCGCAAGGCTTCGACGCCAAGCTGCGCGCCTCCGATGCGATGGCCGAGCTGAAAGAAGTGCGCAATATCAAGCCCGGTTTCAAGAAGGGGTTGTGGTTCGGGCTGCTCAATGCCGCCTGGGAAACCGCGCTCAAGGGCGCCTCGCCGTGGACGCTGAAGAACAAACCGGACTGGTCCGCGTTGCACAAGATTGGCGAGTACGAACAACCCAAGCGCGACTACGCACAACGCGAACTCGCACCGCGCGACCGCCTGCAGGCGGTCTACTTCGCCGCCACCGAACACGACGAAGACCAACCCGTCCATCTGAAGGTACTCGACACCGATATCTGCGCCACTCGTTGCGTCGCCGAGTACGACAACCCCTGCACCCGCTTCTGCCCGGCCAACGTCTACGAAATGGTCGCAGACACCAACAGCCCCTCCGGCAAGCGCCTGCAGATCAACGCCGCCAACTGCGTGCACTGCAAGACCTGCGACATCAAGGACCCCTACGAGATCATCACCTGGGTCACACCGGAGGGTGGTTCGGGGCCGAACTACCAAAATCTGTGATCCGCATAAAATTATGAATAACCTGGCCACGTCAATTCGAACAGCAGCGTTCAAATTCTTGCGCGCGGTATTTCGTCTTGCTCCAATTTCAGAGAATACCCGCGATAAATGGAGGAGTTCATTTCTCAGCCGATTTTCAACCTTGATTCCAAGCCAGCGATCAACACTTTTGGTTGAGCCAGGGGTTATCTCATCGCGTCCATTTTTTCGCAGCGACGAGTCTGCGATTGGGTATGTTCACTATCGCGAAGATAGTTTGCCGTCGCCCGCGCCTGCCACTTTAGTTGCCTTTTACTTACCGCAGTTCCATACTATTCCAGAAAATGACGAATGGTGGGGGAAGGGTTTTACAGAATGGAGGAACTCTAGCCGTGCCCTACCTCAGTTCTACGGACACATACAACCGCGCATCCCATCCGATCTTGGATTTTACAATCTCAACAGCGCAGATGTAATGCGAGCGCAAGCGAAACTCGCCAAAGAATATGGAATTGGCGCATTTTGCTTCTATTTTTACTGGTTTGCAGGAAAAACTCTTTTAGAAAATCCACTACACAACTGGCTGAATGAAAAGGAGATTTCATTCCCTTATTGCTTATGCTGGGCCAATGAAAACTGGGCTCGCCGCTGGGATGGCCGAAATGATGAAATATTGATCAAGCAAGATCATCATGCAGATGATGACATTGCATTCATTACTCATGTCAGCCGGTACCTCAGAGATCCGCGTTATTTACGGGTAGAAGGAAAACCATTACTACTCGTCTACCGCCCAAGCCTGATGCCCGATATCAAGGCAACTGCAAAACGCTGGCGTGCATGGTGCCTGGCAAACGACGTCGGTGACATTCACCTTGCTTATGTACAGGGATTTGAGCGCCCAAGCCCGAGCGATATTGGCTTTGATGCGGCTGTTGAGTTTCCACCTAACATGAGCACCCCCCCCTCAGTAACCGAATCTCAGTTATTGATCAATCCAGATTTTTCGGGCGATGTTGTTGACTGGCGTTTTCTAGCTAAAGAGAAAGCAGCCTGCCCATTACCAGATTACACACTTTATCCAGGCGTAAACCCAGGTTGGGATAACGAGCCACGCCGATCTGGCAGAGGGCGAGTTTATCTTCACGCATCACCGAGAGGCTATCAGGAGTGGCTGAATAAAACGATTTATAACCGACTTTCTTCAGCACCTTTTGAACAGCGAATAACGTTCATTAATGCCTGGAATGAATGGGCAGAGGGTGCTGTTTTAGAGCCTGATGCTCGCCTTGGCTATGCGTGGCTGGAAGCCACACGGCGCGCCCTTAAGCCAAAAATGGAATACAACCCCTTGCCATACGTTGTCATACACGTCTGGTACGTCGATGTTTTTGAAGAGCTACTGAAACAGTTGCACACTGCCTCATTCGATCATCGTTTAATTATCACAACGTCCCCCGATCACCGCGTCGCGGTAGATAAAATTTTACAGCACCGTAACTTGCACGCAGAAGTCGTCATTTACGAGAATCATGGGCGTGACATCCTACCATTTCTCCATATAGCAGACCGCCTGCTCAACACAGGTGTCTCACTTGTCCTAAAACTCCACACCAAACGCTCGATACATCGTAATGACGGCGACCAATGGCGCCGGGAAATGGTTAGCAGCTTACTAGCACAAAACCGCGCAGCACCAATTATAAATGCGTTTGAACACAAAGCAGAACTTGGCCTTGTTGCTCCGGAGGGCCATATCCAGCCTCTTGACCATTACTGGGGGGCAAATGAACAGTTGGTGCGAGCTCTCACAATCCGCATGGGGTTGACACCGCCTGACGTGGAAAAAACAAAATTCGCAAGCGGAAGCATGTTTTGGATCCGACTCGAATCCATCCGCTCTATCCTTGACTGCCATCTCCGCCCAAGTGACTTTGAAAAGGAAGCCGGTCAAGTGGATGGGACTTTGGCCCATGCTATCGAGCGCATTTTTAGCTTGTCGGTGCAGGATGCAGGCTACACGCAGTGTAGCGCTGCATCCGTGGTGGGAGAGCAGGAGCAGGTATCTACTGATTACAAATATGCGAAGAGGAGCTAGTTCTAAGGTATCCCCACGTTTTACACCGCAAGCATCATCTGCGTGTGCACTGCCGCAGGCAGTGCGCGCAAGCGCTCTATCCACCGTGGGACGGGCTCCATACGCCAGTGTCTGACCAAGACTTCTCCGCCGATGCGTAGCGTAGAGTAAAGCTTGCGTGCGCTGTTGCGTGGAGACAGCCACTGGGCGATACCGGTAGCTTCGCATCCCAGCCCTGCCAACCAGCTGGCGAATGCAGCCAACGTATCGATCAGCAGCAGGATCTGTAGTCGCTCGCCGCGTCGGATCAAACTGTCTTCCAGCGCTTGGCCGTAGCGATGTGATTTCAGATCGCGAAATGCCAGTTTGATCTGCATCCGTCGTGCGTACACATTAACCAACTGCTTAGCGCTGGGTACCTGCAGCTACGGGGATGCAACGATCAACCATGGCTCGCGCTCACGCGCTGCGGCCTTCAGACTCGATGACGCACGCGAGGCTTTGGCGGGTGAGCGGCGATTGCACTGTTTGCGCCCTTGCTTTGTCTTGGCGTAAACCACTAACCGGCAATCGAGTGGATCGCTGCGATTGGCCTGCATCGGCGGTAACTCGCATGCACGATGGGACGCCAAAACGTGCAGTTTCCGGCTATCGCTCCATTGCGCTGCCTCATCCGGCACGTTCTGCGGCTTGACTTGCGTGCGCCCGCGCAGTCGCCCAACTCAACACCAGCCCATGGCCGATACAGCGCGGAACCACGGTGTCCGGAAGCCGGCGTCAGTGACCAGGATCGGGCGGACATCGTCCGGAACCAGTGCCCTCATGAGTTGGGCAGGCACTTCTGCAATACTCGCTGGCGCGCATGGTCGTCAACCTTCTCTGGCTTAGTTACCTTGAAGATTGCGCTATGCGCGCGCTTTCTTCCACACGATCATGTCGCAAGTGATTGATCTGCCGGGAGGAAATGTGGAAAAACCTCAGGAGCTAGTTACTCAGTGCCGCTGAGAAGATCACCCCGGTTTTACGCACTAACTCTTCTTGACTTACGCTATCTGCGGCTTCTACTAACACCAACCCACCCTCGGTGACATCGAATACCGCCAGGTCGGTGATGATGCGATCGACCACGCCGACACCGGTCAACGGCAGGTCGCACTCGGGCAGGATCTTGTGGCTGCCGTCCTTGGCAACGTGTTCCATCAGCACCACCACGCGCTTGACGCCGGCCACCAGGTCCATCGCTCCGCCCATGCCCTTGACCATCTTGCCGGGCACCATCCAGTTGGCCAGATCGCCGCGCTCGGTGACCTGCATCGCACCGAGAATCGCCAGATCGATGTGCCCGCCGCGAATCATCGCGAACGAGTCATGGCTACCGAAGTAACTGGCACCAGCACGTGCAGTCACGGTCTGCTTGCCGGCGTTGATCAGGTCCGCATCCACCTCGTCCTCGGTGGGAAACGGGCCGATGCCGAGCAGGCCGTTCTCCGATTGCAGCCACACGTCCACGCCATCGGGAATGTGATTGGCCACCAGCGTCGGCAGGCCGATGCCAAGATTGACGTAGGCGCCGTCGGTTAATTCGCGCGCCGCGCGTGCGGCCATCTGATCTCGGGTCCAGGCCATTACTGCTGTCCTTCGCGCACGGTGCGCTGTTCGATGCGTTTTTCCGGCGTGGCGTTGAGTACCAGGCGGTCAACATAGATGCCGGGCAGATGCACGTGATCCGGATCGATCGCACCCAACGCCACGATTTCCTCGACCTCGGCAATACAGACGCGACCAGCCATGGCGCAGGCGGGATTGAAATTGCGCGCGGTCTTGCGAAACACCAGGTTGCCGGCCGTATCCGCACGCCATGCTTTGACCAGTGCCACATCGGCCTGCAGCGCGGTCTCCAGCACGTAGTGCTTACCGTCAAATTCGCGGGTTTCCTTGCCTTCGGCAACGATGGTGCCGTAACCGGTCGCGGTATAAAACGCCGGGATTCCCGCACCACCGGCGCGTAGGCGCTCGGCCAAGGTGCCTTGCGGATTGAACTCCAGCTCCAGTTCGCCGGCCAGATATTGGCGCTCGAATTCCTTGTTCTCGCCCACGTAAGACGAAATCATCTTGCGGATTTGCCGGGTGGCCAATAATTGGCCAAGCCCGAATCCATCGACCCCGGCGTTGTTGGAGATCACCGTCAGCCCGCTGACTTCGCTTGCGCGTACTGCTGCGATCAACGCTTCCGGGATGCCGCACAAACCAAAGCCGCCCACCGCCAGGGTCTGGCCATCGGCCAGCACCCCGTCCAGCGCCGCCCTGGCATCGGCATAGCGTTTACCGCTTGCCGTACCACGTCCATCATTGCTCATCACCGCCCTCACCTCGCTGATGTGAAGCGGCCATTCTAGCCGCTGACTGTTCCCTGTCCTTGGTCGCAATTCCGCCACACCCAAGACACGGCGTAGCCGCTAAACTCGGGTGTCCCCCACCCCAGGAATTGCCCATGACGCTACCCGCCTTCAAGGCCTACGACATTCGCGGCCGCGTGCCGGATGAACTCAACGAGGACTTGGCGCGCCGCATCGGCGTGGCGCTGGCGGCGCAGCTGGATCAGGGGCCTGTGGTCCTGGGCCACGACGTGCGTCTGGCCAGCCCCGGCCTGCAGGAAGCGCTCTCGGCCGGCCTGCGCGCCAGCGGCCGCGAAGTGATCGATATCGGCTTGTGCGGCACCGAGGAAGTCTATTTCCAGACCGATTACCTCAAGGCCGCCGGCGGCGTGATGGTCACCGCCAGCCACAATCCGATGGACTACAACGGCATGAAGCTCGTCCGCGAGCAGGCGCGGCCGATCAGTTCCGATACGGGCCTGTTCGCCATCCGCGATACGGTCGCAGCCGATACCGCCGCACCCGGCGAGCCCACCGCAAGCGAGCAGAGCCGTACCGACAAGACCGCGTATCTGGAGCACCTGCTCAGCTACGTGGACCGCAGCACGCTCAAGCCGCTCAAGCTGGTGGTCAATGCCGGCAACGGTGGCGCCGGTCTGATCGTCGATCTGCTCGCACCGCATCTTCCCTTCGAATTCGTACGCGTCTTCCACGAGCCCGATGGCAACTTTCCCAACGGCATTCCCAACCCATTGCTGCCGGAAAACCGCGCGGCCACCGCCAAGGCAGTGCAGGAACACGGCGCCGATTTCGGTATTGCATGGGACGGCGATTTCGATCGTTGCTTCTTCTTCGACCACAGCGGCCGCTTCATCGAAGGCTATTATCTGGTCGGTTTGCTGGCGCAGGCCATTTTGGCCAAGCAGCCCGGCGGCAAGGTCGTGCACGACCCGCGCCTGACCTGGAACACCGTCGAGATGGTCGAAGACAGCGGCGGCATCCCGGTGCTGTGCAAGAGCGGGCATGCCTTCATCAAGGAAAAGATGCGCAGCGAAAACGCCGTCTACGGCGGAGAAATGAGCGCACACCATTATTTCCGCGAGTTCGCCTACGCCGACTCCGGCATGATCCCCTGGTTGTTGATTGCCGAGCTGGTGTCGCAGTCCGGTCGTTCGCTGGCCGATCTGGTCGAAGCACGCATGCAGAAGTTCCCCTGCAGCGGCGAGATCAACTTCAAGGTGGACGATGCCAAGGCGGCGGTTGCGCGTGTGATGGAGCATTACGCATCGCTGTCACCCGAGCTGGATTACACCGATGGCATCAGCGCGGATTTCGGCCAGTGGCGTTTCAACCTGCGCAGTTCCAACACCGAACCACTGCTGCGTCTGAACGTGGAAACGCGCGGCGATGCCGCACTGCTGGAAGCGCGTACGCAAGAGATTTCCAACCTGCTGCGCGGTTGATTCACCCTCCCCCCACTTTGACGCACTGGAGTTTCCCCCGCTCATGAGCGACGTCCTTCCGATTATCCTGTCCGGCGGTTCCGGCACGCGCCTGTGGCCGTTGTCGCGCGAATCCTACCCCAAGCAGTTCCTGCCGCTGGTCGGCGAGCACAGCATGCTGCAGGCCACCTGGCTGCGCTCGGCTCCTGTGGCCGCGCATGCCCCCATCGTGGTGGCCAATGAAGAACACCGCTTCATGGCGGCCGAGCAGCTGCAGCAGTTGGGCGTGAAGCCTTCTGCCATCCTGCTCGAGCCCAAGGGCCGCAATACCGCCCCGGCCATTGCCGTGGCCGCGCTGGAAGCTACCCGCAATGGCGGCGACCCACTGCTGCTGGTGCTGCCGTCCGATCATGTGATTCAGGATGAGGCTGCGTTCCAGGCAGCGGTCACCTTGGCGGCGACTGCGGCCGAACAGGGCAAGCTTGTCACCTTCGGCATCAAGCCGACCGCACCCGAGACCGGCTATGGCTACATCAAGGCTGGTGCCGGGACTGGTGCAACTGCAGTCGAGCGCTTCGTCGAGAAGCCCGATCTGGCTACTGCGCAGAGCTACCTGGCCAGCGGCGAGTACTACTGGAACAGCGGCATGTTCCTGTTCCGCGCCTCGCGCTACCTGGAAGAGCTGCGCAAATTCCAGCCCGCGATCGCCGATGCCTGCCAGAAGGCGTGGGAAGGCGGCAAGCGCGACGCCGACTTCACCCGTCTGGACAAGGATGCGTTCGCGGCCAGCCCGTCGGATTCAATCGACTACGCGGTGATGGAAAAGACTGCCGATGCGGTGGTGGTGCCGCTGGATGCCGGTTGGAACGATGTCGGTTCGTGGTCGTCGCTGCTGGACGTCTCCGAACAGGACGGCCAGGGCAATGCGCATCACGGCGATGTCATCCAGCTCGATTGCAAGAACACCTATGCGTATGGCTCGCGCCTGATCGCCATGGTCGGCCTGGAAAATGTGGTGGTGGTGGAAACCGACGACGCAGTGCTGGTCGGCCATCGCGACCGCATCCAGGAGGTCAAGGAAGTGGTCAGCCAGATCAAATCGGCAGGCCGTTCCGAGGCGACCTGGCACCGCAAGGTCTATCGTCCGTGGGGCGCCTACGATTCGATCGACATGGGCCAGCGTTTCCAGGTCAAGCGCATCACCGTCAAGCCGGGCGCCACGCTCAGCTTGCAGATGCACCACCACCGCGCCGAGCATTGGATCGTGGTGAGCGGTACCGCCGAGGTCACCCGTGGCGAAGAAGTGCTGCTGCTGACCGAAAACCAGAGTACCTACATCCCGCTGGGCGTGACCCATCGCCTGAAGAACCCGGGCAAATTGCCGCTGGAACTGATCGAAGTGCAGTCCGGCAGCTACCTGGGCGAAGACGATATCGTGCGTTTCGAGGATACCTACGGGCGTACCTGATCGGTCGTTTGCAGGTTTCTGCAACACAAAAGCAAACAGCCGGGGATTCCCGGCTGTTTGCTTTTGCGGCTTTCATTTCGTCGGCAGGTAGCGTGGCTGCCACTGATCTGAGCCGCGACTCTACTGTTTGGCAGCGGCGACTTCGGCAATCACGCCCTGCAGGCAAAGCTGCCATTCCGGCAACACAATATCGAAGTCGCGCTGCAGTTTGTCGATCGACAGCCGCGAGTACGCTGGCCGCTTTGCCGGCGTCGGGTAGTCTGCGGTGGTGATCGGCACCACACGCGGTGCGCGCGACAACAGGCCGGCGCTCGCAGCTTCCTCGAAAATGGCTTCGGCAAAGCCGTGCCAGCTGGTCTGCCCTGCAGCAGTGAGATGCCAGGTGCCCGAGGTTTCAGGCACGCGTTTACGCAGCAACTGCACAGTGACATCGGCGATCAAAGCCGCTGGCGTCGGTGTTCCGATCTGATCGGCCACCACGCGCAACTCGTCGCGCTCCGCACCCACACGCAACATGGTGCGCAGGAAATTCGCGCCATGCGAGGCGTAGACCCATGCTGTGCGCAGGATCAGATGCTGAGCGCCGGAAGCACGAATGGCGTCCTCGCCAGCAAGCTTGGTTTCGCCATACACGCCCAGCGGCGAGGTTTGTGCATCCTCCAGATACGGCGCGGTGCCCTGACCGTCGAAGACGTAGTCGGTCGAGTAGTGCACCAGTGGCACATCATGGGCTGCACACCATGTTGCGATGACGCCAGGCGAAGTCGCATTGGCACGCAGTGCGCCGTCGCGGTCCTGCTCGGCGCGATCCACTGCGGTATAAGCGGCGGCATTGACGACACAGGTCGGACCGATCCGGTCCAGCAAGGCCGTCAGCGTCTGCGGCGCGTCAAAGTCCGCCATCTCGCATCCGCTGCCGTCAGGCAACTGACCGCTACGCGTGGTGGCCTGTACTGCACCATCGGCTGCCAGTGCGCGCAGCAGCTCGGTGCCAACCTGCCCATTCGCTCCAAAGACCAATGTGGTCACGGGGTAAACACCGGCAAACGATCGACCGGCACGTCGCCGAGAAACGGCGCCTCGGCATCCTTGGCCGACAACAGCGGATCGCTGATCGGCCAATCGATCCCGATCGCCGCGTCATCCCAACGCACGCCAGCGTCGGCTTCTTTGACGTACACGTCGGTACACAGATAACTGAAAACGGCACGCTCGGACAACACCGCAAACCCATGCGCGAAGCCTTCCGGAATCCAGAACTGCTTCTTGTTCTCAGCGCTCAACACCACCGCCGCCCATTGACCGAAGTTGGGCGAGCCATGGCGCACATCGACGGCAACGTCATAGACCTCACCCTCCAGCACACTGACCAACTTGCCCTGTGGACGCGGCCATTGATAGTGCAGACCACGCAACACGCCCTTGGCTGAAGTGGAGACATTGCTCTGCACAAACTGCGTCGGCAGACCATGCTGACCGAAGCGCTCGGCGTTCCACGTTTCAAAAAAATACCCACGCGCATCCCCGAACACTGCCGGCTCGATGACAACGCAGCCCGGTAGACGCGTTTCAATGACTTTCATGGAACAACTCCTCGTACGGCCAACTCGTGCAGATACTTGCCATAGTCATTCTTGCGCAGTGGTGCCGCCAGACGTTCAAGCTGCTCTGCGTCAATCCAGCCCTGACCAAATGCAATTTCCTCCGGGCAGCACACCTGCAAGCCCTGACGCATCTGGATGGTCTCGATGAAATTGGCCGCTTCGTGCAATGACTGATGCGTGCCGGTATCCAGCCATGCATACCCGCGCCCCAACGGTTCAAGATGCAGGTCGCCGGCATCGAGATAGCAGCGATTGAGATCGGTGATTTCCAGCTCGCCGCGCGGCGACGGTTTCAGGGCAGCGGCATAATCGCTGGCCTTGCCGTCGTAGAAGTACAAGCCGGTGACCGCATAGTTGGAGCGTGGCTGCGCCGGCTTTTCGGCAATGTCGATGACCTTGCCATGCTGATCGAATTCAGCCACACCGTAGCGCTCCGGATCGTTGACCCAGTAGCCGAACACCGTTGCGCCTTGCTCGCGCGCATCGGCGCGGCGCAAGGTCTCGGTCAGGCCGTGCCCATGGAAAATGTTGTCGCCCAATACCAGACAACTCGGCTTGCCGTCGACGAATTCACGACCGATCAGATACGCCTGCGCCAACCCGTCCGGGCTGGGCTGCACTGCATATTGAATATTGACGCCCCATTGCGAGCCATCGCCCAGCAGCGACTGAAACAGCGCCTGCTCATGCGGCGTGTTGATGATCAAAATGTCGCGGATACCCGCGAGCATCAGCACGCTCAGCGGGTAGTAGATCATTGGCTTGTCGTACACCGGCAACAGCTGCTTGCTGACGCCCTTGGTGATCGGATACAGGCGCGTACCAGAGCCGCCCGCCAGAATGATGCCTTTACGTTGTGTCATGAGCCATTTCCTATGAAGGCCCGCACATCGGCGGGCTCTTGCGAGAGACCCGCGTTACGCCGCAGCGCCGATCCGTTCCAGGCGATAACTGCCATCCAGTACACGCTGCACCCACGGTTGGTTGGTCAGATACCACTCCACCGTCTGCGCAATCCCCTGCTCGAAGGTATACGCCGGCTCCCAACCCAGTTCGTTCTTCAGCTTGGAGGCATCGATTGCATACCGACGATCGTGCCCGGGGCGGTCGGTGACGTAGGTGATCTGGCTGTCACGCGGCTTGCCATCGTCGCGCGGGCGGTGCTGATCGAGCAGCGCGCAGATCGCCTGGACGACCTCGATGTTCTGGCGCTCGGAATTGCCGCCTACGTTATAGGTCTCGCCAACCCGGCCCTTGGCCAGTACGGTGCGGATCGCCTCGCAGTGATCGCTGACGAACAGCCAGTCACGCACCTGCTTGCCATCGCCGTACACCGGCAGCGGCTCGCCAGCCAGCGCCTTGGCGATCACCAGCGGGATGAGTTTTTCCGGGAAGTGATACGGACCGTAGTTGTTTGAGCAGTTGGTGGTCAGCACCGGCAGCCCATAAGTGTGGTGAAACGCGCGCACCAAATGATCCGAGGCCGCCTTGGAGGCTGAATACGGAGAATTGGGCGCATATGGCGTGGTTTCGGTGAACTTGCCGGTCTCGCCGAGCGTGCCGTAGACCTCGTCGGTGGAGACGTGCAGGAAGCGGAAGGCGTCACGGCGTGCGTCCGGCAGCGCTTTCCAGTAATCGCGCACGGCCTCGAGCAGGGCCAAAGTGCCGACCACGTTGGTTTGAATGAAGGCACCAGGGCCCTCGATCGAGCGGTCTACGTGGCTTTCGGCTGCGAAGTTCAGCACCGCATCCGGCTGATGTTCTTGCAGTAGGCGAGTCACAAGCGCGCCGTCACCGATGTCGCCCTCGACGAACACATGGTTCGGATTGCCGTCCAGCGATGCCAACGTGTTCAGATTTCCCGCATAGGTCAGCGCGTCCAGATTGATCACGCGAATACCGCGCGACACTGCTTCGAGAACAAAATTGCCGCCAATGAAGCCTGCACCACCGGTTACTAGCCAAGTTGTCACTGTCTACCCTCCTGATCGCGCGCGAACCGCGCTGCGTTTTTCAAACCGCAAAGGATATACGGTCCCAGCAATACCGGACGTAAGCGCGACCGATGCCCACGGCCTTTCCTGCTGCACCACAACATCCATACGCCATCGCATGGTGCGCCCTCCCCGGTTAGAATAGCCGCACTCCCGAGCCTGCCGCCGCGGCCGGGCCTTCCCGCAATAGCTGAAGGATCTCGTACACGATGAAAATCCTCGTCGCCTACAAGCGCGTGGTGGACTACAACGTCCGCATTCAGGTCAAGCCGGATGGCTCCGGTGTGGTGACTGACGGCGTCAAGCTCTCGCCGAATCCGTTCGACGAAATCGCCCTGGAAGAGGCGCTGCGCCTGCGCGACGCCGGCATCGCCACCGAGGTGGTGGTCGCCACCCTGGCGCCGGCCGACGCTGCCGCGCACCTGCGCAACGGCCTGGCCATGGGCGCCAATCGCGCCATCCACGTGGTGACCGATGCGGCCATCCAGCCGCTGACCGCTGCACGTACCCTGCTCAAGCTGGTCGAGAAGGAACAGCCGGACCTGGTCATCCTGGGCAAGCAGGCGATCGACGACGACGCTAACCAGACCGGCCAAATGCTGGCCACGTTGTGGGGCCGCCCGCAGGCGACCTTCGCCGGCAAGCTGGTGGTCGCCGATGGCAAGGCCACGGTCACGCGCGAGGTCGACGCCGGCCTGGAAACGCTGGAAGTAGACCTGCCGGCGGTGATCACCACCGATCTGCGCCTGAACGAGCCGCGCTTCATCAAGCTGCCGGACATCATGAAAGCCAAGAGCAAGCCGATGGAAACGCTGGCCTTCGCGGACCTGGGCGTTGAATCGCACGACAGTCTCACTACCACCCACTACGCCGCGCCGTCCAAGCGCAGCCGCGGCGTGATGGTCAAGGACGCCGCCGAACTGGTGGCCGCACTCAAGCAGAAGGGGTTGTTGTGATGGCCAAGATCCTCGTTGTCGCCGAACATCTCAATGGCCAGCTCAATGCGGCCACCGCCAAGACCCTCAGCGCCGCGCTGGCGGTGTCGGCCGAGTCCATCGACATCGTTGTGCTGGCGGCCGATCCTGCGGCCGTTGCCGTCCAGGCCTCGCAGTTGGCAGGCGTCGCACGCGTGCTGACGGTGACCAACCCCGCCAACGAACATGCCATCGCTCAGGTGCTGGGGCCGCAGATCGCCCAGCTCGCCGGCCAGGGCTACACCCACGTGTTTGGCCCCTCGACCACCTTCGGCAAAGACCTGATGCCGGTCGTGGCGGCGTTGCTGGGCGTGAACCAGATCTCCGACCTGATGTCGGTCGAGGATGCCTACACCTTCAAGCGCCCGATCTACGCCGGCAACGCGATCATCACCCTGAAAGCGCCGGCCGACCAGATCGTGGTCGCCACGGTCCGCAGCGCCTCGTGGCCGGAAGCAGCAGCTGGCGGAAGCGCGGCGGTCGAGTCCGTTACCATCGATGCCGCACTACCGACTCATACGCGCTTCGTCGAGTTGGCGGCCGGCAGCTCCGATCGCCCCGACCTGCAGAGCGCCAAGCGCGTGGTCTCCGGCGGCCGCGGCGTTGGCTCGGCCGATAACTTCAAGCACATCTACAGCCTGGCCGACAAACTCGGTGCCGCCGTGGGTGCCTCACGCGCTGCAGTGGACGCGGGTTACGTACCCAATGAGCTGCAAGTGGGCCAGACCGGCAAGATCATCGCTCCCGAGCTGTACATGGCCATCGGCATTAGCGGCGCGATCCAGCATCTGACTGGCATCAAGGACGCAGGGACGATCGTGGCGATCAACAAGGACCCGGAATCGCCGATCTTCGAGATTGCGGACATCGGGTTGGTGGGAGACCTGTTTGCGTTGTTGCCGGAGCTGGAGGCAGCGCTGGGCTGAGGCCCATCGGCTGCAATGGCGTTACCTTTACCTCCAAGCATCAACGGTGCCGCGAAGCTGCGGCACCGTCTGGATTATTTGGCTGCTTTCGTACTCGTGTTGTGTGCCGGGTACGTCGTCGCGCTGGTATGGGTGGATCACGGAAACGGCACATTTTCGCGACTGAGCGAGGTCTGGCAGTTGATGTCGCTCGCAATCGTGCCCGTCTCCATTACGTACCTGTTTCGATACTGGCGCTGGCAGTGGCTACTCCGCCGCAAAGGGCATCGAGTACCAGTATTGCTCGGCTTGGCCGGTTATCTGGCAGGCTTCGCGCTGACCGCAACGCCCGGCAAGGCCGGGGAACTGATGCGGATCCGTTATTTTGCGCGCATGGGCGTACCGGCCGAGCGCACGCTTGGTGTCTTCGTCTTTGAGCGCGCGTCCGATCTGCTGGTTATCCTGTCCTTGTCGCTCCTGGCTGCTTCAGTGTTCCCGACCCTGGGCACCTTGGTTGCAGTGGTTCTTGGATTTGTCTGTGTGTTGTTCGGCGCGGCGGCGTGGCCTGCCCTGCTCGACCGACTGGCCCGTCTGACCGAGCACTTGCCTGGCCGATGGCTTCGACGTCTGAGCCGCTTTAGCCTTGCTGCAGCATTGGAGCTGCGCAATTGCCTGGACCTTCAAGCATTCGGGCAAAGCATGCTTGCCGGATCGATCGCCTGGGCGCTGACGTCGGCGGTCTTCGTGGGATTGTGCATCGGGATGGACCTGCCACTGAGTCCCGTTGTCGCGTTCGGCATCTATCCGCTGGCCATGCTGATCGGCGCGCTGTCGTTTATGCCTGGCGGCGTTGGCACCACCGAACTGGCCATCGTTTTGATGCTCAATCGGCTCGGGATCTCTACGCCGGACGCAATTGCAGTTGCCGTCGCGGCCCGCCTGGTCACGCTCTGGTACGCCATTCTCGTCGGCGCATTAGCCATGTTCATAGCAGAATTCGCCTCGCTAGACGAAGCAGGTTGATCGACTAGGTATAATTGCGGCCCCGCAATGGAACGCCAGGCCCCCGATGTCCGCCCCTACCAGCAGTTCCACTCGTCCAGTTGTTTCGGGACGCGCCTTGTGCGTGGATCTGGATGGCACGCTTTTGAATTCGGACATCCTCTACGAGTCGGTGCTTGCCTTGCTGGCGCGCAATCCGCTGTATGTGTTTCTGTTGCCGCTGTGGCTGCTGCGCGGCAAGGCGGCGCTGAAGCGCGAGCTGGCCTCGCGCGTGTCGCTGCCCGCCGAGACCCTGCCCTACAACCAGCAGGTCCTGGATCTGCTGCGCACCACTCCACAACGTCCCCGGGTGCTGTGCACCGCCTCCGACGTGCTGCTGGTCACGCCGATCGCGGATCATCTCGGGCTGTTCGAGCAGGTGATCGCCAGCGACGGCAAACGCAATCTGTCTGGCCGCAACAAGGCCGATGTACTGGTCGACACATTTGGGCAGGGCAACTTCGATTACGCCGGCAACGGCAGCGTAGACCTGCACGTCTGGGAAAAGGCCGGTGGCGCCTGGGTTGTCAACAATGGGACCGCACTCGCCAAAGCCGCTGCGCAGCGGACGACCGTGCATGCGCATTGGCCTGCCCCGCCGCGTGCCCGTGCATGGCTGAAAGCGTTGCGCCTGCATCAGTGGCTGAAGAATCTCCTGGTGTTCGTTCCCCTATTGACCGCGCACCGCTTCCTGGATCTGGAATCGGTAATGCAATCCACAATTGCGCTGGTGGCGTTCGGGCTCTGCGCATCCGGCGTCTACGTGCTTAACGATTTACTCGACCTGACACCGGATCGCCAACATCCGCGCAAGCGCAAGCGCCCGTTCGCGGCAGGTCGACTTCCTCTTTTGCAAGGTCTATTGGTTGCCCCTGCTCTGACCGTCGCCGGACTCCTGCTGTCACTGGCATGCAGCGTTGAGTTCACATTGGTGCTGCTGGCCTACTACGTCATGACACTGGCTTATTCGCTGCGCTTGAAGCGCATTGTGATGATCGATGTTGTCCTGCTTGCAGGGCTGTACACCGTGCGCATCATTGGCGGAGCCATGGCGATCGGCGTTGACTTGTCGTTCTGGCTGTTGGCATTCTCGATGTTCATGTTCCTGTCGCTGGCACTGCTCAAGCGATACACTGAACTGCACGCGATGCTGAGCAGCGGCAAAACCAAAGCCAGTGGACGCGCTTACTCGGTAGAAGATCTGTCTCTGCTGCAGTCAATGGGCGCTGCGGCCGGCTACATCGCGGTAATGGTGATGGCGCTGTACATCAACAGCCCCGAGAGTGTTGAGCTGTACCGCAATCCCAAGCTGCTCTGGCTGGTGTGTCCGGTGCTGCTGTATTGGGTGAGCCGGGTTTGGATCATCGCCCATCGTGGGGAGATGCACGATGACCCGATCGTGTTCGCTGCCACCGACCGTGTGAGCCAGATCGTTGTCGTGCTGTGCGGGTTGTTCGCCCTGAGCGCCATCTGATGGCGGCGGGGCAATCCTGGGGACGCTATCCCAAGGCAAACCAGACGCTGGTGCCGATAAGTGATCGCGCGGCATGCTTGCCGGCGTTCGAGGATCACGCCTTGCCTCGCGGCAACGGACGCAGTTATGGCGACAGTTGCCTGAACCCGGATGGTGCACTGTTATGCGCACGCGGGCTTGATCGATTCATCGACTTTGATCCGAGCAATGGCGTACTGCGTTGCGAAGCGGGCGTCACCCTGGCAGAAATCATCGAACTGGTCTTGCCACAGGGCTGGTTTCTGCCGGTGACGCCGGGCACTCGCTATGTCACGGTGGCTGGCGCAATCGCCAATGACGTGCATGGTAAGAACCACCATCGCACTGGTGCCTTTGGTCACCACGTGCGCGCGTTCGAGCTGCTGCGCAGCGATGGCGAGCGGCGGCTCTGCACGCAAGCCGACACCGATCGCTGGTTCGCAGCCACTGTGGGAGGCCTGGGCCTGACCGGCTTGATCACTTGGGCAGAGATTCAACTACGCCGCGTCGGCAGCGCAACCCTGGAGGCGGAGAACATCCGTTTCGGCTCGCTCGACGAATTCTTCGCCTTATCTGCCGCATCTGCAGAAAGCCACGAATACAGCGTTGCCTGGATCGATTGCTTGGCAAGAGGACGTTCGCGGGGACGTGGACACTTCACGCGTGCCGATCATTGCAGCGGACTTTCCCAGGAACGACCGAAATCACCAGGTACGGGGCTATCCATGCCGATCACGCCGCCGATTTCGTTGGTGAACAAATTATCCCTGCGGCCTTTCAACGCGCTGTATTACTGGCGCCAGCCTGCACCACGCAAACGCTTTGTCAGTCATCTGCTGCCGTTCTTCTATCCGCTGGACGGCATCCGCGACTGGAACCGCATGTACGGGCCCTCCGGCTTCCTGCAATACCAGTGTGTGCTGCCGCCAGCAACCTCGCGAGATGGGGTCGATGCCCTGCTAGCCGAAATTGCCCGCAGCGGGAGCGGCTCGTTTCTTGCGGTGCTGAAAGAATTCGGCAGTACTCCTTCACTCGGCATGCTGTCATTTCCCAGACCAGGCACTACGCTGGCACTGGATTTTCCCAATAGTGGCCCTGACGTGTTCCGCCTGCTCGAGCGACTCGACCGCATCGTCGACGAAGCAGGCGGCGCTCTGTACCCTGCCAAAGATGCACGTATGGCCGCGCATTCGTTCCAGCGCGCCTACGGCCTCTGGCGCGAATTCAGCAGCTATCTCGATCCACGTTTTTCTTCCGGCTTCTGGCGCCGGGTCACGGAGTAGACATGCAACGCGTCCTCATCATCGGTGCCACCTCGGCCATCGCCGAAGCAACGGCCCGACGCTACGCCGCACGCGGCGCGGCGATCCATCTGCTCGGCCGACAGGCAAACCGCCTGGAGACGATCGCGGCAGACCTTGCAACACGCGGCGCCAAGAGCAGCGTCGGCGTGCTGGATGTCAACGACAGCGCACGTCACGGCGATATCCTGGATGCTGCCTGGGCCGCATTGGGTGGTGTCGATGTGGTCCTGATCGCACATGGCACGCTGCCCGATCAAACAGCATGCAACGCGTCGGTCGAGCTCTCGCTGCGCGAATTCGCGACCAACGGCACTTCAACGATCGCCCTGTGCGCGGCGATCGTGCCGCGGCTGACGTCCGGCGCAACGCTTGCAGTGATCTCTTCGGTTGCAGGCGACCGCGGCCGTGCGAGCAATTACCTGTATGGCAGCGCCAA
The DNA here is from genome assembly GCF_001423495.1 of Xanthomonas sp. Leaf131. GTDB lineage: Bacteria > Pseudomonadota > Gammaproteobacteria > Xanthomonadales > Xanthomonadaceae > Xanthomonas. The sequence continues at coordinate 159,440 of NZ_LMOG01000016.1, read as the reverse complement.
AGCGGCCGTCACTGCGTACCTGAGTGGACTCGGCCAGCGCCTACGCGCGGAAGGCGTCAACGTGCTCACGATCAAGCCAGGCTTCGTCGATACCCCAATGACCGCAGCTTTCAAGAAGGGCGCCCTGTGGGCAAAGCCGGATCAGATCGCCAAGGGAATCGTCAGTGCGGTGGACAAGCGTCGTGCTGTGGCCTACTTACCAGCTTTTTGGTGGCCCATCATGCTGGTGATCAAAAACATCCCCGAACTCGTTTTCCGCAGGATCAAGCTCTGACATGACCGACAAACACGCCAAGATTGTCATCACGGGTGCCGCCGGGCTGGTCGGCCAAAACCTGATCGTCGAGCTCGAACAACAGGGCTACACCCAACTGGTGGCAATCGACAAGCATGCGCACAACCTGCAGATCCTGCGCGAGTTGCATCCTGCCGTGCGCGTCGTGCATGCAGACCTGGCCGAACCAGGCGAATGGGGCCGCGAGTTCGAAGGTGCCGCCTGCGTTGCTCAATTGCATGCACAGATCACCGGCAAAACCACCGAGCTTTTCACCCGTAACAACCTGGTTGCCACCTCGCACGTGCTTGACGCCTGCAAAGCGGCCGACGTGCCTTTTGTAGTCCACATCAGTTCGTCGGTGGTGAATTCGGTCGCTGTGGATGATTACACGAACACCAAGCGCTCCCAGGAGGAGATGGTAGTGAGCAGCGGCTTGCGTCATTGCGTGTTGCGGCCAACGCTGATGTTTGGCTGGTTCGATCCAAAGCATCTGGGCTGGCTGTCGCGCTTCATGGCCAAGACGCCCGTCTTTCCAATCCCAGGCGATGGCAAGTTCATGCGCCAGCCGCTATACGAACGTGATTTCTGCCGCTGCATCGCCAAATGCATCGAGCGCGAACCCAACGGCGAGGCCTACGATATCGTAGGCGACACGCGCGTGGATTACGTCGACATCATCAAGACGATCAAGCGAGCCAAACGCTTGAATACCGTGATCGTGCATATCCCGATCGGCTTCTTCGGATTCTTGCTGCGGGTCTACTCGCTGTTCAGCGCGAAACCGCCGTTCACCGCCGACCAGCTCAAGGCACTTGGCGCGGGCGACGACTTCAAGGGAATCGATACCGAGACGGTGTTCGGCGTGCGCCAGATGCCCTTTGAGGACGCGATTCGAGAAAGCTACACAGATCCGCGCTATAGCCACATCGTGCTCAAACGCTGAACTGTCACCACGAGATAAACACATGAGCTCATTCGCGATCGTCGGCAGCGGCCCTATGGGGCTGATGTCTGCCTTGGAACTACTGAAGAAAGGTCATCAAGTCGACGTCTACGAACGCGACGATCGTATCGGTGGCATGTCCGCCGATTTCGATTTCGACGGGCTGCGCATCGAGCGCTATTACCACTTCATCTGCAAGACCGATTTCCCGCTTTTCAAGCTGCTCGAGAACCTGAAACTGTCCGACCGCCTGCATTGGACCGACACCAAGATGGGTTACTACTATCAGGGCAAGCTGCACAAATGGGGGACGCCGTTCGCGCTGCTCGGCTTCCCACACCTGGGGCTGGTCGACAAGATCCGCTACGCCCTGCACGTCATGCACACCAAGGGCATCAGCGACTGGACCGCTCTGGATAAGGAGAATGCACGCGACTGGATCACCCGCTGGATCGGCCCGAAAGCCTACAAGGTGATGTGGGAAAAGGCGTTCGCGCTGAAGTTCTTCGAGTACCAGAACGACCTGTCCGCCTCGTGGATCGGCACCCGCATCAAGCGCGTGGCGTTGTCGCGGCGCAATCTACTTAACGAAAGCATGGGCTATCTGGAAGGCGGCTCGGCCGTTCTGCTGGAACGCATGGCGGCAGAAGTTGCGCGTCTCGGCGGCCGCATCCTGCTGTCGCGACCGATCGAAGAGGTCGCCTCGGCCGACGGCCAAGTCACCGGCATCCGCACCCGCGACGGCCATCATGCCTACGACGGCGTGGTGTCGACGGCACCGATCCAGTACGTGCCCGGCATGGTGCCAGGCCTGCCCAAGACCTTCGCCGACCAGGTCGCCGCGATCGAGAACATCCCGGTCGCCTGCGTGATCCTGAAGCTGTCCAAGCCGGTCAGCGAAAACTTCTGGATGAACATCAGCGACGACCGGATCGCCATCCCAGGCCTGATCGAGTACAGCAACCTCAACCCCGACAACGGCCCCGGCGAGCACATCGTGTACGCGCCCTATTACATGCCCAAGACCCATCCGAAATGGCAGTGGAGCAACCAGCAGTTAATTAACGAGGTCATCAGCTACCTGCCGATGATCAACCCGGACTTCAAGCCGGAGTGGATCCGCGCGACTCATTGCCACCGCTACGAATACGCGCAGACCATCTGTCCGCCAGGCTTCCAGAACATGCTGCCGCCGATGAAGACACCGTTGCGCGGCTTCTACATGGCGGATACGGCCTACTATTATCCGGAAGATCGATCGATCAACGAGAGCATTGACGTGGGCGCGGAGCTGGCCGCTGTCGCAGCGTCACACACATCGTGAGCCTGAGGACATGTTGAGCCGACAGTTCACGATGTTCCTTCTGGTCGGCGGCCTGGCCGCCGCCGTCAACTTTGGATCGAGAATCGCACTGGGCGCAGTGTTCGACTACGTCCCCTCGATCATCATCGCGTATTGCCTCGGCATGGTGACCGCGTTCGTGCTCAACCGCGCAGTCGTGTTCAAATCCGCCAGCAATGCCCTCTACCACCAGGCCGCATGGTTCGTTGCAATCAACCTGCTGGCGGTACTCCAGACGATACTGGTCAGCCTGGCACTGGCGCGCTGGGTACTGCCCGGCATGGGGCTCGAACAGCATGCAGAGACCATTGCACATGCGGTGGGCGTCGCCGTGCCCGTGGTCACCAGCTACTTCGGGCATAAGTATCTTTCGTTCTCGACCCGATAGCCTGCCTGCCGCCTCCATTCCATCCGCCAGTCGTCGAATACAGAACTACGGAAAGTCCAACAATGAGCACCCAACCCGCCACGGCAGCGAACAAGAGCAGCTGGATCACAGGAGACAGAGTCGCATTCCTGCTAGTCGTCCTGGCCGCAATGGCATACAAGAGCAATGATGCGTTGAGCAACCCGCAGTTCTGGGCGGAGGACGCCACTGTCTTCTTCAAAGAACAGTTCGGCACGTCTCTGCCTCAGCTCTTCACTCCGTACGCCGGGTATCTGCACTTTGTGCCGAGGCTGGTTGCATGGATTGCGTCATGGCTTCCCGCTGCGAAAGCGCCGCTGATCTACAACGCGTCGGCAATTCTGTTGACGACCGCGGCCATCGTTGTGACCTGCAAGCGCATGAAGTCACATGTGCCCATGTGGATCGTAGCGCTGTCATTTCTGGCGGTTCCCACCAGTGGCGAGATCCTGGGCACCATCACCAACGCACAATGGTTTCTTCAGTTTGCCCTGGCAGCTCTTTGCCTCACCCCGATGCAGGTCGCGCGCGGCTGGATGATCTGGATGCGCCCGCTGGCGCTCTTTGCCGTGGCGCTTACCGGTCCTTTCTCCATCGTCCTGGCGTTGATCATTGCAGGCATGCTGACCATGGCCTATCTGTCGCGACGGATCGAGCTGGACCCGTTCAATGGAGCCCTCGGTGAGTTTGCCGCGACGCGCGATTGGGCGGCCTTGGCAGCAACGTGCACCGGTGCCATCGTCCAGGCCGCCGTCGTCATCACGCACCCTCCGGTCAAGGGCGAAAGCCAAGAGGGTCTGTTCTCGCTGCTCAAGATCACGTTCGGCGAGCTGGTCCCCATTCATGCCTTCGGCAGCTCCTTCTTGACTGCGACCGCATGGTTGCTCTTGTTCGCTATGATCATCGGGACGTTGATTTTCTCGAAGCGGATCGAAGGACGCTCACGCCTGATCGTGCTCGGCTTCGTCGCCTTCGCAGCGGCGGAAACATTCGCGCCTGTGCGACTGAAGGAAGTCGCTCCCCTGTACCATTTTCTGTTGGCTGACCGCTATTTCTATCTAATCAAGGTTGTGTTGTGGTGGGCGGCATGGCTTTCAATGACAGGTGGCAGCCGTCGGAGTCGATTGAATGCCACTGTCGCCACAACGGGGCTGCTCTGCCTAGTGGCGGTAACCAACCAGCAGTACCTCCGTCGCCCCACGTTTGTCGAGTTCAATTGGCAGAGCCACGCAAAGCAGCTGGAAATACCTGGTTCGTATACGGTTCCGCTCAATCCCCAGGGTTGGGGAGTGATCATCGATTCGAAACCTTCTGAGAGCAACAAATGAGCTCAAGCGCGCGCACCAACAACTTTGATGCCCTCAGGCTTCTCGGCGCACTGCTAGTTGCGTTGGGTCATTCAATGGACATCGTCCTGGCGTATGACGGGCTCGGCAGGGCTACCAACAATCAGAGCTTCGGCGGACTCGGGCTAAACATCTTCTGCACCATCAGTGGGTTTCTCATTGCCAAGAGCAGGTTCAGGAACGACGCATTGCCGTTCTTCGAGGCCCGCGCCCTACGCATCTTCCCGGCCCTCTGGGTGGCGTTGCCGTTGCTTGCGTTTGGACTCGGGCCAATTTTTACTTCGCTCCCGCTGCGCGAATACCTCACCCATCCAGGCACTTGGTCGTTCCTCGCAACGGCCGCTGTGTTCCCCCTGAATCCTAGTCTGCCTGGCACGTTCGGCGGCGCGCCGCTAGTGGGTCAGCTGTACTCTCTGACCGCCGAACTCGGCTTCTACATTCTGGTTGGGCTGTTCGGGGGCTGGCGCCATTTCCACAAACTGGTCGCGGTCCTGTTCGTCGCCGTAGTCGCCATCTTTGTAAGAAATGACTATGGCTCGCTCCCGTTCTCGCACCTTTTCATTGTTTCCATGGGCGACCTTGTCACCTTCTTTTTTCCCATGCGTCTGGGGCTTACCTGTGTCTACTATCTGCTGGCAGGGTGCCTACTGGCAATTGCCGCCCCGTCGCCGGAGAAACTGAAGAAGCTCGGCTGGGTGCTGTTCCCCATCTGGCTGCTCGCGCTCACAGGCCATGACAGGCGGGTCTATGACATGGTCGAATTCGCCACGCTTCCGGTCATGATTCTCGCGGTGGGCATGGCATCACGTTTCACGCTGCGGATCCCGGACTCGTTCGGCGATATCTCGTACGGGATGTACATCTACCATTTTGCGATCGCCCTCGCCCTGGTACAGATCGTGCCCTCGTGGCTGTCGGGTTGGGCTAGCATCGCGCTAGCACTTGCGCTTTCCACCGTTGCGGGCTGGGCTTCGTTCAGGTTTTTGGAAAAGCGTGCCCTCTCCCTGAAGCGACCCTCCCGCACCGCTTCTCCCGAGGCGTCCGTGTCCGAACGCGCCGCCCATTAACCTCATAGGAGATTCTGCCTTGATTTCTTCAACGCGACTGTATTTGGCGCTCGCCCTGACCCTGAGCCTTTTGGTGACTAGCTGTAAAGTAGAGAATCGCGGCACCGGCACGGAAACCCCGGCGCCGGCAGGTACCAATAACTTGGCCGTAAAGCTCGATGCGGGCCTGAAGGCCACCAATGACAATGTGCTCCAGTGCCACCTCGATCTTGCATCGGGTCTGCCGGTTTCAGGTCCCGTAGTGATTCGCCGCGGTCAGGGCGCCTCCTTCGAAGGGTGGGCGTTCGAGACAGGCCAAGGGGTGCTGGCAGACAGCCAGTTGGTGTTACAAGGCACCGCCGGGGCGTATCACGCCAAGGTGAAGGGCGGTGCCGCGCGACCGGACGTTGCAAGTTCGTTTGGTCCGGAACTGGGTAAGGCAGGCTTCACCACCGTCGTGGACATCTCCAACGTGGCCGCAGGCGAGTACGCGCTGTGGCTTGCCACGGGCATGGAAGCGTCAGACAAGGCCTGCGACCTCAAGGCCACTGTGAAGATCGAAGACTGACTCGGCACTGCCGATAAGAAAAGAAAAAGGAGCCGGCCACCGCCGGCTCCTTTTTTGTTGGGCCGCGGATCAAGCCTGCCCGGATGCGAGGGTCTCCGCCGCACGGCGCATCGATGCGAAGCGATCAGACATGGCCCTGTCGAAATCACCACGGAAATCGATGGCTCTCGCGGCAATCGCCACCTGATGGCGCAGTTCCCGGTTGGAAACCAGGCGGTCCAGGACTTCGAACCAGTCGCTGGGCTGTTCGGCCACCAGCATGCCGTTCACCCCATGGGTGACGGTCGACCGGTAGGGCTCAAGATCCGACACCACAGGCACCAGACCCAGAGCAGCGTAATCGAGCACTTTAATCTCGCTCTTGCTTCTGTTGAATCGAGTATCGCGCAACGGCGAGATGCCTATGTCGAACGGCGTGATTGAGCCTATCCAGGACGCGAACGCTGGATACGAGCCGCCCACAGAAGGAGGAACGGCAAGGCCAGAATACCACTCCAGAGTTGCCGGGCCCTCCTTAACCCCGATCAAAGAGATATCTACACCGCTGCCGTGCTTGTTCTTTAGCTCCTTCAGTCCGTTCGAGACCATCACAAAGTCGTCGTTGTGCGTCATGGTTCCCATGTAGAGGATACGGACCGGATTTGACAGGCCCGACCCCGGCGGCCGCTGCAGGGCGGCTTCCCATACAGCGGGATCCAGCGCATTGCGGTGAACCTCCACGTTGGAGGCGCCAGTCGCTTGAAGCTCACTGCACAGTGTCTGCGTGGATGCCCAGATGACATCCGCGCCTGCGCTGAAGTGATGTACCACGGCCAGAAGCGGTTGGTATCTGCCATTTTCCGCGAGCGGATCCAAAGCAGCCAGGTTGTCGTCCAGGTCGTAGATCAGCGGAATCCTGTGCGCGGCAGCGTACGCGGAAAGAGATTCCGCTTGAGCCAACGTGGTGACGGCGGTCCGGTGGGTCACGATGATGTCGGCTCGATAGCGGACCACGTCCTTTGCCCGGACATAGCGAACCCACGCCTGCCCTCGAGCCTGCATCGCGTCGAAGAAGGCCATCAGACGAATGTGGGCACATGGACTGGGTATTTCGTGCTCAATCTCCATTACTACCAAGATGCGCAACCGATCGCCGGGCGACCATGGCTGCGCCACCGGTAGACACTGCATCGCTTCCTGCGAATAGCCCGCGTCAGGTCCGGACGCCGGGATCGACGCCGTCCGTTCGGGAAGCAGTGTCTCGGTATGGACGTTCTCACCGAGAACGTCGCGGAGCTCCAGAAGCCGCGTCACAAGTACGTCAGACGCAGTATCGGCAGGCATCACGAACGACCAGGGGCGCCCGCTTACGCGCTCGGAGAACGCACCAATGTCCGGCACGATAACGGGCAATCCCGCCTCGAGACCGGCACTGAGCGTGTAGCTGTACGTCTCTGGCCAACGCGATGCAAAAAGTAATACGTCAGGCTTCTCGTTGTCCAGAATTGAGGCAAGCTCATCCTCGAGGTACCGCCCGGTCGTGCGGATCGCCGCCACGGTGGAAGGCGGAAGCTCTCCCTGCGGGTCACCAATGACGATGAACTCGATGGGTAAGTTCCGCTCCAGAGCGCTAATCGCCGCATCGATCACCAATTCACGCCCCTTGTGCCGGGCAAGTACGCCGATGACGCCGACCCGGAGCACATCCTGCGCCCCTAGGAAGCGCTGCGGGCGCGCGTGACGCCACTTCAACGGCGTCTCTTCATGATGAACGACCGTCACATTCGCATCCAGTGCGTAGCCCTTGATTCGTTCGGCTACGTCGATGCTGGGCGCGATGACGCGGCGCGCATCGCGAAGTACCCATTCGTAACGAAGTCGCCATGAACGGATATCGCCTACGCCGCGCCTATCGTTGCGCAGAATGCATGCATTGCATCCGGACGAATCGGGCTCTCCGCAGTACGAGACACCGTCGCTGGAGAGGTTGATCTGGGGGCAGACCGTAAAATAGTCATGGGCGGTGAAGTCAAATGGGACATCGAGCGCACCCAGTGCCTGCTCGACTTCTGGCCCGTAGCCGTAAAGGTGATGCACGTGCACGGCCGTTATAGGGAACACGGCGAGCAGCGCAGCCAGCTCGTCGCCGTTCGAGAACGCAAAATCGACCGTGATGTCGCTGTAGTCGTCCAACGCCTGCAGTGCGATCCCCGCCGAAGACAAAATCGCCGAAGGCCGCATAGTCAAAATCTTGTAGTCGTTCGCATAGCGCTTGGTGAGTTCCTGCACGTGCCGCTCGGTGCCACCGCCGAGCCCATGGCTCACCAACAGCATCACCTTCGCTTTTTGCAACTTCCAAAGCTGCGCGGTGACGGCGAGACGATAAACACGACCTGGATCTTCTGCAACGTGACTCGCAACCTCGAGATTGTAGCGGGGATGCTTGCGCAGCAACGCCGTGGCGCCAGCCTGCTTGGCGGCGGTCGCACCGGCAGCAAAGCTCACCTCGCCAGCGTGAAACACAAACGTATCCATCGCTAGGATGTTCTTCCAGCCATTTTCCATGGCGCGCATGCAGAGGTCGTTTTCTTCGCCGTAGCCCTTGCCGAACGCGTCCTCATCAAGGAGTCCGATCTCATCGAGACATGCGCGTTTGACCAGCATGCAGTAGCCGACGCCGGTCGGGATGGAGACACTTCGCCCGCGATTCGCGTCGGCGCAGACCTGATCCATTTCCTCCACCGAGACGCCCGCCGGCAGCTTACGCCGCCCAGAAAATTCCGGGTAGCTGCAGATGGTCGCGTTGTTGGACAACGGGGTGACCGTCGCGACACGCGGATCCAAATCGGCATGCGCGACGATCCGATCGAGCCAGTCGTTGGCCACCTCTGTATCGCTGTTGAGCAGCAGCACGTCATTCTCGAGACCGAGTGACATGCCCCGATTGGTCGTCCCGACGAAACCCAGGTTGACCTCATTCTTGAGCAGCAGGAACCCGAACCTGGCCGCAGCCTGCTCAAGATAAACATGCATCTCCGGATCCGGAGAACAGTCATTGATAACGATCAGCCGGGCCGGAGTGCTGTTGCTTGCGCTTGCAGCAACGTAACTCTCGATGCAACGCGATGTTTCTTCAATGCCAAGGTAAACTGGGATGATAACGTCGACCATCCGACGCGATACATCCACCGCGCGAGCGGACTTGGGCGACGGCGCGACATCATCAACGGTCATCAGTCGCAGCGGCAGCGCGCGGCTCTCGGCACGACCAATGCGCAGGTAATGCAGCAACGGGTCCATGCCCGCCGCAGCAACATCGGGGTGGTCGACTAGATAACGCCGGGTGTCGAACGCCGGGCCGGGCTGACGCCCTTCGAGGTAGCCGCCGAACGCGTAGTGCTCCAGGGGATTCTTCTTGGCGCGCGCCACATCCTGGTATTTGGACAGATACCACGCACTATTGAAGAACTGGTTTGGATCGCGGCCTTCATAGGCGCCCGATTCCATGTAGTGAACCAGAGGATTGAGCCCTGCAAGGGCCACGTCCTGGTAGTTGGAGATGTACCACTGCGTTGAAAACAAGGGATGCGGGTCACGCAATTCGCGCGCGCCGTGGGCCAGAAAGTGGGACAGGGCATTTATCCCTGCCTCGGCAACGTCCGGATACGCGCCCAGATAGAACGCTGTGTCGAACAGCGGAACCGGCCGGCGTCCTTCAGACGCGCCGTAAAAGACATAGTGTGCAAGCGGGTTGATATGCAGCCGCGCGACGTCGGAGCTGCTACGCGCATACCACTCAGGATCGAACAGCGGGTTCGGCCAGAATCCCTTGTCAGCGCCTTCCTTCATGAAGTGCGCCAGGTAGTCGGTCACGCCGGCCAGATGGGTCGCATAACGCTCTGCGTACCAGTCATCATGGAACAGGCAGCTCGCGCGCACGCCTTCGTGCTCAGTCCTCGAGCTGCGCATCAACCCCATGACGAGATGGAACGTGCACTTGGCGCGCCACGCCACATGACGCGAGCCAAAATAGATCTTTCGCAACAGGGGCACGCTAGCCGCGCGACGCCGGACAACCGGCATCGTGCGCCACAAATACTTCTGCCAGCCTCGCTTCACTTCCTTGATCAACCGCATTTAGAAATCCCCTGGATACAGCTTCTACTACCACTTCTAAAGTGGTCCTTCACTTGCCTGACCCTTTGATTTTCGACCAAAGCGTGGGGCGGTTGCGCAGGAAGTCGACGAGCGACGACACATCGCGCCCGATCGTTCCAACCGACTCATTTCCTTCCCCAAGCTTGTCAGACATTGAGGACATTGCTTCTAGCAGTTGCTCCATCAGCTGGAGCTGCATGGCACTGCTCTTGTTGACATTGTCCAGCACCTTCATCGCTTCACGAAGACGTTCGGATGTGTCGTCCGACTCCACGCGAGCAAGGCGCTCGCCCTGGCGCAGCGCCTCCAACAGCGTTTCAAACTGGGAACTGTGGTGGATGAAGCACAGTTCGACGACCGCGGCACCCTCGCCCGCAGCATGGTTCGATGCCCAGAGGTCACCCACGGACAGCTCAAAGAAGGGGTTCCCGCTAGCTGAAAGCAGCTTGACCTTGTCGCCGGCGTCCATCCTGATGCCGTCAAACGCGACCAGCCGATTGGACAGATCGAACAGAGGGAACAGTACGGCGTCATCTGAGGACTGCTTCCAGCCCCAGCGCATCTCGGCAAGCTCGTACGTTCCTTCATCCGAACCTGGATCGAACCGCACGAACGCCGGCTTCAGCCCCATAGGCAATGTGAAACGTATGCATTGCGAAAAACCGTCGACCCTGGTGGCCACCTCGCCTCGCGAAAATCGTTCCTCGTAGTGGCCATCAGCGTCGCGGTAGTAGAGCTTCAGAAACGCCTGTTTGACCTGCAAGCCATCGACCATAGGTTCCACCGCCGCCCCATCAATGTTTTCCAACATGGCGCGAAGAATGCCTGTGGACGACGCAGGCGAGTCGCCCTGGAGTGACAGCTCCGCAGCCGTGCTGACCCCATAGCCCTCTAGATGCCGCGCAACGATTTGCGATTCTGCCGGCTTGCCCAGCCGGAACCGGATGTAGCTGGACGAGAACATCAGATCAAACGGGACGAGATAAGCAAACAGATAGAAGGAAAGCTTGCGCACTCTCTGGATGGGATCACTTTCCTCGGCAACGTAGCGATAGGAGGCATCTCCAAACACCTCGACAGGTACGTCGAAGAGAATGGCCTCGAGACCGACGCTGGAATTGACGCTCAACACCTTCCGGCATTCCCCGAGAAATGCCACCACCGAAGGCGATAGGTCACGCGCTGCTTTGCCTGGCTTGAGATCAAAACGGCTGCCAGGGTGGGCCCTGATCAACAGCCGGTCCTCGCGATCCTCCATCAGGGCACGAGTGATGAGTCCAATGTTATCGTATCCGTTGTTGAAGCTGAGCAGGTTGGAGTCGTCCTCCACCTGCAGGACGACGCCAAGCATGTGGCCCTTCGGAGCGCGTTCCAGCTGCTGCAGTGCAAACCCGCGGCGCAGGTCTTCGATGGTTGCGGCAATCTCGGGGAAGTCGTCAGCCTTTGCGTTTCTGGCTTCAGCTTCGGTGTTTCCGTTGACGCCGCTGAAATCCAGGTAACCGGTAGAGCGGTATTGCGGGTTCCGGAGCGGCCCGACCTCCATGTAGACAACCGGGATCCCCTGCTCTGCCGCGACCGCCGCTAGTGAAGGGCAGTTGCTCCAGGTTGCGATCGCCTCGATATCCGATGGAAGCGACGCAAGGCTGCCGCGCAGCTCCTGCATCAGCTCTGGAATCTCCTCGCTCAGGTACGCCCTGAAGAATGCGAGCGGATTGCCACCGTAACGCGGAAGCAGCTGCTGCATTAGCCCGCTGTCCATCAGCGCAAAGTGGTGGCGGGCAAGTACTTCTGCGCTCGGCGCGGCGTAGCCCAGTGCGGCGGCACGAGCCGGATCAAGCTCGGCTCGCCCATCCAGGGCCGGGCTGCCGGGGGCAGCGAGATAATCTGCGGACAGCATGAAGCAGATAGGCTCTTCGATGCTTGCCAGAAATTTGTAGAACACCCAGAGGTAAGGGGCGGGCTCGCCGCGGAACGCGTATGGAGAGAGGAAGACAGCGATCATTGTGCCTCTCCGGTGACTTTGATCGGTGCGAACACGACACCCACCTGCTCTCGAGCGGACCAGAATTTGATGCTCTGCATGGGCCGGCGCTGATCAAGTTCCTCGCGCGTACCGTTGGCGATGCAAGCCAGACCGCAGTGCACCAGATAATCGCCTGCACTGATGGGAAGCTTCACCGTGTACTCGATCCGCTGGCGCCCCGGTTCGAGGGAAATGGGGTGATCTGCACGAATGTTGTTATCACCCCACACGTCCCCGCCCTGGGTACGCGTGATCGATATGCCAAGGGCAACGTCACTAATAGTGTCCGAGGAGGCAAGGGTGAACCTGAAGATGACTTCCTCGCCCGAACGAATGACCGGTGACTCATCGAACGTTGCCCCGTCGGACCGCACGATCTCCAGCGATTCGATGATCGCCCGCGCCGAACCGAAGCGCTTCTCCGAGACATGCTCATTGACGCTGGAGCGCTGTATCTCAGTCAGATCCCCCAGCGTCAAGGTGTCGCCGACCACCAAGTTCATGACCGGCTTGCTTTCCCGGGCTGCGATCATCCCCTTCTCGTACGTCAACACTGCCGCAAGCACGTCACGCGTATCGGTCTGGATCTTCCCGCCGTCCATCACGATGCAACGATCCGCGTATTCAAGGATGCTCCCGGTGGAATGGGTGACCATCAGAATGGTCACGCCCTTCCTGCGCAGTTCCTCCATTCGCTTGTAGCACTTGTACTGAAAGCCAATGTCGCCCACGGACAGCGCCTCATCGACGATGAGGATCTCCGGGTCCACGCACGCCTGTACGGCAAACGCCAAGCGGACGTACATGCCGCTTGAGTAGGTCTTGATGGGTTGGTCGATGAACTGACCGATGCCGGCGAATTCCTCGATTTCCGGGAATCGTCGCAGCATTTCGGCCGGGGACAACCCCAACAGTTCCCCATTGAGGAAGACGTTTTCCCGCCCGGTGAATTCCGGATTGAACCCGGCACCCAGCTCCAGCAAAGCCGCGACCCTGCCATTGACGACGACATTGCCGTGGGTAGCCGCCAGGGTGCCGCAGATAATCTGCAGCAGGGTAGACTTGCCCGCCCCGTTCCGTCCGATGATGCCTACGGTCTCGCCGCGGTTGAGGATAAAACTCACGTCCTCAAGTGCATGAAACTCCCTGAAGTAGCGGCGCGGCTGCATGCCGAATGCGCGCTGCAGGCGAGGCAGGATGAATTGCTTCAGCCTGTCTCGGGGAGTCTCGTAGATCGAGAACGACTTGCTCAGGTTGTTGACTGAGATCGCGACTTCAGAGGACATCGGCGTAACCCTCCCTGGTCTTCTGGAACCATGCAAATCCCACCCATGCGACCAGGATGCTGCCCGCCAGGCGAAGCAGGTAGCCGCCCCACTCCGGCATCGAACTCTGGATCAGCACCGCCCGGACATCTTCAATGACAGACGTCATAGGATTCCAATGCATGACTTGCTGATACTCAATGGGAAGTGCCGAGACCGGATAGAAGATCGGCGACAGGAACATTAGTGCAGTCGTGAGCAACATGACCACCTGGCTGACGTCGCGCAGATAGACGCCAAGCGAAGCAAGCAGCCAGCTGAGCCCAATCAACAGAAACAGCATGGGCAGCAAAACGACCGGGAACAGCCACGCTGTGGCGGTGGGCACGCCGAAGAACACGCAGTAGAAGATCAGCCACACCAGAAAACTCACTGCACCATGGAATAGCGCGCTGCCCAGGGAAACGACCGGCAGAATCTCCAGCGGGAACACCACCTTCTTCACGTAGTTGACGTTCATCAGGATGAGACTGGGCGCTCTGTTCAAGCATTCGGAGAACACGTTGAACACCATCAAGCCCGAGAACAGGACCATCGCGAATTCGATCTTGCTGCCTGACCCACCCGCCCAGCGTGCCTTGAACACCACGCTGAAAACAAGCGTGTAGATGAGCAGCATGAGCAGTGGATTGAAGAACGACCACAGGATTCCGAACATCGACCCGCGGTAACGGCCAAGTACCTCACGTTTTACCAAAGACCATGTCAGATGACGGTTCCCGGCAATCGCTGAGAACATCGCCAATGGTGATGTACGAAACTTCTGCATTTAATCGATCTTTCTGCTTTGGAGTATCACGCATACCACTAAAAGAGCCTGGACGACGGCATTACTGACGTAGCGCCTCTTCCAGATCCCCCCGCAAATCCCCCACATCCTCAATCCCCACGCTCAACCGCACCAGCGCATCACTGATACCAAGCTGTTCGCGGCGAGCCACAGGAATCGAGGCATGCGTCATAACGGCGGGATGATTCACCAGACTTTCCACGCCACCGAGCGATTCGGCCAGGGTGAACAGTTCGGTGCGTTCGCAAAAACGTTTGGCTGCGTCGAAGCCGCCCTTTAGGACGATCGAGACGATGCCGCCGAAGCCGGACATCTGGCTTTTGGCCAGTGCGTGCTGCGGGTGCGAGGTGAGGCCGGGGTAGATCACCTTCTCGATCGCGGGGTGGGTTTCCAGCCACTGCGCCAGCGCCAGTGCGTTCTCGCAGTGCGCGCGCATGCGCAGCGGCAGCGTTTTGAGGCCACGCAGGGCGAGGAAGCTGTCGAACGGGCCCTGGACGCCGCCGATGGAGTTCTGCAGGAACGCCAGTTGTTCGGCAAGCTCGGCATTGTCGCCGACCACCGCGATGCCGCCGACCATGTCCGAGTGACCATTGAGGTACTTGGTGGCCGAGTGCACGACGATGTCGGCGCCCAGGCTGAGCGGGCGTTGCAGCATCGGCGAGGCGAAGGTGTTGTCGACCACGATCAGCAGGCCATGCTTGCGCGCGATGGCGACAATGGCGGCGATGTCGACCAGCTTGAGCATCGGGTTGGTCGGGGTTTCGATCCAGACCATCTTGGTGTCGGGGCGGATCGCGGCTTCGAAAGCGGCCGGGTCGGTCAGATCGACGAAGCTGAAATCCAGGCCGGCGGTACGGCGACGCACGCGTTCGAACAGGCGAAACGTGCCGCCATACAGATCGTCCATCGCCACCACGTGGCTGCCGGCATCCAGCAATTCCATCACCGTGGAGGTGGCGGCCATGCCGGAGGCGAACGCGAACGCGCGCGTGCCGCCTTCCAGCGCGGCGACGCAGCGCTCATAGGCGAAACGCGTGGGGTTGTGGGTGCGCGAGTACTCGAAGCCCTGATGCTCGCCCGGGCTGGACTGCGCATAGGTGGACGTCGCGTAGATCGGCGGCATCACCGCGCCGGTGCTGGGATCCGGCGACTGCCCTCCATGGATCGCCAGCGTGGCAAGCGAAAGTTCGCGCGCGCCATCGTGGCTGTTTGCGGTGCGGTTGGACATGGAGGTTCCCGGAAAAAGTGGCGAATTGTAACAAGCAGGTCTGAATGGCCGGTGCCGCGCGTCTCATCCGGGCGCGCGGCGCTACCCGATCACTGCACGCGGCGGCGCAGGTAGTTGAGCAGGTCGATACGAGTGATGAGGCCCAGGAACTGGTTGCCGTCCATGACGATGGCGACCTGGCCGCGGTCGAACACCGGCAGCAGCGCTTCGATCGGGGAGGCGACGTCCAGGCGATCGAGTTTGCTGACCATGGCGGTGGAGATCGGGTCGCGGAAACGCGCCTCGTCGCCGTACACATGCAGCAGCACGTCGCTTTCGTCGACGATGCCGACCAGCTCACCGTCGTCGATCACCGGCAACTGCGAGACGTCGTACAGCTTCATGCGCTGATAGGCGGTGGTCAGCAGGTCTTTCGGGCCGACCACCACGGTGTCGCGCTTGTTGTACGGGCGCAGGATCAGGTCGCGCAGATCGCCGTGCTGCGGGCGCTCCAGAAAACCGTTGTCCAGCATCCAGTAGTCGTTGTACATCTTGGACAGGTACTTGTTACCGGTATCGCAGACGAACACCAGCACGCGCTTGGGCGTGGTCTGCTCGCGGCAGTACTTCAGCGCGGCGGCCAGCAGGGTGCCGGTGGACGACCCGCCCAGGATGCCTTCCTTGGCCAGCAATTCGCGCGCGGTATGGAAGCTTTCCGCATCGGTGATCGAATAAGCCTTCTTTACCCGCGAGAAATCGGAGATATCCGGCAGGAAGTCCTCGCCGATGCCTTCGACCAGCCAGCTGCCGGATTTTTCGCTGACCGTGCCTTCTTCGATGTACTGGGTCAGGATCGAGCCGACCGGGTCGGCCAGCACCAGTTCGGTATGCGGCGAGGCGGTGGCGAACGCGCGCGACAGGCCGGTCATGGTGCCGGAGCTGCCGCAGCCGAACACGATGGCGTCCAGATTGCCGTCCATCTGCGCGAGAATTTCCGGGCCGGTACCGAATTCGTGCGCGGCCGGGTTGTCCGGATTGCCGAACTGGTTGATGAAGTAGGCGCCGGGCGTGTCTGAAGCGATCTTGGCGGCCAGGTCCTGGTAGTACTCCGGGTGGCCCTTGGCCACGTCCGAACGGGTCAGCACCACCTGGGCGCCCATGGCCTTGAGATTGAAGATCTTCTCGCGGCTCATCTTGTCCGGCACCACCAGGATCAGCTGGTAGCCCTTCTGCTGCGCCACCAGCGCCAGACCCAGACCGGTGTTGCCGGCGGTGCCTTCGACCAGCGTGGCGCCGGGCTTCAGATCGCCGCGCTGCTCGGCCGCTTCGATCATCGACAGGCCGATACGGTCCTTGATCGATCCGCCGGGATTGGCCGCCTCCAGCTTGAAGAACAGCTCGCAGACGCCGGTGTCCAGGTGCTGTGCCTTGACGATCGGCGTGTTGCCAATCAGTTCGAGTACGGAGGAATGGATCGCCATCGGGATATCGTCGCTGCGCCGCGTGGGCTAGGCCGCCCATTATCCGACGAACGGCTGGGGAATGCTCATTCAGACTGGAAACGATCGCGCCCGCCTATGAACGAGCGTGCTCAACAGCTGCTCCAACGGCCGCGTAAATAAAGACGCGGACGGTGGCGAGCCGACGAGGAGGCTGCCACCGCCCGCGGCGGTGAACTTGTTCTAGATGTGGGGAAGGATCAGTGCGTGAGCTGGTCGTACATCCGGGTGAGCTTTTCTTTGGCCTGCAATTTCTCGCGTTTCATCTGGCCCAAGGTGACGTCGTCGATCGGGAGCACCCCGAGTTCGGCATCCATGCATTTCTTGTTCAAGAGCTTGTGGCGTTGGTACAGCTGCTTGAACTCGGGATCGGACTTGACCAATGCGTCGATTTCGGTCTGCGGTTGCCCTTCGAACATGGCGTTACCTCCTTCACTTAAAACAAGAACGCCCCGGCCGCTGGCGGCACGGGGCGCTGCTTGGGGATGGAAGACTCGCGGATCACAATGGCAAGCGCACTGGCGGAACCAACCACCTTTCCACCGAACTGCGTTGATGCGTGCCCTTGCGTCACTGGCCCGGCCCTCCGTACGTCCAGGCAGCGGAGTTGCTGCCCGGAGGTACGACCCTACGCCGGTCGCCCAGGGGGTTCAAGGCCAGAACGGCTGCTTTTGCCGTTCCCTGTGCCAATCAGTGACCGCGGTTCAACCGGGCGTCATGCCCGGGTTAAAAGACCTTAACTTCCAACCACTTGCATCATGGCGAGACAACCACCTCGGCAGCGCGCGTCTTGCTTGCGGCGGCCTTGGTACCACTGACCTGCAGACGTGCACTGGCCACACCAGCGGCGACCAGGGCATCGCGTACTGCCTCGGCCCGCTTCTTGGCAGTGGCTGCATCGGAATCGAAGCCGACGATGCTCACCCGACCCTTCTTGCCGATGTTCAGATACTCGGCCAACGCCTTGGCCTGCCCTGCAGCATCGCCAGACAGCGCGGTCTTGCCACCGAACGCGCCGCTGCCCAACGAAAACACTTCACCGCGGGGTTCGAACTTGGCGGACGGCAACTTGGCCCCGGACACCAGTTCGGCTTCTTCGTGTGCCAGTTGCACGGCTTTTTGCTGGGCCGCATTGAGCTTGGCGGTCTGCTTGCCGGCCACGCTGGTCAGCGCCAGCTCGGCGTCCTGGCGGGCCAGGGTTTCCTGTTCGGCCGCCTGACGCATGCGCTCGGCCTCTTCGGCCTGGATCTGCGCCTGCACGCGCAGACGCTCGGCCTCTTGCCGGGCGCGCGAGGCGTCGCGGCGGCTGGCTTCGATCAGCAGATCGTTGCGGGTGCCTTCCAACCGATCCAGTTCGCGCCGCGCCAGTGCGGTGCGTGCGATGAGCTCGGCAATTTCGACCCGGCGGTCGGCCAGGAACACCAGCTCGTCACGGTCGCGCCGCTTGGCCTCGGCCAGCGCCGCCACGATCTGCTGCGCCTGCAGCCGCTCGAAGCGGGCCAGTTCATTGGTCTGCGGGTCGTTCTGCAGCGCGGCCAGGCGCCGGTTGAGCGCGTCGGCCTGCGGGTCGTCCTTGGCGGCCATCGCCAGCGGCGGCACTGCGGCAAGACTCAGGACACCGAGATAGAGAAGAGGACGCAGTTTCATCGGCCGTTCTCCCCGGTGTTGAGGCTGTTCTGCAGCTGCGCCACTTCCTTGCGGCGCTGTTCCAGCTGGGCGGTGACCACCGCTTCTTCGCTGCGTGCCTTGGCCAGATCGGCATCGGCAGCAGCGCGCAAGGCGATCTGCGGCACCTGCTTGCGCTGGCGCTTGTCCAGTTGAGCCTGCTGGGCCTGCATCAATTCCTGTCGGGCCAGATTGACCAGATCGGGGGCGTATTGGTCGGCATCGGCCTGAGTGGCGCGTTGCACGGCCTGTTCGGCGGCGGTGAGCTCCGGTGCCACCTGGGCGGCGGCGGGAGAGGAAAGAGCCATGAAACAGGCGATGCCATACAGGGATCGCCGCAAGTATGCGAAGCTAGCCGTCATTAGGGGAGCCGTAGCGAGAAGTCTCGAGCACGGCCATTGTCGGAAGCCTGCGGCGGACTTGCAACGAGACGCTGCTGTTTGTTGGGGAACCATTGCGCATGGATATCGGCTACTTCCTGAAGCTGATGACCGAAAAGAATGCCTCGGACATGTTCTTGACCACCGGCGCACCGGTGTACATCAAGATCGAAGGCAAGCTCTACCCGCTCGGCAATACGGGGTTGCCGCCGGGAATGGTCAAGAAAATCGCTTATTCATTGATGGACGAAGGCCAGGTACCGCAGTTCGAGCGCGAGCTGGAGCTCAACATGGCCATTGCCCTGTCCGACGCCGGGCGCTTCCGCGTGAACGTGTTCAAGCAGCGCGGCGAGGTGGGCATGGTGATCCGCGCCATCCGCAGCCGGATCCCCAGCATCGAAGAGCTCAACCTGCCGCAGGTGCTCAAGGACGTCATCATGACCCCGCGCGGGCTGGTGCTGGTGGTCGGCTCAACCGGCTCGGGCAAGTCGACCTCGCTGGCGTCGATGATCGATCACCGCAACAGCACCACCACCGGGCACATCCTCACCATCGAGGACCCGATCGAATACCTGCACAAGCACAAGATGTCGATCGTGAACCAGCGCGAGGTGGGCCTGGACACGCACGACTTCCAGAGCGCACTGAAGAACGCGATGCGCGAAGCGCCGGACGTGATCCTGATCGGCGAAATCCTGGATGCCGAGACCATGGAGGCGGCCATCGCCTTCGCCGAAACCGGCCACCTGTGCCTGGCGACGCTGCATTCCAACAACGCCGACCAGACCATCGAGCGCATCCTCAATTTCTTCCCGGAAAGCGCGCACAAGAACGTGCTGATGAATCTGGCGCTGAACCTGCGGGCGGTGGTCTCGCAGCGCCTGGTCAAGGGCCAGGACGGACGCCGCCGCCCCGCCACCGAAGTCTTGCTCAACACCCCGATGATTCGCGACCTGCTGCGGCGCGGCCAGGTGCACGAGGTCAAGGCGGCGATGGAAGAGTCGCTAGAAGAAGGCATGCAGACCTTCGACCAATGCCTGTTCCGGATGGTCAAATCCGGCGAGATCGAGCAGGAGGAAGCGCTGCGCGCTGCCGATTCGCGCGATGGCCTGGCGCTGAAGTTCCGCCTGTCCGAAGGCGGCTCCGGCGAGCACGACCCCTACGCGGATTACGAAACTGCCGCAGCGCCCAAGATCAGCCACGGGTTTATTTAGAGCGATCAACAAAATTTAGCGTGCGCCCGCCTGGCGGTGAGCGCAGTGGTTTTGTTGGTCGCATCTCGTTGGATGCAGTCGATTGCTTAGGTCAAAAGCTTGGTCAGTCGAGCGCGCGGTGCCCTCACCGCCCGCAGGACACGCCGTAAACCCGTCCCTGGGGGCTCGGTGGCGGCATCCATGCCGCCACACGGTCCCGCAAGCGGCGAGGACACCGCACCAGGATGGTCCTTGCCCGCCCACCGTCGCGGGACCTTACGCGGCATGGATGCCGCGTAAGAGCTTACAAGGACGTACTTGCAGCGTGTCCCGCGATGGTGGGTGGGCAAGGGCTCTGCAGCGAAGCCGCAGATCAGCCGCTCTGCCTTGCAGCGTGTCCGGCGAGGGTGGGCGCGCAAGGGCCCTGCAGCGCTGCCGCAGATCAGCCCCCTGCAGTAGACCGGCGTGAGCATCAGCGGCCGCACGCGCGTCGATCGCTCTGCGCGCCCCCACATTGCGGGAGGCTGCCCGAAGGGCAGATGCGGCCGGCAACTCCCCGCTTCTACACTACCGCGTCAGGCTGCACTTCCGGCCGCGCCGCATCGAACGCCGGCAATGCCATGCACGCCAGTTCGATGCGCTGCAGGATGGGATACGGCGTCAGATCGACGGCGAAACGGCGCGCGTTGTAGAGCTGCGGAATCAGCACGCAATCGGCCAGGCCCGGCGTGTCGCCGTGGCAGAACGTGCCGGTATGCGGATCGCTGGCCGACTGCGCCTCCAGTGCCGCAAACCCACGTTGCATCCAGTGCTGCGTCCACTCCTGGCGTTGTGCTTCATGCAGTTGCCATTCGCGTTCGAAAAACTGGGTGACGCGCAGATTGTTGAGCGGATGCACATCGCAGGCGATGACCTGCGCCAAGGCGCGCACGCGGGCGCGATGGGCCGGCGCGGCGGGCAGCAACCGTGCGCTGTCCGGGAATGCGTCTTCCAGATATTCCAGGATCGCCAGCGACTGCGGAATCACCACTGCGCCATGCCGCAGCGTGGGCACCAGCTCCTGCGGATTTAGCTGTGCATAGGCCGGTGCATGTTGCTCGCCGCCATCGCGCACCAGATGCACCGGATGCGCGAGGTAGGCCAGCGCCTTCAGGTGCAGGCCAATGCGCACGCGATACGCGGCGCTGGAGCGCCAGTACGAAAACAGCTCCAGTGGCGCGCTCATGCCCGGCCTCGCGTGCTGCTTCTCGCAGGCATCCGTGCGGCCGTCATGGCAGCGGCTGACGTTCGACGCGCTGCTCGATCGCCCCGAAGATGCTGGCGCCATCGGCATCGAACATCTCGATCCGCACCACGTCGCCGAAGGACATGAACGGCGTGCTCGGCTTACCGTCGCGCAGGGTTTCCACCACGCGCTGTTCGGCAAAACACGAAGCGCCCAACGTGGTGTCCTGATTGGCGATGGTGCCGGAGCCCACGATGGTGCCGGCCGAGAGTGGCCGGGTCTTGGCGGCGTGGGCGATCAGCTGGGCGAAGTCGAATTGCATGTCGTTGCCGGCTTCGGGCCCGCCGAACCAGGCGCCATTGACGTGGGTGACCAGCGGCAGATGCACCTTGTTGTCGCGCCACGCCTCGTCCAACTCGTCCACGGTGACGAACACCGGCGACAGCGCCGAGCGCGGCTTGGATTGCACGAAACCGAAGCCCTTGGCGAGCTCAGCCGGGATCAGATTGCGCAGCGAGACGTCGTTGACCAGGCCGACCAGCTGGATGTGCGCGGCGGCCTGCTCGGGCGAAGCGCCCATCGGCACGTCGTCGGTGATCACCACCAGCTCGGCTTCCAGATCGATGCCGTGCTCCTCGCTGATCACCTTGATGGCGTCGCGCGGGCCGTAGAAACCGGCGCTGGTGGCCTGGTACATCAGCGGGTCGGTGTAGAAGCTTTCCGGCACCTCGGCATTGCGCGCGCGGCGTACCCGCTCCACATGCGGCAGATAGGCGCTGCCGTCGACGAACTCGTAGGCGCGCGGCAGCGGGGCCGCCAGCGCCTGCAGATCCAGGTCGAACACGCCATCGGCGCTGCCCTCGTTGAGCGAGGCCGACAAGGCATTCAGCCGTGGCGCGACATTGCTCCAGTCTTCCAGCGCGCGCTGCAGCGTGGGCGCGATGCCAGTGGCGCGGACTGCGGTGCGCAGGTCGCGCGAGACCACGATCAGGCTGCCATCGCGGCCGCCTTCCTTCAGGGAACCTAGCTTCATGACCATCCTGTGCTGTGGCTGATCGGTCGATTGTACGGCCTGCTGCAACAGTGGTTGCAACTGAAACAACTGACCCGTAGCCCAACCGCAATTACAGACTTTTGTGCAGCGCGCCAATCGGGCGTACACTTGCCGGGTCTGCATGCGGCCGTCCGTTTCCCTTAGGGACAGCCGGCGAGGCCAGGATCGATCGATCCGCTCGCCCGCCCCACCCGACGCCTTTCGTGGTGCCGACAAACCCATCGCTCTTTGATTGGGTTGTTCCACCATCTCGCAGCGCGGTTCACGGGAACGCTCCGAGCCTCACTTTTTGCATCTGCAATGCGTTTGCGCTCCGGGCCCGTCCTGGCGGCAACGCTTTACTTGGAGCTTCCTGATGTCTTTTGAATCCCTGGGCCTTGCGCCCTTCCTGCTGCGCGCGTTGGCCGAGCAGGGCTATGAAACCCCCACTGCGATCCAGCAGCAGGCGATCCCGCTGGTGTTGGCAGGTCACGACCTGCTGGCCGGCGCGCAGACCGGTACCGGCAAGACCGCCGCATTCGGCCTGCCGCTGCTGCAGCACCTGGGCACCACCCCGCAGCCGGTCAACGGCCCGCGCAAGCCGCGCGCGCTGATCCTGACCCCCACCCGCGAGCTGGCCACCCAGGTGCACGACAGCCTGCGCGGCTACAGCAAGTACCTGCGCATTCCGAGCGCGGTGATCTACGGCGGCGTCGGCATGGGCAACCAGCTGGACACCCTGCGTCGCGGCGTGGACCTGTTGATCGCCTGCCCGGGCCGCCTGATCGACCATATCGAGCGTCGCAGCGTGGACCTGTCCGGCATCGAAGTGCTGATCCTGGACGAAGCCGACCGCATGCTCGACATGGGCTTTTTGCCGTCGATCAAGCGCATCCTGACCAAGCTGCCGCGCCAGGATCGTCAGACCCTGCTGTTCTCGGCGACGTTCGAAGAGAACATCAAGCAGCTGGCGCTGGAATTCATGCGCAACCCGATGCAGATCCAGGTCACCCCGAGCAACACCGTGGCCGAGAGCATCACCCACCGCGTGCACCCGGTCGATGGCGCGCGCAAGCGCGATCTGCTGCTGCACCTGTTGGCGCAGGATAGCCGCGAGCAGACCCTGGTGTTTGCGCGCACCAAGCATGGCAGCGACAAGCTGGCGCTGTTCCTGGAGAAGTCCGGCATCAAGACTGCGGCGATCCACGGCAACAAGAGCCAGGGTCAGCGTATGCGCGCCCTGAGCGACTTCAAGGCCGGCCGTGTGACCGTGCTGGTGGCCACCGATATCGCCGCGCGCGGCATCGACATCGACCAGCTGCCGAAGGTCATCAACTACGACCTGCCGATGGTGGCCGAGGATTACGTGCACCGCATCGGCCGTACCGGCCGTAACGGCTCCACCGGCGAGGCGATCTCGCTGGTGGCGCAGGACGAGGCCAAGCTGCTGCGCCAGATCGTGCGCATGCTGGGCCGCGATGTGGAAATCCGCGACGTGCCGGGCTACGAGCCGCAGACCCCGATCCGTTGGGGCAACAGCGCCCCGGGTCGTGCCGAACAGCCGGGTGGCGATCGCGCGCCGCGCAAGAGCCACGCCCGTCGTCCGCATGGCGATGCACCGCGTCAGGCGCATGCGCATGCCGGCCCGAAGAAGCCGGGTGGCCAGCGCAGCAGCGGGCCGCGTCAGGCCGGTGTTGCCGCCGGTGCGGGTGCAGGCCGTCGCGATGGTGGCCGTGGCGGTCAGCGTCCGAGCGGTAGCGGTACCCGCTGAGTGCCGCACGCCGGGGTAACCGGCGCTGAGGCATGAGGTGAAAAAAAAAGCCGCCCTTCGGGGCGGCTTTTTTGTGGGCGCACGCTGGGCAATGTGGGCATCTCGCTAACGGCGCATTCCACAGGTGTGCGGCGCAGCTTGCTTCCACACGGAGGACACGCACCAGCCCGTGTCGTCGCTGCCTAGCCTTCGATCAATGCGGTGTTGCGATCGATTGCCTCGCGGTAACGATCCAGCACCGCAGCAGTCTGCACAATGTATTTGCTCAGATCGTCCCAACGCCGGTCTTCCAGCGCTTCGCGGATACCGGGCAGGGTCTTGACCTCGTAGCCGGTGGCAAGGCCGGGTGCGTAGATCAGATTGCGGTACCACGGCCGCCCCGGCAAACCGCCTTCGGCCAGCAGGGTTTGATCGATGTGCTGCAGCGAGGCGTTGAGCTTGCCGCGCACGCGTGCATCCAGGCTGCCGCCGCGCGATGCCAGTGCATCGTCATAGCGTTTGGCACTGGTCTGCAGGCGGGCGATGGCCTGATCCAATGCAGCGAAGTCGATCTGCGGCACTGCGGCTTTCGGCTCGGGGGCACGTTGCGGGCGATTGGGATTGTCGACTGCCGCGTAGGCACCGGCCTGCAACAACTCGGCCTGCGTACGTGCCGCCGTGCGGTCGCTATCGGCCTGTTGTTTGAGTTCCTGCGCGTAGCCGGACACCGCATCGGCGAAGTCGCCGAAGCGTTGCGGCAATACCGGTGCGTTGGCGACGCGCAACACCGTGCGGCCCACCGTCTGCGACAACAGCGGCAAATAGCTGAAATCCGGATCGATATAGCGCGCGAAGTAATCGTAGGAGTCGTACAGCGAGTGATAGACACCGCTGCCGCCGCCCTGCCCGCCATAGCCCAGATCCAGCGTCGCCAGCCCCAGATGCTGCAGGAACGGGCTGTAGTCGCTGCCCGAGCCCAGCGCCTTGAGCGGCACGTCGCCGCCGGCTGCGACCTGCTTGGCGATGTCTTTCTGCGCCGGCTTGGCGGCCGGTGCCAAGGCATCGATGCGGGCACGTGCGCGTTGCCGTTCGAGCACGCTCACGCCGCTATCGGGGTCGCGCAGATCCGCCGCCACGCCGTTGACCAGGCGTTGCAGTGCATGGCTGCCGCCGGCGTTGAGAAAACCGCGCCCGTTGCCGTCGGTGTTGACGTACAGCACCGCCTTGCGGCGCAGTTCGTCGGCGTGCTGTTCGGCCCACTCTGTGGAGCCGAGCAGGCCGGCCTCTTCGCCGTCCCAACTGGCATACACCAGCGTGCGCTTGGGGCGCTGGCCTTGCTTGGCCAGCTCACCGATTGCCTTGGCTTCGGCCAGCAATGCGGTGGTGCCCGAAAGCGGATCGGCCGCACCGAACACCCAGCCGTCGCGGTGATTGCCGCGCACCACCCACTGATCCGGATATTCGCTGCCGCGCAGGGTGGCGATGACGTTGTAGATGGTCTTGCTACCCCAATCCGCATCGACCTTGAGATGCACACGCGCGGTGGCGTCGCCGCCGATGCGGTAGGTGATCGGCAAGGCGCCGCGCCAGTCCTCCGGTGCCACCGGCCCGCCCAGGGCAGCCAGCAATGGCTGTGCGTCGCCCCAGCTGATCGGCAGGGTGGGAATCTTCAACACGCTGCCGGCCTGCTCGATCTTCAGGCGTTTGGCGCCCTTGCTGGCGCCGATACCCGGGGTGAGCGGGTCACCGGGATAGATCGCAAAATTAGCGACCGAGCCGCGTTGCACGCTCCACTGGTTGCGCGCCGGGCCATCCGGATAGGCCCGATCCTGGAAATAACCGTCGTCGCGCGGATCGGAATAGATGATCGCGCCGATCGCACCGTGTTCCTGCGCCAAGCGCGGCTTGAGCCCGCGCCAGCCCTTGCCGTAGCGGGCGATGACGATCTTGCCGCGCACATCCACACCATTGCGCGCGAGTGCTTCGTAGTCCTCGGCGATACCGTAATTGACGTAGACCAGATCGCCGGTGACATCGCCGTTGCCGCCGTAGATCACATATGGCGGCAAGACGTTTTCGGTCTGGGAGGAGGTGCTGTCGCCTGGCAGCGGCGGCTCCTTGAGACGTGCGACATACGGCTTGGCCCCAAGCAATTCCAGCTGCGAAGTTTTGGGCGAGGGCCACAGCACTTCGAAGGTTTCGATGCGTGCATCCCAACCGTAGCCGCGCAAGCGCGTCTGCAGATCGCGTGCGTTTTCCAGGTTATGCGGCGAGCCAACGTGGTTGGGCGCCGACGACCATTGCTTCAACCAGCCGCGATAATCGGCGCCCTGCAAGCCGCTATCGAAACGCGCTTCCAGCGCGCGTTGCGCCTGTGCGGCAGCGGTGTCGTAACCCGGCAGTGCGGCGGGTTGTGCCGCAGGTTGAGCCGCCAGGGTAGGCGCGACGAATGCCAGGGCGAGCAGCCAGGCGTGCTGCGAAGAAGTCATCGGAGTTCCTTGAATGAGTTTCAGGGGCGAACAGCGATTGGGTTGATGCACGCGACGCTGGCGAGGACGCAGCCACCATCGCACGGCTACGGATGGGCCGTGCGTACGCAGATCAGAATCGATAGTCCAGGCCCACAGTGAAATAGCGCCCACGCAGGTCGTACTGGGTGAAGTCGTAAGGCGCGCGAATACCCGGGAACGAGGCATCCACCGGCGGCTGCTTGTCGGCCAGATTCTCGATCTTGGCGTAGAGCGTGAGCTTGTCGATGCCGGTGTAACCCAGATACAGATCGAACTGGTTGTAGTCGCCCACGCGCGACTGCAATGCGCTGGCCGCCGCGCTGGCTTTCTGGTCGTAGCAGCCGGTGTAATACCAGGTCAGTGCGGCGCTGACGGTGCCCAGATTCCAGTCCAGCGTGGTGGTTGCCTTGTTGCGCGGCAACGAGGGACCGAGGTTGCTGCCGGCGTAATCCTGCAACGGGCCACCGACCACGGTCGGGCGACGGTAATCGCGCACGTGGGTGTAGGCGGAATTGAGCCCGAAGTTGCCGGCCGCTGCAGTGCGCAAGCGCTGGCGCAGTTCGACATCGATACCGGAGGTGGTCAGCTCGCTGAGGTTTTGATAGCGGTTGTACACGGCCACCAGCGTACCGCGCTCGTTGCGGATGACGTCGGCCGGGTTGTTGTTCTGCACGATGGTGGCGTTGTTGCCGGTGCCAACCAGATTTTCCAGTTCGATCTTGTACCAGTCCACGCTCAGGCTGGTATCGGCCCATGGCGACAGCACCACACCGAAGTTGTAGCTGCGCGTACGCTCCGGATTGAGTTCAGTGTTGCCGACGGTGAAAAAGGTCGGGTTCTGGCGCGAGCCCGGCACGTCCGGATCGAATGGATCGACCACCGAGCCGTAGGAGATATTCGTACTGGCCGCATTCTCCGACAACGACGGTGCACGGAAGCCGCGCGAGGCGGCCGCGCGCACCAGCACGGCATCCAGTGGTTGCCAGCGCAAACTGGCCTTGGGCGAAAACGCATTGCCGAAATCGCTGTAATGATCGCCGCGCCCGGCCAGTTGCAGTTCCAGCGATTGCAGCAGCGGCACGTTGACCTCGGCGTACAGCGCCGACACCTTGCGCTCGCCGTCCACCGCGGCAATCGCGGGGCGGATTTGCAGGCCCTGATCGATCTGCAGCGGATTACGCGAGATCAATTCTTCCTGCCGCCATTCGGCACCGGCGGCGAATCCGACGCTGCCGGCAGGCAGCTCGAACAGATTGCCGGAGAGCTTGGCATCGACGCCGCGCAGCGTGGATTGCGCCGGGCGCAGCGTGCTGAGGTTGATGCCGTCGATCACCGATTGCGGCGTGGCGGACGGGTTGAGCAGGTTGTAGCTGCCGTCGGCCAGCGCCTGCGCCAACGTGAAGCGATTGGCGAAACCGCCGGAGACGGTTTCATGCTCGGTGCTGCGCGCGGCGAACGCCGCCGCCTCCCAGTCCCAGCGTTCGGTCTTGCCGCGTACGCCGCCGAGAAAGCGGTAGGACTGCGAGCGATTGGTTTTGACCGTCTGGCCCAGGTCGAAGAAGGTGTATTCGATCGGTACCGCCGTGCCGTACGGGTTGTACGGGCTGGAGGCCGGCAGCAGGTTGGACACCGGCTCGGCCAGCCCGGTCGCGGCGTTCAACGCAAAGCGGCCGCCTTCCAGGGTGAAGTACGGGCTGGAGCCAAAGATCGACACACCTTTGACCTCGCTGTAGAGCGCCTCGCCAAACGCTTCGACAGTGTCGCTGAGCCGGAACGTGGCGTTGGTATAGGCCTGATAGCGCTTGGTCGAGGGAATCAGCGTGGTGAACGGAGCCTGGTTGAAGCCGCAGGTATCGCCGGCCAGGCCGTCGATCGGTGCGCTGGCGGTGAGCACCGTGCCGGTGGGGCAGTTGCCTTGCGCGTCGAGCATCGGCACCGAGCGGCCGCCGACCAGATATCGCGCGCCCTTGGCCGACCAGCCGTTCCAGCGCCCGCCCGGCAGGTCGGCATAGATCCCTGAGCGCGTCAGTTCGCGCTGGTCCTGATCCAGCCGGTCGCGGTTGTAGGCATCGAAACTGAAAAGGATGTTGTAGCCGTCGCTGTCCAGATCGCCGATGCCGCCGATGAAGGTGGCGCGTTGGGTGTCCATGCCACCTTGATCGGAGGTGCCGCCGCTTAGGCCTAGCTCGGCGCCCTGGAAGTCCTGCCGGGTGATGATGTTGACCACGCCGGCCACCGCATCGGAGCCGTACACGGCAGAGGCACCGTCCTTGAGCACTTCGATGCGTTCCACCGCCACCAGCGGCAGCGCGTTGAGATTGACGAAGGTGTCGCCCAGGCCGTTGGCAGGGAACCCGTAATTGGCCAGCCGGCGCCCGTTGAGCAGCACCAGCGTGTTCTTTTGCGACAGCCCGCGCAGGCCGATCCCGGCCGAGCCAGACGCCCACCCGTTATTGGTGGTCTCGTTGGTGGCGTTGCCGGTGTTGGCGGAGATCGAGCGCAGTGCGTCGGCGACCGTGACCTTGCCGGACTGCTCCAGCTGCTGGCGGTCGATCACCTGCACCGGGTTCGGGCCTTCGCTGTCGGTGCGCTTGATGTTGGAGCCGGTGACGCTGACGGTGGCCAGGGTCTTGCCCGTGTCGGGTGTCGCGTCGTCGGCGTGGGCGAGAGGAATCAGCGCCGAGAGAACGGCAAGGGACAGCAGGTAAGGCGTAGGGCGCTTCACGCACGGCATCCATGAATGGGGGTTTTGCAGTGGGCCATGCGCCATCGATTAACAAAAATTACATAACTGCATAGGGATATGACGCGCTGTGACACACGCTGGCAGCTCGACGCGGTAGTACGCGCGTCGGACGTCATGCGCAGCGCGCGTCGTTTAAGCGCATCCAGCCCAACCGGTGTTGCTGGTGTCCTCGCGAGGCCGCAGATGCGCTGTCTTACTGCGATTGGCACAGCCCGAGAAGCACTGCCGCACTTACAATGGCGCGCATGGATATCTTCAAAGTCTTTACGCTCGAAGCCGCGCATCGGCTTCCCAATGTGCCGCCCGGGCACAAGTGCGCCCGCCTGCACGGGCATTCATTCCGCGTCGAACTGCATGTCAGCGGCGAGCCGGGTGCCGAGACCGGCTGGATCATGGATTTCGGCGACATCAAGGCCGCCTTCCAACCGATCTACGACCGCCTGGACCACCATTACCTCAACGACATCGAGGGATTGGAGAACCCGACCAGCGAGCGGCTGGCGATCTGGATCTGGCAGCAGCTCAAGCCGGCGCTGCCGCAGTTGAGCGAGATCGTGGTGCACGAAACCTGCACCTCCGGTTGCCGCTATCGCGGCTGATCGCCCGGCGCAATCGTGTGACGCAAGGCCGCCTATTAGGCGGCCTTGTCGTTTTGCAGCCTGGATAATTGATTGATTCAAAAAGGTTTTTGAAGCGGTTTTGGAAATTTTCAGCAAACGTGTTGCATCGCAGCAATATCCGCGTATGCTGCAACGCAACAAACGGTCACAGCATTCCCCAAGGGGTTCGCAATGTCGGCGCAGTTCGAAAACGGCTTCAACAGCTTTGCTTCCGCAGCGGCACGCGCCAACCAGTTGGCGATGGAACACGCAGAAAACGCGTTTGGCCTGCAGCTGAAGACGTTGGAACAAAACGTCAGCGCGACCACCAGCTTCTTCGGTGAATTTGCGCAGGCACGCGACCTGGGCGCCTACCAGACGCTCTGGCCGAAGGGGCTGCAACTGGCCCGCGACAACTTGGAACGCCTGGCTTCGGTCAATCAGGAAATGGTCGGTTTAGGGTTGAAGGCATCGGACGCGCTCGGCCAGTTGGCCAAGCAGCAATTCGACGCCAACAACGAACAAGTCAGCAAAGGCAAGACCCGGCGCACGTAAGCGCCAATAAAATTCAGCGTCTTTGCGTGGGTCCCTCCCCCCATGCAATCCGGCCCGACAGATCCCTCCCTCTGTCGGGCTTTTTTATTGTCTGATTGTTTGGTGCAGCCTAGGTTCGCCGGACCATGCAGTTCCCAGAACTAACGTAGCCACCTTCTCAACGTGTTGTGCGGGTATAGCTTTGGGATGTCTCACCAAAATGTCAAAGAACAGTCCGGTAGATGGTCAATGCTTTAACGGTCTGGACTAGCCCTTGCCGCAGCAGCACCTCCAGATAACGCTCCACACCCATACTTGGATTGCACAGGTGTGCGCGCTGGCGTTGAGCTGCCGAGACGATAGCCGCCTGGTCCAGATCGAACAGATTTTCGATGAATTCGTCCGGGTGCTACGCCTCTATCACAAATGGAGCAAGCGTCGCTGACGGAATCTTTCAGATTGAAGGTGACGATTAACGCTGGCATTGCAGCGGATCGCAGCAGCCAGCACATGGCGGTCATCTGCATCAGGCAGCTGCAGTCCTGAAATCAACGATTCGTGGCCGGTCACCAAGCCATCCGGAATGGCTCGGTCCATCAGCTCGGATGTGCGGTCAACCTGCTCTGGCGTCAGGTCGCGACGGTTGAGCAGTAGATTACGCTTCCATTCTTGGTGAATTTGCGCGCTCCAACGCGCACGGAACCTGCCCGATAGTCCCAGCCACGTTAGCAAGTCTCGAAGCGGTGCTGGGTACAGCACGCACGCATCGTAGACCGCAGTAAATGGGGAATGCCTCACTGATATCCCATCTCCAACGCCTGGGCCTGTCTGGTCAGCTCCTGCATCGCCTGCTCGCTGGCGCGCTCACGTTCGCGCTTGAACTGCATCAGGTCGGCAAAACGCACACGGCGGTGTCTACCGGTTCGATGGAACGCCAGCGCACCGTCTTCCATCAGCTTGACCATGTGCGGCCTGGAAACGTTCAGCAGATCGGCAGCTTCTTGGGTGGTCAACTCGGCGTGGATGGGCACCACCTGCACCGCATTGCCATCGGCGAGCTCGGCCAGGATATCCATCAACAGGCGCAGTGCCGAGGTGGGCAATTCCACCTGATGCGCCTGATTCTGCTCGTCGAAAATCTGGATGCGCTGGGTGTCGAAGCTGGTGGCCAGATAGGCCGCCAAAGCGCGTTGGCCTTGCACGGCAGCCGCGGCCTCACGCTCGACAGGCAGGACCATCTTGGAAGGAGCGATGTTCGACATGGGAGCACAGTGGTGTAACGGAAACGGGTTTCAGCATAAACGAAATGCCGGATATCCGAAATAAACGAAACGCTTCCAGGTGAAAAGTTGATCCTCACAACATTTCGTGGGGCCACCCGGCCGACCTGCTGCCCTTATTCGGGCAGCTGCAGCCCCTGCGCCTGGGTTGCAGTATCGGCACCCGGCCGCCATGCGATCCGGCCCCAGCACGGCATTGCCAGGCGCTGGCGCAGCATGCCGATGTTGTCTTCGATGCGCTCCATCTGCGGGTCGATTTCGTTGGCGATCCAGCCGATGCAGTCCAGGCCGTCAGCGGCGATGGCGGCGGCAGTGAGGCGCGCGTGGTTGATGCAGCCCAGCCGGATGCCGACCACCAGTACGACGGGCAGCTTGAGCGCGCGGACCAGATCGGCCTGGTCCAGATCGGCGCTCAACGGGGCCGCCCAGCCGCCGACGCCTTCGACCACCACTACCTCGGCCTGGCTGCGCAATTGCGCGAAGGCGCAGGCGATGGGCTCCAGCGACAGGGTCACGCCTACATCGGCGGCGGCCAGTTCCGGCGCCAGCGGGGCGGGCAAGGCGTAGGGATTGAGGGTGGCGTAGTCGGGTTGCGGGTCGCTGGCAGCCTGCAGCGCCAGTGCGTCCTCGTTGCGCCAGCCGTGCGGTGTGTTCTCGCAACCGCTGGCGACAGGCTTCATGCCCACGGCGGTGCGCCCGCGTGTGCGCAGCGCGTGCAGCAGCGCGGCGCTGGCCATGGTCTTGCCGATGCCGGTGTCGGTGCCGGTGACATACAACGCCGGAAACTGCATGCGTTTATTCCTGCGGCCGCGCCGCGGTTGCCGTGGGGGCGCGCAGCATAGCGTGCGGATCCGAACGCTCGGCTGAGTCGCAATGCCGCTGCGGATGGCCGCTGCTAGACTTCGGCCATGTTCGCAACCTCTTCGCTGACCGGCAGCAAGCCGGAACAATACGCCCAGCTCACCGCCCAGGCCCAGGCCCTGGTGCATGGCGAGCCGGATCGGATCGCCAATGCCGCCAACCTGGCCGCGCTGATCTTCAACTCGTTGCCCTCGCTCAACTGGGCCGGTTTCTATTTCTATGACGGCCGCGAGCTGGTGGTGGGCCCCTTTCAGGGCTTGCCGGCCTGCGTGCGCATTCCGCTGGACAAGGGTGTCT
Source organism: Xanthomonas sp. Leaf131 (assembly GCF_001423495.1). Classification (GTDB taxonomy): domain Bacteria; phylum Pseudomonadota; class Gammaproteobacteria; order Xanthomonadales; family Xanthomonadaceae; genus Xanthomonas. The sequence goes on along the minus strand of NZ_LMOG01000016.1, from coordinate 126,458 downwards.
GCGGCGCAGCCGCCAGCACCCGGCAGAGCCAGCGCATTGCCGATGTGGATGCCTTCCCAGGGCATATCGCCTGCGATTCGGCGTCGCGCTCGGAGCTGGTGATTCCGCTGGTCAAGGGCGATGCGCTGATCGGCGTGCTGGATCTGGACAGCCCGGAGCTGGATCGCTTCGATGCCGACGATCAGCGTGGTCTGGAAGCCATTGCGCAGGTCTTTGTCGGCGCGTTGACGTGACCACCGAACGGCTGCGCAACATCGGCCCGAAAAGTGCGGCGTGGCTGCGGCAGGTCGGCTTGCGCACGCAGGAGGATCTGCAGGCGGTGGGTGCGGTGGGGGCGTTTGTCAAAGTGCGTCGCGCCGGTTTCAAGCCCAGCCTCAACCTGCTGTATTCGCTGGAAGGCGCGTTGACCGACTGCCATTGGCAGGAGGTGCCGGAAGCGCGCCGGCATGCGCTGCTGGCCGAGTACGAAGCGGCCAGTGCGCTGTTGCCGGTGCGTGGCCGTGCGGTCGGTGGGCCGGTGGAGACCGTGCACTATGCGCGGGCCGATAACGACGATACGCATGGCGACATGATCGAGGCGGCCGATGACGCTACGGACCTGAGCGAGGCGCGCGACGATTGAGCGCCAGTGCCGAGTTGCCGCCGCTGCGTGCGCGTAGTGATGGTGCTGCGATCAGTAGCAGCGTGATTGTTGATTTCTCGATCGATTGATCTTCGATACTCGATCGATAGCGTCATCAACGCGCTGCTGCATCTCGTAACGTTGGCGCAAGCGATGCGCCCAGCGTCTGACCATGGCTGAGGCCGGGTAGCGCTTGATACGCGGCGGTGAGGCCGGGTAACGACGACAACAGCGTGACGAGATTCTGTGCAGCGTGTGGATCTGCCTGTGGCCGCCCGGGACGATCTGGTTTTGCATCGTTTGCCGGCGTTCCGCCCTCGCCTGCCATCAACGTCAGACCACGCTTCGATGGCGGCGTGTTCGCAGAAGCTGCCTGCGCGTCATCGACCACGCGCTGCGCCTGCTGGACGATAAACCCATCGCCCCACCACAGCGATGGATCGACTGCCACGTAGTGCTGAAACAGCTGCGGCTGCGTCAGCAACACCTGCAGCACGAACAACCCGCCATACGAATGCCCCCAGAGCGTCTGCCGCTGAGGATCCACCGACACGCGCGCTTCCACCTGCGGGCGAATGCGTGTGGCGATCAGTTGCGCGAATACGGCAGCGCCGCCGGTCCGGCGCAGCGGATTCAACGGATCGGTTTCCACCCGACCATCGCTGTAGCGCGCAGGCGTGTAATCCAGGCTGCGCCCCACCGCATCGATGCGCAGCGCACTGTCGTCGGCGATGAACACCAGCACCGGTGCAGCGCCGTGCGTGGACAGGCTGTCGAGCAGGCGCTCATCCAGTTCCATCAATGCCGCATTGCCATCCAGCAGATATACCACCGGATACCCCGCAGCCGGCGGCGCTGCTTTGGGTGTGGCAATCCGCACGCGGTAATGGCGTTGGGCATCGGCCGAGTTCAGACGCAAGTCACTGAAGACATACGAGGCACTGGGACGCTCAGCGACGGTGCTACCGATCGTGCGGCTCAGGTCCGGCTGTGCGAACGCCGGCACAGCGCTGACGATCCACATCAGCACACCGGCACAGGCAAGCCGCCAACGAGACTGTCGCATCACTGCACGCTCTCCTCATGCGCCGCGCACGTTTGTACGCGGCGCTGCATCGCTATTTAGAAGCCGAAACTCAAGCTCGCCCAATACGCGCGACCCGGTTCGTTGTAAGTAGCCGCACCTGCCGCACCGCCGGTGTTGTTGGTGCCTTCGCGGAACAGGCGCGTGTCGAACAGGTTGTCCACGCCCATCCCCACGCTGATCTTGCGGGTGATGCGGTAACGCGCACTGATGCCCCATAGATCATAGGGGTCGCGCGAATCGGGGGCGATGGCGCCGCCACTGGTGCTCGACTGTGTGGCCGATTCCTGCTTGCCGTAAAAGGTGCCGGTGAGCAGCAGCGACAAGGCCTGGGTCGGTTGCCAATCCAGCGTGGTGTTGACGGTGTATTCGGGAATCACCGACAGCGGCTGATCGGTTGCGGTGTTCTTGTTCTCGATCATGTAGGTGACGTTGGTATTCCACTTCAGCACGCGGCCCTGCTCACCCAGTAGCGGCAGGGTGAGATTGCCTTCCACGCCCTGCACGATCGCTTCCGATGCGTTGGTCCACTGGAACACCTGCCCGCGCCCATCGGCAGTGACGCCCACCGGCACCATGCCGGCAACGATCTTGTCGTCATAGGCGTTGTGGAAGTAGGTCAGCGAGGCGTGGTGACCGCTCTGCGGTGCCCACTCGATGCCGATCTCCTTGTTGATGCTGGTCTCCGGATCGAGGTTGTCGTTGCCCTGGATATAGCAGCCCGAGCCGAGATTGGGGAACAACACCGGGCAGCCATTGCCGCGCGTGTAATACAGATAATTGGCGTTGGACTGGTACAGGTTGGGCGCCTTGAACGCGCGCGCGATGCCGCCCTTGAGCAGCCAGTCGTCGGTGAGTTTGTACTGCACGTTGAGGCTGGGGCTGAGGTTGTTGCCGAACTGGCTGTGGTGATCCAGCCGCAGGCCCGGCGTCAGCGTCAGCCGCTCGGTGGCGTAGAGGTTGTCTTCCAGATACACCGCACTGAGCGTGGCCTCGCTGCGCGGGCTGCGTGCGCCCGCGGCAAGGCCGGGGAAGCCACCGCCGGCGGTGACGGCTTGCGACATCGAGTACGCATCGCTGAGGCGGCTCTGGCGGCGCTCGAAGCCCAGCGTGAGCACCTGTTCGGCCCAGGCCTGCAACGGCATGTTGAACTCGCCATCGATGTTGAGGTTATCGAGCGTGGCGGTGGAGTTGGTCAGACCGGCAGCGATGGAGCCTTCCGGCCCACCGGCCAGGCCTTCGTTGAGGCGGGTGTTGTCGGTGCCTTCGTAAGCGGCGGTGAGGCGCGAGGTACCTAGCGCCCAGGTGCCGCGATGGGTGAGCGAGAACGTGCGGCGCAGCATGGTGTTGGTTTCGCTGCCGAACAAGGCGCTGAGATCCGCGCCGGCCAGGCCGTCGGCACTGACCGCGCGATCGCCCGCGTACAGATTGCCCTGTCGGCTGAAGCCGGCATCGAGTTCCACCACCTGGCCTTCCATCGGATCCCAGCGCAGCAGACCGTTGATGTCCTTGTTGCGCACGCCCTCGCGCCCGGCCGGTGGCACCGCAGCGGCGCTGCTCGCAAAGCGGCGATTGAGATCCAGCGCATCCGGATCGGTCTTGTTGAGGTTTCCATACAGGCGGAACGAGAACGTATCGGTCAACGGGCCGCTAAGCTGGAATCCCGCGCGCTGGCCGCCGCCTTCGGCACTGTGCTGCGGCACAAGACCGAACACGCTCATCGAGCCGGTCAGATCGCCGGTCGGCTTTTTGGTGATGATGTTGACCACGCCACCGGAGGCACCGGAGCCATAACGTGCCGCCGCGGGGCCGCGCAGCACTTCGATGCGCTCCACCGCTTCTGCCGGCACCCAGTTGGTGTCTCCGCGCGTGTTGCGCTCGCCACTGCGCCCCATGCGCACCGCATCGCGCGATCCCACCGGCTTGCCATCGACCAGAATCAGCGTGTTCTCCGGGCCCATGCCGCGCAGATCGATCTGGCGATTGTTGCCGTACTGACCGGAGGCGCTATTGCCGGTGAGATTGACGCCCGGCATGGTGCGTAGCAGCTGCGAGAGATCGTTGACCGGCGGACGCCGTTCGATGTCTTCAGCGGTGATGACCGACGAACCCAATGCTTGCCGTGCGATCTGTGCGGCGGTGACGTGCACGGTGTCCAGCGATTGCGGATCGGCTGCAGCGTCTTCGGCGGATGCGCTGCAAATGCAGCTGCCGCAACCGAGCGCAATCGCCAGCACCAGCTGACGGTGGGACAACTCGGGACGGCGTGCAGGCACAGACATCCATGACCGGCGTAATGCGGACATTCTCAAACCTCTCGACAGGAGATAGACCTCTGGCGACGGCTTGAGGTAACACGGTGGGGGTGATGCTTGCAGCGCGTGCACTGCGTACCTGCAAGGCGCTACAACGCAGTCAAGATTGTCCGCGCATTCTACACAGATGCGATTCATTCTCAAATCGAAGATCTGCGGCGGTGCTGCTGCGCGCTACTTCAACGCAAGCAACTCGCGCATGTCATCGACAAGGACCACCGCGCCGGATGTCTGCACATCGAATCCACGCAAATAGCCGTAACGCACCATTGCCAACGGCATCTCAGCGGCGTTTGCGGCGCCCGCATCGGTCGCCGAATCGCCCACCATCAGGCACTGCTGCGGTGTGAGCTGGAACTGCTTGGCCAGGTGCAGCAGCGGCGCTGGGTCGGGCTTGCGCTGCGGCAATGAATCGCCACCGAGCACTGTGTTGAAATGCGCCGCGATGCCCAAATGCTCCAACAACGGTGCGATAAAACGCGACGGCTTGTTGGTGCACAACGCCAGCGTGGCGCCAGCCTCGCGCAGGCCGGCCAACGCCTCGGCAACACCGGGGTACAACTGTGGATTGTGCAGCAGGCAGGCTGCGTAGTGCCGCATCATCACCGGCATTTCGGTATCGGCATCGTGCGTGTTGCCGGCTTCGCGCAACGCGGTGGCGAGCAGCACGTGCACCCCTTCGCCGATCCAGCTGCGGATCGTCGCCTCGCTGAACTGCTGCAGCCCAAGTTCCTGCAAGGTGGCGTTGAGCGCTTCGGCGATGTTGGGTGCGCTGTCCACCAGCGTGCCATCCAGGTCGAAAATCACCAGTGGATACGGATACATACGCACAGTCTCGTTGGGGAGCGGGCTGCAGTGTACGAGCTGCAGGATTCAGAGCGTGTCACCGCAACGCGATGCGGGGTGTCGATGCTGCATCGATGCACACACGGCTGCAGTCATCGCCGCATGCGATACGCCAAGGCGACGCACTGCAGAGATGAGGCGTTGCACTCACTGCGCCTGCGGCACATCGCCGAACAACTCTCCCTGTACTGCGCCGTCTTCCGCATCGCTGAAACCGCTCAATCCAACACCGACCAGGCGATAGCGCGTGTCGGCAGGCAACTCCACGCGACGAGTCAGCGCCAGCGCAATCTCTGCCAGCGCCTCAAGCGAGGCCGGTGGCTGCTCCGGCGTGTACGAGCGGGTCAGAATCCGAAAGTTCGAGGTCTTCAATTTCAGCACCACCGTGCGCCCGATACGCTCGGTGCGCCGCGTGGCCAGCCAGGTTTTTTCGGCCAGGCGCAGGATGTGCGGATCCAGCGCCTGCAGCGCGATATCCTCACCGAAGGTGTCTTCCGAGGAGACCGACTGCACCTCCTGATCGGGCTCGACCGGGCGCTCGTCGATACCACGTGCGCGGCGATACAGGCTCTGCCCGAAGCTGCCGAAATGCGCCTGCAATTCTTCCAATAGACGCAGCCGCAGATCGCTGACAGTGACAATCCCCAATGCTGCCAACTTGCCATCCATCACCTTGCCCACGCCGGGAATGCGATTGACCGGCAGCGGTAGCAGGAACGCATCCACACGACTGGGCGCAATGACGAACTGCCCATCGGGCTTGCGCCAGTCCGAGGCGATCTTGGCCAGAAATTTGTTCGGTGCGATGCCGGCCGATGCGGTGAGCTGGGTTTCCTCGCGGATCTGGGTGCGGATCAGCTGCGCGATTTCGGTGGCCAGCTGCATGCCGGTCTTGGCTTGCGTGACATCCAGATAGGCTTCGTCCAGCGACAACGGCTCGACCAGATCGGTATGCCGATAAAAGATCTCGCGCACCTGCCGCGACACCGCTTTGTAACGCGCAAAATCCGGCGGCACGAATACCGCATCCGGGCACAGACGCTCGGCACGCATCGCCGGCATGGCCGAGCGAATGCCGTAAGTACGCGCTTCGTAGGAGGCCGCGCACACGACCGAGCGCGCACCGCGCCAGGCCACCACCACCGGCTTGCCGCGCAGCGATGGATCGTCACGTTGCTCCACGGACGCGTAGAACGCATCCATGTCCACGTGCACGATCTTGCGCATCAAGCTGGCGTCTCTCCAAAAGCGTGGACACATGATAAATCAGCCGCGTCTCACGCCTTGATCCGGCCTGCACAGACCGCTTGCCGCACTGCGCAACAAGTTGAACACAGCACGCAGGCGTACGGATAAAACGTTTGATTGAACCGCGCGCCCTCATGCACCCTTGCCGGCTTCGCCTTATCGCTTCTTGCAGGAAACGTTCGTCATGACTCGTCAAAGTGCGTACTCGCGTGACCAATTGCTGGCCAGCGCGCGTGGGGAATTGTTCGGGCCCGACAGTGCCCGCCTGCCCAACGACCCGATGTTGATGTTCGACCGCATTACCGAGATCAACGACACCGGCGGCGCGCATGGCAAGGGCGTGATCCGCGCAGAACTCGATGTGCGCCCGGACCTGTGGTTCTTCGGCTGCCACTTCATCGGCGACCCGGTGATGCCCGGCTGCCTGGGCCTGGATGCGATGTGGCAACTGACCGGCTTTTTCCTGACCTGGATCGGCGCACCCGGTCGCGGCCGCGCGCTGGGCTGCGGCGAGGTCAAGTTCACCGGCCAGGTGCTGCCGAGCGCCAAACTGGTGAGCTACGAGATCGATGTCAGCCGCGTGATCAACCGCAAGCTGGTGATGGCGCAGACCGATGCGCGCATGCTGGTGGATGGGCGCGAGATCTACGCCGCCAAAGACCTGCGCGTGGGCATGTTCACTTCAACGGAGAACTTCTGATGCGTCGTGTCGTGGTCACCGGAATGGGCATCAATTCGTGTCTGGGCAATGACCTGGACACTGTCTCCAGCGCACTGCGCGAGAGCCGCTCGGGCATCACCGCATTGCCCGATCACGCCGAAGCCGGTCTGCGCAGCCAGGTGGGCGGCGCGGTGGCGCTGGATCTGGACAGCCTGATCGACCGCAAGCTCAAACGCTTCATGGGCGATGCCTCGGCGTACGCCTATCTGGCCATGCGCGATGCGATCGCCGATGCCGGCCTGGATGCCGAGCAGGTCAGCAGCGTGCGGACCGGCGTGATTGCCGGCTCCGGCGGCGGTTCCAGCCAATGGCAGGTGGAAACCGCCGATCTGCTGCGCAACCGTGGCGTGCGCAAGGTCGGCCCGTACATGGTGCCGCGCACGATGTGTTCGGCGGTCTCTGCATCGCTGGCCACTGCGTTCAAGATTCGTGGCCTGAGCTACTCGCTGTCGGCCGCCTGCGCCACTTCGGCGCATTGCATCGGCGCGGCCGCCGATCTGATCCGGCATGGCGCGCAGGATGTGATGTTTGCCGGCGGCGGCGAAGAACTGCACTGGACCATGAGCGTGATGTTCGATGCGATGGGCGCGCTGTCCACCGGCTTCAACGATCGTCCTGCAGTGGCCTCGCGCCCCTACGATGCGCAGCGCGATGGCTTTGTCATCGGCAGCGGCGGCGGCATGCTGGTGCTGGAGGACTACGACCACGCCATCGCCCGCGGCGCACGCATCCATGCCGAATTGCTCGGCTATGGCGTGACCTCCGATGGCGCGGACATGGTCGCGCCCAGCGGCGAAGGCGCGGTGCGCTGCATGCACATGGCCATGCAAGGTCTCAGCCAGCCGATCGATTACCTCAACACGCATGGCACCTCCACCCCGCTGGGCGATGTCACCGAACTGGGCGCGGTGCGCGAAGTCTTCGGCGACAACGTGCCGCCGCTGTCCTCGACCAAGGCGCTGTCCGGCCACTCCTTGGGCGCGGCCAGCGTGCACGAGGCGATCTACAGCCTGCTGATGCTGCGCGACGGCTTCATGGCCGGCTCGGCGCATATCGATGAGCTCGACCCGCGCGCTGAAGGCTTCCCGATCCTGCGTGAAACGCGTGCCGCCACCTTGAACACGGTGATGTCAAATAGCTTCGGTTTCGGCGGTACCAATGGGGCATTGGTGTTCGGCCGGGTGTGACGATTGATGGCGTGGCGGAAGCCGAACAGGATCGCGTGACCTGTTCGGCATCTGCACGGCACGCACCGGCAAGCAGTCGGGGCATGCCGGGCCGGTACTTGCCCCAGTAGGCACGCGCGCTCTGCTCGGTCCAGGCACGGCAGCGATAATGCGCATCCCAATACGTATCGAGCGAGATCGCCGCGTCTTTGCTAGCCTGCAACTGCACTATGCCAACATCGCGATGGTCGCGCTCGGGTTGGCCCATGATGCATGGCGAAGATGGAGGTAGCGAAGATGGCTGACACGCGCTCTCCGGTGAGATCGGAATTCGTGGCGCTTGAGCATGCCGACTGGGATAGCTTGTTTCATGGCCCATCGGTGGTTTACCTGCTGGCGCATGCGCGACGGGAGGCGTTTTACATCGACGTGGCAAGTGGTCTGGGCGCAATCAGCGACACGCGCCGGCGCATTATCGTGCAGCAGGAAGCCAGCTTGCCCAGAGAGCGCGTGATGCCGCTGCTGCTGGTGTGGTTCGAGGCCTGCACCGATCTGGCAGCTGCCAAGGCCCGCGCCACGCAACTTCGCGCCTGGCCGCATGCCTGGCGGCGGCAGTTGGTGGAGACGCTCAACCCTGCATGGATCGACCTGGATGCCTATGCCCTGGGATTTCCCGGCCCGATGGCGCAGGTGGGCGAACGCCATGCCCAGTGCTGCGACTTGCAGAATCCTGAGGATGTAGAAGGCACCTGAGCGAGCGGGTACCTGGTTCTGCAGCACGATGGGAGGCGCTCGGACTCAAGGACAAACGATGTCCGATGCACTGCTTCCGCCAGACTTTTGCGCGCGCCGATGCACCGCTTCCGGATGCGGTGCGCCGCGGCTGACGACGTGTTGGCGAAACAACGTAAACGCCCGCGATCAGCCCGCCATGCCGTTATGCCGCAGCAATGCATCGATGCTCGGCGCACGCCCGCGGAAGGCGCGGAAGTTGTCGGCCGCACTCCGGCTGCCGCCACGCGACAGCACTTCGTGCCGGAAGCGCGCACCCGTGTCGGCAACCTGCTCAGGCGCTTCTTCGAATGCAGCGTAGGCATCAGCGCTGAGCACTTCGGCCCATTTGTAGCTGTAGTAGCCGGCGGCATAGCCGCCCGCGAAGATGTGGCTGAACTGATGCGGGAAGCGATTCCACGCCGGCGGGCGATTGACCGCCACTTCGTCGCGCACGCGCTCGATCAGTTGCAGCACGCTGTCCTGCAGCGGGTCGAAGCTGCTGTGCAGCTGCATGTCGAACAACGCAAATTCCAGCTGGCGCACGGTGAACATGCCGCTCTGGAAGTTGCGTGCAGCCAGCAGCCGATCGAACAGATTGCGCGGCAACGGCTCGCCGGTGCGCGCATGCGCGGTCATCGCCTGCACGCGCTCCCATTCCCAGCAGAAGTTCTCCATGAACTGGCTCGGCAGCTCCACTGCGTCCCATTCCACGCCGTTGATGCCGGCCACACCCAGCTCACCGATACGTGTGAGCAACTGATGCAGGCCGTGGCCCATTTCATGGAACAGCGTGGTGACTTCGCCGTGCCGGAACGTGGCTGGCGTATCGCCACTGCCGCGGCCGAAGTTGCACACCAGATACACCAGCGGCGTCTGCACGCCATTGGCGGTGTCGCGGCGGTTGCGGCAATCGTCCATCCACGCACCGCCGCGCTTGCCTTCGCGTGCGTACAGATCGAGATAGAACTGGCCGACCAGCTCGCCTTGCGCATCTTCCAGACGATAGAAGCGCACATCCTCATGCCAGACCGGCGCGCTGTCGGGCTTGACGGTGAGCCCGTACAAGCGATGGATGACATCGAACAGGCCGGCCAGCACCTTGGGCTCGGTGAAATACTGCTTCACTTCCTGCTCGGAGAAGCTGTAACGCGCCTGCTTGAGTTTTTCGCTGGCGTAGAACAGATCCCACGCCTGCAACTCATCCAGGCCCAGCGCGTCGCGTGCGAAGGCTTCGAGCTCGGCACGGTCGCGTTGCGCGTACGGCTTGGCGCGCACGGCCAGATCGCGCAGGAAGCCCATCACTTCATCGGGGCTTTCCGCCATCTTGGTGGCAACCGAATACGCCGCATAACTGGCAAATCCGAGCAGCTGCGCCAGCTCGGCGCGTAGCGCGAGAATCCGCTCGATATTGGCGCTATTGTCCAGTGCGGCATCGCCGAATTCGGAGGCACGCTCGGCATTGGCGCGATACAGGCGCGCGCGCAATTCGCGATTGTCCGCATCGGTCTGCACCGGCAGATAGCACGGCATCTGCAAGGTCAGCTTCCATCCCGGCACGCCGTCTTTTTCGGCGGCGGCGCGTGCGGCGGCGACCACTTCGACCGGCAGACCAGACAGCGCGTTCTCGTCTTCGGTCACGTACGACCAGGCATCGGTGGCATCGAGCACGTTCTGCGAAAACTTGGCCGCCAACGCAGACAACTCTTCCTGCACTTGCGCAAAGCGCACCTTGGCCGCGTCATCCAGCTCGGCCCCGCCGAGGCGGAAATCGCGCAGCGCGTTTTCCAGCACCTTGCGCCGCGCGGCATCGTACTGCGCCGCTTCCGGCGCTTCCGACAGCGCTTTGTACTGCGCGTACAGCGCCAGGTTCTGCGCCAGCGCGCTGCCGAAGCGGCTGAGCTTGGGCAGATTGCTGTTGTAGGCCTCGCGCAGCTCCGGCGTGTTCATCACCGCCTGCAGATGGCCCACCTGCCCCCACGCGCGCCACAGCCGCTCGGTGGCATCGTCCAGCGGCACTACGAAGCTGTCCCAGCTCACCGGGCTGACCTGCTCGGCCGCTTTCACCGCAGCCTCGGCGTCGGCCAGCAGGTGATCGATCGCCGGGCCCACGTGCTCGGGGCGGATCGCATCGAAGGACGGCAGTCCGGACAGGTCGAGCAGCGGGTTGGTCATGGGGCGCTCCGGCGGTGGACTGGATGACGGGTGACTGGATCAAACATCAGAGAGTGGCCAGCGAAACGTCGCGATGCGCAGCAGTTTCGATAGCGGCCCAGAGGATATGGCGATCATTCCAGTGCGGCACAAGGCAACGCGGGCAAGTCGCCGCCGTTCACCGCCAGAGCAATCGCCGCATCGCTGTCGGTGACGTCGATCGCGCGTGCCAGGTACCAGGCCGGGTCGTAATAGCTGTGCGCATAACGCTCGCCGGCATCGCACAGGATGGTGACGATGGAGCCGGTGCGGCCGGCCTCGCGCATGCGCTGGGCAGCCTGCAGTACGCCGACGAAATTGGTGCCGGTGGAGCCGCCGACGCGTCGGCCGAGCGTAGCGCTGACATGGCGCATCGCCGCCAGGCTCAAGGCGTCGGGCACCTTGATCATCACATCCACGCAGCTGGCGATGAAGCTGGACTCCACCCGCGGGCGGCCGATGCCTTCGATGCGCGAGCCGCCGGTGATGGCCAATTCCTTGGGGCACTGCCCGTCCACCGCGCGGCAATAGCCGTCGAAGAACACCGACACTTCCGGGTCTGCACACAGGATGCGGGTGTCGTGGCGCCGATAACGCACATAACGCCCCAAGGTGGCGCTGGTGCCGCCGGTGCCGGGGCTGCACACGATCCACTCGGGAATCGGATGCGGCTCTTCGGACAGCTGCTTGAAGATCGACTCGGCGATGTTGTTGTTGGCGCGCCAGTCGGTGGCGCGCTCGGCGTAGGTGAACTGATCCATGAAGTGCCCGCCGGTCTCGCGCGCAAGCTGGTGCGAGGCGCTGTCCAGGTCGCAGGCGCGCTCCACCAGATGGCAGCGCCCCCCCTGGAATTCGATCGCGGCGATCTTTTCCGGCGAGGTCGAGGCCGGCATCACGGCGATAAAGGGCACACCCAGCAGGCGCGCGAAATACGCTTCGGAAATGGCGGTCGAGCCACTGGAGGCCTCGATCACCGGCCGCCCGGCACGCAGCCAGCCGTTGGTCAGCGCGTACAGGAACAGCGAGCGCGCCAACCGGTGCTTGAGGCTGCCGGTGGGGTGGCTGGACTCGTCCTTGAAATACAGGTCGATGCCCGGAAAGCCCGGCAGATCCATCGGGATCAGATGGGTGTCGGCCGAACGGTTGAAATCGGCTTCGATCTTCTGGATGGCGGCGGCCACCCACTGGCGCTGCGACATGGCAGGACTGTGCGGCGAAGGAAGCGCCAATTCTACCGCTGCCGGGCGCGCGGCCACGGACGGCGGGTCATCGGGCGGACAGCTGGGAGCCGATGGTATGCTCGCCGCACCTGTCCGCACGCCCTCGACCGCCTGTGCTGCGTTGCCTGCTTCGACTACTGCTATGCCTGTGCCTGGTTGCCAATACGGCCACCGGCGCGTGGGCGTCGGTGGGCATGGCGATGCCGGCGATGGCGTCCGCTGCGATGGCACCGGCTGCTTCAGCTGCGCACGCTTCCATGCCAGCGGCGATGCCCTGCCATGAGGACATGCAGCCGACCGCGGCGATGCAGTCGCACGACAAGGCCGCGCATGCGCATGCTGCCGATTGCTGCAAGTTGGGTAGCTGCGACTGCCTGCAGCACTGCAGCCTCGCCTTGCTGACCCTGCCTGCGGTGCCCGCGGGTCTGCCTGGCCGCCCCGCATTGCCTGCCACACTGGCAGAGGGGCGCAGTAGCCCGGTGCCCGAGCAACCGGTTCGACCTCCCATCGCCTGAGCGCTGACGGCCCTGGCCGTCATCGGTCCCGTGTGCGTATTGCGCGGGGTTTCTAGAGCGATGCGATGCGCCTGCCCTCCTCGGTGGGCCACGCCGGAGATGTCATGTCTTTCGATCCCACTTCTTTCGATCCACCCTCCAACGGCGGCCTGAGTCGACGCCGCTTCGTGCAGGGCATCGCCCTGGGCGGTGTTGCCGCAAGCACCGGCCTGTGGCGCAGCGATGCGCGTGCCGCGAACCCGGCGACGCCGGTATTGCGCGGCAGCAGCCAGTCGCTGCAGATCGGCCGCATGCCGGTCAACTTCACCGGGCGCACCCGCAGCGCCGTCACCGTCAACCAGAGCCTGCCCGCGCCCACGCTGCGCTGGCGCGAGGGCGACACCGTGAGCGTGCGCGTGCGCAATGCACTGGTCGACCAGCCGACGTCGGTGCACTGGCACGGCCTGTTGCTGCCAGCCAACATGGATGGCGTGCCGGGCATGAGCTTTAACGGCATCGCGCCAGGCCAGGAATATCACTACCGCTTTGCGCTGCGCCAATCGGGCACTTACTGGTACCACAGCCACTCGATGTTTCAGGAGCAGGCCGGCTTGTACGGCGCCATCGTCATCGACCCGCTGACACCACCACCGTATCGGCACGACCGCGAGCATGTGGTGCTGCTCTCGGACTGGACCGATCTGGATCCAGCAGCACTGTTCCGCCGCCTCAAGCAGATGCCCAGCCACGACAATTACGCGCAGCGCACCGTGGGCGATTTTCTGCGCGATGCGCGCGAAGACGGCTTGCGCGCAACGCTGGCCGATCGCGGCATGTGGGGGCGCATGCGCATGACCCCGACCGACCTGTCCGATGTCAACGCCAATACCTACACCTACCTGCTCAACGGCGTCGCCCCGGCCGGCAACTGGACCGGGGTGTTCAAGCCCGGCGAGAAAGTGCTGCTGCGTTTCATCAACGGCTCGTCGATGACCTACTTCGACATCCGCATCCCCGGCCTGCGCATGACCGTGGTGGCTGCCGATGGCCAGTACGTGCATCCGGTCAGCGTCGACGAGCTGCGTATCGCCGCGGCCGAAACGTTCGACGTGATCGTCGAACCCATCGGGCAGGATGCATTTACGTTGTTCGCACAGGACATGGGCCGCACCGGATTCGCTTGCGGCACGCTGGCGGTGCGGCAGGGGCTGCAGGCGCCGATTCCTGCGCTGGATCCGCGCGCGATCCTGACCATGCAGGACATGGGGCATGGCGATGGCATGGCGCATGCAGATCACGCCATGCACGGCGATGACAGGACGCAAAGCGATCCGCATGCGGCACACGCGATGGCAATGCCGATGCCAGACATGCAGATGCATGGGCATGGGCATGCAAGTAACGATGCGCACAGCAAGACCCCGCACCACCCTGCCAGCGAAGACGGCAATCCGCTGATCGACATGCGCAGCAATGCCACCGCGCCGCGCCTGAACGACCCTGGCGTCGGCCTGCGCGACAACGGCCGCCGGGTGCTGTGTTATGCCGACCTGCACAGCGTGTTCGAAGATCCGGATGGACGTGAGCCCGGACGCGAGATCGAACTGCATCTGACCGGGCATATGGAAAAATTCGCCTGGTCGTTCGATGGCATCGCCTTCGCGTCGGCACAGCCCTTGCGGCTGCAGTACGGCGAGCGGCTGCGTATCGTGCTGGTCAACGACACCATGATGCAGCACCCCATCCATCTGCACGGCATGTGGAGCGATCTGGAAGACGCCGACGGCAATTTCCAGGTGCGCAAGCACACCATCGACATGCCGCCCGGCACACGCCGCAGCTATCGCGTGCGCGCCGACGCGCTGGGCCGCTGGGCCTACCACTGCCATCTGCTATACCACATGGAAGCAGGCATGATGCGCGAAGTGCGGGTGGAGGCATGAGCACGCTTCGCACACAACACGTATTGATGCTCGCCCTGTTGATAAGCACCTCGACCGGTGCGCAGGAGCATACGCATGCAGCGATGGATGCATATGCACATGCCGATGGCGCGCATGCGATGCCAATGGCTGACGAGGCGGATGCTGCGCAGTCGCAACCGTCCATCGCGACAACTGCATCGCAGACAACTGCGCAGGAGACGTTACCTGCGATGCAGATGGATCATGCGCATATGCATCACGCGCAGCGCTCAAGCGATGCATCGCCACCGGAAGACGCTACTGACAGCATGCCTGCGCAGCAACCTGTGCCAGCTGACGTCGCGGTATCGCATGCATCGATGCACCACGCAGGAATGCAGCACGCCGACGCGCAGACTGCAGCACACGAAGCATCACCGGCTCCACAGATGGACCACACCCAGATGTCACACGCAGACATGGACCATGGAGCGATGGACCATACGTCGATGCAGCACGGATCGATGCAGCACGAGTCCATGGATCACACGAAGATGGATCACGATCTGCATACCAAAGCCGTCACCCAAACGTCTGCATCACCCAATAACCCCGCATTACCACGCGAGCCGATTCCCCAACTTACTGCTGAAGACATCGCTTCAGCCTTCGCACCCTTACAAAACCACGCGATGCACGCAGCAGGCATCAATCACTACGTGTTGCTCGATCGACTGGAAGCCTTCGACACCGACCGCGGCAGTGGTCAGGACTGGGAAGCACGCGCCTGGATCGGCGGCGATATCGACCGGCTCTGGTTGCGCAGCGAAGGCGAGCGGCATGACGGGCGCACGCAGGACGCCTCGTTGGAGGCGTTCTACGGCCATGCCATCTCGCCATGGTGGGACCTATTGGTGGGCGCACGTCAGGATATCGGCGCGGGCGAACATCGCAGCTGGGCCGCGTTCGGCGTGCAGGGACTGGCGCCTTACAAATTCGAAACCGAAGCCACGCTCTACATGGGCAGCGGCGGCCGCGCGGCAGTACGGCTGGAAGGCGAGTACGACGTGCTGCTGACCAACCGGCTGATCCTGCAACCACGCGTGGAAGCCAGCCTTGCCCTGACCGACGATGACCGGCGCGGCAGCGACAGCGACAGCGGGTTGGAGCAGGTCGAGGTCGGCCTACGCGTGCGCTACGAAATCAGCCGCCGTTTCGCGCCCTACATCGGTTGGGTACACAGCCGCAGTTTCGGCGACAGCGCCCAGCGTGACGCACGCGAGACTGAGCCGGCACGCGACAGTCGGTTTGTTGCGGGTGTCCGCATCTGGTTCTGAGGCGGCAGCGCCGCGTGCATGGACCCGACCGTTCGGGTCCATGCCACAACTTCCAAGAGTGCAAGGATTCTGCTCATCACAATCGACAAAAAGCGTAGCGGCCAGATCACGGATTTCTCGCAATGCAGACATCCCGACAACCATCGCCTGGCTAACATCGGCGCCCAACGCAGCCAGACCCGCCCCCTGATTCCACCAAGGACACCGCAATGCCTTTAACCGATCTGCAACATGTCCCCGGCGCTAGCGCCGCGCCTGCCGAGACCGTCGGTTTCGTGTTCAACCACACCATGCTGCGCGTCAAGGATGCGCAGCGTTCGCTGGATTTCTACACCCGCGTGCTCGGCTTCCGCCTGCTGGATGCGCGCGATTTTGCCGATGCAAAGTTCAGTCTGTACTTTCTGGCATTACTGCCGGAAGACACCGCAATCCCCGACGACGATGCCGAAC
This sequence comes from Xanthomonas sp. Leaf131, assembly GCF_001423495.1. Classification (GTDB taxonomy): domain Bacteria; phylum Pseudomonadota; class Gammaproteobacteria; order Xanthomonadales; family Xanthomonadaceae; genus Xanthomonas. Next base: position 110,087 of record NZ_LMOG01000016.1, on the reverse strand, counting down.
GTCGCCTCTGGATGGCCGGGATCCCGGGCGTGCTCGAACTCACCCACAACCACGGCACCGAAACCCAGGACGGTGCGGTCTACCACGACGGCAACAGCGAACCGCGCGGCTTTGGCCACATCTGCATCTCGGTGCCGGACATCCACGCCGCCTGCGCGCGTTTCGACAGCCTCGAGGTGCCCTACCAGAAGCGCCTGGAAGACGGCCGCATGAAGCACCTGGCCTTCATCAAGGACCCGGACGGCTACTGGGTGGAAATCATCTCCAATACCCCGCTGGCTTAAGCACGCAGGTCACCCGTCAACGCTGACGTTTCAGCGGATCTGACGTTTCAGAGGATAGGTGAGGCAACAACGGGGATGCAGACGCCAAAACGCCTCCCATCCCCTGCCCGGAGGCTCCGCGCCCAGCCGGAAGGCGGCACTGCCAGGTGCGGCGCGACGACTGGACACATCGCCGAGCTGGAGTAGACTTTCGCCGCCCTCCGCAATGGATGCACCCAATGCTCGTCAGGAAGATTCCACTGATCCTTGCGCTAGCAACGATCGCCGCATGCAAGCCGGCGGCAACGGACGCCACAACTCCGAAGACAACCACCGTCGCGGCCAGCGCTACCCCCAAACCTTCAGACAAGGATGCATCTCCCATGCAGGACGCAACTCAGGGATCGACCCAGCAAGTGCAGCCGCCGCGGCCCGACAGCGTGTTGTATTTCATCAGCAACGTGGACGGCGATGGCGCAACGTCTTACGAAGTCGCCAATGGCAGCTGGATCAATTACTGGTACGGCTTTCAGTTCGAACTGGGCGGGACGCGTTACTACACCGGCTTTGCCTGGGAAACGCCCGAGCGCTTCGGCGCAGAGCGCGAAAACCACTATGCCGCGCCGGGCACCAAGGTGACCTTGGCACACGCCACCTTCGTCACCAGCGAACCGGGCAGCAAGTCGCCATGGAAGCTGCTTGGCGCAGAGCCTTATATCGGCGAATTCGGCGGAATGGAACAAGGCAACACCGTCGACACGACGCGTAAGCCACAGACCCTCGTCACCGACGACGGCCGGCTGGTCCTGACCGTGCCGACATGGAGCCTGCAGTCGGGCGTACGGATCCTTTCCTACGACGCACTCGTGTTCAACCCGAAGGAAACCGATGACGTCAACGACAAGCATTGGACGTACATCGGCAACATCCCGGCCGGGCAGGACAACAGTGCAAATTGTGGCGAGGATGCGCCCGGGAAGATTCCCTGCGTCAAGAACAGCAGTACGCTTGCGTTTGTCCAGCAGCCCGGCCTGCCCACGCTGCGGGTGACCGTTTCTGCAGACTCGCCGACGAGCGGTGGTGACGAAACGCTTGAATACCGCTACGATGCGGCCCAGAAATCGTATTTGCCGACCCCTTAATACAGAACCAAAGGAATTGGTTCGGGCGGCGTACCGCTGCAGCCACCTGGCTGCAGCACTCAATCAAGGACCTTGAGCGATGCCGACGAACTACTCACGAGCCCAAGTGCTCGACATCATCGAACGCGAAGCAACCGAGCGGAATATTCCGCGTGACGACTTCCTGCGTTTTGCGCACGTAGAGACTGGCGGCAACTTCGACGAGTTGGCCAGCCGCGGCGCCGGTGGTGCGAAAGGGTTATTTCAGTTCACTCCCCCGACCGCCGAGCAATACGGCATCACCGGACGCGAGCTGGATGCAGTGGTCAATACCGACGCCGCAGCGCGGCTGTACCTGGATAACCGGACGAGCCTGGTTGACCGGCACGAACGCGATGGCCGGCCGTATCTGTCGGGCAAACCGGCGCCTGATGGCCTGGACATGTACATGGCCCATCAGCAGGGCGCTGGCGGTTACCGCTCCCTTCAGACCGCGATCGCCACAGGATCTTTCGGGCTTGAGAGCACGCGCGCCAACATCCTCAACAATGTCGGCGAGAAAGAACTGAAGTCACTGACGGGTGTCGATTCGGCGACGTTCCGGCGCATGTCGGACAAGGACATGGCACAGACGTTCGTGCAGTACTGGGATACGAAGATGGACCGTATCCGTATCCCTGAAAAAGGCATCGAGCCCATTTCGGCCACGCAGCAGACACCGTCGCAATCTGCGCCATCGCCGTCAGCACCTGCCCAACCGGAGAAGGCTGCAGCGCACGGCATCGCGCTCCACGCCGCCTATGACCTCACCAACAAATACGACCACGTCAAGTACGGCCTGGGCGCAAAAGATCCGGACAAGGGCAAGGTCGATTGTTCTGGCTGGGTGGTCGAGATGCAGAACGCGACCATGGATGAAATCAACAAGGGCGCCGGCAAGGCCATCTTCACCAAGGACGAAAAGTTCAGCCCTGGTTTCGATAGTGCCTCCGAACTGCTGCGCAAGGCCGAACAACGCTCTGGTGTCCTGATCCAAGGCAAAGACGTCACTGCCCAGAACCTCAAAGAGGGCATGATCATTGGCGAGGACAATGGTCCCCAGAGTTGGGACAAGGGGCGCTACAAGGGCATCGACCACATCACCATGGTGGTGCGCGACCCCAAGGATGGCGAGCTCAAGATCAGCCAATCGCGTGGTGGCGAGGGTGTCGAACTCAGCTCGCTGGATTCCTATCTTGAACGCAAGCACGCCAAGGGCGTCAAACTCTACGCCAGTGACCCGCTCTCCGAGGCGCGCGAACTGCTGCAGGACCGCAGCCAGAGCAAGCAGCAGTCTCACGCAGCCACCGAGCACAAACCCGGCCAGGCTCAGGCCGCTGCCGATGCGCCTGGCGTGCTGCGCGAAAATGCACGTGGCGCAGAGGTGCGCACCCTGCAGCAGACGCTGCAGCAACTGGGCTACAAAGACGCTGGCGGCAATGAACTCAAGGCAGACGGCGCATACGGCCAGCGAACGAATGACGCCGTCAAGGCATTCCAGCGTGCACACGGGCTGCAGGACGATGGCGTGGTTGGCCGCGAGACGCATACCGCGTTGAAGCAGGCGGAAAAAACGCCACTGCTCTCGGAGAAAACCAACCCCGACCACCCGCTGTTCAACCAGGCCGTCAGCAAGCTGGAACAACTGGGTCCCAATGCATTCGCCAACCGGCAGCAGCTGGTGAACGCTGCCGGCCACATGACCTTCGAAGCAAAAGTCAGTGGCCTGCAGCGCATCGACATGGTGGCGCAAAGCAAGGATGGCAACGGGCTGTTTGCCTTACAGGGTCAGCCACACGACCCGGCACACCAGCGGATCTACACGGACAAAGCGGTAGCTGCAGAACGTCCATTGGAGCAAAGCAGCAATGCCGTGCGACAGGAAGCGCCGCAAACGCAGGTTCAAGATCAGCACGAGCAGCAACGCAACCAGCCGCGCAGCGTAGTCTGATAGGTCTGTAACCCAAATCAGAAGGGGCACTGATCGATGGATCAGTGCCCCTTCTGGTTTACGGATGTATTTGCCGCGATTCCTGTCAGATCACATCAGGCACCGCATATCCGGCATTAACTGATCTGACACGTCAATCGGATGCCGCAACAGCCTCTCTGTCGGGAAACCACTGCGGCAAGCGCTCGGCGAATTTCGCTGCACACTCGTCGCTATAGGCTTGCGCAGCCTCTTTGACCAATGCGTAATCATTGGCTTCCCATTCCTCGATCGACGCAGTGCGAGGCGTAGGCTGGCAACCCAAGCTATACGGACTGGCTTTGCGCTTCAAGAACCCGCTTGACTCACCACCGATGCTGACGTGGTAGCGTAGTTCGTACGGGGATTTATCGTCGCTCAGGCTCTGGTAGACCAGCCGCCATTCGGACATGAGCACCTGCAATGGGAACGGATCGATCGGCATTGCGCCGGGCTTTGCGGTGAAATAGCGCTTCAGCTGCGCATTGATTGCCTCGCGCTGTATCGCATACCCAGGGTTGCCGATACTTTGTATCTCTTCACCCTTCAACTGGCGTTTGTCAAAGGTGAATCCACCCACCCTGCCGAAGATCGCAGCAGCCATCACATTCCCAATAACCTGCCCACCGATGACCGCGCCGGTATGACTACGGCGGATCACGTGCAACATCTCATCGCCGGCCGGCTGACCATTGGAGCTTACAATCATGCGTGGCTGTAATGGCAGCAGCAGGGCCCAGTCAGCGGAAAGCGACGGCACCTCTGCTACACCCCCATGAAGGGCCGCCGGCTGATCCTCTGCTGCGGCAACCGATACCGTCCCTGCCTCGGCAGCAACTGCATAGGCGGTTGCCGTAGAAAAGTCGCCGTCTGCAAATGCAGGCACGACAGCGATGGCCTCTGCATTACGCGTGGGCGTACAAAACGTGCCAGCTGCACGCATCTGTGCTTCATGAAAGCCGATGCCGCTTGTCTGATGCACCACGGCATCCTTGCCGTACTGCTCCACCAGCTTGCCGATCAATGCATCGGATGGCGATTGCTGGCCGCAGACCTCGGCCGCAGCAATGCGCGACCAGGCGAACTGCAGCGCCGGATCCCACCCCATTGCGTCTTCACCGACAAACCCGTGGTCGTAGTGATAGGCGTAAATAGCAGGGTCGATTTCTTGCAAGGTCATGCCGCCCACACCGGCATAACCGAGCGGAAGATCACCAGCCATTGCAACGCCACTCAGCGCCGATATCACCACTGCAAGCACTGCTTTCATAGACTCCTTCCCCTGGAAATAGCGTCGCATTGCGTGTCCCCCACGCAGTGCGACAAGACACTGTCAGGCCGCGCGGACAGCGGCTAACAGCACAGTGCTTGGTCCATCACACAACGATCCGCAATCGGCTTGAACGCTCACTTGCGAACATAGTGTGGCCGCATCACGCGCGCTTGGCAGTCGGGGCAGTCCCCACATCTGTAGGGACCGCCCCGGAAGTAGCGGTTATCTAGGCATGCAGCAGTCCGCCAGGACTGTGCTGCCACTGGCGTGGTGGGCGCAGTGCGGCAAGCGTGTGGACCAACTCGCGATAGCTGTCAGCCAGTTGTGCGAACAGGCTGGCATCGCTGCAACGGGTGTCGGCCACATCGGCGTACGCGCCGCGCCCCAGGTCGATGAAGTAGTCCACGCTGAGCCGGCGACGTTGCGCTACGCCTGGAAACAACCCGGCAATCAGCAGACAGCCATCGCCCACATCGCGCAGCAGATCGGCACGCAGGCTGCCGATCTGCTCCTGCGCGTGCAACCACGCCAATGCCTGCGTGCGCGAAAGCAGATGCGCATCGCGCTGGAAGCGCAGCAACACGAACACCAGATAATGCTCGCGCGATTCGTCCAGCGGCCGTGCGATGCGCTGCCCTGCCTCACGTACCAACGCCTGCCACAACTCGGCCGGCGCGCCCTGTTTGAAAGACTGGTGCATATGTCCTCCTGCGTGGTGGGACCCTCGCCAAGACAGAAGCATATTCCGGGCCAAACCGTTGGCAGTGTCCGCGGTCGAGCGCTAACGCGTCGAATACCAATGATCGGAAAACAAGGCGTGCCGCTCAGTCGATGGCGTAACTGACGACACACCTCTTTGCGTCCATGCGTAGGCATGTGAGTGGAAAATTCGCTAGACAAAATAATGTCCAGAATCGTGACTTGGCTCCCGCAGCGAGAGATTCCCGCCAAGCGGGCACGACTGTGTGACCCCTGTTCGCATTCAAACGCGTGCGCATCTCTAGGATGGCCGCTGCCCGGCGAGCCCCACGCCACCGGACATCATGGTTCTGCGATTGCAGAGGCGACATGCGTGTGCATGACGCCCAGCCCTTGCCGTCATCTATCGTCGGCCGCCGAACTGCCGAAGCGGGATCACTGCGCACTGGTCTGGCGCGCTCTCGCATTTCCTGGAATCGCTGCGCTTCCCTATCAGGAGTCATCCAACATGGGTGTAAAAATATATGTATTTTCAGTCGTTCTGGCATCGACGCTGTGCGTGCCCAGCAGCGATGGTCACGCCGCTGCACGGTCTGGCAGCACACCGGATACACGCACACCGGCAGGTAGAGTCAAAGCCACCGCGATCGCTCCTGCGTCTGCGGCGTATCCCGGTCCAGCTGAGGTGCCTGCCGGCACTGCGATGACGTTCTGGGCTTCGCAACCGGTCGATCGCAATGAGACGGTAGTGGTCAGCGGCGGCAACATTAGCCCCACCGCCACCGTGCGCCTCACCCGGCTCGACGATGGCGCGGTAGGCAGCCCATTGGACACGGCAGACAGCGCCAATAACGGCTGGAGCAGCGTGACACCGACGCAGGCCACCGAACAATCGCTCAAGTTTCAACTCCCCGATAGCGCGCGCGGCGTCTACGCGTATCAGATCGTCACCGGCAACGGTGCAGGGGCGACGACGCTGGTGAATGCACCGGATATCTGGTTTGTGCAAGGCAACGTCGGCGGCGGTGCGTCGCCGCGCGGCAGGCTCAATGTGTTCGGCACCGCCTTGGGCAGGATGTCGGCATCGAGCCAGCCGGTAAAGCTTGCGCTGATCAGAAACGGCGCCGTGCAGCGGATACTGACCGCCGACGCATCGAATCCAAAAGAGGGCATGTACGCACAGAGCTTCGCCATTCCGGCCGACATGCCCGAAGGCGATTACGAGCTGTATTTGCACAATGGTTCCGGTGGTCCGAGCGCATGGAGCCGCTATCAGAATTTCGGCGTTGGTGCAGATCGCACCGCCCCACGGCACACCATCACCACGGTCAGCATTGCCTATCCGACTAACTGGCCGAACACGCAATGCAAGGTTGCGCCGGCAATCGGCAATGGAGCACCGGACGATGCCAGCTTTGCCGCCGCATTCGCCTGCGCGGCCAACGGAGGTGTGGTGTCCATTCCCGCCGGCAGATACACCTTGTCACAGCAATATGCGCAGGGATTCAACCAAAAAATTCCAAACCACGTGGTGATCGCTGGCGCAGGCAAGGACGCCACAGTGCTGTCCTTCCCAACTGCCAATAACACCACGTTGTTCAAGGGCAACGGCGTCTATTACACGCCGCCACGCCAACCCAAGTGCGATCAGCAGATCAACTGGGCCACGAACCTGTTTGGCGTACGCGACCTGGCCATTGAAGCACCGGTGATGAACGACGGCTACGGCATCGTGTTCGAGCATATGTCGCCGACGGATCTGCGCTCGGTGCCATTCGTCCGCGATATCCGGCTCACACTCGGCAGGCAAGCAGATCGCACGGCCAACGGGCCGCCGACGACCGGCATCCAGGCAAGTAATGTCTCCAACCTGCAAATCAGCGGAAACGACATCACAGCCAGCAAGCCGATCACCATGGATAAACACGTGTACGGCGCCACCGTGCAAAATAACACCCTGCGTTGGCACGAGCTGGCACTGACCTTCAATCACGATGTGCAGAACGCGCTCATCACGCACAACCAGCATATTTCCGCTGGTGCGCCGTACCACAAGACGCCGTCGGAGCTTGGCTTCGCTGCGCCTGGTCGTGACGTGTACTACGCAGACAATGCCAGCCAGTATCCGCAGGATGCACAGCAAACCTGGCAGCTGACGATGGACGAGGGCATCGGCAACTACCTCGGCAAGGTTGCTGCCAGTTCGGGGACGGCGCTGACGTTGGCCAGCAACGCAAAAGACGTTCCGTATCTGTGCGATCCCGATGGCAACTCGGTGATGATCGTCTCAGGCAAGGGTGCCGGCCAGATGCGTTACCTGATGGGCAATGCATCGCCGCTGGGCAACCGCGTGAACCTGGACCGCGCATGGGACATCCCGCCCGATCAGAGCTCCATCGTCACCATCGTGACCACCAACGGGCGGATGTTGTTCGTCAATAACGACCATGGTGGTGCTGGCCCGATCACCAACTTTTTCCCTTCCGCCGATGTCATCCATGCACACAACCGGCTGCATCGCTTTGGTGCCGGCATCCTGCAACCCAATGGGTTTTACACCGATGCCAGCTCGCTGCTGACAGGCTGGCATTCGCAGATGCTCAATAATGAAGTCACTGCCGATGCGGTTGCCAATCCGTCCTCGCTGGGTGGTCCGACGGCGGCATTCAACCTGCAGGGAATGAACCTCATGATCAGCGAAGGCAATCAGGAAAACGCCTGGTACACCGATGCAGTCATCAGCACCGGCATCATTCGCAATAATCGCTTAGCTGCCGGCGCGACCGGAAGCGTGGGCTTGTGGGATCGGGTGAAAAACTCGCTGGTCGAGAACAACACCACGCCAGAAGTCCGCATCCAGAACGGAAACGTGAAGGATGCATTGGTCCGCGGAAATCGCACCGCGAGTGGGCAACCGGCGCCGGTGATCATGAATGAGCCTCGCCCGGAAAACGGCAATCTGATCGTGCCGTAGCCAACGCAGCTACCGATAGGCTGCGCCCACCGGGTCGCAGCGTATCGGCTTCATCGCGCAGCCGCCGCAACAGGCGCGTTGCGCTGACATCGCCGATGGGGATAACACCATCCGGCCAACAGTCGCCGGCAGGATTCCCAGCGCTGGCTGCGACCTTCTCGCAGCCAGCGCAACCTTTCAATCAACCGCGCCTACTCCACGGTCACCGACTTGGCCAGATTCCGCGGCTTGTCCACATCGGTGCCGCGTGCCAGCGCGGTGTGATAAGCCAGCAACTGCACCGGGATAGTGTGGATCACCGGCGACAGCACGCCGGCGTGGCGCGGAGTGCGGATCACGTGCACGCCCTCGGAGTCGCTGAAGTGGCTGTCCTGATCGGCAAACACAAACAGCTCGCCACCGCGTGCACGCACTTCCTGCATGTTGGATTTGACCTTCTCCAGCAGGCGATCGTTCGGTGCGATCACCACCACCGGCATCGCCGCATCCACCAGCGCCAATGGGCCATGCTTCAACTCGCCGGCCGGATACGCTTCGGCGTGGATATAGGAGATTTCCTTGAGCTTGAGCGCGCCTTCCAGCGCGATCGGGTAATGCAGGCCGCGGCCGAGAAACAGCGCGTTTTCCTTGACCGAAAAACGCTCGGCCCAGGCCATGATCTGCGGCTCCAGATTCAGGGCGTGCTGCACGCTGCCCGGCAAAAAGCGCAGCTGCTCCAGATACTCCGCTTCTTCGGCTTCGCTGATGCGTCCCTGTAATTTACCCAGCACCATGGTGAGCTGGAACAACACCGCCAGCTGCGTGGTGAACGCCTTGGTCGAGGCCACCCCGATTTCGGCGCCGGCACGCGTGTAGCAGACCAGCTCGCTGGCGCGTGGGATCGCGCTTTCCGGCACATTGCAGATCGACAGCGTGTGCAGATGCCCCATCGATTTGGCGTATTTCAATGCCTCCATCGTGTCCAGCGTTTCGCCGGATTGGGAGATGGTCACGATCAGATGTTTGGGGTTGGCGTAGGCGGCGCGGTAGCGATATTCGCTGGCGATTTCCACGCTGCACGGCAACCCGGCGATGGCTTCGATCCAGTAGCGCGCGGTCATGCCGGCGTAATAGCTGGTGCCGCAGGCCAGGATCTGCACGCCTTCGATGTCGCGCAACACTGCCTCGGCATTCGGCCCGAACAATGAAGCAGGAAATCCCTTCGCATCGATCGCCGCTTCGATGGTGTCGGCCAGCGCGCGCGGCTGCTCGTGGATTTCCTTCTGCATGAAATGCCGGAACGGGCCCAGTTCCAGCGATGCCAGCGAGACATCCGACAGGTGCAGCGGGCGCTCGACCGGCGCATCGTTGGCATCGAAAATCCGCACGCCCTCGCGGCATAGTTCGGCGGTATCGCCCTCTTCCAGAAAGATCACCTGGCGGGTGGCCTGCACGATGGCCGAGACATCGGAGGCGACGAAGTTCTCGCCCTCGCCCACGCCGATCAGCAACGGGCAGCCCATGCGCGCGCAGACGAAGCGTTCCGGCTCGGCCTGGCTCATCACCGCCAGCGCGTAGGCACCGGTGAGTTCCTTGACGGTGCGCTGCAGCGCGATCAACAGATCGCCTGCGCTGCCCAGATGATGATGAATCAGATGCGCGATGACTTCGGTGTCGGTCTGTGATTCGAAGGTGTAGCCGAGCGCGCGCAGTTTCTCGCGCTGCTGCTCGTGGTTTTCGATGATGCCGTTGTGCACCAGTGCCACGCCTGCGCTGATATGCGGATGCGCGTTGGCTTCGGTGACGCCACCATGGGTGGCCCAGCGCGTGTGGCCGATGCCCAGCGTCGCGCCGAACTGCTCGGCTTGGGCGGCCTGCGCCATCTCCACCACGCGCCCGGTGCGGCGTACGCGGCGCACCTGCGCGCCATCGAGCACGGCGATGCCGGAGGAATCGTAGCCGCGGTATTCCAGACGCTTGAGTCCTTCGATCAGGACCGGGACAACATCGCGCCCGGCGATCGCTCCGACAATGCCACACATAGGACAACCCTTGAGGACTAAGCCGCGCATTTTAGCGTGTCCGTTCTTGTCCGCTGCATGACCGTGCCCGGACAGCGTGTCCGCGTTGGTGTCCGCGGACACTGCGGACACTGGCCAAGCACGTCTAAAAGCCAGTGCATTCAACGACTTGAGGATTGGCACAGGTTCTGCTTTATCGCAGTGACGCCATCGAGCCAGCCGATCATGATTCGCGATACCTCTGCCCAGGACCAGGTTCTCCGTACATCCGCCCAGAGCGCACCATGGCGCCGTTGGCTGTGGCCCGGCATCGCTGCGGTCGCCGTGTTGGCCGGTATTGGTTGGGCGGTCACCGCGTGGAGCGCCGGCAGCCGCTCGTTCGATGCCAGCCGGGTGCGTATCGCCACCGTCAGCCAGGGCGACCTGATCCGCGACATCGCTGCCGACGGCCGCGTTATCGCCGCCAACAGCCCCGTGCTCTACGCCATCTCGGCCGGCACGGTGACGCTGAGCGTGGTGGCCGGCGACGTGGTCAAGCAGGGCCAGGAGCTGGCGCGTATCGACAGCCCGGAGCTGCGCAGCAAGCTGGCGCAGGAGCAGGCCACGCTGGCCGGCCTGGAAGCCGAATCCAGCCGCGCCGGGCTCGATGCCACGCTGGCCCGCGCCAACGCCAGCAAGCTCACCGACCAGGCCAAGATCGACAAGCAGGCTGCCGCACGCGACCTGGAGCGCTATCAGCGCGGCTACGATGGCGGCGCCGTGCCGCAGGTGGAACTGGCCAAGGCGCAGGACACCTTGAAAAAGACCGATATCGATCTGCAGCACGCCGAGCGCGATGCCTCGCTGAAGAGCCAGGGTGCGGATCTGGATTCGCGCAACAAGCGCCTGCTGGCCGACCGCCAGCGCGCAGTGGTGGCCGAAGTGCAGCGCCAGGTCGACGCACTCACGCTGTTGTCGCCGTTCGATGGCCAGGTCGGCCAGGTGCAGGCGGTGCAGCACACCCAGGTCGTGGCGAATGCGCCGATCCTGGGCGTGGTGGATCTGTCCAAGTTCGAAGTCGAAATCAAGGTGCCGGAGAGCTTCGCGCGCGATCTGGCGATCGGCATGCCGGCCCAGCTCACCAGCGGCAGTGGCGAGCCGTTCCCCGGCGCCATCTCGGCGGTGTCTCCGGAAGTGGTCAACGGCGAAGTCACCGCGCGCATCCGCTTTGCCGACAAGCAGCCGCCGGGCTTGCGCCAGAGCCAGCGCATGAGCGCACGCGTGGTGATGGACACCCGCCGCAACGTGCTCAAGGTCGAGCGCGGCCCGTTCGTCGAACAATCCGGCGGCAGCTACGCCTATGTGATGGATGGCAACACCGCGGTGCGCCGCCCGGTGCGCATGGGCGTCAGCAGCCTCGGCGAAGTGCAGGTGCTCTCCGGGCTGCAGGCGGGCGACCGCGTGGTGGTGTCCGGCGCAGATAACTTCGGCGATGCGCCGCGCGTCACCGTTCACTAAGAGCGGCAAGCAAACTTACTGCGGTTTGTTAGCCACTCTAAATCTCTTTCGCACACACCACTTTTCGCAAAGGAATCGGCAATGCTCAAGATGCAATCGGTCTCCAAGGTCTTCCGCACCGAACAGGTGGAAACGCACGCGTTGCGCTCGCTGGACCTGCATGTGCGCGAAGGCGAATTCGTCGCGGTCACCGGCCCTTCCGGCTCGGGCAAGACCACCTTCCTCAACCTCGCGGGGCTGCTGGAGACCTTCACCAGCGGGCAGTACCTGCTCGATGGCGAAGACGTCAGCCATCTCTCCGACGATGCGCGTTCGCGCCTGCGCAATCAGAAGATCGGTTTCATTTTTCAGGGCTTCAATCTGATTCCCGACCTCAACCTGTTCGACAACGTCGATGTGCCATTGCGTTATCGCGGCATGGCCGCAGCCGAGCGTAAACACCGTATCGAAGAAGCCTTGACCAAAGTCGGCCTGGGCTCGCGCCTGAAGCACTACCCCACCGAGTTGTCCGGTGGTCAGCAGCAGCGCGCCGCGATTGCGCGCGCATTGGCCGGCAGCCCACGCCTGCTGCTGGCCGACGAACCCACCGGCAACCTCGACTCGCAAATGGCACGCGGGGTGATGGAACTGCTGGAGGAAATCAACAGCCAGGGCACCACCATCGTGATGGTCACCCACGACCCGGAACTGGCCGCACGCGCGCAGCGCAACGTGCATATCGTCGACGGCCAGGCCACCGATCTGGAACGCAATCCCGCCCTGATGCGCTCGCGCGATAGCGCACCCACCCTGGCCGAGTAAGGGGCACCTCCATGTTCGGCTATTACTTCAATCTCGCGGTCCGCAGCTTCCGCCGCAACAAGATCCTCACCGCGCTGATGGTGCTGGCGATCGCGCTCGGCATCGGCGCCAGCATGACCACGCTGACGGTGTTCTATGTGCTGTCCGGCGATCCGATTCCGCAGAAGAGCGATCGGTTGTTCACTGCCTTGGTGGACCCGTATCCCAAAGCAGGCTACCAACCGGGAGAAGAGCCTGGCGACCAGATCACTCGCTTCGACGCCGAAACCCTACTGCGCGAAAAGCGCGCAAAACGCCAGGCGCTGATGACCGGCGGACGAGTGGCGATCGAGCCCGACAAAAATGGTATGACTGCCTTTAAATCGGAAGTGCGCTTTACATCGGCAGATTTCTTCCCGATGTTCGAAACGCCTTTCCTGTATGGACAAGGCTGGTCGGCCGGTAGCGACACGGGACACGAACGCGTTGCGGTGATCACCAAGGAGCTCAACGACAAACTGTTCGACGGCAGCAACAGTGTCGGCCGTGACCTGCGCATGGACAAGAACACCTTTCGTATCGTTGGCGTTCTCAATGACTGGAAAGTCAATCCACGTTTCTATGATGTCAGCAACACCTACGGCTCGAGCGAGCAAGTGTATCTGCCGTTTTCCGTAGCGATAGATCTGAAAATGGACCATTACGGCGGTACGAATTGCTACGGTAAAAACGACAACAGCGATCAAACTGCGCTCAACGCATCCTGCACATGGATACAGTATTGGGTGGAGTTGGATAGCCCAGCGCAGGCTGGCGACTACAAAGCCTACCTGGATAACTACTCCGATCAGCAGCGCGCTGCAGGGCGTTTCGAACGTCCGAACAACACCCGCCTGCGCAACGTGATGGAGTGGCTGGACTACAAGGAAGTGGTCCCTAGCGACGTTCGCCTGCAGCTGTGGCTGGCGATGGGCTTCCTGCTGGTGTGCCTGCTCAATACTGTAGGTTTGCTACTAGCCAAGTTCCTGCGCCGCAGTGGAGAGATCGGAGTGCGTCGCGCCCTGGGTGCCTCACGCGGTGCCATCTTTGCGCAATGCCTGGTCGAAGCCGGAACCATCGGACTTGCAGGCGGCATTGCAGGGCTTGGGCTGGCATGGCTGGGCTTGTGGGTCGTGCGCCAACAACCCGTCGACTACGCCAAGCTTGCGCATCTGGATCCGAAGATGCTGTTGCTCACCTTCGCATTGGCGCTGGTCGCCAGTTTATTGGCCGGCTTGCTGCCCTCCTGGCGCGCCATCCAGGTTGCGCCCGCACTGCAGCTCAAAGCGTCCTGACCACCACGCCCGCCGCTGCGGCGGGCACGGCCTCTTATCCGAAGGTACCGCCCATGGACATCCGCCCCATCATTTCCACGTTGCGCCGTCACAAGACCGCATCAGCATTGATCGTGCTCGAGATCGCACTGGCCTGCGCGATCATCTGCAATGCCATGTTTCTGATCGGCAACCGCATTGAAACGCTGCAGCAGCCCAGCGGCATCGCCGAATCAGAACTGATCAGCATCCACCTGGGGGGCATCGGCACCCAGGTCAATGCAGAAGCGCGCACGCGTGAGGATCTGGCAGCACTGCGCAGTCTGCCCGGTGTACGTGGGGCTACCGCAATCAATCAGGTGCCCTTCGTCAATTATTCCTGGAACACCGGCATCTCCCTGACCCGAGAGCAGGAGCGCCAGTCGCTCGGTGCCGCGCAATACATGGGGGGCGAAACCACTGTGGGCACGCTTGGCCTGCAACTGGTGGCAGGCAGGGATTTTACTGCAAGCGAATTCATCGATATGGAGCAAGCAAACAACGACAGGTCTCTCGATAAAAAAGGTCTTCCGGTGATCATTGCTCAGGCCATGGCCGACAAGCTGTTCCCGACCCAAGCTGCATTGGGCAAGACAATTTACTCGGGCGAGACGGCATTACACATCGTCGGCATCGTGCAGACACTGGCACGCCCCAACAACAATAATTTCAATGGCGTCAATCAAAGCAATTACTCGATGCTGCTGCCCATACGCATCGATTACACCTCAGGCCAGTACATCATCCGTGTGACCGATCAAACACGTCGCGCAGAGGTGTTGCAATCTGCAGTCGCTGCATTGATGAAGTTGGACAATAGCCGGCTTGTGCTGAAGCAACAGACCTACAGCGAGATCCGCGAGGAATACTTCCAGAACGACCGCGCGATGGTCTGGTTACTTGGTGCAGTCTGTATCGCGCTGCTGATCGTCACCGCTCTGGGCATCGTGGGCCTGGCCAGCTTCTGGGTGCAGCAGCGTACCAAGCAGATCGGCATTCGCCGGGCCCTAGGCGCCACGCGTGGGCAGATTCTGCGCTACTTCCAGATCGAAAACTTTCTGCTGGCCTCGGTCGGCATTGTACTGGGGATGTTGCTGGCTTACTCGATCAATGTCTGGTTGATGACCCGTTACGAGCTGCCACGCCTCCCGCTGCTGTATCTGCCGATCGGCGCGCTGCTGCTTTGGGCGCTGGGGCAGATCGCCGTGTTCTGGCCCGCGCGTCGTGCCGCACTGGTACCGCCGGCGGTGGCAACGCGTAGCGCGTGAGGTGACGCAGATGCCGATCGACACCCGCAAAGACGTCCGGTGATGTTGCGTTACTGCTTGCAACTGGCCTGGCGCAGCCTATTGCGCACCCCGATCGCCAGCACCCTGATGGTACTGGCGATCGGTCTGGGCATTGGTGCGAGCATGACCATGCTGACAGTCCTGCATGTCATGTCGCGCGACCCGTTGCCAGGCAGAAGTCAGCTGCTCTACACCCCGCATTTGGATCCGCTGCCCCTGGACCTTCCACGTACGCGGGAATGGGGCGACCCTTCAGACAATCTGACCTGGCCAGATGCGATGGCCCTGCTAAGTGCAGGTCCGGCTGTCCATCAAGCGGCAATGGCGAGCGGACAATCGCTGATCTGGCCGGTGCAGGCCGCCACAGCCCCGCTCGACCTCAACGGTCGATATGCCACTGCAGAGTTCTTTGCGCTGTTCGGCATCCCGCTGCAACGTGGGGGCGGCTGGAGCAGGCAGGACGACCAGGATCACGCGCGCGTGATCGTGTTGAGCCAGACGCTTGCGAACAGCTTGTTCGGTTCGCACGATCCGATCGGCCAGACCGTCGCCGTCGGCGAGCAGCACACCGGCTTTCGCGTTATCGGCGTCGTTGGCAAATGGAATCCGCAACCGCTGTTTTATGCCGACCCAAGCCGCAAAGGCGCCTTTGGCGACCAGGACGATTTCTTTCTGCCGCTCTCGACCGCGATGGAGCTTGAGCTGGACGCCGGCACCAGCATCAGCAGTTGGGAGACGCGCAGCGACAGCGGCGTCAAACAACTCCAGAACCCATCCACCAGTTGGCTGCAGTTCTGGGTGCAACTGGATACCCCGCAACAGGTGGCTGCGTATGAGCGCTTTCTCTACGACTACGCCGCAACCCAACATGCGAGCGGGCGCTTTCAGCGACCACCGCAGACGGCCCGACTGTATTCGTTGATGGACTGGCTGGAACACCTGCAGATGGTGCCCAACGACCTGCGCCTGCAGACGCTGCTGGCCTTGGGGTTTCTGTGGATCTGCCTGATCAACGTGATTGCCCTGTTGCTGGCGAAATTCCTGCGCCGCAGTGGCGAGATTGGCGTGCGCCGCGCACTTGGCGCGCGCCGCGGCCACGTGATGTTCCAGTTTGGCACTGAAGCGGCACTGATCGGCGTCGTGGGTGGCCTGCTGGGAACCGCGATAGCCGCAGTGGGGCTCTGGAGCGTGCGCCAGCGCCCCGACGACTATGCCGCGTTGGCGCACCTGGATGCGCCAATGCTGCTGACCACCGTGGCGCTTGCCATCGTCGCCGCACTGCTCGCTGGACTGCTGCCGGCCTGGCGGGCCAGCCGCATCAACCCGGCCCTGCAGGTCAAGGACCTCTGAGATGCGCCTGCCACTTCGCCCGATTCTTTCCAGCCTGGGACACCACCGCCTCACCGCCGGGCTGTTGGCCCTGCAGGTGGCGCTGACCTGTGCATTCGTCACCAATGCGGTGTTCCTGATCGGCGACCGGATCGACAGACTGCGCACGGCGACCGGCTTGCCCGAAAACGAAGTGTCGCTGGTCACCGTTCGCGGCCTGCACGCCAAGGCCGATGCGCCAGCCCACTGGCAGGCCGACCTGATCGCGCTGCGCGGCATTCCCGGGGTCACGGCAGCCACGGCAATCGGCGAGACTCTGCCGCTGTCCGGTGGCGCCGACGACAGCGGCATCTGTGCCGATCAACGCGCACTGGAGCACGCAATCGCACTGCGATCCAGCGGCGCTGCCGGCTGCGTCGACGCCAGCTATTACACCGGCTCGCCCGGCTTCGTGCGGGCCATGGGCGCACGCCTGATCGCCGGCCGCGATTTTCGGCCGGACGAGTATTCCAGCTCCACGCCGGGCGCGATCATCGTCACCCGCTCGCTGGCGCAGCAACTCTGGCCAGATCAGGTGGCCGTCGGCAAAACGCTTTATGGATGGGACAGCCAAAGCACCGTCGTTGGCGTGGTGGAGGACCTGCTGCGACCAAAGCTGCGCAAGCCCGAGCTCGATCATCTGGTGGCCTTGTCGCCGCAGCTCCCCACCGGCAATCAGACGCACTATCTGTTGCGCAGCGCGCCGGAAGACCGCCGTCGCGTGTTGGCGCAGGTGGCCGGCGTGCTGGCCAAATCAGGCCCGTTGCGGATGATCCCGGGCGACAAGCAACGCAGTTTTGCGCAGATACGCGCACGCTACTTCCAACGCGATACGACGATGATCGGCCTGTTGCTTGCGGCGACTACGGGCCTGCTGTTTGTCACCGCCCTGGGCATCGGAGGATTGGCCAGTTTCTGGGTCCAGCAGCGGACGCGACAGATCGGCATCCGTCGCGCCATCGGTGCGACCCGTGGCGATATCCGGCGTTACTTCCAGACGGAAAATCTGCTGATCGTCGGCAGCGGCAGCGCCTTGGGCATGCTATTGGCGCTGCTGCTCAACCAATGGCTGATGGTCCGCTACGACGCGGTGCACCTACCGCTGCTTTACTTACCCGCCGGTGCGGTGACCGTGTTGCTGCTCGGCCAGCTTGCGGTGCTGTGGCCTGCACGACGCGCCGCGGCAGTGGCCCCGGCAACCGCGACGCGCAGTGCATGAGGCGCCTGACTTGCCGGATACCTGCACGACAATCCTGCGTGCTGCTGCGATGATGCGATCTGTCTACCTCGTCCGTCCGTTCGCCCCCGCACTCCAACAAGGTTCCCGATGCCGCAGATCCTGATCATCGACGACAACACCGCCGTGGCCACTGCGCTGGAGGTGCTGTTTTCGTTGCACGACATCGAGGCACGGCACGCGCATTCGCCGCAGGCCGGGTTGGCGCTGCTGGACGAGCAAGGGTTCGATCTGGTGATCCAGGACATGAACTTCACCGCCGACACCACCTCCGGCGAGGAAGGCGAAGCCTTGTTCACGCAGATCCGCCAGCGTCATCCGGATCTGCCGGTGATCCTGCTCACCGCCTGGACCCATCTGGGCAGCGCGGTGGGCCTGGTCAAGGCCGGCGCGGCCGACTACATCGCCAAGCCCTGGGACGACACCAAGCTGCTGACCACGGTCAACAACCTGCTGGAACTCTCCGAAGCGCGCCGCGAGCTGGAACGTCGGCGCGAGCGCGAACGCCGCGGTCGCGAGCAACTGACCCAACGTTACGACCTGCGCGGCGCGGTGTTCGCCGACCCGGCCAGCGAACGCGCGATCGCGCTCGCCTGCCAGGTCGCACGCTCGGATCTGCCGGTGCTGATCACCGGCCCCAACGGTAGCGGCAAGGAGAAGATTGCCGAGATCATCCAGGCCAATTCGCCGGCCAAACATGGCCCGTTCATTGCGCTCAACTGCGGCGCATTGCCGGGTGAACTGATCGAAGCCGAATTGTTCGGCGCCGAGGCCGGCGCCTATACCGGTGCCAACAAGGCGCGCGAAGGCAAGTTCGAAGCCGCCGATGGCGGCACGCTGTTTCTCGACGAAATCGGCAACCTGCCGTTGGCCGGGCAGATGAAGCTGCTGCGTGTGCTGGAAACCGGCCGCTACGAGCGCCTGGGCTCCAACCGCGAACGGCATGCCAAGGTGCGCGTGATCAGCGCCACCAATGCCGATCTGCAAGCGATGATCCGCGAGGGCAGCTTCCGCGAAGATCTGTACTACCGCCTCAACACGGTGGAAATCGCGCTGCCGGCACTGGCCGAACGTCCCGGCGATATCGGGCCGTTGGCCGAGCATTTTCTGGCCGGCGATAAACCACTGTCCACGCAGGCGCGCGATGCGCTGCAGCGGCACGCATGGCCCGGCAACGTACGCGAGCTGCGCAACGTGCTGCAACGCGCGTCCTTGTTGGCGCAAGGTGTGCGTATCGAAGCGAGCGATCTGAACTTGCCACGCGCCGCTGCGCCACGGCCGATGGCACCCGCCGCAGGCGAGCCGGATCGTGCACGCATCGAACAGGCACTGGCGCGCGCACAAGGCGTCATCGCCCAGGCTGCCGCCGAGCTGGGTCTGAGCCGACAGGCGCTGTATCGGCGCATGGACCGCTACGGCATTACTTCGGAATGATCCCCGGCATGTGGCAGCGTTCTTTCACCTTTTCCCTGTTTTTGCGGCTGTTGCCGGTGCTGGCGCTAGCGGCCGCGCTGCCGTGGTTCACCGCGTACTGGCTGGACCGTGGCTGGCAAGTCGCGGCGCTCTCGGCGGTGCTCCTGTTGTCGGCGATGTGGTTCAGCCTCAGCCGCGCCACTGCGCCGATGCGCTCGCTGTTCCGCGCACTGGCCGGCACCACCAGCAGCTACCGCGATGGCGAATACAATTTCGGCGTGTACTGGCGCGGCACCGACGAGCTGGCGCAACTGGTACAGGCGCACGCAGAACTGGGCGAGGTGCTGCGCGCGCAGCGGCGCAATCTGGTGCAGCGCGAATTGATGCTCGACACCATGTTGCAAAACACCCCGGTGGCGATGCTGCTGGTGGTGGCCGGTGGCGATGGCGTGCGCCGCATTGGTTTCTCCAACAACGCAGCGCGCAAGCTGCTGCATGACGGCCGCAAACTCGAAGGCCAGCATCTGGACGACGTGCTCGACCGCATGCCGAACGAATTGCGCGATGCACTCGCGCGCGGCGGCGATTGCCTGTTCGCGGTGCGCGAAGACGGCGATGACGAAGACGACGAGCAGATCTACCACCTCTCGCGCCGCGGCTTCCATCTCAACGGGCGCGGCCACGAGCTGTTGCTGATCCGCACCTTGACCACCGAATTGCGCCGCCAGGAAGTGCAGACCTGGAAGAAGGTGATCCGCGTGATCAGCCATGAATTGAACAACTCGCTCGCACCGATCGCTTCGCTGGCACATTCCGGCGCCGAGTTGCTGCGTCGCGAACGCACCGATCGGCTCGGCATCGTGTTCGAAACCATCGAAGAGCGCGCACGCCATCTGGAAGGCTTCATCCGCGGCTACGCACGTTTTGCCAAGTTGCCGCAGCCGCAGTTGCAGACCATCGAATGGGCGCCGTTTCTGGAGCGCTTGCGGCAACAGATTCCGTTTCAGCTGCAAGGCGCGTTGGCCGATGTTTCCACTCGCATCGATGCCGCGCAGATCGAGCAGGCCTTGCTCAACCTGCTCAAGAATGCGCACGAAGCCTGCAGCGAAGCGCAGCCGCCCAACAGCGATGTCGCGGTGCGCGTGACCCGCGTGCCGCAATGGCTGCGCATCGAAGTGCTGGACCGCGGCAACGGCATGAACGAGGCCGTGCTGCATAACGCACTGATGCCGTTCTACTCGACCAAGCGCAACGGCACCGGGCTCGGGCTTGCGCTCACCCGCGAGATCGCCGAAGCCCACGGCGGGCGCATCTCGCTGCATAACCGCGAACACGGCGGGCTGTGCGTCACCTTGTTGCTGCCGTCTGCGATGGCAGGGTAGCTCGCTGCAGCGTCTTAAAACGAACTGAGTTCATTCGCCGCGAAGCGTTCCGCGTTCTTCGATTCGCGGTTTTTTCAATGCACCACAGGCGTCGTCTGCACCCGTCGTTCGCGTGGCGTCGATTGCGCCGTAATAGCCAACCCCCACCGTGTTGTCGAAGAACTGCCCGCCTTGCGAGGGACATTCGCCGTCGGGTTTGATCCAGTCCGAAAACGCCGCGTACTTGCCGGCCCGGACAAACCGGTTGCCACCCACGTACGTGTTGTCCGAAGCATCGCGGGTACGCACCGCATCGCCGTTGACGTCGGTAAACGTATTACCTTCGATGCGATTGCCGGAGGAGTGACGCGCCAGATACAGCGCATGGATGAAGCCCGAGGTCTTGGTGTCGTTTTCGATGGCCACGAAGCGATTGCGTTCGATGCGATTGTCGCGCGAATTCTGCAGTCGGATCGCCGCGAACGAATATGCCGCTTCACTGCTGCTGCCGTGGATGCCGCCGATCCGCTCGAAGGTCATGTTGCGGATCACGTTGCCGCTGTTGCCATCCTCGTTGCGCTTGCTGCTGCCAAGATCCATGGCCATCCAGTAATGACTCACCTTCAGGCCGATAAACGACAATCGAGTGGCTGCGTTCCCGCCGCTTTTCAGCGTGAACCAGATGGCACCACCGCGTCCGTCGAACCAGGGCGGTGTGGCGGCATCGGACGCTGCGATAAACCGGATGGACGCGCCATTGGTGAACGTCCATTGCACCGACTGCCGCAAATAGGTGCCCGAAGCAATCACCACATCTACCGCGCCGGTGGGCCGCCGTTCGAGCAAGCGCTGCTGGGCCGCACTCAAGCTGCGCAATGCCGTCGATGCGCTGGTGCCAGCCGCGGTGTCGTTGCCATCCGGCGCTAGATAAAGCCGGTAGGTCTGAGCGTATGCCGCGCCTGGCAACAACGCTGCCAAGAACACCATCAACAGGAGTGCGGAGCGTCGCGTTTGCATCGGGCACCTCGTAATCGTTGGCGACGTGCGTGGTCTGGTCTGCCAGTGTCGTCACTGGACAGCGCAGGTGCAGCATGCGGTGCAGTACGACCAAGCCGCATGCAGCCACCGCTATTTCTTGGTCGGACGCTCCCAGCCTTCGATCACGGCCTGACGCGCACGCGCCACGCTGAGCTGGCCGGCAGGCGCATCGCGGGTGATCACCGAGCCGGCGCCGATGTTGGCCATGGCACCGATGGCGATCGGTGCCACCAGGGCACTGTTGGAACCGACGAAGGCGCCATCGCCGATGGTGGTCTGCGACTTGTTGACCCCGTCGTAATTGCAGGTGATGGTGCCGGCACCGATATTGACCTTGCTGCCGATCACTGCATCGCCCAGGTAGGTCAGATGATTGGCCTTGCTGCCCACGCCCATCGTGACCTGCTTGGTTTCGACGAAGTTGCCGATATGCACGCCATCGGCGAGCACGGTGCCAGGACGCAGCCGCGCAAACGGGCCGATCATCACCGCGCCTTCGGTCACCACGCCTTCCAGATCGCAGTGCGCGCGCACCTGCGTGCCGGCACTCAGCGTCACATCGCGCAAGCGCACGAACGGGCCGATCACCACGCCATCGCCCAGCGTGACATCGCCTTCCAGAATCACATCGATATCCAGTTGCACGTCGGTCCCCACTGTCACCGTGCCGCGCTGCTCCACGCGTGCCGGGTCAGCCATGCGCACGCCGCGCAGGCATAGCGCGCGGGCAGCACGCGTCTGCCAGGCGCGCTCGAGCTGCGCGAGTTGCCACGGGTCGTTGGCGCCTTCCACCTCCTGTGGGTCGGCCACATGCACCATGTCGGCCGGCGTGAAATCGGCGGCGGCAGCGGCAAACACATCGGTCAGATAGAACTCGCCCTGCGCATTCTCGTTCGACAATCCGCTCAGCCAACGCCGCAGCGCGGTGGATTCGGCGGTGAGGATGCCGGTATTGATGGTGCGGAGACGGCGCTGCGCATCGTTGGCATCCTTTTGCTCCACGATCGCCGCGACCTTGCCTTCGGCATCGCGCACGATGCGGCCATAGCCGGTCGGGTCGGCAAGTTCGGCGACCAGCACTGCCATGCGTCCGGGCGCGTGCAACAGTTGCAGCAGACTCTCATGCTGGATCAGTGGCACATCGCCGTACAACACCAGCACCGTGGCCGCATCCGGGATCGCGGGCATGGCCTGCTGCACCGCATGCCCGGTGCCCAGCTGCTGGCGTTGCTCAGCCCATAACAGATCGCTCTGCACAGCGAACGCTGCCTGCACCTGCTCACCGCCGTGCCCGTGCACCACATGGATCGCTGACGGCTGCAGTTGCCGCGCAGTGGCGATCACGTGCGCCAACATCGGCTGGCCTGCCAGCGGCTGCAGCACCTTGGGCAGGGACGAGCGCATGCGCTTGCCCTCGCCCGCAGCCAGGATCACCACATGCAGGGGCAAAGTCATCGAGACGTTCCAAAGCGGGAGATGCGCAAAGTCTAATCGCTGTCTTGGCAGTGCGTCGTGACCTGCCGACGCCGCTTTGATGTGATTACGATTTTTAAGCACCGCTGCCGTTAGCATAGCGCCCTCCCACGATTACCCGGCCCGCATGAGTCTGTTCCGCCAAGGCAGCCAGTTCACCCTGATTGGCGCCCTGCAATTGGCAGTGGATTGCGGCATCTTCATTGCCGCCACGGCGGCGGGGATGCCCGCAGTGCCGGCCAATCTACTTGGACGCATCAGCGGCGCAGTGCTCGGCTTCTGGCTCAACGGCCGCTACACCTTCGCCCAGAACGGCGGTGCACGCCTGGGCTGGCAGCGCTTCCGACGCTTCGCAGTGATGTGGCTGGTGCTGACGCTGATCAGCACCTGGCTGCTGTCGGCGACGGTGGACCTGGTTGGCCTGCGCCAGGCCTGGCTGGCAAAACCACTCGTGGAAGGCGGGTTGGCGATCGTGTCGTTTTTCCTTGGTCGGCATGTGGTGTATCGCTAAACAAGCGCACCGACGCTGGCGCAGTGAGCAACGGCGCTGATCCTGCGTTCGACTGAAGGAAACGCGACCTGCGCCGCCGCCACGTGCAGATCAGACCACACAGGCTCAGCGCATCGCGGGTCATTTGCTCGCTAGCGCGTCGCCCTCCTGAGCGGAAGGTCGCCGCTCAGGTGTTGGTGGCGGCCCACATTTCAATCAGGATCGTCAACAAGCAAGCCAGCAGCCGATGCGCGTTGCTGTGTGCGCCTTCATGCCGCTCAACTCAGCGGCAGAAATCGCCCAGGCTGCGCACCAGTGCAGCGCGATGCAGTGCGTCCAGCTGCCATTGCGCCGCGTAATGCGCTGCTGCACGCGCGGTGCTGGTCGGGCATTCCGGTGCCGAACGTGACGGCGCCACAGCGGCCAATGCAGTGAGCAATTCGCCTTGCAGTTGATCTAAACGTGCGCGCAACGTCGCCAGATCCGGACGTGCGGTGTCCGGCGCCCTTCCGCGTTCGCGCCAGTGGTTCAACAACGCGTACTGCACCGCCTTGTTGGCCTCGATCTGCGCGCCGAAGAAACGCGCCGCATCGTCGGCATCCAGCCCATGCGCAGGCGCCTGATCGCGCACGCCCTGCAGCACGGCGGCTTCACGCGTCTGGTCTAGCACCGGCTTGCCGCTATCCCATTTGCTCAATGCCACCGCATCGCCGATCGCATTGCGTTGCACGATGCGATCCAGCAACGAATCCAACGGCGGCTGGCTGCGCGCCGGCAGCGCGCATCCCAGCAGTGCGACGGCCAGCAGGCCGGTCAGCGCATAACTGCGCAAGCCATCGATCGTGCAGGTCATTGGGTGTTCCTCAACATGTGTAAGTGAGAGGCCGCGCCGCCTGCAGAAGGCGGCATGGCGCAAGGCAGGCAGTGTGCCTGCTGCCCCCGCGCGCGTGGGCCGCGTCACGCAGGCGTATCCCCAAAAACGAAAACGCCGACACGATGGTCGGCGTTTCCATGGCCACACCTGCGTGTGGCCATGCATCTAGTTTCACTTCTGCACGCGCCACCAGGGGGCGTACGCCATCGCGATTAGTGCTTGAGGTTACGACGCAAGCGTTCCAGCGCCTGCAGCTGCACGGTCGCCTCGGCCAGCTGACGCTGCGCCTGGGCCACGTCCACCGTGTCGCCACGGTTGGCCAGCAGTCGCTCGGCTTCTTCCTTGACCTTGCGCACGGCAGCCTCGTCGATGTCCTGCGCACGCACCGCAGTGTCGACCAGCACGGTCACCACCTGCGGCTGCACTTCCAGGATGCCGCCGGAAATGGCGAAATCCAACTGTTCGCCACTGGCGGTGGTGACCACCACCTTGCCCGGCTTCAGACGCGTGATCAGCGGCGCGTGCTTGGGCGCAATGCCCAGCTCGCCCAACTCGCCGGTGGCCACGACCAGCGTCGCCTCACCGTGGAAGATTTCCTTCTCGGCGCTGACGATGTCGCAACGGATAGTGCTCATGGTGCCTCACAGTGTGAGGCGGGGAATCGGGAATCGGGAATCGGGAATGGGAAGAGCCGCTGGCTGCGTACGCTTCCTGGTTCCCACACTCCGACTCGCCTACAACCCGCCTTTACGATTCCCGATTCCCGATTCCCGATTCCAGCCGCACAGCGGCTGGGATCGCATCAGGCCTTGGCGCTCATCTTGTTGGCTTTCTCGACCGCTTCTTCGATGCTGCCAACCATGTAGAACGCCTGCTCCGGCAGGTGGTCGTACTCGCCGTCGCAGATCGCCTTGAAGCCGCGGATGGTGTCCTTCAGCGAGACGTACTTGCCCGGCGAGCCGGTGAACACTTCGGCCACGTGGAACGGCTGGCTGAAGAAGCGCTCGATCTTGCGTGCGCGCGATACCGACTGCTTGTCTTCTTCGCTCAGCTCGTCCATGCCCAGGATCGCGATGATGTCCTTCAGTTCCTTGTACTTCTGCAAGGTCTGCTGCACGCGCTGGGCGGTGTCGTAGTGCTCGTGACCGATCACCAGCGGGTCCATCTGGCGGCTGGTGGAATCCAGCGGATCCACGGCCGGGTAGATACCCAGCGAGGCGATGTTACGGCTCAGCGTGACGGTGGAATCCAGGTGGGCGAAGGTGGTCGCCGGCGACGGGTCGGTCAGGTCGTCCGCAGGCACGTACACGGCCTGGATCGAGGTGATCGAACCGCTCTTGGTCGAGGTGATGCGTTCCTGCAACACGCCCATTTCCTCGGCCAGGGTCGGCTGGTAGCCCACTGCCGACGGCATGCGGCCGAGCAGCGCGGACACTTCGGTACCGGCCAGCGTGTAGCGGTAGATGTTGTCCACGAACAGCAGCACGTCCTTGCCCTTGCCGTTCTCGTCCTTCTCGTCGCGGAAGTACTCGGCCATGGTCAGACCGGTCAGCGCAACGCGCAGACGGTTGCCCGGCGGCTCGTTCATCTGGCCGTACACCATCGCGACCTTGTCCAGCACGTTGGAGTCCTTCATCTCGTGGTAGAAGTCGTTGCCCTCACGGGTACGCTCGCCCACGCCGGCAAACACGGACAGACCGCTGTGCGCCTTGGCGATGTTGTTGATCAGTTCCATCATGTTGACGGTCTTGCCGACGCCGGCGCCGCCGAACAGGCCGACCTTGCCGCCCTTGGCGAACGGGCACATCAGGTCGATGACCTTGATGCCGGTTTCCAGCAACTCGGTGCTGGAGGACTGGTCTTCATACGACGGCGCAGCGCGGTGGATTTCCCAATGGTCCGAGGCCTGCACCTCGCCAGCCTCGTCGATCGGGCGACCCAGCACGTCCATGATACGGCCCAGCGTACCGGCGCCGACCGGCACCGAAATGGCGCGCTCGGTGTTGGTAGCCAGCAGGTTGCGCTTCAGGCCGTCGGTGGAGCCGAGCGCAATCGTGCGCACCACGCCATCGCCGAGCTGCTGCTGCACTTCCAGGGTGATGGCGGTGCCTTCGACCTTCAGCGCGTGATAGACCTTCGGTACTTCATTGCGCTGGAATTCGACGTCGACGACCGCGCCGATGATCTGAACGATCTTGCCCTGACTCATTTGGATAACTCCACTAATGTCTGTTCGATTCTGGTGTCGGGAATAGGGAAACGGGAATAGGGAATGGGAAGATCAAGTGCTGCTGCTTCGACCATTCCCGATTCTCCATTCCCTATTCCCGGCTATACGGCGGCTGCGCCGCTGACGATTTCCGAAATTTCCTGGGTGATCGCCGCCTGACGCGCCTTGTTGTAGACCAGTTGCAAGGTGCCGATCATCTTGTTGGCGTTGTCGCTGGCGGCCTTCATCGCCACCATGCGCGCAGCATGTTCGGAGGCCACGTTTTCCAGCACGGCCTGGTACACCAGCGACTCGATGTAGCGCGTCATCACGTGCTCCAGCACGGTGGCGGCATCGGGTTCGTACAGGTAATCCCAATCGTGATGGGCCACCTTGTGCTCGGCGGCCGGCAGCGGCAGCAGCTGATCGAAGCTGGCCTTCTGCGTCATCGTGTTCACGAAGCGGTTGTAGACCAGATACACGCGGTCGACCTTGCCCTCGACGAAGGCGTCCAGCATCACCTTGATCACACCGATCAACTGCTCGATCTGCGGACTGTCGCCAAGATGGGTGACGCTGCCGACCATGTTGACCTTGATGCGACGGAAGAATGCCGAGGCCTTCTGACCGATGGTCACCACGTCGATCTCGGCGCCCTGCTCCTGCCACGGGCGCACTTCGCCCAGCATCTTGCGGAACAGGTTGTTGTTCAGACCGCCGGCCAGGCCGCGGTCGGAAGAGATCACGATGTAACCGACCCGCTTGACCTGCGCACGCTCGACCAGGAACGGATGCTGATAGTCGGTGCTGGCCTGCGCCAGATGCCCGATCACCTGCTTCATCGCCTGCGCGTACGGACGCGAGGTCTTCATACGGTCCTGCGCCTTGCGGATCTTGGAGGCCGAGACCATTTCGAGCGCGCGCGTCACCTTGCGGGTGTTCTGCACGCTCTTGATCTTGGTTTTGATTTCGCGTCCSCCTGCCATACTCGCTCGCTTCGCTCGCTTAGTGGGGAATGGGGAATCGTGAGTCGGAAATTGGCACAGCCAACCCGCTTTGACGATTCCCTATTCTCTATTCCCGATTCCCGCAGCTGGATTTACCAGCTGCCCGTGGTCTTGAACTCTTCGATGCCCTTCTTGAAGCCGGCTTCGATGTCGTTGTCCCAGCCGCCGGTGGTGTTGATCTTGGAGATCAGCTCACCCTGGGTGTTGGCGAAGTGCGCGTGCAGGCCTTCTTCGAACGCCAGCAGCTTGTTGACCGGCACTTCATCGAGGTAACCCTCGTTGACGGCGTAGATCGACAGCGCTTGGTTGGCGATGGACATCGGCGCGTACTGCTTCTGCTTCATCAGCTCGGTGACGCGCTGACCGCGCTCGAGCTGCTTGCGGGTGGCTTCGTCCAGATCCGAGGCAAACTGCGCGAACGCCGCCAGCTCACGGTACTGCGCCAGCGAGATACGGATGCCGCCGGACAGCTTCTTGATGATCTTGGTCTGGGCCGCACCACCGACGCGCGACACCGAGATACCGGCGTTCACGGCCGGACGGATACCGGCGTTGAACAGGTCGGTTTCCAGGAAGATCTGGCCGTCGGTGATCGAAATCACGTTGGTCGGCACGAATGCAGAGACGTCGCCGGCCTGCGTTTCGATGATCGGCAGCGCCGTCAGCGAACCGGTCTTGCCGGTCACCGCACCGTTGGTGAACTTCTCCACGTATTCCTCGGACACGCGCGCAGCGCGCTCGAGCAGGCGGCTATGCAGATAGAACACGTCGCCCGGATAGGCTTCACGACCCGGCGGGCGCTTGAGCAGCAGCGAGATCTGGCGGTAGGCCACGGCCTGCTTGGACAGATCGTCGTACACGATCAGCGCGTCTTCGCCGCGGTCCATGAAGT
This sequence comes from Xanthomonas sp. Leaf131, assembly GCF_001423495.1. GTDB lineage: Bacteria > Pseudomonadota > Gammaproteobacteria > Xanthomonadales > Xanthomonadaceae > Xanthomonas. Next base: position 81,469 of record NZ_LMOG01000016.1, on the reverse strand, counting down.
ACTCGCCCATGGTGCAGCCGGCATACGGGCTGATGTACTGCATCGCGGCCGATTCGGACGCGGTCGCCGCCACCACCACGGTGTGTGCCAGCGCGCCGTTCTCTTCGAGCTTGCGCACGATGTTGGCAACGGTCGAGGCCTTCTGGCCGATCGCTACGTACACGCACTTGATGCCGGTGCCCTTCTGGTTGATCACCGCATCGATCGCCAGCGCGGTCTTGCCGGTCTGACGGTCGCCGATGACCAACTCGCGCTGGCCGCGGCCGATCGGAATCATCGCATCGACCGACTTGTAACCGGTCTGCACCGGCTGGTCGACCGACTTACGCCAGATCACGCCCGGCGCAACACGCTCCACCGGTGCGGTCTGGGTCGCGCCCAGCGGGCCCTTGCCGTCGATCGGCTCGCCCAGTGCGTTGACCACGCGACCGAGCAGCTCCGGACCCACCGGCACTTCCAGGATGCGACCGGTGGTCTTGGCCACGTCGCCTTCGCGCAGGTTTTCGTAGTCGCCCAGCACCACGGCGCCGACCGAATCGCGCTCCAGGTTCAGCGCAAGCGCGAAGGTGTTGTTGGGCAGTTCGATCATTTCGCCCTGCATCACGTCGGCCAGGCCGAAGATGCGCACGATGCCATCGGACACGCTGGTCACGGAGCCTTCGTTGCGCGACTCCGCGGACAGCTTGACCGTCTCGATGCGGGTCTTGATCAGGTCGCTGATTTCGGAGGGGTTGAGCGTGGTTGCCATCGTTCAGTCCTAGGTGCCGGCCGCAAGGGCCATGCGTTTATGTGAATTCAGTGGGCGAGCGAGCTTTGCAGACGCGCGAGCTTGCCCTTCAGCGAGCCGTCGATGACCACGTCGCCGGTGTCGATCACCGCGCCGCCGATCAACGAAGCATCCACCGCGGTGGTGATATCCACCTCGCGGCCAAAACGCTTCTTCAGCGCAGCAGCGATCGTGTCCAGCTCGGTCGCAGTCATTTCGGTTGCCGAGGTCACTGTCGCCTTGACGACATGTTCGGCCTCGGCGCGCAGCTGTTCGTACAAGCCTGCGATTTCCGGCAGCGCCGACAACCGCTGCGCATCGGCCAGCAAACCGAGGAAACGCAAATACTCTTCGCTCGCCTGCGGCGGCGCCAGCAACGTCACCGCCTGCTCCTGGCGCAAGGCCGGATTGAGCAGCAGTGCAGCCACACGCGGGTCACCGGCAACCTGCGCCGAAAACGCCAATGCATCGGACCAGAGTGCGAAGGTACCGCCCTCACGCGCGATCGCAAACGCGGCACGGCCGTAGGGACGGGCAAGTGTGAGGGCCTGGCTCATCGATTAAATCTCCGCCGCCAGCTCGTCGAGCAGCGCCTTGTGGGCGTTGGCATCGATTTCGCGCTTGAGCAGCTTCTCTGCGCCGCTGACCGCCAGCACCGAGATCTGCTTGCGCAGTTCTTCGCGGGCACGGGTGGCAGATGCGTCGATTTCGGTCTGCGCCAGGTCCTTCTGACGGTTGGCTTCGGCAATTGCCTCGTGCTTGGCCGCTTCGATGATCTGGTTGGCGCGCGCATGGGCCTGATCGATGATCTCGTTGGCCTTGGTGCGTGCGTCTTTCAGTGCTTCGTTGACCTTTTCCTGCGCCCGCGCCAGATCCTTCTGACTACGATCGGCCGCAGCCAGGCCTTCAGCGATCTTTTGCTGACGCTCTTCGATCGCCTGCAGCAGCGGCGGCCAGATTTTGGTCGCGACGATCCAGATCAGACCGGCGAAGGCCAGCGCCTGGGCAAAGATGGTAAGGGTGATGTCCATGGGTCGCTCAATCGCTCTTTAGGGGTGAAAGCGCCGCCGCATGGCGACGCTTTCCGACCTTCATCCGCGGGGACAACCGCACGCGGTTGCCTCCACATCCTGCTACCGCTGGATCAGCCGGCAGCCTGCGACAGACGCTCGATGAACACCTGGGCCAGCGGGTTGGCGAAGGCGAACAGCAGGCCGACAGCGACGCTGATGATGAACGCGGCGTCGATCAGGCCGGCGGTGATGAACATGCGGACCTGCAGCACCGGGATCAGTTCCGGCTGGCGCGCGGCCGATTCCAGGAACTTGCCAGCCATGATGGCCAGACCGAGGCCGGCACCCAGCGCGGCCAGGCCGATCATGATGCCGACGGCGAGGACGGTGGAGCTCTGGACTTGAGCGAGGTTGGTCAGGACGGCGAGGTACATGGTGATCTCCGAACGAAAGTTTCTAAGGGTGATGGATGAATCGGGATAAAGCAGATGAAGGGTGTAGCAAACTCAGTGACTGTCTTCGGCAAGGCTCAGATACACGATCGACAGCATCATGAAGATGAAGGCCTGCAGCGGAATCACCAACAGGTGGAACAGCATCCAGCCGAGGCCGAATACGCCGCCAGCGACCATGCCGGCGATGCCCGCACCGCCCAGCACCCAGATCAGCAGGAAGACGATCTCGCCGCCGAACATGTTGCCGAACAGTCGCATCGCCAACGAAATCGGCTTGCTCAGCCACTCGACGATGTTCAAAAGCAGGTTGAACGGCATCATCCACTTGCCGAACGGCGCCGTCAGGAATTCCTTGGTCATGCCGCCCACGCCCTTGGAGCGCAGCGAGAACACGATCATCAGGAAGAACACGCTGATCGACATGCCCAAGGTGGCATTGACGTCGGCAGTGGGCACCGGCTTCCAGGCGTGGATACCTGCCCAACCCAGCGGGATGGCGATGAAATCGGCCGGGATCATCTTGAGGAGGTTCATCAACAGGATCCAGAAGAAGATGGTGATCGCGATCGGCGTCACCAGCTTGCTGCTGCCGTGATAGGTGTCCTTGGCCTGCCGGTCGACGAACTCCAGGCAGATTTCCACGAACGCCTGCCACTTGCCCGGCACACCGGCCGTGGCATTGCGGGTCGCCGTCCAGAATGCGAAGACCATCACCAGGCCCATCAACACGGCCATGACCAGGGTGTCGACGTGAATGGTCCAAAACGTACCGCCACCCTCACGAACCGGATAGATCAGGTTCTGCAAGTGATGCTGGATATAGGAGGTAGGTGTTGCTGCCTCGCCCGCCATGTGTCCGGAGCCCTTTAAGTTCGAATCAACGCCTGGCCAGAGCCAGAACCTGAAAAATCAGCCCGATGGCGATACCCGCCAACAAAGCCAGAGGAGGCAGCCGCCACAGGCCAAAGCCGAGTGCCAGCGCCACGAAAACCAATACCCACTTCAACACCATCGCCAGAATCAGCCGGACCATGGCAATGCCGGCTGCCTGAATACCGCCACCTAGCGCGGTACGTGCTGCCACCCAACCGCCCAACACCGTCGCAAATCCGGTCAGTGCCAGACCGGCAGAGTAACGGGGACCGACCAACAGCAACCCCAGACTGGTTATAGCTACAGCGGCAAGCGGATATACCGCAGCGCGCAGCATCAACCGCCGACCCGCGTCAACGGAGTTCAGCACTACGGTTACCTTGCGTGAGAATGAGTGGGAAGCGCAGATGCGCCTCGTCGAGCCGCGAAAGTATAGCAATGGGACAAATTGCGAGACAACCGGCAGAAGTCATAAGTTGCTGCGACGCACCATACAGCTAGCGCAGCAGCGGGTGGGAACTTTGCCACAAACCGACGGTCAGAACCTGCGAGGCCTGCACATCCTCGTCGAAAGGTAGCTACAGCAGGCTGCGTCTAGGAGCCTCGGGAGACCGGGGCTCCTGCTTTTTACGCATTTTGTCGCACCCTGCGACCTTCCCATCGGCGGTCCAATCGGCGCGTTTCTGCTGCGATGCCGGCTGCATCATTTCGTTATTGGCGCCTCAATTGCGCAGCGCACGACTAAAGTCGAACTGCCCGCGGTACCGGACCGTTTTGTCCGATTGCTATCTCGACCTTCACATCGATTCGACAGGTCGTTCACTTGTGAACGACACCATTTTATCGATAGTGCGCGCCACAGGTCGGTTGCCTGCCTCTCTTAGAACTATGGAGCTCCCCATGAAACACCTTCTCGCACTGGTCATCCCGTGCGTACTGGTCGCCGCTTATGCCGCGCCTGCACATGCCGAAGATACCGATGATCGCTTCCAGATCCGTCTCGGTGCGATGAACGTCGACAACGACAACACCATCCGCGGCAACACGCTGGTGGCAGGCAACAACGTGTCGGTCAACGAAGATTTCAAGCTCGGCGGCAAGGAATGGGAGCCGCGCATCGATGGCGTGTTCCGCATCAGCACCCGTCAGCGCCTGATCTTCGATTACTTCAAGTACGACAAGGATCGCCGCGAGACCCTGACCCAGGATCTGAGCGGTGGCGGTATCACCGTGCCGACGGGGAGCTTCATCAAGGGTGAGCTGAAGTATCAGGTCGCCACCCTGGTGTACGACTACTCGGTCATCGATTCGCCGGAATTCAGCCTGGGCCTGCAGCTCGGCGCCGAGTACGCCAAGGTCGAAGCCAACGCCTATGCCGATCTGGGCAGCGTGTTCAGCGGCGACGTGCTGAACGAGAAGGCCGACGGCGTGGCGCCGGTGGTGGGTATCCGTTTCACCGCGCGTCCGAGCGAGCATTGGCTGTTCAACGTGCAGGGCCAGTACCTCAACACCAGCTGGGGCAACTTCGACGATTACAAGGGCGACCTGAGCCGCGCCAACGCGATTGCCGAGTACCGCTTCACCAAGAACTTCGGCCTGTTCGCAGGCTACGACTGGTTCAAGCTCGACGTCGACCAGCGCGGCAGCGATGGCCTGATCGGCCTGAAGCAGGAGTTCAAGGGCCCGGTTGCAGGCGTGACGTTCGCGTTCTGAGTCGCACCTAGCGTAGTACTCAAAAGGCCCGCTTTTTGCGGGCCTTTTGCGTTTTGGGTTCCTTGCTTTGGAGGGCGTTTACGGCGCAGGAAAGAGCTGCGCAGCCACGCAGATGTAATCGGCCAGCGGCATTTCGCCCACAGCCGCACGGCGCATATCCACGCGATCCGGATCCTCGATGGACTTGGGCACCCAGCGGCCCTGCTGTGCGGCCAGCTGAGTGCCGTAGCGTTGCGGCTTGCCGTTGCCGACAAGGGCGCGGTCGGTCAACAGCACCAGAGAGCGTGCCGGAATTTCGCCGCGCGTAACGTGTTGTGCCAGCGTGCTCAATACCTGCTCCTGAAACGCAGGATCGGCATCGGCATGCTGCACCAGCAGCCAGGCTGCAGCGACACCATCGCGCCCCACCTGGGCCGCGTTTGGCAGACCTTCGTGCTCGGCAACGATACGGCGAATCTGCGGTAGGTGCGCGGCATCCACAGCGGCCATCTTGGTCACGGCCGCTTGCGACCAATCGCCATTGCGGACCAGTTGGTCGGCGCGTTCCATCTCTAGCAGACGCGCGCGCAGCGCCGGATCGGAAGGCGATGCAAGTTCGGATGCGCGCGCTGCCTCGGCACGCGCTTTTGCCTGCCGTTGCGCACGATCGAACGTTTCGGCCCCCGGGCACTTCGCCAACGCAGCGGCCAATTGAGGATCGTCCAATTCTTGCGCGCCGGCGGCAGACACCGCCGCGATGCTGCACAGCATCACCATTCCCAGCATTCCGTAGCGCATGCAGTGTCTCTCCCCGTGATCGGCTGCAATCCCTTGGCATACCGTGCAGCCCGTCCTGGCAGCATGCCCAAACGACGACGCCCCGCGCAAGGCGGGGCGTCGTTGGCAGTGCCGCGTGTGCGGTGTTTACTTCTTCTTCGGGATGTACAGGTCGGTGATGGTGCCGTCGTAGACCTCGGCGGCCATGCCGACCGACTCGCTCAGGGTCGGATGCGCGTGGATGGTGTGGCCGATGTCTTCGGCTTCCGCGCCCATTTCGATGGCCAGACCAATTTCGGCCAGCAGATCACCGGCATGCACGCCGACGATGGCACCACCGATCACCCGATGCGTTTCTTCATCGAAGATCAGTTTGGTGAAGCCTTCGGTGCGGCCGATGCCGATTGCGCGGCCACTGGCGGCCCACGGGAACTTGGCCACGCCAACCTTCAGGCCCTTGGCCTTGGCTTCGGTTTCGGTGACGCCGACCCAGGCGATTTCCGGGTTGGTGTAGGCGACCGACGGAATCACCCGCGCCACCCATTCCTTCTTCTCGCCGGCAGCCACTTCGGCGGCCAGTTTGCCTTCGTGGGTGGCCTTATGGGCCAGCATCGGGTTACCGACGATGTCGCCGATGGCGAAGATATGCGACACGTTGGTGCGCATCTGCCGATCGGCCGGGATGAAGCCGCGCTCGGTGACAGTGACGCCGGCATTGTCGGCGCCGATCTTCTTGCCGTTTGGCGTGCGGCCCACAGCGACCAGCACGCGATCGTAGGCGGTCGCCTGCAGGCCCGGCTTTTCGCCTTCGGTCGCGGCTTCAAACGACACCGTGATGCCGCTGGCGTCGGCCTTGACGTCGGTGGCCTTGGTCTTGAGATGGACGTCCACGCCCTGCTTCTTCAGGCGGTCGGCCAACGGCTTGACCAGGTCCTTGTCGGCGCCCGGCATCAGCTGGTCCATGAACTCGACCACGGTGACCTTGCTGCCCAGCGCGCTGTACACCGTGGCCATTTCCAGGCCGATGATGCCGCCGCCAACCACCAGCAGGGTCTTGGGGATGTCGTGCAGCTCCAGCGCGTCGGTGGAGTCCATCACGCGCTTGTCGTCCCACGGGAAGTTGGGCAGCTTCACCGCTTGCGAGCCGGCGGCGATGATGCAGTGCTCGAAGCGCAGCAGCTGGGTCTTGCCGTCGTCGCCGACGATCTGCAGCTCGTTGGGCGACACGAACGACGCCACACCGGTGACGGTGCGCACCTTGCGCTGCTTGGCCATGCTGGCCAGGCCGCCGGTGAGCTTGCCGACCACTTTTTCCTTGTACTCGCGCAGCTTGTCCAGGGTGATCTTGGGCTGACCGAAATCCACGCCGAAATCGCCGGCATGCGCCACTTCATCGATCACCGCGGCGGCATGCAGCAGTGCCTTGGACGGGATGCAGCCGACGTTGAGGCAGACCCCGCCGAGGCTGGCGTAACGCTCGATCAGCACCGTATCCAGGCCCAGGTCGGCAGCGCGGAACGCGGCGGTGTAGCCGCCGGGGCCGGCGCCGAGCACTACCATCTTGCATTCGATATCGGCCGGCTTGCCGCTGGCCAGCGCCGGCTTGGACGGCGCCGGTTCGGCCGGAGCGCGATGCGAGGGTGTCACCGGCGGCTTGCTGCCGGGCGCGGCGGCCGATGCAGCAGCAGCCGGCGCGGCCTTGGTGTCGGCCTTGGCGGGTGCAGCCGGTGCGGCAGCCTCGCCTTCGGCTTCCAGCAACAGCACGACCGCCCCTTCGGAGAGGTTGTCGCCCACCTTTATCTTGAGTTCCTTGACGACACCGGCGGCCGAGGACGGCACTTCCAGCGTGGCCTTGTCCGACTCCAGCGTTATCAGGCCCTGGTCCTTGACCACGCTGTCGCCGACCGCGACCAGCACTTCGATGACGGGGACATCGCTGTAATCGCCGATGTCGGGAACCTTGATTTCAATGACCGCCATTTGCTTCTCCTGTGGCTCAACCGGCCGTGCCGGCAAGCGTCTGCTGGAGTTCATCCAGCGACGATTCGATTTGGGTCCAGCGCTTGTCGCGCTTCTTTTCCTTGCCTTCGCTGGCTTCGATCAGCAACGCGGCCTGCTGCAGAAGCAACTCGCCGGCGCCGCAGCCCGGACGCGCGCCGCTGTAGCGCACGCCATCGACCTGGAACGACAGCACCTCGCCCTCGCTCACCGGCGCGGTGCGTCCGGTCGGTGCGAGCTGGGTCAGTGCGCTGGTCCAGTTGCTGATCAGGCGCTTTGCCAGCGCCGCCGGAATCGGAATTTCCACCGTTTCCGGGGTCTGCTCGGTGCGGAACTGCACGCTGCCGCGATCGCTCTGGCTGACCCAGCTGTAGACGCGCTCGTCGGCGCGGCTATGCCGCAGGGTCCAGTCGGCGCCGTCCTTGCCGGGCAGCAGCGACACACCGCTCTCGACACCACGGGTGGGCAGCGTCAGCAACGACAGGCTCGGCTTGGTGGTGCCGTCGAGCAACGTGGTCACCGCGGTGCCGTAGTTGCCCACGCCCGGCGGCCAGCCACGCCCGAGCGTGCTTTCGCACTCGCGCGCCGCCGCAGTTGTCCACGGCAGCACGCCCAGCAGGGCGATCGTCAGCAGCGCCGCTCTCACAGCAGGACGCGTCGCATGTCGGCCAGCACCTGGCTGAGGTAGGTGGTGAAGCGTGCAGCCAACGCGCCGTCGATGACGCGGTGGTCGTAGCTCAACGACAACGGCAGCATCAACTTGGGCGCGAACTCCTTGCCGTTCCAGACCGGCTGCATCGCCGACTTGGAGACGCCCAGGATCGCCACTTCCGGCGCATTGATGATCGGCGTGAACGCCGTACCACCGATGCCGCCGAGCGAGCTGATCGAAAAGCAGCCGCCGCTCATGTCGGCCGGGCCGAGCTTGCCGTCACGCGCCTTCTTGGCCAGCTCGCCGCTTTCCTGGGCGATCTGCAGCACGCCCTTCTTGTCGACGTCGCGGATCACCGGCACGACCAGGCCGTTCGGCGTGTCGGCGGCAAAGCCGATGTTGATGTACTTCTTCAGCGTAAGGTTTTCGCCGGCCGCATCGAGCGAGGCGTTGAACTCGGGGAATTTCTTCAGACCCGCAGCGCTGGCCTTGACCAGGAAGGCGAGCATGGTGAGCTTGATGCCCGCCTTCTCGTTTTCCTTGTTGAGGGCCACGCGCAGGGCTTCCAGGTCGGTGATGTCGGCCGATTCGAACTGGGTGACGTGCGGAATCATCGCCCAGTTGCGTGCCAGGTTGGCACCGGAAATCTTCTTGATGCGCGACAGCGGCTGGGTCTCGGTCTCGCCGAACTTGCTGAAGTCCACCTTCGGCCAGGCCAGCAGGTTCAGCCCATTGCCACCGCCGGCCGGGGCAGCACCGGCTGCGGCGGGCGCGCCGCCACTGAGTGCGGCCTTGACGAAGCGCTGCACGTCCTCACGGGTGATGCGGCCGCCTTTTTCGCTGCCCTTGAGCTGGTTCAGATCCACGCCCAGCTCGCGCGCGAACACACGCACCACCGGGCTGGCGTAGGCCACCTTGGATGGCAGCACGCTGTCGGCGTCGAAGGTCACCGGCGGGCTGGACGGGTTGCCAGCCGACGGCTGGCCGCCCTGCGCAGGCTGCGAGGCCTCGCTGGAGCGTGCGCCCTGCACCTGTGCGATCTCGCGCTGGGCCAGCTTGTCCGGCACCGCAGACACCGCGACCGGCTCGACCTTGCCAGCGGTTTCGGCGGTGTCGGTGGTGGGCTTAGCCGGGGACTGCGCCGCACCGGCACCGCCATCGCTGGCCGCGATGATGGCCACCACATTGCCCTGCGAGAGCGTGTCGCCGACCTTGACCTTGAGCTCCTTGACCACACCGGCGGCCGAGGACGGCACTTCCATCGTGGCCTTGTCCGATTCCAGCGTGACCAGGCTCTGGTCCTTGGCGACGGTATCGCCGACGGCGACCAGCACCTCGATCACCGGGATGTCGGTGTAATCGCCGATATCGGGCACGCGGGCCTCGACCAGGCCGCCGTCCGAGGATGCGGCCGGCGCGGCCGGCTCAGCCTTGGCGGCAGGCGCCGGGGCGGCAGCGGGCGCGGCCTTGGCCGGAGCAGCGGGCGCAGCCGCCGGGGCGGGAGCCGCAGCGGTCTCGGCGCCGGCATCGGCCACTTCGATCAGCGCGACCAGCGCGCCCTGCGACAGCGAATCGCCGACCTTGACCTTGATCTCCTTGACCACGCCTGACACCGACGAGGGCACTTCCATCGTGGCCTTGTCCGATTCCAGCGTGACCAGGCTCTGGTCCTTGCTGACCGTATCGCCGACCGACACCAGCACCTCGATTACCGGGACATCGCTGTAGTCACCGATATCGGGGACAAGTGCTTCCTTGATTTCGGCCATACGGGGAACTCCGGCAACAGAATGGGGAAACCCCTATTGTGGCCGGCTGCGGGCCGCAGCGCCAACCATTGCCGTGGAAAAACTCACGCGCCGGGTGGGATGCAGCGTTTGCGCACGCACGCGCCGGATCATTTCGAGGCGCGTCGATCGACCCGCAACAGTTGCAGTGGCTCGCCCGAGGGCAAACGATACGCCAGCGCATTGTCCAATGTGTCGAGCGCTTCGACCCGCTCGCATAGTTGCTGCGCGCGCGGCCGCAATGCGCGCGCCTGCGGCTCGATCAGGCGCTCGATGCGCTTTTCCACACCGTCCAGCGACCGCAGCTGCACATCGTTTCCGGTCAGTGCCGACTGCACCGCACCGGCGACGACATCGCCGATCAGTTGCGGTAACAGCTCGGCCACCATGGCGCCGATGTCGTCATCGATGTCGATCGTGGTGAGCTGGCTTTTGCTGAAGCTCTGCTTCAAGCGCGTATCGATCTTCTCGCGCACGTTTGCCATCTGGGTGCGGGTGGCCTCCGGGGTGCGGCTGAAACCGGCTGCCACTTCGCCCAGCGCGGTGACGGCGATGTCGGCCGCTTCTCGCCCGACCTCCTGCGCCAGCGGCACCACATCGCGGGTCTGCCGCTCGAACTGGATCAACCGGGCGCGATCGTCTGCGCTCAACGCAACCCAGCGGTCGTCGACGAACAAGGCGCCCTGGCGCATCACCAGGCGTTGCGGCGTGCCCGATTCGCGGATCAGGATCAGACTGCGCGAGTTGAGCGTGAGGTCGTAGTCGCTCTCGACCTCGCAATGCAGGTCGTCGGCCGCTGCCGCGCTCACGACGCCGAACAGGCCTGCCAGCAGCCCGATCGCCATCGTCAATCCGTGTTTGCTCGTCATCCCGCTGCTCCGTTGTGCGTTGGCATGCAGCATGCGCGCGCGTGCCTGGCGCGCGCCTGTGCCGGACGCTGACATGACTTATGGCCGATTGCCGGGCCGCAGCCGGTCGAATCGGCGCTGCAGTTGGTACGCGCGTTGGTTCAAGCCGCTAAAACGCGCGCGCCTCGCTCGAACGGCACCATGCGCCTCGCTCACGTCTCGATCATGGGCATGTCTTCGATCACGACGTCGATACATGGCTGGCCAACGTCGCTAGTCCAAGGCATCGCGCAACGGCTGCCAGGCGTCGCACAAGCGCTGCAGCGACCACGCTGCGTTGGCCGGGCTGGTGGACGGCAACGCCCAGACCGGCACTGCCTGCAACTGCGTTGGCAACAGCGGTTGCACGTGCCGACGCCACGCCTGCGCCGCAGCGGCACCATTGCAGGCCACCGCGCGCAGCTGCGGCAGCATCGCCAGGCGCGCCGCCAACGGATTGACCACGATGCTGCTGGCGACGATGGCCGTATCCAGGCTGCCGCGCCGTTCGCATTGGCCGATCACATCCCACAAGCCGACGCCGCAGTGCGCCAACGCCTCCAGGCGTTCGGCATACGCAGCGCTTGCATCGATACCCAACAAAGCCTGCATCAGCGGCCAGAACCGGTTGCGTGGATGTGCGTAGTACATCGCTGCGTCCAACGAGGCGTTGCCCGGCATCGAACCGAGCACCAGCACCCGGCAATCGCTGCGAATGTGCGCTGGCAGGCCTTGCAACACGTCGTTTTTCGTCACAGCGGTCGCATCTGCGTGAATGTTGTTTTCAGCTTGCACGTCGCAACCACGGCCTTCTCCAGAAAGTTCCTGAACAAACGAAATTTTAGCGAGCCGCAGGTGGGCGTGGATTCAGATTTTCAGGAATAGCTTTGGCGCGGCCCACTCCACGGGCCCAACAAGAACACGAGGAGACCCCCAATGCGTTCCATTTCCATCCTGAGCCTGGCTGCCGTATCCGCACTTGCGTTTGCGCCGTCTGCATTTGCACAAGACACCACCTACACCGGTGACACCTCCTCGGCTTCCACCAGCGCCGATAGCGCCTCTGGCAAGCATTGGGCAGTGGTCGGCGGTGTGGCCCTGATCAAGCCGAAGAACGACCCGGCTCCGGGCCTGGACGTCGATGGCGGCCCGGCGCCGACGCTGAGCGCCAGCTACTACATCAACGACAACTGGGCCGTTGAAGTCTGGGGCGCAGCCGACAAGTTCAACCACCGCGTCAACGCCGATGGCGTGGGCAAGGTCGGTACCGTCGAGCAGCAGCCGATCGCCATCAGCGGCCAGTATCACTTCGGCCAGGCCGACAACGTGTTCCGTCCGTTCGTGGGCGTGGGCTACTACGAGTCGAACTTCAGCAACGAGAAGATCGACGCGGTATCGACCAGCGGTCAGCACGTGGGCCTGGACACCGCCAAGGGTGTCATCGGCACCGTCGGCGTGGACATGAACATCAACTCCACCTGGTTTGCACGTGCAGACGCCCGCTACATGCGTTCGCGCCCGGAACTGCGCGTGGGCGGCCAGGGCACCGGCAGCGAGCTGGAACTGGATCCGTGGACCGTCGGCTTCGGTGTCGGCGCGCGCTTCTAAGCACGCTCCAGCAGGCAACGTTCAAGTTGAAGAAAAACGGGCCGAAAGGCCCGTTTTTTTGTGCGTGGAAATCACTGCGCTGCCTCAATTCGGAGCGCTGGATCTCCCGTGCGATCTGGGTGCGAGCGCTGCGCGTGATGGGCAGCTCGCCCGTGCTCGGGTCCAGTCCTTGCCAGTGCCAGTGCCAGTGAAGTATCGACACTCGCTGACGTACGAATTCCAGCGCCAGCTCAACGCCAGTACACGCTGCCGCGCAAGCGCGCACTGCGCCAACGCCACCACAGCAAGGTGGCATACGCGAGTGCATAACCGAGCAGCACGCCGGCCGCGCCCAGCAAACTCGCATGACTGAGCCAACCTTCCGTGGGCCAGGCCACACCCTGCCAGGCGCTGCGCCAGCCCTGCACCATGCCGGCGATGACGCGTACTACCACCAACGCCGTCACTGCGAGCACCAGCCACAGATTGGGCCGGTAAAACAGGCCCTGCTGGGTGCGCTCGAAGCGGGTCAACCGCAACGCCAGCAGACCCAAGGCCAGCCCGCAGGCCCAGCCGACTGCGGCGTGGCTGATCGCGCCGGGCCAGAACGCCGCAGCAACCAGCGCGAAAATGACGAACAACACGTTGGAGAGCGCAGCCGAGGCTAGATTGATCATCAACAACCATCCACGGGCCTGTCGCCGCGCAGTACCGACACGGAAGCGCTGCACCAGCGACAACGGAAACAGCACCGCGAACACCGCCAGAGCGATGATCACGGCCAGCGGAATAGCGAGGAGAAGTGGCATCAGATGCTCGGTTGCGGATTAAGCGCGGCTCTAAAACGCCGGCAACACCGCGCCTTTGTACTTCTGCTCGATGAAGGCCTTCACTTCGGGGCTGGTCAAGGCCTTGGCCAGCTTCTGCACGCGCGCATCGTCCTTGTTGTCCGGGCGCGCCACCAGGAAGTTCACGTACGGCGAGTCCTTGCTTTCGATCGCCAGCGCATCGCGGGTCGGATTGAGCCCGGCGTCGAGTGCGTAGTTGGTGTTGATCAGCGCCAGATCGACCTGATCGAGCACGCGCGGCAGCATCGCCGAATCGAGCTCGCGGAATTTCAGCTGCTTGGGGTTTTCGACGATATCGCGCTGGCTGGACAGTGCGTTGCTCGGATCCTTGAGTTTGATCACGCCGGCCTTGTCGAGCAGGATCAGCGCGCGGCTGTTGTTGCTCGGGTCGTTGGGAATCACCACATCCGCACCGGTAGGCAGCTCGGCCAGGGTCTTGAACCGGCGCGAATAAGCTCCGAACGGTTCGATATGCACGCCGACCACGGTCACCAGCTGGCTCTTGCGATCGCGGTTGTAGGCGTCCAGATACGGCTCGGTCTGGAAGTAATTGACGTCGATCTGCTTCTGCACGACCTGGTCGTTGGGCTGCACGTAGTCGTTGAACACGCGCACGTCCAGCTTGACGCCCTGCTTGGCCAGCAGCGGCTCGACCACCTCCAGGATCTCGGCATGCGGCACTGCCGTGGCGGCCACGGTGAGGGTGTCGCCGCCACTGCTGCCGCCATTGCCACCACAGGACGCCAACGCCAGCGTGGCCGCAGCCAGGAGGGAACGAAACGCGAATGTGCTCATGTAGGGATCCGTGGGGAGAGGAATGCGGCACTGCCGCAGAAGGTAAACCTAGCAGACCGTGGGTGCAGCGGGGATTCGCAAGCCCGTGTCTCTTGCGTGGACCTTTGCGCCGCGTCGGCACACAGTCGCATCGACCTCAGCGCCGGCTGTAGCGCGCCACCAGCCGGTCGCCCAGCATCTGCAGCAGCTGCACCAACACCAGCAAGGCGATCACGGTGACCAGCGCCACATCCGAATGCGAGCGCAAATAGCCTTCGCGATAGGCCACATCGCCCAGCCCGCCGGAACCGATCGCACCGCCCATCGCAGTGAAACCGATCAACGCGATGGTGGTCACGGTGGCACCGGCAATCAGCCCCGGGCGCGCTTCGGGCAGCAACACCCGCAGCACCAGCTGCCACGTGGTGGCGCCCATCGCCTGGCTGGCTTCGATAATGCCGCGGTCCACCTCGCGCAAGGCGGTTTCCACCAGGCGCGCGTAGAACGGTGCGGCGCCAACTACCAGCGGCAGGATCGCGCCGCGCACGCCCAGCGAGGTGCCCATCAGCATCAGCGTGAGCGGGATCATTGCGATCATCAGGATGATGAAGGGCACCGAGCGCAGCAAATTGATCAGCGCCGCGAGTGCGCCGTACAGCACCGGGCGACGGCGCAGCTGCGGCGCGCCGCACAGGAACAGCGCCACGCCCAGCGGCAGGCCGATCAACAACGTCAGCGGCAGCGCGCCGGCCAGCATCAGCAAGGTGTCGAGCGTGGCCTGGCCGATGTCGCCCCACTTGCCGGCATCGAGATTGCGGAAGAACCCATCGGCAGTGGCGATCAACAGAGTCATACGCGCAGATCCTCCACTTGCACACCCGCTGCAACGAAGCCGGCACGTGCCGCGTTATGGTCGCCGCCGGTCAAGGCGACGATGAGCTGGCCGTATGGGGTGTCCTTGATGCGGTCCACGCGCCCGGACAGGATGTTGTAGTCCACGCCGGTCTCGCGGGCGATGCGGCCGAGCACCGGTTCGTAGGTGCCGTTGCCAAGAAAGGTCAGCCGCACGATGCGCCCGCCCACCGCAGCGAAGTCGCGATGCAGCTCGGCTTCGTCCACGTGTTCGGCTTCGGAGACGAAGCGCCGGGTGGTGGCGTGCTGCGGATGCAGGAACACCTCGGTCACCGGGCCGGTTTCCACCAGCTTGCCGGCGTCCAGCACTGCCACGCGGTCGCAGACGCGGCGGATCACGTCCATCTCATGGGTGATCAGCACGATGGTCAGGCCCAGCTCGCGATTGATCTGCGCCAGCAGTTGCAGCACCGAGGCGGTGGTCTGCGGATCCAGCGCGCTGGTGGCCTCGTCGCACAGCAGGATCTGCGGCCGGGTGGCCAGCGCGCGCGCAATGCCCACGCGCTGCTTCTGCCCGCCGGACAACTGCGCCGGGTACTTGTTGGCGTGCTGCTCCAGCCCCACCCGCGCCAGCAACTCGGCCACGCGCGCATCGACCTCCGCGCGCGGGGTGCCGGCCAGCTCCAGCGGGAACGCCACATTGCCGGCCACGGTGCGCGAAGACAGCAGATTGAAGTGCTGGAAGATCATGCCGATACGCCGGCGCAGCGCGCGCAGGCCCTGGCTGTCCTGCGCGATGACGTCCTCCTCGCCGATCAGCAGGCGCCCGCCGCTGGGTTCTTCCAGCCGGTTGATCAACCGGATCAGCGTCGATTTGCCGGCGCCGGAATGGCCGATGATGCCGAACACTTCGCCAGGGCCGATCCGCAGATCGAGCGGGTGCAGCGCCACGATCTGGCGACCGTCAACGGAATAAGACTTGTGCAGGCGCTGAAACTGGATCACCGCGCGTGGCCGATTGGGGGGCCGTGAAGCCTACCAGTCAATGTTTGCGGACGATATTCCATTGAGTTCTAAGGTAGGGAGTGAGGATTCGGGATTGGGGATTCGCAAAAGCCAAAGCGCCTTGCCGTTGCTCTAGCGAATGCCCAATCCCCAATCACGGCTTATCTAGCGGCGTCAGGCGATCCGCCTTGCGAATCCGCTCCCGCCGCAACAAATACAGCCCGCTGGCGACGATGATGCCGGCGCCGGTCCAGGTCCAGTTGTCGGGCAGGGTTTGCCACAGCAGTCAATCCCACCCGATCACCCAGACCAGGCCGGTGTATTCCAGTGGCGCGATCATCGAGGCTTCGCCGCGCAGAAAGGCCTGGGTCAGTGCAATTTGCCCCAGCGCGCCGGCCAGGCCCATACCGGCGATCAACCAGGCGTGCTCACCCCGCAGCGGCACCCAGCCGGGAATGGCCAGCAGGCCGGCGCCGATCGCCATGAACAGCAAAAACCACACCACCATCGCCTGAGGGGTGTCGGTGCGGGTCAACAGGCTCACGGTGAGGGCCGCGATGGCGTAGGCAGCGGCCGCCAGCAGCACCATCAGGCCGGGCAGCGAGATCAAGCCGTCCACGCCCGGCCCCAACACCACGATCACCCCGACCAGGCCAATGGCAATCGCGGTCCAGCGTCGCGGCCCCACCTGCTCGCCCAGCAGCGGCACCGACAGCGCCGCCACCAGCAACGGGGCGACGAAATACAGCGTGTAGGCGGTGGACAGCGGCATGCGCTTCAGGCCGTAGACGAAGCAACCGATCATCACCATGCCCAGCACCCCGCGCAGCAGGTGCAGGCCCCAGCGTACCGGCACGATCGAGCGCGGGCCGGCGGTGGCGAACACCCACACCAGCACGAACGGCAGCGAGGCGGCACCACGCAACAAGGTGACCTGCAACGGCGGGTAATGCGCCGACAATAGCTTCATGCCCGCATCCATCAGCGAGAAGCAGGCCACGGCGGCCACCATCCAGGCGATGGCGGGAAGCGGAGAGCGGGTGGTGGGCATGGCGCATTATCGCTGCGACTGCGCGCCGACCGCCAATGCGTGGTTCGGCGGTGCCCACGGCGCGATGGCGTTGAGCACGATGGCCTAGAATGGCGGTTGTTTTCAGATAGCAGGAGCTTTGCATGCCTTCCTTCGACGTGATCTCCGAAGTCGACAAGCACGAACTGACCAATGCGGTGGACCAGGCCAATCGCGAGCTCGATACGCGCTTCGACTTCAAGGGCGTGGAGGCCAGGTTCGAGCTGGAAGACGACAAGGTGATCAACCAGTCCGCACCCAGCGATTTCCAAGTCAAGCAGATGACCGACATCCTGCGCGCGCGCCTGCTGGCCCGCGGCATCGACGTGCGTTGCCTGGAGTTCGGCGATATGGAAACCAATCTGGCCGGTGCGCGCCAGAAGGTCACCGTCAAGCAGGGCATCGAGCAGAAGCAGGCCAAGCAGTTGGTCGCCAAGTTGAAGGAAGCCAAGCTCAAGGTCGAAGCGCAGATCAATGGCGACAAGCTGCGCGTGAGCGGCAAGAAGCGCGACGATCTGCAGGATGCGATGGCGCTGCTGAAGAAGGCCGATTTCGAGCTGCCGCTGCAGTTCGACAACTTCCGCGACTGAGCCACGCATCGACAGCACCGACCTCAAGCCCGGCAACGCGGCACGTTGCCACTGGCAACATGCGGCGCAGACACGCACGCCGCTGGCGTTGCTGTACCTGCACGGATTCATGGCCAGCCCGGGCGAAGCCGGCGACCTGCCCGAACAGATGGCCGATGCGTTGGGGGCCAACCTCTACGTGCATCGTTGGCCCGGTCATGGATGCAGTGCGGCCGATGCGATGCAAGGACTCACGCCTGCCACGTTGCAGGCATCGGCACTGCAAGCATTGGCGCAGGCGCAGCGGATGGGCGAGCGCGTGGCGATTGTCGGCTCGTCCATGGGCGGCACGCTGGGTTTGTGGCTTGCGGCGCAACAACCAGAAGATGTGGCGGCGGTTGTGGCGTGGTCGCCCGGCATCCGGCCGGCCGACCCTGCACTGCTCGATCAGGTCTGCATGGCGCAAGCGCCTTTGACCGATCCACGCCCGCGCACTGCTGCCGCCGTGGCGTTCTGGTCGAACATCATCCACCCGGACGGATTCCGCGCGCTGCGCAGCTTGTTCGCAAGCGTGGCCGCCGATCCTCCGTGGTTACGTGTGCGCTGCCCGGTGTTTGTTGGCTACTACCGCGCGGCCAACGGTGACGAAGATCCCACCGCCTCGGTGCCGGCAATGCTGGACATGTTCGATGCGCTCGGCACCGCGCCAGGCAGCAAACGTGCAACAGCGTTCGACACTGGCGCGCATGCGATCGGTTCGCCGCACAAAACCCCGCATGCCGATGCGGTTGCACAGGCATCGATCGCGTTTCTGCGCGAACATGTGGCGACCACCACGCAAACCGACACGCGGTAGGCCGGCTGCAGAAAAACCGACTGGCAGGTTCGACATGCAGCACTCGCCGCCATCTGTCGCGCCTGCTTGGCCAGGCAAGCCGCACAACCGCACGCGGCCGCGAAAGCGGCGATCGCATACACTGACGCTCCATCACGCCGCCGCCACGATGACGTCCACGCCTTCCACGCTTGATCCGTTGACCGCCACCCGCCAGTGGATCGAGCGCGCGGTGATCGGTTTGAACCTGTGCCCGTTCGCCAAGGCGGTCTACGTCAAGCAGCAGGTGCGCCTGGTGCTCAGCGATGCCAGCACGCCCGAAGCGCTGCTGGAACAACTGGCCGAAGAACTGGTGCTGCTGCGCGATACCTCGGCCGAGCAGATCGACACTACCTTGATCGTACATCCGGACGTGCTCACCGATTTTCTGGACTACAACGACTTCCTCGACAACGCCGATGCGGCCGTGGAAGCGCTCGATCTGGACGGCGTGTTGCAGGTGGCCAGCTTCCATCCGGACTATCAGTTCGCCGGTGCGGCCGTGGACGATGTGGCCAACTTCACCAACCGCTCGCCCTTCCCTACTTTGCACCTGCTGCGCGAAGACAGCGTGGAGCGTGCAGTCGCGGCCTTCCCCGACCCGGACGTGATCGTCGAGCGCAATATCGAGACGCTGGAACGCCTGGGCCAGGACGGCTGGGAACGTCTGTTGAACGCGTCGCAGCACTGAATCCCACGCACGTGCGCTGCAAAGCGCCGGAAACGCGTACCGCAATGACGGCGAGCAGCTGCACGGCATGATGCGCGTGCTGCGCAAGGATGCACCGCAACGGGTGTATCACGCGCAGCGCTCTTGTTACCGCGACCACCACCGCGCCCGCGTTACAGTGCGCTCGACCTCACTGCCGTGGTGCGCCAGATGCCTTTGATTCCCGCTATTTCCGCATGGAACACGTCCCCGCTGCAGGACCGCGTGGTGGTGATCACCGGTGGCGCGCAAGGCATCGGCCGCGGCATTGCGCAGGCGGTGCTCGGCGCAGGCGGCAGCGTGGTGATCGGCGATCTGGATGCCGATGCCGGCAAGGCCTGTTTGCACGAATGGGCACTGCCGCAACGCACTGCCTTCGTCCGTTGCGATGCCGCGCGCGAACCCCAGGCAACGCGTTTGATCGCCACTGCGCTCAAACGCTTCGGTCGACTCGATGGCCTGGTCAACAACGCAGGCGTTGCAGATCCGCATGTCGCGCCATTGCCGCAACTTGAGTGGGACGAATGGAATCGCCGCTTATCGAGCCTGCATGGCGCGTTTTTGTGCAGCAAGCAGGCCTTGCCCGCACTGGCGCAGGCCCAGAGCGGCGGCGCGATCGTCAACATCGCCTCCACCCGCGCCTGGCAATCGGAGCCGCATAGCGAGGCCTATGCCGCCGCCAAGGGCGGGCTGGTGGCCTTCACCCACGCCTTGGCGCTGAGCGAAGGACCGCAGGTGCGCGTCAACAGCATCAGCCCGGGCTGGATCAGCACCGATGCCTGGCGTGCACCGCAGCGCAGGCGGTCGCCCAAGCTCTCGCGTCGCGACCACGCCCAACATCCGGCCGGACGCGTGGGCACGCCGGAAGACATCGCACAGCTGGCGGTGTATCTGCTATCGCCGCAGCTGTCGGGCTTTGTGACCGGGCAGGATTTCGTCGTCGATGGCGGCATGTCGCGCAAGATGCAGTACGTCTGAAGGCTTGCAGCGCAGGGTCTCTAGATCGGCTCGCACTTATCGAAGATCACTGCCTGCGGCTTCAGCCGCAGCACGGCAACCTCGCTTATTCCTGCTCGCTACGGCCGAACAACACCTCAAGATCGAACGCTTCCAGCGTGCGCCATTGCCCCGACGGCAGGCCGTCCAGCGATAGCCCGCCGATGCGGCTACGGTGCAGCGCCACCACATGATTGCCGGCGGCGGCGAACATGCGCCGCACCTGGTGGTAGCGGCCCTCGTGCAAGGTCAGGCGCGCTTCGCGTGGCCCGAGGACATCCAGTTCGGCTGGCAGCAATGGTTTGGTTTCGCCTTCCAGCAGCAACGTGCCGCTGGAAAACAGCGCGGCTTCGTCGCCACGCAAGTCTTCGGCCAGGGTGACGTCGTACACCTTGTCCAATGCGGACTTGGGCGAAATGATCCGGTGCAGCAGCGCGCCGTCGTCGGTCATCAGCAACATGCCGCTGGTTTCGCGATCCAGCCGCCCCACCGGCGCCAGCACCGGCGCGCGCGAGCGGAAGCGCAGCGGCAGCAGTTCGTAGATCAGCCGGCCGGTGTCCTTGGTCGAACAGGTGTAGCCGCTGGGTTTGTGCAGCAACAGGCTGAAACCGGGCGGCGGATCCAGCGGTTCGCCATCGATGCGGATCGCATCGTGCTCCACCTGGTCGTCGGCATACAGCACCTCGCCCTGGACATCGGTGACCGCGCCCTGGCGAAACAGCTGGGTCACCTGCTTGCGGCTGCCATAGCCGAGATTGGCGATGTGCTTGACCAGCTTCATGCGCGCACTCCACGGCCGCGGATGGCAGAGATCAGCTTGAAACCGTGGCGTTCGGCGGCCACGCGCACTTGCCCGAAGCTTTCGTTGAGCACGTATTCGTAGGGCAGATGCCGATTGGCGACCAGCAACAA
This sequence comes from Xanthomonas sp. Leaf131, assembly GCF_001423495.1. GTDB lineage: Bacteria > Pseudomonadota > Gammaproteobacteria > Xanthomonadales > Xanthomonadaceae > Xanthomonas. Next base: position 60,374 of record NZ_LMOG01000016.1, on the reverse strand, counting down.
CTGTCCACCCGGGCGCAGTGCCTGCGCGGCCACGGCGATGAAGCGCTGACCGATATCCGGCCGATCGGCACGCGAGGGCGTGTGGAACGGCGGATTGCTGACGATAAAGTCGTACTGCCCCGCCAGGCCGGCGGTGACGTCGCGCCAGTAGTACTGCAGCTGCGCCGGATGCGCGATGCCCTGCAGATTGCGCTGCGCCAGGGTCAGCGCACGCGCCTCGGCCTCATACAGATCCAGTCCGGTGACCTTGGGGCAACGCGCCAGCACTTCGGCCGACAGATAGCCAAAGCCCGCGCCCAGATCGGCGCCATGCCCGGCCAGCGTGGTCGGCAGATGCTCGACCAACAGCGCAGAGGCAGGATCGATGCGGTCCCAGGCGAACACGCCCGGGCGGCTGACGAAGCGCCCGTCCAGAATCTTGCGCGGTGCATCCAGCGCGGCCCAGCGCGCCTGCAGCGCCGCATCGGTGTCGGCAGGCAGCGGGGCGCTCCAGTAGGTGCGGCAATGGTGCTTGGTCAAACTCCCGGCCAGGCCGGTGAGCTGACGCAGATCGGCTTCGCCGGAGCGCGCGCCCTCGTTGTTGGACTGGCAAGCCACCACCCGGCCACCCGGCGCGGTCAGCGCCACCGCACGCGCAAACAACGCACGCGCTTCTTCGCGCTGACGCGGCGGCAGCACCAGTACCAGCGCGTAGCGGGTGCTGTCTGCTTCGATGTCGCTCTCTTCGCGCACGTTCCAGCCGCTGCGCTCCAGCGCCTCGGCGAAGGGCCGAAAGCTCTGCTCGCAGGTCAGCGTGCCGGCGGCAGCATGCTCGCTCAGCGCAAAGCCATCGCGCGCGCGCAGGAACAGTACCGGGCCATCGGGCCACGGCAGCACGCCTTGGGCGAAGGGCAGGAACAGGGTGTGAAGCGGGGCGTCGTGCGGGCCAGCCATCGGATCATCGGGTCGGGAACAAGCGGCCATTGTAAGGGACCGATGCCGGCTACCCGGCGCTGCCGTCCGCTGGGAACTCTCAATTGCGCCGATCTTGATTGAGCGAGTCAGAAGCTTAGTCGGTCGAGGGCGCGGTGCCCTCACCGCACCGGAGGGTCGCGTCAGAAGCCTGGTCGGTCGAGCGCGCGGTGCCCTCACCGCTCGCGGGACACGCCGTAAACCCGTCCCTGGGGGCTCGGTGGCGGCCGGGACCTTACGCGGCATGGATGCCGCGTAAGAGCCTACAAGGACGTACTTGCGGCGTGTCCCGCGATGGTGGGCGGGCAAGGGCCCTGCAGCCAAGCCGCAGATCAGCCGCCCTGCAATAGAACAACCTTAAGTAGTTCGGTCAGCCACTCCAAGCGATTTCAATTGCGTGACCTGGCAACGACATGCCTTCCAATGTGTATACGGACTATTGATGCGCACGCAACATCCGCCCGCCTAGGCTGAAAGCACGCCCACACCGGAGAGACACGATGCGAGCCCTGTTCGTAGGTGGAGTTGTAGACAACAGCGAAATGGACCTGGACGACACCCCACCACCGATGCATTACCCCGAAAACACCGGCGCCGGCCGGCCGCGTTACCGCCTGCACCAGGTGGGCGAGCGCGACGACGGCAGCGTGGCTTATGCGGTTTACGGCGCACCGGAAATGGCCGATGACGACATCAGGCGAATCACCGAAGAGCGGGGTTATGCGCGTCGTTTCAGCGCTTCGCCAGAGGCGCCGCGCTGATCGTGTTTGCGTGAGACTGCGCACGCCAGTGGAATGTGCATGAAAAAACCGGGCCTGGGCCCGGTTTTTCCTGTTTGGATGCTTGTCGCGATTGAACGCTTATTAGTTCAAACGCTCGAATCAGCGCGTCTTCGGGGTGACCCGCCAGATCACATTGCCCACATCGTCGGCCACCAGCAGCGCGCCGCTATTGTCGGGCGCCACACCGACCGGGCGGCCCTGTGCATTGCCTTCGGCATCCAGGAAACCGTCCAGCACCGTGATCGGCGTACCGCTGGGCTTGCCGTCGACGAACGGCACGAACAACACCTTGTAGCCGCTGGGCGGATCCCGGTTCCACGAGCCGTGCTGACCGATGAACGCACCCTGGCGGAAGCGCTCCGGCAGCAGCGTGCCGCTGGCGAAGGTCAGACCGAGCGAGGCGGTATGCGGGCCGAGCGCATAATCGGGCTTGATCGCCTTGGCCACCAGCTCGGCATTTTGCGGTTCGACCCGCTCGTCCACGTGCTGGCCGTAATAACTGTAAGGCCAGCCGTAGAAGCCGCCATCGCGCACCGAAGTCAGGTAATCGGGCACCAGATCGCTGCCGATTTCGTCGCGCTCGTTGACCACCACCCATAGCGATTTGCTCTGCGGCTCCCAGGCGGTGCCGACCGGGTTGCGCAAGCCGCTGGCAAACACCCGGCTGCTGCCGGTGGCCGGATCGATCTCCAGAATCGCCGCACGGTTGAGCTCGGCTTCCATGCCATTTTCGGCCACATTGCTGTTGGAGCCGACGCCCACATACAGCTTGCTGCCATCGGCGCTGGCCAGCAGCGACTTGGTCCAATGATGATTCAGCCCGCCGGGCAGATTGGCCACGAAGGTCGGCTTGGCAGTGATGTGCGTGTCGCCGGCCTTGTACGGAAAACTCACCAGCGCATCGGCATTGGCGACATAGAACCGATCGCCCACCAAGGCCATGCCGAACGGCGAAAACAGGCCGCTGACGAACTGCGTGCGTACCTCCGCCACGCCGTCGCCATCGACGTCGCGCAGCAACGTGATGCGATTGGCGCTGGGCACCACGGCGCCGGCCTTCTTCATCATCGCGCCCTGCACTTTCTTGCGAATCCCGCCGCCTTCGGCCTCTTCCGGCTTGGGCGGTTCGGCCGTTTCGGCCACCAACACGTCGCCATTGGGCAGCACGTACACCCAACGCGGGTGATCCAGATCGCGCGCGAATGCGGAAACCTGCAGATCGTCGGCGGCGATCGGCTTGGCATTCTCGGTCCAGCGTTTGACCGGCGCCACTTTGACGGTGGGGATCAGGCGTTTGACCGGCTCGGGCAATTGCGGGTTCGGCCCGGTCCCCTGTTCGATGGCAAGCGTGGCGGTATCGCCGCAAGCGGCGAGAACGGCCACAGTCAATAACGACAGCGGCCAGCGAGCGAGCTTCAACGAAGGAACATTCATTGCGTGGGCAATCCTGAACAGTTGCGACAATCGGGCATCATGCCGCCAACCTTACGCTGAGAAGTAAACACATCGTCAATGCGTGCGTGTCAGGGCATGACCTGCGGATCGGCGCCCACTGCCAGCGGCTGCACCGCCACGATGCGATCCATCCAGATCCACTGCGGCTCCTGCGATGCATCCAGGTGGTCGATGCGCAGCTGACCATTGACGCCTTCGCGCTGCTGATCGTCGAGATAAGTCTGGATGGTCGGGCGCACGGCAACCGTCCCGCTGATGATGCTGCCATCGTCCAGCTCGACACGCACACGTTCCTGACCATCGAGCAGCGATACCCAATGTTCGAGCGTTGCGATCTGTACCTGTTCCGAATAAACGTGCGGGGCGTATTTGGACATCGCGGCATCTCCACAAGAAGAGTGGGTCACGCTAGGCCATTGACCGTGAAAGACGCAGAAAAGAGCGTCCTCCCCTGTGCAATCGGGCAGACAGGCATGCCGGCAGCGTGAGCGCACCGGATGCGCCCCGCGCGTGCATCACTCCACCGATTCGCGCGCCGCGCGCACCGCAGTCACCAACTGGGCCACGCTGTACGGCTTGGCCAGATGCTCCTGGAAACCGGAGTCCAGCGCGCGTTTGCGATCGTCATCGCGTGCCAGTGCAGTTACCGCTACTGCAGGCAGTGCGATGGCGTCCAGCCCCATGTTCTCGCGCACGGTGCGGATCAGTCCGTAACCATCCATGCCCGGCATGCCGATATCGGTGAGCATCAGATCGAAGCGTGCATAACCGCGATGATCGATCAAGGCCAGCGCATCGGTCGCGCTGCCGGCGGTCACCACTTCGGCGCCCTGCTCTTCCAGCAGGCGGCGCAGGTAATCGAGCATGTCCGGCTGGTCTTCCACCGCCAACAGACGCAAGCCATTGAGCGCCCGCGCCTCGATGATCTGCTCGGACATCAGCCGCCGACGCAGTTCGCGCCGCGGCCGCTTGGCCTGATCGGGAATGTGCTCGGGCAGGCGCACGGTAAACGTGGCGCCCTTGCCGCGACCGCCGCTGGTGGCGCCGACCTGGCCGCCATGCATTTCCACCAATTGCTGCACGATTGCCAGACCCAGGCCCAGACCGCCGTGCTGCCGCGTGGTGGTGCCGTCTGCCTGGCGAAAACGGCCGAACAGATGCGGCAGGAACTCGGCGGCGATGCCGTCGCCGGAGTCGCGTACCGACACCAGCAGGTGACCGTCGTCGCGCTCGACGGTAACGTCGATGCGGCCATGGGCCGGGGTGAATTTGATCGCGTTGGAGAGCAGATTCCACAACACCTGCTGCAGCCGTGTGGCATCGCCAAGCACCAGACACGGCGTGGCCGGCACATGCAGTTCCAGCACATGGTCCTTGCCTTCGGCAGCAAGTTCCTGCGTATTCAATGCCTCGCGCACCTGCACGGCCAGATCCAGCGATTCGACCTCCAGCTGCACCTTGCCCATCAGCATGCTGCTGAGATCGAGCATGTCCGAGATCAGCCGCTTCTGCGCGCGTGCGCTGCTGACGATCACCGACAACCCCTTGTAATTGGGTTGGCCTTCTTCGACCCGCTGCAGCAGCAACTCGCTCCACCCCAGGATCGTGGTCAGCGGCGTGCGCAACTCATGCGACAACGTGGCCAGGAACTCGTCCTTGAGCCGCGCCATGCTCTCGGCTTCATTGCGCGCGCTGCGCTCGGATTCGAGCAATTGCTCGCGCGCCAATTCGATTTCGCGCTGTTCGGTGACATCCGGGCTACTGCCGGCCAGACCGATGAAACGACCATCGGCCGAATAGCGCGGCGTGGCGGTCATTTCGATCCAGCGCCATTGCCCATCGTGACGGCGCGCGCGCACCAGCGCACGCAGCGCGCGCTGTTCTTCCAGGGCAGCGGCCAGTTCGAACTGGAAGATCGACACGTCGTCCGGATACAGCAACTCGCTCCATGCCGGCACCGTGCCGCTGGAAATATCGATGCCGAAAAATTCGCCGTAAGCGCTGTTGACGAAGCGCACCACACCTTGTGCATCCAGCACCCAGACCGGCATCGGCAAGCCGTCGGCCAGTGCGCTGAAACGTGCCTCGCTCTCGGCCAGCTCACGCTCCACCCGCTTGCGCTCGGTGATGTCCATGAACAACACCGCCACCCGCGCCTGTTCCGGTTGCCCGACCCGGAACGCATCCACCGAATACCAGCGCCGCAACGCCTTGGCCTGCATTTCGAAGTGGATGCGATTGCCGGTACGGGCAACGTGGCCGTAGCGGTCGAACCATTCCTGCTCGTGCTCGGCGAGCATGCCGCGCACGGACACATTCACCGCATTGGTCAGCCCGGTGTAGCGCTCGAAGGCGCCATTGGTCGAGCGAATGACGTAATCGACCGCTTTGTCGCCCTCGAACACCATGTCGATGACGCAAAACCCGGCATCCACGTTGTGGAAGATCTCGTGGTACATCCCCGGGTCCAGGAATGGCTCGGCGATGGCTGCAGGCAGGCTGGCGGCCAGGTCGGGGCTGGAAGTGGGAGTGCTCAAATCGGAGGCCACGGGTGATGCCAGTGCGGATGACGGGCAGATGAAAGCACGCCCGATGTCGTCAGCGGGTGCACGTGCAGCTGACCGAATTCACGATTGACCATCGGCCCCGGACACCCTCACCACAGCAGCGCGGCGCACAGTGCAATGCTGGCCGCCAACAGCACGATCCCGGCGATCATCCCGCGGAACACCCATTCGCCTTCGCGGCGCAGTTGTTCGTCCATCCAACGCTGGGCTTCTTCGCGCCAGGCGGTGGAGCGCGCGTCGGCATCCAGCAACAGCAGACGCACCCGCGATATTCCCAGTTCGGCGCATTCGTCGCGGCAGCGCAGGCTGAAACCGTCGTCGCCGGTGGCGACCTGGGCGCCCAGCGGCAGCTGCAATTCGAGTTCATGCCTGGACATAACGCGGACGCTCCTGATCCAGCTCGTGTTCCAGCGCCATCCGCGCCAGTTGGGTGTAGTTGGCACGCGGGCCCTGGCCGCGGCCGGTGAGCATTCCCTGATAATCCAGGTCCTGCCAGACGCGCCCGGTCCACTCGACGCAATCCTCGGCGATGACCAGCATCAGCGAGTAGCGGTAAGTCAGGCCGTTGGCAGCGGTGTAGGCGTAGACCGGCGGGAACTGCACAGCCACATCGCCCTGCCGCGCCAACGCGGCCAGGTGCTCGCGCAAGGCATCGCGCTGGTCGGCACCTGGCTCCAGGCGCATCGTGCGGGTTGCCAGATCCAGGTCCACATCGCTTTGCAGGGCGACGAACGCTGCAGCGCCGGTCGCGGGGCTGTGGCCGTGCTGTTTGGCCCAGTCGATAAACTGCAGGCGCACGTCCGACGGCATGTGTGCCGGCGTCGCAGAAGCTGACTTTGTGCGGAAAGAGTGGGTGTCCATGCTGGTGATCATCCGGGCCCCGCCGTGAAGCGCAGGCGCAGGCGCAGTGAACCCGCCGTCATGGTGCCGCGCGCGCGGATTAACCGCGTGGCAACGCCGGCACAGGCCCGCCTGCCGCCGCGTTGCTAGCGATCAATCACACCCCCACACTGCAAGAACGCCCGGTACGCCATGTACCTTCCGCTTGGAGACTTTCCATGAAACGTTCCAGCCTTTACGGCGCCAGCCTGTTGCTGGCAGGACTGCTCGCGGCGACCGGTGTGCAGGCCCGCGTGCGCAACGTCACCGACCCCCAAGCCCCGCGTGCCTTGAGCAGCGATGGCAAGGTGGATGTGCGTTGGACCGACCCGGCGCAATTTGCCGAAATGCGCTTCAGCGGCAACCGCTGGGAAGCCCAGCGCGGCGATTGGGTAACCCAGCTGGCCACCCATTTCCAGCAGAGCGCCGCCCGCAAGCTTCCCGACGGCCAGCACTTGAGCGTGACCATCACCGACATCCGCCGCGCCGGCCAGTACGAGCCCTGGCACGGCCCACGCATGCAGGACGTGCGCATCGTCAAGGACATCTACCCACCGCGCCTGAGCTTCAGCTACACGCTGACCGGCGCCGATGGCCAGGTGATCGATCAGGGCGAACGCAAGCTGGTGGATTCGGCGTTTTTGATGAGCGGTCCGCGCCTGACCGACAGCGACCCGCTGCGCTTCGAAAAAGCAATGATCGACGACTGGGTGCGCAAGCAGTTCCGTGGCGACCGGAGTACGGCGGGATTGTGATTGGTTGGCGCTGACGTCGCCGGAAAACCAGCTTGGCTTTGAGTTTTTGTTTTTAGGCGTGCTAAAGCCTCTCTCCGGTCAGGAGAGAGGGGTTGGGGTGAGGGTGCGATTGACAAGTGTTATTGCCGCAGTCTTACCCTCATCCTGGCGGCTCCTCGGCTCGGTCAGACATCCTGTCTGACTCGCCGCCGCGGCACATCCCTGTGCCGCTCTCCGCCAATCCCCGGCCACGCTGCCGCCTCGGCGCGTCGCTTCCATGACGCTGGAAGTCTTGAACAGCGCAATGAAGCGTCGCTCTCAAGCCCCTCTCCCCTCGGGAGAGGGGTTGGGGTGAGGGTACGGGGCGAAGCCCTCGTGCACCCAAACTCCACTAGGCTTCGCACGTACCCTCACCCGCCCCTTCGGGGCACCTTCTCCCGATGGGAGAAGGAAGACACGTTACCGCGCTACAACCTCGCCCAGCGCCGCACTACCCACATACGTCCGCGGCACGCGCTTGAGTCCACACAACAGCTGATACGCACTGACATTGCACTGCGTCGCCAGCGGGCCGACGCGCGGGCCATCGCCCCAGAGCTGCACCGTTGCACCAATCTCCGCCTGCGGATGCTCGGTGAGATCCACGGTCAACATGTCCATCGAGACGCGGCCGATCAGCGGGCAGATCTGTCCGTCCACTAGCACCGGCGTGCCGTTGGGCGCGAATTGCGGATAGCCATCGGCATAGCCCATCGCCACCACGCCCACGCGCGTGGGCCGTTCGGCGACGAAGCGGGCGCCGTACCCCACCGGCTCGCCGGCCGGCAGTTCGCGCACGCTGATGATGCGCGAGCGCAGCGTCATCACCGGGCGCAGTTGTGCGGTGCTCTCGGTTTCCTGCGGGAACGGGTTGGCCCCGTACAGCATCAAGCCCGGGCGCGACCAATCGTTGCGCAGCGCCGGCCAGCCGAGCAGGCCGGGCGAATTGCGCAGGCTGGTTTCCGCACGCATGCCGCCGGCGGTGAGCGCAAACGCCACTGCCTGTTCGTCGGTGCGGCTGCAGTCCAGCTCGTCGGCGCGCGCCAGATGGGTCATCAGCACCAGCGAGGCGATCTGCGGCAGGCCGCGCAAGCGCAGCCACGCCGCCCGAAAATCTTCCGGCGACAGGCCGAGCCGGTGCATGCCGCTGTCCAGCTTCAACCACACCCGCAACGGACGCGGGCTCTGGAACTCGGCCAGCGCGCGTACCTGTTGCGGCGTGGCCGCCACCGTCCACAGATCGTGCTCGGCGATCAGACGCAGTTCGTCATGCTCGAAGAAGCCTTCCAACAGCAGGATCGGCGCGCGGATGCCGGCCTGACGTAGCTCCAGGGCCTCTTCGATGCAGGCCACCGCAAAGCCGTCGGCTTCTGCGTCCAGCGCCTGCGCGCAGCGCACCGCACCGTGCCCGTAGGCATCGGCCTTGACCACCGCCAAGGCCTTGCTGCCGCCCAATTGCCGCGCCAGGCGGTAGTTGTGACGCAATGCATCCAGATCGATCAACGCTTGCGCAGGACGCACTACGCGGCCTCCTGCTGCGCGCGGGCGCTGCGTGGGGAGAGGTAACGGAACACGTCCAGGCCTTCGGTATCGATGTCGGGGCTGCGGCCCTGCATCAGGTCGGCCAGATAGCGGCCCGAGCCGCACGCCATGGTCCAGCCCAGCGTGCCGTGACCGGTGTTGAGGAACAGGTTGGCATACGGCGTTGCCCCGACCACCGGCGTGCCATCGGGGGTGGCCGGGCGCAGGCCGGTCCAGAACTCGGCCTGGGCCAGGTCGCCGCCGCCGGGGAACAGGTCGTTGACCACCATTTCCAGGGTGGCGCGACGACGCGGATTCAACGACAGATCGAACCCGGCCACCTCGGCCATGCCGCCGACGCGGATGCGCTCGTCGAAGCGGGTGATGGCGATCTTGTAGCTCTCGTCCAGCACCGTGGAGGTCGGCGCGCGCTGCGCATCGACGATCGGGATGGTGAGCGAATAGCCCTTGAGCGGGTAGACCGGCAGATGCAGCCGCAGCGACAACAACAGGTCGGCCGAATAGCTGCCCAGCGCCAGCACATAGCGGTCGGCGGTTTCGATGCGGCCATCGATCTGCACACCGGTAACGCGCTGACCATCGTGCTGCAGGCGTTCGATCTGTTGCCCATAGCGGAATTGCACGCCAGCCTGCGCAGCCAGCGCGGCCAGGCGCTGGGTGAACAAGCGGCAGTCACCGGTCTGGTCTTCGGGCAGGCGCAACGCCCCCGCCATTTGCGCGCCGCCGCCGGCCAGGCCGGGTTCGAACTGGGCGATCTGCGCGGGTGTCAGCAATTCATACGGCACGCCGTACTGGGCCAGCACGTCGATGTCCTGCGCGGCGGCGTCCAGCTGCTGCTGGGTGCGGAACAGCTGGGTGGTGCCGAGCTGGCGGCCTTCGAATTCCAGCCCGGTGCTGGCGCGCAGCTCGTTGAGGCAATCGCGGCTGTAATCGGACAGCCGCACCATGCGCGCCTTGTTCACCGCATAGCGCTCGGCAGTGCAGTTGCGCAGCATCTGGGTCAACCAGCTCAGCTGGCGCAGATCGCGGGTGGGCCGGATCGACAACGGCGCGTGCTGGGCGAACAACCATTTCATCGCCTTGCCGGGCACGCCGGGGGCGGCCCAGGGCGAGGTGTAGCCGAACGACAGCTGGCCGGCATTGGCATAGCTGGTTTCCAGCGCCGAGGCCGGCTGGCGGTCCACCACCGTGACCTCGCAGCCGGCCTGCGCCAGATACCAGGCAGTGGTGGTACCGATGACGCCACTGCCGAGAATGAGCACCCGCATGTCGCTCTCCTGAAAAGGGTATTCCCCCACAACCAAGCGCCGAGGGAGACGGTTAGACGCAGTATATTGCGAGCCAGGCAGTTCCATTTCTGGAATCGGCATTACTTTGCAGTGAAATTTCCTGCCAAACCTGTGTGGAGACGGATCCCATGGCTACCCGCGTGCGTGAGCTGGACAAGATCGACCGCAAGATTCTGCGCATCCTGCAGCAGGAGGGGCGGATTTCCTTTACCGACCTGGGCGAACGGGTGGGATTATCGACCACGCCTTGCACAGAGCGCGTACGCCGGCTGGAGCGCGATGGCGCCATCACCGGCTACTACGCCCGGCTGGACCCGCACATGCTCAAGGCCAGCCTGCTGGTGTTCGTGGAGATCAGCCTGGCCTACAAATCGGGCGACATCTTCGAAGAATTCCGCCGCGCCGCGCTCAAGCTGCCCAACGTGCTGGAATGCCATCTGGTCTCGGGCGATTTCGACTACCTGCTCAAGGCGCGCATCAGCGAGATGGCGTCCTATCGCAAGCTGCTCGGCAGCACCTTGCTGACCTTGCCGCATGTACGCGAATCCAAGAGCTACATCGTGATGGAAGAGGTCAAGGAGACGCTGGCGTTGCCGATTGCCGATTGAGGCGAGGGATCGGGGATCGGGGATCGGGGATTCGTGGTCGGCGACGCAGCGAAGCTTGGGACGAGGGTTGGATGGAGACCGATCTGATTGCTGCGGATCAGACATCGACTGCTGCCGGATCTCAGCGCACCACGCGCATGCCGTCGCCGGCCGGAACCGCGTCGTAATAGCGCCCGGTCTTGGTGTCCAGCACCCGGTTGGCGCCGGCCGGCTGCATGCCTTGCAGCAAGCGGCCATTGCGGTCGTAAACCATCGGCGCGCTGGCAGGCAGCACCTGGCTACCGGCCGGGGCCACCGGCGTCTGTGCCGGGCCACGGGTGGGAATGCTGGGCGCGACCGGGCGCTGGCCGAGCTGCGACGGCACCGGACTGGTGCCTGGCGCTGGTTGCACTGCGCGCGGCGCCATCAGCGTGGGCTGCGCGGGCGTCGGCGTGGTGATCGGCTGCAAGGTGTTGGACGAGCGCGTGGTGGTGGCCGATTGCGCCAGCGCCGCGCCGGCAATCGCCAGCAGGCCGCACAGCAGCAGGCCGCGCGTTGAAGAATGGATTGCCATGACGAGCACCGTGGTTGGTTCGAGGAGTACTGACTGGGTGGGGGCGCCGGCGAGTTGCGGCAATGCATGGGATTGGATGCGGGATGAACGCGTTCGCGAGGTGATAGCAGCGCGAAGAGTCCCGTCTCCCATCGGGAGAAGGTGACGCACAGCGCCGGATGAGGGTGCGAGCGAAGCCTCGTGTTCTCACCTACCCGATCTGGCTTCGCCCCGTACCATCGCCCCAAGCCCCGCTCCGCGCCAGTGGCGCGCAAACAAGGCCTTCTCGTCCCGCGGGGAGAGAGGCTTAATCCCTTCTCCTGCGGGAGAAGGTGGCGCGAAGCGGCGGATGAGGGTGCGAGCGAAGCCTCGCAGTGCCCATCACGCAGTGGCTTCGCCCCGTACCCTCACCCCTCTCCCGCAGGGAGAGGGGCTTGATTCTCTGCGGACGGAAGAAGGCTTCGAGCACTTAGGTTGAACGCAGCCTGCTGCGCCCACATCACTGAGGGCAGGCGCGGCACCCTGCCAGCGCGCGCATGCGAGAGCCTCATGAGCCAGTTCGATCTGACACCGCCCTCCCCCGCCCAACGCGATGCACTGATCGCCGGGCTCAGCGACGAGGAGCAGCGCGTGCTGCTGCAGCACGGCACCGAGGCGCCGTTCTGCGGGGTGTTCCTGGACAACAAGCTGGAGGGCGTCTACACCTGCCGCCTGTGCGGGCTGCCACTGTTTCGCTCCAGCGCCAAGTTCGAATCCGGCACCGGGTGGCCGAGCTTTTTCGCCCCGTACGACGCCGACCATGTGCGCGAGATCCGCGATATCAGCTACGGCATGATCCGCACCGAGATCGTCTGCGCGCGCTGCGACAGCCACCTGGGCCACGTATTCCCCGACGGCCCGCCGCCGACCGGCGAACGGCATTGCCTCAATTCGGTCTCGCTGGGCTTCACCGAAGATGGCCAGGCACTGCCGAACCCCCTGCAACGCGAAGGTGCCGAGGCGCAACCGGCCTGACCTGGAGGATACCCAGGCACTCGCCGCTCTGCGGCGGGGCATCAGGGATGTGGTGCAGACGCTGAAGTTTTCCGCCGAGCGCAACCTGCGCATCAACTCCGCCGATGCTGGTGCCACCGCCACCGCGCTCTTTGCACGAGAGCGGTGCGATCTCGCTACCGACTTAACGCGGCAGTCAACCCAGGACAGCGCTTCACCCGCGACCCTCAACGGACGCGCCCGCATCTCACTCAATGCAGAGGCCGCTTGCTGCAATGCGTTATCTCGACCCACACAGCAGTCGATGCAATCGCAATCGCAAGCTCAACCAGGCAGACCTTTTCATCGCAAGCCCCACTGCGGTGAACGCCTTGCCGCAGTAAGCGCGATGCCGCTGATCGCCATATGTGAAGCCGTCATCGCACCACGCGATCGTTCAGTTACACCGCACACCTTCACGCCGTGCACTTCAAGAATCCGCCGCGCGCGCCGAAACAACAGCAACCCTGTTTGCTTTTGGCTGCGCCATGCTCATCATCATCGGCTTCATCGTCGTCATCGTCAGCGTCCTCGGCGGCTATGTGCTGTCGCACGGAAAGCTGGGCGCGTTGTGGCAGCCGTACGAGCTGTTGATCATCGGCGGCGCGGCGTTGGGCGCGTTCCTGGTGAGCACGCCGGGCAAAATCGTCAAGGAAACCTTCAGTAGCGTGCTAGGCGTGTTCAAGGGCCCGCAGTACAAGTCCGAGGACTACAAGGACACCCTGAGCCTGGTCTACGAATTGTTGAACAAGGCCCGCCGCGACGGCTTCATGGCCTTGGAAGATCACGTCGAAAAACCGCAGGACAGCACCATCTTCGGCAACTATCCCAAGGTGGTGGCCGACCATCACCTGCTGGACTTCATCACCGACTGCCTGCGCCTGATGATCGGCAGCAATATCGAGCCGCACGAGCTGGAGCCGCTGCTCGAACTGGAACTGGAAAAGCATCACCACGAGGCCATGGCGCCCTCGCATGCCCTGAGCAAGGTCTCCGACGGCCTGCCCGGCTTCGGCATCGTGGCCGCCGTGCTTGGCATCGTGATCACCATGGGCTCGATCGGTGGGCCGATCGAGGAGATCGGTCACCACGTCGGTGCGGCGCTGGTCGGTACCTTCCTCGGCATCCTGCTAGCGTATGGCTTCGTGGCGCCGTTGTCGGCGGCGATGGAAGCGCGTGCCGATCAGGACGGGCGCATCTACGAAGCCGTCAAGACCGCCCTGCTGGCCTGCCTGCGCGGCTACAACCCGAAGATTGCGCTGGAATTCGCGCGCAAGACACTGCCTTCCAACGTGCGTCCGAGCTTTGCGGATTTCGAAACGCACCTGAAGACGATCAAGTAGGACCGCGGTCATGGCCGAGGGCAAATCCACCGTCGTCATCCGACGGGTCAAGAAGGTCCAGGGTGGCGGCCATCATGGCGGCGCCTGGAAAGTGGCGTTTGCCGACTTCGTGACCGCGATGATGGCCTTCTTCCTGGTGCTGTGGCTGATGGCCGCCACCACCAAGGAGCAGCGCGCGGCGATCTCGGAATATTTCCGCAATCCCAGCCCGTTGTCGGGCAAGTCGCCGGCGCCCTCGCCGGGCATGAACGGACCCGGCGGCGCCAGCACCTCGATGATCAAACTCGGCGGCACCGCCGACATGGCCAAGGGGCAAAAAGACGAAATGGGCCGCAAGCGCGACAACGCGGCGGATACCAACGAAGACAGCCGCGCCAAGGACAAGAAGCGCCTGGAAGCGCTGATGCAGGACCTGAAGGAGGCCATCGACAAGAGCCAGGCGCTGGAGCCGTTCAAGGACCAGCTGCTGCTCGACCTCACGCCCGACGGCCTGCGCATCCAGATCGTGGACAAGCAGAACCGCCCGATGTTCGACATCGGCCGCGACCAGCTCAAGCCGTACACGGTGGACATCCTGCGCGAGCTGTCCAGCTTCATCAATCAGGTGCCCAACCACATCAGCATCACCGGCCACACCGACACCACTGCTTACAGCAGCGATGCCGGGTACACCAACTGGGAACTCAGCGCCGATCGTGCCAATGCCGCGCGCCGTGCGCTGGTGGGCGGCGGCATGGCCGATGCCAAGGTCACCCGCGTGGTGGGCCTGTCCTCGTCGGTGCTGTTCGACAAGACCGACCCGCAGAACCCGATCAACCGCCGCATCAGCATCGTGGTGATGACCCAGGACGCCGAGCAGACCGCATTGGCCGGCGCCGGCCAGGGCGTGGCGCTGGGCAAATCCACCCACGATGCCGACACCCACGTGCCGGATCTGAGTGCGGCGGCGACCACGGGCACTGCCTCGGTGGACACGCCAGCCGGGGTGCCTGCTGCGGGTAAGGCGGCGAGTGTATCGGTAGGTCCGGGTGCGGCGGCAGCGGCGCCAACCGCAACCGGCACACCGGCTGCGGCAGCGACCACGGCCACTGGCGCAGCACCGGCTGCACCGCGCATCTCCACGCGTACCCAGGTCGCCTCGGCCGCCGCGCTGGCCAAGGCCGCCGAAGCCGCCGTGGCAGCGCCGCGCACCGCCATCAGCGAGGCGACCGAGCGGCGTTGACGCGCAGAGACCGGCATCTGGCCAGCAGGTGTCGGGGGATCGCGGGCGGCGCGCCGTTTTACGTACCGATCCTGGACCAGCATCCGCGCCGCCTGACGGTGAGCGCACCTGCTGTTTGAGCCCCTTCAGGGTTGGCCAAATACCGCCGTCAGCGGCCTGCGGAACGTTGCCGCAAGTCGATCGGCGCAGCAGCCCGAGAGCCTGCGGTTTCCATGCCTGGCGGCATCAAGCGAGCCGGCCCACGCACAAGCGCCTAGAATGGCCGGCCATTCCCAGCGTCGAGAACACCGTGTCCCGCAATTCAAAGGCCAAGCGCGACAAGCGCAAGAAGACCCAACCCAAGCGTCCGATCGTCCGTCTGGGCCAGGCGCCTCAGGTCACCAACCACGCCGTGCTGCAGGATGCCGACGGCCGCGTGGTCGCGGCGATCGGTCTGCAGGGTGGCAGCGAGTGGATGCTGTCGATCGGCGGCCAGACCATGGGCAGCGCCGACAATCCGGTGCCGATGCTGGCCATGCTCAAGCACCTGGCCAACCTGCAGGAAGCCGAGGGCAAGACCATCTCGCTGGAGTACTCCACCCAGCTGCAGCAGATGATCGACGACCTGGCCGCCGAAGACGGCAAGACCGCCGAGGAATATCTGACCACGTTGGTGGCCGAATTCCAGAACGCCGATGCCGATGAAGACGGCGATGACGCTGCAGAAGACGCAGCGGCAGACGCCGGCACCGACGCCGTTGCGGAAGATGCGGCTGGCGACGACGCTGCTAGCGACGACGAAAGCGCGGCAGACGCAGACGCCAGCGATGCCGCAACCGACGACGCCGACGGCGAGACGGCCGGCAAGAAGCCGAAGACCTCCAAGAAGGCCTGACCCGGCCGATGGCCGTCTACATCGACGATGCGGTGCATCTGTGGCGCGACCAGCGCTGGGCGCACCTGCTCGGCGATACGCTGGACGAGTTGCATGCCATGGCGGCGCGGCTGGGCATTCCCCGCCGCGCTTTCCAGAACAAACTCAGCGGTGCGCATTACGACGTGCCCGCACCGCTACGCCTGGAGGCCATCGCCCTGGGCACCATTCCCATCTCCCGCCATACCGATCGCGCACTGCTCAAGGCGCTGATCGCCAATGCGCGTGCGCAGGCGCGCGGCCAGGCGCCGTAACGTCGATCCGGCGACGGGCGACGGGCGACGGGCGAATCACGCTACAGGCACGGGCAGCGCCGAAAGCGCATGAGCGCATGCCATCGCGCGATGACGCGCAATGCCGTGCGTTGGCTGGCACCAGCATGCCGGCATCTCCACATGTTGCAGCGCCACACCAAATCGCATGCCTCACTCAGCAAGCCGATCAGCACGATGATGTAACCAATGCCAATCGCGCGCAGGCGAACCACGCATGGCGCTGCAACTGCACATCAGGCTCGCGCATACAACGCATGCCTGCTTGCAACCCGATGCGGTCTGCGGCGCACTCACCGGTATCACCGGCGACGCTGCTTCCGCGCCCAAGCAACAAGACTGTCACTATCCAAGCGCCCATCTTCCGGAGCCGTTGCATTGCCTGTTCGCGTCCCGCCCTCCGATCCACCCTCCAGGTTGCGCGTCGCCGTTCTCGAAGACGACGACGTTCTGCGCGAAGAAATCCTGATTCCCGGCCTCCAGGAGTTCGGATTCGCGGTCCGGGGCGCCGGCACCGCCGGGGCGCTGTACCGGCTGATGCTGGAGCAGACCTTCGACATGGTGGTGCTGGACCTTGGGCTTCCGGACGAAAGCGGCCTGAGCGTGGTTGCGCATCTGCGTTCGCTGTTCACTGGCCTGGGTATCGTGGTGCTCACCGGCAACCGCGGTCGTTCGGACCACGTGCATGCGCTCAGCAGTGGCGCCGACGCCTTCCTGCGCAAACCCGCCGACCCGGAGATCCTGGCGCTGACGCTGCGCAACCTGTCGCGGCGCTTGCGCCCGGCCGATGCCAGCACTGCGGAAAAACCGGCATGGCGATTGGAATCGGATGGGTGGTGCCTGGTCGCACCGGATGCGCGCATCGTCGTGCTGACCTCGCTGGAACGCTGCCTGATGGGTTGCCTAGATGCACAGCGCGGCCAGGCGGTGGAACGCGACACGCTGGTATCGGCGCTGGAAGCGTGCGTCGGCGATTTCGACCTGCATCGCTTGGAGATGCTGATCCATCGCCTGCGACGCAAGGCAGCGCGCATCACCGCAGCCGATGCGCCGGTGTTTCCGCTGTTATCTTCGCGTGGAATGGGTTACCTGCTGGCCAGCTGATCGGCGCGCGTCGACCGCTCCGGCAGCGCTGCAGCCGGCAACAGCAGGCGGATGCAGGCACCATCGCCCGTGTTGCCAACCTCCACACGGCCGCCGGCGGCGATGACGATTTCGTTCACCACCGATAACCCCAGACCGGTGCCCTTGCCGGCCGGTTTGGTGGTGTAGAACGGCTCCAGGATGCGCGCCAGCAACTGCTCGGGAATCCCCGGGCCGGTGTCCGCGAACTGCAGCACCACCATGCCGGCGTGCTGCTCGCCGTCGATGCGGAACAGCCCCTGCCCGTCCATCGCATCGCGCGCATTGGCGGCGATATTGAGCAATGCCAGCTCCAGTTCGTCCAGGTCCATCGCGATCCACAGCGGCGGTCCTGGCACGATGCCTTGCAGGCGGATCTCGTGTCCGAACAGTTGCCTGAGCGTGGGTTCGATCTCCAGCAACGCGTGGCGCGCGTCGAACAGGCGCGCGATGCCGGGTTCGGCACGACCGAAGTTGAGAATCCTGCGACTGACGGTCAGCGCGCGGCGCGACGCGGCCTCGATGTTTTCCAGGGTCTTGAGCAACGGTGCCTCGCCACGGCCTTCCAGCGCGTCGCGACGCTGCGCAAAGCCGATGATGACGTTGATCAGGTTATCGAAATCGTGCGCAACACCGGATGCCAGGCGTCCCAACGCTTCCATCTTCTGTGTGTGCAGCAGCTGCTCCTGGACCCGCTCGCGCTCGGCCATTTCGCGCACCAGCTTGCGGTTGACCGCTTCGAGTTCGCGTCGGCGGCGTTCCGATTCCACCAGGCTGTCGCGCAGCGCGGCGATGGTGCGGTCGAGCATCAAGGTGATCAACAGATACACGCCCACCGTTATCAGCCCCAGGCCGACACTGCCCCAGGTCGAACGCGATGGCGCAAACCACAGCAATTGCGCGATCAACGCCATCGTGCACACCGCCGCCAGCAACGCAAATACCCGCCAAAGATTGCGCCGACCGAGCGCCATGCCGGCGAGTACCAACGCAATCACCGGCATCGGATTGGTCATCAGATCGATGATATCGACCCGTACGTAAGTGACGAAGGTGCCAAGCAGCGCGGCGGCGATGAACACCTTGACGCCAGCCCCGCTACGGCCGCGGCGGATCATCGGCACGCCAGCCAGCGCACCGAACGCAGTGAGCACAGCACCGGCCAACGCGCAGGCCAGATCGGGCCTGGCCTGCAAGCGGCTCAACCCGGCGACATACAGAAAAAATCCGACATCGCCCAGGTTGTACAGCGCGATGGCAACCAGCAGTAGCTGCAGGAAGGCCACCTGCCGTCGATCGATCGGATCCTCACGCCAGCGCGTGGCCAACCAGCGCGGCACGAACCTGGATTTTGCGGCAGACAGCATCACGACACGATGTCTTTGAGTGTTTTTGCATCCTCACATTCGTGGTGAGTGGATGCAATCGTGGCTTGGTGACACGTGGCCGAGCGCATGACTATGTTGCGTTGTCCCGCAACATGAAATGTACGGAATTCCAAGACACGTGGGGATGTCTGGGAGCCGGCGTGCAGCGGTCGACCACTCCATCCACGCGCCAGGGAATCTCCATGAGCCAGATTGATCGCCTCTCGAACCGGGCCTGCGCCCGGCACGCGACCACCACCGCGCCGCACCCCCATGCCGGCACACGTCCGCAGCGCGTGCTGCTGCATGCAGCAGTGCTGACCGCGCTGCTGCTCAGCAGTAGCGCGGCGCTTGCGCAGGGCGCCACCACGCAGCGCGATGTCGACACACCCCATGGCCGGGCCGCGACCGATGCAGCCGCCAGTGCAACCGATCAGGACACAACGGCACAGGGCGATGCCGATGCCGACCAGGACGATGCAGCCGACATCGGCAAGCATTTCCATATCGTCGGCGGCGCAGACGCCGCCACCGATGTGGGCGCGTTCGCCGCCGAGCCGTATGCAGTGGCGATCGGCGAAGCCAGCAATGCGCTCGGTGAGGGCGGCATCGCCCTGGGCGCCGGGGCCACGGTCACCGAAAAGTTCGCCATCGCCGCCGGCTATGCGGCAGCAGCCACCGGCGAATCGGCGGTCGCGGTCGGCGGTACCACCGACGTGTTCGATTACACCGACGCCGGCGACATCATCGCCATCCACCAGGAATCCACCGAGGCCACGGGCGCCTTCTCCACCGCGCTCGGCGGCGGCGCCAAAGCGTTGGACGTGATGACCACCGCGGTGGGCAGCGGTGCCGAAGCCAGTGTCTTCGAGGCCACTGCGCTCGGGCATCGTGCGCGCGCGCTGGAGCAGGGTGCCACCGCCATCGGTACGCGCTCGCAGGCGCTCGGCTTTGGCAGCAGCGCGCTTGGCAACGGCGCCCGCGCCACTGCCAACAGCACCGTGGCGATGGGCCTCAATGCGTTGGCAAGCGGCACCGACAGCGTGGCGATCGGTGGCATCAGCACCGCTGCGGAGAGCGCAGGCAACAGCAGCGGGATCGCGGCAGCCACCGGCACCGGCGCGATCGCCCTGGGCGCCGGTGCGCAGACCCAGTCCGACTACGCCATCGCCATCGGCTACAACGCCAATGTGTTCCCCAATCAACCGGGCAACACCGATGCGGTGGCGATCGGCCACAGCGCCGGCTCGTTCGCGGCCAATACCGTGGCGGTCGGCGCGTTCGCGCTGACCCAGGACGTCGACTCGGTGGCGATCGGGCAGCGCGCGGTGACCTACACGGCCAACAGCGTTGCAATTGGCGCCAATGCCGAAACCTCCTGGTTCAACCCCAACAGCACCGCGATCGGCGCCGACACCGAGGTCAATGGCGTCGATGCCACCGCCATCGGCTATGGCGCAAAGGTCGGCGATTGGGTCGACGATGCCTGGAACCGCTCGGCCAGCAGCGCAGTGGCGCTGGGCGCGTATTCGCACGCCACGCGCAGCAATAGCGTGGCGGTCGGCGATGTCGCGGCCGGCTTGACCCGGCAGATCACCAGCGTGGCCGCCGGCAGCGAGGCCACCGACGCAGTCAACCTGGCCCAGCTGCGCAGTGTGGCCACCGCGCTCGGCGCCGGCAGCGCCTTCGACCCCACCGGCAATCTGATCAGCGGCAGCTACCTGGTGCAGGGCGCGAGCTACGGCAACATCGGCGAGGCGATGGGCGCCATCGATGCGGCCTTGACCGGTTTCGATGGCCGCATCGGGGCCTTGCAGAACGTCACTGCGGGCAATGTGGCGGTCGGCGGCGGCAGCCTGGCGCCGGTGGTCGGCAGCGGCACCAATGCCGTGGCGATCGGCTCGTCCGCCACCGCCAATGGCGAAAACGGTCTGGCGGTCGGCGCCGATGCGCTGGCCTATGGCCCGCAGGACACCGCGTTGGGCGCCAATGCCAGGGTCAACGCCGACGGCAGCACCGCGGTCGGCGCCAACACGAGCATTGCCACGGCCGCCACCAACGCGGTGGCAGTGGGCGAAAGCGCCAGCGTTTCCGCAGCCTCGGGCACCGCACTTGGCCAGGGCGCGCGCGTGGACGCCGACAACGCGGTCGCGCTGGGACGCGGTGCGGTAGCCGATCGCGCCAACACCGTGTCGGTCGGCAGCGCCGGCAACACGCGCCAGATCACCAATGTCGCCGCCGGACAAAGCGATACCGACGCCGCCAACGTGGCCCAGCTCAACGCCGGCAACAGCCGCACGCTGAGTTCGGCCAACAGCTACACCGACAGCCGGGTGTCGGCGCTGAGCGACAGCTTCACCCAACTGCGCGATGGCAGCGAGCGGCGCTTCCAGAGCATGGATCGCCGCATCGACCGCATCGGCGCGATGAGCGCGGCGATGCTCAACATGGGCATCAACGCCGCCGGCACCCAGAGCGCACGCGGGCGCGTGGCGGTCGGCGCCGGGTTCCAGAGCGGCGAACGCGCGCTCTCCATCGGCTACGCCAAGAAAGTGGGCGAGCGCGCCTCGTTCAGCCTGGGCGGCGCGTTCAGCGGCAGCGACTCGTCGGCAGGCCTGGGCTTTGGCCTGGACCTGTAGCGCCTGCGCCGCGCCGTGCACCTCTTCCCCCTAACTCCATCGATCCTTGCGAGAGCCATCCCATGAACAACGCTTCGCTGCCGCTCAAGCCCCTGCTGTTGAGCGCAATCCTGGCCACGGCCACGTTTCAGGCCCAGGCGGCCACCGACCAACTCAGCCTGCGCGGGCTGCCGACGGCCGTCGACCCTGCGGCACTCCCCGCCCGCCTGATCGTCAAATACAAGAGCACCGTGCCGTCCGACGGCTCGCGCCTGTCGATCCTGTCTGCGGCTGCCAACCGCGCCGGAGTCCTGCGCGCCACCAGCGGGGCAGCGCGTGCGACGCCTCTGAACGCACGCGTGCTACGGCGAACCGGCACCGGCGCCAGCCTGCTGCACCTTGCACGCACGCTGAGCAACGCCGAACAGGCCAAGTTGCTGACCGAACTGCGCGCCGATCCGCAGGTGCAATACGCCGAATTCGACCGCATGCTGCGCCCGGTCGACGATCTCGCCGGGCCCAGGCGCAAGCTCGGCACTGCCGCGCTGACGCCGCAGGCCACCGCCACCGCTGTGACCCCCAACGACCGCCTGTACTCCGGGTTCCAGTGGCATCTGCAGGACAGCACCGGCGGCATCCGCGCTCCGCAGGCCTGGGAGACCTCCACCGGTGCAGGCGTGGTGGTGGCGGTGCTGGACACCGGCATCCTGCCCGACCATCCGGACCTGAAGCACAACGACCACATCCTGCCCGGCTACGACTTCATCACTAACGCGGCGATCTCCCGGCGCGACAGCGATGCGCGCGTGTCGGGCGCGCTGGATTACGGCGACTGGACCGAAGAGGGCAATTTCTGCGGTCTGCCGGCGCGATCCAGCAGCTGGCACGGCACCCATACCGCCGGCACGATCGGCGAACTCACCAACAACACCATCGGCGGTGCCGGCGTGGCCTACGATGCGCAGATCCTGCCGGTGCGTGTGCTCGGCCAATGCGGCGGGACCAGCGCAGACATCGCCGATGCCATCGTGTGGGCCTCGGGCGGCCATGTCGATGGCGTGCCGGACAACAACCATCCCGCCGAAGTGATCAGCCTAAGCCTGGGCGGCCCGGGCAGCTGCGACAACAACACCCAGAGCGCCATCGACACGGCGGTGGCCAATGGCGCGGTGGTGGTGGTGGCGGCCGGCAACGACGCCAGCAACGCCTCCCAGTTCAGCCCGTCGAGCTGCGGCAACGTGATCAATGTCGGCGCCACCCGCATCACCGGCGGCATTGCGTTCTACTCCAACTTCGGCAGTAGCGTGGATCTGTCCGGCCCTGGCGGCGGTGCAACCGACGACACCGGCAATGGCGGCTGGGACGGGGTGGTGCTATCGACCGGCTACAGCGGCGAAACCACGCCCACCTCCGGCGAGTACGAATATGTCGGCTTTGCCGGCACCTCGATGGCCACGCCGCATGTGGCCGCAGTGGCCGCGTTGGTACAGAGCGCGCTGGCCGCCTCCGGCAAGACCCCGCTGGCCCCGGCCCAGATGGAAGCCATGCTGCGCCAGACCGCGCGCGCCTTTCCGGTCAGACCACCGGCTGGCCGACCGATCGGCACCGGCATCGTCGATGCCACCGCGGCGCTGGACTACGTCCAAAACAGCTGCAGCGGCAGCGCCTGCACGCCGATCACCGTGAGTCTGACCAACCGGGTTGCATTGACCGGCCAGAGCGGCGGACAAAGCGAAGAGAAAACCTACCGTTTCGCCGCCACTGCCGGCAGCGCGTTGAATGTGCTCAGCTACGGCGGCGGCGGCAACGTCGCGTTGTATCTCAGCTTCGACGTCGAGCCGACCACCAGCAGCTACGCGTTGAAGTCTGCACGCACCGGCAGCGCGCAGACGCTACGGCTCACCGCACCGCGTACCGGCACCTACTACATCAAGTTGGTCGGCGGCACAGGAGGCTTCAACAACGTGTCGCTGATGGCGCGGCAGTAAGCGGCAAGCGTGCCGGGGGCGGCGTCCGCTTCCTCCGGCACCAGGTGTGCGGCTGGCTCAGAATGCCTCATTCCCCAACCGCACTTCCACGTCCAGCAACGAGGTCAGTGCCATCATCGCTTCATCGTCGCGGCTGAGCGCGATCCAGCCGGCGTAGGCGTCGCCGCCGGTGTTCCAGTTCCATAGCGAATAGCCGTGCTCGCGCAGGCGATCGAAGGCCACTGCCATCAGATCGGGCACGCTGAGGCCGTTGGCGAAGTCCTCGTCGTCCAGATCGCCGCCCCACGCAATGCGCAGGTTCCAGCGCGCGCTGAGTTCGTCGATGGCGGCCACGAACGAGTCGGTGTCTTTCCAGTCGACGAAGAAGCCCGAGCGCCAGTCGATCGCATCCTTCAGCGCCCACAACCAGGCATCGTCGCCTTCGTCTTCATCCAGATCGGCCTGCGCCTCGCGCCAGGCGTCGAACTGACCGAGCGCGGTTTCTTCGTCGCCGGGATTGATCAGCAGCAGCAGATTCCACACCCGCGCCGGATGATCGTCGACATCGTCTTCGTCGCCTTCGGGCTGCAGGCCTTCGTCGTCTTCGTAATCGGCACTGTTATCGGGCATGGCGGTCTCGTTCAAGGATTGCAGGCGTGAAGTGTGAGGCTTGGCGCCGCGCAAGCAAACCGACCGGCGCCCGCGCATTCATCGGCCGGGGCTGGTCTTCGCGGTGCAGGTCCGTATCCTGTGCGGCCGAAGACGGCCATCCCGGCCGCCATGACGCCTTTCCCATGAGCGATACCCCTCCCGATCATCTGGCCATCGATGCGCGCAGCCCGTTCCACGACGCCGATGCGCTCAACCGCGGCATCGGCGTGCGTTTCAACGGAGTCGAACGCGACAACGTGGAGGAGTATTCGGTCAGCGAAGGCTGGATCAAGGTGCAGGTCGGCAAAGCGCGCGACCGGCGCGGCAACCCGATGACGATGAAGATCAAGGGTGAGGTGGTGGCCTACTTCCTGGACACCAAGAGCGACGCCGCGCCTGCTGCCGAGTAAGAGCGGCTGACCAAACTACTTCACGTTGTTCTGTTGCACAGCAGCTGAGCTGCGACTTGGCTGCAGGGCCTTTACCCGCCCACCATCGCGGGATACGCTGCAAGTACGTTCGTGTAGCAGCGATGACTGCCGCATTAGCAGCTGCTCTGCGACTTGGCTGCAGGACCCTTGCCCGCCCACCATCGCGGGATACGCTGCAAGTACGTTCGTGTAGCAGCGCTGACTGCCGCATTAGCAGCTGAGCTGCGACTTGGCTGCAGGGCCCTTGCCCGCCCACCATCGCAGGACACGCCGCAAGTACGTCCTTGTAGGCTCTTACGCGGCATCCATGCCGCGTAAGGTCCCGCGCCCGCCCACCATCGCAGGACACGCCGCAAGTACGTCCTTGTAGGCTCTTACGCGGCATCCATGCCGCGTAAGGTCCCGCGACGGTGGGCGGGCAAGGACCAGTCGAAATGGTCGGTGTGCATGTTTTCAACAAAGCACCGACTCACTCTCTGGTGCGGTGTCCTCACCGATTGCGGGACCGTGTGGCGGCATGGATGCCGCCACCGAGCCCCCAGGGATGGGTTTACGGCGTGTCCCGCGAGCGGTNCGATTGCGGGACCGTGTGGCGGCATGGATGCCGCCACCGAGCCCCCAGGGATGGGTTTACGGCGTGTCCCGCGAGCGGTGAGGGCACCGCGCCCTCGACCCACTCAGCGTTTGATCTGAACTTCCGACGGCATACACCAGGATGCGGCCGACAACACCACTGCATTCCCCACTCACGCCTTGAGCCGGTAACCGCTGCGGAAGATCGCCGCGACCACGCCCAGGCACACGATCAGGAACAGGAAGGTCATGCCGGTGCTCACCGCGATGTGCACATCGGCCTTGCCGTAGAAGCTCCAGCGGAAGCCGCTGATCAGATAGACCACCGGATTGAACAGGGTGACCTTCTGCCACAGCGGCGGCAGCATGTTGATCGAGTAGAAACTGCCGCCAAGGAAAGTCAGCGGCGTCACTACCATCAGCGGGATCACCTGCAGTTTTTCGAAGCCGTCGGCCCAGATGCCGATGATGAAACCGAACAGACTGAAGGTCAGCGCGGTGAGCACCAGAAAGCCCAGCATCCACACCGGATGCGCGATTTCGTAAGGCACGAACAACCGCGCGGTGAGCAGGATCAGCAAGCCCAGCAACACCGACTTGGTGGCGGCCGCACCGACATAGCCGATCACGATCTCCCACCACGCCACCGGCGCCGACAACACCTCGTAGATGGTGCCGGCCCAGCGCGGCATGTAGATGCCGAACGAGGCGTTGGAAATGCTCTCGTTGAGCAGGGACAGCATCACCAGCCCGGGAATGATGAAGGCGCCGTAGCTGATGCCGTCGATGTCGCCCATGCGCGAGCCGATCGCCGCGCCGAACACCACGAAATACAGCGAGGTCGACAACACCGGCGAGGCGATCGACTGGGTGAGCGTGCGGAACGCGCGCGCCATCTCGAAGCGGTAGATCGCCGCAATCGCGTGCCGGTTCATGCGCGCACCTCCTGCTGGCGGGCACCGTGCACCAGGTTGACGAAGATCTCTTCCAGCGAACTTTCGCTGGAATGCAGATCCTTGAAATCGATGCCCTGCTCGTTGAGCCGGCGCAGCAGCCCGCCGATGCCGGTCTGCTCGGCCTGGGTATCGAAGGTGTAGATCAGGCTGTTGCCGTCGGCCGCCAGTTCCAGCGGCAGATCGGCAAGCGCGGCCGGGATGGAGTGCAATGGCGCCTGCAGGCTGAGCGTGAGCTGCTTCTTGCCCAACTTGCGCATCAGCGTGTGCTTGTCTTCCACCAGCACCAGTTCGCCGCGATTGATCACCCCGACCCGGTCGGCCATGTCTTCGGCCTCTTCGATGTAATGGGTGGTCAGGATCACCGTGGTGCCCTGCTCGCGCAGCCGCCGCACCATCTGCCACATGTCGTGGCGCAGCTCCACGTCCACACCGGCGGTGGGCTCGTCCAAAAAGAGAATGCGCGGCTCGTGCGCCAGCGCCTTGGCGATCAGCACGCGCCGCTTCATGCCGCCGGACAGCGTGGAAATCTTGTTGTTGCGCTTGTCCCACAACGAGAGCTCGCGCAACACCGTTTCCAGGTAGTGCGGATTGGCCGGCTTGCCGAACAGCCCGCGGCTGAAGCGCACGGTGGCCCACACGGTTTCGAACGCGTCGGTGGCCAGTTCCTGCGGCACCAGGCCGATGCTGGCACGCGCGGCGCGGTAGTCGCGCACGATATCGTGACCATCGGCCAGCACGGTACCGGTGCTGGGGTTGATCAGCCCGCAGATGATGCTGATCAGCGTGGTCTTGCCGGCGCCGTTGGGACCGAGCAGCGCGAAAATTTCGCCGCGCTGGATCTCAAGGTCCACCTGTTTCAGCGCCTGAAAACCGCCCGCGTAGGTCTTGCTCAATCCCTGGATGGAAACGATCGGAGTCATGGGCTCTGGCATAAAGAATCAGCGACACAGGGTAGGCCGTGCGCCATGAAGATGGCAGCAGTGCGGGTGGGATGGTGTCTCCCGACGCGCGCAGGAGCGTCAGCGAACTCAGCTGCGCAAGCACGCTGCGTCTTGGTGTTGGCGTATCTCTACGTAGGAGCGCGCCTGAGCGCGATGGGGCTTTCCCGCCAACGCCCCATCGCGCCCAGGTGCGCTCCTACCCAAACACGGCGACCGCTGCTGCTCTTGCGATTCCCTATTCCCTATTCCCTATTCCCTATTCCCGATTCCCGATTCCCGCGCCAGTGCGCTCAGGCGCGCTTGCGCGACTCGATCAGATCCAGATTGCGCACCAGCCGGCGCGACAGGTCGTCGGAAATCTCGCGGCGGCGGGCAAGCTTGAACAACTCGTTGCGCTCGGCCACCAGGGCGGCGTGGCGGAACTGGCGCAGCGCCTGCTCGTAGGCACCGGCCTCTTCCGGGTCGGTCTCGGCCATGTCCACCGCGCCGAGTTTGCGTTGGTAGCGCTGGCTGACCTGATTGGCGGCCGCGTTGTAGCGCTCGGCATGCTTGCTGCCGTCCACCAGCCGCTGGCGCAGTTTTTCCACCGCTTCCAGCGCCGCCTGCGAAGCGGCTTTCACCGCCAGATCTTCCTTCAGCTGCTCGTCTTCTTCTTCGGGCAACTCCAACCCGCGCAGCAGTGGCGGCAATGCCACGCTGGCCACCAGCAACGACACCAGGATGACCGAAGCAGCCAGGAAGATCGCCAGCTGGCGCGCCGGGAACGGCGAGCCGTCGTCCAGCATCAACGGGAGCGTGAGCACGCCGGCCAGGGTGATCGCACCGCGCACCCCGGCCAACGACACCGCCACCACGATGCGCCACGGCGGGCTGACATGCTGCTCGCCGCGCCACTGCGCCTTGAAGATGTTCCAGCGCAGCGACAGGAACACCCAAACGAAGCGCAGCGCCATCAGGCTGGCGCTGATGGTGGCCACGTACACCGCCAGCCACCACGGATTGAGGTGCCCGGCTTCCTGCACGCTGCGCACCGCCCCGTCCAGGATGCCCGGCAACTGCTCGCCCAGCAGCACGAAGATGATGCCGTTAAAGGTGAACTGCACCGTGTCCCACACCGCCGAGCGCTGCAGCCGCATATTGCCTGGCGCGTTGCCGGCCATTTCCACGTAGCTCATGGTGACGCCGGCGGCCACGGCGGCCAGGATGCCCGAGGCATGGAAGGCTTCGGCCAACAGATACGCCGCGAACGGGGTGAGCAGGTTGACCAGGATCGCCGAACCCGGCTCCTCGCCGAAGTGCCGCCAGATCCAGGCCTGGATGCGGCTCAGGCCGAAGGTGGTCGCCACGCCCAACGCGAGCCCGGCTAGCGCCACCCACAGGAAAGTCAGCGAGGCGGTGGCGATCGAGAAGCTACCGGTCAGCACCGCCGCCACCGCGAACTGGAAACACACCAGGCCGGAGGCATCGTTGAGCAAGGACTCGCCTTCCAGGATATGCATCAGGCGCTTGGGGATCGGCACCTTGGAGGCGATCGAGGACACCGCCACCGGGTCGGTCGGCGAGATGATCGCCGCCAGCGCGAACGCCACCGCCAGCGGCATCGCCGGGATCAACCAATGGATCAGCAGGCCCGCGCCGACGACGGTGAACACCACCAGACCCAGCGCCAGTTCCAGGATAGCCGCCTTGTCGCGGAACAGGCCTTGTTTGGGAATGCGCCAGCCGTCCAGAAACAGCAGTGGCGGCAGGAACAGCAGGAAGAACAGCTCCGGTTCCAGCTCGTGCCCGGCATCGAACACACCGGAGACCACCGCGCCAAGCGCGATCTGGACCAACGGCAAGGGCAACGAGAACGGCAGGATACGGATCAGATAACCGCTGGCCGCGACCGCCAGCAACATGGCGAGGACGACATCGATCGAATGCATGAAAAACCCGGGAAGAAGAACGGTACGCGCGTGCGGCATCGCATATTGCGACGCACAACAACACGCCAACGGGAACATACCGGTTTGCACGCGGCGATGAAACCACCGCACCTGGCTCTGGCGCTTTACGCTTTCCGTCGGCAGATCCGTCACGCGCGCTAGCCGCCAGCGCTATTGCCGGTTCTGTCGATCAGACGCTGCTGGATACGCTGCCGGATGGAGCGACCACACGAGACGAGCCGCGGCACTTCGCCAAGGCTAGTGACATGCAGCGCGACGGACAGCTACCGCACTCGCCTGGGCACGCATCAGGGGCGTGACTTCGCTGGTCGCCCCTGTGAAAGCGATTAGCTGTGGTGAGCGTGCTTGTTCGCAGGCGGCTTCGATGGCCGGGTCGCCTCGACCGGGACCAGGAAGGTCGCTTCATGCAGTTTCAGCCTGGAATCGTAGTGACTCACCGTCACCTTGACCGCCTTGACCTTCTTCTTGAATACATACGGCCACTGCGCGCCGACCATCTGCTGCCCGGGCTTCTGACCGTCAGCGTCCCCGACGAGATTGATGCGCACGGGGTAATTGCCTGCGCCACCGTTATCCGCATCATTGGCATCGGACACGTCGATATGCGCTTTCGAAAACGCCAGCGTCGACGGGCCGCCATCCTTGTAGTTGGCGCTGTCGTCGAATCCGATATTTTTATAGCTATAGGTCAGCAGGATCACTTGCGTAGGAACCCAGGAGCCACCGCCATGATTGGGAATTTTCACCTTGGCCACGCGTGCGGAATCCACCGTGAATTCCCACTCGCCCGGGACGATCCACTTCTGACCTGGCCGATAGATGTCACTCGCAGCGACAGCAGCGGTCGCTGAAGGCGCATGCGTTGGCGTTGGCGTGACGGCTGCTGCCTGTGCAGTGCCGGATAACACCAGCGCACCTGCCGCCAACCATGCCGGCAGCACCAATCGATTGAATTCACTCTTTTTGGATTTCATGTTCTACAGCCTCTGAGCACTGATCATCACGCAAGGGCATGAATGGTAATTGCACTGTCCGGCGCCGCTTCTGCCAATCGCGAACATTCGTGCAGCATTAGGGCGGTCGTGCGACGGCTACGACCCGATGGGCTTGGTAACGGCCTGATCGCGCGGCCCCTGCATCGCAGGTTGGCCATAGAGTGTTTAAACCGTCAGTCGGCATATGTGGCCAGCGCTGATCGAACAGACTCAACCGCAGCCCAACGATCTGCAGTCGCCACGATGGATGTGCGATGGCGTTGCAGCCCAGCATCTCCATGTAAAAAACGCGTGATGCATCCGCGCCGCATCCGGCCGCGTATCCAGCTATACGATTGCCATCCAGGTGATCGCTTACCCAAAGGATCGATGCCTCATGAAGACCTCATTCCAGTCGCTTGCCATTGCCACCGCTATTGCCCTGACCAGCGCGATGGCTCCCGCCTACGCCGCGTCCAACCCGATGGTGGGCGGTGCGCCGATGCTGGTGACCAAGGACATCGTCGACAACGCCGTCAACTCCAAGGATCACACCACGCTGGTTGCCGCCGTCAAAGCAGCTGGCCTGGTGGAGACGTTGAAGGGCCCGGGCCCGTTCACCGTGTTCGCCCCGACCAACGCCGCATTTGCCGCATTGCCGGCCGGCACTGTCGACACCTTGTTGAAGCCCGAGTCCAAGCCCACCTTGACCAAGGTGCTCACCTATCACGTCGTAGCGGGCAAGGTCGACGCCGCTTCGCTGATCGCCAAGATCAAGGCCGGCGGCGGCAGCGCCACGCTGACCACCGTGCAGGGTGAGCCGCTCACCGCAAAGCTCAATGGCAAGAAGGTCACCATCACCGACGTCAAGGGCAACACCGCCAACGTCACCATCGCCGATGTGGTGCAGAGCAATGGCGTGATCCACGTGGTCGACAAGGTGTTGATGCCGTAAGCGCATCTGGCTGCATTGCACGTCGCTGTCATTGCATGAGTAGCTAATCCCTGGGCGGAATGGAGGTTCATTGCGCCCAGGGGCGGTGTTGATGCATACGAAAGCGGATGCGTTGTATGCGAATACTTTTGGGCGCAAACGCATAACCGACGCGCCCTTATCGCATTCAACTGGTTTTCAGCGCGTGCAGAAGATTTCGATGTACCGGTCTGCGTGCACCTGACGTCTGTTTCAGGTCTCGCCACCCAACCGCGAAGCGGCGGTGATGGAGCAACTGGTTTCTCAGTGGCTCCACTTGGTGTCTTCGTTCTCCGACACCGTACGCGTGCCATTGCACGCGTATTTTTTTATGGCGCGACCGAACCGCCCGCCGACAGCGGTGCGTCCAGCAAGCAGCGCAGATCGTCCACAAACCCGCGATACCCTTCTTCGCGCGCCGCCGTCGATGGCTGACGCAATACCCATGACGGATGCACGGTGGTCAGCACCGGCGTGCCGTCGTCCAGGCGCTGCCACTGGCCGCGTTCGCGCATCAAGCGAAAACCGCTTCCCAATACCGCTTGTGCGGCGGTTGCGCCCAGACACACGATCTGCGCGGGACGCAGTTGTGCGCGCTCGGCGTGCAACCAGCCACTGCAGGCCTGCACATGCGCGCGTTCCGGGTTGCGATGCAGACGCCGCTTGCCGCGTTGTTCGAAGCGGAAATGCTTGACCGCATTGGTCACATAGAATTTATCGCGCGCAATACCGATCTCGCCCAGCGCCATGTTGAACAAGCGTCCGGCCGGCCCGACGAACGGACGCCCGCTCAAATCCTCCTCGTCGCCAGGCTGCTCGCCGATCACCATCACCGACGCATCGTCCGGCCCCTCGCCAAAGACCGTCTGTGTTGCCGGTTGCCACAACGCACAGCGCCGGCAATCGCGCGCGGCCACGCGCAACTGCGCCAAGCTTTGCGTGGTCACGTCCGGGATCGGCGCGGGCGCCACCGGCACTCGCCGCCGTACCGGCTCGGGCGCACGTTCGGCCATCTCGCGCACACGCACGCCGGCCTCGCGGATCAGTTCCGGTAACAACGCCGCCTCGGGAAGATTCTTCCAGTATTTCTGCGGCATTTCCTGCCGCATCATGGTCGGGTTGAGCCGTGCCGGATTGAAGATGTGCGCGTAATACGTGCGCCACAGCGTCTCCTGTGCATCGTCGGCCGGCACCTGCGTGCGCACCGCACCCTCGCCGAACGTCAACGCCTCGCCGTCCCACCGCACACTGCGATACGGAGTCAGAATCGCCCACTGCATCCCGGCGAACCGGCGCGCGAAAAACGGCGCCACCCGATCCAGAATCCAATGCTCGGGCTCGAACCAGGCAACGAAGTCTTCCTCTTCCACCGGCAAACGCCGAAAGCGCACGAACGCCTTCATCTTGTGGGTATCGCGCTGCACTGCTTTTTGCCACTGCGCCACCCGATGCACATCGACATCGGTCGCCCGCTCCAGCAACGCCCGCTCGCCCGACGCCAACCGCCACAACAACCGATACAACACCGCATAGCGCTGCGGATCGCGATGACACAGCACCGCCCCCGCCATCTGCAAAAACTCCGCCGACACCCGCGGCGCGGCAACCACTGCCGGCAGGTCCAGCAGTCCCTGCCCCATCAACAAGCCACCCTGCACTCCCCCATTCCACGCAATGGAATCAGGCTCCACCTGCGCACACCACCCCGCCCGCGCCAGCGCACGCCATGCATCAAGGCTCCAACCTGGCTCAACTTCAGCGCTGAACATCGCTTGTACCTGACCTCAAGATTTCCGATTTCGCCATCGCTCTACTGGCGCCACTATCGTTGTGTTGCTGCGATTTTTTCGCGGGCTATTGCGGCTATTGCGGCCATTGCTGCTACTGATACTGCTGGTTGCTGGTTGCTGGTTGCTGGTTGCTGGTTGCTTGTCGCTGGTTGCTTGTCGCTATTGATTCTGCTGCACAAAGTCGCCTTAGAGCGAGCCGAGCACCGCAGCCATGCGTGGCCGAAGAGGCGCCCTGTCTGAGCGCAGCGAGTTTGGGCGCCGTGCCGCGCATGGCGAGGAGCACAGGGCACCGGTGCAGCTGTATCGCACCGGATCGCGTCAGGCGACAGCGGTTTTGGTTACTTTTGCCAAGACAAAAGTAACCCGCGCCGCAAGGCGTGGAAGCTCTTGGAGCAGGGATTCGGCGATAGGGATTGGGGATTCGCAGAAGCAATCAAGAACTTCCAAGTCATGCGCGCAACCGTACCCTCATCCGCCCTCCGGGCACCTTCTCCCGATGGGAGAAGGGACAGGCGTCAATCGAACAGACTCGCCTGCCGCGGCGCCGGCGCCAACTGCGCGCGCAGCCGCACCGGATCGTCCAATCGTTGCCGCGGATGATGATCCAACACACTCACAAACGGCAGCAGCTTCTTCATCGGCACCCGCAAGCGCGCCAGGTCTCCCACCCGCAAGCGCGCATGCCTGCGCGACAGCAACAAGCGCTCCACATTGCGCGTCCCCAGGCCCGGTACCCGTAGCAACATCTCGCGCGGGGCCACGTTCAAATCCACCGGGAAACGCTCCGGATTGCGCAGCGCCCAGGCGAGTTTGGGATCCACATCCAGATCGAGCATGCCGCTGGACTGCGCCGGTGCAATCTCTTCCACGCTGAAGGCATAAAACCGCAGCAACCAGTCGGCCTGATACAACCGGTGTTCGCGCTGCAACGGCGGTGCCTGCAATGGCAATTTGGACGAGGCATCCGGGATCGGGCTGAAGGCCGAGTAATACACCCGGCGCATCCGGTAATTGCCGTAGAGATTATGGCTGGTGTCCAGGATACTGCGGTCGTTGGCGTCGTCGGCGCCGACGATCATCTGTGTGCTCTGCCCGGCCGGCGCGAAGCGCGGCGGCTTGGCACGGCGCACCTTCTCGGCCTTGCGCTCGAGCTGATTCTCTTCGATGCGCCAACGCAGCTCGCCCATTGCTGCGCGGATGCCGCCGACGCTTTTTTCCGGCGCCAGCAAGGTCAGGCCCTGCTCGGTCGGCAACTCCACGTTGATGCTCAACCGGTCGGCATAGCGACCGGCCGCTGCCAACAACTCCGGCGATGCGTCGGGAATGGTCTTGAGATGGATGTAGCCGGCGAAGTGATGCACCTCGCGCAGTTGCCGCGCCACTTCCACCAGCTGCTCCATGGTGTAGTCGGAGTTGCGGATGATGCCGCTGGACAGGAACAGACCTTCGATGTAATTGCGCTTGTAGAAGTCCAGCGTCAGCGTGACCACTTCCTCCGGCGTGAAGCGTGCCCTGCGCACGTTGCTGGACACGCGATTGACGCAGTACGCGCAATCGAACACACAGAAGTTGGTGAGCAGGATCTTCAACAACGAGACACAGCGGCCATCGGGCGTGTACGAGTGGCAGATGCCCATGCCCTCGGTGCTGCCGATGCCGCCGGTGCCGAGCGAATTGCGCTTGTTGGCGCCACTGGAAGCGCAGGAGGCATCGTATTTGGCGGCGTCGGCGAGGACTGCAAGTTTGTCGAGGATTTTCACGCAAGCAGCATGCAGCGGTGGCGTCTCAGCCTATGAGACTGCATGCCACTTCATCGTGAATGCTTCAGAGCGCTGTGGTGCAGGCGCCATGCCCTGGCGTTGTGCGTCTGGCGGACTACCGGCGCCAGACGTGATGGCGGTTGTGCCCAGCCCGCCGCCGCCATACGTGATTACTGCGGGGCGGCGTACCGGCTGCGCCATGCGTGGTGCCTGTGGTGCCTGTGGTGCCAGCGTGTAACCGGCAGATGTCTTATGGCAACGGTATCGGCATCCTGCCGGCACCTTACGTGTCGGCCACAATGTCGGCGTGCTGCAAGCACGGTGGACTCATGCAGCGAACGGTTCCGCCAGCGCGCCATTTCCATCGAAACGGTAGATATCCATGGCCAGAAGACCGGCATCGATCCCGGCATCGATGCGCTGCGCGCCGAGCCGGTTGTCGCCAGCGGCGCCCATCGCCACATACAGCGGCAACAAATGCTCGTCGGTGGGATGCGCGCGCGCGGCATGCGGTGCCTGGCGGCGATAGTCCAATAGCGCGGCGATGTCGTTTTCGACCAGCTTGCGTTCGGTCCATTCGATAAAAGGCCGCACGTACGGCGCCTCGCGTTCGGCGCTGTAGCCCTGGCGCGCGTCGTGCAGGTTGTGGGTGATGCTGCCCGAGCCGATCACCAGCACACCTTCATCGCGCAACGGTGCCAGCGCCCGGCCCACCGCGAACTGGTGGGCCGGGCCGAGCTCTGGCTGGATCGACACCGACACCACCGGAATCTCTGCGGCCGGATACAGCAAGCGCAGCGGCACCCACACGCCATGGTCGAAGCCGCGCTGCGGATCCAGGTGCGGATGCAGGCCGGCCTGCTCCAGAAGACGCAGGATCTGCTGCGCCAAGGCCGGCTCGCCGGGGGCGGGATACTCCAGTTCGTAAAGCGGTGCAGGAAACCCGCCGAAGTCATGGATGGTGGCCGGCCGCAGCGCGCCACTGACCAGCGGACGACGGCCCAGCCAATGCGCCGACGCAACGACAATTGCGCGTGGCCGCGGCAAGCTCTGTGCAAGGTCGGCCAAGCGCTCGCCGACCAGCCCCGGCTGCAGCGCAGTCATCGGCGATCCATGCGAGATGTACAGGGACGGCAAGCGGGTCATGGACAACTCCTCAGGAAAAAATCAGGCAACCTCAGCGCGCAGGCTTCAACGCCAACGCGCCATCGCCAAGCAGCGCTTGCACGACCAGCAACACCGCCCACAGCCCCGGATACTCCCAGCCGCCGCCCGGATTGGAGAAACCGAAGCCGTTGGCGCCATGCACGCTGACGATGGTGCCCAGCAGCAGCGGCACGCCGAGCAACGCCACCCAGCGCGCGTAGATCCCCAGCAGCAAGGACAGGCCCAGGCCGAGTTCCAACGCGATGGTGAGGTAACCCAGCGCACCCGGCAGGCCAAGCGACTGGAAATAGGCCGCGGTGCCGGCCGGGGTGAATACCAGCAACTTGGTCAGGCCGTGGACCAGGAACAGCGCGCCCAGACTGATGCGCAACAAGGCGGTGCCGAAAGCGGCGGTACGTGGGAGTGCAAGGGAGGTAGACATCGGGACGACTCCATTGAGGACCAGCACAGCTTATTGCTTACAAAATTCTGATAAATAACGTGATCTCGGATAATTTATTGCGACCAAAGCAATAATCGGAGCAGCCATGGATACCCTCGATGCGATGCGCGTGTTCACTGCCGTCGCCGAACGCAGCGGCTTCAGCGCCGCCGCCGATGCGCTGGACCGCTCCACCGCCAGCGTCACCCGCCAGGTCGCCGCGCTCGAACAGCGGCTGGGCACTCGCCTGCTCAACCGCACCACCCGGCGGGTCAGCCTGACCAGCGCCGGCACTGCTTATTACCAGCGCTGCCTGCAACTGCTGGCCGATCTGGACGACCTGGAAGCCACGGTCGGCGCCCAGGCACTGGAGCCGGCGGGTGTTCTGCGCGTCAACGCGCCGGTGAGCTACGGCATCGAGCGCCTGGGCGCCTTACTGCCCGGCTTTCGCGCGCGCTACCCCCAGGTGGAGCTGGACTTGTCGCTGTCCGACCGCATGGTCGACATGGTCGAAGAAGGCTTCGATGTCGCCATCCGCATCACCCGCCAGCCCGCGCCGACGCTGATTGCCCGCCAGCTGGGCAAGGTGCGCCTGCTGACCTGTGCGGCGCCGGCCTATCTGGCACGCGCCGGCACGCCCAAGCATCCGTCCGACCTGGCCGGCCACGAATGCCTGCTCTATCACTACTCGCCCACTGGCGACGAGGTGCGCTTCCATGGGCCCGATGGCGATACGGATGTGCGCATCCACGGCGGGCTGCGCGCCAACAACGGCCACGTCTTGAACGCCGCGGCGGTGGCTGGCCAGGGCATTGCGATGCAGCCGGACTTCCTGGCCGAAGACCACCTCGCCGCCGGGCGGCTGGTGCGCATCCTTCCCGAGTACGCGCTGGCCGACATCGGCATTTTCGCCGTCTACACCAGCCGCAGCCACCTGGCGCCGAAGGTGCGCAGCTTCATCGATTACCTGGTCGAGACCCTGGGCGATTGCGCACCCAGCCTGACGGCCCCGGCAACGGTTCGTCCTGCGAATGTCGTTGATCTGCCGGCGCCCACGCTGCGCTAATAGCGCACAGCGCATGCCCCTCACCGATCGAGCCACATCGCCCTAACGCGTTTGGCGCCATGCTTGGCCCCGCCCTCATCGCTGCACGGAGTTCCCCCCACCATGCAAACCCGCACGCTTGGCCGTTCCGGCCCCACCGTCTCTGCGCTCGGCCTCGGCTGCATGGGCATGAGCGCGTTCTACGGCAATCGCAGCGACGAAGCCGGCTCGATCCAGGTGATCCATCGCGCGCTCGATCACGGCATCAGCCTGCTCGACACCGCCGACATGTACGGCCCGCATACCAACGAGATCCTGGTCGGCAAGGCGATTGCCTCGCGCCGGCATGAAGTGTTCCTGGCCACTAAGTTCGGTATCAAGCTCGATGCCAACGACCCGGCGGTCCGCGGTGTCGATGGCAGCCCGGCGTACGTGCATTCGGCTTGCGAAGCCAGCCTGCGCCGCCTGGGCGTGGAGCATATCGACCTGTATTACCAGCACCGCGTGGATCCCAACGTGCCGATCGAAGACACCGTGGGTGCGATGGCGCGTCTGGTCGATCAAGGCAAGGTGCGGTTTCTGGGCTTGTCGGAAGCTGCAGCAGACACCATTGCGCGGGCGCATGCGGTGCATCCGATCACCGCGGTACAGACCGAATACTCGCTGTGGTCGCGCGAGCCGGAAGACAACGGCGTGTTCGCCGCGGTACGCGAGCTCGGCATCGGGTTCGTGCCGTACTCGCCGCTGGGGCGCGGGTTTCTCACCGGCGCGTTTTCTTCGCCGGAGGATTTCGATGCCGACGATTACCGTCGCCATTCGCCGCGGTTTCAGGGCGAGAATTTCACCCGCAATCTGCGCTTGGTCGAGCAGGTCAAGGCGATCGCCGCCGACAAGGGCATCACGCCGGGACAGCTGGCGCTGGCCTGGGTGCTGGCGCAAGGCCAGGATCTGGTGCCGATTCCGGGCACCAAGCGTCTGGCCTATCTGGAAGAAAACATCGCCGCACTCGAAGTGGCGTTGATGCCGGACGAGCTGGCACGCATCGAGGCGATTTTTCCGGCACAGGCCGCCTCCGGCACGCGTTATCCGGAAGCGATGATGGCTACCGTCAACCGCTGAGCCGGCTTTGCGTCCTGTATGCGGCCGCATCTGTCGGTGCGCCGCATACGCTCACGCCATTGCATCGGCGTGGCTCGCACACTTGCTGCATCACCGCTTGAGCCATACGCCCCATGTTGTCCGTCGTAATCCCCGCCCATGACGAAGCCGCGCTGATCGGCGAAACGCTGCAGTGCCTGCATGCCTGCGCGCAGGCACTGCAGCTGGACTATGAAGTCATCGTGGTGGCCGATGCCTGCGAGGACGACACCGCCGCCATCGCGCGTGCGCATGATGCGCAGGTGCTTGAGGTGCAACTGCGCCATATCGCAGCCACCCGCAATGCCGGCGCGCAATTGGCACGCGGGGAGCGGCTGTTGTTTCTGGATGCCGATACGTTGATCAACCCGCAGGTGGTCAGCGCGGCATTGGCGGCGCTGCAGGCTGGCGCCGTCGGCGGTGGTGCGCACGTGCATCTGCACGGCAAGCGCGTGTGGTTCGAACGCACGGCACAGGCCGTCTTCGGCTGGTTGTTTCGTGTCAGTGGCATCGCGCCAGGCTGCTTTCTGTTTTGCACGCGCGCTGCGTTCGTCAGCGCGGGCGGCTTCGACACGCGTTACTACGCCGGCGAAGATGTGGCGTTGAGCCGCGCGCTGGCACGCTGCGGGCGGTTCGTGATTCTGCGCCAGACCGTGCACACCTCCGACCGCAAGCTGCGCAGCTTTTCCAAGCGCGAACACCTGGGACTGCTGCTGCGCTTCCTGTGGCGTGGGCGGCGCATGCTGCAGACCCGCGATGCGCTCGGCTTCTGGTACCAGCGCCGGCGCTGAACCGGGCGTGTCCACCCGGGCGGGTATACGTCCATCGTCGTGTTCAAGCCGGGACGTGGCACTGGCAGCCACATACACTGCGCTGTCTGTTCCGGTTTCGAGTTGTGCCGCATGGCCCTTTTGCACCGCCCTGTCCTGATCGCTGCGCTGTCCGCCACATTGCTGACCACTGCGGCGTGTCACCGCGACGGCAGTACGCCCACGTCCACCGCCACCACCAAACCGGCACCCAGCACGCCGAAGTTGGGCGATTTCGGCTTCGATGTGGCCGGCATGGATCGCAGCGTGGCGCCGGGCGACGACTTCTTCAGTCATGCCAGCGGCAACTGGGTCAAGACCACGCAGATCCCCGAC
This sequence comes from Xanthomonas sp. Leaf131, assembly GCF_001423495.1. Taxonomy (GTDB): domain Bacteria; phylum Pseudomonadota; class Gammaproteobacteria; order Xanthomonadales; family Xanthomonadaceae; genus Xanthomonas. Next base: position 21,227 of record NZ_LMOG01000016.1, on the reverse strand, counting down.
GACCGCTCCAGTTACAACAGCTTCGTCAGCATCGCCATCGAGACCGAGCGGCACAGCCGCGACATCATCGAAGGCGCCGCAGCCAACGACCGCGTCACCGGTGAAGACAAGCAGATCGGCGATTACTACGCGGCCTACATGGACGAAGCCGGTATCGAGGCCAAGGGCGTGCGACCAGTGCAACCGGCGCTGGAGGCGATTGCGCAACTGGGCGACAAGCAGGCGCTAGCGCGCACCTTGGGTGGCCAATTGCGCACCGATGTGGATCTGCTCAACTCCACCAATTTCTATACCGACCGGCTGTTCGGGCTGTGGGTCACGCAGGATCTGCATCACCCCGGGCGGTACGTGCCGTATCTGGTGCAGGGTGGCCTGGGCATGCCGGAGCGCAGTTTCTATCTGGATGGCGGGCGCATGGCGCAGCTGCGTGAGGCCTACCGCGCGCATATCGCACGCATACTGAGCCTGGCCGGTATCGCCGATGCAGCGGCCCGGGCCGAACGCATCCTGGCACTGGAAACCGCGATGGCGCAGGTGCATGCCACCGCCGAGCAGACCAACAACGTGCAGGCCGGCGCCAACCCGTGGAAACAAGCCGATTTCGCACGTCATGCGCCGGGTCTGGACTGGGCGCTGTTCTTCGAGGCGGCCGGCTTGAAATCGCAGCAGGATTTCATCGTCTGGCAGCCGCGGGCGGTGAGCGGCCTGTCGGCGCTGGTGCAATCGCAGCCGCTGCAAACCTGGAAGGACTACCTGACGTTTCGTGAGCTGGATCGCGCCTCGCCGTATCTGTCCAAGGCCTTCGCCGATGCACGTTTCGCGTTCTACGGCACCACCCTGGAAGGCACCCCGCAGCAGCGCCAGCGCTGGAAGCGCGGCATCGATGCGACCAATGCGGCGTTGGGCGAGGCGGTTGGCAAGCGCTACGTGCAGAAGTACGTCAGCGCGCAGACCAAGACGCGCACCGAAGAAATGGTCAAGAACATCGTCACCGCCTTTGGCAAACGTATCGATGCGCTGGAGTGGATGAGCCCGCAGACCAAGCAACATGCCAAGGCGAAGATCGCAGGCCTGACGGTAGCGGTGGGCTACCCGGACAGCTGGCGCGACTACAGCGGGCTGGACGTACGCCGCGACGATGCATTGGGCAATGTGGAGCGTGCCGAACTATTCGAGTATCGCCGTAACCTGGCCAAATTGGGCAAGGCCGTGGACCACCGCGAGTGGTACATGCTGCCGCAGGAAGTCAACGCACTGAACATACCGCTGGAAAACCGCCTGCTGTTTCCGGCTGCGATTCTGCAACCGCCGTTCTTCGACCCTGCCGCCGACGATGCGGTGAACTACGGTGCGATCGGCGCGGTGATCGGCCACGAGATCAGCCACAGCTTCGACAACATGGGCGCGCAGTTCGACGAACATGGCGAGTTGCACAACTGGTGGACACCGCAGGATCTGAAAAAATTCGCGGCCGCCAGCGACGCGCTGGCCGCGCAATTTGGCGCCTACAAGCCCTTCGACGATCTGGCAGTCAACGGCAAGCTGACATTGGGCGAGAACATCGCCGATGTCGCCGGCCTGGCCACTGCGTACGATGCGTATCAATTGTCGTTGCAGGGCAAGCAGCCGCAGACCATCGACGGCTTCAGCCCGGACCAGCGCTTTTTTCTGGGCTTTGCGCAAGCCTGGCGGAGCAAGTACCGCGACGCGGCGCTACGCAATGCCGTGCTCACCGACGTGCATGCCCCGGGACGCTTCCGCGCGCAGACCGTGCGCAACCTCGATGCCTGGTATCCGGCCTTCGATGTGAAGCAAGGCGAGCAGCTGTATCTGGCGCCCGAGCAGCGGGTGCGGATTTGGTAGGTAATGGACGGGGACGACTGCTGCTGGGTAAGGCGTAGAGCGGTTTTTTAGGAGGTCTGGAGCATCTGCCTCTCAGCGTACCCTCACCCCAACCGCTCTCCCGGAGGGAGAGGGGCTCGAAGCCCTGAATTCACCATGGTGCGAACGTGTCCAACGAACTTAGCCCCTCTCCCGCCGGGAGAGCGGTTGGGGTGAGGGTGCGGCTGCCTAGCGCCCTATGCTCTGGCAACACGCCATGCGCAGCCAGGAGAGGCCAGTAAGGCGAAACAAACCATCCGCCTCACTCCTCCCCTGGCCACTGCAACAACGTCGCGGGCGGCAACTGCATGCGCCGGCACGCACGCGCCGACAAGCCATCGCGTAACGCGGTGCGAAACAACGGCGACAGGCTGCGCAACAGACGCGCCGACGCACGTGCCTGCGCGCGCTGCATCGTGGTGCGGCCAAGCATGTCGCCGGCCCAGCCCGGCAACAAGGCGGTCCCGGCACCGAGAAACACCCCGCGCGACAAACCTGCCGCAGGCACCGGCAGCTGGATGCTGGTGAGAACGTCGAGCACCTCGCGCGAGCGTGCGTCCATGTGCAGCTGCCCGCGCACAGTGGCGAAATACGCCTCCACCTGCGCTTCGCTGGCCGGCACATCGGTGGCGCCCAGTGCTTCGGCCACCCGTCGTGCTTCGTCGTAATAGCGGTCGGCGATGGCGCTTGGCACATCGCGGCAATAGCGTCGGCAGCCTTGCAAGAAGCCATAAGCTTCGGTGACATGCACCCAGGTCAGCAACTGCGGATCGTTGGCGTCGTACGCCACACCATCGGCAGTGTGGCCGCGGATATGCGCGTGGATATTGCGCACGCGGGCGATCAACTGTTCGGCTTCGGCGCGCGGCGCGTAGGTGGTGCCGGCAACGAAATTGGTGGTCCTGCGCAACCGCCCGATCAGATCGGCGCGGAAGTTGGAATGGTCGTACACCCCGGCCAGCGCGCGCGGGTGCAGCAACTGCAGCATCAACGCGCACAGCCCGCCGGACAACATGCCGGGAAACTCCGAATGCACGCGCCAGGTGACGCTGTCCGGCCCGAAGATGCCCGGATCGCCCAACGGCTGGTCGTATTCGATGCTGCTCTGGCCACGCGGAAACGCGCCCAGCACCCAGCGCCGGATCTGTTCGGCGGCGGGAGCGGTGAGGGTGCGCAGGACGGCAGACATGCGGCAAGGATACGCATCCGTTTGCAAGACCACGTCATCGTCGCGCCCTGCTGCTGCTCACGGCCGTTGCCCGACCGACGATGCGATCAGGCTGGTCATTCGGACTGATCCGTGCAGGCTGGTCGGCACCGATGGCAGGCGCCTTCACGCACGCTCCGGTGTGCAGTGCAGCAAGAACCTCGCGGGCGCGTGGCCGACATGCCGCAACCGATGCAAAAAACCGCCTGAATACTGCGATTTGTGCGCGAGTGCGCAGGAATGCGCGACCACTGCTTGGCATCAAGCATTGCCAAACACAGCGAAAGTGCTAGAACTGGGGCGTCTGACAAAACGCCTCATGGTCGCTTGGTGTTTGGTCGGTCGCTCCAACGCATCTGGCAGCCGCCAGTGCAGCAAGTCGTTCGTACCAGCCATCCGTCGGGAGCTTGTCATGATCGCTTTGTTCCAGGGTTTGGGCCTGCTATTGCAGGACAACGCACTCCATCGCCTCTCTTTCGACGAGCAGGTCGCCAAGTGGCGCGAGAAGACCGATGAGCAGCTCGACGAAGAGCTCAATCTGCTCAAGGTGGCCAAGAAACAGTGGGTGATCGCCTCGATCATCGGCTGGCAGGCGATCTCGCTGGTGCTGTTGGGCGTGATCACCCATCAGTTGTGGCAGAACGACTACCACCTGACCTTCAGCCGCGTGGTGATCATCTTTACCTCGTGGGCATCGATCCTGTTCGTGATGTGGTACATCGCCGATCTGTTCGACCACAGCGCCGGTTTCGAACGCTGGCTGCGCGCCTTCAACAGCCGCGCACGGGTGACACCGGATGCCGATTCGGTCGAGTGCGTTGCCGATGCGCTGGACATGACGCGGCGCTACCCGGAAGTGCTGCGCTACAAGCAGGAAGTTACCTCCAAGCGCGAGCTGCGCCACGAGGACATCGTCAACATGCGCGAGATGGGCCGGCTGCGCCGCTACACCGAATTGCTGCGCGATCTGGACCGTTTCGATGGCGCGCCACGGCTGGTGGCCAACGCCTGAAGCCTTGAGCACGGATCACAGAAGAGAACGCGCGATTCGAATGCAAAACGGCCGATGGAACTCCATCGGCCGTTTTGCATTTCAACACCGACAATTCACCCTGATCCGGACGCACGCTAAGTCCGTCGGGTCCCTGTGTCATGGCTTTAGTGAGCCTTTGAAGCAGGAGTCGAATGACGCGGTGGCGCCAGCGTGTTCGAACGACTAGAACTCAATCACACGAACAGGGCCTGCAAACTCATCGGACAGTAGCTCCGCCAAGAGCACAGCATCCTCCAGAGACTCGTCCGGGCCATGCGCCGCGGTGAGCATGGAATACGGTGCCGAGCCATCTCCCACGCACAAGTCATCGATCAGGTTCTCGATGCGGTCGGCATCGACGCCGACCACACCGACGTAGTTGACACCTTCAGCGATCCAGCCAACGACCAGAGCTGCTAGCCCTGGCCGTTCGCCGTGCAGTGAATGCAGAACAATCTTGCGCGGATTCGGCATTGCGTTCTAAGGAAGATGCGCAGCCCCACTCAAGCCCGCGCAACCGCCTGTTCGACCGACGGCGTGCGCCAACCGCTGCGCACGCCCCAGATGTAGAACACCACGCCGACTGCCGCGACCACCGCCAGATCGGTGCCGTAGCTGAGGTAGCCATGCCCGCCGAAATCGCTGCTGCCGGCCCAGGACAGCAGCGCGATCATCGGCAGGTAGCAGATCATCCAGGCCGCGCCCTTGAGATTGCGGCCCAGATCCGGCCAGCCCTGCTTGGCCTGGTAGTAGCAGTACACCGGCAGTGCAACGACCATCAGCAGGATGATCTCGCCGGTCAGCGGCCAGCGCGCCCAGTACAGCAACTCGGTGGCCATCACGAACGCGACGCCGGCCAGCACCGGCAGCGCGGCGATGCGCAGCGGGCGATGCAACTCGGGCGCATGACGGCGCAAGGCCATCGCGCTGATCGGGCCGGTGAGGTAGGAAATGATGGTCGCCACCGAGATCACCGCCGCCAGCGTGCCCCAGCCGCGGAAGAAGAACAGGAATACGAACGACACCGCCAGGTTGAAGAACATCGCCATGCGCGGCACGCCCCAGACCGGGTGCAGCTTGCCCAGCACCGACGGCATGGTGCCGTTCTTTTCCATGCCGTAGACCATGCGCGCAGTGGTGGCGGTATAGGTGATGCCGGTGCCGCTGGGGCTGACGAACGCATCGATGTACAGCAGCATCGCCAGCCAATGCAGATTGACGATGATGGCCAGCTCGGCGAACGGCGAGCGGAAATCGATGCCGTGCCAGCCGGCCTTGGCCAGCAGGTCCGGCGGCACCGCGCCGATGTAGGCCACCTGCAGGATCACGTACACCACCGTGGCCAGCGCGATTGAGCCCAGCACCGCAAACGGAATGCTGCGGCCCGGGTTGCGCGCCTCGCCGGCCAGGTTCACCGGGCTCTGGAAGCCGTTGAAGCTGAAGACGATGCCGGCGGTGGCCACCGCGGTGAGCACTGCAGCCAGGTCGATCACGTGCGCATCGCCATGGATGCCGACACTGAAGTTCTCGCTATGGAAGCCGCTGGCGATCAAGGCCACACCGGTCGCCGCCGGCACCACCAGCTTGAACACGGTGATCAAGGTGTTGGAGCGCGCGAACAGCTTGACGCTCCAGAAATTCAGGAAGAAATACACCAGCACCAGCACCGCCGAGATCAGCAGGCCGGGCACCGACAGTTCCCCCGCTCCCCCGGGCGCCTGCACATACAAGCCTTGCGCCCAGGCCCATGGCCAGGAGGCCATGTACTGCACCGAGGCCTCGGCCTCGACCGGGATCACCGAGACGATCGCGATCCAGTTGGCCCAGCCGGCGATAAAGCCCACCAGCGAGCCATGCGAGTAGTGGCTGTAACGCACCATGCCGCCGGACTCGGGGAACATGGCACCCAGTTCCGCGTAGGACAGCGCGATGGTGGTGATGATCGCCGCGCCCAGGATCCAGGCCCAGACCGCACCGGGGCCGGCCAGCCCGGCGGCGCGCCAGGCGCCGAACAACCAGCCGGAGCCGATGATCGACCCCAGGCCGGTGAGCATGAGGGCGAAGGGGCCAACGTCGCGGCGTAGCGATTGTTCGGACATGAGAAGCCTGGCTGTGAGGACGCCGTGAACCGGCAACAAGCCGGCAATCATCGCAGAAGCGGCCGCTCATCGTCAGTGCGTATTCAGGCTTGTGTGGTCTCGAATCTGTGCGCAGCTGACGGCTTGCCGGTGTGGATGTGCCCGTTTGAGCCCACGGAGCGTTGCCGAAAACGCTCCATTACTCACTAGTGCGCTTCTGAGCGGCGCATGCATTCTGTCCGGGCAAACGGCGAATCCGTCGCTGCTAGCCATGGCAATCGGCGCTTGGTGCATTGCGATCCACGCAGGTATGCGCATGACGCGGGATGCCGCGCAATTCGCGCATCTGCCCCGGCACCAGCGCAAAGCTGTCCAGGGTCTTGCGTGCACAGGCCGGCGTGGCCGACGCCGCGCCAGCCGCAGGCGCGGCGCAGTGTTCTTCATAGATCAGGTAATGGCAGTGGCCGCTGCTGCTGGCCAGGCAATGCACATTGGTTTCGGTAGCGGTGGCCAGCGTCTTGCTGAAGATCACGTCCTGGCCATTGCTGGTGGCGCGGGTGATGGAGGTGGTGCCGTTGCGGTCGTGGCAGCCGGCCAACGCGAGCAGGCAGTACACAAGGGAGGCGATCAGGCGCATATACAGCAATCCTTTCAGTCGATGCGATTGGGGGAATTACATGCCGCGGAACAGGGTCATGAATGGCTGGCTGACGGTGAGCATTTCGCTGCGCCCGCGCAGTGTAAGACGCCCCTTGCCGGTGTCGTCGCGCACCACCGAGGCGACCGCCTTCATGTTGACGATGGTGGAGCGGTGGATCTGCTTGAACACCTGCGGGTCCAGCACGTCGAGCAGTTCGCGCAGCGGCGTGCGCAGGATCGCTTCGCCGGCGGCGGTCATTACCGTGGTGTATTTCTGATCGGCCTGGAAATACGCCACATCGTCCAGCGCGATCAGGCGTGTTTCGCGGCCGCTGCTGGCGGTGAGCCAGGCCAGCGGCGGTTGCGCGCTGGGCGCAGCCGGGCGTGCGGACAGGCGCTGCAATAGGGCCTCCAATACGCTGCCGTCCGGCTGGCCGGCAGCGGCGCGCTGTTGCACGCGCTGCCAGGTGGCCTGCAGACGCTCGCGGCCGATCGGCTTGAGCAGGTAATCCACCGCGCCGTGTTCGAACGCGTCGATGGCGTATTGATCGTAGGCGGTGACAAATACCACCTGGGTCTGCGGGCTGCTCTGGCGCATCGCACGCGCCACTTCGATACCGGTCAGGCCGGGCATGCGGATGTCCAGAAACACCACATCGGGCTGCTGGGCGGCGATGGTTTCCAGCGCGCTGGCGCCGTCTTCGCACTCGCCCACGATCTGCAACTGCGGGCACACCTCGGCCAGCAACATCAGCAACGATTGCCGCAGCAACGCCTCGTCTTCGGCGATCACCGCACGCAGGGCGCTCATGCCTGCACCTGGGTGGCGTGGGTCTGCGCAGCGGGCAACGGCGGCGGCATGGTGGACGCTGCTATATGCGCGGGTAGCGGCAAGGTGATGGTGGCGGCCACCCCGCTGGGGAAGTTGGAGACGATGGCAAAGCTGGCCTTGCCGGCGTAGATCAGCTGCAGCCGCTCGCGCAGGTTCTTCAAGCCGATGCCGGTGCCCTGGCTGTGCGTGTTGAAGCCCTGGCCGTCGTCGGCCACGGTGAGCGTGGCATGGTCGTCGACGCGACGCGCCAGGATCCAGATCGTGCCGCCGCCGGGCTTGGGTTCCAGGCCATGCTTGATCGCGTTCTCCACCAGCGTCTGCAACATCATCGAGGGCAGTTGCAACGCACGCAGTTCGTACGGCACTTCCACTTGCAAGGCCAGGCGCGTGCCCATGCGGATGCGCAGGATTTCCAGATAGGCCTGGGTGCGTTCGAGTTCTTCGCCCAGGCTGGAGATGGCACCGTCGGCACTGGGCAGCGAGCTGCGCAGGTACTGGATCAGGTGCCCGATCATGATGTCCGCGCGCGGCGGGTCGGTGCGGGCCAGCACCTGCGCGCTGGCCAGCGTGTTGTAGAGAAAGTGCGGCTCGACCTGGGCATGCAGCAGATTCAGCCGTGCCACGGCCAGTTCCTTCTCCATCACCGATTGCTCGGCTGCGGCCTGTTCGTCGCGGCGCTGCTCGCCAACCCGGCGCACCACCGCACGATTGATCGCCTCGGCGTTTTCAAAATTGCTGCCTTCGTCCACCGCGAACAGATCCACCCAGGCGCCGGCATCGGGCTCGCACAACAGCGTGACGCTGCTGGTGCCCTGCCCTGGCGTAATGGTCACCAACACCTGATTGCGTTCGATCGCAAAGCGCGCGAACAGGTTCCAGCGCGAAGGCCGACGCCCTTCGTAGGCATCGATACGACGCACCTTGGCGCGAATCAGCAGGCTGCCCGGTGCGCATTCGACGTCCTGCACGCGCGGCAATGCGCGCACCGCTTCTTCGACCACCGCAAAGCTGGCCTGCACATCCAGCGGCACTTCGATCTGGCGTCGCTGGCGGGTCGACAAGGTGTCGTGATCCAGGCGACCGGCGATCAGCCGCACCCGCCGCACATGCGTGATCGAGCTCATCAAGGCCAGTGTCAGCAGCACGATGCAGATCAGCCCGAACAACGAGCCGGTGGAGCCGAACAGCTGCGCCCACATGATCCCGGCCACCACCAACGCGGCAGCCCAGGCAAACACGATACGCACGATCAGAAAGACGCTGGCAGACACGGAGGGCGACTCGTTGGGGTGGGACGGGGCGAGCATAGCCGGCAAGCGCGCAGCCGAAAGCCCCGAGCGACGAATGGCCGCCAGCGGCGCCCCAATTGCCTGGATCGCGGTGCGAAAGCGGGCCTGCCCGGCGGTGGCAGGCGTGTCGGTGCGCGGTATGCTCGGGTCTGCGGTAGTAGGCCAAGCGTCTTTAAGATGACGACCGTCGCGCAAGGAAGTGGCATGGCGTGCGCTGATGTCGCGTTGCGCGTATTGCTTCCCTGCGCAGGACACGCGGTCATTCTCTGTCCTCGTTATTCACTACACACGTCAGGAGTCGCATGCAGCGTCGTCATTTTTTGCAGAGTGCCGGCCTTGCGCTTGCGGCCGCTTCCACCGGTAGCTGGGCTGCAACCAGCAACACCCTCGCTGCGCCTTCCTCGCCGCTGCCGGCTGCGCCGCCTGGCGCCTTGCCGAACCAGTTCGCCACCCCGCTGCCACTGGCGCCGATCCAGGCCTCGGTCGATCGCATCATCGCGATCAACGGCTGCACGCGGCCGTTCCGTGCGCAGGGGCCGCGGATCGAGGCCGAGCGCATCGGTCGCAAGACGGTGGTGCACAACTATGGGCATGGCGGCAGCGGGTGGTCGTTGTCGTGGGGCGCGGCCGAGCATGCGCTGCGGCTGGTGCGTGCGGCCGACGCGGATGCGCGTGAGCTGGCGGTGATCGGCTGCGGTGCGATCGGCCTGACCACCGCCCTGGTGGCGCAACGCGCGGGCCTGAGCGTGCGCATCTATGCGCGCGAGCGCTTGCCGGATGTGCGCTCGTTCTACGCCACCGGCGTGTGGTCGCCGGACTCGCGCGTGTGCACCAGCGCGTACGCCACGGCCGATTTCAAGACGCGCTGGGAAGAGATGGCGCGCATCTCGTTTCGCCGCTACCAAACCCTGCTCGGCCTACCGGGCGAGCCGATCGAATGGCGCGATGGCTACGCCTTGTCGGATGTGCCGTTCGACCAACCGGTTGCATCGGCAGAAGCGCACGAGCCGGATTACCCGCCGCTGGAGCGCGAGTTGATCCATGATCTCGGCCCGCGCTCGCAGCCGGTCGCGGCCGGCAGTCATCCGTTTCCAGTGCCGTTCGTGCGCCGCTACAGCCAGCTGACGTTCAACCTCAGCGCCTATGCGCGGCTATTGATGGACGATTTTCTGCGGGCCGGTGGCGAGCTGTACACGCGCAGCTTCGAGCATCCGCGACAGTTCGGGCAGTTACGCGAAAAGATTGTCGTCAATGCCACCGGCTACGGTGCGCGTGCCTTGCTTGGCGATGACAGCGTCATCCCTGTGCGTGGCCAGACCGCGCGTTTGATCCCGCAACCGGAAGTGACCTACGGGCTGGTCTGGCGCGGCCACAACCTCAATGTGGTGCCACGCCGCGATGGCTTGCTGGTGCAAGCGCAAGGCGCGAACGATTTCAACAACGCCGATGCCGCGCCGGATCGCGCCGCATCGGCAGCGGCAGTGCGCGAATTGGCGCGTCTGTTTCCCTCGGCCTGAGCTGTTCCGCGAGCCATCGAAAATCACGCCTCGCTGGGTGAGGCCTGCAATGCGCGGGCCGGTACGGGATCGCTGCTGACCGGCCGTCCCAACGCACTACGGCACAGATCGCCATCGCACCGGGATCACCGCATCCATCGCTTCAGCTAACACGCCTGCGCCTAACGTGCGACCACGCGAGACAGCTTGCCATCCGTTCGCGATGGCGACGTTGCAGCCAGGCATTGCGTCATGCCTGGCTGCACGGCCGATGCGATGAGGCAACTGGACCGCAAGCAATCGCAAGGCATCACCGACGCGCGGTGAGTGCAAGGTTTTGTCCCCCTATCTGTCCCGAAAGGAATGACCCATGTCGATCAAAACAATTGAAGAGTTGTTCGTCCACGAGCTGTCGGACATTTACAGCGCAGAAAAGCAGCTGACCAAAGCGCTGCCGCGGATGGTACGCGCCGCGACCGAGCCCAAGCTGGCCGAAGCGTTTAAGTTGCATCTGGAAGAAACCCAGGGCCAGGTAGAGCGGATCGATCAGATCGTCGACTTGCTCAACATCAAGCTCAAGCGCATCAAGTGTGCCGCGATGGAAGGCCTGGTCGAAGAAAGCCGCGAGGTGATCGACGAGATCGAAGCAGGCCCGGTGCGCGATGCAGCGCTGATCGGTGGCGCGCAGAAGGTGGAGCATTACGAGATCGCGTCCTACGGCACCATCGCCGCGATCGCCAAGCAGCTTGGTTACACCGATGCGGTCAAGTTGCTGCTCGCCACGTTGCAGGAAGAAAAAGCCACCGACGAAAAGCTGACCCTGCTCGCCGAGCAAGGCGGCAATGAAAAGGCATCCAAGGCCAGCAAAGCAGCCTGATACACGACGCAGTGCGGCCGTGCCGCGCTGCGTCCGTCTGCACCGTTGCGGTCCTTCCACGAGAGCGGACCCGGCGTTTCTGCCCGCTTCGCGCGTGTGCGCCCGCGCTCCAATCCGGACCTGGACCGCGTCACCGGAGCGGGACTCGGTGCCGGCCCGGGTGCAGGCTCGACAACAGGCGGATGTCCGTGCTGATCTGCAGCTGCGGTCTTGGTAGTCATCAGCCCGGTTCGTTCGCAGCCCGGGCTTTTTGATGTAAAGCGGCTGGCGCTCTTTCCCCGCTCAACCGTGCAACGGCAATTGAATCTCGCACTCCAGGCGTGTATCGCCCAGCTCGTAACGCGTCTGCGCACCATGGCTGTAGGGCAAGGCCTCCTCGATCAGGCGACGCCCGAAGCCGCCGGCGGCGTCGCGATCGCCACGCAGCTGACGATTGGCACCTTCCTCGACCCACGACAACACCAACTGCGCTGCTGCATCGTCGCCGGACACCACCTCCCAGCGGATCGACAAGGTGCCCGTCTCCACCGCCAGCGCGCCATGTTTGAGCGCATTGGTGGCCAGCTCGTGCAAGGCCAGCGCCAGCGTCTGTACGGTGGATTTACGCAGCGCCACGTCCGGGCCTTCGACCACGATGCGTTGCTGATCGGGTTCGGCACCCAGCGCATCCAGTTCCATGCGCAGCAGCGCACCGATGGTGGTCGGCACATAGTCCGACTGCGACAACAATCCCTGCACGCGCGACAACGCCGACAACCGTTGATCGAACTTGCCGGCGAACTCGGGCATGCTCTTGCTGGACTGCACGGTCTGCTTGGCCACCGATTGCACCACGGTGATCAGGTTGCGGGTGCGGTGCTGCAACTCTGCCACCAGCAGGCCTTGCTCTTCCTGCATGCGCCGCAGGTTGTCCGATTCGGTCGAAGTACCCAGCCATTCCAGCACCTGGCCACGCTCGTCGTGCACCGGCGCGCTGCGGGTCTGAAACCAGCGATAGCCGCGCTCGGCCGCATTGAACAGACGGTGTTCCACATCCAGCCCGCCGCTGCGCGCACTGTCGCGCCAGGCGTTCATCGTCAACGCGCGGTCGTCCGGGTGCACCGCCTGCAACCAGCCCAGTTCCAGGCCGTCCTCAACGCTCTGCCCGGTGTAGCCGGACCATTGCGGGCTGGACCAGGTGCGGCGCCCGCCATCGAGCGAGCGCCAGACCAGCTGCGGAATGCCTTCCACCAGAGTGCGCAAGCGCTGTTCGCTGCTGCGCAACGCGCGCTCGGCACGCGTCAGCGGAGTGACGTCCATGAAGGTCAGTACGGCGCCACCGATGAAATTGTCCACCGTGCGATACGGCAGCACGCGCACCATGTAGCGCGCATGCGTGATGGGGTTTTCCACCTCGCGATCGAGTACCGCCAGAGTGCGGATCACCCGCCGCACATCGTCCTGCAACTCGTCGTAGCCGACATGCAGCTTGATGTGGCTGATCGGTCGGTGCAGATCGCTTTCCACCAATGGCAGGATATCGGTGGCCGCCGGCGTGAAGTTGGTGACACGCAGCTCGTTGTCCAGGAACACCGTGGCGATCTGCGTGCTCTCCAGCAGGTTCTTCAGATCGCTGTTGGCGCGCGCAAGCTCCTGCACACGATGCGCCAGTTCGCCATTGACGGTGGTGACCTCCTCATTGACCGACTGCAGTTCTTCCTTGGAGGTTTCCAGCTCCTCGTTGGCGCTTTGCAGCTCTTCGTTGAGCGACTGGTATTCCTCGTTGGAGGACTTGAGCTCCTCGTTGGTGCTCTCCAGTTCTTCGATCATCGACTGCAGCCGCTCACGGGTGATGCGCAGCTCGTTTTCCAGCGCTTGCACCTGTCCGTTGTCGGAGGCCACTTCGCGCGGTGCCACCTGCACGCCGAGTTCACGCGCTTCCACTTCCTGGAACAGCACCACATAGCCGCGCGGAACCTCCGAATCGGTGGTGCACTCCACGAACAGATCCACCGCCCAGGTCGTGGCATCTTCCTGCACCTGAATGCCTTTGACCTGTACCGGCGCCATGTCTGCCTCGGCACGGCTGAGCGCGCTGCGCAGGTCCAGGCGCAGATCGCGGTGGACCAGGTTGAGCAGATTCAGGCTGGGCGCCCCACCGCCTGGACGGATGAAGCGTCCGGCCTGCGACGAAAAATGCAACACATCGAAGTGCTCGTCCAGCACCGCATAGGCCGGTGCATAACGATCGGCAATCCGCTCGCCGGCGCGCACCAGCGCATTGCTGGCATGGCGCTGCTGTGACGATGCCATCGCCCGATCCGTCGCCGGATGCGGCAAAGACGGAAACGTCGCATGCACGCGGCTGTCGGCGTCGATCTTCTGGAACACGCGGAAACTGCGCTCTACCGGTGCGAACAACCTGGCGTGCCGCGAGACGTTTTCGGCATTGCCCAGGAACAGATAACCGCCCGACTTGAGTGCGAAGTGGAAGATCGGGATCACCCGGTTCTGCAGTTCGGCATCCAGGTAGATCAGCAGATTGCGGCACGACACCAGATCCAGGCGTGAGAACGGCGGATCCTTGACGATGCTGTGCTGGGCGAACACGCACAGCTCGCGCAACTCCTTGCTCACCACATAGGTATCGCCCTCCTTGACGAACCAGCGCCACAAACGCTCCGGCGTGACGTCGGCGGCGATGCTCGCTGCATAACGTCCCACCCGCGCGGTAGCCAGCGCACGTCCATCGATATCGCTGGCGAAGATCTGGATGCGTGGTGCGGCGTCCAGCGTTTCGGCGTGCTCGCGCAGCAGCATCGCCAGCGAATACGCCTCTTCGCCGGTGGAGCAGCCCAGCACCCACACCCGCAGTGGATCGCCGGAGTGCTTGCCCTGGAACAACCGCGGGATCACCTGCTGCTCCAGAAACTCGAATTCGCGGCGATCGCGAAAGAACTGGGTCACGCCGATCAACAGGTCGTTGAACAGCAGCACCGGTTCGTCAAAGCGATTGCGCAACACCTCCAGATACTGCTCCAGCGTGTCCGCCTGCACCAGCTGCATGCGCCGTTGCACGCGACGCAGGAAGGTGGCGCGCTTGTAACCATGGAAGTCGTGCCCGGTGGTGTTGCGCAGGATGCTGGTGACCTGGCTGAGCTGGTCGTTCTCGAAGGCGCTGCGTACGCCGGCCGGTACCAGATGTCCCAGGCGATCTTGCCGCTGCATATGCGCCGCGATGCGCGACGCCACACGCGACAGCGGCAGGATCTCGTCGGTGATTGTGGCCGGGCTGCTGGCGCCGGGCAGATCCGGTGCATGCAGGGATGGCGCGTCCAACGTCAGCGTCAGCCCACCGCATTCCTTGATCGCGGCGGCGCCAAGCGTGCCGTCGCCATCGAAGCGGCCGCTGATCACGCCGATCACGTTGCCATCCTGATCGTGCGCCATGGAGACGAAGAAGCTGTCGATCAGGCCAAGCTCGCGCTGACCATCCAGCCCGCGCAGACGCATGCGGCCTTCTTCCAGTGTCACCAAGGTGCCGCTGGGCGGCAGATAGAAGCGCTCGGGTTGCAAGCGATCGCCGTCTTCGGGTACCACCAATGCCTCGGACCGCGCGCCGAGCAACGCGCGCAGCCGCGTCTCATCCAGCAGGTGGCGATCGCCCAGCAGCAGCATGACCGACAGATTGGGCGGCCCGGCGATCGCCTCGATCACCTCGACCAGTTGCACCGCATCCAGCCCGGTGGCCGCGACGCCAAGGATGAACACCGGCGGATGCGTGACAGCATCGTCGGCAGTGCCACCGGCCGTGGCGTCATGGGAAGCGTCGTCATCAATCATGGCAGGCCATCATGTCAGTGGCGCCAGGACCCAAGCGCAATCGGTGATGATGGCGCAAACCCGCCTCGACCGCTATGCAGCGCAGCGCATAGGCGGCGCATTGCACAGGTGACTTCTGGACGTGTCTGCTTGTGCACAGCATTCACCTGCGGTGCGCGCACCATGGACTTGCGCGTCGCCTGACTGCGCAACCACTTTCGGGGTGCACATGCTCGACAGTCTGTATAAGGGCCGCCGCATTCTCGTGGTAGAAGACGATTATCTGCTGGCCGAAGCGCTGCACGCCTTGCTGGTGGAAGCCGGTGTGCAGGTGGTCGGCCCGGTCAGCAATGTGGCAGACGCGCTGGCACTGGTGACCTCTGGCGCGGCGATCGATGGCGCGTTGCTCGACGTCAACGTGCGTGGCCAGGCGATCTTTCCGGTGGCCGATGCATTGCTTGAGCGCGGCGTGCCGTTTTCGTTCTGCTCGGGTTACGAACGCCACACGCTACCGTTGCGGTTTGCGCATCTGTCGTATTGCATGAAGCCGTACAACCCGCAGACCATTACCACGCTGTTGAGCAACCAGGCGCAGGCGGTCGAGCATCACTGACCGGCCTGATCGGGGCGGGCGGCCGAAGCGTCGGCGGCTTGCTGCAATGCGCGTTCTTCTTCGCCCAATTGATTGAGCAGCTCGACCGCGGATTGATGTGCGGTACGCAGCGTCTGCATCGGCTTGGAGGTGTCTTCGCGTAGCGAATACAACGCAAAGCCCATCACGTTGAGACGGTTACGGACCTGGTGCAGCAGCTCGCGCCGCCGCCCATTGGGGCTATCCACCACTACGCATCCTTGTCGCTGAGCCGGTTGTGCAGCGTACGCACGCTGATTCCCAACTCGCGCGCGGCCGCCTTCTTGTTGAAGCGGGTGCGTGCCAGTGCGGCTTCGATCATCGCGTCTTCGGCCTGGCGCATGGTCCAGCCGGCCGGAATCAGCAAGCCATCCTGATCGGCCTGCGGCACGGCCTGCTCCACATCGGGCGCAATCAGCAAGTCGCCATCCGAACGCAGATACAGATAGCGGATGAACGAACGCAGCTCGCGTACGTTGCCCGGCCAGGTGTGATGCGCCAGATAGCGCAGCAACGACTTGGTCGGCAGCTTGCGCGCGCCGTATTTGACATTGAGCTCGTCGATCACCCGCAGGCCCAGCAAGCGTGCATCGCCACGCCGTTCGCGCAGCGGCGGCACCTGGATCGGATACTCGTTGAGTCGATAGAACAGGTCCTCACGCAGCACGCCGTGCTCGCGCTGCACATGCTGATGCGTCGCTGCCACCACGCGTGCGTCCAGCGGAATTTCTTCGCTGCCGCCCACGCGCATGAAGCTGCGCGACTCGATCGCACGCAACAGATACACCTGCAGGCGCGTGGGCATCTCGCCGATCTCATCCAGGAACAGCGTGCCATCGGCCGCCTGCTCCAGGAATCCGGCATGCCGGCGATCGGCGCCGGTGAAGCTGCCGCGCTCATGGCCGAACAACTGGCTGGCCAGCAATTCTTCCGGGATTGCGCCGCAGTTGACCGGCACGAAGCGGCCGCGTCGGCCGGACACGCGATGGATGGCGCGTGCGACCAGATCCTTGCCGGTGCCGGTTTCACCGGTCACCAGCACGTTCAGATCGGTCGGCGCAACGCGCACGATGTCCTTGCGCAGCATCACGATGCTGTCGCTGTTGCCGATGATGCCCAGGTTGCCCTGCTGCGCTTCGCGCATCCCACCGAGCACGCGCTCCAGACGTTCCGGAGCGAACGGCTTGGTCAAAAACTCGCTGACACCGAATTGCTGCGCGCGGCCCTGGGTCTCATAGGCGTAATCGCCCGAGACCACCACGATCTGTGGCGAGTGATCCGGGTCCAGCCGTTCGATCAGGTCGAAACCGCTGCCGTCAGGCAAGCCAACGTCCACGACCAGCAGGTCGGGGAAGTTGCTGTCCAGCCAACGGCTGGCTTCGCCGAGCGTGTGCATGCCCTTGGCACGGAAGCCGCTATCGGTGGCTAACTCAACCACCTGATCGCAGAACTCCACGTCGTCGTCGATGATGGCGCAGGAAAGACGGTCCATGAGCGCTTCTGTCCGCAATGACTAGTACATGTTCAGTTGAGAATTGTGACGACGGCGCGAAGAAGGCGCCTACACGTCACCCAGATGCTACACGCTACGGTCACGACTATCGGATCCGGCGCTGTCCTCGCACCAAGTTGAGCCCGTTACGCCAGGTCGACCGAAGTACGCCCGGCAATCGTGAGCGATGCCAGTGCCAAGCGTCACGGTTGTGCTCGGTCGCCACGTTGAAGTGATCGAAGCGCCAAGCAATGCAAGGTTTTGCGGCGGTTGGCACGCCAGTCCGAGGCGGATGCCGACGTGAATGGAGCGATGGATCAGCTCGCTTGCGTTGGTGATCACAACCGGGATGCCAGTCGGCGCTGACGCGAGCCAACGCCGATTCGGGCGCTGGACGGGACCCGCAATGTGCAGCGGCCGGGTCCGATGTGTTGACAACAGCCTACCCGCCGCCTGTGCAGAGCGTGTGCATGGATCGCCTCAAACAGTTCGCCTGTCAAACGAAAAACGCCCGCGGGTGCGGGCGCTTTTAGAGATATTGCCTTGCGGGGGCCTCAGCGTTTTTCCGTCCCGTCCGGGCGTTCGTAGTCGTGCTCGGGGTCGGCCTTGTTGACCTCGGGGTCCTCATCCGGCATATCTGGCGCCTTCCAGTCGAAATGCTCGTTGCGCTGCTCCTGCGGCGTAAACGGCTTCTTCTGGTCGTCGTCCGGACCCCATGGCTTTTTCGGTTCGCTACCCATTGCTGTGCTCCTGCATCGTTGTCGTCGCACCACGCTAGGCAGGCGCGCATTGCAGGCGGGTGAAAGAAGCTGCGTGGTGGCGTGAGATTTACGTCGACTACCGATCGCAATCGTGATCGGTGCGTTTTAGTCACCGGTCTGCGAATGCGGCGCCTCCACCGCTTTGGACTGCGGCGAATCCTTCTGACGCAACCAGATGGTCAGCACCACCAGGGCGAACACTGCCAGGAATTCGCTCTGCCAGTTCTGCATCGACTCGAACCAGAACCCGGCATCGGTGAAATGGTCGAACACGGTGATGGGCGGCAAGCCCTTCTGCGCGCGCTCGAGCAATTCCAGCCGCCAGCTGCCGATCAGATGCAGCACGAAACTCATCAGGAACAACGCGCCGAACGCAATCGCCAACGAATGCTGGTACAGGCGTAGCCAGAACCCGCCTGCGCGTACCGGCCATGGCTTGGGGCCCGGCTTGATCACGGTGGTTTCTTCAGCAGGATCGAGCGGACGCGACTCGGCCGAGCCCACCTGACGCAGCTTGACGGTCAGCAGCACGTACATGCCCATCTGCAGAAACTCGCTTTCCCAGTTTTCGAACAGGGCCGACATGAAATGCGCACTGTGCAGATACGCCGCCAACCGCAGCGTCGGCTGACCCTGCTCGGCCAACTCTGCGTTGTAGGCATGCAGGCCGGCATAGATCTGACCGCCGATAAACACCAGCGTCAGCGCAAGCAGACACAACGACAGCCCATTGCGACGGAAAAACATGGGTGAGCTCCTGATAGTGAGCGGAGTATCGGCCGCGATCGGCAAAGGCGCATGAAGTTTGCGCTCACTGTGCACACCCATTGCAGCTGGGCGCGGGCGGGTGGCATGGACGCATCGAGCGCAGCGCTGCGGTAACACACACATGCCGCGCACATGGCCTAGTCCGGATGTTGACGTCAACGTGACCACACTGGCACGCACTTCATGTCATCCCCCAGCGTCAGGAGACGAACGATGCCCGTACCCAATTATCCGCGCCCGCCATTCAAGTCGCAGCAGCAGAGTTTCCCCGGCAAGACAGAAAAGATGGACCCGCGCCCGGATCACGGCGAAGACAGCTACGTTGGTCATGGTCAACTGAAAGGCAAGCGTGCGCTGATCACCGGCGGCGATAGTGGCATCGGCGCTGCGGTGGCGATCGCGTATGCACGCGAAGGTGCCGATGTGGCGATCGCGTATCTTCCCGACGAGCAGGAAGACGCTGCCAAGATCGGTGCGCTGATCGAGAAAGCAGGCGTCAAGGCACTCTTGGTGGGTTGCGATATCAGCGACCCCAGCCAGGCTGCAGCATTGATCGATCAGGTCAACAGCGCCTTCGGCGGTCTGGATATCCTGGTCAACAACGCAGGCTATCAAAAATATTTTGAAAGCTTCGAAGACATTACCCTGGACGAATGGCGCAAGACCTTCGACACCAATGTGCACGCGCTGTTCCATCTGGTGCAGCTGTCGGTGCCGCTAATGAAAGAAGGTGGCTCCATCATCAATACCGCCTCGGTGCAGTCCAAGAAACCCACACCGAATATCCTGCCCTATGCCGCTACCAAGGGCGCGCTGGCCAACCTCACCATCGGTCTGGCGGGCGTGCTGGCGGATAAGCACATCCGCGTCAATGCAGTGCTGCCCGGCCCGATCTGGACACCGTTCATTCCAGCAGGCATGGACGAAGAGTCGGTGGAAAACTTCGGTAGCCAGACGCCGATGGGCCGCCCTGGGCAACCGGTCGAGCTGGCATCGGCGTACGTGATGCTGGCAGCAGACACCGCCAGTTACACCTCCGGCACCTTGCTGACCATCGCCGGCGGCGCCGTTACGCTGTAACCCACTGCGCGATATCAACCAACATGCGTCGCTCCCCAGCGGCGCTGCATCGGCGCTAGGGAGGGTCTGAACAAAGAGGCCTGAGAGTGCGGGATGTCGCATCGTTCCGGAGAGTCGCGTTTGGATCTTTGAATTTTCGCCATCTCTGGCGTTTTCCAGGAGGGTCTGAACAAAGAGGCCTGAGAGTGCGGGATGTCGCATCGTTCCGGAGAGTCGCGTTTGGATCTTTGAATTTTCGCCATCTCTGGCGTTTTCCGTGGGAATTGCCCGGGTTACAGGCGCACGCTCCCCATAGCCGGCAGTAACTGCTTTCGCTTCATCCAAAGGTTTGACAGCGCAAACAAGGTCAGCACCTGCGCGGTGTTCTTGGCCAGGCCGCGATAGCGGACCTTGGTGTAGCCGAACTGGCGCTTGATCACCCGGAACGGATGCTCCACCTTCGCGCGCACGCTGGCCTTGAAGTGTTCCCAACGCTGTTCCCGATCACGCTCGCGTTTGTTGCCGATGGCTTGCACCGTCGATGGCCTGGCGGCGATGAAGAATGCAGCCTTGCAGGCCTGCAGTTCTTCGCGTTTGTCCGCGCCGGTGTAGCCGCTGTCGCCGAATACGCTGTCTTCTTTGCCATGCAGCAACGTGTGCGTCACCGTGACATCGGCGACATTGGCGGCTGTGCAATGGACATGGTGCACCAGCCCGGAAAACTCATCCACGCCGATGTGCGCCTTCATCCCGAAATACCACTGATTGCCCTTCTTGGTCTGATGCATCTCAGGGTCGCGCGCGTGACCGGCATTCTTGGTCGAACTGGGCGCAGCGATCAGCGTCGCATCGACGATCGTGCCCGACCGCAGGCTCTGGCCCTTGCGCGCCAGATGCGCGTTGACCGCTTCCAACATCCGTGCGGCAAGGCCATGGCTCTCCAGCAGGCGCCGGAAGTTGAGAATCGTGGTCTCGTCGGGAATGTCGTCCAACCCACCGAGCTGGGCAAAGCGCCGCAAAGTCGGGATCTCGTGCAACGCTTCTTCCATCGCCGGATCGCTCAACGCATACCACTGCTGCAGCAGATGAATGCGCAACATCGTCGCCAGTGCGTACGGCTGCCGACCTGGCCGCCCCGACACCGGATAGTGCGGCGCGATCAGACCCAGCAGTTGTTGCCACGGAGCCACCTGCTCCATCTCGGCCAGGAAGATCTCCCGGCGAGTCTGCTTGCGTTTACCCAGGCCCTCAGCGTCACCGAACGTCAGTTGCATGGATCACTCCTCAACATGAGGCGGGTAGTGTCGCGTATCTGTGGTGCGTTGTTCAGAGTTTCCCTARTACCTAAGTTGAGCCAGCCCGCTAGAAAGCGCGGTCAGCTTG
>NZ_LMOG01000015.1:3112-4497 GCF_001423495.1 Xanthomonas sp. Leaf131 | reverse complement strand
GAGGCTTGACGCAATTCCGGGTGGACCTCGCCACAGAGGGCGCGGACTAGGGAGAGCACTAATGTCTGACACGATGCGGTGCTGTCCATGCGGTCTAACGCCTGAATTAAGCCGAGTTGCGAAGCAACTTCGGCTTGAATGAGTTGTTAGGCAGTGAGTGGCCGCGAAGGTTGGATGGTGCAACCATGCTCCCCAGCACTGCCGCCTGGACCGAGTGTGCCACAGCTTGCGGGATGCAGCTTGTCCAGCGATGCAGCGGCGCGTGATGCCACCTAAACCAAATGCAATGAGCGCAGCGCAGTAACAACGGGCTAGGGCGAAGCACCGAACTTGCCACACCCCGCAACGGTGATGACTGCTTTCCGGAGCCAACCGCATGCACGCCTGCGAACCCACCGAAGCGGCAACCACCAACGCATTTGCTCCACCACTGCCTAACGCCTGAATTAAGCCGGACCGTGAAGCGGTTTCCGCTTGAATGAATTGTTAGGACCCGTCTGCACGTTTACTCCAACACAAGGCGATGCCGGCAGTCCCATAGGAAGCAAATAAAAGTCCAAAGCCGTATTGAATTGTTACTAGTAGCCAGAACTCCATCGCGTCTAGATTCCGAGAAGCGAAAAGATGGCCAAACTGTCGGCTTTGAAAATCAATGATTCCCTCAATGATGGCGACGGCCGTCATGTGAGAAAACGCAAGCGCAACCCCAATTAAAACAACCCCGCTGAGGACGAAAATAGGCGGGTTGTACTTGGGTGGCGCAAGAGTCGAGTAAGCCAAGCGTCCTGTGTATAGGATCGAGATGGCCAAAAGTGATGCGAAGCCAAGCCAGGTTATCTGAGCAGTACTCATGTCTTTGGTGAGCCCTAACGCCTGAATTAAGCCGACCGGCGAAGCCGGTTCGGCTTGAATGAATTGTTAGGTCGCACCCAGTGTGCTGTGGAAATCACGCTTGTTCTCCTAGGAGTTCTCGCATGGCGCGCAACTTCCCTTGGCCAGCCTCCGTGTCTGCATCCGCAAGAAGCACCACGAAGATTAGGTCGAGCATGGCAGATTGCGGCTTTCCGCCCCATCGCGGATCAGAAGCTAGTTGAGACATCATCGGTGCAATGAATGGGCCAGTGAACTGTACGATCTCATGTTCTGGTGGTTTTTGATTCAGAGATCGATAAGCCAGCCACCTTTCTTGAACGAGAGCGAGGCCTTGCTTGATGTCTTTGTCTGCCTTGGATTTAGCGAAAGCGTTGATTAGCCTCTTGAGCATTGCGATGCTACCTCCGTGCGCCCTAACGCTTGAATTAAGCCGAGTTGCGAAGCAACTTCGGCTTGAATGAGTTGTTAGGCAGTGAGTGGCCGCGAAGGTTGGATGGTGCAACCCTGCTCCC
>NZ_LMOG01000015.1:0-3103 GCF_001423495.1 Xanthomonas sp. Leaf131 | reverse complement strand
AAAAACGGTGATGACTGCTGCCCGGAGCCGACGGTGTGCATGCCAGCGGACTGGCCGAAGCCGGACTCATCGATTGATCTGCTCCACCACCGCCTAACGCCTGAATTAAGCCGACTTGCGCAGTGGAGGTGACAACATGGCAAGCTTTTTCTGCCATGTTGTTGCCGTAACGAAGCAAGTTCGGCTTGAATGAATTGTTAGGCCGCGCCTGAGAGCACTTGGCCCGTACCTTTGACGCCGGCCTCCCAAACGGTGAACTTGGAGCCGACCGGAAAGTATTGAATTGCATCGGGCAGTAGCAACTGGACAGTAGCGGTGAACGACTCGCCAGGCAATGGATTGCCGGAGAAGAGCAGGCGAGCTGACCAGTGCTCATTGTCGACTCCAAGCACTGTTCGCCACTCGCCGTGGGGAAGAGGATTTGATCGACCGCCGAGCTCAGTCGGTGTTAGTTGAATTTCAGCAGCGAAAGTTGGTGACATAGCGGCCTAACGCCTGAATTAAGCCGACTTGCGCAGTGGAGGTGACAACATGGCAAGCTCTTTATGCCATGTTGTTGCCGCAACGAAGCAAGTTCGGCTTGAATGAATTGTTAGGCCGCGCCGCGATAAAGCGGGAAGAACAGCCCAGCTAGAAATAGAAGAAAAGCGACAACTCCAGTGAACATGACCATTGAGCGATTCTCCACGATGCTCCCGGGCCGTAACCTATTTTGAACCGGTAATCCACCCAAGAATCCAATGAATGTTCCGACTGCGCCCCCTTGCCACGCTGCGTCAAACCAATAATCCGTGCCACGCAGCGACAGGTTAGCGATTGCGCCTAGTAATTGGCACGCGAGAACGGTGTACGACAGTGGATGTATCGGTCTCAGCTCTTCCCACGTGTAATGAAGTTTCATGTGCGGCCTAACGCCTGAATTAAGCCGAGTCGCGAAGCGGCGTCGGCTTGAATGAATTGTTAGGCCCCGTCCGACACGACGAGGCTCTCGCCAACAACGTCAATCTGTTGCAGGAAGTCTGCATCACTCCGGTCCTCAAGTGCGATTGTAAGAGCTACAAGCTCACCACCGTCCGTCCGTAGGAAGTCGATTCCCTCAACAGGAATGTCCATCTGCAAGCCGTCACTGATTGCAATGTGAATGTTCATGCCCGGGATCACGGAGCCTTGCACGATCTCACCAGCAAAGACGAACAGCGAGCGGGAGCTGAGTGCAAAGGATTGATAAACCTTGAAGATCGCTGGCATAGGGGCCTAACGCCTGAATTAAGCCGGGTTGCGAAGCAACTTCGGCTTAAATGAATTGTTAGAAATCACTACCAGCGGTGAAGCTGACACCGTTGAAAACGAGATCGCAGCGATCTTTGAAGTCAAGAACGCGCATGGGCCTGCCGGTCGCGAGATTGGAGAGGTAATAGGCGAGGTCCTCTCGATTGAACCAAGTCTTGGCTATGAGCTTAGGGGGGATTTGTTCCAAGTCTACTGCCGCATAGCGGTTGGCAGAGTGTCGATGAAATCCAGACGGAATTCGCACGCCAACGTCCATGCAGTAGGCCACGATGCGATCTTTGTAGGGTTCGGCCATCGGGATAGTCCGGGTGAGTTCTAACGCTTGAATTAAGCCGAGTTGCGAAGCAACTTCGGCTTGAATGAGTTGTTAGGCAGTGAGTGGCCGCGAAGGAAAAACGGTGATGACTGCTGCCCGGAGCCGACGGTGTGCATGCCAGCGGACTGGCCGAAGCCGGACTCATCGATTGATCTGCTCCACCACCGCCTAACACCAGAATTAAGCCGCGCCGCGAAGCGACGTCGGCTTGAATGAATTGTTAGATGGCATCACGGGGAGTAAGGGGTGCGCCCTTTCCTCTGGAGAGCCTTTTCCCATCGCAGAACGATACTGCGTAATGGCTCTTCACTGTCATCTTCATATGCGTCAACCACTTCTTGCTCGTCCTGTGATAACTGAAGTACTGCCTTCATGCAGTCGCACGAAACAAGCTGATTTCCACAAAATGGGCAGCGCTCTTTCAGGCAATAAAGCTCGTGCAACTTGCCCGCTTCACAGCCGCAGTCTGGGCAATTTTCTTCGGCCACAGTAATCGCTCCATGCCATCTAACGCCTGAATTAAGCCGACTTGCGAAGCAAGTTCGGCTTGAATGAATTGCTAGGCCTCAGCCGACGGCCCCAGGGGCAAATATACATCCGTGATCATTTCGTGCTCCTGGACGTTGGGGCCCACATTGACATAGTGGAAAAAGATCGGGAAGGCGCCTATGACTTCGCGGCTTGCTGGGAGCCACACCTTACCTAAGTAATCTGCGGCGGCATTGAAGCGGCGCGAGCCCGAGTGCCGTGCGACAGCACAGCGAAGTTGCGGAATGATCTTGGCTACTACTCCCTCAGCGTTTGGGGCTACTGGGCTCTCGTAAGACACACAGAAATCAACCCGGTGCTGATCTGGCGGCACTTGAGCCGGATCGGTGTAGTGGACCCCGAAAGTTTGCGCGTGCTGCGGAGATATGCCATTTCGGATGCGCCACTGAATTAGACGCTTCGATGTCTCGTACTCAAGCTCCGGCGGACCAAGATGCTCGACGGCTGCGACTGCGGTCTGGGGGAACTCAACGATCCGAACTTCCATGAACTTTCCATGAGGCCTAACGCTTGAATTAAGCCGAGTTGCGAAGCAACTTCGGCTTGAATGAGTTGTTAGGCAGTGAGTGGCCGCGAAGGTTGGATGGTGCAACCCTGCTCCCNCTAACGCTTGAATTAAGCCGAGTTGCGAAGCAACTTCGGCTTGAATGAGTTGTTAGGCAGTGAGTGGCCGCGAAGGTTGGATGGTGCAACCCTGCTCCCCAGCACTGCCGCCTGGGCCGAGTGTGCCACAGCTTGCGGGGTGGAGCTTGACCAGCGGTGCCCCGGCGCGTGATGTCCCCGAAGCCAAATGCAACGGGCGCAGCGCGGGAATGACGCGCCAGGGCGAAGCGCCGAACCTACCGCTACCAAAAACGGTGATGACTGCTGCCCGGAGCCGACGGTGTGCATGCCAGCGGACTGGCCGAAGCCGGACTCATCGATTGATCTGCTCCACCACCGCCTAAC
>NZ_LMOG01000014.1 GCF_001423495.1 Xanthomonas sp. Leaf131 | reverse complement strand
ATACAACAACACTGCTGCGGCAACGACGCAGAGCGCGAGCAGACCCAAGAAAACCAGCCCCCACGGCGCCAGCCACCAGGGCGGCAGTACCTGAAAGCGTAGCGTCTGGCTCGCCGACCAGATGCCTTCGGCGGTGCGCCCTTGCACTTCCAGCGTGTAATGCCCCGAGGGCAACCGCGAAAACAGCCGCTCGCCGCTCGGCCCGACGTCGATCCAGTCCGGGTCGTAGCCGCTAAGGCGAAATCGGTAACCATTGGATTCGGAGTCGGCGAAACTAAGCAGCCGCGCAACGATGTGCAGATCGCGATCGCCGTCTTCGACCACCAGCGGCTCGACGTGGGTGAGGTCCAGCCCGCGCTCGCCGCGACGCAGGCCCACCCGTTCGATCACCAGCGGCACCCGGCGATCATTGGGCTTGAGCTCGGCCGGGTCGAAGACCACCAGCCCGTCCGGCGTTGCTCCGACAATCAACCCCTTGGCCGACTGCACCAACGAACGCGGCACAAACTGCGGATTGGGCAAGCCGTCATGCACGCCATACACACGCACGCCACGGGTCGCCGGATCCACCCGAATCAGCCCGCGCATGCTGGACAACCACGCCACGCCATCGCGATCGATCACCAACCCGTTCGGCGCCAGCGCCGGAAACTCATGCTCGGCACCGACGGTGTCCAGGTGCTGCAGCGCCCCGTTTTTCAACAGATAGCGGTGCAGTTTGCCCAGCCCGGCCAACCAGGCGACTTGATTATCGCTAAAGCGGACAGTGAAAATTTGTTCATTGGGCGCGCCCGGAATCGGCTCGAAGCGCGCGTTGCCCGCATTCCACTGCAGCAAACCGCGATTAGTCGCCAGCCAGAGGTGTCCTTCCGGGCCGGTCTGCAGTTCGTGCACGACATGATCGCGCTCCAGTCCGTGACTGCCACGCAGCACGGTCCGTATGACATGCCCGTCCTCGTCGCGCTCCTGCAACCCCACCGCCGTATTGATCCATATGTGCCCGTCGCCGGTCTGCTGCAGACTATCCTGAGCAGCATCCAACGCAGCATCTTTCCTCTCGGAGGGCGCCGCACTTGCGCCGTCGTTCCAGCTCAGCAATTGGCCGTTTGCCGGATCGAACCGCGACAGTTCTGCGTATTGACCGACCCAGACCCTGCCTTTGCGATCCTCCAGCACGCTGTTGGCCCAACTCTCCGTGCCGAAGCTCGCCAGCACCCGCTCGATCTTGCCGATGCCCGGATCGACGCGCTCAAGCACGCCCGCCGTGCCCACGAGCCACATCCGGCCATCCCGTGACTTGGCCGCAGCTTGGGTTGCGAGATTTCCGCCCTGGCCACCATCGTCCATAAGGTTGAACACCACTGCAAACCGGCGCCAGTTCGACGGCAGATGCCAGAGTCCACCATTGGGGCTGGCAAACCACACGCCGCCTTCGCGGTCCTGATAAGCGGATTCCCAGTTGGGACGGATGCGACCATGCGCTGAGAGGCTATACAACGGCACATTGCGCACCTCCTTGTCGATCACGTGACCTAGCCCGGCCAATGTGTCGAGCCAGTAACTGCCGTCTTGATCCTGTAGCAATACACCCAGGACCGGATATTGCGCAGACGTCGCCCAGGGATGCGGACTCAAGATGCCATCAGGGTCACGCCGAAACAGCTTGTCGTTGCTGGTGCCGATCCAGACACTGCCATCCCGATCTGCAGTGAGCCGCGTGATGATCTGCTCAGTGCCATCCGGAAAGGCCTGCCGTTCGAAGTCCTTGCCGGTCCAGTGCGCGGCGCCATCGGCTGTGCCAACCCACAAGGTGCCCTTGGCGTCCACTTCGAGTCGGTAGATGGCGTCATTGGGCACACTGCGCGCATCGTCAGCGCGATGCACGAAATGATCCAGCGATCCATCCGGTCGCAGTCGATACAGCCCGTTTATCTCGGTGCCGAACCAGATGCTGCCGTCTTCGGTAGATTGGATATTCCAGATTGCCGCGCCACGCAGTTCCGGGTAGCGCGCGCCGTCGTAAAAGGTAAAGGCGCTACGAGAGGCATCCAGCATGGCCAGACCGGCCATGCCGGTACCGATCCAGACACGGTTGCGCTTATCGACGTGGACAGCCCAGACCTGGTTATCGCGCAGCCCTTCTTCGATGCGCCAGATGCGGTAATTGCGGCCATCGTAGCGGGCCAGCCCATCGCTACTGGCCAACCACAGATAGCCGTTTTTGTCCTCATCAAACCCATACACCACGTTGGATGGCAGCCCATCGGCCACCGTCAACTGGCGCGGTTGCGGCAACACCGGCACACCGCCCAGCACCAACGTCGGCCAGCCGCATAGCAGAACCAGGCACAGCAGCAACCTGCAGCGCGCAATCAGATTGGTCGCAAGCATGCGACGGGAGGGAGAGCGTGGTTGCAGCATGCGTTCTTGTTTTTCCTTTGAACGCATAGTGCGGACCAGGCGCGACGCTGGCAACACGCAAGGCTGCGATCTTGTCTATCGAGGTCATTGAACAGGCGTCGCATGCGCGCTTTGCTCCACAGCGCAGCGACACCATGCGTCGAAGACGGTCAGCGCTCTCACCCACTCAAGGGCATCGGCTGCGTGTCAGCGCGTACCTGTGCCGCCGCGATGGCTTCAACCAACATGTCGCCGGTGACCGGCTTGCGCAAGAATCCATTGCACCCGGCCGCCATCGCCTGCGGTTCTGCATCGGCATCGGCGCGTGCGGTCACCGCAACGATCGGAAAGCGCACGCCGCGCGCGCGCAACTGCGCCACCAAGGCCGCGCCGTCGATACCGGGCAGGTCCAGATCGCACAGGCCCGCATCGAAACTGCGCGTGCTCACCTCGGCCAACGCCGCCAGGCCATGCAACACATGGGTGACCTGATGCCCGCGCGTTTGCAGCAACCCGACGATCACTTGCGCCACGGTCGGGTCGTCTTCGACCAGCAACAACTGCAGCGGTGCCTGATCGTGCAGCGACGCTGCGCGCGCCACCGTTGGCGTCACCGCAGGCAGCGAAGTCACCCACCGCAACGGCAGCTCGACCACGAAACACGCGCCCTGTCCCAATTCGCTGCTCACCGTCACTGCACCGCCCATGGCTGCCGCCAGTTCGCGGCAGATCGCCAAGCCCAGACCGCTGCCGCCATGCCGCGCAAGTGTCAATGCGCCTTCGGCCTGCTCGAAGCGCTGGAACAAGCGCCCGCGCTGTTCTGCACTCATGCCCGGACCGGTATCGCACACCTCCACCCGGATGCCTTGCTGGTCGCTCTGCGGCAACGCCAAGACCCGCAGACGCACGCTGCCGCGTTCGGTGAACTTGACCGCATTGAACAGCAGATTGAGCAGGATCTGCTGCACCCGACTGGCATCGCCATGCAATGCCGGTGGCAGCGCGTCGTCGAGTTCGCATTCGAACAGCAGCTGTTTTTGTTCGGCACTGGGGCGCACCAGCTCGACCACCTGTTTGACCAGCCGGCGCAGATCGAAGTCGCGATCCTCCAGGGGAAACTTGCCGGCCTCGATCCGCGCCAGATCCAGCGCATCGTTGACCAGCCGCAACAGATGCTGGCCCGCCGACTGGATCGCACTGGCGTAACCTCGCTGACGGCCATCCAACGGCGTCTGCAGCAGCAACTCGCTCATGCCCAGCACACCGGTCATCGGCGTACGCACCTCATGCCCCAGGGTCGCCAGAAAGCGCGTCTTGGCCTGCGATGCCTGTTCGGCAAGTTCGCGTTTGTGTTGCGCAAGTTGCCACTGCGCACGCATGCGCACACGGCGGCGGTAGGCGGCGGCAAGCAATGCGCTCAGCAGCAATCCAAGCAGGCAGATCAGCGCGATACCGACGTCGCTGCGCCACCATGGTGGATTGACCGAGAACTGCAGCGATTGCACCTGCGATGCATTGCCGAGTGGATCGATTCCCTGCATCTCCAACACGTAATTTCCAGGCGGCAGCGACGAAAATTCGCGCATTCCCGCAGCACCGTGTTCCATCCACTGCGTGTCGAAGCCTTTCAAACGCGTGCGGTAACGGTTGGCCATCGGGTCGACGAACGACAGTAGCCGCATGTTGATCCGCAACTGGCGATCACTTGGTGCAAGCGAAAACCCGCCGGTGATCGGCAATGCGCGGCGGCGATCCGCAACCTGGACGCTCACTGCCTCCAGACGCATCTCCGGGCTAAACGAAGGCACGTCCGGCGCCTTGGTATCGATTAGCAGCGTGTACCCGTCCGCAGTCCCGCCGACCAAGACGCCATCGCGCGTCATCAATAGGCAGCGGCGACTGAACTCCTGGCTGGTCAATCCATCACGTGCGCTGAAACTGCGTATCTTTGCGCGCGCGGTGCGTGGATCGATGCGCCACAGCCCGCGCGGACCGGACATCCACACGCGCCCAAGATCATCGAGCTCCAGACCATAGGCATCCATTGCCGGAAACCCTTCTGCCGCACGAATCCGGCGCACGCGCTTCCATGCGTCGCCCTCCTTCTGCCAACGGTCCAGTCGGCCGGCGCCGTAAAACCAGAGATGGGTCTGATCCTCGAATACAAAGCGCTGGATAGGATCGATCTGCAGGCCTGGCACCGGCACGAAGCGATGTGATGAGGACTGCCAGACATATAATCCACCGACAGCGCTGAGCCACAGACGCCCATCCGGCCCCACGCTAAGCTGACCGGGAAGTACCTCTTTCAAGCCATGTGGGTCGGCCGGGGAAATCGTCTCCAACACCCGACCGGTCACCAGATCGCGACGCTGGATCACCTGCTCGTAAGCGGTCCACAGCGAGCCATCGCCAGATTCGCCCAACCAGATGACCGCCTCCGCAGGGCCGTCACCGCTGAAATGCGCAAGCGCCCCGGTTTTCAGGTCCAGCCGCGACAGCCGATGCTCCCCATTGCCAAGCCAGAGCTGCCCCCGGCTGTCCTCCAGGGTCGTCATAATCTCTATGTCGCGCAGGTCGGGATGTTGGAACCCGGTCTGCGTGAGTACTCCGGTGGACGTTTCGTAACGCAACAGCCGCCCACTGCTGTCGAACTGCCAGAGGCCGCCCGATCGATTGGCTGGTGCAAGGCTGCATGCGATGCCCTTGCCCTGGTCGTTTGTCTGCTTGAATGCTGCAGTGCGGCGCCAGTCTTCGCGCAGATAGGCAAGCCCGCGTCCATGCAGCGGCACCCAGATTCCGCCGTGTGGGCTGCGCCAGATGGTGGTCACGTGGCGATTGGAAACCAGCGGGGCATCGCCGTTGTTGACCGGCGTTGGCGGGTGATCTGGACGGGTATGCCATAGCCCCTGTTCGGTACCCAACCAGAATTCGCCATCGCCTGCATCGGCCACCGCCCAGACCCGGTTGCCGGCGGCAAACATCGGTGCCCAGGAGGGCGTATGCCACGCCCCGGAAGAATCCATGTACCGCAGCCCGGTATCCATTGAGGCCCACAGGCGCTGTCCAACCCACTGCAATGCGTTGATCCCGCTTTCGTCCCCGTCCGGCCGCACACGGTGCAATGCCAGACCGTCGTAATAGGCCAACCCGCCCAGCGTACCAATCCACATCCGGTCACGATCGTCCAGCGCAAGCGCATAGATGGGACTGGGCGTCAGCGGGTCCTCCATCTTTGCCAGATCGAAGGAGCTGAATCGCCCCTTCGCATCCAGCCGCAAGACATCGCCTGTCGACATCCCAAACCAGATGTCGTCGCCACGCCCGGCAATCGCGTAGACATCTCCCAGTGCCAACTCCGGAACCTCGTCGGGAAGATACGCAGTCAACTTGCTGCGATCGGCACTCAGCATCGCCACTCCGGCGCCACCCAACGCCAACCAGATGCGATCCTGATCGTCGATATACAGCGCCTGCAGAGCATTGCTCCGCAGCGAATGCCGATCAGTGGGTTCATTACGCCAGACCTTGAACTCGGCACCGTCGTACCGGACCAGCCCGTCGGTGGTGGTCATCCACAGATAACCGGCGCGGTCCTGCGCAATGGCGGTGATCATGGTCGAGGGCAGTCCCTCGGCAGCGCCGACGATGCGGAATCGCGGAATCGCCGGAACGCCCGCCAGCGCCGGTAATGCAGTCAGAGCGGCAAGCAGCACGAGTAACAGGTAACGCATGTGGGCATCCTTTCCACGTCCAGCCCGCATGCTCGCAACGGATCGTTGCGAGCGCAAGCCAAGCGCAGCGCAGCGGGAATGCCTAGAATCCGCCCATGACAACCCTCGCCCGCCTGTTGCTGCTTCCCGCCCTGGTCATGACCAGCCTTGCCGCAACCGCCGCGCCGGTGCGTTACGCGCTGGATCCGGTACATACCCGGGTGCTGTTCGCGGTCGAACACGCGGGGTTTTCCAAGGCGTTGGGCACCGTTTCCGGAAGTAGCGGCACGCTGGTCTTCGACCCGGACGACTGGGCCTCGGCAAAGCTGGACGTCACCGTACCGCTGCACCGCGCCGACCTGGGCGATGCCAAGTGGAACGAGGCCACGCTGGCGCGCAACCTACTCGACGCCGAGCGCTTTCCCGACGCGCATTTCGTCTCCACGCACGTCGAAGCCAGCGGCGAAAGCCACGCCAAGGTCAGCGGAAACCTGACCCTGCACGGCGTCACCCGCCCGGTCACCCTGGATGTCACCCTCAACGCGCTCAAACGGCATCCATTGCCGCCGTTCCGGCGCACCGCCGGCTTCTCGGCGACCGCCACGCTGAGCCGTGCGGAGTTCGGAATCGACGCGTGGAAATCGATGATCGGCGACTCGGTCGAACTGCGCATCGAAGCCGAAGCGGTACGCGAAGGCCGCGCCGAGGACGATGCACCACAACCACAGAACGCACCCGCCGCCCCTGACACTGCAACCAATCCGGAATCCTGAGCATGACCCTGAAGAACGTCGAACGTTGGGGCGGTGTCAGCCAGACCCTGCATTGGCTGATCGCACTGCTGATCCTGGTGCTGGGCATCGTCGGCCTGACCATGGGCGAATTGCCCAAGACGCCCAAATATTTCTGGGTCTATACCGCGCACAAATCCGTGGGCCTGACCGTGCTGGCACTGGTGATCGTGCGGCTGGGCTGGCGCATCTATGCAGGCGCGCCGCCGCCGGTAAGCGGTACCCCGCGCTGGCAGGAACGCATCGCCGGGCTCACCCATTGGCTGCTGTACGCAATGATCTTCGCCATGCCGTTGTCGGGCTGGTTGTACGACTCCACCAGCGGCCTGCGCCCGTTCCGCTGGTTCGGCCTGTTTGACGTGCCCAAGCTCAGCCCGCCGGACGAACAACTGCGCGCCATTGCGCATTTCATCCACGAATGGGGCTTCTGGCTGTTGATTGCGGTCGTGCTGGCGCATGCCGGCGCCGCGCTCTACCACCACCTGTTCCAGCGTGATGCCACCCTGGTGCGGATGCTGCCG
Organism: Xanthomonas sp. Leaf131; assembly: GCF_001423495.1. Taxonomy (GTDB): domain Bacteria; phylum Pseudomonadota; class Gammaproteobacteria; order Xanthomonadales; family Xanthomonadaceae; genus Xanthomonas. Next base: position 1,705 of record NZ_LMOG01000014.1, on the reverse strand, counting down.
CGCGGTTGGCTCTCCTCCAATTCCAAACCCTAAAGGATTCCTCCATGTCGTCCAGGTTGTTCGCCTCTCCCCTGCTGGTCGCTGCCTCGTTGGTGGCCACGTTCGCTGCCGCTCCGGTCCTCGCTGCCGACTATGTGCAGGCATCCGGCTCGTCGCTGGTGTTCGCCAGCAAGTACGACGGCGAAGTCTTCACCGGCAAGTTCCCCGGTTTCGACACCACGCTGAGTTTCGATCCGGCCAATCTTGCCGGCGCCAAGCTCGATGTGCGTATTCCGCTGGCCAGTGCCATCAGCGGCAATAACGACCGCGATTCGACCCTGCAGGGGCCGGACTTTTTCAATGTCGCCAAGTTCGCCACCGCGCGCTACCGCGCCGACAAGTTCCGCGCACTCGGCGGCAACCAGTACGCCGCCGACGGCACCCTGGAACTGCGCGGCGTCAGCAAGCCGGTCACATTGACCTTCACCTGGACACCCGGCGCGCAGCCGGTGCTCGCCGGCAAGGCCACCGTCAAGCGGCTGGATTTCGGCGTGGGCGGCGGCGACTGGGCCGACACCAAGACCATTCCCAACGAAACCGCGATCAGCACCAAGGTCGTGTTCAAGGCGAAGTAACGCCACCGGCCGCAACCGGACGCGGCCATTGAACGGCGGACTACCTCGTCGGGTCCGCCGTTTTTTTGTGCCTGCTGATTAAATGACACCGCGCGACAGCTAGACTCGGCACTCGCCCCAAGGACGCCGACGATGCGCACACACGGAACGTTGACCCGCTGGAATAGCGACCGCGGCTTTGGCTTTATTACCCCTGCTCAGCCGGGCGATGACGTGTTCGTGCACATTTCCGCGTTTCCCAGAAGCGCAGATGCACCGCGCATCGGCGAAGTGATCTCCTTCGAAACCGAGCCTGGCCCGGATGGTCGCCCGCGCGCGGTGCGCGTCGTGCGTGCCGGGACGCACGCGCCCAGGCGTGACGCCCCTGTGCGACGCAACGCGTCACGCACGGCGCCGGCAAAAGGACAGATCGGGCTTGGCAAGGTCTTGCTCATGATGCTGGTGCTCGGCGGCGGGGCGTTCGCCTATCAGCAGCGCGACTACTTGATCGATGTGTTCACCCCGGCTCCGGCACTAGAGCAAACGCAGTCGCCAACGCGGCCCGTAGCAACCACGCCTGCGTCTGCGCCCACCGCGCAATACAGCTGTGGCGGGCGCACGCGTTGCACACAGATGAGTTCCTGCGCCGAAGCTACTTACGTACTGCAACATTGCCCCGGTACTGCGATGGACGGCGACAACGATGGCGTGCCCTGCGAGGACCAGTGGTGCCATTGAATCAATGCGGCTGACACCTTGAACGGGCGGCCGACAACAATAGTTTGTTAGCCGCATCTTGATTAGATGCAGTCAAATTAGATGCAGTCAAAAGCCCAGCTCAAACGCCGAGTCGGTCGAGGGCGCGGTGCCCTTGCCGCTCGCGGGACACGCCGCAAGTACGTCCCTGTAGGCTTGGTGGCGGCATCCATGCCGCCACACGGTCCCGCAAGCGGCGAGGACACCGCACCAGAGAGTCTGCAGGTTGCTTCGTTGAAAGCCATGCAAACCGACTAACTCGACTGGTCCTTGCCCGCCCACCGTCGCGGGACCTTACGCGGCATGGATGCCGCGTAAGAGCCTTATCTGTTCGGATTCTGGCAGTTTAGGTGTCG
>NZ_LMOG01000013.1 GCF_001423495.1 Xanthomonas sp. Leaf131 | reverse complement strand
GTCAGCGCGGCGGTCAACGTGGTCTTGCCATGGTCAACGTGACCAATGGTGCCGACGTTCACGTGCGGCTTCTTGCGCTCAAATTTAGCTTTTGCCATGACTCACTACCTCTAATTAGAAAATTTTGTGCGAAGCGGCTGAGCGAACTCAGCCCTTCTTGGTGACGGCGTCGGCGATGTTGGTCGGCGCCTCTTCGTAATGGTCGAATTCCATCGAGAACGTCGCACGACCCTGGCTCATCGAGCGCAGCGAGGTCGCGTAACCGAACATCTCACCCAACGGAATCATCGCATTGATGATCTTGCCCGACGGGCTGTCGTCCTGACCCTGCAACACGCCACGACGGCGACTCACGTCACCCATCACGTCGCCCAGGTAATCCTCCGGGCTGACGATCTCGACCTTCATGATCGGCTCCAGCAACACCGGGCTGGCTTTCGCAAAGCCCTGCTTGAACGCCATCGACGCGGCCAGCTTGAACGCCATTTCCGAGGAGTCGACGTCATGGTACGAGCCGAACACCAGCTTGACCTTGACACCCACCACCGGGAAGCCGGCGATCGGACCACTGGTGATCGTTTCGCGCAGACCCTTCTCAACCGAGGGAATGAATTCCTTCGGAATGATGCCGCCGGTGATGTCGTTGATGAAGAGGAAATCGTCTTTGACGTTGTCGCTCTTGCGATCTTCTTCGGTCATCGGCGACAGCTCGATCACGACGTGACCGTACTGACCCTTACCACCGGACTGCTTGGCGTGCTTGTAGTCGGACTTGACGTCGGTCTTGCGGATCGTTTCGCGATACGCGACCTGCGGCTTGCCGACGTTGGCCTCGACATTGAACTCGCGACGCATGCGGTCGACGATGATGTCCAGGTGCAACTCGCCCATACCGGAGATGATGGTCTGGCCGGATTCTTCGTCGGTCTTGACGCGGAAAGACGGATCTTCCTGCGCCAGACGACCCAGCGCCGTACCCATCTTTTCCTGGTCCGACTTGGTCTTCGGCTCCACTGCCATCGAGATCACCGGCTCCGGGAAAATCATGCGCTCCAGGGTGATGATCTTGTCCTGCGCACACAGCGTATCGCCGGTGGTGACGTCCTTCAGACCCACGGCCGCGGCGATGTCACCAGCGCGCACTTCCTTGATCTCTTCGCGATTGTTGGAATGCATCTGCAGGATGCGGCCCACGCGCTCTTTCTTCGACTTGACCGGGTTATAGACCTGGTCGCCGGAGTTCAGCGTGCCCGAATAGACACGGAAGAACGTCAGCGAGCCGACGAACGGGTCGGTCATGATCTTGAACGCCAACGCCGAGAACGGCGCGGTATCGGTGGCCGGACGGGTGTCTTCCTTCTCGTCTTCGTCGATACCCTGGACCGGCGGACGGTCGGCCGGCGACGGCAACAGGTGCACGACACCGTCGAGCATGGCCTGCACGCCCTTGTTCTTGAACGCCGAACCACAGAACACCGGCACGATCTCGACCTTCAGGGTGCGCTCGCGCAGACCCACCAGGATCTCTTCTTCGGTCAGGTCACCTTCGTTGAGGTACTTGTCCATCAGGTCTTCGCTGGCTTCTGCAGCCGCCTCGACCATGAACGAACGCGCCTCGGTGGCGATCTCGACCAGATCGGCCGGGATATCACCGTATTCGAAGGTGGTGCCCTGCGACGCGACATCCCAATGGATCGCCTTCATCTTCAACAGGTCGACCACGCCCTCGAAGCCGTCTTCGGCGCCGATCGGCACCTGCATCGGCACGGCGTAGGCACCCAGACGGGCCTTCAGCTGCTCGACGACCTTGTCGAAGTTGGCACCGGTACGGTCCATCTTATTGACGAAGGCCATGCGCGGCACGGAATACTTGTTGGCCTGGCGCCACACGGTCTCGGACTGCGGCTGCACGCCACCCACGGCGCACAGCACGAACACCGCACCGTCGAGCACGCGCAAGGAGCGCTCCACTTCGATGGTGAAGTCGACGTGTCCGGGGGTGTCGATGATGTTGAGACGGTGCTGCGGCATGGACTTGTCCATACCCGACCAGAACGCCGTGGTGGCTGCGGAGGTGATGGTGATACCACGCTCCTGCTCCTGCTCCATCCAGTCCATCACCGCAGCGCCGTCATGGACTTCGCCGATCTTGTGACTGACGCCGGTGTAGAACAGGATGCGCTCGGAGGTAGTGGTCTTGCCAGCATCGATGTGAGCCATGATGCCGAAGTTGCGGTAACGCTCGATAGGGGTGGTGCGGGCCACGGGGAGCCTCTCAATTTCTTGGATTTCGGATGGCCGAACGCCGCCTTTCGGCGGCCTTCGGATTTGGATGCGACGCTGGACGCGTCGCAAACAGCACTCAAATGGTGCTGAAGGGCCCCGTTACCAAGGCCCCCGAGGTCACCAGCGGTAGTGTGCGAACGCCTTGTTCGCCTCCGCCATACGGTGCGTCTCTTCGCGCTTCTTGATCGCGCCGCCACGGCTTTCCGAGGCGTCCAACAGTTCTGCAGCCAGCTTGCGCGGCATGGTGTTCTCGCCACGCTTGCGCGCGGAATCGATCAACCAGCGCATTGCCAGCGCAGTACGACGGGAGGAGCGCACTTCGACGGGCACCTGATAGGTAGCACCACCGACGCGACGCGATTTAACTTCGACAGCCGGGGCCACGTTGTCCAGTGCTTTCTGCACCAGCTCGACGGCATTCGGATTCTTTTCGCCAATGACGTCCATCGCGCCATAGACAATTTTCTCAGCAACCGACTTCTTGCCACTTTGCATCACCATATTGATGAAGCGGGCAATGGTTTCGCTGCCATGCTTTGGATCAGGCAGGACGGTGCGCTGCGGAGTAGAACCTTTACGGGACATTAGAGTATTTCCTTAGCTCTTCGGGCGCTTGGCGCCGTACTTGGAACGACCTTGACGGCGCTTTGCGACGCCGGCGGCGTCCAGCGAACCACGGACGGTGTGATAACGCACACCGGGAAGATCCTTGACGCGGCCACCACGAATCAGGACCACGGAGTGCTCCTGCAGGTTGTGACCTTCACCACCGATGTAGCTGATGACCTCTTCCTGATTGGTCAGGCGCACTTTGGCAACCTTACGCAGGGCCGAGTTCGGCTTCTTCGGAGTAGTGGTATAGACGCGTGTGCAGACGCCGCGGCGCTGCGGACACTTGTCCAGTGCCGGGGAGGCACTCTTGTAGGTGGTCGCTTGCCGAGGCTTGCGGACCAGCTGATTGATCGTCGTCATCAGTTGATTCTTCTGATTGAGAGGCCGAGACGGCCTTGCACGAAAACAAAGGCAGGCCGAAAACGGCCCACCGAGACAGAGAAGTATAGCTGGCAGGAAGAAACTCCGTCAACTTCACGGAATCTGAACTTGCTGGCCCATCCAAAGGCCGGAAAACGGAGGGCCTCCTGCCCTCCTTTTCGCTTGGCTTACGACGGTCTTGCGACCGCCGTCGGAGCGCTTACTCCTCGTCCGCGCCAGCGTCGGCCACCGTGGCGACCGGTTCGGCCACTGCCGGCTTGCCCGACAGCGTTTCCATTTCCGAGTCGGTCAGACCCGAAGACTTGCGACGTCCAGCGTGGTACGCCAGACCGGTACCGGCCGGGATCAGGCGACCCACGATCACGTTTTCCTTCAGACCGCGCAGGTTGTCGCGGGTGCCGCGCACTGCAGCCTCGGTCAACACGCGGGTTGTCTCCTGGAACGAAGCGGCCGAGATGAACGACTCGGTCGCCAGCGAGGCCTTGGTGATACCCAGCAGCACCGGGTCGTACTTGGCCGGCAGTTCGTTGCGCTTGACCAGGCGGACATTTTCCTCGATGACGCGCTGGCGCTCGACCTGCTCGCCATTGAGGAACTTGCTAGTGCCCTGATCGGTGATCTCGACCTTGCGCAGCATCTGACGCGTGATCACTTCGATGTGCTTGTCGTTGATCTTCACGCCCTGCAGGCGATACACGTCCTGGATTTCCTTGACCAGATACGCAGCCAGCGGCTCGACACCCAGCAGACGCAGGATATCCTGCGGGCTCGGCTCGCCGTCCACCACGGTCTCGCCCTTGGTCACATGCTCGCCTTCGAACACGATGATCTGGCGGTACTTGGGGATCAGCTCTTCGTGTTCCGAACCATCGGTGTCCTTGATGATCAGGCGCTGCTTGCCCTTGGTGTCCTTGCCGAAGCTGATGATGCCCGAGCGCTCGGCCAGGATCGCAGGATCCTTCGGCTTGCGTGCTTCGAACAGATCGGCAACGCGCGGCAGACCACCGGTGATGTCGCGGGTCTTGGACGCTTCCTGCGGGATCTTGGCGACCACGTCGCCCACGCCGACGGCGGCGCCGTCCTGCAGGTTGACAATGGAGCGCGGCGGCAACAGGTACTGAGCCGGCAGATCCGTATTCGGGATCGTCAGATCATTGCCCTTGCCATCGACGATGCGCACGATCGGGCGCAGTTCCTTGGCATGTGCACCGCGACGCTTCGGGTCGGTGATTTCGCGCGAGGCCAGACCGGTCAGTTCGTCGGTCTTCTCGATGACGGTGACGCCGTCGACGAAGTCGATGAAGCGGATGAAACCGGCCACTTCCGACACGATCGGGTGGTTATGCGGATCCCAGTTGGCCACGCCCTGCCCGGCCTTGACCGCATCGCCGTCTTTGGCGGTGATGGTGGCGCCGTACGGCAGCTTGTAACGCTCGCGCTCGCGGCCATGGCCATCGAGCACCGACAGTTCGCCCGAACGCGAGACCGCAACCAGCGCGCCGCTGGCATGCGCCACCGACTTGAGGTTGTTGAACTTCACCGAACCGGTGGTCTTGACGGTGATGTTGTCCACCGCAGCCGCACGCGATGCCGCACCACCGATGTGGAACGTACGCATGGTCAGCTGGGTACCCGGCTCACCGATCGACTGTGCGGCAATGACGCCGACCGCTTCGCCGATGTTGACCTGGTGACCACGTGCAAGGTCGCGACCGTAGCAACGTGCGCACACGCCGAACGAGGACTCGCAGCTGATGGTCGAACGTACCTTCACCGACTGCACGCTGGCCTCTTCCAACTTGGCGACCCAGGCTTCGTCGAGCAGCGTGTTGCGGGTGACGATCGGTTCCTCGTCGTTGCCCGGCAGGTAGACGTCCTCGGCCACCACACGGCCCAGCACGCGCTCCTTCAACGGCTCCACCACGTCGCCGCCTTCCACGATCGGGGTCATGATCAACCCTTCGGTGGTGCCGCAATCGACTTCGGTGATCACCACGTCCTGTGCCACGTCGACCAGACGACGGGTCAGATAACCCGAGTTTGCGGTCTTCAACGCGGTATCGGCCAGACCCTTACGGGCACCGTGGGTGGAGTTGAAGTACTCCTGCACGTTCAGGCCTTCGCGGAAGTTCGCCTTGATCGGCGTTTCGATGATCGAGCCATCCGGACGCGCCATCAGGCCGCGCATACCGGCCAGCTGACGGATCTGCGCCTGGCTACCACGCGCACCGGAGTCGGCCATGATGTACAGCGAGTTCATCGACTTCTGATCGATGGTCTCGCCCTTGGCGTTTTCGACCTTTTCGGTACCGATGGTGTCCATCATCGCCTTGGCGATGCGCTCGTTGGTACGCGACCAGATGTCCACGACCTTGTTGTAGCGCTCGCCGGCGGTGACCAGACCGGACTGGTACTGCTCCTGGATTTCCAGCACTTCGGCTTCGGCCTCGGTGAGGATGCCCTTCTTCTCGTCCGGGATCAGCATGTCGTCGATGCCGATCGACACGCCTGCGCGGGTTGCGTAGGCATAGCCGGTGTACATCAGCTTGTCGGCGAACACGACGGTGTCCTTCAAGCCCAGCAGACGGTAGCTGGAGTTGATCAGACGCGAGATGTTCTTCTTGGTCATCTCGGTGTTGGCCAGCTGGAACGGCAAACCTTCGGGCAGGATTTCGCTCAGCAGTGCACGACCGACCGTGGTGTCCACGATCGAGGTGCCGCTGGTGCGCTTGCCATCGGTGGCGTCGATGTCGACCTGGGTGATGCGGACCTTGACCTTGGCGTGCAGTTCCACCACGCGGTTGTCGTAGGCGCGCTTCACTTCGCTGGTGTTGGCAAACACCATGTTCTCGCCCTTCTTGTTCTCAAGAGCGCGACTCATGTAGTACAGACCCAACACCACGTCCTGCGACGGCACGATGATCGGCTCGCCGTTGGCCGGCGACAGGATGTTGTTGGTGGACATCATCAACGCACGCGCTTCCAGCTGGGCTTCCAGCGAGAGCGGTACGTGGACGGCCATCTGGTCACCGTCGAAGTCGGCGTTGAAGGCGGTACACACCAGCGGATGCAGCTGGATGGCCTTGCCTTCGATCAACACCGGCTCGAACGCCTGGATGCCCAGACGGTGCAGGGTCGGCGCGCGGTTCAACAGCACCGGATGCTCGCGGATGACTTCTTCCAGGATGTCCCAGACTTCGGCTTCTTCGCGCTCGACCAGCTTCTTGGCGGCCTTGATGGTGGTGGCCAGGCCGCGACGCTGCAGCTTGGCGAACACGAACGGCTTGAACAGCTCCAGCGCCATCTTCTTCGGCAGGCCGCACTGGTGCAGCTTGAGGTACGGACCGACGGTGATGACCGAACGACCGGAGTAGTCCACGCGCTTGCCGAGCAGGTTCTGACGGAACCGGCCCTGCTTGCCCTTGATCATGTCGGCCAGCGACTTCAGCGGACGCTTGTTGGTGCCGGTGATGGCACGGCCGCGACGGCCGTTGTCCAGCAGCGCATCGACCGATTCCTGCAGCATGCGCTTTTCGTTGCGCACGATAATGTCCGGCGCATTGAGCTCGAGCAGACGACGCAGACGGTTGTTGCGGTTGATCACGCGGCGGTACAGATCGTTCAGATCCGAGGTCGCGAAGCGGCCGCCATCCAGCGGCACCAGCGGACGCAGATCCGGCGGCAGTACCGGCAGCACGGTCATGACCATCCACTCCGGACGGTTGCCCGATTCCAGGAAGGCTTCGATCAGCTTGATGCGCTTGGTCAGACGCTTGAGCTTGGTCTCCGAACCGGTGCTGGCGATTTCTTCGCGCAGACGGGTCATCTCGGACTGCAGCTCGATCGTACGCAGCAGTTCGTACACGGCCTCGGCGCCCATGGCGGCGTCGAAGTCGTCGTTGTATTCCTGGCGTGCGGTCAGGTACTGCTCTTCGGTCAGCAGCTGGCGGCGCTCGAGCGGGGTCAGGCCCGGCTCGGTGACCACGTAGGCTTCGAAGTACAGCACGCGCTCGATGTCGCGCAGGGTCATGTCCAGCATCAAACCGATGCGCGAGGGCAGCGACTTGAGGAACCAGATGTGCGCGACCGGCGAGGCCAGGTCGATGTGACCCATGCGCTCACGACGCACCTTGGCCAGGGTGACTTCGGTGCCGCACTTTTCGCAGACCACGCCACGGTGCTTCATGCGCTTGTACTTGCCGCACAGGCATTCGTAGTCCTTGATCGGACCGAAGATGGCGGCGCAGAACAGGCCGTCACGCTCCGGCTTGAAGGTGCGGTAGTTGATGGTTTCGGGCTTCTTCACTTCGCCGTAGGACCACGAACGGATCAGGTCAGGCGAGGCCAGCGCGATCTTGATCGCGTCGAAATCCAGCGTCTGGCGCTGTTGATTGAAGAGGTTGAGCAGGTCTTTCATTGGATATCTCCGGGTCGGAGGAATTTCGTATCTGAGATGAAACCGAGGGCCTTACGTTCCGGATCCCGACACCGCATCGCGGCGCCGGGATCCGGCTCGATCACTCTTCCAGTTCCATGTTGATCGCCAGCGAGCGGATTTCCTTCACCAACACGTTGAAGGATTCCGGCATGCCCGCGACCATCTCGTGCTCACCATCGACGATGTTCTTGTACATCTGGTTGCGGCCCTGCACGTCGTCGGACTTCACCGTCAGCATTTCCTGCAGGGTGTAGGCCGCGCCGTAGGCTTCCAGCGCCCAGACTTCCATCTCACCGAAGCGCTGACCACCGAACTGCGCCTTGCCGCCCAGCGGCTGCTGGGTGACGAGCGAGTACGGGCCGGTCGAGCGTGCATGCATCTTGTCGTCGACCAAGTGGTTCAACTTCAGGTAATGCATGTAGCCGACCGTGGTCTTGCGATCGAACGCTTCGCCGGTACGACCGTCGTACAACTGGGTCTGACCGCTCTGCGGCAGTTCGGCCAGTTCCAGCATGCGCTTGATTTCCGCTTCGCTGGCACCGTCGAACACCGGGGTGGCCATCGGCACGCCATCGATCAGGTTCTTGCCCAGGTTGAGCAGTTCCTCATCGCTGAACTGCGACAGATCCACGCGCTGTGCATTGATCGCGCTGTCGTGGTTGTAGATGTCGTCCAGGAACTTGCGCAGCTCGCTGACCGCAGTCTGGGCTTCCAGCATGCGCTGGATCTTGCGACCCAGGCCCTTGGCGGCCCAGCCCAGATGCACTTCCAGAATCTGGCCGATGTTCATACGCGACGGCACGCCGAGCGGGTTCAGCACGATGTCCACCGGCTCGCCGGTGGCCATGTACGGCATGTCCTCGACGGGCACGACGTTGGAGACCACACCCTTGTTGCCGTGGCGGCCTGCCATCTTGTCGCCCGGCTGGATGCGGCGCTTCACTGCCAGGAACACCTTGACCATCTTCAGCACGCCCGGTGCGAGGTCGTCGCCCTGGGTGATCTTGCCGCGCTTGTCGGCGAAGCGTGCTTCGAATTCCTTCTCATGCGCCTGGATCTGCTTCTGCGCGCGTTCGATCGCATCGGCTGCGTCTTCGTCCTTCATGCGCAGCTGGAACCAATCGGACTTCTTCAGCCCGTCCAGATACGCGTCGGTGACGTTGTCGCCCTTCTTCAGGTTCGGACCGCCGTTGGCGACCTTGCCCACGATCTGCGAACGCAGACGTGCGTAGATGGCCGCTTCCAGGATACGGAACTGGTCGTCGAAGTCCTTCTTGACGCGCTTGATTTCGGACTCTTCGATCTGACGCGCACGCTTGTCCTTCTCGATGCCGTCGCGGGTGAAGACCTGCACGTCGATAACGGTGCCGTCCATGCCCGGGGGCACGCGCAGCGAGCTGTCCTTCACGTCGGACGCCTTCTCACCGAAGATCGCACGCAGCAGCTTTTCTTCCGGGGTCAGCTGACTCTCGCCCTTCGGCGTGACCTTGCCGACCATGATGTCGCCGGCGCGCACTTCCGCACCGATGTACACCACGCCGCTCTCGTCCAGACGGTTCAGGGCCTGCTCGGACACGTTCGGGATGTCGGCGGAAATTTCCTCCGGCCCCAGCTTGGTGTCGCGTGCAACGCAGGTCAGTTCTTCGATGTGGATCGTGGTGTAACGATCTTCTTCCACCACGCGCTCGGAGAGCAGGATGGAGTCTTCGAAGTTGTAGCCGTTCCACGGCATGAAGGCGATCAGCATGTTCTGACCCAGCGCCAGCTCACCGATGTCGGTGGACGGGCCGTCGGCCAGCACGTCGCCGCGCGCGATCACGTCACCCACGTTCACCAGCGGACGCTGGTTGATGCAGGTGTTCTGATTGGAGCGGGTGTACTTGATCAGGTTGTAGATATCCACGCCGGCATCGGTGCCGCCGCCGATTTCTGCCTCGTTGACCTTGACCACGATACGGGCTGCATCGATCTGCTCGATCACGCCACCACGCAGGGCATTGACGGTCACGCCCGAGTCGCGCGCAACCGCACGCTCGATACCGGTACCGACCAGCGGCTTCTGCGAACGCAGCGTCGGCACGGCCTGGCGCTGCATGTTGGCGCCCATCAATGCGCGGTTCGCGTCATCGTGCTCGAGGAACGGCACCAGCGCCGCGGCGACCGACACGGTCTGCATCGGCGAGACGTCCATGAAGTGCACTTCGGCCGGCGGCTTCAGCAGCGACTCGCCCTGGAACCGGCACGGCACGAACTGCTCGGTGAGCATGTTCTTGGCATCGGTCAGCGCGTTCGCCTGGGCGATCACGTACTCGTTTTCTTCGATCGCCGACAGGTACTCGACGTCGTCGGACACCTTGCCGTCCAGCACCTTGCGGTACGGGGTTTCAAGGAAGCCGTACTGGTTGGTGCGGGCGAATACGGCCAGCGAGTTGATCAGGCCGATGTTCGGGCCTTCCGGCGTTTCGATGGTGCAGACGCGGCCGTAATGGGTCGGATGCACGTCGCGCACTTCGAAGCCGGCGCGCTCGCGGGTCAGACCGCCCGGGCCCAGTGCGGAGACGCGACGCTTGTGCGTCACTTCCGACAGCGGGTTGTTCTGATCCATGAACTGCGACAGCTGCGAGGAGCCGAAGAATTCCTTGATCGCCGCAGCCACCGGCTTGGCGTTGATCAATTCCTGCGGGGTCAGACCTTCGGATTCGGCCATCGACAACCGCTCCTTGACCGCGCGCTCGACGCGGACCAGGCCCACACGGAACACGTTCTCGGCCATTTCGCCAACCGAACGCACGCGACGGTTGCCCAGGTGATCGATGTCATCGACCACGCCGCGACCGTTGCGGATCTCGGTGAGCACCTTGAGCACTTCCAGGATGTCGGAGGTGTCGGTGTGCTCGGCGACCAGGCGCTTGGATTCTTCGTCGTTGCGCTCGGCAAAGTACTTCTTGTCGTACAGCACCGACTCGCCGAGGACTTCCTTGCGGCCGACGCGACGGTTGAACTTCATCCGGCCGACCGTAGACAGGTCGTAACGCTCGAAGGTGAAGAACAGGTTGTGGAACAGGTTCTGTGCGGCTTCCTTGGTCGGCGGCTCGCCCGGACGCATCATGCGGTAGATCTCGACCAGCGCTTCCAGCTGCGTCTTGGTCGGATCGATGCGCAAGGTGTTGGACAGATACGGACCACGATCCAGATCGTTCACCCACAGGGTGCCGACCGCATCGACGCCGGCCTTGCGGAACGCCGCCAGCTGGTCTTCGGTGATCTCGTCGTTGGCATTGGCCAGCAATTCGCCGGTCGAGCTATCGACCACGTCGTGCGACAGGATGCGGGTGACCAGGTAATCGTCCGGCACGGCCAGCGCGGCGACGCCGGCAGCTTCGAGCTGCTTGACGTGACGCGCAGTGATGCGCTTGCCCGCTTCCACGATGACCTTGTCGCCATCGGCCAGGTCGAAGTTCAGCGTTTCGCCACGCAGACGCTCCGGCACCAGCTCCAGCTGCACGCCTTCGTCCGGGTTGATGTGGAAGGTGTTGATCTCGAAGAACTCGGCCAACATCTCTTCGTTGTTGTAGCCGAGCGCACGCAGCAGGATCGACACCGGCAGCTTGCGGCGACGGTCGATACGCGTAAACAGCGCATCCTTCGGGTCGAACTCGAAGTCCAGCCAGGAGCCGCGGTACGGAATGATGCGGGCGCTGTAGAGCAGCTTGCCCGAGCTGTGGGTCTTGCCACGGTCGTGGTCGAAGAACACACCCGGCGAGCGGTGCAGCTGCGAGACGATGACGCGCTCGGTGCCGTTGACGATGAAGGTACCGTTGTCGGTCATCAGCGGAATTTCGCCGAGATAGACCTCCTGCTCCTTCACGTACTTGATGGCCTTGGTCGACGACTCGCGGTCGTAGATCACCAGGCGCACGGTCACGCGCAGCGGCGCGCCATAGCTCATCCCGCGCTGACGGCACTCGCGCTCGTCGAACACCGGCTGACCCAGCTTGTAACCGACGTATTCCAACGCGGCGTTGCCGCTATAGCTGGAAATCGGGAACACCGACTTCAGCGCTGCGTGCAGACCGAGGTCCTTGCGCTTGTTCTGCTCCACGTCTTCCTGCAGGAATTCGCGGTAGGAGTCCACCTGGATCGCAAGCAGGAACGGCACTTCGAGAATCGAGCGCTGCTTGCCGAAATCCTTGCGGATACGCTTTTTTTCGGTGAACGAATAAGACGTCATGAGGTCTTCCACCCTAGGTTGCGGGGGCAGCGTCGCCGCGGCCCTGAAATAACAAAATTGTCAGTTGGAAGTCGCTGGTATTGCCGGCACCAGCACGCCTTCTCTTGCTACTTCCAACTACCAACTCGGTGAGGCCGGGAATCGGGAGTGGGGATTTGGACATCGGAAGAGCGCGCAACCTTAAGAATTGCGCCCCTCAAATCCCCATTTCCGACTCACGCCCGAAACGGCCAAAGGCCGGGAGCTTTACGCTCCCAGCCTTCGGTGCATCACCCTGAAACGCTGGCGATGCAAGATGCTGCTTACTTGACTTCGACGGTCGCGCCGGCTTCGGTCAGTTCCTTCTTGATCTTCTCGGCTTCGTCCTTGGTGGCGCCTTCCTTCAGGATGCCACCGGCTTCGGTCAGATCCTTGGCTTCCTTCAGACCCAGGCCGGTCACGGCGCGGACGGCCTTAATGACGCCGACCTTGTTGGCGCCGCAGCTGACCAACACCACGTTGAACTCGGTCTGCTCTTCAACCACGGCAGCCGGGCCAGCTGCAGCAGCAGCGACCGGAGCGGCGGCGGAGACGCCGAACTTCTCTTCGATGGCCTTGACCAGCTCCATCACTTCCATCAGGGACTTCTCGGCGATGGCTTCGACGATCTGTTCGTTGGTAAGGGACATTGTGATTACCTTTAAATGATTTTCTGGATTGGGGTTCTAGCAGACGCTAGGACATCAAGCTTCGGCAGTCTCGGCGACCGGCGCGGCGGCTTCGTCGCCACCACCCTGCTTGTCGCCGACGGCCTTGACGGCACGGGCGAACATGGCAGCCGGTTCGGACAGCACGCGGGCCAGCATGGCCAGGGCCTGATCGCGGGTCGGCAGCGAAGCCAACACGTCGACGTGACCAGCCGGGAACAGTTCCCCGCCGATGGACACGACCTTGGCCTGCAACTTGTCGTTGCCCTTGGCGAATTCCTTGATCAGGCGACCGGCAGCGCCGGGCTCCTCCATCGAAAACGCATACAGCAAAGGACCGACCAGCTTGTCAGCGACGACAGCGAAATCAGTACCTTCAACGGCGCGCGCAGCCAGGGTGTTCTTGACAACTTTCAAGAACACACCGGTTTCGCGGGCCTGCTTGCGCATCGCGGTCATCTGGGAGACCGTGATGCCAGCGTATTCGGCGGCGATCAAGGAGTGGGCCTTGGCGGCGATGTCTGCCAGCTCGGCGACTACTTCTTGCTTCTGAGACAGATTGAGAGCCATTGCACTCCTCCGTTAAAGCCGGGATTGGTGATTGGTGATTGGTGATTCGTCGAAAGCCATGAAGCGGCCCCTGCAAATCCCCAATGCCGAATCCCTAATCCCCGCTTCAAACTACTCCGCTCGCGGCTCCTGCCGGTTGCGGTCCAGGGCAGCCTCCATCCTGGAAGCCGGGAACATCGACCGATGTTCCTTTGGTGGCCTTTCTAGACCTGGAGTGGGCTCGATCCGGGATGTCCCAGACGCGCGTAAACCAGAAAGCTCCAGAAGGGCGACACCATCTACGCCGGCCGGCTCATACGAACCTGATTAAGCGACCCCGCTGCATCGACGGCGACTCCTTGCCAGTGTGAGCATCCTTGCCCGTCGTCGATCTGCGCTGACCGCGCCTGCGGTCTTTGACGGCTACCGCCGGACGTGCCGGCGATCGCCTTCAAAATGTCCGTTACCCCAAAGGAGGGAACGGACTCCCAGCACACGGTGACCCGGGCCGGAAAAACAATGCTGTACTCCATCGACGGGCCAGGCCCATGACAGGCCTGACCCTTCGACTCACTTCAGCGCAAGACTGGACTGATCGACCGTGACGCCAGGACCCATCGTCGAGCTGACCGACACCTTCTGCAGGTAGGTCCCCTTGGAGGTGGCCGGCTTGGCCTTGATCAGGTCCAGCAGCAGCGCCTGCAAGTTCGACTTCAGCGCTTCGTCGTCAAAGCTGGCCTTGCCGATGGTGCAGTGGATGATGCCGGCCTTGTCGGTGCGGTAACGCACCTGACCCGACTTGGCATTCTTGACGGCTTCACCCGGATTGGCCGATACGGTGCCGACCTTGGGGTTGGGCATCAGACCACGCGGGCCCAGCAGGGTGCCGAGCTTACCGACAACGCGCATCGCGTCCGGGGTGGCAATGACCACGTCGTAGCTCAGATCGCCGGCCTGCATCTTCTCGGCCAGGTCATCCATGCCCACTGCCTCGGCGCCTGCGGCCAGGGCTTCGTCAGCCTTGGCGCCAGCCGGTGCGAACACTGCAACGCGCACGCTCTTGCCGGTACCGGCCGGCAGCACGGTGGAACCGCGCACCTGCTGGTCGGACTTCTTGGCGTCCACGCCCAGGCGCACAGCAACGTCGATCGACTCGACGAACTTGGCCTTGGTCACGGTCTTCAGGATCTTGATTGCGTCATCGAAGGCATAGGTCTTGCCCGGAACGACAGCGGCCGCAATGGCCTTAACGCGCTTGCTCTGTGCCATGTCTTAGCCCTCCACCGTCAAACCCATGCTGCGGGCAGAACCCGCAATCGTACGCACTGCCGCTTCCAGCTCGGCCGCCGTCAAATCGGCTTCCTTGACCTTGGCGATCTCTTCCAGCTGCTTGCGCGTCACCTTGCCCACCTTGTCGGTGTTGGGGCGCTTGGAGCCGGAGGTCACGCCTGCGGCCTTCTTGAGCAACACGCTGGCCGGGGTGCTCTTGGTGACGAAAGTGAAGGTACGGTCAGAATACGCGGTGATGATCACCGGCGTCGGCAGACCTGGCTCCAGCTTGGACGTCGCTGCATTGAACGCCTTGCAGAACTCCATGATGTTCAGGCCGCGCTGACCCAGTGCAGGGCCGACCGGCGGCGCAGGATTGGCCTGACCGGCCTTGACCTGCAGCTTGATGAAAGCAGTTATTTTCTTTGCCATTTCGATACTCTCCGGGTGCTAGCGCCTTAACGACAGGCTCCCCATCGGACCGGGAAATCACGTGTCCCGGCTTCACGCTTCTGATCACACGCAGATGGCTGCCATTCGGCAGCCATTGTTTCCCGGCGGTTCGCCAGGTGAGCGAGCCGCGCACTATAGCAGCAATTGCTACGGGTGCCTAGGCGGCACCCTGTTGGGTCAGCCCTTCTCGACCTGGCCGAACTCAAGCTCGACCGGCGTGGAGCGACCGAAGATGAGCACGGCAACACGCAGACGGCTCTTCTCGTAATTGACCTCTTCGACAACGCCATTGAAGTCGTTGAACGGACCGTCGGTGACGCGCACCATCTGACCCGGCTCGAACAACACCTTCGGACGCGGCTTCTCGACGCCATCCTGCACACGCTGCAGGATCGCATCAGCTTCTTCGTCGCGGATCGGCAACGGACGGTCGGCCGTGCCACCAATGAACCCCATCACCTTGGAAGTTTCCTTCACCAAGTGCCAGCTTTCATTGTCGATGCGCGGAATACCGGCTTCTTCGTGGGTCTCGATCTGCACCAGCACGTAGCCGGGGAAGAACTTGCGCTCGGACCGACGCTTCTGGCCGGCGCGCATTTCGATGACCTCTTCGGTCGGCACCAGCACGTCGCCGAAACGTTCTTCCATCTCGGCACGCACGATACGGTCGCGCAATGCTTGCGCAACGGATTTTTCAAAGCCTGAATAGGCGTGAACGACATACCAACGCTTCACTGCTTGATTCTCCTCAACGAGCCAGGAACCACTGCGTGAGCTTCTGGATGACGAAGTCGAAGCCGCCCAACAGCAAACTCAGAATGATCACAACAACAATCACGACCCAGGTGGTGCGAATGGCTTCCTGACGCGTTGGCCAGACTACCTTGCGCAGCTCAAACCTGGATTCGGACATGAATTCGCGGGTTTCGCGGCCTTTGCCGGTCCCCAGAAACACAAAAGCACCCGCCGCCAAGCCAACGATTACAGCCAGCGCACGCAATTGCGGCGTCCAGGCTCCAAGTTGGGTTGCACGTTCGGGCGCAGAAAACCAGAACCACACAAACAACCCCGCAACCACCAGGAGCGCGGAGATGACGTATTTCACGATATCAGCGCTGGCAGCAGACGCGCTTTTGGAAGGCTCGATTTTGCTATTCATCCGGCTCTAGTTACCGATCTGACCCGAATTACTGGGCCGGAAAGAGGAGTGGCACGCCAGGAGGGACTCGAACCCCCAACCTGCGGTTTTGGAGACCGCTGCTCTGCCAATTGAGCTACTGGCGTATGTACTCGTTTACCGCACACCCTAAGACAACGAAGGCGGACCGAGGTTCAACCGGTCCGCCATTCGCGCAAATCCGGCGACGAAACGTCACCGGACTGCAGGCACTTACTTGATGATCTTGGCAACCACGCCGGCGCCGACGGTACGGCCGCCTTCACGGATGGCGAAG
>NZ_LMOG01000012.1 GCF_001423495.1 Xanthomonas sp. Leaf131 | reverse complement strand
TCGCCCCATCCAGCGCRTGGACACTCAGGCCGGGATGGCTTGAGACTCTCCAGCGAGAGYGTCTCTGGCGCGGGCGTTGAGGATGACGMGCATCTTGCGCATCGCCGCCACGACGGCGACCTTGCCGGGCTTGCCGCGTGCCCGCAGCGACCGGTAGAACTCCCGGATCCGTGGCTCGTGCTGGATGGCCGACAGGCAGGCCATGTACAGCACGTTGCGCACCTCGATCCGCCCGCCGCGGATTTGTCGGAGACCGCGCATCTTTCCGCTGTCGTGAGCGATGGGGGCCAGGCCGACCAGCTTGGCAATGGCCTTGCCATCGAGCCTACCCAGCTCCGGCAGGTAGCTGGCGATCAYYGCTTGCAGGATCGCTCCGACGCCTTTGAACGCGCGCAGCGCCTCCAACTGCGGTTGCTGGCCGACTTGTTCGGMAATRTGCTTTTCCAATATCACGCAGGTCTTTTTCATCTGCGCGATAYTGGCCTGCAGCACACGGCGCAAGSTCGTGTCGGTCACCTGTTCCAACTGGTTTTGCGCGCTTGTTGCCAGGTCCACCAGCTGCTGGCGCGCGCGCACGAACTCGCGCAGCTTGCGCCGCCAAGACTCCATTGGTTGATAGGCACGCAGCTCCAGCGTGGCCGCCATGCAGGCCAGGTTGATGGCGTCCAGACGGTGTTCGTAACCGCCGGAGGCCTCCAGGACAACCTGGCCAGCCTCCTGCCTCGCCAGCCAGGACAGCAGCTTGCGATGGCCCGCCGGTGTGTTGTGAAACCGCGCGAAAGGGCCGCAATGGACGGCCACATCCAACATGGCCTTGCACACATCAATCCCGATGCCGTTCATAGGCAAACTCCGTTAGGCTTGAAGGGTCGAGARCTCCCCCGCCTGCCCAGCCTTACGTCTACGAGCGTCAACTCTGGCAACTGTTCGGGCGATACAGGGGAGAGACCGGCGTGGGCACCCAGCTACAAGACGATCGGTAACGATCCAGGCTCTCACGGTGGCCCACGCCGGCTCTCGACACCTAAACTGCCAGAATCCGAACAGATAAGGCTCTTACGCGGCATCCATGCCGCGTAAGGTCCCGCGACGGTGAGCGGGCAAGGACCAATCAAGATGGTCGGTGTGCATGGTTTTAAGCAAAGGAGACGGCGAGTCGATTGCAGAGCGGCTGATCTGCGGCTTGGCTGCAGGGCCCTTGCCCACCCACCATCGCGGGACACGCCGCAAGTACGTCCTTGTAGGCTCTTACGCGGCATCCATGCCACGTAAGGTCCCGCGACGGTGAGCGGGCAAGGACCAATCAAGATGGTCGGTGTGCATGGTTTTAAGCAAAGCAGACGGCGAGTCGATTGCAGAGCGGCTGATCTGCGGCTTGGCTGCAGGGCCCTTGCCCACCCACCATCGCGGGACACGCCGCAAGTACGTCCTTGTAGGCTCTTACGCGGCATCCATGCCGCGTAAGGTCCCGCGACGGTGGGCGGGCAAGGACCAGTCAAGAAGGCCGATGTGCATGTTTTCAACAAAGCAACCAGCAGACTCTTTGGCGAGGGCACCGCGCGCTCGACTAACCAGGTTGTTGATCTAAACACTCGGGGTACACCTAAGCGAAGCTAACGCCTTGCCGCCATTGATACAGCGTTCAAGCGGTTTTGTTGGCAGCTCTTATCTACAGGACTGCGCGATCTCCGGCCGATCGCCGCCGTTGCCTGATCTATCAACGACGCTGTTGTGACGCATCCGATGCAGTCGAATCGGACGCGGTGGTTTCTGTCTGCGGTGCGGCGTTGTCTTTGTCCTCACCGCGCACCGCATCGCCCGACGTGCTGTCGATCAACATCACCGGCACCTGCGAGCGTCGACGTTGTTCGATGCGATACGGCAACGGGTCCAGTGCCTCGCGCAATGCGCTCAGCGCCGGGTCTACGCCCCGCAGTGGATACCACAGTCCGATCAGGCTGAAGTGGCGGCTGTAGCGCAGCGTCTGGGTACTGCCCACCCACAGCGGTTGTGCGTCCGGTTGCAAGCGTGCGGCCGCCGGCCACAAGCGCAGCACATGCACATGGCCGGGCGCGGCATGACGCACCATCAACAGCGCTTCGACCTGCGTATCCAGGGTGGCCGGCAAGATCGGCACCTCGTCCGGGCGGCCGCTGACATCGAGCAGATGCAGCGCTTGTTCCCAACCGGCCTGCGGTTGCATCCGCCAGCCGCGCGCTTCCAACTGGTGCTGCAGCGGTGCGAGCGGGCCGGCCAGTTGCACGTCCAGCGGCCAGCGCTGGTCGTCGTCGAATTCGTTGCGGCGTGCAGGCAGCAGGCGCCATTGGCCTTCCCACCAGTCATTCGCTGGCAACTCCATCAACAACGGCGGCGGTGGTTCGAACTTGGCCAGCTTGGCTTCCAGGTTGCGCGGTGCGAACACGATCGCGCAGGTCAGGAACACGCCATAGAAAATCCACGACACCGGCTTGACCCAGAACGCACGCGTGGCGCGACGGCGATAGGCAATGCCCAGTACCAGGAGCCAGAAGATGCCGAACAACATGCCGCCGACCACGTCGCTGAGCCAATGCGCGCCCAGGTACAACCGTGCGAAGCCGATCAGCGAGACGATTGCGCCGCTGACCAGATACGGCCACACCCGCCGCCGGCCGGGCAACTCGCGCGCGATCAACAGCGCGAAAAAGCCAAAACCAATCGTGGCCATGGTGACCGCTACCGAAGGGAACCCGAAGCCGCTGCTGGCGGCAGGCGGGCGCACCACCTGCACGGTGGCGCCCAGCAACTGGGTCAACGCCAGGCCAAAGGCCAGCGCGATCACCCAATGCGCCACCGCCATCCAGCGTCGGCGCCAGGCCAGGTAACCCATCGCCGCAGCGATCGCCGGCAACAGCACCTGCCAGTCGCCCAGCGAGGCCAGCGCCACCATCGGGTAGTCGGCCAACGGGTTGCGCAGTGCCAGCATCAGATCGTGCACGGCCAGGTCCACGCGCAGCGGCTCGCCATGCGCCAGTACCACCATCAACAGCACGAACCAGCCCCAGCCCAACAGCAGCAGCATCAACGCCATCATCGCCAGCGGCACCGACTCGCGACGGCGCGGGTCGAACACGCCCACCGACCAGTTGCCCAGCACCGGATGCCGATGCGACCACTCCAGCAGCCGCGCAAGCAGCGCATCCAGATGGCCGGCCGACCAGCGATACGAGTACAGCACCACCGCCCAGGCCAGCCCGATCACCGCGACCAGCAGCGTGACTACCACGAACAAACGCCCGGCCACTGCCGCCACCGCGTCGTAGGCGGTGCCCAGCACCCAGCCCGGCACGAGAAACAGCAGCGCCCACGAGATGCAGGCCAGGCCGCTGGCAAACAAATAGCGCTTGAACGGCATGTGCGACATGCCGGCGATGGCCGGCACGAACGGCCGCACCGCGCCCACGTAGCGGGCGATCAGAATGCTCTTGAAGGCATTGCGCCGGAACAGCAGCTCGCCGCGTTCCAGCAATTGCGGGTAGCGGCGAAACGGCCAATAGGTATGCAGCTGGTGACCCCAGCGATGGCCCACCCAAAAGCTCAGCGCATCGCCGACGAAGGCGCCCAACGTGGCGCAGACCACCGCATACGGCCCGTTGATCTGGCCGAGCCCGATCAACACGCCGATGGCGAACAGCAACGGCAGCGCCGGCACGATAGCGCCGAGCACGATCACAGCATCGCAAAATGCGATGGCAAAGATCACCACGCCAGCCAAGGTGGGGTGGTGTCCGATCCACTCCAGCGTGGCGTCGATCCATGAGTTCATTGCCGAATTATAGTTGGGCGTGGCGACGAGGGGACTTGCGCCGTCATCACATCGGTCTGCCTGCTTCACCTCAGGTTGCGAGCGGGCAACGTTGCACGCTTGTGTGACACGCAGGCAACGCGCGCTGTGTGGCGAGGCGGACGGCCCGCCTACAATGCAGGGATGAGTGACGATCCCGCCGACCATCTGCCGCTGAAGTCCGATACCTTCGGGCGCATCCTGTTGATCCGCGACGGCGATCGCGTGTTCGTACGGCGCGACCTGAGCGTGGCGCCGTGGCTGTTGCGCGGCGTGGCCTGGTGGTTGGCGCGACGCGAAGCCTTGGCCTTGCGTCAGTTGGACGGCTTGCCGCGGACGCCGCGGCTGTTGCGCTGGGACGGGCGTCAGCTGGATCGCAGCTATCTGGCCGGCGATGCGATGTACCAGCGCCCGCCGCGCGGCGATCTGGCCTACTTCCGCACCGCGCGCAAGTTGTTGCAGCAGCTGCATCGCTGCGGGGTGGCGCACAACGACCTGGCCAAGGAAGCCAACTGGCTGGTGCAGGACGACGGCAGCCCGGCGGTGATCGATTTCCAGCTGGCGGTGCGCGGCAATCCCCGCGCGCGCTGGATGCGTCTGCTTGCACGCGAGGATCTGCGCCATCTGCTCAAGCACAAGCGCATGTATTGCCCGGCCGCCATCACCCCGGTGGAACGCCGCGTGCTCAAGCGCACCTCTTGGGTCCGCGAGCTGTGGTTCGCCACCGGCAAACCGGTCTACCGCTTCGTCACCCGCCGCGTATTGCATTGGGAAGACAACGAGGGGCAGGGGCCGAAGCCTTGAAGTGCTGGTAATCGGGAATCGGGAGTAGGGAATTGGTAGAACGCATCGCGGCAGCTGATCGTGCGTCGGCCGCTGGACGTTCAAGACGCTAAGCTCTTGCGATTCCCCATTCTCGGTTCCCGATTCCCATGACCTTAAACGGCAAAACCCTGTTCATCACCGGTGCCTCGCGCGGGATTGGCTTGGCGATTGCGTTGCGGGCGGCGCGCGATGGCGCCAATGTGGCGATTGCGGCCAAATCGGCAGTGGCCAATCCCAAGTTGCCGGGCACCATCCATAGCGCGGCCGAGGCGGTGATTGCGGCCGGTGGGCAGGCGCTGGCGCTCAAGTGCGATATCCGCGAAGAAGAGCAGGTGCGTGCGGCGGTTGCCGCGACGGTCGAGACATTCGGCGGTATCGACATCCTGGTCAACAATGCCAGCGCGATCTGGTTGCGGGGCACGTTGGACACGCCGATGAAGCGCTTCGATCTGATGCAGCAGGTCAATGCGCGTGGCAGTTTTCTGTGCGCGCAGGCCTGCCTGCCGCATCTGTTGCAGGCGACCAATCCGCATATCCTCACCCTGGCGCCGCCGCCGTCGTTGAACCCGGCGTGGTGGGGCGCGCATACCGGCTACACCCTGGCCAAAATGGGGATGAGTCTGGTGACCCTGGGGCTGGCAGCCGAGTTCGGCCCGCAAGGCGTGGCGGTCAACGCGCTATGGCCACGCACCGTGATCGCCACCGATGCGATCAACATGATCGATGGCGTGGATGCCGCTGCATGTCGCCGGCCGGAGATCATGGCCGACGCCGCGCATGCAGTGCTCACGCGCGAGGCGGCCGGATTTCATGGCCAGTTCCTGATCGATGACGAGGTGCTGGCGCAGGCCGGCGTCACCGATCTGAGCGGCTATGCAGTGGATTCATCGCGGGCGTTGTTGCCGGATCTGTTTCTCGACTGAGTGCGGCGAACATCGCAGCGCGCTTGGCTGGATACCGAGGGCGGTCGGCAATCGGCGTGCGGGGGTACCGCGATTCGAAGGGTGGTGGATATGGCAGACACGCAGTCGCGTGTTGGAGTGTCAGCCAAGGCATGCGCGTCCTGAAGTGAGCACAAAAAGTTCACAGTAGGGTTTGTTATGGTGCGCGGCTGAAAACGTTTCCAACAGGGATGTACTGCGCGTGTCTCCGAAGTTCCGTGTGCTTGTCCTGGTGGCTTGCGTGTCCGTGCTGGCGACCGCCTGTGGCGGCAAGTCGCAGCAGCCTGCAACCGGTGCCGATACCAAGACGACTGAAAAACAGCTGGATTCCTTGCAAGGCGTCAACGCCAAGCTCGGCGCCTACATCGACTGCTTCAACCGCGTCAACGCAAAAGTGCACGCCGGCGCAAAGTACTACACCGGCTGGATGCAGAACCCATTCGCCGGCCCGACCGGTCGCGAGTCCGGCATGACCGGTCCGTACGATATCGACCACGACGACATGAAGCAGTGCGATGCGCCGATCAGTGCGGCCGCTGCGGCGAAACCATCGCTGTCTGCATTGGACAATGCGGCACGCGACTACCGCGCGGCATTGAGGGCGCTGCAGCCGATCAGTCACGTAGTGGCCGATTACTACACGCGGCAGGACTACGAAGACGACCAGTTCGCCAAGGGCAAACAGCTGCATCCGGAGTTGATGGATGCGCTGGCGACCTACGCCGATGCCAGTACCATCTTCAGCGCCGAACTGGACATACAAAACGACGCGGCGCAACGCGAAAAACTCAAGATGGTGGAGCGGGGCGAGGGCCGCACGCGCGAGTACTACCGGCTGGCGATGATGCTCGACGCCAAGAAGATCGCCGATGCGCTGGAAGAGGATCAGTTCGACGTGCCACGTGTCACCGCGCTGCTGGACGGCTTCAACCGTCTCTCCGATGAGGCGCATGCCAAGGTGGCCGATCAGGAGCCGGGCAAGCTGACCTGGAACAGCTTCGAAACCGCTGCAGAAACCTTCCGTAGACAAGCCAAGGCGCGGGTGAAACGCGTGGTAGAAAAAACGCCCTATAGCAAGCTGGAACAGGGCTGGTTGAATAGCCCCTCGCTGGCGCCCGAAGGCTCGTCGCGCAAGTTGCTCAACACCTACAACGCACTGGTGTCCGAAAGCAATCGTGAATAAGCACTGCTGTCCTTAGCCATCGTTCGTGTGCCGGGCTGTCGGCTGCGCCAGATGTCATTCGGCCGCACGCTGCGGCGCCACCTTCTTCAACCCATCAATGGAACGCAAGATGACCCATCAACTTCGTTATGCGCCGCTCACCGCGGCGATGGCTTTCGCCGCGCTGCTTGCCGGCTGCCAGAAAGACGCACCCGCTGCTGCGGTTGAAGGCGCCGACAAGATCAATGCCTACATCGCCTGCTTCAATGGCGTCGAGCAGCCGATCCATGAGAGCTACCAGCAGTACATCGGCTGGATGCAGGACCCCGAGGCTGGTCCGACCGGCAAGGAAAGCGGTATCCATGCACCGGGCACGGTGCTGTCGCATCACGTGGACGAATGTGGCGCGCCAATGACTGCGGCATTGGCGCAAACGCCGGCTAACCCCGAGCTCGACCCGGTGGCCAAGACCTATCAAGAACGTTTCACCACGCTCAACGAACGTATCGGGGAAGCGGTGCGCTACTATGACCGCGAGGATTATCTGCGCGACGACGGCAAGGGCATGAAGGCGCTACATGCGCCGCTGATGCAGGCCTATCACGCGTTCTTCCAGGCCGGCGAAGCCATGAACACCGCGCTTGAACACAATGAGGACATGCGTCGCCAGGCGCAGATCGATGCGATCGAAAAGGAAGAAGGCCGCAGCGCCTCCTGGTATCACCTGAAGATCATCGGCGAAGGCAAGCAATTGGTGCAGGTGCTCGACAACGACGCGCCGGACCTTGCCGCAGCGCAGGCGCAGCTAACGCGTTACCAGAGCATTCTGGAAGAAGCGCAAAAAGCCAAGGTCGGCCAGGGCGATGCGATGTGGGGCCACATGGAACGTTCCGCCGACAAGCTGGCGCGCGAGTCGGGGCGGCTGGTCGAGCGTATCCGCACCAAGACACCATTGAACAAGAGCGAGCAGATGCTGCTGGAAAGCGGTTCGATGCCGCCGGGCGGTACGCGGCAGGCAGTGCTGGCCAGCTACAACGATCTGATCGATATGAGCAACCGCATGTCGCATTGATGCTGTGTACGCATCTCTGTCGCGTTGTGCAAGCGCATCGAACAGGTGATTGTGCAAGTTCCGAAGGCACCGCTATTTCGGTGGTAGCTGAATTCAGATGTAGTCAAAAGCTCAGTGATCGAGAGCTCAGTGATCGAGGGCGCGGTGTCCTCACCGCTCGCGGGACACGCCGTGAATCCGTCCATGGAGGCTCGGTGGCGGCATCCATGCCGCCACACGGTCCCGCAATCGGTGAGGACACCGCACCAGAAAGTTGGTCGGTGACTGGATGAAAGCCAGCCTGTTGATCGCGTTGTGTTGGAAAGTTGGCAGGATGCGCCGTTATCAGAAAACGCACGCCATGCATTGCGCCCGCCCACCGTCGCGGGACCTTACGCGGCATGGATGCCGCGTAAGAGCCTACAAGGACGTACTTGCGGCGTGTCCTGCGAGGGTGGGCGGGCAAGGACCCTGCAGCCAACCTGCAGATCAGCCGCTCCACACCTGATCGACCCGCACTTCCCAACCACTCCAAGACAATTTAGCCGTTGGAGAGTTCCGGCAGCGGCTCTGCACATTGCCGGCAATAACGCGCATCCGGCGCATGGCCTTCCAGCCCGCAGCGCGGGCAATTGCGGACGTCGCGCTTGCCGGTGTGGCCGCCTTCGCGCAGCGTGCTGGCCAGTTCGGCGGTGTAGATGCCGGTAGGCACGGCGATGATGCTGTAGCCGATCAGGATCAAGGCCGAGGTGACGAAGCGGCCCAGCGTGGTCTGCGGCACCAGGTCGCCAAAGCCCACCGTGGCCATGGTCACGATGGCCCAGTACATGCTGGTCGGAATGCTGGTGAACCCGTGTTGCGGGCCTTCGATCACGTACATCGTGGCGCCGGCGATCACGGTAATGGTGAGCACGCTGAACAGGAATACCAGCACCTTGCGCCGGCTGCGCCACAGCGCGTCCACCAACTGCCCGCTCTCTTCGATGTAGCGGGTGAGCTTGAGGATGCGAAACAGCCGCAGGATGCGCAGCACGCGCACCACCAATAGCGTCTGCGCACCAGGCACGAAGAACGACAGATAGCTGGGCAAAATAGAGAGCAGATCGATCACGCCCCAGATGCTGAGCGCGTAATGCAGCGGGCGCCGCACCACTGCCAGACGCAACGCGTACTCGATGGTGAACAGCACGGTGAACGCCCATTCTAGCGGCACCAACCAGTGCGCCGAATGCGAATGGATGCGCGGCACGCTGTCGATCATGATCACCACCACGCTGGTGAGGATCGCCACCACCAGCATCAGATCGAAATTGCGCGACGGGCGGGTGTCGTGCCGGTAGATGATGTCGAACCATTGCCGGCGCCAGCCGTCGTCGGTGGCGGGAGTGAGCTGAGGATCGGAGAAAGGGCGCATGCGCGCATTGTGCCGCAGGCCGGAGAATGCGCGAGAATGTGGGTTCTCCCTCCGCTTCTGCGACCCACCATCATGAGCACCGCTGCCGATTCGCCCCTGTCCCTCGCGCACTACTACCTGCCGGTGTACCGCCCGCGCCAGGTGGTGCTGGAGCGTGGACAGGGCAGTCGCGTGTGGGACGACCAGGGCCGCGAATATGTGGATCTGTCCGCCGGCATCGCGGTCAGCGGGCTGGGCCATAACGATCCGGATCTGATGGCTGCGCTCACCGAACAGGCCGGCAAGCTGTGGCACACCAGCAACGTGTTCTTCAGCGCACCGCCGCTGAAGCTGGCCGAGGAGCTGGTCACCGCCTCGCGTTTTGCGCAGAAAGTGTTCCTGTGCAATTCGGGCACCGAGGCCAACGAGGCGGCGATCAAGCTGGTGCGCAAGTGGGCCAGCAATCAGGGCCGGCCCGCAGACAAGCGCGTCATCGTGACTTTCCGTGGCAGCTTTCATGGGCGCACCTTGGCGTCAGTCACTGCGACCGCGCAGCCCAAGTACCAGGAAGGCTACGAGCCGCTGCCCGGCGGGTTTCGCTATGTGGATTTCAACGATGTGGCGGCGCTGGAAACGGCCATGGCGGCGGGTGATGTGGCGGCGGTGATGCTGGAGCCGATCCAGGGCGAGGGCGGAGTGATGCCGGCGGAGCCGGGCTTTTTGAGCCGTGTGCGCGCGCTGTGCGATCAGCACGATGCGCTGCTGGTGCTGGACGAGATCCAGTGCGGCATGGGCCGTACCGGTACGTTGTTTGCGCACTGGCAGGAGCAGGTCACCCCAGACATCGTGACGCTGGCCAAGGCGCTGGGTGGCGGCTTCCCGATCGGTGCGATGCTGGCTGGGACGAAGGTGGCCGAGACCATGCAGTTCGGCGCGCACGGCACTACCTTCGGCGGCAATCCGTTGGCCGCGGCGGTGGCGCGCGTGGCGCTGCGCAAGCTGGCCTCGCCGCAGATCGCCGAGAACGTAGAGCGTCAGTCGGCCGCGTTGCGCGCCGGTCTGGACGCGCTCAACGATGAGTTCGGCGTGTTCGCACAGATCCGCGGGCGTGGCTTGATGCTGGGTGCCGTGCTGGCCCCGGCGCATGCCGGGCAGGCCGGGGCGATCCTGGATTTTGCGGCCACCCATGGCTTGCTGTTGTTGCAGGCGGGGCCTGATGTGTTGCGTTTTGTGCCAGCGCTCAATCTGACCGATGCCGAGCTGGCTGATGGGTTGGAACGCTTGCGTTTGGCGATTGCCGAGTACGTGGCGCAGAAGTGATCGACATCTGCGTTTCCTTGCGTCATCGCGGCCGGCGCTGAGCCGGTGAGCGGGGCGGGGGAAGATCCGCCGGGATTCCCGATTCCCCAATCTCGAATCCCGGCTCTCCTATGCCACCCCATACCGCTTCAATACCCGCCGCAAGGCGCGTGCATCGCGCACTGTGTCCGCGTGCAGGCCTGCTGCACGCGCGCCACGCACGTTGACGAACAGGTCGTCGACAAACAAGGTGCACGCTGCAGTGGCGTCCAGCTGCGCAAGCGCGCGCTGATACACCTGCACCTCGGGCTTGCGGCCGCCGAGTGCGCCGCTGCACAGCACGCGCCCCTGCAATAACGGAAACAGCGCAGGCACGATCCGCGCGATCGCCTCCGCCATCAACGGCCCATTGTTGGTGAGTATCGCCACGGCCGTCGTCGCCGATACCGCCAGCACCTGCGCCACCACGGATGGATCTGCGCGGCAGGCCGCCACGCGCGCGTCGATCCAGGTGGTGCGATCGATCGCGCAGCCCAGCCCCTCGCTGAGTTGCGCCAGATAGTCCGGCGTATCGATAAGCCCGGCATCGTAAGCGCGCTCCAGGCCCTGCTCGAACAACACCTGTTGCACGCGTTGCGGTGTGCACGCCGCTGCAGCAGCAAGTGCAGCCACACGGCGCGGCCGCGAGTAGCTGACCAGCACGCCATCGAAATCGAGCAATAACAGAGAGGGTGCTGCAGGCGGCATGGGTGTGCTCATGATGCGGTTGCGCAGCGTTGACGATCCGCCGCGGCATGGCAAGCGTGCAAGACCTGGTATGTCCGAATGCGCGCAGGTGGGTGGCGATAGTACCTATTCAGATCGTTGAATTCGGCGGCAACCTACCCACCCGCGCCGCCCCTACCCTCCGCGCGGCGCTTGTGGCGGAACTGTGCTGGGTATGGTCGATGCATGCCGCATCCGCGGTGTCAGCCGGTCTTGGGGAGCGGGCCCGGTCACTCAGCACGTCACACCATCCAGGGGGTCGATTGCATGCGCAAGCGCTTGAACACCGATCAATTGGCGGCATCGGTCGCCGCCATTCTCACCACCGCCACGCGTGGTCGCACGCTGGCTTCGATGACCTTGGTGCTGGCTGGCGCACACAGCCTGCCCGTTCTGGCACAGGACGCGCGCACGTTGGATGCGGTCAGCGTGGTCGGCACCGGTTCCACGCGCACCACCGCGTCCATCTCTGTTGCCGAGATCCAGGCACAGGTGCCCGGCGTGGCACCGCAGCAGCTACTGGCGAGCCTGCCCGGCGTGAATGTGCAGACCACCGATCCGTTCGGGCTGTACGAGTTCGGCGACTCGATGACCATCCGCGGGTTTTCTGCCAACCAGATCGGCGTGACCCTGGACGGCATTCCGATCGAAACCTTCGATACCCGCGAAGGCGGCCCGATCACCCGTTACGTGTCCAGCGAGAATCTGCTCGATGTCACCGTGTCGGCAGGCTCCGGCGATGTCACCCAGCCCTCGTATCACGCACTCGGCGGTGCGATCCGTTACACCAGCCTGCCTCCCAAGGGTGGCGATAGCTGGAGCGGCAATCTCACCCAGACCATCGGCTCTGACGATCTGGTACGCAGTTTCGTGCGCCTGGATACGCCGGATTGGTGGGACGGCGGCCCCAGCGCTTACATCTCCGCATCGCGCACGCAGGGCGGAGTGTGGGACATGGAGCCGGCCACGCAAAAGAGCGATCACTTCGAAGCCAAGATCCGCCAGGCCTGGGACGTGGGCAGCCTGACCCTGGGATGGATCTACAACAACCGCAAGGACTACGACGTGCAGTCGTACAACTCCGACGGTTCGGTGGCGTGGGATCTGCACGAACGCATCACCGGCAATCCGGAAGTGGATGCAGAGCACTACAGCGAATGGCAGAACGGCCGACGCGATTCGTTGCTCAGCCTGCACGGCGATTTCCTGTTCAACGATGCGATCGGCTTCACCTTCACCGGCTACTACGAAAACAAGCATGGTTACGGCGTCGGCGGCACCCCGCCAAGCACGGCCACCGGTTTATACAACGATGCCATCGCCGGCACGCCGGGGCGTACCGATATCGCCATCAACGACCCGCAGATCGTCGATGCCAATGGCAATGTCACCCGTGTCGGTGCGATGACGCGGCGCGAGGAAATCATGGGCGGCGATCGCTATGGTGTGACCACCGCGGTGTCGTGGGAGACCGAGCACAACAAGCTCGAGGTCGGCGCGTGGTACGAAAACTACGACTTCGATCAGGTGCGCCCGCTGTACAACCTGGACCCGGCCACCGGTGCGCTGCTCAAGGGCTCGCTGCCGATCGTCATCTACTACGACAACCACTTCTCCACCGAGGTGAAGCAGCTCTACATCAAGGATACGCTGCGCTTGCTCGATGACCGCCTTACCTTCGAATTTGGCGCCAAGGGCCTGGATGTCAAGCGCGATTACAACGGCATCGCCAATCTGGACGATTTCAATGTCGGCGTGCGCCGCGACGTCACCATCAAGAACAGCGACTGGTTTCAGCCGCAGGTGGGCGCCAGTTTCCAGCTTGCCGAAGGGGTACAACTGTTCGCCAACTACGCGGAAAACTTCAGCTCCGCGCCGCGGCTGGCACTGACCTCGGGTGCGTTCAATCCGGATATCGCGCCGGAAGAATCCACCAATATCGATATCGGCATCCGCGCCGAATCCAGCCAGTGGAGCGGCTATATCGCCGCCTACAAGATCGATTACGAGAACCGCATCATCGCGCTGACCGATCCGGACCCGCTGGTGGTGGCACCCACCGTCTACGCCAACGTCGGCGACGTGCAGACCTATGGCGCGGAAGTGTCCGGCATGTGGAAGCCGGCGCCGGGTTGGCGGCTGGGCGCATCGCTGACCTGGAATAAATCCGAATTCCAGGACAACTACTTCGGCCCGGTCAGCGGCAATCTGGTGCAGGTAGACGGCAACGAAGCGCCGGATTCGCCCAAGGTGATGTTCAGCGTCAACGGCGGCTGGGAAGGCGAGCATTTCTTCGCCAACCTGGATACCAAATACACCGGCAAGCGCTACGGCGACACGCTCAATACCGATCAGGTGGATGCCACCTTCATCGTCAACGGCAGCGTTGGCTATCAGGGCGAGGACAGCGGCTTTCTCGCAGGCGGCAGATTGCAGTTGTCGGTCTATAACCTGTTCGACAAGGACGATGCAATCGGTGCGGTGTTTCCCAACGAAAGCTCCGGCTCGTACCAGTTGATCGCGCCGCGCCAGCTGTTCGCCAGTCTTTCCTACACGTTCTGAGGTGGTGATGCGGTCGGCGTCACTGCCGGCCGCGCCATTGTTTTTGTCGGTCGTACTCGATCCATGACATGCAAGGACTACGCGTTGATGCAAGGCAATCATTCTGGGGCGATGACGCGGCGGCAATTGCTGGCGCGCATCGGCATGACCGCTGGCGGCGCGATGATGTATCAGGCGATGAGCAGCCTGGGCATGGCGGCCGAATCCAACTTCAAAGGACCGCTGCAACTGGATGGCGACCCGAAGGGCGCCTCGGTGCTGATTCTGGGCGCTGGGCTGGCCGGCATGGCGGCGGCCTTCGAACTGCGCAAGGCCGGGTATCGCGTGCAGCTGCTGGAATACAACGACCGCCCCGGTGGGCGCAACTGGACGCTGCGCGGCGGCGACCGTTACACCGAACTGGGCGGGGCAACGCAACACTGCCAGTTCGACGACGGCCTGTATCTCAATCCCGGCCCGTGGCGCATTCCGCATCACCACAAGGCGGTGTTGAGTTACTGCAAGCAATTCGGCGTGGCGCTGGAAGCCTTTAATCAGGTCAACTACAACGCGCTGCTGCATAGCGAAAAGGGCTTCGGTGGCAAACCGCAGCGCTTTCGCGCCATCGATGCCGATTACAAGGGTCACGTGTCCGAGTTGCTGGCCAAGTGCACGCAGCAGCAGGGCCTGGACAAGAGCGTGAGCCGCGAAGACCAGGAGGTGTTGTTGGAATCGCTGCGGACTTGGGGCGCGCTAGATCGCAACTTCGGTTACGTCAAAGGCAAGGACAGCAGCGAGCGGCGCGGTTTTGCGCGGTATCCCGGCGGCGGCTTGTCCGGCAAGCCGGAATTCTCCGATCCTTTCAGCGTGCAGGATGTCTTGCGCTCACGGCTGTGGACCACGCTGGCGGCCGGCAACAACTACGAAATGCAGACCACCATGTTCCAGCCGGTGGGTGGCATGGATCAGATCGGCAAGGCGTTTGCGGCTCAGCTCGGCGATGCCATCACCTACAACGCCAAGGTCACCAAAATCGATCAGGACGGCAGCGGCGTGCGCGTGTCCTGGCAGGACGCCGCGCACGGCGGCGAAGAACGCATTGCCAGTGCCGACTGGTGCATCTGCACGATTCCGTTGTCGGTGCTGAGCCGCATTCCGGTCACCGCCAGCGACGCGATGACCACCGCGATCGGTCAGGTGCCGTATGCGGCATCGGTGAAAGTGGGGCTGCAGTTCAAGCGCCGCTTCTGGGAAGAGGACGAGGCCATCTACGGCGGCATCAGCTACACCGATCTGCCGATCACCTTGATCAGCTATCCCAGCACTAATTATCACAGCCCCGGCAAGGGCGTGCTGCTCGGCGCGTATGTGTGGGGACTGGATGCCTACCAGTTCACCTCGATGCCCCCGGAGCAACGTGTGCGCAAGGCGGTCGAATACGGCACGCAATTGCATCCGCAATATCCGCGCGAGTTCGAGAATGGTATTTCGGTCGGTTGGCACCGGGTGCCGTTCACGCATGGCTGTTTCGGTATGTGGACCGAGCAGGCACGTGCCGAACACTACACGCCGCTGTGCCAGATCGACGGTCGGCTGGCACTGGCTGGCGAACACGTCTCCTACATCCCGGCCTGGCAGGAAGGTGCGATTCTGTCTGCGCACGATGTTGTGGGCCGTCTGCATCGCAACGTGCTGGCCGGAGGAGGGCGCGCATGAGCCTGTTATCACGCTTGGTCGCCGCCACGTTCGTCGTTGCGATGGCTGCGTTGTTGCTGCCACCGGGCGCATATGAGGCGCAGGCGCAGAGTTCCGACGCCACGCAGTTGTTCCCGCAGCAAGGCTTTGCCAAGGCATCGGGTCAGGATGTCTACCAGGCGATCTGCCAGGGCTGTCACATGCCGGCTGGGCGCGGCGCGCAAGGTGCCGGCGAATATCCTGCACTCGCCGACAATCCCAAGCTCGCCGCCGGCCCCTACGTCACCATGATGGTGCTCGACGGTCACGCCGGCATGCCGGGTTTCGGTGAGATGCTCAACGACCGCCAGGTGGCCGAGGTGGTGAGCTATGTGCGCACCCACTTCGGCAACGATCACGCCGAGCGCGTCACTGTCGACGACGTCAAATTGCTGCGCCACTGATTTCCCTTTCTCTCTCATGCAAGGAGTTGCCATGTTCCGTCCAGTGACTGCGTTTCTCACCGCCGCCCTGCTGTGGTCTGCGGGTCTTACCGCTGCGCATGCCGCCGAGGTGATCCGCCACAAGATCCCCAACAGCGATTTCCCCATCGCTGCCGCCGTTGAAATTCCGGCCGGCAAGGCCACCGTCTACGTCAGTGGCAAGGTGCCGGCAGTGGTGGATGCCAGTGCGCCCAAAGACTCGGCTGCCGCGTACGGCGACACCAAGGCGCAGACGGTGAGCGTGTTGAACCAGATCAAGCAGCAACTCGCAACGCTCGGCTTGGGGATGGGCGATGTGGTGAAGATGCAGGTGTTTCTGGTCGGCGATCCGGCAATGGGCGGCAAGATGGATTTCAACGGATTCATGGAGGGGTACCGCCAGTTCTTCGGCACCAAGGAGCAGCCCAATCTGCCGGCACGCTCGGCCTTCCAGATCGCCGCGCTCGGCAATCCGCTGTACCGGGTGGAAATCGAAGTGGTCGCCGTTCGTCCTTGAATCCGTCGTGCCGTCCTGCTGGAGGTTGTCATGAAAACTGCTCTTTCGCGCCGCACGTTTCTCCGCGACTCCGCGCTGTTTGCCGGCGCTGCCGGTGCGAATGCGCTACCGCTGCTGGCCAGCGCCGCCGAACGCTCTGCCGCCATCGCGCCGACAGCGGCAAGTGCGTTGTCGCCGGTGATGATCGGCTCCAACGAATTCCCGGATGGCCCATCGGCTGCAGCGGTCAAGGCCATCGCGCAGATCGCGCCGCAAGGCGGGCGTTATTTGCGTGATGTGCAGATGGAATTGATGAACACGCTTGCCGCCGAGCTCAAGCTGCCGGTCAATCACCTGATGGCCTACGCCGGTTCCACCGAACCGCTGGACTACACGATGCTGGCGTTCACCTCACCCAGCGCCGCGCTCGTCACCGCCGATCCCACCTACGAATCCGGTTGGCGCGCCGCCACCCGCAATGGCGCCAAACTGATCAAGGTGCCGTTGCGCAAGGACTTCTCGCACGATGTGCAGGCGATGTGCGCCGCCGACGCCAGCCCGGGCGTGATCTACATCTGCAATCCCAACAACCCCACCGGCTCGGTGACTGCGCGCAAGGATCTGGATTACGCACTGGCGCACAAGCCCAAGGGCAGCGTGCTGGTGGTGGACGAGGCCTATATCCACTTTGCGCAGAGCACCAGCAGCGTGGTGGACATGGTCGCCGCAGGCGAGGACGTGGTGGTGTTGCGTACCTTCTCCAAGCTTTACGGCATGGCCGGCATTCGCCTGGGCTATGCGGCTGCACGCCCGGACCTGCTGGCCAAGCTGATGTTCTACAGCGTCAACAGCCTGCCGGTGACCGCTGCCGCTGCAGGCCTGGCCAGCTTGCGCGATCCGGCATTGGTGCCGCAGCGACGCGCACGCACCGCCGCCACACGCAAGGATGTGATGGAATTTCTCGCCAAGCAGGGCTATGCCTGCACTGCTTCGGAGAGCAACTGCTTCATGGTCGACGTGCAGCGCCCGGCCGCCGGCTTCAAGGACGACATGGCCACCCATGGTGTGTTCATCGGACGCAGCTGGCCGGTATGGCCGACCTGGTCGCGGATCACCGTTGGCACCGACGCGGAGATGGCACGCTTCAAGCAGGCCTTCGTGCAGGTGATCGCCGGCAAGCGCGGCCCGTTGCCGCTGCCGGATGCCATGGCCGATGTGCATGACCCGATGGATGCCTTCTTCCGTTACGCATAACGCATGTGCCGTAGAAGGCACTGACGTAAACGCTTGGGTTCGACCTCTCGACAGGCATCGGATGCGCTCAGTCGCGGTACTCTGAGCACGCCGACGCATGCAAACGCGACGGTCTCTCGCCCAGGCGCGCCGGGTGTCATGATGGCGCGCATCCCTACATTGCAGGAGTGTTCCTTTGAAGCTGTTTTCGACGATTGCGGTGCTTGGATTGGTGCTGCTGGCACCGTCGGCGTGGGCGCGCACCTGTGCGGTGACCATCACCGGCAACGATCAGATGAAGTTCGACCAGAGCACGATCAAGCTGGCGCCCGACTGTACGCAAGTGGATCTCACGCTCAAGCACTCCGGCAAGATGGCGGCCACGGTGATGGGCCATAACTGGGTGCTGACCAAGGCTGCCGACTTCCAGGCAGTCGCCAATGCCGGCGTACGCTCCACCCTCGCCGACAGTTATCTGCCCAAGGCCGACGCGCGCGTGATCGCACACACCAAAGTCATCGGTGGCGGTGACAGCACCACGGTGAGCTTTGCGACCAGCAAGTTGAGCAAGGGCGGCGACTACACCTTCTTCTGCTCGTTCCCCGGCCACTGGGCAATGATGAAGGGCACGCTGAGTTTTGGTTGAGGTGTCACGTGCCGCAGGTGCGCGTGGCCGGCGGCAAGAGTGATGTGTGAGGGAGCCGGCACGCGGTCATGCCGCGTGCCCCAGGGTGAGCATGCACCGGGCGGCACCGCCGGCGACCGTTGCAGATGTGCTGCTAGGGCCGGCGTTGGCGCATCGGCGGGTGCCGCCGAGCGCCATACAGTCTGCGGTTGCTGATTTTTTCCGACCATGCGGCTTGCCTACTCGTAGCGCGGCAAGGCGATTGAATTGGCGTCTCGTGCAAAATGGTTATTGATGAACGACCTGAGCGCAGGCCGGCTGGCCAGGCGGATGGCGTTGCGCAGCACTGTCAGGCCAAATCGGGTGTGCGGCCACAGCAGACGCGGCACCAGCTTGGGAATGTTCTGCCCCTCTTCGACAAAGGGACGCATGATGCGCTCGTAGTGCGCGAACGCGGTGGCCGGCGTATCCGACTTGGCGAGCTCGCCGGCAAGGACATAACCGCCCACGATCGCCAGGGTGGTGCCGATGCCGGACAGGGCGGTCGGGCACCATGCCGCATCGCCAGTCAGCACTACCCGAGCATTGGACCAGCGGTCCATGCGGACCTGACGCAGGGCATCGAAGTAAAAGTCGTCGACGTCCGTCATCGCGTCCAGGATGCGCGGAAACTCCCAGCCTAGCGCGGCGAACTGCGCGCGAATGAAAGCGCGCTGTTGCGCCACGCTCCATGCATTCTCATGACCGGGCCGCTTCTGGATGCCGAGATAGACCCCCAGCTTGCCGTCGCGTGCAGGTTTCACTACCGCGCCCCGGCCACCCAGCGTGTTGTATTGCCGCGCATAGGCGCCGTCGCTGGCGATCTGCGGGATGCTGAAGTAGGCAATCGTCAGGTCCATCCAGCGCGGCCGGTTCTCTGCGGGGAAGACCAGCTCCCTGGTGTGCGAGCCAACGCCTTCGGCGATCACCACAAGCGCATAAGTTTCCTGGTGGCCGCCTGCAAAGGTGACCTGGACGCCCTCGTTGTGCTGATCAACGCGGGCAATACTGTCACCGAAGCGAAACCGCGCTCCTTGCGCTGCTGCGGCCTCGTAGATGATTCGGGCAATGTCGCCGCGCCGAATTTCCATCTCCGCAGTCGGACCACCATCGGTGTCGGAATGCGCCGCTTCGAAGCGACCGACAACACAATTGTCTTCGGTGACCCAATCGGTGCCGCGCTCCTGCGTGCTGCGTTCGAGCATCAGCGCTTCCAGGCCCATCCGACGCAGCACTTCTCGCGCAGTGCCGCGCACGTCCACGTTCTGCCCGCCGTCGCGGAACGCTGGCGCGCGCTCTACCACCTCGACATCGCGACCATACCGGGCAAGCCACCAGGCAGTGGTGGTACCGGCGACGCTGGCGCCGGTGATAAGGATGCGACCGCGCATGCTGCATGCTCCTCGAAAAAATACATCATACATGATGTATTTTTTCGGAAATGAAGCAAGCGCCAGCGTTGGCAATCAGCTTGGTGTCGTCTCCGACGTGCCTGGTGGCTCCGCTGCGCGCAACAACCCACGTTGCAAGGCCTGGGCCAATGCACTCTCGCGGCTGCGTGCGTCGAGCTTGCGATACAGGTTCTTCAAATGGAACTTGACCGTGTTTTCCGACAGGTGCAAACAGCGTGCGATCTGTTTGTTGGAATAACCGCGTGCCAGTTGTGCGAGCACTTCCAGCTCGCGCTCGCTGAAGATGTCGCCGGCCGGGTCTTCGTCGCCGCTGAGGCGTTCGAGCAGGGCCTGGATGGTGAGTGCGCGCGTGGTGCCGCCGACGGTATGCGGATCGTGTTGACGCAGCGAGCGCAGCATCGCCTTGGCCGGCAGGCCGAGTTCGACGATCGCCTGCCAGCTTTGCGTCAGCGCCACATGATCCAGCGCGCTGTACAGATGCGGCAGCGCCGCGACCAGTTCGCCGCGCTGTTGCAGCACCAGTGCGAGACGTGCGCGAGTGCGGGCCAGATGGCACAGATTGTCGTTGGCCAGGCAGGCGTGTTCGATCTGGCCCAGGATGGTCAGCGCGGCGCTGCTACGGCCTGCCAGGCGATGCCAGCGTGCCAGCGCGAAGCCCATCGCCGCGCGATCGCGCCAACGGTGTGCCGAGCGCAACGTATGCGCCAATCCGGATTCGCCGCCGGTGCGCGCGATGACTACATCGATTGCGGCATTGCCGGGATGTTCCAGCAGCAGCATCAAGCGCCAGGCTGCGGCCAGTTCCGATAGCCGCATCAGCTTGCGCCCATGCGCGATCTGTTCCACGTGCTCAAGCAACGCCAATGCACTGCGCCCGCTGTGATCGCGGACACGCTCCAATCCCAGTGCGGTGTCGTAAGCGGCGGCCAGTACATCCATGCCGCCGTCGTGTTGCTCCAGCAATTCCAGCGCCGGATGCAGCAGATCGGCGGCATCGTCGTGATGCCCGCGCTCGTAATGCAGTTGCGCGAGCAGGCAGTTGCCGGCCGCTTCCAGCACGCGATCCAGTTGCGGCGTGCGCGCGCACCAGCTCAATGCCTGTTGATAACAGGCCTCGGCGTCGCTGAGCCGGCCGCGATAGAAGAAACTCTGGCCCAACGAGAGCAGCGCCTGGCTTGCACCCAGTTCGCTGCCGCCGCGCTGCATCGCATCGCGCGCGTTCAAGGCATAGCGTTCGGCTAATGCGAAGGCGCCTTGCGCAATGGCGGTGGTGGCGCAGATGCACAGCAACATGCCGCGCCCGAGATGGTCGTCTTCGTCCAGCGCGGAGGCTTGTGCGGCGATCTGGGTCAGGCCATGCGGGTTGCCGCAGATTTCATCGAGGCGGTCGCGCAATAGCGCCACCACCACGGTGTAGTCGCGTTGCAAGGGCTCGCGCAGTGCAGCGGGAAAATCGCGAAAACGTTCCAGCAACAACCGCGCGTGGCTGAATTCGCCAAGCTTCGCATGCAGATGCGCTTGAGTGAGATTCAGCGCCGGGGTGTCGCGGATGGTGCGGTGGTCGAAGTGGCGCAGCAGCGCGCGCACTTCGTGCGTGCCGTGGGTGAGCAATAATTGCCAGGTGCCGGCACGCGCGATGTAGCTGGCCGCCAGGTCGCCGCAATCGCCGCGCGATGCGTGCCGTACCGCTTCGGCCAGATGCTGATGTTCTCCGAACCAGCGTGCGGCCCGTTGATGCAGTTGCATGGCCTGGCCAGGATGTTCGCGATCGAGCAGTTGCTGCAAGAAGTCTGCGAACAACGGGTGATAGCGGAACCACTCGCGTTCGCCATCCAGCGGCACCAGCAGGCCGTGGAAATGTTCGAGCCGCGCCAGCAGCCGGCCGCTGTCGTCGCGCTGGCGCACTGCATCGGCCAACGCTGCGTTGCTGCGCTCCAGCACACTGGTGCGCAACAACAGATCGCGCGTATCGGCATCCAGATCGTTGACCACCTGCTCGGCCAGGTACGCGGCAATCTGCGCGCTGCGTCCGGAAAAGCGCGCGGCCACTTCCTGCTGACGTTGCGCGCCGCCTTCCAGCCATAGCCGCGCCAGATGCAGGGCTACCGGCCAGCCCTCGGTATAGCGCAGCAATTCGTCCACCACCGGCGCAGGCACCTGCGGTCCCAGCAATGCCTGCGCTTCGCGCTCGTCCAGTGCCAGTTGCGCGCTGCCGACGCGGCTGAGCTGCGCCTGCAGATCCAGGCGTGCCAATGGCAGCGCCGGCACGCGCCGGGTGGCCAGCAGCAGATGCAGACGTCCGCCGCTGTGTTCGACCAGTCGCAACACCAGCTCGTCGACGATGCCGCTGCCGGGCCGGTCGTAGTCGTCGAGAATCACGCTGATGCGTCGTGGCGCAGTGCGCAGCGCGCGGATCAGCACCGTCACCGCCTCGCGCGGGTCTTGATCGCGGTTATGCAGTACCGCTGCGCAGAGCGTCTGATCTGCACCTGCACTCTGCAGCGCCAAGGCCAGATGGCCGAGGAAGCGTGCGGGGTCGGCGTCTTCTTCGTCCAGCGACAACCAGGCCACCGCGGCGTGATCGCGTGCGCACAGCTGTGCATGCCACTGCGCAAGCAGCGTGGTCTTGCCAAATCCGGGTGGCGCCAACAACAGCGTGAGTGGGCGGGCGTGTGCCTGATCAAGCGCAGCCAGCAATGCGCCGCGCCTCACCGCACCGGGGCGCGCCAGCGGCGGCTCCAGCTTGCTGGCAAGCAGCCAATCGGGAACAACGCAATCGCGCGACGGTGACGGGCGCGGAGTCAGCAACGCAACAGGCTTGAGCATGAGGCGAGGGCGGCCGTGGTATGCGTCGGCAGCGCGCCGACTCGACACGCTGCAGATCGTGATGAAACAGCGGCGACGCACCAGGCGTCACCGTGACCGATGACGACGACACATCCGCTGCTTCGAGGGTCCCCACCCATGCCCATCCGTGGACACCTTTCAGAAAGGTATGACAGCCACAAGACAAAAGCAAAGTTTGTCGTGGTCGCTGCGCAGACACATGCCGCAGCGACCCGCATGAATGCGCCTCAGCGCGCGACTTCCGCAAACGCCTCACGCGCCGCCACGAGTGTCGCTTCGATCACCGCAGCGTCGTGCGCGCTGGACATGAAGCCGGCTTCGTACGCCGATGGCGCCAGATACACGCCTCGCTGCAGCATCGCGTGGAAGAAGCGATTGAAGGTGGTGATATCGCAGGCAGTGGCTTGCGCGTAGCTCTCCACGATCTCGTCGGTGAAGAACAGCCCGAACATGCCGCCGACCTGGTTGGTAGTGACCGCGATGCCGGCGGCGCGTGCGGCATCTTCCAGGCCTTCGCACAGCACGCTGGTCTGCGCGCTCAGGCGCGCGTGGAAGCCCGGCTCCTGCACCAGGTCCAGCATCGCCAGGCCCGCCGCCATCGCGACCGGGTTGCCCGACAAGGTGCCCGCCTGGTAGATCGGGCCGGAAGGTGCGATCTGCTCCATCAAGTCGCGCCGGCCGCCATATGCGCCCACCGGCATGCCGCCGCCGATGATCTTGCCGAAGGTGCTCAGGTCGGGGGTCACGCCGTAGTGCGCCTGCGCGCCACCGAGCGCGACGCGGAAGCCGGTCATCACTTCGTCGAAGATCAGCAGCGCGCCATGCCGTGTGCACAGCGTGCGCAGATGCTGCAGGTAGCCGGCCTGCGGCGGAATGCAGTTGGCGTTGCCGACCACCGGTTCGATGATCACCGCCGCCACATCGGCACCGATCTCGTCGAACATGGCAGTGGCGCCTTCGAAATCGTTGAAGGTCAGCGTGGCGGTCAGCTCGCTCAGGCCGGGCGGCACGCCGGGCGAGGTCGGCACGCCCAGGGTCAGCATGCCGCTGCCGGCCTTGACCAGGAACGAGTCGCCATGGCCGTGATAACAGCCTTCGAACTTGATGATGCGATTGCGCCCGGTCGCGCCGCGCGCCAGGCGCACCGCTGACAGCGTGGCCTCGGTACCGGAATTGACCATGCGCACCATTTCGCAAGAGGGCACCAGGCGGTTGATGGTTTCGGCCATTGTCACTTCGGCCGCGCACGGCGCACCGAACGACAGCCCATCGCGGATTGCGCGCTCCACCGCCTCGCGCACTGCCGGGTGATTGTGGCCGGCGATCATCGGCCCCCACGAGCCCACGTAGTCGATGTAGCGGTTGTTGTCCACGTCATACAGATACGGGCCATCGGCGCGCGCCACGAAGAACGGCTCGCCGCCGACAGACTTGAACGCCCGCACCGGTGAGTTGACGCCTCCGGGCAGCAGGGTCTGCGCCTGGGCGAACAGGGCGTGGGAGCGGGTGTGGTTCATGCGCGTGGATCCTTGAGTGGTGCCGATGGGGCGTCAGCGCCCGACCACGGGCACCGCACGCGCCATTGTCAGGCTTGCGGCCCCTGTCCGCCTACCCACCGCGTGCCTGCCTACCCGTCGGAGCCGGTGGGTAGGGCAACGCGGCTGCCTATGATCGAACGGGACGGTATCGACAGTTTTTGCATGAGCTGATGGCGGGTGGTCATTGGCACTTCGATCCGGATGTTCAGAAAGTGTGATTTCGGTAGCCATTGGCGCCGTTCATTTTTGTCGCGTTGCCGACAGTTCCAGACTTGGGGAGAAAGCATGAACCGTAGTATCCAGAAGCGTGCCTTGGCATTGGCGCTGGTCGTGGCGATGGGGAGCGTCCACGCGCAGTCCACCAGCGGCAGCATCGTCGGCAGCGTGGGGCAGAGCAGCGGTACCAGCGTCTTGGTGGAAAACAACAGCGGGTTCACCCGCGAAGTGCCGGTGGATGCGCGTGGCCGCTACACCGCCGGCAATCTGCCGCTGGGCACCTATAAGGTCACGGTCAAGCGCGATGGCGCGGCGGTGGAAACCCGCGAAAACGTCGCCATCACCGTTGGTGCCAACACCGACGTCTCATTCGCTGCCGCCTCGGGGAGCGGCATGCAGACCCTGGACAGCGTCACCGTCACCGCCGCGGGCCTGACCACCATCGATGTCAGCAGCGTGGACACCCGCACCGTAGTCACCGCCGAGCAGCTGCAGCAACTGCCGCTGGGCCGCACCGCCGAAGCGATCGCGCTGCTGGCACCGGGCGTGGTGGTCAACAGTGGCGGCTTCGACAACGGCCCGCTCGGCGGCTCGCTGCCCAGCTTCGGCGGCTCGGCCGCCAGCGAAAACGCCTATTACCTCAACGGCTTCAACACCACCACCATCAGCAACAACCTGGGGGGTCTGACCCTGCCGTACGGCGCCATCGACCAGCAGGAAATCTTCACCGGCGGCTACGGCGCGCAGTACGGCCGCGCCAATGGCGGCGTGATCAACCAGATCGGCAAGCGCGGCACCAACGAGTGGAAGTTCGGCACCGCGGTGATCTGGGAGCCGAACGGCCTCAAGGCCAACCAGCGCGACATCTTCTGGCGCCCGGATGCGCAGGGCACCACCATCAACAACGCCGCCTACCGCTATGCGCGTTCGGCCAACGGCCTGTATCAGCCGGCCAGCGAAGCCGAAGCCAGCCAGACCACCTATAGCGCCTACGTGGGCGGGCCGATCATCCAGGACAAGCTGTTCTTCTTCCTGGCAGCAGAGCAGGTGGATTCAGACGGCGTGCGCGTCGGCACCAATCGCGACACCGACAACGGCCGCACCGGTGGCCTTACCGACTACGACTACAAGCAAAAGCGCTGGTACGCCAAGGTGGACTGGAACATCACCGACAACCACCTGATCGAGGTGACTGGCGCCAGCGACGAGGCCGAAACCAACGGCTCCATCTATCGCTACAACTATGTCGATCGCACGCGCGGTAGCTATTTCACCGACGAATCCACCTGGAAAACCGGCCCGACCCTGTTCACCGGCAAGTACACCGGCTATCTCAGCGACAACCTCACCGTGACCGCGTTGTACGGCAAGATGAACACGCCTGATGAGCTGACGCCCTTCAACTACAACGCGGCCGGCGGCCCGGTCATCAACAGTGCCGCGCTGCAAAATCCGGCCTACACCGGCGGTACACCGCGCATCGGCAGTCAGCTGGTCACTTCGGTCAGCTCGCCCGACCGCGAATACAAGAAAGACAATCAGCGCCTGAATCTGGAATGGCGTATCGGCCACCACACGCTCAACTTCGGTATCGACAACCAGAAGTCCGAAGGGATTGACGTGGGCTCGGTGCTCTCCGGCCCCGGCTTTGCGTGGACCTATGGTCAGACCAACGATCCCAATGGCCTGCGGACGGGCGGATTGGTCAGCCAATCGGCCAACGAAGCCGGCGGCATCGGCGCGCCGAGCCCGGGCCTGGTCGATCCGGTCAATGGGTCCAGCGGCTATTACGCGGTGCGAAACATCAACACCAGCTTGTATTCGTACGAGGCCAAGCAACGCGCCTACTACATCGAAGACAAGTGGCAGGTCACAGACAACCTGCTGCTGAGCATCGGCCTGCGCAAGGACGAATTCACCAACTACACCCCGTCCGGCGATCCTTATATCGAAGTGGACAATGCCTGGGCGCCGCGCTTGGGCTTCAGCTGGGACGTCAACGGCGATTCCAGCCTGAAGGTGTTCGGCAACATCGGCCGTTATTATCTCGGCCTGCCGCTGTCGGCCGTTAGCCTGTTCACCCCGGCCACCACCACCGATACCTACTTCACCTACAGCGGCATCAATGCCGATGGCACGCCGATCCTGGCGCAGCAGCTGGGTTCGGCAGTGTCAGCCAACTCGCGCTTCGGCCGCATTGCCGATGTGCGCACCGCGGTGGTCAAGGACATCGAAGGCGAAAATCAGGATGAAATCATCCTCGGCTTCACCAAGCAGCTGGACACCGGCTGGGTGCTGGGCGTGCGCGGCACGCATCGTCGCCTCAATGCGGGTATCGACGATCAGAACTACGACGTCTCCAACACCGCGTTGATCGCCGCTGCCGCCGCGCAAGGCGTAACCATCGACTTCTCCCAGGTTGCCGGTGCGTCGCTGATCAATCCCGGCCAGACCAACACCTGGGGCGTGATCGGTACCGATGGCCAGTTCCATGAAGTGTCGGTAAGCCGCGAGGCGGCGGGTTTCC
The DNA here is from genome assembly GCF_001423495.1 of Xanthomonas sp. Leaf131. Taxonomy (GTDB): domain Bacteria; phylum Pseudomonadota; class Gammaproteobacteria; order Xanthomonadales; family Xanthomonadaceae; genus Xanthomonas. The sequence continues at coordinate 436,005 of NZ_LMOG01000012.1, read as the reverse complement.
CGAAGTTCAAGCGCAACTACTCGGCGGTCGAATTCAACCTGGAGCGCCCGTTCGACGGCCAGTGGTACGCCAAGGTCAACTACGTCTGGTCGCATAGCTACGGCACTACCGAAGGTCAGGTGCGTTCGGACTTGTGGCGCACCGGCGGCGCATTGGGCAGCTATCAGGGCCAGGCGTCGGTCTCCACCACGCAGAGCTGGGACCACGCGGCACTGATGGAACACTTCAACGGCGATCAATCCAACGATCATCGCCATCAGCTCAAGTTGTTCGGTTTCTATCAGTTCAATCCGCAATGGGGTGCATCGGCCAACTTCAGCCTGATTTCGGGCGCACCGCATAACTGCCTGGGCAACTACTACGGCGACAACTACACCGGCACGGACCCGGCCGGCTATGGTGGCAGCGCGATCACCGGCGGGCCATACCACTACTGCTACAACCCGGAAACCGGCACCGGCGTGGCATCGCCCCCAGGCTCGCAGGGGCGTCTGGGCTGGATCGCGCAGCTCGACATGGGCGTGACCTACAAGCCGGCATTCGCTGCCGGCAAGCTGGCACTGCGCTTCGATGTGTTCAACATCACCAACGAGCAGACCGCAACCAACATCTACCCGTTCTCGCAGCTGCCCGACAACACCACCAACCCGCTCTGGGATCAGGTCGTGGCCTATCAGGCACCGCGCTCGGGCCGGGTGACGCTGAGCTACGACTTCTAATTGCGTTAGGCAACAGAGTCAAAACCAGCAGCGACGCGTGATGGCACGCGTCGCTGCTTTTTTTTGGGTCTGGAGAGTGCGGATGGATTAGGTGTAGAGCGGCTGATCTGCGGCTTGGCTGCAGGGCCCTTGCCCGCCTACCATCGCGGGACACGCCGCAAGTACGTCCCTGTAGGCCCTTACGCGGCATCCATGCCGCGTAAGGGCCCGCGACGGTAGGCGGGCAAGGACCAGTCGAGAATGTCGGTGTGCATGGTGCAAACAATGCATGAGGTGCTTCTAATGCGCTTAACTCTCATGTATTTGCGGACCGCATCAGCGAGCCATTGCAACCAGCGAGATGGTCAGCTTTTTACAAGGCTATCGACCCACACTCTGGTGCGGTGTCCTTACCGATTGCGGGACCGTGTGGCGGCATGGATGCCGCCACCGAGCCTCCAGGGATGGATTCACGGCGTGTCCCGCGAGCGGTGAGGGCACCGCGCCCTCGACCAACCAAGCTTTTGACCTGAGCTTCCGACTGCATCAAACATCGCTACGACTCGAAATCTTGATGGTCTTGCGTCTGGCGTCCTGGACAGCCCCTGTCGCCGGCAACTCTATCGTCCACCAGCCACGCTACTGCGCAAACCCGGCCCGATATGCCTGCACTGCTGCAACCGGATCCGGCGCGGCGTACACGCCACTGACCACCGCAATCAACTCGGCGCCCGCTTTCACCAGATCGGGCACCTGCGCAGCTGCGATGCCGCCGATCGCCACGCGTGGCACTCCCAGCGCAGCGGCCTGCTGCAGCAGCGCAGGCGAGGCGCGACGTGTCGTCACCTTGGTGGTGGTCGGGAAGAACGCACCGAAGGCCACATAGCTGGCACCGGTCGCGACCGCTGCCTGCGCACGCGCGATCTCGTCGTAGCACGACACCCCGATGATGGCCTGCGCGCCCAACAGCGCGCGTGCGGCCGCCACGTCGCCATCGTCTTCGCCCAGGTGCACGCCCTGCGCACCCACCTGCAACGCCAGTTGTGCATCGTCGTTGATGATCAACGGCACAGCGTGCGCAGCGCAGGCTTCGCACAGCGCGCTGGCCTGTTCCAGTCGCAGCGCGGCGGTGGCCTGCTTGTTGCGGTACTGCAGCCAGGTGATGGCGGGCAGCAGCGGCAGCGTGCGCGCGAGCAGGCGCGCAGTGTCGGCTTCGTCGGGCGTGATGAGATAGACGCCGCGGGCGTTGTGCAGGTCGGGCATGGCAGCGCTTCCGGAAGCGGTGGGTGGGATGGGACAATGCAGTCCCACCGTTGCGTGACCGCGATTATCCGATGAGCGAGACATCCACGACCACCTACCGCACCTGGATGTGCGTCGTCTGCGGGTTTCTCTACCACGAGGCCGACGGCATCCCCGAAGAAGGCATCGCCCCGGGCACCAGCTGGCAAGACGTACCCGAGACCTGGACCTGCCCGGATTGCGGCGTGACCAAGGACGACTTCGAGATGATCGAGATCGACTGAGGCCTTTGCGGCGCAGCTGTGTTGCTGCGTTTTTCGCGCCAGCACATCGCCTGCGCGCGTTCTCGTGGCGCCGACGAACGCACGATTGGCAGTGATTTCAGTGCGCGTGCGCGCGCTGACTGTTCAGTTCGACCAGATGCTCATGCAGATTGGCCGCATCCTGCGCGCTGGGATTGAGCACCAGATAGCGCGACAGATCGTGGCGGGCGCCGTTGCGGTGGCCCAGATGCAGATAGGCCATGCCGCGATCGCGCAGCGCCTCGGGCTGATCCGGTACCAGCTTCAGGATGCGATCGGCACTGCGCGCGGCGCGGTCCCAGTGCTCGGCATCGGCGTACACACCATGCAGGTTGCGCAGGATGCGGATCAGGATCGCACGGTGCGGCGCCGGGTCGAGAATCTGTGCCAGGGCGCGGTCGTCAGGGATCTCGCCACCCAGATGCGGACGCGCGCGCTCGCGTAATTCGTCTACGCCGAGCGGGCGGCCGCCGTTGAACGGATCCATCACCAGTACGCCGTCGTCCACCGGCAAACGCACCAGAAAATGCCCGGGAAACGACACCCCCGCCAGCGGAATGCCCAGCCGGCGCGCCACTTCGATCTGCACCATTGCCAGCGAGATCGGGTTGCCCAGGCGGCGCTCGAAGACCTGGTTGAGGTAGCTGTTGCGCGGGTCGTAGTACTCGTCGTGATTGCCCGAATAGCCCAGCTCGTCGAACAGGTAGCGATTCACCGCTGCCATCTTCAGCGGCCACAGATCGATCGCCTCCACCTCACGGCGCAGATGCTCGACATGGCTCTGCACCAGCGTGTCGTACAGCTCGGCATCCAGCTGCGGATACTCGTCGCGCGCAATCAGCAGCGCGGTGGACATCAACGGCACTGCGTCGTCGTCCAGGCTGGCGAGCGCGGTCCAATGGGGAAGTGGGAGCATGTCGACCATGCTGCCAAGAGTGTCGGCAAGCGGCGCGTGGTTCAAGTCCGGTACTTCCTGACAGGAAAGGCCTGTCGTGTGAGATTTACTTGAGCTTTGGGATGTCCGGGCTGAAGTTCAGCGTGGCGCCGTCCTGCAAATTGAGCTTGGCGGCCTGGCCGGCATTGAGCTCCAGCACGTAACGGGCGGGCTGCTTGCTGGGGTAGGGTGGGCAGGCATCGCCGGCCGAACACGGCGGCACGTCGCGCTGCTGCGACACCAGCCGGCGCTGGTTGTCGAAATACAGGATGTCCAGCGCGATCTTGGTGTTCTTCATCCAGTACGCCAGCGGCTCCTGGCGGTCGTGGATGAACAGCATGCCGTGATCGTCGGCCATGGCGTCGCGGAACATCAGGCCTTGTGCCCGATCCGCATCGTTCTGCGCCAGCTCCACCTGGTAGCGCGTGCCGGCCAGTTCCACCCATGTGCTGCCGGCGCTGGCGCAGCCGCTGAGCAGGATCAGGCAGGCGAGGGCGAGAAAGCGGACATGGCGCATGCGGCGTACCAGCGTGGCGGGGGATGGCGCACCTTCTGCCAAGCGGCCGCGGGCGTCAAGCCGGCCTGGTGTCTCATGGCTCATTGCTTGCGATGAGCTGCCGGCCTGCAGTCGCTTTGCGCCGCAGGCCGGAAATGCGCGTGCGAACGCGCGCTTGTCACCGCTCAGAGTACGCGCGGCGGTTCGCCACCGACGATCACCACATCGGCCGGGCGACGCGCGAACAGGCCTACGCAGACCACGCCGGGGATCTGGTTCAAACTGCGCTCAAGCGCCACCGGGTCGGTGATCTGCAGGTTGTGCACGTCCAGCACCACATTGCCGTTGTCGGTGATCACGTTGTCGCGCCACACCGGCTGACCGCCGGTGAGCGCCAGGATCTGACGGGCCACCAGACTGCGTGCCATCGGAATCACTTCCACCGGCAGCGGAAATTTGCCCAGCACCGGCACCTGCTTGCTCGGGTCGACGATGCAGATGAAGCGCTCGCTGGCCTCGGCGATGATCTTCTCGCGCGTCAACGCCGCGCCGCCGCCCTTGATCAGGCAGCGGTTCGGGTCGCACTCATCGGCGCCATCCACGTACAGCGACAGGTTGCCGGTGTGGTTGAGATCCAGCACCTCGATGCCATGGCGCTTAAGCTGCGCGCTGCTCTGCTCGGAGCTGGACACCGCACCCTTGATGCGATGGCCGATGCGGCCCAAGGCATCGATGAAGTAGGCCACCGTCGAACCGGTGCCGACCCCGACGATCATGCCGTCTTCCACGTAATCGATCGCTTTTTCGGCGGCCAGGCGTTTTGCTTCGGACATGGGTGAGAGCTCGGGATTGGGGAATCGGGATTGGGGAATCGCAAGAGCGGCTGGGTTGAGCCGGGATTTGCAAATCTCAAATCCCGAATCTCTACTCCCGGCTACTCCATCGCCAGCAACAATTTCCACTGCGCGGCGGTCACCGGCAGGATCGACAGACGGTTGCCGCGGGCGATCAGGGGGAAGCCTTCGCCCAGCGCATCGGCTTGCTGCTTGATCTCGTCCAGCGCAATCGTGCGCTTGAGTTTGCGCTCGAAGGCCACGTCCACCAGCATCCAGCGCGGATCTTCGCGGCTGGCTTTGGGGTCGTGGTAATCGGATGTTGGATCGAACTGGGTGTCGTCCGGGTAGGCCGCGCTGGCCACCTTGGCCAAGCCGACAATACCCGGCACCTTGCAGTTGGAGTGATAGAAGAACACCCCATCGCCCACATGCATGCCGTCGCGCATGAAGTTGCGCGCCTGGTAATTGCGCACGCCGTTCCACGGCTCGGTGCCGACGCGCTCCAGATCATCGATGGAAAACGTGTCCGGCTCGGACTTCATCAACCAGTAGCGCTTGCGGGCAGTCATACGGAAACGGTGTCGTCTTTCAGGAAAGTGGCGTGTTCGGTGCAGATGGCATCTACCGCCACGTCCCAGGATTCGGCGGGCAAGGCAGGTACCTGCTGCGTAGCGAAGCCGACCCCGACCAACCAGGGCGGCGGCGCCTGGCGATGCCGGAACGCGAAGCTGCGATCATACCAGCCGCCCCCCATGCCCAGCCGGCGACACTGCGCATCGAAGCCGGTCAGCGGCGTGATCACCAGCGCCATTTCTTCCGGTGCAAGCGTGTCGGCCCGCGCTACGTCCGGCTCGGGAATGCCGTAGCGATTGCTGACCAGGGCCTGCCCCGGCCGCCACGGCGCAAAGCGCAATACGCGGCCATCCAGCACCGGCAGGCAATAACGCAGCCCTTCGGGCAGGGTCAGTTGCCACCGATGCAAGGCGATTTCGCCATCCATGGCCCAGTAACCGGCCACGGCGCCGCTGCGCGGCGCGAAAGGCAGCGCCAGCAAACGTTCGGCCAAGGCATCGGCCGCAGACAGCCGCTGCGTCGCCGGCAGGCTGCGGCGCTGCGCACGCAACTGCTGGCGCAATGCATTTCGGTCGTCGGTCATCGGCATCTCGCAGTGGAACAGGTGACGTATTGTCGATGGCAAGCGGGCGCGTGCCTAGCAGCGCTTTGCCACCGCACTGCACGGACATCGTGTTGCAGGGACACCAGACATTTCAGACGCACAAAAAGAAACGACGCCCGAAGGCGCCGTTTCAGATTTGCATTCTCCGCCATGAACGATGCGGGCGAAACGACCTTGAACCCGGGGTTCAAGTGGGGACGTTGTGAGGCCATCGGGCTTCCCGCTACGAGGCGGACTTGCACTCCCGGCTTCGTCGCGCCCCCGTGGTCGTAATTAAGGGACAAGGCGAATGTTTTGCACGCTGTCGTTTACAGCAGAGAACGCAGGTGAAGTATAGACCTCTGCTGCGCGATGGCTAGCCCATTCGTCGGCCGGCGCGCTTGAAAATTCATATTTGCGACGACAGTGCGAATTCCCTCAACGCGGGGTGTCGGCCACGTTGTCCAGACGACGATTCAAGCCATCCAGCGTGTTCGCCAATTCACGATCGTAGAGCGCTTGCTGTTCGCGCAGTTGCTGCAATTCGTGCGCCAGATTGAGCGCTGCCAGCACGGCAACGCGATCCACCGCCGCCATGCGATTGCTGCCGCGGATCTCGCGCATGCGCAGATCCAGCAAGCGCGCTGCGGCAGTGAGACTCTCGCGTTCGTCTGCGGTGACGCCAACCGTGTATTCACGATCCAGAATACGCACGCTGACCGGCTCGTTGTTGCTCACGTATGTTGCTCCAATGACTTCAAGCGCACGATCATCGCTTCCACGCGCGAGCGCGCCTGTTCGTTCTTGGTCAGCAGCTGCGCACGTTCGCCGATCAACTGTTCCTGCTGATGACGCAGGCTACGGTTCTCGTCGGTCAGCCGTTGGGTACGCTCGACCAACGCCTCCACGCGGGCGGCAAGTGCGCGGAGTTGGGCGAGGGCGGCGGCGTTGTCCATGTGCTCACGATAGGGGCGCGTCAGCGCGTCGGTCAAGCATCCGTTACGCCTCCCGCATCTGCCGTCAGGCCAGTCCCGACAAGGGCTGACGCCGCGTCCAGCCAGGCCGGCGCCATGCGCGTGGAACGCTGCATGGAACGCGGCAGTAGCGGCCGACGCGGGGTGCCTTGATACACTGGGCAGTCTGATCGCCGGCCCGTGTGCCGGACCCTTCTGCCCTTAGCCTGGATGACCCGATGGATCTGCCTGACGTAACCGCTGTGCAAAACGAAAGTCGTCAGTTGGCGCTGGCGTCCTCTGCGGCGGAGTTGCATGGCGGGCTGTGCGGATGGCTCTCCGGCGGTGGCGCCGATAGTGGCGACTGGCTGGGGCACGTACTGGCCGACGTGGCGCAGGTTGCGCCCAAGCAGGGAGGCGCGCTGGACCAGATGCGTCAAGCCACGGTAGCGCAGCTGGAAGACCGCGATTTCGCCTTCGAACTCCTGTTGATCGACGACGGCGCACCGCTGGCGGCACGCACGGATGCCTTGTTCGACTGGTGCCGTGCGTTCCTGGGCGGGTTCGGCCTGGCTGCAAAGCAGCGCCCGGCACTGACCGAAGAGGGCGAGGAAGCGCTGCAGGATCTGGCGCGGCTGGCGCAGGCCTCCAGCGACGATTTCGATGCGGCCGACGAAGACGACACCGCGCTGGCGGAGATCGAAGAGTTCGTGCGCGTGGCAGTGCTGTTGCTGCATGGCGACTGCGTGATGGGGCCGCGTTTCCGCCAGCGCTTGAACTGAGCGCGCGACCGCTGATGAAAAAGCTCACCGGGATCGGCGCGGCCGAATACGCGCGCCGGCGCAAGCAGCTGATGCAGATGGCCGGCGAGCAGGCGATCCTGATCCTGCCGGCCGCACCCGAGCGGGTGCGCAGCCACGATACCCATTACCCGTATCGGCAGGATTCGGATTTCTGGTACCTGAGCGGTTTTCCGGAGCCGGAAGCGGTGTTGGTGCTGGTGCCCGGGCGCAAGCATGGCGAGGCGATCCTGTTCTGCCGCGAGCGCAATGCCGAGCGCGAAGCCTGGGATGGCCCGCGCGAGGGCCAGGAAGGCGCGGTGGCACGTTACGGCATGGACGATGCGTATCCCATCGACGATGTCGACGAGATCCTGCCGGGCCTGCTGGAAGGGCGCAGCCGCGTCTATTACCACTTCGGGCGCGATGTCGATTTCGATCTCAAACTGATCGGCTGGCTCAAGCGCGTGCGCGAGCAGGTGCGTCACGGCGCGCAGCCGCCGCACGAATTCCTCGAGCTCGGGCATCTGCTGCACGAGCAGCGGTTGTTCAAATCGCGCGATGAGATCGCGTTGATGCAGCACGCCGCCGACATCAGCGTGCGCGCGCATCGCGCCGCGATGCGATTGGCGCGGCCGGGCGTACATGAGTACGCATTGCAAGCCGAGGTCGAGCGCGAATTTCGCGCTGCCGACGCGTGGCCGGCGTACGGCAGCATCGTCGGCACAGGCAGCAATGCCTGTGTGCTGCATTACCGCGCCAACAACGCGCGCAGCCGCGACGGCGAGCTGGTGCTGATCGATGCCGGCGCCGAATACCGTGGCTATGCAGCCGATATCACCCGCACCTTCCCGGTCAATGGCCGCTTCACGTCGGCACAGCGCGCGCTGCACGATCTGGTCGGCGCGTCGCAGGCTGCCGCACTCGCGCAGGCGCGCCCCGGCGTAGCGTACGAAGCCGGGCATCTGGCCGCAGTGCAGACCTTGACCGAAGGGTTGCTGCGCCTGGGGCTGCTCAAGGGTACGCTGGAACGCAACATCGCCGACGGCCATTACAAGCGCTTTTATCGGCACAAGACCGGCCACTGGCTGGGCCTGGATGTGCATGACGTAGGCGACTACCGGCTGGCGGGCGACTCGCGCCTGCTCGAACCGGGCATGGTATTCACCATCGAACCGGGGCTGTACATCAGCGCCGATGACACCACGGTGGAGGCCCGGTGGCGCGGTATCGGCATCCGCACCGAAGACAACGTGCTGATCACCGCCGAAGGCCATCGCGTGTTGACCGATGCGCTGGCGCGCAGTGCCGATGAGATCGAAGCGGAGATGGCCGGCAGCGTCGTGTGATGCTGCGTTCGCCGCGCGTCTTATCGACGACGCGTCGAATCGGCCCGCCCACCATCGCGGGACACGCTGCAAGTACGTCCTTGTAAGCTCTTACGCGGCATCCATGCCGCGTAAGGTCCCGCGACGGTGAGCGGGCAAGGACCAGTGGAGATGGTCGGTGTGCATGGTGCAAGCAATGTCTTACGTGGGTTGCTTAGATAACGGCACGCCTGATTCATCTTCTCAATGCAAGCCGAGCGATGGACAAGCTTTAAGAAAGCAACCGACAAACTCTCTGGTGCGGTGTCCTCGCCGATTGCGGGACCGTGTGGCGGCATGGATGCCGCCACCGAGCCTACAGGGACGTACTTGCGGCGTGTCCCGCGAGCGGCGAGGGCACCGCGCCCTCGACCGACTCAGCGGTTGACCAGGACTTCTGACGGCAATCACCAAGATGCGGCTGACAAAACCCTGCGCTCACTGTTAGGCATCCGCGCAGTCGTTTTATTAGCCGATCTTACTGCCCCAACCGCGGTGTCTGAGTGGGTTCGGGTGGCTGAACCTGCTCAGCTGGCGATGCAAGCTGCTGTGCGCGCGCGAACGACTGCTCTTCCGGCGTGCTCAATGCCTGCTCGGTTTTCATATGCGCGCGCAGATGCGCCGGGTTGGCGGGATCGCCTTCCACCACGAACACATTCTCGCCGCCATGCACGCCCTGGCTGTTGGCCTCGCTCATCAGCACGTGATCCACGCGCGACAGGCCGCCTTCCTTGGCCAATGGCAGCAGCGCGGCGGCAAGTCGCGCACTGGTCTGGTCGGGCTCGCGCCCATGTGCGGCATCGATCGCGTGCACACCGCGTTCGATCTGCTGGTACATCGGATGTTCAGGGTGCGAGGGTTGACGTGGATCGTTCATGGCGATGCTCCGTGCTGTGCGGGATGATTCAGGCTGCGGCAAACACCGGGCGGGTCAGGTTCTCGGGGGCACCATCGGTGCACACCACTTCGTCTTCGATGCGGATGCCGCCGAACGGTTTGAACTGCTCCACGCGTGCCCAATCGATGCTGGCGGCGTGACCGTTCTTCTTCACTTCGTCCAGCAGCATATCGATGAAGTACACGCCCGGTTCGATGGTGACCACCATGCCCGGTTCGAGCACGCGGGTCAGGCGCAGATACGGGTGGCCGGCAGGGCGTTCGATGCGCCCGCCACGGTCGCTGGCCGCGAAGCCGGCGACATCGTGCACCTGCAAGCCGATCAGATGGCCCAGGCCGTGCGGGAAGAACGCGGCGCTGACCCCGGTGGCCAATGCAGCCTCTGGCGACACGGTGAGGATGCCGAAGTCCTTGAGGATGGCCATCAGCGCCAGATGCGCATCCACATGCAGCTGCTTGTAATCCGCACCTGCGCGCACGTTCTGGCCCATGCGCAGCTGTGCGGCATCGACCGCATCGATCAGGGCCTGGAATTCGCTGCCGGGGTCGGCGGCATAGGTGCGGGTGATGTCGCTGGCATAACCGTAGGCCGATGCGCCGGCATCGATCAAAAAGCTGCGCAGCGGTTGCGGCGGCTGCTGGCCGAGCTCGGTGTAGTGCAGCACCGCGCCGTGTTCGTTGAGCGCGATGATGTTGCCGTAGGGCAGTTCGTTGGCGTCCTGGCCCACGGCTGCGCAATAGGCCATGTGGATGCCGAACTCGCTCTGGCCGGCGCGGAAGGCCGCTTCTGCAGCGCGATGGCCGCGCACTGCCAGCTGCTGGGCGATGCGCAGCAATGCCAGTTCGTATGGGGTCTTGAAGGCGCGCTGGTAGTCCAGGTAATCGAGTACCGGCTGCGGGTTGTTCGGCACATAGGCGCCCAGCGCGCTCTGCGCTTCGCCGAGAATGGCGCAACGTTCGGTTTGCCTGGGCAGCAGCGCCAGGGCTTCGTCCGGGGTGCGAATGATGTGGATGTCGCAGTGCTCCACCCACCAGCCGCTGGGGGCGTCGGGCACCACGTGCCAGTAGTCGAACGGCTGGTAGAAGATCACCGTTGGGCGCTTGCCCGGGGTGTAGATCAGCCAGCTGTTGGGCACCCGCGTCAGCGGCACCCAGGCCTTGAACTGCGGATTGACCGCGTACGGGTAATCGCGGTCGTCGAATAACTGGTAATGCAGGCTGCCGCTGGGCACCACCAGGTGATCGAAACCGCCGCGTTGCAGCGCCGCGTCGGCGCGTGCGGTCAGCGTGCGCAAGTGGTCGGAGTACAGGTGGCTCAAGGACGGCTGGGTCATGCGGGGCTCGATCGGCAATGCAAAGGCAATGCGCAATTTTGCCGCAATCCTGGCAGCGGCGCTTTGCCTGGAGCGGCTGACGACACCTGGCGAGCGGTGGTCGGGTGGATGCGGACGGCGCGGACAAACCGCAGTCTATGAGGGTGACATGCCGCACCCAGCACCGGCCGCGCCCGCCTGGCGGTGAGCGCAGTCGTGTCGTTCGCCGCGCTCAGCCGGCCATGTGTTCTTCGGCGATCCAGGCGCGCAGGCGCTTGCGATGCGGCTCGGACATGGTCAGGAAACGAAAGCCGGCCCAGGCCTGCCCAGGTGCGTGCGCGGCTTCGGACCACAGCAGATGCACGCCGACATCGATCTCGGTGGCGCGGCCCACACGCTCGGGCAGGCTGAAACGCAATTGGTACAGGGCGTCGTCATGCAGCGGAACCGAAGCCAACAGCAGCATGCCGGTTTCCGACACATTGCCGACCTGGCCGATCTGCGCCTCGCTGAGCATGTCGGTGACCGGCACCAGGTCGGTCGGTTGGCGGCGTGGTGCGCGACGGGTGTCCTGGATCATGGCTGGACCTCTGCAGTAGGCGACTGGCCCGCCAGGCTGCGCAGCGTGCGCACGGTGGCATGCCAGGCGCGGTCGATCAGGCGCGATTTTTCTTCCACCAGCAAGCGTACCTGGCCACCAGCCATCAGCCGCGAGAGCCCATCCAGCGACTGCTCGCCGACCTTTTGCCCGCGTTGATTGACGAACAACGCGTGGTCGGTCATCGGGCTGTACCAGGACAGCCGTTGCCGGCGCAGATCGCCCTGCTGGTTGACCACGAATTCGAACCAGGTGCCGAACGGCAGGCTGCGCAACTGCGTGTAGCACGCTTCTTCGGCCGGCGAACGCGGCGTGGCGGCCTCTTTGCGCGGCGTGTTGTCGCCCTGGTCGCCCAGCCGCGTGCGTGCCTTGAGTTTGGCGGTCAACTCGGTGCGCGAGGTGAGTTCATCCTCGCCACCGGGTGTGGACAGGCGACGCGCGATCGCGGCCGCTTCGTCCTGGTGATAGCCGACCTGCAACAGCGCGGTTTCGACATCGGTCCCGAGCGCGGTGTCGGTAGGCTGATCCTTGCTGCGGCAGGTGACCTCGGCGATACGCGCGGTCAACGCCTGGCGCTCGTCCCATTCGGGCGATTGCTCGCCCTGCCGCAGCAGCGTGAGCGTGAGCACGTCCGACCATGCCTGGCGCAGCAGCGATTGCACGAAACGCGGCGGCGCGCTCTGCTCGCACAGCTGCTCGATGCGCGCGGCGGCCTGTTGCTTGGCCGACTCCAGTCGCTCCTTGCCGCGTGCGGCGTCCACATGGCGGCGCTCGGCGACCTCGGCTTTGCGCGCCAGTGCGCGCAGATGGGTCTGGATCTCGTCGTTGGCCGCGGCAAAGACGCTTTCGTCGCCGTGATAATCGTTGACGATCTTGTCGACCGCATTGCCCAGCTTGTGCAGCAGCTGCGGATCGACATCGTCCTCGCCCAGCCACACCGCGCCGGACTCGGCCACGGTGTTGAGCAATTCACGCACCGGGTGCTGATCGCGCACGAAAAAATGCGCGTCGGCCAATGCCGCGCGCACAACCGGTACCTGCAATTTGGCGAGCAAGGCCTGCGCCGGGGTCTGCTCGCGCACCTCGCGCTGCATCTGCGCGTAGAGCAGGCCGAGCAGATCGAAGGTGTCGGTGTCCTGCGGCGACAGCGCGGCGTCCGGGCCGTGCTGGGCGCGCAGCAGGTCCAGCACCTGGCGCTGCACCGCATCGATGCCGGACGACTGTGTCGATGCCGCCGCCTGTGTGGCCAGCGCGCCCTGCAGGCTGGCCAGCGCGTCGCTGAGGGCGGCTTTGGGCACTGCCGAGGAAGCAAGCTGGGGAGCGGCTCTTTCAGGTGGTGCCTGTGCGCCTGTCGCATCCGCTGTGCCGTGATTGGCAGCGCCGTGATTCGATGAGCTGTGCTGCGCAGCGGGGCCTGCGTTGCCCGCCGCCTGCGACTGACGCGCCGACGACATCAGGCCGCCGAGTGCCTGCACGGCATCGCTCAGTGCAGGTGTTGCCTGCTCACCGTAGGTCGCCGCAGCCAGCGCCATTGGAACATCGGACGGATCCAGCAAGGCGCTCTGCCACGGTGTCGGTGCGGATTGCCCGCTCCAGCCAGTTGCCGGTCGCCCGTTGCGCTGTGGCGCCGCGTGTTTGTTGGCGGCCGCATCCTTGGATGCAGTGGCCGATGCAGATGGCGCACGTCGCGTCTGCACCTGCGTGGGCTTGACCAGATACGGGTGATAGATCAGCCCCGGCAAGATGCCTTCCTGCGCCAGCAGGCTGTTGGCGCGCTCGAACAGGTCGTTCAAGCGCTCGATCAGCTGGCGCTCGAACACCCGATACAGCGTGAGCTGCCCATCCAGGCTCAGCCCCAGCGCTTCGCCGCACTCGCGCAACACGCGGCACAGCGCGTACGGGCCGAGCGGTACTTCTTCAAGTTCGAATTCGGCAACCGCACCGATCACCGCCAACCGCTGCGCCAGCAATTGCAGCGCATCGGCGCGGCGCGAGGTCTCGCGCCGCGCGATCTCGCTGAGCACGATGTCGCGGTCGATATCGGTGTCTTCCACCAGCGTGAGCATCTGCGGATGCGCCACCGTATCGGCCAGCGGCGTCAGCGATGGGCGCTCGCGCAGATTGGCCAGATCCTGCGCCAGCTGCTGCAAAAATGCGTGTGGAAACCGATCGATGTGATCACGCAGGCCGCGCGTTTGCGCATAGGTTTCGGCCTGGATCTGGCTGTTGCGCGCATGTTCGGCCTGGTGCAGCAACTCGCGTTCCAGCTCGACGATGGTCAGCCGCAGCGGCCCACTGAGCGCCTGCACGCACTGCGCGTGCAGCGCAGCAAGCAGACGCCGGCCACGCGCGGAAACGGGCGCATCGGCAATCGGGCCGCTGAGCGTGTGCTGCAGGGAAGAGGCGGGCGTGGACATCCGGGAAAGTGTGCTCGGTTCGAAGCGTGAGCTATGTAGCATGTTTTTCCACTCATCAGCGACCGCGTGGCCGCCGCAAGCGACGAGGCAGCCACTGCGCGACTGCCAGATGAAGCGCAGTCGCGGCCTGGAATGCGTATCTTGCTACGTCAGGGCCATGCACTGGCCGCATGCGTCGGATGGCCGCTCGCGCCCGTTGTTTGCCGGCTCAGACCAGGAACAACTCGACCACGTCATTGGTGAAGCGGCGGCCCAGCTCGGTCGGTACTACGCGTCCGTCCTGCTCGCTCATCCAGCCCTGCGCGATCGCGCGCGCCACTGGCAGCTCGATCGCGGACGCCGCCAACCCGGTGGAGACTTCGAAATCGCTCAGCCGGAAGCCTTCGTGCAGGCGCAATACATTGAGCATGTATTCGAACGGCAGCCGCTCACGCGGCACGAGCTCATCGCCCCCGATCGACGCGGCAGTGCCGGCGCTGGCCAGATAACTCTGCGGATGCTTGTGCTTCCAGCGGCGCATCACGTGCTGCTCGGCACCGGAACTGATCTTGCCGTGCGCACCGGCGCCAATGCCCAGGTAATCGCCAAAGCGCCAGTAATTGAGGTTGTGCGCGCATTGCCGCCCGGGCTTGGCATAGGCGCTCACTTCGTACTGCGCATAGCCGGCGTCCGCAAGCAGACGTTGGCAATGTTCCTGGATGTCCCAGGCCGCGTCGTCATCGGGAATGCCCTTGGGCGGCCGCGCGAAGAACACCGTGTTCGGCTCCAGCGTGAGCTGGTAATGCGACATGTGCGTGGGCTGCAGCGCGAAGGCGCGCTCGAGATCGCGCTCGGCCTGCGCCAGGGTCTGCTCGGGCAGCGCATACATCAGGTCGATATTGAAATTGTCGTAGCCGGCGTCCTGCGCCAGCTTGATCGCGCGCTCGGCCTCGGCACTGTCGTGGATGCGCCCGAGCCGCTGCAGCGCCACGTCATCGAAGGTCTGCACACCGAAGCTCAAACGGTTCACGCCGGCGGCGCGATAGCCATCGAAACGGCCATGCTCGGCGGTGCCCGGATTGGTTTCCAGGGTGATCTCCAGATTCGGTGCAAAGCGCAGCCGCGCAGCCGCCGCTTGCAGAAATCTGTCGATGGCTTCGGGCGGAAACAGGCTCGGCGTGCCGCCGCCGAAGAACACCGAATGCACCACACGCCCCCACACCAGCGGCAAATCGTTGTCCAGATCGCGGATCAACGCATCCACGTACTCCTCGAACGGCAGTACGCCCTTGGCCGCGTGCGAGTTGAAATCGCAGTACGGGCATTTGCGCACGCACCAGGGCAGGTGCACGTACAGCGACAGCGACGGTGGAATCAGATCGGACACTGCATCAGGCCATCGTTCACAGCGACAGGGCGTGCAGCTTGTGCTGCAACGTGGCCAGCGCCACCGCACGGTGGCTCAGCCGGTTCTTCAACGCGGTATCCATCTCCGCAGCGGTCAGGCCATACACCGGATCCAGAAACACCGGGTTGTAGCCGAAGCCGCCATCGCCGCGCGGTTCGGTGGTGATCACGCCTTCCCAGCTGCCTTCGGCGATCAGCGGTTGCGGATCTTCCGGGTGACGCAGCAGCACGATCACCGCATAAAAGCGCGCGCTGCGGCGTTCGGCGGGGACGTCGCGCAGGGCATCGAGCAACTTGGCGTTGTTGGCCTGCGCATCGGTCGGGCTGCCGGCATAGCGCGCGCTGTACAAGCCGGGCGCGCCGCCCAGCGCATCGACGATCAGGCCGGAGTCGTCGGCCAGTGCCGGCAGGCCGGTGACCGCGCTGGCATGACGCGCCTTGATCAAGGCGTTCTCGACGAAGGTCAGGCCGGTCTCAGGCACGTCTTCGACGCCGAGCTCGCCTTGCGCCACGATGCGCAGCGGCAGCGCGGCGAGCATGGCGCGCAGTTCTTCCAGCTTGCCGGCGTTGCCGCTGGCCAGGACCAGTTGTTTCATTGCTTGGGCTCCAGCAGATCCCACTTGGTGCCGTACAGGTCGCGGAAGACAGCGACCGTGCCGTACGGTTCCTCGCGCGGGGTTTCCAGAAATTCCACACCAAACGCCTGCATGGCCGCGTGGTCGCGCCAGAAGGCGTCGGTGTAGAGGAAGTGATCCACCCGGCCACCGGTCTGGTCGCCGATGCGCGCGCGCTGTGTGTCGTCTGCCGGCTGCGCGAGCAGCAAGGCCGCCTCCTGCGCGCTGCCCGGGCCGATCACCACCCAGCGTTTGCCGCCGTCGAGTAGCCGGTCCTGCAGCACGTGGAAACCCAGCGCGCCGGTGTACCAGGCGATCGCCGCATCGTAGTCGGCGACCAGCAAGGTGGTCAGGGCGATGCGACGGCTCATCCGGCCAGTGCAGCGCGTTGCAGGGCGAACAATTCGCTCATGCCTTGTTCGGCCAGGGCGAGCAACGCGTTGAGTTCGTCGCGGCGGAAGGCGTGGCCTTCGGCGGTGCCCTGCAGCTCGATGAAACCGCCGCCGTCGTTCATCACCACATTCATGTCGGTGTCGCAGTCGCTGTCTTCCGGGTAATCCAGATCCAGCACCGGCTCGCCGCGATAGATGCCCACCGACACTGCGGCCACGGCGCCGATCAGCGGATGCTTCTTGATGTCGCCACGCTTGAGCAGCAGGTTTACCGCATCGGCCAGCGCCACGTAGGCGCCGGTGATCGCGGCGGTGCGGGTGCCGCCATCGGCCTGCAGCACGTCGCAGTCCAGGGTGATGGTGCGCTCGCCCAGGGCATTGCGGTCCACGCAGGCGCGCAGTGCGCGGCCGATCAGGCGCTGGATCTCCAGCGTGCGCCCGCCCTGCTTGCCACGCGCGGCTTCGCGGTCGGAGCGGGTGTGGGTGGAGCGCGGCAACATGCCGTATTCGGCGGTCACCCAGCCTTCGCCCTTGCCGCGCAGGAACCCCGGCACGCGGTTTTCCACGCTGGCGGTGCACAGCACGCGGGTATCGCCGAAGCTGACCAGCACCGAGCCTTCGGCGTGACGGGTGAAGGCGCGTTCGATGCGCACCGGGCGCAGCTGGTCGGCCGTGCGGCCGCTGGGACGGGAAAAGGTCATGCGATGAGTCCGGAAGTCGGGAGGTGGTCTTGGGTCGGCGCGTGGCGAGGCGGTCAGCCAGCGCGGGCGGCTAGGGTACCATTCGCGCTTTGAAGGCACGGGACTCACGATGATTCGAAGCATGACCGCGTTTGCTGGCGGCGAACGCATCACGCCCTGGGGCACGCTCGGTTGCGAGCTGCGCTCGGTCAATCACCGGTTTCTGGAAGTGGGCGTGCGCCTGCCCGAAGAACTGCGTGCGCTGGAGCCGATGCTGCGCGAGCGGGTGGCGGCGAAAAACAGCCGCGGCAAGCTGGATCTGACACTGCGTCTGCGCGCGCCGGATAACGCGCAGACCCTGGCCGTCAACGAATCCTTACTGCAGGAACTCGGCGCACTGGCCACGCGGCTCGACGGTGTGTTTCCCAAGTTGCAGGTCGGTTTCACCGAGCTGTTGCAACTGCCTGGCGTGCTGCAGGTGCAGGACGTGGACGCACCAGCGTTGCAGGCGCAGGCCATGGCGCTGCTCGACGAGGTGGTGGACAGTTTTGTCGCTGCGCGCGAGCGCGAAGGCGGCAAGCTGGCCGAGGCGATCAGCGAACGGGTCGATGCGATCGAACGCATCGCCGCCGAAGTACGCACGCTGATCCCGGTCATTCGCGAAGGCCAGCGCGCCAAACTGGCCGCACGCCTGGCCGACCTGCCGCATCCGGTGGAGCCGGGGCGCGCCGAGCAGGAACTGGTGCTATGGCTGCAAAAGCTCGACGTGGACGAAGAACTCGACCGCCTGTCCAGCCATATTTCCGAGATCCGCCGCGTGCTCAAGCAGCGCGAGCCGGTCGGCCGTCGATTGGACTTTTTGCTGCAGGAATTCAACCGCGAAGCCAATACGCTGGGCTCCAAGTCGGTGGACAGCCGCACCTCCAACGCCGCGGTGGATCTGAAGGTACTGATCGACCAGATCCGCGAGCAGGTGCAGAACATCGAGTAGCCGGGAATAGGCAATCGGGAATGGGGAATCGCCAAAGAAGGTACGATTCACCCTTGGCCTGCTTGCTTGGCGCGGTGCCCCATTCCCTATTCTCGACTCCCTATTCCCTAAAATGCGCGGCACCCTCTATATCGTTGCGGCCCCCTCCGGCGCCGGCAAGAGCAGCATCGTCAACGCCACCTTGGCGCGCGATCCCAAGATCGCCCTGTCGATCTCGTTCACCTCGCGCGCGCCGCGGCCGGGCGAACGGCATGCCGAGCACTACCATTTCGTCTCCGCCGACGAGTTCCAGGGCATGATCGAAGCGGGCGACTTCTTCGAATACGCGCTGGTGCATGGCGACTGGAAGGGCACCGCACGGCAGTCGGTGGAGCCGCAGCTGGCCGCCGGCCACGATGTGCTGCTGGAAATCGACTGGCAGGGCGCGCGCCAGGTGCGCCAGAAAGTGCCCGATGCGGTTAGCGTGTTCATCCTGCCGCCGTCGCGCCAGGCACTCGACGAGCGCATGCGCAAGCGCGGCCAGGACAGCGAGGATGTGATGGCGCAGCGCCTGGCCGCCGCCCGCGAAGAGATGCTGCACTTCGAAGAATTCGATTACGTCATCATCAACGAGACCTTCGAAACGGCGGTGTCGGAGATGTGCGCGATCTTCACCGCCAGCCGGCTGCGTCGGCAGGCGCAGCAGCAGCGGCATGCGCAGCTGATCCAGGCCTTGCTGGACTGATCGGCTCAAATAGCTGATTCCAAAGGAAACTGAATAGCCGCCGGTTGCCGTGGCGGCGGCCCGGGCGTACACTCGGCCCCCTTTCCCTCATTCGATGCGCGGCCGTTGCTGGTCGCCGGGAGCCCGCATGGCCCGCATTACCGTAGAAGATTGCCTGGAAGTTGTGAACAACCGTTTTGAGCTGGTCATGATGGCGTCCAAGCGTGCCCGTCAGCTCGCCAACGGCGTACAGCCGCTGATCGAAAATGCAGACGCCAGCGACAAGCCCACCGTGATGGCGCTGCGCGAAATCGCCGCACGCCGGATCGACAACGCGCTGATCGACGAAGTCGAGAAGTCCGAGCGCGAGCGTGCCGAGCGCGAAGCGCTGGAATGGGCCGCTGCCGAAGTCGTCGCCGACGAAGACATGTCCAAGAACGACGATTGATTGCATCGCCTTACGACGTTTGCAGGTGATATCCGGACAGCCCGCCTTGCGCGGGCTGTCTGCGTTTTGGGGCCAGTACGCGCGGTGGCGGCAACGTGGCGCGATTGCCGGCGATCGACCGGCGTTGGCGTTGGCGGTGGCAGTCGCGGTTACGGCGAAGCTGTGGCCCGTGTGGCAGCCAACGCGCTCAAACGCGCCGCACTCCGTTCAGTCGGCAGGCTCCGCTGCCTGCGCCATCTCGCCACGCAGGGTGCGATCCAGTGCCTGCATCGCGTGATAGCCGCGCCGTTTGGCGGCATGGAAGTGGGCGATGTCCGGGGGCGTCGGCGCGGTGCTTGCGCCCAGCGCGCTCATCGCCGACATCGCGGCAGGCAGGTCGGCGTAACCGCCGCTGGCGACCGCGGCCAGCATTGCACTGCCCAGCAGCACCGGTTCGGCGGTGGCGGCCACGTGCACCTGCACGCCGCTGGCATCGGCCATCAGCTGGCGGACCAGGCGGCTGTGGCTGGCGCCGCCACTCATGATTACGCTGTCGAATTGCACGCCTTGGGCGCGCAGCGCATCGATGATGTCCGCCAGCCCGTAGCCCAGGCCGCACACGCCGGCGACGTAGAGCGCTTCCAGACCCTGCAGGTCGTGGTCGATGGTCAGCCCGGCGATGACAGCGCGGGCGTTGGGGTCTGCAGCGGGCGAGCGGTTGCCCAGGTAATCCGGCAGCACGTGCAGCCCGCGCGCCAGCAGGGCGGCCTGCGATGGATCGCCGGCGCGCGCCAGTACCCGTTCCTCCAGCCACGGCAACAGCTGCCTGCCTGCCGCCGCTGCTTGTGCGCTGGCATCGGCATAGCCGGGATGTGAGCGCACCAGGCGATCGATCGCCACACCGGCCGCAGACTGGCCACCTTCGTTGAGCCACAGACCCTCGACCAGCGCCGAGCCGTACGGCCCCCAGACACCGGGGGTGAAGCAGGGCGTCCGGGTGCTGGCCAGCACGCAGGCCGAGGTGCCCAGGATGTAAGCCAGGCGCGCCGTCAACGCCACCGGGTGGCCCTGCGCAGATGGGCTGGCGATGGTGCCGATGGCGCCTGCATGCGCGTCGATCAGCGATGCGCCCACCGCGATACCGGCGGGCAGGCCCAGTTCGCTCGCCGCCAGCGGCGACAGCCCCTGGCCCAGCGCGGTGCCGGGGGCGACCACGGCGCTGCCGATCCGCGTGGCTGCGTCGTCCAGCAACTCGGCCAGGCCGATGCGTTCGAAATAGCGCCGGCTCCAGCCGCCTTCGTGCTGCACGTAGGTCCACTTGCAGGTAACCGTGCAGAGCGAGCGCGCGGTGCTGCCGGTGGCGCGCCAGGTCAGCCAGTCGGCCAGGTCGAAGAAATGCGCGGCACGCGCGTAGCTGTCGGGCAGGTGCTGTTTGAGCCACAGCAGCTTGGGAGTCTGCATTTCCGGCGAGATCTGGCCGCCGACGTAGCGCAGCACCGGCTCGCCGGTGGCGTTGATCTGCTCGGCCTGGGCGATGGCGCGGTGATCCATCCACACGATCACATCGCGCGCGGCCTGCCCGCTGGTACTGATGCAGACCGGGCCGCCATCGCGGGCGACCGCCACCAGCGAGCAGGTGGCGTCGAAGCCGATGCCGGCGACCCGCGTGGCCGCCAGCCCTGCCTCCGCAAGCGCGGCGCGAATCGCCTGCATGCAGGCCTGCCAGATGTCGGCGGAAGACTGCTCGACCATCTCGCCGGGCAGGTACCACGTTTGGATGGAATGGCGCGCGCTGCCCAGCAGTTGCCCGTGCGCGTCGAACAGCCCGGCGCGGGCACTGCCGGTGCCCACGTCCACGCCGATGTAGATCGCCTCGTTATGCATGCGCATGGCTCACCAGCAGGTATAGCCGCCGTCGGCCAGCACGATGCTGCCGGTCATCAGGCTGGCGGCTGGGGAGGCCAGAAACAGCGCCACCGAGGCGATTTCTTCCACTTCGCCCAGGCGCCCCATTGGGGTGCCACCGATCCAGGCGGCGTACATCGCCGGATCCTCCTTGACGAAGGCATTGAGCGGGGTGGCGATGTAGGTCGGTGCGACTGCATTGACGCGCACGCCGCGCGCGCCCCATTCGGCCGCCAGCGACTTGGTCAGGTGATGCACCGCTGCCTTGGAGGCGTTGTAGTAGGCCTGCGCCTGCGGCTTGTTGACGATGAAGCCGGACATTGAGCCAACGTTGACGATGACGCCGTCGCCGTTGTCCAGCATGTGCTTGCCGAAGGCGCGGCAGCACCAGAACGTGCCGTTGAGATTGACGTCGATAACATTGAGCCAGTGCTCGTCGGTGACGGTTTCTGCAGGCGTCTGGCTGCGTGCGATGCCTGCATTGTTGACCAGGATGTCGACCTTGCCGTACTTGGCGGCCAAGCTTGCGGCCACCGCGGTGACGCGCGCCGAATCGGTGACGTCCATCTGCACGATCTGCGCATCCAGGCCCTTGCTGCGCAGCGTGGCCAGGCCCTCTTCTGCCACCGCGATGTCGTGGTCGGCGATGACGACCGTGGCGCCGGCCTCGGCGAGCGCTTCGCAGATGGCCAGGCCGATCGCGCGGCCGCCGCCGGTGACGACCGCGACGCGGCCATCGAGTTTGAACTTGTCCAGATACATCGGCATGTCTCCTGCTGGTCTTGAGCGAGTGGGGGAGGAAGCGTCAGCGCATCGCTTGCTGATTGGCATCGAAGCGATGCAGGTGGTGCGGGTCCGGCAACAGGGTCACTGCCTCGCCGACGCGCACGCGCAGCTCGCCGGTGCAGCGCGCATCGACCGTGCCCACGCCGGGGATGTCCACGTACACGAAGGTGTCGCTGCCGAGGTGTTCGGCCTGGATCACGCTGCCTTGCCAGGCTTCGCCATCGCCGGCCGGCACGGCGCCGCGGTGCACGCCAATGTGTTCGGGACGGATGCCCAGCGTGGTGGCGCCATGCCGCTGCGCCACCGCACCGTTCAGCAGATTCATGCGCGGCGAGCCGATGAAGCCGGCCACGAACACATTGGCCGGGCGTTCGTAGAGATCCAGCGGCGTGCCGACCTGTTCGATGCGTCCGGCCTGCAGTACCACGATCTCGTCGGCCATGGTCATCGCCTCGACCTGGTCGTGGGTGACATAGACGGCGGTGGTCTTGAGTTGTTTCTGCAGGCGCGTGACTTCCAGGCGCATCTGCACGCGCAAGGCGGCATCCAGATTGGACAGCGGCTCATCGAACAGAAAACCCTTGGGCTCGCGCACGATGGCGCGGCCGATCGCCACGCGCTGACGCTGCCCGCCCGACAACTGCCCGGGCCGACGGTCGAGATAGTCGGTCAGATTGAGTGTCTTTGCCGCGTGCGCCACGCGGCGCTCGATCTCGGCCTTGGGCATGCGTGCCATCTTCAGACCGAACGCGATGTTCTTGCGCACGCTCATGTGCGGATACAGCGCGTAGGACTGGAACACCATCGACAGCCCGCGCTTGGCCGGCGCCAGCGTGGTCACGTCCTGTCCATCGATCAGGATGCGCCCGCCGCTGACATCCTCCAGCCCGGCGATCAGCCGCAACAAGGTGGTCTTGCCACAGCCGGAGGGGCCGACGAAGACCACGAATTTGCCGTCGTCGATGTCCAGATCCGCGCCGTGGATGATCTGTGTGTTGTCGAAGGATTTGCTGACGCCTTGCAGCGTGATACGTCCCATGAACCACCTATCCGAGTTGGAGTGAGAACGCCGCAGTCACTTCACGGCGCCGAAGGTCAGCCCGCGCACGAGCTGCTTCTGGCAGAACCAGCCCAGCACCAGAATCGGTGCGATGGCCATCGTCGAGGCGGCCGACAACTTGGCCCAGAACAGGCCTTCCGGGCTCGAATACGAGGCGATGAACGCGGTCAGCGGTGCGGCCTTGGAAGAAGACAGATTCAGCGACCAGAACGCCTCGTTCCAGGCCAGGATCACGTTGAGCAGCAGCGACGAGGCGATGCCCGGCACTGCCATCGGTGCGAGGATGTAGAGGATCTCCTTGCCGATGGTGGCGCCGTCCATGCGCGCGGCTTCCAGGATGTCCTTGGGGATGTCCTTGAAGTAGTTGAACAGCATCCAGACCATGATCGGCAGGTTGCTCAGGCACAGCACGATCACCAGCCCCAGCTGCGTGTCCAGCAATCCCGAATCGCGGTAAAGCAGATAGATCGGGACCAGCACGCCCACCGGCGGCAGCATCTTGGTCGACAACATCCACAGCAAGATGCCGCGCGTGCGCCGGGTGGGCGAGAACGCCATCGACCACGCCGCGGGAATGGCGATGGTCAGCGCGATCAAGGTCGATCCCAGCGCCACCACCACCGAGTTCCAGGCATGCGCCAGATAATCGCTGCGCGCCTGCACGGCGGCATAGTTTTCCAGCGTCCAATGAAAGAACAAAAAGCTGGGCGGCGTGGAAAACGCGTCGATCTCGCTCTTGAAGCTGGTCAACAGCATCCACAGGATCGGAAAGAAGATCACCCCACCCACCAGCCAGGCGGCGACGGTGGTGACGATCACTTGCGCAGCAGGAGTGCGACGTGCCATCTCAGGTCTCCAGGTTCTTGCCGACGATGCGCACCAGAAAGATGGCCGCGATATTGGCCAGCACCACCGCGATCAGACCGCCGGCCGAGGCGGCGCCCACGTCGTACTGCAGCAGCGCCTGCGAATAGATCAGGTAGGCCAGATTGGTGGTCTGCATGCCCGGCCCGCCGCTGGTGGTGACGTAGATCTCCACGAACACCGTCAGCAGGAAGATCGTTTCGATCAGCACCACGATGGTCAGCGGGCGCGCCAGATGCGGCAGGGTGAGGTGGAAGAAGCGGTCGAGCGCACCGGCGCCATCCATCAGCGCCGCTTCCTGTTGTTCCTGATCCAGCGATTGCAGCGCGGTCAGCAGGATCAGCACCGCAAACGGCAGCCATTGCCAGGCAACGATCAGGATGATCGACAGCATCGGGTACTGCGTGAACCAGTCGATCGGCGTCAGCCCCATGGCCTGCCACAACCACGCCAGCAATCCCGACACCGGATGCATCAGCAGGTTCTTCCAGATCAGCGCGCTCACCGTGGGCATGACGAAGAACGGTGCGATCAGCAACAGCCGCACGACCCGCCGGCCCACGAACACCTGGTCCAGCAGCAGTGCGATCGGCACGCCGAACACGGCGGTGATCGCCAGCACCGAACCGACCAGCCGCAGCGTGTTGCCGAGCGAAGACAGGAAGGCCGGATTGCTCAGGAAGTAGCGGAAGTTGTCCAGCCCGACAAAGGTCTTTTCCGGCGTGAGCAGGTTGTAGTGCAGCGTGGAGAACCACACCGTCATCGCCAGCGGCACGATCATCCACGCCAGCAGCAGCAGGATCGACGGGGCGATCAGAAACCGGGCGAGTCGTTGGGTGTGTTGCGTGGCCATCGGGTGGTTCCGTTGGAAGGTGGCGGCGGCTATCACTTATCCGGGGCAAAGCGCGCCTGTGGCAGAAGCCACGGTGGAAACATCCACCTGGGCAGTCCGCGGCACACAGCACCAGGACTCAGAAATTCAGGCTGACCTGCAGGCCCAGCAGCGTGGCGTTGTCGACGTCGCGTCCGCCCGGATGGCGGATGTACTGCACGCTGGGCATGACCTCGATCCCGCGGCTGACGGCGATGTTGTAATTGAGCTCGATCGGATATTCGTAGCGCTGCACGCCGACGGCAGCGGTGCCTGCCGGCAGGGTCTGGTTGTAGTTGCGCTGGGCGCTGCGCAAATTGCGGCTGAGCGCATTGCGGCCGAACGCCACGCCGATGCGGTCGTTCGGCCGCGCGGCAAACACGCCTTTCCAGAATCCGCCGATGGCCAGCACTTGTCCCACCGTACTGACCTGGTCATCGGCATCGATGACGCTGGCGAACAGGCGCAGTCCGCCGCCATCGCCATTGCTGGTGATCTGCTGTTCGACATTGGCGTAGAACGCGCGGTCGGTGTCCTGGAGCGCGGCCGGATCGGCAGTCAGGCTGGTGGGCAGGCCTGAGCGGCTGTAGACCCTGGGCTGGTCGTTGCTGTTGCGAACCGCGCCAATGCGGTAGTCGCCGTCGATGCCATTGCCGTAATCGGGTTTGAACTCGACCTCGGCCACCATCAACGTGCCGCGATCGTCGCCGGAGGTGCGCAGCCGCAAGCCCTGATCGGTGGACCGGTTTTGCGGGTTGGCATCGTAGCCACCGACCCGGAAATACCAGTGTTGGTCCGGGCTGAAGGTGACCACGCCGCCCCAGGCGCTGAGCGGGTCGCCGTACCAGTTGTTGCTGATGTAGTTGGACGAACCGCCGCTGCAGAAGGTCAGGTGCTGGAAGTTGCAATTCAGCGCGAAGAAATCCGCGCTGGGATAGATGCGGCCGGCTTTTAGATTCAGGCGATCGTCGAACAGGCGCTGGGTCAGCGAAAACTGGGTCAGCCGCGTGATCGTGCCGCGCCCGAAGATCTGTTGTGCCTGCAGCAGGGTGGGGATGCCGGCTTTGGTGTTGATCAACTCGCCGTTGCGGTTGGTGACCTCCACCTTGAAATCGGCGCCGGACCAGCCCCAGAGTTTTTCGAGATCGAAGTAGCCGCCAACAAAGAATTGGTCCGCATACGCGGTGGCGTTGCGCTCGCCGCCGGAGGTGTTGTGTGCGGTCTGGCTGAAGTGCGCCAGCTTGAATTGAACGCCCTGGTCGGCAAGCGTGCTGCGGGTGCCGCCCCAATCGCCGCCGATATGTTTGCCGGCGTCGAATGCGTCGGCGGCATGCGCGTGCGTGCTGAGTATGCTGGCGGCCAGAATCGTCAGCGCAGGAAAAGGGTGCCTGATCTTCATCGATTGCCTCGCAGAATGAGGTCCGGCGCATCGGCGTCCGGAGGATGTCGCTGGGTCGGAGCCTGCGCCGGGCACGCTGCCCGGCGCAGGCGGACACTTACTTCTTCGGATAGCCGGCGCGTTGCATTTCGCGCTCGGTGGCGGCCTGGGCGTTCTTCAACGCCTCGTCCACACTGACCGAGCCGGCCAGTGCCGCAGAGAATTGCTGGCCGACCGTCGTGCCGATCGACTGGAACTCGGGAATGGCCACGTATTGCACGCCCACGTAAGGCACCGGCTTGACCGACGGGTGGTGGGTGTCGGCGCCCTGGATCGCGGCCAGGGTCTGCCTGGCGAACGGCGCAGCTTTCAGATAATCGGCATTGGCGTACAGCGACTGGCGCGTGCCCGGCGGCACATTGCCCCAGCCATCTTTGGAAGCGACCAGATCGATGTAGTGCTTGCTGGTGGCCCAGGCAATGAAGGTCTGCGCCTTGTCTGCCTTCTTGGAACTGGCCGGAATCGCCAGATTCCACGCCCACAGCCAGCCGGTGGTCTTGCCCTTGCCGGCGTCCGGTGCAGCGGCAAAGCCGACCTTGTCGGCCACCTTGGATTCGCTCGGGTTGCTGATGAAGGAGGCGGCCACCGTGGCATCGACCCACAGGGCGCATTTGCCGGCATTGAACAGCGCCAGATTCTCGTTGAAGCCGTTGGAGGCGGCGCCCGGCGGCCCGGCTTCTTTCATGACCTCGACGTAGGTCTGTAGCGCGGCCTTCCACTCGGGTTGGTCGAACTGCGGTTTCCACTGCTCGTCGAACCAGCGTGCACCGAAGGCGTTGCCCATGCCGCCGAGCAGCGCCATGTTCTCGCCCCAGCCGGCCTTGCCGCGCAGGCAGATGCCATACACGCCATTCGGCTTGTCGGTCAGCTTGCGTGCGGCCTCGGCCACAAAGCTCCAGGACGGTTGCGCCGGCATGCTCAGGCCGGCCTTCTGCAACAGGTCGGTGCGATACATCAGCATCGAGCCTTCGGCATAGAACGGCGCGGCGTACAGCTGTCCCTTGTCGCTGACCGCGTCGCGGATCTGCGGCATCAGGTCATCCACGTCGTAGTCGGCGCCGAAGCTCAGCGGCTTGAGCCAGCCGCGCTCGGCCCAGATCGGTACCTCGTAGGTGCCGATGGTCAGCACATCGAACTGGCCGCCCTTGGTGGCGATGTCGGTGGTCACGCGCTGCCGCAGTACGTTCTCTTCCAGGGTCACCCACTCGAGCTTGATGTCCGGGTGCTGGGCGGTGAAGTCCGCGGTCAGCTTCTGCATGCGGATCATGTCGCTGTTGTTGACGGTGGCGATCACCAGCGTGTTCGGCTCGGCAGGCGCAGCGCCGCCGGGGCCGCCACCGCAGGCCGTCAATGCGGCGGTCAACGCCATGCAGGCGCCGGCTTTGATCGATGTGCTCATGCTGCGCCTCTCGGAAGTGACTGAGCAAATGCCCTGTAGGTGCGCATATGCCCACGCCGATACGGCCGTGTAAAGCACTTTCGTTCGTGCGGTGCAGCATTGACGGGCATGCAAAAACGCCCGAAATCAGCCGGAAAATTTCAGAATGGAACGACCCGCCTGGCGGGGTGCAGGCGCGCCCGCTCAGCTGGCGAGGATCGCCTTGGCGGTGATTTCGTCGGTGATCAGGCCGTTGAGAATGCGGCCCTTCAACGCGGCCTTGATCGGCCCCACCTTGACCGCGCCGACTGCCACGCCAATGGTCAGGCTGGTGGCCGGCACGCTGTGCGGCACGCTGGTCAGGCGCAGGTTGGTGCCGCCGTCGATGACCTCGCCGGCCGCGTTGATCGCCCAGCCGATGATCTCGCCCACCGCGCCGAGCCGGATCAGCTCCAGCAGTTCGGTGCGGTTGATGAAACCGTCCACCTGCAGCGGGGCGGTCTGGTCCAGTTGGCCGACGCCGACCAGGCGCAGGTCGGCCTTGCCGGCGATCGCGCGGATTCTGCGCACCGCCTCGATGCCCAGCAAGGTTTTACGCTCGGCTTGCGAGGACAGGAACACCGGCAATGGCATCGGATAATGCTGCGCGCCGGTCAGGTCGGCCAGACGGGCCACCGCATCGAAGGGACTGGCCGAGCCGTCCGGGGAGATGTTGCCGACCAGCGACACCAGCTGATGATTGCGGGTCTGCATTGCCGGAATCCGCTCCACCGCCGCGCGCATCGCACGGCCGGTACCGATGCCGATGATGCTCGGCGTGTCGCTGCGCAGCGTGGATTCCAGCAGCGCCGCCGCCCGTTCGGCCACGCCGGTGATGAGTGACGGATCGGCGGGGTCGGTGGGCGCCACTTCGCAATAGCGCATGCCGAAGCGGTCCTGCAGTTGCGACGCGAGATCCATGCAGGCGGCGATGGGATGTTCGAGGCGAAAGGTGATCAGCCGCTGGCTCAGGCACAGCGACACCAGCCGTTGCGCGGTCGCGCGTGAGACCTTGAGTTTGCGCGCGATTTCATCCTGGGTATTGCCGGCGATGTAATACAACCAGCCGGCTCTTGCAGCGGCATCGAGTCGGGTGGTGTCGCTGTCGGGGTTGGCCATCGTCAGGAAGTCTGTGCGCTCAAGTCAGTCGTCTCAGCCTAGCGCAGTGCCCAAGCCGGTGGTGCCGGTTGCGCCCAGCGTAGCGGACACGTCTGGCATGTTGTCGAACACGCGCGGCGCGCCGGCAGCGGTCAGCAGCGCGGCCGCGGCTTCGGTTGCGCCATGGTGGCTGCCGCCGGTGAAGCCCCAGACCTCCATCCCGGCAGCGCACGCGGCCTGCACGCCGCTGGGGCTGTCTTCGATGACCAGGCAAGCGCCGGGCAAGGTCTGCAGGCGCTCGGCCGCAAACAGGAACAGGTCCGGTGCCGGCTTGCCGCGTGCCACGCTCTCGGCGGTGTAGACGTGCGCGCCGAAATGGCGCGCAAGACCGGTGACCTGCAGGCACAAGCGCACCCGCTCCAGGTGACTGGAGGAGGCCACGCACAGGGGGCGGTCCACTGCCTCCAGCAGCGCGGCGACGCCGGCGACCGGCTGCAATTCGGTGCGGAAACGCGCCAGTAAATCGGCATTGAGGCGCGTTTCGAAATCTTCGGGTAGTGCGATTCCCAGCGTCCCGACATGGGCGCGTACCGTTGCCAGGCTGCGTCCCAGAAAGTGTCGTTTGACGTCCTCGACACCGAAATCGACCTCGTGTCGCTGCAGCGCCTGGGCCAGCACCGCGCACGACAATGGCTCGCTATCCACCAGGACGCCATCGCAATCGAAGATCACCAGGTCGGGCAGCGCGTGCATCGATCGCGTCTCGGAAGTCCTTTAGGCGGCCAGTATAGCAATCCGGGTAAATGTCGCTGGGCTTGGGTAAAGTTGCAGGCAGGCTGTCAGGGGCGCCGTCAATCGTCCTGACCGGGGCCGAGGACGGTCAAACCGGCGTGGAGTAGAGCCGTGCGCGTCATGTCGCGTTGCCGCAAACCCGCCACTGGCATAGTCTTCACCCATGAACCCAGGCCCCACCGCCCAGGCGACCGTCGTGACGTCCCCGTCTTCCGACCCGGCCATCCCCGATTACGTCCTGCACCTCGAGCGCGCTGCCAGCTACCTTGCCAAGGAGCAGTTGCCGATCCTGCGCCGTGCCTGGGAAGTGGGTGCCTCCGCGCATGCCGGCCAGACCCGCAAGTCGGGCGAGCCTTACATTACCCATCCGGTGGCGGTGGCCTGCGTGCTCGCCGAGCTGGGTCTGGACATGGAATCGCTGATCGCCGCGATCCTGCACGACACCATCGAAGACACCCCGCTGACCCGCGAAGAGCTGGCCGCCGAGTTCGGCGAAGCGGTGGCCGAGTTGGTCGATGGCGTCACCAAGCTGGACAAGCTCAAGTTCCGCGACCGCCAGGAAGCGGCGGCGGAGAGTTTCCGCAAGATGCTGCTGGCGATGTCGCGCGACCTGCGCGTGATCATGATCAAGCTGGCCGACCGCCTGCACAACATGCGTACGCTGGGCGCGCAGAGCAGCGAAGCGCGCAGCCGCATCGCGCGCGAAACGCTGGAAATCTACGCGCCCATCGCGCAGCGCCTGGGCATGAGCCTGATCAAGTCCGAGCTGCAGAACCTGGGCTTTCGCGCGCTGTATCCGTGGCGTCACGCCATCATCGAAAAACACATTCGCAGCCAGCCTGTGGTGCGGCGTGAATCGATGGCGCAGGTGGAAGTGCAGTTGTCGCAGCGGCTGGCCAAGGAAGGGCTGGAGCATCGGCTGGTCAGCCGGATCAAGACGCCCTGGAGCATCTATTCCAAGATGCACGAAGAGAACAAATCCTTCGACCAGGTGATGGACGTGTTCGGCTTCCGTCTGGTGGTGCGTTCGGTGCCCGATTGCTACCACGCCCTCGGCGCGGTGCATGCCACGTTCAAGCCGCTGGATGGGCGTTTTCGCGATTTCATCGCCATCCCCAAGGCCAACGGCTATCAGTCGCTGCACACCGTGTTGTTCGGCCCGTACGGCTCGCCGATCGAGGTGCAGATCCGTACCGAAGAGATGGACCTGATCGCCGAACGCGGCGTGGCCGCTCACTGGACCTACAAGGTCGGCTCGGCCTCGCCGAACAGCGCGCAGAGCCGTGCGCACGACTGGATCGTGGAGCTGATCGACTCGCAGCGCGCCGCCGGCTCGTCGCTGGAATTTCTGGACAACGTCAAGGTCGACCTGTTCCCGGACGAGGTCTATCTGTTCACGCCCAAGGGCAAGATCCTGGCGCTGCCGCGCAACTCCACCGCGCTGGATTTCGCCTATGCCGTGCATACCGACGTAGGTAATCGCGCGGTGGCCTCGCGCGTGGACAAGAAACTGGTGCCGCTGCGCACCAAGCTGGTCAGCGGCCAGGCGGTGGAAATCATCACCGCGCGCTCGGCCACGCCCAAGCCGCAATGGCTGGAGTTCGTGGTCAGCAGCAAGGCGCGCACCGCGATCCGCCACCAGCTCAAGCAACTCGAACACGAAGACGCCGTACAACTTGGCCACCGCATGCTCGATCGCGCGCTGGAGGCGATGGATAGCTCGCTGGAACGGCTGCCCAAGGGGCGCCTGGACGCCTTCCTCAGCGAGCACCGCTATCCGCGCCTGGAAGCCTTGCTGGCCGACGTGGCGCTGGGCAACTGGATGCCCAATCAGGCTGCGCAGGCGCTGATGGCCTATGCCGAATTGCGCGGCGGCGGGCATTCCAAGCATTCGCACGAAAAGATCCTGATCGACGGCAGCGAGCGTGGCGTGATCAGCTTCGCCAACTGTTGTCAGCCTATCCCCGGCGACGAAATCATGGGCTACCACACTGCCGGCAAGGGCATCGTGGTGCACCGGCTGGATTGCACCAACCTGGCCGAACTACGCAAATCGCCCGAACGCTGGGTGCCGATCGATTGGGATTCCAGCGTCACTGGCGATTACGACACCGCACTGGTAGTCGAGGTCGAGAACCGCACTGGCGTGCTGGCCCAGCTTGCCGCAGCCATTGCGCAGAGCCAGTCCAACATCGAGCGTGTGGATTACCTGGACCGCGATTTCAATGCAGCGGTGCTGCGCTTCAATATCCAGGTCCGCGACCGCCGCCATCTGGCCGAAGTGATGCGCCGGCTGCGGCGCCTGCATGTGGTGCAGAGCGTGGGTCGCCAGTAAGGACTCCATGTCCTGCCGAAAGTCAGCGTTGAGGCGGCGCCAGGGCAGGGCATACGCTGATCGCTGACGGCCTCAGGCCTGGTGCGGCGGCTGGTGGCACGCCCGCGCGCCTGCACGGTCAAATGCCACGCCGCCATTGCGGCGCGATTCGTCCGGTGCGGCAGCGTGATGTCCTGCGATCTTCGCAAGACGCGTCGCAACAAGATCGCGCGCAACAGTCGAGCAAATCCGCGCAAACCCCTAAACTGCTGCACACACCTTTGCAGCGGAGTTTCCATGTCCCAGATCATCCATACCGACCAGGCGCCTGCCGCCATTGGCCCGTACTCGCAGGCCGTGCGTGCCGGCAACACGGTGTATTTCTCCGGGCAGATCCCGTTGGATCCGGCGACCGGCGAGATCGTGCCCGGCGACATCGGTGCGCAGGCACGCCGCTGCTTCGACAACCTCAAGGCGGTTGCCGAAGCAGCCGGTGGCTCGCTCGACAAGATCGTGCGGCTGGGCCTGTACCTCACCGACCTCGGCCAGTTCGCCGCCGTCAATGCGGTGATGCAGGAGTATTTCCAGGCCCCGTTCCCGGCGCGTTCCACGATCGAAGTCTCCGGCCTGCCCAAAGGTGCCGGGTTCGAAGTCGATGCGGTGATGGTGCTCGACTGATCCAGCGCGCCTGATCCGATTCGATCTGCCGTGCCACGCGCGCACACCGTTACGCCGAGCCTGGCCGTCGCAGGCCAGGCGTCGCTGTCCAGCCTGCCAGGTGTCGGCCCGAAAGTGGCCGAGAAGTTCGCTGCGCGTGGCATTTTGACGTTGCAGGATCTGTGGCTGCATCTGCCGCTGCGCTACGAAGACCGCACGCGGCTGACCACGATCGCGCAGTTGCAGGGCGGCGTGCCGGCGCAGATCGAAGGCCGTGTCGATGCGATGGAGCGCGGCTTCCGCTTCCGGCCGGTGCTGCGCGTTGCGGTGTCGGACGACTCGCACGGCACGTTGGTACTGCGCTTCTTCCATTTCCGCGCCGCCCAGGTGGCGCAGTTCGCGCCGGGTACGCGGGTGCGGGTGTTCGGCACCCCCAAACCGGGGCAGAACGGTTGGGAGATCGTGCACCCCAGTTACCGTGTACTGGCGGAGGGTGAAGACGCCGGGCTGGGCGATAGCCTGGACCCGGTCTATCCGGTGCTGGAAGGTGTTGGCCCGGCCACGCTGCGCAAACTCATCGGCCAGGCGCTGGAACGGCTACCACCGGAGGCCGCGCTGGAATTGCTGCCGCCGCATTGGCTGCAGGACGAACAACTGCCCTCGTTGCGCGCCGCGTTGCTG
The DNA here is from genome assembly GCF_001423495.1 of Xanthomonas sp. Leaf131. GTDB lineage: Bacteria > Pseudomonadota > Gammaproteobacteria > Xanthomonadales > Xanthomonadaceae > Xanthomonas. Next base: position 402,941 of record NZ_LMOG01000012.1, on the reverse strand, counting down.
ACCATGCATCGCCCGCCGGTCAACACCGACCCGCAGCAATTGCTCGCAGGCGGTCACCCGGCGCAGCAACGCCTGGCACTCGAAGAACTGTTGGCGCATCAACTCAGCCTGCGCCGCCAACGCATCGCCTTGCAGCGTTTTCGTGCACCGATGCTGCCGGGCAACGGCACCTTGGTGCAGCAACTGCGCGCCGCATTGCCATTCCAGCTCACCGGCGCGCAGCAGCGGGTGTTCGAACAGATTGCGCTCGATCTTGCCAAGCCATCGCCGATGCTGCGGCTGGTGCAAGGCGATGTTGGCAGCGGCAAGACCGTGGTCGCCGCGTTGGCGGCAATGTTGGCGGTGGAGCAGGGCAAGCAGGTCGCATTGGCCGCGCCGACCGAGTTGCTGGCCGAGCAGCACCTCACCAACCTGCGCGGCTGGCTGGAACCGCTGGGCGTGCGCATCGTCTGGCTGGCCGGCAAGGTCACCGGCAAGGCGCGTGCTGCGGCGATGGCCGAGGTGGCCTCCGGCCAGGCGCAGGTCGTGGTCGGCACGCATGCCTTGATGCAGGAGGCGGTGATTTTTCACGATCTGGCGCTGGCCATCATCGACGAGCAGCATCGCTTCGGCGTGCATCAGCGGCTTGCCTTGCGCGACAAGGGCGCGGCCGCCGGCAGCGTGCCGCATCAGTTGGTGATGACCGCCACGCCGATCCCGCGCACCCTGGCGATGTCCACATATGCGGATCTGGATGTCTCGGCCATCGACGAATTGCCGCCCGGGCGCACGCCGGTGCAAACGATAGTCTTGAGCGCAGAACGTCGCCCGGACTTGGTGGAGCGCATCCGCGCCGCCTGCGCCGAAGGGCGCCAGGCCTATTGGGTCTGCACCTTGATCGAAGAAAGCGAAGAGCCCGGCAAAGGCGCACCGCCCGGTCCGCCAAAGATCGAAGCGCAAGCGGCCGAAGTCACCTTCGAGGCCTTGTCTGCGCAGCTGCCAGGCGTGCGGGTGGCATTGGTGCACGGCCGTATGAAGCCGGCCGAAAAACAAAAAGCCATGCTGGATTTCAAGCAAGGCCACACCGATCTGCTGGTCGCCACCACCGTGATCGAAGTGGGCGTGGACGTGCCCAACGCCTCGCTGATGATCATCGAAAATGCCGAGCGGCTTGGCCTGGCGCAGCTGCATCAGCTGCGCGGACGGGTCGGCCGCGGCGCGGCCGCGTCCAGTTGCGTGCTGCTGTATCAGGCGCCGTTGTCGATGATGGCGCGGCAACGTCTGGAAACCATGCGCCAGACCAACGACGGCTTCGTGATCGCCGAAAAGGATCTGGAATTGCGTGGTCCTGGCGAATTGCTGGGCACCCGTCAGACCGGCCTGGCGAGTTTTCGCATCGCCGATCTGGCCCGCGATGCCGGGTTGCTGCCACGGGTGCAGGTGCTCGCCGAACGCTTGCTGGCCGAAGCGCCTGAGATTGCCGACCGCGTGGTTGCGCGCTGGATCGGCAGTGCGGTGCGTTACGCCGCCGCTTGAGCGGCGGGGATTGGGGAATCGGGAATCGTAAAAGCGCGGCTGCTGCGTCCTGGGCGTCCCGGTGATTCGCTTGGCCGGCTGATCCTTGCGAAGATGCTGCAACGAATCCCGAATGACCAATCCCGATCCCATGACCAAAAAGATACCGCTGCTGATCGACACCGACCCAGGCGTGGACGACGCACTGGCGCTGCTGATGGCGTTCAACGACACCCGTCATGAGGTGGTCGGCCTGACCATCGCTGCCGGCAACGTGGGCCTGGAGCACACCGTGCGCAACGCCTTGAAGGTCTGCGAGGTTGCGGGTCGTGAGGATGTGCCCGTCTACGCGGGCTGCCCGCAGCCGCTGCTGCATCCCTCGGTGGATGCGGCGCATGTGCATGGCATCGATGGCTTTGGCGACGTCGGCCTGGCGCCGGCCAGGCGCACCGCCGCCGCCGAGCACGCCGCGCTCGCCATCCTGCGCCTGTCGCACGAACACGCCGGCACGCTGCTGCTGGTCGCGCTCGGTCCGCTGACCAATCTCGCCCTGGCACTCACCCTGGATCCCACCCTGCCGCAGCGCGTGGCGCGGCTGGTGGTAATGGGCGGGGCGCTGACCGGGCACGGCAACATCACCGTGGCGGCCGAGTTCAATATCGGCTTCGACCCGGAAGCGGCGCATATCGTGTTTCGCAGTTTTCCGCAGTTCGATGTCGCCGACTGGGAGGCCACCATCGCGCACGGCCTGCTGCATCGGGATGTCGAGCAATGGCTGGCGGCCGACTCGGCGCGCGCGAAGTTCTACGAGGAGATCTCGCGCAAGACCCGCTTGTGGTCCGAAGACAGCCGCGGCGAGCACTGGTACGCCGCCGACGCGCTGGCGATAGCCTTCGCGCTGCATCCGGAAGGCGCGCAGCGGCTGGAGCGGCGGCCGGTCCATATCGAGCTGACCGGCACCCACACCCGTGGCATGACCGTGGTGGACTGGAATCGCCGAGATGGCGCGCCCGACAACGCCAACCTGCTGCTGGACTACGACCGCCAGCGGTTCTATGGCCTGGTCGAGGCGGCGTTGGCAGCCGGTTAGGGCGCAGGTTGCGCCGGGCCAAGGTAGGCCGCTATAATGACCGGCTTATCCAGGCAGCCCGGCGCCAAGTCCATGAAAGATAACGTTCATCCCAGCTACAACGACGTCGTCTTCCACGACGTGACGTCCGATTTCAAGATTCTGACCCGTTCCACCATGAGCTCGAAAGAGACCGTGAAGTGGGAAGACGGCCAGGACTATCCGCTGATCAAGGTGGATATCTCCTCGGCATCGCACCCGTTCTATACCGGCAAGCACAAGGTGATCGACACCGGCGGCCGTATCGACAAGTTCCAGAAGCGCTACGCGCGCTGAACTTGCAGGACGGGCTGTACCGGCAACGGCCGCGCATTGCGCGGCCGTTGTTTTTTGTGCGGTGACAGCTTCGTTTTTGCGCCCTGGACGGGTGCGTCTACGACTTCTGTCCAAGCGACGGCCAAAATGTTGCTGTGCGATAATGACGTGATCCGGGGCGATGCCCTGGACTTCCATCACGTGCCTGCCCATTTGGTGACAGGCGCCTTCCACTGAAGGAGCGTACACAGTGTCCGATCTTGATCAGGTCACGCTCAACGCCGGCGACACGTCGGTTGTTCTGCCGGTACTCAAGCCCACGCTTGGCAATGATTGCGTCGATATTTCAAAGCTGACCAAAGAAACCGGTCTGTTCACCTACGACTCGGGCTTCACCGCCACCGCCAGCTGCAAGTCGGCCATCACCTACATCGATGGCGACAACGGCGTGTTGCTGTATCGCGGCTACCCGATCGAACAGTTGGCCGAGAAGTCCAGCTTCCTGGAAGTGTCGTATCTGCTGATGAACGGCGAACTGCCGACGGCGGACGAATTCCAGAAGTTCGACCACGAAGTCACGCATCACACGATGATGCACGAGTCGCTGAAGAACTTCCTCGGTGGTTTCCGCCACGACGCGCATCCGATGGCCATGCTGGCCGGTTCGGTCGCTTCCCTGTCGGCGTTCTATCACGACACCCTGGACCTCAACGATCCGGAACAGCGCCGCCAGGCCGCCATCCGTCTGATCGCCAAGGTGCCGACCCTGGCTGCTGCCGCGTATCGCTACTCGATCGGCTGGCCGATCCGCTACCCGCGCAACAACCTCAACTACGTCGATCGCTTCCTGCACATGATGTTCGAAGTGCCGAGCGAGCCGCTGGAGATCAATCCGGTGGTCGCCAAGGCGCTGGATCTGCTGTTCATCCTGCACGCCGATCACGAGCAGAATGCCTCGACCTCGACCGTGCGTCTGGTCGGTTCGACCGGTGCCAACCCCTATGCCTCGGTCGCCGCCGGTATCACCGCGCTGTGGGGCCCGGCACATGGTGGCGCCAACGAAGCCGTGCTGAAGATGCTGGAAGAGATCGGCACTGCAGACAACGTCGAATCCGCCGTGGCCAAGGCCAAGGACAAGAATTCCTCGTTCCGTCTGATGGGCTTCGGTCACCGCGTCTACAAGAACTTTGACCCGCGCGCCAAGATCATCCGCGAGATGACCCACAAGGTGCTGGGCGAGCTGGGCGTCAACGACCCGTTGCTGGAAGTGGCGCTGAAGCTGGAAGAAGCCGCGCTGAAGGACGACTACTTCGTGCAGCGCAAGCTGTACCCGAACGTCGACTTCTACTCGGGCCTGATCTACAAGGCGCTGAACATTCCGGTGGAAATGTTCACCGTGATGTTCGCCATCGCCCGCACCGCGGGCTGGGTGTCGCATTGGCTGGAGCAGCAGGTCGACCCGGAAATGAAGATCGGCCGTCCGCGCCAGATCTACACCGGCTACGACCAGCGCGACTATAAGGACGCCGGCCAGCGCTAAGCGCTTGCGGTTGTCTGCTTGAACCAACGCCCCGCAGTGCGGGGCGTTTGCTTTTGATGGGTGGGGTGGTGCGGTCGATCGTTGATCGTTACGGCGGGGCTGCGGTCAGCGCAGCTGTTGCAAGGAGCCGCCGCCGTCCTCGTCGGCCAGCAGCTGCCGTACCTGTGCGGCCGATGCGCGCGGCATCGGTTTTTCGTCCAGCTGCGACAACGGGGCCTGCCGCAGTGCGTCGTAGGGCAGCACGGTCAGGTCGAAGGTCAGGTCTTCCGCACTGAACAGCCATACCGGAAACTCGCCATTGCGTTCGCGATCCAGGCGCAGCCGGCGCGTACGCAATTCGGCCGGGATGCGGTGCTCTTCCAGAAACCGCTGTACTGCGTCGGCATCGTCGCTGTGCAGCTGCAATTGCACCGGCGCGTTGGCGTCGGCCGTGCCATCGAGCACCGAGCCGGTCAGTCGCGGCTGAAACGGGCCAAGAAACTCCAGTGCGCGCAATGCGGCTTCGCGTCGCTGGCGCAGTCGCACGCCATGCGCGGGGCCGGCAAACAGGCGTTGATACTCGCGCAGCGCGTCTTCGATCTCGCGGTTGCGCGGTAGCGATGCATCGTCGTGAATGCCCAATCGGCTGGCCGCCTTGAGCTTGGCCTGATGAAAATCGCGGATGCCGCCTTCGGCCATCAGCCGGGCGGCTTCGTGCGCCAATCGATGGCGACGCTCTCGGGTTCGCGTATCGGCGTGCTCGCGCGCGTGGTGCATGACCGGGCTCCCCTAATGAACCTGGTTCGACTCTACAACAGCCGCATGACGGCGTGGCGAATGCGTTATGTCTTCACCGAAAGGGCAATCACGTAGCGATGATTGCCCAGTGCGCTCTCTGCGGCCGGGGACTGTCGATGCCGCCAAACCGTTCGGGGAACCGAGCGGGCGATGCCGCTGCGATTCCCCAATCCCCAATCCCGGCTCTTAGAAAATATCGAACGCCTTCTCGTCCTGCTGTTCCTGCAGGCCGTAGTCGTAATCCTGCAGACGATCCAGATCTTCGTTCTTCACCCACTCCACCGCGCCATTGATGGTGGCCTGGGTCATGCCGTCGGGCGGGTCGTTGGCGGCGATCGGCTTGTCCTTCAATGCCACGCGCATGTAGTCGATCCAGATCGGCAGCGCGGCCTTGCCGCCGTATTCGCGATAGCCAAGCGAACGGAAATCATCGCGCCCCACCCACACGGTGGTGGCGTAGGGACCGCCGAAGCCGGAGAACCATGCATCGCGGTGATCGTTGGTCGAGCCGGTCTTGCCGCCAACGTCCTCGCGCCCCAGCACCTTGGCCGCGGTGCCGGTGCCGCGCTGGACGACGTCGCGCATCATCGACACCAATTGATAGGCGGTGCGCTCATCGATCGCGCGCGGCGCGATCTTGGTTTCGGCGACAGCTGCCGGGGCAGTCTCCGCTGGTGTGGCAGGCGCTGCGGTAGCCGGTTCGATCGACTTGGGCAGCGCAGGCGCACCGAAGTTGAAGCCGTCCACCACCTGGCTCACCGGTGCGACATTGCCGCCCTGCAGCGCGCAGGTACGACAGGCCACGGCCGGCACTTCCTTGAAGATCACGTTGCCGTCGCGGTCCTTGACCTCATCCACGATCCAGGTCTCCACCCGCGAGCCGCCGTTGGCGAACACCGCATAGCCACGTGCCACCGACAACGGCGTCAGCGACGCGGTGCCCAGCGACATCGACAGATTGGGCGGCAGCTCGGCTTCCTGGAAACCGAACTGGCTGATGTATTTGCGTGCGAAATCGACGCTGATCGCGTCCAGTAGCCGCACCGACACCAGGTTGCGCGATTGCACCAGCGCTTCGCGCAAGCGCATCGGACCACGGAAGCCGCCGCCGTCGTTTTGCGGCGACCAGGTCTTGCCGCGGCGGTCGCGGAATACCACCGGCGCATCCAGCACGATCGAGGCCGGGTTGAAGCCCTTCTCGAATGCGGCCGCATACACGAACGGCTTGAAGCTCGAACCCGGCTGGCGGCGTGCCTGGGTGGCGCGGTTGAACTTGTTGCCGGCAAAGCTGAAACCACCAACCAGTGCGCGCAGGGCGCCGCTGTTGGCGTCCAGCGACACCAGTGCGGCCTGGCCGCGCGGCAACTGGTCGATGATCCATTCGCCCTCTTTTTCGCCAGCGCGGATGCGGGTCAGGTCGCCGCGCGTCAGCAGCTTGGCCGGCGTCTTGTTGGTCCAGCGGCTGGCGCTGGCCGGCAAGGTCAGCTCGGTCTTGTCGCTCTGCACGACCGTCACCCCGCCATCGGCATTGGTGCGCGCCACGATCACCGCGCGCAGGCCGCCCTGAGTAAGCACGCCCGACAAATGCTTGGCCAGTGCCGGCGCGTCCGCATCGGCGGCCACATCGAAATGCTGCTCCACGCCGTGCCAGCCATGCCGGTGGTCGTACAGGCGCAGGCCTTCGCTGATCGCCGCATCGGCGCCGGTTTGCAGCGTGGCGTCGATGGTGGTGGTGACGTGGTAGCCCTTGTTGAGCACATCGCCGCCGTACTTGGCGATCATTTCCTGGCGCACCAACTCGGCCACGTAAGGCGCATACACCTCGACCGGCGGCTCATGCGGCTTGGCGTGCATCGGCACCGCCTTGGCGGCATCGGCTTCGGCCCGGCTGACAAAGCCCAGTTCGGCCATGCGCTCCAGCACGTAGTAATCGCGACGTTCCTGCGCGCGCTCGGGGTTGCTGATCGGGTTGCCGCTGGACGGGAACTTGGGGATGCCGGCCAGCGAGGCCATCTCGTCCAGGCTCAACTCGCTCATCTTCTTGCCGTAGTAGTACTCGGCCGCAGCACCGACGCCGTAGGCGCGGTTGCCGAAGAAGCTCTTGTTGAGATACAGCTCGAAGATCTCGTCCTTGCTCAGCTCACTTTCGATCTTGCGCGCCAGCAGGATCTCGGCGAGCTTGCGGGTGTAGCTGTACTCGGAGCTGAGGAAGAACTGCCGTGCCACTTGCTGGGTGATGGTCGAGCCGCCCGGCACGCGCTTGGCGTCGGTGCTGGCCAGCAGCCAGACCGCACGTGCGATGCCCTTGTAATCCACGCCCCCGTGCTCGTAGAAGCGCGCATCCTCGGTCGCCAGGAAGGCCTGCTTGAGGCGCAGCGGCACGTCCTTCATCTGGATGGGATAGCGCCGGGTCTCGCCATAGACGGCCATCAGGCGGCCGTCGCTGGAGTAGACGTACATCGGCTCCTGCAATTCGACCTGCTTGAGCGACTGCACGTCCGGCAACTTCGAGGAAATGGCGTAATACAGGCCGCCGGCAGCAATAGCGCCAAGCAGGGCGAGTACGACGAACGCGGCCAGGATCCAGCCCAGCCAACGGCGAATACGGGGCATGTAAGAGAGATTCCGATTGCAGATTTCTTGGTCACAGAGTATAGATGACGCCGGGTTTGGCTGGGGCCGAACTCTGGGGATCGCAGAAGACAGCGCTGGGGATCACGTCGCGAGGCCATTGCTTTGCGCGTGAAGGGCTTGTCAACTGTTAAAATTTGATTATTAATACGAGGGCGCAGTCATGCGTCCAAGTGCCCGTCGGCAGGGGAGTTTCCGTGGGGCTTCTACCCAAGAGTCAATCGCCACTTATTGGTGTCGATATCAGTTCCACTGCGGTCAAGCTCTTGCAGCTGTCGCGCAGCGGGAATCGTTTTCGCGTGGACCATTACGCGGTGGAACCGTTGCCGCCGAATGCGGTCGTGGAAAAGAACATCGTCGAAGTGGAGGCGGTGGGCGAAGCCATTCGTCGCGCCATCAATCGTTCCGGCAGCAAGGCCAAGAACGCGGCTGCGGCCGTGGCCGGGTCGGCGGTGATCACCAAGTTGATCCCGATGCCGGCCGATCTGGACGACAGCGATCTGGAAGCCCAGGTCGAACTGGAGGCCACCAATTACATCCCGTACCCGATCGAGGAAGTGAATCTCGATTTCGAGGTGCTCGGCCCGATGCCCAACAGCCCGGACATGGTCCAGGTGCTGCTGGCTGCCTCGCGTTCGGAAAATGTGGAATTGCGCCAGTCCGCGCTGGAGCTGGGTGGCCTGGTCGCCAAGGTGATGGACGTGGAGGCCTTCGCGGTCGAAAACGCGTTCGCCCTGGTCGCCAGCGAGCTGCCGGTGGCCGCCGATGCGGTGGTTGCGCTGGTGGACATCGGCGCGACCATGACCACGCTGAGCGTGCTGCGCTCCGGTCGCAGTCTGTATAGCCGCGAACAGGTGTTCGGCGGCAAGCAGCTCACCGATGAAGTGATGCGCCGTTATGGGCTGACCTACGAAGAAGCCGGCCTGGCCAAGCGTCAGGGCGGGTTGCCGGAGAGCTACGAAGTCGAAGTGCTGGAGCCGTTCAAAGAGGCGACGGTGCAGCAGATCAGCCGCCTGTTGCAGTTCTTCTATGCGGGCAGCGAATTCAATCGCGTCGATTGCATCGTGCTGGCGGGCGGTTGCGCCGCGCTGTCGCGCCTGCCGGAGATGGTGGAAGAGCAGTTGGGCGTGACCACCGTGGTGGCCAACCCGCTTGCACAGATGACGCTGGGTCCGAAGGTTCAGGCCCATGCGCTGGCGCTGGATGCGCCTGCATTGATGATTGCCACCGGCCTGGCCCTGAGGAGCTTTGACTGATGGCAAGAATCAATCTATTGCCCTGGCGCGCCGAGCGCCGGAAGGCGCGCGAGCGTGAGTTCTATTCGATGCTCGGCTTCGCCGCACTCGCTGGCGTGCTGCTGTCCGGGCTGATCTGGTTCTACTACGACGCGCAGATCAGTGGTCAGAACGAACGTAATGCGTTCCTGACCACCGAGATCGACAAGGTCAAGGCGCAGAACGAAGAGATCAAGGAACTCGACAAGAAGAAGGACCGCCTGCTTGCGCGCAAGAAGGTGATCGAGGAGCTGCAGGCCAATCGCTCGCAGATGGTGCACCTGTTCGATTCGCTGGTGCGCACCATTCCAGACGGCGTGGCGTTGACCAACATCAAGCAGGACGGCGACATCCTGACCCTGGAAGGTCGCTCGCAATCCAATGCGCGCGTCAGTGCGTACATGCGCAACCTGGAAGGCTCGGGCTGGATGACCAATCCTGACCTGTCGATCATCGAGGCCAAGAGCCAGGACAAGGCCGGGCAACCTGCCGGGTCGTCGATGGATACCAAGTCGCTGCCGTACGTGTTCACGCTCAAGGTCAAGCTGGCCAATCCGAACGAGGCCGACAAGAACGCCATGCCGGCAGCGGTCGACGCGCAAGCGCCGGGTGCAACGCCGGCCGGTGCGGCACCTGCCGGTGCGCCAGCGGCGACGCCTGCAGCGCCAGCACCTGCCACGCCGCCGTCCGCTGTGCCTGCACCTGTGCAGCCAGCGCCGGCGCCTGCCAATCGGCCGCAGGAGGGGGCGGCGTCATGAGTAAGAAATCATTCAAGCTCAGCGATCTGGACTTCAACAACATCGGCGGTTGGCCGCAGCAGGCACGTATCGTGTTCTGCGTGGTGGTCGGTCTGTTCATCATGGTGCTGGCCTGGTTCCTGTTGATCAGCAGCAAGCGCGATGAACTCGAAGGCCTGGAAGGCACCGAAACCCAGCTGCGCACCGAGTTCGAGACCCAGCAGGGGCGCGCGGTGAATCTGGAGCCGCTCAAGCAGCAGCTCGCGCAGATGGAGCAGGTGTTGCAGCAGATGCTGCGCCAGCTGCCCAGCAAGACCGAAATGCCGGATCTGATCATCGACATCTCGCAGACCGCGCTGTCCAGCGGTCTTTCCAACGAGTTGTTCCAGCCGGGTCCGGAATCGCCGAAGGAGTTCTACGCCGAAAAGCCGATCGCGCTGCGCATGGTGGGGAGTTACCACCAGTTCGGTGCCTTCGTCAGCGGTGTCGCCTCGCTGCCGCGCGTGGTGATCCTGACCATGCACGACATCAACCTCAAGCCGAAGGATCCCAAGGCCGGCATCACGCCGCGCGGGGCGCTGGAACTGTCCGGCACGGTCAAGACCTATCGTTATCTGGACGATGAGGAAATGGCCGAGCAGGAGAAGGCTGCGGCCGACGCTGCGAAGAAGGGCGGCCAATGACCATGAAACTGCTCAAGATCCTGTCCTGCGCGGCGCTAATTGCTGTATTGCCGGCGTGTACGCGCGGTGTGACCAGTAATCCGGGCGATGCGCCGAATCTGGAAGCCTGGGTCGCCGAAGTGCGTGCACGTCCGGCGCCACCGTTGGAGCCACTGCCGGTGATGCAGCAGTTCGAGACGTTCGAATATGCGGCGCAGGTGATGCGCGACCCGTTCAGCGATGCCTGGGTGACAGCGGAAGGCAGCAACGGCACGCGTCCGGATCCGAACCGGCGCAAGGAACCGTTGGAAGCCTTTCCGCTCGATGCGCTCGACATGGTGGGGACCATTGGCGGCGGCTCGGGTTTGATCGCCCTGGTGATGGCGCCGGACAAGGTGACCTACCGGGTGCGGCCGGGTGTGTATCTGGGACAGAGCGATGGCCGGGTGACCGGGGTCTACGAAGACCGCATCGAGCTGATTGAACTTGTGCCGGACGGTGCGGGTGGATGGCTTGAACGGCCGGCCGCGCTCGCATTGGATGATCAATAAAGTGATAGGGGATAGCACGATGACGTTTTCCAATGCCCAGCGGCTGCGTCCGGTTCGGCGCCACGCGGTATTCCAGGCCTGCGCGTTGGGGTTCGCGCTGGCACTGGCGAGCGGTAGCGCGTTCGCAGCGGCGGCACTGAACCAGCCTGCGCAGGATCCGGCCAAGACCGCTCCGGCGAGCCTGGCGGTGTCCAAGATCGATTTCAAACGCGGCGAAGACGGCGCTGGCCGTCTGATCCTGCAGTTCGACGGCCAGGGCGCCAGCCCCGACCTGCGTACGCAGGGCGACAACGTGCTGGTCGACATCAGCAACGCCCGCCTGCCGGCCGAACTGCAACGCCCGCTCAACGTCACCGACTTTGCAACGCCGGTACAGCGCGTCGAAGTGAAGCCGTCCGGCTCCGGTTCGCAGCTGGTGCTGTCGACCAAGGGCGCGTTCGACTCGCTGGCCTACCAGACCGGCAACGAGTACGTGGTCGAGATCACTCCGCGTAAGGGTCAGCCCGCAGTCGGCGGCGTGAGCCCCGCAGCGGTCACCCAGGCGGCAGCGCAGATCGCAGCGCGCGGTTATAGCGGGCGCCCGGTGACGTTCAATTTCCAGGATGTGCCGGTGCGCACGGTACTGCAGCTGATCGCCGAGGAATCCAACCTCAATATCGTCGCCTCCGATACCGTGCAGGGCAATGTCACGTTGCGCCTGATGAACGTGCCGTGGGACCAGGCATTGGACATCGTGCTGCGCGCCAAAGGCCTGGACAAGCGCCGCGACGGCGGCGTGGTGTGGGTCGCCCCGCAGCCGGAGCTGGCCAAGTTCGAGCAGGATAAAGAAGATGCCCGTATCGCGATCGAGAATCGCGAGGAACTGATTACCGATTATGTGCAGATCAATTACCACAATGCGGCGTTGATCTTTAAGGCGCTGACGGAGGCCAAGGGGATTGGTGGTGGCGGTGGTGGACAGGGTGGTGGTGGCGGACAGGGCCAGCAAGACAACGGTTTCCTGTCGCCGCGTGGTCGTCTGGTCGCCGACGAACGTACCAACACCTTGATGATCAGCGATGTGCCGAAGAAGGTCGCGCAGATGCGCGAGCTGATCTCGCATATCGATCGCCCGGTGGACCAGGTGCTGATCGAAGGCCGTATCGTGATTGCTACAGATTCGTTTGCGCGTGACCTTGGTGCAAAGTTCGGACTGGGTGGCACTCATACCTACGGTGACAATGTTGCAACAATTGGCAGTGGCGCGACAGGCGGTGGTGTTGCTGCTGGGAGAGGGCTCAATGTGAATCTGCCAACTGGCGCTTTCACAAGTGGAGCAACCGCTCCGAGTCTTGCCTATACGCTCTTGGGTTCGAACTTCAATCTGGATCTTGAATTGTCTGCCTTGCAGCAAGAAGGACGCGGCGAAGTCATTTCCAATCCCAGAATCGTTACTTCCAACCAGCGCGAAGGTGTCATTAAGCAAGGTCGTGAGATTGGTTATGTGACGGTGACTGGTGGGACCAATGGAGCTGCAGCAACGCCCAATGTCCAGTTCAAAGAGGTGCTTTTGGAATTGAAGGTGACGCCTACGATCACCAACGACAATCGCGTCTTTCTTAACATGAATGTCAAGAAAGACGAGGTCGATCAGCTGATCGAACTGCCGAACTACGGTACCGTTCCGTCAATCAATCGTCGCGAGATTAACACCGCTGTGTTGGTGGATGATGGACAAACTGTCGTAATAGGTGGCGTATACGAATTCACGGACCGTTCTAGTGTCAACAAGGTTCCGTTCTTGGGCGACGTGCCGTTTCTTGGCAATCTCTTCAAGAGTCGTGGTCGTAACAAGAGCAAGGCAGAGCTGTTGATTTTCATTACGCCGAAGGTGCTACGAGTTGCGTCAGCGGTACGCTGATACGTCGCGCAGTTAATGCCGCGTACAAACAGGCCAGGCATGTCACGTACGTGCCTGGCTTTGTTTCTTTCCTGGCTTTTTTCTTTGCTTCGCGGCTCAGGTAGGTATGAACTCAGGTAGTTACTGAACATCTTCCTGGGATGCAGTGAACCAATCGCGCTCGAATCGGTCACACTGGGTCTATGAACGCACCGCCGCTGCTACCCCCAGAAGCCGCCGCCGCGCCCACCGAGGACCGGCTGCATCGTCAATTCACCTTGCTGCGCGAGTCGCTGGCGCAGCGCATCGTGGGCCAATCGGCGCTGGTTGAGCGGTTGCTGATCGCCTTGCTGGCCGATGGTCATCTGTTGGTCGAGGGCGCGCCCGGGCTGGCCAAGACCACCGCGATCCGTGCGCTGGCCTCGCGCCTGGAAGCGGATTTCGCGCGTGTCCAGTTCACCCCGGACTTGTTGCCTTCCGATCTGACCGGCACCGAGATCTGGCGGCCGCAGGACAGCCGATTCGAGTTCATGCCGGGGCCGATCTTCCATCCGATTCTGCTGGCCGACGAGATCAACCGCGCGCCGGCCAAGGTGCAGTCGGCGCTGCTGGAAGCGATGGGCGAGCGCCAGGTCACCGTGGGCCGGCACACTTATGCGCTGCCGCAGCTGTTTCTGGTGATGGCGACGCAGAATCCGATCGAGCAGGAGGGCACGTTCCCGTTGCCCGAGGCGCAACTGGACCGGTTTCTGATGCATGTGCGCATCGGTTATCCGCAGGCCGACGCCGAGGCGGAGATCCTGCGCCTGGCACGCGAGGCCGCGCGCGATACGCTGGAAAAGCACGAGACGGTGCCCGACAAGATTCCGCTGGAAGACGTCTTCGCTGCGCGACGTGTGGTGCTGGATGTGCATCTGGCGCCGCAGCTTGAGCGCTATCTGATCGAGATCGTGCTCGCTTCGCGCGATGCGCAGCGCTACGACCCGGCATTGGCGCGGCGGATTGCCTGGGGCGCCAGCCCACGCGGTTCGATTGCGCTGGAGCGCTGCGCGCGTGCGCGTGCGTGGCTGGCGGGGCGCGACTACGTAACCCCGGACGATATCCGCGCGATCGCGCCGGACGTGCTGCGTCATCGCGTGCTGCCCAGCTACGAGGCCACTGCCGAAGGCTGGGATGGCGAACGCCTGGTTGCTGCCTTGCTGGAAAAGATTCCGCTGCCCTGATCGGGTAGCGTGTCGCTGAGGTATGCCGCCCTCTGACCAGAATCCGATGTCTTCGATGCCGTCCTCCCCCCCTGCACTTGTTCCGTCGTCGATCGCCGGCGATGGCCTGCGCCCAACGCTTGCGGAGTTGATCGCGCTGCGCGGCACCGCGATTCATCGCGGCCAACCGGGCCGCGGTCGGCATGGGTTGGTGGGGCCGGTGCCGGCGGCAACGCGCGGGCGCGGGATGGAATACGCCGAGTCGCGCGAGTACGTGGCTGGCGACGATGCGCGGCATATCGATTGGCGCGTCACCGCACGCACCGGGCGAGCGCATACCAAACTCTTCCAGGCCGAGCGCGAACGCTTGAGCCTGATCGTGGCCGACACCGCGCCATCGCTCTTTTTCGGCACACGGGTGCGCTACAAATCGGTGCAGGCGGCGCGTGCCGGCGCGGTTGCGGCGTGGTTGGCGCAGCGGCAGGGCGACCGCATTGCCGCACTGCGTGGCACCGCCAGTGAGGCACCGATCGCGCCGCGTTCCGGCCAGCGCGGTGTGTTGCCGGTGCTGGACGCATTGGCGCGCTGGTACGCGCAGCCGCCCTCGGGCGATGCCGGGCTGGATGTTGCGTTGGATCATGCTGCACGCTTGCTGCGCCCCGGCGCGCGTCTGACCGTGCTGGCCGATGCGCGTAGCGCCAGCAAGATCTCCGAGGCGCGTTGGTCGGGGTTGGCGCTGCATCACGAAGTGGTGGTGATTGTGCTGGTCGATCCGTTGGAACTGGCACCACCCGCACGCGCTCTTACCTTCGACGTACGGGGCGAGCGCATTGCAATCGACCTGTCCACGCAGGCCGGGCGCGCGCGCTGGCAGGCCGAATTCGTGGCACCGCTGGAACGATTGTCATCTGTCTTGCAGGTGCGCGGTGTGCGCTTGCATCGCCTGTCCACCGACGACGCCAGCGATGCCTGGTTGGGCGGCAGTGCGGCAGTGCGGGGGCGATGACGATGGCGCCGCAATCGCTTCCGCTGCGTGATGTCCATCTGCCGCCGTCACCATCATGGTGGCCATTGGCGCTGGGCTGGTGGTTGGTGATCGCTGCGGTCGTGCTGGTGCTCGGTAGCGCAGGGGTCTGGTGGTGGCGCCGCCGTCGGCAGCAGCGCGGTTGGTTGGCGGCATTCGATGCTGAATTGCAGCGTGCGACAACTCCTGCGCAGCGATTGGCGACGCTGTCGGTATTGTTGCGGCGTGCGGCGCGCAGCGCTGATGCGCAGGCCGATCGATTGCAGGGCGAGGCGTGGCTGCAGTTTCTCGATGGCCGCAAACGCAAGACCCATGCGTTTTCGCAAGGTCCGGGCCGCGCGGTGTTGGACGGTGGGTTTCAACGCACACCGGCGGTAGCCGATCTGGATGCGGTGCAGGCGCTGGCGCGCCGGCGTTTTCTGAGTTTGATGCGAGGCCAGCGATGAACTGGCTGCAGTGGTCGCAATGGCAGGATGCGCTAGCGCACTGCGCATGGCCGTGGGCGTGGTGGTTGATGCCGCTGCCATTGCTGATGTGGTTCTGGCCGCAACGGCGTGCCGATGCAGCCGCGCTGCGCGTGCCCTACGCCGATCAACTGCATGCGGTTGCACAGGCGCAACGCGTGCCGGCGCTGCGGATGCCGCGCTGGCTGGCGTGGCTGGGCTGGTTCCTGTTATGTGCGGCGCTCGCGCGGCCGCAGCAGCTGGGCGAGGTGATCCAGCCGCCGCGCGAGGCGCGACAGATGATGCTGGCGGTGGATCTGTCCGGCAGCATGAGTGAGCCGGATATGGTGCTCGGCGGCAGTGTGGTCGATCGCCTGACTGCAGCCAAGGCAGTGCTATCGGACTTTCTGGATCGCCGCGAAGGCGATCGTGTCGGCTTGTTGGTGTTCGGCCAACGCGCCTATGCGCTGACGCCACTGACCGCTGACCTGACCTCGGTCCGCGATCAGTTGGCCGACAGCGTGGTGGGCCTGGCCGGGCGCGAAACCGCGATTGGCGATGCAATTGCGTTGTCGGTCAAACGGCTACGCGAGCAGAAACAGGGGCAACGCGTGGTAGTGCTGCTCACCGATGGCGTCAACACGGCCGGCGTGCTCAACCCATTGAAAGCCGCCGAGCTTGCCAAGGCCGAAGGCGTGCGCGTGCACACCATCGCGTTCGGTGGCAGCGGTGGTTATTCGTTGTTCGGCGTGCCGATTCCGGCCGGTGGCAACGACGATATCGATGAAACCGGGTTGCGCAAGATCGCCGAACAAACCGGCGGGCGCTTTTTCCGTGCACGCGACACCGAGGAGCTGGCCGGTATCTATGCCGAGCTGGATCGGCTGGAACCGGTGAAGGCAATGGGGCCGTCGGTGCAGCCGCGTGTGGAGCGCTATTACTGGCCGTTGGGCGCCGCCATCGTGATTGCGCTGCTGGCCTACGTGCTGCCGCGGAGATGGCGATGAACGCGCTGAGCGAATCGTTGCAGTCATTGCATCTGCTACGCCCGACATTGCTGTGGGCGTTGCTCGCGATCGTGCCGGCAGCGCTGCTGTGGCACCTGCGCCGCCGCGATGCGGATGTGTGGCGGCAGAGTGTGGATGCGCATCTGCTGCCGAAATTATTAGTGTCCGGTGGTCGGCGCGGATGGTTCGCCTTCGTGCTGGCGGCGCTGACGTATGCACTTGCGGTCGTGGCAATGACCGGGCCAAGCTGGCGGCAGGTGGAGCGGCCGGTGTATCAATCCAGCATGCCGCTGGTAGTGGCGCTGGATCTGTCGTCCAGCATCAATGCCAACGATCTACCGCCATCGCGCCTGCTGCAGGCACGCGCGAAACTGGCCACGTTGTTGCGCATGCGTGCCGGTGGCGAAGTGGCGCTGTTGGTCTACGCAGGCGAGAGTTTCACCGTGGCGCCGCTGACCGAAGACACCGCCAACGTGGCATTGTTTCTGGATGCGTTGTCGCCATCGGTGATGCCGGTGGATGGTAAGCGCGCCGATGCGGCAATCGATGCGGCCACGCAGTTGCTGCTGCAGGCGGGCTTCAAGCAGGGCGATATTCTGTTGCTCAGCGATAGTGCCGATCGTGCAGCCGGCAGTTCCGCACGGTTGGCGCGTTCGCGTGGATTCAGCGTGTCTGCGCTCGGTGTGGGTAGCGCGCGTGGCGCTGCCTATCGCACCAATACCGGCGAAATCGCACAGGCGAAACTGGACGAAGGCAGCCTGCGCGATCTGGCCGGGCAGGGCGGTGGGCGGTATGCGCGCATTGCCGCAGACGATTCGGATCTGCGTGCGTTGGGCGTGCTCGATCCTACCCAGCAACCACTGGCCGATGAAGCGGCCGAGTCCAACGGCGGCAAGACCTGGCTGGACGAAGGTTACTGGCTGCTGCCGCCGGTGATGCTGCTGGCACTGCTGGCGTTCCGACGTCGTGCGGTTGTGGCGGTGCTCGCACTGGTGTGCGTGTTGCCGTTGGCGCAGCCGGCACGCGCTGCAGAGAGTACGTTGTGGCAACGTGCCGATCAGGTACAGCAACAACGTCTGGATGCCGGCGTGCAGGCGTATCGCAAAGGCGATTTCGCCGGGGCGCAGAAAGCGTTTGAAGGCGTACCCACCGATGAGGGAATGTACAACCTTGGCAACGCGCTGGCCCGGCAGGGTCAGTACGACGAGGCGATTGCGGCGTACGACCGTGCGCTGAAGCAACACCCCGACCAGCAGGACGCCATCGCCAATCGTGCTGCGGTGGATGCTGCGCGCAAGCGGCAGCAGCAGAACGACAAGGACGGCAAAGGTCAGTCCAAAGACCAGAAGCAATCCGGTCAGAACAAGCCCGGTCAAGATCAGTCCGGGCAGAACAAACAAGACAACCAAAACGCTGCGCAGGACGGGCAGAACAAGCAGGACGCTCAAAGCAAACAGGACGGCAAGGATCCGCCGTCTCCGGCGCAGACGCCGCAGGATGGAAAGGCGCAAGACCCGCAATCCAAGAATGGGCAAGGCGAGCAGAGCAAGCAGGATGCGCCGCCGCAGTCGGCCGATGCCAAAGCGCAGCAGCAGGCCGATGCCGCGCAGCGGCAAAAGATGCAGCAGGCAATGGCGCAGGCTGGCGACAAGAGCGCCGATGCAAACGGCAAGGAGGCTGCCGCAATTGCGAACGAGACGCCGGAACAGCGCGAGCAACGGCAAGCGGTGGATGCGTGGTTGCGGCGCGTTCCGGACGATCCGGGCAGCTTGCTGCGCACCAAATTCAGGCTGGAACACGAACGCAGGCAACGGGACGGACGATGATCGGCACACACCATTTGCGCCGCGCGGCGATCGGCTTGTTGGCCAGCGCGATGCTGCTCACCTGTGCACCGGTGGGCGCCGTCACGCGCGCCTGGCTGGACCGCGATAGCGCCAATGCCGGCGATGTGGTGATGTTGAACATCGAAACCGATCAACACGGTGTCGATCCGGATTACACGCCGCTGCGCAACGACTTCGCGTTGGGTGCCAAGAGCGCCAATCAGCAGATGCAGGTGACCAATGGATCGGTGACGGTGCGTGCGTTGTTCGGCGTGGTGCTGACGCCGCGCAGCAGCGGCGAGCTGATCGTGCCGGCGATACGCGTGGGTAACGAGCGCACCGAGCCGTTACGGTTGCAGGTGGTCGGGGCGGCAAATAATTCAAGCACAGGCAGCACAGGCAGCAGCGCGCCCGGCGGGCCGAGTGCGGCACAGGGCAATGAAGACGCGTTTGTCGAAACCCGGGTGGACGATCCGCAGCCCTACGTGCAGCAAAGCGTAGGTGTGGTGGTGCGCTTGTACTTCGCTACGCAGCTGGCGTCCGGCGAACTGGATCTGGAGGCGCCCGATGGCGCATCGCTGCAGCGCATCGGTGATGACGTCAGTTCGGTCAAGCTGGTCAATAATCGTCAATACAACGTGGTGGAGAGGCGCTACTTGCTGGTGCCCGAGCGCAGTGGGCGCTTGCTGCTGCCGTCGGCGCGTTTCAATGGGCGTTCGGTCGGTGGGTTTTTCGATGATTACTTCGGGCGTGGCAATGGCGAGCTGACTGCGCGTAGTGCCAGTATTCCGCTGCAGGTGCGTGCGCAGCCGGCCAATGCGCCGCAGCCATGGCTGCCGCTGCGTAGTCTGCAACTGCGTTACACCACCACGCCGCAGCGCGCGACCGCCGGTGAGGCGGCACAATTTGTGGTGGAAGCCAGCGCACGCGGTGCCACCCAGGCCCAGTTTCCGGAACTGCCGACGCCGAGCGTGCCTGACGCGCAGGTGTTCGCCGAGCCGGCGCAGTACGAAGAACGCTTCGTGGACGGTTCGCCGCAGCTGCGCCTGACCCGGCGCTATTCGATCGTGCCCAACCGCGCCGGCCCGTTGGTGGTGCCAGGGTTGCAGGTGGCGTGGTGGGATGTGAGTGCGGCGGCGGCAAAGACCGCGTCGCTGCCGGACCTCACGTTGGATGTGGCTGCCGGCAGTGGCGCATTTGCGGCGCCCGCGCCCGCGCCGGTGGCGAGCCCGTCACCTGACAACGCTGTGCCGGCCCCAGTGGCCAGCACGCTCAGCCTGCAGCAACCTGCCGCTGCGCAGCAGCCGTGGGGCTGGATCGGCGCGGCAATCGGTTTTGCACTGTTGTGGATTGCCACGCTTGCGTGGGCCTTGCTGCGGCGTCGCGGAGGTGTGCGCAATGCGTTGGTGACCAATGGCAGCGATGCGCCTGCCTCTGGCCGGCGTGCGACGCATGGTGTGGCCGAACTGCGGCGCGCGCTCGATACCGGCGGGATGGACGATGTGGCGGCGGTACTCTGCGGCATGGCCGGTGTTGCCGACATCGACAGCGTGCTGGCCGCGTTGAGCGACCCAGCCCAGCGTGCCGCGGTGGCGCAGATGCAGCGCGCGCGCTGGGGCGGCGATGGCGATGTGGCCGCTGCGCGTGCGGCACTGCGCGAGGCGTTTGCCAAGGGGCCGCGCTGGCGCCACGCCAAGGCTGCAGAGCCGGAGGTATTGGCGCCGTTGTATCCGCCAGCGCCTTGAACGGCTGCGCTGCATCGGTAGCGGCTGGCAGGTTCTGGATGGTTGCAAGGCCGTGTATTGCTGTGACGCGTTGACTTTGGTTACACGTGGGTTGCTGACTGTGTTGGTGAAAGCAGAGCGGTGGTGCTGCGGACTGGCTGCAGGGTCCTTGCCCGCCCACCATCGCGGGACACGCCGCAAGTACGTCCTTGTAGGCTCTTACGCGGCATCCATGCCGCGTAAGGTCCCGCGGCGGTAGGCGGGCAAGGACCCGTCGAGATGGTCGGTGTGCTTGTTTGCAAGCAGGACATACGTGCGTTGTTTGGATGACGCCGGATCCGATCAGCTTCCCAACACAAGCCGAGCAATAGGCAGGCTTTCATCCAACCACCGACCAACTCTATGGTGCGGTATCCCGCCAGCGGCGAAGGCAACGCGCCCGCGACTCGCTGAGCTTTTGACCGCATCTAAACGACGCTACAACTCGAAATTTCGGTTGCGTTGCGTCTTGAAGTGATTGAACCGTGGGGATAGATCAAGTGTAGAGCGGCTGATCTGTGGCTTGGTCGCGGGGCCCTTGCCCGCCCACCATCGCAGGACACGCCGCAAGTACGTCCTTGTAGGCTCTTACGCGGCATCCAAGCCGCGTAAGGTCCCGCGACGGTAGGCGGGCAAGGACCAGTCAAGATGGTCGGTGTTCATGGCTTTCGACAAAGCAACCAACAGACTCTCTGGTGCGGTGTGCTCGCCGATTGCGGGACCGTGTGGCGGCATGAATGCCGCCACACGGTCCCCAGGGACGGGTTTACGGCGTGTCCCGCGAGCGGCGAGGGCACCGCGCACTCGACCAACCAGACTTTTGATCTAAAGCTAGTAAGGCACCGTGCCCTCGACTAACCAGGCTTTTGGCTGCATCTAGCAACGGCAAGATTCGAAATCTTTGCCACTTCAAGCTGATTAGATGATGTGGATGCGTCAATTGCAGAGCGATTAGGGCTGCAGCGTCGTTGCAGGACTCTCGCTCGCTCCTGCGCCAACGCCTGCATCACCTGACATCGAGATGCACACCTACCCTTGGGCAGGTGTGCAGTGGCACGCCGGGTAGGTGGCCGCATCGATGGCGTTTGTTAAGCTCCGGCCTTTGTGTTCAGAACAAGGCCCGACCAGATGACTGCATCCCCAGCCGCACGCCGCCCGGGCCTGCCCCTGCATTGGAAGATGGGCATTGGCTTCACCGTGGGCCTGTTGTTGGGTCTGGCCGTCTATTACCTCGCCGGCAGCGATGCCGATTGGGTGCGGGTGGTGACCAAGTACGTCACCACGCCGTTCTCGCAGATCTTCCTCAATCTGATCTTCATGCTGATCGTGCCGCTGCTGTTTTCGGCATTGGTGATGGGCATTTCCGAAATGGGCGACATCCGTGCGCTCGGCCGTGTGGGTTGGCGCACCTTGGGCTACACCATCGTGCTGTCCGGCGTGGCGGTGTTGCTGGGCCTGGTCTTGGTGAATGTGCTCAAGCCTGGGGCGGGCGTGGATCCGCAACTGGCCAACCAGTTGATCCAGGAGAATGCCGAGCGCACCCGCGAGATCATTTCCAGCTCCGGCACGCAGCCGCAGGGCATGGACATGCTGTTGTCGATCGTGCCCAGCAACGTGATCGCTGCGGCGTCCAGCAATGGCGCGATTTTGTCGCTGATGTTTTTTGCGGTGATGTTCGGCGTGGGCATGGTGCTGACCGCCGATGAAAAAGTCGCCACGCTCAGGCGCGGCATCGAGGGCATCTTCGAAATCTCGATGACCTTGATCGGCTTGGTGATTCGCCTGGCGCCGTATGCGGTGGCCTGTTTCATGTTCAATCTGGCTGCGCTGTTTGGCTTCGATCTGTTGATCCGCCTGGGCGCCTACGTGGGCGTGGTGGTGTTGGCGCTCGGCCTGCACATGGTGGTCAGCTACGGGCTGGCAGTGAAGTTCGCCGGGCGTTCGCCGATCGGCTTCTTCAAGCAGACCCAGGAAGCCACGATGATGGCGTTCTCCACCGCCTCCAGTAATGCGACCTTGCCGACCGCGCTGCGCGTGGCTGATGAGATGGGGCTGCCGCCGCGGGTGTCGCGCTTCGTGCTGACTGTGGGCGCCACTGCCAACCAGAACGGCACCGCGCTGTTCGAAGGGGTGACGGTGATCTTCCTGGCGCAGTTCTTCAATGTGGACCTGAGCATCGGCCAGCAGTTCATGGTGATGCTGGTCTGCATCCTGGGCGGTATCGGCACTGCGGGTGTGCCGTCGGGCTCGCTGCCGGTGGTGGCGCTGATCTGCGCGATGGTCGGGGTCAACCCGGTCGGCATCGGCATGATCCTGGGCGTCAATCACTTTCTGGACATGTGTCGCACGGCGTTGAATGTGACGGGTGATCTGGCGTTGACGACCTTGGTGGCCAAGGGCGAGGAGTAGGGAATCGAGAATCGAGAATGGGTAAGAGCGGGCTGTTGCGATCGGTACGTGTGATGTGAGGTTCTCCCGCACAGCAGCGGTAGCTGCGGCGTTAGCGGCCAACCTGCAACACTGAATCCGATTCCCGATTCCCGATTCTCCATTCCCGACTCCCCATCCCACTAACGCGCTCTGTGGGAGAATAGGCGTCTCCGCTTCCAGCGGTGTTCCCCTCCGCTTCCATAGACGCCCATGACCCAGCCCACCCGCCGCCAGCTGGCCAACGCCATCCGTTTTCTCGCCGCCGATGCGGTCGAAGCCGCCAAATCCGGCCATCCCGGCATGCCGATGGGCATGGCCGATATCGCCGAAGTGCTGTGGAACGATTTCTTCCGGCACAACCCGAACAACCCGCAGTGGTTCAACCGCGACCGCTTCGTGCTGTCCAACGGCCACGGCTCGATGCTGCAGTACGCGCTGTTGCATCTGTCCGGTTACGACCTGCCGATCGAGCAGCTCAAGCAGTTCCGTCAGCTGCACAGCAAGACCGCCGGCCACCCCGAGCGCAGCGAGACCCCCGGGATCGAGACCACCACCGGTCCGCTCGGGCAGGGCTTCGCCAATGCGGTCGGGTTCGCGCTGGCCGAGAAGTTGCTGGCGCAGCGCTACAACCGCCCGGAGCTGGAAATCGTCGACCACCGCACCTGGGTGTTCATGGGCGATGGCTGCATGATGGAAGGCATCTCGCATGAAGCCGCCTCGCTGGCTGGTACCTGGGGCCTGGGCAAGCTGGTTGCGTTTTGGGACAACAACCACATCTCCATCGACGGCAACACCGATGGCTGGTTCAGCGACAACACCCCGGCGCGTTTCGAGGCCTATGGCTGGCACGTGATCCGCGATGTGGATGGGCAGGACGCCGAGAAGATCAAGGCCGCCATCGAGGCCGCGCTGGAAAACACCGACAAGCCCACGCTGATCTGCTGCCGCACCAAGATCGGCTTCGGTGCACCGAGCAAGGCCGGCAAGGAGTCCTCGCACGGCGCACCGCTGGGCAAGGAAGAACTGGAAGGCGCACGCAAGGCGCTGGAGTGGCCGTACGGCCCGTTCGAAATTCCCGAAGAGATCTACGCCGGCTGGCGCGCAGGCGGCACCGGCACGCTGCGTCAGGCCGAGTGGGAGCAGTTGTTCGACAAGTACGGCAAGCAATACGCGGCCGAAGCTGCCGAACTGACCCGTCGCTCGCACGCCGAGTTGCCGGCCGACTTCATCGCCCAGGCCGATGCCTACATCGCCAAGGCGCAGCAGGACGGCCAGACCATCGCCTCGCGCAAGGCCTCGCAGCTGGCAATCGAAGCGTTCGCCCCGCTGTTGCCGGAGCTGATCGGCGGCTCGGCCGATCTGGCGCATTCCAACCTGACCTTGTGGAAGGCCAGCAAGTCGGTGGCCACCGATGACCCGGATGCCAACTACGTCTACTACGGTGTGCGCGAGTTCGGCATGACCGCTATTGCCAATGGCCTGGCGCTGCATGGCGGCTTCATTCCCTTCGACGCCACCTTCCTGGTGTTCAGCGATTACGCGCGCAACGGCGTGCGGATGAGCGCGTTGAATCCGGCGCATGCCATCCACGTGTACACGCATGACTCGATCGGCCTGGGCGAAGACGGCCCGACCCATCAGCCGGTGGAACATCTGGCCTCGCTGCGCTACATCCCCAACAACGATGTGTGGCGCCCGGGCGATGCGGTGGAATCGGCGGTGAGCTGGAAGGCTGCGATCACCCGTAAGGACGGCCCGAGCTGCCTGGTGTTCAGTCGCCAGAACCTGCAGCACCAGCCGCGCAGCGACGCGCAGCTCAAGTTGATCGAACGCGGTGGCTACGTGCTGGCCGATGCCGAAGGCGGCGCGCCCGACGTGATCCTGATCGCCACCGGTTCGGAAGTCGGTCTGGCGGTGGAAGCCAAGCAGACCCTGGATGCGGCAGGCCTGAAGACACGCGTGGTGTCGATGCCGTCCACCGATGTGTTCGATCGCCAGGATGCGGCCTATCGCGAGTCGGTGTTGCCGAACGCAGTGCGCAAGCGCGTGGCGGTGGAAGCGGGCGTGACCGGCTTCTGGCGCAAGTACGTGGGCCTGGATGGCGATGTGGTCGGCATCGACACCTTCGGCGCCTCGGCGCCGGCGGATCAGCTGTATGCGTACTTCAAGATCACGGCCGAGCATGTAGTGGCGGCAGCCAAGGCGCTGTAAGACCTGGCGTGTTGCGTTAAAGAAAAAGCCGGCGAAAGCCGGCTTTTTTGTTGAATCTCGTGAGCGATGCGCGGGTGCGTCATCGTTCAACGGAAGCGTGGCGTGCTTCAGTGCGCGTCGTTGGCCAGCGCCGAGGCGCGGATCCTGGTCAGCACCTTCAACTGTGCGTCCATCATCGGCGGGTTGGGATCGTGCCCCGTGCGTGGCAGCAGTAGGAACTCTTTAGTCGGGGCAGAAAGACCATCGAAATAGGCTTTGCTGATCTGGGCCGGGGTGACCAGATCCTGTTCGCCCTGGATCAGGTAGACCGGCATGGCGAACTGCGGCCCGAGTGTGCGCAGGTCGATCTGCGGGCCCATGCCATCGCCCGCCAGCCCGACGAACTGCAGGAAGGAATAGTCTTCCCCGGCCTCGTAGGCTGCACGGTAGTCGGGCGTGTCGTATTCCGCTGCGAAGGTGAACCAGTCTTCCGGTGCCGGGTCGGTGCTCAGGGCTTCGTACTTGCGCGTCAGCCGCCTCAGGACTCCGAAGTTGCGCGGGTTGGTCCATGGCGGCGGGCCGATCTTCTCCAGTTTACCGATGGCGTCTGCATCGCTGGCTGCGCGGGCCAGGCTCAGCGTCTTGGTGTAACTGGCCGCCATATCGTCCTGATAATTGACCAGCTGTGCGGTGCCGACATAGGCGTGGAACAGGTTGGGATTTGCCTTGGCGATGTTGACGGACAGTGCCGAGCCCCACGATCCACCCATCAGGATGAGCTTGGATTTGCCCAGCCGTTGCGTGGCATAGCGCGCGACCGCGCTACCGTCCTGGGTCAGGCGCTGCATGGTCAGCGTCTCGCCATCTGCAGGTGCGTTCGCCGCGTAGGTCTTGCCCGATCCGCGCTGGTCCCACTGCACGATGGTGAAGTCGCGCGTCCAGCTGCCGAACAGATGTTTTGCGAACGGCGTGTTGGGGTTGCCTGGACCGCCATGCACGATCAGCACCACCGGATTGCGGCAGTCCTGGCCTTCGATCGTGACCCATTGCTGGATGCCCCCGATCTGGACAAGACCTGCCTCGTGCACGGCGTTGCCGGGTACGCGGCAAGCCTCATTCAGTGAGGTTTTATCTGACTCTGCAGTGCTCACTCCCGGCGTGCACAGCAGCAATAGAGCGACAGCCATCCAGCATTTCTTCATGTGATCCCCGTTGCAGTGCCATCCATCGTTTCGTCAGCCGCCTGTCCGTGCGGTACCCGCTGCGAGTGTGGCGTTTGCGCAAGCTCGACTGCAATGGGTTTCATCAGAGGCGCAATCTGTGGATGCAGATGCGGGCACGTACGAGGACGTCGCGTCGGGGCTTGTATCTGGTGCGATAGCCGGCGTGCAGGCGGCTGGCTTTGCACTGCTTTCGGCCGACTTGCCTCATGCGTTTTGGAGCCAAGACCGGTCAGCCTGATTCGACTGTCGAGCTCGCAATCGAAGGGATCGCTAGCGCTCGCTTATGTCAAGCAATTGCTAAAAATATGTCAATCCAGCTATTTAAAATGTGAATCATTCCCATTAAAATGGCGCGCTGCCGCTGGTAGGGCACACCGTTTCCTCCCCCCTTGTTGCCGGCGCAGCGTCTTCGCAGCGCGTGGTCTGATTCGTCTGCGTTGGAGTTCCCGATGATCCGTAGTACCGAGTTGCGTCTTGTTTCCGTGGGCGCGCATCGCCATGCCCTGCCGCGCGCGCTGTTCGCCGCGCTGTGCACGATGGCCACCGGCCAGGCATTGGCCGAGACGCCTGTTGCCGCCGCCGATGCCGAGGTCACCACGCTGGACCGGATGATTGTGCAGGGCGAGCAGGCCAAGGGCTATACGGTGGAGAAGACCACCGCCGGCACGCGTATGAACCTGTCGCTGCGCGAGATTCCGCAGTCGGTCACCGTGATCACGCGCGACCGCATGGACGACCAGAACCTGCAGAGCATCACCGACGTGCTCAACAACGTCACCGGCATCTCGGTGGCGCAGAGTGACAGCGAGCGGCTGGAGTTCTTCTCGCGCGGCTTCTACATCGACAACTATCAGTTCGACGGCATCCCGGCCTATATGGAGCAGGCCTGGAGCTACGGCGACTCGGCGCTGGACGTGGCGCTGTACGACCGTATCGAAGTGGTACGCGGCGCCACCGGCCTGCTCACCGGCTCGGGCAATCCGTCGGCCTCGATCAATCTGGTGCGCAAGCACGCGCTCAGCCGCGACTTCACCGGCACCGTGTCGGTCGGTGGCGGCGATTTCAACAAGACCCGCAGCGTGGCCGATGTCACCGTGCCGCTGAGCCCAGAAGGCACGGTGCGTGCGCGCGTGATCGGCGTGTATCAGGACGGCGAGTCGGATATGGACCGCTACAGCATGCGCAAGAAGATCGGCTCGGCAATCATCGATGCCGACCTCACCGACAGCACCTTGCTGAGCGTGGGCTACGAGTACCAGAAGAAGGAATCGGACGATGTCACCTGGGGCGGTTTCCCGCTGTTCTACAGCGATGGCACCCGCACCAACTACGACCGTTCGTTCAATCCGGCGGCCGACTGGACGTATTGGGATACGCGTCTGCAGCGCACCTTCGCCAGCCTGCAGCAGAGCTTCGACAACGGTTGGAATCTCAAGGCGAACGTGAGCCACGAGAAGACCGAAGCGGCCAATCACCTGTTCTATCCGTTCTATACGATCTTCGGGTTCGACCGCGCCACCGGTGGTGGCGTCGTGCCGTATTCGGGCAACTACCTGACCGAGCGCAAGGCCGATGGCGCCGATGTCTATGCGGAAGGCCCGTTCCAGCTGTTCGGCCGCGAGCATCATCTGGTCGCTGGCGCCAGCTACAACCGCCGCGAGTACGTCAACAACGGCACCTTCGATTTCCCGGCGCCGCTGGACAGTTACCTCGGCTGGACCGGCGCGTATCCGGAGCCCAACTGGAGCCCGCGCACGGTGCAGAGCGATGGCACCATCAAGCAGAAGGCGGCCTACGTGGCCGCACGCTTCTCGTTGGCCGATCCGCTGACGCTGCTGGTGGGCGCGCGCTATACCGATTGGCAGATCAATGGCCGCAACTTCGATTCGACGACACAAGGCCTGGTGCCGTTTTCCGACACCCAGACCGAAGTCACCCCGTACGCCGGCCTGGTCTACGACATCAACGATGTGTGGTCGACCTACGTCAGCTACACCGAAATCTTCAACCCGCAGACCCTGCGCGATGCCAACGGCGGCTACCTGGATCCGTTGACCGGCAAGGGCTACGAAGCCGGCGTCAAGGCAGCATGGTTCGACGACAAGCTCAACGCCTCGCTTGCGGTGTTCCGCATCGAGCAGGACAACCTGGGCGTGGCCACCGGCGGCTTTGTTCCCGGTAGCAGCGAATCGGCGTATCAGGCCGCCAACGGCGTGGTCAGCGAAGGCTTCGATTTCGAGATTTCCGGCAGCGTGACCGCTGGCTGGAACACCACCTTCGGTGCCTCGCACTACACCGCCCGTGACGACAGCGGCACGTCGATCAATACCCATCTGCCGCGCACCACTATCAAGTTGTTCAACAGCTACACCCCGCAAGGTGCGTGGAGCGATCTGACCGTAGGTGGTAGCGTCAACTGGCAGAACCGTGCGTACTATGTGGACCCGGTCTACGGCGCCTTTCAGCAGAGTGCTTACGCACTGGTCAGCGCGTTTGCGCGGTACCGCTTGTCACCTCAGTTTTCGGTGCAGCTCAATGTCGACAACCTGCTCGACAAGCATTACTACTCGCAATTCAACGGGGGGTACGGTGCATGGGGCGCATCGCGTAATGGCATGCTGACCTTCAACTACACGTTCTGATCGTAGACCAGGCTGGGCGCGATTTCAGCGCCTGGGTTGTTGTTGCAACGATGCAGGCACCTTGCAAAAGGTGCCTGTTTTTTTGTATTTGCATCTTGCTGCGGTGGTGTCGAAGGGGCGCGCAAGGAGATGCCTCGCGCCAGTGTCGCCGCGCTGCAGAGATACTTCCTGCACACGCATGCGCGAAGACGTGCCGGCAGTCGCATCGACGGTGGCCCAGGGCTAGAGCGGTTGCAGATGCGGCGCCATCACCTCGGCAACCCAGTCCATGAACGCACGCACGCGTTGTGGTAGATGGCGGCGCTGCGCATACAGCAGCGTGACCGGCATTGGTTCCGGCGCAAGATCGGCCAACACTTCGATCAAGGCAGCGCTGCCCAGGTGCGCACGTAACGGGCTGGCCGGCGCCTGGATGATGCCCAGGCCGGCCAATGCCGCAGCAAGATACGCATCGCCGTTGTTCACCGTCACCGGCCCGTGCATCGGCAGCAATTGATATGCGTGCCCATCGTAGTACTCGAAGCCGGACGAGCGCTGGCCTAGCGTCGGTGCGTAATGCACCAGGTCGTGCTGAGCCAGATCGTCCAGGCAGAGCGGTGTGCCGCGTCGTGCGAGGTAATCGGCACTGGCGCAGCTGACGATACGAAACGCGCCGAGCGGGCGTGCGACCAGGTTGGTGTCTTCAAGCGTGCCCACGCGCAACACGCAATCGAACCCTTCGCGCACCACATCCACGCGACGATCGGTGCCGCTGATTTCCACTTCCAGTTGCGGGTGCTGTGCCAGGAATGCAGGCAGTGCCGGAATCACGAAATTGCGCGCGATGCCGGAAGACATGTCCACCCGCAGGCGCCCGCGCAGCTGGCTACGTTCGCGCTGAAACATGGCCTGCAACTCGTCCATATCGTCGAGCAGATCGCGGCTGCGCTGGTAAAACGTGTTGCCATCGCCGGTGAGCTGCACACGGCGCGTCGTACGGTGCAGCAGCTGCGTGCCCAGCGAGGCTTCGAGCCGCTGCACTGCAGTGGATACACTGGCCTTGGGCAGCCCCAGCGTCTCGGCGGCGCGGGTGAAACTGCCGAGCTCGGCCACGCGCAGGAAAGCACGTAGCGTGTCCATGGTGTCCATCGATTGGTCGACATTCTTGAACGGTGCAATCAGGGTGAGCCGATTTATGCGCTGCGGCAAGCGCAATAAGCTTGGCTCACTCCCAAAACGTCATGCGCATCTGGCAGCGACGCAGTCGCTTTTATCAGTTGCCTCTATCCGCATTCACTCACGCACCCGAGGACACGCCCATGTCGACCACCACACCCATCACCGTGATCACCGGCGGCAGTCGCGGCCTGGGCCGCAACGCCGCGCTTGCGCTCGCTGCCGATGGCAGCGACGTCGTGTTGACCTATCGCAGCCAGGCCGATGAGGCAGCTGCAGTGGTGGCGGAGATTCAGAAGCTCGGCCGCCGCGCGCACGCATTGCCGCTGGATGTAGCCGACGCCGACGCGTTCGCCGCATTTGCCGCGCAGCTGAAGCAGGTGTTGACCCATTGGGGTCGTACCCACTTCGACGCATTGGTCAACAACGCAGGCACCGGTTTGCACGCGTCCATTGCCGACACCACGCCTGCGCAATTCGACGCGCTGGTCAACATCCATCTCAAAGGCCCGTACTTTCTGACCCAGACCTTGCTGCCGCTGATTGCCGATGGTGGGCGCATTCTCAACGTATCCAGCGGCCTGGCACGCTTCGCGCTGCCCGGTTCGTCGGCCTACGCGATGATGAAGGGCGGGGTGGAAGTATTCACCCGTTATCTGGCCAAAGAGCTGGGTGCGCGTGGCATTCGCGCCAACACGCTGGCACCGGGCGCGATCGAAACCGACTTCAATGGCGGCACTGTGCGTGATAACGCGCAGGTCAACGCGATGATTTCCTCGGTCACTGCATTAGGCCGCCCTGGGCTGCCGGACGATATCGGGCCGGTGGTGGCTGCATTGCTGGCGCCGGGTACCGGTTGGATCAATGCGCAGCGTATTGAAGTATCTGGCGGGATGTTGATTTAAGTGCGAAGGCCTGCGCATAACGCGCAGGCCTTTGTGTCCTCCGACGCGTTCAGTGCGTCACTGCAACGTCTGGTCGCCATGCAACACGGGATAGGGATTCAACACGTCGCCTTTCCACCATTGTTTTTCCGGTCCCAGGCGATGGATCTCGAAATGCAGATGCGGCGCGGCAGGGTCGGCATTGCCGGTGCTGCCGACATAACCGATGATTTGACCGCGCTTGATGGACTGCTTTTCCGCCAGACCATCGGCGTAGCGCTCCAGATGCGCGTAGTAGTAGCAATACGTGCCATCCGGATCGAACTGATACACGGTCAGGCCGCCACGCTCGCTGTTGAAGAGTTTTTCG
Organism: Xanthomonas sp. Leaf131; assembly: GCF_001423495.1. GTDB lineage: Bacteria > Pseudomonadota > Gammaproteobacteria > Xanthomonadales > Xanthomonadaceae > Xanthomonas. Next base: position 371,853 of record NZ_LMOG01000012.1, on the reverse strand, counting down.
ACCGTGCCGTCTGCAACGGCCACGATCGGTGTTCCGGTCGGCGCAAGGATGTCGATGGCGTCGTGCACGCGTCCTTCGCTGCGTGCGTCGATGAAGGTGTCCTGCAATTGGCTGCTGCTGATGCCTTGCACCGGGATCAACAAGCCAGTGCCTGAAACTGCAGTGTCAGCAGCGGGGACGGGCATTGCTGCGGCAAGCGTGTTGACTGGAGCCGGATCGGTAGCCGGCGCAGCGGCAATGGCTGGCGCTGGTGTAGAGGACGCTGCCAGAGCAGAAGATTCCGCGAGTTCAGCGCTGGAGGCGTTTCGTTGCGTGACCACAGGCGCAGAAAGCGATGGCTCCACTACCGCCTGCGGCGCCTCACGTTCCAGCCACCAGTAGCCAGCGGCACCGAGCAGCACACCTACCACCAGCATCATCAGCAGTTTCATGCTTACTCCTGCATCACCACCGGCATGGACGGGCCGACCACGCTGGCCAGAGTGACCACGTCCCAGTTGGTCAGGCGCACGCAGCCATGCGATTCGGTCTTGCCCACATGGCCAGGCTCCGGCGTGCCATGCAGGCCGTAATGCGGCTTGGACAGATCGATCCACACGCGTCCAACCGGATTGTTCGGGCCCGACGGCAAGGTCGCCTTTTGATCGCCTTTCTTCGCGTCCCAGAACAGCTTGGGGTTGTACTTGAACACCGGGTCGCGCGCGACGCCCAGGACCTTCCAGCGGCCGATCGGCAGCGGATCGTGCTTGCTGCCGGAGGACACCGGGAACTGTGCATACACCTTGTCCTCTGCATCGAACAAGCGCAGCGTCGAGTCGGACTTGTCGACCACCAGCTTGGCCGGCTTGGCCAATGGCGGGACGCCGTCGATGTTCGGTACCTGGATCACGCCACCGGCTTTGCTCAAATCCACGCCAGGGTTGAGTTGGCGCAGCAGGTCGGGATCGGCATGGAAACGCTCGCCCAGCGCCTCATCCACCGAGGTGTAGCCAAGCGATGGCAACTTGGCCTGTTCGGCCGGTCCCTTCGGAATCGGCTGGAACGGTCCGGCAACATCAGCATCGGTGAGCGTGTATTGCACCAGCGCCGGTGTGGTGTCGGCCTGCAAGGCCTGCCAGGTGGCGTCATCCAGCTCACCGGTGACCTTGATCTTGTGCGCGGCCTGAAACCCCGACACCGCACGCTTCTGATTGGAACCGCGCTTGCCGTCGATCTGTCCCGGCGAAAAGTGCACGCGATCCAGTAGCACTTGTGCATGCAGATCCGAACGTGGGCCGGTCGGCGCGACGGTCGCAGGCGTTGCTGCAGGCGCCGGTGTCGCGGCGGGCTGCGGCGCTTGCGCCGCTGCGGACCACGAGGTGCCCAAAGCAAGGGTAAGTAAGCAGGCGCGAGCGTAAAGGCGTGATGGCATGGGCAGGTCCGAAAAAGGCATGCGCGCACCATGCCCGAGCTGCCTGCGTGGTCAGCGTGAAATGGCTGCACCGGGACTGACTGGGGCAGAGGCATCGTCGTTCTTGCCTATCTGCACACGTCGTGTTGCCGATGCGATGCGTTCGCCTGCTGCGCGTTACCTTTCAGGCGGGCGGCCAACGTAGAGCGGCGAACAAAACGTAGCGAGCGGTCGTCAGTTTGGTGCGGACGGCGCGCTCAGAACCGGAATGTACGAGTGGTATATGCCGATTCCGAGCACCGACCGCGCCCGCTTGGCGGTGAGCGCGGTAGTTTTGTCAGCCGCTCTTAGCCATGATCATGCACTACAGCAATCGATCGCCTGGCTTGGTCAGGCAATCGATTGGATCGGTGCAAACGCCGTCTTTGCCGCTGCAAGAATCGCCGCGCCTCTATCTGCGTTCCTGCCGTCAGTAGGTATAGCCCAACGTCAGCATGTAGACCCGGCCTGTCTGCACATAGGCGCCATCGGCGCCGGGGTCGTAGGCCATGTAGCGTTTGGATTTGCCCTGTGTTTCGTAGAACGTTGCCGCATTGAGCAAGTTCTTCGCCGAGACGCCCACATCGACATTGTGCGGCAGATGATAGGTGGCATTGAAGTCCAGCGATTTGACCGGCTGCAGGTAGTAGTTGAGCCGGTCGCTGGTCAGCCCCAGCAATTGCAGGCCGGTGTAGTTGTAGCTTAGGTCGGTGCGCAGATGCGTATCGTCGTAGAACAGATCCAGGTTGTAGATGCGTTCGGGCGCGCGCGGTAACCAGGTTTTTTCCGGTTGATCGCTGCGTTTGCTGTCTGCTTCGCTGTGTTGCAGCGTGAGGTTTGCGGTGACGCCGAAATTGCTCCAGATGCCTGGCAAGTCCTGCAGGCGCTTGCTTGCCGCCAACTCCAGGCCATAGAGCTTTGCGGTGCCGCCGTTCTGCGGCATGGTTACCGGCACGCCGTTTTCGAAGGTGGTGCCGGTCGGAACCAGGCCGCCCAGTGTGTTGTCGTTGCTGGTCGCCGATTGCGAGGTGTAGATGAAGCCGGTGATGCGCTTGTAATACGTCGATGCGCTGAGTACGCCACCGCTGTGGTCGTAGAACTCGGCGGAGAGATCGGCGTTGTCGGCCTTGCTCGGATGCAGATCGGGGTTGGGTTTGGAAATGCCGACCACCCGCTGGGTGTCGTCGATGGTGTACACCGTCTCGCCGGAAATCAGGCCGAACGCCGGGCGGCTGAAACTGCGGCGCAATGAAGCGCGATACACGGTGAGGTCGTCAGGCCGATAGTTGACGCTGATGCCCGGCAACACTTGCCCATACGTACTGCCGGTGCCGACAAAGCTGCCGGTATTGCCATCGCCGCTGGATTGCCAGGACTCGGCCGAATAGCGCGTCAATTCGTAGCGCACACCGGGCAGCACGCTCACCGAGCCGACATGCAACGCGGCCATTGCGTACCCGGAATAGATCGCCTCGGTGCTGGAGGTGGTGTTGGCGTTGTAGTCGTTGGCGGTATAGATGCCCGCGCCGTTGGGATCGTTGATGTACTTGTAAGGCAGCGCCTGCGCGAGCATCCAGTTGCGATTGAGCAGTTTGAACGGGCCTGCGTAACGGCCATCGAACGCGTTATTGGTGACACGTCCCGGGATCGCGCTCAGCGGCGGGCCACCTGCGGTGGGGAACGCGTAATTGGGCCCGCCAAAATAAGGCCCATTGGTGACGAAATTGCCGTCCTTGTGGAAGAACGGATGGTCGTAGGCGCCGCGGTCGGAGTGATCGGCAGACAAGCCGACTTTGACGCTGTCCACTACATCGCCATCGACCTGGTAGGTGATATCGGTGTGTGCGTTGACGCGGTTGTCGTGACTGCCGGCGTCATGCCCCTGCACCTTCCACAGCAGCGACGAATCCAGGTTGTAAAAGAAATCCTTCAACGCAGGCGAGCTTGGCGCGATGCTCGGATAGCGAGGGTTGCTGAGGTCGAAGGCGAAGCTGCCGGGCGTAAAACCATACAGGCTGGCCGACACATAGTCCGGACGGCTGCGGGTGCCGCGACCGACGGAAGCGCCATAGTCGAAACGCAAGCGATCCAGCGTGGTCTGGCCGCCGAGTTGCAGCGTCGCCAGTTTCTCGTCGATATCGTGGGTGTTGAAGTAACCGCCGCGCACGGCGGTGGGTTGGTTGCGATAGGTCTCCAGGCGCGCGCTGGACTGATCCTGCTGCCCGGTGACGCCGTAGCTGCCGTAGATGGCACGCGCATAGAGCGCGCTATTGTCGCCCTGCCAATCGAGCGAGAGGTTGCCGCCGTAGCGTTCGATCTGACTGGTATAGAGGCTGTACTTGTAGCGGGTGCTGATCAACGGACCGACATCGCGCAGGTCCGTTGCACTGGCGAATGCAGGATCGGCCGGCACGTACTTGCTGTTGGGCGCCGGAGCCTGCGCCATGTTGTTGTTCTTGCCGTAATAGGCCGAGGCATAAAGACCGAAGGCATGGCCATCGCCGAACTTCCATGCCACTTCCTGCTGCAGCGTGCCGCCGGTGTCTTTGCCGCCCAGGTCCGAGGCCAGCGCGTTGAACTGACCTTGCGCGGTGGTCTTGGCGTAGACGTCGCGATCGAAATCGAACGCATTAGGCGTGCGCATGTCGATCGCACCGCCGATCGAATCGCCCGGCATGTCAGGTGTGGGCGACTTGGAAACCTGCACCGACTGGATGCCGAACGGGGCCAGCATGTTCAACGAGATCGCACGCGTGGACGAATCGGTCTCGGGCATGCCGAAGCCGTTGAGCGTATATGCGTTGTAGCTGGCATCCATGCCGCGGATGCTGACGTAGGCATTTTCGCCAGTGGTGGCCTGGCCCAGATGCATGTCGCTGTACGCAGACAGGCCCGGCATGTGCGACACGACATCGGCGATGCCGCCCGACGGGATGGCATCGATCTGCTGCTTGCTCATCACGCTGTTGACGCTGCTGGACAGGCGCTGTTCGTTGAGCGACCCCGGTGTGGCAGCGTGTTTGGCCTGCACGTTGACCGAATCCAGCGTGGTGGTGCTGGGCTCTGGAGTTTCTGCAAATGCGGGTGCGGACAGCGCCAGCGCGATGGCGCAGGTCAGACGATGGAACGTGCGGGGGTGCTGCATGCAGTTGGCTCGCGTAGTGGGAGAACGTGGGGTGGCCGGCCCGCGTAACGCGGGCGCAGACGTGCATCGCCGACGCCTTCCATTGCGACAGGTCTGTGTGTTTGGTATGGGTGCGGCGACTGCGGAAGTTGCCAGGCTCAATGCGCGAGATCGAGGCCCTTGCAGCGCGCGTGCGGCAGTTGCGGATTGCAGCGTGCCACCGCGTCGCCATCGAAGCGCACCACGTAACCGTTGCTCGCTGGCTCATGTGCGGGGAAGTCGGTACTGAGCAATTGTGCGCCGCTGGCCAGCATGCGGTTGCGGCGTGCGGTGTCGTTCTGCAGCGCTTCTTTCAGGTCTGCGTCGGTACGCGTGCGCACCAGATAGCCTGCTTTCACCAGCTGGGTGATGTTCTCGACAGGTCCGTCGTTGAGTTCGGTGAACGCGGCATCGTCTTCGCCGGGCACGGCATTGGTGAAGCACACACGCCCGCGCAGTGACGCATGCCCGGGCAGGTAGCTGGCACCGGCCGTGCGTTGGTCGAGCAGGAAGACGATCTTGCCGCGCGCCTCGTTCAACGATGGCCAGCCGTGCGCAAGCACTGCGGCATTGAGCGTGGCCGCGGTGCCACGCACTTGATCGGGGCTGAGGTACTCGCCAGGCTGAAATACCGAGCGCAGTTCGGCATCCAGTGCATCCATCGTCGTTGCATCGAACGGCTCCGGCTGCACGGTCGGAAAGGCCAGCTGCACCGGCGTCTGCTTGGTTTCCAGGAGGATGAAGATCGGCACATGCCCGGGATGCTGCTTGGACCACGCGCGCACTTCCTGCAGGCACGCGATCAAGGGTTGGCAGTTGCTGCGCTGGTCCACGTCCTGCACATGCATGACCTTGAAACCCGGCTTGTCCATCACCCCGGCAGGCGCACTGGCGGGGGCGGGTGGAAGCCCTGCCTTGGCGACTTGCGCGACGATTGCCGGATGCGCGTAGCGACCACCGTTCGCATCGGCAAAGACATCCAGTTCGAGCTGTCTGACCCCATCGTCCAGCTGTTGCGTCAGCGCTGGATGGCGGTAATCCAGTGCCGCAAACAGGGCCGGGCTCAGGTGTTTCAACAGTGTTGCTTCGCTGGGGGCGAAGCCGGCGTGGTAGCTGTTATGGCTACCGATGTATTGCAGATCGGTGAGCCGCGGCGCGGCGTGTGAGGTGAAGCTGATCATCATCAACACGCAGAAAAATGCAGCGCCTCGTGTGTTTCTTCGCTTTGCGCGCGATGGCTTCGTTTTACTGTTATCGCCTGGATTCAATGCCGAAAGAGCGTGTAAGAAGCGCATGCACCGAAGCCGGAAAGAAGGTGGTCGCCATCATCCCGGCCAAATTTGACGCAACGCTTTCCGCAGTGTTGCCGTCGTGCGTCACAGTGCGAGAAACGCGCCACGACATCGTTTCTTGGCACTGCAAGGTTTCAGTGCGATCTGATCTTGCGCAGGGCATAGGCCAGCAGCCGTGCCTGCACGCGTTCGCCGATGCTGCGTGGCGTGTCCAAGGCCATGCGTTGCAAGCAAGCAGCATCGTTTGTATCGCCGGTATCGCGTGACAGCAGCGCGCTCCCCAGGGTCGTCAGCTTTGCGCTAGTGCTGGCAGTGGCACGTTTCAGCCAGGTCAGGGCGCGCAGCAGGCGTTGCTCGACTTCGGTAAAGTCGCTGCCGAGCGGGTAGTCGGGCAAGCTGCCATCGCGGCGAAACGGCGCCAGCGCCTGTTCCAGCGCTTCGGGCGTGTTGCGTTGTGCACGGGTAGGCAGTACAGGGTCGCCGCGCAGCTTGCGCGACGCTTTTGCCGTGGCAAGTAGTTCACCCTGAAAGCGTGCATCGCAGATGCCGGCCATTTGCAGTACGCAGTCCTGATCGGTCTGGTGACGTAGATCGGCGATGCCGTACTCGGTGATGTACAGATCGCGCAGATGGCGCGGGATGGTGGTGTGCCCGTAGTTCCAGCGCACATTGCTCGCTGCGTGTGCACCGGCATCGCGGGTGGCCCGCAGCATCAGCGCGCTACGTGCCTGCGGCAAGGCATGCGCCATCGCCACGAAGTTGTATTGGCCGCCGACCCCGGAGACCACGCGGCCATCTTCCAGGCCATCGGACACCGCCGCGCCGAGCGCGGTGGCCATCATGCACGAGTTGAAGAAGCGCGCATCGCGGCGTTGCAGGCGCTCCAATGTTTCGTTACCGCCATACAGCTGATTGATCTCGCTGATGCGGCGCATGCCGATGGCATCGCGGGTTTCCGCATCCAGCGTGCGCAGCCAGTGGTAAAAATCCGGCGAACCAAGATAGAACGCGCCGTGCAGGAACTCGCCTTCGCGTGCCAGCCGCGCGTGGTCGGCTGCATCGGCACGGCCGTCGGCGATGCGCTGCATCAGCGGCAGATCGTCATGCACCTTGCGCCGGATCACGCCGCTGTCCACCAGCTGCTTGAACCCTTCATTGAGCATTTCGCTGCAGCCGTACAAGCCAATCTCGAACGGCTCCAGACCACCGCTGGCGCGTACCGCAGGATGCTGTTCCAGCTCCGGATCCAGCGCATGCAGCACGCGCCGATAGGTGGCGTTGTCGGTGTGTCGCAGCACCAGGGCATGGCTCAGCGCATCGGCCAACGTGCCGATACCGATCTGCAAGCTGCCGCCATCGCGCACCAGCGTGCTCGCATACAAACCGATCGCGTAGTCGATGGTATTGACCGGCTGCCGCGGCAAGCCGAACAGGCGTGGCGACGGGCCGGGCAGGTCGATGACCAGATCGAAGAACGCTTCCTCCACCGCTGCAGTACCGCCGATCCACGGCAGCTGCGTATCGACTTCCGCCACCAATAGCGGACGTGGCAGGCCGAGTGCCTGCACCGCATCGAGCGTGTCCTGGGTGATGTCGTTGTTGCACGACAGCGACAACCGCGTACCGCCCGGCTCGCGCGCCACTTTCTGTACGATCAGGTTGGGTGCGCGCTGCGCCACCGCTGCGGCTGCATGCGTGTAGTTCAGACTTGTGTAGTCGGCCTGCGCCTGGGTGGAATGCAGCAGGCCGCCGGACTGCATGTAGAACTCTTCCACCTGCACATGCGCCGGCAATGCGTCGCGCAGCATGGCATCGACATACGCCAGGCGCGGAAAGTCGTCACCGAAATGGCGTGCAACGAACGGCGCGGCAAAGCGCGCCTCCAGTCCCGCGCCGGGTTTGGGCGGATTGAGCGACAGCGCCGTGTACAGCGTCAGCGGCCGTGACGGCGTGTCCTTGAGTTGCGCATACAAGGCGTTCAACAGCCGATGCGGCTTGCCGATACCCAGGGGCGCACCCACGCGCAATGGGCCATCGATGCGTTGCAGGATCCGCTCCACGGCGGAGCTCAGGTCAGTGAGATGTTCGGTCATCCATGCAGGGTAGCCGAGCCGATGGTGAGCCGGTTGCCCCGGCAGCCGGCGTGAGCGCGGGGCCGCTGCGATCGCTGCTCGATATTCAAGCGGGCACAGGCTTGACAGGCATAAGTTTTACACGTGTAATCGATAAAAATTACGAGTGTAATCGGATGTCGATCAGCGACGCAGAAGCAGTGGTAATGCAAGTGCTCTGGGACGGTGCTCCGCGCACGGCAGAAGAGGTGGTTGCAGCGCTTTCGCAGACCGATTGGGCCGAGCCGACCATCAAGACCCTGCTCAATCGTCTGCTCAACAAGGGCGCCATTGCTGCACGAAAAGACGGGCGCAAGTATCTGTATACGCCGCTGCTGCAACGCGAGCAGTGGGTGCAGCAACAGAGCGAAGGATTGCTGCAACGGCTGTTCGGTGGACGCGTGGCGCCGCTGGTGGCGCATTTCAGCGAGCGCGGAAAGCTCAGCGTGTCCGACATCGCGGAATTGAAGAAGCTGATCAAGGAGTTGGACGATGAGCCCTGACGCACTGGTTGCGCTACTGCTGCGCGCAACGCTCTACACCGCGGCCGCGCTATCGATCTGCCTGCTCCTGCGGCGTCCATTGCGCGGCTGGCTGGGTGCAACGGCCGCGTACGCCATCTGGGCATGCGTCCCGCTCGCGTTGTTGGCCGCGGTTCTGCCAGGCCCGCAAGCAGATGTGGTGATGTTGAAGATTCCGATTCTGGTCGCAATGCCCGCTCTCTCAAGCTCGCATGACAGTGCTGCTGCGTGGGCTACGTCGATCTTGGCGGCCTGGTTGACTGGCGCAGCGCTGATGGCAGCGATGCTGTGGTGGCGGCAGCATCGTTTTGTGCGCAGCCTGGGTCCCTTGCACGCATTGGATAATGCAGTATGGTCGGCAACGCATGACGCAGGGCTGCCGGCATCATTGGGACTCTGGCATCCACGTATCGTGGTGCCGTCGGATTTCATTACGCGCTACTCCGCTGCCGAACGTGCGTTGGTGCTGGCGCACGAACGGCTGCATCTGCGTCGCGGCGATCTGCATGCCAATCTGCTGGCGGCATTGCTGCTCTGCATCGGCTGGTTCAACCCGTTGATGCATCTGGCCTGGCGCGCGTTCCGGCTGGATCAGGAACTGGCCTGCGATGCGGCGGTGCTGGCACAGCATCCAGGCACGCGCCGCAGCTACGCCAGCGCAATGCTCAAGACCCAGCTTGGTGTTAGCTGCACGCCGCTTGCGTGCCATTGGGCTGCATCGCATCCATTGATGCAACGCATTGCGGCGCTGCGCAAGCCACTGAGAAATGCCAGGCGTTCGCGCTGGAGTGTGGCGATGGTGCTGCTGCTCGCTGTGACAATCAGTAGCGCTGCGTGGGCCCTGCAGCCGGCGCGCATCGCGGCATCGTCACCGCCGAGGCTTGCAGCCGGAAACACCATGAATGCCGGCATGATGCGCTCGGCGAGCTATGTAGATTTCGCAACGATGCGACCGCCGAAATATCCGGCAGCTGCGTTCGAGGCAGGCATTGGAGGCCTTGTCGAACTGCAGATCGATGTTGACCCAGGCGGCGTACCGCAGCACATCGCCGTCGTCCAGAGCGAGCCGGCCGGTGTGTTCGATCAGGCGGTGCTGGATGCAGCGCGCCAATGGCGATTGAAACCTGCGTACGCACAGGGCGAGGCCATTGCATCGAAGGTGCGCGTGCCGGTGACGTTCGAACTGGATGGGCCGGAGCAGACGTTCAAGGATGCTAATGCCAACACCAATGACAGCGCCGCGCGAACAGATGCGCCACCGTCCAACCGCCTTGCCGGTTGCGCTTCGCCAGGCTGCGCGATACAGGAGATGCTGCGATGAGATCTGCTCCGATCTGCGCTGCAGTCCTGTCGCTGTCGCTTGGCGCATGTGCAACGCAAGGCGCGCAGGAACCGCAGCGCAGCCAGCGCGAAGATTCGGTGGATCAGCGCATGCTGAGCGCGCAGTCGGGAGGTGGTGGGGACTCCTCCATCGAGCCATACACGTTGGCACCGACACAACGCTTCCGCATGCCGCGCGCGCTGCGCAGCGATGCGCCGGTGCTGCCGGCCGATTCGCCACGGCAGACCTTGCCGCCGACCACCGTGTGCGCCCACGTGATCTTGACCGCCGAAGGCGCTGTACAGCGCGTCGATCCGATGTCCGATCGCGACGAATGCGCCTCAGGTCTACTGCCCGACAACGCCGATCTGGTGCAGTCGGTGCGCACCACGGTGCAACACTGGCAATTCGTGCCGGCCGCGATGTGTAAGTTTGCCCCTGCTGTTGCGCAGCCGGCGGCGCTGGATGACTGCACCGGCGCAACCAGCGAGGAGCCGGTGCCGGTGACGCTGTCGTTCGCGTTCACCTTTGAAGTGCGGCAGGGCAAGGTGAGCGTGCGTACCGGCAAGGTTGCTCGCTAATGGCCGGGCATCGGCTGATGGGCGGGTTGATGAATCCGCATACGTAGCGAAGGCCGCCAGCAGTGGCCACGGCGGCTGATGCTACGCGGCGTCGTCAACTCGTTTTCGGCAGTGCACCGACTGTGCACTGCCTGCATCGATCACGGCCGCTCCCGGCACTGGCCACGCCCGCCACAATCTCACGCACCGGTCCTGCCGATGCGCTCACTCCAGCACATGCACGCTATCGGCAATGCGCTGCACTTCATCGGGATTGTGGCTGACGTACAACATCGGCAGACGGATCCCGTCGCGCACGCGTTGCAGATAGGGAATCAATTCTTCACGGCGCGCTTGATCCAGTGCCGACAACGGCTCGTCGAACAACAGAATCGCCGGCTGCGACAGCAAGGCGCGGCCAATCGCCACGCGCTGCGCTTCGCCACCGGAGAGATTGCGCGGCCGGCGTTGCAGCAACGGCGCAATCCCCAGCAGTGCCACCACATCGTCGAAACCGAACGGCGAGTCCCCGCGCGCATGCCGGCCGTAACGCAAATTGCGGCGCACATCCAGGTGCGGAAACAGCCGCGCATCCTGAAACACGTAGCCGATCCTGCGCTGGTGCGTGGGCAGATTGACGCCTTGCTGGGCGTCATACAGACACCGCCCATCGATGCGGATATGCCCGGCCTGCGGTTGCACCAGCCCGGCAATTGCGTTGAGCACCGTGGTCTTGCCGGCACCGGATGGGCCGATCAGGGCAACCACACGCGCAGCGTCCTGAATCCGGATGTGGCGCTGGAAGTTACCGCGCTGCAATTGCAGATCGATGTCCAGCATCAGTCTTCCTCACGCGGATGCGGCCTGCGCACCAGCCATTCGGACAGCAGCAGCGCCGCCAGCGAAATGGCCAACGCAACACCGGCCAGCCGCCATACCCCCGATTCCATGCCCGGCACCTGCATCAAGCCGTAGATGGCCGATGACAAGGTCTGCGTTTCGCCAGGGATATTGGAGACGAAGGTGATGGTTGCGCCGAACTCGCCCAAGGCCTTGGCGAACGCCAATACCATGCCGGCCACCAGGCCTGGCCAGGCCAGCGGCAAGGTAATGCTGAAAAATACGCGCCATGGGCCCGCGCCGAGCGTGGCGGCAGCCGCTTCAAGACGGCGATCGGTGGCTTCGATGGACAAGCGAATCGCGCGCACCATCAACGGAAATCCCATCACCGCGCACGCCAGCGCTGCGCCGGTCCAACGGAACGCAAACTGGATGCCGAAGTGTTCCAGCAACCAGCTACCGACCGGTCCTTGCGTGCCCAGTATCACCAGCAACGCGTAGCCGGTCACCACCGGCGGCATTACCAGCGGCAAATGCAGCAACGCGTCCAGCAAGGCCTTGCCCGGAAAGCGGCGCCGCGCCAGCAGCCAGCCGCAGGCGATGCCCGGCGGCAGGCTGGCGATGGCGGCAACCACGGCGACCTTGAGGCTCAAGCCGATCGCGGTCAGCTCTTGCGGGGTGAACATCGACAACGGCGCGCCTCAATCGGTCAACGAAAAACCGCGGCGGGTGAAGATCACCTTGGCGGGTTTGCTGCTCAGCCATTGCACGAACTTGACGGTGTCGGGATTACTGCTGTTCTTCAATGCAGCGACCGGGTACACGATCGCATCGTGGCTGTCTTCGGGGAACGTGGCGACCACGCGCACCTTGGGGTCGGCGCGTGCATCCGAGCCGTACACGATGCCCAGCGGCGCTTCGCCACGCGACACCAGCATCAGCGCGGCGCGCACGCTCTCCGACTCGGCCAGGCGGTTGCTCACCCCATCCCACTGGCCGAGTTTGCGCAGCGATGCGGCGGCGTATTTGCCGGCCGGCACGCTGTTGGTCTGGCCAACCGCCAGCCGGCCGCTGTCGCCGAGCGCCTCGGCAATCGCGCCAGGTTTGCGCGGGTCCACGCGCACTTTGCTGGTGGCCGGGGCGATCAGCACCAGCGTGTTACCGAGCAGGTTGTGGCGCTGCGCCGGCAGCACCAGGCCGCGCTGCTGCAGATAGTCCATCCATTCCAGATCGGCCGAAAAGAACACGTCGGCCGGTGCGCCCTGTTCGATCTGACGTGCCAACGCGGAGCTTGCTGCATACGACACGCGCACCGGTGTGCCGGAGGCTTTTTCGTAAGCGGCCGCAGCTTCGTCCATCGATTCCTTCAAACTTGCCGCTGCAAAGACGGTCACCGGCGCAGTCTGCGCGGTGGCCAGCACGGGCAATGCCAACATCAGCACGCAGAACGCGCGCTGCCAGAAACCGGTCGTGCGCATAGGGCTACTCCAGCGGGATAAGGCACCGATCATAGCGGCTGTGCCATGCGTCCCGCATGGCGAGCACAAGCGAAGACTACGGAGCCACTCCGCCGCACCGGCCGGCCTGAAGATTGGCCTGCAGGGCGGGCCGGATCAGCTTGGGCGCGGGCAAGGTGGCATCGCGTGCCTGCCGCTGCGCCACGAAGGTATCGATGTCGACACCATCGCGTACATGCAGATTGCTGCGCCGCTGTTCGCCGATGCTGGTTTGATGCGCCACGGCGCGGCCGCCCGGGCCATAGTCGTGGCAAACGAACACACGGGTGCTTTCCGGCAGCGTGTACAGGCGCTGGATCGAGGCAAACAACTGCCGCGCATCGCCACCGGGGAAATCGCAGCGCGCCGTGCCCGCGTCGGGCATGAATAACGAATCGCCGGGAAACAGCGCATCGCCGATCAGATACGCAATGCTGTCGCTGGTATGCCCAGGCACCGCGATGACGCGCGCCTGGATGCCGCCGAGCTGGAAGCGTTCGTCATCGGCGAACAGATGATCGAATTGCGAGCCATCGGCACGAAAACCGGCCGGCAACGCATACTGCGGCGCCAGCGTCTGCTGCACATCCCGAATACCTTCGCCGATGCCGATGCGCGCCTGCGGCCAGTGCTGTTTCAGCCATTGCGCGGCAGACAGGTGATCGGCATGCGCGTGGGTTTCCAGCAGCCAGTGCACCTGCCACCCGTGTTGGGCGATGGCATCGACGATGGCTTGCGCGGCATGCGTGCTCACCTGGCCGGTGTCGGCCGCGTAATCCAGCGCCGGGTCGATCACCGCCGCCGCACCGGTCGCCGTATCGGCAACCACGTAGGTGAAGGTGTTGCTGTCGGCGTGGAAGAAGGCAAGGACCTCGGGCTGCATCGGCGTCTCCATCTCAGGGGGTAGCCAGCGCCGCATTGAGCACGGCGGCGAGCCGGTCGCCGGCAAGCCGCAATTGCGTCTCGGCAAGCGGACGGTAAGTCGCAATATAGGTGTCCGGCAACACGTGCTTGTCTGGGTACACGCCCGGCGTGATCGCGATCTTGCACGACGCCTGCGCCCACGCTGCGGCCGGCGGCGGTAGCGCCGGAGACACCGCAGCGGCAGCCGGCAAGGCCAGCAGACGTTGCAGGTAGGCATCGTCGCTGAGGTGGCGCTCGTTGAGCATGCCGCTGTCCCACAGCGCATGCAGGTTGCTGCCCTTGCCATCGACCTGCAGCTGGAAATCGTTGCCGCCCTTGTCGTGTGCGTAGCCAGCGTGCATGGGCTGATGGATGTCGCCGACAAAATGCACCACGAACTTCAACGCCTGCCGACGCGCCTCCAAGGGCTGGCTGCGATCGGCCAGCAACGCGGTTTGCCGATCCAGTGCGGCGATCACGCAATTGCCATCCGGGCAATCGCGCGCCGGCACGTAGCCGCAATCGTGTTCGCCCAGGTTGACGTAGTGCCAGGGCCCGGAACGCTTGCCCAGATCCGGGTCGTGTTCACGCAGCTCATCGGCCCAGGTTGCAACCCCAGCCAGGCTTGGATTCGCCTCGCCTGCCAGCAATTGCGCCACTTGCGCACGCGCTTGCGGCGTCAGTTCGGTGTCGGCAATGCGCGCCACCAGACGGTGGCCCTGCGCACCCCAGGCGAATGCGGTGATGGGCTGGAGTGCCGCGGCAACGGCGACGGCAAGAACGACGGTATAGGGGGAGAAGGTCTTCATCCCACAATTGTACGCAACGGTCTGGGACGGTTTGATGGCCGTCCCGGTCGCACGACAGCCACGCCTCAGCGTGGCGTCTGCACCACGATCAGAAATACACCAAGTAGGACACACCGTAGGTCAACGGATCGATCTTCGCCTTGCCCAGCCGCGCGCCATTGAAGTCGACGTTGCTTTGCGAGCCGGTCCAGCGCGCATCCACCCGCAGGCCGCTGCGCTCGTTGAAGATGAAGTCCACACCCACATGTGCAGTGACACCTACCGAATCGCCGAAGCGCAGATCGCCGTTGCCGAATGCGGCATCGACGTCTTCACCGAGAAACGTGGTGTAGTTGATGCCGACACCCACGAACGGCGACACCGTACCGTAGCCATTGATGTGGTACTGCAACAGCACGCTCGGCGGCACCGACCAATAACTGCCCACCTTGCCGATGCCTTCGAGTTCGAGATCGTGCTTGCCCGCGACCGCGGCGTGCACCTCGATGCCGAGATTGTTGCGGATGAAGTATTCGTAGGTGAACGACAGCGCCGGTGCGCCCTTGATCTCGGCGCGGGTGCCGCCGAAGCTGCCGCTATCGGACTTGGGCGAGACATAGCCGGCACCGTAGCCGGTCGTCCAGTGGCCGGCCGATTGTGCAAGGGCGGGTGTGGCCGAAGCGGCCAATGCGATGGCGAGGGCGGTACGGATCAGCATGCTCATGGAATCCCCGGATAGGTCGGACAGGCGGTCGACGTGACCAACCTGTCCGCAACTCCGGCGGTGGATTCACGTCCCTGGAAGCCAAGTGTGCCAGAGATGCGCCGCGCACGCCGCCAGGATCAGAACCGGTGCACGTACGCCACGCCATAGACCAGCGGGTCGATGTTGACCGTGCCGATGCGGTTGCCATTGAGGCTGGCGTCGGTGTCGATGTCGATCCAGCGCAGGTTCACGCGCAGGGCGCCGCGGTCGCTGAGCTTGTAATCCATGCCTGCGTGCAGTGCCAGGCCCCAGGAGTCGTCCAGTTCCAGCTCGCTGCCGGCCAGTGCACCACGGGTGTCGGTGCTGAAGAAACGGGTGTAGTTGATGCCGACACCCACGAACGGCGAGAGCTTGCCCTGGCTGTTGAAGTGGTACTGCAGCGAGATCACCGGCGGCAGATGCTTGGTGCTGCCGACGCGGCCCATGCCGCGGAGCGCGATGTCGTGCTCGAACGGCAGCGCAGCCAGTACTTCGATGCCCAGGTTGTCGGCGATGAAGTATTCCGCAGTGAAGGTCGGCTTGATGTCCTTGCCCACTTCCACGTCGAGCGTGCCACCGACCAGGCTGCCGTTGTCGGATGTGGGAGCGACCTGGTGGGCGCCGACGGCAACCGTCCAGTCGCCTTTGGATTGAGCCAATGCGGGGACGCTGGCAAAGCTGGCGGCCAGGCCGGCGAGCAGAAGGGTAGAGCGCATGCGCATAGAAACTCTCGTTGGGTGCGGTAGATGGATGAAGTCTTGTAGGTTTGCCCGGCGGCTGCCTTGATCCTGATCAATATGGCGGCGCGCTGGTGCGGTCGGTGGTGCACTGGCTGCAGCAGCAATCCGCAATGACAGCAACATTCCTCGCCGTGGCGGCGACCGCACTGGCGCATCGCGTCGGGTGTGCTGTGCGATGCATCTGGCGCAAGCGTCGGCAGGGGAGGGGTGCCGACGCCTGCATGCGGGATGGAGCCGGCAGCGAGCCGATGGCTGCGGTAATCCGGCACTTACTTGACCTTGGCGACCTTCGGCGCATCCACTTCCGGCATCGCCGAGCTGTGGTGGTTGATGATCAGCCACTTGTCGTCGCGCTTTTCATACACGAAGGTGTAACGCGCCTGCACCTTGCTCTTCTTGCCGTCCTTGTCTGTCAGCGTGAACGTGTAGACGCCGGCGTCCACTGCGCTGTCTTCATCGAGCAGGCGCACGGTGCGGTAGTTGATGACGCCTTGCGGCTTCTTGGTCAGGAACAGCTCGAAGTACTTTTCGATCTGCGTACGCGAGGCGCGCACTTCGTTGGAGACGGTCGGCAACAACACGCCGTCCGGTGCGTACAGATCGGCCACCTTGTGCGGGTTGCCGGTGGCCAGCGCCGCGTTCCAGGTGTCGAACAAAGCCGCGACTTCGCGCGCTTCGCCATCGGCGGGCAGGGTTGCCTTTTCGGTGTAATGCATCACGCCGCCGGCCAGCGCCGGGGTGGCAGCCAGAGCCAGAACCAGAGAAAAGAGGGTGCGACGCATGGGGTATCTCCGTGTGATTGATGGGTGCCTCAGCAGGCAGGGCCAGTATCGAAATCCACGGGGTGCCGAAATTCTGCTGTTCGGCATATGCATGAATACGCTGCTCGGCGTAGCTCGTTCAGGATTAAGTGATTGGTAGATAAAGCAATCGCGAGCGTTTTTCGTGCGCAATCGGGTGTCACTTCAATGCAGATCGATCCCGCACCTGGGGCCTTGGCGCGCGGTGAGGCGCGCTCCTGCATGACCTGCGTAGGTTCACGGCAGAGCCCGCCACCGCGGCAGGCTTGCAAGGGAAGGGTCGGGTCGTGGCTTGGTGATGTGGTCGGGGCCAGCCATCGCGCTTGCAGCGCACGCACCGCGACGGACAAGCGATGCGTGCCAAGCGACCCGCAATGGTTCGGCTGCACACGCGAACACACCGTCGGTGCGCGCTGTGGCGCCGCGCTTTCCACGGCACGGCTGCGCGGGTGCGACGCTGCTAGAATGGCCGTCCCTTTCCATCCGCCGCGCTGTCGCGGCCGCAGGAGCTAGTGAACATGGCAATCAAGGTTGGCATCAACGGATTCGGTCGCATCGGACGCAATGTGCTGCGCTCTGCGGTGCAGAACTTCGCCAATGACATCGAGATCGTGGCCATCAATGACCTGCTCGAGCCCGACTACCTGGCCTACATGCTGCAGTACGACTCGGTGCATGGCCGCTTCAAGGCCGATGTGTCGGTCGACGGCAACACGCTGATCGTCAACGGCAACAGGATCCGCCTGACCCAGGAACGCGACCCGGCCAACCTCAAGTGGGATGCCGTGGGCGCCGATGTGGTGATCGAGTCCACCGGCCTGTTCCTGACCAAGGAAACCGCGCAGAAGCACATCGACGCGGGCGCCAAGAAGGTGATCCTGTCGGCACCGTCCAAGGACGACACGCCGATGTTCGTGTTCGGCGTCAACGACAAGACTTACAAGGGCGAAGCGATCGTCTCCAACGCCTCGTGCACCACCAACTGCCTGGCGCCGTTGGCCAAGGTGATCAATGACAAGTGGGGCATCAAGCGCGGCCTGATGACCACCGTGCACGCGGCCACTGCAACGCAGAAGACCGTGGACGGCCCGTCCAACAAGGATTGGCGCGGTGGGCGCGGCATCCTGGAGAACATCATCCCGTCCTCCACCGGCGCTGCCAAGGCCGTGGGCGTGGTGATTCCGGAGCTCAACAAGAAGCTCACCGGCATGAGCTTCCGCGTGCCGACCTCGGACGTCTCGGTAGTCGATCTCACTGTCGAGCTGGAAAAGCCGGCCACCTACGCCGAGATCTGTGCCGAAGTGAAGGCACAGAGCGAAGGCGCCTTGAAGGGCGTGCTGGGCTACACCGAAGACAAGGTCGTGGCCACCGATTTCCGCGGCGAGACCTGCACCTCGGTGTTCGACGCCGACGCCGGCATCGCGCTGGACTCGACCTTCGTCAAGCTGGTGTCCTGGTACGACAACGAGTGGGGCTACTCCAACAAGTGTCTGGAAATGGTGCGGGTTGTGGCGAAGTAAATCGCGCGCTTAGGCGACGCGTCGAAGGCCCCGGCATGCCGGGGCCTTTCGTTTTTTGCGTGTCGGACTGTGATGGGGACATGCGCCGTCACCACTTCCTCGTCGCCAGCACAAGATGTGGACTTTGAAAGGCTCACGTGCGCTAATTTGCGCGCACGGCGGCCGTTCCCGTGTCGTGTACGAAGGATCGGGGAACTCCATGGATCGAGAGAACATAACGATGAATAAATTTCTGGCGGGCGCATTGGCGCTCGGTGTGGTGATTGCGTTTTCGGCTCCGTTGAACAGTTGGGCGGCGAAGAAGCAGGCCGGTACGCCGGCTTGGATGAATGCCGATGGTGAAGTGATCAAGTCGTCCGACGTCGAGGCCGGCTATGGCGAGACGGTCAAGGGCGTCAACGATTACGAAGGCGAAATCACCGGCAAGCCGGCGCCGGACAGCAAGTTCACCCAGTTGAAGATCGGCATGCCGATGAAGCAGGTGACCGATCTGATCGGGCAGCCGACCGACCAGGGTTCGTATGTCACCGGCAAGGCCTTTATCCCGTTTTTCTATGGTGGCGACCGCTATCGCCATGAGATGGCCTACAAGGGCCAGGGGCGCCTGGTGTTCGCTGGCAAGTCGATGGATACCGGCGGCAACCTGATCTGGATCATCCACAACAAGAACGACAGCGGCTACCGCGAATAAGTGTGAAGCGCCCGGTTCTCCCGGGCGTTTTTTTGGGTCACGTTCGTGCATGCAGCTATGAGGTGCGGGCGCCGCTGGCGGCATCGCGTCGCAGCGCTTCCGTCTCGGGATTGGCTGCCCAGACGCGTCCTGAGCCTGTATGGTTCGCGCATTCGGCCGGACGCCGACTCAGGGGTTGCTGCGTTGGAAACGATGATCGGGTTGGTGGTGCTGTTGCTGCTTGCGGTGCCGGTGGGGTTGGTGATCGCGCTGGTGTGGATCGCCGGGCTGCGGCGGCGCGTGGATGTGCTGGAGCAGCGGCTTGCGCAGTGGCAGGCCAGCGGTGCCGGAGCGGGGGCCGCGGATGCGGCGGCGGTGCATACCCCAACGCCAACGCCTTTCAGGGCGTGGGAGCCGCAGCAAGACGCATCCGACGTCGGTGTGTCTACATTTGGCGAGCCCGACTCGCCTCGCGCAGCAGACCTGCAAGCTGCACCGGTGCCTGTCGTGGCGATGCCGCCATCATTGCCGGCAGAAGCTCCAGCGTCTTCGGCAGCGCGTAGCGCTGGCGATGCGCCGACTTCGTCCACTGCGCCTGCGCAGGCTGAGCCACATCCACAGCCACAGCAGCAACCGCAATACATCCCATCCGAACCCGGCCCGATCGCGCGTGCAGCCAGTGCAGTGAAGCGCTGGTTCACCGAAGGCAATGTGCCGGTCAAGGTCGGCATGCTGGTGTTGTTGGCCGGTGTGGCGTCGTTGTTGAAGTACGCCAGCGACCAGGGCTGGATGCGCATGCCGGTCGAGCTGCGGCTGGCCGGTATCAGTGTGCTCGCATTGGCTGGCCTGGTATTCGGCTGGAAACAGCGGCTGCAGCGGCCGGGCTTTGCATTGGCCTTGCAGGGCGGCGCCATCGGCGGGTTGTTGTTGACCGTGTTCGCGGCCTTCAAATTGTATGGATTGCTGGGCGCTGGCCTGGCGATGGGCATCAGCGTGGTGCTGATTGCCGGCATGTGCGTGCTGGCGGTGGTGCAGGATTCGCGCACGCTGGCGGTACTCGGTGTGTTGGCGGGCTTCCTCGCGCCGATCTGGCTCTCCACCGGCACCGGCAATCATGTTGCGCTGTTTTCGTATTACGCAGTGCTCAACGCCGGCATTGTGGCGATCGCCTGGACGCGCCCGTGGCGGGTGCTGAATCTGCTCGGATTCGCCTTCACCTTCGGCATCGGCACGCTGTGGGGCGCACTGCAATACAGCCCGGCAAAATTCGCCAGTACCGAACCGTTCCTGCTGTTGTTCTTCGCCATGTATGTGGCGATTCCGGTGCTGCATGCGCGGCGTGGCGATGGCAGCGCGGGCAAGGTCATCGATGGCAGCCTGTTGTTCGGCACACCGCTGGTGGCCTTTGCGTTGCAGGCGCGTTTATTGGAAGGCGACCGATTGCCACTGGCGTTGTGCGCACTGGCCGTGGCGGGGCTGTACGCAGGTCTGGCGAGTTGGCTGCTGCGACGTGCCTCCACGCGCTTGCTGGGCGAAGCGCACGCGATGCTGGCAGTGGGCTTCGCGACGCTGGCGGTGCCGTTGGCATTGTCGGCGCGCGCCACCGCCAGCGTGTTCGCGCTCGAAGGTGTGGGTTTGTTGTGGCTGGGCTTGCGGCAGCAGCGACGCATCTCGCAGTTCAGCGGCGTAGTCTTGCAATTGCTCGCGGCCGTTGGTGTGGCCTTCGGTGTGGATGCGTGGCGTTACGACACGGTGGCCATTGCCAATGCCACCTGCATGAGCACCTTGCTGCTTGCCCTTGCCGGCTGGGCCAGTGCCTGGTTCCTGCGCGATGCAGGGCAGCCGCGGCGTGCGCTGGTTGCGTACGTGTGGGGGCTGGGCTGGTGGGCGTTCTGCGGGGTGCACGAGATCTTCAGTTTTGCTGGCGATCTGCGCAGCGAACCGGATCTGCTACTGGGCTTTGTAGCACTCACCGTCTGGATGGCGGCCGAGGTGCATCGGCGTCGCCCCGCAACGGCGTTGGTGTGGACGGTGATGTCCGGGCTGGCGCTGGCCGTGCCGTTGGCCCTGTGGCAGAGCCATGCGCATACCCAGCCGTTCGCACATTGGGGCGCGTTGGCCTGGTTGGCGTTCGCCGTGGCCGGTGCACGCGCGCTGTGGTGCCTGCGCATGCAGCATGGTGCTGGCGCCGTGGCCGCGCAGTTCATCTGGTGGCTGCTGTGGCCATTGGTGGTGTCGTTGGGCGCGGCCTGGTTGGCCGATGACTTCGTGCTCGCCAATGGCTGGCGCTGCGCTTTGCTCGCCGCGCCCTGGCTTGCGGTGGCGGCCGTGGGGCTGCTGCGTTGGCCATGGCTGGCGTGGCCGCAAGGGGCAAGCTTCGATCCTGTGCGCACTGCCTTGCTGAGCTGTGTGTTCGCTGTGCTGGGCATCGGTTGGTTGATCGTGTTGCTCGATCCGGTCAGCGCCGCGCCATTGCCGTGGCTGCCCGTGCTCAACCCGGCCGAGCTGGCGCAACTGGCCGTGCTTGCCTTGCTGGCGCGCTGGGCATGGTCCACGCGGGCACCATTGGCCTTGCAACGCTGGCGTGTGACCGCGCTGGGCGTGCTGGGCTGGGTGTTGATCACCGGCAGCACCTTGCACAGCGTGCATCACTGGGGCGGCGTGGCGTGGGATGCGTCCTTGATCAATGCAACCCTGTCGCAGACCAGCCTGACCATCGTGTGGAGCGTGCTGGGTGTGCTGGGCTGGGTGATCGGCTCGCGTCGCGGTCAGCGCGGTCTATGGCTGGGCGGGGCGTTGTTGATGGGCCTGGTCTTGGCCAAGCTGGTCCTGGTCGATCGCCAGCATCTGGGCAATCTGCTCGGCATCGGCTCGTTCATGGCCTATGGCCTGTTGTGCACCGTGGTGGGCTATCTGGCACCGGCGCCGCCGCGTCAGGCGGCTGCTGAAGAACAGGCTGTCGCAGACGATGGCGTCGAAAAGGATCCGGCATGAAAGCGAGGCAATGGGGATGGCTACTGCTGGTGCCGCTGATGGCGCAAGCGGCCGATGTGCGCCAGGACTATCGCCAGCAATGGCCGTTGCAGGTGGCCGGTTCGGATGCCGGCATGTACCAGTTGAGCTTGAACGATGCGATCTATCGCAGCGCAGATGATGCGGCGCTGCGCGATGTCACGGTGATCGATGCGCGTGGCGACGAAGTTCCAACCGCATTACTCGCCATGGACGCCGCGCCAGCGGCCGCAACCCGCCGGCAGCGCTTGCCGTTGTTCGCATTGCCGGCGGGTGCGGCGCCTGCCAACGGCGATCTGCAGCTGATTGCCGAACGCGATGCCAGTGGTGCGGTACGCCGGCTGGAAGGCCGCTTTGCCACCGGTACATCGGCAGCAGCGGGCGCCGGCGGCAGTTGGCTGATCGATGCCAGCGCATTGCGCGATCGCCCGCGCGCGTTGTGGCTGGACTGGGACGGCAACATGCCGGTGCAGGCCCAGCTGCGCGTGGAAGGCAGCGACGATCTGCGCGACTGGCGCGTGCTCGCCTCCGACGCCACCGTGATGGCGCTGGACAATCAGGCGCAGCGTCTGCAGCAGCGCCGTATCGCATTGGACGAGGGCGCACGCTATCTGCGCATCGTGCCGGTGTCGGGCGAGTTGCCGGCGTTGCGCGTGGTCGATGCGGAGCTGGACGGCATCGCGGCGCCCGCACATTCGCACTGGTTGGAATTGCCGGGCACCGCGCAAGATGCAGCCGTGGTCTACGTCTTGCCTGGGCGCTTTCCGATCACCCAGATCGATGTCAGCGGTGGGCAGGCCGAAGCGGTCGAATGGATCGTGGAAAGCCGCGACGCCGACGATGCGCCGTGGCAGCGCCGTGCCGGGCCGTGGTTGGCCTATCGCCTGGGCAATGGCGCGGCCGCCGCCTCGCCGCCGCAAGTGTTGTCCGCACCGGTGCGCGATCGTCAGTGGCGGTTGCTCGCCGCGCAAGGACGCAGCACTGCAGTGCCGACATTGCGGGTGGGCTATCAGCCGGAACGGGTGATGTTTCTCGCGCAGGGCCAGCCGCCGTATGCAGTGGTTGCCGGCAGTGCGCGTGTGCAACGCGGTGAAGCGCCGCTGGCCTCGATGCTGCAGGCGCTACGTCGCGAACGCGGTGCGCAGTGGCAACCGGCGCAGGCCAGCGTCGCCGCGCAGGCACAGCCGCTGGCCGGCGATGCGGCACTGCAGCCGGCCACGACACCGCGCGACTGGAAGCAGTGGTTGCTCTGGGGCCTGCTGGTCGGCGGCGCCTTGCTGGTGGGTGGTTTTGCCGTGAGTCTGCTACGCAGCTCGGCGGCCAATCGCAAGGCCTGATAACGAGGTGCGCCGCACGGCGGTTTGCCGCTGCGGCGCGAAGGTCCGACAATGGGCATCCCCCCGTCGCCAAGGCAGCCGCATTGCCCGTCGTGTTCGACCGACCATCTCCTGCGTCGCCAGCCGTGTTGGCAGTGACATGCGTGACAGGCAATGTGCGATCCCAGCGATCTGCACGGGACGCAACGGCAGCGTGCAACGGCTACCCCAACCAAGCCACCTACCTGCGCAGCGCGCAGACGTCAGCGCTCTGCGTACCGGCGGCTTCTTCGATTCCCCATTCCCGATTCTCCATTCCCCAGACCTAGCGAGCTGACCCCATGTCCATTGTCCGCATGACCGACCTCGATCTCTCCGGCAAGCGCGTGCTGATCCGCCAGGATCTCAACGTGCCGATCGACAACGGCCAGATCACCTCCGAGCAGCGCATCACCGCCTCGGTGCCCACCATCAAGCTGGCGCTGGAAAAGGGCGCGGCAGTGATGGTGACTTCGCACCTGGGCCGCCCCAAGGAAGGCACTTGGACCGAAGAGGATTCGCTGGCGCCGGTTGCCGCACGCCTGACTGCGCTGCTGGGCGTGGACGTGCCGCTGGTACGCGACTGGGTCGACGGCGTGGAGGTGGCGCCGGGCCAGGTGGTGCTGCTGGAAAACTGCCGCATGAATGTCGGCGAGGGCAAGGACGACGAGACGCTGTCGCGCAAGTACGCCGCGCTGTGCGATGTGTTCGTCATGGATGCCTTCGGCACCGCGCATCGCGCGCAGGCCTCCACGCATGGCGTGATCCGCTTTGCGCCGGTGGCTGCAGGCGGCCCGCTGCTGATGGCCGAACTGGACGCGCTGGCCAAGGCGCTGGACAACCCGGCCAAGCCGCTGCTGGCGATCGTGGCCGGCAGCAAGGTCTCCACCAAGCTGGAGCTGCTGTCCAACCTGGTCAACAAGGTCGATCAGCTGATCGTCGGCGGCGGCATCGCCAACACCTTTATCGCGGCGGCCGGGCATGACGTGGGCAAGTCCTTGAACGAGCCGGACCTGATTCCTACCGCCAACCAGATCGTGGCCGATGCCAAGACCCGCGGCGCGGAGATTCCGTTGCCCACCGATGTGGTCGTCGCCAAGCAGTTCCTGCCCGATGCCGAAGCGACGGTGAAGTCGCTCGATGCGGTCGAGGCCGACGATCTGATTCTGGATATCGGCCCGCAGACCGCTGCGCGCTATGCCGAGCTGATCGCCAGCGCCGGCACCGTGGTGTGGAACGGGCCGGTCGGCGTGTTCGAGTTCGAGCCCTTCAGCCATGGCACCGAAACCCTGGCGCGTGCGATCGCCAGCTCCAAGGCGTTTTCGATTGCCGGCGGTGGCGACACCTTGGCGGCCGTGGACAAGTACGACATCGCCAAGGACGTCACTTACATCTCCACTGGCGGCGGCGCGTTCCTGGAATTTCTGGAAGGAAAGACCCTGCCGGCGGTGGCCGCACTCGAGGCGCGCGGTAAGTGAGTGCAGCCACGCTGTTCTTCGATCTGGACGGCACCCTGGTCGATTCGGAGCCGGGCATCGTCGCCAGCATCGTGCATGCCTTCGACGAGGTGGGCCAGCCGCGTCCATCGCCGCAGACCCTGCGTGCGTGGATCGGCCCGCCGCTGCGCGACAGCTTTACGGAGTGTTTTCCCGATGCTCCGGAGCTGGTGCAGCGCGCGCTGGCGTCGTATCGCGCACGCTACGACGCGGTCGGCTGGACCGAGCTCAGCGTGTTCGACGACATCGGTAACGTCATCACCGGCCTGCATCGCGCCGGCCATCGGCTGGCGGTGGTCACCTCGAAGAACGAGCGCTACGCGCGCCGCATCGTCGAGCATCTGCCCTTCGGTGCCTGCTTTGAAGACGTGATCGGTGCCAGCGAAGACGGCGAGCGCCGCTTCAAGCCGGACCTCATCGCCGAAGCATTGCGCCGTTTGCAGATCGAAAAAACCGGCTGCGTGATGATCGGCGACCGCCGCATGGATATCGATGGCGCCAATCACCATGGCATCCACAGCATCGGCGTGTTGTGGGGTTTCGGCGACGAAGCCGAACTGCGCGCTGCACGGGCAGGTGCGATCGCGCGCGCCCCGGCCGAGTTGCGCGCCTTGATCGACACCGAACAGTGATGCGTAGATCGTCCGTTCTTTACCGCCACTGCGGTAGGGTGGCACCCCACAGTTTCAGCCCGCCACGCCTTGGCGTCGTGCGGAAAGCGTACGTACTGTCCCGCACTGTCTTCAGGACATGCCGGAATGCGAGGGTGGCTATGCCGCAATGCCATCCTCGGTGCGTGACGCGTGTGTTAAGTTTCGCGGCTTTTACAGGGAGGCCATCATGAAAGAACGTCAACGCCGCACCAAGATCCTCGCAACGCTCGGACCGGCCACGGATCCGCCCGGTGTGCTGGACGCCTTGTTCAAGGCGGGCGTCAACGTGGTGCGCCTCAATTTCAGCCATGGCGACCCGTCCGGCCAGGCCAAGCGTGCCGCCGAAGTGCGTGCCGCTGCGGTGCGTGTCGGTGCCGAGGTCGGCATCCTGGCCGACCTGCCCGGCCCGAAGATCCGCGTCGAGCGCTTTGCCGAAGGCAAGATCAAGCTGACCACGGGCGCACGCTTCGACCTGGTGGCCGACCCCAATGCACCTGCGGGCGACCAGAATCAGGTCGGCGTCAGCTACCTGGGCCTGCCGCAGGACGTGGCCGCCGGCGATGTGCTGCTGCTCGACGATGGCTTGGTGCAGCTGCAGGTGACCGAGGTACAGGGTCAGCGCATCGTCACCACCGTGCTCAACGATGGCGTGCTGTCCGACCGCAAGGGCCTGAACAAGCAGGGCGGCGGCCTGTCGCTGGGCGCGCTGACCGAGCGCGACAAGGAGCTGATCGGCATCGTCGCCAAGATCGGTGTGGACTTCATCGCGGTGTCGTTCTGCCGCAACGCCGAAGACATGAACGATGCACGGCGCATCGCGCGTCAGCACGGCTGCGATGCCGCGCTGGTGTCCAAGATCGAGCGCACCGAAGCGATCGAGAACCTGGTCGAGATCGTCGAGGCCTCCGATGTGGTGATGGTGGCGCGCGGCGATCTGGGCGTGGAAATCGGCGATGCCGAATTGCCGGGCCTGCAGAAGAAGATCATCCGCGAATCGCTGGCGCAGAACAAAGTGGTGATCACCGCCACGCAGATGCTGCAGTCGATGGTGGAAAGCCCGATCCCGACCCGCGCCGAAGTGCTGGACGTGGCCAATGCGGTCATCGACGGCACCGATGCGGTGATGCTCTCGGCCGAAACCGCAGCCGGCGCCTACCCGGTGCGTGCGGTGGAAGCGATGGCGCGCATCTGTCTGGGTGCCGAGCGCCAGTTCGAATTCGACACCGACTTCGAAGCGGCGCAACGCAATCTGCAGCGCGCCGACCAGGCGATTGCGATGGCGACCATGTTCCTGTCCGAGCACATCGGTCTGGCCGGTGTGGTCGCGCTGACCGAGTCCGGCGGCACGCCGCGTTACCTGTCGCGCTTCCGCTCCAACATGCCGATCTACGCGTTCACCCGTCACGATGGCGCGCGTCGCCACATGGCGATGATGCGCGGCGTGTTCCCGATCAGCTTCGACAGCCGCGGCCTCACTCCGCGCGAAGCCGCACGCGCGGCGATCCGTCTGCTGGTGGAGAACGAGCGCATGGGACCTGGCGACCGCGTGGTGTTCACCAGCGGCGAGCATATGGAAACCCACGGCGCCACCAACACGCTGCGTCTGCTGGAAGTGGGCGAGGACGGCCGCGCCAGCGGCTTGGGCGAGCTGTAGTCACGCCAGTGTCGTGATGACAGCGCGCGTTTGCGGACGCGCGCTGTGATGCGATCGCAAGTACACACACAACGGCGGCCTGCGGGTCGCCGTTGTGCTGTGTGGGATTTTTGGCTGGCGTCCATTGCTGATGGGTTGCACATGCAAGACGTCATGGTTGTCTTGCCTGCTGTCGCGCAAGCGATGACAGCGGCAACACGCATCGCCTGCGTGCACATCACGATGCGCGCCGCGCCACACATCCTGTCATGCAGGACACGTGTAATCGGTTGCAGACATTCCGTGAAGGAATGTCTGCGACTTTCGTCGCTATACTTTCGTTCTCCCCCGCAGCTGCCACAGGAACTACATGAGCATCGAACAGCTTGCCGAAACCGCCCAGGCCATGGTCGCCCCGGGCAAGGGCATCATCGCCATCGACGAATCGACCAGCACGATCGCCAAGCGTTTTGCCAGCGTCGGCATCGAGAACATCGAAGAAAACCGTCGCGCGTATCGCGAACTGCTGCTGACCACGCCCAAGCTGAGCGATTACATCTCCGGCGCGATCCTGTTCGACGAAACCATCCGTCAGAAGACCAAGGACGGCGTGCCGTTCGCCAAGTACATGGCCGAACACGGCATCATTCCGGGCATCAAGGTCGACAAGGGCGCGCAGCCGCTGGCCGGCATGCCGGGCGAGCTGGTCACCGAAGGCCTGGACGGTCTGCGTGCACGCCTTGAGGAGTACTACACGCTGGGCGCGCGCTTCGCCAAATGGCGTGCGGTCATCAACATCGGCGAAGACATCCCGTCCGGCACCTGCATCGAAGCCAACTCGCATGCGCTGGCGCGTTACGCTGCGCTGTGCCAGGAGCAGGGCCTGGTGCCGATGGTCGAGCCGGAAGTGATCATGGACGGCAACCACGACATCGAGACCTGCTACGAAGTGACCGAAGCCACGCTGCGTTCGCTGTTTGGCGCCATGTACGAACAGAATGTCGTGCTCGAAGGCACCATCCTGAAGGCCTCGATGGTCATCTCCGGCAAGGGCTGCGAAGAGCAGGCCGGCGTGGAAGAAGTGGCCGAGTCCACCGTGATGTGCCTGAAGTCGACCGTGCCGGCGATCCTGCCGGGCATCGTGTTCCTGTCCGGCGGGCAGAGCGACGAGCAGTCCACCGCGCACCTCAACGAGATGCACCAGCTCGGCAATCTGCCGTGGCCGCTGAGCTTCTCCTACGGCCGCGCGATGCAGCAGGCCGCACTGAAGCTGTGGGCCAAGGACATGACCGGCAACTTCGCCAAGGCGCAGCAGATCATCTATGAGCGCGCCAAGGAAAACGGTCTGGCCGCGCTGGGCAAGTGGAAGGGCTGATCGGTTCATTGGCCGCTTCAAGGCCGGATCAATCGTCATAAAAAACGCCGGCAGCAATGCCGGCGTTTTTGTTTGCGTCGATCGAGCAACGTCTGCTTAGTCGTATCTGGTTGCACAGATCCACAAACGCAACGAGCGCCTTGCGGCGCTCGTCATTTTCATCTTGTGCATCGCGTGCTTCAGATGCGTCACGCTTTAAGCAGCAGCAGTTTCCTGCGCAGCCAATGCCTGCTGATACGCCTTGAATGTCGCCTCGTTATAGGCCACCAGCACGATGTGCTTGGGCACCTTGTGCGAGCGCTGCCAATCGCGCGTTTCAGTCACTGCGATGCGTGCGGCCTGGTACAGCGGATAGCCGTAAATGCCGCAGCTGATCGCCGGAAACGCGATCGAATGCAGCAACATCTGCTCGGCCAGTTTCAACGACTGCCAATAGCAGTTGGCGAGTTGTTCGGGCTCGTTGTGTTTGCCATCGCGCCAGACCGGGCCGACGGTGTGGAAGACGTGACGCGCCTTGAGATCGAAACCGTCGGTAATGCGGATTTCGCCGGTCGGGCAGCGCACGCCTGGACGTACCTGCGGCAGTGCTTCGCAGGCTTCCAGCAAGCGCGGGCCGGCTGCACGGTGGATGGCACCATCCACGCCGCCACCGCCAAGCAACGATTCGTTGGCGGCGTTGACGATGACGTCAACGTCGAGTTGGGTGATGTCGCCTTGCCAGACTTCGATCTTCATAGCGCGATAATTATGGGATTTGCATGAGGAACGCGTGATGGGGCGCGCGTTGCGGAATGGGCACGCTATCGCCCATTCATCTCACCAGCTGCGATTGCCGGGAACAGCTGTAACGGGCGTGGTCCAAGGATCCCGCGAGAGCACCGATGCGATCGATCTGCTCAATCGCAACGCAGCGATGTCACTGACAATCGATGACTACAACCAGCGCCGCACGCGCGCGCAATAGGCGCTGTAATGGCGACCGAATTCGCTGCGCAGACGCGCTTCTTCGAATGGGATGACGTACAGCTGCAGGGCGAGCCATGGCAGCGGCAACAACGCGACCGCCCACAGCAGGCCAAGCTGAAGACACAGGCCGACATAGCTCAGCACCAGCGCCAGATACATCGGGTTGCGGGTGAAGCGATACGGGCCGTCGAGCACCAGTCGCGACGGATGGCCGCTGGGCATGATGGTGGTGCGCCGACGCGCGAACAGGATGAAGCAGCTCACTGCCAGCGCCAGCCCGAGACTGGCGATCACGCCGCCGGACAGTTCGATCCACGCCAACGGCGTTGGCGCAGGCAATGGCAGCTTCAATGCGCTTTGCAGCCAGGCACCCAGGCCCAGTGCCAGCGCAAAGTGCGCAGGCGAGGTGATCTTGACCAGCCATGGCGCCCGCGAAGCGCGGGTATCGCTGTGTCCATACGGCCGGTTGCTCACACTGGTTCTCCCTGCATCACGGCCGCCATCCTAACGTTTCCTTGACATGGATGGGAGGGCGCAGGGGCGGTAGTGCGAGCTGCTGCGCACAGGCCGATTTACAGAAGGCCCGGCGATGTTCGACATCTCTGCGGCACCACGCGATTGCATGCCGAAGAAGGCAAGCGCGATGACTGGATCGACGACAAGCAAAAGGCCGCGCGGTGGGCGCGGCCTTGCATGCAAACGCACAACGCGAACGATCAGGGCAGACCAGCCAACCAGTCGTCGTCGGAGCCTTCGTTGATGTCGGCAAACAGCGGGGTGGAAAAGTAACGCTCGCCGGTATCGGGCAGCATTGCCAGGATGACGGCGCCGGGCACCGCGCTTTCGGCCACGCGCAATGCAGTAGCGACGGTGGCACCGCCGGAGATGCCGGTGAAGATGCCCTCTTCGGCGGCCAGGCGGCGGGCCACAGTGATCCCATCGGTGTCTTCCACGCTCAGGACTTCATGCGCGACATCGCGGTTGAGTACCTCGGGCACGAAGTCCGGGGTCCAGCCCTGGATCTTGTGCGGCTTCCAGTCCTGGCCCTGCAACAGGGCGGCGCCGGCTGGTTCGGTGGCGGTGATGCGCACCTCCGGGCGCGCCACGCGCAACACTTCGCCCACGCCGGTGAGCGTGCCGCCGGTGCCCCAGCCGGTGACGAAATGGTCGAGCCGGTGGCCGGCGAAGTCGCGCAGGATTTCGGCGGCGGTGGTGTTGCGGTGATAGGCCGGATTGGCCGGGTTGGCGAACTGGCTGGCCAGGAACCAGCCGTGCTGCTCGGCCAGCTCCTTGGCCTTGCGCACCATGCCGCTGCCGCGCTCGGCCGCCGGGGTCAGGATGACTTTGGCGCCATAAGCGCGCATCAGCTTACGGCGCTCGATGGAGAAGGTTTCCACCATGGTGGCGACGAACTTGTAGCCGCGCGCGGCGGCGACCATCGCCAGCGCCACGCCGGTGTTGCCGGAGGTGGCTTCGACAATGGTGTCGCCGGGCTTGAGCAGACCGCGCTGTTCG
The DNA here is from genome assembly GCF_001423495.1 of Xanthomonas sp. Leaf131. GTDB lineage: Bacteria > Pseudomonadota > Gammaproteobacteria > Xanthomonadales > Xanthomonadaceae > Xanthomonas. Next base: position 340,949 of record NZ_LMOG01000012.1, on the reverse strand, counting down.
GCGTCCAGAACGATCGCCAGTGCCAGGCGGTCCTTGACCGAGCCACCCGGATTGAACGCCTCCACCTTGACGTACAGGGTGACGTGCTCGGGTGCGAGGCGATGGAGTTTGACCACCGGGGTACGGCCGATGGTGTCGAGGATGTTGTCGTACAGGGCCATGGGGTCTCCGTCGGAATCAGGCTGCGTGGGCGAGTGTGGGCGCGTCGGGCGTTGCGATGGGTGAGTGCAGGGGCGGCTGGGTGGTCAACGGCGGTGCGCCGAACCAGTGCAGGCTGGCAGCCAGCCCGGCGACCTCGCCCAGGATCAGCAGGGCCGGGGGGCGCACAGCGTGCTGCTGCGCGGTGGCGGACAGGCTGGCAAGGGTGCCGGTGATCACGCGTTGCTGCGGGCGCGAGCCGTTTTCCACCAGCGCGAATGGGGTGGCGCACGCACGGCCGGCCTGCAGCAGGCGTTGCTGGATGCTCTCCAGGCCCGCCACACCCATGTAGAAGGCCAGGGTCTGGCGTTCCTGGCCGAGTGCCTGCCAGTCCAGCGTGTCCAGCGAATCCTTGCAGTGCGCGGTGATCAGCCGCAGCGATTGCGCGTGGTCGCGATGGGTGAGCGGAATACCGGCGTACGCGGCGCAAGCGATTGCTGCGGTGATGCCGGGCACGACCTGAAAAGCGATGCCGCGGTCGCGCAGGAACTCCAACTCCTCGCCGCCGCGGCCGAACACGAACGGGTCGCCGCCTTTCAGCCGCACCACGCGGCGACCGGCGCGTGCATGCTCGTGCATCAGTGCGTGGATCTGTTCCTGGCGGGTGCTGTGGCCCTGGGCGGCCTTGCCGACTTCCACGCGCAGTGCGTCGCGTCGGGCCAGTTGCAGGATCTGCGGGCTGACCAGGCGATCGTAAAGCACCACATCGGCCTGTCTTAGTGCGCGCAACGCATGCCGGGTGAGCAGGCCGGGATCGCCCGGCCCGGCGCCGACCAGGGTCACGCTGCCGGGGGACAACGTGCCGACCATAGTGCGTGTTGCCGGGGAACGTGCTGGTGTCGCTGCTGCAACAGCTGGAGTCGCATCGTGCGTGAGCAGGCGGCGCGCGCTGGCCGCCGTGCGCAGGGCATCGTTAAGGTCGGCTACCTCGCTGGCGGCGATGGTCAGCCAGACCGGTTGATCGGTTAATTCCAGCCATGCCGTGTCGAAGCGGCCGACCAGCCAGCGCAACTGCCCGGCCTGCGCCCAGCTGCGCAATTGCGCGGTGAGTTCCGGTGCACCCACCAGCGGCAGCGCGCCGGCCTGCAGCAGCTCTGCTGTGGCGCGCTCGGCATCGACGCCGCCGCCGAGCACCAGGACGGCACGGCCACGCAGGTCGGCGAGAAGCGGAAACACAGAGGGCACGGACGAAGGATCCCAAAGGCAGGGCCAGACCGTAACGCCGGCATATAGCCGTCGGAAATGACTTCATACACCCTGGAAATAGCGTTCGGTTATAAGCTGGCCTGCAGAACTCCTCTACAGTCGAGTCCCTAGTGGCGCCTCGCGCTTTTTTGGATATAAGCCCATGACGCTGACCCAACTTCGTTACCTGGTCGCCATCGCCGATGCCGAGCTCAACATCACGCTCGCTGCCGCGCGGGTGCATGCGACCCAACCCGGCCTGTCCAAGCAGCTCAAACAGCTGGAGGACGAACTGGGCTTTCTGTTGTTCGTGCGCAAGGGGCGCAGCCTGGACGCGGTGACGCCCGCTGGCGTGGAAGTGATCGAGCGCGCGCGCTCTGTGCTGTCGGAAGCAAACAACATTCGCACCTACGCGGCCAACCAGCGCCGCGAGAGCCAGGGCCAGCTGACCCTGACCACCACCCACACCCAGGCGCGCTTCGTGCTGCCGCCGGCGGTGGCGCAGATCAAGCATGCCTATCCGCAGGTGAGCGTGCATCTGCAACAAGCGGCCGAAAGTGCGGCGCTGGATCTGCTCAGCCAGGGCGATGCCGATATTGCGGTAGTGAGCACCGCCGGTGGCGAGCCGAGCGCCGGCATCGCGGTGCCGTTGTATCGCTGGCGTCGGCTGGTGATCGTGCCGCGCGGCCATCCGCTGGATCAGGCACGCACTGCGCCGGACATGCAGGCGCTGTCGCAGTACCCGTTGATCAGTTACGAATCCTCCACGCGGCCGGGCTCGTCGTTGCAGCGCGCGTTTGCGCAGGTCGGGCTGGAGCCGAGCATCGCGCTGACCGCGTTGGATGCGGATCTGATCAAGACCTATGTGCGTGCCGGCCTGGGCGTTGGCCTGGTGGCGGAGATGGCGGTCAGCGCCAACGACGAGGATCTGCGCGCCTGGGCGGCGCCGGCGCCGATCGCCGATTGCATCGCCTGGGCGGTGTTGCCGCGCGACCGCGTATTGCGCGATTACGCGTTGGATCTGGTACACGTGCTGGCGCCGCAGATCGACAAGCGCGATCTGCGCCGGGTGCTGGATGGCAACCAGGCGCCGAACTGGCCACTGCCGCCGACCTGGGAATCGCTGACCCAGACGATTACCAGCTGAGCGGCTATGACGGGGATGATTCGATCGTTGAGCGGCTATCGAAGGCTGCACGCGTGCAAGTACCTTCGGATGTTGTCGATGGCTGCAGGAAAAGCGAAGGGATTGCTTGCCCATCAGCAGCCGCGAAGAGTGGAAGCGTGGTGCCGTATCCGGGTGCGGGACCGTGTGGCGGCATGGATGCCGCCACCGAGCCTAGAAGGACGTACTTGCGGCGTGTCCCGCTCCCGGATGCGGCACCGCGCACAGGCCAATCCTTGCACCCACGTCTGCCGTTGTTGTGCGAATGCTTCGGTCACTGCGGGGCGCTTGCACGCGTACCGGCGTGGGACACGCTGCAAGTACGTCCATGTAAGCTCTTCTGCGGCATCCATGCCGCATAAGGTCCCACGCCGGTACGCGCGCAAGCACCACTAGTTGTTGTCGGTGTCTGCAGGAACAGCGGAGGCGTTGTCGGAATCGATAGGGACTGTTCGTACACTGCGTCTGCGCGGGGTGTACCGATTCCCGGTTGGCTGCGCACGCGATCCCCGTTCGCCACTGTGAGGCGCTGCAACCTATGACCGAGCCATTGAACGAGCCACTGCGTCCGCCGCTCAGCCGGCTGTGGTCGCCCGACCAGGACGGCGGCATGTCGTTGCAACTGTCGGCCAGTGTCGAGGGACGCGAGCAGGCATTGCTGACGGTGCTGGCCGACCCGCAGGACGAGGCGTTATGGGTGGCAGTGCAAGTGAGCGGCACCCAGGTGCAGATTCCGCTGGCGGTGCTGCGCCAACTGCTGGAGGTCGCAGCCGAAGAAGTGCATTCGGCGGACTGGTTTGCACGACAGGATGCGGCCGAACCCGAGCTCTGACGGCCTCATCCATTGCGCATGTGGCTGCAGCCGGATGCTGCACTGCAACGTAACTGTTGGCGAAAAACCTTAATACGATCAACAGCATGCGCGCACGCTGGCGCTAACCCCAAAGCACGCTGTCAGTGATTCTCCCTACACGTGTCAGGGCCGACAGGCCGGCGTCATCGGCATACATCAAGTTGCGCGCTGCGCTGTCGAAAACCCTTATAGCAACCATAACGCGACACTCTTGGACGTCTAGGGGTGGACGGCGCAGGAGCGGCGATGCGGTACATCGCAGGGCCGGTCTGTTTGGCGGTGTCGTCAAGGGGTTGCTAGCGCTGTCGCATTACCGTTGCGCGAGGCTGCGCGATGGCGCGGCTGGCGCACCCGGGTCCCTGGGGAGAGGCCCGGCGTGCTTGGCGGCGGATCCGGGTCGGGAGCTCGGATCCGCCTTTTTTTGCGTGGCATCCGCTGCGTGGTGCGCTGCCAACTGCAGAGCGCCGACACGCCCATGCCGATCTGCCGCTCGCGGTCGATCTGGCGCGGCGCTGCCGATCGCCGTTGTCAGGCCAGCGGAATCCGCACCGAGAAGCAGGTGCCGCCTTGCGGCCGCGGGCGCACATCGACTTCGCAGCCCAGGGTTTCGGCGGTGCGGTGCACGATCCACAGACCGATGCCGAGCCCCTCGCTGGTCGGGTCGGCCTGACGAAATGCCTGGAACACTTGGTCGGGCTGTTCCAGATTCAGGCCGATGCCGCTGTCGATGATTTCCACCACCGCATAGCCGGGGCGGCGGCGGGTGCCGACCAGCACGCGTCCACGTTCGGTGTACTTGACCGCGTTGCCCACCAGGTTGCCGATCAGGGTCGTCAGCAACGTGGGATGGCTGCGCACGCGCAGCGAGGTATGCACGTGGCGCAAGGCCAGACATTTGTCGATCGCCGGCTGCCGCCATACGCCGAGGACCGCATGCAGCACGTCTTCCAGCGCCAGCGGCTGCAGATCCGGTGTGGAGGTCTTGCTCGCGGCGGCCAGCGTGGCCAGTTCGTCGAGGCTGCGTGCCACCAGGCCGATCGCGTCGCGCGCGGTGACCAGGGTGGGAATGGAGTCGACATTGGCGTGCCGGCGCATCTTGTCGATGGCGTAGGCGGCGGTGCGCAGCGGGGTTTTCAGATCGTGCCCAGCGATGGCCATCAGGCGGCTGCGATAGCGGTCGGACTCTTCGGCAGTCTGCAGCGCGCGGCGCAGTTCCAGCTGCGCCATGGTCTGGCGTGCCAGTGCGCGCAAGGCGTCGACCTGTTCGTCGCTGAGCTGGCGCGGTTGCCGGTCCAGCACGCAGACCGTGCCAAGTGGCAGGCCTTCGCTGGTCTTGAGCACGGCGCCCGCATAGAAGTACAACGGCGACTCGCCGGTAACCAGCGGATTACGCGAAAAACGGATGTCCTGGCGCGTGTCCGGCACCACCAGGACGTCGCTGTCGAGCAGCGCATGCGCGCACATCGACTTGAACAGCGGCGTCTCGCGCTCGCCCATGCCCAACTCGCTCTTGAACCATTGGCGGTCGGCGTCCACCAGGCTGATCAGCGCGATCGGGGTCTGGCAGATGATCGAGGCCAACCGGGTGATGTCTTCGAATGCCGCCTCGCGTGGCGTATCGAGAATGGCATAGCTGCGCAGTGCCTGAAGACGTAATGCTTCGCTCGCTGGTTTGGGCGCGCAGGGAAAGGGCTCAGCCGCTGGATCGGACAGGACGGTGCTCATGCGCGCGCAGGATGAAGGGAATCAGTGACAAGCATAGGGCATGGCAGGGGGTGCCATGTGCGTGCGATCACGCTCATGGATAGAACTGTGACTGGCGGCCTCGACAGCGGGTGCGATGCAGTGCCGGAGTGGACGCGGCCGTCGAGATGCTGCGGCAACGTCGTGGCAGGCGGTGGATGGGTGCCGGAAGCGATGGCCACGCGGCTGGGTGCGACATCCGGTCGCGCACCGGCCGCAAGCATCGCCGCGCGGCATGTGGCGGCTTACACTCGCGCGATGCATTCGTTCCGTCGCCACCGTTGGCTGCACCTGCTTGCCGGCCTGGCGGTGGCGCTGATGTTGGTGGCACCGCTGATCAGCCGTTGGAGTCAGGCGCAGTCGGTCGAGCCGATGTGCATGAGCGGGCCGGCACTGCAGGCCGGTGGTTCGCTGCATGCGGGCCACCAGGCCATGGCGGCACAGGCCTTCGCGCATCATCAGGACGGCGCTGTGTCGCCGACAAAGCCGCCAACCGGCGAATACGCGATGACCACGCATGGCGAAGCCTGCGATTACTGCGTGCTGGCCGCGCGCCTGCTGCCGTGGCTGGCGCTGCTGGTGCTATGTCTGCTGCAACTCCGGCCGGCAGCGGTGTCCGTGCACACCCATGCGCGAACATGCTCGGGCGTGCGCTGGACCGCACTCGGGGCACGTGGGCCACCGCTGCGCGTGCGTCTTGCCCCATCGCGAGCGTCCGCTGCGTTCTGTTGATCGCGCGCCTGAGTCAGGCGTGCCTGCATGCCACTGCACGGACGGCTCGCTCTCCTTGAAGTGATGCCTGTGTCCGCTGTCTTGCCGCGGCGCACGGCGGTGTTGTCGTGCCGGCACGGCAAAGGGTTGGTCATGCGTCTGCGATTGTTGAAAACACTGTGGTACGCGCCGTCATTGGCGCTGGTGTGGGGGCCTGCCTGCGATGTGCAGGCACAGGATGCGGCGCTGACGCTGGGCAAGGTGCAGGTGAGCGCGCAGCCCGAGCGCAGCCCGAGCACGGCGCGCGTGCTGAGTTCGGTGGATGTGATCGGCGGCGAGCTGCTGCACGATCAACATGTGGATTACAGCTGGGAGCTGCTGATGCGCGCGCCGGGTGTGCAGGTCACCCAGTTCCGTATGGGCACCGACGCGGGGCGGTTCTCGTTCCGGGGCTTCAACGGGGAGGGGAGGATCAACGCGGTCAAGCTGCTCATCGACGGCATTCCCAGTAACGACAATGCCGGTGGCATGCCGTATCTGGATGCGGTGTTTCCGCAGGACATCAGCGCGATCGAGATCGTGCGCGGTACCAACGACGCGCGCTATGGCTTGAACGCGATTGCCGGCAGCGTGGACGTGCTGACCCGCACCGGCGGCAACGATGGCCGCTTGAGCGTGACGGCCGGCAGTTTCGGCGCGCGCGAGGTGCAACTGGGCAAGGGGTTCGAACAGGGGGCCTGGAGCCAGAACTATGTACTGGCCTGGCGCGACTCCGATGGCTACCGCGACCACGCCGATGCGCGCAAACGCAGCGTGGCCGGCAAGTGGTTCTACACCGACCCGGATGGCGCGTTCCGTGCCGGGCTGACTACCCGGTACTACGACAATCATGCGCTGGAAGCCGGCTATCTGGATGCGGCCAGCGCGCGTGCGGCGCCACGCAGTTCGCCGGCTTACGCGCAGGACGACCGCAGCGAACGTCAGCTGCGGCAGACCGCGTTGCATGCGGATGGCGCGCTCGGCGCCGATGCGCAATGGAGTGCGAAGGCGTATCAAAACGACTACCGCAATCGGCGCTGGGTACGGTTTTCGGCAGCCGGCCTGCAGCAGGAACGCGACACCGACGAAACCCATCGTGGGCTGTTGTTGCGTGGCAACTGGCAACCCGACTGGGGCGCGTTGACCGCCAACCTGGAAGCCGGCGTGGATGCGCAGTGGCAGGACAACCAGTCGCAGCGTTACCGCACGGTGGCGCGCGTACGCGGTGCGCAATTGCGCGATTGGGAGTACGGCCTGCGCACACGCGGTGCCTACGTGCAGGCGGTGCTGACACCGATCGAGCGCCTGCAACTGGTGCCGGGCTATCGCATCGACCGCGTCGATGGACAGCTGCACGATGTGCGCGCCGGCCTCTACGCGCCCACCTACGACTACGGCACGATCAAGCAACCCAAGTTCAGCGCCAGCTATCGACTGGCCGAGCAGAGCAGCGTGTACGCCAACTGGGGGCGCACCTTCCAGATCGGTAGCGGCGATGGTGCGTATCGGCGCCAGCCCGGCAATCTGGGCCCATCGATCAACGACGGCTGGGAGGCCGGTTTCAAGTTCGCCCCCTCTGCGGTGATGGACGGGCGTCTGGCGTACTGGGAACAACGCGCCTCCGGCGAAGTCGCCACCATTTTGGGAGTGAACGGCGTGGCCGGCGTCGGCGATGTGGCCAATGTGGGGCGCACGCTGCGGCGGGGCTGGGATGCGCAACTGAATCTGCAACCGGCCGACCACTGGCGTGCCTGGCTGTCGTATTCGCGGCAAAAGGCGAGCATCGCCACGCCGGACCCGAGTGCGCCGGCCACGCGCGGCAAGGAGATCGAAAACGTGCCGCACTGGCTGGCGACTGCCGGACTGGAGTGGCAACTCACTTCGGCGGTGCAGCTGAGCGCGTGGGGTCATGCGCAAGGCGATTATTATCTGGAGCGCAGCAATACGCTCGGCCGCACCGGTGGTTACGCCTTGCTCAATTTGGGCGCGCGCTGGAACGTGGATGCGCGCAATGCGCTCAGCCTGCAACTGCGCAACCTCACCGATCGCGCGTATATGTACGCGTGGTACGACACTGGAAGTTCCGGTTATTCGCCGGGCGATGGGCGTGCGCTGTCGCTGTCGTGGGATTGGAGCTTCTGATGCGCGCAATCAAGGTGGATGACAGCATCGCCGATCCGCGCCGGGACAGCCGCTGGCGCTTCTATCGTGCAGTGTGGCGCTGGCATTTCTATGCCGGTTTGCTGGTGCTGCCCTTCATCATCTGGCTGGCGCTGACCGGTGCTGCGTTTTTGTATCAGGATGCGATCGACCGTAGCGTGCACCATGGGTTGAAAGTTGTGCCGGTGGGCGCGGTGCGCGTGTCTGCGCAGCAATTGGTCGATGCGGCGCAGCGCAGCTACGGCGGCACCTTGTTTCGTTACACCACGCCCAAACGCGCCGATGCCAGCGCCGAGATCGGGTTGGTCGATGCGCAAGGCGCGCGCCACGTTGTCTATGTCGACCCGCACCGCGCACGCGTGCTCGGCACGCTGCCCGAGCACGGCACCCTGGCCTGGACCATTCGTCGGCTGCACAGCCTGGAGTTGATCGGGCCGTATGCGCGCGGGCTGATCGAGATGGCAGCCGGTTGGGCGATCGTGCTGGTGCTGACCGGTGTGTATCTGTGGTGGCCACGCGGGCCACGCGGGCGACGCGGCGGGGTGGTCAGTGTGCGCGGCAAGCCGGCGCAGCGACTGTTCTGGCGCGATCTGCATGCGGTCACCGGCGCGAGTGTGGGTGCGGTGCTGCTGTTTCTGGCGCTGACCGGCATGCCGTGGTCGTGGTTGTGGGGCGCGCAGGTCAATCGCTGGGTCAATGGGCAGGATTTCGGGTATCCGGTTGGGCTGCGGGTGCAGCAGCCGATGTCGCAACAGCGGTTGTCCGATACGACGGATCCGGCGTGGTCGTTGCGGCAGGCGCGCGTGCCGGAGTCTGTTGTGCCTGGGCGTGGAGGTGTTGCGCGGCATGAGCAGGCGGGTGGGTTGCAGGGCCTGCCGGGGGACTCACAGCACTCAAGCCACTCGGCGCAACACGCGCACTCGACGGACAGCGAGCACGCGGCTCACGGTGGCACGGGCAGTGTCGTTGCGCCGGCACACGGGGCGATTGGGCTCGATGCGGCGATGGCGCGGTTCGATGCGCTCGGGATTGTGCCGGGTTATAGCGTGTCGCCACCGCAGGGCGACACCGGTGTGTACACCGCCTCGGTGTATCCGGCCGATCTGCAACGCCAGCGCGTGATCCATCTGGAGCAGTACAGCGGTGCGGTGCTGCTGGACATGACCTACCGCGATTACGGCCCGCTGGCGCGCGCGCTGGAGTGGGGCATCAACGTGCACCTGGGGCAGCAATATGGCACGGCCAATCAGTTGATTTTGTTGCTGGCGTGCGCTGCGATCGTGCTGTTGTGCGTGAGCGCTGCGGTGATGTGGTGGAAGCGTCGCCCGGTCGGCGGGCTGGGTGTGCCGCCGCTGCCGGCCGATCCGCGCACGCTGCGCGGTCTGCTGGTGCTGCTGGTGCTATGCGGGCTGATCTTCCCGTTGGTCGGGGTGTCGTTGCTGCTGATGTGGCTGTTCGATCGTTACTGGATGCAGCGCAATCAGACGTGTGTTCCCGCGCCATGAGCGCTTCCGCGACACCGCCTGTCTAACGTGACGACGAGCCCCTCGCTCGTCGTCATCTATCCGGTCACGCCGCGCGTCGCTGACGTCACTCCGTTCCGTCGACGAGCCGGAAGACCGAATCGCCGCTACGTACTCGCTGAGTTAGGCGCGCGCTCCGGTATGTGCACTTGGAAAAGTCGACGCGTCGTAGCGCCTGCAACCTCCAGAACAAGCTAGCAATGCGCCGTGCTCAGATATCTTCGTGGATACCGCACTCGCGTTTCAACCCGAAAAAACGCGTGTCTTCTTCGCGCATGCCCGGTTCCCAGCGGCGCGTGGTGTGGAAGTCGCCGATGGACACGTAGCCTTGTTCCCATAGCGGGTGATACGGCAGATCGTGCGCCTGCAGGTATTGCCAGACGTCGCGGTCGTTCCAGTCGGCAATCGGGCTGATTTTGTAGCGTTCGCCACGCTGTTGCACGATCGGCGTCTGCGCGCGGCCGCCGGACTGGCTGCGGCGCAGACCGGTGAACCAGGTGCCCACCTTGAGCTCGTCCAAGGCGCGCCGCATCGGCTCGACCTTGCGCAGGTTGTTGTACTGGTCGATGCCGACCATGCCCTGTTCCCACAGGCGGCCGTGACGCGCTTCCATCCAGGCGCGGCTGACCAGCGGGCGATAGATCTTCAGATTGAGTTTGAGCCGTTCGACCAGCGCGTCGGCAAAGCGGTAGGTTTCCGGAAACAGATAACCGGTGTCGATCAGGATCACCGGAATGTCCGGCTGCTGCTGCGTGAGCAAGTGCAGCGTGACTGCCGATTGCGCGCCGAAGCTGGACGATAGCGCAACGTTCTGCGGCCCATGGTGTAGCGCCCAGGCTACACGCTCATCGGCGCGCAGCGTTTCCAGCTGCGCGTTGAGCGCGTCCAGATCGTCCAGTGCGGACGTGGCGATCGATGCAACAGGCAGCGCGGTCATGCGAGCAATTCCAGGTCGAGATGACGGTGGGTAGGGTAGGGCGGCAGCGTGATCAGCTCGCTGCGGTGCAGGAAATCGCCGAAGCCTTCATCGCCGGCCTGGTCGCGTTCGGTCGCATAGCGCGCCAGCAGCGGTTCCAGTGCGGCGAGGATCTCCGCTTCGGTGATGTTTTCGCGATACAGCGTGTTCAAACGCTGACCACGGCGATCGCCGCCCAGCATCAGGTTGTAGCGCCCGGGCGCCTTGCCCACCAGCGCAATCTCGGCCAGATACGGGCGCGAGCAGCCATTCGGGCAGCCGGACAGGCGCAGTACGATCTGGGTGTCGGCCAGTCCGTGTTGTTCCAGCAACGGCTGCAAGGCAGCGCTAAAGTCGGGCAGGTACCGCTCGGCCTCGGCCATCGCCAGACCGCAGGTGGGCAGCGACACGCACGCCATCGCGCCACGTGCCAGCGCGGTGGGCGCACGGTTGCCCGCATCCAGCGCGTACTGCGCAACCAGGGTATCGACGCGTGCGCGCTCGCTGGCCAGCACACCGGCGATGACCAGATTCTGGTTGGGCGTCATGCGGAATTGCCCAACGTTCAATTGCGCAATCGCACGCAGCCCGCTCAGATGGGCGGCGCTTTCGGTATCGGCGATGCGTCCGGCCGGCAGCGCCAGGGTCAGATGCCAGAGCCCGTCTTCGCCTTCGACCCAGCCGTAGCGATCGCCGTTGTGCTCGAACGCGAACCGCTGCGCCGGCTGCAGCGCGAAGCCGGCGCGGCGTTCGATCTCGGCCACGATGGTGTCCAGGCCATGATCGTCGATGGTGTACTTGAAGCGCGCGCGCTTGCGCACTGCGCGGTTGCCGAAGTCGCGCTGCGTGGTGACCACCGCAGTGGCGACATCGAGCAACTGATCGCGGGTGACAAACCCAATGACATTGGCCACGCGCGGCCAGGTCTGGTCATCGCCGTGGCTGGCACCCATGCCGCCGCCGATGCTGACGTTGTAGCCGAGCAATTGCCCATCGCGCAGGATGGCGATAAAGCCCAGATCGTTGGCGAACACGTCCACATCGTTGAGCGGCGGCGCGGCGAAGCCGATCTTGAACTTGCGCGGCAGGTACCGGTCGCCGTAGATAGGCTCCTCTTCGCTACCGGAGCCGGAGACGCGCTCCTCGTCCAGCCAGATTTCGTAATACGCCCGCGTATTCGGCAATAGATGCTCGGACACGCGCGCAGCATCGGCATACAGCGTGGCATGCGCTTGCGACAGCAGCGGATTGGCAGCGACCTGCACATTGCGATTGACATCGCCGCAGGCGGCCAGCGTATCGATCAAGGTCGCGTTGATCGCCTGCATGGTCGCCTTGAGCTCGCGCTTGATCACGCCATGGAACTGGAACGCCTGGCGCGTGGTGATGCGCAGCGAATGATTGGCGTAACGCGTGGCAATGCTGTCCAGGGCCAGCCACTGCGTGGGCGAGATCACCCCGCCCGGCGTGCGGGTGCGGATCATGAATTGGTAAGCCGGCTCGAGCTTCTGCCGACGCCGCTCATCGCGGATATCGCGATCGTCCTGCTGGTAGCTGCCGTGGTACTTGATCAGGGTCTGATCGTCCTCACGCAACGCACCGGTCACCGCATCGGCCAGGCTCTGTTCCAGCGATCCGCGCAGACGGCGACTTTCGGATTTGATGTCTTCGACGGAGTGAGTCATGGGAATTGGGAGTCGGGAATGGGGAATCGTAAAAAACGGCTTGGTCTGCCGGAAAAAATCAGTTGCGGGCTGTAACGATTCCCGATTCCCCAATCCCGATTCCCGGCACTAATAGACATCGCGCGCATACCGCCCCTCCACCTGCAACTGGGTGAGATACGCCGCGGCGGCTTCTGCATCCAGGGCGCCATGGGTAGCGACGATGTCGAGCAGGGCGGCGTGCACGTCCTTGCCCATGCCGATCGCACCGCACACATACAGGTGCGCGCCGCCTTGCAGCCAGGCGTAGACCTCGGCGCCGCGTGCGCGCAGGCGGTGTTGCACGTACACCTTCTCCGCCTGGTCGCGTGAGAACGCCAGGTCCAACGCATGCAGTTCGCCGCGCTGCAAGGCCTGCTGCCATTCGGCCTGATACAGGAAATCGGTATTGAAATGCTGGGCGCCGAAGAACAGCCAGTTGCGCCCCTTGGCGCCGGTTTCGGCGCGTTCCTGCACAAAGCTACGGAACGGTGCCACGCCAGTGCCGGGGCCGATCATCAGAATGTCGCGGTCAGGGTCGGCCGGTACGCGGAAGCGTTCGTTCGGCTCGATGTAGACCGGTGCGCTGTCGCCTTCGCGCAGGGCGGCGAGAAAGCCGCTGGCCGAGCCCAGATGCGCGTGGCCGTGCGCTTGATAGGTGAGTTCGTCCACGAGCAGGTGCACTTCTTCGCCGACGCGCTTGCGGCTGGAGGCGATCGAGTACAGGCGTGGGGTGAGCGGACGCAGGGCGGCCACCAGGCTGCCATGGTCCCAATCCGCCGGCCAGCGCCGCAGCACATCGATCAACTGGTGATCGGCGAGCAGCGACGCCAGGCCGGCAGTCTGGGTCGGGGTGAGCAGCGCCTGCAGTTCTTCCGCACGCGCACGCTCGGCATGTGCGGCCAGCAGCGGCCGCGACAGCTTGGTCAGTTCGCGCCGGGTGGCGAGCCACTCGTTCAAGGCCAGAGTCTCGTCGCCGACGGTGACCGGTGCATGACCATCCAGGCGCAGCGTCTCCAGTACCGCATCCACCAGCGCTGGCGGATTGCGATGACGGATGCCCAACGCATCGCCGGGCTCGTAGCTCAGCCCGCTGCCTTCCAGCGAAAATTCCAGGTGACGCACGCGCTTGCCGGGCAATGCATACACGCGAAACTGCGGACCCTTGAAGTCGCGCCCGCTGATGATCTGGTTGGCCAGCAGTTCGGCCGGGAACGGGTGCTGATGCGACCAGGCGGATGCGGCCGCGCTGCTGCGCAACGGTGTGATGGTGGCCGAGGGCGGGCCGCTCTTGAGGTGCTCGCGTGCATGCGTGAGTGCCTGTGCACGCCAGGGTGCAGCGACACTCTCGATATCCAGATCGGTTTCGCCACGCGCCAGCACGCGGCTGGCGCCGAGTTCGGCCAGGCGCTCGTCGATGCGGCGTGCAATGCCGCAAAAATCCGCGTAGCTGGAATCGCCCAGCCCCAAGACCGCGTACTTGAGCTCGGGCAGTTTGGGCGCGCGCCGGCCGATCAAAAATTCCACCAGCCCGATCGCATCGTCCGGCGGGTCGCCTTCGCCCTGGGTGCTGATCACCACATACAACAAGCGCTCGCTGGCCAGTTCGCGGGTGGGGTAGGCGTCGGCGCGCAGCAGGCGCACATTCAAGCCCGCTGCTTCGGCGTCGGCGGCCAGTTGCTCGGCTTGCCGGCGGGCATTGCCGGTCTGGCTGCCGTACAGCACGGTCAGGCGCTGGCTCGCTTGCGCGATCGCGTGCGGCTGGCCGCCAGGCAAAACGGCCAGCGAGCGTGGCGGCTGGCTCTGTGCCAGCCCGGCGGTGTAACCGGATAGCCACCACAGTGACGCAGAATCCAGGCCGTCGACCAACCGTTCCAGCAGCGCCTTGCGCTCGTCGGGCAAGGGGCTGGGCGGTAGCGCGGAACTGGCGGCGGTCATTTGGATCCGGGGGCGTTGATGAGACCAGTGATGTTATGGAAGCGTTGCGGCGGCCAGAAAGGATGAGCCGTTATCGCGTTATGCCGGCCGCTTATTTCAGTTGGATATGACCCCGCCACACACTGCGCTGCCTGGCCTACCATTGGTGGGTCTCGCCGTTCCCGCCTACGACGCTCTGATGACTCTGCAGCCCCTGTCACACCTCGACCGGCTCGAGGCCGAAAGCATCCACATCCTGCGCGAAGTCGCCGCCGAGTTCCGGGCCCCGGTAATGCTGTATTCGGTGGGCAAGGACAGTTCGGTGCTGCTGCATCTGCTGCTCAAGGCGTTTGCGCCATCGTCGCCGCCGATTCCGCTGCTGCACGTGGATACGCGCTGGAAGTTCGGCGAGATGATCGCTTTCCGCGACCGCCGTGCGGCCGAGACCGGCGTGGACCTGCGCGTGCACATCAACCCGGACGGCATCGCGCAGGATATCGGCCCGATCAGCCATGGCGCGGCGGTGCATACCGACATCATGAAAACCCAGGGCTTGAAGCAGGCGCTGGAGCAGGGCGGTTTCGATGCGGCCATTGGTGGCGCGCGCCGCGACGAGGAGAAATCGCGCGCCAAGGAGCGTGTGTTCTCGTTCCGCAATGCGCGGCATCGTTGGGACCCCAAGAACCAGCGCCCGGAGCTGTGGAATCTCTATAACGCGCGTACCAAACCCGGCGAAAGCGTGCGCGTGTTTCCGCTCTCCAACTGGACCGAGCTGGATATCTGGTTGTACATCTACCGTGAACGCATTCCGGTGGTGCCGCTGTATTTCGCCGCACCGCGCCCGGTGGTGGAGCGCGACGGCGCATGGATCATGGTCGATGACCATCGCCTGCCGTTGCACGCAGGCGAGACGCCGCAACTACGCTCGGTGCGTTTCCGCACGCTGGGCTGCTACCCGCTGACCGGTGCGATCGAGTCGACTGCCGACACGCTGGAAGCGGTGATCGCCGAGATGCTGGTCAGCACCAGTTCCGAGCGCCAGGGCCGCATGATCGATCATGCGCCGGGTGCGTCGATGGAACAGAAAAAGCTCGAGGGGTATTTCTAGTGGGCCGGGAATGGGGAGTCGGGAATGGGGAATCGAAACAGCAGTTCACCGCGCACGGGATGAAGGAGGAGACCGCCGTTGCGATTCCTGATTCCCCACTCCCAAATCCCGGCGCCATCGGCGCCTATCTGCATCAACACGAATCCAAACCGCTGCTGCGCTTCATTACCTGCGGTAGCGTGGACGATGGCAAGAGCACGCTGATCGGGCGCTTGCTGTACGACAGCAAGCGCTTGTTCGACGATCAGCTGGCAGCGCTGGAAAGCGATAGTCGCCGGCATGGCACGCAAGGCGAGGGCATCGATTATGCGTTGCTGATGGATGGCCTGGCCGCCGAGCGCGAGCAGGGCATCACCATCGATGTGGCGTACCGCTATTTCGATACCGACCAGCGCAAGTTCATCGTGGCCGATTGCCCCGGGCACGAGCAGTACACACGCAATATGGCCACCGGCGCATCCACCGCCGATGTCGCGGTGGTCTTGGTGGATGCGCGCAAAGGGGTGTTGGCGCAGACGCGCCGGCACAGCTACATCGTGTCGTTGCTGGGCATCCGCCAGGTGGTGCTGGCGGTCAACAAGATGGACCTGGTGGACTACGACGCGCAGGTGTTCGCCGAGATCGCCGATGCCTATCGCGTGCTGGCCGCGCAGTTGGGCATTGCCGATGTGCAATGCATTCCGCTCTCGGCACTGGATGGCGAAAATCTGTCCAGCGCCTCGACGCGGATGCCGTGGTACGGCGGCCCGCATCTGTTGCAGCATCTCGACACCGTGCAATTGGAGACGCCGGAAGCCGGCAGCGGATTTCGACTGCCGGTGCAGTGGGTCAATCGCCCCAACCAGCATTTTCGTGGCTATGCCGGCACCATTGCGGCTGGGCAGGTGCGGGTTGGTGATGCAGTCGTGGTAGTGCCGTCCGGGCGCCGCGCGCATGTCGCCTCGGTGCTGGATGCCAACGGCGAGGTGGACAGCGCACGCGCCGGTCAGGCGGTCACGCTGACCTTGCGCGAAGAGATCGATATCAGCCGCGGCGACATCATCGCTGCCGTCGACGACCCGCCGGAAGTGGCCGACCAGTTCGCCGCACATCTGTTGTGGATGGACGATGCGGC
Source organism: Xanthomonas sp. Leaf131 (assembly GCF_001423495.1). Classification (GTDB taxonomy): domain Bacteria; phylum Pseudomonadota; class Gammaproteobacteria; order Xanthomonadales; family Xanthomonadaceae; genus Xanthomonas. Next base: position 324,575 of record NZ_LMOG01000012.1, on the reverse strand, counting down.
GTTGCTGCCGGGCCGCCCGTACTGGCTCAAGATCGGCACCCGCACGGTCACCGTGAGCATCAGCGAGATCAAGCACAAGGTCGATGTGAATACGCAGGAGCGCCTGGCCGCCAAGCGGCTGGAGCTCAACGAGGTGGGTTACTGCAATCTGTCGCTGGACGAGCCGATCGCGTTCTCGCCGTATGCGCGCAACCGCGTGCTGGGCGGTTTCATCCTGATCGACCGGCAGAGCAACGCTACCGTGGCCGCCGGCACGCTGGAGTTTGCGCTGCGCCGCGCCGGCAACGTGCATTGGCAGCATCTGGATGTGGATCGCGCCGCGCGTGCGCGCATCAAGGGCCAGACCCCGCGCGTGCTGTGGTTCACCGGCTTGTCGGGCGCGGGCAAATCCACTGTCGCTAATCTGGTCGACAAGCGGCTGCACGCGCTGGGCTATCACACCTTCATCCTGGACGGCGACAACGTGCGCCACGGGCTCAACCGCGATCTGGGTTTTACCGACGAAGACCGCGTGGAAAACATCCGCCGCGTGGCCGAGGTGGCGCGCTTGATGGCCGATGCCGGCCTGATTGTGCTGGTGAGCTTCATCTCGCCGTTCCGCGCCGAGCGGCAACTGGCGCGCGAGCGCTTCGACCAGGGTGAATTCGTCGAGGTGTTTGTGGATGTGCCGCTCGCGGTCGCCGAGGCGCGCGATGTGAAGGGGCTGTACCGCAAGGCGCGGGCCGGGCAGATCCCCAATTTCACCGGTATCGATTCGCCGTACGAGGCGCCGGAAGCGCCGGAGATCCATCTTCACGCCGATGGTGAGAATGTAGAGGCGCTGGCGCGCCATGTCCTCGAGTTTCTTGAACTGGAACGTTGACCAGCGCATCGCGCTGACGACGGCAAGGGTCTTTGGTCATGGTACAAAGCACGCCTTTCTGTCAACACCCTGGCGGCTAGGTCGTTAAACTTTCGACGTACCTCGCCAGGATGTTCTGATGCTTGTTCGCCCCAGCGCGCGTTTCGGCGCCGCGCTCTTGTTGGCCGTCGTGCTGGCCGGCTGTAGCCGTCAGGCTGCGGCGCCGGCCGCCGCCAAACCCATCCCGGTCTCCGTGCAGGCGGTGACCACCCAGCCCTGGAACTCGACCGTGCAGTCGATCGCCACCGTGCGTGCGCGCGAGTCGGTGGCGCTGACCGCTGCGGTCAGCGATGTGGTGGAGCAAGTCAATTTCGATAGCGGCGACGAGGTCAAGGCCGGGCAGTTGCTGCTGCGCCTGCGCGGCAATTCGCAGCAGGCGGCGCTGACTGCGGCGCAGGCCACCTTCGAAGAAACCGATCAGTTGTATCGGCGCCAGTTGAGTCTGGTTGGCCAGCAGTTGGTGGCCAAGTCCACCGTCGATACCCAGCGTGCCTTGCGCGATGCCGCGCAGGCGCGCGTGCAGCAAATGCGCGCGGAGATCACCGACCGTGAAGTGCGTGCGCCGTTCTCCGGCGTGCTTGGCATCCGCCAGATCAGCCCGGGCTCGTTGATCACCTCCAGCACCGTGATCGCCACGCTGGACGATGTGGAGCGCATGTACGTGGACTTTCAGGTGCCCGAGTCGCAGTTCGGGCTGGTGCAGCTGGGCAATGCGGTCAATGGCACGGCAGCGGCATATCCGGGCGCGCAGTTCGAAGGCGTGGTGGCGGCGATCGATTCGCGCATCGACGAGACCACGCGCTCGGTGACGGTGCGCGCGGATTTCCCCAATGGCGATCGCCGGCTGCGCCCCGGCATGTTGCTGGATGTGCGGCTGTTTCAGCCGGCGCGGCAGGCGGTGGTGATTCCCGAGATTGCGGTGGTGCAGGTGGGGCGCGAGTCCTATGTGTTCCGGGTCAAGCCCGACAGCAGCGTGGAGCGCGCCGATGTGCGGCTGGGCGAGCGCCGCGACGGCAAGGTGGAAATTCTCGACGGCGTCAAAGCCGGTGAGCGCATCGTGGTGGACGGCACCGGCAAGTTGCGTCCGGGCTTGAAGGTGGTCGATCAGGCCGCGCCGGTGCCTGCATCGACATCTGCAGTGGCGCCCCCGCAGGCAGCGCGATGAAACTCTCCGATCTGTCCATTACCCGCCCGGTGATGGCGGTGGTGATGAGCTTGCTGCTGATCGTGCTGGGGGTGATGTCATTCACCCGGCTCACGCTGCGCGAGTTGCCGGCGATCGACCCGCCCATCGTCTCGGTGGACGTGGAATACACCGGTGCCTCGGCGGCGGTGGTGGAAAGCCGCATCACCCAGGTGCTGGAAGACGCGCTCGCCGGTATCGAAGGCATCGAGACCATCGAAGCGCGCAGCCGTAACGGGTCTTCGGATATCAGTATCGAATTCGTGCAGTCGCGCGATGTGGAAGCGGCCGCCAACGATGTGCGCGATGCGGTCAGCCGTGTCTCGGATCGCATGCCGGATCAGGCGCGCCCGCCGGAGATTTCCAAGGTCGAGGCCGACGCCGACCCCATCCTGTGGCTCAACATGAGCTCCAGCACGATGGACACGCTGCAGCTGTCCGACTACGCCGAGCGCTATGTGGTGGACCGTTTCTCCAGCCTGGATGGCGTGGCGCAGGTGCGGATCGGCGGACGCCAGCGCTATGCGATGCGCATCTGGCTGGACCGCGATCAACTGGCCGCGCGCGCACTCACCGTGGCCGATGTGGAAGCGGCGCTGCAGAACGAAAACGTGGAGCTGCCAGCTGGCAGCATCGAATCGGCGCAGCGCGATTTCACTTTGCGCGTGGAGCGCAGTTATCTCAAGCCCGAAGACTTCGCCAAGTTGCCGTTGAGCAAAGGCGAGGGCGGCTATGTGGTGCGCCTGGGCGATGTGGCCAAGGTGGAGCTGACCTCGGCCGAGCGGCGCGCCTACTTCCAGAGCAACGGCGTGCCCAACGTGGGTCTGGGCATCGTGCGCAACTCCACCGCCAACGCCTTGGATGTGGCGCGCGAGGCGCGCGCGCAGGCCGAGGAAGTGCAGAAATCGCTGCCGCAGGGCACCAATATCTTCGTGGCCTTCGACACCACCACCTTCATCGATGCGGCGGTGGAGCGCGTGTATCACACGCTGATCGAAGCGGTGGTGCTGGTGCTGGTGGTGATCTGGGTGTTTCTGGGTAGCGCACGTGCGGCCTTGATTCCGGCGGTGACGGTGCCGGTGTGTCTGATCGCCGCATTCATCGCACTGTACGCGTTCGATTTCTCGATCAACCTGCTGACCTTGCTGGCGCTGGTGCTGTGTATCGGGCTGGTGGTGGACGATGCGATCGTGGTGGTGGAAAACATCCAGCGCCGCATCGACCTGGGCGAGCCGCCGCTGGTGGCCGCCAAGCGCGGTACCGGGCAGGTCGCCTTCGCGGTGATCGCCACCACTGCGGTGCTGGTGGCGGTGTTTTTGCCGGTGGGCTTTCTGGAAGGCAATACCGGACGCTTGTTCCGCGAGCTGGCGGTGGCGCTGGCGGCGGCGGTGGCGATTTCCGCGTTTGTGGCGCTGACGCTGACGCCGATGATGTCGTCCAAGTTGTTGCGCTCGCACGGTCAGGCCAAACCCAATCGCTTCCATCGCTGGTTCGATGGCCGCATGCAGGCGGTGTCCGCTGCGTACGGACGCTCGCTGGAGCGGCATGTGCATCGCACCTGGATCTTCGCGCTGTTGATGTTGCTGGCGCTGGGTGCCAGCGCGTGGCTGATGAGCCGGATTCCCTCCGAGCTGGCACCGGCCGAAGACCGCGGCAATTTCCAGATCATGATCGATGGCCCAGAAGGCGCCGGCTTCGATTACACCGTGGGGCAGATGCATCAGGTCGAAGCGATTCTTGGCCCCTACGTGGGCCCGGACAAGCCCATCGTGCGCGCCAACCCGCGCGTGCCCGGTGGCTTCGGCAGCAGCGAGGAAATGCACACCGGCCGCGTCAGCGTGTTTCTGCAGGATTGGGAAAAACGCACGCGCCCCACCACCGAAGTGGCCGACGAACTGCAGCAGAAACTCAACGTGCTCAGCGGCGTGCGCGCACGCACGCAAGTGAGCGGCGGGCTGGTGCGCAGCCGCGGGCAGCCGTTCCAGCTGGTGCTGGGCGGGCCGGATTATGCGGAGATCGCGCAGTGGCGCGACCGTATTTTGCAGCGTATGGAAGCCAACCCCGGGTTGGTTGGTCCCGACTCCGACTACAAGGAAACCCGCCCGCAGATGCGCGTCAATATCGACCGCCTGCGTGCCGCCGATCTGGGCGTGCCGGTGACCGCGATCGGTGGGGCGCTGGAAGCGATGATGGGCTCGCGCCGCGTGACCACCTTCGTCGAAAACGGCGAGGAATATGACGTGATGCTGCAGGCCGGTCGCGAAGGCCGTATGGCGCCGGAAGACCTCACCGCGATCCGCGTGCGTTCGATCCGTGGCGAACTGATTCCCTTGTCCAACCTGGTCACGCTCAGCGAAGTGGCCGAAGCTGGCACCTTGAATCGCTTCAATCGTTTGCGGGCGATCACCATCAGTGCCGGCCTGGCGCCGGGCTACCCGCTCGGCGATGCGATCGCCTGGGCGCAGCAGGCCGCACGCGAGGAATTGCCCGAGTACGCACAGGTGGACTGGAAGGGCGAATCGCGCGAGTACCAGCAGTCCGGCAGTGCGGTGTTGCTGACCTTCGGTATGGCCTTGCTGGTGGTGTATCTGGTGCTGGCCGCGCAGTTCGAAAGCTTCGCCCATCCGCTGGTGATCATGCTCACCGTGCCGTTGGCGGTGCTGGGTGCATTGGTCGGTTTGTGGCTCACCGGCGGCACGCTCAACCTGTTCAGTCAGATCGGCATCGTGATGCTGGTGGGCCTGGCCGCCAAGAACGGCATCCTGATCGTGGAGTTCGCCAATCAGCTGCGCGACGAAGGCCGCAGCGTGCACGCGGCGATTGTTGAGTCGGCATCGGTGCGTTTGCGCCCGATCCTGATGACCTCGATCGCCACCGTGGTCGGCGCGATTCCGCTGGTGGTGGCCGGCGGCCCCGGCTCGGCTAGCCGCGCCACCATCGGTGTGGTGGTGATCTTCGGCGTGTCGCTGTCCACGCTGTTGTCGCTGTACGTGGTGCCGGCGTTCTACAGTTTGATCGCGCCATTCACCAAGTCGCCCGAAGCGGTGGCACGCGCGCTGGAGACCCTGGAGGCGCAGACGCCGTCGGTGGGTGGGCACGCCTGAGCGATACCGGCAGTGTGTGCTGCTGCCGGTTTTCGATAATGCGGTGATGCTGCGTCATCGACATTGGTGACTGCGTTTGCGTGCGCCGCTATTGCAAACAAAACCCAAACATCGCGGTGCACGCTGTGTCCATCGAATGCGTCAATGCCAGGCCAGCACAAACCGATGCGATGCAGTTGCGCACGCCGTGCGGCTTGCCGGTACGTCGTCGGAGAAGCGTGTTGCACTGCCGCGTGATCGATCCAGAGGTTGCAATTCCTCACAGGAGTGCATGCGATGCCTTGCTTGTCTTCGGTCAATCATCATTCCTCGGCGCTGCTGGCTGCTGGCTGCTGAGCGTTGTCTGCAGTGCGGTGCGTCGCGTGCTGGCGATGTTGCCGCACTCGCTGGGCATGATGCGAAGCCGGGCAGATGGCAGCGGTCTATAGCGGATGCCGTTGTTCCCATGAAGACATGCGCGAACCGACCAGAGGCGGGCGAACCACCGCAACACATCGCTCCATGGCAGTGCCCGATCCTGCGCGTGGCCCTGCTCGGCACCGTTGCACTGGTGCTATTGGTTGTGGATATGTTCGTGCTGTGGCCGGTGCCGTAGACCGTGCCAACAGGCCTCGGCGCCATTGTGTAGCTCAGCGGTCGCACGCACCTTTACCAACGCGCCAAGCGCGCGCAATGACTAAGGTCACATGACAGTCATGGCCGGCTGTGATCGACTTCGGTGGTTACCCTGACCGGAATTGCCGATGCGTCGTCTTGCCTGCCTGCTTGCTCCCTCTCTTCTTGCGCTGTGCTGCGGTACCGCGCTGGCGCAGTCCTCCGGCGAGCCGGTGCCCAATGGTCGTCTGCCGACCTGGGCGGTACCGGAACGCTATAGCCTGGCGTTGAAGATCGATCCGGACCAGGCCGAGTTCAGCGGCCGCACCAGCATCCGCGTGCAGCTCAAGCAGGCCTCCGATCACCTCTGGCTGCACGGCAAGGAACTGAAGGTCAGCAAGGTCACGGTCACGCCGGCCAAGAGCAAGGGCAAAGGCAAGCCGCTGACCGCACGCTACGTGGAAGCCGATGCGCAGGCCGGTGTGGTGCGCCTGGATTTCGGTCGCACGCTGCAGCCGCAGACGCTCACCGTGGACATCGTCTACAGCGCGCCGCTCAATCAGCAGCTGCAGGGCCTATACCAGGTGAAGTACCAGGGCCAGGCCTATGCGATGACGCAGATGGAGCCGATCAGCGCGCGCTACGCGTTCCCCGGTTTCGACGAACCCGCGTTCAAGACGCCGTTCGACCTCAGCCTGACCGTGCCCAAGGACGACCAGGCGCTGGCCAACACCATCGCCACCTCGACCAAGCCGGCTGGCAAGGGCTGGAAGACGGTGACCTTCGCTCCCACCGTGCCGCTGCCGACCTATCTGGTCGCCTACGCCGCCGGTCCATGGGATGTGGTGGACGTGCCACCGATGCCGGCCACCCCGCAGCGCCCCAGCCCAACCCCGTTGCGCGGCATTGCCGCCAAGGGCCAGGGCCCGCGCATCACCCCGGCGCTGGACCAGACCCCGGCGATCATCGCTGCGCTGGAGGACTACTACGCCTTCGGTTATCCATTCGACAAGCTCGATCTGGTCGCCGCCCCGGACTTCAGCGCCGGTGCGATGGAAAACCCGGGGTTTGTGACCTTCCGCGACTGGCTGCTGTTGCTGGACAAGGACTCGCCGGCCGAGAACGTGCAGCGCTCCTTCAACGTCAATGCGCATGAGCTGGCGCATCAGTGGACCGGTGATGCCGTCACCATGGCGTGGTGGGACGACCTGTGGTTGAACGAAGCGTTCGCCACCTGGATGCAGCAGAAGATCACCATGCAGCTGCACCCGGAATACCGCGCCAATCTGGACCGCATCGTCGGTGCGCAGCATGCGATGGACAACGACAGCCTGGTCAGTGCGCGCAAGATCCGCCAGCCGATCACCGGCAACGGCGATATCGAAACCGCCTTCGACGGCATCACCTACCAGAAGGGTGCGGCGGTGCTGGCCATGTTCGAAGCCTTCGTCGGGCAAGACGTGTTCCGCGAAGGCATGCGCGCCTATATCGCCAAGCACAAGTTCGGCAGCGCCACCGCCGATGATCTAGTCGATGCGATCGCCGACGCCGCCGGCAAGGGCGAGGACTTCAAGGCCGCGTTCCGCAGCTTCCTCAACCAGCCGGGCGTGCCGTATCTACAGACCCAGGTCGCCCGCGAAGGCGGCAAGACCGTGGTCAAGCTGCAGCAGCAACGCTATCTGCCGCTGGGCTCCACCGGCTCCACCGCACAGCAATGGGGCGTGCCGGTGTGCGTGAAATACGGCAAGGGCAAGAACCAGGTCGGCACCGCCTGCCAGATGCTCGAAGACGGCAGTGGCAGCATCGTGCTGGAGGGCGCTGGCAAGAACACCTGGGTGTTCCCGAACGCGCGCGGCGCCGGCTATTACCGTTTCAGCCTGCCGAAGAAGCAGCTGGCCGCGCTCGGCAAGCAGATCGGCCAGCTCGACGACAACGAACAGCTCGCCTATGCCGATGCGATCGATGCGGCCTACCGTCACGGCGATGCCGACAGCGACGCGGTGCTGGCAGCGATCAAACAGTTGGCGCCGTCCGCATCGGCCGAGGTGTCGACCGCGCTGCTGAACCGCTTCGTCTGGATCTGGCGCTATCAGGCCAGCACCGAGGCGCAGCGCGGGGCGTTGCGGAAGGCTGCCGAACAGGCCTATCTGCCGCGTCTGCGTCAGCTGGGTTACACGCGGCGTAGCGGTGAGTCGATCGACGACACCAGCTTGCGCTCGGCGTTGGCTGGCCTGTTCGCACTGCGCCTGCAGAACGCGGAGGTGCGCAAGGCGCTGCTCGCGCAGGGCGATGCGGTGCTGGCCGGTGGCAACGGCGCACTGGACTTCTTCAAGGCCAACCCGGATCTGCTCGGCACCGCACTGGCGGTGACCGCGCAGGAACGCGGCGCGCCTGCCGTGCAGAGCTTGATCGACGCATTGCGCACGCATGCCGACCCCGCGCAGCGCAACGCCATGATTGCCGGCTTGGGCGCAGTGCAGGACCCGGCGCTGCTCAAGCAGGCGCGCGACTTCGCCCTCACCGATGCGATCAAGGTCGGCGAGATGAAGGGCTTGCTGTCGCGTGGTCACAGTTACGAGACCTCGCACGCGTCGATGTGGCCGTGGTTCACCGCCAACTTCGACCGCATCGTGCAGCGCAGCGGCTCGTTCGACGGCGGCGGTTTGCCGGCAATGGGCGCAACCGGCGGCTGCAGCGTGGAAGAAGCCGACCGCATGGATGCATTCTTCAAGCCGCGGCTGGCCAAGCTCAGTGGCGCCGACCGCGGCATGGCGCAGACCGGCGAAACCATCCGCCTGTGCGCCGCACTCAAGCAAGCGCAAACCGCCAAGCGCTGAGTTGCGGCGTGCGGCCCGGGTGCGCAGTATCGGCAGTGTCGATGCTGCGCACACCAAGGCCGAAGCGATGGACGAATCAATGACGCTGCACGGAGAGAGCTTCGTGCTGCGCCGTTGGCGCCAGGACGACCTGGATGTCTTGTTGCGGCACGCGATGACCCGCTGGTGCTGCGCGGCTTGAGCGAGCGATTTCCGCACCCGTATTCACACGCCGATGGCGAAGCCTTCCAAATGGGGACACGCCGATCCTGCACGCTAGAAGTCGGTCCTGGCCGGCAGGCAAGGCTTTGGAAATCGGCTTCATCCCAACCGCCGTACACGGCCCATCGCGCCAGTGGCTTACCATCGTCGTCACTGTTCCTGCGGCAGCGGCCTTGGTGGCGCTGCAGGATGACCGATACAGCAATCGCGGGACGGTCGAGAACGGCCTGTTCCGCACTGCAAGAAACACGAACGACTGGATACGACGATGACACAGCATGATGGACGGGGCTCACGACCGCCGCGCGATGGCGGTAACTCCGGCGCTTCGCACAACCCCTGGGGCCGTGCCGCGCCGCGTGCACCTGCAGCGCGCCCAGCCGCACCGCAGGCGCCTGCGCAGTACGCACCCTCAGCCACGCCCGCTGCCTCTCCGACCTCTGGCAGCAACGCGCGCGAAGTGCGGCTGTACGGCATCAATGCGGTGCAGGCGGTGTTCAAGGCGCGGCCGGAGGCGTTGCGCAAGCTGTATCTGAGCGAGGCGCGCATTCCGCAGTTCAAGGCCCTGCTGGCCTGGTGCGTGGCCCAGCGCATCGGCTACCGCGTGGTCGAGGAGGCCGATCTCAGCAAGCTCGCCGCCAGTACGCACCACGAAGGCGTGGTGGCCGAGGTGCTGCGCGTCACCCCGCAGCCGTTGCAGGACTGGCTGGCCGCCTTGCCGGCCGGGCCGGTGCTGGCGCTGTGGCTGGACGGTGTGGGCAACCCGCACAACTTCGGCGCGATCCTGCGTTCGTCCGCGCACTTTGGCGTGGCCGGTTTGCTGCTGCCGGCCGGCTCCACGCTGGGCTTGTCGGGTGCGGCGGCACGTGTGGCCGAAGGTGGCGCCGAAGCGGTGCCGCTGGTGCAACTGCCCGAGACGGCGACGGCGATGGCGCAGCTGCGTCAGGCCGGCTTCGCGGTGGCTGCCACGCTGGTGGACGGCGGTGAAGACGTGTTCGCCGCTGCACTGCCGCAGCGGTTGGTCTATGTGATGGGCGCAGAAAGCGAAGGCATGGACCGCCAGTTCGCGCGCGATTGCGATCTGCAGTTGTCGATCCGCGGCAGTGGCAAGGTCGAAAGCCTCAATGTGGCCTCGGCCACGGCGGTGTTCCAGGCCGCCTGGCGCGCCCGCGTGATTGGCGGGAACGCCTGATGCGTGCGTCTGCCTGGTTGCTTGTCACCAGCTGCATGCTGAGCGCCAGCGCCAGCGCGGCAGCTCCCGCTACAGCGGCTGCCCCACAAGTGCGTACCGATCACGGTGCGGTGCGCGGGCAGTGGCAGGACGATGGCAGTGCGGTGTTCCGCGCGATTCCGTTTGCCGCGCCGCCGTTGGGCGCGCTGCGCTGGCAGCCGCCGCAACCGGCTGCGTCGTGGTCGGACGTGCGCGATGCGACCCAGGCGGCCACGCCGTGCGTGCAGCCGGCACTGGGCTGGAACAACGCCATGGCCAAGCGCGGCACCGAAGATTGCCTGTATGTCGAAGTGCAGACGCCAACGTTGCAACCGGCCAAGCCGCTGCCGGTGTTCGTGTGGATTCACGGCGGCGCCAATGTGGCCGGCGGTGCGGATGGCCATCTGCCGACCAATCTGGTCGCGCAGAAGATGCTGGTCGTGACGCTGCAGTACCGGCTTGGCGCGCTCGGTTTTCTGTCACTGCCGGAACTGCACGATGGCGACAATGCGGCGGCCGGCAACTATGCCTTGCTCGATCAGATCGCCGCGCTGCAATGGGTGCGCGACAACATCGCGCAGTTTGGCGGCGACCCCGCGCGCGTCACCATCGCCGGGCAGTCGGCCGGTGGTCAGGATGTGGGCTTGCTGATGCTCAGCCCGCTCGCACGTGGGCTGTTTGCTGCGGCGATCGAGCAGAGCGGCACGGCTGGTTTCGGATTGCCGGCGCGTTCGCTGGAGGACAATCGCGCGCTGGGTGTGGAGATCGCCAAACGCGCAGGCATCGACGATCCTGCAACGCGCCTGGCGCAGCTGCGTGCGCTGCCGGTCGAGCAGGTGATCAAGGCCGCGCAGGGTGTCGATGTGCCGGCATTGGACGACGATGGCTATATCTGGCTGCAGTCAATTGTCGATGGGCGCGTGCTGCCACGTGCGCCTGCGGTACTCCTGGCCGAGGGTGCACAGGCCAAGGTGCCGCTGTTGATCGGCTACGTGGTGCAGGAGCTGGAATACGGCGGCAAGCAGGGCGCGCAGGCGCGGCTGCGTCGCGACTATTCCGCGCAGGCCGATGCCGTGCTGCAGGCGCAGCGCACGCATGCGGCACAGCGCGCCGCCCGGCAGGGCGATGCGGCGATGCAACTGTCCACCGATCTCACCTTCCGTTGCCCGGCAGTGACTGTCGCCCAGCATCAGGCCGCGCTCGGCGTGCCGGTGTGGCATTACGTGTTCGATACCGCCGTACCGGGCGGGCAGGTGACGCATAGCGCCGAGTTGCCGTTCCTGTTCAAGGATCTGCCGATCGGCCAACCGCCGGTGAGTCTGCAGCGCTATTGGGCCGCGTTCGTGCAGCGTGGCAATCCCAACGCCAAGGGCTTGCCGGCCTGGCCTGCGTTCGCACCCGGGCATGCGGCATTGCAGTTCGATGCCACTGGCGTGCGCCAGCTCAAGGACGCACGCCCGGCCGTGTGTGCAGGCGTGGACTTGCCGTAATCGATCGCGCGCACCGAAGCGGTACGCGCGATCGACTCACCTCACCTCAACGGGTGCAGCCCGGCCCGCCGAAGTAGAAGCCGCCGTTTTGCATTTCCGGCGACAAGCTGGTGCGGGTGACGCCTGCGCCCAGTGCATACGGATAGGTGTAACCGGCCATCGCCAGCGTGTAGCAAGACGGATGCTCCACGCTCAGTGACGACAGGCGCTGCACGGGATGGGTGGCCATTGCCGCATCGCGATAGAAGTGGTTGGCCTGGAACGCGGCCTGGCGATAGCCCGCTGCTGCAAATTGACCACTGCCCATACGCGGGCTCGCTATCCCGCTGTCGGTCGAGACTTCGCCACCTGCGCTCACGTACGCCACGCGTCCGTTGGCGAGATCGCCCGAATACAGCGCCGCCTTGTAGTAACCGATCCATTCGCCATCCAGGCGCAGCCACCAGTTGCCGTCGGTATTCCTCTGGAATTCCACGCCCAGCATGGTCTGCTTGCCGCCTGCCGTGCTGAATCCGGCCACCGGCTGAGCACCCAGGACAGAGCGCGTGCTGGTCTGCACGAAATCGCTGCAATCCAGATTATGGCAACCCGTCTTGACGTACCCGTCCTGGGTCGAATAGATGAAAATGATGGGCTTGTTACCCCAGCCTGCGGCTGGCTGGATTTCCCAGCCCACTTCAAGCGTTTGCGTCTGCTTGCTTGCGCTGTCACCGACGAGCCATATCTGACTGATGGTTTGCGTCTCGTCGGCAGAGCGTAATGCGGGCGCCCATAGATTGAGGTCGGCTCCCGCGCCTGTGACCGATGTGCCGGCGGTATCCAGATAGACGGTGGAGTAGTAATGCGTCACCGACGCCGCGGCCGGGGCGGCATCCGCCTGCTTGGGTGCGATCACGCTCGGGGTGGTGCCACGCAGAAAGCTGCGCAGATCCGCATGCTTGCTCATCTCGGCCAGGCCGATGCGTTCGAGCGGTACGCTGCCGGTATCGCAGCGTTGCGCCGCATCGATCGGCGTCACCGTACCCGTGTTGCTTGAGATCGTCGGCGGCATTGCTGGCGTGCTGCCATCGCGCAGTGCCGGCTGCTGCTCGCGCGGAATGCAGTCGAAGATCTTGCCGTCCTGTTGCACGCTGCGCAGTACCGTCAAGCCGTTGTAACGATTGAACACATAGCGCTGCATTTCGGCGAATGCGGTGGGGCCGATGACCTTGGCAGTTGCGCCACGCGTGGCGTAACTGAGCTGCACCTGCGTCTCCAGAAACTGCTTGAACTCGCGTGTGACCTGCGGAAATGCGCGGGATGCCGGCAGCGAGGCGCGCAGCGTATCGCGCTGCACGGGTGCGACGCTTGCCGTGGCAGGTGTTCGCAGCAGCGGTGGCATCAGTGTGTCGATGCTGCGATCGCTGGTTGCCGAGATCGATGGCGGTAACAGCGTGGCGGCGCCAACGGCGGGAGCCAGTGCACAAACGCAGAGCGCAGCAACGGCGCGGCCGATCGACATCGGCCGATAAGAACGGAAGGTCATATGTGTTTTTCCCCTGACGCCAGAACGAAACTGCCTGCACGCGGCGCAGCATGCAGCGCAGTGCTCTCAGTACGCAGTTGCGTCCCGAGCTTCGTTCGGTGGCGCATGCCTGCGTTGAAGGCGTGCGCATCCTAACTGTCTAAAAAGGAAATATATCGCCTGACGCGTATTGCGTGACATCAGGCACACAGCAAGCGTAATGCGCTAAGCGGATGCCGTGTCGATGGTCATGCACACCCTTGCGTACGGCGCATTACGACTGCGCAAAGGTGTGCATGGTCACTCCACTATAAGCATGGCTGTTCTTACTTTTTTTGCAGCCTGATCGCCGCGCCGCCATTGGCTGCCAATGTGAGCTGTAACGTGTCGTTACGTGTGAGCTTGCGCGTGTCGATACGGACCTCGGTGGGTGCGTCGCCATCGGCATAGATCGTCGCTGTCCAGGTGCCTTTGCCCAGAAACGACAGTGGCAGCTGCAACGTACGTGCCTGCTCGTTGGTCATCGCGCCCACATACCAGTCCTTGCCGCTGCGCCGCGCCAGCGCGATGTGCTCGCCGATCGCACCATCGAGTGCGCGTGTTTCATCCCAGCTTGCCGGCACGTCGCGCAGGAACTGCGCTGCCGGCACGTTTTCGTATTGCTCCGGGCTATCGGACACCACCGCGAACGGGCTTTCGTAGACCACATACATCGCCAGTTGCTGCGCGCGCGTGGTCATCACCTGCGGTGCGATGTGCTGCGCCTTGAACTCGGCCGGGCGCACGTTGCGAAAGCCGCCCGGCGTGTAATCCATCGGCCCGAGCAACATGCGCGTAAACGGCAATGTGAGGTTGTGGGCGGCGGTGATGCGCGTGGTCCACTTGTTGTATTCGGCGCCGAGCACGCCTTCTTGCGTGAGGTAATTGGGATAGGTGCGGGTCAAGCCGGTCGGGTGAAAGGCGCCATGCAGATCCACCAGCAGTTTGTGGTCGGCGGCTTTGGCAAGCAGGCGGTGATAGAAGTCCACCATCTGCTGATCGTCGCGGTCCATGAAGTCGACCTTGATGCCCTTGATGCCGAGCTGCTGATACCAGGCGAGTGCTTCGTCCATATGTGCGTCGAGCGCGCGCCAGTGTGCCCACAACCACAGCCCGACGTTGCGCTGACGTGCGTAGCCGACCAGGCCCGGCAGATCGAGTTGCTCCACCGGCCGGCGGATATCGGCATCGACGTTGTACTGACCATCGCCGGTGCTGCCGAAATACCAGCCGTCGTCGATCAACATGTACTGCAGTTTCAATTGCTGCGCGTGATCGATATAGCGCTGAATCGTGGCGGTATTCATGCCCGGATGCGCGACACCGCTGGCCAGCGAGCCGGACCACCAATCCCACGCCGATTTACCCGCACGCACCCAGCTCGCATCGAAGGCAGGCGGCGGGTTGAGTGCGGAAATCAGGTTGGATTCGATCAGGCTGGCCGGGCTGTCGCCGAGCATGATCACCCGCCATGGCGTGGCGAAATCGCGGCCCTTGGCATCGACGTTGACCGCCAGCTTGGGGTTGTCCAGGCGTGGCGATAGTTTCGCCGACACCCCCAGGCCGCCATCCTCGCGGCCGGTGAGATACAGGCCGGCGTAATCGCGCAGGTTCGCTTCGGCAATCGCCAGCGTGGTGCCGCTCGCATCGGTCTGACACACCAACGGCAACTCGAGCAGATTGTGCGGGCGCAACCTGGATGCGGCGATCGCATCGTATTCGCCCTCGTGGCTGGTTCCGAAGCGGCCCAGGTTCAAAGTCCAGCAGGAATAGTCGCGCGGAAATGCAAAGCTGGTGAGCTCATTGCGAATATGCACCTCACCGGCATCGGGCAGCACATAACGCAGTGCAACGCCGTCGTCGTAGGCACGTAATTCCACCGTCAGGCGGCGTTGCTGCGGGTCTGACAATTGCACGCGCAATTGGCGATAGTGATCGCGTGCCTGACGCGTCTTGCCCACGGTCAAGGCGAACTGGCTGTCATGCGTTTCGGTCGTGCTGCCTTGCAGCGTCATCGCCTTGCCGAGCGTGTTGGCGCGGCTCAGATCCAGTCCGAGCGGGGCGTCGTCGAGCACGACTTTGTTGCGATACAGCACGCGATAGGTTGGAACGCCGCCCTCGCGCAGGGTGAATTCCACTTGCGTGCGTGCGTTGGGCGATTGCACTTGCAGACGCTGCGCAGCTGCAGGCAATGCGATCGCACACAGCAACGCGCATGCCGCCGGTAATGCGGACTGGATCAGGTTTCGCATGAGTCCCTCCTCCTGGGAGCGCCAACCCTAACGCAGAACGGTTGTTGTCGGTATCTACCTGGGGTAACGTTACCTCGCACCATGGCCGCTGAAACAGGGGCGGCAGCCACGGGCGGCATCGCTAGGCGCGATCGACAAAACGTCATGCAGTTCTTTTGTCGGTTGCTCCTCGGCAATGTGCACCGTTGTTGTATGGCAGTAGAGCTTGGGAGAGGCCTCTAATGCTGATGGTTCGCAAGGCGTTCCGCCGTGGAGCGCTGTGGTCGTTGTGTGCTTGCCTGGTCTGGACTGCAGTGGAGGCTGCACCCGCCGCTGCCGATCCACCCGGTCCTTATGATGTACGCGTGCTTGCAGGCGGCATCGGACTGACAAAGAAGCTCGCTGCCGATGCGCCATTGCTGGCTGCCAACGCCGATTGGAGCGTGTCTGCGTGGGTGCGCCCTGCCAACGCAAGCACCGGCCCCGCGTTGATCGCCGGTTTGGGGGATGCGCAAGGCGCTGGTCGCTTCTTCGTCATCGATGACGGCAAGCTCGGCTTTGCGCAAGGTGCCGCTAACGTGCTGCGCAGCAAGCAGACGTTACGCGCAGGAACCTGGGCACCGGTGGCTGCAGTGGCGCAGGGCACGCGCCTGACGCTGTATGCCAACGGCCGTGAGGTGGCCCGCGGGAGTGCGCTGCACACCGCCGTCGCACCGATGCTGGTGTTCGGTCCGCGTCAGCAACCGGCGGCGTATACGCAACATTTCGGTGGCGATATTGCAGGCTTCACCGCGCAGGCCGGTGCATTGGACGCGGCAGCCATCGCGCGGCTCGCAACGCAGACGCCGGATCCGGCATTGCAACGGTTCGAAGAGGCGTCGCCTGGCTGGCGTGTGCAAGTCAAGCAGATGGCCGGGCAGCTTGCGCCGCAGCCTGCTGCGACCCTGCCGCGGAGTGCGGCGGCGTTTTCGACGCCGGTTGCCAAGCCAGTCTCGGACGCGTCCGCGTTGCTGCCGCTGGATGCGGCGTCGTGGCGGGTGGGCGCATGGCAGCTGGCTGCGGCACCGGATGTCGGTCAAGCCACCGGTGCAACGCTGTCGCGTAGCGATTACTCAGCGGGCAAAACGACGTGGCGCACAGCAACCGTGCCGGGCACGGTGCTCACCACGCTGGTGGATCGTGGCGTGTATCCGGATCCGGATATCGGCCTCAACAATATGGCGATTCCCGAATCGCTGAGCCGGCAGGACTGGTGGTACCGCAGCAGTGTCGATGTGCCTGCGGCACTGCAAGGCAAGCGGCTGGAACTGCTGTTCAATGGCATCAATTACGCCGGCGAAATCTGGGTCAATGGTACCCAGGTCGGGCGCACCCGTGGCGCCTTCGCACGCGGCCGCTTCGATGTCACCAAGCAGCTCACGCCGGGCAGAAATGTCATTGCGGTGCGCGTGTCGCCGCCGCCGCATCCAGGCATCGCACACGAACAATCGATGACTGCAGGCGTCGGCGAAAACGGCGGCATGCAGGCATTGGACGGGCCCACTTTTATCGCCAGCGAAGGGTGGGACTGGATCCCGGCGGTACGCGATCGCAATGCCGGTCTCTGGCAAGACGTGCAGTTGCATGCCACCGGCCCAGTGGCGCTCGGCGATACGCAAGTGGTCACCGCGCGGCTGGCACCGGATCATCATCGCGCGGAACTCGAAGTCAGCGTGCCATTACGCAACGACACCGCGGCAGCTGTGCAAGGCACGTTGCAGTTGGCCTTCGGCGCTGTACGCATCCAGCGCGAAGTCACGGTGCCGGCCGGTGGCAGCACGCTCAAGCTCACTGCTGCCGATACGCCGCAGTTGGTCATCGCCAATCCGCGCCTGTGGTGGCCCAACGGCTATGGCGAGCCTGCGCTGTATACCTTGCAGGTCGGCTTCGATATTGCCGGCGCGCGTTCGGATGCGCAGCAGCTGCGCTTCGGCATTCGGCAGGTCAGTTACGAGCTGTCGTTGCTTGACGACGATGGTGCGCTACGCCGCGTGCTGGTCGATCTGAATCAGGCGCGGCAACGTGGCGAGCGCATCGTCGATGTGCGGCATGACGCGATCCGTCCGGTCCCCGGTGGCAACGCGCAATCGTTGTATCCCGGCGCCTTGTCGTCACCCGCCGTGCAGCAGCTCGACGACACCACCCTGGCCCCGCATCTGGCGCTGCGCATCAACGGCGTGCGCATTGCGGTCAAGGGCGGCAACTGGGGCATGGACGATTGGCGCAAGCGGGTTTCGCGCGAGCGGCTGGAGCCGTACTTCCGTCTGCAACGCGATGCGCATTTCAATGTGGTGCGCAACTGGGTAGGGCAGAACACCGAAGCCAGCTTCTTCGAGCTGGCCGACGAATACGGCATGTTGGTGTTCAACGACTTCTGGCAGTCGACGCAAAACTACAACCTGGAGCCGGCCGACGCAGCGCTGTTCCTGGACAATGCCGCCGAGGTGATCAGGCGCTTCCGCAATCATCCTTCCATCGTGTTGTGGTTCGGGCGTAACGAAGGTGTGCCGGCCCCCATCCTCAACGAAGGCCTGGATAAACTGGTTGCCGAACTCGATGGCACGCGCTGGTACACCGGCAGTTCCAACGAGATCAATCTGCAGGTCAGCGGGCCGTACAACTATCGCGAGCCGGTGGCGTACTTCAACAAGCTGGCGCAAGGTTTTTCGGTGGAAGTAGGCACGCCCTCGTTCTCCACCCTGGAGTCGTTCAAGGCCTCGGTGCCTGACGTGCAGGACCAATGGCCGATCGGCGATGCCTGGGCGTATCACGATTGGCACCAATCGGGTAACGGCGACACCGTCAGCTTCATGCGCTCGCTCACCGACAAACTTGGCGCGCCCACCAGCCTGGCCGATTTCGAGCGCAAGGCGCAGCTGCTCAACTACGAAACCCACCGCGCCATCTTCGAAGGCTTCAACGCGCAGCTATGGAGCAAGAACAGCGGGCGATTGCTGTGGATGAGCCACCCCGCCTGGCCCAGCACTATGTGGCAGATCTACAGCCACGACTACGATACGCATGCCGCTTACTACGGTGTGCGCAACGCAGCGGAGATGCTGCATGTGCAGATGAACCTGCCAGGCCATGAGGTGGTGGTGGTCAATAACGCAGCCGCGCCGGTGAGTGGCTTGCGCGTGCGCGCAGAGGTCTACGCGGCCGACGGCAAGCTGCTGCAACAGCGCGAGCAAGCGCTAGAGGCCGCAGCGGCTGCGGTATCGGCACCGGTGCTGCAGTTGGCGCAGCTGCTCAAGGAGACCAATGGGCTTGGCTTTGTGCGCTTGCAATTGCTGGACCGCGACGCCGTCGTGCGCTCGCGTAATTTCTATTGGGTGGCGCGCGATGCGGCCGCCATGCGCGGCCTGGATGCGCTGGCGGCAGTGCCGGTGCAGCTCGGCACGCAGTTGCAGGACGGTGCAGAACCGGTGCTGCGTGCCACCGTGCGCAATGCCTCGCAACAGGTTGCGCTCAATACCAAGCTCACTTTGGTGGATGCGCAAGGCCACCGCATCCTGCCGGCGTATTACAGCGACAACTATCTCAGTCTGGTGCCGGGCGAGCAGCGCGAGGTCGAGATTCGCGGCCCCTCTGCGGCGAGCTTGCGCAATGCCACGTTGCAAGTGCGCGGCTGGAATGTCGAACCATCAACAGGCGTTGCCAACGGGCTTCCGTAGCAGCGCCGACAAGTTGCCGCGTCGTGCCCCCGCACGACGCTCGCACTGACGTGCAGATCGCGCGTCAGCCAATACCGCATTGCCGTTCTTGCAATGCCATTCGAAACGGTCGTGGATTGTCGTCATCCCTGGGAGGGGACCATGAACAAGCTGCATTCGAACACCCGCCATACCCCATTGGCTGCCGCACTGGCAGCCGTCCTCACGCTGCTCGCCGGCAGCGCAAGCGCACAGGACGCCAGCAACACCGCCGGTGTCACCGATCTGGACAAGGTCATGGTCAAAGGCGTGCGCGGCGCGCAGGCCGAGGCCATCGAAAACAAGCGTACAGCCGCGCAAATCATCGATTCGATCTCGGCCGAGGACATCGGCAAGTTGCCCGACGTCACCATTACCGATTCGCTGCAGCGCGTGCCCGGTGTGCAGATCCGGCGCTCGGCCGGCGAAGGCTCGCAGCTCAATATCCGCGGCATGCCGCAGGTGCAGACCACCATGAACGGTGAGTTGTATTTGAGCGCCGGTGGCGGCGATCAATACGGCCAGCCGAATATCGGCCGCGCGCAGCCGGATTTCGTCGATATTCCGCCGACCTTGTTCAGCGGTGTGGACGTGATCAAATCGCCCACCGCCGCCGATCTTGATGGCGGCATCAGCGGTACCGTCTCGCTGAAGACGCGGCGCCCCTTCGATCTGCCCGAAGGCTGGACCTTCAGTGGCCAGGCCGAAGGGTCCTACGGCGATCGCGTGCAGGAACTCAATGAGCTGTACTCGGGATTGGCCAGCTTCCGCACCGAGCGCTGGGGTGCGTTGCTGGCCGTGTCATATTCCGATGCCACGCTGGAAAACAAGCATCCCAGCGTCTATTCAAATGGTGCGCAGAAATCCACCGAGCAGAACGTGGGCTTCGATTTCAACGGCGATGGACGCATCGGCAGCAACACCGACCCCAGCAATCTGCCGCGCGATTACTTTTACAACTGGGTCGCCACCGAACTGGACAACCGCAGTACCGATCGCCAGCGCACCGGCATCAATGGATCCTTCCAGTTCAACATCAACGACTCTTGGACGGTGTTGGCCGATGCGGCTTACACCAAGCTCGAAGATCAGGACACCTCGGTCGCCGCGCAGCTGCACACCGGTTGGGCGACCAACCAGTTGCAGCCAGGATCGGTCGTCGATTCCAATGGCGTGCTGGAATACGGCCAATTCCGCTACAACCGCTTTCAAGCGCATTCCATGGCCGGCGTTGCCGACTCGGATGCACTCAACACCAATCTGGAGTTGCGCTTCGATGATGGCGGTGCATTCCGTGCCTCATTCCGCTGGGTGCATGGCGATGCGCAGCGCACTTACGACGAAGCGCGTGCCGATGCCGTAGTGACGCGCGGCGACCAGATCACGCGCGCCGGCGGCGTGACGCAATGGGCAAACACCAATGGCTTGCCAACGGTGGATGCCTCGGTGGATTTCCGTGGCACCTATCCGGCCGTCAACCTCGGCACCGATGTGTCCAACCCGGATAACTGGCAGCTGATGTCCACCTGGGCGCAAGGCAACAAGATCGAAGCGACGATGGATGCGTTCCGCGCCGACGGGACCTTCGAGTTCGACGAGGGCGTGGTGCGTGGCTTCCAGTTCGGCATCCGTTATGGCGAGCGCGAGGTCAAGCTGGACACCTATCGCTACCTGTCGCCGGTGTCGAGCAGTTGTGCAGACCCGAACCGCTCGCTGTATTACTTCAAGGATCCGTTGATCGTGGATACCTGCAGCGGTGTCTCCGAGGCGCGCCTGCTGCCGTTCAATTCGATCCCCGGTTACTGGGCGTACTTCAATGACTTCGATCCGCTCAAGGTCACCGGCCTCGGCAGCCAGGGCTTGCCGGCGATCAACCCGCAGGTCATGAAGGACCCGGTCGCTTATCTCAATAGCCTATACCCGGGCAATGTGGCCTACCAGCAGGCCTCCGATTCGTACAAGGTCACCGAAAAGAGTGCCGCGGCGTACTTTCTGGCGAATCTGGAAGGCGGTACCGGCAGCGCCGTGCCGTGGACGGCGAACATTGGCGCACGCATCGTGCAAACCAAGCTGGCAATCGATCAGTACCTGAGTAGCGGCAATGTGTTTATCGGTAATGTCGAATGGAACGGCGTCAGCCCGGCGATCGGTACCAATCGATTGAACCGCCAATACACCGACGTCCTGCCCACCGCCAACCTGTCGCTGGACATCACCGACGCGCAGAAGCTGCGCTTTGCCTACAACAAGGCGGTGGCGCGTCAGGATCTGCCCGATCTCGGGCGCGGGTTGGTGAGTTTCTACGCAGTCAACGGCACGCCGCCGCGTGATCCGTCGCTGCCCTCGGATGCGGTGCTGTTCCTCAACGGACGCTCCGGTAACCCGGATCTGGACCCATACCGCGCTACCAACTACAACGCTTCGTGGGAATGGTATTTCGCCGATGCCTCGTTGATCAGCGTGGGCGCGTTCCTCATCGATGTGAAGTCGTTCCCCACCACCGTTACCAATATCGAACTGCTGCCCGATGCGGACGGTGTGGTGCGCGCGGGCGGGCCGGTGGAGCGCATCGTCAATGGCGGTGGCGGCAAGATCAAGGGCTTCGAAATCGGCTACCAACAAGCGTTCGACTTCCTGCCCGGCTGGCTCAGCGGCTTCGGCACCAACATCAACTACACCTTCTCCGATGCCGACACCGACAACACCGATATCGACGGCAACACGCTGCCGATCGGCGACAACTCCAAGCATCAAGCCAACGCAGTGCTGTGGTATCAAAAAGACAAGCTGCAGGCGCGCGTGGCCTATAACTGGCGCAGCAAGCGCTTCAGTCAGGTCAATAGCTCGGCGTGGGGTGATGAACTGGCGATCTGGAACGATGATGTGGGCTATCTGGATGCATCGCTCAGCTACGACGTCAACGATCACCTGACGCTCTACGCGCAGGCCACCAACCTCACCGGCGAAAGCGAACGCCGTTACGCGCAGTGGACCAACCACTACTTCGATCAGAACATCTTCGAGCGGCGGTACTACGCAGGTCTGCGTCTGCGCTTCTGAAGCGGCTGCATCGTTGTGCGACACAGCGCACCCGCGCGCTGTGTCGCACATGTTTCGTGCTTGTCACTCTCCAAGCGGTCATTGCGTTTTCTTCCCGTCGCCGTTGATTGCGGCGCTGCAGTACGCCTGACGGAAACGTCGGGCACCCTCCCATTCGGCCGCATCGTCGGGAAGCGATGCGGCCATTTTTTGTGCGTGATGGCACATACATTTGCGTAGTAATGCCGGCAGTTGAAATGCCGCTGCGGCCAGTGTCTGGATCTGTGTTCAACCGCAATGTTTGACGATTGCGTCTACCAGGTATGCGGCGTAGTTTCCGCATGGCGAGCCCAGCACCACTCGCAGGCACAGCAGCAATGCTGCTCGCTCATTCGCTCCCTGGAGATACTCCGCATATCACAGAGGCAACGGCCGCGAAGATAATGGCGTTATTCGCTGCTTGTCTCTACCGACTCTGAGGGCTTGGGTGAATCGTTCCAGAAAGCGGGGCAGGCCATGGCCTGAGTTCCTGCCTGGGCGTCACCGATGTATTGCCATGCAAATCTCTTCGGCCTGACGCCGATGGAGCGGTTTCGATTGGCTTGAGAAATCTCTAATGGGTGCCTCAACGAAGGAAGAGTCGCAGGCCACTAAAGGCAGTGCTGTATTCGAGTCTCATAAAACCCATCAAAAAACCAAGGTGAATATTATGAAATCCAGCAAAAGCATCCGTCGTCATTTCAAGCGCGCGATGGCGCTGTCGCTGTTGGCTGTGAATCCATTCCTCGTGGCAACTGTTTGCGCTCAAGTTCATGTCGATAATCCCTTCGTCGGTGCGACCGGGTACGTGAATCCCGATTACGCGAAGAAAGTCGATGCATCGATTGCGAAGGTGAAGGGCGCGCCACTGAAGACCAAGATGGGCGTGGTGAAGACCCTTCCCACTGCGGTGTGGCTGGATCGCATCGCGGCGATCGCCGGTGGCTCTCAAAATGCTGGCCGGCTTGGTCTGAGAGGGCACCTGGATGCAGCATTGGCACAGAAAAAAGCCAATACGCCCATCACCGCCAGCTTCGTGATCTACGATCTGCCCGGGCGCGATTGCCACGCATTGGCGTCCAATGGCGAATTGCCGTTGACCCCGGCAGCGCTGGAGCGCTACAAAAAAGAATATATCGACGTCATTGCTGAAATATTTGCAGATCCGAAATACAAGGATATCCGCATTGTCAACGTGATCGAGCCCGATAGCCTGCCCAATCTGGTGACCAATCTAAACGATATGCGCTGCGCGCTGGCAAACTCCACGGGGATTTACGAAGAGGGCATCAAATACGCCATCAACAAGCTACATGCCATTCCAAACACCTACAATTATCTGGATATTGGCCACTCTGGCTGGCTGGGGTGGGACAGTAATCGCGGCCCAACCATCTCGCTGTATACCAGAGTGGTTCAGGGCACAAGCGCAGGGCTGGCAAGCGTGGACGGGTTTGTCACCAACACCGCAAACACCACCCCGCTGGACGAGCCCAACCTGCCCAATCCCGAGTTGAGCGTGAATGGGCAGCCGATCAAATCGGCGAAATACTACGAGTGGAATCCCTATTTCGACGAGACCGATTTTACCCAGGCGTTGTATAGCGGTTTCGTCAGCGCGGGCTGGCCAGGCACGATCGGTTTCATTATCGATACGGGGCGCAACGGGTGGGGTGGGCCGAATCGTCCCGCTGGCGCGTCGGGCAGCGATATCAACACGTACGTCAATGGTGGGCGCATCGATCGGCGTTTCCACCGCGGCAACTGGTGCAATCAAAGTGGGGCAGGCATTGGTGCCCTGCCGGCCGCGGCGCCAGGCCCGCATCTGGATGCGTATGCGTGGGTCAAGCCGCCGGGTGAATCCGATGGTTCCAGCACCCTCATTCCGAACAACGAGGGGAAAGGCTTCGATCGCATGTGCGACCCCACCTATACGACCGCCGATAACGTGTTGACCGGCGCACTGGCAGGCGCCCCGATTTCGGGTGCATGGTTCCACAACCAGTTTGTCGAGCTGGTGAACAATGCCTACCCGGTGATCGGGACGGCCAGCACCGCGTTGGCTGCGCCGGCACCCATCGCCGCGCTGACTGCAACACGCGGGCTTACCGCCACAGTTGGCGACAACCGAGTGAAGCTGAGCTGGTCTCCGACGGTAGGGGCAACCAGCTATACCGTAAAACGTAGAGCCGGCGCCGCAGATGCCTTCACAACGGTCGGTTTCAATGTCGTATCCACCGCGTATACCGATCAGGCCGTCAGCAATGGCGTGGCGTACGACTACGTGGTGACGGCAAATAATCAGGCAGGTGCGAGTGCGGACTCGGCGGTGGTGAAGGCCAGGCCGCTGCGGTAACGACTGCATCGTTCAACGTTGCGCCGCATACCGCCAGAGCAGGAGGTCTGGGGGTCCATCGCCCGCACGGTGATGACTGGCGAAGGCAGCGTGCGGTGTGGTCTCGCAGATTGACTCAGCCCATTGCCGCGTTGCTGGTGTCCTTGAAACGCCGGAGCTGGCGGCCGTAGGGTCGCCATCTCCGATTTCTTGAGTTTGCGAAGTCGTTTACCTAAAAACGAAGGATGGTAGGCATGGGCGTCGTGCATGGCTCGATCTGTGTGCGAACGCAGTTTTTCAGTGTTGTACCAGCCATCTTTGCAGCGTAGCGTCTTGGTGGCGGGCACAACCATTGTTGTTCGCGTGCAAGAACCAAGCGTTGATCGTCGGTAAAAATCCCCCGAAAGGGCAATCCCTCCCAGCAGGATCTCGCTCATGAAGATGCTTTTTTCGATCAAGCACATGTTGGCCTCCAGGAAAAGTCTCAAGTCCTATGCCTGGTATATCTGGTACTGAGTTCAGTTCAGCGTTCGCGCTGAGATGATGTTGGTAGGACCTCGCCCGCGCGAGGTGAGCGTGTTGCCAAGCGCGGGCGTTATCGAGCGGAGAGTCCCATGCCTGTGCTGACTGCCGATGGGTTTGCGCGCACCACCGTCTTTGCGCCGCGTTTGCAGGCGCTGTTGGGCGAGCACATAGGCAAGGACGTGTTTCGATTGGATGCCGATACCGTCGGTGTGGCCGGGCCATTGCTGACGCACAGGTTGCTCGACGCGCGCCCGGCGACCGAGATTGAGCGGCCCACGTTCAAGCCGCTGCATGGCCGTTCGATTCCGCGCACCGATGCCTCCAAGCTGATGCAGGCGATTGGGCGCGACGTGCGCGAAGCATTGAAGCAGCCCGTGTCGGCACAGGTGAATCTGTCTGGTCCATGGCCGCAGGTGGGTCACCTCTATCTGCGCGATTTGCTGCTGGCTGGCGATCCGTTACGGCTGCGCGTGCTGATGGACCGTATTCTTGAGCTGACGCCCAAGTTGACCTGGGCCGTCATCGCCACAGGTGCATTGATGCCATTCAAGCTGCAGCAAAGCGCCTCGGCGCTTGCCACATTGACCGCTGCGGCCGGCAACTACGATGAGCGCCGCTATGCGATGGGGTTGTATCGACGCACTGCCGCGCCGGTGTGCTTCACCATTTCCACCTTGGTGGCCAATGCGCTGTGGCTGGGATCGCCATTCGACCCCGCAGTGCCCAGCCGCCATCTGGTCTACGAATCGCTGCGGTTGCTGCCGCCGTCGTGGAATATCTTGCGCAACGCATCGCCGGAATATCCTGCACTCGATGGACGCATCGGCACCCAGGACGATGTGCTGGTACTGCCATTGCTCAGTCACCGCGATCCCGCGCTGTGGGAGGCGCCGGAAGCGTTTCGGCCAGAGCGTTGGGACCACCTGGATCCTGACAAACACCCTGGCTATCTTCCGTTCGGGCACGCGTCCGAGCGTTGCTGGGGGCGGCATATGGTGATGCCATTGGCCGAGCGCCTGCTGGACGCACTACGCAGCCAGGGTCTGGTCGCCAGCCCGAAGCAGCGCAAGGCAGTGGTGCCGTTGACCGGTCTATTGGGCGTTGCGCAGGTCGATGTGGTGCGTGGATAGACGTGCCCGGCAGCACTGCTTGCCTAGGCTTCGTTGCGATGTTGTAGGGGCGTAGCGCAGCGTCGATCTGTGTCGGTGATGCGCCGATGACATGCTGATCGATCGTGCATTGCACGATGCGATGTAGTGGTGTCGATCCTGCAGCCGACGCGTGGCCCGCAGACGCAGCGGTGTGGGCCTGTGCGTCCGTATGCCGATGTATTACGCCTGATGCGGCCCAGCCGTGGACCCACGCTTGACCAGCGTGTACTTCATCACCTGATGCACGCCTTGCGTGGCATCGCCCTTGCGCCGTTGACGAATCGCATCGGCCAACAGCGAAACCGCGGCGCGGCCCATCGCCGTGACCGGTTGATGCACAGTGGTGAGTTCGGGCCAGATGGTGGTGGCGACCGGCGTGTCGTCGAAGCCGGCCACCGACACATCTTCGGGGACGCGCAGACCCAATCCGTGCGCCACGGCCACTGCAGCAGCGGCCATATCGTCGTTGCTGCAAAAGATGGCGGTGGGCGGTTGTGCTTGTGTAAGCAGGCTGCGTGCGGCGAGCAGGCCGGAGCGATAGGTGAATAATCCTTCGGCGATCAATGCATCTGCGACGGTCAAACCTGCGGCCTGCAAGCTGTCGAGATAGCCATTGGCGCGCAACGCACTCGGGGTGTGCTTGGGGTCGCCCTTGATCAAGGCGATACGGCGATGGCCCAGCTCGATCAGGTGATCGACGATGGCGCGCGCGGCCTGATAATCGTCGATGCGCACCGAGCTGATTTGCGCCATTGGCGCGCCGCTCGCCACTGCGACCACCGGGATGCCGCGTGCATCGAGTTCGGCGATGGTCTGGCGCGAATCGCATAACGGTGGCGGCAATATCACCCCGTCCACGCCGGCCGCCAGCAATCGTTCGGTGGCGGCGCGCTGGCTGCGGATGGCGCCGCATTTTTCCACCAGCACCTGGCTGCCATTGAGGCTGCTCTGTTCGAGCAGGCCGAGCATGAATTGATTGAGATAGGCGGCGCTGGGATTGCTGTACAGCACTCCAATGCGCAATAGACCGCTGGTGCGCAACGAGCGGCCGGCCAGGTTGGGCCGGTAGCCCAACGCCTGCACCGAGGCTTCCACGCGCACGCGCATGTCTTCGCCCACATGCGGGTGGCGGTTGATAACGCGCGAGGCGGTCATCGGCGAGACGCCGGCGTGTTTGGCGACATCCAGCAGAGTCGCTGCAGTATTCGCACTGCGTTGCCGCTTGGCCGCCATCGTGTGTGCTTGTCCTGGAGTGGAAGCGAAAGGGCAGGTGGTGCGTTTGAAGTCAGCAGCAACTCAAAAGATGCGTCGCCGCAGGCAATCGGCGCTATCGATGTTCGCTAGTTGACACAGATAACGCACAGCGTGCGCGTCATCTGTGCCGCCTGTGCTCAACTGCCGTCCGCCCGCGACGTCTTCAAACGCATTTACTCGCTCGGCGGCTGCACAACTTTCGCGCGGCTACCGAAATCGCCATCCGCCTCGGCCGCCAGATACGCAAACACCGTGTAGGCAGCCACGTTTTGCGCGAGCGCCTTCGGGTCGATCTTGTCCAGGGTGTCGTCGGCGGTGTGGTGCAGATCGAAGTAGTCGGTGCCGTCCTGCGCCAGCCACGCCCATGCGCCACCCTTGGCCGAGATCGGGCCGACATCCGGGCCGGGGCCGCCCTTGCTCGGCTCATACGCGATGCCCAAGGGTGCGAGCACCTCGGCAATCTGCTTGGTCGCTGCGCGCGACTCTTCCGGCGCCGCCGAGCCGGTGTTGAACGCATAGATACGCCCGGCACCGAAGTCGCTCTCCGCGCCGATCTGATGCAGCGTCATGTCCTTGGCATCCTTGCCGTGTGCGGCCGCGTACGCCTTGCCGCCATACAGGCCTTGCTCCTCGTTGGCGAAGGCCACCACGCGAATCGTGCGCTTGGGCGCCTGCTTGAGTTGGCCGATCAAGTGGCCCGCGGCCATGGTGATCGCAACGCCTGCACCATCGTCGATCGCGCCGGTGCCCAGATCCCACGAATCCAGATGCCCGCCGATCACCACCACTTCCTTCGGCTTGCTGCGCCCGGTGATTTCGCCGATCACGTTGTACGAGGTCGCCGTGCCGTCCCAACCGCAATCCAGTGCCAGCCGCAGACGCGTGGCGCCCAGCGCGGTCAGACGCGCGAGCTGATTGGCATCGGGCACCGACAACGCCGCTGCCGGTACCGGCGTCACGCCTTCATCGAAACGGGTGATGCCGGTATGCGGCACGCGGTGCGAGTCGGTGCCGGCCGAGCGCATCACAAAGCCGACCGCGCCCTTGCGGATCGCTTCCGATGGGCCCTTGCTGCGCACCGCGCCGCCATTGCCGTAATCCTTGCCGTCGCGCGCCTTGGTCATCTGGTAATCGACGAACGCGATTTTGCCGGTGAGCGAGCCGGCTGGCGCAGCCTGCAATGCAGCGAGATTCTCGAAGCGCACCACCTCGCCTTCGACAGTGCCGCCGGGGCTGCCGCCCAGTGCGGTGATGTGCAACGGCTGCGCATGCGCACCGAGTACCGCAGCCTGTTCGCTGCGGCGCTGCCACTTGGGAAACGTCACCGGCTCGGTCCACACCTTGTCGAAGCCCAGCGACTGGAACTTGGCCTTGGCCCAGGCCACCGCGCGCGGATCGGCTTCGCCGCCGGCGATGCGCGGGCCCACCTCGGTGGTCAACGATTCCACCACCGCAAAGCCGGTGTGATCGGCCAGTGCCTGCTCGCGCAGCTGCGCAGCGGTGCGCAGCGCGCTATCGGCAAGGGTGGTCTGTGCGGCCAGTGCAGGTGCGCAGGCGAGTAGGGCAGAGATGGCGACAGCGAGGCGACGCATGCAGGGCGGCTCCAACGACAAGGGGGACCCCGAGCTTATCAGCGCGAGGTCCCCCGTCTGCGTGCGAAAGGTCATCCTCTTGCGCGAAGTTGCGGAGAAAGATGTGCCCGCTTAACTCACGGCACGCCCGGCGTTTTCAGCGTGTCGTTCTTCAACGCGTCGCGAATCTCGCGCAGCAACAGCACTTCTTCGCTCGGGCCCTTAGGGGCATCGGGCTTGCGCTGGGTCAGGCGGTTGATCAGCTTGACCACCAGAAAGATCGCAAAGGCAATGATCACGAACTGCACGACGGTGTTGATGAAATCGCCATAGCCAATCGCCACGGCCGGGATTTCCTTGCCGGTGGCATCCACGCCGGCTGGCTTGAGTACCCACGCCAGGCGCGAGAAATCCACATTGCCGATGGCCCAGCCGATCGGCGGCATAATGATCTTTTCCACCAGCGCGGTGACGATCTTGCCGAACGCCGCACCGATGACCACACCGACTGCCAGGTCGATGACATTGCCACGCATCGCGAATTGCTTGAATTCGCTGACCATTCCCATAGCGCACTCCAGATGCGGTCGCGGACCAACTGCCGCAGCGTGATCGTAGCGGGCTGCGTGTCAGCCCGCGATGATGCCGTGGCGCTCGGCGACGTTTTCCAGGCGTGCACTGAACTGGTCGCCGGGCAACAGCGGACCCACACCGGCCGGCGTGCCCATGAAAATCAGATCGCCCGCGCGCAATGCGTAGAGCTTGGAGAGCTCATGCAGGATCTCCGGCACGTTCCAGATCATCTGATCCAGCAGCGATTGCTGGCGCACTTCACCATTGACCTCCAGCGACAGATTCAAGGCCTCCAGCGCGCCCACCTCGCCGGCATGCACCAGCTCGCTGACCGGCGCGGAATGATCGAAGCCCTTGGCGATGTCCCACGGCAGGCCCTTGGCTTTGGCGGCTGCCTGCAGATCGCGGCGGGTCAGATCCAATCCCACGCCAAAGCCATAGATCAAGGCTTCGGCCTGATCCACCGGCAACTCGCCGGCCGGCGCATCGCGGCCTAGTGCCACCACCAGCTCCACTTCGTGGTGCAGTTCCTTGGTGCCGGGCGGATACGGAATATGGTCGCCGTGACCGACCACGATTGCGTCGGCAGGCTTCATGAAAAACGTCGGCTGGCCGCGCTCGGCTTTGGAGGCTGGCGCAGTGGCGCCCATCTCGCGTGCGTGATCGGCAAAGTTGCGGCCGACACAGTAGATGCGGTGCACCGGAAAGTTGCCGCCACCAACCACCGGAATGCGCGGAACATCGGCGGCGGGAATCACATCGTGGGTCATGCACGCATCCTTGAGGAACGGGACGCGTGAGTCTAGCCGTTTGGCGGTGTACGACAACACCGCCCGCGCGCCATGCGCGCAGCGTCGCTCAGTGCGACAACGGCAACGCGGGCTTGCGCACCACGTGGTATTCGGCCTCGACCACGCGCGCTTGCTGCGGCGCACGTCGGTTGGACTTGCTCAGCAATTTCCAGGCGATGCCGCCCAGGATCATGGCCGCACCGACGAACACGCTGAAGAAGATCAACACCGCAAGAATGACCAGACCCGCCAGACCCGCAGCAACGCGCACCAACGGGTGACGCGGTTTGCGTGGTGCAAACAGGTGGTGAATGTTGCCGAATTGGAAGATGCGTGCAGGCATGGCGGTGGGTTGCCGGGCAGGAAACAGGCAGGCAGTATCGTTGCGGTTTCATGTCATTGAGTGAAAAGTTCGTTAAACAGACCTCGATTCTGCCAAAGCCATCACGCTTGATATGTCAGCGAGCCCACTGTCCACTGGGGCACCCGCTGCTGGCGAGCTGCATATCGGGTCGGCGTGTTCTGCAGTGTTCGCAACCGCAGCGCAGCCTTGGCGCGCCGCGCATGCATGCCACAATCGCAATCCGCTCCCGATCAGCAGATTGCATGTCTTCGTCATCGACCACCACGCTCGCCGCATTGGCGCAGATTCCCGACGCAGGCTTTCTGGAAGTCGAAGCGGTGTGGGACGGCGGCCTGGAGTCGCTGGTGCTGTATCGCGAGGGCGCACAGCTGCGTGCCTGGTTGAACGTGTGCCCGCATGCGGGCCGCCGGCTGGATTGGGCGCCCGGCCAGTTCCTCAAGACCAAGGAAGGCCATCTGGTGTGCGCAGCGCATGGCGCGGCCTTCGAGCTTACCGGCGGCGAATGCATCAGCGGCCCGTGCCGCGGTCAATCGCTGTTGGCGGTGCCGGTGCGTCTTGAGGGTGAGCAGGTGGTGCTTGGCTAGATTGCCGGCTGAACCGTCGTCACTCTCGAGCGCGACGTTGCGGGCCGATGCTGGCGCAAAACGCGGCTGGCAAGACATCGCCAGCAGTCGTCAGCTCACTTCAAGCAATAGGTGGCTCGGTGTCTGCGCGTCGTCTCTGGCGCTAAGGAGTGCAGTGCGCCTGAAAACCCATCGTCGATCGTCCGTGGCGCGCATCCGCAGCGATCGCTATCGCCGACCAACCCACCGACTCAGCGCGCCGCCCACCAGAACATCAGGTTGATCATCGACACCATCACCACGATGTAGATCAGCGACAACGGCGCGCCCACCCGCCACAACTCGCGCGGCTGATAGTTGGCCGGGCCGGCGACCATCGAGATCACCGGGTTGGAGGCGGTCATCAGATTGTTGGAGGCCGACAACGCCACGATCAGCGCGAACGCAGTGGGGTTGCCGTTTGCCGCAAGTGCCAGATTGACCGCGATCGGCACCATCACGATGGTCGCGCCGACATGGCTGATCACCAGCGAAAACGCAGTGGTCAGCAATGCCAGACTGATTTCCAGCGCCCACACCGGCATGCCTTCGGGCAAGCGGTCGATGGTGTGGCCGGCCACCCAGGCCGCGGTGCCGCTGCTGTCCATCGCCCAGCCCAGCGGAATCAGGCCGGCCATCATGAAGATGGTCTTCCAGTTGATGGAGGCGTAGGCCTCGTCCATGCGCAGCACGCCGCTGACCAGCATGCAGGCCACGCCGGTCATCAACGTCAGCGCCACCGGCAGGCGCGAGGTCAGCGCGATCAAAATGGTGAAGGCGAAGATCGCCATCGCGATCTTGAACTTGTGCGGGCGCTGCTCGCCTTTGGGGAAGTCGGTGACCGGCACGAAATCGCGGCTTTCCGCTGCCTGCGCCAGATCCTGCCAGATGCTGTGGAACACCAGCATGTCGCCACCGCGCAGCGGCACATTGCGCACGTCTTCGCGAATGACCTGCTTGTCGCGGTTGATCGCCAGCAGGCTGATACCGCTTTGCTTGCGCAGCCGCAATTCGGCTGCGGTCTTGCCGATCAGGCGCGAGTTAGGCGGAATCAGCGCTTCGGAAATGCCGGCCAGGCTGGGATTGAACAGATCGCCCAGATTGCGCAAGCGCGAAGACATGCGCAGGAACTGATTCTGCGCAAAATCGGCCACTTCCTGGCGCGGACCCATCGCACCGAGCACGCTGCCGACCCAGATGCGCATGTCCGCCGGCGGCGCCAGACGGGTGTCGTTACCGGTCTTCAAGGCGAGCAGCAATGGCGCGTCGTGAATCGCCTCGGCTTCACCCAAGGTCATGCCGACCAGCGGGCTTTCGGCGCTGACGGTGAGCTCGAACACGTCGCCGTCGATGCCGTAGGTCTTGGCGAAATAGCTTTCTGTGCGCGAGGGCGTGACGCCTTCGTTGATCAGGCGTTCTTCTTCGATCAGCTTGCGGTCGCCGTAAAAACGGAAATACAGCAATGCGGCAATCAGCAAGGCCACGCCGATCGGCAGCGGCGCGAACATCGTCAACGGCTCGATGCTGGCCATGCCCGAGGGCAGGTTGTTATTGGCCGACACCAGCAGGTCGTTGAGCAGGATCAGCGGCGAATTGCCCACCATGGTGAGCGCACCGCCCATCACGATGGCCGCCGCGATCGGCAGCAGCATGCGTTGCAAAGTCAGCCCGGTGCGCGCGGCCAGCCGCGAGGCGACCGGCAGATACAGCGCCATCACCGACGGGTTCTGCATGAACGACGAGTTCAAGCCGGAGATGGCCAGCGTCATCATCATCAAGCGTTGTTCGCTGCCGTGCGAACGCCGCAGCAGCCAGGTCGCCAAGCGATTCAACGCACCGGTGCGCTCCAATCCCGCACCGAGAATGGTGGTGGCGATGATGCTCATCACCGCGTTACCGGAAAAACCACCGAACAGCTCTTCCGGCGCCACCAGCCCGGTGACACCCAGCACCACCAGCACGATCAACGCCACCACATCGGCGCGAATGCGCTCGAACAAAAACATCGCCATCGTGAAACCGACCAGCCCGAGGACGAGCTTCATATCGTTGGTCAGTGTCAGCGCGGTGTCCATTGAGGTCCGGGAATGGGGAGTCGGGAATGGAGAATGGGAAAAGCGGGAAAGGCCGACGCAGGTGGACGCTATCCGGATGCCGGGGGCAGTTGCCCTTGCGATTCCCCATTCCCGATTCCCGATTCCCGGTCATACACCAGATCCCACACGCCGTGACCGAGCTTCTGGCCGCGGGTTTCGAAGTGGGTCTGCGGGCGCCAGGCGGGGCGTTCGACATGGCCGCGCGGGCCGGCGCGATTGATCAGGCCCGGTGTAGCATCGAGCACATCCCACATCTGTTCTGCGTAATCGGCCCAGTCGGTGGCCGCATGCAGACGACCGCCGTCGCGCAGCTTGCGCGCCACCAGCTGCGCAAACGCCGGCTGGATCAGGCGGCGCTTGTTGTGGCGCTTCTTGTGCCACGGATCGGGGAAATAGATACGCACTTCGTCCAGCGCGCCATCGGCGATCTCGTGCTCCAGCACTTCCACCGCATCGTGGTGGTAGAGGCGCACATGCCTGCTGTCGTCGTCGTGCAGGGCATTGAGCAAACGACCGACGCCGGGCGCATGCACCTCGATGCCGATGTAGTCGCGGCTGGGGTCCTGCTGCGCGGCAAAGCGCAATGCCGCTCCGTTGCCAAAACCAATCTCCAGCACCTTGGGCGCAGGACGGCCGAAGGCCGCATCGAGATCGCGCGGCGCACCGCTGTAATCCAGCCCAAAGCGCGGCCACAACTCATCGAACGCACGTTGCTGCGCCGGCGTAAAACGCCCCTGCCGCAGCACGAAGCTACGCACCTGCCGGCGGCCCTCTTCGATGGTGAAGGGCTTGGGCGGCATCTTGGCGCCGTCACTGGTAAAGGGATCAGTCATGAATTAAGTCATCAGTAAACGAAAGCCCCTCTCCCACCTGGGCGAGGAGGCACAGCTTGCGCGCCGTGGGCGCGCGTGCATAGGAGCGCCCGCGACGCAGGCGCAGGCCGGTGCGCGGAGCGGGGGTTGGGGCGAGGGTACGGCGTGAGGGGGTACGCGCAGCAACGCGGGATCTAGCAACGGCAATATCCGCCACGTCACGCGGCCAATCATTGCGCATCGACCGCAATGTCAACGCAGCACGCCCACTCATCCAATCACACCATCCACCGGACTGGACGCCGACGCATATCGCTTGCGTGGAATCCGCCCAGCCAAAAACGCCTCACGCCCCGCCTCGATCGCCTTGCGCATCGCGCTCGCCATCAGGATCGGATCGCGCGCACCGGCAATGGCGGTATTCATCAGCACCCCATCGCAGCCCAGCTCCATTGCGATCGCCGCATCAGAGGCCGTACCCACGCCGGCATCCACAATGATCGGCACCTTGGCGTTTTCGATGATTTCCAGCAGGTTGTACTTGTTCTGGATTCCCAGCCCGGAGCCGATCGGCGCGGCCAGCGGCATCACCGCCACGCAACCGATCTCTTCCAGCCGCTTGGCCAGGATCGGATCGTCTGAGGTATAGACCATGACGTCGAAGCCGTCGGCAACCAGTTGCTCGGCGGCCTTGAGCGTCTGCACCACGTCCGGGTACAGCGTGCGCTCGTCGCCGAGCACTTCCAGCTTGGTCAGGTTGTGGCCGTCGAGCAGCTCGCGCGCCAGCCGGCAGGTGCGGACCGCATCTTCAGCGGTGTAGCAGCCCGCGGTGTTGGGCAGCAGCGTGTAGCGGTCCGGCGGCAGCACGTCGAGCAGGCTGGGTGCGTTCGGGTCTTGGCCGATGTTCACCCGGCGGATCGCCACGGTGACGATCTGCGCGGCAGCCGCTTCGGTGGCCAGGCGGGTTTCGTCCAGATCCTTGAACTTGCCTGTGCCGGTCAACAGGCGCGAACGGTAGGGCTTGCCGGCGATGATCAGCGCATCAGAGGGGGCGGTAGTCGTCATCGGGCAATTATCACCGATCGCGCGCAGCTGCGCCGGCTTGCACGCAGCATCACCCGCCGCCCAACGCGTGCACGATCTCCACCACATCGCCTGCGTGCAACTGGTGTGTGGCATGCCGCCCGCGCGACACGATTTCGCCATTGACCTCGACCGCCACGCGGCGTTGCGCAAGACCTTCCTGCTCCAGCAGGGTAATCAGGAGCAGGTCGTCGGGAACCTCGCGCGTGCTGCCGTTGAGTTGGATGTTCATGTCATCATTGTTGCATCGCGCGCCCTTAGGGCGGGCATTTTTGCGTTATGCGGCAATGCAGCGTGAGCGCGGGCGGCGAGGGTGAAACCATGTGCCATTCGCCGGCGTACGTCAGCAGGTCCGGTCCAGTTCCACACACCTTTGAGCAGGCACTCCCATGGCTACAACTCTTCGCCCGATCCGTTCCCTGATGGCCGTTGCCATCGCCATTGCGGCCACCCCGGCCATGGCCGCGTCTGCATTCGACCAGACCGTGTTCTTCGGCGACAGCCTCACCGATAGCGGCTACTACAATCCGTTGCTGCCGGCCGCCTCGCGCGCCGTCACCGGCAAGTTCACCACCAACCCCGGGTTTGTCTGGGCCGAATACGTGGCCGACCATTTCGGTACCAACGCCGCACCCAACGGCAACGGCCAGACCGGCGACAACTACGCGGCCGGTGGCGCCCGCATCCAGGCCAGCTCGGTCAGCGCACTCGGCGCTGCGCCGTCGGTGACCAGCCAGATCAACACCTACCTGAGCGCCAACGGCGGCCAGGCCAACCCGAACGCGCTCTACACCGTGTGGGGCGGTGCCAACGACCTGCTCGCCGCCGCTGCCGCGCCGGCCCAGGCGCAGGCCATCATCGGCAGCGCAGTCACCGCGCAGGTCGGTGCGGTCGGCGCGCTGCAGGCTGCCGGCGCGCGCTACGTGATGGTGCCGACGATTCCGGACGTGGGCATCACCCCGCGCTTCCGTGCCGGCGGTGCCGCCGCCATGGCACAGGGCACTGCCGCTGCGACCGCCTACAACACCGCACTCTTCAACGGCCTGCGGTCGGCCGGCTTGCGCGTGATTCCGGTCGACACCTTCCACATCCTGCAGGAAGTGGTCGCCGATCCGGGCACCTACGGCTTCAGCAACGTCACCAGCACCGCCTGCAACCCGGCGGTGCCGCTGCCGGCGTGCAACCCGACCAGCCTGGTCGCCGCCAATGCACCGAACACCTATGTGTTCGCCGACGGTATCCACCCAACCACCGCTACCCACCAGATCCTCGGCCAGTACGCCATTTCGCTGCTGGAAGCCCCGCGGTTGCAGCAGGTGCTGACGCATTCCGCGCAGGCCATTGGCCGCGCACGCGCCGACCAGGTGGCCTGGCATCTCGACGGCAAGCCGGACGCCGACGGCCTGCGTTGGTGGGGCAGTGTGCGTGGCGACATGCAGCGCTACGACCACGCCGATCTGTACGACGGCATGGCCCCGGCCGGCCTGTTTGGTGTGGACTGGAGCGCCGGTGACTTTGTATTCGGCGGCTTTGCCGGCTTCGGCAGCATGGATGCGGACTTCGGCAATCGTAACGGCAGCTTCAAGCAGGACGACACCACCCTGGGCGCGTTCTTCGGCTGGTACACCGGCCCGGTGTGGGTCAATGCGCAGGTCAGCTACAGCGCGCTGCGTTACGACGTCGACCGCGAAGTGCAGCTCGGGCCAGCCACGCGCGTGCACAGCGGCTCGCCCGACGGCAGCAACCTCACTGCCGCAGTCAACGCCGGTTACTCGCTGGGCGAAGGCAACCTCAAGTACGGCCCGGTGGTCGGCCTGACCTGGCAGAAGCTCAAGCTCGACGGCTATACCGAAAACAACGAAAGCTCCACCGCGCTGGGTTACGCCGATCAGGACATCGATTCGCTGGTCGGCCGCATCGGTTTCCAGGCGCGCCTGGAAGGTGCTGCGGTCAAGCCGTACGTGCAGGCGACCTACGACCACGAGTTCAAGGATGGCACCGAAGCCAGCGCCTGGCTGCAGTCGATGCCGGACGTGGGCATGTACACCGTGCCGGGCCAGAACTTCGATCGCAATTACGCGACTGTCGTGCTCGGCGCCCGTACCGGCCTGTGGGGCCTGCAGAGCAACATCGGCCTGAGCACCACCACCGCCCAGCGCAGTGCCCGCGACGCAACCTTGTTCGTGAATTTCAGCGGCAACTTCTGATCCACGCCGCACCGTTGTCCACGCGGTAGATCTGCAAGACACGAGGGCCGGGCAACCGGCCCTCGTCACGTCTGCGCATTGCGCCCGACACCCGCACCCGCCTAAACTCTCACAACGCCACGCGGGCGTAGCTCAATGGTAGAGCTGTAGCTTCCCAAGCTACTGACGAGGGTTCGATTCCCTTCGCCCGCTCCAGATGCAGCAAGCGCTTGGGCACATCTGCCCGCTCCGCAATCCTCAGTGCGCTCAGCAATTCGATGCGTCTTTACTGCGCAAGCCGTCCTGCGCGGTGGCATCGGCTCGCGACGTCCGGCGTTTATGCCTGTCTTTCGACCGTAGCCGGCCGCGATACGTCGCTGTCATCGTTTGATGCCGCAAAGCCATGTCGCTTGGCAGTCCACGTCACGAGCAGTGTCGCGGCGAGCAGCACCAGCAACGCGGGCGGGAACGCGCCGACGCCGAGTTGATCGAGCAATACGCCGCCGAGAAGTCCGCCACCGGCGATGGCGGTATTCCACGCGGTCACCAACATGGATTGCGCCACATCGGCCTCGTCTCCGGCCGATTTGGCGAGCGCTGTCTGAAACAACGTCGCGCTGCCACCGAAGGCGAGCCCCCAGACGCCGACTGCGATGTAGACGATCGCGGGAGATGTGCCAGCCAGGCCCAGTGCCAATGCTGCGGCACAGAACAGTAGCGTACTGGTCAACGTCAGTGCGCGCAGATGGCGGTCGATCAATACGCCCACAATCCAGATACCGATCAGCGATGCGCCACCGAAGACCAGCAACACCAGATCGGTACGCTGCGCCATGCCGGCCTCCGCCAGGAACGAGGCGATGTAGGTGTAGAGAATGTTGTGGGCCAACACGAAAGCCAGTACCACGAACAGTACCGGCCGAATGCCGGGCAAGCTCAACACGTGTGCCAGGCGCTGCTGTTTGCCCTTGGTTTGCCCGGCAAAGTTCGGCACCTGCAGGCGCACCCAGAGCATCAGGACCACCGCCAAGACGCTCATGATGCCGAAGCACACACGCCAGCTCACCAGGGTGCCGAGGAATGCGCCGGTCGGCACGCCCAGCGACAATGCCAGCGGTGTGCCCACCATGGCGATCGCGATGGCGCGGCCCTTTTGGTGCTCGGCCACCATGCGCGCCGCATAGCCGGCCAGCAAGGCCCACAACAATCCCGCCGAGACGCCTGCCAGCAAGCGCGCCACCATCGTCAGTGCATAGCTGGTGGACAGCGTGGTCACCGTGTTGGCAATGGCGAAGCCGGCGATGGCGGCCAGCAATAGTGGGCGACGGGCAATGCCTTGTGTGGCGATCGTCAACGGAATCGCTGCCAGCAAGGAGCCGAGGGCATAGATGGTGACGGTCTGACCAACCCAGGCTTCGGAAACCGCCAGGCCATGTGCCATCTGCGGCAGCAGACCCGCTGGCAGCGCTTCGGTCAGGATGGTGATAAAGGCGGCCATGGCAAGCGCGAGCAGCGGTGCCAGTGGCAGGCGGTCTTTGGCGGTCGCACTCATCGCGGCGTTCCCGATGCGTTAGACACTGCACTGGGCGAAGTGGTGAGGAATGTCGAGTGAGAGAGTGCATCCATGATCATCGCGCGCCGGCTTCGCCGGTGAGCCCGGCTGGATGATGCCGATGCATCGATTTGCCGCCGCGGGTGAGAGCAGCGACTGTCGCGACCGTGCGTTGGCCGTCCAATGCGTGTTGAACAACGGGCTGAATCTTGCTGCTCAACGGTGTGAGCGGAATGGTGTCGCGTAGCTGCGAGAGAGACGTCGTCATGAAAGTGGTTGGTCGATAGACATTTCAAGCAGAGTAGAGAGCCCTCGATTGAAGAAAAACTGGGGTAGAGTTCCGCGTTGTGCGGAACACAATGTCCGCAATGGAGCTGCGTGATGGAAAGCCTGAGCGGGTTCGTGGTGTTCGTGCAGGTTGCCGAAACGCGGAGCTTCGTCGCCGCTGGCCGCTTGTTGGGTGTGTCGGCGTCCGCCGTCGGCAAACGTGTGGTGCGGCTGGAAGAGAAGCTTGGCGTGCGCCTGTTCCATCGCAGCACGCGCAGCGTCACGCTGACGGCCGAAGGCGCGTTGTTCCTGGAGCGTAGCCGCCGCATCCTTGCCGAAATCGAAGCTGCAGAACTGGAACTCTCGCAGGCCACCGCAACGCCGCGCGGGCGCCTGCGGGTGAGCTTGCCAATGGTCAGTTCGCTGGTGCTGCCGGTGCTGGGTGAATTTATGCGGCACTACCCCGACATCGAGCTGGATCTGGATTTCAGCGATCGCATGGTCGATGTGATCGAAGAAGGCTTCGATGCGGTGGTGAGAACCGGCGAGCCGAGCGATTCGCGCCTTTCGTCCAAGCGCCTGGGGGGCTTCCAGATGATGCTGGTCGCTTCGCCCGACTACCTCGCGCAGCGCGGCACGCCGCGCGTGCCTTCTGATCTACTGCAGCATGCGTGCCTGCATTACCGATACCCCAATTCGGGAAAACTGGAAGTCTGGCCGCTGCACACGCGAGGCAACATCGCCGAGCCAGCGCTTCCCACCTCGATGATCTGCAACAACATCGAAACGCGCGTGTACTTTGCCGCGCAGGGGCTCGGGATTGCCTGTCTGCCGAATTTTGCAATCCGCGAGCTGTTGGCAGACGGGCGCCTGCTTCCGGTGCTGCCCGATCACGTTGAACGCAGTGGGGTCTTCCACGTGCTTTGGCCGGCAAGCAAGCACCCTTCGCCGAAGGTGCGCGCGTTTGTCGACTTTCTCAGCGGCAGCCTATTTCCTGACGACCGACTCAAGCGGCGAAAGCAGGCCAGGCGATAACGCCACGCGATTGCGGGTTGGCATCGGCAGTCGCACAGCGGTTGCTCCGGATGTATCGCTCAACCTTCTGCATCATGACAACGTGCTCAAAATAGCCAATGACGTATCTCTCCCTTTTTGCGCTTGCGCTCATTGCAGCCACCTTGCTCCCCGCGCAGTCGGAGACGGCGTTAGTGGCGTTGCTTCTGCGCGGTAACTCTCCGGTAGGACTTGTGGCTGCTGCGAGCATCGGCAACGTGCTCGGTTCGCTGATCAACTGGTGGCTTGGGCGAGAAGTCGTTCGTTTTCAGGGGCGGCGCTGGTTTCCCATCAACGCGGCTGCATTGCTCCGTGCCCAGACGTGGTATCGCAAGTACGGCAAATGGTCGCTGCTGCTGAGCTGGATGCCGATCATCGGCGACCCGTTGACGCTCGCTGCGGGCGTCATGCGTGAGCCACTGCGCGTGTTCCTGCCGCTGGTTGCGGTCGCCAAGACCGCCCGTTACGTCGTACTTGCATGGGCAACGCTGAGCATTGCGTAGACAACGCAGCACTGGTCATCGTGCGATTCGCCTGCGCGCGTCAGGAATTTCAAGCAAGGCAGACTTACGGATACAAAAGTTGCCTTTTGAGCCTGATTCCAACGATAGTTCCGAAGAAAAATGATCCTTTGTGGCGCATCGGCCCGTGAGGCAAATAACTACGTCGCGTACCATCGTGGAGCAGATCCGATAAACATGAGCAGGTGCATCGATCACCTCCACGCATGCGCTGTACTTGCGTTGACGACGCAAAAGAGACCCGGCAGTGCCGGGTCTTTCGATGCAGTTGAGGCCTAGAATTCCTGCCAGTTGCTGCCGTCGCTGGACGTGGCGGCAGCCAGTTTTTTCGGCGCCGGCGCATGCCGGGTCACGTGCCCGGCAGGTGCGGATGCTCGACGACTCACCACGCTGAGGGCAGGTGGCGATGCAGCTGAAGAACGCGCTGCACGGGAGGCTGTGGTCTGCGCGATCTTGAACACGGCAACCGCCTCAGTGAGTTGGCCTGCCTGTTCTTCCATCGAGCGCGCTGCGGCGGTGGCTTCTTCCACCAGTGCGGCGTTTTGCTGGGTGGTCTCGTCCATTTGAGTGACGGTGAGGTTGACCTGCTCGATGCCGACCGACTGCTCCTGTGAGGCCGCAGAGATCTCGCCCATGATGTCGGTGACGCGTTGCACGCTCGCCACAAGCTCGGCCATGGTGGTGCCAGCCGTGTGTACCAGCGTGGAGCCTTCGGCAACGCGCTGCACCGAGTCGTCGATCAAGCCCTTGATCTCTTTCGCTGCCGCAGTGGAGCGCTGGGCAAGGGTGCGCACCTCGGAAGCGACCACGGCGAAGCCACGGCCCTGTTCGCCGGCACGTGCGGCTTCCACCGCTGCATTCAACGCGAGGATATTGGTCTGGAACGAGATGCCGTCGATGACCGAGATGATGTCGGCAATCTTCTTGGACGAGGCCTCGATGCCAGCCATGGTGCCCACGACCTTACTCACGATCTCGCCGCCCTGCGACGCGACGCCTGCCGCACCGATCGCCAGCTGGTTGGCCTGACGGGCATGCTCGGCATTCTGGCGCACGGTGGAGGTGAGCTCTTCCATCGAAGCGGCGGTTTCTTCCAGGTTGGCCGCCTGCTGCTCGGTACGCTGCGACAGGTCCTGATTGCCGGCGGCAATTTCGCTGGCAGCCGAGTTGATCGAGACTGCCGAGTGCTGGATGCGCCCAACGATTTCCGCAAGTTGCGCGGCGGTGGTATTGGCGTCATCGCGCATCTGGGCGAAGACGCCCTTGAACTCGCCGCTCATGCGTGCGGTGAGGTCGCCTGCTGCGATGGATTGCAGCAAGGCAGATAGCGATTGCAGATTGCCGTCGGCGGTGGCCATCAGCTGGTTCAAGCTGTCGACCATCACGTGGAAGTCGTATTGAAAACGATCGGCATCGCCGCGTGCGCTGAAATCGCCATTGGCGGCCGCCTGCGCGAGCTGCTTGATTTCAAGGTTCATGGCAGACAGGTTGGCTTTGACCTCGTCCATCGTCTGCGTCAACACGGCCTTCTCGCCGGGCAGGCGGTCCATGCTTTCGCTGAGATCGCCGATCGCATAACGCCCGATGATCTGGGTCAGGCGCACCGTGGTGGTGATATGCGAATTGGCCAGCGCGTTGGCGTCGCGCACCATGTGACCGTACTCTCCAGGAAATGCGTTTTCGTCCATGCGAAAACTGATCTCGCCGGCATCATGACGGCGTGCCATTTCCAGCTGCGCCGCAATGACCGCTTGCAGGCGATCGCGAATGCGATAAACCGCGTTGGCGAGCTGCACGGTTTCGTCCTTGCCGGTGACCTTGACGTCCACATCGAGCACGCCGCACGACAGCTGTTCGACAGCGGCCACTGCCCGCTTGATCGAGCGAGAGATCGCATTGCCCAGTAGCAACGCGATGCTGACCCCTGCCAGCGCGATCAACCCCAATGCGATCGCAGACAGGGTGATCGCCCGCGTGTTGGTGGCTTGTTGCTGCTGATAGC
Organism: Xanthomonas sp. Leaf131; assembly: GCF_001423495.1. Classification (GTDB taxonomy): domain Bacteria; phylum Pseudomonadota; class Gammaproteobacteria; order Xanthomonadales; family Xanthomonadaceae; genus Xanthomonas. The sequence continues at coordinate 281,734 of NZ_LMOG01000012.1, read as the reverse complement.
GCAACTTGGCAGAACTGCCCAGCTCATCGCGCAATATTGCAAGCCCCGCAAACGTTGCGTTCGCGTTGTCCTTGACCTGGGTGCGATTGACCTCTGCGCCGCCTGCGATATCGCCCGCTTCGATTAATTCGATCTGGCGCTGCATGCCTGCTTGCATCAGCGCATAGCTCGCCGTGATCTTTTGCAGTTGTGCGGTGTGCTCAGTCTCCTGACTCAGCAACTGTTTGAGTTCCGCGATGCTGGCTGCCGCTTGCGTGAAGCGCTTTTCGTTTTCCTGCTTCCACTGTGCGATCAGCTCGGGGGTGCCGATGGCGATCATGCGCAGGATGTTGATGTCGACTCGGGTCAGCTGGCCGTCGATGCTGCTGGCAAGCGCAGAGCCGGTGAAGTCTCGATTGTAAAGCGTGCCGACATTGTTCTTGGAGGTGTGCAGGCTGTTTAGCAGGAATAGACAGAGCAGGATGCTGGGAATCAACGTTCCCAACAATGCCAACATGAATTTGCTCTTGATCGTCGATAGCATGGTGGGGCCTGGAAAAGAATCTGTGGGGTGAGAAGAGCCAACGCGTAGCCGGCCGCTGAAGCAAGCTGAGGCATCGCTGCGGCAGTCGACAAGCTGGCCTGGAGCAGTAGCGCCTGCCTGGCTGACTCAATGCATAGCGGCAGATTTCACGAAACCTTGACGGCGCTGTTCGCACGCGCAGTTGATTTTTCAGATGGGGTGTCGGTGGTGGCCGGCATGTTCGGGGCTGATTTTTCGTCAGGTCAGGCATGCTTCCGGACTCGAGCGAAAGCGATCCGGTCAGCACACTGTTGGCACTTGTCGGTGATCGATGCAGAGGCCCTTTCTGTTGTGCTCGATGCGTCTGCCATACGGTTCAGTAATGCTTTGGCGAATAGTGCGCGCAGGCCGTACAAACCCGTGCATTGCGGATAGCCTGTGCATCTGAGAAAGGATGACCTGCGGAAATGGCGGAGCAGTTGACCGAGCAATGGATGACGGCAGTGACCGACGCGCTGAGCGAATTGCAGGCATCAAGAGTCGCGCAGGGCGCGATGTTGGAAGCAATGCTTGCTTCGCACCCCGAGCCGGCCTTGCTCAGACTTTGCTGGGATCGCCTGGCAGCCTCGCTCATCGCCACGGTGGCGCAACGCAAGGCCTCGTCAACGGTGGAAAAACCCATCGAGTCTTACACGTTGGAGCAACTCGCCTTCTGGAACGAGCGGCTTGCCCGTTGCTTGCCGCCGGTTTAAGCGGCGGCTACTGCGCGTTGGCTCTGATCGAAGCAATGCGCATCGAAGCACACGCGTCCGTCGCTGGAGACCTCGCACACCGCCATCCACTGTTTGGCGTGATCATGCGCGGCGGAGCGATCGGTGAACGCATCGCCCGGCAAACAGTACCGCTGCAGGGTGATGCCGCCTGATCTGGAGAGCAGCAGTTCGGCTGAAAACCGTCCTTCGCTGGGCGTGACATGTGCGGTGAGCAGATAGTCGCCCACGTGCCGAATCGATGACATCCCCAATCGTGATCCTCCTTGACCCTGTGAATTAGCGCTTTTGGCGTCCATTGCTGTGTGCCGACGTCGATGTTCCGATCTGTCTGCAGGCGTGCGATTCTGACAGAAAACCCCGCGCATCGCTGTCGGGAACCAACGAGCAGCGACGTAAGGGGATTTCTCACAGGGATCGAACTTGCGTGCATGGACGGCGACTGATCGCCTGCAGCCTTCGATCACGTCGACGTTCCCGCGCAGTGTGTCAGCCTGGTGGGCGCTCAGGCTGACAGCAGCTGGCAATCCGTACGGCTGCCTCCTGCATGCGCGGATCTGCCTGGTTGTCTCACCGCTGCAAGGCTTTCGCCGTTACAGCAACGGCACCCGCTTGGCGAAGCGCTGCGTACCCACCAGTGCCCAGGCGTGATCACTGATCTTGTCTGTTGCAATCAGGCAACAGCCGCTGTCCAGACAATCGTTCCAGTTGTTTTCGCTGTCGGCTTGATACGCACGGATGATGACCTGAGGCTTGCTGACGCAGGCCTTGAATGTCGCCATCCATTTGTCGCGGTCCGAATGAAAGATGTGGAAGTTGAAGAACACCCGGTTGGGATCCGACGGATCTTCGTCGGCATCGGTGTCTTTGTCTGCGAAACATAGTCGGGATTTCGGCAACGTCTCTGCATAGGTCTGCTTGTCCTGCTTGTTGCCGGTGACGCAGATCAAAAACGTGTTCTTCAACGCTTCAATCAACGGCCAGCCATTCTTTTCCGCGCCAAGCGCCAGCGTTTCCTGCGACCCCATCAGGTCGCCCGGCGTATAGATGCGTGGCAGCCTGTCCTTGATGTACGCATCCAGCCGATCCGGGAAGTCCTTGGTGGCGGTGTGTTTGAGGTCCAGATGCAAGGTGATGACGTCATGGCCATCGTTTTCTTTCGACCACACCGCCAGATCGCTCAAGAAGCCGGAGAGCTGTCGGTAGTGCTTGTCGTAAGCGCCCTTATGGCCCACCGACCAATCGAGGCCGTCATCGGATTGGGCAATATCCAGTTCCAGCGCGCCACAACCGCAATCGTAGTGATTTTTCGGATTCCAGGTGATCTGCTCGCGCAAGGTTTCGTCGCGCTGATAGCTATTGTGCGAGGCTTTCATGGAGACCTCGTTGTAACGCAGTCGGCCAATGCTCACATCCACCAGCGTGACGTCGATTCTTCTCAGGTCCTTGTCGCCCGGCGAGCTACGGTGGCCAACCGCGGCAATCTGCAGATCGGTTATTTTCGAGGTGCCGGCCAGGCCGCTACCCTCCTGCGGATCCTTGATGCTGTTGATGTTGAGCGTCGCGATGACAGTAGCGGTCGCGCTGTCGACCAGGTCGATGTCCAACTCGCCATGGTGGGCGGTCTTGGCCGTTACCGCATACGCTTGTTTCGAGTATGGCTCGATAGTTTTCCCATCAATGGAGCCGCCATCACCTTCCACCCAATAATCGCGGGTGACCTTGGTGATGATCGAATAACTGGTGCGATTGTCGATTGTGACACTGGCCGGGCTTGACATAGAGAGTCTCCATCTTCACGCAGAGACGGCCGACTCTACGCAGGAATCGGTCTGGATGTCGGGCGCCGGCGCTCGGTAATCGATTGCCAACAGAGGTCTGCTAAAGCAGGTGCGGGCAATGACATCGATTGCAAAGAGCAATTCATGAAAAAACCCGGCCGCACGCTTCGCCTTTTCCTTGCCCGTGGTCAGGAACCTCCTGATTGAGCGCCGTCACGATGCTGGTCATAGTCGCAAACATCATCGAGCGAGCACTATGACCACCACCCATCCCCAACTCATCGGCGCACTTCTCAAAGGCATGCGCCGCGCCGAGTCCGCACGCGCCGCATCGGTTGCCTACAGCGCCGGTATGGGCGAGCAGATGAATAGTGGCTACGGCACGCCGGACGATGCGGGCAGGGTGCTGGAAATGTTCGCGCTCGACCCCGAGCAACTCCGTGAGCTGGGGCTGATAGGGGTAGAGGAGCTGGGCGAGACGGTGTGCCACGCCTGGTCGATCAATGCCGGTGAGCTGGAGCGGGTGATGCAGTGGTTTGCCGCGCCCAGGGTCGAGTTCGTGGGCAAGCACTGCAGCGAGTTGATCCGTGCCGGGCGGATCGGGCCGGTGCTGAGCATGGCCCGGGAGCACGCATTGCTGCGCCCTCGCTGACCGTGGACAGACTCAGGCAGGCCACAGCGCTTTACGCTAGCCGGCGCAACGGCAATACTCGCTGATCCGTCCAACCTCAGTTTTGCCAATGCGCCAGGTTCCGCCCGCTTCACCCTCCGCCGCCGCCAAAGCCCAATTGCTGGAAGAGCTGCGCAAGCTCGAGCAGGAAGAAGCCCAGCTGAAGTATGCCCAGACCCTGGAAGCCTTCGACCAGGTCGTCGAGGTGCTGACCCAGTTTGGTGGCCGCTTCAACGCAAAACAGAAAAGCCAGATTGCGTCCCTCGCCATGACCGGCAAGTCAAAGGGCCCGCTATCGTCCACCGGCGAAGTCGTGGCCAAGTACTGGATTCCGCATTCCGGCGAGACCTGGTCAGGGCGTGGTCGCACCCCACGCGCATTCAAGGCTTGGGAAGGCACCAGCTCCTACAAGGAATGGAAAGCCAATCATCCGGATAAGCGGTTTCCGCTCTATCCAGGTTGATGATCGGTCCAAGTTGAAGGCTGTTTAAGGCTGCGCTTTATCGATCACGGTTTTAATTGTTGTGACGATCGGTGAAAGCTTGCCGTGCCAATGTCAGCTGTAGTGGCTATATGCGGCCAGGAATAATTGATCGCCGCTATTCCCGGTGCCTTGATCAAACATTGGTGGCGAGATCAGCAAAACCAAAGATCAGCCAGCTGCATTGATCTTGGCGTCGCGACATAGCGGCTTCTTTTCTTACAGCCCATAAAAAAACTCGCTGCCTGCTAAAGACTGAGCAGACAGCGAGCTTGCGTCACCGCTCAAACGTTACTGGTCGCTCTTGCACTCGAACACCGACACGCTGCGCGGCGGTGCCAGGAATTCGCTGGCGCCGGCCGGCATCATGTCTACCTCCAACGCTTCGTCGGTGGAGAGCACCAGCTTCCAGTGCACCGGCTCGTCGGACGAGGGCAGGGTGAAGGTCACCCCTTCGTGGTAGGCATTAATGACGATCAGCAAGGTGTCGTCGTTGGCCAGTTCCTTGACGCCCGAGGTTTGCGCCTTGCCTTCCAGCAGCAAACCCACCGAGCGTGCACCGGCATCGGTCCAATGCGCGTCGTCCATCTCGGTGCCGCCGGGATTGAGCCAGGTCAGATCGCGCAGGCCGGCCTCTTCGTTGTACTGGCCGTTGAGAAAGCGGCCGCGCGACAGGATGGGGTAGCGCTTGCGCAGCCCGGTGAGCGCTTTGACGAACGCGGTCAAACGGCCATCGGTCGGGTCGTTTTCCCAATCCAGCCAGGTGATTTCGTTGTCCTGGCAATAGGTGTTGTTGTTGCCGCCTTGCGACTGTGCGCGCTCATCACCGCTCAGCAGCATCGGCGTGCCTTGCGAGAGCAGCAAGGTGGCGAGTAGGTTTTTCATCTGCCGCTCGCGAATCTGCAGGATCTCGGCGTTGTCGGTCTCGCCTTCTTCGCCGTAGTTGCACGAGCCATCGTTGGACGAGCCGTCGCGGTTGTCCTCGCCATTGGCGATGTTGTGCTTCTCGTTGTAGCTCACCAGATCGCGCAGGGTGAACCCGTCGTGCGCGGTGATGAAGTTGACCGACGCCCACGGGCGGCGACCACGTCGATCGAACAGATCCGCCGAGCCGGTGAAGCGGGTGCCGAATTCGGCCAGCTTGCCGTCTTCGCCCTTCCAGAATTCGCGCGCATTGTCGCGGAACTTGTCGTTCCATTCCGACCAACCCGGCGGAAAGTGACCGACCTGATAGCCACCGGGGCCGCAATCCCACGGCTCTGCGATCAGCTTGACCTCCGTCAGCAGCGGGTCCTGGTTGCAGGCATCCAGGAAGCCGCCACGCTGATCGAAGCCGCTCGGCTCGCGCCCCAGGATGGTGGCCAGGTCGAAGCGGAATCCGTCCACATGCATCTCGCCGGCCCAATAGCGCAGCGAGTCGTTGACCATCTGGATCACCCGCGAATTGCTCAGGTTCAGCGTGTTACCGGTGCCGGTGTCGTTGATGTAGTAGCGCTTGTCTTCGGCAAGACGGTAGTAGCTGGCATTGTCGATGCCCTTGAACGACAGCGTTGGGCCCAACTCGCTGCCTTCGGCAGTGTGGTTGTAGACCACGTCCAGAATGACTTCCAGACCCTGCTTGTGCATCGCCTTGACCATGTCGCGGAACTCGTCGCGATGCCCGCTGGCCAGATAGCGCGACTTCAGTGCGAAAAAGCCGATGGTGTTGTAGCCCCAGTAGTTGCGTAGGTCCTTGTCCAGCAGATGCTGGTCGTCCAGATACGCATGCACCGGCAACAACTCGACCGCCGTGACGCCCAGGTCCTTGATGTATTGCAGGACCTGCGGCTGCGCGAGGCCGGCAAACGTACCGCGCACCGCCTCCGGCACCTGCGGATTGCGCATGGTGTAACCACGCACGTGGGTTTCGTAGATCACCGATTCGTTCCACGGCTTGAGCAGGCGTGCGTCGTCTTCCCAATCGTAAGTGTCTTCGACCACCACGCACTTGGGCATGAAGGGCGCGCTGTCGCGCTCGTCGAAGCTCAGGTCGCCATCCGGGTGGCCCACGGTGTAGCCGTAGAGCTCGTCGGCCCAGATCAGATCGCCATCCAGCTCACGCGCATACGGATCCATCAACAACTTGTTGTGGTTGAAGCGATGTCCTTCAGTGGGTTCATACGGGCCGTGCACGCGATAGCCGTAGCGCTGGCCGGGCTTGGCGTCGGGCAGATAGCCGTGCCAGATCTCGTTGGTGTACTCGGGCAGATCGACCCGCGTCTCGGTGCCGTGTTCGTCGAACAGGCACAGCTCCACGCGCGTGGCATGCGCGGAAAACAGCGCGAAATTGGTGCCTTTTCCATCGAAGAGAGTGCCGCGCGGGAACGGGCGCCCCTGGCGGATGCGGGAAGGATTGGCATAGGCCGCGCTTGCTGGACGTCGCATTGAGAGTCTCGGGTGCGCCGGCATGCCGGCATTGAGGGGACTCAAGCATTGCGGTTTCAGCTGTGCAAAACGCGTCACGGCGACAGGGGCGCGGCGTGAGGGCAGCATGCAGCAGGCGCTGCGCTCGCCTGATCGCTGTGCAATGCGGCTGGAGGTTGACGTGCCCACGCAACCCGGCTCCGACTGGGTCGAGTAGCACCGGCGTCGTGCCGGCTGGCGCATTCGGTGCAGATGTAGGCACAGACAAGGCGCATGCGTGCAGCACCCAGCGCAACGTATGTGCGCATTGCTTGAGCGCTGCGCTACGGCCCTGCTAGCATCCAGGCCACCGACGCCGCGCAACACGTACGTCGTTTCAAAGCCTTGCCGAAGCAGCCGTCGCCTTTTCATTCTCGGGGCCGTCGCACACCAGTCGGATCCAAGCGTGCAGGGCAGGGTTGCAGCCCGCACGTGCGATCGACCGGCAAACGTACGGACTTGGGTCACTCCGTCATCAGACTTCGACCATGTCCAGGCCGCGCCGCGCACCCTCCGCGATGAAAATCGCCATCCTTTCCCGCAACAGCAAGCTGTATTCGACCCGCCGGCTCATCGAGGCCGGGCGCAAGCGTGGGCACACGGTGCGCATCCTCGACCCGCTGCGCTGCTACATGCGCATTGCCGCCGATGGCTTCAGCCTGCACTACAAGGGCAAGCCGATCACCGGATTCGACGCAGTGATTCCGCGTATCGGCGCCTCGGTCACGCGCTATGCCACCGCAGTGCTGCGCCAGCTCGAATTCATGGGTAGCTATACGCCTAATCCCTCGGACGCCATCCTGCGCTCGCGCGACAAGCTGCGCGCGCATCAGCTGCTGGCCGCCCAGGGCATCGACATGCCGGTGACCGTGTTCGGCGATAACCCGGACGACACCCAGGACCTGCTGTCCATGCTCGGCCCGCCGCCGCACGTGGTGAAGTTGAACGAAGGCACCCAGGGCGCCGGGGTGATCCTGACCGAGAAGGCCAGCGCCTCGCGCGGCGTCGTCGAAGCCTTGCGCGGGTTGTACGCCAACTTCATCGTGCAGGAATTCATCGGCGAGGCCGAGGGCGCCGACCTGCGCTGCTTCGTGGTCGGCGACCGGGTGGTTGCCTCCATGCGCCGCCAGGCCGCCGAAGGCGACTTCCGCTCCAACCTGCACCTGGGCGGCACCGCCGCCGTGGCCGAAGCCACGCCGCAGGAGCAGGAGGTCGCGGTGCGCTCGGCGCGCGCGTTGGGCCTGGCGGTGGCCGGGGTAGACCTGATCCGCTCCAACCGCGGCCCGCTGGTGCTGGAGGTCAATTCGACCCCCGGCCTGGAGGGCGTGGAAGGCGTCTGCGGCGTGGATGTGGCCGCCGCGATCATCGAGCACCTGGAAATCGAACACTTGGACCAGGCCGCCCGTTGATCGGGTTGTTAACGTTTTTATCAAAAAATTAACGAAACCCTAATCCTTGCCCCGCTAGCCTCTCCCAACCGTAGCTCCGCTCTCGGCAGTGACGGTGATCGGGATGCATTTTTGGCCCGGGTGCTTCGCGGCACCTGGGCCTTTTTGTGATGGCTTGCCGGGATTGGGGTTCACGTCTACATTTCCTTACTCAATCAGCGACGGAACGACCAGCAACGCTGAGCATCACGCAGTACGTTCGGCGGCCGAATGGCGCCAACTGCTGAAACAACCAAGACGACCGCGCGGCTGCAACGGCACCTTGCTACCCGCAGCCGGGTACACGACCCAACAATGAGGTTCCAGTGCGCATTCTAGTAATTGAAGACAACAGCGATATCGCCGCCAACCTGGGCGACTATCTGGAAGACCGTGGCCACACGGTGGATTTCGCCGCCGACGGCGTCACCGGCCTGCACCTTGCCGTGGTGCATGAGTTCGACGCCATCGTGCTCGACCTCAACCTACCCGGCATGGATGGCATCGAGGTGTGTCGCAAGCTGCGTAACGAAGCGCGCAAGCAGACCCCGGTACTGATGCTCACCGCCCGCGATTCGCTGGACAACAAGCTGGCCGGCTTCGACTCCGGCGCCGACGACTATCTGATCAAGCCGTTCGCGCTGCAGGAAGTGGAAGTGCGGCTCAACGCACTCTCGCGTCGCGGCAAGGGCGTGCACACCCGCGTGCTGGAAACCGGCGATCTGGAATACAACCTGGACACGCTGGAAGTGCGTCGCCGCGGCAAGCTGCTGCAGCTCAACCCCACCGCATTGAAGATCCTGCAGTCGCTGATGGAAGCCTCGCCGGCCGTGGTCACCCGCCAGGAGCTGGAAACGCGCGTCTGGGGCGAAGAACTGCCCGATTCGGACTCGCTACGCGTGCATATCCACGGCCTGCGTGCGGTGGTCGACAAGCCCTTCGACGTGCCGATGATCCAGACCCGTCACGGTATCGGTTACCGCATCGCCTCGCCCGATGCCTGAAAGCAATAACGGCGCGCGGCCCGCGCGCAGGCGTGGCCGCTACCGGCGGCGTCTGCGCAGCCGCATCATTCTGTCGTTCGTGTTGTTGGGCTTCTGCCTGACTACATTGTTCGCCTTCGCCACCAACTGGGCGCGCTCGCGCGTGGAAAACCAGTTGGTCGAAGATGTGATGAACCGCAACATCGACGCCTTCGCGCAGCGCTTCTATTCCGACCCGCTGCGCAACCCCGACCTGCCGGTGCAGCAGATGCGCGGGCGCGTGGTCAAGAGCGACAAGTTCGATGCGCTGCGGCTGGAACAGCCGGAGTGGTACCAACTGCCCGACGGCATCCACACCATCTCCGGCGTGGACGAGGGCGGTAACGCCTACTCGTACAAGCTGGCGGTGCGCAAGACGCCGAGCGAGTGGTTCTTCCTCGCTTACGACATGACGCAGACCCTCAAGGGCGAGATCCAGCTCAAGCGCACGCTGATGCTCTCGGTGCTGGTGTTCAGCGGGTTTTCGTTGGTGATCGGCTGGTGGTCCGCCTCCAAAGTCATGCGCCCGGTCTCGGATCTGGCCGCGCGCCTGCGTGCCTACCGTGGCGGTACCAGCGAGCCCAAGCCATTGGCAGCGCACTTTCCGGACGACGAGGTGGGCCAGCTCGCCGAAGCGCTGGACGATTACTCGGCCCGCCTCACCGAAGTGGTGCAGCGCGACCGCGAATTCAATGCCGACGTCAGCCACGAACTGCGCACCCCGCTGGCGGTGATTCGCGGCGCCACCGAACTGCTGCTCAGCAAGCCCAATCTCGACGACAAGATGCTGCAACGCCTGCAACGCATCCAGCGCGCCGAACTGCAGTGCAGCGATCTGATCGGCTCGTTGCTGCTGCTCTCGCGCAACGAACGCGGGCAGGGCAGCAGCAATGTTGCCAAGGTCGCCGAACAACTGATCGACGCGCACCGTGCCCAGCTCGGCGGCAAACCGCTGGAATTGTTGATCGAAGGCGAACGCGACCTGGTCATCGACGCGCCCGAATCCGCCTTGTCGGTGGCGCTGGGCAACCTGATCGGCAACGCGGTCAAGTACACCCAGGACGGCCAGGTGCGCGTGCGTGTGCGCGGCGACTGTGTGGAAGTCATCGACTCCGGCCCCGGCCTGAGCGAGGAAGACGCCGCCAAACTGTTCCAGCGCGGCTACCGTGGCACCCACGCCGGCCACTCGCAAGGCGGCGGCATCGGCCTGTCGATCGTCAGCCGGCTGTGCGACCTATACGGCTGGCGCGTCAGCGTGCGCCCAGGCCAGGAGCGCGGCGTCATCGCAACACTGGCGTTCCATCGCTAACCAACCACCCGCGCTTTTTGTAGGAGCGCACGCGTGCGCGAGGGCTTTACCGGCATGGTGCGGCGCAGGCGCCCATGCGCGGGTTCCATAGCGATCGCGCTCGATGCCAATGCGTAGATTTCGCGTGGTGCTTACAACGCCAGGCGGGCCACATTTGCGGCAATCAGGCCGGTCAACTCCAAACGTGTCGCCTTGCGAATCGGGTACTGTGAGGCGATCTGAGCAAATTGTTCGGCGACTTCACGTGTCTCGTCGATCAGGGCGTTGGCGATCTTGGATTTGACGCCTTCTTCCTTGGCAAGCCGGAGCAGGTGGGAGCGCCTGATCGCCCTTCCTTCACCGTAGACGTCCATATGGTGCTCGCCGCCGGGCCCTTGGCTGAAAGTGAGGTCATAGGCGGGCGACAGCTTCCAGTTTCGGTGTTTGTCCAGGCGATACGAGACGTTTTTACTGTGGTCGTCGCGATTGTGGAATGCAACATTGAACACCGCCCGGTGAAACGCCTTGTCCACTTCGACCTGGCTGCCAGTGATACGCCGCGTCATACGCAAAAACCCTGCATAGTCAATCTCCGGCACGCGGAAGTTCAGGTCCGCCGCCCCTGCCAGCGTCAGAATGGGCACACGCAAACCAGCCTCACGGTCGAAGCGCTTGATTCCGAAAGCCGAGAGTTTTCCGTCAAGCTCGAACAGGTGCGTGCTTGGCATTTCGATGCCACAAGCTCTCGCCAAATCGGCATAGAGCATTTCGATAGCGCACACCTCCGGGTGCTCATTCCCCGCCTGGAATTTGACCAGCCAGGGTTCGCCGTTTTCCAGCGGCCGGGTGCTGACCACACTGCCGTGGGGATCGAAGTAGACCAGCACTTTGGGCCGCGCACCATGGGGCGACCCACCCAGCCGAGCCAGCGTCGCCAATGCCGACGCCTCCTTGTCGTGGATCACCTCCTGCACCTGATCTGCAAGCTGGAGCAAGCTCAGATCATCATTGTCTAGATCCAGGTCGGAATGCGGCTTGAAGCTCAGCGCGCCCATTGCCCGATCGCCAATGAAGGCCAGGCGATCCAAAGGAGAGAGGGTATGTGGGTCAAGCCCGTGTTTGCGGAACAGCCGATCCATGATCAGCAAGCCCCATCCATCCGGCAATGCGTCGGCCATCAAACCTGGCAGACGAAACTGGTGCGTTGCGAAACCCTGGAACGCGTGAGTCTGCAACGGCAGGCCAGGCGATAGCTCCAAGCCTTGCTCAAGCGCCTGCGTCGAGTATTCGAACAGCAAGTGCTGACCATCGTCGGCCAATCGCCCCAGTGGCCACTGTTCGCCCCAGCCCGCGTAGATGACATCCAGCAGCCTCAACGCCATCTGTTACCTACCTGCCGGAGTGTCGGCGCACGATGTCGCTGGCGCGGTTCATCTGGATCAACTCATCGATGGACTGCACGCCCATCTTGAACAGGTCTTCAAATCCACGCTCCAGGCGCAGGACTTGGGCGACCTTGATGATCGTGCTGAAGGCACAGTCGCCTGTTCGTTCAAGATTGCGAATCGTCCCTACCGAGACGCCAGCACGCTCTGCCAATTCTGGCTGTGTCATGCGACGCGCCACACGGGCCAGCCGGATCCGCTGGGCAAGCTCGTTTCCGATTTCCTGGGGACTGGCTAGGCTGAATTTCATGGAAAGTCCAGGTAGGGAATTCCACTCTATGGAATTCCCGCGGTGGAGTCAACATTTTGATGTTTTTAAATAAATTTAATATATAACGTCAATATTTTGATGCTAACGGACTGGTGCGCTAGCCAGCGAGCGCCCACCACCTGCTCACTGCGAAGGAACGCGCACCACCGTCACCACCAACTCGCCCTCGCGCGCAGTGATCTGCAACTTGCAGCCAACCGCAAACCCCAACTGCTCCAGCCATAGCCCGCGCAAGCGCACGCTCGGGATGCGCTGGCTCTGTGGCCGGCCCGGCTCCGCCTCGTAGAACGCATAGCCCACCGTGCAGCGCGTGGGCGTGCGCGCCTTGCGGGGTGGGCGCGGCGGCAGATCGTCCACGCGACGCTTGGGGCGACGGTCGAAGTCGAGGTTGTCCACATCGAACGTGGGCGATGGAACCAGCCGCACGGGCTGTGCATCGATCGCTCGCTCAGGCTGCTTGGCGATAGCGGTGCGTTTGGCATCCGGCTTGGACCGCTTCGAGGTTGGAGACCGCGCCCGGCTCATCGCCTCACCTCCGTCAGCACCATGGGGCGACGCCGCCCACCAACCTGCACTATCGATACATTTGCCATGACAACGCCTCCTTAAAGAACAGGCACCGTCGCCGGCCGGCGACGGGATGTCGGGAGGTTAGAAACCGCTCATAGCCGGCGGGCGTATTCCTCCCGAAGGAGTGTTGTATTAGCCGCCCTCCCGACGCAGGCATCGCGTCGGCTTGCGCCTGCAGGCAGGCACAAAAAACCCACCGGTTTGACGGAGGTGGGTACCGCTATGAGAGGAGTTTCTACGCTCCTTGAGGTGGAGATTGCTACTGGTTGCTTGGGATGTCAACTGCCCCCGAATAAAGATTTCAGTAGTGTGAGTGTCATCGCTAGAAATTTACGCGTAACTCCGGAATTAAAAGTAATTCGGTTTATTTGCGAGGAGTGTTTTAGTCAGAATCGCTAATTAACCTTGACCTCTGGTGCTCTGCGATGAGTTGATTTTATTTATGGCATTTTCTATTGCAGTGATTGCCGGCTTGACGCTAGGGTGAGATTGAACCCATAAATCCCCGAGATATTGACGCACGTTCAATTGTGCCAACTCCTCAAGCAATTTACCTGATGTCTCTGCTTGTAAGAGGTTGTGTGCCGCTCCCATTACATTCTCTGTAATCTCGGCATTGCCGCAGCCGAGCTCATCCCCCCATTCTTTTTGAATGGAGGATATTAGTTTTCCAATGGCACGGGCAGCCTCACTTCTATTTTTCTTCATTTTTTATTGATCACAGGCATGCCCATCTTTGGCATTTACGAGAATATTCATTTTCCAACTTTCGAAGTTCGCCAAGCCTTCTATTTAGTAGTTTTTCATGACCCCTAACCGTGTCTTTTAGTGCTTCGCCAGGCCCGATCCGCCAGGGGAGGCCGGCGGGATTTGAAAGTAGATCAGGGTACCTCTTTCCATAAATTTCTTGGCTAGTATTCTCAATTTTCCTCGCAAGGCTTCGGCAATACTCGCCATTCGGATCTTCCTGTCCACTCCAGGGAATTGGGGCTGCAGAATCGAGCGGCGTAGCGATAGGGCGGGGTAGCACCGCTGGTCTTGCTAGGGTGGGTGCCAGCCACGGTAAAACAATTTCAAGTCCGTATATGTCGACGAAATTGTAGGGATCAGAGCTTACATAGGAATACGTACTAATGCCGCCATTAAGGCCAGTAGGATCTGATTCGACATAGCGGCCAGTATAAGATTCGTAATCTCTGAAGTAGTTTTGATTGAATCCACTCGCTGCGTCGTACCGCTGCCCCGGAAACCGCATATCCAACATCAGCGCAGCACCATCGCCATCAGGATCCTGATTCGGCGCGGTGTTGCCGAAGGCTTCGCCCTTCAAGCTCCACGTCCACACTGCCACATCGCGGGTTGGGTCGATCACCACGCGTGGGCTGCCCAGGTGGTCGGGTTCGATGTAGTGCAGCGTGTTGGCATTGGCCAGCAGGCCGACCGGTAGATCGTCCAGCCAGATCGCCTGTTGCTTGGCCGCGCCGTTGCTGTCGTAGTCGCCCAGCCAGTGGCCGGCTTCGTCATAGAGCGTGTAGGTGTTGGTGGTGCCGAGGAAGCGGCGCACCTGCTCGCCACGGCCGTTGTAGCGGTAGTTCATGGTCACCGCGCCGGCGCGGCGGGCCTGGGTCATGCGGCCGGTGGTGTCGTAGGTGTACTGGCGCGCGGTGCCGCCGATGGCGGTGGTGTTGCCGGCGGCATCGTAACTGCGGGCCACGCCGGCCACGGCGCTGAGGCGGTGGCTGTCGGTCGGATAGCTATAGATTTGCGTGGCCGTGCCGACCTTGGCGCTGAGGCGGTTGCCGGTGGCGTCATAGCTGTAGCCGTCGATCAGGGTGCCGGTGCGGCCGTCCTTGAGGCCGGTCAGGCGGCCCAGGGCGTCGTAGCCCAGGCCGATCTCGGGCGTTGGATTGCCGGCTGGAGTCAGTGCGGTGAGGTTGCCGGCCGGGTCGAAGCCGAAGCCGACTTCCAGCCCGCCCGGGCGGGTGTCCTGAATCGCCTGCGGGCGGTAGTCCAGATCGTAGCGGCGGGCGAGGGTGCGGCCATTGCCGTAGGTCCAGCTGGCGGCCGGGCCGAATGGGTAGTAGCTGGCGTTGCCCAGCAGCACCTGCCGGCTGCCGCCGGCAGGGGTCACGCCGACCTCGGTGGTCTGGCCTCGCGCGTTGCGCACGTAATCGACCACCGCCCCATCAGGATACGTCATGCGGCGCAACTGGCCGCCGACGGTGTAGTCGTAGCGCAGCACCAACGCCTTGCCGTTGCTGGTCTGCACCTTGCGCACCAGATCGCCGAAGCGGTTGTAGCAGTATTGCGTGATGGCGCCGCCGTCCTGCATTTTGGTCAGGCGGCCGATGGAGAAGGTCTCCCCGCTCGTACAGGCCGTCTGTGTCACGTCGTGGGTGTAGGTGACATTGAGGCCGCTGGTGGGGTAGCTGACCTTGGTCAGGCGATTGAGTGCGTCGTAGCCGTAGGCAGTGGTGTTGCCGCGCGCGTCGGTCTGGGTGGCGCGGTTGCCGGCGCTGTCGTAGGTGTAGGTCGTCGTGCCGGTATCCGGGCTGGTGAGCTTCACCAGATCGCCAAAGCCGTTGTACTCGTACTTGGTGTCCAGGCCCTTGGGGTCGGTGACCTTGGTGAGGTTGTCCAGCGCGTCGTAGTCGAAGGTGGTGCCCGCCTTGATGCCGGCCACATCCTGCAGCGTGCGCGACAGGCGATTGAGCGGGTCGTACTCGCTCTGCGTCGCGGTTGCCAGCGCATCGGTCACCTTGGTGGCGTTGCCGTTGGCGTCGTACTCGAAGTCGGTCGGATCGCTGCCCGCGGTGGCCTGGGTCTTGAGTTGGCCAAGCTGGTTGTAAACACGCGAGAGCGTGCGCTTCAACGTGCCGGCCGCGTCCTTGGTGTCTTCCTTGACACGATTGCCGGTGTTATCCAGCGTGTAATGGACGGTATTGCCGGCGTTATCGGTGATATCGGTCAGCCGATGCGCCGCATCGTAGGTGAAGGCAGTAAACGCGCCATCGGGCTGGGTGACCTGCTTGACCAGCCCGGTCGGCCAGTAGTCGATGCGGGTGATGCGGTCATCGGCCTCGCTGGAGGCATCGGCGCCGCGCACCTTGGTGGCGGTCAGCCAACCGCGCGGGTGATAAGTGTAATCGGTGACGATGCCGTTGGCGTCCTTGATGGACAGCGGGCGGCCGGCACCGTCGTAGGCGAGGTATTCGGTGGTCTGGCCGAGGGCGTTGGTGATCTTTTGCAGGTCGCCTTTGCGGTGCGCGCAGGTGGCTGGTGTTGCAGCGCAGCTCGCATCATCGCTGAGGTAGTAGCTGTAGCTCGTGCTGTCGGCGATATCGCTGCGCGGGCCATCGCTGGAGAGCAGTACGCCCGCCAGCGGACAGGTGCCGGTGGCGATATCGGCTTCTTCGCAATAACGTTGCGTAACGACCCGGGAGGGACTTCCAGCTGGGTCGAGTTGCGAGATGGTCAGTGCCTGGCCTCTGGCGTTGTAGGTCCAGGTTGTCCTGGCCACCAGCGCATTGGCGGCGTCATAGCTGCGGCGGTCTACAGGTTGACGCAAGCTGGCGTGCCAATCGGTTTGTACCGTGCGCTTGCGGCCGGCCGTATCGTTGGCGGCATCGATCTTGCTGGTCAGGAGACCGCGATAGTTGTAAGTCCAGTCGGTGGAGACGCCGGCAAAATCGACTTCCAGATCGGGATAGCCATTGCCGTCATAGCTGCGGGACTGGAACGATGCGCTCGTGCATTCCGGGCACAGCCCCTGGACTGCGACCACCTTGGCCTGGCCGAGCTTGGACAGGCCAGTGCGCGTGATGGTGTTTCCTGATGGCGTGGTGACGGTAGAGGCAGTGCCTGCATAGGCGATCGTGAATTGGTCGATCGCTCCTGCCGGATTGCCATGCACGCTGCGGGTCACACGTTTTTGCGCATCGTAGCTCCATGACGCATAGACCTGGCCTTGTGCATCGCGATGTGTCGTCAGCGCATCCGGAAAGCGCGAATCGCCATATCCATAACTGGCCACCGTCGAGGAGGTCGATGCTCCTGCCGCCTGCAAGGCCACCGAGCTCAAGCGCCCTTGGGTGTCATAGCCATAACCGAGGGTTGCACCATCGGGTAGCGTGGCCTGGGCGACCCTGCTGGCTTGGTAGGCAAACACGATCTGCCGGCCGCGCAGGTCCCGCACCGACTGTAATTGCGCGCCGGCATAGGTCAACGTCAGCCGCTCGCCATCCGGATAGGTCATGCCGGTCAGTTTGCCGTCGGGGCCGAAGGTTTCTTGCGTATCGTCTGCAGTGGTGACTTGCCAGCCGCTGCGCACGCCGTTGTTGAGCAATTCGGTCAGCACTTCGCGTACGTCCCAGTCGGGCGTCCAGGTCCCGTTGGCAGACTTCTTGAAGGTGTAGAAATTGCCGTTGGGACGGCTCAGGACTACGCTCGTCGCATCGACCATGGTCAATGCACGTGCGTAGCTATGCCGCCATGCGGTGCCGAGCACAGTGGTGGGCTGCAGGCCAGCGGCGCTGCTGTAGTAGCGCACCAATTCCAGATGTCCAACCGGGGCGCGGTAATCGACTGCGGTTTCGAGTTTGGCCCCGGTGAACACGTTCGCGGGGTTGCCAGCCGTGGTCGGCCCGGTGGTGGCGTCGCAACAGCCGTTGTTCTTGCCGGGATCGATCGGGGGAGGAGATGCGCAGACCGCGCCGTTGGGCGTGGCGACTGGCTGGCTGCCGTTGCTGCCGACGGTGTACTCGCAGCCTTGTTGGCAGACTTTACCGGTGCTGCTGGCTGCGGGGGTAAATGTTTGTCTGGCGCTGCATTTTGAAACATAAAAGCTTTCACTTAAGATCGTGACTCCAAGGAAATTATCCGTTGGACGCAGGCAGTCAGCTACAGCCTGATATCGACTGTCATAAGCCAAATCATTCACTTTACTGCTGTGCAAATTGATCCAGTTAATATCACAGGGGTAGCCATTCCCTTCTCTCAATGCATTTAAATAAGCTTGGCCCTGATCGCACAAATTGGTGCCCGCGTTGCACACAGCTGAATCCCATGCATAAGCATCTGGGATGGTCTGGATGACAGAACAACACGTCACAACAATGGCAAGCAGAAATCCAAGCCACGAACCGCCGAGACTTCTTCTGGGCATCCGCTGCGCAAGATCCTTCATTGCTTTAACTCTCCGTGTCGTGTGTTCTTTTGGCAAGCCGCGGTAGCGGCGCATGTGTGGGCAAAGCATACCGAAAAAGAAATGCCCTCAATCGAGTATGCAGACTCTTTAATCCAGCCGTTGGTCGGAAGTGCTGCATGCCGTTCTCGCTTTTTGCCTGGTAGCCGGAACCTGACCCCGTTCGCTGGTATGGCAAGCGGGTTATAGCGTTTTAGCAGTTCAGGAATGCTGGAAGGTGGCTGCCGTGCCCCGCTTGGCCAACGCGCGTACGCGATAGTCCGCATCCAGCTTGGCTGACGCTCCCGCCAGGTGTTTTGCATGACCCTCGTTGCTCACGACATCATCGGCAATGGCCAAGCGCTGTTCGCGCGAGGCTTGTGCGGCAATCATTTGATCGGCCAATGCTGGCGTACTACCGTCGCGTTGCATCAGTCGGGCGTGCTGCATCGCAACCGGGACATCGACAGCCAGGATGCGGTCCAGCCAGGGATACGTCATCCGCCCGCCGGCTTCTGTAAGCAGTGGGATCGCCACGATGGCGTAGAGGCCATCGGCGGCCAGCGCCGCGCGTTGCAACTCGATCCGGATGGCCGGGTGTGTGATTGCTTCGAGTGCCCGCCTTTGTATCGAATCGCCGAAAACGATCTGGCGCAGCGCTTGGCGGTCCAGTGTCCCATCCGGTAACAGGATCCCGTGGCCGAACTGCTCGGTAATGGCGTCGAGAATGGGGCCAGGCGCCACCACCTGCCGTGCAACGATGTCCGCATCGATGACCGGCACACCCAGCTTCTCGAACTCAGCGGCAAGCGCGCTTTTGCCGGAGGCGATGCCGCCAGTGAGGCCGACGATGAAGTCGCTCATCGTCGTGCCCCGGTCAACGCAGGCCTGCGAAGTGCAGGTAGCCGTCTACCAGATCGTTGCCCCAGAAGAACACCACCCAGCCGGCAATGGCCAAGTAGGGGCCGAACGGGATCGGGGTAGCGCGGTCGCGGCCCTTGGCCACCAGCCAGATCGAGCCGAGGATGGCGCCGACCAGCGAGGAGATCAGGATGATCGGCAGGATGCCTTTCAGCCCGCACCAGGCGCCGAGCGCGGCCAGCAGCTTGAAGTCGCCGTGGCCCATGCCTTCCTTGCCGGTGAGCTGCTTGAACAGCCACCACACCGTCCACAGCGAGACATAGCCGACCGCCGCGCCCAGCAGGGCGGGCTTGGCCGGCATATAGAGGTTGTCCATCGAGCCGACCAGACCCAGCCACATCAGCGGCAAGGTCAGCTGGTCCGGCAGCAGCTTGTGGCGCAGGTCGATGCCCGACATCGCCACCAGAAAGCAGCTCAGCACGATCGCGCCGAAACCCTGCCAGCCGAAGCCGAAGCGCCAGACGCTGGCCACGCATAGAATCGAGGTCAGCAACTCTACCAGCGGATACTGGAGCGAGATCGGCTTGCCGCTGTAGCGCGACTTGCCGCGCAGCATCAGCCAGCTGAAGAGCGGGATGTTCTCCCACCATTTGAGCTTGTCGCCGGTGACGGGGTCGTGCGAGGGCTCCACCACGATGCCCGGCGGCGGCGGCTCGTAGATGTCCGGCAGCTCCAGGATCTCGCGCGCATCGCGCCGCCACTGCCACTCCATACGCTTGGGTAAGCGCAGGATCACCACGTTCAGGAAGCTGCCGATCAGCAGTCCCAGTCCGGCCGCGGCGGGAAAGCCGAGACCGGGATGCTGGTCGAGAAATGCCATTACGTCTTATCCAACGACTGCGCCCAACTTGAAGATGGGCAGGTACATGCCGATCACCATACCGCCGACGACGACACCGATGAAAATCATGATCATCGGCTCCAGCAGGCTGCTCAAGGCATCCACGGCGTTACTCACGTCCTGCTCGAAGTAATCGGCAACCTTGAAGAGCATGGTATCCAATGCGCCGGCCTCTTCGCCGATGGCGGTCATCTGGATCACCATGTGCGGAAACAGGTTGGTCTGCTTCATCGACAGGTTGACCGGGTAGCCGACCGATACGTCGTCGCGCATGCGCAACACCGCCTCTTCATAGACCTTGTTGCCGGTGGCGCCGGCCACGATGCTTAGCGCCTCCACCAGCGGGACGCCGGCCTTGAAGGTCACTGCCGTGGTGCGCGCGAACCGGGCAATGGCGCTGTCGTGCATGATCTTGCCGATGACCGGAACTTTGAGGATCAGCCTGTCGAACAGATGCTGCATTTTCGGCGAGCGCTTGTAGCCCATCACCAGCCCAACCACCGACCCGATCGCGACCAGCAGCATCGGCAACCACCAGGACACCATGAAGCGTGAGCAATTCACGATCATCTGGGTAAACGCCGGCAGCTCCGCGCCGAAGCTGGAGAATACGGTTTCGAATTGCGGTACCACCCAGATAAGCAGGATCGAGCTGACGATGAGCGCAACGGCCATCACCATCGCCGGATAGAACAGCGCTTTCTTGATCTTGCCCTTCAGGGCTTCGATGTTTTCCTTATAGGTCGCAACTGTATCTAGCACGGTATCGAGAACACCGGCGCTCTCGCCGGCTCTGACCAGGTTGCGGTACAGCTCGTCGAACTGCACCGGATGCTTGCTGATGGCTTCGTTGAGCGACAAGCCGCCCTCAATGTCTGCGCGAATTTCGCCGACCATCTTCCTCATGCGGGGATTTTTTGCTCCTTCGCCGATGATTTCGAGCGACCCCACAATCGGTACGCCCGATTTCATCATGGTCGCCATCTGGCGGCTGAAGAACGCGATGTCCTTGGGCTTGATCGGCTTGCCCGCCCCACCGAACAACGGCTTGGGCTTGGTCTTGACCACGGTCGGGGTGATGCCGCGTCGCCGGAGCTCGGCGCGCAGCATGTTGGCATTGCGGGCGAGCTCGTCCCCCTTCATCTTGACGCCGCGCTTGTCTGTCCCTTCCCAGACAAAGGTCGTCATCTGAACCTGACGGTTCGTGGCAGCAGGCGGTTTCTTCGCCGTAGTGATCGCAGACAAGGCCTATCTCCCCACCAGCACCCCATGCCGGCATAGTCTTATGATGATAGCCGTTCGCGCGCTTGGTGGCACGCATCGGCCGGTACCCAAGACGCCTTCCTGGGAAAGGCAGTCATGGCTATATGAGGATGCTACTTCGCAGTGCCTGACTCTGTTTCGGTCAAACCGGGCACTGCCTTGTTAGCGGCGTAGTCATTGATTTCCTTGAGCATTGCTCTCAGCGCGACGCCGCGAGCTGCTCCAGGCAACTGGCCGAGTCGTTCATAGCCTGCCCGCTGCATGAGTTCCCAGAACGCCTTCTTTGCGCCTGGAAGATCATCTTGATGCAGCAGCAACTTGACATGAAACAACGCAATCGACGGATCTTTGCTGTAGGGCCATGCCAACTGCGACTGCTGCAGCGCTAACTGCCAATCCCCGGCCTGGTAATAGGCGAGTGCAGCGTTGTAACGGAGAGTCACCTTGGGCTGGGAGGTATCGCGGGTATCTACTGCCTGGTCGACAATGCTTACGATCGTATCCGCCAACAAGCGCGGAGTGATGCGTCCGCAGCCATCACGTTGGCGAATCTCCACCAGGTTGCTGACGGCATATGGCATGACCGGATTGACGGACCGTGGATGTCGCTCGGCTGCCGAATGTAAGAGTGCTGGGTCGCTGTCCTTATTGAGATAACAATTCAGCACGGTGAGCTCTATTTTGCCCACGCCGGCAACACCTCGATCATCGTTGGCGGCCAGACGCTGAAACACGTTGTAGGTGTCTTGTACAAGCCCCGCCTGCATTGCCGCGAATCCAAACGCCACGCTCGCCCTGGTAGAGCTGGGATGCGTCTCTATTGCGGCCATACTGATGCCGAGCGAGGTTTTCCAGACGAAGGCGCGAGACAGGGTTTGACCCGAGATGACTGCGATAAAGCCTAGCGAGACCAGCCATCCAATGGCGCGTACTCGTACCCCGTGGCTGCCGAGAGCTTGCAGGGCTGCAGTGACCAGACTGACGGCCATCAGCCAGATCCCGATTTGAGGCAGATAGTTGCGGTGTTCGTAGTAGAGCTCGATGGGGACGATGCTTGCCTCGACCGAGTGCGCAACCAGGAACCAGAACCATCCCACGAATACTCCTGGCAACCTTTTGCGCACAGCAACGGCAGCCAGGCTCGCGACAATCAGGCTAATCAATGCCGGAAGCGTGGTGATAGGGTCGGTCAAGCTATGGGAGATTCTGAAATCGTCATTGTAAATACCCATTGCCGGCGAGTACGGGACCAGCAGCATCCTGCAGTAGTCCCAAAGCGCGCGCGGTTGGCTGAGCAGGCGCTCCGCTGGCGTCATGCCCCATTCGAGCATGGCCGATTGCAGGCTCTGCCACTTCCAGATCAATAGGCATGTAATAAGTAAGAGAGGAAGCAGTAGCAGGATCGAAAACAGCCAGCGCAGCATTGGGGGCCACTCGCGTGGCTGCTGGAGCCAGCCGAGTTCGACGACAAGGCAGAGCCCAATAAGCACGATGGCGCTCTGCTTCCCCTGAATGCCCAGGAAAGTTAGAAGCGGGATTCCGACAAACAGCAGAACTCCCGCGCGCAGTTGGGAGATGGTTCCAGTCAGCATCCGGTTGCGCACGCTGACGTAGAGCCAAACGCCCAGCAGCGGAAAGAGCGTGGCGATCTGGCTCATGCGCTGTACGACATACAGCACGGTACTGACGTTGAGCGGGTGCAGTAGCCAGATCGCGCAGATCAGCGCCGCCATCAAATTGGCGTGCGGACCAAGCGTCTTGTCCCGTGCCAGCATGCGCCGTAGCGTGGCATAGGCGACCCAGCCGCAGATCAAATGCAGCAGCAGATTTCCAAGTTTCAACGAGAAACTGGTTTCTCCACCGATTGCCACATTCGCGGCCAAGCTGATCATTGCCAAAGAGCGGTGAAACAACCAGTTGCCGTTGCTCGCAGCCACGCCCCAAAAACCAATCTGCCCCTGTCGCCAGGATTGAATCAATTCGAGGTGCTGGCCGTCATCCATCAGGAAGGGGCCATTGAGCCCGGGCCAGTACACCGCAGTTGCGATGACACTTGCGGCGACAAGCCAGATGATTGGAAGATACCGAGTGCGCATGGCAGACATATGTGATTGAGAAATGTTTAGAGCAATAAAGAAAAACCCCGGTTACCCGGGGTTTTTTGTGCTTCTAAGCTCGTAGCTTACTGCTTGGTGCCCTGGCAAGAGCCCGGACGGTATTGCGCCAGAACGGTGCCGCCGCAGGTCCAGTCAACCTGGAAATTGACCGAGTTAGGAGTGCCGGCCAGCACGATGGTGCCGGTGGCGCCAGTCACACGGCTGTTAGCAGTGATAACGCAGCCGGCGTTGCTTATGCCGTTGACGTACACCGTCGTCTGACTCTCAAGAATGTTGGCAGTCGGACAAGTGCCGTTGTTAGCCGCTGCAAACTCTGAAATGGTGGTACGGGCCGACGAGGCAGCCAGCACGACTTCCGAGACCTTGGCCTTCTTGGTGTAGTCGGAGTAGGCCGGCAGCGCGATGGCGGCCAGGATGGCGATGATGGCGATCACGATCATCAGTTCGATCAGGGTGAAGCCCTGCTGTAAATTCTTTTTCATTGATTCGGCCTTGGCTTGGATTGGATTGGGACTGGATAGAGCACTTCGGTGACCGTTGCCCTGATTGGCAGGGATCGGGCCGTGGCTGTGCGTGACCACCACGGTTGAATCAAAGCAAAGCGCATGCCAACTCTTGAGATTCGCCATTTAACAAGCGCTCAGGCGAGCTCTTCCGGAACTGCAGCTCCGCGCGGCGACCAGATGGGTCAGAGGGTGACCAAATTTGTCACTCTTTCTGGCCCGTTTGCGCAAGTGGTGCGGTCGGTTCTCAGCACTTATGCTGTTCGCGACGACACGCAGGCATTCGATGCGCGGTCAGGCCCCATCCCGAACGCGGCAATGTGATGATACGTGAAATACCTCTAATTTTTTTCGTGACGTGTTCGACTATTGGAAGCCAGCTGCTGGTAAAGCATGGGTTGACCCAAATCGCTGCGCGGACGCCAGCGCCTACGGGACGCGACTGGTTATTGGCGGCGGTGCTGTCGCCCAGTGTGATCACTGCGGTGGCGGTGCAGGGCATCGGGTTTCTGGTCTGGATGCTGGTGGTTCGCCACGTCAAGCTGGGTGTTGCGTTTGCGATTTCCGGCGCCTTCTTCTATCTCCTGCTGGCCCTGCTCAGCTGGTTGCTCTACGGGGAGCGATTGACGCCGTGGCAATGGGTTGGGTTGGCGTTGATCTCCACCGGGGTTGCGCTGGTCTCGCTCACCGCGCAGGCAGGCTAAGGGGATGCCTGGCCCGGTCGACCATGCGTTCGTAGTGCCCGCATACGGCGATTCGCCTTATCTAGACGCGTGTCTGCGCTCGCTCGCGGTGCAGTCGTCGCCCTCGCCGATCTGGATCAGTACTTCCACGCCAAGCTCGCAAATCGAGTTGTTGGCGGCGCGCTATGGGGCCAGATTGGTGGTACACCATCATGCGCAGCGGGGCATCGGCCACGACTGGAACTTGGCGCTGGGCGCGACATCCGCGCGCTGGGTCACCTTGGCGCATCAGGACGACGTCTATCTGCCCGACTTCGCAGGCGAGACCAAGGCGGCCATCGCGCGGGAGCCTGGCGCCGTGTTGGTCATGACCGGTTACGGCGAGCTGGCTGGCGAGCAACAGCGCGTGATGACACCGATGCTGGCAGTCAAGCGGATCTTGCAGGAGATCGCGTTTCTTGGAACAGGGGTGATCCGGTCCAGGGCCTCGAAGCGGCGTCTGTTGATGTTCGGCTGCGCGGTGCCATGCCCGTCGGTGACCGTTCGCAAGGACGCCGGTTGGGGCGTTTTCCGTGAAGATCTCCGGTTGAACCTGGATTGGGACGCGTGGACGCGCGCCGCCGATCAGCAAGGGCCATTCGTGCGTGTTCGAAAGGTGTCCATGCTGCACCGTGTGCATGCCACAAGCACGACCAGCGACGGGGTGCTGTCAGGCATGCGTGCCACTGAGGATCTGATGATGTTCCAACGCTTCTGGCCGCGCGCGGTTGCCGCGTTGTTGGCGCGCGTCTATCGTCTCTCCTACAGCACCGGGGGATGAAGATGCAGGCCGCAGTGCAATACGCCACCAGTGCATTGCCCAGCATCGACGAGGCCAGGCTCGAAGTGCGCCTGGCGGTTGTCATTCCCTGTTACCGGGTCAGGAACAAGGTGCTCGATGTGCTGGCTTCCATTCCCGCGCAGGTCGAACGCATCTACGTGGTCGACGATCATTGCCCTGACGCCAGCGGCACCTGGGTGGAGGAGCGCTGCGCGGATCCGCGGGTGGTGGTGTGTCGCAATCCCTCCAACCTGGGTGTCGGAGGGGCCACCATCACGGGCTATCGGGCAGCGGTTGCCGATGGCATGGAAATCATCGTGAAGATGGACGGCGACGGTCAGATGGATCCGGAGGCTTTGCCGGAGCTGATCGGGCCGATCGTTCGAGGCGAGGCCGATTACACCAAGGGAAATCGGTTCTACGACCTGGCGCAGATCGGCCGGATGCCGAAGATGCGGATCATCGGCAATGCCGCATTGTCGTTTCTGACCAAGCTGTCTTCCGGGTACTGGGACATTTTCGATCCGACCAATGGCTACACGGCCGTGCATGCGA
The DNA here is from genome assembly GCF_001423495.1 of Xanthomonas sp. Leaf131. Classification (GTDB taxonomy): domain Bacteria; phylum Pseudomonadota; class Gammaproteobacteria; order Xanthomonadales; family Xanthomonadaceae; genus Xanthomonas. Next base: position 256,180 of record NZ_LMOG01000012.1, on the reverse strand, counting down.
GCGTGGTGGCACGCATGCCTCTGGACAAGATCAGCCGCCGGTATTTTTTCGAGAGCGACATGCTGTTTCGCTTGAATACCATCCGGGCAGTGGTGGTCGATGTGCCGATGGATGCACGGTATGGCGACGAAGTCAGCAACTTGAGTGTGCGCAAGATCGTCCTGGACTTCGCCATCCGCCACCTACGCAATTTTGGAAAGCGGATCTTCTACAATTATTTCTTGCGCGACCTGTCCCTGGCTTCGCTGGAGCTGGTTGCGGGTGCGCTGTTCCTGTTCTCTGGTGCGGCAACAGGTGTGTTTTTCTGGTTGCAATCGGCACAGACCGGATATTTCAGTTCGGCTGGTAGCGTGATGCTCGCAGCGTTGCAGGTGATCGTGGGAATCCAGCTCATTCTCGGTTTCCTTGCCTACGATATCGCCGCCGTTCCTGCGAGGACATTGCATCTTCTGGTCAATAGAAAAAAAGCATAGGGGGGATGATTGGCTGACTTCGATGAGCGCTACACCAGCTATCAGGCAGATCGCGCACCGCTGAGGAAGCTGGTGCGTAAGATCTACCTCCGCAGTGCGCAATCGATGCTGCGCGGCCCGACGCTGGATTTCGGTTGCGGCGTGGGTGAATTGCTTGGACGCTTGCCCGAAGGGTCCAGGGGGCTGGAGTACAACCATTCAACCGTCGCGTATTGTCGCAGCCGAGGTCTTGCGGTGGATCACTACGACGGAGTGGCCGACGACTGGCAGTTGAGCGTCATCCCCGATTCGACTCGGTTCGAGTCGATGGTGGTCAGTCACGTCCTGGAACATCTTGAGGAGCCAGCGGCGGTTCTTGGCAAGCTGGCTCAAGCGGCCTGTCGATTGGGCGTGCAAAGATTGCTGGTGATCGTGCCGGGCAAGGCGGGGTTTCACAGCGATTCCACCCATTTGACCTTTGTCGACACTGGGCTTCTTTCGCATCCTCAAGTTGTGGGAGAAACCGGTTTTAGATTGGAAACGTTGCGCTATTTTCCGCTCGATCAGCGTTGGCTGGGCGAGTGGTTCACGCATCATGAATTACAGGCGCTCTATCTCCGTGATCTGTAGAGGCGCACGTTTCGAGTGAGAGTCTGGTCGAAGATGTCAGGCCACGGGATGTTGCATCGCGGGGATGCAAACGACCTGGCTGGTCAGGCCCGCATGCGCCGTTGCCAGTGTCGGGATACCATGAGCGAGAAGAAGTCAGGGGTAGGGATCTATGAGTAGCGTCGTCACAGCCAACTTGGTCGGCATCACCGGAATCGCACGGCGCCTTGTTCAGGACGGTGCGCTGGATGAAAGCGTTGCACGCACGGCCATGGATCAGGCCGCCACCGCCAAAGTGCCGTTGCCGCAGTGGTTTTCGGAAAAGAAGCTCGTAACCGCTTCGCAACTTGCGGCGGCGAATTCAGTTGAATTCGGGATGCCTTTACTGGACGTGTCGTCGTTCGATCCTAATCAGAATGCAATCAAACTGGTTAGCGAAGAGTTGCTGCAAAAGTATCAGGTGCTGCCGCTGTTCAAGCGAGGCAACCGGTTGTTCGTGGGGGTGAGCAACCCGACCCAGACCCGGGCGCTGGACGACATCAAGTTTCACACGAACTTGGTTGTCGAGCCAATTCTGGTTGACGAGGATCAGATCCGTCGAACTCTGGAACAGTGGCAAGCTGGCAATGCGTCTTTTGGCTCGTCACTTGGGGAAGATGACGAAGAAATGGGGGATCTGGACGTGTCGTCCGGCGACGAGGACATGGGCGCCGGCGGCGATTCCGGGGTCGATGCCAAGGGCGACGACACGCCGGTGGTGAAGTTCGTCAACAAGGTTCTGGTGGATGCGATCCGGCGGGGAGCCTCCGACATCCATTTCGAGCCGTACGAAGACGATTACCGGGTGCGGTTGCGGATCGATGGCTTGCTGAAGAATGTGGCCAAGGCGCCGGTGAAGTTGAGCCAGCGCATCGCGGCGCGCCTGAAGGTGATGTCGCAGCTGGACATCGCCGAGAAGCGGGTGCCGCAGGATGGGCGCATCAAGCTCAACCTGTCCAAGACCAAGCAGATCGACTTCCGTGTGAGCACCTTGCCGACCCTGTTCGGCGAGAAGGTGGTGCTGCGTATCCTGGACGCCAGTGCGGCCAAGCTGGGGATCGAGAAGCTGGGCTATGAGGCGGATCAGCAGAAGCTGTTCCTGGATGCGATCCACAAGCCCTACGGCATGGTGCTGGTGACCGGGCCGACCGGTTCGGGCAAAACGGTGTCGTTGTATACGGCGCTGGGCATCCTCAACGATGAGACGCGCAATATCTCCACTGCCGAGGATCCGGTCGAAATCCGCTTGCCGGGCGTGAATCAGGTGCAGCAGAACGTCAAGCGTGGCATGACGTTTGCCGCTGCGCTGCGCTCGTTCCTGCGCCAGGATCCGGACATCATCATGGTCGGCGAAATCCGCGACCTGGAGACGGCCGAGATTGCGATCAAGGCGGCGCAGACCGGCCACATGGTGTTGTCGACGCTGCACACCAACGATGCGCCGCAGACCATCGCGCGCCTGATGAACATGGGTATTGCGCCGTACAACATCACCTCGTCGGTGACCTTGGTCATCGCACAGCGTCTGGCGCGGCGTTTGTGCAACAACTGCAAGCGCAAATCGATGTTGCCCGAGCATGCATTGCTTGCGGAGGGCTTCACAGCAGAACAGATCGCTGCTGGTATCGAGCTTTACGAAGCGGTCGGTTGCGACGAGTGCACTGAAGGCTACAAAGGCCGTACTGGCATCTATCAGGTGATGCCGATGACTGACGAGATCGGCACAATCGTGTTGGAAGGCGGCAATGCGATGCAAATCGCCGAGGCCGCCCAGAAGATCGGTATCCGCGATCTACGCCAATCGGCCTTGGTCAAGGCGGCGCATGGAGTAACAAGCCTCGCCGAGATCAATCGCGTGACAAAGGATTGAGTGCAGACTTCAGTGGGCTCCGCGGTTGCACGTGCTCAACCGATGTGCATAAGCGTAGTTTGAGTCAATGCCGCTTCATTCGGCCCCAAGGCCATTGACGGCACGATCGGCATCGTGGGTACGCTGCAAGTGCCTCGAATTCGACAGCGTCACAGTGTCATCGTTATTGCCCTCAGTAACGATTTGTGGGTGATTGATCACAAATTACTGCCTGTTGACCTCCCTTGCGTTGACAGCTGCTAAGTTGCGTTCAAATAATTTCTCTGAGGACGGCTGTTGTTTACAAGGCGTTTTTGCTGATCTGAGGTTTCTTCGACTGGCGTGGTCCTGAAGGAGTTGCGTAATGATTAAGCTAAAAGCATATGGTTTTGCTGCTTTGGTGTGTGGAGTTGTCTGTTGTGGTTCGGTGAATGCTGCGGTTCAGACGATTACGGCTAGTGCCCGCAATGGGGGTTCGACACAAGGGAGTGCAATAGCATCAAGCCTATCAGTCGTGACCTGCACACAGGCAACAGGAGGGGGGCAGGCAGGCACGTTTTGCTCAGTGCAGGCTCCGGGTTGGAATGGTGTCCTGTCAGTAGGCGAGTCGATAGGTACCAATGCACCAGGCAATGTGGTTCTCGATTGCATCGGTTCCTACGCAGCGAGCGGTGGAGGTTTGAACTGCACAGCAAGGATTGATGACACAACATGCTCACCTGAGCAGACGATCTTTGGCTCAGCGCGCAATGGCAGCTCCTTCCGCGGCTTGGCGCCGGTCAAATCTGCAGCCATCATCCAGTGCACTCAGGCCTCGGGCAGCGTTACAGGTACGACCTGTGGCATACAATCCCCGGGCTATAGCGGAAGCTTGACTCCTGGTCAGTCAGTTGCATCAAACGGACCGGGAACTGTCTCGCTTTCCTGCGGTGGGCAATATTCGGCAAATGGTGGAGGCTTATCCTGTTCTGCGCAGGTGAGCCAAGTTTGCCCTTGATGCTTAATCGAGTCTTTCTGCAGGAGAGCTATCAACTATAGTTCCGGCAACATAAATTCTTTATCCACGGCGCGAATGCAAGGACTCAAAGCGCTACGCGCTTGCGTCATGCGCGATAGTGTTGTGACGCATCATGCTTGTCTTGGAGACCAGCTGCGCATCCCTACATGAGGCACAGTGATAAAGCAGCACCTCACTCCATCCCCAACTTCTTCAGTTTGTAGCGTAGCGCCCGAAACGTGATGCCCAACTGCGCGGCGGTTCTGGTCTTGTTCCAGCGGTTTTCTTCCAGGGCCTTCTGGATCGCGGCGCGTTCCAGTTGCTCGATGTAGGAGGGCAGGGCGGAGGAGGCGGGGTCGATGTCGACGACGGCTTCGCGCGGTTCGATGGCGGCGCTGCCGGGTGTGGCGGCGAGGCGGTGGCCGCCGTGGGCGGGCAGGCGCAGGTCGCTGGCGCTGATCTGGTCGTCTTCGGCCAGGGCCAGGGCGCGTTCGAGGATGTTTTCCAGTTCGCGCACGTTGCCGGGGAAGCCGTACTGGTCCAGTGCGTCGAGCGCGGATTGGGTCAGTAGCGGAATCGGGCGGCCATGGCTGCGTGCCAGGCGCGCGATGATGGCGGCGGCCAGTTGCGGCAGGTCGCCGCTGCGTTCGCGCAGCGGCGGGACGCGCAGTTCGATCACGTTGATGCGGTAATACAGGTCATGACGGAAGCGACCGTCGGAGACCAGGTCGCCGAGGTCCTTGTGGGTGGCCGAGAGGATGCGCACGTCCACCAGCGATTCGGTGGAGGCGCCGACCGGGCGCACCGATTTTTCCTGGATGGCGCGCAGCAGTTTGACCTGCATCTGCAGCGGTAATTCGGCCACTTCGTCCAGGAACAGCGTGCCGCCATGCGCGGCCTGGAACAGGCCGGGCTTGTCGGCATGCGCGCCGGTGAAGCTGCCTTTCTTGTGGCCAAAGAATTCGCTTTCCATCAGTTCGGCGGGAATGGCGCCGCAGTTCACCGGCACGAACGGGCCGGCGGCGCGTGCGCCTTGCTCGTGGATGGTGCGTGCGACCAACTCCTTGCCCACGCCCGATTCGCCGACGATATAGACCGGTGCCTGGCTGCGTGCGACCTTGCCGATGGTGGCGCGCAGGCCTTCCATCGCACCGGAATCGCCGAGCAGGCGGCTGGCCTGTTCCGGTGGCGGGGCGGGTGGCGCGGGGCGGTCGCGGTTGTTCAATTCCAGCGCGTGTTTGACCAGACCGCGCAGCACGCTGATGTCCACCGGCTTGCTGACGAAGTCGAACGCGCCGGCCTTCAAGGCTTCCACCGCCAGGTCCATGCTGCCGAAGGCGGTGATCATTGCCACCGGGGTCTGCGGGTAGTGCTTGGCGATCTCGGTGACCAGCTCGATGCCGTTGCCGTCGGGCAGGCGCATGTCGGTCAGGCACAGATCGTAGGGATTGTTGGCCAGCAACTCGCGCGCTTCGGCCAGGTTGGCGGCGGTGCTGATGCGCAGGCCCATCCGGCCCAGGGTGAGGACAAGCAGCTCACGGATATCGCGCTCGTCATCGACGACCAGGGCACTTTTGGTTTCAGTCATGGCGTGAACGATAGCCCAGCGTGATGACCGGCGACAATTGTTGGCCAGCTGCGGGCCGAACGGTTCACCCATCCGGGAGGGGAAAACTGGGGGGAGGCTGGTACACGCCATCCGTGTCGGGTGTGTATCGCCCCTTGCCGGGCCGATGGACGCGGAAGCATTCGGTAATCGCTCTGGGTCTGCTTCGCAGCCGCGGCCGTCTGGGCCGCTGGAGATTGTTTCAACGCGGCATGCGCCGGCATCACAGGCTGGGTCTGCGGGTCTGCGGGTCGCCGAAGCGGCGTCGAGTCTGCGCTTCGATGCTGGCCTTGTGGCATTCGCGCCCATAACGAGGCGCACCTTTAACTCTTTGCCGCAACCCGGTGCCCGGGTTGCTCACTTACTTTCCAAGCAGGCTGTTCGGCCCCTGCAACAGGATCCGGAAACACGCGCCGCCGCCGGGCACCGAGACGTAGTCCAGTTGCGCCTGGTTGGCGCGGCACAGTTCCTGGGCGATATACAGGCCGAGCCCGGTGCCGTGTTCGGAGGTGGTGTAGAACGGGCGGAACAGCTGCGCGGCCACGGTTTCCGGAATGCCGGGGCCGCGGTCGATGACATCGATCACCACCATGCGCTCCAGGCGTTCGACGCGCAGCTTCACCCGCGCCGGTTCGTCCATGACCCGGCCGTATTTGAGTGCGTTGTGCACCAGCGCGGTCAGGATCTGGTGCAGATGTTTGGGGTCGACCAAGGCATGCACCGACACGCCCTGGATGCTGGCTTCCAGAATGTCGGTTTCCATCGACAGGGTCTGCCGATATTCGACCACGAAGCGGCGCACGAAGGCGGCCAGATCCAGGTTGTCCGGGCTCGCGCGTTCGCGCCGGGCCAAGGCGAGCACGCTTTCGACGATGCCGTTGGTGCGCTGGCATTGCTGGTGGATGATCTGCAGCAGGCGGCGGTCGGCATCGCCGATGTCCGGCGATTCTTCCAGCAGCTGCGAGGCGTAGCTGATCGCCGCCAACGGGTTGCGGATCTCGTGCGCCAGGCTGGCCGAAAAGCGCCCCATGGCCGACAGGGTCAGCGATTCGGCGCGGCGCGAGACCACGCTGGCGTCGTCCAGGAAGACCAGCACCAGGTCGCTGTCGGCGAGCAGGCGCACGAAGCGTGGCTGTACTTCCGGGCGGTCGGCGCCCAGTTGCAGGGGGGCTTCTTCCTCTCGCCAGCCGCTGCGCCAGCGCTGCAGGCGGCGCGAGAGCTCGGGCGTGAGCGCGGCCAGCGACAGGTCGGCCGGGGCGTTGCGCTGGTCGCCATCGCCGAGCAGCGCCAGCGCCGCTTCGTTGGCCAGGGTGATGTGGTTGTGGGTGTCGACCACCAGCACGCCGGTGCGCATGCGGCGGATGATCAGTTCGTTGATTTCGTAGAGGTTGGCGACCTGCGCGCCGCGTTCTTCGGCCAGCACCTGGTTGCGGCGCGCGCGCGAGCCGATCTGTTCGCAGATGAAGGCCACCGCGACGTAGCTGGTGGCGAACATGGCCAGTTCGGCCACCGGGCGGGCGGCGCCGCCGCCTTCGAGCAGGGTCCACAGGTATTCCAGCACGATGGCGCCGCTGGCGAGCACCGCGATGCTCATGCCGTAGCGCAGGCGCAGCAGCAGCGAGGCGGCGGCGACATTGAACAGCAACATCATCGCGATGCCGGCGCTGGCGCCGGGCAGGGCGTGCGTGGCCAGGGTGGCGGCGAGGATGTCGGCCAGCACCGAGCAGAACACGGTGGTGGTCAGGCGGCGCTCGCTGCGGCCCCAGAACAGCAGCGGCACGGCCATGCAGAGATAACCGATCGCGACCCCTGCTGCCAGCCGCGGGTAGCGCGGCTCGGGGATGGCATCGGATAACGGGCTGAACACCAGCGCGGCGATCAGGCCGGCCACCAGCACCCGATACAGCGAGAAGAAGTACAGCTCGCGCTGCGGCGCTGACTGGAACCGGTCGATAAGCGATGCGCTGGATGGCAAACCGATTCCCCCGTTGGAACGAGCCGCGAGTATAGGCAGGTGCGTGATCTGTGCCGCGCGTGCGCACAGTGCCGGGCTGCATGCAAGCGCGGCGATTGGGCGGGCAATATCGCCGAATTTTGCGCCGCACGGCGCGGTCAGCCACAATAGGCGGCCCGTTTGCGTCTCAGGACGTACCGCTTTGGCGGTCTGCGTTGCACGCAGCGGTCGTTTCCTTTTCCCACGGTGACGCATGAATTTCCACGAATACCAGTCAAAACAGCTGCTTGCCGAGTACGGCATTCCCGTCCCGGCCGGCAAGGTCGCGGCGACTCCAGACGAAGCGGTCGAAGCCGCCAATTCCCTGGGCAAGGGCCCCTGGATGGTGAAAGCGCAGATCCACGCGGGCGGCCGCGGCAAGGCTGGCGGCGTCAAGTTCTGCAAGACCACCGACGATGTGAAGGCCGCAGCAGCCAAGATGCTCGGCACCAAGATGGCAACGTACCAGACCGCTGGCGTCGAGCTGCCGATCAACCTGGTGCTGGTGACCACCGCCGGTGAGATCGTCAAGGAGCTGTACCTGTCGGTGCTGGTCGACCGTGGCACCAAGACCATCACCTACATCGCTTCTTCGGAAGGCGGCGTGGAAATCGAGCAGGTCGCCGCCGAAACCCCGGAACTGATCCACGCGCTCAACGTCGATTTCGTCGAAGGTGTGCAGGGCTACCACGGCCGCGATTTCGGCTTCAAGCTCGGCCTGACCGCCAAGCAGGCCGGCCAGTTCGCCAGCATCATGGTGAACCTGTACAAGCTGTTCAACGAAAAGGACCTGGCGCTGGTTGAAATCAACCCGCTGGCGATCCTGGACGACGGCAACCTGTACGCGCTGGACGGTAAGTTCGACAGCGACGACAACGCCGCATTCCGTCAGAAGCAGCTGGTCGCCATGCGCGACAAGACGCAGGAAGACGAGACCGAAGTGACTGCGTCCGAGCTGGACATCAACTACGTCACCATGGACGGCAACATCGGCTGCATGGTCAACGGCGCAGGCCTGGCCATGGCCACCATGGACGTCATCAAGCTCAACGGCGGCGAGCCGGCGAACTTCCTGGACGTGGGCGGCGGTGCGAACAAGCAGCGCGTCATCGAAGCGTTCAAGCTGATCCTGTCCTCGGACAAGGTCGAAGGCATCTTCGTCAACATCTTCGGCGGTATCGTCCGCTGCGACATGATCGCCGAAGGCATCATCGCTGCGGTCAAGGAAGTGGGCGTCAAGGTTCCGGTCGTGGTGCGCCTGGAAGGCACCAACGTGGAAGAAGGCAAGCAGCTGCTGCGCGACAGCGGCATGGCCATCATCCCGGCCGACAACATCAACGACGGCGCCAAGAAGGTCGTTGAAGCTGTCAAGAACGCCGCCTGATCCACGACACCGAGAGATATTTTTATGAGCGTACTGATTAACAAGAACACCAAGGTGATCGTGCAGGGCTTCACCGGCCAGCAGGGCACCTTCCACGCCACTCAGATGATCGAGTACGGCACCCAGGTCGTTGGCGGCGTGACGCCGGGCAAGGGCGGCACCACGCATATCGATCTGCCGGTGTTCAACACCGTGGCCGACGCGGTGTCTGCCACCGGCGCCGATGCGTCGGTGATCTACGTGCCGCCGCCGTATGCGGCCGATGCGATCCTGGAAGCGGCTGCGGCCGGCATCAAGGTCATCGTGTGCATCACCGAGGGCATCCCGGTGCTGGACATGCTGCGCGTCAAGAACGTGCTGACCCGCGCCCATCCGGACACCGTGCTGATCGGGCCGAACTGCCCCGGCGTGATCACCCCGGGCGAGTGCAAGATCGGCATCATGCCGGGCCACATCCACAAGCCGGGCAAGATCGGCATCGTGTCGCGTTCGGGCACCCTGACCTATGAAGCGGTCAAGCAGACCACCGAAGTGGGCCTGGGCCAGAGCACCTGTATCGGTATCGGTGGCGACCCGATCAATGGCCTGAACTTCGTCGACTGCCTGAAGCTGTTCAACGAAGACCCGCAGACCGAAGGCATCATCATGGTTGGCGAAATCGGCGGCGACGCCGAGGAAGCCGGTGCCGAGTACATCAAGGCACACGTCAAGAAGCCGGTCGTCGGCTTCATCGCCGGTGCGTCGGCTCCGGCCGGCAAGCGCATGGGCCACGCCGGTGCGATCGCATCGGGCGGCAAGGGCACCGCCGAAGGCAAGTTTGCGGCGATGGAAGCTGCTGGCGTCAAGACCGTCCGTTCGCCGGGCGATCTGGGTGCGGCGATCGCTGCGCTGGTGAAGTAAGCACGCACCCGCGCGCAAGCGTGTAAGCGTCAGAGAGGCCGCCTTCGGGCGGCCTTTTTTGTGGCGGCGATATCTGATCTGGCGATTCCCGTTGGCCAATTGCTGGGTTGTGTTAGCATCTTGGTCGATCGTCGCTGTCTGTAGTGGCGTGCCGGCTCATTTGATCGGCTTGCAGCATTCGATTCAGAGGTCGTGCTGCTGCGCAGTCCGCTCAAGCAACAGATCCACGAATGCACGCACTTTTGCCGGCCGAAAACGCGTTGCCGGGAACACCGCGTGGATCCCGCCAGACGGCAATTGCCAGTGCGGTAGCACCTGCAACAAGCGACCTGCGGCCAGATCGTCGGCGACCACATAATCGGGCAGTACCGAGATTCCTGCGCCCTGGCAGACCGCTTCACGCACGGCGAGGGTGGCGTCGAGAAAGATGCCGGGCTGCACGTCCACACTCTGCGGCGCGTGCGTGGCGTGCGCGAAGTGCCAGCGCTGATGATCGCGCAAGGCGGTGTTTGCGATGAAGGGAAGTGCGACGATGTCCTGGGGCGTGGTGAGGTCGGACAGCTGCGCTGCCATCGACGAGGGTGCAACCAGCAACTGTCGAAACGCAGCGATCTCGCGTGCCTGCAGGTTGCTTTCGGCCAGCCAGCCGACGCGGATCGCGAGCTCGATGTTGGCCGTCATCAGGTCCAGGGTCTGGTCGCTGAGGATCGCGTCGACCTTGCAGGCCGGATAGCGGCGGGTGAAGGCCGCGATCGCCGGCACGATGACGCGCACGCCGTAGTCCAGCGGGGCGGTGAGCCGCAGCAGGCCGGAAGGTTCGGCGGCGGTGTCGGTCAGTGCGTCGAAGGCATCGTCGGTATCGCGCAGGATCGCCGCGCAGCGCTGATAGAACGCCTGCCCGAGTTCGGTGGTGCGCACCTTGCGGGTGGTGCGCACCAGCAACGAGGTGCGGCACTCGCGTTCCAGGCGGGCGACCTGCTGGCTGACCACTGCCTTGGTAATGCCCAGGCGCTCGGCGGCTGCCGTGAACGAGCCGGTTTCTACCACGGCGACGAAATATGCCAGGCGGCGCAGATTGCCCAGACCACCGGGACCAGACTCGGTTCGATTGTATGTTGTTGGCATACGGTATGTTTATTGCGGATGGATTTAAGAGTCAACGACTCCGGCCTAGGATGCATCTCTCGCCACCGGATGCCGCTGCCATGTCCACCACCGTTCATTACATCTACGACCCGCTGTGCGGCTGGTGCTATGGCGCGATGGCCGTGGTGTCGGCATTGCAGGCGCGCGCCGATGTCACCCTCGAACTGTTGCCTGCCGGCCTGTTTCTGGGCACTGGCGCCAGGCCGATGGACGACACCTTCGCCGGCTACGCCTGGTCCAACGATCAGCGCATTGCGCAGCTGACCGGCCAGGTTTTCAGCGAGCAGTATCGGCAGCGCGTGCTCGGCGATCGTCAGCAGCGCTTCGATAGCGGCCTGGCGACGTTGGCGCTGACGGCGGTGGCACGTAGCGATCCCTCGCGCGAATTGCAGGTGCTGGGTGCCATCCAGCAGGCGCGCTATGTGGATGGCGATGATGTGACTGCGTTGGGCACACTGGTTAGCCTGCTGGAATCGCTCGGTCTGGAGCAGGCCGCGCAGCAGATCGCCGCGCCGGATGCGCAGCTGCTTGCGCTGACGCAGGCGCGGATCGACAAGGCGCTGGAACTGCTGCAGGAATTCGATGTGCGCGGCGTGCCGACCTTGATTGCACAGTCCTCCGGTGCGCGCTGGTTGCTGGATGTCGGCGCGGGATATGGACATCCGGATGCGATGCTGCGGCAGTTGGATGCCGGGCGTTTTTAGTTGTCCTGGGTGACTAGTTTCTCGCTGTGGGGTTGGCTGTCTTGCAGCGGGACCTTCACCCACACACGTCTCCAGTGAATTGGCTGCCTTCCGCCGCACCCTCACCCCAACCCCCGCTCCGCGCCCCGGCCCGCGCTTGCGGCGCGGGCGCACCAGGGCACACGCGCCAGTGGCACGTAAGCCGTGCCCTGTTGCCCCGGCGGGAGAGGGGCTTTTGATCCCTTCTCCCATCGGGAGAAGGTGGCGCGTAGCGCCGGATGAGGGTACGGGCGCACGTGCTGCGCCAGCCCGGGCGTCGCTTTACACGCGCGCTTATCGACGCCATCCCAGCCCACGTCCAACCCCAATTCCAATCCCGCTTCCAACCCATCGCTACCCAAGAGGCCCCAACCAATGCCAACCCGACGAGACGTCATCAAAACCCTGGCTGTTGCGAGTTTCGCGACGGCCTTCCTTGGAGCGAAGACCACCATGGCTGCACAGACCACACTGACCTACCAGCACTTCCCCGCTGGCGAACACGGTTTCTTCCGCGCGCCGGTGCTGATTTCCGGCGCCCGCGAGGCCGTACTGATCGATGGCGGCTTTACGCTGCCAGACGGCAAGGCGTTGACTGAAGCCATCCGTGCCAGCGGCAAGACGCTGACCAGCATCTACATCAGCCAGAGCGATCCGGACTATTACTTCAGCCTGGCGCCGATCAAGGCCGCGTTTCCCAAGGCGCGGGTCATCGCCGCCTCCGCCACGATTGCCGCCATCAAGGGCAATGTCGAAAAGAAGCTGGCCACCTGGGGCCCGCAGCTTAAGGAAAACGGCCCGCAGACATTGGCCGACATCGTGATGCCGGAGGCCTTCGATGGCCATACGCTCACCCTGGAAGACCACGCACTGGAGATCGTCGATGCCGACGGTTTGGCCAATCGGCGCTACGTGTGGGTGCCGGCGCTCAAGGCCATCGTCGGCGGCGTGCTGGTGTTTTCCGGCACGCATGTGTGGACCGCCGACACGCGCGGTGCCGAAGGCCGTGCAGCCTGGCGCAAGACGCTGGACAGCATGGCGGCGCTGCAGCCCTCGGTCGTCGTGCCCGGGCACGTGGTGCCGGGCGCGCCGATCGATGCATCGGCCATCACCTATACGCGTGATTATCTACTGGCCTTCGAAGAAGAGCTGGCCAAGCACAGCAATAGTGCCGACCTGATCGCTGCGATGACACGACGTTATCCCGATGCCGGCATGGCGGTGGCATTGCAGATCGGCGCCAAAGTCGCCACCGGCGAGATGCAGTGGGGCTGATGCCGATGACATGACGAGGTGGCTGGAGATCGTGCGCGCCACGTTCAAAAACGCAGCGGACAAGAAACGCCGGTACAGCAGCAGATCCCTGCACGCCGGCGCACATCTGGAATAATGCAGGCTTGGCGGCAACGCCGATCTGCATCTCGGTCTCTTGCGGGATGCGGCACAGCCACGCCTCTCAGTTGCATCCGCATAGGCCTTCCAATGTCCCAGACCCTTCGCATCGCTATGGCCCAGTTCGACTTCCCGGTTGGGGCCGTAGCGCGCAATACCGATCGCATCATCGAGTTCATCGCGGCGGCGCGTGACGAGTTCGGGGCGGACATCGTGCTGTTTCCCGAGCTGGCGATCAGCGGCTACCCACCGGAAGATCTGCTGCTGCGGCCCGGTTTTCTGGCGCATTGCGAAGAAGCGCTGGCACGCATCGCTACCAGCACGCGCGGGATTGTCGCGGTGGTCGGCTGGCCGCAGAGCGCCGGCAGCGTGGTCTATAACGCGGCCAGCGTGTTGCGCGACGGGCGCATCGAAGCGACGTATCGCAAGCGCGAATTGCCCAACTATGCGGTGTTCGACGAGCGCCGCTATTTCGACGTGGACCCGGATGGCGACAACTGCGTGGTCACGGTCAAGGGCGTGCAGGTGGGCGTGGTGATCTGCGAGGACCTGTGGTTTGCCGAGCCGCTCGCAAAGACCGTGCAGGCCGGCGCCGAGCTGGTGCTGGTGCCCAATGCCTCGCCGTACGAGCGCGGCAAGCACGCGCAGCGCGACGCCTTGCTGGCCGAGCGCACCCGTGAGAGCGGGGCGGCGATTGCCTATCTCAACGTGGTCGGCGGGCAGGACGCGCTGGTGTTCGACGGCGCATCGGTGGTGGCCGATGCCGACGGCACCGTGCATCCGGCCGCTGCGGCCTTCGTCGACCAGTGGCTGGTGGTGGACTATGCCGCCGGCGAGTGCAGCTTCACTCCGGTGGTGTGGGTGGACGATGGCGACGAGAGCATGGACGCATTGGCCTGGCGCGCGGTGGTGCGCGGGCTGCAGGACTATTGCCGCAAGAATGGCTTTACCAAGGTGTGGCTGGGCTTGTCCGGCGGCATCGATTCGGCGCTGGTGCTGGCGATGGCGGTCGATGCGCTGGGCGGCGACAACGTCACCGCGGTGCGGCTGCCGTCGCGCTACACCGCCAATCTCTCCAACGATCTGGCCGACGAGCAATGCCGCGCGCTGGGCGTCAAGCTGGAAACCATTGCGATCGAGCCGGCGTTCGAAGGCCTGCTCGCCGCACTCGGCCCACTGTTCGAAGGCACCCAGCCGGATATCACCGAAGAAAATCTGCAGTCGCGCAGTCGCGGGGTGATCCTGATGGCGCTGTCCAACAAGTTCGGCGGGCTGTTGTTGACCACCGGCAACAAGAGCGAATACGCAGTGGGTTACGCGACCATCTACGGCGACATGTGCGGCGGCTATGCCCCGCTCAAGGACCTGTACAAGACCGAGGTGTTCGGCCTGGCCAAATGGCGCAATACCGTGGGCGGTGCGCCGGTGATTCCGCCGGCAGTGATTTCGCGCCCACCCTCGGCCGAGTTGCGCGACAACCAGACCGACCAGGATTCGCTGCCGCCCTACGACGTGCTCGACGGGATCCTGTATCGCTACGTCGATCAGGAGCAGTCGCGCGACGACATCGTTGCGGCCGGCTACGCGGCTGATACGGTGGAACACGTGCTGCGGCTGGTGCGGCTCAACGAATGGAAGCGCCATCAGTCCGCACCCGGGCCGAAGGTGTCGCGGCGCGCCTTCGGTCGCGAGCGGCGTTACCCGATCACCAATGGCTATTCCGGTCAGTAGCCCGATTGGCTATTCCGTCAGTAGCCGGGCGCGCCGGCTGCCGCTGCGGTGGCCGGCGGTTGGGCGAAGCGGGTGAGCAGGTCCAGGGTCGGCTTGGGCCGCGCTAGGTCGTACATCAGGCCGAAGTGGCCTTCGGCGCCCTGGATCGTGGTCTGGTCCAGCAATTCGTACACGTTCACTTCGGACACCACATCGGCATAGTTGGTTCGCACGTTGCTTAGCAACTGCGCCAGGCTGTCGTAGCAGCCGCGATCGCCTTCTGCACCGCCGGTGGTATTGCCGGTGTAGATCTCCGCACAGTTCAGCTCGTTGAAGAATACCGGCGTGTTGTAGGTCTGCGCGGCAGTGCGTAGCTGGCCCAGGTACAACTCGGTCCAGTAACCGGCATCGCGGTGGAAGGCGTAGTAGTGGAAGCTGATGTGGTCGAAGTTGAAGCCGGCCGCCTTGGCCTTGGCCAGAAACCACAGCGAGCCATTGCGATCTCCCGGGCAGCGCGCGTTGGCGCTGCGGTCGTCGCTGTTGCAGGCGGTGATGTTGATGGTGAAGCGCAGGCCCGCGCCCAGTTCGTTGGAGGCCTGGCGCATGCCCAGATACATCGTGGTCATTGCGGCGATGCGTGCATCGGCCTCGGCACGCACCAGATCCTGTTCGTTGCCGATCTCCCAGACCTTGATGTCGGCCGCATAGCGACGCGCCAGCTGGTAGCCGATCTCGCGCGACATCGGGTAGACCATCGGGCGCAGCGTGATGCCGTACTGACGCGCCAGCGGGACCAGGGCATCCAGCGTTGCGTAATCGCGCGGGTCCACATCGAACCGGTAGCTGCGCAGGTTGCGCGCGGCCAGCAGTTTGAAGCGTGCCTCGGCCTGGGCCATGGGGTAGCCGGGGCGATTGTCGTGGGCGTTGACGCCGTAGACGATGGGCGCCGCAGTGGCGGTCGCGGTCAGTGTCGCCAGCAACAGCGCGAGCATCGACAAGACGATGGAGCGAGACATGCGGCCTCCTTGGCTGGCGCCGGTGGGGAGTCGGATCTTCTTCGGGGTCGAGTATAGGCAGCACGTGCGGGCGGTTCGGTGACCTGGCGCCAGGTCTGGTGACGTGCTCGCAGGTGCCGCAGGCGGGCGCGCTCAGCGGTGCGAGAAAGCCTGGAATACCTGCGCGCAGCTACGTCATGCTGGAAGGCCGGTCGCCCGGTGGATCAGACGTGACCGTCGTTTGGTACCGCAAGAGCCTGCGGCAATCGGCACGCCGCCCGTCGCAAGCATGTTGCTGCATCCGCATTGCCGCAATAAAAAAGGGGCCTTGCGGCCCCTTTGGGTATTCAGCTGCGTCTGCTGTCTCAGTCGCGGCTCATCTGCGAATTGCGCTCGCCGCTGGCGGCGGATTTCTCGCCGGCGAACGGGTTGAGCTTGCGGATGGCCCACGGGTACTTCGGCCAGTTGCCGGTCAGCCACGGATGCTGCGGGCTGTTGAGTTCCAGCACGCGGCGCGCGTCGGCGGCCAGGGTCTTGTTGCCCAGATGCGTATAAGCCTCGGCCAGCACCGCGACCGCGTCGTACTGGTAGGCGCTCTGCGGATAGGTTTCCAGCAGGTAATTGGCACGACCGGCAGCCGAGACCCAGGCATTGCGGCGCAGGTAGTACAGCGCGTTGTCCAGCTCATGCTGGGCGAACACGTCGCGCAGTTCGATCATCCGCTTGCGCGCATCCGGCGCGTAACGGCTGTTCGGATAGCGGTCGGTGACGGTGTTGAAGTCGTTGTAGGCCTGCTGCGGCGAGGACAGATCGCGACGGCTCGGGTCCAGCGACCACACGCGGCGCAGGAACACCGTGTCGCGGTTGCTGTTGGCCAGCCCGCGCAGGTAATACAGATACGAGATGTTGCGATGGGTCGGGTAGGTACGGATGAAGCGGTCGACGCTGGAGACGGTGTCGTCGTGCTTGCCGGCCTTGTACTGCGCATACGCAGTCTCGATCATCGCCTGCTCGGTGTACGGGCCGTACGGGTACTGGGCGATCAGGCGCTTGTAGCTGGCTTCGGCGCCGGCCCAGTTGCCTTTCTCCATCAGGCCGTGGCTCTTGCCGTACAGCTGCTCGACCGGCATGCCCTCGTCGGGATTCTTGTTCTTGGCGCCGCGGTGGCAACCGGTGACGACGAACGCCATCACCAGCATGAGGGCAATCAGGCGCGCAGGCGCGGAAAACGTGGACCGTCGGATCATGGGTCTGGGCAGGACGCATCAGGAAAACGAGAGCGCGATGATAGCCTAGTGGCCTGTCCGGCGACTGACTCCCGCCGCCCGGACCCCAAATTCCCGCTTTTGCCTGAGTGCCTGTGTCCATGTCCGACCCATCTGCCGAACCCCTCGACCCGTCCATCCGCCAGGCCATCGTGCCCGACAACGCCGCAGGGCGCCGTTTCGACGCGGTGCTGGCCGAGCTGTTCCCCGAATTCTCGCGCTCGCGGTTGTCGGAGTGGATCAAGTCCGGCGATGCGCTACTGAACGGCGAAATGGCGCGTCCGCGCGACACCTTGCGCGGCGGCGAGAGCGTGCAGGTGCAGGTGGTGCTGGAAATCCAGACCCATTCCGAGCCGCAGGACATCCCGCTGAGCGTGTTGTACGAAGACGACCAGGTGCTGGTGATCGACAAGCCGGCCGGGCTGGTGGTCCACCCGGGCGCGGGCAATCCGGACGGCACCCTGGTCAACGCCTTGCTGTTCCGCGACCCGGCGCTGGCGGCGGTGCCGCGTGCCGGCGTGGTGCATCGGCTGGACAAGGACACCAGCGGCGTGATGGTGGTGGCGCGCACCGTGCAGGCGCAGACCGCGCTGGTGGAGCAGCTGTCCGCGCGCGATGTGCATCGCCAGTATCTGGCGGTGGTGGTGGGCGCGCTGGTCTCCGGCGGCACCGCCAATGCGCCGATCGACCGTCACCCGCGCGATCGCCTAAAGATGGCGGTGCGCGACGACGGCCGCGATGCGGTCACCCATTACCGCCTGCGCGAGCGCTTCCGTGCGCACACCGCGCTGGAATGCCGCCTGGAAACCGGGCGTACCCATCAGATTCGCGTGCATATGGCACATCTGAAATCGCCGATCGTCGGCGACCCGCTGTACGGCGGCGCGCTCAAGCTGCCCAAGGGCGCCAGCGATGAACTGGTGCACGAGCTGCGCACCTTCAAGCGGCAGGCGCTGCACGCCGAAACCCTGGAATTCCTGCATCCGGTCAGCGGCGAGCCGGTGCGTGCCAGCGCGCCGGTGCCGGTGGATCTGCAGCGGTTGATGACGGCGTTGCGCGACGACAGCGTGCGCGCCGCCGAGCAGGCACGCCGCTAAGGTGGCAACCGTCGCACCGTTTGTGTTGCCGGCCAACTGGCCGGCACCGCCGCGCATCCACGCACTGACCACACTGCGTTACGGCCTGGGCGAATCGCAGGCGCCGTTCGACACGCTCAATCTGGGCAATCGCACCGCTGCCGACGGCGACGTGTCGGAACGGGTGGAACGCAACCGGGCGCTGCTGGTCGAGGCGCTGGCACTGCCCGGCACGCCGCACTGGTTGCGTCAGGTGCATGGGGTGGAGGTGGTGCGCTTCGATGCGCCAGCAGTTGCGAGTGGCGAGCAGATCAGTGCGGCGGACGATGTCGCGCCGGGTGCGCAAGAACCAGTCGCCGATGCGGCCGTGACCGATGTGCCCGGTGTGGTGCTGGCGATCCTCACCGCCGATTGTTTGCCGGTCGTGTTCGCCGCTGGCGACGGCAGTGAAGTCGCCGCCGCACATGCAGGCTGGCGCGGGTTGGCCGACGGCATGCTGGAGCGCAGCGTGGCAGTCATGCGCACGCCGCCGCAGCAAGTGATGGCATGGTTGGGGCCGGCAGCGGGGCCGCAGGTGTACGAAATCGGGCAGGACGTGTTCGACGCCTTCGTCGCGCATGATGCGCAGGCGCAAAGCGCCTTCGTTGCCACGCGCCCGGGGCATTGGTTGGTGGATCTGTACGCGCTGGCACGTCAGCGCTTGCAGCATGCCGGTGTGCCCGCTGGCGCCATCCATGGTGGCGGGCTGTGCACCATTTCCGACCCGCAACGGTTCTTCTCGCATCGTCGCGACCGCCGCAGCGGACGCATGGCGACACTGGCCTGGATCGCGCCCTGAGCACGCCCTTGTTCGCGCAGGTGCTGGGGCCGGACGCGTTCGCGCAACTGCCTGCGCCGGTGCGTGCGTTGCATTCGGTGCAGCAGCGGCAGACCTTCGCCGGTTGGGCGCAGATCCAGCGCGGCAGCCATCCGTTGGTGCCGGTGCTGGCCTTGCTGAGTCGGTTGCCGCGCAGTGGCAAGGTGGATGTCCAGGTGGAGTTTCTGGTCGACAGCCGCGGCGAGCGCTGGCATCGGCGTTTTGATGGGTTGCCGATGCATTCGCGCTTGTGGCGCGGTGGCACTGGCTTGCGCGAACACCTGGGCGCGGTGCGCTTCGAATTCGCACTACGTGCCGATGCGCAGTCGCTGTACTGGCAGGCCACACGCGTGTGGGCATTCGGCTGGATTCCGTTGCCGGCGCGCTGGTTCGATCGGGTGCGGTGCCGCGAGCATGCCGACGCTGGGCGTTATGGATTTCTGGTCGACGTGTACCTGCCCCTGATCGGCCCGTTCATTCGCTACGAGGGCTGGCTTGAACCGCGTTGATCCGCCACTCGTTGACGTGCCTCACTTTGAGCCTTCTCACTCAGAGCCGTCTCGCGTGGAGCCGCCCGGCGGCAAGCCAGGCGAGGCGCCTGCGACCATCGTGTTCGATGGCGTGTGTCTGCTGTGCAATGGCTGGGTCAAATTTCTGCTGCGCCACGACACGCGTGCGCGTTATCGCTTTGCCGCAATGCAGGGCCAGGCCGGGCGCGCGCTGTTGCAGCAACACGGTCTGGATCCGGACGACCCGTTGTCGTTTCTGCTGGTGGATGCCCGCGGTGCGTGGACCGACAGCGATGCGATCGTGCGGGTCCTGGCTGGATTAGGCGGCATCTGGCGGCTGGCCACCGTGTTGCGCGTAGTGCCCAGCAGCGTGCGTGACATCGGCTATCGCCTGATCGCGCGCAATCGCTACCGCTGGTTCGGTCGCACCGACCACTGCATGCTGCCGACACCGGAGCAGCAGGCGCGGTTCCTGGATTAGCGCCCGCTATCGGTAAGGCAGCTCTGCGTAGGAGCGCACCTGGGCGCGATGGGCGTTACCGATAAAGCCCGTCGCGCCCAGGTGCGCTCCTACGGTGATTTCGTGGCGGGGGCTTACGCCGCCGCGTTTCCGAAACTTGCACGCACTACGTTCGCCTTGCCGCTGTGCGCAGGCTGCAAGCGGAAGATCGACACCGCATCGGCCAGTTCCACCGCCTGTTCTTCCAGGCTGCGTGCGGCGGCCGTGGCTTCTTCCACCAGCGCGGCGTTGCGTTGGGTCACTTCATCCAGTTGCGCGACCGTGCGGTTGACCTGTTCGATGCCGCTGGATTGCTCGGCGCTGGCCGAGGTGATCTCGCTCATGATGTCGGTGACGTGCTTCACCGAGCCAACGATCTCGCGCATGGTCGCGCCGGCGCGGTGCACCAGGCCCGAGCCCAATTCGACCTTGTCGGTGGAGTCGGCGATCAGCGTCTTGATCTCTTTGGCCGCATCGGCCGAGCGCCGCGCCAAGGCGCGCACTTCCGAGGCGACCACTGCGAAACCACGGCCTTGTTCGCCCGCGCGCGCGGCTTCCACCGCGGCGTTGAGCGCCAGGATATTGGTCTGGAAAGCGATGCCGTCGATGACGCCGATGATCTCGCCGATCTTGCGCGAGGCGGTGCTGATCTGGCTCATCGTAGCGACCACATCGTCCATGACCTGGCCGCCACTCTGCGCCACTTCGCCGGTGCCCACCACCAGGCGATTGGCCTGCAGCGCGCTTTCCGCATTCTGCTTCACCGTGGAGGTGAGTTCTTCCATGGAGCTGGCGGTTTCTTCCAGGTTGGCGGCCTGTTGCTCGGTGCGTTCGGACAGGTCGGTGTTACCGGCAGCGATTTCCACTGCTGCCTGGCGAATCGTGTCCGAGGCAACCTGGATGCCGCCAATGATTTCGGTCAGCCGGGTGACGGTCTGGTTGGTGTCGTCGCGCAGGCGCGCAAAGATGCCATGCGCATCGCCCTCCACGCGCTGGGTGAGGTCGCCTTCGGCCATTGCGCCGATCACGCGTGCCAACGCAGCCAGGTGGGTTTCCACCGAGTCGTAGATGCGGTTGATGCCCTGGGCCAGCGACAGCAGCACGCCGTCCATGCCCTCGATCTGCATGCGCCGGCTGAAATCGCCGACGGCAGCGGCATCGATGATCTGGATCAGCGCCTGCTCGGCGCTGACTTGCGCGGTGACGTCCATCCACTGCGCGATGGTGCCCAGCTTGGTGCCGTCGGCAGCGATGATCGGGCTGTAGACGAAGTCGATCTGGCGGCCGAAGAACGGTGCACGCACGGCTTTGGAGGCGTTCAACGCGCGCATGCGGTCGATCGCGGCCTGGCTGTCCGGATAGATGTCGCCGATGCTGCCGCCGACGAAGCCTTCGGCATGAAACGTGGGGCGGAAGCTCTGCACATCCGGCTCGATCAGCTTGAGCATCGCGAGCAGTTTGCGATTGGCGAACAGCACCTGGCCGTCGTCGTCGGCGATGCGGATCATGGTGTCCAGATCGTCGAGCGCCTTGATCACGAATTGACCATGACGCAGGCCTTGTTCCATCACGTCGATGCGGATGGCCAACTTGTCCTGGGTCGCCTGCAGCGCATGCAGCAACGGCGCCAGCTCGCCGGAGGCGTTGCGCAGGTCCAGCCGCTGGAAGCGCTCATCGCCGATCGCCGTGACCGCGCCGATCGCTTGTTCCAACTGCGCGCTGCTGCGGCGGCGCGACCACCAGGACAGACCGGCGCTGGCTGCACTCAGCACCAGCAGCGCCGGCACCACTTTCCCGAGCCCTACCCAGAAGCCGCCGGGAACCAGCGTGGCAGCGTAGAGCGTCAGCAGGCACAGCAAGCCGATCTGCGCGGCGGCGGGCAACCAGGCCGTTCCGGTGGCACGCGCAAGGCTCCTGCCGGCAGATGGGCGAGGGACAGCGGTGGCATCGTGTGAAGGCAACATAGGCTGGGTCCGACTAGGTGATCTGGGGTGGGTACGCGTCCGGCAGGAGATACGCTGCAATGGGGTATCGGCGGCTGAGCCCGAATCATGACGGCGTGAAATTGCCGTTCGTCGGAATGTGTGACTTGCATGGCCGAAAATGCCGATGTGATTGATTTGGAAGCGGTTTCAGTGCGGCTCGGTACGTGATGGAAGGAGGAGCTATTGCCGGTGTGCACCTTTTGAAATGTAAATTCCGCGTGAAATATCGTCATCTGAAATCTCGCCGCATTTCCTGGGCGACGGGCGTTTGCGAGACGCGCGCACGCCTCCCATCAGCCGCGACGCGCGCACACGCCGTTGCGATTCCCCATTCCCCATTCCCCACAAAAAAACCGACCGTCTCGCGACGGTCGGTTCGATCTGCTGCGCCAACTAACCCAGTGCCGGCCGCTTACTTCGCCGGCGTGGCCTGCGCATCGTCGGGCAGCGCCCAGGCGATCACGCTGTCGCCCGACTTGGTTTCCATGCGGTCGTGTCCACCCACCGCGGCCACGATGTACTGCTTGCCGTCGATGGTGTAGCTCAACGGAGCGGCCTGCGGGCCGGCCGGCACGCGGGTCTCCCAAACCTGCTTGCCGGTGCGGGTGTCGAAGCCGCGCATGAAGTCGTCCAGGGTCGCGCCGATGAAGGTCACGCCGCCGGCGGTGGCCAGCGAGCCGCTGTTGTTGGGCGTGCCGATCTCGAACTTGGTCTTGGACGGGATGCCCATCGGGCCCTGGTCGTAACCGGTGCCCAGCGGACGCCGCCAGATCACTTGCTGGGTGCGCAGATCCACACCGGAGATGTAGCCCCACGGCGGTGCCACGCACGGGGTGTTGAGCGGCGACATCCACGGCTCCTTGCGGGCGCCGTAGGCCAGACCCTTCTGCGCCATGTAGCCGGGCGTCTTGCTCTTGCCGTCGAACACCGAGACCACGCCCAGCTCGTCCATTTTCTCGCGGGTGTAGACCTGCAAGGTGTACGGCAGGCGATTGCTGTTCATCACCATGATGCCGCGCTGCAGATCGACCGAGACGCCGCCCCAGTTGATGCCGCCATGGTTGCCGGTGAACGCCAGCGAGCCTTGCAGCGTGGGCGGGGTGAACATGCCTTCGTAGCGCAGCTGCTTGAACTGGATACGGCAAGCCAGTTGGTCGAACGGAGTCATGCCCCAGGCATCGGATTCGATGATGGTTTCGACCTCGCGGCTCGGTGCGCCCACGGTGTTGGGCATGCCCGGCGAGATCGGCTGGGTGGCCGCGGTAAAGTCGCCGTGATCGGTACCTTGCGGTACGGCGATCTGCTTGACCGGCATGATCGGCTCGCCGGTGGCGCGATCCAGCACGAACACCTGGCCGGACTTGGTGGCCTGGATCACCGCAGGACGGGTGCCGCCGCCGGCGACCGGCCAGTCGACCAGGTTGGGCTGCGGGCCGATGTCGTAATCCCACAGGTCGTGGTTGACGGTGCGGAAGTGCCAACGCTCCTTGCCGGTGGCCGCGTCCACGGCAACCAGCGAAGCGGTGTATTCCTCATCCTGCGGGGTGCGGCCCTTGCCGAAGAAATCGCCCGAGGCATTGCCGGTGGGCAGATAGACCAGGCCCAGCTCGTCGTCGGCGGACATCAGCGACCACACGTTCGGGGTCGAGCGGGTGTAGGTCTGCCCGGCCGGCGGCTCGGCGGTGATCGCCGGGTTGCCCAGGTCCCAGGCCCAGCGCAGCTGGCCGGTGAGCGCATCGAAGCCACGCACCACGCCCGAGGGCGCATCGCCTTCCTGGCCGTCGCGCACCTGGCCGGTGGGCTGGATCACCACACCGCGCATCACCACTGGCGGCGAAGTCGGGCCGACGAAGCCCGGCTTGGTGTTGCCGGTGCCGGCATTGAGATCGACATAACCGTTGTTACCGAAGCTGGTGCACAGCTTGCCTGTCTGCGCGTCCAGCGCGCCGAGGCGGCCATCGACCATCGGCCAGAAGATCCGGGTCGGGCACTCGGCAGTGCCTTCCGGCGCCTGGTAGTACGACACGCCACGGCAGGTGGTGGCGGCAACGCCGGCCATCGCCTTCGGGTTGGTCTGCGGGTCGAAGCGCCAGCGCTCCTTGCCGTTGGCCGCTTCCACCGCGATCACCTTCTGGGTCGGGGTGCAGATATAGAGCAGGTCGCCGACCTTGAGCGGGGTGTTCTGGAAGGCGTAGCCCAGCTTGGAGCCGGCCGGCTTCAGATCACCGGTGTGGAATTCCCACGCCACCTTGAGTTGCTTGGCGTTTTCCGGGGTGATCTGTGCGCCCGGAGTGTAATGGTTGGACAGGTTGGAGCCGGCGTAGGAGGTCCAGTTGCTGGCG
This sequence comes from Xanthomonas sp. Leaf131, assembly GCF_001423495.1. Lineage (GTDB taxonomy): Bacteria > Pseudomonadota > Gammaproteobacteria > Xanthomonadales > Xanthomonadaceae > Xanthomonas. The sequence continues at coordinate 231,854 of NZ_LMOG01000012.1, read as the reverse complement.
TCGTGGTTGGCCGCGACGTTGCCGTCCGGGCTGGGCACGATGGCACGGCTGAACGGCGTTGCGTTCTCGGCCGGCAGCTTGGCGGCATCGGCCAGTTCCACATTGCGCGGTACCAGCAACGGCCACAGGATCAGCGCCGCGCCCAGGATCGGCAGCACGCCGGTCACCAGCACATAGCCAACACCCGACAGCGGCTGCATGCGCCGACGCGCCACGCCCCAGAACGGCAGCAGCACTAGGCCCAGCACCGACATCATGGCCAGACGCGGGACCAGGCCCCAGCCATCCAGGCCCACTTCCCACAGCGCCCAGGCGATGGTGGCCGCCAGCGTGGCGCCAAACAGCCACAGGCCGGCGCGCTTGCCCAGCGCCAGCAATACGCCAGCCAGGAACAGGCCGATGCCTGCCAACAGGTAGTACCAGGAGCCGCCGACGGCGACCAGGCGGCCACCTTCGTAGGCGAGCACCGCACCGAGCACGGCGATCACCACCGCATAGGCCACCAGCAACCAGGTGCCTAGCCCACGTTTTGAGGATTGATCAGTCATTTTGAGATGTCAGGATGGACCCAGGCACCGGCAGGCGGTGGCGAGTCGTGGAGGGAGAAAGATCACAGGCTGGCAACGGGCGGCCCGGATCTAAATAAGAACGTCCTAAACAGGCACGTCAGGATATGAACGCGCAGCCCCTCCCAGGGTCCTCAGCGCTAATCATGTGAATATTTTAGACCTCAACGACGCTCGTGTCCGTGACGGAATGAGAACCAGCGTTCCAACCTGTGCGGATGAGTGCTGAAATTGCTCAAATCGGTAAGGAATGGGGTTGCTGTTGGTGCCAGACGGTCTTGATGGCATTCGTGTGAGGCGACGAATGCATGATCCTGCTATAGCTCTATTTTGCTATTGACTCGATCGGCGAGTCGGGGATTCGGCATTCTGGAATGGAGATTCGTGTCAGCCCGGATTTTCCACTTGGCGCATTTTCCACGTGTGCGGGCAGACGTACCCTCATCCGCCCTTCGGGCACCTTCTCCCGATGGGAGAAGGGGAGCGCAGTGTTCGAGCGCAGCGCGTGTTTGGCGCGGTGGCAGGCGTTGCCAGGAAGCCGGCGCCGGTACGGGTTCATCGCAGTGGCGTGCAGCAGCGCGAACCCACCTGGCAGCATCCGCCTTAAATATCGGCCAGGGCCTGCAGGTAGCGCTGACGCCAGTGATTGATATTGTTCTTGCGCAGGTGATCCATCATCGCGCGCCAGCGCTCGATACGCGTGGCCAAGGGCATGCTCGCCGCGGTGGCGATCGCATCGGCCACACCATCTAGATCGTGTGGATTGACCAATAGCGCCTCTTTCATCTCATCGGCCGCACCGGCCAACAGCGACAGCACCAGCACGCCCGGATTTTCCGGATCCTGCGCCGCCACGAATTCCTTGGCGACCAGATTCATGCCATCGCGCAACGGCGTGACCAACCCCACCGACGCGGCCCGATAAAAACCGGTCAACGTGGCATGACTGAAGTTTTGATTGACGTAGCGCAGCGGTGTCCAATCCGGCTCTGCATGGCCGCCGTTGATATGGCCGGCGATCTGCTCCAGCTGCCCACGCAGCTGGCGATACTCGTTGACGTCGCCACGCGACACCGGCGCGATCTGCAGATAGGTCAGGCTGCCGGATTGCTCCGGATAGCGCTCCAGATAGCGCTCGAATCCCTGGAAGCGCTCGGGCAGGCCCTTGGAATAATCCAGGCGGTCCACGCCGATCGCCAGCTGCCTGCCACGCAGGCTCTCGCGCAGATCGCGCACTGCCTGCTTGCCGACTGAGGCTTTTGCCTGATTGGCGATCAACTCGGTATCGATGCCGATCGGGAACGAGGCGGCACTGAAACGACGCCCGCCCGGGCCTTCGACGATATCGCCTTCGAGAATGCGCCCGCCACCGAACAGACGCACGTAGGCCTTGAAGCGTTCGGCATCGCGCTGGGTCTGAAAGCCGACCAGGTCATACGCATAGAACGTACTGAACAAGCGTGCGTGATCGGGCATCGCCTGCATCAGGTCCGCCGAGGGCATCGGCACGTGCAGGAAGAAGCCCATCTTGCAGCCCACACCCAGCTCGCGCAGCATCGCGCCGAGCGGAATCATGTGGTAATCGTGGATCCACAGCGTGTCGCTGTCTTTGAGCAACGGCGCCAGCTTTTCGGCGAACAAGCGATTGACGCGCATATAGCCTTCGCGGGTGGCGCGGTCGTAATCGACCAGGTCCAGCCGGAAGTGCAGCAGCGGCCACAGCGTGCGATTGGCGAAACCGTTGTAGTACGAATCGATGTCGCGCTTGTTGAGGTCCATGGTGACGAACTTGATGTCGCCCTCGGTCTGTTCGTGCATGCCGCCGCTGTCGCCGCGCACGGTCTTGCCGCTCCAGCCGAACCACACCCCGCCGCGCTCCTTGAGCGCCGCCAACAAGCCAACCGCCAGGCCGCCGGCACGGTTTTCGCCGGGCACAGCAACGCGGTTGGATACCACCACCAAACGACTCATAACGCCTCCTGCCAGCTCCGCGACAAGCGCATCGCCGCAATGATCAAACCCACATGCGAATAGGTCTGGGGGAAATTCCCCCAGGCTTCGCCGTCTTCGAACGATAGATCCTCGGACAGCAAGCCGAGGTGATTGCGGCGCGAGAGGATGCGCTCGAACAATTCACGCGCTTCGTCCTTGCGACCGATCGCGGCCAGCGCGTCGATGTACCAGAACGTGCAGATGGTGAAGCTGGTTTCCGGCGCACCGAAGTCATCCGGTGCGATGTAGCGATACAGCGCATCGCCATGCTTGAGCACGCGGCCGACGGCTTCGACGGTGCGTACGAAGCGGCTGTCGTCGTTGGCCACGATGCCGATATCGGCCAGCAACAACAGCGATGCATCCAGCCGATGACCGCCCAGCGTGTCGGTGAAATGGCCGCGTTCTTCGCTCCATGCCTCATTCAACACGCGCTCGCGAATGCTGTCGGCGCGCTCGCGCCAGTACACGCTGCGCTCTGGTAGCACGAGGCTATCGGCGATCTTTGAGAGGCGATCGCAGGCCGCCCAGCACATCGCAGCGGTGTAGGTGTGGACTTCGGCGCGACCGCGGAATTCCCACAGGCCGGCATCGGGCACGTTGTGCAGCGCGAATGCGCGCTCGCCCAGCGGCTCCAGGCGACGGAAGGTGTCGGCATCGCCTTGATCCTTCAAGCGCAGATCGAAGAACAGCTGGGTGGAGGCCAACACCACGCTGCCGTAGACATCGTGCTGTTTCTGGATCCAGGCCAGGTTGCCGCGCCGCACCGGGCCCATGCCGCGGTAGCCATCCATGGTGTCGACTTCGTGCTCTTCCAGCTGCGATTCGAAACCGATGCCGTACAGCGGCTGCAAGGTGCCGTCGCTGGTGGCGATATTGAAGATGTAGCCGATGAACTGCTCCATCGTGCGCGTGGCACCCAGCCGATTGAGCGCACGCACCACGAACGCGGCGTCGCGCAGCCAGCAATAGCGGTAATCCCAGTTGCGCGGGGTGTTGGGCGCTTCCGGGATCGAGGTGGTCATCGCCGCGATGATCGCGCCGCTGTCTTCGTATTGGCACAACTTGAGCGTGATCGCGCTGCGGATCACGGCCTCTTGCCAGTCGAGTGGAATCGACAGATAGCGCACCCATTCGCGCCAATATTCTTCGGTGCGCTCCTGCGCTTCCTGCACGTAGCCGGTGAGCGAGCGGGTCAGCGATTCGTCCACGCCCAGCACCAGATTGACCGGGTGGCTGAGCACGAACGGCAAGCCATCACGCACGAAGCGCACCGGCACATCGGTGGTCAGGCGCAGGGTGAATTCCGGCAGCACCCAACGGATGTGATTGCTGCCCCAGGTGGTTTCCGGGGTGCGGCCACCCCAGTCGGCCAACGGGCGTGCGCGCACCACGATGCGCGGGTTGCCGGCCAGCGGACGGATCTGCCGAATGATGCTCACCGGCCGATAAAAACGCCCGTTATTGCGCCAGCGCGGTGCGAAGTCGATCACTTCCACTTCGCCGCCGTGGCTGTCGCGCAACACGGTGCGTAGTACGGCGGTGTTGGGCAGGTAGTGTTGCTCGCTGCTTTCAAAGTCCTCCAGCTCGACGGCGAAGTCGCCGCCGTCGCCCTTGGGCGACAGCAGCGAGCAGAACGCCGGGTCGCCATCGAAGGCCGGCAGGCAACTCCACACCACGCGTGCCTGCCGATCGACCAATGCGCCGAAGCTGCAATTGCCGATGACGCCCAGATCCAGGTTTGGCTCGGTCATGGAGTGCGAACGATCCTATTGAAGAGAAAAGAGAAGGCGCGCTGCGCTCAGGCAGTGCGCGCGTTGCGTTGCAGCCATGCATGCACATCGGCAGTGCCATCGACGCGGAAGTGCGCGCTGGTCTGCACGCGATCGCCGACCAGCACGCTCCAGCCGCCGAGGCGATTGGCTGCTTCGAAGCCGAATTCGTCAGTGAGATCGTCGCCGACGAATACCGGCGTGCGGCCGGCGAATGCGCCGTGCTGCATCAGGTGTTCGACCGCCAGGCCCTTGTTGCTGCCTTCGGGTACGAATTCGACCACGTGGTCGCCCGGTTGCAGGCGATAGCCGGACAGCTGGGCGATTTCCTGCTGCGCGAAGGCGAGCACGTCGGGGCCTGCAAGTGGTTGCGCGCGCCAATGCAGCGCCACGCTGACGCCTTTATCTTCGACCAGCACACCGGGGTGTTGATGCGTGAGCGCGGCGGCGCGCTGGTGCAAGCCGTGCAACCACTCGGAGGTGTCTTGCGGCATCGCGGCGCGTGCGGCGATGTCGCTGCGTAATTCATGTCCGTGCAGGCCGGCGGCTGGGAGCAGCAAGGGCGCGAACAAGGCGTCGAGTTGCGAGAGCGGTCGTCCGCTGACCAGTGCAACTGCACCATGCAGCCGGTCGCTTAATTGCCCGATGGCCTCGCGGACCTCGGGCAAGAGCCGCACAGCCTCGGGGCTGTCGGCAAAGTCGATAAGGGTACCGTCCACGTCCAGAAACAATGCGCAGGCATCGTCCAGCAATGGCGGCGACGGAAGGGGGGAGTGCACGTCTGCCATCGCGCTAGTCTGCGCAATCGGGCGTGAGATTCAGGTTATGCAATGCCGAGGAGTGCTGGTCAGACACGTACGACTGCCTATCCTTCTCCCCTCGGGAGAAGGTGCCCCGCAGGGGCGGATGAGGGTACGAGCGAAGCCACGTGCAGGTGGAACGCCACGAGGGCTTCGCCCGTACCCTCACCCCAACCCCTCTCCCGCAGGAGAGGGGCTAGAGCACGCTCCCGAGGAGAAAGGGGCTTGCAGCCTGCGTTTTTGGCTTAAGTCTGTGTTGTTGCTCAGAAGCTATACCGCACCCGGCCATACCAATACGCACCATTGCTGCCGATCGGCGAGAGCACGTCGTAGGGCAGGTTGCCGAAGTAGGCGATGTCGTCGATGGAGCGGTCCGAGTAATTGTCCAGGATGTTCTGGCCGCCGATCGCCAGCGTCCACTGCGTGCCCAGGTGGTATTCGGCTTCCAGATCCAGTTGCCATTCCGCCCCGTAGGTCTGACGTGGCACGAAGCCGCCGCCGAAATCGAACACGCGCGTTGCGCTGCCATAGCGGTTGACGCGGGTCTGCAGGTTCCAGTGCTCGTTGTTCCAGTTCGCGGCCAGGGCCGCGCGCGTGCGTGGCGCAGCATCGGTGAGCGTGTTGCTCTCTTCGACGCCGAACAGCACGTAGTTCGGGTCCAGTGCGAGCAGCTGCGCCGGGGTGCCGATGACGTTTTTCAATTCGGTCTTGGCGTAGCTGTAAGTGCCGGTCAGCAGTAAATCACCGCCGAAGGCGTACTGGCGCCAGTTGCCGACCAGCTCCGCGCCGCGGGTGCGGGTGTCGGCGGCGTTGAGGAAGTAGCTGGCGCTCTGCACGCCGGTGACGCCGAAGTTCTGCTGCACAAAATCCGTCAACGTGTCGCCGGTGATGTCTTCGGACAGCGCGATGCGATCGTCGATGTCGATCTGGAAGAAGTCCAGCGACAGGTCGAAGTGATCGCCCAGTTTGCTGGTGAAGCCCAGGCTGTAGTTGAGCGATTTTTCCGGCTTCAGATCGGTGGCGCCGAGCGCGCGTGCGATCGGGTTGTTGACCGACAGCAGGCGGCCCTGGGTGAGGCGGCCGGCGGCGTCGTAGCCGGTGGACGTGGCCTCATAACCGATCTGGCTGAGCGAGGGCGCACGCACGTTGTTGGAGATGGCGCCACGCAGCGCGAACGCCGGGGCGAATGCATAACGGGCGGCCAGCTTGCCGGTCCATTGGCTGCCGAAATCCTGGTAATGCTCGTAGCGGCCGGCCAGGTCGGTGGAGAACTTGTCGCCGAACTGGCTGGAGACGTTGGCGTAGGCACTGGCGACATTACGCGACAGATCGGCTTCGTCCTGCGGGGTGAGCCCGCCGCCGGCCTGCGAGCCGGTGGGGCGATCGGTAAACGGGCCGGCCGCATAGCTGGCCGGATCGCCGGCGTGGGTGCGGTACTGCTCGCGGCGGAATTCGGCACCGGTGCCGAAGGTATGGGTGGCACCGGCCGCATCGAATACGCGGGTCAGATCCAGATTGGCCACGGTCTGCGCAAACGCGAAATCGCCGGTCTTGAAACGGGTGGTGCTGTTGGGGCCGAGCGAGGCGTTGAGCGAGTTGCGCAACCGGTAGGTGAAGTCGTTGCGGCCATAGTTGACGCTGGCGTCGTAGTCCCAGTTGCCCAATTGTCCGCGTGCGCCGGCCACGATCTGCAGATCGCGATTCTCGCCCTCGGAAATCGGCCGATAGCCGTTGGGGTAGATCTCGCGCCAGTTGGCGCTGCCATCCGGATAACGGAAGTAGTTGGCGCCTTCGGTGTCGCGCTGGTTATAGGTGCCGAAGGCGTAGAACTCGCCGTTGGCGCTGAAAGGGATCTTGGTGTTGAGCCAGGCGTTCAGGCCCTTGGTGGCGCCGTCGCCGAGCACGTAATTGCGCTGGCCGGCCAGCGCCAGATTGGCCGGGGTCTGTTCTTCGAATGGCGGGATCTGATCGAAGCCGGCGCGGTTGGTGGCCTCGCGGTTCTTCAGTTCCAGGCCGACCTTGAAAAAGCCGCCGTCATCGCCGAGCAGGCTGCCGACCTTGGCGCTGGCGTAGCTGGTCTGGCCGTCGGTGACGCGGCGATTGATCGGCTCCACATCGGTGTTGTAGGCGCCGAAGCTGGCTTCCAGCTCGCCGCGCTCGGGGTTGTCGTCCAGGATCACGTTGATGACGCCGGCGATCGCGTCCGAGCCGTATTGCGCACCGGCGCCGTCGCGCAGCACTTCGATGCGTTTGATCGCGTTGATCGGGATGGAATTGAAATCCACCGGGGTGGTGCCCTTGCCGATCTTGCTGTCGGTATTGACCAGCGCCGAGGTGTGGCGGCGCTTGCCGTTGACCAGCACCAGCACCTGATCGGGCGAGAGCCCACGCAGCTGTGCGGCGCGGATGTGGTCGGCGCCACCGGAGTTGGACTGACGCGGGAAATTGAACGAGGGCAATAGCGCCTGCAGCGCGCTGCCCAACTCGCCATTGACCACGCCGGCCTTGCGGATGTCTTCGGCGGTGAGCACGTCCACCGGCACGGTCGATTCCAGCACGGTGCGGTCGCTGGCGCGGGTGCCGGTGACGATCACGGTGTCCAGCGTGGTGGCGCCGGGGGCGGCCTGCTGGGCCTGCGCGTTGGCGCTCAACACGGCGGCGATGGCCAGGCCGATAACCGAAAGGGTGGGGCGGGTCATGCGTTCTCTCCTGCAACTGCAACTGCGAACGCGCCGCGCGGTCGGCATCCGGCCGGGCTGGGGCGCAAAGGGGTCGGATCGTCCACATTCATCCGGATGGAGAGATATTATCGCGTTGTTCAGGCGCGTGCGAGATGGCACAGTGCGCGCACGCCTGCATCAGCTGATGCCCGGCTTGCATGAGCCTGCCCTGAGACCCGTTGTAGAGGAAATACCCGTTGTGGAGAAGTCAATGAAGTTGCTGCCGTCGTGTCTGCTTGCCGCCGTGTTGGCGTTGTCTGCCTGCGCCACCACTCCCGGCGATGCGCCGGGCGCGCCCACTGCCAGTCTGCAAGGCGATGCGGCGCGGCCGGCGACCGCCCGCGGTTGGGTGCGCAGCGAGCTGTACTTTGGCGTGGGCGAGGAAACCGGCCCGGCCGATCGCCCGCAGACCCGCACCATCGACGACACCCAATGGCGCGCGTTTCTGGACAAGGAAGTGACCCCGCGCTTTCCGGACGGCTTGACCGTGCTCGATGCCTACGGGCAGTGGCTGTTTCGCGGCGCCAAGGAGCCGAACCGGCTGGGTACCAAGGTGCTGGTGATCCTGCACGAGGACACCCCGCAGCGGCGCAACGATATCGAGGCGATCCGCCTGGCCTGGAAGCAGGCCACCGGTCACCAGTCGGTGCTGTGGTCGCGGCAGGCGGTTGAGGTGTCGTTCTGAGTAGTGTTTATCGGGCGATTGCCCAAACCGCTGCAATAACCAATGCGCACGGGCGGTGCTCGAATCGGCACCGGCTCGTGCTGTGCGTGCGCTGCAGTCATGCGCGTCATCGGTACCCAGGCAGTGGCCAATGCCGTGGTTCGTTATCTGCCGAGGCTGATCACCATGCGCTTTGAAACGCTGCACAGAATGCGCATCAGCGCTGCCCGCACGTTGCTGGTCGCCGCATTTGGCGGGTTGTCGTTCGCGGCCGTGGCGCGCGATACCAGCGTGCAGGTGACGATCGACGCGCACACGCGTGCCACCGCCACGCTGGTCGGCGCACGCCTGCAGGTGGTGTTCACCCCGGGTGGCAAGGAGCAATGGTTCGACGCGAATGTGGACGATGGCGAAGGCGGCACGGGCGTGGACAGCGAGGACTACAACTTCGACGGGTATCCGGACCTGGCGGTGTCGGCGATGCTCGGCCAAGTCAACGAGGCGGTGCTGGTGTTCGTGTTCGACCCCGCACACCGGCGTTTTCGTGCATTGACCGCGCCCACGCGTCCGGCGGTGCAGTGCGAGGGCTTCTTCAACCTCACGCCCGACAAGCAGCAGCGTAGCTTGACCAGCTCCTGCCGCGGCGGGCCGATGTGGTACGCGGATGTGTATCGCTATGCGGCCGATGGGCGGTTGTATGTGGCCAGGACGCAGCAGCCGATCGCCTCGCCGGAGATCCAGACCTTGCTGGATCCGGGCACCGACGATGGCATGCCGCTCTCGGTGTGGCCGAGTTACGATGCGCGCGGGGCGAAGGTGTCAAGCGCGATCGGCACCACGTTGGACGCGCCGATGCCGGTGCAGCTACGTGTGCAGGTAACGCGTCTGCCGCTGTATGCCACGGCTACTGCGACCACCACCAAACGCTATCTGGTGCGCGGCGATCAGGCCGATGCGCTGGACGTCAGCGCCGATGCCACACGCGTGCAGGTGCGCTATCGCAGTGCCGGCCGCGGCGACATCCTCGGCTGGATCGAGGTCGCTGCGGCGACGCAGGAGCGGACGCAGTAGCGCCTGTAGGCGTCAGCGTGCCGGCAAGCGCCGGACGGGCGCACCCTTGCATCGACCAACGCGACGACACGCTCTGATCCACCACGCCGCTGTCGCACATGCGGGGCAGCGGCTACCATCGGGCGATCCCCACGCTCCCTGGCTCCCATGTCGGCCCCTTCCTCGCGTACTGCGGCACCGCCGCGCTGGTTCGTCGCCGGCGACCTCAATGGCTTCTTCGGCCTGGTCGTCGACAATCTCTCCATCCTCGGCTTCATCGCGATGGCGCTGATCGGGATATTCCAGTTTCCCGCTGACGTGATATTCGAACGCATGTTTCCTGGCACCGCGTTCGGCGTGCTGGTGGGCAATTTGCTCTACACCTTGATGGCGCGGCGGCTGGCCGCCCGCAGCGGGCGCGACGACGTCACCGCGATGCCGCTGGGCCTGGATGCGCCCACCAGCATCGGCATGGCGCTGCTGGTGCTGGGCCCGGCGTTTGTCGGCTTCAAGGCGCAGGGGCTGGATCCGCAAGCGGCGGCCATCGCCACCTGGAAACTCGGCATGGCCTCGCTGGTGGTGATGGGTCTGCTCAAGCTGGTGCTGTCGTTTGCTGGCGAGGCGGTCACGCGCGCGCTGCCGCGGGCGGCGCTGCTCGGTTCGATCGCCGGAATCGCGCTGGTGCTGATGGGCCTGCTGCCGCTGCTGGAAACCCTGCGTTCGCCGGTGGCCGGCTTCGTCACCTTGGGCCTGCTATTGTACGTGCTGCTGGCCAAGGGCCGGTTGCCGACCAAGTTGCCGGGTGTGCTGGTCGCCTTCGTCATCGGCACCGCGTTGTACTACGGGCTGGGACTGGCCGGGCTCGGTGCGCCGGGTTTTGCAGTGCCGGAATGGGCACCGCCGAAGATCGTGTTGCCGCTGCCGAACCTGGGCTTTATCGAAGGACTGCCGGCCACGGTGGCGTACCTGCCATTGCTGCTGCCGTTCGGTCTGTTGATGGTGGTGGGTGGCATCAATGTCAGCGAGAGCGCACGCGCAGCGGGTGATGACTACCGCACCCGCGATATCTTGCTGGTGGAAGCCCTCGCAACCCTGGTCGCAGGCGTCTGCGGTGGCGTGGCACAGACCACGCCCTACATCGGCCAGCCGGCGTACAAGCACATGGGCGCGCGCTCGGGCTATACGTTGCTGACCGGTTTGTTCGTGGGCATCGGCGGCATGCTGGGTGTGATCTCCGGGTTGGTGCAATGGCTGCCGCTGGCGGTATTGGCGCCGATCATCGTGTATGTGTCGATCGACATCACCACGCAGGCGTTTCAGGCCACGCCGAAGCATCATGCCGGTGCGATGGTGCTGGGCTTTCTGCCGTCGGTGGCGTACCTGCTGACCATCAAGGCGCCTGGCTGGATTCCGCCGGAGCAATTGATTGCGCTGACCACCAAACTCGATGGACACGGCTTGCCGGAACTGGCGGTGATCTTCGCGCTGGGCAATGGTTTCATCATCACCGCGATGCTGTGGATCGCGGCAGTGGCGGCGATGATCGATGGCCGGCTGCGACGTGGCGCAGTGTTTTTGTTGGTGGCCGCTGGCCTGACGCTGTTCGGCTTGATCCATTCGGTGGACCCGCGCGGCGGCATCTATCTGCCGTGGTCGCTACAAGGCCTGGCGCGGGTGATCAGCTGGCAGTTCGTCGGTGCCTATGTGGCGCTGGCGGTGACGTTGTTGCTGTTGTCGCTGCTGCCTGCGCGCAAGGATGCATTGCAATGACATCTTGCTCTAGTGTGTTGCGAGTGGTCATCGGTGGCGCGCTGTTGCTTGGCGCCAGCGGTGCCTGGGCGGCATCGTTCGATTGCAAACAGGCAGGCACTGCGGTCGAAAAACGGCTGTGTGCGGTGCCGGCGCTCGGCAACCTGGACGATCAGTTGGATGAGTCGTATCGGGCGTTGCTGGAGACCACGCCGCGCAGTTCGGTTGCCGGCGTGCGCGATCAGCAACGGGCCTGGCTGCGCCAGCGCAATGCCTGCGCGCAGGACGCCAAGCTGGACGACTGTCTGCAGCGCACATTGAAGGCCAGGGCCGATGCGCTGGCCAAAGCGCTCACTGCGCAGCAACAGGCACTGGACCGCATCATCGCCAGCATTCCCACGGCGCCTGCCGACGCCGCGCGCCAGTTGCAGGGCTACGACACGCCGCTGGCCTCGGCGTGGCTGGCTTACTTGCATCAGTTCGTGCCTGCGGCGGGGGTGGATGCGGCGCTGGCCAACGCGCGTTTCGAGAGTGCGCGCAAGGCATTGGGCAAGGTCGACACGTTTGCGGCGTCGTTGCTCGACGATGTGGATGGCATGCCGGCCATGCAGGCACCAGAACGCGTCTTGACGTTGCTGCGTTTGTGGATCGAGCGCGACGACAGCGATCAGCGTCCTTACGTGCATTGCTTCATCTTCGCTGCGGTGGGTGAGCCGGCATACGATGCGTTCGGCTCGCTGTATGGCTCGACACGCGATGGGTTCGCGCCGATCTGCAAGCCGCCGGGCGGTTTGTTTGCATTGGCTAGCTGGAAGCAGCTGGATGCGGGCTTTGCCGGGTTGATCGAGGCGTTGAGCACGGACGCCGGCACCATTCGCTATGCCAGTTACGCCGAGTGGAAAATCATCGCGCTACGCGCGTCGGTGTCGCCGTTGTTGTATCTGACGCCGGCACTGCGCAAGCATTACGGCGGAGATCCGGACAAGGCGATTGCGGCCTGGAACGGGGAAGACAGCGATTGGCCGGCGGCGCAACGCAAGGCCGTGCGCGCGCTGCTGCCGAAGGTGCGTGCCGACACGGCAGCATGGCTGGTGCGCGAGAAGCGCCTGCCTGCGAAACAGGCCGATCAGGTGGCTGCCGCGATCGTGGCGGCTTGGGTGAATGCGCGGTTGGATTTCGCAAGCTGAGCGCGGCGGGCACACCTACTTCGCGGGTATGAGACAGCTGGCGTTGTTGCTTGATGCGGCAATGCCGGGTGTCCTGGTCTGAGACTAACCATCGCGGGACACGCCGCAAGTACGTCCGTGTAGGCTCTTACGCGGCATCCATGCCGCGTAAGGTCCCGCGACGGTGGGCGGGCAAGGACCAGTCGGGATGGTCGCTGCGCATGGTTTTAAACAAAGCAACCGATCAACTCTCTGGTGCGGTGTCCGCGGGACCGTGTGGCGGCATGGATGCCGCCACCGAGCCTCCACGGATGGATTCACGGCGTGTCCCGCGAGCGGTGAGGGCACCGCGCCCTCGACCGACTAAATCGATGGAACCACGGCGCCATCTCATGGTCACACCATGGATGTTGTCGATGTAAGGAGTTTCACGATGCAATCGAAGTCTTCGCGTTGGCCGTGGCTGCTGGCGGTGCCAGTGGTGGTCGGCGGCGCCTGGTGGCTGTTCAGCGGTTCACCCACTGCTCCGGGCGCGTTGCCTGCGCCGATCAGCCAGACCGCAAGCGCCGTGGCGGCGGCTGTGACCCCTGCGCCGCCCGTGCCGGCCGGGCCACGGCATCCGGTGCAGGCGCCCTCGGTCGATGCCGCCGACGCTGCGATTCCTGCGCTGGCACAGAGCGATGCGGCTGCATGGCAGGCGCTGCTGGAGTTGGTGCAGGACGACAGCGCGTTGTCGATCGTGTTGCGCAAGCACCTGGTCGAACGCGTTGTGGTGATGATCGACAATCTCACCCAGCCCAGCATCAGCCGCCGTGCCTCGGTATTGCAGCCGGTGCCGGGCGAATTGCAGGTTGCCGATGCAGCCGGCGGTGTTGTGATCGATCAGGCTAATGCGGTGCGTTATGCGCCTTACGTGGCGGCATTCACGCAGGTGGATGCGCAGGCGTTGGTGCACAGTTACAAGCGTTTCTATCCGCTGTTCCAGCAGGCCTATGCCGATCTCGGTGCGCCGGATCGTTACTTCAACGACCGCGTGATCGATGTGATCGATCATCTGCTGCGCACGCCGGATCCGGCGCAGCCGATCAAGGTGGTGCGCGACGAGCGTGGCCGTTATCGCTTTGTCGATCCTGCGCTGGAATCGCTGTCGGTTGGGCAAAAAGCGTTGCTGCGCCTGGGGCCGACACAAGCGACTGCAGTGAAAGAGCAGTTGCAGCGGATCCGGACAGCGTTGCTGCAGGGACGTTGAGGCAACTGCGATGGCACAAGCACGAGCCGCATTGCTTGCGGCCTTGCACACTGAAGTGGCATACGCGCGTTGCCCGTATCGAAGCGACGCAGTGTCGACTGCACTTGCCACGCGACACGCCAGGCGCCGCGAACCGCCTACGCCGCATCCAGCTCCGGATAGTGGCGAAAAATACCGTTGGTATTGAACGCCACGCGTCGCTCGGACGCGAGATAGGCGGCAATGCGCGGCCGCTCGGCCACGCGTTGCTGCAGGGCCTTGAGGCCGGGGAGATCGGTCGACAGCGTCGCCATGCGTTTGGGGAACATGTATTCCAGCCCGCTGATCAACTGGAATAACGACAGATCTACATACGAGTGCATGCCCAGCGCATACGTGCCGCCGGCTTGTTGCAGCACCTGCTCGAAGTAGCCCAGGAACTTGGGCAGGCGGTTGTCGCGCAGATCCTTGGCACGCTTGGCGGCTTCGGCTTTCTGGTCTTCGTAATACAGGCCGGTGGCGATTGGATGGTGGGTGTCGTGTACCTCTGCGACCAGATCGGAGATGGTCAGTTGCAACTGCAGCGCCTGGATGCGTTGCGCTTCCGCGTCCGGTACCAGTGCCAGCTGCGGCCCGATGACATGCAAGATCGCTGCGACCTGTGCCACCAGCACATTGCCTGCCTTGAGGAAGGGCGGCGCGAACGGCTGGGCGCCGGCTTGGTGACCTTCCAGAAAGGCATTCATCACCTCATCGCCTTCCACACGCGCCACGTCGGTGTAGTCGGCACCGGCATCTTCCAATGCGAGGCGGACGAATTCGCCGCGGCCTTGCAGGCCGGTCCAATAGTAGAGCTGATAGTGCATGCGCTGCTCCGCGATTGATGGCGGTGCAGCGTAGAAAACAGACGGCTAGGCGGGCGTGATCGATGCGTCAGTGAGCTGTGACTCGGCGCCGTCGTGCGCTTGCGCCAGCAACCAGGCCAGCTTGCGCGCGCGCGGTTGCCGCTTGAGCTGCCACTCTGCGCGCGAGGCGGCGGCGCGGTCCGGATACGGGCGACTGGCGAGCACTTCCAGCGGTGGATGTGCGCGGGTGTAGCGCGCGCCGGTGCCACGCAGATGGGCCTGAAAGCGTCGTTCCAGATCGTTGGTGATGCCGGCGTAATAGCTGCCGTTGCGGCACAGCAGCAGGTAGAGGTGCCAGGGCTTGAGTGCATCCATGCGGCCATTATCGCCACTCACGCGATGTTGTGCATTGGCGGTCTTCGCGCACGCTCAGAACTGATTGGCTGCAGCCATGCAGTGCGTGAGTGAATAACCACCTAAACATTGGTTATTTGACGCTCGCGGCAGCTGCAAACAGCATGCGCAATTGCATTGCACTGCCTTCCCGGCCTGCGCTGCGCCTGATTCGCTGTGCGTTTACTGCGCCGCCGAACAACCAAATCCTCCAACGCTGCCACACGACAGCCGACGCCACGAAAGGACGTACATGCCTGCGCGACACCGGACCCCAGCGGGGATCTTTGCTGCTACGAGATGGTTGGCTAAACCGCAGGTGTTTGCGTGGAGTCTGGCGTGGGCATGTACGCCGGTGCTGGCCGATGAGGTGGGCGAGGCGGCTGCCACGCCGGATCGCGCCGCGCAGACCTTGGGCGCGGTGACGGTGACCGCCACACGTCGCGAAACCACATTGCAACAGGTGCCGGTCGCCGTGTCTGTCGTGCAGGGCGAAACGCTGGAGCGCGAAAACCTCAACAGCGTGGCCGACCTGCCGGCGCTGGTACCCAGCCTGACCTTCCGCACCGGCGCCTCCAACAAGGACACCTCGTTGTTCCTGCGTGGGGTGGGCACCATTTCCACCTCGCCGGGCGTCGAGCCCAGCGTGGCCACGGTCATCGACGGCGTAGTGCTGGGGCGGCCGGGCCAGGCCACGCTGGATCTGCTCGATATCGAACGCATCGAAGTCCTGCGCGGGCCGCAGGGCACCTTGTTCGGCAAGAACGCTTCGGCCGGCGTGCTCAATATCGTCAGCAAGCCGGCGCCAGATGTGTTCGGTGGCTATGTGGATTACGCGCACTTCGGTGGCGGCGACGAAGACCGTGTGCGCGCCAGTGTGGGCGGCACGCTGGTGCCGGAGGTGCTCAAGGCCAGCGTGTCGGCGTTGTGGGCCGAGTACGGCGGCAATGTGCGCAATGTGGCCGACGGCCAGACCGTCAATGGTTACCAACGCTCCGGTGCGCGGCTGCGGCTGGATCTGACCCCGAACCCGAGCTTGAACGCGACGCTGCTCGCCGACTACCTGCAATCGCGCAGCGACGCGCCCAGCGGTGTGGTGGTGACCAGCACGCGTGCGGACTTCGCCGCAGCCCTTGCGCCAGTGATCGCCAGCGCCGACAACCGGCAGATCAACAGCGATTACCGCACGCACCTGGAAGACATCAATAAAGGCGCCTCGCTGCAGCTGGACCAGCATCTTGGCGAGGCGTTGCTCACCTCGATCAGCGCGTGGCGGCAATGGGACAACACCCAGTTCCAGGATGGCGACCGCACTGCGCAACGCAGCGCGGCGTTTCCGTCCTCGCACGATCGTGGCGATCTGGGCTACACGCAGTATTCGCAGGAACTGCGCATCCAGACCCCGCGCGACCGTGCGGTGGAAGCGGTGGCCGGCTTGTATTACCTGCATGCGCGCAACGACGAAACCTATCGCCGTACGGTGACAACGCCGACCGCCAGCAACGTGGGTGTGGCCGATTACGGCACGCGTGCAGAAACCTATGCGGCGTTCGGCGAGGCCACCTGGCATTGGCGGCCGGATCTGCGTGCGCTGCTGGGTGCGCGCTTCACCCGCGACACGCTCGACTATCAACATCAGCGTGTGTCCAGCTCCGCGACCTCAGTCACCGGCATCCAGCCCTCCACGGCCAGCAGTGGCAGCACCGCAGAAAACGGCGTGTCGGGCCGCGCCGGCCTGCAATACGACTTCGATGCGCAGACCACCGGTTACCTCACTTATTCGCGCGGCTACAAGGGCCCGGCCTACAACGTGTTTTTCAACATGCAGCCGCGCGATACGCCGGCGCTGAAGCCGGAGACGTCCAATGCATGGGAACTTGGCTTGAAGGCGCGTGCGTTGGACGATCGCCTCAGTGCGAACGTCGCGCTGTTCCATACCGAGTACGCCAACTATCAGGCCAACTTTTTCGACACCGTGGCCGGGCAGGTGGTCACCCGCTTGATCAACGCCGGGCAGGTGCGCACGCAAGGCCTTGAGCTGGATCTGGAGTATCGGCCCACCGAGCGGCTCAGCCTGGCGGCATCGCTGGCCTACACGCAGGCGCGCATCCAGCGCTTTGCCTGCCCCGCCGCCGCAGCGGCCAACTGCAATGTCGATGGCAGGCCACTGCCGTTTTCGCCTGACTGGAAAGGCAATCTGCGCGCTGGTTACCGGGTGCCGTTACGCGGCAGTCTGGCGCTGGAATTCAACGGCGATGTGAGTTGGCAGGACAGCGTGCAGTACGACCTCAGCCAGACCCCGCAGACCATCCAGGGCCCGTATGCGATCTGGAATGCCAGCATCGCGCTGGCCGACGATGTGCATGGCTGGCGGGTGGCAGTGCTTGGCCGCAATCTCGGCGACCGCTCGTATGCACCGTTGCTGGCCAATGCCACCGGCAATGTGTACCGGCTGGTGCCGCGCGACGATCAGCGCTATGTCGGGCTGCAGTTGCATAAGGATTTTTGAGCATGCGTGTGATGGTTTTGGATATCGATTTGAACAGTGCGGGCGCTACGCGCGGTGGGCTGCAATGAGCAGGGCTGCACGGCAGCTCTCGCTCGGTGCGTTCCTGATGGCCACCGGCCATCATGTGGCCGCATGGCGGCATCCGCAGGCCAGTGCCGATCCGCTGGTGTTCGATCATTACCGGCAGATGGTGCGCATTGCCGAGGCCGCCAAGTTCGATGCGGTGTTCGTCGCCGACAGCCTGGCTGCGGCCGGCGGGCCGGTAGCCTCGCGGATGGCGCGCTCTAGCCTGTTCGAGCCGCTTACGCTGCTGAGCGCGTTGGCGGTGGTCAGCGAGCGCATCGGTCTGATCGCCACCATGACCACCAGCTACAACGAGCCGTATCATGTGGCGCGCAAGTTCGCCTCGCTGGATCATCTGTCCGGTGGGCGTGCCGGCTGGAATCTGGTCACCTCCGATGCCGCCGACGAGGCACTGAATTTCAACCGCGATGCGCATTACGTGCATGCCGAGCGCTACGCGCGGGCGCGCGAATTTCAGCAAGTGGTTGCGGGGCTGTGGGATAGCTGGGATGACGATGCTTTCATCGCCGACACCGCCGCCGGTGTGCATTACGATCCGGCGCGGCTGCATGTGCTGGATCATCGTGGCACGCACTTTCAGGTGCGCGGCCCGCTCAACATCGCGCGGGCACCGCAGGGGCATCCGGTGTTGGTGCAGGCTGGCTCGTCGGAGCCCGGGCGTGCGTTGGCTGCCGAAACTGCCGAGGTGGTGTTCACCGCGCAATCGTCGCTGGCCAAGGCGCAGGCGTTCTATGCCGACATCAAGGGGCGGCTGGAACAATTCGGGCGCGCGCGCGATGCGCTGAAGGTGATGCCAGGCGTGTTCGTCGTGGTCGGGCAGAGCCAGGGCGAGGCGCAGGAAAAGTTCGAGCAGTTTCAGGAGCTGGTGGAGCCTGACGTCGGCATCGCGCTGCTGTCGCGCATGTTGGGCAACTTCGATCTGTCCGGCTATCCACCCGATGGCCCATTGCCGGAGTTGCCGCTCACCGAAACCGGGCAGCGCAGTCGCCAGCAGTTGTTCACCGAGCTGGCCGGGCAGGAACAGTTGAGCATTGCTCAGCTCGGTCGGCGCATCGCGGGCGGGCGCGGGCATTACAGCCTGATCGGTACGCCCACGCAGATTGCCGACGAGCTGCAAGCCTGGTTCGAACAAGGCGCAGCCGATGGCTTCAACGTGCTGGTGCCGCATCTGCCCGGCGGCCTGGCCGATGTTGCCAACCACGTGGTGCCGGAGCTGCAGCGGCGTGGACTGTTCCGGCGTGATTATGCAGGGCGCACCTTGCGCGATCATCTGGGGCTGCAACGCCCCGCCAATCGCTTCAGCGCAGGCTGATCTACCGGACATTCTGATGACCTATCTCGCACATCCCGATCGTTACGAGCGTCTCGCCTACCGCCGTGTCGGCCGCAGTGGCCTGGTATTGCCGGCACTGTCGTTGGGCCTGTGGCACAACTTCGGCGACAGTACGCCGATCGACACGCAACGCGCCTTGCTACGCACCGCGTTCGATCTGGGCATCACCCATTTCGATCTGGCCAACAACTACGGCCCGCCGTACGGCAGTGCGGAACTCAACTTCGGCCGCTTGCTGCGCGAGGATTTCAAGCCGTATCGCGATGAATTGATCATTTCCACCAAGGCCGGTTGGGACATGTGGCCGGGCCCGTACGGGCAGGGCGGCAGTTCGCGCAAGTACCTGCTGTCCAGCCTGGATCAGAGCCTGCAGCGGCTGGGTGTGGACTACGTGGACATCTTCTACTCGCACCGCTTCGATGCGGATACGCCGTTGGAAGAGACCGCTGGCGCATTGGCCAGCGCGGTCCAGCAGGGCAAGGCCTTGTACGTGGGCGTGTCGTCGTACTCGGCGGCGCGCACGCGCGAGATCGCGGCCTTGCTGCGCGAGTGGAAGGTGCCGCTGCTGATCCATCAGCCGGCCTACAACCTGTTCAATCGCTGGGCCGAGCAGGAGTTGTTCGATGCCACGGACGAGGTGGGTGCCGGCGTGATTGCGTTTACACCGTTGGCGCAGGGCTTGTTGACCGGCAAATACCTCAATGGCGTGCCCAGCGATGCGCGGGTGAATCGTCCGGGTGGGCAGTCGCTGCGGCCGGAACACCTGTCCGACGACAACCTGCAGCGCGCACGCGGGCTGGATGCGATCGCGCAGCGGCGTGGGCAGAGTCTGGCGCAGTTGGCGTTGGCCTGGGTACTGCGCGATCCGCGCGTGAGCTCGGCCTTGCTGGGTGCCAGCCGCCCGGAGCAGTTGATTGAAAACGTGGCGGCCTTGCAGTTGCCTGCGTTCAGTGCCGACGAGTTGGCCGAGATCGATACCTTTGCGGTGGAGGGTGGCGTCAACCTCTGGGAAAAACCGTCCACCGATTGGCAATGAGGAGGAATTCGATGCGCTACCGCTTTTTGTTTGTTGCGTTGCTGTTGTCCAGCATCGCGTGGCTGCAACCGGCGTGGGCGGCCGAGCCGGCGCAGCTGCGTATCGGCTATCAAAAAGCAGTGTCGAGCCTGGTGCTGGCCAAGCAGCATCGGTTACTGGAGCAGCGCTTTCCACGTACCAAGATCAGCTGGATCGAGTTCCCGGCTGGCCCGCAATTGCTGGAGGCCTTGAACGTGGGCAGCATCGACCTGGGCGGTGCCGGCGATATTCCGCCGTTGTTCGCGCAGGCGGCCGGTGCCGATCTGCTCTACGTGGGCTGGGTGCCGCCTACGCCCAAGGCCGAGACCATTCTGGTGCCGGCCAAGAGCACGCTGCGGCGCGTGGCCGATCTCAAAGGCAAGCGGGTGGCATTTCAAAAAGGCTCCAGCGCGCACAACCTGTTGCTGCGCTTGTTGGCCAAGTCCGGCTTGAGCATGCGCGACATCACGCCGCTGTATCTGTCGCCAGCCAACGCGCGCGCCGCCTTCGCTGCAGGCCAGGTGGATGCGTGGGCGATCTGGGACCCGTGGTATTCGGCATTGACGCTGGATGGCAGTGCGCGCCTGCTTGCCAACGGCGAGGGGCTTGGATTGACCGGCGGCTTCTTTCTGTCTTCGCGGCGCTATGCCACCGCGTGGGGCCCGTTCGTGCAGCAGGTGATGGGACAGCTCAACCAGGCCGATGGGCTGTTGGAGCGCGACCGCGCCGGCAGTATCCGCGTGCTGGCGCAGGTGAGTGGGCTCTCGCCTGCGGTGGTCGAGCGCACGCTGACGCATCGCCCGCCGGCCAGCGTGCAACCGCTCAGCGCCGAGGTCATCAAGGCGCAGCAGGTCACCGCCGATCTGTTCTACGCACAGCGCCTGTTGCCCAAGCGGGTGTTGGTGGCACCGGCGGTGTGGCGTGCACCGCCGGTTGCCGTTGCATCGCCGGCGGGCAAGCAGGCGGCGGGCAAGTGATGCGCGGGACCAGAGATGCAAACGTAAGCGGGATTGGGAACGGGTGCCGGGCCCCCGCAAACGTGCACATGCGCGCGGTCGTTTTGATGCGTCGCTACACCATCAAGGTGCCGCGATGAGCACCGGCTCGCGTCGTTTTGGCAACGCGCTGGTGCCTTGGTTATTGCCGCTGGCCCTGTTGCTGGCCTGGCAGATCGCCGCCTCCGGTGGCTGGTTGCCGCAGCGCATTCTGCCTGCGCCGGATGCGGTGCTGCGTGCGGCAGTGACGCTGGTACAAAGCGGCGAGTTGTGGCAACACCTGGCGATCAGCAGCTGGCGTGCGGCGGTGGGCCTGGCCATCGGCGGCAGTATCGGGTTTGCGCTGGGTCTGCTCACCGGCGTGTCGCGCGTGGCCGAGCGCCTGCTCGACAGCGCTTTGCAGATGCTGCGCAACGTGCCGCATCTGGCGCTGATTCCGCTGGTGATCCTGTGGTTCGGTATCGACGAGGGCGCCAAGTTGTTTCTGGTGGCGCTGGGCACGTTTTTCCCGATCTATCTCAATACCTATCACGGCATCCGCAGCGTGGACCCGGCGCTGATCGAGATGGCACGCAATTACGGCTTGCGCGGCCCGCAGCTGTTTGTCGATGTGTTGTTGCCGGGTGCGTTGCCGTCGATTCTGGTTGGGTTGCGCTTTGCACTGGGTTTGATGTGGCTGACCTTGATCGTGGCCGAGACGATTTCCACAAGCTCCGGTATCGGCTATCTGGCGACGAACGCGCGCGAATTTTTGCAGACCGATATCGTGGTGGTGGCGATCATGCTGTACGCATTGCTCGGCAAGCTGGCCGATCTGGCCGCACGCGGATTGGAAGCCTGGTGGCTGGGCTGGCACCCGGCGCAGCAACAACGGGCGGAGCTGCGTCGATGAGCGCGGTCGAGACCGGCCTGCCGCTGACCTTGTGCGGGATCGGTAAACGTTATGGCGATGCCGAGGTGCTGCGCGGCATCGCTCTGGACATCGCACCCGGCGCCAGCGTGGCGATTGTCGGGCGTAGCGGTTGCGGCAAGAGCACCTTGCTGCGCGTGATCGCCGGGCTGGAAGCCGCCGATACCGGCACGGTCGCTAGCGGGCACGCGCCATTGGCAGCGCAGCGCGACGCGGTGCGGCTGATGTTCCAGGACGCGCGGCTGCTGCCGTGGAAGCGGGTGATCGACAATGTGGCGCTGGGCCTGGGGCGTGCCGGTCGCGCCCAGGCGCAGGCAGCACTGGACGCAGTGGGGTTGGGCACACGTGGCGGCGATTGGCCGGCGACGCTGTCGGGCGGTCAACGCCAGCGCGTGGCCCTGGCGCGTGCGCTGGTGCATCGGCCGCGGCTGTTGTTGCTGGACGAACCCCTGGGCGCACTGGATGCGTTGACGCGGATCGAGATGCAGCAGCTGATCGTGCAGCTGTGGCGGCAGTATGGCTTCACCCTGGTGCTGGTCACCCATGACGTGGCCGAGGCCAGCGCGCTGGCCGACCGCATCGTGTTGATCGAGCACGGCCAGGTTGGCCTGGATCTGGCGGTGCCGGTACCGCATCCGCGCGCACCAGGGGCACCGGCCTTGGCGGCGATCCAGGCGCAGGTGTTGTCGCGTCTGCTGGGGACGGCTCAACTGCCGGCGCCGGCAGCCACGGAGAACGCCGAGAACGCCAAGGATCTCGATGCGCGGCAGGGCGCTCCGACGCACGCCACTGTGCCGCTGCGGCGGATCGTCTAGCAGGCTGGTGGTCGGCCTGAGTTCGTCTAAGTCCACGCCTATGCCAATGCGCAATGCAAACCCGCTTCTCAAGCATCGCGCAGCCCCATACCAAGCAGCGTGAGCCGGGCTTGATGCCTCTCATCTGCACTTGCCGCACCCGCCAAACCTTGAAACCCCGCACAGCAGCCGCATCTGCACGGTATCGCCGGAGACACCGGCCACCAGTTCAGAGGATTCTTCCATGCGGATGGACAAGCTCACCTCGCGGTTCCAGCAGGCGCTGGCCGACGCGCAGTCGCTGGCCGTGGGCCGCGACCACAACATCATCGAACCGGTGCACGTGCTCGCCGCCTTGCTCGACCAGAGTGGCGGCAGCACGCGCCCGCTGCTGTCGCAGGCCGGCGTCAACGTGCCATTGCTGCGCGAGCGGCTGGGCGAGGCGCTGGATACGCTACCCAAGGTGTCCGGTCAGGAAGGCAACCTGTCGATCGGCAACGATCTCAACCGCCTGCTCAACCAGACCGACAAACTGGCCCAGCAACATGGCGATGCTTTTATCGCCAGCGAGTGGTTTGTGCTGGCCGCGGCCGACGATGCCAGCCCGCTGGGCGTGGCGCTGCGCGCGGCCGGCGGCGACAAGAAAAAGATCGAGGTCGCCATCGACAAGCTGCGCGGCGGCGAAACCGTGCAATCGGAAAACGCTGAGGAGCAGCGCCAGGCGCTGGAAAAATACACCATCGACCTGACCGCGCGTGCCGAGAGCGGCAAGCTCGATCCGGTAATCGGCCGCGACGAAGAGATCCGCCGCACCATTCAAGTCTTGCAGCGGCGCACCAAGAACAACCCGGTGCTGATCGGCGAGCCCGGCGTGGGCAAGACCGCGATTGTCGAGGGCCTGGCCCAGCGCATCATCAACGGCGAAGTGCCCGAGGGCCTGCGCGGCAAGCGCGTGCTGTCACTGGACATGGGCGCGCTGATTGCCGGCGCCAAATTCCGCGGCGAGTTCGAAGAACGGCTGAAGGCGGTGCTCAGCGACCTGTCCAAGAACGAAGGCCAGATCATCCTGTTCATCGACGAGCTGCACACCATGGTCGGCGCGGGCAAGGCCGATGGCGCGATGGACGCCGGCAATATGCTCAAGCCGGCGCTGGCGCGTGGCGAGCTGCATTGCATCGGCGCCACCACGCTGGACGAATACCGCAAGTACATCGAAAAAGACGCCGCGTTGGAGCGGCGTTTCCAGAAGGTGTTCGTGGGCGAACCGACGGTGGAAGACACCATCGCGATCCTGCGTGGCTTGAAGGAGCGCTACGCGGTGCATCACGGCGTGGAGATCACCGACCCGGCGATCGTGGCCGCCTCCACGTTGTCCAACCGCTACATCACCGACCGCCAGTTGCCGGATAAGGCGATCGATTTGATGGACGAAGCGGCATCGCGCATCCGCATGGAGATCGACTCCAAGCCGGAAGAACTCGATCGCCTGGAGCGCCGCCTGATCCAGCTCAAGATCCAGCGCGAGATGTTGAAGAAGGAAAAGGACGACGCCTCGCGTCAGCGCCTGGCCGATCTGGAAACCGACATCGACAAGCTCGAGCGCGAGTTCTACGACCTCAACGAATTGTGGAAATCCGAGAAGGCCGCGTTGCAGGGCACCACCAAGGTCAAGGAGCAGATCGAGCACGCCAAGCTGGAGCTGGAGGCCGCACAGCGGCGCCAGGACTACGCCAAGATGAGCGAGATCCAGTACGGCGTATTGCCGCAGCTGGAAAAGCAGATGGCGCTGGCCAACGAGGTCGAACATCACGACTTCAAGCTGGTGCAGGACCGTGTCACCGCCGAGGAAATCGCCGAGGTGGTGTCGCGCTGGACCGGTATCCCGGTCAACAAGATGCTCGAGGGCGAACGCGACAAATTGTTGCGCATGGAAGACGAACTGCATCATCGCGTGGTCGGCCAGAACGAGGCGATCAAGGTCGTCTCCGACGCGGTGCGGCGTTCGCGCGCCGGCCTGTCCGACCCCAACCGTCCGAGCGGTTCGTTCCTGTTCCTGGGCCCAACCGGCGTGGGCAAGACCGAGCTGTGCAAGGCGCTGGCGGACTTCCTGTTCGACAGCACCGAAGCGATGATCCGTATCGACATGAGCGAGTTCATGGAGAAGCATTCGGTCTCGCGCCTGATCGGTGCGCCTCCGGGCTATGTCGGTTACGAAGAAGGCGGCTATCTCACCGAGGCGGTGCGTCGGCGTCCGTATTCGCTGATCCTGCTGGACGAGGTGGAAAAGGCGCACGCCGATGTCTTCAACATCCTGCTGCAGGTGCTCGACGATGGCCGTCTCACCGATGGCCAGGGCCGCACGGTGGACTTCCGCAATACCGTCATCGTGATGACCTCCAACCTGGGCTCGCACCAGATCCAGGAGCTGTCCGGCGACGGCAGCGCCGAGGCTTACACGCAGATGAAGGCGGCGGTGATGGGCGTGGTGCAGGCGCACTTCCGCCCGGAGTTCATCAACCGGCTCGACGACATTGTGGTGTTCCATCCGCTGGATAAAGCGCAGATCAAATCGATCGCGCGTATCCAGTTGCATGGGCTGGAAAAGCGTTTGTCCGAGCGCGGCCTCAAGCTGGATCTGGACGATGCCGCGCTGGAACTGCTCGGCAATGTCGGCTTCGACCCGGTGTATGGCGCGCGGCCGCTCAAACGTGCGATCCAGTCGCAGGTGGAGAATCCGCTGGCGCAGCAGATCCTCTCGGGGCATTACCTCAGCGGCGACACCGTGCGCGTACGCGTCGAGGGTGGGCGTCTGGCATTTACCAAGGGCTGATCCTTGGCGATAGTGATGCGCCGCATCGGCGGCGAGCGTTGAAGTAAGCAACGGGCACTGCGCAGGCAGTGCCCGTTTGCGTGAGGTGGATGGTGCATGCGGGGCATCGTTGGCGCTCACAACGCGGCGGCATAAGTTCATCACCGCTCGTTTGCAAACGCACCTGCAGTCCCGGCTATGGTCGGCACTCTTTCCGAGAGCGAGCCGCGCCATGACCGATCCGCAGTGGAAGCCTGAAACCATCGCCGTGCACGGCGGCTACACACCCGATCCGACCACGCGTGCGGTGGCGGTGCCGATCTACCAGACCGTGGCCTTCGCGTTCGACGATACCCAGCACGGCGCGGATCTGTTCGACCTCAAGGTGCAGGGCAATATCTACAGCCGCATCATGAACCCGACCAACGATGTGCTGGAGCAACGCGTGGCCGCGCTGGAAGGCGGCATCGGCGCGTTGGCGCTGGCATCCGGGCAGGCGGCGGTGACCTATGCGATCCAGACCATCGCCGAAGCGGGCGACAACATCGTCTCGTCCAGTGCCCTGTATGGCGGCACCTACAATCTGTTCGCGCATACGTTTCCGCAGTTCGGCATCAGCACGCGCTTTGCCGACTATCGCGATCCGCAGGCGTTTGCCGGATTGATCGATGAACGTACCAAGGCCGTGTTCGTCGAGTCGATCGGCAATCCGCGCGGCAATATCACCGATATCGAGGCCGTGGCCGCGGTGGCGCATGCGCATGGGGTGCCGTTGATCGTGGACAACACGGTGGCCACGCCGTCGTTGTTGCGGCCGATCGACTTTGGCGCGGACATCGTGGTGCATTCGCTGACCAAGTATCTGGGTGGCCATGGCAACAGCATCGGCGGGGCGATCGTGGATAGCGGGCGCTTCCCCTGGGCGGCGCACAAACAGCGGTTTCCGCGTCTCAACGAGCCGGATGTGAGTTATCACGGCGTGGTCTATACCGAAGCGTTGGGTGATGCGGCGTATATCGGTCGTGCGCGTGTGGTGCCACTGCGCAATACGGGTGCGGCGCTGTCGCCGTTCAATGCGTTTCTGATCTTGCAAGGCATCGAAACGCTGCCGCTGCGCATGGAGCGCATCAACGCCAACACGCTGGCGATTGCGACGTATCTGCAGCAGCATGCGCGGGTTGCGTGGGTCAACTACGCCGCGCTGCCGGATCATCCGGAGCATGCGTTGGCGCAGAAGTATCTGGGTGGGCACGGCTCTGGCGTGCTGACCTTCGGGCTGCCTGGCGGTCGTGCGGCGGGTGCGCGTTTTCTGGATGCGCTGCAGTTGTTTACGCGGCTGGTGAATATTGGCGATGCCAAATCGCTGGCGACGCATCCGGCCTCGACCACGCATCGGCAACTGGGCCCGGCCGAGTTGGAGCATGCGGGGGTGAGCGAAGACACCGTGCGGCTGTCGATCGGCATCGAGCACATCGACGATCTGCTGGCGGATCTGGAGCAGGCGCTGCAGGGCGCGTGAGGTTATGAGTTTGGAATAAGCGAAGGGACGAGCTAGCCCTTTCAGGCGGGCATTGCGGGGCACTAAGGCTCGACTTGCGCGCCACCGGCGCGCGTGTCTTGGTGCGCCCGCGCTGCTAGCGCGGGCTGGGGCGCGGAGCGGGGTTGGGGGGGGGCTGGCGAAGCACGCTGCCTGCCGGGACTGGCTTCGGTAAGGGGCGCCAGCGCGGCCGGGGATCGGCTCTTCGGCTCGGTCAGACATCCTGTCTGACTCGCCGCGCGGCACATCCGTGTGCCGCTCTCCGCCAATCCCCGGCCACGCTGCCGCCTCGGCGAGTCGTTTTTCATGACTTCGAAGATCTTGAACAACTTGGTGGCGCGTCGCCTAAAGCCCCTCTCCCGTCGGGAGAGGGGTTGGGGTGAGGGTACGGTTTCTCAGAGATACGACTAGGCCCCCCCGTCTGCGAGTCGCCGACTTCGGTAAGCGGCGGCAGCGCGGCCGGGGATCGGCTCTTCGGCTCGGTCAGACATCCTGTCTGACTCGCCGCGCGGCACATCCGTGTGCCGCTCTCCGCCAATCCCCACCCACGCTGCCGCCTCGGCACGTCGCTTCCATGACCCAGAAATCTTGAACAAGCCAATGAAGCGTGCTTGAAGCCCCTCTCCCGCTGGGAGAGGGGTTGGGGTAAGGGTACGGGGGCAAAGCCCACTCGTATGTGCGAGATGAAGCTCGGTGGCGGACATGCATACAGGCAACCCAGCATGCTGCGTCCATACGTGGCATGAGGCTTCGCTCCGCACCCTCATCCGGCGCTGCGCGCCACCTTCTCCCGGTGGGAGAAGGAATCGGCAATTCACCGCCCCGGCACGTGGCGACGCGTTGCGCTTGGCCGGTTGCCGGAGACTGCCGAGGCGCTCCCAGCCAATCCTGCTACCATGCGCGCCCCTGAGGTGACTGCCGGTTTGCCGGTGGTTTAAACGGGAATCCGGTGCGCGTCTCGCCCAGGCGAGAGGCAATTCCGGAGCTGCCCCCGCAACGGTGGGCGAGGTCAGATGTCGCAACACGCCACTGTGCAGTCGCATGGGAAGGCGCGGCATCGGAGGCGCAAGCGTCCACTCGCGAGCCCGGAGACCGGCCTGAGGGAATGACCCGGCACGCGGTGGGCGTGGCCTTGATCGTCTGGTGCTGCTGCGCCGGGCGCCTGGCCCGTTGCTGTGTGCCGCCCCATTGCCCCCGCGCGGGTAGGCGCGGTTCCAGGAGCAGCAGTCGATGTCCCGTTCTTTCGTTTCGCCGCGCCGTGCGGTGTTGGCCGTGTGGCTGTCGTTGTGCGTGGTCACTCTGGCCCAGGCAGAGGCCGCTATCGATCTCGACCAGGTTGTGGTCACCGCTTCGCGTACCGCGCAGACCCAGGACCAGACGCTGGCGCCGGTCACCGTGATCGACCGCGCGCAGATCGAGCGTCGCCAGGTCAATTCGCTGCAGGACTTGCTGCGTGGCGAAGCCGGGGTGTCGCTGGCCAATAATGGCGGACCCGGTAAGCAGACGTCGCTGTTCCTGCGCGGTACCGAGTCCGACCATGTGGTGGTGCTGATCGATGGCGTGCGCATCGGCTCGGCCACTGCGGGCGGCGCGGCGCTGCAGGACCTGCCGATCGAGCAGATCGAACGCATCGAAATCGTGCGTGGCCCGTTCTCTAGCCTGTATGGCTCCGAGGCGCTGGGCGGGGTGATCCAGATCTTTACCCGGCGCCCGCAAGGGCGCTTCGTGCCCACCTTCAGCGCGGCGGCCGGCAGCGACAACGCGCGTCGTTACAGCGCGGGCGTGGCCGGGCGCAGCCAGGGCGATCTGAGCGAGAGCGGCGGCTGGTATTCGGCCAATGCTGTGCATGACGAGACCGATGGCATCAACGCCTATCTGGACACGAGCTCCAGCGCCTATGATCCGGATCGCGACGGCTATCGCAACGATTCGTTGAGCATGCAGGGCGGCTGGCGCTTCAATCGCCAGTGGGATGCCGATGTGCATGCCCTGCGCACGCAGAGTCGCAACGAATACGACGGCTCGGCCTTCGGCGGCAATCTCGGCAAGGGCGTGCAGCAGGCCATCGGGAGCCGCGTGCGTTACGCGCCGACCGATGCGCTCAAGCTCACTGCCAGCATCGGCAGCAGTTCGGATTTGAGCGATGCGTATTACGACGGTGCGTATCTATCCACCTACGACACCCGCCGCAAGCAGGGTGCGTTGCAGGCCGATATCGCTGCCGGTGCGGGCCTGCTGACGGTCGGCTTCGACTGGCAGCGCGACGCCATCGCCAGCAGCGACAATTACAATTCCGATAGCCGCATCGACCGCGCCGCATTCGCGCAGTGGCAGCAGAGCTTCGGCACGCAATCGCTGCAGGCCAGCCTGCGTCGCAACGACAACAGCCAGTTCGGCGGCAAGACCACCGGCAGCGTGCTGTGGGGTTGGGATGTTGCCGAGCATCTGCGCCTGACCGCCAGCTACGGCACCGCGTTCAAGGCACCGACCTTCAACGAGTTGTATTACCCCGATTACGGCAACCCGTTGCTGGGGCCAGAGACCTCCAAGAGCGCCGAGCTCGGTCTGCGCGGCAGCTACGACTGGGGTACCTGGACGCTGAGCGCGTTCCAGACCCGCATCGACGATCTGATCGCCTACGACGCGTCGCTGGTGGATGCGGCGCATCCGTTCGGGCAGCCGAACAATATCGATCAGGCGCGCATCCGCGGCGTGGAAGCCGGCTACGACACCGAGCTGGCCGGCTGGACCGTGCGCAGCGCCTTGACCTGGTTGCAGCCGGAAGCCGATGGCGGGGTTAGTCAAGGCAACTGGTTGCCGCGGCGCGCGCGGCAGAGCGGGCGTATCGATGCGGATCGCAGCTTCGGTGTGTTCGGCGTCGGCGCAAGCCTGTTCGGGTCCGGCAAGCGTTTCGACGATCTGGCCAATACCGAGCGTCTGGCCGGTTACGGGTTGCTGGATCTGCGTGTGAGCTATGCAGTGACTGCGGATTGGAAGGTGGCGCTGACCGCCAACAATGTGTTTGATCGCCAGTACGAAACCGCGCGCTGGTATGCGCAGCCTGGGCGCAATTATCTGTTGACGCTGCGATATCAAGCGGCGCAGTAATTGCGGTTTGTCAATCGGCCCTGCACCGTCAGATGCGCAGGGCCGGTGTCTGGGGGCGGCGTTCTGCGATTCTGCGAGTGCTATCCATTCACCTGACAGGTGTTCGCGCGTGTTGTCAGCCATACCAAGACCCCAAGGAGCACATCGATGACGTCGCTGTCCCATCCCGCCGAACGCCTGCTATTCATCGCGTTGATGCTGATGATGACCGCCACCCGCTTCCATCATGTCAGCGACTGGCTGCACTTGCCGGATGCGTCGATGGCGCTGTTTTTCCTCGGCGGGTTGGCGTTACGGCGGCACGCTGATTTTGTTGCATTGTTGGTGCTGTCGGTGGCGATCGACTGGGCCGCGGTGACACTGGCCGGCGTCAGCGATTTCTGCATCACCGCGGCCTACGCGGCGTTGCCTGCGGCCTACGGCGTGCTCTGGTACGCCGGGCGCGCGTACCACGCACGCTTGCGGCCCGGTGCCATATCGTTGGGGACTGCATGGGCCATGGGAACGTTGGCCGCGGTGCTGTCGTTTCTGATTTCCAATGGCGCGTTCTATTGGTGGGGCGGGCGGTATACCGATCCGCATTGGGCGCAGTATCTGCAACGTGCCTGGCAATGGGGGCCGTTGTTCGTACGCACCACGTCGCTGTATCTGGCGGTGGCATTGGTCGGTGCGTGGTGTGTGTTGCAGTGGCGTGCGACACGGCGTGCATCGCAAGGTTCTGCGCCGCTGGAGTTGTCGTGAGCATTGCAGACGGGTGTCTCGCGCATTGCGGCATGACCTGTCCTTCAAGAGGAGCACATGCATGAATTCTCCAGAGCAGGACGAGGCGCATTACCGCGAGCGCGCGCAACGCAAGAAGGAGCTGGTGGACCGGCGCATTGCGCGTGCGGTGATCGATCGCGGCGTGCTGCTGGTCAATACCGGCAACGGCAAGGGCAAGAGTTCCTCCGGCTTCGGCATGCTGGCGCGCTCGCTCGGGCATGGCTTGTACTGCGGCGTGGTGCAATTCATCAAGGGCACGTTTTCCACCGGCGAGGAAGCGTTTTTCCGCCGCTTTCCGGACCTGCTCGACTATCACGTGATGGGCGAAGGCTTCACCTGGGAAACCCAGGACCGCTCCCGCGACATCGCTGCCGCACAGGCGGCGTGGGAGCTTGCACGCGGCATGCTGGCCGATGCGCGCTACGACTTCGTGCTGCTGGACGAACTCAATATCGCGCTGGTCAAGGACTACATCGCGCTGGATGAGGTGCTTGCAGCAGTGGCTGCGCGGCCGCCGCGCCAGCATGTGGTGATCACCGGGCGCGGTGCGCCGGCCGGCTTGATCGACGCGGCCGATACCGTCACCGAGATGCGCCTGATCAAGCATGCGTTCAACGCCGGCATCAAGGCGCAGCTCGGGGTCGAACTGTAGGCATGGCGCGGCCGTGCTCCTGCTGATTGCCGGCGTGGCCGTGTTGCTGGACCTGCTGCTCGGCGAGCCGAAACGCCAGCATCCGCTGGTGGTGTTCGGCACCTGGGCGCAGCGCATCGAAGCACGCCTGCATCGCGATCGTCGCAGTGCAGGCGTGCTGGCGTGGTGTGTCGCCGTCCTGCCGTGGACTGCATTGGCCGCAGTGTTGCAGATGCTGTTGTGGTGGTGGTCGGCGTGGGCAGCGGCAACATTGGCCGCCGTGGCGTTGTATCTGGCGCTGGGATTGCGCAGCCTGGGCGAGCACGCACAGCCGGTGATCGACGCGCTGGAGACAGACGATCTGGTGGCCGCATGCAGCGCGGTGGGACGCATTGTCAGCCGCGATACGGCGGCGCTTGATTCCACGCAAGTAGCCGCCGCAGCCACCGAATCGGTGTTGGAAAACGGCAGCGATGCCGTGTTCGCCGCGCTGTTCTGGGGCGTGTTGCTGGGTGCGCCGGGTGCCGTGCTGTATCGCCTGTCCAATACGCTGGATGCCATGTGGGGCTACCGCACGCCGCGCTATGCCAACTTCGGCTGGGCCGCTGCACGCATCGACGATATGCTCAACTGGCTGCCGGCGCGCCTGACCGCGCTGACCTATGCATTGCTCGGTCGCACGCGTGCAGGCCTGCGTTGCGCCTGGCAGCAAGGTCGCGGCTGGAAAAGCCCGAACGCCGGCCCGGTGATGGCCGCAGGCGCGGGCGCATTGCAGGTACAGCTTGGCGGGCCGGCGCCGTATCACGGCCAATGGCAGACACGCCCGATGTTGGGCGAGGGCGCAACGGCGAGCGCGAACAGCGTGCGTAGCGCGCTGCGCCTGGTGCGTGCCGGGGTGGCGCTGTGGTTGCTAATCGGCTTGCTGGCTACCTTGCTGGTGATGCGATGATCGGCTTGGATAGGGCGTGTTTGGACGCACTCGCACGCCCTGTTGCGGCATCCCATCCAGGTGCCCGCGATAACGCGGCATCGCCCCATTGCCCTGGAGCGCCCCATGCTTGAACACGGCGGCCGTCTGCGGCGTGCAGCGCACACCTACGGGCTTCCGCTGGCGCAATGGTTGGATCTTTCCACCGGCGTCAGCCCATTTGCCTGGCCGGTGCCCGCCGCACCGGCGGAGGTCTGGCAGCGTTTGCCCGAAGACGACGATGGTCTGGCCGAATGCGCCGCTGCGTATTACGACGCGCCACAGGTGTTGCCGGTGGCCGGTTCGCAGGCGGCGATTCAGGCCTTGCCGTTACTGCGTGCAGCAAGCCGTGTGGGCGTGCTTGCGCCGGGCTACGCCGAACATGCGCATGCGTGGCAACGCGCGGGGCACCACGTCACCGCGATGAGCGCTGCGCAGTTGCTGCAGTCCGGCGACACGCTGGACGTGATCGTGCTGATCCATCCGAATAATCCCTGCGCCGACACCTTCGCCATCGACACGCTGTTGCAGTTGCACGCGCGCCTGGCTGCACGCGGCGGGTGGCTGGTGATCGACGAGGCCTTTATGGATGCCACGCCGCAGCACAGCGTGTGCGCATACACGCAAATGCCTGGCCTGATCGTGCTGCGCTCGGTGGGCAAGTTCTTCGGCATGGCCGGGGCGCGTGCGGGGTTTGTCTGCGCGCAACCAGCAATACTGGATGCCATGCGCGAGCACGTGGGGCCATGGACCTTGAGTGGTCCCACGCGGTGGGCACTGAAGCAGGCATTGGCAGACACGCCGTGGCAGACGCAGGCACGCGCGCGCCTGCACGCGGCATCGCAGCGCCTGGCGCAGCTGCTGCGCTCGCATGCGATCGAACCCACCGCCAGTACGGCATTCTTCCAGTGGTGCCGGCGCGACGATGCGGCGGCGTTGTATGCAGCGCTGGCGCAGCGCGGCATCCTGACCCGGTTGTTCGACACACCCGCCAGCCTGCGCTTCGGTCTTCCACCCGATGCCGCAGCCGAAGCGCGTCTGGCTGCGGCCTTGCGCGAGGTGATGGCATGAGCGCACGCGTGCTGATGGTGCAGGGCTGCACCTCCGATGCCGGCAAGAGCACGCTGGTGGCGGCGCTGTGCCGCTGGCTGTATCGCCAAGGCGTAGCAGTGGCTCCGTTCAAACCGCAGAACATGGCACTCAATTCCGCCGTCACTGTGGATGGCGGCGAGATCGGCCGCGCGCAGGCGGTGCAGGCGCAGGCCTGCGGGCTGCAGCCGCACACCGATTTCAACCCGGTCTTGCTCAAGCCCAATAGCGATACCGGCGCGCAAGTGATCGTGCATGGGCATGCGGTCGCCACGCTGGATGCAGTGGGCTATCACGCCTACAAGGCCACTGCGCTCAAGGCGGTGCTGGCCTCGCACGCGCGCCTGGTCGAACGTTTCGATGTGCTGCTGGTGGAAGGCGCCGGCAGCCCGGCCGAGATCAATCTGCGCGCCAACGACATCGCTAACATGGGCTATGCCGAGGCTGTGGATTGCGCCGTCATCCTGATCGCCGATATCGACCGCGGCGGCGTATTCGCGCATCTGGTCGGCACGCTGGCGTTGTTGTCTGAGAGCGAACGTGCGCGCGTGGCGGGCTTCGTCATCAACCGCTTTCGTGGCGACCTGGCGCTGTTGCAGCCCGGCCTTGACTGGCTGGAGTGCGAGACCGGCAAACCGGTGCTCGGGGTGCTGCCGTATCTGCACGGCCTGCAACTGGAGGCCGAAGATGCGCTGCCACGCCATGCAAGCCCGAAACCGCAGGCGCGGTTGCGCGTGGTGGTGCCGGTGCTGCCGCGGATCAGCAACCACACCGATATCGACGCGTTGCTGGCGCATCCGCAGGTGGACGTGCAGTTGATCGGTCCGGGCCAGACGCTGCCGCCGTGCGAGCTGATCGTGCTGCCGGGCAGTAAATCCACGCGTGCCGATCTGCAGTGGTTACGCACGCAGGGCTGGGAAACCGCCATCGCCCGCCATCTGCGCTACGGCGGCAAGCTGCTTGGCATCTGTGGCGGGCTGCAGATGCTGGGCGAGCAGATCCACGACCCCCACGGTATCGAAGGCCCGGCCGGCAGCAGCGCAGGACTCGGCTGGCTGTCGCTGCAGACCACGCTGCATCCGCACAAGCAACTGCATCGCGTGCACGGGCGGATGGCATGGGGCAATGTGGCGGTGAGCGGCTACGAGATCCATTGCGGCATCAGCACCGGCGCTGCGTTGGCGCGGCCATTGCTGCAGCTGCACGACGGCCGCGCCGAGGGGGCGATCTCCGACGATGCCCAGGTGCTGGGCACCTACCTGCATGGCCTGTTCGATCATCCCGAGGCATTGGCCGCATTGCTGGAGTGGGCCGGTCTGGCACAAGCGGCGCCGCTGGATCTGGCCGCACTGCGCGAGGCCACCTTCGAGCGTCTGGCCGATGCGGTGCAAACGCATCTGGACACAGCGGCACTGACCCGGCTCACCAGCAAGGACTCCACATGCGGCAGTTGATTCTGGGCGGCGCCCGTTCGGGCAAGAGCGCATTGGCCGAGCGCATCGCGGCGGCGTCGGGGCAGGCGGTGCACTACGTCGCCACCGCGCAAGCCTTCGACGAGGAGATGCGCTCACGCATCGCGCAGCATCGCAGCCAACGCCCGCCGCACTGGCGCTGTGTGGAAGAACCCATCGCACTGGCTGCCAGCTTGCAGGCGCTGGCCGCGCCCGGCCGCTGCGTGCTGGTGGATTGCCTGACGCTATGGCTGAGCAACCTGCTGGGCGACCCGGATGCCAGCGCCTTCGAGCGCGAGCGCGAGGCCCTGCTCGCCACCTTGCCGCAACTGCCGGGGCAGATCGTGCTGGTCAGCAACGAGGTGGGGCAGGGCATCGTGCCGCTGGGCGAACTCACGCGCCGGTTTGTGGATGAGGCCGGTCGGCTGCATCAGGCATTGGCGCTACAGTGCGAGCGCGTGGTGTTGGTCGTGGCCGGCTTGCCGATGGTGCTGAAAGGAGACGCGGTGTGAGTATTGATTGGATACAGGGCACCTGTGCGGTGCCGGATGCCCGGGTGCGCGCGGCGGCGCTGGCCCGGCAGGAACAACTGACCAAGCCGCCCGGCGCGCTGGGCCGGCTGGAGCAACTGGCGGTGCAACTGGCAGCCTGGCAGCGCAACGAACACCCCACCGTGCAGCGGATCTGGATCGCGGTGTATGCCGCCGACCACGGCGTCGCGGCCGAGGGCGTGTCTGCGTTTCCGCAGGCGGTCACCGGCGAGATGGTGCGTAATTTCGCCCGTGGCGGCGCCGCCATTGCGGTGCTGGCGCGCGAGCTGGGTGCGCGCCTGGAAGTGGTGAATCTGGGCGTGGTCAACGACCCGGGCGAGTTGCCGCGTGTGCGGCGTGCCTGGATCGCGCCGTCCAGCGCCAACATCTGCGAACAGCCGGCGATGACATCCACGCAATTGCGCGACGCACTCGCCGCAGGCGCCGAAAGCATTGCGCAGGCAAAGAGCTGCGACACGCAGCTGTTTGTCGGCGGCGAAATGGGCATCGGCAATACGACATCTGCGGCCGCGCTGGGCTGCGCGCTGCTGTCGCAATTTCCGCAGGCGATGGCCGGCGCCGGCACCGGCCTGGATGCCGAAGGCATCGCGCACAAGGCGATGGTGATCACCCGTGCACTGGCCCTGCATGCCGATGCGTCCAGCCCATTGGAGCGGCTGCGCCGGCTGGGCGGTTTCGAGATCGCCGCCTTGGTCGGTGCCTACATCGCCGCGGCGCAGGCCGGGATTCCGGTGCTGGTGGATGGCTTCATCAGCACCGCCGCAGCGCTGGTGGCCACCCATCTCAATGGCGGCGTGCGCGAATGGCTGTTGTTCGGGCATCGCTCGCAGGAGCGCGGCCATGCTGCCTTGCTGCGCGCCCTGGATGCCGAACCGCTGCTGCAGCTGGACCTGCGCCTGGGCGAAGCCAGTGGCGCGGCGGTGGCGATCCCGCTGTTGCGTCACGCCTGCGCGCTGCATAACGGCATGGCCACCTTTGCCGAAGCCGGCGTCTCCGACGCATGAGTGCACAAATCACCTTGTTGCGACACGGCGACACCGGCCAGCGCAGCTATCGCGGCCAGCTCGACGACCCACTCACTGCCCTGGGCTGGCAGCAGCTGCGCGCGGCCACCGCCGAGGGCACATGGGACGTGGTGGTCGCCTCCACGCTGCAGCGCTGCGCCTTGTTCGCCACCGAATTGGCAACCGCGCGTACGCTGCCGCTGCAACGTGATGCACGCTTGCGCGAATACCACTTCGGCCGCTGGCAGGGCGTGCCGGTGGCAGAGATCGACCGCGACGAAGGCGCAGCGCTGGGGCGCTTCTGGGCCGACCCGGTGCGCCATCCGCCGCCGCAGGCCGAGCCCTTCGCCGATTTCTGCGCACGCCTGTCTGCCGCACTCGATGCCATCGTGGCCGCTTATCCGACCCAACGCGTGTTGGTGGTCACCCATGGCGGTGCGATCCGCGCACTGCGCTGCATGGCGGAGGCACGCAGCTTCGGCAGCATGACCGAGCTTGCGGTGCCGCATGCCTCGTTACATCCGCTGGCCTGGCCGCCTGCCAACGCAGGTGCCTTATCGACATCGCAGGTATCGCCCGCACCCTCGCAGTCTGCACGCAACGCCGGATGATCGATGGCTTGCTTGCCGCGGTCGGGTTTTTGACCCGCATTCCGGTGCCAGGCTGGGTGTTCGCGCGCACTGGCGCGCAGGCGCGCTCGCTGCCGTGGTATCCGCTGGTGGGCCTGTTGCTCGGCGCGGTACTGAGCGGGTTGGCGTGGTGCCTGCGCGATGTTGCGCCGCTGCTTGGCGCGGCGTTGCTGTTGAGCAGTTGGGTATGGCTGACCGGCGGCCTGCATCTGGACGGGCTGGCCGACATGAGCGACGCCTGGGTCGGCGGCATGGGCGATCGCACGCGCACGCTGGCGATCATGCAAGACCCCACCAGCGGCCCGATGGCGGTGACCGCGCTGGTGCTGGTGCTACTGCTCAAATGCGCTGCACTGGCGACAGTGTTGCCCACTGCTCCAGGCGTTGTGTGGCTGGCGCCGTTGCTGGCACGCACTGCGTTGGTTGCAGCGTTTTCGAGTACACCGTATGTGCGTGCCGGCGGCATCGGCAGCGCGTTGCCGGGCAGCTCGCGCGCAGCTTTGGGTGTGTCGTTGGTGCTGAGTCTGGCGGTCGTGTTTTTTGCAGGCTGGGCGAGTGCCGCGCTCGCGTGTCTGGTCGCTGCAGGCGTGTTTTTTCTATGGCGCCGCGCCTGCCTGCAACGTCTCGGTGGCATGACCGGCGACACCTGCGGCGCATTGGTGGAATTGACCGAAACGGCAGTGCTGGTCGCCCTGGCGCTGCAGGCGAGCTGAGCAAGCGAGCTGAGCAAATCATGGCTGGCGGTGCAGCCGGTTGCATCGACTGCACTGCGCAAGATCGGGACCGCATGCCGCGCCGATCTGCGCGATGCTTGAGCTGCCCACAAGGAATCGCCCATGTCAGCAGCAGCCTCCGTCAGTTTCAATCGGCAACGCAGCGTCGAGCGCGTTGTGGCACACCTACAGGCCAGCATTCGCGCTGGCGAGCCGCTGCCGGATCTGGCCGCACTGGCGGTGGTGGCGCAGCAATCGCCGCATCATTTCCATCGGGTCTATCGCGCGCTGGCGGGCGAAACCCTGGGGCAGACCATCGCGCGGCTGCGTCTGAGCTATGCGTTGCATCTGTTGGGCGAGCAGGCAAGCTCGGTGACCGAGGTGGCGCTGGCGGTGGGCTATCAGACCCCGCAGGCGCTGGCACGCGCGTTCCGTGCCGTGTTGCAGGCCAGCCCGAGCAGCCTGCGCAAAACACCGTCGCTGCGCGCACAGAAACTGCAGCAACTGGCCGTGCCCTCCATGCCGTCGCAGCTGTCCGGCGCGCCGTTGCAGGTGATGGTGCAAGTGCTCGACCCGCTGCAAGTGGTGGTGCTACGCCAGCGCGGCGCGTTCGACGATCTGGACCGTGGTTTCGGTCGCATCGCCGCCTGGGCCGAGCGGGTCGGTGCGATCGAGCAGCTGCAGTCCCTGATCGGTCTGCCGCTCAGCGACCACCGCGATGTGCCGGCGCAGCAGCACCTGTTCGAATGCGGCATGGTCTTCGATACCGGCTTGTCGCCGCCCGCACCGTTGCAACTGCGCCAGCTCGACGGTGGCGCGCATGCAGTGCTGCGTCATGTGGGCTCTTATGCAGGTATCGAAGACGCGCTCGACCGCCTGCTCGCGCAGTGGCTGCCCGACAGTGGCTACGTCCTGCGCAATGCGCCGCTGCATTACCTCTACCTGGACGATCCCGAGGCAGTGGCAGAAGCCGAGTTGCGTGCAGACATTCGCGTGCCGGTGCAGCTTTCCACGGATGCGGATGCGGATGCCGTCGCCTGAGCCGCTGCCGGCAAAAACACCATCTGCGGCGGTGGATGCATCAGGAACTGCTGATGCGAAATATTCCATGCATACGCGCCGGCCAGCGGGAAGGCCAGGCAGTCGCCCGGCGCCAGTGCCGCGACAGGCTGGTTGCGCGCCAGCACGTCCTTGGGCGTGCACAACTGCCCGACCAGGGTGACCGGCATGTCGCGCAACACGGGTGCGCGCCCGCCACGCAGCACCCGGAACGGGTGATCGTGGCCCTGCGCGGCCGGAGTGCGGAAGTGATGGGTGCCGCCGCGTGCGATCGCAAACCACGCGCCGTGGCTGCGCTTGAGGTCCAGCACGTCCATCAGATACCAGCCGCAGCTGGCGCTGACATAGCGCCCCGGCTCCAACCGCAGACGCAGTGCGTCGCCATGTTCGCGCAGCAAGGAAGGCAACCCGGCGCAGAAGCCGGCCCAATCGAACGACGCTTCCGGCGCCAGATAATCCACACCGAAGCCACCGCCTGCATTCACGCGCAGCGGGCCGAGTCCATAGCGTTGCCGCCACTGCTGCACGGTGCGCAAATAGGCGGCGATCAGGTGCAGCTGCGCGCCGGCATCGCGCTGGTGCGACATCAGATGGAAATGGAAGCCTTCCAACCGCAGCGAAGGGCTGGCACGCAGCCGATGGATCGCCGTATCCAGATCGTCCGGGTCCAGGCCGAACGGCGAGGGCTGCCCGCCCATCATCAGACGCGTGCTCTGCGCGCCGGGCACGGCGATGTTCATGCGTAGGAACACCGGTACGCAGCGGCCGGCCTGCGCTGCAATGGCGGCCAGGCGTTCCAGCTCGCCCATGCTTTCTACGTGCACGGTGCAATCGGGCAGCGCAGCGGCCTGGGCCAGTTCGCTATTGAGCTTGCCAGGGCCGCCGAACAACAACGCGGCCTGGGGTTGTTGCAGATGCAGCCAGGCCAGTTCGCCGCCGGAGGCCGCCTCGAAGCCATCCACGTGCGGGGCGAGCGTGTGCAGGATCGGCGGCTCCGCGTTGGCCTTTGCCGCGTAGAACAGCTCGCAGTCGGCCGGCAGTTGCGCGCGCATCCATGCCGCATGCGCATGCAGTGCTGTCAGGTCGTAGACGTAGGCGCAGATCGGGC
This sequence comes from Xanthomonas sp. Leaf131, assembly GCF_001423495.1. Taxonomy (GTDB): domain Bacteria; phylum Pseudomonadota; class Gammaproteobacteria; order Xanthomonadales; family Xanthomonadaceae; genus Xanthomonas. The sequence goes on along the minus strand of NZ_LMOG01000012.1, from coordinate 191,812 downwards.
CATCGCTGTGTTCGCGCAGGTGTGGCAACGCCTCCATCACGGCGGCGGTATCGATGCGCAGGCTCATGCGGCCACCTGGCGCGCGGTTGCGATGCGTGGAATGGGATTGGGCAGTGCGGTGTAATCGGACTGACGATCCGCGCGTTGCCACAGCCGCGTTCCCAGGTTGTTCTTGCTGGGTAGCGGCGCGCCGTCGATCAGGCCCTGCAGCGCGGTTTGCGCGCCATGACGTTGCTGCCAGCGTGCGGCGATCTCGCCAACGCAGTGCCACAGGCGCGCTTCGAGCACGTCATCGCCTTCGGTGAGGTGGAAGATCGCCTCGGCCAGGTTATTGACCAGCGCGCAATACGCCACACGATTCCAGCCCTGTTCCGGCGTGTAGTACAGCGATTGCCGTGCGCGTTCGCCCACGCCCTGCAAACGCGTGGCGGGCCAGTGGTGTGCGAGCAGCTTGGTGCCTTCCAGATCGCGGATCCATACCCGTGTCGGCCAGCCATCGGCAAACCCGATCACGGTGTTCTGCAGATGCGGTTCCAGCGCGATGCCGTGCTGGAACAGGGCACTCCACACACCGTCCAGCAGCAAGCCGGCATAGGCGCGGAACCACAGCAACGTGGCGGTGTGGCGATCCATCTGCGCGCTGCCCAGTGCCTGCAACTTCGCTGCACACGCGCTATTGCCCTGCGCATCGCAGGTAAACAACGCGGCCGCCACCTGCGGCCGCCAACGCGCACGTTGCGCGGCAGGAAGGGTCTGCCGATACAGGATGCCGAAGCTCTCCGACAGCGCGCGTGCCGCAAGCGGATCGGCGTCATGCAGCGCGGAATCGACCTGCGCGATCTCCAGCGAAGTCGCTGCCGGTTCCAGCATCACATCGAAGCCCGGTACCTGCACCGCCAGCGCACGCCAGCTCGGTACCAGCAGTTCGGTGAGGGCGACCGCGCTTTCTAGCTCGTACCAGGCGTTCTTGCGCACGCAGTTGGTCAGCCGCACATGCACCGAACACTTAAGGAAATAATCCAGCTCCGGGTGATACAGCGTGCGCACCGAGGAGGTTGGCCGCAGTGCATCGCCCAGTGCGCCGACCGGCTCGATCACGCCGCGTGTTTGCAAGGTGCGCAGCAGCGGGTCGTCGAGCAGCCGCTGCGCTTCCCATGGATGGCAGGGATACAGATCCTCGCTGCCGGATAGCTGCCGCAGGGTTGCACGTACATCGCGGCCCTGCATGCGCAAGAGTCGTGGGTCGATGCGGAACCAGAAGAGTTGAAACGCCGCACGCGCTTCCGGCGCGCAGGCTAGCACCTGCGCCAGATCAATGCCTTCGCGGCTCTTGGGCGTGGGATGCAAGGCATGCCCCCACAGCATCGATTGCTCGGCATCGATCATCGCCTCACCAGTCGGCAAGGCGCCTTGTGCCTGTCGCAATAACGCGGCAGTGATCGCCACGCTGTTGGCGCTTTGCGCGAGCAGTTCCGGATTGACCGCCTGCGTGCTGCCCAGCGCCTGCAGCAGGCAGCGCGCCAAGGCATGCGCATCCAGGCTCTGCCACGGTTGGCCGGCGCTCTTGAGAAACGGCGTGGAGGCGAAGCGGCAGCGGCCCAGGCGATCGGCGTAGGCAATGCGCACGCATAGCGCGCCGGTATCGCCCAGAGCGATGCGCAGCCAACGTTGCTCGGCCACGCGCGGGCCGGGGCGATCCAGCCCGCGATAATCGAAGTCCGCTGCGCGCTGCGGAATCGCGAACTCGCGCAGGTAGCAGTTCAACCAGCAGGTGCAGGCCTGTGCGTCGGCCATGCTGTCGTACCAGGGGTCATGCATCGTGTGCGGCGACATCGGCGGATCTCCTCGAAGGGAAGCGCACCAGAACGGTGAGCGCAGCGGCCGCCGCAGCCAGCGCGGCAGCCAGAAAAGGGATGGCAGGGCCGGCCGCCTGGGCCAGCGCGCCGGCGGCGGCACCGGCGAACACGCCGGCCCATTTGCCGCAGGCATCGAAGCGGCCGAACAAGCGTCCGGCGCCGTGCCCGCTGGCGACCATGGCCAGGCTGCGGTTGAGCCCACGCAGGCCGAACAACATGCCGAACCCGAACAGCACACGCGCAACTGCCAGCGCGATGGGGTCGTGCAACAGCGCCTGCCACACGCAGGCCACGGCGAATACCACCAGGCCGGGCACCAGCCACGCCTCGCCATCGCCGCGCCGCCACCACGGCAGCACCACCAGATAGACCAGATGCGGCAGGCTGTAGAGCAGGCCGGCCAAGGCATCGTGGCCGGCACCGCGCGCCAGCGCATACGGGATGAAGTAGGGAAACGTCACCACCATCGCGAAGCAGAACAGGAATTGTGCGATCAGCAAGGCAGGCCACAGGGCACTGGCCGTTGTGGTTGTCTGGGGTGAAGCCGACCGCGACGATGCAGCAGCGTCTTGGGAGGGTGTCGACTCCGCAGTGGACGCTGTCGGCCGCACCGCAGGCCGATCGGCCGGCAAACGCCAGGTCAGCGCGAACGCCAGCAGCGGCAACAGCGCAAGCGCGCGATACAGCGACTGCGCCGGGCCAAGCGCCAGTGCAAGACCCAGCAACGCAGGCGCGCTGACCATCGCCAGGCGCGCGGAGTATTGCGTCCAGTCGAGCGCGCGCGCCAACGGACCGGCCTGCGGTTGGCTGGCCAAATATGCATTGGCCGCCGCCAGCGAGCCGCCGCAGGTGCCTTGCACGACCAGCCCGAGTACCAACCAGGTCAGCGACGGCGCGAAGCCGGCGATCGCAAAGCCCACTGCCAGCCCCAGTTGCGCGCGCAACAGTGAGCGCTTGCGTCCATAGCGGTCGGCCAAGCGCCCCCAGGTACTCGCCGTCAACGCCGTGCACAGCGTCGGCAGCACGTACAGCACACCGCTCCAGCCAACCGCGGCCGACGGCGCCAACTCCGCCAATACCTGCGGCAGAAACAATGGCATGCCCAACGCGGTGAAGGCGGCCAGGTAATGTGCCGCCAGCACCGGGCCCAGCACACGCCTCATCGCTGACCGCCTGCCTGCCGACGCGGCATGTGCTGCGCGCCAGCGAATGCCTCGCCGAACGGATTGGGCGCGCTATCGCCGTAGAACTTGTTGATGTCCAGCGCGCCGGTGAGCTGCTTGCTGAGCAGGCTGCCGGCGCTGAGCAGGTATTTCACCGGCAGCCGTGGCGCGGCCAGCAGGCGGCGCGCGGGGCTGGTGTCGATGCCATCGACGTCCAGCTGCGCCAGCGTCAAGGCGAACTGCGTCTGCAGCTGCGTGTACAGCGGCGCGCGCAGCGCGGGCTGCCATTCGGCCAGGCCTTCCAGCACGGCTTGCAGATCCAGTTGCAGCACGATGGTGCAGAACATCTGCGCCAGGGCGTGCGGATCGTCCACCGCGATACGCGCATCGTGCAGCGTGCCGAGTGTGTCCAGATCCGGCAGCTGCGCGCGCAACTGCGGCATCGCGATCCGTGCGGCGTCGTTGTCCTTCATCAACAGCCGCGTCGCCTGGCCATCGGCGTAGACCAGCACGCTGTTCTGTTGGTTGGCTTCCAGTGCGATGCCGTAGCGCAGCCACAAGCGCAGATGCACCGCGAGCAGCAGCTCGGTGTAATCGCGCCACCAGCGCAACACATCCCCCTGCATGAATCGCTCGGCCAGATGGATCGCCATCGGCCGGCCATCCGGCAACAGCGCGCATAGCGCGGCCACCGGCACCAGCGTGGCGTCGTCCAGCGGCGGATAACGCCGCACCAGGTAGGCCAGATGACGCGTCTCACCCACGTGCCCGCCATGCGATTCGTCCACGAACACGCAACGGCCGCGCAGTGCCGGGTCCAGCGCATCGATGCGGCGCAATGCACGTTCCAGCCAGTGGCCGTCGTACAGCGTGGAGGGCTTGATCAGGCGCAGATTGAGCGCGCCCAGCGTGCGCATCGGAATCGGCAATTTGAGATGCAACTGCGGATGCAGCAGCGGCACCAGCGTGCGCACCGACAGGGTAGGGCGCACCTCCAGCCAGGCCTGCGGCGCACGTACGCTGCCTGCAGGAAGCACGAAACCGTCCTGCTCCAGCCGCGCCCATACCAGCGGATGCACCGGCCAGGCGACGTGCGTGCTGGCCAGCTCGGGTGGCAGACCCAGCGTGGCGAAGTCTGGCCATAGCTCGGCCGGTAGTGCGCTGGTGCAGGTCACCTGCGCACGCGGAATCGCGAGCCAGCGCAGCGTAAAGGTGGGCGCAAATTCGGGCGCGTAATCGCGCAGTTCCGACGCCTCCAGCCCGGCCTTGGCGCGCGCGGTCGGGTAGAACGGATGATCGCGATAGCTCGCCAACTGATCGCAGCGATACGCACGCTCTGCCGCATCTGCGTGCTGCAATGCGTTGAGCAGCGCAGGTGCCTGCGCGTCGTAGGCCTGGCGTGCCAGGCCGAGGTGGGCAGCGGCGCACTCGGCTTCTTCGGCATAGGCGCGATGCAGCTGCTGGGTGTCCATATCGAGCTGGCTGCACATGCGTTGCAGCCAGGCCTGTGCACCGCGTTCGATATGCGCACCGTCAGCACGTTGCACAATCCAGCTGTCGCCACAGGCGCTGATGTCCTGCAGGTAGCCCTGCCGGTGGATCGGCAACCACAACGTGCCGTCGGGCAGATGCGCAATGCGCCACCAGCCGTCCACCGGGCTGGGGTCGGTCCATGTCGCCAGCAGCGTTGCGTCGGGTGTGCCCGCGCTGCCACGGGTGGCGATTCCACGCAGGTCTTCGCGCAGGCAGGCATCGATGATGCGGGTGGCGATATAGCGTTGGTCGGCGGCACTGCTCATGCGCGCAGCTCCGCGCTGTCGATCCGCCATTGCAAGCCCGCTTCGGCACGCACCACCGCCTGCTCCAGCGCCTGCGCATCGCTGGCCAGCGCGCTCAGCACGCCCAGATAATCCTTGTTGGAATGGCTCAAGCGGATGCGTTCGCCGGGCGCGCGTATCCGCCGGTACTGCACATCGCTGTGCGCAGTGTGATGGCGGCGGTCTTCGGCGGCAGTCACCAGTTCGCCGTCTTGCTCGGCGACGTAGTAACGCAGCAACGCATGTGTGCGATCGCTGCGCAGCTGCGGCAGCGGCAGGCCAAGATGCGGCGCCAGCGCGGCGTTGAACCACTGCTTGCCGAACATGCTGTCGAGCAGGAATTCGCGGCGGTCGCCGATGCTACGGTAGTTGATCTCCACCAGCACCGGGCCATCGGCGGTGAGAATGAATTCGCTATGGCATAGCCCGAAACCGACACCAAAACTGCGCAGCTGTTCCAGCGCCTGCGCAATCACCGGTGTGTCCACGCGGGCATCCCACTGCGCTTCGCATTCCACGAAATGCGGCGGCGGTGACAGCCGCACCTTGAAGCCGCCCAGCGCCTGCAGCGTGTGGCCGTCGCCCAGCGTTTCCAGCGTAAACAGCGCCCCTTCCAGCATGCCTTCCAGCAGCACGGTGCGCTGCGGATGGCGCTGCCACACATCGTCCAGATAGGCCTGCAATTGCACGGCATCGGCGCAGTGGCGCACGTCCAGGCTGGCCACGCCCTCGCGCGGTTTGGCAACCACCGGCCACGGAATGTCGGCCGGCAATGCGGCGCCCGGCGCCAGCGTGCAGAACCACGGCGATGGCAAGTCACGCGTGCGCAACCGTTGACGCATTGCCGCCTTGTTCTTGGCCGCGTAACACACCTGCCAATCCTTGCCAGGGAGGCCGAGACCTGCAGCGACCAACGCGGTACTGGTCTGCAGATGATCGCTGTTGCTGAACACCGCGCGCGGCAACACGTCGGCGTCGTGCAGCACATCCAGCACGCCGAGCGGATTGAACACATCGCATTCGATCACCCGCTGCGGTGCGTGCGCCGGGTGCTGGCGGAAATAGCTGAGGTGATCGAGTCGGTGATCGGTCAGCAGCCACACCGGCAGGCCCAGCGCGTGCGCGGCAGGCAGAAAGCCTTCGGTGATGGCCGGATGGCAGACATGGGTGAGGATCACCAACGGTGCAGCGGATGTCGCAGTCATGGCAGCTCTCGATTCAACAGGACGGTGGGAAAACCGGTACTGAAACGGGCTGCCTGGCGCCGCGGGGGGCGTTGGGTGGCCTGCGATACGGTGATCGCATGCCGCATGCTGCGGCAGGGACGCGTGCGTCATGCACACCGTGTTGTCTGCGGCGCTCGCCAGCGCGAGCGCCGTTGCCGTCAGGCGCGACCAACGCCCCTGTGCGTCGGTCGTTTGCAGCAGTTAATTACTGGCGCAGGTTTAAAACGTGGGCTTAAAAGGTGTATTCCAGCCCGGCGGTGACGGTGCGCGACGGCGCGGCCTGGCGGCCCCACGGGCTGGTATCCACACCACGGAACCAATACTGCCGATCGAACAGGTTGTTGATTGCCAGCGATGCGCTGAATGTTTGTCCATCGCGTTCGAACAGGGTACGGCTGACCTGCGTGTTCCACACCATGTAGGCCGGCAACTGACCCACCGAAGCGATCGCGTTCTCTTGCACGGTATTCGCCGCATCGCTATAGGCCTTGCTGAAGTAGTAGCTCGACAGTGCGACAGTGGTGTGACCGAGCGTGTAGTTGCCGCCCAGCGTGATCTGGTTGCGTGAGGTGTAAGGCACGCGGAAGCCACGAAATGCGCCCGATTCCTGGCTGGCATCCAGATACGCATAGCCGGCGTTGAGGGTGAGTGCACGCAGATTTTCCGGGCTCCATTGCAGTTCCAGTTCGCCGCCCTGATGGCGGGTCTTGCCGAGGTTGCGGAACACGCGCGTGGTGTTGTCCAGCTGGATCTGCTGATCGAAGTCGATCAGATAGCCACCCAACTGGATGCGGGTGCGATCGTTGGGCTGATAGCGCGTACCGGCTTCGTAATTCCACGCCAGTTCCGCATCCAGATTATTGCCGAAGATGATCTGGGTGACCTGCGGCGCACGCATCGAACGTTGCCCGTCCGCATAGAAGAACCACTGTGCGTTGGCCTGAAAACCGAGTGTCAAACCCGGCAACACATCGCGGGTCTGGTTGAGTGTGCGCACGCCGGTCGTACGATTGAAATAGCGCGAATCCAGCTTCTCGTAGCGCAGCCCCGGGGTGATGATGAAGCGTTCGCCCGGCAGGGTGATCGCATTGCTGACATACGCCGCCAATGCACGATCTTCGAACTGCCAATCGCGCACGCTGGTGAACACGCCATCGCGCAGACGCAGATTGCCGACCAGAAAATCGATGTCTTCGTGCACCGCACGCACACCGGCGGTCCACTGCTGACGCAGGCCACCGGCATCGCCCATGGTCCAGCTCAGTCGCGGCTCGCTGCCGACCACGCGGAAGTCGCGCGGTGCGGTCTGGCGCAGTTGCGGTGGCAGATCCGAGCGCCAGGTTTCGGTGGCGGCCTGACGCATGCCGACGATGAAGTTGCGGCTGCTGCGTGCGCTGAAGTTGGTCCAAGACAACCGAACATCTTTCAGCGGGCCCCAGTCTCCAAACAACTGCTCATAACTCAACGATGCACGCGTGGTGCGGCCGTTGAAGCTGTCCAGTGGGCGCGTGGATTGACGCGGGTCGCGCCGGTAATCGTCCGGGCTGAGCGCACCGGCCAGATCCATGTCGACCAGATAACGCTGCACGCTGGCCTTGAGCAACTTGGTGTCGTCCAGCCACCACTCCGCACGCACGCGCAGATTGCTGATGTCGGTATCGCTGTGTGCGCGCCAATACTCGCCATAGGTGCGATTGGCATCGACCTGTATGCCGAAGTTGTCGGTGAGGTAGCCGCCGCTGCTGAGCGCGCTGTCCTGCAGGAACTGGCCCTGGCCACCGGCGGTGACCTTGTGCGCCAGCGTGGTGCTCCATTCGCTGGGGATCTCCTTGCTGACAAGATTGATCACCCCGCCCACGTTGTTCGGCCCGTACTGCACGGCCGCGCCGCCGCGCACGATATCGATGCGGTCGATCTGATTCAGCCCCACCGGAAACAGCGACAGACTGGTCTGCCCATACGGGGCCAATGCGAGCGGAATGCCGTCTTCCAGTACCTGCACACGGCCGCTGCGGCTTTCGTACAGGCCGCGCAGCATCAGCTGCGGCAACGCGCCGGTGCCGGTTTCGTCGAAGATCTTGATGCCCGGCACGCGCTGCAGCGCATCGTCCAGCGAGCGGTTGCCGCCGTTGCGTAATTGCTCGCGGTCGATCACCTGGCGACTACCGGCGTAGCGCTGCACATCGTCGGGTTTGGAGCGCCCGAGCAGGCTGCCCTGCACCTGGATCGCGTCCAACGCGCGGATCGGCGTTTGCGCATCGCTGGCATCGGCATTCGGCGACTCGATGGCAAACGCCAGCTGCGGCGTGGTCGAAGCGATCGCAGCGACGGCGATGGCCAGGGCGTGGAAACGGAACGTCGACATCTACGGCGTGCTCCTGCAGGCGGGTGGTGAAGGGGGTGCGGCGAAGGTGGCCAGATGAGCGCGCAGTGCGCGTTGCATCAGCGCGCGGTCTTCGCCGGCAAGCAGCCAGCGCAGATCGGGCTGTTGCAGCCAGTGCGCGCGTTGCGCATCGGTGCGCGGATTGGGGCAGAACGGCACCTCGGCAGCAACGCACTGCGCATATAGTTGCAGCAGCAGCTCCCACACCTGTGGATGTGTCGGTTGCGGGCCCAGGCCCAGATCCAGCGCAAGATCCAGTGCGCCTTCCATCACCAGCGCAATACCGGGCACCGCAAGCATCTGAGGCAATGCCGCAACACCGGCCGCGCTTTCGATCATCGGCACGATGCGGATAGTGCGATTGGCCTGTGCGATGTAAGTGGGCAGATCGACGTTGCCGAAGCCGGTGACACGGCCGCCGGTAATGCCGCGCCGGCCCAGCGGCGGAAACCGCGCCGCGGCGATGGCGGCGGCCAGTTGCGTGGCCGATTCGGCGCGCGGAATCACGATCCCACGCGCGCCGGCATCCAGCACGCGGCCGATCAGTTTTTCGTCCACCTCCGGCACGCGCACCCAGGCCTCGCAGCCGGACAGCTCGCACGCGCGAATGGCATGTTCCAGTTCGTCCGGCGCGCGTAGCACGTGCTCCAGATCGAGCACCACGAAGCCGTAGCCGATGCGGCCCAACAGCTCGCACAACTGCACGCTTGGCAACGAATTGAGAACGCCAACCGCAAACGCCATGGATGAGGCCGCCAAGGGAACGGGCGCTCATCCTGCTCTTGATGGGAATGATTATCAAGTGTGTTGGTTGGTTACTTTTTGTGACTAGGACACTTGCGTCTCGTTGCCAGTGTCCCTGGCCCCAAGGATGCGGTAAGGCTGAAGATCAGCGCTTCTGGTGCGGTTGACCCCAAACAGATCCGCTTGATCCGCTGGATAGTCCTGCATCGCCAACCACGAGCGGCAGCATTATTCAGCTGTGGCAAGTGATTTGAGTGTTGCGAGCTCCAAGCCTATCGCCATAGTTGGCGTTTCTCAGCCACACCTCTCACGTGGATGAATGCATTCCAGGTGTTGGAGATATAAATTAAAACTAATTGATGCTGAAAAGACTTCAGGGAAAGACGTAATAGTTAGTGAATCTTGCATGCCCCATGGAACCGGCGTAGGCTCTTGCTAAAGGATGCTGATTGGCAAAAAACATGTGCCGCAACTACGCCTTACTGCTTTGCGTATCCCTCTCCATGACATTGGGCGCTTGCGGTTCAAAGGAGACGAACATGCAGTCACAAGATAAGCAGGTGAGTGACGCTGACGGCGATCCTGTTTACCGGAAGAATACGCATCCCAAGCAGGCTTATCGGATCACTATGACCATCGAGAATGCGCCGGGGCCGTTTGGTTTCGTGGACGGTGCCACCTTTTATCAAATGTCTAATCATCAGCAATGCACCCCGATCGAGCCGATTGCTGGGGTTTGGCCCAAGCAGAAGGAAGACAGTGTTCCCGCAGTTTTCAAAAAAATCGACGCGACGACCTACGTGGCGACGATCTTTGCAGATGGCATGATTGACGCGGATTATTATGGAAAGGGCGAGTGCCACTGGGAGTTGACGGGGGTCGGTATGTCGCTAAAAGCGAGTGGAAGACATGAGGAGACTGACTTTGCGCCTAGTTTGGAGAAAGAGCAGATCTTGCAGTCGGCCTCCAAGAAAACTTACTTTTGGAAAGGTGGTTATCCAAAAAGTGGCGTTGATGACTTCCCGGATACAGGCAAGCCATCTGCCGAGAATTACGCTGAGCCCAACCGAAGCAATCTGTTTGTTGTGACTCTCAAAGCAGAGAGGGTGGCCCCATGAGCCTGAGCAGTCAGGAATACGCTGCGCTTGCGTATGATGCATACCAAAAGCCAGACAAGGTGGGGCCGACAAGCCCTATCGTAGATATCGGAGGTATTCCTTGCAGGCGCCTGGACTACGTGGACAAGCCGTCGGGCTACCAGGGCGTGATCTACGAAAGGGCCGATACCGGTGAAATGGTAGTTGTCCACCGAGGAAGCGAGTTCGATCGCCAGCCCATCCTGGACGGCGCACTGGCTGACGGTGGAATGGTCGCGACTCGCCACAATGCGCAAGTAGCGGACGCCATCGAATATACGCAGCGCGCATTGAACTATGCAAAAGAGAAGCATGTCAGTACCGGCCAACCAACGCCCGATGTTACGGTTGCAGGCCACTCGCTCGGCGGCAATTTGGCGCAAGTTACTGCTCATCACTTCAATCTCAAGGGCCAGACCTTCGACGCCTACGGTGCGGTGAGTCTGGATCGACGGATCCCGGAAGGTGGCGGCGATGTAGTCAATCACGTCATGGCCGGCGATGCAGTCAGCGCCGCGAGCCGGCATTACGGGCGGGTCGAGATCTATGCCACGCCGAATGAAATCGCCACGTTGAAAAGATCCGATTACGCCAACGACAACAGTGTGCTGGACGCGCGCGATCCCTTGTCTGCTGCAGTCAGGTTGGGCGAGTCGCATCGCATGCATAACTTCCTGCCAGTCGATGGGACCGGCAAACCGGATACCTCCGTCTTGGAAGACCCTTCAACCCAGCAACTCGCTCGGCAGTATGCGCCGACGATCGAGAAGTCTCGCGGAGACGTCGAAGCGCTACGGTCGGGCCTGACGTTGTACTCGCGCGGGATCCCTGGGCTGGCCCGCGATGGGGTCGATCACCTGCGCGGTCCGTTGGAGCCGGGGGCCGGGCGTCGGGAAATGGATGCGCCTAGCTGGCAGCAGCAGATGCAGCAATTCCAGCAGGACCGCGAGCGCAGCCATGCGCCGCAGGGGTGGCAGGTGCCGCTCAAGCAGGATGCGCAGGATGTTCGTGTGGCGTCACCGACACACGGCAGGCCGCCCACATTGCAGGACGACCCAGGTGCCTTTCTGGATCGCATGCTGGTCGCCGCACAGAGCGGCGACCGTGATCAGTTTCGTCAGATGACACAGGTCTTGGCCAATGAACCTCCGGGCCGCGCACTGCGCTCCGAGGCCGTCGAGATAGTGAACCAGCAGGAACAACATGCGGCCCAGCAGGCGATGCAGTCGCAGCGGCAACAGGCCGAGTCGCAACAGCAAGAAACCATGCGCGTCGGTGCGCGCAGCCTGTAGTCGTCATCACCACGAAGGCAGGATGCACGATGAATGCACAAGACCCGATGGCGCTGGTCAGCAAAGCGGCTACCTTGATGGAGCAGTTCGAGCGCCGATGCGCCGAATTGGAACAACTGCAACGCCGCCTTGCGCAGCAGTTGGAGCAGGTGGCCCAGTCGCTGCCAAGCGTGGTGACGCGTTCGGCCGAACAGACGTTGCAGCGCGTGCCCGACACGTTGATTCGAAGCATCCAGCAGGGATTGGATCAACCTGTCGCCGGTTTCGAAAAGCGGCTCCAGCAAGCCGGTGGTTTGATCGGCGAAGGCGCGCAGTCGCTGTCCGATCAACTCAAGCGTATCGAGCGCGGGCAGCGCCTACTGTTATGGAAAGGCGCAGCGGTCATCCTGGGGAGTCTGCTGATGTTGCTAGGCGGCGGCGGATGGTTGCTGGCCCACTATCGCCAGCAAATTGAAGACAACCAGTTGCGTGCGGAGTTGCTGCGCGCCTACAACGCGGCCGACGTGACGCTGTGCAATGGCCGACTATGCGCCAACGTCGAGACCAAGGGCCCGGCCTACGGCGATCGCAGGCAGTATCGGCCAGTCAAGCCGCGCTGATATCGGGCAGCAACAACCGCTTAGCGTGCCGCATGTTCTCGCTTCCCGACCGCGTTCTGCGTGGCGATCGACGACACGCGGCATCGCTGGCGCATTGCCTCGAGCGCATCAGCCGGCGATCACGACGCCGGCACGCGCAACGCTCGATACGGCGGGGTGGACATCACCATTTCGGCCAGCGAATAGGCCAGCTCGCGTTCGGCCAGCACCGCGCCATCGGCGCCGTGTTCGAGCAGATGCTTGACCTCGGCATCGCTGTGCGCACGCGCCAGCAAGGTCAGCGAGGGATTGATTGCACGCAGCTTGGCCAGCGCCTCGCCGGCTTCCAGCGGCTGCGGAATGGCCAGGATCGCGATCTTGGCGTGTTCCGGGCGCGCTTCGGCCAGCACGCGGTCGGCCGCCGCGCTGCCACGAATGCCGGGGATGCCGGCCGCATGCGCTTTGGCCACGTGATCGCCGTTGTCGTCGATCACCAGCACCGGCACGCCACGGCTGCGCAGCAACTGCGCCAGCGCGCTGCCCACGCGGCCGTAGCCGATCACGATGGCATGGCCGTCCAGTTGCAGCGGCGGGCCGGGCGGCAGCTCCGGTTCCACCGTGGCCGGGGCGTCCTGCGCCTGCCTGGCCTGCCAGCGGTCCAGCCACGAGAACAGGAACGGGTTGGCGATGATCGACAGCAGCGCGCCGGCCAAGATCAGGTCGCGCCCGGTTTCCGGCAGGATCGCCAGCTGCACGCCCAGCCCGGCCAGGATGAAGGAGAACTCGCCGATCTGCGCCAGGCTGGTGGAAATGGTCAGTGCGGTACCGGTGGGGTGGCCGAACGCACGCACGATCAAAAACGCGGCCAGCGACTTGCCCACGGTGACAGTCAAAAACGTCGCCAGCACCTGCCACGGATGCTCGACCAGAATCATCGGGTCGAACAACATGCCCACCGAGACGAAGAACAACACCGCGAACGCATCGCGCAACGGCAGCGAATCGCTGGCCGCCTTGTGGCTGAGCTCGGATTCCTTGAGCAGCATGCCGGCGAAGAACGCACCCAGCGCGAACGACACCCCAAACAGGGTGGCCGACACGAACGCCACGCCCAGCGCGATGCCGAGCACCGCCAGGGTGAACAACTCGCGCGAGCCGGTGGCGGCGACTTTTTCCAGCGACCACGGAATCACCCGGCGCCCGACCACCAGCATCACCGCCACGAACGCCACCATCTTGAACAGCGTCAAACCGAGCGCGGCCAGCAGCGAGGTGGACTCGCCCGCGTGCGCGGTAGCCGGGGCAGCGGTGCCCAGCACCTCGGCCAGCGCCGGCAACATCACCAGCGCGATCACCATCACCAGGTCTTCGACGATCAGCCAGCCCACCGCGATGCGGCCACGCTGGGTTTCCAGCAAGCGGCGTTCTTCCAATGCGCGCAGCAGCACCACGGTACTGGCCACCGACAGCGCCAGACCGAACACCAGGCCGTGCATCAACGGCCAGCCCATGCTCCAGGCCAGTGCCCAGCCGAGCAGCGTGGCGACCACGATCTGCGCCAATGCGCCCGGAATCGCGATCCACTTCACTTCCATCAGATCGTCGAGCGAGAAGTGCAGGCCCACGCCGAACATCAGCAGCATCACACCCAGCTCGGACAGCTGGTTGGCCATGGTCTGGTCGGCCACGAAGCCAGGCGTGAATGGCCCGACGCACACGCCTGCCAGCAGATAGCCGACCAGCGGCGAGAGCTTCACTTTCTGTGCGAGCGTGCCCAGCACGAAAGCGACCGCGAGGCCGACGGCGATGATGTCGATGAGGCTGGTGTCGTGATGCATTCCAATCCGTTGTGAGAGTGTCCGAGAACGTCTAGAGCGACCCAGCCAACGGCACTGCGCCGGGCATCGCCTGCGGGCATTGTGTTGTCATTGCTGGAGTCCGGCGAGGGGAACAGGACCGCGTTGCAGGTCCGGTTGGCCGGACGCCCATAGTACACAGCGCTTGATTAACGCGATGCGACACGTGGCGCATGCACGCACACCGATGCACGCACTGCGCGCGGCGTGTAGGCAGCGCTCGGCATGCGCGCCCGCGCGACAGCGAGATGCACGGCACAGACAGGCCACACCGATTCAACTTTGACGACAAGGCTTCGCCCCTGGGCAGGGCGCGTACGCGATGTCGGTCGACAATTGCCGCCGACGCGCATGTCTCTCCTGGTGAAGCGCCTGCGTTCTCCATCGCGCCCAAGCCGTTTGCGTCCAAGCCCGCATCTCCCCCAGCCCTGATCGCCCATCTGCGGGTGACCACGCCACATGAGCCAGGTCATGCATCTCAGCGATTTCGCAACACCCGACTTTCGACACGATCCCTATCCGACCTACGCACGCCTGCGTGCCGAAGGACCGCTGGTGCAGGTGGCGGAAAACAGGCTGATGTCCGGCCACTACAAGGTCGTGGATCGCCTGCTCAGCGATCGCCGCCTCGGCCGCGATTATCTGGACAGCATTCGCCTGCGCTACAGCGAGGCGGCGGTGCAGCTGCCGTTGTTTCAGGGCATGAGCCGCATGTTTTTGCTGCTCAACCCGCCGATGCACACGCAGTTACGCGGGTTGATGACACAGGCCTTCGGTGCGCGGCAGATGGACGCCATGCGCCAGGTGGCCAGCGACATCGCTGCCGGCTTGATCGACACATTCCAATCAGATGGGCATTGCGATCTGCTGAAGGGATTTGCGTTCCCGCTGCCGATCGCCATCATCTGCCGGATGCTGGATATCGATGCAGCCGATGTCACCGCCCTGAGTCACGCGACCAGCGCGCTGGCAAAAGTCTTCGATCCCATGATGACGCCTGTGGAATTGGAGGCCACCAGCGCTGCCTACATCCAGCTGGAAACCTATTTCCACAACGTGATCGAGCAACGTCGCAGCAACGGCGGCGACGATCTGATCTCGCGTTTCATCCAGGCCGAAGAGGAGGGCCGGCGCCTGAGCAGCGACGAGATCGTCTCCAACGTGATCCTGCTGTTCTTTGCCGGCCACGAAACCACGTCCAACATGATCTGCAATGCATTGATCGCCTTGCATCGGCATCCGCAGCAACTGCACCTGCTACAGGAAACTCCGAATTTGATGCCCAATGCCGTGCTCGAATGCCTGCGCTACGACAGCTCGGTGCAGATCGCCACGCGCACCGCGTTGCAGGATTTCGAGATCGATGGCGTAGCGGTTCGCCAGGGCACCATGCTGTATCTGATGCTGGGTGCGGCCAACCACGACACGCTGCAGTTCACCGACCCGCAGGTGCTGGATATCCGGCGGCAGCAGGGCCGCGCATTGTCGTTCGGTGGCGGCATCCACCATTGCCTGGGCAATCGCTTGGCATTGATCGAGATGGAAGCCGCGCTAGCCACCTTGCTTGCGCGTTTGCCGGCGCTTCACCTGGAGCAGCTCGACGCATTGCGCTGGAACGATCGCGCCAACCTGCGCGGCGTCGATGCGCTTTTTGCCTCCTGGTGAGGTCACCGGCCAAGAGCAGCCAACAAAACCTCCTGGACGCTTCGCAGATGGCGGCAACGTATTGGCCACACCCGCCTTTGCATCTACTGCTTGCAACCCCGCACACCGATCTTCCCGACTGGCCCTTGCCCGCTCACCGTCGCGGGACCTTACGCGGCATGGATGCCGCGTAAGAGCTTACAAGGACGTACTTGCAGCGTGTCCCGCGACGGTNAGCACACGGCACGTTCGCACGTTGACGTTTGACCACACGTGCTTTGTTGAAAGCTACGTACACCGACCAATTCGACTGGCCCTTGCCCGCTCACCGTCGCGGGACCTTACGCGGCATGGATGCCGCGTAAGAGCTTACAAGGACGTACTTGCAGCGTGTCCCGCGACGGTGGACGGGCAAGGACCCTACAGCAAACCCGCAAATCAGCCGCTCTACAACCTACGCATCCACACAGTTCGATTACCTCTCCAAGGCGACCGAGATCTTGAACTTCAGCGNGGACCCTACAGCAAACCCGCAAATCAGCCGCTCTACAACCTACGCATCCACACAGTTCGATTACCTCTCCAAGGCGACCGAGATCTTGAACTTCAGCGGAGTCTGGATGTTCCTAAGCCGAGCTGGTCGAGGGCGCGATGCCCTCACCGCTCGCGGGACACGCCGTGAATCCGTCCATGGAGGCTCGGTGGCGGCATCCATGCCGCCACACGGTCCCGCAATCGGCGAGGACACCGCACCAGACAGGTTGCTGGTTGCTTTGAGAAGAGCTAAGCACACCGACCATCTTGACTGGCCCTTGCCCGCTCACCGTCGCGGGACCTTACGCGGCATGGATGCCGCGTAAGAGCTTACAAGGACGTACTTGCAGCGTGTCCCGCGACGGTGNCGGGCAAGGACCCTACAGCAAACCCGCAAATCAGCCGCTCTACAACCTACGCATCCACACAGTTCGATTACCTCTCCAAGGCGACCGAGATCTTGAACTTCAGCGAAGTCTGGATGTTCCTAAGCCGAGCTGGTCGAGGGCGCGATGCCCTCACCGCTCGCGGGACACGCCGCAAGTACGTCCTTGTAGGCTCTTACGCGGCATCCATGCCGCGTAAGGTCCCGCAATCGGTGAGGGCATCGCACCTGCCAACTTGGTCGTTTGCTGGTGGTAACTGCACTGCCGGCCGTGCCTATCAGGCGGTGAGTGCAGTCTTTTTGTTGGCCGCTCCTGGCGACGCGCTGTGCGCAATCAATACTGAGTTCAACGGGACAAACACCATTGCGGCAGATGGCAAACAACCGCTGCGCGCGTGTTGCGATGCCCACAACGACAAACACCGCCGAGCGATCGGCGGTGTTTGCGTGATAGAGGTGCTGATCGGAACTTTCGATCAGCACTCTACGATCGAGCGTCGCTACTTAGAACCGGTAAGTAACCCGGCCATACCAGTAGCGTCCGTTGAAACCGAACGGCGACAACGACGAATACTGCAGGCCGCCGGCGCGGTCGTCGTAGGCAGTATTCAATTGCGCCTTGGTCGGATACTGGTTGGTGATGTTGTCGGCGCCCACGGTGAAGGTGAACGCGTTCCAGGTCTGGCTGGCGGCCAGATTCAATAACCAGCGCGCGTCGTAGGTCTGGTCCTGGCTGCCATCGACCGGGTCGCTGATGCGCTTGATCGATCCGTAGCGGGTGGCGTTGAAATTGAGTCCGAATCCGCCAATCGTCCAGTCCGCCGCCGCCATGTACTTGGTGCGCGGCGTGGCATCGGTGAGCAGGCCCTGGCTGGCGCGGCCGAAGTTGGGGTTGGTCAACTCCAGGATGGTGGTCTTGTTGTAGTTGGCGCTGGCACTGAGATTGAGCTTGCCGTAGTTACCCAGATCGGCGAGGTAGCTGTTGATCCAGTCCACGCCTCGGGTGCGGCTGGTGGCGCCATTGACGAAGAACTGCACCGCGGCGACCTGGCCGATCGGCTGCGCCAGCTGCAACTGGTCCGAATACAGAATCTGGTCCCAGATGCGGATCTGGTAGACGTCCAGGCTGGAGGTGAAGTTGGCGGTCGGCTGCCACACACCGCCCAGACCGTAGTTGGTGGATTTTTCCGGGCTCAGCGGGCCGGCGCCAAGTGCCACCGCAACCGGGTCGGAGGTGCGGTAGGTGCCAACCTGCACCAACTCGCCGTTCTGGATCAGCGTCACCACGGAGGCGTAGTTCTGCTGCGCCAGCGACGGTGCGCGGAAGCCGTTGGAGATGGTGCCGCGCAGCGAGAATGTATCGCTGAAGGCGTAACGCGCCGACAACTTGCCCGAACGCGTGGAGCCGGCATCGCTGTAGTTCTCGAAACGCCCGGCGATACCGCCGGAGAGCTTCTCGGTCAGGTTCGCTTCCAGGTTGGCGTAGACCGCATTGCTGTGACGCCCGAACTTGCCGGCCACCGACGGCTCCAACCCCGAGAACACCTGCGCACCACCCGGATAGGGCGCGCCGGTGTCGGGATTGATGGTGTTGGGATCGAAGAAGTAAGACTCCGGCGAACCGGCGGTGATCTGGTAGCGGTCCTGGCGATGCTCTGCACCGAAGGCCACGTTGACCGGATACGCCAGGCCCCAATCGAAGGACTTGTTGACGTCTAGATTGACCGTGCCCTGCTCGGTCTCGAAACCGCCGGAATTGAAGTTGGTCGGCGAGCTGCCGGTGGTCCAGAACAGATTGGTGTTGATGCTGTTGAGGATGTTGAAGGTCATGTCGTTCTTGCCGTAGGTGGCAGACACGTCCCAGTTCCACTCGCTCTCGGTGCTGCCCTTGATGCCCAGTACGGCCGAGCGGTCGTTGGTGGGGTTGTAGATCTGCGGCAGGAAACCATTCGGATAGATCGCCTGCACGTTGCGCGCGGTGTTGTCCGCGGCGCGGTAGTAACCGTTGGAGGTGACTTCGCGGCGGCTGGCGCTGAGGTGGCCGTACAATTCCAGGTTCGGAGAGAATTCATAGCCAAAAGCGACCAGGCCCTGATAGAACTTGGAGGCCGGATCGCCATGGCGCTGATACGGCACCCCGCCCGGATTGGGCGTGCCCGGCACCGTGGTGGCGCGGTTGGTGTTTTCGCCGCGATTGGTGCTCATGGTGTTCTGGTAATTCCAGGACAACCGCGCCCAGCCCGGCGCGGTATCGCCGCCGGTGCCGCCGAAGGCCAGGCCGACAGAACCATCGATGCCGTTCTGCTCGCCATCGCCTTTATCCATGAAACCGCCGTTGATCGACACGGTATTGCTGCCGGTATCGGCGCCATGTTTGAGCACGATGTTGACCACGCCGGCGATCGCATCGGAGCCGTATTGCGCCGACGCGCCGTCACGCAGCACTTCGATGCGCGCAATCGCCGACATCGGTAGCGAGTTCAGATCCGCCGGTGCCGAGCCACGGCCCACGTACGGGTTGTAATTGATCAGCGAGGAGGTGTGATAGCGCTTGCCATCCACCAGCACCAGCACCGCATCCGGCGACAGGCCGCGCAGCGTGGCTGGGCGCGCGGCATCGTTGCCATCGGAAATTGCCGGGCGCGGAAAATTCAGCGAGGGCAGCAGCTTGCCCAGCGCGGTGGCGATATCGGTCGCACCGGTGGCCTGCAGCGATTGCTCGGTGATGATGTCGATCGGCGATTCGGATTCGGCCACCGTGCGATCGCTCAGGCGCGTGCCGGTGACGATCAGGGTATCCAGGGTTTTCTGCGGCGGTGCCGGCTGCGATTGCGCACTGGCAGCGAACGTACAGACGGTGAGTGCGACCGAAATCGCAAGCGAGAGTGCGTTGGAGGTGTGCATGGGAATGAAGGCTCAAAGGGGATGAAGGACGCAGCGTTGGAATGCGCGTGTTGCCTGGGGGATTGCGGCTGGAGTGCGACTGCGTATTGCGTGGATCGCTGCGTGGCTGGTGGTGCTTGCGCGCCAGCTGTCTTTGCGCATGGCGGAAAGGGCGTGCGCAGCGATGACCTCGGTCGGCGACGCAGCCATGCTGCTGCAGTGCGCATCCTTGCTGAAACGAGTGTTGATCTCTCCCCCTCGCATCAACGCGAGAGGGAGAGCGATGCCGCGGTGTTAGCTGCTGCGTATCAGCGTTGCGTCCCAACGCGACGCGAGCGCTGGTCGCTGCCGACCCGTGCGCAGCGAGTTACCACTTGTAGCTCACGTTGGCGTACACCAGCGCGCCGTTGAAGCCGAACGGCGAGGCGCTGCTGTAGGGCAGGTAGGTACGTGTGCCCAAACCGGCTTCCTGGCGGTCGGGATATTCGTTGAGCACGTTGTCGCCGCCGACGGTGAAGTTCCAGTCGTTCAACTTGTAGGACGCGGCCAGATCCAGCGTCCACTTCGCCGCATAGGTCTGGTCGCTGCCGGCGTTGGTGCCGAAGGTGCTGAACTCGCCCCAGCGTGTGGCGGTGCCGGTGAACGACCAGTTGCCTGGCGACCAGGTGCTGCCCAGGAAGAACTTGTCGCGCGGGGTGCCTTCGGTGATGCGCCCAAGTTCGGCGCGGCCGATACGCACCGCGTTCGGATCGATCGCCACCAGCGCTGCCGGGTTGTCGGCGATCTTCTCCACCTCGGTCTTGTTGTAGTTGTAGCCGGAGGTCAGCTCCACGCTGCTGCCGTCCAGATTCCAGCGATAGGTGCCGACCACATCCACGCCCTGGGTCTTGGTATCCACGGCATTGGTGAAGTAACGCCCGCCACCGATGCCCGGGAAGCCATTGGCCTGCAGGTAATTGCGCGCCGCAATCGAGGTGAGGTTTTCCGACAGCACGATGCGGTCGTCGATATCGATGCGATACGCATCGACGGTGACATACAGGTTTTCGACCGGCTGCAACACCACACCCAGGCCGTAGTTCTTGGATTCCTCGGCCTTCAACGGTTCGGCACCGAGCGCGATCGCTGCGGCATTGTCGGTACGGAAGGTACCGATCTCGAACGGAATCGCCGTCACCGTGCCGTTGGGCTGGGCCACGTTGAGGAACTGCGTGGCGATCGACTGGAAGTTCTGCTGCTGCAACGACGGCGCGCGAAAGCCGGTGGACGCAGTGGCACGCAACGCGACCTTCTCGGTGAAGGCATAGCGCAGCGACAGCTTGCCGGTGGCGGTGTCGCCGAAGTCGCTGTACTTCTCGTAGCGCCCGGCCAGACCGGCGGAGAACTTGTCGGTCAGATCCGCTTCCAGATCCACGTATGCGGAGTGGCTGTTGCGGTTGTAGTAACCGGCGTCGGAAAGCTTGAAGCCCGGAAACACCTGCGCGCCCGGAATCAACGCACCGTTGGCCGAGGGAATGCCGCCATTGGCCGAGGAGGCCGCATCGCCAGGCGACTGGTTGAACTTCTCGCCACGCCATTCCGCACCGAAGGCCAGCGTGACCGGATAGGCCAGGCCCCAATCCAGCGTCTTGGTGAAGTCGGCGTTGAGCACGTTCTGGGTGACTTCCAGGGTGCCTGCGTGGAAGTCGGTCGGGCTGGTCACGCCCAGGCTGTTGTTCAAACTGTTGCGCACATCGAAGGTGAGATTGTTCTGGCCGTAGTTGTAGCTCAGATCGATGTTCAAACCGCCTTCGGTGGAGGTCTTCAACCCGCCCACCCACGACACGTCCTTGCTGACGTTGTAGATCTGCGGCAGGAAGCCGTCCGGATAGATCTCGGGGCGGTTGCGGTTGTCGCCGGCAAAGCGGAAGTAGCCGTTGGAGAGCACTTCGCGACGGCTGACCATGCCGAACGAGTAGAAGGTCAGGTAATCGGTGGGGCTGTATTCGCCATTGAACGAGACCGCGCCCTGGTCGATGTCCGGGTCGCCATAACGCTGCTCCACGCGGCCCTGGAACGGCAACGCGCGGTTGGTCTGATCCGAATGCCCGGCCTGCGCGGCCAGATGCACCTTGCCGGTGCCGGCGAAGCTGAAACCGGCATCGCCGGACAGCTGATACTGCTCGCCGTCGCCAGCGCTGTACTTGCCGTAGCGGCCGCTGATGCTGCCGCCTTCGCCGCTGCCCTTGAGCACGATATTGATCACGCCGGCGATGGCGTCCGAACCGTATTGCGCCGATGCGCCGTCGCGCAGCACTTCGATGCGCTCCACCGCAGCGATCGGAATGGTATTGAGATCGGCCGGCGAGGAGCCGCGGCCCTGGGTGTCGTTGAGATTGATCAGCGCGGTGGTGTGGTAACGCTTGCCGTTGACCAGCACCAGCACCTGATCGGGCGACAGGCCGCGCAGCTGCGCAGGGCGCACCGCGTCCGAGCCGTCGGAGATGGCCGGGCGCGGGAAGTTCAACGAGGGGATCGCGCGGGACAGCGCGGTCGCCAGCTCGGTGGTGCCGGTCGATTCCAGTGCCTGCGGCGAAATGATGTCGATCGGCGATGCCGATTCGGCCACGGTGCGATCGGCCACGCGCGTGCCGGTCACGATCAAGGTATCGAGGGTTTTCTGGGTGGGAGCCTGTGACTGCGCGGATGCGGGTGAAGCGGAAAACGACAGTGCAAGAACAACGGCGACTGCGAGAGGACTGGTCTTGCAATTCATGCGGTGACAACTCCGAGTGGGGAACGGATGCATCGCAGGGGGCCCCCTCCCGGGCCGCGTCCGTTGCGGCAGCTGCGGTGCGTTCCCAACCATTAACCACGTGTAACCACATGTCAAATTTTGGTTACGTCGCGCAAGCAATCGTCATCATCGATATGCTAATGGCATCGTTGTCATCGTGCACCAAAGTGATGCGCTGCTTGCACCAAACCTACTGCGGTACGGTCTTGCTTGCACCATCCTGGACATCGATACCAGTTATGAAACTTCTGCATCAGAAGGTGATCTGCACCGCATCGGCGCTGCGTTGCGCAGGACCATGGAACACTGCTTCGATGTTGTTGCCGTCCGGGTCGAGCACGAACGCAGCGTAGTAGCTCGGGTGATACGGGCGCACACCGGGCGCGCCGTTGTCGCGGCCGCCGTGGGCGAGGGCGGCTTGATGGAATGCATGCACCATCGCCACGTCGCGCGCCTGGAAGGCCAGATGGTGGCGGCCGGTCAGTTCGCCCTGCGCCACGGTGTCGCGATCGGAGACGAACAGTTCGTCGGCCCAGAAGAAACCCTCGCCTTCACCACCGATCGGAACGCCGAGCACGTCGAGCACGGCCTGGTAGAAACGTCGGCTGGCCTGCAGGTCGTGGACGACCAGATGCAGGTGATCGATCAGGCGGCCGCGTGATAGCTGCGCTGCTTCCATGGTGCATGCTCCGGCAGTGACGGGAGCAGTGTTGATACCACCGAGGCGGCGCATGGCTCTTCACGGTTTATCGATGCTTCGCGCCGCGATGGGCTACATCGAAACACCACCGACACGTCGCCAAAACGCACACGCCCCGGACAAGCCGGGGCGTGTGGTCAAACGTCAACGTGCGAACGTGCCGTGTGCTGGATCAACAAGAACGTCGCAACGATGCCGCAGTGCGGAGTGCAGTGCTCACCAACGGTAATTGATGCGCCCGTACACATACGCACCGTTGAAGCCGAACGGCGACAGGTTGCTGTACGGGAACTGCCCGCTGGTGGAATTGGCGAAGTTGTTTTCGTCCGGGTACTCGTCCAGCAGGTTGTCCGCACCCAAGGTCAGGGTCCAGCGATCGATCTTGTAGCTGGCCGAGGCATCCACCACCCACTTGGCGCCAAAGGTCTGGTCGTTGATCGCCGCCGCCGGACGCGTGCTGTACTTGCCATAGCGGGTTGCCCCCAACGCCAACGTCCAGTGCTCCAGATTCCAGCTGCCGTTGATCAGGAACTTGTCGCGCGGGAAGCCTTCTTCGATGCGACCACGCTCGGTACGGTCGATGCGCTCCAGGCTCAGCCCGTTGGCCGACAACGCCGCCGGGTTGGCAGCCACGTTGCGGACTTCGGTTTCCGAGTAGTTGTAGCCGGCGGTCAGGTCAACGCTGCTGGCGGCGAGCTGCCAGCGGTAGCTGCCGACCACGTCCACACCGCGCGTGCGTGTGTCCACCGCATTGGTGAAGTAGCGCCCGCCGTTGATGCCGAAGATGCCCTGCGCTTCGAGCAGATTACGCACGCCGGTGCCGGTGAGGTTGGACGAGAGCACGATGCGGTCGTCCACATCGATCTGGTATGCATCCACGGTGAGGTAGAGCGCATCGGTCGGCTGCAGCACCAGGCCCAGGCTGTAGGACAGCGAGGTTTCCGCATCCAGCGGTTCAGACCCCAGCGCACGCGCCACGGTGCTGTCGGCGGGGAAGGTGCGGATCTCGAACGGAGTCGGATTGCCGGCCAGGAAGGTGGTGCTGGTGGACTGGAAATACTGCTGCGCCAGCGACGGTGCACGGAAGCCCGAGGACACCGTGCCGCGCAACGCGATCTTGTCGGTGAACGCATAGCGCCCGGACAGCTTGCCCGAGGCCTGGCTACCGAAATCGTTGAAATCCTCGTAGCGCCCGGCCAGGCCGGCGGAGAACTTGTCGGTGAAATCGGCTTCCAGATCCGCATACAGCGCATAGCTGTCGCGCGAATACTGCCCGGACACGCTCGGCGCGAATCCGCCGAAACCCTGTGCACCGCCGGCCAGCGTGCCGGCCTGGAAATACGAGCCCACTTCGCCCGGCGACTGGTTCCATTTCTCGTTGCGGTATTCCGCGCCGAAGGCCACTGTCACCGGATACGCCAGGCCCCAATCGAAACCGCGCTTGACGTCCAGGTTGACGATGTTCTGCGTGGTCTCCAGCGCGCCGTCGTAGAACGCGGTCGGCGAGGTCGGGCCCAGGCTCACGTTGAGCGTGTTGCGGGTGTGGAAGTCGATCTTGTTGTAGCCGTAGTTGTAGCTGGCATCCCAGTCCCAACCGCTGGCGGTGGAGCCGCGCACGCCGGCCACCAGCGAGCGGTCCTTGGCGTAGGTCTGGATTTCCGGCAGAAAGCCCTGCGGATAGACCGACAGGATGTTCTGGGTGGTGCTGCCCGGCGCGCGGAAGAACGCGAACGAGGTGATGTCGCGGTTGCTGGCGGTGGCGAACGCATAGCCGGTGATGCTGTCGCTGAAGGCGAATTCGGTATTGGCCGACACCGCCTGCGCGTTGACGTCGGGGTCGCCGATCTTGAACGCCTTCTGGCCCACGGCCGGCTGCGAAGCGCTGGGTGCGCCGGCATAGCCACGCGCACGGTCGGTGGGGTCCTGCTGATTGAGCTGGGCGGCCACATGCAGCCAGCCGCGATCGCCGCCGTAGGCCACGCCGGTGTCACCGGACAGCTCGTAGTTGCTGCCGTCGCCGGCCGAGTACTGGCCGAAGCCGGCCTGCAGGCTGCCGCCCTTTTCCGCGCCCTTGAGCACGATGTTGATCACGCCGGCGATGGCATCGGAGCCGTATTGCGCCGAGGCGCCGTCGCGCAGCACTTCCACCCGCGCGATCGCCGCCACCGGAATGGTGTTCAGATCCACCGCCGCGGCGCCACGGCCGATGGTGCCGTTGAGGTTGAGCAGCGAGGAGGTATGGCGGCGCTTGCCGTTGACCAGCACCAGCACCTGGTCCGGCGACAGGCCGCGCAACTGCGCAGGACGGATCGCACTGGTGCCGTCGCTCAACGCCGGGCGCGGGAAGTTCAGCGAGGGCAGTGCCCGCGCCAGCGCGGTGGCCAGCTCCGAGGTGCCGGTGGCCTGCAGCGATTCGGCGCTGATGATGTCGATCGGCGACTGCGATTCGGCCACGGTGCGGTCGGAGACGCGGGTGCCGGTGACGATGACCGTATCGAGCGTGTTGGCGGGGGCGGTCGCCGGTGCGGTGGTCTGGGCGAGCGCGGGGGAGGCGAGCAGCGCCGCAACGACGGCGGTTGCGAGCGTGGACAGCGGGGTATTCATGACAACTCCGAAACTGGGGTCCATGCAGGACCGGCAAGGCTGGGCAGGGTCTGGTCGCAACACGGTGAATGAAGACGGCGGCCAACCTGAAGGCGCTAATTATTCGTTAACGCTAGAATGGCGTCGCAGGAATGCTGCTCATCTGCTCATTCCTTTTCGTTCTATCGGACTGTCCATCAATGATTTCCCTGCGCAACTTCTCCATGCGACGCGGCGAGCGTCTGCTGTTGTCCAACGTCGACCTGACCATGCATGCCGGCTACCGCGTCGGTGTGGTGGGCCGTAATGGCACCGGCAAGTCGAGCCTGTTCGCCGCGGTGAAGGGCGAACTGGAAGCGGACAAGGGCGACGTCGACCTGCCCGGCAAGGTGCGCACCGCCAGCGTCTCGCAGGAAACCCCGTCGCTGCCCGATCCGGCGCTGTCGTTCGTGCTCGGTGGCGACATCGAGGTGTCGGCCATCCTGCAGGAAGAGGCGGCAGCGACTGCGCGCGAGGACTGGGAGGCAGTCGCCAACGCCCACCAGAAGATGGCCGAACTGGGCGCCTACGACGCCGAAGCGCGTGCCGGCAAGCTGCTGCACGGCCTGGGCTTCCCGGCCGAGACCCATCACCGCGCGGTCTCCTCGTTCTCCGGCGGCTGGCGCGTACGCTTGAATCTGGCGCGCGCGCTGATGATGCCCAGCGACCTGTTGCTGCTCGACGAACCCACCAATCACTTGGACATGGACGCAGTACTGTGGCTGGAGCAGTGGTTGCTCAAGTACCCGGGCACCTTGCTGCTGATTTCGCATGACCGCGAGTTCCTCGACAACGTGGCCACCCACACGCTGCATCTGCATGGTGGCACCGCCAAGTTGTACGTCGGCGGCTATACCGATTTCGAACGCCAGCGCATCGAGCACCTGCGTCAGCAGCAGATCGCGCACGAAAAGGGCCAGGCAGAGCGCGCGCATCTGCAGAGCTTCATCGACCGCTTCAAGGCGCAGGCCAGCAAGGCCAGCCAGGCGCAGAGCCGCATGAAGCGGCTGGCCAAGATGGCCGGTACCGAGGCGGTACGCGCCGAGCGCGAATTCCGTATCGAATTTGCACAGCCGAATCGGCTGCCGTTTTCGCTGATCCGGCTGAATCATCTGGACGCCGGCTACGGCGCGGATTCGGTGATCCTGCACGACGTCGGGTTCGGGTTGGAAGCCGGCGACCGTATCGGGTTGCTGGGTCCCAACGGTGCGGGTAAGACCACGTTGGTCAAGACCTTGGTGGGCGAGTTGGAGCCGTTGTCTGGCGAACGCAGCGCGCATCCGGATTTGCGCATCGGCTACTTCGCCCAGCACACGGTGGAGTCGCTGCACGAAGGCCAATCGCCGATGGACCACTTCCGCGAGCTGTCGCCGGATGGCTCCAATCAGGCGTTCCGCGACTTTTTGGGCAAGTGGAACTTCGCCGGCGACCGCGCCTTCGAAGTGGTGGATGGTTTCTCCGGTGGCGAGCGTGCGCGTCTTGCACTGGCCTTGATCGCCTGGCAGCAGCCGAACGTGCTGCTGCTGGACGAACCGACCAACCATTTGGACCTGGAAATGCGCGAGGCGCTGGCCGAAGCGCTGAGCGACTTCGAAGGCGCGATCGTGATGGTCTCGCATGACCGCCATCTGATCGGCCTGGTCTGCGACAGTTTCTGGCGCGTGGCCGATGGCGTGGTCGAACCGTTCGCCGGCGACCTGGACGAATACGCCGCCTGGCTGCGCAGCCGCCCGGCCGCGCAAGGCACCAAGCAGAAGCTGGCCGAGGTCGCCCCGACCCCGCCACCGCCGACCAAACCGCTGCCGCCGAAGAAAGTCGTCAACCCGCACAAGCTGGCCAGCGCCGAAAAGCGCGTGGGCGAGCTGGAAGCGGCGTTGGCGGAGCTGGATCGGCAGTTGGCCAATCCCGCCAACTACCCCGACAGCGAAAAGATGGCCGTGCTGGGCCGCGACCGTGAAGCGACTGCGCAGCAGTTGGCGGCGGCAGAGGCGGCATGGATGGAGCTGATCGAGGGCGCGTAACGCGCAGGCGTTACGATGTGCCTGGAGCCAGACACAAGGATGTCACCAACATGATCAGCGCCACCATCAGCCTGGAAGACCATCTGGCCGCACAGCGCCTGCATGCGCGGCAGACGGCCAAGCTGTTGATCGTGCTGCTGGTGGTCCTGCTATTGATCGGGACAGGTTTGCTTCAATTGATCGGGGCCGGCGAAATCATCGGCCCGGTGCTGATCGGCGCCGGGGGCGGCGGCTTGATCGGCCTGGCGGTGTTGCACGCCTGGGGCTTGCCACGCAAGATCAAACGCCTGCACGCGCAGCAGGCCGCGCTGCGGCATACCTACACTTTTGCGTGGGACGAAACCGGGCTGGAGATCACCTGGGCGGACGGACGGCTGCGCCGTCCCTGGTCCGATTACATCCGCTACCGCGAGAACGAGCGCGTGCTGCTGCTGTATCACAACGATCGCTTGTTCGAGCTGTTCGCCCCGCACTGGTTCGCCGACAGGGCGCACTACGACGCGTTTCGCCGCGTGGCGGTGCAGGGGATCGAGGCGTCCGCGCGCCGCTGAGTGCGGTGGCGCAGTGCGCGGCTCAGCCGGCGCGTTGCTGCTCGGCTACCAGCCAATCGCGCAATCGGGCATCGGCATCGCCTTCCGGGCGCGAGCGCAGCCGGGTCAGCCAATAACGTCCGGCATCGATCTGGATCGGGAACGGGCACACCAGCCGTCCCGCATCCAGATCCTGGCGAAACATCGGCAACGGCAACAAGGCCACACCGGCGCCCGCCGCCGCCGCACTGGCCAATGTCAGCGACGAATCGAACATCGCCCCGCGCGCGGCGACCTCGGCCACGCCCGCCGCGCGAAACCACTGCGGCCATTCGTCCAGACGATACGAGCGCAATAACGGCAGCTGCGCCAGATCGGCCGGGATGCGTAAGCCGCGCGCCATGCTGGGCGCGCACACCGGCGCAAACGGCGCCTCCATCAGCGCATGCGCGATCTGGCCCTGCCAGTCGCCATCGCCGAAACGGATTGCCAGATCCAGTCCTTCGCCGGCCAGATCGACGCGGTTGTTGTGGGTCGACAGACGCAGCTCGATCTCCGGATGCGCCGCATGAAAGGCATCCACGCGCGGCAGTAACCAACCGGTGGCGAAGGTGCCGACCACACCGACACTGAGCACCTCGCGATAGCGGCCATCGGCAAAGCGCTCCAGGGTGGCAGCGATGCGGTCGAAGGCCTCGCCAAGCACCGGCGCCAGCGCAGCACCTTCGTCGGTGAGCGCCACGCCGCGCGGCAAACGGTGGAACAAACTGGTGCCCAGCTGCTGCTCCAGCGCCTTGATCTGGTGGCTGAGCGCGGCCTGGCTCACGCACAGCTCGTTCGCCGCCCGGGTCAGATTTTGATGGCGCGCGGCCGCTTCGAAGGCGCGCAGTGCATTGAGCGGGAGGCGGGGGCGGGGCATCGGGAGAGATTAGTTCAATTCATGCCTGTGATCGAAACATCGCGATAGTCGGCTGCGTCGCCTGCATCGATACTGCGGGCTCCCTCAAGGAGGCAAACGCATGTTGAATCGGCGAGAGTTCTTGTACGCAACCGGCGCGGGCATGCTGTTTGCGGCGTCCAAACCCGCACTGGCCCTCAGTCCGGCGGTCAATATGGACGATCTGCTGCGGGCACAATGGGCGGAAATCGAACGTGGCACCGGTGGTCGCCTGGGCATCAGCCTGCTCGACAGCGCCACCGGCTGGCGCCTCGGGCAGCGCGAGAACGAGCGCTTTCCGATGTGCAGCACCTTCAAATTTGTATTGGCTGCCGCAGTATTGCAGCAAGTGGACCGGGGCAAGCTGTCGTTGGCGCAACCGGTCAAGATCCGTGCCTCGGACATGCTGTCGCATGCGCCGGTCACCGAGCGCCATGTCGGCGGCACGCTGAGTGTCGGCGAGCTGTGCCGGGCCACGATGATCTACAGCGACAACCCGGCCGCCAACCTGTTGTTTCCGCTGGTCGGCGGCCCGCCCGGCGTGACCGCCTTCCTGCGCAGCATCGGCGATGCCAAGACCCGCAGTGACCGCTACGAGCCGGAGATGAACGGGTTCGCCCCCGGCGAGCCGCGCGACACCACCACCCCGGCGGCAATGGCGTCGACGCTGCGCACGCTGCTGCTTGGCGATGCGCTGCAGCCTGCCTCGCGCAAGCAGCTGACCGACTGGATGATCGACAACCGCACCGGCGACGATTGCCTGCGCGCGGGGCTCACGCGCGGCTGGAAGATCGGCGACAAGACCGGTAGCAACGGCACCGATACCCGCAACGACATCGCCATCCTCTGGCCGCCGAAGGGCCGACCGCCACTGCTGCTGACGACGTACTTGAACGGTGCCAAGGTCGACGACGCAGCACGCGATGCGGCGTTGAAGGCGGTGGCCGTCGCGGTGCGCGAGAGCATCGTGGGTTGAGTGCAATGGCCCGGTATCTTCCCCGTTTCATTTCGCGTGTGAGTCCGCGAGGCGCCTCCTGTTCCGCTTCGGCTTTTCGAGGACCGACAGTGCAACGAACGCGTTGTCATTGGTGTGTCGCAGTTGCGCTGCTGCTTGTGCATGGGCTTGCACTGGCCGGCGCCTGGCAACCAGCGGCTGGCCAGGTAGAAATACCGCTCTGGCCGAGCGCGGTGCCTGATGCGGTGCGCCACCCGAAGCCCGAATCTGTGGGCACTGGTGAGGGACGCTTCCCATGGGCCAAGGTCAGCGATGTCAGCCGCCCGACGATGACGGTCTATACGCCCAAAGATCACAACACCGGCGCGGCGGTGCTGGTGTTCCCCGGCGGTGGCTATCAAGTCCTGGCAATGGATCTGGAAGGGACGGAAATCTGCGACTGGCTGACCGCACGCGGTATCACCTGCGTGCTGTTGAAATACCGCGTACCGAACTCGGGGCCAACCTGGATCGACGGCCGCCGCTATTACCCGAAGGTGCAAACGGCCCTGCAGGACGCCCAGCGTGCACTAGGCCTGGTACGCGCGCAGGCGAAGCAGTTGGCCGTGGACCCGCACAAGATCGGTGTGCTCGGTTTTTCTGCCGGTGGTCACCTGGTGGCCGCGGTCAGTACGCATGTTGCAACGCGCACCTATCTGCCGGTGGACGCGTCCGATGCGCAGAGTTGCAGGCCGGACTTCGCCATTGCTGTCTACCCGGGCCATCTGTGGGCGCACGAAGATGACGACGGCGCCACACGCGATCCGACCCATCTGTCGCTGCGGCCGGACATCACCGTCACTGCACGGACGCCGCCGACCTTCTTGCTGCAGGCCGAGGACGATGCGGTGGATGGCGTCAGTCAATCACTGGCCTACTACGTGGCGCTCAAGCAGGCCGGCGTGCCGGTCGAAATGCATCTCTATGCCGAAGGTGGGCATGCGTTCGGTCTACGCGCGGGCGCACTGCCGATCACGCAATGGCCGCATCTGGTGGAAACCTGGTTAGGCACGATCGGCATGCTGGACGCGGCCGACGCGCGCTGACCGCATGCCAAGCCGCAAGGCTTAGAGCGGCTACCAAAACGTAGCGAGCAGTCGTCAGGCGGGTGTGGACAGCGCGCAGGAACCGCAGGATGCGAGTGGTACATGCCGATTCCGAGCACCGACCGCGCCCGCATGGCGGTTGCGCCGTCGTTTTGTTAGCCGCTCTTAGCCGAGTACGCCGATCGAGACGGGCATCTCCTGCTGCAGTTGCGCCGGCCCACCCATGGCCGGGTCGCTGACGCTATCTGCGCCGGTTTCGATGCGTCCGGCCAAGCGCTGGGCTGTGCCGTCGTGGTGCACCCACAGGTCGTACCAGCCACCGGTCCCTGCCGCTTTCCAGCGGCGCTGTTCGGTGGTGCCGGGTGCGATGCTGATGCGTTCGTGCGGCTGTGCGGCTGCGTAAGCGCTTGGTTGCAGCTCCACCTGCAGGGGAGTGCTGCCAGCATTGCGCAGCGATAGCAACACGGCCGTGGAATCGTTCGTATCTTGCGTGATCTCGGCCACCAGCAACGGCGCGTTCAGATCGCCGCGATAGTGACGATGGAATCCGTTGGGGCCGATCAGCCACAGATCGTAGCGGCCATCGTAGGTGGTCCAGTCGCCGTCCAGCGTGGCACCGTCACCCACCGTGTAGCGGCGCGGGATGGCCGCCAGGTCGTAGCGGTCGTAGACATGCAGCACCGCCGCCGCGCCGCTGTTGCGCATGCGTAGCTGCACTTCGCCGCGCGTTTGCACATGCGTCAGTTGCACGCTCGGGCGATACGGCACGGCGCGCGAACGGCGCACGCCGAACGGTTGCGCGGGCGGCTGCAAGGTGGCCGGCAGCGGCGGCAGCGTGTGCTCACGCAGGGCCGCTGCACGGGTTGCCGCATCGCCCACATCGGGCAGCGATGCGACGAATGGGCGTGCATCGGCGTTACGGAAATCGAACGCATTGGTCAGGTCGCCACACACTGCACGCCGCCATGGGGTGATCTCCGGTGCGGGCACGCCGAAGCGGCGCTCCAGCAGGCGCAATACCGATGTGTGGTCGTACACCTGCGAATCCACCCAGCCGCCACGGCTCCATGGCGAGATCACATACAGCGGCACGCGCGGGCCCAAGCCATAGGGGCGTCCGCGCAGTTCCGGCAGATCCACTTTCTGCTCGCCGGGTGCGGGGTTCCGATGGTAGTCGTCGTCGGTAGCGATGCTGGATGCACCCGCAAAACCGGCGGCCGCACGCGGATCCGGCGACGGTGGCGCAGGCGGCGGCATGTGATCGAAGAAGCCGTCGTTCTCATCGAACATCAGCAGCAATGCGGTGCGGCTCCAGACCTGTGGATCGGCGGTGAGCGCATCCAGTACGCGCGCGGTATAGGCCGCACCCTGCACCGGGCTGGACGGATCCGGATGCTCGCTGCCGGCCGCATCGGCAATGACGAAACTTACCGATGGCAGACGCCCGCCAAGCACATCGGCGCGCAGCTGCTCGACACCGCGTGTGCTGACGCCACGCGCGCGCAGTTGCGCATTGTGACCGGGCGCAGCATTGAAGGCCTGCCGGAACGGCGCAAAGCCCGCCAGCGGGTTGTCGGTGAAGTTGTCGCGCATGTCCTGATAGATCTGCCAGGACACGCCCGCGTTTTGAAGATGCTCGACGTAGGTCGTCCAACGGTACGGCTCGGCGAAACCGCCCAGCTCCGCAAAGTTGTCGTGCGAGTTGCCGATCACCGGCCCCCCGGCGCGCGCCTGCGGGTCGTTGCCGCCGCTCCACAGGAACACGCGATTGGAATTGGTGCCGGTCTGGATCGAGGCGTGGTACGCATCGCAAATGGTGAAGGCATCGGCGAGCGCGTACTGAAACGGAATGTCCGCGCGCCCGTAATACCCCAGTGCGTGATTGTGCTTGGCCGCGGCCCAGTGTCCGAGCCGGCCGTGGTCCCAGGCGTGTTGCGCATCCACCCAACTATGCGGCGTGCCTTGCACGCGCATGAAGCCGAAGTGCGCAGCGGTGTCCAACGCGAACGGCGTCAGCCACTGCCGGCCGTCCTCGCTGGGTTGCAGCCACACTGTGCGCGCTGGCGCGCCCGGCAGTGGCGGCGCAGGAATCGGAAACCGGTCGCCGAACCCGCGCACGCCTGGCAGGGCGCCGAAATAATGATCGAACGCGCGGTTTTCCTGCATCAGGATCACCACGTGTTGCAGATCCTCCAGCGTGCCACTGCGGCGGTCTGGTGCGATGGCTGCGGCGCGCGCGATGCTGGGAGGCAATAGCGCGGCGGCGGCACCGGCGAGTCCGGTCTGCAACACGCGGCGGCGGGGAAGGTCGATCATCGTGTCACCTGGTTGGCCCGCCAATCCTGTCTGCGCTGGAGCGGGTCGAGCGTACCCAACGCGTCAGCGCGTGTGTTCTTTTGTCTGCCTGCAAAACTGCCGGTCATGTCCCTTCGCCCTTGTGCAGGAGGCGATGCAGGGAGCGGATCGGGTGGCGTGCCTTTAGCCGACCCGCTCCCTGCACGTCGCAAAAACCATCCTGCGGCAATGCGCCGTCTACGCTAGAGATCCAGCGTCAACGTCAGCCCGACCGTGCGCGGTGCGGCAATGAATGCACTGTCGCTGCCATCCACGCCTTCCAGAAAGCGTTTGTCGGTGAGGTTGCTGACATTGAGTGCGAGTTGCAGGCCCTGCAGCTGCGACGTCAGCTGCGACAGTTCTACACCCAGATTGGCATCAAAGGTGGTCACGCCATTAAGCGCGGCGCGGTTGGAGGCATCCAGATAGCGCTTGCCCAGATAACGCCCGGAGACGCCAAAGCGCCACGCCTGCCCGCGCCAGTCGGCCGAGACCACAAGCGTGTTGCGCGGCTGGCCGATCACCTGCGCACCGGGCGTGATCTCCAGCGCAGCATCGCGTGCGGCATCGCCACTGCCAAGGTAATCGGCCTTGTTGTAGGTGTAGGCACCGTTGACGCGCCAGCCGTTGTCCCAGCCGTAACCCAGGGCCGCTTCCACGCCGCGCGCATGCACGCCGCCGAAGTTTTCGTAGACGCCATCGGTCTCGCCGAGATAGTCGATGCCGGTGACGAAGTTGGCCGGCACATACACGATGCGGTTATCGAAACGGATGTCGTACAACGTGACGCTGCCAGTCAATGGCCAGCGGCTGACACGCAGGCCGAGTTCGACGTTGTCGGCGGTTTCCGGTTGCACGCGGCTCAGCGCGACCGGGTCGGTTTCGCCCAGCACGCCGGACGGAATCGCAGCAAAATTCTGCGAGTAACCGGCGAAGGCTTCCAGGCCCTGCACCGGCGTGGTCCAGGTCAGGCCGGCCGACAACAACGGGTCCGAATGCGAGTCCGATTGCACATGCTGCGCATCGCCGATACGGCGGTCGCGGGTCTGATCGACGAAGAACTGCTTGACGCCCACGCGCCACGCAAACGCGCCATAGCGCATCACATCTTCCACGTAGTACATCTGCTCGTCGGTCTGGTATTCGTCCTTGAACTGCACCCAATATGGCTGATGATCGAAGCTGATATTGGTGCCCACATTGAGCAGGCGATGCCAGTCGCGGGTGACGCTGCGGTCGTAGCGTTCCAGCCACGCACCGGCGCGCAGGGTATTGTCGATGACGCCGAGATCCGCGCGCCATTCCACATCGGCCATCGCGCCGGCGCGGTGGTTGTCGTAGTGACTGTGGCGATACGACTGCACCGGAACCGAGCCGGCCGGATAGCAGGCCGGGTTGGATTCGGCCGGGACCGCAGCGCTGCCGGCGCAACCGGCCAGCAGCGTCGCGGCTGCGCCGCCCGGGGTCAGGTAATACAGCTTGCCCAGGTCGCTGCCGGCATACACGGTGTTGCCGCCGCGTGCTTCGGATTCCGGCGCGCCCGCGCCGTCGTTGGTGACATCCACCAGATACGGCGGAATCCAGTCGCCACGGCCTTGCATGCGATGCGCGTAGCCGGTGAGCGTGGTCTTGAACCCGTTGCCGCCATCGAAGGCGCCACGCAGATACCCGAAGGTGTTCTTGCGCAATGCGCGCGAGCCGGAGCGGTAGTTCTGATCCAGATAAGGAATGCCGGTGAGCGTGCCGGTCAGCAAGTCGTGTTCGGGATCGCGTGCGAACTGCTCCGGGGTCACGCTGGTGTATTCGGATTCGTCGGCGTCGTCATAGGACAGATAGCCACTCAAGGTCCACTTGTTCAAGCTGCTGACGAATTTGCCGGCCAGGTGATCGCGGCTGGTGTGGCCGCTGCCGTCGATCCAGTCGACGTTGCGCGCCGACGAACCGCTGATCCAGGCGCGGGTGTTACCACCCAACAGGCCGGTGTCGTAGCGCGCGTAATACTTGCGCGCTTGGTTGTCGCCGATGCCACCGATCATGCGCACACGCTGCGTCTCCAGCGGTTCGCCGGTGAGATAGTTCAAGGTGCCGCCCAACGCTTCGTTGGAGCGCGACGCGATATCGGCGGTGCCCTGGCTGACTTCCACCGTTTCCAGATCTGGCATGTCGATAAAGCGGTTGGCTTTGGAGCCGCCGCCATACGCCGAGCCGCCATTGGGCACACCATCGATGGTGGTGCCGATCTGCTGCGTATCGCGGTTGCTGACGAAGCCGCGCATGCTGATCTGCGTGCCCCAGTCCGAAGAGCCGAACGCATCGGCTTCGGTCACCACCACGCCGGGCAGTTCATTGAGCGCATCGTTGACGCTACCGAGCACGAACTGGCGGTCCAGCATTTCCTTGCTGACGGTGGTCTTGGAATACGTCATCGCCTGGCCGACCACCTGCACCTGATCCAGCGTGGAGACCTGTTCGCCAGCGTTGGTCGGTTCGGCCGCGGCGGGACCGGACGTTGTGCCATCCGGTACCTGCTGTGCGTAGGCGGGCAGGGTGAGCGGAACCAGCAGCAACGCGAGCGTGGCCGGATGGCGCCTGCGCGATGAAGACGTCGAATCCATTGCAATCCAACAAGCAGGGAGGGAGTCTGCAAAGCCTCCCGCACTTGCGTTGCGTGATGATGACCGCGCTACAGGTGGGGCCGCGATCACCAAGTGCAGGTGCGTAGCCTCACCGCCAGGACGACTAGGAGTAGGTGTTGTCTGGGTATTTTTTCAAGGCCGCGTTGGTTGCAAGACCGCCGAGATCCGAGTCGCAGCGTCATTCACTAGCTTCAGTCAAAAGCCTGATTGGTCGAGTGCGCGGTGCCCTCACCGCTTGCGGGACACGCCGTGAATCCGTCCCTGGAGGCTCGGTGGCGGCATCCATGCCGCCACACGGTCCCGCAATCGGCGAGGGCACCGCACCAGAGAGTTAGTCGGTAGCTGGTTAAAAAGGCTGGCTGTCTCGCGAGTTGCCTTGGCTTGCCAATGCTGATTGCATAACTGCATGTGAGCTAGCGAGCTAGAAGCACGCGATGCATTGCTTGCACCGTCGCGGGACCTTACGCGGCATGGATGCCGCGTAAGAGCCTACACGGACGTACTTGCGGCGTGTCCCGCGATGGTGGGCGGGCAAGGGCCCTGCAGCCAAGCCGCAGATCAGCCCCCGCAGCAAATTCCCTGATCATCCGCTCTGCAATAGACCAAGGCGATCAGTTCCGTCAGCCATTTTGGGTGCGTGGCGTCGCTTCGGTCTGCTGCGTTTCCGGCATCAATTCCAGCGCCGATGGCGTCGTACGCAGCATCGGGCGGAAGGAGATCGGATGGGTGCGGCGGCGCGTGAAGCGCAGCAAGCGCGCCAGCGTGAAGCCGGCCAATGCCAGCAACATCACAGCGAAGTACACCGGCAGAGCCGCAGGCCCGAATTTCTGCATTGCGCCGCCGGCCAAGGCCGGGCCGATCGCCGCGCCCACGCCATGCACCAACAAAAGACTGCTGCAGCC
This sequence comes from Xanthomonas sp. Leaf131, assembly GCF_001423495.1. GTDB lineage: Bacteria > Pseudomonadota > Gammaproteobacteria > Xanthomonadales > Xanthomonadaceae > Xanthomonas. The sequence goes on along the minus strand of NZ_LMOG01000012.1, from coordinate 154,817 downwards.
AGAGAGCAGATCTTCGCGTGGCAGATAATCGAGCATGTGCGCCACCGCGAACGGATACAGCGAGAATGCCAGCCCGCCATACACGAAGAACAGCACGAACAACATGCTGGTCTGCGCCTGCACCATCGGCACGGCGGCGGCTATCGCAATGCCGGCCGCCAGCACGCTGACCGTGACCAGGCCGATGCGCCGGTCATGGCCATCGCTGATGCGCCCGATCGGCCACTGCAACACCGCACCGCCGATGATGGCGGTGAGCATGAACATCGCCACGCCATCGGCATCCAATCCGATACGGTTGGCATACACCGGCAACAAGCCCCAGAACGCGCCCATTGCCAAACCCGACAACCCCGCGCCGATGGTCGCCACCGGCGCCAATGCGTACAGCGTTTTCAGGCGCAGGCGCGACACGTGCGGCACCTCGGGCGGAATCAATCGCGTGGTCATCACCGGCATCACTGCCGCGCAGATCAGGATCGCCGTCAGCGTGAACATCGCCGGCGCACGCGCATCGCCGGCCGTGAGCAGGATCTGGCCCAGCGCCAATGCGGACAGATTGATCGCCATGTACACCGAAAACACCCGGCTACGCCGACGCGCATCCGGCTCGGCGTTGAGCCAGCTTTCGATCACCGTGTACAGACCGACCAGGGCCGCACCGGTGATCAGCCGCAGCAATCCCCAGCCCCAGGCGTTCAACCAGATCGGATGCAGCAGCACCGCAATGGCGGCCAAGGCCGCGTAAAAAGCAAACGCACGGATGTGCCCGATGCGGCGAATCAGCGGCGGTGCGAAGAAGGTGCCGAGAAAGAAGCCGGCAAAATACCCGGACATGATCAGGCCGAGCGCACGCGCATCGAAGCCGGCCTGGCCACCGCGCACGGCAAGCAAGGTGCCGAGCAGCCCGCTACCGGTCAGCAACAGGGCCACGCCCAGCAATAAGGCGGTCAGTCGCAACATGGATGCGGCTCTTGTGGGGGAAAAGGCGCGTCAATCACGTGTTCGAGTGTAGCAGGCCACTGTGTGGCGGCTTGAGCGAAACGTGTGTTGCAGGCTGAGTCAACTGGCTCGTCGCTACGGCCCCCGACAGTCGCTGGCAGTCGTCAAGTCGGCGCAACGTGCCGGTCGTCCGCGCGCTGCAGGATCAGCGGTGTATTCCGCGCAATCTCGCTGACCTGGCAATCACTGGTCACGTTTGCTCCAGACTTCGGCATGCGCAGTTGGCGTTTTCTTGTCTTGCATCTTCAGGCGGCAACTGCAGGGTTGAACGTGCGCGGTCAGCGTGCAGACGCGTTGAGACGAACATCGATCGATGCCTGTCGCGCGCAACAAGCTCCCGCGCGCCAGCGCCAAGACAGCCGCCTGCACCTGTTTGCCCGCATACGACTAGAATCTGCGCCCCTGCATCGTCTTCAGCTGATCCTGCCATGCCCATCTACGGTTTCCAGTGCACCACCTGCGGTCACGCCTTCGACCGCCTGCAGAAGATGGCCGACCCCGATCCGCAGACCTGCCCGGCCTGCGCGGCCGCCACGATCAAGCGCCAGATCACCGCGCCCTCGTTCCGTCTGTCCGGTAGCGGCTGGTACGAAACCGACTTCAAGTCGGCGGGCGAGAAGAAGAAAAACCTCACCGAGAGCAGCCGTGCCGGTGGCGACGCCAAACCGGCCGCAGCCGCCGAGAGCAAGCCCGCTGCCAAGCCCGCGTCCAAACCAGCATCCGATCCGGCATGACCCACGGTCGCGCGCGCAGGCAGGAGAGTGGCATGGAGCTTGGCGCCGCGATCAAGCAGGCTGCTGGCCTTGTGTCGTTGACCGCTCCTGGGCTGACCTTGCTGATGTGGGGCGTCATGCTGAGCGGATGCACCACGGCTTCCACATCCACGTCTGCGACATCGGCCGCAGCGCCAGGCGCCGCCCCTGCGGATCGATTCCTGGCCGCGCTCGCTACGCACTGCGGCCAGGCGTTCGCCGGCCGTGTGCTGATCGACACACCCGCCTCCGCAACGCCAAGTGCGTTCGCCGGTAAATCACTGGTGATGCATGTCCGTGGCTGCGAGGATCCTGCGCGCGAGCTACGGATTCCGTTCCATGTCGGCGACGACCACTCGCGCACCTGGGTGCTGACGCGCACCGGCACCGGGCTGCGGCTCAAGCACGATCATCGCCATGCCGACGGTAGCGCCGATGCATTGACCCAGTACGGCGGCGATACCGTCACTACAGGCAGCGCCAGCCGACAGGAATTCCCGGTCGATGCCGAGTCGATCGCGCTATTCAAACGCCTCGGCTCCACCGCTTCGCTGAGCAATACCTGGGCGATGGACATCCAGCCCGGCCGCAGCGTCGTCTATGAATTGAGCCGTCCGGGCGGGCGGCTGTTCCGGGTCGAATTCGATCTCACTCAGCCGGTCGCGTTGCCGCCCGCGCCGTGGGGAAGTTGAACCGGTCGATTGGCCGGGCAGTCGGTATCGTCTGAGTTCCAGAACGCGCATCGCCAGCCGGAGACCTGATCAGACAGATGCGCGATAGCGCGTTCTCCCGTGGGAACGCATGGCATCCGCCAACGCGATCGATGACAGGTGGAGCGCGCAGGCCGATCCCGATCCAGGACCGGCCTGCGCACGCATTGCCTCAACGCGCCTCGAACCGCGCCCGGCAACCGTCATTCACCCACACCGTCGCGCGGCGCTCGTCGTAGCCCCAGCTGCGGCCTTCCTCGCAACGGGTGTCGGACAACTGGCGGGTGAGCACCGGGCGGCCGTTGCGGCCGTCCCAGGCGCAGGTGCGCAGGCGGCGGTCGTCGCTGCTGCAGGTGATGGCGTAGTCGTTGCGCGGGCGGTCGTCGCGACCACCGTAGCCGCCGTCGCCACGGTCCCAGCCGCCGCCGCCGCGCGCTTGCGCAAACTCGCCCCGGCAGCCGTCGTCCACCCAGATCCGGCCACCGTCCTGACGCCAGTTGCGGCCCTCCACGCAGGGTGTGTTGGAGAGCTGGCGCACCAGCATGGCGCGGCGCCAGCCGGTATCGCAGATCTTCTGGCGTTGGTCGTTGCTCTCGCAGCGCACCGTGCCCGCGACCCCGCCAGCGCCGGGGCCGTTATTGCCACCCCAGCCACCGCCGTTGCCGTTGCGACCATCGACAAAGCGCGCGCGGCAACCGTTGTCGACCCAGACCCGGCCGCGGTCGCTGCCCCAGTTGCGGCCTTCGATGCAGCGCGTGCCGGAGATGTTCTCGACCAGCACCGCGCGGCCGCGGAACGGCGTATCGCATTCGCGGCGGCGGTTGTCGTTGCTGGAGCAGGTGATGCTGGGGCCGTTCCAGCCGCGGTCCTGCGCGGCGGCCGGGGCGCCGGTGAGCAGGCCGGTCAGGGTGATCAGGACAAAGCCGGAGAGCAGCAGGGCGGTGCGCAGCATCGTGTCGTCCTTGGTGCGGGAGGGGCGTGGCGCCTATTCAGCCGGGCCATGACTTAAGCGCCGGTGACCGCCCGCGCATTTGCTCCTGCCGCCCGCCGGCCCCAGAATATCCGGCTCTCCGGCGCTGTCCTGTGTCGGGTTTTCAGCGGAGCTTTCGATGCGTACCCACTTCTGCGGCCTGGTCGATGAGACCTTGATCGGCCAAACCGTCACTCTCGCCGGCTGGACCGACGTGGCCCGCAACCTGGGCGGGGTGTGCTTCATCGACCTGCGCGACCACGAAGGCATCGTGCAGGTGACGGTGGAGCCCGAGAACGCGGAGGTGTTCCCGGTCGCCGCCAGCCTCGGCTACGAGGACGTGCTGCAGGTCGAAGGCGTGGTGCGAGCGCGTCACGCGGTCAACGACAAGCTGCGCAGCGGCAAGGTGGAAGTGATCGCCACGCGTATCACCATCCTCAACAAGGCCGCGCCGCTGCCGTTCCATGCGCACGAAAACCCGGGCGAAGAAACCCGCCTGAAGTACCGCTATCTGGACCTGCGTCGTCCGGAAATGCAGCGCATGCAGCGCACCCGCATCAAGCTGGTGCAGGCGCTGCGCCGGCATTTGGACGCGCGCGATTTCCAGGACATCGAAACCCCGATCCTGACCAAGGCCACCCCGGAAGGCGCACGCGACTTCCTGGTGCCGGCGCGCATGCATCCGGGCGAGTTCTATGCGTTGCCGCAGAGTCCGCAGCTGTTCAAGCAGATCCTGATGGTGGCCGGCTTCGACCGCTACTACCAGATCGCGCGCTGCTTCCGCGACGAAGCGCTGCGTGCCGATCGCCAGCTGGAATTCACCCAGCTCGACATGGAATTCGCCTTCGTGCGCGAGCGCGACGTGCAGGATTTTGTCGAAGACATGATCCGCGCCATCTTCAAGGAAGTAGTCGATGTCGAACTGGCCGCGCAGTTCCCGCGCATGACCTGGGCCGAGGCGATGCGTCGCTTTGGTTCGGACAAGCCGGATCTGCGTATCGCGCTGGAATTGGTCGATGTGGCCGAGCTGGTCAAGACCAGCGAATTCCCGGTGTTCACCGCCGCCGCCAACGATGCCGACGGCCGCGTCGCCGCGCTGCGCATCCCCGGTGGCGCAGCGCTGTCGCGCAAGCAGATCGACGAGTACGCCGCGCACGCCGCCAAATACGGCGCCAAGGGCCTAGCCTACATCAAGCTGTCGGAGACCGGCGAAGTCAGCTCGCCGATCGCCAAGTTCTTCAGCGAAGAGGCCTTCGCCGCGCTGCTTGCACACGTGGGCGCCGGCAACGGCGACATCGTGTTCTTCGGCGCCGGCGGCTACAACAAAGTGTCCGACTTCATGGGCGCGCTGCGTCTGAAGGCCGGCAAGGATTTCAAGCTGGTCGCCGACACCTGGGCGCCGCTGTGGGTCACCGACTTCCCGATGTTCGAATGGGACGAAGAGGCGCAGCGCTACGTGGCCCTGCATCACCCCTTCACCGCGCCGGCCGTGGACGACATCGCCGACCTGCGCGCCAATGCCCGCACGGCGGTCTCGCGCGGCTACGACATGGTACTCAACGGTAACGAAATCGGCGGCGGCTCGATCCGTATCCACCGCCCGGACATGCAGAGCGCGGTATTCGAGCTGCTCGGCATCGGTGCCGAGGAAGCGCGTGCCAAGTTCGGCTTCCTGCTGGATGCCTTGAACTACGGCGCACCGCCGCACGGCGGCATCGCCTTCGGGATCGACCGCATCGCTGCATTGATGGCCGGCACCGAATCAATCCGCGACGTCATCCCGTTCCCCAAGACCACTGGCGCACAGGATCTGATGACCGACGCCCCGTCGCCGATTCCGGCCGAGCAGCTGGCCGAAGTGCACGTGCAGGTGCGGCCCAAGCAAGTCTGACCTGCGCTAGCAGATGGCCATGCGGTGTGCGTGGCCATCGATACAAAGCGCCCAGCGCAGCCAGCGCTGCGCGCTTTGGTGGAACCGTCAGCGCCGGGGCGCACGTTGTGCAAGGGTCACGGCCGTCCAGCCGCAGCCGATCACTGGCGGCAGTGCGTCCTGCAGGTCCGCCTCAAGCGCGCCTGAGCTCCGCCAGTCGGTAGCCATACCTCGCAGTGTTCATCTTTCCTGCGCGGTGCCATGCAGCGCCGGCCGTGCGCACTTGGTCGAACCCGTCAGTGCCCATACCGAATCCTGCACACGGATAATCCAAGCATCGCAGATGCTTGCCCGATTCCGGATTCCCGGTTCCCCCGCTTGCAGCAACGCCGCCGCATGCGAGAAGCTGCCAGACCAACCCGGCACGAGAAGCCCGCATGACCCGCATCCGCCGCGCCACACCGGACGATGCCGAAGCGTTATCGCTGCTGGCCGCACAAACCTTTACCGAAACCTTCGGGCATCTGTATCCGGAAGAAGACCTGCGCGGTTTTCTCGAGGAGACCTATGCGGTCGAGCGCGCGCGCATCGTGCTGGCGCATCCGGACTACGCGATCTGGTTGCTGGAGATGGACAACCTGCTGGTCGGCCACGCCGCCGCCGGTCCGTGCGGGCTGCCACACGAAGACGTGCGCCCCGGCGATGGAGAGCTCAAGCGGTTGTATCTGCTGAAGGATTACCAGAACAGCGGCTGGGGCAGCCGCCTGTTCGAAACCACGTTGGAATGGCTGGAACGCAACGGCCCACGCACGCTGTGGATCGGCGTGTGGTCGGAAAATTTCGGTGCGCAGCGTTTTTACGCCCGCTATGGATTCGAAAAAGTCGGCGAGTACGACTTCCCGGTTGGCAAGATTGTCGATCGCGAACACATCCTGCGGCGCAAGCCGATCGTCGCGGCCGACTGACGGCATGCGACCAGTACCGCCAGCGCGCGTTGTTCGCCACGCTGTCGGCTCGGCCAGTGTGCCGTTGGTTCGCGCGTCAGTGACCCACGGCAGATTCCGCGCGCATCCGCGCTTGCCTGATGCTTGCGCCATGTCCCGGTCATGACGTCATTGTCCAGCGCATCCTCGATCATCCCTGTCCCTCCCCGGCACGTCCCGCGCACGGCGCCGACCACCGCCACCGCCGACGTGCTGCTGGTGCATGGCATCTGGAATACCGCGCACTGGCTGCTGCCGCTCGCGCGCCGACTGCGTGCAGAGGGTCTGGCGCCGGCATTGTTCGGCTACGCCAGCGTGCTGGGCGGTCCCGGGCAGGCAGTGCCGCAGCTGATCGAACGCCTGCAGACGACCGGCGCGCAATTGCTGGTCTGTCACAGCCTGGGCGGGCTGATGGCGTTGCAAGCACTGCGCGCTGCGCCCGAGTTGCCAGTGCGCCGTGTGGTCTGTCTGGGCTCGCCGTTATGCGGCAGCGCCGCCGCGCGCAGCCTGGCCCAACGTGGTGGGCAGTGGGCGTTGGGGCGTAGCGCTGCCCTGCTGCAGCAGGGTTTCGTGCAATGGGAGGGCGAGGCCGAGATCGGTCAGATCGCCGGCACTGTGGCGCGCGGGGTCGGGCGCTGGCTGGCGCCGCTGGACGGCGGCTCGGACGGCACCGTGGCACTGGCCGAAACCCGCTTGCCCGGGCTGCGCGACCATTGCGTGGTGCCGGCCAGTCATGGTGGTCTGTTGCGCTCGCCCGAGGCCGCGCAGCAGGCGTTGAGCTTCCTGCGGACCGGCCGATTTCGCCGCTGAGTCCGCCACTGAACGCCGCCGCCCCGGTGCGGGCGAGCAATCAGGTAAAATCCGCGCCCTGTCATCCAAGCCAGTCTGGAATCACCCATGGGTAGAGGCCCCTCGATCGAAGGCCGCAAGAACGCCTCCGACGCCAAACGCGGCAAGATGTTCACCAAGATCATCCGCGAGATCAGCGTGGCCGCGCGCGGCGGCGGTGGCGATCCGTCCAACAACCCGCGCCTGCGCGTGGCGGTGGACAAGGGTTTGTCCTCGAACATGTCCAAGGACGTGATCGAGCGCGCCATCAAGAAAGCCACCGGCGAGCTGGAAGGCGTGGAATACGAAGAAGTGCGCTACGAGGGCTATGCCCCCGGCGGCGTGGCGGTGATCGTGGACTGCCTGACCGACAACCGCGTACGCGCGGTGGCCGACGTGCGCCATGCCTTCAGCAAGTGCGGCGGCAACATGGGCACCGACGGCTCGGTGGCCTTCATGTTCAAGCGCCTGGGCGTGCTCAGCTTTGCTGCCGGCACCGACGAAGACACCCTCACCGACGCGGCGATCGAAGCCGGTGCCGACGACGTGGTGGTGTACCCGGAAGACGGCGCCATCGACGTGCTGACCGCCCCGGACGCCTTCGCCCAGGTCAAGCAGGCGCTCGCCGCCGCCGGCCTGGAGCCGGTGCATGCGGAAATCACCTTCCGCGCCGAAAACGACATTGCCGTCGACGGCGACACCGCCCTGCAGGTCCGCAAGCTGCTCGACATGCTCGAAGACCTGGACGACGTGCAGGACGTGTATTCCAGCGTCGATCAGGCGAGTCTCGGCGCTTGAAGCGCCGGGAATCGGGAATGGAGAATCGGAAATTGAAAAAACTGCATCTGGCACCGCCCAGTCTCTCCGGGCACGCCAGTAGGCCGCTCTACCCATTCCCGATTCCCAACTCCCGATTCCCAGCCCCTCGATGACCCGCATCCTGGGCATCGACCCCGGCTCGCAGCGCACCGGGGTCGGCATCATCGACATCGATGAGAGCGGTCGCAGCCGGCATGTCTATCACGCGCCGCTGGTGCTGCTGGGCGAGGGCGACTTCGCCCAGCGGCTCAAGCGCTTGCTGCACGGGCTGGGCGAGGTGATCGACACCTACCAGCCGCAGGAAGTGGCGATCGAAAAGGTGTTCATGGGCAAAAGCGCCGACTCGGCGCTCAAGCTCGGCCACGCGCGCGGCGCGGCGATCTGCGCAGTGGTGCTACGCGACCTGCCGGTACACGAGTACGCTGCCACCGAGATCAAGCTGGCGCTGGTCGGCAAGGGCGGGGCGGACAAGGTGCAGGTCCAGCACATGGTCGGCATCATGCTCAACCTGAAAGGCAAGCTGCAGCCCGACGCCGCCGACGCACTGGCCGTCGCCATCACCCACGCCCACGTGCGCGCTACCGCGCAGCGCCTGGGGGTCAATACCCAACAGGCCTGGAGCCGCAAGAAATGAGAATCGGGAATCGGGAATCGGGAATCGGGAATTGCAAACGCAGGGTCCAGAGCAGCACGCGCTCTTGCGATTCCCCATTCCCGACTCCCGATTCCCGGCACCGCCAAGGCGGTGCCCAATGATCGGACGCCTGCGCGGGATCCTGGCCTACAAGCAGCCGCCGTGGCTGGTGATCGATGTAGGTGGGGTGGGCTACGAATTGGAGGCGCCGATGAGCACCTTCTACGACCTGCCCGATGTCGGTCGCGACGTGATCCTGTTCACCCACTACGCGCAGAAGGAAGACAGCGTGTCGCTGTACGGCTTCCTGCGCGAAGGTGAGCGCCGGCTGTTCCGCGACGTGCAGAAGGTCACCGGCATCGGCGCCAAGATCGCGCTGGCGGTGCTGTCCGGGGTCACCGTGGACGAGTTCGCCCGCCTGGTCACCGGCGGCGACATCACCGCACTGACCCGCATTCCCGGCATCGGCAAGAAGACCGCCGAGCGCATGGTGGTGGAATTGCGCGACCGCGCCGCCGACTTCAGCAGCGGCGCGCCGATCACCGGCCAGCTCGGTCCGGATGCGGTGTCCGAGGCCACCGTGGCGCTGCAGCAACTGGGTTACAAGCCGGCCGAGGCCGCACGCATGGCACGCGAGGCCGGGGCGGAAGGCGATGAGGTCGCCACAGTCATTCGCAAGGCGCTGCAGGCCGCGCTGCGCTAACAGCGACTGACAAGCGACGATGTGGCCGCCAGGCGGGCGCGGCCGGCGCTCGGAATCGGCATGTACCACTTGTACACTCCGCTTCCTCTGCGCCATCCGCACCCCTCTGACGACCGCTCTCTACGGTTTGCTAGCCGCGCTGGTCGCGCCGTCTTCCCCTTCTTCACGCTGCTTGGCGATAACCTCCCCACCTCATGTCCCAGACCCCCACTTCCGCAGCTGGCCACGGCCATGCGCCTGCCAATAGCCATATGGCCTTGGTCATCGGCGCCATCGGCGTCGTCTTCGGCGATATCGGCACCAGTCCGCTGTACACCCTCAAGGAGGCGTTCTCGCCGCACTACGGGTTGACCAGCGATCACGACACCGTGCTGGGCGTGCTGTCGCTGGCGTTCTGGGCGCTCATGATCACGGTGACGCTCAAGTACGTCACCATCATCATGCGCGCCGACAACGAGGGCGAGGGCGGCATCATGGCGCTGATGGCCTTGACCCAGCGCACCATGCGCAGCGGCTCACGCTCGGCGTATGTGGTGGGCATCCTGGGCATCTTCGGCGCCTCGCTGTTCTTCGGCGATGGCGTGATCACCCCGGCCATCTCGGTGATGGGCGCAGTGGAAGGCCTGGAAATCGCCGCGCCCAGCCTGCATCCCTTCATCGTGCCAATCACCGTGGTGGTGCTGCTGGTGGTGTTCATGGTGCAGCGCTTCGGCACCGAAACGGTCGGCAAGGTGTTCGGCCCGATCACCTGCTTATGGTTTCTGTCGCTGGGCGCGATCGGCATCTGGAACATCGTCGATGCGCCGGAAGTGATGAAGGCCTTCAACCCGTGGTGGGCGATCCGCTTCTTCATGGAGCACGGTTGGCACGGCGTGTTCATCCTCGGCGCGGTGGTGCTGGCGGTGACCGGCGGCGAGGCCTTGTACGCGGACATGGGCCACTTCGGCGCCAAGCCGATCCGCCACGGCTGGTATTTCTTCGTGCTGCCGATGCTGCTGCTCAATTACCTGGGGCAGGGCGCGCTGGTGCTCAATCACCCGTCCGCGCTGAAGAATCCGTTCTTCGAAGCGGTGCCGAGCTGGGCGCTGTATCCGATGATCATCCTGGCCACGCTGGCGGCGGTGATCGCCTCGCAGGCGGTGATCACCGGTGCGTACTCGGTGGCGCGCCAGGCGATGCAGCTGGGCTACATCCCGCGCATGCAGATCAAGCACACCTCGCGTACCACCATCGGCCAGATCTACGTGCCCGGCATCAACTGGCTGTTGATGGTGATGGTGATCGCGCTGGTGCTGATCTTCCGCAGCTCCACCAATCTGGCAGTGGCCTACGGCATCTCGGTGTCGATGACCATGCTGATCGACACCTTGCTGTTGGCGCTGGTGGCGCGTTCGTTGTGGCCGCGCTGGCGCAACTGGGTGCTGCCGCTGTGCGTGGTGTTCTTCATCATCGAACTGGCGTTCGTCATCGCCAACGGCGCCAAGCTGCTGCAGGGCGCCTGGTTCCCGCTGGCGCTGGGCATCGTGGTGTTCACCCTGATGCGGACCTGGCGTCGCGGCCGCGCGCTGCTGCGCGAGGAGATCCGCAAGGACGGCATCCGTATCGACAGCTTCCTGCCGGGCCTGATGCTGGCGCCGCCGGCGCGCGTGCCGGGCATGGCGGTGTTCCTCACCGCCGACCCGATGGTCGTGCCGCATGCGCTGATGCATAACCTCAAGCACAACAAGGTGCTGCACGAGCGCAACATCTTCCTCAATGTCGACACCTTGCCGATTCCGTATGCACCGGCGGACAAGCGCCTGCAGATCGAATCGATCGGCGACGAGTTCTATCGCGTCTATGTGCGCTTCGGCTTCATGGAAACGCCCGACGTGCCGCTGGCACTGATGCGTTCCTGCGACCAGGGCGGCATCCATTTCGACCCGATGGACACCACCTTCTTTGCCAGCCGCGAGACCATCGTGGCCAGCGCCAACCGCGGCATGCCGATCTGGCGCGACAAGTTGTTCGCGCTGATGCATCGCAACGCCGCCCCGGCCACCGGCTTCTTCCGCATCCCCGGCAACCGCCTGGTGGAGCTGGGCGCGCAAGTGGAAATCTGAGCGTGGCCGCGCTCAAGTGGATGGTCTACGGGCGCTCGCCGAGCCTGGACACCTTCTGGGATGAAGCGCTCAACCTCGGGCGCGTTCCGGCAACCGAGGCCGCCATCTCGGGCGCGCAGGCGCGGCTCGGTGTCCTCCTGCCAGCCTGGCTGTGTGAGTTGTACGCACGCTATGACGGCGGCGCGGTGCAGATGGCGCGTGGTCACTCCCTTGAGGAACCGGGCAACTGGCTCAAGGCCGAATGGCTGATCCCGCGTGCACGCCTGCTTGGCAGCGCGGAGCTGTTTTCCTTTGCCGAAGTGCGCGCTCGTGAGGAGTATCGCGACGATGCGTATGCCGGTCTGGCAGCAGGTGGCGACGATCGCCGCGTGATCGTCATCGCTGCCGATGACCGCACGCCCAGCCGCGCGCTGTGCCTGGACTACTCCGCATCCGATCTCGAGCCCACCCTGGTCTATGTCGACGCAGGCACCAATCGCAGGCTGGCGGTGTTCGCCAACGTGGACGATCTGCTGTCGCAGTTGGTCGATGTCCACTACTGGTCGCCCGCGTTGCAGGCCAAGCACGACGGAGATGTGGTGGATTGGCAGCCGCAGCCGCCCGTGTTGACCACGTTCTGGAGCGGCGCCGGGCACTGGAACGATGGCGGAGCCGCTGCGGACGCTACCCTGTTGGCTGCCACCGAGGCGCGCCTGGGCGTGCGCCTGCCGGCATTGTTCAAGCGCCTCTACAGTGTCCAGGATGGCGGCGATACCCGCTGGTGCTGGGTGCCGCGGACGCGCTTTCCTTCCGATCATTACGTGGATTGGGAGTGCGTGCTGGTGGATCGGTATCTGTTGCCGCTGGCGAAGATCGGCAGCGTGCTGGATCTTGCTGCGGCCTTCGAATACCCGGACGACTTCAGTACGGCGGCGCGCCTGCACGCCGGCCTGGACCAGGTGCTGGTGCTGTCGTGCCACAACGTCGACTGCCTGCTGTGCCTGGACTATCGGGCGCGCGGCCCGCAGTGTGAGCCTGACGTGGTCTATTTCGATCGCTGGGAGGGGCTGGTGCCGACCTGGCGCGCGCCGAGCTTCGATGCGTTCTTCGGCGTGCTGCGGCAGGCCGAGCTCGGGCTCTAGATGCTGCGCCAGCCGCACTCGGCATGCGAAGATGGCGGGATGACCGAACAGCGCATCATCGCCAGCAGTGCCACCCGCGAAGACGATGCCGCCGATGCGAGCATCCGTCCCAAGCGGCTGGCCGATTATCTCGGCCAGCAGCCGGTGCGCGAGCAGATGCAGATCTATATCGAAGCGGCCAAGGCGCGCGGCGAGGCGATGGATCATGTGCTGATCTTCGGCCCGCCGGGTCTGGGCAAGACCACGCTCAGTCACGTCATCGCCAACGAGCTCGGGGTGAACCTGCGTTCGACCTCCGGCCCGGTGATCGAAAAAGCCGGCGACCTGGCCGCGCTGCTGACCAACCTGCAGCCGCACGACGTGCTGTTCATCGACGAGATCCATCGCCTCTCGCCGGTGGTGGAAGAAGTGCTGTATCCGGCGATGGAAGATTTTCAGATCGACATCATGATCGGCGACGGCCCGGCCGCACGCTCGATCAAGATCGACCTGCCGCCGTTCACCCTGATCGGCGCCACCACCCGTGCCGGTCTGCTGACCGCACCCTTGCGCGACCGCTTCGGCATCGTGCAGCGGCTGGAGTTCTATTCGCCGGAAGAACTGACCCGCATCGTGATCCGCTCTGCCGCAATCCTGGGCATCGACTGCACGCCCGATGGCGCCGCCGAGATTGCGCGGCGCGCGCGCGGCACCCCGCGTATCGCTAACCGGCTGCTGCGGCGGGTGCGCGACTTCGCCCAGGTCAAGGCGTCCGGTCATATCGATCTGCCGGTGGCGCAGGCCGCGATGCAAATGCTCAAGGTCGACCCGGAAGGCTTTGACGAGCTCGACCGGCGCATGCTGCGCGTGATCGTCGATCACTTCGATGGCGGCCCGGTCGGGGTCGAATCGCTGGCCGCCTCGCTGTCGGAAGAACGCGGCACGCTGGAAGACGTGATCGAGCCCTATCTGATCCAGCAGGGCTTTCTGATCCGCACCGCGCGCGGGCGCATGGCCACCAACAAGGCCTACCGCCACCTCGGGCTCAAGCCCAAGGCAGCGCCGGTCCCCGACCTGTTCGTGGAGGACCAGGATGTCGGTTGATCCCCGATTCAGTTGGCCGACACGCGTGTATTGGGAAGATACCGACGCCGGTGGGGTGGTCTATCACGCGCGCTACGTCGCCTTCATGGAACGGGCGCGTACCGAATGGATGCGCGCACTCGGCTACGGGCAGGAACGCATGCGCCAGCAGCACGATCTGGTGTTTGCGGTCCGCTCGATGCAACTGGATTTCCTCAAGCCGGCCCGGCTCGACGATGCGCTGTCGGTGTCGGCGGTACTGCTCAGATGCAAACGGGCCAGCCTGCTGTTCGCGCAGTCGGTGCGTCGCGAGGGCGAAGTGCTGCTGACCGCCGAGGTGCGCATTGCCGCACTCGGTGCCAGCGACTTCCGCCCGCGCGGCATGGACGATGCGCTGTACGACGTGTTGAAAGCTCTAGAAACCACAGAATCAGAAGACTGAGGAACAAACGGATGTCGATTGCATTGCTCCTGGCCCTGCAGGACACGGTAGTGGAAGCACTACCGCAGGACGTTGCCGCCGCTGCGGCACAGACCGCCAGCGTGGCGCACAACAGCGGCATCAACTATGCCGAGCTGATCCTGCGGGCGAGCATCCCGGTCAAGATCATCGTGCTGTTGCTGCTGATCGGCTCGTTCATCAGCTGGGTGATCATTTTCCGCAAGGCGCGCGCCTTCAAGCAGGCCAACCGCGAGGCGGACGAGTTCGAAAACCGCTTCTGGTCCGGCGCCGATCTGGCCAAGCTGTACGCCTCGGCCACCGACCGCAACCGCACCGTCGGCGGGCTGGAGTCGATGTTCGAAAGCGGCTTCCGCGAGTTCTCGCGCCTGCGCGATCGCCGTCGCCTGGATGGGCGGGTGCAGCTGGAAGGCGCCCAGCGCGCCATGCGCACCGCGTTCACCCGTGAGGTCGACCAGCTCGAGCGCAATCTCGAACTGCTGGCCAATATCGGCTCCACCGCGCCGTATGTGGGTCTGGTCGGTACCGTGTTCGGCATCATGGTGACCATGCACGACATGGTCAGCAGCGGCGAGCAGGCCGGTATCGCTGCGGTCGCACCGGGTATCTCCGAAGCCTTGTTCGCCACTGCCATCGGCCTGTTCGTGGCGATTCCCGCCGTGTGGGCCTACAACCGCTTCACCACCCGCGTGGAACGGCTGTCGGTGCGTTACGAAACCTTCGCCGACGAGTTCAGCTCGATCCTGCAGCGCCAGGCCGGCGCCGACGAGTGATGCCGCTCCCTCGCAACAGCCGGCTTGGATGCGAGTCCCTCGCAAGAGCCCGCACATCCATGTGCGGGGACTGGATGGGCGAGTCCCTTGCCACAGTCCGCACACGCATGTGCGAGGGATTAATTAGGAACGTTCCGCGATGATTTCCAGTATTTCCCGCCGCAAGAAACGCAAGCTCAAATCCGACATCAACGTCGTGCCGTACATCGACGTGATGCTGGTGCTGTTGATCATCTTCATGGTGACCGCGCCGCTGTTGACCCTGAGCACCGACGTCAACCTGCCGAGCTCGCGCGCCAAGGCGTTGGAGAGCAAGCAGGACCCGATCGTGGTGGTGGTGGCCGCCGACGGCCAGCTCGCACTGCAGTTGCCCAAGGGCAAGCCGCAGGCAATGGACGTGGCCGCGCTGCAGGCGCAGCTGGCCGCCATCGTGGCGCAGGACAAAGAGGCACGCGTCGTGGTGGCCGGCGATCGCGCCGCGCCGTATCAAAAGATCATGGACGCCATCGACGTGCTCAAGCAGGCCAAGGTCGAAAAGGTCGGCCTGATTTCCGACTCTGGCGGTGCTGCAGGCAGCGATGCACGCTGACGCACTCCCCACCCAAACCGCGCGCGAGGATGGCTGGTTTCGACCGGTCGCCTTGGCCCTGGTCGTGCATGTGCTGGTCGCGCTGGTGTTCATCGCCGGCTGGCTGTGGTCGCCCGAACGCTCGGTCGAGCCGGCCGCTGGCGATCCCAGCATGGAAGCCTCGCTGGACGTGTCCGCAGCCGAAGCACGCGTTGCGCGGCAGGCCCTGAAGGCCACGCCGGTCGCTGCCACGCCGCCGCCCGCCGCATTGCCCGATCCTGCACCCGAAGACAGCGTGCCGCCGCCGCAGCCGATTCCCGAGCCGCGTCCGCAGGATGCGCCCACGCCGCAACAGGCGCAGGCGCAAGAGCGCGTGGCCCAGCCGGACAAGGTCGATCAGGACCGCGTTGACGCACTGGCGCTGTCGGCGGAAAAGGCCAAGCAGGAACAGGAAGCCAAGCGTCGCCAGGAGCAGATCGACCTCACCGAGCGTAAACGCCAGGAAGAGGCCGAGCAGAAGTTGCGCCTGGCCAAGCAGCAGGAAGAAGAGGACGCCAAGAAGAAGCAGGCCTCTGCGCAGCAGGCTGCTGCCGATGCCGAGCGCGAGAAGAAGATCGCAGACATCCGTCGTCAGCGTGCGCAGGCCGATAAGGAAATGGCGCTGGCCGAGCAGAAGTTGCGCCAGGTCGCTGCGGCGCGTGCGCAACAGGCGTCTTCGGCCGCCGCTGCTACCGCGCAGCCGACGGCAGGGCAGGGCGGCACCAATACCGATCTGTCGGCCAAGTACGCCGCTGCCATCCAGCAGAAGGTGCTGGGGCAGTGGGTGCGTCCGCCGTCGGTGCCGCCTGGGCAGAAATGCACCATCAACATCCGCCAGTTGCCGGGCGGGCAGGTGATGGAAGCCAAGGTCGCGCCGGGCTGCCCGTACGACGAGGCAGGTCAGCGCTCGATCGAGGCCGCCGTGCTGAGCGCGCAGCCGCTGCCGTATCGCGGCTACGAATCGGTGTTCCAGCGCAATCTGACCTTTGTATTCACGGCGCAGGATCAGTAAGGGTTGGTCTGGATGACCTGGCCGGTCGGTCACGGTGCGGCAGCTTGGTAGCGCCGCCCCTTGGCCGGATTCGATGAATGCGATTGGCGCACTGCGCGCGTTGTGGTGCTGATCGGCCTGGCGATCGATCGGCAGAACAGGCGCGCCGCGCCGGCCGCGTCACCGAGGTGTCGTGCCGCTTGCGGTCACTCGCTTCACTTTCACGTTGTCTCGTTCACGATTGCGAGTATGTTCACTCGTTGATTGGTATCTCTTGCACACTTTTCCTGCCCGATCCGAGCCGTCCATGAAAAAACCGCTGCGTTGGTTAGCTGCCCTGACCGCCCTGTTGCTTCCGCTGAGTGCCCTCGCGCAGCAGCAGGGGCTCACTATCGATATCGTCGGCGGTAGCGCATCGGCCACGCCGATCGCCGTTATTCCGATGACCTACCAAGGCTCCGGCACCGCGCCGCAGACCGATGTATCGGCCGTGGTCGGCGCCGATCTGGATCGCTCCGGCCAGTTCCGTACCTTGCCGGCCGCGCAGATCGTCGAAAAGCCGACCCGCGGCACCGAGGTGCAGTTCCAGACCTGGCGCACGCTCAAGCAGAACTACATCGTGGTCGGCCGCGTCATGGATGCCGGCGAAGGCGCCTACCGCGTCGAGTACGAACTGTTCGACGTGGCCAAGGGCGAGCGCCTGCTTGGTCTGGCGATGACCGCACGCGCCAATGCGATGCGCGACGTCTCGCACCAGATGGCCGATGCGATCTACGAAAAGATCACCGGCGTACGCGGCGCGTTCTGGACCCGCATTGCCTATGTGACTGCCAGTGGCAGCGGCGGTGCGATGCGTTTTGCGCTGATGGTGGCCGATTCGGATGGCTACAACCCGCAAACCATCGTGCGTTCGGCCGAGCCGTTGCTGTCGCCGAACTGGAGCCCGGATGGCAAGAAGCTGGCCTATGTGAGCTTCGAGCGCGGCAATTCCTCGATCTACCTGCAGGATATTTCCACCGGCGCGCGTGAACTGGTGTCCAGCTTCCGCGGCATCAACGGTGCGCCCTCGTTCTCGCCCGATGGCCGTCGCCTGGCGCTGGCGCTGTCGCGCAGCGGCAACCCGGAGATCTACGTGATGGATCTGGGCAGCAAGCAGCTGACGCAGCTGACCAACCACTTCGGCATCGATACCGAGCCGACCTGGGCGCCGGATGGCGGCAGCATCTACTTCACCTCCGATCGCGGCGGTCGCCCGCAGATCTATCAGGTCTCGTCCAGCGGCGGCAGCGCCAATCGCGTGACCTTCCAGGGCAACTACAACGCCACCGCCAGCGTCTCGTTCGACGGCAAAAAGGTTGCCGTGGCGCAGGGCAGCGGCAATACCTACCGTATCGCCATGATGGATCGCAGCCTGGGTTCGCCCAGCTGGAGCACGATCTCGCCGGGTTCGCTGGACGAATCGCCGAGCTTCGCGCCCAACGCCAGCATGATTCTGTACGCCGCTCGCGAGGGTGGCCGAGGCGTGCTGTATGCCGTCTCTTCCGACGCTCGGGTTCGCCAGCGTCTGGTCCTGGCCGATGGTGATGTAAGAGAACCTGCGTGGGGGCCTTACCGAACCGCGCATTAATGTTAATATTTCGCTGCGTTAAACCCCATTAGCCCAGGAGCCACCATAGGTATCCCATGAACAAGTCCACCCGCGTCTTGCTTGTCTCCCTGCTGTCCGTTGCCGTGCTGGCTGGTTGTTCGAAGAAGGTGAAGGAAACTCCGCCTACTCCGACCGACACCACCGCTGGTTCCTCCGTTCCCACCGGCCCGGCCACCTCTGGCTTGTACGGCCCGGGCGACCTGGATACCGATGCCTGCCTGCGCCAGCGCGTTGTCTACTTCGATCTGGATCAGGACTCCCTGAAGCCGGAATTCCAGGCCATCATGGCTTGCCACGCCAAGTACCTGCGTGACCGTCCTTCTTCGCGCATCACCCTGCAGGGTAATGCCGACGAGCGCGGTTCGCGTGAGTACAACATGGGCCTGGGCGAGCGTCGCGGTAATGCCGTGTCGTCGTCGCTGCAGGCTGCTGGCGGTTCCGCCAGCCAGCTGACCGTCGTCAGCTACGGTGAAGAGCGTCCGGTCTGCACCGAAACCAGCGAAAGCTGCTGGTCGCAGAACCGTCGCGTCGAAATCGTGTACACGGCTCAGTAAGAAGCGATGCGCTTTCGAGTGACATCTCTGTTCGTCGCGGCGGCCCTTGTGGTCGCCGCGCCGGCTCACGCGCAGCGAGCCAGTCTCGCTGATCGTGTCGCCATTCTCGAGCAGCAGCAGGCCAACAGTCAGGCCAACAACGATCTTCTCAATCAGCTGCAGCAGGCGCGTTCTGACCTGCAGGGATTGCGAGCGACGGTGGAACAGCTGCAGCACGACAATGAACAACTCAAACAACAGTCCAAGGACCAGTATCTGGATCTGGACGGCCGCTTGAATCGGTTGGAAGGTGCAGGTGGTGCAACACCGCCACTGCCATCGCCCACCGGCAGCGTGACCCCAGCCCCAGCCCCAGCCCCGGCTCCGGCCGCGCGGCCTGCAACGGCGGCAACTTCCGAGAAGCCGCCGAGTGTGCATGGCGACCCAGGCACTCTGGCCGTCAGCAATGAAGAACGTACGTCCTACAACGTTGCATTCGACGCGTTGAAGAACGGCAAATACGACGATGCATCGCAGTTGTTCTTGAGCTTTTTGGAGCTTTATCCGAACGGCGTCTATACCCCCAATGCGTTGTATTGGTTGGGCGAAAGCTATTACGCCACCCGAAATTTCCAGCTGGCCGAGGCGCAGTTCCGCGATCTCGTCGGCCGTTATCCCACGCATGACAAGGCCTCTGGCGGCTTGTTGAAGCTCGGTCTGTCGCAGTACGGCGCAGGCAAGAACACCGAAGCCCAGCAGACCTTGCAGCAAGTTGTTTCGCAGTATCCCGGCTCCGATGCGGCGCGTGTCGCCCAGGAACGCCTGCAGTCCATCCGCCTCGGCCAGCAACTGCGCTGAGCCCGCGCGTCGGTGCCTTCGGGCGCGGCGCATACCTTGCCTATGAACGCCGCCGCCGTCCCCAGCGAGATCGTCCAATCGCCGTTGCCGCGATTGAAGATCACCGAAATCTTTCTGTCGTTGCAAGGCGAAGCCGAAGCTGCCGGTTGGCCGACCGTCTTCGTACGCCTGACCGGCTGCCCGCTGCGCTGCCATTACTGCGATACCGCATACGCCTTCCATGGCGGTGAATGGCACGATATCGATGCGATCGTCGCCGAGGTTTCCAGCCACGGCGTGCGCCACGTCTGCGTCACCGGCGGCGAGCCGTTGGCGCAGAAGCGCTGCCTGGTGCTGCTGCAGAAACTGTGCGACGCCGGCTTTGATGTCTCGCTGGAGACCTCTGGCGCATTGGACGTTTCTGCAGTGGACCCTCGCGTCTCGCGCGTGGTCGACATCAAGACACCGGCATCCGGTGAAGAACAACGCAATCGCTGGGACAACCTGCCGCTGCTGACGGCGCGCGACCAGATCAAGTTCGTGATCTGCAGCCGCGCCGATTACGAATGGTCGCGCGAGATTGTCGCCGCACATGCGCTGGACCGTCGCTGCACGGTGTGGTTTTCGCCCAGCAAAAGCGAAGTGACGCCTCGGCAGCTGGCAGACTGGATCGTTGCCGATCGTCTGCCAGTGCGGTTCCAGATGCAGTTGCACAAGTTGCTGTGGAACGACGAGCCAGGGCGCTGAGCCCCGAGTACCAGGCGCCGCCTGCTAACAGAGCGTCTGACAAAGCGAATGCGCAGACGCGAGGCTGGCACGGTGGCTCGGAATCGGCGCGTACCACTCGTACACGCCGGTTGCTCGGTGCCGTGACCACCGCTCGCCACGTTTTGTCAGCCACTGCAAGCGAGCGCCCGTGTTTCTACGCTGCGATCTTGTTCAATTCTTCGACGGCATCGGCCGGGAGTTTCAGCTCCGCTGCGAATAGATTCGCGCGCAGATGTGCCGCCGACGACGTCCCCGGGATCAACAAGATATTGGGTGAGCGCTGCAGCAGCCATGCCAGCGCCACCTGCATCGGAGTTGCGGCCAGGCGCTCGGCAACCGCAGCAAGCGTCGACGATTGCAACGGCGAGAAGCCGCCAAGCGGGAAGAACGGCACGTAGGCGATGCCGTCGCGTGCGAGCGCGTCGACAAGCGCATCGTCATGGCGATGCGCGATGTTGTACATATTCTGCACACAGACGATGTCGGTGATGGCGCGCGCCTCGGCGACCTGCGTTGCGGTGACGTTGCTGATGCCGATGTGCCGCACCAGGCCGTCGCGCTGCAGCTTGACCAAGGTCTGCACCTGCTCGGCAATCGAGCCTTCGGCCGGACCATCGGCCTTGAACATGATGCGCAGGTTGACCACATCGAGCGTTTCCAGGCCCAGGTTGCGCAAGTTGTCGTGCACGGCCGTGATCAACTCCGGCGCCGAATAAGCGGGCAGCCACGCCCCATCCTTGCCACGCGCTCCACCGATCTTGGTGACGATGGTCAGATCGTGCGGATAGGGATGCAGTGCTTCACGGATCAGCTGATTGGTGATGTGCGGCCCGTAGAAATCGCTGGTATCGATATGGTTGACACCCAGTGCGATGGCTTCGCGCAGCACCGCCAACGCCGCATCGCGGTCCTTGGGCGGACCAAACACGCCGGGTCCCGCAAGCTGCATTGCGCCATAACCGACGCGGGTGACCTGGCGGTCACCAAGGAGAAACGTTCCGGCTTTTTCGATGTTGGTCATGGCGTTGTGCTCGCGTGTCGTTGAGCCAACAACGATAGGAAACATAGTGCGACTTGTGAATTCGCGTTTGACGTTGCCCTGGCTGATTACTGCCAAGGCTTGCACTGCAGGGGCGCAGGGGCGTCGGCTGAGATATTCGTGTGGCCGGACCTGTCGGTGTTTCAGGTTTTGGCGGATTACCTTGAATTACCCTTGGGGGTAGTTAAATATTTTTATTTTAAATCAATTACTTACCCGGTATTTCGCCATCCTCATTAGCTGGTTGCGCCTTCCGGTTGTCTAAATTCTGGCTACTGGCCTGCGCTCGATGTTTCGCCAAAGGAGGCGCGGCACAGGGGCGTTCGCTGCAGGTATCCGCAGTGACTGGCGATCTGTTGAATCCGGCCAGAGCGTCAGCGGCGGCGCGCCACGCCAGACGTTGCAAGGCTGCAGAAAAACTGGGGTGTGAAGAAGGCAGGCTTGGCGTGGCGACGATTGCGCGCTCCAACCCTCCTAACTCGCACTGGCATGAGCTGCTTGTCACCTGCTGGGGCTGGCGCCCTGCGTGCCACGCCGTTTTGGCTGAGGCTTGGTCGGCGCGAGTGCGAACGCAAGACTCGCGAGTCGATTGCGCCCTTCGGCTTTGGGCTGGCTGGTCAGCTCGCTGAGGCGCTCCAGCAGCACGTTGACCTCCTGGATATCGCCATCGCTGAGCCAGCCCTTGTTGCGTGACACCCACAGTTCGCGCCTTTTGCCCTCAGTGACCACGCTGTCAGCCTTAAGTGCGGCCTCGAAGTCCTGCTGTGCCACTTGCAACAAGGAGCGCGCGAAACGTGCCAACTCGTCTGCATTGCCGTGGGGACCTAGGTTGTAAACCAGACGAACGGGGCCGGCGCCTTCTCCCGCCAGGCGAAAAACACGCTCGCCTCCAACTTCCGCCACTTCCGTGAGCAAGTCTCCGGCGACCAGCTCGCGCAGGTGGTAGTACAAGCCGTCCGCAGGCCGACCCAACTGCTCAGCAAGTTCGGCCGTACTTGCCGTTCCGCCAAGAGAGGCGAGCGTGTCAACAATCTCTTGCCGCACTGGCGAGCTCAATAGCCTCACTTGCTCGGGCCGGGAAATGAGATGCCGCAGTGAGGTATGCATGGCTATAGACGCTTGTTGAAATATGTGTGCATTATTTAAACACAAGTAGCGCGCGGCAACGCGTGCTTCATCAACCGCCTGGAGCAGATGTGTCGATCGATCTATGGAAGACCCTGGGCCTAGCGGCCCTGGCGCTGCTGACAGCGCCCGCGATACCCGCAGTTGCCGCAACCCCTGCTTCCGTCATTTCTGCAGCGGACCTGCGTGCCGACCTGCAGACTGCGATCGAGGCCATCGAAAAAAATCATCCTGACCTTGGACACTCGGTGGACAAAGCGACGCTACGCCGCGCCGCCAGGTTGATCGCGCGTGACCTGGACCGGCCGATGGATCAGACGCAGGCCTGGTCTGTACTGGCCCAGCTCAATCCCGTGCTGGCCGATGGTCACCTTCTCATTGGCCTGCCCGACTGGCGAGCCTCCGCCGCTTCAGCCACCGAGCACGGAGCACCTTGGTTTCCTTTCGAGGTCTCCGTAGCGGCATCCGGACATCTGCGCCTCATTGCGCTACTCGGTGGGGCTCCGTCCGCCGATGCCGGGCGTTCTGTCAGTCGTATTAATGGTGTCCCGGCCAAAGAAGTTGTTCGTACGCTGCTAAAGCGCACTCACGGCGATACGCCAAGTGCCCGCGCGGCGCTTCTGTCTCAACGTTGGTGGCTCTTCTATGCCAAGGTCTATGGCACACCAGCTACCTTTGATCTGGAATTTGCTGACCGGCGAGGTCGGGAGCAGCTGGCTGCTTCACGCACGGTACTCCCCGCTGTCTTGCAACGCGACGCGAGCTTCGAGCGGCTGTTCCGCTGCGAAATTAGGAGTACAGCCGCCGTGCTCACAGTGAGCACGTTCTTTTGGCCAGACAAGGCCCGTTTTTTCGCTTTCACGGAAGCATGCTTCACGAAAATGGCCAAAGAACGGGTCCGTCACCTAGTCATCGACATTCGCGAAAACGGCGGTGGGGATGACGACATGTGGCGCGACGGCATTCTCCGATATATCGCCGATCGGCCTTACCGGCACGGTTCCCATTACATCAAACGCGTGCTGACACCAGGACCGGGAGAACTCGCCGGGCAGCTTGTAGAAGGGACGATCGAATCCGTTGTGGAACCAGCAACCGCGGAACCTGCGCACTTCACAGGAGAAGTCAATGTGCTGGTCGGGCCGCTGACCTACTCCTCAGCGGTGCTGTTCTCCAACGTCGTCCAAGACTACCGCTTCGGTAACGTGGTGGGTGTCGGCAAATCGGTCAGGACGCGACAGACCGGCGGAGTAAAGACGCTGATACTCCCGAACACCGGCCTCCTACTGTCCTATCCACGCTTTGTCCTTGATCGCCCGTCCGGAGCTCGGCGACCGAAGTGGGTGACGCCTGACAAACGGATCGCTGACGATCCACTTAATCCAGAAGCCCCGATTGACGCGCTGCTTGAGACAAACGACTAAACACGACGAGAGGGCAGCTATCTGCCCTCTCATTCCTCACTTTGCTAAGTCGCTCTCGAGTGACATTGCCATGTTGGTCGGTCATCTCGACACTTGGCTGAGGGAGCACGCGTGTGCCAACGGAGCCGCATGATGAACACGGCGCGCGCAATTTTTCCGGAGCCACAAAAAAAGCGCCTTAGGCGCTCTTCAAGTAACTGATTTGATTGGTGGGCCGTGATGGATTCGAACCATCGACCAAAAGATTAAAAGTCTTCTGCTCTACCGACTGAGCTAACGGCCCACTGCCCCGACTGTGCGCCGGGGTGCGCATTCTACCCTACACAAGCGTCAAGACGAAATGGCGTAGTGCGTGGGGTCGGGGACGCCGGCATCGACGAAGCCGGCGGCGCGCAGGCGGCAGGCGTCGCAGTGGCCGCAGGCGCGCCCGTCGGCGTCGGCGCGGTAGCACGAGACGGTGAGGCCGAAGTCCACGCCCAGGCGCACGCCTTCGCGGACGATGTCGGCCTTGCTGAGGAACTGCAGTGGTGCGTGCACGCGCAGTCCGGCGCCTTCCACGCCGGCCTTGGTGGCCAGGTTGGCAAGTACTTCGAAGGCGCGGACGAACTCGGGGCGGCAGTCTGGGTAGCCCGAGTAATCCACTGCGTTGACGCCGCAGAACAGGTCGTTGGCGCCGATCACCTCGGCCCAGCCGAGCGCCAGCGACAGCATGATGGTGTTGCGTGCAGGCACATAGGTGACCGGAATGCCGTCGCCGCCGGCATCGGGCACCTCGATGTCGGCGGTGAGCGCCGAGCCGCCGATGCTGCGCAGATCCACGTCGACCACCTTGTGGGCGATGACGCCTTGCGCTGCGGCGACGCGTGCGGCCGCATCCAGTTCGGAGGTGTGGCGCTGGCCGTAGCGCACGCTTAGCGCGTGCACGGCAAAGCCCTGTTCCTGCGCGAGTGCGACTACGGCGGCGGAATCCATGCCACCGGACAACAGAACAACGGCTTTTTTCATGATGGATCAGCAATACCAACGGAATAGGGAGAAAGGCTAGCAGGGTCGGCGTTGCTCGGCGACCTGGCGATCACCGGCCGACGACGACCGGTCGCCGGGCAGCGCGTGCCAGGCAGCGTCGCGGCTAGCGTTACGCATCGGCAAGCGATGCTGGCGAACTGCATCCGATTCGCCGAGAGCGTCATGGGTGCCGGTTGCGCTGCGGTCCGGAGCATTCACCACGAGCGTGATCGCAGTGCTAATGCACTGTGAAAAGTCGTGTCGTTGTTCGGCCGGAAGACAGGCATGCAGATTCCAAGGCGTCTTGCGCTGGAAGAGGGCACCTCGCCCTGTCTATCGACGTCTGCTGAGATCCTGCCACTGCCGATCAATGAATGCCCCGTGCATTCTGCAGGGCTTCTTATGTCGGCGCCGCCTTCTTGGACCAATCCATCACGCACGCGGCACGGGCTGTTTGTGCAGAGCAGCGGTCGAGTTTTTGACGTGAGGCCATTGCCCGCATCGTTTTCGGGGAATCGTATTCTGGGGCGACGCACTGGCGATACCCCCGAATGTATTACCGGCTGCATGATTTCGCATTCACGCAGATCGGTTTATCGTATGCATCACATACAGAGTCAGATAACGTGATACCCGACCAGCAAGACGACGCCGCAAGATCGCGTATATACAAGGCGCTGTTACAGGCGACCCCCGATCTTCTGTACGTGTTCGATATCCAGCATCGGTTTATTTACGCAAACGAGGCGTTGCTGACGATGTGGGGGATGCGCTGGGAAGAGGCGCGCTTCAAGACCTGCCTTGAAATCGGCTACGAGCCCTGGCATGCGGCAATGCACGACACCGAAATCGAGCAGGTGAAGGCGACCGGCCAGTCGCTGCGAGGCGAGGTGCCGTTTCCGCACACGACCAAGGGACTGCGCGTGTACGAGTATATCTTCACGCCGGTGTTCGGGCCTGATGGCGAGGTCGAGGCCATCGCGGGTGCGACGCGCGACATCACCGAACACAAACAGCACGAGCAGCATCAGCAGCTGTTGATCAACGAACTCAATCATCGCGTCAAGAATTCTCTGGTCATGGTGCAGTCGCTGGCGCGCCAGTCGTTCAATAACGCCTCCAGCCTCGACGACGCGCAAGAGAAGATCGATGCGCGTCTGCTTGCGCTGTCCAGGGCGCACGACACCCTTACCCGCGAGAACTGGATCAGTGCCGATATCCAGGAACTGACCCGCGATGCGGCTGCAATGTACGAATCGCCTGATGGTGGGCGCTTTACGCTGCAGGGCGCGTCATGCCGGCTCGATCCGCGGCGTGCGCTGGCGCTGTCGATGGCGCTGCATGAGTTGTGCACCAACGCGGTCAAGCATGGCGCGCTGTCTGTTCCAGAAGGCAACGTACTGATCGCATGGGAACGCAAAGCGCACAACGAGCAAGCGTTGCTCGAGTTGGTCTGGCAGGAAAGCGGCGGCCCGGCCGTCCATCCACCAGCGCGCAAGGGCTTCGGTTCCCGATTGCTGGAGCGTGGCTTGAAGCATGATCTCAAAGGCGATGTCGAACTTGTCTTCGACCCGGCAGGCGTTCGGTTCCATGTCTGTGTGCCGCTACCGGCCGACCTCGCCGAGGTGGAGAAGTGAGCGCGCGCGTTCTATTGGTCGAAGACGAATCCGTGGTGGCCATGCTGCTGGAAGACTGCCTGACCGAGTTGGGATACGAGATCGTGGCAACAGTGGGGGACGTGGATGCGGGGCTTCAGGCCGTGAAGCAGGGAAATCTCGATCTGGCGCTGCTCGACGTCAATCTTGGCGGGACCTATTCCTTTCCGATCGCTGAGGAACTGGATGCCTTGGGGGTGCCGTATATTTTCGTCACCGGCTATTCCGTCAGCGGGATTCCCGAAAAGTTCCAGCATCGCCATGGTTTGCAGAAGCCATTCCGCCTGCTCGATCTAAAAGCTGCGTTGACCCTGTTGCAGCAGAAAAGCGCCGGCTAGCCCCGCGCTTTTCCGCGCCTTCCGGCGCAGCATGACCGCGCGCATGGCGCGTGCCGGATGCGTTGACCGCCCTGTTCATGCTGGCGCGGTGTGCCTTGTTGCTGCTGCCGGCGCATGCTGCGTTGCTCTGACACCCACCATTGCTGATAGAGCGCTATTTCCCGAACATCTACACGGATGAATCGTCGCTGCCGCTAGCTGCGCCAGTACGATTCTGATCTGATCGACTCAAGCCTGGCCGATGCAGGCCCCGCCAGCGCCGTCAGCGTAACCACGCAGACGACGCTGTTGAAGGCAGTGCTGGTTCCGCCGCGTTGCCACTCAGGCACTGCGTACCTTGTTCAGCAGATGTGCGACCGGTGCTGCCGCGCGCGTCTGCGCCTGGCTTGCCCGGCGTGCATCGATCTTGAAGATCGCGACCGCATCGGTGAGCTGCACCGCTTGCTCTTCCATCGAGCGCGCGGCGGCGGTGGCTTCTTCCACCAGCGCTGCGTTCTGCTGGGTGGTTTCGTCCATGTGGGTAATGGTCTGGTTGACCTGTTCGATGCCGGCCGACTGTTCCTGCGAGGCGGCGGAGATCTCGCCCATGATGTCGGTGACGCGCTGCACGCTGGCGACCACTTCGCCCATGGTCTTGCCGGCGCTGTGCACCAGCGCCGAACCGATGCCGACGCGCTCGACCGAATCGTCGATCAAGCCCTTGATCTCCTTGGCGGCCGCAGACGAGCGCTGGGCCAGGGTCCGCACTTCCGAGGCGACCACCGCAAAGCCGCGGCCTTGTTCGCCGGCGCGCGCGGCTTCCACTGCGGCATTCAAGGCCAGGATGTTGGTCTGGAAGGCGATGCCGTCGATGACGCTGATGATGTCGGCGATCTTCTTGGACGAGGCTTCGATGCCGCTCATGGTCTCGACCACCTTGCCGACCACCTCGCCACCTTGCGAGGCCACGTGTGCCGCGCCGATCGCCAGCTGATTGGCCTGGCGTGCGCTCTCGGCGTTCTGCTTGACGGTGGAGGTGAGTTCTTCCATCGAGGCGGCGGTTTCTTCCAGGTTGGCCGCTTGCTGCTCGGTGCGCTGCGACAGGTCCTGATTGCCGGCGGCGATCTCGCTGGCAGCCGAATTGATCGAGACCGCCGATTGCTGGATGTTGCCGACGATCTGCGCCAACTGGCTGGCAGTGGCGTTTGCATCGTCGCGCATCTGTGCGAACACCCCGCGGAACTCGCCACTCATGCGTGCGGTGAGATCGCCGGCAGCGATCGACTGCAGCAACGACGACAACGACTGCAGATTGCCATCGGCGGTGGACATCAGGTGATTCAGGCTTTCCACCATGATGCGGAAGTCGAACTGGAAGCGCTCGACATCGCCACGCGCACTGAAGTCGCCATTGGCGGCCGATTGTGCAAGGTGCTTGATCTCATGATTCATCGCCGACAGGTTGAGTTTGACCTGCGCCATGGTGTCGCTGAAAACGGCCTTTTCGCCCGGCAGCGGCTGCATGTCTTCGGAGAGTTCGCCAATGGCGTAACGCCCCATGATGCGAGCCAGATCGGTCTGCACCGCCACATGCGAGGCGACCAGCAAGTTGGTGTCGTTTGCCATCCGCCCGTAGTCGCCAGGGAAGGCCGCCGCATCGATGCGGAAACTGATCTGGCCGTTGTCGTGATGCTTGGCCATATCGGTCTGCGCGGCGATCAGATTGCGCAATTGCAGCTGCATCTTGTCCATGGCCTGCAACAAGCGGCCGGTTTCGTCGGTGGCGGCAGTGTGGACATCGTTTTGCAGGTTGCCGGCAGCAATCGCTTCGGCAGTGCGCGTGGCCAGGCTCAATGGCCTGGTCAGGCTGCGCGTGATCAGCCATGCAAGCAGGGCACTGATGACCAGGGCGGCGATGCCACCCGTGGCCAGCGTGACCTTGCCTTTATGCATCGATGCAACGGCGGCTGCATAAGCATCTTTGCTGAGGCGGCGTTCCAATGCGGCGTTCTCACGAATGGCCGTCTGCTGCGCATCCATCGCGGTGGCGGCGTCGCCCTGCAGCAATGCCTGCGCTTGCTGGTTCTGATCGCGAAGACCGTATTCGAGAATCTGGTTGTTGAACCCGACCGAGACGTCGCGCTTCTCCTGCACCAGCTTGAGCGCCGCCTTTTCAAGCGCGCTGCTAGGCATTGCGGCCAAAGCATCGTGTGCCTGCTTGTAGCGTGTGCGGTTCTTTTCGATCATGTCCATCGCGCGGCGATTGGCTGCATCGCCAGCGACCATGACGATGTCGCGCAGGCCGATCGCCACATTGGTATTGGCGTCGAGCATTTCGGAGGACAGCTGGATCCTCTCCATGTTGCTGTTGACGATGGTGTCCAGCTCGAAACGTGCGTTGGACATGGTGACCAGGCCGGTTGCCACAAGCAGGCCCGACAAGAGGATCAAGATGCCAAACGCCATGCCCAAGCGACGGCCGACATTGAGACGTTGCAGATATTCGTTCATCACCGCATCCAGGTTGTGCAGCTGGGGTGCCTGGTGCATGCGGGGTGCCTGCACTCAAGCGTCTTGCCCAGCTAGCGGCCGGATATCGGAGAGCTAAAGGCGTGTATTCGGAAATACTTATGACGGATTCATTACGCGGAAGAAATTTCCCGATAGCTGTCCGCCGCCACCTGACATCCCGCCAAAAATACCTTGTTTAATGCGTCATTGCTGGATCGAAGCGTGTCAATGGCAGGACGATTTTCCGACGTTTTACTGACGCGCTCTAGCGCATTGCGCATGGCGCAGCGCGCACAACGAATGCTTGGGCGCTGACGAATGGTAGAGTTCGCTGGCATGTGCGAGATGGGCGGATGTCGGAACCGCAAGGTTGGCACGAATGCATCCGTGCCGCGAACAAACTCGTTGATTCCGGGGCAGCAGATCAGCGTCCGTGCACATCACGAGCCGGCCTGCGCCGGCTATTCTTTCTCGAGCCACGCATCCATCGCGCCGTTGCGCGCAGCCAGCGTGGTGCAATTGTCGTTGTCTTGCGCTCAACTTTCCAAAGCGGCGAGAACATCGGCGTGGAGCTGCTCGGCAGCGGTCTCGCTGTTGAAGCGTGCGAAGACTTCTTCGCCGGAGAGCAGGCCAACCCGGACCGAATGGCAGTAAGAACCGAAGCTTTCGCCAGCGTTGAATGGGTCGTTGACGACGGAGATATGGGCGAGGCGGATCCGGGTCGTGCCGAACTTGATGAACATCTGCAATCTCCTGTATGAGCGCCCAGTTTCCCACTTTGTCGGGTGCCGCAGAAGCGCGATGGCAGCAAAGTGGCGAACGGGTCCACACGGGTACATCAACGCTGCCGTGCGGACGTGCTTGCGCGCGTTCACATGGATGCCGACGCGCCACCAGCGCTTGCATGGCCGCGTGGTCAATGGGGCCAATCTCGCGCATCCAAGGACCTAGCACGTACACTGCCGTGCCCTGATGCTGAGCTCGCCCGATGTCCGAACCGATCCGTCTCGACAAATGCGTGGCTGCGCTGTTCGGCTGCTCGCGTGGCGAGGCACAGCAGTACATCGAAGGCGGTTGGGTCAGCGTGGACGGTGTGGTGGTTGAAGAGCCGCAGACATTGGCGAGCGCGGCGCAGGTGACGCTGGCAGCCGATGCGGTGCTGGAGCCGGCCGAGCCTGCCACGTTGCTGCTGCACAAACCTGCCGGAATGACCGCCCAGGCCGCGCTGGCATTGGCGGTACCCGCTGCGCGCAGCGTTCTGGATCAGTCCGCCACCCGCCTGCTGAAGCGGCATTTCCTGCGCCTGACGGCACCGTTGCCGCTGGAAGATGAGGCTAGCGGCTTGCTGGTGCTAAGCCAGGACGGCCGCGTGCTGCGCAGGCTCAGTGCCGATGCCAGCTCCATCGAGCAGGAATTTCTGGTGGAAGTCAGCGGCGAGTTGCGCCCGTACGGCATGGCGCGGCTGGCACATGGCCTGGTCTATCAGCAGCACAGTCTGTCGCCCTGTAAGGTGAGTTGGCAGAACGAAGAGCGGCTGCGCTTTGCGATCAAACATGTGCAGCCAGGGCAACTGCGCTTCATGTGCAGCGAGGTCGGTCTGGAGGTGGTGAGCATCCGGCGTTTGCGCGTTGGCCGCATCTCGCTGGGCAAGCTGGGCATCGGCGAGTGGCGTTATCTGCCGGCGGGCGAGCGCTTCTGAATGCGTTGTTGGCATGCAGGCGTGCCAACGCGGTATGCGGCGTGTGCCGAAGAAGCAAGCGCGAAGTACTCGCTGCGTATGGAGCATTGCAAAAGCATCGCTTGCTGTTGCCAGGTGCAGCGGACTTACGCAAAACCCATCGTTAAACCTGCGTTGCAGACGAGGCAGATGTGAGTCGACTTGCGCTTGCTGTTCAGAGCTGGCGGTAACGCGCGTAAAGCGCGATGACCCGCCTGCCTTCTTACTGATCGCTGCAGCGCTTACTTTTTATTGCGCTTTTTCTTGGCACGCGTCACCAGCCAGAAAACCACGCCGATGATCGCAACGACCAAGATGATGAAAGCCGGTGACAGAAACGAGTTGTCGCCCATAGGGATGTCCTGACGTTGTTCGCAGCGAACAGCTGCACAACGGTCAGCCTAGCGAGCGGCCTGATTGATCGCGTGAAATACGACGTATGCGTGTGTCCAGTGCGCGAGCACCTGCGTGTGTTTGTCGCAGGATGTTCCCGCACCGAAGTGGCAATCGCAAACTTCTTTGTGCAACCAAGCAGACTGAAGTTGAGCACGCGAGCTGGAGATGCGGCAGCACGCGATGCCACTGCTCTGCGCGTGTTCGACAGGGCTGACGTCTGCGCGCGATCACCCAGCAGTTTAGGGATGGCGTTGTGCGTATCGACGTTCTGCAAGGCGTGCAAATACTGCGACGCCGACCAGGGCTGGACACCGGGTCGATCGTCAGCATGTCCCGGCAGGGGCGTGCTCTGCACCCCGCGAGTTGAGCGGCCAACAGGCCTCGCGTCCGGAGACTGTAGTTTAAATGAGACGTACATCACGTAAATAGGGGGTGCGCCGACAGGCTGTCGGATCATTCCCGACACGGCCTGTTCACCCGAGCAGCAAGCTGCGCTCGCCTTGGAGCGCAGCTTGTCACCTCAGCGGAAGGTCGGTGTGCAGCGAAACCCGGAGCAGTCGATCTGCACCGTGCTACCGCTGCTGCAGGTGGCGCTGAAGCGCGTGGCGCTATGGGCCTGCACCTGCCCGCAGCTCAGGCCGGTGCTGATGCTTTGTGCGCGTGCCACGACCGACTCGCTCGACATCGCGGCACGTGCGGACGAGACATCCGACGACGAGGCAACGGCGACTGGTGTTGCAACGCTGATTTGGGCCGGTGCAGCACCCTCTGTTGCGAGTGGCGTGGTGACCGCTTCGCCGTGGGCGTGGCCGTTCGTGCCGGCGTTGGCCGCAACCACAACGCCTTGCGCATTTTCGCCCTGCACTGGCTGCCCGCGGTCTTCGCGATGGCGGTCGAAGCTCAACGTCTGCCCGAACACCAGCTGGATCCAGCTCGGGTAGGTGTAGCCGGTGCCCTTGCTGTGATCGACGATGGCGCCGATGGCGCCACCGATCAGGATGTTGCCCCAGATGCCGATGTTGGCACGCGAGATCGAGCGCCCGGACGCATCGCGCTGGCCCGGCAGCACGCAGGTGATGTCCAGATCGCGCGAGGAGCGATGCACCTGCGCGGTCTGGCCCGACTTCAGGGTGAAGCGCCCCTTGTCGTTGCTGATGGCGCAATCGGCGCCGGAGAGCGTTTGCCCATCGGCAGTCTTGGTATCGATGCGAACCGGCTGGGTCGCATCGTTCAGTACCGTCGCGCAGCCGCTCAACGCAGCCATGGCGATGGCTGCGGTTACTAGATGTTTCATGTTTTCCCCCTGGCGTGAAAGCACGCGCGTGCCAGGCGGGCGATGGCGCCGCGTCCTTGGCACACGCGTGTATTGATCAATCCCCGTGGCCGGCGCATGGCGCGAC
Organism: Xanthomonas sp. Leaf131; assembly: GCF_001423495.1. Taxonomy (GTDB): domain Bacteria; phylum Pseudomonadota; class Gammaproteobacteria; order Xanthomonadales; family Xanthomonadaceae; genus Xanthomonas. The sequence continues at coordinate 122,055 of NZ_LMOG01000012.1, read as the reverse complement.
GGCTGGCATTTCATACCGGGATTGTGGGCCGCCGTCCAGTAGCGGCCGCCAGCGTCAGGCGACCGGGGTGGGAAGCACGCGGTGTTTGGCCATGACGCTGCGGATGGCGGTCAGCAATTGCTCGGGCGTATAGGGCTTTTCCAGGAAGGCCACACCGTCGGGCAGGATCTCTTCCACGTACTCCACCGCCAGTCCGGAGGTCAGCAATACGGGCAGGTTGTACGGCGCGTGCGCGGTCTTGACAGCCAGATCCACGCCGGTCAAACCGCCCGGGAAGTGGATGTCGGAGAACAGCACATCGATCCGCGGATCGCTCTCGATCAGGGTCAGCGCTTCTTCGACCGAGCCCGCGCTGCGGCAGGTGAAACCATAGCTCTCCAGCACAAGGCAGCTGAGTTGTCGGGTGCCGTCGCCATCTTCGACGACGAAGACAACAGGCCGTTCCTTGTTCTGTGACATGAGCGCGTCTCGTAAGGCAGGCCGCATTTTCAGCGATGCAGGGGTGAACCCTTTGTCAACGCAGACGGGGCCGTATGGTTACCAGCCGAACGGGCCGGGACCGTAACCGCCAGGCCCATAGCGCGGGCCGAAAATCGGGCCTTCGCCACGCCCGACGCTGATGCTGACGCCGATCTGATGCGCTTTGCCGTCGTCGTCGTAATAGGTCTTGCAGGAATTCAGATTGACTGCCTGCCAGTTGCTGTTGCCCCCGCGGCTGGAATAGCCCATGCCGGTTTCGACCGCACCATGCAGCTTGCCCTGGCATTGCTCGGCGCGCTCGGCGGCGATGGAGGCAGCGCTTGGCCGGCTCAACGCAGGCTGGGGGCCGCTCTTGTCGCCGTAGAAGGTGCCTGGCGGATCGGTGGGGACCTCTGGGTCGGAGCGGTACTGCACCGGCGCCTGCGGAATGCTCAGATCGAGCGAGCGCGCCGTGGCCGGCTCGGCACTGCCGTCTCCGGCCTGGGCGAGCGCGCCGCCAGTGGCAAACAGAGTGGCCAGGAGAAGCAGGCTGCGTTTCATCGATTGGACTCTACATGAGGGACTGGCAGCGCGTGCCAGATCGCTTTGTGAAACTAGCAACGGCTGATTGAATGCGCGCTGTCGATCCTGCGGATTTTTATGCCAGCGTCGCTACGCCGCTGACACACGCGGTTGCATCAGCCTTGTTCGCGCACGATCTCGATCAGCTGCGCCCCGTAGCGGGCCAGTTTGCCGCCACCGATGCCGCCGATATGCGACAGCGCATCGATGCTGGTTGGGCGTTGTTCGGCGATGTTGCGCAGCGTGCTGTCGTGGAAGATCACAAACGCCGGTACGTTCTGTTCCTTGGCCAGCTCTGCGCGCAATCCGCGCAAGGCGTTGAACAACACCAGATCGTGCGGCTGCACCGGCAGGCCGGTGCGTTGCGTGCCGCGCTCACGCTCGCGTCCGGCAGCCGGGTTTTCGCGTCGCATCATCACCTGGCGCTCGCCCTTGAGTACCTGGCGGCTGGCGTCGGTGAGGCGCAGACCGCCGTGGCCTTCGCTGTCGACCTCCAACAGGCTGGCGGCCACCAACTGGCGGAACACGCCGCGCCAGGTGCGCTCGTCGAGATCGCGGCCGATGCCGTAGGTGCTCAACTGGTCGTGGCCGAGCTGCTTGATGCGCTCGTTCTCGCTGCCGCGCAGGATATCGAGCAGGTGGCCCACCCCGAAGCGCTGCCCGCTGCGATACACGCAGCTGAGCGCTTTCTGCGAGGCCACGGTGGCATCCCAGGCAGCTGCGGGGGTGAGGCAGTTGTCGCAATTGCCGCAGGGCTTGGGATAGGTCTCGCCAAAGCCTGCCAGCAGCACCTGGCGCCGGCATTGCATCGATTCGCAGTAACCCAGCAGGTGATCGAGCTTGGCGCGTTCCAGGCGCTTGCGCTCCTCGGCGGCTTCGCCCTGTTCGATCATCTGCTTGAGCAACACCATGTCGCCCAGGCCGTAGCAGAGCCAGGCTTCGGCCGGGTCGCCGTCGCGGCCGGCGCGGCCGGTTTCCTGGTAATAGCCCTCCAGCGATTTGGGCAGATCCACATGCGCCACGAAGCGCACGTCGGGCTTGTCGATGCCCATGCCGAAGGCAATCGTGGCGGTCATGATGATGCCGTCTTCGCGCAGGAAGCGGCGCTGGTTTTCCGCCCGCACCTCGGCCGGCAAACCGGCGTGGTAGGGCAGGGCGTTGAAGCCTTGCGCGCACAGCTGCTGCGCGGTTTCTTCGACCTTGCGCCGCGACATGGCGTAGACGATGCCGGCCGAGCCGCGATGACGGCCCAGGAACTCCTGCAGCTGCTTGCGCGCGTTGTCCTTCTGCACCACGGTGTAGCGGATGTTGGGGCGGTCGAAGGAGCTGACGAAGTGGCGCGCATCGACCAGATCCAGACGCTCGGCGATCTCGCGCTGGGTCGGCGGGTCGGCGGTGGCGGTCAGCGCCATGCGCGGGATGTGCGGCCAGCGCTCGTGCAACACGGTGAGCTGGCGGTATTCGGGGCGGAAGTCGTGGCCCCATTGCGAGACGCAATGCGCCTCGTCGATGGCGAACAGCGCGATGCGGCTGCGTTCCAGCAAGGACAGGAAGCGTGGCGTCAACAGGCGCTCTGGTGCGACGTAGAGCAGATCCAGATCGCCGGACAGCAAGGCGCGTTCGACCCGCTGCGCGTTTTCCGCATCCAGCGTGGAATTGAGGAATTCGGCACGCACGCCGAGCTGGCGCAAGGCGTCGACCTGATCCTGCATCAGCGCGATCAGCGGCGAGACCACGATGCCGATGCCATCGCGCAACAGCGCCGGCACCTGATAGCACAGCGACTTGCCGCCACCGGTGGGCATCAGCACCAGGGCATCGTTACCCGCGGCGACGTGTTCGACGATGGCCTGTTGAGGACCGCGGAAGTCGTCGTAACCGAAGACGCGGCTGAGCAGTTCGTGGGCGGGGGAAGACATCGACCTAGGATACCGCGCGGGTCAAGCCCTGGCCGGTGTCATGCCGGCGCTGTTGCGCAATGGTGTGTCGGGGATCGCCGCGACGTGGTGGGCGTGCCTACGAGTACTGATGCGGACGTTGCTGGAGATGGGTCGTGCGGCGTGGAAAATGGCCGGTGGCCGAGCGTTGCTTAAGGCTACTATAGCTTCGCTCCGTACCCTCACCCCAACCCCTCTCCCGAGGGGAGAGGGGCTTGGTGTCCCGCGCTTGACAAGGCCGGCGCGTGGAGAGATGCGCTTACTGCAACAAGGACCGCAGCATCCACGCGTACTTTTCGTGGGTCTGCAGGCGCTGGGTCAGCAGGTCCACGGTCGGGTCGTCACCGGCGTCGTCGGCAGTGCCCAGGACCTTGCGGGCGGTGCGGCAGACCGCTTCGTTGCCGCTGACCAGCTGGCGCACCATCTCACGCCAGTCGGCGCTGTTGCTCAATCCCTGTTCTTCCGGGATCGAGGTCAATGCGACGAACTCGCTGTAGGAGCCCGGTGCGTTGTAGCCCAGGGCACGGATGCGCTCGGCTACTTCGTCCAGTGCGCCCCACTGCTCGGTGTACTGGGTTTCGAACATGGTGTGCAGCGAGTTGAACATCGACCCGGTGACATTCCAATGGAAGTTGTGGGTCTTCAGATACAAGGTGAAGGCGTCAGCCATGTAGCGGGCCAGGCCGTCGGAGATCTTCTTGCGATCGCCGTCCTTGATCCCGATATCGATGTGTGGTGCCGATGCTGCGGCGACTGGCAGTGCGTCCAATGCTTCATTGATGACGACGGGCTTGTTGGCGTTCTTTTTCTTGGACATGGGATGGTCCTCCTGAGGGAACTGATATGGCGTCACAATAGACAGGCTAAAGGAACACTTGTCATTCAATCTTTCACACTTTTCGATCTATGAGCGCTATCGACACCGACCTTGCCAACACCTTGCGTGAGCACCGCCACGCTGTCGACAGCGCCATGAGCCGCGATCGTGGCCGGTTGCTCGGTCTATGGTCGCGCTGGCAAGGCAAGCCCGGCAACGTGCAGGCGCGCGAGGCGTTCGAGCGCGCGTTGGCGGCATCGCGGGCGCAGCGCCAGGCGCGCGCCCAGCAGCAGCCGGCCATCACGCTGGATGAGCAACTGCCGATCGCGCGCGAGGCCGAGCGCATCATCGCGCTGATTCGTGACCATCAGGTTGTCGTCATCGCCGGCGAAACCGGTTCGGGCAAGACCACCCAGTTGCCCAAGCTGTGTCTGGCGGCCGGGCGTGGGGCGGCCGGCATGATCGGTTGCACCCAGCCGCGCCGGATCGCTGCACGTGCGGTCGCCGCGCGCGTGGCCGAGGAGTTGAAGACGCCGTTGGGTACCACGGTGGGCTTCCAGGTGCGCTTCACCGACCGGGTTGGCGACGACTCGCGAATCAAGTTCATGACCGACGGCATCCTGCTGGCCGAGATCGCCAGCGACCGCTGGTTGTCGGCCTACGACACCATCATCGTGGACGAGGCGCATGAGCGCAGCCTCAACATCGATTTTTTGCTCGGCTATCTCAAACAGCTGCTGGTCAAGCGCACCGATCTCAAGTTGATCGTGACCTCGGCCACCATCGATACCGAGCGCTTCTCGCAGCATTTCGACAACGCGCCGGTGATCGATGTGGAAGGCCGCACCTTCCCGGTCGAGGTGCGCTACCGCCCGCTCGAAGGCGAGGCTGGAACCAACGGCGATGGCGAGCAAGGCAACGGACGCGATGGTGAGCGTACCGTCAACGATGCAATCGTGGCGGCGATCGATGAGATCACCCGCATCGACCCGCGCGGTGACGTGCTGATGTTCCTGCCGGGTGAGCGCGAGATCCGCGATGCGCATCAGTCGCTGGAACGGCGCAAGTACCGCGAAACCGAAGTGGTGCCGTTGTACGCGCGGCTGTCTGCGCAAGACCAGGACCGGGTGTTCAATCCGGGCCCGCGTCGGCGTCTGGTGCTGGCCACCAATGTGGCCGAGACCTCGCTGACGGTGCCGCGCATCCGCTATGTGGTGGATCCGGGTTTTGCGCGCATCAAGCGCTATAGCCCGCGGCAGAAGCTGGACCGTTTGCACATCGAGCCGATTTCGCAGGCCAGCGCCAACCAGCGCATGGGCCGTTGCGGGCGTATCGCCGAGGGCATTTGCTACCGCCTGTATGCCGAAGCGGATTTCGCCGCGCGGCCGGCGTTTACCGACCCGGAGATCCGGCGCGCGTCGTTGTCGGGCGTGATCCTGCGCATGTTGCAGCTGGGTCTGGGGCGGATCGAGGATTTCCCGTTTCTGGAGGCGCCGGACGAGCGCGCGGTGGCCGATGGCTGGCAGCAGTTGCTGGAACTGGGCGCGATCGATGGCGAGCGCCGCCTGACCGCAACGGGCCGCCAGATGGCGCGCCTGCCGGTGGACGTCAAACTGGCGCGCATGCTGGTCGCCGCGCAGCAGCACGGTTGCCTGCGCGAGATGATCGTCATCGCCTCCTTCCTGGGCATCCAGGATCCACGCGAACGCCCGCCTGAAGCGCGCGAAGCGGCAGACAATGCACATGCGTTGTTCGCCGATGCGCGTTCGGAGTTCGTTGGCATCCTGCGGTTGTGGGAAGCGTACCGACAGGTGCACGAGGACCTCACCCAGTCCAAGTTGCGCGACTGGTGCAACCGCCATTTTCTCGGCTTTTTGCGCATGCGCGAGTGGCGCGAGCTGCATCGGCAGTTACGCCTGTTGTGCGAAGAACTCGGTTGGAGCGAAGAGCCAGCCGGGGTGATGATGGCGCCGCTACTGGCCGGTGTCAGTGCGCCACCACGCGAGGATGGGCACAACGCTAACCGTCCGACGCGCGGGCAGTTGCATCGCGCCGCGCGTCTTGCGCGCGAAGGCAAGCCGGATCCGAGTGCGCCACCTGCACGCACCACCGCTGCAGCTACGAACAAGCAGGCCGAAGTCGCTGAAGTATCGGCACGGACCAGCGAGCGCGAACGCGCGGCGGCGTATCAGGCCTTGCATCGCGCGCTGTTGGCCGGCCTGCCGACGCAGATCGGCCATCGCACCGAAAAAGGCGATTTCCTCGCCGCGCGGCAACGCCGGTTCGTGCCGTTCCCCGGCTCTGCGTTGGCGCGCAAACCGCCGCCGTGGATTCTGGCCGCTACACTGCTGGATACGCAAAAAGTGTGGGGCATGACCAATGCCGCGATCGAGCCGGATTGGGCGATCGCCGAGCTGGGGCATTTGCTGGCACGCAAGCATTTCGACCCGCATTGGTCGCGTGCGCAGGGGCAGGTGGTCGCCTCCGAGCAGATCAGTCTGTTCGGCTTGGTGCTGGCGCCGAAAAAACCGGTGCATTTCGGCAAGATCGACCCAGCCGCCGCGCATGACTTGTTCGTGCGCCAGGGCCTGGTGACGGGCGAAATCAACACGCGCGCTGCGTTCGTGGCCGACAACCTCAAGGTGCTGGAGCAGGCGCGCGAAGAAGAAGCCAAGCTGCGTCGCGCCGGCATCGTGGCCGACGAAGACTGGCAGGCGCGCTGGTATCTGGATCGCATTCCGTCCGAACTGCATTCGGCCAGCGGGCTGGATGCGTGGTGGAAAACCTTGCCGCCGGACAAACGCCGCAGCCTGCATTGGTCGTTGAACGATTTGCTGCCCGGCGAAGGCAGCGAGGCCGACCGTTTCCCGAAGTACTTCCCGCTCGGCGATGCGCGGCTGCCGTTGCATTACCGCTTCGAGCCCGGCGCCATCGATGACGGCGTGACCCTGGATGTGCCGTTGCATTTGCTCAATGCGCTGGACCCGACGCGGCTGTCGTGGCTGGCGCCGGGTTTTGTTGCCGACAAGGCATCGGCATTGATTCGCAGCCTGCCCAAGGCGCAACGGCGCAATTATGTGCCGGCCCCGGATTTCGGGCGTGCGTTTTACGAGGCCTACAGTATTGCTTCTGCCGACGATATCCGTGGCGAGCTGGCGCGCTTTCTGAGCAAGGCTACCGGCACGCAAGTGGCAGCGCTGGATTTCGACGAAGAGGCGCTGGACACGCATCTGCTGATGAACCTGCGGCTGCGCGATGACGACGGCAAGGTGCTGGCCGAATCGCGCGATCTGGACGGGCTGCGCGCACGTTTCGGCGAGCGTGCCGGCAAGGCGTTTGCCGCGCGTGCCGGCCGCGCGCTGGCCGCCGAGGGCTTGCGCGATTTCCCGGCCACCCCGATCCCCGAGCAGGTCTCTGGCGAAGCCGGCGTGCCGGCATATCCGGCATTGGTGGATCAGGGCGAAGATGCAGCGTTACGCATCTTTGCCGACCGTAACGAAGCGGCGCAGGCGCATCCGCGCGGCGTGCGCCGGCTGCTGGAAATCGCGCTTGCCGACAAGATCAAGCAGGCGCGCAAGCAATTGCCGGTGTCGCCCAAAACCGGGCTGTTGTACGCGGCGATCGAGTCGCAGGAGCGGCTGCGCGGCGATCTGGTCGATGCCGCGCTCAATGCGGTGTTGGCGGAAGGTTTGGGCGCGATTCGCGACGCGGGTGCATTTGCGCAACGCCGCGACGATGCGACCAAGCGCTTGTTCGGCGAAGCGATGGAACGGCTGACGCTGGCCGAGACCATCCTTGGATCCGTGGCCGAACTCAAGCCCTTGCTGGAAGCGCCGTTGATGGGCTGGGCGCGCGGCAATCTGGACGATATGGAGCAGCAGCTGCGTGCGCTGGTGCATGCCGGCTTCCTGCGCGAGACACCGGCCGAGGCGCTGGCCAATTACCCACGCTATCTCAAGGCGATGATCCTGCGTACCGAGCGGGCCAAGCGCGATCCGGCCCGCGATCAGGCTCGCATGCTCGAACTCAAACCGTTCGTGGATGCGCTAGACGATGCGGCTGCACGCGGCTTGCAGCAGCGCCCGGAGTGGGAGTCGCTGCGCTGGGATCTGGAGGAGTTGCGCGTGTCGGTGTTCGCGCAGGAGCTTGGCGCGAAGTCCGGTGTGTCTGCGAAGAAATTGTCGCAGCGCGTGGCTGCGCTGCGCAGTTGAGCACGATGCGTGCGCGCAAGTGCAGGCATCGTCTACGGTATCTCGCCACGTTGTTGCAGATACCAGTTGGCTGCGCCAAGCACGCCGAGTTGCCCGTGCTCGACCAGCTTGACCGGGATGCGCTCGAGCACTGCACGCATGTTGCCCTTGGCTAAGAAACGTTCGCGAAACGCGCTGTTGGCCAAAAACTGCCCGATCGTCGGCAGGATCCCGCCCGCCAGATAAACGCCGCCGGCAGCGCCGTAGGCCAGCGCCATATCGCCGACCGCGCTGCCCAACACTGCGCAGAAACTGTGCAGGCAATCGCGCGCCACCGCATCGTCTTCGTGCAACGCTGCATGCGTGATCGCGGCCGGCACGCCATGGCGGGGCGACACCGCGTGCAGTGCGCACACCGCGTTGTAGAGATTGAGCAGGCCGGGGCCGGACAAGACATGTTCGAGCGGCAGATAGTGCCGGCCGCGCAGCAGGATCCGCAGCAGCTGCAGCTCCTTGTCCTCGGTGCTGGCCAGCGCGACCTGGCCGGCTTCGGTGGCGAGCACGATTGCACGAGGTTTGGCATCGATCCACACCGCCGCGCCCAGCCCGGTGCCAGGGCCGACCACCAGGATCGGGCCGGCGGCACGTGCATGCCGTGGCGTGGGCCCGCTCAGTTGCAGCACGGCGCGCTGGTGCATCTGCGGCGCAGCGTAGGCGACCGCTTCGAAATCGTTGACCAGGTGCACGCTGCGCACTGCAAGCGCGCCAGCAATCTGGCTGGGCGAAATCGTCCAGGGCAGGTTGTTGCTGATGAAGCTGCCATCGTCCAGCGCGACACCGGCGCTGGCGATCACCACCGCATCGACGCCGCGCACCTGCTGCAAAAACTCGCCGAGGATCGCTTCCAGACTGGCGTGCTCGGCGCAGCGATAGGTGCGGTAGTGCGCCAGTTCGGTCGCTGCAGTGCTCGTGTAGGAATCGCTCGCGTAGGAGACGTGGCCAACACGCACATGCGTACCGCCCACATCGGCAGCGATAAAGCCGGTGGCCGTGGGCACGCCGAGCGAGGGAGAAGCGAGAGCAGAGCGCGAAGTCGCAGCCACATTCAATCCTTTGGGTCCGCCCGATCGGCCACTGCCGTCAGCGAGTACGGGCCTGTGTAGGAGTTGGTGACAACGCTGTCAATGGTTCAGTCGGGTTGGATCGATCTTGTTGAGCAATCCGATGACAGACAAGCGCTTTCGATGGTGTAGGCGGGGCACGCGGCGCTGCGGGAATACTGCAGGCAGCATCACCGTCAGCGCCGAGACATGGCCTGCTTACTTGATCCGACGCACCTTGGCAGGCGTGTTGTAGCCCTCGATCTGCAGATACCACACCCCGACCAGGCCGGGCTTGATCTTGACCTTGGGCGCATCCTTGCGAACGCCCGCCAAGCTGGCGGCGTCGGTCTGTTCCCAGTCCTGACCATTGGCCAGCGTGTAGACGCGGCCTTTGGAGAAGCCCTTGAACTCGCCAACCATCGTGCTTTCGATCGGCTCCTTGCTGCCGAAATCGAAGAAGCCGCGGTTCTTGACGATCACTTCCTGGCGGCCGGCTTCCTTGGCCTGTTCGACCACCACGGCGGCTTCCTTGGCGACCTTGCCCTGCAGCCAATCGTTGAGCGCGGCCAGCTCGCTGGCGTTGAGCTTGTCCAGGCCGGCGGCCTTGAACTGTTCGGCGCTCATCTGCGACTGCAGATCGCCCTGCACCGCGCGCTGCGCCAGGGCTGGGAAAGCGGTCAACGCGAAGGTCAGGCAGACCAGCAGGGGAATGCGGCGCGCGAGCGACATGGAGGCGATCCGGAAGACGAAGAGGCCGCTAGTGTAGACGCTGGAGCGCATCGTGCAGCTTGGCCTACGGCGCTCGCTGCTGGTGTTCGCCTCCACAAGCCCCAGGCCCTTTCGCACCGCATCGAGAGATTGCAGGCAGATGCGCAGAAAGGCCCAAGCTGCTGTGAATTACTCCTCGTCTACCGTCGCTATCGTCGCGCGCGCAGCACGTTCGGGACGGCGGTAGACAAACTCAGGTGCGGGCGCGGCGGCCTCGCGTTCGGCGGTGGCGCGCACCTCGGCGTGCCTCGGCGAGCGTTCGCACACCGGGTCCAGCGTGGCGGCATCGCCGGCCAGCGCCAGCGCCTGGCAGCGGCAACCGCCCCAGTCGATCTCGCGCTTGGGGCAGCCCTGGCAGACCTCCGGCATCCACGCGGTGCCGCGGAAGCGCACGAACGCCTCGCCGTGGTTCCAGATGTCGGCCAGCGAGCGCTCGCGCAGATTGTCGAAGCGCATGCCCTCGATGGTCTCGGCCGCATGGCAGGGCAGTACATCGCCACGCGGGGAAATATTGACGAAGCGCTGGCCCCAGCCGCCCATGCAGGGTTTGGGCTGGCGGGCGTAGTAATCGGGGGTGACGAAATCGATCGCCAGGCGGTCGCCAAGCTCACGGCGCGCGGTTTCCACCGCAGTCATGGTGGCCATCAGTTGCTCGCGGCTGGGCATCAGCGCGGCGCGATTGCGCAGGCCCCAACCGTAGTACTGCGTGTGCGCCACCTCGATACGCTCGGCCTGCCATTCCAGCGCCAGCGCGATCATGCCCGGCACGCGCTCGGCGTTATGCCGATGTAGCACGGCGTTGAGCGTCAGCGGCAGGCCACGCGCACGCACGGCGGCGGCGAACTCGCGCTTCTTCGCCAGGCTGTTGCGATAGCCGGCGATACGGTCGGCACCGGCCGGGTCGACGTCCTGCACGCTCAGTTGCACGTGTTCCAGTCCGGCAGCCTGCAATTGGTCCAGCATTGGCTCGCCGCCGGCCACGCCGGAGGTGATCAGATTGCTGTACAGCCCGAGCGCGCGCGCATGCGCCACCAGTTCGGGCAGGTCCTTGCGCAACATCGGCTCGCCGCCGGAAAAATGCGCCTGCAGCACCCCCATGTCTGCGGCCTGCTGCAGCAGCGAGCGCCAGCCGGCGGTGTCCATTTCCTCGCGCAGCGCAGCCAATGCGATCGGGTTGGAGCAATACGGGCACGCCAACGGGCAGCGATGGGTCAGCTCCAACAACACGGACAGTGGCGGCGGGGCGATGTTCATAGCCGCAGCAAACGTTTTTGATGCAGGGTGTTGGTGAGTTCGATCACATCGACCTCGATATCGGCCGCGTCCGCATCGAATTCGGCCGCCAGTTCCTGCGCAATCTGCGCCAGCGAACGCGCGCCGTCATAGCGCTGCGCCACCACCAGCGCGATCTCGTCCAGCTCGACCACACGCTCGGGTGCCAGCAGCACCCATTGATCGCGTGCGCGGTCGTGCTGCAGGCGCACGCCCGCGCGCAGGGCTGGCTGGCTGTCGCGGGTGATGCTGCTCACGCAGCGGCCCGGCTGGTGTCGCGGTCGGGTACGAACGCATCCGGCCAGACGATGCCCGGAGCGACGTAGGCCACATGCAAGGCATCCAGCTGCGCCCACAACACCGAACACTTGAAGTGCAGCGCGGCCTTGACCAGCTCCTGCTTCTCGACGGTATCGGCGTGCTGCTTGACGTAGTCGAGCGCGAAATCCGAATCGCGCGGCGCTTCGGTCAGGCGATGCTCGAAGTAGGCCAGCGCTTCGGGCGAGACGAAGTCGTAGTGCTTGAGCATCCCGGCTACGCGCCGGCCGATGATGTTGGGGGCAAACAACTCGGTGAGCGAAGAGGCGATCGCTTCGAGCAGGCTTTTTTCGCGCACGAAGTGCAGGTAGGCCTGCACCGCAAAGCGCGTGCCGGGCAGTAGCGCACGGCCGGATTCAACCAGTGTGCGATCCAGGCCCAGCGCATCGGTCAGATGCAGCCAACGGGCGATGCCGCCATCGCTGGGGCTGTTGCCGTCGTGATCGAGAATGCGTTGACGCCAGATCCGCCGCAGCGCCGGGTCTTCCATGCGCGCCAGAATCGCGGCGTCTTTCAATGGAATGCAGCGCTGGTATTCGAAGCGATTCAGGGCCCAGGCCTGGACCTGGCCGCGATCGAGCTTGCCCTCGTGCAAGAGCGCGTGGAACGGGTGCTGGTCGTGATACAGACGTGCGCCGATGGTGCGCAGGTCCGCTTCCAGCTGATCGGAGGTGAGCAGGGCGGTCACAGGGTGATCTCCAGGCCGTCGTGCGCGACCTCCCAACCGCTGGCACGCGCGCTGGCGTACTCCGGCGAGCGGGTGTCGAGCACGGGATTGGTGGTGTTGAGATGGATGAAGATCTTGCGCGCCACATCCAGCGGTGCGAAGGCGGCGATGGTGCCGTCGGTGCCATCGATGCTCATGTGTCCCATGCGCTGACCGGTTTTCTGGCTGATGCCCAGTTGCACCATCTCGTCGTCGCGCCACAGCGTGCCGTCGAAGAACACCAGTTCGGCGCCCTGCAGGCGCGCACGCAACGCATCGGTCATTGCTGCGCAGCCGGGAATGTAATGCACGCGGTGCTGGCCATCGTCGATGGTGAGCCCGAGGGTTTCTTCATTGGAGCCGGCCAGATCGCCGCCGCTGCGCGATTCCATGAACAACGGCACCTTGCCGGGCACCGAGAACGGTGTGAGCTGCAAGCCCAGCAGCGACAACGGCGTGTCCAGCCTAAACGGCTGGCGCTGCACGTACTGCGGATTGACCGCATCGAAAATGGGATTCTGCGCAAGCAGATCCAGCACACGACTGCTGGCATGCAGCGAAAACGCCTGGCTTTCGCGCATCGACAACAGCCCGGCGATATGGTCGATCTCGCCGCTGGTCAGCAGCACCGCTTCGATCGGCGAATGGCGCAAACCGTGCTGCGGCCAAAGCGCAGGCGTTGCGAGAATTTGTTGACGGAAATCGGGTGAGGCGTTGATCAGCACCCAGCGTTGGCCATCGGCACTGACGGCGATGCTGGCCTGGGTACGACGTTGGGCACCGTCCGCTTGCTGCCACGCCCGTTGACTCGCGGGGGTATGGCAATTCCACTGCGGGTGCCCACCGCCGGCCGCCGATCCCAGAACGATGATGCGCATGGAGAACTGTTACCTATCTGCCGGCAGCAGCCGGTCATGCATCGGGAGGAAGGGCGGCAGGTGAGCTCAGAACTCGCCGGAGACGTAGCAGTTGATCTCGGCGCCACAATTGACTTCACGAACGACAGGCTTCTTCCAGGTCTTCATCGGCTACCTCGCAGTTGGTTGGAATGACGTTGCCGCAGCATGGGGCAGCGACGACGCCACTGGAGCATAGGCAGCCGGTTTGGGCGAGTTGTAAAGAGCATGTAAAAAGCTGTCGGTGCGCCTGCTTTTACGCGCAGTGGTGCACTGAATGCGGCGCAGAGCGGTTGCGAATCAAGGCGTTGGCGGGTGAACCGGGCATAAGCGCGGCGGTGCCGGATTCGCGCAGGCGCGCCGCGATTGCGCGTTGTGGAGAAGGTGACGCGCACGTTACCGTAGCTGTCAGACCATTGTTGTTGCCCACGCCCGTGTCCACCGCTGTGACCAGTTCCTCATTCGACCGCCTGCATGCCGTGCTGCAGCGTCCTGCCGTCGCGTCGATCGCGCCCGCCTTGCGCGACGCATTGGCGCAGACCTGGCAGAACGTGCCGCCGGCGCAAGCCGATGGTGTGCCGTGGGCGCTGCTTGCCGACACGCTGGATGCGCTGGCGCTGCTGGCGGCCGATGAGGCCACCCTGATTGCCGCATTGCTGTTCGATCTGCCTGCATTGCGCGGCGTGGTGGCGAGCCTGCCATGGCAGCCGGCCGAACGGCGTGTGGTGGTCGACGGTTTGCTCGATGGTCTGGATGCGGCCGATCAGGTCTGGGCACTGCACGCCGGGCGCGAGGCCGGGCGCAACAGCGAAGGCTTGCGGCGGCTGCTGCTGTCCATCATTCACGATCTGCGGGTGGTGCCGATCCTGTTGGCGCGGCAGTTGGCGCGCATGCGCGTGGCCGACCGCCTGAGCGAGGAACAACGTCGCGCGCTGGCCCAGCTCACCCGCGATATCCACGCGCCGCTGGCCAACCGCTTGGGCATCTGGCAGGTGAAGTGGGAGCTGGAAGACCTGGCGTTCCGGCATCTGGAGCCGGACACCTACCGCCGCATCGCCCGCGAGGTGGACGAAACCCGCGTGGCGCGCGAGCGCTACCTTGAAGCGGTCAAGCGCACCTTGTCGGCGACGCTGACCCAGCAGGGGCTGCGCGCGGAGGTGAGCGGGCGGCCGAAGCACATCTACAGCATCTGGCGGAAGATGCAGAAAAAGCGCCTGTCGTTCGACCAGCTGTACGACATCCGCGCGGTGCGGGTGATGGTCGACGACGTGGCGGCCTGCTACGCCGCGCTAGGTGCGGTGCACTCGCTGTGGGCGCCGGTGCCGAGCGAGTTCGACGATTACATCGCCCGGCCCAAGGCCAACGACTACCGCTCGCTGCATACCGCTGTCGTCGGCCCGGAAGGGCGCACCATCGAGATCCAGATCCGCACCCACGAGATGCACGCGCAGGCCGAGCTCGGCGTTGCCGCACACTGGAAATACAAGGAAGGCGGCAAGGGCGGCGAGAAGGCCTTCGATCGCAAGATCCTGTGGATGCGCCAGTTGCTGGAACAGGTGCAGGAAGGCGACCACGGCGAGCTGGCCGGTGCGCTGGATGCCGAGCTGATCGAAGACCGCGTGTATGCGCTCACGCCCAAGGGCGAGGTGATCGATCTGCCGCAAGGCGCCACGCCGCTGGATTTTGCCTATCACGTGCACACCATGGTGGGCCATCGTTGCCGCGGCGCGCGCGTCAACGACCGCATCGTGCCGCTGACCTACCGGCTGCGCAGCGGCGACCGCGTGGAGATCATGACCGCCAAGGAAGCCGACCCGCGCCGCGACTGGCTGCTGGCGGCCAACGGGTTTCTGGCCAGCGGGCGCTCGCGCGACAAGGTACGTGCGTGGTTCCACAAGCTCGACCGCGCGCGCAACGTGCAGGCCGGCAAGGACCTGCTCGATCGCGAGCTCAAGCGCCTGGGCCTGCAGCATTCCGATCTCAGCGTGGCGACGCGCAAATTCCACGCCGAAAACATCGACGATCTGTATATCCAGGTGGCGCTGGGCGATACCGGGCCCAACCAGGTCAGCCGTGCCTTGCTGGAAGCCGAGCGCGCCGCCTCGCAGCCTGCCGTGCCGACGCCGCCACGGCCTACCGCGCGGCGCGAGGGCCTGGGCAAGTCCAAGTTCACCGTACAGGGTGTTGGCAATCTGCTGGTACAGCTGGCGCGCTGCTGCCAACCGGTGGCGGGCGAGCCGATCGCCGGCTATCTGACCCGCGGCCGCGGCATCACCGTGCATCGCACCGATTGCGCGGCGCTGGCGCGTTTGGCAGCCGCGCATCCGCAGCGTGTGCTGCCGGTGGAGTGGGGCCAGGCCGGCAGCGGTTACGAAGTGGATGTGCAGGTACGCGCGGTCGACCGCCGCTGGCTGCTCAAGGACATCACCAACCTGATCGCGCAGGAGGATGCGCACGTGCTGGAAATCAACAGCGACAACGTGCGCGACACCGGCCGCGCGCAACTGCGCTTGCGCCTGAAGGTCAGCGATTACGACCAGCTGTCCGGTTTGCTCGGCAAGCTGGATGCCTTGCCCGGGGTGAGCGAGGTGCGGCGACTCGGCTGAGCGCGCCGCACACCTCGCCTAGCGCCAATCGATTTGAAACAGGCGGCACATACAGCAGGCGAGGTGTGCTTGCCTGACGATTCCCGATTCCCGATTCCCGATTCCCGAAACGCACATCGTCTTCGCAGCGGCCGGCTACCATAGTGAGGTGAACGCGTCCCCGTCAGGTCGCGCCAGGGATGGACGCCACCGCATGCTCCCGCTTCCGCGCTGGGCCAGATCGCCCCGCCTCTGGGCGCCGTTGCGCAGCCGTGCGTTATGGCGCGTGGTGCTGGCGCTGTGCGCATGTCTGCTGTTGACCACGATCATGTTGCGCAAGCCGTTGGCCGACTGGTTGTGGCCGGATACGCGTATCCAGCAGTTGCTGCAACGGGGCGATGCGGCGTTATCGCGCGGTCGTCTCAGCGCCGCCGATGGCAACGGCGCGCGCGAATTGTTCGCCGCCGCACTCGCGTTGGATGGCGACCGCAGCGAAGCCCGCGCCGGATTGGCGCGTACCGGCGCCGCTGCCGTGGTGCAAGCGCGTGCGGCGATCGCGGCCGGTGACGCCGCCGGAGCACAACGCACACTGGCGCTGGCGACTACGCTGGAAGTGCCGCAAGCGCAGCTCGCGCCAGTCATGTTGCGCTTGCGCGAGCTGCAGGCACGGCGCGCCGGGCTGGATGCCTTGTTCGCGCAGGCCGTGGCCGCGCAGCGACAAGGACGCCTGGATGGCACGCCGGATAGCGCGCTGCCGTTGTACCAGCGCATCCTGACCCTGGCACCGGACCGCACCGATGCCTTGGAAGGCCGCGAAGATGCCTTGACCGATCTGCTGGCGCAGGCCCGCCACGCACTGGCGCGCGACGCGCTCGGCGATGCCGCGATGTTGCTGGCCGCCGCCAAGCGCTATGACGCCGGGCATGCCGATGTGCCGCTGACCGAGGGCCATTACCACCGCGTGCTGGAGCAGCGCCGTCAACGCGCGGAAGGCTTGCTGCGGCGCGGTCGCCTGGCGCCGGCCGCACGCGATTTCAATGCCGTGCTTGCCGCTGAGCCAGAGGATGCCGCAGCGCATCGCGGGCTCGATCAGGTCGCAAGCGAATACGCCGCGCAGGCCGGCCGGCAGGCGGCGGATTTCCACTTCGACGCTGCACTGCAATCGCTGCAGGAGGCGCGAGCGCTGGTGCCCGGCGCTGCATCGATCGTGCAGGCAGAACAGGCGATTGCGCGCGCACGCGATGCACAACGCAGCCCCGAAACCGGCTTGTCGCGTGATGCGCGCGAGCGCCGTCTGCGCGCGCTGCTGCAACGGGTGGCAGATGCCGAAGCGCAGCAGCAATGGATGACCCCGCCCGGCGCCAGTGCCTACGACGCGGTGCGTGCAGCGCAGGCGCTGGCGCCGCGCGATCCGCGTGTGTTGCAGGCCGCCGCACGCGTGGTGCCGGCGAGCCAGCGCTGTTTCGAGGACGAGCTGCGCAACAATCGCCTGCGTGCCGCGCGCGGTTGTCTGGATGCGTGGCAGGCACTGACGCCCAATGGCGAGGCGCTGGCCGGCGCGCGCCGGCGTCTGGCGCAGCGCTGGATTGCGGTAGGCAGCGAGCGCCTGGGGCAGGAAGATGCGGCCTTCGCACGGCGGGCGCAGGACGAGGCGCATCAGCTGGATCCAGCGCTGCCGGAACTGGTCGAATTCACTCGACGCGTCAAAGCGGTGGCTGAGCAGCGTTGAAGGGCGACCGCGCGCCGAGGCATCTACTCAATCCGCGATAAACAACTCGCGTACCGTGCCGCGTGCCGCATCCAGCGAGAAGTGCTGCGCAACGTTATGTAATCCGTTATCGGCCAGGCGTTGCCACAACGCTGCATCCTGGTACAGGCGCACGATGGCGTCGGCAAACGCGTCGGCCTCATCCGCCACGCAAACGTCTTCGCCGTCGCGCAGATGCATGCCTTCCACCGCGCAGGTGGTGCCGACCACCGGTTGCCCGTGCGCCATGCTCAGGTTGATCTTGCCTTTGACGCCAGCGCCGAAGCGCAATGGCGCCACCGCGATGCGTGCAGCGTCCATGAACGGCACCAGGTCCGGCACATGCCCATGCAATTGCACACCCGGGCACTCGTCTGCCAGCAGTTTCAGCGCCTCCGGCATGTCCGCGCCGATGCAATGAAAGAGGACCTCCGGCAATTGCGCGCGCACTCGCGGGAAGATCGCACTGATGAACCATTGCACCGCATCCACATTGGGCGGATGTCGGAAGCCGCCGACGAACACCAGATCGCGACGTTGCTCGAAGCGATGACCGCTACCGGCCACTTCATGCAGATTGGAGAGCAGCGCGGTGCGAATCTGTGGCGCGTCTGCCTGCAACTGCGCCTGTTCGGCCGCCGACACCAGCAAGGTGACATCGGTGGCGGCCATGATCTCCAGTTCGCGCAGGCGAGTGCGCTCGGCAGCACGCAGCAGATTGGCATCGCCGGCCAGCTCCGCGCCGCGGCGTTCGCGCAGGTAATGCAGGTCGACGGTGTCGAACAAGGTGCGTGCCTGCGGTGCGTACTGCCTGAGCAGCGGCAGGCAGGCATGTGCCACGTGATGACGCACCAGCAACACCGCCGCAAAGCGCGGCCCGTGTGTGCGCAGCCAACTGCCGATACCGTCCAGGAACGGTGCGTACCAGACTTCCACCCCCAGTTGCTGCAGTGCCTGCGTATGGCGTCCGGCGTGTTCGCGGCGGGTCGGCACGAACACCACGTGCGCGCCTTCTTCGCACAACAGGCGAATCAGGTTGAACTGCCGCAACGAGCCGGAATCGCGGTCCGGCTGCGGTACCGATTCGTCCAGAATGAGTACCTGGCGTTGGCCGCGATGCAGCAGTGCAGGCGCAGGCACGGTGCCGACCGGCAGCTGCATTGCCAGGGCCTGCTGCCATTTGTCGGCGAACACGCCTTGATTGCGCACCTGATACGCCTTTACCCCGGTGCGGGTGTCGGTGCCGTTGCTGGTGCCTTCGTCATGCACCACCACGCTGGCCGGCTGCACCAGCACCCGATACCCGGCTGCACGCACCGCGAAGGCCAGATCGGTGTCTTCGTAATAGGCCGGCATGTAGCGGCGATCCAGCCCGCCCAGGCTCTGCAGCAGCGCGCGTGGCAGCGCGATTGCCGCACCCGAGCAATAGTCCATCGCGCGGACATAGGCGTACCGCGGGTCATCGGCCGATTCGAAGCGGCCGTAGCTCCATGCGCTGCCATCGGCAAAGACCACGCCGCCGGATTCCTGCAGGCGTCCGTCCGGATACACCAGTTGCGCGCCGACCAGGCCGGCGAGCGGATGCTGCGCAAAGGTGTCGATCAGCCGATCCAGCCAGCCGGGCTGCGGGATGGTGTCATTGTTGAGCAGCACCACGAACTCGCCACGCGCCAGCGCGATGCCGTCGTTGCAGGCGGCGATGAAGCCGCCATTGCTGGCGCGCCGGTGGTACTGCAGCCCTTGCACCTGCGGCAGCTGTGCGTC
The DNA here is from genome assembly GCF_001423495.1 of Xanthomonas sp. Leaf131. GTDB lineage: Bacteria > Pseudomonadota > Gammaproteobacteria > Xanthomonadales > Xanthomonadaceae > Xanthomonas. The sequence continues at coordinate 102,911 of NZ_LMOG01000012.1, read as the reverse complement.
GGTGGCATCGCTGCTGCCGTCGTCCACCACGATGATCTCCACATCCAGTTGCGGCGGATGTGCAGCCAGCGCACGCAAACAGGCCAGCGTGTGCGCGATGTGGTTGTAGACAGGAATCACCAAGGTGACGCGCGGCGTAGCGCTATGCGGCACTGCAAATGCGGCGAATGGTGCAGCCTCCGGCAACCACAGCGGCGTGCCGAGCGCGACCGGCGGCGCCTGCGTATGCACGCGAATGCGCTGCCAGGTGGCGCGCCAGCCGCGTGTGCGCATGCTCGCCACGCTGCGGTGGATCAGCCCAAGCACGCGATTGAACAGATAGCGCGCATCGGCCAGGGACATCGACATTGCGTTGGAACTCCAGCGTAGAGCGGCGAATGAAACCTAGCGAGCAGTCGTCAGGTGGTGTGGACCACCCGAGGGAACCGCAGTGTACGAAGGCTCACTGCCGATGCCGAGTACGGTCCGCGCCCGCCTGACGATGCGCGCCGCAGTTTTGTTAGCCGCTCTTAAGTCAAAGGGTCCGGCTGGCCACAACCAGGACAGCGCTGCGCTAGACTCGCCGGACTCTACATTCTCGCATCCCTGTGCCCCGACGCCACGACCACGACGCTCCCGACGATTTCGAGGACGACACCACCGAGCAAGGCTCCCGCTGGCAACGCCGGCTGATTGTCTGGGGGCTGGCCGCAATCGCGCTGGCGCTTGGTTTCCTGATTCCCTACACGGTCTATCTGAACAAACAGGTCACTCAACGCTTCGGTGAGCTGCGTTGGCAGATCCCCACCCGCGTGTACGGGCGGCCATTGGTGCTGGCACCCGGCGATGCGCTGGATGCGGCGACCTTGAAGACCGAACTGGATGCGGCTTCGTACCGGGACGATGGTCAAGCCAAGCTGGCCGGCACCTACCAGCAGGACGGCAGCCGTTTCACCATCGCCAGCCGCGGCTATATCGACGTGGATGGGCGGGTGCCTGCGCGGCGTATCGAGGTCAGCGTGTCCGGCGGGCGCGTGGCCAGCCTGCGCGACTCCGGCGACCGCAAGGCGTTGAAAAGCGCGCGTCTGGATCCGGCACGCATCGCCACGCTGTACGGGCAGAAGCAGGAAGAGCGCCGTCTGGTACGCATGGAGGAAGTGCCCGAGTTGCTGGTCACCGGGCTGCAGGCGGTCGAAGACCGCGACTTCAACAGCCATCACGGCATCGATCTCAGCGGCATGGTGCGCGCGGCCTGGATCATGGCGCGCTCCGGCGGTCAGGTGCGCCAGGGTGCCAGTACCTTGACCCAGCAGCTCGCCCGCAGCGGCCTGCTTGGCATCGGCAAGGAACAGACCGTTACCCGCAAGTTCAATGAAATCCTGTATGCGGTAATCATGGAGGCACGCTACGACAAGCGCACCATCCTGGAGGCCTATCTCAACCAGGTCTACCTGGGTCAGCGCGGCGGGCAGGCGATCCATGGCGTGTCCTCGGGCGCGGAGCTGTGGTTCGGTCGCGAACTCAATTCGATGACCACCGAGCAGATCGCCTTGCTGATCGGCCTGGTCAAGGGGCCGTCGTACTACGACCCGCGGCGCAACCCGGAGCGCGCGCTGGATCGGCGCAACTTCGTGCTCGGCAAACTGCACGAAAACAACCTGATCGACGCGGCCGAATACAAGCGCGCACTGGCCGAACCGTTGGGCGTGCCCAAGGAACCGGGCCTGGTTGCCGCCAACCGCTTCCCGGCCTATGTGGATCTGGTGCGGCGGCAGCTGGCGCACGACTATCCCGAAGGCGTGCTGCAAGGTGCCGGCATGAGCGTGCTCACCGGCATGTCGCCCTCCGCGCAGGCGTACGCCGAAGGCGCGGTGACCGGCACCATCAAGCGGCTGGACAACAAGAAGCGCCCGCCGCTGCAGGCCGGCCTGGTGCTCACCGATGTGCATAACGGCGATGTGCTGGCGGTGGTCGGCAGTCGCGACGTGGCCAAGCCGGGCTTCAATCGTGCGGTCGAAGCGCAGCGCCAGGTCGGCTCGTTGCTCAAGCCATTCGTCTACCTGTTGGCGCTGGCCTCGCCGGACCGCTGGGCGCTGTCCAGCTGGGTCGACGATGCGCCGGTGACGGTACAGCTCAGCCGTGGCAAGACCTGGTCGCCGGGCAATTCCGACAACCGCAGTCACGGCACGGTGCGCTTGATCGATGCGCTGGCGCATTCCTACAACCAGGCCACGGTGCGCGTGGGCATGCAGGTTGGCCCCGAACGCATCGCCCAGCTGATCCAGGTGCTGGCCGGCATCAAGGCCGAGACCAATCCGTCGCTGATCCTGGGCGCAACCGATCAGAGCCCGTACGGCATGGCGCAGCTGTATCAGTTTCTGGCCGCCGGTGGCGAGATCCAGCCGCTGCATGCGGTGCGCGGCGTGCTCGACCCGCAGGGCAAGTTGCTCAAGCGCTACGACAAGACCCCGGCCCCGGCGCAGGAAGGCGATTCGGTCGCTGCCAACCTGATCAGCATCGCCTTGCAGCAGGTGGTCAGCGGCGGAACTGCGCGGCAGCTGCTGGGCGACGGTCTGGGGCGGTTGTCGCCGGCCGGCAAGACCGGTACTTCCAACGACGGCCGCGACAGCTGGTACGCCGGTTACACCGGCGACCATCTGGCGGTGATCTGGATGGGCAACGACCAGAACGAGCAGACCGGCCTGTACGGCGCCACCGGTGCGATGCGGGTGTGGTCGAGCATCTTCGCGCGGCTGCCGAGTGCGCCGTTGAAGGTCAGCGGCAAGGGTCTGGACTGGCAGTGGGTGGACGCGGCCGGCACCGGCGTGACCGATGCCGGTTGCCCGGGTGCGCGCCAGTTCCCGTTCGTGGTCGGGTTCACGCCGGCCTACGCGCCGTGTGCCGGCAATGCACCGTCGATCGAAGGCGCGCCCGGCGATCCTGCAGCGCCTGCCGAACAATCCAGCGGTGGCGGCTGGCGGCGCTTCTTCGGCCTGGAGAAGAAGCCGGAAGACCCCGCACCCGCGCCTGCCTCGCCCCCACCTGCGCACTGATTGGAATGACCTCATGAACCGATTGCACCGTCTCCTTGCCCTCATCGGCGCGCTTGCCGCGCTCAGCGCCTGCGTCAGCGCGCCGCCCGCACCGCCGCCGCCACCGGTGGACCCGACCACGCCCACGCAGCGGCTGTTGCTGATCGAACGCGAAGCCGGTATCGACGACACCGAACTGTCGGTGCAGCCGCTGCGCGACCCGCAGGTGGACGATCTGCGCGAGACCGCCAAGGCCAAGCGCCAGGCCGGCGATCTGAACGCTGCGGCAGCGGCACTGGACCAGGCGCTGGGCCTGGTTTCCGGCGATCCGGCCGTGCTGCAGGAACGCGCGGAAATTTCAGTGCTGCAAGCCGATTGGCCGGCCGCCGAGCGCTTCGCCAAACAGGCCATCGAGCTGGGTTCCAAGACCGGCCCGCTGTGCCGTCGTCATTGGGCCACCATCGAGCAGTCGCGGATTGCCCGTGGCGAAAAAGAAAACGCGGCCTCGGCCAAGGGGCAGATCGCCGGATGCACGGTGCCTGGTGTGAAGCGGTATTGAGGCAGCGGCAGGGCAGTGCGCGCTGTCGTTTCGATGGCCGTTCAGACCTAAGTCTGCAGGTTGCCGGATAGCGGGCCGACCAGCGCGCTTCATCCAGGCGCCGCAGCAGCGATCGCCTCGTGCGGTTGGCAGCATCGAACGCAACGCAGGCGGCATCACCGCGCACGCGCTAGGCTGTCGCGCTTCTGTATCCCGTCTTTAGTTCGGTCTCATGTCCCAACTTGCCACTGCCAGCATCGAGGCGCTCAGCGAGGGCGGGGTGCTTGCGCGTCAGCTCGATGCGTTTGCGCCGCGCCCCGCGCAGTTGCGCCTGACCGGCGCCATTGCCGAAGCGTTCGAGCAGCGCGATGTGCTGTTGGCCGAGGCCGGCACCGGGACCGGCAAGACCTACGCCTATCTGGTACCGGTGCTGCTGTCCGGGCTCAAGACCATCATTTCGACCGGCACCCGCGCGCTGCAGGATCAGCTGTTCCATCGCGATCTGCCGCGCGTGCGTGCCGCACTCGGCATCGGCCTGCGCAGCGCGCTGCTGAAGGGGCGTGCGAATTACCTGTGCAAATACCGCACCCAGCAGGCACGCGGCGAGCCGCGGTTTTCCACGCCCGAACAGGTCTCGCAGTTCCAGCGCATCGTGGCCTGGAGCGGGCGCACCCAGTTCGGCGACATGGCCGAGATGGAGGCCTTGCCGGACGACTCGCCGCTGCTGCCGCTGGTGACCTCCACCGTCGACAACTGCCTGGGCACCGAATGCCCGTTCTATAGCGAGTGTTTTGTGGTGCAGGCGCGTCAGCGCGCGCAGGCGGCCGATCTGGTGGTGGTCAATCATCATCTGCTGCTGGCCGACCTGGCGCTCAAACAGGAAGGTTTCGGCGAGATCCTACCCGGCGCGCAGGCCTTCGTCATCGACGAAGCGCATCAGCTGCCGGAACTGGCGGCGAACTTCTTCGGCGAAAGTTTCGGCATGCGGCCGTGGCAGGAGCTGGCCCGCGATTGCATGGTCGAAGCGCGCCTGGTCGCCGGTGCGCAGGCCAGTCTGCAGGAGCCGATCCTGGCCCTGGACGAAGCCTTGCGCGGGCTGCGTGCGGGCATGGAGGGCCTGCCGCCACGCGGCACGCAGTGGCGTGCGCTGGCCAAGCCGCAGGTGCGCGAAGGCTTCGATGCGGTGTTGTCGTCGTTGGCGCGGTTGGGCGAGGCCTTGCTGCCGTTGCGCGAGGCATCGCCCGGTTTCGATGGCTGCTCTGCACGCGCGCAGGAAGCACTTGCGCGGCTGTCGCGGTGGCTAGGCGAAGACGCGCCGGTGCTGGATTTCGCTCAGGAATTGCCGGAAGCCGTCGACAACGATGTGCTCTGGTACGAGCTGAGCCCGCGCGGATTCCGCTGCCAGCGCACGCCGCTGGATGTGTCCGGCCCGCTGCGCGAACACCGCGAAAAATCGCAGGCGGCCTGGGTGTTCACCTCGGCCACGCTGGCAGTGGGCGGCGAGTTCGACCACATCGCGCAGCGGCTGGGTTTGAGCGATCCGGTGACTTTGTTGCAACCCAGCCCCTTCGATTGGGCGCGCCAGGCGCTGTGCTATCTGCCACCGCATCTGCCCGATCCGGCCGCGCGTGGATTCGGCACGGCGCTGATCGCCGCGCTGACGCCGGTGCTGGAAGCCTCCAACGGCCGCGCATTCCTGTTGTTCGCCTCGCACCGCGCGCTGCGCGAAGCGGCCGAGGCATTGCGCGGTGCGCCGTGGCCCTTGTTCGTGCAAGGCGAAGCGCCACGCGCGACCTTGCTGCAGCGTTTCCGCAATTCCGGCAACGGCGTGCTGCTGGGGTCGGCCAGCTTTCGCGAGGGCGTGGACGTGGTCGGCGATGCCTTGAGTGTGGTGGTGATCGACAAGCTGCCATTCGCGGCGCCCGACGACCCGGTCTTCGAAGCGCGCCTGGATGCGATCCGCCGCGAGGGCGGCAACCCGTTCCGCGACGAACAACTGCCGCAGGCGGTGATCGCGCTGAAACAGGGCGTGGGCCGGCTGATCCGCAGCGAGACCGATCGCGGTGTGCTGGTGCTGTGCGACCCACGGCTGTTGAACAAGGGCTACGGTCGCACCTTCATGAATTCGCTGCCGCCGTTTGCGCGCACCCGCGAGATCGGCGATGTGCGCGCTTTTTTTGGCGTCGCCGCGCCGGTGGGCGACAATGGCGTGCGCGCGTTGCCGTTCGGCGACGGGTGAGCTTCCCCTTCCTGCCTGCGGTCCTGTCATGAAAGTCCTCGCGTTCGAGACCTCCACCGAAGCCTGTTCCGTCGCATTGCATGTGGATGGCCGTGTACTCGAGCGCTTCGAACTGGCGCCGCGCCGCCATGCCGAGCTGGCGCTGCCGTGGGCCGAGCAACTGCTGGCCGACGCCGGTATCGCGCGCCGCCAGCTGGATGCGATTGCGGTCGGCCGTGGCCCCGGCGCCTTCACCGGCGTGCGGCTGGCGATCGGCATCGCGCAAGGCATCGCCCTGGGCCTGGACGTGCCGGTGCTTGCCGTTTCCACGCTACAGGTGCTGGCCTTGCGCGCGCCGGCCGATGCGACGCACGTGATGGCCTGCATCGATGCGCGCATGGGTGAGGTGTATGCCGGCGTGTTTGAGCGCCGCGGCGACACGCTGCTGGAACTGGCGCCGGAAGTGGTCTGTGCACCGGACGCCTTGGTTCTGCCGAATACGCTGCAACGCTTTGCCGGTGTCGGCACTGGATTCGCCGCTGCCGATGCACTGCTGCAACAGCGATTCGCAGCGCAGCTGACCAGCATCGATGCAACTGCGCTCCCGCACGCTGCCGATCTACTCACACTCGCCGTGCCGGCGCTGCTGCGCGGCGAAGGCGTGGCGCCGGAGCGGGTCGAACCGGCGTATCTGCGCGACAACGTTGCGCTGACCCTGATCGAGCAGCAGGCCGCACGCGCAGCGAAGGCGGTCGGCGCCAAGAGCGGCTAACAACACCTTTTGAACGCTGTTTTGATGGCGGCAAGATTGCGGATATGGAAAGTTGCAACAACTGTCCAACGATTCCAAGGCAATCAAGATGTCGAGTCTTGGCGGCGTTTAGATGGTGTCAAAAGCTTGGTCGGTCGAGCGTGCGGTGCCCTCACCGCTCGCGGGACACGCCGCAAGTACGTCCCTGTAGGCTCGGTGGCGGCATCCGTGCCGCCACACGGTCCCGCAATCGGTGAGGACACCGCACCAGAGAGTTTGTCGGTTGCTTTCTTAAAGCTTGTCCACTGCTCGGCTTGCATTGAGAAGATGATCGGACGCCCCGTTATCTAAGCAACGCGGGACCTTACGCGGCATGGATGCCGCGTAAGAGCCTACAAGGACGTACTTGCGGCGTGTCCTGCGATGGTGGGCGGGCAAGGGCCCTGCAGCCAGGCTGCAGATCATCCGCTCTGCTTCTGCTCCTCCCAACACAGCCAAGATCTCACGGTCTTAAGGTGGCTGACAAACCGGCGCGAGCAGTTGGCAAAAGATGGCGACATATTTGGTCGCATCATCGATCAAACACACCACACCTCAACCCACCACACCTCACCGATCGTCGTGCAGCTCGCCGCCGGGCAAAAACAGCCAGGTGCGCGTGACCTGCAGGATGTCCACGTCGTCCTTGGTCCGGGGCAGCGGCGGGAACGGCTGCGCCAGCTGCACCACGCGCAGCGCTGCGGCGTCCAGTGCCGGGGTGCCGCTGGAGATCAGCACGCGGCTGCTTTCCACGCTGCCGTCGCGGCGCACGCCCACGCTGATGACCACCTTGCCGCCGAGTCGGCGCCGGCGCGCTTCATCCGGGTAATTGAGATTGCCGACGCGCTCGGCGCGATCCACCCAGGCGCGCAGATAGTTGGCGTAGGCGTATTCGCGCGTGCTGGCCGAGACGAACTTGCGATTGGGGCGCTTGGCGTATTGCTCCGAGCGCAGATGCACCTCGGCCGCGAGCCGGGCCATTTCCGCGTCGCGCTGAACGCGTTGCGCATCGGCCGGGGTGAGCGGGTCGGTTTGCGGATTCGGCTGCGGGGTCGGCACGGTCTGCTCGCCGCGACGACTGGCCACCACGCGGGTCTGCGTGGGTTCGGGCGCCTGCACCGTGGTGGCGCGCTGCGCCTGTGCAGCCAGCCCGCTGCGCTCCTGCGGCACCACGCCGGGTTGGCTATCGCGCGGGCGTTGTGCGGTGTCGTGATTGCCGCCGCCCTGCTGATTGGCCTGGGCCAGGAAATCGGCCTGCTTGGGCGTCAGCGGGGTGCTGGTCTGGCTGAAGATCACATCCAGTGTCGGCACCAGCGGCGCGTCTTCGCTGACCGCAAAGCCCACGCCCAGGATCAGCACCCCGTGCAGCAGCAGCGAGATCACCAGCGTCGTGGTCAGCCGCCGACGCTCGTCCATGGGAGCCTGCAGCGACCCGGCCGCACTCATTGCGCAGCGCCGGCCTCGATCGCATCGAACAGCAGCCCGGCGATGTTCAAACCGAACTGCGCATCCAGCTCGCGCACGCAGGTGGGGCTGGTGACGTTGACCTCGGTCAGGTAATCGCCGATCACATCCAGGCCGACGAAGCGCATGCCGCGACGGCGCATTTCCGGGCCCACCTGCGCGGCAATCCAGCGGTCGCGTTCGGACAGCGGCCGGCCTTCGCCACGCCCGCCGGCGGCCAGATTGCCGCGGAATTCGTCGCCTTGCGGAATCCGCGCCAGGCAATAGTCCACCGGCACGCCGTCCACCAGCAGGATGCGCTTGTCGCCGGCGGTGATGTCGGGGATGAAGCGCTGCGCCAGGGTCAGCTTGCGGTTGCCGTCGGTGAGCGTTTCCAGGATCACATTGAGGTTGGGGTCGCCGGTGCCGCTGCGGAAGATCGAGCGCCCGCCCATGCCGTCCAGCGGCTTGAGCACCGCCTGACCATGTTCCAGCACGAAGGCCTTCAACGCCGCCGCATCGCGGCTCACCAGTGTCGGCGGGCAGCATTGCGGAAACAGCAACGCCGCCAGCTTCTCGTTGTAGTCGCGCAGGCCCTGCGGGTCGTTGACCACCTGCGCGCCGGCGCGCTGGGCCACGCTCAGGACCTGGGTGTCGTAGACGAATTCCGCATCCACCGGCGGGTCCTTGCGCATCAGCACCACCTGGCCGGGGCCGAATTCCAGTTCGGCGAACTCGCCAAGCGTGAACCAGCTGGCGGTGTCTTCGCGCACGCTCAACGGCGCGACCTGCGCCACGGCGCGTCCCTCGCGCAGGCTGAGCCCGCCGGGGCGCACATACTGCAAGCGGTGGCCACGGCGCTGGGCTTCCAGCAACATGGCGAAGGTGGTGTCTTTGGCGATCTTGATGGAGGCGATGGGATCCATCACCACAACGACGTCGAGCGACATGGGGCTAAACCTTTCGAGCAGGCTGCCGATGGTAACTTCAAGCGGAGGGCGATGGCGCGCCTGGCCGGTTGCGAATGCGCGACTTGCCGGTCGGGACGCACCCAGACGCGGTCGGAACGTCCGCCTGGCGGGGCCCCGGCAATGCGCCCTTGACAGTCAATGCGGGTCTTGGGATATACATGCAGTTTCGTAGCGACGTCGGGAAGGAAGAAGCGTTGCACGTCCGGGGATATTTGCATGAGTGAACACATTGCTGCGGGTGGGGAACTCGCAGGACTGAAGGTGATGGTCATCGACGATTCGAAGACTATTCGCCGCACTGCCGAAACGCTGCTCAAGCGAGAAGGTTGTGAAGTAGTGACAGCGACGGATGGTTTCGAGGCACTGGCCAAAATTGCGGACCAGCAACCTCAGATCATTTTTGTCGACATCATGATGCCGCGCCTGGATGGGTACCAGACGTGCGCGTTGATCAAGGGCAACCAGCTCTTCAAGTCGACGCCGGTGATCATGTTGTCGTCCAAGGATGGCCTGTTCGACAAGGCACGCGGCCGCATCGTCGGCTCCGAGCAATATCTGACCAAGCCATTCACCCGTGAAGAACTACTGAGCGCGATTCGCACGTACGTCCACGCCTGACCAGGGGGAAAGGCAACATGGCTCGAATTATATTGATCGAGGACTCGCCCACCGACCGGGCAGTCTTCAGTCAATGGCTGGAAAAAGCAGGCCATACGGTCGTCGCCACCGACAATGCCGAAGCGGGACTTGAGCTGATTCGCAGCCAGGCGCCCGACTTGGTGTTGATGGATGTGGTGCTGCCCGGCATGAGCGGCTTCCAGGCAACGCGTGCACTTGCACGCGACCAGGCCACCAAGGACATCCCCGTGCTGCTGGTCAGCACCAAGGGCATGGAAACCGACAAGGCCTGGGGTTTGCGACAAGGTGCCAGCGACTACATCGTCAAGCCGCCGCGCGAAGACGATCTGATCGCGCGCATCAAACAATTGGTGCGTTGATGCGTTCTCCATTCGACATTCTCGAAGACTACGAGCGTCGTAGTCTTGCGCACGCCACGCCGCTGCCGGAACGCCAGTTCTCGGCAGATATCTGGCGTGGCGTCGGTTACCGCGTCGGTACCCGGCGATTGGTTTCGGATTTCCGCGAAGTTGCGGAAATCGTGCCGATGCCGCCGGTCACCCCGGTGCCTGGCGGACAGCCCTGGCTACTGGGCGTGGGCAACCTGCGCGGCAATCTGTTTCCGGTGATCGATCTGAAGCAGTTCCTGGAAGGCCGGCGCACGGTGCTGCAGGAAGGCCAGCGTGTGCTGATCATGCGGCAGAGCGGCGGCGACGTCGCACTGACCATCGATGAGTTGTACGGCCAGCGCAGCTTCGAGCAGGTCCAGGCGGTCGAACCCGGCGAGTTGGCGCAAGGCCGCTACGCCCACTTTATCGAACGTGCCTTTCGCAACGAGACGCAGGACTGGGGTGTGTTCTCCCTGGCGTTGCTGTCGCGCACTCCTGAATTCCGGCAGGCCGCGGCCTAAGCCGCGACCCCGCCACGTCATACAGATCGAGGTCGAACCATGAGTACCGCCCCGGACGCCCGCAAGACCAACAAGCTCGGCAGCGTCAGCACCAGCTTCTGGCTTGGCTTGCTGGTGTTGTCGATGATCGTGTTCGGCGCCAACACCGGCGTCGCCACCTGGCAGGGCAGTCGCCTTGCGGGCGCCGGCACCGGCGCGGCCGATCTGCAGGTGTTGTCGCAGCAGCTGGCCAACCAGGGCCGCGAAGCGGTTTCCGGTGACGCCAAGGCGTTTGCCACCTTCAAGGAGACCAAGGGCCGCATCGACAGCACGGTCAGCGAACTGGATGGCCGTTACGGTCAGGAAGGCTCGGTGGCCAGCTCGATGGCCCAGCTCAAGGCGACCTGGGTGCCGCTCAGCAAGAACGCCGATCAGGTCATCGCCAGCGAACCGGCGGTGCTCGGTCTGGCCGGCAACGCCGAACGCTTCTCCGGCAGCGTGCCGCAGTTGCAGGCGCAGTTGAACGAAGTGGTGCGCGCGATGACGGTCAGCGGCGCGCCGGCTTCGCAGATCTACAACACGCTGCAGCAGGTGGTGGTGGCCGGCACCATGGCGCGCCGGGTCACGGAAATGCGCGCCGGTGGCGCCAATGCAGCCGCCTCCGGCGATGCGCTGGCACGCGACTCGGTGGTGTTCACGCAGATGCTCGAAGGCCTGCGCACCGGCAACGACGAACTGGGGATCGCCGCAGTGCGTAACCCGGCCGCGCTGTCGGCGCTGGAGCAGTCGCAGGCGCAGTGGACGACGATGAAGAAGGACGTCGACGCCATTCTTGCCAGCTCGCGCAATCTGTTCGCCGCGCAGCAGGCGGCTGCGGCGCTGACCGCCGGCTCGAGCAAGATGCTCGACGACAGCAAGAAGCTGTTCGATGCGTTCTCCGCGTTCGGCTCGGTGCGCGACACGCGGCTGTTTCCGAATTTCTGGCTGGGCGTGGTGTCCGGCCTGGTCGCGCTGCTGGCGATCATCGGGTTTGTCTGGAGCTCGGTGCGGGTGCGCTCGCGCGAGCAGGATGTGCGCTACCAGGCGCAGGTGGAATTCAACAGCCGCAACCAGCAGGCGATCATGCGGTTGCTGGACGAAATCAGCTCGCTCGGTGAGGGCGACCTGACCGTCAAGGCCTCGGTGACCGAGGACATGACCGGTGCGATTGCAGACGCCATCAACTACGCCGTGGACGAACTGCGTCACCTGGTGACCACGATCAACGACACCTCGGCCAAGGTTGCGGTGTCGACCCAGGAGACCCAGGCCACGGCGATGCAGCTGGCCGACGCGGCCGGCCAGCAGGCCAACCAGATCACCACGGCCTCCGAGCGCATCAGCGAAATCGCCGCCAGCATCGAACAGGTCTCGCGCAACTCTACCGAGTCGGCCGAAGTGGCGCAGCGCTCGGTGGTGATCGCCGCCGAAGGTGCCGGCGTGGTGCGCGAGACGATTCAGGGCATGGACCAGATCCGCGACCAGATCCAGGAAACCTCCAAGCGCATCAAGCGCCTGGGCGAATCCTCGCAGGAGATCGGCTCGATCGTGGAACTGATCAACGACATTTCCGAGCAGACCAACATCCTGGCGCTCAACGCCGCAGTGCAGGCCGCCTCGGCGGGCGAGGCCGGTCGCGGTTTCGCGGTGGTGGCCGACGAAGTGCAGCGCCTGGCAGAACGCACTTCCAGTGCGACCCGACGCATCGAAGGTCTGGTGCAGACCATTCAGGCCGATACCAACGAAGCGGTCAGCTCGATGGAGCAGACCACCTCCGAAGTGGTGTCCGGTGCACGCCTGGCCGAAGACGCCGGCACCGCACTGACCGAAATCGAGCGCGTGTCCAACGCCTTGAATAATTTGATCAAAAACATCTCCATCGCCGCGCACCAGCAGTCGGCCGCAGCGACGGATATCACACAGACCATGGGCGTGATCCGTCAGATCACCAGCCAGACATCGCAGGGTGCGGAGAAGACGGCCGAGTCGATCGGTAACCTGGCGCAGCTCGCTGCCGATCTGCGCCGTTCGGTCGCCGACTTCAAGCTGCCGGCGTGACCACGACGCGCAACGGGAAAGGATTACAGCAGATGGCGCGTAGTCGCGTTACGTCGATGCAGGAACAGACCGGTGGCCGCATGAGCGGTGCGTCGGTCGTAGGCAGGGGGCTGCAATGAGTGCGCTTCGCGATGCGATGAGTCACGCCGCGCTGGGCTGGGTCAAGCCGGAGCTGGACGAGACGTTGCGCCAGGCGCGCAACGAGATCGAGTATTTTGCCGAAGAACCGTCCGACACCAGTCGGATGCGCTTCTGCGCCGGCTATCTGCACCAGGTGCAGGGCACCTTGCGCATGGTCGAGTTGTACGCCCCGGCGATGGTGGCCGAGGAGCTCGAGCTGCTGGCCCAGGCCGTGCAGGTCGGCGAGGTGGCCGACCGCGACGAAGCCTGCGCCATGCTGATGCGCGGCACCGTGCTGCTGCCCGATTATCTGGAGCGTCTGCAGAACGGTCACCGCGATATCCCGATCGTGCTGCTGCCGCTGCTCAATGAAATCCGTGCCACCCGTGGTCAACCGGGACTCAACGAAAGCGTGCTGTTCGCGTTCGACCCGCAGGCCGGTGTCGCCACCGAGGCCGAACTGGATCACGCGCGCGGCAGCCTGAGCGGGCGCAATCGCGAGTTGCTCGACACCGTCGGCAACGCGGTGAAAGAAGAATTGCTGCGCGTGAAAGACGCGCTGGATCTGCATCTGCGCACCGGCGGCGAGATTGCCGAGCTGCAGACCCAGGTCAAGGATCTCGGCAGCGTTGCCGACACCCTGGGCATGATGGGCCTGGGCGTGGCGCGCAATGTGGTCGTGCAGCAGCGCGATGCGCTGGCACGTGTGGTCGATGGCCATGTGCAGATGGACGAAGGCGCGCTGCTGGATATCGCCGGCGCGTTGCTCTATGTGGATGCCTCGCTGGACGATCAGGTCGCCAGTCTGGGTGCCGATGTCAGCGAGAACGAAGACGGCAGCAGTAGTGCCACCTCGGCGGAAGTGCGGCGCACGGTGGACGTGCTGGCACAGGAAGCGATCGCCAACTTCGGTGCGGCGCGCGAGCATTTCGTCGCCTTCATCGAGACCAATTGGGATCACGCGCGGCTGGCCGATGTACCGCATCTGCTGGGCGAAGTCGGCGGTGCACTGCGCATCCTCGAATTGCCGCAGGCGGCCGATTATCTGGAAGGCGTGCGCCGTTACGTCGATCTGGAATTGATCGGCAAGCAGCGCGTGCCCAGTGGTCGGCAGCTGGATACGCTGGCCGACGCGATGGCCAGTTTGGAGTACTACCTGGAAGCCCTGCGCGAGCGCCGTCCCGGCCGCGAGGAGATTCTGGACATCACCCGCAACAGCCTGGAAACGCTGCGCTATTGGCCGCTGCCGTCGGGCCAGCCGTCCGAATTGCCGGTGGGCGCCGATCAACCCGGTCACGTGGTCGAGCCGCCAGCGCTGGATGCGTCGGGCGCAGCGCCGGCCAGTGCACTGGTCGCTGCCAACGATGCCGCACCCACGCCATCGCTGGAGTGGGCCAACGAAACCGTGGTCGAGGCGCCATTCGCCGCCAGCGTGGTGCACGACACCGGTGCCGCCGCCACCGACACGGTGTTTTCGTTCGACCCGGTCGCTGCCGAAGAAACCGTCTCAGGTCAGGCGCATGTGCCGTTTACGGTCGCGCCGCTGGAGCTGTCCGACGATGGCGCGCAAGCGCCCGGCGATTGGCAGCTGGCGACGACCGAGCAAGCGGCGTCGCTGTCCACCTCTGCCTTCGACCCGGTGTCGGCCGAGCAGGACGGCAACGTGCCTGCCGATGCCGCGCAGGTGAGCTACACCGTCGATTTGAGCGCGTTGGAACAGGACGACACCGCCGCGCCGGTGGTGGCCGAGGAGCTGCTGCAGATCGAGCAGATCGATGTGCTGGGCGATGCGGATCAGACCGAAGTGCCGTTGGACTTCATCGCTGAGGCCGAGACCGAGACGCGCCGCGCGCAGACCAGCATCGACGATGCATTCTCGCCGCCGCAATCGCCGCCGCCACTGCCGCCGCAGGAACCGGACAACCCGTTCGTCGAATCCGCGCCCGAGCCGCAGACAACGCCGCTGGAAGACACCGCAGAGTCGGGTACGCCGCGCGTGCAGCAGGCCGTGGTCAGCGAGTTCGAACTTGACGACGCCTCCACTGCGTTCCTGGCCCAGCTGGACGCTGCCGCGGCGCAGTTCGATGTAGGCCGCTCGCCGCCGCCGTCGACAACGGAGGCCGACGCCGACGCTGCGCCAGCAGTGCCGGCGCAGGCAACCAGCGAACCGCTAGAGAGCGAATCTGCCCAGGCCAGCGCCGATGCCGGCATCTTTGGCGGCTTCGGCGATAGCGATATCGACGACGATATTCGCGACGTGTTCCTGGAAGAATTCGACGAAGAACTGGTCAATCTGGGGCAGCTGTTGCCGGTGTGGCGTGCCGCACCGAACAGCCCGGAAAACATGCGTCCGATCCGCCGCGTCTTCCATACCTTGAAGGGCAGCGGCCGCCTGGTCGGCGCGCATGCGCTGGGCGAGTTCAGCTGGAAGATCGAGAGCATGCTCAACCGCGTCCTCGACAATTCGCGGCCGGCCAGCCCGGCGGTCGTGGCGATGGTGCAACTGGCTTACGACGTATTGCCGCAATTCAACGCAGCGCTCCGCGACCAGGGCCGCATCAGCGCCGATCTGCCGGAAATCCAGGCAGTTGCCGAGCGTCTTGCTGCCGGCGAAGAACTCTATTACGTGCCTGCACCGGCGACGCCGGTGGCAGCTGCAGTTGTTCCGGACATTCCGGCAATCGCTGGCGTGTTTGCCGTGGCTGGCGGTACGCCTGCGTCGGTGGACAGTGTGCTGCGCGAGATCCTGGAAGCCGAGGTCGCGACCCATCTGGACACCGTCAACGCGTGGCTGCAGGCGAACCAGGCCGAGCCGCAGTTGGCGAGCGAAGAATTGCTGCGCGCCGTGCACACGATGAGTGGCGCGTTCGCGATGACCGACGTGCCGGAAATCACCTTGGTGACGACGCCGGCCGAAAGTTACGTCAAGCGTCTGCTTGCCGCATCGGCCACGCCATCGGCCGAAGGCATCGATGCCATTACCGCAACCGCCGCTGCGATCGCCACCACAGTGACCGCATTGCGCGCCGATGCGCCGCTGATTCCGTCGTTTGCACCGTTGACCGAGCGCCTGCGCGCGCTGGTGGAGACCCTGCCGGAAGCGCAATGGCCGCCGCAGGCGTTCCTGGACGAATTGGACGATCTCGACGCGCCGGACGCGCAGGTTGTCAGCAACGAGGCAGTCGAACTGACTGGCGTGCAGGATCTGTCGCAGTATCTGGATGCGAGCGCGCTACCGTCGAATGCAGCCGATACCGCAGCGCCGACGCAGGTTGCCGATGAAGCGTCGCAGGACGCCGATGCGACTGCCGATGCCGATGCACCGATCGCGGTGGACGAGCTGGCTGAAGCAGAAGCCGAAGACACGTCGGCGCTTGCGCTGGATGCACCCGCACCGAATCAAGAACACCAGACGGCCGATGTTGCTGCGCCCGAGCCGGAGCAGCGCGTCGATTCGGCCGAGACCGGGCATGCACCGACCGGTGATGCGCTCGCATCTGTTGCCGAGTCGGAACAGGGTGCCGATGCATTGCAGGGCGATGTTGCGCACCACGCGCACGCAGACGAAGCCGCATCGCACGAAGTAGAAGCGCACGACACGCCGGCCGATGAGCCGGTAGTCGAAGCCGACGCCTGGGACGCGACCGAACTGCAGCACGCCGCGCTTGCCGACCCGGCATCGCATGAAGCAGGACGCGACGTGCCGGAAGCGACCGAGCAGGTTGCAGTGGACGAGTTGGCTGATGCGGAAGCCGCGTTGGGCGATGCGCAGACGTTTGCCACGCCGGACGCCGATCACGTGGATGCTGAGCGTTCAGATGTCGAGCACGCAGACGCCGAGCCGCAAGCGCTGACCGAGCACGCGACCGGGCACGACCAGAACGACCAGAACGCTCAGGTCGATGGCGACGCGACGGCGCAGGATGCCGACGCGCAGTCGCTCGATGACGCACAGCCCGCTGACGAAACGCCTGTCGAGACCATTGAGGCGTTGGAAGCAGTGCATGCGCAGGCCCCGGTGGCCGACCAGACGCATGCAGCGACGACCGAAGACTGGACGCCGGAAACCGCAGCGCTGGACAGGGTGTCGACCGAGCAGGACGATCAGGACGAGCAGGACGAGCAGGACGAGCAGGACGAGCAGGACGAGCAGGACGAGCAGGACGAGCAGTTTGCTGCATCGCACGAGGACGATGCCTTCGCCGCGCAGGAGCATCATGCAGACCAGCCTGCCGACGCGCTGGCGCAGCACCACGATGCAGCGTTGCCGCACGATTCGAACGAGCAAGCGCAGTCGGACGCGCAAGCGCAGTCGGACGCGCAAGCGAACGAACACGAAAACGCTGTCGAAGCCGAACACGCTTCAGAAGCAGAGCACACTGCAGAAGCAGAGCACGCTGCAGAAGCAGAGCACGCAACCGACGCTCTACCCGAGCACACCATCGAGTCGGTGCAGGCCTTCGAGATGGCGCAGGTGGCCGATCAGATCGAAGAGACCGGCGATCCGCAATCCGAAATCGCACCGGAGCAGCATGCCGACGCGGGTGCAGATGCAGATGCCGACGCACACCACAGCGACGAACACGCAACGCTCGAGGCGACCGCCTCAGCCGATGACGTCGAATCCACCGAACATACTGAGCAAGCCGAGCACATCGAGCACATCGAACCGGCCAGCGAAGAAACGGCCAGCGAAGAACCGGTCAGCGAGCAGGAAGACCTCACAACCGCAGCCTTCAGCGCACCCGTGGAAGAAGCCGCAGCGGCCGACACCACCGCCAACGATGCTGGCGCTGCATTCGATACCGGTCCGCTCAACTTCGACCAGCTCGATGGCGAATTGGTCGACATCTTCGTCGAGGAAGGCCGCGACCTGCTGGACCATTGCGATGGTCTGATCGCCCGCATGCGCGAAGTGCCGGAAGACCGCGAGGTCCTCAACGGACTGCAGCGCGATCTGCACACGCTCAAGGGCGGCGCGCGCATGGCCGGCATCAACGCCATCGGCGACCTCGGCCATGCGATCGAATCGCTGCTCGAAGCGGTGGCGGCCAACCGCACCGACATCGATCGCGACGACGTACGCCTGTTCGAGCGCGGCTTCGACCGGTTGCATCAGTTGTTGACCCGCACCGGCATGCACCGCGCCGTGGCGATGCCGACCGACCTGGTAGAAGCCTTCGAGACCCGCACCCGTGGCCGCAATGCCGCGGAGCCCAGCGACGCCGATGTGCGTGCGATCGCCAAGGCCTCGGTGGAGCCGGCGCCGCTGTCGGCACCGGTTCCGGTGGAAGGTCAGAGCGAAGAAGACTTCCAGCCGCGTGCGCAGCAGGAACAGGTGCGCGTGCGTGCCGATCTGCTCGACCGCCTGGTCAACCACGCTGGCGAAGTGGCGATCTACCGCTCGCGCCTGGAGCAGCAGCTGGGCGCATTCCGCGGCGCCATGGGCGAACTGGATCGCACCAACGCCCGTCTGCGCGACCAGTTGCGGCGTCTGGATCTGGAAACCGAAGCGCAGATCGTCGCGCGTTATCAGCGCGAGCAGGACCAGGGCGATCGCACGTTCGATCCGCTGGAACTGGACCGTTTTTCCACCCTGCAACAGCTCAGCCGTGCGCTGAACGAATCGGCCGCCGACTTGGGCGGTCTGCAAGGTGTGCTGGAAGATCTGTCGCGTCAGTACGACGGCCTGCTGCAACAGCAGTCGCGCGTCAGCTCCGAGCTGCAGGACGGCCTGATGCGCGCGCGCATGGTGCCGTTCGACGGCCTGGTGCCGCGTCTGCGCCGTGTGGTGCGCCAGGCGGCAACCGACACCGGCAAGCAGGTGCATCTGCTGCTGGAAGGCACCCAGGGCGAACTGGATCGCAACGTGCTCGATCGCATGGTCGCGCCGTTGGAACACATGCTGCGCAACTCGGTGGCGCACGGGCTGGAAACGCCGGAGCAACGCCGCGAGGCAGGCAAGCCGGAAGAAGGCAGCATCGCGATCCGTCTGCGCCGCGAAGGCTCGGAAATCGTGCTGGAAGTGGCCGACGACGGCGCCGGGCTGGACCGCGAGGCGATCCGTCGCCGCGGCGAGCAGCGCGGCCTGATCGAGCCCGGCCAGGAGCTCAGCGATGCCGAACTGGATGGGCTGATTTTCGCCTCCGGGTTCAGTACCTCCGAGCAGGTCAGCCAGTTGGCTGGTCGTGGCGTGGGCATGGACGTGGTGCGCAACGAAGTGCGTCAGCTCGGCGGCTCGGTGGACATCCACTCGGTGCGCGGCCAGGGCGTCACCTTCACCTTGCGCCTGCCGCAGACGCTGGCGGTCACCCAGGCGGTATTCGTGCGGATCGGCGAAACCACCTTCGCGGTGCCGGTGGGCTCGGTCAGCGGTATCGGCCGCATCTCGCGCAGCCGTTACGAATCGGGCGAGGGCGGTTACCACTACGCCGGCGAAGAGTACGTGCTGCACGACCTGGGCTCGCTGGTCGGCCAGCCGGTTGCGCGTGCCGATGGCCAGGCGCAGGTGCCGTTGTTGCTGGTGCGTGCGGGCGATTTGCGTGCGGCAGTGGCGATCGATCAGGTGCTGGGCAACCGCGAAATCGTGGTCAAGCCGGTGGGCCTGCAGATCGCCTCGGTGCCGGGTATCTACGGCGCTACCATCACCGGCGATGGCCGCGTGGTGGTGATCCTGGACGTGGCTCCGCTGGTGCGTCGTTACCTCAGCCAGCCGGCGCGTCCGGCGCTGGAAACGCCGGCCGAATCGCAGCGCCAGGTGCCGTTGGTGATGGTGGTCGACGATTCGCTGACCATGCGCAAGGTCACCAGCCGCGTGCTGGAACGCCACAATCTGGACGTCACCACCGCACGCGATGGTGTGGAAGCACTGGAACTGCTCGAAGAGCGCGTGCCCGACCTGATGCTGCTGGATATCGAAATGCCGCGCATGGACGGCTACGAACTGGCGACCGCAATGCGTGCCGATCCGCGCTTCAAGGCGGTGCCGATCGTGATGATCACCTCGCGTAGCGGCGAGAAGCATCGCCAGCGCGCCTTCGAGATCGGCGTACAACGTTATCTGGGCAAGCCCTACCAAGAGTTGGATCTGATGCGAAACGTGTATGACCTGCTGGGGATCGCCCGTGTCCGAGAATAATGGCGCAATGGGAACGCCGGTCGCCCTGCTGGGCCGGCCCGGGCCGGCGCGTGAGCGGCTGCGTGAAGCACTCGGTCTGGCCGGCGCACAGGTCGTGCTGGAAGACGAGCCATCGGCGGTGGACGTGCAGATGCTGCGCGATGCCGAGCCGATGGCGGTGCTGGTTTCGCTGGAGCCGTCGATCGAAGACGCGCTAGAGGCGCTGGAACCGGCTTTCAATATGCCGGGCGTCACGGTGATCTTCGACGAGGCCGAGTTGACCGTGCGTCGCGAGGGCTGGGAAGCGCAGCGCTGGGTGCGCCATCTGGCCGCCAAGTTGCACGGCCATGCCGACGTGTTGCCGCCGGGCACCGAAAGCGAGCCGTCGCTGCAGCCCGAGCCTGGCCTGGCGCTGGCACCGCGTCAGCATTCGGATCTGCAACTCGATCAACATCTGGAAGCGGCCGCGCACGCGTTCGAACGCATGCCGGGCGATGCCTTGTTCACGCCTGCTACCGGCAACGCCGAGACGGCAATCGCGGCAGAAAAGTCGGGGCTGAGCCTGGGCGATTCGAGCACCTGGGGCCTGGTCGACGACGTCGCCGTGGTGGTGCGCCCGCGTGCCGAGCCGGACGTGGCAACACTGTCGACCGGTGGTCTGTCGTTGGTAGATCTGGATCAGACCGGCGAAACCACCGGTGCGGTGCTGGTGATGGCCGGTATCGGTGGCCCGGATGCGATCCGTCGTCTGTTGGGCGCACTGCCGCCGCAGTTTCCGCGCGCCGTGCTGGTGCGCATGACGCTGGACGGTGGCCAGTACGGCAACCTGGTGCGGCAGATGGGGCGCGTGTCTGCGTTGCCGGTCGAACTGGGTGAAGTCGGCCAGGTGATCGTGGCGGGCAAGGTGTATGTGCTGCCCGAAGATGTCGGCGTGCAGCAGCACGCGGGCGCCCTGGCCTTTATCGCGCAGACCGATGCCACCGCGCTGGTGGCAGCGTTGCCGCCGGCCGATAGTGCGGTGCTGATGCTCAGCGGTGCCAACGAGGCACTGGTGGATGCATCGCTGGCACTGGCGGAGCAGGGCGGTTGGTTGGCGGGTCAGTCCGCCGACGGTTGCTACGACCCGGCCGCGGCGGCGCGTCTGGCACGCCAAGGCATTCTGACCGGCGACCCTGCGCAATTGGCGCAGGCGTTGGCACAGCGCTGGCCGGCATAAGCCGGGCGCTTCCTCTTAGATCGGAACAAGTGCGATGAGCTACGCCAACAATGACGAAATCCGCGGCGTCCTGATCCAGGCCGGACAGGAGCGCGTGCTGCTGCCGAATGCCACGGTGGCCGAGGTGATGTCGCGGGTGGCGGTCGAGCCGATGGCCGACATGCCGCGCTGGGTGGTCGGGCGCATCGACTGGTACGGCTGGAAAGTGCCGTTGCTGTCGTTCGCACGCCTCAGCGGCATGGGCGAGGAGCCCGCCGCGGCCAACAACAAGGTGATCGTGCTGAAGGCGTTGGGTGGCGATCCGGCACTGCCGTATTTCGCGCTGCTCACTGCCTCGTTCCCGCAGCTGATCTCGGTGCCGCGCGATGGCCTGCTGGCCGACGCCTCCGAAGACGCGTTGCCCGACGGCGTGCACATGCGTGTGCTGCTGGGCGAGCAGAGCGCACTGCTGCCGAACCTGGATGCCATCGAGGCACAGGTGGCGCAGGCGCTTGCGGCGGTTGCCGCCTAAGCGCGGCTGACAAGACGACGGTGCGGCCGACAGCTGCACCACGCGCGGTCATGCGTCTTCCCGTCTTCGCACCAGTGCATCACGCCGACGCGGTGGTGCTGTGCGATCTGGCGGTGGTCGATCCGGCGGCGATGGCCGAGTACCACACCCGTAACCGCGCACATCTGGCCGGCGCGATGCCGTTGCGGCCACCTGCGTTCTATACCACCGATGGCTGGCGGCGCCTGAGCATCGCCTACCGCACCGCGGTGCCCGGCGAGCGCGAATTGCAACTGGTGTTGCTGCGCGATGCACAGGTGATCGGCACGGTTGGCTTCACCCAGATCCAGCGCGGCGCCTTCCAGGGCTGCCATCTGGGCTATGGGCTGGATGCGGCGCATCAGGGACGCGGGTTGATCCAGTGGGCGGCTACCCAGGGCATCGCCTTCGCGTTCGGCCCGCTGGGCCTGCATCGGGTGATGGCGCAATACGTCCCCGACAATCTGCGCAGTGCGCGTGTCCTGCAACGCCTGGGTTTCCAGATCGAAGGCTATGCGCGCCGTTATCTGCAGTTGAACGGCGTCTGGCGCGACCATGTGTTGACCAGTAAGTTGCGCGACGACGATCCGCCTGCTGGTGTGTAGAGCCTGTGGTGTGCAGGTTGATTTGCTGATGGCTGCGATCGATGCGCTGAGCGTTTATTCGCGATGTGCAACATAATGCCCGGCATTTTGAGCGACAGCTGATCGACGCAGAGCGGCTATCAGACCGTAGCGAGCAGTCGTCAGGGGCGCGCAGGAGCCGGAGTGTACGAGCGGTACATGCGGATTCCGAGCACCGGCCGCGACCGCCCGGCGGTGAGCGCTGTCGTGTTGTTGGCTGCTCTAAAAGGCTGGGGCTTACGCAACTGCGCGCGCTGCCAGTGACGCTGCCCGCATTGATGGCAGTGTGGTGTTGCGAGCGGATCAGCCGCGATTATTGCGCAGTGTCGAATGTTTCCAGACGTAGCTGGTCAGCTGCCAGATGCGTGTCTTGCACGACATCCACTTGCGTCGACCAGCCGCGTTGCTTGAGTTGATCGCGCAGTTGAGCGGCCCAACGCTGCACCTCGGGCGCATCCGATTTTGCGGCCCAGAGGCGGATCTGTGCCGGCATTCGACCGGTAGACGTTGCGTAACGCTCAACCCAGTCGCGTGGCGAAATGGAAAGGTTTAGCAGGCCGGGCTTGCGGGCCATGCTGCCTTTTACTTGGTAGGTCTCTGCACTTGGCGCGGTGGCGCTGCCGGTCGGTTTGGATGACGGCGGTGCATCGCGATACCCATCGAGGCGCGGCGTGGGCGCATGGCGCGTGCGCAGTGGAGCTGCCTGGCCCGCGACAGGTGCAGCGCGGGAGATGATTGGTGTTTCTGCTACAGACGCATCGGTTTTTGTTTGTTCGATGAGTGACGTCTGCGTTGGCGGCGATGCAGGTGCCGATGGTGTGTCTGGCGCAATCGATACGGGTGCGGGTGCGGGTGCGCTGCGATTTGCAGTTGCGGCAAGCGAACCACTTACGCGTGCATCTTCCGGGATGGCGGCAATGGGAGCAGGCGGCGGCGGGGGCGCGGCTGGTGCCTGTGCGTCGATGGATGGCGCATCAACACTTGGCGCAGGTTCGGCGGCGATCATGGCTGCGACTGGAGGTGTGGAGGCCGGTGCTGCAGCAAGAGGCGGTGCAGGTGCAGGTACGGGTCCAAGTGCCGCAGCAGGAGTGAGCGATGGCTCACTGACTGGTTCCGAAGCGAAGGCCGGGGCTGGCGATGGTTGTGCTGGCGGCAATGACGACGGCGATGGCAACGCCACTATCGGCCGCGCGGCCGCATTAGGTGCCTCGGCATAGGCTGGTGCCGGCAGTACAGGCATGTCGGACGTGCTGTCTGCTGCGCGATCCACTTGGTTGGCGTCGCGCTGTGCTTCGTAATGTTCTTGCGGTTTCGCGAATGCCGTCTCAGGCGTAGCCTCTGCTGGAACATCCAGCGTGGGGTGACTGGCTTGCCACTGCAGGCCAATGCCGACGGCCAGCGTGATCGATGCGGCGAAGGCGAGCGTCGGCATCCAGCGCGGGCGACGGCTGTTGCGCGGGGTAGCTGCATCAATTGTCCGAGCAGAGGTCGAACTTGATCCAAGTGCTGGCAGTGTCGATGGCTGTGTCCGAGCCGCAGATGCAGATGCAGATGCAATTTCGGGCGTAGATGAGGAGTGCGATGCAGCTCCGGATGTCTCGGCTGCTTCATTCGCAGACGCCGATAGATCCGCAGTTATCGACGCATCTGCAGCTAGATGTACATCCGCAGCCATCGACGCATCTGCAGCGAACGCGACATCTGCAGTCGGCCGCACATCCACCACGTCAGTGCGCGCTTGCTGCTCGATCCACGCACGCGCCGATGCACTCAATTCAGTCCCCAATGCCTGATTGGCACGCTCGCCCTGCGCAAGGCGCGCCTGCAGGGCAGCGCGCTGTGCTGCCTGCGCTTGTTCGGCCTGCGCAGCGGCCGCTGCAAACACGGCCGCCATCGTGGAGGGGGCTTCGAATTGCAATGCGTCCTGTGTTGGAGTCGCTGCATTGCGTTCGGCATCTGCCGTGCGCGCGGCCTGCGCGAACCATGCATCCATCGACGCGGGCGGCGCATGCGCCGGCAGCCCACGCAGCAGTAGGGCAAGGCCATCGCTGCCTGCGAGAAAACGGTTGAATGCGGTACTCATTGCGTCGCGTCCAGGCTCAGGCGCAACTTTGCGAACGCATAGCGCAGCCGGCTCTTGACGGTCTCGAAGCCTTCGCCGATCACCTGGGCGATTTCCTCCATGCTGAGTTCGGCAAAGAAGCGCAACACCACCACTTCGCGCTGTGCGTCTGGCAATGCCATCACTGCGGCGCGCACGCGGTGTTGCTGCTGGCCGAGCATGGCCAATTGTTCGGTGCTCAGGTCGTCGTCGGGTAGCTGCAGATGCGCATCGTCCAGCGCCACCGAGGTGGTGTGATAGGCGCTGCGGCGGGTGTCGATCCAGCCGTTGCGCGCGATCTGAAACAGGAAGCTAGTGAACGTCGCCTGCCCGGGGCGGTAGTCGCTGCAGCGGGTCATCAGCTTGACCCAGGTTTTTTGCGCGAGGTCTTCGGCTTCGCTCAGGTTGCCTTCGCACAACCAGGCCAAAAAATTGAACAGGGCGCGGTTGTGGCGCGTGAACAATTCGGTCGCCGGTTGTTCGACAAACCCATTGGCGACGAGGAGCATGAGCTCCTCGTCGGGAAGGTGCGCAAGATCGGCAGGTTGCATGCGCTCAGTATAGGCAAGCGCCGTGTGCATCAGTCGGTGGTGGCGAGCGGCCGGGTACTCAGGGCGTCGGCCTGCTGCACCATGCGCAGAAAATCGGCGCGATAGCCGAAGCGGTCGCTGCCCAGGCTGCCGGAGGCCAGTGCGCGTACCTGCGGATAATCCCAGCCACGCAACTGACTACCGCCACGCAGGCGCTGGCCGAACCCGGCCACTGCGGCGGAAAAACGGAAGGCGTCGCTGGTGGCGTTCAGTGCCCGGCGTTGATTGCTACGCACCACCGTATCCAGCAACTGGCTGCGCTGTGCATCTGGCTGTTTGTAGCGCAGTTTGATGTGCGCCAGCTCGCCGTTGAGGGGGCGTGACTGCTTACGCTGTGCAGCGTTTGCATAGCGCAGCGGGTCGACCGATGCGTTGCTGTTGACGGGAGTGATTTCGTACAAGGCGGTGACGGTATGACCGGCGCCGATGTCGCCTGCATCGACCTGATCGTTGTTGAAATCCTCGTCGCGCAACGCACGGTTTTCGTAGCCGATCAGGCGGTATTCCTTGACGGTGTCCGGATTGAATTCAACCTGGATCTTGACGTCGCGCGCGATGGTGGCAAGCGTTGCGCCCAGCTCGTGGGTGAGCACCTTGCGCGCTTCCAGTGGCGAGTCGATGTAGGCGTAAGCACCGTCGCCCGCATCGGCTAGCTGCTCCATCAGCGTGTCGTTGTAGTTGCCGGTACCGAAGCCGAGCGTGGACAACGCCACACCGGAGCGCCGCTTCTCCGCGACCATGCCCTTGAGCTGATCGAAGTCGGTGACGCCGACATTGAAGTCGCCGTCGGTGGCGAGCAGGATGCGGTTGATGCCGCCGCGTAGATAACCTTGCTGGGCAGCCTTGTAGGCCAGTTCGATGCCACTGGCGCCGGCGGTGGATCCGCCCGATTGCAGGGTGTCGATCGCTTCGATGATGCGGCCTTGCTGGTCGCCCGGGGTGGGCGGCAGCACGACCGCGGTGTTGCCGGCATAGGTCACCAGGGTGATGCGATCTTTCGCGCGCAACTGGCGCACCAACAGCTTGAGCGAGGACTGCAGCAGCGGCAGTTTGTCGGGCGATTCCATCGAGCCGGAGACATCGACTAGAAACACCAGGTTGGCCGGCGGCAAGTCAGCCGTTGCGATATCGCGGCCGGCGATGCCGACGCGCAGCAGCAGGCTGTCGTTGTTCCAGGGTGTGGGCGCCAGTTCGGTGCGCACCGCGAACGGTTTGCCGCCGGTCGGTGTGGGATCGTCGTAGCGGAAGTAGTTGATCAGTTCTTCCACGCGCACTGCGTCGACCGGCGGCAGCGTGCCTGCGCTCAGGAAGCGCCGCACATTGCTGTAGCTGCCGGTGTCCACGTCGATGCTGAAGGTGGACACCGGATTCGCCGCGGTCTGCACGATCGGGTTGTCGCTCAGCGTTTGATAGGTTTCGCGGTTTTCGGCGGGTGCCGGGAGAATCGGCGGCATCGGCATGAGGTTGTCGAGCATGGGGCGACGCGCGACCAGTTTGGCGGCCGGTGCGCGTTGTGTAGCGGAGGCTTCAAGTGCGATGGGTGCCGCTGGCATCGGCATCGGCATCGGCATCGGCATCGGCGATGGCATCGCTGATGGCATCGCTGATGGCGAAATCGATGGTAATGACAATACCGGTGGTGGGCTCGGCGCAGGCGGCTGCTGCATGGGGTATGCGTGGACAGGCGCTGCGAGATTGCCCTCGATCTGCGGCGTTGTCGAAGCGGTGGGGTGCGACGGCTGCGCGGTTGCAGGCAGCGCGGCGGTGCGCGAGCGGTCGTTGTTCGGCTCGGTCGGCTCGTGCGAGCAGGCGCTCAGCAGCAAGGCGAGCGCAAGAAGGCTGTGACGTGGCATGGGAATCCTTTGCGTGGCGAAGAGGGGATGGGGTGAACAACCGGACAGCCCGAGGTCGCCGTGCACTGCGCCTCTGTTCAGTAAACGGGCCAGTGCGGCGAATGGGGTTAAGTGGGTCGAAGTTTTTTTCGGTCGCTGGTGCGTGCTGCCGTGTGCAGTGCCAGCGGAGAGGGGGATTCTTCCCTTCTCCCATCGGGAGAAGGGGGCGCGTAGCGCCGGATGAGGGTACGGCTGGGCAGGGCGCTGTCGGTCTCCCCGTACCCTCACCCCAACCCCCGCTTCGCGCCCCGGCCCGCGCTGGCAGCGCGGGCGCTCCAATGCACGCGCGCCAGCGGCGCGCAAGCCGTGCCTTCTCGCCCCGCTGGAGAGCTTCCCTTCTCCCATCGGGAGAAGGTGGCGCGTAGCGCCGGATGAGGGTACGGCTGCGCAGGGCGGTGTCGGTGCCCCCGTACCCTCACCCCAACCCCTCTCCCAATGGGAGAGGGGCTCCGCAGCCTCCACTGTGCGTTATGCGCGGATCCGCATTGCTGGGCGCCGCAATACGGTTTATCCGCACGCGGCGCTGCCGCATGATGGAAGGCTGTCGCCGCGTAGTGCGGCCACCTGTTTCCTTCATGGAGTTCGCCCGGATGATCCAACGTCGTCACTTCCTCAAGAGCGCCACGCTTGGTGCGATCGCCTCCGGCCTGGCCGGGTGGGGGGCGCGTGCACAGGCGGCGGTCGGTGCCAGCACGCCTGGTCGCGTTGCGGTGTTGCCGCGCGGCCAGGCGCGGGTGATTTCCACCTGGGATTTCGGCATTGCTGCCAACCAGGAGGCTTGGAAAATTCTCGGTACCGGCGGCATCGCGCTGGATGCAGTAGAAGCCGGTGTGCGCGTGCCCGAAGCGGACCCGAACAATCCCACCGTGGGGCTGGGCGGCTATCCGGACCGCGATGGGCGGGTGACGCTGGATGCCTGCATCATGGATCACCTGGGCAATTGCGGGTCGGTCGCGGCACTGGAAGATGTGGTGCATGCCATCTCGGTAGCGCGCGCGGTGATGGAGAAAACCCCGCATGTGATGCTGGTCGGCGATGGTGCGCGGCAGTTCGCGCTGGAACAGGGATTTCCGCAGACCAAGCTGCTCACGCCCAGCTCGGAAGCGGCGTGGAAAGAGTGGTTGAAGACGTCGAAGTATTCGCCGGAAGCCAATATCGAAAACCGCGCCTGGCGCGAGGCGAAGCTTCCGGGCGGCAAGGACAATCACGACACCATCGGCATGCTGGCGCTGGATGCGCATGGCAACTTGTCCGGGGCGTGCACCACCAGTGGGATGGCGTGGAAGATGCACGGCCGGGTGGGCGACAGCCCGATCATCGGCGCGGGCCTGTACGTGGACAACGAGGTGGGCGGTGCGACCTCGACCGGCGTTGGCGAAGAAGTGATCCGCAATGTGGGCAGCTTCGCGGTGGTGGAAATGATGCGCCAGGGCAAGTCGCCGGCCGATGCCTGCCGCGAGGTGGTGATGCGGTTGATACGGCGCAAGCCCGAACTTACTCGCACACTGCAGGTAGGTTTTTTGGCGATGAACAAGCGCGGCGAAGTGGGTGCGTTCGCAATCCAGAAGGGTTTCAGTTACGCGGTCTGCGATGCGCAGCGGCAGGATCTGCTGGTGCCCGGTGAAAGCCACTACACCCGCGAGCCTGCGGCATGAGCGCGTTGGGGTTGGAAGTGGCTGCCGATTCGGTGGGTTCGGCATTGGCGGCGCAGGAAGGCGGTGCGATGCGGGTCGAGCTCTGCGGTGGTCTGGACGGCGGCGGGCTGACGCCGTCGTTCGGCACGTTGGCGGTGGTGCGTGAGCGATTGCAGATTCCGCTATACGTATTGATCCGTCCGCGTGTGGGCGACTTCGTCTTCGATGCGGCAGAGGTCGAGGTGATGCGGCGCGATGTGGAGCAATGTGTGCGGCTGGGCTGCGATGGCGTGGTGTTGGGTGCGCTGGATCCGCGTGGGCAGGTCGATCTGGCCACGATGCGTGTGTTGATCGCAGCAGCTGGATCGCTCGGTGTGACCTTTCATCGTGCGATCGATGTCAGTGCCGATCCGTCGCGCGCGCTGGAAGATGCGATCACGCTGGGGTGCGAGCGTGTGCTGACGTCCGGCGCGCGTGCGAGTGCGCTTGAAGGTATCGACACCATTGCCGCGCTGGTGCAGCAGGCGGGCGAGCGCATCAGGGTCATGCCGGGTGCAGGCGTGTCCGAAACCAATGTGCTCACGCTGCGTGCGAGTACCGGCGCGCGCGAGTTTCATGCCTCCTCACGTGGGCCGGTTGCGGCGCAGGTGCATGCGCCGCACGCATACATCACCGATCTGGGCAGCGATTACCAGCGGACCGATGTGGTGCGTGTGCGGCGGATAGTGGGGTTGTTGCAGGGAGTGTGAGAGCTAGAGCGGCTGGTCTGTTGCCTGGCTGCAGGGCCCTTACCCGCCCACCATCGCAGGACACGCCGCGAGTACGTCCTTGTAAGCTCTTACGCGGCATCCATGCCGCGTAAGATCCCGCGATGGTGGGCGGGCAAGGACCAGTCGAGAGTGTTGGTATGCATGTTTTTCAACAAAAGCAATCGGTTGATTCTCTGGTGCGGTGAGGGTGCCGCGCACTTGACCGACAAGGGTTTTTCCTGAGCCTCTGATTGCATCTAAACGACGCTACGACTTAGGTCTCAATGTATCGAAGTGATTGTTTAGCGCGGATAGATCAGTTGTGGAGCGGCGAATCTATGGTGCAGGGCCCTTGCCCGCCCACCGTCGCGGGACACGCCGCAAGTACGTCCTTGTAGGCTCTTACGCGGCATCCATGCCGCGTAAGGTCCCGCGACGGTAGGCGGGCAAGGACCAGTCGAGAGTGTCGGTGTGCATGGTTGCAAGCAGAGCATGATGTTTGTTGTTTGAGTCAACGTGCGTTCCACCAGCGTCCCATCTCAAGCCGAGAGAAGTCAGGCTTCAATAATCACCCTACAACCTTCTCAGCATCCCGATACGGACGTGGCGGTAGGCAGGTTTTGCCTCGACCAGCGACCAACTTCCTGGTGCGGTGTTCTTGCCGCTTGCGGGACCGTGTGGCGGCATGGATGCCGCCACCGAGCCTCCATGGACGGATTCACGGCGTGTCCCGCGAGCGGCGAGGGCACCGCGCGCTCGACTGAATTAGGCTGCTGACTGCACTCGAGACGAGCTGGGACTTGGAATCTTGGTTGTCTTGTGTATTTCACGGCATGTCCCGCGAGCGGCAAGGACACCGTGCACTCAAGACCTATCCCGGACTGTGCAGCAGTGGCTAGGGCGTTTTGCCATTCGCGTTGCTGCCAAGTCGCACCGGATCTAGCAGGACATGTTTGATGCGCTGCCGCTTCCAGGTATAGCTGATGTGCACCAAACCATCGCGGGTCTGGATCACCGCCGGATAGGAAAACTCGTCTTTTGCGCTGTTTTCCAACGTGAGCACACGCTGCCAGTGCACCCCATCGGTCGATAGCGCCACCGCCAGCGTGCCGCGGCCGTCCCACCAATCCTTGCCGGCGATGCCGGGGTTGTAGACCAGCAGGGCGCGGCCGTCGCGCAGCATCACGGCGTCGGTGCCGGAGTTGGGGTTCTCTACGTCCAGCAATTGCATCGGTTGCCAGTGCAGGCCGCCATCATTGGAGAACGTACTGAAAAGCTTGTTCTGCTGGCTTCGACCCAATATCTGCACACGGCCGTCTGCATGCAGCAACACGCTGGGTTGGATCGCGCCGATCACTGTCGGATCATTGAGCGGCATGCCGCGTTGCCAATGTGCGCCGTCGTCGTCGCTCCATTCCAGATGCGCGCGCCAGCCACGGTCTTCGCTGCTGCTGGGTGCGAGGATGCGGCCGTTCGACAATTGCACCGGCTTGTTCTTGATCGGGCCGAGAATGCCGTCGGGCAACCGCTGCGGCGGCGACCAGTGCGCACCGTCATCGGTCGATGTAATGCGCAGGCCCCACCAATCGCGTGGATTCGGGCCGAGCTTGTAGTACAGCTGCACCGGCCCGGTGCTGGACTGAAACAGCACCGGATTCCAGGCCGGTAGTGCGGCGCCATCTACGCCTGCGTGCGCGCCGTCGGCGATGCGTTGCGGCGGCTGCCAGTGCTGCGGGCCGCGTTGGGCGAGCCAGATACCCACATTGGGCGCGCCCTCATGCGCGCCGCCGAACCAGGCCGCGAGCAGGGTGCCGTCGCGGGTTTCCAACAGCGTAGAGGCATGCGCCTGTGGCGTCGGTGCCGGGTCGGCAATGAACTCGCTGAGCATGATCGATGAGGGCGGCGGCATGGGCGATTTGGCTTGAACTGCGCAGGCGGCAAGGCTGGCAACAAGGCAGGTCAGCAGGCGGGACAGAGGCATCGTGGTGCAGTCCTGTGCGGATTTTAAAAATACCTATTTATCATCTATTAAATACCATGTGCTCTGGCCATCCCAGTCGGTCGTCGTCGCCGACCACTGCGAGGACCCGCGATGTCGTCACACCCGCGCTCCCCGTTGCGTTGGCTGGCCGCACTTGGCCTGACCGCGTTGACCCTGCCTACCGCCATCCCGCAGAACGTTGCCGAGGTGAAGCCTTCGCCGCAGCAGGTGGCCTGGCAGGAGTTGGAATTCGGCGTGGTCGTGCACTTCAATCCCAATACCTGATGGAGTGGATCAACGACGGCCAGCTGGTGCAGAAGTCCGCGTTGGAAGCCTGATAGGACGGCAAGTGGGTGCCTAAGGCGCGGGCGATCGGCGGATGAAGATCGATCATTTCGTGTCGGTGATTGCTTCGCGGTTGCGCTTGAACATCCCGTCCAGCGCAGATGCAGTGCAGATCCGCGAGTTCCAGTTGTTCAATCCGCGCACCGGTGCGGCTGCGCGCTGAGGCGCCTCGCACAGCGGTTGCGCGCGTCACAGTGGGGCTGCGACGCGCATTGCGGAGCGGCGTTGCAAGGATTCAGTCGCACGCCTGCATGCCGCTATGAGATGACACGGTGTGCAGTTGGCTTGGCGCTTGGTCGGCACGCTGCGGTGCGGTTAACAGGTGCGACCGGCTTTCAGTGCCGATGGGCCTGTAACAACGCGCAGCGCCGTGTATCCGTCCACTCAGGAGCGCGCATATGGCTTTTCCAACCGCAGTCAACAATCAGATCACCGATGCCGTCACGCAGACCAATGTCAAGGTGATCGGCGAAGCGCCCGCTATGGCCATGGGCACGATCTACCAGAGCATGGCCCAGTCGAGCGGGATTCTCTTCGCTAACGCGGTGGCCGCGCAGCAGCAACAAAACACGTTGGCGCAGGCCGCCACGAATCAGGGCGTGATGCAGATCTACAGTCTCGACACCACCGCTTCGGCGGCAGACGTCGAGAAGGTTGCGCAAGCGGGCGTGGCCGACAATCTGACCAGTCTGCTCACCGTGCTCAAGGCATTCAACGGCGGCAAGTAATGGCGATTGGCGACAGCTGCAGTGCTGTCGCCACTGGTGCAGTTGCTGACGCGAGCGCGTCGTCTCGCTCAGGCCGCGTCGTTGTCGCGCGCTTGCGGCGGCAGCAGGATCTGCGGCTGTTTGGCCGAGTGGGTCTGGCACAAGAACGTCATTAGGTGCGCCGCTTCGGTGCTGCCGATCGGCTGGCTGGGCGCGGGCTTGTTGTGGACGTGTTCGGCAAAGGCGTGCTGGGTCTGCTCCGGAGCCGCGGAGACAGGGTCTTGCGTAACGGTGGACGACGACATGAAACGCTCCTGGAACTCACCAACCGACCGTCGCTCGCTGGAACGACGGGAATGCGCCACTGCCTTCCACAACGGCGTGAGCCGGTGATCTTGCCTGGAATGCGATCCGTTCGATACCGCACAGGTCGCAGACGCTGCATGGGCAGTGGACGTCCAGATAGCGGCGGGCGCGCGGCGGTCTGAAGGCCCGTCAGTCCCGGGAACGCTATTCGGGTTGCCTGGCAGTTGGCTTTACAGCCTGCCAGCTGGCACGCACCCCATCAGACACCCGCGCAGCGCGCACTGCTCTTAACCCTGCACACCGACCATCTCGACTGGTCCTTGCCCGCTCACCATCGCGGGCCCTTACGCGGCATGGATTCCGCGTAAGGGCCTACAAGGACGTACTTGCGGCGTGTCCTGCGATGGTGGGCGGGCAAGGGCCCTGCARCCARGCCGCAGATCAGCCGCTCTGCAACCGACGCATCCACACCATCCAACCCTCCCAAGACAAGCAAGATCTCGCAGTCTTAAAAGTAGCCGACATAACGTAGCGAACCGTCGGCAGCTGGGGATGGACGGCGCACTTGGAGCGACATGTACGGGTGGTACACGCCGTACCGAGCAACCGCCGCGCCCGTCCATGGCCGTCACGTAGTTTCGAGAGCTGCGCTTATTCCTTCGGCGTGATCCACACCTGCTGCTGCAAACCGCGCACGCTGGGCTTGGCGGTGCTGTCCAGATCGAACACCACCACGGCATTATCGCCCTTGCGCTGGAACGGCGCCGGGAAATACAGCGCACGTTGCGCGCCGATGTTCCAGTGGCGGCCCAGGTTGACGCCGTTGGCCCATGTCACGCCCTTGCCGAAGGCGCGCATGTCCAGATAGGTGTCGGTCGGTGTGCCGATGCGCAGGGTGCCGCGATGGAAGGCAGGGCCGTCGACGTGATTGCGGGTCCAGCCGCGCAGGCTGTCGGGCGAGCGCATCGGTAGCGGGAAGGCCTGCCAGCCGGTGAGTTGCTGGTTGTCCAGCAGCACCGGGTCGACCAGGCCGGCGCGGCCGTCGGCCATGCGCGGGCCGTAGTTGATGCGGCCGCTGTTTTCCACCAGCACATCGAGCGTGTGTTCGCCGGCCGGAATATCCACGTTGGTGGAGACCTGTTGCAGGCGACGTTCGACGCTGCCGACCGGCTTCTTGTCCAGATACACGCGCGCCACGTCGCGCACCTCGCCCAGATACAGCGCGCCCTTGCGCGGGCCGGTGACGGTTGTGCGGTAGAGGATGTAGCCGTAATCCTGGCCGAAGTGTTCCATCGGCTGCGGGGTGTCGATGGCGATCGGCGCGGGCAGGTTGTCCCACAGCGAGGCCGATTCGCGCAGTTGGGTGTTCGGCAGGGCCGCGATCGCGATCGGCGCCGGCAACGCGGGCGGTTGCACGCCGGTGACGCGGGCGATGGCATCGCGCATGAGCGCGAACTTGGGGGTGGGACGACCGGCCTCGTCGAGGATGGCGTCGTAGTCGTAGCTGGTGGTTTGAGGTGCGTAATGGTCGCTGGGATTGCCCTGGAAATTGGCACCATTCATGAATCCGAAACTGGTGCCGCCGATGAACATGTAGAGATTGGCCGAGTGGCCCTGGCGCAGGATCCACTCCAGTTCTTCGGTCTGTTGCTTGGCATCGGTGTTGGCGTGCGGCTTGCCCCAGTGATCGAACCAGCCGGCCCAGTATTCGCCGACCATGCGTGGTTGGTCGGGGCGGAACTTGATCAGTTTGTCGAAGGCGCTCTTGGCTTCGCCGGGTGCGAAGTTCACCACCGCCAAGGTGTCCGGCAAGGTGCCGTTGGCGAGCATGTCGGCGCCATCGGAAGTAAACAGCAGTGCGTCGTCGAAACCAGCCTTGACGTACATGGCGCGGTTGTCGGCCATGTATGCGTGGTCGTCGTCGTAGGAGCCGTATTCGTTCTCGACCTGCACGGCGATGATTGGCCCGCCATTGTGATTGAGCAGCGGATGCACCTGCTTGGCGACGGCATCCAGATAGGCCTGGCTGGCCGCAAGAAAGCGCGGGTCGCGGCTGCGCACGCGGATATTGTCCTTGCCGAACAACCAGGCGGGGTAGCCGCCGGCTTCCCACTCGGCGCAGGTGTACGGGCCGGGCCGCAGGATCACGTTAAGGCCTTGCGCGGCGGCTTCGTGCACGAATGCGGCGACATCGTTGTTGGCGGAGAAATCGAAGCTGCCCTGTTGCGGTTCGACCAGATTCCAGAACACGTAGGTCTCCACTGTGTTCAAGCCGAGTGCACGCGCCTTCTGCAGGCGGTCCTTCCAGTATTCGCGCGGAATGCGCTGGAAGTGGATGGCGCCGGAGAGAATCTGATACGGCTTGCCGTCGCGCACGAACTGCGTGCCTTGCGTGCCGAAGCTGGGCCAGGTGTCGGTAGTAGCGGCATTTGCGGTGACGGGAAGCGCGAACGCGAGGGCCAGAACGAGCGGTGCAAGGGTGGTGCGCAACATGGGAAATTCTCGGCGGTGACGAGTGACGAGTGACGAGTGACGAGTAAGAACGAGCATCAAGCAAACGAAGGCGGCAGATCCTCCTTGTTCGCACCGAAGGCCAGGTTTGGCTTGGCGCCCATGCTGAATTCCAGCGTGCCGCCAGCAGCCAGATCGGCATGGCGTATCCAGCTGCGGTTGATCGGTTTGCCGTTCCAGGTCAGCGATTGCACGTACACGTTTTGCGCGCTGCTGTTGTTGGCCACGATGCGCAAGGTGCGGCCGTTGCCGACATCGAGTTCTGCGCGCTTGAACAGCGGGCTGCCGAGGATGTAGTTGCCGCTGACCGGATCCACCGCATACAGCCCGAGCGCACTGAGCACGAACCAGGCGCTCATCTGCCCGCAATCCTCGTTGCCGGACAGGCCATTGCGCGCGTCGTGGTATTGCTCGCGCAGCAAGCGGCGCACCATCGCCTGGGTCTTGTACGGCTGGCCGGCGTAGGCAAACAGATACGCCACGTGATGGCTGGGTTCGTTGCCGTGCGCGTACTGGCCGACCAGACCGTCGATATCCGGCGGTGCATCGGCAGGCAGTTCGGAGCTGGTGGAAAACAGCTCGTCCAGCTTGGCGACGAAGCCGTCGCGGCCGCCGTACAGATCCATGTAGCCGTACAGGTCGTGCTGGTTGAGGAAGGTGGCCTGCCAGGCGTTGGACTCGGTGAAATCGCGCCATTTGCTGATGTGGCCCATGCCGCGCGGGTCGAACGGTGTGGCCCAGCTGCCGTCTTCCAGTCGCGCCTGCACGAAGCCGCTGTCGCGATTGAACACGTTGCGGTAATTGCGCGAGCGCTCGCGCAGTGCGCGGGCATCGTCGGTGGCACCGGCAGCCTGGGCCAGATGCGCGCAGGCCCAGTCGTCGTAGGCGTATTCCAGCGTGCGGCTGACCGCTTCGTCCACCTTGTCGGCGGGGATGTAACCGAGTTTGCGGTAGTCCCCCAGGCCGTGGGTGGTGTCGTCCATCGCGCGCTTGCGGTATGCCGGCCAGGCCGCCTTGTAGTCGATGCCGGTGAAGCCCTTGGCATGCGCTTCGGCCAGCACCACTGCCGAGTGGTAGCCGATCATGCAGCCGGTTTCCACGCCTTGCAGCGGCCAGATGCCCACGCCGTCCGGGCATTCGTTGGCGCCGCGCACCAGGCATTGCACCAGGTCCGGCACGCGCTCGGGCTGCACCAGGGTGAGCAGCGGATGCGCGGCGCGGTAGGTGTCCCACAGCGAGTAGGTGCTGTAGTTGTGATAGCCCTTGGGCGCGGTGTGGATCTGCAGATCCATGCCGCGGTAACGGCCATCCACGTCGCTGAAGAGGGTGGGCGCGAGCAGGCTGTGATACAGGCCGGTATAGAAGATGCGCCGCTGCGCGTCGTCGTCGCTGTCGATGCGGACGCGTGCGAGTTCTTTTTCCCAGGCGGCTACGGCTTGCGCGTGCACGCGGGCGAAGTCGAAGTCCGGCAGTTCGGCATCCAGATTGGCCAGCGCGTTGTCGGCGCTCACTGCCGAGATGCCGACCTTGATCAGCAGCGGCGCGTCGGCTGCATCCGGGTAATGCAAGGCGGCCTTGAGATGCGTGCCATCGGCGCTGCGCGTGCCAGCGGCCAGCGGCTGGTCTTCGTTGTACAGCTGTACCTGTTTGAACGGCCGCGACAGGCGCATGGCGAAATAGATGTAGCGCCCCTGCGCCCATTGGTAGACGCGCCGACCACCGGTGAGGGTGCGTTCGTCGACCACGCGCAGCTGCGCATCGCTGACGCGGGTGGGAATGCCGGGCTTGTCCTGCATGCCGTGGCACAGATCCAGCAGCACGTGCGCCGGCTTGCCCTTGGGGAAGTGATAGCGATGCAGGCCTGCGCGCGCGGTGGCGGTGAGCTCGGCATGCACGCCGCTGTCCTTGAGGCGAACGCGGTAGTAGCCGGGGGATGCGGCTTCATCGGCATGGTCGTAGCGCGAGCGGTAGCCGCTGTCTGGTGCGTCGAGCGCGCCGGGCACCAGCTTCACTTCGCCGGTGGCGGGCACCAGCAGAAAGTCCAGCATGTCGCCGATGCCGGTGCCGGACAGATGCGTGTGCGAAAAGCCCATGATCGAGCCGTCGGACTCGTGGTAGCCCGAGCACGAATCCCAGACCGCGTTGTAGGTGTCGGGGCTCAGCTGCACCATACCGAACGGCAATGTCGCGCCGGGGAAGGTGTGGCCGTGGCCCCCTGTGCCGATGAAGACATCGACATGGCGGGTGAGGTCGGCGCGGGTGCGTGCGTCGGCCGGGAGTGCGTAGTTGCCGGCGCGTGCGCGGGCGAGGCCTGTGGCCAGAGCACCGCTACCGAAGAGGGCTGCTGCGATGGCGCCTTGGAGAAAACCGCGTCGTGTTGCCATGTGGTGTGGTCTCTGATGTCACGAGGTGGGTGCGCCGTACCCTCATCCGCCCTTCGGGCACCTTCTCCCGGCGGGAGAAGGGAAGATCAAGCGCTCTGCAGTTCCGCGTTGGAAGGGCGGTCGCGCCCTTCGCAAAATCAGGCACCGCGCAGCAGCTGCGGTTTGCGTTGGTGCAGGTCGATGATGAGTTCGCCGAACAAGGTGTTGGCCCAGGCGAACCAGTCGCGGGTGAAGGTGCTCGGATTGTCCTTGTCGAAGGCTTCGTGCATGAAGCCGGTGCCGGCATGGGTGGTTTTGAGCCACTGCAGGCATTGGCGCAGTTGCGCGTCGTCGTCGCTGACCAGCGCGTACTGAATGATCGACATGGGCCAGATCGTGCCCATGCCGCTGTGCGGGCTGCCGACGCCTTCGGCCGCCGTGCCGCGCGAGAAATACGGATTGCGTTCGCTCCAGGCCAGCTGGCGGGTGCGCAGGAATACCGGGTCGGCGCGGTCGCAGCAGCCCAGATAGGCCAGGCTGAGCAGGCCGGGGGCGTTGGCGTCGTCGATGAACAGCTGGTTGCCGTAACCGTCCACTTCGAAGGCCCAGTACGGCTGCCCATCGGCGTCGCGTTGCTGGCCGAAGGTGCGCGTGGCCGCTTCCACTTCATCGGCCAGTGCGGTGCAGTCGGCGGCGAACGCGGTATCGCGATGCAATGCCGTGCTCATCGTCGCCAGCTGGCGCAGCGAGGTCACCGCAAACAGATTGGCCGGCACGAACAACGGATACACACAGGCATCGTCGGAGGGGCGGAACATCGAGTGGATCATGCCGTTGGGTTTGGTCGGCTGGCCGTAGCCTTCCAGCACCAGGGTCTCGGTCGCCAGCGGGGAAGGGCGCTGGAATACGTAGGGGCCGCGGTCGTCCTTGCGCTGCTGCTCGCGGAAGGTCTTGACCACCACGTGCATCGCCGCGCGCCAGTCGTCGTCGAACGGTGCCGCATCGCCGGTGGCGCGCCAGTATTCGTGCGCGATGCGAATCGGGTAGCACAGCGAATCCACTTCCCATTTGCGCTCGCCCACACCGGGCTTCATCTCGGTGATGTCGTTGAGCGACCACTTCAGGCGTTGGGTCTGGCCGTCGGGCAGGAAGGCATTGGCATACGGGTCGAGCCGGATGCACGCGGCCTGGCGCTGGATCAGGCCATGGAACATGCGCCGCAACGCGGGGTCGCGCCTGGCCAGCGGCACATACGGGTGCACCTGTGCGGAGGAGTCGCGCAGCCACATCGCGTGGATGTCGCCGGTGATGACGAAGGTGTCCGGCTTGCCGTTGCGGGTGCCGGTTTCCACCGTGGTGTCGAGCGTGTTGGGGTAGCAGTTCTCGAACAGCCAAGCCAGTTCCGGGTCGGCGATACGCGATTTGATCTGCACGATCTGCTGCTCGACCGCCTTGCTGACAAACCGGCGTTGCGCCTTTGGCGGACGCTTGCTGACGAAGTTGCCGGCAGCCGGCGCGGCCGCGAAGGCGGGCAGTGCGCCGGCAAGCAGGCCGGCGCCTGCGCTGGCGCCCAGCAACTGAAGGATGTCGCGGCGGGTGTGCATGACCTGGAACTCCTTGGATTCGGCAAGCGGTCGACGCAGCAGACACCCTTCCATCAGCGGCGTTGCGCGCCGGACCGACGATGAGACCTATGCAGGACCAATTCCCGATGACCATACAACGTGTTCGCCGAATGTGCATAGTGCGTTCGCACAATTCGGCGCCGTATGCGTGGGCCGCGGCGGGTTACTTGGCAGCGGAAACGTGTCGCGGTCCAGCTGAGCCGCTGTATCGTGTGTGGCGCGCCCGCCAGGCCAGTACCCAGGCGCGGGCTCATCCGCCAGCGGCGTGCTTGCGCCAATGCGCCGGGCCTGCGCACTGCCCGTCGTCGTGGTCGTGCCCGAACAGCTCATCCAGCATGCGCCGCGACGGGCTCCATTCGCCGATCGCCGGGTGGATCAGCATCGCCTTGCAGGCGTCCAGATGGCTGCCGCTGAGCGCCGCCTCGATCGCGGCGTGTTCGTAGGCCTTGAACGAGCGCACCAGCCCCTGAACCGCGCTGGGCAGCGGCGCGGCCGGGATCGGCACGATGCGGTCGCGGTCGATGTCGGCGGCGATTTCCACGATGTCGTCGTCGGCCAGCTCGGCCATCGCGCCCTGGTTGCGCACGTTGACCACGTGCCGGCTGGGGCGGGCGCCGGTCAGCGCGCTCATCACGTCCACGGCGATGCGGTGATAGCCGGTGCTGGCGCGGAACGGGTCCGGCTGCGGTGCCAGGTCGGGGGCGAACGCCGAGCCGGCCTCGGCCTCCAGCTTCATGTACGAGCCGGAGCGCTGCGCCAGGTAGGCGGCATAGGTCTGCACCGCACCGGTGGTGTCGCCGGCCTCCAGGCGGCTGCGCAGGTCGCCGATCAGGCTACGGTTGAGCCGCTCGAT
This sequence comes from Xanthomonas sp. Leaf131, assembly GCF_001423495.1. Lineage (GTDB taxonomy): Bacteria > Pseudomonadota > Gammaproteobacteria > Xanthomonadales > Xanthomonadaceae > Xanthomonas. Next base: position 63,074 of record NZ_LMOG01000012.1, on the reverse strand, counting down.
CTCGCCACCGCGGCTGGCCCCGCTGGCGCGCTGGTTGTCCAGGGCGCGGCGGCGTTCGTAGAAGAAATACAGGTACTCGGTGGGGATCAAGCGCAGCGCACGCAGCATGTCGAAGTCGAACAACGGCGCCAGGTACAGCTGACGCAGGATGGCGTCGTCGGCCAGCACGCGGTCGATGATGTCTACCCCGCGCAGGCGCACCGCGCGGATCCAGCCCAGGTGATTGAGGCCGACGTAGTCGCATTCCACATCGGCCGCCGGCTCGCCGAGCGCGCGTGCGATGTTGTGGAACAGCTCCACCGGCGTGTCGCAGATGCCGACCACGCGGGCGCGGGTGTGTGCGCTGATGGCCTGGGTGATCAGCCCGGCCGGGTTGGTGAAGCTCACCAGCCAGGCATCCGGGCTCAGGCGTTCGATCATGCGCGCCTGTTCGATCGCCACCGGCACGGTGCGCAAGGCCTTGGCCACACCGCCGGGGCCGGTGGTTTCCTGGCCGGAATAGCCATGGCGGATGATGGTCTGCTCATCGGAGGCGCGCTGCGCGATACCGCCCACGCGGATGCTGTTGAGCACGAAATGCGCGCCTTCGATCGCCGCTTCCAGCGATGGCGCAGCGTGTACCTGCAACGCGCCACCGGACTCGGCGACGATCGCGCGGCCCATCGCCACCATCAGCGCCAAACGCTCCTGGTCGGGGTCGTACAGCACGATCTCGCGCGCGCCGAGGGCTTCGGCGGCTTCATTGACGCCGTACACCACCAACGGTGTGCGCACGCCGCCGCCGCCGATCAGGGTCAGTTTGCGATTGTCGACAGAACTGCTCATGGAACGTCCTCGTGTGTGGGGGGAGAGAGAAGAGAGAGACCGTCCAGCGCACCGAGCGCGCTACAGCACGCCGCGCCGCTAAGGCAGCCTTGTTGCGCGCAGGCATCCAGCGGCTGGCCGTGCATGTACGCGGCGATGAAGCCGGCATCGAAGGCGTCGCCGGCACCGGTGGTGTCGCGGACCTGCACGGCGGGTGCGGCGATCAGGCGCGCGCCTGCGTCATCGACGACCATCGCACCGCTGGCGCCGAGCTTGATCACCGTCTGGCGCAGGCCAAGTGCGCGTGCCCAGACCAGGCAGGCATCGGCGCCGTCGCCGCAGCCCATCAGCGCGGCTTCTTTCTGGTTGGGCAGAAACCAGGTCACCGCGCGGCAAGTGGCGTGGTTGGCCGGATCGGTGAGCCATGCCGAGCTGAAGCCGACGTCGAGCGAGGTGGTACAGCCGGCGCGGGCAAGTAGCGGCAACAACGTGGCTGCCGATGCAGCCGGCAACGGCATCGCGAAATGCACATGCGTGGCCGCGGACAGTGTGGCGATGATGTCTTCGCGCAGCAGCAGCGCGCCCAATTCGGCATTGGCGCCGACATAGGTGAAGAACGAACGATCATCGTGCAGCGACACGCTGGTGGTCACGCCGGTGCCGGTTATTGAGTCGATCAAGCCATCGGCCGAGACACCGAAGTGGCCCAAACGCTGCGCAAACACCGCACGGTCCTGCGCACCGATCGCACCGAGTACGCGCACAGCGCAACCCAGTTGCGCCAACGCGCAGGCTGTGATGATGGTGCCGCCGCCGAGCTCCCACGTGTAATGGCGCGCAAGCGCTTCTTCGCCCGGCGCCGGCCAGCGGTCGAAGCCGCTGAAGATGTGGTCCAGATAGACCTCGCCCACCACCACGAGTTGCGCCGTGTTCATTGCAGCTGGAACGGCCATGCGCGCTGCCTCCGTGCCTGGATCAGATACAACGCGCTGCCCACGCACAGCGCCACCACGGCGGCGAGCAGGCGCCGCCCCGGGCTGGTCGCCAGCAGGTACAGCCAACCGAGCACGCTGATCAGCAGCGGCCATGGATATAGCGGCATCGCAAAGGCGCGGCGGCGTCGCTTGCGTCGCAGCAGCACCACCGCCAGGCACTGCGCCAGAAACTGGAACAGGATCTGGATGATCATCAAGGTGGCAATCAGATCGTCCAGCGACAGCAGGCACGCCAGCGCAGAGGTCGCACCGACGAACAGCAGCGAGACGGTGGGAAAGCCGCCGCGTGGATGCAGCCGTGCAAACACGCTGAAGAATTGCCCGGCCGCCGCGGCCGCATACGGCACCCGCGAGTAGCCCAACTGCACCACCAGCGCCGAGCCCCAACTGGCCAGCACGATCAGCGCCACCGCCACGGTGCTGCCGATGGGGCCGTAGATGGCTTGCATGAAGTCGGCCATCACCGCCTTGGATTGCGCCGCCTGCTGCCAGGGCAGCACACCGAGCAGGGTGATATTGAGGCCCAGGTACAGCAGCGCCACGATCGGGATGGAGATCAGCACCGCGCGCGGAATCGTGCGCCGCGGCTTGCGGATTTCTCCGCCGAGCATGCACACGTTGTTGTAGCCGCCGTAGTCGTAGACCGCGATCAAGGCCACCGCACCGAAGCCCAACCAGAAACCGTGCGGCGACGCGGGGCGCGCGTGCAAGAACGCCGAGGCGATGCCGAAGTCGAAATGCAGCACGCCGCTGCCGATGATCCACACGCAAGCGCCGATCACTACTGCGCTGACCAGCAGCGACAGCACCTGTACCGAGCGCACCTTGCGATACAGCAGCAACGTGTTGAACGCGCACAGCGCCATCGCAATCGCGGTGAGCTGGGCGTGGCCCAGCCCCGGCATCAGAAACGCCAGGTATTGCACGCAGCCCACCGCGGCAGAACCCACCGACAACGGTGCGGTCAGCAGCGTCTGCCACAGATACAAAAAACCGAACAAGCGCCCCCAGCGTTCGCGCCCGTAGGCCTCGCGCAGATAGTGATACGGCCCGCCCGAGCGCGGAATTGCCGCGCCCAGTTCGGCCCATACCAGGCCATCGCACAGACACAGCAGCGCGCCGGCGACCCAGCCCGCCAACACCATCGGCCCGGCCAGCGCCGACAGCGCCAACGGAATGGTGATGAACGGGCCGATGCCGATCATGTTCAGCAGGTTGGCCGACAGCGCGCTCCAGAACCCGAGCGTGCGCGGCGGTGACGATGCCTGTGGATTCGCTGGCAACACGGTGGGTGCGGTCAACATGCGTGGTGCTCTGCGTGCGCGACTGCCGCTGCGTTGGTCGCAATGCGTGTCGATGTCAGCCCGTCTGCGCAGTGAATCGCGGTGGGTTGCAGCTGATGCAGATCCAGCACCAGCACTGCGTTGTTGCCCTGCTTCAACCACGCGCCCGGGCAGAACAGACACTGCTGCGGGCCGATCTGCCAGTAACGCCCGAGCAGGCGCCCGTTGATCCACAGATAGCCTTTGCGCCACTGGCTCATGTCGATGTAGATGTCGCCGACTGTTTCCAGCGCGAGCTCGGCAGCGAAGAACAGGCCTGGCCGTGTGGGTGGCCCTTGCAGCGCACGTAGCGTAGGCGCGTTGTCGCTATCCAGCGGCAAGCCATAGACCTGCCAATCGCGCAGTTCCTTGCCATCCAGCTGCACCGGGCCGAGCAGGCCCTTCGCATCGCCCAGGGACGGGCCGAAATTGATATGGCCGAAGCTGTCGATCAGCACGTCCAGTGTGCGCTCGCCGGATATAGTGCTCGGTAGTGCGAGCTGCGGCGCGCTGTTGAGACGCGCGTGCTGCATGCGCGAGACATGGCCGATCTCGTCATCGTCGAGGTGCACCGCCGCGTAGTCGTGCACCTTGCCAAGATCCAGCTGCGTGCCGGCCGCGATGCGGCGCCGGTACACCACCAGCCCCAGGTTCTGCTTGAGCAGGGTCTGGTTGTCGGTGGGCCGCTCGGTGTGTACAGGGCCGACACTCAAGTTGTCCCAGAGCGCGGCCACCGGGCGTGCAATGGCCGGTGCAAAGCGCGCGCGCGGTGGCGCGTCCGGGATCGATGGCAGCGCCGTGCTGCTGTGCTGGGCGATGATCCGGCGCAGCGCCATGTACGCAGGCGTGGCGCGGCCGCCTTCGTCGATCGGTGCGCTGTAGTCGTAGCTGGTCAACGCAGGCTGGAACTGCGAGCCATCGTCTTCGGCATTGGCACCTGCGCTCAAACCGAAATTGCTGCCGCCATGCACCACGTAGAGATTGAACGAGTAACCGGCGGCCATCAGCTGCCGCAGCATCGGCGCGTAATCGCGCTGCGCGAACGCGTCGTCACCCCAGTGCGTCAACCAACCCGGATAGCCTTCGGCCACCCACACCGGCGCGTTGCCTGCGAGCTGTTTTGCCTCCTGTAATTCCGCGATATCCGCGCCGTCCAGCCCCAGCGCAGCACCGGGAAGATAGGCCTTGCGCCGACGCAGATCCTTCATGCCTTCGGCCAATGAAAATGGGCCATCGATGCCGTGCTCGCGCCACAGCGCGGCCAGCGCCTGCAGATAGCCCACATCGCTGCCCTGCATGCTGTATTCGTTTTCGATCTGCAGCATCAGCACCGGCCCGCCGGCACTGGCCATCAGCGGTGCGATGCGCGGCGCCACGGCGGCGATGTAGCGCTGCACCGCAGCCATGTAGCGTGCATCGGTGCCGTCGCGCAGGCGCATGCCGGGTTCGCGCAATAGATATGGCGGCAGCCCGCCCAGCGTCCATTCGGCACACACATACGGGCCGGGGCGCAGATACACCCATAGGCCTTCCTGTTGGCAGAGCCGGATAAAAGCGACGAAGTCACGCTCGCCGGTCTCGACATCGAACTGCCCCGGCTCGCGTTCGTACGCATTCCACATCAGATACAGCGCGATGGTGTTCAAGCCCATCGCCTTGGCCATGCGGATGCGCTGCAGCCAGTCCGCACGGGCAATGCGCAGCGGATGCATCTCGCCGCTGCGCAATTGCCAAGGTTGCTGATCCAGCACGAACTGGCCGCGCTCGAATCCAAACGTATGCGGGCGGCCATCCGGCAGCGGTGCATGCAGCGACGACAGCACCGCCGGCGCGGCCGCCAGACCGAACGGTGCGAGCAGGCCGAATGTACACAGGCTTCTGCGTTTCATCGCTTCTCCAGCTGAGTAGGAAGGAACTGCCGCACTGCGCAGCGCCGCGCAGTGAGCGGCATTGCGCCGCGCGCCGCTAGAACGCGTACTTGACCGTGAACAATGCGGTGCTGCCGGCATCGACGATGTCGGAGATCGCCAGGTTGTTGCGGCCCACATGCGCCCAGTAGCTGTATTCCTTGGTCAGGTTGGAGATCGACAGATCCATGCTTACGCCGTTGTCGAAGCGGTAGCCGGTGTGCAGGTCCACGCGCCGGGTCGGGCGTGCCCACAGATCGTTCCACGGCGCGCCTTCATGCAGAAAGTCGTAGCCCAGCAGGTACGAACTGCTGAAGTGGTAGCTCAGGTTCAACGAGAAGCCGTTGTGCTCGTAGAACAATTCAAGGTTGGCCATCGCCGAGGGCGCCGACTGCATGTGTTCGTTGTCGAAGCCATCTAGCCCGAGGTCGGCGCGCGCATGCTGGCGGGTGGCGTTGGCACTGACACCCAGGCCGTCGAACGGCGCGGGCAGATCCTGAAACTTCTGCCGCGCGCTGAGTTCCACACCGTAGATCTTGCCGTCGCCGCCATTGGTGGGCATGTGGTACAGCACCGTGCCGCTGCCGGTGGTGTTGCCGTTGGCCTGGGCCGAGCCGGCGTCGTAGATGTAATTGCGCAGTTGCTTGTAGAAGCCGGCCAGCGAAAAGAACCCGCCGCGTTCGGTGGACCATTCGCCGGACAGATCCAGGTTGGTCGATTCGATCGGCTTCAGATCGGGGTTGCCCTGGGTGATGGTGGTCACGCCGTTGGAGATGTCGATCTGGCTGCCGCCGCCCAGTTGCACGAAGGCCGGGCGCGTGTAGCTGGTCCACAACGAGGCGCGATACGCGGTGCGCAGATCCGGCCGCCAGGTCAAAAACACGCTAGGCAACGGCTCGTTGTAGGAGGTGCTGTTGTGGTCGAAGTAGCCGACGATCTGGTTGCCGTCGGCATCCACCGGACTTACCCAGAAGGTGTTGTCGATGGCGGTGTGCTCGAAGCGCACGCCGGGCACGATATCCAGGTTGCCCACGGTAAACGTCGCGGTGGCGTAGGCCGCGCTGACTGCCTCGGTGCCGCGCATGGTGTTGCAGTTGTAGTTGTTGACGTAGAACGCGCTACCGCAGGTATCCAGATCGTCGTCGGTGAGGTGTTGGGCGATCACGCCGGCCACCGCCGCTTCGCTAACGCGCGGCGTGTTCCAGTTGTACTTGCCGGGAAAGATCGAGGCATAGGTGCCGGTGAAGATGCCCAGATCGGCTAGCGTGGTGGTGCCGTCCACGCCGCCGGTATACCAGTCGCGATTGGTGTAGCGGCGGCTGCTCTTGCTGTACTTCACCCCGAACTGTAGCGAGCGTAGCGCGCCATCTTCGAAGTCATAGCGGGTATCGAAGCGCGCCCCGCCTTTTTTCTGGCCGGAGTAGATCTTGGTCTGCTCGCCGTAGCTGCTGGCAAACAACGAGGGGATGTTGTTGACCTGCGCCAGCAGTGCAGGTGTGAGCTGCGGATACGGGAATGCACCGCCGCCGTAGCGCACGAACGTGTTGCCGGAATAGGCGTAGTTGTCCTGGGTGAATTTGTCTTCGCGCCCATCTATTTCGACATGGTCGGGGCGGTCGTTGTTGCCGAAGCTATAGAACAGGTTGGGCATGAAGGTCCAACCGCCTGCGGTCTTCTTTGCGCCGATCTGGAAGGTCGCCAGGTCGGCGATTTCCGGGTTGGTTTCGTACCAGAAGCGCGAGGCGATGCGGCCGATGTTCGGTGTAAACACGCCCGGCGTACCGGTGAGCACGTAGCTCACATCCTGCGGCAGCAACTGCACGAAGGTGGTGCCTTGCTCGGTCTTGGCGTAGGCGTAGGTCATGCGTGCGTACAGCGACAGGCTGTCGTCCACGTGCCAGTCGAACGAGGCATTGCCGCCATAGCGGCGCTCCCAACCGGCGGCGATACCCACATTCATGCCGGTACTGGTGAGGTTGTGCTGCGGATCGAAACCGGCGGCGTTGCGCCCTTCGGCATCGGTGTTCAAATATTCCCACGAGCCATCGTTGAGCGCGCTAGTGGCGGCGGCCACCTCGCTGTTGGTGGTGGTGCGGTAGTCGTAGTACGCGCTGGCGTACACGCCGAACTGTTGTGCCTCACCAAACTTGTGCTGGAACTCGCCGCCGAATCCGCCACCCAGGCCATCGCCGCCATAATCGCGCGCACGGCTTTCCACCCGGCCGCTGCCGGTGACGCTGCCGCTGGTGGTGTCCTTGTAGTCGTAGGCGGTGGGGGTGCGGAAATCCAGTGTGCCGCCGATCGCATCGCCGTCCATGTCGGCGGTGGAGGTCTTGTTGGCGACGATGGTCTGCAGGCCGCTTGGCGGCAACAGGCTGAGCTGCACGCTGCGGCTGTATGGCATGCCTTGCGCCACGGTGACGCCGTCGATCATGTTGACGTTGTATTCGGAGGGCAGCCCGCGCACCGAGGCGAACATGCCTTCGCCGCGTGCGGCGCCGTCGATGCCGCCGAAATAGCCCGAGCCGGTGCTGGTGATGTTGATGCCGGCGATCAGGCCGAGCGCTTCGGCCACGTTGTGCACGGCGGTGCGTTGCAGATCGTTGGCCGACAGCACGTCCACCGTGTTGGCGGCGTTGATCTTCAGATCGCTGGCGTCGTAGCGGTTGCTCACCACGCTGACCGCCTTCAGTTGCTTGACCTCCTCCAGCGCGATGGCCACCGAGGCGGTGCCGCTATCGCCGACCTGGATACTGGTTTCGGCGGCGCTGAAGCCGGGGTAGTCCAGATTCAATGCGTATTGCCCGGCCGGCACATCGTGGATGACGAAGTGCCCGCGCGCATCGGCGACCGCGCTGTACGCCGTGCCGGCGATGCGCACCTTGGCATTGGCGGCGGGTTTGCCGCTGCTGCTTTCTGTGAGGTTTCCTTCCACGGTGCCGGCCATTGCGGCCGCGGCCGAGACCATGCCGGTCACGGTCAAGATTGCCACGATCAACTGCTTGCCGTTCGAACGCTCACGCTTGTCCACATGCCACCTCGCCAGATGCTGGGCAACGTTGCCGATGGCAACGCCCTCCGATGCCTTGCTCTAGGGCAGACGGTCTGCACGGCGATGTGCGCGCACGGCAACGCACGGCACGCAAGGGAAGCGTGTGCGAAAGACCGAACGGAGTGGCGCCGGAGCGTCTGCCAGCTATTACAGCGGTGCAGGCGTCAGTGGCGCGGCGGGGAATAGCCGGCGATGCACTTGGAGCGCGAGCGCATTGCGCTCAATTTGTAGTGCTTGGTCATGACGGCTGCACCCGCGTGACGGCAGCGCGGCATGCGTGAGTGCGATGCACTGCAAGAGCGGCAACACCCAGGCGCTGGTCGATACGACGATGCTGCATCCAACCATCTCCCAGTGCAGGTACTGCGTGGAAACGCTGTTGCCGTCAAGGTGAGTCGGGCGTATCGCCGATGGCGCATGGTGCCGACTTCGATCAGTGATAGACCTCGTTTTAGTATCTGTCAAGCACGTGTGAAGTGTGTGCGGACATCATCGTACTGTTTGCAGATAGATCACCAATTCGACAGTGCGCAGGCGCAATCCCCGCGTTCTGCGATGCACCGCAACACACGTGCATCACGCAATAGGCGCTGGCCATGACCGCCGACGCCTGTTGCGTGTCATGCATGCGCAATGATTACTTCGGCAACGGCGAACGTCCCGAAATCGAAAACGCCGCCGCTGCACCAACCGCGCCGGTTCCCGGCTGACCGCCGCCGACAAACAACGAGTAATCGCCTGCTTCCACCGCACGCTGGCCGGTGCGATCCACATCGCTCAAGGCGCGCGCATCCAGGGTGAAGGTGAGCGTGCGCTGTTCGCCCGGTTTCAGATGCACACGCTGGAAGCCGACCAGACTGCGCAATGGCGATTGCGGCCGATCCGGATACTGCAGATACACCTGCGCCACTTCATCGCCAGCCCGCGTGCCGGTGTTGCGCACCGTGGTGGTCACTTGCAACGGACTGCCGGCTTGCAGCGTTGTGCTGGACAGCTGCGGCGCATCGTAGGCAAAGCTGGTGTAGCTCAAGCCGTAGCCGAACGGAAACAGCGGCTCGCCCTTGAAGTAGCGATAGGTGCGGCCCTTCATGTCGTAGCTGACGTACGGCGGCAGGTCCTTGGTGGAGCGATAGAAGGTCACCGGCAGGCGCCCGCCGGGGTTGTCGTCGCCGGCCAGCATGCGCGCGATCGCAGTGCCGCCGGACTGGCCCGGGTACCACGCCGCCACGATCGCGTCGGCATGCGTCTTGGCCCAGTTCAATGCCACTGCACTGCCGCTCATCAGCACCACCACCAGCGGCTTGCCGGAGGCCTTGGCGCGCTCGAGCAGCGCTTGCTGCGGGGCGGGCAGGGCGATGTCGTTGCGGTCGCCGCCATCGAAGCCGGGCACGTCGATACGCAGTTCTTCGCCTTCCACATCCGGCGACAAACCGACAAAGGCCACCACGGCATCGGCCTGCGCCACGGCTTGCTCGGCTTCGGCCAGTTGCGCTGCCGCCGGTGCCAGCCATTCCAGACGTACGCCTTGATCCTGGCCGCGGTGTTCCATTTCCAGACGGATCTTGCGCGGGCGGGTGTCGTCGAAATGCAGCACGGTCTCCACGCTGCGGCCATCGGCGTTATGCATGCCAGCCGGCACGTGCTTGTCTTCGGCATTGCCGGCGACCACCAGCTTGTCGTCGATGTACAGCCGCACCGGATCGTGGCCGGCGCAATCGAAGCAGCGCGCCACGCGTACCGCCAGCGTGTAGTCGCCCGCGCTCGGCGGCAACAACTCGCCGCTCCAGCGCACTGCGTAACGATCGGCCGGCACGCCCTTTGCGGGTGCGACCTGATCCCAGTTGAAACTCACGGTGCGATCCTGCCGCACCACGCGCGGCGAACCTTCCAGATCGACATTGTCGAAATAGTCGCCACGCAATCCCGGCTTGCCATCGCTGCGCAGCGCGGTTTCCGGAATCATGCCCGGCACACCGGCGGCCAGCGGCGCACCTTGCGCGTACGTCACCTGTTGCGCGCCGAAGCGCTGACGCAAACCCAGCAGCGGTGTCACCGGCGTGAACGAGGTGCCCTGGTAGTTGGCTTCCAACGCTGCCAGAGCATCGGCATTGGGGCCGATCACCGCCAGCCGCGCACCGGCTTTCAACGGCAGCGTGCCAGCGTCGTTCTTGAGCAACACGATCGACTCGGCAGCGGCCTTCAGCGCCAGCGCCCGGTTGGCCGTATTGTCGATGTCCTTGCCGCCGAGCTTTGCATACGGATCCTTGCGCGGCGCTTCGAGTTCGCCCAGGCGGTAGCGCGCGGCGAACAGGCGCACCAACGACTGGTCGAGCAGGGCTTCGTCCACTTCGCCGCGTTCGATTGCGGTGCCGAGTGCGCGGTAGGCGTAACCGCAGTTGAGATCGTGCCCGGCCTTGAGCGATGCGGCCGACGAGCCGGCGTTGTCGGGGCGGAAATAATGGAACTGGGTCATATCGTCCACCGCATCGCAGTCGGAGACCACAAAGCCCTTGAAGCCCCAATCGCCACGCACGCGGCCGTTGAGCAACCAGTCGGCCGCGCAGGCCGGTGTGCCGTGCAGCGAGTTGTACGCACACATCACCGAGCCGGCCTGGCCGTCGATCAATGCGGCGCGGAAGGCGGGTGTGTAGGTCGCTTCCACATCGCGCGGCGACACATCCACATCGAAGCTGTGCCGGCCCGGCTCCGGCCCACTGTGCACGGCAATGTGCTTGGGCGTGGCGATGGTGCGCGGGTGATCCAGATCGTCGCCCTGCAGGCCGCGGATGAAGCCCACTGCCAATTGCCCGGTGAGGAAAGGATCCTCGCCATAGGTTTCCATGCCACGGCCCCAACGCGGGTCGCGGAATATGTTGATGTTGGGCGACCAGATGGTCAGGCCGGCGTAACGCTTGTGGTCCTTGCCCGGACCGCCGGCCTGATTGAACTTGGCGCGCGCCTCGGTGGAGACCACGGTGCCCACCTGCTGCATCAGCGCGGTGTTCCAGCTGGCCGCCAGACCGATTGCCTGCGGAAACACCGTGGCGTAGCCATTACGCGCGATGCCATGCAGGCCCTCGCTCCACCATTCGTAGGCGGGGATGCCCAGGCGCGGAATCGCCGGCGCAGCGTTCATGGCCTGGGCGACTTTTTCGTCGCGGCTCATTTGCGCCACCAACGCGGCGGCGCGTTGCTCTGGCGTTTCATCGGTGGTTTTTGCGGCGAGTTCCGGTGCAGCGATGAGCGGCAAGCCCAGGCCGAGGCCCAAACTCAGTGCGACGGCCAGACGGCTTGGAAACACGGACAACGACATCGGTTTACTCCTGCGCAACGGTCATCGCCGCCACGCGTTGTTCTTGGATTGCCCGCGGGGACGGTGCGGGCCATGACTGTTACGGATTTACTCGCTGTTGCCAGCTATGCGCGTACTACCCACAAGTGCGTGACACGCAGGCCAGCCCCGGTTCAGAGCGATTAACAGAGCTGCTGTATAGCCGCCAGACGGGTGTGCTCGGTGCTCGGAACCGGCACAAACACGCCGATTCCTACGCGCCGCTCGGACCCGTCTGGCAAGCCCTCGCTACGTGTTGTTAGCTGCCGCTACTTCGTCTCGGCGGGCTCCGGCGGCGCACCGGCCAGCGTGCTGGCCAGGTCGCGGACCTGCAGCGTGGACTGCAACTGTGCTTGCGCAGCCTTGCTGCTCACGTGCACGGTCAACGGCTCGCCCGGCAACAAATCGAAGGCGTTGTCCGACAACGTGGCCTCCACATCGCCGAACGACAGCCACACCTCGCGCGCCAGCGTGTTGCTGGATAGCGTCAGCGCGTAGCCGTCGCCATCGGCGCGCCACTGGCTGTCGATCTTCGCGCTCGGCAAGGCCAGCTGCTTGGCCGGTGCGAAGAACACCACTTCGCGCGATAACAGCTTGTCGCCATCGAACAATTCGAACACCGCATAGCTGCGCTTCGGATCGGCGCTACCCAGCAACTGCTTGTCGCTGAAGTTGCCCACCTGCAGGCTGCTGAGCGGCTTGACCGTGGTTTTTTCTTCGCGCTTGCTCAGCACCTTGCCATCCATGCTCATGACGCGCATGCGCCAGCGGGCCACCAGCGGGGTGGTGCGGTCGGACACCAGCGAGACCTCGGTCTGGCCCTTGTCGTTACGCAATGCGGCAATCAGTTCGGGCGCATAGAAGCGGCGTGCGTGGTAGTGCAGCGCCTTCCAGCGGCCGTAGTAATCCACGCTGGACCACGACGCGCCTGGCCACACATCGTTGAGCTGCCAGTACAACGAGCCCATCGATTGCGGGCGCGAGGCGCGCAGATGCGAGGCAGCCAGGTTGATGCCCTCGGCCTGCATCAGCTGGCTCAGGTAGACGAAGCTCTCGAAATCCTTGGGCTCGCCGAATTCGCGGCGGATGTACAGCATCAGGCGCTTGTTGCCATTGCCCTTGTCGAACTTCTGATGCACGCGCATCACCGGCGATTCCGGATCCATGTCGCCGGGTTCGGCGAAGGCACGCACGGTGCGCATGTCCGGGAACGACTGCAGGCCGTATTCGGACATGAAGCGCGGGGTGACGTTGAGGTATTCGGTCACCGGCAGTGCAGGGCCGCCCCACACCTTCCAATAATGCATGTCGCCATCGTTGGCCTGATCGGCGGCGCCGTCGAAGTTGGTGCCTGGTGAGGTGGACCAGTACGGCACATCGCCATCGTAGGTGGCCACCACTTCGCGGAACACGGTGCCGAACAAGGTGGTCATGCCGCGCTCGATGCGGGTGCGTTCTTCCGGGTCCACCGACTGCTTGAACTTGACCCGGTCGCCCCAGTTTTCCCAACCGGTCTGCACTTCGTTGTTGCCGCACCAGAGAACAATACTGGGATGGTCGCGCAGCCGCTTGACCTGCTCGATCGCCTCCTGCCGGGTGTTCTCGCGGAACTCCACGTCGTACGGCGGCACCGCGCCGCCGAACATGAAGTCCTGCCAGATCATGATGCCCAGCTCGTCGGCCACCTCGTAGAAATGGTCGTCCTGGTAATGCCCGCCGCCCCACATGCGCAGCATGTTCATGTTGGCATCGCGCGCGTCCTGCAAGGTGCTGCGCATGCGCTCGTGGCTCACACGTGCGGGGAACGCATCCAGCGGAATCAGGTTTGCCCCCTTGGCGAAGATCGGGATGCCGTTGATCACGATCTCCATGCTCTTGCCGTAGGTGTCTTTCTCGCGACGCAACTCCACCGAGCGCAGGCCGGTCACCCGCTTGATCTGCTGGCTGTCGCCATCGGCATCGCGCACGCTGGCCACGAAGGTGTAGCGGTCCTGCGCACCGTAGCCGGCCGGAAACCAGCGCTTGGGCTTGGCGATGCGCACGGCCAGATCGATACGGTTCTGGCCGGGATCGACCACCGCCTGCTGGGTGAACTGCCCAACTTTCTGCCCATCCGGGCCGAGCACATCCAGCGTCACCTGCACCGGCCCGCTGCGGCCGGCCTGCAGTTCCAGCTGCGCCTGCAACTGCGCACTGTCGGCATCCACACGTTGCTGGGCGATATGCAGCCCGTCCACGCGCACCGCATCCCACGCTTCCACGCGCACATCTTTCCAGATGCCGGCATTGACCATGCGCGGGCCCCAATCCCAACCGAAGTTGTACGGCGCCTTGCGCACGTAGGTGGAGCTATGCCGCGATTCGGGCTCGTCGCCAAATGCCGAATCGTAGGCACCCGGCAGCGCGTACGGCTGCTTGGCCAGCCACGGCTGGATCTTTTTGATCGGCGAGAACAGCTTGACCTCGAGCACGTTGTCGCCGCGCTTGAGCAGGGATTTCGCATCCACCCGCCATTGCCGGAACATGTTGTCGGCGCTGAGCAGCGGCTTGCCATTGAGGGTGACCTCGGCAAACGTATCCAGGCCGTCGAACACCAGCTCCACATGCGCGCGCTTGAGCGTGGCCGCATCGACGTTGAAGCGGGTCTGGTACTGCCAATCGCTCAGGCCCGCCCACTGGATCTTGCCTTCGTTATCGCGATAAAACGGGTCCGGCACGATCTTGGCGGCGATCAGATCGGTCTGCACCGCACCCGGCACCTGTGCCGGCAACCATGCTGCGGCTTTCGGATAGGTCTTGGCCTGTTCCTGTCCCGGCACCAGCCGCACTTGCCAGCCTTTATCCAGGGTCGTTGCCGTGGGCGGTGCCGCCCACGCCTGCGAGATGGCGAAGGCCAGGGCAAGCCCGAGGCGGGCGGGGGCGGGAACACAACGATGACGGGACAGGGGCATGGATGACTCTCCTTGGATGGATCAGCGCGTGGCGGCGGGGGGCGCTTGCGCGGTGGTTTCGATCAATTGAACGGTGCCGATGGCATACAGCGGGCCGCGAATCGGTGCGGTGAAACGCAGACACAGATCATGGACGCCGGTGCGTGCAGGCAATGGGGTTTCCAGGGTGAGCTGCTCGCCCACGCTGTCGCCCTGGGGCAGACGCACGCTGGCCAGCAGTTCGCCCTCGCAGCCTTGTCGCACTTCAAGCTCACCGCCGCGCGATTTGGCCGGGTACTGCACCACCTTGGATTGCTCGTGGGCCAGACCGAAGTTGTTCGGCAGGCGTGCGGCCTCGATCCTGATCGCACCAATGCCGTCCAGGCGCGCTTGCGGATAGAGGCGGCAGGCATAGAACAGATCGACGTTGTAGACCGGCGTATCGGCGCCGGTCATCTCCGGCAACAACGGCAAGCGCAGGCCGAGCGCACCGGTTTCCACGCAATCGCGCAGGCCCTGGGTATCCACGCGCAACAACCCGGCACGGTCGAACGTGCGGCTGCGCGTGGCTGCCAGCTCGGTGCCGCCGGCATCGAAGGCAGTGGCCTTGACCGTGGTCGGCAGCTGGATCGTAAACGGCGCCTCGTACTGCGGCGATGCCGGCGTGGGATCGCTGCCGTCGATGGTGTAGTGCAGCGTGCCCGCAGCGCTCTGGCTACTGAGCGCCACCTTGGCCGGGCCACCGGCCAGCACCGGGTTGGGGCCACTTTCCAGCGCGATATCGGCGGCGAAGGCGCCGTCGCTGTAGTCGATGCCCAATGCCTTGTAGCGCTGCAATTGGGCCGGCAGGCGCGCCAGAAACCCCTTCCAGTTGCGCGCGGCGACCGGCGACCACGTCACCTCGGCCACCGCAGACAGGCGCGGGAACAGCGCGTGATCGATATGCCACTTCGACGGAATGTATTCTGACCACAATGCGCCTTGCGCACCCAGGACGTGCTTGGCTTGCTCGGCGCTGAGTTCGCCTGGCACCGGGTCGAACGCATAGACCTTGGATAGCGGCAGGATCGTCAGGCGGCCGTTGGGCTCGTCGCTGCGCGTGGTCTGCAGATTGTCCAGATACAGCCAGTCGCCTGGCGCAAGCACCACATCGTGACCTTGCTTTGCCGCCACCACCGCGCCTTCGACGCCGCGCCACGACATCACCGAGGCGCTGGCCGGCACGCCGCCTTCGAGAATTTCATCCCAGCCGATCATGCGCCGGCCGTGCTGGGTGAGGTACTGCGCCAGCTGCGCGTTGAACCAGCCCTGCATCGCGTGCGCGTCCTTGACCCCGAGCTTGCGCATCTGCGCGCGCACCGCGGGCGACGCCTCCCATTGGTCCTTGACCGCCTCATCGCCACCGATGTGGATATACGCCGACGGGAACAATGTCAGCACTTCATCCAGCACGTTGGTGATGAAGGTCAGGCTGCGTTCGCTGGTGTTGAACAGATACGGGTTGACACCCCAATTCACACCGACCTGGGTGCGCTGGCCGGGCACGCCTACCTCTTCCGGATACGCCGCCACCGCGGCCTGCGCATGCCCGGGCATGTCCAGTTCGGGCAGCACGGTGATATGCAGGCGCGCCGCATAGGCGACGATCTCGCTGATCTGTTCCTGCGTATAGAAACCGCCATACCGCTCCGGCGTGCCGTGCCGGCCGGCACCCGGCGGGGTGCGCCATGCACCGACCTCGGTGAGCTTGGGGTAGCGCTTGATCTCGATACGCCAGCCCTGGTCGTCGGTGAGATGCCAGTGCAGCACATTGAGCTTGTGCGCGGCCATCGCATCGAGCACATGCTTGACCGTGGCCACGTCATGGAAGTGGCGGGCCACATCCAGATGCTGGCCGCGCCAGCCAAAGCGCGGCCAGTCGCGGATTGCCACCGCAGGCACCTCGACATCGCCCTTGCGCGCGTCCGGTGTCATCAATTGCCAGGCGCTGATCGCGCCATAGAACAAGCCGGCACCATCGCGTGCGGCAATGCGGATGCCGTTGGCATCCACGTCCAGGCTATAGCCTTCCTTGTGCGCCACCGGTGCCTGCGCTGTGCGCTCCAGGCGGATGCTGTGCGGCGAGGCGTTGGTTTCGGTGCGCACTTCCAGGGTCAGGCCGCGCGTGCGTTGCAGCAGGCTGGCCAGCGTCTCGGCGCTGCGGCGTACCTCGGCGTTGCCGGTGGGAATCGAGATCACCGTGCCGGTGCCGACGCGAAAGCTGCCACTGCCGCGCCTAGCTTCGGCCGGGGCGGGAATCAGGGGCAGCGGTGCATTGGTGGCAGGCAGTGTCGAGGCGCTGCCGGGACTGGCTGCAGCCGGCGTGCTCGCTGCATCGCGTTGGCCGCAACCAGCCACCACCATCGCAGCAAACGCCAGCGCAAGCAGGCGCGACGACCGCCTCTTCGATAACAGCAGGCTCGACGACTGCATGCTCAGTGACCGCATGCTCGATGATGGCTTGCGCAGCGACAGCAGGCGCGATAACGACAAGCGCAAGCCAGGTGCGGAGTTCGACTTCATGCAATCACATCCCGATGTGGCGGCGAGAACACGGCAGCCACGCACAGTAGCAAAGCCATGCCGGATGACGCAGGGACTGGCGCACGCTTCGTTCGGGTGCGCGCAGGGTGCGTACTGCGTTTGGGAGAGGCGAATGCACTCTCGTCAGCAGCTGCAACGCGAGCGCGGGCGATGCAGGAATCGTGTGTCTGTCCCGATTCAAGCACCGAACCGCGCCCGCCTGGCGGTGTGCGCAGTAGTTTTGCTGGCTGTGCTTAGCGCTGCGCGCTCGGCAACTCGTCCCACACCTTCGGGTCTTCAGCGCCCAGCACCCAGCAGCTGAAACCTTCCAGACCGTACTGCTTCACCATGTCGTAGCGCGCCTTGAAGCTGCGCGCGTCAGGGCGGAACACCCACTCGCGCATATCGTCGCGATAGAAGTAGAACCACGATTCCTGCTCGACCGGATCCCACTGCACGGTGGCGTTCTGTTCGATCGCCAGCGGAAACGATTCGTCGGCATCGATATAGGTGGCCGCGATGTTCGACGCTTCGGTGCCGTCTTCCTTCACCGGGTTGCCGGTGTACCAGCGGTAGCCGTAGGTGGCGATGCCGAGCGAAAGCTTCTCTTTCGGCACCTGGGTGATTGCGTAATCCAGATGCTTCTTCATCCACACCATGCCATCCACCGGGCCGGGCGTGGTCCAGCGGGTGTGCTGGTCGTAGGTCATGATGCTGACCAGATCCGCGGCCTGGCCCAGCGCCTTGAGGTCATACGCACCGCGCCAGTATTCCCACATCCACTTGGAGAACTGGCCGCCTTCGGCATGGCCCGGCGCATTGGGCACCACTGCCACCGACATCTTGAAGCCGGCCTTGTGCAGCGCATCGGCGGTCTGCTTGACCATCAGCGTGTAGGCGTCGCGGTCGGTCCAGGCGATGTTCTCGAAATCGAACTGAAAGCCGTAGTACTTGTGCTGCTTGCCGTGGATCAGCAGCGACTCGATCATCCGCTTCTTGGCCGCTTCGTCGTGCATCAGCTTGTGGAAGCCGTCGCGGCCGGTGGTCATCGACAGGATCGGCATCACCCGCATCTTGTTCTGCTTGGCGATGTCGTACAGGTAGGTGTTGGGGGTGCCGTTGACCAGGCCGTTCTGATCCACGCCGTACCAGGTCGGCACCACCACATCGATCTTGTCGACATTGGCCAGGAACGAGTTGGTCGATTTCTGCGTGTTCATCAGATAGAACAACGCGGTGGGGGTTTTGGCCAAGGCAGGCGCGCAGGCAAACGCCAGCGCGAGCAGTATCCAGGTCAATCGCTTGCTCATGAAAACAGCATCCGTCAGGGAGTGGAAGAAGAAAGATCGATGCGGAAAACGTAGGCGTGTTCGCCGACCGGCTTGGCCGGCAGGGTCAGATGCAGGCCGTCGGCCTGCTGCTCGAACGGCACTTTCTTGCCGTTGGCCAGCAACGTCACACCGCGCACGCCATCGGCGGCGGTGAGCGAGCGGATCACCGCCTTGCCACCGGCCGGCCAACCGAGTTCGATGGCATACAGCGCGCCATCGCGCGTGGTGAAGCGGAAATCTTCGGCCGTATACGGCTTGGTCTTGACGTCCTGGAAGGTGCCGCCCACCACTTCGGTCGGGCCTTCGCCGTACACGCGCCACGGCTTGCTGTCGTAGATCGCGCCGCCATTGGTCTTGAGCCACTTGCCGATCGAAAGCAGGATGCCGCGCTCGGTCTCCGGGATCGAACCATCCGCACGCGGGCCGATGTTGAGCATCAGGTTGCCGTTCTTGGCCACCACATCGGCCAGCATGTGGATGATGAAGGTCGGCGACTTGTAGGTGTCGTTTTCGATGTACCCCCATGAGGCATTGCTCACCGAGGTATCGGTCTGCCAATGGGTGGGATGGATGCCGGTGAGCTGGCCGCGCTCGATATCCAGCGTGCCGGCGCCTTCCGGGAATGCGCCCAGCTTGTAGTTCACCACCACGCCGCGATCAGCCTCGGTACGCGCCGCGCCCTGGTTGTAGTAATACGCCAGCATGGTCGGCAGGCTGCTGCGGAAGGTCGGGTGGGCGATCCACCAATCGAAATAGATCAGGTCCGGTTGATAGGTATCGATCAACTCGGTGGTGCGTGCCAACCAATCGTCCAGCCAGGCCTGCGACACCGGCGTCCAGTCGTTGGCCACATCGGCATCATCCTTGCCCGGCAGGCGCACCTGCGCCGGGCCGTACAGCGCCGCATAGCGCGGATCGTTGACGTCCGAATCGAACTTGCGCCCGCCGTCGAAGAACCAGTTGTGCTCGGCGCGATGCGAGGACAAACCGAAGTGCAGTCCCTGTGCGCGGATCGACTTGGACAACTCGCCCAGCAGATCGCGCTTGGGCCCCATCTTCACCGCGGTCCAATCGGAGAGCTTGGAGTCGTACAGCGCGAAGCCGTCATGGTGCTCGGCCACCGGCACCACATAGCGCGCGCCGGAGTCGCGGAACAGCTTGGCCCAGCCATTGGGGTCGAACTTGGGCGCGGTGAACTTGGGAATCAGATCCTTGTAGCCGGAGCTGGCCTGCGGGCCGTAGGTCGCCACGTGGTGCGCGAACTCCTTGGAGCCTTGCAGATACATGTTGCGCGAATACCACTCGCTGCCGAACGCCGGCACCGAGAACACGCCCCAATGGATGAAGATGCCGAACTTGGCGTTGTCGTACCACGCTGGCGATTGATAGTTCTTCAGTGCCGCCCAGTCGGGGCGGAACGGACCCTTGCGTGCGCCTTGCTCGGCTTCGCGTACCAAGCGTTCGCGCTCGGGTGCGTACTTGGCGGTGGCGCTGAGCCACTGCTGGTCGATCTGTTCGGGGCTGAGCGTGGTGGCGGTCGGCGCGGTGGGCGATTGCGCGTGCAACGACAGCACCGGGCAGGCCACCAGCAGAGCGAGCGCGAGCGCGCGACTCCTGGGTACAGCTCCGGCGTGGCGGCGGGATGGAGCCGCGTAGTGGCGGCTATCGGTCGTCATGGGAACTGCACTCCTGTAAGCAAAACGTGTTGGCAAGACGGCAACCGGCACGTGGATGGCGGAAGCGGGCCTGGCGATAGTCCTTCAAACGCAAAGGACTATCGCCAGTGGCACTTCTGCATGCAACCGATGCCCTGGCGCTGCGGGAGACGCAACGACAGGCAAAAAAAAGCGCGCCACCGTGGAGGGACGGTGGCGCGCCGGGACTACATCAGAACTTGAAGTTCAACTGGGCCTGATAACCGCGGCCGTTCTTGTAGAACGCCGTTGGGGTATCACGGGTGTTGCTGAAGAGACGGTAGGTGGAATCCAGCAGGTTGGTCGCGCCGAACGTAATGCCCATGTAGTCGGTGATCTGATACGAGGCGGTCAGGTCCAGCTGCTTGTAGCTGTCTGCGAAGTCCTGCGACGCCAGACGGCCGATCTGGGTGAAGTACTTGGAGCGGAAGCTGTAGTTCACGCGCACCATCCAGTCGCCATGCTCCCAGTACGGGATGATGTTGTAGGTATCGCGCGACAGGTACGGCAGGTTCAGGCCCGAGCTGGAGTCGGATTCGGCGAAGGTGTAGTTGGCCTGCACACCGAAGCCTAGTCCCAGCGACTGCTGGTAGTTCACCGACACGCCCTTGACCTTGGCATCGGAGACGTTGATCGGCGAGGTCACCGTGTAGATGCCTGAGTTGCCGCTGATCGGATCGGTCAACTGCTGCTGGGTGGTGGTGTTGACGATGTAGGAGCTGATGTCGCGATAGAACACTTCACCGGACAGCATGCTGGACGGCGCGAAGTACCATTCGGCAGCAAGGTCGTAGTTGGTGGATTCGTACGGCTTCAGATCCGGGTTGCCGCCGCCGGCGGTCAGGTTGCCGTTGGCACTGTTGATGCTGAAGGTGCCGGCCAGATCGCCATAGCGCGGACGTGCGATGACCTTGGCTGCCGAGAAGCGCAGCACCGCGTCGTCGGTGATGTCGTAAGCGACGTTGAAGCTCGGCAGCGCCTTGCGGTAGTCGTTGTTCTCGGCCACGCGCGAGTAGTTGGTGCCGCCATCGGCGGTCTGCCAGTAGAGCGACTTGTCGGTGGTGTCGACCAGACGCACGCCGATGTTGCCGCGCCACTTGCCGGTCTCGTAGTTCAACTGCGTGTAGAAGTTCTGGGTGATCTCCTTCACCTCAAACGAGGAGCCGTAGTCTGGGCGGTACGGACCCTGCGGCTGCGACAGCAGATAGTTACGGATCGAGTTGAGGCTGGCGGTCGGCCAGGTGGTCAGGTCGCCACTGGCGCCCAAGCCGTCGTACAGACCGCTCGGCGTGGTGCCCGGATTGAACTGCGTGAGCGACACCGGGTCGGTGGTGTTGATGCGGTTACCGCGCGCGTCGACGCCATTGTTGTGGTTGATGTACTTGTAACCGAACAGCAGTTTGGTGAACGGACCCAGCTCCAGGTCGCGTGCCGCATCCCATTGGAAGTACTTCTCTTCGTCGGTGCTCTTCTGATAGAAGATGCCGCCGGCCTGCATGGCGCTGGAATCCTGCGAACCGGCGGGCAAGCCTGCCGGCGAACCGGGCAGGGTCCAGTTGGACGCACCGCCGTTGTCGTAGTTCACCGCGGTGTTGCGGCCGTCGAAGGCGTAGTTATAGCCGCCGTCCTGCATCAGGAACTTCATCAGATATTCGGGGTTCTTGCCGCCGGTGGCCTTGGTGTCGCCGACCTGAGTGGTGAACACCCACTTCTCACCCGACCAGTCGTGACGCAGGTTCAGGCTCTTGGTGGTGACGGTGCTCTCGCGGTAGTTCGCATCCAGCTGCGCGTACGGCTGCCCTGCGGCGCCATCGCCAAAGGTGGCCGAGGTGACCACGCCATTTTGCACATTGGCGCTGGTGACTTTCTGCAGGTCGTTGTTGCAGGCCGGGCAGACATAGCGCGATTCGCTGAAGTTGTTGTACTTGCCCTTGATGTACAGGCCGGTCAGGTTGAACTCGTTCTGGTCGTTGGGCTTCCACTGCAACGCACCCTGCAGGCCGCTGCGCTCGCGGGTCTGCTGGAAAAACGCGCTGTTGATGCCGGCCGGCACGCGGGCGGTGGCCACATCGCTGCCGTCGCCGGTGATGGTGGCTGTCGGTGGAATGCCCTGGCCGCTATCGTTCCGGCCGGTGACGTAACCGAAGTATTCGATACCGGCGCGCGCAAGGTCCTGCTTGTCGTGCGTGGCGGAGATCAACGCGCCGAAGGTTTCGTCGTCGTTCTTCCAGCTCCACAGCGCCGAACCGCGCGGATTGCCTTCTTCGGAACGATCGTTGTAGTTGTAGCCCACCGAACCGCGGATGGTGTTCTTGGGCAGGTCCAGCGGCTTGCGGGTGTGCACGATCACGGTGCCGCCGATCGAGCCTTCATCGATGCGCGCTTCAGGGGTCTTGTAGACCTCCATCAGGCCGATGATTTCCGGCGACAGCAAGGTGTAGTTGAAGGTACGGCCGCTGGTGTCGGTCGGGTTGCCGCCCCAGTCGCCAGAGGCGATGGTCTGGCCATTGAGCAGCACGCGGTTCAAGGCCGGATCGGTACCGTTGATGCTGACCTTTTCGCCTTCGCCGAACTGGCGATCGACGCTGATGCCCGGCAGGTGCGACAGCGATTCGGCGGCGTTGATGTCCGGGAACTTGCCGATGTCTTCGGCGCTGATCGCATCGACGATCGAGTTGGCCGAGCGCTTGACCGCCTGGCTCTTCTCCAGCGAGGCGCGGTAGCCGGTGACGGTGATGGTGTCCAGCTCGGTGGTGGCCGAGGGCGCACTGGGAGCGGCCTGCTGTTCTTGTCCGGCAGCCATGGCAGAGCCGGAGCAGTACAGAGCGGCGGTGATACAGAGTGCTAACGTCGTGGTGCGGCTGTGCATGGCTAAACCTCATTGGTTAGTGCTTTGAGCGCGCTGGCCCGTGGTGGGGCGTAACGCGCTCGGCGTGGCCGGCAAAACAACACGCCCTGACCGATCGCGGTGATTGCGCTGGCCCGCGTCGTAAGAAGCGGGTCCAGGCGATTCGCGTGGTAGAGGAGGTGTCCCCCGTGTGGTGAAGCGGTGTGGCGAATGCGACTTCAGCGAGTCGAACGTCGGATGACGCACCACTCACGAATCTGGAATCGGCAGGCGAGGGAATGGCCCGTTGTTCAGTCCCGAACAGTCCATGGCCCCTCCTGCCAGAACCCTGATTTGGATCGAGTCTCGCGTAGCGTTGACAGCGTTGTCAACACATCGTCACAGATCTCTGAAGTGCTTGCGATTGCGCTGCAATGCAGCAAATTTGCGACGGGGTTCCGTTTGCACCAATGCGGTTGCGCAGCACGAGCCGAGAAGGCGAGCCTCGTGATCAGCTGTTTCTATGGCGAATTCGCCACGCGCAATGTAATCGCCACAATTTGTGCGGAAATCGCCGTTACAGATGCGGATTTTTGGCGGATGATGAAATCAGCGGCGCCCTGCATAAATCGTGATCGCGACGGTTGCGTTACAGGGCGATTGCTGACAACGTTGTCTACCCGCTACCGTTCGTCGGTCAACGGGACACCACACCCGCCCGCTGCCACTTATCAGGAGAATGCGTGAGCGCAAGCAGCCCAATGGAAGCGGTGTCCTTTCCGCGCCCCGAAACCTTCGTAGCCGCAGATGTGGGCGGGACGCATGTGCGCCTGGCGCTGGTGTGCGAAAGCATCGATCCGCGCAAGCCGATCACGGTGCTGGACTACCGCAAGTACCGCTGCGCCGATTATCCAAGCCTGGCCGAGATCCTGGTCGCGTTCTTCGCTGAGCTGGGCTGCGCACCGGTGAAGCGCGGCGTGATCGCCAGCGCCGGGTACGCGCTGGAAGATGGCAGTGTGATCACCGCCAATCTGCCGTGGGTGCTGGCACCGGAGCACATCCGCCGCCAGCTCGGCATGCAGGCCTTGCATCTGGTCAACGATTTCGAAGCGGTCGCCTACGCGGCCAATTACATGATCGGCAATCAGGTCATGCAGTTGTCTGGCCCGCCGCAGGGTGCAACAGGTCCGGCGCTGATCCTTGGCCCCGGCACGGGGTTGGGTGCGGCGTTGTGGATTCCCAACGGCGCCAACTCGGTGGTGTTGCCGACCGAAGCCGGCCACGCCGCACTCGCGGCAGCCAGCGATCTGGAAGTGGCGCTGCTGCAGCAATTGCGCCGCACGCGCACGCACGTGGCCACTGAAACGCTGTTGTCGGGCCCGGGCCTGTTGAATCTGTATGCCGCGCTGGCTGCATTGCGCGGCGAGCCGGCCGTGCATACCGGCCCGGCCGATGTCACCGCGGCCGCCTTGGCCGGGAACGACACGTTGGCGCGCGATGCCTTGCAGGCATTCTGCGGTTTCATGGGCAGCGTGGTCGGCGACATGATGCTGCTGTACGGCGTGCGCAGCGGTGTCTATCTGGCCGGTGGATTCCTTCCGCAGATCGCCAGCTTCATTGCCGAAAGCGACTTCGTTGCACGCTTGCTCGACAAGGGCGCGCTGCGTCCGGCGTTGGAGCAGGTGCCGGTCAGCATCGTCGAACATGGCCAGCTCGGTGTGATCGGCGCCGCTAGCTGGTTTTTGCAGCACGGGCGCTGATGCGATCTCCCGTAGGAGCGCACCTGGGCGCGATGAAGCGTTATCGATAACGCCTCGTCGCGCCCAGGTGCGCTCCTACGATGTAGACCGGGCGTCACAGGACTCGCGACGCCGCGTTATAAATCCCCGAACCGCGACTGCAGCGCCGCAATCGCCGCAAGCCCTGCCGTTTCGGTGCGCAGAATGCGCGGCCCCAATTGCAACCCGTTGAAACCGGCCTCGCCGAGGATCGCGCGGTCGCGCGGCGACCAGCCGCCTTCCGGCCCGATCGCCACGATCACGGTCTGTTGAACGCTCACCGACAACGTGCCCAGGCGATGCTCACCCTGCGGGTCCAGCGTCAGCCGTAGCGCCTGCGGGTCGCTGGCCTGCGCCGCGTCCTGCAGGCTCAGTGGCGCAGCCACCGTGGGCACGCGCGCGCGCCCGGATTGCTCGCAGGCCGAGATCACCACGCTGCGCCAATGCGCCACGCGTTTTTCCATGCGCGCCGGATCCAGCTTGACCTCGGTACGCTCGGCGTTGACCGGCACGATCGCCGCAACCCCCAGCTCGGTCGCCTTTTGCAGGATCAGATCCATCTTTTCGCCGCGTGCGATGCCCTGGATCAAGGTGATCGACAACGGCGATTCGTTGCGCAGCGACTCGGCACGTTCCACCAGCGCGCGCGCCTCGCGCTTGCCGGCCAGCGTGATACGCGCGTGGTAGTCGCTGCCGTCGCCGTTGAACAGGATGCAGGCATCGCCTTCGTGCAGCCGCAGCACACGCAGCAGGTGATTGGCCGATTCCTCGGGCAGGGTGACTTCCTGGTCGCAGTGCAGCGGCAGCGCGACATGCGAGCGGGTCAGGCGCATGCAACGGCCTCCTCGATGGCATGGCGGGTGGTGGCCGCCAGCAGCGCCAGCTGCGCCTCGTCCACGCAATACGGCGGCATCCAGTACAGCACGTCGCCGAGCGGGCGCAGCACCACGCCTTTGTCGAGTGCCGCGCGATACGCCTTCAGGCCGATCCGCGCCGCTGCCGGGAACGGCATGCGTTTGTCACCGCCCTGGGTGAGTTCGAACGCCACGATCATGCCGGCCTGGCGCACGTCCGCCACGGCGGGGTGTTCGCCGATCTGCGCAGCCAGTGCACGCATGCGCGCGGCGGTGTGCTGGTTGCGCGCAATCACCTCGTCGTCGGCAAAGATCTGCAACGTGGCCAGTGCCGCCGCACAGGCCAGCGGATTGCCGGTGTAGCTGTGCGAATGCAAAAACGCGCGTTCGCGCGAATCGTCCAGGAAGGCGTCGTACAACTGCTGCGTGGCCAGCACCGCCGACAACGGCAAGAAGCCGCCGGTCAAACCCTTGGACAGGCACAGCAGGTCGGGCATGATGCCGGCCTGCTCGCAGGCGAACAGCGTGCCGGTGCGGCCAAAGCCGGTGGCGATCTCGTCGGCGATCAGAAATGCGCCATGCGCATCGCATAGTTCGCGCGCGCGGCGCAGATAGGCCGGGTGATACATGCGCATGCCGCCGGCACATTGCACGCGCGGCTCCAGGATCAGCGCGCAGATTTCGCCGGGCGATTGTTCGAACAACGCCTGCAACGCATCGGCGGCCTGCAGCGCGTAGTCTTCGGCGCTCTGCCCGGGTTCGGCCAGATACGCATCCGGCGACGGCGCGAAGATCGATTCCAGCAACAGCGGCGCATACACACGGCGGTACAGCGGAATGTCGCCGACCGACAGCGCGCCGATGGTCTCGCCGTGGTAACCGTTTTCCAACGCGACGAAGCGCGTGCGTCGGTGCTCGCCGCGGTTGTGGAAATAATGGAAGGCCATCTTCAATGCCACTTCCACGCCGGCCGAGCCATTGTCGGCATAGAACACTTTGGACAACGGCGCGCGGTTGGCCTGACGTGGCGCAATCGCCAACAGGCGCTCGGCCAGTTGCACGGCCGGTGCATGCGTGAAGCCGGCCAGCATCACCTGCTCCAGCTCGCCAGCCTGGCGTGCGATGGCCGCGCCGATGCGCGGTTCGGTGTGGCCGAACAGGTTGGTCCACCAACTGCTGACCGCATCCAGATAGTGGCGGCCGTCGTAGCCGACCAGCCAGGCACCGTCGCCACGCGCGATCGGCACCAGCGGCAGTGTATGCGGGTGCTCGCGCATCTGCGTGCAGGGGTGCCACAGCACCTCAAGATCGCGTTGCCGCCAATGTTCGGCAGCTTGAGAGGCTGCCGGGTCTGCTAGGATTTCGGGCTCATGAACATGTCGATGCATACGCCTATTCTATCGGCCGGCTCCGCCGCTGCGTGCAGCGCATGAGTCCGCGCCTGCCGACCATCCACAAGATCACCGATCTGGGTGACGGGCCGTTCCGTCGCCAGCAACTGGATCTGGAATTTTCCAACGGGCAACGCCGCATCTACGAACGTCAACTCAGCCAGGGCCACGGCGCAGTGGTGGTGGTACCGATGCTCGACGCACACACCGTGCTGCTGGTGCGCGAGTACGCCGCCGGCGTGCATCGCTACGAGCTGGGTCTGGTCAAGGGCCGCATCGATGCCGGCGAAACGCCGGAGCAGGCGGCCGACCGCGAACTCAAGGAAGAAGCCGGTTACGGCGCGCGCCAGGTGCAGGTGCTGCGCGCAATGACGCTCGCTCCTACTTATATGAGTCACCAATCCTGGTTGGTGCTGGCACGCGACCTGTATCCGGAGCGCCTGGTCGGCGACGAGCCGGAAGAGATGGAAGTGATTCCCTGGCCGATCGCCCGTCTGGACGACTTGATGCTGCGCGAAGATTTCTCCGAAGGCCGTTCGCTGGCTGCCTTGTTCATTGCGCGCGAGTGGCTGGAGCGCAATCCATGATCCGCATTCCGATGGAACTGCGCGAAACCGTGATCGCCATCGCCCGCGAGGCGGGTGAGGCGATCATGCAGGTCTACGCGCAGGACTTCGCGGTGCAGATCAAGGACGATGCCAGCCCGCTGACCCAGGCCGACCTGGCCGCCAATCGTGTCATCGTCGAGGCGCTGCGCCGGGTCACTCCCGACGTGCCGGTGCTGTCGGAAGAATCCGCGCACGTGGCCTGGGAAGAACGTCAGTACTGGACCAGCTACTGGCTGGTCGACCCGCTCGACGGCACCCGCGAGTTCGTCAAGCGCAATGGCGAGTTCAGCGTCAACATCGCGCTGATCCACATGGGTGCGCCGGTGCTCGGCGTGGTGCAGGCGCCGGTCGATGGCCGGGTCTGGTACGCGGCGCGTGGCGAGAATGCCTACCGCCGCGATGGCCATCGCGACGAAATGCTGCAAACGCGCACGCCCGCCGTCACCCCATTGCGGGTCGCTGCCAGCCGCTCGCACCGCGATGCACGCACGACCGCCGCGCTGGAGCGCATGGGCGAGATCGAGGTGGTGGCGCAGGGCTCGTCATTGAAGTTTTGCCGCATCGCCGAGGGCGATCTGGATGTTTACCCCCGCTTTGGCCCCACGTCCGAGTGGGACACCGCTGCCGGCCAGTGCGTGCTGCATGCTGCCGGCGGCGTATTGCTGGCCGGCGGCTCCGGCAAACCGTTCCGCTACAACCGTCGCGACACCTTGCTCAACGGTGACTTCATCGCGCTGGGCGATCCGAATCTGCCGTGGCGCAGTTGGCTGGTGTGAGTGTGCCCACCACAGGGCGGCGCGTGCGCCACGCGAACGCGGTGGCGGCGCAGAATGCGCATGCACTGAAATGTACACTTCGGCTGCTGCGCGCTGCCAACCCTGGATGATGCCGCGTGCAAGGTTGCCGGGTCGCTGCTGCGTCCTCGCTCAGCTAACGCATCTCAACGCATGACGCTTTAGGACGACACGATGCCTCAGACCCCGCCGACCGGCGACATCCAGCACCTGCTGCAGCTGATGGCGCGCCTGCGCGACCGTGAGCACGGCTGTCCCTGGGATGTGGAGCAGACCTTCGCCAGCATCGCGCCGTACACGATCGAAGAAGCCTACGAAGTCGCCGACGCCATCGACCGCAACGACCTGCCGGGCCTGCGCGACGAGTTGGGCGACCTGCTGCTGCAAGTGGTCTTCCATGCACAGATGGCGGCCGAACAGGGCGCGTTCGACTTTGCCGACGTGGTCGCCACCCTCAGCGACAAACTGGTGCGCCGCCACCCGCATGTCTTCGCCAAGCGGCACGCCGACAACGCGCAGGCAGTGAGCGCCAACTGGGAGCAGATCAAGCGCGAAGAACGCCGTGCAGCTGGCCATCAGGACGACTCTGCACTTGCCGGTATCGCACGCGGCCTGCCCGAGTGGCAGCGCTCCACCAAGCTGCAGTCGCGCGCGGCGCGGGTCGGCTTCGACTGGCCCGGCCCGGCACCGGTGCTGGAAAAATTGCAGGAAGAAATCGAAGAGCTGCGCGTGGAGTTCGCGCGCGGCCCGGTCGCCGACAACCAGGCACGGCTGGAGGACGAACTCGGCGATGTGCTGTTCGTCTGTGCCAATCTGGCGCGGCATGCCAAGGTCGACGTAGGCGCCGCATTGCGCCATGCCAATCTCAAATTCGAACGTCGCTTTCGCGCGATGGAGGCGCAGGCGCACGCGGATGGAACGTCGTTGGCCGCGTTGTCCCTGCGCGAGCAGGAAGCGCTGTGGCAACGGGTCAAGCGCGGCGAGCAAGGCAATGCTCCGGCCGCCCTCGACACGCCTGCTGCCGACAAGCCTGTTACCTGCAAAGACGGCGTCGGCGAGCAAGGTCGCGACACCTCCGACCTGCATCAGCCAGACCTCGACAAGCCGGGCTCCAACACGACACGCCCCGAATGAATTCCGCACCGACCACTGTGTTGCTGTTCGCGGCCACCGCCGTCGCCGAACTGGTCGGTTGCTACCTTCCTTATCTATGGCTGCGCAAAGGTGGCAGCGTGTGGTTGTTGCTGCCGACCGCGCTCAGCCTTGCCCTCTTCGTGTGGTTGTTGAGCCTGCATCCCGACGCCAGCGGGCGCGTGTATGCGGCCTATGGCGGCGTCTACATCGCCAGTGCCTTGCTGTGGTTGTGGTGGGTGGACCGGGTGACGCCGACGCGTTGGGATCTGTTGGGCGCAGCCTGTTGCCTGCTCGGCATGGCGATCATCATGTTCTCGCCGCGCAGCGCCTGAGCGCGCAGTTTGCAGCAACCTAAGCGCGTCGCAAAGCGCGTCGGCATGCCCCGGTTCGGCGAGAGGCTCAACCACCGCCAGGTGGCCGCGGGACTGAACCACGGCGCCGCATGCAGGGTCGCGACCGTCTACGCCGAAGGTCTGGCTCGCAGTGGGGACGGCTGGCGCTGGGGCATACTCACGGCAAGGATCGATTCGTCACTTGCAAGGGGCTGCCTATGTTTCCGACTTCTTTTTTAGCCATCGCCGTGCTGGTCGCTGGCGTCATCGTGTTGTTCAAGACCGTGCGCATGGTGCCGCAGGGCTTCCAATGGACGGTGGAACGCTTTGGCCGTTACACCCACACCATGAGTCCCGGTCTGCACTTCCTGGTGCCGGTGGTGTACGGGGTAGGGCGCAAGATCAACATGATGGAGCAGGTGCTCGATGTCCCCAGCCAGGACGTCATCACCAAGGACAACGCGGTGGTGCGCGTGGACGGCGTGGTGTTCTTCCAGGTGCTCGATGCGGCCAAGGCCGCCTATGAAGTCTCCAATCTGGAGATCGCCTCGATCGCACTGGTGCAAACCAATATACGTACCGTGATCGGCTCGATGGATCTGGACGAATCGCTCAGCCAGCGCGAAACCATCAACGCGCAGCTGCTCAGCGTGGTCGACCAGGCCACCAATCCATGGGGCATCAAGGTTACCCGCATCGAGATTCGTGACATCCAGCCGCCGCGCGACCTGATCGACTCGATGGCGCGGCAGATGAAGGCCGAGCGCGAGAAGCGCGCACAGATCCTCGAAGCCGAAGGCTCGCGTCAATCGGAAATTCTGCGCGCCGAAGGCGAGAAGCAGGCCGCCGTGCTCGAAGCTGAAGGCCGCAAGGAAGCCGCGTTCCGCGACGCCGAGGCGCGCGAGCGTTTGGCCGAGGCTGAAGCCAAGGCCACCCAGGTGGTCTCCGATGCGATCGCCAACGGCAGCGTGCAGGCCATCAACTACTTCGTCGCACAGAAGTATGTGGAAGCGTTCAAGGCGCTGGCCACCGCGCCCAACCAGAAGTTCGTGCTGATGCCGATGGAATCCAGCGGCATCATCGGCTCGATCGCCGGCATCGCCGAGCTGGCCAAGGAAGCACTGAACAAGCCCGACGCGGGCAGCGTACGCGTGCCGCCGATTCCGACCCGCACAGGAGGCTGAGCCATGCATTGGGACGTGGTGGTGTGGGCAGTGCTGGCCTTGTTGTTGATCGCCGCCGAGACATTGGTGCCCGGCGCGTTCCTGCTGTGGATGGGCATTGCCGCCGCCGCCGTGTGCGTGCTGGTACTCGCGCTGCCGGGCATGAGTTTGCTGGTGCAGATCGTGGTCTTCGTGTTGCTCAGCTTTGTGTCTGTGCAGGTCTATCGCACCTGGTTTCGCGGCAAGGGGCGGCAGAGCGATCGGCCCTTGCTCAATCGACGCGCCGAGCAGTTGATCGGCCGTTGCGTGGTGCTCGACCAGCCGATCCACGAAGGGCGCGGCCGCGCCAAGGTGGACGATGCGTTCTGGGTGGTCAGCGGCCCGGATCTTCCGGCTGGGACACCGGTGCGCATCGTCGGTGTCGATGGCATGACCTTGCAGGTGCAGGCCAGCGTGTGATCGCGCGCTTGGCGAGGTAGAGCGGGGACGGAGCGCCACCGTGCCGATTCACTACGGGTGGGTGCACGGGCCTGATCGCGGCCACAGGAGTTGCCACGCAAATTGCTGCGGCGCGGCGAACACGCCGTTCCCGCAAGCGCGGCCGGACGGCGATAATGGTCCTCTTTCTCTTGGACCGGCGCGCATGACCCAGAAGACCATCCTCAACGACACCCATCGTGCGCTCGGCGCCAAGATGGTCGACTTCGGCGGTTGGGACATGCCGATCCATTACGGCTCGCAACTGGACGAACACCATCAGGTGCGTCGCGACGCCGGCATGTTCGACGTCAGCCATATGACCGTGGTCGACCTGCATGGCGCACGCGTGCGCGAATTCCTGCGCTACCTTCTGGCCAACTCGGTGGACAAGCTCAAGGTCTCCGGTAAGGCGCTGTACACCTGCATGCTCAATCCGCAGGGCGGGGTGATCGACGACCTGATCGTCTACTTCATGAGCGAGGAGTTCTTCCGCCTGGTGGTCAACGCCGCCACCCGCGAAAAGGATTTGCAATGGATCGGCGAGCAGGCCGCACGCTTCGATGTGCGCGTGGAAGAACGCGGCGACTTCGCGATGATCGCCGTGCAAGGTCCGAATGCGCGCGCAAAGGTCATCGACCTGGTCGATCCCGCCGATAGCGCAGCAGCCAGCAAGCTCGGCCGCTTCGCCGCATTGCAGACGCGTTCGCGCGATGGCATCGCACTGTTCCTTGCGCGTACCGGCTACACCGGCGAAGACGGTTTCGAAATCGTGTTGCCGCAAGACGCGGCGGTGACGTTCTGGAACGCGCTGCTGGCGCAAGGCGTCAAGCCGGCCGGTCTGGGCGCGCGCGATACCTTGCGTCTGGAAGCGGGCATGAATCTCTACGGTCAGGACATGGACGACGCAGTCACGCCTTATGAAGCCGCGTTGGCGTGGACGATCGCCCTGGACGAAGGCCGCGACTTCATCGGTCGTGCCGTGCTCGAAGCGCAAAAGGCGCAGGGCGCGTCGCGTCAACTCATCGGCGTGGTGATGGATGAGAAGGGCGTGCTGCGACATGGCCAGACCGTGCTCACCGCCAGCGGCGAAGGCGAGATCCTGTCCGGCACCTTCTCGCCCACGCTCGGCAAGGCGATCGCCTTCGCGCGCGTGCCGGCCGGCAGCATCGACGACCTGCGTGTGGACATCCGCGGCAAGCAGGTGCCGCTGCGCGCGGTGAAGTTTCCGTTCGTGCGCGATGGCCAGGCACAGCCCGGCGTCCTCGGCGAATGAGTGGCGCGCAGCCGGGCGTGCAGACGCCCGGCTGCGCGCAATCCATCGCGGCCAACCAGAGCGACACGCGTGCACCTGTCT
The DNA here is from genome assembly GCF_001423495.1 of Xanthomonas sp. Leaf131. Classification (GTDB taxonomy): domain Bacteria; phylum Pseudomonadota; class Gammaproteobacteria; order Xanthomonadales; family Xanthomonadaceae; genus Xanthomonas. The sequence continues at coordinate 30,431 of NZ_LMOG01000012.1, read as the reverse complement.
TGTCGCGCGGTCTAAACTAGCCACCTGTCCCCAACCTTCAGTTTCCCCGGAGCACACCCATGAGCGAGATCCCTGGCGACCTCAAGTTCCTCAAATCCCACGAGTGGGCCCGCGTCGAAAGCAGCGGCCGCGTGACCGTCGGCATCTCCGACCACGCGCAGGGCTTGCTGGGTGACCTGGTCTACGTCGAACTGCCCGGCGTCGGCGATACCGTGCAGGTCGGCAACGGCGCGGCGGTGGTGGAGTCGGTCAAGGCTGCCTCCGACGTCTACAGCCCGGTCAGCGGCACCGTCGTCGAGGTCAACAGCGCCCTCAGCGACAAGCCGGAAACCATCAACGAAGACGCTTACGGCGACGGCTGGATCTTCGTTGTCGAACTCGACGACAAGGAGCAGCTCAACGACCTGCTGTCGCCGGACGACTACGCCGAACTGCTCGAAGACGACGCGCACTGACCTCGCCTCGCCGCTGCAAATCGGATGGCCGCTCCCGGAGCGGCCATTTTTTTTGCGCGCCAGGTGCTGGCAGTGCGTTGTTGTCGGGCTGCAGTGACCAGTGCGCTGCGGCGTTGCCGGGTCGCCGAACGAGGCGTACATGCCGAGTGTCGGTCGCCGTCGCCGCGTTTGGCGGGCATCGAAAAACACCGCATCTGCCAGGCGCGCAGCACCGCCGCATCGTCCAATGGTGTCCGCCTGCAGACGTGTCGGATTTCTGACGTGAGCCAATCGTGAGGATGTGGCGTGCGCTTGGTGAAAAAAACTTGGCGCTTGTACGCGTCGATCGTCGACCGTTCGACGCGATGCAAGGCGCACATGCATGCGTCGAGTCGTCCATGCGGATGCATGCAAGGTGATCGCAAGGCGATCGAACGGCGCAATAAGTTTGCGCATTTGTGCTGATGCGACGCCGGAAGCGCAGTCGTTGGATAAAAAATTTTCAGCTGGCGGACAGGCGACGCGCACCATCGCCACCGTGCACTGCCAGGGGCGGCGGTCGCACCTGTCCAACTGCTGCGTTTATGCGTTGCTTTAAAAAAACAGCAGAAAAGAAGTGCTTTTCTGAAAACGCTATTGCACGAATGCAAGCATCTGAGGCGCGCGCATGCCATCGCGCGGCGTGTCTGGATCACGTCGACGCGTTGCATTGCGATGGCCGGCTGAAAAAAAAATGCAAAAGAGTGTTGACAGTAAAAAAAAGCGTGATTAGGTTTCGCCCAGCAGACGTTGCTGCGAAAGAGAGTGAGCAGAATCGACATCAAGCCGACACGCTTGTTCCAGATGTCCACCGAAGCGCCATCCACGGTGGAGTCGGGTCCGCTTCTCTCCAAGAAAGCAGCAGTCGTTCCGATCACGCACCCGTGTCGCCGTTCGATGCGGGTGTTTCTGTATCCGTCCCGTCGCGCATCACCTGCGGATGGTTTCCGACGACGGCATGCCGTCGCGGGGTTTGGTTCAACTGGGCGTTTCACCTCCATAGTTCACTGACGAGGAGCCAATTACATGGCCACTAAAAAAGCTGCAAAAAAGAAACCCACTGCTAAAAAGGCAGTGAAGAAGACTGCCGCCAAGAAGGCAGTCAAGAAGGTTGCGAAGAAGGCAACCGCCAAGAAGGCAGTGAAGAAGGCTGCTGCCAAGAAGGCCGTCAAGAAGACTGCAAAGAAGGCAACCGCCAAGAAAGCAGTGAAGAAGACTGCCAAGAAGGCAACCAAGAAGACTGCCGCCAAGAAGGCAGTGAAGAAGACCGCAAAGAAGGCAGTGAAGAAGACGGCCAAGAAGGCGACCAAGAAGACGGCCGCCAAGAAAGCAGTCAAGAAGACCGCCAAGAAAGCAGCAGCTCCGAAGAAGGCGACCAAGAAGTCCGCCACCAAGAAGACTGCCGTAAAGAAGGTCGCCAAGAAGAAGCCGGCCGTTCGCAAGAAGAAGGCCGCTCCGGTCGCGTTGCCTGCAACGCCGGCGCCGCTGATCTGATCTGCAACACCCGATCGCCGTAAACATCGAGCTCTCTCCCCGACGCCCAGCGGGGAGGGAGCTTTTTTATTGGGTTCGCTCTCAACGCAAGCGCAAACGCCAAAAACGACAAAGGCGACCGACGCCGCCTTTGTCTGACATGGCAGTACCGTCAACTCAGCGCGGCGATGCCACCGACTTGCCCGACGAGGCGCCCTTGCCGGCGGGATCGGGACGCTCGGCCAGCATGTTCTCGCTGCCGAAGTCGCCATCCACATCGATGTCCAGCCAACGCTTGGCCGGCAGACCGAGTGCGCGATCCAGAATGGTTGGCAGCATGCCGGAAGGCAGGCCGCTTTCGCCGTTCCACATGATCGCGATGCCGAGGTCGCGCTCGGGCAGCAACGCGACCAGGCCGCGATAGCCTTGCACCGCGCCGGCGTGGAAGACCACTTGATGGCCGGCGTAATCGAACACGCGCCAGCCCAGCGCATAGCTGGCAGCGTCCACACGCTCGTGGCGCCAACCCGAACGCATCTCGCCCGGTGTGGAGATCAACGGCGCGTGCAGCGTCGCCAGCAGCGGCGCAGGCAGCACGTCGGTGCGGTGACCGGTGTGTGCGAGCAACCACTGCGCCATGTCGCTGGCGCTGGCGTTGACGCCGGCAGCGGGTGCCAGGCGGTAGTAGGTAGGTTTGGGCGTCAGCGCCACCCAGCCGCCGCGGCTGCGCACGTGCGGGCGCGCCCAACGCGAACTCGCCTGGATGCCGGCCAGGCCCATGCTCGCATCGTTCATACCCAGCGGCTTGAAGATGCGGCGCTCCACCGACTGCTCGTAAAAACTGCCCGAGGCGGCAAACACCACATCGCCGACCAGACTGAAGGCCACGTTCTGATAGGCATAGCAGTCGCCCGGCGCGCAACGCAGCGGCGCAGCCGAGAGCTTGTGGCTGAGCGAGTAGTAGTCGACGTTGGATTCGATATCGCGGTCGTAGGCGTTGCGGGTCAGGCCGACGCGGTGGCTGAGCACCTCGGCGACGGTGAGCTGGCGGGTGGCGACGTTGTCGCTGAGCTGGAAGCCGGGCACGTAGTCGACCACCTTGCTGTCCCAGCGCAGCACACCATCGTTGACCAGCAGGCCGGCCATGGTGCCGGCGAAGGCCTTGGACAGCGAGGCCAGACGGAACACGGTATGGCCGTCGACCGGCTGCGGATGATTGACGTCGGTGACGCCGTAGCCGCGCGCACTGAGCACCTTGCCGCCCTGCACGATCGCCATCGCCATGCCGGGGACGCGATTGCCGTAGGTCAGCTGATCGGCCATCGATTCGAACGCGGCCACATCGAAACCGGCGGCCGGCGCCAGCACACTGCTGGCCGGGAGCGAGGCGCGATACTGCAGCGGAGCAGTGGGTGACTGTGTGGCAGTTGCCGGCTGCAGCGCGTAAGCAGTGGGCGCGGGTGTCTGCGCAGTGGAAGAGAGGGCCAGGGGCAATAACGCCCCGAGCAGCCCGATAGCCAACGGACGGAACCGTCGGCGCCTGCGCATTTGAGTCATGGTTGTCCCGCCTGTTCCACTGCCTCCGGCGATTCTAGCGCCGCGCTTCGCAATAGCACAAACTGCCAGAAGATGAATGGGCATCATATTGATCCTATTGATGATTTTAGGTTCAGAAATCGGGCTGCGCAGAGCGTTCGGCGTGCGCCTGGGCGCCTATGCAACTGTGGTTGCAAGCTGCGTGCCGCCTCCAGGCGCGAGCGATCCGTTGTGTTCTGCAGCGCGCTGCTGGTGGTGCTGCGCCGCATCGGCTAACTTGCGCGCTTCTTTCGCGGGTGCTGCCGCTGCCATGTTCTTGCTGTCGGGCCCGTTTGTGCAGGCGACGTATTCGCCATGAGCAGCCGATTGTCGTCGCCGCAGTCTGCCGCTGGCCGTTTGGGCGGCGCATTGCGCAGCTCGCCGCCGCTGGCATGGTCGTTTCTTTATTTCTTCTGCTTGCTCAGTGGCTACTACGTACTGCGTCCGGTGCGCGAGGCAATGAGTGCATCGGCGGATGTGGAAGCGATTTTCCCCACCGGCATGATCGCCTTCTTCGCCGCGCACGGCATGCCGCTCAAGGACTTCACCCTGCAGGTGCTGTTTACCTGCACTTTCCTGATCATGCTGCTGCTGCAGCCGGTGTACGGCGCGCTGGTCAGCCGCTATCCGCGACGGGTGTTCCTGCCGGTGGTCTACGGCTTCTTCATTGCGACCCTGCTGCTGTTCTACGTGTTGTTCGACAGCGGCGTGCCCGGGCGCGGCATGGCGTTCTTTTTGTGGGTAACCGTCTTCAACCTGTTTGCGGTGGCGGTGTTCTGGAGCTTCATGGCCGATGTCTTCAGCAATGCCGAAGCGCGCAGCTACTACGGCTACATCGGCGCAGCCGGCACGCTGGGCGCGTTTCTCGGGCCGATCCTCACCCGCACGCTGGTCGAACGCATCGGCATCGCACATCTGATGCTGGTGTCGGCCGGGTTTCTGACGGTGTGCGTGGTCTGCGTGCTGCGTCTGCGCTTGTGGGCGGTTGCGCGCGAGCAGGAGCGACAGCTGAGCTCCGGCGAAGTGCCGATGGGCGGCGATGTGCTCGGCGGGCTCAAGTTGATCGTGCGCGAGCCGTTGCTGCGCTGGCTCGCTTTCATGGTGTTGTTCGGTGTGGGCGTCGGCACCTTGCTCTACAACGAGCAGGCGGCGCTGGTACGGCGTCTATACACGGACGCAGCGGCAGCCACCGCCTATTACGCGAGCATCGATCTGGCGATCAACGCGCTCACCCTGGTGTTGCAGCTGCTGGTGACGCGCGCGCTGTTGTCGCGTTTCGGCATCGCGCCGGCGCTGTTGATTCCGGGCGTGGCGATCACGCTGGGTTATGCGGTCCTGACCGCTTCGCCGTTGCCGATGATGATTGCGATCGTGCAGGTGATCACGCGCTCCAGCGAGTTCGCACTGGCCAAGCCCGCGCGCGAGACGCTCTACACGCGGGTGGATCGCGAGTGGCGCTACAAGGCCGGCGCGGCGATCGACACGGTGATCTACCGCGGTGGCGATCTCACCTTCGTGTGGGTGCACAAGCTGGTCTCGGCATTCGGCTCCAGTGCCGTGTTCGGCGTCGGTCTGCTGGTCGCATCGGGCATGACGTTGGGCGCATTCGGTCTGCTGCGCGAGGCGCGCAAGCTGCCCGCCGAGCGCGATGCGCAGACCGTCAGGCAGGTGTCCGACTAAGAATGGCTGGCAAAACTACTTGCCGCCATCAGGCGGGCGCGACTGTTGCTGGGTACGGCGTGCACCACTGATACAGCTGGTTCTGAGAGCGCCGTGCATATCTGCCTGCTCATTACTCGCGACGTTTTGTCAGCCGCTTCAAGGCAGCGAAATCTCTGTTGCCTTGGAGTAGTTGGACAGTGTTGATAGCTCACCTGCAGAACGGATGACCCACCATCGCGGGACACGCTGCAAGTACGTCCCTGTAAGCTCTTACGCGGCATCCATGCCGCGTAAGGTCCCGCGACGGTGGGCGGGCAAGGACCAGGCGAGATGGTCGGTGTGCATGTTTTCAACAACGCAACCGACTCATTTTCTGACGACTGCAATCGCGACTATGCTGGCCGCCATATCCATCACGCCTATCTGCCATGTCCCTGTTCGCCATCGTCGCCGGTCTGTGTGTCGCTCTGCTGCACGTCTACATCCTGGTATTGGAAATGGTGCTGTGGACGCACCCGCTGGGCCTGAAGACCTTCCGCAACACGGCAGAGAAGGCGCAGGCCACCCGCGTGCTCGCCGCCAACCAGGGCCTCTACAACGGCTTTCTCGCCGCCGGCCTGTTCTGGGGCGCGTTGCAGGCGCGCAGCGACGTGCTGAGCTTCTTCCTGGGCTGTGTGGTGGTGGCGGGTTGCTATGGCGCCTACAGCGTCAACCGTCGCATCTTCTTTGTGCAGGCGCTGCCCGCGCTGATTGCGTTGGCATTGGTGTGGTTGCCGCGCTGAGGTTCTTCCGGCGGCGTGTTCGCTTCCTGTAGGAGCGGGCCTGACCGCGATGAGGCGTTACCGGTGACGCTTCATCGCGAGTAAGCCCGCTCCTACGAAGGTGTAGCCGCTGGGAACTGTCTGAGGACCACGGCGGCAACCCACTCGCGAGATTGCCGGTCTCCACAAACAACGACGGCGGGCCAAAGCCCGCCGTCGTCTGCTGTCACCTTGGCCTGCGCCTTACGCCGCTTCGCGCGGCTGCTGTGCCTGCGGCTTGTCGTAGTAGCTGGCCGCACGCAGCTCATGCGGATCGAAGTCGTCGACGGTGATGGTGTCCATCATGATCGCGCGCAGCTCTTCCAGCTGCCTACGCTCGTCGATGGTGATCACACCCTCGGCCACGGCCTCGTCCAACTGTGCGGGGAAATCCAGTGCTTCGATGCCCTTGGTCTTGAGCGCCTTGAGGAACTTGCGCTCCACCGGTTCGGCCAACACGGCCTTGGCCAGATAGCTGGCGATACGACCGCCCGGATTGTTGGCGCACGGGGTCAGGAACACGCCCTGGCCCAGACGGTCGCGCGCTTCGTTGGGCGTCATCAGCAGCGATGCCACCCGATGTCCCAGGCGGTCGCCCGGCGCTTCGGCACGACGGCCCAGCGGGAAGATCAGTACCCACATCAGCCAGCCCACCGGACGGATCGGGAAGTTGCGCAACGCCGCCGAGAGCGAGGTCTCGATCTTGTGCACGCTATCGTGGAACGCCCACGCCAGCAGCGGCTGATCGGCTGCCGGTGCGCCTTCGTCGTGATAGCGCTTGAGCATCGCGCTGGTCAGGTAGATGTGGCTCAGCACATCGCCCAGACGACCGGACAGCGATTCCTTGAACTTGAGCTTGCCGCCCAGCATCAGCATCGACACGTCGGCCATCAGCGCCAGGTTGGCGGAGTAGCGATCCAGCTTGCGGAAGAAACGACGCGTATACGCATCGCCCGGCGCAGCGCCGATGCGCGCACCGGTCAGGCCGAACCAGAACGAACGCACCGCGTTGGAAATACCGAAGCGGATATGCCCGAACAGGCTCTGGTCGAAGTCTTCCAGACCACGGCGCGTATCCGGATCCTGCGCCGCCTTCATTTCCTTCATCACCCACGGATGGCACAGGATCGCGCCCTGGCCGAAGATCAGCAGGCTGCGGGTCATGATGTTGGCGCCTTCCACGGTCACGCCGATCGGCGCGGACTGCCAGGCACGGCCGGCAAAGTTGCGCGGCCCCAGGATGATGCCCTTGCCGCCAATCACATCCATCATGTCGCTGACCACTTCGCGGCCCATGGTGGTGCAGTGGTACTTGGCGATCGCCGACGGTACAGACGGCACATCGCCACGGTCCACTGCCGCCGCAGTGGCCTGCGACAGCGCACTGATCGCGTAGGCCTTGCCGCCGATCCGTGCGAGCGCTTCTTCCACGCCCTCGAAGCGGCCGATCGACAGACCGAACTGCTTGCGGATGCGCGCATACGCACCGGTCACCACCGCCGCGTACTTGCCGCCGCCGCTGGCCGTGGAGGGCAGGGTGATCGAACGCCCCACCGCCAGACACTCGTTGAGCATGTTCCAGCCCTTGCCGACCATGTCCACGCCACCGATCAACTGGCTGAGCGGAATGAACACCTCGTTGCCGCGGATCGGGCCGTTCTGGAACGTAGAGTTCAACGGGAAATGCCGGCGACCGATTTCAACGCCCGGCGTTTCGCGCGGCAACAGAGCCAGGGTGATGCCGATGTCCTTGTTGTCGCCGATCAAGCCTTCCGGGTCGTACATGCGGAACGCCAGGCCGATCAGCGAGGCCACCGGTGCCAGGGTGATGTAACGCTTGTCGAAGGTGAGCTTGACGCCGAGCACGTTGGCGCCATTCCACTCGCCCTTGCAGACGATGCCGTAGTCCGGGATCGAGGTCGCATCGGAGCCGGCGAACGGGCCGGTCAGACCGAAACACGGTACTTCGGTGCCGATGGCAAGACGCGGCAGGTAATAGTCTTTCTGTTCCGGCGTGCCGTAATGCAGCAGCAACTCGCCCGGCCCGAGCGAGTTGGGCACACCGACGGTGGAGCTGACCACGCTGGAGATCGAGGACAGCTTCTGGATCACCTTGTGGTGCGCCAATGCGCTAAAGCCCAAACCACCGTACTGCTTCGGAATGATCATGCCGAAGAACTTGTTCTTCTTGATGTATTCCCACAGCTCCGGCGGCAGATCGGCGTGGACATGGGTGATCTCCCAGTCGTTGACCATCTTGCACAGTTCTTCGACCGGGCCATCCAGGAAGGCCTGCTCTTCGGCGGTGAGCTGCGGCTTGGGATAGTTGAGCAGCTTCTGCCAATCCGGATCGCCGGTGAACAGCTCGCCTTCGAAGCCCACCGAACCGGTTTCCAGCGCAATGCGCTCGGTCTGCGACAGTGGCGGCAGCACCTTGCGGAAGAAGCCCATCAGCGGCGTGGTCAGCAGCGGCTTGCGCAGGAACGGCAGCAGTACTGGCGCCGACACCAGCACCACCAGCACGGCAGCGACGATGGTTGCGGTGAGATTGGCACCCAGCAACCAGCACGCCACCAGCACACAGGCGCTCAGTGCGACCCAGGTGGCAAGCCGCATGCGGTGGTAGGCAGCGATGCCCGCCGCCAGGATGACGAGGAGGAACGGTGCAACGATGCTCATGGTCTTGCTCCAGTGACATGCTCGGTAATGTTGGACGCTGCGATGTTGCCAACCGAGGGCAGTGCATCCAGATAATGCAACACGGTGGCGGTAAATGTGGTGTTGTCGTCGCCGGCCAGCATGTGCGTGGCATCGGGCAGATGCACGTGCTGCGCATGCGGGGCGATCGACAGAAATTCGTTGATGTTGTCCGGCGTCACAAGATCGCTGCGCCCGCCGCTGATCAACAGCATCGGGCAACGCACCTGCGCCGCGGCATCCAGCAATGCCTGCTGCTGCGTGTGCGGATCCTGTCCCGCCAGTTCGTCAACCAGACGCGGATCCCAATGCCAGTGCCAGCTTGCGTCGGCCTGCTGCCGCAGCAAGGTCTGCAATTGGTTTGCCGTCTTGCGCGGCCGATGCGGCAGATACGCGGCAATCGCGTCTGCCGCCGCATCCAGCGACGCAAATCCGCCCGGATGTGCGGTCATGAAACGCAGGATGCGCTCCACGCCCCGTGTGTCCCAGCGTGGTGTGATGTCGACCAGCACGATCGCGCGGAACAAACCCGGCCAGCGCGCTTCTGCAAGCAGACCAAACAGCCCGCCCATCGACGCGGCGACCAGCACTGGCGGCTCGGCTTGCTCGCCGGCCAAGATGATCAGATCGTCGGTGAACTGCGTCGCCGAGTAGGGCACCTCAGCGGCATTGAAGCTGGAATCGCCATGCCCGCGCGCGTCGTAGGACAGCCCCCGATAGCCCGCTTCGGCCAATGCCGTTGCGGTGCCATCCCACGCATGCCGGGTCTGCCCCAAACCGTGCGCAAACAGCACAGTTGGTGCGTGCTCCACACCCCGCAAAGACACCGCGAGCGACGTCTCCCCAACGCTGATGGTGGTCACGCGCGTAGTATGGGCGAGGCTAGATGGAGAAGTAACCATACCTAATAGTATGGATTGAGCGATGCCGCTGTCAATACTCCATGGTATGGATGGTTAAGCCATTGAATCGTGGCGGTTGCGCCTGCATTTTGTGATGCATACTGCAACTGACCCTAGCGTATGGTTAAATCGCTGCAATGAACGACATGACCGATTCCAGCCTCACCACGCCCCGCGCCAGTTCCGGTCGCGGTCAGCGCCTCAGCGCGGACGATTGGGCACAGGCTGCGCTGGACCTGATCGCCGAACTAGGCGTAGGCGCAGTCGCAGTGGAGCCGCTGGCACGCCGGCTCGGCGTCACCAAAGGCAGTTTTTACTGGCACTTTCCTTCGCGCGACGCGCTGCTGCAGGCAGCCCTCGAACGCTGGGAAATCTTCGAACAAAAAGAAGTGTTCGGTAGCCTGGAAGACGTCCCCGACCCGAGTGCCCGCTTGCGCGCACTGTTCCAACTGGTCGCGCACGAGGTCAAACCGCATGTCATCTACAGCGAACTGCTGAAGGCACTCGACCACCCGGCCGTGCGCCCGGTCATCGACCGCGTCTCGCAACGCCGCCTCGATTATTTGATCGCCTCATTCCGCCAAGCCGGTCTGACTCGCACCGACGCCCAACACCGCGCCCGCCTGGCCTACGCCGCCTACGTCGGCTTCCTGCAGCTGTCGCTGCAGCTACAGCAACCCAAGCAGGCCCGCGAAGACTTCGAAGCCTATGTCGAGCATGTGATTCAGACGTTGATTCCTGGGTAGGGTTGCAGGTGTCCCACATCGGCTGAGGTTTGATCGTTGAGCAAACAAAAACCGCGACTCTTTCGAGTCGCGGTTTTTTAGTTACGCATTACATAAACGGACGATTATCAGAACTTCTGGGTGTAACGCATGTAGTAGAAGCGACCCGGAATTTCGTATTGCGAGTCAAAGCTATTGGCAAATGCCGTAGCGGCCTGCGGCGGATCGCGATCGAAGGCATTGTTGACGCCGACGGTGACGCGTGCGTTCCACGGGGCCTTCCAGTACGCGGCCAGATCGGTGTAGGTCACGCTGGGAACGTGATTGCGCGGCGCTGCACCAGCAGCGGTCACACGATCCGGATCCGAGCACAGCAGTGCCACGTTTGCCGGAGTCGCCACGTTGGCGCCGGTGCAGTTTTCGACCTGCGAGCTGTAGTAGCGCATGGATGCCGAGCCGCCGACATCGCCCAATTCCCAGTTGAGCATCAGGTTGGAGCGGATGCGCCAGTTGTTGTCACGGGCCGAGCCGCCACGGTACAAACCAACGCGGGTTTCGGGATCCTGCAGCGGCTTCTCGACCACGAACTTGCTCATGTAGGTCGAGTCCCACACAACGCTGAAGCTGCCCCACGCGGTGTCAGGCAGACGATAACCCACGGTCAGGTCGTAACCTTCAGCCTCGATTCTCGCAATGTTGTTCGGCACCGCCAGCAGATTCGAAACTTCACCGGTGGGTTCGCGCTGAATCAGCGAGCAAGCGTTGGCGATACCCGCCAAATAGCAGCTATCCAACGTCTCCTGCACCGTCTGCGTGTCGATGGCATCTTCGATCTCGATGTTCCACCAGTCGAGCGAGATATCCAGGCCAGTCACCCAGCTCGGGCTGTACACAAAGCCGAGCGTCTTGGACGTCGAGGTTTCCGGCTGCAGGTTCGGGTTGCCGCCGGTGGCGGTACGCACCTGCGGATTTGCCTGAGCATAGGCTGGCACTGCGCCGCACGAACCCGGACGCGTTCCATTGACGGAGCCATCGCTGAAGGAGCCTGCGCACGGATCACGCACGTCTTCGAAGGTATCGCTCACGCCCTGGAATAGTTCGTTGATCGACGGTGCGCGGAAGCCCTGCGACCAGTTACCACGGATCATCAGGTCGGTGATCGGCTTCCAGCGGAAACCGAACTTGCTGTTGGTGGTGTCGCCGAAGTTGCTGTAGTCCGAATACCGCGTGGCCAGGCTGAAGTCGAGCAGCTGTGCGCCCGGCAGGTCAGCCAGTAGCGGCACGGCGAGTTCGAGGTAGGCTTCGTCCAACTTGTAGCCGCCGTTGGTCGCGGTACGTGCGTTGCCGGTGGTATCACCAGAGTTGATCAGCGCGTCCGGATCGTCGAAGCCAGACTCTTCGCGATGTTCAGCACCCAAGGAGAATGCAAATGCACCTCCCTGCAGGTCGAACAGTTCGCCGCCGATATTGCCGAAGTAGGTCTTCTGCTCGTACCCATACAGGTCATGCGCATTGAAGCCAGCGTAGCCCAGCATTTCCGGGGTCAACGAACCCGGGCCACTCAGCATATCCATCGGCACGCAGCCGTCGATCGTGCTGGCTGCGGTACCGCAGCGCGCTACGCCGCCAGCGTCGACGAACGAAGGGCCAAGTGCGTTACGCAGGGCGGAAATATTGAACAGGCCGGTGGTGCGATCAGTCTGGTCGTTCTTGCCGTAGAACATACCGGCTTCCCAGTTGAAGAAGCGCTGACCAACTTCGAAATCACCCTCGAATGCGCCGCTGAACCCAAACGTCTTGACGTTCTGGGTAAAGATACGGCCGCCAGTCTCTTCGGCACGGTACTGGATGTAATCGATATCGCGGCCAGTGTTGTTGTAGATGTTGCTGGCCGAAATGACGATATCTGCACCGTTGGTGCCGGGCGCAGAGCGACCCAGAACGACCGGCATCGGTGCCAGGATCTGGCTCGACTCACGCTCGTTGTAGGTCACCGTGGTCTTGAAGCGCACGTTGTCGGTGATCGACAGGCCTGCGTCGGCGAACACCGACTTTCGCTCCTGCGGGGTCACCAAATAGTTGGCCGGCGCAAAGTTGTAGCTGTCGGCAGCGGTGTAGTTGCGCGAGGTCGTACCACCGTTATTGGTGATAGAGAACCCCGGCGTGCCATTAAAGCGCGTTGCGCCAAAAGTCGGTGCACCAGTGGCGCTAGTGCCAGTCTGACCGAAGATGCCGAAACGACCGCCAGGAATGGTGGTGCTATTGCCGGTGCCGGTGACGGCGCCGAACACCGGTACCGACGAGATTTCGCGATCGCCTGCCCAGACTGGCTCTTCTTTGACGTAGCCAACGCCCAACGTGGCGTGCCAACGATCACCGGTAGAGCCGATGGTGAAATCGTAGGACTCACGGCTGCCGTCGCCCTTGTCGTATTGACCGTAGTACGCGTTCGCTTCGGCGCCATCAAAATTCTGACGCAGAATGATATTGATCACGCCGGAGATGGCGTCGGAGCCGTAAATCGTGGAGGCGCCATCCTTCAGGACTTCGATGCGCTCGACGGCAGCAGTCGGAATCGTGTTGAGGTCGACCGCGCCGCCCAGACCGGTGCCGCCGACCCAGCGACGACCATTGACCAGTACTAGTGTGCGGTTGGAGCCGAGGTTGCGCAGGTTGACGCGGGTTTCGCCGTTGCCGCCGTTGTTGACGTTGCTATTGAGCGACGAACCACCTGAGCTGATGTTCTGGATCACGTCGCCAATCGAGGTCAGACCCTGCGATTCGATCTGCTGACGGTTCATGGTGAAGACCGGCTGCGATGTTTCCACGTCGGCGCGCTTGATGCGCGAGCCGGTCACTTCGATCTTGTCGAGGTTGGTGGTGCCGGCTTCCTGCGCGACGGCGGTACCAGTACCGGCCACGCCCACGACGAGCGCGAGGACGACGGCATCGCGCAGCTTGTTGGACTTGCAATTCATTAGCTCTCTCTCCAAGTGATCTTGGGTACTGCCAAGGGTTGTTTGCCTGATGGGGGTCCCGAAAGAAGCGGGTCCAAAACGTCAGGGTGAACCGATGGTATATGCGTTGAGAGAAGAATTAAAGTCCCGTTAACAAAAAAGAAGAACAACGTGAAGCAGTTGGCTTGACAGGCAGTCCGGACACAAAAACGCCACCGGAAAATTCACGGTGGCGAAATTTTTTAACTTATTGAATCAATGTGTTACAGGTCTTGTTCGTACCGAACGTACGGAATCGTCCCGTCGTTATTGCTTTCGTTGTTCGGGGCGAAGGGATTCTTGCCGCGGGAGATGACATTTTCCGCGCCGACTGTCAACTGGCCGCTCCAGGGGGTGCGCCAGGTCAGGCCCAGCCCCAGGCCTTCCCATTTTTCGGGCTGGCCGGGGACGTCGACGACGCGGCCGATGACATTGGCGCTGAAAGCGCCGTAGCCGCCGCCGACGCTGAGGGTCTTGGTATCCCACTGGTCGGCGATGGCCGGGGAGACGTCGGCCAGCGGTACCAGCCGCGCGCGGGCGTAGGTGCCGCCGATCGAGACGAAGCCCTCGCGGCCGATGTTCTTCTGGCCGAAGACGGTCAGGTCGTTCTGTTCGACGCGGGTCAGCGGTGCCTTGCCCGCACCGATAAGCCAAGCCGGCAAGGTGTCGCGGCCGGTGCCGGCGGTGACGCCAGCGCGCGTGCTGACGCGATTGAAGCCCAGCGTGGCCGAAACGCGGCGCGATGCGGCCACGCTGTCATCGTCTTCGTCACCGATACCGGCAAGCAGGCAATGGCTGGCCAGACCATTGATGTTGGTGCCGCGGCTGCTGTTGCAGATCAGGCCCAGCGAGTCGCCGGAGGTCAGGCCGAAGGCCGCATCCAGTGAATTGCGGCCGAAATGCCAGCGTGCGCCGGCCTTTTGCTCACCTGTCGGCTCCAGGTAGAGAAAGGCTTCCACCTTGCCGCTGCCCTTGTTCCACACCGGCAGGATAGTGCTCTCGCGCACCTGCTGGGATGCCGACTGCGCGTGCACACCTGTGGCTGCCGCAAGGGCAACCATCAGAGCGAGCGGAAGGCGCAGTAGGTGTCGCATACCAGAGTTCAGACCCAGGGGCAGTTGTTAAGTTCCCGAGAGCGGGCAACGAGAATGCTAGGGCGTTTATGATTATTTAACAAGTGGGCGCGTTCCCCAGAACGCGCCTGTCAAACCTTTCTACTGCAACCTTTCCGGCGCTTCCTGAGAGGGCTGCGCCGTGCTGAAAAGTACGTCCAGCGCGGTCAACGGGAAGTGATACTCGCGCCCGCAGAACTCGCAGCGGACCTCGACTTCGCCAGTGGCCTCCGCCGCTGCGCGGGCTTCTTCTGCGCCCAGGGACTGCAGCATCGAAGCGACCCGCTCGCGGGAGCAGGAGCAGCCGAAACTGAGCGGCTTGTCGCCGAGCAACTGCGGCTCTTCTTCGTGGAACAGGCGGTGCAGCAGGTCTTCGCCAGCCACCGAGAGCAATTCCGGGGCACCCAGGGTGTCGAACAGCGCGCCGATGCGGGTCCAGCCGTCGTTGTCGCCCTCGTCGCCGGGGAGTTTTTGCAGCAACAGGCCGGCGGCCTGGTCCGGACCTGCGGCCAGCAGCAGACGCGTCGGCAGCTGTTCGGACTGGTGGAAATAGGTCTCGAAAGCTTCGGCCAGATCCGGGGCCTGCATGCCGACCAGGCTCTGGTAGCGCTGCGGTTCGCGCGGGTCCAGGCCGGGATTTTCGATGGTGATCGCCAGTAGTGCGGCTTCGCCCAGTTCGCGCAGGTCGGCGGGTGCATCGGCGCCGTCGGCCAACTGCACGATGCCACGCAAGGTGCCGGCCGCGGTGCATTCGGCAAACAAGGTGCGCAGTGTTTCATTGCCGCGCAGCTGCACCGACAGACGTCCGTCGACCTTGGTATGGCCGGTGAACAATGCCGCGGCCACCGCCGCTTCGCCGAGCAACTGGCGGGCGGCGGGCGGGTACTCCGCTGCGCCCTGGATGTCGTGCCAGGCCTGGGTCAGGCGCACGTGGACACCGCGCACGCCGGCGGCAGGCAGCAGGAAACGGGAAAGCTGATCGTGATCGGTCATGGGAACATCGGACGTAAGGGACGCCGGTTGCCGGATAATGCGGCAGGCATCGGGATGATAGGTCGTAGCAAACAATGGGGACGGATGCATTGGATGACAAGCAGATGGCGCCACCGCGGCGCGCACGGCGCTGGCTGCGTTGGCTGTTGGCGGCACCGCTGTTGTTCGCCGCCGCAAGCGTGTTGCAGGTGCTGGTGCTGCGGGTGGTCGATCCGCCGATCAGTAGCATGATGGTGGGACGCTATCTGGAAGCCTGGGGCGAGGGCGATTGGGATTTTTCGCTGCATCAGCAATGGCGCGACTACGACAGGATCGCCGCCAGCCTGCCGATTTCGGTGGTGGCTGCAGAGGATCAGCAGTTTCCGGTGCATCACGGCTTCGATCTGCAGGCCATCGAGAAGGCGCGCGATCACAATGCGCGCGGCGGGCGCGTGCGTGGGGCGAGCACGATCAGCCAGCAGGTCGCCAAGAATGTGTTCCTGTGGCAGGGCCGCAGTTGGGTGCGCAAAGGGTTGGAGGCCTGGTACACCGTGCTGATCGAGTTGGTGTGGCCGAAGCAGCGCATTCTGGAGATGTATCTCAACGTGGCCGAGTTCGGCGATGGGGTGTACGGCGCGCAGGCCGCTGCCCGGCAGTTCTGGGGCAAGGATGCGGCTGGGTTGTCGCCGACCGAATCGGCGCGTCTGGCGGCGGTGCTGCCCTCGCCACGTCGCTACGACGCACGTCGCCCCGGCGGCTACGTGCAGCGACGCACCGCATGGATACAGCGGCAGGCACGCCAGTTGGGCGGCCCCGCATATCTGCAGGCGCCATGAGCGTGAGCGCGTTCGCTCCAGCGCCATTGCCGGTTGTAGCAGATCGCCTCACGGTGGTGATTGCGGCCTATAACGAAGAGACCAGCATTCCGTTACTGCATCCGCGGTTGTGCGCGGTGCTGGCGGGCTTGAGCGGATTGCACACGCACGTGTTGTATGTCGACGATGGCAGCAGCGATGGCACCTGGAACGTGTTGCAGGCACTTGCCGAGGCCGATGCACAGGTGAGCGCGGTGCGGCTGTCGCGTAATTTCGGCAAGGAAGTGGCGATCTCCGCAGGGTTGGACCATGTGCTGCCAGGCGCGGTGGTGTTGCTCGATGCCGATGGGCAAGACCCGCCCGAGTTGATTCCGGAATTCGTTGCGCTGTGGCGTGCCGGCTACGACAACATCTTCGGTACGCGGATTTTTCGCGAGGGCGAGAGCTGGTTGAAGCGCAGTGCGGCACACGCGTTCTATCGGGTGATCCGGCAGTTGTCGCGCACGCCGATTCCGGCCGATACCGGGGATTTCCGGCTGTTGTCGCCACGCGTGGTGCAGGCCCTGCAGCAACTGCGCGAGCGCCATCGTTTCATGAAGGGCCTGTTCGGGTGGGTCGGGTTTCGCCAGGTGGCATTGCCGTACCGGCGTGCGCCGCGGTTGTCGGGGCGCAGCAAGTTCACCGTGTGGCGGTTATGGAATTTCGCGCTGGATGGCATCACCAGTTTTTCCACGGTGCCGTTGCGTGCGGCGACCTATCTGGGCTTGCTCACCGCATTGGTGGCGTTTGTGTTCGGTGGCTGGGTGGTGATCAAGGCGGCGTTGATGGGCGACCCGGTGGCGGGTTGGCCGACCATGATGTCGGTGATCCTGTTTCTGGGCGGGATCCAGCTGATCGCGTTGGGCTTGATCGGCGAATACCTGGGCCGGTTGTATGACGAAGCCAAGCAGCGCCCGCTGTATCTGGTCGATACCCACTGCGGCGCGGTGGGAGTAGTCTGCGATCACCAGACCAAGCGCGGAGCGGGCCATGCAGACCGTACGACAGCTGTTGGGGACCAAACAGGTTGAAGTATTTGCGGTTGCGGCGGACGCCGCAGTGATCGAGGCGATCCGTTTGATGGCCGAGAAGGGCATCGGTGCGGTATTGGTGATGGACGGGCCACGCCTGGTCGGCATCGTCTCCGAGCGCGATTACGCGCGCAAGGTAGTGCTGCGCGATCGCGCCTCCTCGACCACCAGCGTTGCCGAGATCATGAGCGCCGAGGTGGTGACAGTATCGCCATCGGACACGGTAGACCGTTGCATGCAATTGATGACCGATGGGCGCTTCCGGCATCTGCCGGTGGTGGAAAATGGCCGCGTGCAAGGGGTGATTTCCATCGGCGATCTGGTCAAGGCGGTGATCGAGAACCAGCAGCGCGATATCGATCAGTTGCAGCGTTATATCGCGAGCTGACGCCGCGCTGGCAGACGCCGTTCGGTTGCCTTGATATTTCACTGAATGCCACCATCGCGGGACACGCCGCAAGTACGTCCCTGTAGGCTCTTACGCGGCATCCATGCCGCGTAAGGTCCCGCGACGGTGGGCGGGCAAGGACCAGTGGAGATGGTCGGTGTGCGTGGTCGAGTAGTGCCCGCTGCGCGTGCGTCCGATGATGGTGCTGTCTGATCAGCTCAGTTTGATTCGACCGACGTCACTGCTATTTCCGACACTTCACTCGTCAACGAAGGCGAGTGCGGCCAAAATTTTGCCTAACTCGCTACAGCGTTCGAGCTGTTTTGTTAGCTACTTCAAGTCGCGTAGTTGGGCTACTTTGCGAATTTGCCGCCGCAGTCGCTGTCCTTGCCGGGGCCTGGTTCGAAAGTTGCGAGCAATGCTGCGGGCGGGGCGATCATGCCCAGGCCGACGGCAAGCGCGCCGCGTAGTCCCAATGCTTTGAAGTCCGGCCGGAAGCTGGGGTCTTTGAAGGTGCCGCCGATGCGCAGCGGCGAGCGCAGGCTCAGAATGCTGCGGTCCTTCGGACGTGGCCGCAGCAATAGGTCGAGCGTTTCATCTTTGAGGCTGATGCTGCCTTCGCCAATGATGATGGTGTCGGTGCTGTCGAACGCCAGCGCACGCGATTGCATCAGACCGTCTTGCACGCCGAAATCGCCGAAGATGCAGCGCACCGGAATCTGTCGGTCTTTGGTGAACAGAAATTTCAGCGACTCTGCGATATCCAGGCCGGCCAGTTCCATGATCAGGTTACCGACATGACCGCGGCCCATGCCGACGCCGATCGTACCGTCGGCGGTACCGAGCATGGCGGCGATCGAATTGCCGCGACCACGCAGATCGAACTCACCACCGATGGCGCCCGAGGCTTGTTTGGCAAGCGCGGTATCAGGGAAGAGCTGATCCAGCCGGATGCCACGGAGCCCTGCCTTGAGTTGCGTGGTGATTACCTGGTTGCGCGCATCCAGACGGATGGTGGAGCGGATATCGCCGCCGGCAACGCCAAAGTTGAGTGGGTCCAGTTGCAACAGGCCGTCTTTCAATGTCAGCGAGGCATCCATGTCGTCCAGCGGCCACGATGGTGCATTGATGCGCTGCGCGCGCCAGCGGACCTGCGCATCCATCGCGCGCAACTTGGACAAGTCGTAAGGTGTGGTGGGCAGTACGCGCTCGCTCGCAGCAAGTTTTGCAGCCTGTTTTTTTTGTTCGGCATTTGCCGATTCGTTTGCACCCGTCTTCGGTGGCGCGCCGACGAACCCTGCCAGGTCGTCGAAATCCAGGCGCTTTGATGCCAGATCCGCACGCAAAAACGGGCGCTTGTTGCGCAGGTCCACTTCGGCAGTGCCGGCCAGGTCGCTGTCTCCAGCGGTGCCGGTGAATTTTTCGTAGCGCCAGATCTTGCCGTTGCGGCGCAGATGTCCGTCGAGCTTGTACGGCGGCGTCGACGGCATGGCCACGCCGGTCAACGGATACAGATCCTGCATGTCCTGCCCGCTGAGCGCCATCTGCAGATCGAAGACCTGGAACTGGAAGGGGTTGGTCAAGGTGCCGCGCACGTGCGTGCGGGTGGCCCCGGCGCTGCCGCGCAGATCGATGCGAAACGGATGCTCGCTCTGGCTCAGCTCCAGGGGCGAGGCCGTACTGCCCTTGAGCGTAAAGGGGTAGCCCTTCCAGCGGCCCTTGCCGTCGATGCCGATCGGCGCCGCACGCTGGTCGCTGCTTGGTGGCGCGAGGCTATTGATCGCCACATCCACATCCGAGCGGTTTGCCGCATCGATGTATTGCAAGCGTCCGTCATCGACCAGCAGGCGCCCGAGCCGCGGCAGCGTGCCGTCGCCATCGTCCTGATCGAACACCCAGTTGCCAGGGTGCATGTCGTCACCCGCTTCCAGCAGGACCTTCGGATGATCCAGACGAATTTCCGGCAAGCGCACATTGCCGCGCAGCAATGGCCACACCTCGACATCGATCTCGGCGGAATTCAGCTCGGCCATCGGGCCGCGCTTGGACCACGGCGCGTTCGCCAGGCTGAGCCGGTTGCCACGTATCGTGGTAGTGCGGCCCAGCTTCACATCCAGGTAGCCGAGATGGAATTCACGGCCGGTCTTGGCGCTGACCGCGCGTTCCACCGGGCCGCGCAGCCAATTCCACTCGAATAGCAGGACGAAGATCACCACGATGGCGAGGACGATGCCAAGCCCGATCAACCAGCGTCGACGACGTGGCGTACGGGACGGCGAGACAGCAGAGGCATTGGTCACAGTGTTCACGCGACCCATGGTTGGCGATGCCTCGTGCACGGCGCGCGAACGTGCCGAGGATTGCGCCTCACATCACTTGCGCGATCACCGCGACGAAGTGGCAGGCACTGCCGGCCAAGACGAACAGATGCCAGATCGCATGAAAATAGCGCTGGGTGTCGCGCTGGTAGAAATACGTGCCCAAGGTATAGAAGAGCCCGCCGGCCAATAGCCAGCACAGAGACCAGGTATCGACCGAGCGCAGCAACGGCTGGATCGCCACCAGAATCAGCCAGCCCATCGCCAGATACAGCACCGTCGACAGCAAACGAAAGCGGCCGGTGAAAAACAGTTTGAAGATCACCCCGGCTGCGGCAATCGTCCAGATGGCGGCGAACAACCCCCAGCCCCAGGAGCCACGCAGATTGATCAGCGTAAACGGTGTGTAGGTGCCGGCGATCAATAGATAGATCGCGCAGTGATCCAGTACCTGCAAGCGTGCCTTGGCACCCGGATGCGGGATGGCATGAAATAGCGTGGAAGCGACGTAGAGCAACACCAGCGTGGCGCTGAAGACGATGGAGGTGGCCAACTGCCAGCCATCGCCATAAATGGCGGCCAGCGTGATCAGCACCGAACCGCCGGCCAATGCGGCAATTGCGCCCAGGCCGTGGGTCACGGCGCTGGCGATTTCGTCGCGCAGGTCGGTCGAGGGGGAGGCGTCTGCGTTCATGCCAAAAAGGTACCGCAACTGCGAGCAATTCGCATCGCCGGCAGTTGCGTTTTCAGGCGGCGGTTCAAGCGGCGGTCAATCGATCGCCTTGGCATGTGCATGTTCACGTGTTGCGGAGAAGCGCACGTCGGGCGCGCGTTCCTGCGCCAGCTGCAGATTCACCCGGGTCGGCGCGAGATAGACCAGTTGGCCGGCCGCATCGATGCCCAGATTGCCGGCGTTTTTCTCGCGGAACTCTTCGAGCTTCTTGGCGTTGTCGCAATGCACCCAGCGCGCGGTGGTGACGCTCACCGGCTCGAAGATCGCGTCCACGCCGTATTCGTCCTTGAGCCGGTAGGCCACCACGTCGAACTGCAGCACGCCCACCGCACCCAGGATCAGATCGTTGCTCATGAGCGGGCGAAAGAACTGCGTGGCGCCTTCTTCGGACAGCTGCGCCAACCCCTTTTGCAGCTGCTTGAGCTTGAGCGGGTCGCGCAGGCGCGCGCGGCGGAACAGTTCCGGTGCGAAGTTGGGAATGCCGGTGAACGACAGCGATTCGCCTTCGGTGAAGGTGTCGCCGATGGAGATGGTGCCGTGGTTGTGGATACCGATCACATCGCCCGGCCAGGCTTCGGCGGCGATCTCGCGATCGGAGGCCATGAAGGTCAGCGCGTTGGCCAGCTTGACGTCCTTACCGCTACGCACGTGCAGGGTCTTCATGCCGGCAGTGAACTTGCCCGAGCACACGCGCATGAACGCCACACGGTCGCGATGCTGCGGGTCCATGTTGGCCTGGATCTTGAAGACGAAGCCGCTGAGCTTGGCCTCTGTGGCCTCGACGCGGCGGCCGGTGGTGTCGCGCGCCTGCGGCGGCGGTGCGTGTTCGATGAAGAAATCCAGCAGCGGCTGCACGCCGAAGTTGTTGACGCCCGAGCCGAAGAACACCGGGGTCTGCTGGCCGGCGCGATACGCATCCAGATCGAAGGGATTGCTGGCGCCCTGCACCAGTTCCAGTTCGTCGCGCAGCTCGGCCAGCATTTGTTCGCCAATCTTTTCGACCAGGCCCGGCGCGTCGAGCGACGGGAAGATGGTGGAATCCTGGCGGGTGAAGTTGCGGCCCTGTTCGTACAAGTGCACCTCGCCGGTGATCAGATGCACCACGCCCTTCAGGCGCTGGCCCATGCCGATCGGCCAGGTGACCGGGGCGCACTGGATGCCGAGCACGGTTTCCACTTCATCCAGCAGGTCGATCGGGTTCTTGCCCTCGCGATCGAGCTTGTTGATGAAGGTCATGATGGGGGTGTCGCGCAGCCGGCAAACTTCCATCAACTTGATGGTGCGTTCTTCCACGCCCTTGGCGACGTCGATGACCATCAGCGCCGAGTCCACCGCCGTCAGCACCCGATAAGTGTCCTCGCCGAAATCGGCGTGGCCGGGGGTGTCGAGCAAGTTGATCACCTTGCCTTCGTACGGGAACTGCATCACCGAAGAGGTGACCGAGATGCCGCGCTCCTTTTCCAGCGCCATCCAGTCCGAGGTGGCGTGACGGGCGGCCTTGCGGCCCTTGACCGAGCCGGCCATCTGGATCGCGCCGCCGAACAGCAGCAGCTTTTCGGTCAGCGTGGTCTTGCCCGCATCGGGGTGGGAGATGATGGCGAAGGTGCGGCGGCGCGCGGCTTCGTTGGAGACGTCGGACATGGGTTGGGCGCGCCCGGTCGGACGCCTGCGGAAACTGAGGAAGCCGGTGATTATAGCGGCTTCGGTGCGAGGGGCCTGCGCGGCCCCGGTCTGAAGTTCCGGTACCGGGATTTGCCGGTCTCCGGCGTCTCAGCTCACGGAGCCGGCGACGGAAACTGCAGTTCGCCCTGCGGACCCAGCATCCGGAACGGCAGCGAGATCAGACGCATGTCCGCATTGCGCTGGATCGCGAAATGCAGGTGCGGGGCGGTGCTGAAGCCGGTATTGCCCGAGTCGCCCAGCCGCTCGCCAGCGCGCACCACCTGGCCGGAGCGCACCGCCACGCCATCGGGCGCCAGGTGGGCGTAGATCGCCATGCTGCCGTCGGCGTGCAGCACCCGCACCAGGTTGCCGCCGCCGGCGGCCTGGTCATGCGGGCCGCCTTCGATGACATCGCGCTGTACGTCCATGACCACCCCCTCGCGCGCTGCCAGCACCGGCGTGCCCTGCGGCAGCGCGAAGTCCACTGCGAACCAGTTGGGCGCATCGGTATGGCTGAACTGCCCGCCGAAGCCTTGGTCTACCTGTATTGGCACGTCGCGGAACGGAAGTTGGTAACGCACTGGCTGCGGGCGTGCCTGCGGGTCGCCGGGCACCACATCGAGTTTGAGCCCAAGCCCACTCAGGCTGCGCTGGTTGCTGGCCGGATACAGCCGGGCGAGCAGGCGGCGCTCGTGCGCGGCCAGTTGCACCGTCAACGGCAACTGCGGCACGGCGCGGTAATCCTCGCTGGGCGGTGCGCTCAGTTGCACCTGCGCAGGTCCGGCCAGCGGGTTGTTCACCCAGGCCAGATAGGCCGGTGCCTGCCATTCCAGCTGTAGCGAGGGGCCGGTGCCGGCCGATGCGAGCGCAGTCTGCGGAGCTGCTGCTGTTGGCGAGGCCGCAGTTGTGGCACCGGGCCAATGCCAGCGTTGCTGCGCATTGGCGTTTGCGGCGCAAGCCAAAAGCGCAACAAGGAAAGGCCCTGCGAAGGCGGGCAGGGCGCTGCGAGACACGTGGTGGGGCACGCGATCGGCTCGAACGGGAGAGGTCTCAAGTATGCGGCTCATCACAGGCTGGAGTGGTATCGGATGAAAATATATCTTTCCATCCGTATGAAGAGATTGACAACGCAAAAAAGCGGTGGCATCTTAGCCTCACCATCGAGACCGGCGGAGGGACAGGCCCTTTGATGCCGGGGCAGCCAGCGGAGCGCGCAAGCGCCCGCGTTTGGTGCCAAATCCTGCGGGGACCTCCGCGTCCGCCGAAAGATGGTTCGAATCGTGCCTTATGCACGTCGAACGCGAGCTCCGCGAAGCTCGATGGCCGATCCACCCCGGATACCGCCATGAGCCTCGTGAATACAGCATCGCCGTCACCTACCGATTACGCCGACACACCCTCCGCCACCGATGACGGTCTGATTGCCGTGCGCGGCGATCTTGTCATCGCATTGCCGATGCGCCATGCCGGCATGCGCGAGCTGCGGCTGCGCTATGAGCTGATCGGCGCGGCCAATGCACCGGTGGTGTTCGTGGCTGGCGGAATTTCCGCGCATCGCCATCTGGCCGCCAGTGCGCTGTTTCCTGAGAAAGGCTGGGTGGATGGCTTGGTCGGTGCCGGCCGCGCACTGGATCCTGCATCGCGCCGGCTATTGGCATTCGACTTTCTCGGCGCCGACGGCACGCTGGATGCGCCGATCGATACCGCCGACCAGGCCGATGCGATCGCCGCGCTGCTGGATGCGCTGGGCATCGCGCGCCTGCACGGTTTTGTCGGGTACTCGTATGGCGCCTTGGTCGGTCTGCAATTCGCCACCCGCCATGCTGCCCGCGTCGGCACCTTGATTGCGGTCAGCGGTGCGCATCGCGCGCATCCGTATGCCGCCGCCTGGCGCGCACTGCAGCGCCGCGCGGTGGCGCTGGGCCAGCTGCAGTGCGCAGAACATCATGGGCTGGCGCTGGCACGCCAGTTCGCCATGCTCAGCTACCGCACGCCGGAAGAGTTCAGCGAGCGCTTCGACGCGCCGCCGGAAGTGATCAACGGCCGCGTGCGTGTGGCGGCCGAAGACTATCTGGATGCTGCCGGCGCGCAATACGTGGCGCGCACGCCGGTAAACGCGTATTTGCGGCTGTCCGAATCCATCGATCTGCATCGCATCGACCCCGCGCAGGTGCGCGTGCCCACCGTGGTCGTTGCGGTGGAGGGCGATCGCCTGGTGCCGCTGGCCGACCTGGTCACGCTGGTCGAAGGCTTGGGCCCGCGCGGCAGTCTGCGCGTGCTGCGCTCGCCATATGGCCATGACGCCTTTCTGAAAGAAATCGATCGCATCGACGCGATCCTCACCACTGCCCTTCGCATCACCGGAGAAACCGCATGAGCTTTCGTGACCCCACCGACGCCCCTTGTACCGCTGCCACTGCCGCTGTCCGCGCCGGTATCGATCGCGACACTGCCTATGGCGCGGTAACGCCGCCGATCGTGCTGTCGTCGAACTTTTCCTTCGATGGTTTCGGCAACAAGCGCCAGTACGACTACACGCGCAGCGGCAATCCCACCCGCGATCTGCTCGGCGAAGCGCTGGCCGAACTGGAAGGCGGCGCTGGCGGAGTGATCACTTCCACCGGCATGGGCGCGATCAACCTGGTGCTCAACGCGCTGCTGCAGCCGGGCGATACGCTGGTGGTGCCGCACGATGCATACGGTGGCAGCTGGCGCCTGTTCAACGCGCTGGCCAAGAAGGGCCACTTCGCGCTGATCACCGCCGACCTCACCGACCCGCGTTCGCTGGCCGATGCACTGGCGCATTCGCCCAAGCTGGTGCTGATCGAAACCCCGTCCAATCCGCTGCTGCGCATCACCGACCTGCGCTTCGTGATTGAAGCGGCGAAGAAAGTTGGCGCGTTGACGGTGGTGGACAACACCTTCCTGTCGCCGGCACTGCAGAAGCCGCTGGAATTCGGTGCGGATCTGGTGCTGCATTCCACCACCAAGTACATCAATGGCCACAGCGATGTGGTGGGTGGCGCGGTGGTTGCACGCGATGCCGAGCTGCATCAGCAGCTGGTGTGGTGGGCCAATGCGCTGGGCCTGACCGGCTCGCCGTTTGATGCCTTCCTCACCTTGCGCGGTCTGCGCACGCTGGATGCGCGCCTGCGCGTGCATCAGGAAAACGCCGATGCAATCGCCCAATTGCTGGACGGGCATGCGGTCGTCAATCAGGTGTATTTCCCGGGCCTGGCATCGCATCCGGGGCATGCATTGGCGGCGCGCCAGCAGAATGGCTTCGGCGCGATGATGAGTTTTGAGCTGGAAGGTGGCGAAGCGGCAGTGCGCGCGTTTGTGGATGGCTTGCGCTACTTCACCCTGGCCGAGTCGTTGGGCGGTGTGGAAAGCCTGATCGCGCATCCGGCTTCGATGACGCATGCGGCGATGACCGCCGAAGCCCGCGCTGCGGCCGGGATTTCCGATGGGCTGCTGCGGCTGTCGATCGGGATCGAGTCTGCAGAAGACCTGTTGATCGATCTGCGCGCCGGCCTGGCGCGTGCCGAAGCGACGCTGACCACGGCAAGCCGCAAACAGGTCGACGCGTGAGCACTGTGCTACCGGTTTCGCGTCGCGCTTCGGCGGCAGCGGTGACACCGACGCCACGTCTGGCCTTGCTGGGCACCGGCACCGTAGGGCGCGCGTTCGTGACGCGCTACACCGCGCTGCAGGAGCGGCAATTGCGTCTGCCGCGGTTCGATTGGTTGGCCAACTCGCGCATTGCCCACGACTGCGGCACCAGCGCGGAACAGGCATTGCAGCAGGCCAATGCCGCGCCGCGCGGCCAGGCCGTATTGCAGCCGTGGGCCGAAACCACCGCGTTGCGTGCCGGCGATGTGCTGGTGGACGCGACCGCCAGCGACGTGGTGGCCGACTGGCATGTGGAATGGTTGTTGCGTGGTGTGCATGTGGTCACTGCCAACAAGTTGGGCCAGGGCACCGCGTTGTCGCGGGCGCAGGCCTTGCACGCGGCGCGTCACGCCAGTGGTGCGCACTACGGCGATAGCGCAACGGTGGGCGCGGGATTGCCGCTGTTGAGCAGCGTGCGCGCGCTGGTGGCGGGCGGCGACCATATTCATTCGATCGAGGGCGTGTTGTCCGGATCGCTGGCGTGGCTGTTCCATCGCTACGACGGTAGCGGCGCGTTTTCCGATTGCGTGCGTGAGGCGATGGCGGCCGGTTACACCGAGCCGGATCCGCGCATCGACCTGTCTGGCGAGGACGTGCGGCGCAAGTTGCTGATCCTGGCGCGCGCGGCAGGTTGGCAGCTGGAAGCCGAGCAGGTGCATGTGGAATCGCTGGTGCCCGCAAGCATTGCGCGGCTGCCGCTTGACGCCTTGGATGCGCAGCTGGGCGCGCTGGATGAGGTGGTGGGCGCGCGTTGGCAGCAGGCGCGTGCCGCAGGGCGTTGCCTGCGTTTCGTGGGGCGTGTGGATGCGCATGGTGCCAGTGTGGGCTTGCGCGAATTGGCGTTGGATCACCCGCTGGCCGGTGGTGCCGGCACCGATAACCGCGTTGCGATCAGCAGCGATCGCTATCGCGAACAGCCATTGTTGATACAGGGGCCGGGTGCTGGCGCCGAAGTGACGGCGGCCGCGTTGCTGGATGATGTGCTGCGGATTGTGGCGGGTTGATCGAGTGATCGTCGTTGTTTGAAGCATCGCGCAGGCCAAGCCTCTGGCTTGATCAGGTTGCAGTAGGTCAACTGCCTGGCAATCGTGTGCTGAGAGAAGCGGCATCAAATATTGATCTGACGCGCATCCAGCCGCAGCTTGCATGTCAGCGAGCTGCGGCTTTCAGATCAGCGTAAGTCAGGCAACACCGTGCCGCCGGCCCATCGCTTACTGCGTAATCGCCTTCAATAATGCAGCATTGAAGCGCTTCGGGTCCTGCACCTGCGGCGAATGTCCGAGGTCGGCGAACTCGACGAGCGTCGCGTTCGGAATCGCCTCGGCGGCGCGCTTTCCCAGCTTGGTGTAATCGCCGACACGCGCCTTGACCTCAGGCGGTGCGGTGTCCTTGCCGATCGCGGTGCGGTCCTTGAGGCCGATGAACAGCGTGGTCGGCACGGCGAGTTTAGGCAGTTCGTAGACCACCGGTTGGTTGAAGACCATGTCGTAGGTCAGCGCCTGATTCCAGGCAACGGCCTGCTTGCCATTGCCCAGCGACATACCGGCCTGCATGCGCGCCCAGCGTTCGAACTCCGGCTTCCACTGGCCGGCGTAGTAGACCTCCATCTGATATTTCTTGATCCGCTCGAAACTGATCTTCAGTTCGTTGTCGTACCAGGCATCGACGCTACGCCACGGAATGCCTTCGGCCTTCCAGTCTTCCAGGCCGATCGGGTCGACCAATGCCAGATGCTCGGTAGCTTGCGGATACATCAATGCGTAGCGAATGGCGAGCATGCCGCCCATCGAATGACCGACCACCGCGGCACGTTCGATGCCCAACTTTTTCAGCAGCGCCTGTGTGTTGTCGGCCAGCTGCGCGAAGGAAAATTGATAGGCCGCCGGCTTGCTGGATTTGCAGAAGCCCACCTGATCCGGCGCGATGACGCGGTAGCCGGCGGTGCTCAACGCGGCAATGGTCTGCTCCCAGGTGGCGGCGCAGAAGTTCTTGCCATGCAGCAGCACGGCGGTACGTCCGTTGGGCTTGCCGGTGGGTGCGACATCCAGATACGCCATTTCCAGCGGCTGCTGTTGCGAGGTGAACGCGAAGGTCTTGACCGGATAGGGGTAGTCGAAGCCTTCCAGGCGCGGGCCATAGCTGGTTTCCTGTGCCATCAATGGGCCGCAGGCAAGAGCCAGGGCGAGAGTGCAGACAAGCTGTCGCATCACGATCTCCGTGGGAATTCAGCCCAGGACGTTACACGCGTGTGTGTGGTGATCGTGTCCAGCACAGCACTGCGCGTGCCGGAGCGCGCGGTCTGTCGGATCAGGTCGTTGCGTGCGTGTTCGCGACGACGATGGCCTGCGAACTGCACCCTGTGCGCGCGGCAGGCAATCTGACATCAGGCCATGCGGCTAGTGGCCCGACCGCAGCCGTGGACGTCGCCGCGGTAGGCGCGCTTGTCGCAACCTCAATCGCGTCACTACCCGCCATCGCTCAGCACTCGATGACGTTGACCGCCAGGCCGCCGCGGCTGGTTTCCTTGTACTTATCCTGCATGTCGCGGCCGGTGTCGCGCATGGTCTTGATGACCTTGTCCAGCGAGACCTTGTGCTTGCCGTCGCCGCGCATGGCCATGCGGCTGGCATTGATCGCCTTCACTGCGCCCATCGCGTTGCGTTCGATGCACGGGATCTGCACCAGGCCGCCGATCGGATCGCAGGTGAGGCCCAGGTTGTGTTCCATGCCGATTTCCGCAGCGTTTTCGATCTGGCCGGGATTGCCGCCCAGCGCGGCGACCAGGCCGCCGGCGGCCATCGAGCAGGCCACGCCCACTTCGCCCTGGCAACCGACTTCGGCGCCGGAAATTGAGGCGTTTTCCTTGTAGAGAATGCCGATGGCCGCAGCGGTGAGCAGGAAGTCGAAGATGCGTTGCTCGGAGGCGCCGGGACAGAAGCGGTCGAAGTAATGCAGCACCGAGGGAATGATGCCGGCCGCGCCGTTGGTGGGTGCGGTGACCACGCGGCCACCGGCCGCGTTTTCTTCATTGACGGCGAGCGCGTAGAGATTGACCCAGTCCAGCGTGGTCAGCGGGTCGCGCATCGCCGCTTCCGGTTTGGACGAGAGTTCGCGGTACAACGCCGGTGCGCGACGGGACACATTCAAGCCGCCGGGTAGCGTGCCTTCCTGGCGGATGCCGCGCTCCACGCAGGACTGCATCGCGGCCCACAACTCGCGCAGGCCGGCGCGAATTTCGTCTTCGCTGCGCCAGCTCTTTTCGTTTTCGAACATCAGCGCGGCGATGCTCAGACCGCTGCGTGCGCATTGCGCGAGCAGTTCGTCGCCACTGAGGAACGGGTAGGGCAGCGGTGTTTCGTCGGCGACGATGCGGTCGTCGGCGGCATCGTCCTGGTTGACCACGAAGCCGCCACCGACCGAGTAGTAATCGCGCGTGGCGATCACCGCCTCATCGGCATCGTAGGCGGTGAAGCGCATGCCATTGGTGTGATACGGCAACTTCTGCCGTTTGTTCATCGGCAGATCGCGTTTTTCGTCGAAGGCGATGGTGTGCTGGCCCATCAAATCGATGCGCTTGCTGGCGCGGATGCGCTCGAGCGTGGCGGGGATGATGTCCGGGTCGATCAGGTTGGGGCGGTGGCCTTCCAGCCCGAGCAGCACGGCCTTGTCGGTGCCATGGCCGCGGCCGGTCAGGGCCAGCGAGCCGAACACCTCGGCGCGTATGCGCACCACATCCTGCAAGCGGCCGGCGTCGAGCAGCCAGCGATGCACGAAGCGTTCTGCGGCGCGCATCGGCCCCACGGTGTGGGAGGAACTCGGACCGATGCCGATCTTGAACAGGTCGAACGTGCTGACAGCCATGCTTGCCGGAGAGGTGAGCGTAAAGGCGGCTATTCTAGTCGCTCGGCGATTGCAGCATGGCTGCAGCGCAGCATTGAGAATTTTGCGATGGCCTTGACCCTGTACCAGCGCGATGAGTGCCACCTGTGCGACCAGGCCGTGGAAGTGCTGGCGCAGGCACGCGCGGGCGAGTTCAGGAGCGTCTTTATCGATAACGATACGACGCTTGAGTCCGCTTATGGTGAGCGGGTGCCGGTGTTGCGCGATGCGGGTGGGCGCGAGTTGGGGTGGCCGTTCGATAGTCTGCGTTTGCGGGAGTGGTTGAATGCCGGTACACGCTGATGTGGCGCGTGCGCACCTGATACGCGACAGAGTGTTGATTTAGAACGGCTGAAAACGACTTCACGCGGATCTGCCACTTGGCTGCAGGGCCCTTGCCCGCCCACCATCGCGGGACACGCCGCAAGTACGTCCTTGTAGCAACTGTGTTGTTGGAGGGGCTTTGGCCACTCCGTAAGCCGGGCACGGTGGTGCCGGCTGCTGGCA
>NZ_LMOG01000011.1 GCF_001423495.1 Xanthomonas sp. Leaf131 | reverse complement strand
TGCCAGCAGCCGGCACCACCGTGCCCGGCTTACGGAGTGGCCAAAGCCCCTCCAACAACACAGTTGCTACAAGGACGTACTTGCGGCGTGTCCCGCGATGGTGGGTGGGCAAGGGCCTTGCAACCAACCCGCAGATTAGCCGCTCTACAGCCGACGCATCCGCACCGTTCGATACCTCTCAAGGCGACCAGGATGGTGAGCTTCAGCGCAGTTTGGATATGCACAAGCCGTACTGCTCAAGGGCCCAATACACTCACCACAGCACACCATCCACCGGCTGCATCGGCTCCGGCGCCTGCTCGCCAATCGCCTGCAACGCATCGATCTCCACCGTGCGGCACATGCTGTCCAGCGGCAGATCGTGGATGCTGTTGGCGAACGGATCGACCAGCTCGTCACCGATCTTGAGCACCGCCAAGAACATCAACCCCGCCACGGTCGAACCCACTGGCGTGGCGTATTGCAGCGTCTCCACCAGGCCGATCGGCAGTAGCACGCAAAACAGCCGGGTGAACAGGTTCGGATAAAAACGGTACTGATACGGCAGCGGCGTATTTTTCAGCCGCTCCATCCCGCCTTGCGCATTGGCGATGTCCACCAGGATGCGTTCGACACTGGCCTGCTGGATGCTGTCGATCCAGCCATCGCGACGCGCCCGCTCGACACTACGCCCAGTGATATCGAGTAGCCCATTGGCGACGTTGGTGCGCGTAATCACCGACGCCACTTCGTCGGCATCCAGCCGCGATTCCAGCACCGCATCCACTGGCAAACGGCGCAACTGGCAACGCAGCGCATGCACGTACGCAACCTGACGCAACGCAATCGTACGGCCCAGCGCTGCAGCTTCCGGCGCCGACAAGATACTGATGCTAAGACGCACCAGATTGCGCGATGCATTGATCATCTGGCCCCACAGCACGCGGCCCTCCCACCAGCGTTGATAGGTGGAATTGGCGCGAAACCCCAGGAACAACGCCAATGCCGAACCGAAGATGGTCAACGGCAACGCAGGCGCGCGGAACGGCAGCACGTAGTAGATGATCGTGATCAACACGTCCCATACGAACAACACTGCCAGGGTCCGCCAGACCTGGTCGAACACATCGGAGACACGCGGCTTTACGTCGATGATCAAGGCACACCCCATGGATCGGTAACGAGTGAGGCCGGTGCGCGCATCCGATGCGTGGATGCCAGCGTCAGCGTACTCAAGCGTGGCGAGTGTGCCGCCACAGCGGTGCAAGCGCGGTGATGGGTCTCACCTGCACAGCATCACCGCGTTACGGCATCCACGCCAGCAATTGATCCAGGCGCCGATGCGGGTCGTCCTGCTGCAACAACGACAGGCGTTGTTGTTCGGTCAGCGGCAACAGCTCGGCCAGCCGCCAACCCACCCAGGCCGCTTGGTCCAGCAGGCCAGGTCCGGCCGATGCGAATTCACCACCTACCTGCTCAAGCAGGCGCTCGAGCACGGTCGCCAACAGGCTGTGTTCGGGCCGCAGTTCGTCATCGCTGTCGGGCTCGCACCAACTCACCTCGCCCACCACCAACCCGTTATCGCGGATGCGCGAACGCTGCACATGGAAGCGCCGCGTCCCGCGCAGGCGCAGCACCAGCACGCCATCGGCGCCGACATCGAAATCCTCGATACGCACTTCGGTGCCGAACGCAGCCGGTGTCGCCGGTACGCCGACTTCTGCGCCATCCAGAATCAGACACACCCCGAAACTGGTGCCGGTGCGGCCGCACTCGCGCACCAGATCCAGATAGCGCCGCTCGAACACGCGCAAGCCCATTGCCGCACCCGGCAACAGCACGTTATGCAGCGGAAACAGCGGCAATGCGCTGCTGTCGGCGGTGGCAGTCATCTCGTTCATCAGGACAGCTGCGCCAGAAAGCGATGCGGCGCGCCGTCGAAGCCGCCGTTGGACATAAACACCACATGGTCGCCCGGCTGCGCAATCTCGCCCAGCGTGTGCAGCAGTGCATCCACGTCGTGCGCCACATGTGCATCGCCAAGCACCTGCGCGATGATCGGCGCCGCATCCCATGGCAATTCCGGACGATGCAGAAACACCACCGCATCGGCATCGCGCAACGACGGCGCCAACGCCTGCGCATGCGCGCCCAGCCGCATCGAATTGCTGCGCGGCTCCATCGCCACCAGCACGCGCGCCGCGCCAACCTTCGCACGCAAGCCTTGCAGTGTGGTCGCAATCGCGGTGGGGTGATGGGCGAAGTCGTCGTACACCGTGATGTCGCGTGCCTGCCCCAACACTTCCAAGCGGCGTTTGACGCTGTGAAAGCGCGCCAACGCCGGCATCACTGTCGCCGGATCTACGCCCACTGCGTGCACGGCAGCCAGCGCCGCCAATCCGTTGAGCACGTTATGTCGCCCGACCAGTGGCCAGTGCACCTGGCCGATCTCCACACCACGCTGCAACACCGTGAACGCACTGCCGTCGGCAGCGATCAAGCGTGCGCTCCACTCCAGCTCCACATCGAAACCGAAGCGCTCCACCGGCGTCCAGCAGCCCATTGCCAGCACCTCGGCCAGGTGCGCGTCTTCGCCGTTGACGATCAAGCGGCCGCGCGCCGGCACCGTGCGCACCAGATGATGAAACTGGCGCTGGATCGCCGCCACGTCGGGAAAAATATCCGCGTGGTCGTATTCCAGGTTATTGAGGATGGCCACCAGCGGCCGGTAGTGCACGAACTTGCTGCGCTTGTCGAAAAACGCGGTGTCGTACTCATCGGCTTCCACCACGAACTCGCGCCCCTGGCCCAACCGCGCGGACACGCCGAAGTCTTCGGCGACTCCACCGATCAAAAAGCCCGGCGCACGTCCGGCCGCTTCCAGCAGAAAGCTCAGGATGGTGGTGGTGGTGGTCTTGCCGTGGGTCCCGGCAACGGCCAGCGTGTCGCGACCGGGCAGCACCTGCTCGGCCAGCCACTGGGCGCCGGAGGTGTAGCGACGGCCGGCGTCGAGCACCGCTTCCACGGCGGGGTTGCCGCGCGACAGGGCATTGCCGATGACCACCTCGGTGGCATCGGCCGAAATATTGGACGGCGCATAGCCTTGGGCCAAGGCGATACCGAGCGTTTCCAGTTGGGTGGACATCGGCGGATAGATGGCCTGGTCGCTGCCCTCTACCTGCCAGCCCTGCTCGCGCGCAAGGGCGGCAACGCCGCCCATGAAAGTCCCGGCGATGCCGAGGATGTGGAGTTTGCTCATGCCGCTCATTGTCGCCGATCGCCGGAGTTGCGGGACATTCCGATCCACCGCCGACCGCGGTGTCAGGAAACACCTACCGTACTGTCGGGAATTTCCCGATATGCGAACTGCGTCACATCCCTCACTATGCTGAACGCCAGTCGCAGCACCCCTTTGGTCCTACTCCCCAAGAGGCCAAATCCCCAGGGAGCTCATGCTGTCGGGGCTCTGAGCAAGCCCATCACTGGCGTTATTCCGCCCCGGTCGTCTTGTATGACCGGGGTTTTTCTTTGCGGCATCGCAAACGCGAAAAAGCCTCGCCGCCTGATGGCGCGCGGCCTTGTGAACCAGGTGCGTGGGCCAGGCGTCGCGCCCGGCCCCAGCCGACTCAGCGGCCCAGCGCCTTGCTGATGCGCTCGAGCACTTCGTCCAGCGAGCCCACGCCATCGACGCGCGCCAGCTTGCCGCGCTGCTCGTAGAAGCCGATCACCGGTGCGGTGGAATCGGTATAGACCTGCAGACGCTTGCGCACCGATTCGGGATTGTCGTCTTCGCGGCCTTCGGCCTTGGCACGACCGGCGATGCGCTCGACCAGCAACTCGCTGGCGACATCCAACTGCACCACCGCGTCCAACGGCTGGCCGATCTTGCTGAGCAGCCCATCCAGCGCATTGGCCTGCGCCACGTTGCGCGGATAGCCATCGAGAATGAAACCCTTCGCAACGTCGGCCTGACCGAGCCGCGATTCGAGCATGCCGAGCAGAATGTCGTCGGACACCAGATCGCCACGCGCCATCACTTCCTTGGCCTTCAGGCCCAGCGGCGAACCGGCGGCCACTTCAGCGCGCAACAGATCGCCGGTGGAAATGTGCGGGATCTCAAAGGTGTCTTTGAGCCGTGTCGCCTGGGTGCCCTTGCCCGAACCGGGCGGTCCCAACAGAACCAATCGCATCAGTGGACTCCACTTTCGAATAAAAACGCGTTGCGGTTGGCGGCGTTAGACTCAGGTCTTCGCCAGCGCTGACCGTCTGGTCGTGCAGCTTACCGCATCCGGGGAATGTCCCGGCACTGTCCCCTGCGCCATGTCCCCATTGAGGAGCCTGTCCCCTATGACCACTGGCAACTTGTTGTATGCCCAATCCGGCGGCGTCACCGCCGTCATCAATGCCACCGCCGCCGGTGTGATCACCGAAGCGCGCGCGCGCAAGATCAAGGTGCTGGCCGCACGCAACGGCATCCTGGGCGCATTGCGCGAGGAGCTGATCGACACCTCGAAAGAATCCGCCGCCGCGATCGCCGCGCTGGCACAGACCCCGGGTGGCGCATTCGGCTCGTGCCGCTACAAGCTCAAATCGCTGGAAGAAGACAGCGCCAAGTACGAGCGCCTGCTCGACGTGCTGCGTGCGCACGACGTGCGCTGGTTCCTCTACAACGGCGGCAACGATTCGGCCGATACCGCGTGGAAAGTCTCGCAACTGGCCAAGGCCTACGGCTACCCGCTGCACTGCATCGGCGTGCCCAAGACCATCGACAACGATCTGGCGGTGACCGACACCTGCCCCGGCTTCGGCTCGGCGGCCAAATACACCGCGGTGTCGGTACGCGAAGCCGCCCTGGATGTCGCGGCCATGGCCGACACCTCCACCAAGGTCTTCATCTACGAAGCGATGGGCCGCCACGCCGGCTGGCTCGCCGCCGCCGCAGGCCTGGCCGGCCAAGGTCCGGACGATGCACCGCAGATCATCCTGTTGCCCGAGCGCGCCTACGACCAGGCCGTGTTCCTGGCCAAGGTCAAGCAGGTAGTGGAAAAAGTCGGCTGGTGCGTGGTGGTTGCCAGCGAAGGCATCCAGGACGCACACGGCCGCTTCGTCGCCGATGCCGGCGGCACCACCGACTCGTTCGGCCATGCGCAACTCGGCGGCGTGGCCTCATTTCTCGCCGCGCAGGTCAAACAGGAACTCGGCTACAAGGTGCACTGGACGCTGCCCGATTACCTGCAACGCTCCGCACGCCACCTCGCCTCCAAGACCGACTGGGAGCAGGCGCAGGCCGTCGGCAAGGCCGCAGTGCAATACGCGCTCAAGGGCATGAACGCAGTGATCCCGGTGATCGAACGCGTCAGCGACGCACCGTACCGCTGGAAGATCGTGCCCGCCCCGCTGCACAAGGTGGCCAATCACGAAAAGAAGATGCCACCCAGCTTCCTGCGCAAGGACGGCTTCGGCATCACCGAACGCGCCCGCCGCTATTTCGCACCGCTAATCAAGGGCGAAGCGCCATTGGCCTACGGCAGCGATGGGTTGCCGAAGTATGTGACGTTGAAGAATGTGGCGGTGGCGAAGAAGTTGCCTGCTTGGGAGGGGTGAACCTTCGGGTGTTGCGAGGCGAAAGGATCCGTTGCTGCCATCGAGAAGACCGCATGTGCAGCCCGCCCTAGCCTTCTCAGCATCCTGTTGCAGAAGCCGAACGCATAAAGGCATCGATAGCCCAGCCAACTTCGCCAATAGAGCTGGCAGCAACAACTCGCTTGATTATGCAATCGCTACAGCGCTACAGCGTCGGCTTTCGAAGCGACATAAAGACAAAACAACGCACCCTGGCAATGCCGGGGTGCGTTGTTTTTAATATCTCGAACTGCTTTTTTAATATCTCGAAATGAAACGGATGGCGTGTTTACTGGCAAGCCTTGCCTTCCACCGTCATCTGTGCAGAAAACATCGGCACCTGCGGCATCTTTCCGGCGGCGGCCTGTTGCTTGGCGTCTTCCAGATAGATGCGCGACTGGCCTTGGCCATCTAGCTGTGGCTTCGCCTCCACCGGCTTGCGCCAGATGCGCACCACCGCCTGCTGCGCCGGGCAGGCGGCGCTTGGTACGCGGATTACATCGTTATAGATCCAACCCGATGCGACGCTAGGCGTGGCCTTGGCGAAATCCACGAAGCGGGCGCGTGGCTGGCAGGTGGGACTGCTGCGTACGACCGACAACGTATACGGCTGTGCAGCATTGCCGGTGAACACGCCTTCGAGGCGAGCGCAGGCCTCGGGGATCTGACGCAGGGTGTGCACTGCACCGACCGCTTGTGCGGTGCCCGCTGCGCGCTGTTTCAACTCAGGCGTTGGCTCGGCGGCAAGCGCGTGGGTGGTAAACAACAGGGCTGCGATCGTCACGGCATACCGGGACACGGCATTGTTCGACATAAGAAAACTCCTGGATCGGGTCGATCACGTTGGGCCGCAGGCTGTCACGCGGCGACTGAACGACGTGCCAAAGCCGCAGGGGTGGCAGCCATGCAAGCTGCGGCGCATACTCGGCCGCGATCCGGCCACATGAACATCGCGACGCGCGTTACGGTCATTGTGGCCGTCGAGTCCGTATTCGCCAGTCCACTCGCTGCGTGCTTCGCCCTTGGTTCGTCCCGACCGGACGACGTCCATTCTCTTGGGAGGGGTCATGCTGGAACACTACGGATTACCGCTTGCGCTGGGTTGTGCGGTCCTGGCAATCGTCTATGGAATTGTGTCGGCACGCTGGGTGATCGCGCAGCCGAGTGGCAACGCACGCATGCAGGAGATCGCCGCGGCGATCCAGGAAGGCGCACGTGCCTATCTCAACCGGCAATACCTCACCATTTCGATCGCCGGTGGCGTGTTGTTCGTGTTGGTCGGGCTGTTTCTGAGCTGGTACACCGCAGTGGGTTTTGCGATCGGCGCGGTGCTGTCGGGGCTGGCCGGCTACATCGGCATGAGCGTGTCGGTACGCGCCAATGTGCGCACCGCCGAGGCCGCGCGGCATGGCATTGGCAAGGCAATGGATGTGGCCTTCCGCGGCGGCGCCATCACCGGCATGCTGGTGGTGGGATTGGGGTTGCTCGGCGTGGCCGGTTATTACGCGGTGCTGCAAGCGATGGGCCTGCCGCTGGAGCAAAACCTCCACGCACTGGTGGGGCTGGCATTCGGGTCGTCGCTGATTTCGATCTTCGCGCGCCTGGGTGGCGGCATCTTCACCAAGGGTGCGGACGTGGGCGCGGATCTGGTCGGCAAGGTCGAAGCCGGCATTCCCGAGGACGATCCGCGTAACCCGGCGGTG
Source organism: Xanthomonas sp. Leaf131 (assembly GCF_001423495.1). Lineage (GTDB taxonomy): Bacteria > Pseudomonadota > Gammaproteobacteria > Xanthomonadales > Xanthomonadaceae > Xanthomonas. The sequence goes on along the minus strand of NZ_LMOG01000011.1, from coordinate 37,456 downwards.
ATTGCAGACAACGTGGGCGACAACGTCGGTGACTGCGCAGGGATGGCGGCGGATCTGTTCGAAACCTATGCCGTCACCGTCATCGCCACGATGTTGCTGGGCAGTCTGACGCTGGCCGAAACCGGGCCGCATGCGGTGCTGTATCCGCTGGTGCTCGGTGGCGTGTCGATCATCGCCTCGATCGTGGGCGCGGGCTTCGTCAAGGTCAAAGCGGGCGGCTCGATCATGGGCGCGCTCTACAAGGGCGTGATCGTCTCCGGCGTGCTGGCCGCACTCGCCTACTGGCCGATCACGCAGTCCTTGATGCGCGATAACACCCATGGTGCAACGTCGTTGTATGTATGCGCATTGATCGGCCTGGTGCTCACCGGCTTGATCGTCTGGATCACCGAGTACTACACCGGCACCCAATACAAACCCGTGCAGCACGTGGCAGCGGCAAGCACCACCGGCCATGGCACCAACATCATTGCCGGCCTTGGCATCTCGATGAAATCCACTGCGCTTCCGGTGATTGCGGTGTGCGCGGCAATCTGGGGCGCATTTTATTTCGGCGGCTTGTACGGCATTGCGACCGCTGCAACGGCCATGTTGTCGATGGCCGGCATGATCGTCGCGCTGGACGCATACGGGCCGATCACCGACAACGCAGGCGGCATCGCCGAAATGGCCGAGCTGCCGCCGGAAGTGCGCAACATCACCGACCCGCTGGATGCAGTGGGCAATACCACCAAAGCGGTGACCAAGGGCTATGCGATCGGCTCGGCGGCACTGGCGGCGCTGGTGCTGTTTGCCGACTACACCCATAACCTGCAAGCGGCCAATCCTGGCCAGGTCTTCGCTTTCGATCTCTCCGACCACACGGTGATCATCGGCTTGTTGATCGGCGGGTTGATTCCCTATCTGTTTGCTGCGATGGCGATGGAAGCGGTGGGGCGTGCGGCGGGCGCGGTAGTCGAGGAAGTACGCCGCCAGTTCCGCGAGATTCCCGGCATCATGGCAGGCACCGCCAAGCCCCAATACGACCGCGCAGTCGACATGCTGACCCGCTCGGCGATCCGCGAAATGATCGTGCCTTCGCTGCTGCCGGTCGTGGTGCCGATTGTGATCGGTCTGCTGCTCGGGCCACGTGCCCTGGGCGGATTGTTGATCGGCACGATCGTCACCGGACTGTTCCTGGCGATTTCGATGACCACCGGCGGCGGTGCCTGGGACAACGCCAAGAAGTACATCGAAGACGGCCACTTTGGCGGCAAGGGCAGCGAAGCGCACAAGGCTGCCATTACCGGCGACACGGTCGGCGACCCGTACAAGGACACCGCCGGGCCGGCGATCAATCCGCTGATCAAGATCATCAACATCGTGGCCTTGCTGCTGGTGCCGCTGCTTTAGCGTGTGCCATGCCCCCTGAAACCCGTGCAACCCTGCGTGAGCACGCACGCCATAGGCGGGTTGACAGTGGCGAGCGGCGACGGCGTAGATCGCGGCTGACGAGGCCATCGCGGCCGCCTCCGCTGCCGCCGGCATAGCTGCCGGGCCGGCGGCAGGTGGAGCTGCACGAAATGCGCAACTCCACCTGCCTCATGCTCACAGGCAGCCGATCAAGCCGTCATAGATCGGCGGCGCGCCGTTCGGCAGCGGCTCGAACAGCGGGTTGGTCACTGCCAAGGTGCGATACATCTCGTCCAGACGCGTCCCATCCTTCAGTGGTGCCGTGCACCGCCAGACCCGGCTATCGGAGCGCAGGTACCCGCTGCGGGGATCGACGCTGACCTCACTGGCGCCGAAGGTCCAGATGCAGCTGCGCACCACGCCGGTCACCCGATGCACCGAGCAGCGGAAGCGTAGCGGCTGGTAGTCGCTGAATTCGCCACCGCAAAAGGTGTCGCCGCAAATATTGTCGAAATCGCGTTCCAGCCGCTGCTCAAGATCGACGAACGCCTCCCAGCCTTCGCCATTGGCGGGCCAGTCCACCGCGTCGACGAAGGTCGGCGGCGGCGTTGCGGCGGAGGCAACCTGGGCAAAGCAGGACAGCAGCAGGACAACGAGCACACGTGCGAGCTTGGACATGGCAATTCCCTTGCAGTGGATGAGCCTGCAGCGTGCGCCGGGCCGCCGACCGCAACGATCGGGGAGCATCCCGCGCTGAATGCGGGCTATGCCGCGCGCGGTCGTCAGAACATTGCCCATTCAGTGTCGCTGCAGCGCAACAGCCGAACGCGTAGAATCGCGATCCTCACACTGCTGAAGCCTCGGAGCTACGCGCATGGGCCTTGAACTGGTCACCTCGGGCAAGAATCTGCCGGAAGAAATCAACGTCGTCATCGAAATTCCGAAGGATTCGGAGCCGGTCAAGTACGAAGTGGACAAGGCCAGCGGCGCGATTTTCGTCGACCGCATCCTGTCGACCCCGATGCGCTACCCCTGTAACTACGGCTATGTGCCCAACACCCTGTGCGGCGACGGCGATCCGGCCGACGTGCTGGTGGTGCTGCCACTGCCGTTGGTGCCCGGCTCGGTGGTGCGTTGCCGTCCGGTGGGCGTGCTGCGCATGAGCGACGAAGCCGGCAGCGACGAGAAGATCCTGGCGGTGCCGATCGAGAAGATCTTCTCCGGCTATGCGCACATCGAAGATATCGGTCAGGTGTCCAGCCACTGGATGGAGCGCATCGGCCACTTCTTCGAGCATTACAAGGACTTGGAGAAGGGCAAGTGGGTCAAACTGGACGGTTGGGGCGGCGCGGCAGAAGCCAAGCGCATCCTGGTGGAGTCGGTGGAACGCTACAATTCCGACGCACCCTGATCCATCGACCGTGATGCAGCCCCGCAGACGTGGGGCGATCGGGATCACGCTTTCGGCGTGATCCCGGTGACCGCCGGCGGCAGATTGGGTACATTGCCGACAGCGTTTGGCCGGTGTCTGTCGCCGGTGACTCTTGGGGAAGTGTCTTGCGTATTCTGTTTGTTGGGGACGAAGCCAGTCTTCCGTCCGACCTGAGCGACTATGTCGCCGATCTGGGTGATCAGTGGCAGGCGCAGCAAGTAGCCGATGGAAATTCGGCGATTGAAGCTGCCGCGCTGTCGCCGTTCGATGCCGTCATCGTTGCACCGGTCCTGCCGGACCTCACTGCCGCCACATTGTTGGGGCAGATCCGTACGCTGCGCCCGGATACCATCCGCATCGCCTTGATCGATGCACAGGATGGCCAGCGCACGCCGCCGGCCCGCATCATTGGCGTGGCACATCGCTTCTTGCCGATGCCGCTGGCGCCGGAAGTCCTGCTCGAAGCGGTCACCAGTCTGGAAGAACTGCGCGATCTGCTCAGCAATCCGCGCTTGCGTGCCGCGATCGGGCGGATCGAAAAACTGCCCTCGCCGCCGCATCTGTATCTGAGCCTGATGCACGCGCTGGAAGAGGACGATGGCGGCACCGATGCGGCCGATATCGCCAAGCTGATCGCCGGCGACCCGGCGATTGCGGCAAAAGTGCTGCAGCTGTGCAATTCGGCGTTTTTCTCCGGCGGCCGCAGCATCACCGATCTGCGCACCGCGGTGACCCGCCTGGGCGTAGCGACGCTGCGCGATCTGGTGCTGGCCAGCGAAGTGTTCTCGGTGCAGACCCTGACCCCGGCCGAGCGCAACGCGATGCAGCGCCGCGCCCTGCTCTCTTCGCGCCTGGCGGCCAAGGTGTTGCCACCGACCAGCGCAGAACTCGGGTCCACCGCCGCCCTGTTGGCCGATATCGGCCTGTTGCTGCCGGGCGTACGTGACGAGCGCGAACCGCCGGCCGAAGGTGGCGACGAGCGTTTGGGTCACACCGAAGCGGGCGCGTATCTGCTCGGCCTATGGGGCCTGCCGATGCCGATCATCGAAGCGGTGGCCTTCCATCGCCATCCGCAACGTTCGAGCCTGCGCAGTTTCTGGGTGACCGGTGCGGTGCATGTGGCCACGGCGCTGGCCAGTGGCGAAACCGTGGACGAAGAGTATCTGTCCAAGGTGGGCGTGATCACCCGCCTGCCGAAGTGGCGCGAGCAGGCCGAGACGTTGCTAGGGCTTGCCGAGGCTTAAAACCAACGTACTTGCCGTTGATGTAACAAGCTGATGTAACAACAAGGGCGCGACATGGTCGTGCCCTTTTTCTTTGGCTGTTCTTTGCCTGGTTTCCTGCCTGCCTGACGATCGATGCAGCGCGCACTGCGATTGCGCGCATCGCCTCCTCACCGCGCGATCCAGGCGCTTCCATACTCGCCAGGTGACGCACTGAGTTACCTGCGTCGCACACCCACGTTGCAAGTAGCCAAGACACATCGCGCAACAAACATCAGACAAAAAAGCGGGCCTTTCGGCCCGCTTTTCTAAACCATTACACCGCTTCGATGATCAGAAGCGCTGGTTGTACTGCACGAACAGGAAGCGGTCGTAGTCGAGCATCGGATCGATCGCAGCGGTGCTGCTGTTGGTGATCGAGTAGGTCACCGGCGGCTGCTTGTTCCAGATGTTGCGGGCACCAACGGTCACGCTGCCGTCCCACGGAGCCTGCCAGGTGACGGAAACGTCCTGATAGGAGATCGAACCCTTCTTGTTGGAACCGGTACCGCCGCCCCAGCCCGGGTTCGGCGTCTGGTAGTTCGGGTTGTTGCACTCGATGCCTGCCGCTGCATCCCAGCAGTAATCGCGGAAGCCGCCGTAGTAACGCAGGTTCCAGTTGGCCGACAACGCACCCAGCGACCAGTCCAGACCCAAGGTGGCACGCACGCGCGGGAAGTTCCAGTAGCCAGCATCGTTGGCCCACTCGGCACCGGCTTCGGCCTGCGTCTTGTAGGTCGCCAGGTAGTTGGTGTCAAGGTTGACGGCGAACTTGCCGTAGGCAGTTTCCGGCATGCGGTAACGCACGCCGAAGTTGTAGCCTTCAGTTTCCAGACGACCCAGGTTGACGTTGCCACGGCTCAGCGTGGTGACCTGACCGGTCACCGCATCGCGGCCGTAGTCGGCACAGTAACTGGCCAGATTGTTGAGGTAGCAGTTGTTCAACACATCATTGGGCGTCAGCGCCGTGATGATGTTGGAGATCGAAATGCGGTACCAGTCCAGCGAGAAGTCCAGGCCCTGCACCCAATGCGGGCTGTACACCATGCCCACGGTACGGGTGATGCTGTATTCCGGCTCAAGCTCAGCATTACCAACGCCTGCATTGAACGGAGCATTACCCTGCACGTCGCGCTGGGTTACTGGGTTGTTCGCAGTGTCAGTTTGACGGAAGTTGCCTGCCAAACCTTCACTTGCGCAACGCGCCGCCACACCGGCATTACCAAGCGAGCCGAACGTTGCGTCGCAAGGGTCCGTGAAGTAATCGAAGCTCTGGGAACCACCGCCGAAGGTATCGTCAAGCGTCGGCGCACGGAAACCGGTGCCGTAGGTACCGCGCACCAGCAGGTCGTCAATCGGCTTCCAGGTGAAGCTGAACTTGCTGTTGGTTGTGTCGCCGAAGCGGCTATAGTTGCTGTAACGCGCGGCCACGTCGAACGACAGTTCCTTGGCGCCCGGCAGATCCTTCAGCACCGGAATCAACAGCTCCAGGTAGGCTTCGTTGGTCTGGTAGCGACCCTCGGTGGCCTGTGCCGCCAGGTCGGTGGTGTAACCGGCACTGGACAGCTGGTCCGGGTAGTCGTAGCCGCTGATTTCGCGGTGTTCGACGCCTGCGGCGAAGCCCAGTTCACCGGCCGGCAGATCGAACAGGCCACCGGTGACGTTGGCGGTCCACTGCTTGCTCAGGCTCTGCTGCGTGGCCTGGCCCAATGCATTGATGTACTGCAGCGCGTTCGGCGTGGAGGCCGACGGGCCACCCAGGATATTGAACGGGGTGCACTGGCCCAGCGCATTGCTGGTACCCAGCGCGATCGGAGCCGCTGCGGTACCGCACTGCACCTGACCCTGTGCATTGAGGAACGACGGACCCAATGCCTTCTGCAGCGCCAGCAGATTGATGTTGCCGCGCGAAACCTGCGTCACATCGTACTTGTTGTAGTTGAAGCCCACGTCCCAGTTCCAGCCGTGGCTGCCGACATCGAACACGCCTTCCAGCGCTGCATCGAAATGCGTGGACTTGACATTGTTTTCGGTGGTGCGCGGCAGTTCAACCGTACGGCGGAACCAGCTGGTGATGTCCTGACCGATCGGGCTGTAGTAGCTGCTGCCACTGATCGCCACCGGGAACTGGGGCTGCGAACGGGCGTTGAGCGGATAGCCAGCGGTCTGGCGGTTAGATGTGCGCTCCGAGTACATCGCCGTCGACTTGAAGGTGATGTTGTCGGTGATGTTGTAGCTGCCTGTCGTAAAGACCGACTTGTTCTTGCTCGACTGCTGCAACATCATCTGGTCGACGGAATTGAAGTAATCGTCGGTGGTGATGTCGTTGTGGTAGTTGGCCAGATTGCGTGAATCCGCACCCACGCCCTTACCGTCGAACGAACCGGTGTGGTTGAGGATGTAGGTCTGGTCGTTGGAGGTGAAGCGACCCCACGGGCCGGTTGCACTCAGGCCATCTTCGATGTGGTTCGGACCGGCCGAGTAACGGGTCAGCGTGCGATCCTTGGCCCACACCGGATCTTCGTTGGTGTAGTTGACGCCAAACACCAGCGAGGAGCGATCAGTGGTGGTGCCGGCGGTGAAGGAATACTGCTCCTTGGAACCGTCGCCACGGCCGTTCTGGCCAAAGTACGCCGAGGCTTCTGCACCGTCGTAGTTTTGACGCAGGATGATGTTGACCACACCAGCCACGGCGTCAGAGCCGTAGATCGCCGAAGCGCCGTCCTTCAAGACTTCGATGCGCTCGATCAGCGAGCTCGGGATGGTGGACATGTCGGTCAGGCCGGAGAGGCTGCTGGTCCAACGCTTGCCGTTCACCAACACCAGGGTACGGTTCTCGCCCAGGTTGTACAGATTGACGTACTGGCCACCCTGCTCTGGGTCGGAGGTCAGCACTGCAGCCTTGCTGTAGGTCTGCGTACCGGCAATCGACAGGTTCTGGAGGATGTCGCCAACGCTGACCAGGCCGGACTTCTGAATGTCCTGCTGGGAGACGGTGAAGACCGGCTGTGCGGTTTCGACGTCGACCGAGCGGATGCGCGAGCCGGTGATTTCGATGCGGTCCAGGGTCGTGGTCGACGGGGCGGACTGCTCTTGTGCATTGGCGGCAAAAGCCGGCGTCAACGCGATCGCAATACCGGCGGGCAACAGGCCCAGCCGCACTGCGGAGGTGCGAAGGTTCATCAATCTCTCCAGGGTTCGTTAGTGGCGCGTTAAGCGCCCCTGTGCAAATTACGTTTGCGTGAACGCCGTCGCTTTGCGCGTCACGCTACGTGGCTTTGCCGAATCTGGCGGATTGGTCGTCTGTTCCCGGTAACGCGATGCAGAGACCCCGAAACGCGCACGAAATGCGCGTGCGAAGCTGCAGCAATTGTCGAACCCGCTGGCGGCCGCAACCTCGCCGATCATCATCGAGGTATCGCGGAGCAAATCCGAGGCCCGCTCCAGGCGCAAGCGTGCCGACAAGGCCTGCGGGCTTTCTTCGTACAGGCTCTGGAAGGTCTTGGATACATACCAGCTGGAGAAGTTGGTCAGCTGCGCCAGTTCGCTGATGCGCACCACACGGTCGCTGTTGCCTTCCAGATAGAGCCGGGCGCGCTGCATGCGGCCGAAGACCTGGCGCCGGCGGCTGCGCGAGCGACCTGGACAACGCTGCTCCTGCTCGACGAAGTCGCGCTGCATCGCGGCCAGATGCAGCAACAGCGGGCGCGCCGACGCGCTGCCGCTCTGCAGTGCCGCACGGCGCCACAGCCGCAGCGCAATACGCAGGTCGCTGCGGGACAATTGGCTACGTCCCGGATACAGCGTGGCGTCGGTCAACTCGGCCAACGACTGCAGGCTGTTTCCATCCAGGCTGACGCCAACGCACAACGCGCTGCGATCTGCCTGCACGGTGGGATGCGAATCCTTGTCGAAGGCGATCCAGTCGCCGGCGCGCAGCCGGAAACGGCCCTCCTTGGACTCAACCCAGGCACGGCCACGCAACTGCACCCACAAGGTGAATGTCGCAGCGGTGGTGCGGATGCTGCCCAGACGCGAGACCGCCAGACAGGTGGTCGATGTCGAGTCGCTGGCACTGTCCAGGCACAGTGCAAGCCCGCGATCGGCAGTGATGACCTGTTGCATGTTGGCAGCCCCTTGTACAAAAGAGGGCGTAGTGTTTTGCCGAATCTGGCGTGAGTCAGGACGTTTCGACGAAAGTCTGCCGAAATTGCCACGAAGCCTTTCCGAAGGAGTTACGAGGCCACTTTTCTCAACATCATCAACACGTTGGAAATGAATCCGACCGGCACCGATGGATGCTCCGGCAGCGGCATGTAGGCGATTGCGCTGCCATCCTCCTCAGCCAGCGCCAGATACATCGCACCGCTGCGCTGATCCAGGCTGAAACCGTTGATGGTGGTGAACTTGGCCGCATCCAGGCACTGCGCCCGGCCGCCGCCAAGCGTGCTGTCATATGTCGCGCAACTGTCATTGGACGCCAGGTAATGCACCTGACCCTGGGCTCCCGGCGCCCAACTGCGATAGCGCCAACGCGATGGTTGCTGCGCATCGACCGGTTGCACGGTGTCGGCGGCTAGGGTCGGTGCAATCTGCCATAGCCCTGCCCCGCTCAGATGCGTAAACAACAATTGCCCGCTGACGTGGTCCAGGCGCACTTGCGAAACATCCTGCAGCGCGGCCAGCGCACGCCAAGGACGGGTGCTGCGGTCGTACAGCGTGGCAAAGCTATGCCCATCGTCGGCTGCAGCAACGACCAGCACGCGATTGGGATCGGGAAGATGGATCGCCTGCAATGGCCGCGCCTGCGGCACCGGCAGACGCACCGCCTTGCCGGTGCCCGGCGTCACTTCGAACAGTGCAGCGTGCCCATCGGCATCGCTGCCGCTGACCAGCACCTGCCGCGAGTCGGCCGACCAGTCGGCCGCCTGTCGCGCATCCGGGCGGATCCCTTCGATCAACCGCATCGAGCCAGGTTTGCCGACATCGCCCCACCACAATCCGTACGCACCGGAGCGATTAGACGCGAAGATGAGCTGGCGCCCATCGGGCGCGATCATCGGTTGGTCGTCGCGCCCACTGGAAGGAAACAGACGACGCCGGATGTAACCACCGTTCATTGGGTCGTGGATGACCTGATACACGCCGAATTGCGGCTTGCGCTGCACGAAAACCAGATGCCCGTGCGCTACGTCCGGCGCCTGCGCATCGTCCACGCCCACATCGTGCAGGCTGCGAGCGACCAGATCGAGCCGATACAAACGCGCTTCGCTATCTACGCGACGCCCGAAGATCAGCCCACTGCCGTCCGGCAACCAGCTCCAACCACGGATATCGGCATTGTCGTGGGTCAATCGCTCCGCGCTGCCGCCTTGCGCGGGTATCCGCCACAAATCACCCAGCTGCGGATTGCGCAGAAACACAATCCATTGCCCGTCCGGGGAATAGCGCGGTGCGTAGTCGAAGTCGGTCGGTTGCGCGCTGTACGTCAATCCCTGCCATTGCCCGGTCTCAAGATCCAGACGCCGGATTCGGGGCGCGCCTTGCGCGCCGGTCATGCTGCCGAACAACAACGCACGGCCGTCGGGAGACCAGCTGAAACTGAGCATGTCCGCGCCATCGCAACGGACCACCTCACGCGCTGCGGACTGACCTGCCGCAGCGGCGATCATGATCCTGCAGCTGCCATCCGGCGCCTGCCGGGAGAACGCAATTTCGCGTCCATCCGGCGACCACGCGGGCAATCTGTCGGACACGCCGGGTGCCGGGGTTTCCAGCACGCGCGGATATGCGTTGTCGGTCGTCTTGACCAGGATCGACGTCCCTGGCCGATCATTGGTCAGCGAGGCGTAGGCCACCATGCTGCCGTCGGGCGACAGGCTGGGCGTGAGATCGAATCCGCCCCCCGCAGTGATGACCTGGTACGGCCGCTTGGGGCTGCCCGGAACAGCGGTGGACGTTGCGACATCGATTGCCGGCGCACGCAGCCACAACGTGCGTGCCGCAAGGCCGAGCACCACCACCAGCGCCAGGCCCGCAAAGGCCAGAGCCATCCAGCGACGCCGGCGCGGCGTCACTGCCGCAGCAGGCGATGGCGTTGCCGCCTGATGTGGCAGGGAGTCATTGGTCTCAGCCGCAGCGCTGGGCTCATCTGTCGCGATCGGTGCCGCCTGCGCGGACTGTTGTACGCCAGGCGGCTCCAGCGAGGAACTCGTCTGCATCAACGTCGCCGCGGCATCGGTGCGCGCCTCCCACGCCAGCGGCGCCATCAGGCGATACCCGGTCTTGGCAATCGTCTCGATGTACTCGGACCGCTGGCTGCCGCTGCTGGCAAACGCCTTGCGCAGCTGCGTCACTGCCTGGGTCACCACATCGTTGCTGGGCAAGGTGTCCGGCCATACCTCGGCGAGCAACTGCTCGCGCGTGACCACCTGGCCCGGCTGTCGCGCCAGGGTCAGCAGCACTGCCAACGATTTGGGCGCCAAACGCACTGCACGCTTTGCACCAGAAACGTGCACCTCGCGCGAGGCAACGTCGACCACGCACTGACCGACACGCAGCCGGCCCGATGGCATTGCATTAGCGGAAGAAACACTCATCGGCAACAGAACGCTGGCATACAAGGACGACAAAGAACGCATCGCGCAAAATGCGCGAAGCGCCAAATTCAGCAAAGGACCACGACCGACTGTGTCATGCATCCACTTGGTGCAAATTTTACGCTATGCCTCGTTGCTTCCTACGACAGGTGGCGACGTCAGGCTCTCTCTCTCGCCGACGAATTCAAATAATTACGACGTTCCCCTTCGCGCCTTTGGCGCGATTTTTTTATCTGCGATTCAGGTAAATCCCCTGAAATGCTGACGCGCTGTAACCGTTTGCAGACAGGTCGCGCCGTGGCACTTGCGTACTGCGACGCGATCTGCACTGCGCGAAGCTGAATTTTTCCTAAGCGGCGTTACGTTTACGCGACCGAAACTTGCCGCACTCGGTTGCTAGGAAGCGCGATACACCTGCGCGCCCTGCGCAAGAAACTGCACAGACTTCTCTTCCATTCCGGCAGACAAGGCATGCTCTTCGCCCATGCCGTGCTCGGCTGCGTAATCGCGTACGTCCTGCGTGATTTTCATCGAACAAAAGTGCGGGCCGCACATCGAACAGAAATGCGCCAGCTTGTGCGCGTCCTTGGGCAAGGTCTCGTCATGGAACTCCTTGGCCTTTTCCGGATCCAGCCCGAGATGGAACTGGTCGTCCCACCGGAACTCGAAGCGCGCCTTGCTCAACGCGTTGTCGCGCACCTGCGCACCGGGATGGCCCTTGGCCAGGTCTGCGGCATGCGCGGCGATCTTGTAGGCCATGATGCCATCGCGCACATCCTGACGGTTGGGCAATCCAAGATGCTCCTTCGGCGTGACATAGCAGAGCATCGCGGTGCCGAACCAGCCGATCATCGCCGCGCCGATCGCGCTGGTGATGTGGTCGTAGCCGGGCGCGATATCGGTGGTCAGCGGCCCCAGGGTATAGAACGGCGCTTCACCGCATTCGCGCAGCTGCTTGTCCATGTTCTCCTTGATCAGCTGCATCGGCACATGCCCAGGCCCTTCGATCATGGTCTGCACGTCGTGCTTCCACGCCAGTTTGGTCAGCTCGCCCAGCGTTTCCAGCTCACCGAACTGCGCCGCATCGTTGGCATCGGCAATGCAGCCCGGTCGCAGGCCATCGCCGAGCGAGAACGCCACGTCATAGGCTTTCATGATCTGGCAGATGTCTTCGAAATGGGTGTAGAGAAAGTTTTCCTTGTGATGCGCCAGGCACCACTTGGCCAGGATCGACCCACCGCGCGAGACGATACCGGTGACGCGCTTGGCCGTCAGCGGCACGTAGCGCAACAGCACACCGGCATGGATGGTGAAGTAATCCACGCCTTGCTCGGCCTGCTCGATCAAGGTGTCGCGAAAGATCTCCCAGGTGAGCTCTTCGGCGCGCCCATCGACTTTTTCCAGCGCCTGATAGATCGGCACCGTGCCGATCGGCACCGGCGAATTGCGGATGATCCACTCGCGCGTTTCGTGGATGTGCTTGCCGGTGGACAGGTCCATCACCGTGTCGCCGCCCCAGCGGATCGACCACACCAGCTTCTCCACCTCTTCGGCAATGCCCGAAGACACCGCACTGTTGCCGATGTTGGCGTTGATCTTGGTCAGGAAATTGCGACCGATGATCATCGGCTCGCTTTCCGGATGATTGATGTTGTTGGGCAGGATGGCGCGACCACGCGCGATTTCGTCGCGTACGAATTCCGGCGTGATGCGTTGCTGGATCGCCGCACCGAAGGCTTCGCCTGCATGCTGCTTGCGCAGGATCGCATCGGTCACCGCTTCCAGACGCTGGTTTTCGCGAATCGCCACGAACTCCATTTCCGGGGTGATGATGCCGCGTCGTGCGTAGTGCATCTGGGTGACGTTGGCGCCTTCGCGCGCCACCCGCGGCAAGTGCCGCGCAGGAAAGCGCACTGCATCCAGGCGCGTATCGTGCTCGCGGCCGCGCCCGAAGCTGGAACTCAGGTCATCCAGCGCCACGGTATCGCCGCGTTCGGCGATCCAGCGCGCGCGTAGCGGCGCCAGACCGGCGGCAAGATCGATCGCGGCATGCGGATCGGTGTACGGGCCGGAAGTGTCGTACACGCTGAGCGGCGCATTGTCTTCGCCACCGAACAAGGTCGGTGTGCGGGTCAAGGCGATCTCGCGCATCGGCACCTGCAGATCGGCGCGCGAGCCTTGCACGAAGATCTTGCGGGAACCGGGAATCGGCTGAGTCACAGCCTCGGACAGCGACTGGGCTTGTTGCTGCAAAACGGTAGGCGCGGCATGCATGGCGTTCGTCCTGTGTGCTGGAAAACCAGCACCAACGGCGCTGGCTCTGCGAAGAAGTCGCAGTGCGGACGAAGCGGCGGCGCTCAATGGCAGAGTGCCCGTGCAGTCACGGACCATCGCATCTAACGAAGCTTCCCTACGCCGGTATCAACCGGATCAGGTTCGAAGGGACTATCTCAACCGCAGCGCACTGCGGTACCCCCACTTCGGCGGCGATTAAACCACATCGCACCCGCTCGCGACATGTGTCCGCACGCGTCATCGCAGGTCAACCAGGCACACGCGCAGCGTCGCACCGGCATTGCATGGCGCGTCCACGCATTGCGCGCGTCGCGCCGCAACACGGCGCCGATTTGCGAAAAACGGTGGCGACACCCGCTCGTTAAATTCCCGCTAAGCCGTCGTGTCGCGCAGATGACAACGCGCCCATGTCGGTGTCACTCAACGGGGATCGCTTCGCCGCTCCTCCTCTACAGGGAACCGCCGTACACATGACTATGTCCCCGCTCCACCCGGCCATGCGCCGTGGCGCGCTAGCGCTCGCTATTGGCTTTTGCATCAGCAATGTCGCCGCTGCACAGGAACAGCCCGACAAGAGCCCGACCAACCTGGACAAGATCAAAGTCACCGGCTCGCGCATCCGCTCGGTCGATGTGGAAAATTCGCAACCGATGTTGGTCCTCACGCGACAGGACATCGAAAAGCAGGGCCTGACCTCGGTGGCCGACGTGCTCAAGCGCATTCCCTCCAACGGCGCGACCATGAACTCCACCGTCAACAACGGTGGCGATGGCTCGGCCACGGTGAGCCTGCGCAACCTGGGTGCATCGCGCACCTTGGTGCTGGTCAACGGACGGCGCTGGGTGTCGGGCCTGTCCGGTTCGGTGGATCTGAACACCATTCCCTCGGCGATCGTGGAGCGCGTGGAAGTGCTCAAGGACGGCGCCTCGTCGATCTATGGCTCCGATGCCATCGCCGGTGTGGTCAACATCATCACCCGCAGCGATTTCGACGGTGCCGAAGTCAACGCCTACGTTGGCCAGTACGGTCAGGGCGATGGCCAGCGCACTTCGTTTGATGCCACCGTGGGCGCCACCAGCGAGCGCAGCAATCTGGTGATCGGTCTGTCGAGCGTCACCGAAGATGCGGTGATGGCCGGCGATCGCGAAATATCCGCAGAGCCGGTGTACGGCGCCGGTTCGTCTGCCTACAGCAGCTATTCGGCCAGTGGCCGCCTGCGCGCCGGTGGCACCAGTGGCGCGTGGACCGTGCTGCCCGGCAGCGCAACGGCCAGCGGCGACAGCACCTATCCGCGCTACGGCCTGGACCAATACACCGCCTTCAATACAGCCGAATACGGCTACAACTACGCCAAGGACAATTATCTGGTCACGCCGCAGAAGCGCGATGCGCTCTATGTGCAAGGCAACTACGCACTCACCGACAACGTGCGCTTCAAGTTCGATGGGCTCTACAACCGCCGCCAACCCTCGCAGCAGAACGCATGCAAGGCTACGACTTCACCGCACGCTACAAACTGCCGGAAACTGCGGTCGGCCAGTTCATGCTTACGCTGGATTCGACCTACGTAGCCGTCAACGAGCAGAAGCAGGACGACAATTCGGCCTGGGAGAGCTACAACGGCATCTACCACACCGATAACCCAAACTGGCGCACGCGCGGCACGCTCACCCTGGACTGGAGCTACGGCAAGCTGGCCGCCAACTGGGCCGTGCGTTACTACTCCGGCATGAAGGACGACGACTCGGAGCTGGATGACAGCGGCAACTATCGCCACGTCGCGGCGACCGCGTTCAACGATATGCAGGTGTCTTATCAGCTGCCGTGGAATGCCACTGTGCGGGTGGGTTTGAACAACGTCTTCGACCGCGAACCGCCGGTGGTGCTCAGCGCCTCTGCCAACTCGTTCGATTCGGCCTACGCCATCCCGGGGCGCTACAGCTATCTGCAGTACACCCAGCGTTTCTGATCTGCCGCTGTCGACGCGCCGAGCCGCTGGCTGGATACGCGTGTTGTCACAACGGCCGCCTTCGGGAGGCCGTTGTGTTTATGCCAGCGCTGACACGCAAGCGGCCACTTGGCACGCAGCACGGCGATGGCGGCATGCAAGGACATGTCCACGGCACATCGCACCGCTAGCCTGCAGTCACTACAACAAGAAACCTGCTCTCTCTCCCTGCCGCCGATCTTCGGCGGCTTTTTTTTTGAAGTTTGCACACACATGCACTACGAAAACTTTCTCTCGCCGCCACGCCACGTCATTCCAACGTATAGCCCACCCGCAAACCGCCCCAGTGCTTGCGGCCAACGAAGATCGGTGCCGACAGGTCGAACATGATCTGGCCCGTGTCGCGGCGATACACCTGCAAACGATAAGGGTCGGTATGCGCACCCACGCTACGGCCGACGCGGTCGGTGAATTTGCGCTTGGTGCGGTTACCGACCAGATCGCGCTTGGGATCGCCGGTCAGCGGCTGGGTGAAGCGCAGATTGTGGGTGGGCACATAGCCGTCGGGATTGGCGCAGATGGCGAACACGATCCAGGGATGGGCGTCCAGCAGCGGCTCCTGCAAGGCAGGTAACACCTCGTCGCAAAGCGCGTCGAAATCGGTACTGAACTTGGGCGGCTCCACGCCGGCAATCGGCGTGTAGGTGCGTGCGAACAGCGACGCTTCGTCGATCTGGCCGCGTGCGATGGCCTGCGCCAATGCGGTGCCGATCTTGCCCGCAGTGGCAACGGCCAGTTCCTTGACGCGTGCGTGCCTGGGCACCTTCAGCGGGTCGGCCGGCAAGCGGAACAGGCCCACGCAATCGCGCAGGGTTTCGGTACCGCGCTCCAGCGCTTCGCTGCGTTCGGCCACATGCGCGGCGTGCTGCAAGTTGCTGCGCCCCAGGGCCACTACGCCATCCACGGCGCTTTCGATGCCGCGAATCTCGCTGTCCTGCGCCTGGATACGCCCGGCCACCGTGGTCATCGCGCTGCTGGCCTGGCCGAGCACGCGGGTGATGCCATCGAGCACCGCTTCGGTGCCGCGCGCGGAGGCCGCGCCCTCGCCCACTGCGGCACTGGTTTCGGCCAGGATCGCGCGCACGTCGCGCGCTGCCGCTGCGGCACGTTCGGCCAGGCGGCGGATCTCGGTGGCGACCACCGCAAAGCCACGCCCGGCATTGCCGGCATGCGCGGCTTCGATGCTGGCGTTGATCGACAGAATATTGGTCTGGAAGGCCACCGAATCGATGACTTCGATGACCTCGCCGGCACGCGCCGCGCGCCGTTCCACTTCATGCATGGCCTGGCCCAGCGCATGTGCGGCGGCCACGCCCTGACGTGCGCTTTCATCGGCACTGGCGGCCAACGCGATGACCTGTGCCAGATCGGCGTTGACGTCCTGCAGGCTCGACGACAGCCGCTCCACCGCCGTACGCGCGCCGTCCAGTGCTTCGGTCTGCGCCTGCGACTGGCGCACCATCTCGTCGTTTTCGGCGACCAGCGGCGGCACTTCGGCGGCGATCTGCACCGACAGCGCAACCGCCTGGCGGATCGCTTCGGCCAGATTGCCGAAACCGGCCTGCAGCCGGCGGCCCATCTCGGACTCAGCCAACCCGGGCGGCAACAACAGTTCCAGCTCGCAACCGGCCAGCGCCTGTGCGGTACGTTCCAGCACGGTGCGGTCTTCGTGCTCGGCCTGCAGGCGCGCCACCAACGGCTGCAGCAGCGGCGAGATCGGCACCGGCCGGCTGTCTTCGGCCAGGCGGGTGGCTTCGCGCAGCAAAATCGCGGTTTCCACATGCGGCAGCGACAGCATCCAGCCACCGTGCTCGCGATCGCGCACATAGCGCACGCGCCGGGCCGGGTCGTCGCCCGGAGCGGCCCACACGCCGTCTTCGCCGACCAGATCGGCTGCGCTCAATCCCCACAGCGTTGATGCCGGCGCGCCTTGCAGCTCGCTGGCGGTCTTGCCCAGGACATCCAGGCCGGCGCGGTTGCAGGCCACCAGACACGCCTCGGCCGATAGCCGCAGCAAGGCGACCGGTGCATCGGGAAGCACGGCCGCGCGGGTGTGCGACGGCAGATCGGGCTGTTGCATCGAGCTCATGGGAATTCCTAATCCATCACCATCGTTAGCGGCGCGCTGCAGCTGGAATTGAGCGGCGCGACGCACCCGCAGAACGCTTGCTCAGTAACCGGCAGCCTGCCCGTCCTTGCGGCTTTCCGAGGCACCGTAATACACCCCGTTGGCCGGATCGCGTGCAATCGCCTGATAGCCGCCATACGGGCCATCGGCAAAGATCACCCGGTGGCCTTTGCGCATCAACGCGCGAATGGTGTCGTAGGAAAAACCGGTTTCCAGATTGACCTCGCCGCCATCGCTCATCGCGGTGGCCTGGCCGGTCGGCTCGGTGGAGCCTTCATGCTGGATGCGCGGCGCATCGCCGGCTTCCTGCAGATTCATATGGAAGTCCACCAGATTCATCACGATCTGTACGTGCCCCTGCGGCTGCATCGCCCCGCCCATTACCCCGAAGCTCAGCCACGGCTTGCCGTCCTTGGTCACAAAGGCGGGAATGATGGTCTGGAACGGCCGCTTGCCCGGCGCATAGCCGTTGGGATGGTCCTTCTTGAGCACGAACATTTCGCCACGGTCCTGCAGGATGAAGCCCAGCCCCGGCGGCGCCATGCCGCTGCCCATGCCGCGGTAGTTGGACTGGATCAACGACACCATCATGCCGTCGGCATCGGCCACGGTCATGTAGATGGTGTCGCCCTCCTCCAGCTGTTTGGGCGTGCCCGGCTGCACTTCCTTGAGTGCCTTGTCCATGGAAATCAGCGCGCCGCGCTGGGCGGCGTAGTCCTTGGAGATCAGCTTTGCCAACGGCGCCGGTTGGAACGTCGGGTCCGCATAAAAGCGCGCGCGGTCGGCGAAGGCCAGTTTCTTGGCCTCGGTGAACAGGTGCACATGCTCGGCAGAGCCGAACGGGATTTTGGAAAAGTCGTAGCCCTCCAGGATGTTGAGCATCTGCAGCGCGGCAATGCCCTGGCTGTTGGGCGGCAACTCCCACACATCAACGCCGCGGTAGTTGGTGGACACCGGCTCCACCCATTCGCCGGTGTGGCTGGCCAGATCCTCATAACTCAGATAGCCGCCATTGGCCTTGAAGTAGGCGCCGATGGTGCGGGCGATATCGCCCTTGTAGAACGCATCGCGGCCGCCGTCGGCGATCTGCTGCAAGGTATTGGCCAGGTTCGGGTTCTTCCACAGCTCGCCCTTGCGCGGGGCATGCCCGTCGATGGTGAACTGCTCCTTGAAGCCGGGGTATTGCGACAGCCGTGGCACCGAGCGGTCCCAGTAATAGGCAATGGTCTCGGCCACCGGGTGACCTTCGCGGGCATAGCGGATCGCCGGCGCCAGGTTCTGCGCCATCGGCTTGCGACCGAAGCGCTCGTGCAGCGCGAACCAGCCATCCACCGCGCCTGGCACCGACACCGGCAGCGGGCCGGTCGGCGGGATGTCCTTCAGCCCGCGACGCTGGAACTCGGCCAGGGTCAGCGACTTGGGCGAGCGGCCCGAACCGTTGTAACCGTAGAGCTGATTGGTCTTGGGGTCCCAGACGATGGCGAACAGATCCCCGCCCACCCCGTTGCCGGTCGGCTCCATCAAGCCCAGCGCGGCATTGGCAGCGATCGCTGCATCCACCGCCGAGCCGCCGCCCTTCATCACGTCCAGCGCGATCTGGGTCGCCAATGGCTGCGAGGTGGCCGCCATCGCATGCGGGGCGATGACTTCCGAACGGGTGGCGAACGCCTGCCCGGTGACACGGTCGGCGGCACCAAGCGGCGGCGCGAGCAGCACCAGAGCAGACATCAACAAGACAGGTACGCGACGCATGACAGCAGGCCCCCATGACAAACACAGATGAGTCGCCAACCATACCAGCGGCGCATGCCGCATCGTTCGATCGGCCTTGCCCGGCGGCGCGAATGCCGCGCATTTAGTGACCCGCATCGGCCCTCACTGCCCTGCCTCGATCCGGTTTCAGCGGTAACCATGCTGCTGCCATGCGGTTTCGCGCGGCCCCTTGCACATAGACGCAGCCGTTTCACGCGCAAGGGTTGACACCCCACCTGCGACGATGGTTATCTCAGCTCCATGCCGCACCGCCACACCACCTCGAACGCCCCTTTGTCCGCGCCCTTCGGCGCGTCGGCAGCGTCGCTTCTCGTGCTCGTACTTATTACCTCGCCAACCGCTGCGGGACGAGACTTCGTGTAGGCAACAGACACACAAGGCTTCGATCAGACCCCGCACCGGCAACGGCGCGGGGTTTCGCGTTTCAGGGACCACCAAAAGTTTCGAATGACATGAACGAGATCACCGACATCGCTGCCATCTGCACCACCCGCGCCGACCACTGCGCCGATGCATGTGCCTGCATGGCCGGTGCCATCGTCCATCCCCGCTTTGTTCGGCCGGCCAGTGTCTCCACTGCCGGCTGATTTCTTTCTCACTGCCAACCCCGCAAGGACTTCTCCATGAGCAACGACATCCAACCGAAAATCGCGATCATCGGCTACGGCAGCCAGGGCCGCGCACATGCGCTGAACCTGCGCGATTCCGGCTTCGACGTCACCGTCGGCCTGCGCCCCGGTGGCCCGACCGAATCCAAGGCACAGGCCGACGGCTTCACCGTCGTGGCGCCGGCCGAGGCGGTGAAGAGCGCCGATCTGGTCGCGATCCTGACCCCGGACATGGTGCAGAAGAAGCTCTACGAAGACGTCATCGCACCGAACATGAAGCAAGGCGCCTGCCTGCTGTTCGCGCATGGACTGAACGTGCATTTCGACATGATCACCCCGCGTGCCGATCTGGATGTGGTGCTGGTCGCGCCCAAGGGCCCCGGCGCACTGGTGCGTCGCGAATATGAAATCGGCCGCGGCGTGCCGTGCATCTATGCGGTGTACCAGGACACCAGCGGCAAGGCCGAGCAGTTCGCGCTGACCTATGCCGGCGGCCTGGGCGGCGCGCGCGCCAACATCATCAAGACCACCTTCAAGGAAGAGACCGAGACCGATCTGTTCGGCGAGCAGGCCGTGCTGTGCGGTGGCGCCTCGTCGCTGGTGCAGGCCGGTTTCGAAGTGTTGGTGGAAGCCGGCTATCAGCCCGAAATCGCGTACTACGAAGTGCTGCACGAACTGAAGTTGATCGTGGACCTGTTTTACGAAGGCGGCATCACCCGCATGCTGGAATTCGTGTCCGAAACCGCGCAATACGGCGACTATGTCAGCGGCCCGCGCGTGATCGACGCCAGCACCAAGGCGCGCATGAAGGACGTGCTGACCGATATCCAGAACGGCACCTTCACCAAGAACTGGGTGGCCGAACATGAAGCAGGCCTGCCGAACTACACCAAGTTCAAGCAGGCCGATCTGGACCACCCGATCGAGGAAGTGGGCAAGAAGCTGCGCGCCAAGATGGTCTGGCTCAACGGCGAACAGCAAGCCGCTGCCGCACCTGCGAATCAACAAGCGGCGTAATGCCGCCGCACCCCCACCGCTAATACCGAAGGTCCGCAACGCATGAACACCTCCGCACACAGCACGCCCCGCAATGGCGCGCGCTGGCTGACGCAGGCCCTGGAAGCCGAGGGCGTGGAAACGCTGTTCGGTTATCCGGGCGGCACCATCATGCCGTTCTACGACGCCCTGGTGGATTCCAGGCTCAAGCACATCCTGGTCCGTCACGAACAGGGCGCCGCCCTGGCCGCCAACGGGTACGCCCGTGCCAGCGGCCGGGTCGGCGTGTGCGTGGCCACCTCCGGCCCGGGCGCGTCCAATCTGGTCACCGGCATCGCCGACGCGATGCTCGATTCGGTGCCGATGGTGTGCCTGACCGGCCAGGTCGCCACGCCCTTGCTGGGCACCGATGCGTTCCAGGAACTGGACGTGTTCGGCATGACCATGCCGATCGTCAAGCACAGCTTTCTGGTGCGGCGGGTGGAGGAACTTCCGCAGATCGTGCGCGAAGCGTTTCGCATCGCGCGCGAGGGACGTCCCGGGCCGGTCCTGATCGACCTGCCCAAGGACGTGCAGATCGCCGATGCCTCACATCTGCCCGATCACGTACCGGCAGCGGTGTTGCCGCCGCCGGCACCGGACGATGCGAAATTGGCCGAGGCATTGGCGGCCATCGCCAGTGCCGAACGCCCGGTGGTGTACGGAGGTGGCGGGATCGCGTTGGCCGGTGCGGTGGAGGCGTTTCGGCGGTTTGTCGAGGTCACCGGCATCCCGACTGCGCTGACCTTGCGCGGCCTGGGCGCGTTGCCGCATGCGCATCCGGATTACCTGGGCATGCTGGGCATGCACGGTACCCGCGCGGCCAATATGGCGATCCAGGAATGCGATCTGTTGGTGGTCGTCGGCGCGCGTTTCGACGACCGTGCCACCGGCAAGTTGAGCGAGTTTGCCCCGTTCGCGCGCGTCATCCACCTGGATGCCGACGCCTATGAAATTTCCAAGCTGCGCACGGCCGACATCGCCGTGCCCGGTGATGTGGCGCTGAGTTTGAAAGCCCTGAGTGCGGCACGCGGCAACTGCCAGGCCTGGCGCACGCGTTGCTTTGCCAACCGCGAAAAATTCGGTGCGCGCTACGACGCGCCCGGCACCGACATCTACGCACCGGCGTTGCTAAAGCGCCTGAGCGAAGTGGCCCCGGCCGACACCATCATCGCCTGCGATGTGGGTCAGCATCAGATGTGGGTGGCGCAGCATTGCCGCTTCAGCGACCCGCGCAATCACCTCACCAGCGGCGCGCTCGGCACCATGGGCTTCGGCCTGCCGGCGGCGATGGGCGCGCAGTTCGCCTGCCCGGATCGCACTGTGGTGCTGGTCTCCGGCGACGGCAGCTTCATGATGAACGTACAGGAGCTGGTGACCATTGCGCGCTGCAAGCTGCCGGTGAAGATCGTGCTGCTGGACAACAGTTCGCTGGGCATGGTGCGGCAGTGGCAGGAGTTGTTCTTTGCCGAGCGTTACAGCGAAATCGACCTGTCCGACAACCCGGATTTTGCGGCGTTGGCACAGGTGTTCGGCATCCCGGCCAAGCGCATCATTGCGCGCGGCGACGTGGATGGCGCACTGGCCGAGCTGTTGGCACAGCCCGGCCCCGGCCTGTTGCATGTGAGCATCGATGCGCGTGCCAATGTGTGGCCGCTGGTGCCGCCCAACAATGCCAACAGCACCATGCTGGACAGCAATCCCGCACATGCGGTCAAGGAGACGCCACATGCGTTACCGGCTTGATCTGGTGCTGAAGCCGGCCGAAGGTGCGCTGGTGCGGGTGATCGGCATGACCGAGCGACGCGGCTTCCGCCCGTACGCCATCCAGGGCGCCGCCGCGCCCGACGATGCCGGCCGCTGGCATCTGCAGTTGGACGTGGACAGCACGCGCCCACCGGAAACGCTGCGCCTGCAGTTGGAAAAGGTGTACGACTGCGAGTCGGTGGTGATCACCGCGTTGGAATCGGTCGAGGCTGCGGCATGACCACACAGACCTCCAGCACGCAGACCTCGCGTGACCATCAGATCGCTGTCCGGAGGTGTCTTCTTCCGGATTGGCCGTGCGCGTGCCGCAATGCCTGATTCCGGCCGCCCCGCAGCGCAGGAGCCAGACGTAAGCGACGTGGCCATCAGCGTGGCCGACGTGCTGGCTGCGCAGGCGCGTCTGCGCAAATACCTGTCGCCTACGCCGCTGCATTACGCCGAGCGCTTCGGCGTGTGGTTGAAGCTGGAAAACCTGCAGCGCACCGGCTCCTACAAGGTGCGCGGTGCATTGAATGCGCTGCTGGCCGGGCTGGAACGCGGCGACGAGCGCCCGGTGATCTGCGCCTCGGCCGGCAACCATGCGCAAGGCGTGGCGTGGTCGGCGTATCGGCTGGGCGTGCAGGCCATCACGGTGATGCCGTACGGCGCGCCGCAGACCAAGATCGCCGGCGTCGCGCACTGGGGCGCCACCGTACGCCAGCACGGCAACAGCTACGACGAGGCGTTTGCGTTCGCGCGCGAACTGGCCGACCAGAATGGCTACCGCTTTCTCTCGGCCTTCGACGACCCGGATGTGATCGCCGGGCAAGGCACGGTGGGCATCGAACTGGCCGCACATGCGCCGGACGTGGTGATCGTGCCGATCGGCGGCGGTGGGCTGGCCTCCGGGGTGGCGCTGGCGCTGAAATCGCAGGGCGTGCGCATCGTCGGCGCGCAGGTGGAAGGCGTGGATTCGATGGCCCGCGCCGTACGCGGCGACTTCCGCGAAATCACCCCGGTGGCCACACTGGCCGACGGCGTGAAAGTCAAGATTCCAGGCTTCCTCACCCGCCGTTTATGCGCGAGTCTGCTCGACGATGTGGTGATCGTGCGCGAAGCCGAACTGCGCGAAACCCTGGTACGTCTGGCGCTGGAAGAACACGTCATCGCCGAGGGCGCCGGTGCGCTGGCCTTGGCCGCCGGTCGCCGCGTTTCAGGCAAACGCAAATGTGCAGTGGTCTCTGGCGGTAATATCGACGCAACTGTTCTGGCCACCCTGTTATCCGAGGTGCGGCCGCGTCCGCCACGCAAGCCGCGTCGTCGCAATACCGAGCGACTGCGCAACGAACGCAGCGCCAAGTCACTTCCCGAAACACCCGTTATTTCCCGCCCATCCGCAGTCGCTCCAACGCCTGTCACCGCCATCGCCGTAGAGGAGTCTTCCTGGTGAACACGACCGTATCCAACCAGACCCCGCGTATCCGAATTTTCGACACCACCCTGCGCGACGGCGAGCAATCCCCCGGCTGCAGCATGACGCCCCAGCAGAAGCTGGTGATGGCGCGCGCGCTGGACGAGCTCGGCGTGGACATCATCGAAACCGGTTTCCCGGCCAGCTCGCACTCCGACCGCGAGGCGGTCGCGATGATCGGCCGCGAGTTGCGTCGCCCCACGCTGGCGGTGCTGTCGCGCTGCCTGCAAGCCGATATCGAAACCTCGGCACGTGCGCTGGAGGCGGCGGCCAATCCGCGCCTGCATGTGTTCCTGTCCACCAGCCCGCTGCACCGCGAGCACAAGCTGCGCATGAGCCGCGAGCAGGTGCTGGAATCGGTGCACAAGCATGTGACGCTGGCGCGTGGCTACATCGACGATGTCGAGTTTTCCGCCGAAGACGCCACCCGCACCGAAGAAGATTTCCTGGCCGAGGTCACCCGCGTGGCGATCGCTGCCGGTGCGACCACGATCAACCTGCCGGACACGGTGGGCTTTACCACCCCGGAAGAGATCCGCGGCATGTTTTCGCGCCTGATCGCCAGCGTGGAAGGGGCCGACACCGTCATCTTCAGCGCGCACTGCCACAACGATCTGGGCCTGGCGGTAGCCAACTCGCTGGCGGCCATCGAAGGCGGCGCGCGTCAGGTCGAGTGCACCATCAACGGCATCGGCGAGCGCGCGGGCAATTGCGCGCTGGAAGAAATCACCATGGCACTGAAGGTGCGGGGTGCGTTCTATAACATCGATAGCGACATCAACACGCCGCGCATCGTCTCCACCTCGCAGTTGCTGCAGCGCCTGGTGGGCATGCCGGTGCAACGCAACAAGGCGGTGGTGGGCGGCAACGCGTTCGCGCACGAGTCGGGCATCCACCAGCACGGCATGCTGCGCCATCGCGGCACCTACGAAATCATGCGTCCGGAAGACGTGGGCTGGGAGTCTTCGCAGATGGTGCTGGGCCGCCACAGCGGCCGCGCAGCGGTGGAGCAGCGCCTGCGTGCGTTGGGGTATCTGCTGGAGGAAGAAGAGGTCAAGCTGGTCTTCGAACAATTCAAGACACTGTGCGAGAAGCAGCGCGTGGTCGCCGATGCCGATCTGCAGGCATTGATGCAGGATGCCACCGTGCAGGAAGGCTACCGCCTGGCCTCGATGACCATCAGCGATGTCGGCAGCCGCGCCAATGCGTTGGTGGAGTTGTCCGATCCGGAAGGCAATCGTGTTGCCGAAACCGCGCAAGGCAATGGTCCGGTCGATGCGCTATTCGGTGCGCTGGCGTCGGCCACCGGCGTGAAGCTGGAACTGGACAGCTATCAGGTGCACAGCGTGGGCATCGGTGCAGACGCACGTGGCGAAGCCAGCCTGAGCGTGCGCCACGAGGGTGTGGAATACGAAGGCACCGGCACCAGCAAGGACATCATCGAAGCCAGCGCGCTGGCGTGGTTGGATGTGGCCAACCGCCTGTTGCGGCAGCGCCAGCGTGGCGTGGTCGCCGGCAAGACGGCGGCGGTGGCGTAGCGCTGTCATCTGCTAAACGAGGTAAATCTGACGGCCGGCGGAGTGATCTGCTGGCCGTCTTGGTTTTTGGTGGTTGGTGATTTGAACGTTTTCTAAAAATGCATTGCTTGCCGATCAGCAGCCGCGAAGAGTGGGAGCGCGGCGGCGCATCCCGGGGCGGGGCCGTGTGGCGGCATGGATGCCGCTACCGAGCATACTGGGATGGATGCACGGCGTGTCCCGACGCCGGATGCGGCCCATGCAGACCAATCCCACGCACGACGTCTGCTGGCTTCGTGCAAATACCTCGATCACTGCGGGCGCTTGCACGCGTACCGGCGTGGGACACGCCGCAAGTACGTCCTTGTAGGCTCTTACGCGGCATCCATGCCGCGTAAGGTCCCACGCCGGTACGCGTGCAAGCACCTCCGGATATTGTTGGTGGCTGAAGGAAAAGCGTTACTCGATTGATTGATCATGCTTTGGAGCGTGACCTTCGCTGGCGGAATCATGGCAAAGCAATAGACGAAAAACTGCATCGACTACCGACTGCGGAATCCGCAGGCATTACGCCTACCAAAGACATTGCTTGCCCATCAGCAGCCGCGAAGAGTGGGAGCGCGGTGCCGCGTCCGGGGGCGGGACCGTGTGGCGGCATGGATGCCGCCACCGAGCCTACATGGACGTACTTGCGGCGTGTCCCGACACTGGATGCGGCACCGCGCTATCGATGACCCTCAAAAACGAAAGCGGCCATCGCCCAATAAAGCGATGACCGCTGTTAGCTCAACGAAAGACAAGCCGTACGATCACGCTTACAGCGCAGCCACCACCGCATCGCCCATCGCCACGGTGCCAACCTTGGTCGTGCCTTCCGACCAGATGTCGGCGGTGCGCAGGCCCTGGTCGAGTACCTTGCCGACGGCATGCTCGATCGCGTCGGCAGCGGCGGCCAGCGCGAAGGTGTAGCGCAACATCATCGCCACCGACAGGATGGTCGCCAGCGGATTGGCAATGCCCTGCCCTGCGATATCCGGTGCCGAGCCATGACACGGCTCGTACATGCCTTTGTTGTTGGCATCCAGCGAGGCCGAGGGCAGCATGCCGATCGAGCCGGTGAGCATCGATGCCTGGTCGGACAGGATGTCGCCGAACATGTTGTCGGTCACGATCACGTCGAACTGCTTGGGTGCGCGCACCAGCTGCATCGCCGCGTTGTCCACGTACATGTGCGACAGCGCGATGTCCGGATAATCCTTAGCGACTTCCTCCACCACCGCGCGCCAGAGCTGGCTCGATGCCAGCACATTGGCCTTGTCGACCGAGCAGAGTTTCTTACCGCGCAAGCGCGCCATCTCGAAGCCGGCCTTGGCGATGCGGCGAATCTCGCTTTCGCTGTACGGCAAGGTGTCGTAGGCCTGGCGTTCGCCGTTGTCCAATGTGCGGGTGCCACGCGGCTGACCGAAGTAAATGCCGCCGGTGAGTTCGCGCAGGATCAGCAGATCCAGCCCGGACACGACTTCCGGCTTGAGCGTGGAGGCATCTGCCAGCTGCGGATACAACAGTGCCGGTCGCAAGTTGGCGAACAAGCCGAGCTGCGAGCGGATCTTGAGCAGGCCACGCTCCGGGCGCAGCGCCGGATCGATGGTGTCCCATTGCGGCCCACCGACCGCGCCCAACAGCACCGCATCGGCCGCGCGCGCGCGCTCCAGCGTTTCGTCGGCCAACGGGCTGCCGTACTTGTCGTAAGCCGCGCCACCCAGTTCGTCGTACACCAGGCTGAAACCCAAACCATGTTGCGCGTCGATCCGCGTCAGCACCTTGACCGCCTCGGCCATGATCTCCGGACCAATGCCGTCGCCGGGAAGAATCAGAATCTGCTTGCTCATGCAATCCTCGTGAGTTGGCGCCGTAGCGCCCTGAAAATCAACGTGTGGCCCATACCACCAGCACATCGGTGCTGAAGGAACCATCGGCGGCAACCTGAAAGTAGTCGCGGACCTCGTTTACCGCCGCGTCCTGCAATGCGCGAATGGCCGCGCGCAACACCTCCGGCGTGCGCATGCGGTCTACCCAGCTCAGATAGTCCAGCTGCAGCCGCTGGCAATGATGACGCTGCACCCGCAAGCCGGCATCGCCCACCATCTGCAACCACTGCGCCACGCTGTAGTCGCGCACATGGCTGGTATCGCGCAGCAACTCGATCGCCTGCAGGTGCGTATCCAGCAGCGGCAGGCCAGGCGCCACCACATCGATGAACGCAGCAATCCCGCCTGGACGCAGCACGCGGCGCACTTCGCGCAGTGCCTGTCCCAGGTCGCTCCAATGATGCGCCGAGTAGCGGCTGACCACTGCATCCATGCTGCCGGTCTCAAGCGGCAAGCGCTCGGCGACACCTTGCACAGTGCGCACCTGTGCCAGCACACGCTCGGCGGCGGTGGCCGCCACGACGGTGAGCATGTCGGCAGACAAATCGTAGGCCACCACCTCGGCCATCAGCGGCGCCAGCTGGAAACTCACATGCCCGGCACCGCAGCCCAGGTCGAGCAATCGCCCGTTGCGATGACCGGCCAGACCAGCGCGAAGCTCGGCGAACTCGGCGCCTTGCGCATGCACGTCGCTGTGCAGATAGGCATGCGCCTGCGGCCCGAACTGCGCAGCGACATGTGCGCTCAGCGCTCCCGCATCGGCGGCGGTGGCAACCGAGCTCACTGCAGCGCGCCGAACAACCAAGGCTGACGCGCGCGGTGGCCCTGCTCGAAACGACCGATCGCATCGGCGTCCTGCAAGGTCAGGCCGATATCATCGAGCCCGTTGAACAGGCAGTGCTTGCGGAACGCATCGATGTCGAAACCGTATTCCACGCCATCGGGGCGGCGCACGCGTTGTGCGGCCAGATCCACAGTGAGTTGGTAACCCTCGGTGGCCAGGCATTGCTCGAACAAGGCATCCACTTCTGCGTCGGCCAGCACGATCGGCAACAGGCCGTTCT
This sequence comes from Xanthomonas sp. Leaf131, assembly GCF_001423495.1. GTDB lineage: Bacteria > Pseudomonadota > Gammaproteobacteria > Xanthomonadales > Xanthomonadaceae > Xanthomonas. The sequence continues at coordinate 9,198 of NZ_LMOG01000011.1, read as the reverse complement.
TGAAGCTGTTGTTGAAGAAAATGTCGGCAAAGCTCGGGGCAATCACTGCGCGAAAGCCATATTCGTCCAGCGCCCACGGCGCGTGCTCGCGCGAGGAACCGCAGCCGAAGTTCTCGCGTGCCAGCAACACGCTGGCGCCCTGATAACGCGGAAAATTGAGCACGAATTCCGGATTAATCGGGCGCTGGCTGTTGTCGCGGCCGGGCTCGCCAATATCCAGATAACGCCACTCGTCGAACAGATTCGGACCGAAGCCGGTGCGCTTGATCGACTTGAGAAATTGCTTGGGAATGATCTGGTCGGTATCGACATTGGCGCGATCCAGCGGGGCGACCAGTCCGGTGTGTTGGGTAAAAGGTTTCATGTTCGTTCCTCAGGCCTGCATCAGCGTGCGCACATCAACGAAGTGACCACTGATCGCAGCAGCCGCGGCCATCGCCGGGCTGACCAGATGGGTGCGACCACCGGCGCCCTGGCGGCCTTCGAAATTGCGGTTGGAGGTGGAGGCGCAATGCTCGCCGCTGCCCAGCTTGTCCGGGTTCATCGCCAGACACATCGAGCAACCCGGCTCGCGCCATTCGAAGCCGGCGTCCAGAAATACCTTGTCCAGACCTTCGGCTTCGGCCTGCGCTTTCACCAAACCGGAGCCGGGCACCACCAATGCTTGTTTGATGGTTGAAGCGACCTTGCGTCCCTTTGCGACTGCCGCAGCGGCACGCAGGTCTTCGATGCGCGAGTTGGTGCATGAGCCGATGAACACGCGATCCAGGCGAATGTCGGTGATCGGTTGATTTGCCCGCAAGCCCATGTATTTCAGCGCGCGTTCGATCGAGTCGCGCTTGGTCGGATCCTGTTCGGCGGCCGGGTCGGGCACGTGCTGATCCACCGCCAGCACCATCTCTGGCGAGGTACCCCAGCTGACCTGTGGCTTGATGTCTTCGGCGCGCAGCTCCACCACCGTGTCGAAGTGCGCATCGGCATCGGACACCAGCGTGCGCCATAGCGCCACCGCGGCATCCCAATCGGCATTCTTGGGCGCGAACGGGCGGCCTTTGACGTAGGCAATCGTCTTGTCGTCCACCGCCACCATGCCCACGCGCGCACCGGCTTCGATGGACATGTTGCAGATGGTCATGCGGCCTTCGATCGACAACTCGCGGATTGCGTTGCCGGCAAATTCCAGCGCATGCCCGTTGCCGCCAGCGGTGCCGATCTTGCCGATCACCGCCAGCACGATGTCCTTGGCGGTCACGCCGAACGGCAGCGTGCCCTCCACCCGCACCTGCATGTTCTTCATCTTCTTGGCGATCAGGCATTGCGTGGCCAGCACGTGTTCGACCTCCGAGGTGCCGATGCCGTGCGCCAGCGCGCCGAACGCGCCATGCGTGGAGGTGTGCGAGTCGCCGCAGACCACGGTCATGCCCGGCAAGGTGGCGCCCTGCTCCGGGCCGACCACGTGCACGATGCCCTGGCGCGCATCGTTCATCTTGAACTCGAGGATGCCGAAGTCGTCGCAGTTCTCGTCCAGCGTCCGCACCTGCAGGCGCGAGACTTCGTCGGTGATCGACTCCAGCCCGCCCTGGCGCTCGGCACGCGTGGTCGGCACGTTGTGATCGGGCGTGGCGATATTGGCGTCGATGCGCCACGGCTTGCGCCCGGCCAGGCGCAGGCCTTCGAAGGCTTGCGGCGAGGTCACTTCGTGCAGGATGTGGCGGTCGATATAGATCAGGGAGGAACCATCGTCACGGCGCGTGACCTCATGCAGTTCCCACAATTTGTCGTACAGCGTCTTGGCAGTCATCGCAGCAACCCGATTGGCGGATGGTGGGTGCGCCCACCTGGCTGAGTTCGATGCTAGGAGCTTGCCTTCGATAACGCAAATTCATATTGTTTATTCAACAAATGAATTTCAGGAATAGTAATGGATCTGGCCAGCCTCAGCGCGTTCGTGGCGATCGCCGAGAGCGGCAGCTTCTCGGCCGCCGGCGAGGCGCTGCACCTCACCCAGCCAGCAGTGAGCAAACGTATCGCCCTGCTGGAAGGGCAATTGTCCGCGCGCCTGTTCGACCGCCTCGGCCGCCAGGTGGTGCTGACCGAAGCCGGCCAGGCCTTGCTGCCGCGTGCGCAACGCATCCTGGCCGAGCTGCAGGACACCCGCCGTGTACTGGAGCATCTCGGCGCAGCCGTCGGCGGGCGCCTGAGTCTGGCCACCAGCCACCACGTGGGCCTGCACCGCCTGCCCGCCTTGCTGCGCCGCTTTGCTGCAGAACATCCGCAGGCGGCGCTGGATATCCAGTTCCTGGATTCGGAATTGGCGTATGCAGCGGTGCTGCGCGGCGAAGTGGAATTGGCGGTTACCACGCTCGCACCGGACACGCGCGCGCCGTTGCGTGCACAGCGGATCTGGCACGACCGCCTGCAGTTCGTGGTGGCGCCGGATCATCCGTTGGCGACGATGCACGCGGTGACGCTGGAGGATGTAGTGGCGTACCCAGCGGTGCTGCCGGACCCGGGCACCTTCACCCACCGCATCGTCGCCGGCCTGGTCGCCGAGCGCGGGCTGGTACCTAGCCTGCGTATGACCACCAACTATCTGGAGACGATCAAGATGCTGGTCTCGGTGGGCCTGGCCTGGAGCGTATTGCCGGAGCGCATGATCGATCATCAGATCGTGGCGCTGCCGCTGGCCGATGTGGCGCTGTCGCGCGAGCTGGGCTGCGTGACGCATGGCGGGCGCACCTTGTCGCGTGCGGCGCAGGCGTTTGTTGCGTTGTTGCAGGCACAGGCGGATCAGGCGTAAGCGTTACCGCCCCACCAGCCGATCCCGCCCCTGCCGCTTGGCCTGATACAAACGGCGATCCGCCAACGCCAGCAATTCGCGCCTACTCGGCGCTTCATCGCTCATCGCCATGCCCATGCTGGCAGTGCAACGCACGGTGGTGCCCTGCGCGTCGACATCGATCGTTGCAAGCCGTTGGCGCATACGCTCGAACAGCGCACGCGCCTGCGCCGCATCAAGACCGACGGCCGCCAGCAGGAACTCTTCGCCACCATGCCGGGCGGCAAAGCACTGCGCCTGATCCTGTTCGCTCAATGCCTCGCCAATCGCAGACAACACCGCATCGCCAACTTCATGGCCGTACGCGTCGTTGATGCGTTTGAAGTGATCGATATCCATCAGCGCCAACGCCAATGCCGCACCACCGGCGCGTGCTTCGTCGAACCATTGCTGCAGCACGCGCTCGGCCTCGCGCCGGTTGGGCAACGCGGTGAGAACGTCGTGGCTGGCGCGATATTCCAGCTGGCGCATCAAGGCTTCGCGTTCCTGGCTGGCTTGCTGCAGCGCGAGGTTCTTGTCGCTCAACTCGCGTGTGCGGCGGTCGATCACCGTGTTGAGCTGGCGCTGACGACGGCGGTAACTGGCGGTGCGCCACAGATAGAACCCGTAGATCACACTGCCCAGGCCAAGGATGCCAAGCGCGATCACTTCGCCGCGCCGCCACCACGGCGGCGCCAGTGCGATGACCAGACTGGATTCGCCCAGCAACTCGGTCTTGCGCCAGTCCACTGGCAGCGACATTGCCTGCACGCGGAAGCGGAAGCGGCCCGGCGGCAGATTGGTGTAGATCGCCTCGATGGCGCTGTCGGCATCCACCCATTCCGGGTCGAAGCCTTCCAGCCGGTAGCGATAACGCACCTTGTCCGGCCCACGGAAATTCAACCCGGCATAGCCAATGGCGATACGCCGGGTGCCTGCGCCGAATCGATGCAGGCCGTTCAACGGCTGCACCATGCCATCGACCAGCAGGCGCTCGAACACGATCGGCACGCGGTGGCCTTGCAAAGTGCCCACACGCGCCGGGTCGATCACGCCCAGCCCGGCGGCGGTGGGAAACAGCAACTGCCCGGATTGCGTCATCCAGCCGGCCGGCGCGCTGCTGCCGTTGCCCTGGTTGCCTGGCATGCCGTCGCTGCGATCCACCACTTCCACACTCAACTGCTCGCGCGTGCCGGCATCGATCTGGTCGAAATCGCTGCGCGCGATGCGGAACACGCCATGGTTGCTCGACAACCAGAAATCGCCACGGCCGTCGTCGATCAGCCGGAACACCTTGTCGCGCGGCAACCCGACCCGATGGTCGTAGACGCGGAATGTCTCTCCCCGCAAGCGCAGCAAGCCGCGATCGCTGGCGATCCACAGATCGCCATTGGCATCGCGCAGGAAGTCGAATGCGTTCTGCCCGGGAAAGTTCTGTTCGCCCAGCCATGCGCGCGTGCTGCCGTCCGGCGACAGCGCAGTCATGCCGCGATCGGTGCCAACCCACACAATTCCCTGCGCATCGCGGTACAGCACCTGCACCGAACCGTCCGGCACGCCGTCGGCAGCGGTGTAGTGGCGCGCCTTGCCGTCACGCCAGCGCACCAGCCCGGCGGTGGTGCCGATCCACAGATCCTCGCCATCGGGCAGCACCGCACGCACCGACATCGAGGGCAGGCCGTCGGCCGCGCCGATGCGCACCACCACGCGGCCTCGCGCATCCAGGCGCACCACGCCCTGGCTGTAGGTGCCGGCCCAGACGCCGCCATCGCCGGCGTCGGCCAGCGCGAGGACCGACTGTTCCAGCACGCGTCCGCCGTCGCTGGGCGACAACGACACCCGGCTGATCCGGTCGTCGCGCCAGCGGTCCAGGCCCACCGCGCTGCCTACCCAGACCGTGCCATCGGGCGTCTGCAACACGCTGCGCACGTAGTCCGAGGTCAGGCCGTCGTCATGGGTGACGCCATGCGCGGCGCCTTCGGCGATGCGGAACAGGCCATGCGTGCTGCCGACCCAGATCAGGCCTTCGGCATCCTCCAGCAAGGCCGGGCTGGCGACACCGGAAATGGCGATCTGCTCGTCCGGATCGTCCGCGCCGCTGTGCACCACCAGCAGCCCGGTCGACAGGCTCATCCACAGATGCCCGCGTCGATCCAGCAGCAACGAATCCACCCGCTGGCCCTGACGGAAGCGCTGCAGGCCGCCGCCGCGACTCCACCACCACACGCCATCGTCGCCGGCGACCAGCAGCCCGCCCTGACGATCGCTGGCCAGCCGTCGCACCGGCGCATCGCGCATGCCATGCGCCTTGCCCCAGGCGGTTGCCGCACTGCCATCGTGCGGCAGGCGATACAGCCCCACCTCCGTGCCCACCCACAGATCACCATCGTCGTCGGCCGATAGCGCCGTAACGCGTGCGCGCGGCAGACCGGCCTGGCGGCCGACATCGACCACCCGCCCATCGGCCTCGATTCGGTACAGCGTCTGCGGCGTGCCTACCCACAACGCGCCGTCGGCACGCCGCAACAATGCGCTGACCGCCAAATGCCGCGCGGAGGCATCGCCCAGCTGCTGCCAATGGCCGTCCTGATAGTGATAGACGCCATCGAATGCAGTGCCGAACAACATTCCGCCGGTGCTGTCGCGCACCACCACGAACACACCGCCGAGCTCGACGCCGGGGGTGTTCTGTCGATCGTAGACGGTGAAATCGCGGCCGTTGAAGCGCGCCACCCCTTCCCAGGTGCCTAACCAGATCAGACCGTCCTCGCCCTGCGCCACCGCGTGCACCAGGTTATGCGGCAGGCCGTCGTCCATGCTCCAGCGCGTGACGGTGTGATACGCGGTGTGTTTGAGCGGCTGCGCCCCTGCCGGCCATGCGGCAAGCAGCACGCAGCACAGCAGTACGCAGCGCCACAACCATGGCCACAGCAGCCCGATCCGCAGCACGTACCTGCTGCGGACGCAGCCTGTATGCGTTTGCGCCCCGACCCTGTCCACGCTTCCGTCCCCTTGTCCGTCCTGCCTGGAAGTCGCCGACATACGCCGACGTACCGTCCAGCCAATCTATCACCGGGGTTTTTTCAGCGCGCTAGGGGGATCCCCTACAGCAGCCAGGCAAGTGATGACACCGGGAGGCATTCAGATGAAACAATTCCGCGTCATAAGTACTGTGGCTGCGCTGCGGGCAGAGAGCAGCAAGACGGGTGCGCGCATTGATGAGCGCTTCAATGCATTCCATAGGCGCCGAGTATAAATATAGAACCCCATGGTCTAGTATTGGCGGCATGTCCAGTTCGCCCCCCCTCAAGTCCAAGGCCAAGAGCAACGGTCCTGGGCGACCCAAGGATCTTGGGAAACGCGCCGCCATCCTCGGCGCTGCCCGCACCATGTTCATGGAACAGGGCTTTGCAGGGGTGAGCATGGACGGCATCGCCGCAGCCGCCGGCGTTTCCAAGCTGACCGTCTACAGTCACTTTGGCGACAAAGAGAGCCTGTTTTCGGAGGCGATCCGCGCACAATGCCAGCACATGATGCCGGACGACCTGTTCGATCATGCTCCGAAAGGTGCATTACGCGACCAGTTGATCGAGATTGCCAACGCCTTCTTTACGATGGTCAGCGCCGACTCGGCCATTGCCACCCACCGCATGATGATGGCGCCCGGTACCGGCGATGTGCATGTGCGCGAAATGTTCTGGGATGCCGGCCCCAAGCGGACTCAACAGGCGCTGGCGGATTTTCTGTCGGCACGGGTCGCCGATGGTCAGCTGGAAATCCCGGAGCTGGCGCGTGCGGCCTCGCAATTTTTTTGCCTGCTCAAAGGCGAGCTGTATGCACTGATGATGTGCGGCCTGCACGGCCAGCCCACCCGCGCGCAGGTGGATGAGCATATTCAGGCCAGCGTGGATTTCTTCTTGAGAGCGTATGCGCCGCGCTGATTGCCCCCCGACGTTGGTGGCGATGACTTCCGGCACTGCGCCCTTTGGCCGCGCGCAGCGATGCTAGATGCGCCAGTTGCCCCGTGCACCGGTAAAATGCCTGCCCCACTGCGTTGGATAGCCGCACCATGACGATCGATTTCTCCCAAGCCCGCGAAAAGATGGTTGAACAGCAGATCCGGCCGTGGGACGTGCTGGACCTGCGCGTGCTCGACGTGCTGGCGCGCCTGCCGCGCGAGGCGTTCGTGCCCGAGGCTTACAAGACGCTTGCTTACGTCGATGTGGAGATTCCGCTGTCGGCCGGCCACAAGATGATGAAGCCGGTGATCGAAGGCCGCATGCTGCAGGCGCTGGATCTGCAGCCGGGCGAAGACGTGCTGGAAATCGGCACCGGCAGCGGCTTTTCCACCGCCTGCCTGGCCGCACTGGCCCGCGAAGTGGTGAGCCTGGAGATCGACCCGGCACTGGCCGCCGCCGCGCGCGCCAATCTGGACCGTACCGGCCTGGGCAGCAACGTGCGGATTGAAACCGCCGATGCGTTCGGCTGGCAGAGCGAGCGCCGTTTCGATGCCATCTGCGTGACCGGCGCGGTCGAGTCGCTGCCGACCCAGTGGCTGCAGTGGTTGCGCCCGAACGGCCGGCTGTTCGTCGTGCGCGGTCACGAACCGGTGATGGAAGCGGTCCTGGTCCGTGGCGACGTCAACGCCCCGCGCATCGACTCGTTGTTCGAAACCGACCTCGCCTATCTTCAGGGCGCCGCACCGACGCCCCGATTCCAATTCTGATTCCCAAGGAAGCTTCCCCGATGATCCGCCGATCCCTCGTTCTGGCCCTGGCCGCCGCCCTGTCTCCGATGGCTGCAAACGCCACCGATCTACTGCAGGTCTACGAAATGGCCCGCAACGGCGATCCGCAGCTGGCCGTGGCCGAGTCCACCCGCCTGGTCAACCGGGAAGGTCAGGTACAGGCGCGTGCGGCGTTGCTGCCGCAGCTGGATGGCACCGCTGGTTTCACCCAGTCGCACCGCGAGCTGGAAGGCGTGGACGGCCGCTCCACCACCAAGCAACGCCAGTATGCGATTCAGGGCAACCAGACCATCTTCAATTGGGCGCAGTTCGCCAACCTGCGCGCACAGCGCGAAGTGGCCAAGGCGGCCGACTTCACGCTGGAATCGGCCAACAACGATCTGATCACCCGCAGCTCGGCGGCGTATTTCCAGGTGCTGGTTGGGATCGAATCGCTGGCCGCAGCCGAGACCAACGAAGCCGCCGCCAAGAAGCAGTTCGACTACGCCGACAAGCGCCTGGAAGTGGGCCTGGCGCCGATCACCGATGTCCACGAAGCCCGCGCCCAGTACGACCAGGCGCGTGCCGACAGTATCAACGCGCGTAACACGCTGAAGGATTACTACCAGGCGCTGACCGAACTCACCGGCCAGCCGGTGGTGGGTCTGCGTGCATTGCCGGAAGAGTTCCGCCCGGAAGTGCCGGCCGCCTACGCCAATGTCGATCAACTGGTCTCCACCGCCATCGCCGACAACCCGGCGCTGAAGGCGCAGCAGCTGCAGGTCAGCGCGGCCGAAGCGCAGGTCAATGCCGCGCGTGCGGGTCACTATCCGACCCTGAACCTCGGCGCCAATGTCGGCCGCAGCAATAGCTGGGGCGGCGCGAGCACAGTCGATCAGGCAGCCGGCAACTTCACCACAAACGGCCGCGACATCGATACCGATTCGATCGGCATCACGCTGTCGATTCCGATCTTCGCCGGCGGCGCGACCCAGTCGGCCGTGCGTCAGGCGCTGTCGCGTCGCGATATTCAGCAGGACACCTACGAGCAGCAGAAGCGTGCACTGGACCGCAACACGCGTAACGCCTATCAAACCGTGGTCGCCGGCATCAGCGAAGTGGAAGCACGCCGCTTGGCCGTGGTCTCCGCACAGGCCGCTTACGACGCCTCGCAGGTGGGTCTGGAAGTCGGCACGCGCACCGTGCTGGACGTGGTGCAGAACCAGCGCACGTTGTTCCAGGCGCAGCTGAACTACGCGCAGTCGCGCTACAACTTCCTGCAGAACCGTCTGCTGCTGGGCCAGGCGATCGGCAAGCTCGACATCACCGATCTGCAGGATGTGAACCGCCTGTTGTCGCAGGATGCCGAGTCCAAGCTGCAAGGCAGTGGTTCGCTGCAGTAAGGCGAGCGGATAGGTCACTAAAAAGGCGGGCGCAGGCCCGCCTTTTTTGTGTCCGATGCAAACGCGTATGCGTGGCTGCGCGCGATACCTACGATGCCTGCCGCATTCGCTGGTGATCTGCGGCTTGGCTTGAGGGCCCTTGCCCGCCCACCATCGCGGGACACGCCGCAAGTAAGTCCTTGTAGCAACTGTGTTGTTGGAGGGGCTTTGGCCACTCCGTAAGCCGGGCACGGTGGTGCCGGCTGCTGGCA
>NZ_LMOG01000010.1 GCF_001423495.1 Xanthomonas sp. Leaf131 | reverse complement strand
GATCTGCTCGGTGCTGAATCTGCTCTTCTTCATGTCCGTCCTCTTGGGGTCACGGACTTTATAGCTTCAGCTGGTACGGCTCAGTGGGGGCAGGTCAGGCGCTCGGCGATGAAGGGGGCGGTCAATGGCTGCGCGCAGTCGACTTCGATGCAGTGGCGCCAGGCGGTGTAGCTGGTGGGGAGGGCGGCAGACATTGGGCGGGCTCCGGTAGGCAAGGAAATGAACGTGAAGACGCAGATGAGCGCGCACGGACTTGCTTTTGCGCTTTAAGTGTTACTTTATAACACTTCATCTCCTTCGCTCAGTCTGCCCGCCCGTGTCGTGTTCAATGCCGTTGTGCGTGTGCTCCAAGCCGAGTCGGTCACCAGATCGGAGATCGCGAGGCCGCTGTACCTGCCGTCCCGGATGCGCGCCATGAAGCGGCGACAGTTGCTGCAGGCCGCCGGCGCGGCGCTGGTGCTGTCGCCGGGCCTGGGCTATGCGCAAGGGCTTCCGACACTGCGCAGCTGCGGCTTGCAGCAGCAAGATGACGGCCTGCGGCTCCGACTCGAATTGAACGCGCAGGTCGCCTACCGCAGTTTTCGTCTGTCCAATCCCGAGCGCTTGGTCATCGACCTGAGCGGCGTGTCGAGCCAGCCACCGCGGATCGATCCGTTACCTGGCGGCCTTGCAGTCGTCGCGATTCGCAGCGGTCCGCAGATGGACGGATTGCGTGTGGTGCTCGATCTGGCGCAGCCGCTGGCAACGACTGCGCGGTGGGAGGGCAGTGCGCTGGTGCTGGATCTTGCTGCGGCTTCCGGCGCTGGGTCGTTGTCCGCCGCCGATACCACCGATCCGGCGGTTGCGGCGGCTGCGTCCACGCGTTCACGTCTGCACCCCTACGTGGTCGCCATCGACGCCGGCCACGGCGGCAAGGATCCCGGCGCAGTCAGTGCCGATGCGCGCTACGAGAAGCATGTGGCCATGGCGGTCGCGGGGCGGCTGCACCAGCGTCTGGCGGCCGATCCGCGTTACCGGCCGACGATGATCCGCAGCGACGATCGCTTCGTGCCGCTGCATGAACGGGTGTTGATCGCCCATCGCCACAACGCCGATCTGTTCGTCTCCATCCACGCCGATGCTGCGCCCAACAGCGAAGCACGCGGTGCCTCGGTGTTTGCGCTGTCGCAGAACGGCGCCAGCTCCGCATTGGCGCGCTGGATCGCCGATAGCGAGAACGCGGCCGACGACATGGGCGACAGCGCGCGCCGTTTGCGGGTGCCGAGCAATCCGGTGTTGTCGCAGGTGCTGGCCGATCTGTCGTTGAGCGGCACCATCGCCAGCAGCCTGCAGTTCGGCAGCTTGATGCTCGGCCGTCTGCAGCAGGTGACGCGCCTGCATCAGAACCAGGTCGGGCAGGCTGGCTTTGCGGTGTTGAAGTCGCCGGATATCCCCTCGCTACTGGTGGAAACCGGCTTCATGAGCAATCGCGACGATTGCCGGCGGTTGTGCGGCGACACGCATCAGGACGAGCTCGCGCAGACCTTGCATGCGGGCATCGACGATTACTTTCAGGCAGTTCCCGGTCGCGCCTGAAGCGCGATCTCTTCCCCCTCATTCAACGAGCTTTCGATGTCCGCCACGCTTCCCGATGTTGCCGTTACCGAACTTTCCACCTTGAGCGCGCCGTTGCGCTGGGTCGGCATGCAGGACATCGCCGTGCCGGTGCGCCTGGACGAAGCCGAGCCGAGCGGTACCGTGGCTGCGCGCGCCACGGTCCAGGTGGATCTGCCGCAGCCCGAGCGCAAAGGCATCCATATGTCGCGGCTGTATCGCTTGCTCGATCACCACCTGGAGCAGCCGTTGTCGCCGGCGATGCTGTCGCATTTGCTGCAGGCCATGATCGACAGCCACGCCGATTGCGGCAGCCGCGCCGCGCGCGTGTCGCTGGCCTTCGAGTTGATGCTGCGGATGCCGGCATTGCTGAGCGAAGGACTGGCCGGTTGGCGCGCGTATCCGGTGCGGATCGATGCGCAATGCAGGGCAGGGCGCAGCCATGTCCGTCTGCAGATCGATGTGCTCTACGCATCGACATGCCCGTGTTCTGCGGCGTTGTCGCGGCAGTTGCTGAGCGAGGCGTTCTTGCAGCAACACGTCGGGCGTGACGCGCTGGCGCCGGAGGACGTTGCGCACTGGCTGCAATACAACGGCTCGTACGCTACGCCGCATAGCCAGCGCAGCGTGGCGCAGGTACGCGTGGATCTGATCGCCTGCACGCAGCGATTCGATATCCGCGAGCTGGTCGCGCTATGCGAACAAGCGTTGGCTACGCCGGTACAGGCAGCAGTGCGGCGCATCGACGAGCAGGCGTTTGCGCGCTTGAACGGCGCCAACCTGATGTACGTCGAAGACGCCGCGCGGCGTCTGCGCAAGGTGCTGGCCGAGCGCTATGCCAACTTCCATGTGGCGGTTCGCCATTTCGAAAGTCTGCATGCCCACGATGCGGTCGCCGAGACCGACAGCGCTGCCGACGGCTTTCATCCATTTGCCGATTGAGGGATTGCCATGCCGTGCAAGAATTCGCTGCGTTGTGCGCCACGTCCACGCAAACGCGGTGTCGATCTGGCTGCGATGCGTAACGGGCAAGCGAGCGCGCGGGCATGTGTCCTGGTCGGTCCGTACGTGGTCATGCGTGCCAACGCGATCGGTACGAATACGCGAGTGCACCGCTGCTGATCGGCAGCGACGTTGACGAACGTCTGCGGCATGTTCGCAGCAAGCCACATGACGCCTGCAAACGACCTCGACCAATGAACGTCTCAGCACGGCAGGCTTGCACTCTCTGAAGCGATGGCTTGGGTGCCTCTTACGTTCGGCTTCGAGCCACAGCGACTGCACGATGCAGTGCGGGCCAAGCGTGCCCCAACGCAAAAGCCCCGCAATGCGGGGCTCTGGCGTTTTCTGCAGCAAGGACGGGAGTGGTGCTCCCTAGGGGGCTCGAACCCCTGTTTTAGCCTTGAGAGGGCCACGTCCTAACCATTAGACGAAGGGAGCGTTTTGTCGCGTCCTGTGCAGCGGGCTAGTATAGTGTGGCAACAGCCGTTGGGCAATCCTGCAACACAAAACGGAAACGCCATCATCGAACCCTCAGTTACATCTCCGTTCACGCTGCGCGTCATTCCACGCGACCAGCACACCATCTCGCGCAAGGACATCAGCCCAAACGCGCTGCGCGTGCTGTACCGCCTGCGCGAATCGGGCTTTGGCGCCTACCTGGTTGGCGGCGCGGTCCGTGACCTTTTGGTTGGCGGGCATCCCAAGGATTTCGACGTGGCCACCAGCGCCACGCCGGAAGAAGTCAAGACGCTGTTCCGCAACTGTCGTCTGATCGGCCGCCGCTTCCGCCTGGCGCATGTGGTGTTCGGCCGCGAGATCATCGAAGTGGCCACGTTCCGCGCCAATGTCGATGACGGCAGCGGCGACCGCGAACTGGATAACGGCCGGCTGGTGCGCGACAACGTCTACGGCAGCATCGAAGACGACGCGATCCGCCGCGACTTCACCTGCAACGCCCTGTACTACGCGATCGAAGATTTTTCGGTGCGCGACTACTGTGGCGGCTTCGAAGACGTGCAGGCGCGTCTGATGAAGTTGATCGGCAACCCGGAGCTGCGTTACCAGGAAGATCCGGTGCGCATGCTGCGCGCGGTACGCCTGGCCGCCAAACTCAACTTCGATATCGAAGCCGGCACCGCAGAACCCATCCCGCGCCTGGCCGGTCTGTTGTCCGAAGCCGCGCCGGCGCGCTTGTTCGAAGAAATTCTCAAGCTGTTCCTGTCCGGGCACGGCGTGGCCAGTTTCGAAGGCCTGGAGCGGTATGGCCTGCTCGGCGCGCTGTTTCCCGAAAGTGCCGCAGCCCTGAAATCCAACCGCAGCGGCGCGCTGCGCGCCATGGTGCTGGAGGGCCTGCGCAATACCGATGCGCGTGTTGCCAACGACGAGCCGGTGTCGCCCGCATTCCTGTTCGCCTTGCTGCTGTGGCCGGCGTTTTGCCGCACCTTAATGGGCTTGCAGGCGCAAGGCGTGCAGCCGGAAGACGCGCAGCGACGCGCCGCCGACCGGGTCACTCTGCATCAGCTCGAGCGTGTGGCCTTGCCGCGCCGTTTCTCGCTGCCGATGCAGGAAATCTGGCTGCTGCAGACGCGCTTTTCCTCGCGTCAGCGCAAGCGCGTGTTCCGCACCTTGTCGCATCCGCGCTTCCGCGCCGCGTTCGACTTTTTGGTGCTGCGCCAGTTCGCCTCGGCCGATCACGCCGCCGATGTGGAGTTCTGGCGCGAGGCGCAGAAGTCCTCCGGCCAGGAGTTGGTCGATGCGATCGAAACCGCGCAGGCCGATCAAGAGGGCGAAGAAGGCGCGCCGCGCAAGCGTCGTCGTCGCCGTCGTCGCACTGGCGCTCCCGCAGGCGAGTAGGGCATGCACACCGCCTTTGTCGGCCTGGGTGCCAACCTGGGCCCGGCCGAGGCCAGCGTGCGCGCGGCCATCGCCGCGCTCGGCGAGGTGCCGCAGTCCACGTTGATTGCGGCCTCGCGCCTGTATCGCACGCCGGCCTGGGGCCGCGAAGATCAGCCCGATTTCATCAACGCCGTGGCGCAGTTGCGCACCACGCTGTCGCCGTTGCAGTTGCTGGATGCCTTGCTCGGGATCGAGCAAGCCTTCGGCCGGCAGCGCCAGGCTGGCGAGCGCTGGGGCCCGCGTACGCTGGACCTGGATCTGCTGCTGTATGCCGAGCAAGTGATCGATCTGCCGCGCCTGCAGGTGCCGCATCCGTATCTGCATTCGCGCGCATTCGCGCTGTTGCCGCTGTCCGAGCTGGCTCCGGAGGCGATCATTCCAGGACATGGAACAGTGCGGCACGCCCTGCAGGTCATCGAGGTCAGCGGGCTGGAGCCGATTGGGTAGATAATGGCCGGCTTATCACCCCACGTAATGACTTCATGAGCAGCCATACCGACAGCAAGCCCTGGACCGTGCCCGCCTTGGCGCAGGCCAAGCGCGACGGTCGAAAATTGGTCATGTTGACCGCCTATGACGCCGGCTTTGCGCGCACCTTCGATGCCAATGGCGTCGATCTGATCCTGGTCGGCGATTCGCTGGGCATGGTGGTGCAGGGGCATACGTCCACGCTGCCGGTGACCACCGCCGATATGGTCTATCACACCGCCTCGGTGGCACGGGTGCTGGAGCGGGCATTGCTGGTGGCTGATTTGTCGTTCCAGGCCGATGCCACGCCACAGCGTGCGCTGGATGCGGCCACCCAGCTGCTGCAGGCCGGCGCGGAGATGGTCAAGCTCGAAGGCGCCGGCCACAAGCTCGAGGTCATCCGCTATCTGGTCGAGCGCGAGATCCCGGTCTGCGCGCACCTGGGGCTGACCCCGCAATCGGTGCTGCGCTTCGGCGGCTACAAGGTGCAGGGGCGTGGCGAAGCCGGCGAGCAGTTGCGCCGCGATGCGCAGGCGGTGGTCGACGCCGGTGCCAGCATGATCGTGCTGGAATGCGTGCCCACGCCGATCGCCGCGCAGATCAGCGCCGAACTCAGCGTGCCTACCATCGGCATTGGCGCCGGCCCCGGCTGCGATGGCCAGGTGCTGGTGATGCACGACATGCTGGGCCTGGACAGCGGCCATCGCCGTCCCAAGTTCGTCAAGGATTTCCTCGCCGAAGGCGGCTCGGTGGCGGGCGCGGTACGCGCGTATGCGCAAGCCGTGCGCGACGGCAGCTTTCCCGATGCAGAGCACGCGTACGCCGCATGATTCAGACCATATGATTCAGACCATTACCGATCTTTCCACCCTGCGCGCACTGGTCACCGGCTGGAAGCGCGAAGGGCTGCGCGTGGCGTTGGTGCCGACCATGGGCAATCTGCACGCCGGTCACTACTCGCTGGTGATGCTGGCGCGCCAGTACGCCGACCGCGTGGTGTCGAGCGTGTTCGTCAACCCGACCCAGTTCGGCCCGAACGAAGACTTCGCGCGGTACCCGCGTACGCCCGAGTCCGATCTGCGCGGGCTGGAAGACGCCGGTTGCGATGCGCTGTGGTTGCCGGACGTGGACACCATGTATCCGCTGGGCACCGCATTGGCCACGCCGATCCATGCGCCGGGCGTCAGCGATGTACTGGAAGGTGTGTGCCGGCCGGGGCATTTCGACGGTGTGTGCACCGTGGTGGCGCGCCTGTTCAATCAGGTGCAGCCGGACGTGGCTGCCTTCGGCAAGAAGGATTATCAGCAGCTGGCGGTGATCCGCCAGATGGTGGCCGACCTGGCGTTTCCGATCGAGATCCTGGGCGGCAGCATCGTGCGCGAGGCCGATGGCCTGGCGATGAGCTCGCGCAACCAGTATCTGTCAGCCACCGATCGCCCGCAGTCGGCGCACATCCGCAAGGTGCTGCTGCAGATGCGCGAGAGTTACGCGTCCGGCACGCCGCGTGCGCAGGTCGAAGACACCGCCACCCAGGCGCTGGAACAGGCCGGTTTCCGCGTCGATTACGCGGTGGTGCGCTTGCCCGACCTCAGCGAGCCCGGCGACGGCAATAGCGGCGCGCGCGTGGCCTTGATTGCCGCACGCCTGGGCACTACGCGTCTTATCGACAACCTGGAATTCTGAAGGCCGCTCCTGCGGCCGGGCTGAAGCCCTCACCACCGGCCGTACTGCAGGCCGGTCGGCGCGGGCGCTTTCCGCTAAAATGCCGGCTTTCCTTTTGCCGTTGCCCGTCATGCACCTGTCCCTGCTGAAAGCCAAGATCCACCGCGCCACGGTCACCCACTCCGAGCTCAATTACGAAGGCTCGATCGCCATCGACGGCCTGCTGCTGGAAGCCACCGGCATCCGCGAGTTCGAACAGGTGCACATCTGGGACGTCACCAACGGTGCGCGTTTCAGCACCTATGCCATTCGTGCCGACGAAGGCAGCGGCATCATCTCGCTCAACGGTGGCGCCGCGCGTCACGTGCAGGTCGGCGATCTGATCATCGTTGCCGCCTTCGCCAGCATGAGCGAAGACGAAGCCAAGACCTTTCAGCCCAATCTGGTATATGTGGACGCGCACAACGCGATCTCCCACACCAACCACAGCATCCCCACGCAGGCCGCATGACACACACCAACGGATTCGACGCGCTTCACGCCCACGCCCAGCGCCTGCGCGGCGCTGCCATCCCCGCATTGCTTGCTGCCGAGCCGGAACGGCCGACGCAGTACGCCAGGCAAGTCGGTCCGTTGTACTTCAATTTCGCGCGGCAGAAGTACGACCGCGCCGCGCTCGATGCCTTGTTCGCCATCGCGCGCGAGCGTGATCTGGCCGGCGCGTTCCAGCGGTTGTTCCGCGGCGAGCAGGTCAATGTCACCGAACAACGCGCTGCCTTGCATACCGCGTTGCGTGGCGATCTGACCGATGCGCCGGTGGCCTCCGAAGCGTATGCAACGGCTGCGCAAGTGCGCCAACGCATGGGCGCGTTGATCCAGCAGCTTGAAGCTACCGACGTTACCGATATCGTCAGTGTCGGCATCGGCGGTTCGGACCTGGGTCCGCGCTTGGTGGCCGATGCCTTGCGTGCGCCGTCGGGTGCACGTTTTCGCGTGCATTTCGTCTCCAATGTCGATGGCGCAGCGATGCAGCGCACGCTGGCAACGCTGGACCCGGCGCACACCGCCGGCATCCTGATTTCCAAGACCTTCGGCACCCAGGAAACCTTGCTCAACGGCAGCATCCTGCATGCCTGGTTGGGCGGCAGCGAGCGGCTGTATGCGGTCAGTGCGAATCCCGAGCTCGCCGCCAAGGCGTTCGACATCGCGCCAAGCCGCGTGCTGCCGATGTGGGACTGGGTCGGTGGGCGTTATTCGCTGTGGTCGGCGGTGGGTTTTCCGATCGCCCTGGCGATTGGCTTCGAGCGTTTCGAACAATTGCTCGAAGGCGCCGCGCAGTTCGACGCGCATGCGCTCAACACGCCGCTGGAAGAAAACGTTGCCGTGCTGCACGGGCTGACTGCCGTGTGGAATCGCAACCTGCTTGGCAGCGCCACGCATGCGGTGATGACCTACGACCAGCGTCTGGCACTGCTGCCGGCGTATCTGCAGCAGCTGGTGATGGAGAGCCTGGGCAAGCGGGTCAAGCTCGACGGGTCTGCGGTGGACAGCGACACCGTGTCGGTGTGGTGGGGTGGTGCAGGCACCGACGTGCAGCACAGCTTCTTCCAGGCGCTGCACCAGGGCACCAGCGTGGTGCCGGCCGATTTCATCGGCACCGTGCACAACGACGATCCGTACGCGGAAAACCATGTCGCGCTGATGGCCAACGTGCTGGCGCAGACCGAGGCGTTGGCCAATGGTCAGGACAGCAGCGACCCGCATCGCAGTTATCCGGGTGGCCGCCCGAGCACGGTGATCCTGCTCGATGCGCTCACCCCGCAATCGCTGGGCGCGCTGATCTCGATGTACGAGCACAGCGTCTACGTGCAATCGGTGATGTGGGGCATCAATGCGTTCGACCAGTTCGGCGTAGAGCTGGGCAAGCAGTTGGCCAGCCAGTTGCTGCCGGCGCTGAAAGGCGAGTCGGCCGACGTGGCAGACCCGGTGACGCGCGAGCTGCTGGCCAAGTTGCGCGGCTGAGCCGTCGCACACCGCTGGTACAAGACGACGGGGCCTGCGGGCCCCGTTTCGTTGTGTAAAGGCCTGCCAGTATAATATTTGGCTAAAATAGCCAAATTTCCCAAAATGGGGAGTTGAGAGTAGGCTGGAGGCCACCACAGCACGCAGGACCGTCCCATGTCTCGCCTCCAGGATCTGCCCGAGCTCGAAAAATCTCCCGCCGCCGACATCAAGGTGAAGGGTTGGCCCAGCCTGATGCGCAAGGTGCGCTCG
Organism: Xanthomonas sp. Leaf131; assembly: GCF_001423495.1. Taxonomy (GTDB): domain Bacteria; phylum Pseudomonadota; class Gammaproteobacteria; order Xanthomonadales; family Xanthomonadaceae; genus Xanthomonas. Next base: position 64,516 of record NZ_LMOG01000010.1, on the reverse strand, counting down.
CAGGGGGCGGTGGTCATCACCAACCATAATCATCCCGAGGCAGTGGTGGTGGACGCGGAGGAATATCGCCGGCTGGTGAGTCAGGCGAGCGCAGCGGCGGCCGCCTCGACGCGGACGCAGTCGCTACAGGCATTGCAGACCAGGTTCGATGCGCATCTGGCGGCGGTGACCGATGGCGCAGGCCTGGCCCAGGTGATCGGCAAGCCGGCACGCCGGGGCAGGAAGATCACCCTGGGGCCGTCGCTCTAAATCGTGGGAAACATTCTGGTGCTGGCCGGCGTCAACGGCGCCGGCAAGAGTTCGTTGCTGGGCAGCTTGTTGCGGGAAGATGGCGCTACCTGGTTCAACCCGGATGCGTTTACCCGAGACCTGGTGGAGCAGGGTTGGTCACCGCAAGACGCCAATGCGCAAGCCTGGCAGGAGGGCGTGCGACGGCTGCGTCAGGCCATGGACGCTGGTCACGACTATGCATTCGAAACCACCCTGGGCGCGACCACCATCCCGCGGCTGCTGCGCGAGGCTTGCGAAACGCACACGGTGGCGATCTGGTTCTGCGGCTTGTCGACGGTCGAACTGCATATCGAACGTGTGGCGGCGCGCGTTGCTGCCGGTGGGCATGCCATCCCCGAGCACAAGATCCGCGAGCGTTACGATGCTTCGCGCGCCAATCTGATCGCGCTGCTGCCGCATCTGGCGGTGTTGCATGTCTACGACAACAGTACGCCTGCCGATGCGGCGGGGCAGGCCCAGCCGCTGCTGGTGCTGGAACTGGATCGTGCCGGCTTGCATTACCCGGCGACGTTGGAGGAATTGGCGCAGGTGCCCGATTGGGCAAAGCCTATCGTGATGGCGGCATTGGAGATGCGCCGTGCGTCTTGAGCAGAGCATCGGGGCGGACATGCGCGAGTCGCCTGCCCGATTGAAGATAGGAGTGGCTAGTAAACCTACTTCACACCGGTCTACTGCAGGCCGGCTGATCTGCGGCCTGGCTGCAGGGCGCTCGCCCGCCCCACCGTCGCGGGACACGCCGTAAGTACGGACTGGTTGAACAATGTAGATAGATCACTTGTAGAGCGGCTGATCTGTTGATTGGCTGCAGGGCCCTTGCCCGCCCACCATCGCGGGACACGCTGCAAGTACGTCCTTGTAAGCTCTTACGCGGCATCCATGCCGCGTAAGGTCCCGCGACCCACCATCGCGGGACACGCTGCAAGTACGTCCTTGTAAGCTCTTACGCGGCATCCATGCCGCGTAAGGTCCCGCGACGGTGGGCGGGCAAGGACCATCAAAGATGGTCGGTGTGCATTGCTTTCAATAAAGCAACCGACTCACTCTCTGGTGCGGTGTCCTCGCCGATTGCGGGACCGTGTGGCGGCATGGATGCTGCCACCGAGCCCCCAGGGACGGGTTCACGGCGTGTCCCGCGAGCGGTGAGGGCGCCGTGCCCTCGACGCACTCGACTTCTTCGCTTTTGCTGCAGGGCCCTTGCCCGCCCACCATCGCGGGACACGCTGCAAGTACGTCCTTGTAAGCTCTTACGCGGCATCCATGCCGCGTAAGGTCCCGCGCCCTTGCCCGCCCACCATCGCGGGACACGCTGCAAGTACGTCCTTGTAAGCTCTTACGCGGCATCCATGCCGCGTAAGGTCCCGCGACGGTGAGCGGGCAAGGGCCAGTCGAATTGGTCGGTGTACGTAGCTTTCAACAAAGCAACCAGTACCCTGTCTGGTGCGGTGTCCTCACCGATTGCGGGACCGTGTGGCGGCATGGATGCCGCCACCGAGCCCCCAGGGACGGGTTCACGGCGTGTCCCGCGAGCGGTGAGGGCGCCGCACGCTCGACCGACTCACGCGCCCTCACACGAGCGACCGTCGCGCAGTTGATACAACGGACGAAAGACCATGCCGCTCGCAGCGCTTTGCCAGCACTGCGAGCGGCGACACACGTGTTTATGCCTTGCCCAACTTCACTGCGACCGGGTCGCCGGTGAGGTAGCCCACCGCTGCGCCGAAGCGGTCTTTGTAGTTGGCGCGGATCAGCGGATCCAGCGTGGCCTTGACGGTGTCGTGCAGTGGGCTTTCCCAGTCGCCGGGGTGCTGGAAATTGCTCATCACGTAGGTCCAGCCGTGGATCTCGTCGACTGCATGCAGGCCGGTCGATTCGGCCCCGGCAGGCACCGACAGCACCCGTGTCAGCGTGCCGCTGTCGACGTTGTAGGCCCACAGGAAATTGTTGACGTGCAGGCTGCTGTCTTCACCGATGAACAAGGTGCGCAGCGTTTCGGAGAACTTGAGGTTGTCCGGGTTGGCCAGGCGTTCCGGGTCGGCCAGGTTGCCCAGCGCGTCGGCTTTGGCCAGATCGTGGCCGGTGAGCGCGGCCGGGGCAGCCATGTCGATCGGCACCCAGTCGCTGTGGATCGGCGCGCCGCTGCTGTCGTGGCGGCCGCCACGTAGATTCAACGCATACACCGCGCCCGCGTCAGGCCCTTCCACTTTCACGTCGCCCGAGCCATTGCGCATGCTGGTGACGATGTAGGACATCGCCATGTAAGCGACCTTGTCGCGGGCATTGACGGTGGTGCCTTCGAGTTTGGTGAAGCCCAGGCTGCCGCCGGCCAGCGCCGCGTAGCGATGGGTTTCCAGATACGTGGCGGCCTTCTCCATGCCGGGCTTGATGCGGACCCAGTTGAAGGTGCCGTTGAACGGGATCTTGGTGAAGGAGGCATCGCCCGGGTCGCTCAGATGCACGTCGAGGATGTCGGCGGCGGTGAGGCGGTCGGCCAGGGCCTGGATCTCGGCGCTGGTGGCGTGGCCGAGCTTGATCCAGCTCAGCGTGGCTGCGCCCGGGCCAATGCCCGAGGTCTGGTGCCACTTGCCGACGTACAGCGTGCCGGCCGACAGATCCGCCTTGCGGTCGGCGATGAACATGAACAACCCACCATTGGTGGCGTCGTCGCCCATCAGCACGGTGCGTTGGTCGGGCATCACCTGCACCAGTTCGTGCGAGATGCGGCCCAGGCAATAGTGCTTGCGCACGCTCCCCGTTCCGTCCGGGTGCACGGTGATTTCTGGCAGGTGGCCGTAGTGGTACGGGTTGGCTTTTTCCGGATCGCCGTACAGATGCGTGCTGTAGCTGCGGAACTGGGTATTGCCGGCCAGCGCGCTGGCGTCGGGCTCGTACTCTTCGCTGGACAGGTGGGTATTCCACGGCGACAGGCTGGCGCCGCAGGTGGTCCACAAGCCATGCACCGGGGCGGTGTCGACGTTGTGGTACTTCACCAGCGACAACTTGCCGGTGGCCGGGTCCTGGTCCAGCGTGAGCACTGCGATCGGTGCGGGCAGATGGCGGTTGGTGTCGTTGCCGGCCTGGTCGCGGGTGGTGTATTCGAATTGCACCACCGCAAACACGTGATTGCCTTTGACCCCGGGCACCTTGGCATTGGGCAGGGTCAGCAGCGAAGAGCCGTCCGGGCAATCGGAAAAGAACGGGCGTTCGGCGCCGGGTTTGGAGCGGTCGATGATCGGCCGGTGCTGGATGTCGTAATAGCCACCAGCCAGCAGGGTGCCGCCCTTGCCGTCGGGGACCTGGTCGCCGGTGACGAAGAACGGGTGATAGGCCAAGTCATAGCGCTGCGTGCTTCCATCGCTGCGGGCGATGGTGAGCGCCGAGCCGACCGTGGTGGTGGCCATCGCGGCCGGGTTGGCCAGACTGGGTGCAGGCATGCCATGGAAGGTGGCCGACACCAGCTGGGTCGGGGTTTCCGAGGGCCGCAACGGGCGTGCGGCCAATGCCGCACCGCCGAGCTGTTGCAGCGCTGCGGCGCTGGCGCTGCCAAGCGGCAACAGGGGGACGGACGCCAGCAGTTGCATGAGGCGGCGGCGGGCGGGATCGGGGGAGGCAGACATCGAAACTCCAGGCAAAGGCAACGATCGACGATGGCCGGTGGCGCATCGGCAAGCCGGTCACGCTAGGCCGGCCGTATGACAGTTGTTTGACGGCGAGCTCACCTGTTGGCGCAGGTTTGGATGCGTGCCCCGCAGCGAACCCGACCTTGCCGCGTCGACGCGTGCTGGCTGCGCATCGCTGACATCACTCAGTGGTGCGATGCAACAAAGCGTGCGTTTGCCGAATGCCAAGCGGCGCGCCGGATTCGGCGGTTTTCCGTGGTTTGACAGGTGCTGCCGGTATTCCAAGGCTATAGCCGCGGCCAATAAGTTGCCGGCCATTTGGCATACGGGCTGGCGCGGTTGACAGGGTATGGGAATCACGCAAGCGTACGCCGCCTAATGGCCTGCGGCGTCACGCGTCGCCGTGGGAAGAACCACCTGGAGACCTGGATCTTGGACAAGCTGCTTCGTCGTACCGCCGCGCCCGTCGCGCGTCGCGCCCTTTCTCTGGCTACCGCCGCCGCGGTGCTGATGCTGGCCGCCTGCCAAGGCAAGGATACCGCTGCCGAAGCGAGCAAGACTGCGCCGGCCGCCGCGCCTGCCGAGGCGTCCACCACGATCCATCCCGACCAGTGGCCGTCGCCGAAGTGGCCGTTCGCCCAGGACCAGGCCCTGGAGCAGCGCATCACCGATGTGATGGCCAAGATGAGCGTCGAAGAGAAGGTCGCGCAGACCATCCAGGGCGACATCGCTAGCCTGACCCCGGACGATGTGCGCAAGTACCGCATCGGTTCGGTGCTGGCCGGCGGCAACTCCGATCCGGGCGGCAAGTACAACGCCAGCCCGGCCGAATGGCTGAAGCTGGCCGACGCGTTCTATGAGGCGTCGATGGACACTTCCAAGGGCGGCAACGCGATTCCGATCATCTTCGGCATCGATGCGGTGCACGGCCAGAGCAATATCGTTGGCGCCACATTGTTCCCGCACAACATCGGCCTGGGCGCCACGCGCAACCCGGAGCTGATCAAGCAGATCGGTGAAGTCACCGCGGCCGAAACCCGCGTCACCGGCATGGAGTGGACCTTCGCGCCCACCGTGGCGGTGCCGCAGGACGACCGCTGGGGCCGTAGCTACGAAGGCTATTCCGAGTCGCCGGACGTGGTGGCCAGCTTCGCCGGCAAGATGGTCGAAGGCGTGCAGGGCGTGCCGGGTACGCCGCAGTTCCTCGACGGCAGCCACGTGATTTCCTCGGTGAAGCATTTCGTCGGCGACGGCGGCACCACCGACGGCAAGGACCAGGGCGACACCAAGGTGTCCGAAGCCACCATGCGCGACATCCACGCGGCCGGTTATCCGCCCGCGATTGCGGCAGGTGCGCAGACGGTGATGGCCTCGTTCAACAGCTTCAACGGCGAAAAGATGCACGGCAACAAGGTCATGCTGACCGACGTGCTCAAGGGCCGCATGAACTTCGGCGGTTTCGTGGTCGGCGACTGGAATGGCCACGGCCAGGTCAAGGGCTGCACCAACGAAAATTGCCCGGCCTCGTTCATTGCCGGCGTCGACATGGCGATGGCCTCCGACAGCTGGAAAGGCATCTACGACACCGAACTGGCGGCAGTGAAGTCGGGTCAGATTTCGGCCGAGCGCCTGGACGATGCGGTGCGCCGGATCCTGCGCGTCAAGCTGCGCCTGGGCCTGTTCGAAGCCGGCAAGCCGTCCAAGCGCCCGCTCGGCGGCAAGTACGAATTGCTGGGCGCGCCGGAACACCGCGCGATCGCCCGTCAGGCGGTGCGCGAGTCGCTGGTGTTGTTGAAGAACCAGGCCGGCATCCTGCCGCTGGATCCGAAAAAGCGCGTGCTGGTGCTGGGCGATGGCGCCAACGACATGGGCAAGCAGTCCGGCGGTTGGACGCTGAACTGGCAGGGCACCGGTACCAAGCGCAGCGACTATCCCAATGGCAACACCATCTGGGAAGGCCTGGACAAGCAGATCAAGGCCGCCGGCGGCAAGGCCGAGCTGGCAGTCGATGGTGCGTACAAGACCAAGCCGGACGTGGCGGTGGTGGTATTCGGCGAAAACCCGTACGCCGAGTTCCAGGGCGACATCGCCACCTTGCTGTACAAGCCGGGCGACGACAGCGAGCTGGCACTGCTCACGAAGCTCAAGGCCGAGGGCATTCCGGTGGTGGCGGTGTTCCTGAGCGGCCGTCCGCTATGGATGAACCAGTACATCAATGTGGCCGACGCGTTCGTTGCCGCGTGGTTGCCGGGTTCGGAAGGCGAGGGCATTGCCGACGTGCTGCTGCGCAAGGCCGATGGCACGGTGCAGCACGATTTCAAGGGCAAGCTCAGCTTCTCCTGGCCCAAGACGGCGGTGCAGTTCGCCAACAACGTCGGGCAGAAGGATTACGACCCGCAATTCAAGTTCGGCTTCGGCCTGACTTATGCCGACAAGGGCGATCTGGCCGCGCTGCCGGAGGAATCGGGTGTGTCCGGCGAGCAGTCGGTGGGCGGGGTGTATTTCGTGCGCGGCAAGCCGGCGCTCGGCATTGCGATGCAGCTGTCCAATGCCGGCCAGGCCAACATGCCGGCGACCACGCTGCCGGTGGGCTTGTCCGATGGCAGCCTGAAGATGACCGCAGTCGATCACAAGGCGCAGGAAGATGCGCGGCGTCTGCTGTGGTCCGGCGCCAAGACCTCCAGCGTGCTGCTGGTCTCCGGCAAGCCGGTGGATGTCTCGCGTGAGAGCAACGGCGATGTGCAGTTGCAGCTGACCGTGCGCCGCGACAGTGCAGTGACTGCGCCGGTGTGGCTGGGCGTGGGCTGTGGCGAAGGGTGCAGCGGGCGTGTGGATGCGCAGAAGACCCTCGCCGCGCTGCCGCAAGGCCAGTGGAAGGTGGTCGGCGTGCCGTTGAAGTGCTTCGCAGTGGCCGGTGCCGATGTGACCAAGCTGACTCAGGTCGCCAGCATCGAAAGCGGCGCGGCGCTGGATCTATCGATCTCCAAGATCGCGCTGGGCGCGCTCAACGAAGCCGAAGTCACGCTCGACTGCCCGGTCAAGTAAGCAGCGCTCCCGCAGGCGCGCTTGCGGGAGCGCTTTAGGTAACCAAGCAATACATGCGTCGCCGACTCCGGCGACGGTTTACAGCGGCCACCCTCACCGGTGGTGTCATCAGCCGCCGCGGGAGCGCGCGTCGATCGGCCGGGAAGGCCTGCAGCTGCGGTTCGCCGCGCTGCCGCCACGCATGCGGTGCGGGCGGCGGCAATGTGCAGGCTTGTCCGGTCCACGACGCACACCCCAGAGCCAGACAGGAGAGTGCAGTGGGTTTGGCGACGTTGGATATCGTGATTGTGCTGGTCTATCTGACCGGCATCTTCGTGCTCGCGCAGTGGGTGTCGCGCGAGAAGGCAGGCCACACCAAAAGCGCCGAGGATTACTTCCTGGCGAGCAAATCGTTGCCGTGGTGGGCGATCGGCGCCTCGCTGATCGCCGCGAACATTTCGGCCGAACAGATCATCGGGATGGCCGGTTCCGGCTATGCGATCGGTCTGGCGATCGCCTCCTACGAATGGATGGCGGCGCTGACGTTGTTGATCGTCGGCAAGTTCTTCCTGCCGATCTTCCTGCGCAACGGCATCTACACCATGCCGCAGTTCCTGGAACAGCGTTACGGCAAGTGGATCCGCACGCTGATGGCAGTGTTCTGGCTGCTGCTGTACGTGTTCGTCAATCTCACCTCGATCCTGTGGCTGGGGTCGATCGCGGTCAGCCAGGTCACCGGTATGGACCAGACGCTGGCGCTGACCTTGATCGGTGTGTTCGCGTTGGTCTACCAGTTGTACGGCGGTCTCAAAGCAGTCGCCTTGACCGACATCGTGCAGGTCACCCTGCTGGTGCTGGGCGGGCTGCTGGTGGCGGGCCTGACCCTGGCGCGTATCGGTGATGGCGCCGGTGTGCTCGCCGGCTTCAAGCAGCTGTGGAGCGCCCACCCGGAGCACTTCCACATGATCCTGAGCAAGGACAACCCGTTCTATAAGGATCTGCCGGGTCTGAGCGTGCTGCTGGGCGGGCTGTGGGTGATGAACATCAGCTACTGGGGTTTCAATCAGTACATCATCCAGCGCGCGCTGGCGGCCAAGAACATCGGCGAGGCGCAGAAGGGCATGGTGTTCGCCGCGTTCCTGAAGCTGCTGATGCCGTTGGTGATCGTGGTGCCGGGCATTGCCGCAGTGGTGCTGGCGCCGGATCTGGCCAAGCCCGACCAGGCTTATCCGACCATGATGCAGTTGCTGCCGACCGGCATCCTGGGCCTGGTGTTCGCCGCGCTAGTGGCGGCGATCGTGGCCTCGCTGGCCTCCAAGATCAATTCGGTGGCGACCATCTTCACCCTGGATTTCTACGCCAAGTTCCGCCCGCAGACCGAGCAGAAGCAGCTGGTGCGCGTGGGCCGCATCGTGGCCATCGTGGCGGTGGTCATCGGCATCCTCACCGCGCGGCCGTTGTTGGGCAACTTCGATCAGGGCTTCCAGTTCATCCAGGAATTCACCGGCTTCTTTACCCCGGGTGTGGTGGTGATTTTCATGCTGGGCCTGTTCTGGAAACGCGCCAACGAAGCGGGTGCATTGACCGCGGCGATCGGTTCGGTGGTGCTGTCGTTCGCGCTCAAGTTCGCCTGGCCGGAACTGCCGTTCATGGACCGCATCGGCGTGGTGTTCGTGGCGGCGCTGGTGCTGGCGGTGCTGGTATCGCTGATGACCGCGCCGACGCAGGCACGCGATCTGATCCGTACCGACGATGTGGCCTATGGCACCACGCTGGGCTTCAAGATCGGTGCGATCGGTGTGGTGGCGATCCTGATCGCGCTGTACGCGGTGTTCTGGTAATCGCTAGAGCAGCACGTTGAGATCTGCTGTGCGCACGCGGCGCGACACTCAGGTGTCGCGCCGCATTGCGTTTGGACCTTGCGCTACCGCCGCTTACACCCGCGCTGCGGCCAGGCTCGCAGCGAGCAGGTTGACCGGCGCTTCGAATTGCGCGTGCCACGGCGTCTGCAACCAGGTTTCCAATGCGGCCGCCGGCATCGGTTTGGCGATCCAGTAGCCCTGGCCTTCGTCGCAGCCCCAGGCGCGCAATTGCGCATACGCCTCGGCCGACTCGATGCCTTCGGCCACTACGCGCTGGCCCAGGCTGTGGCCGAGCTGGATCATCGCCGGCACCAGGGTGCGGTCGGTGCGGCTGTCCGGCAGCGAGCGGATGAAGGACTGATCGATCTTCAACGAACTGGCCGGCAGCTGCTTGAGGTAGCTGAAATTGCTGTAGCCGGTGCCGAAATCGTCGATGGCGATGTGCACGCCCAGCGCGGCGATGGCCGCCAATTGCTCGGCCAGATGCTCGGGGTGGCGGATCATCGCGCTTTCGGTGAATTCGATTTCCAGCCGGCGCGGGTCCAGCTTGTGGCGTTCCAGCCCACGTCGCAGCAGACCTGCAAAGCCGGGGCGGTCCAGATCTGCGGCCGACACGTTCAAGGCCAGGTTGAAGTCCAGGCCCTGTTGCTGCCAGCGCGCGGCCTGGGCGATGCCGTTGTCGATGACCCAGGCGGTAATGCGGTTGATCAGTGCGGTCTTCTCGGCCATCGGCACGAAATCCGAGGGCATCACCGGGCCGATCATCGGGTGCTGCCAGCGCAGCAGCGCTTCCACCCCGACGCAGCGGTTATCGTGCAGATCCACGCGCGGCTGGTAATGCAGGCGCAACTGACTGGCGCTGTCCAACGCGGCGGGCAGCGCGGCGAGCAGGCGGAAGGTATTGCGCTGTGCCACGTCGTGCTTGCGCTCGTACATGCTCCACGGCAGCGAGCGTTCGCGCGAGATGTCCACCGAGGTGGTCAGCGAGCGGATGGTGTCGGCGGCGCCATAGCTGGTCTGCAATGCCACCGCACCGATCGAGGCGACTGCCGTGTGCGGAATGCCCTGATGTTCCAGCGGCTCGGCGAAGGCCTTGGAGACCTTGACGCACAGTGCTGACAGACGTTGCGTCTCGGCCTGCGCCAGAAAGCCGAAGGTGGTGGGATCCAGACGATACAGGGCAGTGCCGGCCGGCAGATAGGTCGCCAGACGGCGCTGCGCAAGCGCCACATAGCCATCGGCGTAATCCCAGCCCAGCGCCTTGACCATGTCGCGGAAATAATCGCTGCCGCAGACGTCGACCGCTACCGCGGTGGTGGCGGGGGCGCCTTCGCGTTGCGACAGCCAGGCATCCAGATCTTCGCTAAAACGCGACCGATTGGGCAGGCCGGTCGGGCCATCGCGGTAGGTGCTGCTGCGCAGGTTTTCCACCCGCAGCACGGCCAGGTCGCGCAGGCCTTCCAACTGGGTGATGGCCGCTGCGTCCAGACCCGGGCGCGGGCTGGTGCCGATCACGCACAGGGTGCCGATGCTGTGGCCGTCGAGCAGTTTCAGCGGTGCGCCCGCGTAGAAGCGGATGAAGGGTGGGCCCAGCACCAGCGGGTTGTCGCAGAAGCGCGGATCCAGCTGCGCGTCCGGCACCACCATCACCTCGTCCGAGCGGATCGCGTGCGCGCAGAATGCCTGGTCGCGCGGGGTTTCGCGTGCTTCCAGGCCAACCCGTGCCTTGAACCACTGACGGTGCTCGTCCACCAACGATACCAGCGCGATTTCTGCGCCCAGACTGCGTGCCGCCATTGCGGCAACGGTCTCGAACACCGGGTCGGGTGGCGAGTCCAGCAGACATAGACCACGCAGGACGGCCAGCCGAGTCGGCTCGTCGACCATGGGCGGAAGAAGGGATTCGGCGGTAGTGAGCACGGATTGCATGTGTTCGTATCGGCCTGAACCGCAATCCCTTGATCGGGGGTGATTGGCTTTGTTCAGTTGATGCCGGGCTGTAACGCGGTAGGCCCGGTAAGACGCGTTGCGAATGCCGAATCGACGCGGCGGCGCGACGCGAGGGCTAACCGCCACCTCGATGATCGACCTGACTCGACCGACATGCGGGGTGTAACAAACGTCCGGCAGCGCAGCCAGATCTGCGATGCGATAGCGCTAAACATTATTGGCGCCTTGCCGATCACTCAATGGGTCGGCGATTTACTGATCCGCAAAAAGTAATCGCCAAGCGCATTTTCTTTTGGCACATGCCCGTTATGTGACCTGCGTAGCGCAAAACGATATTCGAAATTGACACAGTGTTCACGCGCGCTGTGAATTTCGCCGTCGCTCGTCATCCTCTCCTTTATCTGGAAATCGATCGTGAAATCACCGTTGTCTCGTTTCGCCCACCGCATGCTTTTGGTCATTGCAGGTTTGGCACTGTCGTCGGCCGCCCATGCGGGTTTGTCGGTCTCCGGGACGCAATTGCGTGAGTCCAATGGCAATGCGCTGATGTTGCGTGGGGTCAATTTGCCGCATGCGTGGTATGCGGGTCGCACCGATGCGGCCTTGGTGGCCATCGCGGCGACCGGCGCCAACAGCGTGCGGGTGGTGCTCAGTTCCGGTTACCGCTGGAACCGCACGCCCGAGGCCGATGTGGCGCGCATCATCGCGCGTTGCAAGAGCCTGGGCCTGATCGCGGTGCTGGAAGTGCACGACACCACCGGTTATGGCGAAGACGGCGCTGCCGCCAATCTGGTCAATGCCACCAATTACTGGACCAGCATCCGCAAGGCGCTGATCGGCAACGAAGACCACGTCATCATCAATATCGGCAACGAGCCGTTCGGCAATCAATTGAGCGCCAGCGAATGGGTCAACGGCCATGCAACGGCGATCGCCGCGTTGCGCAAGACCGGGCTGACGCATGCCTTGATGGTGGACGCGCCGAACTGGGGCCAGGACTGGCAGTTCTACATGCGCGACAACGCCGCTGCACTGCTGGCGCGCGACAGCAAGCGCAATGTGATCTTCAGCGTGCACATGTACGAGGTGTTCGGCAGCGATGCGACGGTCAACAATTATCTGCGTGCCTTCCGCGATAAAAAACTGGCGTTGGTGATCGGCGAGTTCGGTGGAGACCACCGCGGCGCGCACGTGGACGAAGCGGCAATCATGCGCCGCGCACGCGAGTACAACGTCGGCTACATGGGTTGGTCGTGGTCGGGCAACGACAGCAGCACGAAATCGCTGGATATCGCGGTCGGTTGGAACGCCGCACGCCTCAGCACCTGGGGAACCAGGTTGCTGCTGGGCGCAGATGGCATTGCGGCGACCTCGCGCAGGGCGAGCGTGTTCGGCCCGCGTTGAAGTTCATGCTCGTCGGCGCGCGTCGGCGGTCTTTTGAATCGGCAGTGCGTCTTAGGTCGGTGTAGAGCGGCTGGTCTTTGGTTTGGCTGCAGGCACGCCGCAAGTACGTCCTTGTAGGCTCTTACGCGGCATCCATGCCGCGTAAGGTCCCGCGACGGTGGGCGGGCAAGGGCCAGTCGAGATGGTCGGTGTGCAAGGTTTTCAGCAAAGCAACCTACACGCTGTCTGGCGCGGCGAGGGCCGTGCGTCCTCGATCAGTTCTTCACGAAAAGCCAGCCACCTCTCACCGTCCCGGCTCGCGTAACGGGCCCGGGCTTGGACGCTTGGTCAGCTTGCGCTGCAGCGAGCGCCGGTGCATGCCGAGCAGGCGTGCGGCGGCGGAGACGTTGCCGCCGGTTTCGTGCAGCGCCTGCTGGATGTGCTCCCACTGCAGACGGCTGAGTGGGGTCATCATTTCCTGCGCGGTTTCTTCTTCGTCCGGCTCGGGCAGATCGTCGTCCTCTTCGCCCAGCGCGCGCATGATGGTGGGGATATTGGCCGGCTTGGGCAGATAGTCGTCTGCGCCGAGTTTGATCGCCTCCACGGCGGTGGCGATGCTGGCGTAACCGGTGACCAGCAGGATGCGCATGTCGGCGCGGATCTCGCGCAGCGGCTGAATCAGGTTCAAACCCGAATCGTTGCCGAGCTTGAGATCGATCAGCGCGAAATCCGGCAAGGCGCTGCGCGCGATGGATAGCGCATTGGCCGCATCGGTGGCGGTCAAGGTTTCCACGCCGCGGCGGGCGAGGCTGCGTTGCAGCGTGCGCAGGTACAGGGTGTCGTCGTCGACCAGCAGGCCGGTACGCAGGGGAGTGCTTGTCATGCAAGAGCCTCGTGTTCGGAGAGCGGCAGGCGGAAACCGACGCGGGCGCCGCTGCCTTCGGCCGGCAGCATCCACAATTCGCCCTGCAGCCGCTCGACGGTGGCGTGCGACAATGCCAATCCCACACCCATGCCGTCGTGCTTGCCGCTGTTGAACAGGGTGCCCGGCAACATGGCCTGTGAGGTGTCGAAGCCGGGCCCGTAGTCGCGCACTTCGCCGCTGAGATGGTCCTGCTCTATGCGCAGGGTCAGGTCGATCTGCGGGCGCCCGGCCCGTTCGCCGGCATCGGCGGCATTGTTGAGCAGCACCATCAGCAGATGGCTGACACCAGGCTGCAGCAACAGGCGCATCGGCGCGTCGTCGTTGCGGCGCAGCTCGATGGTGGGGCGCACCAGACGCCACTGTTCCAGCACGTCCTTGACCGCCACTTCGCGGCTCAGGTGGCCGTTGTCGGCCGGCGCTGCCAGCGCCAGTACGCGCTCGTGGCACTGCACCAGCAGCTCGCGCAAGGTGTCCAGATCTTCGCGCAACTCACTTTGGTCGCATTGGTCGGCGATGTCGTCGACCAGCAGGGTCATGGTCGCCAACGGGGTGTTCAATTCGTGCGCGACCGAGGCCGCATGCGTGGCCAACGCCACGATGCCTTCGTTGCGCGCAAAGCGTTCGCGCAGTGTGGAAATCTCGCGCTCGCGTTCGCGCATCGACAAGGCCAGCCGGGTGGCGAAGGCCAGCACCACCACCGTGGACAATAGGAAGTTGGCCGCCATGCCCCACATGTGCAGGCTCAGTGGGTCGAAACTGCCGTAGGGCAGCGGCAGGCCGAAGGCCGCGCTGATCACATAACCGGCCACGCAGGAGGCCGCCACCGCCATTGCCCAGCTTAGCGGCAAGGCCAGCGCGGCCAGCGCGATCAGCACCAGGAACAGCGAGCCGAACGGATTGGCGATGCCGCCACTCCAGCCGACCATCCAGGTCAGCACCGTCACATCGACCAGAATGTGGCCGAACTCGGTGGCCTGGCTAACCGCGCCGCGGTGGGCCACGCGCAGCTGCGCATACAGGTTGAACACCGCCAGCGCGGCCACGCCCGCCCACAGCGGTTGCTGCGGCAGGTGCAGACCCATCACGCCGGTGGCAACCAGAATGGTGGCGGCCTGGCCGGCGGTGGCCAGCCAGCGCAGGCTGCACAGGGTTCGCAGGAAGGAAGCGTCGGAGCTATTCATCACGGCAATGCTATGCGCTCAGGAGAGTGACGGTCTGCGACAAACCGTCGCATCGGCGGCGGAACCGGCCTGCGCGGCGCTTCAGCTGTGAGCGGACCGCTGACAGGCTAAAATACCCCGATGTACGACGCCGTGACTCGCCCAACCCCTCCCGCCGACGCCACCGCCTGGCCGCGTCGTATCACCCGCAGCGTCAAGATCGGTAGCCTGACCGTGGGCGGCGGCCACCCGGTGGTCGTCCAGTCGATGACCAATACCGACACCGCCGACATCGCCGGCAGCGTCAAGCAGGTGTCCGAGCTCTGGCGCGCCGGCTCGGAAATGGTGCGCCTGACTGTCAACAATGCCGAGTCGGCTGCGGCCATTCCGCGCATCGTCGACAAGCTGCGCATGATGGGGATCGAGGTGCCGTTGATCGGCGACTTCCATTACAACGGTCACCAGCTGCTCGCCGCCGAACCGGCCTGTGCCGAGGCACTGGCCAAGTACCGCATCAACCCCGGCAACGTCGGCTTCGGCAAGAAGAAGGATCTGCAGTTCGCGCAGCTGATCGAGTTCGCGATCCAGTACGACAAGCCGGTGCGTATCGGTGCCAACTGGGGCTCGCTGGACCAGTCGCTGGCGGCGCAGTTGATGGACGAAAACTCCAAGCGCGAGACGCCCTGGGATGCCGGCCGCGTGTTGCGCGAAGCGTTGATTCGCTCGGCGGTGGATTCGGCCGAGCGGGCGGTGGAGCTGGGTCTGGCGCGCGAGCGCATTATTTTGTCGGCCAAGGTGTCCGGCGTGCAGGAGCTGATCGCGGTATATCGCGACATGGCGAGCCGCTGCGACTTTGCGTTGCACCTGGGCCTGACCGAGGCCGGCATCGGCAGCAAGGGCATCGTGGCCTCGGCTGCGGCGCTGAGCGTGCTGCTGCAGGAAGGCATCGGCGACACCATCCGCATCTCGCTGACGCCGGAGCCGGGCCAGTCGCGCACGCAGGAAGTGATCGTTGCGCAGGAATTGCTGCAGACCACCGGCCAACGCGCCTTTACGCCGATGGTCACTGCGTGCCCCGGTTGCGGCCGCACCACCTCCGAGTTCTTCCAGGAACTGGCTGGCGTGGTGCAGAACCATGTGCGCGCCAAGATGCCGGAGTGGAAGATCAGCAATCCCGGCGCGGAGAACATGACCCTGGCGGTGATGGGCTGCGTGGTCAACGGGCCGGGCGAATCGCGTCACGCCAATATCGGCATCTCGTTGCCGGGCACCGGCGAGGCGCCTTCGGCACCGGTATTCATCGATGGCGAAAAAAGCGTCACCTTGCGCGGCGAAAATATCGCCTACGAGTTCATCGATCTGATCGACCAGTACGTCGAACGCACCTATGTCCGCCGCGCCGGCTGAATCGCCGGCCGGTTTCAGGGCGTGGCTGCGCAGCAATGCGTGGCGGATGGCGTTGTTGTTCGCAGGCGTGCTGTTGCCGCTGGGCTTGTTCGTGGACCTGGCAGACGAAGTCCACGAGCTGGAAAATTTCTACTTCGACGAACCGTTGCTGTGGAGCATGCGCAGCATCGCCACGCCGGGGCTGGATGCGTTTTTCGGAGTGATTTCCAGGATCGGCTACCAGTACGGGGTGATCCCCATCGATATCGCCATCGTGCTGGTGTTGCTGGTGCTACGACGCTGGCGCGAGAGTACGTTTGCCGCGTTGGGTTTCGGTGGTTCGGCCTTGTTGAACATGGGCGCCAAACAGGTCTTTCAACGCAACCGCCCGAGCTTGTGGGAATCGATCGCGCCGGAAAGCACTTTCAGTTTCCCCAGCGGCCATGCGATGGGCTCGATGACGCTTGCCGCAGTAGTCATTGCGCTTGCCTGGAACACCCGCTGGCGCTGGCCGGTGACGATCGCTGCCAGCCTGTTTGCGGTCCTGGTGGGCGTCTCGCGGATTTACCTGGGCGTGCATTACCCCTCCGACATTCTGGGCGGCTGGTCGGCCGCGCTGGTGTGGGTGGTCGGGTTGTATCTGGTGATGTTTCGCGGCGCACGGCGGCCGCATTGGCGCAAGCCGGGCAGTGCAGCGACGCTCCCTCCGGCACGCGTGCCTTTCGAAAACTGAGAGCGGCCAGCAAATCCCTGGCAGCCGATCCGCGACGTCAGTTGCTGCCCGGAATCGACGCGGTGGCGAGCGCGCGCCGCTCGTTTTCAACCGCGTGTCCGCGCGTGACGTTTGTCAGATGCCTTGAACCCTGTGCTTCTGGCGACGCTCCCGGCGCCATAATCCGGCACCGATGAATGTTCCGATCAGCGCCAACACCATCACGTAGTAGCCTGGTCCCATCGGGTGCTGTTTGAGCAACATCACCACCACCAGCGGTGTCAGGCCACCAAAGACGGCATAGCCCAGGTTGTAGGCGAACGACACGCCAGACAGGCGCACCACCGGCGGAAACGCTTCGACCATGATGCGCGGGATCGCCCCCAGGATGCCTAGCGCCGCGCCCAGCAGGGCATACAGCGGAAACAACAACTGCGGGTCGCCGGCCAGCCGATAGAGCAGCCATGCGCTCATGCCCAGGAACACGCTGCCGGCAAGCAGCACGCGTCCGTTGCCCCAGCGATCGGACAAGGCGCCGGCCACGATCGAGCCGATGGCCTGCAACAGGACCGCGAGCAGATTGGCCTGCAAGGCGACCGCTGCCGGATAGTGGTACACGCTCTGCAGCAGCGTGGGCGTCATCAGCGATACCACCAGCACCCCGGCTGCCACCATCCAGGTCAGCCACAACGACAGCGCCACACTGCGTGGATGATCGCGCAGCACCACCTTGAGTGGCGTTTCGCGCGCAACCGCACGCATGGCCATCAGCTCGGCGAAGACTGGCGTTTCGTGCAGCCAGCGCCGCAGATACACGGAAAGCAGGCCGAAAATGCCGCCGGCCAGGAATGGCAGACGCCAGGCGTACTCGGCGATCTCCGGTGGGGTGAAGGCGCGATTGATCGCTGCGGCGCTCAGCGAACCGAGCAGGACGCCGGCAGCCAGGCCGGCAGTCAAGGTCCCGCAAGCGAGTCCTCTGCGCTGCGCAGGCACGTGTTCTGCGACGAAGACCCATGCACTGGGGACTTCGCCGCCGATGGCTGCGCCTTGCAGCAATCGCATCGTCAGCAGCAGGAGCGGGGCGGCCAGGCCGATCTGCGCGTAGGTCGGCAGCACGCCGATGGCCAGCGTGGGCAATGCCATCAGCCCGATACTCAGCGCGAACATGCGCTTGCGGCCAAGCAGATCGCCGAAGTGCGCCATCACGATCCCGCCCAGCGGACGGATCAGGTAGCCGGCAGCAAAGATGCCGAAGGTCTGCAACTGGCGCATCCAGTCCGGAATGCCTGGCGGGAAGAACAGCTCTCCCAGCACCGTTGCAAAAAAGATGAAGATGATGAAGTCGTAGAGTTCCAGCGCGCCGCCCAGTGCGGACAAGGCCAGCGTCTTGTAATCGCCGCGTGTGAGCTGGGTTGCTGGTGCAGGGCCTGTTGATGGATGGGTCTTCAAGGCATGACCTCCTGTGGCAGGTGATGGCGCGCATGCGCTTGCTGGAGCAGTGACGTATGAGTCATCCGTGCCATCGCTGTGGCAAGGCGCAGCTTGCACGTTTGCCTGCGGCGGCGTGGCGGATGCACTTCGGGAAAGGCGCGGTGGCTGCGCCTTCGGTGCCGCTCACTCGTGCACACTTGCTTGCGCCGCCGCTTCGGCATGCAGTGCTGTGGTGTCGAACAGCGGCAGCTGGGCATCGCTGCTGTCTACCAGCAGCGAAATCTCGGTGCAGCCCAGGATGATCGCTTGCGCACCGTGCCGGCTGAGGTCGGCCATGACCTGACGAAAGTACGCGCGTGACTCCGCATCGATCACGCCCTGACAGAGTTCGTCGTAGATCACCCGATGCAGTTGCACGCGTGCGTCGGCCGGCGGCACCAGCACCTGCAAGCCGCGTGCAGCCAGACGCTCGCGATAGAACGGCTGCTCCATGGTGAAGCGCGTGCCGAGCAGGCCGACCCGGGTGACACCCGCTGCGGTCAATGCATCGGCAGTGGCATCGGCGATATGCAGCAACCGCAGCGGCGTTGCTTGCGTGATCGCCTCGGCAACGCGGTGCATGGTGTTGGTGCACAACACGAGGAAATCGGCGCCGCCTGCATGCAGCGAACGCGCCGCTGCCGCCATCGCCTGGCCTGCAGCCTCCCAATCGCCAGCCTGTTGCAGGCGTTCGATGTCGTGGAAATCGACGCTGTGGAGCAGCACCTTGGCCGAGTGCAGGCCGCCGCGTGCGCGACGCACGTGCTGGTTGATGATGCGGTAGTAGAGCAGGGTGGATTCCCAACTCATTCCACCGATCAGACCGATGGTTTTCATGTGCAGCACCTGCTGCGTCAGGGAGACATCCGCATGGTCGCACAGGCTGCAGCACTACCTCGGTGTGGTTTCGTGCCGGCGCGAGGCACACCGTCAAGTCAGGTCAGGACGCTACAGAACAGCGCCCTGACCTGAGCCGGGTCAATGGTGTTCGACCTGCCGATACATCGGCGCCAGTTTGCTCAGCAGCTTGTTCTGCGACCGGAACGGGATGCCGTGCTTGTTCATCGCTGCCTGCAGGTCTTCGACCAGTGCATTGAACTGCGCCCGATCGATATTCATGCCGCGATGCGCCTCGGCCATGTCCTTGCCACCGTAGGTACATGGTCCATCGAGAATCACGCAGAACTGATCGACCAACTGGGCTTTGACATGATCGCGATTGGCGTTCTCGAAAAACGGACGCGTGCGTTTGTCGGCCATCAAGTTGTCCATGAAGTCGTCCATCAACGCGGTCAGCCCGGCCTTGCCGCCGAAGTCGTCGAAGACCGGTCTGAGCGATGCGTCGCGTGGTGCAGGATCGGGAACCGCGCCAGGCGCGGGTGCTGGGGCCGTTTGTGCATAGACATTACCTGCCATCAGACATGACAGCAGCAACAACGAGCGTGTGCAGTAGTTCAACATGGGTGAATCCTCGAAGGTCGGCGGAGTCTTAGAAGCCAAATTGCACGGAGGCATACGCGCCGCGTTGCTTGTCTGCGATGACGATGTTGCCGAGGTTTGCATAGGCCAGCGTCACCGACACATGTTTGGTCGGCGCCCAGGCGACGAATGCGTCATACCAATCGTCTTCCTTGGCGATGCCCAGGTTGTCCGGCTTCATGCGGTACTCGGCTCCCACCGCCCACGTGCTGCTCAGCAGGTAGGCTGCAGACACTTCCAGTTTCGGGCGATAGCTGTCGCGTTTGTCGCCGCCGAATCCGAGAATGCCGATCTGATTGGCCTTGGTGAATCGCACCGTGGCATTGAGCAATAGGCTCTGATCCAGAGACAGCTTGGTGGCAGCGACATAGAAATCCACACCCTCCGCGCTTTGTGCGCCGACGAATTTGACCACTGCCGCCTGATCGTTTTTCTTGTATTGCGCGCCGACCGAAACCTGCGGCATCCAGGTGTCCTGATCCAGCACGGCATCGCCGAACAGCTTGACCTTCACTCCCAAGATGTCTTGTTTGAAGGTAAAACCACGGCCTAGTCCCAATGCAGCGCCCACATCTTCGGTGTTGAAACGTTGCTGTGCGTAAGACAGTTCCACCCGGTCATACAACCCGATCAGCACGCCCGCGTCGTTGAGGTGATAGTCCTGCACGTTGACGCGTGTCACGAAGGCGTTGGCACCAATTTCATCGCGCGTGCCATAGCCGCCGATGACCGCCCAGGGGACGATGCCGCCACCCGCGGCACCTTCCAATTGGGAGACGCCTCCGGTGAGAAGCAGCTTGTTGCTGGTCTGTATTGCGTCGCTTTCCGCAGCTGTTGCGAGTAGTGGCGTTGCTGTGCAGGGGAGGGCAAACGCGCCGTATAGCAAGGCGCGTTGCCAGGTTTGCTGAGCCATGGCGTTACTCCGGTATGCGACGCGTGATGCGCCGACCTGAACGCTTACGCACTGTCGAGCTCGGTAGATGCAGTACAGCACAAACTTTTTTCGATCATTACTGTGTGTGTAGAAAATCGGCACAAAATACGCGGATAACCGCATATATTTCAGTGCGATGACGGCACCACCAACATGCCGAGGTGTGCTGCTCGCAGCATTGCTGCATGTGCGATTGCCTTCCGTGGCACCAGTGAATTTGAAAATGGAATGTGCTTTAGCGCGCCAGATGCCATGTGCCATTGACACCATCGCCGCGCGGCTGATCGCCCTGATCGGATGCGTAGAAGTACAGCGGCTTCCCGTTGAGTGCCCATTGCTGGCGGCCATCGTCGCGAATAATCACGCGATAGCCGGCACTGGGGGCAGCTGTTGCACTGGCAAGATACGGTGGCCACACAATCGCACATGGGCCATTGCAGCTGCTTTTACTCGGAGTGGTGTCGGTGTCGAAGGTATACAGCGGCTTGCCATTGGCGCGCAGGCTGCCGTCGGCGGCCCTGTTAGGCAAGTCCTGCGCTATCGCGCTGCAGCACAGTGTCATGGACAGCATGAGTGCAGCTGAGATGCTGCCTTTCCGCATGATGGACATCATGGCGTTCCTCACTCGATCACGCAGGCCGGTCGCCTGCACCGGTGACTACGCTGCGCTCGGATGAAAGGATGCAAGCGCGGTGCGGCAGGTGGCCTTGCACGCAACGCATGTGTCAGCTGTGTTGCATGGCGCAACGGCCGATCTGTTGGAGCTGACGCTACAACCTTGCAGGTATCCCATCTCGAGGCCATGCAAGTGCTGGTCAGTCTGTTTACTCGCCCGGCTTCGCGCCTTCTACCGGCGCGTGCGTGGCAGCACGCCGCGCCAGCACGCTTTCGCGATGGGCGATGTACACGTTGGCGCCGATGATGATGGCCGCACCGATCAAGGTATGACGCTCGATCGCCTCGCCGAACAACCACCAGCCAAGCAACGCCACCAGCGGCAACTGCATGAAGCTGATCGGCTGCAATGCCGAGACTTCGCCCAGCTTGAGTGCGCGCGTCCAGAACAACTGACCGGCGGTGCCGAAGATGCCGGTTGCCACCAACCACAGCCAGTCGATGCCCTGCGGCCAGGTCCATTGGAACAGCGCCGGAATCAGCGACATCGGCACCCAGAACGCATAGGTGTAGAACACCACGGTGTCGGAGTCGTCGTTGCGCGAGAGCTGCTTGATCTGGATCGCAACAATGGCGCTGATGACCGCAGCCAACAACGCAACCAACAGGCCAGGCGTAAAGGTGGACGAACCCGGTCGCAGGATCACCAACACGCCGATAAACCCCGCCGCCACTGCCAGCCAGCGGCGCATGCGCACTTGCTCCTGCAGCCATACCACCGCCAAGACGGTGACGAACAACGGGGTGGAGTAGGACAACGAAATCGCTTGCGACAGCGGCAAGTGGCCGATCGCCCAGAACCCGCATAGCATCGAGGCCAGACCGATCGAGGTGCGCGCCAGATACTGCGGCAGTTGCCGCGTACGCGGCAGCGCCTTGCCCGGCCGCACGATCAGCGGCAACAAGGCCAATAACCCGAACGCATTACGAAAGAATGCAATCTCGGTGGTTGCGATGTTGCTCGAAGCCAGCCGGATGGCGATGGCCATCAGGCCGAAGGCGAAAGTACTGGTGAGCATCCACAGCGCGGCACGTCGCGACGCCTGCTGCGCTGTCACCAATGCGCCCCGATGATGCGCGGTTCTGGTTCCAGAATCACCGAGTAACGCTCGCGTACCGATTCGGCGATGCGGCGCGCAAATTCCAGCAATTGCGCGCCGCTGGCAGTGCCATAGTTGACCAGCACCAAGGCGTGATCCGGCGACACCCCGGCATCGCCCTCGCGCCGGCCTTTCCAGCCGCATTGTTCGATCAACCAGGCCGCCGACAACTTACCTTGGCCGGGCTGCTCGCCGGGATACACCGGCATATCCGCAAACGTGGCTTGCAGCGCGGCGATCTGCTCGCTGGGCAGCAACGGATTCTTGAAGAAGCTGCCTGCATTGCCCAGCACATCCGGGTCCGGCAGTTTGCGCTGGCGGATATTGATCACGGCTTGCGCCACATCGGCCGCACCGGCCAGTTCGGCGCCCATGCTGGCGAGTTCTTCGCGGATACCGGCGTAATCCAGCCGCAACTCATGCAACAGCGGCAGATTGAATTCCACCGCGACGATCAGGTAGCGCTCCGGCAGTTGCTTGAACACGCTATCGCGATAGCCGAACGCGCATTCGGTCGCAGCCAGCCGCACGAACTGTTGGGTGTGTCGATCGAAGGCGTCCACCACGTGGATGAAGTCGCCCACCTGCGCACCGTAGGCGCCGATGTTCTGAATCGGACAAGCGCCCACCGTGCCGGGAATCAATGCCAGATTTTCCAGCCCCGACAAACCTTGCTGCAGCGAGTACAGCACCAACGCATGCCAGTTCACGCCGGCACCGGCGCGCACGATGGCGTGGTCGGCATGATGCGCGATGATGCTCAGATCGCGGTTTTCAAAACACAGCACGCAGCCTGGCGGGTCGCCAGCCAGCAACACGTTGCTGCCGCTGCCTAGTACCAGCAGCGCTTGCCCGGCGATCTCGGGAGCGGCCAGCGCCTCGGGCAGTGCGTCGGGCGTATGGATGCTGAGCAACCAGCGCGCCGTGGCATCCACATGAAAGGTGTTGAGCGCGCGCAGCGGCGCGTGCTCGCGCAATTGCCAGCCCGCCTGCACAGCCTCGCTCATAACGGCGACACCGCGCCGCCGCTCGGCGATTCGCGGCGGCGGCGGATCGCATCCACGCATTCGCCGATCAACTGCGGCCCGCGATACACCAGGCCGCTGTAGCACTGCACCAGGCTTGCGCCGGCTGCCATCTTCGCCAATGCATCCGCGCCGGAGTTGATGCCGCCCACGCCGATCAACGGAATCGATTCGGGCAGGCGCGCGCGCAGGCGGCGCAGCACCAAGGTGGATTGCCCAAGCAACGGCGCGCCGGACAAGCCGCCGGCCTCGCCAGCCAATGGATGGTTGGCGATCAACGTACGCGTGACCGTGGTGTTGGTGGCTATCACGCCATCCACTGCCAGGTCGGCCAGCACGCGCGCGGCCGCATCGATGTCGCGGTCGTTGAGGTCCGGCGCCACCTTCACCAGCATCGGCACGCGTCTGCCGTGTTGCGCTGCCAGTGCTTCCTGGGTTTCGCGCAACTCGGAAATCAAACGGCGCAGCGCCTGTTCTTCCTGCAACTCACGCAAGCCGGCGGTATTGGGAGAGGAAATATTGACGGTGATGTAGTCGGCCAGCGGATACACGCGCTCCATGCAGTAGCGGTAATCGCTGGTCGCCTCTTCGTTGGGCGTGTCCTTGTTCTTGCCGATGTTGATGCCGAGCAGCCCGCCGCGACGGCGCGCACGCTGCACGTTGGCCACCAGCGCATCCACGCCCAGATTGTTGAAGCCCATGCGGTTGATCACCGCTTGATACTCCGGCAGCCGGAACATGCGTGGCTTGGGATTTCCCTCCTGCGGTCGCGGCGTTACCGTGCCGATCTCCACGAAGCCAAATCCCAGCGCCAGCAGCGCATCGATGTGCTCGCCGTTCTTGTCCAGCCCGGCGCCGAGCCCGACCGGATTGGGAAACATCAAGCCGAACGCAGGCGTCGGCAGCGGCACCGGCCGCTTGGCCAGCAGCGACGTGGTGCCGGTGCGGTAAGCGGTGTCGATAGAGCGCAGGGCCAATGCGTGGGCGCGCTCGGCGTCGAGGGAAAACAGGAAGGGGCGGGCAAGCGAATACATGCGGGTCAGTTCAATCTCCCGGCGAAAACGCGGGTCTGGTATTGGAAGTCGATGTGCCCGTCGTGCGCATGCGCATCGAACAAGGTACGTAACGCGGCGAGCATGGGTGCATGCCGCGGGTCGTGCGCGAGCGGCGCATACGAAGACGACAACAGCCGGCCGCGCAAGGCGTCGAAGTCCAGCTGCTGCGCATTGGGAAAGCGGGCCATCGCGCGGAAACCTGCGCCGAACCACGCCTGCATGGTGGCATCGTCCTGGTAGCGCTCGGCCACGGCCGAATAATCGGTGCCGTAGTCCAGCAGGATCTGCTCATAGCCGCGCAGGAAGTCGGTAGTGTCCAGCTCGCGGGTGTTCCAGTAGATCATCGCCAGCCCATCGGGCTGTAGGATGCGCGCCCATTCGGCGCGAATGGCCTGCGTGTCGAACCAGTGAAACGCCTGCGCGGCAGACACCAGGCCAACGCTGGCATCGGCCAGCCCGGTGGCCTCGGCGGTGCCATCGATCGCCTGAAACTTGGGGAACCCGGCCAGCCACTGTTGCGCGGCTTCACGCATGGCCGGGTTGGGTTCCACTGCCGTGACCGGATAACCGGCCTCCAGAAACAGGCGGCTGGAGATGCCGGTGCCGGCGCCGATATCGGCCACTGCGGTTGCCGGCGTCACGCCCAATTCTTCGTGCAACCAGCGCAGCAATTGCGGCGGATAACCTGGCCGGTAGCGCACGTAGGCCGCCACACGGTCGTTGAAGCGCTGGGCAGAGGAGGGCGTGGCCATGCTCAACTGTTTGCGGCCGCAAGCCAGGCCATACCGCCGAAAAACAGGATGAAGATCGCGAGTCCTGCCACCCAGAGCGCTACCGCCAGCCAGCCAAGAATCAGCCCGCCGATGGCGAGCCCGTCACCGTCCAACCCCTGCGGATTGCGGCGGATTTCCGCCCGCGCCAGGTGGCCGGTGATGATGGCGCAGATGCTGCCCAGGAACGGGATCAGCGTCCAGCCGAGAATGCCTGCAACCAGGCTGACGATGGCCATGGCACTGGTCTGTCGAACGACGACGTTCATCAGCAACTCCTGTAGAAGGGCCGGCAGCCGACGGCTGACGTACCGCGATTATCCCAGAGCGGCCGCCCAAAAGGCGTGCCGTATGCGGGCAAACACAATTGGCTGACGTGTCTGGCGGGATTGAGCTGGCTGAAATGGCAGGTCGCGCCGGGTCAGAGCGCGATCGTCATACGCGCAAAGTGCTGGCAAGCAGGGCGCAGGTGCCCGAGTCAAACACCTGGTGTCGCGTCATCAACACCGCAGGGCATGATGAAAACCGGCGTTGATTGACCACGACATCGGCGTTGTCACGCGCCGGAGGCAGCGCGCCGGTCAGTGCCCGGCGCGCTTGCGGCCTTCGATCAAAGATCGAACTTGATGCCCTGCGCCAGCGGCAGCGAGTCCGAATAATTGATCGTATTGGTCTGGCGACGCATATAGACCTTCCACGCGTCCGAGCCGGATTCGCGGCCGCCACCGGTCTCTTTCTCGCCACCGAACGCACCGCCGATCTCCGCCCCGGAGGTGCCGATGTTGACGTTGGCGATGCCGCAGTCGCTGCCGGCCGCCGACAGGAACTTCTCGGCCGCCTTGAGATTCTGGGTGAAGATCGACGACGACAGGCCTTGCGGCACGCCGTTCTGCAGCTCGATCGCTTCATCGAGCGTGCTGTACTTCATCACATACAGGATCGGCGCGAAGGTCTCGTGCTGCACCACCGCGTCGCTGTTCTGCAGCCCGGTGACGATGGCCGGCAGCACGAAGTTGCCCGGGCGATCGATCGCGGTGCCGCCCACTTCGACCGTGCCGCCGGCCGCCTTGGCCTTGGCGATCGAGGCCAGGAACTGCTCCACCGCGCCCTGGCTGTTGAGCGGGCCCATCAGGTTGGCCGGGTCGGTGGGGTCGCCGATCTTGCTGTCGAGCTGCTTGTACGCCTTGACCAGCGTAGCCAGTACGTTGTCGTGGATGGACTCATGCACGATCAGGCGGCGCGTGGTGGTGCAGCGCTGCCCGGCGGTGCCCACCGCACCGAACACGATGCCCGGGATGGCCAGCTTCAGGTCGGCGGTCTCGTCCAGGATGATGGCGTTGTTGCCGCCCAGCTCCAGCAGGCAACGGCCCAGACGGTGGGCGACCTTCTCGGCGACCACACGGCCGATCTGAGTAGAGCCGGTGAAGCTGATCAGCGGCACACGGCCGTCTTCGACCAGTTTCTGCGACAGCGTGGTGCCGGCATCGTTGATCAGGAAGAAGATGTCCGGGAAGCCGGCGTCCTTCAGCGCCGCATTGCAGATCTTCATCGTCGCGATCGCGGTCAGCGGGGTCTTGTTGGACGGCTTCCAGATGCAGATATCGCCGCAGATCGCCGCCAGAAACGCATTCCACGCCCACACCGCCACCGGGAAGTTGAACGCGCTGATGATGCCGACCAGGCCCAGCGGCTGGTACTGCTCATACATGCGGTGGCCGGGTCGCTCGGAGTGCATGGTGTAGCCGTACAGCATGCGGCTCTGGCCGACCGCAAAGTCGGCGATGTCGATCATCTCCTGCACCTCGCCATCGCCCTCGGGCTTGCTCTTGCCCATTTCCAGCGCCACCAGCGAGCCCAGCGCGTCCTTGTGCGCACGCAGCGCCTCGCCACACAGGCGAACGGCTTCGCCACGACGCGGCGCAGGCGTTGTCCGCCAGACTTTGAAGGCCGCCTGCGCACGCTGCACGATCAGCTCGTAGTCTTCCGGCGTGGTCGCCTGCACATCGGCGATGACTTCATTGGTGGTCGGATTGAGCGGCTGCAGCACCCCGGCGCCGGTGGCCTGCGACCAGGTCGCCTCGCCAAGATAGGTACCGGAATTGGACGCGGCGAGGTCGAGCGTCTTGAGCAGGTCAGCGGACATGGGATCTCCAAAAAGTCGGGACGGTCGCGCAACGGCCAGGGCCACCCGCGACACGGGTAGCCGCCGATTTTAGCAGGCTCCGCCGACCACCCACCGGCTTGGCAATCGCAACGATCGTGCGACAATGCCGCCCTTGGCCCCGTAGCTCAGCTGGATAGAGCGTCCCCCTCCTAAGGGGAAGGTCGCCCGTTCGAATCGGGCCGGGGTCACCAGAAATCAACAAGTTAGACGCGGCTTGGAATCTCTGGCCTCCTGCATTCCTGTAGATATCCACAGGCCTCTGCCACAGCTGCCACAGGGAGCGATTACCTCGCTAATGTGGCTCCTAAAACCCTTGTCATAGGCGCCAAAGAGGCATCGTAAGAATAATCCCTACAGCATATGGGCTTGGGATGGGGTTACTCTCAGACGTCTTATGGATAGGAGAGCTGACGGAATGCAGATGGACAGTATGCTGCGGGGACTAGCGCGAGCACCGTGGAGATCAGTTGCGAGACACATATTAGGTCGGGCAGCTTTCGATACCTCGCGCGGGTATGAGAATACGGTCACTTCCATTATTGCGGCTGGAAGCAATCAGGCTCAGGAAATCGCCCTTTACAAGGGCATGGTTGAACATCTTGTAGCGGGTGAGAAATACATACAAATTGTTCAACTTGAGCCTGGTGAAAGGCCTGTCGTGGAGGCTTGGATCAGAGCAAAGCGGAAGCACAAAAACGATCTGACCGATGTATTCCCGGGCGTGGCTCCGGAAAGTACCCTTATACCTTTGAGGCACTTAGACCCTACTGCTGCCGGCTTTGTCGAGCTCGAGAATGGGGTGGCCGCACTTTTTACCGGTGTGCGTTCTTATGTTCATTCGGTTCCAGTGCCGGCATCAAGCCTAAAGGACGGAGCTGCAAGCGGGTACGAAAGAATTGTTGGATATAAAAATGTATTCAAGCATGTCTATGATGCTATTTGGCTGCCTTCTAAAGGTAACTATGTCGTAATAGCTGTCGATTACCCCCAGGATGGTCCCACTCAGCGTTTTCCAGAGCCAGGCGCGAAATATTTGCTTAGCATCATCAGGCAACTTCTAAACCGCTCAATCAAATTTGCTAATCTTTGGCACGCTGTCGATGGTCTATATCAGGCCCAAGATGGCAAGCTTGTGGATTACGGTTTTTCTGCTGGCGGTCAGTCAGTGAACCACCACAAGGCAAGACGTAGGGCGGCGCTGTGCCTGCGGAAAGCCGTCTACGACGCTGCCGGAGCGGCGGCCGTTACGGCGGCTGGGAAAAGCTTAGAACTGTTTAAAGTCGCGATGCAGTGGTCGGTTAAGCACCCAGATGGGATAATCATTGTTCCCGAAGTACAGATTCCGGGGGTGGCAATGGATTTGGGCAAGCCTATGCCGACGGTGGGTTACTGTGTTATTCGTGGCTGTCTCACCTCACGAGACCTCAGTCTTGTAGTCTCAAAGCTGACCCCACATGTCAAAAATTGGATATGACGTCGTTAGCCGACATTACTAATTCAATTAATGAAATATCTGATCAGGATGTCAGGGAGGCTGCTGCCTGTTTGGTGAAGCAGCTCTCCCACTTCATTTCTGATCATGATGCTTCATGGACGATTGGCGAGCTATCAAAGATTGCCGGAATTTCCCCGGATGATTCTGTGCTCTTTGAAAGTGTGCGGCTATTGGCTTCGAAGCCAAAGACTAAGCTGTTGGACATGCATTTTATTTATTTTAGTTCTGGCGACGAGGATGGTGTAGGAGAGCTTCTCGACGATAGCGAGGTAATGGCTGCTTACAAGGATGGATATTTAATTGACCCTCAAAATGGAAGTCAAGTCCATCATTTTGAGAGAAATTTGGTGCCGTACTTTAAAATAAATGAAGCGGTAAGCTCTTCATGAAAGAAGTAACGATGGATCAGTGGCGCGCCAATGCTCAGCGTACGCCGGTTAAAGAGCTGCACTTCAAAATAATGATGTGGGATTTTGATAAGCCTCTTTACAGTGAATGGGTTCAATTAGTCGAGAATGCAGTTCTCTATCAAATTTCGTTAATTGCAAGTAAGCGCAACTATTTCAAAGATCTCGGTGAAGATGCACTTACTGGAATAATTGAGCTGTCGCTAACTAATCTTGAGTTGGATTGTGCCGCGAAAAATATAAATGGAAATGTGGACATTGTAATAGAGTATGGGGGTTATAAATGGCTTGGCGAGGCTAAGATTGCCAGCGATGTGAGTAAAATTTTTCATGGGTATCAGCAGCTCACTTCCCGCTATGCCACCGGCATGCCTAACCAAACTGCGGGCGGCTTGTTGCTTTACTGCAACCATGACCAAGCCAATGTGATTTTGGCTGGGTGGCAAGCTGCCTTAGTCGCACAGATGCCGCAATGCAAGGCTCGGAGCGGTCCTGTTCCTTTGTCTTTTAGATCTAGTGACAATCAAAATTCGGCTGGTCATGTTTTTGATTTAATCCACTTGGCTGTGCCTTTGCACCACGAGCCAAAAGAGGATGATGTAAAGCTTTCTAAAAATGCAATTGCTGCTGCCCGTAAAGCTCGGAAAGATGCCAGAGTTAAGAAGGCCGCTGTAAAAAAAGTAGATGCCAAAGATTAGCTTGCATGGTGTTAGAACCGGATTCTACGCACGGCTTCGTCGTCCCCCTCGGGGGTCAAGTGTGCGTAGAACTTCTCTGTCGTCGCATAGTCAGAGTGACCGGCGAGCATCTGTATGCGCCGGAGTGGCACGCCTGCAAGTACCAAGTGTGCGCAGAATGCGTGGCGAAGGCGGTGCAGACTCCCGCCGATTTGGGCCTTTGCCGCATCCGCTGCAAACCAGTCGCTAATGGTATCTCTGTGAACTTCTATCAGCGGATCGGGCAAGCGACGCAGCGCCCATCTTGCATAGCGATTGAGTGGTATCTCGCGCCATTTCCCTGACTTGGTTCTGCCGTGACCGTTTTCGTCTGGGTCACTCTCAATCAAAAGGCGTCCATCACGCAGTGAAGACTTGCTCAGGTTCGCAAGCTCACCACGGCGAACGCCGGTGTGCGCCATGAACATCCACAAAGGTGCACGAGCCGGGTTTGCGCGATATAGCTTGCGCATAGCATCGCGGTCGTAGAAGCGCACCGCGACACTGCGTACCCCTCGAGGCGCTTTGACATTTTCCAGAGGGTTGAAGTCTAGCTCTTTCCATTTCACTCCTCGTCTAAATGCTGCCTGTAACCTGCGGATCTCTTTTCCCACCGTTTCTGGTGCTGCTTTGTCCCCGATGAGTCGATCGCGCTTGTAGCCTTTCATTTCCATCGGCCGCAGTGTGTCGATTGGGCGATGGCCGAACTTGGCAATGAAACGCTTCACTTCGCTGCGAGCCTTGCCCGCAGTGATTGGGTGCTCGGCCGCGTACCAATCTAGGTACCACTCCAAATAGGTGCTCACCATGGGAAGGCGTGCAAGTATGCGGACGCCGTGGGTTAGCTCAGCTTCTTTCACTGCTCGTATTTCTTCAGCCTCATGAGGGCCGAGGCGGCCGAGGGAGATGAGGTGACGTACGCCGCCCTGGTGCCAGAGGAGGTAGGCGCTTGCGCCTCGCCAGTAGATCTTGACTGTTGCCATTGATGTGCGCCGTGTATCGCCGCGTAGAGAGCGGACTTTTCGTAGAGTTGTTTGCCCATGAAGCGCCGCGGCACGAGGCCGTAGGCGAGGGCGTTCTTGCGGAACTGGGATTCGGAGACACCGCAGTAGTGTGCTGCCTCTGCGACGTTGAGCCAGTCTTTCCCAGCGAGATTGGGGACATCTTCGTTGGTCATAGACGGGCGCCAACATGGTTGTCTGTTTTGATCATAAGATTCGAGTGACCTCGGCATGAGGTTGTTCGGGTACTCTGGGCTTCTTGAAAATTAGGATTTTTTCGGTGGAAGAGTTTCCGAACATTAGGCTGGAACGCGTCGTGAGGCATCTGCTGGTCCAGATGCTTTATATTGGGATTGCGCTCATATTTGTGCTGCTTGTTTACCCATTTGATCTTGGAAAGGATGCTCCAGCGTGGGTGCAGGCAGTCGGCAGCATCGCCGGCATCGGTGTCGCAATTTGGATCCCGCTTCGGATTCAGGCGGGACAAGAACATCGGATTGAGAGGGATCGAGTTCTTAGAACTAAAGCGTTTGCAATAGCTTTTCAGCCCCTTATTGAGCAATTCAGAGGGGGGCTTGTGCAGGCATGGGTTGCTGCAAATGATTTCGACCACCCCGATGGGCCTTTGCTTCACGAAGCAGGTGGATATGCGCAGCTTCCTGATGCACTGACTCAGCGTGCATCTGAGATCCACGAAATTGGTCCGGCTGCTACGGGTCTTCTGCGCGCAATAGTGCTTGCAGGAGTTGCTAGACAAGCATTGACGGATGCCGCAATTTACCAAGCTAATGCGGGTGTAATTTACGAATCTGATGGCCGTCCTTTGGATATGGATGCTCCCGATGATTATCTCGATCCGCTTAAGGAGGCTCGGATTGAGGTAGAGCAAACGCTCAATCAGATAAATTTTTTGATCGGATAGAAATGCTAATTTCACGAGCGGCTGTGGCTCTAGGTTGTTCTTACCTGCCCGTGACCTCCTTCCTATAACTTAGACCAGCTAGACCTAGAAAATTCGGCGACACTCAGGCCCAAGGATGCCCGTCGCCATGAAGAAGTCGAAGTTCACCGAAGAGCAGATCGCGTTCGCCCTGAAGCAGGCCGAGACCGGCACGACGGTCGAGGAGATCTGCCGCAAGATGGGCATCAGCCAGGCCACGTTCTATGCGTGGCGCAAGAAGTTTGGCGGGCTCGGTGTGGCCGAACTGCGCCGGCTACGCCAGCTTGAGGATGAGAACCGCAAGCTCAAGCAGCTAGTGGCCGATCTGAGCCTGGACAAGGTGATGTTGCAGGACGTGCTGTCAAAAAAGTTCTGAGGCCCACGCAGCGCAAGACGCTCGTGGGCCATCTGGTCGACCGGTATCGCGTCGGGGTTCGCCGCGCTTGCGGGGTCGTCGAGCAGAGCCGTTCGGCGTGGTATTACCAACCTCGGGACAATGATGATGCACCACTACTTGGACGGATCGAAGAGATCGCTGCGGTGCGGGTTCGCTATGGTTTCTGGCGGATCTTCGTGTTGCTGCGCCGGGAAGGCTGGAAGGCCAACCACAAGCGTGTGTATCGACTGTACTGCCAAGCTGGCCTCAACCTGCGGCGCAAACGACCTCGCCGCCGCAAGGCGGCGGCCCACCGCCTGGAGCGCACGGTGCTGACGGGTCCCAATCAAGTGTGGCGCATGGATTTCGTGGCTGATGCGTTATTCGACGGACGTCGCTTCCGGGCTTTGACCGTTGTGGACAACTTCACCAAGGAAAGTCTGGCCATCGAAGTGGGTCAGCAACTCAAGGGCGAAGACGTGGTGCCCGTGATGGAACGACTGCGACACGAACGCAAGCTACCGCAGCGCCTCCAGACCGACAATGGCAGCGAGTTCGTCTCGATGGTGATGGATCGCTGGGCCTACGACAACGCGGTGACCATGGATTATTCCCGGCCCGGCAAACCGACCGACAACCCCTTTATCGAGTCGTTCAATGGCAGCTTCCGGGATGAGTGCCTCAACACGCACTGGTTCCTGTCGCTCGACGACGCCCGTGAGAAGATCGAAAACTGGAGAGTCGATTACAATCATTTCCGGACGCACTCATCGATCGGCGATTTCCCGCCGGCCGAGTTCGCCGCCCGATTCACTTCCCCACTCAAAGCCGAATTTTCCAGTTCTGCGAGGGCCTAACGCGGGGGAGGAGGTCACTATTCTTTAATTTTGAGTAGAGTTTTTGCACGAGTGAGTTCCTAGCTTTATTCGTCATGAAGATAGCTCAGGAAATGCTCACCACATATCAGCAGGCAGAAATTGCCGTGCTGCAGGGGCATGCCGTATTGCTCGGGTTTATCGCGCGAACAGGTCGAATCCTGGGGCGAGGACGACCGGCTGCCTGCGCTGCCTTCGATCTTAGCGCTGACCGGCACGCGGCCGGTCGATGCACCGGGGACTCCGTCCGATCTGCATGCCAACGGCATCGTCCCCGTGGAGGGGTCCTGATGTGATCACGCTTCGCGATGTCAGTGCTTGTCCGCGATCTCACGTTGGGCGGCATCGTTGCCGAAGGCCAGCAATGCCTTGGTATCGACTTTGCGGCCGGTGCTCCTGCACCATGCGGCGAAGTCGGCCGAACGTAGCTCTGCCTTGATGGTCCGAATGCCTTTATCGTTGAGGCGTTGGACGCTTTGCTCCGCGTCGGCTTTCCAGTCGGCATAGCTATCGTGCCAGTCGCGGTCGGGAAGGAGTGAGCGAAATGTCTCGTAATCGTCTTCCTGGAACCACGGTATCCCGGCGATCTGTACCTGCATTGGTGTTGTCCTTTGCTGATGATAGGAGGGTGGGGTTGGCGCCTGGGCCATCATTACCCGTTAGGTGCCTGGATGTCTCCCGCCACATCACTGAGTTGCAAGGCAGCCTCGGCAGTGAGGAGATTGTCACGCTGGCTGGCCTGCCGATCCAATTAATACATTTTCAGGGCCCGAAGGCGTGCAATCCTGCCGACATAGATCGGCGGAACGCCGTGTCCACATAGATCTGGTCGAGTGTTCGCGGCCCGAGAGCGTCGGCGCCCAATACGTCGACCTCGAAGCCTGGAATGTCTCCCTGAGAGACGACGGTGACTGTGCCGGCCGGCGAGAGGGTGACTCGGGTGGTTGACGCCATGACCTTGGCCGGCCTGGTCGCGTTATGCGACGGCCTGCTGGGGAACGAGGAACACGACGACAATGGCGCCGACGCCGATGTCGCACCGGCGCAGTGCACTGAATTGCATGATGTCAGCCTCCGACAGGACTGATCCTAGAGGGCCTCAGCCAGACTCACCGATGCCTAACCACCCGCACCCCCACCGGCCGTGCAAACTTATCCATCGCCACCGATGAAATACGGCTATGACGCAGCAGACTGCCAAGCTGTTCAGTAGCCCCCAGGCGCTGGTCGACTTCCGGTTCAAGCACGGTGCGGCGGCGTTTGCGTTGATCGGCTTTGGCAAAGCGCAGGCGGTTGTACTCGGCCCAGCCGACGGTGGTGATGGCGCTCATCAGGGCGATCACCGGCAGGGCGCCGAGTGCGAACGGGTCCAGTGCGTTGTGCTTGAGATACAGCTCCATGTAAGCGCTGCGCAAGCCGAAGAACCAGGCGATCAGCGTGGCCAGTGGTGCCCAGAGATAGAAGTAGATCATCCAGGCGCCGGCGGTGGCGGCGCCGTAGGCGAGGCGGCGCGAGCGGCCGAGGCGTTGTGGCAGGTTGATGATGGGTGGTGTCATTGGATTCCTCGGTCGGGGCTTTTCCAGCGGGCGCGTTTGCTGCGACGCGCGAGCAGGGCACGTGGGAAGGCGATGACGGCGGTGAGCATGCCGATCATCCAGAAGGCAACCGGGTACCAGATCACCCAGAAAAACTGGCGCGCCAGGCCTTTTTCGTAGCGGCGTTCGATCACCAGGCTGGTGGCGAACTGCATCAGGCAGACCACTGCCAGCACCAGGCCATGCCAGCGCGGCAGAATGGTGTCGACGTAAAGCACTGGCGGCATCGTCATGACCTTGCCGAGCAGCCACAGCACGATGATGAACAACATGGTGTAGGCCCAGGCCAGGCTGAGCGCGTATTCCAGCAGCACGCCCCACATGCGTCTGCTGCGCCAGGACAGCACGCGGCGGCCATGGCTCAGCAACACTTCCACGCCGCCGCGTGCCCAGCGCAGGCGCTGCATCCACAAGCCTGCGAAGGTTTCCGGCATCAGGATCCAGCACAGCGCATTGGGCTCGTAGCGGATATCCCAACCATCGAGCTGCAGACGCCAGGAGATATCGATGTCTTCGGTGACCATGTTGTCGGCCCAGAAGCCGACGCGATGCAGTGCCGAGCGCCGGAACGCGCAGATCACACCCGAGACAGTGAACAACCGTCCGTAGACGCGCTGCGCACGTTTGATCAGCCCGACGATGGCGGAAAATTCGCCCACCTGCATGCGGCCCATCAGGGTGGTGCGATTACGCACGCGCGGGTTACCGGTGACACCGCCGACGCGTGGGCCGGAGATCAGATGACCCACCATCCAGCGCGTGGCATTCGGGTCCAGGATGGCATCGGCATCCACGCACACCAGGTAATCCGAACGCGATGCCAAGGTGCCGACGCGCAATGCGTTGGCCTTGCCGTGGTTTTGTTCCAGATGCACCACGCGCAGGCGTGGATGCTGATGGGTGAGGTCTTCGAGCGCTTCGGCCGTGCGGTCGCTGCTGCCATCGTTGATGGCGATGATCTCGAAATCCGGATAGTTCTGCGCACTCATTGCGGCGATGGTTTCGCCGACATGCTTGGCCTCGTTGTAGCACGGCACCAGCAACGACACGAACGGCTCGCTGGACAACGGTGGTGGCGAGGAGGGGCCCGGTGTGCCGCGCTCGCGGCGCAGGTAGTAGTACGCGCCTCCGATCATCCAGAAGAAGGCCATGATAATTGGATAAAAAAACGCGAAATTGAACAGAGCGCCCAACAAGAGGCTGGTCGTCATCGGTTACCGCTCGATATAAGGGAATTGCCGAGCCGACATGGCCTCGCGCGCTTCGGGAAGAGACGGGTGGCCGCCGATGAAGTCGTCGGGGTAGTACGCCAGATGGCGCACGCCCGCAGCCAGGAGCAACTTGGTGTGTTCGAGCAGCACGCCGTCGGGCAATGGCTTGCCGGTGCGCCAATCCACGGTCTGCAGTTCGAAAATGGTGTTCTCGAAACCATGCGGTTGCTGGCCCACACGTTGTGCCAACTGCTGCAGCCAATGCTGCGGGTCGTTGGCCTGCTCCATGTACGGCATCGCCATCAACGCGGTGTAGTCGTACGCAGATGCAAAGGCGTCCAGGCGCTGCGCAAACCAGGCTTCGCTCTGCGGCTCCAGCACTGGCTGGGCGAACAGGTTGCGCACGGTCACCAGCTTGGGACGCCAGCGTTCGGCGGCCGCTTTCAGCTCTTGGGTAAAGCCGATCAGTTGCTGCGTGCGCCTGGCCGGATCGCCGTTGCCGTAGGCAGGTACTTCGTCGTCGCGCAGATAGGCATCGTCATGGAACAGCAGGCCTTCGAAATACGTGTTCGCGGCGAGGTCTTCGTAGATATCCGAGACCAGCTGATGCGTGCGCGGATTGCCCGGATCCAGGCGCGGCACATCCTTCGGATCCTTACCACGAATCTGCAGTGCAGCCTGCTGTTGCGCATCGGGCAGATGAAAGCCCAGTACCGGCAGCCAGGCGAACACGCGCACGCCTGCACGGGTACGCAGCTGCCAGGCGACACGCCCGAACAGATCCGCACGCATCGGCAGATGCCGGTTGGGGAAATACAGCGCATCGGCTGCGCCATCGCCGTCCGGGTCGGCGAAGGCCTGCAGGAACACATGGCTGGGGCCGATGTCCTTGACGCGTTGGACCAGGATGTCGAGGTTGCGTTCCAGCTGCGCCGGGTCCGGGTCGTAGACGTAATCCAGATCGATCTGGATCGCACGCAAGCCATCACGCGACAGATCGCGTCGCAGTTCGCCGGCTAGATCGCGCACATCGGGATTGTTGAACAACAACAGGCGGCCAAGGCTGCCCAGCGATTGCCCATCCACACGGTCGCGGCCTTGCTGACCGATATCGGCTTCGTGCGAGCGGCCTTCCAGATCGAAGCTGAGGGTCATGCCCAACTGCGCGGCAATTTCGTTGCTCGCGCGGTTGTACGCGGCATACGGCCACACCATAGCGCGCGGCGGTTTGCCCAGATGCGCCACGATCGCGTCGCGGCTATGGCGCAGATCGGTCTGGATGCGCTGGCGATAATCCGCTTCGCTTTCGTAACCCTTGCCTGCATCCCAGTGACGGGTGACCGCAGCAGGCGTCTGATTGCCGAACGGATTGCCGGCGATACCTTTGTGCAAGTCATCGCTATGCGAGCCGATTTCGATCAGGCCGCTGTCCTGCATCTCGCGCAGTTGCGCCCAGGTGACGAAATCGTCGCGAGTGAAGTCGCGCGGACCGTAGGGCACCACCTGGTCGGCAGGCAATTCGACCCAGCTGGTGACGGGGGCGACCAGCGCGGGGTAGCCGTAAGCCTGCAATAGCGGGAAGACGCGCGTGTAGACGCTGCGCAAGCCGTCGTCGAAGGTGAGCAACACCGGCCTGGAGGGCAGGGCGCGCTTGCCGGCACGTGCATCCAATACTTGCTGCACGCTCACCGGGTGGTAAGCGTGCGAGCGCAGCCAATCCAGATGCGCGGCGAAGTTGCTGGTGGACACTGCATAACGATCGGGATCGCCCTTGGCGGCGACATCGTCGCGAATATCGTGGTAGCTGAGCACCAGTAGGCCCGCCTGCGCCGACGACGCAAACGTCATCAGCAGCAAGGCGACCAGCAACAGCGGCAGGCGGATCAAGGCGTACCTCCCCATCGGAAATCCAGGTCAAATCCAAGTTGTTGTTCGCGCTGGCCGTCGTAGACCGGGCGCGACCAGCTCACGCCATAACTCAGCGCGCTGCCGTCGCCCAGCGACCACAGGTGCCGATAGGCCGCGCTGGGCACCCACTGGCTGCCGAAGCCGGATTGATAAGTCGGCCCGGCAGTGACTTCCAGCCGCTGCCGGAAGGCGTAGTCGTAGCGACGCCAGCCGATCTGATCGATGCGCACGCCGGCGGCCATGGCTGAGCTGCGGCGTGGATTGAAATAATTCACTGCGCGCTCGTCTTCGGCGCGCCCGGTGGAGGCGGCGAACAGCCCATCGAGCAGCACGTGTGGGCTGGCCCACAGGCGTTGGCTGCCCGAAAGATCCAGTTGGTCGCGCCGGTTGCCGTCGCTGTAGCGCAGCTGGCGTGCCTGCAATTCCCAACGGCTCTCGTCGTTGGGTGTCCAGCGCACGGCGGCGCCGATGCTGTCGCCGGTAATGCCGAAGCGGCGTGCCTGCAATGAGGCCTCCGGATCACGCGTGCGCCAGGCGACGCTGCCGTACCAGGCATCGGAAAAACGCCAGCCGGCATCCAGCGCCCAGGCGGTGCCGTCGCGATCGAACGCGTCGAGCGCGCGTCCGCCGTATGCGCTGACATCCAGGCGGTCGTAGCGGTAGTGCGTGCCCAGCCAGAAGCTGCGATAGCGCACCCGCGTGTCCTGGAAATCGGCCCAATCGTCGCGTGCGCGCAAACCCACACGCCAGCGCTCGCCGAGCAGCGGCGATTCGGCTTCCAGCAACGTGCTGCCGAAGTCGTTGCCGAGCGGCGAGGTGCTGTTGGTGAGGGTGTCGTTGTCGCTGCGTCCGCGCGCATGGCTCAGATGCACCTGCCAGCCGCGTTGACGTTCCAGTGAGGCGCCAAGCCGCTCCAGGCCGGCATCGTCCGGGTATTCGTTACGAAGTGGCGCAAACGTGGCATCGGCCAGATCCAGACGATCCAGATCGCGCTGCGCTTCCACCACGCCACTGCGGGCCTGTTTTTGATGCGGATCCAGGGTCAGTGCGACCGCGTTACGTTGCAGCGCTTTTGTCGGTTGCCCGCGACGAAATTCGATCGAGGCCAATGCGGCCTGCAGTTCTGCATTGTCGGGGCCGATGGCCACGCGTTCGCGTAGCAGGGCGTCTGCACCGCGATTGTCGTTGGCCGCAGAGCGTGCGGTGGCCAGTGCGATGTCTGCACTGAAGCGATCCCAGTTCTCGTATCCGCTGCTCGCACCATCGCGACGCGGCCACGGTGCTTGCGTGGCGGCAAGTTTTTCGAACAGTGGCATCGCCAGATCGAAGCGTTCCTGCTCCAGCAATGCATAACCGAGCAGGAGCTGGGTGTTGAAGTCGTTCGGGTTGTGCTGCAAGGCTTGCCGAAGCACGGCTTCGGCTTCAGCAGGGCGACGCAAGCCCATCAGCGAATCGCCGACGGTCGGCAACACATAGGCCGGGACGTCGATGCCTTCCGCTTTCAATGCCTGATAGTTGGCCACCACATCGCGATGGCGCTGGCGTTGGTTGAGTGCAACCAAGGTGTCGACGCGCAGCCGCGTGGCTTCCCAGGTCACCTTCGGCGGTGCTTCGCGCTCCATGCGGGCGACATTGACCAGGGCCTGATCGGTTTCTGCATAGCGGTGCGCTGCATCGATTGGCTCGGCGCTGGCCCAACCGATCATGCGCGCGACGCGATCGTTGTCGATGCGCTCGCGCTCTTGTTGCGAGAACCAATCCGGATGCCGCCACATGGCCTCCGCAGCGAGTTGCGCACTGCCGAGGTCGGTGAGCGTGATTGCGCGCATGGTGTAGGCACCACGGTCGCGCGGATTCTGACGCAGCACGCGCTCGTAGATAGCGAGCGCATCCGTATAGCGTTGCTGGCTGCGCAATTGCTCAGCCTGCTGCATGGGAGTGAGGGCTGTAGAGGCGTCAGTCACTCCTGTCGACCGCACTTCGCCGCTGTGCGCCTGTGGCACACATGCGGCAATCAAAGCGAGGCTGAGCAGAGGAGTGAGTGCGCCCTTGCGGTCAGGACAGCCGCGACGCACGTGGTTGCGTGAGCGAAGAAAGAAGGAGATTCATTAGCGATCCAGGCGTATGACGACTGGCGATACTGCGTATGCCGATGTAAAGCCGATGTCGTCACGGAATTAACACGACCTTCATCGCTTCAGTTCGTTTTAATCTGAGGCGCACGTCACAAATGAGACCCAAAAAGACTTCGCCAGCCAGTAAAAAGCGGCGGTGCCGCACCAGAACGTGGGGTAGAGCCCGCTGATGCAATGCGTCTGGAGTATTTCTAAAAGAAGCAGCCAATTGCCACCCGATATGCGTAATTGGGCATTTCTATGTTCCCTGATTTAAACGCACGTTGCCGGATGTTGGCGCGCAGAACGCCAGCCAGACGGAATGCTCCGGGTGATCGGCTTTTCCAATGCGCCCACTTTTTAAGTGACGAGCATCACATAAGCGAAAAGGTCGGGTTTTTCTTACAGGGTGGCCCCTACACGGTGCGTTGACCCGTTCTTAACGTTCCATCACAGTTGCGCCGCATTCGTTGTGCTGAAGGGTTGCGCCGCCGTTTTGGTGGCCAGGCACGGCGGTGTGGGCGACGGCGCGTCGAGACGCGACCGCTGCACAGGGGGCAGGACAGATGTGGATGCGATCGGCGCCAATGGCGCTGGCGGCTTGCCTGTGGGCGGTCGCCGGGCTGGCGGCTGCACAACAATCGGCACCGACAACGCTGGATCGGCAGGAGCAATTGCGCCAGGCCGAGGAGATCCAGCGTCGTCAGGACCAGGAGCGTCAAGCGCCCTTCGCCGGCCCGCGCGAGGACGTCGATCGTGTGGACGCACGCAGCACCGTGTTGCCCAAGGAAGAACTGTGTTTCCCGATCAATCACGTGCGCCTGTCCGGTGCAGGCGATGACGGTGCGCGCTTTGCGTGGTTGTGGAAGTCGCTGCGTCGTTATGAGGGCCGCTGCATCGGTCGCGCGGGTATCGACATCATCCGCCGTCGCGCTCTGGATCAGCTGGTCGCGCGCGGCCTGGTCACCACCCGCATCGGCGTGCCCGAACAGGATCTGTCGCGCGGCGAACTGCGTTTCGAGTTGATGCCCGGTCGTTTGCGCGCAGTGCGCGTGGTCTCCGATACCGGCGGCGAACACTGGAAAAGTGCATTGCCAATCCGCAAGGGCGATTTGCTGGATCTGCGCGCGATCGAGCAGGCGGTGGAGCAGTTCAAGCGGCTGCCATCGCAGGATGCCAAGATCGATATCGCACCGGGCGAGGCGCCGGGCGAATCGGATCTGGTCATCACCTTGCAGCATGGTCGGCGCTGGCGCGGCGTGGCCAATGCCGACGACTCTGGCGTGGAAGCTACCGGGCGCGTGCAGAGCGGACTGGATTTTTCGTTGGACAACCCGCTGGGCCTCAACGATCTGCTTAGCATCGGCTACAGCCATGACCTGGCCACGCGCGACGAAGAGCGCGGCACGCGCGGCAACAGTCTCAGTTACAACCTGCCGTGGGGCTGGTGGACGTTTGCGTTGTCGGCCTCGTCGTACCGCTATCACCAGCGTGTGGATGGGTTCCTGCAGACCTTTCAGTCCAGCGGCGAATCCAGCAATGCGCAGCTGGATATCCAGCGCGTGTTGCATCGCAATGGCACCAGCAAGACCTCTGCCGGTGTCACGGTTGGCCGGCGGCGGGCGCGCAGTTATCTGGATGGCGTGGAGATCGGCATCCAGCGTCGCGATACCAGCAGCGCGGAGTTCTACCTCACCCATCGTCGCTATCTGGGTGCGATGCAGTTGGACGTGCGCATCGCGCATCGGCGTGGCACGCCGTGGTTCAACAGCCAGTGGACCGGCTACGACCCGCAGATCGGGTTCCCGACATTCCGTTATGGCGTGACCACGCTGGACGTGAGTACCGCCATGCCATTCAAGCTGGGCCCGGTGCCGATGGCGTGGGAAAGCAGCCTGCGTGCACAGACCGCAGGCGAGCTGTTGCTGGGCTCGGAGTTCGTCACCATCGGGGGCCGCTACAGCGTGCGCGGCTTCGACGGCGAAGCGACCTTGGGCGCCGAAAAAGGCGCGTATTGGCGCAACACCTTGAGTTTTCCGATCCAGCAGATCGGGCTGACACCGTACCTGGGACTGGATGCCGGCCGTATCGATGGCACCAGTGCCAGCGGCCTGCGCGGTCGCAGTCTGGTGGGCGGCGCGGTGGGTCTGCGCGGCGGTTGGTTCGGCGCCAGCATCGATGCGTTTGCCGGCTGGGCGATCCATCGCCCCGATGGCTTTGGAAGTGCGCAGCCGGCTTACGGCGCGCGTGTGATTTACCAGTTCTGACATGGATCGCGCCGCCAGCCGGCAGCGCGCTGTTGATTGATGACGCCCACGAGCGGCGAGAGAGAAACGATGGACACCGAAGCGATGAACCTGCGTGGTTACCTGGCCGAACAAAGCAAGCGCGCGCTTGCGTTGCTGCTGTGCTGCACGGTCACCTGGACATCGTTTCCGGCGTGGGCACAGGTTGCGCCAACGCCCAATCCGGGCGGGCAGACACCTGGTCAGCAGGTCGCTGCCAATGGCGTACCGGTGGTGGATATCGTCGCGCCCAATGCGCGCGGTATCTCGCATAACCGCTACAGCACTTTCAACGTCGGCCCGAACGGGTTGATCCTCAACAACAGCGCGCAGATCTCCAAAACCGAGCTGGGTGGTTATGTCGCCGGTAACGACAACCTGCAGCGCAGCGGTGCGGCGTCGCTGATTCTCAACGAAGTCACCTCGGCCAGTAGCCGTTTGCGGGGTTATACCGAAATCGCCGGTGCCAAGGCGCAGTTGGTGATCGCCAACCCCAACGGTATTTCCTGCGATGGCTGCGGATTCCTCAATACCTCGCGCGTCACCCTGACCACCGGTACGCCCAACCTGGGCAGCGACGGTGCGTTGAATGGTTTCAGTATCACGGGTGGTGCGCTGAGTATCGGCAGCAACGGGTTGGATGCGTTCAATGTGGATCGCCTGGATCTGCTCTCGCGCCAGCTCAGCGTGGAGGGCTCCATCTGGACCAGGGAACTGGTTGCTGCCGCGGGTGCGGGGCGGGTCAATTACGACGGCATGCTGCTGGAGGTGATGCCGGGCACCGATGGCGCGGCACCGTCGATCGGTATCGACGTGGCGCAGCTGGGCGGCATGTATGCCGATCGCATCCGCCTGATTGCAACCGACGCCGGTGTGGGCGTGGTGAGCCGCGGCACCTTGGCCGCGCAGAGCGGCGATCTGCAGATCGACAGCGCGGGGCAGGTGAGCCTGAGCGGCACCGCGGTAGCGCGCGACGGCTTAACTGTGCGTGCGTCAGGCGATTTTGATCAGCGTGGTGTACTTGGTTCGCAGCAGGGCGATGTGCGTCTGCGTGCTGCGCGCATGACGTTGGCCGGTGATCTGCTTGCAGCCGGTGCCTTGGATGCGCAAGCCAGTGGTGCGTTGAGCCTTGTTGGCCGCAGCAGTGCCGGGGCCATCCGTCTGTTCGGTTCGGAATTGAATGCCGATGGCAGCTTGCATACCAACGGCGCGCTGGATCTGGGCGCTGATGGTGTGTTGCGCAGCGGCGGCGTGGCGTATGCCGGTGCAGGCGCCAACGTACGCGCGTCGCGGATTGCCTTGACTGGCACGCTGCAGAGTGACGCTACGATTGCATTGAATGCAAACGCGATCGATGCACTCGGCACCCTGGATGCCGCGACGGCGCTGCGCGTGAGTGGCAGCGGCGACGTGCGTCTGGGTGGATTGGCGCAGGCCGGGCAGGGCGCCGATGTGCAGGCCGGCGGTCGGTTGGAATTGCAGGGTCAGCTGATTGCGGCCGATGCGGTGACGCTGAACGCGGCGAGTATCGACATTGCGCAGCGCGGTGCAGTGTCTGCGGGTGGCGATCTGGACTTGCGCAGTGCAGGTGCGTTGAACAATGCCGGTAGTGGCTACGCCGGCCGTGATCTGCGTCTCCAGGCAGCGACTGTGACCACTGCGGGCAGTCTGTCTGCTGCACGCGATGCGCAGGCGGCGGTTGCGGGTGGTCTGGTCAATAGCGGCACGTTCGTTGCGGGCAATGCGCTGACCATCGATGCGGCGCAGTTGGACAGTCGCGGCGATATCGGTAGTCAGCGTGGCGATGCCACGCTGCGCAGTCGCGGTGGTCTGAGCCTGAGCGGCAACACTGTGGCAGGCAGTGCATTGGCGCTGGACGCCGCAGCAGGTGCGCAGGTCTCAGGCACCGTCAACGCGGGTCGCTTCAATCTTCGTAGTGGCGGCGCGACCGCAGTCTCCGGCACGTTGCAGACCACTGCGGGTGGGGTGGTGATCGCCACCGGCGGCGATCTTTCCAATGACGCCGCCATACGTTCGACAGGCACGATCGATCTGCAGGCAAACGGCGCGCTGCGTCAACGTGGGCAGCTGCGCAGCGATGGTGCATTGCAGTTGCGTGGCGCGGCGATCGCGCATAACGGCGTGATCGATGCAGGCGGCGATCTGCGTATCGCAAGCGATGCCGATCTAGTGTTGGACGGCACCGTGCAAAGTGCCGGCGCAGCCACAGTGCAGGCGGGCGCAGCACTTGAGAACCACGCGAAGGTGATCGCCGCCGGTGCGCTTGATGTAAATGCAGCCTCATTGCGCAACGCGCAGGGCGCCGCGTTTTCGTCGGATGCCGATGCACGCGTGCGTGCGACTGGCGCGATAGACAATGCCGGCAGCCTGTATGCGGCGAACGCTCTGCAGCTCGTCGCAGGCACGTTCACGCAAAGCGGTAGCGCCAGTTCGGGCAACACGCTTTCGGCAACTGTGAGCGGGTCGTTCGACAACTCAGGCAATGTGGTCGCCAAAAACGCACTGCAGATCGATGCCGGCAGCTTGCGCAGCAGCGGTCAACTCGGCAGCGAAGCGGCTGGTGTTCGTCTGGGCAGCCAGGGCGATATCGCCCTGCGAGGCGTGGTTGCCGCTGCGACCACGCTGCAGGCCAACGCCGCTGGCGATTTGCAGCAGGCAGGGTCGTTAAGGGCTCAGTCGCTGGCATTGAGTGCCGGGCGTGATCTCACCGTCGCTGGCACAGTGCAATCGACAGCCACCTTGGATCTGCAGGCACAACGCGCACTGACCTTTGCTGCGCAGGCACACGCCGGTGGTGATGCTTCGATGCGCGCTGCAACACTGACAACGAGCCAGGATGCGGTGTTGCAAAGCGCGGGTGTGATCGCGCTGGACGGCGCGGCCATCGACAGCCG
Organism: Xanthomonas sp. Leaf131; assembly: GCF_001423495.1. Lineage (GTDB taxonomy): Bacteria > Pseudomonadota > Gammaproteobacteria > Xanthomonadales > Xanthomonadaceae > Xanthomonas. The sequence continues at coordinate 19,696 of NZ_LMOG01000010.1, read as the reverse complement.
CGGCAAGCTGGATGCCGGCAGCGATCTGCATATCCGTAGCCAGAGCGATCTGGCGCTGGCGGGTGTGGCGCAAGGTGGGGGCGACGTGGATTTGAATGCCACCGGTGCGCTCAGTAACGCGGCGCAGGTGTTTGCAGGCCGCGATCTGTCGTTGCAGGCAGGTAGCCTCGACAACACCACGAGCGGTGTGCTGGCGGGTGACGGCAACATCGCCCTGACCACTGCGGCACAGCTAAACAACGCTGGCCGCGTGCAGGCCGGTGGCGATCTGCAGATCAGCGCCGCAAGCCTGGACCAGAGCGGTAGCGCATCTGCGGGCAAAGCGCTGCGTGCGACGATCGCAGGCACGCTGAACAATCGCGGCAATCTGATCGCCAAGGACGCGTTGCAGATCGATGCGGGCACGCTGCGCAGCACGGGGCAGTTGGGGAGCGAGCGAGCCGATGTCACGCTGAACAGCCAGGACGTGCTGCAACTCGATGGTGTAGTGGCAGCGGCCACTGCCTTGCGTGCGAGTGCTGGCGGCGATCTGCAGCAGGCCGGCTCGCTCAAGGCGCAGTCGATCGCATTGCAGGCGGGGCGTGATCTCGCTGCAAACGGCAATCTGCAATCGGCATCCACGCTGGATCTGCAGGCGCAGCGCGTGCTCGCCTTGAACGGACAAGCATCAAGCACAGGTGACGCACGTGTCACCGGCGCGACGATTCTCACAGGTACTGCAGCAGTGCTGCAGAGCGGTGCTGCAATCACGCTGGATGGCGGCTCCATCGAGAGCCGTGGTTCGCTCGATGCGGCGACCGATTTGAACGTGCGCAGTGCCGGTGATCTTGCACTGGCTGGCGTGGTCCAGGCCGGGCGCGATGTGGCCCTGACTGCTGCGGGTGCATTGAACAATGGCGCCCAAGTCGTCGCGGCGCGCGATCTGCGTGTGGAAGCGGCTACTGTCAACAACGCCACGGCTGCGACCTTGGGCGCGTTACGCGACCTGCGTGTCGATGTGGCTGGCGTGCTGGAAAACAATGGCAGCCTGCATGGCGAGCGTGGCCTTGCACTGAACACCGGTACCCTGCTGCAGCGCGGCCGTGTTTATAGCGGCGACGCTGTGTCGATCGCTTCGACGGGCGCATTCGAGAACACGGGCCAGTTGGTGTCCGGCAAGGACTTGACCATCGCTGCCGACAGCATCGTCAGCAGTGGGCAACTGGGCTCGGTCAACGGCGCACTGACGCTGACCAGCCAGAACAACATCGACCTCCAAGGCATTGTGGCTGCGAAGACCACACTGCAGGCAACGGCGGGTAGCGACCTGCTGCAGGCCGGCTCGCTCAACGCGCAGGCCGTGACGCTGCAGGCTGGCCGCGATCTCACTGCCGGCGGCACATTGCAATCCGCGTCTACGCTGGATTTGCAGGCGCAGCGCAGCTTGACCTTGAACGGTCAGGCGCAGGCGGGCAGCGATGCCAACGTGCGTGCCAACACCATCGCCACCGGCCGCGACGCCGTGCTGAAAAGCGCCGGCGCGATCAGCCTGGAGGGTGCGGCAATCGACAGCCGTGGCACGCTCGACGCCGGTACGGATCTGCGTGTGCGTAGCACCGGTGGGCTTGCGCTCGCAGGCGTGGCGCAAGCCAATCGCGATGTGGTGCTGAGCGCAACCGGGACCTTGAGCAACGCGAGCCAGGTGATTGCCGGCCGTGATCTGTCGGTGCAGGCCGGCAACGTCACTAACGTGGCCGCTGGTGTGTTGGCGGCCGATGGCAGCGTTACGCTGACGACCGGCGCGCTGCAAAACGCAGGCAACCTGCAAAGCGGTGGCGATCTACGCATCACCGCCGCCAGCATGGATCAGAGCGGTACTGCCATTGCAGGCAAAGCATTGACTGCAACCGTCACTGGAACACTGGACAACCGTGGCAACCTCATCGCCAAGGATGCGCTGCTGGTGGAGGCAGGCAGCTTACGCAGTAGCGGCCAGCTTGGGAGCGAAGCCGCCAATGTCACCCTGACCAGCCAAGGCGATATGACGCTACAAGGCGTTGTCGCCGCAGCGACCACACTGCAGGCAACGGCAGTGGGCGATCTGCAGCAGGCCGGCTCGCTCAAGGCGCAGTCGATCGCGCTGCAGGCTGGTCGCGATCTCACCGCCGCAGGCACACTGCAGTCGGCAACGCAACTCGATCTGCAGGCACAACGCACACTTACGTTCAACGGACAGGCCGTGTCTGCAGGCAATGCCAACCTGCGCGGCGCGCGTGTCACCACTGGTCAGGCCGCAGTGCTGCAAAGCGGCGGTGCGATCAGCCTGGACGGCGCAGCGATCGACAGCCGTGGCGCACTCGATGCAGCCACTGATTTGACGTTGCGCAGCACCGGCGACCTGGCGGTTGCCGGTGTGGCGCAAGCCGATCGCAATGTGGTGCTGAGCGCAGCCGGCGCCTTGACCAACGCAGCGCAAGTCGTCGCTGGTCAGACCTTGAACGTTACGGCAGCCAGCGCAAGCAATGCCGCCAGCGGCGTGTTGCTCGCGCAAGGCGACGCCATCTTCGCTATTGGCGGCTTGCTCGATAATGCCGGCGCCGTGCGTGCCGGCAACCAACTCACATTGGGTGTCGGTTCGTTGCGTCAAACCGGGCAATCCTACGGCCTGCAACGCTTGGGTGTGATCGCCACCGGAGCGGTGGACAATCGCGGTGATCTGATCGGCGGCAATGGCTTGCGCGTGGAAGCGGCGCAAGTCAGCAGCAGCGGCCAGTTGGGCAGCGAGCGCGGCGATGTTGCATTGATCAGCCGCGGCAACCTGCAGCTCGGCGGTAGCCTCGCATCGGCTGGCACCTTCTCGGCACAGGCCGATGGCACGCTGGCACAAAGCGGTACCTTGAGCGCGGGCAGCACGCTGGAATTGCGCTCGAAGGGCGATCTGAGTGTGGCCGGCCAGGTCGGCGCTCAGCAGGTCACCTTGACCAGCGATGCAGTGTTGCGTCAGCAGGGCACCGTTAGCGGAACGACGGTGGGTCTGCAGGGCGTGCGCATCGAGAATCTCGGGCAGACCACCGCTTCCGGTAACTTGAGCTTGCGCGCGGGCGAGATCGACATCGCCGGCACGGTCGGTGCCGGTATCAATGCAGATGGCAGTCTCGGCAGCGGACGCACGCTGAGCCTGATCGCCGATCGCCAGCTCAGCGCCTCCGGCAAATTGCTGGCCGGCGGTAACCTCACTGTGCAGGGCAGCCAACTGCAACTGGCGGGTGCCAGCACGCGTGCCACCGGCAATGTTGCACTGACCACCGGCGGCAACCTCGATCATCGCGGTGGCGACTTGCTCGCTGGTGGAACGCTCACCGTGCAGGCAGGCGGCAACATCGACAACGGGCGTCTCAACAACGTCGCAGGTCAAATGCAGGCCAACCAGCTGAGTATCGACGGCGGCAGCTTGAGTAATGTCGGCGGCCGATTGGTGCAAAGTGGAAACGGGCTGACCCGCATCAGCATGGGCGGCGCGATCGACAACACCGGCGGCACGCTGGCCAGCAATGCGCAGGATCTGACCATTACCGCGGCCAGCCTGGAGAATGCGCAGGGGCGCATCGAACACGCCGGCACCGGCGCCCTGTCGCTCACCAGCCGTGGTGCGCTGGGCAACAGCAGTGGACGCATCCTCACCCAGGGTCAACTGACGCTGGGCGCCAGCGGCGCGTTGAACAACCAGGGCGGCGCGATTGCCGCAGCTGGCGATGCGGTGCTGACCGCTGCCAGCCTTAACAACGTCAATGGTTCGGTCTCCGCACGTGGATTGAACGTGCAAAGCGGCGGTGCGGCCGACAACCGCAATGGCCTGCTGCAGGCCAGTGGTGGTGCGTTGACCTTGCGCGCCGACAGCCTCAGTAATGCCGGCGGCACCGTGCAGGCAGTCGCCAGCGCTGGTGCGGGCGGCAGCTTGCGTGTAGAGCTCAATCGCGGCCTGGACAACGGAAACGGCACCATCGGTGCCGGCACCGATGCAGTGATCACTGCAGAAAACATCAGCAGCAGCGGCGGCAGTCTGCAAGCCGCACGCGACCTCAGCGTCACCGCACGCGGCCAGTTGGACAATCACCAAGGCGGCAAGCTCAGTGCGGGGCGCGATCTCAACGTTGCCGTCACCGGTGCGCTGCTCAACAGCGGCGGCCAGCTCGATGCCGGCAACACGCTGACCGCATCAGGCGGCCTCATCGACAATACCCAGGGCAGCATCGTCAACAACGGTGGCGGACTGACGCGCATCACCACGGGCGGGGCCCTGACCAACACCAGCGGCAATCTCGGTGGGCGCGGCAGCGTAGTTATCGACGCTGCCAACATCGCCAACAACGGCGGCCAGTTGGTTGCTGGCGGCGATCTGATTGCTAATACCAATGGTTTGAACAACCAGGGCGGCAATGTTTATGCCGGCGCGAGCTTTCTGTTGCAGCGCGCAGGCGCCACGCTGGACAACCAGAACGGCAGGATCAAGGCCGAGCAGGCTGTCCGCCTGAATCTGCAGAACCTGAGCAATGCCGGTGGCCAGATCGGTGCCGGCAGCGCGATCGGTGGTGCTGGCGATGTGGTGATCGATACCGTCGGCTTCGATGGCGGCGGCAGCATTCTTGCGCAGAATCTGCTGGATCTGACCTTGCGTAGCGACTACACGCATCGCGCCAGCGCAGACCTCACCAGTAACGGCAATTTCAACCTGCGTGTGGGCGGGAGTCTGGTTAACGAGTCCACGCTCAAGGCTGCGCGCACCCTGGACATTACGGCAGGCAGCATCACCAACCGCGCCGGTGCCAACATCCTGTCCAACGACACGCGTCTCAACGGTGGCAGCATTATCGACAACGCCGGCAGCATTTCCGGTAACAGCGCGCTGTCGCTGGTGGCAAACAGCATCAACAACACCGGCAGCATCGTCGGCGGCAATGTCTCGGTGAATACCGGCACCTTGGTCAACGGCGCAGACTTCGGAGGTGCCACCGACAACGCCGCCTATGGCTCGGCCTTGCTCGGCTCGACCGGCAACATGAACCTGATCGTGCGCGATCAGCTGCTCAATCGCGATGCACGTATTTTCAGTCTAGGAAACATCGCCATCGGCGGCGCGCAGGATGGCGGTGGCACGTTGGTGTCGCGTACGGGGGTGGTGAATAACCTGTCGGGCAGTATTGAGGCGGATGGGAGCATCTTGATTGCGGCAAACCAGCTGAATAATCGGCGGCGGGTTTTGACTACAGCATTGGGTGCATTGACCGACCAAGAAAAGGCAGCTGCGAATGCAACGATGCCCGAGGAGCTTATTGAGTCACGCGGAATCGTCTATCCAAGGCAGTCTTACTTCATTCGTTTTCCTTACACGGGAAAAAATCCTGGTGTTTATCGTTCCTATTCGGTCGAGCAGCAAGAGCGTCTCATCGCCGCAAGTGCGGAAGGGCGAATTGCAGCTGGAGGAAACATAGCGATTTCCGGAAGTGTGACCAATAACACTTCGTCGATTGCGGCAGCAGGTGCGCTGCAATTAAATCAACGTGGTGTGGGTGGATTGAGTGATGGGCTTTTCGTTGGTGGAGAGTCGATTTTTAACGAATCGCTTGCCTTAAATAGGCAAGTCGTACAGAGAGACTACGAATATGCGGTAACAGCGGTCATTGACGACTGTGCGCTGAACCAAGGGAATCGGCGTCCTATCTGTGCATATGACACCGAATCAAAAACGCTTTCTTCTTCCACGATCAACACAAGCTACATTGCCCTAGGCGCCAGCATGACCGGCGGCCAAGGCGTCAGCATCAACGGCGCCAACATCAGTAACGGCGCCGTCGGCAGCGACGGTCGTGGCATCAGCGGCGCGTCGCTGAACGGTGTCGGCGCACAAGGCGGCTTGACCGGTCGCGCCACCCAAAGCGCCGGTGGAGTGGGCGGGCAAGCAGTGGTCGGCCGTGCCAATGGCGGCGCGTCGAGCATCAGCGTGGCCACCGGTACTGCCGGTAGCACCGGCGCCCAGGTGGGCGCCAACGCGCAGGACGCAACGCTGGCCACATCGGGCGGCATCGTGAAGATGTCGATTGCACCGGTGATGTCCAACGACAGTGGGCTTGTACGAAGCACCGTTGATCAGGCAAACGTACAGACCACCTCTGCTGGCACCGGCGTTGTTGCAGGTGCGAATGAAAGCCGCAACCGTGTCGATCCGGCCACCATTCCTGTGACCAATATCGTTGGCGGTGCGCAAACCTCGCTGACGCAGATCGATCTTCCCATTGGCGGCTTATATCGCTTGTCCAGCGGCACCGCCACCGACCGCACCGCAATGGGCCGTGCCGCCAACGGGCTGGGCGGCATCAATGCCTGGCGCAGCAACGGCCCCGGCCGTCGTTACCTGATCGAGACCGATCCGCGCTTCGTCAACTACGACAACTTCATCAGCAGCGACTTCCTGCTGGACAAGCTGGGTGTGGACCCGGAGTGGACCCAGACCCGCCTGGGCGATGGTTTCTACGAGCAGCGCCTGGTGCTGGACCAGATCACCCAGCTCACCGGCCGCCGCTATCTGGGCAATTACGCCGATGGGGTGGCGCAGTACCGCGCCTTGCTGGAATCCGGCGTGGCTGCCGCAGGTCAGCTGCAGCTGAGCATGGGCGTGGGCTTGACCGCCGCGCAGGCCGCCGCGCTGACGCAAGACATCGTGTGGATGGTGGAGCAGGACTACCAGGGCCAGAAGGTCTTGGTGCCGGTCGTGTATCTGGCTTCCAACTCGCTGCAGTTGCGTGGCAATGGCGCCTTGATCGCCGGCGGCAACGTCGAGCTCAATGCCACCAATTCCATGAGCAACCAGGGCGTCATCGCCGGCGCCGACGTCAGCATCACCGCCGGTAACCTGCTCAACCAGGGCCGCATCAGCGGCACCGGCAGCGTGGCGCTGGAAGCGCGCAACGACCTGCTCAACCAGGGTCAGATCCAGGGCCGCGATGTGGTATTGGTGGCCGGCAACAACTTGGTCAGTGAAGCGACCAAGGCCATCAATGGCGTCGGCATCCTGTCCGGCATCAGCGCCAGCAACACCCTGCAACTGTTCGCCGGCAACGACATGACGCTGACTGGCACCCGTGTGCAGGCCGATGGCAGCGCGGCATTGATCGCCGGCAACAACCTCAGTCTCACGCCCAGCGCCTTGCGCAACGACAACGGCCTGCTGCGCGGAGGCGATGCGGTGTCGGTGACCACTGGCAAGGACCTGGTGATGTCGGCGGGCAACGACCTGCAACTGCATGGCGTGACCATCAAGGCCGGCGGAAGCGCCGCGCTGCAGGCAGGCAACAACCTCTCGCTGACCCCGACCACCGGCCTGGACGGCAAAGTCGCCACGCGTACGAACATCAGCACCGGCGACAGCCTGCAATTGACCGCCGGCAACGACCTGACCATCCGTCAGGCCGAGGTCACCGCAGGCGGTGATCTCATCGCCGCAGCCGGCAACAACCTCAACGTCGAATCCGTCCTCGACGAGACCGAGACCAACAGCTACAAGAGCCGCAACGGCAAGACCCGCGTCACCACCACCACGACCACCCAGACCATCGACCAGCAGGCGCTCACTGCCGGCGGCAACCTGATCCTCAGCGCCGGCAACGACGTCAACCTGGTCGCCGCCAAGCTGGACGCCGGCAAGGGGTTGGGCATCAGCGCCGGCAACGACATCAATGCCGGCACCCTGACCACGNCCGGCAACGACGTCAACCTGGTCGCCGCCAAGCTGGACGCCGGCAAGGGGTTGGGCATCAGCGCCGGCAACGACATCAATGCCGGCACCCTGACCACGGTGGACACCAGCAACACGCTGGAGACGCGCAAGCGTTTCAAGCAGACCACCGCGACCAGCGACGAAACCGTCCACGGCACCGAGTTCAACGCTGGCGGCAACCTGGCCATGCAGGCCGGTAACGACATCAACCTCACCGCTGCCACCGTCGCCACCAAGGAAGGCGGCATCACCCTGGCCGCCGGCAACGACGTCAACCTGCTCGCCGCAAGCGAGCAGCACGACGCCGTGCAGGACATGACCAAGAAAAAGAAGGGCACGTTCTCAAGCAAGACCACGACCACGCACGACGAGTGGCACGACAACGTGGCGGTCACCACCACGCTCAGTGGCGACACGGTGCAGATTGCGGCGGGCAACGATTTGCTGTCGCAAGGCGCGCAAATTGCTGGAACAGGCGATGTGACCCTTGCTGCCGGCAACAACATTGCTATTGACGTTGCGGAGAACAGCTACGCAGAGTCGCATGAATCCAAAACAAAGAAATCTGGTCTATTTGGCGGAGGCGGCGCGAGTGGCTTAGGAGGCATTGGCTTTACAGTCGGTAGCCAGAAAACGTCGAATGCAAGTCAGTCCAGCAGAACCGCCACGACAGGAAGTTTGGTTGGTAGCGTCGAAGGGAATGTAAGTGTGGTGGCAGGAGGCGATGTTGCGATCCGTGGCAGCGATCTGTTCGCCGGCCGAGCGACCGATGATGTCGAAGGAATTGGCGGCAATATTGCGATCCAGGGCCGCAACGTGGAAATCACGCCGGTCGAGCAGACCGAGCGAATTCAGTCGCAAGCTAAGGCCAGTAGTAGCGGATTTTCGATGGCGTTGGTTGGTACCCCTATCGATACTGTTCGCAATATGCAGCAGATTGACGATAGCGATGCTAATGGAAGGGAAAAGACCAAGAGCTATCTCAATGAAGTTGCAGCTTCGGCTGGAAGCATGCCGCAGATCGCGATGGGCTTTGGCGGCAAAAGCGCTTCCGCAAACGTAGACATCGAACGTACTACTCAGCGTGGAACTTCGGTCACGGCTGCAGGCGGCATCAGCGTGCGGTCGACAGAAGGCGACATCGTCCTTGCCGGTAGCAAACTTCTGGCCGGTGGCACAGTAATGCTTGATGCACAGCGCGATCTGATGCTGCTGACAAGCGCGGACACACAAACACAAACGAGTGATAGCAAGACCAAGAACAGCAGCACAATTTTTGCCATTCAGGACATCGGCGCGGCGAGCCGGCAGGTCAATGGTGGTCCAAACAGCGGCGGCATCGCCACAATGCCGTACAGCGAAGGACGTGGAACCAACGACGCTGGTAGGCAAGTTGTTGGACAGAACGGTAGCAGTATCAGTGGGCAGCAAGTCACGCTGATCAGTAGAGAAGGGGATATTGCGCTACAGGGTGCAAATGTTGCCGCAGAAGCTGCGGTCAATTTGATCGCCCAGAAGGGTGGGATTGAGCTGCTGCCAGGCATAGCGACTCAAAGCTGGCAAGAAACGCAGCGGCAGATGCAGTTCGGTGACCTGGGTGGCGACGGCTACTCCGGCACCGTTGGTATACGCAAGGAGTTGCACGTTGTCGATGGCAGTAGCACCGATCAGAACAGTCTGCGCACTCAGTTGAGCAGTCTGAAGGGAGATGTGAATGTTCTCGCCAAGCAAGATTTAGTTGCCAAGGGCGCTGACATATTTGCCGGCAACGATGTGACGCTTTCCGGTCGAAACGTCCTTCTGGATGCTGCAACGAACACCGCAAATCAGGTTGAATCACATCGTGTGACTCAGTACGGCGTGACTGCTGCACTATCGGGATATGCCGTCGAAGCTGCGCGTGCGGCAGAAGCTGCAGGCAAGGCACACGACGAAGGCGATGAGCGGATGGCAGCGCTGTATGCGGCGAAGGCCGCCTATGCGGCAAAAGATGCTGTACAGAGCGGTGCCGCAGCAAAGGTGACTGTCAGCGTCGGCGGGGGCGTTCAGAAGAGCGAGTCCAGCTATCTCGACACTACGGCACAAGGCAGTACGGTCAACGCAGGCCGCAATGTCACGATACTTGCGAACGGTGACGGCACGAAAGGTGCCGACGGCTACGCTGCCAACGGCGATATCACTTCGAAGGGTACCCAGATCAGAGCTGGAAATACGGTAGCGCTAGACGCTGTTCGTGATATCAATCTCCTTTCGGCCATCAGTAGCAGCGACCAAGTCAGCAAGTACGACGCTCACAACGCCAGTATTGGTGTGGGCTTTGGTCTAGGTGGGTCGCAGAACGGATTCACCATTGAACTCGCAGCCTCGCGTGCACTTGGCGAGAGTCAGGGCCTGTCGGCAACCAATCAATTGACAGAGGTTCAAGCTGGCAACGTACTGCTGATCAATAGTGGGCGCGACACGACATTGAAAGGCGCTCAGGCGATCGGTGACACAGTGGTTGCAGATGTCGGACGCAACCTCACGCTTACCAGCACACAAGATCAGCAAACTTACGATCAGGATGATCGCAGCGGCGGCTTCAATCTCAGCCTTTGTATTCCCCCAATCTGCTATGGCTCAAGCTATGGCAGCGCTAGCGTCGGTCAGACCAAGATTGATAGCAATTACAACGCAGTCAACGGTCAAACCGGCCTTGCTGCCGGCAACGGCGGCTACTCCATCAATGTGGGTAACCACACGCAACTTGATGGTGCCGTTCTTGCAAGCACGGCAATACCTGAAAAGAATCTGCTCTCGACAGAGAGTCTTGGCGTTACGGAGCTACAAAATCGAGCGGGCTACAATGCTAATACTTTTAACTATTCAGCCAGCGCAGGTGGCTCGATAGGCGATCAAAGTGGGGGACAGCCAGGTAGTACAGGAGCAAGTGAGACCACGTGGGGAGGCGGTACCGGACGTCCGGGCTTAGGTATCCCGCAATCTGAGTCATCCAGTAGCACAACGCGCAGCGATATTGCTGCAGGCACTGTCATCGTGCGCAATGGTGATACCTCTGCGTTAGACGGCTTGGATCGCACTGCGACAAAGATTCAACTGGAAGGACTCAAGAACAAGTTCGACCTTGAGGAAGTACAGAAGGATTTGATCGCGGGCCAGATCGCAAGCGAAGTTGGTTTTCGTACCGCTGGTTCGATTGCCGACGCGATTGCAAACGCAAAGGGGAGGGAGTGGCAGGAAGCAGAAGAGGCATTGGCGCAAGCAGAAAAGAGTGGTGACAAGACGGCAATCAGTGAGGCAACTCAGCGGGCCGATGCTGCCAGAAGCAGTCTTGGCCTATGGCTGGATGGTGGTGCAGCGAAGGTAACGCTGCATACCTTGGTGGGCGCGTTGTCTGCTGCGCTTGGTAATGGCGATGTTCTCGGAGGCGCCCTGGGCGCGGGTGCTGCGGAAGCATCACGGCCAGCCACCGCGGGCCTGGGGCCTGGTGCGCAACAATTCATTAGTGCAGTTGTGGGAGCGATTAGTGGCGGTGGAAGTGGCGCAGCAACGGCGCTGGCAGGAGAGCAGTTCAATCGCCAGTTGCATCCTGTCGAATTGTCTTTCGTTCATGGCAAGTCTGATGAGTACGCCAGCATCTGCGGCTGCAGTAAGCAGGAGGCAGAGCGTCTGCTGATGCGTGGTGCGCTGTACGCAAACGATCAGGATTGGCAGAGTTTGCTGACGCTTTACACACCCGAGCAGGTGCAGAGCTACAAGGATGCACAGAGCTGGTTGTTGACAGAAGCCAACGCGAATGGCGCCCACCTGACATACGTAGACGAGCGTGGCGTCACCATGAACGCGTTCAAGAGCACCAATGAGGACTTCAAAAATCAACAGCTTTATGCAGTTCAAGCATTTGCCGACAGCACGGGCAGGAACCTCTACTTCAATGCCGCCAATGTCCGCCTCGTAGAGGACGCAAGCTTCAGTGAGCTGATGCGTGCTTACACGCAAAACCCGACTGAAGAAGCAAGGCAAGCTTTGCTTGGTTTCAAGGATGGTGCGGGTGGTTTAGTCGACATGGTGAACCCCAAGACATGGTTATCCATGCAGATGCTGCAGTGGTCGATGCTTCATGATCCCGAAGGAACTAGCAAAAAAATCGCCAATGGACTCGCTGGAGAAGGCGGGAAGCTGATTGCCAATGTCTTGGTTGACTACACGCAGAAGGACCTGCAAGCTTTTCGTGATGCTAAGGCCTACGCAACTGGAGCACTTGCGTTTGAGGCGTTGGCGGAAATTGCAACAGTAGGTGCTATTAGTGCGGTGACTGCAGCGAAAATGACCGTTCGTTCAGGCCGGATGGTGGCTGAAGTATCTGAGGCCGCAGATGCAGTTGCAGATATGAATGACGCTTTGAAGAACGTTGATCGAGTTGTCGAACGTTCTAATAGCATTTTTGTAGATGGTAAATCTGGTCATGGACGAGGATTGTTTTCTGTTGATGATATTGGTGAATATAACCCTGGGCCGAGCAAGCCCCTGTTCGGTCAAGTCAACGATTTTTCATGCGTTGCTGCGAGTTGCAAAATGGCTGCTAACTTGGGTGACGTGCCAGAAGCTTATATTCGCGCGGCGCTGAATACTGATGTCAGCGGAACCTATTTATCGGATGTTCCGAAGGCACTGGCTGATCTTGGCTATACTGGCAGTGTTAGCCACTTCAAAGAAGTTAACCTTGGGCAGATTGCAGATTTGTCTGGAAATGGATCAGCTTTGGTGTTAAACGTCAAGGCCGGAGGTGGCCTGCATGCTGTTGTTGTTGACTTCGTTAAAGATGGGCGTGCGTATATCAGGGACCCATGGCCTTTGGGAACCGGGTCATCTTATTCGGTCTCGATGGAGGAACTGGGTACTGTATTGCAGGGTGGGGCTGTATCAATTGGTCATTGAGGTTTTGCAATGGATAGGGACGTAGTTTGCGATCTGTATACGAGCTCCGCTTTTTCTGGGATTAATTTGAATGTCCTGAAAATTTTGGACCGGGAATACTCGGGTCAGATGCCGGAAGAATTTCCATCTTTTTTGGGTGTTAATGTTTCTAGGATAGATTTGGTTTCAGTTGTTATTGCAATGAGGGGGGAGGGTATTGATGTTTTCTCCGTTCCCGTTAGTTACCGTGATTTCCACAAAATCTCGCGTGAGTTGGCATACGAAATTGCAATAAAGAATTCAGAAAATATTGGGCGTCGTGTTTCGTTGGAAAGAAATTTCGGATTTTATCCTCCGGTAGTTTGGAAGTTCGGTTTGGAGGGTGGAGCAGTATCTACAGGTGGACTCATGATGATAGATAGGTGCGATGGCCATGTTTGGACTATCCGTGATCATTATGAATATATGTTTGACTGCAATGCCATAGTGTGAGATGCGAAGAATAATTTTTTGGATTAAATATGGTGCGAAAATGAATTGTGTGGAGGCGAGTCTTGGGTGAATACTTGAAAATTTCAATTAAGCATCTAGTTTTTGATGCAGCTATTGAGGGTGAGGTGAATGGCGCGGCATTAAAATGGGTTGAATATAATATTAATTATACTTAATTACTGTCAACTTATTTCTGTAAACAAGCGGTCGCCGCTCTCGGATTTTGTGGAATATAATGCTGGCCGTCGAATAGGGGGGGGGTTGTATAAAGCTAGTGAATCCGTTTATTTTTTTACGTCCAAGTACACTGAATCTGATCTGGCTAGTGTTGGCTCTGGGGATCATGTGGTATCGGTCGGAATTTGTGGTGGGGAGGGTGCTGCTCGTAGGGCTTTTAATAGGGAGGTCGAATTGGATGATGGAACTTTTTTTAATGTAGGAGAGCTTGGTATAGGGCTTGGTGAAGGATCTACTTATGTGGATATTGTAAATTTTGCCCAAGAAAATGGATGCAACGTGGTGCAGGAAACAGCCGCGTATCGAATCGCAACCGATGGTGCTTTTATTCATAAGACGATTGAGACAGAAAAGTGGATTTTTTATTTTAGGTCGATGGAATACTGTGATAAAGAGCTGCCTTATGCATTTCTCGGTAAAATGCCTGCTTGATTGAAGGGTGATTATTGCTAGTGAATGGGTTTTTGTGGACTTCGTACAGGGGTGCCTACCGGTCTCAGCACCCATTGGTCGGTATGCTTGGCGATTCCGACATCGGCCGAGGTTGATGGTTGCGGTGTCGTTCGCTAAATTACTAATAGCGGCCAGGCCGGAATTCAATTCCTAGTCCGAGATGATTGGGCTTTTAAGAAGTTTTTCCCAGTAAAATATCATCGATTTCCTGGGCGAGGCTCAGGAGTTGGCGTCGAATCCCGTTAGCTTTTATCTAAGGCACCATCGCCGGCGCCTACGTCAGCATTACCGCCGGCAATCTTCTCAACCAGGGCCGCATCAGCGGCACCGGCAGCGTGGCGCTGGAAGCGCGCAACGACCTGCTCAATCAAGGCCAGATCCAGGGCCGCGATGTTGCAGTGGTGGCAGGCAACAACCTTGTCAGCGAAGCGTCCAAGGCCATCAACGGTGTTGGCATCCTCTCAGGTATCAGCGCCAGCAACACCCTGCAATTGTTCGCAGGCAACGACATGACGCTGACCGGCACCCGCGTGCAGGCCGGCGGCAGCGCCGCATTGATCGCAGGCAACAACCTCAGCTTCACCCCCAGCGCCTTGCGCAACGACAATGGCCTGCTGCGCGGTGGCGATGCCGTCTCGATCACCACCGGCAAGGACCTGATCGTCTCCGCGGGTAACGACCTGCAATTGCACGGCGTCACCATCAAGGCCGACGGCAGTGCCGCGCTGCAGGCAGGCAACAACCTCTCGCTGACCCCGATCACCGGTCTGGACGGCAAGGTCGCCACCCGCACCACCATCAGCACCGGCGACAGCCTGCAGTTGACTGCCGGCAACGACCTCACCATCCGTCAGGCCGAGGTCAAGGCAGGCGGCGATCTCATCGCGGCAGCAGGCAACAACCTCAACGTCGAATCCGTCCTCAACGAGAGCGAGACCAACAGCTACAAGAGCCGCAACGGGAAGACCCGCGTCACCACCACCACGACCACCCAGAGCATCGACCAGCAGGCCCTCACTGCCGGCGGCAACCTCATCCTCAGCGCCGGCAACGACGTCAACCTGGTCGCCGCCAAGCTGGACGCCGGCAAGGGGTTGGGCATCAGCGCCGGCAACGACATCAATGCCGGCACCCTGACCACGGCGCCGCCAAGCTGGACGCCGGCAAGGGGTTGGGCATCAGCGCCGGCAACGACATCAATGCCGGCACCCTGACCACGGTGGACACCAGCAACACGCTGGAAACGCGCAAGCGTTTCAAGCAGACCACCGCGACCAGCGACGAAACCGTATACGGCACCGAGTTCAGTGCCGGCGGCAACCTGGCGATGCAGGCCGGTAACGACATCAACCTGACCGCCGCCACCGCTGCAAGCAAGAACGGCGCTATCAGCTTGGCCGCCGGCAACGACGTCAACCTGCTCGCCGCAAGCGAGCAGCACGATGCCGTGCAGGACATGACCAAGAAAAAGAAGGGCACGTTCAGCAGCAAGACGACCACGACGCATGACGAGTGGCAAGACACCTTTGCGATCGGCACGGCGCTGAGTGGCGAGTCCGTCAACATCTCGGCCGGTAACGATGTGGCAGTGGTCGGCTCAACCGTGCTTGCCAATGGCAACGTGCGTCTGGCAGCAGGCAACAACGTCACCATCGAGTCAGCGCAGGACACCAGCAGCGAAGCGCATAGCTTCAGCCAGAAACGATCCGGCCTGACCGGCGGCATTGGCGGCGGCGTTGCGAGCATTGGCTACAGCAAGGCGCGCAGCAACAGCGAGAACGCGACCGAGTCGGTTACCCAAGTCGCATCGTCGGTCGGTTCAACGGACGGCAATCTCGTCGTCAGCGCAGGCAACCAACTCACCATCGCCGCATCGGACATCGGTGCCGGCAAGGACCTGACGCTGGCAGCCAAGGACATCGCGCTGTTGGCACGCCAGGACACGGTCGATTACCAGGCCAGCCAGTCGAGCAAGTCGAGCGGGTTCTCGATCGGCGTGACCTACGATCCGGGCGCGTCCTATCGCAGCGCACGCGATTCCACCACCAAGAACATGGTCGATACTGGCTCGACCATGAGCAAGATCAGCCGCGATGCCGAAGGTGCAGCCGCCGGCACCATGGCCGCGATCACCCCGGTGGTGATCCAGGCCAGCAGTCATCGCTCCAACGCCTCTCAGAACGAAAGCACCAGCGATGCGCGCGTCAGTCAATTGGCCGCCGGTGGCAATCTCACCTTGCTGGCCAGCGATGGCTCGATCACCAGCCAGGGTGCCCAGATGTCGGCCGAAGGAAACGCCTTGCTGCTGGCCAGCAAGGACATCGTTTTCGACGTTGCGCACAACACCCAGGCTAGCGGCAATGCAAGTACCGGCAAGGGCTGGGGTTTCAACAATGCCGCAGGCTTGCCGTACGGTAACTACAACCAGCAGGGCACCGGCAACGGCCAGACCGACACCATCACCGGCACCCAGTTGTCGGTGGGCGGCAATGCCAGCCTGACCACCACGCAGGGCGACATCACGCTGACGGCCAGCAATATCGCCGCGCAGGGCAATGTCAGCATGCGTGCCGCAGGCGACCTGACCATCCAAAGTGGCCAGGACATCCTGGGTAATGCCAACCAGTCCACCAGCAAGGGCATCGGCACGGTGGTCATTTCCGACACCGAGCGCTTTGCCGGCTACAACAAAAAGAACCACACCGACGACAACGCCCAGGTCGCGCAGGTGGCCAGCAACGTCGGCAGCCTGGGCGGCAATGTCAGCCTGACCGCAGGTGGCACTCATACGCAGTCGGCCAGCAACGTGGTCGCGGCCAATGACGTGGACATCACCGCGGCCTCGATCCAGCTGCTGACCGCCAACCAGAGTAGCTCGGCCTCGCAGCAAGACGAGGACCTGAAGATCGGCGCCTTTGCGCGCATCAAATCCCCGCTGATCGACTTGATCAACAATGTGGACGATGCGCGTAAGTCCGATGGCCGGTTGGGCGCGATGCAAGGCATGGCAGCGGCAGCCAATGCGTATCAAGTAGGCAGTGCGATCAAGAACGGATCGCTGCTCAGCGTGGAAGCAGGCGTGGGCTTTGCCACCAACGAGAGCAGCTTCAGCAGCAGCAGCCAGATCTCGCAAGGCTCCACCATCACCGGTGGTGGCAATGTGCGCCTGAAAACCACCGAAGGCGACCTGCATATCGTGCAGGGCAACCTCAAGGCCGGCGACACGCTGAGCCTGGATTCGGCGCGCGATCTGGTGCTGGAAGCAGGCAGCTCCAGCAATACCGAGCAGAGCAAGGGCAGCAATGCCGGGTTTGAGGTCGGCGTCGGCGCATCGGTCGGCGCGCAGACCGGCGTGTATGCATACGTGCAAGCCAGCGCAGGCAGCCACAAGTCGAACGTGGACGGCAACACCTGGCAGAACACACAGCTGGCTGGCCAGAACATCGTGCTCAAGTCAGAGGGTGATACCACCTTGCGCGGCGCGGTGGTCAAAGGCGACCGGATCGATGCACAGATTGGTGGCGACCTGACCATCGAATCGCTGCAAGACAAGCTGGACATCCAATCCAAGGAAAGCAGCGTCGGTGGCCGCGTGCAAATCTCGGCCGGCACCGCGTGGGATGTCAGCGGCTATGCCAGTGCGGCCAAGGCCAACGGCAACTACCTCGGTGTCGTTGAACAATCCGGCTTGTTTGCTGGCAATGGCGGCTACCACGTCACCGCAGGCAACGTGAACCTGATTGGCGGTGCTATCGCTAGCACCAATGCGGGTGCCAGCGAATTGACCGCCGACTCGCTGACCTTCACCGATCTGAAAAACCAGATGGACTACAGCGCCGCCTCTGGCAGCATCAGCGGTGGATTCGGCAGTACCGGTAACCAAACCGATGCCGACGGCAACCGGGTCCAGCGGACCGCTGGCGAGCAATCCAGAGACATCGGCAACAACATCGCCAACGGCAACTATGGCAAGGCCAACACCGGCAGCTTCATGCCGGGCGTGCCGATGAGCGAAAGCGGCAGCGACATCAGTTATACCCGCGCCACATTGACCGAGGGCAACATCAAGATCGGCGGTAAAACCACCACGGCCGCGGCCACCGGCATCAACACCGATGCTAGTGCCGCGCATGAAGCCATTGCGACGTTGCCGGATGTACGCAAGATCCTGGGTGAGCAGCAGGCGATGGCGGCGGCAGCCGGCACGGTCATGGCAACTGGCAAGCAGATTGGCGATGACATTGCAGCCGCGGCAGAACGTAAGGCCGATGCCATCGAAGCGACGTACATCGAAGGCCTCGACACGCAGGAAAAACAAGACGCCTTCAACGCGTTGACAGCCGATCAGCGTCGTGACGCATTCATGCAGAGCGACCCGGACTACGGCGCCGCTTCCGAAGCGAAGCAGCATTGGGGCGTCGGCGGCGACTACAGCCGTGCACTGCAAGCGGTGACCACCGTTGTGGTGGGCGGTGTGTCAGGCCAAGGCGCCGGCCAGGTCGCCAGCAACGCATTGGCACCGTACGCGGCGCAGCTGATCGGCAGAACATTCGACCCAAACCACGGCAGCAATCCCAACGCAGCATTGCAATTGGTGTCGCACGCGGTGCTTGGTGCGGTACTTGCGGAGGTAAACGGCGCGTCTGTGACCGGCGGCGCGCTGGCAGGGGCCAGTGGCGAGTTGGCCGCCCAACACCTCACGCTAGCGCTTTACCGTGACGATCCCCGCGCATACGGCCCGGATGGAAAGTTCGACCCCAACCGCTTGCCGGAAGCGGATAAGCAGACGATCGTAGCGCTATCGCAGGCTGTAGGTGCGTTGGTAAGTGGGATCGCCGGAGGCGATTTGCGGAACGCATCGTTGGGGGGAGCCATCGCGGGCAATGCTGTTGAAAACAATCGGATGCTGGCCGACGCAGAAATTAACAGAATCAAGACACTCGCAAATGGAGATCCCCAAAAAGAAGCTCGCCTTACCATTGCAGCCTGTGCATTGGTGAAATGCTCTTCTCAATATGCAGATGGTAGTGAAGAAAAGAAATTCTGGGCTGCTGTTGAAGAAAAAGGTACAACATCTGAATACGCTCAGGAGCGCATTCTCCTAGAAAGCCAAACAGATAAGAACTATGGCAGTTTTTTAGCATCAAAGACAGGAAGAGCGCCAAGTCAGAATATTTTTGATTACGGTTTCTCAGACTATGTGGCGGATGGCGCTACCAAGTTGGATAATGAAAATGGAAATCCATTCGCCCGTCTCGGAGGTTTACTGCAGGCAACCGGCGGCATTACTGCGATTGCGTCAGGTAGCGCAGGGTGTTTGGAAACTGGCGCATCTTGCTTGCTCGTTCCTTGGGGCATAGATCAGACGATAGCTGGTACAAGGACGGTCGCTACTGGCGAATGGACTTCTACGCTCGGAGGCATGCTCCTTAGCAAAGCAGGACTACCCACTCCATATGCAGAAGCACTTTATTCACTAGCAGGAATTGCGCCCCTTGGAGTCAGTCGCCTTCCCGTAAAAAAATTAGATAGTGGTACTGCTGCTTATGTCGACGTACTTTCACCTGAAGCGAGAAAGCACATTTTATACGGAGATGGTCCTGGAAGCGGCGGACACATGTGGCCAGGTCAACAAGGTAAAAGCACCTTTCCACAGTCATGGGAGGGTGATAAGATAATTCATGAGGTTGGCGAAATTGCGACATCCCCTAACACAACTTGGTATGCACAGACCGGAACTGGTGGCATGTTGACCTGCCCCCATCGTCCGTACCAGTGATTACTGATAAAGCCCGGGGTTGAAGGGTACTGCGTTGTTGGCTTGTTGTGTACGGTAGTTGGCGGCGA
>NZ_LMOG01000009.1 GCF_001423495.1 Xanthomonas sp. Leaf131 | reverse complement strand
TCACGGTGGCCCACGCCGGCTCTCGACACCTAAACTGCCAGAATCCGAACAGATAAGGCTCTTACGCGGCATCCATGCCGCGTAAGGTCCCGCGACGGTGGGCGGACAAGGACCAATCAAGAGTGTCGGTGTGCGTGGTTGCTAGCAGAGCATGACGCGTGTTTCTCGGATCACGGCGCGTCCGATCAGCTTCCAAGCACACGCCGAACAACACAGGCCTTCAAGAAAGCACCTACAGACTTGTCATCGCGAGTCGCGTAGGTCACTGGAAAACAAGGTGGCGAATTGGCTCGCCTTGACCAGGTCATGGAAACGAGTCGCCGAGGCGGCAGCGTGGCCGGGGATTGGCGGAGAGCGGCACAGGGATGTGCCGCGGCGGCGAGTCAGACAGGATGTCTGACCGAGCCGAGGAGCCGNCCCCTCTCCCGGCGGGAGAGGGGCTTCAGCCAACTTCCTCACTATCGCGTTCAAGACTCCTCGAAGTCACAGCGATGACGTGCCGAGGCGGCAGCGTGGCCGGGGATTGGCGGAGAGCGGCACASGGATGTGCCGCGGCGGCGAGTCAGACAGGATGTCTGACCGAGCCGAGGAGCCGATCCCCGGCCGCGCTGTCGCCCCTACCGAAGCCAGCGACTGACAGCCGCGCGCTTGGAGAATCCTACCCTCAGCCCCCTCCATGGACGGATTCACGGCGTACCCGCGAGCGATGAGGACACCGCGCCCTGGATCAACGCGGCTTGGAACGATCCAGATGACGCCAGGTGCAGCCTATAAAGGCAGACCTGTCGATAGCAGGTTTGACCCGGCCACCGACCAACTCCCAGGCGCAGGGTCTTTGCCGATTGCGGGACCCTTGGACGCCAGGCTTGGCCAACAAGACATAGCGAGCACGCCGAGCCCGCAGATCAGCCCGTGACTGGTGCCGGTTCGCAATGCTCGACGATCAACTGCACCGCCGTGCCGCCGCGATAGTCGTCGCTGACCAGGCGGTACGCCAGCCGCACCATGCGTGGCGGTTCGCTGCCGCGCCAGCCGTTGAAGTGGATCGCATTGAGCGGTTCGGCGCGACCCGCGCAACGCAGCGTCAGCTTGAGGTGACGCTCCTTGAGCACGCGGCACTGCAACACCTCGAACCGACCATCGAACAACGGCTCGGGAAAGCCCTGCCCCCACGGCCCGGCCACGCGCAGCGCTTCGGCATGCACGTGATCGAGTTCGTGCGCGGCCAGTTCGCCATCGCTGTGCAGTTCGGCGTGCAGTAGCGAGGCATCCACCATCGATTGCACTTGCGACCGGAATGCCTGTTCAAACGTGGCCAGCGCGGCGTGATCCATGCTCAGTCCGGCCGCCATCGCATGCCCGCCGAACTTCTGGATCAGGCCCGGGTGGCGCGCATCCACCGCCGCCAGCACATCGCGGATATGCAGGCCGGGAATCGACCGCGCCGAGCCGCGCAACAGGCTGCTGCCCGGTTCGGCCGGCGCCAGCGCGATCACCGGACGATGCAGGCGGTCCTTGAGCTTGGAAGCGACCAATCCAATGACGCCGGGATGCCATTCGGCATCGAACAGGCACGCGGCGATCGGCAATGCGCCATTGGCATCCAGCACTACTTTAGTGACGGCTTGTTCGGCATCGTCGGTCATCAACTGCTGTACCGCGCGGCGCTCGGCGTTGATCTCTTCCAGGGTGCCGGCGATCTCGCGTGCGCGGCTCCAGTCTTCGCTGAGCAACAGTTCGATGCCCAAGGCCATGTCTTCGAGCCGGCCTGCGGCGTTGAGGCGTGGGGCAAGCGCGAATCCGATGTCGCTGGCGCTCAGCCGCGCCACATCGCGACCGCTGGCATCGATCAGGGCGCGCAGTCCGATACAGCCCCTGCCTTCGCGCAAGCGACGCAAGCCGGCCGACACCAGCGCACGGTTGTTGGTATCCAGCGGCACCAGATCGGCGACCGTGCCGACCGCAACCAGGTCCAGCAACACCGACAGATCCGGTTCGGCGCGCTCGGCAAATGCGCCGCGCGCGCGCAGCACGCCGCGCAAGGCCAGCAGCACGTAGAAGATCACCCCGACGCCGGCCAGCGATTTGCTGGGGAAGCTGTCGTCAGCCAGATTCGGATCGACGATCGCATCGGCCGGCGGCAACACCTCGCCGGGCAGATGGTGGTCGGTGACCAGCACCGTCCAGCCGCGCGCCTTGGCGGCGGCCACACCGGCATGACAGGCGATGCCGTGATCGACGGTGACCAGCAGATCCGGCTGCAATGCGGCCAGTTCGTCCACCAGCGCAGGCGACAGGCCGTAGCCGTGCACCATGCGATTGGGCACCGCGTGATGCACGTCCAGCGCGCCGAGCATGCGCAAACCGCGCACGCCGACCGCACAGGCGGTGGCGCCGTCGCAATCGAAATCGCCCACCACCAGAATGCGGCGCTGGTGTGCGATCGCATCGGCCAGCAATTCGGCGGCGCCGCCGCTGTTGCGCAGCAACTCCGGCGACAGCAGTTGCCCCAGCCGCGGATGCGCACCTTGCGTATCAGTGACGCCGCGCGCGGCGTAGATGCGGCGCAGCAGCGGCAACATGGCATCGGGCCAACTGCCGGCCTGCCCAGGCGGGCGCCGGACGATCTGCGGAGTAGACGTCATTGCGCCAGCTGTAAGCGCGGTTTGCGCCAGAAACGCCAGCGTTGCGCGTGCGTCAGCGACACGGTTTGCCCATTCTGAAAATCCAGCACCAAGCGATCCAGTTCGCCACGTGCCATCGCTGCCAGCAACGGGGCAACCGCGTCGTCGCTGAATTGCTGCAGCGAGCGCAGGTGGCGCAGATCCACCAAGGCATCCACGCGTTGTTCGCCCTGCGCATCCGCGCCGGCCGCCAAGGCCAACGCACGCAGTAACGATTCGCGGCTGCGCACCTGACGATGTGGCGAATTCACCGCATGCGGCAACACGCCACCGCCCCAGAACCACAGCGAATTGATCGCCGGTTTGCCGCTGGCCACGCGGCCCTCGTTCCAGGGATGCTGATGCAGCAGCACCTGCGCTTCGGTCAACAAGGCCCGCCAGCGGCGGCCGATATCGCCAGCGGGCAAATGCTCGAACAAGTCATCGCCGATGGCCAGATCCGGCGGCGCGAACTCCGGCAACTTGGCGTCCGGCGACAACCGCAGATACCAGCGCGAGGGCGTCGGCGCATCCAGCAAAAAACCGGCATCGCCGAACATCGGTTTGAGCACCGGCAACAACACCGCCAGATCCTCGGCGGTGGGACCGAGCGCCTCGCCGTACCCCATCAACCGCGCGCCCTGCATGTCCGGCACCACATAGGCCGGATCGGCACGCACCCAGGTCGCACCGGTAGCATCGCCGGCATCAAGCTGACGGGTCAGCGCGGCCACCGGCCACTGCGCAGGCGTCAGCGTGAAATGGCGCTGCAACTGCGCCACTTCGCCCGCTTCTGCGCTGTGCTGATCGGCGCGCGCCAACGCACGCGCCACCGGTGTGTCGCCCAACTCACCAGGCAGACGGCGTGTTTCCGGCAGCAGCAGCGTTGCAGTGGTCATCGGTCGGTGGCGTCGCTCAAGCCGAGTCGCTCAGTGCAGGCAATCAATCGAGATACGCAACGCTGACGACTTCGTACTCGCGCTGGCCGGCCGGCGCATCAATGGTGACCGAATCGCCTTCCAGCTTGCCGATCAACGCACGCGCCAGCGGCGAGGAAATCGCGATCATGCCCAGCTTGATGTCCGCTTCCAGATCGCCAACGATCTGGTAGCGCTTCTCTTCGTCGGTCTCGGTATCGGCCAGGGTCACGGTGGCACCGAACACGATCTTGGTGCCGGCAGCCAGCTTGGTGATGTCGATGATCTCGGCATGCGAGAGCTCGCCTTCCAGCTGCTTGATGCGGCCTTCGATGAAGCTCTGCTGCTCGCGCGCAGCGTGGTACTCGGCGTTTTCCTTCAGATCGCCGTGCGCACGCGCTTCGGCGATCGCACTGATCACCGCCGGACGCTTGACCGACTTCAGCTGGTCGAGTTCTTCGCGCAGACGCTGGGCGCCCTTCGCGGTCATGGGTGCTCTCATGCTTGCAGCTCCTTGTGCAGTTCCTGCAGCGACCACACAGGGCCGGTGCTGCGGAATTCCAGCGAATGCACCAACGCCTTGGCGCCGGCGACAGTGGTCGAATAGGTCACGCGATGCTGCAGCGCTTCACGCCGGATCGAGAACGAATCGGAGATGGCGGCGCGCCCTTCGGTGGTGTTGACGATATACACGATCTCGCCGTTCTTGATCGAATCGACGATGTGCGGGCGCCCTTCGGCAACCTTGTTGACGATTTCGCAACTCAGCCCGTTCTGCTGCAGCCAGGCGCCGGTGCCACGTGTGGCAACCAGCGTGTAGCCACGCTCCACCAGCGCCTGCGCCACCGGCAACACGCGCTTCTTGTCCGGGTCGCGTACCGACACGAACGCCTTGCCCACCGGCGGCGCCTTGATGCCGCCGGCTTCCTGCGCACGCGCGAACGCGGCACTGAAGCTGCGGCCCACGCCCATCACCTCACCGGTGGAGCGCATCTCCGGCCCGAGGATCGGGTCCACGCCCTGGAACTTGGCGAACGGGAAGATCGCCTCCTTCACCGAGTAGTAATCCGGCACGATTTCCTTGGTGGCGCCCTGCTCGGCCAATGTCTTGCCGGCCATGCAGCGTGCGGCGATCTTGGCCAGCGGCATGCCGGTGGCCTTGGACACGAACGGCACCGTGCGCGAGGCACGCGGGTTCACTTCCAACAAAAACACCACATCGTCGCCGGCCTCATCGACCTGCACCGCGAACTGGGTGTTCATCAGCCCGACCACGTTCAAGCCTTCGGCCAGCATGACGACCTGACGGCGCAGCTCGGCCTGGGTCTTGGGCGAGAGCGAATACGGCGGCAGCGAGCACGACGAATCGCCCGAATGCACGCCAGCTTCTTCGATGTGCTCCATCAGCCCGCCGATCAGCACGTTGCCGTCCTTGTCGGCAATGATGTCCACGTCCACTTCCACCGCGTTATCGAGGAAGCGGTCCAGCAGCACCGGCGAGTCGTTGGAGACCTTGACCGCATCGCGCACGTAGCGCGCCAAATCGGATTCTCCATACACGATTTCCATCGCGCGGCCGCCGAGCACATAGCTCGGGCGCACCACCAACGGGTAGCCGATCTCGCGTGCCAGCACCAAGGCTTCTTCTGAATTGCGCGCGATACGGTTCGGCGGCTGCTTCAGGCCCAGCTTGTCGACCAGCTGCTGGAAGCGCTCGCGGTCTTCGGCCAGATCGATTGAGTCCGGCGAGGTGCCGATCACCGGCACGCCGTTGGCTTCCAGCGCGCGCGCCAGCTTCAGCGGGGTCTGGCCGCCGTACTGCACGATCACGCCCTTGGGTTTTTCCAGCTCGACGATTTCCAGCACGTCTTCCAGCGTCAGCGGCTCGAAGTACAGACGGTCGGAGGTGTCGTAATCGGTGGAGACGGTTTCCGGGTTGCAGTTGACCATGATGGTCTCGTAGCCGTCATCGCGCAGCGCCAGTGCCGCATGCACGCAGCAGTAGTCGAACTCGATGCCCTGGCCGATGCGGTTGGGGCCGCCGCCCAGGATCATGATCTTGTCGCGATCGGTCGGCAGCGCTTCGCACTCGTCCTCGTAGGTCGAATACAGATACGCGGTGCTGGTGGCGAATTCGGCCGCGCACGAATCAACGCGCTTGTAGACCGGACGCACCTTGAGCGCGCGACGCAGCGTGCGCACGGATTCTTCGTTGGTACCGGTGAGCTCGGCCAGGCGCGCATCGGAGAAACCGGCGCGCTTGAGCGTGCGCAGACGCGCGGCATCCAGCGAAGCCAGACCGTCGTCGGCCAGCTGCTGCTCGTGGCTGATCAGTTCTTCGATCTGATCCAGGAACCACGGATCGATGAACGACAGCGCGTAGATATCGGCCACGCTCATGCCGGCACGGAACGCGTCGGCGACGTAGAACAGGCGCTCCGGGCCCGGCGCCTTGAGCTCGCGCTTGAGCGCGGCGATATCGTCTTCGCTGCTCAGATCCAGGCCGGTCGGGTCCAGCCCGATCTTGCCGGTTTCCAGGCCACGCAGCGCTTTCTGCAGCGATTCCTGGAAGGTGCGGCCCATCGCCATCACCTCGCCCACCGACTTCATCTGGGTGGTCAGGCGCGCATCGGCCTGCGGGAATTTTTCGAAAGCAAAGCGCGGAATCTTGGTGACCACGTAGTCGATCGAGGGTTCGAACGAGGCCGGGGTCAAACCACCGGTGATCTCGTTCTTCAACTCATCCAGCGTGTAACCCACCGCCAGCTTGGCGGCGACCTTGGCGATCGGGAAGCCGGTGGCCTTGGAGGCCAGCGCCGACGAACGCGACACACGCGGGTTCATTTCGATCACCACCACCCGGCCGTTGGTCGGGCTGATGCCGAACTGCACGTTGGAGCCGCCGGTATCCACACCGATCTTGCGCAGCACCGCGATCGAGGCATCGCGCAGGCGCTGATATTCCTTGTCGGTGAGCGTCTGCGCCGGCGCCACGGTGATCGAGTCGCCGGTGTGCACGCCCATCGGGTCGAGGTTTTCGATCGCGCAGACGATGATGCAGTTGTCCGCGGTGTCGCGGACCACTTCCATCTCGAACTCCTTCCAGCCCAGCACCGACTCTTCCACCAGCACTTCGGTGGTCGGCGACAGCTCCAGGCCACGGCCGACGATGTCGATCAGCTCTTCGCGGTTGTAGGCGATGCCGCCGCCGCTGCCGCCCAGGGTGAAACTGGGACGGATGATGGTCGGGTAGCCGACGCGGGTCTGGATATCCAGCGCTTCTTCCAGCGTGTGCGCCACCTCGGCCCGGGGGCAATCCAGGCCGATCTCGCCCATCGCCACGCGGAACAGCTCGCGGTCTTCGGCCATGCGGATCGCTTCGCGCTTGGCGCCGATCAGCTCGACGTTGTACTTCTCCAGCACGCCGTGGTCGGCCAGATCCAGCGCGCAATTCAGCGCGGTCTGCCCGCCCATGGTCGGCAGCAGGGCGTCGGGCTTTTCCTTGGCGATGATCTTCTCGACCGTCTGCCAATTGATCGGCTCGATGTAGACCGCGTCGGCCATGTCCGGGTCGGTCATGATCGTGGCGGGATTGCTGTTGACCAGCACCACGCGATAACCCTCGTCGCGCAGCGCCTTGCACGCCTGCGCGCCGGAGTAATCGAACTCGCAGGCCTGGCCGATGACGATCGGGCCGGCGCCGATGATCAGAATGGTTTTTAGGTCGGTGCGCTTTGGCATTTCTTTACTCGATGAAGGACTTGCGGCGAGCCGCAAGTACGGAAGAGTGGCCGCGGCGATCGCATCGCAACGCAGCGTGATGATTGATCGACTTGGCTGAGCCGAAAGCAGCGGTCATCCGGCAGATCCATAGCCGAGGCCGTGCAGGGTATGCTGAAGCCATTGATACAGCCCGAAGGACGCGGCAAGGCTGCCCAGGATCAGCAGCCAGCCGATCGCGGAGGTCTTGCCCCAGCGGCGCACCTTGTCCGGGTCGCTGTTCTGCATGCGATGGTGAAAGGATTCCCCTCCAATCACATAGCCGACGCCGAACACGGCGCACATCGGCACCATCAAGGCCAGCTTCATGCCGCCATGCAGCGTGATCGACTCGGCGCCAGCCCGTGCCTGCTCCAGCGGCATCCACACGCCCCAGTACGCCAGGGCAGCGCCCACCAGCAGGATCAACACACCTATCAACCGAGCGCTCATGCGCGCTCGGCATCCTTGACCATCAATGCCACGAACCGATCGAACAGCGGCCCCACGTCGCGCGGGCCCGGCGAGGCTTCCGGGTGGCCCTGGAACGAGAACGCCGGTGCGTCGGTCAATGCGATGCCCTGGTTGGTGTCATCGAACAGCGACCGATGGGTCACCCGCACATTGGCCGGCAGCGTGCTTTCGTCGACTGCGAAACCATGGTTCTGCGAGGTGATCATCACTCGCCCGCCGTCCAGATCCTGTACCGGATGATTGGCACCGTGGTGGCCGGTAGCCATCTTGACCGTCCTGGCACCGGCGGCCAGCGCCAGCAGCTGATGGCCCAGGCAGATGCCGAAGGTCGGCACCTTCTTGGCGATCAATTCCTGGATCGCGCTGATGGCGTAATCGCAGGGTTCCGGATCGCCCGGACCGTTGGACAGGAAGACGCCATCGGGCTGCATTGCCAGCACCTCGGCGACCGGCGTGCGCGCCGGCACCACGGTGACGTCGCAACCACGATCGGCCAGCATGCGCAGGATGTTGAGCTTGACGCCGTAGTCGTACGCGACAACTTTGTATTTCAGCTCGGCCCGCGCGAAGGTGTCGGAATTGAGATCCAGCGAGCCTTCCTGCCAGTTGTAGCTGGCCTCGGTGGAAACCACCTTGGCCAGGTCCATGCCCTTCAGACCGGGGAAGCTGCGCGCGGCTTCCAGCGCCTTTTCGACGTCGATCTCGCCGGCCATCAGCGCGCCGTTCTGGGCGCCCTTCTGCCGCAGCAGACGGGTCAGCTTGCGGGTGTCGATGCCGGAAATGGCCACCACACCGCGGGCCTGCAGCCATTCCGGCAAAGCCACTTCGCTACGCCAGCTACTGGGGCGACGCGGCACATCACGCACGATCAGGCCGGCGGCCCAGATCTTGCTGGCCTCGTCGTCCTGATCGGTGAAGCCGGTATTGCCGATGTGCGGATAGGTCAGCGTGACCATCTGGCGGGCGTAGGAGGGATCGGTCAGGACTTCCTGATAACCGGTCATGGCGGTGTTGAACACCACTTCGCCGACGGAAAGCCCGTTGGCGCCTACGGATTCGCCCTCGAACACGGTGCCGTCTTCGAGGACAAGGATTGCGGGTTGGGTCACGTGGGGTCTCGCTCTGGCTGCCTGGGACTCCGATGCGCTTCCGGCCAAATTCCGGTTGCAGCAAAGCGCGGACGCGGTGCTGAGGACCGGTCCGACGCTGGTTCGGGCAAGCGAGAATTGTAAAGGCAAGTGCCCCAGCATGCCAGCCTGAAGAGCACCCAATGCCGCAGTGACGTCGCAACAGCAAGGTGAATGCGCTGTCGCAGCGACGCGCCATTCATTCGCGGTTGCGCGGCGGGTTACAGCACCAGGTCGCGCACCCGATAGCTGCCGGCCGGCTTGCCGATCAACCGTTTGGCCGCATGCAGCGCACCACGCGCGAAGATGTCGCGATTGCTGGCGCGGTGAATCAATTCCACCCGCTCGCCCAGCCCGGTGAACTGCACCGTGTGCTCGCCGACGATATCGCCGGCACGCAGGCTGGCAAAGCGCGGCTGCGCGCCGCTGCCGGTGGCCGCTTCTCCCAGCGTCAGTGCGGTGCCGGATGGCGCGTCCTGCTTGTGCACGTGATGCGCCTCGACGATGTCGCAATCCCAGCCCGGCAGGCTGCCGGCAGCGCGCTCCACCAGTTCGGTGAGCACCGCAACGCCAAGACTGAAGTTGGATGCCCACACCAACGGGATCTGCTGCGCGGCGTCCAGCAACGCGGCGCGCTGCGCTTCATCCAGGCCGGTGGTCCCGGACACCAGCGGTTTGCCGCGCTGCGCGCACAACGCCAGAATTGGCGCGAAGCCCTGCGGCAGGCTGAAATCGATCGCTACATCGAAGGCCGGCGCACCGCCGAGTTCGCTGGCGGCGAAATACGGCACGCCGTCCACCACGCGTTGCGAGGGCGAGCGCCCCACCACCGCACCGACGACGTGCAAGCCCTCGTCTTCGGCAGCCAAGCGCAGCAATGCCTTGCCCATCCGCCCGGAGGCGCCGTGGATCAGAACTTTTACGGGTGACGTTGTCATGGCGGCAGGCTAGCTAGGCGATGGGGGTTGTACAAGATAGCCGGGAATCGGGAATCGGGAATCGGGAATGGGGAATCGGGAATCGGGAATCGGGAATCGTAAGAGCGGGTGGCGTCCGCGGGGTGTGCGTGGTGGCTGGCACACAACGTAGCGAGCAGTTGGGTTGTGGGACTGCGCGCTGGACGTTGGTGAGGACGCATGGCGTGCGCTGCACCTGGCGCGACCGCGACCTTCGATCGAGCGCGATGGTGTTGGCTGCCCTCAGTCGCTTGCGCCGTCCAGGCGCTTGCTCCAGCTCTCTATTTCGCGGCGTTGCAGGCGGCGTTCGAACAGCGCTTGCCACGATGGCACCAGCGGCAGGTGCAGCACCTCGGTGATGGCGGCGACATCGACATCGCGCGCATACAGCAGCTGTTGCAAACGCGACAGCGTCCATTGCGGATACGGCCGCTGCTGCAGGGTCAGCGTCTCGCCTGCCGCAATTTCACCGGACTGCAAGACGCGGTAATACCAGCCGGTGCGGCCGGTGGCCTGCACGCGCCGCGCCAGATCGCGCACGCCGAAACGGTCGGACAGCTTCCAGCATGGCTGACGCAGTTGCGACACTTCCACCACCGCCGTGCCCAATGCAAAGCGATCGCCCAGACAGACATCGGCTTCGGTGAGACCGACACTGCTCAGGTTTTCGCCGAATGCGCCGGCAGTCTCCAGCAACGCGTGCGCACCGAGTTCGGTTTGCCATGCCGCGTAGTGATCGCGCGGGTAGTGATGGATCGCCTTGTCCGGCCCGCCATGCACGCGGCGGTCGCCCTGCTCGTCGCCTTCGAGACCCTCCGGACCGACGCGTACCGGGCCGTCCACCGCACGCTTGTCGATCGCGCTGCGGCTACCGGGGCGGGTGAAATCGCGTGCCTCACCGGTCGCGACACTGTCGATGGTGATCGCGAGCACTGGCAACTGCACGCGCGTCGCGGGTGTGGTCACGTGCCCTGCCCGGGCAATTCGGCCAGCGCCTCGCGCAACACCTCGCCCAGGATCTGGATGCCGGCATCGATCTTCTCGCCAGGCACGGTCACGAACGACAGCCGCAAAGTATTGGTCTGCGGCAAGGTGGCGTAGAACGGCGCGCCCGGCACGAAGGCGACGTTGCGCGCGATCGCACGTGCCAGCAGCGCCGTGCCATCCAGACCGGGCGGCAAGCTCACCCACAGGAACATGCCGCCTTCGGGGCGATTCCACTGCACCTGTGGCGGGAAATGGCGATCCAGCGCTTCCAGCATCAACCTGCACTGGCGTGCGTACAGCGCGCGAATTTGCGGGATGTGCGTCTCCAGAAAATCGTCCTGCAGCGTCTGGTAGACCAGGCGCTGGGTAAACGACGGGGTGTGCAGATCGGCCGCCTGCTTGGCCTGGATCAGCTTGCCTAGCACCGCCTCCGGTGCGACCACATAGCCCAGTCGCAACCCGGGCGCGAGCACCTTGGAGAACGAGCCCATATAGATCACGCCCTCCGGGTTGAGCGACAGCAGGCTCGGCAACGGCTGGCCGCTGTAGTACAGCTCGCCGTACGGATCGTCTTCGACGATCGGCACGCCGGCCTCGGCTGCGCGGGCGACCAGGGCCTGACGCCGCGCCAGCGGCAAGCGACGCCCGGTGGGATTCTGGAAATTCGGCAGGCAGTACAGAAAACGCGCGTCCGCCAACATGGCGGGGTCCAGCGCCTCCACCACCACACCGTCGTCGTCCGAGGGCATGCCCACGAACGCCGGCTGGAACAACGAGAACGCCTGCAACGCACCCAGATAGCTCGGTGTTTCCACCAGCACCTTGCTGCCTTCGTCGATAAAGACCTTGCCGAGCAAATCCAGGCCCTGTTGCGAGCCGGTGGTGATCAGCACCTGGCTGGGCCGGATGCTGGCGCCGTCGCGACTCCGGCGTGCGGCGACCCATTCGCGCAGCGGCGCATAACCCTCGGTAGGGCCGTATTGCAGCGCGGCCTGCGGTGCCTCGCGCAGCACCTGGTCGCTGGCCGCACGCATGCGCTCCACCGGAAAGGTAGCCGGCGACGGCAGCCCACCGGCGAAGGAAATGACCTCCGGCCGCTCGGTGACCTTGAGGATTTCGCGAATCGCCGAACTGGTCAGCGCCTGCGCACGTCGGGAGATCTGGAAGGAGGTCGTCATGGGTCAAGCATAGCGAAGGCGTGTGGCCGACGCGCTGTGCACTGCAGCGTTGACGACGGCACTCGGCCAATGCCGGCGTTACCGGTGCATCCACCCTTGCCACGTGTTGCGATGCGCTTTCTCGCGTTGCGCTGGCGCTAGCGACATCGTCCTGCGGCGACGCCGATGTACACGCGTTCGCGCCAGCCACCAAGGCAATCGTCACGCGCGCAGCGATGGCGCCGGCCCGACCATGGCCGGCGATGTTGCCAGCTGCGCTTATTCGTACGCCGGGCCAACCCAGGCAGTGCCTTCGCTGCGTTCGATCAAGGTCTTCCATCGTTTGCGGATCACCTTGTCGCGCGAGCGGAAGGTCATGCGCAGGCCCGGCAAACCGAGCGTGGCGCGCGTCTCGACCATGGCCGAAGCCTCATCGGGCGCGATTTCGATCTTGGTGATCGAATGCTTGTAGTCGATCAACTCTTCCGGAGGTGCCACATGGCGCATCTGACCCAGCACCTGCGCCCATTCGCCATTGGATTTGCAGTATTTCTCGCGTGTGGCGGTCTGCCGCTTCTGGTGCGAGTCCATGCGGTACAACACCACCATTTCGAATTCCGGCGCGGTCATCGCGCACAGCGCCTCGCCGTCCTGGCTCAGCATCGCTTTATCGTGCGCAGCGTAGAAATCGCGCACCTGCGTTTCGTCCAGCGCATTGCCGCCGTAGTTATAGATGCCCGCAACGGCGGCCAAGATTGCCAACAACACCAACAAACGCATCGCCTGTCCCCTGTACCGCCGCATCCTGCGGCCGCGCAAGTGTAGAGGACCAGGCGCGTCAGTGACTACGTGGCGGCGTGGGCCCGCAACTGTCGCAACCACCGCAGGCCGCGGCGCTCTGCGTCGCAGGCGGTGCCACGCGGCGCCCCAAGGTGTGCATCCACGCAGGTCGCCCCTCGCGCAGCAGCCCGATCGCCAGCGCGCCGCGCAAACGCCGCAAGACGCCTGGGAACTGCTTCTTCATCACCACCCACAGGCTCAGCAGCACTGCCAATGCAATGACCACGTATTGCAGGGTGAGCGAGAGATCCACCTCAGCCGGCTCCGAGCAGCACGGCCAGCTGATAGGTCACCAGCGAGGCCAGATACGCCAGCGCGAACAGGTACACCGCACTGATGGTCATCTGCTTCCACGAGTTGGTCTCGCGCTTGATGGTCGCCAGCGTGGAGATGCACATCGGCGCGTAGATGTACCAAACCAGCAGCGACAGCGCAGTGGCCAGCGACCAGCCATCGCTGATCAGCGGCGACAAGGCTTGCGCGGCGGCATCGTCATCGGCGGCGGACAATGCATACACGGTGGCCAACGAGGCAACCGCCACTTCACGCGCGGCCAAACCCGGGATCAGCGCGATACAGATCTGCCAGTTGAAGCCCAGCGGTGCGAAGAAGATGGCCATCGCATGCCCGATGCGGCCGGCAAAGCTGTAGTCGATCGCCGGCAAGCTCGCATTGGCCGGCGCTTCCGGAAACGACAGCAGGAACCACAGCAGCACGGTCAGCGCCAGGATGATGCCGCCGACGCGCTTTAGGAAGATCACCGCACGTTCCCACAGGCCCAGCGCCAGATCGCGCAGCTGCGGCACGCGATAGGACGGCAACTCCAGCATCAACGGATGCTCGCTCTTGTCGCGCCGCCACTTCTTCATCGTCCACGACACCAGCAAGGCACTGACGATGGCCGCGGCGTACAGCGCGAACAGGATCAGGCCTTGCTGGTTGAAGATGCCCCACACGGTCTTTTGCGGAATGAAGGCGCCGATCAACAACGCGTAGACCGGCAGGCGCGCCGAGCAGGTCATCAGCGGCGCGACCATGATGGTGGCGAGCCGGTCGCGCGGATCCTGGATGCTGCGGGTGGACATGATGCCCGGCACCGCACACGCAAAACTCGACAGCAAGGGAATGAACGAGCGCCCGGACAATCCGGCCGCGGCCATCATGCGATCCAGCAAAAACGCCGCGCGCGGCAGATAACCGGATTCTTCCAACGCCAGGATGAAGGCGAACAGGATCAGGATCTGCGGCAGGAAGATGATCACCCCACCCAGGCCGGCGATGATGCCGTCCTTGAGCAGGCTGTTGAGCGGGCCCTCCGGCAGCGTGGTACCCACCCACTCGCCCAGCATCGCGGTGCCGCCGTCGATCAGGTCCATCACCGGCGTGGCCCAGGCATACACCGCCTGGAAGATCAGGAACATCACAACCGCCAGCGTCACCAGACCCCAGATCGGATGCAGCAACCAACGGTCCAGTGCGTCATCCACGCGCGAGGTGCGCGTCGGCATCGTCACCGCCGCACTCAAAATCTGACGTACCTGCGCATGGTAGTTACCGTCGGCAGGCGGCGTGGCAGCCGGTGCGATCAAGCTCGCGGCCTGCGCATCGATGCGCTCGACCAAGGCCTTGGCGCCACCGCGCCGCACTGCCACCGTTTCGACCACCGGCACGCCGAGCGCCTGTTCCAGCGCCGGCAGATCGATGACGATGCCGCGACGCTGCGCGGCGTCGACCATGTTCAAGGCCACGATCATCGGCCGCCCCAGCTCGCGCAGCTCCAGCGCAAAGCGCAGATGCAGGCGCAGGTTGGTCGCATCCATCACGCACACCAACACGTCCGGCGCCGGTTCGCCGGGATAGAAGCCACGGCACAGGTCGCGGGTGATCGCTTCGTCCAGGCTGGCCGGTTGCAGGCTGTAGGCGCCAGGCAGATCCAGTACCGCGAAGTCGCGTCCGGACGGCGCACGGAAATGCCCTTCCTTACGCTCGACGGTGACGCCGGTGTAATTGGCCACCTTCTGCCGGCTGCCGGTCAGCTGGTTGAACAGCGCGGTCTTGCCACTGTTGGGGTTGCCGACCAAGGCCAGGCGCAGCGGAACGCTTGCCGCATTCATGCCTGCACTCCCTCTTCCCGAACCTGTACGCGTGCGGCCTCACTGCGACGCAACGCAAAACGCGTGTAACCGACCTGCACCAGCAATGGCTCGCGCCCGACCGGCCCGGTCGCCAGCACCGTCACTTCTTCGCCGGCGACAAAGCCCAATTCGCGCAGGCGCCGGGCGATCGTGTCGTTGGGTTGACGATCCTCTACCGAGTCCACGATGGCAGCGCGATGCAAAGGCATGTCGGACAACGTCACAAAGACGGCCTGATTGTTAGGAATGGTTCTCAATTCTAGCATCGACGCACCGCGTCATGGCTCGGACGAGCGGTGCCGCTATCATGGTTCGCATCCCATTCATGGACGTCGACGCAATGCAGGACACCGGCTTGATCGTGGAGGACCGGGGAGCGGTCCGCACGCTACGTCTGAACCGCCCGGCGGTGCATAACGCCTTCGACGCGACCTTGATCAGCGCCCTCACCGAAGCGTTGCAGCAGGCCGGTCAGGCGTCCCAGATCCGGGTGGTCGTGATCACCGGCGCTGGCGTCGCGTTCTCCGCGGGCGCCGACTTGAACTGGATGCGCGGCATGGCCACCGCCAGCGAGGTCGAGAACGCGGCCGATGCACTGGCGCTGGCCCGGCTGATGCGCACGCTCGACGAATTGCCCAAGCCGACCATCGCACGCGTCAATGGCGCGGCCTTCGGCGGCGGCGTGGGCCTGGTGGCGTGCTGCGATATCGCGATCGGCTGCACCGAGGCGCGCTTCGGTCTGACCGAAAGCAAGCTCGGCCTGCTGCCAGCGGTGATTTCGCCCTATGTGATTGCCGCGATCGGCGCGCGTCAGGCGCGGCGCTGGTTCGCCACAGCAGAGATCTTCGACGCCGGCACCGCGCAGTTGCTGGGCTTGTTGCATCAGTTGGTCGCTGCCGATCAATTGGACATCGCGGTGGAGCGGCAGATCCGTTTGTTGCTGTCCGCCGCGCCGCTGGCGGCCGCCAGCGCCAAATCGCTGGTGCGTTCGATGCTGCCGCCTGCCGACCGCGATGCCATCGATGCCGCCAATGCCGCGTGGATCGCGCGCCTGCGCGTTTCATCCGAAGGCCAGGAAGGATTGAGCGCCTTTCTCGACAAGCGCGCACCGGCCTGGGTGCCCGAGGACATGGCATGAGCGCGTTCGTGCGCATTGTCGAAGTCGGCCCGCGCGATGGCTTGCAGAACGAAGCGCGGCCGATTGCCACTGCCGACAAGATCGCGTTGATCGATCAGCTTTCGGCCACCGGCCTGCGCACCATCGAGGCAACCAGTTTCGTCAGCCCGCGCTGGGTGCCGCAACTGGCCGACGCCGCCGAGGTGTTTGCCGGCATCACGCAGGCACCTGGGATTGCCTATCCGGTGCTGGTGCCGAACCTGCAGGGCTACGTGCGGGCACGCGCGGCCGGTGCGCAGGAAGTCGCGGTATTCACTGCGGCGTCCGAAGCCTTCAATCGCACCAATACCAATGCCGGCATCGACGAATCGATCGAGCGCTTTCGCCCGGTGCTGGAACAGGCCGCGCTCGACGGTGTGCGCGTGCGCGGTTACGTCTCCACCGTGCTGGGCTGCCCGTATCAGGGCGCCGTGCCGGTGGCCGACGTGGTCGATGTCGCGCAGCGGCTGTACGCGTTGGGCTGCTATGAAATTTCGCTGGGCGACACGATTGGCGTCGGTACGCCGGTCAAGGCGCGCCAGATGCTGGCGGCCGTGGCGCAGGCCGTGCCGATGCAGGCATTGGCCGTGCATTTTCACGATACCTACGGCCAGGCGCTGGCCAACATCGCCGCCTGCCTGGAACACGGGGTGCGCGTGGTCGATGCGGCAGTCTCGGGCGCCGGCGGTTGCCCGTACGCCAAGGGCGCCAGCGGCAATGTCGCCAGTGAAGATGTGGTGTATCTGCTACACGGGTTGGGCATGCAGACCGGCATCGACCTGCCCGCCCTCGCCCGTACCGGCCGCTGGCTGGCCCAGCTGTTGGGCCGGGAGACCGGCAGCAAGGTCGGCAAGGCGCTGGCGGCAGCAGACTGAGGCGTTAACGCAAACAGCTCCGCCTTCACTCACCCACACAGCGTTCGCCAAGGCGATCGCCTGGACGCTTCGGCTAGAATTGCCGACCGCTTCGACTACCGATCGCCGCCAGCCTCCATCGGCATCCAACGTTTCCTAGGGAACCACCGCATGCAGCCATCTTCTGTCCTTGCCATTGTCACCGGCGGTGTTTCCGGCCTGGGCCTGGCCGTGGCGCAGCGCATCGTCGCCGACGGCGGCAAGGTCGCCTTGTTCGACGTCAATGCCGACAAGGCCGATGCCGCGCTTGCACTGCTTGGCGATGGCAATGCGCATTACTTCGCCACCGATGTCACCGACGAGGCGCAGGTTGCCGCCAATGTGGCCCAGGCCGCGCAGGTGCTTGGCGGACTCAACCTTGCGGTCAATTGCGCCGGCATTCTTGGCGCGGGCCGCGTGCTGGGCAAAGAAGCACCGATGCCGCTGGCGACCTTCCGCACCACCGTGCTGGTCAACCTGGTTGGCAGCTTCAATGTGGCCAAGGCAGCGGCCGATGTGATGCAGCACAACGCCGCCGGCGACGACGGCGAGCGCGGTGTGATCGTCAACACCGCGTCGGTCGCCGCTTATGAAGGCCAGATCGGCCAGGCTGCCTACGCCGCAAGCAAGGGCGGCGTGGTGGGCATGACCCTGCCGATGGCACGCGAACTGGCGCGCTTCGGCATCCGCGTGATGACCATCGCACCCGGCGTGTTCTGGACCCCGATGGTGGACGGCATGCCCGAGGCCGTGCAGCAATCGCTGGCCGCTTCGATCCCGTTCCCTTCGCGCCTGGGCCAACCCGACGAATACGCCGACACCGTCGCCTTCATCCTGCGCAACCGCTATCTCAATGGCGACGTGATTCGCCTGGACGGCGGCGTGCGGTTGGCGCCCAAGTAGCCGGGAATGGGGAATCGAGAATGGGGAATCGTAACGGCGCCCTACTCTCAGCACCCCGTACTCGGCTTTTCCGATTCCCCATTCCCAACTCCCGATCCCCATGAAAGCTAACGACATCAAGAAAGGCAACGTCGTCGAATACAACGGCGGCATCTACCAGATCCGCGACATCGAACGCAGCTCGCCGCAGGGGCGCGGTGGCAACGTGCGCTTCCGCTTCATCATGTACAGCGTGCCGGGCGGAGTGAAAACCGACGCCAGCTTCGATGCCGACGACAATCTGCCGGAAGTGGAACTGCTGCGTCGTCTGTCCACGTTTTCGTACAAGGATGGCGAGGCGTTCGTGTTCATGGACGACGAAGACTTCACCCCCTACACGCTGGACGCGGATGTGATCGGCACCGATGCCGGCTACATCACCGACGGGCTGACCGGCATCTATGTACAGGTGATCGACGACCAGCCGGTGGCCGTGCAGTTGCCGCAGACGGTGACGCTGGAAGTGATCGAAACCCCGCCGGAGCTCAAGGGCGGCACCGCCACCAAGCGCCCCAAGCCGGCCAAGCTCGACACCGGCCTGGAAATCATGGTGCCCGAGTACATCACCAACGGTGAGCGTGTGCTGGTCAACACCACCACCGGCGAATTCGCGGGCCGCGCCGACTGATGCGCAAGCTGTTCGTTGTGCTGACGCTGGGGCTGTTGGCCGCCTGCACGGAGCAACCCGCGCCGACATCCGCATCCAAGCCCGCGCCGGTGGCCTGCACCGACGCCAAGGTGGAAGACGAGTGGCTGCAGCATCCGCCCGGCCTGTGCGGCATGCCGGAGGATGTGCGCGCGCTGGTGGAGGACTACGACACCTGCGAGCACTTCGCGGGCGAAGAGCCCTACGACGCCGACCGCCGGCACGAGATCGAAGTGGCGATTGCGCAGTTCTGTACGCCGGCGCCGGCACGATTGGCCAAGCTCCTGCAGCAGTACCGCAGTAACGCGCAAATCAGCGCGTGGCTACGCAAGTATTCGGCGCAAGCGGACCTGAAACCAGCTGGCTGAGGTATGCGCAGCACATCCCTTCTCCCACCGGGAGAAGGTGCCCCGCAGGGGCGGATGAGGGTGCGGGAGCCTCGTGCAGCTGGACCCACACGAGAGCTTCGCCCCGTACCCTCACCCCAACCCCTCTCCCGATGGGAGAAGGGCTTGTACTGCTCAGCTAACCCGGGAGTCCGGATCGCTATTGCGCTTCCAGCGGCATGCCCATATCCGACTGCACCTTGTCGGCGGCCGCATCGCCGCGCGCCAGCACACGCAGTCGCGCGCGCAAGCGCTCCACATTCGCCTCGCCCTGCTCCAATCCGGTGCGCACGTCGGCGGGCAATTGCTGACGACCCAGCGCTTGCAGTTGTTTCCATCCATCGATCAACACGCCAGTTTCCTGCGCTACGCGCGCAGTCAGTTGTTGTTGCTCGTCTGCCTGCGGGAGTCCGTAGCCGGATGTACCCAGCAAGGTGGCCGGATGACTGAGCTGCGCCTGCCGCGCGAACAAGGCCTGTAGCCGGCCTTGCACAACATCACGCCCGGCAGCACCAGGTTGCAGCAGGCGTTTGAGTGCATCGCGCGACAACAGCTCTTGCCGCCGCAGCGCGGCTTGTTCCAGTAACAACGCGGCTGCCGTCTCGCGCAAACCGCCTTGATCGAACCATTGCGCACGTGCATCCGGGCGTGCATCCAGCCATTGCTCCACGCTCGCTTGCGGCACCGGCGTGCCGCGGCGGATCACCTCGAACATGGTCTGGTAATGCGCAGCCGCCGATTCGAAGTAATAGCCTTGGCGAATCGCTTGCGCACGGTCGTCCAGCACCTGCATGTCGGCGATGCCGGCGCGTTGCAGCCGCTGCCGCACACCGCGCGGGGTGATCGACGACAACCTGGCTGCGGCCAGGCGTGGCACGCCGTCGTGCAGCAGCTTGAAGGTCTCCACCGCACAGTTGTTGCCGATGAAGTAATAGCGCCCGTCGTAGCTCCAATGCACCTGCGCCACGCGTGCGAGCAGCGCGGCGATTTCCTCGGGCGCGAGTTTCAGCGGCACCGACGACAAGGCGCGCAGTTCGACCTTGGTGTATTCGTCGACCACCTGATTCAACGGCAGTACGAACAGCCGCGACGGATAGGAGCCGGTCAGCCCGCGCCAGCTGGAAATCTGCACATCGCCGACAAACGCGCGGAACGACAGCACGCGGTGATACTGCAGGTCCATGCGGCAATCCGGGCCTGGTGTGCGGCCAGGCGCGCAGATCACCAGACGCAGCATGCTGTGACCCCAGCGGCTCATCGGCTGCTCGTTGCCCTCTGCCAACAGATAGTCCACTGCATACACGCGCGATGGATCCAGCGTCAGCAGCGACATCGCACCAGCATCGCTATCTGCCTGCAGGTACGGCAGCGTCGTGTCGCATGCGACCACCGCGCGTGGTGCGCCAAGCTGCTCGCCGAACCAGGCAGACAGCGCCGGGCGCCGACAGTGATAGTCGGCATCCAGCACGTAATGTTCGAGATTCACCGCAACGAATTCGGCGGGGCTGCGACGTTCGTAATCGTCCGGGCTGCGATCGCTGAATTGATTTTCGCCACGCCCGAGCCGCCATGGACGCACCTGCCAGCCGGCCAGATCGCGCAGACGCGGATCGCGCGACAATCCGCCTTGCGGGCCGCGATCGAGCACATGGGCCAATTCGTGCACCACGGCCGCCATTGCCGCGCGCGTGGCCGGTGCATTGCTATCCGCCCGCGCAGTCGCCGATTGCGCGCTCCACGCCTGCAGCAACGCGCGATCGAGCAGGACGCGATGACCGATCGCACGACCATGCACCTGCGCCGGCAGATCCGTGCGCCATTGCAGCTGGATCGGTGCCGCGATGCGCTGCGTCCATCCTGACGGCAGACGTTGAGTAACTTGTTCAATCAATGCCTGCGTGGCATCGATCTGCGCCGGACTCAGGTCCAGCGGAGCCACTTGCACATGCAACTGCGCCTGCGCCGCCGGTGCGATCGCTGCGGCCAGCCACAGCCACCAGCACCAGCGGCGCACACTCACTGGGCCAGGATGGACTGAGCCAGTTGCAGGTCGCTGGACAGCCGCGCCGCGTCGCTGCGGCTACGCAGCTGCAGCAGCGCCGCTTCCAGACGCGCGCCACGGATGGTGCCATCGCTGGCGACGAATCCGGCCGCGTCTTCGCGTGCATCGGCCACGACTTTGTCATCGCCCGAGCTGCTGCTGTCGGACGAACCGGCCGACGATGCACCTGCCGAGGTACCGGCCAGGCTGGTTGCGAAAGCTGCCAGCGGCAGCAGCGTCAAAGCGCAAAACACGAGAGAGCGCATCATCGGCGTATCGATTCCATGTGAAGGTGCGGAAAGACTAACCGGCGCGCGCGGTGTCGGGCAGCTCGTCCATCTCGAACAGCTTGCCGGGATTCAGCAAAAGATGAGGATCGAGCACATGTTTGATCCCGCGCATCAAGGCGATTTCTGCCGCAGAGCGCGTGCTCCACAGGTACGCCTTCTTGACCAACCCAATGCCGTGTTCGGCAGAAATGCTGCCGCCAAAACGCTGCAAGGCCTGCGCCAGCAGCTTGGTGACGTGATCGCAGGCGGCAACGAAATCGGCCTGCGTCATGTCAACCGGTTTGAGCACATTGATGTGCAGATTGCCGTCGCCGATATGCCCGAACCACACCACATCGAAGTGCGGATACGCCTCCTGCAGCAAGGCCTGCGTTTCGGCCATAAACGCCGGCATTGCCGAGATGCGCACCGAAACATCGTTCTTGTACGGCGTGTAGCGCGCCAATGCTTCGGTGATGCCTTCGCGCAGGCGCCACAGTTGCGCGGCCTGCGCATCGCTCTGGCTGATCACGCCATCGCTGACCCAGCCCTGTTCCATGCAGGTTTCGAACGCGGCCATCGCCGCGGCTTCCTGCACCTCGTCGCCAGCAGCGAATTCGGTGACCACGTAATAGGGGTGGACTTCGGCAAAGGGCGCTTGTGCGCCATGCGCAAGCACGTGCTCCAGCGCGCGGTCGGTGAAGAATTCGAACGCCTCCAAACGCAGCTGCGCGCGGAACGCGGCGAACACCTGCATCAACACCTCGAACGAGGGCAACGCCAGCAGCATCACGTTGCTCGGCGGCGGCGGGTCGGTCAGTCGCAATGTCGCTTCGACCACGATGCCGAGCGTGCCTTCTGAGCCGATCATCAAATGACGGAAGTCGTAGCCGCTGGAGTTTTTCACCAGCGCATTGTTGAGCTCGAGCACTTCGCCAGCACCGGTGACCACTTTCAAACCGGCCACCCATTCGCGCGTATTGCCGTAGCGGATCACCCGGATGCCGCCGGCATTGGTGGCGATATTGCCGCCGATCGAACACGACCCACGCGCAGCGAAATCCACCGGGTAGACCAGCCCATGCTCGCGTGCGGCGTTGTGCACCGCTTCCAGCGGCATGCCGGCCTGCACGGTGAGCGTCCGATCGACCGCGTTGAAATCCAGCGGCTTGTTCAAACGCTCCAGGCTCAGCACCAGCTCGCCATTGGCCGCCACCGCGCCGCCGGACAACCCGGTGCGCCCGCCCGACGGCACCACCGCCACACCTTGCGTAGTTGCCCAGCGCACCACCGCCTGCACTTCGTCCACCGAACCGGGCAAGGCGATCGCGAGCGGGTTGGGCGTCCAGCGCCGCGTCCAGTCGCGGCCGTAATGCTCCAGGTCGGCCGGCTCGGTCTTCAAACGCAACGCGGGCACGGCCTGTTGCAACGAAAGGATGCGGGGATCGGTCATGGCACGCGGCGCTGCGATAGGAACCGCACAGCCTGCCAGTGTGCGCCAGCCTCGTCCAGCTGCACGGCGTGGCGCCAACGCGGTGTTGGATTCAGCTGAAACCGTTGCACGGCAAGGACTTTGCCTGCGCAAACACTGCGTTGCGGCCGCCAAATCCGGCACCCCATCTGGCATAGTTGCCGACCCGATTGCTGCAGTACGCCCCCTCATGTCGCCGAAGAGAACCTCGTTTCCCAAGCAGGACATTCGCGTCCTGTTGCTGGAAGGCATCAGCCAGACCGCCGTGGACGTGCTGCGCGCCGCCGGTTATTCGCAGATCGAACTGCACGCCAAGTCGTTGCCGGAAGACGAACTCAAGGCGCGCATCGCCGATGCGCACATCGTCGGCATCCGCTCGCGCACGCAGCTGAGTGCCGAGGTGCTGGCGCATGCCAAGCGCTTGATCGCCATTGGCTGCTTCTGCATCGGCACCAATCAAGTGGATCTGGATGCGGCCGAGCTGGCCGGCATTCCGGTCTTCAACGCACCTTACTCCAACACCCGCAGCGTGGCCGAACTGGTCATCGCCGAGGCGATCTTGTTGATGCGCGGCATCCCGCAGAAGAACGCCGAATGCCATCGCGGCGGCTGGTCCAAGTCGGCCGCCGGCAGCCATGAAACACGCGGCAAGGTGCTGGGCATCGTCGGTTATGGGCATATCGGCACCCAGGTCGGCGTGCTGGCCGAATCGTTGGGCATGCAGGTGATCTTCCACGACATCGAAACCAAGCTGTCGCTGGGCAACGCACGTGCGGCGATCGATCTGGACGATCTGCTGGCACGCTCGGACGTGGTGACCTTGCACGTGCCCGAAACGCCGTCCACCAAGGACATGATCGGCGCGGCAGAAATCGCCCGCATGAAGCACGGCGCGCATCTGATCAACGCCTCGCGCGG
Organism: Xanthomonas sp. Leaf131; assembly: GCF_001423495.1. Taxonomy (GTDB): domain Bacteria; phylum Pseudomonadota; class Gammaproteobacteria; order Xanthomonadales; family Xanthomonadaceae; genus Xanthomonas. The sequence goes on along the minus strand of NZ_LMOG01000009.1, from coordinate 30,355 downwards.
CACCGTCATCGACATCGGCGCGCTGGATGCAGCACTGACCTCTGGCCAGATCGGCGGCGCGGCAGTGGACGTGTTCCCGATCGAGCCCAAGGGCAACGGCGATGCGTTCGAATCGCCATTGATCGCGCACGACAACGTGATCCTGACCCCGCACGTGGGCGGCAGCACGCTGGAAGCGCAGGACAATATCGGTGTCGAAGTGGCCGCCAAACTGGTGCGCTACAGCGACAATGGCAGCACCTTGTCGGCAGTGAATTTCCCTGAAGTCACTCTGCCCGAACATCCCGACAGCCTGCGCTTGCTGCATATCCACCGCAACGTGCCGGGCGTGCTGTCCAAGATCAACGAACTGTTCTCGCGCCATAACGTCAACATCGACGGCCAGTTCCTGCGCACCGACGCCAAGGTGGGTTACGTGGTGATCGATGTCAGCGCCAGCGAGGCGCAGGCCACTGCGCTGAAGGAAGGATTGGCGTTGATCGAGGGGACGTTGCGGACGCGGATTTTGTATTGAGTTGATCCCTTCTCCCATCGTGAGAAAGTGGCGTGCAGCGCCGGATGAGGGGCGCCGCGAGCGCCTTCAGAGGTCGGCCATGGCGAACGCGTCGCTACGCGCCAACACGGGTGAATCATCGACCTGACAGGCAACGGCTGCGCCGTACCCTCACCCCAACCCCCGCTCCGCGCCCCTGCCCGCGCTTGCGGCGCGGGCGCTCCCAGGCACGCGCGCCCATGGCGCGCAAGCTGTGCCTGCTCGCCCCGGCGGGAGAGGGGCTTCAAGCAACGCGCCATTAAGTCACTTAAGACGATCCAAGGTCATGGCAACGAATGGCCGAGGCAGCAGCGTGGCCGGGGATTGGCGGAGAGCGGCACAGGGATGTGCCGCGGCGGCGAGTCAGACAGGATGTCTGACCGAGCCGAGCAGCCGATCCCCGGCCGCGCTGCTGCCGCCCACCGAAGCCAGTAAGCGACAGGCCGGCTAGACCGCGCCTGAGTCCGCACACTCCCCCAACGCCGCTCCGCGCTGCGGCGCGGGCGCCCCAATGCGCGCACCCGTGACGCATGGGCAGCGCCTCATCGTCCCGGCGGGAGAGGCTTTAACAATCCGCTTAACGCGCACGCCCAACCCACTTCTCCGCCATCCGCCGCATCGACGGATCCAGCTCCGGCTCGGCAAGCAGCTCGGCAATCGGCCGCCAGGCCAGCGCCAGCGACTCTTCGCTGACTTCGAACGCCTCGTCCGCCCCAGCCACCACTACGTAGCGCGCGTCGTAGTGCCAGTGCCCGGCCACCTCGCCGCGTTCGGGAATCCAGTGCCGGTCCAGGTCGAAGATCGCCGTATCGGCCAACCGCAGCCCGCTCAATCCAGATTCCTCCTGCGCCTCGCGTAAGGCCACCTGCGCCAGATCATGGTCGCCATCGGCATGCCCGCCTAGCTGCAACCAGCGCTGCAGCTTGCGGTGATGGGTCAGCAAGGTGCGCGTGCCATCGGCGCTGACCACCCACGCCGAGCCGGTGAAATGACCTTCGACACGCTCGCGCACGAACGGATTGCTGGCATCGTCCAGCAGTTGCGCAAACTGCTCGGCCAGCGCGGCCTCGTCGGGCCAGCGTGCGCGGTAGGCAGCCAGTTGCTGTTGCAGGGTCGCATCCACCATCTGTCGTTCTCGGTCGCCCGGAAGGGCCAGGCGACCATTATCGTCGTTCATGCTGCGTACGCGCTTGTCGTGAGCGTGTAGCTTTGGCAAGGTAGGCCGCTTGCCTGTCCCATCGGGATGCGGCGCACCACCGTCCGGGCGCCAGCGCCTTAGCTTTGCCACTTAGGGATGTACCGAATGCTGAAGTCTTTGTTGAGGGTCAAACCGATCGAACCCGCCGGACGTGTCGATGCGGGCGAACCGGTCGAAGGCAGCCTGCAAGGCGAGGCCACGCTGCAACGCACCCTCACCGCAAAGCACCTGATCATGCTCGGCATCGGCGCGGTGATCGGCGCCGGCATCTTCGTCCTGACTGGCCAAGCCGCCGCCAACCACGCAGGACCGGCAGTGATGCTGTCGTTCGTGTTTGCGGGCATCGCCTGTGCGTTTGCCGGCCTGTGCTACGCAGAGTTCGCGGCGATGATGCCGGTCTCCGGCAGCGCCTATTCGTATTCCTATGCCACGCTCGGCGAGGGCATCGCCTGGTTCATCGGTTGGTGCCTGGTGCTGGAATACCTGTTCGCCGGCTCCAGTGTCGCCGTCGGTTGGTCCGCCTACCTGATCAGCTTCCTGACCGGCACGCTCGGATTACCCTTCCCGGCGGAACTGGCCGGCGCGCCGCTGGCCTGGGACGGCCACGGCTTTGTCAGCTCCGGCAACCTGATCAACCTGCCGGCCGTGCTGATCGTCGCTGCGGTGAGCATGCTCTGCTACGTCGGCGTGACCCAGTCGGCGTTCGCCAATGCGATCGTGGTGGCGATCAAGGTGGTGGTGATCTGTCTGTTCGTCGGCTTCGGCATTTCGTATATCGACCCGGCCAACTGGCACCCCTTCATCCCGGAAAACACCGGTCCGGGCCAGTTCGGCTGGGACGGGGTGTTCCGCGCGGCCTCCATCGTGTTCTTCTCCTACATCGGCTTCGACGCGGTCTCCACCTCCGCCGGCGAGACCAAGGATCCGCAGAAGAACATGCCGATCGGCATTCTGGTGTCGCTGGCGATCTGCACCGTCATCTACATCATCGTCTGCGCCGTGTTGACCGGATTGCTGCCCTATACCCAGCTCGGCACCGCCAAGCCGGTGGCCACTGCGCTGGAAGCGCACCCGCAATTGGCCTGGCTCAAGACCGCCGTGGAGATCGGGGCGATTGCCGGCCTGTCCTCGGTGGTGCTGGTGATGCTGATGGCGCAGCCGCGCATCTTCTACACCATGGCCAAAGATGGGTTGATGCCCAAACTGTTCGGCAAGGTGCATCCGAAGTTCCACACGCCCTATGTCGGCACGATCTTCGTCGGCGTGGTCGCGGCGCTGTTGGCCGGCGTGATTCCGTTGAACGTGCTGGGCGAACTGGTGTCGATGGGCACCCTGCTCGCCTTCGCCACCGTGTGCGCCGGGGTGATGGTGCTGCGTTTCACCAAGCCCGAGCTGGAGCGCCCGTTCCGGGTGCCGCTGGCGATGGTGATCTGCCCACTGGGTGCGGTGGCCTGCCTGTTCCTGTTCTTCCAGGCCTTTCAGGAGCACTGGAAAGTGTTCGTGGGTTGGACCGTGATCGGTCTGTTTATCTATTTCGGCTACGGCATTCGCCATAGCCGTCTTGCCCGTAAGGCTTGATTGCGAGTCCCTCGCAGGAGCCCGCACATCCATGTGCGGGGATTTGGTAACGCGAGTCCCATCGCAACAGTCCGCACATCCGTGTGCGGGGATTCAATCACGCGCCCCCCTCGCACACGCCCGCACCGCCATGTGCAGGGATTCAACAGGAACCGCTGCATGTTCAAGCAACTCTGGGCCACCAAACACCCGCACGCCAGCCATGAGGCGGCCGACGGGCTGGGCCTGCAACGCGCGCTCGGGCCGTGGGGGCTGACCGCCCTGGGCATCGGCGCGGTGATCGGCGGCGGCATCTTCGTCATCACCGGCCAGGCCGCGGCCGACCATGCAGGCCCGGCCATCATGCTGTCGTTCGTGCTGGCAGCGGTGTGCTGCGCGTTCTGCGCGATGGCTTACGCCGAGTTTGCCGCGATGGTGCCGGTGTCCGGCAGCGCCTATACCTACACCTACGCCACCTTCGGCGAACTGGCGGCCTGGTTCATCGGCTGGATGCTGGTGCTGGAATACGGCGTGTCCGCCTCGGCAGTGGCGGTGAGCTGGACCGGCTATTTCCTCAGCCTGCTGGAACATTTCAACATCCATCTGCCGGCCGCCTTCGTCAGCGCGCCGCTGGACGGCAAGCTGCAGCGCACCGGCGCGGTCGCCAATCTGCCTGCCGCCGGCATCGTGTTGTTGCTGACCTGGCTCTGTTATGTGGGCATCCGCAAGTCGTCTGCGATGAACATGGCGATGGTGATCCTCAAGACCGGGTTGATCCTGCTGGTGATCGGGGTGGGCTGGAAATACGTGGACACCGCCAACTGGCACCCGTTCATTCCGGCCAACGAAGGCCCGGGCAAGTACGGCATGGAAGGCGTGCTGCGCGGCGCGGCGATGGTGTTCTTCGCCTACATCGGCTTCGAGGCGGTGTCGGTGGCGGCGCAGGAATCGCACCGCCCGCAACGCGACCTGCCGATCGGCATGATCCTGTCGCTGGTCATCTGCACCGTGCTCTACATCGCAATGGCGGCAGTGATGACCGGGCTGGTGCCGTACACCTTGCTCGGTACCGACGAGCCGGTGGTGACCGCCGTGGCGGCGCATCCGCAGCTGGCCTGGTTGCGCGTAATCGTGGAAGTCGGCGCGTTGATCGGGTTGTCGTCGGTGGTGCTGGTGATGATCATCGGGCAGCCGCGCATCTTCATGATCATTGCGCGCGATGGGCTGCTGCCATCGATCTTCACCCGCATCCATCCCAAGTACCGCACCCCACATATCAATACCGTCATCACCGGTGTCGGCATTGCCTTGCTGGCAGCGGTGTTCCCGCTGGATGTGCTGGGCGAGCTGACCTCGATGGGTACGCTGATCGCCTTTGCTGCGGTGTGCGCCGGCGTGCTGATCCTGCGCCGCACCCACCCGGAACTGCCGCGTCCGTTCCGCATGCCGGTGGCCTGGCTGATCTGCAGCGCCGGCGTGTTGAGCTGTCTGGCCCTGCTGTCGGCGATGACGCTGCACAACTGGATGCTGATGGGGGTGTGGACGCTGGTCGGGCTGGTGGTCTATTTCGGCTACGGCTACCGCCATAGCCGTCTGCGCGACGGTCGCTGAGCACGCGCGCGCTAGCGGCCACTGACGAACGACCGCCCGCCGGTGTATGGCAGAGCGGGTGACAGGTCTTAGGCTGCTGGGCGGCTGATCTGTGAGCTGGTTGCAGGACCCTATCCGCTGGTCTGCGGCTTGGCTGCAGGGCGCCCACCATCGCGGGACACGCCGCAAGTACGTCCTTGTAGGCTCTTACGCGGCATCCATGCCGCGTAAGGTCCCGCGACGGTGGGCGGGCAAGGACCTGTCGAGATGGTCGGTGTGCATCGTTGAAAGCAGAAGATGAGGTGCGATGGTCGAGCCACTGTGTCTCGACCGGCTTCCCACCACTCGTCTCACCGCAGACCGAGCAGCAGACAAGCGTTTTGACGCGCAATCTGCAAACGTCGCGTCTGCCCACCGCAAGCCGAGCGCCACGCTTTCAAGAAAGCAGCCGGCCAACTGCCTGGTGCGGTGTCCTTGCCGGTTGCGGGACCGTGTGGCGGCATGGATGCCGCCACCGAGCCTCCACGGACGGATTCACGGCGTGTCCCGCGAGCGGTGAGGGCACCGCGCCCTCGACCGACTAAACATTTCACCTGGCCCCTGACTGCCTCCGACAAGAGGCGGCTAACAAAAACCATTGCGTTCACCAACTGACGCGCGCTCTTTGTCTTTTGTCAGCCATTCGCGACCCGGGCGTGGCAGGAACACACCCTGCTGCGCTGCACCTGACCGTAATCCGGTGGGGCAGTAGAATAGGTCCATGAATGCGACCACTGCCCCCCTGCCCTATAGCGCCGCCCGTCTGCACGAGCTGGCGCAGTTGCTGATCGGCAACATCCGCGAGCTGGCCCAGGCCGGCTGGACGCCGGCCACCAGCAGCAATTTTTCCCATCGCCTGGACGAACAGCACGCCGCGATCACCGTCTCCGGCCGCGACAAGGGCCGCCTGGTCGAAGAAGACATCATGGTGGTGGACTTCGATGGCCTGGCGGTCGGCCGTCCGTTACGCCCGTCTGCGGAAACACTGCTGCACACCCAGCTGTATCGCCGCTTTCCGGAGATCGGCTGCGTGCTGCATACGCATTCGCCGGTGCAGACCATTGCCTCGCGGCTGTACGCCGGCAGCGGCGTGATCCGGCTGGAAGGCTATGAGCTGTTGAAAGCCTTCGAAGGCAACACCACCCATGAAACTGCGGTGGATGTGCCGGTGTTCGCCAATACCCAGGACATGCAGGTGCTGGCCGCGCAGGTCGAAGCCTTGCTGGACAAACAGAACCTGTGGGGGTATCTCATCGAAGGACACGGCCTGTATGCATGGGGCCGCAACATGGCCGAGGCGCGCCGTCATCTGGAGGCGTTCGAGTTCCTGCTGCATTGCGAACTCGAGCTGCTGAAACTGCGCGGCACGCGCTGAGTCCTCGCTACCTCCCCTACACCTTGTGAGCCAGATCGCCATGAGCCGACTTCGCATCTTCAACGATTCCGACCCCAACCTGGCGCAGTTCGATAGCCGCGACGGCGAGCAGATTGCCGCCGAGCTGAGCAAGATCGGCGTGACCTTCGAGCGCTGGCAGGCCACGCAGCCGATCGAGCCGGGCGCCACACCCGAACAGGTCATGGCGGCCTATCGCGAGGATATCGAGCGGCTGAGCGCCGAGCGCGGCTTGAAGACCGTCGATGTGGTCAGCATCGCGCCGGACAACCCCAAGCGCGAAGAAATGCGCGCCAAATTTCTGGATGAGCACTTCCACAAGGAAGATGAAGTGCGCTTCTTCGTTGCCGGCTCGGGCCAGTTCACGCTGCACGTGGACGCCAAGGTCTACGAGATCGAATGCGTGAAGGACGACCTGATCGCCGTGCCCGACAGCACCCTGCACTGGTTCGACATGGGGCCGGAACCGCACTTCGTGGCGATCCGCTTCTTCACCGAGCCCGATGGCTGGGTCGGCCACTTCACCGGCACCGAAATCGCCCAACAATTCCCCCGCTACGCCCCCGAGAAACCTCACAAGGCCAGCTGACGATGACACGACCGCAAGCGATCCTCACCGATATCGAAGGTACGACCAGCAGCATCTCGTTCGTCAAGGACGTGTTGTTTCCCTATGCGCGCCGCGCCATGCCGGCCTACGTGCGAGAGCATGGCGGTCACCCGCAAGTGCGCCACTGGCTTAACCAGGTGGCCGACGAAATCGGCGAGGACGTGCCGGACGAGGTGCTGGTCAGCACGTTGCAGACCTGGATCGACGAGGACCGCAAGCACACTGCACTCAAAGCGTTGCAGGGCCTGATCTGGGGCGATGGCTACAAGACCGCCGACTTCACCGCGCATATGTATGCCGATGCGGCGATCCAGCTGCAGGCCTGGCATGCGGCCGGCATTCCGCTGTACGTGTACTCGTCCGGCTCGGTGCCGGCGCAGAAGCTGTTCTTCGCGCACAGCGATGCCGGCGATCTGAGCGGGCTGATCAGCGACTGGTTCGATACCGAAGTGGGCCCCAAGCGCGAGACCGCCAGCTACCGCCGCATTGCCGAACGCATCGGGGTGCCGCCTGGCGAGATCCTGTTTCTGTCGGACGTGATCGAAGAGCTTGATGCCGCCAAGCGTGCTGGCCTGCGCACCGCGCTGCTGGACCGCCTGGAGGACTACCCCACTCCGCGCTCGGCCGAGGATGTCGGTAGCCATCAGCGCGTGGAGAGCTTTACCCAGCTGACGCTGTAAGCGCGATCGATAAACCACTGCGCTCACTGTCAGGTGAGCGCAGCCGCTGTTCGGCGTCGCCCGTGTCACTTGTACGCTGAAGTATCGAGGATGCCTTGCGCATCCACTTGGCGAACGCTCGCTAGTTTTTTGCGGCGTTCTGCCGGCCGGCACCGCCGCTGACTATTGGCAACGATTGCTCTGCAGCGCCTGCGTTACAAACGTGGCTTCTGCAAAAGATGCGGCTTCTGCAAACGTGTTCTGCAAGGCGCGCTTGAAGTGGATCGATGCACGTTGTGCGACGTCACGGTCTGCATTGCGATCAGTGCGCCCAGGCGCTTCACCTGCTTCTCCATAAACCTCGGCGTTTTTCATGTCGCTGCATTCCATATCCGGACCGAACGCCTTGCTGCGGCGCCTCTCGCTGCTGATTGTCATCGTTGCGCTGATGGCCGGCTGCCATCCGGATGCCGGCGCCGCATTGCCAAGCCAATCTGCGACCAGCCAGGCGGCAAGTCAGGACGAGGTCGATCCGGTCGATCAGGCCGCGCTCGCGCAGGCACTAAAAGCGCTGCAGCCCCAGCGCCCAGGGGTCACCGATCTATTCGTGGTCGGCTTCGCCGGCGATGCCAGCGACGATGTGTTCCGCAACGAGACGCTCTACCTCAAGCAGCTGTTCGACCAACGCTTCGATGCGCGTGGCCGCGTGGTCACGCTGGTCAACAATCCGGACAATCTGGGCGAGCATCCGTACGCACCGCTGGCAACCTACGACAACCTGTACGACACGCTTGCCGCCATCGGCAAGCGCATGGATCGCAAGGGCGATGCGCTGCTGTTGTTCGTCACCACCCACGGCACCGAAGACCACACGCTGTACGTGCAGGTCGACCAGGACGAAGAGGATTTCATCAGCCCGCAGGACCTGCGCAAGGCGCTGGACGATGCAGGCATCGGCAATCGCATCATCGTGTTGTCGGCGTGTTACTCGGGCGGGTTCATTCCGGCGCTGCGCTCGCCGGACACGCTGATCCTCACCGCCGCGCGTGCCGATAGGCCCTCGTTCGGCTGCGGCAACACCTCCAATGCGACCTACTTCGGCCAGGCCTGGCTGATCGATGCGATGAACCAGAGCGAGGACCCGTTGGCGGCGTTCGATATCGCCAAGACGGCCATCACCGCGCGCGAGAAACAGGACGGCGAATTGCCGTCGTTGCCGCAGCAATCGCTCGGCAAACGCATCGCCCCGGTGCTGGCTCGCTGGCGTGCCGGGCTGCGCGCAGGGCCGGCGGTTGCCTATCCGTATCCGCCGCTGGAGGTCGCTCCGGAAGCCGGGCAGGAGCTCGATCCAGAAGCCGATCCTGATACGACATCACTGGATAGCCCAACGACATCCAAGGTGCCGTCCGCGCCCACCACGCCGCGCAAATCATCGCCAGTCCCTGCGCCATCGACACCATGATGGCTGCGACGCACTGAGACTAATTCTCATTTCGTCAGCGCTCGCGCGGCCTCGCTACACTCGCGCAGCCAGCCAGCTCACGCCAGCCAGCATCGATCCCCGCCAGCGCGCCATCGCCTGCCAGCCCGGATCCCAAAACGTCTCCCTCGTGGAGGCGTTTGTGTTTGTGGCGATAGGGTGTGCGTCGGGTATGCGACGCGAACGCACCAACAAGACAACACCGTAGGAGCGCATGTCTGCGCGACGGGCTCCACACAAAACCCCCGCATTACGCACGCCCCCCATCAAGGATCGGCACGCTGCAAGCGATACACCGTGCGCGCACTGTACTGCCCGGTCGGCAACGCAACGCGCACCTCGACCGTATGCTCGCCAACCTCCAGCGTCGTCGGCAAGGCGCCACGCCATAGATGCGTGGACGGCGTGGCCTCGGGCGAGCGGTCGTAGCCGCGCAATTGCTCGGCCGCATCGTCGCGCACGTTCTCGGCCAATAAGCGCGGGTCGGCGCGCTCCACCCGCTTCATCGGCTGCCATGCGCCAGTGTCGATCCGCATCTCGACAACCGTATCGTCCTGGCCCATGAACACATTGGCGTAGATGCCCCACGCCGCATAGGCGCCCTGGCGCAGCACCTTGGGCGCATGCAGCAGCAGTTGCGCGTCATCGGCCGCGCGCGCGGCGTGATACGCCAAGGTGTAGTCGCCGCTGGGCGCGACCTGCAGCACCGCATAACCGTTCGGCGTGCCATCGCTCATCGTGGCAGTGGGAATACCGTCGGCATCCTTGGCACCCGACCAGAACGCACCGCAGGCCGCGCCCACGTTGTATTCGTGCAGCGGTTTGGCGCCCTGCCAGCCTTCGTCGGCGCCGTGATCGACCTGCCGCTGGGTATGACTGTGCCCGCTGAGCACCAGCACATGCGGAAAATCTTTCAATAGCGCAAACAAGCGACTGCGATCGGCATGCCGGAAGGTTTCCTGCCCCGGCGCTGCATCGAACAAGGGAATATGCATGCCCAGCACCAACAAGCGCTCGCGCGGCAGCTGCGCCAGATACGCCTGCAGAAACACGAACTGGTCCTCGCGCAGGCCGCCGACATAGGCCGGCTTGCGGCCCGGCGTATAGATCACATCATCCAGAAACACGAAGCTGGCGTTGGCCTCTTCCACCGCATAGGTGTCCGGGCCATAGACCGCGCGCCAGCTGTCCAAAGAATGCGCATCGTCGCCGGCGTCGAAATTCAGATCGTGATTGCCCGGCACGTGGAACCACGGCACGCCCAGCTGCGTGGTGACCTTGTTCAAGGCCGGGTACAGACTCAGATCGTCGCTGACGATATCGCCCAAAGTAGTGCCCAGCGTTGCCGAGGTCTTGCCGACGATCGGCGCCACGATGTCGCGCTGGTAGTAACCCACGTCGACCAGGCTGGCGGTCTGGCTGTCGGCGAACACCAGCATCTGGAAGCTATCGGCCGCCGCAGTGGTGCGTGGAGTCAGCGCAAAATCCCAATGATGTGTGTTGCGACCGGTTGCGGCGATGCCAGGGTACTTGCGCTTGGCCGACCCCTTGGGCGCGTAGTGACGCCAGAAACCCGGCAGTCCGTCGGCGGTTGGCACGAAGCTGCGGTCGCCCGGCTTGATCACGAACACCGTCTGCCCGTCGCGCACCGGCAAGCGGTAGCGGCCTTGCGCGTCGGTGCGCACCAGCTGCTCGCCGTTGGAAACGGTGACCCCGGCGAGGCCCGGCTCATCGGTGCTGCGTCCGGCCCGCCCGTCGCGCTCTTCGTAGACGGTGCCATCGACAACCGCATCGCGCGCGTATGCGCTTCCCGCGAGCAATCCCAGGGCCAACAGAGCGATGCGAAGCTGCATGAGTTTTCCCGCGCGAAGATCAGCGGAAATTGTACCTGCGGTGGCCAGGCGCACGGCGCGGGTTTGAACGCCGAAAGACACAACGACACATCCGTAGGAGCGTACCTGGGCGCGACGGGGCGTTATCGATACAGCCCCGTTGCGCCCAGGTGCGCTCCTACACGAGTGCGTTACTTGTGCCGCGACTCCAATAGCGCCACCGCATCACCCAAGCCCAGGCCACGCGCGCGCAGCAGCACGATCAGGTGATACAGCAGATCGGCCGATTCGCCCAGCAACTCGGCATCGCCCTGTACCACGCCGGCCAGTGCGGTTTCCACACCCTCCTCGCCCACCTTCTGCGCGATGCGGCGGATGCCTTGCTCGAACAGTTTGGTGGTGTAGCTGCCGTGCGGGCGCTCTTTTTCGCGTGTGGCAATCAAGGCATCCAGACTGCCGAGGAACTGGCCTGGCGCACTCGGGAAACAGCTGGTGCGGCCAAGATGGCAGGTTGGCCCGTGCGGGCGGGCCTGCACCAGCAGCGTGTCGGCATCGCAATCGGTCTCGATCGACACCACGCGCAAGACATTGCCCGAGCTCTCGCCCTTGGTCCACAAACGCTGCTTGCTGCGGCTGAAGAAGGTGACTTCGCCACGCTGTTGCGTGACCGCCAGGGCTTCGGCATTCATGTAGCCCAGCATCAGCACGCGCAGGTTGTCGGCGTCCTGCACGACCGCCGGCAGCAAGCCGTCGCCCTTGCTCCAGTCCAACGCGGCGAGCGCGTCGCCCGCTGCTGTTTCGTTACTGCCCATCACGTACCTCGATCTGTTGCGCGCGCAAGAATTGCTTCAGTTCCGGGATCGGAATCGCGCCGCTATGAAAAACGCTGGCCGCCAGCGCGCCATCCACATCGGCCTGGTCGAATACATCGGCAAAATGCTGCATCTCGCCGGCACCGCCGGAGGCGATCAACGGCACGTGGCACAGCGCGCGCACCTGACGCAGCTGCGCGATGTCGTAGCCACGCCGCACGCCATCGTTGTCCATGCAGTTGAGCACGATCTCGCCAGCACCCAGGCGCTGCGCTTCGGCCACCCAATCCAGGGTGCGCATCGGCAAGGCCTGCGTCTTGCTCGGGTCGCCGGTATAGCGACGCACGCGCCACTCACCATCGTCCTCACGAATCGAATCGACACCGACCACCACGCATTGCACGCCGAAGGCATCGGCCAGCTCGGAGATCAATTGTGGGCGGCCAAGCGCGGGCGAGTTGATCGAAATCTTGTCGGCGCCGGCATGCAGCACCGCGCGCGCGGTATCCACATCGCGAATGCCGCCAGCCACACAGAACGGAATATCGATCAACCGCGCCACGCGTTCGACCCAGGCGTAATCGACCGAACGCCCTTCCGGGCTGGCGCCGATGTCGTAGAACACCAGCTCGTCGGCACCTTGCGCGCGATACCGCAGCGCCAGCTCGACGATATCGCCCATGTCGATGTGGTCGCGGAACTTGACGCCCTTGACCACGCGCCCGTCGCGCACGTCCAGGCACGGAATGATGCGGCGACTCAGCATGCCAGTGCCTCCTTCAATGCCAGATGCCCTTCCAACAGGGCCTTGCCGAGCACGATGCCGGCGCAGCCTGCGGCCTTGGCGGCATCCACATCGGCCAGATTGCGCGCGCCACCGGAGACCTGCACCTGCAGTTGCGGCGCCAGCGTGCGCAGGTGCGCGTACAGGTCCATGTTGGGGCCGGACAGCATGCCGTCGCGGGCGATGTCGGTGCATAGCAGATGCTGCAGACCGGCTTGCGCGTAACGCACAGCCAATTGATCCAGCGTGGCTTCGGCGGCTTCGGTCCAACCGTGGACCGGCAATTGCCACACGCCGGCCGCGTCCTGACGCGTGTCCAGCGCGATGGTCAAGCGATCGGCACCGAATTCCTGTAGCCAGGCGATGACGGTGTCCGCCTCGCGCACCGCCAGCGAGCCGATCACCACACGCGCGGCGCCGGCTTCGAGAATGCGCGCCACATCCTCGCGTGAGCGCACACCGCCGCCGGTCTGCACCTGCAGGCCAGTCTGGCGCACGATCTCGCCAAGTATCGCGGCCAAGGTGTAGCCGCCCGCCTTCGCTGCATCCAGATCGACCAGATGCATCCACCGCGCGCCGGCATCGGCAAACGCCTGCGCGCGCGGCAGCACATCGTCGCCGTACTGGGTTTCGCGTGCGTAATCGCCTTGCAGCAAACGCACCACGCGGCCATTGCGGATATCCAGCGCCGGGTAAACGGTGAAACTCATGGGAAGCTCATCTCAAGAAAGTTGCGCAGGATGCGTGCACCGGTTTCGGCCGAACGCTCGGGATGGAACTGCGCGCCACAGCGCAGGCCTTGCTGCACCACTGCGGTAAACAAGCCGCCGTGATCGCAGGCGGCCACGGTATGGGCCGTCACCGGCGCGGCATAGCCGTGCACGAAATACGCACTGGCACGTTCCGGCAGGCCCGCCAGCAGCGCGGATTCGCGCATCGGCACCAGCTGATTCCAACCCATATGCGGCACGCGAATGCCAAGCGCAGGCGTCATGTGGCGCACGATGCCCGGCAACAAACCCAGGCAATCGACATCGCCTTCTTCGGAGTGCTCGAACAGCAATTGCATCCCTAAGCAGATGCCGATCAACGGCACCTGCAGTTGTCGCAACGGTTCCACCAGGCCCTGTGCACGCAAGCGCGACATCGCCTCGGGCGCGGCGCCGACGCCAGGCAGTATCACGCGGTCTGCTCCCTGCAAGCCTTCTGCATCGCGCACCACGCGCGCTTCCACGCCCAGCCGCTCCAACGCGTAGCGCACCGAGCCCAGGTTGGCGCCGCCGGCATCGATCAGCGCAAGGTCGGTCATAGCGCACCCTTGGTTGACGGCAGTGCGGTGCCTTCGCGACGGATCGCCTGACGCAGCGCACGTGCCAGTGCCTTGAAGCAGGCTTCGACCTTGTGGTGATCGTTCTCGCCGCGCACGCTCAGGTGCAGATTCAAACCGGACGCATCGCAGATCGAACGGAAAAAATGCGGCACCAGTTCGGTGGGCATATCGCCCACGCGCTCGCGCTTGAAATCGCCTTCGAACACGAAGTACGGCCGGCCGCTGAAATCCAGCGCGGCACTGGCGATGGTTTCGTCCATCGGCAAGGTGAAGCCATGTTGCGCGGTGTCGCCGGCAACCTGCCACGGGCTGCTTTCCGGATCAAAACCATAACGGCCAATGCCGCGCTTATCGCCCAGCGCTTCGCGCAAGGCCTGGCCCAGCGCCAGACCGGTGTCCTCGATGGTGTGGTGCTCATCGATATGCAGATCGCCTTCGGCGCGGATGTCCAGCGCAAAGCCGCCGTGTTTGCCGATCTGTTCCAGCATGTGGTCGAAGAACGGCAGGCCGGTGGCGGTGTGCGGTTCGGCTACGCGATCCAGATCCAGTTCGACGCGGATCTTGGTTTCCTTGGTATTGCGCTGGACTACTGCGCGCCGTGGCGCATCTGCGAGCTCGTGCGCAATGCCAGGCCAGTCCCACTCGCCGCCAAACTCGTCGGTACGCAACTGGAAGCCACGGATGTTGAGGTTCTGCGCGAACTGAATGTCGGTGATGCGGTCGCCTACCATCGCCGAGCGTGCCCAGTCGATGGTGCGGTCCTGCAGATACGGCACCATCAGCCCGACGCCGGGTTTGCGCGTAGGCGCGTTATCGGCCGGCCAGCTGCAATCGATCAATACTTCGCGGAACACGATGCCCTGGCTGGCGAAGATCTGCAGCATCAGGTTGTTGGGGCCATCGAACGAGGCTTGCGGATAACCCTCGCTGCCCAGCCCATCCTGATTGCTGACGATGACGAACTGGTAGCCGGCATCGCGCAACTTCAGCATCGCCGGAATCACGTTGTCGACGAAACGCAGTTTTTCGTAAGCGTCGATCTGGTAATCGGCCGGCTCGGTGATCAGCGTGCCATCGCGGTCGACGAAAAGAATCGGGGTCATGCGGCGGCCTCCTTGCGTTGCAGCGCACTCAACACGCGTTCGTTTTGTTCGTGCGTGCCCAGGGTGATGCGCAAGGCATCGAACAGCTGCGGCACCGCGCGTTGATCGCGCACCACCACACCGGCCTCCAGCAATGCCTGGAACGCGGCTTCGGCATCGTCGAAACGCACCAGCAAAAAGTTGCCCTGCGAGGGATAGACCTTACGCACGCCGGCCAGTTGTTCAAGCGCCTTGTGCACGCGTGTGCGCTCGCTGCGCACCTCCGCAATGCGCCGACGGGTGACTTCCAGCGCCGGCGCCGACAAGGCCTGCTCGGCCATCGCTGCGCACGGGGTCGGCACCGGGTACGGCGCCTGGCAGCGCCGCAGCAAGGCAATCAATTCGGCGTTGGCGATCAGGCTGCCGATGCGTGCCGCCGCCAGCGCATGCGCCTTGGACAACGTGCGCAACACGGCCAGATTGTCGTAGCGCGCAAGCAAGCTCACTGCCGAGGGAACATCGGAGAATTCGCCATACGCTTCGTCGACCACCACCAGC
Source organism: Xanthomonas sp. Leaf131 (assembly GCF_001423495.1). GTDB lineage: Bacteria > Pseudomonadota > Gammaproteobacteria > Xanthomonadales > Xanthomonadaceae > Xanthomonas. The sequence goes on along the minus strand of NZ_LMOG01000009.1, from coordinate 14,899 downwards.
GCCTTGCCCTGCAATGCCTGCAAGGCGGCTTCGATCTGGTCCAGCGGAATCGCCGAGCCAGCCGGGTTGGACGGCGAGCACAGGAACACCAACTTGGCACGCGCGGCCAACGCTGCTTCGACAATCTCCGGGATGTCCGCGTGGAAACCCTCTGGCCCGTCCACCAGCGGTACTTCGACCAACGGCGCGTTCTGCAAGCGCGCGCACACCGCGTACATGCCGAACACCGGCGGCGTCACCACCACCGCATCGCGCTCGGGCACGCACAGGCCGCGCACCAGTAGATCGATCGCCTCGTCGCTGCCACGCCCGATCAGCAGTTGCTCGGGCGCGCAGCCATACAACGCCGCCAATGCCGCGCGCAAATTCTTGGGTTGCGGATCCGGATAGCGCCGCGTGCTGGCGCCCGGGTCGGCCGGATTTCCCCACGCCGACTCGTTGGCGTTAAGCCACACATCGCCCTGCAACGCGCTGGTACGCGCAGACGAATAGCCGGCGAAAGCGCGCAGGTCCTCACGCACAAGATCCAGAATCGATGGGGTCCTCATGCTGCCACTCCCATGCGCAATGCCACTGCATTGGCGTGCGCATCCAGGCCTTCGGCGCGCGCCAGAATCAAGGCGCATTCGCCGATGCCATCGATGCCGGCCTTGCTGGCCGCCTGCACGCTGACCATGTTCTGAAAGCTGGCCACGCTCACGCCGCTATAGGCGCGCGCCGCGCCGCTGGTCGGCAACACGTGGTTGGTGCCGCTGCAGTAATCGCCGAGCGCTTCGGGCGTGTAATCGCCTAAAAACACCGAGCCGGCCGCTTCGACCTGGCTCAGCCACGCACGCGGTTCGCGCAGTGCGAGAATCAGGTGCTCGGGCGCATAGCGGTTGCTGATCGCAAACGCCTCATCCAGCGTGGTCACCTTGATCAGGCGCGATTGCGCCAAGGCCTGGCGCGCGATTTCGGCACGCGACAGCTGCGACAGCTGGATTTCCAGTTGCACTTCCACCGCCGCGATCAACGCATCGCTGTCGGATAGCAGCAGCACCTGCGAATCCGGGCCATGTTCGGCCTGCGATAGCAGATCGGCGGCGACGAACGCCGGCTGCGCGCCGGCATCGGCGATCACCAGCACTTCCGACGGGCCGGCCGGCATGTCGATCGCCGCCGCACCGGACTGCGCCACCTGCTGCTTGGCTTCGGTGACAAAGCTGTTGCCTGGGCCGAACAACTTGTCGCAACTCGGAATCGATTCGGTGCCATACGCCATCGCTGCGATCGCCTGCGCGCCGCCGAGCTTGAACACGCGGCGCACGCCGGTCAGCTGCGCGGCGACCAGCACCGCTGGATCCACGCTGCCGTCCTTGCGCGGCGGCGTGCACAGCACCACTTCGCGGCACCCGGCAAGGCGCGCCGGCACGCCGAGCATCAATGCGGTCGAGGGCAACGGCGCGCTACCAGCCGGCACGTACAGGCCAACCCGACCGATCGGCCGCACGATCTTCTCGCACACCACACCGGGTGCAGTTTCCACCGCATAGCCTTCGCTCATGCCGGCGCGGTGAAAGGTGTCGATGCGCGCCACCGCATCCTGCATGGCTTGACGCAATTCCGGGGCCACCGTCGCTTCGGCGGCGGCGAATTCGGCCTCGCTCACTGCAAAGCCGTCCAGCGACACACCGTCGAAACGCGCAGTGATCTCGCGCAAAGCCGCATCGCCGCGTGCGCGCACATCGGTAATCAATGCAGCCACCGCATCGCGGGTCTGCGTGGCCACGGTCTGCACCGGGCGGGTCAATGCCTGGCTGCGCGCAGCGGCGTCCAGTTGCGACCAATCGAGAATGTTCATGCCAGCGAGCGCTCCACCGTCAACACCATCAGACCTTGCGCACCTGCGCGTTCGAGTTCTTCCAGCCGCTGCCAGGTCACCGCGCCATGGCACATGGTCTGCAACCGCAGGACGCCGTTTCCATCGTCTGGCAACTGCACCAGTGGGTCGGCGTCGGGCAGCAGGCGACGCAACGCATCCACGTTGTCCTGTTCGGCGCGGAACATCAGCAGCTTGCTGTCGCGCAGCTTGAGCACGCCGTCCATGCGCCGCAGCAGCATGGCCAACAAAGCGGCACGCGCATCTGCCGGTTCGCGCACTGCGCCGGCAAGGACGGCCTCGCTTTCCATCACCAGTTCGACCGGCTTGAGCTGATTGGCGGCCAGGGTGGCGCCGCTGGAGACCAGATCGCAGATCAGATCGGCGGTGCCTAGGCGCGGTGCGATTTCCACCGAGCCGGACAGCTCCACCACCGCCGCGTCGATGCCCTGACGCTCCAGCCAGTCGGCCAGGATCGCCGGGTAGCTGGTGGCGATGCGCTTGCCGACCAGTTGCGCCACGCCCTGCCAGTCCCACTCTTCCGGCACTGCGAGCATCAACCGGCACTGGCCGAAGCCGACCCCGCGGACGGCGTGGTAAGCCGACGGAAGGCCGTTGCGGCGGCGCTCGGCGGCCTGCTCTTCCAGCTCGTTCTGGCCGACGATGCCCAGGTCGCAGACGCCGTCGGCGATCAGGCCCGGGATGTCGTCGTCGCGCACCAGCAGCAGGTCCACCGGCAGCGATTCGCCGTAGCAGAACAGCTTGTCGCGGCTCTGCCGCCAGCTCAGCCCACAGGCCGCCAGCAGGCTGCGCGCCGGTTCGGCCAGACGGCCGCTCTTCTGAATGGCGATACGCAACCGGTCACGTGCCGGCGCTGCCGTGGAAGCACTCATCTTGTTCTCTCAGTGGGGTTCGACAGGGCGCGAAGACTGCTCGCGCAGGGCCGCGGCGTAGCCGCCGGCACCATGGTCCAGGGTGCGCGCAACGCGCCCGATGGTGGTCACGCTGACCTGGGTCAGCTCGTGGATCTCGCGGTACGGCACGCCCTTGATCAACAACGGCACCACGCGCCAGCGATCGGACATGGCCTCTAGCTCGGCGGGCGTGCACAGATCGCTCAGGAACGCCTCGACCTCGCCCGCCTCTTTCAGGCAGGCCAGGGCCTCGGCCAGCCTCTTGAGAGAAGCGGCGACATCGATACTTTCACGGGGGGCGGGTCGTTGTTTCATTGCGTTAATGTAATAGCGTGTTAGTACATTAACGCAAACGGAGGCATTAGGACAAGTCCAACAGGCCGTACGGTTCATGGAAGCGCCGGGCCTTGCCGCGGAGCGGAAACGAAAAACCCACTGACACGGACGTATCAGTGGGTTTGTCAGAGCGTCGGCACGCGTGGGTCAGCGCCACCGGCCCTGTACCAGCCTGACGGCACTACCGGGCTGGCCCGGCCAGCGCGTCAATCGGCCTGGATGCCACCAGCCACCAGCATCGCCTTGGCCTGCTCCAGCTCCACCAGCAAGGTGCTCGCCAGCTCGTCGCGGGCGACATCGAACTGCTGCTCGCGCACCAAGTCCTTCACTGCCACCACGCCGCGCGCCAGTTCGTCGTCGCCGGCCAGCACCACGAAACGGATGCCCGCGCGTGCGGCGTACTGGAATTGCTTGCCGATCTTCTTCGGCTCCATCTGCACTTCGGTATTGATGCCACCGATGCGTAGCCGGCGCGCGATATCCAGCGCATCGCCCAGGCGCGACTCGTCCATCAACGCCACCATCGCGTGCACGCTGCTTTCGGCGATGCCCTGGATCAGGCCGGCCTCGCGCAGCTGCCAGAACAGCCGGGTCAAGCCGATGGAGATGCCCACGCCCGGTAGCTTGGACTTGGTGTAGTGGCTGGCCAGGCTCTCGTAACGGCCGCCCGAGCAGATCGAGCCGATCTGCGGGTGGTCGGTCAGCGTGGTCTCGTAGACGGTGCCGGTGTAGTAGTCCAACCCACGTGCGATCGAGAAGTTCAGGCAATACGCCGTCTCCGGCACGCCCAAGGCCTTGACCAGTTCCAGCACCTCGCGCAATTCGGCGATGCCCTCGCCCAGGGTCGCACTCGCGCCGACCGAAGCCTCAAGCGCCTGCAACTGCGCCAGCGCATCTACATGCCCATTCGAGCGCACCGCCACGAAGGCCAAAATCTTGTCGACCTGCTCGGCGGCGATGCCGAAGCCCTCGCCCACCAGCGTATCGCGCACGTAATCGGCGCCGCGCTTGTCGATCTTGTCGACCTCGCGCAGCACCGCCAGCTGCAGCTCGCCCTCGGCCACGCCCAGGCTTTCGAAAAAGCCGCGCAGCAGCTTGCGGTTATTCAACTGCACCTTGAACTCGCCGATGCCCAGCTCGGCGAACACCGCGTGGATCACCGCCAGCACTTCGGCGTCGTAGCGGATGCTCAACGCATCCTTGCCGATCACGTCGATGTCGCACTGATAGAACTCGCGGAAGCGCCCGCGCTGGGCACGCTCGCCGCGGTACACGCGCTGCATCTGATAGCGGCGGAATGGGAAGCTCAAGTCGTGCTCGTGCTCGGCCACGTAGCGCGCCAGCGGCACAGTCAGGTCGAAACGCAACGCCAGTTCCGGCAGACCGCCACTCTCGGCGCCCTCATCGGCCGCTGCGGCAGCATTGGCCAGCGCGCCGGTGGACTGCACGAAGTACACCTGGCGCTCGGTCTCGCCGCCGGATTTGGTCAGCAACACATCCGACAACTCGAACACCGGGGTTTCGACCGGCAGGAACCCGAACCGCTCGTAATTGCGGCGGATGACGTCCAGCATGCGCTGGAACGCGATCTGCTCGCGCGGCAGCAATTCCATGATGCCGGGCGGCGTACGGGGCTTGATCACGAGCGAAACTCCTGCAGGGAAATGTGGCGAACGCGTAATTCTACCGGCTGCCGGCCGTGCTGACCGCATGGCGTATCATCCGATGCGTCTTACGCAGTGCGTGGCCCATGTACCGGCAGCTTTCAGACCTCAGCACGACCTGCCCGGCGCCAAGCGCGGCCGCGCGCACCGATGCGCGCAGTTCCGACTGCGCACTGTGTGCGGTCCGCGGACGGGCCATCTGTGCGGCGCTGTCGCCACAGGAAATGGACGCGCTCGACCAGGCCACCAGCGCCCAGTCCTATGCAACCGGCAGCACCTTGGTGCGCGCCGGCGACACCCGCCATCACGTCTATACGCTGACCTCCGGTGCGCTGCGCATGGTGCGCACGCTGGCCGACGGCCGCCGCCAGGTCACCGGCTTCGTGCTGCCAGGCGATTACGTCGGGCTGACCGAAACCGCGCAGCACCGCCACGATATCGAAGCCATCATCGACAGCCGCATCTGCCGCACGCCGATGCCACAGATGCGCCAGTTACGCGAGCGCTACCCGCAGCTGGAACGCAAACTGCTGCAGCGCGCCAGCATGGAACTGGCCGCCGCGCAGGACACCGGCCTGCTGCTGGCGCGCTTGCAACCCAACGAACGGCTGGCGCATTTCCTGTTGCGGTTGGCGGCCCGCTCCACCCAGCCCGGCGCCAGCGGCGATACCGTGGCGCTGCCGATGAGCCGCGGCGATATCGCCGACCATCTCGGGCTGACCGTGGAAACGGTGAGCCGCACGTTCACCAAACTCAAGCAACAGCAGCTGATCGCGCTACCGCAGCTGCATCTGGTGCAGATCCTGGATTACGCAGCGCTGCGTCGCCTGGCGGGCGATACGGTTTGAAGTGTGGCGGTTGAGTGGCTGTGTGCGACGCATCGCTCAGTCGCGCGATCATCGATGCGCTGAAGCGTGTTGTGCAAACGGCGCGCGCACCCATCGGCTGCACGCAAGCCCATTCAGCGCCCACCCGCACTCGCCACCGACGCGCCACATCCGCCACTCAGCAACCGCGATTGCCGCAGCCAGGCACGGTCCGGGTAGTAGGCGAACACGAAGGCGCCTTCGCGCAGGGTATCGATCAACTGTCTGGCCACCGCCGGACGCACCGCCGGGCAGCCCAGGCTGCGGCCAAGCCGGCCCTGCGTGCGAATGACCGCCTCGCTGACATAGGGCGCGCCATGGATCACGATGGCGCGGTCGCGCGCATGGTCATTGAACCCGGGCTCCAGCCCCTTCAACCGTAACGAATAGCCGTTGTGGCCGGTATACGACTCCTGCGCGGTAAACGCGCCCAGGCTGGACTGGAAACTGCCGTCGTCGTTGGAAAACTTCGCCGCCAGGTTATTGCCGGTGTTGCGCCCGTGCGCCACCCATTCCTGGAACAGCAACCGCTGCCGCGCCAGATCGAACACCCACAGACGGCGCTCGGTGGACGGCCGGCTGTAATCGATGACGCTGAGCACGCGCTCATCGCCCACCTGCTGGCGCTGGCGTGCGCATTGCAGCGCCTCGGCTGCCAGGGCCAGCACCTTGCGGTCCAGCGACGGCGCCTGCTGGGCCAACGCATCGAGCAGACCCAGGCGCGGTGCGCCCAGCCCCGGCACCGGCGAAGCAGAAATCGCATCGGCCGCACTGGCCGTTCCAGCCGCTGCCCACCCGCACAACGCGGCGGCAACGGCAATCATTCGATAAGACATGCAACAAACCCAAATCGGACGCGGCACCACAGCGGGTGCCGCACCCGTTACAAATAGCCCCATGTGCGACAGTTTCCAACCCCGGCAGGCTGAACGCGTTGGGTCAGGCCGCATCCGCAAGCAGGCGCTGCCGGAAGGCGGCATAGTCCGGCGCAAGCGTTTCGGCATGTGCGGGACGCTGCAGCAGCGCGGCCAGCGCCGGAGGAACCTCGACAGCGCGGCCGATCAACGGCTCCACCACGCCCTCGAACTTGGCCGGATGCGCAGTGGCCGCCACCGCCCAGTCGCCGGTGCCGCCCTCGGCCCCTTCTGCGCGCAATTGCTCCAGCACATGCACCGCCGTGGCGGTATGCGGGCAATGCACCTCGCCGTAGCGCGTAAAACGCTGCTGCACGGTGTGGCGGATCGCCGCATCGTCCACCGACAACGCGCGGAATGCCTCGCGCAACGCGGCATCGTCGCCCTGGTAGAGCCAACGCAGCCGTTCGAAGTTGCTCGGCGCGCCCACGTCCATCGCATTGGCCAAGGTCGCCACGCTGGGCTGGGGCGCGTAATCGTCGCCGGCGAAGTAATCCGGCAACACGTGATTGGCATTGGACGCCAGCGCGATGCGGCCCAGCGGCACACCGAGCGCGCGCGCCAGGATCGCCGCCAACCCGTTGCCTAGGTTGCCGGTGGGCACGACCAGATTCAGCGCAGCGCCCGCGCCTTCATGGTGTTGTAGAGCGGCGTGCGCGTAGTAGCTCATCTGCGGCAGCAAACGGCCCAGGCTGATGCTGTTGGCCGAACTCAGCGGCACCTGCGCCTGCAACGCAGCATCGTTCAAGGCCTGCTTGACCATCGCCTGGCAATCGTCGAACGAGCCGGCCACGCGCAAGGCCTGGATGTTGTCGCCAAAGCAGCCCAGCTGATGCGCCTGGCGCGGCGACACGCGGCCATCCGGATACAGCACCACCACGCGCAAGCCGGGCTGGCGATGGAAGGCCGCCGCCACGGCAGCGCCGGTATCGCCGGAAGTGGCGACCAGGATGGTCAGCGGGCGGTCTTCGGCGCGACGCAGCCGGGTCAGGCAGGCGGCAAGAAAACGCGCACCGAAATCCTTGAACGCGGCAGTCGGCCCATGGAACAGCTCCAGCGCGTAATCGCCAGGCGTGCCCAGGGCCACCAACGGCGCCGGGAAGTCGAACGCTTCGGCACAGATGGCCGGCAGCTCGGCCGCCAGCGCATCGCCGTCGAAGAACGGCTGCAGCAACGTGGCGGCGGTGTCGGCCAGCGTGGTGCCGGCAGTCAACGTGCGGGCCGGTGGCAGGGCCTGCGGCACGTACAGGCCGCCATCGGGCGCCAGTCCGGCGGCGATCGCCTGACTCAGGCTTGCGGCAGGCGCGCCGCCACGGGTGGAAATGAAATTCATGCTGACTCCAGAAGCGAAGACGGGGCGTTGCCCGTGAATGAAAGTTCCGAACGCTGCGCCCTTGCCGTGCCCCGCCGAGTGGTCGCCCGGCAAGGGCGGTGCGGCGCTATGCTGCGCGCACCTTCCAGTGGAGCAGGCAGATGATCAAGGTCAGCGTGATGTACCCGTACCGCGACGGCGCCCGCTTCGACCACGCCTACTACCGCGACACGCACATGCCACTGGTGAGCGCGCGGATGGGCGCTGCGTGCCTCAGTTACACGGTGGATAAAGGCATCAGTGGCGGCGAGCCGGGCAGCACGCCGCCCTTCATCGGCATGTGCCACATCTTTTGCGACTCGGTGGAAGCCTTCGGCGGCAGTTTCGGGCCGCATGCCGAGGAAATCCTCGGCGACATCCCCAACTACACCGATCTTGCACCGGTCATGCAGATCAGCGAGGTCGTGGTCGGATAAACGCGGTGTTGCGCGCCGCACGGCATGGGTGCCGCGCGCGGGCGATTGATCAAGACTGGCATGCGCACGCTGCCTCATGCGAGCAACCGTGCGGCCGGACTGGCGATCGGAGACACCCAGTGCTGGCTGTCCAGGCCGACGCCTGCAAAAGCGGCTTGCACGGCGGCGGCGGCGGCTTCGGCGGCCGTGCGCGATTCGAACCAGGCAAACACGCTCGGGCCAGCGCCTGAAATGCTGGCACCCAATGCATCGTGATCCAGCGCGGCCTGCTTGGCAGCAGCGAATCCAGCGATCAGGGGTGCGCGACGCGGCTCGATCAGCACATCGCGCAAGCCTGCACGCACCAGGCCCGCATCGCCGGCATGGCAGCCAGCCAGCACCAACGCCAGGTTGGTGCTCTGCGCGACGAACTCGCGCAATTGATAGTCGCCAGCCAATGCTTCGCGCGCGCGCCGCGTTTCCAGCACCGCATCCGGATGCACCAGCAGGCTATGCCACGCGGCCGGCACGCTGATCGGCACCAGACGCTCCAGCGTGCACAACACCAGGCCGCCTAAAAACAACGGACCAAGATTGTCGCCATGGCGACTACCGCTGGCCACCGCCTCGCCATCGAGTGCGTGCTGATACAGCTGCTCGTTGCTCAGCGGCGTGTCCAGCAGCGCGTTGGCGGCGACCAAGGCCGCCACGCACGACGCAGCGGAACCGCCCATGCCCGAACTCAAGGCGATGCCCTTGTCGATCTCCACTTCAAAACCGAACGGCAGTGCCAACGCGGCCCGCAACGAGATCAAGGCCGCACCTGCAGTGTTGCGTTCGGCATCCAGCGGCAAGGCCACGGTAGTGCAGCGGATGGCGGCGATACGCACCAATGGCGCATCGATGCGTCGCACCGTCACCGTATCGCCGACGCCATCGATCGGATAACCGAGCAGATCGAATCCCACTGCCACATTCGCCACCGAGGCTGGCGCAAATGCGCGCGCTTGGCCAAGGTCTCGCGCAGCAATCGCCACCCGCTGCATCTCCGTTACCTGGTTTGCAACCGCCTGGTTCACAACCGCGCCCCCTCGCCCGCCGCCACGCGCAGCAGATCGGCAAACACGCCTGCCGCAGTGACTTCCGGCCCGGCACCAGGCCCCTGCACCACCAACGGGTTCTCGCAATAGCGGCGCGTGGTGAACTGCACCACGTTGTCGGTCAAACGCAGATTGGCGAATGCGTGATCGGCCGGAAGCTCGACCAGGCCGACGCTGGCTGCGCGATCCGGCGGCAGCTGCGCGACGTAACGCAACACATTGCCACGTGCACGCGCATCGGTCAGACGCTGCGCGAATGTCGCATCCACTTCATGCAGGCGCGCCATGAAATCGTCCACGCTGGCCTGACGCAGTGCTTCAGGCACCAGGCTTTCGACCTGCACGTCCTCCAGGCTGATCTCGCGCCCCGCTTCGCGCGCCAGGATCACCAGCTTGCGCGCCACATCCACGCCGGACAGATCGTCGCGCGGATCCGGTTCGGTATAGCCCATGCCGCGCGCCTGCGTCACCAGTTCGGCGAACGGCACGCTGCCGTCGTATTTGTTGAACAGCCAGGCCAGGGTGCCGGAGAAAATGCCTTCGATCGAGGTCACCGCATCGCCGGTATCGACCAGATCGCGCAGCGTGGTGATCACCGGCAGCCCCGCGCCCACCGTGGCTTCGTAACGGAAGCGCGCACCGCTGGCATCGGCCGCCGCGCGGATCGCCTGGTAGCGCGCCAGCGGGCCGGAGCCGGCCTGTTTGTTCGGCGTCACCACATGGATGCCGGCGGCCAGCCACTGCGCGTAGCGATCGGCCACCTCAGCGCTGCCGCTGCAATCGATGATCACCGTGTGCGGCAAATGTGCGGACAGCAGATGCGTGGTGAAACGTTCCAGATCGGTCGCGGTGGCTGCAGCGGCAAATGCATCGCGCCAATTACCGACCAGGCCACGCTCGTCGAGCAGCATGCGGCCGCGGGAGACCACCGCACGCAGGCGCAGATCGATGTTGGCCTTGCCCAGCAACTGCGGTTGCGCGATGCGCAGTTGATCCAGCAATGCCGCGCCCACATTGCCTGGCCCGATCACGCCTACAGAGAAGGTCTGCGGCGACAACCAGAAGCCGGCATGCGCCGCACGCAAGGCCTTGGTCGCATGCGCCGCATCGATCGCCACCGAGATATTGCGCTCCGACGAGCCTTGCGCGATCGCCAGGATATTGACCTGTGCACGCCCCAACGACTCGAACAAGCGCGCCGCCACACCCGGCTGCCCGGCCATGCCATCGCCAACTGCGGCCAGCACACTAATGCCGGTGGTCAGCTGCACGCGTTGCACCTGGCCGACCGTGAGCTCATGCGCAAACGCCTGCAACAGCGCATTGCGCGCGCGCTCGGACTCGTGCTGTTTGACCACGCAGCAGATCGAATGCTCCGACGAGCCTTGCGAGATCATCACCACCGACACCTGCGCGGTGCGCAGTGCCGCAAATACCCGCTCGGCCGTGCCCGGCACGCCGATCAGGCCGGTGCCTTCCAGATTGAGCACCGCCAGATCCGGGCTCAGCGTCAGCCCCTTGATCGGCCCGCTCACCTTGCTGTTGGCAGTGATGCGCGTGCCCGGATGTTCGGGCTGAAAGGTGTTGCGGATGATGATCGGCAACCCGCGCTCGATCGCCGGCGACATCGTCTGCGGATGCACCACTTTCGCGCCGAAATACGCCAGCTCGCAAGCCTCGTCGTAACTCAGCGTTTCCAGCTGCACCGCTTCGGGCACCACGCGTGGATCGGCCGACAACACCCCATCCACGTCGGTCCAGATATGCAGCTCCTCGGCATCGAACAACGCCGCGAAGATCGCACCCGAATAATCGCTGCCATTGCGGCCCAACGTGGTGATGCGGTCGGCGCGGTCGCGCGCCACAAAGCCGGTGACCACCACACGCGTCTGCGGATGCGCCTGACGCCAGGTCGCCAGGCGCTGCGCGCTGGTGTCCCAGTCCACGTCCACGCCCAGTTCGCCGCGATTGACCACCAGCACATCGCGCGCATCCAGCACCGCGCAGTCTTCGCCGAGCGCGCGGAAGTGATCGCCCAGCAGCTGCGCCGAATACACCTCGCCCAGTCCCTGCACGCGGTCGAGCACCTCACGCGGCAACTCGCCGATCACCGCCAAGGCGCCGAGGATCTGCGCCAGATGCTCGAAGCGCTCGTCCAGCCATTCCACCGTCGGCCCGGAATGCTCGCCCAAAAGGGCCACCGCGGCACCACGATGGCGCGCCCGCGTTTCATGCCAGCGCTCGCGCCACTCGGGGCGGTCTTGCGCCGCCAGTTCGGCCAATTCGATCAACGCGTCGGTCACACCCTTCATCGCCGACACCACGGTGACCTGCACCGTCTCCTCGCGAGCGAGCAATAGCCGCGCCACATGCCGGTAGCGCTCGGCATCGGCCACCGAGGTGCCGCCGAATTTATGCACCACGGTGCGTGCGGAAGATGCGGCAACAGCGGCGGGTTCGAGCGAAACAGCAAGCGATGACATCGACAGACCTCGTTAGGGAGGCCCCGTCCGCTTCAGGTGAGAGAGGGAGACCCCCGCATCCTGATCCGGGTGCGGGGCCGTTGTTTTCGGAAATTACGCGAAGACGACGGACCGCACCGGGCGAATGGTGACGGTGGTAATGGTGGTGGTAATGCCGGCCACACCCGCACCCGGCCGCAGGTGCTGCTGGCAGGTAAGCGAGGTGGTGGCGGAAGCGTTAGGCATGGGTGCAAAAGACATCACCGGGGCGAGACCTGTCAAGTATTGCGTGAATGGGCAGGCAGGCGCGGCCGGCGCACGCAACAGAAAACCTTGCCACTCAGGGCTTTAAGTCACGCGCCCACAAGCAATTGATTGCTATGGAAACTTTTGTGAAGATCTCGACAGACTGCCTTGCGCAATTTTCGACCATGGATCGATGCGTAGACGCGACTCGGTTATCTGGATCGCTTGTGCGAGGCATCGCAAGCTGCCGACATCGCTTCGCTTCCAGAAAAGGATCGTCGCCGTTACCGAGCCGTCGCATGCAGATCACCACGATCAACCGAGCACCTGAGGATTGAGTTGCCAGACCGAAAAGTTGAGCGCCGCCGCAAAACTTACCCACGCCAGATACGGCACCAATAACCAAGCCGCCAGCGCCTGCCGCTTCGCGAACACGACAATCGTTCCGGCCAGCACCAGCCACAGCGTCACGATGTCCGCGAATGCCCACGCCCCCAGATGCCAAGCAAAGAACAGCCAGCTCCACAAACCATTGAGCGTCAGCTGCAGCACGAACAGGCCTAGAGCAGGACGCGTCTCCGCCCAGCTGTCGCGCCGCCATACCAACCAGACCGATACCGCCATCATTCCGTAGAACACTGTCCACACAGGTCCGAACAACCAGCCCGGCGGCGCCCAAGTCGGCCGCGCAAGTTCTGCATAGAAGCTGGCCGCCTGGATGGAGGCCATCGCACCAAGCCCAGCAACCGCATAGCACAGCGCCAACCAGCCTAAGAGACCGAACCATTGCGACTTTCTTGAAGTACTTTGCGTCATGACTGCCGTGAAGTGTTGTCAGTGCTCCTTAGCCTGGCAGAGCATCTGTGCAAGCCGCGACTACGCGGATGAATGTTCCGAGTTTAGTCAATCCACTATGGGTGTGAGGAAACAGGGGCAGGTAGGCCTATTAAGTGAATCCAACCCTGTTCTTCCGGAAACCCTGGGCGTATCATCACGAAAGGCTTAAAATATTACTTTTAGAGAAAATTTAATTTAAACTAATTTTTAAATGAAAAATCGACATCCCATGGGGATTTAAAATTCAAAACATTATCCAGCCTGCCGTTTTCAAAAAAATCGCTCATTAACTTTTTCGCAATTTCAGTATCAACCATCCAACCTCTTGAATCCCATTTCTGATCAAGGTAACTAACAGGACCATTTTCAAAATTACTTCCAAACTCATCCCACCACTTCAAAATCTCGAACCTCGGGTCATCCGAATTGACTCTTAGCAACAATCGATAAATCCCCTTGACTCCCTCCATAATTACAGCGCGAATCGGCCCAACTTCTCCGTGAATAATCAGGGAAGCACGCCCACCTCCCGCAAAAATTGAATCAATTCCCTCAACAACCCTCTCCCATGCTGGATCTTCGGTACATACAGAACGCACTCCAGGAGCTCCGAACGAAAGTATAAATTCGTATTTATTATCCACCACCACCCCTCTTTAGCTCAACCAAACCAATCTTACTTTGCACTCTACTCCAAATCCATGTTTTACCGGTAGTAGCATCATAAATTTTCCTGATTAGCTTTGAATCTCAGCTGTGAAAATTGCTCGCTGCACGCAAAACCGGTTCTGGACATGGTGCGGATTGCATCATGGCCGTGGCAAGTCGTAGCAGCATGTCGTGCAAGCGGAATCGCCGATTAAATCGGCAGGCCGCTTCTTCCAGATACCGCCTTGCGTATTTGCCTTGCGCGATGGCGTGGTACACCCTGCTGATGGCGCGTTTGAGGTTGCCCAGCACCACGTTGACCCAACGGGTACCGGTCGCTTCAGTGGCAACACGACAACCGCCCGTGTCCAGCGTGGTGTGCGCGTGGCCGGCGTCCTCCAGCCGGCGGAAACAGGCCAGCCCGTCGGGGTAGACCTCGCACCCGGGCGCCAGGCGACGGGCAATCCAGTCTTGCAGCGAGGCATTGTCGAAGCTGCCCACTGGCTCGATCACCACAAGGCGCGGTGCGGTGAAGGTGTCATCGGTCTGCACCGCAATCAGGAACGCTTGTTTGTTCTCCGATCCACGTCCAGCCTTGCCACCGTTGCGCTCACCGCCCAGATAGGCATTGTCGATCTGCACGAAATCCGCCAGTTTCCGCGTGGCTTCGCGCTCGGCCATTACCTGCATGATCTTGTGCTTCATCCGCCAGGCCGTCTTGATTCAACTGCTCCTCAAATTTCAGGGTACTGAAGGCGGCAGCGAGTCTTCCTCATTGGCTCGAAGTTCTCGAAGATACTTAAACGGTGGAAGATTGATATCAACACTCAGCTTAAAGATCAATTCAACCGCCTCTTCATACTCCCTTCTACTAATAGCTATTTCATGCTCGAAAAGGTGATCGCATAGAATTTCGAACGCCAAATTATCCTCTCCATGCTTTATATAATCCATAGCCCCTTCAATCAATGAAGGATCCAACCTATCATAAAATCTTTTGCTGAATTTTAATATTTCAGTGGCAACCATATCAATTCTCAGTTGACCTTCTTGAGTGGAGGTACAGGGCCATTATCAGGGAATGCGGTAATCACCTCACCAGTCGCAGGCTGATAAACAACTCGAATCCTGATACCATCTCGCACTTCGAATGACACCCACTTTGCAGGGTCGCCCGCGCGCGTATACATTGACCTGCCCCCACTGAGCCGTACCAGCTGAAGCTATAAAGTCCGTGACCCCAAGAGGACGGACATGAAGAAGAGCAGATTCAGCACCGAGCAGATC
>NZ_LMOG01000008.1 GCF_001423495.1 Xanthomonas sp. Leaf131 | reverse complement strand
GACCACGCTGGGCTCGTATCAAGGGTTGCGCTTCGAGGTCGCCGATACCGGGCCGGGGATCAATGCCGAGCAGAGAGCACGTCTGTTCCAGCGTTTCGAACAGGGCGATGGCGCAAAAACCACCTCGCGCTACGGCGGCAGCGGCCTTGGCCTGGCGATCTGCCAGGAACTGGCGATGGCGATGGGCGGGCATATCGAGGTGATCAGCCGTCTCGGCGCCGGCACGCGCTTTGTCGTCGATCTGCCGCTGCGCTGGGTGACTTCCAACGCAGCACTTGGCGGCGAGGTGACGCGTGCGAGTGCTGCGGTCGCCCCGCAGCGCATCCTGCTGGTGGAAGACGACGCCACCATCGCCGAGGTCATCGTCGGTCTGCGGCGCGGGCTTGAGTGACACGTGCGGTGGCCTGGGCCAGGTCCAGGTTCTGCGCACACCTGCTCCATTCGCGAGAAGGCGCAGGAAAAGGTGTTCAGCGTGCGAGTGCTGCGGTCGCCCCGCAGCGCATCCTGCTGGTGGAAGACGACGCCACCATCGCCGAGGTCATCGTCGGTCTGCTGCGCTCGCAGGGCCATTCGGTCGTGCACGCACCGCACGGCCTGGCCGCGTTGACCGAAGCAGCCGACAACACCTTCGACCTGGCCTTGCTGGATCTGGATCTGCCCGGTCTGGATGGCTTTGCGCTGGCGCGGCAGCTACGCGTGTTCGGCTACGACATGCCGCTGATTGCGGTGACCGCGCGCTCCGACGAAGCCGCCGAACCGACNCTTTGCGCTGGCGCGGCAGCTACGCGTGTTCGGCTACGACATGCCGCTGATTGCGGTGACCGCGCGCTCCGACGAAGCCGCCGAACCGACCGCGCAGGAAGCCGGCTTCGACAGTTTCCTGCGCAAGCCGCTCACCGGCGACATGCTGGCCGACACCATTGCCGAAGCGTTGCGACGCAAGCGCCCGCGCGAGGACGGATAGCGCGGATGCCCAGTCAGCGCAGACACGTGGTATTCGGGCGTCGTGCGGCGCGTTCGTCCGGTAACGGGCCGCATGAACAGCGATGCGGAGTGTCAGCGATCTTGCTGGGCGTCCGGATCCTTTCGGCTGGACG
The DNA here is from genome assembly GCF_001423495.1 of Xanthomonas sp. Leaf131. Taxonomy (GTDB): domain Bacteria; phylum Pseudomonadota; class Gammaproteobacteria; order Xanthomonadales; family Xanthomonadaceae; genus Xanthomonas. The sequence goes on along the minus strand of NZ_LMOG01000008.1, from coordinate 68,833 downwards.
CAGCGCTGTGCGCCGTGTTCGCGACCACTGCGGCAGACAGCGGATGGACCTGTGACGCTGCCGTATGCGTCATGGGTATGGGCATGGGAGAAATGAGCCGCGGTAGCGGTACAAGCGGGCTCGGGCTTGCCCGCACCGCGCGCGGCCCGCACTATGCGCCCACTTGTCGTGAAGCAGATCCAGTGCGCTTTCTATCCCGCTTAACCCATTGGCCGCTTGCTGCGGTCTGGGTGTGCCTGTGTTTGGCCGTGTTTCCTGTGCGGGCGCGTACGCCAGCGACACCGGTGCCCATCCAGCTGACGATTGCCGACGGGCTTCCGTCCGACACCATCAATGAATTGGCCGAGGACAAACAGGGGTATCTGTGGCTTGCCAGCGATGACGGATTGGCCAGATTCGATGGCCGCAACTACCGCATCTGGCGCATGGAAGATGGCCTGACCAGCAACGTGGTCTGGACCATCTGCGTCGATGCCAAGGATCGGGTGTGGATGGGGTTCGAGGATGGCGGCGTTGGCTATCTGGAAGCGAACACGCGCACGTTCAAGCGGCTGGAAGATCCGCACTTTCCGGAACTGCGCGACGCCACGTTGTGGGCGTTGGCAACCACGCCCGACGGCGACATCTGGATCGGGACTGCCAAGCAGGGGGTGTATCGGTATCGGCCCGACGGACGCATGCAGCACTTCTCTGCCACGGCGACTGATCCTAATAGTTTGCCGTCCGACAATATCGTCGGTTTCCAAGTTGCGTATGACGGCTCCTTGTGGATCGGTACCTGGGGCGGGCTTGTGCACTGGGATGGCCGACGCCTGGAGCGGGTGCCGCTCCCGGGCCCGTCGCAGGCTGTCAACAAGCTGTATATGGAGCCGGGCGGCAAGGTGCTATGGGTCGGCGATAATGAAGGCAATGCGCTCCAGTTCAGCGCGGTCGGGCGGTCCGTGCCTCGTCCCTGGCAAAGCCTCACGGCCACGCCGCAGGTCAGAAGCGTGATGCTGCGCGATCGACTTGGGCGCTATTGGCTTGAGACCGATGTCGGCGTTGGCATGAGCGCCGGCGGCGCTCCCATCCAACGCGTGCCGATCTACAGTTTTTCAGCGCACGGCCTGGTCAACCGGAACTGGATCACCTCCTACCAGGACCGCGAAGGAGGGCTGTGGTTTGCCAGCCTGGAGGGCGGGCTATGGCATCTGCCCCCGCGTTGGGACACCTTCGCGCTGTTCTCGCGCCGCCCAGATGATACGCACTCCCTCGCCAACCCATCGGTCACTGCGACAGCGCCTTCGATCTCGGGCGGGATCTGGCTGGTCGGTACGCGCAGTGCGCTTGAGCACTTCGATCCAGTCACCGGCCGAGTGAAGCAACATCTTGCCCGGGTCGATCCGGAGCACGTTCCCGAGACCATCATGGAAAGCAGACAGGGAATTGTCTGGATCGGTGTACAGGAAACGCTGGTGCGGTTCGACCCGCGGACGCGGGAGGTCAGGCGTTTGCCGGTGTTCCAGCACAAGGATCCCGCAGCCGATCCCGAAAATGCGGGCAGACCCGGCAGGATGGCCGAGGATGCGCAGGGGCGCATCTGGGTCGCGTTGCTGACGCACGGGGTGCAGCTCCGGAGCAGCGAAGGGCAGCTGCTCCGGACGATCGACTATGCAAGCCACGGGCTGGAGGCGCTGACCGTCCTGGACATGCGTATCGGGCCCGATGGACAGATCTGGCTGAGCAACAATGCCGGATTATGGCGATGGGACCCGGCTGTCGACCGATTCGTCCCGGTACGCGGCGCGCCGTCCCTGCCAACCTATGTGTTTCGCCTGGGAGAGGGCGGCATCGTCTGGGTTGGATTGGCAGGAGAGTTGCGGCGGTATCTGTGGAACGGCACGCAGCTCACGCACCTGGATACGGTGGGAAAGGATCAGGAGTTTCCGAGGGTGTCGCCGACCGGCCTGGTGGTCGACGCCGCCGGCGTGGCCTGGGTCTCCAGTCATCGTGGGCTGATTCGCGTCGACCCCGGCAGCAAGCTGGTGCGTGTATACGACGTGCATGACGGACTTCCCAGCTCGCCCATGCAGGTGGCCACGCTGGTGCAGGCAAGCACGGGACAGATACTCGGCGGCACATCCGATGGGGTCGTGGTGTTCGACCCGGCCACGATGCGTCCGAATTTACGCCGACCGCCGCTGCTGATCGAGCGTGTCAGTCTGCGGCGCGGTGAGCGTGAACTGGATGTCACCGGCAGAGCACCGCTACAGATGCAGGACGGCGATCGTGACCTGCACATCGTCGCGCGGATGCCCACCTTCACCAATCCCGAATCCACCAGTTATCGCTTCCGTCTCAGTGGCTACGATCCGGACTGGATCGATGTGGGTGCCACTGGTGATCGCTTGTTTTCGCGCCTGCCCTCGGGGCATTACACGCTGGAAGTGCAGGGGCGTACGGCAGACGGCATCTGGTCGGCGAGCCAGATCCTGCGCTTTCAGGTACTGCCGCCCTGGTGGCTGGCGCCGTGGGGGCTGGTTTTCTTGGGTCTGCTCGCGCTCTGCGTCGTTGCCGCAGCAGTGTTGTTGTANCGCTTTCAGGTACTGCCGCCCTGGTGGCTGGCGCCGTGGGGGCTGGTTTTCTTGGGTCTGCTCGCGCTCTGCGTCGTTGCCGCAGCAGTGTTGTTGTATCGCCGTCGCCTGCGTCGCCTGAATGCCTGGCAATTGGCGGTGCACAAGCAGGAACTTGCCGAGCAGGCCTCGCTCGCCAAGACACGCTTCCTGGCCACGCTGGGCCATGAAGTACGCACGCCGATGACCGGTGTGCTGGGCATGAGCGAGTTGTTGCTCAAGACCGCGCTGGACRACAAACAGCGCAGCTACACCGAATCGATCCGCCGYGCCGGTGCGCATCTGCTGCGGCTGGTCAACGATGCGCTGGACCTGGCGCGGATCGAGTCCGGGCGTCTTGAGCTGGATCTGCAGCCGTTCTCGGTACGCCAACTGATCGCCGAGGTGGAAGCCTTGATGGCACCGCTGGCGCAGGAGCGCGGCCTGCGTTTCAGCCTGGAAGTGGGCCTGCTCGGCGACATCACCGCCAGTGGCGATGCCACCCGCATCCGCCAGATTTTGCTCAATCTGCTCAGCAACGCGATCAAGTTCACCGAACGCGGCGTGGTCGGGCTCAAGCTGACCACGCTGGGCTCGTATCAAGGGTTGCGCTTCGAGGTCGCCGATACCGGGCCGGGGATCAATGCCGAGCAGAGAGCACGTCTGTTCCAGCGTTTCGAACAGCCGTTCTCGGTACGCCAACTGATCGCCGAGGTGGAAGCCTTGATGGCACCGCTGGCGCAGGAGCGCGGCCTGCGTTTCAGCCTGGAAGTGGGCCTGGTCGGCGACATCACCGCCAGTGGCGATGCCACCCGCATCCGCCAGGTTTTGCTCAATCTGCTCAGCAACGCGATCAAGTTCACAGAACGCGGCGTGGTCGGGCTCAAGCTGACCACGCTGGGCTCGTATCAAGGGTTGCGCTTCGAGGTCGCCGATACCGGGCCGGGGATCAATGCCGAGCAGAGAGCACGTCTGTTCCAGCGTTTCGAGCAAGGTGATGGCGCCAAGACCACCTCGCGCTACGGCGGCAGCGGCCTCGGCCTGGCGATCTGCCAGGAGCTGGCGATGGCGATGGGCGGGCATATCGAGGTGATCAGCCGGCTCGGCGCCGGCACGCGCTTCGTCGTCGATCTGCCGCTGCGCTGGGTGACTTCCAACGCAGCGCTTGGCGGCGAGGTGACGCGTGCGAGTGCTGCGGTCGCCCCGCAGCGCATCCTGCTGGTGGAAGACGACGCCACCATCGCCGAGGTCATCGTCGGTCTGCTGCGCTCGCAGGGCCACNCGTGCGAGTGCTGCGGTCGCCCCGCAGCGCATCCTGCTGGTGGAAGACGACGCCACCATCGCCGAGGTCATCGTCGGTCTGCTGCGCTCGCAGGGCCACTCGGTTGTGCATGCGCCACATGGGCTGGCCGCGTTGACCGAAGCAGCCGACAACACCTTCGACCTGGCCTTGCTGGATCTGGATCTGCCGGGCCTGGATGGCTTTGCGCTGGCGCGGCAGCTACGCGTGTTCGGCTACGACATGCCGCTGATTGCGGTGACCGCGCGCTCCGACGAAGCCGCCGAACCGACNTGCAGCAGGATGTTGGCCTGTGTTACCGGTGGCAACGACGGGTCGGTGTGACTCACGCTTACTCCTGGATGGCTTTGCGCTGGCGCGGCAGCTACGCGTGTTCGGCTACGACATGCCGCTGATTGCGGTGACCGCGCGCTCCGACGAAGCCGCCGAACCGACCGCGCAGGACGCCGGCTTCGACAGTTTCCTGCGCAAGCCGCTCACCGGCGACATGCTGGCCGACACCATTGCCGAAGCGTTGCGACGCAAGCGCCCGCGCGAGCAGATTTAGAGCTGTTGCTGCGCTTGCAATCGTGCGCGGCGATTCGCTCACGCACTGTGCCAGTCGCTGCCACACACGCATCCCTACTCGGCGACTTCTTCCACATGTTTGGGATGCGGCCGCGTCTCGGCCAGCTGCCAGAAGATCAGTGTCGAGGACAAGGTGATTGCGCCCACGCACAGGAAGGTCGCATGCAGCGCTGCGGTGGCGCCGTGGCTGTCGCCCAGATGCGTGTTGAAGGCGGCCAACAAGCTGCCTGCCGCCGCCGCGCCGAAACCGGTGGCCAACATCATCACCATCGACAGCAGGCTATTGCCGGGGCTGGCCTGCTCGCGATCCAGGTCGCGCAGGGTCACGGTATTCATGACGGTAAATTGCAGCGAGTTCACCGCGCCAAAGCACGCCAGTTGCACCAACCGCAGCCATAACGGTTGACCGACATCAATCAAGGCGAAGCTGGCCATCGCCAGGCCCACCAGCACCGTGTTGAGCATCAGGATGCGGCGGTAACCGAAGCGGCCGACGAGTTTCACTGCGGCCTGTTTGGCGGCCATGCCGGCTAGCGCTACCGGCACCATCATCAGCCCGGCATGCATCGGGCTCATGCCCAGGCCCACCTGCAGCAACAGCGGAATCAGAAACGGCATCGAGCCGCTGCCGACACGCGCGAACAGATTGCCCAAAATACCAATGCGAAAGCTGGCCACTTTGAACAACGCCAGTGGAAACAACGCCGCCGGCGCGCTGGCCGCATGCAACCAGTAACCGGCCAACGCCGCCAGCCCGCCGATCGCCAGCAACATCACGAAGGCGTGCCGCAGGCCGAGTTCGGAGATGCCGTCCAAGGCCAACGACAGCGCCACCATGCCGAATGCCAGCATCAGATAGCCGATCAGATCGAAGCGCTTGCGCGCATCGCCATAGTGATCCGGCATGATCTTGAGTGCGGCAATAAAACCGATCACACCGATCGGCAGGTTGATCAAGAACACCCAATGCCACGACGCGACTTCGACCAGGTAGCCGCCCAAGGTGGGGCCGATCAGCGGACCGATCAGCGCCGGAATTGCGATGAAGCTCATCGCACGCAAGAAGTCGGCGCGCGCCACCGTCTTGAGCACCGCCAAGCGACCTACCGGCAGCAGCATCGCCCCGCCGATGCCTTGCACTACGCGTGCGGCCACCAGCTGCGGCAACTGCTGCGCGGCCGCGCACAGCAACGAGCCCAGCGTGAACACGATGATCGCAGCCAGGAAGGTACGCCGCGTACCGAAGCGGTCCGCAATCCAGCCCGATGCGGGAATGAACATCGCCACCGCCAACGCATAACTGAACACCACCGACTGCATCTGCAGCGGGCTTTCGTGCAGGCTGCGCGCCATCGACGGCAACGCGGTGTTGACGATGGTCGCATCCAGCATCTGCATGAAGATCGCCAGCGACACCAGCCATAGCAAGGGCTTGATGCTGTCGTAGGCGCGCAAGACGGGAACGGGCTGAGACATGATCATCGCCGTAGAGAGGACAGCGCATTATCCCCGCGCCACTGTGCAGAAAGTCGCAACGGCATGCGGTACGCCGTTGCTTGAGTCTGCAGCGTGGGACATCGCTGCATCGACAACGAATGAGACGCGCCTCACCCAATGGAATGTCGAAGTGGTTACACGACACCCAGCGTCGGGACAGGAGCAGGACAGCGTGCTAATGCCAAATCTGGCTTGCAATAAGCGTTGGATTCGCTGGCAAACCTTTTGTACCTCTTTAATCTATTACACCGCGCCTATCTCACGAGCGATCCCTTGGCGGCAATACTCGGCGAGATCGCTGCAGAGCTATCGTAGAGCGAGTTCTTGTTGAACGGCGCGGCATGTGCGTTTGTCGATGAGGTAGAGCGTCATGCCGGAATTCCTTCGGATGGGGCGTTTACCCCGGCGGCGCAAGATGGCCGGAGCTGCTGGATTGTCGTGGCGACGGAGAGTCGGCTGGCCGGCCCCAGGGGGACTGGATGGGTTCACCGCAAGATATGCATCACCCGACGCCGATATGTCTCGATGCATCAACCAGCTGTCTCGCCGTCTGCATTTGGAGTTCTCGTGGACGTGGCGTTTATCGCCTGCTCGGCCTGCTCTTGTGCCGCAGCCGCCGCAGCCTGGCTGGCCTGCTGCAAGGCCTGCGCAGCGCTATCGACTGCCCGGCCGTTGCCAGCTGAGGCTATCGCGGCGTTTGCGGCCTGCATGGCCGCCTGCACGGCCATGTCGGCCGCGGCCATGGCCTGTTCGACCTGGGCTTGCGCCGCTTGCAGCGCGGCTTCGAGCTGAGCTGCAAGCGGCTGCGCATTAGTCGCTGGTGTCTGATTTGGAGGCGTGGGCTGGGTATCGTCGTGCATGCTGGTGTCTTTTGAAGTGGAAGCGGGATGGAGCGGGGCAACGGCGTCGGGACGGGTGGGCTGTCTCTGCGTCGCAAGTGCTGGGGTCTCGGTCGGTTGCTGCGCTGAAAGAGCGCGCAGCATTTCGTCAAGTGCGTTTTCGCCTTGCGTCATGGCCTGGCAAGCGAGCTCGATGCGTTCACTCCCAGTCTTCCGTGTCTGCAACGTGCGGCGTGCGAGTGGGTATGGCTGCGGCCCCGAAATCTCGGAGCGAGATGACGCCACCGTTGACCTGCAGCAGCACAGCTAGAGAGTCGTTCTGCATGGCGAACACGCAGCTGTTTCCATCCTGGCCCAGTACACCACGGCTGGGGCGGTTTGCAGCAAGAAACGCTTGCGCAGACTGTAGGTAGAGACGGATCGCATCGTTTGCCGCATCGCCGCCGCCGTTGCCTTGGTAACGGGTGTGTTGAACGATCTGCTGTGCCGCCAGCGATAGCCGTGCAAAGCCGATCTGGCGACCGCGCGCCAGCCAGTCGGCAACGGCATGCCCGATCTCATTGGGCGACGGCGGGCCCTGGACTTGTGGGCATTCCAGGGTGGTGAACAGCAGCGGCAGCAGCGTTTGCAGCGCGGAGGCTGCAGCATGAGCGCGTTCGTCGACAGCGGCAATCGTGGCGGTGCAGGCCAGGTAGAAGCGGTAGTAGTCGCAGAATTCCAGCGGCGTCCGCGCCTGCTCGACGGCGAACACCGCCGCTTCTTGTTGCAGCGCCGGCGTCAGGTTGGCCGGCTGTACGTCGGCAGCCAGCTGGCGTAACGCCAGGCTTTCTTCGAAGTCCAGGGACTGGAATACCGCGGCGCCATCGACCTTCAACTGCGTCAGCAGACTGCGGCCAACGGCCAGATCGGTTGCGGTGTACAGGGCGTTGTCACAGAAGATGCGCTGTAGCTGCGCCGTGACCGTCGAACCTGTCTCTCCGGCTTCGGCCTGCGCCAGCACGCTCAGGTCGTTCGGACTCAAGGTCATCAGCTTGACCGGGCTGACCTTCAGCTCCAGCTGCGGCAACAAGGTCAGGCGCGAGCCATGCAGGCCTTGTTGCACCTCGTCGAGCAAGCTGCTTTCGTCGGGGAAGTCGTAGCGCACCCCGGGCGACTGGATCGCCCATGCCAGCCATTGCGTGCCTCCATCGATGAAGGCCAGGCACTGCCTGCCCAAGGTCGATAGCATCGTTGGCATCGAGATCAGGCGGCCTGCGATTGAAACGCTCATTGCATGACTCCTTGTGGATACAGCCAGTAGGGGAATTCTTCGGTGCCAGGTTCGCCGCCGAATCGATTCAGGCAAAGGCGTCTCCGCCAGAGGCCAGGTCTGCGCCATCGTTACGCCGAACGCGATGGTCGCGATGCAAAAAGTTGGTGGTCGCTGTCGCAGTGGCGGCCGATGCAGCGTGCACCTTCAGAACATCGACTGCCGTGCTGACCTACCCGGCCATAGCGACGATTAGCGCCCCCGCTGGAGATGGCGCTGGTGTCGGCTCGGACGTGGGCGCGACTGCCGGCGCGCCGGCAATGGTGGCGCGGAACCGTGAATTGCGCCGACATCATTTGGGGCAGGCGGCGGCGATCGCCGCAGCATGGATGGTACCGACGCCCTTCGGCCGGTTGGCGGCATTGTGATCGCGCTGCCCAGCGTCAGCGCGGGCAAGTAGCTCATTGGCTTCACGAGCCCATCCAGGCGTCGAAGAGGCGGACAGATGGAGTTGCAAATTGATGCATCCTTGCAGGGTCAGCCAGCGACATGGGTTAGACCGCACTGCACCGCATTTCCAACCAGGTTCATTCCGCGGCGGCGCCTAGGTGTCGATCACCGCTGCGGGTTGGCGAGAATTTCCCGCGCGGCGGTGTCGTCGGCTGTGGTATCGATCGAATACAGCGTGGACACGCCTTGGGTCGTCGACGCCTGCATCGTTACGTAGGACTGCTGCTGGCTGCTGGTGGCGTTGTGGGCCGCGTTGGACAACGCCTGGCTGGTCGCAACAAACAGATTGCCCATTGCGATCGCTGGTGCCTCGCCGAGGACCTTGGTGTTGACCTGGGAGACCGAATCGGTGATCTGGCTGTTGACGGTAGTCGGAAAGGCCATGGTGACGGCTCCTTGCATCGGTTGGAAGAAGTGGTTCAAACGACGGCAACGCTAGGCTTATCGACGTAAAGCCGTGCTGCTTGAGCGCGGTATGCGACCTGCTGTCGCGATGTGGGACGCCGTGCGCGAAACTTGTTGGCAAAGCGCAGTCTGGTTGGCAAGAACACGATGCAGAACGTGCGTCGCCATGGCTTGGGCAAGGGCTTTGTGGATGCGCCCGCTGGCGATGGCTCAAGCCCGCCTCAGCGCAATGACGTGTCACCGTCCTGCTCAGATTGGATCGGCAGCGTTTCGGCCACCCGCGCACGCGCTGCGTTGTCGATCCATGCAGTGGATGGCCGTCGCGAACTGGCTTGCACAGCGCACCGCGCAACACGTTGACTAGCACGGTGTGGGACGCAGCCTGCGCGTTTATCGGCAACGTTGCGCACCGAGCAAAGGCGGTATGGCGAGCGATGGCGCCCCAGTGACGACTGCTTTCAGAAGCGTCGCCCACCGACTGCCGCTGTGCGGTTGGCGGCCGAGTAAGCGACACAGACACACCTTCGCTGCATGCGTGGTGACGTGTCGAGTCAGTCGAGGACACGCCGACGCTGCATCAAGGTGCAGCGTCGTGGACGTGGAGCAGCTGACAACCACGGCTGCGACCGGCACCAACGTCCTGTAGGCGTCGAACACCGGCGGCGGAAGTCACATCGCAAGGCATGGCTACGATTTTATTGCGCTGCATCCGCTCATGCTCCAATCAGTCAGGAGCGGCGCAGCCCATGCGCCCATAGCGCACGCGCCACTCGGGTCGGATAAGCGCAGCTGCCGACGTGACGTGGCAGGTCAGCGCTTGCTCAAGCTCTGCACCGCTTCCACCAGCACACCCACATGCTCCGGATTCATATCCGGTGACATGCCGTGGCCGAGGTTGAAAACATGGCCTTCGCGCGAACCACCGTTGCCTTGGGCGTAGCTGTCCAGGGTCTTGCCGACCTCGGCGCGGATCGCTTCGGGCGAGCCGTACAGGGTGGCCGGGTCCAGGTTGCCTTGCAGGGCGACGCGGCCGCCGGCGCGCTGGGCGGCGTCGGCCAGCGAGATGGTCCAGTCCACGCCCACCGCCTCGGCGCCGCTGGCGGCCAGTTCGCTCACGTAGGCACCGTTGCCCTTGCCGAACAACACCAGCGGCGTGCGCTCGGCACCGTCGCCGCGCTCCAGCTCGCGCGCGATGCGGGTGAGGTAGGGTAGCGAGAATTCGCGGTACATCGCTGGCGACAACACGCCGCCCCAGGTGTCGAACACCTGCAGCGCCTGGGCACCGGCCGCGCGTTGTGCGGACAGATAGGCGATCACGGCATCGGTGACGGTGCTGAGCAAGTGATGCAGCACCTCTGGCGCGTTGAAGGCCATCGCCTTGATGCGCGCGTACTCCTTGCTGCCGCCTCCCTCGATCATGTAGCAGGCCAACGTCCACGGGCTGCCGGAGAAACCGATCAGCGGCACCGCGCCATCCAGCTCGCGACGGATCAAACGCACCGCATCCATCACGTAACGCAGCTCGGTTTCCATGTCCGGCACGCCCAGGCGATGGATGGCGGCGGCATCGCGCACCGGGTGGCGGAACTTGGGGCCTTCGCCTTCGACGAAGTACAGCTCCAGGCCCATCGCATCGGGGATGGTCAGGATGTCGGAGAACAGAATCGCCGCATCCAGCGGAAAGCGTTGCAGCGGCTGCAGCGTCACTTCGCAGGCGATCTCGGGGTTCTTGGCCATGCCTAAAAAGCTGCCGGCGCGCGCGCGGGTGGCGCGGTATTCGGGCAGATACCGGCCGGCCTGGCGCATCAGCCACACGGGGGTGCGGTCGACGGGCTGACGGTTCAGTGCACGCAACAGGCGATCGTTCTTGAGCATGGGTGTTCCTCAGCGCGGCGCGTCGGCGCCGCCGGTGATGAGTTGGAAGCCGCGTTTGAGTTGGGTGTCGCGTGCCTTGTCGAAGGCCCGGTCCGCTTCGTCTTGCAGCAGGTATTGGTCGCGTCGCAGCTGCGAGCGTCCACCGATCTCGCCGCTCTCGCGCAGCAGCTCCCAGCCACCGAACAGATCCGGTTGCAGGGTCAGCTGGACGTAGCGGAGCGGCGCGTTGCCGCCAGGATCGTGTTGCAAGTGGATGCGCATGGCGCCGATTGTAGCCGGGCGGTGCTGAAGGCTGGGAGCAGTGGGCGCGCCGGGTTGCTCCGCTTGCGAAGGGAGCGTTGGCAGGCAGTGCGTAGGAGCGCACCTGGGCGCGATGGGGATTTACCGACAAGGCCCCGTCGCGCCCGGGGGCGCTCCTACGCATGCGCCGGAGACTAGTGAGTGATGGCGTTGCTCACCCCGCCAGAATCTCCAGTACCGCCGCCTCGTCCACATCCGGCACCACTTCGGCCTTGCCGATGCCGCGCCACAACACCAGGCGCAGGCGGCCGGCGATGTTCTTCTTGTCCAGCCGCATGCGCCCCAGCAGCGCGTCCGGCGACAGACCGGCCGGGATCGCGGTGGGCAGGTCGAAATCCTGCAGCAGCGCGCGCAGCGCCTCGGTGTCCTGCGCAGCGCTCATGCCCAGCGCAGCCGAGAGCCGGGCGGCCAGCACCATGCCCACCGCCACGGCTTCGCCATGGTTGAGGTTGTCGTTGCCGGGCGCGCCGTAGCCTTGTTCGGTCTCGATCGCATGGCCGAAGGTGTGGCCCAGGTTGAGCAGGGCGCGCTCGCCTTTTTCCAGCGGATCGCGCGCCACGATCTCGGCCTTGTGCTCGCAGCTGCGCGCGATGGCCTGGGCCAGCGCTGCGGCATCGCTGTCCAGCAACGCGCGGCGTTCGGCATGCAGCCATTGGAAGAACAGCGGGTCGCGGATGGCGCCGTACTTGATCACCTCGGCCAGACCGGCACGCAACTCGCGCGCGGGCAGGGTGCGCAAGGTGTCGGTGTCGGCGATCACCGCACGCGGTGGATGAAACGCACCGACCAGGTTCTTGCCCTGCGGGATGTCAACCGCAGTCTTGCCGCCGACCGACGAATCCACCATTGCCAGCAAGCTGGTCGGCAGTTGCACGCAGTCCACCCCGCGCATCCAGCAGGCCGCTGCGAAGCCGGCCAGATCGCCGACCACGCCGCCGCCCAGCGCGAACACGCAGGCGTCGCGGGTGGCGCCCAATTCGGCCAGTGCGGCGATTGCGGCGCCGAAATTGTCCAGCGTCTTGGAAGCTTCGCCGGCGGCGATCACCAGCTCGCCGAGCTGCAGGTCCGGGCGCGCCTGCAACAGTGCAGTGCGCACCCCGGCCGCGTAATGCGGGGCCACCTGCGAGTCGCTGAGCAACAGCACGTGGCGGCCGCGCACATGGCTGGCCAGACGCGCGCCGTCGGCCAGCAGGCCGGGCGCAATGGTGATGGTGTAGGGCTGCGCGCCGTCGACATCGACGCTGCGCGAGGAACGGGGGAGTGTCATGCAGGGGTACTCGACATGCGCCATTGCGCGGCCAGGCGCAGCACCAGCTGCGCGGTGGCCTCGGCGGGGGAAAAATGGTCGGTTTCCAGGCTGAGGTCGGCGACCTCCTGGTACAGCGGGGTGCGGTGCTCAGCCATCGCGTGCAGCACCTGCTCGCGGTCGGCGCGTTGCAACAGCGGGCGATTGCGATCGCGCGCCAACCGGGTGAGTTGCGCCGGCACGCTCACGTGCAGGTACACCACAAAGCCGCGCTCGCGGATGCGCTGGCGGTTGAGCGGATCCAGCACCGCGCCGCCGCCGGTGGAAATCAATTTGTTGTCCTGCTGCAGCAGCGCCTGCAAGGTCTCGACTTCGTGCTGCCGAAACCGTGCTTCGCCGTGCTGTTCGAAAATGGTCGGAATGCTCTTGCCCGCCTGCTCGACGATGGCCTGATCCACATCGACGAAGTCCAGCCCGAAGCGCTCGGCCAGGCGACGGCCGATGCAGCTTTTTCCGGCGCCCATCGGGCCGACCATCACGAGATTGGGAGCGGGGTTCATGCGCAGGGATCGTAGCATTCACGCCCTTGCGCCGGGCCGATCGGCGCGGTTTGAAACCATTCCTGCAGCGTAACCATCTGCTGCACGCATTCGCCTGGACACAAGCCGCCGCCGCGTGGAGATCGACGGCGGCGACAGCGCACACATAGGCGAAGCACACGCGATGCGCCCACAATAGGCGCCAATCTTGCTGCCCGCGCACCGTCATGACCGATCTCTATGCAGAAGCCCTTGCCACCTTCACCGCGCTGTACGCCGAGGCGCAGGCCAGCGCTGAACTCGAAGCCAGCGCGATGACCGTGGCCACCGCCAACGTGGATGGCCGGCCGAGCGCGCGTACCGTGTTGCTCAAGGCCTTCGATACGCGCGGGTTCGTGTTCTACACCCATCTGGACAGCGCCAAGGGCCGCGATCTGCAGACCCATCCGCAGGCCGCCTTGCTGTTTCTGTGGCGCAGCCTGCGCGAGGCCGGCATCCAGGTGCGTATCGAAGGGGGCGTGCAACTGGTCGGCGCCGACGAATCCGATGCCTACTTCGCCTCGCGCCCGCGCATGAGCCAGATCGGCGCCTGGGCCTCGCTGCAATCGCAGACGCTGGGCTCGCGCGAGGAGTTCGACGCGGCCATCGCCAAGGTCGAAGCCACCTTCGAAGGCCGCGCGGTGCCACGCCCGGATGGCTGGGGCGGGTTCCGGGTGGTGCCGCAGGCGTTCGAGTTCTGGTACGGCGCCAAGTTCCGCCTGCACGAGCGCTGGCGCTACGAAGCCGATGCGGCCAGCCGCTGGAGCAAGCGGATGCTGTATCCGTGAGCGCGCAGGCCGGCTGGCGTGTGCGTACGGCGGCTGGCGCAGATGCGCAGTCTTACGCCCGGCCTTATGGCCGGATGCCGACGACAGCGTTGCCGACCTGCAGCCCGCACAGACGGCGTGTCGCTTCGAGCCACCTGAACGGGTGGTTTGCTTCCGCCTGCCGTTGGCCTGACCGGCTGACTTCCGGCCCTTTCTGCCGGTCGCAAACAGTCTGTAGTATGTCCGGCCATTGCATGACTGTTGCTGCATGACCGCAGCTGCATCGCCACCGCTGCATGACCAAAGGACAGGACATCGTATGACGCAGTACACCACTGTCGAATTGCACGGCCTGCTGGCCGAGCGCTACCGCGACCAGCCGATCGAGGTCGAGCTGATTGACGGGCTGGAACCGGCCATCAACCTCACCCTGGCCGACCACGGCGACATGCAGATCCAGGTCGCCGCCTCCGGCTCGCAGGTGTTCGTTTCCACGCTGCTGGCCAATGCCGACCAGGTCAGCGACCGCGCGGCCTTCAACGACGCCTGCCTGCGGCTGAATCCGCTCAATCCCTTGTCCAATCTGGGTCTGGTGCAGGTCGACGGCAAGGACGCGTACGTGGTCTTCGGCGAGCTGTCGGCGTCGTCCACGCTCGACCAGATCGACGAGGAAATCCAGACCCTGGCGGCCAATACGCTGGATGCCGCCGAATCTCTCAAGCCGTATTTTTCCTAAAGGCGTGTTGTCATGAGTATCTTTTCAAAGTTGATCACGCTGCTGCGTGGCACTGCACACGAAACCGGCCAGAAGGCGGTCGACGCCAATGCGCTGCGCATCCTGGACCAGGAAATGCGCGATGCCGGCGCCCAGCTCACGCGTTCGCGCGAAGAGCTGACCAAGCTGATGGCGCAGAGCAAGCTGGCCCAGCAGAAGATCGACGCGCGCGCCGGCAAGATGGCCGAATACACGCGTTACATCGAAGGCGCGCTGGCCAAGGGCGATGAAGCGCTGGCCCACGATGTGGCGAGCAAGCTCGCCGCGCTGGAAAGCGAAGACGCCGGCGACAAGGCCTCCAAGACCTCGCTGGACCAATCGGTGGTGACGCTCAAGGCCACCATCCAGAAGACCGAGAACCAGCTGCGCGGCATGCGCCAGCAGATCGATACGGTCAAGGCCACCGATGCGGTGCAGAAGGCGCAGGCGGCGATTGCCGCGCGCCATTCCGGTGCCAGCAGCAAGATGGGCTCGGCACTGGAATCGCTGGAGCGCATCAAGGCGCGTCAGGCCGAAACCTCTGCGCGGATCGAATCGGCCGAAGAGCTGGAATCGTCCACCGGCGATGGCGATCTGAACCGTCGTCTGGCTGCGGCCGGGTTGATGGAAGGCGAGTCCAACGCCGCCGCGGTGCTGGCGCGCTTCAAGAAGCCGGCCCAGCTCGGCCACGACACCGCCAGCGGCACTGCGCCGTTGATCGGCCAGGTGCGCGACGTGCAGCAGGTTCCGCGCAGCGACAGCTGATCCACCGCACGGCACAGGACGCGCCATGATCATCGTCGGACGGTTGTTCCGGGTACTGCGGCGCCATGTGCGCCGCATCAGTTGGGGCATGGTGGCGCTGGCCCTGCTGGCGCACATGGGGCTGAGCTGGGCGCTGTTACGCATGGCTGGCGAGCACAAGCTCGTCGGCCTGGACGCGTTTCCTTACTACTACATGACCACCGCCACCACCATCGGCTACGGCGACCTGTCGCCGGGCTCGGTGGCCGGGCGCTATATCGCCGCGTTCGTGTTGATGCCGGGCGCGGTGGCGTTGTTCGCCACGGTGCTGGCCAAGACCAGCGGTGTGCTCATCACTTTCTGGAGGCGCCACCACATGGGCAAGATGGCTTACGCCGATCTGCGCGGGCACACCATTCTGATCGGCTGGCAGGGCGCCGGCTCCGCGCGTTTGCTGGAGCTGTTGCTCTCGGACACCGCCACCGACGACGAAGGCGTGGTGCTGATCGCCGAGGGCGTAGCCGAGAACCCGATGCCCGACCACATGCGCTTTATCGCGGCCGAGTCGTACACGCATACCGAGGTCTACCTGCGTGCCGGCATCGCGGGCGCGGCGCGGGTGATCGTCAACCCGCCATCGGATGATCAGACCCTGGCGGCAGTGTTCGCGTTGATGGCGCATGCGCCGCGTGCGCATATCGTGGCGCACTTCGATTCGGGTAGCGCCGCGCGGCTGGTCAATTGCCATTATCCGGCGATCGAATGCACGCGGCCGATGACTGCCGAGATCCTGGCGCGTGCCGCGCAAGATCCCGGCAGCGCTGCGATCACTGCCGAATTGTTGTCGGTGGACGATGGCCCGACCCAGTTCAGTCTTGCGGTCCCGGCAGATATCGGCCCGCTGGATTACCGCGTCGTGGCGGCCGATTTCAGCCAGCGCGGCGCCCTGTTGCTGGGCTTGCGCGCGCCCGATGGCGCACTGCGGTTGAATCCGCCAGCACACACCGCTGTGCCGCCCGGTGCCATGCTGTATTACCTGGCCGAGCAGCGCGTGCCCGTGCACGCCATTGCATGGCACGCCCTGCGCACTGCCGCCGTTCCCCATTCCCCATCGCCACAAGGTGCAGGACGATGAGTTTTTTCAGCAAGTTATTCGGCCAACCACAACCGCCCGCGGCGCCCACGTCCGGCACCGGCGCGATCGGCCACACGCTGCCGCTGGGCTTGCGGGTGGGGGGGCAGGTAGAGATCGACACCACTCTGTATCGCATGGCGCCCGAGGCCATGACTGCCGAATTGCCGGGCGGCCATCAAGGCATCCCGTGCTATGGCCATGTCAATCTGGGCGATGGCTATTCCCTGCATCGGTTCTATCTGGACGACGATGCGTTCTTGCAGGTCACTACCGTGGGCGGCGATCTGGAAGCGATGAAGGCGTTCGTGTATTGCGAGACGGTCAACCCGCCCAGCAAGCAGGCGTTTCAGGAGTTCGTGATGCAGCATCCGCATCTGGGTGCGGCGCAGATCGACTACGCCGGCAAGCGTTGGGAGCGCGCCACCCAGTCCACCGATGATGCGGCGCGGATTCCGCCGATCGCCTACGACGAAGTGCTGTACCGCTATCAGCCGCCGCGCCGCGATGGCGATCTGACCCATTACGCCATGCTCTACAGCCGCGATGTGCCGGAGCTGCAGCGCGAAGAGTTCCTGCTGGTCACTGGGGAAGATTCCGGCCCCAACGAATTCTGCGTCACCTATGCGGTCGGCATCGATGTCACTGTCGCCGATCTGGATATCACCTGAGCGCGCGCGCTCGTCTTCCACTTACCTTGGTCCTGTCATGAACCCGATCAATCTGCAGAGTTTTCTCGCGTTTCTTTCCTACTTCGGCACCGGTCTGGGCGTGTTGATCGTCGCGGTGGTGCTGGTGACCCTGGTCACCCCGCACAAGGACTTCACCTTGCTGCGGCAGGGCAATGTGGCTGCGGCCACCGCACTGGCCGGCAACCTGATCGGCGTTGCATTGCCGCTGCATTCGGCCATCACCCATTCGGTGAGCCTGGTCGATGCGTTGATCTGGGGCGCAGTCGCCTGCGGGATCCAGATCGTGGCGTATCTGCTGGCCAACCTGGTCGCCGGGCGCATCTCGCGGCAGATCACCGACAACGTCACCGCCGCCGGCATCTTTTCGGCCGGCGTGTCGATCGCGGTCGGCCTGATCAATGCCGCGGCGATCACGCCGTAACGGAGCGCAGGCATGAAGCGATCACGCAATCTCAAACTCACCCTGATGGCCGCGTTGCCGGCTGCTTTCGTCACCGGTTGCGGTTCCGAACCAGAGACAGGCGTGGTGCTGCAGTCGGCCTCCGACTGCTACCAGATCAAGCAGGAACAGACCGACATCCAGCAATGCCTCAAGGCCTATGACGAGGCGGTGGCCAAGCATCAGCAGGCCGCGCCGCGCTTCAATTCGCGCTACGAGTGCGATGCGCAGTTCGGTAGCTGCACCGAAGTACAGGGGCAGACCCAGGGGCAACACAGCTGGATTCCGCCGATGGGCGGTTTCCTGCTGGGCTACGCGCTGGGCAACATGAGTGGCGGTGGCTATCGCTACGGCGGCGCGATGCCGCTGTATCGCGATTACCGCAGCGGCGGGTACTACAAACCCAATGGCGATCTGGCCAGCAATCGTATCGGCACCGTACGCGGGCGCAGCGGCGCCATCGACATGCCGTCGCGTGCAATCACCGTCTCGCGCTCGGGTTTCGGCTCCAGTGCGGCGGCGCGCAGTTCGTTCGGCAGCGGCGGGCGCAGCTCAGGATACGGCGGCTGACATGCAACGGATCGCAATTGCAGAACGTGCCGATTGGCGCGAACAGGCCGAGTCGCTCGGCTTCCATTTCCACACCATCGATGGCGAGCGCTATTGGGACGAAAGCGCGTATTACGCGTTCTCGCTGCGCCAGATCGAGGACGACATCGAAGCGCCCACCCAAGAACTGCACGACATGGCGATGCAGCTGGTGGACGAGGTGGTGGGCTCGGAACAACTGATGACGCAGCTGGCGATCCCGCCGTTCTATTGGGACTGGATCGCCAACTCATGGAAGAACCGCGACCCGCATCTGTACGGCCGCATGGATCTGGCGTATGCCGGCGACGGCCCGGCCAAGCTGTACGAACTCAATTACGACACGCCCACCTCGCTGTACGAATCGGCGTATTTCCAGTGGTTGTGGCTGGAGCAGCAGATCGCCGCCGGTGTGTTGCCCAAGGGTACCGATCAATACAATCTGATTCAGGACCTGCTGTGCGAAACCCTGGGCGCGCTGGCGGTGGATGGCGCGATCGGCCCGCAAATGCATTTTTCGGCAGTGCGCGATTCGCTGGAAGATCGCGCCACGGTGCGCTACCTGCGCGACTGCGCGCACCAGGTGGGCATCAGTACCGAGGACGTGGCCATCGAAGATATTGGCCTCAGCGCCGATGGCTGGTTCACCGATGAGCAGGATCGGGTAATCCACACGCTGTTCAAGCTGTATCCGCTGGAATTCATGATGGAAGAGCGCTTCGGGCCGGCATTGATTGCCAACCGCGTGCGCCTGATCGAGCCGGCGTGGAAATCGGTGCTGAGCAACAAGGGCATCCTGCCGCTGCTGTGGGAGCGGCATCAAGGCCATCCCAATTTGCTGCCTGCACGCTTTGCACAAACCGGCGAAGCACCGGCTGCAGGCTGGGTACGCAAGCCGCTGCTCTCGCGCGAGGGCGCCAACATCTCTCTGGTCACCGCACAGGGCGACGCCGCACAGACCGACGGGCCGTATGTGGATGGGCCGGCGATTCTGCAGGCGCACCATCCGTTACCGGTGTTCGACGGGCGGCATGCGCTGGTGGGCAGTTGGGTGGTGGCCGATCGCCCCGCCGGGCTGGGCATGCGCGACGACGACGGCCCGATCACCCGCGATACCTCGCGTTTCGTGCCGCACGTGATCGTGGATTGATGCTGTTCTCGATCGTCTGGCACACGCGGTTGTCGCGCGCAAGCTCTGCAGCGTGCGCCTGGCGGTGCAGGTTTTCCACACCCCCTGTGGATGGAACTTGCACAAGGCTGTGGACAAGTGTGCGCAGGCCCCGGCCTGCAACGCTGTCAAGATGGGTGGCGAAAAAATGACCAGTCGCTTGCGAGAGGATTTTTTTACTCGCGATCACAACGATCTCGACAGGATCGGCAAAGTCGCTTGCACACTCTGCACATCCCCTCAGACCCGCCGCGCCACAAAAAAGCTCGCCACCGCCAGCAGCCACGCCAACGCAAACACGCTCAGGTACGCGGCCGCAGTCGCGCTGGCCAGCAGCGCGGCGAACAACGCGCCGGCCAGCGCCAGCATGCCGGCAACCGCAATCGCTTCGCTCAATTGCAGCGCCGAACTGTGCGCGCCTTGTTGCGCCGGTGGCGACAGCGACAACGTCAACACCGACAGGCTCGGATACAGCAGGCCCATGCCCAGGCCTACGAGTGCCCAGCCTGAAATCGCCACCGGCACGGGAACGGCCGGCCACACCGCGCCCGCGCTGATCACGATGCCTGACGACATCAACAGCGCACCGGTCTTGAGCAGGCGTGGGCGTGACCAGCCGGCGCGGCTATGGCCCTGATACCAAGAGCCGCTGAACCAGCCCAGCGCACCGACGCTCAGCGCCACGCCGGCCAGCAGCGGCGAGAGGCCACGCTCGCGCGACAGCAGTAACGGCAGAAACGCTTCGAACCCGAAGAAGGCCGCCGCTGCAATGCCGCGCAGCGCGATTACGCTGGGCAGGCCACGCGCAAGCCGCAGCGTGCCGGTCGGCAACAGGTGCCAGGCGCAGAACAGTGTGAGCAACAGCGCCGGCGTCATCGCCAGCAACGCGGACACGCCGTGCAGTTGCCCGCCCAGGTACACGCCAAGCACGCCCAATGCCGCACCGATCGCCCAGCCGAATGCGGCGTTGGATTGACCGGAGGTTTCACCGGACCACGCGCGCCCGCGAATCGCCGGCCACAACATCAGCCCGGCCGGAATCGCCAGCAGCGGCACCGACAAAAACACCCAGCGCCAACCGACGTGCTGCACGATCAACCCGCTGATGCCGGGCCCGATCAACGAGGGCACCACCCAACCGGCCGAAAACGCGGCAAACACGCGTGGCCGCAAGGCGTCCGGATACAGCCGCCCGACGATGACGTACAGCGCCACCGAATACGCACCGGCGCCCAGACCCTGCAGCAAACGCCCGGCAATCAGTAGCGGCATGCTCGGCGCCACTCCGGCGATCACTAGCCCGATCACAAAGCACAGCAATCCGTAAGCCAGCGCGCCGCCCGGTCCGCGACGGTCGCTCCAGCGCCCGGCGGCGGTCATGCCGACCACGCTGGTCGCCAAGGTGCCGCCGAACGCCAACGCATACAGCGGCAGCCCATTCAATTCGCGCGCCACGGTCGGCATGGCCGCTGCAACCGCCAGCGACTCGAAGGCATTGAGCGCAACCAGCGCGACCATGCCCAGCGTTGTAGCGCGGTACGGAGCAGCCAGGATGGAGGTGGCTTGCGCCTGATTGAGCGGCGTGGCGGGCAGGGCGGTATCGGTGGGCATCGAGCATCCAGAAACTGAAGTGTGTAGAGCCATGACCACGGCACTTGCACCGGTCATGGCCGCGCAGCATCCTGCCTCAACCAAGGTTGAGGTCAAGGCAATGCAGCGTGAGTTGTCCGTGGGCGAAGTGGCCAAGCGTAGTGGCGTGGCGGTGTCGGCATTGCATTTTTACGAGCGCAAAGGCTTGATCCGCAGCCTGCGCACGGCAGGCAATCAACGGCGCTATGCGCGCGATGTGTTGCGGCGCATTGCCGTGATCCGCGTGGCGCAACGGCTCGGCGTGCCATTGCAGCAGGTACTGGATGCGTTCTCGGTGCTGCCGGAGCAGCGCACGCCCACACGTGCGGAATGGGCAGGCATGTCGGCACGCTGGCGCGGGCAACTGGATGCGCGTATCAGCGAACTGCAGGCCTTGCGCGACCAGCTCACCGACTGCATCGGCTGCGGGTGTCTGTCGCTGCGCCGCTGCCGGCTGAGCAATCCGGACGACACGCTGGGCCACGACGGTGAGGGGGCTTTGCGACTGGGCAGCCTGATTCCGGAATAAGAGTGGCTAACAAAACGTAGCGAGCGGGCGCCTGGCGGTGAGTCTGGTGTTGTCGGCCGCGTCTTGGTGGATGCCGTCAGAAGTCCAGGTCAAACGCTGAGTGGATCGAGGGCGCGGTGCCCTCGCCGCCTGCGGGACACGCCGTGAACCCGTCCTGGGGGCTCGGTGGCGACATCCATGCCGCCACACGGTCCCGCAATCGGCGAGGACACCGCACCAGAGGGTGAGTCGGTTGCTTTGTTGAAAACATGCACACCGACCATCTCGACTGGTCCTTGCCCGCCCACCGTCGCGTAAGAGCTTACAGGGACGTACTTGCAGCGTGTCCCGCGATGGTGGGCGGGCAAGGGCCCCGCAGCCAATCAACAGATCAACCGCTCTGCGATAGGCAGGCGTGGGTTGGTTTTGGTAGCCGCTCTCAGCATCACCGGCGTGGCCGTCGCGCAGATCGTCGAGCCGAGCGATGCTGCCGCAGAATCGTGTAGCGCCATCCGGGACCAATGGCATTCCCGCGCGCGGCGAGGCGCGCCGTAGGATGGGAGTCCCCCACGCCGCAGGATTTCGCATGACCCCCACCGTGCGCCGATCGCTTACCGTTGCACTGTCACTGTCACTGGCGTGCGTTGCCGCGCCCGCACTTGCCGCGCCCGCACCAGCCAGTTCCGCAACCGCAGCAACCGCAGCACCCGCACCGGCCAGCCCTTTCGATCCGCTGGCCTTGTTCGCGCCGCTGCAATTGCCCGACGCACCCAACGCCTACCGTAGTGGCAGTGGCGTGCCCGGCCCGCTGTTCTGGCAGAACCGTGCCGATTACGATCTCACCGCCAGCATCGATCCGGCGACCCACACGCTCACCGGCGAGGCGGCGATCCACTACACCAACCGCAGCCCGGACACGCTGGACGTGCTGTGGCTGCAGCTGGACCAGAACATCTACCGTGCCGATGCACGCGCTGCCGCCAGCCGGCCATCGCGCCGTACCCAGTTCACCGATGGCATGCAGATCGCCAGCATCGAGATTGACGCCGGCGGCCGTCGCCAGCCCGCACACTTCGTCGTCGACGACACCCGCCTGCGCGTGGATCTGCCGCAGCCATTGGCCGGGCAGGGCAAGGCGCTCACGCTGCATATTCGTTACCGCTACACGATTCCGGGCACCTGGGGCGGGCGCACCGCAGTCAGCGCCAGCAAGCAGGGCGAGATCTACGAAATTGCGCAGTGGTATCCGCGCATGGCGGTGTACGACGATCTGCGCGGCTGGGACACGCAGCCGTATCTGGGCTCGGAGTTCTATCTGGAATACGGCGACTTCGACTACGCGGTGACCGTGCCGGAGGGCTTTCTGGTGGCCGGGTCCGGCGCGTTGACCAATCCGGCCGAGGTGCTCAGCCGCACCGAGCAGCAACGCCTGGAACAGGCGCGCGGCAGCGATCGCACGGTGCTGATCCGCACGCCTGACGAAGTGACTGCACGTGCGGCCAAGCCGACGGGCAAGGGCACGCAGACCTGGCGCTTCCATATGGACCACGCGCGCGATGTGGCGTTTGCCGCCTCGCCCGCGTTTGTGTGGGACGCCGCGCGTATCAAGCTGCCCGGTGGCAAGCAGTCGCTGGCGATGTCGGTGTATCCGCTGGAAGGCGTGGGCGCGGACAAATGGAACCGCTCCACCGAATATGTCAAAGGCGCGATCGAACATTTCTCGCAGTGGTACCCGTATCCGTGGCCGGCCGCGATCAATCTGGGCGGCTATGGCGCGGGCATGGAATATCCCGGCATCGTCTTCGATGGCTTCGAAGACAGCGGCAAGGAGCTGTT
The DNA here is from genome assembly GCF_001423495.1 of Xanthomonas sp. Leaf131. Taxonomy (GTDB): domain Bacteria; phylum Pseudomonadota; class Gammaproteobacteria; order Xanthomonadales; family Xanthomonadaceae; genus Xanthomonas. The sequence goes on along the minus strand of NZ_LMOG01000008.1, from coordinate 45,619 downwards.
CTGGATCACCGCGCACGAGATCGGCCACACCTGGTTCCCGATGATCGTCGGCTCCAACGAACGCCGGCATGCGTTCATGGACGAAGGCTTCAACACTTTTATCGACGTGTACGCATCGGATGCCTTCAACAAAGGCGAATACGCACCCAAGCGCGATTCCGAATATGCGCCCAAGGGCGGAAACCCGGTCGACGAGATCCTGCCGCTACTGGCCGATACCCGCGCGCCGACACTGATGGACAACGCCGATTCCACCAGCGAAACATACCGCCATTCCTTGACCTACTTCAAAGGCGCATTGGGGTTGGTGCTATTGCGCGAGCAGATCCTGGGGCCGGAACGCTTCGATCCGGCCTTTCGCAAATACATCGCCACCTGGGCCTACAAACATCCCACGCCATCGGATTTCTTCCGGTTGATGGAAAGCGAGAGCGGCGAAGATCTGGCCTGGTGGTGGCGCGGTTGGTATCTCAACAACTGGCAACTGGATATGGGCATCAGCGAGGCGCATTACGTGGATCACGATCCTGCCAAGGGCGTGCAACTCACACTGCGCAGCAATCAGAAACTGGTGATGCCGGCCACCGTGCGCGTGGAGCTGGCCGACGGCAGCCACCTGGATCGTCGCGTGCCGGTGGAAACCTGGCTGCAGAACACCGCGCCCACGCTGACGCTGCCGACCACGCAGAAGGTGCTGCATGTGCGACTGGATCCGGATCACGCGCTGCCCGATGCACAGCGTAGCGACAACCAGCTGGACGTGATCGGCTAGCAGTTACCGATGCAATCATCCGTGCTGCAAGGGCGCAGATGATCGGGGCGAAGACAAGACAGGCGCGTGCCGAATAACGGCGCAATCGATTGCAGCGATTGCGCCGTTTTTATATCCGCGTACATCGCCCTCAACGCTACGTGTTGGTGCAGCGCATGTGTTCGCATCGCTGCTCGATGGTGTTGCCTTGCATCGTCAACAGTGCGGCGATACACCGCTTGCGTGGTGCGATCGCAGTGACACTTTGCGCAACCTCTCGACGCGAGGTCGTAGCCGTCATTGCTATGGCTTGCCTTGTCGATACAAAAGCGCAATCTCCGCCGCAACCTGCTGATAACGCTTACAGCCACGGCAGGTCTGCGTCTACCGTACGGACTCAAGCGCACGCCTTGTTTTGTGCCTGGATGTGTCTTTGCATGTTTGCTGCAACGCAGGGTGACAAGCGCTGTCACGCATGACTAGTCTGCGCCGCGTGGTAGCGCTATCACGCCCGGATTGAGTGATGGCAGTCGGTTGAACAACGTGACGTAGCAGGCAGCGTCGGTTGCGGGTGTACGAGTAGGGAAGCAGTCGCACGTGCTGTACAGATCGTCGCAGGCAGCGTCCGTCATGGGCCTGGCACGCGCACGGTTGGCATCAGGGGGATCCGCCGGCCGGTTCGATGCGGGGGATCAGATGAAGTGCTGCTAAGGATGTATGTCGCGTGCCGTGTAAGGCGCGTAGCCAGACAATCGCCGCGTCGCATTCCGCGACCACGGCCGTGGGTGTTGGACTCCAGACCCGAGGATAGATCGATGCGTCGTACGCTGAGCAATTTCAAGTCGAAGGCCATGTTCACCTTCGTCGGTGGCCTGTTGGTCATCAATCCGGCCTTTGCGCAGGACGTCCCCGCGCCGCCAGTGCCGCCGCCGCAATCCAGCGCGCAAACCGCCACTACGCTCGACGCCGTCAACGTCACCGGCATTCGCAGCAGCCTGGATCAATCCATGGGCATCAAGCGCGACGCTGCCGGCGTGGTGGATGCGATCAGCGCCGAAGACATCGGCAAATTTCCCGATACCAATCTGGCCGAGTCGCTGCAACGCATCACCGGTATCTCGATCGAACGCCGCGATGGCGAAGGCGCGCAGGTCACCGCACGCGGCTTCGGCCCGCAGTTCAATACGGTCACGCTCAACGGCCGGCTGATTCCCGGTGCAGACGCATTCGGCGCACCAGGCCAGACGCCGATCGGCGGCGTGGATGTGGGTACACGCGCGTTCAATTTCGCCCAGCTCGCCTCCGAAGCCATTACCGGGATCGAGGTCTACAAGACCAGCCGCGCCACCGCGCCCAGCGGCGGTATCGGCGCCACCATCAATATCCAGACCGACAAGCCGTTCAATCACTCCGGTGTGGTGGCCAATGCCGGCGCCAAAATGGTGTCCGACCGGTCGCAACCGTTCGGCGATTCATTGACGCCGGAAGTGTCGGGCATTTTCAGCTACACCAATCCCGACAAGACCTTCGGGATCGGCTTGAGCGGTAGCTATCAGAAGCGCCATGGCGGCTCGGTGCAGGCCACCGAAAACACCTGGAATATCCAGCCCTGGACCGGCACCGATCCAGCCTTGCGTCCGGGCGCGGTGGTGACCAACGCGCCTGCGATCGGCCAGCTGTACGGCATGCCCAACGACCTGCGTTATGCATTCGCCGACTTCCAGCGCGAGCGCACCAATGGCCAGGCGGTGGTGCAGTTCGCACCCAGCGATAGCCTCACCTTGACGCTGGATTACACCTATTCGTCGAATGAAATCCGCGAAGAACGTGGCGAGCAGGGCATCTGGTTGCAGCGCGCCAACAGCTTCACCGATCTGACCTTCGATACCGGCCAGGCGGTGGCAACGCCGATCTATCTGCGCGATGTACCCAACGGTGCCAAGGACTTCGGCATGGAGCAGCAGCGCAACGAGCAGAAGTACACGCTGGGTTCGCTCGGCTTCAATGCGGATTGGCAGGTAAGCGACCGTTTCCAGTTGTCGTTCGATGCGCATAACTCGAAAACCAAGAGCATGCCCAACGATCCGATCACCGGCGGCAGTGCCACCTATTTCAGCTTTGCGGGCACCAACAACTGCGTCAACGGTCCGTCCTGCGGCGGTCAATGGGGGCAGGAGTTGTCGTTCAATAATTCGCTGCCGATCGGCGCACGCACCTGGTATCCCACCGCTGCCGATTCGTTGGCCGGCACCAACGGTGTGGTCAATCCGGACTTCACCCCCGCCGAGCTCGGCTCGCAGGTGCTGCGCATCTACTATCAATCGCAGGTGACCGAGATCAAGGAAGGGCGCATGGATGGCACCTTTGACTTCGACGACGGCCGCTTTCAGTTCGGCGTGAGCAGCGCCAACACCACCATGAACCGGCTCACCAGCGACAACTATTCCACGCTCGGCGATTGGGGCGTGGCCAATGCCGGCAACGAGCCGGGCATGCAGGCGTTGCTGCGGCCGGTGAGCATCACCGGCATGTTCAAGGACTTCAACGCCAACGGTGCAGCGCCCAACGCATGGCGTGGCGATGCCGATCAGCTGGCCCTGTGGGGTGGCAGCCAGTACGGCGCTGTTACGCGCTACAACCCGAACTACAGCGCCGACAATCAGGTGGAAGAGAAGACCCGCGCTGCTTACGTGCAGCTGGAATTGAAGGGCGACATCTCCGGCATGACCACCAACACGCGGCTGGGCTTGCGCTATGAGCGTACCGATGTGGAATCCACCTCGCAGGTGGCCACGCCCACGGCGTTGCTCTGGCAGGCCAACAACGACTTCCAGTTGTTGCGTTCCACCGAGCTGCAGCCCTTCAGCGAAAAGACCAGCTACAACTACATCCTGCCCAATCTCGATTTCAGCATCGACATCACCGACCAGCTGAAAGGCCGCGCCTCGTTCGGCCAGACCATTGCGCGTGCGCCTTACAACAATCTGATCGCCGGGCCGACGCCGAATACACCGAGCGGCTCGATCCTGATCAACCCCTCCACCCGTGCCTCCGGCAGTTCGCAGAGCCCCACGCTGGATCCGTTGGAGTCGGACAACCTCGATCTGGCGCTGGAATGGTATTTCGCCGACGCCAGCTACGTCTCGGCCACGTTCTGGAACAAGCGCGTCAGCAACTTCATCGGCAACACGGTCTCGCGCGAATCGCTGTACGGGCTGAGGGATCCCACCTCGGGGCCGGACGCGCAATCCGCGCTGGCCTTCCTGCAGAGCGGTGCCTGCGCCGCGCAGGTTGGTGCCTCCGGCAATGACGTTGCGGCTGCCTGTTCGGCTAACGACACCTCGTTGTTCGCAGCGATGGCGTTGTTGCGTAACGCTGCAGCCACTGGCGGGTTGGGCGCCTACAACGGCAGTTCTGCACAGAGCCTGGCGCTGGAGAATGCCTACGACATCGTCGGCAATGCCTCCGACCCGTTGTATCAATTCGACGTGTCGCGGCCGGTCAACCAGAACAAGGCCAATATCCATGGCTGGGAACTGGGTGGGCAGTATTTCTTCGACACCACCGGCTTCGGTATCTACGCCAACTACACCATTGTCGAAGGCGATGTGGGCTTCGACAACACGGTGATCGACCGCGACCAGTTCGCCTTGCTCGGTTTGAGCGACACCGCCAACGTGATGCTGATGTACGAAAAGTACGGCTGGAGCGCGCGTCTGGCCTGGAACTGGCGTGACGAGTATCTGATCGCCGCCAACCAGGATGGCGCCAATCGCAACCCGTACTACGTCGAGGCCTATCAGCAGTGGGACCTGAGCGTGAGCTACAGCTTCAGCAAGCAGCTGTCGGTGGGCTTCGAGGCGATCAACCTGACCGGCGAAGACGTGCGTTGGCATGGGCGTTCGGACAAGCAGATGATCCGCCTGATCGACCAGCAACCGCGCTATACGCTGGGCGTGCGTTACGCGTTCTGAATCGATGCGCTGAGTGGGCGATCTCCGCGCGGTCGCTCTCCTGGAGGGCGGCCGCGACTGGAGTCGTCGCACCGAACATCGGTGCACATTGACGGTGCCGCTGACGAGCGCGGCCGCTTGCACGTCTGCGAACCGCCGCCATCGACGATGGCGACTAGGTGATCGCAGCGACGCATCTATTCTGCAGCCACGCAGTGCATGTTGCTGTGCCGCTTGCCGGCCTCGCCCTTTTTGGCAATGCTCGCTACCAGCGGGCGCGGCATGGTGCCGCATGATCGATTCTTACCCACGCAATGCGATGATCCCTCGCGGATCGCCGTTGGAGCTTTAGATGACGCGATACGCAGTGCTCAACAACGTGGCGCATCACGACATCCGCGTCATCCTGCGCTTTGGCGCCGAGTTCGGCGATGCGCTGGGTCTGGTGCCTGCTTTCGTGACCGAATATGCCGAGCTGCAGCGCGAATACCCGCTGTTCTTTCGCAAGGATCCTGCCACCGGCGGCTACCAGTCGGTGGCGCTGCTGGGCTTTGCACAGGACGAAAATCTGTTTCTGCAGGACGGTCGCTGGAATGCCAGTTACCTGCCGGGCATCGTCGCCAAAGGCCCGTTCCTGATCGGCTTTCAGGAGCAGCGCATCGATGGCGCACTGGTGCAGGAGCCGGTGATCCATGTCGATCTGGAGCACCCGCGCGTCAGCCGCGAAGAAGGCGAGGCCGTGTTTCTGCCGCAAGGCGGCCACAGCCCGTATCTGGAGCACATCATCGGCGTGCTGCGCGGCATTCGCGACGGCGTGGACGCCGGCCAGGAGATGGCTGCTGCCTTCGATGCGCTGGGGCTGATTCAGCCAGTGCAGTTGGATGTCATGCTCGATGCCAATCACGCCACCCATCTGCAAGGCCTGTTCGCCATCGACCGCGAGCGGCTTGCCGTGCTCGACGCGCAAGCGCTGCATCAACTGCACCAGGCCGGTTATCTGGAAGGCGCGTTCTTGATGCTGGCATCGCTGCACAACGTGCGCCGGCTGATGGCAGAGAAACAGCGCCGCCTGCAGCAGACGCCCGCCGCACCCGCTGCGGCCGCGTATGCCTGAGCGTATGACGGTGACTGCATCCAGCGCGTCGATTGCCGTAATCGCGCCCATCGCAGAGCGTCGCGACTGCCACCCCGACGCATTGCCGCTTGCCGCGCTGTGCGCCGCCGCCGAGCCGATGGTACTGCGTGGCATCGCACGCCACTGGTCGCTGGTGCAGGCCGGGCTGCGTAGCCCGGACGAGGCGATGACACTGCTGCGCGCGCACGATGACGGACGTGCCTTGCAGTATTCCCACGGTGGCCCGGAGATCGCCAGCCGTCCGTTCTATACCGACGATTGCAGTGCGCTGAATTTCGATGTGCAACGCGGCAGCTTGAGCACCTTGCTGGAGGCCATCGTGACGCATCGCGACGACCCGCAGCCGCCCACGTATTATCTGGCATCGTTGCCCATCGACGACCATCTGCCGGGCTTGCGTGCCAGCAACGATCTGGATTTCTCCGCCAGCGGCATCGCCGTGCAGCCCAGCATCTGGATCGGCAATCGCGTCATTGCCTCGTGTCATTACGACGCGCCCAACAACCTGGCGTGCTGCGCAGTGGGGCAACGTCGCTTTACGCTGTTTCCGCCGGAGCAGGTGGCCAATCTGTATCCCGGCCCGCTGGATCCCACGCCGGGCGGGCAGGTCGTCAGCATGGTGGATATCGCCAACCCGGATCTGCTGCGCTATCCACGATTTGCCGATGCGCTGGCGCACGCGCGCACCACCGTGCTGGAGCCGGGCGATGCGCTGTTCATTCCCAGCATGTGGTGGCACCACGTTGAATCGCTGCAGCCGTTCAATGTGTTGGTCAATTACTGGTGGAGCAGCGCGCCTGCGCAGTTGCCGGCGCCGATGCCTGCGCTGTATCACGCGCTGTGGGCGATTCGCGACCGGCCGGTGTCTGAAAAAGACGCCTGGCGCGCCTTGTTCGATTACTACGTCTTCGGTCCCGCCGAGCGCGCTGGCGAACATCTACCCGAGCAGGCGCGGCATGCCTTGGGTCCGATCGACCCCACGCTCGCGCGACAACTGCGCGCCATGCTGATCGGCAAGCTCAATCGCTGATGGTCATCATCGCCCTAAATTCATCCCCCAGGAGTGCGCAGTGACCCAGCCCAGAATCCGCAAGGTCGTCATCGCCGGTGGCGGCACCGCCGGCTGGATCGCTGCCTGTGCGTTGGCGCATCAATTCCGCGACTTGCTGGACATCACCCTGGTCGAGTCCGATCAGATCGCCACCGTCGGCGTTGGGGAATCCACGGTGCCGCCGATCCGCACCTTCCATCGCTTCCTGCAGATCGACGAGCAGGAATTTCTGCGCGCAGTGGCCGGCACCTTCAAGTTGTCGATTTCGTTCGAGCATTGGCGCCGGCATGGCGAGCGCTATATCCATCCTTTCGGCATTACCGGCCAGAGCACGCTGGTGTGCGCCTTCCATCATCTGTGGCTGGAAAGCCAGCGCCGCGGCATGCCCGGTACATTCGGCGATTACTGCCTGGAAACCGTGGCCTCGCGCGTGGATCGCTTTGCACTGCTGCGCGAGCCGGCAGTCAACTACGCTTATCATCTCGATGCCGCGTTGTATGCCAAGTTTCTGCGCGCACGCAGCGAAGCGCACGGGGTGACACGTGTCGAAGGCAAGATCCAGCAGGTGACGCTGCAGCCGGACAGCGGCGATGTGGCCGCGCTGGTGCTGGAAGACGGGCAGGTGATCGAAGGCGATCTGTTTATCGATTGCAGCGGCTTTCGCGGCTTGCTGATCGAGCAGACGCTGCACACCGGTTACGAAGACTGGAGCCACTGGCTGCCGTGCGACCGCGCGGTGGCGGTGCAGACCGAAGCGCTTGGTCCGCCGGTGCCGTACACCCGCGCCATCGCGCACGAGGCCGGCTGGCGCTGGCATATTCCGCTGCAGCATCGCGTCGGTAACGGCCTGGTATTTTCCAGCCGACATCTGTCCGACGACGAAGCCCACGCCAAGCTGTTGCGCGACGTCGCCGCGCCTGCGGTCAAGGATCCCTGGCTGGTGCCGTTCCGCACCGGCCGCCGGCGCAAGGCCTGGAACAAGAACGTGGTGTCGCTGGGCCTGGCCAGCGGCTTTATCGAACCGCTGGAATCCACCAGCATCCATCTCACCATCGCCGCCGTGGTGCGCCTGATCAGCTTGTTCCCCGCAGACGGCATCGCGCCCTCGCAGGTGGAGCTGTTCAACGACATCAGCCGCGCCGAAATGGAACACGTGCGCGACTTCATCATCCTGCATTACCACGCCACCCAGCGCGACGAACCGCTATGGCGCCAATGCCGCGAGATGGAACTGCCCGAATCGCTGGCCTTGCGCCTACGCGCCTGGCGCGAACGCGCGCATGCCTGGCAAGGTGCCGATGAACTGTTCCGCATCGACTCCTGGACCCACGTCTTGCTGGGGCAGGGCATCGTGCCGCAGCAGCATCATCCGCTGGCGGCCGCATTGTCGGACAACGATCTGCGTCGCCTGCTGGATGGCATTGCGCAGCCGATCCAACGCGTGGTGGAGCAGATGCCGCCGCAGCAGGACTTCATCAGCGCGTATTGCAAGATGGATGCGCGCGCCTGGGGTTAGGTTTCCCGCGCCGCAGTTGGGTTGCTGCCAACAATGTGGGCAGGAACATGTAGCGCTGGATGCTGCGTGGACAGCGTCGCTATTGTGCCAGGCAGCGCTGCAACTCCTTGCTGGCATCTGCCTGTCGCGCCGCATGGATGGCACAGGTGCGCCTGTCCGCGTCGGGTGCATTGCAGCCCGCGTGGATTGCGTCGAGCAGCGCATCTGTCTTGCGGCGTTGCTGGTCATCGCAAGCAGCGGCATCGGCGCTGCCGGATGCGATGGCAGGCACCGCAATCCAGCCGCGGCCGTACCAGGGAGAGAATGCGGTTGCTGCCACGGTTTCGACGCCAGCCACCTGGTTGTCCAGTGCCGGAAAGGTGGCGAGCATGGCGGCGGCCATCAGCAGTGGGTCGGTGGCGCGCGGTAAGGCGACTTCGCACGCCATGACTTGGGGGTCAACGCCTTGCGGCAGCAACTGCAGCTCGACCTGCATCGGGGATGCCGGTTGCTCCAGCGGATCATTGCCGATCCCGAAGCGGCCTGACCGCATGCCGACCAGCGTGTAGCTGGACCCGTGCAGGGGCGGCTGCGTGGTTAGCGTGATGCTGCCCTGGCGTGTCGCGTCCGGCGCTTGCGCATCTGCCAACATGGCGCGTGCGACATCGCCCGGTAGCACGGCCAATACGCGCAGGTAGCAGCGGTCGATAAACGGAGGCACAGGCAGCACATCGGTGATCAGCATCGCCGTGCGCGGCAGGATGTCGGCGCGCACGCGCCTGCCGCGCAGCTGCAACTGCGCGGGGGCACGGGTGGGGATGGCGTTCGCACCTTGAATCCCGCTCAGCGCCTGTAGACCGTACGACACGACTGCCAGGCGGTCGGCCGGGATCACGCCGCCAGCGGCGATCTCGAATCGCCCATCGATAAACCGGTAATGGCTCACGACATCGGCCGTGGTGGTGTGGCCGCCGCCGCCGTGGCGGATGCGCCGGCTTTCGGTCTGCAACAGCGGGATGAAGGTGTCCAGCAGCGCACGGCGCGCAGCCGCATCGTCGCGCCGCAAGGTGATGCTGATGCGGGTGGCCTGGTAGCGGAACAGCTGCCCGCACAGGCGCTGCAGCTCGGCGGGCGTGGGGAAATGCAGCAGCAACCAGGCCAGGGCTGCCACCGCGCCGGCCAGGCTGAGCGCGGTCCAGAACGGCGGCACACGCTGTTGCTGCTGCGCAAGCGACATCTGGCTTGCAGTGCCGGCTCGGCTTTTTTTCTGGCGCTTGGCGTGTCTGGAGGATGCCTTTGAATGCTTGCCGAGTCCCACCCGCGCTCGAGCGCCACGCATCGCCAGGCTGCACAGACAATAGGCTTTCATCACCCCAACGCCGACCAGCTGGATGCCCAGCAGCGCCAGCAATGGGCAGATCACCACAGCCACGACCAACACGGCAATGTGCAGCAAGGACATCGTCAAAAACATCGGCGTAAACCGCTCGGACAATGGGGGCAAGGGCAGGCGCTGCACAGTGAAGGTGCGCTGCAATCCGGCGACGCATGTCTGTCCGACAGCGCTGTGCAGCAACGGCCATCACCCATCGCGCTGCCACCAACGCACTTGTCGTGTCTGTACGAACCCATGTGCCGCTAAAGCCGCATCATATCCGCGCCGACCACAATCGGCCCGGCGTAGTGCTTGCGTGCGCCTTCGCTCCACATCGCATCGGTGATGCTGGGGTCGCCGCCGGGGACGAAATGATTGAGCACCAGCAATTTCGCATTGGCGGCGGCAGCGATCCGTCCGACCTCTTCGCTGGTGGAATGGCTCTTGAGCAGATGGTCGAGCAAGGTCGGCGCGTTATCGTTGGTCTTGAGCATCTTTTCCAGCGCGGGCAAGTACATCACCTCGTGCACCAGGATGTCGGTGTCTTTCGCGAACTCGGCCAACGCGGGCAGGTAACGTGTATCGCCGGAGAACACCACGGTACGGTCGCGCGCGGCGAAACGGTAGGCGAACGCGGGCTTGAGCGTGTAGTGATCCACCAGTGTGGCGGTAACGGTGACCTGATCGTTTTGCAGCACCGTGCCGGGCTGGTCGAACTCGTGCACCTGGATCAGCTGCTTGAACGGCGGGCGGCCTTCTTCGCGAATGCGTGCCTCGATGTCGATGGCATTCATGTCGACAAACGCGTCGACCATCTTTGCGATACCGGGTGGGCCGTACAAATGCACCGGCGTCTGCAGCCCGCTTGCCCACGCCAGCCACACCACGTTGAGCAGGTCGGCGTTGTGATCGGAGTGATGATGGGTGAGAAAGATGTCGCGCAGCGCAGGCAGGCGGATGCCGGCTTTGGCCAGTTGCTGCGCAACCCCGTTGCCGCAATCGATCAGGTAGGGCTGCCCGTCGATGACCAGCGCATTGGCGGCTGCTGCGCGCAGCGGTGACGGCGTTGGCCCGCCCTTGGTGCCGAGCAGGACCAGTACGCTGCGGTTGACCGGAAAGGGTGCCGGCGAGATGGGGGCAGATGGCGCAACGTCCTCCTTCGTCTCGCCGCGTATTGCAGCACCGAGGTGGCTTGCCACGCTCAATGTGCCCGCTGCCAGCGCGATGCGCAGCACCTCGCGACGGGAGTGGCGTGTGGAAGGTGCGGACATTGCGGGCTCCTGTCGAAGCGTGATGGAAGGCTTGCCGGGCAACGAGTGACGTTGCATCAGACTATCGCGAGGCGGTCAGGCCTGCGACTGCGCACTCCGGCTCAGAGCTTGTGTGCAATGAACTCGCTCAACGCAGGCGAACGGTAAAACGCCATGCATTGCGCAAAGATCCTGTTGAACGGGCCTCGGCGCGCTTCGTCCTTCATCGGCACTTCGGCGCGATCAAAGTCCGCCGTCTGCTCGGCAACATAGCGATGCAGGCGGTCGGTGGCGCCGGCCTTGGCATTGTCCAGCGCATAGGTCGTCAGCAGATACGAGCGATCGCGGAGCTGATCAGAGCTGTATTTGCCGCTACGCGCATAGTTGTTGTCCAGGCACAGTTGGAGCGCGTATGCCTTGACGTCTTCGCGATTGGCGGGCTTGCCGGCTGCACTGGCGGTGACCTGCAGCGACAAGGTCACGAGCATGAGCGCGGCGATTGCATAAGCGGCGATTGCAAAACGACTGCGTTGAGCGGGCATACCGATCCAGATGAAGGACGAGCTGCCAAGTCTGCATCATCAAGGCGATGCAGATGAAGTGCTACACGCAAGCCAGCGTAGTCACACATGGCAGGCGAGACACCGCCTGCCATGTGCATTGATCGACCGCTTACGGGCCGAAGTAGGTGGAAATGGTGGAATACACGTCCGAGAAGCGCGAGTAGTAATCCGGATCGGTCTGCGCGGTGCAGAACGAGTAGCCGCCATACAGGCCGCCGCGCAGCTGATACGCACCGCCGCTGGCGATGGTGAACAGGCCCGAGCCGGACGAGCCGCCTTCGGTCACGCCGTCGTTCCAGACCACACGGTACAGCGGGCTCTTGCCGTCGATGGAGGTGCTCAGCCCATTCACGCTGCCCAGCGAATACTTCTTGACGTCGCCGGACGGGTGATGGATGCCGACGATCGCCGTGCCGGTGGCACCGATTGCCGCGCTGTTCCAGGCCGCATAAAACGCGCCGCTCGGCGGAGCGGTCTTCAGCTCCAGCAACGCGGTATCACGCGTGGTATTGGCGTGACGCAGGAACGCACCGCCGGTCAGCGTGGTCGCCTGCGAGCTGGCGGTGTTGCCGTTGCAGCTGGCCGCATCGTAGAACCAGTAGGTCTGCAGCGAGTTGGCAACGGTCTGCGTGCTGATGCAGTGCGCCGCAGTCCAGAACAGATTGCGCTTGGGCGAGTTGGTGTTGTTGAGCAAGGTGCCGGTGCACAGGAACGAGCCCTGGCTGGTGGTGAACACCATGCGTGCCACCGCTTTTGCCGCACTGGTGAAGCCGGCGGTGGGATTGGCGCGGCAGACGATGTCGTTCTGGCAGGAATCGCTCTCGCCAATGGCAATGGTCATCATGTCGCGCGCGCTGGCGGTGGGGCTGATGTCCAGATGCGACAGCTGCGGAATGCTCAGGCTGAAGTTTTCCGGATACTGGCCGGCCGGCAGCGAGAGTTCGACCAACAGATTCTCGCCGCTCACGGTCGGCGACCAACCGATGTCGTTGCCGCCGGCAGCGAAACTTGCGCCGGATTGCTCGAACACGCGGCCGTCGTCGCCGGCAAAGCGCAGCGTCACCTTGGACGGATCGCCTGGCGTTGCGCCGGCTCCGCGCAGTGTCAGCGATGCACGCAAAGACGCCGCCTGTGCAGAGCTGACCTTCAAGGTCGCAACGCGCGAGCCATCATTGGCCATCTGCCAATCGAGCGTGCCCAGATTCACCAACGGCTTGGCAACTGCACGCGAAAAACCGATCTGCAACGGCTGCCCATGTTTGACCTGTGCAATACGACGCTCACGCACGCGACTGATCTCGGTGCTGGTGGGCGCAGTGAGTTGCACCACGCGCGTAGGCAGAATGCCGCCACGCAGACTTGCCGATTGCAATGTTGCCGCGCCGAGTTTGGCCGCTTGCGGCGCAGTGCTGACTGGCGCTGCGTCCATCTCGGTCGGCGGCGCTGCCAGTGCGGAGCCGGAAACGGCGGAAAACAACGCCAGGTACAACGCATTCTTGCGATTCATGGGTAGTCCTTACTCGTCAGGGAACGACAGGCCGCGGCGGGGGCCGCAGCGTGCGGGCGCCATCAGTGGCGCCGAACGAGACTAGCGAATGTTTCAAACTGAATATGTGCTGAAAATCTCGTTCAGAGGTGGGCAGTCAAGAAAAAGATGATCGCTTTCGGCAGCGTCAATCTGTTTCGTCACGCACGCACCGTGTGACCCGACGCGTATGGAAGGCGTCATCGAGATGGTTGGGTAAACGGCGCATGCGCAAGCATCCAGCGTGGCGCCGCAACGCAATGCAAATCGCGTGCAGATGCATGTGCGCGGCTGCACGCAGCGGCGCAACCGAGCATTGCAAGCGTGCGATGAGGTAGACCCCGGCTAAAGCCTGCTAACGCTTGCACTGCGTGCGCGCTGCACGGCCTGAGACGCAAGGTCGATTGCCGACGACCAACTGCACAGCAACGCATTGCAGCACAGCGACACCTGCAGCTACTCCAACGCGTCGCTGGCGCGAAACTCGGTGGAGCGACCGCTGACTTTCAAGAACGCCAGCACCAATAGCCCCACCGCCATCCACGCGGTACCGCCCAATTGCGCATGCCGGTCGGCATTGATCAACACGTAGGCCAGGATCACGATGCCGATCAACGGCGTCGCAACATGCAAGAGCAGGCTGCGGCCTCGCCCGCGGAAGTGCCACAGCACCGCAACGTGCAACAGGATGAAAGCGGTGAGCGCGCCGACGTTGCACAACGAGGACAGCAACGCGATCTGGCCAACAAACACTTCGCCCAGCACCATGCTCAAACCCGCCACCAACAGGATGGCGCGCTGCGGCACGCCGGTACGCGGATGGATGTAGCGCAAGAACCCCGGCAGCTGACGGTCGCGTGCCATGGCGAACAACAAGCGCGAGGTCGCCGCCTGCGCAACCAGCGAATTGGCAATCGCCGCGCTGATTGCCACCGTCAGCGCGATGACGATCTGCAGCCACGGCCCGGCGATCAGCCGCCCGATCTCGAAGAACGCATCGTTGGAGGCCTGTGCATTGGGATAGCGCTGCAGATTCGGTTGCAACAGCGCCGCCAGCCAGGTCTGCAGGACGAACAGGCCCGCCACCATCAGTAACGCCATCAAGGTGGCGCGCCCGACCACACGGTCGCCGCCACGGGTTTCTTCCGACAGCGTGGAGATTGCATCGAAGCCCAGAAACGACACCACCGCCACCGACAAGGCGCTGAAGATCAGCTGCGGCGAAAACGCCTGTGGGTTGTAGAACGGACGCAGGTTCCAGTGCGCACCGTTGACGCCGCGTTGGATCGCCAGGCTCGCCAACGCCACGAATACCGCTAGCACCGTCAACTGCGCATACAGAAAGAAACGATTGGCTCGCGCGGTGGTTTCGATGCCGCGCAGATTGACCAGCGTATTGAGCACCACGAAGAACGCGATCCACGCCGGCTGCGGCACTGCCGGCAACACGTTGTGCATCGCATTGGCGCCCACCACATAGAGCAGGGTGGGCACCAAAAGATAATCGAGCAGGATCGCCCAGCCGGCCAGAAACCCCATGCCGCTGCTCAGCCCGCGCCCCACGTACGCATACACCGAGCCGGCCACTGGAAACGCCTGCGACATCTGCTGGTAGCTCAGCGCGGTGAACAGCATCGCCACGAAGCCGACCAGATAGGTCAGCGGCACCATTCCGGCGCTGATATCGAACACGCCACCGAAGATCGAAAACGGCGCGGTGGGCACCATGAACACCAGCCCGTAGATCAGCAGATCCTTGAGCGTGAGCTGCCGCTTGAGCTCCTGTGTATAGCCAAAGCGTTCCAGCGCGGCCGCATCGTCGCGGCGTGGTGTGTCGGTCATGCAGGTGTCCGCTGAAAGGAAGGCCGGGGCGCACGACAGGCGCGATCGGGCGCGTGTACGTGAATGCTGCGGTGCAGCTAGCTGACCGGCATTGTGACGATAATGCGGCCGACAAGCCCATCCATTGGTAAAAGTGCTAGGTTTTCCCTGCTGGATATCGTCCAGCGGCACATGCTGTCATCGAAGGACCCACCATGTTCGACACGCTGGCCAGCCTGGGCCGAGATTTGCAGGCGCTGCATACGCTCAATGCCTGCCTGGATCGGGTGTTTCGCGACGTTTGCGGCCTGGGCTTCCAGTCGCTGGTCTATGACTATGCGCCGGTGCCATTGAGCCTGGAGGGCGCGCTGATCACGCCATCGGTGTTCATGCAGCGCAACGCACCGGGCGATATGCAACATGTCTGGTGCGAGCACGGGTACTACCAACATGACCCTGTTCAGCAGCGCGCAACGCGGCGCATGACGCCATTCGTGTGGTCCTACCGCACCGACGGCGAGATGGAGGGGGTGGAATATGTCGGCGGCCAGCATCGGCAGGTGACGCGGTATCTGTGCGATAGCGGCATGGGAACCGGTGTCACCGTGCCGTTGCATCTGCCTGGGGGTGCGTTCGCAACATTCAGTGGCGCGGTCGATGCGGTCGCGGCGGAGGCGCCGCGGCTGGCCGAAGCGCAGCTGTCGCCATTTCTGTTGCTGGCACACGCGTTTCAGGCGCGCGCGCAGGAGCTGCTGGATCCGCAGGAACGTCGCTGTCACCACATCGCACTGACCCGCCGCGAGCGCGAGTGCCTGCAGTACTCGGCCAAAGGGCTGACTGCGAAAAGCATCGCGGCCGCACTCAATCGTTCCACCGCGACGGTCAACCTGCATCTGACCTCGGCCGCACGCAAATTGGGCGCACGCAATCGTGTCGAGGCGGTGGTGCGCGGGATGCATTACCGGTTACTGGAGCCGTAAACAAAGTTTGTGACGATCGATCGCTGCGTGCGATCGGCGGCTGTATGAGCCGCCTGGCCGAAACCGCCTGCGCCCGCCGTCGCGCCTGTGAAACCACCACGAACCTGAGAGTTTTAC
Organism: Xanthomonas sp. Leaf131; assembly: GCF_001423495.1. Taxonomy (GTDB): domain Bacteria; phylum Pseudomonadota; class Gammaproteobacteria; order Xanthomonadales; family Xanthomonadaceae; genus Xanthomonas. Next base: position 29,603 of record NZ_LMOG01000008.1, on the reverse strand, counting down.
CAGTTAGCACGCGCAGGCCGGGTCGCTAGGCTGAGTGCTCACTATTGCCGTAGGCAGGCGCAGGTCATGCAGTCCACTGAGGGGTACGTCGAATTCCGTGGGTACCGCACCTGGTACCGCATCACCGGCGACCTGCGCAGTGACGCCTGCCCATTGATCGTTCTGCATGGCGGCCCCGGCTGCACCCACGACTACGTGGACAGCTTCAAGGACCTGGCCGCCAATGGCCGCGCGGTCATCCATTACGACCAACTCGGCAACGGCAACTCCACCCATCTTCCCAATGCCGATCCCGGCTTCTGGACGGTGGGCCTGTTTCTGGACGAGCTGCAGACCCTGATCACTCACCTTGGCCTGTCGCAATACGCGTTGCTGGGGCAGTCGTGGGGCGGCATGCTGGCGGCCGAACATGCGGTGCGCCGGCCCGCCGGTCTGCGTGCGTTGGTGATCGCCAACTCGCCGGCATCGATGGGCCTGTGGCGCGCCGCCGCGTTGCGCCTGCGTGCGCGTCTGCCCGAGGACATCCAGGCGGCACTGGACGAGCACGAGGCCGCCGGCACGCTGGAGCATCCCGCCTACCGCGCCGCCAGCCAGGTGTTCTACGCGCAGCATGTTTGTCGGCTGCTGCCATGGCCTGCGGAAGTGGCGCGCACCTTTGCCGCCATCGATGCCGATCCCACCGTGTACCACGCCATGAACGGCCCGACCGAATTCCACGTGGTGGGCAGCCTGCGCAACTGGAGCATCATCGAGCGCCTGCATCGCATCACCGCGCCAGCGCTGGTGCTGTCCGGCAAATACGATGAAGCCACACCGGAAACCGTCGAGCCTTATGCACGGCTGATCCCGGACGCCCGCTGGCATGTATTCGCCCATTCCAGCCACATGCCGCACGTGGAAGAACGCGCTGCCTGCATGCGGCTGGTCGGCAACTTCCTCGACGACCACACCCCGTGGCCTGGCGAGCAGCTGGTGCATGCATCGGCGCTGGCCAGTCGCACTGTTTGAGCTAGCTGTTTGAGCGAATGATGTCTGTGCGTGCAGCGTGCCTGGCGCGTTGACGCTTCAGCGTGTCTCATATCGACTGAGCTTTCACTGCACTCAAGACCGCACGTCGTGCCGCATGCACGCGCGCGTGCCAGCAGTCTGTCGCGTCTCACCGTCACGCACTCCGATGCACATTATCCTGCACATCTACTGATGTGCAGCGGCTAGCCATGCGGCCGGCACTGAAGCGTCCCATCTGCGGATACCACGCGCAATCAAACGCGCGCGTGAGCAAATGCCGCATCGGCATGCGTTTGCATACATGAAAACAACATCGCGCACCTCGCAGCAGTGTCCTGTCCTGCGTGTCTCTCGCTGTCTCTTTTGCATGTCCTGCAAGGAGAACACCGTGGTGCGTCAAAGTTTCAGAGATGGATAATTGTTTTATGTTCTAAACCGCGCGAAGAATGCGGCCCCCACGCACCGCTTTGCCACCGTCGATGCAATCGCGCCGACGCCACGCATCGCTTTTCGATTTCATTTGGGAGAGGCTGCATGATTACCACCACGCTCCAAGGCGCATTCGCGCTTGCACTGTCCGCTTGCGCTGCGAGCGCCATCGCCGGCCCGGTTGGGTACGGTGCCGCCACCACCGGCGGCGGCAACAAGACCCCGGTCAACGTGGCCACGTTCGAAGCGATGCAGGCTGCCATCGACGGTTATTCCGGCAGTGGCGGGCTGGTGCTCAACTACACCGGCAAGTTCGACTTCGGCACCATCAAGGACGTCTGCGCGCAGTGGAAGCTGCCGGCCAAGACGGTGCAGATCAAGAACAAGAGCGACGTCACCATCAAGGGTGCCAACGGCTCGGCAGCGAACTTCGGTGTGCGCGTGGTGGGCAACGCGCACAACGTGATCATCCAGAACATGACCATCGGCCTGCTGCAAGGCGGCGAAGATGCGGACTCGATTTCGTTGGAAGGCAATTCCAGCGGCGAGCCGTCCAAGATCTGGGTCGACCACAACACCGTGTTCGCGTCCTTGACCAAGTGCTCGGGTGCTGGCGATGCCTCGTTCGACGGTGGCATCGACATGAAGAAGGGCGTGCATCACGTCACCGTGTCGTACAACTACGTCTACAACTATCAAAAGGTCGCGCTCAACGGTTACAGCGACAGCGACACCAAGAACTCGGCCGCGCGCACCACTTATCACCACAACCGCTTCGAGAATGTCGAATCGCGCGTGCCGTTGCAGCGTCGCGGGCTGAGCCACATCTACAACAACTACTTCAACAACGTCACCACCTCGGGCATCAATGTGCGCATGGGCGGCGTGGCGAAGATCGAATCCAACTACTTCGAGAACATCAAGAACCCGGTGACCTCGCGCGACAGCAGCGAGATCGGCTATTGGGACCTGATCAACAACTACGTCGGTAGCGGCATCACCTGGGGCACGCCGGACGGCAGCAAGCCCTACGCCAACGCCACCAACTGGATCACCACCAAGGTGTTCCCCGAATCGCTGGGCTACATCTACACGGTCACCCCGGCCGCGCAGGTCAAGGCCAAGGTGATCGCCACCGCAGGCGCGGGCAAGAATCTGGCGGAGTGATCGACTGCAAGGTGTTGCGATAACGAGAATCCCCGGCGTGCCCGGGGATTTTTTGTATTCGGGATGCGGCGTGCAGCTGGTTCGTCCATCCGCTGCGTGCATGGAAGGGGTCTGGAGCCTGTTACGCAGGTCGAGGGAATGGGAGCCGCCCGGTGGCGCGGTGAGGCAGGGCGCGATTGCCTAGCGTGTCCACTCTGTCCGCCGGGCCCGCGTCAAGAGGCGCGGCAGGCGCCGCGACGCGGTATCGTGTTGCGATTCCACCCATTCAAGCCCGTCCATGCCGCTTCCGACCGATCCCGTTGCCGAGACCTCTCCGTCCGCCGCGCCCGCGTTGCGCCATGCGCTGAAACCGCGGCAATTGATGATGATGGGCCTGGGTACGGCGATCGGTGCCGGGCTGTTTCTGGGTTCGGGCGTGGGGATTCACGCGGCGGGGCCGGCGGTGCTGGTGTCGTACCTGATCGCCGGCGCGCTGGTGATCATCGTGATGAACGCGCTCGGCGAAATGGCCGCATCCAAGCCGACCAGCGGCGCGTTCTCGGTGTATGCGGCCGATGCGATGGGGCCGACCGCCGGCGCAACCGTCGGCTGGTTGTGGTGGCTGCAGATCGTGGTGGTGATTGCGGCCGAAGCGGTCGGCGCGGCAGGCTTGCTCGCCTCGGTGTGGCCGGCGCTGCCGGTACCGTTGCTGGCGGTGCTGTTCATGGCCACCTTCACTGCGATCAATTTGCTGGGCGTACGCAATTTCGGCGAGTTCGAATTCTGGTTCGCCATCCTCAAGGTCGCCGCGATCATCGTGTTCCTGCTGATCGGCGTGGCGTTGCTGGCCGGGTGGTTGCCGGGTGTGGTGTCGCCGGGGCTGTCCAACTTCACTCAGCACGGCGGATTCGCACCGAAGGGATTGGCTGGCGTGGGCTCGGCGTTGCTGGTGGTGGTGTTCGCGTTCGGCGGCACCGAGATCGTGGCGGTGGCCGCTGCGGAAACCGCCGACCCGGGTCGCAGCCTGGCACGCACCATTCGCACCGTGGCCTGGCGCATCCTGGTGTTCTACATCGGCTCGATCAGCGTGATCGTGGCGGTGGTGCCGTGGACCAGCGCAGCGCTCAGTTCGCCGTTTGCCGCGGTGCTGGACGTGGCGCGCATTCCCGGTGCGGCCACTGCGATCACGTTGGTCGCGGTGGTGGCATTGTTGTCTGCGCTCAACGCCAATTTGTATGGCGCCTCGCGGATGATCTTCTCGCTGGCGCAACGCGGCGAAGCGCCGCGCCTGCTGGGCAGGACCAGCGGCGAGCAGGTGCCGCTGGTGGCGGTGATCGCCAGTGTGCTGTTCGGTTTTGCGGCGGCAGCGTTGGAGTTGCTGTATCCCAACAAGGTGTTGCCGATGCTGCTCAACATCGTCGGCGCCACCTGCTTGCTGGTGTGGACGATCTCGTTGCTGTCGCAGCTGATCCTGCGCGTACGCGCCGACCGCGCCGGCATCACGCTGCCGTTCCGCATGCGTGGTTTTCCGTTCCTGACGCTGTTGGCATTGGCGATATTGGCGGTGATCTTCGTGCTGCTGGCGTCGTCGGCAGACACGCGTGCGCAGTTCCTGGCGATGGTGGGTTTGACTGCGGTCATCGCGGTGATCAGCGAAGTGGCGCGGCGGATGCGTCACCGGCGGTAGACGATCGCAGCACTGGGCAGGAGCGCGCTTGCGCGCGACCGAGCGTCACCGGTAGAGCGAATCGCGCGCAAGCGCTCTCCTGCGGGAGCCGGGTGCCCGGAGCGCTTGGTGCGGCCGAAAACGACGTGCGCCGCGCAGGTTGGGAGTAGCATCGGGCTGTAGCGCAAGCGCGACCTTTTGCCGCAGATGCGACGCCGTGTCGCATCGGGAACGGACGCGAGCGTCCCTATCATTGCGGTGTGGCGCGACAGCGCTGCGATGATGGTCTGCGACGGTGCAATCGTCGCGGCTCGCTCGCAGCCTCGCTGGCGCAGCTGCCTTCCTTTTTCCTGGAGCACTCTCCATGGACGCTCTGCTGTTATCGCGGATCCAGTTCGGGTTCGTCATCGCGTTCCACGTGCTGTTTCCCGCATTCACCATCGGGCTGTCCAGCCTGCTGGCGTTTCTGGAATGGCGCTGGTTGCGTACCCGCCTGCCGGTCTGGCGCGAGCTGTATTTCTTCTGGCAGAAGATCTTCGCGGTGTCGTTCGGCATGGGCGTGGTCAGCGGCATCGTCATGGCGTTCCAGTTCGGTGCCAACTGGCCGGAACTGAGCCGGATCGCCGGCAGCGTAATCGGCCCGCTGCTCAGTTACGAAGTGCTCACCGCGTTCTTTCTCGAAGCCAGTTTCCTGGGCGTGATGATGTTCGGTTGGGGGCGCATCTCCGAGCGTCTGCATTTCTTCGCCACCTGCATGGTGGCGCTGGGAACGCTGTTTTCCACGTTCTGGATCCTGTCGTCCAACAGCTGGCTGCAGACGCCGGTCGGCTATGAAGTGATCGACGGCATCGTGCATCCGGTGGATTGGTTGAAGATCATCTTCAACCCTTCGTTTCCGTACCGCCTGGCGCACATGGCCTTGGGCTCGTTCATCACCACCTGCTTTGTGGTGGGCGCGGTCGGTGCGTGGTACCTGCATCGCGGCGTGCATCGCGAGTCTGGCCTGCGCATGCTCAAGCTGGCGGTGGCCTTCGCGGCGATCACCGTGCCGCTGCAGATCTTCGTCGGCGACATGCACGGCTTGAATACGCTCAAGCACCAGCCGATGAAGATCGCGGCGATGGAAGCGCATTGGCACGACGAAGGGCAGGGCAAGGGCTTCCCGCTGGTGGTGTTCGCGCTGCCCAATGCGCAGGCCGAACGTAACGACTACGAGGTGGCGATTCCGCGCCTGGGCAGCCTGATCCTGACCCACAGTCTGGAAGGCAGCATCGCGCCGCTGACCTCGGTGCCGGCGGCCGATCGCCCGCCGGTGACGCCGGTGTTCTTCGCCTTCCGCATCATGGTGGGGATCGGCTCGTTGATGTTGCTGGTGGCCTGGGTGTCGGCGTTCGCCTGGTGGCGCGGCAAGTTGCTGCGATGGCGCTGGCTGCTGGCGACTTGGCGCTGGATGCTGCCGAGCGGCTTCATCGCGCTGGTGTCTGGTTGGTTCGTTACCGAGATGGGGCGGCAGCCGTATGTGGTCTACGGGCTGTTGCGCACCGCCGATGCGGTGGGCCCGCAATCGACGCTGATGACCGCGATCTCGCTGGCGGTGTACGTGGTCGGCTATGCCTTCGTGTTCGGCTGGGGCATCTGGTACCTGGTCAAGATCGGCAAGATCGGGCCGACCCCGCATGACGCGCCGCAGCTGGACAACGGCGAACACACGCCGGCACGGCCGCTGTCGGCGGCCGATGAATCGATCGACGGAGCCGCATGATGGACATGGCAAGCGTTTTACCGGTGGCGTGGTTCGCGGTGATCGGCTTCGGCGTGCTGATGTACGTGGTGCTGGATGGCTTTGTGCTCGGCATCGGCATCCTGGCCCCGTTTCGCAAGGACGAGGCGCAGCTGGATCTGATGATGAACACCGCCGCGCCAATCTGGGACGGCAACGAAACCTGGCTGGTGCTGGGCGGGGCAGGGCTGCTGGCCGCGTTCCCCAAGGCGTATGCGGTGATTCTGTCGGCGTTATATCTGCCGGTGTTGCTGATGGTGATGGCGCTGGTGTTTCGCGGTGTGGCGTTCGAGTTCCGCTTCAAGGCGCAGCGTTCGCGGCGGTTGTGGAGCAATGCCTTCGCCGCCGGCTCGATCCTGACCACCTTCGCGCAAGGGGTGATCCTGGGCGCGCTGGTGCAGGGTCTGCCGATCGAGAACGACCGCTATGTGGGTGGCATCTGGGGCTGGTTCAGCCCGTTCGCGATGCTCACCGGTGCCGCGCTGGTGTTTGGCTACGCCTTGCTCGGCAGCACCTGGCTGATTCTCAAGACCGAAGGCCATGTGCAACAGCTCGCGCGTCAGTTGAGCCGGCCGCTGACCGTGACCGTGTTGATCTTCATCGGCTTGGTCAGCGCATGGTTGCCATCGCTGCAGTCGCATGTGATGGAACGCTGGTTCACCGGTGCGCATTATCTGTGGCTGATGCCGGTGCCGGTGCTGGTTGCCGTGGTGGGGTTCGCGCTCTGGCGTGCCACCGAAGCGGAGCGGCCGGATACACCGCCGTTCCTGTTGGCGATGGGCTTGTTCGTGCTCGGCTTTCTCGGCCTGGTGCTGGGTATGTGGCCGTATCTGGTGCCGCCGGTCTACACGATCTGGCAGGCCGCCGCGCCGCCGTCCTCGCAGTTGTTCGCGCTAGTCGGTCTGGTGGTGTTGTTGCCGCTGATCCTGGGCTACACGGTGTGGTCGTACCGGGTGTTCCGCGGCAAGGTCACCGCGGATACCGGCTATCACCATTGATGGGAGATGCGGCGTGATTGCGCCGCATCCCTTGTCAGCGCAGGCGCTGCTTGAACATCCATTCCCACATCGCCGGGTCTGCGTACGTTGCGTCCCAGGCGTTGTGATTACCGTCTGGATATTCGCTGTAACGCACATTGGCGCCGATGCCTTTGGCGGCGCGATACAGCGCGCGGTCGTCGTGCGGCGGTACCGAATCGTCCTTGGCGCCATGGAACATCCAGATCGGCACGTGTTTGAGTTGCGTGACCGCAGCGGTATACGGGTCGGCTTCCTTCGCGACCAGGCTGACGTAGAGCGTGCGGCGCTCGTCGCGCGGTGCCTTGAGCGCGCCGCAGATCGGCACGATCGCGGCAAAGCGCTGCGGCTGCATCAGTCCGATTTCCCAGGCGCCATAGCCGCCCATCGAAATGCCGGTGAGGTAGGTGCGCTGCGGGTCGGCAGCGAACTCGGCGCTGGCCGCATCCAGCGCGGCGATTGCCATGCGTGCATTGACGCCCAACCACTCCTCGTCGTCGGGCACCTGCGGCAGCACCACCAACGCGGGGAACTCGGCGGTGTGTTCGCTCAGGTAAGGACCAACGCCTACTTCGGCCTGATCGCGCCCGTTGTCGCCGCGCTCGCCCGAGCCATGCAGAAACAGCACGATGGGACGCGGTTGCGGCATCTTCGACGCCGGCACGAACACCTGGTAGCGGTATAGCCGGCCTTCCATCTCCAGCGTACGGGTGACGAAGTGGCCGCGGCGTGCGTCGTGGTGACGTTCACCCATGCTGGAACAGCCGGCAAGCACCAGCGCGAAGACCATAAGAACAAGGCAGCGACGAATCACGCAGCACTCCAGAGCGAACCGATGACATGCCTGCAGTATCGCCGCACGCAGCTGTGCTGGCATGTCGCGTTGCGGCGATGTTGTGTTGCAGATTCATCTGAAAGGCCGGCTGCATGCCCGAGCAAGTGACTAAGGCAGCAGAATCAGCGTGGCCAGCCCGAGGAAACTCAGGAAGCCCATCACGTCGGTCAGCGTGGTCAGAATCACGCCACCGGCCAGCGCCGGGTCGAAGCCCAGGCGTTTCAGCGTCACCGGCACCAGCACCCCGCCGAATGCGGCGGTGAGCATGTTCAAGGTCAGCGCGGTGCCGATCACCAGCGACAGCATCGGCTGACGGAACCAGACCAGCACGATCAGGCCCAGGCCGACGCCCAGCACCACACCGTTGATCAGCGCGACGGTGAGTTCCTTCTTGAGCAGGGTCATGACGTTGGACGAGCCGATCTGACCCAGCGCCAGGCCGCGCACCATCAGCGCCAGTACCTGGGTGCCGGCGTTGCCGCCCATGCCGGCCACGATCGGCATCAGCGCCGCCAACGCCACCAGCTTGGCGATGGTGCCTTCGAATTCGCTGACCACGCTGGAGGCCAGGAACGCGGTGCACAGATTGATGCCCAGCCAGATCAGGCGGCGGCGGAACGCGCGCCGCGCCGGGCTGAACATGTCCTCGTCTTCGTCCAGGCCGGCCGCGCTCATGGCCTGGTGTTCGGCTTGTTCGCGAATGATGTCGACCACGTCATCGATGGTGATGCGGCCGAGCAGGATGTTGTTGTCGTCAACCACCGGGGCGGAGATCCAGTCGTGATCGGAGAAGCGGCGTGCCACTTCTTCGGAACCATCGCCCACATCGATCGCCGGTTGCTCGTCGTCGATCAATCGATTGACCGGCGTGCTGTCCTCATGGGTCACCAATGCGGCCAGCGACACCCGGCCCAGGTATTGATGGCGACGGCTCACCACGTACAGGTGATCGGTGTGGTCGGGCAGTTCGCCGCGCAGGCGTAAGTAACGCAGCACCACATCGACATTGACGTCGGCACGCACCGTCACCACGTCCGGATTCATCAATCGTCCGGCAGTGTCTTCCGGATACGACAGCACCTGCTCGAGCCGCTCGCGGTTCTCGCGATCCATCGACTTGAGCACTTCGTCGATGACGGTGTCGGGCAGGTCTTCGACCAGATTGGCCAGATCGTCGATGTCGAGGTCTTCGACCGCGGCCACGATCTCGTCAGTGTCCATGTCGGCCAGCAGGCTTTCGCGCACTTCGTCGCCGACATGCAGCAGCACTTCGCCGTCGTCTTCCGGGTCGACCAGCCCCCACACCACTTCGCGTTTGCCGGGCGGCAGCGATTCGAGCAGATTGCCGATCTCCGCCGGCGCCAGCGTGTTGACCAGCCGTCGTACCGGCCCTAGCCGCCCGCTATCCAGTGCATCCGACAGTAATCGGAGCTGGCGCGCGGTCTTATCGTGGCGGACGGCTTCGGCCATGCGCGGCTCCCCGGAAGAGTGGACACGCCTTGCTGGAAGACGCGCTGCTGAGTCAGCACGGCATTATCGCTTGCGCATGGTGACGAAACATACAGTGCCGTGCGCAACGCCCTCGAACATCACCTGCGCGATCATGCAATCACTCAGCGCAGCAGGCCTTGCGCGACATTGGCCAGCCACTTCTCGATGCCCTTGCGGTCGCGTGCGCGCAGCAGTTTTTCGCCTTGCACGCGCAGTTCGCCCAGGTGGATGTCGCGCACTGCACGGCGCACTTCCAGCAGCGTGGCCGGATGCAGGCTGAACTCGGTGAGCCCCAGCGCTAACAACATCGGCACGAAGCGCGGGTCGCCTGCGATCTCGCCGCACACTGCCACCGGTTTGCCGTACGCGCGCCCGGTGGCGATCACCTGCGCGATCAGGCGCAGCACCGCCGGATGCAATGGCGAATACAACTCGCCCAAGGCCTCGTTGTTGCGATCCACCGCCAGCAGGTATTGCACCAGATCGTTGGTGCCGATCGACAGGAAATCGATATCGTCGATAAAGCAGTCCAGCGCCAGGGCTGCGGCAGGCACTTCGATCATCGCGCCCAGCGGAATGTGCTCGGCGATCTCGTGGCCTTGTTCGCGCAGTTGCACGGCCAGCTTCTTGATCTGCCGCCGCAGCAGCTGAATTTCCTCGCGGCCGCTGACCATCGGCACCAGGATGCGCACCGGCCCGTAGCCGGAGGCGCGCAGGATCGCGCGCAATTGCGCTTGCGCCACCGCAGGGCGGGCCAGCGACAGCCGCACGCCGCGCAACCCCAGCGCCGGGTTGTCTTCATCGCTCAGGGTCAGACCGGTGCGGTCGGCCTTGTCGGCGCCCAGGTCCAGCGTGCGGATGGTGACCGGGCGGCCACTCATGCCCAGCACGGTGTCGCGGTAGGTATGGAACTGTTCGTCTTCGTCCGGCAGCTCGTTGCGCTGCAGGAACAAAAATTCGGTGCGATACAGGCCAAGGCCGCTGGCGCCGAGCGCATGCGCCTTTGCCACGTCTTCCAGCGATTCGGCATTGGCCAGCAGCGTGATATCGACGTTGTCGCGCGTGCGCGTGGGTTTGGAACGTAGCCGGCCCAGCTCGCGCTGTTCCTTGGCCAGCGCGCGCAGACGCTCGCGGTAGTCGCGCAGATGCTCGGGTTTGGGATCGACGATCACCTGGCCCGAGCCGGCATCGACGATCAACACATCGCCATCGTCGATGCGCTGCAGCGCATCGGCCACACCCACCACCAACGGCAGATGCAGGCTGCGCGCCAGGATCGCGCTATGCGACAGCGTATTGCCGGCGGTAGTGACGATGCCGACCACGCCCTGCGATTGCAGCTGCGCCAGTTCGGACGGCGCCACGTTGTCGCAGACCAGGATTTCGCCGGCCACGCCCTTGAGGTCGGGCGCGCGCTTGTGCAAGAACGCGTGGATGCGGCCGATGACGTGATCCAGATCGTCCATGCGGCTTTTGAGGTACGCATCCTCCATGCCGTCGAACACCGCCGCCAGCCGGTCGCGCTGCACGCGCAAGGCGTAGTCGGCGCTGTAGCGGTGGGTGCGGATCAATTCGTCCAGGCCTTGCAGCAGCTCCGGGTCGTCGAGCAGCAGCGCATGCAGCTCGAGAAATTCGCCGACCTCGCGCGCCAGCGCGCCATGCAGGCGGTCGCGCAGTTGCTGCATTTCGGTGCGTGCCGCTTCGATGGCCACATGCAGACGCTGCAGCTGCGTTTCCACCTGGCTGGCGGGCACGCGTTGCTCGGCGATTTCCAGCATGTGGCTCTGGCGCACGCGTGCGCGCCCGAGTGCGTTGCCGCGCGAGGCACCGTGTCCGCGCAAGCGCAGACTCATGCGCGGCCTTGGCGCAGCCGTGGCGTGTCGGTGAGCACTGCCGCGAGGTGGCGCATGCTCAGCTGTCCTCGTCGAAGCGACGCTCGAACAGGTCCACCAACGCCTGCAAGGCCTGCGCTTCGTCTTCGCCATCCAGCCGCACCACCACGCTAGTGCCCTGGCCGGCGGCCAGCAACATCACGCCCATGATGCTCTTGGCATTCACCTCGCGGCCCTTGGCCGCCAGGGTGGCGTTGCTGCGATAGGACGACAGCGTCTGCACCAGCTTGGCGGTTGCCCGCGCATGCAGTCCGAGTCGGTTGGAAACTATGAGTTCGCGTTCAAGCATCGTCGATGATCGCTCCGTTGCGGGTGCCTGCCGCCGCGGTGGCGGGCAGCTCCTGCAAACCTTGTTCGGGATAGTTCATCACCCGCAGCAGCATCGGCAGGCTCAGCGCGGACACCCGGCGAACCGGCGTGCCCAGCTTGGCCAACCGGTTGGCGAGATTGCTGGGGCTGGCGCCGTACAGGTCGGTCATGACCAGCACGCCGTCGCCGCTGTCGACCCGACGCATCGCCGACGACGCCTGGGGCAGCAGTGCGTCCAGGTCTGCATCGAGCGGAACATCGAATGCTTCGGTCTTCAGCGGCAAATGCCGCAACAGCCCCGTCGCCACGTTCAATAACGCCGCGCCGATGCCGGGATGAGTAATGAGGAGAATGCCACAGGCCATGCCGAAACGTTAACAGGTCGGCATGACTGCGCGATAGCGTTTGCCGGCACCGATGTGTTGCGAGATGAATAGCCGTTTAGGCGAGCGCTGCAATGCGTTGGCTGCAACGCGTGCAATCAGCGCGCTGCTGTCTGTGCAGTGATGATCTGTGATGTGGGTTGCGTCGTGATGCGCGTCGAACTGCAAGCGAGCGCTGCAGTCCGCATCTGTTGGGCAGCAGCATGCGCTGCGAAGTCGTAGCGACGACTTACTTCTTGCAGACCTTGCAGAATTGCGGGGCACCGCTTGGACGATTCCCCAATCCCGATTCTCGATTCCCGGGATTTCAGTCCTGCTCGCGATGAAACGTCGCTACTTCCGGCCAGCCCTGTTCGCGCGCATGCCGCGCCATGCGCTCGGCCAGATACACCGAACGGTGCTTGCCGCCGGTGCAACCAAAGGCGATGGTCACGTAGCTACGGGTGTCGTTGCGCAGCCGCGGCAGCCAGGTGTCGAGCAGGTCCACGATCTGCCCCGTGTAGCGCACCACATCCGGTTGCCCGTCCAGATACTCGCGCACGCCGGCATCGCGGCCGGTGAGCGGGCGCAGCTCCGGGTCCCAGTGCGGATTGGGCAGCACGCGCGCATCGAACACGAAGTCGGCTTCGGCCGGCACGCCGCGCTTGTAAGCGAACGATTCGAACAGCAGTGACAAGCGGTCGCTGGTGCCGAGCGCAAATTCGGTGACCACGCGGCGACGCAGCTGGTGCACGTTGAGCGCACTGGTGTCGATGATGGCATCGGCCTGCGCGCGCAGCGGTTCGGTCAACTGCCGCTCGCGGGTGATCGCTTCCGGCAAGGCCAGGCCGAGATGGCTGAGCGGATGGCGGCGGCGGGTATCGGCGTAGCGCTTGATCAGCGCCTCGTCGCTGGCTTCGAAAAACAGCAGCCGCGCCTCGATGCCGTATTCCTGCGCGGCCTGGCGCCATTGCGCCAGCTGGGTCAGATCGCTGCGGCTGCGCACGTCGATGCCCACCGCCAGGCGCTGATCGCCGAGCGGATTGCCGCGCAGCCGGCTGCGCACGAAATCCGGCAGCAGCTCCACCGGCAGATTGTCCGAGCAGTAGTAGTCCAGATCTTCGAAAGTCTTCAACGCGACCGATTTGCCCGAGCCGGACAGCCCGCTCACGATCATCAACGTGGAGGGCGCGATACTCATGGCGTGCGTCGCTCCAGCAGGTTGCTGTGGCGGGCGATGAACATCGCCGCCGGGTCGATGCCCTTGGTGCGCAGGATATGCAGCCGCGTCGCCGCTTCGGTCAGCACTGCCAGGTTGCGGCCCGGCATCACCGGGAGAGTGATCAGCGGCACGTCCAGATCCAGCACGTGGCGGCTGCCGGAATCGCCGGTGAGGCGCTCGTAACCGGACGGCGTGGGCTCGTTCATCGGGCGGGTCAGGTGCACGATCAGGCGCAGGTATTTGTTCTTTTTCACCGCGGTGTCGCCGAACATGTCGCGCACGTTCAATACACCCAGGCCGCGGACTTCCAGCAGATCCTGCAGCAGTTCGGGGCAGGTGCCGTCGAGCACGTCGGGCGCGATCTGGGTGAATTCGGGCGCGTCGTCGGCCACCAATCGATGGCCGCGGCTGAGCAGCTCCAGTGCCAGCTCGCTCTTGCCCGAACCGGCTTCGCCGGTGATCAGCACGCCGATCGAATAGATCTCCATGAACACGCCATGCAGCGTGACCCGTGGCGCCAGCGTGCGTGCCAGATGGTAGGACAGATGATTGAGCAGTTCATGGCCGCGCTTGGGCGAGATCCACAACGGCGTGCCGGATTCGTCCGCGGCCGCGCGCAGGTCTTCCGGGCAGGACTGATTCTTGCTGAGCGCCAGCGCCAGCGGCTGCACCTGGATGATCTTCTCGATCGTCTCCCAGCGTTGCCGTGCATCCAGCGAATCCAGCCAGGCCAGCTCTTCGGTGCCCAGAATCTGCACCTTGTTGGGGTAGATCACATTGAGATAGCCGGCCAGCGAGGGACGCCGCGCATTGTTGCTGCCGGCTTCGATCTCGCGGTGCTCGCCCTTTTGACCGGCCACCCAGCGCAGCGCCAGTTTGTCGCGTTGCTGGTCGAACAGTTCGCGTGCGGTGATGCTGGTATTCATGCGGCGCTGGCCTGTGGCGGAGGGGCGTCGGTAAGCAGCGCCATCAAGGCGTCCGCATTGGGCGCGGCGCGCAACTGCTGACGAAAGTCCGCATCGGAAAACCGCTCGGCCAGTTCCGAGAGCAGCATCAGATGCTGATGGGTGTAATGCGCAGGCACGGCCATGGCGAAGATCAGATCCACCGGTTCACCGCCGCCGAAGGCCACCGGCGTGTCCAGCCGCAGCAGCGCGCCGCGTGGCTCGGTGAGATTGGGACAGCGCCCATGCGGAATGGCGATGCCGTGGCCGATGGCGGTGCTGCCCAGGGCCTCGCGCTCGCACAGGTTGGCGTAAAGCTCGTCGGCGCCGGCCTGGCGACAGGACAGCAGATCGGCGGCGGTATGCAGGACAGTGTCGCGATCGGCGGCCGGCGACACCACGGTGCGCACGGCCGCCATCAGATCGGTTAAAGGCATGAGGGCATCAAGCGAGAAGCGTCATGCGAGATTGTCGCGCACCTCGCGTGCATGGTGGTTACATTTCTTTTCTTTGTGCTTGAGCACCAGGCGGTCCAGCTTGTCGACCAGCAGGTCGATGGCGGCATACATGGTGGAGCCGCTGGCATCTGCGTGCAGGGTGCGACCGGGAAGGTTGACGGTGGCGACCACGTGGTGGTCTGGCTTGCGAACGGCCAGCTGCGTTCGAACTTCACAGTGCTGGTCGAAATGGCGCTGCAGTCGCTGCAGCTTGCTTGCCACGTACTCCCGCAGGGCGGGGGTTACTTCAAGCTGGTGGCCATACGTCTCGATACGCATCGGATACCTCCATTGGTCGGTGGGCCAATGAACCTTTCCGGTGATCCGACAAACCCGGCACAGGCCGGCGTTGCGGTGGTTGCAACGTCAGGCGATGCGCACGCGTTCGTGGGAGGCGGAAATGTTCATGGCCTCACGATACTTCGCAACGGTGCGCCGCGCTACGGGGACGCCGGAAGTTTTCAACAGATCTGCCAACTTGGCATCGGATAACGGCTTGCGCGGGTTTTCTGCATCGATCAGGCGCCGGATCATGGCCTGAATGGCGGTGCTGGAGGCCTCGCCGCCACTGTCGGTATCGATGCCGGAGGCGAAGAACGAGCGCAGTGCGATGGTGCCGCGCGGGGTGCGCACGTACTTGCGCGCGATCGCGCGGGAAATGGTGGACTCGTGCAGGCCGAGCTCGCCGGCGATCTCGCGCAGAGTCAACGGGCGCAAGGCCTGCGCGCCGAATTCCAGAAACCCAGCCTGGTGCTGCAACAGGCAGCGCACTACCCGCAGCAGGGTCTCGCCGCGCGCTTCCAGGCTCTTGAGCAGCCAGCGCGCCTCCTGCAGCTGGCCGCGCAGGTAGCCGGCATCGGACTCGCCACAGCTGCGGATCAGATTCTCGTAGCCACGGTGGATGGTGACCTTGGGTTGCGCGCGGCCGGCCAGCGAGGCCCGCCACACGCCGCGCTGGCGCCAGATCACGCAGTCCGGCACCACGTAGGTGTCTTGCGACAGATCGCCGATCTGTTTGCCCGGGCGCGGGTCCAGCGAGCGCACCAGCTGCACCGCCTGGTCGACATCGGCAGTGGAGCGCTTGAGTTCGTGGGCCAGACCGGACACACCGCTGCGCGGCAGGCGCTCCAGCGGGCCGGCGACGATCTGCAGTGCCAGCTCGCGTCCTGGCGTGGCAAGGTCGAGCACGGCCAGCTGCAAGGCCAGGCATTCGCCCAGGGTGCGCGCGCCCACGCCGACCGGGTCGAAGCGCTGGATCTGGTGCAGCACGGTGAGCACTTCGGCCTCGTCCACTGCCGCGCCGAGCGCCAGCGTTTCGAGGATGGCCGATAGCGGTTCGCGCAGGTAGCCGTCTTCGTCCAGCGCATCGATCAGCATCGCGCCGATCTGGCGGTCGCGCGGCGACAGCGGCGATAGATGCAACTGCCACAGCAGGTGATCGGCAAGCGTTTCCGACTCGGCGACCCGCTCGGCGGCATCGCCGGACTCGTCGTCGTCGAAGCTGCCGCCGCTGCCCGAGCCGGTCCACTGCAACTCGTCCTGCGACCAGTCGTCGTCGCGCTCGGCCGGCGCCGGTTCTTCGCGTGGGGTGTCGTCTGTGGAGGAGGCCGAAGACGAGTCCACCGGCAACTCGTTGGCCGCGTGCGCGGCTTCGTCGGCCCACTCCAGCAGTGGATTGGTCTCCACCGCTTCGGCGATTTCCAGTTCCAGCTCGGTGGTGGACATCTGCAATAGCTTGATCGCCTGACGCAACTGCGGCGTCATGACCAACTGCTGTCCTAGCGATGTCTGGAGCCGGGCTTTCATGCGGGCACTGACTGAAAAAATCGATGGCGCGGCGACGCGCTCAAAGGCGGAAAGTTTCCCCCAGATACACGCGACGGACGTCGGGATTGGCTAACAACGCATCTGGTGCCCCCTGCGCCAGCACGCCCCCCTCCGCGAGAATATACGCGCGATCGCAGATTCCCAAGGTTTCGCGCACGTTGTGATCGGTGATCAACACACCGATGCCGCGCTCCTTGAGGTGGATGATGATGCGTTGGATCTCGCCGACCGAAATCGGGTCCACGCCGGCGAAGGGTTCATCGAGCAGCATCATGCGCGGCTTGGCCGCCAACGCGCGCGCGATTTCGCAACGCCGCCGCTCGCCGCCGGACAGGCTGGCGCCCAACTGATCGGCCACATGGGTGATCTGCAGTTCTTCCAGCAGCGAGATCAGTTCCTTCTCGCGGCCGGCGGTGTCCAGTTCCTCACGCAGCTCGAGCACCAGCCGGATGTTGTCGGCCACGGTGAGCTTGCGGAAGATCGACGGTTCCTGCGGCAGATAGCCGACACCGAGTTTGGCGCGCGCGTACATCGGCTCGGCAGTGAGATCGCGGCCGTCCAGCTCGATGCGCCCGGCATCGGCCTCGACCAGGCCGACGATCATGTAGAAGCAGGTCGTCTTGCCGGCGCCGTTGGGGCCGAGCAGGCCGACCACTTCGCCGGCTTCGAGCGTGAGGCCGAATTCCTTGACCACTTCGCGTTGCTTGTACTTCTTGCGCAGACCGGTGGCGACCAGCATTACTTCTTCCCCTGCGGCTTGGCAGCGGCGGGCTTGGCGGCTGGTGCCGGAGCAGGCGTCGCCGCCGCAGGCGCCGCGGTCTTCGGCTGGATGATCGTGCGCACGCGGCTGCCGTCGCCGCCGCTCTGCATGTTGCCGGTCTTGGTGTTGTAGACCATGCGCTGGCCGGCGTTGGTGCCCTTGGGCGAATCGACCTTGTAATTGCCGGTCAGGATGATGATCTCGTTGGCGACCTGGTATTCGATGTTGTCGGCCTGACCATTCATCATCGCCCCGTCGTCCATCTGCTGCTTGAGCGTGGCCTGCTTGCCGACCAGCACCACGCGGTCGGTCTGGCCGTTCTTCTGGAAAATGTCGGCGGTGTCGGCGTGGATTTCCAGCGTGCCCTGGGTGATCACCACATTGCCGCTGAAGCGGCACTTGCCGCTGTCGTCGAGCATGTTGCAGTCGTTGGCATTGGAGTCGATCGCCATCGGCTGATTGCGATCGCTGGTCTTGGCCATCGCAAGGGCGGGCAACAGCAGCGCGGCAAACGCCAGTTTAGCGGGCAGCATTCGGTTCATAGCGGGTCTTGACCTGAGAAAGGAGCTTGTACTGGCGTGATTTGAGATCGGCCTCGAAGCCGACCCCGCTCTGCATGATACCCGGCCGGCTCATGCTCACCGGGGCAGCGGTCTTGGCGAGATTCTGCTGCGGGAACACGTCCAGGCTTTGGGTACGGAACGTGGTTGGCGGCGTCGCACCGCCCTTAGGGCTGTCGCCCTCGACGTCGCCGCGCAGACGCAATTCGTCGCCCTTGGGGCTGATCCAGCCGGTCTTGGAGCGCAGTGTCCACGGTTGGTTGGTGTTGTCGGGCAACAGGAAGACCGGGGTGGTGACTTCGGAAGTGCGATCCGCGCGGTTGCGATGCATCTCCGGCGCACGCAGCGTCATCGATTCCTTGCCGGTTTCCTTGTCCAGCGCAATCAGTTCGAAATCGCGCAGCACGTAATCGGCGCGCGAATCGTCGGTTGCCGCAGCGACCGGACGCGCGCGCTGCTGCCAGGCCGACCAGCCGGAGATCACGGCGGCGGCGAACAGCACCACGCCCAGGGTGGTGCGCCAGTTCCAGCTCATGCGGAGAACCTTTCGATGATGCCCTCGACCTGGCCTTGCGCGGCCAGCACCACATCGCAGACTTCGCGTGCGGCACCTTCGCCGCCACGTGCCTGGGTGTGCCATTGCACGCGCTCGGCGATCCACGGGTGCGCGTTGGCGGGCGCCACCGGCAGGCCGACCGCCAGTAAGGCCGGCAGGTCGGGCAGGTCGTCGCCCATGAACAACACCTGGTCCAGCGACAGACCGTGCTCCTGGCACAGCGCCAGCACCGCCAGACGCTTGTTCTTGACCCCGATCTGCACATGCAGGCCCAGATCCTGGCCGCGTTTTTCCGCCGACAGGCTGGCGCGCGCAGTGATCAGCGCAACATGGATACCGGCGTGGTCGAGCTGCTTGAGCCCCTGGCCGTCGAGCACATTGAAGGACTTGCTCTCGTTACCGGCGTGGTCGTAATACAGGCGGCCGTCGGTCAGGGTGCCGTCGACGTCGAAACACGCCAGACGCACGCGCGCGGCGCGGTCGATCAGCTCGGCAGGCAGGTGTTGCAGTGGGGAATAGGGCATCGGCACGAATCGGTGAGAACGGGATTCCAACATTTGAAACTGAACCTGTTAAACCACCTTGGCGCGCAACAGGTCGTGAATGTTCAATGCGCCGACCGCGCGCTGCTGCGCATCGACCACGATCAAACCGTTGATCTTGTAATCCTCCATCAGCCGCGCGGCCTCGGCAGCGAGCTGGTCGGCGCCGATGGTGCGCGGGTTGCGCGTCATCACGTCGGCAATGCCGGCGCTGCGCACATCGATGTCGCTGTCCAGCGCGCGGCGCAGGTCGCCGTCGGTGAACAGACCGATCAGGCGCCCGTCTGCGTCCACCACGGCGGTCATGCCCAGCCGTTTGCGGCTCATTTCCATCAGCGCCTCGCTCAGGCTGGCGTCTTCGCGCACGCGCGGCAGGTCATCGCCGCTGTGCATCACGTCGGTGATGTGCAGCAGCAGGCGCCGGCCCAGGCTGCCGGCCGGATGCGAGCGCGCAAAGTCGTCGGCGGTGAAGCCGCGTGCGTCCAGCAGCGCCACGGCCAGGGCGTCGCCCATCGCCAGCGAGGCGGTGGTGCTGGAAGTGGGCGCCAGATGCAGCGGGCAGGCTTCGGCGGACACGCTCACGTCCAGATGCACATCGGCGGCCTGGGCCAGCGAGGAGCTCGGCCGCCCGGTCATGGCGATGATCGGGTTGCCCTGGCGCTTGAGCACCGGCAGCAGCATGCGCACTTCGTCCGATTCGCCCGAATACGACAGCGCCAGCACGATGTCGGCCTCGGTGATCATGCCCAGGTCGCCGTGCCCGGCCTCGCCCGGATGCACGAAAAACGCCGGCGTGCCGGTCGAGGCCAGGGTGGCGGCGATCTTGCGCGCGATATGCCCGGATTTACCCATGCCGGTGGCCACCACACGCCCGCGCGAGGCCAGCACCAGCCGGCAGGCTGCGGCGAAGTCGCTACCGATCCGCGCGCCCACGCTGGCCAGCGCCTCGCGCTCGATCTCCAGCACGCGCTGGCCGCTGGCAACCAGGCTGGCGTCGCTGACGGTGGCGGTGGGCAGGTGCGAGACGGCCATGCGGGACTCGGGTGAAGAGTAGAATGTGCGCTCATTTTATGAGGAAACGCCCTTTGGACGCCGAAACCATCCGTAAACTCATCGAATCCGGCTTGCCCGAAGCCCGCGTCGACGTGCACGGCGACGACGGCGTGCACTTCGAGGCGACCGTGATCAGCGCCTTATTCGCCGGCAAGGCCCCGTTGGCGCGCCACCGGATGGTCTACGCGACCCTGGGCGAGCTGATGGGCGGGGCGATCCACGCGCTGCAGCTCAAAACGCTGACCCCCGACGAAGGCTGAGCGGTTGTCGGGGCTTGGCTGGTCGGGCTGCACCTCCGCCCGGACCGCAAGCGCCCGACAGTCTGCTGGCGACTTAACGCATTCCCCCGACATTCTTTTCGGATTTTCTGAACTCCCATGGCAAAAATCGTAGTGACCGGCGGCCAAGCGCTGCACGGTGAGGTCAATATTTCCGGCGCCAAGAACGCAGTGCTGCCGATCCTGTGCGCGACCCTGCTGGCCGATGCGCCGGTGGAGATCAGCAACGTGCCGCATCTGCACGATGTGATCACCACAGTGAAGCTGCTCAGCGAGCTCGGCGCCGAGGTCACCATCGACGAAGGCACGCTGGCCAAGGGCCGCTCGATCCTGGTCGACCCGCGCTCGGTCACCCATCAGGTCGCGCCTTACGAGCTGGTCAAGACCATGCGCGCCTCGATCCTGGTGCTCGGCCCGCTGCTGGCGCGCTACGGCAATGCCGAAGTGTCGTTGCCCGGCGGCTGCGCGATCGGTTCGCGCCCGGTCGACCAGCACATCAAGGGCCTGCAGGCGCTGGGTGCGGACATCAGCGTGGAGAACGGCTACATCAAGGCGACCAGCAACGGGCGCCTGAAGGGCGGCCGCTACGTGTTCGACATGGTCAGCGTCACCGGCACCGAAAACGTGCTGATGGCCGCCGTGCTGGCCGAAGGCACCACGGTGCTGGAAAACGCGGCGATGGAGCCGGAAGTGACCGACCTGGCCGACTGCCTGATCGCGCTCGGTGCGCAGATCGAAGGCGCCGGCACGCCGCGCATCGTGGTGCACGGCGTCGAGCGCCTGGGCGGCGGGCACCATGCGGTGCTGCCGGATCGTATCGAGACCGGCACCTTCCTGGTCGCTGCGGCGATGACCGGCGGCAGCATTACCGTGCGTCGCGCGCGTCCTGAAACCCTGGATGCGGTGCTGGACAAACTCACCGAAGCCGGCGCCAGCATCACCACCACCGCCGACAGCATCACGCTGGACATGCACGGCAAGCGCCCACGCGCGGTGAGCCTGACCACCGCGCCGTACCCGGCATTCCCCACCGACATGCAGGCGCAATTCATGGCGCTCAACTGCGTAGCCGACGGGGTGGGCGTGATGAACGAAACCATTTTCGAAAACCGCTTCATGCACGTCAACGAGCTGCTGCGCCTGGGCGCGGATATTCAGGTCGAAGGCCACACCGCGATCGTGCGCGGCGCCGAACGCCTCAGTGGCGCGCCGGTGATGGCGACCGACCTGCGCGCCTCGGCATCGTTGATCCTGGCCGGGCTGGTGGCCGACGGCGACACCACCATCGATCGCATCTACCACCTGGACCGTGGTTACGAAAACATCGAGGAGAAGCTGGGGGCGCTGGGCGCGACCATCCAGCGCACCGCATGATCCTGCGCGGACGGTTCACCACCCGCCGCAAGGTGCTGCTCGGCGTGGTCGTGCTGATCCTGGCGTGGCTGGCCTACGCCTGGTCGGTGGGTATGGCGATCACCCAGGGCGTCGAGTTCAAGGACATGGACTGGAACAACGACGGCACCGCCAGCCGCGACGAGATCGCGCAGTCGTTCTATGCGGTGGCGGTCAAGAAGACCGTGGAAGGCAAGCGCCACTGCGACCTGTTCTATTGGCGCAGCACCGGGGCGCAGATTCGCGTGGATTGCCGCACGGTGTTCAGTACCGGCGATGACAAGGCTGCGGCCAAGCCCTGAGGCGTGACTAGGTCGGCGCGGATGGATCACTTTTGCAGCAAGTGCACCATCGCGGGACACGCCGCAAGTACGTCCTTGTAGGCTCTTACGCGGCATCCATGCCGCGTAAGGTCCCGCGACGGTGGGCGGGCAAGGGCCAGTCGAGATGCTCGGTATGCATGGCTTTCAATAAAACAGCCGGCGAGCTGTCTGGCGTGGTGTCCTTACCGATTGCGGGACCGCGTGGCGGCATGGATGCCGCCACCGAGCCTCCACGGATGGATTCACGGCGTGTCCCGCGAGCGGTGAGGACACCGCGCCCTCGACTCAGCAAGCGTTTGACTGCACTAAACGACTTTACGAACTGCACTAAATAACTTTACGACCGGGACTACGGTGGCAATCAAGCCGTTGGTCGAAGGTTTGGCGTGCTCAGCGCAGGCCTTTGATGGTCAGGTCCAGCGCGTCCTGGCCTTTTTCCTTCTGCAGCAAACGCGCCGGCACCGGCAGGTCCTTGACCACCCAGGCGATCAATTCCTTGTCGCCGTCCACGCGCGACACCTTGGTCGCCTGTTCCTGTTTGCCGTTGACGGTGATGGTTTCCTTGCCGATCACCTTGTAGCTCATCGGCTTGATGCGGCCTTCGTCGACCATGCGGTAGTTCAGCGGCTTGCCGGCGGCCAGGTCGCGGGTGATCGCCAGGTTGATCAGCAATGCATCCATGTCGCCGGGCTGCAACTTCACCGGGCCACGGCGATCCGGCTTGATGTCGCCGCTCCAGGTGGCCAGGCTGGTCTTCCAGTCGTAATTGGCGGTGACGTTGCGGCGCTTGACCATCATCGACGAGGTGTCGTTGCTGCTGACCGGGCGCAGCTGACCGTTGCTCTCTTCGAACACGGTGCTCTGAGTCAGATTGGCCAGCTGGTTCTGGATAGTGAGCGTGTAGCGCCACTGATTGGCGCCGGCCGCGGCCAGGGTCATGGTGCCGTTGGCCTGCATGCCCATGTAGTTGGCCGAATAATCGGCCTGGAACGGCTGCACCGCGAACGCGGGCAGGCTGGCCACGGCCAGTGCGGCAGCGGCGATCAGCGAAGACGTGCGGGAAAGGGTGTTCATGGGTCAGGCTCCTTGATATTCGACCAGGCGTAGATCGACCTGATCCTCACCTTTGTCACGTTGCAGGATGCGCACCGGGGTGGGAACTCCGTTGGCGATCCAGAGGATGGTTTCGTTGTCGCCGCTGTTGACGCGATACACGCGCAGCGCGTCGTAGCTCAGGTCGCCGACCTGCACCACTTCGGTGGCATCGGCGACCTTGTAATCGTATTTGCGCACCCGGCCGACATCGACGTAGCGATAGCTCAGGCTGCGCCCGGGTTGCGCGTCGCGCATCAGCGACAGGTTCAACGACAGTGCGCTTTGGTCGCCGTGCTGCAGTGGAATCGGCTGCTGGCGCTCCTTCTTCAGATCGCCGTCCCACTGCGCGCTGGCGGTCTGCCAGTTGTAAACGCCGGTGACCTTCTTGCCGAAGAACATCGCCTTGCGCACGGTGCTCTGGCTCAGCGGCACATAGGTGTCGCCATCGACGCGGAACACCGTGCTCTGTTCCAGGTTCAGGCCCAGGATGCTGGCAAAGCCCTTGCGCCCGCGCACCGACATGTCGATGCGCCACTGGCTGCCATCGCCATTGCTGACCTGCATGGTGGCATCGCCGGCTTCCTTGCCGCGATAAAATGCTTGGTAGGTCGCCACGAAGGGTTGCAGTGGCGGTGGCGTCCAGGTGCTGGCAGGCAGGGCAGCTGCAGAGACCGGCGCCGCCGGTTGCGCCGTAACCGGAGCGGGAGCCGCTGGCACGGCAGGGGCCTGTTGCGCACGGCCGGTACCGGCTTGGGCGAGCAGGGCAGTGGTCAACAGCGCGGCGGCGATCGGGATGACGTTCATGCGCTGAGAGCGAGGCACGGGGGCCGCAAGGATGTCCGAGGCAGGATGAGGAGGGCGTATCCGCATTCAGGCAAGTGCGGTGTCAGCGGACTCTAGTCGTAGTGGCGTAAACAGGCACTGACCGTCGATATGGACGGCGTCGCCGTGCACCTCCACGCGCCCGCTGGCGAGCAGGTCCAGCGCGGCCAGCAGCAGCGGATGTTCGCGCGCCAGCACGCGGGCGGCCAACTGCTCGGCGGTGTCGTCGGGCAGCACCGGCACGCGCGCCTGCGCGATCACCGTACCGGCGTCCAGTTCCGGCACCACCAGATGCACGCTGGCGCCATGTTCGGTATCACCGGCCTCCAGTGCGCGGGCGTGGGTGTGCAGGCCGCGGTACTTGGGCAGCAGCGAGGGGTGGATATTGAGCATGCGCCCGGCGAAGCGACGCACCAGCGGCTCGCCGAGGATGCGCATGTAGCCGGCGCAGATCACCCAATCCGGCTGTGCTGCGGCGATGGCATCGCCCAGCGCGGTGTCGAAAGCAGCGCGGTCGGCGAAGTCGCGCGGGCTGGCGCTCCAACGGCGTTCTTCGCCCACCTTCTGCAAGACCGGCGCCTGCGGGCGATCGGAAAACACCCCAACCACCTCGGCCCGCAGCCGCCCGCTGGCGATCGCATCGAGGATGGCCTGCAGATTGCTGCCGCGGCCGGAGGCCAGGACGGCCAGGCGCAGGCGGGCGTCAGCGGCGCGCACGGAACAGTGTCCTCACCACGGGATAGGCGGCCAGGCTGCCCAGCGTGGCCAGCAACATGTCGGCATGCGCATCCCACGAGTCGCCCTGCTGCCCGTTATAGGCCTCCGCCGCCTGCGGCGACAGCACCAACGCGATCGCCCATTCCAGCCACTCGTACAACAGGCTGACGCACATGATGGTCATCACTGTCAGGCAGAACAGCTGGCCCAGCGTCAGGCGCGGCCACAGGGTGCGGCCCAACTGCGCGATGGCGGGTGCAAAACACAGCCCGAACAGTGAATGGATCAAGCGGTCGAAGTGATTGCGCGTCCAGCCAAAGCTCTGGCTCGGCGACCAGTGCAGCGCCTGCTGGCACCACTGCTCGTACGGCACGTTCGAATACAGCCAACGTGCTCCGATGCAATGCATCGCAATGAACAGGCATAGCGCGGCGAACACCCCGTTGGCCAGCGGCCAGCGTCGGTCCACCCACACCAGCGCAATCAGGCCGACCACCGTCAACGAACTATGCAATGCCTGTTCGAGCGGCCACAGCGGTGCGATCCAGCTCGCTCCGAAAACGGCCAGCGTGGCTGCCAGGACACCCCGTTTAACGTTATGCACGACGACTGCCGAATCAACCGATCCGCACGCGCTCATCGCCCTGCGCCGGCACCACCTGGCCGATGCGCCAATGCGCCAATGCCTGCGCATCCAGCGCCTGTTCCAGCGCGGCGGCCTGCTCGGGCGCGGCGATCAGCACGAAGCCGATGCCGCAGTTGAAGGTGCGCCACATTTCGGCATCGGCCACCGCGCCTTCGCGCTGCAACCAGGCGAACACCGGCGGCAACGTCCATGACGTGGCGTCGATGTCCAGGCCCAGGCCATCGGGAATCACGCGGATGATGTTTTCGGTCAGCCCGCCACCGGTAACGTGCGCCATGGCGTGGATCGTCTCGCCATGCGATTTGAGCAACGCCAGGATCGGCTTGACGTACAGCGCGGTCGGCGCCATCAGTGCGTCGATCAATTTGACGCCATCGTCCAGCACCAGCTCGGCCGGCGAGCCGGCACGCTCGTAGATCTTGCGGATCAGCGAATAGCCGTTGGAATGCGGGCCGGAAGAGGCGATGCCGATCAGCACGTCGCCTGCACGCACCTGTGCACCATCCAGTAGCTGCGATTTTTCCACCGCGCCCACAGTGAAGCCGGCCAGGTCGTATTCGCCCGGCGGATACATGTCGGGCATTTCAGCGGTTTCGCCACCGATCAGGGCGCAGCCGGACAGCTCGCAGCCGCGCGCAATCCCCCCGACCACCGCTGCGGCGGTGTCCACGTCCAGCTTGCCGGTGGCGAAGTAGTCGAGAAAGAACAGCGGCTCGGCGCCCTGTACCAGCACGTCGTTGACGCACATACCGACCAGGTCGATGCCGATGGTGTCGTGCCGGCCCAGCTGCTGGGCGAGCTTGAGCTTGGTGCCCACGCCGTCGGTACCGGACACCAGCACAGGCTCCTTGTACTTGCCCGACAGGTCGAACAAGGCGCCAAAACCGCCCAGGCCACCCATCACCTCCGGCCGGAAGCTGCGCTTGACCAGCGGCTTGATGCGTTCGACCAATGCGTTGCCGGCATCGATGTCGACACCTGCCTCACGGTAGGTCATGGGCGAGGGGTTGGAAGGCGTTGGGCTGGTCACGGGCGGGGAGGGCTCGACGGTAAAGGCGGCGATTTTAGCAGCCACGTTGGCGCTGGCGTCCCATTCGGGCAACAATTCACCCGGATACGCTTAAGTCATGGAACCGTCGATGCGCCGCAGTCTCGCTTTCTTTCTCGCCCTCATGGTCGCCGTGCCCGTCCTGCCGGCCTTCGCACAGGCCGATCTGCGTACCGAAGGCGATGTTGCCAAGGCGCAAAGTGCCTACGATGCCGAAGTGCCGGTCAACAGCCAGAGCGAGTCCGATCGCCCCGGTGCCCTGGCGCGCGCGCTGGGCGCAGTGCTGGGCAAGGTGTCCGGCGACCGCGGCGCGATGAGCCGCCCCGGCGTGTCGCAGGCGCTGCGCAATGCACCCAACTACGTCGAAAACTACGACTACCGCCAGGATCAGGGCACCTCGCGCACCGGCGCGCCGACCTTCCGCACCACCCTGGTGGCGCGCTTCCGGCAATCCGATGTGGATGGCCTGATCGCCGCGCTGGGCTTGCCGGTGTGGCCGCTGCCGCGTCCCAAGCCGGTGCTGTGGCTGGCCATCGACGACGGCAGCGGCCCGCGTCTGGTTGGCGTGACGCAGGCCAATGCGGCGCGCAGCGTGCTGGACCGGGCCATCGAGCGCGGCTACCGACTCGGCCTGCCGGGCGGCGCGGCCGCCGAGCAGGCGCTGGCTGGCGCAATCTGGCGCAAGGACACCGCTGCGGTGTCGCGCGCCTCGGCCAAATACAGCCCGCCGATGCAGTTGATCGGCAAGCTCTACCGCACCGATGCCGGCTGGACCGCCGATTGGGTCTTCGTCGACAACGGCAACGTGCTGTCCAGCTGGACCAGCAGCGACGGCGATGCGCGTCGTGCGATGGCCGCTGGTGCCGACGGTGCCGCCGATGCATTGGTCAAGCGCTACGCCAAGCGCGTGGATTCGGGCGTGCCCGGCGTGTACCGCGCGGTCATCACCGGCATCGCCAGCGCCGACGATTACCTGCGTGTCTCGGCTGCGCTGCAGGGCGTGTCGGTGGTGCGCAGCATCCGCCCGGTCAGTGCCAATGGCGACCGCATGGAAGTGGATCTGGAGTTGCTCACGGGCATTTCCGGCCTCAACCGTATGCTCGGCGACAACAGCCCGTTGGTACCCGTTTCGGTACCGACCGAGGGCCCGATCATTCTCGAAAACGAGCACGCCGAGTACCGCCTGAAATGACTTTGACTCCTGAAGCCGAAATCGCCCTGTTCCTGCGCCGCCTCAAATGGGTGGCGGTGATTGTCGGCGTGTTGTGGGTGGTATCGCTGCTGTCGCCGATCCTGACACCGTTCGTGCTGGCGCTGCTGCTGGCCTGGCTGGGCGACCCTCTGGTGGATCGCATCGAGCGCGCCGGGCGTTCGCGCAACATGGCGGTGTCATTGGTATTCGTGCTGGCGTTGCTGTTGTTCGTGCTGGCGCTGATGATTCTGGTGCCGATGATCGAGCGCCAGATCATGACCCTGATCGATGCGCTTCCGCAGATGCGCACCTGGGCGATCAGTACCGCGATTCCGTGGCTGGAAGCCAAGACCGGCGTGGAGCTGATGGGCTGGCTGGACCCGGAGCGCCTGATCGACTGGATCCGCAGCCATTGGGAACAGGCCGGCGGCGCCGCCAAGACCTTCTTCGGCTACGTCTCGCGCTCGGGCTTTGCGATGGTGACCTGGGTGATCAACCTGGCGTTGCTGCCGATTCTGGCGTTCTACTTCTTGCGCGACTGGGACCGTCTGGTCGAGCGTGTGGCGGCGGTCATCCCGCGCGCCTACATCGGCACGGTGAGCCGGCTGGCGCAGGAATCCAACGACGTGCTCGGCGGCTTCATCCGCGGCCAGTTCCTGGTGATGCTGGCGCTGGGCGTGATCTATGCCAGCGGCCTGTCCATCATCGGGCTCAACCTGGGGCTGTTGATCGGCATCATCGCCGGCTTCATCAGCTTCATTCCGTATCTGGGCGCCACCACCGGCATCGTGCTCGCCTTGTTGGCAGCAGTGGTACAGGCGCAGGGCCTGGATCTGAAGTTGCTGATCGGCGTGGGCGTGGTGTTTACCGTCGGCCAGTTGCTGGAAAGCTATGTGCTGACCCCACGCATCGTCGGCGACAAGATCGGGCTGCACCCGGTGGCGGTGATCTTTGCGGTGATGGCCGGCGGCCAGTTGTTCGGCTTCCTGGGCATGCTGCTGGCGTTGCCGGTGGCAGCGGTGGCCAATGTGCTGCTGCGCTATGCGCATGAGCAGTACACCCACAGCGATCTGTACGCGGGCGAGCGCGCCGGCATCGTGCTGCAATCGGGCACCACCGAGCGCAGCGTGATCGTCGACCCCGGCAAGGACGCAGATCGGTTGTGAGTGTTCCGCAGTTGCCGCTGGCGTTGCGCGCGCCACCCGATCAGCGCTTCGATAGTTACATCGCCGCCCCCGACGGCCTGCTGGCGCAATTGCAGGCATTGGCGGCCGGGCAGGTGAGTGACTGGCTGTATCTGGCGGGTCCCGCCGGTACCGGCAAGACGCATCTGGCGTTGTCATTGTGTGCGGCGGCCGAGCTGGCCGGCCGCGTGCCGGCCTATCTGCCGTTGCACGCGGCAGCGGGCCGGCTGCGCGATGCGCTGGAAGCGCTGGAAGGGCGCAGTCTGGTCGTGCTGGATGGCGTGGACACCATTGCCGGCCAGCGCGATGACGAAGTGGCCTTGTTCGACTTCCACAACCGCGCGCGCGCGGCCGGCAGCACGCTGCTGTACACCGCGCGGCAGATGCCCGATGGGCTGGCGTTGGTGCTGCCGGATCTGCGCTCGCGGCTGTCGCAGTGCATTCGCATCAGCCTGCCGGTGCTCGACGACGCGGGGCGTGCGGCGGTGTTGCGCGATCGTGCGCAACGGCGCGGGCTTGCGTTGGACGAAGCGGCGATCGATTGGCTGCTGACCCACAGCGAACGCGAACTGGCCGGGCTGGTGGCCTTGCTGGATCGCCTGGATCGCGAGTCGCTGGCTGCCAAGCGCCGCATCACCGTGCCGTTCTTGCGGCGTGTACTGGAGGATCGCGGGTCTTAGACCGGCTGACGAAGCGACTGGATCTGTGACTTCGCTGCAGGGTCCTTGCCCGCTCACTAGCGCAGGACACGCTGCAAGTACGTCCTTGTACGCTCTTACGCGGCATCCGTGCCGCGTAAGGTCCCGCGACGGTAGGCGGGCAACGACCAGTCGAGATGGCCGGTGTGCGCGGTTTTCAACAAAACAACCGGCAACTGTCTGGTGCGGTGTCTTCGATGCTTCGAGTTTGCTGCAGGGCCCTTGCCCGCCCACCATCGCGGGACACGCCGCAAGTAAGTCCTTGTAGCAACTGTGTTGTTGGAGGGGCTTTGGCCACTCCGTAAGCCGGGCA
>NZ_LMOG01000007.1 GCF_001423495.1 Xanthomonas sp. Leaf131 | reverse complement strand
CAGGCCCTCAGCGTCACCGAACGTCAGTTGCATGGATCACTCCTCAACATGAGGCGGGTAGTGTCGCGTATCTGTGGTGCGTTGTTCAGAGTTTCCCTAATACCTAAGTTGAGCCAGCCCGCTAGAAAGCGCGGTCAGCTTGGTTTATAAAGTGAGCCTGACCCCGTTTTTGCGTTCGATTTATCGCATGCGCGATGACGTAAGGATCAACCTCTCCCAAAGATTCAAACAATTCGTCGCGCGTGATGGTTGTTTGTTCGTAGATTGCTGAGCTCATGGTTTCCCTTCGTATCAAACTTTTCTATGGGTCGACTCGTCTGATTGCCAAGCCCTATGCTGCGCGTCAGTCACCGGCGACGAAAGAGAAAAAGCGCCAGCCGCCCTTTGTAAGCTTGAAGCCAGCGCGGTGGTTAGCGCCGGCTTGTGCAGGGCATTCCAGATAACCGGGCGACGTGAGCTCGCACTCGCCCACCGTGGCCTGCTCCAGTTGCTTGAGGTAGGACCGATCTTGACCCCAGAGATCGATGGCCTCATCGGGCCCGCCATCACCGCCAAAGCTTGAAACAAAGTCGGACGCCATGAACTTGCGTAGGGACTGGGGCCTCTCAGAGACCGCGGCGTCATGTACCGCAGTGACCAGTTGAGCCGCGGCCTTGGGAATGGGTGTCTGACTACCGCGCGCGAGGGCGTCGCTGGAACACAAGATAAAAAACAACAGGAGCGCCTTCGGCATGACCTAACCGTCTTTTGGTATCACGTGATGGTGTGCGAGGCATGGACCGCCGTCAATTGCTGCCTCCCTTGGAGTCTGTCGCCTTGTCGCTGGGACTAGTAACGCTGACGATCAGATCGCCGTTGCGCAGGCGGATAGGGAGCTTAGTGCCGATGGTGGAGCCAAGTTGCTCTATCCAGCCAACGCGTATGCGCAGCGTGGAGATGCGTTGGTTGCTGGTGAAGTAATAGCCTTGGCCGACGGTGCAGTGTTGCGGGGCATGTGGGTGAGTGGCGGCACCTTGGGGCAGATCTGGCGTTTTGAGTTCAGCCGCTCCCAAAGCAGGTTTGCCTTGAATGAATTTTCTGACGCGACATTGGATCACTAGCGGGTTGGGTCATAGATATCCAGGTCTAAGGAAATGCCTCTTTGTCCAAGCGCCAACAGGGCTTTAGCGGAAAGTGTTAGACCGTCATTCCTCCCAGCCATGAAGATGCCGCAGAACAGGTCAGGCTCATAGCGACTGCTCAAGTGTTCCTAAACACTCAAGTCTTGGGTGAGCTGGTTCAGGATTTCGAAGATCTGTGCCTCAAGATCCTCAGGCTCGCGTTGCGTTGAAGTCAGTCTCCAGCTGCCAGTCTTGGCGATGCGCACTGCGCCGTTCTTCGACTTAAGTTCTTGCCCCTTATGCCTGGAGGCTGTTGGGCTGCCCAAAAGCAACGCGCTGATCTCGTCGGGCACCAGATCGTCTCCAAAGAATCGGAGTGTTGCTACGGAATACTCTAGTTCTCCCATTGGACTCCAATGTCTGAATTAACCCCCACCGCGAGGCGGCGTCGGCTTGGACGAATTATCAGGCCTACTTCTGCGCTGACGCATGCGCGGCCAGGAACTTGGTGATGCTATCAGGCTCGCGCTTGGATCCAGGCAGCCATTGAGGCTGCCACTCAGTGATCCGTGCGCCGCTTTGGTGCTGATAGACGCCTGGACTGGGTTCATTGATCGATTCCAACTGCCGCACCAGGACCACAGGTGGCTCGGCACCCTTGTGCGCCTGCGAGAAGGCCAATGCCGACTCGTATTGCGCGAACGCGGCGAAGTAGTCATCGTCTCCAGCCAGTGGCACCGCTCCCTGCTCGGGATGGAGCCAGACCCTGTACTCAAGGACGTGGTCGTAGAAGTAGCCACCCCCAGACTTCGACCGCCCTGAATAAGTTCCGACAAGCGATGGCTCTGCTGCCAACGGATAGCGGCTCTGCTGTGATACAGACTGATCAACGTGTGCAGGTGAGAACGGAGCGACTGGACGAGAGCACGCCGCGACGACAACTGCCAACAATACTGCGATAAAAAAGTTCGCTTGTTTCATCGCTGCCAAAGTAGAGCCTAGCCTCTGTACTAAGCCGAGTCGCGGAGCAACTTTGGCTTGGATAAGTTGTCAGGTACCCGGGTAGTTCAAGCACCACCTCAAGCACAGCGCCACGCGTGCTGGTGCGCGGCCGGTGTCAGCATGATGCTCGTCGAGTCGGTGCCTACCGTCAATTGTTGGCTGCCTTGTCTGTCGCCTTCTCGTCATCATCCGCCACGGTGACGACCAGCTCGCCGTTGCGCATGCGGATGTGGAGTTTGCTGCCGATGGTGAAGCCCAGTTGTTCCGGCCAGCGGCCGCGTAGGCGCAGCGTGGGGATGCGTTGGTGGCTGTTGGGGTAGTAGCCGTAGCCGAAGATGCAGTGTTGCGGGGCACGCGGGTGGCCCGGGCGTGGGGCGCGGGCCTCGGTGCGAGGCTGGGGGATAGGAGTGCGCTCGACGTAGGGCCGTGGCTTGATCTAGGGATTGAGCGAGTGCCAGCCGATCTTGCGAGGCGGCGGCACCGTGGCGCGCTTGCGCGCCGGCTTGGGCGGGATGGGATCGACGCATGGCAACGCTTCTCCTTGACGAACAAGCCCTGCCGCCTTGGCCGGATTCGCACAACGTCCTGCAGTCAGATACCCTCGCGAGAATCCAGGCAGACGTCCGGAGCGGGTCCACGTGACGCACCATTCTAGCGGCCTGCATCGCCAACAGCCAAAGCGCAGAAGGCACGATGGGTATGGGTGCTAATCACCGAAAGGCCTATGTCGCATTCGTTGGATTGCTTTGCGCCGCAGTGGCGGGGTGTACCTCACCTGCGCCCGCCGTCGCGTCACAGCGCGAGCATCCGAGTCAGCAGACTGCTAAGGCTCCTGTTGTCTCCTGTCCTTCCAAGGATTTCGGCACGTTTCTTCAACGCTATGCGGATTCTGCCGACGACAGCGTGCGCCGCAGCTTTACTGACGACCCGCTGGAGTATGAGGTGCCGACTCACACGGTCGAAAAAGAAGCTGACGCGTCACCCGCTACACATCTCTCCAAGCGAACAGGCCTCTCCCGCCTGGAGCTCTTCCCCTATCGTTACTTCAAGGATGCAAAGGTCTTTGATCGAGTCGTTCCGGGGGAGATGAAGCCGGAGCGTCGAAGTAAAGTTGGATACCCGGTCTCTATCCAAACGGTGGCCGGTGACGGCCGCAGTTTGGACTTCGGTATGGAGTATGAAGTAGATACCTACGTGTTCAGACGGAGCCAGGGCTGTTGGTACCTGGCTCGCGCGATCAACCTTAGGGACTAACAAGGAGTAGGCACATGGCTGCACAGGATGCGACACAGCAGGCCCCTTATCGCGTCATTCAACTTGAGTGGGATGCGGAGAAGGGTTATCACAACGAGGCTGTGGAGAACTTCGATGACCTGGTCACGCACCATCCCAACAGCAATAGCGGTGCTCACCTGGTCAATGGCAGCGTCGTTGGCGGGCAAGCGCCGAAGTCCCCACTTGTGTGAAGCCAGTTCAGAACCCGCTACCTATTGCAGTGTATAAACGGGCTAATTCTGGATGTCGTCGGCGCTATCGACGACATGCTTTACCAACACGAGGAAGAGATGCGAAATTTACTGAAGCCATGGATGGTCATACTGCCAATGTTGATTGGTGGATGCGGGGGAAAGGTACCTCCGGCTTATGGCGACGGCTTTCCAGTCGTCAAGCCGATTGATCTAGTCCACTCCGGCGCGACGGTCGAAGCGCGCTTCGAACTGCCTCTGCGGGAGACGGGCGATCCGGGACCCAGCACGTTTCTGATCGGATTCCGTTCTGGTGGGCCACGCAAACGCCCCGATCTGAAGCCAGGGGATGCGGACTTCCTTGAGGAAGCGAAGCTTCCCTTGAGGGTCCAGCTTTGGAAGCAGAATGGTGGCAAAGAGACGCCCGTGGTGCTTCACGAGCTGAATCGTGATTTGCCGGCAGTGTGGCAAGGCACGCGCTACCAAAAGGCAAAGAGTGACGTCTTTCCCTACAGAAGCGCTGTTGGCGCGGATTCCAACAGTCTGGTGAAGGCCGGCAAATACGACATGTCGATGGCCTATATGGAATATGAGGTTGCCAGTGCCGAGTCCAAGGACCTAACTCCCGGGAAATACCGGTTGAAGGTTACCAATCTTCAGGACAACCCGCAGATCGCTCACCTCAGCTTTGAGCTTCTTGTCGCCAACTACAACGTGAAATAAAACATGGACAGTCAATCCCATAGCAGTGCTCAGGCCCAACCTGGCAGGAAAGAGCCCGGCCCCTACACCGTTACCGTCTATCTCGCTGCACCCGGTACGGCCGTGCGCGATGAAAAGGGCCATGGCCATTCTTCCTCCGCAGGCCATGCGTACTTCATGATCTCTGACGGCGAGCACAAGAACGGATACGGATTCTCGCCGATCAAAACGGGCGTTATAGGCGCCGGGCACGTCGTCAGAGATGAGTACAAGACTTATCAGAATCCGAGCTATTCGTACACGCTCGAGATTACTAAGGAACAGCACGAGAAGCTGAAGGAGTACGGTGAGGCTGGTGTGCGTGGCGACGATAGTCGATTCGGCCTCTATTACAACGGGTTCTCCAATAGTTGCATCGACTACGTCTGGGGCGGACTTCGGGATGCGGGTCTGCGGCCGAAGCTCGAAAAGCCAGATCCCAGCTTTGACGGTACGATCAAAGTTCTTCCTAATATCGATGCGCTGAAGAGCATTCCCAAACCATTTCCCGATAGCAAGCTCAACTCGTCACACGAAAACCCGCTTCCGAAGAACCAAGGCCCACTGCAAAAGTTGCTGACTGAGGTCGAGGGCGAGCCAGAACGTGGTCAGGCTTCTGCGCTGTCGCGCGAATCGCAGCAATTGTTTGATCGCATGCGATCGGATCTTCCTGCCAATGTCACCGACGGTCAGGTGATGTCAGCGATGGTCGCCGCACGAGAAAGCGGCATTCACCAACTGCAGCAGGTGCGTGACGTGGTTCTGCATGAAGAGAAAATCTTCGTAATGGGAACGACCCCCGGCTTCCGGGCGATGGTAGATCTCAACCAGCCACAGCAAAGCATCGAAGAAGGGCTGGCCCGCAGCCAGCAGATCGACGCGCGGGTGGCAGAACAAACGCGGCAGGAAACGCAGCAGCGCGAAGCAGCAACGCAGACTGCCGGCGGCCCACAGATAGGCTAGTGGTCTGGGACGTAGCCGGAAAATCTGGCTCAGACCAGCTCCTGCCCCTTTTCAATCTTCCCTAGCTACGCTCACCATCAGCTTGGTGCGTCTGCTCCACCCGCTGCTCAAGCATCTCGCGTACGGCATAGGCCGCATCGAAGATGGCTTGTCCCAACGTTGGCAGCGTCTGCGCCTCCAGGCACTCCGGTTTGCTCATGGCGATGACGTCGCCATGAGCGATGAGGGTGCGTAGCAGGCGGTCGAGCTGGTCGCGTTGGTCCAGCGTGAGATGCAAGACGACGGCGGGGTGCTCCATCTGTGTCCCTCCTCTGCGCGGTGAGCGGGGAGCGCGCACGGTGTGGCGATTGGCGCGTTGCGCTCGGCGCGGGGCGTGCGGGTGCGTGCTGCGCGTGCGCGGCGCACCTGGTTAGTCCGTAGGTGCCACGCTGACGACCAGCTCGCCATCGCGCAGGCGGATGTGGAGTTTGCTGCCGATGGTGAAGCCCAGTTGTTCCAGCCAGCGGCCGCGTAGGCGCAGCGTGGGAATGCGTTGGTCGCTGGCGGGGTAATAGCCATAGCCGACGGTGCAGTGTGTTGGCGCACGCGGGTGCCCGGGGCGTGGGGGGCGGGCTTCGGTGCGGGGTTGGGGGATAGGCGTGCGCTCGACGTAGGGCCGTGGCTTGATCGAGGGGTCGAGCGAGTGCCAGCCGATCTCGCGGGGCGGCGGCTCCGTGGCGCGCTTGCGTGCTGATGTGGGACGGGACGTGGGTCGACGCATGGCAAAGCCCTCCTTGACGAACAGGCCCCGCCGCCGGATGGCGACGGGATGTCGGGAGGTTAGAAACCGCACAGAGCCGGCGGGCGTATTTCCCCGAAGGGTGTTGTATTAGCCGCCCTCCCGACGCAGGCATCGCGTCGGTTGCACCCGCAAGACGCTGCAGGCACAAAAAACCCACCGGTTTGACGGAGGTGGGTACCGCTCTGTGAGGAGTTTCTACGCTCCTTGTGGTAGAGATTGCTGCGGGTTTGTTGGGATGTCAACTGCTTTGCGTGGCAAAGCCCTGATCAAAATCTGACAAGGTCAACACCGTTTCAGATGAGGCATGAAACTGACTTTGACCTCCTATTCCAGAAGAGACAATTGACGAGCTAGGTAACTTTCATTCTGGCATCCGGGAAATTCTCGGAGGCCCAAGCTTGCAGCTCTACCAGGGACTGGCACAACATCAGTTGGGTGCCGTGCGGTGTGTAGAGAGTTAAAGGTGCGCTTGACTCAACCCGCTTGGCCAAAACGCGCAACCTTGCCTCTACCCAACCTATAGTGCTTGCAGCTCCATAGCCATGAGCTTCGGCAAGCCGGAGGTATAGCTCACGCGAAACCACGCCATCGGCGGCCAATTTCGTGTCCAGCTGCCGGTTTAGGAGTGCTGCGTCCATCTACACCTCAATCGTGAATCGCTCCATGAAACTATAGGAACGCCATCAAAGGCTTGGTCAAGTTGACCTATCAATTGCACATGACCCCGTTTCTCGCCGCTGCAGCAGGCGGAAGATATTCAAGAGCATTATCTAGCCGCCTTATCTCAAGAAATGAGCCAAATCCCATTTCTCCTGCATAACTCAACCTTAGCCCGTTATCATTTAATCAAGAATGAGGCCATAGTCATCGCGCAGCTCCCTGTCTACAAGATGGAACCGATCCAGTTCCAGCGAGCTCCAATGCTCTTTGTCGATGTGTTCTAACAAAATAATCTGGAATCCGCCGCGTTCGTCCATGTCAATGACGAACTGGTTTAATTCCGTCAAAACCTTGTCAAGACTGCGAATGTCATCATTGGGCTTGCCGTCGCTCGAGAAGTAAGGGGTGCTCACTTGATCGAGCACCAAAAAAGAGGGGATCCATGGAATCTTCCTTGTCTTGGCGATCTCATGTATTGCAAGGAAATAGGAAACGTGGAGATAAAGATAGTTAGATGCACTTCCCACATCCGGCATCTTTTCTATCGTTGCCAAATCGGGAGAATGCAGGTGAATTAGTTTTTCTTTCTCGTAATAGAACGCAGAGAATTTATTGTAACCTTTCAGCGGTAGTTTAGTGAGTCGCTTATTGATCAAACGATTCAACTCCTGCTTAGCCAAGGTGCTCTTTTCTTCGTTTTGATCCACGACCCGCTGCAGATCGGCAATGGATTCCTCGAAATCATCTTGCGGCGCCTCAAAATCCTGGTCTTCACTTTGACCGTACATCTCAAGCTTTGCCTCCAAGCGACCTAGGTAGCGATAATAGTCGTTAGGGTTGTATTGAATCGGCCGCCTTGCCTCAATCGCGGACAATTCCTCTTTCAGTGCATGTATTTTATTAATATTCCGTGCATGAATAGTCTTTACTTCTTCCAAGAAGGGAAAGCTTTTGCGGCTACGCAATGAAGATTTGATATCGGAAAGTTCGCGCTGTAACCTTGCAATAACTTCATTGGCAAGTTGGGACGGAAATATGCTGTCGGCTTGCGAATTGAAGGCGTTAACAGGCTTAAGCGAATCCTCGGTTTCCTTCAAAGCGCCAGTGTAGGCGGGTCTGTCATCAATGAAGGCCTGCAACTGGCGATTTTTGGCAGTCAAGCTGAAGATTTCACGCTCGATCCGCTCAACTTCACGTTTGTGATCGCTCGGAGTGGCAGGTGTTTGAACCAGTTTGTAGAGTACGTTGATATTTTCTTCATACGACTCAGGAATGTGCTCGATCACACCAAGCGAATAGGCCTCGCTGGACAGTGTTCCGACCTCTTCGGAAAACGCATGCGCAGATTTTTTGTAAGACTCATTTTTCCTCGTCTGAATAGCTTTCTTTCGTTCCAATTCGGCGAGTCGATTTCGTGAAATTGCTGTGTCCACATTCTCCGCCCCAATGGCCATTCGGAACGTTCTTTCTATGGCTTCCTGGTAGCGGCCATCGGTCGGCCGAATGTAGAGGTGGTCCGGCGCGACGATGGTGTTTTGGTCCTGATAGCTGTACGCGATGAAATTCCGAAAAGAAACTTTCGATCCCGCTTGGATGTATCGGCCACCGTAAGGCACCCTCAAGTCGGTATCGATACCAAAGGCACTGCTCAGAACTTTCCTTAAATTATCGATGCGGACATTTAGTACGGGCAGAGATGGGACGACGCCGTTCTCGCTGAAATACGCCTGGTCTGCCGCTCCATTGCTCTCAGAGGGACGTGCTATGAAAAGTTCTTTTCCATCGACGGAAATTTTGATGCCATACCAATCTACTTTTGAGTCAATGTTCGTTTTTGATATGCCGGTGGTCTCGCTTGCTAACAAACAATAATCGATGATGAAAAGAACTGATGATTTTCCTTTGCCGGAGTCTCCGGTGATAACATTCACGCGATTGTGAAGAAAATCAAGAGTCCGTTTAATTCCGTTCTTTTGCCAAAGAACGATATTTGAAATCTGAATGTTACTCACAATTCAATCCTGAATGTTTGATAGAGATCCAAGGTGGTTTCGCTGAGGATGAGACCAAGCTTTGGCCCAGATTCCAAAATATCTGATGCAATTTTCCCAATATCGGGGTTGCTCTGAAAGAAAATCTGCTTCTTGAGTACCAAAAAATCATTTTCCAGTGCCACCATGCCAAGCTCCTGAGCAAGAACTATGGTGTTCAACGACGTGAGGGTCAGGTCCTCATATCTTGCGCGTACCGTGA
This sequence comes from Xanthomonas sp. Leaf131, assembly GCF_001423495.1. Lineage (GTDB taxonomy): Bacteria > Pseudomonadota > Gammaproteobacteria > Xanthomonadales > Xanthomonadaceae > Xanthomonas. The sequence continues at coordinate 106,248 of NZ_LMOG01000007.1, read as the reverse complement.
TAAAAGCATTCGGATTGGAAATCAGGAGATCCTTGCTGCTTAGTACGACACTGGCTTTTCTTTTTAGGATTGAGCGCACGGCCTTATCAAAAATCAGCGGCAGGACAAGCATTACTTTAGCCAGAGACAGACGGAGATCTCTTGAATTTTCCAGTGCGCTCTGAAAGGCGACTGTGCCGATCAATTCGTTTTGGGATAAGCGATTCATTTTTAAAATTTGCTCCGCCAGTCTTTGCGCCACCCGATCCGAGGAACATTGGACAACTTAATGTACTTCCCGCAACTTAAATTAGTGGGAAGTTCTGTATCACCAGCCTTCAACGGACTGCGCATTGTTTGATCGTAGCAGCCTTGTGATGCGTGTTTATGAGCCTCCAAATCATCTTCTTTTGTACTTCTATGCGATTGGTTGTGTAGCAATTGCCAGTCTGAAACGGCTTTGTTCTCCAGCCTTGAATTTTCGCTTGCACTGAACGAGCCAGCATCCCGGAGCGACTCCATAAACTGCTCCGTCAGGAGCATCTCAACTCCGCGATCAACAATTTCTTCGTCAGTGATACCAATATCCTTGAGTTGATCAGAAAACTTGCTCGCGCTAAAAGAGAGCGTATCTGGTCGCTCATAACTGTAGTAGATATCCACAAAGCGATCAAAATCAGCAGGCTCGGATCGGGCGGATCTTATGATTCTGTCAAATCCCATTTCGGTTCGGAAATCATCGAAAGTGATAACAACTTTATTGCCGTGTATGATTTTTGAGAACTTCGATTCCTTGAATGCGCCAATCACGTGCTTCCTGGTGTCCTCTAGGCGTGACGCGGGGATCGAAAGCTGCCGCAGCGCGGAAGATATTCTTGTAATAATTGATGACTTATCAGAATGAAACTCAAATCGTTCGAACATGAATTTGAGTTCTTCGTCACTTGCTTGCGAAACCGATTTCACATACTTCGCAAGCGGATTGGGCGGATCCCCAGATTTCTTTTTTGATTCCACTGCGGAAATTTCTTGATCCGTTTTTCTTATATGATCGAGGATCGCTTGACTGTTCTGACGTGGGGCTTTTAGCAAACTCACAAGCGCTTGGTTGTTGAGATTCTTATTGGTGTAAAGCTGGAATGTGAGTGTCCGGTGGGGGGGTAGGCCCGGAACGAGCTTGAGCCAGTTGTGTATGGTCTTCCAAAGGTCAATGTCTCGATCTGTAATGTTTCCCGGATCGACAGAGTGTTTGACCTGCACAAGCACAAGATCTTCGATGGATGCATCATCTGCTGCAGTTTCTACATGGATGTCATCATGGAGCTCAAGACCTACTGTTTGTCCTGGTCTGAGTGCTATAAGCTTCTCGATGTAGACGAAATCTTGAAATTCAAAACCAAGTGACGTTTTGTCTGCGGCTATCTTGCATGAATGATTCATTTCTTATTCGCTCGGCTGCTGAAGTCCTTTGCCTTACCCTGCCGCGCGGGACGGTCTTCTACGGCAGATCTATTTGCTTGCTACGAGTAGGCCAAAGGGAAACGGGGGCAAGTTGAGTTTCCAAGTGAACCTGACCCCTTCTCGCTGCTAATACCGGAACTAGGCCGATCCGCGAAGCGGGCTCGGCTTTGATTAATTGTCATTCCCCACCCGAGGCAGCTCTCGTATATGATTAACTATGATTCTCGCTCGCTCGGCGTAGTTTTCGTAAAGCTGTCTCATATTCATGTCAACAATTTCTCGGTTAGTAGGCTTCAGGTCTTCAAACGTCATTCGAAAATAATCACGCAACTGCAGAACAGTACCATCGAGTATCGAAATATTACGCTTGATGGTAAGAAGCTTACGCTGGAGATCTGTGTCGAATGTCCATAGCGCCGATACTCGCGAGTCCAGCAACGGCGCTGGATATATCTGAAGCGCCGGAGAGCTGTTGATATTCTGAGAAATCCAAGCATTTGCCTCAGCCATTTCCTCATCATTAAGCGCAAGAATAACTTTAATGCTTTGCAACATTTCGGCGTAGGCTGAGGTGTCCGGAAATTCACGGATACGAGCGATTAGCCACTCAAGATGAGTGCGATCCGTTTCACCGGACGCCTGGGTAGCCTTGAGAGATGCGAGCGTTAGCACGATAGCGAGATCATCCAGCTCGCTGAAAATCGCTGCCCTGCCTCGAGTCGAATCCCGGCGGTGCTTAATTGCGTCAACAACGACGGGACTGAGAAGCCCGAGTAACCAGCCAAGCACTAGTAGTAGTATTTCTTGGGCGGGCATGAAATTGTTCCAGTGGGTCTAACGTTTAAGTTCAGCCGCTGCCGAAGGAGATTGGCTGCGATGAACGGAGGCATCACGACGCGAAGCTAACGAGACAATCAAGAACCGCTCAGGCGCTCCATGCCGCAGCAATGAATTTTAACTTGCGTCCACGACGCCGAACTTTGCCTGCAACTCACTGAGAGCATATACGCGAACGACTGTCGGAATTGATGCCTCATCTGATAGAGCCATAAGTCGCTTTTGTGTTGCTTCAACGTCAGAGTTGCGATCAACTACCACCGCGAGGATCAGGTTGACGCTCTTGAGATTGTTACCAAGGACGTAGGACTGGGCGCGATGCAGGACTTTGTAGAGGAGTGCTTTCGGTGGCGGTTTCGCGACATACTTGACCTCAACGATATTCATCCTGTTATTTTGGATGAATGCGCCATCAAAATGCTGATTTGGGCCGACTGATATTTGTCGACTAATTGGTTGGCCGAATTCAGCTTGTACGGCACGAAGCGCAAGATCTTCTGCTTGGAAGTACTGAGCTCGAAACTTTGGGGTCGGACTAGGCGCAGCCGGTGCTGCCGTAATTGTAGAAAGCAGGGCCTCGACGTTTGCGTCATCAAGAGCCGGAGGAGTGTTTGCCAGGGCGTTCGCTTCTTCAATCTCTTGGTTTGCAAGAGCGGCTTGCTCAGGGGCTGACAGCGATTGCATTGCCTTGACAGAGAACGGACCAGCAGTCACGTCACTCCCCGACTTGATTCGCTCCGTTAATGCCTCAAGGAGTTGTTGTATAGGCTTATGAAACCGCCAGGCGATGCCTCCGATCAAAGAGACCCATAAGACAGTTTGCAGAAATGGTCCCCAGTGTTCCATTGTTCCCCCAGCAGACTAGCGTCTGAACTAAGTCGACGCCAATTGTGGCTCGGCTTGAATGAATTGTTAGGCCCCACCCAAAAAGGAGTGCCGTGATTAAAAAATATTCGAAGTGATTGTCAGGAATCTCCGTTCTCAAGTGCCGACAGTGCGTGCTTTAGTTGATCTATTGCAACATTGCGAGCCCGATTGGAGAGCTCAGCACGGGAGTCTGAATCATCAACCCAAACGCTCAGATCGATATCGAATCCCTTCCCATCGATCTCGTCATGGATTCTAACAATGACGTTCATTTCTCCGTTGATTGGTTGCTTGCCGATAGTGACTTCCATTGATCATCTCCTTGAAGACCTAACGCTTGAGTTAAGCCGAGCCGCGAAGCGGCTTCGGCTTGAATAAATTGTTAGACATCTATTCCCAAAATATAGCGATATGTGGTGGTTGATTGCTAATTGGAAGCGCACTCTCTTCTAGTACGACCTCGTAGGGCGGCTGTGAGGCGCTCAAGATCGGCGAGATCAAATCCCGAGCCAAGTGAGCACGATCCTTCAACTTACGCGGATAAGAAATCTTGACCTTTCGGCGGGTACTAGCAGTATCGCTGTACCCCCACGGCGCTAGGCTCGGGCGAAACCCTTGCCCGGTAAGCACCGAGCTCACAGCGTCAGCTTGATCTGCGGTTATGCCGCTGCCGAATGGGACGAGAGTGACCCTAAACCGACCGTTGTTCTCGAAGTCAGCCTGTTCGTCCCTAGCGCTTGACCGAAGTTGTTGTAGACGCGTTTCCGCCTCAGATGCCGCTGCGCGGTGCCGCTCGGAATCTGCAGAAAGGGAAGTTAGAACGCGCTGAAGCTCTTGTATCTGGAATCCCAAACCAGAGATCTTCATTTCAGCGGCCGCGATACTTCTTTCACCCTCTGAGTCAATTCGGCTTCGCAGTTCGTCGAGGTCGCGGGAAAGCTGTGTTGCTGTTGTGGCTACTACCTCCATCGACTCGCTATTCTTCACTAGCTCAGCACGCGCCTCCTTGGCCGACTCACGAGCAAGTGCTCCTGCTGCTTGTGCATCGGCGGATGCTTGACGGGCAGTTTTGAGTTCTTCGTTTATCAATTCGCGCACAAGCGCTCTGACGCCGAAGAATCCAATGACAGCGAAAATGAGAGCAAAAAGCCAAAATCGGCTCTTCGCCCACTCTGACAGCTCACCCTTAAGTTCTTCTTGAATCTTCAGCTTCTGCAGTTGATAGAACTCGCCTCGTGGAACTTCTACCGTGGCCATTGCCTCAACAATTGATTGAGGCAGCTGTTGCGGCGCAGTCGCGTCAGGCGCGACTGCGTTTGATGCAGTTGGTTGAGCCGGATTCGCAGCACAAGGCGATGCGAAAGCTAGCAGGAATGCGATAAGAAGTGCTTTCAACTGCTGCAGTCCCCGTTTGACGTCTAACTACTATTGGACCGCCTAAGCGCGGTACAACGTGATCTTCACCAACTTCCCTAACCGTGGTAAATCACCACGAGCGATTGAGGCTCATTGCTTTTCAGCTATGTCCCTCTGACGCCAGGTGTCATGCCGCATCCCCAGTATGGTCACAGTCATTGCCACGATGCTCCATGCCTTGCTCAACATTGTTTCTTCCCCCTGAAGAAATGTGTGGCTTTGCGGCTGCATTACATGCTGCGTGTTTTGATCCTCGCCGAGTTTTTAGGTTGCGTCAATGCGCTTGCGCGATTGATCTTTGGCTTTTTCGGCTTTGCCCTCATCCGCCCTTGGGGCACCTTCTCCCGCGTGCGGGAGAAGGAATTGGTGAGTTTGGTTATGAGTTGTTTTTTGTCGTTGGCGCGGTGGTTGGGGTTGCTAGCGGCAGCGCATTGTTGAGGTCGGTAATCTCTGCGGTGTTGCCATCAGTGATGACGCGCAGTTGCGCTGCTTTTGTATTTGCGGTGTTGGTTAGCGGCAGGCGCACCTGCATGGTGATTGGCTGCAGATCGCGTGGTGCCTCCAACGCCGGAAACGCCGCTCTTGCCAGCTCCTTCCCGCGCGCATCCTCCACCACCACAAACCCGGCCGGTGCATCGGCATGGCCGAGGCTGTGCACGGTCACTTCGATCGCATCTGCGGTCACACGCACATCGCCATGACCAATCCCCAGGTCCGGACGCAGTTCGACCGGGGTGGTGGCTGCGATGCGTTCGAGCTGCAGGATGGTGGTGCGGCCTGCGGGGAAGTCGATGTCGATGGCCGCGCTTTTTTCGAAAGCGACCTCTTGCGTCTTACCCGCACTGTCGAGCTTGCCGTCATTGCCTTTGCTCACGCCTTGGGTAATGCGCCATTGGCCTGGGGCGACGTTCCAGCCGGTCATGCTGGCGCGCTGAGGTTTACTGGAGGTGTTGTAGGCGATGATGGTGAAGCGGTCTTGCTGGGGCGCGGGGATGGCGATGGCCACTTGGGTGGCGGCTTCTGGATCATTGAAGCGCCAGCTCACGGTGTGGCCGGGATAGGTTTGATTGCGTTTGAGGGCCACGCCGCCAAGGCGTGCGCGTTGCAGGTTGACCGTGGGGGATTCCACACGGTCGCTCCACCAGTGGCCTTCGGTGTTCATGTAGAAGTTCTGCAGTTTCTCGCGTGCCTCGCTGCGGTAGATGGCGGCGAGATACTCGAGGTTGCCGGTTTGCTCCCAGGCCACATGGTGCGGGAAGTCCGGGGCGCTGCCGTCGTCTTTGTTGGCGGCTTCGAGGAGCTTGCCGCTCCAGTCGCTGCGCTTGCCCATGACATCGAGGAAGTTTTCGTTGAGCAGGGAGAGGCCGTTGGGGCCGCTGTTGGCGACGCGGTAGTCGATGGGCTTGAGATAGCGCGCTTCGCCGGTAAAGCGGTACGCGGCCCAGAAGGTGTGCAAGGTGTCGGCGCCGCCACTGCCTTCGAACAGTTCGCCGCCGCGCGTTTTGCCGGTTTGCCAGTTGATCTCGTTGGGCAGCGCCCAGTTGCCCTTGGCGTTGGTGTAGGCGTGGGCGAGATAGCCGTCGGCTAACCCGGTGACGATGCGGCGGCTGTTGGGGTCGGCGTTATAGCCGCCCAGCAGGATGGCCGGGTGCACGATGGGGAAGGAGTACGGTTTTTGCCATTGCCAGTTGGGCTCGCGGTAGACCTTGCGGCCGCCGAACCAGTTGCTGGCGAACAGCAGGTGGCCTTGCGGGTTGACCTGGATGATGGTGTCGAAGGCTTTGACGGTTTCCATCAGGCGCTCGACGGTGCGCGGGTCGCCCCAGTTGAGGTACAGCAGGGCGCTGTTGAGGTTGATGCCTTCCTCGTAGGAATGCAGCTCGTCGGTTTCGATGGTGGACAGGCCGTTGGTGAACATGCCGTTGCGGTAGTTGGCCTCCGACAGCGCCAGCATGGAGGCGTTGAGCATGTCCGGGTCCACGCCCATCAGCGCGACGCCGGGCCATTGCTGCACCAGATCCGAGTCGTCGGAGATGCCGCCGCCGAAATCGCCGTAGGTCACCTGGCGCTGTTCGATCCACCAGCGGATGTAGCGGCGGGTGGCGCTGAGGTCTTGCAGCTGCCAGAACGCCCAGGCGGGCACGCCCTTGGGTACGGTGGGCATCTCGACAGGCAACGCGCCCTGGTTGGCGTAGCTGATGTCGTTCCAGTACTGGCGGCCGAGGGCGTGGTCCGGGTCTACGCGCAGCAGGTCGGTGATGTCGGCGTCCAGGCGCTTGTAGAGCAGCTGGCGCTTGGAGGTGGTGTGTTCTTCCACCAAAAAGCCCCAGTTGTCCTTGACCTGGTTGAAGCGATCGGCAACGTGCTCTTTGATGGCCTCGGCGCGCGGTTTGAACACCAGCTGCAGCTGGGTGCCTTCGAGCGCGTTGGCGTTGAAGCCGGGCGCGGCGGCGGCGATGCTGAGCATCAGGCTGTCGTTGCTCAGGATTCTGTCGCGCAGGTCCAGCCATAGCGTGCGGGCCTGGCCGGGGGCGACCGCGACCGAGACATCGATCATGTCGCGCGCGGGCCAGATGGGGTCCTTGATGCGGATGTTGAGCGGGATGCTGCCGTTGTGGGTGGCCGGCAGGTTGAGCGCCGGCAGGGTGATGGCGATGCCGTCCAGGCCGTCGTGCATGTTCTCCCAGCCGTAGGACCAGCTGCGCATCAGCGCCTGGTCCGGCGGCGGGTTGCCCAGGCTGGACGGCACCAGGATGTGCACGATGGGCTGCTGCGCGCTTGCTGCGGCCTTGTCGCTGGGGCGCTTGCGCGCCGGCGCCTTGGTGGGCAGGGCGATAACGGTCTGGCGCTCACCTGGCGGGTAGCGGCCGGCGATGACATCGCGCAAGGGGGCGAGGTTGTCGTAGTCGGGCTGGATGTCGCTGCGTACGGTGTAGCTGAGTTGCGCGCTGCCGGTGGGTACCTCGCCCGGTTGCACGTTGTAGGCCCAGATTTCCTGGATGGGGGTTTCCTGCGCGGTGTTGGCAAAGCGCAGCGTGCCGCCGCGGCGCTTGGGGAACTGGTCCACGCTGCGCACCACGCCTTGCTTGCGGTCGAACAGTGGCTGCGCCTGCGCGGTGCTTGCACCGGCGGCAGCGGGCGCGGCGTAGCTGGCCTGCCCGTAGGCGGCGCCGCGCAGCTCGATGCGGTTGACCGGCTCGTCCGGCAGGGTGAGGTCCAGCGCCTTGCCGCCTTCGACGTAGGTGTTCCAGTCCGGCAGCTGGAAGTAGTCGTCGCGCCCGGGCAGGCGCGAGCGGTTGTAGACGCCGGGCCAGGTGGTCTCGGCGATGCCGTCGGTGGCCTTCCACATCCATTGCTTGAGGTCGCGTGCATCGGCGAATTCCACCTTGCGGATGCGGGTGACGGGTGCGGTGAGCGCGGGCGGTGCGTGGCCGTTGTCCCAGCCAAAGCGGTGCAGGAAGGCGGCGTGTTGCGATGCCGGTGTGGCGGGCTCAGCCGTGGTGGGCTCTTGCAGGCGTGCCAGTGCGGCAGCGCCGCTGGTATCGAGCATGCGGTCGTAGATGCGGATCTCATCGAAGTCGCTGCCGCGCAGGAAGTTGTAGCGGCTCTGCACCTGGTGCGGCGACATCACGCGGCCGGCCAGGCCGAACTGGTCGAGTGCGGCGTCGAGGTCGAGTGCGCCGCCGCTGGCGCACGGTTGGCCGCAGTCCACGCGTGCGGCTTCCTTGCCATCCACGTAAAGGCGCACGCCGCGGGTTTCGTCCCAGGCGAATGCGATATGGGTCCAATCGCTGGCGGCCGGGTTCTTGTCGAGCTTGAAAGAGACACGGGTGCGCGCGAGGTTGGCGTCGGTAACGAAGGCATCGAAGCCGTGGCCGTTCCAGTCGATGCGCAGCCAGGCCATGTCCCAGCTGGTGTGGTCGGCGTAGCCGACGCGGAAGATCACGAATGGCGCCTCGCCCACCGGGTAGCGCGCGCGCCAGAAGAAGCTCAGCGTGCCGCGCTGGGTGTAGAGGTTGCCGGGCGCATTCCACGACAGCACGCCGTCGTCGGCCCACTCGATGGCATTGCCGCGTTTGCCGGTGGGCACCAGCGCGATCTTGTCGCGGAAGTTGGGCACGCCGTCGCCACGGGCCACGTCGGCTTCCAGGCTGCGATCGGCCGAGACCCGGAACAACAGCTCCGGCGCGGTGGTGGTGGCCGCGCTCACCGGCAGCGCGATCAGGCACAGCATTCCCAACAAAAACTTCGACACGCTCACCTCGTCAATTCAAAACGTAAAACAGCCACCGCGCGGTTGCACGCGGTGGCGGCGACGCACTTACAGACCGTTGGCAGTACGCCACTTGGGAATGTCGTCCTTCAACAATTTGTCCGGCCAGGTGCCGTGCCAGGCGTAGCCGACGCGGCGTTCGTTGGGCACCTTCATGTAGTCGGTCAAGGCCACGCCCTCGCGGTTGGCATACAGGGGACGTTGATTCTGCAGGTCGTAGAAGCGTGCCCATAATGACGCACCCGGTTGCGCGACGAGGATCACGTCCTTGCCGGTTTCCTGATTGGGGTCGTCGATCTTCTTGGTGGCCAGGTCGCGCATGCGATGGGTGTCGAACCAGGTGCCGGCCGCTTGCACTGCGGTCTTGATCTTGGCCGACGGGTTGGGCTGGCGCATCAGAAAACGCACGATGCTCACCGACTCGCTGGAGGCCAGCGAAGCGAGCTCATACGCACGCGCCTTGGCCGGCTTGAGCGTGACCTCGTCGTATTGCGCGCCCCAGATGGTGAGCGTGCCGCCGATCTTGACCTGGGTGGCGAGCACGCATTCCAGCCCCTTGCTCACCGCTTGCTGCGCGCGGGCGCCGTGGCTGGCACGCAGCAGTGCGCCGGTGTCGCCCTTGCCCTCGCCGATGTCCTGCAGCAGGTTGAGCACGCGCACCATGGCATCGTCGTTGTAGGTGATCTGGTGATGGTAGGACGACAGGTCCGGGTAGAACTGCGGCCAGCCGCCGTTGGCGTATTGCGCCTTGAGCAGGTAATCCACGCCGCGCTTGGCGGCGGCCAGATACGTGGCCTTCTTCTCGGTCTTGTAGAGGGTGGAGAGATAGCCGATCTCGTAGGTGGTGGCCTTGTTGTCGATGGTGGCGTCGTCTTTGCGCCCGGGTTGCTGCAGCTCGGCGATTTCCGCAGCGGTGAAGGTGCGGTTGTAGTCGACGGCGACGCCCTTGTACTGCTTGGACCAGCCGCCGGAGGCGGTCTGCAGCAGCAGCATGTTGTCGGCGATCTTGTCGGCCAGTGCGGACAGCGGTGCCAGCAACAAGGCGCCAGCGAAGGCGAGCGTGTGGAAACGGAGCAGGTGCGAACGGATCATCAGAACGGCCTCCAGGTGCCGAGGATGGTGTTGCGATCCAATGCAGCGGCTTGCGCGGCACTGAGCTGACGCGACCACTTGACGCGGCGCGACGGGTTGGCACCGGCGCCGGTGCTTTGGTATTCGCTGTAACGGGCGGTGGCCTCGTTGGCGGTGTTGCCCCAGTTGTTCCAGCCTTCCGCCGGCACATGCGCGCCGAGCTGGCTGCTGATGAAACTCACGCTGGCATAGGGCCGCCACGGCCGGCCCAGGAAGACGCGGGAGACGCCGCTGGCGGCAGTGATGCGGGCATTGCGGAACACGAAGCCGCGCGCACTTTCCTGCGGGGTGGAGGCGGCAGTGAGATAGCCATCGCCCAGCGAGTGCAGTTGTGCGTTTTCGAACAGCGCGGTGCCGCCGCCGAAGATGAAATCGACGGTGCCTTCCACATAGCAATCCAGAAAATAGGACAGCTTGGGATTACGCAGATACAGCGTGTCTTGATAACCGAGAAAGCGCACGTTGCGGAACGCGGCGCGATCGCCATCCACACGTACCGCCACTGCCTGCCCGACGGGGCCGGCGTGATTGCCGAAGCTCAATTGCTCGGCAGTGAAGTCGTTGCCGGCAATGATGACGCTGGACGAGCCGGAGGTGCCGTATTCCTTACCGGTGGCGGGATTGATGCGCGAGGCGTAGTTGTCGTAAGTGATGACGGTTTGGGTGGCGCCGGCGCCGATGAGCTTGAGCGCCGGTGCGTTGGACGGCACCACCACCAACTCCTGGTAGACGCCTGCGCCGATGGTGATCTGCGCGCGTTTGCCGCCCTGCACAGCGGCGTCGATGGCGGCCTGCACGGTGCGGTAGCCGGCGCTGCCCTGTTTGGCCACGGTGTAGACCGGGTCGGCGGCGATGGCGGCGATGCTGCCGAGCGACAGCCCGGCCAGCAAGGCGGTGGCAGCGAGAGTACGTAACACGATCCTGCGATGCGGTTGCATGCGTTGCTCCTGTCAGAACTTGTAGCGCGCGCCGATGTAGTACTGGCGCCCGGTGACGGTGTACTTGTCGGGCAGTTCCAGCGTGGAATCGACGTAGCGGCGGTCGGGGGTGTCGAGCAGGTTGATGGCCTCAAACGTCAGCGACAGGTGGTCGTTGAGCTTGTAGGACATGTTGAAATCCACGTTTTCCACGCTGTATTTGCCGGTCACGTCGGCCGTGACCAGGCGCCTGCCGTCCAGGTCGTAGACGTCTTCCTGGGCGAGGATGTTGTTGATGTAGCCATCGCGGTAACTGGTGGACACGCGCGCACTGAAGCGGCCGTCGTCGTAATAGACGGTGGCGTTGTAGGACTGCGGCGAGAGGTTGAGCAGATCGCGCTCGGTAGCGGTGGTGGTGATGCTGGTGTTGCTGCTGCCTGCGGTACTGAACAGGTAATTGATCTTGGAATCGACCTGCGTGTAATTGAGCTGCACACCGAAGTTGCGCCAGAGGCCAGGCAAAAAGTCGAAGGCCTGCTGGTAGGTCAACTCGAAGCCCTTGAGCGGGCCGCCGGGCGTGTTGAAGTAGCTCTGCACATTGAAGATGGTGTCCGGCGTAAAGCCGGCGGGCAGCAGATCCAGCGAGTAACCCATCGCCTCCCAGGTGCTGAGCACGCGGGTGCGCTGCACGTAGCTGTCGATGTCCTTGTAGAACACCGCCGCCGAGAGCAACGAGCCTTCGCGGAAATACCATTCGGCGCTGAGGTCGTAGTTGGTGGAGCGGAACGGGTCGAGCTTGGGGTTGCCCAGGTTGATCGAGAAGAAGCGCCCGTCGTCGAAGAACTGGGTGGGCCCGCCGCTGACGCTGGGCGACAGATACGCCAGCGTGGGGCGCGCCATGGTCTTGGCCGCGCCGAAACGCAACACGACGTCATCGCTGACATCCCAGGACAGATTCAACGAGGGCAGGATGTCGCGGTAATTGTGGTTGACCGTGGTGGGCACCAGCAGGCGCTCGCCGGCCGCAGCGGTGGCGCTGGCCACGCCGAAGAACGATTCGCAGTTGGGCGAAATCGCACCGGCTGCGGTGGCCGTGCACGGTGCATAACCGCTGGCGGCGATCTGCGTTTGCACATAGCGCACGCCCAGGTTGCCGCGCAGCGCGCGGCCCCACAGGTCGGTATTGAAATCGAGCTGCAGGTAAGTGCCCAGGCTCTTTTCGTTGACGGCGAAATTGTTGTTGGACGAGCCGAAGTGGCCGACATCGGCCAACCTGTAATCGCCACCGGGCACGCCGGTATCGCAGTTGCAATTGATGTTGAGCAGGTCGGCGACTTTCTGGAAATCCGGAATCACCCAGGTGGTGGGGAAGCTGCCGTTCAAGCTGCGGCCGAAGCCATCCAGGTTGGTGCTCAGCTCATTGACACCGACACCGGCCGGCAATGCCTGCGCCAGTCGCCCGTAGGAGATGTTGCGCGACTCCGACGTGTCCATGTCGTAGTTCTTGTAGGCCAGCCCGGTGCGAAAGGTGAAGGTGGGGCTGATGTTGAATTCCAGATCCACCTTGGCGGTATCGAAGGTGTTGCTCACCGACTGCGGGTTGAGCCGCACCTCGCTGATGTTGGTGCCGCGCGCGGTGCCGTTGCTGTTGACCGGCACCGCGCCGTAGCCCAGCCACTGCCAGTTGTTGGGATTACCCGCATCGAACGGGAAACTCATGCTGGGGTAGTCGCCGCCGTTGCGCCGGTCGAGCACAAAACCATCGAGATTGGTGTTGTCGAAACTCACCATCGAGAACTCGGGGCGCTCGTAGTCCGAGGTCGAGTGGCCGACCAATGCATTCACGCGCACCTGGTCGTTGAAACGGTGCTGCAGATCCAGACTGAATTGCTTGAACTCGGTGGATTCTTCGATGTTGCTGGATTCAGTGCGGAAATCGACGTTGTCGAATACGCCGTAGGTGAGGCGGTTCTGGTCGTCCACCTGCGCTTCGCGCACGGCGATCTGGGTCTTGCCGCCGAAGTTGGCGGTGCGGTGCAGGTTGGCGCCGACCGAGTCTTCGCGCTGGTCCTTGTCCAGCTTGGAATACAGCATGTCGAAATTCAGCAGGGTGTCGTCGCTGACCTTGAATTGCAGCGCGCCGGTGACGCCGAGGCGTTTGATCTCGTGGTCGGTGCGGATGTAGCGCGGGTAGCGCGGAATCCACGCGTCGGTGGCGGTTTCGTAGGCCTGGATGTTCTCCGGCGTGTTGGCCGGGCGCGGAATGCCGGTGCCGCAGGTGGTGGCGCTGATGCCGTAGCTGCCCCAGCCGTTGTTGCGATCCTGGTTGGCCTGCGAGCCGACCCCGGCGCGGGTTTCGTTGGCCAGCGGGTTGCGCGGGGTCTGCGGGTTGTAGCCCACCGGCGAACAGAAGCCGTAGGTGCCGTTGTTGGTGGCGGTGCTCTGGTTGGAGTTGCGGTAGTTGCCGTGCTCCCAGCGCACCGGGTTGTAGCCCTCTTCGCGCAGATGGCGCTCGCTGTAGGACACCGACATCAAGGCGCCAACGCGGCCATCGGCCCAGATATTGCTGATCAGGCCGGAAAAACGCGGGTCTTTTTCGCGCGACAGATCGTTGTAGCCGTACTGCGTGGAGGCGGCCGCTTCGAAGCCGTCGAAGTCGAACGGGCGCGAGCCGCGCAGATCGACGGTTGCACCGAGCGAGCCTTCGTCCATCTGCGCCGACTGGGTCTTGCTGATGGTGACGCGGCTGAAGAGTTCCGAGGCAAAGGTATTGAAGTCGAAACCGCGGCTGCGGTTGACGCCATCGCTGCCGCTGCCGGCGGTGGCCAATGCTTCCAGCCCGTTGATGCGTACGCGGGTGAAGTCCGAGCCCAGGCCGCGCACGGAGATCTGCTTGCCCTCGCCGCCTTCGCGGTCGATGGAGACGCCGGCGATGCGTTGCATCGATTCGGCCAGATTCAGATCGGGAAACTTGCCGATGTCTTCGGCATAGATCGCATCCACCTGCTCCACGCTGTAGCGCTTGGCATCGAGCGATTGCTGCAGGCTCTCGCGGTAGGTGGCCTTGACCTGCACGCGGTCCAGATCCACCGCATCGGTGGGCGTGGTGGGCGGGCCGACGGTTTGCGCAGCAGCGCCGGCACCGTGCAAGGCCAGGACGATGGCCACCGACAACCGCGCGGCGGACAGGCGAGCGCCTGCCGCAGAGGCAGGACGACACGAACGGGCTTGCATGAGGCGGCTCTCTCCCTGGCACTGGCTGCAATGACGCGCTCAGCCCCCCAAGGCCCTGGCGTCGCAATGAGCGACCAACACACCTGCTGCGCAACCGCGCATTACAGAGTTGCTGGAGGCTTTCAAACATCACGCCCACCGCGTTGCATGCGTGCACAGCTGCACGGCATGCAAGGCGATCAAGCGTTGGAATAGGGCCCGCTGCGCGTGTGCGCAGCGGGCGATCAGCGGTTTAGAACTTGTAGCGCAGGCCCAGCAGGTACTGGCGGCCGGTTTCGGCGTACTGCAGCGGCAACTGGCCGGTGCGTGGCGAGGACACCCACTCGTCGGAGGCTTCGTTGGTGAGGTTGATGCCTTCCAGGCTCAGCTCCAGCTGCTTGCTGATCTTGTAGCGCAGCGAGGCGTCGAGGATGGTGGTGCCGGTCATGCCGTGCACGCCGTCGACGTTGAAGCCGGTTTCCGCACCCGGTGCCTGGGTGAGATAGTCGTCGCGGTTGGTGGCCGACACGCGCCCTGCGAAGGATTCGCCTTCGTAGAACAGCGTGGCATTCCACGACGAGCGCGACAGCCCGAGCAGGTCGTTCTTCATCACCGGCGCGCCGCTGCTGGCCAGGTACTGGATCTGCGAATCGACCCAGGTGTAGTTGAGCTGCACGCCCAGGTTGGCCCACTTGCCCGGCAGGAACGTAAAGGGCTGGGTGTAGTTGGCTTCCACGCCCTTCAATTCGCCGCCCGGGGTATTGAGCGGGATGCTGAAGGCGAAGTCGTCGTTGACGGTGGCGCCGGTACCCTCCAGCAACGAGGCCGGCAGGCCGCTGCTGGAATACGGACGCACTTCGCGCGCGGTCTGGATGAAGCTCTCGATGTCCTTGTAAAACAGGCCGACACCGAGCATGGCGCCTTCGTTGAAGTACCACTCCAGGCCAAGGTCGACGTTGGTGGCTTCGATCGGATTCAGATCCGGGTTGCCGCCGGCCACGGTGCGTGCACCACCGGCCACCGCCACGGTCACGCCGGGGGTGAGGCTACCCAGGCCCGGGCGGCTCATCACCTTGGCCGCGCCCAGGCGCAACAACAGGTCCGGCACCAGCTCGGCGACCAGGTTGAACGAGGGCAGCGTGTTGTTGTACTTGCGGCCCACGGTGGTCTCGGTCGGCACATTGTTGATCAGCGCAAAACCGGTGGACTCCTGCTCGGTCTGCACATAACGCACGCCGAAGTTACCCGACAACGGGATGGAACCCAGGTCGGTGGAGAACTCGCCCATCAACCACACGCCGCGATCTTTCTCTTGAACGCTGCGGCTGTTGTTGACGCGCGGTGCCACGGCAAAGGTGCCGCTGTTGCTGTAGATGCCGAACTGGTCGGCCACCGCATCCAGATTGGGCACCACCCAGGCGGACGGGCTCCCGCTGATGCCCTTGAGCCCGGCCTGCTGGGTCAGGTCGGTCGGCACGATGGTGGTGCCGTTGGCGAAGGTGGGCACGGCCAGTTCGTTGGCGCGGCGCAGCTCGACGGTGCTGAAGCTGTAGTTCTTGGCCAGCACGCCGCCCTTGAGGCGGAAGCCGGGGCTGATGTTCCAGTTGAAGTCGATCTGGCCGGTGTCGAAGTCGTTGTCCACCGACTGCGGACGCAGGCGGATCTCGGCCAGTTCCCACCCGGCGGGATTGGTCGGGTCGATGCCGTAGTTGAGCACCGGCGCGCGGCTGTTGCCACGGTAGTCGTAGCTGTACCCGTCGACGTCGTACTTGTCCATGATGATGGTGGTCTGCACCGGGTTCTCGTGCGCCGAGCGCGAGGTACCGGCACGGGCGTTGATGCTGAAGTCATCGTTGAAGCGATGCTCCAGATCGAGGCTGACCTGGGTGAACTCGGTGTTCCACTCGTCGTGGCGATTTTCAGAGCGAATGTCGACATTGTCGAACTCGCCATAGACCAGCGCGTTGTTGCGGATCTCGCCGTTGCGCACGATGGTGCCCGGCTTGCCGTCGCGCACCGGCCGGCGCGGAGTGAGCCCGTCGCGGTTGCGGCTGAAGGAGATCGCTTCGATGTAGTGCTCGTCGCGCTTGGCGTCGATCTTGGAATACAGCGCATCCAGCGACAGCGTGGTGCGCTCGGTGGGCTTCCACTGCAGCGAGCCGGTCACGCCCAGACGCTGCTGGTCGTGGATCTGCTGGGTGTAGCGCGGGAAACGCGGGTGGTAGACATCGGCCGAACGCGCTGCGGCGAACGGCGAGGCGGCACTGAAATTGCCGTTGCTGGGGCCGTTGGCCCAGCGGCCGGTGTTGGCGCCTTCTTCCAGCACTTCGCGCTCGGTGTAGGCCACCGACAGCAGGGCGCCGAAGGTGTTGTCGGCCCAGGTGTTGGCGATCAAGGCGGCCACACGCGGGTTGGCCTTCTCGGCCATCGCGTTGTAGGCGGCCTGGCCGCTGGCGGCGAAGGTGAAGCCGTTGTAGTCGAACGGACGCGCGGTGCGCAGGTCGACAGTGGCGCCGAGCGAGCCTTCTTCCACATCGGCCGAAGCGGTCTTGCGCGCGATCAGCTGCGAGAACAGGTCCGAGGCGAACACGTTGAAGTCGAAGCCGCGGCCACGGTTGGTGCCGCCGCTCTGGTCGCCGGCACCCACGGTGGTGAGCGCCTCCATGCCGTTGATACGGACGCGGGTGAACTCCGGGCCCAGGCCGCGCACCGAGATGGCACGGCCTTCGCCGGCCTCACGGGTGATGACCACGCCCGGGATGCGCTGCAGCGATTCGGCCAGGTTGAGGTCGGGAAACTTGCCAATGTCCTCCGCGACAATGGCATCGACCACGCCGGCTTCGCCGCGCTTGATGTCCAGGGCCTTTTCCACCGAGGCGCGATAGCCGGTCACCGTGACGGTGTCCAGGTCGACGGCCGGTTCTGCAGGCGCTTGGGCGGTTTCTTGTGCTGCCAGGTGGCCGCTCAGCGCTAGGCCGATCGACAATGCCAGCAAGGTAACCGGTGTCTTCCGGTTGGTGGTCCGCAATTGCATGTCCTCCCCTCCCAAGGGTCCATGAACAACATGATGTGTCTGGTTGTGAGCGGTAATGACACCGCTGGTCAAAACGACGTTACCAGCTGAATCGCCCCGCAACATCTTGCAGCGCAGCAGAAAACGTCACCAAATCTGCCGAAAAGGGATGCAAGCGGTCACTTCAGGTCGCATCATGTCCCTGGCACGGCACATTTGGCGCCGGCTAGAATGACACCGATGGTCATCCTGACGCGCACCGGTTTCCCCACACCGTGACGCACCACACAGCCGAGGTAATTGCCGCATGAGTCGTGCCCGTATCCTGTGCTTTGGAGAGTTGTTGTTGCGCCTGGGGGCGCCTGGTCATGCGCTGCTGTTGCAGCAGCCGCAGCTGGACGTGCACTGCGGTGGGGCCGAAGCCAATGTCGGCGTGTCGCTGGCGCATTTCGGCCACGAGGTGGCCATGGTCAGCACCGTGGCCGACAACCCATTGGGTGCGGCCGTGCTGGGCGAATTGCGCCGGCACGATGTGGACACCCGAAACGTGCGACGCGTGGACGGCCGCATGGGCCTGTACTTTTTGACCACCGGCGCGATCCATCGCCCCAGCGAAGTGGTCTACGACCGCGCCGACTCGGCATTTGCGCTGGCGCCGGCCGATGCCTACGACTGGCCGCGCCTGCTTGAGGGCGCGCAGTGGCTGCACTTGTCAGGGGTCAGCCCGGCGCTGGGCGCCGATGTGGCGCAGGCCACCTTGGCGGCGGCACGCGCGGCGCGTGCAGCCGGGGTCAAGGTCTCGTTCGACGGCAACTACCGGCCCAAGTTATGGCAGCGCTGGCAAGGCGATGCGCGCGGCATCCTGCATCAGCTGTTCGAATGCGCCGATGTGGTGTTTGCCGATTACCGCGACATTGGCGTGGTGCTGGGTGGCGAGTTCCCGCAGGACACGCTGGAAGCGCGCGTGGAAGCAGCCGCAAAGCAGGCGTTTGCCGCATTCCCGCAGCTGCAGTTGATGGCCTGCACCCAGCGCGTGGCGCACAACGTGGACCACCACAGCCTGGGCGCGATGCTGGTGCCGCGCGATGGCGAGGTGGCACGTGCGCCGAGCGAGGAACTGACCCCGATCATCGACCGCATCGGCGGCGGCGACGCGTTTGCGGCCGGCGTGCTGCACGGCCTGATCGAAGGCTGGTCGCTGGAGGACACCGTGCGCTTCGGCCTGGCTGCGGGGTGTTTGAAGCATTCGATCCCCGGTGATTTCAACCCGATCTCGGTCGCCGATGTGCAGGCATGTGTGGGTGATGCGCGCTTCGATGTGAAGCGGTGACGGGCGCGGAATGGGGAATCGGGATTGCGGAATCGTAAGAGCGTTGGCTTTCAGCGCTCTATCCAGGTTTGTTGCTGACAGCGCGCAGTGCGCTCGGAACTGACGCGCGATTGTGCGATGTGATGCGCGATCGCGGACAGCGGGCAGATGCTTGCTACGTGTTGCTCGCTGCGCTCACGCGTTTCAGGCAGGCGTGCGTGCGCGGCGTTTGTTGATGATCCATTTCAGCGCTGCGCTCAGCAGGACCACGCACAGCGAGGCCGGTACGCTGAAAAACAGCGTGATCATCAGGGCGAACTGAAAGTCTGGCGCCGAGCCGTCCTGCATGACCACGGCGCAGACGACGGCCGTGGTGATCACCACATTGACGATTGCTTTCAGCGAGCCGTGCAGCTTGACGAAACGCAGCAGCACGGCACAGGCCACGCTGACCAGGACGGCCAGCACCAGGATAGCGATCAGTTTGTCCATGACGTAGTGCGCTCCATGCAGTGTGGATGTGGTTCAACAATCAAGCCACGTCCCTGCCGATCCAGTGATCGACACGAAAGCCAGCGATTCATAGCGGCGTCTTGACCTTTAGCGCCGGGATTTGGCATTGGGATGGAGTCGGGAGTCGGAAACAGTCAAAGCACTGCGTACTGCACAACCAGCGTGCCAAGCCGCCACGGCTTTTCCGATTCCCCACTCCCGATTCCCGATTCTCAGCCCAACTCGATGCAATCGAAGGTTACGTCCGGGTCCACATCGGCGTCGTAATCCACGTCGTCGCGTTCGAAGCCGAACAGCTTGAGGAACTCGTGCTTGTAGCCGGCGTAGTCGGTGAGGGCGAACAGATTTTCGGTGGTGACCTGCGGCCACAGCGCCTTGCAGGCATCCTGCACGTCGTCGCGCAGTTCCCAATCGTCCAGGCGCAGGCGGTTTTCGTTGTCCACCTCGGCCGGCTGACCGTCTTCGCGGTATAGGCGCTCGCGGAACAGGCGGTCGAGCTGCGCGATGGTGCCTTCGTGCAGGCCTTTTTCCTTCATGATCTTGTAGACCATGGAGATATACAGCGGCATCACCGGGATGGCCGCGCTGGCCTGGGTCACTACCGACTTGAGCACCGCCACATTGGCGCTACCGCCGTGCTTGCCCAGACGCGCATTCAAACGCTGCGCGGTGTGGTCCAGGTCGACCTTGGCCTTGCCCAGCGCGCCGTGCCAGTAGATCGGCCAGGTGATTTCGGTGCCGATATAGCTGAAGGCCACGCTGCGCGCGCCCTCGGCGAGTACGCCGGCGCCTTCCAGCGCGTCGATCCACAGTTCCCAATCCTGCCCGCCCATCACGGTGATGGTGTCGTCGATCTCCTGCTCGCTGGCCGGCTCGATCGAGGCCTGGATGATGGTGTCCTTGTTGGTGTCGATGGCGGTGGCGGTGTAGGTGTTGCCGATCGGCTTGAGTGCCGAGCGCTTCACTTCGCCGCTGCCCGGCAGCTTGCGCACCGGCGAGGCCAGCGAATACACCACCAGGTCGACCTGGCCACCCATCTCGCTCTTGATCAGCTCGATCACCTGCGCACGCGCGGCATCGGAAAACGCATCGCCATTGATCGACTTGCTGTACAACCCCGCCGCTTTGGCGTGCTTGTCGAACGCTGCCGAGTTGTACCAACCGGCGGTGCCGGGCTTGGTGGCGCTGCCGGGTTTTTCGAAGAACACGCCCAGCGTGTCGGCGCCAAACCCAAAGGCAGCAGTGATGCGCGAGGCCAGGCCATAGCCGCTGGACGCGCCGATCACCAGCACCTTCTTCGGGCCGTCATTGCGCACGCCGTGCGCGCGCGTTGCGGCGATCTGTTCGAGCACATTGCGCTCGCAGCCAAGCGGATGCGTGGTGGTGCAGATGAAGCCGCGCACTTTGGGATGGATGATCAACGTGGACTCCTGGTCAGCAAGATGCTGGCGGCATCTTAATCGGTGCACCGCATGCGAAACAGCCTGATGCGCAACACACGCTGCTGTATGGACGCGTGCCGGCCAGTCTGACGGACCTGAGCGCGGCGCTGCACGATCAGTTGGCTACGCTGTCGTAGGCGTTCTTGCACCGTGCCAACCGTCGGACACATGTGGGCACGGGTGGTGCAGGCACCGGGCGCGGTGCGGCCGGCGCAGCCGCTGCCTGCCCGCTGCAAACAGCGACTGCAGTCGACTGCCCGCGCTGGCGCCTATGTTATGTTCCGGCCCTGCCGTGCCGTGCCTGGCCGCGCCTGTTGGCGATCGTCAAGGCCCCTTTCAGCTGTACGACCGGTACCCGAGCGAATGTCTCTTCGAAGCGAGCGCGTCACGCAGCTGGGCTCTGTCCCGCGGTTTCGGCTTGGGCCGTTGCTGGTCGAGCCGGAACGGCTGACGCTGATCGACGACGGCCAGACCATCACGCTGGAACCGCGCATGATGGAAGTGCTGATCGCGCTGGCCGAGCGCGCGGGCGAGGTCATCAGCGCCGAGCAGTTGTTGATCGAGGTCTGGCACGGCAGCTTTTACGGCGACAACCCGGTGCACAAGACCATCGCCCAGCTGCGCCGCAAGCTCGGCGACGACAGCCGCCAGCCGCGCTACATCGAAACCATCCGCAAGCGCGGGTATCGGCTGCTGCCCAAGGTCGTCTTTCCCGACGATTATCGCGGCGCGGTCATGGGTGCGCAGACGTGGGGACACGGCAACCCTTATGTGGGGTTGCAGGCATTCGACCCCGCACATGCCGACGTGTTTTTCGGCCGCAGCCACGCGATTGCGCAAGTGCTGAGCGCGGTACGTGCGCAATTGCACAGCCAACGCGGGCTGGTGCTGGTCAGCGGTGCCAGCGGTTGCGGCAAGACCTCGTTGCTGCGCGCTGGCGTGGTGCCGTTGCTGTCGCAGCCCGGTGGACTGGATGGCCTGGAAGCGGTGGCGGTGGCGTACTGCAACCTGGCGCAATGCCGCGGCGACGATGTGCTCGACACGCTGGCACGCGCACTCGGGGAATGGGCACCGAACGCGCGCGCGGTGTTTTCGCCGGCGCAGATGGCAACGCTGCCCGATTGGCTGCAACGCCCTGCACCGCTGCATGCGGCCATCAGCGAGGCGATGCGTCAGAGCGCCCCGGCGCGCGACAGCCTGCAGACCCAGCGCCATCTGCTGTTGGTGATCGACCATGCCGAAGCGATGGTGGCTACACCCGGTATCACCGAGGCCGATCGCGCCGCCTTGGCAGCCGCCTTGCAGGCGCTGTGCAGCAGCGCGCACGTGGCGGTGTTGATGCTCACACGCAGCGACTTTTATCCGCGCCTGATCGATGCATTGCCGCAGATTGTGGAACTCAAACGCGGCGACGGGCATGTGGATCTGCTGCCGCCACGCGATGGCGAGATCGGCCAGATCATTCGGGTGCCCGCGGCGATGGCCGGGCTGCGCTTCGAAGAAGAGCGCGACAGCGCCAGCCGCCTGGACGATGTACTGCGCGATGCCACTGCGCGCCAGCCCGACGCCTTGCCGTTGCTTCAACATTTATTGCATGCCTTGCACGCGCAACGCAGCGACGATGGCCTGCTGACCTTCGCGGCCTACCGCGCATTGGGTGGGCTGGAAGGCGCGTTGGCGCACCATGCCGAACAGACCTTTCGTGCCTTGCCGGCCACCGCGCAGGCCGCGCTCGGCGACGTGCTGACGCTGTTGAGCGTGATCCACCCCGACAGCGATGCCGTCACTGCGCGGCGTGCGCTGTGGTCGGCATTGCCGGAGAGCAGCGCCGCACGCGTGCTGGTGGATGCCTTCGTGCATGCGCGGTTGTTCGTCAGCGAACTGGTCGCCGGCGAGCCAGGCTTTGCGGTCGCGCACGAAGCCTTGTTGCGGCAATGGCCGCGCGCGGCCGACTGGATCCATGAAAACCGCCGCTTGCTGCAGGCGCGCAAGCGGCTGCAACTGGCCGCGCAACGCTGGGCCGCCGAAGGCCGGCGCACCGATCATCTGCTCAACAGCGGGCGCCCATTGAGCGAAGCGCGCGAGGCGGCACGGCGCATGCCACAGGAGTTGGACGCAGTGGACCGCGCGTTCCTGCGTGCCTGCGAGCGCTCGCAGCGACAACGGCGCGGGATGTATGCGGCGGCAGCGACCTTGCTGGCGGTGCTGGCAAGCGCCTCGATGCTGCTGGGCTGGCAAGCGCGGCAAGCGCAGCAAGTGGCCGAACAACGCCGCGACCAGGCGCAGCAACTGGTGAGCTACATGCTGGGCGATCTGGCCGAGCAATTGCGCACGGTGGGCAACCTCAAGCTGCTCGACAGCGTGGGCAGCCGCGCGCTGCGCTATCTGGAAGACCTGCCCAACGCCAGCATGCAGCCGGGCGATCTGATCAACCACGCACGCGCCCTGCGCACCACCGGCGAAGTGCTGATGAATCAGGGCAAATTGGACGAGGCGCATGCGGCCTTTACGCGTGCGGCTATCACCGCCGAGCAGGCGCGTGCGCGTGCACCCGATGCCTTGGATGCGCATTCGGAAACCGGCCAGGCGGCGTATTGGCTGGGCTACCTGGCATATCAGGCCAAACAGTTGCCGCTGGCGCGCAAATACTGGTCGCAGTATCTGACTGCCTGCGAACACCTGGTGCGCGCTGCGCCACAGGATCCGCGCTGGCAGCTGGAGTTGTCGTATGCGCTCAACAACTTCGGCACGCTGGCCACCAGCGAAGGACAGCCGAATGTGGCAATCGGTTTTTTTGCCCGCTCCATCGCACTCAAGCGGCAACTGCTTGCGCGCGCACCTGGCAATACCTCGGTGCGCTATGAGCTGATCGACAGCTTGTCGTGGTTGAGTCTTGCGCAGGAAACCCAGGGCTTGCTCGCACCCGCAGAACAAGGCTATCGCGAAGAAATCGCGATGTTGCGCGTGCTGGTCGAGACGGACCCGGACGCGCATGCCTGGCGGCGGCGACTGGCAGGGGCGCTGATACGCACTTCCAATCTGGCACTGGCACGCGGCCATCTGACACAAGCACAGATCGATGCGCAGGACAGCGTGCGCATGCTGCAAACGCTAGTGGCATTACAGCCGGAAAATGTCATCTGGCGCCGCGATCTGGCGCATGCGCATGCTCAGATTGGGTGGGTGGCGGGCCTGGATGGAGACAGCGACAAAGCCCGGCAGCAGTTGTCGCAGGCCAGGCAGATGACCGCCGCGCTGCTACAACAGACCCAACCGGTACCAGAATGGCAATGGCTGGACGCCATTATCGCGCTGAGACTGAGCCACCTGCGTACTGCCAAGTCCACCATCGTCGATGCGGAGATGGACGCTCTGGTCGCGCGGCTGGATGCCTTACATCGCGCCAACCCCGACGACCTGCTTGGCCTGTCGGCACTGGCACAGGCATTGATCTGGCATGGCGAACAGCTTGCTGCTGTCGGTCAGGCAGACAAAGCCCGCGACGCCTGGCAGCGCGCGGTCGGCGTGCTTGGCAAAGATGCGGGCAACAGCCGCGACAAGGATCTGCTCGACCCATGGATTCGCGCCCAGGTGCACCTGGGGCAGCGCGCTGTCGTCGCGCAACAGCTCGGATGGCTGTATCAAGCGGGCTACCGCCACCCGGAGTTCATCTCCCTCTATGCCCCGCTCTTTAAGGAACAAGACAAATCATGAAGGATGATAAAACACTCGATATCTCGCTCACCGTTGCCGACGTTGGATTTGGCGGCAATACCGGAGGGAGCAAGTATTTCTATAGTTTCTCGCCGGACCTTGCGCTTGCCTGCAAGGGTCAAAGCCCTTTTACGATGAACTATCGCTTCGACGATGTGGTTCAGAAGTACTTCAAGATCAGAAGCGTGCTGACCACCGATTCCAAAGAACAGATCGTCCAACCCATCGAAATTCACAAAGATGGTTACGGTGCGACGGTGATCAATAGAAATGAGGTGCCGACATTAATTTTCCTTTCGTTTATCGTGGAAGACACCAACAAGAAAATTTTGTTTAGCTGCGACCCCCAGGTCGGCAACGATCCGAAGATCTCGCCGCGATAACGCCTACACCCCACTGTCTGGCAGTCTTACGCCAGACAGTGTTTTCCATGACGGCATAACTGACCGTGCGGCCACCGCACACTGCAGCCTGTGGCGGGAGTGGTCATGCAATGCTCGGGCGCGCGGCGGCTGACGCTGGCGGGTAGGATGTACGGTACGGACTTGGTGTCTTGTCGTGGTCTGGCCTGACCGCAGCGCCAAAACTGAGCAAATCGCTACAGTGTCGCTATAACCGCCGGTTGGCCCACTCCGAGGGGACGCCTTGTCTGCGGCCCCGTTTAACCATCGCACTTGCTCATCCCACGCAGTCACGCGGACGAGGTTGGATGCCTGCAGGTGCGTCTACCCGTCCGGCGCCGCATTCCGACTTCGACAGGTGCGCGCTAACGTCCCGGTCGGACAGGTTGCTGAAGGCCACCGTGATCTGGCCGCGTGTTGCCGGCGCGCCCGGCATGCCGATGCCAACGCTGTGGCTGAGGCCGGCTGCGCGTCCCGCCCATTGCTGACAGGCCAGCCCTGGCCCACAGCCGTCCAAATTGGCGTGGGCAGACAGGGCGTCGCATGCCACGGCGGCGGCTCCCTGCTCTGCCGGATCACAGTGTCCGAAGACCACCCGCAAGTCACGCTCGGCGGCCGCAGGCTGGGTCAGTAACGCGGCCTGGGTCCAGGCATGCGGCAATTCGGCCTGGGTGGGCGCTGCCCAGGCGCTGGTGGACAGCAGGACGATCAACACGAACAGGTATCGGACCAGGCGCATGACGAACTCCGCAGCGGACCGGAGCGCGGCGCGTCCCCGAGCGGCGTTGGTGGCCGCCGGATCACCTTCGTGCGTGGCCGCTGACGCGACCTGACGGCAACCTTACGGTTGTTGGCCGACTCTGCCGAAGTTGGGAAATCCTTTATGAAACAACGTTATGCAATCTGGTGGGATAGCGTGATGCGACGTGGTGGCGGTGTGTCTGAGCATTGACCTGACCATTGCGTGCGACGGTGACAGTCTCGTGGAACTCCGCCTTTTGGCCGAGGCGAATGGGCTAGCGCCACCATCGACGAAGGCGAATCTTGGGGGCTAGAGGCTAGGGCTGGAGGGCTGGAGGCAGACGCCAAGCTATCCCGCTGACCACAGCCGGCTGGCCACGGGCTGTTCCTTCTCCCCTCGGGAGAAGGTGCCCCGCAGGGGCGGATGAGGGTACGGGCGAAGCCTCGTGTCATCTCATTCCGCGTGTGGCTTCGCCCCGTACCCTCACCCCAACCCCTCTCCCGGAGGGAGAGGGGCTTCCGGCTTCCGGCTTCCGATTTGCGGTTCGACCTCGACGCCAGTCTCACCGTTCCAGCGCCCGCTAAAGTCCCCGCTCTTACGATTCCCTAATCCCTAATCCCAATACCCAATACCCAATCCCGAATCCCGAATCCCGAATCCCCATTCCCCATTCCCGATTCCCGATTCCCAGCCCTCAAATCACCCGCAAGGTGATCGCCTTCAACACCGCGCGCGTGCGGTCGCGGGTGCCGAGCTTTTCCAGGATGGTGGAGACGTAGTTCTTCACCGTGCCTTCGGCCAGGAACAGGGTGCGGGCGATCTCCTTGTTGGAATAGCCGCCGGCGAGCAGGCGCAGGATCGCCACCTCGCGTTCGCTGAAGGTCTCGCGCGGGGGCTGCTGGTCGCGGAACTGGTAGCGGGCGCGCACCGGGTCGGTGCTGACCGGCTGCAGCAGGGTCTCGCCGTTGGCCACCCGTTCGATCGCCTCGCGCAAGTCTTCCGGGGCGGCGTCCTTGAGTAGGAAGCCCTGCGCGCCGGCCTCGGTGGCGCGCAGCAGCAGGTCGCTGTCGTCGAAGGTGGTGAGCAGCAGCACCGGGGTGCGGTCGCCACGCGCGCGTAGTTGCTGCAGCGCCTGGATGCCGTCCAGGCCGGGCATGCGGATGTCGCTGAGCACCACGTCCACCGTGTTGATGACGAGCGCGTCCAGCAGGCCCTGGCCGTCGTCGGCCTCGCAGACCACCTCCACGCCCTGTTGCTGCAACAGCGCGCGCAGTCCGGCGCGGACCAGAATCTGGTCGTCGGCCAATGCGATGCGGCGCGTGCTCATGCCGGCAACCTCGCGGTCAACTGCATACCGCCGTGCGCGGCGCGGCCGAGTTGCAGGTGGCCATGCAAGGCTGCCAGCCGCTCGCGCATGCCGGCGATGCCGTTGCCCTCGCGGATCTGCTCGGCGCAGTGGCCGTCGTCCTGGATGTCGATCTGCAGCTGGCCGTCATGGGTGTGCAGCGACACCTGCACGGTGTCGGCCTCGCCGTGGCGCGCGGCATTGGTCAGCGCTTCCTGGACCAGCCGCAGCAGGGCTTCGGCGATTTGCGGGTCGCTCACGCGTACGGCCGGGTCGATCTGCACCTGCAGCACCGGTTTGGGAAATGGCGCGGCCAGGGCATGCAGCGCGGTGTGCAGATCCAGCCCGGCATCGTCGCGCAACGACTGCACCACGCTGCGGATGTCGCCCAGCAACTCACGCGCAAGGCCTTCCAGCATCGCCAGCTCCTGGCGCGGCGCCAGCAGGGGGTCGGCACGCAGCAGCCGCAGGTGGATGCGCATCGCGGTGAGTTTGTGCCCGGCCACGTCGTGCAACTCGCGCGCCAGGCGCAGGCGCTCGGCATCGCGCGCGCTGTCGGCCAGCAGCGCGCGGGTGGCCAGCAGATCGGCATTGACGTAGGCCAGCGCATCGCGCGCGCGCTCGGCACTGCGCGCGTAATGCGCGGTGAGCGCGGCGAAGGCCTGGAAGCCGGCGTAGATGCTGACGATCGACAAGGCGTGCTCGGAACCGGCCTGCACCAACACCGCGTACATGCCGGCGTTCAATGCCAGCGCCAACGGCAGCACGCGCAACGGCGGCCAGGCCATCCCTGCCTGCGCCACCAGCAACACCAGCAGCACCGGGGCAGTGCCTGCATGCGGCTCCATCCACACCAGCAGCAGTGCCATGACCGCTTGCAACAGCAGCGCGCCGTTGCGCAGCACAGGCAGCGGCCGCAACAAAGAGTGCAGCAGAAACAACGCGGTGAAGCCGGCCAGTACGCCCCAGCGCCAGGCGCCGTGCGGTGACGCATCGGGCATAAACGACAGCGCCACTGCAGCAATGGTGAACGCGCCGGCCAGGCGCAGGGGATGCGAAAGATGACGCAGGGAAGAGTTCATGCGGCGATGCTGACGGCCGCGCGGCCACTCGGCAATGGTGCGCATGCAGAAAGTGACTTCCGGCAGGTGGGATCGATGACCTGCGGCCCCTGTGGTCGATGCGGCGCGTGCGCACACTGGCAGGACCAACCCACCCCATCGCCACGGAGTCACGCCATGTCTGCTTCCAGTCTGTTTCTTGCGCTCAATCTACTCTGGGGCGGCTACGAACTGCTGCTCAGCCGTCGCCGCCGCGCCAGCGATGGTGGCGCGCACGATCAAGGCACGCTGCAACACCTGTGGCGGGTGCTGTCTGCAGCGGTGGCCGTTGCGGTGGTGCTGGCCTACAGCGGCCTGGCCCATTGGCCGCAGGCCTGGGCCGCGCCGCTGCAGTGGGCCGGCTGCGCGTTGATCGGCAGCGGGCTGGCGTTGCGCGTGTGGGCCATCCAGGTACTGGCACGCTGGTTCACGGTGGATGTGACCATCCAGCCCGATCATCAGCTGGTGCGCAGCGGCCCGTATCGCTGGCTACGCCACCCCTCCTACACCGGCGCGCTGCTGGCTTTTTACGGGCTGGGGCTGGGCATGGGCAATGCGTTGTCGGTGGCGGCGATCGTGGTGCCGGTGACCTGGGTCTTCCTGCACCGCATCCGGATCGAAGAGGCCGCGTTGCAGCGCGCGTTTCCGGTGGCCTACCCGGCGTATGCGAAGCAGAGCCATCGGTTGCTGCCGTTGGTGTGGTGAGGGTTGCGAAGGTAGCGGTGTGGCGCCTGCGATGAGGAGTGCTTCGCCTGCTTGCACACGGGTTCGGCCCACATGGCGTGTAGCCCGACGTGTTGCCGCACTGTGTGATCAGCCGCGCGCGGGCCGATCTGCGACGGCTACCACCGCAGCCGGGTCGGGGCGCTGCGTACCATCGACCCCAACGCGTCGCATCCCCCGTCAGTGTCAGGAGACTTGCATGCTTGCCCGCACCTACCTCGTTGTCGCACTCGCAGGCCTGCTCGGCAGCGCCCACGTCCAGGCCGCCGATCTGGACGTGGGCGTCAGCGGTCTGCGTTCGCAACAAGGCAAGTTGCGCGTTGCGGTGATCGCCTCGGCTGCGCAGCTCGATAGCGCACAGCCGCCGGTGCAGGCGCAAACGGTGACGATCACCAGCGCTACGCCGCATATCCAGTTCAAGAACCTTGCACCCGGCCGCTACGCGGTGATGATCAATCACGACGAAAACAGCAATGGAAAGCTGGACACCAATTTGATCGGCATGCCGGTGGAAGGCTACGGCTTCAGCAACAATCCGCGCGCGATGCGCAAGCCGACCTTCGACGAGGCGGCGTTCGAGCTGCCGGCCGGCGGCAAGCGCATCAGCATCGAGATGCGCTGACAGCCCGCCCAGACGCGAGGACATCCGCATGCAACGACGCCGCTTCCTGCAATCCCTGTTGGCCGCCACCGGCAGTGCCGCGCTGGCCAGTTGGTCGCTGCGCAGCCTGCCGGCGCAGGCCATGGAGGCGGCGCAGTTCCATGCCGGCCTGCAGCGCGCACCGTGGCTGCTGGGCTGGCGCAGCGTCACCCAGGCGAGCCTGGGCCCTACCCGCGTGGCGCTGCAAGGCACGCTGCCCGAGGGTCTGGCCGGCAGCTTGTATCGCAACGGCCCGGCCTGGACCGAGCGCGCCGGCTTCCGCTACGACCACTGGTTCGACGGCGACGGCATGGTGCACCGCTGGCGGCTGGATGGCCGCCAGGTGCAGCACCACGCGCGCATGGTGGCCACCCACAAATTCACCCAGGAACAGCAGGCCGGCCGCTTCCTTTACCGTGCGGCCGGCACCGCGGTGCCGGACCAGCAGCCGGCGCGCAACAACGACGACGTCAACACCGCCAATACCTCGGTGGCGATGCTCAACGGGCGCCTGTTCGCGTTGTGGGAGGCCGGCTCGGCGATCGAGCTGGACCCGGATGCGTTGGGCACGCTCGGCCCGGTGACCTGGCGCGACGACCTGGCCGCGATGCCGTTCTCGGCGCATCCGCTGATCGACCGCGATGGCAGTGCCTGGAACTTCGGCTCGATCGGCGTGATCGGCGCCACCGGCGTGCTGATCTGGCACATCGGCGCCGATGCGGTGCTGCGCAGCGCGCAACTGCTGCAGACCGACACGCCTGGCTACCTGCACAGCTTTGCGATGACGCAGCGCCATCTGGTCTTCGTGCTGGCGCCCTACCGCCGGCTGGATGGCGAGGGCCCGTTCTTCGAGCAGATGCGCTTCACCCCCGCGGCGCCGTGCCGGATTGCGGTGGTGCCCAAGGATGCGCTGGACCAACCACGCTGGTTCGAAGCCGACTTCGCGGTGGCCTATCACTTCGCCGATGCCTACGAACATCGCAACCGTATCGTGGTGCGGGCAGTGGTGCATACCGATCCGGAAGAAGCACGCTCGCCGATGCGCGCAGCCATGCTCGGCGATGCGCACGCGCGGCCGGCACCGGTGCAACTGCGCAGCCTGCATCTGGATCTGTCGACCGGCAGCGCGCACTGGCAGGCGCATCCGGTGGACAACCTGGAGCTGCCGCTGTTCGACCGCCGCACCCCAGGCACGCGCGGCGCCCGGCTGTACGCACCGTGCATCGACGGGCCGACCGCCTCGCCGTTTCTCAATGCAGTTGCCGGCTACGACCTGGAGCGCGACCGCCGCCAGGTGCACCGCTACGGCCCGGACGTGCTGGCCGAGGAACACGTGTTCGTGCCCCGGCCCGGCAGCGAGCGCCCCGACGACGGCTGGCTAGTCGGCACCGTGCTGGACACCGCACACGCGCGCACCGGCCTGATGGTGCTGGACGCGCGCCACATCGACGCGGGACCGATCGCCGAAGCCTGGCTGCCGTATGCGTTGCCACTGGGCTTTCATGGGCATTTTGCTGCCGCTGTGTGAGAGCAGCTGACGACTGCTCGCTACGTTTTGTTAGCCGCTATTGGTGGGGGCACGCCTCCCGTGATGCGAGAACCTGAGCTGGAGTTCGTCATCGCTGCGGCCGCAGCCACACGACGTCCGCGCGCTGGCGCCGCATGCCTTGCTCGCCGAACGCACATCTTGCCGGGTACCCGACATCGGCCTGCCGCTGCGGCAAGCACACCGTACCGCCGTCCATCCACCTCGCCGATGGTCTTACACTCAGCGGCTACCCCGCAGCTGCCGTGCGTCTCGATGATCATCTCCGCCGCTTCCGATTACCGTGCTGCCGCGCAGGCGCGCCTGCCGCCGTTCCTGTTTCACTACATCGATGGCGGCGCGTACGCCGAGCACACCTTACGGCGCAATGTCGCCGATCTGGCCGATATTGCGCTGCGCCAGCGGGTGCTGCGCAATATGTCGGACCTGAGCCTGAGCACCGAGTTGTTCGGCGAAACCCTGGCGATGCCGGTGGCGTTGGCGCCGGTCGGGCTCACCGGCATGTATGCGCGGCGTGGCGAAGTGCAGGCCGCGCGTGCGGCGGCGGCGCGCGGGATCCCGTTTACGTTGTCCACGGTGTCGGTGTGCCCGATCGAAGAAGTGGCGCCGGCGATCGAGCGACCGATGTGGTTCCAGCTCTACGTGCTCAAGGACCGCGGCTTCATGCGCAATGCGCTGGAGCGCGCCCAGGCGGCCGGGGTGACCACGCTGGTGTTCACCGTGGACATGCCCACGCCGGGCGCGCGTTACCGCGATGCGCACTCGGGCATGAGCGGGCCCAACGCGTCGCTGCGGCGCATGCTGCAGGCGGTGACGCATCCGCGCTGGGCCTGGGATGTAGGCTTGCTCGGTAAGCCGCACGATCTGGGCAATATCTCGGCATACCGCGGTAGCCCGACCGGCTTGCAGGATTACATCGGCTGGCTGGGTGCCAATTTTGACCCGTCGATCTCATGGAAGGATCTGGAATGGATACGCGAATTCTGGACCGGGCCGATGGTGATCAAGGGCATCCTGGACCCGGACGATGCGCGCGATGCGGTGCGCTTCGGGGCCGACGGCATCGTGGTGTCCAACCATGGTGGGCGCCAGCTCGACGGCGTGCTGTCCAGCGCGCGGGCGTTGCCGGCGATTGCCGATGCGGTCAAGGGTGAACTGAAAATCCTGGCCGACTCGGGCATCCGCAGCGGGCTGGATGTGGTGCGCATGCTGGCGCTGGGCGCCGATGCGGTGCTATTGGGGCGTGCGTTCGTCTACGCGCTGGCGGCCGGTGGTCAGGCCGGTGTGGAGAATCTGCTGACCCTGATCGAACGCGAGATGCGCGTGGCGATGACCTTGACCGGCACGCGGTCGATTGCCGAGATCAGTGGCGATGCGTTGAGCCGAGTGACGCGGGAGACTTCCGTTTCGCCTTGACGGGAGTGAATCGGGAATCAGGGATCGGGATGCTTCGGTGGCAGAGCGGATGATCTGCGGCTTGGCTGCAGGGCCCTTGCTCGCCCACCATCGCAGGACACGCCGCAAGTACGTCCTTGTAGCTCTTACGCGGCATCCATGCCGCGTAAGGTCCCGCGCCGGTGGGCGGGCAAGGACCAGTCGAGATGGTCGGTGCGCATAGTTTCAATAAACAGCCAGCAAACTGTCGGGTGCGGTGTCCTCGCTGCGACCTCGACGCTGTGAGTTTGCTGCAAGGCCCTTGCCCGCCCACCATCGCAGGACACGCTGCAAGTACGTCCTTGTAAGCTCTTACGCGGCATCCATGCCGCGTAAGGTCCCGCGACGCTGGGCGGGCAAGGACCAGTCGAGATGGTCGGTGCGCACAGTCAAGAGCAGTGCGGGATGTGCATTTTGGATAATGGCGTATCAACCCAATGCCGATGCACCTGGCGCGAAAACAGCTTGCGGTGTCCTCACCGATTGCGGGACCGTGTGGCGGCATGGATGCCGCCACCGAGCCTACAGGGACGTACTTGCGGCGTGTCCCGCGAGCGGTGAGGGCGCCGCGCGCTCGACCAACCAGGTGTTTGACCTGAGCTTCCGACTCAGAGCGGCTAACAAAACTCAGCATGCGGTCGTCAGGTGGGTGCGGACGGCGCGCTCAGAACCGGGGTGTACGAGTGGTAATGCCGTTTCCGAACACAGGCCGCGCCCGCGTGGGGGCTGTGCAGTAGGTTTATTAGCCGCTCTTAGTTCTTATCGTCGCCGGTGGGCAAGTATTGCCGCAATGCCAGCACCGACTCCCATGGATCTGCGCGTTGACGCTTGGCACGTTGCAATGCCTTGTCCATCGGGAAGGCGTCCGGGCCGCTGATCTTGCCGAGTTCTTCCCAGCGCAGTGGCAC
Source organism: Xanthomonas sp. Leaf131 (assembly GCF_001423495.1). GTDB lineage: Bacteria > Pseudomonadota > Gammaproteobacteria > Xanthomonadales > Xanthomonadaceae > Xanthomonas. Next base: position 73,324 of record NZ_LMOG01000007.1, on the reverse strand, counting down.
GGCGACGGTGGCTTTTTCGCGCGCGCGCAGCGACCACGAACACACGCTGGTGTTACCGCGTCCGTTGCGCAGCCAGTCGACGAAGATCACGCCGTGGCGCTTGGCCTTGCTCATGGTCGCCACGTAGCGGTCCGGCGTGTGGGTTGCCAGTGCTTGTGCAAAGGCTTCGCAGAAATTGCGCGCCTGCTCCCAGCCTGCCTCCGGCACGATCGGCACCACCACGTGCAGGCCCTTGCCGCCGGACAGGCGCACCGCGCTCTCCAACCCTGCGCTGCGCAGCTTGGCGCGGATGTCGCGCGCGGCCGCGACCACATCGGGCCAGGACACGTCGTCGCCCGGATCCAGATCGAATACCAGGCGATCCGGATGCTCCGGGTCGTCGATCTGCGCGCCCCAGGGATGCAACTCCAGCGTGTTCATCTGCACCAGCTCGAGCAGGCCGGCGGCATCTTCGACGTAGATGTAGTCCTCGGTGCCGCTTTTTTGCTTTAGCGGGATCGCCTTGATATGCGCGCCCAAATGGCGACCTTCGTGCTTCTGGAAGAAGCACTCGCCGCCGATGCCATCGGGGCAACGCAGCAACGACAAGGGGCGGCGCGCGATCTCCGCCAGCACCAGCGGCGCCACCGCGCGGTAGTAGTCCGCTACATCGCCCTTGCTGATGCCTATTTTCGGGAACACCACGCGCTCGGGATGAGTGATGGTGATGCCGTCTGTCGATGTGGATGTCGACGCGGTGGACTTGGTGGCTCTGGATTTTGATGTGATGGACTTGGACGCTGCGGCCTTCGATGCCGCGGTCGTCTTCGATGCCGTCGACCGCACGTCTTTGCCGGCGGTCTTGGTGGTTGCTTGGACCGGCGTTGTGGACGTTTTTTCCGTCGCCTTCTTGCGCGCAGGCGCGGCGGTGGTTGTCGCACCACTGTTCTTACGTGCGGCAGGCGGCTTGCCTGGCGCAGCACGATCACCGCCCAGCCCGCTCATGGGTTTGTCCTCACGCAGACGCTTGAACGCGGCCTGCCGCAGCAGTCCTTCCTTAGCCCAACCGCGGAAGGCGACCTCGGCGATCAATACCGGTCGTACCCAATGCACATCGCGTGGTCGCCCCGGCAGGTGTGCCGGCAATTCCAACGTGGCGGTGTCGCTATGCAGCGCCTGCAATAGTGTGGTGATCTTGCCGAGCAAGGCATCGTCGAAACCGGTGCCCACACGCCCGACATAGCGCAGCGTCTTGCCGTCGCGTTGCGCCATCAGCAATGCGCCAAAGCCGCTGCGTGCGCCCTTGGGGTCGGTGTAGCCCACCACCACGAACTCATCGCTGTCTGCGTGCTTGGTCTTGACCCAATCGGCGCTGCGTCCTTCGCGATAAGGGGCGTCGGCGAGCTTGCTGACGATACCTTCCCAGCCGGTGCCGGCACTGGCCGCGAACACTTCCGGGCCGTGCCCGATCACATGGTCGCTAAATGCCAGCGTGCCCGGTTGATCGCCCAGCAACTCGCGCAGCAATTGCTTGCGTTGCAGCAACGGGGTGCCGCGCAGATCCACTCCGGCGACGCCGAGCAGGTCGAACACGATGTAGCGCAGCGGCTGCGTGACGCTGCCATCGAGCGCGCGTTGCAGCGCCGAGAAGTCGCTGCGGCCTTGTGCGTCCAGCACCACCAGCTCGCCATCCAGCCGCGCATCGCGCACCGGCAACGCCTGCAACGCGCGCACCACCTCCGGGAAGCGCTGCGTCCAGGCCTGATCGTTGCGTGAGCGCAACTGCACATCGCCATCGACCATATCGGCCAGCAGGCGATAGCCGTCCCACTTGATCTCGTGCAGCCAGCGCTCGCCCTCTGGCGCGTGCTCGCGCAGCAAGGTCAGTTGCGCGCGCAGCGCGGTTGGGCATGGCGTGTCGCGCGCACCCTCCAGCGCCCGTGCGCGTGTGCGCCACTGTTTGGATTCTGCACGCCCTGAGCGCACACGTTTGCTTGTCACTGTCGATGTCTTGGCGCTTGCTTCTGGCGGCACACGTTGCGTTCGGCTAGCCTTATCGCGCGTTGTAACCGGCGCTGTCTTGGCACGCGTTGCCGGAGTCGCTGCACCCGACGCGCCGGCGGCTTGCTGCGCCACCAGCGCATCGGCATCCAGATCGGCCGCGTAGGCATCGGTGCGCTTGAACAGCAGCCACTGCGGTTTGCCGCCACGCATCTGCGTGCGCACCAACGCAAAGCCACCGCGCAGCAGCGTGCCCTGCAACTCGAATTCCAGCTTGCCTGCGTCCAGCGCCGCCAATGCGTCGCCTTCGCAGTGCCAATGGCCGTGGTCGAACACATCCACATGCCCGGCACCGTAATGCCCTTGTGGGATATCACCTTCGAAGCTGGCGTATGACAACGGATGATCTTCCACCTGCACCGCAAGGCGTTTTTCGCCGACGCGCAACGATGGCCCCTTCGGCACGGCCCAGCTCTTGAGCACGCCATCGGCTTCCAGACGGAAGTCGTAATGGCGCGAGCTGGCATGATGCAGCTGTACGACGAAGATCGGCTGTTGGTTGGCGCGCGCCGGGCTATCGCCGGCCGGTTCCGGCGTCTGATCGAAGCGGCGCTTGGCGTTGTAGTCCTGCAATGACATGCGCTGGGCCTAGCCTGCCTTGCGCCGCGGCGCAGCTCTCGCTGCCGCTTTCTTGGCCGGCTTGCTCGCCGTCTTCTTGGTCGCCTTCTTGGCCACTTTCTTGACGGTGGTCTTGCCGGCCGGCGCCGCTACGGGCGCGCTGCCTTTCTTGGCCGGCGTGCGCGTATTGGCTTGCAGGCTCTTCTGCAGCAGCGACATGAAATCGACCACGTTGGTGGTGGCGTCTTCGTGCTGCGGCGGCTCGACATCGACCTTGGTGGTGCCGCCCTTGGCCTGGATGCGCTTGCGCAGGATCTGCTCGAGCTTGCCGCGGAATTCGTCGTGGTAATCCTCCGGCTGCCAGGTGCCGGACATGGACTCGATCAGCTGCCTGGCCATCTGCTGTTCCTTGGGCGTGATGCGGTACTCGCCCACCGCGCCGGCCGGCAGCTTGAAGTCCTGCGGGTCCACCACTTCCTGCTGGTAGCGCAGCAGCAACAGGATCAACGCATCGCCGTGCGGCATCACCGCGGCCAGATACTCGCGCGTGCGGATCACCACTTTGGCGATGCCCACCTTGCCGGTGTCGCGCAGCGTCTCGCGCAGCAGCACATAGCCTTTCTCGGCTTTCTTGCCGGGCACCAGGATGTAGGGCTTTTCGAAATAGCGCGGGTCGATGTCGGCGGCGTCGACAAAGGTTTCAACCTCTACCGTCTCGTGACTTTCCGGCGAGGCGGAGCGGATGTCCTGCTCCTCCACGATCACATAGCTGCCCTTGTCGTACTCGAACGCCTTGACGATCTCCTTCCACGGCACCTCGTCGCCGGTGTCGGCATTGACGCGCTCGAAGCGGATCGGCTTCTTGTCGCGCGAATCGAGCATGCGGAAATGCAGATCCACCTTGCGCTCGCCCGACATCAACGACACCGGCACATTGAGCAAGCCGAACGAGAGGGTTCCGGTCCAGATCGGTCGTGCCATCGGCGTGTGACTCCGGGTGCTGTTGGGGTAGCACATAGCTGTAACGCTGGCGCCGTGATCCATGCGTGAGCCATCCGCATGGCGCGACTGCATGCTCTTCACCCCGCGCGCGGTGAACTGCGTACCCATCTCGAATCTCAGGAGCACGTCATGTCCCGTGACCCACTGCGCGACCAACCGACCCAACCGGGCGAACAGCACGGCAAGCGCGATGCCGAACACTATGAAGATCGCGGCGCAGGCGATGCGCCCGACCAGCTGATTCCGGCCGATGGCGACACGCCGGCCAAGAAGCCGGGCACTGCGCCGTCGGCCGTCACAGACCGCTGAAGAAAAGTTGCCGAAACTACGCGCCGGCAATGCAAGACGCGCCGAGCCAAACTATGCCCGACCTGCCTCTTGCAGTCGGGCGAATTCCTCGTCGGCAAACAAGCGCGAGCGCACCAGAAAGCGCACGCCCTCGCCGTTTTCCAGCGAAAACATGCCACCGCGCCCCGGCACCACATCGATGATCAATTGGGTGTGCTTCCAGTAGTCGAACTGCGAGGCGCTGATGTAGAACGGCGCACCGCCGATCTCGCCCAGCAGCACGTCGCGATCGCCGACGATGAAGTCGCCTACCGGGAAACACATCGGCGAGGAGCCATCGCAGCAGCCGCCGGATTGATGGAACAGCAACTCGCCATGCCGCGCGCGCAGCGTATCGATCAACTGCAAGGCCGCCAAGGTGGCCATGACCTGCAGCGGAATTTCCGACTGCGTGGTGGATTGCGTGGTGTGGTGCATCGTCCGCCTCCTGCAGCCGCATCAGGCCGCCCTGTCAGGCACGATACGCCTCTCACGTTGCTGCGCGCATATGTTCTCCGGGGGAGTGCCACGCGGCCGTGCTGCGAGGCGCAGCACGACTTACGCGGCTACGCCGATTGGACAACTGTCGTGGCGGGGACCTGTCTGCTGTCCGATGCGGCGCTGCATGAAGCGCCGCCCCATCAGAGGTTGCGGACTTAGATCTTGACGAAATTGTGCGTGGACAAGGCACCGAACGGCAACGAGGCAAGCCGGCCGCCAACCTCCAGCGAGCCCAGATCCGCCGCGAAGAAGCCGACAGCCTCGATGATCTTGCGAACCTCGGCCTTGGCATCTGCGTCATCGCCCGAATAGAACAGCACACGCTTGCCGCCGGCAACCTCTGGCTCTGGCAGCACGTTGACGTCGAGGTGGTTGAATGCCTTGACCACGCGCGCACCCGGAACGAACTGGCTCAACACTTCGCTGGAATGTCTGTCACCCAGATCGACCGCCTTGATGCCGTAGGCGGCAAGCGGATTGCTGGGGTCCTTCGCATCTTCCGAATTCGGGTCCAGGAATTCGACCGGGTTGGTGCCGTCGACCACGATGCGGCCGTTCCACGCCGGCAAGCTGCCCAGAACGCTCTCGATATCGCTCCAGCGGATCGCCGCAAAGACGATATCGGCACTCGCCGCTTCCGCCGTGGTACCCGCCGTGATCGACGGGCCCAGCTCCTGCACCAGCGCTGCCAGCGAGTCGGGGCCGCGGCGATTGGAAATGGTGGCCGAAATCCCGTGCTTGGCGAGCGCACGTGCAATGTTGGAGCCGAGGGCGCCGGAACCGATGATACCGATACTCATGATGTTCTCCTGATAAGACGTTGGGGTTGAAAGCAAAGGGCCGCCGGCGCCACATGGGCCGATCGGGTGTTGAGGCATCGAACGCACAGACACTTCATTAATAAATTTGTGTCACTTACTCTATTACATTTATTGCGAAAACTTCACCACACCAGCGGGATCGAAAACTTTCCAAGCCGCGCCACCTCTGCTGCGACCGACGCAATACTGGTTTTTGCCAGCTCCGCTTCAAGTGCTTTGCGTGCCCGCGCCAGCGGCGGGCCAAGCGCTTCGAGAATATTTCCGCCGACTGCGCAGTTCTCGCAGGGTGGCGTTCGATGCGTAGGGAACAACTCGGTATCCTCGACGGCCTGATAGACGTCCAGCAGCCGTATCGTCTTCGCCTGCCGGGCAAGCAGGGCGCCGCCGCCCGCCCCGAGCTGCGAGCGGGTCAGGCCGGCCTCGGCCAGACGCGACAACAACGCGCGTACCACAACCGGCCCGGTATTGGCCGAGTAGGCCAAATCTTCGGAGCGCAGCGGTTTGCCATCGCTGACGGCCAGTGCCGTCAGGATGTGGACCGCAACGACGAAGCGGGTGCTGGTGGGCATGTCGGCCTACTTGTGAATGTGTGTAACCAACATTACAGCACACTTATCGGGCTGTCAACACGTCTGTGCGGCGCGTGTTTGCGCACTGCTTGAGCCGATCGATCATCCAGCGGCCCGCAGGCCCGGGGGGCGCGGCACTGCGGTAGATCGCCCACATTGGCAACTGCGCTCCACCAAGCGGCAGGCCCTGCACCGCAAGTTCGACCAGGCGCCCCTCGGCGAGGTCTTTGTCCACCGTATGCAGCGGCATCTCTCCCCACCCCAGTCCGCTGACCAGCAGCGCGTGCTTGGTGGACAGGTCTGCCAGGTGCCAGGTCAGCGGCGAGCTGGCGGACGGCCGTTGTGCCGACAGTTGCGAGCCATCAGTGAGGACCAACTGCACGTGGTGGGCGAGCGCTTCGGCAGTCAGCCTGCTGGGCTGTGTGGCGAGTGGGTGGCTGGCGGCCGCCACCGTAACGAAATCGATGCCGCCCAGGCGCTCGGCCACCAGGCCGGTGGGGAGTCTCTGCGAGGAGACCACCAGACCGAAGCTCGCGCGGCCATCCAGCACCGGCTGCATCGCGCCACCCAGCGCTTCCACGTACAGCCGCAATGGCGTGCATGAGAACTGTGCGTGGAACGCATGCGCGACATCTGACACGGCGCCGATGGGAAAGAACACATCGATCACTGCCGACAATTCGGCTTCCAGCCCGCCTGCAATTCCCTTGGCGCGCGCCTTCATGAAATCGACCCCGGAAACGACCGACAGCGCATCGGTCAGCAGCACCATTCCAGCCGGCGTCAGTCGCGGATATCGCTCGCTGCGGTCGAACAGCGCGACCGCCAACTGCGCTTCCAGGTTGGCAATGGCATCGCTGACCGACGATTGCGTGCGTTTCAGGTAACGCGCCGCGGCCGAGAAACTTCCTTCTTCGGCTGCAGCGACAAATATTCGCAATTGATCCAGCGACAAACCATCCAGCATACGTCCTCCGTGGTGTATCAGTTAATCCGATGGATACCATCTGAAATAACAGGCTACTCCTGTCCGTGAAATTCTGTAATCTTCGCCACACTTTCCAGACCGCTCAGAAACGTGCATGGCATGGGCGTTTTTCTACCTGCTCAACGCGGTGAGCAATAGCGGCGCTGTTTCCACTACGGTTGCACGCAGCGAGGCTATCGTTTCGCTATTTCACATTGAATAGCCGTGCCATGGGACGAGCTGCAGCGCCCGGTGATCGACCACTCCACCCCGAGGATTTCAACCAATGAGCAACACCTTGACCGCAGTTGATCTGTTGCGCCGCAGCCTGGACACCTTCCTGGCAAAGGACATGAAAGGCTGGGCGGATCTATGTGCCGACGATGTCGTCGCCGAGTTCCCCTTCGCACCGGAAGGTTCGCCGCGACGCATCGAAGGCCGCACCGCACTCTATGACTATCTGCGCAATTATCCGGACGCCATCGACGTGCGCGAACTGCCGACCATGCGGATCTATGCGACCGACGATCCCAACGTGGCGATCGCCGAGTGGAGTGCGTCCGGCCGCGTCCTGTCCAACGGCAATCCTTACGAGATGAGCTACGCCACCTTTGCCACATTCAGGGATGGCCTGATGGTGCGGTACCGCGAGTACTGGAATCCGCAGGCGTTCATGGCGGCCATGAGCGGTGCCCAGTTCTAAGCCAACCAGGAGGCTATTGCAGTGTCGAAGCAACTACAGGACAAGGTGTGCCTGATTACCGGCACCAGCGGCAGCATCGGGCGCGCGGCGGCCCTGCGGTTTGCGCGTGAGGGTGCGCTGGTGGTCGGCTGCGGCACCGAGGCAGACAGTGCGCAGGAGACCGTCGATCTGGTGCGCGCCGCGGGTGGGCAGATGGTGTCGCTGCATCCGGTTGACCTGGGTGCCATGGCCGATTGTCGGCGGCTCGTGGCCTTTGCGATTGCCGAGTACGGGCGCATCGATGTGCTGTTCAACAATGCAGCGATGGCGCACTTCAACTGGATCGAGGACATCACCGAGGACGAGTGGCGCCTGAACACACGTAACGAGGTGGATCTGGTGTTCTTCATGACCCAGTGCGCCTGGCCGCATCTGAAGGAGAGTGGCGGCACGATCGTCAATACCGCATCGCTGACCGGTTGGCGGGTGTTCCGCACGCTGGGTGGCCTGGCGCATGCCACGGCCAAGATGGGCATCGTCGGCATGACCAGGCAGTTGGCGATGGAGGGGCGTCAGTACGGCATGCGCGTCAATTCCATCTCGCCGGGCGTGATCGAAACCAGCCAGACGCATGAGCAGTTGCAGGACAAGGAATGGGCCGACTACATGTTGGGCAAGACCCTGCTCGGCCGGCTCGGCAAGCCCGAGGAAGTGGCGAACGTTGCCTTGTTCCTGGCCTCAAACGAAAGCGCATTCGTGACCGGCATCGATATCAAGGTCGATGGCGGAATGGCGGTCTGGTGAGTTGGCATGGAAGCCACCAGGCTCCTGTTGCATTTCGCCCGGACGGCGCGAAACGCGACGCGAAGAACGAATCACCCACAGCAGACACGTCGGCCAGCGTTGCATGCTTGCGCACCACCTCGGCACTGATCGACAAGCGACATACCCACGCACGGCAGTGAAGCAGCCCGCGTCTCGCTGATCTGAAGCCATCAGGCCGCGATGACGCTGCTCAAGCCACTGCTCCAAATTGTTCTCCATTGGCACGTTCAGAGCCACCAACATGACCGAAGCAACACATCACTCCATATCCTCGGCAGGCCAGAGCGACTTCGATCTCATCATCGTCGGGGCAGGCTCTGCCGGGGCAGTACTTGCCAACCGCTTGAGCGCCGATCCATCACGTCGCGTACTGCTGATCGAAGCCGGCAAGGCCTATCCACCCGACGGCTACCCGGATGTGTTGAGGCGGCAAGATCTGGTTGGGGGCGATCCGGAACACGACTGGAATTTCGAAAGCGAGCCAGGCGTACTGGGCAGAAAGATTCCGCTCAATCGCGGCAAGGTGCTCGGCGGCACCTCGGCGATCAATGGCGCCGTCGCCATGCGTGCGCCGGCATTCGATCACGCGCGCTGGAGCGCGAACCATGACCTGGCTGAGCTGAGCTGGCGCCAGAGTCAAGCGTTCTACCATTCGCTTGAGAAAACCTCCGGTACCGGCGGTTCGGGCGGTCACGGTCCGTTTCCGATCCACCAGCTTGGCGAGGAAGAAATCTCCGACCAGCATCAGGCCTTTCTTTCAGCGTCACTTGCCGCCGGTTACCAGCGCACGGCTGGCTTCAATACCGCAGATCCACTGGGGGCTGGCCCTTACGTGATGAACACGCGCATGGGCGTGCGGCTCAATACCGGTATCACCTTGTTGAACGATGCAGTGCGCGCCCGTCCCAATCTGACCATCCGCGACCTCACGCTGGTGGATGCGGTGCTGCTGGAAGGGCCTCGCGCCATCGGGGTGCGACTGGCCGATGGCGAGCACATCCGTGCCGGCGAAGTCATCCTGTCGGCAGGTACCTATATCAGCCCGGCGATCCTCATGCGTTCGGGCATCGGCCCGGCCGAGACGCTGCGCAGCCTTGACATACCGCTGGTAACCGATCTGCCGGTCGGCCGCCGCTTGCAGGACCATCCGCTGTTTCCGACCGTGTGGTCGATCCGCAAGGAAGCGCTGGGCCTTGGCTATCCTCCCATCGGCGCCATGCTGTGGACGCGATCGCGACATGCGCTGGGCGATGAGACCGATCTCAACATCAGCACCGCAGCGCTTCCGCAGGATGGTCAATCCTCGGCCAGTGCGATGTTCCTGCTGTTCGCCGCGCTGGTACGTCCACGCTCGGTGGGTTCGCTGACCATCGCCAGCCGCGATCCGCGGGTTGCACCGGTCATCGATCTTGGCTTCCTGAAGGAGTCTGCCGACGCCGAGCGGCTTGTCGATGGCGTCGAGATAATCAGGCAAATCGCCGCACATGCCCCATTTGCCGACCTCATCGGCGCAGAGCTGGTACCCGGCGCTGCGGTCAGTGACCGCGCTGCAATCAGCGCTGCATTGGCCGGTGGCCTTGCCACCTACCAGCATCCAACTTCAACGGTGCCGATGGGCGGAGTACGCGATGCGAGTGCGGTGGTCGACATCGAAGGCCGTGTTCGCGGCATCGCCGGATTGCGCGTGGTCGATGCCTCGGTGTGGCCCGACGTACCATCGGTCGCTACAGCATTTCCGACCATGATGCTGGCAGAACGCATTGCGGCAGGCATGACCTGATCAAGGTGCTGATTGCCGCGCCAGCGATAGGATCCGTCTACAGCCGAACGGTGCTTGGATACGCGCGGCGTGCGCCTATCCAATCAGGGCGTCATCGCGCGCAGTGCCGTTCTGACGATCCGGCGGTCGTTCGGCTAGACCGCCTTGGTCACCATTGCCTGCCGGCCATCGCATGCCTGCCGCCCCTGTCCTTGCAGACGGAGCTACACCTCAGAAAAACCCAAGCGCCTTCGGCGAATAGCTCACCAACAAATTCTTGGTCTGCTGATAATGGTCGAGCATCATCTTGTGATTCTCGCGGCCGATGCCCGATTGCTTGTAACCGCCGAAGGCGGCATGCGCCGGATAGGCGTGGTAGCAGTTGGTCCACACGCGGCCGGCCTGGATTGCGCGGCCCATGCGGTACAGGCGTGATGCATCGCGACTCCACACGCCGGCGCCCAGGCCGTAGAGCGTGTCGTTGGCAATCGCCAGCGCTTCGGCTTCGTCCTTGAAGGTGGTCACCGACACCACCGGGCCGAAGATCTCTTCCTGGAACACGCGCATCTTGTTGTGGCCTTTGAACACGGTCGGCTTGACGTAGAAGCCATCGGCCAACTCGCCATCGAGCGTGTTGCGCTCGCCACCGATCAACACTTCGGCGCCTTCCTGTCTGCCGATATCGATGTAGGCCAGAATCTTTTCCAGCTGCTCGCTGGAAGCCTGCGCGCCGACCATGGTATTGGGATCGAGCGGGTTGCCCTGCTTGATCGCCGCCACGCGTGCGAGCGCTTTTTCCATGAACTTGTCGTAGATCGAGTCCTGGATCAGCGCGCGCGAGGGGCAGGTGCACACCTCGCCCTGATTGAAGGCGAACAGCACGAAGCCTTCCACCGCCTTGTCGAGAAAATCGTCGTCTTCGGCCATCACATCGGCAAAGAAGATGTTCGGCGATTTGCCGCCCAGCTCCAGCGTGACCGGAATCAGGTTCTGGCTGGCGTACTGCATGATCAGCCGGCCGGTGGTGGTTTCGCCGGTGAAGGCGATCTTGGCGATGCGCGGGTTGCTGGCCAGCGGCTTGCCCGCCTCCAGCCCGAAGCCGTTGACCACGTTGAGCACGCCGGGCGGCAACAGGTCGCCGATGACTTCCATCAACACCAGGATCGATGCCGGCGTTTGTTCGGCCGGCTTCATCACCACGCAGTTGCCGGCGGCCAGCGCCGGCGCCAGTTTCCAGCACGCCATCAGCAGCGGGAAATTCCACGGAATGATTTGCCCCACCACGCCCAACGGTTCGTGGAAGTGATACGCGATGGTGTCGCTGTCGATCTCGGAAATGCCGCCTTCCTGCGCGCGAATGGCGCCGGCGAAATAACGGAAGTGATCCACGCACAGCGGCACATCGGCGTTGAGCGTTTCGCGCACCGGTTTGCCGTTGTCCCAGGTCTCGGCATAGGCGAGCAATTCCAGATTCTGCTCGATGCGGTCGGCGATCTTGAGCAACACGTTGGCGCGGTCGGTGGTAGAGGTCTTGCCCCAGGCGTCCTTGGCCGCATGCGCCGCATCCAGCGCCGCTTCGATGTCCTGCGCGTTGGAGCGCGCGATCGAAGTGAACACCTTGCCGCTGATCGGCGTGGTGTTGTCGAAATACTGGCCGCTCGCCGGCGCCACCCACGCGCCGCCAATGAAGTTGTCGTAGCGCGGTTTGAAGATGGAACTCGGGTCGGTATTCAACGGCTTGGTGGAGGGAAGCGCATTCATCATGGTCTCCTGCTGCGATGGTCCGATGCGAACGTGTATACCCAGTCAAGTGCTAGCGCAATGTCAGTGCAAAGACTGTTGCATCGCGTCATCACAGATCCTTTGATCACAATAGCTTTCCCGCGAAATGACGCTGCAACGCGTCATCGCAGGTACCAGATGAATGGGTTGCAGAGCTGGGGACGCCAGCCCGCATCACAGTAGTTTTTGTCAGAGAGCTGGATGGAGTTGCGACTATCGTTCTTGGAACAACAGCATTGACGCAACATAAGTATATTGGTCTGAAGATGCAGGCATGGCTTCGTTGGTCATGCCATTGGATGGGGGAAATCCTTCTTGTCGCAAAATACCAAAGCTTACTGGGCCATCAGCGCGTTGGTCGTCGCGATTCCCATCGTGCTTGGCGTCATCGTCGACAAGCAGCGCGCACGCAAGGCCGCAGATGCCCGCACCGCAATGCGGAGCATCCTGGAGTGTCCAAGTACACGACCGGAAGCCTGGCAGATTCCCGGGCTTGAGCATGTCGTGTCGATCGCTTACCAACTGGATAGGCTGACTGCCATTGATACCGAAGGGAAACTATGGTCGTACTTCGCCTTTCCCACCGCCGATTGTATTGGCGCGCCCGAACACATTTATCCAGGGCGAAGCGCCGGTGGCGAAAACCCTGCCGCGCCCCGAATGGGGCACATCACATCGTCACTGAGAGAGGGCATCGGCCTCACCGATGACGGCCGTCTGGTCAATTGGGGCGTCCCCGCTGTGAGTGCTGCAAGTCAGCTGAGCGGCCGGCCGGACATTCACACCCGAGAGGCCTCGAATGTCCGTTCAAATATTGTCGACGCGTCCAAGAGCAGGGAACATTTGCTTGCCGTTGATCGTCAGGGCGATGTCTGGAGCGAGGGCTGGGACGATTGTGGTCAACTGGGCCGGCCCGGCCTGTGGGATGGCAGGTCGGATTCTCCGTATGGTCGTGTTCCGGATCTGGCAAACATCAAGGCAGTGGCTACCGGCATGCGTTACAGCTTGGCGCTGGATAAGGCCGGCACGGTCTGGGGTTGGGGAAGCCTATCGAACTCGAACACCTTGGCTGGAGGCATTTATCACCCTGGATCGAAAGCGCCCCTGTGTCGACCTAACGGGAAAGGGGCGCTCGACGTCGATGAGGCGCCACACCCGACTCCGGAGAAGATTCCCGGACTGCCAGCAATCACATCCATCAGCATATTGAACGGGTTTGCGCTCGCTCTTTCCCGCGATGGACACGTATGGGCCTGGGGCAATAACGAATGCGGCGTGACCGGCCGCGAACCACCTCCGGGGGGAGTCAGCCCCTTCCAGGCCAAACCACATCGCGTTGAAGGGTTCCCACGCATCGTCGCCATCAGTGCCGGCGTGCGGCACGCCATATTCCTCGACAAGAACGGCGGCGTGTGGGCAACGGGAAACAACGGGGCTCGCCAATTCGGTTTGATCGCGCCGCGCCACGCCGGGATATCCCGTTGCCAGTCGAGCAGGGATTCCGCCGGCGTAGAGTCCTATTCCGCCACCCCCCTGAAAGTGCCGGGACTTCCCCACGCCATCGCAATCGCCGCAGGGCGCGATCGCAGCGCGGCAGTGGATCGCGATGGGCATGTCTGGATCTGGGGCCGGTTTCCATAGCAGCCATCGCCAAATCGATACAGAGCTATCGCTGTCGTTTCCGCTCTGCGCATCGATGTAAACCGGCAGCGATACCGACCGTTACTGTCATCGACAGGTCGAGCGGGCCCATGGTCTGCCAAAAGCTCTGCGGTTTCGCAGCCAGCGATCAACATCGATGACCGTTGCTGATTTTTCGCATTGAGGCCACCGCGCCTCACAGAGATCGCTGGGTCGCACGCGGTGGCAAGCCTCCGACATGGCCTGCGCGTGTATTGGCACTCGACCTTTGATGGTCCCTTGCGCTTACGTGGATTCCCTGGCGCCATCTGCCTTGGAGGGCATTGGCTCCTCCGGCCCCACCTGGCAGTCAGTCGCCGTTTGTAGCCGGTAAGAGCGCAGCTGCCATGCAGGGCTGGCGCCGGCCTGCTCCCAGGCGTAGACCCAACGATAGCGTTTGCCGGCATTGCAGGCGTCGATGCTGATCTCGTCGCGCGGCTTGCCGCGTACCGGCAGCGGTGCTGCAGTGCTCGCGGTATCGGCGCGCGTGTTCAACGGACGATCGAAGATGACGGTGCTGATGCGTACGCTGCCCAGCGCGGCGGCATCGGCCGGCGGCGGTGTCTGCCTGGGCTGCGTAGGCAGCCGGGATTGCTGCTGCAACCAGGCGTGTATCTGTGCGATGGCTGGGGTGCCAGCGGGGTAGTCGCGCACGATGCGCATGTCCACGTGATCTGCCCATGCTGCGTTGCAGACCAGCAGGCCGGCCGCCATCGCCGACACAATCAACGTTTGCTTCCAGGCTGTCATCGTCGCGCTCCATGCAGTGAATAAGTGAGCAACGCTATCACGCACGTGGGAAGTGACGACAGCCTTCTTCGCATGGCGCGACGCGACTTCAAGCCGCCGTCGTAGATCCTGCGGCGCACCATGCCCGCACCGCCGCAAGCACGCGGTTGCCATGCAACATGCTGCAATCGCGCACGGCATAGGCGTGTGGCCTGGCTTGTACCTGCGCCGCCAGCCGCGCGCAGGCGGCATGCGCGTCTACCAACACCTCGGCGAGCTCGGTCGCGCCCAACGGCAACAGGAGCGAGAAGCCGGTGGCCGACATCGTGCAGTTGATGTCCAGCCAGTAGCGGTTGTCCTCGCGCAGGAGAAACCAGTCTGCGGGGGCGTGATCGATGACGATCATGGCGTGGCCTGGCGTTTTGCTGGAGATGCCTCTGCGCGCTGCCGTGGCGGCTGCGTGCCGGTACGTGTTGTCGGGACGGCTTCGTCGCGCCCGGGTGCGCTCCTACGGGGCAGCGGCGCGTTGTTGGACGCGCGCCGCCTGCGGGTAGCTCAGCCGCCGAAATCCCACTGCAGCCCCACCGTATAGGTGCGGTCCGGACCCGGCTCGTAATAGCGCCCATTGCCGTCGTTGACGATCACCGAGCCGACGTATTGCCGATCCAGCACGTTGTCGATGCGGGCGAAGGTGCGCAGCGCGCCGACACTCGTAGTCCAGCGCCTGGAGGCTTCCAGATTGACCAGCGCGTAGCCCGGCGCGCGCTCGGTGGCCAAGTCATTGACCACGGTGGCGTCGGAGGCCACCGTTTCGGCGGCGAACTGCCACTGCGCCGGCTGCCACTGCCAACGTGCGAACAGCTGCTGACGCGGCACGCCGGGCAGGCGTGATCCGCTCGCGACCGGCGCAGTGGGCGTGGCGCAGCCGCTGCTGGCGCAGGTGAGGTAGCCATCGCGTACGGTGGCATCGACAAAAGTGTAGGCCAGCTGCAGCTGCTGCGTGGCGCCAATCGGTTGCCGCCAGCTCAGCTCTGCGCCCTGCCGGCGAGTTGCACCGATATTGCGAAAGGTGCTGCGCCCGTTGGTGTTGCTGGCCACGGCCAGCTCGTCGTCGGTGTCGGCGCGGAACAACGCGAATTCCACCGCTGCGCCGCTTTGCGCGCGCCACTTGCTGCCCACTTCATAGTTGCGGCTGGTCGCCGCGCCCAGATCCAGCGCCAGCCCGGCGCCGCCATCGTTGCGATAACCCAACTCGTTGAAGGTGGGCGTTTCGAAACCGCGTCCGACCGAGGCGTAGAAACGCAGATCCTCGGCGGCGCGAAACACGATGCCGGCTACCGGCGTGGTTGCCGAATAATCGCGCTGGCCGCTGTCGTCGGGATTACGCCCGACGATGTAATGGTCGTCCGAGTCGAAGCGCACCTCGCTATGGCGCACGCCCAGCAAAGCGGACCAGCGGTCGCTCCATTGCCACCACAGCTGTGCGAACTGGTCCACGTTCTCGACCTGGTCGCGCTGATTGCGTCGCAGCGCACCGTTGACGCCGAGCGTGTCGCCAACAAAATTTTCGTAACCGGTGCGGTGCTGACGCTGGCGATCGACATTGGCGCCCACGGTCAGCTGCAGCGGCCGGCCCAATGCTTCGCCCTGCCAGGCCCAACGCGCGTCGGCGCCTTCGTAATTACTGTCCAGATCGATCACCCCGCCCGAATGCAGCGGGTTGCGCTGCACCGCCACCGGAATCGCCAGGAACTGCTCCACGCTGCGCTGCCCGCCGTAGGCCATCAGGCGCAGCGTCTGGCTGTCGAACTGCTGAGTGAAGATGGCCCCGACCTGCGATTGGCGCACCGATTTGCGGGTGTTGAACTGGGTCGCCACCGAGGTGGCCTGCGCTGGGTCGGCATTGAACTGGGCGCGGGTCAGGCCGAGTGGATCCTGCGCATCCGGTGCGTCCAGGTAATTGAGCACCAGGTCCAGCCGACGGCCTTCGGCCAGATCGAAACCGAGCTTGGCGTTGACCGAATCGCGCTTGGCGCGGCTATGGTCGCGAAAGCCGTCGGTTTCGAAATGATTGGCGGCCAGGTTGTAGTGCACCGCGCCCTGCTGGCCGAGCAATTGCGCGCCAACGTTGACGGTGGCATTGCTGCCATAGGTGGCACGCAGACGCCACGGGTCGCCCGGCTTGCCGTCGGCGCTCCACAGCTGCAGCACGCCGCCGGAGGAGTTGCCGTACAGCGCCGAAAACGGCCCGCGCAGCACTTCCACCCGCTCGGCGCCCAGCACGTTGAAATGCGAGAGCTGGCCCTGCCCGTCGGGCATGGTGGCCGGGATGCCGTCGACCAGCAGCCGCACACCGCGCACGCCGAAGGTGGAGCGCGCACCGAAGCCGCGGATCGAGAGCTGGGTGTCCTGCGCGTAGTTCTGGCGGTCGCGCGCCACCAGGCCGGGGATGCCGTCGAGCAGCTCGGACACCTGCGCGCCGCGGCGGTTGTCGGCATCGGCCGCCACCACGGTGAACGAGGCCGGCAGGTCGAAGTCGTCCACCCCGTGCACGCGCGCGGCGTCCACCTGCACGGTGGGCAATCGCTGGATCGGTGCGGACGAAGGCGGCGCCGGATCGGCGGCCAGGGCAAGCGGCGCGGCGCTCGTCGCAAACAGGCCGCACGCGGCGGCCAACAAGGTGAGTCTGGGCATGGGCGTAGTGTCCCTCATCCGTACTGCGAGCGCATTGTTGCGTACGGAACGAAGCATGCTACGCCGGCCTTGCCCTGCTACGATGAAGTGGTTTGACCCAGCCGCGGTCAAGCACCCGGAAGTCCCTCACTCTTTCGTCCTTCAGCGAGTCAAGCCGTGTCCTTCTTTGCAAATGTGGAACAGGTTCCAGGCGACCCCATCCTGGGCCTGACCGAGGCCTATAACGCCGATAGCCGCCCCAACAAGGTCAACCTGGGCGTTGGCATCTATTACGACGAAAACGGGCGCATCCCGCTGTTGCGCGCCGTGCACAAGATCGAGCAGCAGCTCGCGCTGGAGGCCAAACCGCGCGGTTACCTGCCCATCGATGGCCTGGCCGCTTACGACAAGGCTACCCAGGAGCTGCTGTTCGGCGCCGAGTCGGCGCTGGTGGCCTCCGGCCGCGTGGCGACCTCGCAGACCGTCGGCGGCAGCGGCGCATTGCGCGTAGGCGCAGACCTGCTCAAGAAGCTGCTGCCCACCTCCACCATCGCCATCAGCAACCCCAGCTGGGAAAACCATCGCGCAGTGTTCGGCGCGGCCGGCTTCGAGGTTGTGGACTACACCTATTTCGACGCCGCCAGCCATGGCCTGAATTTCGACGGCATGCTCGCCGACCTGGCAAAACTCGAACCGGGCACGGTGGTGCTGCTGCACGCCTGCTGCCACAACCCGACCGGCGCCGACTTGAGCAAGGACCAGTGGAAGCAGGTCGCCGGCGTGTTGAAGGAACGCAACCTGTTCCCGTTCGTCGACATCGCCTACCAGGGCTTCGACAAGGGCATCGAGGCCGATGCGTACGCGGTGCGCCTACTGGCCGCCGAAGGCATCGACAGCTACGTGGTCGCCAGCTCCTACTCCAAGTCGTTCTCGCTGTATGGCGAGCGCGTGGGTGCGTTGTCGGTGGTCTCGGCCACGGCGGCCGAAGCCAAGGCCGTGCAGTCGCAGGTCAAGCGCATCATCCGTACCATCTACTCCAGCCCGTCCACGCACGGCGCCGCGCTGGTGGCCGGCGTGCTGACCAGCCCGGAGCTGCGCGATCTGTGGGAACAGGAACTCACCGAGATGCGCGAGCGCATCCACGCCCTGCGCGCAGGCCTGGTGGCCAAGCTGGCCACACTGGGCGCGCCGGAGTTCGACTTCATCCAGCGCCAGGCTGGCATGTTCTCGTACTCGGGCCTGACCAGAACGCAGGTGGACCGCCTGCGCGACGAGTTCGCGATCTACGCCGTCGGCACCGGCCGCATCTGCGTGGCCGCACTGAGCCAGCGCAATCTGGACTACGTGGCGCAGGCCGTGGCCACCGTCAGCCGGATGTGACCGCAGCGGTTGGGTGACACGCACAGACCGGGAGCGCGCGAGCCTCCCGGTTTTTTTGTGGGTGTTTGCCGCCCATCGCGCATGCAGAGGTGCTCAACAGGCCCGTACTGCATCTCGGTATCCCAGGTCTTGCGCAACACATTCGCGCACGTTCGATCAGGTTTGCTGCAGAAACGCACATCAAGTGATCGAAATCTAACGGCGCAATGGTGACAATGGGCGACCACTTCCTACACAGGCTGCCCGTTCCCATGTCGCGTCCCTCGCTGACCCGCTTCCTGATCGAAGAACAACACGCCGGTCGTATCGACCCGGAATTGCGTCAGCTGATCACCATCGTCTCGCGCGCCTGCAAGCGCATTTCCATCGCCGTGAGCAAAGGCGCCCTGGGCGGCGTGCTTGGCGATGCCGGCACCGGCAACGTGCAGGGCGAGGCGCAGAAGAAGCTGGACGTGCTCAGCAACGACATCCTGCTCGAAGCCAACGCCTGGGGCGGCCACCTGGCCGCGTGCGCCTCCGAAGAAATGGATCACAGCCAGCCGGTGCCCGACCAATACCCCAGCGGCGACTTCCTGCTGTTGTTCGATCCGCTCGATGGCAGCTCCAACATCGACGTCAACGTCTCGGTCGGCACCATCTTCTCGGTGCTGCGCGCACCCAAGGGCACCGAAAAGCCGGGCGACGAACACTTCCTGCAGCCGGGCACCAAGCAAGTGGCCGCTGGCTACTGCATCTACGGCCCCAGCACCATGCTGGTGCTCACGCTCGGCCACGGCACCCACGCTTTCACCCTGGAGCGCGAGGAAGGCAGCTTCCTGCTGACCCAGGCCAACATGCGCGTGCCCGACGACACCGCCGAGTACGCCATCAACATGTCCAACCAGCGCCACTGGGAACCGGCCATGCAGGCCTACGTGGGCGATCTGCTCGCCGGCAAGGACGGCACGCGCGGCAAGGACTTCAACATGCGCTGGATCGCCAGCATGGTGGCCGACGTGCACCGCATCCTCACCCGCGGCGGCATCTTCATCTACCCCTGGGACAGGAAGGACGCCACCAAGCCGGGCAAGCTGCGCCTGATGTACGAAGCCAACCCGATGAGCATGCTGGTGGAACAGGCCGGCGGCGCGGCGACCACGGGGCGCGAGCGCATTCTGGATATCCAACCGACGCAATTGCATCAGCGCGTGCCGGTGTTCTTGGGGTCGAAGAATGAGGTGGCTGAGGCGACGCGGTATCACGTTGAGTTCGACAAGGCGCAGGGCTGAGGTTTCGGCTCACGCGACAAGCAACGTTGATTGATGCAAGACACCCGCCCAGTGCGGGTGTCTTGTTATGGGACGCACGCTGATTGCGCCGCTGGCGATGCACTGGGGACGCGAGAACTGCGCCAACGGCGACCTTGTGCCCTGAGTTGACTCACCACCGCTCGGCGGGGAGTATCGCCCTCGGGCCGGAGTGGGACGGTCTACGGGAAGTCGATCTCTACGCGCAATGCCTTGCAAGCAGTCGCCTGACTGCCCGCAGGGATCACATATCGATAAGGGAATTCTCATGAAGACCGCATGCGTTGCACTGGTGGCTGCCGTCATGTTGCAAGCCACACCCGCCGTCTCCGCACCAACCGCGCCATCGCCACTGGTCGGAACCTGGCTCCTGGATACCAGCAGCCTGCCGATGCCAGCAGCGGTACGACCCAAACGTGTTGTCCTGAACTTCAAACAGGTTCCAGGCAACAAATGGGCAACCAGCGCCGAGATCGTCGAACACGACAACAAGACGCTGCAAGCACAATCCACGCTGTTGCTGGACGGCACGCCGGGTAAGGCATCCGGCACCTACCTGGTCGATCGTGCCGCCGTCAAAATGCCCGAGCCAGGCGTGCTGGTGATGCAGTTGATGTATCAAGGCGTCCCGGCATCCACACGCACCTACACGGTCAGCGCCGACGGCAAGGTCATGACCGAGATTGAAGCGTACTTCAAGGACGGCAACCCGGTAATGCGCACCGCGTATTTCAAACGCGCGGCAAGTCAGTCCAAGTGAACACTGGCGAGCGAGCGCCTGTCAGCGAGTGCAGTGGTTTTGTCGGCCGTCTCTTGGTGGATGCAGTCAGAGGTCCAGATCAAACACTGAGTGGGTCGAATGCGCGGTGCCCTCACCGCTCGCGGGACACGCCGTTAACCCGTCTCTGGGGGCTCGGTGGCGGCATCCATGCCGCCACACGGTCCCGCAATCGGTGAGGACACCGCACCAGAGAGTTGGTCGTTATTTTGATAAAGGCCTACCTGTTGATCGCGTTGCGTTTTGCGTTGCGAAGTTAAATCGGCCGCAGCGTTATCCAAACAACACACCATGCCTTGCTTACCGTCGCGGGACCTTACGCGGCATGGATGCCGCGTAAGAGCCTACAGGGACGTACTTGCGGCGTGTCCCGCGATGGTGGGCGGGCAAGGGCCCTGCAGCGCACCGGCTCCCACACATAGCCCTCAATGTCCTTACCCTCACTACTCCAGCGCCGCTCCTCGCGCTGCAGGCAGTGACCGAAGGCATCGGAAGGCGGCACGATCAGTTGCGTGCCCTCGATGACGACCTGGCGAAAAGTGGTGACCTCGGCCTCGCCGAGTTCGCGGCGTAGCAGGGCTTCGATGTCGCTGCGTTCGAAACGTTTGCCGGCTTGGCGTGCGATGTAGAGCGGGCGCATGGCATCCAGCAGGCCGTGTTTGCCGGCAGAGCGCTTGCGCAAGGCGGCGTCGACGCTGGCGAAGTACAGCATGCCGCGTGCATAGGGAATACGGCGGACGGCTTCCTGTTCGAAACCGGCGGCATCGATCTGCTGCAGCGACCAGTGCCGCGCCGGGCTGGTGTAGTAGTACTGCGCCCAGTCGTTGATGGTCTTTGCGCAGGCAGCGATCGGATGCAACCCGGAGGCGCAGGGCAAGGTCGCTTGCACGAACACGTTCATGCCTTCCGCATACCACGGCTCGACGCCGTTGCTGAGTTGGCCAACCCATTGATGCCCCATCTCGTGAAAGATCGTGCTCTGCACGCTTTGCACATCCTGCGATGGCGAGAACACGCTGCCCATCGTCATCAGGCTGCCGCCGCCGGCCAGGCGTGCGGTGCCGGTTTCGTACGAGGCAACCGGCAGGGCGCGGATCAACAATTCGTAATGCGGCGCCTGCATGTAGCCGAACGTGCTTGTCAGCACCTCGTAGGCGCGTCGCGACCAGGCCATGGTGGCTGCCGCATCGAACGGTGGTTGACCGATGGTGTAGGCATTGAACACGGCATCGAGTTGCGTCTGGCCAGCGAGTGCAGGGCCGGCGAGCAACCACAGATCGTCCATGACCATGGGCGAGCCGGGGACACGCAGCGTGCCGGCCCCGCCGGTGGCTACGCCGATCGAACCGGGCACAAGCTCGGACAGATCCCACATCAGCACGCTGGCATCGCTGCTCAGCGCTTCGGGCAGCAACACGAAACTCTTGGTATTGCCTGCAACGCCCTGGCCGGCCGCCTTCATGCCGAACGGTGGGCCGCCAGTCTGCGCGGGCTGCAGCGCGGCACGATAGCGCACTGTCACCTGCGGGCCCACCGGCCGGTCGGTAGTCCAACGCCGCAACGCAAAACCTTGCGACGGCCCACCGTCATTGATCGACAGTGCAACCTCGCCGCGCGCATCGGTGACGCTTAGTTCGCTCACCGCATCGGCATTGCGCGGCACTGCGGGCAATGCCAAAGGCAACACCAAGGTCAACGGCGCGCGCGTGTCCGGCAGAACGAGTTGCTCGGTCACAGCCAGGCCATTGACCGTGCCGTCCTGCGCGGCCAAGGGTTTGATGGTGATGCTGAAATTGACGCGCTCCGGCACGTCTGCAGCACGCGCGGCGTGTGACGGCAACAGCGTGACCATCAGCGCCAGCACTGCAACGCTGCACCAACCGAGCGCCTTCGGCGTTGCCTCGATGCCAGCGGCAGCGGGGTGAGAAAGTGCTGCGCGTCGCCTGCGCGCAGCATCGTGCAAACATCCGCTGGACACGTTTCTGGCGCGCATTGTGATCCTCACACAAACAACTGCACTGCATAGGCCAGCGTCGCCCACAAGCCGACGTGATAGGCGAGCGTGCGCAGTCCGGGAATGCCGAAAAGATAGCAAACCGCATGCACCACGCGCGCACCTAAAAACACCAACGACGCGATCACCGTGATGCTGGTGGATACCTGCAGCGTCATGGCAGCGAGCACGACTGCGGCAAACGGCAGCAGGTTTTCCAGCAAGTTGCGGTGCGCACGTTGTGCACGCCCTGCGGCACCGCTCGGTTCGGGCAACCCCTCGCGATTGCCGATCAACGCCTTGGCTCCGATCTGGCGTGCGTACAGCGCAGAGGACAGCAAAGGAATGCACAGGCACAGCAGCGCGGTCGCCACCAACGCGATCAATTCGATGGGCATGCTCACTGCGCAGCCTGCTCGATGGCAGCGACCAGCGCGCCAGGCGCGGTGAGAAATGGCGAATGGCCGGTGTCCAGATCGATGGTCATCCGCATGGGGGCACCAGCGATCGTCCTGGACTGGAACGCCAAACTCAACGCGTTGTCCTGCAACGTGCGGATATACACGCGATCCACACCACTGGAGCGCGCCGTCAGATGCACCGGCGTCATCATCGGTTGCAGTGGCTCGTTCACGATCATGTGTTGCATGCGGGCCTGCTGTGCGGTGGTGGCGTCGTTGGCGAACAGCTCGCCGCGTGCAGATGCCTCCACCGACATTGCCTTCTTGTGTGTGTTCACTGTCAGGTAGGGCGGCATCTTGCTTGCCGTGTCCGCTTGCCCAAGCGCCAGCAGCGTGCGTCCATCTTGCGGGACGAACGCAGCCAGATACACCAGGGTCTTGATCTTCTCCGGTGCGGCCTCGGCCACGTTGGTGACGGTGATACCGCCAAAGCTATGCCCGACCAGCACCACCGGTGCGCGCTCGCCAGCGATCGCGGCCAGCACCGTGTCGCGATACGCGTCGAGGCTGATCGCCTCGGGCGCTTGCGCTGCACCGGGGCGCCCCGGCAGATTCACTGCGATGACGCGATACCCATGCGCACGCAATTGGCCGGCGACCGGCCGCCAGATGGCGGAGGTTTCCCAGGCGCCGTGCACCAGCACGATGGTGGGATGCGTGACGGGCTTTGCGGTGACGGCGCCGGAACATAGCGCGCATAACAGCAGCGTGGTCATGGTCATACAGGTCTTGTTTTTCATCGGTGCATCTCGGGTCTGTGTGGATGCACTAAGGTTCCCCCTGCGCGCCGCACGACTCCATGACCCGGACACCGTCTTCCATGACCGATCCTCTATTGCTGCAGTCAACGCACGTTGCACAGCCCGCACGCGCCGACATCCTGTCGCAATTGCTCACGTTGATCCGCCTGCATGGCGAGGGCGTCTACACCGCAGAGGTCGCTGCGCATTTCCATGTGTATCTGCCGGCGGGGCCATCGCATCTGCACTTTATCGAAGCAGGTGCGTTGTGGATCACGCCCGATGGCGGTGCGCCGTTGCTGCTGCAGACCGGCGATCTGGTGGTGCTGCCGCACGGGCGTGGGCATCGCTTGTCGCATTGCGCACAGGTGAAACGCGCTGCCGATGATTTCTTCGCGGCAGGGCAGTTCGACGCTGCAACGCTGAAGATCCGGCATGGCGACGGCGCACCGCTGGCCACTGTCATCGGCGGCATCTTCCGGTACGAACGGTTGCCGCTGCCACCGATCATGCGCGCGCTGCCGGCACTGATCCATATTCCCGGCGATGGCGGACGCGTGCCGGAGTGGCTGCGCCTGCTTTCGCATTTTTTGATGGCCGAAGCGCACGAGGTGCGCCCCGGTGCGCGCTTGATGGTCTCGCGCATCATCGACCTGCTGGTGATCCGCGCCTTGCGCAGCTGGGCGGAATTGCACCCGCAGCAATCGCGCTGGCTTGCCAGCCCGGCTGGCGAGCGGATCGGGCTGGCCTTGCATGCGATCCATGCCGACCCGTACCGCAGCTGGAAGGTGGAGCAACTGGCACGGCACGCCGGCTTGTCGCGCTCGCTGTTTGCGCAGCAGTTTGCGCAGATCACCGGCGAATCGCCGATGCGCTACATCGCGCTGTGGCGTCTGAGCGTGGCAGACGATCTGATTCGCTCCGGCAACGTCAGCGTGGGCGATGCCGCGCGCCGGGTGGGCTATCACTCCGAAGCCGGCTTCAGCCGCGCGTTCAAGGCGTATTTCGGGCATGCACCCAAGCAGGTCAAGCCGTAGCGCGATCGACACAACGACAACGCGCTGGCCTGTCCGGGCACATCGAACCCTCACATGCGCGGTGTAGATCGACCCGGCCCGCACGATTGCATGAGGGCCGCGTCAACCGCCATGCACATCGTCACTTGACCACTTTCAGGCCTCTACGCCACCCTCGGGGTTTGGCACGTGCGCAGCACAGCGCGTGCGTTGCCTCAGCGGAGACTGCCACGTGGACCGTCGTACCTTCCTCACCTTGTCCGGCATCGGTGCTGCCGGCTTGCTGCTGCCGAACACGCGCCTGATCGCCGCCGAGCAACTGCTAACCCCGGTGGATGCGGCGCGCAACCGACGCTTGTCCGATACTGCGCTGACCACGGCCAAGGCGGCCGGTGCGAGCTATTGCGATGTGCGCGTGGGCCGCTATTTGCGCCAGTTCGTGATCACCCGCGAAGCGCAGGTGGAGAACGTGGTCAACGCCGAATCCAGCGGCGTTGGCGTGCGCGTGCTGGCCGATGGTGCATGGGGTTTTGCGGCCACCAATACGCTCACCAGCGATGGCGTGGCCACTGCCACGCGTCAAGCAGTGGCGATCGCCAAGGCCAATGCACGGCTGGGCGGTGCGCCGGTGCAGTTGGCACCGGTAACCCCGGCCGGGCAGGTGAGCTGGAAGACACCGATCAAGAAGAATGCGATGGCAGTGCCCCTGCAGGACAAGGTGGCGCTGCTGATGGACGTCAACGCAGCAGCGCTCGCTGCCGGTGCCACCTTCGTGGCCTCGCGCATGTTCGCGATCAACGAGCAGAAATATTTCGCCAGCAGCGACGGCTCCTACATCGATCAGGACGTGCACCGGCTGTGGTTGCCGTTTACCGTCACGGCGGTGGACAAGGCTAGCGGCAAGTTCCGCACCCGCGACGGGCTGTCTTCGCCAATGGGAATGGGCTACGAATATCTCGATGGCGATGCCAGCCAGAAGCATCAGTTGCCTGGCGGACTCATCGGCTACGGCCATCGCTACGACGCCCGCGAAGATGCGATCGCCGCAGCCAAACAGGCGCGCGCCAAACTCACCGCACCCTCGGTGAAGGCCGGCAAATACGATCTGGTGATCGACCCGAGCAATCTGTTCCTCACCATCCACGAATCGGTAGGCCATCCGCTCGAGCTCGATCGTGTGCTCGGTTACGAGGCCAACTACGCCGGCACCAGCTTCGCCACGCTGGACAAGCGCGATGCCGGTTTCCGCTGGGGCAGCGATGCGGTGACCTTCGTCGCCGACCGCACCCAGCCCGGCAGCCTGGGCGCGGTGGGTTATGACGATGAGGGCGTCAAGAGCAAGCAGTGGGAGCTAGTGAAAGACGGCATCCTGGTCGATTACCAATGCACGCGCGATCAGGCGCACCTGCTCGGCAAGACCGCCTCCGACGGCTGCAGCTATGCAGATTCCTGGTCCAGCGTGCAGTTCCAGCGCATGCCCAATGTGTCGCTGGCCGCAGGCAAACAACCACTTGGCGTTGCCGAGATGATCAAGAACGTCGAGCGCGGGTTGTATATCCACGGGCGCGGTTCGTATTCGATCGACCAGCAGCGCTACAACGCGCAGTTCGGCGGGCAGTTGTTCTTCGAAATCGAAAACGGCCAGGTCACGCGGTTGGTGGAAGACGGCGCCTATCAGATCCGTACGCCGGAATTCTGGAATGCCTGCAACGCGGTCTGCGATCAACGCGACTTCCGTTTGGGCGGCTCGTTCTTCGATGGCAAGGGCCAACCCAGCCAGGTCTCGGCCGTGTCGCATGGGTCATCCACCGCACGCTTCGATGGCATCAACGTGATCAATACCGCGCGTTCATTGGGCTAAGCGTGGCTAACAAGATGTCGATTCTTGGGGTTGTTAAATGCGATCAAAAGCTTGATTAGTCGAGCGCGCGGTGCCCTCGCCGCTCGCGGGACCTTACGCGGCATGGATGCCGCGTAAGAGCTTACAAGGACGTACTTGCAGCGTGTCCTGCGATGGTGGGCGGGCAAGGGCCCTGCAGCAAACTCACAGCGGCGAGGACACTGCACCAGAAAGTCAGTTAGTTGTTTTATCGAAAACGCGGGACCTTACGCGGCATGGATGCCGCGTAAGAGCCTACAAGGACGTACTTGCGGCGTGTCCTGCGATGGTGGGCGGGCAAGGGCCCTGCAGCCAGCGCGCAGTTCATCTACGTAGATTGTCAGCCGCTCTAAACCTGTAACGCAGAGACTGAGCGTGATGGCGTGATGGCGTGATGGCGTGATGGCGTGATGGCCTGCTGGTAGCCCATCGCATCACAGTCAGTCAGGCCTGCATGCATGCATGACATCCGCCACATGTTCCCGCGCGAAGGCATGCATCGCACGCAACCAGCCCCGCTCGCCACACTTGCATGCAGGCATGCTGATGCGACTCGATCCGTACGCGCACAGCGTTACCCACTGCACCCATGCCGAAAGTCATTTGACGCAGCGTTCATTGCCCGGCAAGAATCGGCGATACCGTGCAGATACCCATCTGTGCGTCACCAGATCACCTGCGCGCCGCGCGGGACTATTGGGGAGTTGCCGTGCAGCGACGTGATTTCCTGGCCCTGACCGGGCTGACCATGGGCGGACTCATTGTGCCCGCCTACTTCGGCAAGGCCATCGCCGCCGAACAGTTGGTGACGCAACTGGATGTGGGCCGCAAGAAGCGCCTGGCCGATGCCGGCCTCAACGCCGCACGCCAGGCCGGTGCGAGCTATTGCGATGTGCGCATCGGCCGCTATTTGCGCCAGTTCGTCATCACCCGCGAAGACAAGGTGCAGAACGTGGTGAACACCGAATCCATCGGTGTGGGCATCCGCGTTCTCGTGGCTGGGGCCTGGGGCTTTGCCGCCACCAACGAACTCACCGAGCAGAGCGTGGCCAAGGCCGCGCAGCAGGCCGCCGCGATCGCCAAGGCCAATGCCAAGGTGCAGGGCACGCCGGTGCAGCTGGCGCCAACGCCCGGCGTGGGCGAGGTGAGCTGGAAGACCCCGATCAAGAAGAACGCGATGGAAGTGCCCATCAAGGACAAGGTGGAGTTGCTGCTGGGCGTCAATGCCGCCGCCACCGCCGCCGGCGCCAACTTCGTCAACTCGATGTTGTTCGTGGTCAACGAACAGAAGTATTTCGCCAGCAGCGACGGCTCCTACATCGATCAGGACGTGCATCGCATCTGGGCACCGATGAGCGTGACTGCCATCGACAAAGCCAGCGGCAAGTTCCGCACCCGCGACGGACTCTCCGCACCGATGGGCCTGGGCTATGAATATCTGGATGGCGCTGCCTCGGGCAAGTTCGTCTCGCCCAACGGCGTGGTCAATTACGGCCTGTCCTACGACATGAAGGAAGACGCGATCGCCGCTGCCAAGCAGGCGCAGGAAAAGCTCAAGGCGCCATCGGTGAAACCGGGCAAGTACGATCTGGTGCTGGACCCCTCGCACACCTGGCTCACCATCCACGAGTCGGTCGGCCACCCGCTGGAACTGGACCGCGTGCTCGGCTACGAGGCCAATTTCGCCGGCACCAGCTTCGCCACGCTCGACAAGCTCAAGGCCGGCTTCCAGTACGGCAGCGACAAGGTGCATATCCTGGCCGACAAGCTCCAGCCCGGCAGCCTGGGCGCGGTGGGCTACGACGATGAAGGCGTCAAGACCAAGCAGTGGGATCTGATCCGCGACGGCAAGCTGGTGGACTACCAGGCCATCCGCGATCAGGCGCATATCCTCGGCAAGACCGCCTCTGATGGCTGCTGCTACGCCGACTCGTGGTCGAGCGTGCAGTTCCAGCGCATGGCCAATGTCTCGCTGGCGGCCGGCAAGACGCCGTTGAGCGTGAGCGACCTGATCAAGAACGTGGAAAACGGCATCTACATCATCGGCGACGGCTCGTTTTCCATCGACCAGCAGCGCTACAACGCGCAGTTCGGTGGCCAGCTCTTTTACGAAATCAAGAACGGCGCGATCACCCGCATGCTCGAGGATGTGGCCTACCAGATCCGCACCCCGGAATTCTGGAATGCCTGCAGCGCCGTGGCCGATCAACGCGACTACCGCATGGGGGGCTCGTTCTTCGATGGCAAGGGCCAGCCGAGCCAGGTCTCGGCGGTCTCGCATGGTTCGTCCACCGCTCGCTTCGATGGCATCAACGTCATCAGCACTGCCCGCTCGCTCGGCTAACAGGAGAAACCCATATGAGCATCCTTACCGAAGCGCAGGCCAAGGCCATTCTGGACAAGGTCATCAAACTGTCCAAGGCCGATGAGTGCACCGCACAGCTCACCGGCTCGATCGACGGCAACATCCGTTTTGCGCTCAACAACGTGTCCACCAGCGGCATTGTCGACAACACCGATCTGCAGGTGCAGGTGGCGTTCGGCAAGCGCGTGGGCGTGGCCACCATCAACGAGTTCGACGACGCCTCGCTGGAGCGCGTGGTGCGGCGTGCCGAAGACCTGGCGCGGCTGGCGCCGGAAAACCCGGAGTTCATGCCGGCGGTCGAGAAGCAGACCTATACGGCCAGCCCGACCTTCAGCGACTCCACCGCCGCCATCGACCCGGCGTTTCGCGCGCAGGTCGCCGCCGATTCGATCGCGCCGTGCAAGGGCAAGGGATTGGTCGCAGCCGGCTTTCTCGAGGATGGTCAGAGCTTCACCGCATTCGCCAACAGCAAGGGCAATTTCGGCTACCAGCGTGGCGCGCGTTTCGACTACACCTGCACCGTGCGTACCGAAGACGGTCGCGGCTCGGGCTGGGTGGGGCGCAATCTGAAGGATGCCGCCGACTTCAAGGCCGAGCAGGACATCCGCATTGCGATGCGCAAGGCCAGCGACTCGGCCGAAGCCAAGGCGCTGGAGCCGGGCAAGTACACGGTGATCCTGGAGCCGGCAGCGGCGGCAGGCCTGATTTCTTTCATGATGCGCTACTTCGATGCGCGCATGGCCGACGAAGGCCGCAGCTTTCTGTCCAAGAAGGGCGGCGGCAACAAGCTGGGCGAGCAGGTCTACGACCCGCGCGTCAACATCACTGCTGACCCGTGGGATGCGCGTGCGGCGGTACTGCCGTGGGACGAAGAAGGCCTGCCGCGCGAGAAGATGCCGATCGTGGAAAACGGCAAGATCGCCAACCTGCAGTATTCGCGGTTCTGGGCGCAGAAGAACGGCAAGCGCGCGATCGGCGAGCCGGGCAACCTGCTGATGGCCGGCGGCGACAAGAACATCGCCGAGCTGGTGCGCGGCACCGAGAAGGGCATCCTGGTCACGCGCACCTGGTACATCCGCATGGTCGACCCGCAGACCGTGCTGCTGACCGGGCTGACCCGCGACGGCACCTTCTACATCGAGAACGGGCAGATCAAGTACCCGGTGAAGAATTTCCGCTTCAACGAATCGCCGATCATCATGCTCAACAACATCGACGAACTGGGCAGACCGGTACGCGTGGCGGGCGATGAATCCAGCTACGTGATGATGATTCCGCCGATGCGGCTGCGCGACTTTACGTTTACCTCGTTGTCGGATGCGGTGTGAGTAGGAGCCGGGAATGGGGAGTGGGGAATCGAGAATGGGAGAGCAGGCGCCGCTCTTGCCAACCGGATTGTTTACCAGCGCTTCCGGTTCCCGGTTCCCTCCCGGCCACGACATCGCGTCGCTATTTCCTCGGTCTGCTGCTCGGTAGCGCCGCCACCCTGGCGCTGCCGCTACAGGTGCGTGCGGCGGGAAACTACGATTTCTGGTTCACCCGGTTGCGCTACGACTCCGGCGATTGGGATGTGGATGCGCGCATGCCGTCCAATCTGATTACCTCGCTGATCGACTACACCCAGCTGCGCGTGGACCCGCAGGAGCACGTGCTGGATCTGGCCGATCCGCGCATGTTGCAGGCACCGTTCTGCTACCTGTCCGGGCACAAGCTGGTGGAATTCAACCCGGCCGAGCGGCGCAACTTCGAGCGCTATGTGCGCAATGGCGGCTTTGTGTTCGTGGACGATTGCAATCACGATATCGATGGCCTGTTCGCCACGTCGTTCGAAGCGCAGATGGCGTCGATCTTCGGCAAGACGGCATTGCAGAAATTGCCCAAGACGCACCGTCTCTACAACGCGTTCTTCAAGTTTCCCGATGGCCCACCGGCTACCAGTTTCGAGCTCAACGGCTGGGGCGACGACCTGGTGCACGATTATCTCAAGGGCATCAGCATCGAGGGCAGGCTCGGCGTGTTGTACAGCAACAAGGACTATGGCTGCGAATGGGATTACGACTGGCGCAACAAGCGGTTTCTGGCCGAAGACAACACCAAGTTCGGCGTCAACATCGTGATGTATGCGCTGACCAACTGAACCCATCACGTAGGAGCGCGCTTGCGCGCGATGCCGTGCCGATAACGCCACATCGCGCGCCAGCGCGCTCCTACGACAGCAGTCACACAACGAGACTTTCCCCATGACTTCCCCCAACGACGACATTCTCGCCAATCAGCTCTCCCAACTCGGCGCGCTGCGTGCCGCCCTGGCCCAGGCGGTGGTGGGACAGGACACGGTGGTGGAGCAGCTGCTGATCGGCCTGCTCGCCGGTGGCCACTGCCTGCTGGAAGGCGCGCCCGGCCTGGGCAAGACGCTGCTGGTGCGCTCGCTGGGGCAGGCGCTGGAGCTGCAGTTCCGCCGCGTGCAGTTCACCCCCGATCTGATGCCTAGCGACATTCTCGGCACCGAGCTGCTGGAAGAAGATCACGGCACCGGGCATCGGCATTTCCGTTTCCAGCAAGGTCCGATCTTCACCAACCTGCTACTGGCCGACGAACTCAATCGCACCCCGCCCAAGACCCAGGCCGCGTTGCTGGAAGCGATGAGCGAGCGCACGGTGAGTTATGCCGGCACCACCTATGCGCTACCGGCACCGTTCTTCGTGCTGGCCACGCAGAACCCGATCGAACAGGCCGGCACTTATCCGCTGCCCGAAGCGCAGCTGGACCGTTTTCTGCTGCATGTGCGGGTGGACTACCCCAGCGAACAGGAAGAGCGCGACATCCTCACCCAGACCACCGGCACCGCGAGTGCGCAGGTGCCGGTGGTGATGGATGCGGACAGCGTCTTGGCGCTGCAGCAACAGGTGCGGCACGTGCACGTGGGCGCGGATCTGCTGACCTGGATCAATCGCCTGGTCCGTGCCAGCCGGCCCGGCCCACAGGCCAGCGAAGAAGTGCGCCAGTGGATCAAATGGGGCGCCGGCCCGCGTGCCGGACAATCGCTGGTGCTGGCGTCCAAGGCACGCGCATTGCTGCACGGCCGCTTTGCCGCAACGCGCGAGGATGTCATCGCGCTCGCAGCACCGGTGATGCGCCATCGCCTGCTGCTGTCGTTCGCGGCCGAGGCCGAACAACGCAGTGCCGACGATGTGGTGGCCGCGCTGCTACGCGCCGTGCCGTTCCCGGCGTGAGGCACGTAGCGGCGTGAGTGTGGAATTGCCGACGTTGATTCCTGCCGAAGTGCGCAGCCGCTTGCGTGGTTTGCAGCTGCGTGCGCGCCACGCACAGGGCGCGCACGGCATCGGCCAGCATGCCAGCCGCAGCCGCGGGGCCGGGCTGGAATTTGCGCAATACCGCGCTTACGAACCCGGCGATGCCTTGCGCCAGATCGACTGGAAACTCTACGCGCGCTCAGACCGTTTTTTCGTGCGCGAAGCAGAGCGCGAAAGCCCGCTCACGCTGTGGTTGTTGCTCGATGCCACCGCCTCCGCGGGCCAGGCCGATCAGGCGCGCCCGGCATACACGCGCTTGCAGGCGATGGCGACCTTGGCCGCGTGCGCTGCCGAAGTCGCGCTCAGCCAGGGCGATCACGTCGGGCTATTCGCCGTGCATGGCGATGGCCTGGTGGCGGTGCCTGCAGGCGGCGGGCCGCGTCAACGCGACCGCCTATGGCTGGCCTTGCACGGGCTGCGCGGCGGTGGACGCTGGCCAGGCATGGATGCATTGCGTCTGCTGTGGGAACGCATCGCCGCACACGCGTTGGTGCTGTCGATCGGCGACGGCTTCGACGAAGCCTTGGTCGGCGCCCTGGAAAAACTCGCCGCCGCACGCCGCGAAGTGATCCAGCTGCAAGTGCTGACCTGCGACGAACGCGATTTCACTTTCAGCGGCGGGCATCGCTTCCGCGACCCGGAAACCGGCGAAGAACTGCTCGGCGATGGCGCCGCGATGCGCGCTGCGTATCTGCAACGCTTCGGCGATGCACAGCGCGCGCGGCAGGCCCGCTGGCAGGCCGCCGGCATTGCGCATGCGCTGCATTATCTGGATGCACCACCCGACGCGGCATTGCGAGAATTGTTCGGGCAGGGTACGCGGCGATGAGCCAAGACACCCGTCTCAGCGAGGTACCGTCATTGCACCTCATCGCGCACGCCGCTGAGGTGGCGCGGCAGTGAACCTGCTCCTGCTCTTCCCCGCCGGCCTGGCCGCGTTGGCCGCACTGCTGCTGCCGCTACTGATCCATCTGGCACGCCGCAGCGAACATCGCCCCACCGACTTCGCCGCGCTGCGCTGGCTACGCGCGCTGCCGCGGCCACGTCATCGCGTACGTTTCGACGAATGGCCGCTGCTGCTGGTGCGCTTGCTGTTGATCGCGGCATTGGCGCTGCTGCTGGCCGAGCCGGCCTTGCGCGACCGGCAGGAGGCGCGCCCGCGCGTTGCGGTGAGTCCTGGCGTGGATCTGGCTGCCGCCCGAACACTCCGCCACGCAGCGAACGCGCAGTGGCTGTGGCTGGCACCGGGTTTTCCGCCGATCGATACCGCTACGCCCGCCGGCACTGCGCAGCCGGTCGGCAGCCTGCTACGCGAACTCGATGCCAGCCTGCCGCCGGACACCGCACTCAGCGTGATCGTGCCGACCCACTGGGGGCCGCTGGATGCGCAGCGCCTGCAGCTGTCGCGCAATGTGCAGTGGCAAGTGCTGCCTGGCAAATCGCCTATTGCCACCGTTACAAGCGTCGCGCCATTGCGGCTGCAGGCAATTGCCGACGACCCCACCAACCCGGCGCTACGCTATTTGCGTGCCGTCCATGCTGCCTGGGCATTGCCCGGCACGCTGCCAGTGAGTGCCCCCGCCGACGCAGCGCCAGCGCGCTGGGCACCCGGCACGGTGGTGGCCTGGCTGTCGCACAGCACACCGCCCGCGCCGGTGCTCGCCTGGGTCGCAGCCGGCGGGCAATTGCTGCTCGATGTACAGACGCCGGCCCCGCCCGCACTCGCCGTCCCGCTGCAGCCAGTGCTGCAGGACACACACGGCGCGCCGTTGATCGACGCCACCGCGCTTGGTCGCGGACGTCTCTTGCGCTGGGCAGCGCCCTTGCAGCCGCAGCACCTGTCCGCCTTGCTGGACGCCGATTTCCCCACCCGCCTGCACGCTGCCCTGCAGGCGCCACCCGCACCACGGCGCGCACTGGCGCAGACCCAACAACCACAGCGTAGCCCTGCGGCCATCCGCCTGACCACCGCACCGTGGCCGCTGGCGCCATGGCTGATCGGTCTGGTGCTGCTGCTGTTCGCGGCCGAACGCTGGCTGGCCACATCGCCATGCCGGAGCGGCGCCGCATGAGTACGCCGGCGCTACAACGCGCCTGGCAGGCGGCGCGGCGACGGCAAGCGGCAGGCGTGCTGTTGTTCGGGCTGCCGCTGGCCGTGCTCCCGGCGCTGCTGGCCTGGCGCAGCGGCGCGCACGCGGCGACTGTGCCGTTGCTCATCGTAGGCGTGTTGGCACTGGCCGGCGTGGCGGTGCTGGCAGCGCGCCGGCTCGACCAGACCTGGCTGATCCGCCGGCTGGATCGCGAAGCGGATCTGGAGGACAGCAGCGACCTGCTGTTCGCCTCGACCGAACACCTTGGCCCGCTGCAGATCCTGCAACGTCAGCGTCTGCAGCAGCGCCTGCACAGCACCCCGCGCGATCTACGCCCGGCCTGGCCGTGGCGACGCGCCTGGCCATGGAGCCTGCTCGGCCTGCTGGCCTGCGCCGCACTGCTGCTGTGGCCGCACCGGGCCACACAGCCCGCGCCAAGCAACGACCGCGTCGCCGCCGCCCGTGCCGGCAACGGCGCTCCCACACTGCGTCAGGCCCGGCTACACAGCACCCCGCCCGCTTACACCGGCTGGGCGCCCGCACGCCTGCCCGGCCTGGATGCCCGCGTGCCAACCGGCACCCGGCTGGACTGGCAACTACAGGTCAGCCCGGCCCCACGCAGCGTCGCGCTGCGGCTCACCGACGGCCGTCTCGTCGCGCTGGCCCGGCAAGGCAGTACCGACCAATGGCACGGCCAGTGGGTCGCCGAGCGCGCCAGCCTGTACCGCATCCTCATCGACGGCGCGCCGGCCGACCGCCAACTGCACCGCCTCGACGTGCTGCCGGATCGTCCGCCGCAGGTGCGCGTGCTCACGCCCGAACAGAGCCTGGTGCTGTGGACGCCATCCAATGCCGGCTGGACGCTGCGCTTCGAAGCCAGCGACGATTACGCGGTGGCCGCTACCGCCGAGCTGCGCCTGACCCTGGCCCAGGGCAGCGGCGAGAACATCACCTTCAAGACCCAGCGCCGCAGCATCACCGGCAGCGGCCCGGCCAGGCAACGCGGCTTTTCCACCACGCTGCAGCCGCAGGCCCTGGGCATGGTGGCCGGCGACGACCTGATCGCCCAATTGATCGTCCAGGACACCCGCCAACCCGGGCCGCAGGAAGGCCGCAGCGCCAGCGTGATCCTGCGCTGGCCGCCGCCCGAACAGACCGTGGCCGCCGGCCTGGAAGCCAGCGTCAAGCAGACCTTGCCGGCCTATTTCCGCAGCCAGCGCCAGATCATCATCGACGCCGAGGCGCTGCTGAAGGAAAAGCCGCGCCTGGATGCGCCCACCTACCTCAAGCGCGCCGACGCCATCGGCGTGGACCAGCGCCTGCTGCGGCTGCGCTACGGCCAGTTCCTCGGCGAAGAAAGCGAAGGCGCGCCCAAGGGTCCGCCGACCGCCGACGACCCGCCCACCAGCGACGCCCCGGCCGATGATCTGCCCACCGCCGACATGCCCACTGCAGACGCACCGGCAACGCCTGCGGCAGCTGCGCACGCGCATGACCACGACGAACACGAGCACGATCACGCATCCGAACCCGGCGCCGCCGCGTTGGACGACCACGACCATGATCATGGCGACGCCAACGGCCGGCCCGAGCGCAGCAGTTTCGGCCAGGCGGACAACGTGCTGTCCGAATTCGGGCATACCCACGACCACGCCGAAGCCGCCACCCTGCTCGACCCGCAGACGCGTGCGCTGCTGCGCGCCGCGCTGGACCAGATGTGGCAGTCCGAGGGCGAGCTGCGCCAGGGACACCCCGAGCGCGCGTTGCCTTACGCCACCAAGGCGCTGGGCTTCATCAAGCAGGTGCAACAGGCCGAACGCATCTATCTGGCGCGGGTCGGCACCCAGCTACCGCCGATCGACCCCAGCCGGCGCCTGAGCGGCGACCGCGCCGGCCTGGGCGACCGTGCCGCGGGGCTGGACACCCGCCCGGATCCCGACCCGTCCGCGTTGCAGTTGTGGGACGCGCTGGGCGAACAGGCGCCGGTAGCGGACGCCACCCTGGCCCGCTACGCGCAGTGGCTGCAGCGCCAGCAAGACCGGCTGCACGATCCACTGAGCCTGGCCGCTGCGGTGGAAACCCTGCGCGCCGAACCAGACTGCGCCAGCTGCCGCGCCCAGCTGCGCGCCCAGGTCTGGCGCACGCTCATCGCCCCGCCCACGCCCGTCCACCGACGCGCCACTCCTGACGCACGCGGCCAGCGGTATCTGGATGCACTTGGCCGGGAACCGCAGCCATGACCCTATCGCTGCCCTGGCTGGTTGGCGCTGCACTCGTGTTGCTGGTGGTGGTCGGCTGGTTCCGGCTGTTACGCGCACACGCAAGGCAACCACGTTCGCGCAGCAAGCTATGGCTGTTGCTCGCCGCCCAACCGCTGCTCGCCGGCCTGCTTTACCCGGTGCTGCTGCCACCGCCGCGTGCAGGCAGCACAAGCGAACTGCACGTCGCCACCGCAGAGACCAGGGCAGCTCGGATCGACCCGGAGACCACGCAATGGATCGCCTTGCCCGAAGCGCCCGCGCTGGCAGGCGTGATACGCGTGCCGGACCTGGCCACTGCCCTGCGTCGCGCCCCCGGCACCACTGCGTTGATCGTGCATGGCACCGGCCTGCCCGCGCGCGACCGCGACGCACTCGGCATCCCGCTGCGACTGGCGCTTGG
The DNA here is from genome assembly GCF_001423495.1 of Xanthomonas sp. Leaf131. Lineage (GTDB taxonomy): Bacteria > Pseudomonadota > Gammaproteobacteria > Xanthomonadales > Xanthomonadaceae > Xanthomonas. Next base: position 36,446 of record NZ_LMOG01000007.1, on the reverse strand, counting down.
CCCGGCACCGCAGGGCCTGGTGGCCGTGTCGACACCGCCGCCGGTTGCCCCAGGCGAAGCCATCGCGATCAACGCGCGCATCCAGGGAATCCCGGCTGCGCGGATCGACCTGCTCGATCCGGCCGGCCAGATGGTCGATACCGCCATCGCCGACGCAGCCGGCCAGGTGCATCTGCGCGGACTGGCGCACGCACCGGGGCAGGTGCTGTTCGGCCTGCGCCTGCGCGATGCCAAGGGCGCCGAACGCAGCCGCATGCAGGTGCCGGTGCTAGTGGCAGCAGTGCCATCCACCCGCGTGCTGTTGCTGGCCGGCGCGCCGCAGCCGGAACTGAAATATCTGCGCCGCTGGGCCAGCGATGCCGGGCTGGACGTGCGCAGCCAGATCGCGGTCGGGCCCGGCGTGCAGTTGGGCGAAGGCGCTGCGCTGGACGCCGCCAGCCTGGACAAGCTCGACCTGCTGGTCATCGACCAACGCCGCCTGGTCACGCTGGGCAACGCGCAACGCCAAACCGTGCGCGCCGCGATCGACCGCGGCCTGGGCGTGCTGGTACGCACCGACGGGCCACTGGATGCCGGCACCCGCGCAGCGCTCAACGCACTCGGCTTCGCGGCAACCGGTGGCAGCACCAGCACTGCGATCGCCGCCCCGCGCTCGCTGTCCTCGGCCGCTGCCTCCACCGCTCCAGCCGCAGCCCCTGCCGACACTCCTGCACTTCCACCGCTGCAACGCCGTGACCTGCAACCGCAAGACGCCGAGGCAGTGATCGCAGCACGCGCAGACGACGGTAGCGCATTGGGCTGGTGGCACGCACAAGGCCGCGGACGCATCGGCATCGGCCTGATCGAAGACAGCTTCGCGTTGGTATTGGCCGGCCGCAGCGACCTGCACGCCGCGCTGTGGGCGCAGCTGTTCGGCGCCGTCGCCCGCGCGGGCGGCACCGCTCCCACTCCGGTGCAAGAAGGCTGGTCGCAGCAGCGCATGTCACTGTGCGGTCTGGCTGCAGACGCGCATGTCACCGGCCCCACCGGTCCAGCCCAACCGTTGCTGGTCGACCCCACCAGCGGCGCCCAAACCTGCGCCGCCTACTGGCCCACAAGCGCAGGTTGGCATCGCCTGCAAACCGGCACAGCACAACGCTGGCTCTATGTCCGCGCGCCCGGCGACGCCCCCGCCTTGCATAGCCAACAAACCCGCGACGCCACCCTTGCGATGGCCGCCACCGCCACCCACACAAACGCGACCCTCAGCACGCCAATAGCCCAACCTGGCACCCGCTGGCCGTGGCTACTGGCCTGGCTCACGCTAGCCACGGCGTTGTGGTGGCTGGAACGGCGCAGGCGCTGAGTTGCTGCCGCGCCAACCCGCATCAGCGCATGGGTGCGATGCCGCTTTCACGGCTCGAAATTTTGGGTGTTGCAGGGCCCTTGCCCGCCCACCCTCGCGGGACACGCCGCAAGTACGTCCTTGTAGGCTCTTACGCGGCATCCATGCCGCGTAAGGTCCCGCGACGGTGGGCGGGCAAGGACCAGTCGGGAATGTCGGTGTGCATGGTTTTAGTAAAGCAACCGACTTACGCTCGCCGCCACACCCGACATACATTATTTGCCGGCAACGCCACATCGTCGATCAACTGCAATCCAACCGAAGCCGCCAGCGCATCCACCGCCTCTGCATCGCGAATCCCCGAGGCGGCATCGCGCTCGCGCAACATCGCATCGAATGCGCGATTGCTCTCGCTGGTGAAGTGCCCATCGCGATTGAACGGCCCGTAGACCACCAGCACCGCCTGCGGCGCCATCACCGCAGGCAATCCCGCAAACAAGGCCTGCACCTGCGGCCAGCCCATGATGTGCAAGGTATTGGCGCTATACACCGCATCAAAACCAGCCGCCTCTCCCGCCTGCACAATCGGCAACGGCGGTGCCGGTGCCAGACTCGGCGTGGGCGTCAATACCGCCTGCAACGGAATCGGCGGCGGCGTATTCGGCAGTGCGGCCTCGTCCAGCCATTGCGTCATGCCCGGTAGATGATCGGGATGATCGCTCGCCTGCCAACGCAGCCACGGCATCGCCGCCGCAAAATGCACCGCGTGCTGCCCGGTGCCTGCACCGATCTCCAATACATGGCGGCGGTCGGCAAAGTGACGCTGCAATACCGCAAGAATCGGGTCACGGTTGCGCGCGGAAGCCGGCGAAAAAGGTTTGCTCATGGACGAGGTCCGACATAGGCGAAAGTGATTGTGACGTGTCGCAGTGACATCGTGCATCCAAAGCTCTGCTTGCAAGCGATCACCTCGCAGATAGCGGAAATGACCGACGGAGCAACGCAAGACCTGGCGCGGCCAACAAAGAACTTCTACGCCCACCGCCAGGTGGACGCAGCCGGCGTTGTAATTACCATCAGCACACAGCCAAATGAGCAGGTGCGATGCGCTCACCGATTGCGGGACCGTGTGGCGGCATGGATGCCGCCACCGAGCCTACATGGACGTACTTGCGGCGTGTCCCGCAAGCGGTGAGCGCATCGCGCCCTCGACCAACGCGGCTTTGAAACATCCAAACGACGCTGAAGCTTGAGCTCTCGGTTGCCTTGAGAGGCAAATCGAACGGTGTGGATGCGTCGGTTGCAGAGCGGCGCCCACCATCGCGGGACACGCCGCAAGTACGTCCGTGTAGGCTCTTACGCGGCATCCATGCCGCGTAAGGTCCCGCGACGGTGGGCGGGCAAGGACCAATGGAGATGGTCGGTGTGCGTAGTTGCGAGCAATGCATGCCGCGCGGGCGTCCTATGAGGTGCTATCTGAATCTCAGCGCGGTGCAGGCAATGCGTCATACGCACGCCGCACGGCCTCTTCTCCAAAGCGCCGCTCCAGCCGGCGAACGATGAAATGCCCGCGCGCCATCGCCTGGAAGTGGCGCATGAACACGGTATTGAGCGTTGCGCCACTCACTGCACCCACCAGCGGCACGGCCTGCACCGCAAGTTTTTCGCCCACGTTGACCGAGAACTTGGCCGCAACGCGCGACACCAACGACACCAACGCAGGCGCACCCTTGCTGGCGAAGCCATGTGCGGCCACGTAATGCGCGGCGGCGCTGAGTTGCTGCGCCATTGCCGCGCGCACGGCGAAATAGCCAGACTCCGCACCGTCATCGCTGACACTGCGTCCGCCATGCGCCAGGACTTCCAGACAGGCCAGCGCAGTTTCCGGATCGTGCAGCGATTCGCCTTCGGAGCGTGCGATATCGGCGATGGAGCGCAGCATCACCGTGGTGGTCACCGGCAGCTCCACCAGCAGACCAGGCAGCCCGAAAAACCCACCTGCACCGCCGGCAACAGCCACCGCCATGGTGTGCCGCGTGGTGGATGCGGGCTGCTGCGTATCGGCTTGACCGCGTAGCGTCAGCAATGCCGATTTCATCGCTACCTGCAATGCGCGGCGGGTGACACCATCGATGCTGCGGGTCAGCATTTTCGGCAGGCGCTTGGTGATCAGACTCTCGATCGGCGCGCCTAGTGCATTGGCCAATTGCGCGGCCACACCGGGGTTTTCCAACAGCGCGTGGGCGGTGGCCAGATCGCGTTGCGCAGCAACGTCCATCACCGGTATCGGAAGCGTCGTCATGCCAGGTCTTCGTCGTTAGGGGCCTGCCCCGATGGTACCCAGCGCCATGTGAGCGTTGGACGAGCGAACTGTGCAGTACCAAGACAATCCTGCAATTGGTTGCCAAAATGCGCGATCATCGGGATCTACGCAGCGAATGCCCGCCAGATGAATCGTGAGATCCGCCACAGCATCGTCATTGCCGCCGCGCCGGAAGTGGTTTCCGCTGCGCTGTCCGAGCCAATGCAGCTGGCCCGCTGGTGGACGCGCGAAGTGAGCCTGACCAACGACCGGGTGCGGCTGGACTGGAGCCGTCAGGGCTGGCGGGTGGAACTGAGCATCGACGACGGCGCCGACCATCGCCTGGTGTGCTGGCGTTGCCACGATTCCAACATGCTCGACTCGGATGCATGGAAAGGCACGGTGATGCGCTTTGAGCTGCATTCCACCAGCCAGGGCACGCAACTGGAATTTGTCCAGTCCGGTTACCGCGAATCGCCGTGCAAAGAGGCCTGCGCGCGCGGCTGGCGCTTTTTCCTGGGCAGCAGCCTCAAACGCTATGTGGAAACCGGCGAAGGCATGCCCTCGGCCGACATGCTTTCGCCAAACTTACATTGAGAACGGACGTGCATTGAGAGCAGATGCGGGCTCAGCGCATCTGCGCACAGCGCTGAGCCCGCTTACGCCGTGCGCGGCTGGCTTATGGAAGGCGCAGCGCGAATCGGTAGCTGTGCATCCACGGTCACCGGGCTATCGGCATGCAATAACGCGCGTGCTTCTGCATCGGTGGCCACGGCGGGCGGTGAGCCCCGCAACGGCAAGCCGGCGGTTTCGCGCACGAACAACATGGTCACCAACCCGATCGCGGCCGCGCCCATCAGGTAATACGCTGGCACCAGCGGGTCGCCGGTGCGCTCCACCAGCCAGGCAGTGACCAATGGCGTGGTGCCGCCGAACAACGACACCGAGACGTTGAAGCCGATCGACAGCGCGCTGTAGCGCACCGGTGTGTAGAACAGCGCCGGCAGCGTAGAGGGCATCGAACTGGTGAAGCACACCAAGGCCAGGCCGAGCAGCATCAGCCCGGTAAAGATCAGCCCGTCGTGACCGCTGCCCACCAGCAACAGGCACGGGATCGCCAACACGAACAAGGCAATGCACGCACCGATGATCATCGGGCGGCGGCCCAGCTTGTCGCTGAACAGGCCGCCGACGATGTTGAGCGGCATCATCACCAGCATGACCAGAATGATCAGCAACAAGCCCTTGCTCTCGGCATACCCCATGGTGACGCTGAGGTAGCTGGGCATGTAGGTCAGCAGCATGTAGTCGGTGACGTTGAATACCAGCACCAGCCCAACGCACTTGAGCAACTGCGGCCAATGCAGGCGCAGCAGCGTGAGCAAGCCCTGACGTGCGCTCTGGTGTTCGCGTTGTTCGGATTGTTCGGTATAGGCGCGAAACGCCGGGGTTTCTTCCAGTTTCATACGCATGTACAGGCCCAGCAAACCCAACGGGCCGGCGACCAGAAACGGAATGCGCCAGCCCCACTCGAGCATCTGCGCCTGGCTCAAGGCCATGTGCAATGCGGTCACCGTGGCCGCCCCGGCGATGTACCCGCCCAGCGTGCCGAATTCCAGCCAGCTGCCCATCAGGCCGCGATTGCGGTCGGTGGCATATTCGGCGATGAAGGTCGCTGCCCCGCCGTATTCGCCGCCGGTGGAAAAGCCTTGCAGCAGCCGCGCCAACAGCAGCAACACCGGCGCCCACACGCCGATGGTTGCATGGGACGGGATCAAGCCGATGCTGAAGGTACCTAACGCCATCAGGATCATGGTGGCCGCCAGCACTTTCTGCCGCCCATACCGGTCGCCGAGCGGTCCGAACACCATCCCGCCGATCGGCCGCACCAAAAATGCGACGGTGAACGTGGCAAAGGTCGCAATCAACTGCGCGGTAGGATTGCTCGCGGGGAAGAACACCTGCCCCAAGGTCACCGCCAGATAGCCGTACACGCCGAAGTCGAACCACTCCATCGCATTGCCCAGTGCGGCAGCGCCAACGGCCTTGCGCAGCATCGGGCGATCGACCACGGTGACGTCGTCCAGTTGCAGTTGGCGGCGGCGCTTGAACCAACCGAAGTGCGAGGCAATCGCGCGCGTGTCGTGCATGTGCAGGGTCTCCAGGGTGCTTTACAGAAGCAGGCCATCGCTGCCCGCTCGCCCTGGCAACGCACAGGACACGGCACATCGCGCGCATGGCAACCGCACATGCAGGGGATGACACCGGAGACATTCCCGGACGGCCGCGAAGATTCAGCGACGCTGCGGGACAGACGACCAAGGGGTGGGCAATCGCCCAGGACTTGATCAGGCCGCTATGTTACTACAGCGTGCAGATTGCTGCAGACGCGAGGGCGCAGCTTTATCAAAACACCTTGTTTTCAAGGTGTTTTGGCGCATGCAGCAGATGCGTCATTCGGGTTCCGAGCAGAACACGTGCGCGTCACTGCGCTCGATCGCTCACGTCCGGTGCGCGTCCAAGAGTGGTTAACAAAACCTGGCGAGCAGTCGTCAAGTGCGTGCGGGCAACGCGGAGGAACGTGGAGGAACGCGACTGTACGCATGGCACATGCCGCACCAAGCAGCGGCCTCGCTCACCTGACAATGAGCGCGGCCGTTGTGTTAGCCGCTTTGAATCGCGGGCTCACCCAGCACTGCCAACAACGGCTGCAGATCCTCGCGTGTTTGCGGGCGCACGGCGCGCGCGAGTTCTTCGCCATCGCGCAGCAGGACAATGGTTGGCCATAACTTCACGCGAAAAGAGCGGCCAAGCGGCCGCCCTTTTCCATCTTCGAACTTGCGGTAGTCGACTGCCTCGAAACCGCCCAACAGCTTTTGCAGCAGCGGCTGCGCAGCGATGCAGTGACCGCACCACTCGGTGCCGAACTCGAGCACCTGCAGCCCGGCCTGTGCATCCACCTCGCTACGCTCCGGCGCCTGCGTGGCGTACTCGCGAACAAACCCCATTGCGCATGTACTCCGCGGTCAGGACAACGCGCGCTGGATGTCTTCCAGCGGCAGATTGGTCAGGTCCTTGGCCAGATCGCCTACCAGACGCTGCTGGGTTTCCTTGTGCAGCAACGGACGCACGCGGCCCAGCGTGGTCGGATCGGCCACCAGTACCAGATGCGTGTATTCGTGCTTCAGCGCGCCATCGTTCAAGGCATGCGACAACTGCTTGGCGAAGGTCATTTCGTCCAGGTCTGCGTTGGTCAGGTCCTGCGGCGCCTTGCCGGCGGGGCCATCGTCGTCGACGTTCTGCACATCGGTGCGCGCGTGTTGACGCAGCACCACCTTGGCTTCGTTACCGGTGTTGGTGAACCAACGCGCTTCGCCGCCATCGGCCACGACCACCAGTGCACCCTGAGGAATTTGCAGACTCATCCGATTTCTCCTAGATCAATGTCGGTACTGCAAGTGCAGTACCGGTCTGTCTCAAGCTAGGCGAGAAGATGTAAGCACGGTGCCTAGCCGATGTCAGCGTGGCGTTAGCGTGGCGCGGCCAACGGGGGCGGTGGCAGGCCCAGATGCTTGCTGAAGAAGCGCGCAGTGACACGCAGCGCCTGCTGGCTTTCCGGCAGCGTGTCGGTGAGGTGGAAGCCGTGCCCCAGCCCGTCCCAGACGTGCAAGTCCGATTCGCGCCCCAGATCCACCAGGCGTGCATGCGTATACGCGGTGGCGCTCAACTCGGCTGCACGCGTGGCGGTGAGAAACAAGGTGGGTGGAAACTGGCGCAGCACCGCATCGGAGAACACCGGCGACACCAGCGGATCGTGGAAGTCCACCTTCTCGCCGTAATACAGGTCTTCCATGATCGGCAGCGCACCAGCCTTGTCCGGCAACAAGGCATCGTTCACTGCGGCGACCACCACGCGCGAATCGCCGCGATAGCGCGCATCGCCAGCGGCACAGAACATGCCGGCCGCTGCCGGCATCGGCAAGCGTTCCTTGGCAAACCACGCCAGCGACTCGCCGGTGAGCACACCACCGGCCGAGCAGCCGAAGATGCCGATGCGCGCCGGTGCGTAGCTCTTGAGTGCGGCGCGATACACCGCCGCCACATCTTCGCTGGCGGCCGGGAAGCGATGCTCCGGGCCCATCCGGTAGTCCACCGCAACCACGCTCATGCCGGTCATCGCCGCGATCGGGATGGCTTCCATCAGACCGAACGAGGCAGCGCTACCCATCACGAATCCGCCGCCATGCAGCTCGATCAGCAAACGCTTTGCCTGCTCGGGCGTGCGTGTGCGTGGCTCTACCCGCAACACCGGCACGCCGCTCCAGGTCTCGGGTGTGATCTCCACCGCGTAGCGCGTGCGCAGCTGCGCGATCACTCCTTCGGCCCAGCGCTCGGTGTCGGCGCGGATGGTCGGCAATTGCGTCAGCAGCGTGGCGTTGTCGGCCTTGGCCAGTGGATCGACGCGTGCGACCTCGGCGGCCACATGCGCACGTGCTGCCGGGCTCAGATATTCGGAGACCGGTAGCTCGAATGCGCTGACATGACGGATGCCATCCTCTACGGTTGCAGCGGCGGGTTTCGCCGGCTCGGCAGCGATTGCGTGCAAGCCGCACGCTGTACAGATCAAGCCTAGCGCTAGCGTTTTCTTCAACCAACGGCGTGCCATGCAATGCCCTCCCAGGCAGTCGAACTAGCGAGAATAGCGCCGGCGGTTGGCTGACATGCCGTGCAGATGGGGGCAACGGCAATTGGCCAATCTCCAAGCAGTTCATGGCCGACCGCAACCATGCAAGCAACCCTGCGCACGCCTATCCCAGATACGGCCGCTCGTTGGCGAACAACAATTGCTTGGCCCCACTGCGCCACACGGTCGGGCAACGCGCGCCAAGCCAGACCGCTGCCATGGAGTACGCCATGCCGCGCCCGACCAGACTCACATTGCCCAATGCCGCCTCGGCCTGCTGCTGCGTGTTGCCGGCCTGCACGGCCGCAAAGAAGCGCGCGATGCCGGCGGCGTCCTCCCCGGTGGACTGCTGCACCAAGGCTCGCTCTTGCGCCACGTCCCAGCCCTCGCGCGCTGCCAGCGCCCATGCCGTTGGCGCAGTGACTGCGTCCAGGCCGGCGGTGGCCGGCAGTGCGCGGGCCTGTCGCACGAGTTCGGCACTGGCGCCATCGGAGGCCGCCGCAAAGCGCAACAAGCGCGCTTGCAGCTCGCCATCGGCGGCAGCGCCGGCCACCGCCTCGTCCAGCTCTCCACGCGCCAGTGCGTGGAAGCTTTGATACGGCGTGTTCTCGGTGCCCTGTCCGCTTTCCAGGGCCAACGTGGAGGCCAACGAGGGCGAGCGCTGCGCCATGGCGGGCAGATCGACCGCCAGATTGCGATAGCGCTGCAGCCGCACCAGCATCGGCACCACCTCGTCGGTCAGGGCCGGCGCGCGTGCGGCCTGTTCGTACAAAGCCTGTGCTTCGGGCAGGCGCAGCTGCTCGGCATGCACAGCGGCAGCGGCGCGTTGCAACCATGGGTCGTTGGGCCAGCGCGTCTGCGCGAGGAGGAACGCCTGATCGCGCGCCGGCACGGCTGTCTGGCAGCGGATGGCGGCATACGCGAGCGCGGACGATTGCGGCCGTGCCTGCGCAGCGGCGGTGTGGCGCTTGCAGACGTCTTCGCGTTGCGCAGGCGTGGCTGTGTCCTGCTGCATGCGTAAGGCGACGATGTCCTGCGGATCGCGCCGTAGCCGCTCGACGAGCAACGGCGGCAATGCCGTCGGCGCAGCCTCGCGCAGCCGTTCCATCCATTGTTCGAGATAGGCAGCATCGGGGGCATCCCAACGTGCGTGGGCCGTCATCAACGCCAGGTCCCGCGCAGGCGTCAGTTCGCCGAGCAACTGATGCGGAGGCCTTCCGGACACGGCGGTGAGCACATCACGGTACTGGCTGCCCTTGCCGCTGATCTGCTGCGGCGGCTCGCTGAAGATGTCCTGGGCATGGGTCTGTTCCCAACGCGTGCTGCTCACGCTGCGCGAGGTGTCCTCGACAGCCGAGCCGTAGCTGGCCCGCCAGTTCAGCAGCAGCGCCGCACCGGCCACGTTGTAGGCGAAGTGGCCAGCATGCCCCCCACTGGGCGCATCGAATGCCTCGATCACGCTGCCGTCTGCAGCGCGCGTTTCGATCCGGTGCGTGGCCTGCTCCGGCACCTGAAAGACATGACGGTTCCCGGCCGCCAGCGATGCCGTTTGTCCATCGATCGATACGGTCACGGTCTGCTGCAGGCCGTTGTAGACCGCCACCTCTGTCTGCCCCAAGGTTCCGCCCAACCACAACACGCCGACCACAATTGCCGCAGCCACGGCAACGCGTGCCACCGAGGGAAAGATCCCGTCGGCTGCGAGAAACCGCTGCCACAGGTTCTGTTTGAGATCACGCCGTCGCTCGTCGCCCGGCAGGCGCACCGGATACTCGCCAGGCGCTGCGGCAGGCGCGTCGGTCGTTGGCCTAAGGTCGCCCTGACGTAGCTGCTGTGCAACCGCGTCTTCTGCAGCAAGCAGTTGTTCCAGACTGGCATCGCGCAATTCGCGCAGCGTCTCGAGCGTGACCTGCACCCAACCCTTGGCCGCCTCCATCCAGGGATTGATGTTGCTTTCGTCGGCCTCGGCCAGGCGGAAATCCGGCAGGCATTGCTGCCATTGTTGCTTACCCAGTGCGGCAGACAGTGGCGCGTTCAACCGCAGTTGTGCGGCCTGGTCGTAGACCGCGCGCAGCGCGCGTTGCAGCTGATTGCACGCAGCCACCAGCTTGCGCAATTCCTTGGCCGAGACGCGCCCGTCGGCAATGACGCTGTGAAAGGTCTGCAGATACAGCAGCTGCGCATCTTCGATATCGGCAAGTGCGTGATCGGTGTAATGCAACACCGCCAGATAGCCGCGCAACAGCGCCGGCCAGCCGCCGGCGAGCGTTTCGGCCGCGGCCAGATGCACGCTGCGGCAGCGTCTGTCGTGCCCGCTGACGCGGGCACGCAGCACGCGCAACTCGTCATCCAGCTCTGCGATCACGGCAGGCAGTTGCTTGCGCGACAGGCTGGTGCCTTTCCAGGTCAACACGCCGCCGGTGGCACGCAACCCGCCATCCATCAGCCCTTGCAGGGTCGCGCGTTGGCGCTCGCGCTCACGCAGGTGTTCGATGGCCTGGCCGTCATCGGGCGCATAGAGCGCATCCAGTGCCTGCACCAGATCGCCACTGGGCAGCGGGTCGGCATACAACGCGGCCAGCGTGCCGGCATCGCGCGTGCACGAGCGCCCCAGATACAGGCCCTGATAGCGACGCGACAGCGACAACGCACCGAACTCGCGCTCCAGCTGCGCAAGCGACACCTCGGTGTCCACGAAGGCCGGCACCTCGCCGGTAAGCAATCCGCGCGAGACCTGCTCGCGCAGCGATTGCGCATCGTGCAACAGCTCCATCGCCGGGCGCGCGTCGATCGGGCAGGCAATGTAGCGGCGCTTGAGGTTCTCTTCGCGCGCGGCGCTGGGCGGATGGGTCGCCCACATCTGCGAAGGCTGCGCGATTTCGTTCTGAAACAGGCGGTACTGCTCGGCCTGCTGCTGCGGTAGTGCCGGCACCACGCCGTGTCCGGGGTCGTTCAACACCACGCGCATGTGCTCGATGATGCGCGACTGGATCGCAAACAGATCCTTGACTGGGCGGTCCTGCGCGAACTCGCGTCCGGCAAAACGCAGCGCACGTTGCCAGCCATCGTCGGCGGCTTCGAGCTTGTGCAAGGCATGCACCAGCGCATCGCTACCGGTCAGCGACGCGGCGACCAGATCGGCCTGGTATTCCATCTCGCGCGAGAGCGCGCGCTGGGCCAGAACGACGCCGCGGAAGGCGATTTCGACCAGCGAGCGAATCGACCACACGATCAGCGACAGGCCCCAGCCGATCCAGGCAACACGCAGATCGATGCGCGACAGCGTGGCCAGCACACGGTCCAGCGCATCGCGCTTGCCGACGATATGCGCGGCGATCTGCTGAGCGATGTACACCCAGCGCCCGACTGCCATGGTGCGTTGGGCAAAATGTCCGAACTCATGCGCCAGCACGGCCTTGAATTCGCCCAGATTCAGGACGTTGACCAAGCCCAATCCGATGTCCAGATTCTTGCGCGAAGGCAGCAACAGGTTGAGCAGCGACAGGTCGTAAAACACGCCTGCATTGACCTGCGCCGACAGGTACACCTTGTGCGGACGCGGCGCGCCGGCTTCGTCGGCCAAACGGTGCAGGAAGGCGAACAACGCCGGTTGCTCGGCCGGCGACAGTTCCAGCGCGCGCGTATCGCGCTCGGCGCGCTTGTTGAACACCAGCGCCTTGGCCATGAACACCGCCAGGAATGCGGCACCAGCGGCCACCACCCAGAGCCAGAACGCCTGCTCGCCGCCAGAACCCTGTAGCAGCCCGGCCACCAGCCGGTAAGCAGTCCAGCCAAACCACACCAGCAACCCCAGGTAGACGGCGATAAAGCCACCCAGCCCCAGCATTGCCAGCCATGCGTTACGGCGATACTTGCTGCTGGGCGCGGTCAAGCGTTCCGGCACCACGGCCGGGCCTTGCGGATACAGCGATTCCATTCTTCGTCCCCTGATGAGTGACCGGGCCTACACAGTCATCGGCGTCCCGGCCGTTGCGTTCGACATCTGCGGCGATGTTCCCCCTCGCGCCGGAAGAAAAATAGCGGACTCGGTCGGCAAAATCCATGCGCTTGTCACCGCGTCCGTCTGGGTAACGATGGCCTTGCGCCACTCCGGCCACCCAAACCCCTCAGAGACCGGATGCCACCGCGCTGGCCGCTTGCAGATGCTGCAGTGCCTGCACCGTGGAGGTGGTCAACGGCGATGGCAATGCGTCCAGTGCGAACCAGCCGATATCGACGATGGCCTCGGGTTCGCGCCGCACCGCGTGTTCGCTGCCTTCGATGGCGGCCAGATATACCGGTGCGACCCAGTGCTCTGGCGGCGTCAGATCCGGCTCGAAGTAACTGACGATGCACAGCACGCTTTGCAGGTGTACATGCAGGCCGGTTTCTTCGAGCACTTCGCGCACTACAGCGGTTTCGACGGTTTCCATCCAGTCCACCTTGCCGCCGGGCAGGCCCCAATGGCCTTGCTCAGGCGCACGCCCGCGCTGCACCAGCAGCAGACGGCCATCGGCACGGCGGATGAAGGCGCCACATCCCACGCGTGGACGAAGTTCAGTGGAGGTGGTCATCGGCATCTCGCAAAGACAGGGCGCGTAGTGTCCCAGATGCGATCGATGCGGTCATGGCGGCATGTGCGTTGTGAGGCGGTGGATCGATGGCTGCCGATGCGTTGCGCGCTGCAGGCACCATCGGTTCGACCGATGCCAACGATCGCTGCGCGCATGCCGCGGCGATAACACCGCCTTAGCACCGCATTGGCCAGGATGGTGGCAGTCAGCGCCCTTGCGGCGCGCCGTGTTGGAGGGGTGGATGTCTCGTATCGTGTTGATTGGCGGCCATGGCAAGGTCGCGCGGTTGCTTACCCCGCTGCTGGTGCGCGGTGGGCATCAGGTGACGGCGTTGTTCCGCAATCCCGCGCACACAGACGATGTGATGGCCGATGGCGCTACGCCGTTGGTGTTCGATATCGAGCACGCCGATACCGATGCCATCGCTGCACAAGTGGCAGGCCACGATGCGGTGGTGTGGTCGGCCGGTGCCGGTGGTGGCGATGCGGCGCGCACCTATGCGGTGGATCGCGATGCGGCAATCCGTTCGATGCATGCGGCCGAGCAGGCGCGCGTGCGTCGTTACGTGATGGTGTCCTACCTCGGTGCCGGGCTGGAACATGGCATCGGGCCGGACGATGGCTTCTTTGCCTACGCCCAGGCCAAGGGCGCAGCCGATGCACACCTGCGCAACACCACGCTGGACTGGACCGTGCTGGGGCCAGGACGACTCACGCAGGATGCGCCATCGGGCCGTATTACCCGCGACCCGGGCAGCGATGCCGACGGAGGCGTCTCACGCGCGAACGTGGCACAGGTGATCGCCGCTGCATTGGCGACGCCGGCCACGATCGGCAAGACGGTAGGATTTGTGGATGGGCAGACGCCGATCCAGGACGCGCTGGCGCAACTGGAATGAACGCCAGGCCCGCCGCAACCCGCTGCACGGGCGCAACCCGGCCCGGCCTAACGTTTTCCTAAACCCGGTCTCGGCATAGTCGCGAGCGCACCCCATTGTGGAGTTCGCTTATGTCTGCGCCCCTGACCCCGCGCCGTGCCGGCATCCTGCCGCCGTATCTGCTGGACCATGTGGCACAGGCGGCGCCCGAGCATGCACGCCAGTGCGCGCAGCTGTCCCGCCAGATCACCGCCCATCTGCGTCAGCAGCGCGCGCGTGGGCTGCTCGCACGCGCAGACGCCCTCGCAGCGGACACCGCACCGGCCACCCAAGCGCTGCGGCGGCGTATCTACGATGCGCACCAAGGCACCGCTTTGCCCGGCACCCTGGTCCGCGACGAAGGCGCTGCGCTAGCGATCGGTGGCGCTGCGTGGGAAAAAACCGGTCGCATCTGGTACCGCGCGCTTACCGGCGGCGAACTGGCCGCCGGTGCCGACTTCGCCACCTTTGCCGCACGCACCGTCACTGTCGCCAGCTCCGATTACGGCCCCGACAGCGCCGAGGCACGCGCGGTGCAACAGGCCTGGCACGACGTGGGCGTGCTGGCATGAGTCCACAGCGGCCACCGGTGGAGCTGGGCGTGACCTTGCGCCTGGCCCGCGAGGGCGGGGTGGCCGCGTTCCCGGCCATGCGCCGCGAGCGGCAACTGCTGATGGACGAGCTGGACGATGCGCAGCGGTTGCACCTGCGCGCACTCCTTGACCAATGCCTGGTGCATGCGTTGCCGCGCCCGCAGGCCGGTGGTGGCGACCGACGCTATTTCAGCATCGCCTGGGACGGTGCCAGCGAGCCGCTGCGCATCCCCGAAGAACATGCGCCGGCCGAGATCGTGCGGCTGTGGAAGCAGGGCACGCTGTAGCGCAGTTGTGCCGCGATGACAGGGCGCCGGCTGCACCGCGCGCGCAGCCATCGCGCGCGCATCACCCGCGCACAAACGCAGACACCGCGCACTGCGCGGTGTTTGTCGTGAAAGATGGTCCAACTGCGGATGCCTGCACCCTTTAAGCTGCCTAGATGCTCTAGGGCTGCACAGCTGGTGACGCATGATGGGCTGGCGCTTGTTAGGGCGATGTGGATGCTGGCGCTGCCGTGACAGCGCCCTTCGGCAAGTTCAAGCGCGCGCCAGGCGCCGACGATGACCTCTGGCACGCGCGCCTGTCGCAGGTCGCCACCCAAGGTGCATCTTTCGCTTGCCAAAGGATTGCCGGATGCCTGTGCGCTCTGTCGTTGCTGGACTCTTGATGGGCGTGTTGCCGCTGTCGGCGTGCTGTCAGGAACAATGGATCGTGGCAAGCGATCTGTGGGGCAATCGCGTCTATCAGACCTTGACGCTGGAACGCGACCACGCGCAGGTCAGCGGCCGCCTGGATGAGGATCGCGTCAGCGGGACGCTGCGTGGCAATGCGCTCACGCTGGTGGCCACCGCTAAGGACGGACAACAATCGCGTTTGCACGGCCGCATCCACGGCACGCAAATGCGCGGAAACAGCGACCTGCCCGATCCCAACAACAGCCAGGCACGTGCACTGCATACCTTCAGTGCCTGGCGCGTCCCTACCCGCACGGACGCGGCGCCACGCGTCCATCGTTTCGTGCCACGCGACTACAGCAATACCTTCAGTGCCGATCGGCCGCCGGCCCTGGTCATCTGGCCGGGCGACAGCGTGCGCACGCAGACCCTGGATTCAGGTGGCGTGGATGCGCACGGCATCACCCGTGCCCTGTTCGGCAATCCGCAGGTGGGGCCGTTCTTCGTGGTGGGCGCCGAACCCGGCGATACGCTGGCCATCACACTGGTCAGCCTGTCGCTCAACCGCGACTACGCCGACAGCCTCGATGGCCTGGTCGGGCGGTTGCAGACGCCGCGGCTGGCGAGCAAGGCCGCCGGCCTGGGCCAACGTGTGCGCTGGCGGCTGGACCGCGAGGCCGGCATCGCGCGGCCGGATGTGTCCACCGGGCCACTGCAGCACTTCACCATTCCGGTCAAACCGATGCTGGGCGGTTTGGCGCTGGCACCGGGATTCGGCTATCCGCCGATCTCCACTGGCGACACCGCCAGCTTCGGCGGCAACATGGATTTCAATGCCGTGCTCGCCGGCAACACCGTCTACCTGCCGGTGCAACAACCCGGCGCGCTGCTGTATCTGGGCGACGGCCATGCGCTGCAAGGCGATGGCGAAACCACCCAGTGGGCGTTGGAGACCTCGCTGGATGTGGAGTTCCGCGTCGCGTTGCGCAAGCAGCGTGCCTACCTCACCCCGCGCGTGGAATCGCCCACGCAAGTGATGGCGCTGGGCCAGGGCGGCTCCAGCGACGACGCCTTGCGCGTGGCGACCGCCGGCTTGTTGCAATGGTTGCAGGACGAGTATGGGCTGTCGCTGTCGGAGGCCACCCAGGTGCTTGGCGTTGCGGTGCACTATCAAGTCGCCAACCTCGCCGGGCGCAGCGTGGGTGTGGCGGCCAAGCTGGACAAGGCCTTGCTGGACCCCTTTGCCAGCGCCAGCTCTCGATCGGCAGTTGAATCTGCACCTATGCCTGCACCCGCACGATAAGCCCGCGCACGTCGCCGGACATGCGCGCTGAGGGAGTCGCTGCCGCAGTCGCGACCGGATGTACACCTCCAGCCGTCGTGCTTGCCGGGTTGTCGATACATGTCGCGCTTCTCCAGCGCGCGTGCACTGCGATCGGCTCGGGACGACGTTCCGACCATGGCACAGCCACATTGCCGCCACGACCGGCTTCGCGGATAGTCGCAGCACTGCTCAGACAAATTCCTATGACGCCCGTGATTGTGTTGCTGCTTGCTGCCGGACTCCTTACCGGCTTGGTACTTGCCGGTGTCATTGCCTGGCTTCTGCTGCGCCACCGTGCCCGGACGACGAGCGCACCTGCCACGCCCGCCGAGACCGTCGCGCCCGGCACGCACGCTGCGCCGGCAGCGGTCACGCCGGAGCTGGCGCCTGTGCAAGTGCAAGCGCCCGAGCAAGCGCAGCCGCAGACAGCGCCTGCACCGCAGCCGTTGCCGTCCGGGCCGCCACCGATGCGCCCGTTGCTGCGGCGCATGTATGCCGCGGTGATGTCCACCCCGTCGCTGGCCGATGGCAGCCTGCCGGTCGATCCCGCGCAGGCCGACGTGCTGGCTGCGGTGGCCGGCGCGCTCGAACACGTGGACCTGCGCCCGCAGCTGTTGCCGCGCCGCCCGCATCTGTTGCCGCAGCTGATGCGTGCGGTCAACGACCCGGATGCCTCCGGCCGCGGGATCGCCGCAATCATCGCGCAGGACCCGGCGTTGGCCGCCAACCTGTTGCGCATCGCCAACAGCGCGCTGTATCGCCCGCAAGGCGGCCCGCTGGAAAGTCTGGAGCGGGCGGTGGTGCATATCGGCACCGAGGGCGTGCGCCAGATCGTCGCCGCAGCGGTCATGCAGCCGGTGCTGAGCCTGGATGGCGGCCTGTACTCGCGCCTGCCGGCCGCCGTGTGGGACTACGCGCTGCGCACCGCCACCGCAGCGGCCGCCTACGCACGCGAGCGCGGCGGCGACACCTTGTCGGCACAGTTGGCCGGCCTGCTGCAGGGCCTGGGCGCGGTGGTGATCCTGCGCGTATTGCGCGACACCTACGCCGAACGCCCGTCGCTGCCCTACAGCCTGGAAGTGGCCGCCGCCCTGGTCGAACGCCACACCGCCACGGTCGCCAAAACCATTGCCACCGCCTGGGAGCTGCCGCCGCAGCTGAGCACTGCGCTGGACGAGCAACGCCCCGAGCACGACACCACCCTGCTGGCCACCTCGCTTGGCATGGCGCTGCGTTACGGCCGGCTGGCTGCCGCGCTGGCCATGCTTGCCCGCCACGGCGCCGAGCATCAAGACCATGCGCTGAGCGTGCTGGCCACGCTGGAACCCGACAACGAGGCCAACGTCGCGCTCTGGCAGCGGCTGGTGGCATCCAGCGTGGAGTGAGGGCCGGCCGGATCGCGGCAGGCCTGCAACGCGTGCCCACCGCAGGGGGCGATCCACACACCCGCGTTACCGTCGCCAGGTGACGCCGTCACGGCGCTCGCAGGCCAATCGACCGGGTCGATGACGATCCAAGACGCAGAAAGGCGCAGCGATCGGACTGCGCCAGTCCTGCTGCCACTGCGCCACACCCGCCCTTCGCCGCAGGTGCCGCTGTCGAGTCGGTCACAACGCGTCACGCTGGCTCGGAGCAGCAGCCATGTCGCTTCGTGCAACGTGCGCTGGCTTCGCATGCCGGTGCCTGGCCGGCGTAGCGCGTGCACAAGCTGCGCACAGGTCTGACCCGTTCGCTGCGTGAGGACCTCGCCATTGCACGCACGTCCGGTCGCACGCCTGTGTTGGCATTGCGCCGGGCACCGTGTGCCATCGGCCTTGCAATCGTCACTGCATGCGCAGCGCCTCCATTTCGACACAGGTGCACCATGGCTCAGCACACCGCCGGTACCGCACGACGCGCATTTTTGCTGTTGGTAGGATTGCTGCTGGTTGGCCCGCACATCGCCAGTGCGCAGCAAACGCCGCAGGCCACCGCCGGCAATGCCCCGTATACCGATCGCATCGCCTATTCGTCCAAGCCCGATGCAGGACTGGATGCCAACGTCGCCAACGAACGTTCCGCACTGATGCACTACGTGTGGCGTGGCAAGCAACAGACGGTGGCCTATAGCGTGCGTACCGGCCACCTGATTGCGAAGGATGCCGCAGGCCAGCCACAGGCCTCCCTGTCGTATGTGGCCTACAGCGCCCCGGCACGCAATGGCAAACCGCGGCCACTGACCTTTTTCTACAACGGCGGGCCGGGGGCATCGGCGGCGTTGCTGCACCTGGCCTCGTTCGCGCCAAAACGCCTGGCCACCGCTGCGCCCAGCTTCGGTAGCTGGCCCAACTACCCCATGGTCGACAATGCCGAGAGCCTGATCGCCAGCACCGACATGGTCTTCATCGACCCGCCCGGCACCGGTTTGTCGCAAGCGATCCTGCCCAATACCAACCGCAGCTTCTGGGGCAGCGATGCCGATGTGCAGGTGATGCGCGACTTCATCCAACGCTATCTGCAGGTCAATCGACGTCCTGGCGCACCGCTGTATCTGTTCGGCGAATCGTATGGCACCGCCCGCTCCACCATGCTGGCGCTGGCACTGGAATCGGCCGGCGTGCGGCTCAGCGGCATCGTCCTGCAATCGTCCATCCTCAACTATTACGCCGACGCCACGTTTTCCGGCGGGTTGTATTACCCGGATTATGCAAAAGGCATGAAGTACAGCGGCGACACCATCGGCGGGTATTTCCCCAGCTACGCTGCGGTGGCCGCGTATCACAAGCAGACCGAAGTCACCGCAAGCGACGAGTTCTATGCCCTGCAGATGCGCGCCTTCGTCAGCGTGGTGCACGCGGAATTTCAGCGCTACGGGCCAACCTGGGTGCTGAGCCAGTACGGCTTTCCCACCATCCTGGGCAAGCCGGTGGTTCCCGGCGCGAACGTGCTTGCCCGGTGGCGGCCGCTGTCCGGGCTCAGCACGCAGGCATTGCAGGGCTATTTCGCGCTGCAACCCTTCAATAACGCATTGCTGCCGGGCCGCATCTTCGGCCGCTACGACGGCCGTGTCACCTTGCCTGCGAACGACCCGCGTCTGCAGACCGATGGCGACCCCTCCGACATCCTGATCGAGCAACCGTTGGCCACGGCCTTGGCCCGCCAGTTTCCCGAGTATCTGGGCTATAGCGCGCCCAACGCGACCTACGCATCGCTCAATGCGGACATCATCAACGCCTGGGATTTCAGCCACGCCGGCAAACTGGCGCCCGATACGCTACCGGACCTGCTCGCGGCGCTGCGCCTGAACCCCGCACTCAAGGTCTTGGCGGTCAGCGGGTATCACGACCTGGCCACGCCGTTCTACAGCACCGAAAAACAACTTGCGCGGCTGCGTACCATCCGCGATCTCGCACCCAATGTGTGGGTGGCCACCTACGCCGGCGGCCACATGACCTATCTGGACGACACGTCGCGGCCGAAAATGCAGGCCGACCTCACCGCCTATTACGCCAACACGCCGATCGCCGATGCCGTGCCGCTGGCACTGCTGGATTCGCCATGGCCCGACAACCGCGGCGTGCGTGCAGCGCCAACCCGCGCCGCCACCACACCGTAACCGCGCCGCATCCATCCACTGCGAGGATTTCCTGATGCGCTTTCCATCATCGCTACGCCCTTGCGCCACGTTGCTCGCCCTGCTGACAACGGCCGTCAGCGCGCAATCGCTGCCCACACAACGCGTCGCTGCCGTCGGTACCGCCACCACGCGCGGCGGCATCGATGGCCCGTTCGCACCGCAGGCACTCGCCACGACCGAAGCGCCTGTTGCCGACAGCACCGGCAGCGCGCTTGAAGACCAGGCCCAGCAGCGCCTTGTCAGCAGCCTCGGCGCCAACGGTGCGTTGGCCCAGCACCAGGCCATCACCAAGGCGCAAGCGCAGGCACACGGCCTTGGATTTGTGGCCACCCACTTCGAACAGATCGACCGCACCCACAGCGGCCACGTCACCCTGGACGACGTCGAGGCGTTTGTGCAGCAGCAACGACAGCGCTAAGCCACGCATGTTCCAAGCAACCTCGCCGGGGCAGGGACGCCGTGGCGGGATGGCCCGCGTCGGGCGTGTTGCTTTTCGGAAATGGCATTCTGGCGTCAAGCCCCATGCATATATCCACTACAGCGTGCGATGTATTTAACGTGCACGGCGTGCGTCTATCGCGCAGTCGCATCGGTGTTCGATCGCTGCGCGCGGCAATCAGCGCAGCCTCGCCTGCGACCTTGGCAACATGGTGCATGGCAGCGCTCAGCTCGTATCATCGCGCCGACGCATTGATGCACTGACGAGCAAGGCCCCGCATGCACGCATACGACATTCTTCTTGCCGACTGGCAGAGCACACGGCAGCGCGACAACGATGGTTGGTGCTTCGGGTTGCCGCCGGGCATCGCGCCGGCGCAGTGGCCACTGGACCCATGGAGTGGCTACCCCATGCTGCATGGCTTCACCTTGCGGCTGCCGAACGATTACCGCGTGCATGGCCCCGATGTCGTGGCGCTGTCGTTCTTTGCCACAGCGCCCGATCACAACGACGGCGGTCCGGTCGATGGGCCCGATGGCATGCCGGCAGTGATCCAAACACCCGCACCGACACCGCCCGACGATGCCGCGCTGCGCCCCTTCTGGGAGCGTGCGCGCCTTGCGCATCCGCGTTTGACACGCATGCAGGACATTCTGGATTGCGCCTACGCGGTGGTGCTGCTGAGCCAGGACGCATTCGACGGCGCGCTCTGCCCGCCGCCTTCGCTGGTCGATTCCGCATTGCTGCGGCAGGTTGCACCGCCACGGTGGCTGCTGGTCGGTGCCGCGATCGATTGCGCAACATCACTCGGCAAGCAGGCGCCCACCTTGCAGGTTGCCAATGCGCACGCGCTGCATCGCCCGTTTCGCCTGGTGGCACGCGCCAACGACCCCAACGCCGGCAAGTTCCCGCGCGAAACCTGGGACGGCAGCGTGCCGGAAGGCGGCTACCAATCGCCATTTCGCGAAGACTTCAGCGATCACAGCTGGACTGCCGGTCATGCCCCCAATCATCTGGGAGGGACCATGCGGCCGGTCCAGGCCATGCCGGAATTCAGTCCGTACTACATCGAGTTCGAAGAACACTTCGGCGGCTACAACTTCGGCAGCGGCAACGCACAACTGGACATCAAGACCTTGCAGTTCGATTGGGCGTGTTGATGCGGTATCGATCGACTGCACTGCATCAGTGCAACGTTGCACACGCACGTGCCCAGCACCACGCCCATTAGCTCTCCATCGCAATCATCTCTTTCACCCGCGTGGCGAGCACGCTGACGCTGAAAGGTTTGGTCAGCACGGCCATGCCCGGTTCCAGATGGCGGTCGTTCAATTGCGCGTGTTCGGCAAACCCCGTAATGAAAAGCACCTTGAGTTTTGGCCGGCCGACGCGCGCGGCGTCGGCCATCTGACGGCCGTTCATGCCACCGGGCAAACCGACGTCGCTGATGAGCAGATCGATACGGGCGCCGGACTGCAACATGCGCAAGCCCATCGCGCTATCGCCGGCTTCGAGCACGGTGTAGCCCAGTTCTTCCAACACCTCGGTGAACAACACACGGATCGACGGCTCGTCATCGACAATCAACACCGTTTCGCCAGCCAGCGAGGGCGCCAGTTCCAGCGTGGCGGTGTCGAGGTCGGCGCTGGCTTCGCTGCCGGCATGGCGAGGCAGGTAGATGCACACCATCGAGCCCTTGCCCACTTCCGAATGGATGCGCACCTGGCCGCCGGACTGCTTGGCAAACCCATAGATCATCGACAGCCCCAGCCCGGTGCCTTCGCCCAGCGGTTTGGTGGTGAAGAACGGATCGAACGCACGCGCCACCACCTCCGGCGCCATGCCGGTGCCGGTATCGCTCACGCACAGCGACAGGTACTGGCCCTCCGGCATGCCTAGCTGATGACCGCGCTCCTGGTCGATCCAGCGGTTGCTGGTCTGGATGCGCAAGCGCCCGCCGTCGGGCATCGCGTCGCGCGCATTGATGCACAGATTGAGCAGCGCGTTCTCCAGTTGCGAGGCATCCACCAGCGCCAGCCATAACCCGGCGACGGCGACGTTTTCCACGCGAATGCCCGGCCCCACGGTGCGCTGGATCAGATCCAGCATGTCGACGACGAGCCGATTGACGTCGGTCGACTTGGGCAGCAGTGTCTGCCGCCGCGCAAATGCCAGCAAACGGTGCGTCAGCGCCGCCGCGCGCGTGGTGGCGCCCTGGGCAATGCTCACGTAGCGTTCCAGATCGGCAACGCGGCCCTGCTCGATGCGCAAGCTCATCAGCTCCAACGCGCCGGAAATACCGCCCAGCAGATTGTTGAAGTCATGCGCCAGCCCACCGGTCAACTGGCCCACCGCTTCCATCTTTTGCGATTGGCGCAGCGCTTCTTCGACCACCATCAATTCGCGCGTGCGCTCGGTGACGCGCAACTCCAGCGTGTCGCTCAACTCACGCAACGCCATCAACGCACGGTCGCGTTCTTCGGAGAGCGCGTGCCGCGCCTCGATATCGAGCAATACGCCAGGGAACCGCAGTGGCGTGCCATCGGCGGCGTGCTCGACGCGGCCGTTGGCTTCCAGCCAGTAGTACTTGCCGTCGGCACGTTTGACCCGGTACTGGTGCGCATAGGCACCGCCGCGGCCAATGGCCTCGTTGATTGCAGTCGTCAACCCATCGCGGTCGTCCGGGTGCACGGTCTGGATCACCTGCTCCAGGCTCAAACCGGTACGGCTGCTGGAAGGATCAAAACCGAAGTTGTGCGCAAACGCCTCGTCGACCGAAAACGCATCCTTGGTCAGATCCCAGATCCAGGTGCCGATGATCGCGCCGGCTGCCAAGGCCAGTTGCACGCGCTCGGCATTGCGGCGCGCCACGGTCTCGGCTTCCAGCGCTTTATCACGCTCGCTGGTGCGGCTGAACACCTGGTGCACCAGATGGGTGTTCGCGTCACTCAACAGCGCATGCTGCATGTCGCGGTTGCGGTCGGCCGCCACCTGCAGGGTGGTTTCGATGGCGATATTCATCAGCCCCACGATGCTGCCGTCTTCGCCACGAATCGGCGAGGCGGTTGCATTCCAGTAGGTCATCTCCTGAAGACCGTTGCGCAGCATCGGCAACGCGATCACACCCTGGCCGAACCCTTGCCCGGTCTGCAGCACCCGATCGAAATCCTCGGCGATGGGCGCGTAGGTTTCTTTCCACACCTGCGCAACCGGTTGTCCCAACGCATGCGGATGACGATCGCCCAGCGATTGCAGGTAGACATCGTTGTAGAACAGGCGCAGCTCCGGCCCCCACAACACCGCGCCCAGCAGGGTGGAGTTGAGCATCACCGACAACGACGAACGCAGCGATTGCGGCCAGGTGTCCGGTGGGCCCATCGGCGTAGCGGCCCACTCGTGTGCGCGCATCAACGCGCCCATCTCGCCGCCCCCGGCGAGGAAGTCCAGACCGGCAGGCTCGATGGCGGGGCGCTGTGTGCTCACGTGACGGCATTGCCTGGCGGATAGTGCGCGCATTGTGTCATGCAGCGACCTCAGCAAGACGTGCAGACGCGCCGGGCTTTTGTAGAGCCCAAGGCCAGGCAGACACGTCGAGCGCTGACAAGAAGATGACGCAATGCCGACGTCACGCTCACACCGCCCGGGTCCAGACTTGACCGCAACATCCCCAACCCAACGAGGCACCCCCGTGGACAAGAACCGTATCGAAGGTACCGCCAAGCAGGTCAAGGGCTCCATCAAGGAAACGGTCGGCCGCGTCACTGGCGACAAGAGCACCGAGCTGGAAGGCGCCGCCGAGAAGAACGTCGGCAAGGTGCAGAACAAGGCTGGTCAGGTTGCCGATAAAGTGCGTGACGCCGCCAAGTAAGTAAATCGAGCGCGTCAGTCTCGATTGTATTGCTGGCAGGTATTGCGCCTGCCGCGCTGACGCAGCGGTCTGGCCAGCGGACATAACGCGTGGCTATGCAGGCGGTACAGCCCACTTCGGCGAGAAATCGCACCAACGCCCCGACCCCGTCGGGGCGTTGGCGTTCGTGGGAGCTGAGTAAACGTCAGCCGTCTACCGAAGTAGCCGCAAGGACGTAAAGCCACCTGCCGTCTGAGTTGCCCAGCAGCTCTGCGTTCCACCACGGTGCATAGTGGAGCTCCAGCGGAAACAGGCGGCGCCGCTGCGATGGATACGGCTGCCTGGGCAACCGGAAGCACTCACCACCAATTGCACGCCTGCACAATCAGCGCCGTCGCTTTGTACTCGGCCGCACTTCCTGTGATGATCCGCGAGCCGATATGGCTGCCACCCCAGGCTGATTGGATGAAGCGTCTCCTGCTGCTCGCTGCTGCACTTCTTCTCTGGACTGCCGCCAGCTGGTCCATGCCGCCCCCGCCGATCACGACACCCGAACAGATCTTCAATCGCTGGCTCACCGCGTTCAATCAGGGCAACAAGCAAGAGTTGCAGGCGGTCATCGCCATGTACAAGATCGATCGTAACGCGCAGCGCGACGTCGACCTGCATGCCTCCATGGGCAACTTCAACGTGCTGACTGTGAAATCAAGCAGTCCCAAGAAAGTCGAAGTGATCGTACAGGTGCAACCGAGCGAACGTGCGCTGTTGGTGACCGTTGAGCTGGATCAAACTGATCCCGCGGATGTAGGCCTTTTTCAGATCGAAGGCGTGGAAATGCCGGTCGAGTATCGGCCCAAGCGGGTGCAGATTCCGGTTCTTGCGAACATGGCAACTCAACGGCTAAATGCCTTGGTCGCTGCAGACACCTTGTCTGGCGCACTGCTGGTGGCAAAAGACGGCAAGGTACTCTTGCAATGGCAAGGCGGATTGTCAGATCGATCAGCCGCGCTGGCAATTACGCCGAAGACACAATTCCGGCTTGCATCGTTGAACAAGATGTTTACCGCCGTGGCCGTGTTGCAGTTGGTGGATGCCGGCAAGCTGTCGCTTGATGGCACCATCGACGACTATCTGCCTGGTTATCCCGATCACGCCATCGCCCGTTCCATTACGCTGCGGCAACTGCTCAATCACACCAGTGGTCTCGGCGAGATCTTCGGTGACGATTTCAGCAGCTATTCGCAAACCCTGAAGACGCACTCTGACTACGTCAAACGGTTCGACGCCACTCCGCCAGAGCAGGCGCCAGGCAGTCAGGATGGCTATTCCAACTATGGCTACGTCGTGCTTGGCGCAATCATCGAAGCAGTCAGCGGCCAGTCCTACTACGACTATGTCGATCAGCACATCTACCGCATCGCCGGCATGACATCGACAGGGTCAGAGCCGGAGTCAACGCCAGTCGCAGGCCGGGCCATTGCATATGCCAAGCAGGGCGGTGCCTGGCAGGTCGAAACCGCATCGCTTCCTTGGCGCGGAATGTCGGCCGGTGGCGGCTACAGCACGGTAGGCGACATGCTCAAGTTCGGCGAAGCGCTGCGCGCGGGCAAGCTTCTGTCGCCCGCATTACTGGAAGCGGCCACCTCGCCGCAGAATCACAAGCACTGGTACGGATATGGCTTCATGGTCAGTGGCCAAGGCGAAGAGAGGCAGTACGGGCACGAAGGCGGCGCGCCGGGCGCGAACACCGCATTCATGGTGCTGCCATCGAATGGCTATGTGGTCGTGGGATTGAGTAACACCGATCCCGATGCCATGGAGAACGTGGTGAACTACATCGCGCGGCGGTTGCCTCTTTAAACGAGGTCGGGTGGCCGACTGCCAGCACCCCGATTACCAAGGCGCCCCCAACGATGGCAGCGCCTGGCGCGACAACTGCGAGGTGGAAGGCGACTACTTCATCACCCGCGGCGGCAGCTTCGCTTCTTCGCGCCAGGTGCTGCGCAGCGCCGCGCGGGGACATGGTGGACGGACCAATGCAAGCAGCCTTGGTGAGGGTTTCCGGATTGCCGAAGATATCGGTGCCTGCACGGCAAGCGCGTGTATTGATGCTGATACCGGGTTCGTTGAGGCGCTGGAGTCAGCGCAGCGGCGCGAGCGCGAGGTGCGGGCGAAGACTGCAACAGAGTGAGTACTTTCGGCCGCGCCGTTACGGATCACACCGATGTTGCAGGCAAGCAATGCACCCATGAAGAGCACGCTTGTTGACAGCCGGCGTTAGCATAACTAACTTCCCTGGACTAGCCACGGGTCAGTCAGCGATGCATATTGGCAAGGCAGTAGGGTGGTCGGGGGCCGTGCTTTGCGGTCTGGCGCTGTGTGGCTGTGCGCATATCTCGTGCAACCCGGCGCCAGTGCCAAACGCACAGAATGCCGCCAACGCCTCACCCAAAGGCGAGGCCCACGACAACCCGGTGCTAAGCGCCGAGCAAGTGGGCCAGCGGTTCCTGACAGTGTTTGAAGGGCTTACATCGCGGAATGCCTTAAGCGTTGAACGTCTACAAGCAGCCGTCGGCATCCATCTCAAACATGTTGCATATCCATCTGAAAAACTCGAAGCCTACTTCTACGGCCGGCCGCTCAAAGATGGCTGGAACTACATCTTAGATTTCAATCCGGCCTCAGCAAGTCTGAAACAAGGTGCCAGCCTATCGTTCGTCAAAGACGAAGATGAATTCTCAAGCATGGCCAACATTTGTGGCCTCGATTTTGACTATTATCGCGAAGCACTAAAGGTAAATGGATTTACCGATTATCCAGTCTACGGAGAAATTGGCCAATTACAGAGCTGGCGCTTTTCTAAAATATTAGATGATGGCGAGAACCTAACCCTGTCCATGCGTCTGCAAAACGAAGTAGCCGGTACGCCCGGAAGGCTTTGCGTCCGCTCACTTGCGACAATGAACTAGTCCGAATGTCGTAGATCCGATATGCCACGGGAGTAAGGTGGCGCGCCCACTACAAGTGATGCATTGTATGCTCCGCAATCGACCTATCAGGACCTGCTAATGCGCTCCGCCCGAGTCGCCCTGATCTTGCTAATCGCACTGTGCAGCAGTGCACTCAGCGCTTGTGCTCACGCACCGGCCCGGCCCCTGCAGCCTCTTTCGAAGGAGCACGCCGACATGACTTTGCCGGAGGCCGTAACGGCCAACAAAATTACGCTTAGCGCTGAAGAAATCGGCAATCGGTTCTTGAAACTGATCGAGGGTCTGGACTCTCGTGATGACCTAAGTCCCGAACGCATTCGGCAAGTGATGGGGATCACACTAAAGAAACCAGAACCTGAAGACCTGTCGGTAGGGTATTGGAGCATCGATCTTGCTGATGGGTGGCGATATGCGTTTACCTATGTTCCTGAGTCACCCTCGCTTCTGAAAGGCGTGGACTTGACTTTCCAACACTATAAAGATGATTGGTCTAACATGTCGGCTGTGTGTGGACTTGACTTTGATCATTATGACAAGGCCCTTAAAGCGATGGGTTTTAGTGCTTCGCCTACTTATGGGCCGATTGGTCAGCTTGAGGACTGGCGCTACGTAAAGTTCGCAAAGCGAGGGTTAGGAGGACACATTGTTATATCTGTCATTCCTCAAAACCTAATTGTTCGCGAGCCAACGAAACTTTGTGTCAAATCGATTGGCACCTTGAACGGACGTTAAGCCTTCCAGGAGAATAGGATGCGGCCAGTCCAAGCCTGCAGCTATAAGCTGCGCCCTCAGAGTTTTCTGCAGGAAAAGGTGTCGCTGGCGAGAAAGTGAGGCAGTTGTGCAATGCCTGATTTCAGGGGGCTTGTCGCAATGCCTTTGCAGCTCACACTTTATATGGAATCTGCTAATGCGTTATACCCGAACTACCTTGCTATCGCTAACAGCCCTGTGCGGCACAGCTCTCTGCGCTTGTGCACACACTCCGACTGATTCTCCAAAATCGCCTCCCAAGGAGCTCACTACAATGAAAACGTCCGAGGCCAATGTCCCGAACAAGCTTACGCTTAGTGCCGAAGAGGTCGGCAAGCGGTTTTTGAAATTGATCGCCGGACTAGACTCGCGAGAAGATATAACTCCGACTCGTATTCAAGACGTTATGGGCTTTCCAGTCTCAGTTGCGCCTAGCGCACTGGGTGCAGTGGTATGGAGTACGGATCTGGGTGGTGGTTGGCGTTATGCTTTTGATTATGTCCCAGAATCTCCTTCTTTGTTGAGAGGTGTAGGACTTTCATTTGAACATGACACCAATCGGTTTTCTGACATGGAAGCGATTTGCAGCCTCGATTTCGATCATTACGACAGCTCACTTAAAAGCATGGGATTTATTGCATCTCCAACGTATGGCCCGATCGGTCAGCTGGAAAACTGGCGCTATGCGAAGTTCGCGAAAGGCGGGTCAGGTGGAGACATCCTTATCTCCATCATTCCACAGAATGTGGTCGCCGGTTCTGCGGGGAAGGTTTGCGTTAAATCCATCAGTACCTTGAACGGTCGATAACGCGATACGGAGTAGTTCTCATGGCTAATCACAGTCCACAGCTTGAAGCCGCGCTTTCTCAGTTTTCCGCACAACAAGGCGTTAGCCCGGATCAAAGTACGCAACTGCGCGACGCGCTAAAGGCTGATGCCAACTTACTGAATCAATTGGACCGGCAGGCCCAGTCGGGTCAACTACGCGGCTTTGCCTTACAGACTGCCAATAGTAGCGCACCAAATTTGGCGGGGACATACGATATACATAGCGGAGTTATCACTCTTCCCGCAACGAGCTTTCAACCCTCTGGAACAACCGCGAGCAACGACCTGAAGGCCACTTTGCAGGTCCAGCAAATGTCTGTCGCATTTGCGCACAGCACGTATCAAGATTCGGCGCGTAACAGTCATCCAGTCACGCAGGACATGCTCAACAACTTGCAATCGAGTATCAATAGGTCTCCTTTTCTCGCGGATGAGGTCAAGAGATCCGCCACTTCGATCGATGTAACAGATACGCATAATCCCAAAAGAGCGAATCTCGAAGGTTTTGGATTTGTCGGCCCTGGCGTCGCAGCAGGCGGGACTTATGACGGCAACAACAAGACCATGAACTTGCCACCGATCGGCTTGCAATCATTTTCGCCTGCAAGTCCATCAGGAAGATTTAATTCGCAAGAGATGACTTTTGTGTTGGGCCATGAAATACAGCACAGCTTTAATCACACGTCTAAAAACCAAGCGACCGCGAGGTTCTTGACTCAGGTTGAGAACCAGTCAAAAACTCGGGGACCGGTTCACGATTACACCAACGAGCTTAGAGATTACATACAGGCAGGGCGAGAGGATGAAGCTAAAGCTGAAATTGCTGGATGGAATGCTTTATTGAGTCGAGAGAAGCAAACTAATCCAACTGCAAACGGCATGGATGTAATGCTTGCCACTAAGCTCGATAGGACTCTCGATTTCGTTGAGCAGGATAAGACGTCGAGCTCGCTTAAAGCCTTGCCGAAATCCGGCCTCTCCTTCAACCAAGATGGCAGTCTCTCTCAATCACCCGGCAACATCGCTGCAATGGGCCAGCACTACTTTGACCGCCCTTCGCAGCTCTACGCACAACCCGGCCAACGTCCCGTAAGTCTTGGCGAGCACCGCAATCAGGCGGGGCAACTTCAGCCCACTGCGGACTACGCCAATTACTACGGCACATGGGCCATGGAACAGATCCTTCAGGCAGAAGATCGCGCAAACGTGCTGCATCAGGGCGTCCGTCCACAGGTGACGATCGATATGGCCGCGTTGGGGCTGAAGGAACATCTAATCGAGAACGAAGGCCTGGACCGGGGGCCGAACAAGACACCGTTTCCATATCACGACAGCAGCACCACCCCACCCTCGTTGCACCATTTCGACCACACCCAGGATGGCAGCGTGAATCGGGCGCACGACCATACTTATGTGCCAGTGGTCCCCAGTGCTCCCGCAGCAGCAAGCCCGCGCGGCCCGGATGATCCTGCGCACCCAGACCACGCCATGCTCGAGCAAATTCGTGGTGGTGTGCGCAAGATCGATGAGAGTGTCGGCAAGCCCTATGACGAGATGAGCGAACGGGTGAGCCGCAGCCTGTTGGCCGCATGCAAGGACAACAGCGAGGCACATCCACACGTCACAGACTACGCGCTGGCCAGCAACGCGCTCAGCCGTGTGGACCATGTCGTGATGAGCAAGACCGGCAACGTGTTCGCGGTGGAGGGACGGATGGACGATCCTGCACACAAGCGTGCGCATGTGGAGATCGATCAGGCCATCCACACCCCGGTCGAACAGTCGGACCAGAAGTTGCTGGCCGCCAATCAGGCGATTGCGCAAGAGAGATCGCTGATGCAGCAACAAGAGCTGGCGCGCGGAATGAACGAACCTGGCTCGAACGTGCCGACCAGATAGTTCGCGGACTGCCAGAGCGTATGCATGGCCGTCAAAACCAAGCGGACTGAGCCACCTATGCCTGCAACGCATGCGCTAGGATCTTGCGTACAGGGGAACACCATGGACAGGATCACCACCGCGCGCCGTGTCGCGCTGGCACTGACAGCGCTATGCATACTTGCATGCGGACAAAGCGTGCCGGCACAGAGCATGCGCTCTGCCACGGGTAAATCCGCCAGCAAATACATACCGCCCACGCAGCAGCCATACAACTCCATGGCGCGCGACACCACGCCGTTCAATTGCGAGCAATACCGCGCGCACCCACATCCGGGCATGACGCGTTACTGCCAAGGCATCGAGAACATGACGTTGCGTAACGAAGCGCATCGGCAGGGGCGGCCGGCTCCGTCGGATTCCATCATCGCGCTGCCGGGCTTGGGCACGGCGGAGGCAAAGCAGCTGGGCTATGCATGCGTGGGTGGGCAGGCGATGAAACGGCTACGCAATGGATGGGAGCAAGTATCTGCCGCTGCGGGTGGGTGGCAGCGGTGTCAGGGTGGGTAAGTAAATTTGACCACGTTGCCGATTGGTTCTAAGGGCGCATCCTGTCCATCACCAGAGTCGTTGTGCCACCGAACGAACGAAGCAGGCAGGCTCGTCAAGGTGAAGTGTTCGACGGCTTGCATGACTATCTCAGTTGGATAAGCCCAAGTCGCCGGATAGCTATCTACCTGGCCATTGGAAAGAACCTAGTCGATGGTCGCATCAGCCGGGCGGTCATAGTGTGGATTGCGAGAACTAAAGCCTACGTCCTCGGGTCCGCGCAGGTACATGAGCCAGCCTCTTCCATCGTTCATGAGCACACAGAGCTGCTCGCCTTGTGGCCCCACGGGTTGTAACTGCACTTCGCGATCTGCGTCCTCTTCTTACAGACGTTTTTGCTTGATAGTGTGCGGAAATCATCGAGGAGAATGCAGTGAGAAAATTCATCGCTGTCGGTGTTTTCACGTTGGTCAGTGCCATTTCGCTTGCGCCCGCTTCAGCGGCGATCCAGCAGTTCAACGCAACCTGCCCAGGTGGCGTAGAGGTCCATGCAGACCAGGGCGGCCCGGTGTTCATCAATGGCCGCGAAACACGCCTGAAGCGCTTCAACGACGATTACTACGAAGCCAGTGACGGCAGGGGGTTGACACTGTCGATCAACCGCACGCCCGATGGCGGCACCCAGATGTCCTATACCGGACCCGGCAACAACAACGGCGTGTGCTCGGTTCAAGCCGCACCGCGAGATTCTTATCAAAGCGATCAGCGCCCGGCGCCGCAGCGCTTCTCTGGCGATTCGGCGGCAACCACCGTGACCTGCGCGTCTGAGGATCGCAAGCAACACGAATGTGCGATGGAGACGCGCGGGGAGGTGATCGTCTCCCGGCAGATCAGCCGGACCCGCTGCGTGCGCGGCGAAAACTGGGACGTCAATCGTCATTCCATCTGGGTCAAGGACGGGTGCCGCGCCGAGTTTCGCAATGTGTCTCAAGGCGGCGCTGATCGAAACGCATGGCGGCAGGACGCAGGCCGTGGTCGCACGGACCTGGTGCGCGCCTGCGACACGCGCGCAGGGGCCGATGGCGAAGAGGTGACAAGGGTGGCGGTCAACCAGGATCTCACCGAGCTCATCATCAATTATCCCGATGGCCGTTACGGCTGCTTGGTGCATAACGACGGTACCGTCCAGTCGCTCACGCGGCTGGGGCGCCAGCGATAAACTGCCGTCGTTACGTGTACCGGCGCAAGACCGAACCATAATGCCCTGATCTAAAACACATACGCCGCATCAGGCGAACGGGCGATGGGCCCCTGGCCGGGCCCACCGCATTTCTCAGCCACTACGCCGCATGTCAGAAGCGATTGCGACCAGGCTCAACGGCGGTGCAGGTGCCTTCGAAGGTTTCCGAGCCTTTCATCGTCATGAAGCCACTGCGCCGGTCGATCGACACCTTCGGCACATTCATGCCGTTGAACTTGAACGTGCCCTGGATGTGGTCTGGCGTGATGCTCAGGTCGTGTAACGGCCACCAGCCGCCATTGCTGCTGCTTGAGAGCGGCGGGGCCATGCTTTTGGGTGGCCGGATCCGCCCTGCTCCGTCGTGAATTTCAATCTGGAACGTGGCCTGCATCTGCTCACGGCTGTACTGGACACCGTCGTGCTGGACATATTTGTGCTTGTTGCGGTCCCATTCGTAGCCAGACGTGTCGTGGCTGGCCAGGTGTTCTCCGCTGCCCGAACAGATCAGGTCAAAGTCGGTGCGCCCGGCAACCTGCGCCGATGCCGGAACGGCCAGCATGGCCGCAAGGCTTGTGACGGAGATGGCAAATACACGACACAACGTGGTTAATGATTTCATTTCACAACTCCTTGCGGGAAATGGTCAATACCGAAGAATCACGGAAGACGTTGTTTGAAAATGCGCGCGTCGCTTCGGGCGTGCATATCGTCTAACCGGCGGCATGATGAGCCCGTTATCAACTTGGCAAGACACGCTCTAAGCGAACTGAGCCTTTGGAGAAAGTCCGCAGCGCCTTCCGCAGTATGTGTGATGAAAAATAGCGCGTGGGAACGTGATTGAATGCAGCTGTCAGCACAGGGTCATCGCCAATGGACACGCGTCCCAGCTTCACCCAACCCGACTTTCCGTTTTACAACCGGGAGCCGATCCCGCTCTCTGCGCTGCAGTGGCTACTGATTCTGGGAGCGTTGTGCATGGCGTTCGCACTGCTGGTGATGCCATGGCCATCCCATGATTCCATTCTGGGGCGCTGGGGCCATGTACTGCTGTTCTGCCTGGTGCCGTTGGGCGCGATGGCGCTGATCGATAGACGCGCCGTGGCGGCACTGTTTCACCGGCTCCGTGTTCGCGATGGCGTGTGGATGATCGCAATCGCCGTATTGAATCTGGTGGTCACCATCGCAGTGGCGCTGGCGTTTTCCGGCCTGCACCACGCATCGTCCAATCCCCTGTTTGCACAGCTGGGCAGCGCCGATGCCTCAACGCGCATCACGGCGTTCGCGATGATGGTGCCGCAGCTGCTGGGCGAGGAGCTGCTCACCATCCTGCCGTTCCTCGCCCTCCTGCAATGGCTCACCGCCCGCATGCGCCTGCGCCGCCGCTACGCCGTGCTGTGCGCGTGGCTGCTGTCTGCCTTGCCGTTTGCCCTGGCCCACCTGCCCACCTATCACTGGGATCT
Source organism: Xanthomonas sp. Leaf131 (assembly GCF_001423495.1). GTDB lineage: Bacteria > Pseudomonadota > Gammaproteobacteria > Xanthomonadales > Xanthomonadaceae > Xanthomonas. The sequence continues at coordinate 2,455 of NZ_LMOG01000007.1, read as the reverse complement.
GCTGCAGTGCCTGGTCATCATTGGCACTGCGCGGCTGGTGCTTTCCCTGGCCTACGTGGTGACGCGCAACCTGTGGGTCTCGACCGGCGCCCATGTGCTCAACGACTGGGCGCTGTTCGCCTTCGCGCTTTCCGGTCCGGTGGCCCCACTGATCGGTGTTCCGACCTAGTACCTGGTGCATCTACATCGCTGTGAGCGAGGTGCCGCTAAGGCGTACAAGCCGTGTGCTCCGCCCGTTGCTCAAGAATCGCGCGCACCGCGTTGGCGGCGTCGAAGATGGCCTGGCCCAGGGTTGGCAGCGTCTGTGCGTGCAGGCACTGTGGCGCGCTCATGGCGATCACGTCGCCGTGGGCGGCGATGGTGCGCAGCAGGCGCTCGAGGTGGTCGATCTGGTCCAGCGTGAGACAAAAGACGGCGGCATGCGGGTGCATTGCGTGATCCTCTGCGAGGCGTGGCGAGGCACGTGCGCACTTCGCGCAGCATGCGCGCAGCGCCCCTGAAGGGTGGCCGTGCACCTGCGTGGCTGCACGCGCACGGTGGGGCCGGTCAGTCTGTGGGCGCCACACTCACCAATAGCTCGCCATCGCGCAGGCGGATGTGCAGCTTGCTGCCGATGGCAAAGCCCAGTTGTTCCAGCCAGCGGCCACGCAGGCGCAGCGTGGGCACGCGTTGGTCGCTGGCGGGGTAATAGCCATAGCCGACGGTGCAGTGTGTTGGGGCACGCGGGCGGCCGGGGCGTGGGGGGCGGGCTTCGGTGCGAGGTTGGGGAATGGGGGTGCGCTCGACGTAGGGCCGCGGCTTGATCGAGGGGTCGAGCGAGTGCCAGCCGATCTCGCGGGGCGGCGGCTCTGTGGCGCGCTTGCGTGCTGATGTGGGACGGGACGTGGGTCGACGCATGGCAAAGCCCTCCTTGACGAACAAGACCCGTTGCACAACGCAACGGGATGTCGGGAGGCTAGAAACCACAGACAGACTTCTGAATTGTTTTCCCAAACAACTTTGCATTAGCCGCACTCCGACATAGGCATGGCGTCGGCTGCACGCGTACAAAAAATCTGGGCACAAAAAACCCACCGGTTTGACGGAGGTGGGTACCGCTGTCTGAGGAGTTTCTAGGCTCCTTGCAACCGAGATTGCTACCTGTTTGGCGATGTGTCAACTGGTAACTAGTGCGTCATTGCCGCCGCGCGTCTATTCGAAAAAATTACGTGCAAAGCCCCACATCTACACGCCGGGTATCGCTTCAACTTGACCCAACTCACCGCCACACGCACACTTCCGCTCGGAGCCTAGAAACTCCACACAGACAGCGGTGCCCACCTCCGAGAATTTGGTGGGTTTTTTGTGCTCGGCCATTTGGCCTGGCACTGCTCGGCGTTCGTACGCCGGGAGGGCGGCGAATACAACACCCGCAAGGGGAATAAGCCCGCCGGCTGTCTGCGGTTTCTAGCCTCCCGGCATCCCGCTGCGTTGTGCAGCGGGAGCTGTCCCCTGGCAAGGAGACGCTGCATGCACAACGAACCCGGCTACTTGATGTCCGAAGGCACGCAATACCACCTGCTCCGCGTGCGCGACCAGCTGTTGTTGCTCTCCACCTTGGCCATACCGCGCTCGCGCGAGGAAGGCACGCTGGGCGCACCTGCAATTCCGCTGCAGCAATGGGCGCAGTGTCTGCAGCAGTTGGCTGAGCAGGTGGATAATGTGATTATGATTTGGGTGGCGCCTCGTAGCGGCAGACCTGTGTACATCGGTGGCGGCACGCGTCCAGATACAAGCCCTAATTATCAAGCGGGCTGAACCACCCGCGTGCGCAACGCCTGGGCTAGGATCGGTGCGTACAGGGGGAACATCATGGACAGAATCACCACCGCGCGCCGTGTCGCGCTGATATTGGCAGCGCTGTGTATGCTTGCATGCGTACAAGGCTTGCCAGCACAAAACATGCGCTCGGCCACAGGCAAGGCAACGAGCAAGTACATCCCGCCAACGCGGCAGCCGTACAACTCCATGGCGCGCGACACCACGCCCTTCAATTGCGAGCAGTACCGCGCGCACCCGCATCCGGGCATGGTGTGTTACTGCCAGGGCATCGAGAACATGGCTCTGCGTAATGAGGCGCGTAGCCAGGGGCGTCCCGCTCCTTCGGATTCGATCATTGCGCTACCAGGACTGGGCACTGCAGAGGCAAAGCAGCTGGGTTACACGTGCGTGGGCGGACAGGCAATGAAGCGACTGCGGAATGGATGGGAGCAGGTATCGGCTGCTACAGGTGGATGGCAGCGGTGTCAGGGTGGGTAAGTGAACCTATTCTCCGTTAGCTCGAAACGAGGCTAACAGACGCCAATAGATGGCGGCGCTGTGACCTGCCCCCATCGTCCGTACCAGTGATTACTGATAAAGCCCGGGGTTGAAGGGTACTGCGTTGTTGGCTTGTTGTGTACGGTAGTTGGCGGCG
>NZ_LMOG01000006.1 GCF_001423495.1 Xanthomonas sp. Leaf131 | reverse complement strand
GTCAGCGCGGCGGTCAACGTGGTCTTGCCATGGTCAACGTGACCAATGGTGCCGACGTTCACGTGCGGCTTCTTGCGCTCAAATTTAGCTTTTGCCATGGGTGCGTGTCTCGGTAATCGTTTGGAGTTGAAGACGATTGAGTAATGGTGCTCACGAAAGGAATCGAACCTTCGACCTCCTCCTTACCAAGGAGGTGCTCTACCGACTGAGCTACGTGAGCGAGTTTTGCATTATGCCATGCATTTACGTTCAATGGAGCGGGAGACGGGAATCGAACCCGCACCATCAGCTTGGAAGGCTGAGGTTCTACCGTTGAACTACTCCCGCGCCGGGAACTGCAAGACACAACATGAAACTGGTGGAGGGAGGTGGATTCGAACCACCGAAGGCGTAAGCCAGCAGATTTACAGTCTGCCCCCGTTGGCCGCTTGGGTATCCCTCCAGCTTTTACTACCGGACCGGGGCGCGATGAAGCGATTCGGTTCGGGGTGAAGCAGCCCGTTATTTTGTTGTGGGACGCAGGCAGTGTCAACAAAAATTTCGCGCTATTTGTCACGTTCGAATGCGCGCAGCCCTGAGGGCCGCGCGCACCCGGTCAGACGTTGAAGCGGAAGTGCAGCACATCGCCTTCCTTGACGCGATATTCCTTGCCTTCCAGGCGCAGACGACCGGCATCGCGCGCACCGGTTTCGCCACGGTACTTGATGAAGTCGTCGAAACCGATCGTCTCGGCGCGAATGAAACCCTTCTCGAAATCGGTATGGATCACCGCTGCCGCCTGCGGCGCAGTGGAGCCGGCCTTGACCGTCCACGCGCGCACTTCCTTGACGCCTGCAGTGAAGTAGGTCTGCAAGCCAAGCAATTTGTAGGCGGCACGAATGACGCGATTCAAGCCCGGCTCGGTCAGGCCCAGGTCGGCCAGGAAGGTGTCGCGATCTTCGTCGTCGAGCTGCGACAGTTCTTCTTCGATCGCTGCCGAGACCGGCACCACTTCGGCGCCTTCGGTCACTGCGTGCGCACGCACTGCATCCAGGTGCGGATTGTTCTCGAAACCATCCTCGAGCACGTTGGCGATGTACAGCACCGGCTTGAGCGTGAGCAGGAACAGATCGCGTACCAGCGCTTTCTCTTCTTCGTCCAGCCCGGCTGCGCGCCCCGCCTTGCCATCGGCCAGCGCAGCCTGCAATTTGGCCAGCACCGGCTTGCGTGCCGCTGCGTCCTTGTCGCCGCCCTTGGCGCTGCGCTCGGCACGGTTGAGCGCCTTTTCCACACTGTCCAGATCGGCCAATGCCAGCTCGGTATCGATGGTTTCGATATCGGCGATCGGGTCGACCTTGTTGTTGACGTGGATGACGTCGTCGTTCTCGAAGCAACGCACCACGTGGGTGATCGCATCGACTTCACGGATGTGGGCCAGGAACTTGTTGCCCAGCCCTTCGCCGCTGGCCGCACCCGCCACCAGGCCGGCGATGTCGACGAACTCGACCGCAGTCGGGATCAGCTTCTGCGGCTTGACGATCTCAGCCAGCTGATTGAGGCGCAGATCCGGCACCGGCACGATGCCGACGTTCGGCTCGATGGTGCAGAACGGGAAATTGGCCGCAGCGATGCCAGCTTTGGTCAGCGCATTGAACAGGGTCGACTTGCCGACGTTGGGCAGGCCGACGATGCCGCATTTGATACCCATGGGTTTTCCAGTGAATGGAGAATCGGGAATCGAGAATGGCAAGAGCAGCGCTCCTCCCATTCCCGATTCCCCATTCTCTATTTTTCCGTATGCAGGCGCTTCATCGCCTCGTTGAAATTACCTTCCATTGCCAGCGGCAGCACATCGATGGCTGCATCCACTGCGGTGCCAATCGCCGCATCGTCGTCGCGCCCTGCCCGTCCCAGGACCCATGGCACCACGCGGTCCTTGTGACCGGGATGACCGATGCCGACGCGCAAGCGGTGAAATTTGCCGTGCCCCAGCAGACGAATGGTATCGCGCAGGCCGTTCTGGCCGCCGTGGCCGCCATCGAACTTGAGCCGCGCGATGCCCGGCGCCAGATCCAGTTCGTCGTGGGCGACGAGCAGCTGTTCCGGCTCGATCTTCCAGAACCGCAACGCGGCGGTGATCGATTTGCCGCTGAGATTCATGAAGGTGGCCGGCTTGAGCAGCCAGACCGGCTGCCCGGCGATCTCGACCTTGGCGGTCTCGCCGAACAACTTGGCATCCAGCCCCCAACGAACACCATGGCGTTCGACAAGGGCATCGACGAAACGAAACCCGGCGTTATGCCGGGTTTGCGCGTGTTCCGGACCGGGATTCCCGAGTCCGACGATCAGGCGGAGTGCAGACATGCCAGTGACCGCAGCCGATCCCTCGCGCAATACGAGGGATCGGCCAACGGATTACTTGGTCTCGGCGCCTTCGCTGCCTTCTTCACCGGCAGCGTCTTCTTCTTCGATGCGCACGTGCTTGGCAGCAACCACCGCCACGTCGTGTTCCTTGCCCAGCTTCAGCTCCGGAATTTCCACACCGGCCGGCAGGGTGATTTCGGACAGATGGATCACGTTGCCCACTTCCAGTGCACCGAGGTCGACTTCGATGAACTCCGGCAGATCCTTCGGCAGGCAGACCACCTGAACTTCGTTGAGTTCGTGGGTCACGACCACTTCGCTGGACTTACCGGCCGGCGAGGTTGCTTCATTGACGAAGTGCAGCGGCACAGCGGCGCTGAGCTTCTCGTTGGCGCTGACGCGCTGGAAGTCGATGTGGATGATCAGCTGCTTGAACGGATGGCGCTGCATGTCACGCAGCAGCACCTGCTGCACGTCGCCGTTGAGGTTCAGGTCGAGGATCGACGAGTAGAACCACTCGTTCTGCTGGGCAAGCCAGATCTGCTCGTGGTTGAGCTGGATGCTGACCGGCTCGAGTTCGCCACCGTAAACGATGGCCGGAATGACGCCAGCGTGACGTAGGCGGCGGCTCGCACCCTTCCCCTCGTTCGCGCGGCGCTCGACCTTGATTTCATGTGTCTTTGCCATTGGATTTCACTACCTGGTTTGGAATACCGCCTCGCGGCGATGAAGCGTCTCACCCGCGACCAGGTGAGACGGATTGCAGCGCCCGGAAAATCCGGGCACCGAATGTGGAATCAGTCGACGTAGAGCGAGCTGACCGACTCGCCGAAGGCGATGCGGCGAATGGTCTCGGCCAGCAGTTCGGCCACGCTGAGCTGACGAATCTTGGCGCAGGTGCGCGCCGCTTCGTTCAACGGAATCGTGTCGGTGACCACCAGCTCGTCGAGCTGCGAATTGTTGATGTTGTCCACCGCCGGGCCGGACAGCACCGGGTGGGTGATGTACGCCACCACCTTGAGCGCGCCGCGCTGCTTCAGCGCTGCGGCAGCGGCACACAAGGTGCCGGCGGTATCGACCAGGTCGTCGACCAGCACGCAGGTCTTGCCCTGCACGTCGCCGATGATGTTCATCACGGTGGCGACATTGGCGCGCGGACGGCGCTTGTCGATGATGGCCAGATCCGCATCGTCCAGACGCTTGGCGACGGCGCGTGCGCGCACCACACCGCCCACGTCCGGCGACACCACGATCAGGTTGTCGGTGCCGTAAGCGCGCCAGATGTCGGCCAGCAGCAGCGGCGAGGCATAGACGTTGTCGACCGGCACATCGAAGAAGCCCTGAATCTGGTCGGCATGCAGGTCGACCGTCAACACGCGATCGGCCTCCATTGCGCAGATCATCTTGGCGGCGACCTTGGCGGTGATCGGCACGCGCGAGGAACGCATGCGGCGATCCTGGCGCGAGTAACCGAAGTACGGAATCACCGCAGTCACCGACGCGGCGCTGGCGCGCTTGAGCGCGTCGATCAGCACCAGCAGTTCCATCAGGTTTTCGGCGCTTGGCGCGCAGGTCGGCTGGATGACGAACACCTCCTGCCGACGCACGCTTTCTTCGATTTCGACCTGCACCTCGCCATCGGAAAAGCGCGTGACCAGCGCCTTGCCCATGCGAACGCCGAGCTCCTTGCAGATGCTCTGGGCAAGCGGCTTGTTGGCATTGCCGGAGAACACCAGCAGATTACGTTGGTCTTGCATGAGATCTCTCGGGCGGCGGCAAAGAGCGTGCGGGTCGATGGTGGAGCTGGAGAAAGCCGAACCAATGCCGGGCTTTTTGTTCAATCACCGCACATGGATGTGCGGGCTGTTGCAGAGGGACCTGCATCTGCGGATCCGCGTTCACAGATCCGCATCAAAAACTGGCAGGGGCGGTAGGATTCGAACCTACGAATGCCAGGATCAAAACCTGGTGCCTTGGGCCTCTTGGCGACGCCCCTGCATCAAACTTGTCTCGCCTCCAGTGCGTCGAGCAGTGGCGAGTGCGCTGCACCTTCCACAACCCACGCATGCAGGCGATCCGGCAACTGCGCCATGGCCTGCTCTGCAGCAGCGCGCGTGGCGAATTCGACGAAACACCCACTCCCTGACCCGGTCAAACGCGGCGTCCCGATCCTGGAAAGCGCCTGGAACACTGCCTCGATGGCGGGTTCACGGCGCCGGAGGACCGGCTCGAACGCATTGTCGAGCAGAGAACCCGAAGCGAAGTCCGCTATTTTCACGGGCGCAGCATCCCGCGTCAATTCCTGTGATCGAAATAAGACCGGCGTGGGCACGTGAATGCCCGGATCGACCAGCACATACGCGGCTTTCGAGAGGTCCATCGGGGTCAATTGTTCGCCCACGCCCTCGGCCCAGGCGTTGTGCCCGCGCACGAACACCGGCACGTCGGCGCCGAGCTGCAAGCCTAGCTCCGCCAGCGTATCGACCGGCAAAGCCAGGCCCCACAAGGCATTGAGCGCGACCAGCACGGTGGCTGCGTCCGACGACCCGCCGCCGAAACCGCCGCCGGCAGGGATGCGTTTGTCGACCCGGATGTCGGCACCGGCCGGCGTGCGGGCGCTGGATTGCAGCAGGCGCGCGGCGCGGATTACCAGGTCATCGTCTTCCGCCACGCCCGGCAGGCTGTCGCCGATGCGCCGGATCAGGCCGTCGTTGCGCAAACGAAGATGAATGGTGTCCCCCCAGTCCAGCAGCCGGAACACGGTCTGCAACAGGTGGTAGCCATCGGCGCGGCGCCCGACGATCTGCAAAAACAGGTTGAGCTTGGCCGGCGCAGGCCACGCCGACCAGCCCGCCTCCACCAAGGACATCAGGGCGAGACCGTCCATTGATCGACCAGCAGGCGCACCTTGGCCTCGCCGTTGCGGGCCTCGATGCGCTGCGGCAGCTCGGGCTGGCCGGCGCTGGCTGGCGCCCAGGCCAGAAAATCGATGGTCCAGCCATCCTGCTGCACGGTGCGTGGGCGGCCGGCAGCGTCCAGATCCACACGTTCGGCACTCGTGTCGGCGATGCGCAGCGCACGCACCCAGTCCGGCATCTGGTTGACCGGAATGGTCCAACCAGTTGCTTCCAGCAGCACCTGCTCGGCATCGGGGCCGCTGCGCGGGCCACCTTCCAGTCCTTCCAGGCGACCGGCGCCGCTGGTGGTGTCGCCGGTGAGCACCCAGCTCTGCCGGGTCACCGGCGCGCTGAGCTGCACGCGGTACTGCGCACCGTCCTGCTGCCAGTCGATGCGACCGCTACCGCCGTTACTGCCCTTGCTGATCGCCACCCGGCCCTGGAACGACCAGGTCGGATGCGCCTGCAGCCAGGCCTGGCGTGCCGCTTCGGCCTGACGCGCGCCATCGGAAACCTGCTCGACCACCTCCGCGCCACCGCCCTGCCCGCGCGGCACGCTGACGCAGCCGGACAAGCCTGCGAGCACCAGCCCGCTCAGGGCCAGTGTTCGGATCGCCCCGCTCATAGCCCGAACTTTTCCACGGCGCGTTGCAGCGCGCGGTTGTCGGGATCGATCCGGCGTGCTTCATCGAAATAACGCCGCGCCTCGTCCTGCTTGCCGCTGACCCACAGCACTTCGCCCACATGCGCGGCGATTTCCGGGTCCTTGACCAGCGCCCAGGCGCGGCGCAACTGCACCAGGGCTTCCTTCAGGCGCCCCATGCGGTAGAGCACCCAGCCGTAGCTGTCGACGATGGCCGGGTTGTCCGGATCGGCAGTGCGGGCGCGATCGATCAGCGCCAGCGCTTCCTTGTAGCGGGTGGTGCGGTCGGCCAGGGTGTAGCCCAGCGCGTTGAGCGCGCCGACGTTTTCCGGGTCGGCGACCAGGATCTTGCGCAAATCGGCTTCGGCGCGCGGGACGTCATCGCGGCGCTCCCAGGCCAGACCTCGGGCGTACAGGAGCGCGCCGTCGTCCGGATACGCAGCCAGGCCGCGTTCGAAGGCATCCAGCTCTCCCGGGGCGTCGCCGGCACGTTGGTGCAGCTCGGCTTCGAGCACGTAAGCATCGCGCCGCGCATCGTCGTCGGCGCCGGCATCGCCCTGCAACGCACGGGCCTCGGCAAGCGCCTCGGGCTTGCGGCCCAGTTCGTACAGCGCACTGGCCGCGCGCAGGCGCGCTTCGCTCAGCTGCGGGCCGCCGGGCACGCCGCGATACCACTCCACTGCTTCGTCGTAACGCTTGAGGAACTCGGCGATCTTGCCGAGCAGCAGGCGACGGTCGGGATCGGGCTTGGTGGCGTTGCTTTTTAGCTCGCCGTACAGCGCTTCCAGCGAGGTGCGATCCTTTTCCTTGGCGAGCATGGACGCACGCAGCCCATAGGTCTGGGTGTCCTGCGGGCCGGTCGACAACACCCGCGCGGCCGCCTCGGTCTGGCCCATGGCGTCGTAGGCAAATGCCAATGCGCCACGCAGCTCGGAATCCTTCACCGCCTGCGGCTCGATGTTCTTCAGCAGCGCCAGCGCTTCATCGTTCTTGCCTTCCTGCTGCAGCTGGGTGGCGTGCAACAAGGCCACGCGCGGCTCTTCGGGGAAGCGCCGCACCACTTCGTCGACGATGCGCTTGGCCAGCGCCGGGCGCTCCATGCGCAGCGCGAGCCGGCCAAACTCCTGCCAGGCCTCGATCTGATTGGGGATGGCACCCGCCTTGACCAGGTCTTCGAGCGCGTCGGCCGAGGCTTCCGGCTCGCGACCGCCGTTGGCCAGGGCGATCAGCGCGAAGCGCCAGCCGCGCGGATCGGGCTCTTTCAGCAGGCCGAGCAGATCGCGGCGTGCGGTGCGCAAGTCATTGCGGCGCAAGGCCAGCGAGGCTTCGGTGCTGCGCATGGACATCGACGAGGGCGCCCGCGCGCGCCACAGCGCCAGAGCTTCGATGGCGCGGGCGTCGTCGTTGGCCAACATGGCGATACGGGCGGCGCGTTCGGCCAGCCCGGCGTCGCCAGCTTCGGCCTTGGCAGCGTCCAGATAGGCGCGGGCGGAATCGTCCAACTGCCCGGCCTGCAAGGCGAATTCACCGGCGAGCACGGGCTCCAGCGAGGTGGTGCTGGCGCTGCTGGAGGGCGGTGCGAGCGGGACTTTCTTGGGTGCTGCAGTGGCACTGGCGGAGACTGCTGCCAGCAAAAGAACACTCAGGATGCGAATCGGTACAGGCATCGGGGGCAACCGGGCCGTAAAATGGGGCCCTGAATGGCCGCCAGCTTATCGCAAGCAACTGAACAATGACGTTGTGGGTGCTCGGACTGAATCACCAGACCGCACCTGTGGACCTGCGCGAACGCGCGGCGTTCGCAGGTGATGCGCTGCCGCGCGCGCTCGAATCCTTGCGTGAGTTACCGCAGGTGCGCGAGGCCGCGTTGCTGTCCACCTGCAATCGCACCGAGCTGTACGCGATGGCCGACGACCCGCACAGCCTGGTGACCTGGCTGGAGACGCATGCGCCCGGTTTGAGCGGTTATCTGTATCAGCACCAGGAAGCCGAGGCGGTGCGCCATCTGTTCCGCGTCGCCACCGGGCTGGATTCGATGGTGCTGGGCGAGCCGCAGATTCTGGGCCAGGTGAAGGATGCCTGGGCAGTGGCACGTGCGCACGGCGCGCTGGGCAGCGGGCTGGACCGGTTGTTCCAGCAAACCTTTTCGGTGGCCAAGCGTGCGCGTACCGACACCCGCGTTGGCGCCAATCCGGTCTCGGTGGCCTCCACCGCGGTGCGGCTGGCGCAGGAATCGTTTGCCCGCCTCAACGAATCCACGGTACTGCTGATCGGTGCCGGCGAAACCATCGAGCTGGCCGCCAAACATCTGAGCGAAGGCCGTGTGCGCCGGCTGCTGATCGCCAATCGCACGTTGGCGCACGCGCAGACGCTGGCCAGCCAGCACGGCGGCTATGCGCTGCCGCTGACCGATCTGGACCGCCATCTGGCCGAGGCCGACGTGGTGTTCTCGGCTACCGCCGCGCGCGAGCCGATCGTGACGCGGCTGCAGGTGGAACAGGCGCTGCGCGCACGCAAACGCAAGCCGATGCTGTTGTTCGACCTGGCGGTGCCGCGCGATATCGAAGCCTCAGTGGCCGAGCTGGGCGACGCCTACCTGTACACGGTGGACGATCTGGAACGCGCGGTCGAAGACAACCGCCGCGGCCGCCGCGAAGCCGCCGACCAGGCCGAAGCGATCATCGACCTACAGGTGGCGCGCTATGTCGAAACGGTGCAGGCCACCGCGCGCCAGGCGCCGCTGAAGCGGTTGCGCGCGTTCGGCGACAGCACCCGCGACGAATTGCTGGCCAAGGCGCGTCAGCAATTGCACAACGGCAAGCCGGCCGATGAAGTCCTGGAACAGCTGGCGCATGCGCTGACCAACCGCCTGCTGCATCCGCCAACTGCGGCGTTGCGCGATGCGGCGCTCAACAACGACCTGGAACTGACCAGCGCCGCCGAGCGGCTGTTTCCGGAAAAACCCGGTTACCAACATCCCCCTGTGACTACCCCGATCGTGAGGACTGATGACGCCGACCCTGCGCCGTAAGCTCGAAGCGCTGGCCGAGCGCCGCGAAGAACTGCAGCACCTGTTGTCCGACCCGGACGTGGTGAACAACAACGACAAGTTCCGCAGCTTGTCGCGCGAACTGTCGCAGCTGGAGCCGTTGGCCGTAGCCCTGGAAGACGAAGCGCGCGCCAAGGCCGACCTGAGCGCGGCCGAAGCCATGCGCAACGACCCGGAAATGCGCGAGCTGGCCGAAGAGGAAATCGCTGCCGCACAGGCGCGCCTGGACGAACTGGACGCGCAGCTGGCCCTGCTGCTGGTGCCGCGCGACCCGCGCGACGAAGGCAACCTGTTTCTGGAAGTGCGCGCCGGCACCGGCGGCGACGAGGCGGCGATCTTTGCCGGCGACCTGTTCCGCATGTACGCACGCTATGCCGAGCGCCAGGGCTGGAAGGTCGAGGTGGAATCCGACAGCCCCGGCGAACATGGTGGCTACAAGGAAGTGGTGGCACGGGTGGTCGGGCGCGGTGCGTATTCGCGGCTGAAGTTCGAATCCGGCACCCACCGCGTGCAGCGCGTGCCGGCGACCGAATCGCAGGGCCGCATCCACACCTCGGCGGCCACGGTGGCGATCATCCCCGAAGCCGATGATGTGGAAGAGATCGTGATCAATCCGGCGGACCTGAAAGTGGATACGTTTCGCTCCTCCGGCGCCGGCGGCCAGCACGTCAACAAGACCGAATCGGCGATCCGCATCACCCATGTGCCCAGCGGTGTGGTGGTGGAATGCCAGACCGAGCGCAGCCAGCACGCCAACCGCGACAAGGCGATGAAGCGGCTGAAGGCGCAATTGGTGGAAGCAGAGCGCAGCAAGGCCGCCGCTGCCGAAGCGCAGACGCGCAAATTGCAGGTGGGCAGTGGCGACCGCAGTCAGCGCATCCGCACCTATAGTTTCCCGCAGGGCCGCATCACCGACCACCGTGTGGAAGGCCTCACGCTGTACGACCTGCCCAACATCATCGAAGGCGATCTGGATGCCTTGATCGCGCGATTGCTGCACGAACATCAGGCCGACGAACTGGCACGGTTGAGCGACAGCCCGTGAGTGCGCAGGTCCCGCGCGAGCTGTTGCAGCTGCGCGAGGCGGTGCGACGCCAGCCCGGCGATTTCGTGACATGGCTGATGCTGGCCGATGCCGAACTCGGCATGGGCGCGATCGCTGCGGGCGAAGCCGCGGTGCAACGCGCGCTTGTGCTGCATCCAGGCCATCCGGAAGCGGTGGCGCGGCTTGGCCGGGTGCGTTGGGCGCAGCAACGGCATGCCGAAGCAGCGTCGTTATTGCAGCAGGCATCGGACCTGGTGCCGCAGCACCCGGGCATTGCGTTGTGGCTTGGGCATGCACTGGAAGACGCGGGCCAGGCCGAAGCGGCAGCGGCCGCGTATACGCGCGCACATCACTTGCTGCCCGACGAGCCCTACATCACTGCGCAACTGCTCAACTGGCGCCGCCGCCTGTGCGATTGGCGCGAGCTGGATGCGCTTGCGGTGCAGGTGCGTGCCGCGGTGGCGCAAGGCGCTGCGGCGGTGGAGCCGTTCGCCTTCTTGAGCGAAGACGCCAGCGCTGCCGAACAGCTGGCGTGTGCACGAACGCGCGCGCAGGCGATCGCTTCCGTTTTGCGGCCGCTGCCGCCGACGGCCGTGCGCCGCCAGGGCGCATTGCGGATCGGCTTCGTTTCCAATGGGTTTGGCGCGCACCCCACCGGCTTGCTGACGGTGGCATTGTTCGAAGCGCTGCAGCGGCGTCAGCCGAGCTTGCAAGTGCATTTGTTCGCGACCAGCCATGACGATCGCAGCGAGATCCGCGCGCGCCTGGTGCAAGCCACGACACTGCACGATGTCACCACGCTCGGGCACCTGACCACCGCGCACCACATTCGCGATCAAGGCATCGATCTGTTGTTCGATCTGCGCGGCTGGGGCGGCGGCGGGCGACCGGAAGTGTTCGCGTTACGGCCGGCGCCGGTACAGCTCAACTGGCTGGCCTATCCGGGCACCTCGGGTGCGCCGTGGATGGATTACGTGCTGGGCGATGCGTTTGCGCTACCGCCGGCGCTGGAGGCTTACTACAGCGAACAGGTGCTGCGTTTGAGCCGTGCGTTTCAGCCGTCAGACACCTCGCGCGTGGTTGCCGAACCGCCATCGCGCGCCCAATGCGGCTTGCCCGAGCATGGCGTGGTGCTGTGCTGCTTCAACAATAGCTACAAGCTCAATCCACGCAGCATGGCACGCATGCTGGCGGTGTTGCGTGCGGTGCCGGGCAGCGTGCTGTGGCTGTTGTCCGGGCCGGGCGAGGCCGACGCGCGTCTGCGTGCGGCGGCGCAGGCACACGGCGTGGATGCGCAGCGCCTGGTCTTCATGCCGAAGTTGCCGCATGCGCAGTATCTGGCGCGCTATAAGCACGCGGATCTCTTTCTGGATACGCATCCTTACAACGCGCACACCACAGCATCGGATGCGTTGTGGGCGGATTGCCCGGTGTTGACGACACCTGGGGAGACATTTGCAGCGCGCGTGGCCGGCAGCTTGAATCATCATCTGGGGTTGGATGAGATGAATGTGGCGGATGACGCTGCGTTTGTGGCCAAGGCGGTGGCGTTGTCGGGTGAGCCTGCGGCATTGAGTGCGTTGCGTGAGCGGGTGGATGTGCTGCGGCGGGCGTCCGGGGTGTTTGATATGGACGGGTTCGCGGATGATTTTGGTGAGTTGTTGCAGGCACTCGCGCGGCGTCGTGGCTGGTTGGGGATTTAGCGCGGGCTTTTTGCTTTCAAAATAGATAGCTGTCTTCCGCCGTACCCTCACCCCACCCCCCCGCTACACGCCTCGGCCCGCGCTTGCGGCACGGGCGCTCCAAGGCACGCGCGCCCATGACGCGCGAGCTGTGCCTCCTCGCCCCAACGGGAGAGGGGCTTSAGCCAACTTCCTCACTATCGCGTTCAAGACTCCTCGAAGTCACAGCGATGACGTGCCGAGGCGGCAGCGTGGCCGGGGATTGGCGGAGAGCGGCACACGGATGTGCCGCGGCGGMGAGTCAGACAGGATGTCTGACCGAGCCGAGGAGCCGATCCCCGGCCACGCTGCTGCCCTTACCGAAGCCGGCAACTGACACGGCGCGCCTGGACGTACCCTCACCCCCAACCCCTCTCCCGGCGGGAGAGGGGCGTCCAACCTTGCGGCGCGGGCGCTCGGCGGTACGCACACCAGTGGCGCGCAAGCTGTGCCTTCTCGCCCCCAGGGAGAGCGGCTTATCGATTTGCCACGAACTGTCAGTTGCTAATTGCCAGTATCAGCGGATCCTCGACTGCGACTGACTTTGTGCGGCTTCACGCCGTGGCGCTGTACCCGGCCGTCCAGGCTCGCTAGGCTGGCGGCATGCCTTCCAATCTTGATTTCATTCCCTTGCACCTGTGCGTGCTCACCGTGTCCGACAGCCGTACCCTGGCAGAAGACCGCTCCGGCGATTATCTGGTCGAGGCACTCACTCACGACGGTCATGTGCTGCACGAGCGCGCCTTGTGCCCGGACGATCGTTATCGCATGCGCGCGATCGTCTCGAACTGGATCGCCGATGCGCAGGTCGACGGTATCCTGATCACCGGCGGCACCGGCTTCACCGGCCGTGACAGCACACCGGAGGCGATCACGCCGTTGCTGGACAAGACCATGCCCGGATTCGGCGAGTTGTTTCGCGCCATCAGCGTGGAGGAAATCGGCACCTCGTCGCTGCAATCGCGCGCGTTCGCCGGGCTGGCCAATCATAGCTTCGTGTTCTGCCTGCCCGGCTCCACCTCGGCCTGCCGCACGGCCTGGGAAAAGATCGTGCGTGCGCAACTGGATGCACGCACCAAGCCCTGCAATCTGGCGACACTGCGTCCACGTCTGGGCGAATAGCCTGCGCGCTCCATCGCTGTTGGAATGCGCATGTCGCACCTGAAACGCAAGGCCTACAAGAAATTGCTGGCACCGCTGCAACTGGAACTGGTCAACATGGCGCGTTGGCTACGCCATACCAACCAGCGCGCACTGGTGCTGGTGGAAGGCCGCGACACGGCCGGCAAGGGCGGTGTGATCCAGACCATCGCCAGCCATCTCAATCCACGCCAATGCCGGGTGGTGGCGCTGCCGACACCCAGCGATCGCGAAAGCACCCAGTGGTATTTCCAGCGCTATGTGACGCATCTGCCGGCCGCTGGCGAGTTGGTGCTGATGGATCGCAGCTGGTACAACCGCGCCGGCGTGGAACGGGTGATGGGCTACTGCACCGATGCGCAATATGAGGCGTTTCTTGAGCAGGCGCCGCGCTTCGAACAGCTGCTGGTCGACGACGGCATTTTGCTGTTCAAGTACTGGCTGTGCGTGGATCAGGCCGAGCAAGAGCAGCGTTTCGCCGAACGCCACGAAGATCCGCTCAAGGGCTGGAAGTTGTCGCCGGTGGATCTGCAGTCACGCAGCAAGTACGACGACTACACCGCTGCACGCGAGCGCATGCTCGAAGTGACGCATACGCCGGACGCGCCGTGGACGCTGGTGGATTTCAACGACCAGAAGCTGGGCCGCTTGAGCCTGATCCGCGACCTGCTGGATCGGCTCCCGGACACCGCCGTGCCCGAAGAAAAAGTGCAGCTGCCGCCGTTGGACGGCAAGCCACACAAGGAACATTACGGCGTGCTGGAACCGATCGACGATTACGCCGGCCAGTCCTGAGAGATCTCATCGCTGGCGGCGGTGGTCCGCGGCAACGGATACAGGCCGGCCTGACGTTCCGCCTGTTCGGCCTGTAGCACCAACTGGCTCAGGCGCTGACTGAACAGCTGCATGAAACCGCGGTGCAGCGGACGCATCGCCTCGATGTAGTCGACGTCGTCGGCCTGCGCGCCGAGCGGGCTGCAGGACGACAGCAGCACTTCGTCCAGGCGCAGCGCGCTGTCGGGCAATCGCACCAGCGCGGCGCGGCGTAACCAGTCGCGCATGCCCTGGCGGTACTCGGCGGCCAGGATATAAGCCACTTCGACCTGATCCAGGTCCACGTCCGGATTCCACGCCAGCACCTGGATGACCTGCGAACGCTCGTCCAGCATGCGGCTTTCGGCAACCAGGCCATGCAGTTGCTGCAACAGGCGCCATTGCACGCCGGCGGCCTCGCGCTGCGGGTTCGGCATGGTGTCGATGGCCAGTGCCAGTCGGCGTGCGAACAGTGCCGGCACATCGGCCAGCACGATCGGGCCGGCGTCGGCACCGAGCAGGAAGCGCTCGGTACGCAGCGTGGCGGTGTCGGGGAGATAGCCGTCCTGCAGCGGGCGGCTGACGCCGTGATCGAGCAGCGACAGCACTACATCCAGCCAGTAGCGACGCTCCTGCTGCAGCGCGCGGTTGGCGGTAGCGTTCTGCCAGGCCGGTCGCACATCGTCCAAACGGGCGATGCAGGTCTGCGCGTCCAGGCTGTCCCACGGCGCACGGGTGGCGTCGTTGGGATCGAAATTTTCCACGCTGAGCATGCCGCCGCCGAAGCGGTGCCAGGCCGCGCCACGTTGGGTGTCGGCCGGGTCGGGCTTGGGCGCGGAGAGCGGCGCGGCAGTGGCCGGACGCAACAAGGCGGCGTAGGCGTCTGTCCACGAATCGGGCAGGCGTGCGGACATCGGATAGCTGGCCGAAGCCGCCTCACCCAGGCCCTGCCGCGCCAGCCGC
Source organism: Xanthomonas sp. Leaf131 (assembly GCF_001423495.1). Taxonomy (GTDB): domain Bacteria; phylum Pseudomonadota; class Gammaproteobacteria; order Xanthomonadales; family Xanthomonadaceae; genus Xanthomonas. The sequence goes on along the minus strand of NZ_LMOG01000006.1, from coordinate 277,541 downwards.
AGGCTCCACAGCACCGCGCCGATCACGATACCGCCGAAGGTCCAGGCCAGCAGCCAGCTGGTGGCGGCCTGCCCGGGTTGCAGCACGCGGGTCTGCGGCTGCTGGAACAACAACCAGCCGCTGCCCAGCAACACGCCGAGATACAGCCATGGTGCGAACTGCGTCAGTTGACGATTGCGGCGGTGTGCAGGCAGTTCGTGCCTGTCATTGCGGTCTTGAGATGGAGCGGCCATACATTCCCCCTGCACGCCTGATCGCGCTGACAAGGTTATCGGCGAGGCAACGCAAGTCTTTTGGCCTGCTCCAACGGCGATTGCTCAGCCAGTTACACATTCTTCAGTCGGCGGTGGCGCGCAGGGCGCGCGCGTCACCGCTGCGACCTTGGCCGCTGGCGGGCCCTGCCAAAGCCAGGTTTCCAGCGCGTCCACTGCGGCAGCGGTGCCGGCGGCAACCACTTCCACGCTGCCGTCCGCCTGATTGCGCGCGTGTCCACGTAGGCCCAATGCAATCGCGCGCTCACGGGTGGAGGCGCGAAACCACACGCCCTGCACCGCGCCGGTGACGACGAAGCGCGCGGCCTGCATCAGCCGGCCTTGCCGGTGATGCCCACGGCGGTTTCGATATCGCGTGCGGTGACCGGGCCGAGGAACTGCTTGGCGACCTTGCCGTCCGGGCCGATCAGATAGGTCATCGGCAACCCGCGCGGCGTGGCGAAGTCCTGTGGCGGTTGGTAGGGGTCGAGAATGGCCACCGGATACGACACCGGGTGGTCTTTCAGAAACGCCTGCATGTCGGCGCTGCTGATGTCTTCATAGGCCAAGCCCACCACTTCGATGGTGTCGCGCATGGTGTGCAGCGCCGACAGCTCGGGCATTTCCTTCAGGCAGGGTGCGCACCAGGTGGCCCAGAAGTTGACCACCACCCACTTGCCGCGATGCGCGGCCAGATCGTAGGCCTCGCCGGTCACGGTCGGCAGCGCCAGCTTGGGCATCTCGGCGGTCTGCTGCACCACCGAGGTATCGGGCGCAGCTGCCGGATCGGCGGCGGCTGGCTTGTCCGGCGCCTGGGGGGGCGTTGCCGGCGCAGTGCTGGTGTCGGCAGCGGGCGCGCTCTCGCCGGTGGGCTTGCAGGCGGTCAGCAACAACAGCGGCAACAGCAGCGCACAGGCGCCGCGCACAAGGCGCAGGGTCATGGAAGATCTCCGGGAAGGTGGGTGTAAAGGTCGCCGACCGGTTGCGCCAGCACGCTGCGCAGCGGTTGACGCAGTTGTTCCAGCGCCGCTGCAGCAGCCTGGCCATAGGCATCGTCGCGGCACGGCAACGGGCGGTCTTCGATCGGTACGCGCAGTTGGCAGCTTTCGTAGAGTTCGGCCAGCGGCACCACATCCAGATCGCGCGCCAGCAGCCAATGCCCGCGTTCGTCGCGACGCAGCAGGCGGATGCGCTTGAGTTCGCACAGCAGCTCCTGCATCAGCGTATCGGTGAGCATCGGCTCCAGCGCCAGGATGCGGTCTTCGTCGAGCCCGTTGCCGTGGATACGCGCTTGTCGAAAACGGCCCAACAGGCGCAGCAGGCCGTAGATTTCGAAGCCCGGCGGCAGGCGCATCGCTTCGGGTTGATAGCGGAACGCCGCCATCGACGAGGCCAACGACGCGCCCAGCAATACCGACACCCAGCTCAGATAGATCCACAACAGCAGGATCGGCAGCGCCGACAGCGCGCCGTAGATGCGCTGATAGGTCTGGAAATTGCCGAGATAAAAGCCGAAGCCCCACTTGACGATTTCCATCAGGATCACCGCCAGCAGCGCGCCCGGCAGCGCATGCCGCAAGCGCACCACATGCTGCGGCACCACGCGGTAGATCAGCACGATGCAGACAAACTCCACCGCCATCGGCGCCAGCCGCCAGGCGAACTCGGCCAGCCATTGACCTTCGGTGGTGCGGAACAGCGGCAGCGCGAACACATACGCGGCCATTGCCATCGATGCGGCCGCCAGCATCGTGCCCAGGGTCAGCACGGTCCAATAGATCAGAAAGCGCGTCACCTTGGGCCGTGCGGCAGCCACGCGCCAGATGCTGTTGAAGGTCTGCTCGATGCTGTGCAGGGTGATCAGCAACGAGGCCACCAACGCGACCATACCGGCCACGGTGAACTTGCCCAGATCTTCCAGCGAGCGATTGAGGTAGTTCTGCACCGAGCGCGCTGCGCCGGGCACGAAATTGTTGAAGATGAAATCGGTGAGCGCGTCCTTCCATTCGTTGAAGGCCGGAAACGCCGACAACACCCCGAAGACCACGATCGCCAGCGGCACCAGCGCAAACACCGTGGTGTAGGCAAGCGACGCGGCGGCCTGGAACAGGCGGTCATCGAGAAAGCGGCGCCACAGAAAACGCCCGAAGCTCACCGTCCGCGCGCGGTCGCGCAGACGTTCTTTCCATTGGTGGAGTTTGTTCACACGCGACATCGCGCAAGGGTACCCGATGCGCCGTCATCGCGGCCTTGTCGCACCTGCGGCGTGCAGCCCGACCACGCCATCGCCGATACTGCGGCAACTCACACAAGCGGTAGATGCGCGATGGCGGAGATTCTGGTGCTGTATTACAGCCGTGGCGGTTCGGTGGCGCGGCTGGCGCGGCAGATCGCGCGCGGCATCGGCGAAGTGCCCGGCATGAGCGCGCGGCTGCGCACGGTGCCGCCGGTGGCGGCGGTGACCCAGACCAGCGCCCCGCCGGTGCCGGATGAGGGCGCGCCGTATGTGGATAAGGCAGATCTGGCCGAATGCAGCGGTCTGCTGCTGGGCAGCCCGACCCGCTTCGGCAACATGGCTGCGCCGATGAAGCATTTTCTCGACGGCCTGGGCGCCGAATGGGCCAGCGGGACCCTGGCCGGCAAACCGGCCGGCGTGTTCACCTCCACCGCCTCGATGCACGGTGGCCAGGAATCGACGCTGTTGTCGATGCAGTTGCCGCTGTTGCATCACGGCTGCCTGATCGTCGGCATCCCGTTCACCGAGGCCGCACTCAGCCATACCACCAGCGGCGGCACGCCCTATGGCGCCAGCCATGTCTCCGGCGCCGGCGGCGACCCGCAGCCCAGCGACGACGAAGCCTCACTGGCGCGTGCACTCGGCCGCCGGGTCGCCGATATCGCGCGGCGGCTGGCCAGCCCATGAGCCTGCGCGCCCTGCATTGGTTGCTGACCGCCGCGCTGCTGGCGCTGGCGGTGTTGTTCGTAGTCTGGTTTCACGACGACCGCCACCGCACCGCAGCGCTGTTGGTGTTCGCGTTGCCGCCGGCATTGATGGCCACGCTGGCCTTGCGCAGCGCGCGCGCGCGATTCTGGGCCGGCGTATTTGCGCTGGGCTGGTTCAGTCACGGCGTGATGGCCGCCTGGAGCCAACCGCAGGCGCGTGGACTGGCGTGGCTGGAGTTGCTGCTGGCCCTGCTGGTGGTGGCGCTGGTCAGCGGCCCCGGCGTGGCGGCGCGGTTCGGCAAGCGGCGCGCGGCGCGCTAGGGGACCGTTCTGCAGGGCGCGCGCCGGGGTCGTATCATGACGGCCCTCGCGCGGTTTGCGCCGCGCCGAATGCTGCTTCGCGCGCTTGCTTCACGCAGCACGGCCGCCTCGTCCGCATCTCACATTGCCTCACTCGCTCCAAGGATCCCCAGCAATGGAAGACCTCCTGATCGTCACCACCGGTGGCACGATCGACAAGATCTACTTCGACGACAAATCGGACTACCAGATCGGCGACCCGCAGATCGGCCAGATCCTCAAGGAACTGGGCGTGACCTTCCGCTTTTCGGTGATCCCGATCATCCGCAAGGATTCGCTGCACATCAACGATGCCGACCGCGAGCTGGTGCGCGCCACCATCGCCGCCCAGCCGACGCGCCATGTGCTGATCACCCACGGCACCGATTCGATGGTGGAAACCGGCAAGGTGCTGCAATCGATCGCCGACAAGACCATCGTGATGACCGGCGCGCTCAATCCGGCGCGCTTCCGCGGCTCGGATGCCGAATTCAATATCGGCTGCGCAGTCGGCGCGGTGCAGTCGCTGCCGGCCGGCGTGTATATCGCCATGAACGGGCGCATCTGGAACCCGGAAAAAGTGCGCAAGAACGTCGCTGCCAACCGCTTCGAGTCGCTCTGACGCGATGAGCAAGGCGACCCGCGCGACCGCAGCGTTGGACGCGGCAGGTGTGGCCTACGTGTTGCATCCCTACGCGTACCAGGCCGAGGCCGACGCGAAAGGATTGCAGGCGGCCAGTGCGTTGGGGCTGACGCCGCACACGGTACTGAAAACGCTGATGGCCTGGGTCGACGACCAAGCGGTCTGCGTGGTGATCCCGTGCGACCGCCGGGTGTCGTTGAAGAAATTGGCCAGCGCCTGCAGTGGCAAATCGGCGCGCATGATGGAGGTGGCCGATGCGCAGCGTCGCACTGGTTACAAGGTCGGCGGGATCAGCCCGCTCGGGCAACAACGTCAGGCGCCGGTGCTGATCGAAGCCACCGCACTGGATGCACCATCGCTATGGATCAACGCCGGGCAACGCGGTTTGCTGCTGGAATTGCCGGGCGATCGCATCGTTGCCGCATTGCAGGCGCGGGCTTGCAGTCTTTGCGATTAGACACAGCCACTGCACTGCACCGCGTGTTTTTCAGCTGGCGCTAGCCCGCATTTCGCAACTAACGTGCATCCTGAAGACGGGCATCGATCATGCCCGTTCGGCGACGACGTGCTCGGTTGCCAGTCTCAACGGCGCGACACAAGATCGAGCACGCAGACAGACCGGAGCCCTGCACCAATAGCGCAGGGCCCCGTGCGTGCGATCAGTACGTCGCCACCAGATTGACTGCAGAAAACGCCAGCGTGGCCTTGAGCCGCACGTAATACACGCCTGCCGCAGGCGCGGTCAGCGTGCAGCTATCGGCATTGCCCACCACTGCGGTACGGCAGCTGTAGGTGGTATCGCTGGGCAATGCACCGGCGCGCAGCGACAGATCGGCATTGCCGCTGCCGCCGCTGAGCGCTACCCGCAGACTGCGCGTGCCGGCAGGCACATTGACCTGGTAATACAACGAGCCACCGGCCGCCGAAGCCAAGCCGCTGCGCGCTGCATTGCTGGCCAGCGTGGTCGAGGCGATCACTGCAGCCACTGCACCATCGGCATTGACCAGCCCTGCCCCGCAGCCTTGCGTGCATGCCACCGGCAATGCGCGTGCGCTGCTCTTGAGCATGGCTTCGACGCTGGCCGCACTGAGCGGATTAAGCGCCGCCGACTGCATCAACGCCACCACGCCGGCCACGTGCGGCGCCGCCATCGAGGTGCCGCTGTAAACCGCGTAACTCGCATTGCCTGCCGCCGTGGTGCCGCTGTTGAGCGTGGCCAGAATGGCCTGCCCGGGAGCGGCGATGTCCACGCCCTGGCCGAAGTTGGAAAAACTGGCCTTGGCCCCGGCCGATGTCGTTGCCGCCACCGCGATCACGTTCGGGCAATTGGCCGGCACGCTCCTGGAGACGTCGATATTGCTGTTGCCAGCTGCCACCACCACGCTGGTGCCGCGTGACACGGCACTGGCGATCGCATTGCTCAAGGTGGTCGAACAGGCCCCAATGCCGCCCAGCGACAGGTTGATCACCTTGGCCGGGGTGGGATTGGCCGGCACGCCGGACACCGTCCCGCCGGAGGCCCAGACGATCGCATCGGCGATATCGGACAGATAGCCGCCGCAGCGGCCCAGCACCCGCACCGGCACTACCTTGGCGTTGAATGCCACACCTGCAGTGCCGGTGCCATTGTTTGCTGCGGCCGCGACGATGCCGGCCACATGCGTGCCATGCCAGCTGGAGTTGGACGCGCTCGCACCGCTGCCGCAGTCGTTGGCAGCAGCCCAGTCGCCCACATCGGCGGCGTTACTGTCGCGCGCATTGCCGTCGCGGGCGATGACCGCATCGCTGATGAAGTCGTAGCCGGCCAGCACATTGGCCGACAGCTCCGGATGCGCGGTGACGCCGGTATCGATCACCGCCACCACCGCGCCCTTGCCGGTGGCCTTGTCCCAGGCCGGCCGCACGTTGATGCCGGCGGTCGTGGTGCCCAGCGCCCATTGCTCGGACAGGCGGGTGTCGTTGGGCACCAGCAACGGACGCATCAGCATGTCCACTTCAACCCGTTTGACCGATGGATCATCCGCCAACCGACGCATCAGGGTCTCCGAATCGACCCGATCCAGCGCGCGGTCGGTCACCAGCAACTGCGGCCCGACCCCGAGCCAGCGCGATGCCGACAACCCAAGGGCCCGCCCACGCCGCGCCGGTACCGCGCTGGCGATCTCGCGCAACGAGCCGCTCAGACGTGCGCCGCGATTGCCGGCGCTGCTGTCCTTGTAGCTGACGATGAAGCGCTGGTGGGCAGCGGCCGACCCCATCCCCTGCAGGCTGACATCGCCGGCAAACGCGGGCGCACTGCCGCAGAGCAACGCACCGGCCAGCGCGATATGGCGCAAGCCTTCAACTGGTAAATGACGCATCGATCGATCCCTCCCCAAGGATGTCGTGGTGCAGATGAGGGCGCACGCATGCCGCCTTCGTCTCGTGGTGAGGCTCGCCGACTGGCGTTGCTGCCCACCTGCTCACGCTATCGACCAGACACGCGCCGACCTGAGCCGGAATCGGCCTCCAGGTGCGGCAAGCCACGGTGTTCGTTAAGGCTGCCGGACCGACGGTTCGCGCAGACCGTTGCGGGCGCTGCAGACCATCGCTGCAGACCCTTGAAACGACACTGCCCCGCCGAAGCGGGGCAGTGCGTGTGCTCCTGCACCGACGCAGCGAACCGCGTCAGGCCGGTCTGCACGGCGCCAGCGGCCTAACCGCCAACTGCCGCGCGCGGCTTACTGCACCTGGCTGACCGCACCAGCGGCGTTGACGATGCCGGCGCCGCAGCCGCCCGAGCAGGCGCCCGGCAGCGGACGCGCGGTGTTCTTCAGCAAGGTTTCCACCTGCGCCGGGCTCAGCGGGCTGGAGGCGGCCGACTGCACCAGCGCCACCACGCCGGCCACGTGCGGAGCCGCCATCGACGTGCCGTTGTAGGACGCATAGCTGGCGCTGCCCGGCGTGGTGGTACCGGTGTTGAGCGTGGACAGGATCGCCGAGCCCGGGCCGGAGATATCGATGGTGGTGCCGAAGTTGGAGAAGCTGGAGCGTGCGCCGGCCGAGGTGATCGAGGCCACCGAGATCACGTTGGCGCAGCTGGCCGGGGTGAAGTTGGCCACGTTGGCATTGCTGTTGCCGGCTGCCACCACCACGGTGGTGCCGCGCGACACCGCTCCGTTGATGGCGTTCTGGTAGGTACTCGAACAGGTGCCGCTGCCGCCCAGCGACATGTTGATCACTTCGGCCGGGTTGGCGTTGGCCGGCACGCCGGACACGCTACCGCCGGAGGCCCAGACGATCGCATCGGCGATATCGGAGGTGGTGCCGCCGCACAGGCCCAGCGCACGGATCGGCACGATGCGCGCGTTGAACGCGGTACCGGCCACGCCGGTGCTGTTGTTGGTGACGGCGGCAATCGTGCCGGCCACGTGGGTGCCGTGCCAGCTGGAATTGGCCGCCGCAACGCCGGTGCCGCACTGGTTGGCGGCGCGCCAGTCGCCCTGGTCGGCGGCATTGTTGTCGCGGCCGTTGTTGTCGCGCGCACGCGCCGCATCGCTGATGAAGTCGTAACCCGGCAGCACGTTGGCATTGAGATCCGGGTGGCTGGTGATGCCGGTGTCGATCACCGCCACCACCACGCCGGTGCCGGTGGCGGTGTCCCAGGCCGGACGCACGTTGATGCTCGATGCGGTGGTGCCGAAGCCCCACTGCTCAGACAGGCGGGTGTCGTTCGGGGTCAGCGTCGGGTACATGATCTGGTCGACTTCCACATACTCCACACCCGGGTCGGCAGCGATCCGGCGCATCAGCGTCTCGGCTTCGGCACGGTCCAGGCCGCGGGTGGTCTTGAGCACTTCCGAACCCAGCGCAGTGCGGCGCACATGGTTCAGGCCCAGCGCGCGGCCGGCGCGTGCCGGTACCGCACTGGCGACGGAATTGAGCGATGCGCGCATCGAGGTCGGGCTCACTGCCGCGCTGGAACCGTCCTTGTACTTGACGATGAAGCGATCCAGCGTGGGCTGCGAATCCAACCCGGACAGATTGACCTGCCCGGCGAACGCCGGCACGGCCAGCAGCGAGGTCAGCGCGGAAACACCCAGGACCACCAGCGCGCGCGTAGGCGCACGACGTTGCGACACATTGGACATCGATCGTTCCTTATTTTTAGAGGTGCCGCAGCTGCGGCGAGATGGCCAGACCCCCACCGCGCACTGCGGATCGGGTCGGGAATTGCACGGGCGCTGACGCCCGCTGAGACGACTGACCGATGTCCATTCCGGTCGAGCGGCAACACATCGCTATCGCCTGCCGATGCGGCAGACGTGAGCGATGCATCGCTGATGAGGTGAAGCCGATCTACTGCGGCGCATCGGCGCTGCCTGGCATGCACCAGGCAGCGCCGATGCGTGCCTCAGTAACTGGCGCTCAAGGTCACACCGGAGAACGTGCTGTAGGCCTTGACGCGCACGTAGTAGGTGCCCGAGGGCGCGGTGATGCTGCAGGTTTCGGCATTGCCGCTGCGGTACGGGCGGCAGGTGTAGGTGGTGTCGGTCGGTGCACTGCCGGCACGCACGTACAGGTCTGCATCACCACTGCCGCCGCTGATCGCCACGGTCAGCGTGCCGCTGCCGGCCGGAACCGCGATGGTGTAGTTCAGCTCTGCACCGCTGGCGGCACCCAGACCGGTCACCGGGGTGCCGTTGGTCAAGGTGTTGCCGGTGCCTCCACCGCCGCCGCCATTGCTGCCGCTGATGGCTGCCGTCACTGCGGCATCGGCATTGACGATGCCGGCGCCGCAACCGCCCGAGCAAGCGCCCGGCAAGGCACGCGCGGTGTTCTTCAGCAATGTCTCCACCGCTGCAGGCGTCAACGCGGTGGGCGCGACCGACTGCACCAGCGCGACCACGCCGGCCACGTGCGGCGCTGCCATCGAGGTGCCGTTGTAGGAGGCGTAACTGGCGTTGCCGGGCGTGGTGGTACCGCTATTGAGCGTGGACAGGATCGCCTGGCCCGGCCCGGACACATCGATGCCCGCACCGAAGTTGGAGAAGCTGGCCTTGGCGCCGGCCGACGTGGTGGCGGCCACCGCGATCACGTTGGCGCAGTTGGCCGGCAGCGAGCCGGACACGTTGGCCGAACTGTTGCCGGCTGCCACCACCACGGTGGTGCCGCGCGAGACCGCGCCATTGATCGCATTCTGCATGGTGGTCGAACAGGCACCACCGCCGCCCAGCGACATATTGATCACTTCGGCCGGGTTGGTGTTGGCCGGAATGCCGCTGACCGTGCCGCCCGAGGCCCAAATGATGGCGTCGGAGATATCCGACAGCGAGCCGCCACACTTGGCCAACACACGCACCGGCACGACCTTGGCGTTGAAGGCAGTGCCGGCCACGCCGGTGCTGTTGTTGGTGACTGCGGCCACCGTGCCGGCCACGTGCGTGCCATGCCAGCTGGAATTGGACGCCGGAATGCCGGTGCCGCACTCGTTGGCGGCATACCAGTCGCCTTCGTCGGCCGGGTTGCTGTCGCGGCCATTGCCATCGCGCGCAGCGGTGGCGTCGCTGACGAAGTCATACCCCGGCAGGATGTTGGCGTTGAGGTCGGCGTGGTTGGTGATGCCGGTGTCGATCACCGCCACCACGACGCCGGTGCCGGTGGCCTTGTCCCAGGCCGGGCGGATATTGAGGCCGGCATTGGTGGTGCCGAAGCCCCACTGCTCGGACAGGCGGCTATCGTTGGGAGTCAGCGTGGCGTGCAGCATCTGGTCCACTTCCACGCTCTGCACGTTGGGGTCGGTGGCCAGCTGGCGCATCAGGGTTTCGGCTTCATGACGGTCCAGCGCGCGATCGGCCTTGATCAGCTCCGGCCCCAATGCCAGACGGCGTACCGAGTTCAAGCCCAGCGCTTTGCCGGCCTTGGCCGGAACCGAGCGCGCAGCGGCGCGTAGCGAGGTGCTCAACGCGGTGGGACTGGCCAGCGCGGTGCTGCCATCCTTGTAGGTCACGATGAATTTCTGGTGGGTCTGGGCGGTCGCAAGACCATCCAGGTAAACCTCACCGGCAAAGGCCGGGGTTGCCAGCAACAGGGAGGTCAGCGCAGCTGCGCTCAGGATGGTCAGCGCACGAGAGCGCTGGTGGAAAGACTCGTTCGACATCGAATTCCCTTCTAGATCAAAGCGAACCGCCATGGCGGTGTAGTTCGGCGCCGCCCTCCATAGGTCTGCGCCGAGGTCCTGGAACCGATCCCCTGTTATCGATTCGTTCAGCAAACCTATCGCATCTCAACCAGACTGAACAATACGAAATTGGCATTTTTTGAAACTTAAATATCAAATTTGTGACAGAGACCGTTTCTGTTCAGCCTGCTTTCCAGACGTTTTTGACCGAAATCGAATGCTCTTCATTTCCACAGGCCAAAAAAAAGGCCCCTGCGCGGATGCGCAGAGGCCTTTTTTGACGCGAGGTCCTTGACTCAGGACAGACGCACCAGCCATCCATGCCGGTCCGGAACGCGTCCGTACTGGATATCGGTGAGCTCCTGGCGCAGCGACATGGTCACCTCGCCGGCCGGTGCAGACAGGTCGCCGACCGCAAAGCCATCGCCCTTCAGCTCACCGATCGGGGTGACCACCGCCGCAGTGCCGCAGGCAAACACTTCGGTGATCTCGCCCGACGCCACGCCCTGGGTCCATTCGTCGATGGCGACCTTGCGCTCGATCACCTGCATGCCGCGGTCGCGGGCCAGCTGCAGGATGCTGTCGCGGGTGATGCCTTCCAGAATGCTGCCGGACAATTCCGGCGTCACCAGCGTGCCGTCCTTGTAGACCAGGAACACGTTCATGCCGCCCAACTCTTCGATGTACTTGCCTTCCACCGGGTCCAGGAACAGCACCTGCGAGCAGCCCTGCGCATAGGCTTTCTGCTGTGGCAGCAACGAGGCGGCGTAGTTGCCGCCGCACTTGGCCGCGCCGGTACCACCCTTGGCCGCACGCGCGTACTCGGTGGACAACCAGATCGACACCGGCGCCACGCCCTTGGCGAAGTACGGGCCAGCCGGACTTGCGATAACGTAGTACGAGGCCTTGTGCGCCGCACGCACGCCCAGAAACGCCTCGTCGGCGATCATGAAGGGGCGGAAATACAGGCTGGTTTCAGGCGCCGCCGGCACCCAGCTCGCATCCACTGCCACCAGCTGGCGCAGCGATTCGACGAACAGGTCCACCGGCAGCTCCGGCAGCGCCAGCCGGCGCGCCGAGCGCTGCAGGCGTTCGCCATTGGACTGCGGACGGAAGGTCCAGATCGAGCCGTCGGCATGCCGGTAGGCCTTGATGCCTTCGAAGATCTCCTGGCCGTAATGCAGCACCGAGGCCGCCGGATCCAGCTGCAGCGGGCCATACGCGCGCACTTGCGCGTCGTGCCAGCCCAGCTCGTTGGTCCAGGAAATGGCGACCATGTGGTCGGTGAAGTGCAGCCCGAAGCCGGGCGCGGCCAGGATCACGGACAGCTCGTCGGCACTGCGCGGCGACGGGGAACGGGTGGAAGCGAAGGACACGGACACCGGAAGTTTCCTGTATGGCGGACGAAAGGACGCGCCATATGCTCGACATGGCGCCTGACGATCAGAGCATGCCGGTCTCGAGACGGGCCGCTTCGGACATCATATGCCGGCCCCACGGCGGGTCGAAGACCAGCTCGACATCGGCTTCGGCAATGGTCGGAATCATTTCCACCTTGCTGCGCACATCGTCGACCAGGATCTCGCCCATGCCGCAACCGGGCGCGGTGAGGGTCATCTTGACGTCCACCCGGCGCTGATTGTCTTCTTCGCGATGGCTGATCACCGCCTCGTAGACCAGGCCCAGATCGACGATATTGAACGGAATTTCCGGGTCGAAGCAGGTGCGCAGCTGCTGCCACACCAGTGCTTCCACTTCTTCGTCGCTGGCATTGGCGGGCAATTCCAGCCCCGGCGGGGCCTCCTTGCCGATCGCATCGCCATCCTTGCCGGCAATGCGGAACAGGTTGCCTTCGACAAAGACGGTATAGCTGCCACCCAGCGCCTGGGTGATATAGCCGTAACTGCCTGCGGGCAGGGTCACCGAATCGCCCTGCGGCACCATGACGGCATCGCAATCGCGTTCGAACTGGACGGGTTCGCTGCTACGGGAATACATGGGCTGGATATGGGGCCGCGCCGGATGCGCGCAAGTCGGCCATTCTAGCCGACCACGGCGATGCCGCTGCCGGTCGCGGCGCCGACGCTGCATTCCATCTGAAACACAGTCAGCTGCAGTCACCGTGCCTCGCACCGGCAGTGCAGCGCAAAACCTGCCACGCGCTCTATCATGTGCGCACTGTCAGGAGCTCCAATGCCGCCCACCTCCGCGTCCGCCAGAACCGCCCACTGGCTCTGGCCCCCGCTCCTGCTGCTGGGATGCGTCACCGCCCTCATCGCCTGGATGCTCATCGCCCTTGCACTCGGCAACCAGGCCGGCTGGATGGCCGTGCTGGTGGCCCTGGAAATCGTCTGGATGCTGCGCCTGGGCACGCTGGGCGCCGGGCCGTTGCGCATCGGCGTCGCAGTCGTGGCGACCGGGCTGATCATCGTTGGCGCCAACTGGGGCATCGCATCGGCGCAACTCGGCGGCTCACTGGGGCTGGACCCGTGGACCTCGGCGCAGAAGATGGGCACCGGCCTGGCCTGGACCCTGCTGCAATTGGCCAACAATGGCTTCGACCTGTTGTGCTATGCCGCCGCACTGCTCCTGGCGTGGTGGGCGGCGCGCTGAGTCAGGCGCGTTTGTCGCAGTAGCCAACACAGGAATGCGTCCACGCAGATGCCTTGGTTGTACAGATTCAGTAGCGCTGTTCTTCAAACGCCGGGCCCTTGCCCGCCCACCGTCGCGGGACACGCTGCAAGTACGTCCTTGTAAGCTCTTACGCGGCATCCATGCCGCGTAAGGTCCCGCGACGGTGGGCRGGCAAGGGCCCGTCGAGATGGTCGGTGTGCATGGTTTTCAATAAAACAGCCAGCAAACTCTCTGGTGCGGCGTCCTCGCCGCTTGCGGGACCGTGTGGCGGCATGGATGCCGCCACCGAGCCCCCAGGGATGGGTTCACGGCGTGTCCCGCAAGCGGTGAGGGCACCGCGCCATCGACGATCTGAGCTTTTGACTACATCCGTCGCGCGACGCCTCAGTGCCCGCCCCCGTCCAGCGCCTTCAGCTCGCTGACCAGCGCGCCCGCCGCTTCCGCGCCATCGCCGTACAGCATGCGGGTGTTGTCGGCATAGAACAGCGCGTTTTCGATGCCGGCGAAACCCGTGCCCTTGCCGCGCTTGATCACCACCGTATTTCTGGAATTGACCACGTCCAGGATCGGCATGCCGTAGATCGGGCTGGCCGGGTCGGTCTTGGCCACCGGGTTGACCACATCGTTGGCTCCGATCACCAGCGACACATCGGTGCTGGCGAACTCGGGATTGATATCGTCCATATCGGCGATCAGGTCGTACGGCACGCCTGCCTCGGCCAGCAACACGTTCATGTGCCCCGGCATGCGTCCGGCGACCGGGTGGATCGCGAACTTCACCTTGACCCCGCGCGCGATCAGCCGCTGCGCCAGCTCCCAGATCTTGTGCTGCGCCTGCGCCACCGCCATGCCGTAACCGGGCACGATCACCACCCGCTCGGCAAAGGCCATCATCGCCGCCACATCGCCGGCCTCGATCGGCTTCTGCGCCCCGCTGATCTCCTGCGCCTGCCCGCCGCCGCCGAAGTTGGAAAACAGCACCCCGCTGATCGGCCGATTCATCGCCTTGGCCATCAAGCGCGTCAGCAGGATGCCGGCCGCGCCGACCATCATGCCGGCGATGATCAGCGCCTCGTTGCCCAGTACATAGCCCTCGAAAGCCACCGCCAGGCCGGTGAACGCGTTGTACAGCGAGATCACCACCGGCATGTCGGCGCCGCCGATCGGCAGCGTCATCAGCACGCCCAGCGCCAGCGCCACCACGAAAAAGCCGATGATCGCCAGCGGCTGCAGACTGGTGGCGGCCCAGATGCCGAGCACCAGCAGCGCCAAGGCGATCAGCAGATTGAGCGCCTGCTGGCCGGGAAAGGTCACCCGACGGTCGAGCCGGCCGTCCAGCTTGGCCCAGGCCACGATCGACCCGGACAGCGACACCGCGCCGATCGCCGAACCGATCACCGCCAGTACCACCGTGGTGGTGTCCGGCCGCCGTGCCGCCAGTTCGGCGATGGCCTGCGCGCTCCAGTGCGCGGTATCGCGATTGGCGAAGAAGGCAAAGCGCAGCAACTCCACCGCCCCGATCGCCGCCGCCGAACCGCCGCCCATGCCGTTGTAGAGCGCCACCATCTGCGGCATGTCGGTGATGGCGACCTTCTTGGCCGACCACCACGCCACCCCGGTGCCGATCGCCAGCGCGGCCAGGATCAGCGGCACGTTGTGCAATTCGGGCAGGAAGAACGTCGCCACCGTCGCGATCACCATGCCCAGCCCGGCCCAGCGGATACCGCTGCGCGCCGTCAACGGCGAGGCCATGCGCTGCAGCCCGAGCAGGAACAACGTGGCAGCCACCAGATAGCTGGATTTCACCAGCCACGACAACAATTCGGCGGTGGAGACGTTCATGGCGCATCCCCACTCGGCGGCTTCTTGCTGGCCTTGAACATGTCCAGCATCCGCTCGGTCACCACGTATCCGCCGGCCGCGTTGCCCGCGCCTAGCATCACTGCGACAAATCCCAGCGCTTTCTCCAGGGTTGTATCGGCATGGCCGAGCACCACCATCGCGCCGATCAGCACGATGCCGTGGATGAAGTTGGAGCCGGACATCAACGGGGTATGCAGGATCACCGGCACCCGCGAAATGATCACGTGGCCGGCGATGGCCGCCAGCATGAAGATGTACAGCGCTACGAATCCGTCGCTCATCGTCTTTCGCTCCACTGGCCGGTGCGGCCCGCCGATCATACCCACGCCGCGCGCGCTCGGGCGCGTGTCAACCGAATCCGCACTCGCCCGTTGACGTTGCATCGTCTCCGCGGAAGCTACGCTGTGCTGGTGGGAACCCCTTTCGATCCGCAACCTGCCGCACCGGCCGCCACCGCGCCCGTTTCGCTGGACGCCTTTCTGGCCGGCATCGGCCCGCGTGCGTTCCGCTTTGCCGAGGCTGGCCTGCGTCACCGCGAAGACGCGCTGGATGCAGTGCAGGACGCCATGGTGAAGCTGCTCGGTTACCGCGAACGCCCGGCCGCCGAATGGACGCCGTTGTTCTGGAGCATCCTGCGCAGCCGCATCATCGACCTGCAACGGCGCCGCAGCTTCCGCCTGAAATTCTGGGCCCCGGCCGAGCGTTCCGACGACGAAGGCACCATCGATTGGGCCGACCCCGGCACCGGCCCGGTCGACGCACAGCAACACCAACAGGCCTACCAACGCCTGGTCGAAGCCTTGCGCCGCCTGCCGGCGCGCCAGCGCGAAGCGTTCACGCTGCGGGTGCTCGAAGACCTGGACGTGGCCACCACCGCCAAGGCGATGGGCTGCTCTGAAGGCTCGGTCAAAACTCACCTGTCGCGCGCGCGCGACGCGCTGCAAAAACAGTTCGAGGATTTCCTGTGAACCGCTCCCACGATCCGGCCCAGTTCGACGCGCAGCTGCGTCAACTGCACGCCACCGCCCTCACCAGCCTACCGCCGCAAACGCTGGCACATCTGCGTCAGGCCCGTCACGCCACCGCTCCCTCGCGCAACCGGCGCGGTTATTGGCTGCTGGCGACCGCGTGTTCGGGGTTGCTGGCAATCGGCATCGGCCTGCAACTGCGTCCAAGCGAGACGGCCACTTCGGGCGCCGCCCCCACTCAGGCGATCGCCAGCACCACCACCGATACCGACGACATGCTGACCCAGAATCCGGACCTGTACGTCTGGCTCGGCTCTGACACCGCCCTGGCCATGGAATGAGCACGATGACCCGCACCACCCGCCTGCTATTGACCCTGCTGCTGTGCGCCGGGCCCTGCGCGTCGCTGTTGGCCCAGGCCCCTCCGCCAGGCCCGCCCGGACCACCGCCGGCCGACGGCCCCGGCCCGCGTGGTCCGGGCCCGCGCGAGGCAGAAACGCCGATGCCCGAGTGGGACAAACTGACCCAGCAGCAGCGCCAGGTGCTGATCGACGCACTGCGCGAGCGCTGGAACGAGGTGCCGGAAGAGCGCCCGCGCATGTATCGCCACGCACGCCGCTGGCTGGACATGACGCCGGAACAGCGCAAGCAGGCCAAGGCCGGCATGGACCGCTTCCGCAACATGAGCCCCGAACAACGCCGCGAAGCCAAGGCCTTGTTCGAACGCATGCGCACGCTCAACCCGCAAGAGCGCAACGCGCTGCAACAACGCTGGCAGAAAATGACGCCGGCCGAACGCAGCACCTGGCTGCGCGAGCATCCGCCAACCGAAGATTGACGGCAGCGCCGCTTCAGCGAAGGCGACACGCCATCGCACGGGTGCATCCCGTCGCAGGCGGACATGCGCCCGGCCACTGCAGGAGCGCGCTGGCGCGCGATGGCGCATTACCGGTGAAGCTCCATCGCGCGCCAGCGCGCTCCTACCGGAACGCCAACGCTCAAGGCGCAAGCGCAGAGCTAGGCGGTCGGTGCCGCCGACCAGCGCGTCTTCGCCAACAGCTCATCGTCCCAGTCGAATGACAGCGCGCCATCCTTGATCAGCAATGCGGCAAACGCGTAGACATTGCGCGCGAACATTTCGCTGGCGTGCACCGCGCCCTGGCTGGGTAGATTGAGCGGGCCGGCAATGACCACGCCATCGCGTTCGTAGGTTTCGCCGGGACGCGTGGCGGCGCAATTGCCACCGGTTTCGGCAGCCAGGTCGACGATCACGCTGCCGGCGCGCATGCCTTGCAACATCTCGGCGCTCAGGATCTTCGGTGCGGGGCGGCCCGGTACGGCGGCAGTGCAAACCACCACATCCACGCCTTTCAGATGTTCGGCCAGACGGCGCTGCTGTTCGGCGCGTTCCTCGTCGGTGAGCTGACGCGCGTAGCCACCTTCGCCCGCCGCGCTCACGCCCAGATCCAGAAAGCGCGCGCCCAACGAGGCGATCTGCTCGCGCGTCTCCGGGCGCACGTCGAACCCTTCCACCTGCGCGCCCAGCCGTTTGGCGGTGGCGATGGCCTGCAACCCGGCCACGCCCGCACCGATCACCAACACCTTGCACGGGCGCATGGTGCCGGCAGCCGTGGTCAGCATCGGAAAAAAGCGCGGCGCCAGTTGCGCGGCGATCAGCACGGCCTTGTAGCCGGCCATGCCCGCCTGCGAACTCAGCACGTCCATCGACTGCGCACGCGTGGTGCGCGGCAAGCGCTCCAGCGGGAACGCGATCAGCTCGGCCGTTGCGATCGCCTGCGCACGTGCGGGGTCGGCATCCGGCGCCAGCATGCCGATCAACACGGCGTGCGGCTTGCACTGCTGCAGACGTTCGTTAGGCGGCGCCTGCACGCTCAGCAGCACATCGGCAAGCGCCAGCGTGTCGGCACTGGCGAGCTGCGCGCCGGCCTGCAGATACGCCGCGTCGGCCATGCTGCTGGCGCGACCGGCATCCGGCTCGATGCAGACGTTGGCGCCGAGCGCGATCAGTTTCTTGACCGTTTCCGGCGTGGCGGCGACACGGCGCTCGCCCGCGGCCTGTTCTTTCAGCACCAGCACCTGCACAGCCATGCGTCGCTCCGCTCACGCGATCCAGTGGCGGCGATGCTAGCAGAGCGCGCGGCAGCGAACTCAGGGAGTCAGCAGGGCCGGCAGGATGGGCGCGAGCACCTGTTCGGGCGGTGCCAGTGCAACCGCCTCGGTGCGGTGGTCGATGGCCAGACAGGCGTAGCCATGCGCCGCACTCCAGGCCAGCAATGCGCGCTGATGCAGGATCTGCGGATCCGGCGCGCTCCCGTGCCGGGCCAGCCAGCCCGCGTGCAGGGCATCGCGCAGGCAGGCCATGGCGGCGTCGGTGGCGGCCAGCAGACGCGGCACGTTGCGTCGCTGCGGTTGCAGGCTCTGCATCAGGCGAAACTGCTGCGGGTAGGCGATGGCGAAGCGGATATAGCCCAGGCCGCCACCCAGCAGCGGGTCGACCTCTCGCTGTGCCCGCACGATCCATTCGACCATGCATTCGTAGCCGTCGGCGACCAGTTCGACCACCAGGCCCTCCAACGTACCGAAATGATGCGCCGGCGCCGCATGCGAGACGCCCGCGCGGCGGGCGCATTCACGCAGGCTCAGCCCGCGCGGGCCCGATTCGCCGACGATGTCCCAGGCTGCACGGCGCAAGGCGGCTGGCAGGTCGCCATGGTGATACGCCGCTGACTTTGGCCTCTGGGACATGGGCGCTTCGCAATTCGGGACCTCATTGGAGCAGCTAATCTTGACGATGACAAGATTTGCGGTACAGACTCGACCCGCATCTTGTCGACGTCAAGATTTAGTCGCGGATGCAGTCCCTCCCCCCTGCGAGCTTTTCCCATGGCTACGGCACTCTCTCGGTGGCGCATGCGCCTGACCCGTACGTTGTTCGGACTGGCCAGCCGCCTGGCCCCCGGCCCGACCGGCCGCCTGTTGGCGCGCCGCTTCGTGACCCCGGATGCGGCATCGCGCCGGCATGCGGCCTCCACCCTGGCGACGCTGTCCGATCTTCGCCGCGACAGCCTCCGCGTCGATGACATCGACATCGCCGTGTATGTCTGGGGCAATCCGGCGCAGCAACCCTATGTGCTGCTCTCCCACGGCTGGTCCAGCTATGGCCTGCGCTTCGCCGCCTGGGTGCCAACACTGCAGGCCCTGGGCTATGCGGTGGTGGCGTTCGACCAGGCCGGGCATGGACTGAGCAGTGGACGCATCAGCCATATGCCGCACTTTGTCGAGGTGTTGCGCCAGGTCGGGCGACGGTTCGGGCCACCGGCCGCCTTCGTCGGCCACTCGTTGGGGTCGGCGTCGATCGTGTTCGCCGACGAAGCCGCTTGGCAGCCGGCGCGCTACGTGCTGATCGCGCCGCTGCTGGCCCCGGCCGATGCCGCGCGCCGCCAGTTCCGCGCCTTCGGCATCGCGGCCAGGACCTTCGTTCCGTTCGAGAATCTGCTGCACAAAATCACCGGCAAACGCTTCGCCGATTTCGACGCGTCACCGCATCTGCCGCGCTTGCAGCGCCCGGCGTTGATCATCCATGACCGCCGCGACCGCGAGACGCCCTGGGACGAAGGCGCGCGCTTTGCGGCGCTCTGGCCGCAGGCGCAGTTGTTCACCACCGACGGCCTGGGACACAACCGCATGGTCGACCATGCCTCGGTCATCGAGACGGCGCTGCGCTTCATCGGCCCGGCACGCGCGTGACGGCACGGCGATGCGTTATTGCATCGCCGCAAGCGCGTTGAGCGACAGGAACGTGGCGGGCAGTGGCCAGACAGGCATGCGCAGCGCGTTCAGAACGCAGTGCCCGGGGGATACATGCCGCTGCGACGTAGCGGCCGCGCGGCGGTTTTGTCAGCCGCTCTTAATGCACGGTGCCGTTGTGTAACGGATCCAGCCGGTCGATCACGCCTTGCATCGCGCTGTCGAAGGCGCCGTCGTTGATGTGCTCGCGCAAGCGGCCCAGCCGCACCATCACCGCCAGCTCTTCCGGCGAGGCGACGCAAAACCGCACGCCGCGGCGGTTGACGAACAGCAACCGCTGCGAAATCGGGCTCACCCAGGACAGCTTGCCGGCCTGCACCTTGCCGTCCTTGTCGACAAAATCCAGCCAGGTGCCGATGTCCATCGCGCGGAACCGCGTGGCGTCGGCGCTGTCGATGCTCTGCGCCACCGCCTCGGCACCCAGCACCACATTGATGCTTTCGGCGGCCGGTGGCGGCAGATTGACCTGCGGCAGTTCCGGCAGCGACCTTTCCAGCTCCGGGCGCGCCTCGGCAATCGCCTGCAAGGTGTCGTGCAGCGCACCGATCGCCACCACCACCGCATCGCCATGCAGGCCGATACTGGCGAACACGCGATACAGCGCCGGCTCCCAGACCTGCAGCCAGGGCTTGCCGACGATATGGCGACGCGCCTCGGACAGTTCTTCCAGCACGCCATCGGCCAGGGCCAGCGCCTCGAGCGTGCCGGGACCTTCGTCGCCGTCGCGCAGGATCGCCATGGTCAGATGATGCAACCAGGGTTGGCGCAGGAAATCTTCCACCGCCTTGGGCAATGGCGCGCCGGCCTGCACGCGCTGCTCCAGTTCGGACAGCGCGCGGCTGCGCGCCAGTTCGAGCTTTTCCTGACCGCGCTGGGTCTCGGTGGCACGGCGCTCGGCGATTTCCACCCGGCGCCGATGCTGCGACAGGAAGTCGCGGAATTCTTCTTCCAGGGTCTGGAAGATCGCCAGGTTCTCGTTGAATTCGGCCACCAGGCGGTCGACGATTTCCTCGACCTTGCCCATCAGCACGCGTTCGGCCGCGCTGTCGCCGTTGTTGCCTTCGCAGGCTTCGGCCAGCGAATTGAGCAAGCGCCGCGCGGGGTGGGTCTTCTGCACGAACATCTTGCGATCCAGCAGCGCGACCTTGACGAACGGCACCACCAGCCGGCCGATCATCTCGCGCGAGCGATTTTCCAGATCGCGCTCGTCCAGCATCACATCGAACAGCATGCCGACCAGATCGATCGCATCCTCGTCCATCGGGTCGAGTTTTGCGGTGGCCGGGTCCACGCCCAGCCGGGTGGCACTGGACAACACTTCGTTCTTCAACCGCTGCGCCAGCGATTCGTTGTCGTCGCCGATCGCCGCGCCCAGCGTCGCGCTCGGCGTGGCCTGCAGCAGCGACAGCACCGACATCATTTCGCGTTGACTCAAGGGACGTTGCTGGCCAACCGCCACGGTTGCCGCAGAGGCGGCGCTATCGCGCACGCTACGGGTCTGCTGCAGCAATTCGTGCAGCGCTTCGAGCAGCATGCCCTGGCTGCCGCCGGGATGATCGGCGTCGCCGTCCATTTCACCTGCGCTGCTGCCGCCATCGGCATGACCGCGCTGGGTGGCGGCCTGCATGCGGCCACGGCTATGTGCCCAGCGATCCAGAAAACGGTTGGCCCAGGCCGGAGCGTATTGATCGTTCTGGTCGTCGCCGCCCATCTCTGCGGCTGCGCCCTGAGCGTCGGCCTGCGCGCGCTCTTCGGGCGTGTCGCCACGTGGCGGCGCACGCGGCGGCTGGCGCTTGGGCTGCGAGATTTCCGGCATGACGCCGGCCTTGGCCAGGGTCTCGTCCAGGCGTGCGTACAACTTGCCGATCGGCTCGGCCAGATCGCGCTCGCACAATTTGATCAGCACCAGGCGCACTTCCGGCGCCAGGTCGCAGGTGGCGAAGGCTTCGTGGATGGCCACGCCCAGATGCTCCGGGCCGACCGGGTTGGTGTCGGCCACCAGCTCCAGGCCACCGGCGATCCAACCCAGGCGGCGGTCGACCCGCGCCAATACCTGCTTGAAGTCGCGCAGCAGCACGGTCGCCAGATTGCGTACTGCCAGCCGCGATTCCAGTACGTGTTCGGGCACCAGGCTCAGCGGGCCGGTACCCATTTCGCCGGCCAGCACCACTTCGGCCGACAGCGGCATGCCCAGTACCAGCGCCTGCCAGCCGTCTTCCAGCTGTTGGCGGAAGCGGTCGGCCACGTCGTCACGTTTGCGACGCAGCTCGCGCATGCCATCGAGAAACAGCAACTGCGAGGTGCCCGCAGATTCGGCGCGGTCGAACAGCACATCGTCGAAATGTGCCACTGCAGCTGCAAACACCTGCGCAATTGCGGGCACGAACGCAGCGTGCGCCTGTTCGAGCAAGCGTTGGTCACGGCCCGGATGTCCCGACGGACTGGGCTGAAAAGTCATGCGCAAAGGCTCCCCGCCCCTGCAGGCGTGAAAATACTCAAACAGAAAGAAACAGACGCGGCCCCAAATCCCGCCCTCGCATGGTAGGCGTTTCGCTCATTTGTTAAGTGTGACGAATATCTCACTTTACTAGTGACCGCCCAGGGTTTGCGTGTCAGGCGAACATCCTAGCTTGCAACGCCGCAGTGGCGCTTGCCAAGCCACGTCACCCGCCGGCCGGGGTTAAGCCTTGCGCGTGGACGGGACATCCAGGCCATCGACCACGCCCTGCATCGCGCTGTAGAAGGCATCGTCTTCGCGATGCAGGCGCAGGCGGTCCAGCCAGACCATCATCGCCAGCTCTTCCGGCGAGGACACGCACAGCCGCCCACCGCGCCGATTGACGAACATCAGCCGCCCGGAAATGGGGCTGATCCACGACAGTTTGCCGGGCTGCACGCGGCCTTCGCGGTCGATGAATTCCAGGCTGGTGCCGATCGCCAGGGCGCGAAAGAAATCCGCGGTGATGCGGTCGAACTCGACCTGCGCGCTGGCGTCCAGCATCGGCGTGAGCGGCTCGGCGACCGGGTCGGCCGGGCTGGGCGCCAGGCTGAGCGCAGTCAGGGTCGGCGCAAGCACGTCCGGATCTGCTGCCGGTTGCTCAGGTTCCAGCGCGCGCTGCAATTCCTGCAAGGCTTGCTCGGCTTCGCGCTGCGCCAGCCCGGCCAGGGTGAAGGCCTGCAGCAACTGCGCGCGATAGGCGTCCAGCGCGTTGTCGCTGCGCGCCGCAGTCAGTTGCGCCAGCACCGCATCGCCCAGCGCCATCGCGGCATCCAGCACCGGGCCGGCACCGTCGGCGCGCACTGCCGCCTGTTGCACGGCCGGATACCAGACGCGGCTGAGAAAATGTTCCACCACCGGCGGCAGCGGCCCGCGCGCCAGTCGCTCGGCCAGCGCCTGCGCCGCGATACTGCGGGCGCGTTCGCGGCGTTCTTCGGCACGCTGCAATTCGTTGGCGCGACGCTCGGCGATTTCCACCCGGCGCCGGTAGTGCTCGTAACTGGCGCCAAACTCGGCTTCCAGCGCAAGAAACACTGCCGGATGCTCGTCGAAATCGCGCACGATCGCCTCGACCACCGCCTGCACCTGGCTCAACAACGCCTGTTCTGCAGGGCTTTCGCCGCCATTGCCGTCGCAGGCATCGACCAGCAGATTGAGCAGGCGGCGCGCAGGGTGGCCGTCGCGTACGAACAGGTGGTCGTCCAGCATCGCCATCTTGGCGATCGGCACCAGCAACTGGCCAAGCAGTGCGCGCTGCGCGTCCGACAGCGCGCTTTGCACCAGGATCGCGTCGAACAGCAGCGCCACCAGATCCAGCGCGTCTTCGTCGTTCGGGTTGAGCCGGGTGGTGGCCGGATCGACGCCGAGTGAAGCGGCGGCACGGATCGCCTGCTGACGCAGCCCGCGCGCCAGGCCCAGATCGGCGCCGTCGATACTGTCGAAACCGGCCTTGGGCATGGTCTGCAGCAGCGAAAGCGCCGAAACCACTTCACGCGGCGACAGCAGACGCTGCTCGGCGGATGCAGGCGCAGCTGACGCGGGTTCGCGTTGGCGACGTGCATGCTGCAGCAGTTGGTGCAGCCCGGCCGGCAATACCTCGCGGCCGGTGCGCAGATGCACATCGATCGCCCCCACGCCGACCAACGCGCCCTGCCCGCCCGACCAATCGGCGAAAAAGCGCGCGATCCAGTCCGGCGTTTCGGCCGCCTCGTCGCTGCCCGGTTCCTCGCTGCCCGCGTGGTCCTGACGCGGAATGCCGCGTCGCCGGCTACGCGCCTGCGGCAGCTCGCGCAGGCGCGCCACCTGGGCCAGCGCCTGTTCCAGCTCGCCGTAGCGCTGGCCGACGCGCTGCATCAATGGCTGCTCGCATAGCTTGATCACTGCCAGGTGCACCTTCGGCGCAAGCGTCACGCCTTGAAACGCTTCGTACAGCGCCACGCCCAGATGCTCCGGACCGAACGGGTTGCTGTCGCCATCGATACGCAGCCCGCCAGCGATGAAGCCGAGATAGCGATTGAGCCGCATCAGCTCCGGGCGCCACTGGTGTTGCAAGGCGCCGGCCAGGTTGCGCACCGCCAGCCGCACATCCAGGTCCTGCTCAGGCAGCAGCGTCAGCCCGGCCGCACCGCGCGCCAGGCTGCGGTCGGCCGACAACGGGCGCGCCGACTCCAGCCCCTGCCAGGCCTTGGCCAGATGGGCGCGGAAGCGTGCGGTCATCGGCTCGCGCTGCTGCCGCAATGCCTGGATGGCTTCCATGAAGTCGTTCTGCGCCGAACCCGCATTGGCAGCCAGCTGGAACAAGGCCTCGGCCAGCGCGTCCTGCACGTCGACGAAGGCATCGGCCAACGGCACCAGCACGACTTCGCGGACCTGATCGAGCAATTGCGGATTGCGGCTGGGAAGCAGCTCGGTGGAAACAAACTGGGTCATCGGACAACGCACAGAATGGACACGAAAGGTCTACCACGGTTGGGCCGGCATCGCCCGGCCCGGCATGATGCGGCGGGCGTTGGGAAGGGCCCGTCTATAATTGCCTTCATCGTTAGCCTCGGCCTGGAATTATGCACGCACCGTATTCGCTACAGGCGCTGGACGCGCGCCGTTCGGTCCCCTCCAAACAGCTCGGCGAGCCCGGGCCGGAGGAAGACACCTTGCTGCGCATGCTCGCCTCGGCGGTACGCGTGCCCGATCACGGCAAGCTGGTGCCGTTCCGCTTTCTGCGCATCAGCGGCGATGCGCGCCAGGCATTGGGCGATTTCCTGGCCGAACACACCCAGGCCGCCGACCCGCTGGCATCGGCGGCGTCGATCGCAAAAGAACGCGACCGCTTCAACGACGCGCCACTGGTGATCGTGGTGATCGCCGCGCTGCGCCCCGGACACAAGGTGCCCGAGCAGGAGCAACTGCTGACCGCTGGCAGCGTGTGTTTTGCGCTGCTGCAGGCCGCGCAGGCGCATGGCTTCGGCGCACAGTGGTTGACCGGCTGGATGGCCTACGACTCGGCCGTCACCAGCTATCTGGGCCTGGAGCCGAACGAGCGTCTGGTCGGCTTCATCCACATTGGCACACCACGCATGCAGATCCCCGAGCGCGAGCGCCCAGATCCGCGTGCGCTGCTGCGCGACTGGACGCCGTGATCACGCTCGCTACGACGATCGACGGCGCGCCGCCCACCCGCGCGCGCCCGACCCCGCTGTATCTGGTCGATGCCAGCCTGTATGTGTTTCGCGCCTGGCACTCCATCCCGGACGAATTTCAGGATGCGCAAGGCTGGCCGACCAATGCGGTACACGGCTTTGCGCGCTTCCTGCTCGACCTGCTTGAACGCGAAGACCCCGCGCACATCACCATTGCCTTCGACGAAGCGCTGGACAGCTGCTTTCGCCACGCGCTGTACCCGGCCTACAAAGGCAATCGCACCCCGGCACCGGATGCGCTGCGTCGCCAGTTCGCGCATTGCAAGGCGCTGTGCGCGGCACTGGGCTTGAGCGTGCTGGCCCATCGCGATTACGAAGCCGACGATCTGATCGGCAGCGCCTTGCACGGCGCGCGTGCGCAAGGCTTGCGCGGCGTGATCGTGTCGGCCGACAAGGATCTGTCGCAGTTGTTGTTCGAACACGACGAGCAATGGGACTACGCGCGCAACCAACGCTGGGACATGCACGGTGTCAAGGCCCGCTATGGCGTGCATGCGCACCAGATCGCCGACTATCTGGCGCTGTGCGGCGATGCCATCGACAATATTCCCGGGGTCACCGGCATCGGCGCCAAGTCCGCCGCCATCTTGCTGGCCCATTTCGGCAGCCTGGATGCCCTGCTCGCACGCGTGGACGAAATTCCGTTCCTGCGCCTAAGAGGCGCTGCGCAAATGGCGGTGCGGCTGCGCGAACAACGCGAACATGCCTTGCTGTGGCGCCAGCTCAGCACCATTGCGCTGGACGCGCCGTTGGCACTGACCGACGCTGGTTTCACACGTGCGCACGCCGACGCAGACATGCTGACCGCCTTGTGCGAGAGCCTGCGCTTTGGCCCGCTCACCCGGCGCCGGTTGCTGGCCGCCTGCACCGGCGCGCCGGCAGCGCTTCCCACCGTTTCCCTGGAACAAGGTCTGCATCCATGAACCGACACGACACCCCGCCCACCGTGGTCTACGAAGGCAAGTACCAGCGCATGGTCGTGCGCGGCACCTGGGAATATTCCGAGCGTGTGCATGCCGGCGGCTTGGCCGCGATCATCGTGGCGGTGACCCCGGACGATGCGATGTTGTTCGTCGAACAGTTTCGCGTGCCGCTGCAGGCGCGCACCATCGAAATGCCGGCGGGCCTGGTTGGCGATGTGCATGCCGATGAATCGATCGAGCTATCGGCCATTCGCGAACTGGAAGAAGAAACCGGCTGGACCGCAGAACACGCCGAAGTACTGATGATCGGCCCCACCTCGGCTGGCGCCAGCAGCGAGAAGATCGCCTTCGTGCGCGCCACCGGCTTGCGCAAGGTCGGCGAAGGCGGCGGCGATGCCAGCGAAGACATCACCGTGCATGAAATCCCGCGCACGCAGGTCGGCGCCTGGCTGGTGCAAAAGATGGCCGAGGGCTACCAGATGGATCCCAAGTTGTGGGCCGGGCTGTACCTGGTCGATCACGCACTGGACGGCACCCCGCGTGGTTGAAGCGATGACTGAAGTCACACCTGCCCGTTTGCTGGGCGCCGACGATCCCACACCGTTCACCGTCATCAACGCGCACGCGGCATCGCCGTGGTTGCTGATCGCCGATCACGCTGGTCAGCGCGTGCCGGCGCGGCTGGCCAATCTGGGCCTGCCGCAGCATGAGCTGGACCGCCATATCGGCTGGGATATCGGCATTGCCGAAGTCACCCGTTTGCTGGCCGATGCACTGGATGCGTTCGCCATTGCCCAGACGTATTCGCGGCTGGTGATCGACTGCAATCGTCCGCATGGTTCGGCCACGCTGATGCCCGAGGTCAGCGACGGCACATCGATTCCAGGCAATCTGGCACTGACGGCAACCGATCGGCAGCAGCGCATCGATGAAATCTTCGCGCCGTATCACGCGCGTATCGCATCGGAACTCGATGCACGCCAGGCGCGCCATCAGCCGACGCTGCTGGTGTCGATGCACAGCTTCACCCCGGCCATGGCCGGCCACGCGCGGCCCTGGCATGCGGGCGTGTTGTACCACCGCGACACACGGCTGGCGCATCGCCTGTTGCAGGCCTTGCGCGAGGAGCCGGATCTGGTGGTCGGCGATAACCAGCCCTACGCGGTCAGCGACACCAGCGACTACGCGATTCCGGTCTACGGCGAAGGCCGCGGGCTGCTGCATGTGGAGCTGGAGTTGCGCCAGGATCTGATCGCCGATGCGATAGGGCAACACGCTTGGGCACAGCGGCTGGCGCGCATTTTGCCGCCACTGGCGCAAGCGCTGCTGCCGAACCAAAACCGGCAATCACTGTAGGAGCGCGCTTGCGCGCGATGGAGCGTTACCGGTAACGCCTCATCGCGCGCAGGCACGCTCCTACAGATCATGCGAGCGCATGACCTGGCTGTGATCGACTTATTCGCTCAGGCAAACCCATCGGTCGCACGCACCAGCGCATCGACATTTTCCGGTTCGAATCCCGAATGGCCGGATGCCGGGCTGATCTCCAGTGTCGACTTCGGCCACACCTTGTGCAGATCCCATGCACTTTGCAGCGGACACACCACGTCGTAGCGGCCGTGCACGATCACGCCGGGGATATCGGCAATGCGGTGCGCGTCGCGCAGCAGCTGATCTTCGACCTCGAAGAAACCGCCATTGACGAAGTAGTGGTTCTCGATGCGCGCGAACGCCAGTGCGAAATGCGCGTCTTCATGCCCGGTGACGAAATCCTCGTCCACATGCAGGAAGCTGGTGGCGCCTTCCCATACGCTCCACGCCTTGGCCGCGGCCAGACGTGTGGCTTCGTCGTCGCTGGTGAGACGGCGATGGAAGGCCGACATCAGATCGGCGCGTTCCACCGGTGGAATCGCATTGACGTAATGCTCCCAGGCATCCGGGAACAGCCGGCTGGCGCCTTGCTGATAAAACCATTCCAGCTCGAAACGGCGCAGCAGGAAGATGCCGCGCAACACCAGCTCGGTGACCTGCTGCGGGTGGGTCTGCGCGTAGGCCAGCGCCAGCGTCGAGCCCCAGCTGCCGCCGAACACCTGCCAGCGTGCGATGCCCAGATGCTCGCGCAATCGCTCGATATCGGCGACCAGATCCCAGGTGGTGTTATTCACCAGATCGGCATGCGGGGTGGAACGGCCTGCGCCGCGCTGATCGAACAGCACGATGCGGTACTTGGCCGGGTCGTGGAAGCGCCGCATCTTGGTGTTGCAACCGCCGCCGGGGCCGCCGTGCAGCATCACCACCGGCTTGCCCTGCGGATTGCCGCACTGCTCGAAATACAGGGTGTGGCGGTCGTCGACCGGGAGGGTGCCGTGGTCGTACGGCGTGATCTCGGGATAGAGCGTGCGCATGCGTCGGTCCTGCGGGAAACCGCTAGTGTATCGGCAGCCGGCGCGGGCAAGCGGGCGGCGCCACCCGAGCGACCAAGGGCAGGCGCGCACGGCAATGCGCGAAGGCTTGGAGCGACTAAGACAACGCCGGTGCTTCCCGCCAAGGCGTGCGCGGTCGGTACTTGGAGCGGGATGTACTCCACGTGCACTCCGGGCCTGAGCGCCGTCCGCCCCCCAGCTGACGACCGCTTGCCAGGTTTTTGTCAGCCGCGCTCAGCCAGCAGCGGGCGCCCAGCGACCCAACGTCACCCGATCGCGCAGCTCCAGATCCCGATGCGTCGCCACTGCATCGAAGCCATGCGCCAGCAACAGCTCGGCCACCGCCGCGCCCTGATCCCAGCCATGTTCGAGCAGTAGCCAGCCGCCCGGCAGCAAATGCGCAGATGCATCGGCGACGATCAAGCGGATGTCGTCCAGCCCATCGGCGCCGGAGGCGAGCGCGCTGGCCGGCTCGTAGCGCAGATCGCCCTGCCCCAGATGCGGATCCTGCGCGGCGATATACGGCGGATTGCTGGCGATCAGGTCGAAGCGCTCGCCCGCCAGCGGCGCGAACCAGCTGCCATGCCGGCATTCGACATTGCGCAATTGGTGGCTACCGGCATTTTGCTGGGCAACCGCCAGTGCCGCCGCACTGGCATCGGTGGCGATCACCTGTGCGTGCGGCCGTTCGCTGGCAATGGACAGCGCAATCGCGCCGCTGCCGGTGCCCAGATCGGCGACGCGGCGGCCTGACGCGGTGTCCAGTCGCTCAAGCGCCAGCTCGACCAGCAGCTCGGTATCGGCACGTGGAATCAGCGTGGCGGTCGAGACCGCCAGCTCCAGCGTCCAGAACCCACGCGTGCCGGTCAGGTAAGCGACCGGTTCGCCGGCCTGGCGTCGCCGCACCAGCGCCTGGAACGTTTGCGCCACAGACTCGGCGACCACATCGCGGCCATGCGCGAACAACCAGGCGCGATCGCGCTCCAACGCATGCAGCAACAACAGTTCGGCATCGCTGCGGTCGATCTGCTCGGCAGCCCGCCGCAGCAGCCGATCGGCGGGGAGGCCGGCTGGGTCGTCGCTCATACGGAATCATTCACTCATGCGAAACATCGGCCGACCATTATCGGAGATGCACTATCACCGTGCCGCTTCGGACAGCGCCAGCCCAGGCAGCGCCTGCACAGTCGATAGCCCCAGCCTATCTATGCAATCCCATTAATCGATTTGAGAAATCTATCGATCCTGCCTACCATGGCCGCTGTTCCATCCCCCGCCCCCTTTCACCGCTCGAGGAAACTCAATGTCTCTCATCAACACCCAGGTCAAGCCCTTCAAGGCGAATGCGTACCACAACGGCAATTTCATCGAAGTCACCGAAGCCAGCCTGAAGGGCAAGTGGTCGGTGCTGATCTTCATGCCGGCCGCCTTCACCTTCAATTGCCCGACCGAAGTGGAAGACGCCGCCGACAACTATGCCGCGTTCCAGAAGGCCGGCGCCGAGGTGTACATCGTCACCACCGACACGCACTTCTCGCACAAGGTCTGGCACGAGACCTCGCCGGCCGTCGGCAAGTCGCAGTTCCCGTTGATCGGCGACCCGACCCACCAGCTGACCCGCGCCTTCGGCGTGCATATCGAAGAAGAAGGCCTGGCCCTGCGCGGCACCTTCATCATCAACCCGGAAGGCGTGATCAAGACGCTGGAAATCCACGACAACTCGATCGCCCGCGACGTCACCGAGACGCTGCGCAAGCTGACCGCTGCCCAGTTCGTCGCCAACAACCCTGGCCAGGTCTGCCCGGCCAAGTGGAAGGAAGGCGCCAAGACCCTGGCTCCGTCGCTGGACCTGGTCGGCAAGATCTAAGTCGGCTTCATCCCCTTCGGCCTGTCGCCAGGCCGGAGGGACATCTCCGGCCCAGCACTGGGCCGGGGGTGAACCGGAGCCGGTGCCGGGCTGCCCGCCAGCCACCGCCAGCACGCATACCCGACATTGCGCCGGCTGCGGTTCATCCCCTCTTCCCCGGCGACCTGCCTCAGCGCAGCGACGTCACGCCCTCCCCTTGCCCATTCCCAGGAGTTTTCCATGTTGGATGCCAACCTCAAGACCCAGCTGACCGCCTACCTGGAACGGGTCACGCGGTCGATTCAGATCAATGCCTCGATCGACGAGAGCGCCGGCTCGCGCGACATGCTCGACCTGCTCGAAGATCTGGTGCTGCTGTCGGACAAGATCAGCCTGGACATCCATCGCGACGATAACCAGCGCAAGCCCTCGTTTGCGCTGACCACGCCCGGCCAGGACATCTCGCTGCGCTTTGCCGGCCTGCCGATGGGCCACGAGTTCACCTCGCTGGTGCTGGCGCTATTGCAGGTTGGCGGTCATCCGTCCAAGGCCACCGCCGAGCTGATCGAGCAGGTGCAGCAACTGGATGGCGACTACCAGTTCGAAACCTATTTCTCGCTGTCGTGCCAGAACTGCCCGGACGTGGTGCAGGCGCTGAATCTTGCCGCCGTGCTCAACCCGCGCATCAAGCATGTGGCCATCGACGGCTCGCTGTTCCAGGAAGAAGTCGAAACCCGCCAGATCATGTCGGTGCCCACTGTCTACTTGAACGGCGAATTGTTCGACCAGGGCCGCATGACGCTGGAGCAGATCGTCGCCAAACTCGATACCAATGCCGCCAAGCGCGACGCGGTCAAGATCGCGGCCAAGGACGCCTTCGACGTGCTGGTGATCGGCGGTGGCCCGGCCGGTGCGGCAGCGGCGGTGTATGCCGCGCGCAAGGGCATCCGTACCGGCGTGGCGGCCGAGCGTTTCGGTGGTCAGGTGCTGGACACCATGTCGATCGAAAACTTCATCTCGGTGCAGGAAACCGAAGGCCCGAAGATGGCTGCCGCGCTGGAGCAGCACGTGCGCCAGTACGACGTGGACATCATGAATCTGCAGCGCGCCGAGCAGGTGATCCCGGCCGGTGCCGATGGCCTGATCGAGATCAAGCTCGCCAATGGCGCCTCGCTCAAGAGCAAGACCGTGATCCTGTCCACCGGCGCACGCTGGAGGCAGATGAACGTGCCGGGCGAAGACCAGTACAAGAACAAGGGCGTGGCCTATTGCCCGCACTGCGATGGTCCGCTGTTCAAGGGCAAGCGCGTGGCGGTGATCGGCGGCGGCAACTCGGGCGTTGAGGCGGCGATCGATCTGGCCGGCATCGTGGCGCATGTCACACTGGTCGAATTCGACGACAAGCTGCGCGCCGACGAAGTGCTGCAACGCAAGCTGCGCAGCCTGCACAACGTGCGCATCATCACCAGCGCACAGACCACCGAAGTACTGGGCGACGGGCAAAAGGTCACCGGCCTGGTCTACAAGGACCGTACCGGCGGCGACATCCAGCATGTCGATCTGGAAGGCGTGTTCGTACAGATCGGCCTGCTGCCCAATACCGAGTTCCTCAAGGGTTCGGTGGCGTTGTCGCCGCGCGGCGAGATCATCGTCGACGACCGTGGCCAGACCAACATTCCTGGCGTGTTCGCTGCCGGCGACGCCACCACGGTGCCGTACAAGCAGATCGTGATCGCGATGGGCGAAGGTTCCAAGGCTGCACTGAGCGCGTTCGATTATCTGATCCGCTCCAGTGCACCGGTCAGCGCCGAGGTTGTGGCTGAGGCCGCATAACCACCGCACAACACAGCGCCCGGCACCGCCGGGCGTTAAGCTCGCCGAGTGCTCACGTCGTTTCCCGTCACCGCAATAAGGGCTGCTGCACATGAATCTGCGTGACCTGAAGTATCTGGTAGCCCTGGCCGACCACAAGCATTTCGGCCGTGCTGCAACGGCGTGTTTCGTCAGTCAGCCGACCCTGTCCACCCAGATCAAGAAACTCGAAGACGAACTCGGCGTCTCGTTGGTGGAGCGCGCGCCGCGCAAGGTGATGTTGACGCCTGCCGGCCGCGAAGCCGCGGTGCGCGCGCGCAGCATCGTCGCCGAAGTGGAACAGATGAAAGAGGCCGCCCGGCGCAGCCAGGACCCGGAAGCGGGTACCGTGCGGCTGGGCATTTTCCCCACCCTGGCACCGTATCTGTTACCGCATGTGGTGCCGGGCATTCGCCAGCGCTTTCCACGTCTGGAACTGCTGCTGATCGAAGAAAAGAGCGACCAGCTCATCCACCAGCTGCGCGAAGGGCGTCTGGATGCGGCACTGCTTGCATTGCCGTTGCAGGACGATCAGCTGCACGCAGAGTTTCTGTTCGAAGAACCGTTCGTGCTGGCGGTGCCGGAAGGCCATCCGCTGACGCGCCACGACAGCATGACGCTGGACGATCTGTCCGAGCAGCGCCTGTTGTTGCTGGAAGACGGCCACTGCCTGCGCGAACAGGCCTTGGATGTGTGCCATCTGGCCGGCGCGCTTGAAAAATCCGAGTTTCAGGCCACCAGCCTGGAAACCCTGCGCCAGATGGTGGCTGCCAATGTCGGCGTGACCTTATTGCCGATGCTGGCGGTCAAGCCGCCGGTGGCACGCTCGGAAAATATCCGCCTGATCCGCTTCCGCGAAGACAAGCAGCCCAGCCGGCGTATCGCGATGGTCTGGCGCCGCAGCTCGGCCATGACCGCGTTCCTGGAGCAGTTGTCGCAATTGTTCAAGGAATTGCCCGACAGTCTGTTCACCCTGGACCAGCCGGCCACCGGCCCCAAGGCGGTCGCTGCCTGAGGATTCGGAAATCGGAAATCGGAAATCGGAAATCGTTTTACGGCTGCGGTTGCTTGGCGCGATATTTTTACTTGCCACCAAACATTAAGCGACGCGCGAGCGTCGCTTTTTGTTTAGCTGGTGGTTACTACGCGAGGCATCTGACAACACACGGCAGCATCTCTGTCATTGGCATGCGGCAGACTCCAACCCCGTCGCTTGCGACCGCGTGCTGACGCTTTGCCGCGTTTGCCCGACCCTGTGGCCAATGCCAACAGCGCGCAAAAACCGCGCCCGCCTCACTCAACAGTTGCCGTGCGCTGCGCCATCTCGCCACGCATTGCGATCGACCGATGGCGCCCTCACCTTATGGGTCACGCTCACCGTATCGGCGAGCCGTCGTCGTCAGGAGATTGCCATGCCCTCGCAACACCACAGCGGCTTGCCGCCGTCCATTCTTGTCTCCAGCCATGACCTCGCACGTCTTGAGGCCTTGCTCGAGTCGCCCACGTTCAACAAGCACCCTGCGGCCACTGCGCTGAGCGACGAATTGGGCCGCGCACGCGTTGTGCCGCCCGATCAGATTCCCGGCGATGTCGTCACCATGTATTCACGCATCGACTGCGAAGACGAGCTGCATGGCGAACGGCATACGCTCACCCTGGTGTATCCGCACGAGGCCGATGTACAGCTCAGCCGCATCTCGGTGCTTGCGCCAGTGGGCACTGCACTGCTCGGGCTGTCGGTCGGCCAGAGCATCGATTGGCGCACGCCCGACGGACGCGACCTGCGTCTGCGCGTGACCGCGGTGCACGATCAACATGCACTGGACAGCGACTTACCGCGCTGAGCGCGTTACCGTAGTGCGCTGCGTCCTATCCACGACCCGTCCCACGATTCGAGAGAACCCGCATGACTGCATCCCCCTCCAAGCTTGCCCAACTGCGTGACCTGTCTGTCGTCGTTGCCGATACCGGCGACTACGACGCCATCAAGCGCCTGAAGCCGGTCGACTGCACCACCAATCCCACCTTGGTCAAAAAAGCGCTGGACCTGCCGGTCTATGCCGAGTTGATCGAGCAAGAACTGGCTTGGGGCCGCGAACACGGTGGCGACGATCGCACCAGCACCGTCAACGAAGTGGCCGACCGTCTCACCATCGGCGTCGGCACCAAGCTGTCCGGACTGGTCCCCGGGCGCGTCTCTACCGAGGTCGATGCCGACCTGGCGCACGACACGCAAGCCACCATCGCCAAGGCGCGCAAGTTCATCGCGATGTATGCCGAGCGTGGCGTCTCCAAAGACAAGATCCTGATCAAGATCGCAGCGACCTGGGAAGGCATCGAAGCCGCCCGTCAGCTGCAGCTGGAAGGCATCGACTGCAATCTGACGCTGATCTTCAACCGCTCGCAGGCACTGGCGTGTGCGGAGGCCGGCGTGTTCCTGATCTCGCCGTTCGTTGGCCGCATTTTGGATTACTACGTCGCCCAAGGGCAGACCCCGGCCAGCATCGACGAAGACCCCGGCGTGGTGTTCGTGCGCACGGTCTACAACGAATTCAAGCAGCGCGGCTCGTCCACGGTGGTGATGGGCGCTTCGTTCCGCTCCACCGCGCAGATCGAAGCGCTGGCCGGCTGCGATCGTCTGACCATCTCGCCGGAGCTGCTGGAAAAGCTCGACGCCGAACACGGCGAGTTGCCGCGCAAGCTCTCGCCTGTGCACGCCGACAACGCACAGATCACCCCGATCGACAGCGACAGCTTCGCCACCGATCTGGCCGCCGATCCAATGGCCACCGACAAACTGGCCAGTGGCATCGATGCATTCGCCAAGGATCTGCAGGCACTGCGCAAGACCATCACCGACAAGCTCGCCGGCTGATTCCCTCGTGGTTGCATGACAACAACGCCCGCAGCGTTTTGGCTGCGGGCGTTGTCGTTTGTGCCATTTCGTTCAGCGCCGTCCTCCACACAACGCTTACAACCGTCGCGTGCGCACTGCCTAGAATCCAGGTTCCTCAACCGGCGTAGCGGACAATGGCAAACATTGCAGTGGTAATGGTCGATGGCGTGGCCGATTGGGAAATCGGCGTGGTCCTGCCCGCAGCGCGCGAATGGTTTGGCGATCAGGTTGCCATTGCCAGCATCGACGGCCAGCCGGTGCAATCGATCGGCGGCTTGCGCATTACGCCGGAATTTGCGCTTTCCGATCTGGCACCGCTGGATGCCGATCTGTGGATCCTGCCCGGCAGCGAACGCTGGCAGGCCGGCGAGATTCCAGGGCTAAGCGGCCTGTTGGTCGAACGCGTCCAACAGCAACGCCCGGTCGCGGCCATCTGCGGTGCCACGCTTGCATTGGCCTATGCGGGCTTGCTCGACGAACGCGCGCATACCAGCAACGCGCTGGCTTTTCTGCAGGAACATGTGCTGCCGTACGCTGGCGCTGCGCAATATCGCCACGAAAAAGTCGTCACTGCCGATGGCGTCATCACCGCACCCGGTACCAGCCCGGTCGGTTTCGCACTTGCCTGCATGCGACTGCTGCATCCGGAACGCACCGATACGCTCGCGCAATTGCGCGGCATGTTCGCCGGCGAGTTCGTCTGAACCGGCGGAGTTGATCAGATGGAGTGAATCGGCGGATTGGAACGGGCCGTTCAATCCGTCGTCGCTTCGCACCTATCGCCTTGCCACCGCCGCATAAAAAAAGATGGCCACGTTGTCTCCAACGTAGCCATTCAAGTTGCCTGGCATGCACTCCCATGCGCTGCCTGATCGTGATAACGCTGCCGGTCACTGTTGGCCATCGGCACGTCATCACGCAGTGGATGACAGCACGCAATCCGGCCCGCCTTTCCGTCAGGCATCCAGCCCGATCGGGCAGCTCACTCCCGTTCCGCCAAGCCCGCAATACCCATTGGGGTGCTTGGCGAGATACTGCTGGTGATCGTCTTCGGCGTAATAGAACGTGGGCGCCGGGAAACGGATCTCCGTGGTGATTGCGCCATACCCCGCTGCATCCAGCTGCTGCTGGTACGCATCGCGGCTGGCAAGCGCAGCGTCGTACTGCGCCTGTGTCGTGCAATAGATCGCCGAGCGGTACTGCGTGCCGGTGTCGTTGCCTTGCTGCATGCCCTGGGTGGGGTCGTGGCTTTCCCAGAACGTGCGCAGCAATTGCGCAAACGACACCGCCTGTGCGTCATAGACCACCAGCACCGCCTCGGTGTGGCCGGTCTGCCCGGAACACACTTCTCCGTAAGTCGCGTTGGGTGTTTCGCCTCCGGCGTAACCCACCGCCGTGCTGTACACCCCTGGCACGTTCCAGAACTTGCGTTCCGCGCCCCAGAAGCAGCCAAGCCCGAATTGCACCTGGGCCAGGCCGGTGAACTCCCCGCGCAACGGGTGACCGTTGATCAGGTGCGTGTTGTGCAGCGGCAGCGCTTGCTCGCGTCCCGGTAGTGCTTCGCCTGGACGTGGCATGCGTTGCTTGAAGGCGCCGATTCCCAGCATGGTGCAACTCCCGCGTGTGTAAGGGTTGCCTGCTGGATGGCGCCGGCCGTAGCGGCTTTCAAGCCGCTACGGCTAATGCGGCATTACTTCTTGCTCAACGAGGCGGTGGCCGTGTCCACTTCCGGCATCGCCGAGCTGTGGTGGTTGATGATCAGCCACTTGTCGTCGCGTTTTTCGTACACGAAGGTGTAGCGGGCCTGCACGTCGGTCTTCTTGCCGTCCTTGTCGGTCAGCGTGAAGGTGTAGACACCGGCGTCCACCGCGCTGTCTTCATCGAGGACGCGCACGGTGCGGTAGTTGATGACGCCCTGTGGCTTCTTGGTCAGAAACAGTTCGAAGTACTTTTCGATCTGCTCGCGCGAGGCGCGCACTTCGTTGGAGACGGTCGGCAGCAGAACGCCGTCCGGCGCGTACAGATCGGCCACCTTGTCCGGGTTGCCGGTGGCCAGCGCCGCGTTCCAGGTGTCGAACAAGGCCGCGACCTCGCGTTCTTCGCCACTGGCCGGCAACTTGGCCTTGTCGGTGTAGTGCATCACGCCGCCAGCCAGCGCCGGGGTGGCAGCCAGAGCCAGAACCAGAGAGATAAAGGTGCGACGCATGGGGAATCTCCGTTGTGAGTGATGGGTGCCTCATCGGGCGAGCTCAGTATCGAAATCGAGCGACCGCGAAAATTCTGCCGAGTGGCATATACTCAAATATGCTGATCGGCCTAGAGGCAAGACATGGAAACCCCCACCAATGCTGGCGATTGGCGCCTCGCGCTACGACGCGACGCCTCCGATAGCGCACGTTGGCAAGCGCTGTGGGAGACCGCTGTGGCGCTGC
Source organism: Xanthomonas sp. Leaf131 (assembly GCF_001423495.1). Classification (GTDB taxonomy): domain Bacteria; phylum Pseudomonadota; class Gammaproteobacteria; order Xanthomonadales; family Xanthomonadaceae; genus Xanthomonas. Next base: position 239,847 of record NZ_LMOG01000006.1, on the reverse strand, counting down.
GTCAGGCACAGACCCCCGAGCAGGCCTGCGATGCGGTGCTCGGGCGCGTGTTGCTGTTGCTGGGCCTGGAACATGGCGCGGTGCTCGCGCAACGCGGTCCGCGTGCGCAGGTGCTCGCCAGCCGCGGCCGTGCATTGCCGCCCGGCGCCAGTGCTGCCGGCGACAGCCATGAGGCCACCTGGGTGATGCCGCCGCGCCCGGCGGATCTGCGCGAAGCCAAGGTGCCGATCCACGCACTGGGCAGCACCCATGGCATGTTGTGCGTGGCCTGGAACGACAACCGCCCTGCACCCGGCAACGACGATGTGCAGGCGCTGCAAGCCTTCGCGCTATTGCTGCCTGCCATGGTGGCCGAGCCGGCCAAACCGCTGACCACACGCCGACGCAAACCGGTGCAGGACGATCGCCTCGGCGCGCTGAGCAAACGCGAAAAACAGGTGCTGTCGCTGCTCCCGCGCGGGCTCACCAACGCCACGCTCGCAGCTGAACTGGGGATTTCTCCCGGCACGGTAAAAGTGCATGTGGAGCGAATCCTGCAGAAACTTGAGGTAAAAGATCGCACCCAGGCCGCGGTGTACGCGGTCCAAGCCGGACTCGCGCTATGAATGCATTGGCGGTGCGTTGGAACGATTGGCCGATCACCCGCAAGAGCCTGGCGGTGGTGACCCTGCCGTTGCTGCTGCTGGCGGTCGCACTGATGGCGATCTACAGCGTGGAACGGCAGAACATCGCCGCCGAAAACGACGTGCGGCAGACCCTGGAAGTGCTGAGCGATCTGTACGAAGCGCACGCACTTTTGGCCGAAACCGCGGCCGGCGTGCGCGGCTATCGGCTGGTGCGCCGCGATGAATTCCTCACGCCTTATCGCGATGCCGAACCGCGTTTGCAGCGGGTGGCCGAGCGGCTCTCGCAACGCATCACCGACCCTGTGCAGGCGCAACGGTTTGCGCGCATCAAGCCGTTATTCGCGGAAAAAATGCAGGGCTGGCGCCGTTTGCTGGCACCGGATCTGAGCCGCGAAGAAGAGATCCGCCAGCTGTGGGATGGCAAGTACAAGCTCGACATCCTGCGTGCCGAATTGCGCGAACTGCGCAATTACGAAACCGCGCAATTGCAGGTCCGTACCGCCAAGGCGCAAGGGCTGCGCCAGCGCAATCTCATCATCACCTTGAGTGCGGCGATGCTCGGTGGCCTGGGCGCAGTATTTGCGGTGGCGTGGTTCGCCTCGGCGTTGTCAGGGCGGCTGCGCACCTTGGCCGCCAATGCCGACCGTTTGGGCGAAGGCTTGCCGCTGGCACCGCAGCCGCGTGCCGGCGATGAGCTAGGCCAGGTCGGCCAGCGCCTGGCGCAGGCCAGCGAACTACTGGCTGCGCGTGCGGCGGAAGCACAATTGGCACGGCGCGAGGCAGAAACCGCCAACCGCGCAAAGACCGAGTTCCTGTCGCGCAGCAGTCATGAACTGCGCACGCCGCTCAATGCGATTCTGGGCTACGCACAAGTGCTGGAAATGGATCTGCCCGAGCCTGGGCACCGCCGTCATTTGCAGCATATTCTCGGTGCCGGCCGGCACTTGCTGGGGCTGATCACCGAGTTGCTGGATATCGCGCGTATCGAGGCCGATCAGCTGGATCTGAGCCCGGAACCGATCTCGGTGCGTGCCGCCGTGCACGAGGCCTTGGGCCTGATCGCGCCGGACGCGGACAAATACGGCATCACGCTGCAACCGGCCGCCATCGACGGGCCGTGGACGGTACGCGCCGATGCGCAGCGGCTGCGTCAGGTGCTGCTCAATCTGTTGTCGAACGCGGTCAAGTTCAATCGTACCGGCGGCCAGGTGCAGGTCAGCGCGCAGCCGGATGGCGAGCAAGTGCGCATTACCGTGGCAGACCAGGGCGCGGGGCTGACACCGGCGCAGATCGAACGCCTGTTCACGCCGTTCGAGCGACTAGGCGCGGAGCGCTCGGCGGTGGAAGGCACCGGGTTGGGCCTGGCGTTGAGCAAGCGCCTGATCGAAGCGATGGGCGGGCGCATCGGCGTGGACAGCAGCCGCGATGGCGCACGCTTCTGGATCGCGCTACCGCAAGGCGACCCGCAGCGCAGCGAGCCAGCGCGCACCACCCTGCCGCCAAGTAACGCCGGCAGCGGTGTGTGCCGGTTGCTGAGCATCGAAGACAACCCGTCCAACCAGGCCCTGATCCGCACCCTCAGCGAACGTCGCCCGCAATGGCAATTGCTCGAAGCGGCCAGCCTGGCACAGGCGCGCGAGCTGCTGCTACAGGGGGTGCCGGATCTGATCCTGCTGGATCTGCATCTGAGCGACGGCAACGGCGAAGAATTGCTGCGCGAGTTGCAGTCCCAGCCGGCCACTGCGGCCGTGCCGGTGGTGGTGATCAGTGCCGATGCCACCACCGCCACGTTGGCACGTGTGGGCAATCAGGGCGTGCGCGCATATCTGACCAAACCGCTCGATGTAGCGGAATTCTTCACCGTGATCGACGGGCTGCTGGCATGACACGCGACGAAATCCTGGCTTCCCGCATCCTCATCGTCGACGACGAGCCGGCCAATGTGCGACTGCTCGAAGACCTGCTGCAGCGCGAAGGCTTCCAGCAGGTGATCGCCACCACCGACCCATTGCGGGTGATGGGGCTGGTGTCGGCATTCGCGCCGGACCTGATCCTGCTGGATCTGAAAATGCCGGAGCTGGACGGCTATGCGCTATTGGAACAATTGGCGCGGCTGTCCGACCCCGGCCACTTTTTGCCGGTGATCGTGCTCACCGCCGACCCCAGCCGCAGTGCGCGCCATCGCGCATTGGGCCTCGGCGCCAAGGACTTTTTGACCAAGCCCTTGGACACCTTCGAGGTCGCGCTGCGGGTCTGGAATGTGGCCGAAACTACGGTGCTGTTCAAGCGTCTGCGTGCCCTCGCCGCGCCAGAGGCCGCGCCGCCGGGGTGGCGTCAGCAGAGTTAATTTTTTAGGGCGGATGGTCTGCGGCTTGGCTGTGGGGCCCTTGCCCGCCGACCGTCGCGGGACACGCCGCAAGTACGTCCTTGTAGTAGCGTCTGCGCGCCCTCGCCGCGCCGGATGCGCCGCCGCCGGGGTGGCGTCAGCAGAGTTGGGTTTTTAGAGCGGATGGTCTGCGGCTTGGCTGCAGGGCCCTTGCCCGCCCACCCTCGCGGGACACGCTGCAAGTACGTCCTTGTAAGCTCTTACGCGGCATCCATGCCGCGTAAGGTCCCGNTGGCTGCAGGGCCCTTGCCCGCCCACCCTCGCGGGACACGCTGCAAGTACGTCCTTGTAAGCTCTTACGCGGCATCCATGCCGCGTAAGGTCCCGCGAGGGTGGGCGGGCAAGGACCAATGGAGATGGTCGGTGTGCATGTTTTCAACAAAGCAGCCGACTCACTTTCTGGTGCGGTGTCCTCGCCGATTGCGGGACCGTGTGGCGGCATGGATGCCGCCACCGAGCCCCCAGGGACGGATTTACGGCGTGTCCCGCGAGCGGTGAGGGCATCGCGCCCTCGACCACCTAGGCTCTTGACCTAGACATTTGACTGCATCTAAGCCACACCACGACTCGAAAGAGTAGCTAACAAAACGACTACTCAAACGCTCGCTACGTCCTGATTGCCGCCATGAACATCACACAGCCCGCGTGACCTCGCCGCACAACCCGATCTGAGCCAGCACCGCCTGCGCCTGACTCAGGTGCAAGTCGGCCACGCAGACCTGCAGTACGCCGAATGCGGGTAGTTCGCCGGCGCCGCCCAATAGCGACTCGCCGAACACAAACGCGGTGATGCCGGCATCTTCCAGTGCGTGTTTGGCCAGGTGCGCGTCGATGATGTGGCTGGCGCGATACGCGATTTGCATGCTCAGTGACGCCCCAGACGTTCGCGCTCGGCGCCCTGCTTCCATTCGCGCAGTGCCGGCAAGGCATCGAGTGCGGCCAGATAATCGCCAGCGGCTTCGAACAGCGGCACCCCGTAGCTGGCAAAGCGCAACGCGACCGGGGCGAACATCGCATCGACAATGCCGAAGTCGCCGCACAGGAACGGCCCGGCATGCCCGTGCTCGGCGCGCAGGCTGGCCCACAGCGCCTGGATGCGGGTGATGTCGCGCTCGGCGGCCGCGTCCCAGTGCGTGGGGCCGGGCACGCGGGCCAGATCCATCGGCAGTTGGGTACGCAGGGCAGCGAAGCCCGAATGCATTTCCGCGGCGGCGGCGCGTGCCTGGGCCCGCACGGCCAGGTCCGCCGGCCAGCCGCGCCCATCTAGCCAGCGCTCGTTGACGTATTCGCAGATCGCCAGCGAATCCCAGACATGCAGGGTGCCGTCCCACAGCACCGGCACCTGCCGGGTCGGCGAATAGCCGGCGATGCGCGCCTGAAATTCTGGCGTATCCAGCGGCAGCGCGATTTCCTCGAACGGCACCTGAAAGTGCCGCAGCAGCAGCCACGGGCGCAGCGACCAGGAGGACAGGGTCTTGTCGCCGATCACCAGGCGGGGCAATGGCATGCGTGGGGTACTCCGAAGGATCGGCGCAGCGTACGCGTCGGCGGCGATGCCGGCCAGTCCGCCGCATCGCTTGCGGATGCAGCCCGACCTAGCTGGATCCAACGTAGAGCAAACTCATGCAGGACGCCTGCCGGCACCCCACTTGCCCGCATGAACAACGTGCGCGATCGCCGCCAACTGCCCGGCTACCCACACGCGTCCTACCCCTAAACCGGTGCCACCGCCTAAACTTGTGGTTTACCTATTGCTGATGCGCGCATGTCCGAGACCCTAGCCACCGACGCCACCGCCCCAGCGGAGAAGAAAGACTTCATCCGCCAGATCGTCCGCGAGGATCTGGCCAGCGGCAAGCACACGGTCATCCGCACCCGCTTCCCGCCCGAGCCCAACGGCTACCTGCACATCGGCCATGCCAAGGCGATCTGCCTGGATTTCGGCCTGGCTTCCGAGTTCGGCGGGTTGTGCAACCTGCGCCTGGACGACACCAATCCGGCCAAGGAAGACCCCGAGTTCGTGGTCGCCATCCAGGACGACGTGCGCTGGCTGGGCTTCGAATGGGCGCAGCTGCGCCATGCCTCGGACTACTTCGAGGTGTATTACCTGGCGGCGGAAAAATTGATCCGCGATGGCCATGCCTTCGTCTGCGATCTGTCCGCCGAGCAGGTGCGCGAGTACCGCGGCACGCTGACCGAGCCCGGCCGCAACTCGCCGTTCCGCGAGCGCAGTGCCGATGAAAATCTGGACCTGTTTCGGCGCATGCGCGCCGGCGAATTCCCCGATGGCGCACGCACGCTGCGTGCCAGGATCGACATGGGCAGCGGCAACATCAACCTGCGCGACCCGGCGCTGTACCGCATCAAGCATGTCGAGCATCAGAACACCGGCAACGCCTGGCCGATCTACCCGATGTACGACTTCGCGCATTCGCTGGGCGATGCGGTGGAAGGCATCACCCATTCGCTGTGCACGCTGGAATTCGAAGACCACCGCCCGCTGTACGACTGGTGCGTGGACAAGGTGGACCTGGCCGCGCATCCGGAGCTGCTGCAGCCGCTGCTGGACAAGGGCCTGCCGCGCGAAGCGGCCAAGCCGCGCCAGATCGAGTTCTCGCGCCTCAACATCAACTACACGGTGATGAGCAAGCGCAAGCTCACCGCGCTGGTGGAAGAACGGCTGGTGGACGGCTGGGACGACCCGCGCATGTACACGCTGCAGGGCCTGCGCCGGCGCGGCTATACGCCGGCGGCGATGCGGTTGTTCGTGGACCGGGTGGGCATCAGCAAACAGAATTCGCTGATCGATTTCTCGGTGCTGGAAGGCTGCCTGCGCGAGGATCTGGATACGGCTGCGGCACGCCGCATGGCAGTGATCGACCCGATCAAGCTGGTGCTGAGCAATCTGCCGGAAGGCCATAACGAAACGCTGAGTTTTTCCAATCATCCCAAGGACGACAGCTTCGGCACGCGCGAGGTGCCGTTCTCGCGTGAGCTGTGGATCGAGCGCGAGGATTTTGCCGAGGTGCCGCCCAAGGGCTGGAAGCGTCTGGTGCCGGGCGGCGAAGTGCGCCTGCGCGGTGCCGGCATTGCGCGCGTGGACGAGGTGATCAAGAACGACGCGGGCGAGATCGTCGAGCTGCGCGGCTGGCTGGATCCGGAATCGCGTCCGGGCATGGAAGGCGCCAACCGCAAGATCAAGGGCACCATCCATTGGGTTAGCGCCGCGCATGCGGTAGAGGCGGAAATCCGCTTGTACGACCGCCTGTTTTCGGTGGAAAAACCCGATGACGAATCCGAAGGCAAGACCTACCGCGACTATCTCAACCCCGAGTCAAAGCGCAGCGTGCGCGGCTATGTGGAACCTAGCGCCGCGCTGGCCGCGCCAGAACAGGCGTTCCAGTTCGAGCGCACCGGTTACTTCGTTGCCGATCGCCGCGACCACAGCGCCGCCACGCCGGTGTTCAACCGCAGCGTGACCCTGCGCGACACCTGGGCCAAGTGAATCGGAGCCGCGCCGGATGCCAGCCATCCGGTGCGGCCATGGCGGCGGGCAACCGCAGCGAGCCCAGCCTGCGGCGATCGGCCCGCTGATGGCTGTCACCGCGCGTCATGCAATCGGCGTGACGCCAGCTCAGAGCGTTGTCTTCTGAGCTAATGAACAAATGAACAAGCGCAATGGAGCCTGCGTGCCGCACTTCATTGCATGCTGCACGGCATGAAGGAGCAGCACGATGCGTGAGCGCTTGATGGTAGGTGTTGCCTGCGGAATCGGCGCAGGCGCGTTATGGGGATTGGTGTTCCTGGCGCCGCAATTGCTGGCGGCGTTTACGCCGTTGCAATTGGCCGTGGCACGCTATCTGTCGTACGGCGCAGTGGCGGCCTTGGTGCTGGCACCGCGCGCGCGGCAGACCGCTGCGCGGTTGGGTCGCGCCGAGTGGTGGGCGCTGGTACGACTGAGCTTGCTGGGCAATCTGATCTATTACGTACTGCTCGGCAGCGCGGTGCAGTGGGCCGGCAGTGCGGCCACCGCGCTGATCATCGGCCTGTTGCCGGTAGTAGTCACCGTGATCGGCACGCGTGCCGCCGGCGCGGTGCAATTGCGGCGCCTGGCTGCGCCCTGCGTGTTATGCGTCATTGGCGTGGCGCTGGTCGCCCTGGACACCTTGCAACACGATTCGGGTCAGCACGCCAGCGATCGCGCCACCCGCATCGCCGGCCTGCTGTGCGCATTCGGTGCGCTGGCATCGTGGTCGGCCTATTCGATCGTCAATGCACGCTGGCTGCGGCGGCGCCCGGACCTGTCCGGCGGCGATTGGTCGCTGCTGACCGGCGTGGTCACCGGCGCATTGGCGCTGTTGCTGGCGCCAGCCGCATTGATCGGCAGCGCAACGCATGCGCCGATCGACTGGGCGAGTTTCTGGGGCATTTCGCTGTTGCTGGGCATCCTGGCCTCGGTGATCGGCAACGCCTTGTGGAACCGGGCCAGCCGCGTGCTGCCGCTGACCCTGGTCGGCCAGATGATCGTGTTCGAGACCGTGTTTGCGCTGCTGTACGGCTTTGCCTGGGAAATGCGCCTGCCCACGCCACTGGAGCTGGCCGCTATTGCCTGTTTATTGGTCGGCGTGTTGTGGTGCGCAGCGCTGCATGCGGAAGCGAAATGACGCAAACCGCTGGCTTACGTTTTCTGATTGAAGCATGGTCGAGGGCACGATGCCCTCACCGCTCGCAGGACACGCCGCAAGTACGTCCTTGTAGCTCGGTGGCTGCATCCATGCCGCCACACGGTCCCGCAAGCGGCGAGGACACTGCACCAGAGAATGAGTCGGTTGCGTTGTCGAAAACATGCACACCGACCATCTTGACTGGTCCTTGCCCGCCCACCGTCGCGGGACCTTACGCGGCATGGATGCCGCGTAAGAGCTTACAAGGACGTACTTGCAGCCGATGACGCCACAAGGACGTACTTGCGGCGCGTCCCGCGATCAAGGGCGGGCAAGGGTCCCACAGCCAAACCACGGATCAGCCGCTCTACAACTGAGCTATCCGCACTGACCAAGCACTTCATCAAAGGCTGCATGGTCTAGAGCGTGCAGATCCCAACCCAGCAGCGCTGACTGACCCACGTCTTGCCACACTCCGCGCAGCGTGGGCTTACCATGGCCGCTCACATGTCCTGATCGGAGCGGCCGCATGTCCCGTCTTTTGTCCCGGTGCCTGAGCACGATGTTGCTGCTGGCCTGCCTTGTCTCGATCGGCTGCGTGGCCGCACCACCGGCCGATACGGCCACGCCGCCTCCAGCCACCGGCTCGGCCAGCGGCTCGGCGACCGGCAAACCAATCGTCGTCACGACCACCTGTCGCACCGACGCCGATTGCACGGTAAAGAACGTCGGCAACTGCTGCGGCGCGTTTCCGGCCTGCGTCAACGTCAACAGTGCCACCGACCCCAAAGGCGTGATGGCGCAGTGCCAGGCCAGCGGCATGATGAGCGTGTGCGGCTTCCGCGAGATCAGCGCCTGCCAGTGCGTGGCCGGGCAATGTGCCGCAAAGGAGGCCCAGGCCGATACACTGCGCCCCGCTCCCCCTTCTACAGAAATGGTCCACTGATGCTCTACGCGCAAGTCCACCTCACGCTGCCCGACTGGATCCACGCACATGTCGACGACAGCCGTGCCTATCCCAGCGATGAGGACAAGGTGGCGCTGGCGATCGAGCTGTCGCGGATGAATGTGCACGAGCGCAGCGGCGGCCCGTTCGGTGCGGTTGTGTTCGGCCCGGATCACCACATCATCGCTGCGGCAGTGAACCGCGTGGTGCCGCAGACCACCTCGCTGGCGCATGCCGAAAACATGGCCTACATGCTCGCGCAACAGCGCCTGCAGACCCCGCGCCTGAACGACGTGCTCTCGCCGGTGACGCTGGCCACCTCCGCGCAGCCGTGCTGCCAGTGCTACGGCGCCACAGTGTGGGCCGGCATCGACCGCCTGCTCATCGGCGCCCGCGCCGAAGACGTGATGGCACTGACCGAATTCGACGAAGGCCCGCTGCCTGCCGATTGGGTCGGCGAGCTCACCCGCCGCGGCATCGAGGTGGTGCGCGACGTGCACCGTGAGCAGGCCTGTGCCGTGCTGCGCAACTATGGCGAGGGCGGCGGTGACCATTATTGATCTGCCACGCATCGATCACCTACGCCAGGCACTGCGATGAGCGGCCTGCTGTGTTATTGCCGCCAGGGCTTCGAGCCGGAGCTGGCTGCCGAGTTGAGCGCACGCGCCGCGTTTATCGGCATCGCCGGCTATGCGCGCACGCAACGCAACGATGGCTATGTGCTGTTCGTCTGCGATGAGGCCGCACAACTGGCCGCCAAGCTGCACTGGCGCGAGTTGATCTTCGCGCGGCAGAAGCTGGTGGTCATTGCCGAGCTGAAAGGCATCGATCCCAAGGACCGTATCACGCCGATTCTTGCCGCCCTGGAAGGGCAGCAGCGCTTCGGCGATCTGTGGGTGGAACACCCGGATTCGGACGCCGGCAAGCCGCTGGCAGGGCTGGCACGCAGCTTCGGCAATGCCTTGCGTCCCGCCTTGCGCAAAGCCGGCATGCTCACCGACAAACCGCAGCCGCGCCAGGCACGCCTGCACATCTGCTTTCTCGATGGCGACCACGCCTTGCTGGCAGTGGCCGACAGTGCCGACAGCGCGCCATGGCCTTTGGGCATTCCACGTTTGAAGCTGTTGCCGGAGGCACCATCGCGTTCGGCACTCAAGCTCGACGAAGCCCTGCTCACCCTGCTCACCCCGGAAGAACGCGAGGCGCTGGTCAAGCCCGGCATGCGCGCGGCCGACCTGGGCGCCGCGCCTGGCGGCTGGACCTGGGTGCTCACGCGCCAGCACGTGCACGTCACCAGCGTCGACAACGGCCCGTTACGCGAGCATGTGCTGGAAACCGGCCTTGTCGAGCATCTGCGCGCCGACGGCTTTCATTGGAAGCCGGCGCAGCCACTGGACTGGATGGTGTGCGACATGGTCGAGCAACCGCGTCGCGTCGCCGAACGCATGGCCACCTGGATCCGCGAAGGCTGGTGCCGCAACACCATCTTCAACCTCAAGCTGCCGATGAAAAAGCGCTGGGACGAAACCCGCCTGTGCCTGGATCTGTTCGAGCAGCAATCCGAGAAATCGCTGATCGTGCGCGCCAAGCAGCTGTATCACGATCGTGAGGAGATCACGGTGCTGGCGATCCGCGACTAAAGGTCGGGAATCGGAATTGGGGAATCGTAGAAGGGTTGACGGGCAGCGAAATCGCTGTGAGTGCTGGCCAGTGGCAGCGTGTTGATGTGCAGGACGCCACTTAAAGGAAGATACAGGGCGCCTTGGGTAAGCGCCTATTTCGCAGCAGCGCCAGTCCCGCAAGGTGGCATGGCATCTGCTTCACATGTGGATTGCAAGGCCTCTTCGTACGTGACGGCCTCTTCGTTTACGAGTGGCAGCAAGCTGGCTTGAGCCAGCCTGCTCTCTCAGATCAGGCCCTGCCGCTGCGTCGATCGACGCAGCGAGCCAAGCTCACAGCACAATCCGCTTACTGCCCTCGCGAGCCGAGCGGTAGATCGCATCGACGATGCGGATGTCGCGCAGGCCTTCTTCGCCGGGCGCACGCAGCGGGGTGCCATTGATGATCGCCAGCGCGTCTTCATCCATCTGGAGCGCCTGCTGGTGCGGCACCTTGGCGTCGAACACGCGTCCATCGCTGGCCTTGCCGGTCACGCCCTGATAGCTCTGAAACGGCGACAGCTCGTACCAGCCGCGCTCGCACTCGGCGCGCAGCACATTCATGTTTTTGCCGAAGCTGGTCTTGCACTCGGCGCGCACTGAATTGGGAAATTCCAGCGTGAAGTCCATATGCTCGTCGACTTCGTCGAACAGGTCCGGACGGTCGGTCCAGCGCCTGGCCGTCACCGCCAGTGGTTCGGTGCCCACCGTGTAACGCGCGGCATTGAGCGGATATACGCCCATGTCGTACATCGCACCGCCACCGAATTGCGAACGCAAGCGCCAGGGACGATCGGCCTTGGTCGCATCGTGATAGCCGTTGTAACCAGCCTCGGCGCGTACGCGCTGCATCGCGCCGAACGGCTTCTCGCTGGCCATTGCAATCAGGCGTCGCGTGTTGGGTTCGTGCTGCATGCGGTAGCCGATGGTCAATGCCACCTTGTTACGTTTGCAGGCCTTGATCATCGCCTCGCATTCGCCGGCATGCATCGCCATCGGCTTTTCGCACCACACATGCTTGCCGGCCGCAGCGGCACGCAAGGTCAACGGCGCATGCAGATGTGTGGGCGTGACGATGTACACCACGTCGATCTCGTCGTTGTCGGCGATGCGATCGAAGTTCTCGTAGTTGTAGACGTTGCGGTCGGCAATGCCGTACTTGGCCTGCCACTGCGGAATCTTCGAGGGCGTGCCGGTGACGATACCGACCAGCTTGCAATGCTTGGTCAGGGCCAGCCCCGGCGCGAGTTGCTCGCTGGCATAACTACCCAAGCCGGCCAACGCCACATTCAGCTGTTTTCCGGGCTTTTTCTTCGGCAATGCCCAGCCGGGCGCCGCAAGCAGAATGCCTGCACTGCCGAAGGCGGCGAGCAAGCGGCGACGGGTGATCGATTCCACGGACATGCAAACCTCCTTCGCAAGATTGAGAGCGGCTGACACCCATCGCACGCGGTCGTCGGCTGACGACGACGACGCACTCGAACAGGCGTGTCAGTGGGTACATGCCGCACCGCGTTCCAATCGCACTGTCCCACGGTGGGCGCAGCTGCCGTTGGTCGCTCGTCGGCCAATGCTGCCCGGGCACCTTACTTGATCGTGCGTGATCACCGCCATGGTCGCTGCGCACGTTCTGGCACACTGGCAACGATCCCATCTGGAGCATGCCGCATGATCGCTGTTGCCCGCCTGCGTTTCCTGCCATTGGCGCTGTTGTTGTCCAGCTCGCTGGCCATTGCGGCAGATGCGCCGTTCGTTGCGCGCGACCTGATCGGCGATGGCGCCTTCACCCACAATGCCGAAGGCCCTGCGGCAGGACCGGATGGCGCGCTCTATGCAGTGAATCTGGGCAAGGACGGCACCATCGCGCGCATCGCCCTGCACGCCGATGGCAGCGCCAAGGCCGAGGTCTTTGTGACCTTGCCCGAGGGCAGCACCGGCAACGGCATCCGCTTCCGCGACGGCGTGATGTATGTGGCCGATTACACTGGCCACAAAATCCTGCGCGTGAACATGCAAACGCGCGCAGTGAGCACCTTCGCCGCGCTGCCCGACGCCGATGGCCCCAACGATCTGGCGCTCGCACCCGATGGCAGCTTCTATGCAAGCGACCCGAACTGGAAGGACAATAGCGGGCGCTTGTGGCACATCAGTCGCGAGGGTGTTGTCCAATTGATGGAAGCCGGAATGACCACGCCCAACGGACTGGACGTCAGCCCCGACGGCAAGCATCTCTACGTCAACGAAAGCATGTCGCGCAAGGTGTGGGTGTACGACCGCGTCGACGACGGCCTGCGCAACAAACGCATGCTGATCGAGTTCCCCGACTTCGGCATGGACGGCATGCGTTGCGATGCCGACGGTAATCTCTACATCGGCCGCTACGACGCCGGGCAGATCGCGGTGGTGTCGCCGCAAGGCAAGTTGCTGCGCACGGTCGCACTGAAAGGCCGCAAGGCCAGCAATGTCGCGTTCGGCGGCAAGGATGGCAAACAGGTATTCGTCACCTTGCAGGATCGCGGCGCAGTTGAAACGTTCAGATCCGATCGCCCAGGGCGCGAAACCGGACGCTGAAACTGCTGCCCGCGTCGCATTGGTTCTCAGGCCGCGCAACAGCGTCCTGGCATCCTGCAGATCACCTGTAGAGGACTCCCCCATGCAACCGATCGAACTCAAGGACGCAGACGCGTTTGGCAACGAATTCCTGCGCCTGACTCTGCTGCAGGGCTTCCAGTCGCTGACCAAGCGCGATCTGGAATTGCTGATCTTCGTGCTGCTCGAACGCGACGGCGCCATCTCGCGCAATAGCTCCAACGCGATGGTCGCGCTGCACTTGCGGGTGACCTCGGCCAAGGTCAAGGCGCTGCGCCGCGACGGCTATGCGCGCTGGCGTTCGCTGGTGCCCGAAGAAGGCGACGCCGCGATGCAGCGCATCGTCGCCAACGTGCTCACCGAAGACAATCTGCGCTCCGGTGCCAAGCACGTCAGCGAACGCAGCCGCAAGGAAGGATTTCTGGCGGTGCGCATCGAACACCCGGATGACGCGCAGCAATTCGAGCAGGCCATTCTCGATGTCGGCGCGCTGCCGGTGTACGAGCGCAATCGCGAAGTGGTCGCGGTGCGTTTCGACACGCTGTTGAAGATCGCCGAACGCTGGGGCTATCTGCAGCCGGATCCGCAGGCCACCGTGCGCGAGCTGCAAAAACTCACGCCCACCGCCGAAGAAGTGGCGGATCTGCTGAAGAAGGACATCGCGCAACTGCGCTGGGAAGACGTGCGCCGCGCGCTCAACAGCCTTGGCGCAAAGGCCGTGGCCAGCACCGCCGAGGGTGGCTTGAAGGGCTTGTTGAAGATCGTGTTTCCGTTCATTCCCGGCTGAGTCATGCACACAGTGGCGTGTCACCCGGTGACTTGCGCTCACCATGGCGACACCTCATGTAACCGACTCATCGCCAACGCAGATCCTCGCAAGTGACACCACACGTTTTAGACTTGCAGGCTGTTCCACATCAGGGGGATCTGATGACCATCACCACCCGCATCACCGCAACGACCATCCTGCTGCTTCTGTGCAGTAGCGCTTTCGCGCAACAAGCACCCACACCGGCCAGCAGCATGCCGCTGATCGACGTTCCCAACGTCATTCGCACCCAGCCGCTGTCCAGCGGCGAAGTCACCCATCAAGCCCAGCTGGAGCGGCCGCGCGGCGAATCCAACGTGATCGTGCGTTCGATCCAGCCCAACAGCGTGGTCGGCAGCTACCGTATCGACTTTCAGGAGATGGATACCGATGGCGACGGCCGCATCAGCCGCGCCGAAGCGCAGGCCAACCCCGCGCTGGCCGACGAATTCGATGCGCTAGACACGCGCCATAGCGGCCACCTGACCCGCGAACAACTCGCCGGCTGGTTGATCCAGTAACCAACAGCGACCAGCAAAACCTGCAAAACGCCGTAGCGATAGCGATAGCGATAGCGATAGCGGCAAGTATTGGCCACACGCACCTTCGTGGACGGGTGGGTTGATGTCGAGCATAGAAGTGACATTGCTCAAATCGAAAGGAGCCGATAAGACCGCACCTCATCGAACGGCTACACAACGCACACTGCTCGCAACCACTCCCACCGACCATTTTGACTGGTCCTTGCCCGCCCACCGTCGCGGGACCTTACGCGGCATGGATGCCGCGTAAGAGCTTACAAGGACGTACTTGCAGCGTGTCCCGCGACGGTGGTACACGGGCAACACACCGGCACTACACCATCGCGCACCACGCTTCGTTTGTCGTCGCATGTGGCTACAAGGACGTACTTGCAGCGTGTCCCGCGATGCTGGGCGGACAAGGGCCCTTGCAGCCAAGCCGCAGATCGCCGCTCTACAGGGGCCAGCACACCGGCACTACGCCAGCGCGCACCAAGCTTCGTTTGTCGTCGCATTTGCCTCTTGCGGCGCCCGCTTCGGTCGGCTAGATTGTATTTAACGGATACAATTTGGATGGATCGATGACCGCTCGCCTGGCACTTGCCGCAGACCTTGGCTATCAACTGCAACTGGCCGCCTTGGCGTCCAGCCATGCCGCGCGTCAGGAGCTGGCCGAACTGCAGCTCACCCCCGCGCGCGTCACTGCGTTGATCCATATCCGCGACCAGCCCGGCTGCGACCAGACCGAACTCGGTAACCGCCTGCTGGTCAATCGCGCCGCCGGTATGAAGATCGCCAACCTGCTGGCCGAGCAAGGCCTGATCGAACGCCTGGCCGGTCGCGATCGGCGCAGCAAGGGCCTGTACCTCACGCCATCGGGCGAACGCACGCTTGCCATGGCGCAGGCCTGCCTGGCGCGCGCGGTCGAGCGCACCTGCAGCGATCTGCAGGCCGCCGAGCGACAAACACTGCTGCGCCTGCTGTGCAAATTGAACGCCAGCGCCGCACTGGAACGGGCCGGCGTGACAGACAACGCGCTGACCGAAGACCTCTGATCCCCGCACCATTACGACTCCAAGGAGACGCCGCTTGAACGAGCATGACGTGGTATCGGTCCGCATCGAAAACCGCATTGCCTGGGTGAAATTCGCACGCCCCGACAAGCGCAATGCGATGAGCCCGGCGCTCAATCGCCGCATGATGGATGTGCTGGACGAGTTGGAATTCGACGACAACGTCGGCGTACTGGTGCTCGGTGGCGAAGGCACCGCCTGGTCGGCTGGCATGGATCTGAAGGAATACTTCCGCGAGACCGAAGCCCAGGGCCTGCGTGGCGTGCGCCGCTCGCAGCGCGAATCCTACGGCTGGTTCCGCCGCCTGCGCTGGTACCAGAAGCCGACCATTGCCATGGTCAATGGCTGGTGCTTCGGCGGCGGTTTCGGCCCGCTGTTCGCCTGCGATCTGGCGATTGCCGCCGATGAAGCACAGTTCGGCCTGTCGGAAATCAACTGGGGCATTCTGCCCGGCGGAGGCGTCACCAAAGTCGCGGTGGAACTGTTGTCCATGCGCGATGCGATGTGGATGACGCTGACCGGCGAAATGGTGGACGGCAAGAAGGCTGCCGAATGGCGCCTGGTCAACGAAAGCGTGCCGCTGGAACGGCTGGAAGCACGCACCCGCGAAGTAGCCGAATTGCTGCTCAAGAAAAACCCGGTCGCGCTGAAGTACGCAAAAGATGCGGTGCGCCGCGTCGGCACCATGACCTACGACGAAGCCGAAGACTATCTGGTGCGCATGCAGGAAGCGGCCAATTCGTTCGACAACAACGCCCGCAAGGAAGGCATCCGTCAGTTCATCGACGAGAAGAGCTACAAGCCCGGCCTGGGCGAATACGACCTCACCAAACACAGCGCCTAAGCACGTCCTACGGCGCCTGACGCGATGCGTGCACAACACGCATCGCTGGCGCTGCCAGTGGTTTCTCGTACCGAGGAGGCAGTATGGAAGCCTTATCCGCAACCCTGCGCGGGATCGCCGCGCGCGGGCCGTTGGGTCTGTTCATCGATGGCCAGTGGCGCGCAAGCACCGGCGATCGCCATGTCGATGTCATCGCGCCGCACACCGAAGAACGCCTGCTGCGTTACACCGAACCCTCCTCTGCCGATACCGATGCGGCAGTCGCTGCTGCGCGGGCCGCGTTCGACACCGGCCCCTGGCCGCAGCTGTCGCCGCCCGAACGTGGCGTAGTGCTCAAGCGCGTTGCCGAACACCTGCGTGCACGCATGCCGGAACTGGCCGAGGCCTGGA
The DNA here is from genome assembly GCF_001423495.1 of Xanthomonas sp. Leaf131. Taxonomy (GTDB): domain Bacteria; phylum Pseudomonadota; class Gammaproteobacteria; order Xanthomonadales; family Xanthomonadaceae; genus Xanthomonas. The sequence continues at coordinate 223,342 of NZ_LMOG01000006.1, read as the reverse complement.
CCGGCCAGGTCGGCGCCACCATCGGCTTCAGCCGCCGCGCCTCGCAGCAAGCGCCCGGCTTGTTCGATTACTACGGCGATCTGATCGCCACCCATCCCTTCGTCGAACCGCGTGCGCGCGCCAACGGTGGCCGCGTGCACGTCGTGCAGGAACCGGTCGGCGTGGTTGCGGCGATCACCCCCTGGAACGCGCCGCTGGTGCTGCTCTGCTACAAGGTCGCCGCCGCACTGGCCGCCGGTTGCACGGTGGTGGCCAAGCCCTCGCCGGAAACGCCGATCGATGCCTACATCCTGGCCGAATGCATCAGCGCCGCCGGTGTCCCCGATGGCGTGTTCAACCTGCTGCCGGCCGGTCGCGAGGTTGGCGAACAGCTGATCCGTCATCCGCAGGTGGACAAGGTCAGCTTCACCGGCTCCACCCAGGCAGGCCGCTCGATCGGCATTGCCTGTGCGCAGCGGTTAGCGCGGGTCGGGCTGGAACTGGGCGGCAAGTCGGCTGCGATCGTGCTCGACGATGCCGATCTGGCCAAGGTGCTGCCCAGCCTGGTGCCCTACTCCATGCCGATCACCGGCCAGGTGTGCTTCGCGCTCACGCGCGTGCTGGTGCCGGCGCAGCGGCGCGAAGAGATCCTGCAAGCCTATTGCGCGGCATTGAGTGCGATCAAGCTCGGCGACCCGTTTGCCGCCGATACCGGCATGGGTCCGCTGGCGCTTGGCCGCCAACTCGAGCGCGTGCAGTCCTACATCGCACAAGGCAGCGCCGAGGGCGCGCGTCTTGTGATGGGCGGTGGTCGCCCGGCGCACTTGCCGCGCGGCTTCTTTATCGAGCCGACGGTATTTGCCGAGGTGACACCGGACATGACCATCGCACGCGAAGAAATCTTCGGCCCGGTGGTGAGCTTTATCGATTATCACGACGAGGCCGATCTGATCGCCAAGGCCAATGCCAGCGATTACGGCCTGCACGGCACGATCTACAGCGAAGATCCAGAGCGCGCATATCGCATCGCACGCCGCGTGCGCAGCGGCAGCCATGCGATCAACGGCATGTGGGTGGACATCGAGATGCCGTTCGGAGGCTTCAAGAATTCCGGTATCGGCCGCGAAGGCGGTATCGAAGGTCTGCATGCGTTTCTCGAAACCAGGACCATTTATCTCAGTTAGGGCGGCCATCACTACAACGACGCGTCGGCCAGGCAGCCGCTCGCTACGGTTTGTCGGCCACCCTCCGTCAGCCACGTTCAACCTTCAGCCCGCAGCAGTCGCACTCACGCTAGTCACTCCCCCCTACTCCGTACTCCGGAAGACCGCGCCATGACCATGCCGACCGACTCGATCGCTTTCCATGCCCGTCTTGCGCCACACACGCTCGCCGCACGCGACCTGTTGCTCGGCGCGCAATGGACCTACGCCGAGCTCGATACTCTGATCGGCCGCTTCGCCGCGTTGCTGCAAGCGCGCGGCTGTGTGGATGGCGAACGCGTGGCGGTGCTGGCACGCAATTCGGTCTGGCAGGTCGCGCTGCATTTTGCCTGCGGGCGGGTCGGCGCGATCTATGTGCCGCTCAACTGGCGACTGAGTGCGGGCGAGCTGGATGCCTTGTTGCAACGCGCACAGCCGCGGCTATTTTTAGGCGATGACGTCGCCGCCGGGCGCGCCGATGTCGTTCCGCTGATCGGCTTCATCGAAGAGGCCCGCACACTCGAACCCGCCGACACCGCGCCGATTCCGCCCGATCGCGTCAGTCTGATCCTATTCACCTCCGGCACCTCGGGCCAGCCGAAGGGCGTGATGCTCAGCGAGGCGAACCTGCAGCACTGCGCGCACAACTTCGGCGTCACCACGCGCGTCGATGGGAGCAGCAGTTTTCTTTGCGAAGCGCCGATGTTCCATATCATCGGCCTGGTCACCAATGTGCGCCCCGTGTTGGCTGTCGGCGGCTCGATCCAGGTGTCCAGTGGCTTCGAACCAAAACGCAGCTTGGGCTGGCTGAGCGATCGAGCGCTGGGAATCACCCATTACGTCGGCGTGCCGCAGATGATGCAGGCGTTCCGCAGCCAGCCCGGTTTCGATGCGGCCTCACTGCGCCACCTGACCGCACTGGTCAGCGGCGGCGCGCCACATGCCAGCGAGGATCTGCTCGGCTGGTTGGACGACGGCATCCCGATGGTCTGCGGCTTCGGCATGAGCGAGGCCGGCACGGTGTTTGGTATGTCGGTGGACTGCGCGGTGATCCGCAACAAGCTCGGCGCGGTCGGCATTTCGACACCGGCGGTGCAAACGCGCGTGGTCGATGGCGATGGCAACGACTGCCCGGTCGGCGTCCCCGGCGAGCTGTTGCTGCGCGGTCCCAATCTCAGCCCCGGCTATTGGCGCGACCCACAGGCAAGCGCCGAGGCGCTCGACGCGCACGGTTGGTTCCGCAGCGGTGACATCGTGCAGCGCGACGCCGATGGCTTCTTCTGGGTCGTCGATCGCAAGAAAGACATGTTCATTTCCGGTGGCGAGAACGTCTATCCGGCAGAAATCGAAGCCGTACTCGCCGAGCATCCGCAGGTGCGCGAATGCGCGGTGGTGGGCATCGCCGACCAGCAGTGGGGGGAGGTCGGTTATCTGGCCATCGTCCCCACCGATGCGGCGCCGGACCTGGAACAGATCCGCGCCTATCTGGTCGAACGATTGGCCAAGTACAAGGTGCCCAAGCACCTGCGCGTGGTCACGACGCTGCCGCGTACCGCGACCGGCAAATTGCAGAAGGCGCGCTTGAAAGAGGCCTTGGCGAATGAGGCGTGATAAGCCTTGGGCGCGTGCTGTGCCCACCCATCTTCAAGCCATCAACTCAGCGGCCAGCCGCACACAACAGAACGGGCAGCCTGGGCTACCCGTTGTTCGCGTGCATCACCCACGCACCGCACTGATCGACAGCACACATCAAACCCTTACCACGACCCGTTCAGTCGATCACGCAGACGCGTCCAGCAACAGGTCGTCTTCGCCCATCTGCTCGTCCACCCATACCGCGCCCTGCTCGGCCATCACACCCAACTGGCGCTCCAACTCGCGCATCAGCAAGCGCACGCCGGGTTTATGGATCGCCGCGCCATCGCGATAGATCACCCCGCCCGCGCGCGCCTGCGAGGGCTGCTGCAACTGAAACGCGCGCAGCTCGCCGCGTGCGATGTCGCCCGCCACCATCATGCTGGGCATCACCGCGATGCTGTCGGTACCGAGCAGGATCTCGCGGGTGAAACTAGCCGAACTGGAACGCAGCTGATCGCGCGTAGCCAGCCCGTGCTCGCGCATGACTTGCGCCACGTCACGCTCCACATGCTGGCTCAACGTCGGCAGCACCTGCCGGTAGGCGGCGGCTTCGGCAATGCGTACCGGGCCATTGGCAAACAAGGGGTGATCACTGCGCGCCACCAAGGCGATCGGGTCCTGATACAGCACCTTGCGGATCAGCGCATCGTAGCGGGCCAGCGGATACAGCCGGCCCACGACCAGATCGATCTCGTTACCGGCCAGTTTGGGCAGCAACTCATCGGTGCGGCCGTGCAGCAGGCGCACCCGCAACGTCGGCTCGGCGCGGTACAGCGCGGCCAGCACCGCCGGTAGCAAGCCGCTTGCCGCCACCGGCAACGCACCCACCGTGATGGTGAGTGCATCGTCCTGCAGCAGCCCCTCGAAGGTATCTTGCGCACGGCGTAGCTGGCCAAGGACGACGTGCGCGGTCTGCACCAGCACCTCGCCCATCGCGTTGGGGCGCACGCCGCGCGAATGGCGCTCGAACAACGGCGCGCCGACGATCTCTTCGATCTCCTGCAAGGCACGCGTCAATGCGGGCTGGGTCACATTTAATACGCGTGAGGCGCGCAACAGGCTTTTTTGCCGGTCCAGCGCCTCGATGACACGTAGATGCCGGACCTTGATGCGGTGTTCGAAGAACACGGAGGACATGGTCATGGGGAAGACCTTAGGTTTGGGAAGTCGGGTGACGTGCGAGGCGGCCTGTGGCCGACGCGTGCAGATCAGCGTGCATCGGGTACGCGCCGGGTCTGCATGAAGTCTTCGAACGATTCGCCGCGCATGATGGCGTAAACCTGCAGATTGGTCATGCGCACCACGCGTGCGAATTTTTCGATGACGAAAAAGTTGGCGCCATACTGCACCAGGCCGAGCCAGTCGCGCGCGCGGATCAGCGCCTTTTCCTGCTCGGTGAGCTCGGCTTCCTGCATCAGCGTTTCGGCATCCTGCAAAAAGCGATCGCGCCACGGGGCGCGGATCATATGCCAGAAGAATCGGTTGATGCGCAGCGCGCGATTGCTGGTACGCAGATCGAACACGTAGGTGCCGCCGATCTGCTCCATGCCCTGTACTTGCGGATTCATCGTCAGGCCCTCATGCCGCGTTCGCGGTGTGCGCGAGCAGGTCTACCGAGCGCAGCGCGCCGGCGGCTTCTTCGCCAGGCTCGTACAGCACCACGGTCATCGCAGTGGTGGTCATCAGGTAGTAGTTCTGATGCAGCTTGCGGATCGGCCCGTCCAGGGCACCGCGCATCGCCAGCCACATGATCTGCTCCACACTTTCGGCCCCGCCCAGGCGCACGTAGTCGGTGTGAGTCAGCTCGGTCAACGTTTCCGGCGCATGCTGGAAGCGATCCAGAAACTCCATGTCCCACTCGGTGTTGTTGAAACCGGTGCGCTCGCCATGGATCTGGTGCGACAACCCGCCGGTGCCCACCACCACCACCTTGAGGTCTTCCGGGTAGGACTCGATCGCGCGGCGTACCGCCTGGCCCAGCCGGTAGCAGCGACGCGCGGTCGGCAGCGGATACTGCAGCACGTTGATGGCGATCGGCACCACCGTGCCCGGCCAGTCCGGTACGTGCGGCCACAGCAGCGGCAGCGGCGCCGCACAGCCGTGGTCGATCGGCTTGTCCTGGAACACGGTCAGGTCGAATTCGTCGTTGACCAGGCATTCGGCGATATGCGCCTGCAGCTGCACATCGCCACGGATCGGCGGCAGATCGCGCAGCCCCGCGCCTTCGTCGGCAACCGGAAAACGTTCTCCGATGCCCAATGCGAAGGTGGGATACAGGTCGAAGAAGAACGTCGTGCAATGGTCGTTGTAGAAGAACACCAGCACGTCTGCCTGCTGCTCGGCCAGCCAGGCAGCGACGGGCGTGTAGCCGTCGAACAGCGGCTTCCATAGCGGATCCTGCTGTTTGCCCTTGTCGTAGGCCACCCCGATGGTGGGGACGTGCGAGGTCCCGATGCCGCCGATGATGCTTGCCATGTTGCGCTCCTGCGACGCGGGCCGGCCGCTTCTGGGGCCGAACGCGCGTCATTGATTGAGTCGGGATCAGCGACGCAATGGATCCCAAGAAGGAAGACCAACGACTCCGGACCGCCAAAACGGTATCCTTGGGATCCAAATTGCCATCAAGCGTTCTCATCCGCAAGGTTTTTATCCAAGTAATTGCAAGTTTCCCCGCTCGAAGGAACGTGCGCTGCGGTATGGCGCGAGAGAATGGAGCCAATGGCGAACAACCACCGATTGCAAGCGGTCCAGCAACTACGCGAATTGATCCTGTGCGGCACGTTTGCCCCGGGCGAACGCATCACCGAAGCGGCACTGGCCGAGCGCCTGGCCATTTCACGCACGCCCATCCGTCAGGCACTGCCGGCGCTGTGCCAGGAAGGCCTGCTGGTACAGGCGGGCAACCGCGGCTATGCGGTACGCCGTTTCAGCCAGCAGGAGAGCCTGGACGCGCTGGCGGTACGCGCCCTGATGGAGGGCATGGCCGCGCGCGCGGTCGCCGAACAGGGCGCCTCGGCCGCACTGCTCGCCACCCTGCACGCCTGCCTCGACGAAGGCGACCGAATCCTGGCCAAGCGCAGCCTCAGTGCCGGCGATGAGCAGGCCTATGGCGCAATGAATGCCTGTTTTCATCGGGCGATCGTGGTGGCCGCCAACAAACCGATCCTCACCGAAACCGTTGACCGCTGCACCGTGGTGCCATTCGTCAGCCCGGTCAATGTGGTGTTCGGCCAGCGCTCGGCCACGCTGGCCTATGACGATCTGTATTACGGGCATCGGCAACATGGCGCGATCGTGTCGGCGATCGAGCAACGCGACGGCGCACGTGCCGAACTGCTGTTTCGCGAGCATGCCAATACCCAGCGGCACAGCATGGGAATCTGACTCACCGCGCGCGCGTCATGACGTAAAGCCAGTAGACGCGCAACCCCACCCACGAGTTGCCCAGCAACCGATCGCAGCGGGTGCGTCCAGGAACGGAGATGCAAGCAAAAGCAGCAACCGGCAACGCCCGCCAATGTCAGCACATTGGAAAGCGTGCCGCCTGCATTCACTCACGCTATAGCGAATGCACGAACATCACGTTGACGTTGTTGCCGGCAACCGAGTTCTTGACATCAACCGGCAGATAGACGTTGAAGTTGAGCAGGTTCTTTTGATCGAACCGCCAGGAAAAACCAGGGCCGAGATAGAACTGCGTGCGCTTGCTGTCCGGCACGCGCTCCCCATTGGTGCGGTTGTCCTTCAACTGCTGCAGGTAATAGCCGCTGACCCCCAAACGCAGCTGCTCGGTCACCTTGACCGAGCTGGCGACATTGGCCCAGGCCACATCGCCGGCCTGTCCATTGCGGAAGCGAAATCCTGGAATCGGCGGCACGCCACCGGCGCGGTCGGTCCTGAAGTTATAGAGATAATGCAGACGCGCACTGATTTCCCAATTGTCGCTGGGCTGCACGGTAAACGCCCAATGCGGTGACAGCGACCAGAAGCCGGTGCTCTGGTTGATCGCAATGTCGCGATTGAAATTACCCACCGGCGCGAAGGCCACAAGCGCAAAGCGCTGAAAGAACGCGATGCGTCCATTGCGCATGACCGGCGGCATCTGCAATGCGGCACCAACGGTGATATCGCCCATGCCGAAGTCGTTGTCGCGCAGCCGCACCGGGCTGTCCGCTGCAAAGGACGCGTTGTGATTGACCAACGGCAAAATCGCATCGAAGCTGACCGATCCTCCCAGCCACGTATAGGGAGTGACATAGATGAACTGCGTCAAGGATGCCGTGGTGCTGATCTTCGGGTCGCGGAACGCGGGCGAGTCGTTGCCTTGCGCGTCCAGGATGGCGTTGGAGTTGTAGTGGCGCACGTACTCGATCACGGTCAGCCCCGGCGTACTGGAACCGAAGCCATCGAAGAAGCTGGTGCCGCCCAAGTTGATGCCCTGCGGGGGCGCGACAGTCTCCGGCACTGCTTGCGCGAGTGCGGCGAAGGGCATCGTCACGGCCAACGCCGCAGCCAGCGCGCTGGCACCTGGAAAGCGCTGCGAAGACGATGGGCGGTTGCTGCGATGGAGCGGACATGCGTGTTCCACTGTGCAATTCTCCTGGTAAGGAATAAAGGCGTTTGGATGCAGGCACGACGTGGGGGAATGGACAGCAGTGGCGGCGCGGCGCGGCAGAGCGGTGAGGCTTGCGCATCCGGACAACGGCACTCGGAACGACTGTGCGAAGTGGCTTATCCGGCGCCAAGGCGCAGCAATAGCGCGCCCAGACGTTGCTGAAACAGCCAGCGGCCTTGCTCGCACACCAGCACGTCCTCGAACGTGCCCAGCAATGCGCTGCCATCGGCCTGCCATGGCGGCGGCCCGGAGGTGGCGGAGGCGGTGTACAGCAGCACGTGACTGCGCGCGTTCGCCAGCACCGGCGACTGCGCCGAAACGACGGTGTCGAGCATCAGATGGCAACTCGTGCGCGGCGGACGCTCGGCAAATGCACGCCGAATCGCCTCGCGTCCGCGCACCGGCGCATCGGGCGCGCTGGGCCGGGCGAAGACCGCGTCTTCGGTGAACAACCCGGCGAGGCCGTCGTGGTCGTGCTGATCGTTGTACCAGGCAAATTGCCGGATCACTTGCTCGCAGGCAACGACGATGGATGCTTCGGCGGTCATGCGAACACACTCCTTGCGATGCAGCGACGGTGCGGCCTTGGGCATCGGTGCGCGAGCGCGCACGCGTTGCTGCAGCGCATGCCAGGCGAGCGCCTCACGCGGCCTGCAACCAACTGCGCAGGGCGGTACTGACCGCCTCCGGAGCCTCGACCGGCGCCATATGCCCGCTCTCTTCGAACACCACCAGTTGCGCACCTGGAATCTGCCGCGCCATGGCCTGATGGCGCGCTACCGGGCTCCATGCGTCCTGGCGGCCGACGCCCAACAGCGTCGGGCAGCGGATCGTGGCGAGCAGCGGTGTCGCATCGGGACGGTGCAGCAAGGCGTTGACCTGCCCGGCGAAGTGTTGCGGCGTGTGCCGCTCCACCATCGCCGTCAACGGCGCCAGCAGCGCCGGATCGGCGCGGCGGTCCGGGTGCAGCATCGGCGGCAGCCAGTGGCTGGCAAGCGCACGCATGCCTTGCGCACGTGCCAACGCGACCAGCGACTCGCGTTGCGCCTGCTCGCCGTCGCTGCGCGGATGCACGCCGGTATCCAGCAGCGCCAAACGCTGCACGCGCTCCGGCGCCAACCGCAGCACTTCCAGCGCCACCCGCGCGCCCATCGAATGACCGGCCAGCGCGAACCGGAGCGGTGCGCGCTCCAGTACGTAGGCGGCCATCGCCGGCAACGTGGTCAGGTCGCGGAACTCCAGCACCTGCACATCGGCAACGCCGGCCAGCGCCGCGCGCTGGTGCTCCCAGATGCTGGCATCGCAGAGCAGGCCGCACAGCAGCAACACCGGGTGCGTTGGCGAGAAGGGGACAGGTGAGGTCATGGCTCGACTGTAGCCACGCCGGTGACGTGCGTCGTATGGAAAGTGCTGTCTACGCTATAAGTTAATAGACATATGGCGCCATGACTGACTGCAACCGACAGCGTTCGCGCCGGCAGTCATCTCGATCACGCGCCGCCGGAGGCGCGCTTCCACAGCACATCGACCAGCGGCGGCAATTTGCCGGCCAGGCCGAGCACCGCTCCGCGCAGCAAGGTCAGGTGCATCTCGTCGTTGGAGAACACCGTGTTGATCGCGTCGAAGCCGTAGGCGGCAACGGTGTTTTCGCTGCGCCGCGTGCGTGCCCAGCGTTGCAGGCGATGCGGCGCAGTCCAATCGGCACGCCTCGTGAGCGCGTTACGTACTTCGTCGCGTAACGCCGCTACATCGCGCAGGCCCAGGTTGACGCCCTGCCCGGCCAACGGATGCACCACGTGTGCGGCATCGCCAAGCGTCAGCACACGACCGCTGACGTACTGCTCCACCAACTGCCGCTGCAGCGGAAACGCCGCGCGCGCAGACACCACGCGCACGTCGCCAAGTCGCGCAGCGAAGGCTTGGGTCAACTCGCGCGAGAAGTCGGCATCGTCGAGCGCCAGCACACGCTCGGCTTCGGTATCCGGCAAGGTCCACACGATCGAACTGCGGCCATCGGTGAACGGCAAAAATGCCAACGGGCCGGTGGTCAAAAAGCGCTGCCAGGCGGTGGATTGATGTGGCTGCTCGGTGTGCACAAATGCCACCACGCCACGCTGTGCGTAGGCATGCCGCGATACCGGCAAGCCGGTCAACTCGCGCAAGGTGGACGACGCGCCGTCGGCGGCAATCGCGATCGCCGCTTCCAGCCGGCTGCCATCGTCCAGGCGCAGGCGCACGCTGGTTGCGTCCTGTTCCAGTTCGACCACGCGCGCCGGGCAATGCACCTGGATACCTGCGGCATGCACGGCGGCCCATAGGCGATCGACCAGCAAATCATGCTCGACGATCCAGCCGAGGTGTTCGCGCCCCAACGTATCGGCATCGAAACTCAGTTCTCCGCCACCGCCTGCGTCCCAGACCCGCATGCGCCGGTACGGCTGCACGCGCGCGGCGCGCACGGTCTTCCACACGCCCAGGCTGTCCAGCAGCGCGGCGTTGTCGGCGGCGAAGGCGTACACGCGCAGATCGGGTTGGTCCGCATGCCAACGCGCAGGCTCGCGACCTTCGACCAAAGCGACGTTCAAACCGACATCGGCCAGGGCCAGCGCGCAGGCGGCACCGACCACGCCACCGCCGACGATCAATGCATCGCGGGTGCCACGGCGGCTCATGCGATCCCCCGGCACAACTGCGGCACATCGCCACGGAAGCCCATCGCTCCGCCGACCAGCATCGATTGCAGCGGCGCCGCCTGCGAGGTGGCCAGCAGACCGAGGCTGCGCAACGGCCGCAGCAACGGTGCTGGATTGCCGGTGAGCCGCGCCAGCCCGCTGGAAAACCCGATGGTCTGTTCGCGGTCCACGCGTCGACGCGCCAGATACTCGCTCAACAACGCACTGGCACCGGCATCGCTGCGATCGTGTTCGATCAATTCGGCCAGCGTCAGCGCATCGCGCAGTCCGAGGTTGAAGCCTTGCGCGCCGATCGGGTGCAGCGTCTGCGCCGCGTTGCCGATCAGCACCACCCGCTCGGCGACCAGGTTGGTCGCCAGCACCTGCACCAGCGGATACGCGCTGCGCTCGCCACTGGCGATAAAGCGCCCGGCGCGCCAGCCGGCTGCACGCTGCAGGCGGGCCAGCCAGCCGGCCTCGTCGAGCGCGGCCACCGCCTCGGCGTCGGCACGCGCCACGCAATGGATTGCGCCGTAATGCCGGTCGCCACGCGGCAGCAGCGCCGTCGGTCCGTGCTCGCCGAAGCGCTCCCATGCGGTGCCATCCGGCGGGCGTGAGGCACGCACCCGCGCGACGAACAGGGTTTGGAAAAAGTCGTGCGCTTCGCTGCCGATATGCAGCAGCTCGCGTACTGCGCTGTGGCTGCCGTCGGCGCCGACTACCAGCCGTGCTTGCACGCTCTGCTCGCCGTCGTCGGTGGCCAGGCGCAGCGCGCGCAAGCCATCCTGCACCGGTTCGACCCCGATGCAACGCGCCGGCCGATAGCGGCGTAGATGGGTCAGTTCGTCCAGCCGTGCCTGCAAGGCCTCGCCGAAGTCGCGCGCCACCACCACCTGGCCAAAACTGTCGCGGCCGTAGTCGGCCGCATCCAGCTGCACGCGGCCGAAGTCGCCGGCGCGGCTGACGTGGATGCGCCGGATCGGCCCCGGAGCGCTGCGCAGCTTGGCCATCACTCCGAGCGCGCCCAGCGCGTTGACGGTGGCGGCGGCAAAACTCAGGTTGCGCTGGTCGAACACCGCCGGCGGGGCACCGGCCGGAGTGGCTTCCACCAGCCCGACATCCAGGCCGAGGCGGTCCAGCGCGATCGCCAGACTGGAGCCGACCAGCCCCCCGCCAACGATCAGAACGTCATGTAGGTGTGTCATCCCCACATGATAAGCCTTCGCCCATGGCCCGTTACCGCGAGCGGGTGGGACAGCTTGCCGCGCCCGGGCTGGCGCGGCCGGCTGCGCGCGCAAGTAGCGCGGTCCGACCCCTGCCGGTGCAGGGCGCATCCAGACGCCCACCGGTTTGCGTCTGAGGTGTTCGGCAACAACCGCGCTGCTCCTGTCGCATGCGCCTGGCGGCTCCCCGCAAGGCCGCCAATGGCGCGGGCGTGCCGGGTTCCACGCTACACTCGCCAGCCTGTGATCCGGCCACCTTTGCGCATGACTCCTCGCTCGCACGACACCCTGATTTTGAGCCTGCTCGCCATTCTGATGGCGGCCACCAGGATCAATCATTTCGCGCCGGTCCCGGACGCGTCCTGGGCAGTGTTCTTCATCGGCGGGTTCCATCTGGCCGCGCGCAGCAAGCTGGCGTTTCCGCTGCTGATGCTGCTGGCGGTGGCCGTGGACTGGCTGGTGATCACCAACCAGGGCCTGAGCTTCTGGCAGCACTACTGCGTATCGCCAGCGTACTGGTGCCTGGTTCCGGCGTATTTCGTGCTATGGGCCGGTGGCGTATGGCTGCGACGGCACTATCACGGCGCGCAGTGGAGCGCGCTGGCCACACTGGTGCCTGCACTGCTGATCGCCGTGGCGCTATGCCAATTGATCGCCCAGGGCAGTTTCTACTGGATCAGCGCCAGCGTGGCCGAGCCGACCATGGCCGGCTGGTTCAAGAACTACTCCGATTGGCTGGGTCCTTACCTGCGCAGCGCCGCGCTGTATGTCGCCGCCGCTGCCGTGATCCAGGTCGCCGCCGAGCGCCTGACCCGCTCGCACGGCCAGACGCAGGCCGGCTGAGATGGGCAACCGGCTCTCCCGTATCTATACGCGTACCGGCGACGACGGCAGCACTGGCCTGGGTGACGGCAGCCGTACCGGCAAGGACGCCCTGCGCGTCAACGCTTACGGCACCGTGGACGAGGCCAATTCGGCCATCGGCGTCTTGCTGGCGGCTCCCGGCGTGCCGGAGCCGATCGCCGAGCTGCTGACCACGGTGCAGCACCAGTTGTTCGATCTGGGCGGCGAGCTGTGCATCCCCGGCCATGCGGCGATCGACGCGGCCGATATCGACGCGCTGGAGCGCCAGCTCGACCACTTCAACGACACGCTGCCCCCATTGAAGGAATTCATCCTGCCGGCTGGAGGCGAGGCGGCCGCACGCTGCCATCTGGCCCGCACGATTGTGCGCCGGGCCGAGCGGGAGACCGTGGCGCTGTCGCGTCAGGAGAGCGTGCGCAGCGAGACGATCGGCTATTTGAACCGCCTCTCCGACCTGCTGTTTGTGCTCGCCCGCGTGCTGGCACGTGCCGACGGCCAGCAGGAAGTGCTGTGGCGGCACGACCGCCGGCGCGGTTGATCTGCACATGGCACGGCGGAAAGGCTAGATTTGCCCCATGTTGGTCTTTACCCATCCCGCCTGCCTCGGTCACGACGCAGGCCCCGAGCATCCTGAAAGCCCCGCCCGTCTGGAAGCGGTGGTCGAGGCGCTGCGCGATGCATTTCCGGATTTGGACTGGCGCGAAGCGCCGTTAGCCAAGCTGGGCGACCTATGCCGGGTGCACGAGCGCGAACAGGTCGATGCGGTGCTGGAAACCGCCTTCGAAGGCCACCACCGGCTCGACGTGGATACCGTGATGTCGCCCGGCTCGCGCGCGGCGGCCTTGCGCGCGGCAGGCGCCGGCATCGCCGCGGTGGATGCGGTGATGCAGGACCTCGCCCGTACCGCCTTTTGCGCGGTGCGCCCGCCGGGCCACCATGCTACCGGCCAGGTGTCGATGGGCTTTTGCCTGTTCAACAACATTGCGCTGGCTGCCGCGCATGCGCGCGACCGGCATGGGCTGGAGCGGATCACCATCGTGGATTTCGACGTGCACCACGGCAACGGCACGCAGGCGATCTTCGAGCGCGACCCGAGCGTGCAATACCTCAGCACCCACCAGTCCGGGTTGTATCCGCATTCGGGCAGCGTCTACGAGCGTGGCATCGGCAACATCCACAACCTGCTGCTGCCACCGGGCAGCGACGGGCTGCGCTTCCGCAACGTGTGGGAAGACGAAATGCTGCCGCTGATCGATGCCTTCCGCCCGCAGCTGATCCTGATCTCCGCCGGCTTCGATGCACACCTGCGCGACCCGCTGGCCGATCTGATGCTCGATGCCGACGATTTCGCCTGGCTGACCGGCGCGCTGCGCACCCTAGCCGACCGGCATGCGCGCGGCCGCGTGGTGTCGATGCTGGAAGGCGGCTACGACCTGCAGGCCTTGCGCGAGAGCAGCGTGGCGCACGTGGCCGCATTGCGTTGAACCCGCGGCGCGTTGCTCGCGCCACCCATTGCGATGAACCTCGCCCTCCCGACGCCGGGGCTTTTCATTGCCCCCATGCAGGGTATACGGCAAGCTAGTCGCCATTTTACTGGTTGAACCCACGCGTGCGCCGAGTCCTCCGCCTGCTGCCCCTGCCTTTGAGCATTGCCATTTGCCTCCCGGCCATGGCTGCCGACAAGCCGCTGAACTGGGGATTGTGCCCTGCTGTGGACCCGCTGCCCGGTTTCGACGGCGCCCCCGCCGCCGATGCCAAGGCTGCCGAGATGCGCCAACAGCTGCCCACCGACATCGAGGGCGATCAGCTGTCCGGCACCAGCACCACCCCGCAATACCAGGGCAATGTGGCGCTCAAGCGCGGCGATCAGTTCCTGGGCGCGGACAACCTGCGCATGGACACCGAGACCGGCAATTACATCGCCGAGGGCAACGTGCGCTACCAGGACACCTCCTTCCGCATGGTCGCCGACCGTGCCGAGGGCAACCAGGACACCGACGCCCACAAGGTCACCAACATCCAGTACCAGTTGGTGGACAGACGCGGTAACGGCGCAGCCGAATCGGTGGACCTGCAGGGCCAGGTCGGCCAGATGCATCGCTCCACCTACACCACCTGCGATCCCTCGCAGCCGATCTGGCGCGTGCGCGCGCCGGAGATTGATGTCGATAACGAAGAGGGTTTCGGCACTGCGCGCAACGCCGTGCTGCAGATCGGCAAGGTGCCGGTGCTGTACTTCCCGTGGTTCAAGTTCCCGATCGACGATCGGCGTCAGACCGGCCTGCTGTTTCCGCAGTTCGGCCTGTCCGGCCGCAACGGCTTCGATTACCTGCAACCGATCTACCTGAATCTGGCGCCGAACTACGACGCGACCCTGCTGCCGCGCTACATGAGCAAGCGCGGTTTCATGTTCGGCACCGAATTCCGCTATCTGTACGACGGCGGTCACGGCGAAATCACCGGCAACTATCTGCCCAACGACAAGTTGCGCGACAAGGACCGTGGCAGCGTCTTCTATAGTGGCTACCACAACGTCAACAAGTACTGGCAGGCGCGTGCCAGCATCTCCTGGGTCAGCGACACGCGCTATGTGGAAGATTTCACCAGCCGCATCAACGGCATGGGGTCGGCCTCCAGCCTGCAGAGCACGGTGGGCATCTACGGTACCGGCGAGACCTGGACCGCAGGTCTGATGGCCGACCGCTGGCAGCTCACCGACTACACGTTGGACGAGCAGGCGCTGCCCTACAACCGGCAGCCGCGCGCATATTTCAACTGGGACAAGCCGTTCGGCATCTTCGAGGCTGGCGTGTATGCCGAGGCGGTGCGTTTCACCCATGACGACTCGTATCTGGTGACATTCACGCCCAACAATGGCAACAACAATAACAACGGCGACGAATACGTCCGCACCAACATCCGCAACAAGGAATACGGCAGCGGTTCGCGCTTCGACATCAAGCCCTACATCTCGATGCCGTTGTCCGGCGCAGCCTGGTTCTTTACTCCGACCTTGGCATGGCGCTACACCACGTATCAGTTGGATTCGACGTTGGCCAACACCGCGCCGCTGACCGGCGACCGTTCTCCGTCGCGCAGCCTGCCGATCGCATCCGTGGACGCCGGTCTGTATTTCGACCGCGAAACTTCGGTATTCGGCACCAACTATCTCAATACGCTGGAACCGCGCATGTACTACCTGTACGTGCCATACCGCGACCAGGACGACCTGCCGGTCTTCGATACGCGTCCGTTTACCTTCAGCTACGGCCAGTTGTTCCGCGATTCGCGCTACACCGGTGCCGACCGTCAGAACGATGCCAACCAGCTGACCCTGGCGGTGACCTCGCGCTGGCTGCGCCAGGACGATGGCCGCGAGAAGTTGTCGCTGAGCGCGGGCCAGATCCTGTACTTCAACGATTCCCAGGTCACCATCAACAGCGCCGCTGCCGGTAGCGAGCGAACCGTCGAACAGGGCAAGTCCGCCTGGGTAGCCGATGCCAACTACATGATCAACGACCGTTGGTCGATGGGCGCCACGTATCAGTGGAACCCGAACTCGCGCAAGGAAGATCTGGCCAGCCTGCGTACGCGCTATCTGCTCAACAACGACGGCATCATCAATCTGGCGTATCGCTACCGTCGTAACCTCATCGACGACAGCGATCAGCTCAAGCAGGCCGATTTTTCCTTCCTGTATCCGATCAACCCCAGCTGGAGTGCGGTCGGCCGTTATTACTATTCGCTGCTGGACCGCAAGCCGCTGGAAATCATCGGTGGCGTGCAGTGGGACAGCTGCTGCCTGGCGGTGCGCGCGTTGGTGCGCCGCTTCGTGCGTAACCGCGATGGCGAGATGGACAACTCCATCCAGGTGGAGTTCGTGCTGAAGGGCTTGAGCTCGTTCGGGCAGAACACGGACCGCACTTTGCGCCGTGCTATTCTCGGCTATTACCGCGACGACCTCTACTTGGTCCCGCCCAGCAACACCACGACTAATCCGGACGATTACGATCCGAACTTGATTCCATGACCAAGCCTTTCTCCGTGTTACTCGCCTCGCTGCTGGTCATCACCAGCACGGTTTCGCCGCTGGCCTCGGCACAGCAATCCCAGCCACTGGATCGCATCGCTGCCATCGTGGACGAAGACGTGGTGCTGCAGAGCGAGCTCGATCGCGCTGTGCGCAACGTCAAGTCACAATATGCAGGGCGCGACAATCAGCTGCCGCCGGACGACGTTCTGCAGCGTCAGGTGCTCGAGCGTCTGGTGTTGGTCAAGTTGCAGGTCGGCCGTGCCGACAGCACCGGCATTCGCGTCAGCGACGAGGAGCTCAACCGGGCGATCGCCAGCATTGCGCAGCAGAACGGCACCACGGTGGATGGCTTGCGCCAGAAACTGGCCGCCGATGGCATGGGCTATGGCGATTTCCGTGCCTCGGTGCGCGACGAAATCATCGTGCAGCGCCTGCGCCAGAGCTTTGCGCAGAGCCGCATCAGCGTGAGCGAAGGTGAAGTGGATACCGCGTTGGCCCAACAGGCCACCACTGGCAGCCAATATCACCTGGCACACATCTTGGTCGGCCTGCCGGAAGGCGCCAATGCCGAACAGATCGCGACCGGCCAGAAGAAGGTCGATGGTGTGAAGGCATTGATCGATAAGGGCGAACTGGATTTCTCGGCGGCTGCGGTGCGTTATTCGGACAGCCCAAATGCCCTGGAAGGCGGCGATCTGGGCTGGCGCAGTCTGGATGAGATCCCCAATGCGTTCGCTCAGCTGATTCGTGACATGCAGCCTGGCCAGGTGGCCGGACCGCTGCGCGGCCCGAGCGGCTTCCAGTTGCTCAAGCTGGTGGAAATGCGCGACGCCAATGCCGGTGGCGAAAAGAAGCTGGTCACCGAGTACAACGCACGCCACATCCTGGTGCGCATCGGCGACAACCAGACCGAGGCGCAGGCCAAGGCCAAGATCGACACGCTGCGTGCGCGTATCACCGGTGGCGCCGACTTCCAGGCAACGGCCAAGGAGTCGTCCGAAGACACCAACAGCCGTGGTCAGGGTGGCGATCTGGGCTGGTTCCCGGCCGACGCGTTCGGCCCGGACTTCGGCAAGCAGGTCGAAGGCCTGGCCGACGGCGCGGTGTCCGAGCCGTTCCGCACTCAGGCGGGCTGGCACATCGTGCAGCGCGTCGGTAGCCGTCAGACCGACGTCAGTGCCGAGAGTCAGCGTGCGCAGATCCGTGAAACCATCGGTCGTCGCAAGCTGGAAGAAGAGTACAACCGCTACCTGCAGGAACTGCGCGGCGAAGCATACGTGAGCTTCCGCACCGGCGACCGTGCCGATGGCGACGCCACTGCCGCTCCGGCCAAGCCGGCAGATCCTGCTGCTGCGCCTGCCGCACCGACGCCGCCGCCGGCACAGCCGACGCGCTGATTCGATGCTCCCGTCGCTCGCGCTGGTGCCAGGCGAGCCGGCCGGGATTGGGCCGGAACTGTGTGTCCGGCTCGCCCAGCGGCCGCGCTCCGATGCGCACCTGATCGCATACGCCGATCCCGATACCCTGCACAGCGCCGCAAAGGCGCTGTGCTTGTCTGTGCGCTTGCTCGATCCGGATCAGCCTGCGCGCGCACCGGGCGATCTGCCGCTGCATCCGATCCGCCAGGCGGTGGCCACCCGCTTCGGCACACCCGATCCTGCCAATGCCGCAGCGGTCATTGCCGGCCTGCGTGGTGCGGCCGGCGACTGCCTGTCCGGCAAGCTGCAGGGCATCGTCACCGGCCCGGTGCACAAGGCGGTGATCAATGCCGGCGGCATCCCTTATTCCGGCACCACTGAATTGCTGGCCGAACAGGCCGGTTGCCCGGTGGTGATGATGCTGGCCAATGCGATCGTGCGTGTGGCGCTGGTGACCACGCATCTGCCGCTGCGCGCGGTGGCCGATGCGATCACTGCCGAGAGCGTTGCACGCTGTTTACGCATCACCGCGGCGGCACTGCAGCGTGACTTCGGCCTGGAACGCCCGCGCATTGCCGTGCTCGGGCTCAATCCGCATGCCGGCGAAGACGGGCATCTGGGCCGGGAAGAACTGGACATCATCATTCCGGTGCTGGAGCAGCTGCGCGGCGAAGGCCTGCAGCTGATCGGCCCGCTGCCGGCCGACACCGCGTTTTTGCCGCAGAAGCTCGCCGGTTTCGATGCGGTGGTGGCTATGTATCACGACCAGGGCTTGCCGGTACTCAAGTACAGCGGTTTCGAGCAGGCGGTGAACATCACGCTCGGCCTGCCCTACCCGCGCGTGGCAGTCGATCACGGCACCGCGCTGGAGCTGGCCGGGCGCGGGATTGCCGACTCGTCCAGCCTGATGGCCGCGACCGCTTTGTGCGCGCGATTGGCCGCACGCGGCTGAGCGATGCCTGATCGCGTGCGTTTATGCACGCCGATCGTCCGCCAGACGCACCAGGCGGTCAGAAACGACACCGCTTGTATGCCCTGGCTCCGTTAAACTGCGCGTATGAATCATTCCTTCAGCGCTCCGGCCAAGAAGTCGCTTGGCCAGCACTTTCTTGCCGACCGGTATTACATCGACCGTATCGTGCAGGCAGTGGCTCCGCGTGCCGGCGAGCATCTAGTAGAGATCGGCCCTGGTCAGGGTGCGATCACCTTCCCGCTGTTGCGCAAGCACGGCGCGTTGACCGTCATCGAGTTCGACCGCGACCTGATCGCGCCATTGACCGACGCCGCCGAACCGATCGGCACGCTGAGCATCATCCATCGCGATGTGCTCAGCGTGGATTTCACCGCGCTGGCCAATGGCACGCCGATTCGGCTGGTCGGCAACCTGCCCTACAACATCTCCTCTCCGATCCTGTTCCACGCGCTGGACCACGCTTCTGCCGTAGCCGACATGCACTTCATGCTGCAAAAAGAAGTGGTCGACCGCATGGCTGCCGGCCCCGGCAGCAAGGTGTACGGCCGGCTGAGCGTGATGTTGCAGGCGTACTGCGAGGTGACCGCCTTGTTCGTGGTGCCGCCGGGTGCGTTCCGGCCGCCGCCGAAGGTGGACTCGGCGGTGGTGCGGCTGGTGCCGCGCGACCCGGCCACGGTGCTGATCAAGGACCGCCGGCGCTTTGCCGACGTGGTGCGCGCCGGCTTCGGGCAGCGCCGCAAGACCTTGCGCAATGCCCTGTCCGAGGTCTGCGAACCGGCGCATTTCGAGGCCGCGCAGGTGCGCCCGGATGCACGCGCCGAACAACTCGAGGTCGCGGATTTCATCCGTCTGGCCAATGTCGAGCTGGCTTGAGCGCCCCTCCCACATCGTTTTCCTTAGACTTTCCCCATGCAAGATGATCCGCGCTATCGGGTCGAGGTCGAGGTGTCGCCCCGCTTCCTCGCTCATCAATCGACCCCGGGAGAAGGCCGCTTTGCCTTCGCCTACAGCATCCGCATCCAGAACGCGGGCGCGCTGCCTGCGCGCCTGATCGCGCGCCATTGGCAGATCACCGACGCCAACGGGCGCACTGAGCAGGTGGACGGCGAAGGCGTGGTCGGCGAGCAGCCGTGGCTGCGTCCGGGCGAAGCCTTCCAGTACACCTCCGGCGTCTTGCTGGAAACCGAGCAGGGACAGATGCAAGGTCACTACGACATGGTGGCCGACGATGGCACCGAATTCACCGCGCCGATCGCCGCCTTCGTGCTGAGCGTACCGAGGACGCTGCACTGATGGCTGCTGTACTGATGGAGCGCACGCGATGAGCGTCTGGGCAATTGGCGACCTGCAAGGGTGTTACGACATCACCCAGCGCCTGCTGGAAAAAATCAATTTCGATCCCGCCCAGGACACGCTGTGGTTCTGCGGCGACCTGGTCAACCGCGGCGGTCAGTCGCTGGAAACGCTGCGGCTGGTGCATTCGCTGCGCGCACACAGCGTGGTGGTGCTGGGCAATCACGATCTGTCGTTGCTGGCGATCGGCGCACGTTCGGAAGAAGAACAGCGCAAGGTCAATCCGGATCTGCAGCGCATCGTGCTGGCCGAAGACCGCGACGTGTTGCTCGACTGGCTGCGCATGCAGAAGCTGGCGCATGTGGACCGCGCACTGGGCTGGATGATGATCCATGCTGGGCTGGCACCGAAGTGGACCACGCAACTGGCCGAAAAACATGCGCGCGAGGTCGAACAGCAACTGCAGGGCGGCGGCTATCGCAAGCTGCTGCGCAATATGTACGGCGATCAGCCGGGCTGGTCACCGGGCCTGAGCGGTTACGAACGCAGCCGCGCCATCATCAACCTGTTCACGCGCATGCGCTATTGCACCCCGCGCGGGCGCATCGCCACCGACGACAAGGGCACGCCGGGGACGCAGGCGCAGGGCTTGTATCCGTGGTTCGAAGTGCCGGGCCGGGTGGAGCGCGATCTGAAGATCGTCTGCGGGCACTGGTCTGCGCTTGGGCTGACCATCACCCAGGGCGTGCACGCCATCGATACCGGTGCGGTCTGGGGCGGCAAGCTCACCGCCCTGCAGCTGGATACCGACGAACTGCGCGTGGTGCAGGTGCCGGGCATCCCGATCACCCATCCGCCGCAGGCAGCGCAGCGCACGCGGCCGCCGCGTCGGCGTCAACGCCAGCGTGGCGGTGGCGGTGGCGACAACGCGAATGCCAACGCCGGTTCCCCCACGCCCGCAAACAGCGCCCCACGCGCTCCCGCCGCGGACTGAGAAGCGGGACTGGTCGGCTGAGTGGTTGAGCACGCCGAGGCAGTGCCTCGGCGGACACATCTCAGCGCGATCGCGCATCGGTTACGCGGCTGGCACGCCGGCACGTTCGGCCTCCAGCGCGCGGACACGCGGCAGCACCTCGCGGCCGAAGTATTCGACCTCCTCGATGAAATGCAGGAAGCCGCACAAC
Organism: Xanthomonas sp. Leaf131; assembly: GCF_001423495.1. GTDB lineage: Bacteria > Pseudomonadota > Gammaproteobacteria > Xanthomonadales > Xanthomonadaceae > Xanthomonas. The sequence goes on along the minus strand of NZ_LMOG01000006.1, from coordinate 202,248 downwards.
ACCAGATCCACGCCCACGTCCTGCAGGGCGAGGATGCGCTCTGCGATCTGTTGCGGGGTACCGATGAGATTGGTGCGGAAGCCGTCGTTGTACTGCACCAGATCCTCGAACGTGGAGGTGGCCCAATTGCCTTCGCCTTCCGGAGAGGCCTGGCCGGCCTGACGCGCGGCATCCCCGAACGCCTTGACCGCATCGACATGCGCATGCGCGATGATTTCCTGCAACACGGCCTGCGCCTGCGCTTCAGTGTCGCGCGCGATGACGAACGCATTGACGCCGACTCTGACGGTGTGACCGTTGGCAGCCGCCTTGGTCTGGATATCGTCGATCTGCAGCTTGAGTTGCTCGGGCGTATTGCCGTTGGTGAAATACCAGTCCGACACGCTTGCCGCGTTGTCGCGCGCCGCGCGTGAACTGCCGCCCTGGAAGATTTCCGGATGCGGCTTCTGCAGCGGTTTGGGGCTGAGCGTGTAGTCGTTGAAACGATAGAAATCGCCGTGGAAGCTGAAGCTATCCTGGGTCCAGATACCTTTGAGCACCTGGATGAATTCCTTGGAACGGCGATAGCGTTCGTCGTGCTCCAGCCAGGGTTCGCCGATGGCCACGAACTCGCCCTTGAACCAGCCGCTGACCACGTTGATCGCAATGCGGCCATTGCTGATGTGATCGATGCTGGCGATCTGCTTGGCCACCACCGCCGGCGTCCACGGCCCGGGCAGAATCGCGGCCAGCACCTTGAGCCGCGTGGTGGCGTGCAGCAAGGCCTGGCTGAAAGACACCGACTCGTGCTGATGCTCGGCACCGTAGCCGGCGGTGAAACGGATTTGGGTGAGCGCGTAGTCGAACCCCGCATGTTCGGCCGCCTGCGCCAGGCGCACGTTGTACTCCAGACTCCAGTCGGTGCGCTGCGGGATCGTGCTGACGACCAGCCCACCGCTGACATTGGGCACCCAGTAGGCAAACGTCAGCGGCGTGGTGTTGCGCGAATGGCTCATTGCGAATTCCTCAGAAAGAGACGTGGGATCGGGCAGCGAACATCAGGTGGCGTTGGATGTCGCACATTGGACCGAACTTGCATGTCGAAGCGGCGGCGATGGTGCAAGAGCGATTAACCAGTACCGACACATTCCGTTTGCATTGCAAGGCGTTCTGCTGCGAGCACATGGCACGCACATCGCGTGCCATCGCGACGCGCATGCGAAACCAGTACATATCGTCCATGGATCTTCAAAAAATCCATCCGAATCCCGCACATTCTTCGCAGTTCGCTGCACAAACTGCTGATCCGATGTTTCTCCATAAACATTTTTCGCACACTTATATCCGCACGCACTTTCGTCATGGCATAAACGCCATGAGCTGGGATGGCCAAATCGATGAAACAACGCAAATTTGGCGCTTTTTCATAAAGTCATTCTCAAATCTGATAAGCCTTCAGCGCATTTGAGGGCGCCGCACCATTGCCATGTCTGCCGCTGTGCAGTCAGATGGAATGCCTCGCTGTCGGCATGCACACAGTGCCGGCCTGCCACTTTCTGTTTCTGCAGCAACACTGTTGCTATCCGGATGGCACGGACATTGCGTGACCACCCGATACCGCTACCACAGGACTCACGCATGCGTACTCCGTTGAATGTCGTTGCCGTTTCCGGCGGCACCTCGCGCCCCTCTCGTAGCCTTGCCTTGGCTGAGGCAACGCTTGCCGAACTTGCGCAACGACTGGCGATCACATCCAGCATCCTGCAGCTCGGCGATATCGCCCGGCCGCTGGGCGCAGCGCTATGGCGCAGCGAGTTGGACGAAACGGCGGAGCAGGCATTGCGCCAGATCGAATCGGCCGACCTGCTATTGGTCGTTGCGCCGGTGTACCGCGGTTCCTATCCCGGGCTGCTCAAGCATCTATTCGATCTGATCGACATTAACGCGCTGATCGACACACCGGTTCTGCTCGCGGCTACCGGCGGCAGCGAGCGACATGCGCTGGTGATCGATCACCAACTGCGCCCGCTATTCGCCTTCTTCCAGGCATTGACCTTACCGATCGGCATCTATGCCACCGAGACCGATTTCCAGGATTACCACGTGGTCAATCCCGCCCTGCGTCAACGCATCGAACTGGCCACCGAGCGCGCCGCCGGCCTGCTCGGCGCCCGTCCCGACGCGCTGCGTCGCATCGCCTGATCACAGGCAGCACTCACCGAGACCACCCATGGACATGTTCTGGTTTATTCCCACCCACGGCGACAGCCGCTATCTGGGCACCAGCGAAGGCGCACGCCAGGTCAGCGCCGAGTACGTCACCCAGGTGGCCGTCGCAGCCGACACGCTGGGCTACGACGGTGTGCTGATTCCCACCGGGCGCTCCTGCGAAGACCCGTGGGTGATCGCGTCCAGCTTGATCAACGCCACGCGTCGGCTGAAGTTCTTGGTCGCACTACGCCCTGGCTTGATGGCGCCGGCGCTGGCCGCACGCATGGCCGCCAGTTTCGACCGGCTGTCCGGCGGGCGCCTGTTGGTGAACCTGGTCACCGGCGGCGACCGCGGCGAACTGGAAGGCGATGGCGTATTTCTCGACCATGCCGAGCGCTATGAAGCCTCGGCAGAATTCATCCGCATCTGGCGCGAGATCATCGCCCACAGCCACGCCGGCGACAGCTACGACTTCGACGGCAAACATCTGCAGGTCAAGGCGGCCAAGCTGCTGTATCCCACCGTGCAGCAGCCGTATCCGCCGGTGTGGTTCGGTGGTTCTTCCGATGCCGCGCACGAGTTGGCGGCCGAGCAGGTGGATACCTATCTGACCTGGGGCGAGCCGCCGCAAGCGGTGGCGGAAAAGATCGCGGCGGTGCGCAGCAAGGCCGCCGCGCTCGGGCGCACGCTCACCTTCGGCATCCGCCTGCATGTAATCGTGCGTGAGACCGATGAACAAGCGTGGGCGGCAGCGGAGTCGCTGATCAGTCATCTCGATGATGACACCGTAGAGCGCGCACAGAGTGCCTTCGCGCGCATGGATTCGGTGGGCCAGCGGCGCATGGCCGCATTGCACAGCAGTGGTCAGCGCCGCACCCGCGCCGATCTGGAAGTCAGCCCCAACCTGTGGGCCGGTGTCGGCCTGGTGCGCGGCGGTGCCGGCACCGCACTGGTCGGCGACCCGCAGACCGTGGCCAGGCGGATCGAGGAATACGCCGCGCTCGGCATCGACACCTTCATCTTCTCCGGCTATCCGCATCTGGAAGAGGCTTACCGCTTCGCCGAGCTGGTGTTCCCGCTGCTGCCGCGCGCGGTCAAACAACAACTGCCCGGGCAGGCCCTGAGCGGGCCCTTCGGCGAAGTCATCGCCAACACCATCGTGCCGCGCGCTTTAGCGCGCTGACTGGAGCACTTATGAAGCGCCGCAACTTGCTCAAACTCGGAACCTTCGCCGGCATCTCGCTCGGCGCCTCGCCGCTGCTGTCCAGCACCGCCTTCGCGCAAGCCAAGGGTGCGGTTCCCAAACAACTGCGCCTGGACTACGCGTATTACTCGCCGACCTCGCTGGTGCTCAAGCACTTCGGCTGGCTGGAACAAGCGCTCAAGGCGCAGGGCACGCAGGTTAAATGGGTGTTGTCGGCCGGCAGCAATCGCGCACTCGAATACCTGGGCGGCAACAGCATCGACTTCGGCAGCACCGCCGGCCTGGCCTCGCTGCTGGCGCGCGCCAACGGCAATCCGATCAAGGCCGTCTACATCTACTCGCGCCCGGAATGGATCGCGCTGGCGGTAGGCAAGCATTCGCCCATCCGGCAGCTGACCGAACTCAAAGGCAAACGCATCGCCGCCACCAAGGGCACCGACGCCTACCTGTTCCTGCTGCGCGCGCTGCGCCAGGCCGGGTTGAACAAGAACGCGGTGGAGATCGTCCATCTGCAGCATCCCGACGGGCGCACCGCGCTTGAACGCGGCGATGTGGACGCCTGGTCCGGCCTGGACCCGCACCTCGCCGCGAGCCAGATCGAGGCCGGCACGCGGTTGATCTACCGCAACCTCGCCTTCAATTCCCGTGGCTTCTTGAATGTCAGCGAGACCTTCGCGGCCGCTTACCCCGATCAGATTCCGCTGGTGCTCCAGGCCTACGAAAAAGCGCGCACATGGGCGCTCGCGCACCCCGACGAACTGGCCGCGCTGATCGCCGCCGAGGCCCGGTTGTCGCTCCAGGTGGCCACGCTGCAGCTGCAGCGCACCGACCTGCGCAATCCGGTGATTGGTGCCGACGAGCGGGCGGCGCTGCAGAGCGCGGCGCCGATCCTGCTGGAGGAAGGCCTGGTCCGGCCCGGCACCGATCTGACCAAGGTGCTGGCCGCATTGATCGATCCCGGCTACGCCCAACGCGCACGTGTGGCGCAGGGCTGAGCGCGGCGATGAACGACACTTCCTTGCGCGTTTCCCGCTCCCTGGCGAGCACGCCGTCGCGGATGCGACTCAGGCTGCCGGCCGGCAGCCTCGGTTGGCTGCTGCCACTGAGCTTCTTCGCCGGGCTCGAAATCGCCTCTGCCCTCGGCTGGACACCGAGCTACCTGCTGCCGCCGCCCAGCCAGATTCTCACCACACTCGCCGACGAGGCTGGCCGCGGACTGGCCAGCCATATCGGCACCAGCGTGCTGCGGGTGCTGGCCGGGTTTGCCATCGGCGCCGGGCTCGGCTTGCTGGTGGGCGTGGGGGTGGGTCTGAGCCGCTGGCTGGAACGCCTGCTCGACCCCAGTTTCCAGGCGCTGCGCGCCGTGCCCAGCCTGGCCTGGGTGCCGTTGCTGTTGCTGTGGATGGGTATCGACGAGGCGCCGAAGATCACCCTGATCGCGATCGGCGCGTTCTTCCCGGTGTATCTGGGCGTGGTCAGCGGCCTGCGCCAGGTCGACCGCACGCTGGTGGAACTGGGCGAAAGCTACGGCCTGTCCAAACCGCGCCTGGTGCGGCGGATCCTGCTGCCGGCGGCGCTGCCGTCCATCTTTACCGGGCTGCGTACCAGCCTGAGTCTGGCCTGGATGTTTTTGGTCGCGGCCGAACTGATCGCTGCCACGCGCGGGCTGGGCTATCTGCTCAGCGACGGGCGCGAAACCTCGCGGCCGGACATCGTGATCGGCGCGATCGTGCTGCTTGCCCTGCTCGGCAAGCTCAGCGACGGCGTGCTCAAGGCGATCGAATCGCGCAGCTTGCGCTGGCGCGACAACCTGCAGAACCGCAACGTGTCTGCTCACGCAGGAAACCACACATGAGCGGCACAGGCCTGCACCTGCGCATCGTCAGCAAGCAATTCGGCGCGCGCCAGGTGCTGCGCGACATCGACCTGCAGCTGGCACCGGGCGAGATTGTCAGCCTGATCGGCGCCAGCGGCTGCGGCAAGAGCACCTTGCTGCGCATCGTGGCCGGGCTGGAACGTGATTACACGGGCGAGGTGCTGCTGGATGGCGTGCGCGTGCGCGGCATCGACCGGCGCATCGGTTTCATCTTCCAGGAACCGCGTTTGCTGCCGTGGCTGGACGTGGCCGCCAATGTCGCCTTCGCCGACGAAAGCGATCTGTCGCCAGCGGCGGCGCGGCAATCGCCACGTGTGCAGCAATTACTGGCCGAGATCGGCCTGCTCGATTACGCAACCGCGCTGCCCAAGCAACTGTCCGGCGGCCAGGCGCAACGCGTGGCGCTGGCCCGCGGGCTGTATCGGCAACCGCGCGTGCTGCTGCTCGACGAACCCTTCAGCGCGGTGGATGCGTTCACCCGCATCAAGCTGCAGGACCTGTTGCTGCGCCTGGCCCGCGAACACGGCTTCACCGTGCTGCTGGTCACCCACGACATCGACGAGGCGGTGTATCTGAGCGACCGCGCCATCGTCATCGGCGGCCAGCCCGGATCGATCGCCGCCGAACAGGTGTTGCGCACGCCACGCCCGCGCGATCGCCAGGCCGACGAACCGGCGCTGCGTCAGGCCCGCCAGAGCCTGCTCGCGGCGCTGCACGATATCCATGTGTTCTGAGCGGTGGTTTGCGCTGCGCTCCAGGTGATCACGGCGCACAGCAGCGCGCGGGATTCTGCGCAATCATCGGCAAGCGGCGCCGACCACTCCTTCGGCCTGCACGCACCGATCCCATCCTTTCGCATCCGACCAAGGCCATCGCGCATGACCAGCCATCAACCGCAACCGACCCTGCTCGATCCATTGCAGACCGCCCAGCGCCTGGCCGCCAGCTTCGCCGACACCGCCGTGGAGCGCGATGCACGCGGCGGCACGCCCAAGGCCGAGCGCGATGCGCTGCGCAGCAGCGGCCTGCTCGCGCTCAGCATTCCCGTGCAGTACGGCGGGCTCGGCGCCAGCTGGAGCGAGGTGCTGCAGATCGTGCGCACCTTCGCCAGGGTCGATAGCTCCATCGCGCATGTCTTCGGCTTCCACCATTTGATGCTGGCCACCGTGCGCCTGTTCGGCCAGCCGGCGCAGTGGCAGCCGTGGCTGGAACAGACCGCGCGCAAGCAATGGTTCTGGGGCAATGCGCTCAATCCGCTGGATACCCGCACCGTCGCCGTGCAGTGCGAGGGCTGGCGCGAGTTTTCCGGCAGGAAGAGTTTCTGCTCCGGCGCCATCGACTCGCAGATGTTGATCGCCTCCGCACTGGACGAGCGCAGCGGCAAACTGCTGATCGGCGCCATTCCCACCGCGCGCAGCGGCATCACTCTGGGCCACGACTGGGACAACATCGGCCAGCGCCAGACCGACAGCGGCAGTACCACCTTCGAACGCGTGCGCGTGGAAGAAAGCGAGCTGTTGCTCGATCCCGGCCCCTTGAGCACGCCGTTCGCCTGTCTGCGCCCATTGATCGCGCAGTTGCTGTTCGCGCATCTGTTCCTGGGCATTGCAGAGGGCGCGTTCGAAGAAGCGCGCACCTACACCCTGACCGAGGCCCGCGCCTGGCATCGCTCCGGTGTGGAACGGGCCAGCGAGGATCCCTACATCCTGGCCCACTACGGCGAGTTCTGGCTGGGCCTGGAAAGCGCCCGGCTGCTCACCGGCCGCGCCGCCGACCTGCTCGACGCCGCCTGGCGCAAGGAGCACGCACTGAGCAGCGACGAACGCGCACAGGTGGCGTTGGCGGTGGCCGCCGCCAAAGTGGCCACCACCCGCGTCGGGCTGGAGGTGTGCAGCAAGCTGTTCGAAGTCACCGGCGCGCGCGCCACCCACGCCGCGCTGCGGCTGGACCGCTATTGGCGCAACCTGCGCACCCAGACGCTGCACGACCCGGTCGATTACAAGCTGCGCGAACTCGGCGAATGGGCGCTGCGCCAGCAGCCGCCCACACCCAGTTTCTACTCCTGAGCCTGCCGACGCCTGGCCTGTAGTTCCAGGCCGGACCTCGCGCCCCGCCGTGTTGAACCGACGCCGCCTAGCGCCCGTCCCGCCCCCTGCACGAGCCCTTCCCATGTCCGATTTCCGCTTGCTGACCCTGCCTGCCACGCATCGGCGCGCGCCTGCCGACACCGCCGTGCGCGCCACTGCGCACGTGTTCGAAGACCCCTCCTCGCAGGCATTGCTGACCCATCTGGAACGCGTCGCCCCGAGCGAAGCCAGCGTGCTGATCATCGGCGAATCCGGCACCGGTAAAGAACTGGTCGCTCGCCACATCCACAACCGCAGCGCGCGTGCGCGGCATCCGTTCGTGGCGGTCAATTGCGGTGCCTTCAGCGAATCGCTGGTGGATGCGGAACTGTTCGGGCATGAGAAAGGCGCCTTCACCGGCGCGCTCAGCGCCAAGCCCGGCTGGTTCGAAGAAGCCAACGGCGGCACCTTGTTTCTGGATGAAATCGGCGATCTGCCGATGCCGATCCAGGTCAAGCTGCTGCGCGTGCTGCAGGAGCGCGAAGTGGTGCGGCTGGGTTCGCGCCGCAGCGTGCCGATCGATGTGCGTGTGCTGGCCGCCACCAACGTGCCGCTGGATCAGGCGATCGGGCAAGGGCATTTCCGGCAGGACCTGTTCTACCGCCTCAACGTGGTCGGCGTGGAACTCAAACCGCTGCGCGAACGGCCTGGCGATATCCCGCCGCTGATTCGCCACTTCGTCGATATCTACAGCCAGCGGCTGGGCCACGGCCCGGTGACGATCAGTGCGGATGCCGAACGCCTGCTGGTGGAGTATCCATGGCCGGGCAATATCCGCGAGCTGGAGAACGTCATCCACCACACCTTGCTGATCCACCGCGATGGTGTGGTGCAGGCCGAAGACATCCGGCTGTCGCAACTGCGCTTGCCAGCACAGGCAGGCGGCAATGCGCCCGAAGACGGCCACGCCTTGCTCGAACGCGCCTTCGACAGCTTGTTCGGAAGTGCCGGCGGTGCGCTGCATGCAACGGTCGAAGATCAGCTGTTCCGCGCCGCCTATCGCCACTGTCACCACAATCAGGTCAGAACTGCCGCATTGCTTGGGCTAAGCCGCAATATCGTGCGTGCGCGCTTGATCGAGTTGGGCGAATTGGTGGTGAACAAGCGTATCGGATGATCGCGCAGCAGCTGTTTGCACGTGACGTGCGCAAAGTGCCAAGCCGCGCATGCACTGCACGGCGTGCCGCAACTGCTGCGCCAATAGGTCTGCAGTCGAAACGCACGCCTCAGCGCCGCTGGTAATCCACATAGTCGAACGCGAACGCGTGGCGCGCATCGGCGGTGTGTCGCTCGCGCTGCACGGGTTCCCACACGGCCGGGTCGATCGGTGGAAAGTGGGTGTCGGCCTGCTCCACGATCGTAGCGACCTCGGTGACGGCCAGAACATCCGCATGCTCCATCGTCAGGCGATACACCTCGCCACCGCCGATCACGCACAGCTCCTGCGCGCCAGCCGCATCGGCCTGGGCAATCGCCTCATCGACCGATGCCACTGCCTGCATGCCTTCGAACGGCACCTGCCCGGAGCGCGTCAACACCAGATTCAAACGCCCCGGCAACGCACGCCCCAACGACTGCGCGGTCTTGCGCCCCATCAGGATCGGCTTACCCAACGTCAGCGCCTTGAAGCGCTTCAGATCGTCCGGCAACTTCCACGGCAAGTCGTTATCGCGGCCAATGGCGTTGTTGCGGTCGAATGCGACGATCAAGGTGATTTTCATACGTCAGCATACAGCGCAGGCCGATCGCATCATGCAACCGCCACTCACACCGCCACCGGCGCCTTGATCGCCGGATGCGGGTCGTAGCCTTCGATGGCGATGTCGTCGAAGCGGAACGCGAACAGGTCGGTCACCTCCGGATTCAGGCGCAGCGTGGGCAGCGCACGCGGCGTGCGCGTCAGTTGCTCGCGCGCCTGCTCGAAGTGATTCGAATACAGGTGCGCATCGCCCAGGGTGTGCACGAAATCGCCAACGCCCAGGCCGGTGGCCTGCGCCACCATATGCGTCAGCAATGCATAGCTGGCGATATTGAATGGCACGCCGAGAAAGATGTCGCCGCTGCGCTGATACAGCTGGCAGCTGAGCTTGCCGTCGCCCACATAGAACTGGAACAGGCTATGGCAGGGCATTAGCGCCATCTGCGGTAGCTCGCCCACGTTCCAGGCGCTGATCACCAGCCGGCGCGAATCCGGGTTGCGCTTGATCTCGTCCACCAGCCATTGCATCTGGTCGATGTCCACGCCGTCCGGGCCGGTCCAGCGCCGCCACTGCTTGCCGTAGACCGGGCCGAGATTGCCATCGGCATCGGCCCATTCGTCCCAGATGCGGACCTGGTTGTCCTTGAGATAACCGATGTTGGTGTCGCCCTGCAGAAACCACAGCAGCTCGTGGATGATCGAGCGCAGATGCAGCTTCTTGGTGGTGACCAGCGGAAACCCGTCGTTGAGGTCGAAGCGCATCTGCCAGCCGAACACGCTGCGCGTGCCGGTGCCGGTGCGATCGGACTTCTGGGCGCCGTGTTCCAGCACATGCTGCAGCAGATCCAGATACGGCTTCACTTGGCGGCTCCCGCCACGGCGGTATCCACCACCACCGGCTGCAACACCGGCGCGCGGCGCGACATCGCCAGCAACACCAGGCCGCCGATGATCAACGGCAGACTCAGGATCTGCCCCATCGTCAGCCAGTTGAAGGCCAGGTAGCCGAGCGGCGCATCCGGCACGCGCACGAATTCCACGATGAAACGGAACACGCCATACAGCAGCGCAAACATCCCCGACACCGCATAACGCGCGCGCGGCTTCATCGAAAACGCCCACAACACCACGAACATCACCACGCCTTCCAGCGCAGCTTCGTAGAGCTGCGAAGGATGGCGCGCGAACTGATTCAACGCGCCAGTGGCGTACTGCGCCTGGATCTGCGCAGGCAACTGCCCGGCCAGCTCCGGCGCAAGCGGAAAGATTACGCCCCAGCCGGCCTGGGTGAACTTGCCCCACAACTCGCCGCCGACAAAATTGCCGAGCCTCCCGAAGCCCAGACCCAACGGCACCAGCGGCGCCACGAAATCCATCACATCGAAGAAGTGCAACCGGTGCTTGCGCGCCCACAGCCCGCAGGCGATCAGTACACCCAGCAGGCCGCCATGGAAGCTCATGCCGCCCTGCCACACCTTGAACAGAATCAGCGGGTTGGCCAGCAGGCTGTCGAACGCATAGAACAGCATGTAGCCGATGCGCCCACCCAGTACCACACCGAGCATGCCGTAGAACAACAGATCGGAAAATCCGTCCATGTCCACGCCGGGCAGGCGGCCGCGCAGGATGCGCGAGCGGCCCAGGGCCCAGGCGGAGAAGAACGCGGCCAGGTACATCAACCCGTACCAGTGCACCTGCACCGGGCCAAGCGAGAAGGCGATGGGGTCGATGGCGTGCAGATAGATCATGCGGACCGCAGATTACGAAAAAGCGAGGCGGCTATTCTGCCACCTCGCGCGCGCTCAGCCTAAGAGCTGGGGACGATCGGGCAGCTCGTCTTCATGCTGTGCGTCCGCAGCGGCCGGGAAATGCTCCGTCAACAGCTCTGTGACCGCCTCGATTCCGGCCAGCACCGCCGCCTCGTGCTCGCCATCGCGCAGGAATTCCTGCATGCGCCGGCACACTTCTGCCCAGCGCGCGTCCGGCACCTGGCTGCGCAGGCCGCGGTCGGCCACCACTTCGATGGCGTGGTCGGCCAGCAGCAGATACAGCAGCACGCCGTTATTGGCCTCGGTGTCCCAGGTGCGCAGTTGTGCGAAGGCCTGCTCGGCGCGTTGGCGGGCGGTCTGCCCGCGCCAGAGCGCATCCAGCGGCAGGTCTGCTTCCACCGCCACCATGATCTGGCCGCTATGGGTGCGCTCGCTGGCTGCAACGGCTGCGGCAATCGCGTCCATGCAACTGGCCGGGAAACTACGCTGCGCCGAGGGCGCGAAGACATGCCTGAGCCACCGCATTACCAGCTCCCCGAGGCGCCACCGCCTCCCGACGATCCGCCACCGCCACCCCAGCCACCGCCGAAACCGCCACGGCCGCCGCCACCAAATCCACCGAATCCGCCACCGCCCCAGCCACCGCCGCCGACAAAGCGTCCCGGCGAGCCGGACATCAGCCCTGCCAGCAGCCCGATGACCGCCGCGCCCACGCTGGCGAACAGCAACGAGGTGAATAGCAGTGCGGCACCGCCGGCTGCGACGCCGGTCAGCAACGCGCGCAGCGGCCGCGGCAACGCGCCGAGCATGCCGCGCGCCACCATCGCGACGACAAAGCCGATGAACAACGCCATGATCCAGCCGCCTCCGCCACCCGAGCCGTTATTGGCCACGCCGCCATCGGCATGCCCGCTGACCGGCGCCGGTAAGGCCTCGCCTTCGATCAAACCGGCCAGCGTCGCGGTCGCGGCACTGATCCCGCCCGCGTAGTCGCCCTCACGGAAGCGTGGGGCCAGATACTCCTGGATGATGCGGTTGGCCGTGATGTCGGGGATCGCGCCTTCCAGGCCGTAACCGGGCTGGATGCGGACGCGGCGGTCGTCCTTGGCCACCAGCAGCAACACACCGTCGTCCACGCCCTTGCGCCCGATCTTCCACTGGTCGAACACGCGCTGGGTGTATTGCTCGATCGCCTCCGGCTGCGTGCTCGGCACGATCAGGATCTGCAACTGCGCGCCTTTGCGCTGCTGCAAAGCCAGCGCCTGCTGCTCTAGCTGCTGGATCTGGGTGGCGTCCAATGTGCCGGTGACATCGACTACCGGCGAGCGCAGCGGCGGAATGGGAGCAAGGTCCTGCGCCAGCAGCGATGCCGGCAGCAGAAGTAGCGCCATCATCCACAACACCCACATGTACGTTTGCCGCATTACCAACTCCTACCTGATGAGCACTGACAGTTAATCAGCACTGACACTTAGCTTCCCTTCTCCCTACGGGAAAAGGTGCCCCGCAGGGTGGATGAGGGTGCGCCGCAGAGATCTGCGAGTGCCTGCAATGACAAACGCGTCGCCACGCGCCGTCAGGAGCGAATCACCGACTGCTCCACTGCTTCGCTCGCCTCGTACCCTCACCCCAACCCCTCTCCCGCAGGAGAGGGGCTTGATGTCCCGCATTTGAAAATTGATTGATTAAGCAGGCGATAGGTTAGTCGCCGTTGCAAACCTAGCGATCGCCTCGCCATGCCGTGCAGCACACCGCGCAGTACTTGGTACTGCGCAAATTGCATGTCTTTACTGCGCAGGCTGCGGCTGCGGTTGCTGCACGGGCTGTTGCTGCGGCGCCTGCTGATTACCGAAATCCACCTGCGGTGCGCGCGAGATCTGCGCTTCGTTTTCCACAGTGAAATTCGGCTTGGGCTGGTACCCAAAAATCTTGGCGGTGATCACCTGCGGGAACGAACGGATATAGGTGTTGTACTCCTGCACCGTCTGGATATAACGACCGCGCGCCACCGTGATGCGGTTTTCGGTGCCTTCCAGCTGTACCTGCAGGTCGCGAAACGACTGGTCGGATTTCAACTGCGGATAGTTTTCGCTGACCACCAGCAAACGCGACAGCGCGCTACCGAGTTCGCCCTGCGCTTGCTGAAAATTCTTCAGCGATGCTTCGTCGTCGGCATTGACCTGAATCTGCCCGACACGCGAGCGCGCATTGGTCACCTCGGTCAGCACCTGGCGCTCCTGCTGGGCATAGCCCTGCACCGTGCGCACCAGATTGGGAATCAGATCGGCGCGGCGCTGGTATTGATTCAGTACTTCCGACCATCCTGCCTTGACCCCTTCCTCCTTCTGCTGGATCGCGTTGTAGCCGCAACCGGACAGCGAGACGGTCAGCATCAGCAACACCAGGGCGCGAATCAGGACAGGCATGCAGGCGACTCCGTTGAAGAGAGCCGCAGCATGCCATGTGGCAAGTCAAGCCGGCATGCACATGCGTACGACTGGCGGATTGTTCCACTGGGCGATCAGTTCTCGGATTTAAGAACTACGTCAGTTCGAACGCATCGGTGTGCGCACTGTCGCTAGGCGCGACAGAGGCTGACAACTGGTAGAGAGAGTCACTGACCGCCACACGAACGCCGGGCTCTTCCGCTGACGCACTCACGCTCTGATGCCTCGCATCGCCATGTACGTCTCCACGCTTTCGCTAAGCAATCGCCTCCAAGAAGGGCTGGCTGCCACGGCTCGCGCGTGACCAACCGCTCTCAGAACACCCGCGGCAACAAGATCAGCCCCCAACACAGCAGCACATTGATCAGCAGCAAAAACACCGCCGCCGAGCCCATGTCCTTGGCGCGGCCGGCCAGCACGTGGTGTTCCGGGCCGTAGCGTTCGATTACCGCTTCGATCGCGGAATTCAACAATTCAGCCGCCAGCACGATCAGCAGGGGCGCAATCAGCGCGATGCGCTCCAGACCGGACTGACCGAGCCACAGGCCTAGCGGGGCCAGCACCACGGCCAGACAGACCTCGAGCCGAAACGAAGATTCATGCAGCCATGCCGCGCGCAATCCCTGCCACGACCAGATCGCCGCCTTGAGCATGCGGCGCGGGCCGCGCGGCACGTGTCCCAGTTGATCGGCCACGCGTCAGCGCTTCCGGCCGCAAGGGCGTGTCAGGGGACGGATCGAACGCATGATGTGGCCGCTACTCAGGAAAGGGCGAATTTTGCACCGTGGCGCTGCCCACCGCCAGGGCGTGCCCTCCCGTCCGAACAGCTGCCGTTGGGTCTACAAGGCAGTCAGCGCGCATCATCTGCCGCATGGTCGGGCCAGGCACGGCGATGCGCTCTGCGCGCAAGGCGATGCCGCGCGCTGGCAGCCAACGGGTTTGCCCTGCGCTTCCAGCCTGTCGCACCATGGCGGTCCGCTTCACTGCCGCAGGTTCTTTCGCATGACCAAACATCCTTTGCGCACACTGCTGTGCGCCCTTGCGTTGTTGTCCGTCCACGTCCACGCCGCCGCCCCGCACACCGTGCCGCAAGTGCCGGCACAGGTCTCCAATGCCGCATGGGAAGACGACATGCAACGCTTTGCCGCCAGCGACGCGCAGCAACCGCCGCCCAAGCACGGCATCGTATTCGTGGGCAGCTCGTCGATCCGCTTCTGGGACAGCTTGGCGCAGGACTTTCCCGGCAAGCCGGTGATCAATCGTGGCTTCGGCGGCTCGGAAGTACGCGACAGCACCTGGTATGCGGACCGCATCGTGCTCCCCTACGCGCCGCGCCAGGTCGTGCTGTATGCCGGCGACAACGATCTCAACAGCGGCCGTACGCCGGAGCAGGTGCGCGACGATGTGCTGGCGTTCGTAACGCGCATTCGTCGCGATCTGCCCAAAGCGCGCATCAGCTATCTGTCGATCAAACCCAGCCCCTCGCGTGCGCATTTGCTGCCGGCGATCATCAGCGCCAATCGCTTGATCAAGGACGCACTCGCGCCGCTGCCGCGCGTGGACTACGTCGACGTTTACACGCCAATGCTGGATGCCAGCGGCAAGCCGCGCCCGGACTTGTTTCGCGAGGACATGCTGCACATGACCGCCAACGGTTACGCGATCTGGCGCAAGGCTGTGACACCGGTGCTGGAGCACAAGTAGCCCGATGCGGAACCGATCCGGCGATTGCGATTGCGCTTGCGATTGCCGGATCTTTCGATCAACCAGGCGCGGCTAACAACATGTAGCGAGCGGTCGTCAGCGGGGGCAGGCGGCGCGCTCAGAACCGCAGTGTACGAGTGGCATCGGTCTATACCGATGCAAGCTTCAAGCCACCACCACCGCCACCGACGTCCCCACATCGGCCTCGCTGTGCAATTCGATCCGCCAACCGAAGCGGTCGCACAACCGGCGCACGATCGACAGCCCCAGGCCGGTGCCTTGCGGGCGTGTGGGGTCGGCGCGGAAGAACGGTTCGAATGCACGTGCACGCGCGTCTTCGCTCATGCCGATACCGGTATCGCGCACGATAATGCGGTCCTGGGTCACTTCCACTTCGATACTGCCTGTGTCGGTGTAAGCGCAGGCGTTACGTAGCAAATTGCTGAGCACCACCCGCATGACGCGTGGCGGGGCGAACATCTGCAGGCTCTGGTCGCCAACCATCCGCAACGACACCGGCTTGTCGCCCAACAATTCGCGCGCACTTTCCACCTCTTCGCCGGCCAGTTCGGCGGCGTCGAAGGTTTCGCTCTGCGGGTCGATCTCGGCTTCGCGCGCCAGGATCAGAAACGCATCGATCACCGCTTCCATATCGCGGCCAGCACGCTGGATCCGGCGCAGGCTGCGTTGCGTACGCGGCGAGAGCTCGTCGTCGTCCAAGGCCATGTCGCTGGCCACACGGATCACCGTCAACGGCGTGCGCAGCTCATGGCTGGCATCGCGGGTGAAGTTGCGTTCGCGCGCCACATGGTCGCTGACCCGTTGCCCGAGCGCATGCAAGGCGGCCGCCAGTTGCCGGGTTTCGCCCTGCAATTCTGCCGGCAAGCGT
The DNA here is from genome assembly GCF_001423495.1 of Xanthomonas sp. Leaf131. Classification (GTDB taxonomy): domain Bacteria; phylum Pseudomonadota; class Gammaproteobacteria; order Xanthomonadales; family Xanthomonadaceae; genus Xanthomonas. The sequence continues at coordinate 186,344 of NZ_LMOG01000006.1, read as the reverse complement.
TCCGGCGCCAGCTCGTCCACATCGGGATTGCGTGGATCCCACTGCGAAACCCGCCGTGCAAGCCAGCTGATCGGCGACACCAACCGCTTGGAAACCCGATAGGTAAACCAGAACACGCCGTAGATCGCCAACAGCACCAAGATCGCCGGCACCACGCCGAACCATAAGGTCAGATGGGCCGCACGCGAGCGCGAAAACACCAGATACAAGCGGCCTTCCGGGCGTTGGTCGACATACACCAGCGCATCGGCGGCCGCCACTTCACTGAAGCCCGACGACAACCGCCGCAGCACCGCCGGTACGTTGTCGCCACCTGCGCCGGCAGGCGAGAAATACCCCTGGATATTGCGGGTATTCGGCGGTGGATTATTCGGCGCGCTCTTGTGCAGACGCCAGAAGTGCACTGCCTCGTCGGCGAGCACGGTGCGCACCAGGCTGTACTTGATGACGAAGGAAATCAGATAGCCGCCCAGCACGATGGCCAGGCTCGCCAGTGCGACCTGCAGCAGGAAGGCAAGACGTATTTTTCGCGGGAGCCCGTGCGGCATTGCTGCATCCAGGGGAGAGCGCCGGATTATAGGCAACGCTTCCGTGAGTCCGCGATGCAACCAATTGGCGGCATGCGGTAACGAGCGGCGCGTGAGCGCCTACAGGAACGGCCGGTCGCCAGACAGCGACCGGCCAGTGACATCAGGCCATCGGTTGGGCGATGTCGGCGATGCGATAGCCAGCGCTCTGCACGGTGTGCAGCAGCGGGCGGTCGAACGGCTTGTCGATGATCTTGCGCAGGTTGTACAGATGGCTGCGCAGGGTGTCCGAATCGGGCAACCCGTTACCCCATATCTCGCGCTCGATTTCCTGGCGGGTGACCACACGCGGCGATTCGCGCATCAGGATGGTGAGCAACCGCAAGCCGATCGGCGAGAGCTGCAGCTCGGTGCCGGCACGCGTGGCGCGCATGCTGACCGGGTCGAGCACCAGGTCGGCGACCTTGAGCACTTCCGAGCCCACCTGGCGACGCTCGCGGCGGATCAGGGCACGCAGGCGCGCTTCCAGTTCCTGAATGGCGAACGGCTTGGTCAGATAATCGTCGGCGCCGAACCCCAAGCCGGTGAGCTTGTCGTCCAGCGTGTCGCGGGCGGTCAGCATCAACACCGGTGTGGACTTGCGGGCGTCGTTACGCAGCCGGCGGCACACTTCGATACCGTCCAGGCGCGGCAGCATGAGATCCAGCACGACCACGTCGTAGCTGTTCTCGGCGGCCAGACGGTAACCGTCGAGTCCGTCTTGCGCATAGTCGACCTCGAAGCCACGGCCTTCCAGGTACTCGCCGATCATTTCTGAGATATTGCGATTGTCTTCGACGACCAGCACGAGGCCGGACGTTTCCTTGGTCTGACGCATGGACTTTCCTCGGTCTTCAGCTTTGTGAAACATGCCGGATCGACGGTGGAAACAGCGTGAAGAACGAATAACGTTTTGTGACGGCCGACAATCAGCGACCGAGTAACGGACGCAGCGCCGGCCACACCGTTTCCAGCACCTTGGGCTGGGCTGCGGCAGTGGGATGCAAGCCGTCGGCCTGCATCAGCCCGGGCTGCAGCGCGACCTTTTCCAGGAAGAACGGCACCAGCGCGGTCTTGTACTGCGTGGACAGGTCGGCATAGGTAGCCTTGAGCCGCTCGCGGTAAGCCGGGCCGTAATTCGGCGGCACATCGATCCCCAGCAGCAGCACCTTCGCGCCGGACTGCTGGCTGAGCTGGATCATCTTTTCCAGATTGCCCTTGAGCTGGGCCGGGGTCAGACCGCGCAGCGCGTCGTTGCCGCCGAGCTCGATCACCACAACGCCGGGGTGGTGCTTTTCCAGCAGGCCGGGCAGCCGCGTCAATGCGCCGGAGGTGGTCTCGCCGCTGATGCTGGCATTGACGACCGCCGGTGGCGTCGCCATGTCACGCTTCAGGCGCTGGTCCAGCAGCGTGACCCAGCCGGACTGCACCGGGATGTTGTGCGCAGCGCTCAAGCTGTCGCCCACGACCAGGATCGGTGCGGTTGCAGCCGGACTTTTGGCAGAGGCAATTCCCGGCGCAAGCAGGGACAGTGTCAGCAGCCACAGGGCCAGCGCGCCATATCGCAGTGTTCTTTCACGCATTCGGAGATTCCTCATCGACAGTCTGGCCCCCCGCTCCAGCACCCGCACCGCCATCGACGTCCGCGAGGTCGGCAAGTCCGTCAGTGGACCGGAGGGAACACTCCACATCCTCGACAACGTCAGCTTGACGGTCAGTGAAGGCGACAGTATCGCCATCGTCGGCGCCTCCGGGTCGGGCAAGACCACCCTGCTGGGTCTGCTTGCCGGCCTGGACCTGCCCAGCCGCGGCAGCATCGCCCTGTCCGGCCAGGATCTGGGCCAGCTCGACGAAGAAGCACGTGCGGCCTTGCGCGCGCGCGAGGTGGGCTTCGTGTTCCAGAGCTTCCATCTGCTGCCAGCGCTGACCGCAGAAGAAAACATCGCGCTGCCGCTGGAACTGGCCGGGCGCGAGGATCCGGCGCGGGTGCGCGAGGTGCTGGAGGCGGTGGGTCTGAGCGCACGTGCGCGCCACTACCCACGCCAGCTGTCCGGCGGCGAGCAGCAACGCGTGGCGCTGGCACGCGCGTTCGTGGCCAAGCCGCGCATCCTGTTCGCCGACGAGCCCACCGGCAGCCTCGATCAGACCACCGGCGCGCAGATCAGCGACCTGCTGTTCGCGCTCAATGCCACCAGCGACACCACCTTGGTGCTGGTGACCCACGACATGACGCTGGCGCAGCGCTGCAAGCACATCTACCGCATCGACAGCGGCCGCCTGCACGCACAGACCGGTTCGGCCGCATGAACGTGCTGCGCCAAGCCGCGCGTGCGGTGCGCCGCGAATTCCTGGCCGGCGACCTGCTGACCGTGTTCGCCGCGCTGGTGCTGGGCGTGGCGGTAATGACGGCGGTAGGCACGCTGGTCGATCGGGTGACGTTGGCCTTGACCTCCAGCGCGGCAGAAGTGCTCGGCGGCGACCTGGGCGTGACCGGCCGCCAGGAGATCCCGGCCGACTTCGCTGCTGAAGCGCAGCGGCGCGGCCTGCAGAGCACGCGCATGGTCAGCTTCCCCAGCGTGCTGTTTCATGGCGAGTCCAGCCAGATGGCCAACATCCGCGGCGTCGGCGCTGGCTACCCACTGCGGGGTCAGTTGCTGGTCTCCAAGAACAGCGCTGGCACGGAAGGCAACGTCGCCAGCGCACCGCCGCCGGGCCAGGCCTATGCCGACCCGCGTCTGCTCGAGGCGCTAGGCCTGCGGGTGGGCGAACAGCTGGAATTCGGCGCCGGCCATCTGACCATCACCGGCGTGCTGCGCGCCGAACCGGATGCCTCCGGCGAGCTGATGCAGCTGTCGCCGCCGTTGTTGGTCAATCGCGCCGATATCGACGGTGCCGGCTTGCTCGGCCCCGGCAGCCGCGCCTCCTACCGGCTGATGTTTGCCGGTGCGCCGGACGCGATCGCCGACCTGCGCGCGTGGCTGAAACCACGCGCCAGCGAATATCGCCTGGTCGGCATCGAAGACACCCAGCGCGGCATGCGTGCGGCGTTCGACCGCGCGGGTCGTTTTTTGGCCTTGTCGGCGTTGCTGGCGGTGCTGTTGTCCGGCGTGGCGACTGCGCTAGCGGCCAACCGCTTTGCGATGCGACGCATCGATACCGTGGCGGTGCTGCGCTGCCTGGGCGCACGTCAGCGCGACATTCTGGCGATGCTGTCGCTGCAATTGCTGCTCACCGCGATCCCGGCCTGCCTGGTCGGGATCGGGCTGGGCATGCTGGCGCAGGAAGGCCTGGTGCAGGCGCTCGGCAACCTGATTCCGAACCGGCTGCCGTTGCCGCAGGCCACCCCTGCCCTGGCCGGTGCCGGCATCGGCTTGGTGCTGCTGCTGGGCTTCGGCCTGCCGCCGCTGCTGCGGCTACGCAACGTGCCGCCGATGCGCGTGCTCAACCGCAGTTTTGCCGCCGTGCCGCCGAGTTCGCTGCTGGTCTACGCTGCTGCCTTGGTGGCCACGCTGGCGCTGACCGTCTATGCCACCGGCAATCTCGTGCTCGCCGGTTGGGTACTGGGCGGGCTGGCTGCGTTGGCGCTGGTGGCAATGGCCCTGGGACTGGGGCTGCTCACGCTGCTGCGGCCGATCCAGCATCGCCTGCGCGGCGCCTGGAAACTGGGCCTGGCCTCGCTGACGCGCCGGCGTGGCCTGAGCGTGGTGCAGCTGGTCGGCCTGTCGCTGTCGCTGTGCGCGCTGTTGCTGCTGGCGGTGGTCGGCCCCGGCCTGCTCGGGCAATGGCGCGATCGCCTGCCGGTGGATACGCCCAACTATTTCCTGATGAACATCCAGCCCGAACAAACCGAGCCAGTGCTGCAGACGCTACGCGGCCTGGGCGTGAACGATGCCGCCGTGGAGCCGTTTTCGACCGGGCGCCTGGTCGCGATCAACGACAAGCCGCCGGCACGCGGCGACCGCGATCCGGCCGATGATGGCGACGGCGACAACCGCCCGGTCAATTTCTCCTGGCGGCATGCATTTCCGCCGGCAAACACCTTGCTGGAAGGCAAGTTCTGGGCCGCCGACAGCACGGCGCCGGAGGCCTCGGTGGAAGAAGGCTGGGCGCAGCGCTACCAGCTCAAACTCGGCGACCGCATCACCTTGTTGCTGGGCGAACAGCAGCGCAGTTTCACCGTCACCAGCATCCGCAAGGCCGACTGGGATTCGTTCCGGGTCAATTTCTTCCTGCTGCTCAATCAGGGATCCGTCGGCGATGCGCCGTACAACCTGATTTCCAGTTTCCATCTGCCACCGGGCAATGCGCCCAAGCTGGCGTCGCTGAGCCGCGACTACCCCAACATTTCGGTATTGGATATCGACGCCATCCTCGGCCGCGTGCGTGAGGTGATCGACCAGGTGGCGCAGGCGGTGCAACTGGTGATGGGCTTCAGCCTGCTGGCCGGCGTGCTGGTGCTGCTGGCCGCCTTGCAGGCCACCGCAGGCGAACGCCGTTACGACAGCGCGGTGCTGCGCACCTTGGGCGCACGTCGCGGCCAGTTGCGTGGCGCGGTGCTGGTGGAATTCGGTGCGCTGGGCCTGTTGGCGGCAACGCTGGCGGTGACCGCCGCAGCGGTGATCGGCGCGGTGGTCGGGCAGAAAGCGTTCGAGATCGCGCTGACCCCGGATTGGCCGCGGCTGCTGATCGGCGGCGCCTTCGGGCTGGCGTTGAGTCTACTGGCCGGTTGGTCGGGCACCCGGCGCATCCTGTCGACGCCGCCGGCGTTGGCGTTGCGGGCGGAATAAGAGCGCACCAGAAAGCAACTGCGCTGCCCCAGGCGGCGCTGCGTCAATATCTACTCATCGACGTAAAGCAGTTGAGCTCGAATCGGGTGGCGCCAAGCGGTGGCGCCCGTCGTGCGCTGCCGCATATACCGGCAGCGCATAAGTACCTTGCCAATCGTACGTTCGCAGCGGCGGCATGACTGCCTAGAGTGGTCTGTCCGGTCGCCGGCCCAGGCGGCCCTTCGTTGCCGTCGAGGTGCCCCGTCATGGCCAGCGTCACTTCTGCTGCGCGTGCGCAGCCGCCGCGCGATGCGGTTTCCACAGTGCACTCTTGCAGGGTACAGATCGTGCCGTTCGATGCGCCGCTGGGTGCAGAAGTGATTGGCCTGGATCTGGCGCAGCCACTGGATGCGGACACCTTTGCGCGTATCCATCAAGCGCATCTGGACTACCACGTGCTGGTGTTCCGCGAGCAACGCATCACTCCGGCGCAGCAGGTCGATTTCAGCCGTCGCTTCGGCCCGCTGCAGATCCATGTGTTGCGCAATTTCCAGTTGCGCGGGCATCCGGAAGTGCTGGTGGTCTCCAACATCAAGGAAAACGGCGAGCCGATCGGCCTCGGCGATGCCGGCCACTACTGGCACTCGGACCTGTCGTACAAGGAAACCCCCAGCCTGGGCTCGTTGCTGCACGCGCAAGAGCTGCCCAGCGAGGGCGGCGATACCTTGTTCGCCAATCAGCACCTGGCCTGGCAAACCTTGCCCGACGCACTCAAGCGCACCGTGCAAGACCTGCGTGCCGAGCACAGCTATCTGGCCAAGTACGAAGAACTGCGCGCGCGCAATCCGTGGCGCCCGGCACTGACCGCCGAACAAATCGCCGAAGTGAAGCCGGTGCAGCATCCGATCGTGCGCACGCATCCGGAAACCGGCCAACAAGCGCTGTTTGTCAGCGAGCATTTCACCACCCGCATCGTCGGCTTGCCCGATGACGAAAGTGATGCGCTGCTGCAGGCCCTGTTCGAACACAGCACCCGCGATGCCTTGGTGTATCGGCATCGTTGGCAGGCCAACGACATGGTGTTCTGGGACAACCGCTCGGTGATGCATCTGGCGGCCGGCACGCCGGATCACCTGCGTCGTCGACTCAACCGCACCACCATCGAAGGCGATGCGCCGTTCTAGAAAAGGTGCTGCCTCGCGCGCGTTTCACAGCACGTCATGCGCTGTGAGACGCGCCATCTCCCCTCCCCTCTCGACTGGAGCGCCGCATGCGTTTGACCGTCACTTCTCACGCAACTTGGCAGCGCCGACGTTTCTCGCGGCGTGTGGCTCTGCTGCTCCTGGCTGCGTTGCCATTGCTGTTTAGCGCACAAGCGCAGGCCGAAGGAAAACTGCGTGTCGCCAAACAGTTCGGCATCGTCTATCTGCTGCTGGACGTGGCGCAGGATCAAAAGCTGATCGAACAGCAGGGCAAGGCGGCCGGCGTGGACATCGACGTGCAGTTTCTGCAGTTGTCCGGTGGCGCGGCGGTCAACGATGCGCTGCTGACCGGTTCGATCGATATCGCCGGTGCCGGGGTCGGGCCGTTGTTCACCATCTGGGACCGCACCCATGGCCGCCAGAACGTCCGCGGCGTGGCATCGCTGGGTAACTTTCCGTATTACCTGATCAGCAACAATCCACGTATCAAATCCATCGGCGATTTCACCCCGCAGGACCGGATTGCGGTGCCGGCGACCGGCGTGTCTGTGCAGTCGCGTTTTCTGCAGCACGCTTCGCAGCAACGCTGGGGCGACAAAGGCACGCATCAGCTGGATCCGCTGCAAGTGGCATTGCCGCATCCGGATGCGGCCGCCGCGATCATCCGTGGGCGCACCGAGATCACCGCGCACTTCGCCAGCCCACCCTTTCAGGAGCAGGAACTGGCGCGCAACCCGGCTGCGCATATCGTGACCAGCTCCTACGAGATCGAAGGTGGTCCCTCGTCGGCGACAGTGCTGTATGCCACCGAAAAATTCCGTCGCGACAATCCCAAGACCTATCGCGCGTTCGTCGCTGCGCTGGATCAGGCCGCGCGTTTCGTCACCGCGCATCCGGAGCAGGCGGCGGATATTTTTCTGCGTCGCAATGGTTCGAGCATCGATCGCGCGCTGGTGTTGCAGATCCTCAAGGACCCAAAGGTGCAGTTCAGCGTGGTGCCGCAGAACACCCTGGGGCTGGGCAAATTCATGCAGCACAGCGGCGCGATCAAGCAGACGCCGAGCAAGCTGAGCGACTATTTCTTCGACGATCCGCTGATTGCGGGCGGGAGCTGAGCGATGCCCACCCCCACGCCCTTGCTGCAGGTCGATCACGTTAGCCTGGAATACGCCTCCGCACAACGCGTGGTGCGTGCCACCCACCGCGTGCGCTTCGATGTGCATGAAGCCGATCGTTTCGTGCTGCTGGGCCCCTCGGGTTGCGGCAAATCCACCTTGCTCAAAGCGGTGGCCGGCTTCGTCACTCCGCGCGAGGGGCAGATCCGTCTGGACGGCAAGGCAGTGACCGGGCCGGGGCCGGACCGGGTGGTGGTGTTCCAGGAATTCGATCAACTGGCGCCCTGGAAGACCGTACGCGAGAACGTGGTGTTCGGTCTGCGCGCGGCACGCAAGCTCTCGCGTGCCGAAGCGCGCGAACGTGCGGACGACAGCCTGGCGCAGGTCGGCCTGAGCGCCTTCGTCGACGCGTATCCGCACACCTTGTCCGGCGGCATGAAGCAACGCGTGGCCATTGCGCGTGCCTTGGCGATGCGCCCGCGCGTGTTGTTGATGGACGAGCCGTTCGCCGCACTCGATGCGTTGACGCGTTCGCGCATGCAGGAGCAGGTGCTGGAGCTGTGGGAGCAATCGCGCTTCACCTTGTTGTTCGTGACCCATTCCATCGAAGAAGCATTGGTGGTCGGCAATCGGGTGCTGCTGCTGTCGCCGCATCCGGGACAGGTGCGGGCCGAACTCAACGCACATGCATTCGGCCCGCACAGCGCCGGCAGCGTGGCATTTCAGCAAACCGCGCAACGCATTCATCGGCTGCTGTTCGACTTGCCTGACGACACGCTGGAAGACGACAAGGTGGCACCGCTGCGCCGCCCGGCCGCGTTGCACCGCGAGGCGTTGCCATGAGCCGCAGCACCAGCGCCGCGCTGCCGCCGATCCCGCCGGTGCGGCCCGAATACGAACGCACGCTGCAACCGCTGGATCCTGCATTGATCGCCACTGCCGCGCCGAAGCGCTGGCAGGCACCAGCATGGCTACGCAAGGCGCTGGTACTGGTAGTGCTGGTTGCCGTGTGGGAAATCGCTGCACGCTTGGTTGGCGACGACTTGATGCTGCCCAGCGCCCTGCAGACCGCACGCGCGTTCTACGATGGATTGCTGTCGGGCGAATTGCTGCGCCGCGTGGGCGCTTCGCTGCGCGTGTTGGCGCAGGGCTATGCGCTCGGTGTGGTGTTGGCCTTCGTACTGACCGCGCTCGCCGCGTCCACACGCTGGGGCCGCGACGTGCTCGGCACGCTGACCGCCATGTTCAATCCGCTGCCGGCCATCGCGCTGCTGCCCTTGGCTTTGCTGTGGTTCGGCCTGGGCACCGGCAGCCTGGTCTTTGTGCTCGTGCATTCGGTGCTGTGGCCGCTGGCGCTGACCACCTACGCCGGCTTCCAGGCGGTGCCGGAAACGCTGCGCATGGCCGGGCGCAATTACGGACTGCGTGGGCCGCGTTACGTGGCGCAGCTGCTGATCCCGGCCGCGCTGCCGGCGATCCTGTCCGGCTTGAAGATCGGCTGGGCGTTTGCCTGGCGCACCTTGATCGCCGCCGAGCTGGTGTTTGGCGCCACCTCCGGCCAGGGCGGCCTGGGTTGGTACATCTTCCAGAACCGCAACGAGCTGTATACCGACCGGGTGTTTGCCGGCCTGGCAATGGTGATCGTGCTGGGCCTGCTGGTGGAAGGGGTGGTGTTCCAGGCCATCGAGCGGCTGACCGTGCGCCGTTGGGGCATGCAGCGCTAGCAGGGTGAGCGTGGGCGCAGCGATGCGTGGCCAGGCGTTTTGCCTGGCCGTGCTGCAGGCAACGGTTTTGCACCGGTCCCGAACGGCCTGACACTGCATGCCGGGCTCATCGGTACGGTCGCGTGCGCTTAACGGGGCTGGATTATGCTGCCGGCCCGCTCACAGCCGACCGCCGTCATGCCCACCGCGCCCTTCACTGCTTACGTTTACCCGATCCTGTTGTTGCTCGCCAGCAACGTGTTCATGACCTTCGCCTGGTACGGGCATCTGAAGTACAAGAGCACGCCGCTGATGATCGCGATCCTGGTCAGCTGGGGCATCGCGTTTTTCGAATACTGCCTGCAGGTGCCGGGCAATCGGTTGGGTAGCGCGGTGTATTCGGCGCCGCAGCTCAAGGGCATGCAGGAGGTGATCACGCTGCTGGTGTTCGCAGGCTTCTCGACGTTCTACCTGGGCCAGTCGTTGAAGTGGAATCACTGGGCTGCGTTCGGCTTGATCCTGGTGGCGGCGTTTTTGATGTTCAAGGAATAACTGCCTTGATGGACTCACCGCCGTCTCGCGCGTAGGAGCGCACCGGGGCGCGACCTTGTAGCAGCACCCCGGGCGCAATGGGCGTTACCGGGATGCCCCATCGCGCCCGGGTGCGCTCCTACGACATCCTGGTACCTAGTTTGCGGGTTCCACCCACTGCGCGAACACCGCGTCGAGTTGCGCATCCTTGACCCGCTTGCCCTTCTGCACAGTCTCGGCCTGCTGGAACATCGGCATGATCATTGCCATGCCATCGGGCTTGGTCTTTAGGTGCAGCCCGGGCGGCGCGTCGAGGAACCTGGCCCAGCGCGTGCGCACCTTGGCCCAATAGCCCTCGGTGCCCTTCCAATACGCATAGGCCGGGGCGAAGTCGACCTCGGTGGTCTTGCGGTAATCGTTGAAGCCGAACTCGCGCGCGATCGCCTCCTGGGCGCCATCGGGCTTGCGCAGCACCTTGGTGTTGAACTGTTCGTGGGTCCAGCCGTTGGGCGTGAGCGTGTGGCGATTGATTACCGACAGCGCGTTGTAGTCGCTGCGCTTGGTGTACTCGCGGCGCGGCAACGGGCGCCAGCTCAGATCGCTGGTCCAGGTGGGGTGATCCTCGGCGTAATCCCAGCGGCCGGTGCCGCAATAGCGCGGTGCGTCGCTGACTTCATAGACGCATTGCGTCCAGGCGCCGGTGGTGACTGCCGGCGGCAGCGTATGCACCGTCCAGGTCTGCTCGGCGGTGAATTCGAAACGCTGCGGCGCCTCATAGCTCCAGTCCTGCCGCCAATGCTTGGTGACATGCTTGCTCTTTTCATCGACCAACAAGTGCTGCAGCACCACTTTGCGCGGTGAATCCTCCACCACGATGACCACTTCGCTGGCGCCGCTGCGCATGGCCGAGGCACGTTCGTAACCGGGCTTGAGCAATACGGTTTCGTCGAAGGCGAAGTCCACCGCGTATTCGCCCTGCATCGCCAGGATGCTCTGGCGATCGCGCTGGGCGTCGGCGGCGGCAATCAACGGCAGCAGGCTCAGGGTCAGTGCGATACAACGGGGAAACAATCGGCTCATCGGAACTCTCGTTGGTGGTCTCAGGAACGTCAGCGGCGCAAGCGCACCAGCGACGTCGTCATCTCGGATGGATCGATGTTGCTGGATGTGCTGGAGGCAGTGCGCAAGGCCGCAGCGCGCGCGCAGCAACAGTCATCCACGGCCACGCGTCCGTCGATACCCTCCTCGCGCGCCAGGCGTGTGGCCACTTCCGCGCCCAGCGCAGACACCGTCGCCAGGCTGGCGACAAACGGTTGCTCGCGGCTGGCTGCAGTCTGCAGCCGCAGCGCACTCAGTCGCCACGCCTCCCCGCGCATGCGCCCAGCCAGGCGCCGCCACAGCCGCTCGCCGACGCCCAGCTCATGGGTTTCCATCGGCAGCGGCGGCAGGCGCGAGACCAGGCGATCCCAGATCAGGAAATCGCTGTCCGGCAGCAGACACAGCCGCCAGCAGCAATGACCTTCGGCATCGAAGAACCAGATGCTTTCGCGCACGCCGTCGCTGTCGACCTGCCGGCACGCCGCCGCATCCACCGCGTGTTGCCAGCCATCCAGCTCGTTGCCCAGCGCGGGCCGATACAGGCACAGCACCGTGCCCAGGGCCGCCAATTGCTGCGGACGCGGCAGCGCGGCGCGGGTGGCACGTGCATGCGACAACGGCGGCAGTGGGCGGGCGCTGGGCATGGCCGCTACCAACTCACCGCCAGGCTGACCGAGGCGGTGCGCCCGGCGCCGGTGAAGCGGTCGAGCACCGTGCTGCTGGCCAGCGTGCCGTTGGGCAGCGCGTTCCAGTCCACATAGCGGCGGTCGGCCAGATTGAAAATGCCGGCGGTGACCTTGGCACCGGGCGCGAACTCCCAATGCCCCATCAGGTCCAGCGTGGCGTAGCCGGCCGGCGTGTAATAACTGTCCAGCTGCGGGCGGCGCTTGCGTGCGACGACCGTGCCGATCAATTCTGCGCCCCAGCTATCGCTGTCGAAGGCTACGCCGAGCGTGCCGCGCAGCGGGTCGACCGAGTTGAGCGGGGTGTCGTCGGTGAGATTGTCGCCTTCCGAATACGCCACGGCGCTGTTGAGCGACCAACCCTGCCAACCGGCCAACGCGCCCAGATCGATTCCGCCACGCGCCTCGGCGCCCTTGATCACCACATCGTCCACATTGCGCGATTGGAACAGCATCAGCCCTTCGGCGTTGAAGCCGGCCGGCGCATACGATTCGATGAAGTTGCGGTAATCGGTGTAATACACGGCGACGCCCAGGTACCCGATCGCATCGTTGAAGCGCAGCCCCAGTTCGCCACCGCGACTGGTTTCCGATTTCAAATCTGGATTGGCGATGGCGGTGTAGCGCGCCTGCAGATTGGTGAAGCCGATATTGACGTCGTTATACGGCGGCGCGCGAAAGCCGTGCGCGTAATTGGCATATGCCGACCAAGCATCCGAGAACCGCCACACCGCACCGAACTTGGGCGAGACCTGGGTTTCGTCGATGGTCGCAGCGGCAACGCCCGGGTTGTCTTCGCGAAAGATGGCGTCCACCTGCGGCGACAGCCGGAAATAATCCACGCGCACACCCGGCGTCAGCGACAACTTTCCATCGAGCAAGCGGATTTCGTCCTGCGCATACAACCCGAGCTTGGTGGTTTCGCTCTTGGGGAAGTCGCGCACCGGGAACACGTCCTGCCCCACGCGATTGGTCACCACGCCATTGGCCAGATTCACCGAATACCCGTCGCGCTTGGCGCGGGTATCGGTCCAGGTGCCGTCCAGGCCATAGGTGATGTCGTGGCTGAGCGTACCGGTGTCGATGAATTTGTGCGCGTTGACAAGCAAGCCGTACACACGCTGATCGAAGTTGTGTTCGTTGTGACGGCGGGTGTTGTTGCCACGCAGCTCGTCGGTACGCTGCAGACTCTCGCTGTCCTGGCGATACAGCTGCCACTGCAGATCGTCGGCGAGCGCGGAGTCCAGCGCATCCAGTTCGTGCCGGAACGAGACGCGTGCACGCGTCTGGTGGTCGCGGCCCTGCTGCGAAAGAATGCGCAGCGACGCGGTGGGCGAGCGTGTGTCGATGCCGGTCAACGCGTCGATGCTGCCGTAATCTTCGTTGCCTTCCACGGTGAGCTTGAAGCGCTGCTGCGCATTCGGCGCGTACACCAGTTTGGCGAGCACGCTGCGCCCATCGATGCGCTGCGGGTTGGCTGCGGTACGGGTGAAATCGCGGCTGCGGTTGTCGCCCTGGTTCTGCGCTTCCTGACCCTGGCGGTGACTCACCGCCACCATGCCGCTCCAGCGCTCGCCGCCGAACGCGCCGGTGGCACCGGCGAACAAGCCGTTCCAGTCGCCTTCGTAGCCAAACTTCAGGCCGACATAGCTGTGCTTGTCGGCGCTCAGATAATCGGCTGGATCCTTGGTGACGAAGGCCACCACGCCACCCAGCGCATCGGAACCGTACAGGGAGCTGGCCGGCCCGCGCACCACTTCGACGCGCTTGAGCGTTTCCAGATCGACGAAGTTGCGGTTGGCATTGAGGTAACTGCCGAAGCTGAAGGTGTCAGACACCGGCACGTTGTCGACCAGGATCGCCACGCGGTTGCCGTCCAGCCCGCGGATGCGGATGCCGTTGGCACCGGTGAAGCGGCCGCTGGTGCTGGTCACCGACACGCCCGGCGTGTAACGGAACAGATCCTTGAGCTCGCGCACCAGTTGGTTGTCGAGTTGTTCGCGGTCGATCACATCCACCGTGCTCGGCACATCGACCAAGGCGCGCTGGGTGCGCGTGGCAGTGACCTGCAGCCGGTTGAAGTCGTGCACCTCACGCGCGGCATCCCCACTGCCGTCGAGTTCAGCAGCATGGGCACACAACGGAACAACAGGCAGCGCCAGCGACAGCGCGACCACCAGCGGATGCAGGCGGATCATCGAGAACCTTCGAGAAGAACCCCCGACAGCGCGCGCTGTGGCAGACGCCGCGAGCGGCAGCCGAGGGTAGAGAATGAAGTGGCGGGCGGCGGCGGCAACGCCCGCGGCAGAAAGCTCCGATACCTGCGCTAGCAGGCATCGGTGGGCAGAACATCGTGCGTGCCAATCAGGGCTGCGGGGGCGAACGCGTGCGGCTGATGCTGGGCACCTGCCGACCTCCACACCGACCGCGCCCGTTTGGCGGCGCGCAGTGGTTTATCGGCGGTGTTACTTGGTCAGGATGAGCTTGTCGTTGCTGGTATGGCGCAGGCGATACACGCGGTCGCCATGCTGGATCAGCACTTCGCGACGGCCCTTGAGCAGCGCCTCGCTGCTGATGACGTCTTCTGCGGGGACAGCGCGCGGAACGGCACGGTCGCGCAGGTTGACCGGTTCGGAGCGAAGTAGCACGGGATGAGCGGTCATGATCTGGATCTCCAGTCGGTTGGCCAGACAAATAATAACCATTCTCATTTAATGATCAAGAGCCATTCTCATTTGAGAGCCTTGATCTTTAGATGAATTCGCGGACATCGATTACTTTTATCAATCAATGTTGCGAAACCGACGTCATGTCCCGATTGTCGCTTGCCCGCACCCCTCGTCATGGGCCGCAAGCAAGCCGAACACGTTCCCCAGCAGGCCAGACACCCTTACATCTCAGCGCGTAACCTCTTCCACCCGCGCCCAGCCAGCCGCATCGACCTGGGTCAATGTCTCCAGTGCACCGAGGTTTTCTTCGAGCTGCGCCACCCGGCTTGCGCCGAGGATCACCGTGGAGACATGTGGATTGCGCAGACACCAGGCGATCGCCAAGCGGGCTGGCGACTGACCCAGTTCGGCGGCGAGTGCGCAGAATGCGCGGGCACGCTCCAGGCGGCGGGCGTCCGGTGCGCCGAGCACTTCGTCCTGCAACCAGTGATTGCCCGGTTGGCCCAAGCGGCTGTCAGCGTCCACACCGGCGTTGTACTTGCCGGTCAGCAGGCCCGAGGCCAGCGGCGACCAGATGGTGGTGCCCAGCCCGCCCTCGCACAGCGGGGCGTACTCGCGCTCCAACCGGTCGCGATGCAGCAGGTTGTATTGCGGTTGCTCCATCGCCGGAGCATGCAGTTGCTCCTGCTCGGCGATGGCGATGGCGGCGCGTACCTGTTCGGCGCTCCATTCGGAGGTGCCCCAGTACAGCACCTTGCCCTGGCGGATCAGTGCGTCCATGGCGCGCACGGTTTCCTGGATGGGCGTCTCCGGGTCGGGCCGGTGGCAGAAATATAGATCCAGATACTCCACGCGCAGGCGCTTGAGTGCGGCATGGCAGGCGTCGGTGATGTGCTTGCGCGACAGGCCGCGCTGGGTCGGGCGCGGGCTGTCCACAGCGCCGAAGAACACCTTGCTCGAGACGCAATAGCCATCGCGCGGCAGGCGCAGGTCGGCGATCACATCGCCCATCACTTCTTCGGCGCGGCCGCGTGCATACACCTCGGCGTTGTCGAAGAAATTGATGCCGTTGTCCCAGGCGGCGGCAATCAGGTTGCGCGCTTCGCTGCGCCCGATCTGCTTGCCGAAGGTGACCCAGGCCCCGAACGACAAGGCCGACAGCTGCAGCCCGGTGGAACCCAGACGACGGTAATGCATTGGCAGACTCCAACAACCTCCGCGGCGCCCTGCCCCGGATCGGCGTGCGCAGTGTAGGACGTGAGGTTGCCGGGGTGACAGGGCGTGGCGTGTTGGTCACATGATCGACAGCGGGATCTCCAGATATTCCGCCTGCATGCAGCCATTGCTTGTGGATCAGCCGCTGCGAAAAGTGTGAGCGTGGTGTCGCGTACGGGAGCGGGACCGTGTGGCGGCATGGATGCCGCCACCGAGCCTACCGGGACGGATTCACGGCGTGTCCCGCTTCCGGATGCGGCGCCGCGCATCGACCAACCAACACGCAACGTCTGTCAGACTTGTACGAATGCTTCGGCTCATGGAGGGCGCTTGCACGCGTACCGGCGTGGGACACGCCGCAAGTACGTCCCTGTAGGCTCTTCTGCGGCATCCATGCCGCATAAGGTCCCACGCCGGTACGCAGTCGGCAACTGATAGAAAAGCAGCGCTTGGTTGCCGGATCGAGTCTCGGAGCGTGGCCTTCGCTGGCGTCATCCGGACAGCCAGTCGACGCCGCACATCCCCGACTTTGCGCAAGCGTGGCTCACCCGCTTGCCAACTCCACCCTACCCGCGCCCGCCGCATCTCGGTTGCGAGCTGATGGGGAGCGTCTGAACACCGCTTGCCTTGCCCACTGTCACCCCCTGCTCTAGGCTTCTCGGTTTGCCGTCTGCGCCGGGGAATGGAATGGTCGAAGGTTTGGGAAGGATCGGCTTTGGCCTGTTCGGTCTGGCGGTGCTTATCGGCATCACCTGGCTGTTTTCGAACAACCGCCGCGCGATCGACTGGAAGCTGGTCGCCACCGGTCTGGCGCTGCAGATTTCGTTCGCCGCACTGGTGCTGCTGGTGCCGGGCGGGCGCGACGTGTTCGACTGGCTGGGCCAGGGCTTCGTGAGGGTGCTGAGCTTCGTCAATGAGGGCTCCAGCTTCATTTTCGGCAGCCTGATGGACATCAGGAGCAACGGCTTTATTTTTGCGTTCCAGGTGCTGCCCACCATCATCTTCTTCTCCGCGCTGATGGGCGTGCTCTACCACCTGGGCGTGATGCAGGTGATCGTGCGTGCGATGGCCTGGGCGATCACCAAGGTGATGCGCGTGTCGGGTGCGGAAACCACCAGCGTGTGCGCCAGCGTGTTCATCGGGCAGACCGAAGCGCCGCTGACGGTGCGCCCGTACATCCCCAAGATGACCCAGTCCGAGCTGCTGACGATGATGATCGGCGGCATGGCGCATATCGCCGGTGGCGTGCTGGCGGCGTACGTCGGCATGCTCGGCGGCAGCGACCCCGCGCAGCAGGCGTTCTACGCCAAGCACCTGCTCGCCGCCAGCATCATGGCCGCGCCCGCCACCCTGGTGGTGGCCAAGCTGCTGGTGCCGGAAACCGGCACCCCGCTGACCCGCGGCACGGTCAAGATGGAAGTGGAAAAGACCACCAGCAATGTCATCGATGCGGCCGCAGCCGGCGCTGGCGATGGCCTGCGGCTGGCGCTGAACATCGGCGCGATGCTGCTGGCCTTCATCGCGCTGATTGCGTTGATCAACGCGCCGCTGACCTGGCTGGGCGATGTCACCGGCGCTGCCGCAGCGCTCGGCCGTCCGACCAACCTGTCGACGATCTTCGGCTACGTGCTGGCGCCGATCGCCTGGGTGATCGGCACGCCGTGGGTGGATGCGACCACGGTCGGTTCGCTGATCGGCCAGAAAGTGGTGATCAACGAGTTCGTCGCCTACAGCGAGCTGTCGCGGATCGTGAAGGGCGAAGTGCCGGGCGTGGGCCTGAGCGCCGAAGGCCGGCTGATTGCCACCTATGCCCTGTGCGGCTTCGCCAATTTCAGCTCGATTGCGATCCAGATCGGCGGTATCGGCGGGCTGGCACCGGAACGCCGTCACGATCTGGCCAAGTTCGGCCTGCGCGCCGTGCTCGGCGGTTCGATCGCAACGTTCATGACCGCTACCATTGCCGGCGTGCTCTCGCATTTCGGTTGAGGCGGCGCGGGTTCATCGGTGTGCCGGTCTAATCGCTGCACGCCAGGTTTCATTCAGTCATTCAAGTTAAGGGTATTTATGAGTTCGGTCGTCGTTGTCGGGTCCTTCAATGTCGATCACGTGTGGCGCTGTGATGTCCTGCCCGCGCCGGGTGCCACCATCGCCGGTCGCTATAGCACCGGCCCCGGGGGCAAGGGGTTCAATCAGGCGGTCGCGGCCGCGCGTGCCGGCGCCAAGACGCATTTTTTGTGCGCGCTGGGCGACGATGCCGGCGGTGCGCTGGCGCGCTCGCTGGCCGCGCACGACGGCTTCGCGCTGATCGCCGAGCCCAGCAATGAGCCAACCGGCACCGGCGGTATCTACGTCGATGCGCACGGTCGCAACACCATCGTGATCGGTGCCGGCGCCAATTCGGTGCTGAGCGCCGCGTTCGTCGACAACCAGCGCGCGCTGGTCGCCGCGTCCCAGGTATTGCTGGCGCAGCTGGAATCGCCGGCAGAAACCATCGAATCGGCGCTGGCATTGGCGCGCGAGTGCGGCGTACTGACCGTGCTCAACGCCGCGCCGGCCAATGCACCGACCTCGATCGGCCTGCTCAAGCTGTCGGATGTGCTGACGCCGAACGAAACCGAATTCGCCGCCCTGCTCGGCCGCCATGTCGGCGAACGCATCAACGCCGACGATGTGGCGGCGCTGGACGGCAACACGCTGCATTCGCTATGCCGCAAGTTGCTGCCGGGCGGCACCGTGGTGGTGACGCTGGGTTCGGTGGGCGCGTTCATTTCGCATGCCGAAGAACAGCTGCGCGGCGACACGGCGGTGCATTACCGTGTGGGCGCGGAAAGCGCGCAGACGGTGGACACCACCGGCGCCGGCGATGCCTTCAACGGCGCGCTGGTGGCCTCGCTGGCGCAATCGCCCAGCGCCAGCTTCATCACCCACGTGCGCTTCGCTACGCGTTATGCCGCGCGCTCCACCGAAGTGGAAGGCGCCGCGACCTCGATGCCGCGGATGGTGCCTGAACCGGCCGTGTGATCCGCATGCTTCACGCGATGAACGAAGGCGACCGCAGCGATGCGGTCGTCTTTTGCGTTCAGGGCATTGGCCTGCATGTTAGAGACTGTTTTTGATTGGCGAACGGCATGTTGAGACCTGTCTGCCGACGGATGCTGCGAGCCCCGCTCCCACCGGAACTTCGATCTTCTTCATCGGACAGTCGTTGGGGATAAACAGGACGAGGCCTGATGCAGCGGCGGGCGCCCGTACCCTCATCCGGCGCTGACGCGCCACCTTCTCCCGACGGGAGAAGGATGTAGAAGCCCCTCTCCCTGCGGGGCGAGAAGGCGCTGCTTACGCGCCAGTGGCGCGTGTGCCTTGGAGCGCCCGCGCCGCAAGCGCGGGCAGGGGCGCGAAGCGGGGGTTGGGTTGAGGGTACGACGGAAGACAGTCAACTCAACCGAGGAGTTGGGGTGAGAGTTCGGCCCGCCAACGTCTCCGCCGCTGCTTTGCTTCACCAATCGCGCGACTCCGCACAGCAATCGCGCAGGACCGACGGCCGCAAGCGCTCTTCCGATTCCCGATTCCCGATTCCCGATTCCCGATTCCCGATTCCCGATTCCCGATTCCCGATTCCCGATTCCCCCACCCCAGCTACAATGCCGCCATGCGCATCGGCCCCTACAGCATCGACCCCAAGGTGATTCTCGCGCCGATGGCCGGCGTCACCGACAAGCCGTTCCGGCTGCTGTGCAAGCGGTTGGGCGCCGGATTGGCGGTGTCGGAGATGACCATCTCCGATCCGCGTTTCTGGGGTACGCGCAAATCGCTGCACCGCATGGATCACGCCGGCGAGCCGGATCCGATCAGCGTGCAGATTGCCGGCACCGAGCCGCAGCAGCTGGCCGAGGCGGCGCGCTACAACGTGGACCACGGCGCGCAGCTGATCGACATCAACATGGGTTGCCCGGCCAAGAAGGTCTGCAATGCCTGGGCCGGCTCGGCGCTGATGCGCGACGAAGATCTGGTGGCACGCATCCTCAGCGCAGTGGTGCAGGCGGTGGATGTACCGGTAACCCTGAAAATCCGCACCGGGTGGGATTGCGATCATCGCAACGGCCCCACCATTGCGCGCATTGCCCAGGATTGCGGCATCGCCGCGCTGGCGGTACACGGACGCACCCGCGACCAGCACTACACCGGCACTGCCGAGTACGCGACCATTGCCGAAATCAAGGCCGCGCTGCAGATTCCGGTGATCGCCAATGGCGATATCGATTCGCCGCAGAAAGCCGCACAGGTGCTGCGCGCCACCGGCGTGGATGCGGTGATGATCGGCCGCGCCGCGCAGGGGCGGCCGTGGATCTTCGGCGAGGTGGCGCATTACCTGGCCACCGGCGAGCTGTTGCCGCCGCCGTCGCTGGCGTTCGTACGCGACACCCTACTCGACCACCTGGAAGCGCTGCATGCCTTCTACGGGCAGCCGCAGGGCGTGCGCATCGCGCGCAAGCATCTGGGCTGGTACGCCAAGGATCACCCGCAAAGCGCCGACTTCCGCGCGGTAGTCAATCGCGCCGAAACACCAGAGGCGCAGCTGGCGCTGACCCGCGATTATTTCGATGCGTTGATCGCCGGGGTGTCGCCGGCGCTGTCGGCCGCAGCCTGAACCTGATTTTTCTAGCTTCAATTTTTTGAGAGCTGCACGCATGAGCGCACCTGGCGATACACCCACCTATCTGCATGGTTTCTCGCCCACCGAACAGGCACGCCTGCTCAAACAGGCGCGTTTGCTCGAAGCGACCTTGTTCAATCAGATCGACTACAGCGGCGCGCGGCGTCTGTTGGAAGTGGGCAGCGGCGTGGGCGCGCAAACCGAGATCCTGTTGCGCCGTTTTCCCGATCTGCACGTCACCGGCGTGGACTTGAGCGAAGCGCAATTGGGCGCGGCACGCGCCAATCTCGAACGGCTGGCGTGGTGCCGCGAGCGCTACACCTTGCAGCAAGCCGATGCGACCGATCTGCCGTTCGAGGCGCGTCAGTTCGATGCGGCGTTCCTGTGCTGGGTGCTCGAACATGTGCCCTCGCCGGCGCGCGTGCTCAACGAAGTGCGGCGCGTGCTGCTGCCAGGCTCGCCGGTGTATGTCACCGAGGTCATGAATGCCTCGTTCCTGCTGCATCCGTACTCGCCGAATCTGTGGCGCTACTGGATGGCGTTCAACGATTTCCAACACGACCAGGGCGGCGACCCGTTCGTCGGTGCCAAGCTGGGCAATCTGCTGCTGGCCGGTGGCTTCCGCGATGTGCACACCGAGATCAAGACGCTGCATCTGGACAACCGCGAGCCGGGCCGGCGCAAGACCATGATCGGGTTCTGGGAAGAAGTGCTGCTGTCGGCGGCCGAGCAGTTGCTGCAGGCCGGCGCGGTCAACGCAGACACCGTGGAAGGCATGCGCCGCGAATTGGCACAGGTGCACAGCGACCCGAATGCGGTGTTCTTCTATTCGTTCGTCCAGGCACGCGCCACGGTGTATTGAGCCGGCGTGCTGCCCGGACTTGCTGCGCGCGCGTTGCTGGGCGAACCGACTAAGTCGCCTACTGAGCAGCCGGCGTGGGCGTGGCGGGATGTTCAAGGTCGCCGGTCAGCACCGTGCCGCTCGGCTCGTGCCAGATGCGTCGCCACATCTGCGCCAGCACTTCGCCGATCTGATCGCGTGCCACCGGCGCGCGGTAGGCGGCCTGGACCTGCCGCGGCGCAATCGGCTGCCATTGCCCGTCTTCGCGATGGGCCACCACGAAGTTGAAGTTGTAATCCGGCTCCAGGCCCATGCGCAGATCGCTGAGCATCAGCTCGTCATCGACCAGGCGTGCGCGCATGAAGCCGCGATTGAACCAGGTCAAGCGGCGCACCGAATCGAACTTGGCCACTTCGCCCAACGCCTGGGTGTTGCTGGAATAGCCACGAAAATGCATCGGGCCCTTGTCGGCCACCAGCGAGCGCTCGCCGATCACATAGCCGTTGGGGGTCATGGCCACCACCCGCCACAACAAGGTGTTGAGCGGCATCGGCACCGAGAAGCGCGGTGCGTCATTCAAACCGAGTGCGGCCAGCGCACGATCGGCTTCGCGATCGACCAGATGCTTGGCCAGCAGTGACCACCCCAGATATGCCGAACTCAACGCAAGCCCGATCACCAGCGCGTGCTGCGCAAGCGGCCGCGCACGTGCAAACCACGCCACTGCGCAGGCCAGCAATAACCACAATGTGTAGGCCGGGTCGATGATGAAGACGCTTGACCACATCGCCGGATGCGGCTGCAGCGGCCACCACAGCTGGGTGCCGTAGACGGTAAAGGCATCCAGCAGCGGATGGGTGATCAACGCCAGTTGAATCGCCCAGAACCAGCGTTTGGGCGCACTGGCCACGCGCCCGTTGCCGTAGCGGCGAAACAGCCACCAGATCAGCCAACCGACCAGGGGCAGCACGAACAGCGAATGGCTGGCACTGCGATGCACGGTCATCAGCGTGACCGGGTCATCGGTAAGCGGCAGCAGAGCAAGCGAATCGAGGTCGGGCAAGGTGCCCAATGCGGCGCCGGCCAACAAGGCGGCACGGCGCTGTCCGGCCGGCGCGATGGCGGCTGCGATGGCGCCGCCAAGAACGATCTGGGTCAATGAATCCATCGCCCGATGCTAGCAGGCTGGACATGCATTGACGGGCATGTTCGAACGCGTTTTTCGCGCGACTGCCAACGGGCCCTCGGCCGGGGGCGGGCTGGTCGTCCGCCATCGTAGACACGTGCTGTCACCGACATCTGCTTAACTCCACCGCCACCTGTTCAGGCGCACAATGCAACCGACATGCGGGCCGTGTATCATCCGCAACCATCTTTTCATCCGAATCAAGGGATATAAGCCAGATGTCCAGCTACCTGTTCACCTCCGAATCGGTCTCCGAAGGCCATCCGGACAAGATCGCCGACCAGATCTCCGACGCCGTGCTGGATGCCATCCTGGCCCAGGACAAGCGCGCCCGCGTGGCATGCGAGACGATGGTCAAGACCGGTGTTGCGATCGTTGCCGGCGAAGTGACCACCAGCGCCTGGATCGACCTGGAAGCGCTCACCCGCAAGGTGATCCTGGACATCGGCTACAACAGCTCCGACGTCGGCTTCGACGGCGAGACCTGTGGCGTGCTCAACCTGATCGGCAAGCAGTCGCCGGACATCAACCAGGGCGTGGACCGCAAGAACCCGGAACAGCAGGGTGCCGGCGACCAAGGCCTGATGTTCGGCTATGCGACCAACGAGACCGACAGCCATATGCCGGCGGCGATCCACCTGGCACACCGCCTGGTCGAGCAGCAGGCCAAGATCCGCAAGAAGAAGAACTCGGCGCTCTCCTGGCTGCGTCCGGATGCCAAGTCGCAGGTCACCCTGCGCTACGAAGACGGCGTTGCGACCGCGATCGACGCGGTGGTGTTGTCGACCCAGCACGATCCGGGCATCAAGCAGAAGGATCTGGTCGAAGCGGTGCGTGAGGAAATCCTCAAGCCGGTGCTGCCGGCCAAGTGGCTGCACAAGGGCACCAAGTTCCACATCAACCCGACCGGCAAGTTCGTGATCGGCGGCCCAGTGGGCGATTGCGGCCTGACCGGCCGCAAGATCATCGTCGACACCTACGGCGGCTGGGCGCGTCACGGCGGCGGTGCGTTCTCGGGCAAGGATCCGTCCAAGGTCGACCGTTCGGCGGCCTATGCGGCGCGCTACGTGGCCAAGAATGTGGTGGCTGCCGGTCTGGCCGACCGTTGCGAAGTGCAGGTCTCCTACGCGATCGGCGTGGCCGAGCCGACCTCGATCTCGGTCACCACCTTCGGCACCGGCAAGATCGCCGACGAGCAGATCGAAAAGCTGATCCGCAAGCATTTCGACCTGCGTCCGTTCGGCATCATCCAGATGCTCGACCTGATTCATCCGATGTATCAGCAGACTGCGTCGTACGGTCACTTCGGCCGCAAGCCGAAGGACTTCAGCTACACCGACGCAACCGGCGCGCAGCACAACGCCACCGCGTTCTCGTGGGAAAAGACCGACCGTGCCGACGCGCTTCGCGCCGATGCCAAGCTGAAATAAGTCAGACGCTCCTGCGGGAGCGGATATAGTGCGTTGCACATGGGCCGCCGATGCGGCCCATGTGCGTTTTGGCGGAATGGATGCTTCCAACGGAGTTCCATGGATGGATTCACCGCGTGTCCCGTTTTTTGATGCGGCGCGTGTCTCGCTTTTTGATGCGGCCACCGCTTACTGAAGAATCTCCGCGTTGGACGTCTAGCGGGTTTGTGCGAATGCGTTGGTCACTTTTGTGCGGATGCTTTGGTCACTGATGCTTCGTCACTGAGGGCTTCGTCACTGAGGGCTTCGGTTATTGAGGGCGCTTGCACGCGTACCGGCGTGGGACACGCCGCAAGTACGTCCCTGTAGGCTCTTCTGCGGCATCCATGCCGCATAAGGTCCCACGCCGGTACGAAAAAGCGGGGTCTGGTTGACTGATCGAGCTTCGGAGCGTGGCCTTCGCTGGGGAGGTGATGGCAACGTGTTGAATTGGTGTCGGCAACACCATCTGCGGAATCCGCAAGCATTACGCCGCTTGAAAGCCTTTGCTTTGCGATCAGCGACAGCGACAGCGACAGCGACAGCGACAGCGACAGCGAAAATTAGGAACGTGGTTTAATTTCCGGGCAAGACCCTTGTTTCAAGCACCTCTCCTGCAGGGGCGCGAAGCGGGGTCGGGGTGAGGGTACGGTGCGAAGCCTCTTTGCGTATTCGATGACACCAGGCTTCGCACGTCCCTCATCCGCCCTGCGGGACACCTTTTCCGTGCGCGAGAAGGGAGTAAGCCCCTCTCCTGCGGGAGAGGGGTTGGGGTGAGGGTACGGGGCGAAGCCTCTTTGCGTATTGAATGACACGAGGCTTCGCACGTACCCTCATCCGCCCCTGCGGGGCACCTTCTCCCGGTGGGAGAAGGAACAGCCTCGGGTCACATCTTTCGAGATGGGGATCGCTGCTGCACGTTTACTGATCGAGCTGCAGCTGCTGCTCCAATGCCTGCGTAAACTCCGGTAACGGGCACGCCATGCGTTGCTCTGCTGTGCAAACGCCAAGCGCCAACTGCTGTTGCAACGGCGGATGCGCCAGATCCAACGGCGCCAGCGTGCGCAGTTGATCCAACGATTGCGCCAGATACTGCGCACGCACCACTTGCTTCCCACTTGGCTCACGCCAGAGGCCTAGCACCAACGCACCGCCCGGCGGCGGATCATCCGCGCCGTAGCCGGGCAAGTGAAAGTGCACGCCCAGCAGGCTGCTCAGTGCGGCGATATGGGTGTCGCTGCCGACGAACACCGAGACCTTCGGGGCTTGCGTATCGCCGAAGCGTTGCAGCACTTCGCGCGCCAGCGGTGCGCCCGAACGCGCGGCCATGTAGTGCGGCCGTGCGTAGATGTCGAACAGCAGCGCATGCAGCCGCGAGACCTGAGCCAGCAGCTCAGGCGTGGCGCGGCCCCAGCCGACCTGCGACTGCGGCAGGCCTTCGGCGTATTGCAACAGCAGGACTTCGCCGGTACCGGAAGTCAGATCGATTGGCCCACTCAACACCAGGCCGCGTCCGTTGGCGGACGGTGTCAGCGTGGATGGCATCGGCGCAAAGTCGCAGGGCGTGCGGGTGCAGCCCAGAATCTGCTGCATTGCCTGCAATTCGGCCGTATGTCCTTGCAACAATGCGGTAGGGCCACCAGTCTCTTTATCAATTGCCGCAACCGCTGCCGCACCATCAAACGGCACTGCGCCGGCTTCGATCGGTCGAAACAACGGGTCGTTGCTGCCGGCTTCGCGGTGCCCGGCCACGATGCCGCAACCCGGTGCCAGCGCCTCGGCCAGCAAGGCGCCGCTGTCGATGGTGCGTTGATCGGTATTGGCCCAGATCGATACACTGCCTGGCATCGGACACCCCTTGCCCGGCAACAGCGCCTGTTGCGTCAACCATTGCCGCAAGTACTCACCGCTCAGTTGCACGCCCTTGCGACCGCGCGGGGTAAGCAGGCTGGCCGGCGTGGACCACTGCGGCCACGCTGCGTCTGCGTAATGTGCGGCGGCGGCTTCGCCCTGCAGCGGCGCACGCACACCATGTCGAAACACCACGACCACGCGTTCCAGTTCCGCGGTCTGCGCGACTGCAGGCGGCGCAGGCGTCCGCGGCGTGCAACCGATCAGCAGCAGCGCGCCGAGTGCGAGTGCCGACAGTAGCCAGCGTGGCCGAAGCACAGTCTTCGACCGTTGCCTGGCATTTCTGTGCGAGAGCGCAACGATCCCGCGCGAGCGCAACGACGCGATCCTCATCGCGTCGCTGCCGTCATCGCCTGCGGGTGTCTGTTCACCACCCTGCCCCGTTTTCATCGCCTGCTCAGAACACATCGTTAGCGGTCACCCAACTGGTCATCCCGGAATTTACGGTGCCAATGTGCAAGGCAGACGACACCAGGCCGGAACTGCCGAAAAACATCCAGGCAGTCGTCGCGCAGCAATACGGATGCTCGAAATCGGCAACATGCCTGCCGCACTGCGCGCGTCATCCGCTCTTGATTTGACGACAGCTCGCTCCGTGGTGCGCTGTTCTGAGTCATGACCCGGCGCACGGTTCGTCGTGCGCACTGCGCAAGGCAGCGGCGCGACTGCCGTGCGAATGGGACGATATTGGCCCATCTGTGCAGATGCCTGCGACGTGTGATGGGTCCACAACAGGTGACAGAGCGTCGCAGCACTGGCGATCTAGCTGGCTGATGTCGCGTCGCTCGGCCAAGCTCAGGTGCGGAGAAAGATCTCTACACGCCGATTGAGCTGCCGCCCGCCCGGATTGTCCTGCCCATTGAGTGTATTGGGCGCCACCGGCTGCGATTCGCCATAGCCCTTCGCGCCGGCCGACTGTGCGGCACCGCGTGTACGCAGCGCGCTGAGCACCGCAGTGGCGCGGCGCTCGGACAAGGCCTGGTTATAGGCGTCGCTGCCCTTGGCATCGGTATGCCCGCGCACCTGCATGTCCTTGGCGCTGACCTTGCCGAGTGCGGCCGCCAGGGTATCCAGCACGCGCGCGGCATCGGGGCGGATCTCGGCCTTGTCGAAGTCGAACAGGATGCGTTCGTTCAAGGTGATCAGATAGCCGCACGGCGCGCCTGGAGGTGCGAATTTCTGCAGCAGCGGGAAGCGCCCGGCAGGCGGCACCTTCGGCAGCGGCGGCATGCGGACCTCGCGCGGCGGCGTGCCGACCGTGCCGGTGCCGTTGCCGCGGTTCTGCACCAGCCCGTCCGGGCCGTTCCAGGTGCCCGAGCCGTCGGCGTTGATGGTGATCAGACCACGCGGTCCATTCCAGGTGCCGCTGCCATCGCCGTGGTTGTTGACCAACCCGCTCTTGGCGCTGTTCCAGGTGCCCGCGCCCTTTGCGTCCAGGCTGATCAGACCGGCGGGGCCGTTGTAGGTGCCGGCACCATTGGCCTGCACCTGGATGATCGCATCGTCGCCACCGGCGCCGCTGGCATTGATGGTGCCGCTGCCGTCGGCGTTGACGCTGATCAGGCCACCTTCGAAGTTGGCAGTGCCGCTGCCGTCGGCCTTGAGGTCGAACAGCCCGCCCTCGCCGTTGCGCAGCAGATTGCCATTGGCGTCGACGCTGGTGATGCCGGCATCGGTGATCAAGGTTCCGCCATCGCCGCAACGTGCCGGCGCAACGCCGACGCCTTCGATCGGGTCGAGAATGTCCTGCAGCGAGGCCTCCAGCGCGCGCTGCGCCGGGGTCACCCCGGCGATGTCCGGCACCACGATCACCGGGATGGCCGGGAACTCGGGCACCGCTTCGTCGGCGGCGGGCAGCGCATCGGAGGCAGGCGCTGCGGCTTGCGCTGCCGGCGGCGTTGCAGCCGCAGCGTCTGCCGCGTTCTTCTGACCTTCGTCGCGGCCGCAACCGGCCAACAGCAAAGGCACCCAGATCACTGCCGACAGCGTCTTGCGCATCACGTCTTCCTTGTTGGAGCGTATTCGAGAGAACCGCCTGATAGCACGAGCCTGGTAAACAATGCGCTAAGAACGGCGAACAAGACCGCTGCGCGGCCGCTAGGTAGAGTGCAGTGATTTTGTCGGCCACGTCTTGGTCAATGCAGTCAAAAGCCTAGTCAGTCGAGGGCGCGGTGCCCTCGCCAGACAGGTTGCTGGTTGCTTTATTGAGAACAGGACACGGCGTCAGCCAGTCTGCTGGTTGCCTTGTTTAAACTCTGCAAACCGACCATCTTGACTGGCCCTTGCCCGCCCACCGTCGCGGGACCTTACGCGGCATGGATGCCGCGTAAGAGCTTACAAGGACGTACTTGCAGCGTGTCCTGCGAGGGTGGGCGGGCAAGGGNCCTGCCCACCGTCGCGGGACCTTACGCGGCATGGATGCCGCGTAAGAGCTTACAAGGACGTACTTGCAGCGTGTCCTGCGAGGGTGGGCGGGCAAGGGCCCCGCAGCCAACTCGCAGCGTCGAGAGCGCGGTGCCCTCGCCGCGCCTGACAGGTTGCTGGTTGCTTTATTGAGAACAGGACACGGCGTCAGCCAGTCTGCTGGTTGCCTTGTTTAAAACTCTGCACACCGACCAGCTCGACTGGCCCTTGCCTGCCCACCGTCGCGGGACCTTACGCGGCATGGATGCCGCGTAAGAGCTTACAAGGACGTACTTGCAGCGTGTCCTGCGAGGGTGGGCGGGCAAGGGNGCAAAGCGGCAGATCAATCGCTCTGCAACTGCTCTATCCGCAGTGTCCAATTACTTCCACGATAAGCGGGATTTCGCACAGCCATGCACACCGACCATCTCGACTGGTCCTTGCCTGCCCACCGTCGCGGGACCTTACGCGGCATGGATGCCGCGTAAGAGCTTACAAGGACGTACTTGCAGCGTGTCCTGCGAGGGTGGGCGGGCAAGGGACCTGCAGCCAACTCGCAGCGTCGAGGGCGCGGTGTCCTCACAAGATAGTTGGCCGGCTGTTGTATTGAACGCCATGCGCACCGACCATTCGCTGACCACAACGGCGTCTCGATTCTGCTTGCGTTTAGAGCGTTGCCGAGGGTGCAGCCGGTGTCTCGCCTTGCGCGCCGCGCGCACCCGTGTTTCCCGCTGCTTCGGACTGCAATTGCGCGTGCAGGATGCGGCGGATCTCCAGAATCGCCTGCGGGGTTTCCTGCACGCTATGCCAGGAAGTCACCACCAGTTCGGATTCGGCACCGTCCAGATGCGCGCTGCGATATGGCACCAGACCATCGTCGGAATCGGCCAGCGGCACCTGTGGTTTTTCGCGCCCGATGATGGTGTGGTAATGCACCTGCGGAGAGATCGGCAGGTCCACCGTGGCGCGTACGAACGGGTCGGTATCCCGCAGATTGTCGATACTGGTTGGCGGCAGCAAGCGCCGCTTGTGGCGCGGGTCGTCACCCTGCCCGCCACGCTCACTGCTGGCAAGGTCCTGAAATACATCGCCGAAGCGATCCAGCAAAGCGATCGGCAAACGCACCAGGCGGCCAACGAAGCGCCCCAGCCCGCCTTCGGCCAACGGCGTGCCGCGATGCGGTGCGGCGATGAAGATGGCGCGGTCGATTTGCGGCAGTGGCGAAAAATGCAGCAGCGGCGACAACTTCGCGCGTATGCGTGCGCCGCGCTCGCCTTCCAGCCGGTAGTTTTCCAACAACGAATTCCACAACGTATCGCCGGAAGACGACACCAGCAAGCGCCCGATCACCCCGCCCATGCTGTGACCGATCAACACCATGTCGTGCGATGCAATGGCAGTGCCGGCCGGATCGAAGTGCTGCAGGCTGCGCTCCACCAATGCCTGGATTTCTGCGCGGTTGACCGCCACCGGCGCGTTGGTCGGGTAATACACCTGCCAGATCTGATAGCGCTGGCGCAGCGTTTCATCGCCCATCACCTCGTTGGCCACATTGACCCAGGCTTCCGGGCTGCTGGCAAGGCCATGCAGCATCAGCAGCACGCGTCGATCGGGATCGTAGGGCTGCATCAGATACAGATGCGGGCGATCGATGCCGCGCGCGCTGCCCAGCATCGAACGCAACGATTGCGCAGCGAAGCCGGATTTAGCCAGCCACAAGCCATAGGCCGCAGTGAAGTTGGCCGCCAGCGGCACGCGCTGACCGTGCAACACCACTTCGTTCTGGCGATACGGGTCGTACGGCACCACGGTGGCGGTGTGGCCGCGTAGCACGGCATCCAGCGTGCCGCCTTCGAAGCGCAGCAGCAGCGTTGCCGGTGCGTACGGCATCTCGCTGAAAGTAGGCAACGGGCGCTCTGGCGATGCGACTGAAGCGGTGGTTTGTTGCAAGGCCAGCCCGGCAGGATCGCCAACCACTTGCGGGTCCACCTCGGCCACCAGCTCGGCACCAAAACCATCGCGCCGATAGGTGCTGCGCACGCCATTGAAGCGCAATGCCGAGGCGGCGAAGATCGCCCGCGGCGTATTGCCGCCACCCGGCAGCCGGTATGCAGACATGTCGATGCCTACCTGCCAGCGGCCTATCGCGGTCGGCTCGCGCTCGGTCTGGCCGGTCTGCTGCGCGCGTGCGAACAGGCGCTCGACCACTTGCTGCACTGCGTAGTTGTAGTAATCGCGCACCTGCGTCTGACGATTCTCGAACGCACGTGCACTGGGCGCGCGGGCGCTGAAAAACAGGTACGCATAGGCGTGACGTGCGGCTTCCAACCAGGCGTCCACTGCGGCATCGCTCATCGTCGCCGGGTCGCGCGCGCTCAAGGTCATTGCATGCGCGGTCCATAGCTCGGCCTGGGTTGCCAGCCGGCGCTCGTCGCCGATGCCCGCCACGCCGGTGAGTTGCTGCAGGCACGGCAACGGGTCGCTGCGGCAGGCCTTGGGTTGCAGCCCGGCCACCTGCACCGTCTCGCTGCTGGCCTGGCTCAACGCGCCGGTGCTGAGCACATCGCCGCGCGTGCGCGCGATGTAATCGCCACTGCTGCGCGATTGCACCGTGACCATGGCGCAGCCGCTCAGCAACACGCTCGCCAACAGACCCGCCAATAGCGCGGCAGTGCGCCGTCCACGCATGCGCGGCGTCACCGGGGTGCGCTCGCGGCGGCGGCCGGCGCTGGCGCCTGCGGCATGCCGACACGGATGCGCTCGGAGAAATCGGCTGCTTTATCGGCGGCGATCGCACGTGCGGTGAAATGCCCGCGCTGCTTCAAGGTAGCGAAGTCGTAGCCCGGCAGCAGACCCTGATGATCGTAGGCGTATGCGTCTGCGTAGCCGGACAGCAGCAGGCGATGATCCAGCGGCAAGGTGGGCTGCAATTGCCGCACCAGCGCGAACACAATCGTGGTGCAGTTGCTGGTGAGCGTGTTGTAGAACGCCGGCGCGCGATTCAAGTCGTTGGCCAGGCCCACATAACCCATGAACATGCGGCGCAGACCGGCCTTGGGAATCGCCAGCCGATACAGATACATATCCTCGCCACGCACATTGGTGCGCACGCGCAGGATGTCGCGCTCGTCGGCGGCCACCAGGGTTTCTTCGAAACTGCGGAAAAACCCGCCCAATGCCGAGAACGACTCGCCGCGTTCCTTGCGGATTTCCAGCGAGAACACCACGTGCGAGCCGTCGTCGAAACCGAACGACACCAGCGTGTGCGCGATCGCCGGACCCATCCAGTACGACAACGCCAGATCCGCGCTGACCAGGCGGTCCAGATCGTAGCGTCGGGTTTCCCAGCGCGGTTGGTAGTTGGTTTCGCTCTGCCAATCGAAATTGCGCACGTTGTGCAGCGTGACGATGTTGCCGCGCACGTCGGGCTGCAGGCGTTGGGCGACATCGTCTGCCCAGTCGCGGTCCTGGCTGGGCTGCATCATCCACCACGACACCGCCAGCACCGCAAACGCGGCACCGAAGATGCCCACCAATGCCCAGTTCTCGCGGCCACGCCGCAACCCCCACAAGGCCGCAAGCGCCATCGCGCACCACGAGCCCACCCAGGCCATGCGCACGAACGCATTGCCGGTGAGGGCGAAGTAAATCGCAAGACCGCCCCAGAGCGCGGCCAGCACCAGCACCACGCGCAGCGCCAAGCGCCCGATGCGGGACCGCGTGGCCGGTGTCATCGCGTACCGCCTTCCGGGACCTGCATGCCCAGGGCATGCATCAGCAGATCGGCCGAGCGATGGGCAAGCCGTTTGCGTTCGGATTCGTCATTGCCGCGCAGGCAGCTGCCCAGCATGTCGATCACCAGCAGCAGTTGCTCGTCGTCGACATCGGCGCGGCACAGGCCGGCGTCGCGGGCACGATGCACGAACGGCAGAAAGATGCGCACCACACGCCGATCGGCGGTTTCCACCGCCGGATGTGCGCGTTCGATCGAACGCCAGAAATCCACCAGCGGAGCGGATTGGGCGATGTGCTCGGCCACGTCGTGCAGCAGCACCGCCAGCCCGTCCGGGCGCTCGCCCAGATCGGCGGCGAGCCGTTCCAGGCCATCCAGGCCACGGGTCATCAGCGCGGTCATCAGCGCGAGCCGATCGGGAAAATTGCGGTACAGCGTGGCGCGGCCAAGGCCGGCACGTTCGACCACTAGTTCCAGCGGGGCATTGACGCCGTGTTCGCTGAACACTTCGTCGGCGGCATCGAGTATCTGCCGGCGGCGTAGCGCGGCATCGGGGCGGGGAGTCGTCATCGCGGCATTATCGGACAGATTTGTCCGGTAACGCCAGAGTCCGCTTGATGATTGTGCGCGCTCTCCGACCAACGGTCTGATCAGACGGTCTGACCAGGCAGCCCGATTCGACCGCCGGGGCCGGCAGACCGGATCAGCCGGTGTTCTGCACGCCTTGCGAAACGCCGTTGACGCAGGCCACCAGCGCGCGCAGCAGCTCATCGTCTTCGCCATCGGTGGCGCGCCAGCGTTGCAGCAGATCCACCTGCAACACGCTGATCGGGTCGATGTACGGGTTGCGCAGGCGGATCGACAATGCCAGCCGCGGGTCGTGCTGCAGCAGCGATTGCTGGCCGGTCAACGCCTTGACCCAGCCCTTGGTCAACGCCAGTTCGTCGCGAATGCCCGGGAAAAACCGCTCATGCAGATATCCCGACAGCCGCGAAAACAGCTCGGCAATGTTGATATCGCCCTTGGACAACACCATCGCCACATCGTCCAGGAAGGTGCGGAAGAACGGCCAGTCCTGCGCCATCTCGCGCAAGGTCTCTTCATGTCCGGCATCCACTGCCGCCTGCAGGCCGCTGCCCACGCCGTACCAGCCCGGGATCACCGCACGCGCCTGGCTCCACGCGAACACCCACGGAATCGCGCGCAGATTGGACAACGCCGCGTCCTGGCCGAGCCGGCGCGACGGGCGCGAGCCCAGGGTCATGCGTTCGATCACATCGATCGGCGTGGCGCGGCGGAAGTACTGCATGAAATCCGGTGCGCCAACGAAGGCGCGATACGCCACCGTGCTTTGTTCGGCCACCAGATCCATCACCGGGCGCCAGCGATCCTCGCGCGGCTCGGGCGCACGCGGGCGCAGGCTGGAGAGCAGCACCGCGCCGGTCATCTGTTCCAGCGAGCGCAATGCCAAGGCACGAATGCCGTACTTGCGATGGATCACCTCGCCCTGCTCGGTGACGCGCAGGCGGCCATCGACACTGCCGCGCGGTGCGGCATCCAGCGCACGGCTGGTCTTGCCGCCGCCACGCGCGATCGAGCCGCCACGGCCGTGGAAGAAGGTCAACCGCACGCCCAGCTCGGCAGCGGCTTCCAGCAATTCCACCTGCGCGCGTTGCAGGCCCCAACGCGAGGCAGTGATGCCGCCGTCCTTGCCGCTGTCCGAATAACCGAGCATCACCATCTGCGTATCGCCGCGCGCGGCCAGATGCTGACGATAGACCGGGTCGGCGAGCAGATCCTGCACGGTGCCGGTGCCGCCGCGCAGATCGTCCACGGTTTCGAACAGCGGCACGATATCCAGCGGCACGGCGCCGGCGTCGTCGACCAGGCCGCCGCGTCGCGCCAGCGCGAGCACGGTGAGTACGTCGGCGCGGTTGTGCGCCATCGAGATGATGTAGCTGCCCAGCGCATCGGCGCCGTGGCGGCTGCGTGCATCGGCGAGCGCGGCGAACACCGCATCCAGCCGTGCGTTGCCTTCGTCGGCCACGCGCGGCAAGGCCTGTTCGCCGGATGCATACGGGCCGAGCAAGGCAGCGCGTTCTTTGGCGTCCTGTTCGTCCCAATCCGCCTGGCCGAGTGCATCGGCCACCGCGCGCGCATGCACGCTCGATTCCTGGCGTACATCCAGGCGGGCCAGATGGAAGCCGAACGTGCGCACGCGCCACAACAGACGGCGCACCGCGAACCAACCGGCGTGCAGGCCCTTGTTGGCCTGCAGGCTGTCCAGGATCAATTGCAGATCGTGTTCCAGCTCGGACGGGGCGGTATAGGCGCCGTCGGCATCGTCCAGCGTGGCCTGCAGGCGCGCGCGCATCAGATCGTTGAGCAGCCGGTACGGCATGTCGCCGTGGCGCGGACGCGAGCGTGCGGCGTCCTCCGGCAGCAGTGCGCGGTAGCGCTCCAGTTGCTCGCTCAATTCCGCACTGACTGCCACCAGCGTGGTCGACTGGCTGAGCAGGCTGGCCAGTTGCCACAACTCGTTTCGATAGCGATCCAGCACCGCGCGGCGTTGTGCATCCAGCGTGCCGGCGATGGTGGTGGCATCCACATTGGGATTGCCGTCCATGTCGCCGCCGACCCAGGTACCGAAGCGCAGCAGCCGCGGCAAGGTCGGCACGCTGCCGTAGGTTTCTTCGATGGCGTGTTCGAGGGTTTCGTACATCACCGGCACCACGCGATACAGCACCTGGGTGAGATAGAACCCCACATGCTCGCGCTCGTCTTCCACGGTGGGACGCACCGGCGAGGAATCGGCGGTCTGCCAGGAAGCGGTCAAGGCCATGCGGAAGCGCGCCGCATCGGTGGCGCGCTCGTTGGGCGTGCGCATGCCATCCAGATTGTCGACCAGGCTGGCGACCATCAGCTGTTCTTTTTCCAGCAGCGCGCGCCGCACCGCTTCGGTGGGGTGCGCGGTGAACACCGGCTCCACGTCGATGCGCGGCAGCCACACACTGAGTTCTTCCAGTGTCACGCCCTGCGCCTTGAGCCGGCGCAATGCATCGTGCAGGCCATCCGGCTGCGGGGTGTCGGTGCCGCTGCGCTGGTACTCGCGGCGGCGGCGGATGCGATGCACGCGCTCGGCGATGTTGACCACCTGGAAATAGGTGCTGAAGGCGCGCACCAGCGACTCGGCTTCGCGTGGCTCGCGCCCAGCCAGTTGCTCGCTCAGCGTGGACGGCGGCGCATCGCTCTCGCGCCGGGCAATGGCGGTGGTGCGGACGCGTTCGATCTCATCGAGAAATTCCGCAGAGACCTGCTCGGCGAGCAGGTCACCGACCAGTGCACCGAGCCGACGCACATCGTCGCGCAAGGCAAGATCGGGGGTAGCGAACACAAGACTGCTGCGGTACTCGTTCATCGGAAACGCACACCCTCTTCAAGCGCAAAGTCGTCGAAGACTAACCCAAAAGGATTAGAGGGTTGCGACAAGCGCGACGGTTTCAACACCAACCATCGTGTGCCAGTGCTCTGTCCGATGACTCTCGTAGGAGCGCGCTGACGCGCGATGGGGCTTTCCCGGTAATTCCCCATCGCGGGCAAGCCCGCTTCTACGCGGTGTGGCTGTCCTGGTCATGCCCCGTCGCGCCCAGGTGCGCTCCTACGGGTGATCGCGGCAATCGTGTGGACGGCCGCAGCGAATCTTCCCGGGAAGCGCGGCGGCCGCATCCACCGTAGGAGCGCACCCGGGCGCGACGAAGCTTTATCGATGACGCCTCATCGCGCGCGAGCGCGCTCCTACGGGGTGCCAGCGCACTCTCGATCAACGCGTGCGCGTAGCGTCCTTCGCCTTCACCGGCTCGCCGAGATAGGTCTTCAACCACTGCTCGCTCTCGGCCAGCATCTGCAGGATCGACTGCCGCGC
The DNA here is from genome assembly GCF_001423495.1 of Xanthomonas sp. Leaf131. Lineage (GTDB taxonomy): Bacteria > Pseudomonadota > Gammaproteobacteria > Xanthomonadales > Xanthomonadaceae > Xanthomonas. Next base: position 150,698 of record NZ_LMOG01000006.1, on the reverse strand, counting down.
ACGATACGCATGCGACTCATTGGGCAGCATCACCAGCCGCGCATTACCGCCAAGCCCCTTGATTGCGGCGAACATGCGCTCGCTCTGGATCGGAAAGGTGCCGGTGTTGTTGTCGTCCTGGCCGTGGATCAGCAGCAGCGGGTCCTTGATCTTGTCGGCGTAGTTGAACGGCGACATCGCCTGATACACCGATTGCGCCTGCCAGTAGTTGCGTTCTTCGGCCTGGAAACCGAATGGCGTGAGCGAGCGGTTATACGCGCCGCTGCGCGCGATGCCGGCCTTGAACAGCCGCGTATGCGCGAGCAGATTGGCGGTCATGAAAGCGCCGTAGGAATGCCCGCCGATGGCGATGTGCTCGCGATCGGTGACACCGCGCCGTACCACTTCGTCCACTGCCGCCTGCGCGTCGGCGATCAACTGCGGCAGATAGGTGTCGTTGGGTTCGGCATCGCCTTCGCCGACGATCGGCATGGTCGGGTTGTTGAGCACCACGTAGCCGATCGCCAGAAACGCCTGCGGGCCCCAGTAGCTGATCGCGTTGAAGCGGTACGGCGAATCGGTGACCTGGCTGGCGGTGTCGGCACTCTTGAACTCACCCGGGTAGGCCCACATCAGCAGCGGCCGCGGGCCGTCGCGCTTGGGGTCGTAGTTCGGCGGCAGCAACAGCGTGGCGGTGAGGTCCACGCCATCGGCGCGCTTGTAGCGGATCTGCTCCTTCTGCACGCCGCGCAGCTGTGGCAACGGGTGCGCGAAGTGCGTCAATGCGCGCGGTGCAGGGGCTGCATCGCCCAGCGCCTGCACGAAATAGTTGGCCGGTTCTTCAGGCGATTCGCGGCTGAGCAGCAACTGCGTGCCTTGCGCATCCAGCAACGCCAACGGTGCGGAATAACTCGGCGCCTGCGAATGGAACAAGCGCGTAGCGCGCTTGCTTTGCAGATCGAAGCGGTCCACGAACGGGCGGTCGCCTTCCGGCGAGGCGCCCTTGCCGAGCAGGAACAGGCTGTTGCCATCGGCGCTGGTCTGCAGCAGCGGGCGGCCCTTGCCATCGGCCACCGTCGCCGGCGTGCCGGGATCGTTATAGCGGTCCTGCGAGGAACGATCCCACAGCAGCTCGGGTGCGCGCTGCGGTTGATCCGGTGCGATACGCCACTGCTTGGTGCGGCGGGTCTTCCACCAGCTCTCGCTGAGGATGGCCAGATCGCCACGGCCCCACTGGATGCCTTCGAAGCGGCTACCCAACTGCGCCAGCGTGACCGGCGCGCGCGCGAACGGCGCAGCCTGCATCAGCACCGCATCGCGGATCTTGCTGGCGCGTGCCGGGTCGCCGCCGTCCTGCGCTTCAGCCCAGACCAACGTGGCCGGTGCATCAACGCGCCAGGCGATGTCGCGCACGCCGGTGGGCACTGCGTCGTTGCCGGTCGGCAGGCCTTCCACCAGCGGCAGCTTGGCGATCTGCCGCACCAGCTTGCCCTGCAGGTCCAGCACCTCGATGCGACGCGCGAAATTGTCTACCGGCACCACATACGAGAACGGCCGCTCGCTGCGTTCGCTCAGAATGTAACGCCCATCCGGCGACACCGACAGGTTGAGATAGATACCGGGCGCGGCGATCGGGCGCACCTGCCCGGTGACGCTGACGATGATCGGCTGGCCGGTGGCGTAGTACTCGAACACGCGCGCATCGACCTCGTTGCGCAGCAGGTCCTGATAGGTCGGCAGCGAGCGCACGCCGGCCGCGGCAGTGGTCTGCTGAGTCGCCGGGCCGTCCGGCACCGCATCGCGGGTGGGCGGCGCGCCCTGCCCTGCCACCTGTTGCTGCAGCAGCAGGCCGCTGCCATCGGGCAACCAGCGTAGATCGTCGTTGACGCTGGTGTTCAAACCGGCCACCAACCGCCGCGCCTGCCCGGCCGCCACGTCGACCAGCCACAGCTCGTTGGCGCCGCTGGTCGCATCCTCGCGGCGGAACGCCAGGTAGCGCTGATCCGGCGACCAGCTCAACGTCGCCAGCGACAACGGCGTCGGCAGCCCGGCAATCTGCCGCTCGCTGCCATCGGCTACCGACAGCAGCCACAGCTTGCCGGCGAAGGAAAACCGGCTGCTGGCGAAGGTCTTGGGATGGATGCGCAGGCCGGCCAGCTTGAGCTCGGGTTGGGCCACCTCGGCAATCTCCGGCAGCGGCGGCATTTGCAGCATCGCCGCCAGATCGCGTTTGGGCGAGAGGTGCAGCAGCGGCGCGCGCGGTGCGTCGACCACCGCCTGCAGCGCCTTGGAGGGCAGCTGATACCCGCTGCTCGCCGCGGCAGCGGGCTGGGCGACCGGTGTGCTGGCCGCACCTGCCAGCAACGGCGCACTCAACGCCAGCGCTCCTGCGCCCGCCCACGCCCATGTGTGCTGCCGCCAGCCTTGCGCATTCCGTTTCGCCTGCATTGTCCGCTCCGGTCTCGATCGACCCTGGACCATAGCAGCCGCTCGTCGGCGACTCCCCTGCCGTTGGTTGGGGGTCCTGCCAATTCATGCTGGCCAATTCATGCCGGAGGGGGGTGCTGCCGATATAATCAACGCTCTCGTCGAGGGGCGCTGCGACCGGTATGGCGGACTGATCCGCCAACTGCACCAACTGTGCAGAAAATACGGCCAGGCTCGACAAGCATTCATCGTTCAACGGCGCCCCGAATTGCAGACATTGGTCTGCTTACCGGAGCTATTGCATGAACGCTGTCACGAAAATCGCCCCACATACCGACTACAAGGTCGCCGACCTCTCCCTGGCCGATTGGGGCCGCAAGGAGCTGGACATCGCCGAGCACGAGATGCCGGGCCTGATGTCGATCCGCCGCAAGCACGCCACCAGCAAGCCGCTCAAGGACGTGCGCATCACCGGCTCGCTGCACATGACCATCCAGACCGCCGTGCTGATCGAAACGCTCAAGGACATCGGCGCGCAAGTGCGCTGGGCCTCGTGCAACATCTTCTCGACCCAGGACCACGCTGCTGCCGCGATCGCGGTCACCGGCACCCCCGTGTTCGCCTGGAAGGGCGAGACCCTGGAAGAGTATTGGGACTGCACCCTGGACGCGCTGACCTTCACCCTGGCCGACGGCACCCAGACCGGCCCGGAGCTGGTGGTGGACGACGGTGGCGACGTCACCCTGCTGATCCACAAGGGCTATGAGCTCGAAAACGGCAGCACCTGGGTCGACGAGCCGGCGGCCTCGCACGAAGAAGGCGTGATCAAGGCGCTGCTCAAGCGCGTGGCCGTCGAGCGCCCGGGGTACTGGACCCGCGTGGTCAAGGACTGGAAGGGCGTCTCCGAAGAGACCACCACCGGCGTGCACCGCCTGTACCAGATCGCCGAAGCCGGCAAGCTGCTGATCCCGGCCATCAACGTCAACGACTCGGTCACCAAGAGCAAGTTCGACAACCTCTACGGCTGCCGCGAGTCGCTGGCCGACGGCCTCAAGCGCGCGATGGACGTGATGCTGGCCGGCAAGGTCGCGGTGGTCTGCGGTTACGGCGACGTCGGCAAGGGCAGCGCCGCCTCGCTGCGTGCCTATGGCGCCCGCGTCATCGTCACCGAGATCGACCCGATCTGCGCTCTGCAGGCATCGATGGAAGGCTTCGAGGTCAACACCATCGAATCCACCCTGGGCCGCGGCGACATCTATGTCACCACCACCGGCAACAAGGACATCATCACCGTCGAGCACCTGCAGGCGATGAAGGACCAGGCCATCGTCTGCAACATCGGCCACTTCGACAACGAGATCCAGGTCGATGCGCTGAATGCACTCAAGGGCGTGGAGAAGATCAACATCAAGCCGCAGGTCGACAAGTACGTGTTCGGCAACGGCAACGCGATCTTCCTGCTGGCCGACGGCCGCCTGGTCAACCTGGGCTGCGCCACTGGCCACCCGAGCTTCGTGATGTCCAACTCGTTCGCCAACCAGACCCTGGCGCAGATCGACCTGTGGGAAAAGCGCGACAGCTACGAGAAGAAGGTCTACATCCTGCCCAAGCACCTGGACGAGGAAGTGGCCCGCCTGCACCTGGAAAAGATCGGCGTCAAGCTGACCACCCTGACCAAGGACCAAGCCGAGTATCTGGGCGTGGACGTGGCTGGTCCGTACAAGCCGGATCATTACCGCTACTGATCCATTGGCAAAACATCGCCATGCAGACAAAAACGGGTGCCGCAAGGCGCCCGTTTTTCGTGCGATCAGTGAACCGAACGCGCCTTGAATGGTGGTGGCAGCAACGCTGCCAATGAGCTGAGTAAGTACTGCGTCACGCGGCGCCTGTCGGACGGCAGCACGACCTTGCGCGTCGATCATCTGGAGATGAGGTGCAGGCAGAAGGCGCCGTAGGGCGCCTGACCTGAACGCCTCCGCCGGCACGCCACCTGTAGCACATGCGTGCTACATTGCCCCGAAACCACCTTCGGGAGCCCCGTATGAGCACCACCACCATCCGCTTGCCGGATGCGCTCAAAGTCCGCATCGCCAAAGCGGCAGAAGCGGCCGGCACCACCTCGCACAACTTCATCCTGGAAGCCATCGCCGAAAAAGCCGAGCAGACCGAGCGACGCGCTGACTTCCATGAGGAAGCCGAACGCCGTTGGGCCGAATTCCTCGAGACCGGCGAGAGCATTCCCTGGGAAGAGATGCGCCGCTATCTGATGGAACGCATTCAGGGCAAGGACACGCCACGTCCCGTCCCCCGCAAGTTCGCGAAATAGGATGGCGCGCGTCGAGTTCCTGCCCTCTGTCAATGAGGACCTGCGGCGCATCATCGGCCATCTGGAACAGCACGAGGCCGAGCACATCCAAGAGCGTCTTGGCGAGATCGTCAGCGCATCCAATGTGCTCACGGACAATCCGCTGATCGGGCGCCTGACGCGCAACGATTTGCGCGAACTGGTCATTGGCCAAGGCGCTCACGGATATCTTGCCCTCTACCGGTATGTAATCGCGCTGGATACCGTCTTCATCCTGGCGATCCGCGCGCAACGCGAGGCAGGCTATGCACGCGATGCATGAAACGGAGGCCGACACCCGCGCCAACCACATCGACAGTGCCCAACAGCGCTCGATTCAGACTGCTGGAGCTGGACACGCTGAGGTCGCAGCAATTGATCACGGACGCGGAATACCACCAGCGCCGCACTCACATCCTGAGCGACATCTAAGCAGCAGCTGCAACGCATGAACCATATTTCCGCTGTACTGGACCAACATGTCCATGTGATTTGCGAAGTTGCCATGCGCCAGACATTACTGACGCGTGGCAATGCGATACAAGACGGCATAAGCCTGATTTTCAAGAACGCTCAAGAACTTTCCGAAATCCTCAGCCTGCTGCAATCACTGCAGATCCCCTTTGCCGACGCACCTGCAGGTTGGCCGCCCTCTGCCGTGTTTGCGCAGCTCAGAGATCAGGGGCTGGTGCAAGGCGCAATCACTACCGTTGCATGGGTCGCCCCCGGCATGCCCGTGCTCGGCGTCGGCTAGCACACATCTGCGCCAGGGTTGCCGGCAACTCGCCAGCTGCAATCAACGCAATGGTGCGTTTGAGAATGTCGGCTGCTGCGCACACACGCCTGCGGCTAATAACTTTCCAAACTCCGCTGACCACTATGGCGCTGCAATGCTCGCGCCCAGTCACGGCGTGCGTTGGTGATTCTCCGCCGCACTCGCACTTTCAAGAGAAACTCGTCATGAAGAAAAGCATGCTCACGTTGGCGCTCTCGGCGCTGGTCCTGACAGCCGCACCCGATGTCTTTGCACAGGCCGCATCCAGCGACGGATCAGGTTTTTTCGTCAACGGCGGCGTCGGACGTACATCGCTCAAGAGCGGGCCGTACGATGGCAGCGATACCGGCTACAGCGTTTCCGCCGGGTACCGCTGGAACGTGCTGTTTCCGTGGCTCTCTATTGGCCTGGAAGCTGGCTACAACGATCTTGGCAACATCCAGGCAAAAAATCTCTTCAACGGTGACGCGGTCGTGGAAGACGAGAGTCAGCTGCGTGGATGGACGGTCGGCGTGAATCAGCGCTTTGCACTGGGCGACAAGTGGTATGCCAGCATGCGCGGCGGGCTGTATGGCTGGAAGGGCCAGGGCCTGCGCAATGACACCGTGTCGGACCGCGCCGACCTGGACAAGCTCTCGTGGTATGCAGGTGCCGGCGTGGGCTACAACCTGGGCGAGCACTTCAGCATCGGCGCCAACTACGACCATTACAACGCCAAGAAATTCGATGTGGACTTGAGCACCGACATGGCTTCGGTGAATGTCGAGTACCGGTTCTGACAGCCATCAGAATGTCGAGCTGCGCTGAGTCCGAAAACAGCAGACGCAGCTCGACTTTGCAGTTGTAAGTGCAACCACGTTTCACGCTCAGCGAAAACCCGTGCTCACGGCTGCGATGCCATGCAGCGCAGCCAATACACGCCTGAATTCAGTAGCGGCGCTGCTTGTTTCACGCGCGAAAAATCGCACGATACGACGCGAGCTCTCTGCCTGCTATGGCCGCCAATTCGCATTGCGTTCCCAGAACGCAACGCTGCGCCGATATGCGTCGCGATCCAGTGGCACGCCGGAGCCGCCCTCTTCCACGCCTAGTGCATTGCGCAACATGGTGATGGGCGCCATCGGAATTTCGTCCGGCTCCGTGGTGTAAAGGCAGCCGACCACACCCCACTCGGCGTCGATCGGCGAGCCTTCTTTTGCCAGCTGATCGCTGCTATACAAAATCGGCAAGAGATAAGCGGCCACCGGCGGTTCGACACCCTCAAACCAACGCACCAGCACCGCCAGTTCCTGGGTGCTGCGCGCCTCGTAGCCAGAGCGCAAAAGGTGGCGATTGTCGTCGGTGATCGGCGCGGTGAGGCAGCGGGTCGAGGTCCAGTTGCGATGCACGTGCAACTGGCAGAACGGCGCATAGCCTTCGATCACGCGCACTGGGGTCTGGTCGTTGAGCCGCTGGGTGAACTGCTCGGGCGTGCAGTCCTGGATGGCGTTGCGGCGGCCATCGCGCGGAAATAGACGGGTGCGTGCGAACGGGGTCAGAACGATCGACATGACAGTGTTGAAGGCGGCAAAGACCGCCAGGGTAGCGTGCGGCCTCGCCCGCCACCACTTACCAGATCAGATCGTCCGGTACCTTGAACTGGCTGTAATAATCGTCGTCGCTGTCTGTTGATGCGGGTGCACTGTTGCGGCCATGGTCCAGCACCACGGTATCTGCATCGCGGCTGTAGACCTTGTCTGCCGCGGCGCGTGGAATCAGTTCGAAGCCATCGCCGTGGCGTGCGATTACCAGCGCGCCACTGGCCAGCTGGCTCCGGAGCGTGGGATTGACCAACACACTGCGGATGACACTGCCGTCGTTGAAACGGTAGTCGATCTCGCCCTCACGCTTGACCTTGCTGGTCTCCACGATCTGCCTGACCTGGGCCAGCACTTCCTGACGCCGAAGCAGCACCTTGCGTTCTTCTGCCAGTGCGCGATCGCGTTCGGCACGCTCGGCTTGCAGGCGCGCGGTGTCCACCTTGTCTACGTCTGCCGGCGCGACCGCCGCACCTTTGGCGTGGCGCTGCTTGAGCTGCTCGCGCGCGACCTTGTCCACCTGGGCCTTCTTGACCAGGCCAGCCTTGAGCAGTTGTTCTTGCAGTGGATTGCGCATGGGAGGATCGGCAGGTGAGTGTGCGCACAGTTTAGCGCGCCGCGGCCGCACCCCGGCCCGCCCCTGCGTAACGGTCGCCGCAGCGGGTTTGCGTCCCCCCATCTACCCAGGACGCCAGTCCGGCCGTACCATGCACGCCTTCGACGACTTCAAGGACGAACGCATGATCATCTGGGGATCGGGTGGGGATGTCATCGCGCTGGGCGCTGCCAATGGCACCCACTGCGAACACTGTGCCCAGCAACGCAGCTTCCGCGACGTGCTGCACTATCGCTACGCCCACGTCTGGTATCTCTTCAGCTGGGTGACCAAAAAGCAGTACCTGCGCGTATGCGATGGCTGCAATCACAGCACCCAGCACGACACCAAGACGTTCGAGGCGACGTTGGACACATCGCCGATTCCGGCGTACCGCCGTTTCGGCGGCCTGGTCCTGCTCGGCCTGATCGTGGTGCTCGTGGCCTTCGGCGCCTATAGCGCCGGGCAGACCTCCAAACAGGACGATGCGCTGCTGGCGCAGCCCCGGCAGGGAGATCTGTACACGGTGGATCTTGAAGCGATGGTGCCGGGTGCGTTCGATGGACATGCCTACGGCGTGGTGCGGGTGGAACAGGTGAGCGAGCAGAGCGTGACCCTGGCGATTCCAAACACCGGCTACAACAAGTGGAAAGGCGCCGACCGCGCTGCCAATGGCGTCTCCGCACGGCAACCGGCCTACTACACGACCGACCGGGTCGAGGTACCGCTGAGCAAACTGCAGCAGCTGCATATCGAAGACGATCTGCGCCACGTTTACCGACAGTAAGCCGATGAGACGCCGCCGGTGCAGTCGTTGCTGCACTGGCACTGCAATCGCGGCACTGATCCGCGCCGCATCGTTTCAAGCATGCGGCGCTGACGCGCATCGCCCAGCCCCTGCGCTCGATAGCCCATCGCACTTCTGCGACGCCGCGCCGCTTCGCCATCGAACCACGCCCACGTTTCTGCACCTGGTTGCAGTGAATACGTATGCACACCCGCGATGCTGCGCCGCGATGCGCGCTTAGCATCAGCGCGCGCTGCACGCCGTGCGCGCGCTTTCCGGAACAGGGGCCGGAGGCCTTGATGCGGGCATCGCGCATGCGCGGATGCTTGCTCCTTCCGACTGGAGATCGATCCGATGCGCGAAACACACATCCCCTCCCCCCCCTCGCTATCGCAGCGTGGCGTTCGTTTGTTCCTGATGGCGTTGGTATTGCTGCTGACCACTGCAAACGTCCAGGCCGATGTCATCCTGCATGCATTCAATTGGCCGTACGCCACCGTGGAAGCGCGCGCCAAACAGATTGCCGATGCCGGCTATCGCAAGATCCTGGTCGCACCGGCTTATCGCTCGCAAGGCAGTGCGTGGTGGGCGCGCTATCAACCGCAGGACTTGCGCGTGATCGATGGCCCGCTCGGCGACACCGCTGCGTTCTCGCGCATGGTGCAGGCATTGGCCAACAACGGCGTGGAAACCTATGCCGATGTGGTGCTCAACCACATGGCCAACGAAGCGGCCACTCGCGCGGATCTCAACTATCCCGGGAGCGCCGTGCTGTCGCAGTACGCGGCCAATCCCGGCCGCTACGATGCGCTGCGCTTGTTCGGCACCTTGCAATCCAACTTTCTGAGCGCCAGCGATTTCGGCCCGGCTCAATGCATCAGCAATTACAACGATGCCTATCAGGTGCGTAACTACCGCATCTGCGGCGGCGGTAGCGACCCGGGCCTGCCGGATCTGCTCGGCAACGATTGGGTAGTGCAACAGCAGCGTGCCTATCTGCAAGCGCTCAAGGGCCTGGGCGTGACCGGCTTCCGTGTCGACGCGGCCAAGCACATGACTTTCGACCACCTCAATCGCGTGTTCGATGCGGGCATCCGCTCCGGCGTGTATGTGTTCGGCGAAGTGATCACCGGCGGCGGAACCGGCAATGGCGATTACGACCAGTTCCTGGCGCCCTACTTGCAATCCACACCGCATGCGGCCTACGACTTTCCGCTGTTCAACGCGGTGCGTAATGCATTCGCTGTCGGCGCAAGCATGCAGCAGTTGGTCGACCCTGCAGCTTCCGGGCAAGCCTTGCCGGGCAATCGCGCGGTGACCTTCGCCGTGACCCACGATATCCCCAACAATGCCGGCTTCCGTTATGCGATTCTCGACCCGGTCGACGAAACCCTGGCGTACGCCTTTCTGATCGGCCGTAATGGCGGCATGCCGATGATCTACACCGACAACAACGAAAGCGGCGACAACCGCTGGGTCAACGCGTATCTGCGCGATGATCTGCGCCGCATGATCGGCTTCCATAACGGCGTGCAGGGCAGCGACATGCAGGTGCTCTCGTCCAGCTCCTGCCACGTGCTGTTCCGGCGCGGCAGCCTGGGCATCGTTGGCATCAACAAGTGCGGCAATCCGGTCAACACCACCGTGGCGATGAACGGCAGCGTGCTGTATTGGAATGCGGATTACGTGGATGCACTTGGCTCGGGCAGTGTGGTGCGCATTTCCAGCGCGTCCTACACCTTTACCCTGCCGGCGCGCGGCGCGCGCATGTGGCGTCGTTGAGCTGCTGATCGAGCAGCACGCGCTTGCGGTTGCATTTTCGGCGGATGCTGGAAGAGCCAATCTTCCAGCATCGTCGCGCCATGCAGCAGCTGCGACAACCAGTGGGAACAACGCCTCCGTTGGCACATGGCGTGCGGAGGCGTTTCATCAAACAGCCGCATCATGCCACTGTGCACATGCGTTGCACGATGCAGCGCATGCACTCTTCGCTCAGTAAAGCGTCGGCGTGGATTGCGGTCTACCAGGCAAACGGTGCAGTGACCTTGCGCGCGGCCAGCAGGAACGCATCGGCAACGTGCACGAATGGCGTGACATCCACTTCCGACTCACCTGCGCGCGCCAACTGCACAAAACGCCGATACAAACCGTCGTACTCGCCGGCCGCATCCACTGTCTGCGGCTGGCCATCGATACTCAGCTTGGCCCCGCCCTCGCTAAGCATGAGCAGGCCTGCAGTGGTTTCCACCTCGATGTCCCAGCGCTGATGACCGGTCTGCAGGAAGTCGAATTCGGCCGTCACCGGCACCCCTGCGGTGTCGACAAAAGCGAGTTTGGCGTACAGCGGTGCCTGGCGATTTTCCGGCGTGTGCAACTCTGCTTCGCGCAGCGCAAAGGGGCGCGGCAATAGATACGTGACGATGGACAGCGCGTTGATGCCGGGATCGAACACGCCCATGCCGCCCGGCTCGAGAATCCAGTCCTGCCCCGGATGCCAATGACGGATGTCTTCTTTCCAGGTGATATGCGCGCGCAGGATCTGTTTGTCGGCCAACCATTGGCGCGCCGGCTCCACGGCGGCGGCGCAACGCGAATGCCAGCTGGTGAACACGCTGCGTTGCGCGCGCTGTGCCACGACGCGCAGATCATGGATTTCTGCAAGCGTGGCGGCGGGGGGTTTTTCCAGAAACACATGGCGTCCTGATGTCAGCGCGGCCTGGGCGAGCGCATGCCGCCCGACCGGCGGCGTGCACAACGCCACGGCCTCGATCTGCGGATGCGCAGCAAACGCCTCTTCCAAGCTGTGATAGGCCGGCACGCCGTCGACCGTGCCATGCCGGCTCACGGTGGCGACCAGTTGCACATCGTCGCGCGCGGCGATGGTGGGCACGTGCTGGTCGCGGGCGATCTTGCCGATACCGACAAGGGCAATGCGCAATGCGTCTGGATGCTTCATCGAAACCTTCGTGCTGATGTGGAAGTGACAGCACCGCTGCGATCGCAGGAGGCAGGCGATTGCGCGGGGCCGATGCGGCAATGGCGCGATGCAGATCCGCAGCCCTGCACGCGAGGACGCAGTGTACGGTCAGGCTGCGGCTCGCCGCGAGACATCGCTCCTGCTTGTTTTGCTATACCTGCGCAGCCGGTGGCGCTGCAGGGACGGCCATTGCGGCATCGTTGCGGTCGCAGCGTTGCGAATGCGCAGTACGCCTCGCTGGTCGCAGCCTTCAACAGGCGGCGGCGCCTCTTGAATCGGAAGGCAGATGCGACAGGGCCAATCTTGCTGACCCGCCAATTGACGCAGGCACCGGCAGAGACCACGATCGCCGCGTCACACCACCGTGCCGTCATCACTGAAGGATTGCATCGATGTTGCATCACGTTTCGCTGGGCGTTCGCACGATCGAGGCATCGGCGACCTTTTACGACGCCGTGCTCGGCGCGCTCGGCTATGTGCGGGTGTGGTCCGATCTGCAGCCTGGCACGCTCGATCAGGCGGTCGGCTACGGCCGGCCCGGCGGCGAAGATAGCCTGGCGTTGAAGCAACGCCCGTCAATGCAGTGCGCGCCGGGGGACGGCTTCCATCTGGCATTCGCTGCGGCAAACGCCGGCGCGGTAGACGCCTTTCATCTGGCCGCGCTGCAGCACGGCGGCAGCTGCAACGGCGCGCCCGGTTTGCGGCCGGATTATGGCGACGATTACTACGCCGCGTTCGTCATCGACCCCGACGGGCACCACATCGAAGCGGTGGTCGACACCACGCTGTAACTGCTGGTATCTGCATGCGGTGCGGCACCGATCGTCTCGGCGCCGCACTGCACGGCAGCGGCGCAGAATCAGGGTGAGGCGTGTGCCAGGAAACGGTCGAAATCGGCGATATCCAGGCTGCCCCAACCCGACGCAAAGTCCCAGCCGCTTGCGGCCACATACCCATCGCCATACAGGCCATTGGTTCCGGCCAGCACATCATGTTTGCGTCGCGCATCGTTGCGCTGGCTCGCATAGCGATAGATCTGCGGGCCGATGAAGCCCAGGTTCGGATGCGATTGCAGCAGCCGCGCGACATAGCCGGCGAAGGTCGGCGCGGAGGCGCTGGTACCCAGCACATGCCAGATCTCTTCATTGCCTTGCGCGTCGGTGCCCAGGATCTGCGCGCTACTGGAGAACGCACCGTTGAAACTGACGTCCGGCACCGCACGCCGCCCGGAGTTCACCTGCCCTGCGATGAGGGTCTTTTGCCACTGTGGCGCAGCGCCGAGCCTGCTCATCCCGCCCTGCGTGATCTGGCCGCCTACACCCGCGTTCCACACGCGCTCGGCCACGTAACTCCCCGGACTGCCCACCTTGGTCTGCAACTCGGTGGCTCCCACGGCAATGGCGTACGGGTCCGACGCGGGAAACGCCACCTGGCGCTGCTGCGGGCGACCCGCCAGGCTGTCGTAGTACGGCGCATTCGCGCGCGCGCTCAGCGGCTGGTAAATGCCATCGTCGCCGCTGGAGATCAGGAAATTCTGTCCCTGCCGGACAGCCTTTGCCAGGCTCGCATCCATTGCCTCGAACACTGCAGCGTTTATATCGGTTTCGGCCGCGCCGATCGACATGCTGACCACACGCGCCAGGTTGTCGTCGCTGGCACGCGTCATGCCGTCGATCAAACTCTTGAAGGTGAAATCCGGCACGTTGTAGATGATCAGGCGTTTCAACCCGCCGGCGCTGCCGAGCAGCAACTGGGTATCCATGTCCCATTCGATCTCGTCGTTGACGGAGCGATAGCCCGGCGCGGCCGGATCGCCCACCGTGACGACGGTGACCGGAGTCTGCAGGCCATGCACTGTCTGGAAATGCTGCAGACGTAGCAGCGTGGTCTGCAGATTGCCGACAGCGATCACCGCACCCACCACGCTGCTGGCCGGTGCCAACGCGCTGGCACCGTACGCACTATTGAGTTCTTCCACACTGTGCTGCACCACCTCGGAAGCAGCGGCAGCAGGCGCGGCAAGCGCGCTGGTGCGCAACATCCGATCGGCAAGGTGCGCATCGGTGTGCAGCGGCGGGCGCTGCGGCGACCGGGCAACACGCAGGTTATCCAACCCCACCACACCCTGCACGATGGGCCGCAATGCGGCAGGAAGAACGATCGCACTCTGATTGAAGTACACCGCACGCCCATCGACGCTGGCCGTGCGCAGCGTCACCGCGAACGCCGCCTGCAACGCCGCCGCCGTACCACTGGCCTGCAGCACGCGACCATCGGAGACGACCTGCACATCGGTGATGCCGTACCTGCGCAGGTAGTCCTTGACCTGGGCGATGTTGCCGGTAGCCGCCGCGGCGCTCTTGTCCAATGGGCCCCGCAGCAGCGGGTCGGCCGCATCGCGCATCAGCCATTGCTCGATCGCCGCGTGCTGCGCGGCTGCATCCGTGCGCGGCTTGAGCACGAGACTGACCTGCAGGACGCGCTCGGGAGCCATCGGAACACTTGCCATCGGCACACTGGCACTGACCGCTGGCAACTGACCAGATGCAGGCAGCTCCGACGTTGCTGCAGATGCGGTGCCTGCGCTGCATACCGTCACGGTGGATGCCAGCAATGCCACGCCCAAAGAGGTCCGCATCATTCGATTCCTTCGCTGTCGAGAGTGAGTACACCTTCTGTCGATTGTTACGACCAGGTATGACCACTCACTCTGCGCAATGCGAAGTTGTTCGGCGTTTAACGAGGATGCGGAGCGCACCTGCCTGACACGCACGCGCATGCCAGGCAGGTGACCGCGCAGTCACATTTCCAGCACGACCTTGCCCAGATGGCTGCCCTGTTCCAGATAGCGATGCGCCGCAGCGGCCTCGCTGAGCGGGAAGCGCTTGTCGAGCAACACGCGCAGCTTGCCCTGCGCGATCCATGGCCACACCACACGCTCCACTTCCGCCGCCAGACGCGCTTTTTCGTCGGCACTGCGCGGGCGTAGCGTCGAACCGGTGAGAATGGCCTGCTTGCGCATCAGCAGCGGGATCGGCACCTCGATGGTCGAGCCGGCCTGCGAGGCGATGTAGACGATGCGCCCGCGCGGATTGAGCGCTTCCAGGGTGTCGGCGAACACCGCAGCGCCCACCATGTCGAGCGACACATCCACACCGCCGTGCGCCTTGGCCACGGCGACAAACGATTCGGTGGTGGAGTCGATCGCCACATCGGCGCCCAACTCGCGCGCCTGTGCCGCCTTGCCGGCCGAACGCGCGGTGGCCAACACATGCGCACCGGCAGCCTTGGCCATTTGAATCGCAGTGACACCGATCCCGGAGGTAGCGCCATGCAGCAACAACCACTCGCCGGCCGCCAGCCGGCCATGCTCGAACAGGTTGGTGTATGCGGTAAAAATGGTTTCCGGCAGTGCCGCAGCGTGTACCAGATCCATGCCGGCCGGAATCGGCAACACATGCCGCGCATCGACTACTGCGTACTGCGCGTAGCCGCCACCGCCCAGCAATGCACACACCCGGTCGCCCACCTTCCAGCGCCCGGCCGGCTCCACGATTTCGCCAGCAATTTCCAACCCAAGCGTCTCCGGCGCGCCCGGCGGCGGTGGATAGTGGCCGGCACGCTGCAGCAAATCGGGACGATTGATGCCGGCGGCGTGCACGCGAATCAGTACCTGCCCCGGCGCGGGACGCGGGCGCGGTTGCTCGCTGGCGTACAGCGCATCCGCATTGCCTTTGCCATCGCGGATGGCGATGGCGGTCATGGTGGTGTCGCTCATGCAAGGCACTCCGTAGAAAGTGCCTCCAGTGTAGGCATGCAGGCGTCAACGCTTGGCGCAGGCGCGGCGTTGATGCACCAAGCGGCCCCGGCACTGCTGCAACTCCGTACGGTCGAACAATCGGACACGCTTGATTCGCAGCACGCGCGCCTGCACTCACGCAGACGCGCGTGGCGCGGATCACTCCTCGCTGGGAGCGACGCCCTGATCGATGTATTGGCGAATCGCCTCGAACACCTTGGAGGTGCCGTCATCCTGGCCCGAAGGCAGGCGTGCAGCGAAGTCGCTCAGCAACTTGTCGCCATCCACACCGGGTTGTTCGGCCAGAGCGAGCGCCAGGTCGCCGACGCTGCGCGCCAGCGCGACCCAGATACGGCCCAACGATTCGGCGATTACATCCATTTCCTGTTCTTGCATGTCGCGCTCCGATCAAGTGGCGTGGGGTGCTCGGCAGCTTACCGCGTGCGCTGCGCACCCGCGCAAGCAGCCCCAGCTGCAACGGTACCGCGCCGACGCCTTGCACGCAGCACATGCCGGGACACTCGGAATCGGGACACCCGCAACCAAATATGTATGCATCGCGATGAAGCGATATTATGCCCGCACGATCCGCCGGACCCGCCGTGATGACGCATCTCAGTTTCGAGTTTTACCCGCCCAAGACCGACGACCAGCGCGCGCAGCTGGACCGCACTGCGGCCAAATTGAAGGGCTACGCGCCGGAGTATGTGTCGTGCACCTTCGGTGCCGGCGGCTCCACGCTCAGCTACACCTCCGAGACGGTGCGCCACCTCAAGCAGAAACACGGTTTCGAAGCCGCCCCGCATCTGTCCTGCGTCGGTGGCAACCGGCAGGAAATCCGCGAGCTGCTCAAGCTCTATCGCGCCATCGGCTGTACCCGCATCGTCGCCCTGCGCGGCGATCTGCCCTCGGGCATGGGCCATCCCGGCGACCTGCGCTATGCCTCGGACCTGATCGCCTTCATCCGCGCCGAGCATGGCGATGCCTTCCGTATCGAAGTCGGCGCCTATCCGGAAACCCATCCGCAGGCGACCGATGCGCTGAGCGACCTGCGCTACTTCAAGGCCAAGGTGGATGCCGGCGCCGATGCGGCGATCACCCAGTATTTCTACAACGCCGATGCGTACTTTCATTTCCGCGACACGGTGCAGCGCATGGGCGTGGAGGTACCGATCATTCCCGGCATCATGCCGATCTCCAACTTCTCGCAGCTGCGGCGTTTTTCCGAACAATGCGGTGCCGAAATCCCGCGCTGGATCGGCAAGAAGATGCAGTCCTACGGCGACGATGCCGATGCGGTGCGCGCCTTCGGTGCGGACGTCGTGGCCACCTTGTGCGAGCGCCTGATCGCCGGCGGCGCGCCGGCCCTGCACTTCTACACGCTCAACCTGGCCAAGCCGACCACGCAGGTGTTGCAGCTGCTCGGACGCTGAGGCAAGCCGTCCAAGGCACGCTCTCCACAGGCAGGTCTTTGCGGATCACCTCCTTCGCAAGCACGCGCGTGACCAGCGAGCGAGGTGCACGCGTGGGTGGCACCGCTGCGTTGTTCGCCGGCTCACGCGCGCACCGTTACGCTGCGCCGATGCCTCGCCTCCTGCTGCCGTTGCTGCTGTTGTTCTGCCTTGGCCCCGCCGCACGCGTGCAGGCGCAGGAGATCCGTCGCTGCGTCACGCCCGATGGGCAGACCATGTTCACCGACCGTCGCTGCGAAGACGTCGGCGCCGCATCGCGCCCGCCACCGGCCACGCGCACGCAAGGCAACACTGGCCTGTATCGCTACGGCTGCCCACGTCGGCTGAGCGAGCTGGTGTCGTTACTGCAACTGGCGGTGGACAGCCGCGACGTCAACCGGCTGTCCAGCCTGTACCTGTGGAGCGGCCAGTCCGATGCCGCTGCCAACCAGGTGTTGAGCCGCCTGGAAGCGATCGTGCAACGCCCCCTATTGGACATCGCGCCGATGTACCCGCAAAGCGAGACGCCGGCGTGGCAGGCCGATGCAGACGCCGCACCATCCTTGGACGGCAGCGCCATCGACGCCCCGCTTCCGGCAACCCCAAGCCGCCCACGCCCGTGGGGCCTGCGCCTGGAACAAAACCTCGCCAGCGGCACGCCCGCACGCAGCGTGCTGCGCCTGCGCCGGCAATACAACTGCTTCTGGGTGACGTTTTGAATCGGCTGATAAAACCGCTGCAGTCATCGCCAAGCGGCCGCCGCCAGCGCGCGGAATCGGCATCTGCCACGCAGTGATGAAGTTGCCTGCGCGCAGGCACACGGCTCGCCAAACGCTTCAAGACTCAGCAGCAAGCCGATGCATGATCTCTGCGACCGCTTGCTCCGCACTCAGCACGGCGCTGTCGATCACCCAGTGCGGCTCGGTCCAGGCCACATAGTCATGCGCAAGTACGGAAGACCAATCCGGCATGCGCAGTCCGGCAACCTCGCTGTGCCGCGATTCCACACGCTGCCGGTGAACATCGCGATCGCTGCAGACCACTTCGATCTCCAGCAGGCGGCTGTGTGTGCGACGCGCCACGTCACGCCATGCGTCACGGGTGACCGGCAAGGGGTTGACGCTATCGGCGACCACTACCTGGCCTTGGCGCAGATTTGCCTCTGCAATGGCGTAGGCAACCAGATAGCCGGCCGGTCCGACATCGTGAGCGAGTGCACCGCTGTAGCGCAGCGCCTGCTCGATGCTGTCGATGCGCAGGTACACCGCATTACAGTGCGTGAGCAGCCGCTGTGCAATGGAACTCTTGCCGACGCCCGGCAACCCGCCGAACACCACCAGGGTCGCCAGCTGCGCAGTCATTGCGGCCAGAGCGAGCGAATCGCGGCGATGCCCTGCGCACCATGCGAACGTGCTTCGCGCAGGTCGTCGACCTGCATGCCGCCGAGTGCGTAGATCGGCAGCGAGACCTGCTCGCGCAAGGCTTCGAAACCGTCCCATCCCAAGGGTGTCGCACCCGGATGCGAGGCAGTCGCCTGCACCGGCCCCAGCACCGCGAAATCGCAGCCGAGCCGCTGTGCGTGGCGCAGATCGTCCAGCCCGTGGCACGAGGCGGCGACCAGCTGCTCAGCCGGCAACGGGCGTTCCTGCAGTGCGGCCAGTTGTTCGGAACCCAGGTGCACGCCGATGCCGAGTTCGCTGGCCAACGCGATATCGCGATTGAGCAGCAACTGCGCGCGCACACGACCACGCAGGCGCATCGCCTGGTGCAGCAGTGACTTCCAGTGCGCGGGTTCGGCCTGCCGCGCACGTAACTGGATACGCGTGATGCCGTCTTGCAGCGCACGCTCCAGGCCTTCCAGCCAGAGCACGTCGTCGTCCGGTTCGGGCGTGATCAGGTAGCGGTCGGGCTGGCGGAGGACGCCCACCACCGGCACGTCGGCCGGCGGCATCGAATACCGCATCAGCTTGTCCGCAGCCACCCAGGTCATCGCCTGGCCTTCGCGCCCGCGCGGACTGCCTTTCCATGCAGTGATGTGGCGCACTTCCAGGCGCAGCCGCTTGTCTGGATACAGCTGCGGCACGTCCATCAGCCACTCGCCGACCTGCGCCTCGATACCGAGCTCTTCGTTGAGCTCGCGTACCAATGCCTGTTCGGAGGTTTCGCCGGGTTCGCGCTTGCCACCGGGGAATTCCCACAGGCCGGGCATGTCGCGGGTTTCGGTGCGGCGGGTGAGCAGGATGCGGCCGCGGGGGTCGGTGATCACACCGGCAACGACGTGGATGGATCTTAGAGAATCGGGCATGGGCACAAGAGTGCCGCGAGTGAGCCGTTCAGCGCAATCGCTTGAGGGCGGGGAATGGAGATTCGGGAATCGGGATTGGTTGAAGCACGCACCATGCCCGCCTTTGCAATTCCCCATTCCCCATTCCGATTCACGCCTACAGCGGATGCCCGATCCGCCACAGCACGCCACTGGGATCATGCAGGATGAAATCGCGTGCGCCCCACGGCCGATCTTCCGGCGCGCTGCAGGTCACCCCGAACTGCTCGTCCAGCCCCGTGTCGTGCACGTGCTGCCACCAGCCATCGGCATCGTCCACCCACAGGTGCAGCATCAGGTTCTCGGCCAGCTCGCGCAGATAGAAATCCTGCAGCAGAAACGCGCAATGCGTGCCGTGCCGGAAGCAGGTCACGTTGCCCACCTCGTCTTCCTGCACAAAGCCCAGAGCGCGATAGAACCGCTGCGACAACGCGTAGTCGCGCGCAGGCACGAATACCTTCAGTTGCTGGCTGGACAGCGACATGACCGCACTCCACGCAGGACGTGGAATGAGCATACGCCCCGCAGTCATACAGTCACGCAAGGCGGAGCATGTTTCTATGCGGACGGCACAGTCGGCGCCACAAGAGATGTAAAAGCGTGCGATGTATGGGCGTAAAGCGGACTTGCCGCGCTGACGCTCACCGGGGTAGAGCCCGCCAAGCGTGCCCTCCTCGCCCCTCAGCCGTGCTTTCCAAACAAACGCCACCGACTCTGCAAGCAACGCTCTTGGTGGCTAGTTCGCCAAACGCAAACGGAATCGGGGGACAGGGCCTTGCACCCAGCCTCCGACATTCAATCCCGCTGTCCAAACAATTCCCGCTTCTCAACAAGCCCCACGAATCCCCTCGTCAGTAGAGCCCCCTTGGTAAGGGGGCGCGCCAAAGGCGCGGGGATCGGAGGAATACCGTGCACCCAGCGTCCGCTACGCGGACACTGGGTGTGCAGCCCGCAAAGCGGGCTGCACCACGGTCAACTCAGCTCAGCTGAGTTGACCGTGGCAGTGCTTGTACTTCTTGCCGCTGCCGCAGGGGCATGGGTCGTTACGACCCACCTTGGGCTCGTCGCGGGTCACCTGCGACACCGGCACCGGGGCGTTGCCGCCCTGCATCTGTTCCACTTCTTCGTCTGCGCCGTAACCGCCCACGTCCTGATGCTGGAACTGCGAGGCCATCAGGCGCGCTTGCGCCTGCAGACGCTCCTGCTCCTCGAGCTCGGCCACTTCTTCTTCGCTGCGAATGCGCACGCGCGCCAGCAGGTTGATGACTTCGCGCTTGGCGCTCTCCAGCATCTCGGAGAACAGCTCGAAGGCTTCCTTCTTGTATTCCTGCTTGGGCTGCTTCTGTGCGTAACCGCGCAGATAAATGCCCTGGCGCAGATAATCCATCTTGGCCAGATGCTCCTTCCAGCCCTGGTCGAGCACGGTCAGCATCACGTGCTTCTCCAATGCGCGCATGGTGTCGTTGCCTACCGCCGCTTCCTTCTCGGCAAAGTGCGCATCCACCGCCGCCTGCACCTTGGCCGCAATCTGCTCGGCGTCCAGCTCTTCTTGGGTACGCGCCATCTCGCTCAGCGCCAGCGGCATGCCCAGTTCGGATTCCAGCGTGGCTTCCAGACCCTTCAGGTCCCACTGCTCGTCCACCGAATTGGGCGGCACGAAGCGCGCGACCAGGTCATAGATCACATCGCCACGGATACCGTCGACGTTGTCCTTGACCGATTCGGCATCCAGCAATTCGTCGCGTTGGGCGTAGATCACCTTGCGCTGATCGTTGTTGACGTCGTCGAAGTCCAGCAGGTTCTTGCGGATGTCGAAGTTGTGCGCTTCCACCTTGCGCTGCGCCTTTTCGATCTGCCGGCTGACCAGGCGATCTTCGATGACGTCGTCTTCCTTCATGCCCATCATGCGCATCGCTTTCTGGACCCAGTCCGAGGCGAAGATGCGCATCAGATTGTCTTCCAGCGACAGATAGAAGCGCGAGGAACCCGGGTCGCCCTGACGACCGGCACGGCCGCGCAGCTGGTTGTCGATACGGCGCGACTCGTGCCGCTCGGTACCGATGATGTGCAGGCCGCCGGCCGCCTTGACCGCGTCATGCCGACGCTGCCATTCGGTCTTGGCCTGCAGGCGCTGTTCGTCGCTGATGTCCTCGCCCATGCCATGCAGCTCGGTTTCCAGCGAACCGCCCAGCACGATGTCGGTACCGCGGCCGGCCATGTTGGTGGCGATGGTCACCGCACCCGGCTGACCGGCGTTGGCCACGATGGTGGCTTCGCGCTCGTGCTGCTTGGCGTTGAGCACTTCGTGCTTGACCCCGGCCTTGCGCAGATGCTCGGACAGCATCTCCGAGGTCTCGATCGAGGTGGTACCCACCAGCACCGGCTGACCGCGCTTGGCGCAGTCTTCGATGTCGGCCAGCACCGCGTTGAACTTGCCCTTGCGGTTGAGGAACACCTGGTCCGGATGATCTTTACGCACGGTCGGGCGGTTGGTCGGAATCACCACCACTTCCAGGCCGTAGATGCTCTGGAATTCGTAGGCTTCGGTGTCGGCCGTACCGGTCATGCCGGACAGCTTCTTGTACATGCGGAACAGGTTCTGGAAGGTGATGCTGGCCAGCGTCTGGTTCTCGCGCTGCACCGGCACGCCTTCCTTGGCCTCGACCGCCTGATGCAAACCATCGGACCAACGACGCCCGGACAAGGTACGGCCGGTGAATTCGTCGACGATCACCACCTCGCCATCGCGCACGATGTAATCCACATCGCGCTGATAGATCGCATGCGCCCGCAGTGCGGCGTTGAGGTGATGCACCACGCTCAGGTTCTGCGCGGCATACAGGCCGTCCTCGGCGTTTTCAAGGATGCCTGCCTGCATCAGCAGTTCTTCGGCATGGCCCATGCCCGCCTCGGACAGATGCACCTGCTTGCCCTTCTCGTCGATCCAGAAATCGCCCTCGCCCTCCTCGCTTTCCTGCTTGGTCAGCTGCGGCACGATGCGATTGACGCGGATGTACAGCTCCGGCGACTCGTCGGCCGGGCCGGAGATGATCAGCGGGGTGCGCGCTTCGTCGATCAGGATCGAGTCGACTTCGTCGACGATGGCGTAATGCAGATTGCGCTGGTAACGATCGGCGCGCGACAGCGCCATGTTGTCGCGTAGGTAATCGAAACCGAATTCGTTATTGGTGCCGTAGGTGATGTCGCTGCCGTAGGCCTCGCGCTTGTCGCTATGCGGCATGCCCGGATACACCACACCCACGCTCAGGCCCAGCCAGTTGTACAACTTGCCCATCTGCGCCGCATCGCGGCGCGCCAGGTAGTCGTTGACCGTGACCACGTGCACGCCCTCGCCCTGCAGCGCGTTGAGGTACACCGGCAGCGTCGCGACCAGGGTCTTGCCTTCACCGGTGCGCATCTCGGCGATCTTGCCCAGGTGCAACACCATGCCGCCGATCAGCTGCACATCGTAATGGCGCATGCCGAGCACGCGGCGGCTGGCCTCGCGGCACACCGCGAACGCCTCGGGAAGAATCTTGTCCAGGGACTCGCCGGCGGCAAGTCGCTGCTTGAACTCCGGGGTCTTGGCTTGCAGCTCGGCGTCGGAGAGCTTCTCGATCGTCGGCTCCAGCGCATTGATCTGGGTGACGAGGCGGTTGAGCTGGCGCAGCTGGCGTTCGTTACGACTGCCAAAGACACGGGTAAGCAGACTGTTGATCATTGAAGAAACCGGTTGAAAAGGAACGGTTTGACCGACGCCGGTCCCCAAGACCCGACCGCCGTAAACGAAACAGGGCGCACTGCGCCCTGTCGATGGCAACACCCTATTGTAGCTTGGGGCGAGCCTTCACGAATCAAGCGCTGAGCGCGCCTTCGTCAACCGCGCCCTCGACGTCCTACCGGCGTGTTGGTATCGCCCAGGAACTTGCGCGGATTGACCACCCGCCCGTCCGCCCACACCTCGAAATGCACGTGTGCGCCAGTGGAACGGCCGCTGGAGCCGGCCTTGGCCACCTGCTGGCCGGCGCGTACAAGGTCGCCCATCTTCACCACCAGGCGCGAATTGTGCGCATAGCGGGTCACGTAGCCATTGCCGTGATCCACTTCGACCACGTTGCCGTAGCCGCCGCGCACACCGGCGTAGCTGACCACGCCATCGGCGACCGACATCACCGGGTCGCCCACGTTGGCGTGGAAATCCACACCCTTGTGGAAGGCCGAACCGCCGTCGAACGGATCGGCGCGGCCGCCGAAGCCCGAGGTGATGTAGGTGTTGCGGATCGGCATCCGCGAAGGCACCGAGTTCTGTTCGAGCTGATGATCGAACATCAGCGAGGCCAGCACGTTCAGTTGCTGGCCGGAGGCGGAGAACTGCTGTTCGACTTGCCCTAGGGTCTCCTTGAGCGATTCGACCGGCATGTCGCTGACCGGCTCATCGCCGCCGCCGACGCCGACCGGCGCGTCGAAGTCGAACTCGCCGTCCTTCAACTTGCCCATTTCGGTCAGCCGCTCGCCCAAGGCATTGAGGCGGGTGGCCTGGGCCTGCAGCTCGCCCATGCGTGCGGCCAGTGCATTGACCTGCGCCTGCGAGGCGCGCTGCGCCTGGGCCAGCTCGGCCTGCTGCTGCGCGACCTTGGCCTGCAGCGCGGAATTGGTCACCATGCCGGTGGCGGTGCTGGCACCGACGCCGATCAACATGCCCAAGCCCAGCACCGCGCCGAGGACTACCATCGGTCGATCCGCAGCGAAGCCCTGGAGCTGCCGGGCCACACGTTGACCCCGGGTTTCGCGAGATTTGATTACAACTTTCTTCAACGCCATATGAGTGTCATGTCCAAGCCCAAGTCCAACGCACGCACCCCTTCCGCTCCACAACCGGCCATCGAGGCCGCGCTGGGTGAAAAGGCTGGCGACCCCTTGCGTCGAGCGTTGTGGCTCGATGCGCTGGACCGGCAGTTGCGCCCCCTGTTACCGCCTCATCTGGCCACCCGTTGCCGGTTGGCCAATGTCCGAGGCGAACAGCTCGTTTTTCTGGTTGATTCACCTGTCTGGCATGCCAAGTTGCGGCTTGCCGAGACCCAATTATTGGATGCCGCCCGATCCATCGGACTGAAGACCACCGCAGTGACCATCAAGACCATCACGACCCCGCTGCATTCCCCAATGCCGCAAAACCGTGAGCGTCCACGCCCTGTTTCCGAAGCGACGCACAAAGGATTGCGCGATGCACTGGCCTCCTTGCAGGACGTTCCACCGACCAAACGGTGAGGTCCGCGCCACCTTTTCGAAGCGGCCGCCGGTGCGTGAAAGAATTGCGAAGACCGCACACGACCCGACGCATCCTAGCGGGCATAGGCCACGCAGGAGTTAGAGAAGTCTTAAATAAACGTTAAGAACGGGCCGGAAATCCGACGGAGTTCACACTTCGAACGCCGACTAGGGCATTCCCTGACATCAGGCGTAGACGGGGCTGGCGTAGGTGACCGGCGGCTGCACGCTGCCTTCGGGGAAGCTGACCCATTCCCAGGCGGCTTGATCGGCCAGCAGCGCACGCACCAGCTTATTGTTGAGCGCGTGGCCGGATTTGAAGCCTTCGTAGGCGCCCAGAATGGCGCCGCCGGCCAGATACAGGTCGCCGATGGCGTCCAGGATCTTGTGGCGTACGAATTCGTTGGTGTAACGCAGGCCGTCCTCGTTGAGCACGCGGAACTCGTCCAGCACGATGGCGTTATCCATCGAGCCGCCCAGGCCCAGATTGCGCTCGCGCATGTACTCCAGGTCGCGCATGAAGCCGAAGGTGCGGGCGCGCGAGATTTCCTTCACGTACGCCGAGGTGGAGAACTCGATTTCCTGGCGCGACTGCTTGGCCGGGATCATCGGGTGATTGAATTCGATGGTGAAACCGAGCTTGTAGCCCTCATACGGCTCGAAGCGCGCGACCTTGTCGCCTTCGCGCACTTCCACCGTGTGCTTGATGCGGATGAAGCGCTTGGCCTTGTTCTGCTCGACGATGCCTGCCGACTGCAGCAGAAACACGAACGGGCCGGACGAACCGTCCATGATCGGCAACTCGGCCGAGGACAGTTCGACGATGACGTTGTCCACACCCAGGCCGGCCAATGCCGACATCAGATGCTCCACGGTCTGGATCTTGGCGCCATTGCAGGTCAAACCGGTGCACAGCGTGGTCTCGGTGACCAGTTCGGCATCGGCGGGGACTTCGACCACCGGTTCCAGATCCACACGCCGGAACACCACGCCATGATCGACAGGAGCCGGTCGTAGCGTCATATACACCTTGTCGCCGCTATGCAGGCCGACGCCGGTGGCACGAATGGTGTTTTTGAGAGTGCGTTGCTGGGTCATATGCGAAGTCTGGATGAACAATGCAGACAGGCGCTGAACCGGCTGTCCAATCGTTGAGATTATCCGAATTTTAACAAGTCACGCGTGACGGCAACTGTAATCGAGCGGTCACGCCACTGCAAAAGCTGCCGGATCAAACGATCGATCCGGCAGAAAGAGGACATGGCAGTGCAACCCCGAAGCGAACCTCGGGGGATTACGGGCGGCACCGCCGAGGCGGCGTCGCGTTGCAGCGTCAGTCTGCCTGGCGGCGCAGGAACGCCGGGATATCCAGGTAGTCGTTGGGCAGGTCTGCCGCCGGCGCGGAGGAACTGCCGCCGTTGTTGTTGCTGCTGCCGACCGAGTCGCTGCTGGGACGACGCAGGCCCAGGCCCATGCTGCCGCCAACGGCCTTGGACACCGCATCGCCACCGCTGGTGTCGAAATCGCCAAATTCCGGCTGACCGGTGGTGGCGTTGCGCACCAACTTGATCGGCGCACGCTGATCGGGACGCTGGGTCTGACGCGCAACCGCACGGTTCAGGCCGGTGGCCACCACGGTGACGCGCACTTCGTCCTGCATGTCCGGGTCGAGCACGGTGCCGACAACCACGGTCGCATCTTCCGAAGCGAACGCTTCGATGGTGCGGCCGATCTCGTCGAACTCGGCCATGGTGAAGTCCGGGCCGGCGGTGATGTTGACCAGGATGCCGTTGGCACCGGCCAGGTTGACGTCGTCCAGCAGCGGATTCTGGATGGCGGCTTCGGCGGCGGCCTGCGCGCGGTCGTCGCCACGTGCCGAACCGGTGCCCATCATGGCCAGGCCCATTTCCGACATCACGGTGCGCACGTCGGCGAAGTCGACGTTGATCAGACCCGGACGCACGATCAGATCGGCGATGCCCTGCACGGCGCCCTGCAGCACGTCGTTGGCCGCGCGGAACGCCTGAATCATGGTGGCGTTGCGGCCCAGCACGGTGATCAGCTTTTCATTGGGAATGGTGATCAGCGAGTCGCAATGCTGGCTCAGTTCCTCGATGCCCTTCAGCGCAACCTGCATCCGGCGGCGGCCTTCGAACGGGAACGGCTTGGTGACCACGGCCACGGTCAGGATGCCCATTTCCTTGGCCAGCTGCGCAACCACCGGTGCAGCACCGGTGCCGGTGCCGCCGCCCATGCCGGCGGTGATGAACACCATGTCCGCACCCTGCAGCGCGTCCATGATGCGCTCGCGGTCTTCCAGCGCGGCCTGGCGGCCGACTTCCGGATTGGCGCCTGCGCCCAGGCCCTTGGTGACGTTGGTGCCGAGCTGCAGCTGCAACTTGGCGCCGCAGTTCTTGATGGCCTGCGAGTCGGTGTTGGCGGTGATGAATTCCACGCCATCGACGTTGGTGTTGACCATGTGTGCCACCGCGTTACCGCCGCCGCCACCCACGCCAACGACCTTGATGACCGCGTTGGGAGCCATCTTTTCGATCAGTTCAAAATGTGCCATGTCAGTGTCCTCTTTAGATGCCGTGAATGGGGAATCGGGAATGGGAATCGGATTGCTCCGTTCGCCAGCCCAACACCCGCATGTCGGCGAATGTTGTTGTTTGAATGCCGGGAATGGGGAGTCGGGAATGGGGAATCGCAACCGCGAATCACCTTCACGCCAACCACCGCTTCCTCGGCGGAACCACAAAAAAACTACGCCCTGCCCGCTCTCACCGCTCTCCACTCAAACTTGTCGCAACCGCTTTGCCTTTGCTTCAACCAATTCTCGAATCCCGATTCCCGATTCCTCAGAATTCGCCGCGATACCAGTTCTTCAATTTCTTGAACAAGCTCCCGGCACGTCCGGTCGGGATCGACGGGCGGCGCGGGTGTTCGATCTGGCTACCCATCAGCAACAGGCCCACGCCGGAGGCGTGCACCGGATTGCCGACGACTTCGCCCAGGCCGGTGACGTGCTGTGGAATGCCCACGCGCACCGGCATCTGCAACATCTCTTCGGCCAGTTCGACCACGCCTTCCATCTTCGAGGCGCCACCGGTGAGCACCATGCCGGCGCGCACCATTTCTTCGAAGCCGGAGCGGCGCAATTCGGCCTGCACCATTTCGAAAATTTCTTCGTAACGACCCTGCACCGCCTGCGCGAGTGCATGCCGCGGCATGCGACGCGGCGGGCGATCGCCGACCGACGGCACCTGGATGCTTTCTTCGGCGGTGGCCAGCTGCGCCAGTGCGCAGGCATAACGCACCTTGATCTGCTCGGCTTCCGGCGTGGGCGTGCGCAGCATGTGCGCGATGTCGTTGGTGACGTGGTCGCCAGCGATGGGTAGCGAGGCGGTGTGGCAGATCGCGCCCTGCACGTAGACGGCCAGGTCGGTGGTGCCGGCGCCGATGTCCACCAGCACCACGCCCAGTTCGCGCTCGTCGGCGGTCAACACCGCCACCGAGGATGCGAGCGAGGACAGCACCAGATCGTCGACCTGCAAGCCGCACTTCTGCACGCACTTGGTGATGTTGGCCGCGGCCGACTGCGCGCACACCACCAGATGCGCATGCACCTCCAGGCGGACGCCAGTCATGCCGACCGGGTTGCGGATGCCTTCCTGCGAATCGTCCAGCACGTACTCGCGCGGGATCGCATGCAGGATGCGCTGGTCGGCAGGAATGGCCACGGCTTTTGCCGCATCCAGCACGCGTTCCAGATCGCTCCAGGTCACTTCGCCGTCGCGGATCGGCACGATGCCGGGCGAGTTCTTGCACTGCACGTGGTTGCCGGAAATCGATGCGTACACCGAGCGAATTTCGCAGCCGGCCATCAGCTCGGCTTCTTCCACCGCGCGCTGGATCGACTGCACGGTGGATTCGATATCCACCACCACGCCGCGCTTGAGGCCGCGCGATTCATGCGAACCGATGCCGATCACTTCGATCGGATTGCCGGGCGAGTACTCGCCGACCAGCGCGACGACCTTGGAGGTGCCGATGTCCAGTCCAACGATGAGGGATTTGTCGCCTTTGCGGTTCATGTCTTAAAGCCGGGAATAGCGAATGGGGAATGGGGAATGGTCAACAGCGGTGTACGGAGGCGTAGAGAATTCAGGACCAGCGTGTGCGGCGCAGCGGGCGACACCGGCTTGGGTTTTTTATCCATCCCTGATTCCCCACTTTCCATTCGCCGTTCGACCGTGAAGCCATTGGTGTAGCGCAGGTCGGCGCGGGCGATCGGGCGTTGCGGGTCGGCCAGTTGCGGCAACACGCGCGCAAAGCGTTGCAGACGCGCGCGTGCATCGTCGCGGCCGATCACGATCTGCACGCCGTTGCTCAGGCCCAGTGACCAGCTGCCGCGCGCGTCCATTTCCAGCCGCTCCACATCCAACCCGGTCGGCGCGAACAGCGCGCGCGATTCGTTGTAGAGCGCCACCACGTCCTGCGTCTTGCTGTCCGGACCACCGAGTTGCGGCAGCTTGAAATCCTTCAACAACGGCGGGGTGCGGAACAACCGGCCCTGCTCGGACAACATGCGGTCAGTGCCCCAGCGCGCGAACGGCTTGTGCTCGGTGACATGCACTTCCAGCACGTCCGGCCAACGCTTGCGCACCTGCGCACTTTCCACCCACGGCAAACGTGCGATGGCGTCCTGCGCGTTCTGCAACTTCACCGCAAAAAAGCCCGAGCGCGCATACGGCAAGACCACCGCACGCAGTTCTTCTGCCGGCACCCGCTTGAAGTCGCCCGACACCCGCAAGCGTGCCAACGGCCACCGCTCGGCACCGACCCAACCATTGAGCACAGCCACCACCGGCAACGCGACCAGCGTCACCGCGATCAACCAGGCCAGGATGCGCAGGGTGGCGTTCATTGGCGCGCTCCGCGCGGGGGAATGGGGAATCGGGAATAGGGAATCGTCGACAGCGGCGCACTGCCGGCTGTCGCTTTTGCGATTCCCGATTCCCGATTCCCCATTCCCGGCCTCACAGCGTCTGCTCCAGCACGCGCCAGACCAGTTCTTCGAAATCGATACCGAGCTGGCGCGCCGCCTTGGGCACCAGCGAGTGGCTGGTCATGCCGGGCGCCGTGTTCACTTCGAGCAGATACAGCTGGCCGCTGCGATCGCGCATCACGTCCACGCGACCCCAGCCGCGTGCACCGGCGGCGCGGAAGGCATCCAGCGCGAGCTGGCGGATCTGCGTTTCGGCATCGCCTTCCAGGCCCGGGCACAGGTACTGGGTGTCGTCGGCCACGTACTTGGCGTTGTAGTCGTACCACTGGCCCTTGGGCACGATGCGGATCGACGGTAGCGCGACCTCGCCGAGCACGGCCACGGTGAGTTCGTCGCCTTCGATCAGCTGCTCCATCAGCAGCGCGCCGTCGTAACGTGCCGCCAGCACTACAGCCTCTTCAAGCTGGGCCTGGTCGAACACGCGACTGATGCCGACGCTGGAACCTTCGTTGGCCGGCTTGACGATGACCGGCAAGCCGATCTGGCGTGCGGCGGCATGAATGTCATCGGCGCTGGCGCCGGCAGCCAGGCGCGCATAGCGCGGTGTGGACAGGCCCAGCGACAGCCACACCTGCTTGGTGCGGATCTTGTCCATGCTCAACGCCGAGCCCAACACGTTGGAGCCGGTGTAAGGCACCTTGAAGGCTTCCATCAAGCCTTGCACGATGCCGTCTTCGCCGCCGCCGTTATGGCCGTGCAGCACGTTGAAGACGCGGTCGAAACGTGTCTCGACCAGCGCCTGCGCCAAGGCCGGAATGCCATCGACCGGCTGCGCATCGATACCGCGCGCACGCAGCGCCTCCAGCACGTTGCCCCCGGAATTCAACGACACTTCACGCTCGGACGAGGTGCCGCCGAGCAGCACGGCGACGCGACCGAACACGGCCGGATCGGTGCTGCGTGCGTTGGAAATCACCGCGCTCATGCGCTCGCTCCGGTGAAGCCGTTGTTGATGATGTGCTGAGCCACGTAACCGATATCGCCGGCACCCATCATCAGCAGCAGATCGCCGTCCTGCAGCACGTCGGGCAACACTTCGGCCAGGCCAGAAATCTGCCCAACCACCACTGGCTCGCTGCGGCCGCGCGCACGGATCGCACGCGCCAACGCACGCGAATCGGCACCGGGAATCGGCACTTCGCCGGCCGGATAGACCTCGCTCAGCACCAGTGCATCGACGGTGCTCAGCACCGCAGCGAAAGCGTCGAACTGATCGCGGGTACGGCTATAGCGATGCGGCTGGAAGGCGACGACCAGACGCTTGTCGGGCCAGCCACCGCGAGCGGCGGCGAATACCGCTTCCAGCTCGCGCGGATGGTGGCCGTAATCGTCGACCACGCGCACGCGTGCACCGGTGCCGGTGATGACTTCGCCCAGATCATTGAAGCGACGGCCGATGCCGGCGAAGTTTTCCAGCGCACGCGCAATGGTTTCCGGCGCCACGCCCAGTTGCCAGCCGATCGCAGCTGCAGCCAATGCGTTGAGCACGTTGTGACGGCCCGGCAATGCCAGCGTCACCGGCGTGGTGGTGCCTTCGGGCAGACGCAGCGTGAAGCGCATGCGCGGGCCATCCTGCACCACATCTTCGGCGCGCACGTCGGCGTTTTCGCTCATGCCGTAGCTCATCACATGGCGCGGCGTCTTGCCGGCCAGCGCGGCCACTTCCGGGTCGTCGATGCACAACAACGCCAGACCATAGAACGGCAGGCGCTGCAGGAATTCGGCGAATGCCGCCTGGATGCGCGCGAAATCGTTGCCGTAGTTTTCCAGGTGGTCCGAATCGATATTGGTGATCACCGCCATCAGCGGATTCAGACGCAGGAAGCT
The DNA here is from genome assembly GCF_001423495.1 of Xanthomonas sp. Leaf131. Taxonomy (GTDB): domain Bacteria; phylum Pseudomonadota; class Gammaproteobacteria; order Xanthomonadales; family Xanthomonadaceae; genus Xanthomonas. The sequence goes on along the minus strand of NZ_LMOG01000006.1, from coordinate 119,495 downwards.
GCCATCGCTCTCGTCGGCTTCAGCCACCAACCACTGGCCGCCGCCGAGCTTGGCGTTGGCGCCGGCCGCCAGCAGTTGCCCGCCGATGACGAAGGTCGGATCCAGCCCGCCTTCGCTCAGCACCGCCGCCGCCAGGCTGGTGGTGGTGGTCTTGCCGTGCGTGCCGGCCACCGCGATGCCGCGACGGAAGCGCATCAGCTCGGCCAGCATCGCCGCACGCGGCATGATCGGAATGCGCTGGCTGCGCGCTTCCATCAGCTCGGGGTTGTCTTCGCGAATCGCGCTGGACACCACCACGCAATCGGTGCCGAGCACGTTGGCCGCCGAATGCCCGCGCATCACCCGCGCACCCAGCTTGGCCAGCCGACGGGTGGCCGCGTTATCGGAATTATCGGAGCCGGAGACTTCGTAACCCAGCGTCAGCATCACCTCGGCAATGCCGCTCATACCGGTACCGCCGATGCCGACGAAATGCACGCGCGGAAACGCACGCACCAGATCGCCACTGTCTTGCAGACGACGGATCACGCGGCACCTCCTGCGGAGGTGCGAATGGGGAATCGGGAATCGGGAATCGTGTGGAGCGGAGCGCCAGCGGCGACGGATACTTGGTCGGTGCGCTTGTCTGCGTGCATCAATGTGTGTTCCTGCAAGTGTTCTGAGCTCTGCCCATTCCCCATTCCCGACTCACCATTCCCGGCCTCTTGAAGAATGATGTCGGCGATGCGTTCGGCGGCGTCGGGTTTGGCCAGGGTGCGGGCTGCTTGCGCCATCGACAGGCGGCGTGCGGGGTCGGCGAGCAAGGTCTGCAAGACCTGCTGCAATCGCACGGCCAGGGTGTCGTCCTGCTTGAGCAGCACGGCGGCGTCGGCGCCGACCAGGTATTCGGCATTGCGGGTCTGGTGGTCGTCCACCGCTGCGGCAAAGGGCACCAGTACGCTGCCGATGCCGGCGGCGCACAGTTCGGCCAGCGTGGAGGCACCGGCGCGGCACACGACCAGGTCGGCCCAGGCGTAAGCGGCGGCCATGTCGGCGATGAAGGGTTCGACGCTGGCGTTGACGCCGGCCTGTGCATACGACGCTTCGGCTTCACCGCGCAGCTTCTCGCCGCACTGGTGGCGCACGTCGACATCGGGGTGACCGAGTGCCGCAAGCGCTGCCGGCACGGCCTGATTCAATGCACGTGCACCCTGGCTACCACCGAGCACCAGCACACGTACGGCACCGCCACGGCCGACCAGACGCGTGGCCGGCGCGGGAAGCGCGGCGATTTCCGCACGCACCGGATTGCCCACCGCTTCTTCGCCAGCGAAGCTGCCCGGAAACCCGGTCAACACGCGGCGCGCGAAACGCGACAACACCTTGTTGGTCATGCCCGGTGCGCGGTTCTGTTCGTGCACCAGCAACGGCACGCCGAGCAGCCGCGCAGCCAGGCCACCCGGGCCAGCTGCGAAGCCGCCGAAACTGATCACCGCGCGCGGCTGGCGCTTGCGCAGCACGAAACCGGCGGCGCGCACTGCGCGCATCACCCGCACCGGCGCACCGAGCAACTTGACGATGCCCTTGCCGCGCAGGCCGGTGATGGCCAGCGTGTCGAGTTGAATATCGTGCTGCGGCACCAGGCGGGTTTCCATCGCGCCATCGGCGCCGAGCCAGGTCACCGGCACGCCACGCGCGCGCAGTACCTTGGCGACGGCCAGACCGGGGAAGATGTGCCCGCCGGTTCCGCCGGCCAGGATCATGACCGGACGAACCACAGCAGACTGCGCGGACGCTTGTGCGGGATTGGCGTGCTTATTACTCACGCGATTCTCCCGAACGTCGGTTCCACACGCGGCTGCATGCGGCTGGTGCCGCGCAGGATGGCCGACGCCGGCGCCACCGATGCTGCAGCGACCGGTGCGGGCGCGGGTGCAGCGGCAGCCACGGTGTCGCGCTGCGGTTTGCGCGCTGGCGCATACGCCGGCGGCACCGATTCGACCACCGGCTCGGCCGGCTCAGCCGACGGCGTGCCCGCACCCTGCGGCGACAACTTGCTGCGCAGGCGCTCGGCGCGATCCATTTCGTAGGACACACGCAGTAGCAAGCCCATCGCCACGCAGGTCATCAGCACCGACGAACCGCCGGAGGAAATCAGCGGCAGGGTCAGACCCTTGGTCGGCAGGATGCCCAGGTTCACGCCCACCGAGACGAAGCTCTGCAGGCTGATCCACAAACCGATGCCGAAGGCGATGTAGCCGGAGAAATGACGCTTCATTTCCACACAGCGCATCCCCAGCCAGAACGCGCGACCGACCAGCAAGGCATACAGCGAGATCACCCCGCACACACCGACAAACCCGAGTTCTTCGGCAATCACCGAAAAGATGAAGTCGGTATGCGCTTCGGGCAGATAGTTGAGCTTTTGCACCGAGGCGCCCAACCCCACGCCGGTCCATTGGCCGCGGCCGACCGCCATCAAGGCGTTCGACAACTGGTAGCCGGAGCCGAGCTGATCGGCCCACGGATCCAGGAACGAGGTGATACGACGCAGGCGGTACGGCTCCAGGATCGCGATGAAAGCGAACACCGGCAGGCCGAACACGATCGGCATCGACATGCGCGGCAGGTTCACCCCGCCCAGCACCAGCATGCCGGCGGTGATCGCCAGCAGCAGCGTGGACGAGCCGAAGTCCGGCTGCATCAGCAACAGACCCACCAATGCGATCGCCACGCCCAAGGGCTTGAGCATCGCCGGCCAGGTCGCATTGACCTCATCGCGAAAGCGCACCAGGTAGCTGGACAGCCACACGATGTAGAGCACCTTGACCGCTTCCACGGTCTGGAACTTCGACACACCCAGATTGATCCAGCGTTTGGCGCCGTTGACGCTGCTGCCCAGGCCTGGCACGAACACCACCATCAGCAGGCCGAAGCAGGCCAGCAGCAGCACCTGGTTGTACTGCTCGATGGTCTTGAGCTCGGTACGCATTGCCCAGAACGCCAGGCCGACGCCGATGCCCAGGAACAACAGATGGCGGGTCAGGTAATAGAACGGGTTGTCGGACAGCTCGATCGAGCTGGATGCCACCATCACCACGCCCAGCGAGGCGAGCGTGGCCGCGGCGCCGAGCAGCCACGGGTCGTAGCGGCCGCCGATGGCGTCGAGTCGGGTGGCCTGGCGCGCGTTGTCGTTCATCAGCGCACCTTCAACGTGGCAAGGCCGATCAGCACCAGCACCACCGAGATGATCCAGAAACGCACGATCACGCGCGGCTCCGGCCAGCCCTTGAGTTCGAAATGGTGATGGATCGGCGCCATGCGGAACACCCGCTTGCCGGTCAGCTTGAAGCTGGCGACCTGGATGATCACCGACAGCGTTTCGATCACGAACACGCCGCCCATGATTACCAGCACCATTTCCTGACGCACGATCACCGCGATGGTGCCGAGCACTGCGCCCAGCGACAGCGCGCCGATATCGCCCATGAACACCATGGCCGGATAGGTGTTGAACCACAGAAACCCTAACCCTGCCCCGGCAATCGCCGAGCAGATGATGATCAGCTCGCCGGCCCCGGGAATCAGCGGGATTTTCAGGTATTCGGCGAACACCACATTGCCCGAGGCGTAGGCGAACACACCCAGCGCGCAGGCCACCAGCACGGTCGGCATGATCGCCAGACCATCCAGGCCGTCGGTCAGGTTCACCGCATTGGAGAAGCCGACGATCCAGAAATAGGCAATGACGACGAAGCTCACGCCGGCCAACGGCAGCGCCACCGCCTTGAACATCGGAATGTAGAAGGTGATCGCGGCCGGCACATCGGCGGTGTAGTACAGAAACAGGCCCGCAGCCAGGCCGAAGATCGACTGCAGCAGATATTTCCAACGCGACTTCAGGCCGTTGGGATCGCGGCGCACGATCTTGATCCAGTCGTCGTACCAGCCGATCGCACCGAAGCACAGCATCACCGCCAGCACCAACCACACATAGCGGTTACGCAGATCACCCCACAACAGCACCGACAAGGTCACCGTCAGCAGGATCAGCGAGCCGCCCATGGTGGGCGTACCGGCCTTGGAAAAATGCGTCTGCGGGCCATCCTGACGGATCGGCTGGCCGCCCTTGAACTGGCCCAGCTTGCGGATCACCGCCGGGCCCATCCACAACGACAGGAACAACGCAGTCAGCGCCGCCAGAATGCCGCGGAAGGTCAGATAGTTGAACAGCCCGAACAGGCTCTCCAGTTGCTGTAGCCAACGCGCCAGCTCAAGCAGCATGGGATGCGTCCTCCGCCGGTGCGAGCAACGCGGCGACGATGCGGTCCATCGCACTGCCGCGCGAGCCTTTCACCAACAACGTGGGCGGGATCTGCGCCGTGGTGGCGGCAGTCTGCGCCGCCGCACCGGTGTGTTCGTGCATCGAAGAAGATTCCTGCGTTTGGGTCGGCGAAACGGCGGCCTGCGCCAGATCCGCCTGCAAGGCCGCGACCAGCGCGGCATGGGTGGCGAACACGCGTCCATCGCTGCCGAACGCCTGCGCGGCGGCGGCACTGAACTCGCCCAACGCGTATAGCCGCTGCAACTTGGCCGCGCGCGCGCGACGCCCGGCGGCGGCATGCAGCGCCGCAGCTTCGGGGCCGAGTTCGCGCATGTCGCCGAGTACCAGCCAGCCAGCGCCTGGCGCTGCGGCAAGCGTATCGATGGCCGCATCAAGCGAACCGGGATTGGCGTTGTAGCTGTCGTCGATCAGCACCGCGCCGCTGGGCAGCGCGTGTGCGATCTGACGACCGGCCACCGGGCGCGCCTGCGCTAGACCGGCGGCGATGATCGGCAATGCGATGCCCGCGCCCAACGCCAGCCCGGCCGCCGCCAGCGCGTTGAGCACGTTGTGGCGGCCCGGCAATGGCAGCGCAATCTGCGCCTCGCCCTGCGGCGTCACCAGCGTGAACTGCGCACCGCCGGCCTGCAGCCGCAGCCCACGTGCGGTGATGTCGGCACTGGCCTGCAAGCCAAACCGCAATACGCTACGACCCTGCACCGGCTGCGCATGCAATTGCTGCTCGAACCAGGCACCGAAGGCATCGTCGGCATTGATCACCGCCACGCCATTGGCCGGCAATGCCGCGTAGATGGCGCCCTTGGTGCGGGCGACGCCGAGCAGGCTGCCCAGACGCTCAAGATGTGCGGGTGCGACGTTGTTGACCAGGGCTACGTGCGGCTGCGCGATGTCGGTGAGATAGGCGATATCGCCCGGCTTGCCGGCGCCCATTTCGTAGATCGCAACATCGGCATCGTCCGGCGCAGCGATCACCGCCAGCGGCAGGCCGATTTCGTTATTGCGGTTGCCCGGATTGGCGTAGACGGTGGTGCCATCGACACGCCCGGCCTCTTCCAGGATCGACAGCAGCAAGGCCTTGACGCTGGTCTTGCCGTTGGAGCCGGTGAGCGCGATTACGCGCGTGGCGCGGTCGCGCTGCATGCCGGCAGCGATACGCGCCAGCGCGAGTTCGGTCTTTTCCACCAGCACCTGCGGCACGCTCAGCGCCGGCAGCAGGCGATCGACCAGCACACCGCTGGCGCCATGCGCCACTGCGTCTGCAGCAAAATCGTGTCCGTCGAAACGCTCGCCGCGCAGCGCCACATACAGGCTGCCGTTGGCGAGCGCACGCGTGTCGCTGCCGACCGCATCGATCATGGCGTCGTCGCCATGCAGCTCGCCGCCGGCCCAGTGGGCGATCAACGACAACGGCGTGAGCTTCATGCGCGCACTCCCAGCACGGTGCGCGGCAACAACGCCTGCGCCGCCACGATGGCGTCGTCGAAGGCATGCCGTACGCCGGCGACTTCCTGATACGGCTCATGGCCCTTGCCGGCGATCAGCACGATGTCGGACGCACCGGCCATGCCGATGGCCTGATGGATCGCCGCGGCGCGGTCGCGCTGCACGATCGCCGCATCCGGGCGCGCAAAGCCGCGCAGGATGTCGGCCACGATCGCATCGCCGTCTTCGCCACGCGGGTTGTCGTCGGTGACGATCGCCACATCCGCATTGACCTCGGCAATCGCCGCCATCTGCGGGCGCTTGCCGGTATCGCGCTCGCCACCGCAGCCGAACACGCAGATCAACCGGTCCTGCGCATGCGAACGCAGGCTGGCCAATGCCTGTTCCAACGCATCGGGCGTGTGTGCGTAGTCGACCACCACCAGCGGGGCGCCATGCGCGCCGCCGAGACGATTCATGCGGCCGTGGATCGGCTGCAGCTGACCAAGCACGTCGGCGATCTGTGCCGGTGCGATGTCAAACGCATACAACGCGCCGGCCACCGCCAGCAGGTTATCGACGTTGAAGCGGCCCAGCAGCGGCGAATGCACCGGATGCACATGGCCGTCGATATGCAGCGCGAAATTGATGCCGTTGTGATCCAGCTGCAGCGCCTGCGCACGCACCACGGCCTGGGCTTGCGCGCGCGAACTCACGCCGATCGCGCGCAGCGCAGGGTCGAGCGCCGCCAGCAGCGTGCGGCCGAAGTCATCGTCCAGATTCACCACGGCCGCTTTCAATCCAGCGCGCGTGAACAGCTTGGCCTTGGCTGCGCCGTATTGCGCCATGTCGCCGTGGTAATCGAGATGGTCGCGGGTGAGATTGGTGAACACCGCCACGTCGAAATGCACCGCATCCACGCGGCCCTGATCGAGCGCGTGCGAGCTGACTTCCATCGCCACGGCCTGCGCGCCTTCATCGCGCAACTGCGCCAGCAACGCGTGCGTGGGCAATACCAGCGGTGTGGTGAAGCCGGTCGGCACGGCGCTGCCATACAGACCAACACCCAAGGTGCCGAGCGTGCCGGTGGGCATGCCAAGCAATGTCAACGCCTGCGCCAGCAACTGCACGGTGGAGGTCTTGCCGTTGGTGCCGGTGACGCCAACCATGCGCAGCGCCTGCGAGGGCTGGCCATGGAATTGATCGGCCATCGCGCCCAGACGCCCACGCAAACCAGGCACGGCGATCGCATCGGCCGGTGCCGGCAACTCGGCCGGCGCCGGTGGTTCGAACAACACGGCGGCCGCGCCATTGGCACGCGCCTGTTCGACAAAGCCCAGTCCATGCGCACCGAAACCGGCAATCGCCACGAAGGCATCGCCCGCACGCACCGCACGGCTGTCCATCACCAGACCCGAGACCTGCACCTCGTGGGCGAGCGGCACGTCCGGCAACAGCTGCGACAGCGGCATGGTGCGACTCACTGGCGGCTCTCCTGCAGCGGTGCGGGCTGGGCCGGCGCGGGTAGCGCCGCAGGTGCAAGTGCGGTGGGAATACCGGCAGAGACTTCATCCACCGGATCCGGCACCAATGCCGGATCCAGATCGGCCGGCTGCGGCTTGACGATCGGCTGCCCGGTCTTGCCGGCGGCCTGTGCGGCCAGCCACGACTGGATATCGTCCGGCGGCACGTCCATCAGACGCAGCGCGCCTTCCATCACCTTGTGGAACACCGGCGCCGACACCAGGCCGCCGTAATACACCTTGCCCTGCGGGTCGTTGATCACGATCACCGTGGCAAAGCGCGGGCGCGTGGCCGGCACCAGACCGGCGAACAGCGCGTTGTAATGCCCGCGCTCGTACCCGTTGGCGCCGTTCTTGCGGGCGGTACCGGTCTTGCCGGCCACGTGATAGCCCAGGATGGCCGCGCCCTTGGCGCCGCCCTGGGTGACCACGGTCTCCATCATGTCGATGACCTGGCGCGCCACTTCGGGGGTGACCACCTGGCGGGTTTCGTTGTGCTGTCCACGCACGAAGGTCGGCGGGGTCAGCTTGCCGCCGTTGCCCAGCGTGGCGTACGCCTGCGCGATCTGCAGCGGCGTCACCGACAGGCCATAGCCGTACGACATGGTGGTCTTGGACGGGCCGCTCCAGCGCGCCGGCTGCAGCACCACGCCGGCCGATTCGCCAGGGAATCCGCTATGCGGCGCGCTGCCGTAACCGAAGTTGCGGATCGACTGATAGAAGGTCTGATCCGGCACCTTGGCGGCAATCTTGGCCGCGCCGATGTTGGAGCTGCGCGTGATCACCCCGGTGACGTTGAGCACGCCGTTGTTGCGCGGCACATCGCGGATGGTGAAGCGCCCCACGGCCATGTAGCCGGGGTTGGTATCGATGATGGTGTCCTTGGTCACCACGCCCGCCGTCAATGCGGTGGCCACGGTGAGCGGTTTCATCGTCGAACCCGGCTCGACCAGATCGGTAACCGCGCGGTTGCGGCGCGCCGACGGGTTGATGCCGGTGACCGAATTGGGGTTGTAGGTGGGCAGGTTGACCATCGCCAGCACTTCGCCGGTGGCCACGTCCATCACCACCATCGACCCGCCGGCGGCATTGTTTTCGACCAACGCGTTACGCAGTTCCTTGTAGGCCAGAAACTGGATGCGGCGGTCGATGCTTAGCGTCAGGTCCTTGCCCGGCTGTGCGGGGCGCACCAGGTCCACGCTCTCCACGATGGCGCCGCGCGCATCGCGCACCACTTTCTTGGAGCCAGGCTTGCCGCGCAGCCATTCGTCGAAGGCCAGCTCCAGGCCTTCCTGGCCGCGGTCGTCGATATTGGTGAAGCCCAGCACATGGGCCATCGCCTCGCCTTGCGGATAGAAGCGACGGAACTCGCGCTGCGAGAACACGCCGGGAATCTTCAGCTCGACAATGGCATGCGCCTTGTCCGGATTGATCCGGCGCTGCAGGTACATGAATTCCTTGCCGGCCTTCTGCGCCAGCTTGGCGTTCAACTCGTCCAACGGCTGGCCGAGTGCCTTGGCCAACTCGGGAATACGGTCCGGATTACGCAGCAGTTCCTGTGGATTGACCCAGATCGATTCCACCGGCGTGGACACCGCCAGCGGCTCGCCATTGCGGTCGGTGATCATGCCGCGCGAGGTGGCGATCGGCAGCTCGCGCAGGTAGCGCGCTTCGCCTTGGCGCTGATAGAAGTCGCGATTGACCAGCTGCACGAACGCCGCACGGCCGATCAACGTCACCGAGCACAGGCCCAGCGCGATGCCGACCAACGTCAGGCGGCCACGCAGGTTGAAGTTGCTGCGCGCGCGGTTGCGGCCGGCTTTCATGGCGCACCTCCGTATGCGCCACCCTGCGGGCGGCTGCGCCGTGCAAAACGGCTGTCCTGCCGTTCTGTCATGGGCGCACCACCACGATGTCGTTGGTCTCCGGGAACTTCATCCCGATGCGCGCACGCGCGACCTGATCGACCCGGTTGCTTTCCGCCCAGGTGGCCTGCTCCAGCTGCAGCCGGCCGAACTCGATATTCAATTCATCGCGCGTGTGTTCGAGCTTGGACAACTGCACGAACAACTTGCGATGCATGTGGCGCATGTACACCACACCGATCGCCGAGGCGATGCTGCAGGCGAGCAGCACGATGAGCAGCAGGCGGCTCATGCGGCGTCTCCGTTCGGAGAGGCCGGGAATCGGGAGTCGGGAGTCGGGATTCGGGAAGCAGCGGCGCTGTCGCCTTTGCCCATTCCCGCCTCCCCGTTCCCCACTCCCAGCTTCTCGGCCACCCGCAGCACCGCGCTACGGGCACGCGGGTTGACGCTCAGTTCGTCGAAGTCCGCCTTGACCGCGCCGGTGATGAGCTGCAGCGTCGGCACGAACGGCTGCGCTTCCGGCAGGCGGCGATTGCTCGGCGGGGCCTTGGCGTAGCGGGCCATGAACTGCTTGACGATGCGGTCTTCCAGCGAGTGGAAGCTGATCACCGCCAGACGGCCGCCCGGCTTGAGCGCGCCCAGGGCGGCGTCCAGTCCGGCTTCCAGATCGTCCAGTTCGCGGTTGATGTAGATGCGGATCGCCTGAAAACTGCGCGTAGCCGGATGGGTCTTGCTGTCGCCGCGCGGCATCACCGAGGCAATCAGGTCGGCCAGCTGCGCGGTGCGCAGCAGCGGCTGCTCGGTGCGGCGCGCCACGATGGCGCGCGCGATGCGGCGGCTCTGGCGTTCTTCGCCATAGGTCCACAGCACATCGGCGATGTCACGGTCGCTGGCATGTGCCAGCCACTCGGCCGCGCTCTGCCCGGCATCGGGGTCCATGCGCATGTCCAGCGGGCCGTCCTTGCCAAAACTGAAACCGCGCCCGGCCACGTCCAGCTGCGGCGAGGACACGCCCAGATCCAGCAGGATGCCGTCGACGGTTGCCGCAGCGACCACCTGGCTCAGACCGGCAAAGCTGCCGCGATGGATGGACACGCGCGCATCGCCACCGAACGTCTGTTCGGCCACGGCGATCGCGTCGGGGTCCTTGTCCATCACCAGCAGTCGACCTCCCGGGCCAAGGTGTTGCAGCACGCCACGGGCGTGTCCGCCACGCCCGAACGTGCCATCGAGATAGGTTCCGTTTTCGATCACCTGCAGGCCATCCAGAACCTGCGTGTACAGCACCGGCACATGGGCCGCCGGCGGCTGCGACACCGGGTGACCGGGCTGCGCTTCACCGCGCATCCGGGCACCCCGGCTCACAACCTGAGATCGAGCAATTCATCGCCCAGATCCCCGTCAGACAATGTCTGCTGGATCAGTGCGCGATGTGCCTGCTCGCTCCAGAGTTCGAATTTGTCGCCCATGCCCAGCAGCACGGCTTTTTTCTCGATGCCGACCGCATTGCGGTGGCTGGCCGGGATGCTCAGACGGCCGTTGGCGTCCAGCTCCAGCATTGCCGAAGAACCCACCAGTTTCTGCTGCAGCGTGCGGACCACGCGCTGGGTATTGGGCTTGGACATCACATCGTCACGCACCCGCTCCCACTCCTTTTCCGCATACAGCCACAGGCATCCGGCTTCGAACGGGTTGTAGGTGAGTACCAGACGGTTGCCGCTCGCACGCGTGACGAGGTCGCGGTATGCGGTTGGCACCGCCATCCGCCCCTTGTCGTCCACCGTGATGGCAGTCTCGCCCTGAAACACCGAATGCAACCTCGAATACCTGCTGGGGGATCATTGAACCACGAAAAACCACAAAACACCTGGTTTTCCCTCCGTTGCCCACCTTAGCAGTGCGCCAAAGGTTGTCAACAACTTTGGAGGTCGCAAATCGCCAGTCGCATCAATGAGTTGCAGCACTCTTTAGAGACTTGTTCAAAGGTTATCCACAAGTTGCTGTTTCGTCTCAGATTTTGAGATTGAACAAAAGTTCAGGGGCGTGAAGGCCATGTAAACTCGACCGTGGTCTCACTTCACACTGAGCCGGCTACACGTCGCAACTGCGCAAACAGGCGACAATCGATGGCATGTGTCTGGTCGCTCTCGCCTGGAAAACCCACCCACGCTGGCGTTTGCTGCTGGCGGGCAACCGCGATGAATTCCACGAGCGCCCCACCGCGCCGCTGGCACGTTGGGCAGCGCCGGCAGACGGCGTGCTGGCGGGCCGCGACCTACGCTCGGGCGGCAGCTGGGTAGGCCTGGGCAACCACGGTCGCGTGGCGGTGGTGACCAACGTGCGCGACCCGCTCGACACAGCGTCCGGGCGCTCGCGCGGTCATCTGATTGCCGATTACCTGACCGGCAGCCTGGATGCCGCCGCCTACGCCCGCGATCTGGCAGCGGCCGCGGGCGACTTCCCGCCATTCAATCTATTGCTGTGCGACGCCGAGCGTTGCGAACACCTCAGCAACCACCCCCCATTGGCACGCACGCTGGCGCCCGGCATCCACGGCATGTCCAACGGCCCGCTGGACGCGCACTGGCCCAAGACCGCCGCATTGACCACTGCGTTGGGCAACTGGTGCGCTGCCGACAGCGACGACCTGCAATTCTTGTGGACCGCCCTGGGCAACCCCGCCACCGCACCCGACGCCGCGCTTCCGCACACCGGCGTGGACCTGGCGACCGAACGCCTGCTCTCGGCCGCCTTCATCACCGGCCCCAGCTACGGCACGCGCGCCAGCACCATCGTCGCGGTGGACCATCTAGGCCGCGGCTTCATCCACGAACGCCGCTTCGGCCCAAACGGGATCTTCCAAGGCGAAACACGACTGGACATCGCCGATACGCATTGACAACCGGGAATCATGCGCACAGCATGCGCATAACCGCAGGAGGTCCGTCATGAGTCGTTATTACGATAGCTCCGCACAAAAGAAGCCGTTGAACCTGACCATCAATTCCGACCTCGCCTCCCAGGCCCGCGCGATGACCGGCAACCTGTCGGCAAAGGTCGAGGAACTGCTGGCCGAGTACGTGACAAAAGAACGCGACAGCCACAGCGCCCGAGCGATGGAATTGCAGCGCGCCGCAAGCGAGTGGAAGACCTTCACCGACGCGCACGGCTCCTTCGCCGACGAGTTCTCCACGCTATGACCGACCAGTTCGATGTCTACGCGAACGTCGGCCAGAACAAGAACGTCCCGTACGTGGTCGTTGTCCAATCGAAGATCTTCGACGCCTCCCCGCGCCGCGTCGTCGTACCCCTGATCCGAAAGTCCCCCCACTCCCCGACCCCGTCCCGCTTCACCCCCGAACTCACGGTGGCCGGCCACAGCGTCATCCTGCAACCCCTGGAAATGACCTCGGTGCCGCTGGCAGTGCTAAACAAGCCGGCCGGCACGTTGAAGGACCAGGGCCAAACCATCATCGACGCCCTGGACGAGCTATTCACCCGCTCATTCGGCTAGCGCCGAACACGACCGCAGGTGAAACACCAACGCAGCGTCGCCCGCGAGGGCGAAGCCCAAGCCACGTAAAAATGACCGCAGCACCCAGATCGCATTGATCGCAGCCGAAGCAAAGAGCCCAGCAAAGCACCCGAGTGCAAGCCCCCTTGAGTCAAGGGGGCGCGGCGATAGCCGCGGGGTTCTGGCATGCCCGGAGCGGGACCCGCGTTTTGTACCGCCACCGGCGGTACCAAGCGTGGGCGCCTTTTTTGGGCCTACGCCCAAAAAAGGCGGCGGAGCCGGCCGATAAGCCGGGTTCTGTCGTGGACAGTCATTCGTCTAGGCGCTACGTCACCGCAGCGCTCAAGCAACCTACCCGGATCCAGCGCGGGCCACGCCAATGGATCCCTATTTGGTCTTGCTCCAGGTGGGGTTTGCCGTGCCGGTCCGTTACCGGACTCGCGGTGCGCTCTTACCGCACCATTTCACCCTTACCGGCCCCTCGCCACCCCTCTGCGGCCTCCGAACGCACTTGGCGATGCTTATGCATCGCCGACACGTTTCAGTGGCGGCAGAGGGGTGACGAGGGACGTAGGCGGTATCTTTCTGTTGCACTTTCCGTCGGCTTGCGCCGCCCAGGCGTTACCTGGCACCTTGCCCTATGGAGCCCGGACTTTCCTCGGCACTCTTGCGAGTGACGCGACTGTCTGGCCGACTCCGCCGGGGCGCACTATACGCTATCGCCACCTTGCAGAACGGCGCAGCGATGCCAGCCCCGCCATTGCCGGTAGGAGCGCACCCGGGCGCGAGAAGCCTTATCGAGAAATCACCGTCGCACGCAAACGTGCTTCTGCGAGGGCATACCTAGCCGCCATACAACGCCTTGCGCGGCGCACCGGTCAGCTCGGCAGCCAACTTGGCAGCCGTCGACGGTGACAGATGTTCGGCGAGCTTGGCATAGACGCGGCGGCCTTCGGCCAGTTGGCCTTCGGCGGCGTCTGCGGCCCCCTGCACCATCACCACAAACTCGCCCTTGCGCTGGTTGTCGTCGGCTTCGACCTTGGCCTGTAGCTCGGCCAGGGTGCCGTCGAGCACGGTTTCGAACAGCTTGGTCAGCTCGCGGGCGATCACCGCCGGGCGCTCGTCGCCGAAGGCGAAGCGCAGGTCGGCCAGCGAGTCGACGATGCGGTGTGAGGATTCGTAGAACACCAGGGTGCGGGTCTCACCGGCCAGGTGCGCCAGGCGTTCGCGGCGGGCAGCGCTCTTGGCGGGTAGAAATCCTTCGAAACTGAAGCGGTCGCTGGGCAGGCCGGCCACGCTGAGCGCGGCGATGGCGGCGCAGGCGCCAGGCACCGGGCTGACCCGGATCCCGGCTGCGCGGGCGGCGCGCACCAGCTTGAAGCCGGGGTCGCTGACCAGCGGGGTGCCGGCGTCGCTGACGATGGCCAGCGACTCGCCTTCGCGCAGGCGCGCGACGATGCGCTCGGACATCGCCTCTTCGTTATGGTCGTGCAGGGCCAGCAGTGGACGGTCGATGCCAAAATGGCCGAGCAGCTGGCGGGTGTGGCGGGTGTCTTCGGCGCAGATCGCGGCCACGCCACGCAGCACCTCCTGCGCACGCGGCGACAGGTCGGCCAGGTTGCCGATCGGCGTGGCGACCACGTGCAGGGTTCCGGGGGACGTCATCAGCGGTATTTCCGGGGGCAAAGGGTAGAATCGTAGCGTTTTTAACGGTCCGCCCTGGCGGGCCCCGTCCAATGGATCTGAAATGAACAAGCGTGTTGCAAGGATCTCCGCCCTGTCGCTGCTGGTCATGCTGGCCGCCGGTTGCGCTACCAGCAGCGTCACCCAGACCGCCTCGCCCACGCAGAGCGCGGCGCTGGCGTTGCTGGACCAGGGCAAGCCGCGCGAGGCGGCGCAGCAGTTGGAAGCCGAAGCCGCCAGCGCCAGTGGTGCGCAGCGCAGCCGGTTGCTGGCAGCATCCGCATTCGGCTGGCATGACGCTGGCGATGACGCACGTGCGCGCACGCTGCTGGCGCAGGTGACCCCGCGCCATCTCACCGGCGAAGACCGCGCCCGCTTCGAGCTATTGACCGGCGAGCTGGCGGTGATCGACAAGCAAGCAGCGCAAGCGCTGCAGGCCCTGGGCGACAGCCCGCAGGGCCTGCCGCAGCCGCTGCAGACCCGCTGGCTGCTGGCACGCGCCGCCGCATTGGAAGGCACCGGCGACCTGTTCGGTGCCGCCGCCGACCGCGCACGCGCCGATGCCAGCCTGACCGGCACCGCGCGCAGCGAGAACCAGCGCGCGATCGTGCGCCTGCTCGCCGCACTCGACGACGCCACGCTCAAAGGCCGCACCGCCGCGCTACCGGCTGGCGACCCGCTGTACAACTTCGCCGGCCGCGCCCTGATCAGCCGCGGGCTGGCGTTGCCGCGCGCGTTCGAGCGCGATGCGCAGTGGGGCTTCGACACCAGCAAGCGCCCGCCGGCCGAACGCGATGGCTATCGCCCGCCGATCAAGCTGGGTGTGCTGTTGCCGCTCAGCGGCAATCTGGCGACCGCCTCGGCGCCGGTGCGCGACGGCCTGCTGGCCGGTTACTACGCCGAAACCCGCCGCCGCCCGGAACTGCGCTTCTTCGACACCGCCGGCACCGCCGCCGGCGCCAATGCCGCCTACGACAAGGCGGTGAGCGCCGGTGTGGACTACGTGGTCGGCCCGCTGGGTCGCGACGAAGTCAGCGCGGTGTTCGCACGCGGCCAACTGGCGGTGCCGGTGCTGGCGCTCAACCGCCCCACCGATAACAAGGCGCCGCCCAGCGGCAGCGCCGGCTTCTCGCTGGCGCCGGAAGACGACGGCATCATGGCCGCCGAATACCTGCTCTCGCGCGAGCGCCGCAATGTGCTGATCGTCGGTACCAGCGACGACAACGGCAAGCGCACCATCAAGGCCTTCCGCGATCGCTTTACCGAACGCGGCGGCACCGTCGCCGGCAGCATCAGCGTGGCCGAAGTGCCGGGCGATATCGGCGCGCAGCTGCGCAATTACGGCACTGCCGATGCGGTATTCCTGGCCGTGCGCGGCAACACGGCGCGGGCGCTGGCGCCGCAGTTGGCGTTGAGCGGATTCGCCGGCAAATCGCGTGTGGGCACCTCGCAGTTGGTGGCCGGCACCGGCAAGGTCGAAGACGACCTGGCGCTGGACGGCATCATCTACCCGAGCGAAACCTGGACCGCCCTGGGCGTGTCCGGCCTGCCGGCCTCCACCCAAGTCGCCAGCACGCTGCCCAGCGCACGCGGCCCCGGCGCACGCCTGTTCGCATTCGGCTACGACGCCTGGAAGATCAGCGCGTATCTGGAAAAACTCGCCACCGGCGCCGACGGCGGCCTGCGCGGCGCCACCGGCACCTTGCATCTGGATGGCTTCGGCAACGTGCTGCGTACACCGGCGTGGTCCACCTTCAACGGTGGCCGCCCGGTGCCGATCGCTGACGGCCGCTAACGCCATGCCGGCAGCACGTCAGCAGCGTGGTGCGGCGGTGGAAGCGTTGGCACGCGCGCTGCTAGAGCAGGCCGGCCTGCGGCTGGTCGTGGCCAACGCCAACTACCGCGGCGGCGAACTCGATCTGGTGATGCGCGACGGGCAAGCGCTGGTGTTTGTGGAAGTGCGTTATCGGCGCGACAACCGCTTCGGCGGTGGCGCTGCATCGGTGGACCGGCGCAAGCGCCGCAAACTGGTGCTGGCCGCGCAAGTGTTTCTCGCCTATCACCCGGCACTGGCGAGCTTGCCGTGCCGCTTCGATGTGGTCGAAGCCAGCGGCGAGCCGCCGGTGCTGAACTGGATCCGCGACGCCTTCCGCGCCGACGATTGCTGAAAACCACCCACCCGCGATGCCCACCATCCTCACCCACGCCGCCGTGCCGCTGGCGCTCTGGTGCGCCAGCGAACGCGGCCGCCTCTCCCCGCGCTTGCTAGGTGCCGGCATCGTGGCGGCGATGTTGCCGGATGCCGATGTGCTGGCATTCGCGCTGCACATTCCATATGCAGATGTGTTCGGCCATCGCGGTGCCAGCCACTCGTTGCTGTTCGCCGCGTTGATCGCGCTGCTGGGCTGTGCTGCGCATCGTGTGTTGCGTGCGGATGCGTTGCAGGCCGCAGCGTTTTTATTCGTCTGCACCGCATCGCATCCTGTGCTGGATGCGATGACGTCCGGCGGCCTCGGCGTTGCGTTGACCTGGCCGTGGAGCGATGCGCGCTGGTTTGCACCATGGCGGCCGATCCGCGTGTCGCCATTCGCCAACGGTTTCTTCAATGCGCGCGGCGTTGCCACGCTGCTCTCCGAGCTGCGCTGGGTCTGGCTGCCGCTCACCGTCGCAGTGCTGGGATGGACATGCATCCAGCGCGCGGCACCACAGGATCACCCGTCATGACCGATGTGCTTCCCACCGCGCTGGCCGAGCTGCTGGCCGCACGGCTTGGCCCCGATGGCTGGTTGACCGGCGCCGACGCGCGCCGCCGCTACGGCGAAGACGATTCGCGCCGCTGGGCGTTGCCCGACGCCGTCGCGGTGCCGCGCGATACCGATGACGTGGTGGCGATCGTGCAGGCTTGTCGCGCGCATGGCGTGCCGATCGTGGCGCGTGGCGCAGGCACCGGCACCACTGGCGCGGCAGTGCCGTTTTCCGGCGGCGTGGTGGTGTCGATGGCGCGCATGAACCGCATCCTTGCGCTGCGTCCGGCGGATCGCTGCGCCATCGTGCAACCGGGTCTGCTCAACGGCGACTTGCAGCAGGCCTTGCAGCCGCATGGCTTGTTCTGGCCGCCGGATCCGTCCAGCGCAGAGATCTGCAGCGTTGGCGGTAATCTCGCCACCAATGCAGGCGGCCCGCGCGCAGTGAAATACGGCGCCACCCGCGACAACGTGCTCGGTTTGGTCGCAGTGACCGGCACCGGCGAGGTGATCCGTTGCGGCGGTGCGTATACCAAGAATTCCACCGGCTACGACCTCACGCATTTGCTGGTCGGCAGCGAAGGCACCCTGGCGATCATCGTCGAAGCGACGTTGAAGCTCACACCGCGCGCGATCGCGCAAGCTGGTCTGCGTGCGTTGTATCGCGATGCGGCCAGCGCTGCGGCGGCGGTGTCGCGCATCATGGCGCAACCGACCACGCCGACGATGCTGGAATTCATGGATGCCAGCGCAATTGCGTTATTGCGACGCAACGGCAGCGACGTGCCCGAGGCCGGTGCGATGTTGCTAATCGAAGCCGACGGCGATCACGACACCCTGCCCTACGCATTGCAGGCCTTGCACGCTGCTGCCGATGGCGAAGGCGTGTTGGCACTGGACGTGGCCGCCGATGGCAGCGCGCGCGACAAGTTGTGGGCGGCGCGCCGCGCGCTGTCGCCGGCATTGCGCACGATCAAGCCGGGCAAGATCAACGAAGACGTGGTGGTGCCGGTCTCGCGCATCCCTGAGCTGGTTGCCGGTGTGGAAGCGCTCGCATCGGAATTCGCATTGCCCATCGTCGCCTTCGGCCACGCCGGCAATGGCAACCTGCACGTCAACATCATGTACGACCCGGCCGATGCCGACGAAGACGCACGCGCACATGCCGCCTTGCCGCGCCTGTTCGCGCTGGTGCTGGCGCTGGAAGGTACGCTCTCCGGCGAACACGGCATCGGCGTGGCCAAGCGCGATTTCATGACACAGGCGTTCAGCGCACCGACGCTGGCGGCGATGCGTGCGATCAAGGCCGCGCTGGATCCGGATGGGATCTTGAATCCGGGAAAAGTGCTGCCGCCGCTGGAGTGAGCGCTTGCTCCCCGGCGACACCGCAGCGCACGACAACGATGCACCGCTGACGAAAATCGAACAGCTTTCGGTTTGTGCGATGCACGCAGCGCACCTGCACCGGCGCCGTTATCGCGCGCTGGATCGCATCGTCCCGGCATCTGCGCCACTGCGGCGAACTGCATCGGGCAATACACGCAGCACCGTGCTTGCGCGGTAACGGGCGCCTGGTTGGTCAGGCGGTGCGATCAACTCAACGCGTCACACCAATAAAGCGCAGCCCCACACCCGGTTCGGTGACGATGTAATGCGGGTCGGCAGCATCGTCGTGCAGTTTCTGACGCAGTTTGCCGACCAGGATGCGCAGGTAATGGGTGTCTTCTTCGTGGGTCGGGCCCCACACTTCGCGTAGCAGTTGCGGCTGGGTGACCACGCGGCCGGCGTGTTTGAGCAGCAGTGCGAGCAAGGCGTATTCCTTGCGACTCAGCGGCACCGCTTCGCCCGCCAGCGTGACCTCGCGCAGACCCAGATGGATATGCAGGCGGCCGTCGTCGAATACGCTTTCTTCCACCGTGCTGCCCGCGCCGGCCTGGCGCAACAGCGCGCGGATGCGTGCCATCAATTCCTGCACGCCGAACGGTTTGGTGACGTAGTCGTTGGCGCCGGCATCGAGCGCGGCGACCTTTTCGGTTTCGCCGGCGCGCACGGTGAGCATGATCACCGGTACGTTGGACCACTGGCGGATCTCGCGCAGCACTTCGTGGCCGTCGCGATCGGGCAGGCCGATGTCCAGCACCACCAGTTCGGCGCCCTGCCCGGCCAGCAGGGCCAGGCCTTCTTCGGCGGTGCCGGCCTGCAGCACGCGATAGCCTTGGGCGCGCAGGCTGATGTCGAGAAAGCGGCGGATCTGCGGCTCGTCGTCGACGATCAGCACGCGGGCGGGCGGGATGGCAGTGAGGTCAGTCGGCATCGGGGCGAGGTGGCGCGGCAGGAACGAGCAACGGCAGCGTAATGCGGATCGTGGTGCCGTGACCATGTGCGCCGGCCAGCGCCTCCACGCTGCCGCCGTGCGCGCCGATCATGCCCTGGCAAATGGCAAGGCCCAGCCCGGTGCCATTGCGACCGCGGTCGCCACGCTCGACGCTGTAGAACATGTCGAAAATACGCGCGCGCTCGTCTTCGGGAATGCCCGGCCCCTGGTCGCCGATATCGATTTGCAAGGCGCCGGCCTGCAGCCGCGCCTGCACGGTCACCGCCACGCCCGGTGGCGAAAATTTCGCCGCATTCTCCAGCACGTTGAAGATGGCTTGTTCCACCAGTGCCGGGTGCACCCAGATCGCCGGCAGGTCGGCGGCCAGATCCAGTTGCAGGCGCACCGCCGGCTGGTAGCGCTGCAGCCGGCGTGTGGCCGAGCCGAGCAGCTCGTCCACGCCGATCCAGTCGCGATTCAAGGTCAGCCCGGTGTGGCCGAGCCGGGTCATGTCGAGCAGGTTCTGGATGTAGCGATCCAGCCGCTCGCCTTCGAGCTGGATGGTGTCGAGCAGGCTGTGGCGGTCCTGCGCGTCCATCGCATCGCCGTAGCTGGCCAGGCTGCTGGCCGAGCCGATCATCGAGGCCAGCGGCGAGCGCAGATCGTGCGAGACCGAGGACAGCAACGCCGAGCGCAGGCGCTCGGTTTCGCCACTGACGCGCGCGCCTTCCAGATCGGCGACCAGGCGCGTGCGCAGCGCGGCCTGGCCGATGTCTTCCACCATCGCTTCGGCCAGCCGCCGCTGCTCCAACCCTGG
The DNA here is from genome assembly GCF_001423495.1 of Xanthomonas sp. Leaf131. Taxonomy (GTDB): domain Bacteria; phylum Pseudomonadota; class Gammaproteobacteria; order Xanthomonadales; family Xanthomonadaceae; genus Xanthomonas. Next base: position 99,289 of record NZ_LMOG01000006.1, on the reverse strand, counting down.
CCGCTCTACGGCCTGGCGAAAGCGCAGCGCCGCCACACCCAGGCTGCCGCGTTCGTGCCGCACCGGCAGGCACCACCACTGCGCGCCGGCCAGCGTATCGGTGAAGCGGCCGGCCGGCTGACCGTGGCGCTGGGTCCACTCCGCCGCGCTGCGATCGAGCGTGCCGAAGCTGGCAGGTGCATCACTTTCGCGTTGCTCCAGACGCAACCAGGCCTCGGCATCCAGTGCGGTGGTCAGCGCGCGACGGCCGGCCTCCAGCACCTGGCCCAGATCGGCGGCGGTGCTGAGTTCGCGGGCCAGCGTCTGCAGTGCATTGGCATGCGTATTGGCCGCGCGCAAGGCCAGCACCTGGCTGCGCAGGCGCGAGGCCAGACGGCCGGCGACCAGGGCGGCGATCAGGAACAGGCACACCGTCACCACGCCCTGGCGCGCGCTGATGTGCAAGGTGAAACGCGGTTCGATAAAGAAGAAGTTGTAGGCGACAAAACTCAGCAACGCAGCGATCACCGCAGCGGCCATGCGCGTGCGCGAGGCCACCAGCACCACTGCGACGATGAACACCATCGACAGATCGTCGATGTCGGTCCAGCGCTGGATCACCCACGCCACCGCGACGGCGGCAGCGGCCGCGATCGCCGCGAACGCCAGGTCGTAACGCTGCAGCCACTGACGCGGATTGCGCCAACGCTGGCGCGCGCGCGCACGCGCATCGGCAGAGCTGACGATGACCAGTTCGTAATGCGCGCCACGCTGCAGCAATTGCTGGGTGAGCGTGCGGTTGAACATGCGCGCGAGCGGGCGTTCGCGCGTGCGCCCCAGCACCAAGGTGGACACGCCGTTTTGCGCGGCGAAATCCAGTAGCGCCTCGGCGACGTTGGCGCCGTGCAGCAACGCGGTGTCGCCACCTAACCGACGCGTCAGTGCGAACGCGCGGTCGATTTCCAGCTGCCAGGCGGCATCGGCCACGGTGCGCATCTGCACGGTGACCACGGTCCACGGCGCATCGCGACGCTCGGACAACCGCCGCGCCACCCGCACCAGATAATCCGAGCTGCCACGCCCATCGATGGCCACCACCACGCGGCGACGCAAGGCGGCGGTGCCCGGCAATCCGCGTGCGGCCTGGGTGTCGCGCAGGTCGCTGTCGACGCGGTCGGCGGCAGTCTGCATTGCCAACTCGCGCAAGGCAGTGAGGTTGGAGGGCGAAAAAAACGCCTGCAAGGCCTGCGTGGCCTGCTCGGGCAGATACACCTTGCCCTGTTGCAGGCGCTCGATCAGTTCGCGCGGCGGCAGATCCACCAGCACGATGTCGCGCAGGCGGTCGAACACTGCATCGGGCACCGTTTCGGACACGCGCACGCCGGTGATGCGCAGCACGATGTCGTTGAGACTTTCCAGATGCTGGATATTGACCGTGGTGTAGACATCGATGCCGGCATCGAGCAGCTCGACGATGTCCTGCCAGCGCCGCTCATGCCGGCTGCCCGGCACATTGCGATGGGCCAACTCGTCGATCAAGGCCAGCTTGGGCTTGCGCGCCAGCAGCGCGTCCAGGTCGAATTCCTCCAGCATGCGGCCCTGATAGCTCACGCGCGTGCGCGGCAGCAACGGCAGGCCATCCAGCAGCGCGGCGGTTTCGCTGCGGCCGTGGGTTTCGATCACACCCGCCACCACGTCCATGCCCTGCCGCAAGCGCTCGCATGCACGCGACAACATGGCGTAGGTCTTGCCGACACCGGGCGCGGCGCCCAGAAAGACGGTCAGGCGCCCGCCATGTTCGCGCTGCAGTTCGCCGATCAGCGCGTCGGCTTGTTGGGTGCGGGCGTCAATCATCGGGAATGGGGAATGGGGAATGGGGAATCGCAAAGCCTACAGCTGCCCGATGATCCTAGTGCTTTTGCTTCACCCCATTCCCGATTCCCGACTCCCCATTCCCGGCGCGATCAAGCGCCAGATTCAGTGCCAGCACATTCACCCGCGGCTGCCCAAGCAGACCGAACTGTGGGTGTTCGGTGGCGGTTTGCACCAGGGCGGCGACGCGCTGTTCCGGCCAGCCACGTGCGTTGGCAACGCGGCGCAGTTGTACCTGCACGGCGGCCGGGCTCAGATGCGGGTCCAGACCACTGCCGGATTGGGTGAGCAACTCGCTCGGCACTGCCTCCGCTGCGATGCCGTCGCGTGCGGCCACTTCTGCACGCGTTGCCGCGATACGCGCCTGCAACTCCGGATTGGAGCGCGCCTGATTGCTGCCGGCCGCCGCAGTCGGGTCGTACTTGGCAGCCGAGGGACGCGGCTGGAAATAACGCGCATCGGCGAATGGCTGGGCGACCAGCGACGAACCGACGACGCGCGCATCCACACGCAGCAACGAGCCGTGCGCCTGCGTGGGAAACAACGCGCCGGTGATGCCGGTGGCGATCAGCGAATAGCTCAAGCCCAACCCGAGCAGGATGAACAACGCGAGCATCAGCGAGCCGCGCAATGCGCCGTCGTCGCGCAACGGCAGCGACGTGGAAAGGTTGGTGGTTGAAGAAAGCGTCATGACTCAGTTTCCCAGAGCGGCGACAAGCGCCAGGTCGATCAACTTGATCGCGGCAAACGGCAGCAATACGCCACCCACGCCGTACATCAACATGTTCCGGCGCAACAAGGCGGTGGCGCTGGATGGACGAAAGCGCACGCCACGCAACGCCAGCGGAATCAACGCCGGGATGATCAGCGCATTGAAGATCAACGCCGCCAGCACCGCGTGCCGCGGGCTGGACAGCTGCATGACGTTGAGCGCGGCCATCGACGGAATCGCCGCAGCGAACAGCGCCGGCAGGATCGCGAAATACTTGGAGACGTCGTTGGCCAGTGAGAACGTGGTCAAGGCACCACGCGTGATCAGCTGCTGCTTGCCCACTTCGACCACCGCCAGCAACTTGGCCGGATCCGAATCCAGATCGACCATGTTGCCGGCCTCCTTGGCGGCCTGCGTGCCCGAGTTCATCGCCAGGCCCACGTCGGCCTGGGCGAGCGCCGGTGCATCGTTGGTGCCGTCGCCGACCATCGCCACCAGCCGTCCGCCGGCCTGCTCGGCGCGGATACGCGCCAGCTTGTCCTCCGGGCGTGCCTGCGCGATGTAATCGTCCACGCCGGCTTCGGCGGCAATGGCAGCGGCCGTGAGCGGGTTATCGCCGGTGATCATCACCGTCTTGATGCCCATCGCACGCAGCTGCGCGAACTTTTCCTTGATGCCTTGCTTGACCACGTCGCTCAGCTCGACCACACCCAACACATGCCGGCCTTCGGCCACCACCAGCGGCGTGGCACCGCCGCGTGCCACTTCCTCGATACGGCCGTTCAATTCCGGCGACACTGTCGCGCCCATGGCCTGCACATAGGCAACGATCGAGTCGCCGGCGCCCTTGCGGATGCTGCGCCCGGCGATATCGACGCCGGACATGCGGGTTTGCGCAGTGAACGCAATGAAATGCGCGCCGTCCGGCTCGACGGCTACCGCACCCTGCTGGCGTGCCAGCTTGACGATGGATTTACCTTCTGGCGTCGGGTCGGCCAGCGATGCCAACATTGCCGCATCGCGCAGTTGCGTACGATCGATGCCGGCCAGCGGATGGAACGCGGTGGCCTGCCGGTCGCCGTAGGTGATGGTGCCGGTCTTGTCGAGCAGCAACACGTCCACGTCGCCAGCCACTTCCACCGCCTTGCCGGATTTGGCCAACACATTGGCCGACAGCGCGCGGTTCATGCCGGCAATACCGATCGCCGGCAATAGCCCGCCGATGGTGGTCGGAATCAGGCACACCAGCAGTGCGATCAGCAGCAGCGGATCCAGCGTGACGCCGACGAAACCTGCAATCGCCGGTAACGAGGCGACCACAATCAAGAAGGTCAGCGTCATCGCCGCCAGCAACAAGGTGAGCGCGATTTCGTTCGGCGTCTTCTGTCGGTTGGCGCCTTCCACCAAGGCGATCATGCGATCCAGAAAGCTATGCCCCGGCTCGGCAGTGACCTTGAACACGATCTCATCGGAGAGCACGCGCGTGCCGCCGATCACGCCGCTGCGATCGGTGCCGGCTTCGCGCAACACCGGTGCCGATTCGCCGGTCACCGCCGCTTCGTTGATCGTTGCAACGCCGCGCACGATTTCGCCATCGGCCGGGACGAATTCGCCCTCGGACACCATTACGTAATCGCCCGGTCGCAACTCTGCTGCCGGCACGCGCGTCTCGCGGCCGCCGAGCGTGGTTTCCACGCGACGCGCGACCAGATCCTTGCGTGCACGGCGCAACGATGCGGCCTGCCCACGTCCACGCGCTTCGGCGATGGCCTCGGCAAAATTGCCGAACAACACGGTGACGAACAAAATTGCCGTTACCGCCCAGCCGAAGCCGGCATTGCCATGCCCACTGGCGGTGATCACCGCCGCCAGCAACGTACCGCCCATCACCACCGCCATCACCGGGCTGCGCAGCAAATGCCGCGGCGCCAACTTGAGGAAGGCCGCACGCATTGCCGCAAGCAGCACGGCAGCATCGAACAACGCTGCGTCACCGCGCTCGCGTTTTTCAGTCGTATCGATCGTAGACATTGCTCAAACTCTCAGGACGCCGCCAGGGCGAGGTGTTCAGCGATAGGACCCAGCACCAGCGCCGGCATGAACTGCAGCACGGTGAGCACCAGCACGATCGCCATCAGGGTCAACGCAAAGGTGGGCGTTTCGACCTGCAAGCTACCGGCCGACTCCGGCGCACGCCGCTTCACCGCCATGCGCGCCGCCACCATCAACGGCAGGATCAACGCCGGATACCGGCCCAGCACCAGCACCACCGAGCAACTCAGGTTCCACCAATACGTGGCATCGCCCAGCCCTTCGAAACCTGACCCGTTGTTGGCAAAGGCAGAGGTGTACTCGTAGAACACCTGGCTGATGCCATGGAAACCGGGATTGGAATTTGCGGTGAAAGACGGCACTGCCAGCGCCACCGCGGTGAAGCCCAACACCACCAGCGGTTGCAACAGGATCAACAGCGCAAGCAACTGCACTTCGCGCGATTCGATCTTGCGGCCGAACAATTCCGGCGTGCGTCCGGTCATCAACCCAGCCAGAAATACGCTCAATAGCAGATACACCACGAACTGCTGCAAGCCGCAGCCGATGCCGCCCCAGATCGCGTTGATCAACATGTTCACCAAGGTGACCAGGCCGCTCAATGGCGCCAGCGAATCGTGCATCGCATTAACCGAGCCGTTGGAGGTCTGCGTGGTCAACGCTGCCCACAACGCCGAGGCATCCGCGCCGATACGCACCTCCTTGCCTTCCATCAAGGCAGGCGAGCTCGTGCTGGCCGAATGCGCTTCAGACCACAGCAACAGTGCGGTGGACGCAGCCGACATCGTCAACATGGTGCCGAACACCAAGGCGGTGAGACGCTTGCGCCCGGTCAGATAGCCGACCATGAACACCACGCTCATCGGCAATAACACGATCGCCAACGTTTCGAGAAAATTGCTCAACGGCGTAGGATTTTCCAGCGCGACCGAGCTATTGGGGCCATACCAGCCACCCCCATTGGTGCCGAGTTGCTTGACCGCAACCATCGCCGCAACCGGGCCGACCGGAATGGTCTGCTTAGGCATGCCGGCACTGCTATCCAGCGGCGTTGCGGTAGCTGCGCCCTGCAGCGTGGACGGCACGCCTTGCCAGCCAAGCAGCACGGTCCACAGCAGGCACAGCGGCAGCAAGACGCGCACGCTGGCGCGGATGACATCTGCCCAGTAATTGCCGACATCTGCTTCGGGCAGAGCCTCCAATCCGGAAGCGGACTGCTGCCGTGCCTGGCGCGATATCACGCTCCCCGTATCGTCAGATCCGGCAAGCCGTGGCTTAGCGCTCGCCGTCGCATCAGATGCCAGCAAGGCATCGGACACGTTGACGGTAGCTCGCCCACCGAACAACGCACGCAAGGTCGCCACCGCCAACGCCAGGCCCATCATCGGCGTCACCACCTGCAAGCCGACGATGCCGGTCATCTGCGCCAGATACGACAACTGCGCCTGGCCCGAATAGTGCTGCTGATTGGTGTTGGTGACGAACGACACCATGGTGTGCAGCGCGGTATCCCAGCGCATGTTCGCAATGCCGTCCGGGTTGAACGGCAGCCACGCCTGGGTCATGAACACTGCCCAGGTCAGCAGGCCCACAACCAAATTGCTGAGCAAGAACGCCACGGCGTAGCCGCGCCACGACATGCCCTGCTGCGGGCGGGTACCGAGCACTGCATACAACGGCCGCTCGATCCAGCCGAATAGCGCATCGCCACGCATCGGGGCGCCACGCATCACCGCCGCCAGATAGCGGCCCAGAGGCCACGCCAGCACGATGGCCAGCGCATAGATAAGTAGGGTTTCAATCATCGGAGCGCACTCGCATCAGAAGTCTTCGGGCCGCAGCACCACGTACAACAGGTACGCAGCGGCAACGAGCACGGCCACGCCGCACAACAGGGACAACCAGGCAGGCATGTCGGCTACTCCCCGAGACGCGCGTAACGCGGCGCAATGGATTCGATGTGCAACGGCGCATACAACGTGTGCGTGCCGACAAGGCAAGGCGCTGCCGCACCGTGCGCGCAGCGCCGATGGAGCAGACAGGTCAAGGGATGCATCGGGATCGTCCAGGGCGGAACCGCTCCGCCAACCTGCGCAGTGTCTTCCCGGGCTGCGTAAAGTCGCTATGGACCTGCCAGGGCGGCGGCGTAAATTCCGCATAAATGCTGCGTGGAGATGATCTGTAACGACGCATCCACACTCTTCAACTTTCTCAAGGCACCTACGGCCACTGCCTTATCCACACTTTCCGAGCTCAGCTCAGCATGACCAGCTTTTGAGTTGTGGCGTTCTGAGGTTTTGCAAAGCCTTATTGGTCGAGGGCGCGGTGCCCTCGCCGCTCGCGGGACACGCCGCAAGTACGTCCATGTAGGCTCAGTGGCGGCATCCATGCCGCCACATGGTCCCGCAAGCGCCGAGGACACCGCACCAGGGAGTTGGTCGGTAGCTAGATAAAAGCTGGCCATTTCGCGACTTGCGTTGGCTTGCGGCTGCGAGTCGCAGAACTGCATTTGAGCCAGCGAGTCAGAAGCACACCATGCATCGCTTGCAACTCTACCGTCGCGGGACCTTACGCGGCATGGATGCCGCGTAAGAGCCTACAAGGACGTACTTGCGGCGTGTCCCGCGATGGTGGGCGGGCAAGGGCCCTGCAACCAAGCAGCAGATCCACCGCTCCGCAAACGGATGGCGCGATAGCAAGCGAATGATCAGCACGTGCACCCGATCGGATGCACGCGACCTACACCTCACCGCGCCACTCTCTCAGCGCAGCGCTATTGCAGCGGCACGTTCAACACCGATGGCGTTGCCACCGGCGAGGTGAATGTCACTGTGCCGCCGCCATCGCTGGCATCGGTGTAACGCACGTCGCGCGTGTCGATGACCAGCACCAGCCGCTGCCCGGCCGGAATCTCCGCCGCGGCCGCCTGTAACGACCAATCCAGCGTTACCGCACGACCCGGTGTGGCCCCGCGCAACGAGTACGGCGCGTGCGTGATCAATTGCGCCACGCCCAGTGCATCCATGCGATACAGATACGCGAACAAACTCACCTTCGACTGGCTAGGCACCACGTTCACCCGCAGCGACGGACTGCCAGCCAGACGACGCGCACTGCTCGACGGCGCACCCACCCACACTGCAGCACCGGCGCGATTGACCAACGGAATCGAGGTGGTCACCGGCACACCGATGCCTTGCAGCAAACCACTGACCAGCACCACGCCCGAATCGGCCAACGTCGGCACGTCGGTGGCGATGCGCGACTGCCATCCGCTGGCAGTGCCGCCGATCAAGCCACCTGTAGGACTGAGCAGACCAGCCGGTGCGGACAAGCCAAGGCGCGTACTGCCTTGCTGCACCGAAGCCCAATCAGGATATTCCAGCCATTGCCCCGCACGCGGCGACAACCGCACCGGCGCTTCGGCATCCACCCCGTTACGTACTTGCTTGAGATGACGATCGAACCAGCGCGTCGTCGCTGTATACACCTCGTTGGGCAGGCCTAGCGCGCCCGGCAATTCTGCCGTGGCGTGATCGCCCTGGCTGAGCAGCAATTGCTTGGGGCCCCGCAGCTGGTTGAAGAACGCGATGGTCTGGTTGGGCGGAAACAAGCCATCGTTGAAGGCATTGCCCAGCAGCACCGCGGTGCCACGCGCATTGAGCGCGGCGACATCGTTCATCGGGCTACGCGAGGCGGCCTGTGGCAGGAAGCCCTGCACCGCGCCGTCGTAATCGCCAACTGCGACCCTGGCCCCGATCTGCGCCAGATCCGGACCGGGCCGCCCGGTCAATGCGCCGGCACCGACCAACAGCCCGACGCCTTGCTGGCTGACGGTGCGATTGGAATACAGCGAGGCTTCCAGATCGGCCCAACCGCTGAGTGCGGCCACCGCCTTGATGCGCGGGTCGCGCTCGGCCGCCAGCAGGCTGATGCCCGCTCCGTACGAAATCCCCGATGCACCGATCGCATTCGGGTTGGCCGGCGTATGCGCCAACGCCCAGTCGATCACCGCACTGACGTCCTCCACCGTGTCCGCACCGGCAATGTCGATCTGCCCGGCCGAATCCCAGAATCCGCGCGAGGTGTAGCTCACCACCACGTAGCCGTCGCTGGCCAGTTGGGTCGCGCGGCCAAGGTATTCCAAGTTCGGCAACGACCAGCTGGCCGGCATCACGATCAGCGGAAACGGCCCGCTGCCCTGCCCCTGCGGCACCAGCACCAGGGCCCCCATCGGCGCGCCATCCCAACCGGGGATGCGTTCATAGGTCTTGCTGAAAGCGCCCGCCATTGCCGACGCCGATGCCACCAGCATTGCCAATGCGGCGATGCCTCCGATCCAACGCTTGCTCATGCTGCTCTCTCCCACGCAAGGCCAGGCCGGAATGGCCCAGCGGCAACTGCCATGCATCCGTGGTACGGGGGAGAACGTCGCGAACGTACCAGACGGTACGGTATGGCTCAAGGGCTGGGAGTCGGGAGTCGGGAGTCGGCATCATTGCGCGACTGTCTTGCTGTGCCCTGGCTTGCGCCGCTCGCACGCCGCAATCGCGCGTCTGTTCCGAAGTGACATTGGCACTCACCAAGCGCACGGCTGACCTCGGCCAACGGATCTTGGCTGCGATACAGCACGACGCTGCAACCAATGCCTTTCGCGGGGACAGCTCAGCCGACGAAGTGCTGATACCCGCGCTGCGGCGGTTGCCACGCGTTGCCATCGGCGTCGTGGACCACCACACCAGGCGTGGCGACGATCTGGCCGATGCGCGTGACCGCAACTCCGGCGAAGTCCATCGCCTGCACCACCGCGTCGCGATGCTGTGCGGCGGCGGTGAAGCACAGCTCGTAGTCGTCGCCGCCGCCGAGTTGCCAGCCGATGCAGTGCAGCGCGCTGATCCCGGTGCTGCACTGCATCGCCGGCAGTGCCGCCAGCGCCAGCTGCGCGCCCACGCCACTGCGTTCGCATAGATGCCCCAGATCGGCCAGCAGGCCGTCGGACACATCCACACAGGCATGCGCAAGCCCACGCAAGCGCAGCCCGGCTTGCACGCGCGGCTGCGGGCGCAGCAGGCGGCTGCGCCATTGCTCGTGCAACGGGTCGGCCGCCGCGCAGGTCACGTCCAGCTGGCCGGCTTGCCACAACGACAACGCCGCGGCGGCCTCGCCCGGCGCACCGGTCACCCACACATCGTCGCCCACGCGCGCACCGTCGCGGCGCAATGCCGCGCCCGGCGGCAGACTGCCAATTGCAGTGACCGCACACGACAACGGCCCGCGCGTGGTGTCGCCGCCGACCAAGGCGATGGCATGCGCGTCGGCCAGCGCAAAGAATCCATCGGCGAACGCCTCGACCCATTCGGCATCGTCGTGCGGCAACGACAGCGACAAGGTGCACCAGCGCGGCTGCGCCCCCATCGCGGCCAGATCGGAGAGATTGACTGCCAGCGTCTTCCAGCCCAGATCGTCCGCGCGCGTCTCGTGCGGAAAATGCACACCCGCATTGAGCGTATCGGCGGTGATCGCCAATTGCTCGCCGGGCGGCGGCTGCAGCAGCGCCGCATCGTCGCCGATGCCCAACGGCACATCGGCACGCGCTGCGATGCGCGCGCGCAAGCGCGCAATCAGATCGAATTCGGGCATGGGGACGGGAATCGGGAGAAGGGAATCGGGAATCGCAAAGGCGCGTCAGGAGATGTCGGAAACGTGGCTCTTACGATTCCCCATTCCCGACTCCCCATTCCCGCGGCGCCTCAGGCGCCGCTCGCGCCCGACTCCACCTTGCGCCACTCCACCGACGCGCGATCCAGCACGCCATTGACGTAGGTGTGGCCGTGTTCTGAGCCGAAGCGCTTGGCGGTTTCGATGGCTTCGTTGATCACCACGCGGTACGGCACGTCCTGGCGATACAGCAATTCGAAGGCAGCCAGGCGTAGCACCGCGCGCTCGATCGCGTCGACCTCTTCCACGCCGCGATCCAGGAACGGGGTCAGCGCAGTGTCCAGCTCGGCGCGATGGGTCAACACGCCTTCGACCAGACTTTCGAAATACGCCAGATCGGCCACTTCGTGCGCCTGCTCATGCGCGAACTGGGAGATCACCTGCTTGGCGAACCCGCCGGAAATCTGCCAGGCATACACCGCCTGCAAGGCACGTCGGCGCGCGCGCGAACGCAGCACCGGGTCGATGCCGTCGCGACGGACGTGGCGGGCATGGCCACCGGGCTTGCTCATGGCAACAACTCCATCAAATTGGTCAATTCCAGCGCCGCAAGCGCGCATTCTTCGCCCTTGTTGCCATGGCTGCCGCCGGCACGTGCCTCGGCATCTTCCACGCGCTCGACGGCGAGCACGCCGTTAAGCACCGGCACGCCGGTCTGCAACTGCACGCTCATCAGGCCTTCGGCGCACAGGTCGGCCACGTGTTCGTAATGGCGGGTGTCGCCGCGGATCACACAGCCTAGCGCGATGATCGCCGCATGCTGGCCGGATTGGGCCAAACGGTTGGCAGCGATCGGAATTTCCCAAGCGCCGGGCACGCGGACCACGTCGATGGCGTCCTCGCCGATGCCGTTGCCCGCCAGGCTCTGGCGCGCGCCGGTGACCAGCGCGTCGGTGATACGGGCATTCCAGCGGCTGGCGACAATCGCAAAGCGCGCGGTGGTGGGGCGGAGATCGCCTTCGTAGTGGGTCATGCGGGTCGGCAACTCAAGGGGGCGGGAAGTTTAACAGCTGCCGGGGTCTGACCCGGCCGACGCGTGCAAGCCAGGCCCGCCGAAGCAGACCCGGCCATGCGTCTCAGACGCGATTTAAGGGCGGGCAACAAAGGCTGGCGTCGCCGCCAGATGGCGCGGTCGATGGTCAAACACCGCAGGAACCGCACGACAGATGCGTTTCCTGCGTATCGCCCGCAAACACCTGATGGCGACGCATTGCATGCCGTCTGCAACCCTCAGAGCAGAGCAGTCGGCGGCACCGAACGCATGCCTTCGCCCGGGTGGCATTCCAGAAACTCCACCACCTCCAGCCCGAACCCCGCCAACCCCACCTGGCGTCGCGGCGTGCCCAGCACGCGCAGCTTGCCCAGGCCCAGTTCGGCCAGGATCTGCGCGCCGGCGCCGTTGCGCCGCCACTGGCTGACGTCCTTGGCGTTGGTGGCCGCTTCCGGTTGCTGGCGCAGCCGCGCCAGTAACGATTCGCTGTCGCGCGGCGCCGACAGCACCACCATCACGCCCTGCCCTTCGGCCGCGATCGCACGCAAGGCATCGGTGGCCGCCACGCCGAAATCATCGCGCTGCCAGTGCAGCAGATCGGCCAGCGGGTTTTCCACCTGCACACGCACCAGCGTCGGCGTGGCCGGATCGGCGTTGCCGCGCACCAACGCAAAGTGCAGGTCGTGCGCGATGCGGTCGCGGTAGGTCACCAGCGTGAACGGCCCGAACTCGGTGGTGATCTCGCGCTCGTCCACACGCTCGACAGTGTGCTCGTTGGCCAGGCGATAGGCGATCAGATCGGCGATCGAGCCCATCTTCAGCCCATGCTCGCGCGCAAATACTTCCAGTTGCGGGCGCCGCGCCATGCTGCCGTCCGGGTTCAGCACTTCCACCAGCACACCGGCCGGTTCCAGCCCGGCCAGCATCGGCAGATCGCTGGCCGCTTCGGTATGGCCGGCGCGGGTGAGCACACCGCCGGGCTGCGAGATCAGCGGGAAGATATGCCCCGGCTGACTCAGATCCTGCGGCTTGGCATCCGGACGCACGGCGGTACGCACGGTGTGCGCGCGGTCGTAGGCGGAAATGCCGGTAGTCACGCCCTCGGCCGCCTCGATACTGACGGTGAAGTTGGTCTGGAACTGCGCAGTGTTGTTGCGCACCATCGGCGCCAGGCCCAGCTGCGCGCAACGCTCGCGGGTCAGCGACAGACACACCAGCCCGCGCGCGTGGGTCACCATGAAATTGATGTCCGACGGCTTGACCAACTCGGCCGCCATGATCAGATCGCCTTCGTTCTCGCGGTCTTCGTCATCGACGATGACCACCATGCGTCCGGCGCGCAGTTCTTCGATCAATTCCGGAACGGGCGCGAAGTTCATGCCGCACCCCGCGTGCCGAGCAGGCGTTCGACATAGCGCGCCACCAGATCGATCTCCAGGTTCACCGCCGCGCCAACCGCCGTCTGCGCAAACGCGGTGTTGGCCACCGTATGCGGAATCAACGCGACCTCGAAGCCGTCGTCGTCCACTTCATTGACGGTGAGGCTGACCCCGTCCACGCAGATCGAGCCCTTCTTGGCGACATAGCGCAACACCGTTGTCGGCGCGGCAAACCGCCAGCGCTGCGCACGCGCATCGCCATGCACCGACTGCACCTGGCCCAGGCCATCGACATGCCCGCTGACCAGATGCCCGCCGAGACGATCAGTTGGGCGCATCGCGCGTTCCAGGTTGAGCAACGCGCCTTCCGGCAAGGCGCCCAGCGTGGTCAGCGACAAGGTTTCGGTCGAGGCATCGGCCTGGAAGCTGCCGGCATCGAACGCGATCACGGTCAGGCACACGCCATTGACCGCGATGCTTTCGCCCAATTGCACCGCCTCGAACGGCAGGCTGCCGGTGGCGAAGGTAAAACGCACGTCGCCGCCTTGCGGCTGGCGCGCTGCCAGATGGCCGACGCCTTCGATGATTCCGGTGAACATCAGCGCCCCCCTGCTTTCAGCGACAACGGTTGCCGCGTCGAAAGGCGCAGCGACGTTGGAGCCGACGGAGTGGAGCGGAACATCGCAACGCAGCGCGATAGGTCAAACATGGACATAGTCGTTTCTCGCAGAAGTTGAGCGAAAAACGCCACAAGGCAAACAGGCGCGCGCACAGCCGCAAGGCTGCGCGTTGGCCGTCTTCTTTCATCCGGACTATACCGTCGGCCCCGGCATCGCACCGGATCTGCTGACCTTGCGCAGCAAGAGTTTCGCGTGGATTCGCTTCACTCTGAGACGCAAGCGCTCGCGGGCTCGCACGCTTGCGCGTGCCTACCGCCGGTGGGGAATCGCACCCCGCCCTGAAGACGTTCGTGAGTGCCGGCGAACCGGCCCGCGCAGTCTAACAGGGCACATTGGCGCGATTGCTGAGCGTTTGCTGAGGCGGGTAGGACACTGCGTCATGTCAGGAAATTCCCCATAGCCAGCATTGTGAAGGTTCTGTTAAATTGCGCGCCGCGACGGGAGTCGTCGCACGTTCCGCCCCGCCACGGGAGCGGAGACACGGACATCACTGGAGAGCACCATCCAATGCGTAACACCCTGATTCTGGCCGCCCTGCTGGCCGCCGCACCGTTCGCCGCGTCTGCTGAAGGCCTGAGCTACAGCTACGTCGAAGGCGGCTGGAACCGTACCGAAATCGGTGTAAACGGCGACGCCGACGATCTTGACGGCGGCTACCTCCGAGGCTCTTGGCAGATTGCCGAGCCGGTGTACGTCTTTGCTGGTTACCAGCGCGCGACCGAAAATTACAGCCCGTTTCCTGGCATCACTGCAGAAATCACTGTGCAGCAGGCCCACGTTGGTATCGGTTACCGCCAGGAAATAACCGAGCGCGTGGATTTCACCGCCGACGTCGCCGCCCTGCGCAACAAAGGCGAAGTTGAATCGCGCGTCAACGGCCGCAGACTGGGTAACGCATCGGATTCGACCACCCTGGGCTTTGCCAACCTGGGCCTGCGTGGCAAGCCCTCGCCGCGTACCGAAGCTTGGATCAAGGCCGGCTACATCGACGGCAGCGACGTGGACGAAGGCGAGTTCGTCGGCACCCTAGGTGGCCAGGTCAACTTCACTCCCACCTGGGGCTTGGTCGGCGAGGTCGAATTCATCGACAACGCCAACCAGTACAAGGTCGGCGTGCGCGCAAGCTTCTGATCGACGCGTAGCAGATGCACTAAAGGCCCCGCATGCGGGGCCTTTTTTTGCCTGCGATTAAGCGCATTGCGGATACAGAAAAATCAATCGCGAGGCGTGTGCAATCAACCGTCGCATTGATGCTGAAAAGCGGGTACAAAACCTCTTGCATGCTGTGCCGATGGCCTCGAACGAGCAGGTCGAAAGCCTAGTCAATCGAGCGCGAGGTGCCCTCGCCGCCCAGAAAATTTGCTGGTTGCCTTGTCGGAAACCATGCACACCAACCATCTCCACTGGTCCTTGCCCGCCCATCGTCGCGGGACCTTACGCGGCATGGATGCCGCGTAAGAGCCTACAAGGACGTACTTGCGGCGTGTCCCGCGACGATGGGCGGGCAAGGGCCCTGCAGCGAGGTCGCAGATCAACGCTCTACAACTGATCCGCGCAACGTTTTTACGAGACGAGAAACTTCACTGGCAAACCGAAGTCATTGCGATAACCCAGAGCATCTATCTCCTGCACGACACCTTGCGCCCGCAAGCCAAAGCCATATCAAGCCACACGTGCAAGGTGATCGCCGCGCGACACCGAGCGCGCTGTACAGCACTCACTCGGCAGTAAGTGGCGCGTAACGCAATCGTAAATCCTGACCCAACTGACGCACGTCGAGCAATTGCAGCGCAGACCGCTGCGCCATCGTCTCGATGCCAAGTCCGGCGAGTAACGGCCTGGCGGTGTCGCCGAGTAACACCGGCGCCAGGTAGACCAGCAGTTCGTCGACCAAACCGGCGTGCAGCAATGCACCGCTCAGTGTCGCGCCGGCTTCCACATGTACTTCGTTGATGCCGCGCTCGGCGAGCAACGCCAATATGGCAGTTAGATCGAAGCGACCAGCATGCAACGGCATCGCAACGAACTGCGCATCGTGGCGTGGCGGCGGCAGCACATCGTCGCCATGCACATACACCGTCGGCGCATCGCCTTGACGAATGTTCTTGCATGCAATCGTCCGCAATCCGGCATCGAGCACCACGCGTAGCGGCGGCACGAAGGGCGTCTCATCGCCCAAGCGCACCGTCATCGCCGGATCGTCGGCCAGTACCGTGCCGGAACCGGTGAGGATCGCGCCCGCACGCGCACGCCAGCGCTGCACGTCCGCACGCGCGTCCGCGCCGGTAATCCATTTGGACTCGCCACTGGCCAGCGCGGTTCGCCCATCCAGACTGGCGCCGAGTTTGACCCGCAGCCACGGCCGGCCACGCTCCACTCGCGACAGAAATCCCTGATTGAGCACGCGTGCCTGTGCTTGCATGACGCCGCTCAACACCTCGATCCCGGCCTCACGCAGCAACGCAAACCCGCCGCCGTTGACCTGCGGAAACGGGTCGGCCATCGCGGCAACTACGCGCGTCACCCCCGCCTCGATCAGGGCCAAGGCGCACGGCGGCGTGCGCCCGTAATGCGCGCACGGCTCTAGGGTCACATAGGCGGTGGCACCGCGCGCCGCCTCACCGGCTGCGCGCAGCGCGAACACTTCCGCATGCGGGCCGCCGGCACGCTGATGGAAGCCTTCGCCCACGCACATGCCATCGCGCACGATCATGCAGCCGACCATCGGGTTGGGACGCGTCGTATAAGCGCCGCGTTCGGCCAGACGCAGCGCCTGCGCCATCCAGCGATGGTCGTCGGCGGTCGCGGTTACTGCAGCGTCATTCATTGCGTTGCTACGCTCGGTTCAATGCACATCACCACGATCGACATCGGCCCCAGCAACAGCTCGGCATGGGTACGCCAGCCCAGCCGCTGATAAAACGGCACCAGCACCGGTTGGCAATACAGATATAACGCACTCACGCCCAGTTGCGCAGCGGCTTGCACGCAATGCGCAACCAGCGCTTCGCCGATGCCCTGCCCGCGCGCCTGCGGCTGCACGTACAACGACGCCAGCCAGGGCGACCATTGCCGGATACGCGCGTCGTCGTTGTCAAGCAAGCTCACCGAACCGAGCCATTGCGCCTGATCCAGCGCCACCCACGTCGTCGGGATCACGCCGTCGCGGGTGTGGCTGCGCAACTCGCGCAATGCCTCATCGAAGTTCCAATCTGGCAACAGACTGCCGAATGCCTGAAGGTGCGCCTGCGCGATGTCCGGCAGATGCTTCGGCGTGTCGGCCACGCAGGCGATGCGCATCGCGTTCAACGTTTGCCGGGCTTGCCGGCACGTTGCAAGGCCGCTTCCAGCAGCGGCAATTGCTCGATGCCGACCGGAAGCTCGCGTTCGAGTTTTTCGATTTCCTCGCGGAAATCGGCAACGTCCTGAAAACTGCGATACACCGAGGCAAAGCGCACATAGCCCACGTGATCGAGCTTGCGTAGCTCGACCATCACGTATTCGCCCACCCGCAGCGAGCCCACTTCGCGCTCGCCGGACATGCGCAGCTGATGCACCACCGCACGCACGGCCGCCTCGATCTGTTCTTCGGACACCGGGCGCTTTTGCAGCGCGCGGTCGAAACTGGTGCGCAACTTGCGCGCATCGAACGCCTCGCGCCCACCGTCGCTCTTGACCACGGTGGGCAGCTTGAGTTCGATCGTTTCCAGCGTACTGAAACGCTCGCCACACGCCTCGCACTCACGGCGTCGACGAATCGTCGTGCCGTCTTCGGACACCCGCGAATCGATCACGCGGGTATCGTTGTGCTGGCAAAAGGGGCAATGCATCAGACGTCCGGGAATAGGGAGAGGGGAATAGGGAGTCGGAACAGCAGGGCTATCGCAGCGTTGCTTTTACCATTCTCGTCTCCCTAGTCCCCATTCCCGTCTCAGCCATACACCGGATAACGCTTGCACTGCGCGGTCACCGCATCGCGGACCTTCGCCAGCACTGCTTCGTCGGCCGGGGCGTCGAGCACGTCGGCGATCCAGTTGGCCAGGTCGATACTGTCCTGCTCCAGATAGCCGCGGGTGGTGATCGCCGGGGTGCCCAGACGCAGACCGGAGGTGACGAACGGCGAGCGCGGGTCGTTGGGCACGGCGTTCTTGTTGACGGTGATATGCGCCTTGCCGAGCGCGGCTTCTGCGTCCTTGCCGGAGACGTCGCGGCCGATCATGTCCACCAGCATCAGATGATTTTCGGTGCCGCCGGAGACGATCTTGTAGCCGCGCGCGATCAGCGTGTTGGCCATGGCCTGGGCGTTCTTCACCACTTGCTGCTGGTAGGTCTTGAACGCCGGCTCCAGCGCTTCCTTGAACGCAACCGCCTTGGCTGCGATGACATGCATCAGCGGGCCGCCCTGGATGCCCGGGAACACGATCGACTGCAGTTTTTTCTGCAGCTCTTCGCTGGCGCCCTTGGCCACGATGATGCCGCCGCGCGGGCCGCGCAGGGTCTTGTGGGTGGTCGAGGTGACCACGTGCGCATGCTCCATCGGGCTCGGATACACGCCTGCGGCGACCAGGCCGGCCACGTGCGCCATGTCCACGAACAGATACGCACCGACGCTGTCGGCGATGGCGCGGAAACGCGCCCAGTCGATTTTCTGCGAATACGCCGAGAAACCCGCCACCACCATCTTCGGCTTGTGTTCGCTGGCCAGGCGCTGGACCTCGTCGTAATCGATCAGGCCCTGCTCATTGACGCCGTACTGCACGGCGTTGAACAGCTTGCCGGAGACGTTGACCTTTGCCCCGTGGGTCAGGTGGCCGCCATGCGCCAGGCTCATGCCCAGGATGGTGTCGCCGGGCTGCAGCAGCGCCAGATACACCGCCTGGTTGGCCTGCGAACCGCTGTGCGGCTGCACGTTCGCATAGTCTGCTCCGAACACCTGCTTGATGCGCTCGATCGCCAGCTGCTCGGCGATGTCGACGAACTCGCAGCCACCGTAGTAGCGTTTGCCCGGATAGCCTTCGGCGTATTTGTTGGTCAGCTGGCTGCCCTGGGCTTCCATCACCAGCGGGCTGCAGTAGTTTTCGCTGGCGATCAGCTCGACGTGATCCTCCTGGCGGCCGGCTTCATCGGCGATGGCCTTGGCCAGTTCGGGGTCGTAGGTTTCCAGTCGGACGTCGCGCGAGAACATGCAGAGCTCCGGGGCAGCTGTGGCCAGTAGGGGCGCCGATTGTAAGCCCCCGCGTGGACAGGTGACCAATTGCGATGCTGGCACGCCCCACGCACCATGGCGCCCGCGCCTTCAAAAGACAAAGGCGCACCGGAGTGCGCCTTTGTGTGATGGTCCGCCCGCTTGCCGGGCCGGACCAAGCCGATCGCCAACACGCCGATCGCCAAGGCTTAGTTGCTGAGCACCAGATCAGCGATCACGCCGGTTGCGATGGCCACCAGCAGGAAGTTGCCGGTGTTGTCGCGCTGCCAGCGATAGCCGCGCGGCGGGTAGCGCAGGTTGTAGCGGTCGTAATCGTTGACCACGTAAATCGGACCCTGATAGCGGTGACCACGCACATAGGCTGGACGGCCGTAGTAGACCGGCGCCGGTACGTAGGCATACCCGCCACGGTCGTAGTGGCGATCACGGTAACGCGCGTCGCGATAGCCCTCACGGTAGCCATTGCCGTAGTAGCGGCGGTCCTGGCGCCAGTCGCGGCGGTCGGCCTGGCGGTCGTCCCGCCACTCACGACGGTCGTTGCGATGGTCGTCGCGACGATCATTACGCCAGTCGCGGCCATGATCGCGGCCACGGTCATGGCCGCGGCGATCGTGGTCGCGGTCCCAGTCTCCGGCGAATGCGGCCGGTACCACGGAGCCAAGCGCCAGGATGGAGGAAAGCACAACGGTAACGATGCGTTTGCGGTTCATGACAGCTCCTGTTTGCGATGTCGCAATTTCATTAACGCGCTCGGCGCCTTAACGCATTCTTGCTGGAATCGGTTACGAAAACGCCCATTCAGGTGAGAAGTAAGCTGCCGTTTAGCTGCAGACCTGCTCCCGCGTGCCCTGGCACTTGCCCGTATAATCGGCGCAATCCCTTTTCCGCTGCCTCCGGCCTCGGCCGGCGGGCTGCCTGCGTCCACGGAGTCCCCATGTCGCAATACATTTACACCATGAACGGCGTCAGCAAGACGGTGCCGCCGAAGCGCCAGATCATCAAGGACATCTCGCTGTCGTTCTTCCCGGGCGCCAAGATCGGCCTGCTTGGCCTGAACGGCTCGGGCAAGTCGACCGTGCTGAAGATCATGGCCGGCGTGGACACCGATTTCAGCGGCGAAGCGCGCCCCCAGGCCGGCATCAAGGTCGGTTATCTGGCCCAGGAACCCGAACTCAACCCCGAGCACACCGTGCGTCAGGCGGTGGAAGAAGGCGTTGGCGAAGTGCTGCAGGCGCAGGCCGCGCTGGACAAGATCTATGAAGCCTATGCCGAAGAAGGCGCCGACTTCGACAAGCTGGCGATCGAGCAGCAGCGCCTGGAAAGCATCCTGGCCGCCGGCGATGCGCACATGGTCGAACAGCAGCTGGAAGTAGCAGCCGACGCGCTGCGTCTGCCGCCGTGGGAAGCGGTGATCGGCCCGCTGTCCGGTGGCGAAAAGCGCCGCGTGGCACTGTGCCGCCTGCTGCTGCAGAAGCCGGACATGCTGCTGCTCGACGAACCGACCAACCACCTGGACGCCGAGTCGGTGGAATGGCTGGAGCAATTCCTGGCGCGCTACACCGGCACCGTGGTGGCGGTCACGCATGATCGCTACTTCCTGGACAACGCCGCCGAGTGGATCCTGGAACTGGACCGCGGCCGCGGCATTCCGTGGAAGGGCAACTACACCGACTGGCTGACCCAGAAGGACGAGCGCCTCAAGCAGGAAGACAACCAGGAAAAGTCACGCCAGAAGGCGATCCAGAAGGAACTGGAATGGTCGCGGCAGAACGCCAAGGGTGGCCGCACCAAGGGCAAAGCGCGTCTGGCCCGCCTGGAAGAGCTGCAGTCGGTGGATTACCAGCGCCGCAACGAGACCAACGAGATCTTCATTCCGCCGGGCGAGCGCCTGGGCAATGCGGTGCTCGAATTCAAGAACGTCACCAAGAAGTTCGGCGACCGCCTGCTGATCGACAATCTGAGCTTCCTGGTGCCCGGTGGCGCGATCGTCGGCATCATCGGCCCCAACGGTGCCGGTAAGTCGACCCTGTTCAAGATGATCACTGGTATGGAGACCCCGGATTCGGGCGAGATCGTGCTTGGGCCGACCGTGAAGCTGGCGTACGTGGACCAGA
This sequence comes from Xanthomonas sp. Leaf131, assembly GCF_001423495.1. Taxonomy (GTDB): domain Bacteria; phylum Pseudomonadota; class Gammaproteobacteria; order Xanthomonadales; family Xanthomonadaceae; genus Xanthomonas. The sequence goes on along the minus strand of NZ_LMOG01000006.1, from coordinate 78,586 downwards.
GCCGCGACAAGCTGGAAGGCAACCACAACGTGTTCCAGGAAATCGCAGGCGGCCTGGACATCCTCAACATCAACGGCGTGGAGATCCAGTCGCGCGCCTACATCGGCCGCTTCAACTTCAAGGGGCAAGACCAGCAGAAGATGGTGGGTTCGTTGTCCGGTGGTGAGCGCGGTCGTCTGCACATGGCCAAGACGCTATTGCAGGGCGGCAACGTATTGCTGCTCGACGAACCGTCCAACGACCTGGACATCGAAACGCTGCGTGCACTGGAAGATGCGTTGCTGGAATTCCCCGGCAATACCTTCGTGATTTCGCATGACCGCTGGTTCCTGGATCGCATCGCCACGCACATCATCGCCTTCGAAGGCGACTCGCACGTAGAGTTCTTTCAGGGCAACTACCGCGAGTACGAAGAAGACAAGAAGCGCCGCATGGGCGACGACGCCGGTCCCAAGCGTCTGCGCTTCAAGGCGCTGAAGTAAGCACGACAAGGGCGCCGAAAGGCGCCCTTTTTACATGCGAGGTGCAGTGCCGTTTCGCCTCGACCGTGCCGCCGTCGAAGATGAAACGCGCAGCGCGACCGCTGCGTTACAAGTCGTAAGACAACACGTCTTCGAAACCGAAGGTGTCGAAGTTTTCTATCCGCGAGGGATACAGGCGGCCGACCAGGTGGTCGTATTCATGCTGCACCACGCGCGCGTGGAAGCCTTCGGCCTCGCGCTCGATCGGGCTCCCGTCGGGCGCAAAGCCGCGATAGCGAATGAAGCGATAACGTGGAATCACCGCGCGCAAGCCGGGAATGGACAGGCAGCCTTCCCAACCGTTTTCCATCTCGTCCGACAGCGGTTCGATCTGCGCATTCGCCAGCGCGGTGCGCGGCACTGCCGGCGCTTCGGGATAGCGTTCGCTGGCCTCGAAACCGAACACCATCAATTGCAGATCCACCGCGATCTGCGGTGCGGCCAGACCGACACCGCGCGCCGCGTCCATGGTCTCGAACATATCGGCCACCAGCGCGTGCAGCTCGGCGCTGCCCAGGTTGGTCACCGGTGGCGCCACGCGCAGCAGGCGCTTGTCGCCCATGCGGATAATCTCGCGAATCATCTAGCTGCTCCCGGGAAACGTTGGGGCGATTTTAAAACCTGTTCGGTATGCGCAGGTGAGTGTGGGGATTGGGGATTTGAGGATTAACTGCAGGGAGACATCTGAGGCCATGCCTGAGCACGTCGCTCCATGACGCGCGACGCGCGACGTGCGCTGTTCCTGTTCCCTCACCCACCCCGGCCCCTCAGCCGGCGACACGCCGACCGGCAGCGTCCAGCACGCGCTCGCCGTCTTCCTTGACGAAGCCGTGCGTGGCTGGCGGCAACAGGTCGAGCACCCGTTCGCAGGGGCGGCACAAGCGCGTGCCCAGCGAGGTGTGCACGAACGGGCGATTGATCAGCACCGGATGCGTGAGCATTGCGCTCAGCAGGGCGTCGTCGTCCAGGGTGGGATCGTCGAGCCCCAGTTCCAGATACGGGGTGCCTTTCTGGCGGATGGCGTCGCGGACCGGAATGCCGGCGGCGGCGATGAGGGACGTTAGCGTTTCGCGGGTTGGCGGGTGCTGCAGGTAATCGACGATCTGCGGTTCGATGCCGCTGTGGCGGATCAAGGCAAGCGTGTTGCGGGACGTTCCGCAATTGGGGTTGTGGTAGATGACGGCGTGCATGGGGACCTATTGCGCGGACTGGCAAACAACCTAACGCGCTCGCGTCGAATCACGCGAGCCACGGGCGGAAGAACCCCAGTGTACGAGTGGCACTCGCCGATTCCGAGAGAAGCCCCTCTCTTGCGGGGCGAAAAGGCACGGCTTGCGCGCCACGGGCGCGCGTGTCTTGGAGCGCCTGTGGCGCAAGCGCGGGCCGGGGCGCGGAGCGGGGGTTGGGGTGAGGGTACGGGGCGAAGCTCAGGCCTACCCAGCCCTGCACTCAGCTCCACCGGGCTTCGCGCGTACCCTCATCCGCCCCTGCGGGGCACCTTCTCCCGACGGGAGAAGGGAGGTTGCGTCCGGCTTCTTGCCCAATGGCGCGTGCGCGTCAAATATCTGGCCGATTCCGGCGCCAGCTGCTGTCAAGACATTGAAAAATTGCCGATGACAAGCGCACCGATGACTGTTTCAGGCTAGCGCTTCGCATTCAGCGGCTTACATGTCAAAAGATTGACACAAGTCACGGATTCATGATTCAGTCATGAACAGACTGAAACGGAAGGATTCCCCCGACGCTGGTGTCTGCACGGCGTCACTTTTCCCCTGTTGGACTCAAGGAAACCCCAACGATGATGAGCTTTCGCAAGCCCGGATGGATGCTGTCCGGCGTGTTGTGTGTTGTCTGCCTGCCGGCCCTGGCCGTCGCGCAGGAGACCGCAACCAGCAGTTCCAAGGTCGGTATCGACCCCACCACCGGCAAGCTGCGCCCGCTGACCGACGCCGAGAGCGCGGCGCTGGATCAGCAGGCCACCTCGGCCGCCCGTAGCAGCGCGGCACGCACGAGCGTTCCACAGACCGAAGCCGCTGCCCGTGCCACCGAGCGCCGGTTGCCCAACGGCGCCGTGGCGCGCAAGTTGCCGGCCTCGCAAATGAGTTCGCTGACAGCGACCCGTCAGGCCGACGGTCGCGTCGTGATCGAGCACAGCGACGACACCGAGACCACCCAACCCGCCCACGCCGAGCACGGAGCGCTGCCGCATGAATAAGCCCTTGTTGCTGTTGTCCCTGGCCGTGGCCGCCGCCATCGCGCCGCTGCACGCAAGCGCCGCCAACGTCACGCTGATCAATGGCGATGCCGGCACCAGCGTCGGCTTGAACGATCCCACCACCGCAGCCCCATTAGGTGGCAATCCCGGGCGCTCGGTGGGCGAACAGCGCCGCATCGCCTACCAGTACGCGATGGACCTGTGGGGTGCGGTGCTGCAGAGCAACGTCGAGATCAAGGTGTATGCCTCGTTCGCGCGGCTGACCTGTACCGCCACCGGCGGCACGCTGGGTCAGGCCGGCCCGAACTGGATCGTCAACGATTTCCCCGGTTCCAAGCCCAATACGCTGTATCCGTCCGCGTTGGGCGATGCGATCGCCGGGCAGGATCTGGTGCCCGATCCGAACGATCCGGCCGACGTGTTTTCGCAATTCAACGGCGACCTGGGCAAGGAAGATTGCCTGGCCGGCTCGGGCTGGTACCTGGGTCTGGACGGCAAGACGCCCGAAGGCCAGATCAACTTCCTCAACGTGGTGATGCATGAGATCGGCCACGGCCTGGGAGCGGCGGGCTTCCTCAACAAGACCACCGGTGTGCTCGGCTCGGGCACCGGCCTGACCGACGTCTACACCGCGCAAGCCTACGACAACGTGCAGAACAAGCGGTTCGACGACCCGACCATGACCAACGCGCTGCGTGCAGAAGCGATGCGCACACCGGGTCGTACGGTGTGGGCGGGCACGCGCGTCAACCGCGAGGCGGCGTTGATCCTGGATCCGCGCACCTTGCTGCGGGTAACCGCACCGGCCAGCGCAGCCGGCAAGTACGAGGTGGGCTTTGCCAGCTTCGGGCCGCTGGCCAGCGCGGCCAATTTCCCGGCCAAGGCGGTAGTGACGGTTGACGACGGCGTTGCCGCCGCGTCGGTCAGCGATGGCTGCGAAACGCCGTTCGTCAATGCGGCGGCGGTGGCCGGCAAGGTCGCCTTGATCGACCGCGGTACCTGCGCGTTTGCGATCAAGGTCAAGAACGCCCAGCTCAACGGTGCGGTGGGCGTGATCGTGGCCAACAACGCCGGCGGCGTGCAGACCATGGGCAATGCGGCACCGCCGATCACCGACATCACCATCCCGGCGATCATGGTGTCGCAGGCCGATGGCGTGCGGCTGAAGAGCAGCACTGCGGTAGTTGCGGCGCTGTATGAGGATCCGGAATTGCTGCAGGGCACCGACAGCGCAGGCCGTACACGCTTGTACGCGCCCAGCGTGGTGGCCGGCGGTTCGACGTTCTCGCACTTCGATACCGACCTGCAGCCGAACGCGTTGATGGAACCGTTCGATACGCCGGAAGTGCAGGCGCATCTGAACATCGACCTGACCCCGGCGATGTTTGCCGATATCGGTTGGACCTTGAACCGCGGGCTGGCCAAGCTGGGCAGCTGCAACACGCTGGTGCCGACGCTGGAGACCGGCGGGTTGATTCCCGGCGCGAACATCGCTGCCGAAAGCAGTCTGTGCAAGACGCAGAACGCAGGCAACCGTCTGGGTTACCTGACCTGCATGGACGAGCATGCGCGTGAGTTGCAGAACCAGGGCGCCATCAGCCGCGTGCAGCAGGCGTCGGTGTTCGTCTGCGCCACCAAGGTGCGTCCGTAAGCGACAGGCACGCTCTGCGATAAGTCGATGAAATGCGAACGGCGCCGAAAGGCGCCGTTCGTTTGTCCGCAATCCCGTTGTTCCTATCGGGCTCTACCAGCGGCACCGATGCAAGGCGACTGCATACGCCATCGCAAGCAGCCGTGAGGTGGTGCAGGCGATGTGCCGGAGCCGGGCGGTGCGCGCGGCACCGAGCGACTCCGCATCGCCGCTACGGCGCGGTGGCTACACAGTCGATTTGCTGACCTTCTCAACGCTCTGCAGCATACGGCGAGGTCAGCACCTGCGGTGCGCGCCCCAGTGCCGCGCCCAGCCGATCCATCACGAAACGCAAATAGAGATTGCTGCTGAACTGGTTGTAGTCGCGCGCATTGTTGAAGGTCATGCGCCCGCCCAGAAACAGCTGCGGTGCCACCTGCCATTCGGCCGCGCCACTGAGGTTGTAGGACACGCCGGTGCGGCTTTCGCCCGCATATACCGGGTCGGTGTAGCGATCGACCAGGCCGAGCAATGCAGCTAGCGATGCCGCATCGTAAGCGGCCTGCTGCAAGCTCGGGTCGGTGGGGAAATACGGCGAGGCTTCGGTGGTGAAGTGCTGCACGCCGATGCTGGCATCGACCTTCCAATTCACCGTTTGCCCTGCGCTACGACCGCTCCAATGCACCGGAAAACCAAGATCCACATAGTCCTGCGGGCTGAAGTAACCGCCATGGCCATAGGTGAAGCCGCTGAGGTTCTTGTCGTACTGCATGGCGGTGAGATTGATGCCGGCCGTGAGCGACTGGTGCTGGGTCTCCAGTGCGTGCACGTAGAAACCCAGATCGACCTGGCGATGGTCGTTGTCGGCGACGTTGTTGCCGAGCAGACGGTGCGCGGCGAGGTTGGCGTAACCGCCGAGCAGGCCGTTGTCGGCAGTGGCCGACAGCGAGATGCCATTGCTGGTCACCCCGCCCCATTCGCGGCGGCTGCGCGCATCCTGCGCACCGGCAAACGAGAGCACGCTGTCGGTGACCGCGCGCCGCGAGGCCTCGGCCGACCAGCTCACCGCATCGCCAAGCTCGCCCCGATAGCCGATGCCGCCGATGACGTTCTGTTCCTGGAAGCCGATCGGCGTGCTGCCGATGTCGGCACCGAAACCGCCATTGCGATAGCGCACACCGACGCCCACGCCGGTGTCGTCCTGGCTGAGCCGGCGTGCGCCGTTGCCGTTGGCGGCCATGGCGTTGAGTGCGTCGGCCAGCCCGGTCGGGGTCTGTTGCGCGGCGGCGGTGCTGCCGGCCAGCGTGCGCAACGCGGCTGCATCGCCAGCGGCCAACTGTTCGCTGAGCGCGGTGTTGCCGAGAATGTCACGCGCCAGTTGGGCGATCGGCGTGGTGGAGGCGTTGATGCTGAGCAGGTAAGCCGGCAACGGTTCGTTGGCCAGCGCGGCCACGGCGGCAGCGTTGCTGTTGTTGTTTTCGACCAGCAATGCGTTGAACAGGCCGGTGTTCAAGGTGTATCGGCGCAAGCGTTCGCGCGTGGCGGCGGTGTTGCCTTCGGTGGCGAGCAGCTGGTACATCGACGAGCTGACCAGCGTGTCGATCGGCCCACGATCGGCTGCAAGCGCATCGTTGATGCCGGTCTGCGGGCCGGTGCCGAAGCGGCTGGCGGTGGTGTAGTCGGTGGTGAGCGTGCCGGCATCGACAATGGTCGGTGTCAGCGTGACGCCGAGCTTGCCGTCGCCGACGGCGAACTCGGCCTGGACCGGCATTTCGATGTCGTCCAGGCGGCCCAGGCCGTCTTCGCCATCGCGCGAACGATACAGCGCGCCACCCGCCAGGTGATCGCTGTTTTCCGACTGCACCGCGCGCAGTTCGTCGAGCACGCTGTTGCCGCTGCCGAGCGGCGGCAACGCCTGTGCGGCAGGCCTGGTCAGGCGCGGACCGGCGTCCGAAGCGCTGAGTGCAACGGTGCGCGAGGCGAGTACTTCATCGCTGCGCGGCGACAGACGCATGCGGCTATTGGGCGCAGGCAGCATGGCTGGAACTGCAGTGGCGCTCACTGGCTGCGGCAACGCATCGCCACCGTTGCCGGCATCGACGTCGATCGGCGCGGCAGCGGCGAAACGCACAGATGCGGAGTGCATGGCAACCGGCGCCAGTGCGGCATCGTTGTAAGCATTCCCTGCGTCCATACGCTCGGACAGCACCGCCGGCGAGCGCGGCATGGCGCCGGTCATGCCGGAGAACGGGTTGAGCGGGCGACCGGACGACGCAACGGCGGACGGACCACGCGCGGAGGGCAGGCCGTTGTCCAGTTGCCCGGCCTGACGCTGCTGCGCGGCCAGCGAAGCACGAAAGTATTGCTCGGCCTTGCGATTCTTGCCGGCGCTGCGATACACGCGCCCGGCGGCGGCCAGTACCTCCGGCGACTCCGGTGCCTGCGCCAGCGCGCGTTGCAGATAGCTTTCGGCATTGCGCAGATCCGACTGTGCGGCAGCGCTGTTGGCAGCGGCAGTGAGCGTATCCAGATCGTTGGGATGGCGCTGCAGGATCTGCTGGTAGATCGCCAGCGCCTGCCGCTGATCGCCGGAGGCAGCGTACAGGCGCGCGAGTGCGGCCTGCGCGTCGCGGCTGTCCGGCTGTTGAGCCAGGATCGGCGCAAGCGCGTCGTAGGCCCCTTCCAGGTTGCCAAGCGCGCGCAGCGCATCCACCTGCCGCAGCGTGTAGGCGCTGCGCAGGGCCTGATAGCGACGCAGCTGCTCCGGTGTCAGGGTGGTGGCCTGCAACTGGCGCAGCACGGCCGAGAGTTCGGCGTCCTGATGCGCGCGCAGCAACACGCTGGCGTATTGCAGGCGATCTTCGGTGCGCACCATGGCGCCGGTGACCAGGCGCTGGGCCAGGGTCAGCGCGCGCGCGGCATTGCCGGCGTCGGCATGCGCGCCGGCCAATGCGGCCAGCAGCTGCGGGTCGTCGAGCTGGTTGGCGAGCGCGGTTTCGGTGCGGGCCAGCAATTGCTGCGCCTCGCCCACCCTGCCCTGCTCCACCAGCAGCCGCGCCTGCCGCGCCTGCAATTCGATCCACGCAGTGGTGCGCAGTTGGCGCATCTCCGGCGTGCGCGATGCGACGGGAATGCGATCGAGGCTGTCGTAGGCACCCTGCCAATCGCCACTTTCCTGCGCCAACAACGCATTGGCGTGCAGCGCTTCGGGTTGATCGCCATGTACGGCGAGCAGGCCATCCATCACGCTGCGGGCCTGATCGGGGCGGCCGGCGTGTTGATACAGACGCGCAAGATCCAGACGGATCCAGGCATCGCCCGGACGTTCGACCATCGCTGCTTCCAGCTCGGTCTGCGCGCTGACCGTATCGCCGGCTTCCAGCGACTGACGGGCGCGGGCGCGCTGTACGTTGGAACGCAACAAGGCTTCGCCGCCGGATTTGGCGCGTTCTGCAGGCGGCAAGCGATTGAACAAGTCGCTGGCTTCCTGCATGCGGCCCTGGCGGCTGTACAACCCCACCAGGCCCTGCAGCGCGCCGGCATTGTCGGCATCGCGCGACAGCGCCTTGCGGTAGCTGGCTTCGGCGGCCACCGGGTCGCTGGCGGCCTGCAAGCCGCCTAGCGCCACATGCCCGGCCGGCTCGTTGGGCAACAGCTGCAGCGACTGCTCCACCAGCTGGCGTGCCTGGGCCAGATCGCCACGCGTGCGTGCAGCCTCGGCCTGCTGCAGTTGCTGCCAGTAGCGCGCGCTATCGAGCGCGCTTTTCCATTTGCCGTTGCCGGCAGCCGCCGGGCGCAGCAGTTCCTGCGCTTCGGCAAAACGCTGTTGGCGCAGGCGTACCGAGCCCAGGCCACCGAGCGCTTCCGGATCGCGTGCACGTGCACGCAGCACTTGCGTAAAGCGTTGTTCGGCAGCACCCAGATTGTTGGCGCTCAGTGCGCGGAAGCCTTCGCCCAACAGCACGCCATTGGGATCGGCCGGTACAGCTGCGGCGGCGCTGCGCTGTTCGCGCAGCTGGCCGAGTTTGGCGGTCACTTCCGCATCGTTCGGGGTGCCGGCCAGAAATGCCTGATACAGCGGTGCATCGGCCGCACTGGCGTTGAGCCATAGCAGTGCCTGACGCCAGCTGTTGCGCGCCGGGCCACCGACATCCGCACGCTGCGCGAGGGTGCGCAGTTGGGTGATGCCGTCGCGGCGGGTGGGGTCGCGATAACTGAGCACCTGCGCCAGCGCCAGTTGCACGGACGGGTTACCTGGGTCGCTGGATTGCAGACGCTGCAAGCCGTCGCGTGCACGCTCCCAGCCGGTAGGCGTGCCGGCCAGCGACTGGTAGTACTCCAGTGCCAATGCCGGCGGCGGCGGTTTGCCGCCGAATACGGATTCGTAATTGCGCGCGGCTTCCACATAACGCCCGGCCGCTGCCGCACGACGCGCATTGCGCAGGTTCGGATCTTCGCCGGCAGTGCTGCTGCCACGCGCGCCGATCGCCACGCGCAGGCGCTGTGCCTGCGGCGATTGCGGATGGGCTGCGTCGAGTTGTTGCAGGCGTTTGCGCGCTTCGGACTGGCGCCCCTGCGCCAGATCGATCTGGGCCAGGCCAAGCAGGGCGTCTGGCTGATCGGGGTCGATGCCGAGCAACTTTCTCCAGGTGTCGGCAGACAGATCGTCGCGGCCCTGGTCGTGCCAGTAATTGCCCTGGCCCACCAGTTGCTGGGTAGCGCCGGTCTGCGCATGCACCGGCGAAGCGAGCAGGCACAGGTCGAGCATGCCGGCGAGGTAGAGCGGCGTCAGGTTTTTGCGGAGCATGCAGGCGTTCTCCAGGCGGGCAGCAGGCGCCCGTCTGCGGCAAAGCGGAAACGGTTCTCAAGCCAGCCCTGTCCAAACAGGGCCAGCGTGCGTTCGAAGTACGGCAATGCAGCGGCCGCAGGTTGTGCGGCAGCGGGAATCCGTTGTGCCTGTGCCTTGAGCAGCGCGGGCTGACCCAAGGCACTCAGATACGGCAGCAATGCGGCGGAAAATCCCGCCGGCAGCGTGCCGGTGCCCACACCGCGCGTGGTGTCGATCTTTTCGGCAAACGGATGTTGTGCGGCGAGCAGATCGGCCGGGCCGGACAGGTCTTGCAACAACGTCGCACGCAGCGGCTCGCCGGCATCCAGCATGCCGGCCCACAGATACACGCGAATGGCGTCGTAGCTGCCGACATTGCCGCGCTTGGGATCGGGACTGAAGCGCGTGCCGTCCCACAGCGTCCAGTCGGGCGCAAAGCCCACCGGCGCGCTGTCGCGCAGTACGCGTGCGGCGTTGCTGGCGATCACCGCCCACGGCCCCTTGGGGTCGGCGTTTGCACAACGGCGCAACACTTGAATCGGCAGGTAGCTGGGATTAAGCGTCCAGCGCTGGTCTTCGACAAATCCTGCGCGACCGGGTAGCAGCATCGCGCCCATGCCAGGCAGCGTGACCACTTCCTGTTGGCGCATCAATTGCAGGATCTGCTGACCGGCCTTGGCGTAACCGGGCCGGCTCCACAGCCGGCCGGCTTCCAGCAGCGCGTAGGCAATCCACAACTCGCCATCGCTGGCGGTATTGGGATCGAGTACGCGCCAACTGCCGCTGTCATCGCGCCCCCACAACCACGCTGGCAGATTGAGATCCGGGCGGCCGCCGCACAGGTTATGCCGCGTCCAGCCCAGCACCTTGTCGAACAACACCTGGTCGTTGTTGACCAAGGCGAAGAACAGCGCATACGACTGCCCTTCGGAGGTCGAGCGCTGGTCCGGATTGAGAAAATCCACCACCCGCCCATCGGGCTGGATGTGCTTGCTGACGAAGGCATTCCACAATGGCCACGGCCCGCAATGGCCGCCCGCAGCAGAGGCGCTTGCCGGCAGCAATGCGGCCAGGCCGGCCAGTGCACCGGCGCGCAGCAGGCTGCGGCGCGTCATCCCTTCGGCGCGATGCTGCGGGTTCATGCGCTGCGGCCTTCGTTGAGCCGCTCGGCGGTGTGTCGGCGCAGCAGCACGCGCGCGGCCAGGGCCAGCAACAACGCCAGCAGCGCCACGGTGAGGGCCAGCCACACCGGGTGGTGCGAGAAGTACCAACGCAACCAGGTCGGGATCGGCAGATGGCCCACGTAATAGGTCTGGTTGCCGACCAGGCTGGTGACCTTCTTCTGCTGCAGCAACACCACGCTGCCCTGGAAGTCCTTGAGCAAGGTCGGATCGAACCAGGCATCGAACAGCCGGCTCATGTTGGCCGGGTCTTCGGTCTGGAACGCTACCACGCTGCGACCGGACTTCAACGGCGATTCGAAGCCCATCAATAGTACGTCGTCCGGCTGCGGTTGCAGGGCGATTTCCGCAGTGGTCGGCAAGTCGGTGCGGCGCGCATCGAAGGACAGGAAGCGCGGCAGTTTTTCGAACACCCAATCGGTCAGCGCAAAGCGTGTCGATTGCCCGTCCTGGCCTACCGGCAGATGGGCGCGCCATTGCTTGAACAGCGGTTGCGACTGCGCACTCCCCAGCAGCAACAGATCGCGATCGGCATGCTGCTGCACGGCGCCGGCACCGATGATCTGCGCATGCAGCGCCGGATACCCGGTGGAGGCACCGAAGCGGCCGAGCAGGGTCAGCACATTGCCCAGATCCTGATCGCCGGGATTGTTGGGCAGCACGATGGTGGAGTCGGACAGATCGGCCAGGCGCGTGAACGGATACCCGGCATTGGCGAACGCAGCCAGATTCGGCATCGCCATGTAGTGATGGAAACCGCTCAGGTCGATGGTGGAATCGGCATCGATGGCGCCCGATACATCCGGGAAGGTGTTCTTGCATTCCTCGCCCTGCGGGCGATCGAAGAAGAAGTGGAAACGCAGCTGGCTATTGGCCGAGAACGCGCCCACCGGAAGTTTCAGATCCTGGTGCACCGGCATGCTGCCGCGCGCGCCCAGGCTGTTCCACCAGCGCCTCGGGGTGGATTCGGCGAACGGGCGCCCGGTCAACGGCAGCGTGGTCACGAACGATTCGTTGATGCTGACGTTGAGCGCGGATTTGTTGTCGACCTCCGGCACCGTGTAGCGGTATTTCAGCGCGACCGGAATGCCGTCGCGTTCCCACACGAACAGGTCCGGCGGCAGCTGCAGACCGACCCGGATCAGGTCCGGGTGATAGCCGGTGACGTTGAGCTGGCTGGGCTGGGTGACCAGATCGCCGAAGCGCACCGGGCGCTCGCTGGACACCCACTTGGGCGCGTCGTACGGCTGCCGCGGCGCCGGTGCGCTGAGTTCGCCGATGCGTGCGACCGCGCCGGTCAATGGCGCACGCAACGCCAGCGCGGTGGCGGCGCGTTGCAGGTCTTCGCTGTTGCGGCCGAGCACCAGCAGCAGCTTGCCGTTGGGATCGGTCGGGTTGACCACCACCGCCACGGTCGGGCCACGGATATCGGCCACGCCACTCTCGGCGGTGGCGAACTGCGCCGGCAGCGTGCCCGGCGTGGCGAATACCACCGCGTTACCGGTGGCCGGCAAGGCCTCGGTCGAGGCCGGGAACACCGCGCCGCGGTAACCGGCCAAGGTGCCGAACCACGAGGCGACCACACCGGCCGCCTGCAGCGTGGCGTTGTCCGGGCGCTGCGGAAAATAGAACGGCAATTCCAGCCGGCGCGTGTCGCGCACATCGAAGAACGGCACCGGCAGCAGCGCGAGGTTATTGGCCAGCGCCAGCGGCGTGGCGGTCAGCGACAGCGTGGTGGCCGCGTCCACATTCGCCCACAGACTGCTGTGATCCGGGTCTTCGCACTCGCGCGTGTAATGGCCGATCAACTGCAGGTTGAGCTGGTTGTAATCGGTGACCAGGCGCGGGTCGATCGGCAGATCGGCCGAGAGCAGTTTGCCGGCGTTGGCCTTGTCGGTGGGCAAGGTGCCCACGGTGACGCCGTTGATGGTGACCTTCAGATGCGACAGGTCCGGCAACAGCGAGGGCGAGTAGCTGTATTTGAGGTTGAGCGTGGCAGCGGTGACGATCTCGTCGCTGCGCACGCTGAAGGGCACGCCGGCACTGCCCTGCACGCCGCGCAAGGTGATTTCGTAGTCGATGCCCAGGTCGCGCAGGCTCGATGCGCGCGTGCTGCCGGCCGGCAGCGGTGCCGGTGCGACCAGCGCTGTCGCAGCGACGCCGGCCGGCTCGGGCGGCGTGCTTGTCGATGGCGATGACGCGCTCTGTTGCGCCTGCGCCAAGCCGGCCAGAAAGGTGAGCGCACAGGTCAACACAGCCGGAGACATTCGCATCAGTTGCTTCTTGGCAGAGAAAAGGGAAACAGCACGCATCACGCTCACGACTCCAGATCCACTGCGCGCGCCGGGCGGAAGCCTTGACGCGCACTGAGCGCGATATGCCCGCCCAGGCGTCCGAAGCCGCGCGCGCTGGCGGCCAGCACCTGGCCCATCGAGCGCCAGAATGAATCGCGGTCGTGCTGGCCCCATTGCGACAGCCAGATATCGGCACGCGCGAAGGTCGACGCCACCAGCCAGCGCTCCTGTTCCATCGACATCGCAGTGAACTGCACGCTGACCTGGCCGTCGCGATCCTGCCGTACCACCGCCGGCAAGGTCTGCTCCACACCGCGATGACTCAGGCCGATCTGCACCGGCAACCCAGGCTCGATCGGCTGCGGCTGCGCGAGCTTGATTGCCATGCCGCCGGTGGAAAAGTTCTGCGAGCGACTGGCCAGCACGTTGCCATCGGGCAGATACAGATTGACCGGAATATCCAATGGCACGCGATGCGCGCTGCGCACCTGACGGGTTTCGCTGGCGGTGGCGATCGTGGCGCCCAGCAGCACCATGTTGTAGAGCGTCCAGGCCAGATTGAACCAGATCGTCTGCTGCTCGCCGCTACCGCCAACATAGATCAGGCGCAGCACGCCGGCAGCCACACCGGCCAGGTTGAGCAACAACAGGAACAGATACGGTTTGGCGATCTGCGCATCGAAGTAACTGCGCGCCACCAGCCCGCCCTTGGGGGTGACGTTGAACTTGCCGAGCTTGGGATTGAGCAGTGCGACCAGCGTCGGGCGAAAAATGTACCAGGCCAGCGTGGTCTCGTAGACCTCGTTCCACAGCAGATGGCGGAAGCGGCTTTGCACGCGCAGGTTGGTCAGATTGGCCTGCAAAATATGCGGCAACGCATAGGCCAGAATCATCAACGCAGATGCCTGGATCACATGCGCACCGAAGAACAGATAGGCCAATGGCGCGGTGAGATAGATGATGCGCGGCAAGCCGTAGAAAAAGTGCAGCATCGCGTTGAGGTAGCACAGCCGCTGCGAGAGCCTGAGCCCGCGGCCCAGCAGCGGATTGTCGATACGCGCGATCTGCGCCATGCCGCGCGCCCAACGGATGCGCTGCGCCACATGCCCGGACAGGCTTTCGGTCGCCAAGCCTGCGGCCTGCGGCACTGCCAGGTATGCAGTGCGATACCCGCGGCGCTGCAGCTTGAGCGCGGTGTGCGCATCTTCGGTGACGGTTTCCACCGCCACCCCGCCCACTTCCTCCAAGGCGGTGCGCTTGATCACCGCGCACGAGCCGCAAAAGAAGGTGGCATTCCACTGGTCGTTGCCGTCCTGCAACAGGCCGTAAAACAGCTCGCCCTCGTTGGGCACCTTGCCGTGCGTATCCAGGTTGCGCTCGAACGGATCCGGCGAAAAGAAATAGTGCGGCATCTGCACCAAGGCCAGCTTGGTGTCGTGCAGAAACCAGCCCATCGCCACCTGCAGGAACGAGCGGGTGGGAATGTGGTCGCAGTCGAAGATCGCCACGTAGTCGCCGCTGCACTTCTTCAACGCCGCATTGATGTTGCCGGCCTTGGCGTGCGCGTTGTTGGTGCGGGTGACGTAGTTGATGCCGACCTCGGCGCAGAAGTCGCGGAATTCGTCGCGGCGGCCGTCGTCGAGCAGATGGATGCTGATCTTGCCGGCCGGCCAATCGATCACGCTGGCAGCCAGCACGGTGGTGCGCACCACCGACAGCGGCTCGTTGTAGGTGGGAATGAACACATCCACGCTCGGCCACAGCGACTGGTCGGCGGGCAACGGCACCGGTTTGCGATTGAGCGGCCACAGCACCTGAAAATAGCCCAATACCAGGATCACGAACGCATACAGCTCGGCCATCAACAAGCCCAGGCCGAGGATGAAATCCACCGCGTTGCCCACGCCCATGGTCTGGGTGGTGCGCCACCAGATGTAGCGGCACGACACCGCCAGCGACATGCCCATCATCGTCAGGATCACCACCCGCCCGCCACGCTTGCGCACCGCCAGCGCAACGGCGAACAGCACGCCGGAGAACACCAGCTGCTGGGTCACATCCATCGGCACGGCCACCACGAATACCAGCAGCAAGCCGCCCAGCAACCACAGCGCCCAGGTCGCAAACGTGGGCAACGGTGATGCAGAACGGAGGCTGGCAGCGGTCATCAACAAGATCCTTCAGACGTGGTGGCGTACGGCAAAGCGAAAGCGACAAGCGTGCGAGCGCTTGCCGGACATCACACGGTGGTGCGGGTCAACGCGAGCGCAGACGCTTGAGCGGGCTTTGCGCCGAGCTGGGCGCGTCGGCTTGCAGCAACCGCTGGAACAGGCGCTCCAACGGCGTCTGCGCCGGCCGATCTACTGGCTGCACGCCGCGCGGCGCGGACTCGTCGAGCTGCCGCAACTTGCGCAGCGGCGCGAGCGCATCGGGCGATGACTGGCTTGCTGCGTCTTCGACCGGCGCGGGCGGCTGCACGTGGACCGCAAGCGGCACCTGCGGCGCAGGCGACGCGCTCTGCGTTGGCGTTGGCGTTGGCGTTTGCGCCTGGATTGGAACTGGCGGCTGCGCAGCTTCCAACGCAACCGTCTCGACCGGCATCGGCGCGCTCGTCTGCATCACGCTCGCCTGTGCTACACCCGGCTTGCGCGGCGGCAGCTGGGTGTGGGCGAAATCCTGGTATCCCTCGCTCGCCTGCGTCCCCAGACGCGCGAACAGGCCGGACACATCGTCGTGTCCGGGTGTTGCCTTGTTGTTCTTCGGTGCCATCACACTCCCCTTGCCCGAACCAACCTGTCTATGCCGTCCGCGCCAACACGAAGTTGCGCAGATCGACCGTGTCGCCTGCTGCGGTCTGCACCGCCAGGCCTGCCAGCATCCCCAGTTGCTGGAACCACCCTTCGTACACGCCCTGCAAAAATCCGTCGCTCCACGCGGCCCCCTCCAGCGCCACGCCCAATGGCGCGCCGGCGTGCTGAATCCGCACGTGGTCGGCGTGTTCCCCCATCGCGCAATGGCCCCAATCGCAGCGCTCCCACACTGCATTGGCGGCCTGCTGCATCTCGTCCAAGGTTGCGCACGGCGCAAGCCGGTGCTCGCGCGCGAAGCGCCGGCCGATCCGCGCCATCAAGGTCGCCAGATCGTCCTCCGGCAACTCGGCGCCGAATTCGTCGGCCATCGCCCGCACAAAGCCCAGCCACTGCCGGGAGCAGCTGCGCGTGCGGTAAAGCGACAATGGATCGAGTGCAGTCATTCAACAGACGCCGCAAGAGAGAAAGGCCAAACATCAACACCGCGTGCACTTAACGTGACGCAAGCGTGATGCCAATGTTAACGGCTGCCAATCCGCAATTGAGCGATGCATCGCATTTTTCCGGCCATCCCCTGACAGCGGCTCCGCATTCCCACCCCACACTGCCGCCACGCGTCAGTTAGTGCCGCGCCAGGTCACCCGTCTCGGGCATCGGCGGCAAGCCGAAGACATCGCGCAGGTAGCGCAGGTAGCCGGGGTCATCGCACATGCTCTTGCCCGGCGAATCGCTGAGCTTTGCCACCGGCTGGCCATTGCAGCGGACCATCTTGATCACGATCTGCAGCGGCGTCGGCCCCAGATCGTTGGTCAGGCTGGTGCCCACGCCGAACGCCAGCCGGCAGCGGGCATGGAAGTGCGCGTACAGCCGCATCACCTTGTCGATGTTGAGGCCATCGCTGAACACCAGCACCTTGGTCCGGGGATCGATGCGGTGCGCTTCGAAGTGCGCGATGACCCGCTCGCCCCAGTCGAACGGGTCGCCCGAATCGTGGCGCATGCCGTCGAACAGCTTGCAGAAATACAAGTCGAAGTCGCGCAGGAACGCCTCCAGCCCAACCACATCGGACAAGGCGATACCCAGATCGCCGCGGTACTCGCGCGCCCACGATTCCAGCGCGGCCACCTGCGAATCGCGCAGACGCG
The DNA here is from genome assembly GCF_001423495.1 of Xanthomonas sp. Leaf131. Taxonomy (GTDB): domain Bacteria; phylum Pseudomonadota; class Gammaproteobacteria; order Xanthomonadales; family Xanthomonadaceae; genus Xanthomonas. The sequence goes on along the minus strand of NZ_LMOG01000006.1, from coordinate 61,962 downwards.
GTCCCAGCGCCTGGAACGCCTGCAGATACTCATGCGCCATCGTGCCTAGCGGGGTCAGCCCGTACTGCTTGGCGAAATACACATTGCTGGTGCCCACGAACTGCTCGCCCAGGCCATCGCGCAGCAGCGGCAGCAACTCGGCATGCCACTGCCGCGAATAGCGACGACGGGTACCGTAGTCGGCGATGCTGCAGCCGGCCGGCATGCTGCGCAGGCTGCGCACCTTCTCGCGCAGGCGGCTGCGGCCCTGCTCGAAATCCGGCTCGGAGGTATTGCGGAACCACACCTCGTTGACGATCGCCAGCAGCGGCACTTCGAACAGGATCGTGTGCAGCCACGGACCGCGGATGGTCAGCTCGATCTCGCCCGGATGGGTGGTCGATGCCGACAGCTGCAGATACTTGCGATCCAGATGAAACAGCGCCAGGAAGTCGGCAAAATCCGGCTTGATGAAGCGCAGACCGCGCAGATAGGCCACCTCGTCCTCGCGCAGCCGCAACCGGCACAGCGCATCGATCTCGCGCGAGATCTCCTCGATGAACTGGGCCAGATCCACACCCGGCGTACGGCACTTGAAACGGTAGTCGACCTGCGCGGCGGGGTGCTGATGCAGCACCGCCTGCATCATGGTGAATTTATAGAGGTCGGTGTCGAGCAGCGAGTGGATGATCATGCCGCCGGATTATGCCCGCAGCAGCGATCGCGCTGCGTGCAAGCCAATCCGACGCGCCGGCGGGCGCTGCGCTGCTGCGCAAGCTCAGCGCGCCAACACCTGTTGCGCAGGTTTGCCCTGCACGGTGAAGTCGCTATCGCCCGGACCACCGGCCTTGGGGTCGGTGTACCAGCACCACAGCGCGATGCCTTCCACGCCGTGCGCCTGCAGCACTTTTCGCCACTGCTGCAGCACCTGCAATTGCAGGCGCGTATCGACTGCGGCGGTGCGTTGCTCCGGGCTTTCCCACGGCGCGGCCAGGCTGCCGCGTGCCGAGCGCAAGCCCAACTCGGCCACCCACACCGGCTTGCCTACGCGCTGGCCCAACTCCTGCAGGCGCTGCGCGGCGGCGTTCATCTCGGTCGTGCGCGTGGCGGCGGCTTCGGACAGACGCGGATACAGGCTGGTGCCCACCGCATCGAACAACGACCAGTACCGGAAGCTCTCGGCATGCTCCATGCCGTCGGCCACGTACAGCAGTTTGCCGCGATAAACCTTGCGCACTTCCGCTACCAGGCCAGGCCATTGCGGCGCGTCCTGCAGCTTGCGCAGTTCGGTGCCGATCACCAGCGCTTCGGCGTGTTCGTCCTGCGCCAGTTTGGCCAGCGGCAGCAGCGCGTTCTGATAGGCAGCAAACCAGGCTGCCTGATCGGTGGGTGCGGTGTCGCCCGCCCAATGGCCGGGGATCCACAGATGCACCTTGAGCGTGGCCTGCAGGCCGGCGTGGTGGCTCTGGCGGAGTGCGGCGCGCATGGCCTCGACACTGCTGTCACTGCCCAGCACCGGGTCGTTCGACTGCGCAGTGGCCTGCCACACGAAGGCCACCAGCAGCGCCTTGCTGGCACCGGTCTTGGCCAGTGCGTCCAGCGACTGTGCCGCAGCCTCGCTTTCCCACGGCGCATTGGCCGAGACCTTGACGTTGGCGCCCATCCAAGTGGACGCATCCGCATTGCAGCCGTTCGCGAGCATGCACGCGCCGGCCAGCAAGGCAGTGCTTAAAACGCGCTTGAACATGCGGCCGACGCCTCGCTCGTCACCGCTGTGGTGTGTTGCGCACACTCGGTTGCCGCAAGCCTTGCAGCGTTCTTGGCCGGGTGCGTCACCGTGGCCGTCGCAGGGCCGGTCGGTGCCGCGCTGTCGGCGGCAGCAGCTGCTGCGGCGGTGTCGACTGCAGCGGTGTTCGCCACCGCCGGCTGTGTCGTTGCAGTAGTCGGCGCCGCGCTGAGGTGACTGGTGAGCGGCACCGATACCGGCGCCGCCATCACCAGCGCCTCGCCTTGCAACGCCGATTGCGCATCGGCAGGCGCTGCACGCAGCCAGCTGCCCCAGCCCTGCGGCTGCACCCACGCCGCACCGACCAGGCCAAGCAACAGCAAACCAGCCGCCTGGCTACGCTGATCGGCACGCAGCGCGCGCAGCAGCAACGCCGCCGGCACCCACAGCAGCAACAAGGCATCGAAGCCTGCCCAGCCGAAGGCGAACGACAACGCCGCCGCACAGAGCACGGTGCCGGCACTGGCCACCACGCCGCGCGTGAACGCGCCACTGCGGCTGCGCGCCAGCAATGCCAGAATCGGGAAGCAGACCGCCGCCGCCACGCCCCAGCGCACCGCTGGCAACCAGCCTTCGGCGTGGTCGGCCAACGGCAACGGCAGCGGATGCGCGCCCTGCGCGATGCTGGACAGCGTCGGCCACGGCGCATTGAACACGGTGAAGTTGATGTAGGCCCACATGCCGACCAGAAACGCGAACGGCAGATAGCACACCAGATAGAACGAGCCCGGCGCCTTGCGCAGCATCTGCGGCGGCATCACCAGCAGCAGCCATGGCGCCACCATCGTCGACAGCGCAAGCGTCTGCAGATCCAGGCACAGCAGGATGCACAGCCAACCGGCGAGACGCAGATACGTGAAGGCTTCCACCGGCGTCTGCAAGCGACGCAAGGTGCGGCACAAACCATAGAACGCGAGCAGGCCCACCGCCTGGCTGCCGCCTGCGGCGATCGGCAGCAGGAACAGCGGGTTGCAGCCCACCAGCAGGGTCAAACCGCTGGCCCAGCCGCGTCCGAACACGCCGGCCAGATCGCGCCACAGCAGCGACAGGAACAGCGCGTTCGCAGCCACCGCCATGAACGGCCACACCTGGAACGGCAGGTTCCAGCTGTGCAGCCCAAGATCGATCGCCCACGACAACAGCCCGGTCGCCGGCAGGCCTGCCCCCGGCGCCATCGCCGGTGCGGCAGTCCCCACCGACTGCACCAACAGCGGCTGGCTCAGCAGCGACAACGCCACCACGGCCACCAGAAACGCTGGCAGCCCGCTGTCGCGACGCGGCGTGACCGACTCACTCTTCGAGTGCGGCGCGACGCTCGTTTTCCGAATGCTTGCTGAGGCCATGCGTAGTCTTCTCCCAATAGAACGGATTGTGGATCAGCTGCCAGAGACCCTTGTAGGCGGCGATCGACTGCAATGCCCAATAGAACGGCACCGTCAGCGCGTAAGGCGCCAGCTTGAAGTAATCGCGTTTGAACGCAGCCACCAGCGTGATGTAGATGAAAAACGCATTGGCCAACAACAGATTGACCAGCGAAACAGCGGCCAGCCACGGCGGGAAAAAGCGCTCGAACGCGGTCGTCCCGGTGACTGCCCAGACCACATACAAGGCCCACAACACCGGCACGCCCAGCGCGGTAAAGAAGCCGCCGCCGATGAAGAACTGAAAGCCCCAGAAGCCCTTGAACCCGGTGCTGCGATACAGATGCACCGGGTCGCGCATATGCACCAGCCAGGTCTGCATATAGCCCTTGAGCCAGCGCGACCGCTGCCGGATCCAGTTGGGAATGCTGACGTTGGCTTCTTCGAACGTGGTGGAGTTGACCACGTTGACGCGGTAACCGTTCTGGATCAGCCGCACGCCCAGATCGGCGTCTTCGGTGACGTTGTACGGGTCCCATGCGCGCACCTGGCGCAACACGTCCAGGCGGAAGTGATTGGAAGTGCCGCCCAACGGAATCGGAATGCGCAGGTATTCCAGCGCCGGCAGGTAGAAGTCGAACCAGAGCGTGTACTCCAGCGTGAACATCCGCGTCAGCCAGTTTTCGTCTGCGTTGTAGTAGTTCAGCCGCGCCTGGATGCACACCACATCCTTTTCGGCCTTGCGGAATGCCGCCACCACGCGCTTGAGCTGATCCGGCTCGGGCTTGTCTTCGGCGTCATAGATGGTGAGCAGTTCGCCGCGCGCAAAATGCAGCGCGTAGTTGCAGGCCTTGGGCTTGGTCTTGGGCTGCGACGGCGGCACCCGGATGATTTCGAAGAACGCTTCCAGGCCGAGTTTCTTGGCCGCATCGATGGTGTCGAAATCGTCCGCTTCCAGCACCAGCTTCACGTCGAGCTTGCTGATCGGGTAATCCAGCTTGCGCAGCGCGTTGGCCAGAATCGGCAGGACTTCCGGCTCCTTGTACATCGGCACCAGCACGGTATAGACCGGCAGGTCGTCGTCGCGTAGCGCGGCCACTTCGTCCTCGGTGACCTTGATGTCGATGCGGTGGCGCGAGCCGAACCACACCAGCAGCAACTTCAATCCGAAGGTCGCCAGAAAGCCGAGCGCCACCAGCACATTGACCGTGATCAACGCCGGCACCGGAAACAGCACCATCGCAATCACCAGCACCGCAGCGATCGCCCACAGCGTGTATTTCTGCCCACGCGTCACCACCTGGCGCGCCGAGTACGTGGGCGCATGCGATGCGAGCAGGTTCAGTGCGTTGTCGGTGAGTTGCTCGTCGGCGTAGCGCTGCAGGCTCCAGATGATGTCGAACTTGGCGGTGCCGACAAAACGCACCTCTTCGTCGTAATGCGCACGCGCCCAGGCGAACAGCGCCGGGTCGGGGTCGGCCACGGCCAGTACCAGCACGCCGTCTTCGCGCTTCCACGGCAACACCAGGCGTTGCGCATAGCTATCCAGGTCGCCGGGGGTGAGCAGGCTCGGATCCGGCGGCTGCTGTACCAGGTCGATGAATTGCAGCCCGAAATGCGCGGCGACGATGGCGTAGAACCGCTGCGCCGGTACGCCGCGCTGCGCCAGGATCACATCGCCCAGGCGCGAATTCCAGCGCTGCTGCAAGGCCAGCGCCGAGCGCAGTTGTTCGTCGGTGATGACGCCTGCCGTGACCAGCGCGCGACCCAACAGACCACGTTCGCGGCCGATGTCCGGTGCCCGTCCCAGCGCGTCCATTTCGCAGGTGACTGTCATTGTCATGGTGTCCTTAGAACCGCCACCAGGCAGCCACGAATGGCCCGCCCGCAGCAGCGGTATTGCGGCCCATCACCGGCTGCTGATACCCCACCTGCCATTGACTGCCGCCCGGCGCGGTGTACAGCGTGGACAGCTGCAGCTTGGTGAGGTCGTAGTTGGTGCCAGTGGCGACGAAGCCAACGCCGCCAGAAGAGCCGGGGACATCAAAGTTGTTACGCCCGTTGCCCAGGCCCTGGATCACATTGAGCTCGCCGAGCAACAGCCAGCTCGGGGTCAGGCTCAGACCGGTGGACGCATCCACCCGTACTTCGTCGGAGGCGGCACTGCCGCGCAAGCGCACCGCGCCGCCCAGATCGACATACCCGTTGCGGCCGCCCAGCGTGTAACCACGGCCACGGCTGTAACGCAGCTCCAGGCCGTAATCGCCAAGGCCGAGCGCGGGATCGGAGTTTGCATCGGGATTATTTGGATGAAAGGTCTTACTACGGCCATACGCCGGAATGCTCACCAGCGCCTGCACCGAACTGCGCCAAACGTCGTCCGGCGCGCTCGGCAGCGCGTAGCGCAGGCCGATTTCCTGATCGGCAAAACCGGTCGTGCTGGTGCGCGTGCGCCCATCTCCGCCGTAATTGCTGAAACCGACATCGGTGAAATAGAAATTGCCGATGAAGCTGAGCTTGTCGGTCAGACCATGCTCGACATAGACATTCAGCTGGTCCTGGCGACTACGCCCGTTTCCGTCGAATTGTTGGCCGTCACCGAATGTGGTGCGGTGATGGCTGTCGTCGAACCAGCCACGGCCATCGCTATGCTGCGCCTTGACGATCACCAGCGTGTCGCCCTGCGGCTGGGTCCAGGCGCCAGCCAATGCCATGCCCGGCAAGGCAGCCAAGGCGCAGCTCAGCGCAAGCGCCGAGACCGATGTCAGCGGCGAACGGCGGAGATTCGGAGTGCGATGCCGCGATGGAGCAGCCGAGCTGGAGTGCGGCAGGGCGAGGCACGACTGACGTACCCGCGAGCGCGGGTCGTTCTGTAAAGACATTTGTACGATTCCTGATGGGGGACCCGGAAGGGACAGGAAGCTAGGGGTTGATCACACTTCGAGGCGAAACGTATCACAGTTTCGGCCTGCCACCCATCACTGATTTATCACAAAATTAACACTAGCGAACTCATCTCTTTTGTAACAAACGCGGCACCTGGGCGGCAGCGTGGGTCCAGATGGCCAGCCATACGCCAAGCCGGGTGACGCGCCCGCGCTGACCGGCCTCGAACTTGCGAAAATAGCGCCACAGGCCGCGGTGCTTATGCCATTCCACAAAGAACGGCCGCGCGCGGCTGGAGACGCCGCGCACGTGCACCACCTGCAGATCGTTGGCCACCGCGACCAGCGCGCCGGCCTGGCGCGCGCGCCGGCACAGGTCCAGATCCTCGGCGTGCAGGCGGTAGTCGCCGTCCCAGCCGTCGAGCCGGTCGAACAGGCTGCGTTGCATCAGCATCAAGGCGCCGGAGATGGCGTCCACCGGCTGCAGCGCCGCCGCCGGGTCGGCCGGCACCGCCAGCTGCGCGGCGGCACGTGGGGCACGCAGCATCGCGGCAAAATCCGGGTCGCGGCGGCGCACTGCGGCATCCGGCCTGCCCTGTTCGTCCACCTGCTCCACCCCCAGCAGCACCGCCGCGTGCCCGGCGGCGCGTGCGCGCAGCTGCACCAGGGTGTCGGGTTCGACCATCAGGTCCGGGTTGATGAAGACCAGCCAGGGAGCTCGCGAGTCGCGCGCGCCTTGATTGCAGGCGGTGGCAAAACCGGGGTTGTCCGGGTTGGCGATGAAATGCACCCGCGCATCGGCCAAGGCATGCCGCTGCACGACCTCCAGGGTGTCGTCGCTGGACGCGTTGTCGACCACCCGGATCTCGCTGATGCCCTCGGCCGCGCGCAGCCGCGACAGGCACGCATCGATGGTGCTGCTGCTTTGATAGGTAACGACAACGGCGGCGATCTGGACAGGGGTCATCCGGCAATTATCCCGTGCCGAGGCAGCGCAGCGCCATCGCCGCCGCTGCACGGCCGGCATGACGGACGCCTGCTTGAGCAGGCATACTGCGCGCCCGAAAGCCGCCAGGCGGTTTTCGGTGGCGCCGCCTGCAGCGCCCCCCCACCTACACCTGATCCATGAGATGACGGCCAGCGACCTTTCGGTGTTTCGCTGCCTTTTCACTCCATGCGTCGCGACCGCCTGATGGCGCGCGCGATGCAACGACGGCCTGGCAGCGCCGTCTGTGTCTTTGCTGGCGTGCACGCCGGATCTGACTCCTCGGCTTCGTTTGTTTGGTCTATACCACTGACAGTCCCAGCCGGCGCCTCCCTCCCGAGCGTGCGCTCGTGAGCACGCAGCATCAGGTGCATGGCATGAGCCTGGAATTGGCGCTGCCGGACTGGCCAATGCTGACCGCCGACGAGATCCATCGCGTATTGCAGCGCTTGTCCGGCCATGCCAGTGGCGAGGTGATCCGCTGGCACAGCGCACGCCCCTTTTCCGCCGCTGCGTGCGTGGACACCGCAACCGGCACGCTGATCGTCAAGCGTCATCACCGCAGCGTGCGCACCGTCGCTACGCTGCGCGAGGAACACGGTTTCATGGCGCATCTGCGCTGGGCCGGCGCGCCGGTGGTCGAGGTGATGCACGATGCGCAAGGCCGCACCGCATTGACGCAAGGCGATTGGGTCTACGAAGTGCAACGCGTCGGCGCCGGGGACGATCTGTACCGCGATGCGTTGTCGTGGACCGCGTTCCACAGCGACCAGCACGCGTCCGCGGCAGGCACTGCCTTGGCACGCCTGCATCTGGCAGCACAGGGATTCGATGCGCCGGCGCGCGACATCAATGTGCTGGTCGCCAACTTCCGCGTATTCGGCCAGGCCGAGCCGATCCAGGCGCTGGAACAGGCACTGTTGTCGCGTCCTGGTCTGGCCGCCGATTTTCAACAGCGGCCGTGGCGCAGCGATCTGGCCGCACATCTGCTGCCCTGGCACGCGCAAGCGTGGCCATTGTTGTCGGCGCCCGGCGCAATGCCGCCGCTGTGGACGCATGGCGACTGGCATGCCTCCAATCTGTTGTGGCAGACACACGATGGTCATACCGACGTCAGCGCGGTGTTCGACTTCGGCCTGTGCGACCGCAGTTTCGCGTTGTTCGATCTGGCCACCGCGATCGAACGCAATCTGATTCCGTGGCTGAATCTGGATAACGGGCAACGCGCGCAGCCGCAGCTGGATCAACTCGCTGCACTGCTGGACGGGTACGCGCAGCACTGCCCATTGAGCGCTGCACAACTGCGTCTGCTCGCCGCCTTGCTGCCGATCGTGCATGCCGATTTTGCGTTGAGCGAGATCGACTACTTCGCCGGCATAACCCGCTCGGCCGGCAACGCCGACATCGCCTATCACCGTTATCTGCTCGGTCACGCGGACTGGTTTGCCAGCGCCGATGGTCAGCGCCTGATTGAACATCTGCACGCACGTGCGCGCCAGTTGCCATGAGCGTTTTTCTTTCTTCTTTTCGAGTCTTGCGCATGCCTGTGTCTCCCACCCCCTTGCTTTTTCGCTGCCCGCTGGCGCTTGCACTGGCGCTGTGTATCGCCGCACCCGCGTTGGCGCAGCAGCAACCCGACGACGCAGCGGTCGAGCTGGATGCGGTCAACGTGCGCGGCGAGCGTGCCGATGCAAACACGGCGTTGACCGGATTCGGCGCCACCCGCCTGCTGGATGCGCCGGCCTCGATCGCAGTGTTCGATCGCCAGCAATTGCTCGATCGTCAGGCCCGCGTGCTCAGCGAGGTGCTGCGCGCCGATGCCTCTGCAGGCGATGCGTATGCACCGATCGGCTATTACGAAAACTTCGTGGTGCGCGGCTATTCGCTCAATGCCGCCAACAGCTATCGCATCAATGGCATGAGCGCGGTGGGCGAACAATCCATTGCGCTGGAAAACAAGCAGCAAGTGCAACTGCTCAAAGGCCTGGCCGGGCTACAATCCGGTGTCAACGAACCGGCCGGCTTGATCGACTACCGCACCAAGCGGCCCGAGCATGTACGCAGCGTGACCCTGGGCACCGACGAGCAGGGCTCGCGCTATGTCGCGGCCGATCTGGGCGGCTGGTTCGGCGCCGAGCGCACGCTGGGCCTGCGCGTCAATGCCGCGCGCGAAGACATCGACAGCTATGTCGACCACGCCGATGGCTATCGCAATTTTCTGTCGCTGGCCGGCGACTGGAAGATCAGCCCGCAATCGCTGCTGCAACTGGACGTGGAGTACCAGCATCGGCAGCAACGCTCGGTACCGGGCTATCAGCTGCTGGGAGGCACGCAGGTGCCGCGCGACATCGATGTGCATCGCCTGCTCGGCTACCAGCCGTGGGCGCGGCCGGTGGAGATGGATTCGCTCAATGCGCAGCTGCGTTACGCCTACCAATTCAACGACAACTGGCGCGCGACCGTTGAAGCATCGCGCAGCCGCTCGGTGATCAATGATTTCTCGTCCTTTGCCTGGGGATGTTATGGCGCGGCGAGCTGCGCCGAGATCGCCACGCCGAACTTTTTCAGCGCGCAGGGCGAGTACGACGTCTACGACTACCGCAGCCCCGACGACACCCGCGTGCACGATCAACTACGCGCCACCGTGGAAGGCCACCTGGTCACCGGCGCGCTGGATCACCGCCTGAGCATCGGCGGCGATTGGCTACGCCGCACCATCGACCGTTTCGGCTCGGTCAACGAGTTCGTCGGCAGCGGCAGCATCGATCGCGACCCGGAGGTGTTTGCGCAAACCGACGTCGCCCTGGACCCCAAGCAACGCCGCCTGGATAGCCGTCAACGTGCCATGGTCGTGGCAGACCGGATTGGCTTCGGTTCGCAATGGGAGCTGTCGCTGGGCGCGCGTTATGTGCGCCTGGACGAGCGCGCCTTCGATCGCGATGGCGTGCTGGAACGACGCACGCGCAAGGACGCGTTGCTGCCGCAGGCGGCGCTGCTGTTCAAACCGCAGCAGCAGGTGGCGCTGTATGCCAGCTACGCCAAGAGCCTGGCGGCCGGCGGCACCGCACCGTGGTTTGCCGACAACGCCGATGAAATCCTGCCGCCCACCAACGCGTATCAGCTGGAAACCGGCGCGAAGTTCGAGCTCGATGGCCTGCGGCTGGGCGCGGCACTGTTCGACATTCGCCAGGCCTACCAGTTCACCCAGCCGCAGGCCGATGGTGGCCTGCTCTACGTGCAACAAGGCCGCCTGCACAACCGCGGCCTGGAACTGTCGGCCGATGGCGCGGCCACCGAACACCTGCGTATCTTCGCCAGCGTCGCGGCGATCCGTGCACGCGCCGAAGACACCGACATTGCCGAGTACGAAGGCCATCAGGCCATCAATGTGCCCAAGCTGCGCGCCAGCGTGCAAGCCGATTACAGCGTGCCCGGTGTCGATGGTTTGGCGCTACTGGCCGGTGTGCAATACAGCGGGCGCAAGTTCGCCGATCGCCTCGGCACTGCCAGCGTGCCGGCCTATACCGTGGCCAATCTGGGCGCGCGTTACGCCACCGCATTGGGCGGATTGGCCACCACCTGGCGCTTGAACGTGGACAACGTGTTCGACAAGCGCTACTGGCGCGATAGCGGCGAATACCAGGGCGATGCCTATCTGTTTCCCGGCGCGCCGCGCACTGCGCGATTGACGGTGCAAGTGGATTTTTAAAAAAGTGCTCCCCCATCCGCCCTGCGGGCGGCTTGCTCCGCAGGCGCGGGAAGAGAACAGCATCGGCGTTGTTGGTTTGGGTCTTTCTCTGGCGACATGCGGGCAGCTGTGATCTGACCCTGGTGTGCACTGCAGCTGCGATTCGCGCAGTGAACGACCTCCACCGGCTGCACGCACTGTCGCATTCGCATCTTCCTCCCTTGCCCCCACTGATCCACTTTCCATCAGGCTTTGCATGTCACTGCTCGAATCCATCGCCGTCGTGATCAACCTGCTCGGCGTCTGGCTGACCGCGCGGCGCATTCGCTGGTGCTGGCCGGTCGGCATCGTGGCGGTGGCGCTGTACGCCTGGCTGTTCTATCAGTGGAAGCTGTACTCGGACATGCTGCTGCAAGGCGTCTACGTGCTCACTCAACTGTACGGCTGGTGGCACTGGCAGCCCGGAACCAGCGCAGACACAAGGATTCGCCCATTGCCGATGCCGCACGCAGAGCTGTGGGTGTCGCTAGCCATCGGCGCCCTGTTTGCCGCTGCGCTCGGTGCCTACATGCATCACCGCACCGATGCCGCACTGCCATGGCTGGACGCGGCGCTGGCCAGCTTCAGCCTGGTGGCCAGCGTGTGGGCTGCGCGCAAACGCATCGCCAACTGGGTGCTGTGGATCGTGCTCGATTGCATTTATGTGGGCGTCTTCCTCAGCAAAGCGCTGTACCCCACTGCCCTGCTCTACGCCGGTTTCGTGCTGCTGGCGGTGTATGGATGGCGTAGCTGGAACACCCAACAGAAACAGAACCCGGCAGGCATTGCCTGAGCCATGTGCGGTTTGTGGGCGCGTTCTTCTTTACCATCGCAACATGCATCTCTTCCATCACACTACCTTGCACATGCACTGCGTCCTTCATCGGTTGATCGCCGCATGAGCGTGTCGCGCCAACACGCCATCACCGAAATCATTTCCGCGCAGATCGCCGACGGCGAGTGGGGCCCGGACCAGCGCCTGCCCGTAGAGCGCGCGCTTGCCGAACGCTTCGCCTGTACCCGCATCACCTTGCGTGAGGCCTTGCAGCAACTGGAAGCCGAGGGCCGTATCTACCGCGAAAACCGTCGCGGCTGGTTCGTCAGCGCTCCGCGCGTGCGCTACGACCCCACCAGCATCGCCGGCTTCATGCAGTACGTGGCGGCACAAGGGCGCAAACCGCGCACCGAGCTGTTGAGTGCCATCCGGCAAGCAGCCGGTGCTGCCTACGCCGCAGCGCTACGGCTGGAGACGCCGTACGAAGAAGTCTTCGTGCTGCAACGCCGGCGCTGGATCGACCGCCGCGCGGTCTTGCTGGAGACCAATGTGGTGTTGGCTGCCTGGGCGCCCGGCCTGCTCGAACACGATCTGGCCGGTTCGCTGTCCAGCGTGTTCAACCAGAAATTGGGGCTATTTTTAAGCCGCGCACACGTCTCGATGCATCCGGCCGGCCTGGACGCCACGCAAGCCATGTTGTTGCAATCCACCACCGGCACGCCGTGTTTCCGGCTGCAGCGGGTCAGCTTTGCCGAAGACGGCCGCGCGGTGGAACTGGATATCGAATCCTGGCGTCACGACGCACTGGACGTGGTGGTGCGCACCGAGGCGCCGACGCGCTTTGGTTCTTAAGAGCGGCTAACAAAACTACGTCATGCCAGTTTACTGCAGAGCGGCTGATCTGCGGCCTGGCTGCAGGGCCCTTGCCCGCCCACCCTCGCGGGACACGCCGCAAGTACGTCCCTGTAAGCTCTTACGCGGCATCCATGCCGCGTAAGGTCCCGCCACGGTGGGCGGGCAAGGACCAGTCGCGATGGTCGGTGTGCGAGGCTTTCAACAACGCAACCAGCAACCCGTCTGGTGCGGTGTCCTCGCCGATTGCGGAACCGTTGGCGGCATCAATGCCGATTTGGCAGCTGCTCTACGCGTCAAATAGCCTGCGTTGTGGATCCGGCGGCGGCAAGTCGGCCAGCAACTGCGTGAGTTGATCGCGCTGCGCGCGCAGCGGGTCGTGCATCAGGAAATTGGCCAGGCGCGCGTGCCAGGCCGGCCAGCGGGTGGCCAATGCATCCATGTCGCCATCGGCCGGGCGGCCTTCGTGCGGTGAGGCGACAAAGGCGGTGTCGCACAGCACATTGCGCCACCCCAGCCCGCCCATGCGCAAGCTCAAATCCACCAGCGCGGCATACCACGAGCCGTAACTGCTGCCATCCAGACCGCCGGCCTTGCGCCGCGCGCTGCCACGCAGCAGGACCGCGTGGCCGATCGCCGAGGGCAGTTCCGGATGCAGCGGCGGCATCGCCGCACATGCAGCAGCAAGCCGCTCCGGGGCAGCAGGCATCGGATTGAGTTCGCCCAGGCGTGGCCAGGCACAGGCTTCGCCCACATTGCTCCACGGGGTGGCGGTGGCGATCGCCGCATCGCGCGCGAAGCAGGCATTGAGCTGATTCAACCAACCCGGCAGCGGGCAGGCATCCGCACCCAGCACCACCACATCGGCATCGCCGCAGCCGCTGAGCATTTCATCCAGATGCGCCACCTCGCCGAGCATGCGCTGGCGGCGGGTGTGATGCGCCTGCAACGGCGTGCGCGCCAACCAATGTTCGATCACCGCGCGACCACGCGGGCCGGCCTGCGCATCGTCCGCCAACCACACCCGCGTACCGGCGGGCGTGGCCGCATCCAGTGCACCCAGGCACGCATCCAACGCCTCGTCGTCGGTGCCGACCGGCACCAGCACGACGGGCAGCGCTGCACTCATTGCGGCTTCTGGCTGGGTTTCAGCGGCTCCATGGCCTTGAACTTCTGACCGTATTCGTCGGTGAGATTGCGCGCTTCCTGTGGGTTGCGCACGATCGATGGGGTGATCAGGACGATGACTTCGCGGCGTGTGTTGTTCTTGCCCTTGGTCCCGAACAACCCACCGACGACCGGAAGCCTGCTCAGGAACGGTACGCCGTCGCTTGTATCGGTCGTGCTGTCGTCGATCAAACCGGCAAGCATCATGGTGTCGCCACTTTGCACCGCAGCTTCCGTTTTGACCCGACGCGTATTTATGTCGACATTGCAGGCTGCGCTATTGACGGTTGTAGTGGTAGCAGCAGTACACGCTGCCGGACGCGAGCCGGGAGTGCTAATTTCCTGCACGATGTCCAGGAACACCATGCCGTCCTTGGTGACACGCGGACGCACCTTCAGGATCACACCGGTATCGATGTATTGCACCGACGAGAAGCTGCTATCGCTGCCCAGCCCGGTGTTAATCGATGTGGAATTAATGGGGATACGAGAGCCGACGTTGAGTGTGGCTTCTGCGTTGTTGCGGACGAAAACCGACGGCGTCTGTAGCAGGCGCACGTTGGTGACCCGATCAAGCGCGCTGATGACCGCAGCGGCATTCTTTCCAAGAAATGTCCAGCCAAGACCATTGTTAGTAACTGTCCCTGCTATGTCGCCCCAGATGTTACGGCCCGCTGCCGATGGCAGACCTGCGCCTCCAGTCGCTGTCGCCGCATTCACCGCGTTTTCGAAATACCAATTGACGCCGTAGCTGAGGTCGCCAGTCAAATTCACCTCAGCAACCTGCGCTTCGATATGCACCTGCATCGGCATCACGTCGAGCTTTTCGATGACGTCGCGGATCGAATTCCACGACTGCGGCGTGGAGCGCACCAGCAAGGTGTTGGTTTCGGCCACCGCCGAGACGCCGACCTTGTCGCCGGCCACTTCCAGCGTCACCGCACCATTGCCGTTGCTGCGCGGCGACAGCTGCAGACTGCCATTGCCCAGGCCACCACTGCTGCCACTGCCGCTACTGCCGCCGAAGCTGCTGCCGCTGCCGGACGCGCTGCCATCGTTGCTTTCGCCGATGCTGCCGCCGGTGGTGCCGGAGCTGCCACCCATGCTGCTGTCGCGATTGCCGGCCACGCCGCCGAGTACGCTGGTTTCCGAACCCGGTGCCAGCGATGCATTCGAGTCGCTGCCATTGCCACGGCCGCCGAACACCTCAGACAACCGATCGGCCAGGTCCTTGGCCTTGATGTATTTCAACTCGTACGAGAACAACCGCACGCCGCCACCGGCGCTGTCGATGCGGTCCAGCCATTGCTGGATCTGGTCCAGATAGCGCGGCTGCGGGGTGATCACCAGCACGGCGTTGGCGTTTTCCAGCGGCATGAAACGGAACATGCCGGCGCTGGGCGTCTTGCTCTGTTCGCCGAACACTTTTTCCAGATCGGCGGAGACTTTTTCGGCCTTGCCGGTCTGGATCGGGAACACGCCCACCGACATGCCCGACAGCCAATCCACGTCGAAGATCTGCACGGTGCGCAGATAGTTTTCCAGCTCGGCGCGGGTACCGCCCAGGGTGATCACATTGCGCGAGTTGTCGGTGCCGACGATGGCGTTGGGCCGCGCGTAGGGCTCGAGCACCTTTTTCATTTCGCTGGCGGAGATGAACTTCAACGGCACCACGCGCACCTCGAAACCGCGTGCGGACGACGGCGATGCGGTACTGGGCGCGACGGTGCCGGCCAGCGCCTGGTCGGCCGGCACGATGTTGTAGCGGCCACCGTTGAACACCATGCGCGCGTTGTTCCAGCCCAGCACCATTTCCAGCAGGTTCAAGGCCTGCGCCGGCGAGACCGGATTGGGCGTGGCCAGGGTCACGGTGCCTTGCACGCCCGGGGCGATGACGTAGTTCTGGCCAAGCATGTCGCCCAGGATCGCCTTGACCACCGCCTGCACCGATTCGCCCTCGAAATTGAAGGTGGCGCTGCCGGTGCTGGCCATGCCGAGCGTTGGCGAGGGCGCGGCGGCCGCGCTCTGGTTGATCATGCTGCCGCTGCCGCGACGGATCACCGGCACCGGCTTGGCACTGGTGTTGCCGTCGGCGGCTTGCTCGGCGCCGGTCTGGGTGGCACCGGCAGCGCCGACTTGCGGATCCAGGCGCGCGTCGCGGCGCACGTCCGGCGGCGGAGTGGTGGCGCAACCGGCCAACAGGCCGATCAGCAGGGACACGGGGAACAGGCGCGGCGTCATGCGTTCACTCATTGGGTCTGACCGGGGGTTGAGCCGCTCTGGCGCTGCTGTTGCAGCTGGCGGCGTCGGGCTTCGATGCGTTCGCGGATGGCACGCATCTGATCGTCGGAGGGGCGTGGTGCTTCCTGGGCGCCGTCGCTGCGTTGCGGTGGCACCGTCGGCGGTGCCTGCCCACCCGGCTGCTGGGCAGGCGTGGCCGGCTGGGGCTGCGGCGGCTGTACTGCAGCTGCGGCATCGGGCGAGGGCAATGGCGGGGTGGCGCCGGGCGCAGCAGGCGCGCCGGCATTGGCGGTCGGCGGCTGCCCGCCCTGGCCGTTAAACACCTGCAGTTCCAGCGTCTGGGTGCCGCCGGGACCTTCGATGGTGGCGCTGCGCGGCTGCAGCGCGAGCAGGCGCCAGCCCTTGACCGCATCGCCGCCGAGTTTGACCCGCACCGAATCGTGCGGTTCCAGGGTCAGCGTGGCCATCTTGAAGTTGTCCGTCATCAGCACGCCGGTCAGGCGCACCGACGAGGCAGCGCCGCTGCCGTCGTTGCCGGACAGGAAGAACGGATGCGGCAGGCGGTCTTCGGCGAAGGCCGGGTGTGCAGCGATTTCCGAATACTTTTCGAACGCGCCCAGCCGTTCCGGCGCCGGCGCCGGCAGGGCCGGCAAGCGTTGCACCAGGGCCGGGTCGTCGGGCAGCAGCTCCACGCGCTTGCCCAGGCCGGCGACGGCCAGCACGCACACCAGCAGCGCCCAGCCGACCACGGTGGCCAGCAGCCAGGTGCGCAGACCGATCATGTCAAGGCGCATTGCTGGCCTCCGCGGCGTCCGGGGCGGCGGGTGCAGCGTCGGTATTCAGTGGCGCGGCGCTGGCGCCCGGGCGCAGATAGCCCGCCAGTTCGAAGGCGATATCCAGGCCGTTGCCACTTTCGTTGGGCGAGAGTTGGTAGCGCTGCGCCATCACGTTGAGGTTGTCCACGAACAGGCGCGGGGTGCCGTTTTCCAGGCTGTACAGCACCGAGGCCAGTTCCGGGGTGCCGCAGCGCAGGCGCACCTGCACCGCGACGCGGGTGAAGCGGTCCTTGCTCTCCGGCTGCAACGGCGAGCGGTTGCTGATCGCGCAGCTGCGGTTGCCGGGGCTGGCTTCCACCACCGCGCGTTCCAGCCGCTGCACCAACCCGGCCGAGGCCAGTTCGGCCGAGGTTTCCGGCAAAAAGCCCGGGCGGCTTTCCAATGTCTGGCGCGCCTGACGTAGCCGTTTGCTCACGTCCGGCGCCTGCTGCAATTGCACGCGCACGCGCAGCTCGCGCTCGCGCAGCGCTTGCAGGTCGTCCTGCACCGCGATCATCGGTTGGGTAAACCACGGGTGCACCAGCACCAGATAGGCCACGCCGATCACCAACAGCAACAACCCCAAAGCGATCCAGCGATCGCGCTTAACGCTGCGTGGCATCGGCCGCCTCCTTCGCGTCGGGGCCGGCCAGTTCGGCGGTGATGGTGAAGCGGTCCACATTACGGCCGGCATCGCTCTGCAGTACGCCGGTCAGCGAAGGCGTGCGCCACAGCGGCGAGCCTTCCAGACGACGTACCAGCGAAGAGGCTTCGTTGCTCAAACCGATCAACTGCAATTGCCCGCCTTCAACCGAGAATTTTTCCAGATAGGTGCCGCCGGGAAGACGCCGGCTCAGTTCGTCCCAGATCTCCACCGAGGTCGGGCGCGTGGCGCGCTGCTGCTGGAAGAAGGTGGCACCTTCGACCAGATCCAGCAATTGCTGGCGTTCGGCAGCGACCTGGCGCGCGCGCGCGGCGTTGGCCTGCACCTTCGCGCGCAGATCGTCGGCAGCCTGGCGGCGGTTGTCGAGCAGCAGCCAACCGGCCACTGCCAGCAGCACCAGCGCGGCGGCGGTGAGCAATAGATTCCAGCGCTGCATCGGGTCGCTGCGGCGCAGGCGACGCGCCGGCGGCAGCAGGTTCACGCCCAGCGGCAGGCCCTGCGCACCGGTGACATCGATACCGGACAACGCACTGCTCCATGCCTCGGGCACACCGTCCGGGCCATCGATCATGCGGCGCGGCACCACCACCAGTTCGGCATCGAGCTGGCCGTCTTCGCGCACATCCAGCACGCGCGCGTCGAAATACACCTGGTCGGCAGTGAACGGGGTTTGCCGATCGATTTCAAAACGCGCCACATCCTGCAAGCGCGCGGCGGCGGCGGCCGGCAGGCGCAATGGACGGCGCAAGGCATGTGCGGCCGGCAACAGCCAATGCCGTGGCAGGCCCTCCAGCGCGGTCGGCAGCAAGGCATTGACTTCCTGCGGCTGCACCGGCCACGGCAGGCTGGCGATGGTCTCGCTGCTGTGGTCGCGCTGGCGCAGCAGTTGCAGCGCGTCGCCGTCGGGTTGCAACAACAGGCGTGACTGCGACAGACCCAACTGCCATTGCCAGCGCTGCGGCAACCAGGCCAGCAACGATTGCTGCCACCAACGCCAGAAGCCTCCGGCTCCCGGCATGGCGCGTACGCCGATACGACCCAAGGTATCCCGCCATGCGGTCATTGCACTGCTGCTCCCTCTTCCCAACGCAACACGGTATAGGCCGACCCAGGTAATGCGGACGCACTGGTGGAGACGACCGCCCGCAATACGGCCTCGCGTCCCTGACTCAGTCGCGCCCGGCTCTCGATACTATAAGTGTCCGAGCCACCGAGCGTCGCCTCGCTGCCCGGCAAACCCGGCGGCGCATCACGCTGCGCCAGCAGTTGCCGCGCATCCAGGCCCATTGCAGTCAACACCGGGCCGGGCGCAAAACGCGCTTCAGGCCGCGAACGGCCGCTGTACAGCGTGAGGTTAGGCAGCAGCTTGCGATACAACTCGCCATCCATGCCCAGTACCAGCCGCAGCTCGCCCAGGGTTTCGAACGGACCATCTTTGGCGCCATACGGCAGCCCGGCATCGGCGTAATCGCGGTCTTCTGCGCCGCCACCCGGCTGGCTCAACGAGTCGCCATCGCGCCAATCGACGATGGCGCCGGCAATGCGCGCATCGCGGCCCTGCTCGCCACCGACTGCGCGCACCAATCCCGCCAGCAACGCAGGCTCGGCCATGTTCAAGTCCACCTTGCCACTCTCGTCTGTAATGCGAATCTCCACGGTGGCATCGTCCATCTGCCAACGATAGCGTCGGCCGTCTGCGCGCCAGCGTGCCTGCGTATCGGTGCTTTGCAAGCGAGACAATGCGTATTCCAGGCCAGAACGCGCGTATTCCTGCGCCTGCGCGCCATGGCGCAGCATGCTGCCCTGCAATGCTTCCACCCGCGCGGTCAGCGCGAATGCGCCGATCATCGCAGTGAGCAGCGCAATCAGCCACAACACCAACACCAGCGCTGCACCGCGCATGCGGCTCATTGCCCCGCTCCCGGGTTGCTGGATTGCGGCAACGCCACCACCAACGGCGGCCACGCGGCATCGCCACTGCGGATCTCGATGCGCACCAACAGCGGCAGACGGTCGTGCCACTCCCATTGCGGCAACCACGCGCTCAAACGGCCGCTCTGCGGATCCATGCCGCGATAGCGAAAGCGCACCTGTTGCACGCCTTCGGCGAGTTTTTCCGGCGGCAGCGTGGTGCCCTCCTCGATCGACTTGCCCGATTGCAGCATGGTCAACGCGATCAACAGATTGCGCTGCTCGCCATCGCCGGCCACCGACAGGTCATGCAGATACGGCCCGCCACGGCCCAGATAATCCGGCACATCGGCAGCAAAGCGCATGCGCTGCGGCTCGCCGATGAACAACATCGGTTGCTGGCTTTGCGGGTCGATGCCCATCGCGATCGGCAAGGCGGCCGATAGCCGCCGGCGCAGGAATTCTTCCACCGCACGCACGCGCTCGCTGCGCTGGGCGATCGCTTCGCCGCGCTGACTTACCGCACTGGCCGAGCGCAAGGTAGCGAACGCCAACGCCAGCCCGCCGACCAGCAACATCGTGGCCAGCAGCACTTCGATCAGGGTGAAACCGGCGTTGCGCGAACGGCTCATGGCGCGCTGCCCGGCTGCGCCGCAGCAACCAGCCTTAAAGTGCGCCATTGCAACACCTGATTGGGCTGCTCACCCCAGCGCACCACCAGGGTCAGCTGCAACAAGGTATGCGCACCGGGGGACACCGGCGCCTGCGGATTACGCCGCGGCTCGTCGTACGGGCGCACGTCCATCGACCAGCGGAAGTGCCCGTCTTCGAAGCTACCTTGCTGCTGCTCGGGCACCAGCGGTTTGTCCATGCCTTGCGATGCCAGCAAGGATTGCGCATGCAAGGTGGCGCGCGTGCTGTCGTCGGCCGCGCGCACCTGGCGTGCGGCGCCGGACAGCGATCCCAGCAACAGGCTCAATGCCAATGCCAACAAGGCGAAGGCGACGATCACCTCAATCAACGTGTAACCGCGCTGACGCTTCATGGCGCCGGCGTCCGCAATTGCCCGGAACGCACTTCGCCGGTGATCCAGCCCACGTCCACACGCCAGGTGGCGTCCTTGACGCGCAGGTCGATGCGCCCGCCGGTGGAGGCACCATCGGGGAAGAACTGGATGGCGCCCTGATCCTGCCGCGACTGCACCTGCCGCGCACCGGTAAAACGCACCTCCAGCGAAGCCGGCAGATCGCCGTGATGGCCGCCGGGTGCTTCCCAACGGCGCTGCTGCGGGTCGATCAGAAAGCGCTGCGGCGTGCCGGTGGCAATCGCCTGCGTGCGGGTATAGCGCAGCTGCGAGGCGATCGCCTTGCCGGCGGTGCGCAAACGCATGCCGTCGATCCCGCCATTGAGCGCGGCAGCGGCGAGCACGCCGGCCATTGCGATCAAGGCGATGACCAACAACATTTCCAGCAACGAACTGCCACGCGTGCGCATGCCACCAGGACCGACCACTCCATGCGGATGACGCAACGGCTGACACGCAACGCGCATGGCGGAGGACTTATTGGTACTTGATGTCCGAGTCGTAGCTGCTGCCGCCGGGGCGGCCGTCCTTGCCCAGGCTGATCAGATCGAACGGCTGGCCATCGCCCGGCACGCGGTATTCGATGGTGTGGCCCCATGGGTCGTTGAGTTCGACCGGCTTGGCGTATGGCCCGAGCCAACCGCTGCTGCCGCCCGGCTGGGTGACCAGCTCATCGAGCTTGCTCGGCAGCTTGCCGGTGTCGAGCTGAAAATTCTCGATCTTGCCGGCCAGGGTCTGGATCTGCGACTTGGCCAGATTGGCCTTGCCGCGATCGGCACCACCCAGCACACGGCTACCCACCAAGGTGAGCACCGCACCGATCAGCACGATGACGATGATGATTTCCAGCAAGCTCATGCCGGCCTGGCCGGCACGCGATGGACTACGGGTGATGGAGCGCTTGATCATGAACGATTTCCTTGCACGTCGATGAAAGATGCTGCCGCCAGAAGATGACACGGCGGGCACTGCAATGGTTCCCGCATGGGTGTCGTGCGGTCACCGGAAAGTTGTTGTGAATCCGCCGCCACGTTATCCGATGGCATTGGTCAGGTCATACAGCGGTACCAGCACCGAAATGATGACAAGCCCCACCACCGAGGCCAACACCAGCGTGATCAGCGGCACCAGTGCGGCCAGCGCGCGGTCGATGGCTTGCGCGGTTTCCAGCTCGAAGGTGTCGGCGGTCTTGAGCAGCATGGTGTCCAGCGCGCCCGATTCTTCGCCCACCTGGATCATCTGCAAGGCCAGCCGTGGGAAGCGCTTGCCGCGTGCCAACGACATCGCCAGGCCATGGCCGTTCTTGACGTCGTCGGCAGCGGCATCGACATCTTCGACCAGCGCCAGATTCGACATCACATTGCGCGCGATACCGATCGCCGCAAGCAGCGGCACGCCATTACGCAACAAGGTGCCCAAGGTACGCGTCAACCGTGCGGTTTCCAGACGTGCAATCAAACTGCCGACGACTTTCTGCCGCAGCAACCATTCGTCCAGCGCGGCACGAAACGCCGCATTGCGCCGCTTGCGATCCAGCCACAGCCCGAGCACGCCCGGCACCACGATCAATACCACCCACCAGTCGCGCACCAGCAAGCCCACGCTCAACACGGCCTGGGTGAACCACGGCAAGGCCACATCCAGGCTTTCGTACATCTGCGCAAACTGCGGCACCACGTAGCCGAGCAGGAACAACAATGCACAGCCGACCACCGCCAGCAGAATCGCCGGGTAGATCAGCGCATTGATCACCTTGCCCCGGAGTGCGCGGCTGCGCTCCAGATAATCGGCCAGGCGTTGCAGGGTGTCCTGCATGCTGCCGCCGGCTTCGCCGGCGCGCACCATGTTGATGTACAGCTTGGAAAACAGCCCATGCTGGCGTTCCAGTGCCGAGGACAGCGGCGCGCCGCCACGCACGGTGTCGCGCACGTCGCCGATCACGCGCCGGCTTTTTTCGTCTTCGGGCAGATCCATCAGGATCGACAGCGCACGGTCCAGCGGCTGGCCGGCACCGATCAGCGTGGACAGCTGTTGGGTGAACTGCACCAGTGCGGCGTTGTCGAAGGGCTTCTTGCGCAACAGCATGCGCAGCGACGGCGAGTCGTTTTCGCCGGTGGCCAGACGCGTTTCCACCGGCAGATGGCCCTGCTCCTGCAGACGCAGCGCAACGTCGGCGTCGCTGGCCGCTTCCATCTGGCCATCGAGCATTTCGCCGTGCGCGTCGAGCGCTTTGTAGCGGTACAGGGGCATCAGGTGTTGGGGCTGGGAATGGGGAGTCGGGAATCGGGAATCGGGAAAAGCACGATGGTGCGTTGTGTTGGCGCGATTGGGCGCGCACACCGCATTGCCAGCACGCTGTTCTGGTTATCTGCCGATCCTGAGCATCCGATGCTCACTGTTGCTCCATTGACTCTCACGCATCCTCCGTAACGCGCAGCACTTCTTCGATGGTGGTTTCGCCGCGCAAGGCCTTGGACAGGCCGTCTTCGTACATGGTGCGCATGCCGGCCTTGCGGGCCAGTTGTTCGATCTCGCCCATGCCGGCACGACGCATCACCGCACGCCGCAACTCGTCGTTCATCACCAGGAATTCGACGATGGTGGTGCGGCCGAGATAACCGGTCGGCGCAGCGGCCGAGGCACGCGGGCGATACAGATAGATCTCGCCCTCCGGCTGCAGGCGGCGCAGATTGAAGCGCTCGATTTCCTCCGGCGATGCCAGGTAGCGCTCGGCGTTGGGCAGATCGAGTTTGCGCACCAGGCGCTGCGCCAGGATGCCGTTGATGGTGGAGGTGAGCAGGTAGTCTTCCACGCCCATGTCGAGCAGGCGGGTGATGCCGCCGGCCGCGTTGTTGGTGTGCAGCGTGGACAACACCAGATGGCCGGTGAGCGCAGACTGGATGGCGATGCGTGCGGTTTCCAGATCGCGCATTTCGCCGATCATGATGATGTCCGGATCCTGACGCACGATGCTGCGCAGCGCATTGGCAAAATCCAGCCCGATCTGCGGCTTGGCCTGGATCTGGTTGATGCCTTCGATCTGGTATTCCACCGGGTCTTCGACGGTGATGATCTTCACGTCGGAGGTGTTGAGCTGGCTCAACGCGGTGTACAGCGTGGTGGTCTTGCCCGACCCGGTAGGGCCGGTCACCAGCATGATGCCGTGCGGTTGCTCGAGCACCTTGCGGAACTGCGGCAGAAAATCTTCGGTGAAGCCGAGCTTGTAGAAGTCGAACACCACCGTTTCGCGGTCGAGCAGACGCATCACCACGCTCTCGCCATGCGCGGTGGGCACGGTGCTGACGCGCAGATCCAGCTCCTTGCCCTGTACGCGCAACATGATGCGGCCGTCTTGCGGCAGCCGGCGTTCGGCGATGTTGAGCTTGGCCATGATCTTGATGCGGCTGATCACCGCGGCGGTGAGTTTGGCCGGCGGGCTTTCGCCTTCCACCAGCACACCGTCGACGCGATAACGCACCTTGAGCCGGCTTTCGAACGGTTCGATATGGATGTCCGAGGCGCGCAGTTCCACTGCGTGCTGGATCACCAGATTCACCAGCCGGATCACCGGCGCTTCGGAGGCCAGATCGCGCAGCGCTTCGATATCGTCGCTGCTGTTGGCATCGCCGTCGGCGGTTTCCACGATGGTGCCCATTGCGCTGCGGCCCTGGCCGTACCAGCGCTCGATCAGGTCGTCGATTTCAGAGCGCAGACCGACCTGCAGAAACAGCGGGCATCCGGTCGCAAGACGTACCGCATCGATGGCGTAATCGTCGTACGGATCGGCGATCCACAACTCCAGCCGGCCATCGCGTTCGCCGACCGGGCACAGATGAAATTGTTTGAGAAAGCGCAGCGATAAACCCTGCACTTCGGGCAGCATTTCCGGCGGGGTATCGCCGAGTTGGCGTGCGTCCACCAACGGCAGGCCGAGCACGTCGGCGCAGGTCTCTGCGTGATCGCGTTCGGACACCAGGCCCAGACGGCCCAGCAAGGCTAGCAGGCCCATGCCGGACTCGGTCTGCAACTGGCGCGCGCGCAGCAGATCGGTGTCTTTCAGACGACGGCGTTCAAGCAATGCTTCGACGATGCGCGTCTCCGCACTTCGATGCTCAATTGGATCGACGGCAACCGCGTTCACACTCGTCTCCACTGGTTCGGCGCCGACTGTAGCAGTTTGCCGCGACGATCAACCGCACGCATCTGAATCGCCCTGAAAAACAATGCCCCCGGTGATTGGCCGGGGGCATCGGTCACACTATTTCAATGCTTATTGTCGTGCAACGAGCGTCAGCTTCGCGTAGTCCTTCGCACCGACCAGCTTGATGTAGTAGGTGCCTGCCTTGGGTGCAGTGAAACGCACGGTTTCGCTGTTGCCCGGGCGGGTCGACTTGGCATCGTAGGAGCTGGCGGTGGGTTCGGCTTCGAAGCTCACATACACCGATACATCGCCGGTGCCGCCGTAGGTCATGAAGCTGAGCACGGCGCCGGCCTTGGCCTCGAAGCTGTACAGCGTGGAGCTGCCGGCAGCGCCGCTCAGCCGAGCCAACGGCGCCTTGTTGGTCAGTGCGATGGCGGTCGGTGCGCAGTTCTCGGTGGCCGGGTCGCACGGCTCCACCAGCACTGCTTCCAGCGCGGCCTTGGCATCGACGATGCCGCTGCCGATCGGGGTGCTGGCCGGTGGGGTCACCGGGAAGCGACGGCTGGTCTGCTTGAGCAGGGTTTCAACGGCGGCCGGGGTCAGCGGGCCATCGCCCAGACCGATCGACGCGCTCTGCACCAGCGCCACGACGCCGGCCACGTGCGGGGATGCCATCGAGGTGCCACCTAGGCCCATATAGGTATAGGTGCCCGAGGTCGGCGTGGTCGCACCGGTGTAGCCGGCCTGCCAGATGTAGCCGCCCGGATTGCCGTCCACGCTGCCACCGCCGCCCGGACCCGACAGGTCGACCTTGCTGCCGTAGTTGGAGTAATAGGTGATGCCGCCGGTGATGCGGGTGGCCCCCACGGTGATCGTGTTGTTGCAGCTGGCCGGCGAGTGATTGGCCGCATCTTCGCCGCTGTTGCCGGCCGCCACCACCACGGTGGTGCCGCGCGAGACTGCGCCGTTGATCGCTACCTGGGTAGCCGGATCGCAGGGTTCGCCGCCGCCCAGGCTCATGTTGATGACTTCGGCCGGGTTGGTGTTGGCGGGCACGCCATCGACACTGCCGCCGGAGGCCCACACGATCGCATCGGCGATGTCGGAGGTGTAGCCGCCGCAACGGCCGAGCACGCGCACCGGCAGGATGGTCGCCTTCGGTGCCACGCCCGCCATGCCTACGCCGTTATTGGTCGCCTCGGCCACGGTGCCCGAGACATGGGTGCCGTGCCAGGAACTTTCCTGCGCCACCGAGCCGTCGTAGCAGACGTTATCGGCCTCTTCCCAGTCGCCGTAATCCAGCGCGCCAGGCACGCGGGCGTCGGTCGGGCGACGCGAGACTTCGGCATCGGTGATGAAGTCGTAGCCCTGCAGCAGGTTGCCGGCAAAATCCGGATGGCCCGGCAGGATGCCCGTATCCAGCACCGCCACCACCACGCCGGCACCCTGAGAGAGGTCCCATGCGGCCGGCGCGTTGATGCCGCCGTTGGGGTTGCTCAGGTGCCACTGGTACTGCGCATACAGCGGGTCGTTGGGAACCAGCTGCAGGCTCACGTCGGTCGCGGCAACACTCTTCTTGATCTCGACCGGGCGCAGCATGCGATCGATCTGCACGTCGGTGACCGAAGGATCGTTCTTGAGCTCGACCACCACCTTGTCCACCTGTGCGGCAGTCAGCGTGCTGGACAGCTTGATCAGGTCCGAACCGATGCCGAGCTTGCGCACATACGTCGCCTTGGCGGCGGCGGCGCTGGCGCGCGCACCACTGCTGGCGCCAACGCGGCCGACAGCGGCCTGCACGGCGCCGAGCTTGCTGGCGCGATCGGTCGCAGCGGCGGTGTTGTCCTTGTAGCGCACGATCAGGCGGCTACTGAATGCGTCGCCGGCCGCTGCTGCCTGGGTCGGTTCCTTGACCAGCAGTTGCGGGGCGGCAGCGAGGGTGCCCGATGCACCGAGCGCCATCATCAGGATGGCGCCGGTCAGCGGGTTGAAACGGAAATTCTTGTCGATCACGGTGAAGTCCTCTTCGTGTGTTTCGTCAGTCAAGTCAGGCTTGGAACGACCCTCGAAACTGCTGCGCAACCGCGGACGGCACGCTGCGTTCGTCAGCCACTCCTGGTACGGCCATCACTCCATGCGAATCCGTTGGCCGGCCCAGCCACGGTCCTTACCCGCCCCCTCAGGCCTTGCTCTACCGCAGCGGCGCAACTCGGCGCCGCTGCGTTTCATGCAGCAGCGCGTTACCAGCCGAAGCCGGCACCGACGCCGATCGAGCTGTCGTCGCCACTGAGTGCGCCGCCCACCGTCAACGTGGCGCGCGGGCTGATCGCACGCTGATACCCCACCGACAATGCCGATTCGCCGTTCTGGAAACCGACGCCGGCACCGACGCGGTTCTGTGCCCCATTACTCCGGCCCCCTACTCATTCTCTCTGATGCCCAAGCTCTGCTTGGCGCGCGCGGAAATCACGGCGGGATCGATCCGCGCGCCGTCTAGGAAGTCGGCTTCNCCCACCGTCAACGTGGCGCGCGGGCTGATCGCACGCTGATACCCCACCGACAATGCCGATTCGCCGTTCTGGAAACCGACGCCGGCACCGACGCGGTTCTGCGAGGCGATACCGGCCACGCTGGCGGACATGTTCAACATCGCCGAGCTCATCGCGCCCTGACGATCCAGACGGCGGTTCTGCCGACGCAAGCGGTCTTCGATATCGCCCTGGTAGCTTTCGAAGCTGTCGGCCATCGCGCTGTAGCGGCTGTCGGTATAGCTGTTGGCGGCAGCAACGCCGTTGTCCAGCTGGCCCTTGTTGACCGCATCGGTGGCGCGCGTGCCGGCAGCCACATTGGCCACCTGCCGCTCACCGCCAACGCTGCCCACCGACACCGTGTTGGCACGGTCGGCGACCGAGCCCTGGCCGAGTGCCACTGCACCCTGTGCACTGGCACGCGCGCCCTGACCGATCGCCGTGCCCGACGCTGCGCTGACCTGCGCACCCTCGCCCATCGCCACGGCATTGGTCGCCGCCGCCGCGATCTGCGTGTTGGCGCCCACCGCCGTGCTGCCGTCGGCATTGACGCGGGCGTTGCTGCCGATCGCAGTGTCGTTGGGGCCATGCGCATAGGCGCTGCCGCCAATCGCAGTACCGGTGATGTCATTCGCGACTGCGGCCGTGCCAACGGCAGTAGATGTAGCGGCCGGCGTAATGCTGCCGACGACTGCTGCGGTCGGCGTGCCCTGCACGCTTGCCGTGGCATTTGCGACCTCAGCTGCAGCATCGATCTGCGCGGTCGCAGCAACCGCAGGCACCGCCGCAGTACGCAGCGATACCGTGCGTGCGGCCGTGGCGGTCCCACCACGTGCATCCAGCTCGGCGACCTTGCTATCCAACGCAGTCAATGCCGCACCGACGTTGTTGTAGCTGGCACCTTGAATCACGTAGGTCGGCGCAACGAACACGCCTTGCGCGCCGATCGCCGCACCACCGCCAAGGAAACTGGCAGCGTTGCTGAGCGACTGGAACAACTGGCCGCCGTTGATCGCATCGGTGCTGGCAGTGGCAATCGCGCCGCTGCCGACATTGACGATGCGACGCGTGGCCGGACCACCGCGGCCATCGCCGCTGCCCACCGACACTACATTGGCGTCATAGGTCCGCGAACCGGAGCCCAAGGCCACCGAATCGGCACCGCTGGCACCCGCGTTGGCACCCAGTGCGACCGCATTGCTGCCGCTCTGCCGCACGAAAGAGTTGTAGCCCAGCGCCACGCCGTTTTCGCCGATGGAATTGGTCTGACGACCCATCGCGGTGCTGTTGACACCGCTGGCGCTGCTGTCCACACCCAACGCGCTGGCACCGGTCGCCGACGCACGGCTGCCGGAGGCGACCGCAACGCTGCGCGCGCCGCTGGCACTGGCACCTGCACCGAGCGCACTGCTGCGATCGCCGGTTGCCGAGGCCACGCCTTCGCCGGTGGTTTGCACCATGCCGTTGGTGGTCTGCACATCGGCGGCCAGGGAATCCAGCTGCCCCTTGTTGACTGCATCGGTGGCCGCCTGGCCGTCGCTGACATTGACGATGCGGCGCGTGGCCGGACCGCCGCGGCCATTGCCGCTGCCGATCGACACCGTGTCGGCTTCGTAGGTGCGCGAACCCGAGCCCAGGGCCACCGAATCGGCACCGGTCGCGCCGGCATTGGCACCGAGTGCCACACCGTTGACCGCGCTTTGGCGCACGAACGAGTTATAGCCAACAGCCACCGCGTTTTCGCCGATCACGTTGACCTGACGACCGACACCGGTGCTGTTGACGCCGGTCGCCGAAGCGTCCACACCGATGACGCTGGCACCGATCGCATCGGCGCGGCTGCCGCCACCCAATGCCAGCGTGTTGTCGGCCAGTGCTGCGGCGCTTTGACCCAACGCGGTGGCATTGACGCCATCGGCATACGAATTCCAGCCGATCGCGGTGGTGTAGTCGGCCGTGGCCCACGCCCCCGCACCGAATGCCGCAGCGCCGGTGCCGGACGCACGCGCCGGGATGAACCCGAAGAAGGTACTGCCGCCAACGGCCACGCTCTCTTCGCCGGTCGCTTCGCTGAATTCACCTACCGCCACGGCGCTGGCACCGGAGGCAAGCGCTGCGGCACCGACCGCCGTGCTGTAGTCGCTGGACGCAACCGCGCCATAGCCCAGTGCCGACGACAACCTGCCGCTGGATTCGCTATAACCGCCCAACGCGGTGCTGCCGACGTTGGACGAAGCACTGCGGAAACCGACCGCCGTTGCCTGGTTGTCGGAGGCCACCGCTTCGCTGCCGAGTGCGGTGGTGTAGGTCGAAATCGCCTGCGCGCCGGCACCGTTCGCAGTGGCGCCACTATCGCTGGCCAAGGCGTTGCTGCCGATGGCACTGCTGTTTTCGCCGGTCGCCTGGGCATTTTTGCCCACCGCCGCTGCGCCGATGCCGCTGGCCAGGGCGCTTACGCCGAGTGCCGTTGCGTTATCGGCCACCGCTTGCGCGCCTGCACCCAATGCGGTGGTCCCGGTGCCGATGGCATTGGCGCCCTCGCCTGCAGCCAATGCGTTGTCGCCTTCCACATAAGCACCGGCGTCGCTGTCATCGCTGCCGCTGGCCTTGAAGTACTTGCTGGTGGATTCAGCGGTTTCGGCCACTGCGGTGAGCTGGTCCAGATTCACCGCATCGGTGCCCTGCGTGCCGGCCGCCACGTTGGTGATCTGACGTTCGTTGCCGGTGCTGCCCACCGACACCGCGAAATCGCGATCGGCCACCGAATCGGCGCCCAGTGCCACGCTGCTTTCGCCGGTGGATTCGGCAAAATTACCCAGCGCGGTGCTGTTGAGACCCGGTGCCCACGCGGCGCCGCCGAGTGCGGTGGAGAAGTCGCCGGAGGCTTCGGTCGGCAACAAGCCGAGCAATGCGCCACCGACCGACACGCTGTTGTAGCCGCTGGCCACACTGCCCTGTCCGGCCGCCAGACTGTAGGCGCCCGATGAGGTGGCATCGCCACCCACCGCGACGCTGCTGGATCCGCTGGCAGTGCTGAAATTACCCAACGCGGTGCTGTTGAAACCGGTCGCGCTGGAATAGCCGCCCAGTGCGGTGGAGTAATTGGCGTTGGCCTCGGCACCGAAGCCGAAGGCCGCCGCGCTGGTGCCGTTGGCGATGCTTTCTGCGCCCACTGCAGTAGCCGAGTCGCCACTGGCGCTGGCGAAATAGCCCATGGCAGTGGATTCGCTCCCCTGTGCCTCGCTCAGCGCGCCGACGGCCAGCGCGCCATCGCCGTAAGCACCGGCCGCTGCACCGAGCGCCGTGCTCTGAGCACCGGCGGCCTCGCTTTCGCCGCCCACGGCCACGGCATAGTCGCCACTGGCCTGGCTGAAGGCGCCGTTGGACACGCTACCGAATCCGCTGGCCGCGGCGTTGTAACCGGCCGCATTGGCGTACTGCGCGGTCGCGCTGGCACCGCTGCCGATGGCGACGGCGCCGATCGCGGTGGCCTGGCTGCTGGAACCGAACGCACTGCTGTAATCGCCGTCCGCACTGGCGTTGGAACCGGCAGCGGTGGCGTCTTCGCCCTGCGCATCGGCGGTGCCGTCGCCGGTGCCGGTGAACAGACGCGCGGTGGTTTCGGCGGTCTCGCCGACCGCGTTGAGCTGGTCCAGGTTCACCGCATCGGTGCCCTCGGTGCCGGCAGCGACGTTGGTGATCTGACGCTCGCCACCCACGCTACCCACCGACACCGTGTTGGCGCGATCGGCGACCGCGCCTGCACCCAGCGCCACGCTGTTGTCCGCAGATGCCAGGGCGCCGTTGCCGATGCTCACGCTCTGCGTGCCCTCTGCAATGGCTTCCCACCCCAGTGCGATGCTGTTATCGGCAAAGGCGTCGGATTGACCGCCAATGGAGATCGCATGCACGCCATAGGCGTTGGCATAGGTGCCTGCTGCGACCGAGCCGGTATCGGCTGCATATGCATTCGGGCCCAGGGCCGTGCTGTCGTTACCGTAGGCCACACTTTCGGTACCGATGGCGGTTGCCGCGGTACCCCAGGCCACACTGGCAAAGCCCAGCGCAGTGGATGCTCTGCCGTTGCCGATGCTTTCGTAACCGATCGCGGTCGCGCCACGTCCGTTGGCGATGCTGGTGCCGCCGACAGCAGTGCCGAAGTAACCCGATGCATTGCTGTCGGCACCGAGCGCGGTGGCGTAATCGTCGCCGGCGCTGCTGTTGAAGCCGACCGCCGTGGCATTGGCGATGCTGGCGTTGGCGTTGTTGCCGATCGCCGTGGTCCCCAGCGCGGAGGCCTGGCTGCTCGAACCCACCGCAACGCTGTCATCGCCCGACGCATTGCTGGATCCGCCCAGCGCGACAGTGCGCTCGCCGAAGGCACTGCTGCCAGCACCGATGGCGGTGGATGCCGTACCGCCAGCAGCGGCACTGGAACCGAAGGCAGCGCTGTCCTCGCCGAACGCCACGCTTGCGCCGCCGACCGCAGTGCTGGTATCGCCAAACGCAACGCTCCCCACACCCAGCGCGGTGGAATCGGCACCGTTGGCGATGCTCTCGTAACCGAGCGCGGTGGCGCCGCTGCCAGTGGCCAGACTGGCGCCGCCAATCGCCGTGCCGAAGTCGCCAGAGGCGCTGCTGCCGGCGCCGAGCGCCGTGGCGTTATCGGCGATGGCATTGCTGTTGAAACCGAGTGCGGTGGCATTGTCGACGCTGGCGATCGCGCCGCTGCCGATGGCAGTGGTGCCCTGCGCCGCTGCCAAGCTGGTCGAACCGAATGCAGCGCTGTAGTCGCCGGTTGCCGATGCATTGGAACCGGCCGCCACGCTGTCGATGCCTTCGGCAATCGCGGCGCCGTCACCGCTGGCGACAAACGTGCGCGCAGTGGTGTTGGCAACGTCGGACACGGCGGTGAGCTGATCGAGATTCACCGCATCGGTGCCTTCGGTACCGGCGGCGACGCTGGTGATCTGACGCTCATCGCCGGCCACGCCGACCGACACGGTATTGGCGCGTGTGGCGATCGAATTGGCGCCCAAGGCAACCGAGTTGGCGCCGCGTGCGGTGCTGTAATAGCCCAGGGCCGTGCTGAGATCGCCGCTGGCCCAGGATTGCGGACCCACTGCGGTTGCGCCTTCGCCCGGCGCATAGGCGAAGTAGCCGATCGCGGTGGCCTGGATGCCGGAGGCTTCGCTCAAGGTGCCGACTGCGGTGGTGTACGTGTCTGAGGCGATCGCACCAGCGCCCAACGCGGTGGATGCTTCGCCGCTGGCCTGTGTCTGCACGAAGAAACCCAGACCTGGAATGAAATCGACCGGTCCGCCGACTGCAGTGCTGCTGGTGCCGCTGGCGACGGTCTGTGTGCCCACGGCAGTGGCGTAATCGCCGCCGGCATTGGCCACCGCACCGAACGCGGACGACTGCGCACCTGCGGCATACGCACCGACGCCGAACGACGATGCGGCAAATCCATCGGCATTGGCACTGGCGCCGACGGCGGTTCCGCCGACGCCGGCACTGGTCGCGCCGGTCTCCACCGGCACGCCGCCGTTGGTGATCAACGGCTCGCCGTCTTCGTTCACCGCAGCGCCGCCCACGGCCACGCTGCCGGGGCCATTGGCCTGTGCATTGTGGCCGAATGCTGCGCTGTTCTGCCCAGAGGCGAGCGCGTTGGCGCCCACGGCAGTGGCGTTGTCGGCCACTGCATTGGCGCCGGTTCCCAGCGCGGTTGTCGCCGTACCCACCGCATTGGCGGCATCGCCGGCAGCCAGTGCGCTGTCGCCTTCGACATAGGCGCCAACGCTGTCTTCGCCTGGGGTTGCCTTGAAGAACGTTGCGGTGTCTTCGGCCACATCGGCCACGTCCTGCAGCTGCGCCACATTGACCGCGTCGGTGGCATTGACGCCAGCGCTGACGTTGGTGATGCGGCGCGTGGCCGGGCCGCCGCGGCCATTGCCGCTGCCGACCGACACCACGTCGTCTTCGTGGGTGCGCGAGCCTGCGCCCAGCGCCACCGAGTTGGCACCGGTCACGCCGGCATTGGCGCCGAGCGCCACGCCGTTTTCGCCGCTCTGGCGCACGAAACTGTTGTAGCCGATGGCCACCGCGTTCTCGCCGATGGCATTGGTCTGGCGGCCGATCGCGCTGCTGTTCACTCCGCTGGCGCTGCTATCGGCGCCGGCGGCCACTGCGCCGGTCGCGCTGGCGTGGCTGTTGCCACCGATGGCGGTGGTCTTGCTGGCCGATGCCGCTGCACCGCGGCCGACCTCGACCGACTGCGCCATCGCCGAAAGGGGAAGTGCGATCCCGGCGCTACCGAGCACCAGGGCGATCGCGGCTACCAGGCAACGGCTCTGGCGGCGGTCGATGAAGGCGGCCGTGGTCACTGCACCCGGGCTGTCACCGCTGGCCAATTCCGATGCCACCGCCCACACGCCTAACGCTTTGTTCCAGACCTTGCGATAAATCCGATTCATCGACGCACGACTCCTGAAGTTTTGGACTGGTTTGTTGGCGAATACCCACCATCGCGAGGCCGTTTGGCCGTGCAATCCCCGTGGTTATTGGCGCTATGGGCCTTATGGCGGTGGGCTCGCGCCAGCACCCTGGATAGTCAAAAAGTGAACGCTACCCAACCATAGAACTGAGCGAAGTGTTAACAGCGCTCAAATCGGGCGTCAAGTTTTTGACAGGAAGCGAAACTAAGCGTGCTTTTCATCACACTTCTGCTTGCTTTTATTATTTTTTTGATAATTCTTTGGAAAACAGTGACCTAGACCATGTCGTACAAGACATTTTCAAGCTGAATACGCGTGTCTCAAACAGACAAAAAAGCCCGCTGGCAGGACGCCAGCAGGCTTGGTTGCGCAAAATCAGAGGCGAACTGCGTCAGGGATCAGACCAGCGCTCTCCACGCTGGCAGATCACACCGAACTCGAGGTGACTTCGACCGGTTTGCGCCGGCTGTGCGCCAAGGAAATGACGACAGCGCAGCCACTGCACCGTCGCGCGCCAGTTCACTGACGCGCCAACAGGCTCACGCCATCGAAGCTAGCCCCATCCATCCGCACGATGTAGGTGCCGGCACGCGGTGCGGTGAAGCGCACCGTCTGGCTGGTGCCGCTGCGTACCGATACGCCATCGTTGTCGGTCGCGGTCGGCACGCGCCCCAGTGCGACATACAGCGACGCCTGCCCGCTGCCGCCAAAGCTGATGAAACTCAGCACCGCCCCTGCATTCGCCTCGAAGGTGAAGAACCCGGCATCGCCGGCCGTGTTGGACAGGCCGCGCTCGGGCACGCTGTTGCGCAAGGTCTGCGCGTCCAGCTGGCAGCCCAGATCGCCGCTGTCGCAGCGGCGCAACGCACGCTCGATGGCAGCGCCGGCATCGACGATCCCGCTGCCGGCCGGTGTGGCGAGCGGCAACTGCACCGGAAATGCCCGCGCACTGCGCTTGAGCAGGCGCTCGAGTGCCGCCGGTGTCAGCGGCGCTTTGCCATCGGCGATCAATGCGCTTTGCACCAGTGCGGCAGTGCCCGCCACATGCGGCGATGCCATCGAGGTTCCGGCAAATCCGGGGCCGATATAGGTGAACTGGCCGGAGCTAGGCGTGGTTTTCCCGGTGTACCCGGTCTGCCAGATCCAGCTGCCGATCGGGCCGTCGTACAAGGTGTCGGTTTCCAGATCGCGCGCGCCGCCGCCGGGTGCAGCCAGATCAATCAAACTGCCGAAATTGCTGTAATACGCCAGCCCACCGGTCAGGCGGGTGGCCGCCACCGACACCACGTTGGCGCAGTTGGCCGGGACTGCGCTGGAGACGTCGGAGCCATCGTTGCCGGCCGCCACCACCACAGTGGTGCCACGCGACACCGCAGCATTGATCGCCGCCTGCATGGTCGAATCGCAAGGCCCGAAACCACCCAGGCTCATGTTGATGATTTCAGCCGGGTCGCGATTGTCCGGCACGCCCTCCACATGCCCGCCGGAGGCCCACACGATGGCATCGGTGATGTCCGAAAACGAACCGCCGCAATGGCCAAGGACACGCACCGGCAGCACCTTGGCTTTGTAGGCCACACCGGCACCGCCAATGGCGTTGCCGGTGGCTTCGGCAATCGTGCCGGCCACGTGCGTGCCATGCCAGGAGCTGTCATGGGCGCCTGAAAAAATGCCGCACTCACCATCTTCGGCCTCCCAATCGCCGCGATCCAATGCACCGGGGACGCGCGCATCGGTGGGGCGTCGCGACCGGCCGGCATTGGTGATGAAGTCGTAGCCCTGCAGCAGATTGCCGGCCAGATCCGGATGCGCCGGCAGGATCCCGGTGTCGATCACCGCCACCACCACGCCTTCGCCTTGTGCGGTGGCCCAGGCCGCTGGCGCATCGATGCCGCCGACCGGATCGGTGAGATGCCATTGATTGGTCGCCAGCAACGGATCGTTGGGCAAGCTGCCACCGCTGCTCTGCAACGGATACGCGCGCGCATCGATCTGCGCGTATTCCACCGCAGGATCGGCTTGCAGTTCGCGCACCAGGCGGTCGGCGTCGCTACGGCTGAGTTGCGCAGGCAGCTTGATCAGCGCACCGCCCACTGCCAAGGTGCGCACATATGTTGGCGCGGCCGCCTTGCCACTGCGTGCCGCCGGTGCCAACTGCACCGATGCGCGCGACGCCGCAGCAGTGATCGTGGCCGCCGATGCACTGCCCACGCTGCGCGTCGTCACTTTGCCGCTGCGATATTTGACGATGATGCCGTCGACCGGTGCATCGCGCATGGCTTGTTGCCGTTGCGCGGCGGTCACGCCGGAATCGAAGGTGGTCGCACTGACGACACCACTACCAAGCGAAAGGACGACCGCGCTGCAGGCAAGGGCGAGGGTTCGGGAAAGCTGGTTCTGAATCACGATAAAGTCCTCTCAAAGATGAAATGCAAAAACGCATGAGTGAGCGCGCAGCAGCTGCAGGCGCAGCAGCTGCGATATGCAATGCGCGTTACCAGCCGACGCCGGCACCGACGCCGATCGAGCTGTCGTCGCCACTGAGTGCGCCGCCCACCGTCAACGTGGCGCGCGGGCTGATCGCACGCTGATACCCCACCGACAATGCCGATTCGCCGTTCTGGAAACCGACGCCGGCACCGACGCGGTTTTGCGAGGCGATACCGGCCACGCTGGCGGACATGTTCAACATCGCCGAGCTCATCGCGCCCTGACGATCCAGACGGCGGTTCTGACGACGCAGGCGGTCTTCGATATCGCCCTGGTAGCTTTCGAAGCTGTCGGCCATCGCGTTGTAGCGGCTGTCGGTATAGCTGTTGGCGGCAGCAACGCCGTTGTCCAGCTGGCCCTTGTTGACCGCATCGGTGGCGCGCGTGCCGGCCGCCACATTGGCCACCTGCCGCTCACCGCCAACGCTGCCCACCGACACCGTGTCGGCACGGTCGGCGACCGAGCCCTGGCCGAGTGCCACTGCACCTTGTGCACTGGCACGTGCGCCCTGACCGATCGCCGTGCCCGACGCTGCGCTGACCTGCGCACCCTCGCCCATCGCCACGGCATTGGTCGCCACTGCCACAATCTGCGTGTTGGCGCCAACTGCAGTGCTGCCATCGGCATTGACGCGCGCGTTGCTGCCGATCGCAGTGTCGTTGGGGCCATGCGCGTACGCGCTGCCGCCAATCGCAGTACCGGTGATGTCGTTGGCTTGTGCCGCAGTACCCACTGCCGTGGACGTTGCCGCCGGGGTGATGCCGACGACTGCTGTGGTCGGCGTACCTTGCACGCCATTGCCTGTTGCAAGGTTGCTTGCAGTTGCAGTTGCCGACGCCACAGCGTTATCGGCCGTTGCATCGGCCGCCAGCGCTGTGGATTGCACAGCATCGTCTGTCGCTGTACTTGCAACGCTGCTGTCGACACCCGGTCGTGCAGCAGTAGACGCCACCGTTGTTGCCGCTGCCACACGCGCTGCAGACGGACGTCCGGTTGTCGTCGTTTGACCCCGCGCATCCAGCTCGCTGACCTTGCTGTCCAACGCGGTCAATGCCGCACCGACATTGCTGTAACTGCTGCCCTGGATCACATAGGTCGGCGCAACGAACACGCCTTGCGCACCGATCGCCGCACCACCGCCAAGGAAGCTGGCTGCATTGCTGAGCGACTGGAACAACTGGCCGCCGTTGATCGCATCGGTGCTGGCAGTGGCAATCGCGCCGCTGCCCACGTTGACGATGCGACGCGTAGCCGGACCACCGCGACCATTGCCGTTGCCCACCGACACCACGTTGGCCTCGTAGGTGCGCGAGCCCGCGCCCAGGGCCACCGAGTCGGCACCGCTGGCACCGGCATTGGCACCGAGTGCGACGGCGTTGCTGCCGCTCTGCCGGGTAAAGGCGTTGTAACCCATCGCCACACTGTTGTTGCCCAGTGCCGTCGATTGCACGCCCAAGGCCATTGCGGCGCTGCCCGTTTCGCCGATGAACACGCCCACACTGGCATCGCGCCCGATCGCAATCGCATCGGGCGCCTCTGCCCTGGCATTGGTTCCCAGCGCGATATTGTCGCCAGAGAAGATCGACGTCGTAGCACCGCTACCGATCGCGATACTTCTGCTGGAGACGGCCCGCGCGTCGTAGCCGACCGCAATCGCCTCCGCGCCCTCTGAAGACGACAGCGTCCCCAACGACACGGTCCGTGGAGCGAACGATGCGGCGCTATGGCCGATCGCCACCGCGTCGGTATTGGTGTCGTTGGAGAAGACGTTGGCGTTGTAGCCCAGCGCGATGGCGTAATCGCCGTCGCTGCGCGCGCCTGCGCCGATGGCAACGCCACCGATACCGAGGGCGCCTGCAGGCCGGAGAGTGGAGCTGATCAGCGACATGCCGCCGACAGTCACACTGCGCTCGCCGGCAGCAACTGCCAGACTGCCCACAGCCACACTGCTCTCGCCGATGCTGGAGGCGTTGAAGCCCACCGCCGTGGTCAAACTCGCGTTGGCCAGCGCACCGAAACCGAAGGCCGACGACGCCGAACCGCGGGCCGTCGAGAACGCGCCCACTGCGGTGGCAACATCCTCCTGCGCCCGCGCGCTGAATCCTGCCGCCATCGACTGCTCGCCACTGGCCGCCGCCCCCGTACCGACCGCGGTAGCGAAGGTGCGCGCGGCAACCGCCCCGCTCCCCAGCGCCACGGCACCACGCGCCTGTGCCAGGGTTGCCTGTTCCTGTGCGCCCACGATCGATCCCGAGGCGTCGAAGACCGGCACAGAGGCAACACCGCCCACGGCCACCGCCGACGCATCGGCCGCGCTGGCGTTGTGCCCAACGGCGACCGTATCGCGCCCAAGCGCCAGGCTGCCCGAGCCCAGCGCATTGGCGCCATCGCCGATTGCGTTGCTCGCGCTCCCCAACGCGATCGCATTCAGTCCATCCACATAGGCAGCGGTTTCATCCCCATCGGTCTTGCCAATCGCCAGCGTGCTGTCGAGACGATCGGCCACGGCACGCACGCTGTCGAGCTGGGCGACATTGACCGCATCGTTGGCCTCGGTGCCGGCTGCCACGCTGGTGATCTGGCGCGTCAGCCCCGCCTGCACATCGCCAACCGACACCGTGTTGCTGCGGTAGGCGTAGGAATGCGCGCCCAACGCCACCGCGCTGGCGGCCGAACGATTCCATGCATCGTCGACCCAGTCGCCTACGCGCGCGCCATACCCGATCGCCACCGCATCGGTGCCATTGGTCTGCGCGTCTGCACCGATCGCGGTGTTGTTGCCGTTGAACCACGAGGTGCTGGCACGCGCACCCAACGCCACACTGTTCTCGGCATAGGCGACGCTATCGTGCCCGACCGCGACCGAACCATCGCCGCTCGCCAACGAAAACCCACCCAATGACACCGTACCCGGCGCAAACGAGCCGGCGCTGTGCCCGATGGCCACCGAATCGGTGTTACCTGGCTGATTGGGAAAGATGTTGGAATCGTAGCCAATGGCGATCGCATAATCGGACTGGCTCTGCGCCCCTGCACCGAGCGCGATGCCGCCTGTTCCAGTGGCGGCGGTGATCGAACCGAAGTTACTGATGCCACCGACCACCACGCTCTGCACACCGCTGGCCAATGCGGTATCGCCGACTGCGATACTGCTGCTGCCTTCGCTGCGCGCTCTATAACCGAACGCGGTGGACGCATCTCCGCTGGCACGCGACAAATACCCGCCTGCGCTGGACAGAAATCCACTGGCGGTGGACAAACCGCCGATCGCGGTAGCTCCATCGTTGAACGTTTGTGCGCGATACCCCAGTGCGGTGCTTTGCACACCGGTGGCACCGGCGCCACTTCCCAACGCACTGGAAAACGGATCGCTGGCCACAGCGCCACCACCGATGGCGGTAGAACCCACACCGGATGCCTGGGCGGCTTGTTCGCGTTGCCCGATGACAAAACCGGAGGCGTCGTACTCGTAGACCGTTGCAACGCCGCCAATGGCGATTGCCGATTCTCCTGCAGCCGATGCATTGCGCCCGATCGCCGTGGCATCGCGCCCCAGCGCCAGGCTTCCGCCGCCGAATGCGCTTGTGCCATCGCCCAAAGCATTACTCGCATTGCCCAGCGCCAAGGCGTCCTGACCGTCTGCGAACGCCGGCACGTCTGTCTCGGCGTTCGGTATGGCCGAAGTCTGCGCGGCTGCAGATGCGGGCTCTGCATTACCGGCAGCTGTTGCAGTACCGGCGTCGCACTGTTGCCGGCCATCGACGACCGTGCAGTGCGTGATCGCAGCGGCTTGCGGGGAGGCTGCCTGGGCAACGCCGGCCATACCGGCAAGCACCAGCAGCATCGCCGCCGCCAATCCATTGCTCGCTTGCGAATAAGATCGGTTGAGCGATGGATTACTCACATCACAGACACGTTGCGTCGTTCGGCGATGAGCATATTGCCCACCACCGGCATTCAATTGAATTGACTTCATTAACGCCTTACTCCCCATTGGCCTGGTATATAGAAACCGACCACCGCACGGCTGCGCCGCACGGTCCCCCTGAGGTTTATCGAAAATGCACTCGCCCTCCTTCTGCACCGGCAAACTCCCGTGCAAAAGAACCGACAATCGACGCATAAAGGTGCTGCAGAAAGCGCTGCAAATAAACGATTTACAACGTCGTCTGAATTTATTGAAAAACTAAAATTTCAAATGAGATTAACGTCACACAAGCAGTATTTCCGAGTGAAACAACTAAATACCTATCAGTTCTTATAGTTACTAAAAGTAAACCATGTATCGATATTCGATAACTGTAATTGCAGCGCAATGGATTCCAATGTGATCGAGCGCGGCCGCGTTCGCCTATGCGAAATGAACCTGCCTCTATCAACACGTCATGCCGCCACCCACATTTGCGTTGGACATGCGCATGGCTAATGCACCTACGCTTGGCGGAATAACGCAGCAACTTTCCTGCTCGCGTCCCAGACACTCCTGCCTACACTGCCTGTCAGTGCTGTAAATGCCGCGCGCGCCTAGCGGCACTCGATGCACGGCTTTGCGCCACGCGTTTTGTGCGGCGCGCAGCGCGGGCAGGATCGAGCAACCCAACAACACTGCTTGCAGCTCCACACGCAGCACCGGAAACGACGACGGCCGTGTGCAGTGCTGCACACGGCCGTCGA
The DNA here is from genome assembly GCF_001423495.1 of Xanthomonas sp. Leaf131. Classification (GTDB taxonomy): domain Bacteria; phylum Pseudomonadota; class Gammaproteobacteria; order Xanthomonadales; family Xanthomonadaceae; genus Xanthomonas. Next base: position 21,400 of record NZ_LMOG01000006.1, on the reverse strand, counting down.
ATGAAGCTAGTGGTGCGGCGCTCTAATTCAGGCCGCAAAGCTGCGTGTCATTACCCACACCACACGCGCGCATTGCGGAACATCCGCAACCACGGCGAGTCCTCGCCCCAGTCGGCCGGATGCCAGCTCAGGTTTGCCGTGCGCGGGGTGCGCTCGGGGTGCGGCATCAGGATGGTGGCGCGGCCGTCGGTACTGGTCAGGCCGGTGATGCCGTCCGGCGAACCGTTCGGATTGAGCGGGTACTGCGACGCCACCGCGCCATCGCCGTCGATGAAACGCAAGGCCACACGTACGGCCGCCTGATCCACCACGGTGTCGAACTCGGCGCGCCCTTCCCCATGTGCCACCGCCACCGGAATCCGCGAGCCGGCCATGCCGCGCAGGAACAGCGACGGCGACTCCACCACTTCCAGCAACGCGGTGCGCGCTTCGAACTGCTCGCTGCGATTGCGCAGAAAACGCGGCCAATGCTCGGCGCCGGGAATGATGTCCTTGAGCTGGCTGAGCATCTGGCAGCCATTGCACACGCCCAGCGCGAAGGTATCGCTGCGCGCAAAGAAGTCGGCGAATGCATCGCGCAGTGCCGAACGCTCCAGGATCGAGGTCGCCCAACCACGTCCGGCACCCAGCACGTCGCCGTAACTGAAACCGCCGCAGGCCGCGAAACCGGAGAACTGCGAAAGATCCACACGGCCTTCGATCAGGTCGCTCATATGCACGTCGAACGCCCGAAAACCCGCGCGCTCGAAGTTATAGGCCATCTCGATCTGCCCGTTGACGCCCTGCTCGCGCAGGATCGCCACCTTGGGCCGCGCACCGGTCGCCACGAACGGCGCGGCCACATCTTCGGACGGATCGAACACCAGCTTCGGGCGCAATCCCGGGGCCTTGAAGTCGCGTGCCAGCGCGCGTTCTTCATCGGCACTGTCCGGGTTGTCGCGCAATTTCTGCATGGCGTGCGTCACCGACCACCAGGCATCGAACAATGCTTCCCAGCGCCACTCGGCCAGCACCCGACCCTGCCCGCTCACGCGGATACGCGGCGCGCCGGTGGGGCGTGCGATGCGCTGTGCGCACTCGGTCAAGGCATGCCGCTCGACCAGATCGGCGAAGGCAGCGCGATCTTCGTTGGCGATCTGCACTACCGCGCCCAGTTCTTCGTTGAACAGGCTACGGAACGCGTCGTCGCCCCACGCATCCAGGGTGATATCCAGGCCCTGGCGCGAGGCGAACGCCATCTCGCACAGCGCCGCGAACGCACCGCCGTCGCTGCGGTCGTGATACGCCAGCAACAAGCCGCTTTCGCGCGCAGCGCGGATCAGTTCGAAGAAACTGCGCAGCCGCTGCGCATCGTCCAGATCCGGCACCTCGCCACCGAACGCCGGCAGCGCCGCGTCATCGGCATACACCTGCGCCAACACCGACCCACCCAGGCGTTGCTTGCCGCCACCAAGGCCGATCAACCACAGCTCGCTCTCTTCGTCGCTACGCAACAACGGCGTCAACTGCGTCCGTACATCGCCCACCGGCGCGAACGCAGTGATGATCAGGGAGACAGGTGAAACGCTTTTCAGCGTTTCACCGGGAATGGCAAGCGCGGAGGGCTGTGGCGTTTCACCATTCCCGACTCCCGATTCCCGATTCCCCGCAGGCCACTGCGCCTGCATCGACAACGAGTCCTTGCCCACCGGCACGCTCAGCTCCAATGCCGGGCACAGCTCCATGCCGATCGCACGTACGGCGTCGTACAACAAGGCGTCTTCGCCAGCGTGACCGGCGGCAGCCATCCAGTTGGCCGAGAGCTTGATACTGTCCAGCGTCTGCACCGGTGCGGCGCACAGGTTGGTGATCGCCTCGCCCACCGCCATGCGTGCCGACGCAGCGGCGTTCAACAGCGCCAGCGGGGTGCGTTCACCGATCGACATCGCTTCGCCGGCGAAGGTCTCGAAACCGGCCAGGGTGATCGCGCAATCGGCCAGCGGCAGCTGCCACGGCCCGATCATCTGCTCGCGTGCGGTCAAGCCGCCCACGCTGCGATCGCCGATGGTGACCAGAAAGCTCTTCGAGGCCACCGTGGGATGCGCCAAGACGCGCAATCCGGCCTGCTGCAGATCCAGGCTGGCGGTCTGCAGCACCGGCCACTGCGGCGCGGCCGGATGCACCGCATCGCGATGCATCTTCGGCGCTTTGCCGAACAGCACATCCATCGGCAGGTCGATCGGAAGCTGGGATTGAGGAGTCGGGATTGGGGATGTGTGAGAAGCGGCATCGGCAGCCGGCAACGCGCCGTTACGATTCCCGATTCCCGATTCCCCATTGCCGGCGTCGAGGACGCCATAGCCAACCACCAGCCGCTCCTCGGCCGTGGCCACGCCCACTGCCGCAAACGGGCAGCGTTCGCGCGCGCAGATGGCGGCGAATTCGTCCAGGCGCGCCTGCGGCACGCCCAGCACGTAGCGCTCCTGCGATTCGTTGCACCACAGTTCCAGCGGCGACAGCGAGGGGTCGTCGCTGAGCACGCGGCCCAGATCGATCACGCCGCCCACGCCGGAGTCGTGCAGCAACTCGGGAATGGCGTTGGACAGGCCGCCCGCGCCCACATCGTGGAACCAGCGGATCGGGTTGTCGGTACCGAGCGCCACGCAGCGGTCGATGACCTCCTGGCAGCGGCGCTCCATTTCCGGGTTTTCGCGCTGCACGCTGGCGAAATCCAATGCCTCGGCGCTGTCGCCGGCCGCCACCGAACTGGCGGCACCGCCGCCCAGGCCGATCAGCATCGCCGGCCCGCCGAGCACGATCACCGCATCGCCGGGCTGCAGGCGCAGCTTTTCGACCTGATTGCGATCGATCGCGCCCAGGCCGCCGGCCAGCATGATCGGCTTGTCGTAGGCGCGGGTCAGGCCCTGGCCTTCGGCGAGTTCGAAACTGCGGAAATAGCCGAGCAGATTCGGCCGGCCGAATTCGTTGTTGAACGCGGCGCCGCCGAGCGGGCCCTCGAGCATGATGTCCAACGCCGGGGCCATGCGCGGATTCAGCGCGCGCGGCGCTTCCCATGGCTGCGGCAGGGTCGGAATGCGCAGATGCGAGACCGTAAACCCGGTCAGGCCGGCCTTGGGCTTGCCGCCGCGACCGGTGGCGCCCTCGTCGCGGATCTCGCCGCCCGCACCGGTGGCCGCACCGGGAAATGGCGCGATCGCGGTGGGGTGGTTATGCGTTTCCACCTTGATCGCAAATGCCGACGGCAACACCACTTCGCTGCGGTATTCGCCGCTGGCCGGATCCGGGCGGTAGCGCGCGGCCGGCACGCCTTCCACCACCGCCGCGTTGTCGCTATAGGCCGACAAGGTGTGCTGCGGGGTCTGCTGGTGGGTGTGCTTGATCATGCGGAACAGCGAGCGTTCCTGCGGCTTGCCGTCGATGCTCCAGCTCGCGTTGAAGATCTTGTGCCGGCAATGCTCGGAGTTGGCCTGGGCGAACATCATCAGCTCGACGTCGGTCGGGTCGCGGCCCAGCGCGGCGAAGCGTTCGCGCAGATAGTCGATCTCGTCCTGCGCCAGGGCCAGGCCCAGCGTGCGGTTGGCCTGTTCGAGCGCATCCAGCGCAACGTGCTGCAACTGACCACGATCGGGCTCGTTGAACAGCGCCTCGGCAGCAGCAGCCGAGCCGAGCAACGACTGCGTCATCGGGTCGTGCAGCAGCTTGGCCACGGCGGCCTGGTCGGCGTCGTTGTCCGGCCAGCCGGCCAGGTCGATGCGGGTCCCGCGCTCCACGCGCTGGATCGGCTGCCCGGCCCCGCGCACCAGTTCGGTGGCCTTGCTCGACCACGGCGACAGCGTGCCCAGACGCGGCACCACATAGCGCGAGGAGGCGTCTTCGGCGCGCGGCGCGGGCGCCGCTTCGGCCTGCAGGATCCGCTGCAAGGTGGCCTGGTCGGGCGCTTGCCCGGCCTCGACGCGGATGAAGTACACGTGCCAGGCACCAGTGATGCGCAGCGCGGGAACGAGGGTTTGCAGGCGGGTTTCGAGCCGAGCGCGGCGGAACGGCGAAAGGGCGGAAGCGCCCTCGAGGACCATCATGTCCGGGGAACCGTGTCAGAAACAGGGCTGCAGATTGTAACGGAGGTGGGGGACTCAGCGCCCGGCCGAGCGTGCGTTAGCCGACGATCGACGGGCTGATCGCCCGCACAGCCCTGCCTGGACTCAATCTGGCGCGGCGACCGCGGCGGCGCGTTCTGGCCGCAAGTCACCTGAAACCTGCGACCCGCATGGAGACCAGCCCAGCGCCGTCGAGGCGCAAGCTGACAAGACGGTCGCCAGCCGATACCGCCGCTCGCCCACCTTGATCATCGAAGCCGGCAGCCGAACTGAAACGCAGAAGGCCGGAATGCACCTGCATTCCGGCCTTCTGAACGATCACGCCGGCGGCCGAAGCGACCAGCCGAAGCGGCAGCACTGCGCCGCTTCCAGCTGAATCAGCGGCTGCCGCCCGCCGTGGTGACGGCGCGCTTTTCCAACGCCTCACGCAGCTGGGCCGGCGGCAAATAACCACCGAGCTGGGTGCCGTCCGGCGCGAAGATCGCCGGGGTGCCGTTGACGCCCAGGCGCTGGCCCAGCGTGTATTCCATCGACACCGGGTTCTTGCAGTCCTTGGAATTCACCGGCTGCCCGGATTTGGCTGCGGTCAGTGCCTGCTTGCGGTCGGCAGAGCACCACACCGCAATCATCTCCTTATGGTCCTGGCTGCCCAGGCCCATGCGCGGAAATGCCAGATATTCCACCGCGATGCCCTGTTTGTTGAGTTCGCCGATCTCGCTATGCAGCTTGCGGCAGTAGCCGCACTCCACATCGGTGAAGACGGTGACGGTGTACTTGGGATTGGCCGGCGCGAACACGATACGGTCGGCCTTGGGCACGGTCTCCAACTGCTTGCGGCGATAGGCCAGCAGGCCCGGGCTGGCGGCGAACTGCTTGTTCTGGATGTCGAACGGCTGCGCCTGGATCAGATAGCGGCCGTCGTCGCTGACGTACAGCACCTGCCCGCCGACGACCACTTCACGGAAGCCGGGGAACGGCGCGGCGCCGATGTAGTCGGGCTTGAAGTCCGGGTCCAGCGCCTTGAGCGCCGTGCTGACGCGCTGATCCACACTACCGGCGGCAGCAGTGGCAGGCGCGGCGGCTGGCTTGGCGCCGGCATTGCTTGCCGCAGGCTGCGACGATTGTGCGCAGGCGGTAAGACTGATCGCGCCCAGCAGCGCGGCGATAGCAAGACGATACATTCACGCATCCAGTGCAATTGGTGCCCGGATTCTCGCACAGCGCAGATGAAGCAAGGCAACGGCCGGCTCAGTTTGTTCGTTATCTGCAGGGGCGGTTCGTTGTGGGGATGGACGCGGCCCTTGCGGCGATTGCCAATTGTCCGGCTCGCCAGCCATTCCTGCCCCGGCCCGATGTCCCCGACGAGCCTGCGCCGATACCCACCTGACGGCCGGTCCTATCCGCGCGGATGATGCTTGGCGTGCAGCTTCTGCAGATGCTGGCGCGCCACCAGCGTATAGATCTGGGTGGTCGACAGCGAACTGTGGCCAAGCAGCATCTGAAGCGCGCGCAAGTCCGCACCGTGATTGAGCAAATGGGTGGCGAAACTGTGCCGCAGCCCATGCGGGCTGACCGTGGCCGGATCGATCCCGGCCACCGCCGCATAGCGTTTGACCAGCGCCCAGAACTGCTGACGGCTGGGCGGCTGACGCGCGGCATCGATAAACAGCGGCACCTGCCCATCCACCGGCGGCACCGGCTTGTGGCTGGCCAGCAACGGGCGCGCTTCATGCAGATAACGCTCCAGCCAATGCTGGGATTCCTCGCCCAGCGGCACCAATCGATCCTTGCTGCCCTTGCCGGTCACCCGCAGCACGCCTTGCCGCAGATTGACCCCCACCGCCGGCAGGTTGACCAGCTCGCTGACGCGCAGGCCGGCGGCATACATCAGCTCGAGCATGGCGCGATCGCGCAGGCCCAGCGGGGTCTCGATGTCGGGGGCGGCCAGTAGTGCCTCGATCTGAGTTTCGGTCAGCGCCTTGGGCAAGCTGCGCGGCAGATGGGGTGGGTCGATCAACGCGGTCGGGTCGTCGCTGCGCAGGCCATCGCGCAGGCACAGCCCGTAGAACGCCCGCAGCGTGGACAACAATCGCGCCGTGCTGCGTGGCGAATAACGCGCATTGGCGCGCCACTGCAGATAGTCGAACACCGCCGCACGGTTTACACCCAGCAAGCCGCCGCCGGCCCCGTCGCGCCAGCGCGCCAGCCCTTCCAGATCACTTCGGTAACTGTCCAGGGTCTGTCGCGCAACACCCTGCTCGGACCAGAAACGATCCAGAAAGCGCTCGATGGCAGCAGCATCGGCGGCCGGCAAGGGCGGCAGCTGGTGGACGAGTTGGCGACGTTCGGCAGGATTGCTGGCAGACATCGCAACAGCATAGAGCCTGTCGCACAGGATCCGATGCGATGCCTTGGCGATGAGACGTGTTGGCGGCGCGCGCCCCGGCGTCACCAGCCTCCGGTTGCTGCGCGCCCACCTTTGCGCAGTCGCGTTGCCGGCCACCGGCAACCTCAGGACAACCGCGTGATGCAGTACGCCGGCGACCTGGTCGCTCTCACGTTCGACACCGCGCTGCCGCAACGCGGCGTTGCTCGATCGCCTGTGCCGGCTATGCTCGCAACATGACCTCGATCTCCGCACCTCGCATCGCACGCGCGCCGGCTCTTGTGGGCTGGCGGCTGCTGGCCCTGTGTTACGACGCCTGGCCGGTGCTGGCGCTCTGGATGCTGATCTCCGCCGCTTTTACGCTGGGTTTTACCCTGACCGGGCATCCCGCACGCGAAAACATCGCCCCTTTCAGCAGCTGGCAATGGCTGCTGTGGCTGTGCTGCTGGATTGCCGCCGGTATCTACGCCACCGTGAGCTGGCGACGCGGCGGCCAGACATTGGGCATGCGCCCGTGGCGGCTAGCGTTGATCGGCCCGCAAGCCGCGTGGCGCGCGCTATGGATCCGCTATGCCGTCGGCACGCTCTCGCTGATGCTGGGCGGCGCAGGATTCTGGTGGGCCTGGGTGGACCGTGATCGGCTGACATGGCACGACCGTGCAAGCCGGACCAGGCTGCAGCGGATCGCCAGACCACAGGGCTGAGTGCATGCGGTAGCAGCGGCAACAATGCGCAACTCACTGCCCGTCCTCATGCCTGCGAGATGCGCCTTTCCATGCCGGGCCATGCGCCCTGAAGGTGTTTTCCACCACGCTACCCAACAGATACAGCGCCAAGAACATGGGTGCGGCCATCAGCGCATAACACACCGACCAGGGGAGCCAGCCAAGCAGCAGTGTCAGGCCCAGACCGTCGGCAATCATCATCTGCACCAACACCGGCAATTGCTTCCACACCAACTGGCTCTTGTCGTTGACCTGCGGATCGTAGGCCAGACGCAGACAGAACACGATCAGTGCCGCATACGGCACGCACATCGCCAAACCGGTCAGGCTCAGCCGCCGCATGCCACTCAGCTACTGCGCCGCCGGAACAACCACGCCGACACCCCCAGCATCACCATCGGCGGCAGTGCGTAGGCGATGCGGTAATCCAGTTTGAGCGCGCCAGCCATGCGCCCGAAAAACAACTGCAGCAGCCAGAATCCCAGCGCGAACAGGATGCCCAGGAACAGCCGCTTGCCCAGACCGCCGCTACGCAGCGAACCGAACGAAAACGGAATCGCCGCCATGCACAGCGCCAACACATTCAACGGATAGAACCAGCGGCTCCAGTACTGATCTTCGTAATCGCGCGAGTCCAGTCCATTGCGGCGGCGATACTCGATGCTCTGTTCCAGATCGCGTGCCGACAGATTGCGTGGCTTGGCCAGACCGGCCGCCAGCGCTGCCGGACTGAGCTGCGATTGCCACGGCAACTCGGGAAAGGTTTCGCGCTGCACCGAACGTTCCTGGAAGGTATCGCGACGCACCTGGCGCAGCGTCCAGGCACCATCGCGATTCTCTGCCAAGGCCGCATAGGTCAGCTGCTGCAGCCGGCCGTTGGTATCGAGGTGGTACAGCCGCACATCGTGCAGATCCAGCGCGGTGCCGCCGCCGTCGAGCAGCTTTTCTTCGCCGCTCAACGCATTGAGGAAGGTGTCTCCTTCGCGCGCCCACAGGCCGGAATAGCGCGCGGCAGCCATGTTGCTTTCGTACTTGGCGCTGGCCTTGAGCGTATCGGCCTGACTCTGCGCCCACGGCGCCAGCGTTTCGCCGCTGATCACCATGCCGGCGGTCAACAACGCCATCGCCGCGACCACCGAAGCCGACATGCGCTTGCGCGACACGCCCAGCGCGCGCAACGCGGTCAGTTCGGACGTCGCTGCCAGCTGGCCCAGGCCCATCAAGGCGCCGATCACCGCTGCGGTGGGAAACAAGGTGTACGCCCGGCGCGGCACCGTGTAGGCCACATAGGCGACCGCATGGCCGAAGCTATAGCTGCCCTGACCGATGCTCTTGGCCTCACTGGCGAAGGCGTTGACCAGGTCCAGGCCCAACAGCACCGCCCAGGTCAGCAGCACGGTGAACAACACCACCCGGCCGACATACAGATCGTGGACCCGCGGCATCAGCCTCATGCGCGTGCCCTCGGCCGACGTACGCGGCCATCGCGTGCATACGCCCAGATCGCCACCGTCAGCAGCGGCAAGGTCAGCCACCACAGACCGAGCGCGGCCGGGGTCTTGCCATTGGCGATCCACTGGGTGCCGACGATCATCAGATTGGTGCCCACCATGTACGCCAGGAAGGCCAGCATGATCCGGCCATAGCGCTGTTGCCGCGGCGCGCTGCGCGACAGCGGCAGGGTCAGCAGCGCGAACGCCAGCGCCAGCAGCGGCGGCGCCAGGCGTTCATGCAGCTGCGCGCGCGCGGCCGGGCGTTCGTCGGACAGCAGCTGCGTGGTCCACATCACTTCCGGGTCGTTGGCATCGTGTACCTGACTGCGGTCCGGCAGGGCCACATCGTTGCTGGCGAACTTCATCAAACGGTAGTCCAGGGTAGTGCCGGCGGCCGGGCCTTCGATGCGGTAGCCATCTTCCAGGCGCAGGTAGCGGTCGGCCTTGCCTTCGAAGAACATCGCGCCGCGCTGCGCAGTGACCACATCGATGCGATCGTCCTTCTGGCGCTGCATGAAGACCTTGCCCAGGCCCTTGCCGTCGGCCGAGATCGTGGTCAGGTACACCACCCCACCGCCGGACAGCGGCGTGAACTTGCCCGACTCCAGGCCGGCCATCACGATGCTGCGGTTGGCGTCTTCGAGCATGGTCTCGGCGGTGCGGCTGGCCCACGGGCCCAGCCACAGCGAACACAAGCCGATGATGATCACCACCGGCACCACCAGCATCAAAATCGGGCGCAACATGCGCCGCGGGCCGACGCCAATGGCGGTGATGACGGCCATTTCTGAATCGCGGTACAGCCGCGCCAGCGCCAGCAGCAGGCCCAACATCAGCGCCAACGGCAGGATGATCGGCAGATAGGCCACAAATTGCAGGCCCACCTGAGACAGCAACAAGCGAGCAGGGATGCGGCCGTCGGCGATATTGCCGAGGATATCCACCAGCACGCCGCCCACGCTGACGACCAACAGCACGATCAAAGTGGCCAGGAAGCTCTGGGTGAAATCGCTAAGCAGATATCGATCGAGCTTCGGCATAGGGTGGGCTTGTTTTAAACTCTCGGATTCGTTCGCGGCGGCGTCAGCCTAATCAGGCTGGCGTAAACAGTCCGCGATTGTACGGATTTGCCTACGGAATCTGATCAATGGCCCTGCAATTCACCCTGAACCAAGACGCGCCGGCAAGCGCCGCCGTCGACTGCATCGTGGTTGGCGTGTTCGCCGACAAGACCCTGTCGCCCGCTGCACAGGCGCTGGACAGCGCCAGCCAGGGCCGTTTGACGGCGCTGGTGGCACGTGGCGATGTGGCTGCCAAGACCGGCAGCACCACCCTGCTGCACGACCTGCCTGGCGTGGCCGCCCCGCGCGTACTGGTGGTCGGCCTCGGAGAGACCGGCAAGTTCGGCGTGGCGCCCTACCTCAAGGCGATCGGCGATGCGGCCCGTGCGCTGAAGACCGGCGCGGTCGGCACCGCCCTGTTGACCCTGACCGAATTGCCGGTCAAGGCGCGCGATGGCGCGTGGAATATCCGTCAGGCGATCATCGTCAGCGACCACGCCGCCTACCGCTACACCGCCACGCTGGGCAAGAAGAAGGTCGACGAGACCGGCCTGACCACGCTGGCGATCGCCGGCGACGACGCCCGCGCACTGGCCGTGGGCATTGCCACTGCCGAAGGCGTGGAGTTCGCCCGCGAACTGGGCAACCTGCCGCCGAACTACTGCACCCCGGCCTACCTGGCCGAGACCGCGGCCGCATTTGCCGGCAAATTCCCCGGCGCCGAAGCCGAGATCCTAGACGAGACGCAGATGGAGTCGCTGGGCATGGGCTCGCTGCTGTCGGTGGCGCGCGGCTCGGCCAACCGCCCACACCTGATCGTGCTGAAGTGGAACGGCGGCGGCGACGCGCGCCCCTATGTGCTGGTGGGCAAGGGCATCACCTTCGATACCGGCGGCGTCAACCTCAAGACGCAGGGCGGCATCGAGGAAATGAAGTACGACATGTGCGGCGGCGCCAACGTCATCGGCACGTTCGTGGCCACGGTCAAGGCCGAGCTGCCGATCAACCTGGTGGTGGTGGTGCCGGCGGTGGAAAACGCCATCGACGGCAACGCGTATCGCCCCTCCGATGTGATCACCAGCATGTCCGGCAAGACCATCGAGGTCGGCAACACCGACGCCGAAGGCCGCCTGATCCTGTGCGATGCGCTGACCTACGCCGAGCGCTTCAACCCTGAAGCACTGGTGGACGTGGCCACGCTGACCGGTGCCTGCATGGTGGCGCTGGGCCACCAGACCGCCGGCCTGATGAGCAAGCACGACGACCTGGCCAACGAACTGCTGGCCGCCGGCGAGCACGTGTTCGACCGCGCCTGGCGCCTGCCGCTGTGGGACGAGTACCAGGGCCTGCTGGATTCCAGCTTCGCCGACGTCTACAACATCGGCGGCCGCTGGGGCGGCGCGATCACTGCTGGCTGCTTCCTGTCGCGCTTCACCGAAAACCAGCGCTGGGCGCATCTGGACATCGCCGGCGTGGCCAGCGACGAAGGCAAGCGCGGCATGGCCACCGGCCGCCCGGTCGGGCTGCTGACGCAGTGGTTGCTCGACCGCGCAGCCTGATGTCGCCACGCGCTGCACTGGCCCTGATCGCTGGCTTCGTGCTGGTGGACGGGGCCGCCAGCGCGGTACCCGGCTGGTGGAACGGCGCTACCGCCGACCTGGTGCGGTTTGCGCTGTTGCTGGCGCTGATCTTCGTCTGGCTGGCGGCCGACAGCCGCCAGCAAGGCTATCGCCGCCCGATGTGGCTCAACATCGGGATGGTGCTGGCCTGGCTGGTGTTCATCCTCATCTATCTGTATCGCTCGCGGCCTGCCGGCCGACGCCTGCGCGCCACAGGCGGGTTTCTGCTGGCGATACTGGCGTCCGGCCTGCTGTTCACGCTCGGCTGCGTCGTTGCCGAATCTGTTTTCCCTTTCGTTTCGTGATCTGACCATGCCCCGTGCCGACTTTTATCTGATCGCCAAACCGCGCTTCCTCAATGAACCGCTGCGGCTGGTCTGCGAGCTGGCGCGCAAGGCCTACGACGCCAATCTCTCCACGCTGATTCTGGCGCGCGATGCCGAACAGGCCGAGGCGCTGGACGACCTGCTGTGGGCGTTCGACGACGAAGCCTATATTCCGCATCAGATCGCCGGCACCGACGAAGAGGACGAACTCGCCCCGGTGCTGATCGCCGCCCCGGAGTTCGCCGCGCCCTCGCGCCCGCTGGTGATCAACCTGCGCGACGACCCCTACCTGGGCGCCTGCGACCGCGTGCTGGAAGTCGTCCCCGCCGACCCCGCCTCGCGCGAACCGCTGCGCGAGCGCTGGAAGCAGTACAAGGCCCTGGGCCTGGAACTGACCAAGTACGACATGTGAATCGGGAATCGGGAATCGAACATCGGCTCCCTCCCATCAGACCGTCACCGATCAGCGCAGCCGCTTTACCCATTCCCTATTCCCGACTCTCCATTCCCTGCCTTATGACCACCCTCGCCTCCAGCTACGACCCCTCTTCCTTCGAATCGCGCCTGTACGCACAGTGGGAGGCGGCCGGTTACTTCGTGCCGTCCGGCAAGGGTGAGCCGTACACGGTGTTGCTGCCGCCGCCGAACGTGACCGGCACGTTGCACATGGGGCATGCGTTTCAGCAGACGCTGATGGATGCGCTGGTGCGCTACCACCGCATGCGCGGCTTCGACACGTTGTGGCAGGTAGGCACCGACCATGCCGGCATCGCCACCGAGATGGTGGTGTCGCGCAATCTGGCGCTGGAAGGCAATGGCGACACGCGCGACTCGCTCGGGCGCGAGGGCTTCATCGCCAAGGTGTGGGAATGGAAGGCCGAATCCGGCGACATCATCGAGCGCCAGATGCGCCGCCTGGGTACTTCCAGCGACTGGTCGCGCAGCACCTTCACCATGGACCCGCAGCCCTCGGCCGCGGTCAACGAAGCCTTCGTGCGTTGGTACGAGCAGGGCCTGATCTATCGCGGCCAGCGCCTGGTCAACTGGGACCCGGTACTGAAGACCGCCATCTCCGACCTGGAAGTGGAAAACGTCGAAGAAGACGGCTTTTTGTGGTCGATCCGCTATCCGCTAGCGGACGGCGTGACCTATGAGCATGTCGAGCACGATGCCGACGGCGTCGAGACCCTGCGCGAAACCCGCGATTATCTGGTGGTCGCCACCACCCGCCCGGAAACCATGCTGGGCGATACCGCCGTGATGGTGCACCCGGACGATGCGCGTTACGCCACGCTGCACAACGCCCGCATCGTGCTGCCGCTGACCGGCCGGCACGTGCCGGTGATCACCGACGATTATGTCGACCGCGCCTTCGGCACCGGCGTGGTCAAGGTCACGCCTGCGCATGATTTCAACGATTATCAGGTGGGTGTGCGGCACGACTTGCCGTTGATCAATCTGTTCACCGTCACTGCAACGATCAACGAGAACGCGCCGGAGCGTTACCGCGGCCTGGATCGCTACGACGCACGCAAGCTGGTGCTCTCCGAGCTGGAAGACCTCGGCGTGTTGGAAGAAACCAAGCCGCACAAGCTGCAGGTGCCGCGCGGCGACCGTACCGGCCAGGTGATCGAGCCCTATCTCACCGACCAGTGGTTCGTAAAGATGGACGCGCTGGCCAAGCGTGGCCTGGAGCTTGTCGAAAGCGGCCAGATCAAATTCGTGCCGCCGAACTGGATCAACACCTATCGCCACTGGATGGAGAACATCCAAGATTGGTGCATCAGCCGTCAGTTGTGGTGGGGCCACCGCATTCCGGCGTGGTTCGACGATGCGGGCGGTTGCTATGTCGGGCATGACGAAGCCGACGTGCGCGCCACGCATGGCCTTGGCGAAGAGGTTGCCCTGCATCAGGACAGCGACGTGCTGGAAACCTGGTTCTCCTCGCAGCTGTGGCCGTTCTCCACGCTGGGCTGGCCGGATGCGAACGCGATGGCCGAGCGCGGCTTCGAGCGCTACCTGCCGTCGTCGGTGCTGGTCACCGGCTTCGACATCATCTTCTTCTGGGTGGCGCGCATGATCATGGCCACCGACAGCTTCACCGGCCAGGTGCCGTTCCGCGATGTCTACATCACCGGCCTGATTCGCGATGCGCAGGGCCAGAAGATGTCCAAGTCCAAGGGCAACGTGCTCGATCCGCTGGACATCATCGACGGCATCAGCATCGAGGCCCTGGTCGCCAAGCGCACCACCGGGCTGATGAAGCCCAAGGATGCGCCCAAGATCGAAAAAGCCACGCGCAAGGAATTCCCGGACGGCATCATCGCGCACGGTGCCGACGCGCTGCGCTTCACCATCGCCGCACTCGCCACGCATGGCCGCGACATCAAGTTCGACCTGGGCCGCGCCGAAGGCTACAAGAACTTCTGCAACAAGCTGTGGAATGCCACGCGCTTTGTGCTGATGAATACCGAAGGCGCACGTTTCAGCGGCGTGCCGCAGCCGCGCACCGAAGCGGAGAAGTGGATCCTGGCCCGTCTGGACAAGGTCACCGCAGAAACCCACGCGCACTACGCCAACTACCGCTTCGATCTGCTCACGCAATCGCTGTACGAATTCGCCTGGAACGCGTTCTGCGATTGGTTCGTCGAACTGGCCAAGCCCGCACTCAACGGCGCTGTGCAGGACGCGACCGGTGCCGCCGCAGCCAGCACGCCGGAAGCGTCCCGGCACGCGGAAGATGCCGCCAGCACGCGCCACACGCTGCTCTATGTGCTCGAAGCCTTGCTACGTCTGTTGCACCCGCTCACACCGTTCGTCACCGAAGAACTGTGGCAGCAGGTCGCACCACGCCTGGGCATCACCGCCGCCACGATCTCGTTGCAGACGTTCCCGCAGGCAGGCGATGTCGACACGCACGGCTATGCCAGCGCGGAGACCGATGTCGAGTGGCTGAAGTCGATGGTGTCGGCATTGCGCCGCGTGCGCAGCGAGTTGAACGTACCGCCTTCCAAGCAGGTGCGTCTGCTGTTGCAAGCCGGCACGGCGGACGATCGCACCCGCGTTGCCCGCTTTGCCTCGCAGCTGTCATTCCTGCTCAAGCTCGAAACGATCGACTGGCTGGACGCCGGCCAGGACGCGCTGCCATCGGCCGCCGCCATCGTCGGCGAGCTCACCTTGCTGGTGCCGCTGGAGGGCCTGGTCGACATGGATGCCGAGCGCACGCGCCTGGACAAGGAAATCAAGCGCGTGGAAGGCGAGATCGGCAAGTGCAACGGCAAGTTGAGCAACGCCACCTTCGTAGAAAATGCACCGGCGGTGGTGGTCGAACAGGAGCGCGCGCGCTTGAACGACTGGACCACCCAGTTGACCGGTTTGCGCGAGCAACGCGCCAAGATCTAGCGCAGCAATAGACCACGCGACCGCGCCGCCACCAGGCGACCGCGGTCGGTATTCGAAGGGACAACCGATCAGTTGGTCGATGGTCGAGCGCGCGGTGCCCTCGCCGCTCGCGGGACACGCCGTAAATCCGTCCGTGGAGGCTCGGTGGCGGCATCCATGCCGCCACACGGTCCCGCAAGCGGCAAGGACACCGCACCAGAGAGTGAGTCGATTTGCTTTCCTAAAAGCTTGTTGATTGCTCGGCTTGCGTTGAAAAGCAAACCGGAACCACGGCTATCCGAACAACCTGCATCGTGCATTGCCTGCACCATGCACACCGATACTCACGATTGGTCCTTGCCCGCCCAGCGTCGCGGGACCTTACGCGGCATGGATGCCGCGTAAGAGCCTACAAGGACGTACTTGCGGCGTGTCCCGTGATGGTGGATGGGCAAGGGCCTTGCAACCAAATAGCAGATCAGCCGCTCTGCGCTATACGACTGACCTGATGGACTAAAACTTCAAATCCACACGCGCATACCAGAAGCGTCCACCGGGGATGTCGTAAGTGGATGCGTCATAGCCATTGAGTGAGCACGATAGGCAGAGCGGCGGATCCTTGTCGAAGACATTGTTCAAGCCCGCCGTCAGTTGCAGACCCTTGAGCCAATCGACGCGATAACCCACCTGCGCATCGTGATAAGTGATCGCATCCAGGCGATTGGTGCCCACGATCGGATCGGAACACACCGCAAATTCCACCGCATCGCCGCATTGCTCGGTGAGTTTGGAGATGTGGCGCGCGGTCCATGATGCAGTCCAGTTGCCCAACGACCAGTCCAGCACCGCGTTGCTGGTCCACTCGGGAATTGCACTGTCCACCACTTCGACCCCCGGCCCCTGCGGCTGCCGTTGACCTGCTGCACCCAGCGCCTCATAACGGCCCACGAAGGTGTTCTGCCAGGACAACTTGAAGCGGCCCAACCCGGTTTCCGGCAGCGTCCAGAACAGATCCACGTCCCAACCGTCGGTCTTGATCGAACCCAGATTGGTCAGCCGATTGTTGAATGCATTGATGCCACCGGTGGACGCACGCGTGATGCCGTTGCAGTACAACGCGTCCAGCGTATCCACGCACAGATCCAGCTGCGTTTGCGCATTGATCGCCTGGATCGCGCCATCCACATGATGACGATAGAACGTCATTTCCAGATCGAGGCGATCCGACCAACTGGCATTACTCGCAAAGCCCGGGCTGAACACAAAACCGGCACTGAAACTGCGCGAGCGCTCCGGATCCAACTGCTCGTTACCGCCGGTAGTGACCGAAATCTGCTGATTGGCCTGTTGATAGCCCACCGGCGCACCAAGCGCGGCGCAGTTGGCGGCACTGCCACGCGGCGCAGTGCCGCCCAGCCCGATCGAGCATGGATCCGACAACTGCAAATCCGCGCGCGCCGCCGAACCGAACAACTCGCCGATGGTCGGCGCACGGAAGCCTTCGGCATAGCTGGTGCGCAGCACGAACTCGTCGGTGACTTGCCAGCGCAAGCCATACTTGGGCGTGAACTCGCCGCCGAAGGTGGAGTAATCCGAATAACGGCCGGCGATATTCAAATCGAGTTTGTCGCCCAACGACGAGTTGGCGAAGATCGGAATATTGAGTTCGAGATAGGCTTCGTTGACGTCGTAGCTGCCCGAGGTCGGCAACGACGGCACCCCGTTGTAGCGCCCGGCCACGGTGAGCGGATCGGGTTGATACGCGCCTTCGTACTTGCGGTATTCGTAGCCGGTGGCAAACGACACAGCGCCGCCGGGCAACTGAAACAACTCGCTGCTGAGGTTGGCGGTGAACAGGCTCAATTCGTTCTGGCTGCGGTCGCGCACCACCGGCTGGATCCAGCGCAACATCTCCGGCGTGATGCTGCCGGCACCGCTGAAGATATCCAGCGGCACGCAGCCGGCCACCGCCGCGCACGCGGCCGGATCGCCCAGCCCCAGATTGATGTTGAACAGGTTGTAGCTACCGTAGTTGGTCTGTTCGGCCTTGTTCTTGCTGTACATGCCGTTGACGTCCCAGAACCATGTGCGCGCCGCACCTTCGAAGGTGCCGACCAGGCCGGTGCCGAAGTATTGCGTGTCGACCTGTTGCTCGAACCGACGTGGCCCGCCTTCCACCGGGCGGCGGCCGATCTGGATCAGGTTGGTGGCCGAGTTCAACTCGAAGCCGAACGGATTGAACGGATTCAGCGCCGAAATCACGATGTTGTCGGCCAGCGCATTGCCGGTGCCGGCATCGGGGCCGAGAAAGATCGGCTCGGGCGCGGCCTGGTTGTTTGGACTTCGCCTGCGGAAACTCGCCAATCGAATACGCGCCCAATAATCTTACCGAGTGTGAATTTCATCACAAATTAATCTTAATTTATTCTGTATTAATCCCTATACAGGGGCCTGCTAGAAAAGGATTTTTATGAAAATTTTAGCGTTTTCTGTAGTGCTATTTTCATTCCTCGCCAGCACCAGCGCGGAAGCTGCTGGCGTGGTGGTTTGCAATTACTGTTTTTCGCCTAAAGACGCAGCAATAAACTCAGGTACTGGATATACCCTAGTGCTCGACTATGATAGCCAGAAACTATACGCTTATGAAGTAGAATATGATCGGGAGTTGAAACGGTATAGAGCCGTAACCAACCAAGTTCCCGAATCAATTAACCAATCATTCCTTAGAGGCATGAGCATTTCCGGGCCATCAGCGATAATTGAAAAAAATATTAATTCCAAAGATTTTATGGTAGCAACTGACTCTGGCAGTGTAAACATAATATTACGGCCTGGCGACCCCAACTACTCTAATCCAATCCAATTTCCGGACGCCTTCAGAAACTCCAATGCCTATGAAGTTGTTAATTCAGCATCAGTTCGCGGCCTACTTGGCCAAGCTTTAGCTCGCGAGCTAGCTGGTGCAACTACCGGCAATCCAACGTGGGATAGTCTCGCCTTCCAGCTTCAATCCATCATACTTAGTATCGGAGGATCAACCATAGGCGTCGGCTCCTATAGATTTCTCATTATTTGGCAAAATGGAACAAGGACAGTCTATACCATAGACCCATCAACAATTACCGAGGCAAGATATGTCAACGGAGAAAGTAGAGATGACGTTGGCAATCTACTCCCTGATGCAAACATCGCAAACCCCGATACTGCAGGAGGTTATGCGGGGGAGTACCGTTTTTCGAGTGGAGGATCCTTTGGTAGTTGGCAGGGGAGTGCAGGCATTTATGGTGTTCCTGTATCGAACGGCTCTTCATCTAGCACAGGTATGGCATGCGGGTGGGACGGTGCCAATTTAACCTGCAAGGCGAAGTGAGGGAGACCCCATTAAAGAAATATAATTAATTGTTACAACCTTTTTGATCAACTTGAATTCTGGGCCGCTCATTTACGGCTCAGAATTTTTTAGTTAGCCAATCATTCAATTACGTGCACCAACTTCATCTTATCCGCCCATTTGAACTGCACTAGACTTAATCAGCAAATTCTGCAGCTCGCCTTTTGCAAATCCCGCGGTAAATCATATAAACTAACGCACTTCACAAAATTTACTAATTTAAATTATAGATGCACCTCCATATTAAAATAGTGCTGAAATTTTCAGCCAATAATTTCAACACACTTAAATAAAAACACCACTTAGGGTCCAGCATCGCTTAACACTTAATTCGCAAGAGGACCATGAAAGTGTTTCCTTAAAATGCGGGTCTTCATAAATAAAAATATTGCGCTATATATCGCGATTTTAGGTATGATCGCATGATGGCCTATTCTTACTCTCTTGCTTCTATTCTCGTCGGCCTGCTGTGCCTTGGCAGCACTACGCTGCATGCCCAAAGCCTGGACCCGCAGCTGACCGCCATGCGCGACGCCATCGCCGCTGCAGAGCGCGGTCAATCCGATGCCGGTCAACTCAGCGCATTGAATCGCCATCCACTTTACGGCTGGCTGGAATTCGCATCGCTCAAGCGCAACATCGATAACGTCTCCAATGCGCAGGCGCAGAGCTTCCTGCAGCGTTATGCCGGCCAGCCGGTGGCCGAGAGCTTCCGCAGCACCTGGTTGCCGGCGGTGGCGCGGCGTCAGGACTGGACCACGCTGCTGGCCAACTGGAAATCCACCGACAACCTCGGCCTGCGCTGCGCACAGCTCACCGCGCGCCAGGCCACCGGCAAGCTCGATACGCAGTGGAGCCGGGATGCGCTCACGCTATGGCGCAACGGCAAGGCGCTGCCCGATGCCTGCGACCCGGTGGTCGCCGGGCTGGAATCGCGCGGCGAACTCACCCCCGCGCTGCGCTGGGAGCGCGTGGAAGCGGCCGCCGATGCGCAGCTACCTGCAGTGATGCGCACCGCCGCGCGCGGCCTGCCTGCGGCCGATCTGGCGTTGGCCACCGACTACGCCGCGTTTCTGGACAAGGTGCACCCGCGTGCACTGGGTTGGCCCAAGACCGAGCGCAGCCGTGGCATTGCTGTCGATGGGTTGGCCAAGCTGGCCAAGAGCGACCCGGACGCGGCCGAGCAGCAGTTGCCGCAGCTGGCGGCAGCGCTGGGCTTCAGCGAGGCGCAGCGCGGCCAGGTGCTGTACCAGATTGCGTTGTGGACAGTGGCCTCGTACTTGCCGGATTCGGCACGCCGCCTCAACGCAGTGCCCGACGCCTCCTACGACGAACGCCTGCACGAATGGCGCGCGCGTGAGGCGATGTCGCGTGGCGACTGGCCGGCTGCATTGGCGGCGATCCGCAAGATGTCTGCCACCCAGCGCAGCGATTCGCGCTGGCAGTATTTCGAAGCGCGCCTGGCCGAAAAGACCGGCGCTGCCGCAGCCGCACAACCGCTATATCGCGCGGCCGCGCAATCGCCGACCTTCCACGGCTTCCTGGCCGCCGATCGCCTGCAGCAGCCCTATCGGCTGTGTCCATGGGAGCCCAAGGACAACCCGCAGGCCAAAGCCGCGGTTGCGCGCGATCCGGCATTGATCCGCGCGATTGCCTTGTTTCAGATCGATCGCCCCGGTTGGGCGGTGGCCGAATGGAACGATGCCGCCACCCGCTTCGACGACACCCAACGCCGTTTGGCCGTACAAGTGGCCAGCGAGAACGGCTGGTTCGATCGCGCGGTGTTCGCGCTCGGCAAACAGCCGGACGAACAACGGCTGTATTCGCTGCGCTTTCCGCTGCATCACGATGAGAGCATTCGCCGCGAAGCGGCCAAGAACGCGATCGACCCGGCCTGGGTGGCAGCAGAGATCCGCGCCGAAAGCATCTTCAATCCACGCGCACGCTCGCCTGCCAACGCGATGGGCCTGATGCAGGTATTGCCGGGCACCGGCGCGGCCGTGGCCAAGGGCATCGCCCTGCCCGGTTACGCAGGCGCCACCAGCCTGTACGAGCCGGACACCAATATCGCCATCGGCACCGCCTACCTGCGCCAGTTGCTCAACACCTACGGCCTGCCCTATCTCACCATCGCCGCGTACAACGCCGGCCCCGGACCGACCGGGCGCTGGCAATCGCAGCGGCCCAACTTCGAGCCGGATTTCTGGATCGAAACCATCAGCTACAAGGAAACCCGCGAGTACGTTGCGCGCGTGCTTGCCTTCAGCGTGATCTACGACTGGCAACTCAACGGCGACATGCTGCCGCTGAGCGACCGGCTGATGGGCAAGCTGGTGGACAAGCGCTTGAAGCCGGTGTGCACGCCGGGCCAGACCGCCAATAACGCGGCGCAGGACTGAGCTGCAGCTAGCTGACGAGCACGGCTGCCGGACGAGGTAGTCGTACTTGTGTCTTTGCGCTTTGGCCGAGTTGCAAATCAGACAATCTTCGCTGACGACTGTTGTATCAACATCCTCTAACGCTTCAAGGCAACCGAGGGTCGTTGCATAGGTTAGGTGCAGTCAAAAGCTGAGTCTGTCGAGGGCGCGGTGCCCTCGCCGCTCGCGGGACACGCCGTGAATCCGTCCGTGGAGGCTCGGTAGCGGCATCCATGCCGCCACACGGTCCCGCAATCGGCGAGGACACCGCACCAGGAAGTTGGTCGGTGGTCGGGTCAAAACCTGCCCATTGCTACGTCTGCCTTGGGACCCTGAGAAGGTTGTAGGTCACTTGTTGAAAGCCCGCTTGTTTCTCGGCTTGTCTTGGGAAGCTGACCTGCCCCCATCGTCCGTACCAGTGATTACTGATAAAGCCCGGGGTTGAAGGGTACTGCGTTGTTGGCTTGTTGTGTACGGTAGTTGGCGGCGAACTGTGCCGGCGGGATG
>NZ_LMOG01000005.1:259021-439887 GCF_001423495.1 Xanthomonas sp. Leaf131 | reverse complement strand
CCGAAGGTTTTCTGCGAAGCGAGCCGGCCATATTAGCAGGCTTTTCATCTCCGTCAACCCCTCGTGAAGAGGAAGTTGCCGTTGCTGCACGTCATCCGCTAAAAGCGTCTTTCCGTGTAGCGAGCCGCCCATCATAGCCGACTTTTCCGCTTCGTCAACTCCCAATTTCTGGGGGCTTTCGAACCCTCTCGCTCTGGTTCCGCGTTTGCGGGGCCGTTGCGTCGGGGGAGGCGAACTATATGCCCAAGACGGCTATTTGGGAAGCGATTTGTGAAAAAAATTTCACGATCTCTGTTCTGCATGCAGCGATATCTAGTTGTCGCCAACTGCGGCAAGCCGCTCGTCGTACCTAGAGATGCTGCGGGCTCTTATCTATGTCGTCGCAAAGCCGGGGTTGCCGCCATGCAGCAACCTTCGGGGGCTCAGCCGTTCACCAGTGCAACGCGAGCGAAATTACGCTTACCCACCTGGATGACACCTTCAAAGCCTGGGCCGAATTGGCGCGTGAGGTCTTCGACCACTTCGCCGTCGATCTTGACCGCTCGCTCCTTGAGCTTGCGCGTGGCTTCCGAATTGCTGGGCGTCAGGCCAGCGGCGGTGAGCAGGCTGGCGATACGCAGCCCTTCGGCCGGCACAACAACCTCTTGCAGCGGCAGCAGGCTGGTATCGCCCTGCCCTGTCACCACGGCATGCCAGCCGGCAATGGCCTGCTCTGCAGTGGCGGCATCGTGGAAGCGTGTGGTGAGTTCGCGGGCCAGACGCAGTTTGACCTCGCGCGGGTGCAATTCGCCGGAGGTAACCTGCTCTTTCAAACGTGCGGCCTCGGCGACGCTGATATCAAAGGACAGCAGATCGATCCAGCGCCAGGTCAGCTCGTCGCCGATCTTCATGGTCTTGGTGACGATGTCGATGGCCGGCTCGTTGATGCCGATGTAGTTGCCCAGCGACTTGGACATCTTGGCCACGCCGTCCAGGCCTTCCAGCAACGGCATGGTCAGCACCACCTGCGGCGCCTGACCGTAATGCTCTTGCAAGCCACGGCCCATCAACAGGTTGAACTTCTGATCGGTGCCGCCCAGTTCGACGTCCGCCTTCAAGGCGACCGAGTCGTAACCCTGCACCAGCGGATACAGGAACTCATGGATGGCGATCGGCTGCTGGCCGCTGAAGCGCTTGGCGAAATCGTCGCGCTCGAGCATGCGCGCCACGGTGTGCTGGGCCGACAGCTTGATCATGTCGGCCGCGCTCATCTGGCCGAACCACTCGGAGTTGAAGCGCACCTCGGTGCGTTCGCGGTCCAGGATCTTGAAGACCTGCTCTTCGTAGGTGCGCGCGTTGGCCAGCACATCCTCACGGCTGAGCGGCTTGCGGGTGACGTTCTTGCCGCTCGGGTCGCCGATCATGCCGGTGAAGTCGCCGATCAGGAAGATCACCTGGTGACCGAGCTGCTGGAACTGCCGCATCTTGTTGAGCAGCACGGTGTGGCCCAGATGCAGATCCGGGGCGGTGGGATCGAACCCAGCCTTCACCCGCAATGGGACGCCGGATTGCAGCCGCGCCTGAAGCTGATCGAGCTTGAGGATCTCTTCGGCACCGCGGCCGATGAGTGCGAGGGATTCTTCGATAGTGGCCAACCACAGACTCCAGCGGCGTTTGCCGTCAAAAACGTGAACGATGTTAAACGCGGGTTAATTTCGCGCCAATTGAAAATAATGAACAGGCTCAATGGTTTGACGCGCTGTTACAGGCTGTCTATGGTACCGGCGATTGGGCTCGCACTTCGAGCCAGCGAGGAATTTGAACGATGCAGAACTCAGAGCAGGGCCGTGCACGCAAGCGGCGCTTTCAAGAACGCCTCCACGTCCTCCACGACACTGCCCTGCATCGCAAGCTCAAGGCCCATCTTCCGGCGGCATTCAACGACCAGTGGACGCGCCGTCACTGGATCCACGCCAGTCTGTTTGCCACCATCGGTGCGCTGGTTGCAACGATCGTGCCGGGCTTCTCCAATACCATCGATGCGCCGCTCTCCAGCCATTCCACGCTGGCATTGCCGCTGCCGCCGTTGGTACCGAGCCGCAAGCAGCTGGCGCCGAGCACTGATTGGGAGATCCTGCAGGTCAAGTCGGGCCAGACGCTGAGCACCTTGTTCGGCGAGTTGGGGATTCCGACGGCGGTGATGTATCAGGTGCTGGCGCACCCGGGCACCAAGGAGGCGCTGACCAAGCTGCGCCCGGGTGCCGAGATCGCCTTCGATATGCCCAAGCCCGGCGAACTGCGCGCGTTGCGCTTCGATCGCGACGACAGCCATCGTGTGGAGCTGCGCCTGCTGGGCGACAACGTGCGCGAGAACGTCACCGAGCGGGCGACGACGACGCGCACGGTCGTGGCGAGCGGGGAAATCAGCAGTTCGTTGTCCGCCTCGGCTGGCAAGTCCGGGCTGTCGCCGGCGGCGGTGGCGATCATGACCGACGAGATCTTCAAGTACGACATCGACTTCGACAAGGATCTGCAGCCGGGCGACCGTTTCAGCGTGGTGATGGACGAGACCTGGCGCGAAGGCGAGCGGATCAACACCGGCGACATCCTGGCAGCGACCTTCACCACCAGCGGCAAGACCTATACCGGCTTCCGCTTCGAGCGTGCCGGCAAGCCGGCCGAGTATTTCGACATCACCGGCCGGCCGTTGAAGAAGAGCTTCATCCGTATGCCGGTGGCCTACAGCCGCATCAGCTCGACCTTCGGCGCGCGCCGGCATCCGGTGCTGGGCACGATGCGCATGCATAAGGGTGTGGATTACGCGGCAGCGTCGGGCACGCCGATCATGGCGGCCGGCGATGCGCGGGTGGTGTTTGTCGGCACCCAGCGCGGCTACGGCAATGTGGTGATCCTGGACCACGGCAAGAATTTCAGCACGCTGTACGGGCACATGTCGCGCTTCGGCAAGGTCAAGGCGGGACAGCGCATCAATCAGGGCACGGTGATCGGCTATGTCGGCATGACTGGCCTGGCGACCGGCCCGCATCTGCATTACGAATTCCGCGTGGCTGGGCAGCAGCGCAACCCGATGTCGGTGACCATGCCGCCGCCGGAACCCTTGCAGGGCGCCGAGCTGGCCGCATTCCGCGCGCAGACCGCGCCGGCGCTGGCGCGTATCGAAGGGATGGAAAAGTTGATCTATGCCGATGCTGCCAAGCCCGCCAAGGGCAAGTCGCGCGGTTGAGTAAGCGCGGGGCCGGTTGACGGCCCCGGCCCCGGCTGCACAAGCTGAGCGATCGCTGCGCAACTGGCTTTGGCATGTCTGCTCTGGAACACGTGGAATCCCCGCTTTATCTGGGCCTGATGTCGGGCACCAGCGCCGACGGCATCGATGCCGCGCTGGTGCGCTTTGCCGACGACAGCCATCGCCGCTGCGAACTGGTTGCCGGCACCACCGTGGCCTGGGAGCCGCAGCTGCGCGAGACCTTGGTGATGCTGGGCCAGGGTGCCGAAGTGATCGCCATCGATGCACTCGGACAGTTGGATGCGCAGGTGGGGCTGGCATTTGCAGCCGCTGCCAATCAATTGATCCGCGAGAGCGGTATTGCGCGTGGGCGCATTCGCGCGATCGGCTCGCACGGGCAGACCATTCGCCACCGACCCAAGGCCGACCCGGCCTTCACCTGGCAGATCGGCGACGCCAGCCGGATTGCCGAGCACACCGGCATCACCACGGCGGCCGATTTCCGCCGCCGCGATGTGGCCGCCGGTGGCCAGGGCGCGCCGCTGATGCCGGCCTTTCATCTGGCCATGCTGGGCGCGGGCGATGAAGATCGCGCGGTGCTCAATCTGGGCGGTATCGGCAACCTGACGCTGATTCCGCGCGATGGTGCGGTGCTGGGTTTCGATACCGGCCCGGCCAATGCCTTGCTGGATAGCTGGTGCCAACAGCAGCACGGCACGCCGTTCGATGCCGAGGGTGCGTTTGCCGCCAGCGGCAAGGTCGATACGGCGTTGCTGCAGGCGTTATTGGCCGACCCGTGGTTTGCATTGGCGCCGCCCAAGAGCACCGGACGCGAGCAATTCCACTTGGCCTGGGCAATGCGGGCAATGCAGTCATTGGGGAGCGCGGCGCTGTCTGCGGCCGATGTGCAGGCCACGCTGCTCGAACTCACTGCGGCCAGCGTGGCCGATGCGTTGTTGCGGCTGCAGCCCGACACCCGCCGGGTGCTGGTGTGCGGTGGCGGGGTGCGTAATCCGGTGCTGATGGCGCGATTGGCGGCGCGGTTGCCGAACGCGGTGGTGGAATCCAGCGCGCGGCATGGGCTGGACCCGGACTATCTGGAGGCGATGGGGTTTGCGTGGCTAGCGGCCGAGCTACTGGCCGGGCGGGCGGCCAATCTGCCGTCGGTGACCGGAGCGGCGGGGCCGCGGTTGTTGGGCGCGATCTATCCGGCGTGAGGCCGATTGCCTGACCTGCCGATGCGTTGCGCTTTGCACGGGTGCGCTCGGGACATCGCGCTGTTCCGATCACGCCTTGTCGCGGTTGGGTGATCCACCAAAGCAGGTGGGTGATCTAGCGAGACTGCAGGAGTCAACGGCACGCTGCGCTACGGGCTGTATCCAGGCGGCAAGGCCTTGAGCGCGGCGATTGCTTCGGCCAGGGCATCGACTTCGGGGTGCTGCAGGCCGCCGGTGACTTCGTACTCGCTGGTGAACAGGCCTTGTTCGAGCAGATGCATCACGGTCTGGTGCTGGGTCCAGCCACGTGCGACGGAAATGCGACGGATCCTGTCCACCAACACTGGGTCGATATCCCGCAATACCAGATCGGTCATGCCCTGCCTCGTGCAATGCGCTGCCCCGTTGGCATCATCGGCAACCTGAGCGGACGTTTCAATCCGGCCGCCTGTCGTGCGCCAGCAGGCGTGGCCATAGCCAGGCCAGCAGCGCCAGGGTGGGGATCACGGTGAGAGCGCTGAGGACGAAGAAGGTGCTGTAGGACGTCGCTTCGACCAGAAAGCCGGAGACGCCGCCGGCGAACTTGCCTGGCAGATTGGCCAGCGAGACCAGCAACGCATATTGGGTTGCGGTGAAGTTGCGGTCGGTCAGCGAGGACATGAAGGCCACCAGCACGGTGGCAGCGAAGCCCTGAAACAGATTGTCGGCGCTGAGCGCGGCATAGAAGGCCCACAGCTTGCCGGGGTTGTGCGCCATCAGCAGAAAGGCCAGATTGGACAGCGCCACGCCCAAGGCGGCCACCAGCAGCATGCGACGGAAACCAAATGCGGCCACTGCCGCACCGCCGGCGAAGGCGCCGACAATGCCCATCCAGACGCCGAACAGTTTGGAGACGGTGGCGATGTCGGCCTTGGTGAAACCCGAGTCCAGATAGAACGGCCCGGCCATCACGCCGATGACCTGGTCGGGAAACTTGTACAAGCCCACGAACAGCAGCAGCACGATTCCCAATGCCAGGCCGTTGCTGGAAAAGAAGCTGGCAATCGGTTGCCAGAACGCACCGGCGACATCGACGCGGCGCACCACCGTGGCCTCGGGACGATCGGGTTCGCGGCACAACAAGGTAGTGACGATCGGCAGCAGCATCAACGCTGCCATGCCCACATACGCCCATGTCCACCCGAGGTACTCGGCCATGTACAGCGCGCCCGCGCCGCCCAGAATCAGGCCGATGCGATAACCCAGCGTGTAGGTTGCCGCCAGTGCGGCCTGCGCGGCATCCGGGGCGATTTCGATGCGGTAGGCATCCACGACCGAGTCCTGGGTGGCGCCCCAGAACGAGGCGAACAAGACCCAGCCAATCAGGCCCGTCACGCTCAGGTCCGGACGCGAGAACGCCAGCGCAAACAGGCCGATGGTGACGCCGATCTGCGCCACCAGCAGCCAGGAGCGACGACGCCCCAGAAACGCGGTGAGCGGGAACGCATAGCGGTCGATCAGCGGTGCCCACAGGAATTTGAGCAGGTAGAAGAAGCTGGCCAGACTGATCAGACCGATGCTGCCAAGGTCCAGGCCGACATCGCGCAATCGGGTCGACAATGTCTGCGAAGCGATCAGCAGGAACGGCAGTCCACTCCCGAAGCCGAGCAACGCCATGGTCGCCGCCGACGGGGTGGCGAAGGCGTGCCGGATGCCGCGCCAGCCTTTGTAGTTGGAAGCAGTCTGCGTCATGCGTACAGGCCCGGAGCGGTAGCGGCAAGACGCGGGCATTTGCTGTCAGAAGCTGATGCCAGTCCGTGACTCACTCGGCGTAATCCACGATGTAAGGCGCGTGGTCGGAGAAGCGCTGTTCGCGGTAGATCGAGCAGCTTTGCAGCTTGTCGCGCATCCAGGGCGTGACCAGTTGGTAGTCGATGCGCCAACCGACATTGTTGGCGCGCGCGGCGCCGCGGTTGCTCCACCAGGTGTAGTCCTCGCCTTGCGGATGCAGCACGCGGTAGGTGTCGACCCAGCCGCGGCCGTTGGCAGCGTTGGCGTCTTCAAGGGCATCGGCGCACAGGCCGTTGAGCCAGTCGCGCTCGGGCGGCAGGCAGCCGGAGTTTTTCTGGTTGGACTTCCAGTTCTTGATGTCCAGCGCGGTGCGCACGATGTTCCAATCGCCGCACAGCACGTACTGCCGGCCGCTGGCCAGCCACTCGTCCAGGATCGGTCGCAGCCATTCCATCACCTGGAATTTGTAGCCCTGGCGCAACTCGCCCGAAGAACCCGACGGGATATAGAAGGACACCACGCTGAGATTGCCGAAGCGCGCCTCGATATAGCGGCCTTCTTCGTCGAACTCGGGCCAGCCCAGCGCGGTGCGCACCTCATCGGGCTCGTGCCTGCTGTAGATCGCCACGCCGCTGTAGCCCTTCTTGGTGCTGGCATCGCGAAACCAGGCCTTGTAGCCGGTGGGCAGAAATTTCGGCCCGGCCAGCTGATGCTCCTGGGCCTTGGTCTCCTGCACGCACAGCACGTCGGCGTCCTGGGTGGCGAACCACTCGAAGAAACCCTTGGTGACGGCCGAGCGCAGGCCATTGGCGTTGAAACTGATGATGCGCATAAGGGCCGGAATGGGGAGTTGGGAATGGAGAATCGTAAAGCCTACCCCAGCGCAGCCGCGAAGGCTGCCGAGGCGCGATGCGTTTACCATTCCCGATTCTCCATTCTCCATTCCCGTCAATGACCGACCACCGCACCCGTTTCCTGCAGCTGGCCCTGGGCGCCGATGCCCTGCGCTTTGGCGAGTTCACGCTCAAGTCCGGGCGGCTCAGCCCCTATTTCTTCAATGCCGGGCGCTTCGATTCGGGCGCCAAGACTGCGCAGCTGGCGCAGTGCTATGCCGATGCGATCGATGCGGCCGGGGTGGAGTTCGATCTAGTGTTCGGGCCGGCCTACAAGGGCATCCCGTTGGCGACCGCGCTGGCCTGCGCCTACGCCGGGCGTGGGCGCGATCTGCCGTTGGCGTTCAACCGCAAGGAAGCCAAGGACCATGGCGAAGGCGGCAGCCTGATCGGTGCGCCGCTCGAGGGCCGCAAGGTGTTGATCGTCGACGACGTGATCACCGCCGGTACCGCGATCCGCGAGGCGTTGGGCATCATCCGCGGCGCGGGTGGCATCCCGTCCGGGATCGTGGTGGCGCTGGACCGGCAGGAGATCGCCTCCGAGCAGGATCGCCGCTCGGCCGCGCAGGCAGTGGCAGCCGAGGCCGGCATCCCGGTGATCGCGGTGGCCAACCTGGGCGACCTGCTTGCTTTTGCAGCAGGAAACGCCGACCTTGTGGGCTTCCGGGAACCGCTGCTGGCCTATCGTGGCCGCTACGGTACCGACACCACAGGCTGACGGCAGGCGACAGGGGGCTGCGATGATGCCGATACATACCCGTTTGGCATTACTCGCCGCCGTTGCGTCGGCTGTCGTTGGGACACTGAGCGCCGCCGCGCCCGCCAGCGCGCAGGACAAACCGGCCGCAAAGAAGCTGTATTGCTGGAATCAGAACGGCGCCCGCGTGTGCAGCGACACGCTGCCGCCGGAGGCGGTGAACCAGGCGCGCGACGAATTCAACGTCAAAAGCGGCATGCGCAGCGCCGAGGTGCAGCGTGCGATGAGCAGCGACGAGCGTGCCGCCGCCGCAGCCAGCGAGCAGCAACGCCAGGCCGATCTGGCCGCCGAGCAGATGCGCAAGCGCACCGACCAGGCGATGTTGATGTCGTATCAGAGCGAGGACGATCTGCGCCGGGTGTTCAACGAGCGCATCGCCATCGTCGACAACAATATCCACACCGCGCGCTTCAACGTGACCAGCCTGCGCGAAGGGCTGGCCAGCATGCTGCGCAGCGCTGGCGACCGCGAACTGGCCGGTCAAGCCGTTGCCGACAAGCTGGCCGGCGACATCCAGCAGCGCCATCGCGAACTGATGGCGCAATTGCGGTTGCAGACCAGCTTCGAGCAGCAACGGGTGGCGCTGGACGGCGAGATCGCCGACATCCTGCTGCGCTACCGGGCCATGAAGGAGCCGCAAGCCGGCGCTTCGCCCACCGGCTGACTGGCGCAGCCGTCATTCCCGTCCGTGCAGCGCACTGCAGCGGGCGGCATTTCCCGATCCGACGCCCTGCCCGCATAATGGCCGGTCTTACTCCCTGCCCACGAGGCTCTCCCGCATGGCCCGGATCATCGCCATTGCCAACCAGAAAGGCGGCGTCGGCAAGACCACGACGGCAGTCAATCTGGCGGCCGGCCTGGCGCGCGCGCCCAAGCGTGTGTTGCTGGTGGATCTGGACTCGCAGGGCAACGCCACCATGGGCAGCGGCATCGACAAGCGCGATGTTGCCGCCTCGACCTGCGACCTGTTGCTGGGCGAGAACACCGCCGCCGAGATTCGGGTCACGGCGCCGGAAGGCTTCGATCTGCTGCCAGGCAACATCGATCTGACCGCTGCCGAGATCCAGCTGATGGATCAGAGCGAGCGCGAACAGCGGCTCAAGCGCGCACTGGCGCCGATCCGCGACGAGTACGACTTCATCCTGATCGATTGCCCGCCGGCGTTGTCGCTGCTGACGCTCAATGCCTTGACGGCGGCCGATTCGATCATCGTGCCGATGCAGTGCGAGTACTACGCGCTGGAAGGACTCACCGCCTTGCTGGAGACGATCGAGGCGCTGCGCGCCAACCTCAATCCGGCGCTGGAAATCGAAGGCGTGCTGCGCACGATGTTCGACATCCGCAACAACCTGGCCAATGCGGTCTCGGCAGAACTGACCCAGCATTTCGGCGACAAAGTGTTCCGCACCATCGTGCCGCGCAACGTGCGCCTGGCCGAGGCGCCCAGCCATGGTCAGAGCATCCTCGGGTACGACCGCACCTCACGCGGTGGGGTGGCGTACCTGGGGCTGGCCGGCGAGATCGTGCGCCGCCAGAACGATCGCAACAAGGCCTACCGGCCCGTGGAGACCGTTTGATGAGCAAGCCGATCCCCGCAAAGAAGCGTGGTCTGGGCCGCGGCCTGGAAGCGCTGTTGGGACCGAAGGGTGCGGCAGCCGCAGCGGCACCGAGCGCAGCCAGCGAAGATGCCTTGCAGCCGGGCGACAGCTTGCGTCAGTTGCCGGTCACCCAGCTGCAGCCGGGCAAGTACCAGCCGCGCCGGGAGATGGACGAGGTCAAGCTGGCCGAGCTGGCCGAATCGATCAAGGCCCAGGGCGTGATCCAGCCGATCGTGGCGCGCGAGCTGGCGCCGGGGCAGTTCGAGATCGTGGCCGGCGAACGCCGCTGGCGCGCCTCGCAGCTGGCCGGGCTGACCGATGTGCCGGTGGTGGTGCGCGAGCTGGACGACCGCACCGTCATTGCGATGGCGCTGATCGAGAACATTCAACGCGAAGACCTCAACCCGCTGGAAGAAGCGCAGGCGCTGCAGCGGCTGATCGACGAATTTTCGCTGACCCACGCCGAGGCCGCCGGTGCGGTGGGCCGCTCGCGTGCGTCTGTTTCCAACCTGCTGCGGTTGCTGGAATTGCCGGTGGCGATCCGGGTGCTGCTGGAAACCCGCCGTCTGGAAATGGGCCATGCGCGTGCGCTGCTCACCCTGGCACCGGAACTGGCCAGCAAGCTGGCGCAGGAAGCGGCCGACCAGGGTTGGTCGGTGCGTGAGGTGGAACACCGTGCGCAGCAGTTCGCCGCAGGCAAGGTGCCCGGCGCGCTGCGCAAACTCAAACCGGTGTCTGCAGCACCGCAGGCCGACATCGCCTCGCTGGAAACCGAGCTGTCCGAATCGCTGGGCACCAAGGTGGTGTTCAATCACGGCCGCGGCGGCAAGGGCAAGCTGGTGATTCATTACACCGACCTGGACACGCTGGATGGCGTGCTGGAACGTTTACGCGCCCAGCGCAGCTGAGTTCCTGCGCCCGCGCAAGAGGATCATCCCGGCTATGAATCCCACCAAGGTGGATCGCAATCACCTGCTGTGTCTGACCGACCTGCCCAACGTCGGGCCGGCCTGCGAAAAAGATCTGCGCCTGATCGGCATCCGCGTGCCCGCGCAGGTGCGCGGCCGCGATGCCTACGACATGTATGCGCAGCTGTGCCTGCGCACCGGCGTGCTGCATGACCCGTGCGTGATCGATGTGTTCCTGTCCATCGTGCGCTTCATGGAAGGCGAAGCCCCCGGGCCGTGGTGGACGTTCAGCGCCGAACGCAAGGCCAAGCTCGCCAGCGAAGCACCGCTCAGCATGGGGTGAATCGCGCAACTGGCGTGTTGCGGCCATCACTGGGAGCACCGCTACCTCTTTGCCTTTAGAAATCTCCAGGACCACTTCCATGACCATTCTCGTGACCGGCGCAGCCGGTTTCATTGGTGCCTACACCTGCCGCGCGCTGGCTGCGCGTGGTGAGACGGTGGTGGGCCTGGACAACTACAACAGTTACTACGACCCGCAGCTCAAGCGCGACCGGGTAGCGGCGCTATGCCCGGAGATCGACATCCGTACGCTGGATCTGACCGATCGCGACGGCCTGGCCGCGTTGTTCGATGAGATCCAGCCCACCCGCGTGGTGCATCTGGCTGCGCAGGCCGGGGTCCGTTACTCGCTGGAAAATCCGCATGCCTATGTCGACAGCAACCTGGTCGGCTTCGTCAACATGCTTGAGCTGTGCCGGCACCGCGGCGTGCAGCATCTGGTGTATGCGTCGAGCAGTTCGGTGTATGGCGATTCGGCTACCCCGCCGTTTTCCGAGGAGCAGCGTGTGGACCAGCCGCGCTCGCTGTATGCGGCGACCAAGGCCGCCAACGAGCTGATGGGCTACACGTATGCGCAGCTGTACGGCCTGCGTGCGACGGGCCTGCGCTTCTTCACCGTGTATGGGCCGTGGGGTCGGCCGGACATGGCGCCGCTGATCTTCAGCCGCGCGGTGCTGGCCGGGCGGCCGATCGAGGTGTTCAACCACGGCAAGATGCAGCGCGATTTCACCTTCGTGGACGACATCGTGGCCGGCGTGCTGGGCGCGCTGGACACGCCCAGCAGTGAGCCGGTGCCGCATCGGGTGTTCAACCTGGGCAATCACACCCCGGTGGAGCTGGAATACTTCATCGACGTGATCGCCCAGGCCGCTGGCCGCCCGGCCGAAAAGCTCTACCGGCCGATGCAACCGGGCGACATGGTCCGCACCATGGCTGATACGCAGCGCGCGCAGGCGGCCTTCGGCTTCGATCCCGCCACGCCGGTGGAGCGCGGCCTGCCACAGGTGGTGGACTGGTGCCGCCGCTATTTCGGCGATCGCGCCTAGCATCCAACACGCTACAGACCGCTTCGTACTCGCTTCAACGCACACAACGCGCTTCAGCTTCATGCCCGACTCAGACAGTAAGGGCACAATGCGCGATCTTTTTCGCTCAGCCTTCATCTGGCCACCACGAACCCATGAGCCAACCTCAGCTTTCCGTCGTCGTCCCGGTGTTCAACGAGCGCGATAACGTCGCGGCCCTGGTCGGTGAAATCGTCGCCGCGTTGCGCGGGCTGGTGGCGTTCGAAATCGTCTATGTCGACGACCACTCGCGCGACGACACACTGGCGGTGCTGCAAGGCCTGAAGACCACCACGCCGGAACTGCGCGTGCTGCATCACGTCACCCAGAGCGGCCAGAGCACGGCGGTGCGCAACGGCGTCAAGGCCGCGCGCGCAAGCTGGATCGCCACCCTCGATGGCGACGGCCAGAACGACCCGGCCGACATTCCCAAGCTGCTGACCGCGCGCGCCGGCGCCGATGCGCAGGTGAAGCTGTTCGCCGGCTGGCGGGTCAATCGTCAGGATTCGGGGTCCAAGCGCTGGGCCAGCAAGTGGGCCAACGCGATCCGCTCGCGCATGCTGCACGACAACACGCCCGATACCGGCTGCGGTATCAAATTGTTCGAGCGCGAGGCGTTTCTGGACCTGCCCTACTTCAACCATATGCACCGCTACCTGCCGGCGCTGATGCAGCGCGCTGGCTGGCGCACCGTGAGCGTGCCGGTGAACCACCGCCATCGCACGGCTGGCGTGTCCAAGTACAACAATCTCAATCGTGCGCTGGTCGGCATCCGCGACCTGCGCGGTGTGGCCTGGTTGATCACCCGCAGCAAGCGCACCGTGGTGCAGGAGCGCTAATGGAACTGCATTGGCTGGATCAACCGCTGACCTGGCTGTACTGGACCGGGCTGCATGTCACCGGCTGGAAGCTGATCGGCTATGTGGGCGCGCTGATGTTCGGTGGCCGCTGGCTGGTGCAGTTCGTCGCCTCCAAGCGTGCCGGCAAGCCGGTGATTCCGCGCATGTTCTGGTACATGAGCGTGGTGGGCAGCCTGATGACGCTGAGCTACTTCGTGTTCTCGGCCAAGCAGGATTCGGTGGGCGTGCTGCAGAACCTGTTTCCGGCGTTTACCGCGTTCTACAGCCTGTATCTGGATGTGAAGCATCGCGGCTGGAAGCGGGATCGTGCCGTGCATTGAGCGGGGATTGGGGATTGAGGAGTCGCAAGTGCGGCACTGGTGCTCCACGTCTCTGGGCTTTTGAGGGGATGCTGGCTACGCCACTGAGCTGATGGAGCGCGCTGCATCGGCTCTGCTTTGCAGTGGATAACGCCAGGTGCGCGATGTCCGAGCGTCAATGCGTTTCTTCGTACACCACGATGCGCTGGTTACCGACCTGAGATGACGCGCATCGCCGATGCCGCCACTGTTTGCGCATCGGCATGCTGTGCTCATGTCCAGTGCGCTCCTCCATCGTCCTTTGTCCGAGTCGGCGCCGATTGCGGCGCACTGGCACTTGCGGCTGCACACGCATCAGCAGGTGCGCTTGTTTGCGGATTGGCGTTGCGCGCGGGCAGCCGCAGCGAGCCTTGCGATGGCCGGTCATTGGCAGGGTGCGCAGCTGCTGTGTTGGGTGCTGCTGCCGGACAGTTGGTGCGCCCTGCTACAGGCACCGGGCAAGGCTGCGCTACTGCAGAGGGCTGCCGTGGCGCGACAGGCGGCTGGCGCGGCGGTCAACCGCGCGCGTGGTCGTGGCGGAACGGTGTGGCAGCCGCAGATGCATGCGTCGGCGCTTGCGCTGCATGCCGACCATCGACAGTTCGCGCGCTCGCTGGTCGCGCTGCCGTTGCGTGCGGGGCTGGCCGATCAGATCGGTGAATATCCGTATTGGGACGCAGTCTGGTTGTTGCACGATGACGCTGATCGCCCACGTTTGTCAGCATCGCGCAGCGTGTGATCGGCAACAACCACCGCACACCCTGCTCTGCCTGTCTCCAGGCAGAGCAGTTACCCGTCACCTCACGCGTCGATCAGAACGTCAGCGGATGTTCTGGCAGCAAAGCCTGCAACTCGCTGCGGAACAATGTGCGGATCCGGTTCAATGCGGCCTCGGTGTCGGCTTCGAAACGCAGCACCAGGATCGGTGTGGTGTTGGACGCACGTACCAGGCCCCAGCCGTCGGCAAAGTCCGCACGCAGTCCGTCGATGGTGGACAAACGCGCCGATTCGAACGGCGATTCTTCGCTGGCCTGCGCGCGTTCGACAAAGCGCGCCACCAGCGCGTGCGCATCGCCGTCCACCGGCACCTTGATCTCCGGCGTGGCCACGCTTTCGGGCAACGCGTTCAACACTTCGGAGGGGGTTTCCTCGCGCTGGGCCAGGATTTCCAGCAGGCGTGCAGCGGCATAGATGCCGTCGTCGAAGCCGTACCAGCGTTCCTTGAAGAAGAAGTGCCCGCTCATCTCGCCCGCCAGTTCGGCGTCGGTCTCGCGCATCTTGGACTTGATCAGCGAGTGCCCGGTCTTCCACATCAACGGGCTGCCGCCATTGCGCAACACGTAGTCGGACAGCTTGCCGGTGCACTTTACATCGTAGATCACCAGCGCGCCGGGATTGCGTTGCAGCACGTCGGCGGCGAACAGCATCAGCAGGCGGTCCGGGAACACGATGGCGCCTTCCTTGGTGACCACCCCCAGACGATCGGCATCGCCATCGAAGGCCACGCCGATGTCCGCATCGAAGCGCTGCACCATCTTGACCAGATCGTCGAGATTATGCGGCTCGCTCGGGTCCGGATGGTGGTTGGGAAAGGTGCCGTCGAGATCGCAGTACAACGGGATGACTTCAGCACCGATCGCTTCCAGCAAGCGTGGTGCGATCTCGCCGGCCACGCCATTGCCGGCATCCACCACCACCTTGATCGGGCGATCCAGCTGCACGTCGTCAGCGATGCGCTGGATATAGGCATCGCTGATGTCGCGCTGTTCCAGTTCGCCAGGCGCCGCTGCAGTATGCAGGCGGCCCTCGTTGATGCGCTGGTGCAGTTCGGCAATCGCCGCGCCCGACAAGGTCTCGCCGCCGATCACGATCTTGAAGCCGTTGTAGTCGGGAGGATTGTGGCTGCCGGTCACCGCCACGCAGCTGCCGGCGCGCAGCTCGTAGGCGCCGAAATACACCACCGGCGTGGGTGCCAGGCCGATGTCGATCACGTTGCAGCCGGCGCGGCGCAGGCCGTCGATCAGACCATTGGCAAGCTCCGGGCCCGACAGACGTCCGTCGCGGCCGACCACCACCTCGCGCAGGCCCTGCGCCTGCATCACGCTGCCGATGGCCTGGCCGATCAGCGCGGCAACGCCAGGATTCAAGTCTTTGCCGACCACGCCGCGGATGTCATAGGCGCGGAACATCTCGGTGGCGATCTGCACCGCCGGTACCAAGGCCGGTGCCGCTGGTTCTGCTGCGTCTTGATCCAGTACGCGCGCCTGGCTGACCAGGCTGGCATCGTGCTGCAGGCTTTGACTGAAGGTGGGTTCGTCGGCATTCGACTCGCTGGCAACACGGCGGCGCGGCAAGGCGACCCGGCCACGGCTGGCGAGCACCAGCAGCACGGCGATGACGAGCAGCAACGCCGCCACGATCGCGCAACCGAGCGCGCCAAGACCCAGCGGGCCACTGTCGCTCTGCCGTACCGCGGCGGCAACGCGCAGACCGCTGTCGCCCAGCGGCCTGGCCAGGGTTTCGGCGGCATCGCCCAGCGACACGTCGCCTTGCTGGGTCACGTTGTAGCTGCCCTGGCGCAATGCCAGATACGCACTGCCGGGCACTGCGATCGCATCCAGCGGTCCGGTCAGACGCAGCAGCGGCAGGCGCGCATACGCTACCGCCGGCTGCGTGCCCAAACGCACCGCCGCTGCCACGCCGAGGCGAACCTGCTTGGCGTCACGCACCACATGCACCTGCGTGCGCTCGCCGACCAGCGCCGATTCGAGCAGGCTCAGCCGCGCGTAACCGAAGTCCTTGGGGTTGTCATAGGCAGCGGCCAGATCGCCAGGCAGCACCTGCACGTCCTCGGCGCCCTTGAAGTGCTCGCGGATGGTCGAGGCTGCGGCCAGCGCGTCGCCGTTGGCCAATGCAGCGATGACCTGCGGCTGCTTGAGCACGGCGTCGAACTGACTGGCCTGCGTGACCATGGCCTGGCTGACGTCCTGCACCGCACGGTCGCGCGCCTGCTCCAGGTCTTGCGCAATCACGTCTTCGCGCCATTGCGCGTAGCTGCTCCAGCCAAACCAGGCCGCCAGCAGCAACAACACGCCCCCCAACACCGGACCACTCGTGCGCATGCCGGACACCGACTGCCTGCGCTCGCTCGCTTTGCTCATATGACGCCCCCGTCAGCGCACGCCGGTGTGGCCGAATCCACCCGCTCCCCGCGCGCTGTCGACGAAAGTATCCACCACTTGCAAGCCCACGCGCACGATCGGCAGGATCACCAGCTGCGCGATGCGGTCGCCCGGCTCGATGGTGAAGGCGGCGCGGCCGCGATTCCAGGTGCTGATCAGCAGCGGCCCCTGGTAATCGGCATCGATGAGCCCGGTGCCGTTGCCGAGCACGATGCCATGGCGATGGCCCAGGCCCGAACGCGGCAGGATCACCGCGCACACCTGCGGGTCGGACAGATGGATCGCGATGCCGCTGGGAATCAACGCCGCATCGCCCGGCTCCAGCGTCATGGGTGCTTCCAGCGCG
The DNA here is from genome assembly GCF_001423495.1 of Xanthomonas sp. Leaf131. Taxonomy (GTDB): domain Bacteria; phylum Pseudomonadota; class Gammaproteobacteria; order Xanthomonadales; family Xanthomonadaceae; genus Xanthomonas. The sequence continues at coordinate 423,389 of NZ_LMOG01000005.1, read as the reverse complement.
GCGCGCAGGTCCATGCCGGCGCTGGCTTCGGTGGCGTAGGCCGGCAACGGCCACAGATCGCCGAAGCGCGGGTCGAGCAACTTCACTTGCAAGAACTGGGTGGGGTGGCTCATGCCTGCAATCTCTCCGCGATCAGGGCCAGCAGTTGCTCGGCCAATTCGGTTTTGCTGCTGCTCGGGAAGTCGCGTTCGCCGCCCTGCCAATACGCGATTGCAGCATTGTTGTCGCTTTCGAAGCCGCCGCCTTCGATCCCCACCTGATTGGCGATGATCAGATCCAGCCGCTTGGCGGCCAGCTTGCCACGCGCATAGTGCTCCACGTCGTGCGTTTCGGCAGCAAAACCGACCACCAGTTTCAGTGCGCCGGTTTGCGAGGCGACCTCGGACAGGATGTCCGGGGTGCGCACCAGTTCCAGGGTCAGCGTTTCGCCGGTCTTCTTGATCTTCTGCGCGACCACCCGCTTGGGGGTGTAGTCGGCCACCGCGGCGGCACCGATGTAGATGTCGGCCGGGAACGCACCCAGCACCGCATCGCGCATCTGCGCAGCCGAGCGCACGTCGATCCGCTGTACGCCGGCAGGGGTGGTCTGGTGGACCGGACCGCTGACCAGCACCACGTCGGCGCCCTGGTGTGCGGCCGCGGCGGCCAGCGCATAACCCATCTTGCCGCTGCTGCGGTTGCCGACGTAACGCACCGGGTCCAGGTCCTCGAAGGTCGGGCCGGCGCTGATCACGATGCGCAAACCTTCCAACTGCGCGCTGCTGGGCACGAAGGCCGGGGCAGCAGCACTTTTAGAGGCGACCGGCGCGGTGCTGCCGGTGCCGGCACCGCCGGCCAGGGCGTCAATGATCGCCGCCGGCTCGGCCAGCCGACCGGGGCCGGACTCGCCCTCGGCCAGCGGACCATCGTCCGGGCCGACCACGCGCACGCCGCGTGCGGACAGGGTCGCCACATTCGCCTGCGTGGCCGGGTGCAGCCACATGCGATGGTTCATCGCCGGGGCCACGGTCAGCGGCGCGGTCGTGGCCAGGCACAGCGTGGTGACCAGGTCGTCAGCCAGGCCGTGCGCCAGACGCGCCAGCAGATCGGCGGTGGCCGGGGCAACGATCACCTGATCGGCCCAGCGCGCCAGTTCGATATGGCCCATCGCCTGCTCGGCGGCGCTGTCCCACAAGGTGGTGCGGGTGGGCAGCCCGGACAGCGCCTGGAAGCTGAGCGGGGTGACGAATTGTTGTGCGCCGCTGGTCATGGCGACCTGCACCTGCGCGCCGGCGTCGCGCAGGCGACGGACCAGTTCGAGCGATTTGTAAGCGGCAATGCCTCCGCCGACGCACAGCAGCAAACGCTGTCCGTCCAGGGGGCGGGCCTGAGTGGAGCCGATCACGTCGGAGTCGTCCTACGGTTACAAGGACAACTAGATTAGCCGATGCCCCCACCTGGCCTGATAGGCGTGAGCGATGAGCACCGGCAATCTCGCCATATGCACATTCACGACTGGCCCACCGACGAACGCCCGCGCGAGAAACTTCTGGCGCGCGGGGCGACTGCCTTATCCGATGCCGAGCTGCTGGCGATCTTTGTCGGCTCCGGTCTGCGCGGCCAGGACGCCGTGCGCACCGCACGCGATCTGCTGCTTCGCCACGGCCCGCTGCGCGTGCTGCTGGATCGCCCGGCCCCGGCGCTGGCGCGCCTGCCCGGCCTTGGGCCCGCCTCGGCCTGCAAGCTCAACGCGGCGCTGGAACTGGCCCATCGCCATCTGATGAGCGAGCTGGAGCGCGGCGAAGCGCTCAGCGACCCGCCCAGCGTCGGCCGCTATTTTTCGCAGCGACTGCGTGCGAAGGCGTACGAGGTGTTCGCCGTGCTGTACCTGGATACCAAACATCACGCCATCGCCTTCGAGGAATTGTTCACCGGCACGCTTGATGGCGCCGACATCCATACGCGCGAAGTGGTGCGGCGGGCGCTACTGCACAACGCCTCAGCGGTCATCGTTGGGCACAACCACCCTTCAGGCAATCCGGAGCCCTCCGAGGCGGACCGCGCGGTCACCAAACGGTTGCTGGAGGCACTGGATCTGGTGGATATCCGCCTGCTGGATCACTTCGTGATCGGCGACGGCCGCCCGGTCTCGCTGGCCGAGCGCGGCTGGCTGGGATGACGGCGCGGCGCTGACCTGAACCGTCGGCCGGACCCGGGGGCGCGCGGTCGGGTAAAATCGGTGGTTTCGTTCCAAGCAGATCCCACGTGAAAGCCCAACTCCGCGCACTGATCGGCCAAGGTATTGAAGCCTTGCGCGCCAACGGCACCCTGCCTGCCGACACCCTGCCGCCGGATTTTGTGGTCGAGCGACCCAAGACGCGCGAGCACGGCGACTTCGCCACCAATGCCGCAATGCTGCTGGCCAAGCCTGCACGCTCCAATCCGCGCGCACTGGCGCAGGCCCTGGTGGCCGCATTGCCGGCCAGCGACGAGGTGGCGAAGGTGGAGATCGCCGGGCCGGGGTTCATCAACTTCCATCTGACGCCCTCCGCCTACCAGCGCGAAGTGGCGCATGTCATCAAGCAAGGCCACGACTACGGCCGCGGGCTGGCCGGCAATGGCCGCTCGGTGGGCGTGGAATACGTCTCGGCCAACCCGACCGGCCCGCTGCATGTCGGCCACGGCCGCGCGGCGGCGATCGGCGACAGCCTCGCGCGCGTGCTCGATGCCAACGGCTGGAACGTCAAGCGCGAGTTCTATTACAACGATGCCGGCGTGCAGATCGAAAACCTGGCCTTGTCGGTGCAGGCGCGCGCGCAAGGGCTCACCCCCGATAGCGAAGGCTGGCCGGAAAACGGCTACCGCGGCGACTACATCGCCGATGTAGCCAACGCTTACCTGGCCGGCGACACCGTCAATCTGGAAGGTCATCTGGTCACCGGTACCCAGGACCCGGCCGATATCGAGTCGATCCGCCGCTTCGCCGTGGCGTATCTGCGCAACGAGCAGAACCACGACCTGGCCGCATTCCGCGTCGACTTCGACATCTATTTCCTCGAAAGCTCGCTGTACAAGGACGGCAAGGTCGAAGAGGCCGTGCAGAAACTGATCGCCTCTGGCCATACCTACGAGGAAGGCGGCGCGCTGTGGTTGAAGTCCACCGACTTCGGCGACGACAAGGACCGGGTGATGCGCAAGTCCGACGGCACCTACACCTACTTCGTGCCGGACGTGGCCTATCACCTGACCAAGTGGCAGCGCGGCTACGAGCGCGCGATCACCGAACTGGGCGCCGACCACCACGGCTCGCTGACGCGCGTGCGCGCCGGCCTGCAGGCCTTGGAACTGGGCATCCCGCAGGGCTGGCCGGAATACGTGCTGCACCAGATGGTCACGGTGATGCGCGGCGGCGAGGAAGTGAAACTGTCCAAGCGTGCCGGCAGCTACGTCACCCTGCGCGATCTGATCGAAGAAACCAGCGCCGATGCGGTGCGTTGGTTCCTGATCGCGCGCAAGCCCGATTCGCAGCTCACCTTCGATATCGACCTGGCCCGTCAGCAGAGCAACGACAACCCGGTGTTCTATGTGCAGTACGCACATGCCCGCGTCTGCAGCGTGCTGCGCCAGGCGCAGGAAAAAGGCTACAAGTACGAGCAGGCGCATGGATTGGCCGAGCTGGCGCGTCTGGATGACGAGCATTCGCTCAACGTCATGGTCGAGCTGTCGCGCTATGCGGAAGTGGTGGAAATCGCCGGCCAGACGCTGGAGCCGTATCAGATTGCGCAGTATCTGCGTGAATTGGCGCACGCCTTCCACACGTGGTATCACAACACCAAACTGCTGGTGGACGATGCCGCAGAGCGCGACGCCAAACTCACCCTCGCCGTCGCCACGCAACAGGTGCTCGCCAACGGCCTGGAACTGCTCGGCGTCAGCGCCCCAGAAAAGATGTAAGTCGGGCCGCACGGCCCGCAACGACGTGATTCGGAGAAGTGGTAGATGGCAGCACGACGCGGTAAGAGTCAGGCGCGACGCAACACCAGCAATGGCACCCCCGGTTGGGTGTGGTTGGTGGCGGGCGCCGCGATTGCGGCAGTGATTTTTCTGGCCGCGCCCAACCTGTTCAAGAAGGACGGCGACGGCTTCCTGCGCGTAGGTCCGCGGGCAAACCCCGACGCGCAGCCCGAGCCGGTGGCCGATGCCGACGTGGATACGCCGGCCGACCTGCCCAAGCCCAGCGCGCAACCGCCCAAGCCGCAAGCCAAACCCGGCGATGCGCAGACCCAGTATGACTTCTACACCTTGCTGCCCGGCAAGGAAGTGCAGATGTCCGATGCGGAACTGGCGGCCAGTGCGCGCGCCGAAGAAGCCGCGCGTGCGCGTGCGGCGCTGGAAGGCAAGCCGGTTGCGCCCGCACCGGGTGCAAGCGTGGCAGCGGCCACGCCGGCCGCCAGCGTGCCGGTGCCGTTGAACGAAACCGTCGCCAGCGCGCCCAAGCCGTTGGCGGAAACTGCGCCCGCACGTGTGGCGGCGACACCGGCGCCGGCCAGCACCGCAGCGCTCACCACGCCGGCTGCCGCCACACCTGCCAATGCGGCGACGAAGCCGGCTGCGACGACGGCAGCTGCAACGCCAGCGGCGGCACCTGCAGTGACGGACAACACCCGCTACATCCTGCAGGCCGGCTCGTTCGGCGCCTCCGGCGATGCCGAATCGACCAAGGCCAAGCTGGCGATGATGGGGTTGGCCGCACGCGTGGAATCGGCCGAAATCAGCGGCAAAACCGTCTACCGCGTGCGTATGGGGCCGTATGGCAGCGCCGGCGAACTGGCCGAAGCCAAGCAGAAACTGACCGGCAGCGGATTGCCTGCCATCGCCATCAAGGCGCAGTAGTCACAGTGCTGCAGCACGCTTGCGGCCTGTCGCTACGACGTCGTTGTGCGCAAGCCGCCCGGTGCAGCGAGGTGCGCGCACGCCGCGCATCTAGCTGCACATTCGATGCGGCCGCCACACCTGATTCCTTCGCCTGATCCCCTACGCAGGAGTTTCCCCCATGTCCAAGACCGTCCTGATCACTGGTGCCACCTCCGGGTTCGGCAGCGCCGCCGTGCGTCGTTTCGCCGCCGCCGGCTGGAAGATCATCGCCACCGGTCGCCGCGCCGACCGCCTGGATGCGCTGGCCGCCGAACTGCCCACCGGACAAGTGCACACCGCCGCGTTCGACATGCGCGATGCGCAGACCTTGTCGGCTGCGATCGACGCCTTGCCGGCAGACTTCGCCGACATCGACGTGCTGGTCAACAACGCTGGCCTGGCGCTGGGTACCGCGCCTGCACAGCAGGCCGACCTGACGCAGTGGCAGCAGATGATCGACACCAACGTCACCGCCCTGGTCACCCTCACCCACCGCCTGTTGCCGGCGCTGATCGCACGCCGCGGCGCGATCATCAATATCGCCTCGGTGGCGGCGACCTATCCGTACGCCGGCGGCAATGTGTACGGCGGCACCAAGGCCTTCGTGCAGCAGTTTTCGCTAGGCCTGCGTGCGGACCTGCACGGCACCGGCGTGCGCGTGACCTCGATCGAACCGGGCATGGCCGAAACCGAATTCACCCTGGTGCGCACGGGCGGCAACCAGGCCGCCTCCGACACGCTATACCGCGGCGCCACGCCGATGACTGCCGAGGACATCGCCGAGCAGATCTTCTACGTCGCCAGCCTGCCGGCGCATCTGAATATCAATCGGCTGGAAATCATGCCGGTGACGCAGTCCTTCGCCGGCTTCCAGGTGGCGCGCGACGCGGCGACCTGAGCCGCCGCCACCTGCGGCGCGTCGGCACGTCCCACTGAACACGCCCGTCCTCGGCAACGAGGGCGGGCGTTGTCGTTTCTGGCTTCTGGCTGCGGGCTTCTGGCTGCGGGCGCCAGCTGAGCTGGCATCTAAGCGCGTCATGCGGAGATCCGGCACGCCAAGCAATGGGATGAGGAACGCCCGCCTGTTAGCAATTGCTGTTTTATATAGCAGTTGCTATATTAATTTGAATCCGATCCTTCCTTCGCGCTCCGCAACGCGGAAAGACCAACCGCGCAAGTTGTTATTTCAAAACAATCAAGCGCGCCATCAGGCCTCTTCATGCACACGCCTCCCTCGCCCTCCACCCACTGCCATTTAGCGCTGCCTCTCGTCGTGCTGGCTGCGGCCCTTCCCTGCAACGCAGCAGCTTCCACTGTCGGCCATCAGACCGACGCCATCAGCGTGCAACAGCGCGCAGTGGCGTTGGACCGTATCCAGGTGAAGGTGAGCACCGCCACCCGGACCGAGCGCTTGCTGGCGGACGTTCCGGTGCGCACTGAGGTGCTGCGGCAGCAGGACATCGCGCTCCGCGCGGCGACCGACTTCTCGCAGGCGGCCGAGCTGATCAACGGCCTGCGCGTGGAGAGCAACTGCCAGAACTGCAATACCTCCGAGGTGCAATTGTTGGGCTTGCCCGGCGCCTACAACCAGTTGCTGTTCGACGGCACCCCGCTGCTGTCCACGCTGGGCAGCGTGTACGGGCTGGAACAGATCCCCGGCGCGTTCATCGATCGCATCGAAGTGGTCAAGGGCGGCGGCTCGGCGTTGTACGGCCCCGGCGCGGTGGCCGGTGTGGTCAACCTGATCTCCGAGCAACCGGTGCGCACCGGCGGCTACGTGCAAGCGGGCGTGGACGTGCTCAAAGGCCAGCCGCAATGGAACCTGGACGGCCGCCTGAATCTGGTCGGCGCCGACGATCGCCTCGGCGTGTCGGTGGTGGCGCAACGCTCCGACGACGACGGCATCGACTACAACCACGACGGCTACACCGAAATCACCCGCAAGGACCTGCGCCTGGGCGGCGTTCAGCTCTGGTACGCGCCCACTGCCGACACACGCCTGCGCGCCGATTATCAATACACCGACGAGACGCGACGTGGCGGCAACCGCCTGGGGGAGCCGGAGTATCTGGCCAATATCGCCGAGTCCTTGCACACCCGTTACCAGCGCGGTGGACTGAGCTGGGAACAGACGCTCAGCGACGACGCCGATTTCCGCATCGGCTATGCGTTCGCCGCTATCGATCGCGGCAGCTTCTATGGTGGCCTGGGCGAGGTGGCGACCGACCCGCGCGATCCCGCCTACGACCCACGCCAGCTCGACCCCTCCGTTCCCGGCAGTGCGGCAGCGCATTACTACGACCAATACGGCTACACCGAAAATCCGCTGCAGTTTCTGGATAGCCAATTCAACTGGCGGCTGGGCGCGCATGCGCTGGCCTTCGGCCTGCAGTACAAGCGCGAGACCCTGCGCGATTTCAATCTGGATGCCGCCGGCCAGCGCCTGCGCACGCTCAGCGATGCACGCTTCCGCAATCTGGGCGGCTTCGTGCAGGACGAGTGGGCGGTGACCGAGGACGTGGACCTGGTTCTGGGCGCGCGCCTGGACAAGAGTTCGGAGCTGGACAACAGCGTGTTCTCGCCGCGCCTGGCGCTGGCCTGGCAGGCCACTGCCAACCTGAAGTGGCGCGCAGGCGTGTCGTCCGGCTTCCGTGCGCCGGAGATCTTCCTCGAAGACGTGCACGTGGACACGCTCGGCGCCGCGCAGGTTCGCGTGCGCAATGCCGCCGGGCTGCGCGAGGAGCGCGCACTGACCGCGATGCTGGGGCTGGACTGGCGCAGCGACCCGGCGCAGCCGCGCTGGAGCTGGGATGCCACCGCCTCATTCACCCGGCTGCGCGACACCTTCGTGCTCGGGCAGATCCAGAGCGACGCCGACGGCAACCTCTACCAGCTGCGCAACAATGCGTCCGGCTCGAAGGTCGCGGGCCTGGAAAGCAACCTGGCCTGGCAACCGGCAGCGCAGTGGCGGCTGAGCGCAGGGGTGGCGTGGTATCGCTCGCGCTACGATCAGGCCCAGCTGATCTACGACGACACCGCCGACGGCGGCGCCACCCGCATTGCCAGCGCGCGCTATCTCAAGACGCCCGACTGGAGCGGGCTGGCTCAACTCACCTGGCAACCGGGCGAGACCTTCCAGGCTTTTCTCGCCACCCGGTACACCGGACGGATGGCCGCGCTGAACAATCGGCTCGGCGTCTTGCGCCGTACCCCCGATTTCTGGAATACCGACCTGGGCGCGCTCTGGCATCTGCATCTGGGCCAGACCGGCATCCAGGAGACCAGCGTTTCATTCGGAGTCAAGAACCTGTTCGATCAACGCCAGCGCGACCTGGACGTCGGCGCCGGTCGCGATAGCGACTATGTCTACGGGCCGCGCTTCGCGCGTGCGTGGTATCTCAACCTGCGCCATGCGTTCTGAGCCGGCCCGCCCAGGCCTGCTGCACAGGCTGGCACTGTGCACGGTGCTAATTGCCTGTGCACTGCCGGCCGCGGCGCAGCAGGGGCCGCAGCTGCGGCGGGAGATCGCCGAGACGTTGGTGGTGGCCGATGCCGACCGCATGCGCCCGTTTCGCTGGGAGCGCGAGCCGGCCGTGATCGCGCTGTACTTCGGTGCGGACTGGTGCGGGCCCTGCCATGCGTTCGTGCCCGAGTTGATCCGGGTCCGCGCGGCGCTGCGCCAGGCAGGTGCCGATACCGAGGTGGTGTACGTCAGCCAGGACCAATCGCAAACGCAGATGCGCCGCTACATGCGCCAGCAACAGATGCCCTGGCCGGCGATCGAATACCGCCGCATCGCCGCACTGCCGGCGTTGCGCCGGCTGGCCGGCACCGCGCCACCAAATCTGGTGCTGCTGGACCGTGCCGGCAACGTGCTGGCCAGCGGCTGGGAAGGCCGGCACTACCTCGGCCTGACGCCGGTGCTGCGCGCATGGAACGAGCACCTTCGGCACGCCGCAGTCGATACGACGCCACCCGTACCGCCGCACGATTCCCCCACACCCCCACAGCCTCGCGAATGACGCTGTGCGCGCCTGCGCGTCCCACTTTCAGCCACCGACGCGCAGATCACCGGACGTTGCTGCAGTTGCCCTGGTGTACTGCCCGCGCAGCTGCAGGAACGGCCGCTCCACCAGGTAATGCAAGGCGGCGCCGGCCAGCAGCGCGCACCCGCCATAGACGGCGAACGCAATGACGCCGCGGCCTTCGAGCCAGGGGCCGAACCACAGCTGGGTGAGGTGGAACACGGCCTTGTGGGTCAGATACAGGCTGTAGGAAATGCCCGCCAGCCATGCCGCGCCGGGCACGCGCAAACCGCCGAGCACCCCGTTGATAGCGGTGCCTGCAAGCACCAGCAAGGCAAGCCCCAGCGACAGCACCGGCCAACCCACCGCGTTGCCAAGCAGGCCGGTCCGCTCGCGAAACAGCCACATTGCCAACGCCAGCATCGCCACGCCGGCAAACAGAAAGGCGTTGCCGTGCTGTTGCAGCCGTTGCCACAGCGGCGGACGAAACACCTTGAGCACAGCCAGCACGACACCAGCCAGCAAACCGTCCAGACGATTCCAGGTCGGGTAGTAGATGTCTTCGATAAACCAGTTGCGCTGCAGGCCGGCGCCTGCGCTATCCAAGGCGGTGTTGTGCAGCCAGATGCCGGCACGCAGCGCGATCCCTGCAACCACAACGACCACGCAGAGCGCGACAAAACGCGCTGCCGAGGGCCGCCGCAACAGCAGTGCCGCCCCTAGCGGAAATACCAGATAGAAATGCTCTTCCACACACAGCGACCAGGCGTGCGAGAACGCGGCATCACGGCCGTAGTCGACGAACAGATTCAAGGTGAAGGTGACGAACATCCACCACGGTGCCAACCCGGGCGACTCACGAAAATCCGGCCACGCCATGTAGATCGCCAACACCACCAAAAACGCAGGCAGGATGCGAAACGCGCGCCGCAGATAGAACGCCTTGAAGTCCAGGCGTTGCCCGCGCGCCAATGGTGTCAGCACCTGGGTGCCGATCAGAAAGCCGCTCAACACGAAGAACAGATCCACGCCCATCCAGCCATAGCGCGACAACCATGCCCAGTCCGCGCCTAGGCCACCGACCACGAAGGAGTGGAACAGCATCACCCAGACAATGGCGATGCCACGCAGCAGATCGAGAGCGGGGTAGCGCATGCGGGCGAGGAGAGGCCAGGGGAGCCTGATTGTGCCGCATGCAAACGACGCAGTGCGCTGGCCGCGGCGCGGCTCATCACGCAACGGCTTGCTGCTCGACCCCCACGACGCGCTCAACCATCACCGTCGGCTCCAGCAATCCCCACGCTTGCAGCTGCTCCACTGCCCTGCTCACCCCGTCCTCCTCGCGGATGCGCTGCCCCAGCGCGCGTGCCGCTGCGCGCATGTTCGGCGCGCTGGCCTGGCGGATGGCATCGGCCAAGGTTTCCGGCTGCAGCCCGGTGCGCGCGAGTGCCGGCGGCGCCACGCCACGCTGGGCCAGGCAATGCGCCCAGAACGGTTGGTCGTAGCCGAACGGCAGCACTACCGACGCAATGCCTGCCGCCAGCGCCGCACCGGTGGTGCCGGCACCACCGTGATGCACCGCCAGCGCCACGCGCGGAAACAGCCAATCGTGCGGTGCCTGTTCCAGATGAAAAAAGCGCTCTGCATCGTCGGCAGCGTCGTCCCCGGCCGCCAGCCCGCCCCAGCCACTGGCCAGCAAGGCGCGTTGACCGGTCAGTCGCACTGCGGCCTTGACGGTGGCGGTGAGCTGCGCGGCGTCGGTGCTGGTCATGCTGCCGAAGCCGATATACAGCGGCGGCGGACCGGCTTGCAAAAAAGCCTGCAGCGCGGCCGGCGGTTGCCACTGCGGCTGCGGCAACGGCCAGAAACCGCTGACCTGGGCGCTGTCCGGCCAGTCCGGCGGACGTGGACACAGATGCGCGCTATAGCCGTAGATCACGCGCAGCGCGCTGCGATCGGGACCACTCCACGGATACGCAGGCAACCCCAGTGCCGGGCGCACGATGTCGTTGAGTGCCGGACGCATCAACTGCCAGCCGGCAAAGCGCACCACGTGATGCAGCGCTACGCTCACCAGCCCGGGCAGACGCACGCCGGGCATCACCATCAACGGCAGGTGGCGCGAGGCGGTCAGCGGCTGCAATTGCGCGAACACCACCGGCAGGCCGTAGGCCTGGCCCAGGCTATGGGCCAGAAAGCTTGCACTGCCGACGCCAAGAATCAGGCCGGCATCGGCGCACGCCGCGCGACCCTGCGCAGCCCAGTCGCGCGCCCAGTCCAGCAACTGCGCGCGCAAGGTGCCCCAGATGCCGCGCCAGCCACCGCGCATTTCGGCGACGTCCGGGTGGCCCTGCAACAGTTTCTGGTGATCGCCGCTGAGCGGGAAGAACTCCAGCCCATTGGCGCGGATCAACGACTCGAAGTTGGCGCTGGTCAGCACCCGCACCGGATAACCGCGCTCCTGCAAGCCACGGCCCAGCGCGATGATCGGCCGCACATCGCCATGCGTGCCCAGGGTGGCGATCAGCACCGGGCGCTGGCGTACCGCGTTGAAAGGGGCCTCAGGCATATTCGGCCACCCCGTCGCTGGCGGTGGCGATGCTGCCATCGCGTTGTGCGGCTTTGGCAGTGGCTGCGTGCAGCAACCCGCTGAGCGTGGCCGAATGCGCAGACGAGAGCATCGAATGGTGATCGCTATCCAGGGCGTGCAGGTGCAGATTGCGCACATACGGGCGCCAGGCCTGCGGCCGGTAATCCACCCACACCGCATCGTCCCCGCCGGAGGTCATGCGCACGCTGGCTTCGACGAACAAAACATCCTGGTCCAGCGGCTTGGGGCGATGCCGCCGCGCCAGCTGCAGGTGGTGCTGGGTCATACCACCCATGTCGTCCAGCAGCGTGGGGCGTTGTTCGAGCAGCTGGCGCACCGCGGGCAAGTCGTTCAATCCGTAGTGGTCGCATAGCAGGCTGGCCAGTTCGGCCACCGTGGTCGGCATCGGCTGGCCGTGTGCCAGAGTCAGACCCAGCGCGTGCACCGATGCACGCACGTTTTCCGATTCCGGCAGCGACGCGGCCTGCTCCAGGTGCGGGTAGCTGTCGAGCATCGCCAGCAACTCCACTTCTTCGCCAAGCTCATGCAGTTCGGCGGTAATGGCATGCGCGATCAGGCCGCCCAGCGACCAACCGATCAGACGGTACGGGCCGTGCGGCTGCACCGTGCGAAGACGCGTCAGGTAGTCGCGTGCGATCGCTTCGATGCTCTCCGGGCGATGCTGCGGGTCGCTCAATGCCGGCGACTGCAAGGCATACACCGGCCATTGCGGATCGAGTTGACCGAGCAGGGTGAGATACGACCAGCCCAGCCCGACCACCGGATGGATACAGAACAGCGGCGTATTGCCCGGCATACCCGCGCGCAGTGGCAGCAGCACCCCCAACGGGTCGTTCGGGGTCTGCGCGCTGCGCTTGATCACCTCGGCCAGGCCGGCGATCGTCGGCGCATGGAACAGCGTGCCCAGCGGCAGCTCGACGCCGAACATCTGCGGGAACCGCGCGGCCATTTCCGCCGCGCGCAGCGAATCGCCACCGAGCTCGAAGAAGTTGTCCTCAACGCCCACCACCTCGATGCCCAGCACGTCCTGCAACATCGCCGCCAGCTGGCGTTCGAGCGCATCGCGCGGCGCCACATGCGCGCGCTGCGGCAATGCGCCCGGCGATGGCAATGCGCGGCGATCCAGCTTGCCATTGGGCGTGAGCGGCAACGCCTGCAGCGGTACCCATAGCGTGGGGATCATCGAGGCCGGCAAGCGCTGCTGCAGATGCGCGCGCAGCAGCTCGGTGGACGGCATATTGCCGTGCTTGCCCACCACATATGCCAGCAACTGCAGCGCGTTGTCGCCGTCGCTGTGGCCGACCACCACCGCCTGTGCCACCTGCGAATGCAGCAGCAGGGCGTTTTCGATTTCGGCCGGCTCCACGCGATGACCGCGGATCTTCAATTGCGCGTCCGCACGGCCAATGAATTCCAGCATGCCGTCGCGGCGCTGACGCACGCGGTCGCCAGTGCGATACATGCTGCTGCCGTCGTCGGCGAACGGGTCGCGTAAAAAACGCTCGCTGGTCAGCTGGCGCTTGCCGCGATACCCCTTGGCTACCCCCGCGCCACCGATGTACAACTCGCCGATCGCACCGGTCGGCAGCGGTTGCCGCTGCGCATCGAGCACATAGACCCGCGTATTGAGCAGCGGCCTGCCGATCGGTGGCGCCGCCGCATCGGTCAGCTGCAACGGCATGATGGTCGACCAGATGGTGGTTTCGGTCGGCCCGTACAACTGGGTCAGGCGCCCCACCCGGCTCAGCAACTGCGTTGCCAATTCGGGCACCAGGGCCTCACCGCCGACCAGTGCGTGGATACGGTCCAGCGCCAGATCCTGATTGGCCAGCAGGATGCGCCACAGCGATGGCGTGGCCTGCACCACGCTGATCTGTTCGTGTGCGATCAAGCGCGACAGGCTGCGTGGATCGTGGGTGATGCCGGCCGGTGCAATGACCACGCGTGCGCCCACCAGCAGCGGCAGATACAACTCCAGCCCGGCGATATCGAAGGTGATGGTGGTGACCGCAAGCATGCGGTCGCGCGGGCGCAATGCCAGCTCGTGCTCCATCGCATGCAGGAAATTGAACAGGTTGCGATGGCTGATTTCCACGCCCTTGGGCGCGCCGGTCGAGCCGGAGGTGTACAGCACATAGGCAGTGCCGTCGGGTGTGGCGAGCGGGGCGATCGCCGCCGGCAGCACCGCCGGGCGCGGATCCAGCCACACCATGCCGCCCAGCAGATAGCGCTCGCACAAGGCCGGCTCGCAGACCAACGCGATGGCGCCGGAATCGTTGAGCATCTGCCGATTGCGCGCGGCCGGGCTTTCCGGGTCCAGCGGCAGATACGCCGCCCCGCTCCACATCACCGCCAGCAATGCCACCAGCAGGTGCTCGCTGCGCGGCAACGCGATGGCGACTACATCGCCGGGGCCTACGCCGTCGGCCACCCATTGCGCAGCGACGCGCGAGGCGAGCTCGCACAGCGTGGCGTAATCCAATGTGCGGTTGTCGTATTGCACCACCACCGCAGCCGGCATCAGCTCGGCGCGCTGCAACATGCCGTGCAACAGCGTGCTCTGTTCCGGCAGTGGCGCAGCCGTGTCGTTCCAGGTGTGCAGCAGCCGCTGGCGCTCGTCGTGTCCCAGTACATCGACCAGGCCGAGTGCGCACTCCGGATCGGCCAGTACCGCATCGGCCAGGTGGGTCAGACGGCGGCAATGTTCTGCCAGCTCGTCGCTGTCGTACAACGCCGGATTGGCATCCAGATCGAAGCGCAAGGCCGCGCCGTCGCCACGCTCGTAGCAGAAGATGGTCAGATCGTCGGCCGGGCCATTGCAGAGGTTATGCGGCACTGCATAGGCCTCGCCAAAGCGCAGCGCGTAATCGAAGGCCTCGATGTTCACTGCCAGCCGCGCGAATTTCTGTTCGATACCGAACAGGCCCAGGTCGCGACGCACATCCTCGAAACGGTATTGCTGATGCCGCAACGCATGCTTGACCACCGAGGAGACCTGCGCGAACAAGCTGTGGATCGGCTGCTGCGGATCCATCTTCAACCGCAGCGAAATCACGTTGGCCACCAGGCCTGCGGTTTGCCGGTAGCGCGCATTGATGCGGCCGGTCACCGGCATGGCAATCACCAGATCCTCGGCACCGGTGCAACGGTAGTAATACGCCGCAATCAACGAGATCAGCATCTGCGGCAGGCTGGCGCCATACTCCTTGCCCAGCGCACGCAAGCGCACCACCTGCTGCGGCGAGAACTGCCCGGTGCCACGCAGCAAGCCGGTGGAGAGCTGATTGCCCGGCCGCGCCAAGGTGGCCGGCGGCGGCAGATCGGCCAGCTGTTGCATCCAGTAGCTGCGATCGCGCTGATAGCGATCGGACTGGCGATAGTGCTGCTCCAGTTCGTTTAACGACAGCGCACTGCCGTACTCCGCAGCTTCCGGCTCGCTATCGGCTGCGTAGGCGTTATAGAGCACCGCCATGCGTTGCATCATGATCGATGCGCAATAGCCATCCATCACCAGATGGCTCACGCACTGCACCCACATATGGTGATCTTCGCCAAGACGGAATACCGCGCAATGCCACAACGGCCCGTCCTGCAGATTTTCCGGCTTGCGGATTTGCTCGTCCACCCAGTGCTCGGCCGCGTTGCGTGGCGAGGGATCTTCGCTGAGATTGAAGTAAGGAATCGGCGCCGTGTAGTCAGGCAGGATCACCTGCGCCGGCACGCCATCGTGTTCGACGATGCACAGCCGCAGGGTGTCGAACTCGCGCGTCAGTTGCATGCTGGCGCGTAGCAACAGTTCGGGATCGAGTGGGCCGAACATTTCCAACGCTTCGGACAACATCAAGGTGTTGTCGGTGTGCAACTTGCTGGCGACCCACAGGCCGCGTTGCGCTCTGGTCAGGGGAATCACGGGAGAGGCGTCAGCGTGCATTGCGTGCATCCTTCTTTGATTTGGCGCGCAGTCGCCCGGTGCGCCTTGCCCGCAATGCGGTCAATGAGACGCCGGATCAGCACCTGGCCTTGAAAACGTAAGGTAGAAAACACCGTCGACCACCAGCAGATGCCGGCGATACATCGTGGAGAACACTCGATAAAGACGCACAATGGAGACGCACAACGACATGCCACGCACGATCAATACGACGACGTGCGGCTGTTTTTCTTCAAGCACTTGCTTCCCGGCAAGTTAATAAACACTAACAATTGGGCAACACAATGAACCGTGCAAAAATCACGAATTTGGCGTTGCCGGCAAATATTTTTTACTGAAGTGTGATTCCAACTAGTGTTCTGCATGCATACCTGCCTTCGAGCATTCAGGCGCCGTGTGCGGCATCACTCACAAACCGCGACCGACGTCGCGTCGATAGCGTGGAATCTTCAGCTGGGCAGAATCTGCAATCCCTGCAATCCCTGCAATCCCTGCAATCCCTGCAATCCCTGCGAGAGGGAAATGCATAAGACCATTGCATGCAACGCCTTTGACGCACTTACGCTATCAAACCAATCACTTCCAAAAAGAAGGGATCGATAGTGGAAATACTGCGCGCATTCGCACAATGACCTTCCGGTCGCTTGAATGTCATACGCGTGCGGCATTGGCGTATTAAAAGCGCAGGTGACGGGCCCGATCGCCGCCCGCGATTTTGTCGGGTTCGGTTCGATGGTCGCCGGCCAAAGGCCATCACGCGTTCGAAGACTTGCCGGTATCCGCTGCGACGGGCTGGCACTGCGGTGTCCGACAGGTTCTTGCCACTCCAAGCGCTTACTTCGCAGATGCACCTGTACGCCTGTACGCCTGCGCGCCTGGCGTCCTGCGTCGCCTTGAAGTCTTTAATCAGCGCTGATCTTGCATCAGCGCCGCCTGCGCGCCACGGCATCGGCCGCGGCGCGCGTACTGCCTCAGCCCAACGGCTCGTCGGACAGATAGGTGTAGCCGGTCAGCCCGGCTTCCAATGCATCGTGCAATTCCTGCGCGCGCTCCGGCGACAACTGCGCGGCGGCGATGCGCTCGGCATAGGTCGCACGCAGGGTGTCCAGCTGGTAGCCCACGTAGTCCAGCATCACGTCGGTGGTATCGCCACGACGCTGCTGGGCAATGCGATAGCCATCGCCGTCCACGGCCACTTCCACCGCATCGGTATCGCCGAACAGGTTATGGATATCGCCGAGGATTTCCTGGTAGGCACCAACCAGGAAGAAGCCGATGCGATAGCTCTCGCCCGGATTCAAGGTGTGCAGCGGCATCGAGCTGTCCAGGCTTTCGTTTTCGACATAGGTCTTGACCATGCCGTCGGAGTCGCAGGTCATGTCGGCGATGATGCCGCGCCGCTGCGGCGCTTCGTTCAAGCGCTCGATCGGCACGATCGGGAATACCTGATCGATCGCCCACACATCCGGAATCGACTCGAACACGCTGAAGTTGACGAAGTATTTGTCGACCAGCCGCTCGTTGAGCTCGTCCAGCACCGGGCGGTGGCTCTTTTCGTCGAAACTCAGGCGCGCACGCACGCCGTGGGCGATGGCATAGAACAAGTCGTCGATGCGCGCGCGATGGGTCAGGTCGATCTGGCCCAGGGCATACGCACTCAAACCTTCGGCGTGGAAGTGCTGGGCTTCCTGGAACAGTTCCACCGCCGGGCGTACATCCAGCTCGTCGTGGATTTCGCGCAGGTGGCGGATCGCTGCCGGTTCGTCGTCGTGCGCGTCGGGCACGCGGCCTTCCGGCGCCTGCTCCACTTCGGACACATTGGCGATCAGCACGGCGTGGTGCGCGGTCATCGCGCGGCCGCATTCGGTGACGATGCGCGGCGGGGTCAGGCCATGCTCTTCGCAGGCATTGGCCAGCGGCTGCACGATGTTGCTGGCGTAGGAATGCAGGCCATAGTTGATTGAGCAATAACTGCGCGAACGGGTACCTTCGTAATCGATGCCCAACCCGCCGCCGACATCCACATGGCTGATCTTGGCGCCCAGGCGCGAGAGCTCCACGAAATAGCGTGTGGCCTCGCGCATGCCGTTGGCGATATCGCGCACGTTGGAGATCTGCGAGCCCATATGGAAATGCAGCAGCTTCAGGCAGTCGGCGTACTCGGTGTCGCGCAGCGTCTTCCACAGATCCAGCACCTGGCGCGGCGACAGCCCGAACTTGGCCTTGTCGCCACCGCTGTTCTGCCACTTGCCCGCGCCCAGCGAAGCCAGGCGCATCCGTACGCCCAGACCCGGCTTGACCTCCAGCGCGCGCGCTTCTTCCAGCACCAGCTTCAGCTCGGAGGGTTTTTCGATGACGATGAAGGTCTGCAGGCCGAGCTTGCGCCCGATCAGTGCCAGGCGGATGTATTCGCGGTCCTTGTAGCCGTTGCAGACGATCAGCCCACCCGGACGCGACAGCGCCAGCACCGCCATCAACTCCGGCTTGCTGCCCGCTTCCAGGCCGAAACCATCACCGTGGTGGCTGGCCAGCGTGCCGGCCACGCCGCGATGCTGGTTGACCTTGATCGGATACACCGCCGTGTAGCCGCCGGCGTAGTCCCACTCGGACTGCGCCTGCGCAAATGCGGCCTGTAGTTTGCCCAGGCGCTGGCCCAGGATGTCCGGGAAGCGCACCAGCAGCGGCAGCTTGGCGCCGGCCGCGCGCGCGGCATCCACCACCTCGGGCAGCGACACCGACGGACCGTCGCCGGTCGGCGTGACCACGATGTGTCCGGCAGCATTCACATCGAAATACCCGTCGGCCCAATGCGGGATCGAATAGGTCTTGCGGGCTTGGTCGAGGGACCAATCGCTCATTTCGCTGACTCGGCTGGGGCAAAAAGGGCGTGAAGTGTAACGCCTGGCACGCGCAGGGTCCGTTACAATCCGCGCCGACTTGATGCCCCGCTCCTGGTCGGAGTGGGGTTGGCGAGGGTTCGGTGTGGCCTGCAGCAGCTTGGTGCATGAGGCTGCGCCCGACCCTCATCCGGCGCTACGCGCCACCTTCTCCCGGTGGGAGAAGGAACAGCCCCCTTCCTTTTAGGACTTTGCATGAGCGCCAACGACAACTGGTACATCGAACACTTCCAGCCGACCGGCTCGGCAATCGGCTTTCGCATCAGCGGCAAGCTGGACGAGGTGCAGTCCCCGTTCCAGAAGATCGAGATCTACCAGACCACCGACTGGGGCAAGCTCATGCTGATCGACGGCGCGGTGATGCTGACCAGCCGCGACAACTTCTTCTATCACGAGATGATCAGCCACCCGGCGCTGTTCACCCACGCCGCGCCCAAGCGCGTGGTGATCATCGGCGGCGGCGACTGCGGCACCCTGCGCGAGGTGCTCAAGCACCCGGGCGTGGAAAGCGCCACCCAGTGCGATATCGACGAGCAGGTCACGCGCATGTCGGAGAAGTATTTCCCCGAGCTGTGCGATTCCAACCACGACGCACGTGCCGAGCTGCTGTTCGACGACGGCGTGGCGTACATGGCCAACTGCCCGGCCGGCAGCGTGGACATCGTGATCGTCGACTCCACCGATCCGGTCGGCCCGGCCGAAGGCCTGTTCAACAAGGACTTCTACGCGAGCTGCTTCAAGGCGTTGAAAGACGACGGCATCCTGGTGCAGCAGTCCGAGTCGCCATTGGCGCTGCTGGAATTGATCAAGGAAATGCGCGCCGAAATGGGCAAGGCCGGCTTCCAGTCGTTCAAGACCCTGCCGTTCCCGCAGCCGTGCTACCCCACCGGCTGGTGGAGCGTGACCATGGCCAGCAAGCAGGCCACTGCCGATTTCGCGTTTCGTCAAAACGATGCGCAGGCCAAGGGCTTCGAGACGCTGTACTACACCGCGCATCTGCACACCGGCGTGCTGGTTGCACCGCCGTTTGTGGCCAAGGCGCTGGGCGAGTAACGCTGCCGGCCACACAGCAGTGAACCGTCCTCGGATGGACATGGCAGGCGCGCAACCGCCGCCATGTCCACGCGGCAGGCGATTCCGCGTAGCGGCTGCGCCTGCCTGCTGAGCACACACGTGTGTTGACCGCCGTAGTCCGTCGCCCCACGTCTGGCGTAGCGATCTGCACGCCGGCTGCGGCAAGAGCAGACCGCCGTTTGAGGTGATTTCCAGAACCTACTGCATGCACCGCTTGGCGCGTCCAGTGCTTGGCTGTCTATGCAGCGTATTTGACACGGCGCGTAGGCATTCGCACTTCAGTTCCGGCGCAATCCACCCCGGCTGACGTCTGCCTGTTGCATCTGTCAGCGGCCCTTACAGCCGTGCCAGCACCTCGGCTTTTTTGGCGTCGAATTCTTCCTGCGTCACCAATCCCGCATCCAACAATTGCTTGAGCTTGCTCAGCACCTGCACCGGATCATCAGACGCAGCCACCGCGATCGGCGGGGCCGACGGCACGGCGCCCTGCGCCGTAGGCGCGTGCACCACCACGCCACCGGCCGACGCACGCAACTTGTCGAACTCCAGCTGCTGGCGTTTTTCATAGGCGGACTCTTCCACCTGTTGCGCATACGCATATACCCGCCGCGCCTGCTTCTTCGGCAGGCTGTCGACCGCGACGTAGCTGCCCTGGGTGGTGCGGCACATGATCGTCGCACCCAGCATCTGCTCGCTCATATGCACATCGAGCACCTCACGCCAGGGCACATCGCGGAATGTCATGCCGAACAGTCTGGGCTGGACCACGATAAACCGGCGATTGGTCAACACCACCGCATCCGGCGACAGATTCATCACCATTTTCTTTTGCACCGCGATGTATTCGACCTGCTCGTCCCTGGTCAGCAACTCGTTCACCTTGGGCAGGATCTTGCCCACGGCCACCGGATCCTGCTCATCGGTCAGAAATTGCGCGAAGGGGTCCATGGAATTCTCTTGATGATGGGTTGAGCCGTAGCGTTATCGGTATGACACCACATCGACGCCCAAGCGTTGCCGAATGCGAGTTCAGCCAGCGCACCGGGTGCTCAGAGTGCTGCATGTATTCCGTCGCCAGAACGCAAACAGGGCGGATGTCACCATCCGCCCTGCTCGCTATGGAACGTTGCTTTCGATCGACTGATCAGAAGCGCACTTCGGCGCCGAGATTCAGCACTTCGGCGCGGTTGATGGTGATGTCTTCATCGGAGTCGTAGTAGTCGTTGGCATAAAGATAGTTTGTATAGAGCACGCTCAAACTCGCATGGCGGCCGATATCTACGCCAAAACCGGCACCGGCGTACCCGCCGGACACCCGCTCATTCGATTCGCCGTTGGAGTTGGCCGACCAGTAGCCCAGGCGCACCAAAGCGAAAAGTGGGCTGTCACCAAAGTTGAAACGTGCCATGCCACCCAGGCTGCCAAACTCCACGCTAGGCACGTAAGCGCCGTCATGATCACTGATGCGAGCTAGCTTTCCCACCGCCGCTTCGATGCCGATCAGCGTCACCGGGCCTGCCCGCCAACGATAGCCGGCGTTGAAGCCGAGCATGTCCTGGTCGATGCCTTCGTACACTTTGCCTTGACCGCCTTGCACACCCAGAAAGACACCGCTCTTGAGACGTTTTTCTTCCTCGCGCGGAGCCGGCACATATGCCGGTGCAGGCGGTGCTGCCACTGCCGTATACGAACCCGAAGCTGTGCTCGCAACGTCGGCAGGTGCAGCGGCGGAACTGCCATTGAAAACAGTCGGCTGCGGCGCGACATCGCGCGTCGGTGCGGTGCTCGGTGCCGAGCTCGTTGTCGCCGGGGCTGTCACGGCTTGCGCGCCCGCCTGCTGCTGTTTTTGCTGCTGGCGGTAGTTGTCCCACGCGCGCGACATCGACTGCGCCGTGGCCTCGGAAACGCAGCCCAACGCCGTGCAGGCCAACAGCAATGTTGCAGTCCTTTTCATCGCATTCCCCATGAGTGGTACTCCATCGTTCCCGCATCCTTGCGCACGCAGGCGTGACCTGACGGCGTCTGGACGTGGCGCAGTTGCCGTCAACACTCGGGAGCTTCCCCGCATCACCAGCTGTCGTGCGGATGTGGGCCGCGCCCGTTTGAGCGTACCTGTCCACACACGTGATGCAGCCCCCTGACCGCAGCGCGCACAGTGTCTTGAGTCTCATTGGCTGTCAAGAAGCGGCGTGACGGCAGCCCACGCGTGCGCCGATCGGTTTCGACCGGACGTCATTGAGCAGCGAGAACTCTGCGGTCCTGAGAGATCGCGTTCCCGGCAGTGGCGTTCGCTGGCAGCTTAGTGAACGTCGGCGATCAGACGCGCCACCGAGTGGCATGAATGCGCGTCCTGGAGAGCGGCAGGAGACGGCTGCATGGCCGCCTTGAAGGCGACCGGCACACAGCTGCCGCCCGCTAGACCGTCAGGGCGTAGCCGCAGGATCTGCCGCCTTCGGAACCCGATATGCGATCAGCGTCGGTGCGTCGGCCACGAAGCGGTCCAGCACGCCATCGGCGATCTTGACCGGGCCACCGAAACGCGTGGCGCCGGGAATCGACGGAATCGCTGCGGCTTCGGCGGCGATCCGCTTGGCATCGGCAAACGCCATTGACGCTTGCGCATCGCCGCGATTGGCGGCCTCCAGGCCGGCGGCAGTCTGCTGCAGCGCGCGGCCCCAGCCTTCCATGGCGTCCAGCCAGGGACGCGATTGTTCCGCAAAGCCCTTGTCGGCCACCCCTGCGCGGATGATCTGCGGCGCGGCCGCGAATGCGTCTGCCGTGCGCGCCAACTCCGCGATGACCTGGCTGCGTGCCGCCGCATCGCCGAGCGCGATCGCCTCGCGCACATGGTCGAGTACGGCCTTCAGCTGCGGTGCCTGTTCCTGCCACGGCTGGCTGCCGAAGGTCGGCGCCAGATGCTGGGTGTCGAAGAAGGTCAGCAGCGCGGCGGTCACCCGCGCATCGCCGCCGGCCAGATCACGCGCGGCCGCGTGCCAGGTGCGCTCGGCGTCGTAGTCTTTGTCGTTCCACGCGAAGGCGGTCAGCCCCATCACCGCGACGCGGCTGGGCACTTCCTGATTCATCGGATTGGAGACGATGCCCGACAATTCCGCCGACAAACCCGCCTCGCGGCGCGCGTAGGGCGCCAGCAGCAAACGCCCGGCCGAGGTTTCGAAATCGTTGACCGGGTAGTTGTCCCACAGCAGCGTCTTGCGGCCGAATGCCTTGGTGGCCGCGCGCGCATCGGGGATGGAGATGGCCGGCGGCACTACGTCGGTGCCGGTCCACTGCACCACGATCTTCGGATCCAGGTGCTTGCGCAACGCTTCCTTGTACGGGCTTTCCTTGGCGTCGAAATACTCGGTCGGCACCATGATCAGCTCCGACGATGCATCGTGGCGGGCGACCAGATCGGCCTGCACCAGATTGAGCAGATGCGACTGCGCGATGCCGGCCGCTTGCGCACCGGAGTCGCCGAAAGTGGTCTTGTCGCGCTCGCAATTCCACTTGGTGTATTCGATATCGTCCAGCGCCACGTAGAAGCTGCGCACACCCAGTGCGCGGAAGGCATCGAACTTGCGCAGCAGGGCTTTCGCATCGGCCGGATCGGAAAAGCACACCGTCGGCCCCGGCGAGATCGCATAGACGAAATCGACATGGTTGCGCTTGGCGGTGGCCGCCAACTTGCCCAGCGCCTTCAACGTCGCGGCCGGATACGCCTCGCGCCAACGGTCGCGCGCATACGGGTCGTCCTTCGGGCTGTAGATGAAGGTGTTGGCCTTGGTACGGGCGAGAAACTCCAGATGCTTGGTGCGATCGGTCATCGACCACGGCGCGCCGTAGAACCCTTCGATGGTGCCGCGGATCGGCATCGCCGGATGATCCTGGATCACCAGCGCCGGGATGGCGGGGCGCTCGACCAGCTGACGCAGCGTCTGCGCGGCATGGAACAGGCCATCGGCGTCGTAGCCGGCCAGCGTGATCAGGCTGCCGCTGCCCAGGGCCACGCTGGCGAGCGTATAGCCCTCCTTGTGGGTGTCCTGCACTGCCTTGCTGCGCGTCAGTGCATCGCGCACCACGGCCGCTTCGCCGGTGCCGAGCACGACGTACGGGCGATCAAGGGTGGCGGGCAGCCGCGACGCGGTAGCGAGTTTGGTGACGCCGGCGGTGCCGAGGATGCGACGCACCAGCGCGACCGATTCCGGATCTGCGCCCGGCGCGACGACCAGCACCACCGACTGACCCAGCGTGACCGTGCCGCCATCCAACGCGATCGACACCGGGGCCGGGAAGATCGCCGGCTGCGTCACCGGCTGCGCCAGCGCGGGGGCCGCAAGGCCCAGCGCCACCAGGACCGGGAGCAGGCGAAAACCCGGCTTGCCATGACGTCGCTTCATTCCGAACTCCGGTATTGAAATGGTATTACCGCCTAGAGTAGGCAAGTCGTCGCGCGGCGACAAGCGGGGGCCGTCTCAGGACGTTCTAGCTCTCTTCGACAATTCGCAGCTGGGTTACGGGCAGGCGGCCGGTACCGTTGCTGGCCTCTGGTGTCGGGGCCGATCTGCGGTATTAAAATGGTATGAGCGGGCCACGTAGCGCGGCGCGCGTTGGCGATACTTGGGCCCTACCGCGGCCAGGTTGCTCCATCGAAGGTGGGCCCGGCTCCCAGTTTCGTAAACGCGTTGGTTGTCGGCAGCTGGATGCCGCCTACGAGGGCAGTGACCGACGGTGCAGACTTGGCCCCGTGGCGCTGTTTTCTGTCATCGGTGAGTTGCCTGGGCAATGCCGGCACGGCATCGACCGAAGTCGCGTCCGGTGACGCCTTACAACGCGTCGCCATCCAGCTCGCCGGTGCGGATGCGCACCACGCTGCCTAGGTCGTAGACGAACACCTTGCCGTCGCCGATCTTGCCGGTGCCGGCTGCGGCAACGATCGCCTCGACCACACGCTCGGCCTGGTCGTCGGTCACCGCCACTTCGATCTTCACCTTGGGTAGGAAATCGACCACGTACTCGGCACCGCGATACAGCTCGGTGTGGCCTTTCTGGCGCCCGAAGCCCTTGACCTCGGTCACCGTGATGCCCGCCACCCCGCAGCCGGCGAGCGCTTCGCGCACATCGTCGAGCTTGAACGGTTTGACGATGGCCATGATCATTTTCATCGGTGCAGATCTCAGGGCATGACGGTCGCGCAGCATACCGTGGACGGCCGCAACACTCATCTCGTGCGCATCGCCGTCACCGCGACCGACAACCGAATGGGACTATCCTTACCGCCTGCCGACTGCCTTGCCGATGTCCCGCGTGTTCCGGCCTGCACTAGGCTTCCTACGGACCTGCGGAGAACCCCATGATCGATTTCAATCAGCTCGACGACCTCGCCCGCCGCCTCAGCGACCTGGTGCCGCCGGGCCTGCGCCAATCGCGCGAAGAACTGCAGAGCACCTTCAAGGGCGCACTGCAGGCCGGCCTGGGCAAGCTGGACCTGGTCACCCGCGAAGAGTTCGACGTGCAGCGTGCGGTGTTGCTGCGCACCCGCGAAAAACTCGATGCCCTGGAACAGGCCGTCGCCGCACTGGAAGCACGCGCCGCCGGCGCGCCGCCCGCAGCGCCACCCACCACTCCCTGACCCAAGGCCCTCCACCATGAGTCTGGCGCTGGTGCACAGCCGTGCCCGCGTAGGGGTGCATGCGCCTGAGGTTCGGGTGGAAGTGCATCTCTCCGGCGGTCTTCCCTCCACCCAGATCGTTGGCCTGCCCGAGGCGGCGGTGCGCGAGTCGCGCGAACGCGTGCGTGCCGCGCTGCTATGCGCACAGTTCGAATTCCCCGCGCGGCGCATCACCATCAATCTGGCGCCGGCCGATTTACCCAAGGAAGGCGGCCGTTTCGATCTGCCGATCGCACTCGGCATCCTGGCCGCCAGCGGACAGATCGACCGGCAAGCCCTGGCCGAGTATGAGTTTCTCGGCGAACTGGCGCTCACTGGCGAATTGCGCGGTGTCGATGGCGTCCTGCCCGCCGCGCTGGCCGCGGCGCAAGCCGGTCGACGCCTGATCGTGCCGCTGGCCAACGGTGCCGAGGCTGCCATCGCCGGCCATGTCGAAGCCTTCACCGCGCGCACGCTGCTGGAAGTCTGCGCCGCGCTCAATGACACCCAGAAAGCACCCGCCGCCGAACTGGCGGTGCAAGCGCTCGGCGCACGCGCCCTGCCCGACATGGCCGACGTGCGCGGCCAACCGCATGCCCGCCGCGCGCTGGAAATTGCCGCAGCCGGCGGTCACCATCTTTTGCTGGTTGGTAGCCCTGGCTGCGGCAAGACGCTGCTCGCCTCGCGCCTGCCCGGCCTGCTGCCGGAAGCCAGCGAGGCCGAAGCGCTGGAAACCGCTGCCATTACCTCCATCAGCGGTCGCGGACTGGATCTTGCGCGCTGGCGGCAACGCCCCTATCGGGCTCCGCACCACACCGCCAGCGCGGTCGCCTTGGTGGGCGGCGGCACACATCCACGCCCCGGCGAGATCTCGCTGGCACACAACGGCGTGCTGTTTCTGGACGAGTTGCCCGAGTGGCAACGCCAAACGCTGGAAGTGCTGCGCGAGCCGCTGGAATCGGGCCTGGTCACCATCTCGCGCGCCGCGCGCAGTGTGGATTTCCCGGCAAGATTTCAATTGGTCGCCGCAATGAATCCATGCCCGTGCGGGTGGGCCGGCGATGGCAGTGGGCGTTGTCGTTGCAGCAGCGACACCATCGTCCGTTATCGCAGCCGGATCTCCGGGCCGCTGCTGGACCGCATCGATCTGCACGTCGAAGTTCCGCGTCTGCCACCGCAGGCCCTGCGCAACGGCAACGTCGGCGAGGACAGCGCCAGCGTGCGCACCCGCGTAGTCGCAGCACGCGTCCTGCAGCTGGCACGTGCCGGCGTGCCCAACGCACAACTGGACCAGGCGCAAACCGATCACCACTGCCGCCTGCGCAACGACGATCAGTTGCTGCTGGAACGCGCGATCGAACACCTGCAGCTGTCCGCACGCTCGATGCATCGCATCCTGCGCGTGGCACGCACCATCGCCGATCTCGACGACAGCGCGGTCATTGCCACCCACCATCTCACCGAAGCGATCGGCTACCGCAAACTGGATCGCGCGGTGAGTACAGCAAGCGCGGCGTAATGGCGCTGATCCAACTGCGGCAGCATCCCAACATGCATTTCATGACGATGCACGTACAACATCGGCCAACCCACTGCGCAGAGACCGCCATGAGCCGACTTCCCGACCTAGTCACCGTCCCGTCCCTGGATCTGAATCGCTATCTGGGCACCTGGTACGAAATCGCGCGGCTGCCGATCCGCTTCGAATATGCGGATTGCACCGATGTGTCGGCGCACTATGCGCTGCAGGACGATGGCACGGTACGCGTGCAGAACCGCTGCCTGACCGCCGAAGGCGAATTGGAAGAGGCCATCGGTGAGGCCCGCGCCATCGACGACAGCAACGCGCGCCTGGAAGTCACCTTCCTGCCCGAAGGCCTGCGCTGGATTCCTTTCACCAAAGGCGATTACTGGGTGATGCGCATCGATGCGGACTACACCGCCGCGTTGGTCGGTGGCCCCGACCGCAAGTATCTGTGGTTGCTGGCACGCCTCCCGCAGCTGGACGAAAACATCACCCAGGCCTATCTGGCGCATGCGCGCGAGCAGGGCTTCGATCTGGCCCCGCTGATCCACACTCCGCATACCGGGCGGCTGACTGAGCAGCCGCTCTCCTGATCAGGGTTTAGGATTTTCAGTAAAGCAATCTGCAACTGCCCAGAGGGCACTGCACCTTGCGACTAGCCAAGTTTCTGCCAGTTGTAGAGCGGGTGATCTGCGGCTTGGCTGCAGGGCCCTTGCCCGCCCACCGTCGCGGGACACGCTGCAAGTACGTCCTTGTAAGCTCTTACGCGGCATCCATGCCGCGTAAGGTCCCGCGACCGTCGCGGGACACGCTGCAAGTACGTCCTTGTAAGCTCTTACGCGGCATCCATGCCGCGTAAGGTCCCGCGACGGTGAGCGGGCAAGGGCCAGTCGAAATGGTCGGTGAGCATGGTTGCAAGCAAGGCATGTCGCGCGTTGTTTGGATAACGGCGCGTTTGATCAGCCTCGCAACGCAACGCGATCAACAGGCAGGCTTTCAACAAAACAACCGCCAACTTTCTGGTGCGGTGTCCTCGCCGATTGCGGGACCGTGTGGCGGCATGGATGCCGCCACCGAGCCCCCAGGGACGGGTTTACGGCGTGTCCCGCGGTGCGGTGTCCTCGCCGATTGCGGGACCGTGTGGCGGCATGGATGCCGCCACCGAGCCCCCAGGGACGGGTTTACGGCGTGTCCCGCGAGCGGCGAGGGCACCGCGCCCTCGCCTAGCCAGCATTCGACCACTGCACGATCGGTCTGCAGCACGCACTCAACCGTTGAGCGTACTCAAATCCTTGGCCGCGGCCTGCGCACCTTCCAGGCTATCGAAGGCCACGCCGGTGTCGCCGACCACGTACTTGGTCAGTTCACCGTCGCGCGTGGTTTCCTGCATCTTGAAGATCGGCACGGCATCGGTGCCGCCGACGCGTTCTTTCTGCGTTGTCATGGGTGATTCCTCCAGGGAAAGCGCCTTGCATGGGACCGGATTGTCCCGCTACTCCCAACCGGGAGCGCAGACGATTCGACCCTAGCGCGCCACCGCGTGCAGGCGTGTGAACCCATTGACAAGTCCGGTTGTTCCTCCGCGGCGCGCATGCATCGGCAGAAAATCACATCTGCTTCGCTCCACAGACGCGCGCAGTGCACGCGTCTGTCGTACATTCGCGACGTGCAGCCTCATCAGTCCATGTCTCCTGTCGTCACCACCTTCGCGCCGCCCCACTGTGCGCGCGGTCGCGTTGCTGTGCCGGCCGCTCAGCACGCCGCGTCTGCCCCGCCCTGTCCAAGGCGCAGTACATGAATTGGCCGCCACGCAGATGCGGGTGGTGAGGTGAAGCGACAACGCATCATCAGCGTGACCGTGCTGTTGGTGGTGCTGTGCGCAACCCTTCCGATCAGCCTGTCCTATTACCTGGCGTGGCGGCTGGCGCTGGATCGCGAAGAAAGCAGGCTCAGTCAGCTCGCGGCGCTGTCGATCCGGCGTACCGAAGCCGCCTTCGACGAAGCGCACAGCGCACTCCGGAACATGGCCGGCTCGCAGCTGCCGCGCTGTTCCCCGGCGCATCTGGCGCAGATGCGCGCATTGGTGTTGACCAGTCACTACATTGTGGAGCTGGGGCATTTTCAGCAACGCCGCCTGCGCTGCACGTCGTGGGGGCCGTTGCCGGAGGCCATTCCGCAGTCCACCCCGGATTTCATGGTCAAGCGCGGCATTGCGGTGACCACCCGCCTGCGTCCGCTGGCCAATCCGCAGCATCCGCTGATGGCGCTGCAGCTGGACGACTACAACGTGCTGATCAATCCGGCCACGCTCACCGACATCAACATCCCGCCCGGTCTGCAGTTGGCGATCGGCACCCCGAGCGGGCAGATCCTGAGCAGTACCGACACGGCGGCCGAGCAGTTGCTGATCGAGGCCTTGCCCGACGCATCAACTGCCGATTCGGCGCCGCCGCAGGTCTTGTCCGGCCGCGACCGCCGGGGCGACTGGGCTGCGGTGGTCACCGAACCGGTTGCGTACCTGCGTGGCCCGCTGGCGGCGGCACGTTTGCAGACCGTGCCGGTCGGCATCGCGTTGGCGCTGCTGCTGGTCAGCCTGGTGATCTGGATGTCGCGGCGGCGGCTGTCGCCCTTGGCACGATTGGAAAGTGCGGTGCAGCGTGGCGAATTCATCGTGCACTATCAGCCGATCATCGCGCTCGACACCGGCGCCTGCGTCGGCGCCGAAGCGCTGGTGCGCTGGCAGCAATCCGATGGGGTGCTGATCCCGCCCGACGCCTTCATTCCGCTGGCCGAAGAAAGCGGTCTGATCCTGCCGATTACCGACCTGGTGGTAGCCGAAGTGATCCGCGAACTCGGCCCGACCCTGGCGGCAATCCCCTCCTTGCACGTGGCCATTAACGTCTCCGCCGGCGACATCAAGAGCGGCCGCGTGCAGACCGTGCTGGAGCAAGCACTGCACGGCACCGGCGTGGACAGCGGGCAGCTGTGGGTGGAGGCGACCGAACGCAGCCTGATGGACATCGATGCGGCGCGCGCCACCATCACGCATCTGCGCGGCGCCGGCCACACGGTGTCGATCGACGACTTCGGCACCGGCTATTCGAGCCTGCAATATCTGCAAGGGCTGCCGCTGGATGCGTTGAAGATCGACAAGTCGTTCGTGGACACCATCGGTACCCACTCGGCCACCAGCGCGGTGACCTCGCACATCATCGACATGGCCAAGACGCTGAAGTTGCGCACCATTGCCGAAGGTGTGGAGCGGCAGGAACAGCTGGATTATCTGCGCGCTCACGGCGTGGATCTGGCACAGGGCTGGTTGTTCTCACGTGCGCTGCCGGCAATCGGCTTTATCGCGTATCACGCGCAGATGCGCAGCATCACATCGCACTGATGCGTGGCGAAACTGCGCAATAAAGAAGGGCCGCCAATGGCGGCCCTTTTTGTCGATCAGGCGCTTTGCAGCGCACCGTCGCGTTGACGTAGCGGCCGTGGCCGGCTCGGGAAGGCGTGACGCACAATCCGCCACATCACCTGGCCGAACTGACGCGGCAGCGAGCCGGTGTTGTAGTGCTGGCCGTAGCGCGCGCAGATCTGCTTCACTTCGACCGCAATCTGCGCGTAGCGATTGGCCGGCAGGTCCGGGTAGAAGTGATGCTCGATCTGATGGCTCAGATTGCCCGACAGCACGTTCATCAGCTTGCCGCCGGTCAGATTCGACGAGCCGCGCAACTGACGCAGATACCAGTGGCCGCGCGACTCGTTGCGGATCGATTCCTTCGGGAACACTTCCGCATCGGCGGTGAAGTGGCCGCAGAAGATGATCACGAAGGTCCAGATGCTGCGCAGCACGTTGGCGGTGAGGTTGCCCAGCAGCACGGTCAGGAAGAACGGGCCGGCCAGCAGCGGGAACACGATGTAATCCTTGAGCATCTGGCGGCCCATCTTGCGGCCCACCGGCAGGAACGAGGCGCGCAACTCGGCCGCCTTCATCTTGCCGGCAAACCAGCGGCCCAGACGCAGGTCCTGGATCGCCACGCCCCATTCGAACAACAGCGCGAAGAACACCGCCACGAACGGCTGCAGCAGGTAGAACGGGCGCCAGCGCTGCTCGGGGAAGATGCGCAGCAGGCCGTAGCCGATGTCGTCGTCCATGCCGCGCACGTTGGTGTAGGTGTGGTGCTTGAAGTTGTGCGTCTTGCGCCAGTTGTCGCCGGTGGCAACGATGTCCCACTCATAGGTGTTGCCGTTGAGCTGCGGGTCGCCCATCCAGTCGTACTGGCCGTGCATGACGTTGTGGCCCAGCTCCATGTTCTCCAGGATCTTGGACAGCGTCAGCAGCACCACGCCGGCAATCCACGCCGGAATCAACACGCTGTGCACGAACGCGCCCAGGAACAGCAGCGCGCGACCGGCCACACCGGTCCAACGCACCGCGGCCACGATGCGGCGGATGTAGCGCGCATCGGCGGCGCCAACCTGGCGCTGCACGCGGGCGCGGATGGCATCGAGTTCGTCGCCGAAAGACTGCAGTTCGGCAGCGGACAGGGCACGGTTATGGACTCGGCTCATGAAGATTCCTTACAGATCCAGGGTCAGGTCAGTGCTCGGGGCACTGATGCACAGGCGCACCTGTGCGGTGGGTTCGTTGCTGCGCTCACCGGTCAACAGGTGGCGCGTGGTGCCGGCTTGGCGCGCGCAGGCGCAGCTGTTGCAAATGCCCATGCGGCAGCCATGCTTGGGCCGCAGGCCTTGCGCTTCCAGCCCTTCCAGCAGCGACTGGCCGCGCGGCAGGGTGAACGTGCGGCCGCTGCGTGACAGCTGCACATGCACCTCACCGGCTTCGCCGTCGTCGAGCGTCGGGACGCTGAAGGCTTCGGCCTGGAACGCGGTTACGCGCCCCTGCAAACGCTCGCGCGCAGCCTGCACAAAACCGCCAGGGCCGCAGGCCATCACATGGCGCTGGTCCAGCGCGGCGATCTGCTCCAGCGGATAGGTATCGATGCGCGCTGCCGGGGTGTCGCCTTCGCGGGTGGTCAGCAGCCGCACGCGCAGGCGCGGATGCGCAGCCGCCAACGCTTCGAATTCTTCGACAAAGCAGGCCTCGTCGCGTTGGCGCACCCAGTACAGCAGGTCCACGTCCATCGGCATGCCCGCCTGCGCGGCGGCCTGCAGCAGCGCGCGCATCGGGGTGATGCCGGAGCCGGCGGCCAGCAGCAACAACGGAGTCGGCGTGGTCGGCAGCAGCATGTCGCCGAACGCCGGGTCCAGCGATACCACCGTTCCCAGCGCCGCATCGCGCGCCAGATGACGGCTGACCAGCCCACCCTCGATCGCCTTGACGGTGATCGCCAGGCGACCATCGGCCAGCACGGTCGGGCTGTAGCTGCGCAGCAGGCGGCGGCCGTCGATCTCCACGCCCAGGCTCACATGCTGGCCGGCACGCAGGCCCTGCCAGTGTCCATTGGGCCGAAACACCAGGGTCACCGCGTCGCGGCTGGCTGCCGTGCGCGCGACCAGGCGGGCCATCGGCCGCTCCAGCGTCCATAACGGATTGAGCCGGGTTGCCCAGAAATCGAACAACTGCGGCGACACCAGCCGGCGCGCCAGGCGCGTCGGCAACGGGGTCTTGGACTTGGGGTCGGATGCCAGGTTCATGGATCGCACTATACGCATGCATGCACAGACGTGTATACAGTTGTATATCGACCGAACGGGCTATGATTCATCTCCATGCTCGGCCGTACCCTCATGACCTCCATCGCCCTGCCTTCCAACGACGCGCCGCCGTCACGCAAGCCGGCGATTTCACGCGAGGATCTGATCGCCGCGGCGCTGTCGCTGATCGGCCCGCACCGCAGCCTGTCCACGCTGAGCCTGCGCGAGGTGGCACGCGAAGCCGGCATCGCACCCAATAGCTTCTATCGCCAGTTCCGCGATATGGACGAGCTCGCCGTGGCCTTGATCGATCTGGCCGGGCGCTCGCTGCGCACCATCATCGGCCAGGCGCGCCAACGCGCCACCTCCACCGACCGCAGCGTCATCCGCGTCTCGGTCGAGGCGTTCATGGAACAGCTGCGTGCCGACGACAAATTGCTGCACGTGCTGCTGCGCGAAGGTGCAGTGGGCTCGGATGCGTTCAAGCAGGCGGTGGAGCGCGAGCTCAGCTATTTCGAAGACGAGCTGCGCGTGGACCTGATCCGCCTGGCCGCCGCCGACAACGCCAAGCTGCACGCACCGGCACTGGTCTCCAAGGCGATCACCCGGCTGGTATTTGCGATGGGCGCAGTGGCGATGGATTCGCCGCCGGAAAAAGATCCCGAACTGGTCGAGCAGATCTCGCAGATGCTGCGCATGATCCTGACCGGCGCACGCACGCTGGGTACGCACGGCGGTTGAGCGTGCTTGTGCTTTCGCATCTAAAAACGACGCTGCGACTCGAAATCTGGGTTGTCTTGTAGGGTTGATGGCGCGGATAGATCAATTGTAGAGCGGTTGATCTTTAGTTTTTCTGCAGGGCCCTTGCCGGCCTACCATCGCGGGACACGCCGCAAGTACGTCCTTGTAGGCTCTTACGCGGCATCCATGCCGCGTAAGGTCCCGCGACGGTAGGCCGGCAAGGACCAGTCGTCCGCAAGCTTCCTGGTGCGGTGTCCTCACCGCTTGCAGGACTCTTTGGCGGCATGGATGGATTCACGGCGTGTCCCATTAGCGTTGAAGGTACCGCGTCTGCTAACGCGGCTTGCAGGCTTCCAAGTTGTCGGCTCGAAAACTTGATTGAGGTCGTCTGTAGACGCCATTGCTGTGCATCAAGGGGGAAAGTAGATGACCCGCGCATATCCCTTAATTTCCGCGGGGAAATGTCGCAGCGGCATGTCACCAACCTCATCCGCACTGCACTCGTGCACAGTTCAGGCATGTCGCGATGACGCTCACATCTACGCACACGCGTTTCACTCCTGCATCGCCATGGTGGCGCCACGTTGTCGCTCTGTATCCACAGAGCGCATCCACCAAATCCCGGAGACGCCATGACCAACCACGACACCAATCTAGACAAGCTGGACAAGCAGGAACGCGCAGCAGAAGCACAGGATTCGAATCGTGACCCGATCTCCGGTGCGCCCGGTTCGCATCCGGTTGGCGTGGGCGTTGGCGGCATCGCAGGCGGCGCAGCCGCAGGCGCGTTGGCCGGTACGGTGTTTGGCCCGCTTGGCACCTTGATCGGTGCAGCGGTGGGTGTTTTGGCTGGCGCTGCGGCGGGCAAGGGCGTGGCCGAACGCCTTGATCCGACGGTGGAAACCGAATACTGGCGCCAGGAACATCAGAACCGTCCTTATTACAAGGAAGGTTCCGACTACGATCGCGATTACGCAACGGTCTATGGGTTTGGTTTGCAGGCTCGCGAGACGCGTCCGACCAGCACCTGGGAAGAGACCGAAGCGACCCTGGCTGGCGAGTGGCCACGCAATCGCGGCGAATCGCGCCTGGAATGGGACGACGCGCGGCTGGCTGCACGCGATGCCTGGGAGCGCGCAGATCGCACGCACAGCGTGTATCGCGATGGCGACACGCATTACGAAGGTCGCTTCGACAGCGCCGGTTACCGCGACGCCGAGTATTCCTACGACGATTATCGTCCGGCGTATCGCTATGGCATGCAGGCGCGTCAGCAGCATGTAGGCCGCCAGTGGGACGACCATCTGGAGCGCGATCTGGGCGATGGCTGGGACCGTTTCAAGTCCAACTCGCGGTTGAGCTGGGAGAAGGCCAAGCATGCCGTGCGCGAGGCGTTCGACTCCGAGCACCATGATGAAGCCGCACGTCGCAACCCGACCGATCCGCGCGTTTGAGTCGTCTGGGCTGAGTGCAGCAACTGTTTAACACGTGTGTAAGCTGATACCAGAACGGGCCCGATGGGCCCGTTCTGCGTTGCGAAGCTGGCGTTGGTGGAGCACTGTCGAGAACAGACGCAATCGCTGTCCTGGGGGCATCAGCCAGAGGTGTTTTCCACCGCGCGGATATCACCGCGAAACTCGCGCGATCCCTGCCCTGATGAAGACGCCGCGTCGCCTTGATGGTCCTTGAGCAATTGCTTGCGTGCGGCCACCACTTCCTTGGCCAAGGCGATCCGACGCCCCACCACCATCTCGGTCAGCCAATCGATCAGCGCACGCGTGTATTCCTGCTGATGTTCCTTGACGCTCAAGGCATGATCGGCGCCTTCAATCACGCGTGCGCTCAGCGTGCGTGCGTTGACGAAGGCATCGGCATAATTGCGCAGCACCGGATGCGGCACGATGACATCGTTCTGCGCTTCCACCAGCAACACATCACCCTTGTACTGCGCGCATGCCGCCAGGGCAATGTTGTCGTCCGGCGTCAGCGTGCGCTGCCGATAGTCCATCAACCCCGGATCGGCGTTGAGGCTGACCTTGGGCTGATCCCAGTGCTCGTCCTTGTAGAGCGCCGGCGAGCGCAACGCCAGCCATTCCACCGGCCGCTCGCGCGTCAGCAATGCCGACAGATAGCCGCCATAGCTGAGCCCAACCACGGCGATCGATTGCGCGTCCACATCCGGCAGACGCGCAAGTTGATCGTAGGCGGCCTTGATATCGTCTAGATTCTGCGCGCGGGTCACGCTCTGGCGCATCGATGCCAGACCCTCGTGACCACGTAGATCGAAGGTCATGCAGATGCAGCCCAGGCCCACCGCCTCGCGGGCGCGCACCAGATTGTGGTGCTGGCTGCCGCCCCAACCGTGCACGAACAACACCGCCGGCATGCCGGACGGCGTGAGCAAGGTGCCGCTGAGCGCATCCTGGTCGACGGGGATTTCAATGCTGGAAAGTTTTGCTTCCATTACGGGGTTGAGACCCTCCTGTATTTGAAGCGCGGCCCCGGCCCGGGGCGCTCGGCGCGGTAGTAGATCTGCGCATCGGCCGGCGGTTGGCCCTGATAGATCTCATGCGTGGACGCCGTCACCCATTGCAACGTGGCATCGGCCTGAAAAGTGCCGATCGCAGCAAGCTCGGCCGGCGTGGCGCCGCCGACACGCCAGGATTGCTCCAGTACGCCACACACCGTACCGGCCTGGGCATCCTCGCCGCTGACCACATCGTAATTGCGTCGCGAGATATGCAGCTCAGGATAGGCTGCGGTGATGAATCGATCGTATCTGCAGGCTTGTTCGACCACACGGTGTTGCAAGGGCGGCAGCGCTGTCGCCGCCAGTGCTTCGAGCGATCCACGGTACACATGCAACGACGAGCCACCATAGACCTCTTCGTCCTGCGCATTGCGCACGCTGCACTGCGTGCCGTAGTAGGCGATCTGAATTCCGGCGACGCACAGCTCGCCCACGCTATGCGTCACTGGTTGCAGGATATTGCGCTCCAGCACTGCACCATGCGTGGCCAGATAACGATCGGGCAAGGTCCCCAGCGCATGGGCCAGCTGCGCTGCATCGGCGATGCGCCATTGGCCCTGTCCACCGACACCGGTCGGCAGCTTGAGTCGCACGCCACCACCGGGCAGCAATGCATCCAGCGCGCGTTCGGCATCGGCGCGCGAGAACACCGTAAATCCCGGCAGCGTGGCCGGGATCAGCGCTATGGCCAGCGTCTGGTTCCAACCGGCGATGCTGGCTGCATCGTCGCTGATCAACGGATGGCCAATCACCTTGGTCGCCAGAAAGGCATGCGGCACGACGCCGCCCAGCAGATCGCCTGCATGGTGAATTGCGAGCGCGCGCGCCTGCTCGGCCGTCAACGTTTCGTCTGGCACATGAAAGATTGCCGTTTCGATAACGTCCCCATGTTCCGTCGCGTCATCGCTGGCGATGCGTGCTTCGCGCACGCCCATCAAACGCGCAAGTTCGCCACACACCCATGCGTGCGTGACACGTTCGTGACCGTGCTCGGGCACCAGCCGTGTGATATGCCCCAGCACCTGGCGGTACTGCTGATGCGCCATCACGTTCCCCTTGCAGCACTCGGCTGCCTGATCGTTCCGGCCTGATTGCACAGCTGAAAAGTGCGATGCGTTGCTTGCGCGCGTTTCGCGAAACCGGCTTATTTCAGGGCCAGATAGAACGCGAACACGATGACGAAGACGACGATCAGACTGATGGCTACACGCCCGCCACGCAGCTCCAACAAGGCGTGCCACCACACGCGTGCTTCCGATGTGCCGCTGGCGGGCTGCGGCTTGTCACGACCTTTTTGGCTATCCTGCATCCTGTTTGCTCTCTCCATTACGTCACCGCATAGCTTACGGACTAGACGTTACACAGGTGTGGAGCGGTTCAGAATCTTCCGTAAAATGCGGCATTGCAAACGCATTTTTTGACAAATCCAGTCATGCCGCATCGTTAGCGATGCAACGTACGCACCGGCACTGAAATGCGTGCACGCCGATACGTGGCAACACACTCCACAGATGCCGATGAAGCTGCAATCCAGCGATCAGCCATGCTGCATGCTTAGCGTGTAGACCTACCAAACCAAGCTGACCAATTAAGCGAATGTGCTCGCGAAAGACGCGAATGGTCGCGTTCGATGATGATTCGTTGACATACCCGCAGTTACCCTGCGCGTCAAGTTTGTTTAACCCGGACCATCCGAAGTCATGAGCAGAGATCCCTCCGTCATCGATGTACAAGCCG
This sequence comes from Xanthomonas sp. Leaf131, assembly GCF_001423495.1. GTDB lineage: Bacteria > Pseudomonadota > Gammaproteobacteria > Xanthomonadales > Xanthomonadaceae > Xanthomonas. The sequence goes on along the minus strand of NZ_LMOG01000005.1, from coordinate 386,120 downwards.
AAATCGCGCATTGGCAGGCGCGTCATGCCCAGGGCAACCTCGGTGCAGGCAAGTTCAGCGAGTTGTCCCCGGTGGTGAAAATGGCCTGCGATATCTATCTGCAGGCACCGCGTTCAAGCGATCAGGAACGTCTGCGTCTGTTTCGCGACCGCCTGGAGCATCACTTCATTTCATCCAGTACCCAGTCCAATTACGAGCAGTTGGCAACCGACTGCTGGCAGCGTCTGGGGACACGTATCAGTTGAGCAAGGCGTCAGGCAAGACCCGTTATTCATTGGAGAGCGTCATGAAAACCCCGTATCAAGTGCAGCAGGAGCTGGAACGACTGGAGCGGTTGGTACCGCACATCGTCAGCGACCAGGGCGACCGCGCGGAGGACATCCTTGGCTTCCATGTGGCCAGCCTGTTGGGCAGCGCGCCGGCCAGCGAACACGCGGTGATTCGCGAACGCACCGCGCGTATGACGCGCATCTGTCGTACCGCGCAGGACGCGGTGCGCCCCTCTGCCAGGCCGCAGGGCATCGGGTCCTCGGCCCAGCCGCAGTTGGCTTGATCGCTTGATTCGATCTGCGCATCACCGGAGCCGCACAGCGGCTCCTTTGCTTTTCACCGCCGGCAACCGCCGGTTGTAATTTTTCCTGCTCAGGACATCCATGAAATCCCTACTCGTTGCCAGTTCCCTGCTCGCCATGCTGACTCTCACCGCCTGTGATCGCCCCGGCGGCGACGCATCGCGCACCGCACCTGCCGTCTCGCCCGAGCCGACTGCCGCGCCCGTCAGTGGCACCGGCGCAGCCGAGTTGGCCAAGGGTGATGCTGCTGTGCTCGGCGTGCTGGCCGCAATCGACGAGAGCGAAATTGCGCTGGCCAAGCAGGCCATCGCGCAGGATCTGGGCGGCGCCACCGATGCATTTGCCAAGCAGCTGCTGCACGATCACGAAGCCAACCTCGCCAAGAGCAAGGCCCTGGGCGCCACCGACAGCCCGCGCGCTGATGCGATGCGCGCCAAGGGCAAGGCGGCCGTGGATGCGCTGTCGCAGACCTTGACCCTGCCGGACGGCAAGGACGCTTATCGCAATGGGTTCCTGCGCACCATGGTCAGCGACCACGGCGACACCATCAAGATCATCGATGCCGAACTGTTGCCCGCTGCCGAAACTGCGCCGGTCAAGCAGCATCTGGAAGAAAGCCGACGCGTGGTGTCGGCGCACTTCGAGCGTGCGCACGCGGTGTCCTCGTCACGCTAAGCGCCATGTAACTGCTGCAATCGCGCAACGCGCCGGCTGGTCCGGCGCGTTTGCGTTTGGGTCCCGGGTCTAGCAAATGCGGGATCGGCACACCACGATCCCGAGGCGATCGTAGCGAGACGGCATCGACTTCACCTCGCTGCAGTCTCCCCTGACCTATCGTGCCGCATCGCTTCGCTCCAGGAATTGCCCATGCAGTTGCTCATCACCGGCGGCACCGGTTTTATTGGCCAGGCGCTGTGCCCGGCCCTGCTGCACGCCGGGCACCAGGTCAGCGTGCTGACGCGCGATCCGCGCCGCGCCAGCCGCAGCCTGCCCGGCATCACCGCCGTGGAGACGCTGGACGGCGTGCAGGCCGATGCAGTCATCAACCTGGCCGGCGAGCCGCTGGCGGCCGGCCGCTGGACCGACGCACGCAAGCAGCAATTCCGCGCATCGCGTCTGGGCATTACCCGGCAACTGCAGGCCTGGATCGCGCAACAGCCAGCCGAGCAGCGCCCGTCTGTGCTGATTTCCGGCTCGGCGGTGGGCTATTACGGCGAACGCGGCGACACCGCGCTGACCGAAGCCGACGGCGCGGGCAATGACTTCTCTGCGGTGCTGTGTCGCGACTGGGAGGCCGAGGCGGCCAGCATTGCCGCGCTCGGCCCGCGCGTGAGCTGGGTGCGCACCGGCATCGTGCTCGACCGCGATGGCGGTGCATTGGCGCGCATGCTGCCGGCGTTTCGCTTTGGCGGCGGCGGCCCGTTCGGCGACGGCCGCCACTGGATGAGCTGGATCCACCGCGCCGATATGGTCGCGCTGCTGCTGTGGCTGCTCGAACACGGCGATGCCGGCGCCTACAACGCCACCGCCCCGACCCCGGTCACCAACGCGGAATTTGCGCACACGCTGGCCAGGGTGCTGCATCGCCCGGCACTGTTGGCGCTGCCTGCCGGCCTGCTGCGGCTGGGTTTCGGCGAGATGGCCGAACTGCTGCTGATCAGCCAGCGGGTGCTGCCGCAGCGCGCGCTGGCAGCCGGTTTCCGCTTCCAGTACGCCGGCCTGGAAACGGCGCTGCGCGCCATCCTGCAACGCTGAGCTGCGGTAGCTGCCCGGCGCCCCCTGCGCCCGGGCAGGGCCGCCGGCCGCGCCGGAATGGGGGCTTGGGCCATGCACTAATATTTGCCTAACGACCACCTCCGAAAGTGGCGCGGATCTCGGACTGCCCCCGTGCCCGGCGGAACCTCTATGCACCTGCTCCTCGTCGAAGACGACACCATGCTGGCCAACGCAATCTGCGCCGGCGTGCGCCAGCATTCCTGGACCATCGACCATGTCGGCAACGCCAACGCCGCCAAGACCGTGCTGGTGGACCATCGCTACACCGCGGTATTGCTGGATATCGGCCTGCCCGGCGAGTCCGGCCTGACCGTGATCCGCTTCATGCGCGGCCAGTACGACGCCACGCCGGTGATCGCACTGACCGCGCGCGGCCAGCTCACCGACCGCATCCGTGGCCTGGATGCCGGCGCCGACGATTACCTGGTGAAACCCTTTCAGTTCGATGAGTTGATGGCGCGGCTGCGCGCGATCACCCGGCGCAGCCAGGGCCGCGTGGTGCCGATGCTCAACCAGGGCGATGTCTGCGTGGACCCGAGCAGCCGCAAGGTCACCAGGAACGGCAAGTGGGTCGCCCTGAGCGCGCACGAATACCGCCTGCTGCTGGCGCTGATGGAGCGCGCCGGGCGCGTGGTCACCAAGGATCAGCTGGAAGAAGGCGTTTACGGCGGCCCATCGGACGGCGGCAGCAACATGATCGCGGTGTATGTGCACCAGTTGCGACGCAAGCTGGGCGACGAGCTGATCTCTACCGTCTATGGCCAGGGCTACATGATCGGCAAGGCGCCCGAGTGAGATCGCTACGCGCACGCATGATCGCAGCGCTGGGCACCATCGTGCTGCTCAGCTGGGCGGTCTCGATCTGGATCCTGATTGCGCTGATCCTGCAGGGCCACGAAAGCGCCTGGGAGCACCGCTTGAACGACTTCGGCGAGCACCTGACGCAGGTGCTGCCGGACCAGCTCGAACAACGTTTCGAGCCTCCCGCACACGCGCGCGTATCGCTGCAGTCACCGCAAACCGCGGAGGACGCCGATGGGATCGAATCTCCCAGGGCCGATCTCCGACGCACCCTGACGGCGGTGGTCTTGAACACCGCGCAGTTGATGATCCTGGCATTGCTGATGTCCTGGGCAGTTCGCACCTCGCTGGGGCCGCTGCGCAAGATTTCGCAAGCGATCGCCGCGCGCAAAGGATTGGACACCGAACCGGTGCCAATGGACCAGGTGCCGGACGAGATCCGCCCGCTGATCGCCTCGTTCAACACCTTGCTGGCGCGGGTAGAAAAAACCGTGCAGGCCGAACGCGATTTCGTTGCCGATGCCGCACACGAATTGCGTACGCCCCTGTCGGCGCTGCATGCCTATGCCGAAGTCGCGCTGCGTGCGCCCACGCTGGAGGCCAAGGACGCGGCGCTGCAACAGTTGCTGGAAACCGCACGCCGCAGCAACCGTCTGGCCGAGCAATTACTGGACCTGGCGCGGCTGGATGCAGGCATTACATCGGCGGCGTATCAGCAGGTCGATATGGGCGAATTGATCACCCATGTGCTGGACGAATTCAGCGTGCAGGCCGATGCGCGCCACATCAATCTGCAGGTGGACGCTGCACCGTGCCTGCTGCGTTGCGATGTGGATGCGGTGGGCATTTTGATCCGCAATCTGGTCGACAACGCCATCCGTTATGGGCGCACCCATGGCATCGTGGAAGTGAGTTGCGGCTATTGCCTGCGCGCCGATGTGCTGCATCCGTTCGTGCAGGTCAGCGACGACGGTCCGGGCGTACCGGAAAGCGCGCAGGCGTCCATCTTCGAACGGTTCTATCGGGTGGCCGGCAGCGAGGTGCAGGGCAGCGGTATCGGCTTGTCGCTGGTGGCCGGCATCGCACGCCTGCACGACGCCAGCATCGAAACCTGCGAAGGCAACGATGGACGCGGCCTGTGCGTGCGCGTGGTGTTCGCAAGCGAGAGCACGCGCAGCGCCGGCTGAACGCACTCCCCACGCCGCAACCGCGCACGGGCAGTACCAATAAGTTTCCAAAACCGTCTGCCTAGAGTGCACTCACCGCACGCATCCAGGATGCATGGTGATGTTTCACTCGATCCGTTCCACCCATCTCGTCCCTATCGCCGTCTCGCTGCTGGCTCCGCAGACCGCCGCCAACGACAGCGTCACTGCGGTCGCCGCAGTGACACCTCCAGCCGATTACCGCTGCGGCCGTACCGGCACACGCAATCGCGACATCTGGAGCGCGTTGCCGGATATCCGCAGCGCACGCGATGCACGGCGATGGCAGCACTGGGCAAAAAGCAGCGTGCTGTTCACTGCGGCAGCGGCGGTTTTCGCCTTGGCGTTGGCCAGCTTCTTGATGCATTGAGCGCGCGGCCTCGGCCTTGCGCTGTTGCAATTCCACTTTTCGTTTTCTTCATCCAGGTACTCCTCCATGTCGCCCCATTCCATTGCCCGTTGCTGTGCACTCCTGATCGTCAGCGCGACGCTGATCGGCTGCGCCAGCACGCGTCCGATGCCGTACAGCCAGCTGCCGTCGTCGAGTTACCTGCGTCCTCACGACGGCAGCCGCGGCGACCGCATGCCGTACTCGTATCAGAGCGACGTGGACTGGACCCGCTACCGCGCCGCGCAGATCGAACCGGTGAGCATCTACCGTGGGCCGGACGCTCAATTCGAAGACGTGCCCGAGCAGGACAAACGCATGTTGGCCGACTACATGCAGCAGGAATTCGGTAACGCAATCGGGCAACGCTGGCAACGCGCGACCACGGCAGAACGCGACAGCTTGCGTGTGCGCATCACCCTCACCGGTGCCAAGCCCAGCAAGCGGGTGCTCGGCACCTTCATGAAGGTGGATCTGGGCGGCGGCTCCTACAACGCGGTGCAGGCCGCACGCGGCAAGGAAGGCGCGTTCTCCGGTTCGGTCAGTTACGCAGTGGAAATCTTCGATGCACAGAGCAATCGCCTGCTGGCCGCCTATGTCGAAAAACAGTATCCCAGTGCGATGAACATCAAGGCTAGCCTGGGCGCGTACGACGCAGCGAAAGCCGGCATCCGCAAAGGTGCCGAGCAGTTGGTGAAAGGGATGGAGTAGCTCCCTTCTCCCATCGGGAGAAGGTGGCGCGTAGCGCCGGATGAGGGTGCGAGCGAAGCCTGGTGCCGTTGGAATGAGACGTGGGCTTCGCCTCCGTACCTCACCCCAACCCCCGCTCCGCGCCCCGGCCCGCGCTTGCGGCGCGGGCGCTCCAAGGCACGCGCGCCGATGGCACGCAAGCGATGCCCTCTCGCCCCAGGGAAGAGGGGCTTGGTATCCCGCGCTTGGCGAGGGGTACTCGCCAGTTGCTGGATCTGGTTCGGATGTCAGATCAAGGCACTTGCCCGATGACATGAGCGTAGTAAGAAAGCGATCGCCTCGTTAGCGATCAACCCATGAAAAAGGCCGACGCTGTACGAACAGCGCCGGCCTTTTGTCAGTGTGCAGTGCCCGCTGGTTGTCAGCGTGCAGTGCCGTTTTGACGCTACGGCATCAGCGCGTCACGCGCTTGGCCACTTTTTTGCCGACTGCCTTGCGGGCTGCGGTGGTCTTGGCCACTGCGCGCGTTGCCGGTGTCTTGGTCACCTTGGCGACCTTCTTCAAGGCGGTCTTGGCCACGGCTTTTTTCACTGCTGCCTGCTTGGCCGGCGTCTGCTTGGCCACCGTTGCCTTTTTGGCAGTGGCTTTGGCAACCGGCTTGGCAACCGGCTTTTTGCCGGCAGCCGACTTGGCCACAGCCTTCTTCGCCGCCGAACGCGCACCGACCGTCGCCACCGCGCTCTTGCGCGCTGCGCTCTTGGCGGCAGTCTTGGCGGTCAGTGCAGCGGCTTCGGCCTTGGCGTTGGCCTTGGCGGTTTCCAGCTTGTGCTTGGCGCTGGCCTTGGTGCTGGCCAATTTCTGCTTGGCGGCATCGGTGGTGCTTGCGAGTTTCTGCTTGGCCGCATTGGTGGTGGTGGTCAGCTTCTGCTTGGCGGCGTCTTTGGTCGCGGTCAGCTTGTCCTTGGCAGCGTCTTTGGTCGACACCAGCGAGCGCTTGGTCTTGGCCACGCTGCGCTTCACCGCAGTGGCTGCTTCGCCGGCCTTCTTGACGACGCTCTTTTCGGCCTTGACCACTGCCTTGCGTGCCTTGGCCACGCGCGTCTTGACCTCTTCCACTGCCGTACCGGCTGCGTCCTGCACATTGGCGACCGCCTCGCTGGTGGTGCTGGCGATGGTCTCGGTCAGTTCGGTGGCCGTGCTTTTTACGCTATCGACGGCGTCGGACAGGGTTGCCGTCACACCATTGCCGTTGCTCATAGACCCTCCTTAAGGGCGTCAGTGCTGGAAACGCGGGCGATGCGCGACGGCATGCGTATGCTGAACAGGCATCGGATCAAGCGGACGCTACGCCGGGCTAAAGCGGCTGTCAACGCAAGGCCGGCAAGGCATGCGCCGCGCTTTCACCGGGAGTTAAATTGCGCATTGGCACTCTTGTTCAGCTTGATTTACGCAGTCAGACGCCCTATTCCTCCTCCACCGCGTAACCGGAATCCGTTGCATGCGACCGCTGCCCACCCTGCTGACACTTTCCCTGGCTGCCGCCTTCGGCGGATTCGCCGCGACCGGCATCAATGCCTGGTTGGATAATCGCGCCGAGGCCACCCCGGCCGGCGCTGCAGCCTTCACCCTGCCTGTTGCCGCTGCGCTGCCGGCAGCCGTCGCCGGCCAACCGGTGCCGTCGCTGGCGCCAATGCTGCAACAGGCGATGCCGGCGGTGGTGAGCGTCAACACCAAGCAAGTGGTGCGCGTGCGCAACCCGTTCTTCAACGACCCGATCCTGCGCCGTTTGTTTCCGCAGGTGCCGCAGGACCGTATCAACGAGTCGCTCGGCTCGGGCGTGATCATCGATGCGCAAAAAGGCTACGTGTTGACCAACCACCACGTCATCGAAAATGCCGACGACGTGCAGGTCACGCTCGGCGATGGGCGCACTCTCAAAGCCGACTTCATCGGCTCCGATGCCGATACCGATATCGCGCTGATCCGCATCAAGGCCGACAACCTCACCGACATCAAACTGGCCGACAGCAACGACCTGCGTGTGGGCGATTTTGTGGTGGCGATCGGTAACCCGTTCGGCTTCACCCAGACAGTCACCTCGGGCATCGTCTCGGCGGTGGGCCGCAGCGGTATCCGCGGGCTGGGCTATCAGAACTTCATCCAGACCGATGCCTCGATCAACCCCGGCAATTCCGGTGGTGCGTTGGTCAATCTGCAAGGCCAGCTGGTCGGCATCAATACCGCCAGTTTCAATCCGCAAGGCAGCATGGCCGGCAATATCGGGCTGGGCCTGGCGATCCCTTCCAACCTGGCACGCAATGTCGTCGAGCAGTTGGTGACCAAGGGCGTGGTGGTACGCGGCACGCTCGGCCTGGAAACCCAAAACCTGACCCAACAGATGCTGCAGGGTCTGGGCGTGGATTCGCTGCGCGGTGCATTGGTGACGCGCGTTTTGCCAGGTTCCGCAGCGGCCGCCGCAGGCGTGCAGCCGGGCGATGTAGTGGTGGCCGCCAACGACCAACGCGTGGATAGCGCCGAAGCGCTGCACAACTACGAAGGCCTGCAAGCGGTCGGCAGTGCGGTGACGCTGGAGATCCGTCGCGACGGCAAACCGCTCAAGCTCAAGACCACGTTGAAAGAACAGGACCGCGCCGTCACCGGCGACATGCTGGACCCGCGCATGGGCGGTGCCACCTTCGTGGATCTGCCCGAATCGCTGCGCCAATCCGGCATCACCGGGGTGATGGTCAGCGAGGTCAAACGCGGCGGTCGCGCAGCGGCCAATGGTCTGGTCGCCGGCGATGTGATCGTGGCCAGCAGCGTAGGCGAGTTTGCCGATTTAGCGAGTTGGCGCGCCAATTTCCAACGCAAGCCGCAGCAATTGGTCGTCCGTATCCTGCGCGGCAACGCGCAATACGACGCGTTGATGCGTTGACGTGGCGTGCACTGCGATGCACGTCCACTAACACCCCCTACACCGCAGCGATGCTATTGCTGCAACACGCCCGCACGCTGTGGCGGCTGCCATCAATGACCGAAGGAGATATCGCATGAGCCCCACCAATACCGATCAGCTGAAAGAGAATCTGAGCGAAGCCAGCACCCACCTGAAGTCTGCTGCCAGCGCCGCCGGCGAAGCCGTCAAGGGTGCCACCAGCGCTGCAGGCGATGAGCTCAAGCTCGGTCGCGCCAACGTCAAGGCAGAACTGTCCGACACCGCACTGGCCGGCATGGCGGCTGCAGAGTTCGGTGGCGCCGCTGCCAAAGAGCAGCTCGACGTGCTGGTCAGCAAGGGCAACGACCTGCTGGAAAGCGCGACCGATCTGATCCGCGAGCGCCCGCTGGCTGCCTTCGGCGTCGCCTTTGCGACTGGCTGGATCATTGCCAAGCTCGCGCGCAGCAACGACAACTAAGTCGTGAGCGATCAGGCCTCTACAGCTGGAGCATCCGACGCGCCCAACGCGCGTTCGGAAACGCCAGGACTGGACGAAAGCGTACGTGCGGTCGGTGCTGCCGGTCGTGCGACGCTGGGCTCGGCCAAGGACACCAGCCGCGCGTTACGCCGGCTGGTGTCGGCCGATCTACAACTCGCACGCAGCGCATTCGGGCGTGGGTTGGCCTGGGCATGCGTTGCCGTGGTGTTTGGCGCGTCATCGTGGTTGTTGCTGGCAGGCGCGATCATTGCTTTGCTGCAACGCGCCGGGTTGTCGTGGTTCCAGGCGATGTTCTTCACCGCGTTGGCCAGCTTGCTGGTGACCGGCATCGCAGCGTGGCGCGTCTTCTTCTACTTCGACCACACCGGTTTGAATGCAACACGTCGTCAGTTGATCAAGCTGGGCATCTTCGATGACAACAGCGACGATGACGATGCCACCGCATCGCACAGCAGTGGAGCACGTTCATGAAGTTTGGCAGCTTGCGTCAGCGCGTCGAGCGCGCTGAGTCTCTGGTGGAAGGGCGCACCCAAGAAACGCGCTTGCATTGGAGCGAATTGCGCCAGGCATGGCATGCCGGATGGTCGCCGTTGCGCATCATGGTGGCGGGTTTCGGGCTCGGCTTTGTCACCGGTCGCAACGAACCGCAGGCCGCGCTGGGCAGCATTGCCGGCAAGCTGGGCGGCATTCCCAAGATTTTGCAGATGATCAGCACGATCTCTGCGCTGTTCACGGCGCATCAGGCGCAGGAAGCCTCCGAACAGGCCGAACGTGCCGCCGACAACGCCGAAGAGGTCGCTGCCGACCCACCGGTGACGGTCGTGCAGGTGCCGGTAGACCGCGCGGCGTAATTGCTGCGATGTCGGCGCACTGCTGACATCGGCCTGTTTCCCCTGCGGCCGAGGCCGCCACCCACGTTTGGATACTGACGTGATGCGCACAAACTCTGTGCGCACTGTTGACGCGTTCTGCCGATAATGGCGCACCGCTGGCAGCACGCCAGTCTGCTGCCAGGGCGCGCATGTCTCTTCCCATCGATTCATTGGATGCTGCCGTCCCGGCAGACTCGCTCCCACCTCCCCCGGCACCGCGTCCACGTGCGCCGGCCTCGCTGGTGGTGTTGGCCACGCTTGCAGTGGGTTACACCTTGTGGGCCGCGCAGACGATCATCCTGCCGGTAATGCTGGCGGCGTTCTTCGCATTGATCGGCAATCCCATCCTGCGCGGATTGCGCAAGCTCTACATTCCACGCTTTCTTGGTGCCTTGCTGGTGTTATGCCTGGGTCTTGCCGGTACCGTGGCGTTGGCCGCGCAGCTGGCAGGCCCGGCGGCCGAATGGGTACAGCAGGCACCGCGGCAGATGCGGCAGATCGCGCGCGATGTGCGCGATCTCGCCAAACCGGTGATGCAAGCCAATCAAGCGGCGGAAAATTTTGCACGCGCGGCCGGTGGCGAAGGCCAGCGCAATGTGCAGCTCGTGCGCACGCAGATGGACGACCCGTACAAGGCACTGGTGCGCACGCCGAAGCTGGCGGCCTCGGTCTTGGCGGTGGTGCTGCTGACATTTTTCTTCATGGTCTATGGCGAAAGCCTCCAGCGGCATGCGATTGCCTTGCTGCCCAATCGACAGCAACAACGCTTCACCACTGAAATCATGCTGGACATCGAACGCGAGGTCTCGCGCTACGTGCTCACCATCAGCGTGATCAATACGCTGGTGGGCCTGGTATTTGCGGGAATTCTGTATGTGCTGCAGATTCCGCTGCCCGAAGCCTTGTTGTGGGGCACGGTGGTGGCGCTGCTCAACTTCGCTCCGTATGTGGGTCCGCTGATCGGCGTGATGCTGATGCTGCTGATGGGCTTTGTCGAATTCCGCACCACCTTGTCGTCGCTGCTGCCGGCCATCCTGTATCTGGCGCTGCACACGATCGAAGGCCAGGTGGTGACCCCGATCGTGCTGGGCCGGCGCATGGCGATCTCGCCGTTGATGCTGATCCTGGCGCTGATGCTGTTCGGCTGGCTGTGGGGCATGGTTGGCCTGTTGCTGGCGGTGCCGCTGCTGGTCTGCATCAAGATGGTGCTGAGCCGGGTGGAGGGGATGCAGCGCTGGGCCAAGCTGCTGGAGTAGCCGGGAATGGGGAGTTGGGAATCGGGAATCGCAAGAGCTAGTCGCGCAGCCCGCAGGGGCGCCGCTTTACCATTCTCGATTCCCGACTCCCCATTCCCGGCATTACAATCTCGCGATGAGCTTCCACATCAGCGCCATCACCCTCGACCTCGACGACACGTTGTGGCCCTTTGCGCCGATCGGGGCGCGGATCGATCAGGTGTTGTACGACTGGATGCGCGAGCACAGCCCGGTCACTGCCGAACGGTTTCCGGTGGAGGCGATGCGCGAACTGCGCGAGCGCAGCTTTGCCGATAACCCGCACCTGCATCACGACCTCAGCGCGCTGCGGCGGTTGACGCTGGAAATGGCACTGCGCGACAGCGGTGGCGATCTGGCGCTGCTGGAACCGGCCTATGAAGTGTTCTATGCCGCACGCAACCAGGTGGAATGCTACCCGGATGCGCTCGACGCGCTGGCACGCATCGCCGCACATGTGCCGGTGGCGGCGCTCAGCAACGGCAATGCCGATCTGCAGCGCATCGGCCTGATGCACCACTTTGCGTTTCAGCTGGGCTCGCGCGAGCACGGCAGTGCAAAACCCGACCCGAGCATCTTCCTGGCTGCGTGCGCGCGGCTGGAGCTACCGCCGGCGCAGGTGCTGCATGTGGGCGACCATGTGCGCATGGACGTGCTTGGCGCGCTGGATGCCGGCTTGCGTGCATGCTGGATCAATCGCGACGGTGCGCAATGGTCGCACCCCACCCAGCAGCCGGATCTGGAGTTCGACTCCATGACCGGGCTGGCCGATTGGCTGGACGCACAGCAACCGCATCCAGGCGACACCCACGCTGGCATCCGCATACCCGCCTGAGCCACTTTTCGCTCGGCGCGTGGCGCCGCATTCAAGGATTTCCATGTCGCAGCTCACCGGTTTCATCGATCCCAACGCCGCCGCGCTACCGCTGTATGTGCTCGACCGCGCGAGCTTTGCAGGGTGGTGCGCCGAGCAGCCCACGCGGGTATTGGCGTGGGCGCAAGCGCAGCGCTTCGATGCAACGCAGGGCAGCGTGTTGTTGTTGCCGGGCGAAAACGGACTGGCCGGGGCAATCCTCGGTGTCGGCGACCGCGCCGATGCCTACGCCTACGCGCACGCGCCGTTGGCGTTGCCGCAGGCCAGTCGCTGGACGCTGGCCAGCGCGCTGAGCGATGCCGAACAGGCGCTGCTGCACCTGGGCTGGGGATTGGGCGCGTACCGCTTCTCGCGCTATCGCAAGGTGCCGCGTGCACCGGCCGAACTGGCGGCCACGCCATCGGCGGAAACCCGCGCCTTGATCGAGGCCTGCGTGCGCGTGCGCGATTGGGTCAATACGCCCACCGAAGACATGGGCCCGCAGCAGCTGGAAGATGCCGCGCGCGCACTGGCGCAAACGCATGGGGCGCAGGTCGAGGCGATCGTCGGCGAGCAGTTGCTGGCGCAGAACTTCCCCACCATCCATGCAGTGGGACGCGCCTCGCATCGCGCGCCGCGCTTGATCGCGCTGCGTTGGGGTGCGGCCGAGCATCCGCATCTGGTGTTGGTCGGCAAGGGCGTGTGCTTCGATACCGGCGGGCTGGATCTGAAGCCGGCCGACGGCATGCGCAACATGAAAAAAGACATGGGCGGTGCCGCGCACGCGCTGGCGCTGGCCGGCCTGGTGATGGCGCAGCAGTTGCCGGTGCGGCTGACCTTGCTGATTCCTGCAGTGGAAAACGCCGTTGGCCCGGATGCGTTCCGTCCCGGCGAAGTCATCACCACCCGCGCCGGCGTCACCGTGGAGGTGGACAACACCGATGCCGAAGGCCGCCTGGTGCTGTGCGATGCGCTGAGCTATGCCACCGAACAACGCCCCGATCTGATCCTGGATTTTGCCACGCTCACCGGTGCCGCACGCATCGCGCTGGGCCCGGACCTACCCGCGCTGTTCGCCAACGACGATGCCCTGGCGCAGGCCTGGATCAGCGCCGGTGAGCAGACCCGCGACCCGGTCTGGCGCATGCCGCTGTGGCGCCCGTATCTGCGTTATCTCAATAGCCACGTGGCCGACATGGCCAACGCCGGCTCACGCATGGCCGGCGCCGTCACCGCCGCGTTGTATCTGGAGCGCTTTGTCGCACCCGGCCAGCTGTGGGCGCATCTGGACGTGTACGCCTGGAACGACAGCGACCGCCCCGGCCGCCCGGCCGGTGGCGAAGCATTGGCGTTGCGCTCGGCGTACGCGATGCTTAAGGCGCGTTACGGCGGCTGAGGCCGGCTGACAACACGGCATCAGACAAACTCGCCTTCGTTGACGAGTGAAGTGACGTCGTCAATGGCAGCGACAGTGATCGGATCGGAGGTGCCTGATCGGACCGCACCTCATCAGACGGCCGCGCTGCATACAGTGCTCGCAACCCTGCACACCGACCATCTCCACTGGTCCTTGCCCGCCCACCGTCGCGGGACCTTACGCGGCATGGATGCCGCGTAAGAGCTTACAAGGACGTACTTGCAGCGTCCATGCCGCCACACGGTCCCGCAATCGGTGAGGACACCGCACCAGACAGTAAGTCGGTTGCTTTGTTAAAAACATGCACACCGACCGTCTCTCCACTGGTCCTTGCCCGCCCACCGTCGCAGGACCTTACGCGGCATGGATGCCGCGTAAGAGCTTACAAGGACGTACTTGCAGCGTGTCCYGCGAYGGTGGGCGGGCAAGGGCCCTGCAGCAAACCCACAGATCATCCGCTCTAAAAACCGACCCATCCAAACCGCTCAATCAACTCTTAAGGGACTAAATTGCCCTGAGCGCGTTACGCCGCCAACAGGCGGCGATTACAACCTGCTGGTGAACATGCCTGCAAACAATGCAATGCCGGCAGTACCCATGCGTCATGACATGTCATCTGCATCATCCATCGGTGACTTTGGTCGTGGCATCACACCGTAGACGCACTGAAGCGTGGACTATTCGCCCACGGGTCGCGCCTGTGCCGCACGTTGAAGGGCCTGGCCATCACTGAGCCACGCGTCGTCCCACTGCAACGACCTTATCTACTGCATCGACTCTTGCTGCATCGCCCACCGGAGCCAGCCATGAACTTGCCACCTCCTTCTCCACCGCCGCAGCGCTCGCGTGCTGTGGCGCCGTTGCTCGGCATCGCCGCGATTGCTGGCGGCATCGCGGTGGCGTTCGCCTGGACCGCCGGCTGGATCGGTGGCGACCGGCTCACCGCCGCGCGCATGACCGACACCATCGAAGCCAGCGGGCCGCCGCATCCGGGCTTTCGCCGCGCGCATACCAAGGGCGTGTGTGTCAGCGGGGAATTCAAGGCCAGCGGCAAGGCCACCTGGCTGTCGTCGGCACGCATCTTCAGTCAGGACAGCACGCCGGTGCTGGGGCGCATGTCGATCGGTGGCGGCGACCCGCATGGCGCCGATGGCGCGGCGCGCGTACGCAGCATGGCGCTGCTGTTGCGCAGCGACGATGGGCAGGAATGGCGCACCGCGATGAACAGTTTTCCGTTCTTCGTGGTGGCCACGCCAGCCGGTTTTCAGGCATTGAATGTGGCCTCCAAGCCGGACCCGGCCACCGGCAAGCCCGATCCGGCCAAGCTCGCCGCATTCGGCAAGCAATATCCGGAAGCGGCCAAGTTTCAGCAGTGGGCCAAGACCGCGCCGTGGTCGGACAGCTGGGCCAACACGCAATACAACGGAGTGAATGCGTTCCGCGCGATTGCCGCCGATGGACGCGAGCGTTACATCCGCTGGTCGATGCGTCCGCACACACCGTTCAAGGAACTGAGCGCCGAGCAGCGCGCGCAAGCCGATGGCGATTTTCTCGCCACCGATCTCAACACCCGTCTGGCGCAGGGACCGTTGCGTTGGGACATGGTGCTGACCATCGCCGAGCCGGGCGATGCGGTGGACGATCCTTCGCAGCCGTGGCCGGAGAGCCGCAAGCAGATCGTGGCCGGTACCGTGTCGATCGATCGTGCCGAGCCGCAGGTCAGCGGCCCGTGCCGCGACCTCAACTACGATCCGCTGATTCTGCCCAAGGGCATCGCCGGATCGAACGACCCGATCCTGGCGGCGCGTTCATCGGTGTATTCGCAGTCGTTCAATCGCCGCGAGCATGAAATCGCCAACGGCACAGGCAGCGCCGCCACCGGCCAGGGAGCCCACCCATGAGCAGCCGCACCCACTTCAATCTGCCCGCACGCGTGCTGCATTGGCTGATGGCCGCGATGATCCTGACCATGCTGTTCGTCGGC
This sequence comes from Xanthomonas sp. Leaf131, assembly GCF_001423495.1. Taxonomy (GTDB): domain Bacteria; phylum Pseudomonadota; class Gammaproteobacteria; order Xanthomonadales; family Xanthomonadaceae; genus Xanthomonas. The sequence continues at coordinate 370,854 of NZ_LMOG01000005.1, read as the reverse complement.
GTGGGCATGGTGGCCTCGGTGACACAGCGGCCGTGGTTGATCGATCTGCATCGCCCGCTGGGCATCGCGATCCTGATCCTTGCGGTGCTGCGCTTGATCAATCGCCTGCGCAACAAGCCACCGCCGCTGCCGGCCGATCTGCCGGCGTGGCAGAAGGCTGCCGCGATCGCCTCGCATTGGTTGTTGTATGCGCTGATGCTGGGCATGCCGTTGATCGGTTGGGCAATGTTGTCTGCCGGTGGTTATCCGATCGTGCTGTGGCCGGGTGCGCAATTGCCGCCGATCGCACCGCACGATCCTGCGTTGTATGCATGGTTGCGTAGTGCGCATGGCTGGTTGGCGTATCTGTTGTTTGCCACGGTGCTGGGGCATCTGAGCGCGGCGCTGTTTCATGCGTGGGTGCGCCGGGATGGTGTGTTTTCCAGCATGGCGCGTGGGGAGCGGTCTGCGCGTTGATGGCTGGATGGGTGCTGGAAGACGTGATTGCACGGCGTGGTGTCACTGCGCGGACGTACCCTCACCCCTCTCCCGGTGGGAGAGGGGCTTGATCCCTTCTCCCGTCGGGAGAAGGTGCCCCGCAGCGGCGGATGAGGGCACGGGCGAAGCCTCGCAATCCTCACTTCCGCGTGGCTTCGCCCGTACCCTCACCCCAACCCTTCTCTCGACGGCAGAGGGGCTCAGGGTTCAACGCTAGCGTTTTGGTTTGGTAGCTGGCACGCGCGCTTCGATGCCTTTGCCGGTGGCGGCCCAATAAATACCGCCATATAGATGATCCAAGTAGCGCGGGTCGTTATACGCCTCGGCCAGATGGCCGAGCGCGGTGGCAAACACCCGGCCGCCTTCGAAGTGGTGATACCACGCCACCGGATGCTGCTTGCCCATACCCCTGGCAACCTGGCCCGGCCAGATCAGCGTGGGGTCGTAGCTGGTCTCGTCCACCGTCAGCAGCGTGACCAGGTCATCGCTGTAAGGCGGATCGTACTCGTACCATTCGTCAGTCCACACCCAACGTTTGGGCAGGCCGGCAGTGGCCGGGAAGTTGGCGTCCACCACATCCACCATCGCAGTCTGCATATACGGATGGATGCGGAACGAGCGGCCGATCAGATGGTCGTACCACTCCCACTCGCCGCGCTTGATGGCAAACGCCTTGTGCACCGCCACTACGCCGCCACCGTTGCGCACGTACTTCTGAAAGTTTGCACGCTGGGTAGGATCCAGATCGGTGGCCGGTGTATTGAGCAACACGATTGCCGCGTATTGCGACAGATCGCCATCGAAGGCCTTGGCATTCCACGCCCACACCAGCTCGACATACTGCTTGCGCGCCATCGCTTCGAACTGCGGCTTGGCCACCGGGATATAGTCGTGGTGATACTGGTTGGGAATCGCCGCCACCAGAATCTTGAATTGCTCGGCAGACGCGTTGAACGCGCAGATCAGCAACAAGCCCAACAGCCACACAGATTTCATGCAGTTACTCGCGGTGGTGACGATCGCTGTGCAGTGTACCTGCGCGGCGACGGCATGCCTTCGCACGCATTTGGAATAGCTGTTGATCGCTCCACAGCGCATGGCCGATGTAAGCCGTTGCGCCTGGAAGCGATCACGCACCGCGCGTGTCCGCCAGCAGTTACAGCCAGCCTTTCTGCCGCGCCAGCCGATACGCTTCGATGCGATTGGCCACACCCAACTTGCCGATGCATTCGGACAGGTAATTGCGCACCGTGCCATGCGACAACTGCAGCTGTTGCGCGATCTCGCTGGCCGAGCGGCCTTCGCCGGCCAGCCGCAGCACGGTGCGTTCGCGTTCGCTCAGCGGGTCGGCTTCCACCCAGGCGTCCAGGGCCAGTTGCGGGTCGATCACCCGCCCGCCGCGCTGCACTTGACGCAGCGCGCTGACCAACTGTTCGGCCGGCGCGTCCTTGAGCAGATACGCAGCGACGCCGGCATCCAGCGCACGGCGCAAAAACCCGGGGCGGGCGAAGGTGGTGACGATCATCACCCGCACCGGCAGCGCCTGGCGCTGGATGCGCTGGGCCAGTTCCAGGCCGGTCAGGCCAGGCATTTCGATATCGGTGATCAGCACGTCCGGCTGCAGGCGTTGCAGTTCGCGCCAGGCACTTTCGCCATCGCCTGCACTGCCGACCACCTCGATATCGTCTTCCAGTCCAAGCAAGGCGACCAATGCGCCACGCAGCAGCGCCTGGTCTTCGGCCAACAACACCCGGATCATCGCGCGCGCTCGTCTGCAGACAACGGTGGCGCACGATAGCAGGCACAACGCCTGCGGTGCATGCGCAGACGTGCAACCGGCGACGTGCAGTCAATGCATTGCACTCAGCGCGACTGTGGCACCAGCGGCACCGGCAAGGGCGGCTGCGCCGTTGCCAGTGCCGGCTGCGGCAACGGCACGCTGGCGCGCAGGCGCATGCCGCGCGGCAGCGCTTCCACCTCCAGCGCACCGCCCAGGCCGTGCAGACGCGTGCGCATGCCGTCCAGGCCATTGCCGGGCACGATGACACCGCCGCGCCCGTCATCGGTGATTTCAAGCACCGCCTGTTCGCCGTGCGCGCACAAGCTCACACGCACACGTCTGGCCTGCGCATGCCGTTGCACGTTGGTGGCCGCTTCGCGCACCACCAGAGCAAGTGCAGTTTCGTGCTCGGGCGGCAATGCCAGCGTCTCCAGGTGGTGTTCCAGCACGATGCCGTCCATATCCAGCAACACGCGTGCCGATGCCAGTTCGGCCACCAGCCCGGCGGCGCGGATGCCGGTCACCGCACGCCGCACCTGCGCCAAGGCATCGCGCGAAATTTGCGCCACCGCATCGATCTCGCTGCGCGCGGCGTGCGGGTCACGCTCGATCAGACGCGCGGCCAGATCGGATTTGAGCGCCACCAGCGACAAGGTATGGCCGAGCAGATCGTGCAGATCGCGGCCGATGCGCTCGCGCTCGGCGGTGGCCGCCAGCCGGCGTATTTCGTCCTGCGACAAGCGCAGCAATGCGTCCTTGCGTTCGTTGATGCTGTACACCGCACCGACACCGGCCATGCCCAGCACCGACACCGGCAGCCACACCAGCGATTGCAGGCGCATCCCCAGCCAGTGCGCCCAGCCCAGGTAGAGCACGTTCATCACCACCAGCATCGCGAAGTGCCGCCACAACGCATGCCGCGTGGACGGGCGCAGGCTCAGGCACGCGAAAACGAAATAGCTGATGCCCGAGGGATACACCGGCAGCAACGCGGCACTGAGCAACCCCATCGCCCAGGCATAGCGATATAGGGTGCCGCGCGGAGCCAGCAACATGCGCGCGTACAGCAGCAGAAACACCGGATACGACAACAGCGTGCACAGCAGCCAGGTGCTGTCGTACCCGCGCGAGGAAAACACCGGCACCACGAACACCCAGCTCGACCACAGCAGGTGCACGCCGTCCATCCACGGTGACTGGCCTTGCGCCAGCCGCGCGGCGACCTGCGAATTTGCAGCTGGGCGAAGCCAGGCGGGAAGCCACAAGCGCATCGGGATAGGTCCGTGTGAGTGATCGGATTCTGCCACTGCCGGGTCCGCCGCGTGACGCGACGCAACGGGCCGCTGCGGACAAGCGGTCTCATGCATCTGCGATGCCCGGTTGCGCAGGCACGCTGCAATCCGTTGACGTAACGAGCGACGTGCGCAGGCAATGCAGATGGATGCGGAGCATGGCGATTCCGGCAGTCATGACGATGACCCACAGCGTGGCGCAGCGCGGTGGGCGCGGCCAGTCGCCGCTGTCATGGCGTGCAGGTGACAGCTGTCACTGGTGGCCGACGCCGCCTTGGCCGCATGCTGCGCAGCACCTTGCAGCACCGTTGATCGCACGACCGTTCGTCGCCGCAGCTGTGTTGGTGACTTCCGGCAGCTTGCGGCGCCGTCCGCGGCCCGTCACATTTTGCGCAGCATCCCGTCCTGGTCATCGATGAATACTTCCGCCGATCTGCTCAAGCAACTCCGTATCGACCGCCAGCGTCCTGCCACCCCTGCGCCTGCACGGCGCGGCGGCTGGATCGCTGCCGCCGTTGTCATCGTCATCCTGTTGGCAGCTGCGGCGTGGTGGTTTACCCGTCGCCCGGTGGCGAAGGTGCAGACCGCACCGGTGGTGGCGATCAGCGCCGGCAGCAGCAGCGCCTCGGTGCTGGATGCATCGGGCTACGTGGTGGCGCGGCGCATGGCCACGGTGTCGGCGCAGGTCACCGGCAAGGTGCGCGAAGTGATGATCGAAGAAGGCATGCGGGTCGAACAAGGCCAGGTGATGGCCACGCTCGACCCGCTGGATGCCGAAGCGCAGCGCACGCTGTCCGCATCGCAACTGTCTGCTGCACGCAGCCAGGTCGACAATATGCAGGCGCAGCTGGCGGTGGCCAATGCCGATGCCACGCGGCTGCAATCGCTGGTCGGTGCGCAGCTGGTCTCGCGCTCGCAGTACGAGCAGGCCACCGCACAACGCGACGCCTTGCGCGCGCAGTTGCAGAGCGCGCAGCGCAATGTGCGCGTGGCATCGGACCAGCTGGCGATCTCGGCGATCCGCTCGGACTTCAACGTGGTGCGCGCGCCGTTTGCCGGCGTGGTCACCGCCAAGGCCGCGCAACCCGGCGAAATCGTCTCGCCGTTGTCGGCTGGCGGCGGCTTCACCCGCACCGGCATCGGCACCATCGTGGATATGGAATCGCTGGAAATCGAAGTGGAAGTCGGCGAGTCCTATATCGGCCGCGTGCAACCGAAGATGCCGGTGGAAGCAGTGCTCAACGCCTATCCGGAATGGAAGATTCCCGGCGAAGTGATCGCCATCATTCCCACCGCCGACCGCGGCAAGGCCACGGTGAAGGTGCGCGTGGCCTTCAAGGTCAAGGACCCGCGCATCGTGCCGGAGATGGGCGTGCGGGTGAGCTTTCTGGAACAAGCCAAACCGCAGCAAGCCAACAAGCCGCAGGGTGTGCGGGTGCCGGCTGCCGCGCTGGTCGAACGCGACACACGCACCGTGGCGTTCGTGGTGGGCGAGCGCAACACCGTCAGCGCGCAGACGGTCACCACCGGCGTGGTGATGGGCGAAGACCGACAGGTGTTATCCGGCTTGAGTGCGGGCGACAGCGTGGTGCTGGATCCGCCGAAGAGCCTGAAAGACGGCGACACGGTGGCCGAAGCGGAAGCGGACGCTGCCGAGTAACCGCGACGACAACTGCGGTAAAACGTGGGTAGCGACGCCGCTTAGGGGAGCGCGGCACCCACCTCGGCAGCCAGTTGTATCTGTGCGTTGCTGCGCATGGATAGCGCTGCGGATGAACAAAGCGCAGTGAACACGCACCAAAGAACGCGATGTTGATCTTGATCCGCATCGAACCTCGTTATCGGTCATTGCAGAACTAAAACGCTCGGGCGTCGCCGCCAGGCGCGATCCAGCGCTTCGCCCGGCATTGGCGTCTTTCGTCAGAAGACATTGCACTGCCCTGCAACGTCATCGTCATCGTCATCGCATCTTCGCCCTGCGCTTCATGCAGTTGCAGTCGCCTTGCCGCACCGCTCTCAACCTCTTCCCATTGCACCGCCAGGAGTCGCCATGACCGCTCTCGTCAGCTTGCGCAACATCACCAAGACCTACCAACGCGGCCCGGAGCAGGTGCAGGTGCTGCACGGCATCGATCTGGACATCGCCAACGGCGATTTCGTCGCCTTGATGGGCCCGTCCGGTTCGGGCAAGACCACCTTGCTCAATCTGATCGGCGGCCTGGACAGCCCCAGCGGTGGCGAGATCGAGATCCAGGGCGAGCGCATCGACCGCATGAGTGGCGGCCAGCTGGCGACCTGGCGCAGTCACCACGTCGGCTTCGTGTTCCAGTTCTACAACCTGATGCCGATGCTCACTGCGCAGAAGAACGTGGAGCTGCCGTTGCTGCTCACCTCGCTCAATGCCGCACAACGCAAACGCAATGCGGAAATCGCCCTGACCCTGGTCGGCCTGCAGGAACGCCGCACCCACAAACCCAGCGAACTGTCCGGCGGCCAGCAGCAACGCGTGGCGATTGCGCGCGCGATCGTGTCCGACCCCACTTTCCTGATCTGCGACGAACCCACCGGCGATCTGGATCGCCACAACGCCGAAGAGATCCTGCGGCTATTGCAGGAACTCAATCGCGAACACGGCAAGACCATCGTGATGGTCACGCACGACCCCAAGGCCGCCGAGTACGCCACCCATACCATCCATCTGGACAAGGGCGAGCTGGCCGACGCGCCGCTTGTGCTCTAAAGGAGTGATGCCATGAAGTATCTCTCGTTGGTCTGGGCACAGTTGTTCCGCAGCAAGACCCGCACCTTGTTGACGCTGTTGTCGGTGGTGGCGGCATTCTTGTTGTTCGGCATGCTCGATTCGGTGCGCGTGGCCTTCACCTCCGGCGGCAATGTCAGTGGTGTGGACCGGCTGGTGGTCGCTTCGCGTTTGTCGATTACGCAATCACTGCCGATCAGCCTGGAATCGCAGATCCGCAGCGTGCCGGGCGTGCGCGATGTGACCTCGGCGATGTGGTTCGGCGGCATTTATCGCGACCCGAAGAACTTCTTCCCCAACTTCTCGGTGGCGCCCAATTTCTTCGACGTCTACAGCGAATACGAGCTACCCAAGGACCAGCTCAAGGCTTTCCAGACCACGCGCACCGGCGCCATCGTCGGCGAGAGCCTGGCCAAGGCCAATGGCTGGAAGATCGGCGACACCATCCCGTTGCAGGCCACCATCTTTCCGCGCGGTGGCAGCAACGACTGGCCGTTGAAACTGGTGGGCATCTTCCGCATGAAAGACCGCGCGGTGGCGGCCAATCAGGAACGCCAGTTGATGATGAACTGGAAATATTTCGACGAGTCCAACGACTACATCAAGAGCAAGGTCAGCTGGTACACGGTGACGCTGCGCAATGCCGACCAGGCCTCGCGCGTGGCGCAGGCGATCGATGCGTTGTCGGCCAACTCCGATCACGAAACCAAGTCGCAAACCGAATCGGCCTTCCAGCAGGCCTTCATCAAACAGTTCGCCGATATCGGGTTGATCGTCACTTCGATCATGGCGGCAGTGTTTTTCACCTTGTTGCTGCTGACCGGTAACACCATGGCGCAGGCGGTGCGCGAGCGGATTCCGGAATTGGCCACGCTCAAGACGCTGGGCTTTCAGGACCGCACCGTGTTGAATCTGGTGATGGTCGAATCGGTGCTGTTGATCGGGCTGGGCGGGTTGATCGGCATGGGCCTGGCAGCGCTGGTGATCCCGGCGGTGGCCGCACGCAGCGGCGGGGTGATGCCGGTGCAGAGCGTGCCGCTGCAGACCTGGTTGGTCGGGCTGGGGCTGATGGCCGGCATCGGCATCGTGGTGGGTGTGCTGCCGGCGTTACGCGCGCAGCGCTTGAAGATCGTCGATGCCCTCGCCGGCCGCTGACAGGAGCATGCACATGCAAACCAAATGGAAGAACCGTCTCGTCAATCTGCTGTCAGTGGTGTCGCTGGCGGCCGGGCTGGGCGTGTGGATCGCGCTGCCGTGGATCGGCGTGCTGGTGCTCGCCGTCGTGCTGGCGGCGTGGCTGGTGGCCACACGCAGCGGCCGGCTGTCATTGGCCGCCGCGCGTATCGGCATCGCTACCTTGCCGCAACGCTGGGGTGCCAGCTCGGTGATCGTGGTCGGCATTGCCGGCGTGGTCGGCGTGCTGGTGGCGATGCTGGCGATGGGCCAGGGCTTTCAGGCCACGCTCAACAGCACCGGCGACGACACCACTGCCATTGTGTTGCGCGGCGGCTCGCAGGCCGAGACCAACTCGGTGATTACCCGCGATCTGGTACCGCTGATCAGCAGCCTGCCCGGCATCGCCGCCGATGCCAACGGCCGCCCGCTGCTGTCGCCGGAGCTCTCGCAAGTGGTCAACATCGCCTCCAAATCCGACGGCACCGACGTCAACGCGCAAGTGCGTGGCGTGGGCGAACAGGCCTGGGCGGTGCACGACAAGGTCAAGCTCGTGCAGGGCCGCCGCTTCACCACCGGCCTGCGCGAGATCGTGGTCGGCAAGGGCGCGTTGAATCAGTTCCGCGGGTTGGAACTGGGCAAGACGCTCACCCTCGGCAGCCAGCAATGGACCGTGGTCGGCGTGTTCGCCTCCGGCGATGCGCACGATTCGGAGCTGTGGACCGACGCACAAACGCTGGCCACCACCTACAACCGCAGCGCCTACCAGTCGATCAGCGTCCGCACCGCGGGCAAGGCCGGCTTTAGCCAGTTCAAGACCGCCATGGCCGCCGACCCGCGGCTCAAGCTGGATGTGGAAACCACCCGCGCGTACTACGGCAAACAAGGCGGCGGCTTGAACAAGTTGATCAGCATCCTGGGCACGGTGATCGGCGCGATCATGGCGGTGGGCGCGGTGTTCGGCGCGCTCAACACCATGTATGCGGCGGTGGCCACGCGCGCGCGCGAAATCGCCACCATGCGTGCGATCGGTTTTCGCGGCACGCCGGTGATCATGGCGCTGATGCTGGAAACCATGCTGCTGGCGCTGCTGGGCGGCCTGCTCGGCGGCTTGATCGCCTGGGCGGTGTTCAATGGCTATAGCGTGTCCACGCTGGGCAACAACTTCAGCCAGATCGTGTTCCAGTTCAAGGTGTCGCCGGAGCTGTTATGGAGCGGGCTGAAATGGGCGCTGGGCATCGGCCTGGTCGGCGGGCTGTTCCCGGCATTGCGGGCGGCGCGGTTGCCGATTACCACGGCGTTGCGTGAGGTGTAGCGCGGGCCGTTGGCCCGCCGGGAATGGGGAATCGTTGCAGCCAAGGTAGCTGAGCGCGGGTGCTGCGGCTGAACGTAGTGCAGGCTGTCATCGTTTTGTCACTGCAGTGCGGTAGATGCGCGGGCCGGGCAGGCCGTAGCCTGCTCGGCCGTTGCATCCATTGATCTGTTGCCATGACGCGCCTGATTCTGCTGGCCTGCGCCTGCCTGTGGCTGGCCGGCTGTTCTTCGTCCTCCACCTCGCTCAGCGAGCGCCTGGTCGCGCCCGGCGGCACCTCGCCGTTACTCGACGAAGAGCGCATCGCCGCCGCCATTGCCACGGTGCCCAATCGCAGCGGGCATGTGGTCACGCGCGATGCGGTGCCGATCTTCTGGCGTGCCATCGACCCCGGCCAGTACGCCATGCAGTACCGCTACCTCGGCCAGCGCCACGATCCGGCGCATGCGCTGGATGTCGATTTCAGTTTCAAGGTCCCCGCCGCGACCCCGCCGACGCCGCGCGGTACGGTGGTGCTGTTGCATGGCTGGATGATGGATGGCGATTCGCTGCTGCCATGGTCGCTGGAATTGGCGCAGGCCGGCTACCGGGTGATCACCATCGATCTGCGCAACCACGGCCATTCCGGCGGTGGCCCTTCCGGTTACGGCACACGCGAATCCGATGACGTGATCGATGTGCTGGATGCGTTGCAGCCGCGCGGCGAAATCCGCGGCCCGCTGTATCTGTTCGGCATTTCCTATGGCGCCGCCACCGCACTGTTCACCGCCGACAAGCTTGGGCCGCGCGTGGCCGGTGTGGTGGCAATGGAATCCTTCGCCAATGCCGGGCGCGGCATCCGCGACATGGTGCCGCACCTGCTCGCCAGCCAGCCCAACGGCTGGCGCGGGCAGGCGGTGGCCGCGTATGCGCGCTGGCGCTATGCCGACCAGAATATCGATGCGGTGATCGCCGCTGCCGACAGTCAACTCAAGCTGGATCTGGACCAGGTCGACGTCGCGCACGCCCTGGCCGATACCCGCAGCTGCGTGCTGCTATTGCATGGCGATGCCGATCAGCACATCCCGGTCGCACACGGGCGTGCGCTGGCGCTGGCCAGCCCGCGCGCGCACTACGTCGAATTGCCCGGCGAAACCCATCTCAGCCTGCCGCTGCGGCTGGATTTGCTGGGCGGGCCGATCGATCAATGGCTGGCACAAACGCAACAGGACCCGAGCCACTGCCCCGCGCCGCAGCAATTGCCGGCCTCAACGCTTGCAGTGGCGACACCGGAATCAACGCCGCGCGGCTGATTCCGCACAGGAGCGCGGTAACGGCTGGGTGCCGAAGCGCGCAATAGGTCGGCCGCAGAGGCAGCACGCTGCGCCGTGCGTGCGCTGCGCAATCGCCAGCGTCGCGCACAAGCGAAGGTTATGGAACCACCACAACCGGCCGCCGCGAACGCCACACGCTGTCGCCAACGAACAACAGCAGCCCGACCCAGATCGCGGCAAACCCAATCACACGCCCCTGATCGAACGGCTCGTGGAAGAACCACACGCCCAGCAGCAACTGCAGGCTCGGCCCGATGTACTGCAGGATGCCCACCAGCGACAGCGGAATCCGCCGCACGCCATACGCAAACCCGATCAGCGGCACCGCCGTCACCACGCCGCCGAAGATCAGCAGCAGATCGGTGCGCAACTCCCAGCCGCTCAGGAAGGCGCCGCCATGGCCCTGCTCGCCCCAGCCGGCCAGCAGCAGCGCCGGCACGAACAGATACACGCTTTCCACGCCCAGCCCGGCCACCGGATCCACCGCCACCAACTTGCGCAACAAACCGTAAGCACCGAACGAAAACGCCAGCCCCAAGGCGATCCACGGCGGTGCACCCGCATCGACGGTCAACCACAGCACGCCCAGTGTGGCGCACACCACTGCCACCCACTGGATACGCTGCAGGCGCTCTTTGAGCACCAGCACGCCCAGCAACACGCTCAGCAGCGGATTGATGAAATACCCCAGGCTGGCCTCGATCACATGGCCGGCATTGATCGCCCAGATATACAGGCCCCAGTTGAATGCAATCGCCACGCTGCTGCCGGCCAGCATCCACAACGCGCGTGGCTGCGCGGCAATGGCGCGCCACCAACGCAGGCCCGATGTCGCCAGCAACCACACCACCACCAGCACCGTGCTCCACACGATGCGGTGCGCAATGATCTGCAGCGACGGCACCGCCTTGAGCAGATGCCAGTACAGCGGCACCAGGCCCCAGATCACGAAGGTCGATGCGGTGATCAACAGCCCGCGACGCGCCTCGATCGGCGAGACCGCGCTCATCGTCGCGCCTTGGCGAAAGTCACCACCAGCACGCCGGCCAGGATGACCGCCATCGCACCGATATCGTGCGCGCTGAAACTCTCATGCCCCAGCCACGCGCCCAACCCCACCGCAATCACCGGGTTGACGTAGGCATAGCTGCCGGCCAACGCCGGGCGCACGTGATGCAGCAGCCACACGTAGGCGGTGAACGCCACGATCGAGCCGAACACGCACAGGTACGCCACCGCCAACAACCCCTGCGGTGTCGGCAAGCTGTGGGGGCGCTCGCCGATCAGCAGGCCGACGCTCACCAACAGCACGCCGCCGCACAGCATTTGCCCGGCAGCGGTCATGAACGGCGACGGCAGATCGCGCCCGCGCGACCACACCGAGCCGAATGCCCAGCCGATCGGTGCGATCAGTAGCAACACCAATCCGCCAGGCGTCGCGGTCAGGCTGCTGCCGGCGTTGAGCCAGAGCACACCCAGAAACCCGATCACGATGCCCAGCCATTCGCCACGGCTGGCATGCTGCCCGCGCAAGGCGCCGAACAACGCCATCCACAACGGCACCGATGCCACCGCGGTGGCGGCCAAGCCGGACGACACGCTGCGCTCGGCCAGTACCACCATGCCGTTGCCCAGCAGCAACAGCGCCGCACCCATCAAGGCCACGTTCTTCCACTGCGCACGCGTCGGCGCGGCCACACCACGCCAGCGCAACACCGCATACAGCACCGTGCCGGCCACGACAAAGCGCGTGCCCGACACCATGGTCAGCGGCAGCGCGCCACCTTCCAGCGCAAACCGGATCGCCAGATAGGTCGAGCCCCAGACCACGTAGACCAGCAACAACGCAAGAGCGACCAGCCCGCTGCGCGCGGGTGCGGCAGCGTCGTGAGAGGAAGACATCGGAACAGTGCCAAGTACAGCGGAAGCTTCAATTCTAGAGCAGATGCCCAAGCCGAGGCCGCACGCAGCCAGCGGGCGTCTATCGCGGTATGGTGCAAGCCGACCCGCATCCGAGAGTGCACATGCAGCTTCGCCTTCCCTGGCTGGCCCTGGCCGCCCTGACCACGCTTTCCACCACGGCATCGGCACGCGCACCCGAGCCATGGGAACTCAGCGGGCGCAAGCTGATCGAGGCCGGGCTGGACGGATCGCTGGCGCCGGAAATCGACGCGCCAGCGCAGCTCGAATTCAAGGTCCTGGTTTCGGCCAGCCGCGCCGGCGCTTACCTGCTCGGCGTCGCCAGCGCCAGCTACCGCAAGCAGTGGTGCATGCCGGCAGGCAAGGCAGGCACACCGGATCTGCAGGCGATCATCGCCGATATCGGCGCGCTGCCCGACGCGCGCCAGGACCAAGCAGCGCCTGACTTGATCATCCAGGCGCTGGCCAAACGCTATCCCTGCGGCGGCGCGCGCGCCAAGAGTGCGACGGGCAACGCGCAGCGCAATCCTGGCAAGCCTTAGTGCGGCTAATAAACGATTGCGCTCACCGCCAGGCGGGCGCGGCCGGTGATCGGTGCGGCATGTAGCACTCGTACACTGCGGTTCTGAGCGCGCCATCCACGCCCACTTGACGACTGCTCGCTACGTTTTGTTAGCCACTCTTGAGCAGGTCCATCGGCAACCATTCAGTGCCTGAGCGTAGACCACAGCACCGGGCAGTCGACGTTCACCCGGTTGGTCCAGCGCACGATGCCCTCATCACTGCGCGCTTACTTGCGCGCCGCATCGCTCTTGGCACGGATCGCCTTGAACTCCGAACCGTCCTGCCAGCTCGGCCACTGCCGGCTATTGGCCAGCGCCACGCCCACGTCGTAGATCAACGTGGTGTCGGCCGCGTGGCCGCTGGCATCCCACTGCGGGGTCCAACGATCGCAGGGCTGGTGATAGCACTCGGCAAAGTATTTATCGCGCAGCGCCTTGCCGGCCGCCACACCGCCTTCGAGCATGTCCAGACCGGGGCCTGCAGTAATCGCCGGCACACCCATGCGTGCGAACGCGAAATGGTCGGCGCGGTAGAAGAAACCCGCTTCCAGATTCGGATCCGGCGAATAGCTGCGCCCGCGCGCCTTGGCGGCCTGCTCCAATTCGCCTTCCAGCGAGACGCGTCCACGTCCCCACGAGGCGATATCGCGGGTGAGGCCATCGGGGCTGAACATTTCCATGTTGAGCACGGCCACAGTCTTGTCCAACGGTGCCAGCGGATGTGCGGCGTAATAGTTGGCGCCGAGCAGGCCCTTTTCTTCTGCCGTCAATGCGATGAAGTACAGCGTGCGCTGCGGCTGGGGGCCAGCCGCGAACACGCGCGCCAATTCCAGCACGCTGGCCACGCCGGTGGCGTTGTCCACTGCGCCACGACGCACGGTGTCGCCGCCGGCATCGGCCTTGCCCACACCGAAGGCATCCCAGTGCGCGGAGAAGATCACCGTCTCGTCCGGATGCTGGCTGCCGGTGAGCTTGGCCACCACGTTATGGGTGACCACGCGCTCGCGCTTGAGCTTGAAGTTCACCGACAGCGTGGCATCGCCCAACGCAATCGGTGCGAAGTCGCGCTGCTGCGCACGCTGCTTGGCCTGCGCAAAATCCAGTCCGGCGCGCTGGAACAGCGACACCGCCAACGCCTGCTGCATCCAGCCACGCACCGGCACATGCTGCGCCTTCGCATCGGCATCGCTGCGTTCGATATCGAACAACGGCGACAAACCCGAACTCTGCACGGTCGCCCAGCCGTACGCGGCCGGCGCGGTCTCGTGCACGATCAACACGCCGGCAGCGCCGCGGCGCGCGGCTTCTTCGTACTTGTAGGTCCAGCGGCCGTAATAAGTCACCGCCTTGCCGTCGAATGCACCAGGCTGCGGCGTTTCGAAGTCGGCATCGTTGATCAGCACCACCGCGATCTTGCCGCGCAGGTCCACGCCCTTGTAGTCGTCCCACTGCCGCTCCGGGGCGCTGATGCCGTAGCCGACGAATACCAGCGGTGCATTCTTCAAGGCCACCGCATCCAGCGGGCGCAAGCTCTGCAGCGTCACATCGGTGCCATTGACCAGCGTTTGGGTCTTGCCGCCAACGCGCAGGCTGGCGCGCACCGGGCCATCCACCTGCGCACGCACCAACGGCACTGCCTGGGTCCAACCACCTTGCTCGCCGCCCGGTTGCAGGCCGGCCGTCTTGAACTGCTCGACCAGGTAATCCACGGTGCGCTGCTCACCCGAACTGGCCGGCGCGCGCCCTTCGAATTCGTCCGATGCGAGCAAGCGCACGTGCTTCGACAATGCCTCGGCATCGATGCCGCCACCGGGCAGATCGTTGGCGGCCTGCGCCACGCCTCCCACAAACAGGCAGGCGGACAACAACAGGATGCGCATCGGATTCACGGCGTGGCCTTGCAACAGATAGATGACACATAGTTTACAAGCGTGCGGCCGACACCGGAGCTATGACACGCGTTGCCAGGTGCGATGTCCTCACCGCTTGGGAACATCCAAGCTGTGCTGAAACTCAAGCTCTCGGTCGTCTTGAGAGGTAGTTGAACGGTTTGGACGGGTCGGTTTTTGAGAGCGGATGATCTGCTGGTTTGCTGCAGGGCCCTTGCCCGCCCACCATCGCGGGACACGCCGCAAGTACGTCCGTGTAGGCTCTTACGCGGCATCCATGCCGCGTAAGGTCCCGCGACGGATGGTCGGTGTGCATGGCTGTGCGAAATCCCGCTTATCGTGGAAGTAATTGGACACTGCGGATAGAGCAGTTGCAGAGCGATTGATCTGCCGCTTTGCTGCAGGGCCCTTGCCCGCCCACCATCGCGGGACACGCTGCAAGTACGTCCATGTAAGCTCTTCTGCGGCATCCATGCCCCAGAAGGTCCCGCGACGGTGGGCGGGCAAGGGCCCGTCGAGATGGTCGGTGCGCATGGTTGCAAGCAACGCATGACGTGTGTTGTCGGATAACGCCGCGGCGATCAGCTTCGCAACGCAATACGCAACGCGATCACAGGCAGGCTTTCACCCAATCACCGACCAACTTTATGGTGCGGTGTCCTCACCGATTGCGGGACCGTGTGGCGGCATGGATGCCGCCACCGAGCCTACACGGACGTACTTGCGGCGTGTCCCGCGGGCGGTGAGGGCACCGCGCCCTCGACCAACTCGGCTTGGGAACATCCAACCGACACTGAAGTTCAAGACCTAGGTCAGCTTGAAAGCTAATCGAATGGTTTGACGGCATCCACGCCGCCATTGATGCAACGTTCAAGCGATTTTGTCAGCCGCTCCAAGCGCGCTAACTCGTCCGCGTTGCGCGATCCAGCCAGCACGCCAGGCCCTGCGCGTTGAGTTCGATATCGGTGACCAGCAACTGCGCCACGCTCGCATCGTCCAGGCGACAGCCGTGCAGGCGGGCGCGCTCCAGATACAGCTCACTCAACGCCGCCACCATGCAGTGATGGCGGTCCGCACGCTGTGCGCAGCGCAGTGCGATGGCGGTCATCGCATGGATCTGCTCGATCAGCGCCTGCGCCAACGGCTCCGGCGATGTGACGCGCCCGTAATGGGTCAGATACATCGCGGCCGGCGCGGTCTCCATCAGCCGCGCGATGGAGTGCATCATCGCTTCCGGCTCGAACTGCACCGGCGAAGAGGTTGGCAGGATGAAGGCACCCTGCGCGCTATCGAGCTGGCGATACGACAAGCCGAAGGTGTCGCCGGTAAACCAGCTGCGGCTGCGCGCATCCCACATGCACAGGTGATGCCGCGCGTGTCCCGGCGTATCGATAACACGCAGCGCGCGCTCGCCCAGCATCACGGTCTGCCCATCGGCTGCTTCCACCACCCGCTCGGCGGGCACCGGCACGATGGCGCCGTAACTGCGCGCCATCTCCGCCTCGCCGTACACCGCGGTGGCACCGGCAATCAGCCGGGTGGGATCGATCATGTGCGCCGCGCCGCGCGGATGCACCAGCACCCGCGCATTGGGCAAGTGCTGCAGCAACGCACCCGCACCGCCGGCATGATCCAGATGCACATGGGTCAGGATCAACCACTCCACCTGCGCAGGCATCAGCCCGGCCTTCTGCAACCCAGCCAGCATGTGCGGCACCGACAATGAGGTGCCGCAATCGACGAAGGCGCCACGTTGCGCCTCGACGATCAGGTACGCCGCATCGAACTGCGCACCGCCGAAGCCGGTATCGATGGTCTGGATGCTGGAATCGGCTGTCGCTGTCATTCCTACCCCACGCCTACCCGAGAAACCACAGTGTAGGCGCAGGGCTCCATGCGTGTTGTTAGGCCTCGCGCAACACACGCATCGCCGCAAGGATCACGTCCGCATCCACCTGTGCGTGCACGCCCGGCAATTGCAGATCGCTGGCCTGCTCTGCCTGCTTCAGGCGTGCAATCAACTGACCCGCATCGCGCGGCGAAGCGAAGCCATCGCTCTGCAGCAGCAACGCACCGGCGCCATCGTTCAACTTGAAATAGAACTGCCCGTCGCTCTCGCGATATTGCTTGAACACCGGCGGCGCGATTTTTTCGTCTGCAGCAATCGTAGTGGCCGCGGCCTGACTGGAGAGATCGCGCAGACCCACTGCAGCGCGCAGCTCGGCCAGAAACGGGGTGGCATAGCGCGCGCGCAGACGTGCGCCACCGGCGCGCAGAATCGCCTCGATCTTGGCCGGCTCGGCCATCAGCGCCTCATAGCGCGTGCGCAGCGGCGTAATTTCCTGGTCGATCCGCTCGAACAGCTGCTGCTTGGCATCGCCCCAACCGATGCCATCGGCAAAGGACTGCGCAAATGCAGCCGTTTCCTGCGGCGTGGCAAAGGCCTGATACAACTGGAACAGGGCAGAACCCTGCGTGTCCTTGGCTTCGCCGGGCGCGCGCGAATCGGTGAGGATGGAGAACACCAGCTTGCGCAGTTCCTCGCGCGGGGCGAACAGCGGAATCGTATTGCCGTAACTCTTGCTCATCTTGCGGCCGTCTAGGCCCGGCAACGTGGAGACCTGCTCGTCGATCACCGCTTCGGGCAAGGTAAAGAAGTCGCGGCCATACACATGATTGAAGCGCTGGGCGAAATCGCGCGCCATCTCGATATGCTGAATCTGGTCGCGCCCCACCGGCACCTTGTGTGCGTTGAAGATCAGGATATCCGCCGCCATCAGCACCGGATACATGAACAAGCCGGCGCTCACGCCTGCATCTTCGTCCTCGCCGTCGGCGCGGTTCTTGTCCACCGCCGCCTTGTAGGCATGCGCGCGGTTGAGAATGCCCTTGCCGGCCACGCAGGTCAGCAGCCACAGCAGTTCGGTGGTCTCCGGCACATCGGACTGGCGATAAAACCACACCGTCTCCGGGTCCAGCCCGCAGGCCAGCCAGCTGGCGGCGATTTCCAGTGTGGAGCGCTGCGTGCGCGCCGGGTCCTGCGCCTTGATCAAGCTGTGCAGGTCGGCCAGGAAGTAGAAGCTCTCCGCATCGGCGCCGGCGCTGGCCTGGATGGCCGGGCGGATCGCACCGACGTAATTGCCCAGATGCGGGGTGCCGGAGGTGGTGATGCCGGTAAGGACGCGAGTGGTCATCTGCAGGAAGGCCAGGAAGTCAGCGCACAAGTTTAGCGGTTCCGTGCGTCCGGTATAGCCGCGCAGTCTTTCTCACTCCTTTTCCCGATCGAAAATGCCGTTTCCCAACGTAAACGCACGACGGGCCGCATCAAGCGGCCCGTCGTATGCAGTCTTGGCTCACAGCATCGCGTGAGCGAGTGGCGGCTTGCTCAGGTGTCGTCGCGCAACGACTTTTCGAAGGCGCGCACTTCCGTCTGGGCGCGATCGCGATCCCAGCCATAGCGCTCCTGCAACTTGCCCTGCAGATATTCGGCATTGCCTTCGGCAATCTTGAAATCGTCGTCGGTCAGGTCGCCCCACTTGGCCTGCGCCTTGCCTTTGAGCTGGGTCCACTTGCCGGAAATGATGTCAGTATTCATTGCGTTGACTCCGCTTGGTGCGGCCGCGATTGACCGTGAGCTCAGGTTGCCGATGGACGCGTTCGCTGCAGATCAAAAGCCGTCAAGCCCGCACTCACCGCACTGAATGGTTGCCGACGCGTGCAGTGCATCTGAGGCATGCCCATACGCGCAAATCTGGCGCGCCGGACGTAGCACCCTTGCAAAAAGTCGAGACAAAAAAAACGGACCTTGCGGCCCGTTTTTTCAAACATGCAGCGCTAGATCACTTGCGCGCAGCGTCTTCCACTTTCTCGCCAGCGCCCTGCACGTCCTTGCCGGCACCAGCCATGGTGTTGCAACCCGACAACATACCGACCGACAACACCGACAGCACCAGCAGCATAATGACACGCTTCATAAAAGACTCCTTCGTGGGTTAAACGGCGACGTGCCGCAGATCAATCAATTCACAAACAAGATCAAGCAAAATCTGGAATCAGCACGTACCGTCGCTGCAGTTACTTTTCAGCCTTCTGTTCGACCTTCTCACCGGCGCCCTGCATATCCTTGCCTGCGCCGGCCACGGTGTTGCAGCCAGTCATCACGCCGGCCGAAAACAGGCCCAGTACCATCAGTGTCAGCAGTCGCTTCATCGGTCGTCCTCAGTTCTGCATTCGGTGCCAACGCACCGCGCTTGGCGCCAAATCTGACTGCGTGGCCGTGGATTTGATGTGAACGTGGCGTGCTGCGTTCAGCGATCGATCAATCTCGCATCAGCGTCGACTTGCCAAACAGGCTCTCCACCAGATCCACCGCCAGCTCGGCGGTCGCGTTGCGGTTGTCCAGTACCGGATTGAGTTCGACGATGTCCAGCGACCCCATACGCCCGGTGTCGGCAATCATCTCCATCACCAGCTGCGCCTCGCGGTAGTTGGGGCCACCGGGCACGGTAGTGCCCACGCCCGGCGCGATGCTGGGGTCCAGAAAATCCACATCGAAGCTCACGTGCAGATGGGTGTCCTCGCTCATGCCCTGCAGCGCGGCCTCCATGGTGCGCTTCATACCGGCCTCGTCGATGTAGCGCATGTCGTAGACGTCGATGCGGTGCTGCTTGATCAGGCGCTTCTCCTCCGGGTCCACCGAGCGGATGCCGATCTGCCGCACCTGCTCGGGCAGCAATGCCGGTGCGCTGCCGCCCAGATGGGTCAGCGCCTGCGGGCCCAGTCCGCACAAGCAGGCCACCGGCATGCCGTGCACGTTGCCCGATGGGGTCACCTCACTGGTGTTGAAGTCCGAATGCGCATCCAGCCATAGCACCCGCAACGGTCGCTGCTGTTCGCGGCAGTACTTGGCCACCGCGGTGATCGAGCCGATGCCCAGACAATGGTCGCCACCCAACATGATCGGCATGCGCCCGGCGCGCAGTTCGGCATAGCTGGCGTCCATCAGCGCCTGGTTCCAGGCCACCACTTCGTCCAGATGCCGGTAGCCGGCCTGCGGGGCCTGCCAGGGATTGCGCGGGCCATCCAGATTGCCCAGATCGCGCACCTCTACGCCGCGACCGATCAAGGCCTCCTGCAAGCCGGCGATGCGCAGCGCCTCCGGCCCCATCCGCGCGCCGCGGTGGCCGGCACCGATGTCGGTGGGAACGCCAATCAGGGAAATCGGCAGGTACTGCGTTGCCATGCATTGCTCCAGCATCGAGAAAGCGCTGAAGTCTAGTCGCCGGCTCGCGCACTGACGCGCGGCAGCGCAGCACGGCGCATGGCCTGCGTCACCGATCACGCAATCGCATCTGCCACTGCAGCAATGCGAACAGCGGCCGATACCCCGTAGCGGGTGAGCGTCGGCCAGGTTAAGGGCGGCATGCTCAAGGCTGCGGTGGATGCGTGATCCATCTCGGCCGGAGCACTCGCCCATGCAATGGTCGCGCCCGCCTGGTGACCGCGCTGCTCGGTTCGAGCGCCGCTCCAGGTGACGTGATTGGGCAGTTTGTGGCGCATCCGTGCTTTGCGGAATGTGCTTGTCTGACCGAACAGTTAAGAAGCTGAGGTTGCTGTGACTACGACCGAATGTGCCGATGGTAAGGTTCGCCCGCCAGCGCAGGGCCGGGTTGCAGCGACAGGTTGCGTATCGCGCGGGTTGTTTCGTACAGGGGAGAGTTTCATGCCGCATAACGCCGTCAACCAGGTCGTCAAGGCTGCCGTGGGCGAGGTCGCGCGGGCGTCGCATCAGTACGACCTGCAGCGCATCGGGCACGAGTTTGCGCAGACCATCGAGCGCGAGCCGGGCATCCGTCTGTTGATGCTGTCCACCGCCGACGGGCGCGCCATCACCGAGCAATCCAGCCTGGATGTGGACGGTCGCCGTCTGGCGGCGATGGCCAATTCGTTCCTCACCCTGGGCGAGACCCTGGCGCGCGAGTCCGGTCTGAGCGAGGCCGATTACGCCACCATCAGCACGCGTGGCGGTCAGCTGGTGCTGATCCGCATTCGCGCCGACAAGCCGCTGACGCTCACGGCAATTGGCGGCCCGCAGATCAATGCCGCCGCACTGCTGTTCAACGCACGCGATTGCGCCGGCCGTCTGGCCAAGGCATTGGCGCAGTCAGCGAACTGAGCATTTGGCACTGTTCGTGCTTGCCTTTCGTGCACTCATTACTCACCACTTGTAAGGACGACCCGTGTCACAACTCAATCTGGAACACCTGCATTCACTGGCCGGTTTCGTCGGCGCCGCCCTGGTCGACAGCGACAGCGGCATGGCGCTGGGCATGACCGGCGGCACCGATCTCAACCTGGAACTGGCCGCCGCCGGCAATACCGAAGTGGTGCGTGCCAAGCGCCGCATCGCCGAGCAGCTCGGTCTGAACGACACCATCGAAGACATTCTGATCACCCTGGCCCGCCAGTACCACCTGCTGCGTCCGCTGGAGAGCAACGGCACGCTGTTTTTGTACGTCGTGCTGGACCGCGCCAAGGCCAATCTGGCCATGGCCCGTCACGAGCTCAAGGCGTTCGAAAAGACCCTCGACTTCGGTTGATGCCAACTGGCGGCGCACACGCGTCGCTTGCCCAGCCTGCCGGTGTATACCGGCAGGCCTCGCATTCCAATGCGCCTCCACGGCGCCATGTCATGACCACACCCATTCATGCCCTGCGGGTCGCCACGGCCGGCCTGGACCTGCTGCACACCACTCGCCTGAAACTGGCGTGCTCGCTGCTGCTTGCCGAACGCGTCGACGTGCAGCTGGGCGAATGGCCGCAACACGCAGCCGATGTGGTGGTGCTGGGTCTGGAAAGCGCCGACGGCCTGGCCGCGTGGCAGGCGCTGCAAGGCCAGCCGATGCGCGTGCTGGTGGTGTCGCGGACACCGGTCGGTGGCGCATGGATCAAGCACGGCGCCACCGTGCGCGAACTCAACGAACAATTGCGCCTGCTGCTGTCTTCGCCGCATAACGCGCAGATCGCCGAGCCGGCGCTGCTGATTCGCCATTGCCGCGGCGAATTCGGTAACGCTGCAGTGGTGTTGCGCCACGCGCAGCTGCACGTCCGTGTAGATCCGGCCAATGGCTGCGTACAACTTGCGCCCGGCCTGGCGTTGTCCGACCTGGTGGCGGCACTGGATCGCCCCGGTTGGCAGGTGGTACCCGAGACAAGCGATACCGCGCTGACGCAGCGCATCTCGTTCGAGGCGCTGTATTTCGCCCTGCCCGACCACTTGCGTCCCGCGCTGCCGGCGGTGGAGCCCAGCCATGCGCTGCAGCTGCGCCAATGGCCGGAACTGAGCGCCGAAACCAGCTCGCCCGCACAGTTGCTCGCCATCGCGCATCTGCATGCGCGCCCGTGGCGCCCGCAGGCGCTGGCCAATGCTTGCAAGCTGCCGCTGCAAACGGTGGAATGCCTGTTCGCCGCGGCGCTTGCCAGCGGCCTTGCCCAGACTGCGGAGATTCCCGTGCCTGCAACGCAGCGTCGTCCGGACAGCAGCAACTCCCGGTTCTTCTCCTGGGTCGCACGTCGCTTTGGCCTCTCTCTCTTTCAGGCGCAGTCATGAGTCTTCCTGCCAACAAACTGGTGTTCGTTGGCGGCATGGGCGCCGGCAAGACCACGGCGGTACGCGCCATTTCCGACGTGGAACCGGTCAGCACCGAGATGCCGCTCAGCCAGGATGCCTACGGCGACAAGACCTACACCACGGTCGCGCTGGACTACAGCTCGATCGAGCTGGAAGACGGCGAGTTGCTGCACGTGTACGGCGTGCCGGGCCAGAAATACCTGGATTTCATGTGGCCACTGGTTTGCGACGGCGCCTTGGGCGTGATCGTACTGACCAGCGCGCGCGACCCACAGATGCGTGAGAGCACGCTGGACTTGCTGCGCGAGTTTTCGCAGATCGCACCCGAGGCCAGCCTGGCGGTCGGCATCACCATGACCGACGAAATGGAGGATTTTCTGCTGCCGCCCTTCCGCGATGCACTGGTGGCCGAAGGCTTCCGCATCCCGGTCATGCGCGTGGATGCGCGCTCGGCCACCCAGATCACCTTCCTGGTGAAATCGCTGTTGTCCTATCGCTACACCTCGGCGACCAATTGATCGGCAGCGCTCGGCGCGCTTAGCTGCGTGATCGACACGCAAGACAAAACAAGGAATCCGGTCACGACGGTGCCTGAAAGGGCGTCACGCGGGGGATGCCGCCTCTAGGGTGGCGGCGACGCGTCCATCTTCCTTGAAGCCAGAAACACGACTCAAACGTCACACGTATGAGCCCCGTGCCTGACTTGTTCAGTATGACAAGCAGCCAGAAACGACGGCATCGGGACATTCCCGACATCGCGCAGGACATACCCGTGATATTGCGTCGGCAATAGCGGTGGCGAGGGGCAGCCAAGCCGTCGCGGCACCACGCGGCTTACGCGCGCGCAGTTGGGCGCCCGGCTACCAGGCGGCGCACCCATCTGTCGTGCCCGCACACCGCGTAGCCAGTAGCCAGTAGCCAGCGACTGTCTTGCTGCTGTTGCACGGCAACTCGTCGAACAGGCAGACATCAAGCGATCTCGGCGCGCGCTTCTGCGCACGGCAGCGTCACTGCCTGCGGCGGCGCCCTGACGCGCCAGAATCGACAGCAGCAGCGCGCGCCGCAAAGACGCTGCCGCAGTACTGACCTATCGCCACGATCGGATAAAGTAGCGCGATGACAATCGAACTGAAGCCCGGCGGCTTGTTGATCGCGATCGAAGGCATCGACGGCGCCGGCAAGACCACCCTCGCCCGCAGCCTGGCCACCACCCTGGAAGCGGCCGGCGCCCGCGTCGTACTGAGCAAGGAGCCGACCAACGGCCCCTGGGGCACCCAGTTGCGCCAGTCCGCCGCCACCGGCCGCCTGAGCGCGGACGAAGAAGCCGAGCTGCTGATCCGCGACCGCCACGAACATGTGGACACCCTCATCGCACCCGCGTTGGCGCGCGGCGACATCGTGATCCTGGACCGCTACTTTCCGTCGATGGTTGCCTACCAGGGCGCCGCCGGCCTGCCGCTGGACGATCTGCTGGAACGCAACGCTTTCGCACCGCGTCCGGACGTACTGCTGCTGCTCGACCTGCCCCCGCCCACCGGCCTGTCCCGCATCCGCGCCCGCGGCGACGCACCCAACCACTTCGAAACCCAGGACAACCTGGAACGCTGCCGCGCCATCTTTGCGCAGCTGCAATTGCCGGGGAAACACGTCGTCGACGCCAGCGCCGATGCGCACAGCGTGCTACGCCAGGCCCACACCATCGTCGTGGCCGCACTGGCCGAACGGCTGAGCGGCGACGCCACGCAGACCGACGCCGACAAGGCCGTCCTGCAACTGCTATCGGCTGGTCGCCCGGCCTGATCTGCTGCGCGTCCCTACGCGCTGGATCAACAGCGTTGTGCGATGTGTTTTGCAGACTGCAAGCAACTTGCCCGGACACGACCAGCGGTGCCTCGGGACCTCCGAACAGATCAATGCAGAAGCGATTGCGTCGCCATCAGGACTAGCCCCGCGCACGGTGCTATGGACCGGCGACGCACCAGACAGATTTGAAGCAAACGCGGCGCACGCCAGACCTCGCAGCCTTGCCATCAATCCGCAAACCGATAGCGCCGCCGAAACGCCGAAGGCGTGCAGCTCACTTCCCGCCGGAAAAACTTGTTGAAGTTGGTCGCTTCATCGAAGCCCAACTTCTCGGCAATGGCGGCTACCGGCATCGACGTGTGCACCAGCAGGCGCTTGGCTTCCAGATTGATGCGTGCGGCAATGAAGGTCTTTGCGGTGGTGCCCATTGCCGCGTGCACCGCGCGCGCCAGACTTTTTTCCGTGCATCCCAGCCGGTCGGCGTAGTCGGCAACCTGATGCCATTGTGCGTAGCAATCGTCGACCAGTTGCTGGAACCGGTGGAAACGTCGCAGCGCTGCAGACACCGCAACATCCCGCGCCTGGCTACGGCCATGCAGGATGCTCAGCCGCGTCAGCAGCGCATGCAGCTGATGACGCAACAAGGCATGGACGTCCTCTTGCGGCGCCTGCAGCAGCGTGTCCTGGCGCATTTGCGCGATCACATCGGTCAGCCGTTTCAAGTCATCGCCACCGAGCAGCACATGATCCGGCAGCGTGCCCAGATCGAAGGCGAGCTTGAGATCGCCCGGCATCGTCGCTGCCGGCAGCACGAACTCCTGCCGGAAGATCACATTCCAGCCATCCCAGTCGTCCTTGATGCCATAGCTGTGCGCCTGGCCGGGCCGCACGATCAGTAGCGAGCCAGGCGCGCAGGCGATCGCCTTGAAGTCGACCAGCTGGGTGCACTCGCCCTGGGTCACGCACAGCAAGGTGTGGAATCCGTAGCGGTGCGTCGCCTGCACTTCTTCCCTGCTCGCACGGGTACGCAAATCGGCAACCGTGAAGATTTCCAGGTCCAGCCGATAGGGATCGGCCGGCTGATAGGCCAGATGCGGGATCTGCAATGTCGCCTGCGTCGCCACAGCGCGCGCGCGTCCGGGCGTCTTCATGCCTGCGTGCTCTTCAAGAGATGTCCGTAAATGATCATTACCTGTCCACTCTGGACCGCTCGGGCGTGTCAATCAAGTCCAATAATTACTCCCACACCACGCCGCTACATTCCCGAGAAAACAGACCATGCGCATTGATATCGAACAGATCACCCAGGCCATTCTGGCGGTGGACAACGCCATCAACGAACGCTGGAACCGCGGCGATGTCGATGGCGCACTGGAGGCCTATAGCGACGACGTGTCGTATTTCGACCCGCTGACCGAGTTGCGCCTGGACGGCCACGCCGCGGTGGAGGCGTATTTCCGCAAGGTGTTCGAGGGCAAGCTCAAGATCCTGCGCAACGACTACCTAAAGCCGGTGGTGATGGTCAGCGATCACGGCGACATGGCCGTGCTGCACTACAACCTGCGCAACCTCGTGAGCGACGGCCAGGGCGGCGAGAAGCCGGGTACGCCGTGGAATTCGACGCAGGTGTTCCGCCTCATCGAAGGGCGCTGGCGCGTGGTCCACGTCAACTGGTCGATCACCTTACATCCCGGCGCCCTGCAAAGCCTGATGTCCTGAAGGATCGCCGCAGATCGCACGGCTCTCTCCCACTCCAGATCGGCCAGCCGGGCACGCACGCCTGCAGGCTTTCGCTTCGACCTTTCAATCAACCAAGGAAAACCGCATGAACACCATCGACATTGCCAAGTCCTACATCACCGCAGTCCAGACCGGCGACCACGCAACGCTGGGCAGCCTCATTGCGCCCGACGTGATCTGGCACCAGCCAGGCAACCATCAATTCTCCGGCACGCACCGCGGCATGGCGGTGGTCGGGCCGATGCTGGGCAAGATGATGGAGGTCTCCAACGGCACCTTCGCCATCAGCCGTGCCGATGACTACATGGCCAGCGGCGACTGGGTGGCCATCACCCTGGAATTTTCCGGCCAGGCCAATGGCGTCACGCTCAAGCAAGCGGGCGTGGACCTGCTGCGCATTGAAGACGGCAAGATCGTCGAAGTCAGGCTGTTCTCGGCCGATCAAACCCAGGAAGACGCCTTCTGGGGGCGCTAAACCCACCGCGCGGCAAATTCCGGACGACATGGACGTTTCCGGGATGCAGCGAGAGACTTACGTGGTGCCGGCACCCGGATTCGAACTGGGGACCTACCGCTTACAAGGCGGTTGCTCTACCAACTGAGCTATGCCGGCAAAGGCCAAGCGCATTGCGCGCCGGTGCGCATTCTAGCGCAGCGCGGCGCAATCTAGCGACCGCTGACGCGTTGCACCTGCAGTGCCCTGCAATGTGGTGATCGCGACCGTGCTGCGCACATCGATCCACCAGCGCGATTGCCCAGTGCCGCTGGGCACCAACTGCGCCGGAAACCCCGCAGCGACTAGGCTGGCCTGACGCCGCTCGGCACGTTCGCGACTCTGGTACTGGCCCAAGGCGACGGTGTTGTCATCGCCCTGCGCGATCAGGTAATAGTCGCCGATACCGGCCGCAGCAATACGCTTGACCAACGCCTGCGCCGCGGCACGATCGCCCACGTTGGGCAGCATCACCCGGAACGTACTGACCCCGGCGTCCTTGTCCTCGCGCACGCTGGTGCGCGTGGCCTGACCACGCAGGCGTGCCAGCGCGGCATCGGCGTCGGCGCGTGCCGGATAGGGGCCCAGGCTGGCGCAGCGCTCTGCAACGGGTGCGGGTGCGGGAGTCGGCACCGTTGGCGATGCCTTTGCTGCAGCCGCCACAGCAACCTGGGCCGGTTTCGGAGCGACCTTGCTTGTGGCCGGAATCTCGGACGCTACTGGCGATGTTTCGGCCACTGCAGTGGTAGCCGCAGCTGACGAAGGAACCGCCGCCGCTTGTTTCGTTGATGTCTCAGCGGGTGCTGGTGCTAGCTGTGCCGGTGCCAATACAACCGATGTCGCCGTCGGCACGGCACCTGGAGCTGACATTGCCGCCACGGCCTGTCCCGAGATCGCCGCCGCTCCTGTTGCGATGTTCGGCAACAGCTCCAACCGTGCCACACCCGCCGGCTGCGCCGGAGCAGCCAACGCTGCCGGTGCCGGCTGCAACGCCCACCACAACGCCACACCGGCATTGAGGACGATCAAGACAACGATGAGCGCGCGTACATACATGCAATGGATTCTAAGAGTGGCCGATAACCGCTGGCGAGCGCTCGACGACTCGGCGCGAGCGGCAGGCAGCCAGTGACCCCAGTGTACGAGCGCGACATCCCGATGCCGAGCACCGGCCACCCACCTGGCGGCTGCGCGTCGTTTCGATCACCGCCCTCAGGGGGCCGACGCAGACCTCGCCCAAATCGCCAGCCCGTCCAGCACCAGCGCGGCGCGGAACGTGGCATCGGGCAACAGCGGCAGCAACGGCGGCGCGCCGCCGCCGTGTACCAGCAAGCGTACCGGCACACCCAGGCTGCGTTGCGCGTGCTGCAGGCTGCGCTCGATCAGCGCCACCGCTGCGCCATCGCAACCGGAGGTCAGCGCATCGTCGGTGTCGTTGGCCAGCTCCACATAGGCGCCGCCGCTGGCCGGCAACTGCACTGCGCGCGCATGCAGCGCCTCGCGCATGGTGGTAGGCGAGGCGGCGATACGCCCACCATGGTGCTGCCCATCGGCGCCGAGCAGATCGATGGTCAGCGCAGTGCCCACGCCGGCCACCAGCACCGGTGCGTCGCCGCGCGCGCCCAGCAGTGCCAGGAAGCGATCCACCCCGAAACGGCTCGGGTCTGCATAGGCAATCCGAAGACCGGCGCACTCGGCCGCAGTCCGCACGATGCGCACCTGTTCGAAGCGCTCGTGCAGGCAGGCGATCATCCGTTGCGTCAACGCCAGCGCAGCCACGCTGGCCACATACGCAATGCGCCCGGTCGGCAACGCCGACAGCGCAGCCGCATCCATCGCCTCGGCGCCGTGCGGCCAGGCCTGCACGGCGCCGGCGCAGTCGCCATGCAGCGGCGCGTACTTGAACCGCGAATTTCCCAGGTCGAACAACCACTCGCTCATGCAGGTCTCACGCTCACTTCTCCGGAGTGGAACAAGCGCACCGTCTCGCCCAGTTGCACCCGCAACGCGCCGTCGGCCGCCAGGCCGAGCGCAACACCGTGATGCCGCGTGCCAGCCTCTTCAACCTGCACCGCGCGACCGCTCAAGACATCCAATGCTGCATAGCGGCTCAGGAACGGGGCCAGCCCCTGTGCCTCGAACAGATCCAGCGCCGGCAACAATCCGGACAACACCGCAGCCACCACGGTATCGCGCGACACCGCGCGGCCGGCCAGGGTATCCAGATCCACCCACGGCTGGTCGATCGCAGCGGCGGCCGCAGCCGGCATGTGCACATTCAACCCTAGCCCGATCACCGCACGCGCGTTGCCGGCCATTTCGCCGCCGCCTTCGATCAACAGACCGCCCAGCTTGCGCTCGCGCGCCAGCAGATCGTTGGGCCACTTCAGCCCGACATCGGCAAACCCGCAACCGCGCAAGGCTTCGGCCACCGCCACGCCCACCGCCAGACTCAACCCGGCCAGTTGGCCCAGCCCACCGCTGAACCGGCGCGAGGCGGACAGATAAAGATGCGCGCACAGCGGCGAGGTCCATTGTCGGCCGCGCCGGCCGCGCCCCCCCGTCTGGCGCTCGGCCAGCAGCACCGCCACGCCCTGCTCCGGGGCCGCACGCGCCAGCAAGCTGGTGTTGGTGGATTCCAGCGTCCAGGCGACCTCCAATGCGGTCAAGCCCGCCAGCGCATCGCGCGACATGGCCGCACGAATCCGCGCGGCGTCCAGCAGATCCAGCGGCGCCGCCAGGCGATAGCCGTCACCGGCCCGCCCCTCGATTTCCACACCGGCCGCACGTAGATGTTGAATGCGCTTCCACACTGCCGCACGGGTCAGTCCGGCATCGCGCGCCAACGCATCGCCGGATAGCCGGCCGCTCGCAAGTTTGGCCAGCAACGCGCGGTCATCCACGGCAAGTCCCCAAATCGATCCGCGAAAGTATGCGCCAAGCCACCCCGGGCGCCCAGCGTGGCTTGCGTGAGGGAGTGAAAAGCGCGTTATGATCGCCAACTTACGCCGCTTGCCCTGGATGTGGACGATGCGCCGAATCACGGTTTGCCTGCTTCTCTTGTTGGCTCCGCTTGCCGCGCTGGCATCGGACCAGCTGGTCGATGGCGACCATGAGAGCTGCGTCAGCACCAATTCGGCTGCGCGCGGCAGAACCCCGAATGGCGAAGCCGCTGCACCGGCGCGCGCTCCTGCGCACAAGCCCGCACCGGCCACCGGCGGTGGTGGTAGCGATGGCGACGCGCTGTTCCCGCGGATGCGCATGATGCCGCGCTGGCACAGTTTTCTGCCGGGCATGTTCCGCTGATCCAGTGGTTGTCGCGCTGGCTAAGCCGGCCGCCTGTCGAGATTCCTGACGCGTTATGGGAGCCGCTCTGCAGCGGTTGCGCCTGGGTCGCTGCACTGGACCCGCCTCGCCAGCAACGTCTGCGCGCACTGGCCGCGCAGTTCCTGCAGCAAAAAACCATTTCCCCGGTCGACGGGCTGCAACTGCATCCGCATGATCATGTGCTGCTGGCGGCCACCTGCTGCCTGCCGCTGCTGGAAATCGGTGCGGTGGGCTGGCGCGGCTGGTCGCAGTTGATTGTTTACCCGGATGCGTTCCGCGTGCAGCGCACGCATCTGGATGCAGCGGGGGTGATGCATGCATGGGACGACACGCTCATCGGCGAGGCCTGGGAGCAAGGCCCGCTGATCGTCAGCTGGGCCGATGTACAAGCCGATCTGGACGACCCGCAGGCCGGCTTCAACGTGATCGTGCACGAGATGGCGCACAAGCTCGATGCGCTCGATGGCGCACTCGATGGCACACCGCCGCTGCCACGCGATGCCCAACGCGCATGGGCACGCGACTTCCAGCAGGCCTTCGATGCGTTCTGCCAACGCATCGATGCCGGCGAAGAGACCGAAATCGATCCATATGCCGCCGAGGCACCGGAGGAATTCTTCGCGGTCGTGAGCGAATATCATTTCTCTGCACCGCAGGTGATCGCGCGGGTCATGCCGGAGGTCGCTGCTCAATTGGTACGTTTTTACGGGCCTTCACCGTTTGCTTCGTCGGCGCAGCGCTGATGGTGTAGCGGCCTCAATGCCTGCTTGCGATCGCCGTCATGCAACGATTTCGCGCGCGTTGCTCGCACACGGTTAGCCGAACTGAAAACAACGATGCGCAACACTCTACAAAAACCCACTCGATAGTGGTGGACATCAGCAGCCCACTGCCGCGCACTCACACCAACCCAAGATCGCGCGGCTTGGCACCGGGAAATACCCGCTCCAATTGCGCTGGCGACAATCCCCACAACCGACTCAATACACCGCCGAACAGACTGCGGTAATTGGTGAGCACCGGATAATCGCGGTTCTGCAGCAGCTGCGCCTGCGCAACGGCTACCTGTTCGCCAGCGATCCGACCACCGTGCACGCTGCCACCCAGCACCCAGTATGTGGTGCCGTGCCCGTGATCGGTGCCCTTGCTGCCGTTCTCGCGAAAAGTACGGCCGAACTCGGACACCACCACCACCACGGTGTCCTTCCACGCCGGCCCCAACGCGTCGGCATACGCCGCAAGCCCTTCGCCGAGATTGCGCAGATTGTTCGCCAGCCCACCTTCGACACTGCCCTGGTTGGCATGCGTATCCCAGCCGCCGACATCGACGAATCCCAGCCGGTACTGGTCGCGCATCAGGCTCGCCATGCGCCGGGTTTCGTCGGCGAAGGTGCGCGCACTGGCGGCGCCGCGACCGGCCTGCTCCATCTCCTCGCGCAGCTGCGCGGTGACCTGCTGACGCAATGCCAAGCCTTCGCGTGCGGCCGCCGCCAGCGGCGTTGCGTCGTACATCTGCGACAGGATCTGCGCCTGCCGCGCATCCAGACCGCCCTTGCCGATGCCGCGCAACGACACGTTGGGCAAGTCGCCGCCGCCTTGAAAGGTCAGCGGCAAGGAATCGGTGAAGGCAATCGCCGGCACTCCGCTGAGCACACCCGACAAGCGCGCCATGAAACCGGACCGATAATCGCGGCGTTGCCGGCCGGCCTGGCCCGATTCGATATCGTCCTGGGTTTCGAAATGACTGCGCGACAGATCGTCGGTGCCGGAAAACGGCACGAAAGCCAGCTGCTGGCGTTGCCAGAGCGGCAGCAGCGCATCGCGCATCACCGGATTGAGACCCCATTGCGCATCCAACGCAACGGCGCTCTTCGGATTGGACGGATCCGGTCGCGCAATCGCCAAGGTCGGGCGCGCCTGATAATAAAAATCGCTGGCATGTGGCACCAGTAGATTATTGCTGTCGTAACCGCCACGCAAAAACACCACCAGCATGCGCGCACTGTCGCGTGGCGCGGCAAACAGACGCCCGGACCACGGCAGACTCGCGGCCGCTGCAGAAGCAAGCAGAAATTGACGTCGTTGCATGGTGCACTCCTGCGGCGATGACCGCTCGGTAATGATTGAACTTGCACTCGTTGAATCAGCAGCATTCAAATCCGCTGCTTCTAGATCAGCTGTCTTTGAATCAGCGATAGTTGAAGTCCGGCGATGAGAGCAAGAATCCGTTCCATTCCGCAGGCGAAAGCGCCTGGCCCAGCGCATCACGCGTGCCGCTGGAAAGCGACGGCGCAACCCAGCGATACGATGGGCGCGTGTCGATCTGCGTCAGCGCGGGAAGTGGCGTGTCGTTATCGCCATCCAGGCGGAACAGTTGCTTCGGTCCGCCACCCAGCGAACGCGCCACCTCGAAGCGTCGTGCCAGTTGCCCGGAACTGGTCCATGCCTGCGACTGCAACGACCACCCATCGGGGGTGATGCGCCCGAACACCGGCTCGCCGAGCTGCTGCACCCAGCTCACCATCGGCGCAGCGTTGACCACCGGTTGATCCTCGTACGCCAGCCGCATGGCCGACACCACAAACCGATTCGGATCCTTGAACTTGCGCGGTTGCGCCTGCGCAAATTCCGGCGCCTCCAGCATGGCCTGCATCACCTTGGCGATATCGCCATCGCTGCGCTGAAAGGTGTTTGCCATGCGCGCGACCAGCGCGGCCGGCGGCTTGTCGCTGACGAAATACTCGGCCAGGCGCTGCGATACAAACTGCGCGCACGCAGGTTGCCGCACCAATAACTGCACCGCGCGTTCGATCTCATCCAGACCGCCCGCGGCGATGCGCTGGCCCAGCAAGATCTTGTCGCCGGGTTGATGGCGCGCGGGATTGAATTCGAACAGGCCCTTGCGTACCACCTGCGCCTGCCCGGTTGTTGCAGCGGTTGGTACTGGCGGCGCGCCCTCGGCCTTGACCGGCACCAAACCGGCGCCGGTCAGTATCAGCGCCAGTTGCTGCACATCCTGCTGGCTGTAGCCGCCATGCACGCCCAGCGTGTGCAACTCCATCAATTCGCGTGCGTAGTTTTCGTTGACCTTGCCTTTGGCGTTCTTGGCGTTGTCCAGATATTCCAGCATCGCCGGGCTTTCCAGCGTCGCCATCACCAGATCGGCGAACTTGCCGGTGGCGTGCGGGCGAATCGCGTTTTCCATGTAGTCGGCCGCCATCCACTTCACCCGCCCCTTGTCGGCATACACGCTGAAATGATTGAGCCAGAACCACACCAACTGCTCACGCGTCTGCTCCGGCGCGTACACCGCACGCAGCAGTTGCGCCTGACGCGCCTGGGTCAGCATCTGCCCGCCTTGCGCCTGCCAGGC
This sequence comes from Xanthomonas sp. Leaf131, assembly GCF_001423495.1. Lineage (GTDB taxonomy): Bacteria > Pseudomonadota > Gammaproteobacteria > Xanthomonadales > Xanthomonadaceae > Xanthomonas. The sequence continues at coordinate 338,011 of NZ_LMOG01000005.1, read as the reverse complement.
CTTGCGCAAGGCGGCTTTCTCGTCGCCATCGGGCAGCGTTTGCAGACGGATCTTGTCCGCCTCGTACTGCGTCAACAAGGTCACCAATGGCGTGTGCAGTGCGTCGAACTGCTGCAGTTGTGCGCGCACCGGCGCAGGCAGGGCCGCATCGTCGCTGGGTTGCAACAACCGTACGCCATAGCGCTTGGCGCCTAGCCGCTGCAGTTGCGCTGCGCTATCGGCATCCACGCCATAGGTCGCACGCTGCAACCAGCGGCTCTGCGCTGGCGTCAGTGGCGCTTCGGCGGCACCGCACGAGAGCGCGCAAACCCAGCCCGCCAACAACAGCGGCATGCGCCATCTATTGCGGCGACGAGCTTCCAATCGCCGGGGATTTTTCCAACCTGCCTGTGCACTGCGCCCGAACATGCAGCTCTCCATCGCAACGGCCTGCAAGCGGCCAGTATGGTCAAGCCAACGCATGAGGCGTTAAACGGTTGTCGGAGCGCGCTGCAACATTGGCCACGGGTTCATCCCGCGACGCACACCGGTCACAATCCCGGCGGCAAGGTCACATCGAAGCGGGCGCCGCCCAGTTCCTGCGAGCGCACCACCTGCAATTCGCCACGATAGGCCTTGATCAGATCCTGCACGATCGACATGCCAATGCCGTGGCCTTGCACGCGCTCGTCGCCGCGCACGCCACGCTGCAGAATCTTGGCCACATCTTCCGGCGCGATGCCCGGGCCATCGTCTTCCACCGACAGGATCAATCCGGCGCGGCGGCTACCGGTGGTGGGACCCGGCTGCGCAGTCAGCAGCACGCGGCTACGCGCCCACTTGAAGCCGTTTTCCAGCAGATTGCCGAGCAACTCCTGCAGATCGCCCGGCTCACCATGAAAGCGCGCTTCGGGGGAGATATCGAATTCGCACAACACGCCCTTGACCGAATAGACCTTCTCCAGCCCGCGCACGATTTCTTCGGCGGTCGACTCGATCGGCAACGGCGCGGCAAACAACTTGTGGCCACTGGATGCCGCGCGGGCGAGCTGGTAGGACACCAGATCGTTCATGCGGCGCAGCTGCACGTCCATTTCGTCGTGCAGATCGCGCTCGGATTCGCCGCTGTCCAGTTGGGTGCGCAGCACGGCGATCGGTGTCTTGAGGCTGTGCGCCAGATCGGCAAGCGTATTGCGCTGACGATCGAGATTGTCACGCTCGCTTTCGATAAAGGCGTTGATGCTTTCGGTCAGCGGTTCGAGTTCGCGCGGATGCTGCTCGCTCATGCGCTGGATTTCGCCGCGCTGCACCTTGGTCAACTCGTTGATGACCCGCCGCAGCGGTCGCAAGCTCCATTGCAGAATGAAGGCCTGCAACACCAGCAGCACCACGCCCGCACTACCGAGATAGAACCACACCGCGCCCCGGAACACGCGCAATTGCGCGCCCATCGAGCGCGCATCTTCCATCACGTAAATGGTGTATGGAATCTCGCCGCCGTGTTCGCGTTCGACATAGCTCACACCCAGGCCATAGCGGTACAGCTCGCCCAGGCTGCCGTCGATCTGGGTCATCTCCAGCGGGCCGATGAACTCTTCCTGGCGCGGCTCGAGCATGCGCCCATGCGGAATGTTGGGGCCTTCGGCCGACATCGACGTCCAGCTCTCATCGGGGCGCACGACTTCGACATACAACCCGCCGCCGGGCACGTCGAAACGCGGATCCGGTGGTTGCCCGCCGATATACAGCGAGCCATCGCGAACGAAATCGATATTGGCGGCGTACGCAGAGGCGTAGTTCTTCAGCCGCTCGCGCAGGTTCTTTTCGGCGGTGTCGGCAAACGCCACATCCAGCGCATAGCCCGCCAGCGCCAGGAAAGCCACCAGGCTGAGGCTGGCAGCCAGCAGCTGGCGAGCCTGCAAGGAGCGCGGCCGCCAGCGTCTATACCACTTGGAGCGGCCCGGCACCTGATCTTCCTGTTTGCCGACGCGCGGACTCAGCCTTCGGTACGCGGGATGGCGAAGCGGTAACCGCGACCGCGCACGGTCTCGATCGGCTTGAGCTCACCATCGGGATCGAGCTTCTTGCGCAGGCGACCGATAAAGACTTCCAGCACATTCGAATCGCGATCGAAATCCTGCTGGTAGATGTGCTCGGTCAGATCGGCCTTGGAGACCAGTTCGCCGGCATGCATCATCAGGTATTCGAGCACCTTGTACTCGTAGCTGGTCAGATCGACATTGGCGCCATTGACGCTGACCGTCTGGGCGGCCAGGTCCAGTGCAACCGGGCCGCATTCCAGGGTCGGCTTGCTCCAGCCGGCCGCACGTCGCAGCAACGCGTTGACGCGTGCCAGCAACTCTTCCACATGGAACGGCTTGACCAGGTAATCGTCGGCGCCCTGCTTGAGGCCTTCGACCTTGTCCTGCCAGCTCGAACGCGCGGTCAGGATCAGCACCGGGAATTTCTTGCCCTCGTCGCGCAGCGCCTTGATCAGCTCCATGCCCGACATCTTGGGCAGGCCAAGGTCGATGATGCCGACGTCGAACGGCACTTCGCGGCCCATGTACAGCCCTTCTTCGCCGTCTTGTGCAGCGTCGACAGCAAAGCCTTCGCGCTTCAGGCGCGCGGCAAGTGTCTCGCGCAGCGGAGCTTCGTCTTCGACCAAAAGGATACGCATGCACTCTCCCTAGTAACGTTGTCGGCCGGTGGCCGGGGAATTCATAAGACTGAACGTAGAACTATCTACGTTTACTGGTTATCGCCGCGTGGTGGCGCGTCCGGCGGTGGCCGATTGCGCGGCGGCGTTGTCTCTACTTGCCCGGAGTCGTACACCGTGTGTACGCGCCCGTCCTTCATGTACTTGACTTGGTTGAGGTTGCCACCGTCGAATGGCACACGCTCGGCACTGAGAATCTGTCCACCGGTAGTCCGCTGCACTTGTCGAATGGTGTCCGACAGCGTACGCCCGTTGCCTCCTCGCGCTGACGGCGGCAGCGCCTCGCGACCTGCATGCCCCATCGGGTAGCCCTGGCTCCATGCCGACGGCGCTGCCGTGGCAACCCCAAGGGCAACCAGGACAACATAGCTAGCGCGGCAGAACGGCTGGGTCACAAACGAATCCTAGCGGGTTGTTCAGGAACATTCAAAATTCGTGAAACCGGCCACGCGTCACAGCGTGGTCGAGCCCGAGAATAGACCCAAATTCTTGATTTTGCGGGGTGAATCCGATCTGAACTTTTTAGCTTCGTGTTAACGCGGTTCAGTGAAATGAATGTCGATGCAGGCATGAAGCCTTGCCAGCGCTGACCTTCGCGGTCCCGGCTGGCATGTGATGGCCCAACAAATGCGGCCGTCTCGTATGCCGGTTCAGGTAATGCAAGTCGCAGGCCAGACTCAGGCGACGACGCGCCAGGCTTGGGTATCGGTACGTTGCAGTGCTTGCTCGACCAGGCCCCACCCGGCGCCCGGGCGATGCGCGCCCTCGCTCAGCACCTGACGGAAGGCGCGTCCACCGGGCTGCCCGTGGAACAGCCCCAGGACGTGTCGCGTAATGTGCTTGAGCGCCAGCCCTTGCTCCAGTCGGGACTCGACATAGGGCTGCAGCGCGCGCAGCAATGTCTCGCGCGATTGCTCCGGACGTTGATTCAATGCCGCGTCCAGACGATGCAACACATATGGGTCGTGATAGGCCGCGCGGCCGAGCATGACGCCGTCGGTGTGCTGCAGATGTTCCAGCGCGGTGTCCACGGCAGCGATGCCACCGTTGAGTACCACCGGCAGATCCGCTCGCTCCTGCTTGAGGCGGTAGGCCCAGTCGTAGCGCAGCGGCGGCACTTCGCGGTTTTCCTTGGGCGACAGACCCTTGAGCCAGGCGTTGCGGGCGTGCACCACCACCATCGCCGCGCCGGCTGCGACCACCTGATCGACGAAGCTGGCGAACACTAGATAGTCGTCATCGTCGTCCACGCCCAGGCGGCACTTGATCGTGATCGGCAGCGTGGTCGCCGCGCACATCGCGGCAACGCACTCAGCCACCAGCCCCGGCTCGCGCATCAGGCAGGCACCGAAGCGCCCGGCCTGCACGCGATCGGACGGGCAGCCGCAATTGAGATTGATTTCGTCATAGCCCCACTCCTGCGCAATCGCAGCCGCCTGCGCCAGCAGGGCCGGCTCGCTGCCGCCCAATTGCAGGGCGAGCGGATGTTCGACCGGATCGAAGCCGATCAACCGCGCGCGGTCGCCATGGATCACCGCATTGGCGTGCACCATCTCGGTATACAGCCGCGCGGAGGGCGCCAGCAGGCGATGGAACACGCGGCAATGGCGGTCGGTCCAGTCCATCATCGGGGCGACGGACAGGCGCAAGGAGGCGGCGTAGCGATCGGCGGAAGCGGTCATCGACAAGGTGGCCACAATGAGCGGCTATCGGAATGCGGAGCAGGATCAACAGCTTACACGGGCGTCGATGAATCTGCCGCAGTGCGGCAAGCCATGCTGAGCCATTGCCTGTTGGATCTGTCTGAATCATCTGCTCGCAGCGTCATGCCCATCGACCGCGTATCGACAGGCCGAATTCGAACACGAGGCGAGGTGATGGATGACACGGGTTGGGTGCTTCGGCGTCCGGCATCACGGCCACTTTCTGCAGCCGGAAGGGGTAAAAGACAGCGCGCTAGCGCTACTTCGTTCTTTCGCTCGCCAGGTACGAGCGTTGTCAGGTGCCATTGCTGCAGGATGGATCTGTCTGGCGGCGCCCGCTCATATCCAGCGAACGCGCTGCATCATCGACTACAAGATCCGCTACAAGTGGAGCTGCTTGCGCCCAGTGCCGGCGCAGGCGCTGTTACGCGCTTCGCCGGGACACGAGCAATGCTTACGGGTTGCGGAAACCGATACGCTCTTCGGCAGTCAGCGGCTTGCCGAGTGCGTGGTAGGAGGCGACCAGCGTGATCAGGGCAGTGCCCAGCACGGTGTAGAAGCTCCACGAAGTGGCCAGGACATGCACCTGGCCGAACACCAGCGCCACGACGGCGGTGGCGGTGCACAGCACCATGGCGAGCAGGGACATCAGGAAAGGGATGGAGGGATCGAGCTTCATGGTCCGGGGGTTCCAAGGTGCGATAGCTCCAGCATCGGCGTTACCAGCGCTTTCTTGAACTGTTTTCTGCAGTTTTTTTCAATGAATTTTAAGCAAGTCAGCGCGCGCTCAGATTTATGTCAAAGCCTTGGCGCGCGAGGGTTTGCACGTCAGAAAACTCCTGACACGCTGGCGGAAAAATCACCACGACCGCCAGAGTTCCAACGCACGCGCGGCAGAAAACCGACGGCCGCAGAGACGCTCTTTTTCGACTCTCGGCAGGCCGATCGCGCGCTCGCCGATGGACCGGCCGAGGTGCAGATCGACGAGGGGTAGCGCAGGGGCTACTGAGAACCGGGAGCTCTGGTGATCAAGACCTGACCACTGGCGTAGACCTTGGAGGATGGTCGCCACTGCGTGCAGCTGCCTGCGTGCGCTACGACGCGCCACACTGGATACGGCGCCGGTTGGTCCGCTCGGCGCGCAGGACAAGCCGCACCCGTACCAGCGCGGAAGTGTGTCGCCGCCGCTGAGCGCTTGCGGGGTACTACCGAAGGGTTGGCAAAAGACGTTGCATGCCGGGCGTGCGCGATGCTCGGGCAGCACCTGGCTACCGAGCAGGCTTAGCGCTGCGCTGCCTTAACAGTTGCAGTAGCGCTTTAGACGCTGGCTGCGCCGCACCCACGGCAGTTCAACGCGGAACGTCCCCTGGCATCACCAGCGTGCTTTTCAGCGCACCGGTGCGGTGGCGAACTCGCCGCGTTGCAGCTTGGTCACATCGTTGCCCTGCCCGTCCTTGAGGTTGAGATCTGCGCCCTTGGCGGCCAGCTCCTTGAGGACATCGGTGCGTTGAAACAGCGCCGCGTACATGGCGGCGGTCTGGCCGGCATTGTTGCGCTGGTCCGGGGTGCAGTCGGCCTGCATCAACCGTTTGGCGATGCCCAGCTCGCCCTTGAAGATCGCGCCCATCAGTGCGGTATTGCCGCGTTTGTCCTGCGCGCAGGGGTCGGCGCCGGCATTGAGCAACTGTTCCACCGCCGGGCGCTGGCCGTGATACGCGGCCAGAATCAAGGCGGTGTAGCCCTTCTCATCGCGGGTATTGAGGTCGTAATGCGAGCGGATGAACTCGGCCAGCATGTCCTGCCGACCTTCGCGCGCGGCGTCGAAAAAATACTCGCGCAATTGCAACTTGATCTGCGCCGGGTTGGCGGCCGCACTGGTGGCATTGGTCGAAACAGGCGCAGGTGACGCAGCGTTGGCAACCGCAGACAGGGTGCCGAGCATCAGAAATAGCAGGGTGCGCATGTGGCTCTCCCGAAAACGAGAACGGCACCGCGGCACAGGCCGCGATGCCGTCGGGTGGATCAGTCCTGCAGGCTGGAGGCGAGCTGCTTGACGCGAGCCAGGTCGCCCTTGGCGACGCGGGTCACGCCAGTGCCGTACTCGGGGTCGGCCTTGTACAGGAACGACAGCAGGATGTGCTTGCTCTCGGTGTCGGTAGTGGCCAGCGACTCGCCAAAACTCTGCACCAGATCGGCACGATCCTTCTTGCTGTAGGACCGATACAACTCACCGGCCTGCTTGAAGTTCTGCTCGCGGGTGATCTTGGCCTGCTGGGTGGTGCCCGACAGCGGCAAGGCGCTGTAGCGCGCGGCGGTGTCTTGCGGACGCGGCTCCAGGCGGCTCGGCTCGTAGTTCACGCCGCTGGTGGTGTGACCGTTGTTGCCTTCGCCATCCTGGTTGCCGTTGTTGACGGCCACACGCGGGCGGTTGACCGGCAGGTTCAGGCCGTTTGCGCCGATGCGATAGAGCTGGGTGTCGGCGTAGGAGAAGATACGGCCCTGCAACAAGCGATCTTCCGACGGCTCGATACCCGGCACCAGATTGGCCGGCGCCATCGCGACCTGCTCGGTTTCCTGGAAGAAGTTGTCCACGTTCTTGTTCAACACCATCTGGCCGACCTTCTGCTCCGGCACATCCGGCCAGATCTTGGTGGCATCGAGCGGATCGAAATCGAACTTGGCCAGGTCTTCCGGCTTGAGCACCTGTACGTACAGGTCCCACTTCGGGAAATCACCCTTCTTGATCGCACCGACCAGATCGTTGGTCAGGTGGCTGTAGTCCTTGGACTGGACCGCGGCAACCTGCTTGGGATCGAGGTTCTTGATGCCCTGCAGCGTCTTCCAGTGGAACTTGACGTAATGCACTTCGCCCTGCGCATTGACCAGCTTGTAGGCGTGCACGCCGTTGCCATCCATGAAGCGATAGCCGGCGGGGGTGCCTTCGTTGGAATACAGCAGCGTCAGTGTGCGGGTGCCTTCGGGCACGTGCGAGAAGAAATCGAAGCGACGCGAATCGTCGTCCAGGTTGGTACGCGGGTCCGGCTTGAACGCGTGGACCATGTCGGGGAACTTGATCGCATCGCGGATGAAGAAGGTCGGGAAGTTGTTGCCGACCAGATCCCAGTTGCCTTCACTGGTATAGAACTTGGTAGCGAAACCATGCGGGTCGCGCAGCGTTTCCGGCGAGTGATTGCCGTGCACCACCGAGGAGAAGCGCACGAACACCGGGGTCTTTTCGCCGGCGCTGAACACCTTGGCCTTGGTCAGGCTGGATAGATCGGCAGTGGCGGTGAATTCGCCTTTGACGCCGGTGCCGCGGGCATGCACCACGCGCTCGGGAATGCGCTCGCGGTCGAAACGCTGCAGCTTCTGGATCAACTGCACGTCCTGCAGCAAGACCGGGCCGGTTGGGCCGGCCGTCTGCGAATTCTGGTTGTCACCGACCTTGGCGCCATTGTCGCGGGTCAGAACGGATTGTGCGAAGACCGGCGGGGCGATCAACGTCGGGGCTAGCAGGGCTAGCACCATGAGGGATCCAGGGCGCATGGCGTCAGCTCGTTTGAAGGAACTGAATCATGGCCAGCAGGCCGAAGCGTGAAAAGTCATTAGTTATGATCGCAGCGATAGGCGAACATGATGATGACTGTGTAGCGTGATATGCATCGCTAAACATGCGGGCAGCCGGTTGCAGATAACTGCCTTGCCGATCTGATCAGTGAACTGACGAACTTCGTATCGCGCAACGAACGTGCGGATAGCCCTTGAGCAATGCTGCGTCGCAGTGATCAAACCATCCGCAACTCCCGATCAACCGATCACCCGCTTGAACGGCGGCAATGCATCGATGATGCGTTTTCCGTAGCGACGCGTGAGCAGGCGCGAATCGAGAATGATCACGCGGCCGTGGTCGTTGGAGCTGCGGATCAAGCGGCCGGCGAACTGCGTGAGTGTGCGCAGCGCGTGCGGGATGGCGATCAGGTTGAAGGCGTTATGACCGCGGCTTTCCAGCCATTCGCTCAGGGTGGAGGTCTGCGGGTCGGTTGGCACCGCGAACGGCACCTGGGTGATGACCACGGTGGTGCAGGCGTCGCCTGGTAGATCCAACCCTTCGCCGAACGAGTTCAAGCCAAACAGCACCGAGCCCTCGCCGGCGGCAATGCGGCGCATGTGTTCGGTGATCAGTTGCGACTTATTGCCCTCGCCCTGCACCAGCACGCGGTTGCGCTGCGCTAGCGGCATCAGGTCGGCAACCTTTTCCATCTTCCAGCGCGAGGTGAACAGCACGATGCTGCCCTTGGACGTCCAATCGAGTTCGCGCACCAGATAACGTGCCACTTCCTTGGGATGACCTTCGCGATCGTCTGGGGTAACCGGGAAATTGGGCACGATCAATTCGGCCTGGTTGGGCAGATCGAACGGCGAGGCCAGAGAGGCTATTTCGGCGTGATCGGGCAAGCCGTTGTCGATGGCGAAAGATTGAAAATCGCCGCCGCCGGTGAGCGTGGCCGAGGTCATCACCACCGAATCCACTTCGTTCCAGATCATCGTGCGCAACACCTGCGCGGCCGACACCGGCGAGCAATGGCAGATCAGATCGCCATCGCGCGACAAGGTGATCCAACGCGCCATCGGCGGCTGGCCTTCCTTGTCTTCGCGTCGCCAACCGCTCCAGAGATTGTGTTGCTGCTCGGCCATTTCCAAGGCCATACCGAGACTGCGCTGCAGGCGTTCGCGCGCCGAATCGTCCTGCTTGCCCTTGGCGATGGCGCTATGCGCGGCATGTACCCAGTTGAACAGCGCGCGGGTCTCTTCGCCGAGTTCTTCGATCGCCGCGCCCCACTGCGGCGGCAGCTTGCCGTTGGCCGCCCGCCACAACGGATCGCGCTCGCCGGGTTCGGGTTTCCACACGTGTTCGACTTCGGTGTGGAAGGCCTTGAGCAATTTGGAGACGCGCGCGGCGACCTCGATCGCTTCGTTGGGCAGCAAATTGCCGATCTTGTCCTTGTCCACCGCGCGATAGGCAGCGGCGATGAGGATCTGCAACCGGCCGGTGCGCCTGGCCATTTCGTCCAATGGCAGATTGGCTGCGCCCTGGTCGATCGCTACGCCGGCGATGTGATGGCCTTCGTCGAGCACCAGCAGCATGTCGGCAGGCGGGGCGATCAAGGGCTGGCCGTTTTCGGCATCGCCCAGCGATAGCGAAGACAGCAGCAAGGCATGGTTGGTGACCACGATCTGCGCTTCGCGCACGTCGGTGCGCGCCTTGAGCACCGGGCACTGCGCGGCGTAGCTGCAGCGGCGACCCGCACAACCGGAGGCAGGCGTGGTGATGCGCATGCGCAGCGGCACCGAGATCTGCTCGGGCGCATCATCCAGGTCGCCGTTCCAGCTGCGCGCGGCGTAGGCCTTGGCCAGACGTTTGGCCAGGTCGGCATCGACAGGACTGAGCGGGCGGTCGTAGAGCGCTTGCTCGTCTTCGAACATCGCGTTCTGGCTGGTGTCGCCTTCGAGTTCGGCGGCATTCCGGGTGCACAGATAGCGCGTGCGGCCCTTGGCCAGCGCCACGGTCGCTTCCAGCCCGGCGGCCTTGAGGAAGGCCGGGATGTCGCGCTCCACCAGCTGCGATTGCAAGGCCACGGTGCCGGTGCTGATGACCAGCTTTTTCTTGGTCGCCAGCGCGATCGGCACCCCGGCAGTGAGATAGCCAAGACTCTTGCCGACGCCGGTGGGCGCCTCGGCGATGCCGATGCCGCCGGAGGTGGCCAGCGCGCGCGAGACCAGGCCGATCATCTGGCTCTGCGCCCGCCGTGTGGCGAAGCCGGGCGTGTTGGCCTGCAGCTTGGCGTAGGCCTCGCGGATGCTGGCCTTGACCGGATCGGTCAGGCTGCGCTGGGGCGGGACGGGCGCCGACGGCGCGGCCGGTGGGGCGACTTCACTCATCGCGCTATTTTCGCACGGACCGGCGCAGCGGCTGCGACCGGCGTGCGGAACAACTGAACGCAGTTGTCTTCTAAATCCGTCGCGGCCAGGCGTAGCGTGCCCACACCACGCCGATGACCACCATCGCCAGGCCCATGACCAGCATGCCGCCGCCCACCCCGGTCGGACCGAAGCGCTCGTACAAGCTGCCGCCACGATTGACCGCCGCCAATTTTTCCGGATACAGCAGCGTCCAGATGCCTTGGCCACTGCTGACCAGGCCGACCAAGGTCAGCCCCAGGGCCTTGATCGGAATCATGACCGCTCGCTGGCTGCGGGCGGCAACCGTTGCAGACTACGCGCCAGCGTCCACACCAGCACGCCGATACCCACGGCCTGGATGGCCATCAGCACGAAGTGCGCAATGCTGACCACCATGCTGATCTGGCGCACATTGCCTTGTTGCAGCAACAGCATCGGAATGGCCTGGAACGCGACCTCGGCCAGCAAACACCCCAGCAGCACCCACAGCGCGGCCAGCCCGGCGCGCCGCAACGGCCCGCGCTGGGCGCGCCACAGCAGCACCAGCCCAAGCAGCAAGGCGATCAACAGCGGCACCCGAGAGAGCAGGCTGGTGACCAGGGTCAGCAGGATAGCGGTGGCGGTCACGGTGCCCACCTCAGTCGGCGCTGATCAGGACGGCCTCGCGCGCGCGCAGCGCGGCGTAGATCGGGTTGGTGTCCGGGCGCACGCCATGCCACAGCGCGAAGCTTTCGGCAGCTTGTTCGACCAGCATGCCCAGGCCATCGATGGCGTAGCGGCATTGCGCCGCGCGTGCCCAGGCCAGGAACGCGATGGCGGTGGCGCCGTAGTTGAGATCGACCGCGGCGGTGAGGCTGTTGACCAGCCCCAGCGGCAGCGAGAACGCACCGGCGTCGCGATCGCGCCCGGCGGCCGTGGCATTGACGATCAGCTCGAAGTCGCCCAGATCGCGCAGGTCTTCGATATAGCGCGACATCACCCGCGCCGGTTCGCCCAATGCATCGCACAGCGCATCGGCGCGCTCGGGGGAGCGGTTCACCACCACCATCTCGGTGATGCCGGCTTCCAGCAATGCCGGCGCCACGCCACGTGCGGCGCCACCGGCGCCCAGCAGCAGCACGCGACGGCCGCGCAGATCCAGGCCGTGACGATCGGTGAGATCACGCACCAGGCCCACGCCGTCGGTGTTGTCGCCCTGCCACTGGCCGTCGTTGCGCACCAGCGTGTTGACCGCACCGGCCAGGCGCGCGCGGTCGCTCAGGCTGGCCGACAACGCATAAGCGGCTTCTTTCAACGGCAAGGTGACGTTTGCCCCCTTGCCGCCTTCATCGGCGAAGCGCTCCAGCGCGGCGGTGAATTCCTCCGGCGGTGCGTCGATGGCGGTGTAGTCCAGCGCGATGCCGGTCTGTTTCCCGAAGTCGGCGTGGATGGCCGGCGACAGCGAATGGGCAACGGGGTGACCGAACACGGCATAACGGGATACGGGCATGAAACGTTCTCTGGTTGACTAGACTGTGCGCGACTTTAGAGTGGCTAACAAAATGTAGCGAGCGGTCGTCAGATGGGGGTGGACGGCGCGCAGGAACCGGACTGTACGAGTGGTACATGCCGATTCCGAGCACCGACCGCGCCCGCCTGGCGGCGGCGTAGTAATTTTGTTAGCCGCTCTTGAGGCAGGAACACCGTATGCAATACCGATGGACGCTGCTCGCGCTGGCGGCAAGTTTACTCTTCGTCCCGGCTGCGTCGGGGCTTGCCGAGTTCGGCATCGAAGGCATGGGGGTGGTGTCCACGCCGGCCAACGAAGCGCGCGCCACGCTGAGCCCGGACGGGCAGCGCATCGTCTGGGCCAGCGACCGCGCCGGGGGGGCCGGCGGTTGGGATCTGTGGCAGGCCCAGCTGAGCGGCGGGCGTTGGCAGAACGCGCAGCCGCTGCCGATCGACACCGCGCAGGACGAGACCTCGCCATTGTTCAGTGCCGATGGCCGCTGGCTGCTGTTCGCCTCCACCCGGCCCGGCGGTGCGGGTAGCGCGGATCTGTATCGGGCGCCAGTAGATGCGCAGGGCCGGATCGGTGCGGTGCAATCGCTGGGCGCGTCGATCAACAGCCGCGGCAACGAGCGCTCCCCGACCCTGTCGCTGGACGGCACGCGCCTGCTGTTCGCAAGCGATGGGCACGGCGGGGCCGGCGGCATGGATGTGTTCGTGGCGCGCTGGGATGGGCAGGCCTTCATTGCACCGGCGGCGTTGGTCGACATCAACAGCGCTGCCGATGAGCTGGATGCGGCCTGGCTCGGCGATGGACGTGGGCTGGTGTGGGCGCGCGGCCAGAACGATGGACCCAGCCAGTTATTGCTGGCGGCGTGCAAGGACGGGCATTACGGCGCCGGCCAGGCGCTGCCACTGTCGTTCAACGGTCCACAGGAACGCACTTTCGGGGCGGTGGTGGATGCGGCCAAGCCGGGCGAGTTGCTGGTGACCGGCAGCGCGCGTGCACCGCGTGCGGGGCAACTGGATATCTACCGGATGAAGGCGCCGGTGGTGGATGGGGATGCCAGTTGCCGTTGAGGGTGAGTGGATGCGCGAAGTCAGACTGAGAGCGGCTGACAAAACTTACGTCACGCCGGTCCGTTGCAGGGTGGCTGAGCTACGGCTTGGCTACGGATTGCGGCAGTGTCCTTGCCGGCCTGGCATCGCTGGACACACCGCAAGTAAGGAGCGTTTAGACAATGCAGATGGATCACTTGTAGAGCCGATGATCTGCGGTTTGGCTGTAAGGCCCTTGCCCGCTCACCGTCGCGGGACACGCCGCAAGTACGTCCTTGTAGGCTCTTACGCGGCATCCATGCCGCGTAAGGTCCCGCGACGGTGAGCGGGCAAGGACCAGTCGAGATGGTCGGTGTGCATGTTGCAAGCAATGCATGAGGTGCCTTTAATGCGCTTAACTCTCATGTAGTTGCGGCCCGCATCAGCGAGCCAGGGCAACCAGCGAGATGGTCCGCTTTTCACAAGGCCATCGACCCACTCTCTGGTGCGGTGTCCTCGCCGATTGCGGGACCGTGTGGCGGCATGGATGCCGCCACCGAGCCTTACAAGGACGTACTTGCGGCGTGTCCCGCGAGCGGTGAGGGCACCGCGCCCTCGACCCACTAGCTTCTGACTGCTTTCAATAAAATGCGGCTAGGGCTGCGATGCAGTGGTCATGACCGCGCTCAGTACACATCGCGTCGATAACGCCCCGCTGCGGTCAACGATTCCAGTCGCGTCTCGCCTAGAATCTCGCGCAGCGCGGCATCGACTTCGCGGGCCATGCTGTCCAGGCTGCCGCACACGTAGATCACTGCACCGCGATCGATCCAGTGGCGCAACGCGTCGCCACCGTCACGCAGTTGGTGCTGCACATAGCGTTTGTGCGCCTGGTCGCGCGAGAACACCCACTCCAGCTGCTGGAGATGACCACTGCGCTGCCAGGCCTGCAGTTCGTCGGCAAACAGCCGATCGTGCGCAGCGTGACGTTCGCCGAACAGCAACCAATGTCCATGCACGCCTGCGCGTTCGGCCTCGCGCAGCAAGCTGCGCAAGCCGGCGATGCCGGTGCCGTTACCGATCAACACCATCGGCGCGTGTTCGACGCGATGGAAACCGGGATTGGTGCGCAGCCGCGCATGCACTGGCGCACCCACGAGCGCGTGGCAGATCAGCCAACCCGAGCCAAGACCGGGACTGCCATCGGCGCAGGTGGTCAGGCGCACCACCGTGGTTGCGGTGCCATCGGCCGGCACGCTGGCCAGCGAGTAGTCGCGGGTCGGCAGCCAGGCGCAGGCATCCAGCCATGTCTGTGGATCGGGAATGGAAGTCGGCGGCGTTGTGGGCGCTTCCGGCAACACGCGCTCGGCAGCGGCGTGATGCAGCGGCAGCAACTGCGCGTGCACATGCACCAACGCATCGGGCTGCAGCCCCCATGCGGCCAGACAGGCGCGCACCTGCAGGTCGGCATGCGCGGGCTGCACTTCGAGGATGTCGCCGGCCTGCCAGTGCGCATCGGCCGGTGGCTGCAGGTCGATGCGCCAGATCGGCGCGCCTTCGCTGCCCGGATTGAGGTGGGTGCGCGATAACAGCGTCCACTGCATCAGCGTCGGCCGCGCCAGCGGGATCGCGGCAACCGGTGCGCCGGCGATCTGCCCCAACTGCGCATGCCACTGCGCTAGCGCCTGCGGATCGGCGTTGTCCATTTCCACCGCGGGGAACAACGGCTGCGCGCCTTGGCTGTTCAACCACTGCTCGATGCGCCGCGAAAACCCGCAGAACTGCGCGTATTGGCGGTCGCCCAGCGCAAGCACCGCATACGCCAACTGCGGCAACGCCAGGCGCTGACGCAGCAACTCACGCTCGAAGCCACGCGCCGTATCCGGCGGCTCGCCGTCGCCGAAGGTGCTGATCACAAACAGTGCATGCCGGGTGCCTTGCAGATGCTGGGCGTCGAGGTGCGCCAGCGAGCGCACCTGCACCGGCAGACCGGCGGCCTGCAGATGCCCGGCGGCCTGCCAGGCAAGGCGCTCGGCGAATCCGCTCTGACTGGCGAATCCGATCAACCACGGCTCGGCCTGCGAGGCCGCCGGTGCGCTGTGCAATACAACGCGCGCGGCGCGCAGTTCGCGCTTCTTGCGGCGGCGATCCAGGTACAGCATCCAGCCGGTGACGAAGAACACCGACATGCCGACACTGGCCAGCATCACCACGATGCGGCCCGGCAGGCCGAAGAAACTGCCCGAATGCAGCGGAAACATGCTGACCAGCAACTGCTGCCCGTACGGTAGCAATGCGTAGTCCTGGCGTTTTAGCAGCGTGCCGCTGGCCGGATCGATTTCCAGATTGTCGTAAGCACGATCGTGGTCGGGATGATCGGGCAAAAAGCGCGCGCTCAGCGGTTGCCCCACACGAGCGGGAATACGTAGATCCAGCGCAGACGTGCGCGTGGCCGGAACCGAATCCAGAGTGCGCTGCACGGCTGCGAAATCCACCGTGGCCGGCCGATGATCGCGCCCGTCGCCGCGCATCGCCGGCTCGGTGCCGAGCAAGGCCACCATGCCATCGCGATACCAGGTGTAGGACCAGGTCAGCCCGGTCAGTGCGACCACTAGATAGACCAGCAGACACCAGGTGCCGAACACCGCGTGCAGGCTCCACAGAAAACTGCGCCCCTGCCGCCGCCATTCCACCGCCCACCAGGTGCGCAGACTCCACCAGCGTCGCGGCCAACGCAGATACAGGCCAGATGCGCAGAAGAACAGCAGGATCAAGGTGCTCGCACCGGTCACTGCCTGACCGCGCTTGCCGGCAGTCAGATGGCGATGCAGGTCTTCGATAAATGCAAACGCGCCACTCAACCGGGGAGCGGCGACCTTCTCGCCGGTATAGGGATCGAAGTACACCCGGCCGCCACCCTTGCCGGCCAGGCGTGCGGTGGACGGGCGTGCGCCGGTGGGGTCGATCAGCATGCGCGTGACCGCTTGCTGCTGGTCCAGATCGAGCTTGCGCAGCAGTCCGTCGAGCGGCATTGGTCGCTCGCCTGCCGCATGCCGCTCCGCCAACTGCGCGATGGCCGGATTGGCCAAGCGCACGATCTCGTTTTCGAAGGACATCAACGCGCCGGTCAGCCCCATCACCGACAGCACCAGCCCGGCGGTAATGCCGAGCAGCCAGTGCAGTTGGAACAGAACGGTCTTGAGCACGCGCGAGCAGCCTGGAGCAGTGGGCTCGCCATTGTAGATGAGAATCGTTATCGCAGTTTGGCGCACGGCTGGCGGTGCCGCGGCATTCGAATGCCGGCACGCCACGCTTGATTACTACTCGATCCCCACCATCATCCGCGTGCGTACTAGCTGCACGGGAATCAGCCCTCGCGCAACCAACGCGCCACTTGCGGGGCGAAATAGGTCAGCACGCCATCGGCGCCGGCGCGCTTGAACGCCATCAACGCTTCCAGCACGCAACGACGCTCGTCCAGCCAGCCGTTGGCGGCAGCCGCCTTGAGCATCGCGTACTCGCCGCTGACCTGATACGCGAAGGTCGGCACGCGGAACTCTTCTTTGACCCGACGCACCACATCCAGGTACGGCATTCCCGGCTTGACCATCACCATGTCCGCGCCTTCTTCCAGATCCAACGCGATCTCGCGCATGGCCTCGTCGCTGTTGGCAGGGTCCATCTGATAGGTGGTCTTGTCGGCCTTGCCCAGATTGCCGGCGCTGCCCACCGCATCGCGGAACGGGCCGTAGAACGCCGAGGCGTACTTGGCCGAATACGCCATGATGCGCACGTTGAGATGGTCGTGGGCATCCAGCGCGCGGCGGATCGCACCGATGCGCCCGTCCATCATGTCCGACGGCGAAATGATGTCCACGCCCGCTTCTGCATGCGACAGCGATTGCCTGACCAACGCCTCGACGGTGATCTCGTTGAGCACATAGCCCTTGGCGTCGATGATGCCGTCCTGACCGTGCGTGGTGTACGGATCCAGCGCCACGTCGGTCATGATGCCCAGCTCGGGAAAGCGCGATTTGAGCGCCCGCACCGCACGCTGCGCCAGACCGTCCGGATTCCAGGCTTCGGCCGCGTCCAGACTCTTGCCGGCCGGGTCGATCACCGGGAACAGGTCGATCACCGGAATACCTAGCTCCAACGCCGCTTCGGCTTCGCGCAGCAAGTCATCCAGCGACAGGCGCTCGACGCCCGGCATCGAGGCGATCGGCGCGCGGCCAGACAACTCGTGCACGAACACCGGCCAGATCAAATCGTCGGTGGTCAGGGTGTTTTCGCGCATCAACCGACGCGAAAACGCATCGTGGCGCATGCGGCGGGGACGGTAGTGGGGATGGGCCATCATGGGCTCCTGTCAGCAGCCCACAAGTTTACGCCCGCCATCTGTCGCTGAACGCGCTGCGACGCAGTGTCGCAGCGCTGCAACGGGCTAAACCCGCTGAGCGTCCGGACAGCGTGATCAGGGTTGGATCAGCGCAGTCAGCTCACCTCGCGCGGAGCGCACAAAGACAGCGATGTGCGCATCGATCTTCTTCATCGCCAGCCGCAGCATGACTCTCAGTGAGCACGCTTGCTCGCCGAAGGAATGCCACCTCCTAAATTACCCCGCCGCCCAGGCCCAGACGAATCACCCCGACCACGATCACCAGGCCGTTGAGCAGCAAGCCGGTCTTGGCGCGCCCGCGGTTGCCGGCCGAGGTGAACAGCAGCGCGATCGCCGCGATCAGCGCGCCCACCGCCGCAAACGGAATCAGGAACCAGTTGCCCCAGCCCAGCAACGGGATGAAGGCCACGATCATCCACAGCAGCGCCGCAATGCCCCATAGCAGGCTGATCAATCCCACATGCCACCTCGCCTCTCTCAGAAGACCCGAGCTTAACGTTCAACCCGCAAAGACGCCGTGGGCGGATGGTCACCCTGACCAATGGCGGCTTGGCGGCAACCTCACATGGGCATGGCTAGGGTGCGCCAAAGTCCGGCGCGATTCAGTCCGGGCGCCGGATCATCGCTGTCACTGTCGTCAACAGGGGGCTTCATCATGAACAAGCACATCGTCATCGGAGCTGCGCTGGCATTGCTGCTGGCCGGCTGCGCGAGCAGTTCCAAGGTGATGCTGGGGCAGGCGCGCGCGCCGATCGACCCGGCGCAGGTCCAGGTGTATTCCAATGCCCCGGTGGGCTCGGTGGAGATCGCCCAGCTCGAATCCACCAGCGCCGCCGGCTTCGGCACCCAGGGCCAGACCGATGCAGCCGTCATGCGGCTCAAGCGCGAAGCCGCCAAGCTCGGCGCCAACGGCGTGGTCATCGTCGGCGTGGGCTCGGAGCGCTCCGGCGGCGGCCTGTCGGTGGGCGGCGGCAGCTACGGCGGCCGCGTTGGTGGCGGGCTGGGCATCGGTATCCCGACCACGCAGAAGCGCGCGGCTGGTATGGCGATCTGGGTGCCGGCGGGGGCAGTAGATACAGCGCGGCCACAGCAGCAGGGGCAATAATAGACATGTCTCCATTGCCGAAATATCTCGATCATGGAGAAGTGCTACCTCGGACACCAACATGGAGGTCATCGTTAGAATTGTTAACACAAAGGCACTTCCAAGTGCATTGTCTTAACGCGCCCATGCCTGATGAAACCCCAAACCAGATACAGTATTCTTACTGAACAACGCGGCTTACATTAGCCGCGCCTCAGGTTACAGACAAGCCGATACGATGAGGCGTCCGAAAAAATGCAGATTGCGATTCATCGCTTTCTATTTGAACGCCTTACTGACCTCCTCAACATAAGGATCCGTGATGAAGAACTTGATATGGATATTGGCGTTTTTTTTTATCGGGCAGGCTGAAGTTCAAGCTAAGGGCACTTATCAACCGCTCGTCTGCCGCGACAACGATCCTTTCGTGTTCTGTACGCAAGGCTGCAAAGATAACGACAAAAATTGGCTGCCGATCGATCCCATCAGCGGGACATGGGTAGCGGCTCCTGGCTACTGCCTTCTACCAAGCTTATCGCCTTGCTGCGCGGGCCCAGTCTGCCTTCAGGCATGGACACCGACAGCGATAGCCGCTCTGACCCAATACCAGTCCATTTGCCCAGACGCTAGTAAGCAAGGTAAATGGACAGGCCAGAAGCGGCCTGAAAACGTTCCGTTCGACCATTAAACGTGTACTGCTCCAACCGCATTTACTGTCGAGAGCATCCACAGTGCCCAGCGGATCTGCTATGCGTTGTATCAGACCCAATTCTCCCGGTAAGAGAGTAGGTCATGATCGTTCAACTTCGAATCGAGCTGCATCCATTCGATGCAGCTTCCAGAATAACCAAGTCGAATCACCGCCCTGGCGCGCTCCGAAAGCCGCGCCCTTTAGCCTAGCATTCGAACTGCCGGGAAATCCCAGTCAAACAGCGCTTCTACAATGACTTCCGCTGCGCAGGAACAAACTGCGTCTCCACCGCTTTTGCCAGCTGATCAGGTGGCAGCAGGCCCTGGTCGAGCAGGAAGTTGTTGAAGGCCAGGCGGTCGAACTTTTTGCCTAGCGCCAGTTCGGTGCGCATGCGTAGTTCGAGAATGCGGGTGTAGCCGTAGAAGTAGCTGCCGGCCTGGCCGGGGGCGCGTACGGTGTAGCGGTCCAGTTCCTGGCGGGTCATGGCCGGCGATAGGCCGACGTCGTCTTCGAGTACCTGGCGGGCGCGTTCGCGGTCGATCAGGCCTAGGTTGAGCATCGGGTCGAGCATGGCGCGAGCGGCGCGCAGCAGGCGGAATTGCAGAGCGATGAGCTGGCCGTCGAGCGGCTCGTACGGCACCATTTCGGCTTCGGCATACAGCGCCCAGCCTTCGACGTTGACCGAGTTGAAGGCGAACATGCTGCGCGCCAGCGAGACGCCGCGTTCGACCATGGCGGTGAACTGCAGTTCGTGGCCAGGGCGGCCTTCATGCGCGCTGAGCGTCCAGGCGGCCGAGCCGAAGTTAAAGTCGTCGTATTGCTCCTTCTTGGCGCCATCGGCGGTCGGGTTGCCCAGCGGCAGCACGAACTGGCCTTGCTGGCCGGTATTGCCGATCAGCGGTGCGGGCAGGAAATGCGGTGCCGGTTGCGCGGCACTTTCGGCCGCGCTGCCAAGGCGCATCTGCATCGGGCGCTTGGGCACATCGACAATGCGTTGCTGGCGGATGATCGGGTCGATCTGGTCGATCACGCCGCGGTAGTGGGTTTCCAGCTGGTCGTCGGCGATGGTGTTGCCCTTGAGCGCGCGGATCACCTGCACGTAATCGCTGCCCTGCACGCCCTTGGCCTTGGCCACCAGCGGTGCGAGCTGTTGCATGACC
The DNA here is from genome assembly GCF_001423495.1 of Xanthomonas sp. Leaf131. Lineage (GTDB taxonomy): Bacteria > Pseudomonadota > Gammaproteobacteria > Xanthomonadales > Xanthomonadaceae > Xanthomonas. The sequence continues at coordinate 317,789 of NZ_LMOG01000005.1, read as the reverse complement.
GAGCGGGTTTCCATGAATTCCAGCTGCGCACGCTGGATCAACTGCTGCGGGGCGATGTCGATGCCGACCTGCTTGAGCTGGAACGCATACAGCGGCTCCGGCAGACGGGTGTCCTTGCGCGCCTTGGGCAGCACGCTGGTCCGCGTCCACTTGGCGTAGTCCTTGAGTTGGGTGGACATCGCCTTGAGCGCTTCGTCGGCGCCGGCAATCTTGTACTTGGCGAACAGCTCGCCGATGCCGGCGACGTAGGTGTCCACGTTCGCCAGCGCCTGCTCCACTTCGCGCTCGGTGGGTTGCAGCAAGGTCTTGTTGCCGAGCTGTTCTTCATAGCGCTGCCGGGCCAGCGTGGTGGTGGGCGTGCTGCCCGGCACCAGACCGACGTACCGCTTGAGGCGGTCCAGCGCCTTGGCGCGGCGCTCGGGCACGGTCTGGTCGGACAGCAGTCCGTTGAGACCGCTGAAGACCAGCTGCGGGGCATCGTTCCATGGCAGCAGGTAACGCTCGTTGAGCTCGCTGCCTTCGATATTCTGCTCGGCCGCGCCGATCATGATCTGCAGGTCCTGACGCACGTTGGCATCGCGCTCGGTGGCCAGCTTGGTCTGCAGCGCAGCGCGCGCCTTGCTCATCGCATCGCGATAGCGTGCAGCGTTATCTGGGCCCAGGTCGATGACCTGGTCATCATAGCCGGGCACGCCGAAGAAGCTGGCGTACTCAGGCTGGAACGGCGCCTGCGCAGTGAGCAGGAGTTGCGCGTAGCCGTTGCTGGTCTGTACCCAGGCCGGCGTGGCGCGCTGGGCCGGCGCGGTCTTGGTCGTCTGGCTCTGGGCCGGGGCTTGTGACACCGGCAACGCGGTGCCCAGAACGAGCGCGACAGCAACGACGAGTGGTTTCATGGAAGGGCATCTGCAAAGAGAAGTAGCGCGACCCTACCCATCTACGACGGTGGCGGCAATGCGTCTTAGGTCATGGCCGGCACGGCGGCGGTTGCGCGGTGGGCAACAGACTGATCGGATCGGCCTGTGCACTGGCGAACGTCAACGTCTGATACGTCCAGCGGCCGTGCCTGCGTGTGGCGTCCACTTGCACACTGCCCTGCCCGCGCGGCCCATGCAAGCCAACACTAAAATGCGCTTCCCCTAATGGACCGACGTAACTGACGCTGCCGTCGGGCAGAAAAGCCTCGTCGATCGGCGTCCCCAGCGCCTGTATCACCCGCGTATCGGAACGCGCAATGTGCAGCGCACCGCGGTAGACATCGCTGGATTTCACCGCGCCGGTGATCACGTAGACCAGCGTACCGACCACCAGCGCCAACACCACAAACAGCGCCAGCCCGATGCCGGGCACGATCCATTTCCAGTTCCGGCTCCAGAACTCGGGTGCCCGCACGCCGCGTGGCGGTAACCCTGGAATCGGTGGCGGGAGTGACATGGCAGATCCTTTGCAGTGCGACTAGCAACAGTTGACGAGGGTGGCAGGCCGTACACCACGCGTACCGGTCAAGAACACGCCGAAGACGACCCAGAAGCGATAGCCGAAGAACGGAGAGCGTCGTTGCTTTTGTCCGAGAACGGCACGCTTCTTGCGCATCATCGATCACGCTTACAGTCAGGAAATCATTACGCGTGGCTGCGACAACCGCGCAGCCACCCGATGTCTGCATTACGGCATCAAACAGCGCTGGATGAAGGCCTCTGCGGTCTTGTAGCGATGCAACGCCGTAGTGCCGGACAAGCCGTGTTTCGCACCCGGATAGGTCATCAATTCGAAGGCAGTACCGCGCTGCTGCAGGTCACTCATCAGTGTGGTGGAATTGGTGAACAGCACGTTGTCGTCGGCCATGCCGTGGATCAGCAGCAGCTTGGCGCGCAGGCCGTCCAGATGGGTGGCGATGCGTGCGTCGCGGTAGCCGTTGGCGTTGCCGGCCGGCAGGTCCATGTAGCGCTCGGTGTAGTGGGTGTCGTACAGGCCCCAATCGGTGACCGGTGCGCCGGCCACACCGCAGGCATAGGCATCGCTGTGTTTGGCCAGCAGCATCAGCGTCATGTAGCCGCCGTTGGACCAGCCCTGCACGCCGATGCGCGTTGCATCCACCCAGCGCTGCGACTTGAGCCACGCCACGCCCCGCAATTGATCGTCCACTTCGACAGTGCCCTGCTTGCCATACAGCGCGCCACCGAAGTCGCGGCCGCGCCGCGGAGTGCCGCGGTTGTCCAGCGAGAACACCACGTAGCCGCGCTGGGCAAGGTATTGATCGAACAGCGCATCGCCACGGCTCGGCCAGGCATCGAGCGCGGTTTGCGCGGCGGGGCCGCCATACACGTACACCATCACCGGATAGCGCTTGGCCGGGTCGAAGTTGTCCGGCTTGATCAGGCGATACTGCAGCGGTGTCTTGCCGTCGGCAGCGGTGAGCGTGCCGAATTCGACCGGGCGCTGCGCGTCGCGGTACCTGGCGTAGGGGTGCTGCGGATCGGCCAAATCGTTCTCGAGCAGCGTGGCGATTTTTTCGCCATTAGCGCGGAACAGCTCGATCTGCGGCGGTGTGCTGGTGTTGGACCAGGTATCGACATAGACGCTGGCATTGCGGGCGAAACTGGCGGCATGCGTGCCGTGGGGTTTCGACCGTTTTTCGATGGCGCCGCCGGCCAGTGGCACGGCGTAGATGTGGGTCTGGGTCGGCGATTCCTTACTGGCGGCGAAGTACACCGTGCCGGCCTGCTCATCGACGGCGAGCAGTGCATCGACCACCCAGGCGCCGGCAGTCAGCGGGGTCAGCGTGCGGCCGTCTTCGGAAGCGATGTAGAGATGTTCGTAGCCGCTGCGCTCGGAATTCCAGACAAAGCGGCCGTCCTTGAGAAAACGCAGGTCGTTGTTGAGCGGTACCCAGGTCGGCGAGGTCTCGGTGATCAGTACACGCTGCTTGCCGCTGGCCAGCGTGGCTTCGATCAACTCGAGGGTTTTCTGATCGCGCGACTGACGCTGGAAGGTCAGCCGCTGCGCATCGCGCCAATCCACGCGCGCGAGGTAGATATCGGGGTTGTTGCCCAGGTCGATCCAGCGTGGCGCCGCACCGGTGCGTGGTGCGATCACGCCCAGTTGCACGGCCACGTTGGGCTGGCCGGCCTGCGGATAGCGCTGTTCGATCACCTCGGTGTGCTCGGCATAGACCTCAGGGCGCTTTTGCACCGGCACGCCGGATTCGTCGATGCGCGCGAAGGCAATCGCCGAATCATCCGGCGCCCACCAGTAGCCGGTGTGGCGATCCATTTCTTCGTCGGCGACGAACTCGGCCACGCCGTTGCCGATGGTGTCGCTGCCATCATCGGTGAGCTGCAGCTGTTTGCCGCTGGCCAGATCGATCACCCACAGATTGCGCTGCCGCACGAAGCTAACGAAGCCGCCCTTGGGCGAGAGCTTGGCGTCGGTGGCGAAGCCTTCGCCGTTGGTGAGTTTGCGCACCGCGGCCGCGCCGCTCTTGCGCAGGTCGTACAGGTACAGCTCGCCGCCGAGCGGGAACAGCAACGCGTGCGCGTCCGGCGCCCATTGATAATCGACGATGCCGGTCAAGGCGGCGATGCGCTGGCGTTCGCGGCGGGCCTTTTCCACATCGCTGAGCGTTTCGGTGCCGGGCAGCACGACTTTGGAATCGACCAGCAAGCGGGTCTGGCCGCTGGCGATGTCGTACTCCCACAGATCCAGTTGATTGCGGTCGCTGTCCTTGCCGCGCAGGAAGGTCACGCGCGCGCCATCGGGAGCGACCTTGGGCTTCATCAGCGTCGGGCCGGACAGCGGCAACGGGCCCGTGATGGCTTCTAGCGTGAGTTTTTCGGCGTGGGCGGTGGTGATTGTGCTGAGCATGAGGGCAAGGGCGGCGAACAGGGAACGCATCGAAGATCCTGGCGGAAGACCGCGTACAGGATGCGGGGGTACGACGGATTTGAGAAGCGCGGCGATCCTGGCGTTGGCCGCTCAGGCGTGTGCGCGTGGGGATGGATGGTGCCGGGGTGTGCATGCATCGCGAGATGTCTGCGGGCGGTAGGGACTAACGCGTCGCTACGCGTGGCGAGGGAGCGCAATTGGGGGTTCGCTGTCAGTCTCCGGCGGCACCGTACCCTCACCCCAACCCCTCTCCCGGGGGGAGAGGGGCTCGAGCCGCCGCGTTAATGTGTCGCGTGCGATTGATGCGCGTGTACGGTTGCGCAACCGCTGCTACGACGTTGCTTCAGCGCTTGCCGAACAAATGCTTGCGCTCTTCCTCGCCCAGCGGCTTGCCGGCGTTGGGGTTGACTTGCTCCTTGAGCGCATAGGCGCGCTGCGTGGCGGGGCGCGCGGCGATGGCGTCGTGCCAGCGCTTGAGGTGCGGGAAGTCGGCGTAATCGGGGCGGATATCGGCGTAGACCTCGATCCAGGGATAGCTGGCCATGTCGGCGATGCCGTAGTCGTCGCCGGCAAGGAACGCGTGCTCGGCCAGGCGCTTGTCGAGTACGCCGTGCAATCTGCGCACTTCGGCGTTGTAGCGCTCGATCGCGTAGGGAATCTTTTCCGGTGCGTAGACGTTGAAGTGGCCCATCTGGCCGCTCATCGGGCCCAGCCCGCCCATCTGCCAGAACAACCATTCCAGTGCGGCGATGCGGCCACGCGCGTCGCGTGGCAGGAAGCGGCTGGTTTTTTCGGCCAGATACAACAGGATCGCGCCGGATTCGAACACGCTCTGCGCGGGGCCACCATCGGCCGGTGCATGGTCGACGATCGCCGGCATCTTGTTATTGGGCGAGATCTGCAGGAAGGCCGGTTCGAACTGTTCGCCCTTGCCGATGTTGATCGGCTTGAGCGTGTAGTCCAGCCCAGCTTCTTCCAGGAACAAGCTGACCTTGTGGCCGTTGGGGGTGGGCCAGTAGTACAGGTCGATCATTGAATGCTCCAGTTCGGAAGGGTTGGCACGCAGCTGCGTGCCGTGGCGATCGATGGTACGACCAAGCCTGCGGCTGCGCGTGCGTTCACCGTGGTGCCAATTGGAACGATGTGTGACGCAATGAGCGCGCGGCCGATGCTGCAGTGCAAGTTGACTTCGTTAAGGCCGCGCTAACAAATGCTCGATTGTTTCATCGACCTTTGCCTGTTCCGCTTGGGGCCGGCTTATCTTCACTTGGGGAAGAAATCATCGTGAGAGAGCCACGCACCCTGCCGCGCACGCGGCGTTTGACGTCTGCCTTGTTGTTCGCATTGTCGACGCCGCTGGCTGCGCAAACCGCGCCCGCGCCGCAATCGGCTTCCACCGTGCCCGGCGCCAGCCAGGCCGATCCCGCCACGCTCGATGCGGTGCAGGTCACCGGTATCCGTGGCAGCCTCACCTCGTCGATGAACGTCAAACGCGATGCGCAAGGCATCGTCGACGGCATCGTGGCCGAGGACATGGGCAAGTTCCCGGATACCAATCTGGCCGAATCGCTGCAACGCATCAGCGGCGTGTCGATCGACCGTTCGCTGGGCGAAGGCTCGCGCGTGACCGTGCGCGGCGTCGGCCCGGACTTCAACCTGGTGCTGTTGAACGGCCGGCAGATGCCCGGTGCCAGCATCGAAGAATCCAACGCCTCCAACTCGCGTGCGTTCGACTTCGCCAACCTGGCGTCGGAGTCGATCTCCGGCATTGAGGTATTCAAGACCAGCCGTGCCAGCACGCCCACCGGCGGCATCGGTGCGACCATCAACATCAAGACCAGCCGGCCGCTGGACAACCCGGGCCTGCATGCCAACGTCGGCCTCAAGGGCGTGCACGACGCGTCCAACGAGAACCTGCCCGGGCGTCTGCAAGGTGATTCGCTGACGCCGGAAATCTCCGGCATCTTCAGCAACACCTCGGCCGATGGACGCTTCGGCGTATCGCTCAGCGGCAGCTACCAGGAACGCGACTTCGGCTACAGCCAGGTCGGCGTGCCCAACGGCTGGCGCTCGTTCCGCGGCGACTCCACCGCTTACGGCACCATTCCGCAGCCGGGTGCGCCAGGCTCGGAGAACATCGTCAACCGTCCCGGCCCGAACGATATCTATTCGGTGCCGCAGAACCTCAATTACCGCGTGGTCGGCGTTGAGCGCCAGCGCACCAACGGGCAGCTGGTGCTGCAGTACAAGCCGCTGGACAACGTCACCACCACGCTGGATTACACCTATTCGGAAAACAAGATCCAGCAGCAGCGCAACGAGATGTCGGTGTGGTTCAACTACGGGCCTTCGGCCAGCTCCTGGACCAACGGCCCGGTGGCCGGGCCGGTGACCTATTCGGAAATCGTCAACCCGGCCACCAGCGATCTGGCCACCGCCGGCTCCAATGCGGCCACGCGCAACCAGAACAAGTCGCTGGGCTTCAATGTGGATTGGGCGGTGAACGACCAGTTCAAGCTCAACTTCGACATCCACCGCTCCACTGCCGAAGCCGGTGCGGACAGCCCGTACGGCTCCAGCAATTCGCTGGGCGTGTCGGGCTTTTATCGCGGCACCTCGGTGGTGGATTTCAGCAAGGATTTCCCGGTGTTGCAGCAGCAGTTGGGCTTTGGCCTGAACGGGCTGGACCCCTCACGCACGCTGGTCACCGGCTCGGCGTTCCGCAACAGCTACATGAAGTCGGAGATCGACCAGGCGCAGGTCAACGGCGACTTCACCTTCGAAAATTATTCGCAGTTGAAGTTCGGTATCGGCAGCACCGAGGTCAAGAACCGCTCGGCGTTCTCCAACGTGCAGCGCGATACCTGGGGCGGCAACGGCACCGCGGCCGATTATCCGGACGATTTGTGGATTCCGAGTTCGTTTGCGCAGTATTTCGATGCGATCGACGGCAGCGGCAACCCGGCGCAGTTCAATCAACTGTTCCTGTTCGACTTCGAGCGCGCACGTCAGGCCGCCGCGCAAGCCGCGGGCGATGACGCGCTGTACCGCACCTCGCCGGTGTTCACCACCGACCGCCGCGTGACCGAAAAATCCAAGAACGCCTACCTGCAGTGGAACAACAGCTGGGACGATCTGCGCGTGCCGATCAGCCTGGCCGCCGGTGTGCGTTACGAAGAAACCAAGGTGGACGCGCAGGCGCTGGTGCCGGTGGCCGTCGGCATCGATTGGGTCGCCAACAACGAGTTGCCGATCCGCCTGGCCGATTCGGCCTTCGCCAGCGGCAGCGGCAAGTACGAATACTGGCTGCCCAGCCTGGACCTGAGCTTCAAGCTCACCGAAGATTTGGTGCTGCGCGGCAGCTACGGCGAAACCATCGGCCGTCCCGGCTGGGGCGACATCCAGGGCGGGCAGACGCTCAACCAGATCGCGCGTCTGGAAGGCGGCACCGGCCAGGAGGGTAATCCTGGCCTGAAGCCGCTGCTCTCGCACAACTTCGATTTGTCGCTGGAGTGGTACTACAGCGATGCCAGCTACGCCTCGGTGGGCTTCTTCCGCAAGAACATCGACAACTACATCGGCGTGACCACGCGCAACGACACCGCGCTGGGATTGAACACCCCGGTGGGTGGCGCGTACTGGAACGAAGCGCTGGGCAACGGCTGCGCCTCGGCCGACCTGACCTGTATCCGCAACTACATCTTCCGCAACCGCGGCGGTGCGCCCGGCGTGGTGCGCGGGGCCGACGATGCCAACGGCAACGCCACCGGCGTGATCAGCGGGCAGCCCGGCGACCCGGTGGCCAACTTCGCCATCACCGCGCCGGCCAATCAGCGCTCGGCCTCGCTGGACGGCTGGGAATTCAATCTGCAGCACATGTTCGGCGACAGTGGCTTTGGCGTGTCGGCCAACTACACCATGGTCGATTCCGGGCTGACCTACGACAACTACGTGATCGGCGAGCAGTTCGCGCTGGAAGGCTTGAGCGATTCGGCCAACGTGGTCGGCTTCTACGATAAGGACAAGTGGCAGGTGCGAGCGGCCTACAACTGGCGCGACGAGTTCCTGGCGGCGCGTTTCGACGGCAGCGGCCAGCCCAACCCGGTCTATACCGAAGCCTATGGTCAGCTGGATCTGAGCATCGGGTATCAGTGGAACGAGAACCTGTCGCTGAGCCTGGAGGCGATCAACCTCACCGACGAGGTGCAGCGTCAGCACGGCAGGCAATCGAACCAGATCGTCTATGCCACCCAGACCGGCCCGCGCTACATGTTGGGCGTGCGCTACAAGTTCTGGTGAGGCAGCGTTTTGGCCATGCAGTGATGCTCTTTTAAGCGCTCCCGGCAGCGAGTCTGCCGGAGCGTTTCGCACGGCTCTATCGTGGCGTTTCCCGGAGGTGTCGCATCCGGGACTTGCCATGTCCAAGCAACTGTCCAAGCATGAGCCACGCGCCCCGCGTGATGTGTCAGCCCCCCATGACCAATGCCGTGTTGTTGAACAATCTCGATCACCGCGATCTGCGCGTGATCACCACACATGGCGCCGCCTTCGGCGACGACGTGATGTCGGCTGCGACCTTTCCGCAGGAATTTCGCCAGCTGCAGGCGCAATACCCGATCGTGTTCCACCGCAGCGGCGAGCGCAGTTTTCAGCCGCTGGCATTGCTGGGATTACGCCTGGGCGAAAACCTGTTTCTGGATGGCGCGCGCTGGGATGCGCCGTACGTGCCGCTGGCGATCCAGCGCCAACCGTTCCTGATCGGTGAACAACCGGACGGACCGATGGTGCACGTGGATCTGGACAGCCCGCGCGTCAGCAGCACCGACGGCGAACTGCTGTTTCGCGAACACGGCGGCACCAGCGAGTTTCTCGACCGCATCAGCCAGGTGTTGCGCACGCTGCACGACGGGCTGGCGGCGAGCCAGGCCTTCGTCGAACGCTTGCTGGGCTACGACTTGCTCGAACCGTTCGTGTTCGAAGCCACGCTGCAGAACGGCCTGGAATGCCGCCTGGCCGGGCTTTACGCCGTGCATGAAGAGCGCCTGCGCGCGCTCGACGATGCGGCCTTGCTCGATCTGCACCGGCATGGCGATCTGGAACCGCTGTACATGGCGGTGGCCTCGATCGCACAGTTCCGTCATCTGCTCGACCGCATGCAGCGCCGCCATGCTGGCTGAGCCGCGCGCCATTGAAGAACGGCACGGGCTGGACCCACAGCAGCTGGACCCGGCCGTGCTGCGCTCCACCACGCCACTGGTGCTGCGCGGGCTGGTCCGCGACTGGCCGCTGGCACAGGCCGGCGCGACTTCTGCACAGGCGGCGGCCGCGTATTTGCGCGGTTTCGATCGCGGCGAGGCGGTAGTGGCGCAGGTCGGGCCACCGGAGATCGGCGGCAGGTTCTTCTACAACGCAGACATGAGCGGCTTCAATTTCCGCCCCGAACGTGTCCCGCTAAGCGTGGTACTGGAGACCTTGCAGCGCGATCTGCATAAACCGCAGCCGCCGGCGATCTATGTGGGGTCCACCACGCTGGACACCTACCTGCCCGGCCTGCGCGCACACAACCCGATCGCCCTGCCGCAAGCCGAGCCGCTGGCCAGTATCTGGATCGGCAACCGTACCCGCATCGCCGCCCACCAGGACCTGCCGGACAATCTGGCCTGCGTGGTCGCCGGGCGCCGCCGCTTCACCCTGTTTCCGCCCACGCAATTGGCCAATCTGTATATCGGCCCGCTCGACCTCACCCCGGCCGGGCAGCCGGTCAGCCTGGTGGATATCGCCGCGCCGGATCTGCAGCGTTTTCCACGCTATGCGCAGGCGCTGGAACAGGCGGTGGTTGCCGAGCTGGAGCCGGGCGATGCGCTGTTCATTCCCAGCATGTGGTGGCATCACATCGAAGCGTTGGAGGCCTTCAACGTGCTGGTGAATTTCTGGTGGCGGCAGAGCCCGGCCTATATGGATTCGCCGATGAACGCGTTGATGCTGGCGCTGCTGACCATCCGCGACCTGCCGGCCGAGCAACGCGCCATCTGGCAGGACGTGTTCGAGCATTACGTGTTCGACGCCGATGCGCACACCGCCGCGCATATGCCCGAGGCGGCGCGCGGCGTGCTGGCACCGATGGACGAGACCCGTGCCCGCAGCCTGCGCGCACGCTTGCTGCAACGCCTGAATCGCTGAGGATTTCATCATGTCCGACACCCTCGCTTCCGACCCACGACAGCGCCCGGTGCGCCGCGTCGTCATCGCCGGTGGCGGTACTGCCGGCTGGATGGCCGCTGCGGCGTTGTCGAAAGTGCTGGGCCGGCACCTGCAGATCACCCTGGTGGAATCGGACGAGATCGGCACGGTGGGCGTGGGCGAAGCCACCATCCCCAGCCTGGTCACCTTCCACCGCCTGCTGGAGATCGACGAGGCCGCGTTCATGGCCGCGACGCAGGCGACCATCAAACTCGGCATCGGCTTCGAGCATTGGCGCGATGTGGACCAGCACTACATCCACTCCTTCGGCCACACCGGCACCGATCACTGGAGCGCAGGCTTTCAGCATTTCTGGTTGAAGGGCCGGCAGCGTGGTGTGGCGCGCGACTTCGGCGACTACTGTCTTGAGCTACGCGCCGCGCAGGAAGGTCGCTTTGCGCATCTGCCCAACGGCGGCATGAATTACGCCTATCACCTGGATGCGGGCCTGTACGCGCGCTTCCTGCGCCGCTTCAGCGAAGGCTTCGGCGTGCAGCGCATCGAGGGGCGCATCGGCAACGTGGAGACCGATGCGCATAGCGGCTACCTCACCGCGCTGACGCTGGAAAACGGCACGCGGGTGGAAGGCGATCTGTTTCTGGATTGCACCGGCTTTGCCGGCCTGCTGATCGGCAAGACGCTGGGCGTGGGCGCGGACGATTGGTCGCACTGGCTGTTTGCCGACAGCGCGCTGGCGGTGCAGACCGAATCGGTCGGCGCACCGGTGCCTTACACCCGCTCGCGCGCCGATCAGGCGGGCTGGATGTGGCGTATTCCGCTGCAGCACCGGGTCGGCAACGGCATCGTGTATTCCAGCCGCTACATGGACCAGGACAACGCCGCGCTGGTCTTGCAGCGCAATCTCACTGGCCGCGCGCTGACGCAGCCGCGCGCGTTGCGCTTCACGCCCAATCAGCGGCACCGGGTCTGGGAAAAGAACTGCGTGGCGCTGGGTCTGGCCAGCGGGTTTCTGGAGCCGTTGGAATCGACCAACATCCATCTGATCCAGCGCGGCATCATCCGCTTGATGCAGACCTTTCCGCAGGTCATCAACGATGTCGATATCGCCGAGTACAACCGCCAGGCCGCTGAAGAAATCACCCATATCCGCGATTTCGTGATCCTGCATTACCACGCCACCGACCGCCGCGACAAGCCGTTCTGGCGCGATTGCGCGGCCATGCAGATCCCCGACACGCTACGCCACCGGGTGGAGCTGTTCCGCCAGAGTGGGCGGGTGTTCCATCAGGCCAACGAACTGTTTGCGGAAAATTCCTGGGTGCAGGTACTGCTGGGCCAGGGCATCACGCCGAAACAGCACCACCCGGTGGCCGACCTGATGGGAGATGCGGAGCTGAGCCACTTCCTGGAGAACATCCGCACGCGTGTCGATGCCGCATTGGGACGGCTGCCTGCGCATGCGGACTTTCTGCGGCGCTACTGCCCCGCCCCGCCACTGCCGGAACCGGCCGCACATCTGCCGGCCGATGCGGCGCTGGCCACTGGCGCGGGATGAATTTCGCGCCCGGCTTGCGCCCCCCTTGGCTTAGACCGCCCCAGCAATGCTAGATTGCCGCTTTGCCGTCCACTGCGGGAACAGTGGCCGGTACTCGCCGCAGCAACGTTATCTATCGCACTCGGGGTAAGGGGGACGCATGTTGGATCTGACACAGGGCCGTATGGCACGCCGGATCGCGCCGGTCATTTTGCTGGTTGGCCTGGCCGCCTGCTCCAAGCAGGAAGACAAGGCCGCTACCACCGCGCCTGCCACCGGCGCCACGCCTGCGGCACCCGCCGCCGCGCCCACGCCCGCCACTGCGGTGTCCCCGCAGGTGCAGTCGATGGCCGCCGACCAGCTGCGCGAATCGGCCACCAAGGCATTGCAGGACAACCGCATGTACGCGCCGGCCGGCGACAACGCGGTGGAGTACTACCTGGCGCTGCGTGAGAAGCAGCCGCAGGATGCCACCGTCAACAGCGCGCTGACCGACCTGCTGCCGTACACGCTGATCGCCGCCGAACAGGGCATCAGCCGCGAAGAGTTTCCCGAAGCGCAGCGCCTGATCGCGCTGATCGAAAAGGTCGACCCCAAGGCCCCGGCACTGCCGCGCCTGAAGACCGGCCTGGAGGCCGGCATGAAGACCGCCGCCAACCGCTCCGAGCAGGACGCCGAGCAAGCCAAGAAGCTGGTCGAGGACAAGGCCAAGCAGGCCGCCGAGCAGAAGCGTCTGGCCGAGCAGCAGACCCGCGAGGCGGCCGCTGCTCAGCAGATCGCCGCGCAACAGGAAACCGCACGTCAGCAGAGCGCCGAAGCCGAACGCCAGGCCGCGGCACGCCGTCAGGCCGAAACACCGGCACCGGCGGCACCGCGTCCGGCCCCGGCTGCAGCGACCGCTGCTGCCGCTGCACCGGCAGCGCAGTCGCTGCGCCCGATCAGCACCCCGGCACCGCGCTATCCACCTGAAGCGCTGCGCGCCGGCACCTCCGGCGAAGTGCTGGTGGAACTCACGGTCGGCACCGACGGCTCGATCACTGCCTCGCGCGTGCTACGCGCCAACCCGCCACGCGTGTTCGACCGCGAAGCGCTCAACGCGGTCAAGCGCTGGCGCTTCGAACCGGTGGCCGCACCGGTGACCACGCGGCGTACGTTGTCGTTCAATCCGGGTGGTTGAGTGAGTGGTTGGGTGCTTGCAGGGTCTACGCGCGGCTGAGTAAGTGCGTTGGTTGGTGGTCGTTGCTTGATGCTGATGATGATTGATGCAATGCACCCCCGGCAAATGCCGAGCGCCAAACAAAAAGCCCGCAGCGATGCGGGCTTTTTGTTGACTGGTCATCCGTACCCTCATCCGCCCTTCGGGCACCTTCTCCCGACGGGAGAAGGATTTGCGAGCCCCTCTCCCGTCGGGAGAGGGGTTGGGGTGAGGGTACGGCGGCAGATTGGACATCACGAACTTCATAGGCAACAGCAACGATCAATCATCCAACATCAGCATCTGTAACAGGCATTCGCACCAACCACCCGTACCCTCATCCGGCGCTACGCGCCACCTTCTCCCAGCGGGAAAAGGAACATCAGCCCGAAATCGCCAACCGCTCCTGGTGATAACGACGCACCGCCGCGTACCACAACACCGCGGCCACACCGAAGCCCGCCAACAGATACACCGCCCAGGTCTGCGCGTTGATCTGCTCGTGGCGTATCACCTTCAGCAGCATCTGGTTCTGCGCCAGAAACGGCACTGCGAAGTGCCACAGCTGTGTCTTCAGCGGATACGCCATCAGCGCATAGCCCGGCAGCATCGGCAGCAGCAGCAGCCAGGTCATGTGCGCCTGCGCTTCCTTCATGCTCTTGGCAGCGGCGGCCAGATAGGTCAACAGCGAGGTACCGATAAACAGCATCGGCACCAGGATGAACAGCATCTGCAGCATCGGCAAAAAGCCGACATTGAGCTGGCGCCCCAGGTTCGACGTGGACAACTGCGCACTCAGCTTGAACGCCAGCAGCGTGAGCAGCAACGACACCATGCCGATCACGCAGGCGGCGACGATCTTGCCACTGACAATCGCGCTACGCGGTGCCGGGGTGGCCAGCAACGGTTCCAGCGACTGGCGTTCGCGCTCGCCGGCGGTGGCATCGAGAATCAGCGAGGCACCGCCCAGAAACGAGGTGATCACCAGCAGCACCGGCAGCAGCATCGCCATCATCTGCCCGCGCTTGGCGTCGGCGGTGGCCAGGTCCTGGGCTGCGATTTCCAGCGGCCTGCCCACCTGCGCATCGATGCCACGCGCCAGCAAGCGCAATGCACCGACCTGCTGGCTATAGGCGCTGAGCGCGGCTTGCAGCCGCATGCTCGGCACGTCGGCCTCGCGCCGCGTGCTGTCCTTGATGACCTCCACCAAGGCCGGGCGGCCGGCACGCCAATCCTCGGCGTAGCTGTCGCTGATGCGCAATGCCACATCCACCTCCTGGGTGCGGATTGCAGCGGTCAGATCGGCCGGCGCGGCGACCGCGTTGAGTCCTTGCGCAGCAAGGAAACGCACCAGATTGGGCGCGTTCTCGCGACCGAGCGTGGGGATCTGCAGCGGCTTGTCGATCTGCGTGCGCACGCGGCTTTCGCTCAGTGCACCCATGCCCAGGATCAGGATCGGGTACAGCAATGGCGACAGCAGCAAGGCCAATGCCAGGGTGCGGCGATCGCGACCGATATCGCGCAATTCCTTGCGCAGCACCGTCCATAGCGTGGACAACAACGATGTGGTGCTCATGCGTGCAGTCCCTCGTCCGAGCCGATCGCCTTGACGAAGGCGTCTTCCAGATTGTCTTCACCGGTGGCAGCACGCAGTTCGTCGGCGCTGCCGCAGGCCACCACCGTGCCCTTGGCAACGATCACGATGCGATCGCACAGCGCCGCCACCTCCTGCATGATGTGGCTGGAAAAGATCACGCAGCGCCCCTCTGCACGCAGTTGCTGCAGAAAGCCACGCATGGCGCGCGTGGTCATCACGTCCAGGCCGTTGGTGGGTTCGTCGAGGATGACGTTGCGTGGGTCGTGCACCAGCGCGCGCGCAATGGCGGTCTTGGTGCGCTGGCCCTGGCTGAAGCCTTCGGTCTGACGATCGAGAATATCGTCCATGTCCAACGCGGCCGACAGCAGCCGCGTGCGCTCGGCGATCTGGGTGCGCGACATGCCATGCAGCTCACCGAAATAGGCGATGTTCTCGCGCGCGGTCAGCCGCTTGTACACGCCACGCGCATCCGGCAGTACGCCGAGCGCGCGGCGCACCGTGACCGGGTCGCGGGCGGCGTCCACGCCATCCACGCTGACGCTGCCCTGGTCGGGCGACATCAGTGTGTAGAGCATGCGCAAGGTGGTGGTCTTGCCGGCGCCGTTGGGACCGAGCAGGCCGGTGATCTGGCCATCGGCGGCGCTAAAACTCACTCCGTCAACCGCCTTCACCAGCCCGGTCTTGGTCTTGAACGATTTGTGCAGGTTGTCGACGACGATCATGCGAGCGCCTCCGTGGCGTGGTCGGTGCGGCTCATGGTTCCCATCCGTTGAACGAGGTAAAGGCGGGCACGTTAGTGAGGTCAGCAACGCAGCGCGCATCCAGCGCGGCGGCAACTGTGGTTTCCATGAACTGGGCCATCAGCTTGGGCATGCAGCCCAGCGCCATGACGCTGTGGCCCTGTCCGGGCGCGACCAAGTGGCGCCCATGCGGCAATCCCTTGAGCACCGTTTCCGCATAGCGTGGTGGCGTGACCGGATCCAGCTGACCGGACAGCAGCAGCGCCGGCACCTGCGAGCGCAGCGGGGCGGTGAAATCGGCGGCGCGCTTGCCGGTGGGCCATACCGGGCACGCGGCAAACACGCTGTGCGGAACATCCTCGCCCAGCAGCAATGCCTGGTGCTCGGGTGCGGGACGATAACGGTCGGCGTCTTCGGCACACACCACCGACCATTGCATGGGCTGATTGATCTGCATGTCCATGTGCGACAACGCCATCAACGGCGCGTAGCGACCGGCGGCGGCTTCGTCCAGTACCAGCGGTAGCAGCGCAGCGCTCTGCGGTGCGTAGGAGAACGTAAAGGCCAGACCGATCACCGCGTCGGCCGTCACCCGATCGTGCTTGATGGCATTAGTGCGCAGATCGCGGTACTCCACTTCCGGCGATTCGGTCTTCAACCGCTCCATGACGGTGCGCAGCTGCGTGCGCACATCGGTTGGAAAACGCGTGCGACAGGCGGCGATGGCACGGCATTGCTCAGACTGCAGGATCAGGGCATCTTCGAAGGTGCGTGCAAACTCACCACTGATCACCAGATCGCTGGGCGCAACGCCATCAAGCACGATCGCCCGCGTCTGTGCGGGATAGCGTTTGGCATAGTGCTGCGCCACACGCGTGCCGTAGGACACACCGACCAGATCGATCCGTGGCACACCCAACGCTGCTCTGACGGCATCCAGATCGCCGATGGCTTCAGCAGTGGTGTAGTAACGCGGGTCGGTATGGCGTTGCAAACCTTCGGCACATTGGCGCGCATAGGCGGTCAATTCTTCAGGACTGGACGCCATGCCAGCCTGCAACGGCTTGCCATCGGCCGTCTCGCACCGCAGGGGGTGAGATCCCCCGGTGCCGCGTTGATCAACCAGAAAAATGTCGCGGTTTTTGCGTACTTCGCGTAACGCAGGTGCTGCGATGGCGGCAGCCTCGGTCGCCGATTGCCCCGGCCCACCGGCGATGAAAAACACCGGATCCGGTTTACTGCCAGCGCCGGCATCGCTTTCCAGCCAGGCGATCTTCAAGTCGATATTGCGTCCCTTGGGCGCGGCCGGATTTTCCGGCACGCGCAGGCTTGCGCACTGCGCTTCGATATTGCCGGCGGCGCTGCCGGAACTCAGCGTGCACGGTGCAAATTGCAGCGTGCCGTAGCGATTGCCTTCGGCGGTGCCGGTCGGTGTCTTCGCTGCACGCGGCTGCGCGGTGCCGGGTGCAGCTGCACCAGCCCTGATTGCAGCAGGTGCATCTTTCGCAGGCGTGTTCTCAGCGGGCGTATCTGCACGCTGACATCCGGCAGCCAGCATTGCGATCAGCAATGCCGCTGCCACTGTGGGTTGCTTCACCATGTCCACCATCTCTCCTGGTATTCCCTATCCCCTGACGCCGCAGCCGGCCGGGTGTGACCGCTGCGACTACTGCCCATCTTCAAACAGAAAAACGTGCTCGATCGATTCCCCAAACAAACGTGCGATGCGAAACGCCAACGGCAAACTGGGATCGTACTTGCCGGTCTCCAGTGCATTGATGGTCTGCCGCGACACGCCTAGCCGCTCGGCCAACTCGCCTTGCGACCACCCGCTGCCCTCGCGCAATTCGCGCACGCGGCTATTCATTGAAAACGTCGTGCGTTGATGCTTTTGGTGATGCCGTAGATTCCGCACAACAGCGGAAACACCCACAACATCGCCACCGTGGCGGGGATGTCGATCAGCTCGGCGGCCTGCAAAAAACCACCGGTCATATACGCGCCGCTGACCAGGCCGGCGGCAATGGCGATCGACTCCAGTTCGATCCGTCGTTGCATCTCGTCCGAGTCGCGCACGTAGCGCGCCACCGCGCGGATCACCAAGGCCACCAGCACGGCCGGCAACAAGGCGATCAGCACGCGCGCCCAGTCCGGATCCACGTGGGCCAGCAAATATCTCCAAAACAACATCACCACCACGTACAGCGCCATCGGCACGCCAAACTCGCGGTGATAACGCCGCGCCAGCGCCGGGCGCGTGCTGTCGCGCATGCTGCCGCGCGTCAGCCAGAACAGCAGCGCCAGCAACAGGCACGACACGCCTACACCCGCACACAGCCCGGCAATGTAAGCGCTCAGTGGCAGCAGTCGCCAATGGCCAAGTACACCCACGGTGAGCGAGCCCAAACCCAGGCAGAGCGCGACCAGCGCGTTGCGGTGGTTGCCGGTCATGCGCTGCGCCTCTTGTGCGCTGTTGCGCTCGATGGCAGGCCAACACCCCCCATCTCGGCACTGCCGCGCATCAACTGCTGCGCCGGCCAGGCCTGTGTGCAATCCGATTGCCAATGCTGCTGACGCATCCCTTTCACCTGTCAAGTCAACTTGACAGGCACGATGCGCCTGACGTGCCCGGCTGTCAAGCACCCTTTACACATCAGATTGCACCTGGTCTGTGGTGATCGCCGACTCAACGATGGCGCAGGCGATGCCCTACATCCCGCCCGCGGCGCGGCGCCGGAGCTGGGGTACGCTCCCCGATCGAACCTCGGTGGGAGTGGCAATGCGTCTGAAAATCTCGTTGGCACTGGCACTGACCTTCTGCATGGCGAGCTCTGCAGTGGCGCAAGACGTGGCGCCTGCGCCTCGCACGATCCAACTGGATCTGGCTGACGCCGACGAATCGGTCGACAGGTTCTACGCGCTGTCGATCGGCGCGGACTTTCCCGGCACCTTGATCCGCAGCGACACGCAGGCACACCTGGTTCCGGCGGTGCAGGAGCTGGGGTTTCGCTACATCCGCTTCCACGACGTGTTCCATGACGTGCTCGGCACGGTGAAAGACGTCGACGGCACACTCGTCTACGACTGGACCAAGCTGGATCAGCTCTACGATGCGCTGCTGGCCAAGCGCATTCGTCCGTTCGTGGAATTGGGCTTTACGCCCAACGCGATGAAGACCTCCGAGCAGACACTCTTCTACTGGAAGGGCAACACCTCGCATCCGGACCCGGCCAAATGGACGCAGCTGATCGATGCCTATGTGCGCCACATCCGCGCGCGCTATGGCGCCGACGAAGTGCGGCAGTGGTACTTCGAAGTGTGGAACGAACCCAACCTCAAGGATTTCTGGGAAAACGCCGACCAGCAGGCGTACTTCGCGCTGTATGCGAACACCGCACGCACGATCAAGGCGATCGACCCGCAACTGCGGGTCGGTGGCCCCTCCACCGCCGGTGCGGCATGGGTGCCGGAACTGCTGGCCTATGTGGCACAAAACAACCTGCCGATCGATTTTGTCAGCACGCACACCTACGGCGTGGACGGCGGGTTTCTCGATGAGGACGGCAAGCAGGACACCAAGTTGTCTGCATCGCCGGATGCCATCGTTGGCGATGTGCGAAGGGTGCGCGCGCAGATCCAGGCCTCGCCGTTCCCGGATCTTCCGCTGTATTTCACCGAGTGGAGCAGCAGCTACACGCCGCGCGATTTCGTCCACGACAGTTACATCAGCGCGCCCTACATCCTGACCAAGCTCAAACAGGTGCAAGGCCTGGTGCAGGGCATGAGCTACTGGACCTATACCGATCTGTTCGAAGAACCCGGCCCGCCGCCCACGCCCTTCCACGGTGGCTTTGGGCTGATGAATCGCGAGGGCATCCGCAAGCCGGCGTGGTTCGCCTACAAGTACTTGAATGCGCTCAAAGGCCGCGACATTCCGCTGCGCGATGCGCACGCGTTTGCGGCGGTGGATGGCAAACGCATCGCCGCGTTGGCGTGGGATTGGCAGCAACCGGTGCAGGCGGTGAGCAATACGCCGTTCTATACCAAGCAGGTGCCCAATGCGCCGAGTGCGCCGGTGCTGTTCCGGCTGGCGCACGTGCCGGCTGGCACGTACCAGCTGCAGGTGCACAAGACCGGCTACCGGCGCAACGACCCGCTGTCGCTGTACATCGACATGGGCATGCCCAAGGAGCTGGCGCCGCGTCAGCTGGCGCAGCTGCAGCACGCTACGCGCGATACGCCCGAGCAGGAACGGCGCGTGCGTGTGGGCGCCGATGGAGTCGTCGAGATCAGCGTGCCGATGCGCAGCAACGATGTGGTGTTGATGACGCTGGAGCCATCCCCGCGCTGAGGCGAACAGCCACCACTGCGCCTGCGCTCATCGCCTGGCGGAACCTCCTGTTCCCACCCGGCGGTCAGCGTAGATGTTTTGAAGCCACGCTTACTTGAGATAGGTCTTGAGAATGGCGGTGACGTCGTCGACCGCCAGCTCGCGGTCACCCAGTGCATCCGGTGCCGCCACATGATGCTTGAGGTGCTCGCTGAGCAACTCGACCATCAACCCCTGCGCCGCGCCGCGGAACGCCGCCACCTGGGTCAACAACGCAGTGCAGTCCACGTCTTGCGCCAGGGCTTTTTCCAGCCCCTCCACCTGCCCTCGAATCCTGCGCACGCGGGCGAGCAGTTTGGATTTGTCCTGATTCAGATGTGCCATTGCCGAATACCCCCTGGGGGTATCTGAGATACCATAGGGGGGTATCGTAGCCAGAGCCACTTCCGATGTCGATCACGCACGCCGCGCCGCACTGCGCGCAGTCGCACACTTTTGCCAGCGCCAACCCACTCGCAGAGCACAGCACCCGCAAGGCCGTCATCCTGACCGTGGTCATGATGGTGGTGGAAATCGTCGGCGGCTGGAGCCTCAACTCCATGGCCCTGCTCGCCGATGGCTGGCATATGAGCTCGCACGCGCTTGCGCTGGGCCTGGCGTTGTACGCCTACCGCTTTGCGCGGCGCAATGCCAACGACGTGCGTTTCACCTTCGGCACCTGGAAGGTGGAAGTGCTGGGTGGCTACACCAGTGCGATTTTGTTGTTGGGCGTGGCGGGCTTGATGGCCTTCCAATCGGTGGAGCGGCTGTTTTCGCCCAAGCCCATCCAGTATCAGGAAGCCACGGTCATTGCGGTCATCGGCCTGCTGGTCAACCTGATCTGCGCGTGGTGGTTACGCGATTCGCATGGCCATGGCCATCATCACGGGCACGGCCATGAGCACGCGCATGACAGTCATGGTCATGGTCATCACAACGGCCACGCCGATCTCAATCTGAGAGCGGCGTATCTGCATGTAGTCGCCGATGCCGCCACTTCGGTACTGGCCGTTGTCGCGCTGGTCGCCGGCATGCATTGGGGCGTGACCTGGCTGGATCCGGTCATGGGCATCGTCGGCGCGGTGCTGGTCACCGTGTGGGCGTGGGGGCTGCTGCGCAGTACCGGCCGCGTGCTGCTGGATGCGGAGATGGATGCCCCGGTGGTGGCGGAAGTGAAGCAGGTCATCGCCGAGCTGCCGCATGCCATCGACATCGGCGACCTGCATGTCTGGCGCGTCGGCAGCGATCGCTATGCCTGCGTCGTCAGCCTGGTCACGGCGGCAGACATCGATGCAGACCTGGTACGCGATGCCTTGCAGATTCACCAAGAACTGGTGCACATCACGGTCGAGTTGCGGCGCCCGCCAGCCACACGCGCTGCGGCCTAGCGATTCGGCAACGCGCTGCACTCGGCGGCCTGCGGTTTTCAGTGTGGACGTTGCAACACGCCGCGGCTTCGGCCCGGCCGAGACGCTCGGGCACCATATCCGGCGCGTGCTGGCGCTATCGCAGAGGCACTTCGGCGGGCATCGCGATGCGGTTGCGGGCCTCGAAGTTGACGTGCCTTGAACACGCCCGGTGCAGGCCGACCAGGCGCGATCAACGATGCCAAGCAAGACAGCTCGGCACTGCCCGATGACCTCAGACTTTTGCCGGCGCCGGGCTGACGTATTTCTCGCGGCGAATCTGCGCGTTCGGCAGGCCGGTTTCTTTCAAGGCTTCGATGCAGCTGTCCACCATGTCCGGATTGCCGCACAGGTAGGCGATGTCGCCTTGCGCATCGGGCGCGAACTCCGCCAGCTGCTGCTGCACGTAGCCATGCCGCACATCGGCATGCGGCTGCTCGGGCAGCTCGCGCGAGAAGCACGGCACGTAGCGGAACTGCGGGTGTGCATCGGCAAACGCGCGGAAGTCGTCGCCGTACAGCAATTCGACCGGGGTGCGTGCGCCCTGCAACAGCACCACCTGCACGCCTCGGGTAGCGATCGCCTCGGCCAGCAACGGCAGCATCGAGCGGTACGGGGTGACGCCGGTGCCGGTGGCGATCAGCACATAGCGCCGGTTGTGGTCGCCCGGTGGCAGGCAGAAGCGCCCGTACGGCCCGCTGGCCTGCAACTGATCGCCGATCTGCAGGCCTTCGAACAGCGCAGTGGCAGAGCCGCCGGGCACGAAGCTCACCGCGATATCCACCGCCTCGCCCGGTCCGAACGCGTGGTCGTGGATGGTCGCCAGCGAATAGCTGCGCTTGGTCGGCGTGCCATCGGCGCCGTTGAAATGGATCTGGATGAACTGCCCGGGCTGGAAATCCAGCGGCTGGCCGTCGTCACGCAGGAACTGGCAGTGGGCCACGGTGGGCGCAATCATGCGCCGGTCGACAAGCTTGAGGGGGAATTGAACGGACACGAACGTATTTAGGACAGTCTGTGATCGGGGCAAGCCCCCACGGGCTTCTATAATAACGGCCTGCAACTCGCTGCGCCGTCACGCTGACGCGAAGGAACACCTTGAATTCCCCATCTCCGATCACCGCACCCGCGCTGCGTGTGTGCGATCTGCGCAAGACCTACGACAACGGCACCCAGGCGCTCAAAGGCGTCTCGCTGGACGTGGCGCCAGGCGATTTCTTCGCCCTGCTCGGCCCCAACGGCGCCGGCAAATCCACCCTGATCGGCATCATCAGCTCGCTGGTGAATCTGTCCGCCGGCCAGGTGGAAGTGTTCGGCACCGATCTGGTCGGCCACCGCAGCGATGCGATGCGCCTGATCGGCCTGGTCCCGCAGGAGGTCAACTTCAACCTGTTCGAAAAACCCTTCGACATCCTGGTCAATTACGCCGGTTTCTATGGCATGCCGCGTGCCGAGGCCGAACGGCTGGCCGAAGCGGAGCTGCGCCGCTCGCACCTGTGGGAAAAGGCCCAGGTGATGAGCCGCACGCTGTCCGGCGGCATGAAGCGCCGGCTGATGATCGCCCGCGCGATGATGACCCAGCCGCGCCTGCTGATCCTGGACGAGCCCACCGCCGGCGTGGACATCGAGATCCGCCGCGACATGTGGCGCGTGCTCAAAGAGATCAACGCGGCCGGCACCACCATCATCCTGACCACGCATTATCTGGAAGAAGCCGAGCACCTGTGCCGCAACCTGGCCATCATCAACCACGGCCAGATCGTCACCCAGGGGCCGATGCGTGAACTGCTGGCCAAGCTCGACGTAGAAGGCTTTTTGTTCGATATCGACGGCGATCTGCCGGCCGAATTGCCGGTGATCGAAGGCACCACGCTTACCGCCATCGACGGCCACACGCTGGACCTGGACATGCCGCGCGCGATGGACCTCAACCGCGTGTTCGCCACGCTTGGCAGCGCCGGCATCCGGGTGCGCTCGATGCGCACCAAGAGCAATCGGCTGGAGGAGCTGTTCGTGCGCTTGACCGGTGATGCGCCGGCGCCAGACGCCGCCGCACCCGCGACGCCCATTCCCAACGGCACACCGCCTGCGCAGCCGCGCAGCGGAGGCCAGCCATGAACGAGATCCGCACCGTGACCGAACCCACCAACGCGCGCCGCAACTGGGTTGCCCTGGGCACCATCGTGCGCCGCGAAGTGCAGCGCATCCTGCGTATCTGGGGCCAGACCCTGGTACCGCCGGCCATCACCATGACGCTGTACTTTTTGATCTTCGGCGGGCTGATCGGTTCGCGCGTGGGCGACATGGGCGGCTACACGTACATGCAGTTCATCGTGCCGGGCCTGGTGATGATGAGCGTGATCCAGAACAGCTACGGCAACATCTCCTCCAGCTTCTTCGGCGCCAAGTTCGGCCGGCATGTGGAAGAGCTGCTGGTCAGCCCGATGCCCAACTGGGTGATCCTGTGGGGCTACGTCTCCGGCGCGGTGCTGCGCGGGGTGATGGTCGGCGCGCTGGTGCTGATCATCGCGATGTTCTTCACCCCGGTGCGCATCCCGCATCCGATCGTGACGCTGACCACGGTGGTGCTGGGCGCGATCATCTTTTCGCTGGCCGGCTTCGTCAACGCGGTGTACGCCAAGAAGTTCGACGACGTGGCGATCGTGCCCACCTTCATCCTGACCCCGCTGACCTATCTGGGCGGCGTGTTCTATTCGGTGAAGCTGCTGCCGCCGTGGGCCGAAGCGGCTACCCACGCCAACCCGATCTTCTACATGGTCAACGCGTTCCGCTATGGCCTGCTCGGCAGCTCGGACGTGCCGATCTGGGTGGCTTACGCACTGATGCTGGGCTTTGTCGCAGTGCTCAGTGCTCTGGCGCTGTGGTTGCTGCGCCGTGGTGTGGGTTTGCGGAGCTGATGACGATGGCGATGCATATCCTCATCCTCGGCGCCGGTGGCACCGGCGGTTATTTCGGCGGACGTCTGGCGCAGGCCGGGGTCGATGTCACCTTCCTGGTGCGCGATGCGCGCGCGGCGCAGCTGCAGGCCGATGGCCTGCGCATCCGCAGCCCGCTCGGCGATGCCGATCTGCCGGTGGCAACCGTCACCGCGCAGGATCTGCCGGCGCTGGTGGCGCAGCGGCCGTTCGATCTGGTGATCCTCAGCTGCAAGGCCTACGACCTGGACAGCGCAATCGAGGCGATTGCGCCGGCGGTGGGCGAGCACACCACCGTGCTGCCGATCCTCAACGGCCTGCGGCATTACGCGGCGTTGGACGAGCGCTTCGGTGCAGCACGGGTGTTGGGCGGGCTGTGCTTCATCAGCGCCGCAAAGGGCGAGCACGGCGAGATCCTGCATCTGGGCAAGCCGGCAGCGATGACCTTCGGCGAGCGCGATGGCAATGCCGCATCGGCGCGGGTGCAGGCGTTTGCCGCGGTGTGCGCGCAGGCAGGCATCACCCATGTGGCCAGCGAGCAGATCGCGCAGGAGCAGTGGATCAAATACAGCTTCCTCACCGCGCTGGCGGCGGCCACCTGCCTGATGCGTGCGCCGGTCGGTGCGATCGTGGCCACCGACGACGGCCGCGCGTTGATCAACGGCTTGTACAACGAATGCCTGTGGGCCGCCGATGCGGCCGGGCAGCCGATTCCGGAAGCTGCGCGCGCCAAGGCGCTGCAGACGCTATTGCAGGTGGATTCGCCGCTGAAGGCCTCGATGCTGCGCGATCTGGAAGCTGGCCAGGACGTGGAAGCGGCGCAGATCGTTGGCGACATGCTGAAGCGCGTGCGCGAGACCGGGCGCAACGCGCCGCTGTTGATGGCGGCCAATGTGCATCTGCAGGCGTATCAGGTGTTGCGGCATAGCTGAGGGTGTTGGGGTGTGCGGGGCGGTTGTTGGGCTGCGTGTAA
This sequence comes from Xanthomonas sp. Leaf131, assembly GCF_001423495.1. Classification (GTDB taxonomy): domain Bacteria; phylum Pseudomonadota; class Gammaproteobacteria; order Xanthomonadales; family Xanthomonadaceae; genus Xanthomonas. The sequence goes on along the minus strand of NZ_LMOG01000005.1, from coordinate 292,956 downwards.
ACCGTACCCCCATCCGCCCTGCGGGCACCTTCCCCCGATGGGGGAAGGGTTGTAGCGCTCGGGGTCGATGTCGATACGTCGAGCTGGTGTTGCCCATCGCTGCACGTGAAGCGCTGCCGTGCGCGGCGCGCGCTCAAGATCGGCATTGCCATTGCCTTCGCGCCGTAACGACGCGATGCACACGATGCTCTGCCTCCCTTCGCCCGTGTCGCCTCCGATGAAACTGCTCAGCCACCTGTTCCGTGCCGGTCATTTCGTGATCCTGGCGTTCTTCGTGCTGTGCGCGGCGGGTCTGGTGGCGATGGCAGGGTTGGAGCTGTGGCACGGCTTTACGCCCGGCGGCGACATGGTGGTGCGCGATCGCTTCAACGTGGTGCTGGAGGCGATCGGCCTGCTCACGGTGGCGCTGGTGACGCTGGAACTGGGCCAGACCATCTTCGAAGAAGAGATCCTGCGCGATGTCAAAGTCAGCGGGCCTACGCGGGTGCGGCGTTATCTGTCGCGCTTTTTCGTGGTGATCGTGATCGCGCTGGCGATCGAGACGCTGGTGTCGATCTTCGAGCTGATGCACGACGACCCGGCCAAGCTGCCATACGCGGCCGCCGTGGGCCTGTGCGCGGCGCTGTTGCTGATCGCCTGGGGCGTATTCGTCAAACTCAACCGCAGCGCCGAAGAGCTGGAGCCCGAAGCGATGGAAGAAACCAAGCGCGAGGACCGCGAGGTTCAGGAGTAAGCAATTCGCGAAGCCGCCGCAGTGCTCTCCGCCACGTGGATCCCTAACGCCTTCACTACTTCTGCTCAGGGGCGCTCGCTAGCTGGAGCCGCTGCCACCGAAGCACTCAGACGCATCGTCTCGGACGATTCGTCCGCGCTGCGATCCGGATGCGTGTCGACCAACGCGATTGGCGGCCGGCGATCGCGGCGCGACAGCAGGGTGATCCATCCAGCCTTGATCGTGGTGATGCTGCCCGCCGGGTCGCCGCGACCGACCTGATGCCCACTGCTGCGTGGCTGGTCGGCCGCGATGTCCTGCGCGACCTCGGCGACCACACCACGCACCTTGACCCGGTCGCCGCTGCGCACACGCGTGCCCATGCGCAGCGTGTACTCGCTCTCACCGGGCACACCGATGCCGGTGTCATAGCCCTGATCGAGCACGAACACGGCATCCGACGTTGCGTCCACGCCATCGCCTTCGTCCTGCACAAACCAGCCCACCACCTTGCCGCGGTTGCCATCGCCCAGGGTCTCGCCGATCTCCTGACCCAGATCGTCGTCATCGCCGGCCAGGCTGCGGGTCACGATGCCTTCGATGGCGACCTCCCGCCCAAGCAGTGGACTGGTGTCGCCGCGGCCCTGGATGCGACTGATCAGCACACGATCCGGATCCATCGGCTCGACGGCCTGCTCACTCTCGGCCGGCAGCGGCACGCGGCACGCTCCGAGCAGCGCGGTCATCATCAGCACCGCCATCCAGCGCGGTGCGCGGATCCTTCGCATCGCATGACTTCCGTATGAGAAAGAGGCCGAGTCTAACGCGCGCAGCATTGCCGCCCACCGCCACCGATTCAGTCCTGCGGCGCAGGTAACGGCGTCACTGCCGTCGGCTTGCCATCGGCGCCGAGCGCGATCATCACGAAGTGGCCGCGCGTGCACAGCTCGCGCGCGCCGCTGAGCAGATCCTCGGCGATCAGCTCCACTTCCACCTTGATCGAGCTGCGCCCCACCGACACCACGCGCGCAATGGTTTCCACCATCTGGCCCTGCCGGATCGGCAATTTGAAATCCACCTGATCCGAACGCGCGGTCACCACCGCACGCCGCGCATAGCGCGAGGCCGCCAGAAACGCGGCCTTGTCCATCCACGCCAGTGCCTGGCCACCGAATAGCGTGCCCATGTGGTTGGTGTGGTTGGGGAATACGATTTCGACCATGCGCACTTCGGTCGGGGGAGGCGTCTGCGGGCTGTCTGACATGCGGGATCCATGGAAGATGGGAGCGTGAGCCGCGGCGGGATGCTGCTCGTCGCTTTTTGCCAACGCGCCTGTCGATCGAGCGATCGGCGAAGGCCACATATCGAATGCGTCGCGCGGTGGTTGGCCAGCGCGGTCATCGGCGTACGCTGGGTATTATCGGTGACGCCCTTCGCGGCCAGGGCCGCTCCTACAAGAGCGCGCTAATGTTGTGGCCGACAGGCATTGCATGACCTGCAGCAAGCCGACACGACAACACTAGCTTAGAGCTGGCTTTTGACCGCTGTTTCCACCTGCGCCGGCGACTGGAAGCCCGGCAGGCGTGCGACTTCGCTGCCATCGCGGTACAGCGCCAGCGTCGGGGTCTGGCGCAGTCCGAGGTCGCGGAAAAATTCTTCGCCCACTACTTCCAGTTTCACTTTCAACAAGGCCACACCATCGGCCGCAGCGCTGACGGCAAACTTGTCCAGCGACATGTCCAGCATGCGGCAGCCGGGGCAGTTGTCCTTGTAGAAATCCACCAGCGCGCGCGGATGCGCAGCCAGGGCGGCGGTGTAATGCTCAGGCGAGGTGACGGTAATGGTCTGCATCATGGAATTTGTTCTTGCATTGAGCCAGGACCTCGTCGGTCCAGGCGGCGATGGCCTGCGCGTCGCGCACGCCGTGGGGCATCTGTTCGATGGTCAAACGCGGAAACGGGCTGGCGAAGAACTGTGCGATGCGATGCACCGCGCCGCAGAAATAGTCCTCGCCCCACTGCGTTTCACCGGTGCCGAACACCGCCACCTGCGGTGGCTTGCCCAGCGTTTCGACCAACTCGACGATGAAGCGTTTCATCTCTGCCGGTGTACGGCCACCGTTGTCGGTCCAGCTGCCGAGCAGAAACATGTCGTACTGCCCTGGCGCATGCGGCACCTGCGCCAAACGCTGCAGATCGGTTTCCACCCAGGTCACTGCATGACCGGCCGCTTCGCAGCGCAAGGCCACACTGCGCGCAACATCACGCGTGTTGCCGCTCAACGATGCCAGGGCCAGCAGGATGTTCATGGGGCGGGGAATTGGGAATGGAGAGTGGGGAATCGGAAGAGCGCGGTGTTGTCTGCTTTTGCCATTCCCGATTCCCTATTCCCGATGACTCACAGATCGTCGAAGCCGTTATCCGAGTTGGTCTTCTTGTAGCTGGCATTACGCATTTCGAAGAAGTCGGTCTTGGTTTCGGTGAAATTGTCGGCGTAGGCCTTGATCCACGGCATCACGTTGTCGTTGGCGCCTTCGTACAGCTTCTCGATGCCAAGCATGCCGGCCATCTTGTTGGCGCGGTACTTCACGTAGCGGATCATCTCGTCCACGTCGATGCCGTCGATGCCGTCCAGCACTTCGGCGGTCCACACCGTTTCCAGGTCGATCGCGTGCTCGAAGGCCTTGTGCACGTAATCGGTGAGCTGGTCGCCCTGCAGCGCCTGGTTCTCGCCGATGATGGCGCGGATCAGTTCGCTGATGAACTTGGAGTGGGCCAGCTCGTCGCGGTTGATGAAGCTGATGATCTTGCCGGTGCCGGTCATGCGGTTCTGGCGGACCAGATTGTAGAAATACGCAAAGCCGGAATAGAAGTTGATGCCTTCCAGGATCGAGGACTGGATCAGCGCGCGGATCAGCGTTTCGGCGGTCTTGTCGCGCAGGAAGTCATCGTAGGCGCCCATGATCGGCGCGTTGCGCTTGATGATGGTCGGGTGCGTGCGGGCAAGCTCGAACACGCGGTTCTGGTCGGCCAGGCCGGTGATCGAGGCCAGCACGTAGCTGTAGCTCTCGTTATGGATCACTTCCTGCTGGCCGATGATCGCGGCATTGGCGTGCGCGGCCGGGTCGGTGATGTATTCGGCGACGTTGTAGATGAAACGCGTTTGCGGCGAATCCAGCGTGGCCAGCAAGCCGATGATCGAATCGTAAGCGTTCTTTTCGCGCGCCGACAGCTCGTTGTACTGGCGTGCGTCGCCCTTCATGTCCACCTCGTCGGGGATCCAGAAGTTGGTCGACAGTTCCTTGTAGGCCCGATAGAAGGACGGGTAAGGAATATCGTTCCAGTTGAGGATGCCGGAGGTCTGGCCATTGATGATGGCGGTGGAGCGGTTGGGGTGACGCGGCTCCAGGATCTTGATGCGCTCAAGCGGTGTTGCGGACATGTGGGTCTCTACTCGTGTTCCGGGCAGTCGCCCGCGTGTGACTCGGGGACGGCGGCAGCAATCGTTCTGGAGGAAAGCCCCCTGAGTCAGGGGGCGCGCCAAAGGCGCGGGGTGTGGGAGCTGATGAAGCAGGGTCCACAGTTCGCAACGCGAACTGTGGAAGCGAAAGCGCGAATGCGCTTTAGCTACTGCACCACTCGCACTCGCTGATATCGATGTCGTTGGAACGCACGTAGTACGTGGTCTTCAGGCCTTCGCGCCAGGCGGTCATGTGCAGGTCCAGCAAGGTGCTCGCACGGATGGTGCTGGGCACGTAGAAGTTGAAGCTGATCGACTGGTCGATGTGGCGCTGGCGACGCGCGTTCTGGCGCACGCTGGCGAACTGGTCGACCTTGTAGGCGCCCTTTTCGTAATACGGCCAGGTTTCCAGCGACAGGCCCGGAGCGGCGACCGGACGACGGAAGTCCTTCTTTTCTTCGTAGTAGAACGCGCTGTAGATCGGGTCGATCGAGGCGGTGGAACCGGCAATCTGCGCGGTGCTCATGTTCGGCGCAACCGCCAGCATCCAGGCATTGCGCACGCCGTTGACGGCCACCTGTGCGGACAACTCCAGCCACTGCGGGCTGTTGTAGTCGCGCGCACGGAAGTACTCGCCGGTGTGCCAGTCGCTGCCGCGGAACACGCTGTAGGTGCCCTTTTCCTTGGCCAGCTCCATGCTCGCCTGGACGGTCAGATAGTTGATGCGCTCGTACAGCTCGTCACTGTAGTCCTCGGCTTCCTTTGCATTCCAATGGATGGCCTTTTGCGCAAGCAGATGGTGCCAGCCGAAGGTGCCCAGACCGATGGCGCGGTACTTCTGGTTGGTGATGGTGGCCTGCGGCACCGGCAACTGATTCAGATCGATCACGTTGTCGAGCATGCGCACCTGGATCGGGATCAAGCGCTCCAGCACGTCGGCACCCAGCAGATCGGCCTGATCTTCCTGCACGGTGATCGCGCGGCCCAGGTTGATCGAGGACAGATTGCACACGACGAAGTCGCCTGCCTTCTTGGTGGTGACGATCTGATTGCCGCTGATGATCTCCTGCATCATCCGCGTCGGGCTCATGTTCTGCAGGATCTCGGTGCACAGGTTGGACGAATAGACCATGCCCTCGTGCTTGTTCGGATTCTTGCGATTGACTTCATCGCGATAGAACATGAACGGGTTGCCGGTTTCCAGCTGGCTGACCATGATCCGCTTGAAGATCTCGATCGCCTTGACCGTCTTGCGGGTGATGCGCTCGTCGGCGACCACTTCCTCGTACTTGCGACGGAAGCTGCTATTGGCGTCGCCCTTCTTCTCGTCGTAGAAGTCCTGCAGGTACCAACCCTTGATCCGCTTCACTTCGTGCGGATCGAACAGATACCAGTCGCCGCGACGCTCGACCGCTTCCATGAACAGGTCGGGGATGCACACCGAGGTGAACACGTCATGCGCGCGCAGACGCTGGTCGCCGTTGTTCAGGCGCAGATCCAGGAACGACTCGATGTCGCGGTGGAAGATGTCCAGATAGACCGCGATGGCACCCTTGCGCTGGCCCAGCTGGTCCACCGACACGGCGGTGTTGTTGAGCTGCTTAATCCACGGCACCACGCCGCCGGAGGAATTGGACACGCCGCGGATCGCCGAACCGGACGAACGCACATAGCCCAGGTACGCACCCACGCCGCCGCCGTGCTTGGACACGCGCGCCACGTCGGTATTGGAGTCGTAGATGCCCTGCAGGCTGTCGTCGACGGTGTCGATGAAGCAGCTCGACAGCTGCCCGCCGACCTTGCCGGCATTGGCCAGCGTGGGCGTGGCCACGGTCATGTACAGGTTGGACAGCGCCCAGTAGGCCTCGCCCACCAGCTGCATGCGGCGCTCGCGGCTGCCCTTGCCGGTGCCGATCTCGTCCTGCATCAGATACAGCGCAATCGTCAGCCAACGCTCCTGCGGCAGCTCGAACACGCCGCGCGAGTTGTCGGTGGCCATGTAACGCGTGGCCAGCAGGTACAGGCCGTTGTAGGCGAACAGCTTGTCGCGCTCCGGCTCGATCATCTTGCCGGCTTCGATCAGCTCGTCCTTGGAATAGCGGCGCAGGATGTCGTTGGAGTAGACATTGCGATCGGCCAGGCTCTCCTGCAGGCCGACGAACGAGCCGTACTTCTGGCTGGCATCGTAGAACCGGTTGCGGCTGGCCCGCTTGTACAGGCGGCGCAGGTACAGACGCGCAGCGAAGTGCTCCCACTCCGGGGTGGTCAGATCGACGCGGGCTTCGGCCTCGCGGATCAGGTGGTCGACCAGGTCGTCGGCGTTGACGCTGTCCTTGCGATCGACGAAGCCGAACACCGAGCGCTTGTAGTCGGCCACGTCCAGCTGCGGGAATTCGGCATGGATCTGGTCGATGGCGCGCTCCAGGCGCTCCGGCTCGAACGGAATCTTGCGATTACCGGCTTCCTTGGTGATCCAGGTGGAGACGGTTTGTTCTTCGATGGTCTGTGCGTGCATTGCAATGGCTTGGCGGGGGGGCGGCACAACATCCGACGGGTCGGTCAATTCCGGCGCGCCGCAGCTGGGTGCACCGACACTGGCCGGAACGCTGGGGGTGGTGGCTAAGGTACCGGCGGCGATCGCGGCAAGGGTGTCGTTGGTGGTCATGCGTCCTCCATGCGTAGGCACACGAACCCGGCTGGGGACGGGCTGCGACCGATTCTCCGGACTCCCTGGACAGCGATGACGGTGCGCGACGACCAGCACGCAAGACCCAAGGTCTGCGGCGGCATCGACAACACCAGCCATCTCCTTACCGGAGATTCCACGGCCGCCACCGCGCGGTGTGCTGTCGCGCAGTGGTCGGTGGCGAAACAACAGCGGCGCAACGAGACCACGCCGCCTGCACCAGGCGACGCCCGGATGGCTGTGATCGTTCATTGCTGCCGCCGCGGAGAGGCTTTTGATTGGCAAACTGCTGCAAATCATGCTCTCACTGGTCCGGACGCCCTGGGCGACCAACCACCGACTCCCCCAAGATAGTGGGGTCACCCGGAGGGGTCAACACCAAATGTGGGAAAACCCCGAAAACCCTTGCGGCACAAAGCACTGTCTGACGAACGGTCGATGCCGACCCCGGAACCCGCCAATTTGGCTGCGCAGTCAAGGCCCAAACCGGCATTTTTATCGACCAGTTGGGTCCGGTTGGGTTGGCTGCGACACACGCCGATGCTGAAGCCGGTCACAGTTGGCCGTAACTGCCTCAGGCAGCACCGCACGCCTGGCGCGCCGCTCTGACGCCGGCACGCCCAAGCTACGGAAGCAAACTCGCCACTATCGAATCCAGGTGGGCGCCGCCGCTCTCTCTACTTTGACGTTGCGGTCGAGTGCGCGGTGCCCTCGCCGCTCGCGGGACACGCCGTGAACCCGTCCCTGGGGGCTCGGTGGCGGCATCCATGCCGCCACACGGTCCCGCAAGCGGCGAGGACACCGCACCAGACAGTTGGTCGGCGCTCGTTTGAAAAGCTGTCTGTACTGCGACGCGCATCAGACATGAAGCCGATGCTTCATGATCGAACAAGGCGCATCCAGCACCGCTCTCCCATGCGCACCGACCAACTCGACGGGTCCTTGCCCGCCTACCGTCGCGGGACCTTACGCGGCATGGATGCCGCGTAAGAGCCTCCATGGACGGATTCACGGCGTGTCCCGCGATGGTGGGCGGGCAAGGACCCTGCAGCCAAGTCACAGCAGCGAGGACACTGCACCAGAAAGTTAGTCGGTTGCTTTATCGAAAACCACGCACACCGACCATCTCGACTGGTCATTGCCCGCCCACCGTCGCGGGACCTTACGCGGCATGGATGCCGCGTAAGAGCTACAAGGACGTACTTGCGGCGTGTCCTGCGATGGTGGGCGGGCAAGGGCCTTGCAGCCAAGTCACAGATCAGCGGCGCCCGCCGAGCGCGCCATCAAATCTCGGTCGGGCCGACGTGGTGGCGCTTGCGGTAGCGGATCGACGACCACACCGAGGCGGCGATGAAGGCCACCCCGATCAGGCCGGTCAGCACCTCCGGCACGTGGTAGACGGTGCCGACCAGCATGATGATCGCCAGCACGCCGATGGCGTAATGCGCGCCGTGCTCCAGGAACACGAACTCGTCCAGCGTGCCCTTGTGCACCAGGTAGACCGTCATCGAGCGCACGAACATCGCGCCGATCGCCAGGCCCAGCATGATGATGACCACATCGCGGGTGATCGCGAACGCGCCGATCACCCCATCGAACGAGAACGAAGCGTCCAGCACTTCCAGATACAAAAACGCGGCAATGCCCGAACGCTTGGCCGGGCCCATGCCGTCTTCGCTCTCTTCGGACTCGAACAAGGCATCCACGCTGCCGACCAGCAGGTACAGCAGGATGCCGCCCAGGCCGGCGAACAGCACGCTCTGGAAGACCGCATCGGGCAGGAACAGCTTGGTGCCCAGCAGCACCGTCACCGCCACGATCACCGACATCGCATCGGCCTTGCCCAGCTTGCCGACCAGCCGCTCCACCGGCCCGAGCCAATGCAGCTTGCGGTCCTGGTCGAACAGGAAGTTGAGGAACACCAGCAGCAGGAACATGCCACCGAAGGCGGCGATGGACGGGTAATGGTCGGTCAGCACCTGGCTGTAGCGCTCCGGCTCCTTGAGCGCCATCTGCATCACCGGCACCAGACCCATCCCGGTAGCCACCGACACGATCACGATCGGAAACACCAGGCGCATGCCGAACACCGCGATCAGGATGCCCACGGTCAGGAACAATTTTTGCCAAAACGCGTTCATGTGCTTGAGCACACCGGCGTTGACCACCGCGTTGTCGAACGACAACGACACTTCCAGCACGCTCAGCACCAGGCATAGCCACAGCGCCTGCCACAGGCCCATCGAGGTGGTGTGGCCCCACCAGGCAGCAACGCCCAGGCAGACGGCTGTAACCAAGAACGACATTCTGAAATCGCGAAACATTGACACTCCCAGGCGGGCCGAGACGACAGCCGAAACAACGGGCCAGGGCAAGGCCCGGCAGATCCGGCATGCGGTGAGGAGGGGGAACCGCGGCGTGACGCTAAGGTCAGGCCGGGCGCGGCTCGCCCATTATAGGGAGTGTCACCGCCATCAGGGTCGCATCGTCCGGATCCGGGCGAACCCCGAAGCCCAGGCTCTGGCACATCGCCAGCATGGTGCGGTTCTCGCGCAGCACCTGGCCTTCGATCTGCTTCAGGCCCAGCCAGCGTGCGTACTCGATCATGATGCGCATCAGCTGCCAGCCGATGCCATGGCCCTTGAGGTCGGAGCGGATCAGGATGCCGTACTCGCCGCCCTCGTAGTCGGCGTCGGCATGCAGGCGCACCGCGCCGAGCATGTCGCCGCTCTTGGGGTCGATGGCCACCAGCGCGATCGAGCGCGCGTAATCGAGCTGGGTCAGCCGCGCGATGAATTCGTGGCTGAAATGCTTGACCGACTGGAAGAACCGCAGCCGCAGGTCCTCGTCGGTGACCCGCGCGAAGAACGCGCGGAACAGCGCATCGTCTTCCGGGCGCACCGGGCGCACCAACGCGTGGGTGCCATCGCCGAGCGCGATCTGGCGCTCCCATTCCTTCGGATACGGAAAGATCGCAAAGCGCGGATGGCCACGGCCTTTATGCAGCTTGCGCGCCGGCGCCACCGCCACGCGCGCGTCCAGCGCAATCACGCCATCGCGGTCGGCCAGCAGCGGGTTGATATCCAGCTCGGTGATTTCGGGGATGTCGGCGGCCAGCTGCGCCAGCTTGACCAACACCAGCGCCACCGCGCGCTCGTCGGCGGCCGGCACGTCGCGGTAGGCCTTGAGGATGCGCGAGACGCGCGTGCGGCCGATCAATTCGTGCGCCAGGCGCAGATCCAGCGGCGGCAACGCCAGTTCGCGGTCGTTGATGACCTCCACCGCGGTGCCGCCGCGCCCGAACACGATCGCCGGGCCGAACACCGGGTCATCGGCAATGCCGGCGATCAGTTCGCGCGCCTTGGGCCGCAGCACCGTGGGCTGCACGATCACGCCCTCGATGACGGCGTTGGGATGTGCGGCGCGCGCACGCGCCAGGATGCCGGTCGCCGCTTCGCGCACCGCCGCCACGCTGGACAGGTTCAAGCGCACGCCATCCACATCGGACTTGTGCGCGATGTCGCTGGACAGCACCTTCAAGGTCACCGTGCGGCCGACGGCCAGCAGCGGGTCGGCCAGCAACGCCGCCTCGTTGGCGGTGGCCGCCACCTGCAGCGGCACGATCGGGATGCCGTAGGCGGCCAGCAGCCGGTTGGTGGCGACCGGGTCCAGCCAGCGCCGACCGGCGGCCAAGGCCTCATCGACCACCGCGCGGGCGATGCCGGCATCAACGACGAAGTCTTCCGGCAGGCTGGGCGGGGTTTCCATCAACGCCGCCTGCGCCTCGCGATAGCGCACCAGGTGGGTGAAGCCGCGCACCGCGTCCGATTCGGTCGCATAGGTCGGCACGCGCGCGGCATTGAGCGCGGCGATCGCCGCATCGTCCTGGCCCAGCCACACCGCAAACACCGGCTTTTCGCGCTGATAGCGATTGCGTTGGTCCAGCGCGCGGGTCAGCGCCTTGGCCGCATCGGCCGAGGAGGTGAACGCGGTAGGCACGTTGACCACCAGCAGCGCGTCGTTCTCGGGGTCGTCCAGCAACGCCTCGATCGCCGCCGCATACCGTGGCCCGTCGGCATCGACAATGATGTCGACCGGATTGCTGCGCGACCAGCCTTCGGGCAGCGATTGATCCAGCCGCTCCAGCGTCTTGGCCGACAACTCGGCCAGGGTGCCGCCGCGCAGCACCAGCTGGTCCACCGCCAGCTGCCCCACCCCGCCGCCATTGCTCAGGATGGCCAGCCGCCTTCCCGGAAAACTACCGAGCCGGCCCAGCGTTTCGGCGGCGGCGAACAACTCGTCCAGCGCGCCCACCCGCAACAGCCCGGCACGCGCGAATGCGGCGCCATACACCGCATCCGAGCCGGCCAGCGCCTGCGCATGCGTATCGGCATTGGGGTTGATGCGGAACTGGCGGCCGGATTTGACCACCACCACCGGTTTGGCGCGCGCGGCGGCGCGTGCGGCCGACATGAACTTGCGCGCATCGCCGATGCGTTCGACATACAGCAGGATCGCGCGGGTGCGGTAGTCGGTGGCGAAGTAGTCGAGCAGATCGCCGAAGTCCACATCCAGCGTATCGCCCAGCGACACCACCGCCGAGAACCCGACCGAGCGCGCCACGCCCCATTCCACCAGGGCCGCGGCAATGGCGCTGGATTCGGAGATCAGCGCCAGGTCGCCCGCCTGCGGGCAGTGCGCGGCGATGCTGGCGTTGAGCCGTGCGTGCGGGGCGATCACGCCCAGGCAATGCGGGCCGAGGATGCGCATGCCCTTGGCGCGTGCCGCCGCTTCCATGCGCGCGGCCGGCGAGCCGGGGCCGCTGCCGAGGCCTGCGGTGAGGATGATCGCTGCGGCCACGCCGCGCCGTGCGGCAATCGAGACGATGCGCGGCACGATGCGCGCCGGCGCGGTGATCACCACCAGATCCGGCACCCAGGCCAGATCGGTCAGCCGCGCCACGGTGCGTACGCCATCGATCTCGCTGTAACGCGGGCTTACCCAACCGATCTGCCCGGGAAACCCGGCCGCGCGCAGGTTGCGCACCACCGCGCGCCCGGCCGAGCGATCGCGCGGACTGCCGCCCACCACCGCAACGGTAGTGGGACGGAAGACCTGCTGCAGGTGGTAGGTGCTCATGGCAACGACGACGACGGGGGAAGCGGACACGGTACACGTCGGCCCAAGCCGACGTCATCGACCCGAGGGCTGCAGGACAGCGACGGCGTCCACATACGTGTTGTGAACGATTCGCATTTTCGTTAATATTGCGTGGTCAGCCAGCTTTCTGCGCCGCCCGCGCCTTTCCTGCCAGCGACTTCTCCGGAACAGGGCCCCCCATGAAACTGCTGACCTTGTCGGCGCTGCTGCTTGCTGCCTCCGCCTCCGCGCACACGCCTTATCTGGCACCCAATACCTTCACGCCCCAGCCCGGCCAGACGGTGACCCTGGACGCGGCCTTTGCCGAGACCTTCTTCGTCCCCGAAGCGGCCTTCGACCAGAGCCATTTCAGCATTACCGGGCCCGACGGCCGCGACGTCGCACCGCTCCGCGTGCAGCCGCTCGACACCCGCACCGTCGTCGAACACACCCTGGGCAAGCAGCCCGGCACCTACCGGGTCAGCACCGGCCTGCGCGTGGGCGCGCAGTTCCGCACCTGGGAGCTGGACGGCAAGCGCGAGACCGTGCGCGACCCGAAGGTGGCCATGCCCAAGGGCGCCACGCTAATTGCCAGCTTCCAGTCGCGCACCCTGGCGGAAACCTATCTGAGCGTCGGCAAACCCGATCGCAGCGCGCTGGCGCCGCGCAACAAGGGCCTGGAACTGGTGCCGGTGACGCATCCCAACGACCTGTATGTCGGCGAGCGCTTCGTCTTCACGGTGCAGTACGACGGCGTGCCACTGGTCAAGCAGACCGTGGACATCAGCGAGGCGGTGTGGACCTCCGATCGCAAGCCGGCGTCGATCAGCGTGACCACCGACGCGGCCGGCCGCGCGACCTTGAAGCTGGACCACGCCGGCACCTGGCTGGCGCTGACCCGTCACCGCACCCCGGCCCCGGCCGACGCCCCGGTGCGCGAGTACAGCAACAGCACCACGCTGACATTCCAGGTGCTCGCACCTTAGCGCCGCGCAACCGCTGCGGCGGTTGCGCACCTCCATCGGCATCGCCCACATCGGCGCAACGTCATCCGCCCGGCACCGCACTCCGCCTGCAGGCCCAGCCAACGCCACGGCCCGGCACCGTTTTCCCCATCAAGAGGCAATCCATGAACACTGGCTCCCTGGCCGGCGCGTGCCTGTGCGCGCTGCTGCTTCCTGCTACCGCTCTAGCCCAATCCGCGCCGCGCCCGCTGCTCGGCGGCCACGGCAACAACGTGCAGGCCTTCATCACCCAGCATGACGACGCTCGCGACGGCCGTATCACCGCCGCCGACTTCGCGGCCTTCCGCCGCAGCCGCTTCGATGCCACCGACCGCAATCACGACGGCGCGGTCGACGAGGACGAATACGTAGGCGAGTTCCGCGAGCGCCGCCTGCGTGCGCTGGAGCAGGAACGCAGCGCACAGGCCGCACAGGGCAAGACCCGCTTTGCGGCACTGGATGCCGATGGCAACGGGCAGGTCTCGCGTGCCGAATTCGACGCGGCCGGTGCGCAGGACTGGGCGCGCGGACAGGCGACGTTGAAGGCCGCTGCCAAGGCTGGGTCGGGCGACACAACGGCCGCCTTCGACCGCGATGGCGGCCGCCCCGGCATGCCCGACAGCGGCTCGGCCGAGGGCTTCCTCGCGCTGTACGACGAGAACGGCGACGGAAAGGTAGGCGAGGCGGAATACGCGAACCTGCGCAAGGCGCAGTTTGCCGGCGCCGATAGCGACCGCAACGGTGCGCTGTCGCTGGACGAGTACCGGGTGGAATTCGAGGACCGCCTCAATCGCCGCCTCACCGCGCTCGAACTGGCCGACGACCGCCAGGTGCATGTGCGCTTCAAGGTGCTCGACACGGACAAGGACCAGCGCATGCGCTTCGCCGAGTACCAGGCCTCGGGCCTGCGCACCTTCGCCCGCGTCGACCGCAATCACGACGGCGTGGTCGATGCCAGCGACGCCGCGTTGCCTGAGCCTGCAACTGCAACTGCGCCGGCCGCCACGCCGGCTCGGGCCGACTGACTTTCCTGCTGCGGGCTTCGCTGCCCGCAGCGCCCGGCCCGCCACTGGCGGGCCCCACCCAGCCACGCGGCCGTCCCAGGCCGCCCACAGCCAGGTCCGCGCCTTACCGCGCTCATTCCTTTTCCTGACTGTGGACTCCACGATGACCTCGACACCGACCCTGCTGGCCCTGGCGATCGCCGCCGGCCTGGCCTTCCCGCTGCATGCCGAACAGGCACCCGCCGACGCCACCACCTTCGACCCGGTCGAAGTGAAGGCCGCACGCGACAAGCGCGCCTCCACCAACCAGAACGTCACCACCCTCGACACCGCGCAACTGCAGCAAGAACAAGCGGAAAGCATGGAAGACCTGGTGCGCTACATCCCCGGCGTGAGCATCGCCGACATGGGCCGCTTCGGCGAGAACGGCTTCAACATCCGCGGCCTGGAAGGCGACCGCGTGGCGATGACCATCGACGGCCTGTCGATGGCCGAGGGCGTGGAGACCGCACGCAACTACGAGTTCTTCCGCGCCGGCCGCGGCGGCGTGGATGTGGGTTCGCTCAAGAGCGTGGACATCGTCAAGGGCGCCGATTCCATCAGTGCCGGCAGCGGCGCGCTTGGCGGCGCAGTGGTGTTCACCACCAAGGACCCGTACGACTATCTCAAGGCGCAGGGCAACGACAGCTATGTCGGCCTGAAGACCGGCTACACCGGCCACAACGACCAACTGCTCGGCAATATCACCGTGGCCAACCGCACCGGCATCGTCGAATCGATGCTGACCTACACCCGCCGCGAGGGCCACGAGTCGGAGGGCTGGTATTCCAGCACCGAGATCGACACCGGCAGCGCGCGACGCACGCCCGACCCGATCGACAGCGAAAGCGACAACGTGCTGGCCAAGCTCGACGTGGTGCCCAACGCACAACACCGGTTTGGCTTGGTCTACGAACGCAACCGCTCGCAGAACCGGGTCGACAACCTGAGCCGCGTCAGCGCGCCCAGCTACGCCGAGCGCATCGGCGAGGACAGCAACGACCGTGACCGCTATGGCCTGCGCTACATCTGGAACGCGAACAACGCGCTGTTCGACACTCTCGAGGCGCAACTGGACCGCCAGCAGACCGAGAGCCGCGGCACCACCCGCATCCTCACCCAGAGCGGCACCTCCAGCACCCCGGCCACTGCAGCCACCACCCGCTGCACGGTGGCGCTGCCATGCCGGCGTGCCGAGGACCGCGACACCGAGCAGACCCTGGATCGCATCGCGCTCGACTTCGACAAGCTGGTGCATGGCAACGGCTGGTCGCAATCACTGCTGTATGGCGCCGCCTGGCAGCGCCGCAGCATCGACTTCAGCGCGATCGACTACCGCTGGAACAACGCCGGCACGCTGGACACCGCCACCGTCGACCCGGCGCAGGTGCCCAAGACCGATGCCGACACCTGGAGCGTGTACCTGCGCGACCGCATCGGCCTGCTCGACGACCGTCTGCAGCTCACCCTGGGTGCGCGCTACGACCATTACCGCTACGCACCGACGCTGTCGCCCACTTTCACCGATACCACGGGCACGGTGCGCGAGGTGAGCTTCGCCGCACCGACCTGGCAGGCCGGCGTCAGCTACGCCGTCACCCCGCAGCAGACGCTGTGGTTCCAGGCCGGGCGCGGCTTCCGCGCGCCGACCACCGCCGAGATGTACGCCCCGACCAGCATCACCGCGCTGACCGAGGTCGCCACCGGTACTACCGTCAACGTGCCGACGGTGGCCGCCAATCCCGCGCTCGACGCAGAGCGCAGCCTCAACCTGGAATTGGGCTGGCGCTGGGAGAGCGACTGGGCGCGCGTGGGCCTGTCGGTATTCCGCGACCGCTACGACGACTTCATCCAGAGCGAGACCGTCACCGCCAACGCCGGCACGCTCTACCAGACCTGTACTCGCGGCGTGTGCACCACGCGCAACGGCTACGCCTACACCACGCTGCTCAATGTCGGCCAGGTCGAGGTGAAGGGGGTCGAGCTGGATGCGCAGTTCAAGCTCGGCGATGCCTGGCTGCTGCGCGCGGCATGGACCCACAACCAGGGCGAGCTGGAAGACGGCCGCCCGCTGGACAGCATCAATCCCGATCGCGGCGTGCTCGGCCTGAGCTGGCAGGGGCTGGACGAGCGCCTGCGCATCACTGCCAACATCACCCATGCGCTGGCCAAGCAGGCCAAGGACGTCAATGTGGAGAACGATATCTTCGGCGCCCCGGCCGAGCCGTTCCTCAGCGACGCCTATAGCGTGGTCGATCTGTTCGGCAGCTATCGCTTCAACGCAAACGTGCGAGTCAACCTCGGCGTGTACAACCTGTTCGACGAGCGCTATTCGCACTGGGCGCGCATCCGCAATGTCACCCGCGGCGATTTCTATCTGTACGGCTATGCCACCGACGACGGCATCGGCCGCTACAGCGAACCGGGCCGCAATGTGCGCGCCACGTTGTACGTGACGTTCTGACCCGTAATCTCTGCGTTTGCCGCTACACATCGCTGCACGGCATGCCGTGCAGCGATGCAGGGTGGGCAAGGAATACGGCCGGGCCTGCACCCGCCGCACTCTGTCGTGTGTCGTGTGTCGTGTGTCGTGTGTCGTGTGCCGATACTCAGCCTCAACGACCGAGCATGCGGCGCCACCGCGCATCCGGCATCTCGACCAGAGCAGCCCTCGCCCAGGGCCTGGCAGCGCGCTACCAGACGCGCGCCGCCATCCCCACGCCTACTGACGCAGCGCTATAACAACGTGCCGCTGAGAATCGCCGCGGCGATGCTGAAGTAGATCACCAGCCCGGTGACATCCACCAAGGTGGCCACGAACGGCGCCGAGGCGCTGGCCGGGTCGAAGCCCAGCCGTTGCAACACGAACGGCAGCATCGAACCGGACATCGAACCGAAGGTGACGATGCCGATCAGCGCCGCGCCGATGGTCAGCGCCACCATCTGCCAATGCGGGCCGTAGTCGTACAGGCCGGCGGTCTGCCAGATCGCGATGCGCACGATCGCCAGCACGCCCAGGATCGTGCCCAGGGTGAGGCCGGTGGGCAGCTCGCGCAGCGCCACCTTCCACCAGTCCCCCAGGCGCAGTTCGCGCAACGCCAGCGAGCGGATCAGCAGCGAGGTGGCCTGCGAGCCGGAGTTGCCGCCCGAGCTCATGATCAGCGGAATGAACAAGGTCAGCACCACCGCCTTGGACAGCTCGTCTTCGAAGTGCTGCATCGCGCTGGCGGTGAGCATTTCGCCCAGAAACAAGACGCTCAGCCAACCGGCGCGCTTCTTGATCATCTGGCCAAAGCCAATCTGCATGTAGGGCTTGTCCAGCGCCTCCATGCCGCCGAACTTGTGCACGTCTTCGGTGGATTCGGCGATCAATGCATCCAGCACATCGTCCACGGTGACAATGCCCAGCACATGCCCGTGCGCGTCCACCACCGGAATGGCGAGCAGGTCGTGGCGACGGATCAGCCGGGCGACTTCTTCCTGGTCCAGCGCCGGATCCACCGTGACCGGCGGATTGACCTGTGCCACCTCCAGGATCGGTGCGTCGTCTGCGCCGGTGATCAGCCGGCGCATGGTGACCACCTGGGTCAGCACGCGGGTGTGCGGATCGAGCAGATAGATCGCATAAACGGTCTCGCGGCTGCGCTCCACCTCGCGGATATGTTGCAAGGTGCGGCCCACCGTCCAGTCGGCCGGCACCGCGACGAACTCGGTGGTCATCAGCGCGCCGGCGGTGTTGGGCGGGTAGCGCATCAAGGCCTGGATCGACAGCCGCGCCTCGGCGCTGAGCAGCCACAGCAGCGGCGCGCGCTGCTCGGCGTCCAGGCCGTGGAAGATGTCGGTGGCGCGGTCGTCGGCCATCTGCCCGAGCAAGGAGGCAGCCTGCTCGGCCGGCAGTTGCGCCACCAATGCACTGGCATCGTGCAGCTCGGGTTGTTCGAGCAATTTCACCGCACGCGGCTGCGGCAACGCGGCCAGCACGTGTGCGGCATCGTCGCGGTCGAGGGTGTTGAGATATTCCACCGCATCGGCCGTGTTGCGTTCGGCCAGGGGTGCGAGCAAGGCATCGACGCCTTGGGCAAGGCGCAGGGTTTCGTTGTACATGGTGGTTCGCCTGGTGACGACCGTCGTCGATGACAGCCAGCGAACCTGAAGCCTCAGGCGCGCGCCAGCTGGGTCATCGACCCGGGTCTAGGGTGACTGTCGCTGGACATGAGTAAGGCTCCGAGAAGTGCGTACCGACCGGTGATCCGGGCGGCGGCGGGGCGCAGTCTGCGCGCCTGAGCTGGCTTGGTCAATGCCTTGTGTGCCAGTCGGTTAAGTGAGCCTCCCGAACACCGCTCCGCAGCGCTTGCGCCGCTATGGGGGGAAGCAAACCGGCCGTCGCCAAACTGTGCAGGCGGACACGGTTCATTGCTACAGTCCGCTTCCGGCAACGCCTGCATCCCGTTGCTTTCCGCCATGGTCCCGGCCATCGCCTCCACGTCGCACTCCGCGGCTTCCCAGGAATCCTCCATGTCGTCCTCCAGGTCGTCTCTGTTACGTCGCTTCAGCCCGGTGTGCCTGTGCGTGGCCGCTGGTTGGGGCGCGCTCGGCATGGCGCAGACCCAGCTGCCCGACAGCACACCTGTGGAGGCGCACGAAACCGCACCCCACACCGGGCACGAGTGGGGCTACACCGGTCCGGAAGGTGCCGAGCACTGGTCCGAGCTGGCCAAGGAAAATGCGCTGTGCGGCAACGGCCAGCAGAACAGCCCCATCGATCTGAAGGGGGCCATCGACGCCAATCTGGGCAGCTTGCTGTTGGAGTACACCGCCGTGCCGCTGGCGGTGCGCAACACCGGCCATTCCATCCAGCTGGAGTTGCATGACGGCGGCACCATGGCGACCGGCGGCAAACAGTACGAAACCCTGCAACTGCATTTCCATCATCCCAGCGAGCACTTGTTGAACGGCCGGCGTTTTCCGATGGAGGCGCATATCGTGCACCAGGGTCCGGATGGAACGCTGGGCGTGCTGGCCATCTTCTTTGAAACCGGCAAGGCCAATCCCGCGTTCCAGCGGGTGCTGGATGCCATGCCCAAAGACAAGAATCAGACCCAACTGGTCGCCAACGCCTCGGTCCGCGCCAGTGATTTTCTTCCACCTCAAAATCAGCGCAGCTTTTTTCGCTACGAAGGATCGCTGACCACCCCGCCGTGCAGCGAAACGGTGGACTGGGTGGTGCTCAGTCAGCCGGTGCAGGTATCGGAGGCGCAGATCAACGCATTCGAACGCGTCTATCCGTTCAACGCGCGCCCGCTGCAGCCGCTGGATCGCCGTTTTCTGCTCAAAAGCCGGTAATCGTTCGATCCGCATATGGCACATGGATGCGAGCCGGTGCGGCGGCTCGCGCGGCATAATGCGCACCTCAACGGAGAGTGCGCATGCATAGCGGCGGTCTGGAACTGGCTCTGGTGCTGATGCTGGCCGCCATCGTGGCGGTGCCGGTGTTCAAGCGCTTCGGCCTGGGTGCGGTGTTGGCCTATCTGGTCGCCGGTGTGGTGCTCGGGCCCGACGGTGTGGGCGTGGTGCAGGATGCCGAACGCATCAGCGGCGCAGCCGAAATCGGCGTGGTGATGCTGCTGTTCGTGATCGGCCTGGAACTGTCGCCGTCGCGGTTGAAGGTGATGCGCCATTCGGTGTTCGGCGCCGGCGCGACCCAGGTGGTAGTGACCACGCTGATCCTGGGCGGCTTGCTGATGCTCGGCCACCTGGGCTGGAAGAGCGCGCTGATCGTCGGCGTGGCGCTGGCGTTGTCGTCCACCGCAGTCGGCTTGCAGCTGCTGTCCGAACGCAAGGCGCTGGGCAGCGATTACGGGCGCTTGGCGTTCGCCATTTTGCTGTTTCAGGATCTGATCGCCATTCCATTGCTGGCGGCCATTCCGTTGCTCGGCGGCAGCAAGAACGCCACGCTGGAATGGCAGGACGTGGCCAAGGCGGTCGCGGCATTGACGCTGGTGATTCTGTGCGGGCGCTTTGTGCTGCGCCATCTGTTCAACATGGTGGCGCGCACGCGCATGCCGGAAGTGTTCACCGCCAGCGCCTTGCTGGTCGTGCTGGGCACGGCGTGGATCATGCAGGAGGCCGGATTGAGCGCCAGCCTGGGCGCGTTTTTGGCCGGCGTGCTGCTGGCCGATTCGCAATTCCGCCACGAACTCGAATCGCAGATCGAGCCATTCGAAGGCCTGCTGCTGGGCTTGTTCTTCATCTCGGTGGGCATGGGCATCGATCTCAATCGCGTGGTCGCCGAGCCGTGGCTGATCGCCGCCGGTGTGGCGATCCTGTTGGTGGTGAAATTTTCGCTGCTGGTCGGCATCGGCACCGTGGCCAGGCTGCCGTTGCGCAGCAGCCTGATGCTGGGCAGTGTGTTGTGGCTGGGCGGCGAATTCGCCTTCGTGGTGTTCAACGAAGCCGATCGCGTCGGCTTGCTGGAGCGGGCAAATCACGATCGCCTGGTGGCCATTGTCGGTGTCTCGATGGCGCTGACGCCGGTGTTGCTGCTGGGCATGCAACGCCTGCTCACCGGAACCTTGCCGGCGCAGGTTGCCAAGCCCGAACGCCCGTTCGACACCATCGATGCGCAGGCGCCACAGGTGCTGATCGCAGGCGTGGGCCGTTTCGGCCAGATCGTTGCGCGCCTGCTCACCTCGCGCCACGTGCCGTTCGTGGCGCTGGAGCACAACCCCGACACGGTGGAGGATATCCGCCGCTTCGGTGGCGAGCTGTATTACGGCGACCCGACACGGCCGGAACTGCTGCGCGCCGCCGGTGCCGACCGCATCAAGGTGTTCGTGATCGCGGTGGACGATCCGGAAACCAACATCAAGACAGTGCGGCTGATCCGCCGCCTGTATCCGCAAGCCACCGTGCTGGCGCGGGCACGCAACCGCCAGCACGCCTGGAAATTGATGGACCTGGGCGCCGAACCGTTCCGCGAGGTGTTCGCCTCCAGCCTGGAACTGAGCGAACGCGTGCTGACCTCGCTCGGACTGGACGATGCGCTCGCACACGACCACGTCAATCGCTTCCGTAAGCACGACGAAGACCTGATGCGTGCCCAGCACCTGGTCTACGACGACGAGGCCAAGGTGCTGCAGACCTCGCGTGATGCACGCGCGGATTTGATGAATCTGTTCGAAGCCGACATCAAGGCCGATGTGGAGGGCGATCCTGCGCCGGTAACACCCGATCGCTGAGTCATTCGTAGGAGCGTGCCTGCGCGCGACGAGGCATTACCGGTAACGCCCCCGTCGCGCGCAGGCACGCTCCTACGCGGGTTTGCTGCAGCGGCTGCCCTCAGCGACGCGGTGCGCGCGCTGAGGTTTTGCTGGCCGACTTCTTCGCTGCACCCTTGCCAGCCGCAGGTTTACCGACGGTCTTCGCAGCGGCCTTTGCGACCTGCTTGGTTGCGCGTTTGGTCACTGCTTTCTTTGCGACGCTGCCCGAGGACGCGGCTGCGTCTTGCGGCGGTTTTGCTGTAGCGGCAGATGCGCGCTTGGCTGTCGCCTTGGTCGCCTTGGTCGCCTTGGTCGCCTTGGTCGCCTTGGCCGCTTTCTTCGCGGTCTTCTTGGCGGCCTTCTTCACCGGTGTCGCGGCGCTGCTGCTGCGCGCTTCCGGCGCGCGGCGCGGTGGCGGTTTACGCCCCGGGGTGAGCGCGCGCCAGGCGTGCCCGCCATTCATCGCCAGCAATGCATCGGCGGCCGATGGGCCGGCGCTGCCTGCGGCGTAGTTGGGGAAGTCGCTGGCCGGTTGTTTCCAGGCATCCAGAATCGGCTGCACGATGCGCCAGGCACCTTCCACCATTGCCGCATCCTGGAACAAACCGGCCTCGCCGTTCATGCAGTCCTGCAGCAGGCGCTCGTAGCCCACCGTGTATTCCTTGGGAAACCAGTCGCGGTAGCGGAAATCCATGCGCACCGGCGCCAGGCTGACCTGCGCGCCCGGGCGCTTGACGTCGAACTGCAGCGAAATGCCTTCATCGGGCTGGATATGCAGCACCAGCCAGTCGGGCCCGTAACCGCCCACTTCGGTGCTGCGAAACGGTGCCAGCGGCGCGGGCTTGAAGCGGATCGCGATCTCGGTGGTGCGCTCGCGCAAGCGTTTGCCGGTGCGCAGATAAAACGGCACGCCGGCCCAGCGCCAGGTGTCGACCTGCAGTTTCATCGCCACGTAGGTTTCGGTTTCCGAATCTTCCGGCACGGTGTCTTCTTCGCGATAGCCCGGCACGGCGCTGCGGCTCACCGCACCGGAGGCGTACTGGCCGCGCACCACGTCTTCGGGTTTGATCGGGCGCACCGCTTCGATCACTTCGGCGCGGCGACGATGCATCGCTTCGGTGGTGAACGCCGCCGGCGGTTCCATCGCAATCATCGCCAACAACTGGAACAGATGGTTCGGCACCATGTCGCGCAAACAACCGGTGGGATCGTAGAAACGTCCGCGCCCTTCCACGCCGATGGTTTCGGCGGCGGTGATCTGTACATGATCGATACGGTCGCGGTTCCACACCGGCTCGAACAAGCCATTGGCGAAGCGGAACGCCAGGATGTTCTGCACGGTTTCCTTGCCGAGGAAGTGATCGATGCGGAACACCTGATCCTCGTGCAGTACGCGTGCGACGGTGGCGTTGAGCGCGATGGCACTGGGCAGATCGTGACCGAACGGTTTCTCCACGATCACCCGACGCCAGCCTTCGCCTTGGCGCTGCTTGACCAGGCCGGCTTCGCCCAGGTTGAGCAGCACCGGCTCGAAGAACCGCGCAGCGGTGGCCAGATAGAACAGCACATTGCCCTGGGTGCCGTAGCGCTTGTGCAGTTTTTCCAGCACGCCATCCAGCGCTTGATAAGCACCCAGGTCGGTGAAATCGCCGCGCAGATAATGCATGCGCTCGCGCAACCAGTCCCAGGTGTCGGTATCGAATTCGTCGGTCTGGAATTCGGCATCGCGGCTGCTGAGCAGCTCGGTCATCGACTGGCCCATCATCGTGCGCCAGGAGCGCTCGCTGATATCGCCGTGATCCATGCCGACGATGGCGAACTGCTCGCCCAATGCGCCCGAGCGGCGCAGGTTGTACAGCGCCGGCATCACCAAGCGTTTGGTCAGATCGCCGCGCGCGCCGAACACCACGATGATGCATGGCGGCGTTGTCGCTTGTTCGTTCATGGATGTGTTTCCTTTTCGCCCATGCGTCCATGCAGGCGCAATGCCGCATTGACCAGAGCCACGTGGGAATACCCTTGCGGGAAGTTGCCAAGCATGCGTTTGCTGCGCGGGTCGTACTCTTCTGCGAGCAAGCCCACATCGTTGCAGAGCGCCAGCAAGCGCTCAAGCAATTCGCGCGCCTGTTCGGTGCGCCCGATCAACGCATAGTTTTCTACCAGCCAGAAGCTGCAAGCCAGGAAAGTCCCCTCGCCCGCCGGCAACCCATCGGCACTGTCGTCGGCGCGATAACGCTCCACAAACCCGTCGATGGTGAGCTCGCGCGCGATCGCATCGGCGGTGGCGGCGATGCGCGGGTCGTCCGGCGGCAGAAAGCCCACGATCGGGATCAGCAACAGCGAGGCATCCAGACGATCGGAGCCATAGCTCTGTACGAAGTGACCATCCGGATGCACGCCTTTTTCCAGTACTTCGGCACGAATTTCCTCGGCAAGCCGGCCCCAATGTGCGCGTTTTTCTGCATCGGCATTGGTGATGCCATCGCGTGCGCCGCAATCGAACGCCAACCAGGCCATGACCTTGGAATGCACGAAATGACGGCGCTCGTCGCGGATTTCCCAGATGCCTTCGTCGGGCAGGCGCCACAGGTCTTCGAGCGTATCCAGGATCTTTTCCAGCAGCGATGCGGACGAGCCATCGTCGTCGGACGGCGGCGCCACGCCCTTTTCGCGCGCGTAATGGAACGCGCCGATCAACTCGCCGTAGACGTCGAGCTGAAACTGATCCACCGCGCCATTGCCGATACGCACCGGGCCGGAGTTTTCGTAGCCGGGCAACCAATCCGCTTCCCATTCCTGCAGGCGGCGTTCGCCCGCGATGCCGTACAGCGCCTGCAGTTGATCCGGGGAACCGGCGATGGTGCGCTGGACCCAATCGCGAAACGCCGCTGCTTCATCGCGATACCCGGCCTGCAGCAACGCGATCAGCGTGAACACCGAATCGCGCAGCCAGCAATAGCGATAATCCCAGTTACGCGTGCCACCCAGATGCTCGGGCAGCGAGGCAGTGGGCGCGGCGACGATGCCGCCGGTGGGCAGGTAGCTGAGCCCCTTCAACACCACCAGCGAACGCCGCACCTGCTCGGTCCACGGGCCGACATCGGTACAGCGGCGTGCCCAGCCATGCCAGAACGCGGTGGTCCGTTGCAGCGCCTGTTCCGGGTCGATCGCCGCCGGGGTGGGCTGATGCGACAACCCATGACTGAGCAGAAACCAGGTGCTTTCGCCCTCGTGCAGTGTGAAGTCGGCCTCGGTGCCCAGATCCTCGCCGTGCAGCTGCTGGGGCGAGCGCAATGCGAGTTGGTCGGGACCGGCGATGGCGCGAATGCCACCCTCGATGCCGGTGACCCACGGCACCGTACGGCCATAGTTGAAGCGAAAGGTCAGGCGCATGTGCATCGGCACTTCGCCTTGCACGCAACGCACGATCCGCACCAGATGCTGGTGGCTGTCGCTCTCGTCGCTGGCGACCATGAAGTCGACCAGTTCCACCGTGCCGGTGTCGGTGTGCATGCGCGTGCACAACACCAGACTGTCGTCTTCGTAGGCGCGTTCGCTGCGAAAGTCGCCGGCAGGCGATAACGCCCATTGCCCGTGTTGCTCATCGCCCAGCAGGGATGCGAAGAAGGCATCGGAATCGAAACGTGGCAGACACAGCCAGTCGATGGTGCCGCGGTGGTCGACCAGGGCCGCGCTGTGGCAATTGCCCAGCATGGCGTGGTCCTCGATACGCACGCTCATCGTAGAGGCGCTTCCTTCGTGCGAGGGAACACGCAGTCTTGCACGCGCAGTGTCGGGATCAGGTTACGACTGCGCCGGCAAACGCAGCAACGGTGGCACCGTGTGTTCCAGGCGACGGATCAGTACCGGGTCCATATAGGCGTAATCGTCGGGAATCTGCAGACAGACCACCCGGCAATGGCGCAAGTGCGCGGCGAAGCGTTTACGCAACAACTGCAGATGGCGACGCTCCATCACCAGCACCAACTGCGCTTCATGCAACAGCTCCGGGGTGACCTGTACTTCGGCATCTGCGGCCAGCCCGGCCGATTGCGTCTGCACGCCCGGCCAGTCGGCGAACACGCGCTCGGCAGTGGGGCTGCGCAAGCGGTTGCGGCTGCACACGAACAGCACCCGCAGCGGTGCGCCGCCGCGCTGGCTCAGCGGCCTTCGCGCAGAAAGCGCGCCATCGAAGAAACCCCCGGCAAGGCGGGTTCGAACTGGCCGGCCACATCGATGAAGCCGCGCATGATCGCGATCTCGCGCGGGGTGCGGTTGAGCGCGTCGCGGCGGTCGGCGTCGGCGCCGGCACGCAGCAGGCGCTGCACCAGCAACGGCAGGCCGTGCAATGCGGCCAGATGCAACGGACCGAAGCCGCGTTGATCGGCTACATCCAGCGAGACGTCTTCGTCGAGCAGGCGTTCGACACCGGCCAGCACCACTTGTTCGTCGCAGGCGGTGCCCGGTTCGGCGCGTGCACCCAGCAACAGCAGCAAGGGGCTGACCCGGCCACCGGCCAGATACTCGGGGTCGGCGCCGGCCAGCAGCAAGGTGTCCAGCAAGGCCAGCAGGCGGCTCTTGTCGCGCGCGGTGAAGCCATACAATGCCGCGCAATGCAGCGGCGCCAGACCTTGATCGTCGTTGGCGTGCACATCGGCCGCTGCGGTGAGCAGGCGCGCCACGATATCCGGCAGACCCAGCGCGCAGGCCAGCATCAGCACGGTGACGCCGCCGGGCAGGCGGTGCTCGATCTGCGCACCGGCCTGCAGCAACGCAGCCACGATCTCGGTCTGGCGCATGCTCACGGCCGCCGACAACGGCGTGGCGCCGCTATTGGCCGCGCGTTGCGGATCGGCGCCGCGGCCAAGCAGATGCGCCACCACGCCAAGATGGCCGCCACCGGCGGCGCGCAGCAGCGCGGTGCAGCCCTGCGCATCGACGGCGTCGACCGGCAGGCCGAGATCGATCAGGCGACGCACCGCATCGGTGTCGCCGGTCATCGCGGCAGCCGGGACATCGGCGTCGCGCAGGGTGCGGTGCGGCAGCGACCAGATGCGCCAGTCGAGCCAGTCGGCCAGATCGCGGCGGCCGATCGACAGCGCCACGCCCAACGGGGTCTGCCCGTCGGCCGCACGCGCTTCTGGCGAGGCGCCCTGTTTGACCAGCAATTTCAGCGATGCATCGCGGCCCAGCGCGGTAGCCAGATGCAGCGCGGTCATGCCATGGCTGTCGCGCGCTTCGCGGTCCACGCCGTGTTCCAGCAACCAGTGCTGCAGGCGCAGCCAACCCAGCCGCACGGCGAGTGACAACGGCGGATCGCCGGCCGCCGACGGGGCGAACGGGTCGGCGCCGCGTTCGAGCAGTTCCAGCGCGAACTGTTCCAGCCCGCGCGATGCCGCGTCGTGCTGCACGCAGGCGCTGAGCAGGCGCGTCAGGCCGCCGGCGCCGGCGGGCGAGACGCCATGGCGCAGCAGCGCCTGCAGTGCCGGCACTGCCTCCACACCGCGCGAGAGCAGCGCAAACATGGGCACATCGCCGCAGGCATCGCGTACGTCGGCATCGGCGCCGTGGCGCAGCAGCCAGTCCACCGCGTCGGCGTTCAAGGCCAGATGCGCATCGTGCAACAGGCCACCGAGTTCTTCCGGGCCGCACAGCCTGGCCAATGCGTCCAGGCCATCGCGTTGACCGAACTGCAGGCCTTCGCGCAACAGCACCAAAGGCGGGCGATCGGGCAGGACTGCACTACCGGCGGTAGTGTCGCCGTGTCCATCGCTGACTGCGGCCGGCAATGGATACGCAGGATCGAGCAATTGCACGATCGCCCAGCGCCCGGCTTCGGCGGCGACATCCACGGCGCGGCGGCCATGTGCATCGACGCTGTCGGCTGGCACCTGCAGATCGAGCAGACGCCGGATCAACGCCGGCGACACGCGGTCGGCGGCGCAGGCCAGCATCACCGCATTACGACCGTCGCCATCGATGGCCAGCACATCGGCCTTGCGTGCGACCAGACGTTCGAGCACCGCGCTGCGTGCGTGCCGCGCTGCGTCCAGCCATGGCGTGCGGCCGAGCAGGTCGCGCGCTTCCAGATTGGCACCGGCCGACAACAGCGCTTCGACGATATCGCCGTGCCCGGCCTGCGCGGCTTCGTGCAAGGCGCTGCGGCGCTGGCGGTCGCGCGCATCCACGCGCGCCTTGTGCTTGAGCAGCAATTGCACGCCGGCCGGGTCGTCTTCCTCGGTGCCGGCGGCGGCCAGCAGCACCGGCGCGCCGCCTTCCGGTTCGGAATGCGCGCCGCGTTCCAGCAGAAACTTGGCCAGCCGCCAGTTGCCGACCTGGCAGGCCATCGCCAGCGGCGAATGGCCTTCGTTGTTGAGCGCGTCGAGCTCGGCGGCGGCATCACGCAACAGCGCGGCCACGCCCGGGTCGGAACTACGCACGGCGTGATGCAGCGGCGTGTTGCCGTCGTTGTCGGTGGCGCGCGGGTCGGCGCCGTTGGCCAGCAACGTCATCACCGCGTCCGGACGGCCATGCCAGCTATCGCGCGTGGCGGCCAGCAACGGCGTCATGCCGCGATGCGGTTGGTTGACGTCGACGCGCCGCACGATCAGCTCGCGCAGCAGGCGCAGATCCGGCAACACTGCGGCCAGCGCGGGCAGGCTGCGTTGATCGCGCCATTCCGGCAGCGGCAGCGCCTGCGGGTCGGCGCCGGCCTCCAGCAGCTGCAGCGCACGGTCCACGCGTCCACTGCGCGCGGCTTCA
This sequence comes from Xanthomonas sp. Leaf131, assembly GCF_001423495.1. Taxonomy (GTDB): domain Bacteria; phylum Pseudomonadota; class Gammaproteobacteria; order Xanthomonadales; family Xanthomonadaceae; genus Xanthomonas. Next base: position 264,892 of record NZ_LMOG01000005.1, on the reverse strand, counting down.
AATAGTTCGGGCACCAGTTGATGCTGGGCCACCGGCTCCAGCGGGCGCGGTTCGGCGGCGGCTTCGGAGAAGAAATCGGCGGCCTGCAATGCCACCGGAGCATCACTGCGCGTTGGCGCGGCGGTACGTTGCAGCAGTAGATGGGCCGCCGGCAACAGCACGCTGGCAGCGATCGCCAGACTCCAGCGCAGGCTGCTCGACAACCAGCCCGGCCAGGCCAGCGCCACGGCCAGCGTGCACATCGCCAATACCAACGCGGCGGCCAGCAGACCGCGCCAGGCATGTAACTCTTGCGTGGCCAACGCATGCCAGCGCGGCGCCAGGGCACCGCCGTCGCGCTCGACCTCGCCCCACAGCGGCCAGGTCCGCCACAGCCCGAGCAGCGCGGCGCTGACCGCAACGCTCAGCGCCAACGCAGCGGCCAGGCTGCCGCTGTCGCGCAAGGCGGTCAGCGGCCAGGTGACCAAGGCGGCAAGGGCCAACAGGCCCACACCCCAGATCGCCAGTAACGGCGGCAGCGCCTGCGCGACCGCACGCGGTTGGCTCGGCAATGCGCGCGTACCCCGTGCCCACGACACCGCCAGCGCGAACGCCGGCTGCGCCAGCCACAGCGTCACCGCCGCAATGCTGCCGCCAATGCCGCCCAGCAACGACAACACCACCCCGGCCGCGCCAGCCAGCGCTGCGGCACGCCACCGCGCGGCACGCGTGGCCTCAGTCATAGTCGCACTCGCCCGCCAGCACCACCGTTTTGGGCAGTTGCAGATAGAAGCCGTGCTTGCTGAGCGCTTCGCGCACCGTGGTCACGTCGGCTTGCGCCAGGCGGCGCTGCGGCGTCAACGCCACCTCCAGCACGAACGCGAACGGCGCTAGCTGCGCGTGCACGGCGGCGGGAAGACCGGAGAAATCGTCACGCAGGGCGAGATAGACGAAGGTGTCTTGCTTGCGTTGGCTTTTATAGACGTAGGCGTGCATGCGCGCGTGGTCGCGCTCGATTGAGAAGTGTGTCGCAGGATTGTGTCCCAATTGCGCCGATGGCGAAAGCGCGGCACGCACGAAAATTCCAGCAGCGTCAGCGACATGACCGGCACGTTCAGTTGCGCCATCGACGGGAGACCGGCAGGCCATCGATATACTGCGAGCACTTTTTGCCAGCCAGACCATCGTGAGCCCAGCGCAGCATTCGTCCCAGATGGCCCCGGTCGCCGTCACCGCTTTCACTTCCACCACCGCGCTCGGCGCCGGGCTCCACGCCCAGGCCGCCGCTCTGGAAGCCCGCCGCAGCGGCATGCGTCGCAACGATTTCGGCCTGCAACCGCTGCCGTGCTGGATCGGCCGCGTCGACGGCGTGGAAGCCGTGGTATTGCCCGATTCGTTGCAAGCGTGGGACTGCCGCAACAACCGCCTGGCCTGGCTGGCCCTGCAGCAGGACGGCATAGCCGACGCGGTGCAGACCGCCGCGCAGCGCTACGGCGCCGAGCGCGTGGCGGTGATCATCGGTACCTCTACTTCCAGCATCGGGGCCAGCGAAGAGGCGTATACGCGCCTGGTCGACGATGCCGACGGCGCGCGCTTTCCCGACGATCTGCAGCGCCCGATCGTGCACACCCCGCACTCGCTGGGCGATTTCGTGCAGCACGCCACCGGCCTGCGCGGCCCCTGCGTAACCGTGGCCACCGCCTGTTCGTCCAGCGCCAAGGTGTTCGCCCAGGCGGCACGCCTGATCGACGCCGGGGTGGTGGATGCCGCGCTGGTGGGCGGCGTGGACACCTTGTGCGGCAGCGTGCTGTTCGGCTTCAACTCGCTGCAGGTGGTGGCGCCAGAGTTGTGCCAGCCGTTCGATGCGCGCCGGGTCGGCCTGAGCCTGGGCGAGGCCGGCGGCTTTGCCATGCTCGAACGCCCCGCCGCCGCACCGAATGCGGCGCTGTGGCTGTATGGCTATGGCGAATCCAGCGATGCGCACCATATGTCCGCCCCGCATCCGCAGGGCCTGGGCGCGCAGTTGGCGATGCGCGGCGCGCTCGAGCGCGCTGGGTTAGAACCGGCCGCAGTGGGCTATCTGAATCTGCACGGCACCGCCACGCCGGCCAACGACAGCGTGGAGGCGGCTGCGGTGGCGGCGATCTTCCCCGACACGCTGCACGCCAGTTCGACCAAGGCCTGGACCGGCCACACCCTGGGCGCCGCCGGCATCGTGGAATCGGTGATCGCGTTGCTGGCACTGCGCGATGGCGTGCTGCCGGGCACCCTCAACAGCGCCGTGCCCGATCCTGCCTGCGGCCCGCAGATCCGTTTCGACAATGCCCATTCCAAGATCGACTACGCCATGAACAACTCCTTCGGTTTTGGCGGCAACAACTGCTCGCTGCTGTTCGGGCGGGCCCGCTGATGCTGGCTGCCACCCTCGAAGGCATCGGTTTCTGGACCCAGGGCCTGCCCAACTGGGACGCCGCCATTGCCTTCGTGCACGGCGGTGACGTGCAGGAAACCCCGGCACGCCCGGCGCCGCAGCTACTGGCCGCCAACGAGCGCCGCCGCGCACCGGACACGGTGGCGGTGTCGCTGGAAGCCGCACTGGCCGCCTGTAGCGCCGCCGGCCGCGACCCGGCCAGCCTGCCGTCGATCTTTACCTCCACGTATGGCGACCTGGCCATCTCCGACTACATGTGCACCACCCTGGCCAGCGACCCGTTGGCAATCTCGCCGACCAAGTTCCACAACTCGGTGCATAACGCTGCCGCCGGCTACTGGACCATCGGCGCTGGCGCGATGACCCCGGCCACGGCGATCAGCGCCAGCCTGGGCAGCTTCGCGCAGGGCCTGCTGGAAGCGCTGGTCCAACGTGCCGCCGGCATGGACGCCGTGCTGCTGGCCGGCTACGACGCCCGCTCGGTCGGGCCGTTGGGCCGGGTCGCGCCCAGCCAGGGGCTGCTCGGTGGCGCGCTGGTATTGGGCGCGCCCGGCCAGGCCGGCAAGCTGCAGCTGCGGGCGCGTCTTGACGACGGCACGCCAACGCCGGGCGACGGCCCGCTGTCGCGGCAGGTCGCCAGCAACGCGATGGCGCCGATGCTGCCGCTGTTCGATTTGATCGCCGGCAACGGCGACAACGTGGCGCTCTACGCCGGCCCGAGCCGGGTGCTGCGCGTGGAGATCCAACGGTGAGCCGCCAGCCATTGAGCCGCGAAGACACCGCGATTCTGGTGCCGGCCTTGAACGAATCGCTGCGCATCCGCGAAGTGGTCAACGATGCGCTGACCTATTGCTCCAACGTGATCGTGATCGACGACGGCTCCGACGATGGCACTGCCGATTGCATTGCCGATCTGCCGATCACCTTGCTCCGTCATCCGCAGCGCATGGGCAAGGGCGCCGCGTTGCGCAGCGGGTTTGCGCAAGCGCAGCGCCTGGGCATGCGCGCGGTGATGACCATGGACGGCGACGGCCAGCACAAGGCGGCCGATTTCCCGCGCCTGTTGGCCGCGGCCAATCGCCATCCCGGCTGCGTCATCGTCGGCGCACGCATGCGCAAACGCGCCACCCAGCCCACCATTCGCCGCATCGGCAACGACTTCGGCGACTGGGGCATCGCCTGGGCCTGCGGTTTCCAACTGGTCGACAGCCAGAGCGGGCAACGCCTGTATCCAGCCTCGGTGTACACCTTGCCCGACGTGCCCGGCGAAGGCTTCGTGTTCGAAGCGCAACTGCTGATTTCCGCTGCACGCCAGGCCGGCGCGCGCGTGGTCGCGGTGCCGATCGAAACCCGCTACGCCGGCACCTCGCCGGGCACGTTCCGCAAGAGCCATTTCCGCCTGGTGCGCGATCTGTGGGAAATCACCTCGCATGTGGTCGTCCAGGCCTGGAGCTACGGGCATATCTGGCGCGAGTACCGCCGCGTGCGCGCCAACCCGGTGCTGATCGACGACGCTGACGGCGAATTTGCTACTGTGCCCGCGGTCACCAAGAGCAACCCATCCCCATGAATGCACAGCGTGCCGATGTCGTTATCACCGGTGGTGGCCTGGCCGGCCTGAGTCTGGCCCTGCAGCTGCGCCAACGCGATCCCGAATTGGCGATCACCGTGCTGGAGCGCCGCGCGCACCCAGTGCGCGAGGCCGCGTTCAAGGTCGGCGAATCCACGGTGGAAATCGGCGCGCATTATTTTGCCGAGGTGCTGGGTCTGCGCGAGCATCTGGAGACCGAGCAGATCCGCAAGTTCGGGTTCCGCTTCTTCTTTTCCGACAAGCGCGAAGACATCGACCGCTGCACCGAGCTGGGCGTCAGCCAGATCCTGCCGACGCCGTCGTGGCAGATCGATCGCGGCCGCTTCGAAAATTTCCTCGGCGAGCGCGCCCGCGCGCAGGGCATCACCTTTGTCGACAGCTGCAACGTCAAGGGCGTGGACCTGTCCGACGACGAGGCCGACCACGCCGTGCGCTATGAGCGCGCCGGCGAGCCCGGCACGTTGAGCGCACGCTGGGTAGTGGATGCCAGCGGCCGCGCCGGCCTGCTCAAGCGCAAGCTCGGCCTGGCGCAGGACAACGCGCACGACGCCAATGCGGTGTGGTGGCGCGTGGAAGGTTTGATCGACCCCAATGGCTGGTCGCAGGACAGCAGCTGGCTGCAGCGCTGCACGCCGCCGGACCGTTGGCGTTCGACCAACCACATGTGCGGGCCGGGCTACTGGTTCTGGCTGATTCCGCTCTCCTCCGGCGCGCATTCGCTGGGCATCGTCTGCGATGCGTCCATGCATCCGCTGGAGACCATGAACACCCACGAGAAGGCGATGACCTGGCTGCGCACGCATCAGCCGCAGGTCGCCGCCACGCTCGACAAGGCCGACTACCGGCTGCAGGACTTCCTGTTCCTGCGCAACTTCTCCTATGGCTGCAAGCAGGTGTTCTCGCCGCAGCGTTGGGCGCTGACCGGCGAGGCAGGATTGTTCCTGGACCCGTTCTATTCGCCCGGCAGCGACTTCATTGCGATTTCCAACACCTACATCTGCGAACTGATCGGCCGCGACCGTGCCGGCAGATCGCTCAGCCCGTATGTCGAGCTATATGAGCAGCTGTATTTCTCGTTCTACGAAAACACCCTGACCCTGTATCAGGACCAGTACGCCCTGTTCGGCGATGCGCAGGTGATGCCGGTCAAGGTGATCTGGGATTACACCTATTACTGGTCGCTACTGGCGCCGCTGTTCTGCAGCGGACGTATCGCCGACCTCAGCCTGCTCTCGCGCATGAAGGCAGATTTTTTCTATGCGCGCGACATGAATCTGGCGATGCAGCGTGTGCTGCACGACTGGGGCCAGCACAACACTGCACAAGGCCTGGCCACCGACGATGGGCGCCTGCTCGATCAATACCTGATCGGCTGGTTCAACGAACTCAATGGCGCCTTGAACGATACCCTCGACGACGACGCCTTTGCCGCGCGCATCCACAGCAACGTCGCGCAAATGGCAGTGTTGGCGCGCGAGATCCTGCAGCAGGCACGCCAGCGTCATGCCGAACTGCCGGACCATGGCCTGGATGCCTTGACCGCCAACGCCATCGGCGAACCGATCCTCACCGCCGCCTGGTACGCCGACGCGGCGTGAGCTTGGCTTGATCGAACGCGCCGGCAACGGCGCGTTTTTTTGCTTGCTGTTTGTTTGCTTGGCGCTCGCGTGCTGCACACGAGCGCGAGCTGGTTATGAAGATCGACCAGACCCGCAACCAAGCCGGCCTGCACTGCTCGCAACCATGCACACCGACCATCTCGACGGGTCCTTGCCCGCTCACCGTCGCGGGACCTTACGCGGCATGGATGCCGCGTAAGAGCTTACAAGGACGTACTTGCAGCGTGTCCTGCGATGGTGGGCGGGCAAGG
>NZ_LMOG01000005.1:0-259000 GCF_001423495.1 Xanthomonas sp. Leaf131 | reverse complement strand
GGCGGCATCCATGCCGCCACACGGTCCCGCAATCGGCGAGGACACCGCACCAGACAGGTTGCTGGTTGCCGTGAGAAGAGCTATGCGCACCGACCATCTTGACTGGTCCTTGCCCGCTCACCGTCGCGGGACCTTACGCGGCATGGATGCCGCGTAAGAGCTTACAAGGACGTACTTGCAGCGTGTCCCGCGACGGTGGGCGGGCAAGGGCCCTGCAGCNCGTCGCGGGACCTTACGCGGCATGGATGCCGCGTAAGAGCTTACAAGGACGTACTTGCAGCGTGTCCYGCGAYGGTGGGCGGGCAAGGGCCCTGCAGCAAACCCGCAGATCAGCCGCTCTCAGCCCATCCCACCGTTGATACCGATGACCTGGCCGTTGATGTAACCGGCCGCCTCCGAACACAGAAATGCGACCAGCGCGGCAACTTCATCGGGCTTGCCAACGCGCCCCGCCGGCACCAATTGCTTGATCACCTCCGGCGCAAAGCTTTCGCCGACCATCTCGCTTTCGATAACGCCTGGCGCGACCACGTTGACGGCGATACCGCGGCTGGCCATCTCGCGCGACAACGATTTGCTGGCACCGTGCAGCGCGGCCTTGGCGGCGGCGTAGTTGGTCTGCCCACGATTGCCCAGCACCGCCGCCACCGACGACACGCTGACGATGCGCCCCCAACGCGTGCGCGCCATCGGCAGCAGCAAGGGCTGGGTGACGTTGAAGAACCCGTGCAACGAGACATCGATGACCCGATGCCATTGCTCGCCGCTCATGCCGGCCATCGGCGCATCGTCGTGGATGCCGGCATTGTTGACCACGATCTGGATCGGGCCGACCTCCAGCAGGCTTGCCAGCGCCGCAGCACTGGCCTGCGCATCGGCCACATCGAACGCCACCGCCTGGGCACTGCCGCCCTCCGCCACAATCGCCGCGACGACCTCATCGGCACGCGCGATGTTGCGGTTGGCATGCACGATCACATGCCGGCCTTGCGCCGCCAACTGGCGGCAGATCGCACCGCCAAGATCGCCGCTGCCGCCGGTAACGAGTGCGCGGCGCTGTGGAATGGATGTGCTCATGGAAGTCCCGATGGAAGCCGCAGAAACCACGGCGGAAAGAGCCACATCCTAACCACTGGCAGCAAGCGCAGGAATAGATCGCCAGCATTTTGATCGCCCACATTCCGTAGGAGCGCGCTTGCGCGCGATGAGGCTTTAGCGGTAACGCTTCATCGCGCGCAAGCGCGCTCCTACAGGGCTTCGGTGGCCTGCGCAGCGCCCAGCATCACCGTGGCGCGCCCTTCGGCGAGCAGCTGGTCCTGATGCATCAAGCGAAAACTGTATTGCTGGCTGTCCTCGCCCTGCATCAAGACCTGTGCTTCGCAGACGATCACATCGGGCAGCTCGTCCAGATAGCCAACGTGCAATTCCACTGCACGCAACGCCACCAACATGCCCGGACGCACCGGCTTGCCCGATGCGCGGCCGAGCAAGCCGCCATGCACGGCCATGGCTTGCGCGCCGTACTCGCAGAGATGCAGCGCGCGCAGGCGGCCATTGGCGCGTAGAGGATGCGCCTCGCTGCGATGCGCATCACTGCGCAATACGATGCGCTGCGCATCCCACTCCACCACTTCTTCCCACAGGCACATGCTGCCCTGGTGCGGAATCAGTGCGGCAATCGCCTCACGTCCCTGCATGCGGCTCTCCGTCTTTTGTACGTTCCAGCGCCGGCTCGCGCGACACCAGCAAAGCCAGAATGAAATTGAACAACACCCCCAGCGCCACCGTGCTACCGATCGCACGCAACACCGGAATGCTCGACGCAGCCAACAACGCGAACACCAGTAGCGTCATCAGGCTGCACACGATCAGCGCGTGCAACGTGCGCAACTGATCGGCATGATCGTCGCCGGCGTGATCGAAGAACAGCGCGTAATCCAGGCCCAGACCGGCCGCCAGGATCAGCGCGATCAGATGGAACAGATTGAGCTCAACGCCCATGCCACGCAGGATCGCCAGGATCAGCACCGTGGTCAGCGCCATCGGCAGCAATACGCGCACGATCCGGCGCGGGCTGCGCAACGCGATTGCGACGGTCACTGCCAACAGCAGCGCGGCCAGCAGCAGTGCGCCAAGCACACGCCCGCGGTAGGCAGCGACCAAGGACTCGGAGGCATCCTTCAGATCCAGCAGCTGCGCGCCACTGCCTTGCACGGCGGCAGCCAACACCGCTGGATCGCGCAAGCCGGTCAATGACACCAAGGCGGTGCTGCGCTCTTCGCGACCCAGCAACAACCCGCCCACAGACGTTGCCAGCGGCGAGCCGGCCAGGTCCTTGGGCAGCAGCGGCGCGGCGTTTTTGGCGGCGTCCAGATCCTGCAGGAATGGCGCAAACGCATCGCTGCGGAAGGGCGTGGCCGCCACCGCGCTGTCGGTCAGTGCGCGGGCCTGCGCAGGGTCCGGCAACGCGGCCTGACGGGCGCGTTGGGTCCTGGCGCTGGGCAGGTAGCGCGCGGCCATGTCGTAGCCGGTCAAATCGCCGGCGCGCACCAGTGCATCCAGGCGCGGGCGCAACTGCTCGCTGGCCTGCAGCGCCGCCTCATCGTTCGGTGCGGGCAGTGCGAGCACGTAACGCACATCGGGCGCGCCCAGTTCCTGCCGCAACTGCGTGTCCTGCGCCAAGGCCTTGGGCGGCACCGGGGTCAATTTCGACAGATCGTTCTGCCAGAACTGGCCGGGTGCGAACGCGATCACCGCGATGCCGATCAGCGCGATCACCGCCAGGCTGATGCGCGGTCGCGGCAAGCGCGCGATACCGCGCCAGAGTGCGGCAAGGATGCGCGAATCGGCGTAGTCGCGCGGCGCCGGGTCGATCAACCACGGCAATAGCCAACGGGTGGTGATCGCAGCGGTGGCCAGGCCGGCGATGGTGAACACCGCCAGCTGCCGCAAGCCGTCCACACCGGAGAACAGGAAGGTCACATAGGCAATGCAGGTGGACACCACCCCGGTGGCCAGCGTCGGCCACAAATGGCGCGCGTTGTCGCGTGGATCCAGACCCGGGCGCTGATGACTGAACAGGTGAATCGGGTAATCCTGCACCACGCCGATCAGGGTGAAACCGAATGCCACGGTGATGCCGTGCACGCCATCGAACAGCAGTGCTACTGCACCCAGTCCGGCGAGGCCCGCACTGGCCAACGGCAGCACGCCGAGCACCGGAATCTTCCAGCTGCGATACGCGACCAGCAGCAGCAAGATCAAGCCCACGGTATCCAGCGTGCCGATCCACTGCGCCTCGCCTTGCGTGCGTGCGGTGATTTCCACGGCAAATGCGCCGGGGCCGGTCAGGATGAGCTGCGTGGCAGTGCCCTTGCTGACCTTGGCGAAGGCCGCTTGCACCGCGTCGTACGCCAACTGCTGCCCGGTGGGATCGAAACCGGCTGCGCGCGTCTGCACGATCAACAAGGCCGAGCTGCCGGCACGGTCGAACCACACCTCGTTACGCGTCTGCGGCGCCGCGGCCGGCTGCAAGGTTTCGGCCAGATGCAGTATTTCCAGCGTGGGGTCGCGCGGCAGCAACGGCTCCACCATCGCGGCCGCAGGCGAGCCAAGATCCTGCACGCGCGCCTGCAATGCCGCTTGCAGGGTGTGCGCATCCAGCGGCGTGGTGTCGAAGCTGTCGCTGAGCAGATAGCGATACGGCAGCAGGCGCTCGGGGATCGCATCCAACCCCGCATTGCCGCCATTACCGACCAGCTCGAACAGCGCCGGCTGTGCGGCCAGGGCCTGCTGCAATGCCTGCGACTGCGCGGCCAGCGTGGCCGGGTCGCTGTTGGACAGCGCCATCAGCAGCAGGCGCGAGCCGGGGCCTTCGCCGAGCTCTTCGATCAGCAGTTTCTGCGCGGGCGTGCGCGGAGCGGGCATGAATTTGCGTAGATCGCCGGTAACTTTGAGCGTCTCGCTCAACCAGAAGCCGGCGACCGCCAGCAAGGCCAGCCACAGCAGCGCCAGACCAATACGGCGGTTTGCATTCAATTCAAGCGCCATATGAAATCTCTACTGCAACCGCGGAATGTCGACCAGCCGCGCGCACGCGATGCACCCGCAGAGGCGTCTTTCTGCTGCTGAGGGCATACAGCCTTCGCGCCTGTCCGTTACCAAGGACGGGCGTTTGTCCGTTGCCAAAAGCGGGTTCCACCTGCGCAGACAAAACCAACACCCGATGGATCACGCGCCCGGCCCATGGCACAGCGCACTCAGCGCCGCTGCATCGGTCACGTTGGCTGCCTCGCGCGCCGCGCCAGCGAGCAGCGTGCGTTGCACCTCGCCCTTGGCCGGCAGGCTTTCGATGCAGCGCAACTCATCATTGCGCCCGTACAGACGCAACTCGCGCACCTGCTTGGCCACGGCCGCATCCTTGGGCTGCAGCGTCAGTTGCCAGGCCTGCGGCTGGCCCTGCCCACTGACGCGGTACTGCTGCTCCAGCAGCGCGCGGTCGCCGGCCAGCAACGCGCCGAAGCCGGACTTCAAACCGGCCAGTTCAGGCACACGGCTCAGCGAAAAACGCCGCGGCGCTTTGCCTTCGCGTTCCAGCACGCCTTCCTCGCCTTTCAGCGTGGTGGTTTCGCGATACGGCGCGCTGACCTCGCGCACCAGGGTCTGCGCATCCGGGCGGCGGTAATGGCCCTGCACGCGCAGCGGTGTCTTCAGCAGGGCCGAGCCACGCAGTTCGACGAACTCGGTGCTGACCGGTGCGGGGCGTGCCAGGCGCTGCAGCACCTGGCCGACGTCCAGCGTCTCAGGCGGTGCGGCGCATAGCGGTGCGGCGCTGAACAGCAGTATCAGCATCCACGGCAGGGTGCGGCACATCGGCATGGTGGGTGTTCCAGAAATCGTAGAAGTTGAACCAGTTGTACGGCGCGTAGCGTGTGTAATGTTCGAGCCTGGCGGCGTAATCGCGCATGAGCACCGCCAGCACCGGCGCACGCTGGCGACGCGGCACATCCAACCCTTCGCTGAAGGTCTCGAACGCCAGCTCGTAATGATTGCCGCCGCGATACAGGCCGAATGCCAGCACCACCGGCACCTTGAGCGCCGCGGCGATCAGCCACGGCGAGGTCGGGAACATCGCGTTGCGGCCGAGGAACATCGCCGGCAACGCCGGGTCGCCCTCGCGCGGGCGATCGATCAGCAGCGCCACCAGCGCACCGGCGTCGGTGGCGTCCTTGATCGCCATCACGATCGAGGTCGCATCCATGCCGGCGTCGATGATGTTGGCGGCCAGCTGCGGATTGAGCGCACCCAGCAGATCGGTCATGGCGCGGTTATGGGCCTTGTCCAGCACCACTTTGACCTGCACGTCCGGGCGTTCGGTGGCCAGCACGCGCAGCGCATCGAAGCTGCCCAGGTGCGAACCGAAGATCAGCACGCCGCGGCCACGATCCATCTGCGTGTGCAGCTGATCCAGCCCGGTGATATCGACACGGAAGCGCTGCATCTGCCCGCACAGCATGTACACGCGATCGAGAATCGTCGAAGCGAAGGTGTGGATATGCCGCGCCACATCGCGCAGCGTGGCCGGGCGATCCAGCACACGCGCCAGATAGGCACGCGAGGCAGTGCGCTCGGGCGCACGCACCAGCAGGAAATACAACGTGATCGGGTACAGCAGCGCGCGCCCTACCGAACGCCCGGCGTGCTGGGCGATGCCGCGGATCAGCCACAGCGCGAAACGTCCACCGCCCTCCGGGCGTTGCTTCCACTGGCTGCTCATCGCGCCGCCTCCGCCACCAGCTCGCCACTGACCAGCAACGCGTCGTCGCGCTGCACGCGAAAGCGCCAACGCGGACCAGCGCCGTCCAGCCTGATCGATGCCGTCTGCCCGGGCAGCAACGGCTGCACGAACTTCACCTGCGGCAGGCGCGCTGCGGCGCGTGGCCCATGCGCCGCCTCCACCGCCTGCAGCACGTGGTCGAGCACAACCACGCCAGGCACCACGGGGCGACCCGGAAAGTGTCCGGGCAGGCAGGGATGATCATGCGGTACGACGAAATCCATAGCGGGTAACTCAGATCCTGGGTTGAAGCATGGCAGCCACGGCGTTGTGTGCCTGCTCGGTCAATTGTTGGCGGTCCGGCGCATCCGGCCCTGTCACCGGGATCGGGGCGCCGATGCGCACACGGATGATGCCGGGGCGCACCCTGAACACACCCTCCACCGGTAGTACCTTGCCGCAGCCATCCAGCGCCACCGGCACCACCTGCACACCAGCATCGATAGCGGCCTGCAGTAGCCCGGCCTTGAATGGCAATAGTGCGCCGTTGCGACTGCGCGTGCCTTCGGGAAACAGACACAACTGTTTGCCCTCGCGCAGCAGCGCGGCGGCCTGACGCCGCACCATCGCGCCGGCGCGCCGGCTGTCGCGGTCCAGAAACAACATGCCGGTGCCACGCGCGAACCAGTTCACGAACGGAACCTTGAGCATTTCTTCCTTCAACAGAAACCGCAGCGGCACCGGCAATGCGTAGAACAACGCGCAGATATCGATGACCGACTGGTGGTTGCTGACGAACAGATAATTCTTGGACCAGTCCACGCGCTCGCGGCCTTCCACGATCACCTTGGCACCGGCGCCGCGAAACAGCACCGGCGACCACATCCAGCCGCCCATGCGCAGCAACCGCTCGGGGTCGCGCGTGATCGCCAGCAGCGCCAGGCAATACACGATCCCGCCGGCGGTAAACGTCAGCGTGAAGGCCAGCTGCAACAGGTTGAACACGGCCCACGCCAGGCGCGACGGCATCCTTGCCAACGGCATTTTTGTCTTATCCCCGAAAATGTGCACGTACGTCGCTGCCCCCGGCCACGCACTCAGCGCAGCAGATCGCGCCAGAATTCCGGCCCGAGCCGCGCCATCTGGCGCAAGAAGTCTGGCAGATTACGATAGGGACGCTGCGGAAACCAGCGGCCGCGCAATAGGTATTCGCCCACAAAGAACCCGCCCACCACGCCATAGGCCAGCAGATTGGCGAACAACGAGGCGCGCGCGTCGCTGATCGGCAACGGCGAGGCGTAGCCCAGTTGCGCCAGCACGCCACTGGGTTCGGCGCACAGGCCCAGCACCAGGTTGACCAGGGTCAGCGCGCACAGCAACAGCGCCCAGGCCAGGGTGAGACGCCGGGTATAGCGGTATTGCTCGGGGGTGATCGGCATGCCGGCCTGGCGATACAGGCCTTCGACAATGCGGCTGATCAACGGCGTACGCCCGCGGCGCAGGCTGCGGCCGAAAAACCAGGCGATCCAGCCGGTGAACACCACTGGTGGCGCGGCCAGCAACAGCATCGCGTACGGCGAGTGCCACAACGCGCTCAGGCCCAGCAGGGTGAGCACCGCCAACGCCCAGGCCCAGGCCCGGCGAGCGACCATCGGTTCGATCAGCACCATCAGCACCAGCAAGGCCCCGGCGATGACCGCCAGGTCCGGGCGATGGCTGGCATTGGCCCAATGCGCCAGCGGCGAATACGCCACCGCCAGCAACACGCCCAGCCCCAGCACCCACGGGGGCGCGTCGGCAGGCGCTGCGGTTGGAAGATCAGACGGTCTTGTTGACTTCGACATGCGCCGACAATGCGCGCAGCGACGCGAAGATGCGACGGTTCTCGTCATTGTCGGAGCGCAGCTGGAAGCCATAGCGCTTGCTGATCGCCAGCGCCAGTTCCAGTGCATCGATCGAATCCAGCCCCAGCCCGGTGTTGAACAACGGCGCCTCCGGATCGATGTCGGCGGGCTGGACGTCTTCCAGGTTCAGGCTTTCGACCAGGAGTTCGGCCAGTTCACGTTCGGCAGCGGTTTGCAGGGACATCCAGAAGCTTCCACAGGTGAGGGTCGGGCAACAGAATTCGGAACAATCAAGTCAAGGCAATCAATTCGAACAACCAGCAAGACCTCGCAAACAACCGTGAGGTTGCGGTGGGCGATGCCTTGGAAACCGCAGTGTACGTTGTCGCCGCTGCCGCTTCCGAGTACCGACCACGCCCGTCCGGCGGTCGCGCTGCCGGTTGGCTGGTGGTGGGTTGAAGGTGGTTCGGTACCCGGGTGCACCTGTCCGGGCCGCCGGTCAGGCTATCATGACTGCATGACGCTCGCCCGCTGCAGGTTCGTTCCAGGATGACTTCCACCGCTGCTCGCCCCACCCCGACCGCCATGCCGGCAGCCGGGCCGGCCCCCGGACCCGAGTGTCCGGATGTGTTGATCATCGGCGGTGGGCCAGCGGGCTGCGCCGCCGCCATCGTGCTCGCGCAGCAAGGCTGGCAGGTCACGCTGCTGGAGAAGGAGCAGCACCCGCGCTTCCATATCGGCGAATCGCTGCTGCCGATGAACATGCCGATTCTCGAACGCCTGGGCGTACTCGAACAAGTCCGCGATATCGGCGTGCTCAAGCGCGGCGCTGACTTTCCCAACGACGCCGGCGGCTACAACACGTTTCGTTTTTCGCGGGCGCTGGATGCCAAGGCCGATTTCGCCTTCCAGGTGCCGCGTGCGCAGTTCGATCAGGTGTTGTTCGAGCGCGCACGTGCGGTTGGCGTGGATGCGCGCGAGCAGGTCAAGGTCGAACAGGTCAGCTTCGACGGCCAACAGCCGGTATTGCAGGCACGTGGCGTGGAGGGCGAGCAGCATTTCCGCCCGCGCTATCTGCTCGATGCAAGCGGCCGCGACACCTTTCTGGGTAATCGCTTCAAGCTCAAACGCGCCAACGCCAAGCATCAGTCGGCCGCGCTGTTCAGCCATTTCCGCGGCGTGGCGCGGCGGCCGGGCGAAGATGCCGGCAACATCAGCATCTACCGGCATGCGCACGGCTGGATGTGGCTGATCCCGCTGCCGGACGACATCATGAGCGTAGGCGCGGTCTGCTATCCGGAATACATGAAGACCCGCAAGGGCGACAGCGAAGGCTTTCTGATGCGCACGCTGGCGCTCAATGCCGAAGTCACCGCGCGGATGGCCAGCGCCGAGCGCGTGGCACCGGTGCACGCCACCGGCAATTACGCCTACGAATGTTCGCGCATGGCCGGGCCGCGCTGGCTGATGTTGGGCGATGCCTACACCTTCGTCGACCCGATGTTTTCCTCGGGCGTGTTTCTGGCCATGCACAGCGCCGAACGCGGTGCGGCGATGGTAGACCAGGTGCTGCGCACGCCGCAGCACGAGGCGAAACTGCAGCGCGCCTTGCAGCGCGAGCTCAAGCGCGGCGTAGATGAGTTCAAGTGGTTCATCTACCGCTTCACCTCGCCGACCATGCGTACCTTGTTCGCGCAGCCGCAGAACACCTGGCAGATCGAAGAGGCCGTGGTGGCGATGCTGGCCGGCGACGTGTTCGAGAGCCCGAAGGTGCGCCTGCGTCTGCGCGCGTTCCGCGCCATTTACGCCATCACCACCTTGTCGATGATGCCGCGCGCCTGGCACTCCTGGCGGCAACGCCGGCGTCAGGCCACGCTCGGCTTCGACGGCGACACCTTGCAACGCGATACGCAACGACGAGACACGCAATGACCGCTTTCCAGGCCCAGACCACGCACGCCGTGCGCCATCCCCGCCTGCAGGTGGACTATGTGGATCAGACCGCGCCGTCTGCACTGCTGGCCGACCCGCAGGTGCTGGCCGTGTTCGGCTTCGGCACTGCGGCGCCGCGTCTGGACGACCCGCGCTACCTGCGCGTGCCGCTGCAGCCGTATCAGGCCAGCGTGCTGGAAGTGTGGCGCAGCGATGCCCCGGTGCGCAGCGGGCGCGACGGCAACATCGCCTGGTCCAGCGATGGGCGCCTGCAGTTCGGCGTGATCGAGATCGACGAGCAGGATGTGGACATCGAAGAAGCCGCCGCCAAGGCGTATGCGGAGATCACCGCCTTCGTCACCGGCAGCCAGACGCCGCGTTTGCTGCGTATCTGGAATTATCTGGATGCGATCACCCTGGGCAGCGGCGACCGCGAACGCTATCGGCAGTTCTGCATCGGCCGTGCACGCGGCCTGGGCGCCTTCGATACCGCACAGCTGCCTGCCGCTACTGCGGTGGGCCGTTGCGATGCCGAGCGCATCATCCAGATCTACTGGCTGGCCGCCAGCGACGCCGGCACGCCGCTGGAAAATCCGCGCCAGGTCAGCGCCTACAACTATCCGCGCCAGTACGGCCCGCAGCCGCCGAGCTTTGCGCGCGCCATGCTGCCGCCGGCCGGCAGCGACATGCCGCTGCTGCTGTCAGGCACCGCCGCGGTGGTCGGGCATGCTTCGATGCACACCGGTCAATTGTTCGCGCAGCTGGAAGAGACCTTCGCCAATTTCGACGCCCTGCTCGGCGCCGCACGCCAGCACGCCCCCGCCCTGCCCGCCCAGTTCGGCGCCGGCACGCGGTTGAAGGTCTACGTCCGCGAACACGACGACCTGCCCAAGGTCGCGCAAGCACTGGACACCCGCTTCGGCGACGCGGTGCCGCGCCTGCTGCTGCACGCGGTGATCTGCCGCGATGAGCTGGCGGTGGAGATCGATGGGGTGCATGGGTGAGTTAGTGGGCGCATTGCGCTGGATCGATATCGGCAACGCCGCCGTTGTCGTTCACCGTCACCCGGGTTGATGCAGCGACAGGCGCTGCGGACCATTCACGCGACCATTGTTCGCCCAGCGTGTCGGCCCTTGCCAGATCGTTGGATGTCGCATGTTGCTGCAACCAGGCGATATTGTCGTCGATCACCTCACGCGATCGCGGACCGGCAGTTGCCGGCAGCTGCTGGCTGCCGCGTCGATACAGCGCCAATGATCGGGCCAGATCCGGCTGGACCACCTGCGCAAGGAAAACGCGTTCACCGTTATCGCGGCGCGGCGAATAGGCGGCCGCCAAGACCAGCGAGGTTTGCAGATCTCCATGCGCGGCTGCCTGCAGCGCCATGGATTCCGCCTCACGTCGATAACGCTGCAGCTCCGGAAGTAATTCCAGCATTTCGCGTCGACGGAACGCGTTGCCCACCGCATAGTGCGCCAAAGCCGCTGGATTTCCGGCAAGCGCACCTTGTCGCCACCAGGCGACCCGCTCGGTTGCCGGGACCTGCCGAACGCCTTCGCAGCGATCTGCGGCTTTGATCAAGCCCAGTGCCATGCCGTCCAGCATCTTCCTCCAGGCTGCGCGATTCGCCTTATCAGCGACGCTGACAGCAGTTTTCTTTTCAGCGCGCTCCAGACGCCATACCTGCTCGTCGTAGGCAGCCAGTCGCTGCTGGATCCCGTCACAACGTTCCAGTTCGATTGCCAGTCGGCACGCAGCAGCGGGATCACCTTGCTCGGCGCGACGACTGAGCTCATCGAAGACCTGCCGCAGCGGCGTATCAGCGGGAGGTAGCGGCGCCGAAGCTACGGCAGGCTTCTTGGCCTGTCTGCCCGGCATGACGGCGCTGGGTGCATGCAGGGGGGCTGTCTCAACTGATCGATCGGAGCGATGCCATCGCAGCCACCCCACACACGTCACCACGATCGCAATCGCAATCGCGATCACTGCACCGATCACGAATTTCCTGTTGGCAGATCCCTTGCGCATGCGGCCACTCCTCCTTGGTGTCCGGCAAGTATCACTCAGCCGTTGAGCAAAGCCAGCACCACATCGCGCGGCAGCTTGCCGGTTTCGTTGCGTGGCAATGCCGGGAGTTTGCGCAGGCGGCGTGGGAGGAACACCGGGTCGACGCTGATGCGCAGGGCGGCGAGGATCTGCGCTTCGTCCAGGGTCGGGGCGACCACCAGGGCGGCGATGCGGCCGACGGCCTGTCCGGGGTCCGGTGTGAGCTGCACGATGGTGCCGTCGATCACACCGTCAATGGCCAGCAGGCGGCGGGTGAGATCGGCCAGGGAGGCGCGCTTGCCGGCGATTTCCAGCAGATCGGCCTGACGGCCACGCACCTGGAAGCGGCCGTCTGCAGCCACGTCCATCATGTCGGCCAGCAGCACCGGCGTTGCCAGATGCGGTGCGTGCACCAGCGTGCCGGTGGCCTGTGTTTCCAGGCGTACGCCGGGCAGCGGTGTCCATGCCGCTTCCAGTGCGGTGCGGCGCACGGCAAAGACGCAGGTTTCGGTGGAACCGAACATCTCGCGCACTTCGCCGCCAAAGCGTGCTTCGGCGGCCGCGGCGATTTCCTGCGCCAACGGTGCGGTGGCCGAGACGATGCCGGCCAGCGGCGGCAACTGCACGCCGGATTCGACCAGCGCACGCAGGTGCACCGGTGTGGTCACCAACAGGCGCGGTTCGGGAATTTCCGCCAGTGCATGCGCCACGTCGTCGGGGAAAAACGGCCGCCCGGCATGCACGGCCAGCGTGGTCACCATCGGCAACAGCACCGACAACTCCATGCCGTACATATGCTGTGGCGGCACTGTGGCCACCACGTGCGGCACCGCGTCGGTGTGCGCCCACAGGCTCTCCAGCGCGACCAGATCCTGACGCGTGCTGGTCAGAAAACTGCCCCAGGTCTTGGGGTTCGGTTGCGGGCTGCCGGTGCTGCCGGACGTGAAGCCGATGGCGACCAAAGCATCGTCTGCCAGGTGCGGCATCGGGCCTTCGGCCTGCGGCAGCTCGGCCGGCAATTGCCAATAGCGCGGCGGCGCCAGCTCCAGGGCAAGATCGCCCAGGCAATACGCATCGGCGTGGCGCGCCTGCACTTCGCCAACCACGGCCGGTGCGCGCGACGACGGCAGCAGCGACACCTGGCCGCGCAGTGCGCAGGCATAGAACGCGACCATGAAGCGGTAGCGGTCTTCGCATAGATTCACCGCGTGGCGGCCGTCCGGCAGCTGCTGCGCCAGGCCGTGCACGTGCGCGATAAACGTCGCCAGATCCACCGACTGCCCCGCCCGCCACGCCAACGGCCGGCCGGGCACGCCAACGGCCATGGGGTGAGAAACAACAGAAGCAGGCAGGCTGGACATGTGAACCGACAGTCGCAAAAGCGCGCTAGCTTGGCCGCCACCTGGGCTGCTGGCAAGTCGGGGATTTTCCGGCCCCGCTGTGGTGTCGGTGATTGGGCACGTGTTCGCGGGCACACCTGCAATCCGGTTGCAGGCGTGGACTGCTGCAAAAAATCCCGGGTGTTGGAGCACGCGCTGCATCACGGCGCGCACCGCGCAGCGCGCCTATGGTCGAGTCCGTTAGTCGCATTACTGCGCAGCCGCAGGCAATGCACCACGCTCCACGCATGACCTGTGGCCCAAGCCCGGTGCAGAAGCGAACTGCTAGGCTTGGCCGCTCTTTCGTTGCGTCCAGTCGTTCCCGATGCCCAGATTGTTGCCGCTGTGCCTTCTCTTGCTGGCTGCTACTGCCCATGCGCAGTCCGCCGCACCGCTCACCATCGAACAGGTGATGGCCGACCCGGACTGGATCGGGCCATCGGTGGATCAGGCCTGGTGGCAGTGGGACGGTAAGCAGGTGCAATACCTACTCAAACGCGAAGGCAGCCCGGTGCGCGACACCTATCGCCAGGGCATCGGCGGTGCAGCCGCAGAACGCGTGGCCGACAACGCCCGCGCCGGTCTGGATGCGGATAACCCAAGCTACGACGCAACGCGTCAGCGCATGCTGTTTGCGCGCAATGGCGACATCTTTCTGCGCGATCTGCGCTCCGGCGCGCTGACGCAGCTGACCCGCAGCAACGAGGTCGAATCGCGTCCGCAATTCGCCAGCGATGGCGGTGCGATCTGGCGTGCGGGCAACAACTGGTATCACTGGCGCGCCGATGGCGGCACCGCACAGGTTGCGGTGGTCAAGGCCGAGCGCGATCCCAACGCCGCGCCCAAGGCCGATGTGTTGCGCGAGCAGCAGCTGGCCACGCTGGCCACGCTGCGGCGCGATCGCGAGCAGCGCGAGGCGCTGCGCACGCAGGAAGACGCCTGGCGCCGCGCCGATGCCACGCGTGCTACCGCGCCGGTGTATCTGGGCGATGAGGTGGAGATCGTCGACAGCGCGTTGTCGCCGGACGGCTGCCATCTGCTGGTAGTCACCCAGGCCAAGAGTGCCGAACAAGGCCAGGCCGGCAAGATGCCCAAGTACGTGACCGAATCCGGTTACGAAGAATTCCAGGAAGTGCGCACCCGCGTCGGTCGCAATGCACCGGTGCCGCATGCGCTGTGGTTGGTCGATGTTTCCGCAGGCACTGCCAAGCCGCTGTCGTTCGACCCATTGCCGGGCATTGCCGTCGACCCGCTGGCCGCACTGCGCAAGACCGCCAAGCGCGATGCGCTCAAGGGCAACCGCGCCGTGCGGGTGGAAAGCGATGGCGACGGCAGCGGGCCGGCCGTGCATTGGAGCGATGACGGCCGCAATGTGGCGGTGGAGATTCGCGCGGTGGACAACAAGGACCGCTGGATCGCCGGCGTGGATCTGGCCAACGCCAAGCTGCAGCCGCGGCATCGCCTCAGCGACAGCGCCTGGATCAACTGGGATTTCAACGATTTCGGCTGGCTACCCGACAACCGCACGTTGTGGCTGCTGTCCGAAGAATCCGGCTATTCGCAGCTATACACGGTGGAAGGCGACGGCAAACCGCGCCAGCGCACGCGCGGCAAGTGGGAAGTGTCGATGCCGGTGCCCAGCGCCGATGGCAGCGGCATGTTCTTCCTGTGCAACCAGAAATGGCCGGGCGATTACGAGGTGTGCAAGCTCGATCTGCGCAGCGATCAGCTCACCGAAGTCACCGCGTTGAACGGTGTGGAAGGCTTCAGCCTGTCGCCGAACGGACAGCAATTATTGGTGCGTTATTCCGACAGCTATCTGCCGCCGCAGTTGGCGGTGGTACCGGCAAGCGGCGGCCAGGCCACGGTGTTGACCGACACGCGCACGCCGGCCTTCAAGGCGCAGCCGTGGATCGCACCGCAGTACGTGCAGGTACCGTCCAGGCATGGCGCCGGTACGGTCTGGGGCAAGTATTACGGCCCGCAGCACCCCGAGCCCGGCAAGCAGTATCCGATCGTGATGTTCGTACACGGCGCCGGCTATCTGCAGAACGTCTCGCAGCGCTACACGCCGTATTTCCGCGAGCAGATGTTCCACAACCTGCTGGTGCAGCAGGGCTACATCGTGCTGGATCTGGACTACCGCGCCTCGGAGGGCTACGGCCGCGACTGGCGCACTGCGATTTATCGCAACATGGGCCATCCGGAGCTGGAAGACTATCTGGACGGTCTGGACTGGCTGGTGACGCAGAAGCAGGGCGACCGCGCGCGCGCCGGAATTTATGGCGGTTCGTACGGCGGCTTCATGACCTATATGGCGCTGTTCCGCAGCCCCGGCACGTTCAAGGCCGGCGCGGCGCTGCGTCCGGTGGGCGACTGGATGCAGTACAACCACGAGTACACCTCCAACATCCTCAATACGCCCGAGCTCGATCCCGAAGCGTACAAAACGTCTTCGCCGATCAATTACGCAGACGGGCTGCGCGACCATCTGCTGATCGCGCACGGCATGATCGACGACAACGTGTTCTTCAAGGACTCGGTCGACATGACCCAGAAACTGATGGAGCTGCACAAGGACAACTGGCAGGTGGCGCCCTATCCGCTGGAACGCCACGGTTTTACGCGTGCCGATTCGTGGCTGGACGAATACAAGCGCATCCTCAAATTGTTCAACGAGCAAGTAAAGCCATAAGGCACGCCGCTACTGCCGGGCGATGCGTGATGCGTCGCCCGGCCGATGGCATGCCATGGGTTGGCTGCATCGGGATCTTGCGGCAGGCAGCAAGTCGCCCGCGCTGCACATGTGGTGCCGCACAACGTAGAGCGCCACACAAGCACTTGCCTGGCACTCACCTCCACCTACGCAACTGGCTCTAAGCTTGACGCAGGATCGGCAGATCGCTGGCGCATCGCGCTCCCCTCTGCATCGGTCTGCCGCCCGACCGGAGCGCCGCCGGCACCGCAGCGGCTCCATTTACCGACCGGTGCGCAGAAGGTAATCGCGATGGGCCTGTGGGACCGATTGTTTGGACGCAAGACCCCGGCGGCGAAGACGCCGCGAGCCGAACCGACAGCAGCGCCGGCCGCCGTCGCCGATGACACCGAAACGGAAGCCGAGATCGACCCCGCATTGTTGCCTGCGCTGAGCTTGTTCCAGCGCGGCGATCAGGTGGGTGCCTACAACGCCGCACAAGCGCAGTTGCACCTGGGTGCCGATGCGCAGCGGTTATGTGCGTTGGCATTGAGCGCGCTGGACCGCTATCGCGAGGCATATCCGCACTGGCTGGCACTGTACGAATTGGAGCCCACCGCGCACAACGCGCTGCAATTGGCGACCACCGCGGTGATGTGCAACGAGATCGATCGTGGCGAGCAGTGGCTGCTGACCTTCGACGATTTGAACGCGCAGGAGCGCTCGACCTCGCCAGCCACCGCACGCACCAGCTTTCTCACCGCGCTCACCCGCGCCGGCCACGGTGCGCACGCATTGCCGCATCTGGAGTGGTTGCGCGAAGCGTATGCGGGAATGTCGATCACCGACAGTCATTTCCTGTACGTACGCGGGCTGCCGTTTCTGCAGGCCTTCCTGGAGCGCAGCACGCCGTTGTTGCGCGAGTGTCTGCCGGCCGATGCGCTGCCGGGTTGGTACGCGCAATTGCAGCCGTCGCTGGATCCTGAAGGTCAGGCTGCGGTGGCCGCGCATATCGCCTCGCTGCAATGAACGCACCGCTGCCACCGTCATCGCGACCGCATGGCGGTTTCGTCACGCCGCTGGCGTGGGTGTCGTTGCTGTTCGGGCTGGTCAGCGCGATGGGCAATCTGCTGCAGATCATGCTGATCGCGATCATGCCGGACGCGACGTCGTTGGGGTTGCCCGAAGGCATGACGTTGCCGGCGTCGTGGCAATGGTTGATCGATCATGCGCTGTCGTTGTCGATTGCAGGTGCGGTGCTATCGGCCGCGTTTGCGTGGCTCAGCTGGGCGTTGCTGCAGCGACGCGAGTGGGCGCGGGTCGGGTTCGTGGCGGTGTTGCTGGTGACAGGACTACTCAATTTCGGCGGTTTGGCGTTGATCGGGCCGTTGTTCGAGGGCGTGCAGGCCATGCTGCCCGCCGATGTGCTGCACAGCCCGGAGTGGCCGGAACTGCGAGCCCGCCTGCAGGCGACGCGCCAGGCTGCTTTATTGCTGACCGGCATAGGCGTATTTGCAATCGGCTGCCTCCACGCAGCGCTGGCGTGGCGGCTATGCACACCGGCCGTGCGCGCCGAATTCACTGCGTCGCGCTTGGAGTGATCGTTCGCTGATCTGCTGCGTGGACAGCTTCGACGGCGTGCCAGTCGCGTCGAGGGCGCGATGCCCTCACCGCTCGCGGGACACGCCGCAAGTACGTCCTTGTAGGCTCGGTGGCGGCATCCATGCCAGCACACGGTCCCGCAATCGGTAAGGGCACCGCACCAGAAAGTTTGTAGGTTGCTTTGTTGAAGGCCTGCCTGTTGATCACCTTGCGTTGCGAAGCTGATCTGACGCGCCGCTATCCAAACAACGCGCGTCATAAGTTGCTTTCACTATGCGCACCAACACTCCCCACTGGCCCTTGCCCGCCTACCGTCGCGGGACCTTACGCGGCATGGATGCCGCGTAAGAGCCTACAAGGACGTACTTGCGGCGTGTCCCGCGATGGTAGGCGGGCAAGGGCCCTGCAACCCAGCCGCAGATCGGCGGCTCTGCACCTGACGCATCCACATCGTTCAATCAGCTCACCGCGACACAGATGTCGAGTCTTGCCGTTGCCTGGATGCAGCCAAAAGCCTAGGTCAATCGAGGCCCCCGGTGCCCGTCCGCTCGCTGCCCATGCGAAGCATTGCCTCGCCCTGCGACAAACGGACACGTTCGCCCCAATGCACGAACCAGGATGCACCGCTTAGAATCGGGGCATGAACGAATTCGACCGTGTACGCGATTATTTGACCGGCTTGCAGGACCGTATCTGCGCTGCCGTGGAAGCCATCGATGGCAGCGCGCGCTTTGCCGAAGACCTGTGGCAGCGCGCTGAGGGTGGTGGTGGACGTACCCGCATCCTGCGCGATGGTGCGGTGTTCGAGCAGGCCGGCATCGGGTTTTCGGATGTGTCGGGCTCGCGTCTGCCGCCTTCGGCCAGTGCGCACCGGCCCGAGCTGGCGGGGGCGACCTGGCGCGCCTGCGGCGTCTCGTTAGTGTTCCATCCGCACAATCCGCACATCCCCACCACCCACGCCAACGTGCGCTATTTCCGCGCCGAGCGCGATGGCGAAGTGGTGGCGGCCTGGTTCGGTGGCGGCTTCGATCTGACCCCGTTCTACCCCGTCGACGAAGACGTGTTGCACTGGCACCGCACCGCGCAGGCGTTGTGCGCGCCGTTTGGCGAGGAGCGCTATGCCGCGCACAAGCGCTGGTGCGACGAGTACTTCTTCCTGCGCCATCGCAACGAGACCCGTGGCGTGGGTGGGCTGTTCTTCGACGACCTGGATAAGGACTTCGAACGCGACTTCGCCTATCAGCGCGCGGTTGGCGACGGCTTTCTGGATGCCTACCTGCCGATCGTCGAGCGCCGCAAGGACACGCCTTACGGCGAGCGTGAGCGCGAGTTCCAGCTCTACCGTCGCGGTCGCTATGTGGAATTCAACCTGGTCTACGACCGCGGCACCCTGTTCGGGCTGCAGAGCGGCGGGCGCGCCGAGAGCATCCTGATGAGCTTGCCGCCGCGGGTGCGCTGGGAATACGGATTCGCGCCGGAACCGGGCAGCGCCGAGGCGCGGCTGATGGACTATTTGGTGCCCCGCGATTGGCTAGGCTGAACGCGCCGATTAAACGCACAGCGTTGAATGAAACGCTGTGTTGATTGATCGAGTTAATTACGCCTATTTAAATTTGTGATTGCTGACGCAACCGATGCATTCGCGTAGCGCAATGAACAGGTTATGTTGCGCCGCAAAGATTTGAGGCCTGAAAATAAAAAGCCCCGCAGACCAGGGGGAGGTCGGCGGGGCCAGGGAACGGAAACTTGGGGAGTAGTTTCCGCTCCGAGATCTGCTCCAGGGGATGGGAGAGATCTGCCGACAGGCGTTGCGCCCGTCGAGGGATATAACAACATTTTCTACATTGATGGATCGTGAAGATAACTGTTAAAAATATGTAGAATTTAGCGGTTATTCATTCCATCGGCGCAGGCTGAATTCGTATTATGTCTGGTCTGCGCATTCAGCATATCAGCGTTATTTGCTTGGTCAGTGCGCCTCATCCCAATTATCGCCAACGCCGGAATCGACCACGAGCGGCACGCGCAATTGCGCGGCGGCCGACATGCGCGTGGTGACCTCGCTCAATAGCGTGTCGACGAAATCGGCATCGGCCTCGAACACCAGTTCGTCGTGCACCTGCAGGATCATCAACGCACGCTCGGCGTGATCGGCGATCCAGCCGTCCACGCTGACCATGGCGCGCTTGATGATGTCGGCGGCGGTGCCCTGCATCGGTGCATTGATGGCGGCGCGCTCGGCGCCTGCGCGCTGGCCCTGGCTGCCGGCGTTGATGAAGTCCAGATATAGCCTGCGGCCGAACACCGTCTCCACGTAGCCCTTGTCGCGCGCCTGCTGGCGGGTGGTTTCCATGAAGTCGCGTACGCCCGGGTAGCGGCTGAAGTACAGCGCGATGTAGTCCTGTGCCTCGCCACGCCCGATGCCGAGCTGGCGGGCCAGACCGAAGGCGCTCATGCCGTACATCAGGCCGAAGTTGATCGCCTTGGCGGCGCGGCGCTCGTCATTGCTGACGGTGTCGATGGTGCGGCCGAAGACTTCGGCTGCAGTGGCGCGATGCACATCGGCGCCGGACTCGAACGCGCCGACCAGGCCGGGGTCGCCGGACAGGTGCGCCATGATGCGCAGCTCGATCTGCGAGTAGTCGCAGGCGATCAGCTTGCGCCCGGCCGGGGCGACGAAGGCGCGGCGGATGCGGCGGCCGTCTTCGGTGCGGATCGGGATGTTCTGCAGATTGGGATCGGACGAGGACAGCCGCCCGGTAGCGGCGCCAGCCTGGTGGTAGCTGGTGTGCACGCGCCCGGACTGCGGGTGGATCATCTCCGGCAGCTTGTCGGTATAGGTGCTGCGCAGCTTTGTCAGGCCGCGGTATTCCAGGATCACCCGTGGCAGCTCGTGCTGGTCGGCGATGGCTTCCAGCGCCTCTTCGTTGGTCGAGGGCTGGCCCTTGGGCGTCTTGACCACGGCAGGCAGCTTGAGTTCGTCGAACAGCAGCGCCTGCAGCTGCTTGGGCGAATCCAGGTTGAAGGTGCGCCCGGCCAGCTCGGTGGCTTTCTGCTGGGCGGCGAGCATGCGCTTGGACAGGTCCGCGCTCTGGCGGCGCAGTTCGGCCGCGTCCACGCACACGCCGTTGGCTTCGATGCGGGCGAGCACTTCCACCAGCGGCATCTCGATCTCGCGGTAGACGCGCTCCAGGCCAGGCTCGGCGGCCAGCCTGGGGCCGAGCACCTGGTGCAGGCGCAGGGTGATGTCGGCATCTTCGGCAGCGTAGCGGGTGGCGTCTTCCAGGCTGATCTGGGCGAACGGGATCTGCTTGGCGCCCTTGCCGCAGACGTCCTCGTACTTGACCGTGTCGTAGCCCAGGTAGCGCTTGGCCAGGCTGTCCATGTCGTGGCGGGCGCTGCCGGAATTGAGCACGAAGCTCTCCAGCAAGGTGTCGTCGTGATAGCCGGCCAGGGCGATGCCGTGGCGGCGCATCACGTGCAGGTCGTACTTGCCATGCTGGCCGAGCTTGCGCACGGCGGGGTCGGTGAGCAGCGGCGCCAGCTGCGCCAGCGCCTGGCTGCGGTCGAGCTGGGCCGGGGCGCCGGGGAAGTTGTGGCCGAACGGCAGATACGCCGCCCGGCCGGGCTCGGCGGCCACGCTCAGGCCGATCAGATCGGCCTGCAGCGGGTCCAGGCTGTCGGTTTCGGTATCGAAGGCGAACTGGCCGGCGGCGCGCAGGCGGGCGATCCAGCTGTCGAGCTGCTCCTGGGTGAGGATGGTCTCGTACTGGCCGGGTGCCGACAGCGCAGGGTCCACCTCCACCGGGGCGCTGACCGGGCCGGACACGAAGCCGGTGCCGCGCGCGCGGCCGGGTTCGGTGCGGGCACTGGCTGCGGCGGCGCCGAGCGCCATCGGCTCGGTCAGCAGGCCGGCCTGGGTAGCGGCGCCGCCGAGTTCGCGCAGCGCCTGGGTGAAGCCGTAGCGGGCGTATAGCACCGCCAGCGTTTCGGCGTTGGGCTCGCGCAGGTCCAGCGCGCGCGGGCCGCTGGCCAGGGTCACGTCGGTCTTGATGGTGACCAGTTCGCGGTTGAGCGGCAGCCGTGGCAATGCGGCGCGCAGGTTCTCGCCGATCTTGCCCTTGATCTTGTCGGCGTTGGCGATCACGCCATCGAGCGAGTCGTATTCGGCCAGCCACTTGGCGGCGGTCTTGGGGCCGCACTTGTCCACGCCGGGCACGTTGTCGACGGTGTCGCCCATCAGCGCCAGCAGGTCGACGATCTGGTCGGGGCGCACGCCGAACTTGGCGATCACCGCCTCGTCCGAATCCATGCGGCTGCCGCTCATGGTGTTGACCAGTTCGATGCCCGGACGCACCAGCTGGGCGAAGTCCTTGTCGCCGGTGGAGATGGTGACGCTCAGGCCGTCGGCGGCGGCCTGCAGGGCCAACGTGCCGATGACATCGTCGGCTTCCACGCCGTCGATGCGCAGGATGTCGATGCCCAGCGCATGCACGATGTCGCACATCGGCTGCACCTGTGCGCGCAGGTCGTCGGGCATCGACGGGCGATTGGCCTTGTAGTCGGCATACAAGTCATCACGAAAGGTCTTGCCCGGCGCATCCACCACGAACGCGACATAGGCCGGGCGTTCCTTCAAGGTGGCGCGCAGCATGTTGACCACGCCGAACAAGGCGCCGGTGGGCTCGCCCTGGGCGTTGGTCAGCGGCGGAAGCGCGTGGAACGCGCGATACAGGTAACTGGACCCGTCGATCAGGACTAATTTGCTCATCGGCCAATTCTACCGCTGCACGCTCACCCCACGCCGGCCAGCGCATACTGGCCCACGACCTAGAACGGATGACGACGATGATGAGAGCGAGTCTTTTGCTGCTGCCGTTACTGCTGCTCGGCGGCTGTGCCACCAGCGGTGCGGTTGGGGATGTGCCGGCCGGCGCGGATGTCACCAGCAAGACCATGGGCAACGGCGACAAGGTCGACGAGTACCGGGTCAACGGCCAGCTGGAAATGGTGCGCGTGACGCCCGCACGCGGGGCGCCCTACTTCCTGTACGACCGCGATCATGACGGGCATACCGATGCGGAGAAGGACAAGGTCAACAAGGTGTATTGGAAGTTGTATAGCTGGTGATTCGGGAATCGGGAATCGGGAATCGGGAATCGGGAATCGTAGAGCGTAAGCACAGCGGCTCTTTGGCCGCTGGTGCCGGTGGCGTGAGGCTTGTGTGGCGTTGCGGGGTGCGATGACCCGCCGGTTTCGGTATGCCGCAGCACGTCGGCTTCGCGCACACGATCAGTGACGTGCGCGGCCTGTTGCGGCAGCGATTGCGATCGACACGCACGACCCCGCCATTGGCCGAGAGCTGCGAGTCCCGGCCGGCGGCGACGGGTATCGCCATGCTGTCGGTCTGCGGCATCTGAGAAGGCTGAGCGCAATGCTCAGCTTTCTTCCAGCGGGCCGGTGACGCGTTGCAGTTCGTCGATGCCGCCTGGCGCCAGCTCCTTCATCAGCGCCAGGAAGTCGCAGCCGACCAGGCGCTGGGCACGACGCAGCAACATCGGGACCGGGCTGGAAGGCTCGTTGCGCGCGTAGTAGACGCAGATCTCTTCCAGCCGCTTCAGCACATCGTCCGGGCCGGCGATGTCGCCGTTGCGACGGGGGGCTGTGACTGCAGCGCTGGTGGGGTCTTCGCCAATCGTTGGTGATTCGCCCTCTTCCACCGCCGTTGTGCCCTGGCGGGCCTGCCAGTGCGGCAGCACGAAGCGCTCCAGATCGCGCAGGTCGGTCAGCAGCGGGCGCAGGTCCGGGGCGGCCGTGCCGACGCGTTCGGTGAGCAGCGCATCGATTGCGCGTGCCTGCACCAATGCCTCGCTGATGGCCTGAGCGGAGGCGGCCAGCGTCTCGGGGGTGCAATCCAGGCAGCAGGCTTCGATCTCGGCCAGGCTGGGGCCGCTCTGGCCCTCGGCCAGTTTGATGCTGCCGTTGGCCACGCGCAGGTCGCGCAGGCTGAAGCGGCCCAGCCGCGGCGATTGCACGAAGGGCGTGCTGCGCAGCGCGCCGAGCAGGCCCATCGGGTCGCTGAGGCCGACCAGCGCGTTGATACGCGCGGTGGGGTCGTTGTCGTCGTCGGCATCCAGCTGCGGGTGCACGCTGTCCCAATGCTGCTCGAGCAGGCCGTGGATCAGCGCCAGGGTGTCGGCCCAGCCCGGCAGGCCGCGCAGGCGCAACCAGGCAGCGCCGAGCTTGCCGGCCACGCGCAGGTCGCGGCTGCGCCGGCTCAGTTCCAGCGCCAGCGTCTGCACCTTGTCCCAGTCCGGCTCTTCGGCGGCGATGACGCTGTCGCCCAGCGCGCGCTCGGCGCGGATGGCCGACTCGCGCTCCAGGCGCAGGAACTCCGGGTCGTATTCCAGGTCCGGGCCGGCCGGGGCGTCGTCGCTGACCGGTGCCAGCAGGGTCTGCAGGGAACTGTCGTCTTGCATGGCACGGACTCCATCGGGGAGGCCGCCGCGCGAAGGCGGCGTCGGGAACATCACTCGGCGCTGCAGCCGGCGTCCGGGTCGCCGACATCGCAGGCTGGTTGCTGGTCGTCGGGCAGGCGCAGGCCGGGGCGGACCAGGCCGAAGGCGCGGTACGGGGTGCCGCTGGCGGACAGATCGACAAAGGCCACGGTGCGGCTGGCCGAGCTTTGTGCGCGGCTGGCGAACGCGGAGGTGGGCACGTTGAAGCCGGAGCCACCGCCCAGATCGAGCAGGCCGCCATCGGCGGTGGTGGCGTTGAAATACGCCGGTGGCGCACCGACCGCAGCCACGGTCTGGGTACCGGTGCCGATCACGTAAAGCGGGTTTTGCTGGGTGCCGATCTGGCCGGTGGCGGCAAAGGTACCGGTGCCATTGCGCAGCAGCGCGCGGCCGTCCTGCAACAGATCGCCGCGCACCGACAGGTACAGCGCGCTGTTGCCGGCGTCCACGCTGTAGCGGCTGCCGTTGGCCAGCACCAACAGCAGATCGCCGCCGTTGGTGAGGCTGAAGCCACTGCTGGCGGTGAAGTTGCCCAGCCGCCCGATACGGTTGTCGATGAAGCTGGAGGCATCGCCCAGCACCACCGCGCCGCCGGCGCTGCCGCTGAGCAGGTCGGCGGCGATCCAGCTGCCGGCACGCTGGCGAATACCGGCCACCGCCTGCAACCAGCTGCTGGCACCGCTGAGCTGGCCGTCCAGCAGCAGCTCACCGCCACTGCGCAGACGCAGCGAGGCGCCGCCATCGACCCGGCCACTGACCAGCAGGCTGCGGTTGCTGACCAGGTCCAGGCCTTGCGCGCTGAAGTCGCCGAGTGCGTCGATGGCGTTGTTGCTGCCGGTAAGCGTGGCGCTCCCTGTGGCGTTGCCGCTGAGGCGAGCTGCGCTCAGGCTGCCGGCGGTCTGGGTGATCGCCCCACCGCTGCTCAGCGACACGTTGCCGCCGCCGACGTCGTGGCCAAGTACCACGCCGGTGCCGCCGCTCAGCGCGATGTTGGCAGCGCTGAGGGTGCCGCTGGTGGCGAGCTGGCCGCCGGCCTGCAGACGCAGTGCGTCGGTGGCTTGCGCGGCGACGGCCAGGTCGTTGCGATCGGCGATGGCGATGCTGCCGCCACGTGCCTGCACGCTACCCTGGAAATCGTTGCCGGCATCGGTCAGGACGATCGCGCCGCTACCGGCGTCGAGCACGCTGCTGCCGACGACGGTCAATGCGCCCTGTTGGGTGATGTCTGCAATGGTGGTTTGCGGCACGGCGGGCGCTTGCGCGGTGCTTGCACCAGCGCCGCCCACCGTTGCCGCAGTGCCGCTGCGTGCGACCAGCGCGCCGCCAATGCGGCCCTGGCCCAGATCCAGTCCGGCGCCGCTGGCGACATCCAGCGCACCGACATCCACATCGCCCAAGGCGAGCGCATTGCGATCGCGCACGCTGCTGGTGCCACCGGCAAGGCTCAATGCTGCCTGGAAATCGTTGCCGGCGTCGGTCAATGCGATATCGGCGCCACCGCTGTCGATGCGGGTACTGCCGGTGATGGTCAGCGCGCCGCTCTGGGCAACCGTGCCGCCGTTGCTGGCCGCGACCAGATCGCCGTTGACCAAGCCAACGCCCAGGTTCAAGGCGCCGCTGCTGGTCACCTGCAAGTTACCGGTGTTCAGCGCACCCAAGGTCAACGCATTGGCATCGCGCACACTGCTGCTGCCGCCACTGAGCGCAAGCACGCCCTGGAAGTCGTTGCCGGCGGCATCCAATGTGATCGCACCGGTGCCGGCATCGACCAGGGTGTTGCCTGCCACCTGCAGCGTGCCGCCGCGTTGCGTGATCGCGGCATTGGTGCTGTTCAACGTGAGCGTGTTGGTTGCGCTGAGCGCGTTGGTCAGCTCGATGCCGTTGGCGCCGGTCAGGCGCACATCGCCACCGCGCAGGGGGCCGTTGGTGCGCAAGCTGCCACCGTTTGCCGTCAATGTGAGTGCAGCGTTGCCGGTGTCGATCTGGCTGACCGGCAGGTTCAAGCCGCCACCGGCGACCAGCGAGACTGCCGCATTGGGACCACTCTGCAGCGCTGCGATGCTCAGATCGTTGCGATCCTGCACTGCAATGGCGTTGCCGGTGAGTGCAAGCGCACCGACGAAATCATTGTTGGTATCGGTGAGCGCAATGTTGCCGCTGCCGGCATTCAAACTGGAAATGCCGCCGACAGACAACGCACCGGTCTGGGTGACCGCCGCGTTGCCGCTGGTGCCGGTCAGTGCGCCGCGCACGTTGCCGCTGCCAAGATTCAAGGCGCCAACGCTGGTGGCGGTAAGCGCATCGGTGGACAGCACGCCGAGGGTCAGTGCGTTGGCGGCGATCTGCACGTCCCCGCCGCTGAGGTTCACTGCACCTGCAAACGCATTGGCGGTGTCGTTCAGTGTGATGCTGCCGCTGCCTGCAGCGAGGGTGGTGACGCCTGCGACGGACAAGGCGCCCGCCTGCGTCAGCGCGCCGTTGTTGCTTTGCGCGGTCAAGGCACCAGCGATCGTGCCGCTGCCCAGGTTCAAGCCACCGCTGCTGGTCGCGCTCAATCCACCCGTGCGCAGCGTGCCCAATGTCAGCGCGTTGCGAGCGGCGATCTGGGTGGCGCCGCCGCTGAGCGAGACGGCACCGCCGAAATCGTTGCCGGCATCGGTCAAGGCGATCGCATTGTTGCCTGCGTCGAAGGCACTGGTTCCGGTCACGCTGAGTGCGCCGGTCTGATCGATCGCACCATTGGCGTTGGCGACCAGTGCGCCATCGACGGTTCCGGCGCCCAAGGTCAGTGCGCCGCCACTGGCAAGCGTCAACGCAGCGGTGTTGAGCGTCCCCATGCGCAGTGCGGTGGCATCGGCCAGCTGCGTTGCGCCGCCGATCAGCGACACGGCGCCGCCGAAATCGTTGCCTGCGTTGGTCAGGGTGATCGTGGTTGCGCCTGCATCGAGCAGGCTGTTGCCAGCGATGGTCAGCGCCCCGCTCTGGGTGATCGCATTGCCATTGCTGGTGGCGACAAGACTGGCGGCACGTCCGCTACCGAGATTCAAGGCGCCATTGCTGCGTACATCCAACGCGCCGGTATCGATGGTGCCCAGCGTCAGCGCCGTGTTGCTGCGCAGTTGCGTGGCCGCACCGAGTAGATCGACCGGGCCTTGCAGCGTGTTGTTGGCATCGGTCAGGGCGATGCTGCCGGTACCAGCGTCGAGCGTGCTGGCGCCGGTCACGTTCAATGCGCCGCTCTGGCTGATCGCGCCGTTGTTGCTACTTGCACGCAAGACACCAGCGACGCCGCCGCTGCCCAGATTCAACGCACCGACGCTGCTGGCGGTGAGGTTGCCGGTGGACAGCACCCCCAGGGTCAGCGCGTTGCGATCGTTGAGACGGGTGTCGCCCCCGGTCAGCGTGACGCTGCCGCCGAAGTCGTTGCCAGTGTCGCGCAGATCGATGCTGGCGCTGCCGGCATCCAAGCGCGTCAAGCCGTCGACCACGAGCGCACCGTTCTGGCCGATCGCATTGCCGTTGCTGCTGGCATCGAGACTGGCCACGCGCCCGCTGCCAAGGGTGAGCGCGCCGTTGTTGCTGACGATCAGTGCACCGGTCGACAGCGCGCCCAAGGTCAACGCTGCGCCACTGCCGATCCGGGTGGTGCCGCCGCTCAGGCTGAGCGCGCCCTGGAACGCATTGCCGGCGTTGTCCAAGCTGATGGCGCCGCTACCGGCGTTGAGCGCAGCGGTGCCACCGACGCTCAGCGCGCCGCTCTGGGTGATGGCGCCGTTGTTGGTGGTCGCGCTCAGGTTGCTGCCGATGCTGCCGGCACCGAGATTCAATGCACCGCCGCTGGAGGCGGTCAACGTACCGACTGCCACGCTGCCCAAGGTCAGTGCGGTGCGGTCGACGATGGTGACGCTGCTGCCGGTGACCGACAACGTGTTGCCGAAATCGTTGTTGGCATCGGTCAGCGCGATGCCGCCGCTGCCGGCATTCACGCTGGACACACCGCCCACCGACAACGCACCGCTCTGGGTGATCGCCGCATTGCCGCTGGTGCCGGTCAGTGCGCCGGTAACGCTGCCGCTACCGAGGTTGAGCGCGCCGGTGCTGGCGGCATCGAGCGCGCCGGTGGCCAGCGTGCCCAGGGTCAGCGCGTTGCGGTCGCGGATCTGCGTGGTCCCGCCGCGCAGGTTTACCGCAGCCCCGAAGTCGTTACCTGCGCCGGCCAGGGTGATGGCGCCGCTGCCGGCGTCCACGCTAGCGATGCCGCCGACAGTCAGCGCCCCTGCGCTCTGCAGGATGGCCGCGTTGGCGGTGCTCAGCGTCAACGCGCCGGTGGTGGTGACGTCATGGCCCAGGACCAGACCATCGCGTGCACGCAAAAGGATGTTGGCACCGCCGAGATTGCCGGCGGTGCTCAAGCCGCCGCCATTGGCGATCAGGGTCAGATCGGCGCTGCCGGTGTTGAAGGCTTGCGCGGGCAGCACCAACGCACCGCCTGCAGTCAGCGAGACGGCCGCATGGTTGCCGCTGGTCAATGCCGACACGACCAGGTCGCTCTGGTCGACGACGTTGATGCCGCTGCCGGTCAGGCTCACCGCGCCACGAAAGTCGTTGCCGGCGGTACCCAGCGCAATCGCACCGCTGCCGGCGTCAATGCTGGCCGCGCCGCTCACATCGAGTACGCCGCTGCCCTGGGTGATTGCACCAGCGGTGCTGGTCAGTGCGAGCGTGCCGGTGGTGGTCACGCCGCTGCCAAGCGTGACGCCATCGCGGCCGGTCAGTGCGATGTTGCGACCAGCGAGCGCGCCGGTGGTGGAAAGCACACCGCCATTGGCGTTCAAGGTCAGGTCGGCGCTGCCGGTGTTAATTGCCAGCGTCGGCAGCGTCAGCGCGCCACCGGCGGTGAGCGAAACTGCGCCGTTGCTGCCGCTGCTGAGCGCCGACACAGTCAGATTGTTCTGGTCGACCACGCTGATGCCGGTGCCGGTGCCGGCGAGGCTGACCGCGCTACGGAAATCGTTGCCGGCGCTGCCCAGGGTGATGGCGCCGGTGCCGGCGTTGATGATGGCCGCACCAACCACGTCGAGAGCACCGCTGCTCTGGGTGATGGCACCGGTCGTGCTGGTCAGTGCAAGCGTACCGGTGGTGCTCACGCCGCTGCCCAGGGTGACTCCATCGCGGCCGGTCAATGCGATGTTGCGACCACTCAGCGCGCCGGTGGTGGAGAGCGCACCGCCGTTGGCGATCAGGGTGAGGTCGGCGCTGCCGGTCGTGATCGCCTGCGTCGGCAGGACCAATGCACCGCCTGCAGTCAGCGAGATTGCGCCGTTGCTGCCGCTGTTGAGCGACGAGACGGTCAGATCGTTTTGGTCGACCACGCCAATGCCGCTGCCGCTCAGGCTGACGGCGCCCTGGAAGTCGTTGTTCTGTTGCGTCAGCGCAATCGCGCCGCTGCCGGCGTTGAGGGTGGATGCGCCGGTGACGCTCAACGCAGCGGTCTGGGTGAGGGCGCCGCCATTGCTGCTGGCGCTGAGCGTGCCGTTGACCGTGCCGCCGCCCAGGGTTAGCGCGCCGGTGCTGGTGACGGTGAGCGCTCCGGTGGCGAGCGTGCCGAGGGTCAAGGCGTTGCTGTCGACGATCTGCGTGGTGCCGCCGGTGAGGTTCAGCGCCTGGCCGAAGTCGTTGCCGGCGTTGCCCAGGGTGATCGCACCGGTGCCGGCGTTGATGGTGCTGATGCCATCGGCAACCAGCGCGCCGGCGCTCTGCACGATGCTGGCGTTGCTGCTGGTCAGTGCGAGTGTGCTGTCAGCAGCGACATCGGCGCCCAAGGTGATGCCGTTGCTGCCGGTCAGGCTGATGTTGTTGCCGGACAGCGCGGCGCTGGTGGTCAGGCGATTGCTGCTGCGCAGCGTCAAATCGCCGGTGCCGGTGTCGATGGCGCCGATGGGCAGCGTCAGCGTGCCGCCGGCCTGCAGCGAGAGCGCGCCGTTGTTGCCGCTCGTAAGTGCGCCGACGGTCAAATCGTTCTGGTCGACCACGCTGATGCCGGTACCGCTGAGGCTGACCGCGTTGCGGAAGTCGTTGCCAGCCGCGTTCAGGGCGATCGCACCATCGGCAATGAGGGTGGCGGCACCGGTGGCATCGATGGCGCCGGCGCTCTGGGTGATCGCACCGCCGCTGCTGGTGATTGCCAGCGTGCCGGTGCTGGTGAGGTTGGCGCCCAGGCTGACGCCGTCGCGTCCGGTCAGCGTGACGTTGCGGCCCGCCAGTCCGCCATTGCTGGAGAGCACGCCGCCGTTGGCGAGCAAGGTGAGATCGGCGGTGCCGGTGTCGAGCGCCTGCGTCGGCAGCGTCAATGTGCCGCCTGCGGTGAGCGAGACGGCACCATTGCTGCCGCTGTTCAACGCCGAAACGACCAGATCGGTCTGGTCGACCACCGTAATGCCGGTCCCGGTCAGGCTGATGCCGTTGCGGAAATCATTGGCGGTGCGGTCCAGGGTGATCGCATTGCTGCCGGCATCGACCGTGGCAGCGCCGCCGACAGCCAGCACGCCGGTCGTCTGGGTAATGGCGCCGGCACTGCTGCTCAACTGCAGCGTGCCGGTGCTGGTGATGTCATCGCGCAGGGTCAGGCCGTCGCGCGCGCTCAAGGTGATGTTGCGGCCACCCAGGTTGCCGTTGGTGCTGAACGCAGCGCCCAGCGCCACCAGACGCAGATCGGCCGTGCCGGTGTTGAACGCCTGGGCAGGCAGGATGAGGCTGCCGCCGGCCTGCAGATCGATGCTGCTGTTGGGGGCCGAGGTCAACGCGGCCACCTGCAAGGTGTTGCGATCGACCACGCGCACGCCCGCGCCGCTCAGGCTGACCGCCTGGCCAAAATCGTTGTCGGCACCAGCCAGGGTGATGGCACCGGCACCGGCGTTGATCGTGCTGGCGCCGGTCACCGTGAGCGCGCCGGCGCTCTGGGCGATCTCTGCCGTGCTGCTGGTCAGCGCCAGCGTGCCGGTTGCGGTGACGGCGTGAGCCAGGGCGATGCCGTTGCTGCCGGTCAGGCTGACGTTGTTGCCGCTCAGCGCCGCAGCGGTGCTCAGGCGGTCTCCGCTGCGCAGGCTGAGGTCGGCGCTGCCGGTGGTGATGGCGGTGGTCGGCAAGGTCAGCCTGCCGCCGGCGCTCAAGGACAGCGCGCTATTGCTGGACTGGCTCAGGCTGCCGATCCTCAGCGCGCCAGCGGCGTTGACCGCGACATTGCCGCCGGTGACGCTGACGGTCCCGCCGAAGGTATTGGCCGCGTCGGTCAGCGCCAGCGTATTGCCGGCCAGGGAAAAGCTGCTGTCGCTGCCGACAGTCAGCGCCCCGGCCTGGCTCAGGCCCACGGCGTTGGTCAGGCTCAGCGCGCCGCCCACATCCAGGCTGCCGAGGCTGGCGATACGATTGGCAGCGGAGAACGTGGCGTTGCCGTTGATGGAGCCTTCCAGGACGCCGGCGGTGTAGACGCCGGACTGCTCCACGCCACGGTCGGCAGCGATGCTGATCGTGCCGGCGCCGACATCGATACTGCCGCTGCCGACGACCGAATTCTGGCCGCCGCCTCTGGCGACCAGCGAGACACTGCCGTCGGGGCCTCCGGAGAGTCCGCTGGCGACGATGCTGCCGGTGTTGTTGATCAGCTGGTTGAACACGCCCTGCGCCGCGTTGGCGCTCAGCGTAATGGTGCCGCCGCGTGCCACCAGACTGCCGGTGTTCTGCACCGCCATCACGTCCAGCCCCAGCTGCAACGGCTTCTCGACGACGACGCCAAAACCGCCGCTTTCGAACGTGAGCGTGACTCTGTCGGCGCCAACCAGGTTGATGTTGCCTGCGGTGGCAGTAATGGTGCCGGTGTTGACCGCTTTGCCGCCGATCAGATTCACCGAACCGGCAGAGGCATTGATGATTCCCTCGTTCTGGATGAGGGAGACCGAATTGGCACCGGCATCGAGAATGTCGTTGCCGCTCATGAAATCGGAGGCACTCATGCCCAGACTGCTGGCCACCAGACCGCCGACATTGATCCGCGCGGTGCTGCCGAAAATGATGGCGTTGCTGTTGATCAAAAACACCTGACCGTTGGCGTTGAGATTGCCGAAGATCTGCGTGGGATTGCCGCTTTGGATCTGGTTGAGCACCACGGCGCTGGAAGATGGCTGGTTGAAGGTCACCGTGGCCGCCGAGCCGATGTCGAATGTAGACCAGGTCAGCGCCATGCGGTTGGAGGTCTGGGTGATGACCTGACTGGCCCCGTTGGCCGCGTTGATGGTGCCGGTGCCGCCGGCGATGCTGCCGCCGGTGGGCAACTGGTTGGCGCTGACCTGCGCCACGGCCGTGGTGGGAACGCCTGCGCTGAGGCACGCTGCCAGGGCGAGCGCCAGCGGACAATGCCGCAACTGAAGGGCACGCGCGGTGCGCGGGGCGTGCGAAGCGTGGATGGTGGCGTGCATGCGCAGATCCCTCAGAAAGTGAAGCCGAAACGCGTGTAGATGCGGGCGTCGTCGCGTCCATCGGACGCGTCGCGCGACCCGGTCGGCAGCGCGGCGCTGATGCGCCATTCGAAATTGGCGTACTGCGGCAGGCGGAAGGTGAGGCCCACGCCGGCGGCATCGAAGGTGGCTGGCGCGCTGCGGCCGTTGGCGGCATACACGCGGGCGTGATCGGCGAACACATCGAACTCCAGCAGCTCGCGCCACGGCCGGCCATTGAAGGGCGAGGCCGCATCGGCAAAGCCCGGTGCGTCGATGTGGTATTCGATCGCGGCGTAATAACCGCGATCGCCCAGTGCATCGGACACCGGATAGGCGCGCACGCTGTCCGGCCCGCCGACGGCGAACTGCTCCATCGGGGTCAGCGTGTCGTCGCTGTATTGGCCGTTGAATTTCAGATACAGGCGCTGGGTGCGGGTGAGGTATTGCAGGCGCGTGTAGGCCAGCCGCGCGATGGTGAAATGGCTGTCGCGATCGGGGCTGATCTGATCCAGCGCATCGGAGCGATCGCGCAGCGACTGCCGCGCACTCAGCTGCAGCAGGTCAACGCCGCGCCAGTGCAGATCGGTGCGCCGTAACGAGATGCCCAGTTCGGCGACATCGAACTTTTGATTGGACAACTGCATGCCCAGCGCGCTGAGCTGCGATTGCTCGCGCAAGTAGCGCGCCGAGCCCTGTAGCTGCAGCAACTCGCCGTTGATGAACTTCCAGTCCGCACCGGCGTAGACCACCGAGGTGGGGCCCTTGAGGCCGAGCAATGCGAACACGCCATTGCGCACTTCCAGTTCGCTGCGGCTGGCGCCGACCACCGCGCTCAGGCCGGACACCGCGCCGATCGGCAGGCCGTACGACAACGCGCCGATCTGGCTCTGCCGCGGCGACAGCGAATAGGCGTAATTGGCGGCGAACACATCGCCCAGGCCGAGCGGGCTGTTCCAGGTGATGCCGGCCTGCGCACGATAACGGCCGGTGAGCTCGGTGCCGTAGTTGTTGCCGCCCAGGCTGATGACGTACGGGCGCGCCGCTTCGCTGGCGACCAGCACCACA
This sequence comes from Xanthomonas sp. Leaf131, assembly GCF_001423495.1. Lineage (GTDB taxonomy): Bacteria > Pseudomonadota > Gammaproteobacteria > Xanthomonadales > Xanthomonadaceae > Xanthomonas. The sequence goes on along the minus strand of NZ_LMOG01000005.1, from coordinate 225,651 downwards.
TCGGTCTCGCCGTCCTTCTGGCCCGGCTGCAGCACCGAGGACACCGACACGCCGGGCAGATCGCGCGCATACAGCAGCGCGGTATCCACGTCCTGCTTGCGCAGCGGGCGGCCCTGCAATTGGCGCAGCGGGGCGGCCAGGGTGTTGCCGCGATAGCGCGCCGCGCCCTGCACGGTGACCTGGCCGATGCGGCCTTCGAGCATGCGGATCTCGATGATCTGGTCCGGCCCGGGCGTCTGCGCCGGCAGGTAGGCGGTGCTGACGATGAAACCGGCCTGGCGATAGCTGCGGGTGACGGTGTCGGCCACTGCCTGCAACTGGTCGAAGCGCAGCTGCACCATCGCTTGCCCCTGGGCCAGCTCGGCGAACGCCGCGTCGGCCACCGCCTGCACGCGTGCCGGGTCGATGCCGGCCTCGGGATAGCTGCCCACACCCTGCACGCGGAAGCCGCGCACCGGCAGGGTGAGCGTGCTGTCGCCGCGCTCCTTGACCGCAGGCAAGGCAGCAGCCCGCGCCGCGACCGTGGCATCGGTGGGCACCTGCGCCCACGCGGGCGCGGCCAGCACAAGGCACGCAGACACCGCCGCGGCCAGACACGTCATACGCATACGTCTACTTCCCCTAGAACCCCTGCCCCGAAAACCACCGGATGTTGCGCACGCCCGATGTGCCTTGCCGCGTGTGCCACCGCCATTGCGGCAATGACACGACGATCGGCCTGCCCTCTTTCGCCCCTTGCTGAACGTCGATCGAATTCAGACGTACATTTATAGAAGGTTAGCAAGATAATTGCGACGACTATCACGGTTATGACAATTGCCGCCGCCCGGCGCCGCAGGTTGCGTGCCCGCTCGGCCACAGCCGACGGGCTCTGCCGAGCGGCCGACACGCTGGGCAGCGCGTTGCGCAAGGTGACTCCCTGCGCCTGACGGGCGGCCTCCAGCACGTTGCGGCGGCGCGCCCGGTACTGCGCGCGGTCGAGCCGGCCCTGCTGGTGCGCCAACGCCAGCGCCTGCAGTTGTGCATTGGCCGGGTGCGCGGCCGGCTGCGGGGCGCTGCTTTGCGGAAAAGTGCTCATGGCAACTCCCGCAGCACGCGCAGGCCCACGTCGGGCTGGGCCGAGCCGTTGTCGGCGCGGCTGGCCTGCACGGTGCAATCGGACCAATAGCTGGCAAAGCTGCCGCCGCGCGCCTGCACGCCGCCGCCGTTGGACACCCATTCCCAGACGTTGCCGGTGAGGTTGATCAGCCCCCAGGGATTGGCATCGCGGCCGCGTGCGGAAACCGGTGCGCGCGCGGCATCGCCGGCACTGGCGGTGGGCGGCACGCAATTGCTGTCTTCGGCCTGCCGCCAGTTGCTGGCGGCCTGTGCGGCATGCAGCCACTCGGCATCGCTGGGCAGGCGGTAACGCCAGCCGCCGCTGCCGATGGTCAGCCAGCGCAGATAGGCGCGCGCCTGGGTCAGGCTGATGTTGCGCACCGGTGCGCGCGCCAGCTCGGGCGTGGCGGCCGCCTGCGCGGTGCAGCGGCCGGTGGCCTGGCAGAACAGATTGAAGTCGGCCACCGCCACTTCGCCACGCGACAACGCATACGGTTTGCCGCCATTGAGGCCGGGGATCACCACCAGCATCGGCCCACGGGTCTCGCCGAGGGTGTCGAAACACGCCGCGCCGCGCCCGGCTAACCCGGCGCCGCCACAGGGGTCCGGACCAGTGGGCACCGGCGGCAGGCTGGCATCTTCATCCACGCTGGCCGGCAATGCGGCAGCGGCCGTGGTGCCGCGCGCCGCGCCGGCGGTGGCATTGGCGGGCTTGGCGGCGGATTTGCCGCGCGCCGGTTTTGTTGTGGGCGACGAAGCCTCCGGGGCGCTGCCGGCGGGCACGCTGTCGGAGATGGGCACGTCAGCGACCGGGGCGCGTTGCAGACGCGCGGAGAGCGAGCCTTCGGGCAGTTGTCCGGCCGCCTTCATTTGCGCTTCCAGTTGCGTAAGTGCAGTGGCGTCGCTGCGATACAGCCCCTGCAAGCGCTGCCCCAGTTGCTGGCGTTCGTTGGCCGGCAGGTCAGCGGCACTCATCACTGCGGCGATCACCGCGTAGCGTGCCTGCGCACTGCGCAGTTCGGCGCGTTGGCCGAGCGTGCGCACTGCTTGCGCCAGCAGGTCGGCGGCCTGTGCGTAACGGCCTTGCGCGAACGTCGCGCTGGCGTTGTTGCGATACACCTGCGACAGCAGTTGCGGGCCTTCGCTGCTCAGCAATGGATGGCTCGGTTGCAGCGTGCGGATACGCGCCAGGGCATCGCGGGTTTTGCCCAGATCGTTGGCAGCGGCGGCACGACGCAGCGATTCCACCCGCCCGGCCACTTCGGCCTCGGCACTTTCGCGGGCGAGTGCCTGTTCCAGCTGTTGATCCAGTGTCTGCAAGCGCGTGCGCTGGGCGAGCAAGCCGCTGGACTGCGGCGCCAGACCCAGCCCGAAGTCGACCAGGGCCTGCGCGCCGGCCAGCTGCGCGGGGTCGCTTTGCGGGGCGACCACGCCGCTGATGGCCTCGGCCACTGCGGCAACCTGCGTGCTGCGTTCGGCGGCCGGCAATGCGGCCAGGGCGGCGGTGACGCGATCGCGCCAGGCCGGATCGGCACTGGGGTTTGCCAGGTCTGCAGCCAGGGTCTGGCGTGCGCTGCCGGCATCGCGCGGCAGTGCGGCGACCGAAGTGCGTTTGGCTTGCTGCTCGGCCACGCTGACCTCGGCGCTGCGCAACTGCAGACGCAACGACTCGGGGAACGCGGCGCGCGCCTGCTCCATCTCGGTCTGTGCCGTCGTCAGTTGGCCGGCGGCGACCGCCTCGGCGATGGCGGCATCCAGCCCTACTTCCAATGCCGAATGGCGCAGCAGGCTGCTGCTCGGGTCGATGCGGCGCACCTGGTCGAGCGTGGCCAGGGCGTTGTCGGCCTGGTCGCGGAACAACAGCCCGGCATCGAGCTGACGATTGAGGGTGGTGTCGAGCGCATTGAGGCGTTCGTTCTTTTCGCGCTCGATGGCCTGCCGGCGTGCATCCAGCGCCGGCGAATACAGCCGCAGCCGGTCGCGCAAGGCGAACACCTGCAGCGCGCCGCGATAGTCGTCGCGGCCGTTGGCCGGATTCCATAGCGCATCCAGCCGACGCAGCAGGAAATCCTCGATCAGGTCGCTGCGATCCACCAGCACGCGGCGGCGGTCGTCGGCGCTGAGGCTGGAGAGCGCCTGCATGGCCTGGGTTTCGTCGCGATAGCGCTGCGGGTCCTGCGCACCGAAGCGCGCGATGACCTGATCCAGATGGCGTTGATGCAGATAGCGCGACACGCCCCATCCGCCCACGCCCACCAATACCAGCGCGGTGGCGCCGTAGCCGATCAGCGGCAGCGCGCGTTCGCGCAGCGGTACATGGCGCAGGCCGTCGAGCAGTTGGTCAACGCGCTTCAGGCGTTGCGCCGCCGGGAATGCCACCGCCGCGCACAGCGTGGCGTACTGGCGACGGGTCAGGCCCGGCACCGGCGGTGGTCGGCGGCCATCGCGCAGCGCCACTTCGGCGCTGAGCTTGTCGAACGGGTGCTTGCCGGTGAGCAGTTCGAAACACACGCAGCCCAGCGCGTACAGATCGTCGGCCGGTGTGGGGTCTTGCCCACGGATCATTTCCAGGCTGGCGTAGGCGGGCGTCAGCGCACCGAGCGTGGCCGCATCGAACACGGTCTGTTCGCCGGCCACATCGGCGGCATGTTTGCCGGCGCGCGCGATACCGAAGTCGAACACCTTGGCGACGCCGTCGCCGGTGACCATGACGTTGCCGGGTTTGAAATCCGAATGCACCACGCCGGCCGCATGCGCGCGGATCAGCGCGCGGCCCATGCCATCGATCAATGGCCAGGTCTGCTTCAACGGCATGCCGTTGTAGGCCTGCTCGCGGATCAGCGTTTTCAGATCGCAGCCATCGATGTATTCCATGGTCATGAAGACCAGGGTGCGATCCTTGTCGAAGTCGTACACGCGCACGATGTTGTCGTGCGCCAGTTTCTGCGAGCGGCGCGCTTCGCGCTGCAGTGCGATCAAGGCATCGGGATGGCGACGGAATTCGTCGCTGAGCACTTTCACCGCCAGCCACGGGTCGCGGTCGCGCGCTTCCACCTTGCGTTCGTCGCGCGCCAGATACACCACGCCCATGCCGCCGCGGCCGAGTTCGCGCTCCAGTTGAAAGCGGCCCTTGAGCAAGCTACCCACGCTGGCGTGATCGCCGCCGGCCGCATCGGCCAGTTCGCGCCAGCTCGACAGGCTGGCGGTGCCGGCGGTGCCAGTGCCCGTGTGCGTACCGGTGTGCGTGCCCACACCGGTCTGGGTGCCTAGCCCCAGGCTGGTGAGGCTGGGCGTGTCGCCGGGCAATGGCAGTGCCGGCTGCACGCGGGTGATGTCGTGGTCGACCACGCGCGGGGCGCTGGGACGCGGCATCACCACGGTGGCGTCGTCGTCCACGTGCGTCGGTGTGGGTACGCGCAACGCATCCAGCCGGCTGACCAAGGTGGTGACGGTGACATCATCGAGCAGGTGCTCGCGCTGCAACGTCCACAGCGTTTCCACGCCGGCGCGGTATTCGGCTTCCGGCACGGCGGCGCGCTTGCCCAGCGCGGCCAGCACGGCGGGCAGGTCCAGTGCGCCGGCGCGCATGGCGGTGACCAGTTCGGTCACGGTGGCGGTGTCTTCGTGCATGCATTCACTCCTGCAGGCGGACGACGACGGCGGTGACGTTGTCGCGCGCCGCCCTCCCCATCGCCAACTCGAACAGACGCGCCAATAGCGCGCGTGGATCGCCGAAGCGATGGCATTCGGCATCCAGCTCCGGGTCGGGGATTTCCTTGTTGATGCCATCGCTGCACAGCAGAAATTGCGTGCCCGGCAGACTGGGCGTCAGCACCCAATCGACGAACAGCGGCTCCTGCGCGCCGACCGCACGCGTGAGCACGCCGGCTGCCGCGGCACTGGCCTGCGCGCCACCGAACTGGGTGACGTCTTCGCGCACGCCGTGCACGTGGTCGCGGGTAAGTTGGCGCAGCGGGCCGCCGTGTTGCGCATAGATGCGGCTGTCGCCGACCCAGCCGCACAACATGAAATCCGGGTCGTGCACCAGCACCACCACGGTGGTGGCGATCATGTCCACGCGGCGCTCGCGTGCGACCTGCAGCAACTCGTGGTTGACCTGCGCCAGGATGTCGTCGATGGCATCGAGGAAGTCGCACAACTCTGCCGGGCGCACCAAGGCGCCCAACCGCTCCACCAGCAGCTGGCTGGCGTAATCGCCGGCGCTGTGGCCGCCCAGGCCATCGGCCACCACCCACAGCCCGGCGTCTTCGCGCAGCAGCAGCGCGTCTTCGTTGAGCCGGCGCACCTTGCCGGTTTCGGTATGCCCGGCCGACTGGTAGAGCGCGCTCATCGGGTCACCTCGGTGATGTCCTGCTCGGCCAGCAACCAGTCCAGATAGACCTCTGCCGCAGGCAAGCCGCGGACCGGTTGCGCGGCCGCGCCCAGCCGCCACCACAGCGACTCGCCGTGTTCCGGTGCGTGCACCGTGGAGGCGGTGGCCGGCACGGTGAGTGCGAGCAAGGCGGTGTCGAAACTCACCGCGTCGGCGCGCGCGCGCAATGCCCGGCTCACACAGGCCGCCAGCGCGCCGAACCACGCCGGTGTCGGCACGCCGGGATGCGGCAATGCCAGCGCCACGGTGAGCGGAAAGCAGCGCCCCACGCGGTCTTCGCCCGGGCCGACGATGCCGGCCCAGGCCTGCGCGCCGCACACGCCCGGCCCCAAGGCGAACGCACGCAAACCGCTGCTGCGATACGCACTGGGCCAGCGCTCACCCAATTGCTGCCGCACCGTGTCCAGGCACACCGAAAAATGCGTGTCCCACGGCTGCACGAAGCTGGCCGGCAGACGCCGCTGCACGAAGTCGCCCACGCCGGGCAACTTGCCGTGGAAGCCGATCGATTCGGTCGCTGGCATGGTCATCCGCCGCACGCAAAGTGTTGGACGTCGCTGTCCAGAAACGGATGCCGCAGGTTGCCGGCACGCAGCGGCACCTGCACGTCATGACCGCCGAGCGCGAAGCTGGCGACAAACCGCAGGTCCGATGGGTTTTCCAGATGCCCGGCCTGCAGCGCGCGGAACAGCGCCCAGTCGCCCTGATAGTCCAGCGTGCCCAACGCCACGCCGTCGGCGCCAAACGCGGCGATCGAGACATGCCCCGGCACCGGGCCGGGCCAGATCATCGGCATGCTTTGCGCCGCGCCGGGCTGGTAGTCGTAGCGCTGGCCTTCGATATCCAGGGTCAGCCGGGTCACGCCCTCGCCCAAGGTGGGCGCCAGCACGGTAAAACCGATCTGCGGCGTGGGCCCGCCGCGAAAATACTTTTGCCGGATACGCTGCGCCAGTTGCAGCTGTACCGGCAGGCCGGGCGCACCCACCACTGCATCTGGGCCTTCCTTCCAGCGCCATTGCGTGGCTTGCGTGTCCAGCAGCGGTTGCACGGTACTGGTGTAGAGCGCATCCAGACGCCCGCCGGTGCCGAACAACTCGCCGAAATTCTGCAACGGGATATCCACCTGCGCGGCCGGGTCGAACGGGTAGCGGCCGCGCACGAAATCGGTGCACACCTCGCCCACCGATTGCCGCACCTGCGCATCCAGCGCGGCGCGCGCGCCTTGCGTCATCAAGGTGGCGCTGCTGCCGGCCAGGCTTTGCAGCCAGTCGGTCACCGGTGGCGGCAATTGCGCCATTTCCTGCCGGGCCAGCGCCAGTTGCGCGCTGGCCGCCGCCGCATCGCCGCCGCCTTGGGAGACCACCAGCAACTGCTTGCCGAGTTGGTCGAGCACGCTCAATAAGTGATCCAGCGGCGTGCTGCCGGGCGCACCGGCGGCCAACGCGTTGAGCGCGAGGAAGTGTTCGCCGATGGCCGCGCCCGGTGCGGGTGCGTTGGCAGCGGAGGGGTCGGCGGGCGTGGCCAACGCAGCGCTCATCGCCGCCCCGCCCGGCAGCTTGGCGGTTGCGGCAGTCGCCTTGGCCGCGGCCTTGTTGGCGGCCGCCGCCAATGCACGCTGGGCCGGGTCTGCCGGCGGTGCGCGGTCCATCGCCTGGGTGTGCTCACCCACCACACCGAGTAGCAACCGTAGCGGCGAGCTGGGGCCGGCCAGCTTGGCCGCGGTGGCGCTGGCACCGGCCAGATCGGCCGCCGGGCGCAGTTGTAGATCGGCCAGCAGCGCATCCCAATAGCGGATGTAATCGGCGGCGTAGCGCTGCCCCACTTCGCGCGCCAGCTCGGCCTTGGCCGATGCATCCAGCGGCGCACCGCCGAACACCCAATCGTCGCGACCGAAGCGCTCCACCGCCTGGCCGATGCCATCGCCCTGCAGCGCGGCGAACACCGGCTGGGTGTACAGCGCCGGTATGGGTGTGGACAACGCGGTACCGCTGCGCCGCACGAAGGTATCTGCGAGCAGGCCCAGTGATTTGTCCAGGCGCAGCGGTGTGCCGGCCGGTGGCGTCAGTAGCAGGTTGCCGTAGATCAGCGTGGACAGATCGGCCGCACGCAGGCTGGCACGTGCCTGGGCGATGCGTTCGTTATCCAACGACAGCGCACGCACGCGCTTGGGTGCATCGAGCAAGGCCTGCAGGTGGGTGGCCAACGCCTGCTGCAATGCTGGATCGCGCGGAAACAACTTGCCGGCTTCGATCGCCGCCAACGCACTGAGTTGCGCCGGATCCAGATGCTGCGGCTGGCCGAGCATCAGATAGCCCTTGAGCGTGTAGTACAGCGCCTGCGGCGCTTGTGCGTTGTCGACCAGACCAGTGCGAAAACGCACCGCCAATGCCGGCAGCAACGTGGCGTTGAGTTGACGCAGATACCCGGCCTGCAGCTCTTCGCTCAACGCATGGCCTTGAAACAATCCCAGCCGCAACGACCACGGCGCGCCATCGCGATACTGCTGCGCCACCTGCACCACCGCCTGCGTGGCGGCGGCCTGCTGCAGCGTGCGCGCCACGTACTCGGGCATGGCGGTGGCGGCATTGGGGTCGGGCACCGCGGGGCGCGCATCCAGTGCCTGGCGCACCTGTTCGAGATACGTGCGATTGCCCAGATAACTGGCACCCAGCCCAGCCAGCAGCGCGCCGGTCAGCAGCGCCACACTTGCGTAAGCGGCGGCCTGCAACCACGCCATGCGGCGCTGCTGCGTGGGCGGCGTATTGGCCAGGCCGGATTCGCGCAGCACCACCTCACGCAGCAGCCGTTCGACAAAGAACGTACGGCGTTGCGCACCGGGTGCCTGCACGCGCGCCTCTTCCAGCCCGAAAGTGCGCGCCACCGCGCCCATCATGCGATCGATCGGGGTGCCGTCCTGCGTACCGGAGGTGAAGTAGACGCCGCGCAGCAGCGGCGCCGGGCCGTAGGCATTGCCGGCAAACGTGCCTTCGACGAATTGACGTGCGCGCTCGCCGAGTGCGGCCACCTGTTGCGGAAATGACAGGATCGCCGCACGCCGCAAGCGGTCGCGTTCCAGATTCAGCCGCTCGAACAGACGCGCGCTCAATTGCTGCTGCAGCACGCTGAATTCCTCGGCAAAGCACCGCGCCGCGCGCCCGTCCAGCGTCTGCGCCAGCGCAAATGTCGTCCCCCACACCTGATTGCGCTGCGCGGGGGTGAGGTCGTCGAAGAACTCGCCGAAGCCGCCGATCAGATCGCACTTGGTAAAGATCAGATACACCGGCACGCTGGCCTGCAGCTGCTCGGCCAGCTCGTCCAGGCGGCGGCGGATCGCCTGCACATGCGTGTCGCGTTCGGCATCGTCGAGCAGCAGCAGATCGGACATGCTCATGGTCACCAGCACGCCATTGAGCGGGCGGCGCGGGCGATGCCGCCGCAGCAAACGCAGGAAATCGCGCCACGCACCGGCATCCACCGCCTGATCGGAATCCTGGGTGGTGTAACGCCCGGCAGTATCCAGAAACACCGCCTCGTCGGTGAACCACCATTCGCAATCGCGGGTGCCACCGACGCCGCGCAAGGCCTGATCGCCCATGCGCGCGGCCAGCGGGAACTGCAGCCCCGAATGTTGCAGCAAAGTGCTCTTGCCCGAACCGGGCGGGCCGATCAACGCATACCACGGCAAGGTGTACAGATCGCTGCCGCCGCGTCGCTTGCGCAGCAACTGGATCGCCTGTTGAAAGCGCGCCTGCAGTTGTGCGCGTTCCTGCCCGCTGCGCAGCTCGCGGTCGTCGTCGCGGCCCGCTCCCGCCAGCGCCGTGGACAAGGTGCTGGCGCGCCGCTGCGCACGCCAGCTGCGCAATGCCAGCACGCCCACCCACGCCACGATCAGCAACACGATCGCCAGCACGCGCGCAGCCACGCCGGTCAGCGGGCTCCAGCCATTCACCGCCAGATACGGCCCGCCCACCCACAGCAGCAGCGACAGCAGGCACAGCGCCAGCGCGCTCACCACCACCCGTGCACTCAGCTTGGACAACAGCGTTTTCATCGTCATTCCCCAGGCTGAAACAGGATCTCCACGCGGCGATTGCGCGCGCGGTTGGCCGGCAGTTGCGTCGGCTGCACGATCGGCTGCGAGTCGCCGGCACCGATCGCTTCCACCCGCCCCGGCGTGGTCAATTGCGTCTGCAGCAGGTGCGCCACGGCCTGCGCCCGCGCCGCCGACAAGGCGTAGTTGTCCTGGAAGCGCAGCGAGCGCACCGGCACGTCGTCGGTGTGGCCGACCACGATCACCCGCCCCGGCAATTGCTCGATGGCCGCAGCGATCTGTGCGATCAATCCGCGTTGCGCCGGCTCCACTTCCACACCGCCGGAGGCGAACATCGCCGCATTGCTCAAGCGCACCCGCGTCTGCCCAGCGGCTTGTTCGTCCACGCGCAGCAGGCCGGCTTCCTCTGGTGTCGCCAGCAGTTGCTTGAGCCGCACGCGCGGTGGCGGCGGCGGCGCGGCATCCGGTGGTGTGGCAGGAGCGAGGCCCCATTGCGCGGCCTGCGCGCTGATCGGCGCAGATAAACTATTCAAACGCGCCTGGAACCACACGAACGCCACCACCAGCACGCTCAAGCCCAGCAACGCCGCGGCCCATAGTGGTAGATAGCGGCCCAGCCGGCGGCGGTCTTCCACCCCGCGCCAACGCGGCGCCAGACTCTCGGGGGCGGCGCCACGTTCGGCGCGGATGCGGCGATACACATCGTCCTGGATGGCGCCCAGCGTCGCCAGGCCACCGGCTTCGATCTGGTAGCGACCCACAAAGCCCAGCGCCAGGCACAGATACATCAGCTCGATCAGGTCCAGATGCCGCGGCACATCGGCGCACAACCGCTCCAGGATCTGGAAGAACTTGGCGCCGCCATACGATTCGCTATGAAAGACCACCAGCAAGGTCTTCTGCGACCAACCGCTGCGCTCGCCCCACGGCGCATTGAGCACCGCCTCGTCGAGCAACGCGCACAACACATACCGCGCGGCGGTGACCGCTTCCACCGGCGCGCCGCCATCGCGCGCACGTTGTTCGAAGCGCCGCACCTGCGCCATCACCTGCTCGCGCAGCCGCGTCACATCCGGCAAGTGCGCGCTGTGGCGCAATTGCACCGCCAGCAGCAGCAACGGCGTGGCTGCCTGCACCAGCGGGTTGACGCTGCGCCCGAGCAACTCGCTGATGTCGGTGTCTTCGGCGGAGATGCCATGGCCGTGCGCAACCGGCGCTGGCGCAGCGTAGGCAGCATCGAGGTCGGCAATGGGTCGGCTCATGCTCCGCTCCGGATCGCCCACAGTTGCAACTCCAGCCCGGCGAATTCGCTACCGAAGTGGAATGCGATGCCGCCGGAGGTTTTCAGCGTTCGCCACAACGCTGCGCTCTTGTCGAATTCGAAATACAGATAGCCGGCGTGATACGGAATCTGTCGCGGTGCCACCGCCATTGGCGTGGCCACGATGCCGGGCAGCTGCAGATTGACCAGATCGCGGATCTGCTCCACCGGCCCGATCTTGGCGTGCGCAGGCAACTGCCGGCGCAGTTCTTCGCTGGGCATGTCGGCCTTGGCGGCGAGCACGAACGCGGCGCTGTCCAGCAGGCTCGGATCCGGCACCATCGCCACCCACACGCCAAACTTGCGCACCTGCATCGGCAGCGGTGTGGCGGTCTGTTCGAGCACCGCGCTCAGGCTGCTACGCAACGCAGCGATGACCGGCTCGAAACTGTCCTGTTGCGCTTCGTGGCGATACGCCGGCCATGCAGGCGGGCGCTTGCCCGGCGCGGTGAAGGTGCTCAGTTCGCCAGCCAATGCGAGCAAGGCGCGAAACAAGTCTTCCGGATGCGCCAACGGTGCGGCAGCCCAATGCGCGATCTGCGGCTGCCAGCGATTGACCAGCTGCAACAGCAGAAAATCGGCGATATCGGCCGCACCACCGCGATCGGTGAGCGTAACGCGCGAGGCCAGGGCTTCGCCGCGCTGATGCAACAGGCCGAGCAGCTCGGTCAGAAACGTGGTCAAGCGCGGCGCGGCCTGGCACACCATCGCGCAGGGGATGAACTGCGGATCCAGCACCACCTGGCGGTCCGCGCGCGACTCGATGATGCGCGCCACCGCAATACGATCCAGCCCTTCCAACGGCTGCGATTGCGGCAACAGGCGCGTGTTCAGGCCGCCGACTTCCATCAGCACCGCTTCGCTGGTGCTGCCCGAAGCATCGTTGCTTTCGGTTTCGCGTACGCGATAGCGGAACAACTGGTCCGCCGGCGATTCCGGGCGCCCCAGTTCCGGCTGCGCCGGCACCCGCAGCGGCACGGTGAGATAGACAATCTGATCGCGGCAGTTGGGATCGACTTCCAGTGCGACGGGCAGCGGATCATCGCCCGGCATCGCGAACGGGGTGCCGTCGGCAAACACGCCGCGTGCACGCCGCAGGCCCAGTTTGCCCACCGCCAGCAGATCGGTTTCCCATTCCAGCTCGCTCAAGCCCCAGGCATACGGGCGCAGCCGCGCAGCACGCAGGTCGACGTAGCGCTCCAGGTACCGTTCCTGTTGCTGCAGATGCTGGGGGCGCAGAAACAGCCCTTCGCTCCACACGACCTTGTTGTTCTGCATGATCCACTCGCTGTGAGAAGGCCGGTCGCAGGTGCGGGCATGAGCGCGGCCACCAAAACCACTGCGCAGCCGTGAGGCGGTCGCTTGCTACGTTTTGTTGGCCACTCTGGAGCGCCCTTTGCGATGCTGTGCTGACCGCGCCCGCTGGCGCAGTGCGCGCACCGCTGGACCGTGTCGATGGATCGATTCTGCGGCGCAGCCGAAGGACTCACCCGTCAAAACGTCTCAGTGGATTGGCATGCAAGGCACGCCGGAAAAACCAGGGGCCACGCGTAATTTGTAGGAGCGCGCTTGCGCGCGATGAGGCGTTGTCGGGACAGCCTCGTCGCGCTCAGGCGCGCTCCTACAACAGCTGGATCGGGTTACCGCTAGCGTTGCGGATGCCGCCGTGCCGACTTCAGCCGTGCCAGCTGCGCTTCGTAGGCACGTGCGAACTCGTCGCCGAACAGGCGGCGGAAGCATTCGTCCGGGTCGCTGCGCAGTTGTTCGAAGTTGTCGCGATAACGTTCCCAGTAGCGGCCCTTGCTACCGAAGCTCAACCGCTTGCCGCCGGCGTCGGCTTCCTGTTCCAGGCGGTCCGGGCTGAAGTGGAACAGCATCGCGTCGAAGGCCGCGCGCATGCCGGCCAGCATCGCCATTTGATGACAGCGGATATCGTCGAAGGCGTCTTCGAACGCCGGCACACCGGACAGGAACGCCGCACTCGGCGGCGCCAGCAGTTTCTGCAACGCATCTTCGGCGGTGGCCGCGAACTTGAGCGGGTTGTTCTCCGAGCGCTGGATCACCGTGACCGGCAGACGGAAGGTGTTCTTGATTTCGGCGCGCGCACGCAGCACATCCATCACACCGTCGACGACGATGGCGAAGATGCGATCGAGCTCCGGTGGCAATGAAGCGGTGTGTGCAGCGGTCGCTGGTGGCAGTTGTGTCGCACCAACAGGCGTGGACGCCGACGATAGCGCTGACGTTGGCGCGGATGCGGATGCGGATGCGGACATTGCAGCAATCGATGGCGATGCCGGCGAACCGAAATCGCCCAACGTCATATCCCAGTTTTCCGGCAGCGTGGCGCGTGCATCGCTGCTGCTCGGCGGGCGGAAATGATCGTGACCCGCACTGCTGTGATTCCATGCGCCGGGGGTCACGCTGGGCGCCGGTGCAGGCAGCGGATCCAGCAATCGCAACGGATCCAGCTCGCGCGGTGTACTGCCCAGCAGCAGCCCTTCCAAGGGATCGTCCACCACGGCGCGCGCGGCGATTGGCGCGCCGAAATCCAGGAGATCGAAGCCGATATCGGGGACACTGGCACGCATCGGTGTCGGTGAAGGCGGCGGTGCCACCTGGGTGCGGTCGTCCATCGCATCCAGCAGCGGATCGAACGCAGGCGTGCTCGCCACGGCGGCCAGCGATTGCACTTGCACCTGAATCTCGAAACTGTCCAACTGCAGACGATCGCCATCGCTCAATGCGGACGGGTCCGCGCGCGTCAAGGCGTTGCCATTGAGCGACATGCCGTTGGTGCTGCGGTCTTCGATGAAGTACATGCCGTTGAGGAAGCGCACCACCGCATGCGTGCGCGACACCCCCGGCGCGGCCAGCACCCAATCGCTCTCATCCGAGCGACCAATGCTGCCGCCGGTCCCCGCAAACTGCTTTTGCGCGCTGCTACCGAACTGCGCGGCCTGCGCGCCGCTCACGGTGAGAATCAACTGCGAACTGGACACGACACGGGCTCCTGCACATGAGGATCGATCAGGGAAAAACGTGGTGCGGCTGACAGAACGTGGCGAGCGGTCGCCAGGTGGGTGCGGACGGCGCGCAGGAGCCGGAGCGTAGGAATGTGGTACATGCCGATTCCGAGCACCGGCCGCACCCGCCAGGCGGTGAGCGCAGTAGTTTTGTTAGCCGCTATAAGCCGCGTTGGTCGAGTGCGCGGTGCCCTCACCGCTCGCGGGACACGCCGTGAATCCGTCCCTGGAGGCTCGGTGGCGGCATCCATGCCGCCACACGGTCCCGCAAGCGGCGAGGACACCGCACCAGTCGCGGGACCTTACGCGGCATGGATGCCGCGTAAGAGCCTACACGGACGTACTTGCGGCGTGTCCCGCGAGGGTGGGCGGGCAAGGGCCCTGCAGCCAAGCCGCAGATCAGCCGCTCTGCCACCAACGCATTCCTAGCCTCCAAGACAATCGAGATCTCACAATGTCGAAGTGGCTGGAAAAACCTTACAAACAATGCACAGGCAGATGTGGCCGGCATACTCAGAGACGGCATGTCTGCGTGGCACATGCCGCTATGAGCAACAGGCGATGTCATGGCGCGCGCACACTGGTCAGCAATTCCAACGCATGCGCTGCGTATCCGTGACGACGCGCTTCCAGCTGCGCTGGTTCGCGCGCGGCCAACAAGGTGATGGCTGCAGCCACCGCGCGTGCAGTCAGATGTTCGGCCGGCGGCACCGGCGTGGTTTGCTGCGGCGGCGCCAGACTGCCGCCGGACCACGCTACCGCCGCGGCCAACCACGCGCCCAGCGACACGTATCCGCCCGCATGCGCAAACGCCTGCGCCGCGCGACGATGCGCCTCGCTGGGCTCGCGCACCCATTTTTCCGCCAGCGCCGCACCGGCGCGATCTTCTTCATCCAGGGGTTCGCCGCGCACGCATTGGCATAGCCATGCCACTGCGTAGCGTTTAGGCAGCAAGCGCGCGAGCAGCTTGATCGCATCCTCGCCATGGCCCTGCGCCAGCAGCGCGCTCACCGCCGCCTGTGGTGCCATTGGCGCCTGCAACTGCGCGCAAGCAGGTGCAGACACCTGCATCTCCGCACAGGCGTGTGCCAACGAGAGCGGGGTTGCGCTCATCCGATCATGATCAGGCCGCCGCTCACCTGCACCAAGGCATCGGCCTTGATGCTGACCAGCGGGCCCTTGAGCGTGGCCGAGGCACCGGCTTCGGCGCTGAGCATGCCGCCGGAGGAGAGCTTGAGCGTGCCATCGCCGATCACTTCGGTTGCCGGCGATTTGGCCTGCAACTGCGCATTGGCGATCAGCTTGATTGCGGTCGAAGTAACCTTGGCTTCGGACGTGGCATCGATGAGGATCTTGATCCCGCTCAAGACTATGTCACCGTTTTGCTTCATCACCAGGCGCGAGCTGCCGGTCACCAGCTCGATCTCTTCGCCGGCCTGCAGCAGCAGTTTCTTGCCCACATCCACGCTGTCGTTGTTGTCGATGCGCGCACGGCGATCGTGTTTGACCGTCAGCACCTGATCGTTGTCGATGGTGGCGGTGTGATCGTGCTGGACTTCCGCGCGCAGATCGCGTTGTGCGCGCAGATACACTTCTTCGGCACCGGCCTTGTCTTCGAAGCGCAGCTCGTTGAAGTCCGCAGTTCCACCCAGCAGGCTGCGGCTGCGCACACCGCTCTGGGTCTTGTTCTCCGGCAGCGCGAAGGGCGGCGCGTGATCGGCGTTGTAGACGCTACCAACGATCAACGGGCGGTCCGGGTCGCCTTCCAGAAAGCTCACTACCACTTCCTGCCCCACGCGCGGCAGACTCATCGCGCCCCAGCCCTTGCCCGCCCACATCGAGGCCACCCGCACCCAGCACGACGGCGCGCCATGCGGGTGTGCCGCGGTGGCCCAGTGAAAGGTCACCTGCACGCGGCCATGCGCATCTACCGCGATGTCTTCGTCCGTATCGCCGGTCACCACCGCAGTCTGCAGACCGGCGATGCTGGGTTTTGCGGTGCGCTGCGGGCTGCGGAATGGCAGCCGGCTTTCCATCACACGCACGCTGCTGGAAAACGGCGGCTCCCCACCGCTGTGCTCCGGTGCGGTTAACGTGGTCTCGGCCGAGACCACCAGATATTCCTGGTTGCATTCGTGACGCGGAAAGCCGCGCAGTGCGAACAACGCACCCACCATCAAGCCGCAGGCATTGGTGGTGGCGTGGTGGCAGGCGCGCTGCACGTTGTGCGCCTCGGTGCGTAGCTGCGCATAGCGCGTGCCATCGCCCTGCACCGCATGCGCGCCGGGGTAATCGAAGGCGACCAGCCCATCCACCCCATGCAACTCCGCACCACTGGCCTCGACATCGGCCGCCAGCGAGGCACGTGGCTGCTGCGGGTCGTAATCGGTGAGCGCATGGCGGGTGGAATGCACTGCGCGCGCGCTGCGCCAGTGGCTCACCGACGCGCGCAGGATGCGCCGCTCGTCCATCCCTGGCGGCACGTACGGCAGGCTTTCCACGCCGGGCCGGACCGCATGCGCACCCAGCGCATCGGCCAGCACCAGGGTGTGGGCGCTGCTGCTGTGGGTGAAGTAGTAGTAGATGCCCTCCTGCTCCAGCAACCGGCTGATGAAGCTGAAATCGTCCTCGCGGTACTGCACGCAATAGGTCCGCTTGGGGTACTGCGCGCTCAGTCGCTGCTGCACATCGCCGTAGCCGATCTCGCCCAGTACGCTGACCACGATCTCCGGCACGCTCAGGTCCTGATAGATGCGGCAATCGCGGCGCTGGGTCAGCAACCAGGGCTTGGGCACCACCTGCACTTCCAGCACTGCGTAGCTGATGGAATCGATGACCGTGTAGCCGCTCTGCGCGCAGCTGGCAACCATGCCGTGGTACCAGCGTTGCTCGCCGTTGTCGTCGGCCAACCGCACCGCCAAGGGTGTGCCGAGCAGGCTGCGCAGATCGGGGCGCGCATCGGTGCACAGCGCATCGATGCGGTACTCGAACAACTGCCCCAACGCTTCGCTGGCCTGCATGCGTTGCAGCAGCAGGCGCTCGCCAAGGTCGCAGTGCAGCGTGATGGTGCGCGGCATCGAAGAGTCCACAAAGGGTTGAACAACGCGCGTCGCGCTGGCCTGACAGCGCTGCGCCGCGCGCCTGCACATGCAGCTGCAAGCGGTCTGCGCACGACAGCTGTCATGGCCATGCTCACATGCGTGCAGCCGGCAAAGCCGACATTTCGTCTCAGCGCGATGCAGGCGTGCGCGCGGTCACAACCCAGCCATGCACCGGCTGACCGCGCTCGCTGCGCAGCACATCCAGCGCGATGGCAATGGGTTGCAGGCCGGCGGCGTGCAACGCGGCGAGCACATGCGCATGGCTATGCCGATAGCGCCCGCTGGCATCCAGTTCGACCCGATCGGTCTCTTCTTCCAGCGCTTCGACGGTAAAACCCAGCACACCGCCAGGTTTCAATGCACTAGCAGCGGCGCCAAGCACCGGCTGCAACGCACCGAAGTAGACCAGCGTGTCAGCCGACGCGATGAGATCCCAGTGCGCATGTTGCGCCTGCAGGTAGGCGGTGAGTTCGGCAACGTCCAGCACATCGTACCCGCCACGCTGGCGTGCCTTGGCCACCATGCCCGGCGACAGATCCACACCGACCAGTTGCTGCGCATACGGGCGCAGCAGCGGCGCACACAGCCCGGTGCCGCAACCGGCATCCAACACCATGAGTGTTGCGTTTGGTGCGGGCAGGCATGCGACCAGTGCCTGCATCAGTCGCTGCGGCGCACGGTAATCGAGGTTATGCAGCAACTGCTCGTCGAAGCTGTCGGCAAAGCCATCGAACAAATCGCGCACATACACATCGCCCGCACGCGGCGGCGGCGCGGCACCACCGCAAGCCGCGAGCATATGCGCGGCCACCGCATTGGCTGGCTCGCGCAGCAACCACTCGCGATACACCGCCTGCGCCTGGGTATGCTCGCCAAGCAGGTACAGCCCCGTGCCCAGCGCTTCGCGCGCGGGTAAATTGTCCGGTGCAAGCGTGCAGGCATGCTGCAGACACGCAACGGACTGCTGCAGGTGTTCGGCCTCTTGCGCGTTGTTGCGTAGAAACAGACCGAGCAGATAGTGTGCGTGAGCAGATTCCGGATAGGTGTGCAGCAATGCCGCATAGGTGACGAAGGCCTCTTCCCCGCGCCGCTGCGCTTCCAGTACGGCGGCCAGGTTGGCCAACGCATCGGCATGCGCCGGTGCCAGTGCGAGCGCACTTCGATAGCTTTTTTCAGCCTCTGGCAAGCGGCCGCATTCGCGATGCACATTGCCCAGGTTGTTGTAGGCATCCGGCTGCGCGGGTGCAAGCGTGAGCGCCTGGGTGATCGAGGCTACTGCTGCCGCACTGTCGCCGCGCTGATGCAGCAAGACGCCTTGATAATGCAGCGCGGTGGCGTCGCCGGGCTGGGCGTCCAGCACCTGTGCATATAGCTGCGCGGCGTTGTCCAGCTGGCCACTGCGGTGCGCATCGATGGCGTGTTGCAAAGCGTCGGTGTGTAAGCGGGTGGCGGTTTGCATGGGGTCTCCAGGAATACGACAAACGCGGCACAGGCGGCACGCTCTTATCAAGCTCGGCGGCCCGACGGAGGGATTTCTACGCGAAAGCCCTCGCGCCCGGGGCGCTCCTACACAGACAACGCTGGCCTTACTCACCCAATCAGCACGGTGAAACAACCCAACGTAATCACGCCGCCGTGTGCGGTGCTATCGCCCAGGCGCGCGGCCGGTTGGCCTGCGATCAAAACCGTGGGTGCGCCAACCACGATGCTGTCCGGTGGGCCCACGCACACCGCCAGGTCGCCCAGACGCGCCGCAGGCAGGCCGCCGATCAGCACCGTTGGCGCACCGGGACTGACGATCGGTCCGCCCACGTGCGGCACCACGCCGGTGACCATCGGGCACACGTGTAGATCGGTCAGGCGCGCGGCAGGCTGCATGGGCACGCTTCTCACATTGGCAGTGGCAGGCACTATCGGCCGGCGGCACCCGGCCAACCCGACACTTCGTCTCAGCGCTGCGCGACCGCCGTTGTGGTTTCTGTGCTTGACGTTGCCGGCAGGGTCTTGGCCGCCACAGCCAGCGCCAGGGTCTGGCGTGCGGCACGCAGCGGTTCTTCGGCATCGCCGTAGATGCCGGTCAGCAGTTGCACTGCCTGCTGCGCGTGATCGCGCGCGGCGCCGCTCTGGCCAAGCCTGCGCTCGGCTTCGGACATGCCGCGCAGGATCTCGGCGGTCTGTGGATGTGCACGGCCCAACACGCGCAAGGCCGACGCCAGCGATGCGCGCTGTTCGTCCAGCGATGCCTGCACTTGCCCGGCATCCAGCAACCAGAAGGCATGGTTGCTGCGATAGGTGATGGTGGCCCGCGCATCGTCGCCGAACGCGGCGCGTGCGCGCTCCATTGCAGCGCGGTAATGCGGCCCGGCTTCGGCCAGCTTGCCCTGCTGGCGCAGCGCGCCGGCCAGGTTGCCTTCCACCATCAAGGTATCGGCGGCGTTATCGCCGTAGAGCCCGCGGGTGATGCGCAGCAGCGGGACGAGTTCGGCTTCGGCTGCGGCAAAGTCGCGCTGCATCAGCAAAAACACTGCCAAGCTGTTGCGCATCGACAGCACCAGCGGATGTTCCGGACCACGCGCGGCCATCCGCTCGCGCAGCAGGCTGCGCTGCAACGCAATCGCCGGTGCCAGCTGGCCGACGTCGGCGAGGATGCCCGCATAGACATTGCCCGCATCGATGCGCTGGTCTGCATGCGTGGAGGCGTTGGCCACTGCAGCGACATACGCATGCCGGCTCTCTACCAACGCATCGCTCATGCGGCCCTGGTCGCGCAAGCTCCACGCCAGCCACGCGCGCATTTCATTGCCCAGCGCCTGCTGTTTTGCATTGCCTTGCGCTGCCTGCGCCATACCCTGGCGCAGCACCTGTTCGGCTTCGCTCGCGTTGCCGGCGCCGGTCAGCGCCTGGCCAAGCATCGACGCCGCTTTTAATGCCTGCAGGCTGCCTGCACCTTCGCTGCGTTGCGCCAGTGCCTGCGCAATGCGCAGATGCGCCACCGCCTGCGGATAATCGGCCAGCGCGATCAGCGTGCGGCCCAGGATCAGCTCTACCTGGATACGTGCCTCCGGCTGGTTGGCCAGCTCGTGCGCGGCGCGCTGCGAGGCCTGCTGTAGCACGCGCAGCATCAGCGTCTTGTCCAGATCCTGCGCAACGCCAGGGTCCACGCTGGACAGCACCGAGCTCATGAAATCGCCGGTGACCTGCGCGCGTTGCGCATCGCGTCCAGCCTGTTGCAACGACCACAACGTGGCACCCAAGCCTGCGATCAGCGCGGTAGAAACAAGCGCGGCCGCCAACACGCCACTGCGATGGCGCTGGGTGAACTTGCGCAGCCGCAACCAGCGGCCCGCCTGCAATGCGCGCGGCGGGTAACCGTCGAGCCAGCGATGCAGATCGTCCAGCAAGGCCGATACCGAGGCATAGCGTGCAACAGGCTCCGGCGCCAATGCGCGCAGCACGATCGCATCCAGGCCATCGCGCAGTTGCTGCTGCAATTTGACGTGGCTGGTCGCGCGTGCCGCGCAGATCCGCGCACGCGCATCGGCCGGCACCGCCGCCACGCGCTGCGAGGGCGGCTGCGGCACTCCATCCTGCCCGGTCACCGGCGCCAGCCCGCAGCTCAACTCGTAGAACATCGCACCCAGCGCATAGATGTCGCTGCGTGCGTCCACATCCTGCGCACCGCGCGCCTGCTCCGGGCTCATGTAGCCGGGCGTACCGCGGCCATGCGCCGAGGTCATGGCCGGGTTGGCCGCATCAATCGCGATACCGAAATCGATCACGCCCGGCATCGGCCGCCCGTCGATGTCGCTGACCAGGACATTACTGGGTTTGAGGTCGCGATGGATCACGCCCTTCTGGTGAGCGTGCTGCACCGCCTCGCTCACCCGCAACATCAGCAACACGCGCGCATGCAGGGAGAGCAGATGCGCATCGCACCACCAGGTGATCGGCTCGCCGCGCAGGTATTCCATCACCAGGTACGGGCGGCCGTGCGCATCGCTGCCCACATCGTGAATCTGCGCGATCGCCGGGTGCACCATCTGCGCCAGCAAGCGGCATTCGAACTCGAACAACGCGCGGCCCTGCACATCCAGTGCCTCGACGGCGACCAACTTGATCGCCACCTCGCGCTCGTAAGCACCGTCAGCGCGGTGGCCCAGATACACCTGGCCCATGCCGCCGGCGCCGATCAGGCGGTCGATCGCCCACGCCCCGAAGCGCGTGCCGGCCGGCAGTTCCGGCAGTGGCGCGCGCAAGGCCGCCGCGGCCTGTTTCAACGGCGCACGCACGCGCAGCGTGGCCTGCGATTCCACCGCCAGCATTGCCAGCAACTCATCGCGCAGCAGCACATCGTCACCGGCCTGCGCACGCGCAAATGCCTCGCGCGACTCTACCGGCAGCAAGCAGGCCTGATGAAACAAGGCCTCCAAGCGCTGCCAGGAGGTGGCCGCCAGATTCACAGCTGCGCCGCCAGCCACACCCGCGCAAAGCGCAGATCGCGCTCCAACGTCGGCACCGACACCTCCAGTTGCTCGGCGGCCTCGGCCACGCTGAAGCCCACCAGCTCGGTCAGCGCGAACGCCTTGGCCTTGCGCTCGTCCACGCGCGCCAGCTTGTCAAACGCATCGGCCACCATCAGCAAGGCCTCCGGCCGCGGCGCGCCGTCGGACAGACTGATCGTCAACGTCACCGCCTGCCCCATCCGCTTGGCGCTGGCCTGCTGCCGCGCCAGATCCACTAACAGATGACGCATCTGCAGCGCGGCAACCGAATAGAAGTGCGCGCGCGAGTGAAACCCCTGCTGGCCCTGTTCCAGCCGCATCCACGCCTCATGCACCAGCTCGGTGGCCTGCAGCCCGCCGCGCGCATCGCGCCGCAGCACCCGCAACGCCGTCTCGCGCAGCACCGTATACACCTGCCGCGCCAATGCATCGCCCGCGCCGGGTTCGTCGCGCTGCCAGGCCTGCAACAACTCGGTGATCGGCAGCTCGGACATCCGGTCCATCTCGCCTGCGTGGGAGCGCAGTATCCCGCATTGGCGAGGGACCAGATAGCACGCGCGCCACGGTCCGCCCAGGCATGCGGCAACCATCCCCGCAGCCCCACCGGCGCACGCACCGACACCCGCCGCGCCGCAATGGCGTGGCGGGCGCCGGGATGCGGATCAGGCCTCCAGCAGCAGCGCCGGCGCGGCAGCGGCATCCTCGGCGATCAGGAACGCCGGTCCAGCGCCGGTCGAGGCCACGTAGGCCAGCACGTCCATCGTCGTCTGGTAGGCCCAGATCGCGAAGCTGGTGATCAGCTCGGCCGCCACCGTCGCGCCGGCGCTCGCTGCGCCGCCCAGCACCTTGGTCAGGATGGTGACCAGCGCCAACGACAGTCCCCACCACCCGGCCATGCTCAGCACCAGCCGCAGCAACGGCATGAACACGCCGGCTTCGTACACCGCCACCAGCACCGTCAACAGCGCACCGGCCGACGCGGTCCGGTTGTTGCCGACCGTGGCGACCAGCCCGTTGATCGCGCGCATGACGCTGGGGTAGCCCTCAAGCAACCGGTAGACGCCAGGACCGAGCTTCTCGGCATTGCCGATCAACGGTCCCAAGCCGATCGCCAGGAAGCATCCGCCGGTCAGGTCCCAGATCACCTTGACCAGCGCCAGGTTCAGATCCTCGGTGGACAGGTCGCCGCCCACGAACGCCTTGAGATGGTTGTCCAGTCCCGCCTGGGTGGGATTGAACAGGAAACTGAAGCAGGTGGAAAAATCCGGGCTGTAGTTGCCGCTGCCCACGATCGCGTTGTTGGCATCCACCGCCACGAACGGCGCGCCGCCGGCGATGCCCAGGTTCAAGGCGCCGTTGGATTGCAGCGACGGCACCAGATTGGCCGCGCTTTGCGCGCTGCCGCCGGCATGCAGGGTGCCGTCGGCGCCCAGTTGCACGTAGCTGCCGTCGCTGCAGCGCAACTGCACGATCGGCGAGCCGGCCGCGCCCGGAATCGACAGGGTGAAGGTCTCCGCCGCGGCGCTGGACGCGGCGCTGGCGAGGATCTGCTGGTTCGCGCCCACCTGCCAGAAACCGCCGGCCGCGGCGCTGAGCTTGATCTCGTCGCCGGTGGCGAACAGTCCCGCCATCGACACGAAGTTCTGGTCGATCGCGAAGGCGGGTTCCGGGCGGGTCAGCGCGACCGGTTGCCCTTCGCGCACCACGGTGCTGGAAATCGCCGCCGACCCCCAGCTATACACCGCGACGAAGGACTTGGCGACATTCGGCCAGCTGTCGCCGAAAGTGGCGTTGTTGGCGGTGATGTTCAGTGCCTGGCCGCTGACCAGCGCGGCGACCTTGGCGGTCACGTCGCTGCGCCCGTAGCTGGCAGCGATGATGTTCAGCGCGGCCGGATCCACCGGCGGCGTATATGCGGGCGTGGACGCGGTGTAGTCGATGTTGAGCGTGCCGCCCTCCTGGGTGATGGTGGACTGCGGCGCGGAGTCCGCGTACTGGAACACCGCGCACAGCGTCTTCGCGTTGCCGGGCCACCCATCGCCGAACGTCGCGTTGGACGCCTGCAGATTCACGTGGCGCTGCCTGACGTTGGCCTGCAGGATGCCGGTCACGTCCTGCAGGCCCCAAAAGGCGCTGAGCACCTGCAGGTGCGGGCGATACTTCAAGGCGTACGGGCTGCCTTCCACCACGATGTCGATGAACGGCACCTGCCCCGTATAGCTGGCCACCACCACCAGGGTTTTGACGTTGTTCGGCCAGGTGTCGGTGAAGGTTGCATTGTTGGCGGTGATGGTGAGCGTCTGGTCGCTCTGCTGCACCAGGCCCTGCACCTTGGCGGTCACATCCGCCGGACCGTAGCTCGCGCCCCAGATGGTGAGGACCGGGCTGGCGGCGGCGATGTCGCTTGCCTGCGCGTCCGCTTGCGCGAACTCGGCCGCGCCAATGCTCAGCGTCGCGCCCTCCTTCGCCGTCACGGTGCGCGTGGCCCCATCGTCGTAGCGGTAGACCAGCGTCAGCACCTTGGCATGATTCGGCCAGGTGTCGGTGAAGGTGGCATTGTTCGCCGCCACCGACAGCGTCTGCGGGGTGGCGTTGCGGTTGACCAGCGTCGCCACCTGCACGGTGACGTCCTTCAGTCCATACGTTGCGGCCACGATGTTGAGAACGCCGCTGCTCGAGATGCCCATGCCTTTCTTCCTGTGACGTGATGGTCGGGACCGACGGTAGCGGGCCCCGGCAACTGCACCCGGCAGAACGTCTCAGGCATCCGATGTGCAGCGCACGGCGTTGTTCGGGCATCCACGTCAGACAATCCCAGGTCGATCACCGCCACGTCCGGCGCTGCGCGCGTGCATGCACGCGCATCGGCACCTGCGCGAACCGGAACTGGGCATCGCGTGGCAGGACACAGGCGTGCAGGGCACATGCGCCGCGCACCGCATCGGGTTTAGACGCGCGATCTTCGAACTGGAACGCTCACTGCGCATCCTTGTCTTTGGAAGGCGATCCGCTTGAAGGCGCAGGATCCGGCTCCTCTGGAGCAGGCAAGCGCCGCATGTAACTGACACTGCGGCTCTCATAGCCACCACCGTCCATCGGCCGGAATGCGGTCAGGGAAGACCGTTCATAGGTATCTTCCCGAACGATGAATCCTCCGGGCGAGCGACTGACGAATCTTTCCAGATTGGTATCTGCAGCTTGGTTGGCCTGCGTAGGCGCATGCACCGTGCTGCCGGGAAGACCGGTGAAACTGTAGGCGGATTGATGCGTTTGTTCGTAACGCAGATTGGGAACTGGCAATTCTTCGCCGGTTGAAAACGGCGGAGGGCTCCTCGGCCTCGGCGTGTCGCTTGTGGTTCTCGTGCCCGAATGATCGGCACCCGTGACTTCGGTATACGTCACGTCTTGGCCCGTTCTATATCCAGTGTTGGCGGTTCGGCTACTGAAATGCAGCATGGACCTGCCCAAACTTCTCGACCGCTGCAGCATTTCCCTGGCCATGTCAGGCAGTTCGCCCTCTCCTGTATAGGTTCTTGCCGTACTGTCGATGGTTCGCTCGATCTCCCTCCTGGCTTGGGTAGACGTATAATATCGCCCTTCATTGCCTTGACTCAAAGGGCGGTGGAGTGAAGGCGTGATATCCCCCATGATCAGTGTCGGCTTGTTATGTCCATAAGCAGAATTGAGCAGCGCGTTCATCTCTGACTGCGCTCTGTGCTGAATCCGGACCGACCTCTGCCTTTTAACGACGCCACCCTTGGAGTCTTTATCGGATCCGCGAGGCGAGCCATCCCCCGTACGCTTATGGGTCATCCGACGATGACTACACGTTGGAAGGTGGTCGTGCGCGTTTCCGAACACCTGGTTACCGCATTCTCCGCAAAAGGGCATGGAAACCTCCTGAATCGTTTCTGGCCATTCAATTCCAGTCCTACCAAGCCACGCTGCGATGAGGTCATCCTTTTCTCGCGCGATGCCCCATGAAGATACGCAGCCGCCTTTAGATTCCGTCGAGAACCTGCGCCATCGGCACGACGATGGGGACGCTCTTGTCCAGGTCGATGTCGGAGCCCGTCATCTGCCCCGTCACGACCTGGGCGACGAACTTCCAGCCCGACGGCGTCGCATAGCCGATGACGAACGACGATGTGCTGTTCGTGTAGGGCGTACCACCCGACATCGACATCCGCCGCGCACGCGAATCGACTGTGTTCTTCTTCTCGCCGGGGAACAACGTTTTCTCGGCCTGATTGCGGTCGACCACGCCGCGCGGCATGTTGCCGGCCAGATGCGCAACCTTCGCCTTCCTGGGGTCCTGCGGGTCCTGCAGCTTGGTCAGCCGGCAGCCGGTGAGTTCGGAAGTGAAGAACAATGGCGCGGCGCTGGAATCGATGTCGGCCGATGTTGCGGCTCCCGATCGCCACGGCAGCCAGTGCGCCCTCATGCCGGCCCCGCTTCTGCCGTCGTCGGGACGCAGCAGCACGACGTTGTTGAACGCGTGGACGAGGGTGAAACGGTACACACCTGCCGGCGGAAAGGTCGTCCGCCCCTCCAGATCGGTCTGGCACCCCTTCTGCCGCCATTCGCGAAAACCGGCATGGCTGATCACGCCCTCTTCGTCGACGACGACGACATGGCGGGACAGAAAGGCACGCGGCCCCCGCGCAAGTTCCTCGACCAGCGACATCGGTGTTCTCCTCGTATGGGGCCGCTCTACTCGGAACGGAACTGAAAGGGCCGCCTGCGGCACAATCGAAGCCCGATAGGGTCAAAGCCATTCAAGCCGGGCGGGCTCTCTGAAATCACTCTGACCACTTTGACCGCTGTCCCTTTGACCAGACCACACGGCTTCCGGATCGCGAGCGACTCAATCGCTGCCCGACTGGAAGATCTTCAGGTACATGTAGAGGCAGGCGATGCCGATCACCAGATACGCCCAGGACAGCGGCAGCACGTAGCGCGTGTAGGGCACATGCGCGGCGCGTCGCATCGGGTTCTGCAGCATGCCGTACTGCGCGCCATGGACCGTCAGGCCGGTGCGGGACTGCATGTCGTGGTCGCCATCGACCGAGGACATGATCGACAGAGGCCGGTCCGAATAGGCCGGCTTGAACTCCAGGTCCTCGCGTCCAGGCACGGTAAGCCTGACCATGCTCAACGCGTAGATGCTCTCGGCGGCCATGCGCGGCCGGGTATCGCCCGTCACGTACTGGTACAGGATCTCGAGCCACGCCACAGGATCTATCCCCGCGTTCCTGGCCACCCGGGGATCCACTCCGCCACCCAGTGCGCTGTTGGTGCGCTTCTGGCCAAGCCTGAGATTGGTGTGCAGGTGGCTCAAGGTATCGGCGAGGTGATTGGCCGCACGACCTTGACGCGCCCGGCTGGCGCTTGCCGTCGAATTTATCATCAATGCGATCGACTCGCCCATGACGTTGAGCGCGTTTCCCAGAACGAAGAACTGCGTCGGCAACGACAGCAGGTACGACGGCGGCGGCACGACCATTGCACCGATGAAGCCGCAGAACTGGATGACGTTGATGTCCCTGTTCAAAAGCGCGCAGATCATCTCCTCTATCACCCCATTGGAGACGTGGTGCGCTCCGACCGTGGTGTCGTTGTTGCGCACATCGGTACGGGTTCTCTCGCGCTGGCCGACGATGGTCAGCAGGCCGAAACCGATGAGATTGTCGCTCACCCGCTCGGCGACCGGCCATGCGCTCTGCAGACGCGGCACCGAATGATCGGTCTCCCATCGTCCGTTGCCGGCATTGAACGTGATTGCCATGGATTTACCCTTGTAACACCGCGCACCGAATGATGACCCGACCGAGAAATGAATCGATCAGACCCTGGCAGGCCATCGGATAGCCACCGTCATTTTTGCCCTGCCGATCCGTTCTGACGACGTCCGTTATCGTGGCGATCGCCCTTGGGACCTCCACGTACTCCCGGCTTGGTAAGGCTGTCGTGATTGCCCTGGTGATCGCGGCCGGTCAGGGCCTTGCGCTCTGCTGCCTTTTCACGCCCTTCCGCGGCGAGCGCGGATTTCTGGACAACCACGCTTTGCTGGGTCTCTACCACCGCACCGTCGCATTTCCGGTGGCGCAGATCCGATGGATTGACCGGCTTGGTCACAAGGCCCAACGCAGGTTTCTTGCAGACACTGCATACCATGTCAACCATACATCACCTCATATTCAAGGGTAAGACCTAAGAAGCCACCAAGATCGCCGGGGTCCAGACCGCCGGTGTCGGATCCATTTCGATCACCTATCGGACGGTAGCGACGCTTTTCTGTTGGGTACACAAGACACGGATCACTTCCATCAAAACGGTGTTTTTGTATCCACGCCTGCGAAGCCATGGCGATGGCGCATCGTCCCTTCGCACCGAAGCATTAACCCGTCAGAACGTCTCAGAGAGTGGCGACCCGACCAGCCTCCGCCTTTAATGGGCCAGATTCATTTCATGAAAATCTATGCCGCAGCGCATTCAGATTTTCCAAGTAGACCCAAGTAGTGGCACCGATAGTCCTTATCGGACAAAAGCCTCATCGTTGATGAACTTTCTTGGCATCCTTCCACATGGCGCGTCGCCCCCGTCCGGACACGCGGACGTCCAAACGCTGCCTCTAAATGGGTTGAAAGATCACTTCGACGCATTTATTGATGCCATACGCGCACTTTTGCAAACCCGATCCATTACAACGTATTGATTGGTTAGAGCTAGAGCGTGTTATGAACTTTGAAAGAGCGTGACTGCATTTCCAAGCATCAGATCGTAAAGACGACAAAGTGCAAACCGGCCAAGGTTTCCGGCAATCGCTCATAGTCGCGTGCCAGTCGTCTGAAGCGATTGACCCAGCCGAAGCTACGCTCGACGACCCAGCGGCGCGGCAGCAAGACAAAGCCTTTTTTCGCTTCTTGCAGCTTGATGACGTGCAACTCGATGCCTTCTTCCTTGGCCGCCTGCGCCGGCTCTTGACCGGTGTAACCCTGATCGACAAAAGCGATCTTGACCGTCTCGCCGGTCACGTGTTGTACCTCTTGGGCCAACGAACGGACCTGCGCGCGTTCCTGCTCATTGGCCGGCGTGACCTGGACGGCGAGCAGATGTCCCAGCGTATCGACTGCCATGTGCACCTTGCTTCCCTTCTTGCGCTTATAACCATCGTATCCAGCACGCGGCCCACTTTCACAGGTGGACTGCAGCGTACGGCCATCAAAATCACCGCGCTCGGCTGGCCTTTCTTCCCCTGTGCCACACGCAAGAGTGAGCGCAGATCGCTGACCATGGCTTCAAAGCAGCCTGCCTGCAGCCAGCGCTGCGTTTGCTGATACACCGCCTCCCAAGGCGGGAAATCGTTGGGAAGCAATCGCCACGGTGCGCCGGCGCGTGCGATCCAGCGCAGTGCGTTGAACATCGCGCGTAGCGCGTATTTGCGCTGCGGTGCTTGCGCATCCATCAGTGTGAGATATGGCGCAGCAAAGGCCCATTCTTCGTCGGAGATATCGGTCGGATATGGCTTACGAGGCTTCATCCGCATACGTTAGCGTGACAAGGGCAAAGTTCATAACACGCTCTAAGGCTGGGAAACTTCAGATTCCGTCCCCTTTGAAGGATCTACCACTTCGTGTGTAGCTTCCCGCATAGGGGTTTTCCCTCAGGAAGCGTATTGCCTCCGCTCTGAGTCTTTCTGCTTCCGGCGTATGGGTCTTGCGCTTTTTGGTGGGACGGGGCAGCTCATCGGACTCTTCGTCGTGTGCGATTTGCTCCTCGTGCTTGCGTTTGCGGACTCCCGGCCACTTGTCATACACCATGAAGACCGTCTTGTTCCTTTCCTGGGTGACGCCTGAGTGGGCCCCCATGTAGTCGACGTCTCCACCACGTTTCATGCTCCCCTTTTTGATCCATACTTTTACCCACTCGGAGTATCTCCCGTTGTGGCCCTCCGCATTGAGATTGAAGCGAATGTCCTTTCGCTCCGCCTGGCCGCCCGCTATCAGCTTGGACGCGTCGTCCCATGAAAAGTCTTGATGACGAATCAGATAGACGATCAGCGCGAAGGAGGTTCTACTGTTCCCGTTCATGCAATTGACAGTCACTGTCTTTCCTCCGGCCTTGAACAGGCTCGACATCCTGTCCGCGGCCGCGATGAAGCGCGGCACGGTGTTCTCCGACGTGTCGCGTGTATAGTCGCCATGCGCCATCTTGGTCAGGTCAATGCGCGCCCATTCCATGGTGTTGCCCATTGCATACTTTTTCTTGCCAAAGACGATGCGCAGATCGCCATTGGTGAGAATGCCGCCGCCTTTTTCGACTGTGATTGTCCAACCATTCTTTTCCGGCATATAACGTCTCGACCTGCATTGAAATCCATGATGTTCAAAGTGCGCGGAATCGACGCTTCAATCCATTGCACCGATTGTGTGTCTGCGTGGCGGGCGGTTGGCTGTGGGAGGGCCATTACAAAGCGGACCTGTTCGATTCCGAGCTTTCTGTACTTGCTCGCTGTCGCTACCAGGCCAAAATCTAAGCGATACTCTGCCGTTGCGGGACTATTCGGCCGTGCGGAGGGCCAAACGCCGCCTCCAAATGGGGTCGAATAATGACTCTGACACCTTTGGAGACTCCTTTGGACCGCCCTCTTTGGACCCTGATGGTTCAGTTGGCTTTCGACCGTTTTTGCATCAGCCGATGCCCCCCATCAGCTTCAGGCCGCCATTCACACCGATGTAATCGGTGATGTCCTTCTGAAGGTAGTCCGCCTGCTCCTGCTTGGTTGACCAGAGATAGCGATCCCTCATCCCCAGGTTGTAGTACCACATGTCCATGATGAACCAATTATCTCCCCAGCTTGATGGATTATTGACTTCATCGCCCTCCCGATGCGCAACAACGATTGCGTGTCCCGTTTTCGGCCCGTAAGGAATGCCTATCCACTCGATCCTGCCGTGGAATCCTTGTTGCCTGCATTGATAGACGATCGTCGCGGCAATGGATTCACAGACAGCGAAACGATTCTGGATCACATTGAGCGCTATGATCCTCAAGCCATCCTCACCCATCTTATTTCCGACATTCAGAACCTTGGCACTGCTCATCGCCTTGTCATGGTCGATATAGAACTTCGACTGCTCCGGGGCGCGCTCGGCAGCGCCATCGACGGATACAGTTCTCGGCACAAGCAGCTCCTGAAAGAATTCGTTTCCGTCCTTGTCGTATTTCTTGACCCTGCGAACTTCCTTGACAACGTCGGTCACGACCGTATCGAAGTCCTGCTTGATTG
Organism: Xanthomonas sp. Leaf131; assembly: GCF_001423495.1. Classification (GTDB taxonomy): domain Bacteria; phylum Pseudomonadota; class Gammaproteobacteria; order Xanthomonadales; family Xanthomonadaceae; genus Xanthomonas. The sequence continues at coordinate 194,867 of NZ_LMOG01000005.1, read as the reverse complement.
TGTCGTACAGGGTCCGCCCATCGCCAAGACGCAGCTCCTTGGCCGCCTTGGTTACATTCGGACTGAAATCCACGTCGGCGATCTTTACATCCAATAATCGACCACAGACCTGCCTGGCGATCTTGATGTCCGCGTCGCGGAAATCGAATGGGTAGTTGGCCTCTGCCCAGTCCAAGGCCGGCTTATACTTTGCCGAGTCATTGGGATGCGCCAGCACAAGGGCTTCTCGCAGCCTCTTGAACGATTTCAGTTTCATTTTACCCACACCCAGATCCGCGCGCATTGCAGGAATCAGATGCTGCAGGCAGCTATTGCTTTCGTTGAAAGAAAAAACATAGCCACTGCCAGGCCCTCTGACAGCGGTTACCTTCTGGACGAAGGTATTGAAAGCCGCTTCACGCTGCTCCTTCGTGGCCATCTATGGCTCTCCTCATGCAATGGATGTGGTTCACGGACGATGCGATACTTCGGACGCTGCGGAACGATCGAATTCATAGCGGAACGTCCCATCCACCGCCTCCACGGAAACACGCTCGGCCACACGGTCCCCCACGAGCCTGGTCATGAACTCCCGACTGATCTCCGGCAACATCGAATTGGTCAAGATCGCATCGATCATCCGGCCGCCCGATTCGCTCTCCGTGCACCGGCTAACCACCAGCTCCACCACCGAATCGTCGTACTCCAACGGAATCTTGTAACGCTCCTCGATCCGCTTCTTGATCCGGTTCAACTGCAGCCTGACGATCTGCCCGAGCATGTCGTTGCTCAGCGGGTAATACGGAATCGCCACCAGGCGCCCGAGCAATGCCGGGGGAAACACCTTCAACAACGGCTCGCGAATGGCCTTTGCCATGTCCTCCGGATCCGGCATCAATTCCGGGTCCTTGTACAGGCTGGCAATGAGGTCGGTACCAGCGTTGCTGGTGAGGATGATCAAGGTGTTGCGGAAGTCGATGCGGCGGCCTTCGCCGTCTTCCATCCAGCCCTTGTCGAAGACCTGGAAGAACAGTTCGTGCACGTCGGGGTGGGCTTTTTCCACCTCATCCAGCAGCACCACCGAGTAGGGTTTGCGCCGCACTGCTTCGGTGAGGACGCCGCCTTCGCCATAACCGACATAGCCCGGCGGTGCGCCCTTGAGCGAGGAGACGGTGTGGGCCTCTTGGTACTCGCTCATGTTGATGGTGATCAGGTTTTGTTCGCCGCCGTACAAGGTTTCTGCCAGAGCGAGTGCGGTTTCGGTCTTGCCCACGCCGGAGGTGCCGGCAAGCAGGAACACACCGATCGGTTTGTCGGGGTTGTCCAGGCCGGCGCGGCTGGTCTGGATGCGCTTGGCGATCATCTCCATGGCGTGGTCCTGGCCGATCACGCGCTTGGCCAGCAGCTCCGGCAGACGCAGCACGGTGTCGATCTCGTTGCGCGCCATGCGCCCGACCGGGATGCCGGTCCAGTCGGCGACCACTGAGGCGACGGCTTGATAATCGACAGTGGGCAGGATCAATGGCGATTCGCCCTGCAGTGCGCCCAACTCGGCCTGCACCAGTTGCAGGCGCGCTAACAGCGTGTCGCGATCCACGTGCACCGGTGCCTCGAGCACCGCTGTGTCGCCAGACGCGATCTGCTCGGCATCGGCCTCTGCTTCCAGTGCGCTGCCAGTGCCCTCGACCGGCGCGTTTCCGCTGCGAAGTTGCGCGCGTAGCGACAACAGTTCGTCGACCAATGCTTTCTCGGCAACCCAGCGTTGCTCAAGATCACGCAGCCGGCTGCGCTCAACATCCAACAAGCCTGCGCACGCGACAGCACGCTCCTCCACCACGATGCCAATCGCACGCTCGCGCTCGATGATGGCGTGTTCGGTGTCCAGCGATTCGATGCGGCGACGGCTGTCGTCCACTTCGGCAGGCGTGGCGTGCAGGCTCACTGCCACGCGCGCGCAGGCGGTGTCGAGCAGGCTCACCGATTTGTCCGGCAGCTGTCGCGCGGGAATATAGCGGTGGCTGAGTTTGACGGCGGCTTCCAGCGCTTCGTCGAGGATCTGCACGCTGTGGTGCTGCTCCATCATCGAGGCGACGCCGCGCATCATGCGCACGGCCTTGGCTTCGTCCGGCTCGTCCACCTGCACGGCCTGAAAGCGACGGCTCAATGCGGGATCTTTTTCGATGTACTTCTTGTATTCGGCAAAGGTGGTGGCACCCACCGTGCGCAGGGTGCCGCGCGCCAACGCGGGCTTGAGCAGATTCGCCGCATCGCCGGTGCCCGCCGCGCCACCGGCGCCGACCAGGGTGTGGGTTTCATCGACAAACAGAATGATCGGCTTGGGGCTGGCCTGCACTTCATCGATCACCGCGCGCAGGCGCTGTTCGAACTCGCCCTTCATGCTGGCGCCGGCCTGCAGCAGGCCAACATCCAGCGTGCGCAGTTGTACGTCTTTCAGCGCCGGCGGCACGTCGCCGCGTGCGATGCGTTGCGCGAAGCCTTCGACTACCGCGGTCTTGCCGACACCGGCTTCACCGACCAGGATCGGGTTGTTCTGGCGGCGGCGCATTAGGATGTCGACCACCTGACGGATCTCGTCGTCGCGACCGATGATCGGGTCGAGCTTGCCTTCGCGCGCCTGCGCGGTGAGGTCGGTGGTGAACTTCTTCAGCGCTTCCTGTTTGCCCATTGCGGCCGGCGCAATCGCCCCGCTCGCTTCGCCCGGTGCGGCAGTCTGGCCGAGCGAGAATCCATCGCTAGGCAGTAATCCATCTTCCGGCGAGCCAGCCACGATCTGCGCAAAGTGTTCGTTGAGTACAGCGGGCTTGAGCTTGTCGAACTCCTTGGAGATCGCCAGCAACGCATTGCGCAAACCACGCACGCTCAGAATACCGACCACCAGATAGCCGGTGCGTACCTGCGCCTCGCCGAAGCTGAGCGAGGCATACACCCAACCGCGCTCCACCGCTTCTTCCACATTCGCCGACAGATCGGTCACCGCAGTGGAGCCCCGCGGCAAGCCATCCAGCGCGGCGGTGACATCGCGCGCCAGCGTGGAGGGATTGAGCTGAAAGTGCTTGATGATGCGATGCAGATCCGAGTCCTGCAGCTGCAGCAACTGATGCAGCCAATGCACCAGCTCCACATACGGGTTGCCGCGCAGCTTGCAGAACACCGTGGCGCTTTCGATGCCGCGATAGGCCAGCGGATTGAGCTTGCCGAACAGGGCACTGCGGGAGATCTCGGCCATTGGTGCGTCCTTGAATCGAAAGTTGAGGCGTGAGCGAATCGGTTGGCGGTGCGCGTCACCCGGAAGGGCGCAGCACCACCTCGTCGGCGTCGGCAATGCTCCAGGCGCGGCGGCCGAGCCAGGTGTCCAGGCCAAGCCGGCTATTGCGCGCCAGGTGCGGCGTGGGCACTTCGTCAGACTTGAGCAGCAGCTGCAGTTCCCAACCGAGTTCATCGCCCAGATACGTGCGCACCGCAGCGGTGAGTTGGCGTAGCGCCTGCCCACCGGGCAGAAAGCGTTGAAATGCAATCCGCGGCAGCGGCCCCAAACGAATGCGCACACGCTGTTGCGCGCCACGCACCTGTGCGCCGACCACGCTGTCCACGCCCAGCCGTGCGTTGCGTGGACCAACACCCAGTTGCAACTGCGCATCGGCCGGCAGGCGCATCCATTCGGCGATGAATTCCTGCACCTGCACCGGCCAGTCGAACAACTGCTGCAACAAGGCGCGCAAGCCTTCCGGCGTACGCGTAGCGGCACCAAGACGGCCGGCGTAGTAGCGACGTGCATCGTCGGGCAGTGCGTCGCGCTCACGCAGATGCGGGCTGGCGATACCCACCAACGCATCCAGCCAGGCGCGGAACTGATCGCTCGCTTGCCGCTCGGCCTGCACGCTGGGCTGCGCCTGCGCCCAGGCGCGGTAGAACAGGCTCAGCATACGGTGATGGAACACATCGGCGAATGCGGCAAAGGTGCCGTCCTTGGCTTGCTGCGCACGCTCGATGGCGTATTCGGTCAGGTGCAGTGGCAACGGTGCATTGGGGCCGAATAACCCCAGAAACACGCCATACAACGCTGCTGGTTGATCGTCTTTAGCCGGAACGTAGCGCTCCAACGCGCGCGGTGCGAACGCCAGCGATGGCGTATGCCGCAAGCGCAACACATCGTCGCTGGCCCGCGCCGATTCACCCAGTCGCGGTTGCTGCGGGTGGCAGCGCTCCAGCGCGCGCAAGGCCGCGAACGGGGTGAAGTCCTGTGGCCGGGCCTGCAGCGCCTGTTCCAGCGCGGCAGTGCCAGCGCTCACAGGCGCGGCCGGGAGCCGGGCTGGGCTGGCCATCGCGCCACCTCGTTGCGTTCGGTGGTGCGCAGCACGGTTTCGGTGAAGGAATTCACCGAGACATAGCGCGCAAAGAAGTGCCGCAGCACCGAGGCCAGCAGGAACGCGCCGGTGCCCTCGAACGCGGCGTCTTCGCAGGTGAGCGTGATCTCCAGACCGCGGCCGAAGGTGATCGGGCCGGGCACCGGAATGCGCCGCACGATCGGTTTGCCGGTCACGTGCTTGACGCCTTCGATCTGCCGCTGCGCGGAAGCATCGAACGGATCGCAGTACAACGTGAGGATCTCGCGCAATGCGGCGGCGCCGTCCGGTCCATCTTCGAACAACGACAGATAATTGAGCTGCAATTGACTGAGCAAGCGCCACGCGGTCTGCCCATCGGACAATGCCGGGCGCGGCTTGGTCGGGCCGGCCACGCAGCGCACGCTCTGCACCGGCACGCCGCTATCCATGCTGAAGTCCGTTGCGCCCTTGCCCACCGGCATATGCAACGGCAGATCGCGATTGCTGCACCACAGCTGCAGCCCAAGCTGACGCAGGCGCGAGCTGTGCGCCTGGTCGTCGGCATCGACCAGGCTGACGAAGACTTCGCTGCCCACGTAACTGGAGCGCGCCCCATCGCGGCGTTGACGTGCCGACAATAGCCGCGGCTCACGACGCATGCTGTAGAACGCGCCGTGCCGTGCGTGCCAGGTGCGTGCATCGCCGCCATAGAACGCGGTGAAGCGTTGCTCCGGCTCCTGACGATCGCCGAAGCCTTCGACCTCGCCCAGGTGATGGATCTCGAAATCCATCGGCCGGGTGCGGTCGGCCAGCACATGGTATTCGTGCACACCGGCCTGCAGATGGATGCGATCGGCACGCCGCGGAAACAGATTGATCGCCGGCGTGCAGAACAACCTGAAGTGCTCGGCGCTCACCGCAGCGGCCAGGCTGGGCAGGCTGCGTTCCAGCAACACCACCACTTCGAAAATGCTGCCGTGCAGCCGCCGCAATGGCGCGCGCAGGCCGGCGAGTTCGGCAAACAGAAAGCGCTCCGGGCAGGCGAAGTATTCCTGCAGCAAGCGATAGCCGCTGAACGAGCGGCCGTCATACGGAATCAGTGCATCGTCGTCGGCAAAGCCGCGCATCTGCAGCGCATCGGCGCCCAGCGTGATCTCCACTGCACCTCCACCGGCATCGTTGCCGCGCACGATCACGGCAGTGGTGTCTGCATGCAGTTGTTCGTACAGGCGCTTGGGCAAGCCATCGGCGCCGGCGAGGAACAATGGCAGCCGATCCAGCGCCAATCCTTGCGTCTGCGCACCGCCCACCAGCTCGAAGCGCAGGCGCACGCCGGCACGTACGCTGCGCCCTGGCGGCAATGCAACGCCGGCAGCGGCCAGTGCGGCCGGCGATTCCAGATACTTGGCCTCGGCCAGTTGCAGCGGCCACAAGGTCACCGCATGCGCGGTGCGGAATTCGCAGGCGGTGCGCTCGCCGGCACCGATCAGACTATGCAGCGCGCTGTGGCGCGGCACGTTGACGCCAGCGGCCAGGCCGCTGTCTTTCAGGTCCGGCTGCAACTGCACCACCGCCATCGATGGCAACGGCGCCAGATAATGCGGGTAGACCATCTCCAGCAGGTGCTGGGTGAACACCGGATACTGCGCATCCAGCTTGAGTTGCACGCGTGCTGCGAGAAAGGCGAAGCCTTCCAGCAACCGCTCCACATACGGGTCAGCGCACTCGAACGCATCCAGGCCGAGCCGGCCGGCAATCTTTGGATACTCGCGCGCAAACTCCGCACCCATGTCACGCACATGCTGCAATTCGCGGGTGTAATACGGGAGCAGGCGCGGGTCCATGACGGTCAGCCATGCCCTTCGACGACATCGAGCCGGCCGGTTTCCAGGTCCAACGCGGTCTTCAGATACAGGTTCAACGGCAGCGGTTGCGCCCACATCTCCGATTCGATGGTGAACAACAACGAGCGCCGGTCCATGCGCGTGGCGTCGGCATGCACGCTGACCCGCAGCGTGTCTGGAATCAAGCGTGGCTCGAAGGCTAGTATCGCTTCGCGAATGCGCTGTTGCAGCGCGGCCGCATCGATGCCGGTGACCGCCACGCCGGCCAGATCGGGGATGCCGAAATTCAGCACCGAGTTGCGTACCTGCGGATGCGCATCCAGCGGGCGGCTGGTTTCCAGATTCACCGCGTTCAACAACCACGACAGATCGCGAATCACGCACTCGCGCAAGCGCGTGGCCGAGATCACCCGTTGCTCGCGACTTTCTTCGCGCTGGCTGGGCGCGGTGTCGGTAAGCCGGTCCAGCAGCGAGGGCTGCAGGCGTTCGGTGGTGGTGAGTTCGGCCATGGGGTGTCAGTCCGCGTCGAACTGCACATCGCGCACGTCGAGCAGCGCGATCTCGCGCGAGTCGGTGCTCCACATCCGCTGGCCCAGCCCGATCTCGCCTTGCGCACCGTGCGTCCACTCGGTGCGGCGCGCCAGTTGCAGTTCGCCGGCATCCAGATGCTCGCTGCCGGGATAGCGCACCGGCACATAGCCAAAGGCCTGGCCGCCGTTGCGCCATAACACGCTCACCGGCGCCCACACGGTGTCGCGCAGATCCACCGGCGCTTCGAAACGCAGCTGCTGGATCTGGCTAAACGGTACCCATGCATAGCCGCTGTCGAGGATGAGTTCCACGCACGGCCCAAAGCGCGGGTCTGCGTCGGCGAGCCAGTCGAAACGTTCGCCATCGAGCACGCCTGCACTGGCCGGTGCCAGTTCAAACGCCTGGGCGCGCAGCGCTGCGGCGTGTTCGCCCTGCCCTTGCGCAGACAATTGCAGCGCCTGCAGGTGCATCGCCAGCCACTCGGCAGGCTCACCGATCAGATGCGGCAGGCGCGTGCCGGCGAACACCTCGGCGCGCGTTTGTTCGGCCTGCACTACGGTCAGATAGGTTTGCACCAATGGCTGCGTGGTGGCATCCAGTTCGGCACACGCACGCAGTTGATCGGCTGCGCGCGACCACTGGCCAAGCACGGCCAGCAGTTGAAACAGGAACACGCGCTGCGCGGCATCGGCCGGCTGCCGACGCACGTGCTGCACCAGCTGCTGCAACGCCTGCGCCGGCTGGCCTTGGGCGAGCAGGGTCTGTGCGGTGGCATCCATCGCGCGGCTCCTTGTCGAAGAGAGTGGCGGCGCTGAGGACAGCGCCGCCGGTCAATGCACTGCAGGCATCACGCTTTCGCGACACCCTGGATGTCGTAGCTGAATTCCTTCGCGCCGCCCTGCGCAATGCCCTTGTCGTCCTGCGGCTGGAAGCCGTACTTGAACTTGCCGAAGTGCAGCGTCACGTTCTCGGTCAGGCGATCTTCGCCGCCGGAACCGCCGGTGGACAGCGAGGTGATCAGCACGCCTTCGCTCAGTTCGATGGTGAGAAAGTCGCTCTGCTCGCCGGTGGCGTTGGTGACGTACAACCAGGCGCCATCCACGCGTGCGCCGGTGCACACCGCATCCAGCAGTGCGTTGGAACAGCCATCGACATACTTGGTGATGGAAATGTCCTGGATATGTGCCTTACCGCCGCTGGCCGAACCGCCGCCGGTGTGCAGGTCGCCGGAATTGCTCGCGCCCCACGACCACGCCAGGATCGGAATCTCGCCCTTGTGCTTCTTATGGTTGGACGCGCCTTCGATCTTGACCTTGCCGCTACCGAACTTGATGTGCATGTCGAACGCCATGGAACTGCTCCTTCAATCAAAGTGGGAATACACAGATGGCGCGACGCACGCAGGCGTCGTCGCCGTGACGCAGACGCGCCGGATCAGGCCTTGGCGGCCGAGGGCAACCGCGAGACCAACCGCAGCGACACGGTCAGGCCCTCCAGCTGGTAATGCGGTTTGAGAAAGAACTTGGAGCTGTAGTAACCGGGCGCGCCTTCCACTTCTTCCACCACCACTTCGGCGGCGGCCAGCGGTTTGCGCGCCTTGGTTTCTTCGCTGGAATTGGACGGGTCGCCATCGATGTACTGGGTGACCCAACGTGTGAGCCAGCTCTGCATCTGCTCGCGATCGGAGAACGAGCCGATCTTGTCGCGCACGATGCACTTGAGATAATGCGCAAAGCGGCAGCACGCAAACATGTACGGCAAGCGCGCACCCAATGCGGCATTGGCGGTGGCATCCGGGTCGTCGTATTCGTCCGGCTTGTTGAGCGATTGCGCGCTGATGAAGGCGGCCATGTCCGAGTTCTTGCGATGCACCAACGGCATCAAGCCCATCTTGTCCAGCTCGGCCGAGCGACGATCGGTGATCGCCACTTCGGTGGGGCACTTCATGTCCACGCCACCGTCGTCGGTGGGGAAGGTATGCGTGGGCAACCCTTCCACCGCACCACCGGACTCGATACCGCGAATGCGCGAGCACCACCCGTATTGCTTGAACGAGCGGTTGATGTTCACCGCCATCGCATAGGCCGCGTTCTGCCAGGTGTACTTGTTCGAATCGGCGCCGGCCGTCTCTTCTTCGAAATCGAACTCTTCCACCGGGCTGGTGGTTGCGCCATACGGCAGACGCGACAGCGTGCGCGGCATCGCCAGTCCGATGTACTTGGAGTCTTCCGACTCGCGCAACGACCGCCATGCGGCGTAATCGGGCGTGGAGAAGATCTTGGCCAGATCGCGCGGGTTGGACAGCTCGCTCCAGTTGTCCATGCCCATCAACTTGGGCGCGGCAGCGGCGATGAACGGCGCATGCGCGGCCGCAGCGACCTGGGCGATGCCGCTGAGCAATTCCACATCCGGCGGGCTTTGATCGAAGTAATAATCGCCAACCAGGCAACCATACGGCTCACCGCCGAGCTGGCCGTATTCCTGCTCGTACACCTTCTTGAAGATCGGGCTCTGATCCCATGCGGTGCCCTTGTAGCGCTTGAGCACCTTGCCCAATTCTTTCTTGCTGATATTGAGCACGCGGATCTTGAGCTGCTGATCGGTCTCGGTGTTGTTGACCAGATAATGCAGGCCGCGCCAGGCGCCTTCGAGCTGTTGCAGATCGGCGTGATGCAGGATCTGATTGAGCTGCTCGGTGAGGGTGCGGTCAATCTCGGCGATGTAGGCCTTGATGGTCTGCGAGACGTCTTCGCTGACCACATCGCTGCGGTTGAGCACCTGCTCGGCGAGCGTGCGCACCGCCGATTCCACTTCTTCCTTGGCGCGTTCGCTCTTGGGGCGGAACTCGCGGTTGAGCAGTGCGGCAAAATCGCCTTGCTCGAGTGTTTCGGAACTGCTGCTGGCCAGTGCGGCTTCGGTGGCGGACATGGCTTAGGCTCCTTCCGGCTCGGAGGCGGGCTTGGCGGCCGACACCAGCGACTGCAGCAGCGCCGGGTCACGGATCGCATTGGCAATCAACTGCTCTGCACCGGCCTTGCCGTCCATGTAGGTGTCCAGATTGGCCAGCTGCGTGCGCGCTTCCAGCAACTTGGCCAGCGGCGCAACCTTGCGTGCGATGGCGGCCGGCGAAAAATCGTCCATGCTTTCGAAGGTGATATCCACTGACAGCTCGCCTTCGCCGGTGAGCGTGTTGGGCACCTTGAATTGCGCACGCGGGCGCATCGACTGCAGACGGCTATCGAAGTTGTCGACATCGATCTCCAATGCCTTGCGTTCGTCCAGCGATGGCAGCTCGCCGGCGTTGGCGCCGGACAGATCCGACAGCACGCCCATCACGAACGGAATCTGCACTTTCTTCTGCGCACCGTAGACCTCCACGTCGTATTCGATCTGCACGCGTGGCGCCCGATTGCGGGCGATGAACTTCTGACTGCTGGCCATGCCTGATCTCCGATTGAGCTTGCCCGTGACGCCCGCATGCGGTGCACGTGGACGCTGCCTTGTTGCTTGAGTACCGCCGACCCGGCGTCTGGCCTGGAGCCTGCGTGCGACACCGGTGCTGCGGGCCACCCCGCAACCGCCGCGCACTACCCGGGCCGAAGCGGCAGGGGCGTGCGATGACGCTTTCTCAGCGCTGCGGCGAGTCTAGGAATGGGTCGGCTGGCTCACCCGTCAAATCGTCTCAATCCCCTCAATCGGGTCGCTGCGCAACCGGATGCGTGATCGATCGCCGCCTTCGTGAAAAACCCGTGATGGGTTCGCGCCGCTTTTCTCGGTTGATCAGATGACAGGCCCCGGGGAGTGGGCCGCAGGTAGCACCCGCATGAGCAGCACCGGCTATTACAGCGCCATCGTCCCGCAAGCAGCCTCATCGGTTGAGGCGCATGCGCCGCTGATGATCGATCTATTGGCCTACATCGAACAGCACATCGGCGAGGCCGAGCTCGGTACCGAGTCCTTGCAGCAGGCGTTCGCGCTGTCGCGCGCCTCGTTGTACCGGCTGTTCCAATCGCGCGGCGGCGTGGCCAGCTACATCCGCGAGCAGCGCCTGTGCACCGCGCATCGCTATCTGCAGGCCTATCCGGAGTGCAGCCTGACTTGGTTGCTGTATGAAATGGGCTTTGCCTCGGAGCGGCAGTTTCAGCGTTGTTTTCAGCAACGCTTCGGCATGCCGCCGATGCAATGGCGCCGCCACTGCCGTGCCGCACCGCCAACGCATTCGCCGCGCCGCGGTCACTACATGCCAATGTGGCGCTTCATGCGCGAGTTGAGCCAGGAGGCGCAACGCGATCACGCACCGGTGCGCGCCGGTACCCTGCCGGTGCATCCCGCCCCGCTGGTGCACACCGAAGCGCTACGGCGTCTCGCACAGCCGGCACCAATGGAAAACTGACTCCCAATCCACGTAGGAGCGCGCCTGAGCGCGACGAGGCATTCTCGATAACGCCTCATCGCGCTCAGGCGCGCTCCTACGAGGGAATGTGCGACCTGAAACGTATGACGCTGTCGGTGTTCTTACGCAGCAACACATGCGCCGATCAGCGGATTACCAAGACCGGAATCGAGCTGTGCGTGAGCACTTCCACCGTCTGGCTGCCGAGCAGCATGCGGCGCATGCCGCGGCGGCCGTGCGAGGTCATGATGATCAGATCGCTATTGCACTCTTTGGCGGTCTGCACGATGCCTTCGGCGGCGAAACGATCCAGCACATGCCGCGAGGTGGCCTTGATATTGGCCGCAGCCGCCAGCTCCAGCGCCGGGCGCAGAATCTTCTCGGCCGCAGCTTCGCGCTCGGTGCGATATTGCGGGCTCGCCTCGTAGCCCACGCTCCAGCCCATCGCGTCGTACATGCCCATCGCCCACGGCTCGGACACGGTGACGATATCGACCTTGGCGCCCGTCGCCTTGGCCAACTCAAGGCCCTGGAACAAGCCGCGATGCGACAGCTCGGATGCATCGATGGCAATCAGGATACGTTTGTACATGGTGACCTCCGAAGTGACCGGCAGCATCGCCGGTAATGGCAGCCTGACAGGGTGCAGCGACGTCGACCTTGATGTGGATCAATCCTGCTGCGGGGTTGCAGCAGCGCTCAAGCAGGGTTGTAGAGCTCGCCTGCCAGCCTCATTTTTATGCACATCCGCTCGTGTGTTCCTCTGCGTCCGATTTGATCGCAGGGTGTCATGGATGACGCGGTGATGCATCGGGCAGCGCACAACGGCGCGTCCGTAAGGACAGTCAGATGTCCAGTTTACGACCGCACCTTGGGTGTCGGATGCGTCGCACGTGTGCGCATCATATGGAAGCTTTCGCTGACCGCTGCATTGCATGCAATGTCAGCGTTCCACGCATTATCAAGAGCAACATCTTGCTTGTGCCGCACATGCACCGCTCGGCAATCGTTTGTCTGCAAGACTAAGCCTGTGCAGAGATGCGGCGTTCTACCGCCACGGCGTACCCTCATTCGGCGCTACGCGCCACCTTCTCCCGATGGGAGAAGGAAACGCCTCGTCGTCCAATTAGCGGCGGCTACTTCGGTGCGTCTCCCCGTAGTAGAAGAAACGCTTACATCACCGTCAAATTCGCATACGCCATCACCAGCCACTTGGCGCCGACTTCGTCGAACTGCACCTGCACGCGCGCATGCGCACCGGCACCTTCGTAATCGACAACGACGCCGCCACCGAACTTGGGGTGCTCGACATTGGCACCGAGCTTGATCGGTGCGGTTTCGACCACGCCGTGTACCGGCCCGCCGCGCGACGCGCCCAGCGAGGCGGTGCGCGAGATCTGCACTTTCGGGCGCACTTCGTGCAGCAACTCGCGTGGAATTTCACGCAGGAAGCGCGAGGGCACGTTGTAGTTGTCCTGGCCGTGGATACGCCGCGATTCGGCATAACACAGCACCAGCTTCTGACGCGCGCGAGTGATGCCCACATAGGCAAGACGACGCTCTTCTTCGAGCCGGCCGCTTTCTTCCAGCGAACGTGCGCTTGGAAACAAGCCATCTTCCAGCCCGACCAGAAACACGATGGGAAATTCCAGACCCTTGGCCGAATGCAACGTCATCAGCTGCACGCCTTCTTCGCCGGCCTGCGCCTGTCCTTCGCCGGCTTCCAGCGACGCGTAGGCAAGGAAGGCGACCAGTTCGGTCATGCCCTGGCTGTCTTCGTCGTCGGGGCGGGTAAAGCGCGAGGCTACCGAAACCAGTTCGTCCAGGTTCTCGGTGCGCGATTCCGAATCCAGCCCGCTGCGGCTTTCCTTGGCCCAATGCTCGCGTAGACCAGAGCGCATCAGCACGTGGTCGATGCGTTCGGCCAGTTCCATGTCGCCGGTTTCGGCATGCAGCTGGCCGACCAGGCTCAGGAACGTGGCCAGCGCATTGCGAGCGCGGGCGGCCAGGGTATTTTCCTGCGTGCACAGCATCGCCGCTTCCCACAGCGACAATGCATTGGCGCGTGCCAGACGGCGCACTTCATCCAGGGTGCGATCGCCGATACCGCGCGTGGGCGTATTGACCGCGCGCTCGAACGCGGCATCGTCGCTGCGGTTGCTGAGCAGGCGCAGGTACGCCAAGGCGTCCTTGATTTCGGCGCGCTCGAAGAAGCGCATGCCGCCATACACGCGGTATGGCAGCTGCTCGGAAATCAGCGCTTCTTCCAGCGCGCGCGATTGCGCGTTGCTGCGATAGAGCACCGCCACTTCGCCGTAACTGCCGCCGTCGCGCACCCACTGCCGCGCGCGCTCGACCACATAGCGCGCCTCGTCGACTTCGTTGTAGGCCGCATACAGATCGATCGGATCGCCATCCCCGGAATCGGTCCACAGCTGCTTGCCGATACGGTCCGGGTTGTGCGCGATCACCGCATTGGCCGCGCCCAGAATGTTCGCGCTGGAGCGGTAGTTCTGCTCCAACCGCACCGTCTGCGCGCCGGGGAAATCCTTCAAAAAGCGCTGCACGTTCTCGACCTTGGCCCCGCGCCAGCCGTAGATGGCCTGGTCGTCGTCGCCCACCACGAACACATGCCCGGTCTCGCCGGCCAGCACGCGGACGAAGGCGTACTGGATCGCGTTGGTGTCCTGGAACTCGTCGACCAGAATTTCGCGAAAACGCGCGCGGTAATGCGCCAGCAACGCCGGGGTGTCGCGCAGCAATTCGTGCGCGCGCAGCAGCAGCTCGGCGAAGTCCAGCAGACCGGAGCGGTCGCAACGTTCCTGGTAGGCCGCGTACACCTGCCGGCGCACCTCGGTCCAGTCGTCGTTGGGTTCGGGCTGGATGTGCTGCGGACGGCGGCCTTCGTCCTTCTGCTCGTTGATCCACCAGCTCATCTGCTTGGGCGGATACTTGCTCTCGTCCAGCTCCAGCGACTGCACCACGCGCTTGACCAGCCGCAGCTGGTCGTCGCTGTCCATGACCTGGAAGCCTTCCGGCAGCCGCGCGTCCTGCCAATGCAGACGCAGCAACCGATGGGCCAGCCCGTGGAAGGTGCCGATCCACATCCCGCGGCTGCCGTTGCGCAGCTGCAGGTCGGTGCGGTGGCGCATTTCGCCGGCGGCCTTGTTGGTGAAGGTCACCGCGAAGATGCCGTGGTTGGGCACGCCCTGAACTTCGTTGAGCCAGGCGATGCGATGGATCAGCACGCGCGTCTTGCCCGAGCCGGCGCCGGCCAGCACGAGGTAATGCCCCGGCGGCGCGGAAACGGCCTCGCGCTGGGCGGGGTTTAAGTGATCGAGCAAATGAGAGACATCCACCGGATCATTTTACCGGTTGTGGCGTCGCTGCGGCTGAGATTGCGATGAAGCGGTTTGGAATGCGAGGCTTCGCACGTACCCTCATCCGCCCCTGCGGGGCACCTTCTCCCGATGGGAGAAGGAATCTCCCCCCGGGGCGAGAAGGCACAGCTTGCGCGCCATCGGCGCGCGTGCCTTGGAGCGCCCGCGCCGAAAGCGCGGGCCGGGGCGCGGAGCGGGGGTTGGGGTGAGGGTACGGGGCGAAGCCACTACGAGTGGTGGGTAACGCTGGGCTTCGCTCGCACCCTCATCCGGCGCTACGCGCCACCTTCTCCCGGTGGGAGAAGGGAACAAGGCGTATCAATCACCGCCCCGGCAGTCCCAACACCTCCCGCGCAATCGCCGTCGCCTGCTCACGCAACTCCGGCACCGCCAGGCTCTCCCACAACGCGCCGATCCGCAGACTGCCGATCACCCGCAGCTGCGGATTGGCGCGGCCATCGGCATCGATCAAGCTGCCATCGGCATCGGTCCCCACCCCGATCCCATGCGGCCCTGCCACCGCAATGCCCTGCCCCAGCAGCTGCTGCAGTAGCGGGTTGCGCATCGCCTGCACGCGCATTTCCACACCGGTGGCGTTGACCAGGGTCTGCACATCCAGCTGCAACGCATGACCGGCACTGGCGCCGGCGCTCACCCGCACGCAAGCGCCCACCTGAAATGCGACATCCAGCCGCGCGCGATGCAGTTGCAGTTGTCCGCGCGCATGCATCGCCTGCAGCTGTGCATGCACCGGCGCGGCGATGCGATGACGATGCACATCCCAGTAGCGCACCACATGCCGCAGGAAGCGGCGTTGATCTGCGACCGACAGCGTCTGCCACAAGGCCTGACTCAACGGGCGGATGCGCTCCATCACGCTCTGCCAGGGCAATCCCTGCGCCATCGCAACCCGCGCGTACTGACGCAAGCTGCGCATGCGTCCGCGCAGCGGCATCGCCAACAACGGCTGCGGATCGAAGTCCGCCGCGACGCAATGCGTTTGCGGCAACGGCAACAACCCATGCCGCGACACCACATGCACCGCCCCCCGATGCGCCTGCGCGGCCAGCGTCACCACGGTGTCGACCATGCTCAATCCCGAACCGACGATGCACACCGCCGCGTCTTGCGGCAACGCGGCGATCGCTTCGGTATCCCAGGCTTCCACCCGCTGCGCACGCGACAAGCCGGTGGCACCACGCAGCGGCAACGGCCGTAGCGCATTGCCCACTGCCAGCACCACGCTGGTGGCCTGCAGCGTGTGCCCATCGTCCAGCTGCAGCAGCGCGCCGGCTGCGTTGGGCTGCAACGTCTGCACGCGTGCGGTGTGCACGGTCAGCGTCGCCGGGCTATGCGCACGTGCGGCCTGCAAGCGATCACGCAGGTAGGGCGCGTAATGCCGACGTCCGACAAAATCCTGCGGCAGCTGCGCGTCATCCAGCTCCGGGCAGCAGGCGTGCCCACGCAGGTAATCGACGAAATCCTGCGGCGCCTCCACCAGCGCACTCATCCGCATCGCCGGCACGTTGAGCAGATGTTCGGCACGCGTGGTGGAATACGCCACGCCCTCGCCCAGCACCGCATGCGGCTCGATCAGCACGATCCGCACCGGCGCGGTCGCCTGACGCAACAGTTGCAGCGCCACCAGCACACCGGATGCGCCACCGCCAACGATGGCGATCACTGCATCGCCGGGATCACGCAGTTCATTCATCCGCCAATTGTAGGCGATGCGTCACGTCGCACCGATGACAGCGGCCATGGCCGCTGTCATGGCAGGGATCACGTACCGCTGCGCAGACGCCGTCGTGCAATGCGCCTTGTCCGACATCCGGGAAGACGATGAGCACCGTCCGTCCAATCCGACTTGGGTGACGACGATCGAGGTGCTCGTCGTCACGTTGGAAAGCGCCGGCTTGCCTGAGGCCTGCGCCGGAAGGCGGGCACTCTCAAACGCAGCAAGGCCTTGCCAACGTGCGCTTGCGCCCAGCAATGCGCCCGCACTGCAGGCATCGACGCGCGTTCCAGCTTGCAATACGCCGTCATACAACACGCACACGCAAGCCCTACATCAACGCATCCGCCAACCGCGCAATCCCCTCACGGCTGCGCCGCCAGGCCGGTCGACCGCGCCACTGTTCCAGCTCCAGCTGGCGTGCATTGGCCAGGTAATCCTGCTCGATCGCACGCAGCCGCTGCACCACACCCTGGTCGTAGCACAGCATGCCGATCTCGGCGTTGAGCGCGAACGAGCGGATGTCCAGGTTGATCGACCCCACCAGGGCGATGTCCTCGTCCACGCTCAGATGCTTGGCATGCAGGAAGTGCGGGCGGTACAGCGCGATCTTCACCCCGCAGCGCAGCAGCTCTTCGAAATACGCTTCCTGCGCCCACGCCGCCAGAATCTGGTTGTTGCTCTCCGACAGGATCAGCTGCACATCCACACCCGACACCCCGGCAATGCGCAGCGCACTGAGCAAGGCTTCGTCCGGGACGAAGTACGGCGTCACCAGCACCACCTTGCGCCGCGCCAGATGGATCACCGCATTGATCGCATCGCGCGCATTCTCGAACGGATACGCCGGCCCGCTGGGGAGCAGTTGCGTGGCGATGTTGGCCTCGCACACCGGCGCGTCCGGCCACACGTCCAGGCGCTGCCCGGTTTCGGTGAACCAGTCGCTGGCGAACACCGCTTCAAGATGATTGACCACCGGCCCGCGTACGCGCGCCACCAGCTCGCGATTGGGTACGCCTTCGATAAAGCCGGCCTCGGCCAGATTCTGCGAGCCGACAAAGCCCACCTGGTTGTCGATCACCGCGATCTTGCGGTGGTTGCGCAGATCCATGCGCCCGCTGCGGCGCCAGCGCAGGCCACCGGGCAACACCGCCAGTACCTCCACACCGCCGGCCTGCAACCGCTTGCGGTAGTGGCGCAAGCCACGCTTGGCGCCCACCGCATCCAGCAGCACGCGGCAACGCACGCCGCGCGCACTGGCGCGCTCCAGCGCGGTCACCACCGCATCGCCCACCGCATCGTCGAACATCAGGTAATACAGCAGATGCACGCGCTTTTCCGCTGCATCGATCGCTGTGACCAGCGCCTGCAACGACTGCGTGTAATCGTCCAGCAACTCCACCGCATTGCCCAGCGTGGGCATGAAATCGCCTTGGCGTTCGATCAGCGGCACTACCTCGGCACTGCTGGAGTCTTGCTGCGGAATCCAGCGCAAGGCATGCAAGGGCAGCTGCTGCTCGCGAATCACCTGCGAGGCGGTGGCCTGCCGCTCCACCCGCAAGCGCGACAACCACGGGTGGCCGAACAGCAGATACAGCGGCAGGCCGACCACCGGCACGAAGCCGATCAGCAACAGCCAGCTGCGTGCCGCGCCGGGCGTGGTGCGGGCCGGAATCCACAGCAGCGCGGCCAGGCGAATCGCCCAGTCCAGCGCCAACAGCCAGGTCCCTTGCAACCAGTCGGGCAGCATCAGCGATCCGTTCTCAAGAAGGCTCCGATTCTGACGGCCCGGTGCGTGAACGCAACGGGGCGGGCGTGTCCATTGGCGCGCAATAACGAAACGGCCCGCCGTGCGCATCGGCCGGCTGCACGCGCTCGGCGCAGACCTGCCGCAGCGTCTGCACGAACGCCGACTGCGCGCGGGTGGGATGCCAGTCGCTGCGCAGGGTCATGCCGATCTGGCGGCGCAGCTGCGGCCCGGTGGCGCCGATCTCGCACAGCAACCCGGCGCGGCGCTCGAACAAAAACTGATCGCGCGACATCAGCGTGAGCCAGTCGTCTTCCAGCAGCAGCCCACGGATGGTCAGCTCCGCGCCGCATTCGATGCGCAGCGCCGGCGGTTCGATGCCCTGATCGCGAAACATCTGCTCCCAGCGCGCACGCACCGGCGTGCCGGTGGTGGCGATCACCCAGGGATACTCCAGCAACTGCGCGAACGCATAGGCCTGCCCGGCCAGCGGATGCCCACTGCGCGCCACGATCACCGGCTCGTCGTCGAACAACGGCTCCTGCAGCACATCGCGCACCGGCAAGGGCTCGCGCAGCGCGCCGATCAGCAGGTCCAGCTCGCCGTCGCGCAGATGCGCCAGCAATTCGGCATACGGGCCTTCGACCACGTTGACGCTGGCACCGGGATGCGCGCGCACAAACCGCGCCAGCACCTGCGGCAGCAGGATCGCCCGCGCCAACGGCATCACCCCCAGCGTGAGCCGGCCGGCGTGCTGCAAGCGCAGCGCGGCAACCTCGTCCAACCCGGCGCGCAGCTCGGCCAGCGCCAGGCGCACCTGCCGCAACAACCGCACCGCCACCGGCGTGGGCTGCATGGTCTTGCCGCGACGCACCGTCAGCGGCACCTCGATCACCTCGGCCAGCGACTGCACCGCGCGGTAGATCGCCGGCTGCGAGACCCCGGCGCGCGCCGCCGCCAGCGAATAACTGCCTGCCAGATCGACCGCGACCAGCGCCTGCAACTGCCCCAATGACACCCGCCGCTCCAGGCCCGGGCGTGCCGGCAGCCGCAGCGCACGCCGCGCCACCCGGATGCCACGGCCCAGCTGCTCCAACGCACGTTCGATGCGCGGCACCAGCAGCTGCGTGGCCTCGGTGGCGACCATGCCGCCCGGATGCCGATCGAACAGGCGCACGCCGAGCTGCTGTTCCAGCCGCGCGATTGCCTGCGTCAACGCCGGCTGCGACAGATTCACCTGCGGCGCGGCCGCGCTGACGCTGCCCAGCCGGTGCACCACGACCAGGGCGTACAGATGGCGAAGGTTCGGTTCCAGAATCGGCGGCATGCTCTAACTATAAGCAAAACCAATATGCATACCTCAAATGAATCTTGAGCCATCAGGCGATCGGCGCACAGACTCGGCACACCCCTAACGAGGATGGATGGATGAGCCAGGTCGTCACCCGGATCGAGCGCACCCCGCTGGCCATCGTGGATGGGCTCGCGCAAGCCGGCGTGGCCACCGTGCACGAGGCGCAGGGGCGCAGCGGCCTGCTGCATCACCGCCTGCGCCCGATCTACGCCGGCTGCCGTATTGCCGGCACTGCGGTCACGGTGTCGATTCCGCCCGGCGACAACTGGATGATGCATGTGGCCATCGAGCAACTGCAGCCCGGCGACGTGCTGGTGGTGGCGCCGACCAGCGACTGCTGCGACGGCTACTTCGGCGACCTGCTGGCCACCTCGGCGCAGGCGCGCGGCTGCCGCGGGCTGATCATCGATGCCGGCGTGCGCGACGTGCGCGATCTCACTGCCATGCAGTTCCCCGCCTGGAGCCGCACCATCTGCGCGCAGGGCACCATCAAGGAGACGCTGGGCTCGGTCAACGTGCCAGTGGTCTGCGCCGGTGCGCTGGTGCAGCCGGGCGATGTGGTGGTGGCCGACGACGATGGCGTGTGCGTGGTGCCGCGCGCCACTGCAGCCGCAGTGCTGGCCGAAGCGCAGGCACGCGAAGCGCGCGAGCTGATCAAACGCGACCGTCTTGCCAGCGGCGAACTGGGCCTGGATATCTACGGCATGCGCGAACGCCTGGCGGCCAAAGGCCTGCGTTATGTCTGAGCAGGTACGCGCGATGTGGATGCGCGGCGGCACCTCCAAGGGCGGCTTTTTCCTGGCCGACGAGTTGCCCGGCGATAACGCCGCGCGTGACGCGTTTCTGCTGCGCGCCTACGGCTCGCCGGATCTGCGCCAGATCGACGGCATGGGTGGCGCCGACCCGCTCACCTCCAAGGTCGCGGTGGTGTCGCGCTCCACCCGCGCCGATGCCGACGTGGACTATCTGTTCCTGCAGGTCTCGGTGGAACAGGCACAGGTCAGCGCCGCGCAGAACTGCGGCAACATGCTCGCCGGCGTCGCCCCCTTCGCCCTGGAGCGCGGCTTATTGCCGGCACGCGATGGCGAAACCGACGTGCGCATCTTCATGCGCAATACCAACACGCTGGCCACCGCCACCGTGCAGACGCCCGGCGGCCAGGTGCGTTACGCCGGCGATGCCCGCATCGACGGCGTGCCCGGCACCGCTGCGCCGATTGCGCTGGCGTTTGCCGGGATCGCCGGCTCTTCCTGCGGTGCGCTGCTGCCCACTGGTCATGCCGTGGAGACGCTCGACGGCGTCGAGGTCACGCTGATCGACAACGGCATGCCATGCGTGGTGCTGCGCGCCGGCGATCTCGGCATCAGCGGCTACGAAGACCGCGCCAGCCTTGATGCCAGCGACGCGCTGAAAACCCGCCTGGAATCGATCCGCCTGCAGGCCGGCCCGTTGATGCGGTTGGGCGATGTCACCGATGCCACCGTGCCGAAAATGATGCTGGTCGCCACACCACGCAACGGCGGCGCGATCAGCGTGCGCTCGTTCATTCCACACCGCTGCCATGCCTCGATCGGCGTACTCGGCGCCGTTACCGTCGCCACTGCCTGCCTGCTGCCCGGCGCTCCCGCGCATGCGCTGGCGCAGTTGCCTGGTGGCACGACACAGCAGCTGGATGTGGAACATCCCAGCGGTGCGAGCAGCTGTGTCATCAGCCTAGACGCGCACGGTGAGGTGGTGCGTGCCGCCGTGCTGCGCACCGCACGCAAACTGTTCGATGGTGAGCTGTTTGCTTGAGCGCGGCTGCCAGCCTGCGATGCGGCAGCCGGCATCACGCTGGCTTGAATCCGGGTCGTTGCTGCGTGGTTTGCTGCGTCCTGCAGTCTGCCTGCCTGCCACTACCGATCGCGCATGGCGCGTTCTCTGCGCACCTTATCGAGCATTCTCATGATCATCGACTGCCACGGCCACTACACCACCGCGCCCGCTGCACATGACGCCTTCCGCAAGGCGCAGATCGCACACTACGGCGACCCGCAGTTGCCGGCACCGATCTATCCGCAGATCTCTGACGATGCATTGCGCGAAAGCATCGAGCAGCATCAACTGCGTTTGCTGCGCGAGCGCGGTGCGGACATGACGATTTTTTCGCCACGTGCCAGCACCATGGCGCATCACATCGGCGACGAGGCAGTGAGCCAGGTCTGGACGCGCCACTGCAACGATCTCATCGCACGGGTGGTGCAGTTGTATCCGCATACCTTCATCGGCGTGTGTCAGCTGCCGCAGTCGCCAGGCGTGTCGATCGCGCGGTCGATCGCCGAGCTGGAACGCTGCGTCAGCGAACTCGGGTTTGTCGGCTGCAATCTCAATCCCGACCCTTCCGGCGGTCACTGGAACGGCGTGCCGTTGACCGACCGCGCCTGGTATCCGTTCTTCGAAAAAATGGTCGAGCTCGACGTGCCGGCGATGGTGCATGTGTCCGGCAGTTGCAACGCCAATTTCCACGCCACCGGCGCGCATTATCTCAACGCCGATACCACAGCCTTCATGCAGTTTCTCGAAGGCGACCTATTCAGTGATTTTCCGGACCTGCGCTTCATCATCCCGCACGGCGGCGGCGCAGTGCCGTATCACTGGGGCCGCTTCCGCGGCCTGGCCGACATGCTCGGCAAACCACCGCTATCCACGCACGTGATGCGCAATGTGTTCTTCGATACCTGCGTGTATCACCAGCCCGGCATCGACCTGCTGTTCGAGGTGATCGATATCGACAACATCCTGTTCGGCTCGGAGATGGTGGGCGCGGTGCGCGGCATCGACCCGCAGACCGGCCAGTATTTCGACGACACCAAGCGCTATGTGGATGCCTTGGCGATCTCCGATGCGGACAAGCGCAAGGTGTTTGAAGGCAATGCCAGGCGGGTGTATCCGCGGTTGGACGCGCAATTGCGCGCGCGCGGTCTGTAATCGCCTTCTCCCTCCGGGAGAAGGTGCCCCGCAGGGGCGGATGAGGGTACGGGCGAAGCCTCTGCCACTCAAACTACTGCGAGTGGCTTCGCCCCGTACCCTGACCCCAACCCCTCTCCCGCAGGGAGAGGGACTCGGTTACGCGCGCTTTCGGGCTTCCGGATCGGTGCCGGCCTCGGCACTGACAAAGACATCGGCAACTGACACCGACATCGCCTACCCACACCCATCGAATACACACCCCACAAACGCAAACACCCGCCTTTCGGCGGGTGCTTGCTTGGATGCAGATCGTGTAATCGGTGGATTACTTGATCTTGCCTTCCTTGTACATCACGTGCTTACGCACGACCGGGTCGTATTTCATCATTTCCATCTTCCCCGGAGTGTTTTTCTTGTTCTTATCCGTGGTGTAGAAGTGGCCGGTAGCGGCCGAGGAAATCATACGAATCTTGTCACGCTTGCCTTTTGCCATGACTGCTTACTCCTCAGACCTTTTCGCCGCGCGCACGCAGCTCTTTCAGAACGGCATCAATCCCGTTCTTGTCGATGGTGCGCAATGCATGCGCGGAGACACGGAGCTTCACCCAGCGGTTCTCGCTGGCGACCCAGAAGCGGCGCTCGTGCAAGTTGGGCAGGAAGCGACGACGGGTTCTGTTGTTTGCGTGGGAGACGTTGTTACCCGTCTGCACACGCTTGCCGGACACTTGGCATACGCGGGACATTACGCACCTCGATAAATGAATTGCCACCCATAGCCTGGGGAGCGGCGGCCCCGACAGCGCTAGGCTGCCACGCAACGTTGGGAATCAAGAACTTACGCTGGGAACGAGCCGGCAACCCCATCGCGCTGGGTGCCGCCATCCGGAGCGATCCGGGCACAGCGAGCCGCGCATTATGCACGGCTTTCCTATGTGCCGCAAGCACTTAGCCCGCACGGGCAGACCCCGGCCGCTCACGGTGCAGCCAGCGATACAGCACCGGCAACACCAGCAGGGTCAGCAGCGTGGACGAAACGATGCCACCGATCACCACCGTGGCCAGCGGGCGCTGCACCTCGGCACCGGCGCCGACGTTGAAGGCCATCGGCACAAAGCCGAGTGCGGCCACCAACGCCGTCATCAACACCGGGCGCAGACGGCTCAGCGCGCCTTCGCGCAGCGCCTGCTCCAGCGACATGCCCTCGGCCCGCAAGCTGCGCACGAAGGCGATCATCACCAGCCCGTTAAGCACCGCCACACCGGACAGGGCGATGAAGCCCACGCCTGCGGAGATCGACAACGCCAGATCGCGCAGTGCCAACGCCACCACTCCGCCGGTCAATGCCAACGGCACGCCGCTGAACACCACCAGCGCATCGCGCAACGAGCCGAACGACCAGTACAACAGCGCGAAGATCAGCAGCAAGGTGCCCGGCACCACCCAGGCCAGGCGCTGGCCGGCGGAGATCAGTTGCTCGAAGGTGCCGCCGTAGCCGATCCAGTAGCCGGTCGGCAGCACCACCTCGGCCTGCACACGCTGCTGCACCTCGGCGACAAAGCCGCCCAGATCGCGGTCGCGCACGTTGGCGGTGATCACGATGCGGCGCTTGCCGTCTTCGCGATTGATCTGGTTGGGCCCAAGCACGGTTTCGATCTTGGCGACCTCGCGCAATGGCACGGTGGTCGGTTCGCCACTGCGCCAGCCGGCCGCGCGACTGGATTCGTCCGCATCGGCGCGCTCGCCATCGCCGCGCAGCGGGATCGGCAGATCGGCCAACGCGGTCGGGTCCTGCCGCAAGCCTTCCGGCAGCCGCACCACGATGTCGAAACGGCGGTCGCCTTCGAACAACTGCCCGGCCGGCTGCCCACCCACTGCGGCCGACACCGTGTCCTGCACCACGCCGGGATTGAGGCCATAACCGGCCAGCGCGGCGCGATCGGGCACCACCGCCAGCATCGGCAAGCCGGTGGCCTGCTCCAGGCTCACGTCGGCCGCGCCCGGCACCGTGCTGGCGACTTCCTGCACGCGCTGTCCCAGCTTGACCAAGGTGTCCAGGTCATCGCCGTAGACCTTGATCGCCACATCGGCACGCACGCCGGAAATCAGCTCGTTCATGCGCATCTGGATCGGCTGGGTGAACTCGTAGTTGTTGCCGGGCAACTGCTTCACCGCCTCCTCGATCTCGGCCACCAGTTGCGCCTTGGACTTGCGCGGATCCGGCCACTGATCGCGTGGATGCATGATCAGGAACGTATCGGCCACCGACGGCGGCATCGGATCGGTGGCCACTTCGGCGGTACCGAGCTTGCCGAACACATGCGCCACTTCCGGAAACTGCTTGATGCGTTTTTCCAGCGTGGATTGCATGGTGATGGCCTGTTCCAGGCTGGTGCCGGGAATGCGCAAGGCATGCAGCGCGATATCGCCTTCGTCCAGGTTCGGAATGAACTCGCTGCCCAGGCGCGTGGCCAACACCGCGCACAGCACCACCGCTACCACTGCACCAATGCCGACCAAACGGCCGTGCCGCAGCGCGCGATCCAGCATGGGCGCATACACGCGACGCGCCCAACGCATCGCACGGTTTTCGTGCTCGGCCACCTTGCCGCCGAGCAACAAGGCGATCGCCGCCGGCACGAAGGTCAGCGACAACAACATCGCACCGCTGAGCGCAAGCACCACGGTGATCGCCATCGGATGGAACATCTTGCCTTCGATGCCGGTGAGCGCGAACACCGGCAGATACACCGCGGTGATGATGCCCAGGCCGAACAGGCTGGGACGGATCACTTCGGCCGTGGCTTCGGCGGTGAGTTCAAAACGCTCGTCGCGCTCGAGCACACGCCCCAGGCGCAACTGCGCCTCGCCGAAGCGGCGCAAGCAGTTCTCCACGATGATCACTGCGCCATCGACGATCAAGCCGAAATCCAGCGCGCCCAGGCTCATCAGATTGCCGGATACGCCACCGCGCACCATGCCGGTGAGGGTGAACAACATCGCCAACGGAATCACCGCCGCGGTGATCAAGGCCGCACGCACATTGCCCAGCAGCAGGAACAACACCACGATCACCAGCAAGGCGCCTTCGATCAGGTTCTTGGCGACGGTGACGATGGTGCGGTCCACCAGCGCGGTCCGATCGTAGACCGGTACTGCCTGCACGCCGGCCGGCAAGCTGGCGTTGGCCAGTTCCAGGCGCTGCGCGGCCGCTTGCGCCACGGTGCGGCTATTGGCACCGACCAGCATGAAGACCGTGCCGAGCACCACTTCGGTGCCGTCTTGGGTGGCCGCACCGGTGCGCAATTCGCGGCCCTCGCCGACCTGCGCCACATCGCGCACCCGGATCGGTACACCCTCGCGCCGATCCAGCACGATTGCGCCGATCTGCGCGATATCGTCCACCTGCCCCGGCACCCGCACCAGAAACTGCTGGCCGTTGCGTTCGATATACCCGGCACCGATATTGCGGTTGTTGGCTTCCACCGCACGCGCAACATCGTCCAGCGTAAAACCTAGCGCCACCAGGCGTGCCGGATCCGGCGTGATATGGATCTGCCGCGCATAGCCGCCGATGGTATTGACCTCGGTAACGCCAGGCACATTGCGCAACTGCGGGCGCACCACCCAGTCCTGCAGGGTGCGCAGATCGGTGGCCGTCCACGCACTGCCATCGGGCTTGCGTGCATTCGGCTTGGCTTCCACCGTGTACATGAAGATCTCGCCCAGGCCAGTCGCGATCGGCCCCAGCTGCGGCTCCAGATCGGCCGGCAATTGCGACTTGACCTGCTGCAGGCGCTCGGCCACCTGCTGCCGCGCAAAGTACAGATCCGTGCCATCGGCGAAGACAGCAGTCACCTGCGACAACCCATAGCGCGACAACGAGCGCGTGGACTCCAGCCCCGGCAATCCTGCCAACACCGTCTCCAGCGGAAACGTCACCCGCTGCTCCGATTCCAACGGCGAATACCCCGGCGCGGCGGTATTGACCTGCACCTGCACATTGGTGATATCCGGCGTGGCATCGATCGGCAACCGCGAAAAACTCCACGCCCCGATCGCAATCAACACCCCCGTCAACGCCAGCATCAACCACCGCTGCGCAATCGCGAACCGAATGATGTTAGTGAGCATGACGCGCACCTCCGCGCACACTCGGCACAACTGCGTGCGCAGCCACACCGATCAGTGCGTGCGTGCCTGCGCCGCGACCGTGTCGATGACTGAAAAAACGTGTCACTGAAGCATGCAAGAGCTGTTCGCACGCACGTGCGTGCGGTCGAGGAAGAAACAAACCGGAAACGCAGCGATCAATGATCATGCGACGCCCCCGACTTCTCGATATCCGCCTTGACCAGATAACTCTGCTCCACCACCACCGCATCCCCTGCTGCCAAACCTGATACGACTTCCACCTGCTGCGCATCGCGCGCGCCCAGTTTCACCGGCCGCACCTCGTACACATCGCCCACCCGTACGAACACCACCTCCCAGTCGCGGAACTGCTGCAACGTCCCCACCGGCACCACCATCGCCGCTGGCTGCTGCGCCACCGTCACCCGCGCCTTCACCGCCGAACCCGGCCGCCATAAGCCATCGCTGTTGCGCAATACCGCGCGCGCCACCGTGCTTTGACTCGCCGTGGCCGTACCCGGCAAGACGCGTTCCAACGTGGTCTGCGCCACCACGCCATCGCTGATGCGCGTCACCGTCACCGGTGCGCCCGCGGTGATGTGCCCCGCGTCGGCGCCGAAGATGTGCAGATCCACCCACAAGGTGGACAGGTCGGCAATCTCGAACAGCGCCTGGCCTTCGCTGGCATTGCTGCCCAGGCTGGCGTTGCGCGCGAGTACGGTGCCGCTGATCGGCGCACTCACCGAATAAGTCGTGAGGCTCAGATTGCTCTCCACCGTGGCCAAGACCTGACCGGCGCGCACCTGATCGCCGACGTTGACGCGCAAGCTGCGCACCGGCCCAGGGAAGCGTGCGGTGGCCTGCGCCTGCGCACCTTCTGCCGGCGTGAGCAGACCCTGCACTTCATGCTGGTCGGCAATGCTGCCGGCGCCCACCGGCGCAACCCGAATGCCGGCGTCCTGCGCGATTTTCGCCGCGATGGTGGTGCGGCCTTCATAGCTGGGATAGGTCCAGCGACGCGGCTTGCCCTGCACGGTGGCGCGCACCTCCACATCGAACGAATGCGGCTCGCCCACCGTGCTGTCGGCCAACAGGCTGCCATCGTCTCGCGCGCGCAAGCGATGCACTTCGTTGACGCCGCCGAGCCGGGTCAAACGCACCTCCACACTGCCGGTGCTGGGCGGTAAGGGTTTGCCGTCGCGGTACAGCCAGGCTTGGTACGTGGGTGGCGTGCCGTCTTCGGCAATCGCCAGCTCCACGCTGTCGCCGTCCTGTTCGAGCAGGCGCCCGCCGTGTGCGCCTTTCTCGGCTTCTTCGCCATGAGCTTCGGCTTCACCCTCGGCACCGGGCGTTGCGTGGTCATGGGCTTCTTCGCTGTTGCCGCTGTTGCCGCTGCAGCCGCTCAGCAGCAGCGCCAGCACAAGCGGCGCAATCAAAAAACGTTTCATCGAAATTAGTCCTGGTTGGCGCCGGCGCAGTGCGCCTGGCGAACGAATGAAGAAGGGATGCGCTAGCTGCGTGCTAGGCGCGGTAGACGCAGTAGGTGCAGTAGGTGCAGTAGGTGCGAGCATCGCCTGGCGACTGCTGGATGCCGATGCGGTTGCGGTTGCAGTTGCAGTTGCAGTTGCAGTTGCGAACACCGATACCGATACCGGCGCCGCAGATGGAACCGACCGCATGCACGCCGTGCCGAAACGCGAAAGACACAGCCGGCTCATGGCCCCACCTGCGCAGCGCTGTCGACTACAAACGGCTGCCCGGTCAAGCGCTGAATCTCGATCAACGCGGTCTGCGCTTCCAACGCCGCTGCCAGTTGCTGCTGACGCGCATCGCTACGCTGCGCCTGCAGCTGCGCCCAGTCCAGATAACTGGTGGCACCGGCGCGGTAGGCGCGCTCGGCAGCGGCATCGGCACGCGCAAGCGCGGGCAACACATAGCTGCGCATCCGCGTCACTTCCAGCTGTGCGGCGCGGTAGCGGCCATGCGCATCGGCCAGCGTGGTGTAGAGCACCAGCGCCTGCGATTGCCGCTCGATGTCCAGCAACGAGAGCTCCGCCTCGGCGGCGCGGATCTCCGGTTGCGCGCGCGCAGCGCTGCCCAACGCCAGCGAGACGCTGCCGAGCAGTGCGGTGGCGTCGTTGCCCTCGAGCCGGCGCACGCCCACCTGCCAATCCAGATCCGGGCGCGCCTGGCTGCGTGCCAGCCGCACCCGCGCCTCGCGCACGCGCTGCTCGCCGTTCAAGCGCGCCAGCTCGGGCATGGCGTCGAGCAACTGCGCCAGCACTTCGAACTCGGGAATCGCCGGCAGTTGCAGCGGGTCGCCAGTGACATCGCCAAAGTCCGGCGTGCGCTGCCCCCACAACACCGCCAGCTGGCGACGTGCCGCCAGCAGCTCCTGCTGCGCCCGGTCGCGCTCCAGCTCCGCGCGCGCCTGCAAGGCCTGCGCGGTCAGCACGACCGATTCAGGTGAGGCGCCCGCCTGCAGCCGCTGGCGCGCGGCACTGACGGTGCGTTGGCGCTGGGCCAGGGTTTCCAGTGCGACCGCATGCCGCTGCGCGGCCATGCCGATGGCCAGATAACGCCGGGCCACTTCGGCCAGCACGTCCAGTCGTGCCAGCGCCCGCTGCGGCGCCAACGCGTCGATACGTGCCTGGGCCAGGGTGCGGCGCGCGTCGAGCTTGCCGCCGCGTTCCAGTACCCCGGCCAGGGTGACGGTGAGTTCGGCCTGGTCCAGCGCGCGGGTCGGGCCGGTGCCGAATACGTTTTCCAGTTCGGCGCCAATGCGCAACGGCGGACGCAATGCGTCGCGCTCGGCGTCGGCGGTGAGGACCGCGCGCTGACCATCGGCCAGGCGCAGGTCGGGATGCTGCCGGGCGACGCGCGCAATGGCGTCGTCCAGGGTCAGCACGGGTTTGGGCGGTAGGTCCTGCGCCATGGCGCACGGCACGACCGCGAAGACGGCAAGTGCCGTCAGTCGCAACCACATGAGGGTGTCTCCGGAATCGGGATCGATGGACAGGCCGGCAGCCGCCGGCGATGCATCAAGCCGCGATCGGGGGACGCAATCCGGTCTCGCTCAACTGCGAGCGGTAGGCGATCGGCAGCGTGGCTGGCTGCACCTGCGCGCAGGCAGGCAGCGGGCCCCAGGCCAGCGCCGACAGCATGGCCGGGCTATGCCCGTGGCAATAGCCGCTGTGCATCAGCGCATGCAGCAAACCGACGCCGTCACGCTCGCCGGCATCGCGCTCGTCCGCGCCGTCATGCCCGTGCGGCGCGGTGTCTTCCAGATGCGCCTGGTCGTGGGCCAGTGCATGCACATCGCCCAGGGCACAGGCCACCGGTGCGACCAGTACGCCCATGACCAGCACCGCCAACGCCATCAGGCGCAGCAACGGGTGCAACAGGCGGGCGCGGCGAAGCAACATGGGCGCAGCGTATCGGGGCCGGGGTAGTTACACAATCGCATGCACAGCGTAGCGTCGTTCACAGATGATCCATCCGCACTGCCCTCGCTCCATGACACCCGAAGTTTCGAGTCCGCAGCGTCGTTCAGATGCAATCAAATACTTGGGGCAAAAGCACTAGTCGGTCGAGCGCGCGGTGCCCTCGCCGCTCGCGGGACACGCCGTGAATCCATCCCTGGAGGCTCGGTGGCGGCATCCATGCCGCCACACGGTCCCGCAATCGGCGAGGACACCGCACCAGAGAGTTAGTCGGTGGCTTTTTTAAAGCCATGCACACCGACACTCTCGACTGGTCCTTGCCCGCCCACCTTCGCGGGACCTTACGCGGCATGGATGCCGCGTAAGAGCTTACAGGGACGTACTTGCAGCGTGTCCCGCGAGGGTGGGCGGGCAAGGGCCCTGCAGCGAAGTGGCAGATCAATCGCTCTGCAACTGGCTACCCGCAGTGTCCAACCCCTTCCACGACAAGCGGGATTTCAACTAGCCATGCAACCGTCGCGGGACCTTACGCGGCATGGATGCCGCGTAAGAGCTTACAAGGACGTACTTGCAGCGTGTCCTGCGATGGTGGGCGGGCAAGGGCCCTGCAACCAAGCCAAAGACCAGCCGCTCTAAAGATGGTTCTGTCAGCCGCTCCAAATGCCCCAGGGCATCACGGCGCCGCGTTGCGGGCCGGCTTGGCGTCGACCGGGCGCGCCTTGCTCTCGGCGATAAACGCGCGCACCTGCTGCTCCAGCACCGGCAGGGTTACCGAGCCCTGCTTCAGCACCGCGTCGTGGAAGGCCTTGATGTCGAAGCGATCGCCCAGTTCCTGTTCGGCCTCGGCACGCAGCTTGACGATGCTGATCTCGCCCAGCTTGTAGCTCAGCGCCTGGCCAGGCCAGGAGATGTAGCGATCCACCTCGGTGGTGACCTCGTGCTCGCTCAGCGCGGTGCGGTCGCGCAGGTAGGCCAGCGCCTGCTCGCGGCTCCAGCCATCGTGGTGCACGCCGGTGTCGATCACCAGCCGGCAGGCACGCCACATTTCATAGGTCAGCCGGCCGAACTCTTCGTACGGGGTCTCGTAGATGCCCATCTCCTGGCCGAGCTTTTCGGTGTACAGCGCCCAGCCTTCGCCATAGGCGGAGATGTAGTTTTCGCGGCGGAACGCCGGTTGGTCGCCCTGCTCCAGCGCCAGCGAGCCCTGCAGCGAATGCCCGGGCGAAGACTCGTGCAAGGTTAGCGCCGGCAGGTTGTACAACGGCCGCGATGGCAGGTTGTAGGTGTTGACCCAATACGTGGTGGCGCCCCCGCGCCCGGCGGTCCAGAACGGCGCGATATCGTCCGGCACCGGCTTGATGGTGAAGCGCCCGCGCGGCAGCGTGCCGATGAACTTGCCGACCTGCCCATCCACGCGCTTGGAGATCCACGCGGCGCGATCGAGCAGCTCCTGCGGGGTCTTGGCGTAGAACTGCGGGTCGGTACGCAGGAAGGCCAGGAACTGCGCGAAACTGCCCTTGAAACCGACCTGCTTGATGATCGCGTCCATCTGCGCCTGGATCCGTGCCACTTCGTCCAGGCCGATCTTGTGGATCTGTTCCGGGGTCAGCTCCAGCGTGGTGTATTCGCGGATCTGCTGGCGATAGAACGCCTTGCCGTCGGGCAGCGCTTCGGCCGCCAGCGTGGTGCGCGCCTTGGGCATGTAGTCGTTGCGGAAGAAGCGCAGCAGCTTGGCGTAAGCCGGCAGCACGGCGCTACTCAGCGCGGCCTTGGCCTGTGCGCGCAATTGCGCCTGTTCGGCGGCAGGGATCTGCGCCGGCAGCTGTTTGAACGGCGCGTAGAAGGTCGATTCGGTGGGGTCTTTGACATCGGCCACGGTGGCGATGGAGACATCGCGGCCATCGAGCACCGCACGCGGCACGCTGAAACCGCGCGCCAGGCCGGCGCGCATGTTGGCGGTCTGCTGGTCGAAGTAGCGCGGCACATCGTTGAGGCGCGCGATATAGGCGCGGTACTCGGCAGCAGTTTTCATCGGCCGCTGCGCCATGAAGCCCAGGTTGGACCAGAACGAGCTGTCCGAGTTGAACGGCATCTCGTACAGGCGCAGGCGCACCTCGGCGGCGAGGTTTTCCACCTGCGGGCGATAGATGGCGTAGTTGACCTGATTGGCGGGCGAGAGCTGCTTGAGGTCGATGCCCTCGAGCTGCTTGAGCACGCCGTCCCACACCGCCAGCCGCGCCTGCTGCGCGGCCGGGCCGACATCGGGCAGATGGGTGTTGTCGCCGGTGGTGTCGCTGTCTTCGTCGGCCTGGCCGGTTTCGGCTTGGCGCCAGCTCCATTCCTTCTCGTAGATAGCGCGGAAGCGCGCGTCGGCGGGGCGCTCGGCCGTCAGCGTGGCCGGCGGTGCCACCGGTGCCGGTGCGGCGGCCTGCGCCGAGGTGGCGGCGAAGCTTGCGCCCAGCAGGGCGAGCGAGAGTGCGGCGGCGAGAGGAGATGTCACGTGCGGGCGGCCTGCGTCTGGATCGAACGCGCAATGATGGCAGCGCAGGCGCTCGTTGCCATGGGCCGGAAGTCCCAGCGTGGGAATTGGGGATTAGGTGAGGTCTATGGCCGATCGCGCGCACCGCCACCTCGGGCCCCTTCCCCTGCAGGCGGGAGAAGCGACCAGGCGCCGTGGCTTTTTAGCTCTCCCGATGCACGCGGCCGGGGCAGGCAGGCCGCCGCTTCAGCCCGTCTTGCGCACTACCACCAGATGCCGCTCGCCCTCCAGGCCGGGCACCTGCAGCGGATGCACCTCAGCTACGCTCCAGCCTGCGGGCAGTGCGGCGATCTCTTCGTGCGGGTAGATGCCTTTCATCGCCAGCAGGCTGCCGCCCGGGCGCAACAGGTGCCCGCCGACTTCGATGATGCCGGCCAACGTGTCCAGCGCGCGCGCGGTCAGGTGGTCGTAGGCGGCCGGCTCGTCCAGCGCCTCGGCGCGCGACTCGGCCACGCGTGCATTGCCCAGCGCCAGCTGGCGCAGCGCCTCGCGCATGAAACGCGCCTTCTTGCCGTTGCTTTCCACCAGGGTCACCTGCAGCTGCGGGCGGGTGATCGCCAGCGGGATACCGGGCAGGCCGGGGCCGGTGCCCAGGTCGGCCAGGGTGCCGCTGGCGATGTAGGGCTGCATGGCCAGCGAATCGAGCAGATGGCGGGTGACCATCTCGCGCGGGTCGCGCACGGCGGTGAGGTTATAGGTCTTGTTCCAACGCACCAGCAGCGTCAGGTAACGCAACAACGGCGCGGCAAACGCCGCATCCAGGGATTGGGCCTGCAGGCCGTTGGCCAGCGCGGCGGCTACATCGGGGGGAAGTGCGACATCGTTCATGGCGCGATTATCGCAGCTGGGTGGCGTGCAGGTGCGTGGGTGCCGCGCTTGGTGGCGATGCGCGGCGCGTGGGCGCGTGGGCAGGAAGCCGTCGTACTTGAGCTTGCCCGGCACAGAACGTCCAGGCTTGGCGATACCGCAACACCTGCAACCACCACGACAGGCGCCGCTGCACCGGCTCATGCGCATCGCTGTGGGCGGGATCATCCGCCGCGGTGGCACGCACCGTATCCGCCATCCGCGGTCGCTGACGCGCGCAAGCCTGCGCCGGCAGCGACAGCACTACCGCTGCCATTGAACGGACATCCGCCCGTCGCACTATGGTCGCGTTCGCCAGATTGCCTGTGTGCCCATGTCCTCGATCGACCCGTCTTCCGCATCGCCCCTGCACGGCCCCGACAACGCAACCACCCAAGTGGATCACGGCCGCCGGCGCATTCTCATCGCCAGCGCCGGGCTGGCAACCGCCGGACTGCTTAGCCCGTTCGCACGTGCCAGCGGCAGCCCGGATCCGTTCACTCTGGGCGTGGCCGCTGGCGACCCGCTGGCCGACGGCTTTGTCATCTGGACCCGGCTGGCACCGCGCCCGCTGGACCCGGATGGACGCGGTGGACTGACCGCTCCGGTGCAGGTGCGCTGGCAGGTGGCCAGCGACCCGGGCATGCGCCGCATCGTGCGCCAGGGCCAGACCTTCGCCAGCCCGGCCTGGGGCCATGCGGTGCATGTGGAAGTCGCCGGCCTGGCCGCCGATCGTCCGTACTGGTACTGCTTTCAGGCGCTGGGCGCGCGTAGCGCCATCGGCAGCGCGCGCACCTTGCCAGCGCCGCACCAATTGCCGGATGCGGCGCGGCTGGGCTTTGTGTCCTGCTCGCACTGGGAACTGGGCTATTTCAGCGCCTATCGCCATCTGGCCGCCGAACAGCCGGACCTGGTGTTCTTCCTCGGCGATTACATCTACGAATACAGCAACCACGGCGAGGCGGCGAAGAAGATCGTGCGCCCGCACGGCAGCGGCGAGTGCCTGGACCTGGCCGGCTACCGCAACCGCTACGCGCTATACCGCACCGATCCCGACCTGCAGGCGCTACACGCCGGCAGCGCCTGCGTGGCGACCTGGGACGACCACGAGGTGCAGAACGATTACGCCAATCGCTGGTCGCAAGATCCCTCGATTCCGGTCGACACCTTCCTGGCCCGCCGCGCGGCCGCCTACCGCGCCTTTTACGAACACTTCCCGCTGCGCGCACGCAATCGCCCACATGGCGCCGACATGCGCATCTACCGATCGCTGGACTACGGCCAGCTGGCACGCTTTTACGTGCTCGATGGCCGCCAGTACCGCAGCGAACAGCCCTGCCCGCAAGCCAACGGCTGGCGCGGCGGCCATGTGGTGGACGACAGTTGCCGCGAACGCACCGACCCACGCCGCACCATGCTCGGCTGGGAACAGGAGCGCTGGCTGCATGGCGCCTTCGCACAATCGCCCGCGCGCTGGAACGTGATCGCGCAGGATCTGTTGGTGGCACCGATGAACCAGCACGGCCGCGATGGCGTGCTCGGGCAGTGGACCGACGGCTGGGACGGCTACCCGGCCACGCGCACCCGCATGCTCGAGGCGATCGCCAAGACCCGGCTACGCAACCCGGTGTTCTGGGGCGGCGACATCCACTCGTACTGGGTCACCGATCTGAAGGCCGATCCGGCCGACCCCGACTCGCCGACGCTGGCCACCGAATTCGTCGGCACCTCGATCACCTCCGACGGCCAGAGCAACGCCGAGCTGCAAGCGACCATGGCGCTCAATCCGCACGTGCACTACGCCGAAGGCGAAACCCGCGGCTATGTCTCGGTGACGCTGACGCCGGGCCGGATGGAAACGCGCCTGCAAGGCATCTCCGACCGTCGCGACCGCCAGGCCACGGTCTCGACGTTGAAGCACTTTGTGGTCGAAGACGGCAAGGCGGGGGCGGTGGAGGCATAAATCCGTGCGGTGTGCTGCGGCGGGCAGTGGAAACTTCATGCGACACCCATCCACCACAGCGCACTTGCGCCGACCTTCCACGACAGTCGCAGCAGGCGTGAAGCGCTATTCCGCGACGTCGCCAGGCAAACCCTCACTCGGGTGCTGCGCAATACAGTGACTGCATCCATCACCACGCGACCTGCTGCGCCATGAAGCGCAATGGACACGTACCGGTAAGACGGCGGCGCTATATCTGGACGCCGCTGCCAGATAGTCGAGGATGCCATGACCGCCTCCGATCCCGCCCGCCGCCGCGTGTTGCAAGGTTTAGGCGCCGGCCTGTTGTTGCCTGCCACTGCTGCTTGGTCCACGCGCAGTCTGGCCGCGCCGTCCGGGCGGCCGCTCATTACCGATGGGGTGCAGAGCGGCGATGTGCTGGAGGGCCGCGCGATGCTGTGGAGCCGCGCGGACCGCCCGGCGCGGCTGCGGGTGGAATGGGATACGCGCCCAAGCCTGCGGCAGGCGCGTCGCGTGGATGGGCCGGTGGCGTTGCCGGCACACGATTTCACTGCGCGGGTGGACCTGGGCGCATTGCCGCGCGACCAGGACATTTTCTACCGGGTGCGCTTTGAAGACGCCGACAGCGGTGTGTTGAGCGCGCCGGTGCACGGCCATCTGCGCAGTGCGCCGCACGCGCGTGGCGATGTGCGCTTTGTGTGGAGCGGCGACACCGTGGGCCAGGGTTTCGGCATCAATCCGGACATCGGCGGCATGCGCATCTACAGCGCGATGCGCGAACGCAATCCGGACTTTTTCCTGCATAGCGGCGACACCATCTATGCCGACGGCCCGATCCCGGCCGAGCTAATCGTCGAAGAGGCCAAGCGCTGGCGCAATCTCACCACCACGGCCAAGAGCAAGGTGGCCGAAACGCTGGACGAATTTCGCGGCAATTACCGTTACAACCTGCTCGATGAAAACGTCCGTCGCTTCAATGCCGAGGTCGCGCAAATCTGGCAGTGGGACGATCACGAAACCACCAACAACTGGTCGCCCGGCAAGCAGCTGGATGAGCGCTATCAGGTGCGCGATATCGAGGTGCTGGCCGGCCGTGCACGTCAGGCATTTCTGGAATATGCGCCGATGCGCGGCGTGCGTGCCGATGGCGAGGGGCGCATCTATCGCAAGATCGGTTATGGCCCGCTGCTGGATGTGTTCGTGCTGGACATGCGCAGCTACCGCGGCGCCAACAGCGACAACATGCAGCCGCAACCGGGTGGGGACGCTGCATTTCTCGGCACGCAACAACTGGCGTGGCTGCAGCGCGAACTGGCCGGCTCACGCGCGCAATGGAAGGTGATTGCCGCCGACATGCCGATCGGCCTGCAGGTGCCCGATGGGCAGGACGCCGCAGGGCGCGCACGTTGGGAAGCGATCGCCAATGGCGACCCGGGCGTGCCACGCGGGCGTGAGCAGGAGATCGCCGCACTGCTGCGTTTCATCAGCACAGCACGCATCCGCAATACGGTGTGGCTGACCGCCGATGTGCATTATTGCGCGGCGCATTACTACCATCCCGATAGAGCCGCGTTTCAGCAGTTCGAGCCGTTCTGGGAATTCGTCGCCGGTCCGCTCAATGCCGGCAGCTTCGGTCCGAATGCGCTGGATGCCACCTTCGGCCCGACGGTGATCTTTCAAAAAGCACCGCCGGCGCCGAACATGTCGCCGCTGGCCGGATTTCAATTCTTTGGCGAAGTGGAGATCGACGCGCACACTGGCGTCTTGACGGTGACCTTGCGCGATCTGGATGGCGTGGCGCAGTTCCGTCAGCCGATCTTGCCGCACGGGCATGGTGCGACGTAGGCAAACGCATTGCCCACGCTTGCCAGCGGGGCGCGCTGGTGCGGCATGCGAGGTGGCAGACACGCTGCATCATCTTTCAGGTTGTGCCGATGCCTGCTGTTGGCGACACGGTCGCATCGATTGCTGCTGTAACGCCTCTAAGACACGGCAAGCGGTCGTTGGCAGGAACGGGTGGCGTACGCCGTTCTGCGCACCCAGCTCGCCGGCCTGGCGACACAGCCGCCAGGTCGATCGCCGCTTTCAGTCAGCCGCCAACGGATAAAACGCCAACGCCGCGCGGCAGTCCGGTGCCGCCCACCATTCGTGCAGTTGCCAGTGTGCGGCCCGGCCGAGTTCCGGGTCGCACCACTGCAATTGCAACGCTCCACCGGGCGCCAGTGCGTAGGCAAGCCGATGCAGGCCGAACGACAAGCCGTGCCCATAGGCCTTGAGCAAGGCTTCCTTGGCGCACCACAGGCGAAAAAACAGCGCCTGTTGCGCATCCGGCTCCAGCGCAATGAGCAGCGCGATTTCGTCTGGATGAAAGAACCGTTGCGCGATGTCCAGCAAGCGTGGGCGCGGGCGAATGCGTTCCAGGTCCACGCCCAACCGCACGCCTTCGCCCAAGCCAACCAACAGATATTCGCCGCTATGGCTCCAGCCGGTATCGCGGTTGGGCAAGGCCGGCTGCAGCGATGGCCGCCCGCGTGCATCGCGTTGCAAGGGCACGTTGTCAGGCTCGATTCCCAGCGCCTGACCCAGCAGCTGCCGCGCCTGCGGTTCACCACGTTCGCCATGCCGGTGCGGGCGCAGCCAGAGCTGCACCGGGCCGTGGTGCCAGCTTGCGTGCGCTGTCACGCCGCGTCCACCAACCCGAACACTGGGCAGTACGCGCTATTGCACACGACAGGTACTTCACGCCCGGCTGCGTTGAATAGCGGCCGTGCATCACTTCCGATGCAAACAGACATGGAGATCGGCAATATGGGCATCATCATTTGGTTGATCGTCGGCGGCATCGTGGGTTGGCTGGCCAGCATCATCATGCGTCGCGATGCACAGCAGGGCATCATTCTCAACATCGTGGTCGGCATCGTCGGTGCGTTGATCGCCGGTTTCCTGTTTGGCGGCGGCATCAACCAGGCCATCACGCTATGGACCTTCGTGTGGTCGCTGCTAGGCGCGGTGATCCTGCTGGCAATCGTCAATCTGTTTACGCGTGGTCGTGTGCGCTGATTGAAACGCAGTGTGATCGAAACAACGCCCGGGCTTGCCCGGGCGTTGTCGTTTCCGCCCTCTGCGCCATCAACCGCTGGCCGCAACACGATCGGCCGGATGGTTGACACCGTCTTCCACCGGCACGGCAATATTCAACGCATACGGATTGACGCCTTCCAGGCAACCGACGTTATAGCCGTACTCGTTGGGATTGGAACGTCGCCGATGGTGGGTATAGATACCGCACACGCCGCAGAAATAATGCGCCGCCGCGTGCGTGTTGAACTGATACAGGCGCAGCACCTCTTCGCCCTGCAGCACATGCAACCCATCGAGCGTGACCGAGGCGACGATGGCGCCGCGGCGGCGGCACATCGAGCAATCGCAGCGACGCGGGTCGAGCAGGCCGTGCGGTAGATCCAGATCGATCTGCACCGCGCCGCAATGGCAACTCAACCGGTGCACCGGCCCGAGCGTGACCTCGCCCACCTTGTCGGTGCTGCGCCGAAGCGTGCGCTCGCTCATGCGTCGATGTCTGCCAGCCGTACCCAGGCCGGTGCGTGATCGCTGGGCCGCTCCCAGGTGCGCGGTTCGCGGTCGATGCCCGATTCCACCGCGCGTGTGCGTAATGCATCCGACACCAGGGTCAGATCGATGCGCAAACCGAGATTGCGACGGAAGCCGGCCTGGCGGTAATCCCACCAGCTGAACTGCTCGGCATCGTCGTGATGCAGGCGGAACGCATCGTGCAGGCCCAGCGCGAGCAGCTGTTGCAGCGCCGCGCGCTCGGCGGTGGAGGTGAGAATGTGGTGCTCGTTCCACACCGCCGGGTCGTGCACGTCGCGCGCATCCGGGGCGATGTTGAAGTCGCCCAGCACCACCAGCTGCGGATGGCGTTGCAGTTCCTGCGCCAGCCACTCCTGCACCGCGGCGAGCCAGCGCAGCTTGTAGGCGTACTTGTCGGTGTCCACGTCCTGGCCGTTGACCACATACAGATTGACGATGCGCACGCCATCGACGGTGGCGGCGATCACGCGCTGCTGCACATCGTCGAAGCCGGGAATGCCCATCTGCACATCCAGCGCCGGCGAGCGCGACAGGATCGCCACGCCGTTGTAGGTCTTCTGCCCGCAGAACACGCTGCGATAGCCTGCAGCGGCCAGCGCCGCATCCGGAAATTTGTGGTCTTCCAGCTTGGTTTCCTGGATACCGACCACGTCGGGCGCAAACGTGCCCAGCCACTGTTGCAGATGCGGCAGGCGCACGTTGAGCGAGTTGACGTTCCAGGAGGCAATTTTCATGGCGCGGGCCGTGGGTCAAACCGCAATGGTACCGCGCCGCTTGCTTGCAGCTTCAGGGCTGCGGGGCGATGCGCACCCCGAGCTGGTTGGCCACCGGGCGTTCGCGCCCCGGAATGCCGGTGTGGATGGGGCGATTGAGCGTGCGCACGCGGCCGTCCACACGCGCGGCCAGGGTGCTGGAGCCGCCGCCGTCCAGGTTGATGGCCGAGGTGGCGCCGAGCTGCTGCAATACGGCGGTCAGCGCGTCCAGGGTCATGCCAGCGCTATAGCCGGGTTGGCGGCCGTCGGCCACCACCATCCACAGTTTCTTGCGCGCGCGATCCAGGCCCAAGGCGCTGCGCGGCTCGGGGCCGTCGTAGTACTCGGCGCGGCTGGCTTCGCGTGGTTGGTGCTTGCCCTCGAGCAACAGCAGCGGGCCGGCACCGACGCCCATGCGGGTACCGGATGGGCAACTGCCGCGCACGATGCGCACCGCATTACGCGCGCTCACGCACAGTGCTGCGTTGACCCGTGAGTCGGTGGTGGTGGCGGCCGAATCGACGCGGCCATGTTCGATAGACAGGCCTTCGGCAGTGACGCCCTGCCCCGTGGCCGGCACGAATGCCTTGTCGAACAGATGCCCGCCATCGAACGGCAGGAAGTAATCGGCATTGATCGCCAACGCCAGGTCGCCATCGCGCACGAAGGCGGAGGTGGGGTTGGCGAGGAATTCGCCACCGCCGCTACGCTCACCGCGCGTGCCGACCAGCTGCAGCCCTGGAGTGGCGAGATCGATTTCGGCGATATGCAGCATCACTGGTTGCGGCTCGCTCACCGCTTGCCTCCAGTAACGTATGCCGGGTGCCAAGGTGACTGGCGCGCTGGGCGCCGGCACCGGCTGCACCAGCGGTTCAATGGACACGCGATCGCGTGCATGGGCTTGGTCCAGCGCGGCCAGCACCGCGTCGATACGTGCCGGTGGCGTGCGCAGCAACAGCTGCTGTCTGGGTGCCGCTTGCAACACTTGCACCAGGCCGGCACAGCGCGCGCTACTGCACGCCGTGCCATCGATGCCGACGCGGGCCGGGCCATCGGCATCGTCCGGTACCTGCAAGGCGATGCGATTGCGCTCGGCCGGTTTGCAACGGGTCACCGCTGCCAGCACATCGTTGGGCCACTGACCCCAGCAGTCGCCGCTGACGAGGGTCTCCATCGCCACGAATTGCGCATCCGTCGGCGAAGGTGGGGCATCGTCGGCACTGGCGCCGCCGGCCACTGTTGCCAGCAACGCAATCAACATCGCCCGCGCGCCGTGGCGATCAGAACGCATAGTCCACTCCCAGGTAATACGCGCGGCCGTTGTCGAGTTGCTCACGCATCAGCTGTTGATCGGCACCGATCACGCGGTTCAGCCGCGCATTGCTGAGATTGCGGCCTTGCACGGTCAGGCGCAGTTGCTTGCTGAAGCTCCACGCCAGCTGCGCGTCGTAGCTCGTGATCGCGTCGTAATAGCGGTCGTTGACGCGGTTGTCGGTGGCGGCAGACAGCAGCTGTTGGCCGGTGTAGTTGGCACTGACGCGCGCACTGAACGGGCCGATGTCGTACAGCAGCGAGGCGTTGGCGCTGCGCTTGGGCGATTCCATCAGGCCGGGCAAGGCGCGACGGCTGCCGTCGGCCATCTGCACATCGGCCGTGCGCGGGTCGAGCAGGGTTGCGTTGAACATCGCGCCCAGGTTCGACCACGCACCAGGCAGGAAGTCGAAGCGCGTGTCGATGGCGGTGAGTTCGATGCCCTGCACCTGCGCATCGCCGGTATTGATCGCCTGCGTGGTGGTGACCTGATAGGTGCCGACCAACCCGCCGGGATCGCGCTGGGTGTCGGTGTTGGTCAGGCGCACGATTTCATCGCCGATACGCTTGTGGAACAGCGCCAGCGACAGCTGCGCATCGCGGTCCGGATACCATTCCAACGACAGATCCAGGTTGTCCGCACGGCGTGGACGCAGCAGCGGATTGGCGATGCTGCGATTGATGGTGAAGCCGGTGACATCCACCACCGGGCTGCTGTTCTGGCCGATGTCAGCATAGGTGGGCAAACCAATGGTGCGGCTGCCGGCCATGCGCAGTTTCAACACCGGCGTAATGTCCCAGGCCAGGTTCGCCGACGGCAGCAGGAAGCGACGATCGCTGTCGGCCGATTGCTGCACGTAGTTTGTGGTGCTGCTCAGCGGTTGCGGCACCGCGCTGAGCACCTCGCGCTGCAGGTATTCGTTGCGCAGTCCGAGCGTTGCCAGCGTGCGCTCGCCATGCCAGGTACCCATGACATAGGCGGCGCCGTTGCGCTCGTCGATGCCAAAATCGCTGATCGCGCTGTTGCGCGCATTGGTGTTGGCCAGCACGTAGGCGCCTGGCGATGCGGCGGCGAAGGCGGCAACCTTGGCCGGGTCGATCAGCAACAGGCAGCTGAAATCGGCATACGGGCAGATGCGTGCATCGTCGGTTCCAATCGTTGCCAGACTCACCCGACCGGCTGGATTGCGGCGCACTTCATCCAGGTTGTAGCGCTGTTGCAGATCGCGGTAGTGCAGGCCGGTGCGAACGCCCCAGCCGCGCGCATCGGCATCGGCGTTCTGGCTGTAGTCGACTTTGACCGTTGTCGTGTCGGTGCTGCTTTTTTCCACGCGGGTGAGGAAATATTGCTGCGTGTAGTTGGCCGCGTTGCCGTAATAGCTCGGGTCGTTCAAGGCGATGCTCGGGCGCGCATCGTCGCTAAGCGCATAGCCAAAGCCCAGGCGCGAGGAGGCGGCCGCACTGAACACGTCCTCGCGGGTGTCCTGCTGATACTTGCCGGTGGCGCGGTTGAGCAGCACATCCACATGGCCCTCCGGATTGAGCCGGAAGCTACCGCCGAGTTGCGCGTAACGCAATGTACGGGTCTGGTCGAAACGGTTGGCATCCACTTGCGCACTGCCCTGCGCGTAGCGGCCGGTGTCGGTGTCGGTGATCGTTGCGTTGCCGACCCGGTTGATCCATTGCGAACGACGTTGCTCGTCGTTGCTGTGCTCGAAGGCACCGGCGCTGAAGGCCAGTTTGAGGTCCTCACCGTCGTCGTACTCGAGCTTGCCGAACACGCTGCGGCGCTGACGCACGTTGTCGTAGCTGAGCGGGCGGAAGCGGTCCGGTGCGATCGCCAGCCCGTCCGGGTCCGGGCCGGGCGTGAGGTTCTGCCGCACACCGTTGGCGTAATAGCTGTAGCTGTCGATGGCGGTGTTCAACGAAGACGAATCGCGGCGAAAATAGTCGGCCGACAGCACCACGCCGAAATGATTGTCCGGCCCGAAGGTCTCGCTGAAACTGCCCTGCACCTGCCCGGAGGGCCTGCTGCCTTGCAGATGCCGGCGGTTCTCCCAATCGGCCAGGTTGGCGCGCACGGTGGCGAAGCGGCCGTCGTGATCGAAGGCGCTGCGCGTGCGCAACGCAGCGATGCCGCCGATGGCATTGCTGTCCATGTCGGCATTGAAGGTCTTGTAGATGTCCACCTGCTGCGCCAGCGAGGCGGGAATCACATCCAGCGATTGCACGCGCCGGCTGGTTTCGGTGGAGGGCAGTGCCACGCCATCGATCAGCACATTGTTGTAGTCCGGATTGAAGCCGCGCAGGCTCATGAATTGCGCTTCGCCGCGGCCGTTGTTGACCACCATCGACACGCCCGGCACGCGTTGCAGCGCCTCGCCCAGGCCGAAATCCGGGATCGAGCCGATGTCGTCGGCAGCTACGCCATCGGAGACCACCGCCGCCTCGCGCTTGGCGCCGATCGCCTGGCGGATCGACAGGTGCTGGCCGGAAACCTGCACCGTATCCAGCTGCACCGGGGCGGTGTCGCTGGCAGTGTCACTGGCAGGCGCGGCAGGAACGGGCTCGGTGGCCTGCGCGCTCAGGCTGGCGCCCACGCACAACGCCAACAGGCAAAGACGGGGACACAGACGGGTGCGGAAACGTGACATGGGATAACCGGCGGTGGCAGAGGCCGCCAATTTAATAACTTACTGTGAATTAATTATTTCAGCCGGAGCGGTTAAGCTAGCTTCCCCCCGTGACACCGCTCGCCATGTCGTCCATTGCCACCTCTGCATCGCCGCTGCACGCCCCGCCCTTTCAAGGCCTGAGCCTCAACGAGCGCGACATGCTGGAGCGCCTGCGCCTGGCCGGCGTGCTCACCCGTGCCGACCTCAGCCGCGGTACCGGGCTGACCGTACAGACCGCTGTGCGCCTGATCGAAGGCCTGCAGACGCGCGGCATGGTCCACATGGGGAGCGGCGTGGCGCGCGCCGGACGCGGCAAGCCGGGCGTGGCGGTGTCGTTGAACCCGGCACACGGCCACACGCTGGGTATTTCCATCGCCACCGATGCGCTGACCCTGGCGCTGGTGGACTTCGCCGGCCAGGTGCTGGCGGTGAGCGCGTTGCCCCTGGATGCCAGCAGTGCCGACGCGGTGCTGATGCAGTTACAGGCGGGCGATGCGGCGTTGCTGGCCCGCGTGGACCACGCCGCGGGCCCGCGGCTCGGCGTCGGGCTGGCGATGAGCGGGTTTTTCACCGGTGAGGACGGTCGCATCAATCCACCCGAACCGTTACGCGCGCTCGGCGAGGTTGCGCTGGCGCCCTGGCTGGCGCAGGCCTGCGCGCAGCCGGTATGGATGGACAACGACGGCAGCGTGGCCGCCGCTGGCGAGGCGATGCTGGGCGTGGGCCAGCGCCATCGCGACTTCGCCTATCTCTATCTCAGCTACGGATTCGGCGGCGGCTTGGTCATCGACGGCCAGGTCATGCGCGGCGCGCGCGGCAATGCCGGTGAATTCGCCGGCATGTTGCCGGCGCAGAAACTCGAACGCGCCACCCTGGAATTGCTGCGCGAGCTGCTGGCCGAAGACGGCGTGATGTTTGCAGACGTCCGCAGTCTGCTGGCCGCCTACGACCCGCGCTGGCCGGCGATCGAACGCTGGATCGCACGCAGCGCGCCGGGCGTGTCGTTGATCGTCTCGGCGATCACCGCCGTGTGCGACCCGGAGGCGATCGTGTTCGGTGGCCGCCTGCCAGCCGACCTGGCCCAGCGCCTGA
Organism: Xanthomonas sp. Leaf131; assembly: GCF_001423495.1. GTDB lineage: Bacteria > Pseudomonadota > Gammaproteobacteria > Xanthomonadales > Xanthomonadaceae > Xanthomonas. Next base: position 150,248 of record NZ_LMOG01000005.1, on the reverse strand, counting down.
TCGCCGCCGTACAGATCGACAACCTGCCGCGCCGCGGCCAGGCCCGCCCGATGCCCTTGCTGCTGCCGGCCGAAGCACCGGCCGATGCCTGCGCCATCGGTGCAGCGACGCTGCCGTTGAAGGCGCGGTATTTTCGTTGAGTGCGAGGCGCCCACGCACCTTGCGCGGGTGTCGACGGTCTGCGCGGCTTTTAGATACACGCTAATTCGTTGGTGCCAGCATCCGCGTCAATCGGCCGTCGCAGCGCGTCCACGGCAGCAATAGCCAAACAACTCAACTGCCAGCTCACGTGCCTGTTGCTGCTGTTGTTGCGTGAGCGACTCCAGCAATTCGTCTTCTGCCTGCAACGGTGCCGATGGATCCAGTGCGTGGCCCGGCGGTTGGCGCGATGCCAACCGCCACGCTGCCGCATACACCGGGTCGGGTGCATGCAGCAGCGGCGATTCCACCACCTGCGCCAAGGTGTCGATGGCATCGCGATGGCCCGCCAGCGCCAACGTTTCCAGCTCGGCCACAATCGCAGCCACTTCCTGCTCGTCGCTCTGCGACAGCTGCGCCGACATGCCGGCAGGTGCGACGGCGACCGCCGTTTGCATCAACTGGGAAGCGCGCTGCGCCAGCAGATAGCGCTGTGCATCGACATCGCCCTGCGCTGCGGCAGTGCGCAGCATTGCGTCGATCTGTAACGCCGTCCCGGCCACGCAATGAGTGCCGCCCGACTGCGGCGCGCTGCCAACACCCCTTGCGATCTGCGCCGCCCGCTCCACACTCCGCTCGCGGCACGCCAGCTGTTGCATGGCGCTGTCGAACAAGCCCTGCGCGGCGCGCGCAGGCTGCTGCGCCGATGCAATGCCTTCGTGCAACACGTGTCGAGGGGCCACTGTGTCCTGCACACGCTGCACAGCAGGCGTGCGGATGATCCACGCGCCTGCTGCCACGGCCGTTGCCATGCCTAGCGCTGCCACCACTGACCAGAGCCGCCTTGGCCGCGGCAGATGGTATTCCTGCGAGCAGATGGTCATCGCCAATGCCCGCGTCAGCGCAGCGCCGCTTCCAGCGCGGCATGATCGAAGCGCACAGGATTGTCCTGTCGCAACTGATCCATCGCTGCGGTAGCCGCCTGATCTCGCAATTGCACTTCGATCTGACCACGCGCAGTGTCAAACGTCGCAGGCGTGCGCGCATCGACACGGATCAGGTGATAGCCCTCCGGCCCGCGCACGGGCGCTGATACCTGGCCGACCGCCAACGCCTGCACAGGTGCGAGGAAGGCATCGGCCACATTGCGCAGGAAGATCGGTGACAGCTGGCCGCCTTCGCTCGCAGTGGAAGCATCGTCGGAGTCGTGCATCGCCAACTCAGCAAACGGCAGGCCCGCATCGAGCCGTTGTTTGAGCTGCTGCGCACGTGCCGCTGCTTGCGTTTCGCTCAAGTCCTTGCCACGACGCGCATCACCTTGCGGATGCAGTGCCACGAAAACATGACTGAGATGGACCTCATCGTAATCGTGTGGATGCGCATCGAACTGGACCTGCACCTGCGCCGTATCGATCTGCGCAGCTTGGCGCACACGTGTCTGCATGGCCTTGGCAAGAATGGCGTCGGTGGCCTGGCGAATGCGCGCGGCAACCACCGGGTCCTCTTGCAGATGCGCCTGACGCGCTTGGTCCACCAGCAGCAGACGGTCGGCAAATTCGCGCACAAAGCTTGGGTCGGATGCGGTGACCGGGTTGGCGTCCTGCGGCAGGTCGGCCAGGGCAAGCGCGCGATACTCCTGCGCAGTGAAGGCTTGCTTGCCGATGTGCAGTACCGCACCGGAACTGGCGCGTACCTCGGTGGTGGCATTGGCGGCCTGCGCTAGCGGCACGCAGACAATCAGGCTCGCCGCAAGCGCGGCGGACAAACGACGGATGGAAAACATGCAACAGATCTCCGTTAGGGGTGAACCGACGGCGGCCAGCGCCGCCGTCGGGATTCCCAGCCTGCATTGGCTGGCCAAACGCATCGCCTTGAGCGACTGAAAACTTCTGCACTCACTGCCGGGCGGCCACAACCACCGGCCGAGCGTTCGCTAAATCTTGCCAACCGCTACTAGTCGTGCTTGCCACGTGCACGCAAATAGGCAAGCGCGGCCTTCGGGTCGTCGGTGGTGATCAAACCGAAGGCTTGGATACGGCCCACGTAATCGATGTCCCCGCGGTTGTCGGCGGTGTCGCTTCCGTAATACAGGTTGGACAGCTTGTAACAGCACGCGCCGCTGTTCTGGTAGAACTCGCCAGCGCGCGGACCATCCGGAATCGCCTGGAACACGCCCACGCGATAACCACGCTCGCGAATGAAATCCGCATCGCTTTGCAGCAAGCCGCCGAGTTGCTTGACGTTGATCTCCATCGTTTGGTGACCCGCGTTCATCCATGCCGAGATCGTCTGGCGCACATTGATCTTGCCAAGCATGTTGGTGGTAAAGACCGGGATGCCCACCATGCCGCTGCCGTCTGCACGGTAGGCATCGCGACTGGTGTACAGCGTTGCGTTGACCTTGGCGGCGACGTAGCTGCCGGAAGCAATGCCAAAGACCTTGTTGGCTGCACTGCTGACAGCTCGCACGGTCTTGGCGTCCTTGATGTCGAACACCATCGGTGTGCGCAGCTGGCGCTGCTTGTAATAGGCGAACAGCTCATCCACGCGCGGCACGTGATAGCCGGTGGTGGTACGGCGATCCGGGGTCAGCAGGAATAGCTGGCTGACCTCCGACCACGGGGTGACAAGAATGGAGGGATTGACGCCCTGGTTGGTGATCGGATCGTACTTGACCCCCGGATGGTGCTGCCACACGGTGGTGGTGCGGCCCAGGTTGTAGTCGTGCAGCAGCACCGGCACGCCATCGCTGGTGAGCTTGACGTCCAGCTCGACGCCGTCCATGCATTGGTCGTTGGCGATCTGCAGCGAGCCACGCGAATTTTCCGGCATGTCGGCGATGTTGGCGTATTTGCCCCATAACCCGCGGTGCGCCAGCACAACGGTATTGGATGAGTTGAACAGGATGCGTTGCATCTTGAGGTCAGAGCTGTCACTGCAGGCGGCCATCGCCAGCTGCGGCAATGCAGCCAGCACGGCCAGTGCGCCGAGCAGGCGGCAGGCGCGTGCCAGGGGATGTGGAACGAGGGTGGTAGGCATGGTCTCTGTGTCCCGGTTGGGTGCAGGAAGGGCAAGGGATGGACGAGAGCCGACGGTCGACGCAATCGGCGAACTCGCTTGCAGCGCACTCGCCAGTCGGTCGATACCGAGGGGTGAGGCCAAGCCTTGCGTGATCAGCGTTTGGCTTGCTCGCCAATTTAGTCACTCATCATGAATTAATTATTTCTGCGAGATGGCGATCGCTGCAGCATGCGCAGTAGTGCGCGGCGATGCGAAGCGATGCATGGCTTCCCGTGTGCGCTGCGATCCGCACCGCGACCAGCGATCGGTGCCTGTCGGATCCACTGAACGTGGTCAATGCGCCGCCCAGGCGGCGGATGGTGTGGCGCCTGACGGCAAGCGTTCCCCAAAACGCAAAACGCCGGCACAAGGCCGGCGTTTGCGATCACATCCAGCGATGAACCGTTGCGTCAGTGACCCGACGCACCGGTGGCACCCAAGCCGGTTTCAGCACGGATCTGCTGCGCCTTGAACGCGAAGCGCTCGTTGGCCGCCTGCGGGCTGCGATCCAGGATCGAGAACAGCCAGATACCGACAAAACCGATCGTCATCGAGAACAGCGCCGGCGAGGTGTACGGGAACGGTGCCGAGCCAGCTGCATTGCCCAGCGTGTCCACCCACACCGACGGCGACAGCACCGTCAGCACCAGCGAGGAGATCAGGCCCAGGAAGCCACCGACCACCGCACCGCGGGTGGTGCAGTTCTTCCATAACAAGGACAGGATCAGCACCGGGAAGTTGGCCGAGGCGGCGATGGCGAACGCCAGCGACACCATGAAGGCCACGTTCTGCTTCTCGAACACGATGCCCAGCAGCACCGCGATCACGCCCAGCACCAGGGTGGTGGCACGCGAAACCTTCAGCTCCGAGCCTGGTGCCGGATTACCCTTCTTGATCACCGTGGCGTACAGGTCATGCGACACCGCCGAGGCACCGGACAGGGTCAGGCCTGCGACCACCGCCAGGATGGTGGCGAAGGCCACTGCCGAGATGAAGCCCATGAACACGTTGCCGCCCACTGCATTGCCGACCAGCACCGCCGCCATGTTGGCCGCACCCTTGCCGCCGTGAATGGTGCCGGTGGCAACATCGGCGAACTGCGGGTTGGTCAGCACCAGTGCGATCGCACCGAAGCCGATGATGAAGATCAGGATGTAGAAGTAGCCGATCCAGGTGGTCGCCCACAGCACCGACTTGCGCGCCTGCTTGGCATCGGGAACGGTGAAGAAGCGCATCAGGATGTGCGGCAGGCCGGCGGTGCCGAACATCAGCGCCATCCCGAACGAGATCGCCGAGATCGGGTCCTTGACGAAACCGCCCGGCCCCATGATCGACAGACCCGCTTTTGCTGCGTCCTCCGGCGATGCACCGCCATTGGCCGCAATCGCGGTCTTGACCCGCACGCCCTCGGCAAACAGCGCCTCGAAGCTGAAGTTGAAGTGCCACATGATCGCCACGGCCATGAAGGTCACGCCGGTCAGCAGCAACACCGCCTTGATGATCTGCACCCACGTCGTTGCGGTCATGCCGCCGAACAGCACGTAGACCATCATCAGCACGCCGACCAGGGTCACCGCCACCCAGTAGTCCAGACCGAACAGCAACTTGATCAACGCACCGGCGCCGACCATCTGTGCGATCAGGTAGAACAGCACCACCACCAGCGTGCCCGATGCGGCAAAGCTGCGGATCGCGGTTGGCGCAAAGCGATAGCCGGCCACGTCGGCAAAGGTGTACTTGCCGAGGTTGCGCAGCCGTTCGGCCATCAGGAAGGTCAGGATCGGCCAACCGACCAGAAAGCCGATCGCGTAGATCAGGCCGTCGTAGCCATTGGCCATCACCGCGGCGGTAATGCCCAGGAACGAGGCCGCCGACATGAAGTCGCCGGCGATCGCCAGGCCGTTCTGGAAGCCGGTGATGCCGCCACCGGCGGTGTAGAAGTCAGAGGCCGATTTGGTCTTGGCCGCCGCCCACTTGGTGATCCACAAGGTGCCCAGCACGAAGAAGCCGAACATGCCGATCGCCACCCAGTTGGTGGGTTGCTTGTCGACCTGGCCCATGTCGCCGCCGGCGGCCAGTGCGAGGCCTGCCGGCAGCAGGCCGGCCAAAATCAGGAGAAGGCGCGAAGTCTTGCTCATTTGCGGGCTTCCTCCAAGATCTGCGCGGTCAGCTGGTCGTAGGTGTTGTTGGCACGACGCACGTAGATGGCGGTGATGACGATGGTGAACACCATCACCCCGATCGCGATCGGAATGCCGATCGAGGTCACCCCATCGCCGATGGGTTTGGCCAGAAAGGCTTTGTCGAAGGCGATCAGGCCGATGTAGCCGAAATAGGCCAGCAACATCAGCACGGTGAGTGTCCAGCCCAGCGCATTGCGCTGGCGCTTGAGCGCGTGGTACTTCGGATTGGCATCGATCTTGGCGATCAATGCGTCATTCGAGACGGTCATGGTCTGTCTCCTGATAAAGCGCTTGGTAGAGCGAAGGTGGCGATGCCCGCCCCACCGCAGTGGGACGGGCCGCACGTGGCAACGATTAGAAGCTGTACTTGGTGGTGAACTGCAGGCGCGAGATGTCGCCGCTGTCGCCGTTTTCGGCTTCGCGACGGCCGTACATCAGCTCTGCGCCGACATCCACCTTGGGCAGCGGCGAATAGAAGACGTTGGCGCGGATGCTCTGCTGCGATTTGCTCGCAAGCGCGCCGGTATTGGCGATGTCGTGGTCGTAGTTCACGCGCGAATACATGATGGTGCTGCGCAGCTTGGCGTTGTAGTCGTGGCGCCAGGCCACCCAACCGGCGATCGTGCTGACGGTCTGGATATTGCCGTCCATGTCGATCTCCACGTCCGAGCCGTTGCCCAGACCCAGATAGCGGCCCAGGCCTTCGCCGTAGCTGAGCTGGTAGCGCAGATCGTTATTGGAATTGATGATCCAGCGGCCACCGCCGGCGATGGCGCCGCCGAAGTCGGTGTCGTTGGTCAGCGCGCTGCGCGTGCGGTACTGGCGCGCGATCGCCGACAGCCCGAACGTGCCCCAGGTGCCCTTCCAGTTGTAGCGCGCGGTCAGGTCCGGCATCGCGCCATGGTCCGAGGCCAGGATGGTATTGCCGCCCTGGTACGGCGTGGTCAGCGTCTCGGGATTTTCCGCCGACACGCTGAAGGCGCCGCGGGTGTAGCGGATCTGGGTCTGACGGCTGAACAGCGCACCGTCGGTCGGCCCGACGATGTCGGCGGCCTCGGGCAGGATCGTGGAATCGATGAAGTTGGACCAGGTCTGGCCGGCAAGCCAGTTGTTCCAGCTCATGTAGGCATGCCGCAAGGTGCCGCCGTACAGATTGTTGACCTGGTTGGCCAGCGCGTTGCCGAAGAAATCCAGTTCGATGAAGCCGGTGAGCTTGTCGCCGTTATCGGTCACCGTGTCCACGCCCAGGTTGAAGCGCGAGAACTTGGCGTGGAAATCGGTGTCGGTGCTGGAGGCCTGGCCGCCGACCGGGGTCTGCGTCGGGATATACAGGTAACGCCCCACCGCGCCTTCGGGCAATGCGCCGTCGCTGGTGCGGGTGGTCATGAAGTCGGCCTTGATGAAACCGCCAAAACGAAACGTTGTCCCCGGCAACGCGTTCGGCGTGATGCTGCTCAGCTGGATCGGCTTCTTGCCGGCCGGCACCACAGGCGCGGCCGGAGCCTGCGCCTGCAAGGTGCGCACCTCGGTCACCTGGGTCTGCGTCTGGGCAATCTGGCCTTGCTGTTGTTGCTGCGCGGACACCAGCAGTTGAACCTGACGCTCGAGCTCGGCAATACGCGTTTCCAGCGCCTTTTCCTTGGCGGTTTGCGCAAACGCAACGCCCGGCAGAATGCTCGCCACAAACAACGCAGCCGCCAACGGATGGCGCACCAATCGTGCAGTACGGTGTTTCATAGACCCCTCTCCCCAATGAAGGCCTCGCGCTTGATGGCGATGCTGTGCGGAGCGTGAGGCAGTCCGCACTTGCGAGCCTATTCGCCTTTGGTCGTAGCTGCAACGCAGCATTCCACAAGGTGACCGATCGTCGCACCAGAACCGGCAACGGATTGGGGCGAGCCCGCTGCGACGGTTAAGACCAAGGTCTAAGGCCCGGTTGAACGCCGGGACAGAATGGATACGGCACACTGATTGTCTACCGAGGGCGGCTGTCGCGCCCTCTTCCGACAAGTTCATCGCAAGTGAGGGTGCCATGGCTGATGTTTATCCCGTCGATCCCGCGTTCGCCGCTGATGCGCGCGTTACGCGCGAGCAGTACGCAATGCTGTACCGCGAATCGATCGAACACCCCGAGCAGTTCTGGGGCAAGGCCGCGCAGCGGCTGGAGTGGTTCAAGCAACCCACCCAGGTAAAGGACGTCAGCTACGCGCTGGACGACTTCCATATCCGCTGGTTCGGCGATGGCGAGCTCAATGCCAGCGTCAACTGTCTGGACCGCCAGCTGGCCACGCGCGGCGACAAGACCGCGCTGCTGTTCGAACCCGACAGCCCGGATGCCGAGTCGTATCCGGTCACCTATCGCCAGTTGTATGAGCGCGTGTGCAAGCTCGGCAATGCGTTGCGCAATCTCGGCGTCAACAAGGGCGACCGGGTCACCATCTATATGCCGATGATTCCCGATGCGGCCGTGGCCATGCTCGCCTGCGCGCGCATCGGTGCGGTGCACTCGGTGGTGTTCGGCGGCTTTGCCGCCAACTCGATCGCCGACCGCGTGATCGATTGCCAGAGCAAGCTGATCATCACCGCCGACGAAGGCCTGCGCGGCGGCAAGAAGATTCCGCTCAAGGCCAACGTCGATGCCGCACTGAAACTGCCCGGTACCAACACGGTGGAAACGGTGCTGGTGGTGCGTCACACCGGCGGCGCGGTGGACATGCAGGCGCCGCGCGATCGCTGGTTCCATGATGTAGTGGACGGCCAGCCGGCCGAGTGCGAACCCGAGCGCATGAACGCGGAAGACCCGTTGTTCATCCTCTACACCTCCGGTTCCACCGGCAAGCCCAAGGGCGTGCTGCACACCACCGCCGGCTATCTGTTGTTTGCCAGCTACACGCATGAAGTGGTGTTCGACCTGCGCGAGGACGACATCTACTGGTGCACTGCGGATGTGGGCTGGGTTACCGGCCACAGCTATATCGTCTACGGCCCGCTCGCAAACGGCGCCACCGCGGTGATGTTCGAAGGCGTACCGAATTATCCCAACGTCTCGCGCTTCTGGGACGTGATCGACAAGCACCAGGTCACCCTGTTCTACACCGCGCCCACCGCCATCCGCGCACTGATGCGCGATGGCGACGCACCGGTCAAGAAGACCTCGCGCAAGAGCCTGCGTCTGCTCGGCAGCGTGGGCGAGCCGATCAATCCGGAAGCCTGGCGCTGGTACTACGAGGTGGTCGGCGACAGCCGGTGCCCGATCGTGGACACCTGGTGGCAGACCGAAACCGGCGGCATCCTGATCTCGCCGCTGGCCGGCGCGGTCGATCTCAAGCCCGGTTCTGCCACGCTGCCGTTCTTCGGCGTGCAACCGGCCCTGGTCGATGCCGAAGGCAAGATTCTGGAAGGCGCCACCGAAGGCAATCTGGTGCTGCTGGATTCGTGGCCGGGCCAGATGCGCTCGGTCTACGGCGACCATCAGCGCTTCATCGACACCTACTTCCGCACCTATCCGGGCAGCTACTTCACCGGCGACGGTTGCCGCCGCGATGCCGATGGCTACTACTGGATCACCGGCCGCGTGGACGATGTGATCAATGTCTCCGGCCACCGCATCGGCACCGCCGAAGTGGAAAGCGCGCTGGTCTCGCATCCCAAGGTCGCCGAAGCGGCGGTGGTCGGCTTCCCGCACGACATCAAGGGCCAGGGCATCTATGCCTACGTGACCCTGATCGCCGGCGAGACCCCGAGCGAGGAACTGCACAAGGAACTGGTGAGCTGGGTGCGCAAGGAGATCGGCCCGATCGCCTCGCCCGACCACCTGCAATGGGCACCGGGCCTGCCCAAGACCCGCTCGGGCAAGATCATGCGCCGCATCCTGCGCAAGATTGCCGAGAACGCACCGGACCAACTCGGCGACACCTCGACCCTGGCCGACCCATCGGTGGTGGATTCGTTGGTGAGTGAGCGGTTGACGCGCTGACGGACGTCGGGAATGGGGAATCGGGAATGGGGAATCGCTAGAGCGGTTCCCTGAGGAGTGGGGTGAATCGTCCGGATTGGGGATTCGTGGAAACGGTCCCCAGCCCATGTCTCTCCACGTCGGATTTTGATTGTTCAAACCCGTCACCCCGACTTCGCCGTTGCCTGGCTGTCGCCGTCTTGCTGTTGCTGTTGCTGTTGCTTGCCTTGCTGCCCGTCGCTGTTGCCTTTGCGATTCCCCACTCCCGATTCCCGGCCCCACAATGACCACCCTGCTGATCGCCGATGACCATCCCTTGTTCCGTGAGGCCTTGCGCTTGGCGGTGCAGCGTGTGATGCCGGGGGTGCAGTTGTTCGAGGCCGATACGGTGGATGCGTTGTACACCCTGGCCGATGCGCAACCCGATGCCGATCTGTTGTTGATGGATCTCAACATGCCGGGCGCACAGGGATTCAGCGCGTTGGTGCACATGCGTTCGCTGCATCCGCAGTTGCCGGTGGTGGTGGTATCCGCACGCGAAGAACCTACCGTGATGCGTCGCGCGATCGACCACGGCGCGTTCGGTTTCATTCCCAAATCCGCCGACTCGGACACCATTGGCCGCGCATTGGCCACGGTGCTCGATGGCGAGCGCTGGATCCCGGCCGAGGCACAGAACCTGCCGCCTACCTGCAGCGAAGAACGCGAAGTGGGCCAGCGCCTGCGCGATCTCACTCCGCAGCAATTCCGCGTGCTGCAGATGCTCGGCGCCGGCCGCCTCAACAAGCAGATCGCCTACGATTTTGGCGTGTCCGAAGCCACCATCAAGGCGCACGTCACCGCGATCCTGCGCAAGCTCGGCGTCACCAACCGCACCCAGGCGGTGCTGATGGCCGGCAAGCTCGCCATCGATGCCGACGGCATCGTGCTGCCGCCGCCGGAAGAAGACTGAGCGCGGCTGACACGCTGCTGCAGCCATACGTCACCACGTTTTGGTGCATCCGCAGACCCTGAGGTGGAAAGGCATCAAGGCGTGTGGATTGCGGAGCAGCAGGCGACGCTGCGCATGCGTGCTCTGCCAGTATCTACAGGGGCATGGCATGCTGTAGGCCTGCGGCGCGTCGGTGCGTGCCGGTTGACAGGGGTTCCATGCACGCGTCTTTTCTCCCTCGCTGCCTGCTGGTGCTGGCGGTGCTTGGCTGCGCCAGTGCGCAAGCCAACGACAGCAGCTTCGGCGACGACAACGGCACCATTCGCCTGTTGCATCAGCCCGATATCAGCATGGACAAGGAAGCCCTGCTGCTCAGCGAGGAGCGCGTGCAGGTGGACTATGTGTTCACCAACAACAGCGAGCGCGCGTTGACTGTGCCGATCGCGTTCCCGATGCCGCCGCTGTATTTCGGCATGGCCGACCATAGCGAACTGACCGATTTCAACCTATGGGTGGACGGCAAGCCCATCGCCACCACGCGCAAACTCGTCGTATTGCTGGACGATGGCAGCGACATCTCCAAGGCGTTTGCCGCAACCGGATGGAGCATCGACGATATCGCCGCGTTTACCGAATCGGGCACCACGCCTAACGGACGCAAACCCTTGCCGGCGCGCTGGATCGACTCCGACCAGCAACCACGCTTCACGCTCAGCGAGTACTTCGTCTGGCAACAGCTCTTTCCCGCGCGGGGCAGCGTGCAGATCAGCCATGCCTACGCGCCCAGCGTGTCCACCGGCGTGCCGCAGAGCAGCGCGTTCCTGCTGGAGTCGTATGCGAAAGACACCTGTATTGAGCCAGCGACCAGGACCAGCATGCAACGCCGCGAAGGCGCATCCGGCCTGGGCTGGGCCAACCTGCGCTACGTACTGACCACCGGCAAGAACTGGAACGGCCCGATCAAGGACTTTCAGCTGACCATCCGCAAGCAGGCGCCAAGCGACATCCTCAGCCTGTGCTTCGACGGCGAGCTGAAAAAGATCGACCCGCTGACCTTCCAGTTCAAGCAGACCAATTTCGTGCCGATGCGCGATCTCAACCTGCTGTTCGTGCGTCGTCCCGAGTGATGCACTTGCAGGCGGGCGTGCACGTCGACTCGCACATCGACGACCGGCACGCCCAGCGACCGAACACGAAACCGATCGACACGCCAGGCCCGCTCTGCGCAAACGCTGCACACAAGCAGACACATTTCTAGCAAGCCCAAGCGCTGTGGCGTGACCGCATCCACACGCGTGCACCGCGCGACATCGCAGTTGTCGATATCACCATTGACCATCAGCTGATGCACGGGCAAGTCTCGGACTCCCGGCACGCTTTGCGGAGATGGCATGGCACGACGTGTTCCCTGGCTCTGGATCGGCTTGCTGGTGGCGTGTGCATTGATCGCAGCACTGGCATGGCAGAACAAACAGCTGCGTGCGCAACAGCAGTTTCTGCAGACGCGTGTCAGCACACCGTATGACGGCATGTACGTGCCGCGTATCGACGTGACCGACGCAGATGGCCAGCGCCACATGCTGGGCGCGCCGCAGGGACGGGCGCAGGTGCTGTTCTTTTTCACCACCACGTGCCCGTATTGCCAGCGTTCCGCACCCACCGTGCTGCGTGCAGCGCGGCAATTACAGGCCAATTTGCCGGGCCGGCCGCAACTGCTCGGCGTGTGCCAGTGCGATGCCGCGCAGGCGGCGCGCTATGCGCATGTGCACGGCTTCGATTTTCCGGTGGTCACGTTGAACGATCGTCGCGCGCTGATGTTGTTTCGCGCGCGCAACGTGCCACTGCTGATGGCCATCGATGGGGAGGGGCGCGTGCGCCATTCGCATCTGGGCGTCTTCGATACCACGGAGCGGGTGCAGGACCTGGTTGCCGCATTGCGCCGCACGGATGCGCCAGCGGCTTTGGCAACGGTAAAGGAGTAATGCATGAAGAAGCGTTGGGGTACTTTGCGGACGGCGTTGATGGCGGCCACGTTCCTGGCCAGTACCGGTTTCGGTGCGTTCCAGGTGATGGCCGTCGATAACGCACAGCCGAAAACCGAATCGTGTAGTGCATGGGCCTGCAAGTCGGAGTGTCCGGAGTTCGGCGGCGACCTGGGACAAGGCAACGTCTGCTACTGCTGCGGCTAAGAGCAACTGACGGCGGGGTCCCCCCGGGCCCCGCCGTTTGCCGGCATTACCGCGCGCTGCAACACGCGCTCAGCCCAGCGCGCGATAGCTGAAATCGCGCAACACCACCGCACCTTGCTGCGCGGCGTAGATACCGAGCTGCAGGCTCAAGAAGCCGCCGAACACGTTGTGGTGAAAGCCGGACATTTCCATGCGCGTGGGGTGGCGGATCCACTGCCGGCCATCGTCGAACGAATATTCGAACGTCACCACATGATGATCGTTGCTCAGTCGCACGCGGAGACGCCGATGCGTGTTGGGCGCGCGTGCCCACACCAGTTCTTCGGAATACTCGTAGGTCTTGACGGTGTCGGGCGTAAAACCGACGCCGACAAAGGCCTTGTGGTTGTAGAACAGCAACATGCCGCCCTCGGCATTGCCGGTGAGTTCCAGCGTGACCTCGGCCGCGTAGGCACGATCGGGCACGCCGCAGGTCAGCGGCGAACTGTCGGCCGGCGAGCTGCCGGAACAGGCCAGCGTGAGCGATCGATGCGCACGTTGCACCCGCGCCTGCTCGCCGGGCTTGGGCGCATGCAGGCTCCATTGGGTGCCGAACTTGTCGGTCGAAAAATCATCCGACAAGGCAAAGCCGCTGAGCGCAGCGTTGCCCGTGGCGTTTCCGCGTGCCGGCGTGCGCAGCGGCTTGGAGAGATCCCCACCGGTGGCGCGAAACCAGCCATCGGCGGTCCACTCGATCGGTTCCAGCAGGGTCTGCCGCCCCAGCGTGCGGAAGCCGTTTTCGTAGCCGTGATAGACCATCCACCAATCCCCACGCGGCCCCTGCACCAGCGAGGCATGCCCACGCGACCACCACGGCTCCTGTTCGGACTGGGTGCGCACCAGCGGATTGCGCGGGCAGTGTTCCCACGGCCCGTGCACCGAGCGCGACCGCGCGGCGATGACCATATGCCCAGTCACCGGCCCGGCGGTGCCACCGACTGCGGTGACCAGATACAGCCAGCCGTTGTGCCAGGTCAGCTTGGGGCCTTCCGGGGCGAAGTTCTCCACGACCCAGTCGTCGGGATAGCGCCACGGCGCATACGCCGGTTCCACTTGACCGTCGGTGGCCAGGCCGTCGTCGCGCAGGCGCACCTTGCGGATGCCGTTGACGAACAGATAGCGCTTGCCATCCTCGCCCACCACATGGCCGGGATCGATGCAGCCGGCGATCTTCAAATCGATCGGTTCGCTCCAGGGCCCGCGGATGTCGTCGGCCCAGATCACGAAGATCGACCAGCCGGTGTCGTCCGGATTGGCCGGGATATAGATGTAATAGCGGTCGCCGTGCTTGCACAGATCCAGCGCCCAGATCGTGCCCAGTTGCTTGTGCAGCGCCGGGCCGATCGGGGTCCAGTTGACCAGGTCGGTGGAATGCCAGAGCACGATGCCTGGGTAGGAAAAAAACGACGAAAACGTCATGTAGTAGTCGTCGCCATCCTTGAGGATGGTGGGGTCGGGATGATCGCCGGCCACGATGGGATTGAGGTAGGTGCCGTTGCCCAGGTCTGCCTTACGCTGGCCTTCGATGCCGCGCGCCCGCTGCGGCGTGCGTGCGCAGGCCGCGTTCGCTTCGCCTGCCAACGCGCTCGGCGACAGCGGCGCGACCACGGCGCCTGCGGCAAGCACCTTGAACAACTCCCGGCGAGTGGTGGTTGGCATGCGTGGAACTCGTGCGGACGGGCTGGTATCTAGCCTCAGGCCTCGGAACGAGGCAACCACGCAGGTGGCGTTATAGGAGGCGGTCATGGCAGCTGAGGATTTCGATATGGATAACGCGCGGCGCCACCCAGCGATACCGCTCGCAGCACCGCTGGCAGCTGTCAGTGTCGCTGCGCTGAATCAACACGCGCCATTTTGCTGCACCGCAGCGTGATCTGTTCACTTATGATTGCCATATTCATATGCGAACAGTCCGGCACCGGCCGGCTGGTGGACGTTGCGATGCCCAGCTGCTGCTTTCCAGATTCCATACGCGCCTGCCCGACACCCCCTAGCCACGCGGGGCAGTGCGCGTGAGCGTCGCGCGGCAGCGCTTAGGCAGCACCGACGTGCAGCTTTCGGCGCTGGGCTTTGGCGCCGCCCCGATCGGCAATCTGTACACCGAGGTGGACGAGGGCGACGCACTGGCTGCGGTGGCCGGCGCATTCGAGGCCGGCATCCGCCACTTCGACACCGCGCCCTACTACGGCTATGGGCTGAGCGAGACGCGCCTGGGCCGTGGTCTGGCCGGCGTGCCGCGCGCCGCCTACACGCTGTCGACCAAGGTCGGCCGCTGCGTCTACGACGATGCGCAGGCCGCCGCCGGGCGCGACGGCTTTGCAGTAGCCGGCCGCCGCGCCGCGTTCGATTACAGCGGCGATGGCGTGCGCCGCGCGTTCGCGTCCAGCCTGGAGCGCCTGGGCACCGACTACATCGACGTGCTGCTGCTGCACGACATCGGTGCGCTGACCCATGGCGACAATCACGCCAACGTGCTGCGCCAGGCCTTGGAGGAGGCCTTGCCGGCGATGGCGGCGCTGAAGGCGGCCGGTGTTTGCGGGGCGATCGGGCTGGGCGTCAACGAGCAGGAGGTGGCGCTGGAGGTGTTGCCGCGCTTTCCGCTCGACTGCGTGATGCTGGCCGGCCGCTACACGCTGCTGGAACAGCACGGCGCGCGCGCGCTGCTCGAGCAGGCGCAGCAACGCAACGTGGCGATCCTGTCGGCCGGCCCGTACAGCTCGGGCCTGCTCAGCGACGCACGCGGCCCCGGCGCGACCTACAACTACGCCCCGGTCGATACCGCCACCTTGCAGCACGCACAGCGCCTGTACGCGGCCTGCGCGGCATTCGATGTGGATATCGGTGCGGTGGCGCTGCAGTTCCCGCTGGCGCATCCGGCAGTCACCACCGTGGTGGCCGGCATGCGCACCGTGGCCGAGGTGCAATCGGCCGCCGCACGCCTGCATGCGCCGATCCCGCCCGCGCTATGGCAACGCCTGCGCGATGACGGCCTGCTCACTGCGGAGCTGCCCACGCCATGAGCCGGGTCGATGCGCACCTGCATTTCTGGCAGCTGGCCCGTGGCGATTACCACTGGCTCACGCCCGAGCTGGCGCCGCTGTATCGCGATTTCGGCCCCGATGACATTGGCGATGCGTTGGACGCAGCCGATGTCGAGAGCGTGGTGGTGGTGCAGGCCGCCGCGACCGAGGCCGAAACCCGTTACCTGTTCGAACTGGCGCGCGCCGATGCGCGTATTGCCGGCGTGGTCGGTTGGGTCGATTTCGCCGCGCCCGATGCCGCCGCGCGCATCGAGGCGCTGGTGCGCGACGGCGGCGGTGTGCTCAAGGGTCTGCGCCCGATGGTGCAGGACATCGCC
Source organism: Xanthomonas sp. Leaf131 (assembly GCF_001423495.1). GTDB lineage: Bacteria > Pseudomonadota > Gammaproteobacteria > Xanthomonadales > Xanthomonadaceae > Xanthomonas. The sequence goes on along the minus strand of NZ_LMOG01000005.1, from coordinate 134,395 downwards.
GACGTGCAATGGCTGGCCCAGCCCGACCTGGATGCTGCTTTCGACGCATTGATCGCGCACGACCTGGCCTTCGACGCGCTGATCCGCAGCGTGCATGTGCCGGCATTGCAGACGCGCCTGAAGCGCCACCCGGGCTTGCGCGTGGTGGTCGATCACGGCGGCAAGCCGCAGATCGCCGCCGGCGAATTCGTTGCCTGGGCGGCCGGCATGGCCGCGCTGGCGCAGCATCCCACTGTGCATTGCAAACTCTCCGGCCTGCTGACAGAAGCGGCGCGCGGCGCCGGCGTGGAAGCGCTGGCGCCGTATGTCGGCCACCTGTTCGCACGCTTCGGCCCGCAACGCCTGCTATGGGGCAGCGACTGGCCGGTGCTGACCCAGCGCGCCGATTACGCGCAGTGGGTCGAGATCGCACAGCACCTGGTCGCCACACACGCCGACGGCCATGCCAAAGCGGTGTTCGGCGACAACGCACGCACGTTCTATCGTCTGCCACGGCCGGCGGCCCCCACCCACGGAACCTCTTCGGTATGACAGTCTCGATCTCCACCACTCCCAACGACCGTCTGCGCGGCAAGCGCTGCCTGATCACCGCCGCCGGCGCCGGCATCGGCCGCGAAAGCGCGCTGGCCTGCGCGCGCGCAGGTGCGCAGGTGATCGCCACCGATATCGACGCCGCCGCCTTGCAGGCGTTGGCGGCCGAATCGGAGGCCATCACCACCCAGCTGCTCGATGTCACCGATGCCTCGGCAATCGCCGCATTGGTCGCTGCACACGGCCCGTTCGATGTGTTGTTCAACTGCGCCGGCTTCGTGCACCAGGGCAGCATTCTGGATTGCGACGAACCGGCCTGGCGGCGCTCGTTTTCGATCAACGTCGATGCGATGTACTACACCTGCAAGGCGGTGCTGCCGGGCATGCTCGAGCGCGGCCGCGGCAGCATCATCAACATGTCCTCGGTCGCCTCCAGCATCAAGGGCGTGCCGAACCGCTTCGTCTACGGCGTGACCAAGGCCGCCGTGATCGGCCTGAGCAAGGCCATCGCTGCCGATTACGTGGCGCAAGGCGTGCGTTGCAACGCGATCTGTCCGGGCACCATCAAGACGCCGTCGCTGGGCCAGCGCGTGCAAGCGCTGGGCGGCGACGAACAGGCGGTGTGGAAGAGCTTCACCGACCGCCAGCCGATGGGCCGCCTGGGCGACCCGCGCGAAATCGCGCAACTCGTGGTCTATCTGGCCTCGGACGAGTCCTCGTTCACTACTGGCCAGACCCACATCATCGATGGCGGCTGGTCCAACTGAGCGCGGCAACGCATCACGGTGCCGCCCACCGCAATGTGGGCGCGGCCAGTGCCAGATGCGATCTGTATCGCTCGTCCGCCTTGATGTGAGCACGCCGTGCTTACCCACCCGATGCACGCGCGCTAGGTTTGCTAGCCGCTCCATTCCTCACCTGCAAAGGAAGACTGCATGAAACTCGTACGCGTTGGCGCCCCCGGCCAGGAACGTCCCGGCTTGATCGATAACGAAGGCCGCATCCGCGATTTGAGCGGCGTGATCGACGATGTGGCCGGCGAGCACATCACCAACGCCGGCCTGGACAAGTTGCGCGCGCTGGATGTCGCAACGCTGCCGCTGATCGAAGGCGGCGTGCGTTATGGCGCGGCGGTCGGGCAGATCGGCAAGTTCATTTGCGTGGGTCTGAACTACGCCGACCATGCTGCCGAATCGGGCATGGACGTGCCCAAGATGCCGATCCTGTTCATGAAGGCCACCACCGCGGTGAGCGGCCCCAACGACACCGTGATCATCCCGCGCGGCTCGGTCAAGAGCGACTGGGAAGTGGAACTGGGCGTGGTGATCGGCGATGTGGCGCGCGATGTCTCGGTGGACGAGGCGCTGAATCATGTCGCCGGCTACGCGGTGATCAACGATCTGTCCGAGCGCGAATTCCAGCTCGAACACGGCGGCCAGTGGGTCAAGGGCAAGAGCGCCGACACCTTCGGACCGATTGGCCCATGGCTGGTCACCCGCGATGAGATCACCGACCCGCAGAACCTGTCGATGTGGCTGGAGGTCAACGGCCATCGCTATCAGAACGGCAGCACCCGCACGATGGTGTTCGGCGTGGCCGAACTGGTCAGCCACATCAGCCGCTACATGACGCTGATGCCGGGCGATGTGATCAGCACCGGCACCCCGCCGGGCGTGGGCCTGGGCCAGAAGCCGCCGGTGTATCTGAAGCCGGGCGACCTGATGGAGCTGGAGATCGAAGGCCTGGGTCGCCAGCGTCAGCCGGTGGTGGCGCATCCGCGTGATGCGGCCTGAAGCTGCCTAACTCCCTTCCCGGGATGCTGGTCCCCTGGGAGCGAGCTTGCAGCCAAGACAGGTAATGATGCATCCGCGCGATGCAACTTAAGCCCCTCTCCCCGCGGGAGAGGGGTTGGGGTGAGGGTACGTAGCGACGTATCCAAGCAGTTCGTCGCAATGTGCCTTTGTTGTTAGGCCTGACATGTCGGCACATGTGTCGATGCGTCATGCGCAAATTTTTATATGCGGGGTGCGAGGGCGTTGAACTTCCAAGCGTCGCAGCGCGTCGATACCGACGCGCAGTGAGTCAGGAAGTTGATTTACTGATCTGCGTTGCAAGCGCATGAGTCATTGCAGCGCTTCAATATCTCCGGCGCTTCGCGTCCGTACCCTCACCCCTCTCCCGCGGGGAGAGGGGCTCAAGCGCACCGCTTCGCTCACGTTTTTTCAACCCATTTTCCTATTCCCCGTTTCCATCGCCCAGGACTTCCATGAGCACCATCATCGCCCTCGACACCCACGACGTCCGCTTCCCCACCTCGCGCGAGCTCGATGGGTCGGATGCGATGAATCCGGATCCGGATTACTCGGCCGCCTATGTCGTGCTGCGCACCGATGCGCCGGATGAGTTGGCCGGCTACGGCCTGGTGTTCACCATCGGCCGCGGCAACGATGTGCAGACAGCTGCAGTGGCTGCACTGGCCGAACATGTCGTAGGCCTATCAGTGGAAGAGGTCATCGCCGATCTGGGCGCGTTCGCCCGCCTGCTTACCAACGACTCGCAGCTGCGCTGGCTGGGCCCGGAAAAGGGCGTGATGCATATGGCGATCGGCGCGGTGATCAACGCCGCCTGGGATATGGCCGCACGCGCTGCGAACAAACCGTTGTGGCGCTTTATTGCCGAACTCACGCCGGAGCAACTGGTCGACACCATCGACTTCCGCTACCTCACCGACGCGCTTACCCGCGACGAAGCGCTGGCGATCCTGCGCGAGGCACAACCGCAGCGCGCGCAACGCATCGCCACGCTGATCGAACAGGGCTACCCCGCCTACACCACCTCGCCCGGCTGGCTCGGCTACTCGGATGAAAAGCTGGTGCGGCTGGCCAAGGAAGCGGTGGCCGATGGCTTCCGCACCATCAAGCTCAAGGTCGGCGCCAACGTGCAGGACGACATCCGCCGTTGCCGCCTGGCCCGCGCCGCGATCGGCCCGGACATCGCAATGGCGGTAGACGCCAATCAGCGCTGGGACGTGGGTCCGGCGATCGACTGGATGCGCCAGCTGGCCGAATTCGACATCGCCTGGATCGAAGAACCCACCAGCCCGGACGATGTGCTCGGCCACGCGGCGATCCGCCAGGGCATCACCCCGGTGCCGGTTTCCACCGGCGAACACACCCAGAACCGCGTGGTATTCAAGCAGCTGCTGCAGGCCGGCGCAGTGGACCTGATCCAGATCGACGCCGCGCGCGTGGGCGGCGTCAACGAAAACCTCGCCATCCTGCTGCTGGCTGCCAAGTTCAACATCCGCGTGTTTCCGCACGCCGGCGGCGTCGGCCTGTGCGAACTGGTGCAACACCTGGCCATGGCCGACTTCGTCGCCATCACCGGCAAGATGGAAGACCGCGCCATCGAATTCGTCGACCACCTGCACCAGCATTTCCTCGACCCGGTGCGCATCCAGCACGGCCGCTACCTGGCCCCGCAGGCCGCAGGTTTCTCCGCCGAAATGCACCCGGCCTCCATCGCAGAGTTCCGCTACCCCGATGGCCGTTTCTGGGTCGAAGACCTGGCCGCGGCCAAGGCGTAATCCAACGCATCGCACAACCAACTGCATCCACTGTAGGAGCGGCTTCAGCCGCGATGGGCTTTCTCGATTGCCTGCTCGCGACTGAAGCCGTTTTTTAGAGTGGCTAACAACACGTAGCGAGCAGCCGCCAGGGGCGTGCGTCGCGGGACACGCTGCAAGTACGTCCCTGTAAGCTCTTACGCGGCATCCATGCCGCGTAAGGTCCCGCGACGGTGGGCGGGCAAGGACCAGTCGAGATGGTTGGTGTGCATGGGTGCAAGCGGGCATGAGGTGCGTTGTTCTGATAACCGCGCACCGATTCCCAACGAAGGCCGAGCAACGAGCAGGCTCTAAACAAAGCAACCTGCAAACTCTCTGGTGCGGTGTCCTCACCGCTTACGGGACCGTGTGGCGGCATGGATGCCGCCACCGAGCCCCCAGGGATGGGTTCACGGCGTGTCCCGCGAGCGGTGAGGGCACCGCGCCCTCGACCGACTCAGCGTTCGACCTGACTTCTGACTGCATCCACCAAGATGCGGCCGACAACACCACCGCACTCACTGACAGCCGAGCGCTCGCTAGGTTTTGTTAGCCACTCTTAGTTGGAGCGTTTGCGATGCACGTGCGTAGCATCTGCCAGCCGCGCGGCACCAGCGTCAATGCATCGCGCAGCGCAACTGCGCGGACCACGCATGCGCAACAGGCAGTGGCGGGGCATTCTTCGTTGCTGGCTGCTGTCACGCTTTCGCTGCGCAGCAGGCACAACGCACGATGCGCCTGCAAGAACACACCCTGTTTCGATGCGCGGTGCCAGCACAGCAGCGGCAGCGGCAAAGAGACGCAAGACCAACGCCCTACTGCGGAGTCAACACATCTGCAGAAACAGATTGGGCGAAACCCTAACCCCGCCCCACACCAACCGCCTCACTCAACGCAAAAATCCGCCCGGCCTCGCGCCACTTCTCCCCCGGCGCACTGCCAGGCAACGGCTTTTGAAACCGCCACATCAGTTCTTCCCAGGCCTGAATCCGCGGATCGGCCGCATCCCGCGCCGCCTTGGCCGCTGGATCGTAGTCGTCGCCAACGTCCATCAGCATCACCAGCCGATCCCCGCTGCGAAAGATCTGCAACTCCAGAATCCCCGCCTGCCGCAACGACGCCACCACTTCCGGCCACACCTGCGTCGGTTGATGCCAACGCTCGTACTCGGCGATCAACTGCGGATCATCGTGCAGATCCAGCACATAACACAGACGCCGCACACTCATGCGCCCGCTCCTGCAACCACAGGTTCAGCGCGACGCGCGCGCAACGCGAACAGCAAGATCACCGCAAAGCACCCGCCCGGCACCACCATCGCCCAGTGGATACCGGCCATGTCAGACACCGCGCCCATCACGGCAGTGAGCAGCGCACCGCCGATGATCGACATCACCAGCAACGACGAACCCAGCTTGCGCGCATCGTCGTGCATGCCATCCAGACCCAGTGCAAAGATGGTCGGGAACATCACCGACATGAACACGCTGGCCGCAACCAAGGCGTACAAGCCGGTCCAACCGGGCAGCGCAATTGCCACCGCACACAAGACCAGATTGATCGTGGCAAAACTCGCCAGCAACTTCGCCGGCGCCAGATAGCGCAGCAGCGCGGTGCCGATGAAGCGGCCGGCCATGAACAGCACCAGCGAGATGGTGAGATACGTCGCTGCGGTTTTTTCCGGCGTGCCCGGCACACCGTCCTGCAGATAGCGGATCAGATAACTCCAGATGCCGACCTGCGCGCCCACGTAGAAGAACTGCGCCACCACCGAAAACACGAACAGCCGGTTACGCAACAACTCGCCAAAGCGCGCGCGTTTGGGCGCCGCCTCGCCCACACCCGCATCGCCGGTGGGGAAGCGCACCAGCGCGATCAGGATCGCCCACAGCACCACCACCACGCCGATCACCAGATACGGCGTCTGCACCGCAGACGATTCGGTGGCAAAGAACGCTGCACGCGCGGCCGGCGCCATCGCCGCCAGCTCGGCCGGGGTGTGCTCCACGCCGGAGAAGATGAAGTGCTGGCCGACCAGCACGCCAGTGATCGAGCCCAATGGATTGAACGCCTGGGCAAGATTCAGCCGCCGCGCCGCGCCCTCAGCCGGGCCGAGCACGGTCACCAGCGGGTTGGCGGTGGTTTCCAGAAACGCCAGGCCGCTGGCGATCACGAACAGGGCCAGCAGGAACAGCCAGTAGGTATGCACCTGCGCAGCCGGATAGAACAGGAACGCGCCGCACGCATACAGCAGCAGGCCCAGCACCACCGCCGCCTTGTAGCTGTAGCGCCGCATGAACATCGCCGCCGGCATGGCGAACACGAAATAGCCCAGATAGAACGCGCTCTGGACCAGCCCTGCCTGCAGGTCGGACAGCTCGAAGGCCTTCTTGAACTGCTTGATCAGGATGTCGTTGAGGTTGTTGGCCATGCCCCATAGAAAGAACAGGCTGACGATCAACAACAGGGGAACCATGGCGGTACGCGCCAGGTTGCCGCGCGGTGACGCGGCAATGTCACTGTGATGCATGCGACCGATCCCCTCCCAAGGCTGTGGCGCTTGCGTTGCTGTGCGGCGAGCGTACTGCGCACGTGGGCGCCATGCAAATATAAAATCTTTGTTTATATTTGCACGCAAGCACGACACCTCACCCCTGCCCGCGATGCCTGTACCCTGGCGCGCCGCAGCCTTGCCAGGAAGCCGCAAACGGATGAGCACCGAACCCGCCAAGTACCGCGCGCCCGCCCTGGACAAGGGGCTGGACATCCTGGAGCTGCTCGCTCGCCAGGCGCAGCCGATGAGCATGGGCGCGATCTCGCAGGGCATCGGCCGCTCGCGCGGGGAGATCTTCCGCATGCTGCAGGTGCTGGAGGAGCGCGGCTATCTCACCCGCGACGGCGAAGGCGACTATGTATTGACCAATCGGCTGTTCATGCTCGGCATGCAGCAGCCGCAGGTGCAGAGCATCAGCGAGGCGGCGTTGCCGGTGATGCGCCGGCTGGCCGATGCGATCTATCAGCCCTGCCACCTGGTGGCGCCGTCCGGCGACCAGATCGTGGTGATCGCGCAAATGGACGTGCCCAGCGACCTGGGCCTGGTAGTGCGCCCGGGCCATCGCCGCCCGTTGACGCATTCCAGCTCCGGGCTCGTGCTGTTCGCCTTCCAGCAGCCGGAGGTGCAAGCGCGCTGGCTGGAGATGCTCGACGCCAGCGAGGTGCCGTTCGAGCGCGCGCAGTTCCTGTCCGCCGCCGCGCAGGCGCGCACCGATGGCTACGCCATGCAACCCAGCGAAGCAGTGGTGGGCGTGGTCGATCTGACCGCACCGATCCTGCAACGCGGCAGCGCCACCTATACGCTCACGGTGCCCTTCATCGAACGGCGCCCTGAGCTGGTTGGCCCGCAAGCGGCATTGCAGGCACTGTGTGCGGCCACAGCCGAGATTTCCAGCGGGCTGCACTAGTCGCGCAGAAGCCGAGCGCTGCGCGTTCGTGGCCAGGCCCGTGACGCCGGTGATCGCCCCTATACTCGGCGCGATCGACCAAGCGGGATCGCATGTCCAGCATCAAGTTCGGGATGTGGAGCACCATCCTGCTGCTCGGCAGCGCGCATGGCGTGCTCGGCGCGAGCCTGTTGCTGCTGGCCCCGGTCAACCGCATCGCCAACCGCTGCCTGGCCGCATTGCTGCTGGTCGTGGTGGCCCTGATCACGCCGTACACGCTCGGCTATGCCGGCGCCTACGATGCCTATCCGGGCCTGACCTACGCGCCGCTGTTCTGGGAGCTGGCCATCGGGCCGCTGCTATGGCTCTACGTCCGCCAACTGGCGCGCCAGCACCTGCCACGCCGCTGGGCGCTGCATCTGTTGCCAGCGCTACTGCAAGGCGGTTACTACACGTGGCTGTTCACCTGGCCGCTGCAACGCAAATGGGCCTGGAATGCCGCTGTGCACGTGCCCTGGATCGCGCCGCTGCAGGACGCGCTGGTGCTGGTTTCGCTGGCGTTCTATCTGCTGCTGGCCTGGCGCGAATACCTGGCCTATCAACGCTGGCTGGAACATCACAGCGGCGCGCGCGAGGAACTGCGGCTGCCGTGGCTGCGCGGCTTTCTACTGGCCGCCGCGTTGCTGGTGCTGTTGCGGCTGGGCTTCACCGCCAGCGACCGGTTGTGGCATCGGCTGTCGTACGCCGATGAGTTTCCGCGTTATCTGGCCACCGCCGCACTGATCTACTACCTGGGTCTGGAAGGCTGGCGCCACGCCAGGGTGCACTACCCGGCCCGCGACGCGGTGCTGGCGCACGCTGCGCCAGCAGACCGAGCAGGCGAACCAGCGCCCGCTCCCGTCCAGGACAAGGACTGGCACGCGCTGGGGCAACAGGTCGCAGCGCAAGTCACCGCGCACGGCTGGTGGCGCGAGCCGGAGCTCAGCCTGCCCGAGCTGGCACGGCGCATGGGCACCAACAGCAATTATCTGTCGCGCGCGCTCAACGAGGGGCTGGGGCAGACCTTCAGCACCTTCCTCAACACCCTGCGCATTGCCGAAGCGCAGCGCCTGCTGGGCGGCGATCAGGACATCCTGGACATCGCGCTAGCGGTCGGCTTCGGCTCCAAGGCCAGCTTCAACCGCGTGTTTCGTGCCTGCGCCGGCTGCACGCCCAGCGACTATCGGCGCGCGCAACGTCGCATCGCTTGAAAATCGCTTAGCGATTGCGTGTTTGAGTCGTCCGCCGAGGCACGCCTGAGCATGCTGACGGCTTCTCACACAAGGAGTCGCCATGTCACCGCGCCTGCGCCATTCCGCTGCGTTGCTGATGCTGCTGTCGATCTGGCTGCCATGCACCGGCGGGGCCGCAACGCCGCCACCAACGCTGCGCAGCGACAGCCCGCTCGCAGGCCCGGCGCTGCTGGCCGATATCGATGTACTGCAACGCGCCTATGGCGCGCTGCATCCGGGTCTGTATCGCTACTCCACCGAACAGGACATCGCGCAGCGCTTCGATGCGCTGCGTGCCGAACTCGGAAATGGCGCAACGCTCGCTCAGACCTACCTGGCCATTTCTCGCCTGACCGCCAGCGTGCGCTGCGGCCATAGCTTCCCCAATTTTCTCAATCAACCCGCACCGGTCCGGCGCGCCTTGTTCGACAACGACCGGCAGTTGCCCTTCCACTTCCGCTGGCTGCAGGGACGGATGGTCATCAGTCGCAACGGCTCCGATCAGCCCAGCCTGGTGCCCGGCACCGAGGTGCTGACGATCGATGGCGTTGCCTCGGCGCAGATCCTGGCCGCGTTGATGAGCGTGGCGCGCGCCGACGGCAGCAACGATGCCACGCGCATCGCGCAGATGGAGGTACAGGGACTCGCACGCATCGAAGCCTTCGACGTGTACCTGCCGCTGCTGTTTCCGCAACTGTCGGCCAACCCGTTGCTGCGCGTACGCGGGCCAGGAGCGGCGACAGAACGCGAGCTGCGCGTGCACGGCCTCAGTGCGGCGCAACGCCGCGCGATGATTCCCACGCGCAGCGACGACAGTGCAGCACCGCCATGGCGTCTGGACCTGGCAACACCCGGCGTGGCGGTGCTGCGGATGCCCACTTGGGCGGTGTACGACAGCAACTGGGACTGGCAGACGTTTTTGGCACGCAGCTTCGCCACAGTGACCGAACGCAAGATTCCGGCGCTGGTGATCGATCTGCGCGGCAATGAGGGCGGGCTGGATGTGGGCCGCGTCTTGCTTGGCTATCTGCCCACAGATGAGCGCGCGGTGCCGCAGATGCGCAACCTGGTGCGCTACCGGCGCTTGCCCGATGCGTTGGCCGCGTACGTCACCACCTGGGACGCGTCCTTTCGCGATTGGGGCACGCGTGCGGTTGCCTACGACGCGCGTTTTTACACGCTCAACCCTGCATCCGATGCAGATGCGCAGGACCACGTGACACCACGTAAACCGCACTACAACGGCAAGGTCTTCGTGCTGATCGGCCCGGAAAACAGCTCGGCCACCTTCGCCTTTGCGCAGCACGTGCAGCGCAGCGGGTTGGCCACCTTGGTCGGCCAACCCACCGGTGGCAATCTGCGCGGCACCAATGGCAGCGCATTCTTTTTTCTGCACTTGCCCAACTCGCAGATCGAAGTGGACCTGCCGCTGGTCGGACAGTTTCCAACCAGCGCACAACCCGATAGCGGCGTGTTGCCCGACGTGCCGGTAACCATCACCGCGGAAGATCTGCAACACGGCAGGGATGTCGAAATGGACGCCGTCAGCACCTTGCTGCGCACGCCTTAAGCGCAGCCGCAGGTACACCGCAGAGCTCTCGCATAGCCACGGCTATAAAGATCAGACCGACCTTCGCGTGCAGTGCAGGCGCACCGAACGCGGCCATGCGTTGGTACACTGCGCGCCCCTTGGGGAGTAGCCTGCTTCTGCATCGTCGGAAGCGCCTGCATCAACATACTCGGCCCTCGCGCCGTGGTGCAGGCAACCAATTTCGGTTTGGCGAGACCAGCGGCATGCGTGCACAACAACGGTTGGCGCGGGCGCATGTCGTTGCGATCGTGCCCAACCCGAGAGTGTCGATGTCCCCTTTTTCCATTGTGTTGATCGGTTTTGCGATGTCCACCGATGCGTTTGCCGCAGCGATCGGCAAGGGCGCGGCGATGCGCAAGCCGCAGTGGCGCGATGCGCTACGCGCCGGGTTGATCTTCGGCAGCATCGAGGCGATCACGCCGGTGATCGGTTGGCTGCTGGGGCGCGCCGCGTCCAGTTATGTGTCCGCCTACGATCACTGGATCGCCTTTGTACTGCTCGGCGCGCTGGGCACGCACATGATCGTGGCCGGCTTGCGCAAGGAATCGGACGAAGCGGAAGACGCAGCCGACACGCCGAAACGGCATGGAGTGCTGGCCTTGGCCACCACCGGTTTTGCCACCAGTATCGATGCGATGGCGGTCGGCGTGAGCCTGGCGTTTCTCGACGTGCATATCGGCGTGGTGGCGGTGGTGGTGGGGCTGTGCACCTTCAGCATGGTCACCGCTGGCGTGATGCTGGGCCGCGTGCTCGGCAATCTGATCGGCAAACGCGCCGAGATTCTCGGTGGTTTGATTTTGGTGATCGTTGGCAGCGTCATTCTCTACGAACACTTGAGCGGCGCTGCGTAAGCGCATGGCTGCTTTTTTGTAGGAGCGTGCCTGCGCGCGACCGAGCGTTACCGGCAATGCTTCGTCGCGCGCAGGCACGCTCCTACAATGCAGTCGGGTGAATACCCCTCAGCGCTTTTTTGCATCGTGATGCGCGCTCAAGAACGCACGTAACGATGCCGGCTTCACCGGCTTGGTCAGCAAGCGATAGCCGCGTGCGCGCGCAAGTTGCTTGAGTTCGTCACGGCCATCGGCAGTGAGCAGCGCGCCGGCGATCGGCGCAGTTGCGGCAGCCTGTACCGCATCCAGCGTGTCCAGGCCATCGAGCCGGTCGTGCAGGTGGTAATCCACCAGCATCAGGTCCGGTTGTTCGCGTGCGCGTTCCAGCGCCTGATCCACGGTGCTGGCGGTGATCACTTCCACCTGCCAACGGCCGAGCAGCGCGCACATGCCGTCGAGAATTTCGCGGTCGTTGTCCACGCACAGCACGCGCAGGCCCGCCAACGAATCGCCGCTGGGCAATGCGCGCGCGGCAGGCGCCGGCAACAGCGGCGCCACCGGCACTGCGGCTACACGCGGTAGCAGGATCGAGAACATGCTGCCGCGCCCGACCTGGCTGCGCGCACTCAGATCATGATCGAGCAGGCGCGAGATGCGTTGGCAGATCGACAAGCCCAGCCCCAAGCCCTGCTCGCCCCAATCGAAGGGCTGCTGGTAGCGACGGAACTCTTCGAAGATCTGCCGCATATGGTGCTCGGGAATACCCGGGCCGGTGTCCCACACCTGCAACTCCACTTGTTCGCCACGTCCGCGCATGCCCAGCACGATGCGGCCCTGGCGCGTGTAGCGCAACGCATTGGCGAGGAAGTTCTGCATCACCCGGCGCAGCAGACGGCGGTCGCTACGCACCCACAACGCACGGCAATGCACTTGCAGCTGCAGACCGCGGCTGGCCGCCACCGGTGCGTACTGCGCAGCCAGTTCGTGCATCAGCGCGCTGGCATCGAAATCCTCGACCGTGGGCCGCAGGCCGCCGGCATCCAGACGCGAGACGTCGAGCAGGCCATCGAGCAATTCTTCGGCCGCACGCAACGAGGCATCCACACGTTCGGCCAGATGGCGTTGTTCTTCGTTGTTCTGATGGCTCTCGCGCAATGCCGAGGCGAACAGGCGTGCGGCATTGAGCGGCTGCAACACGTCATGGCTGATCGCGGCCAGAAAGCGCGTCTTGGATTGCTGCGCCAGCTCGGCCTCGCGCGAGCGGTCGGCCACGCGTTGCTCCAGGTTTTCGTTGGCGTCCAGCAGCGCGCGCTCGGCGCGTTTGTAATCGGTGATGTCGTTGTAGCTGGTGACATAGCCGCCGCCGGGCAGCGCCTGGCCGCGCATTTCGATCACCTTGCCGTCGCTGCGGGTGCGCTCGAACACATGCGGCGAGCCAGCGCGCATATGCCGGATGCGGCGATCGATCTGATCTTCGATATCGCCCTCGCCCAGCTCGCCACGCTCGGCGTTGTAACGGATCAGGTCGGCGACCGGGCGGCCGACATACAACATGCCGTCCGGGTAGCCGAACAGCTGCTGATAGCGCCGATTCCATGCGGTCAGACGCATCTCCGGGTCGACCACGCTGACCGCGGCGCTGATGTTTTCCAGCGTGGTGGAGAGGATTTCGCGATTGAAGCGCAGCTCCTGCCCGGCCTCGTCCAGCACCGCCACCACTTCGCCCAACTCCATGCCCGAACCGCGCAACAGGCTGGTCAGCACCAGGCGTGCGGAGGCGGCACCGATCGAAGCGGCGAGCAGACGTTCGGTGAATTGCACCCAGGAGCGGTCGGCCACCACGGTGGGTTGCAGTTCGCGTTCCAGCAGCACTGCCTGATCGACGAAGGCGCGATGCGCATGCCGCTCGCCTACCACGCGCTCGGCCAGGGCCTGCAGATCGGCCACACGCACATGGCCGGGCCAGTCGCCGGCCACCGCCGGACGCTGCGCATACGGGTCCAGAAACGGCGCCGCGCGCAAGCGCTCGTCCACACCGGGGCGCCAACGCGCGGAGACCAGCATCATCGCGCCGACGTTGATCAGCAGCGACCAGAACGTGCCATGCGCCAGCGGGTCCCAGCCACGCATGCCGAACAGTTGCTGCGGCTGCAACCAGGCGATGCCGAATGGCCCGTCCACCAGCCACTCCGGCTGCAACCAGCCCGCACGCGTGGCGGCCGGCAGCAGCAGCGTGTAGATCCAGGTCATGAAGCCCAGCACCATGCCGGTCTCCACGCCCTTGCGGCTGGCGCCGCGCCAATACAGCCCGCCGATCACGCCCGGTGCAAACTGCGCTACCGCCGCAAATGCCATCAAACCGTACGCCGCCAACGTGGTGTCGTTAGCCACGCTGCGGTGGTAGCCATAGGCAACCAGCGCCAGCAACAGGATGGCGACGCGACGGATCCACAACACGCGCGAGGCCACCGCCGCGCGTGCATCGGCGCTGCCACGGCGGCGCAGCAGCACCGGCATCACCAGATCGTTGCTGACCATGGTGGCCAACGCGATGCTGGCCACGATCACCATGCCGGTGGCGGCCGAAAACCCGCCCACGTATGCCACCAACGCCAGCACGGTATTGCCCTGGCTCAGCGGCAGCGCCAACACCATCGCATCGTCGGCCACCGCGCTGCCCTTGCCGAACAAGGCCACGCCGGCCGAGGCGATCGGCACCACCATCGCCGAAATGATCACCAGATAGGCGCCGAACAGCCAGCGTGCGCGGCGGATGTCGCCCACGTCGCTGCATTCGACCACCGCCACATGAAACTGGCGCGGCAGACAGATCACCGCCAGAAAGCTCAGCAGCGTCTGCGAGATGAAACCCACCGATGGGGTATGTTCGAACAAGGTACGCGCCGAATCGGCGATGTGCAGCTGGTGGTCGCTCAACCACAGCCAGGCGAACAGGCCCACCGCGACGATGGCGATCAACTTGATCACCGACTCCAGGGCGATCGCCAGCATCATGCCGTGGTGATGCTCGGTGGCATCGACCTGGCGGGTGCCGAACAAGGTCGCAAACAGCGCCATCAACAGCGCCACGTACAAGGCCGGATCGGCAAAGATGCCGCGCCCGGCACTGCTATGCCCGGTCAACACTTCCAGGCTCATCGCCACCGCTTTGTACTGCAGCGCCAGATACGGAACGATGCCGACCAGCGCGATCACCGCCACCAACGCCGCCAGCCGCCGCGAGCGGCCGTAGCGCGAAGAAATGAAATCGGCGATGGAGACGGTGTTTTCGGAACGTGCGATCAGCGCCAGCCGCTCGATGATGCGCCAGCCAAACAGCAGCAACAGCAGCGGGCCCAGATAGATCGGCAGATAGCCGATGCCGTTGCGCACCGCCGAGCCGACCGCGCCGTAAAACGTCCACGACGAGCAGTACACCGCCAGCGCCAGACTGTAGACCGCAGGGCGCAGCCATGGCCGCTCCGGGTACAGCGGGCGACGGTCGCCCCACCACGCCACGCCGAACAGCAGCGCGGCGTAGCCGACGGAGACCAGCAGCAGGATCCAGCTCGATACCAAGGGGCGTTCCCAGGCCAATGCGAGCTGGGAGTTTACGCAGTGGGGAATCGGGAGTGGGGATTAGGGATCGCAACGGCAGAACAGCTCGGCCTGGCGGGGAACTCAGCCGTTTTGCGTGTTGTTTTTGGAGCGGCCAACAAAACGCCTTCAGGCCGGTCTAGTGCAGAGCGGCTGATCTGCGGCTTGGCTGCAGGGGCCCTTGCCACTGCGAGTTTGCTGCAGGGCCCTTGCCACTGCGAGTTTGCTGCAGGGCCCCACCATCGCGGGACACGCCGCAAGTACGTCCCTGTAGGCTCTTACGCGGCATCCATGCCGCGTAAGGTCCCGCGACGGTGGGCGGGCAAGGACCAGTCAAGATGGTCGGTGTGCATGGTGCAAGCAATGCATGACGTGCGTTGTTTGGATAACGGCGCGTCCGATCAGCTTCTCACTGCAGGCAGAGGAATAGGCAGGCTTTCAACAAAGCAACCTATAAACTTTCTGGTGCGGTGCCCTTACCGATTGCGGGACCGTGTGGCGGCATGGATGCCGCCACCGAGCCTACAGGGACGTACTTGCGGCGTGTCCCGCGAGCGGTGAGGACACCGCGCCCTCGACTAACCAGGCTTTTGACTGCATCCAATAAGATGCAGATAACAAAAAACTGCGCTCAGCCTCAGGCAGGCGCTAGCTACATTTTGTTGATCGCTCTAGCCGGGCAGGCGCACCTGCACCTGATACGTGCGCCCGGCGACGATGCCGTGCACGCGCTGGTCGGGGCAGGGAGCGCCATCCACTTCGACTTCGACCTGCGTGCGCCCCGGCTCACGCCTCAGCGTCACCTCGAACTGCGCGCCGCGGAACTGGCGTGTCACCTGCGCGTGCGGCCAGTGCGAAGGCAGCTGCGGGCGGATCGCCAGTGCGTCGCCCTCGCCGACCAGGCCGAACAGACCTTCCAGCACGCAGCGATACACCCACGCCACCGTGCCGGTGTTGAACAGCTGGCTCGAGCGCCCGGCCGTACGCGGATATTGGTGCCAGGCGCCGCGGTAGTAGTTGGGCAACGACACCGGCAGGTGACCGCGCTGCAGCACATCCTCGCGCGTTGGGCCCGGCAGCATCGCACGCAGAATCTCCCAGGCGCGGTCGGCTTCGCCGATCTGGTACAGGCTGTAGAGGTAGAACGCCACCGCGTGGTTGTAGACCGCGCCATTTTCCGCAGCGCCCGGCCACTTTTGCGTCAAGCGACCCACGTCGTCGCGCATCTTCGTATACGCCGGGGCCAGCATCACCGGTCCGTACGGTGTGTGCAGCTGTTCGCGCACAGCCTCCAGCAACGCCTCGCGCTGCGCCGCATCCGCAGTGCCAGCCAGCAACGCAAAGCTCTGCGGATTGAGATAGATGCGCCCCTCTACATCCTCGGCAATACCGAAGCGCACACCGTCGTCGGTGATGCCGCGTGCATACCAGTTGCCGTCCCACAACTCGCGGTTGGCATCGGCGTTGACCGTCTGCACGGCCTGCGCAAACGTCTCTGCCTGCGCAGTGCGTCCCTGCGCGGCGCAGATGCCCGACCACAACCGCAACGCATATGCGGTGGCCACCGTGAGCCAGCCGGACACGCCCTTGCCGCGCCAGCCGACCATGTTCATCGGGTCGTTCCAGTCACCCTGGGCGATAAAACTCAGGCCACGCGCGTCGCGTGCATCCAGCAGCCACTGCATGGCCGCATCCAGCCGCGCGGCCACGCTGAGATCGTGTCCATCGTGGGTGCGCACTACCGCATCGAGCACGCTGGCATCGCCGGTTTCGGCCAGATACGCGCTCAGGAAGATCGGCAACCACACGCAGTGATCGGTATGCGGCACCTGGTTGATGTATTTCAGCTCGGCGCCTTCTACCAGCAGGATGCCGTCAGGCATCGCGCCGCTGGGTTCCTGCTGCGACAAGGCGTGTAGCAGCGCCGCACGTGCGGTGGCCGGCTGCAGGTAGGCCATGCCCATGTGATCCTGCAGATAGTTGCGCGTCTGCGGATCGGTGGTCAGGCGATTGACGTCGCCGTGATAGAACACCTGCCGCGGCAACCAGTGATTGACGAGGTTGTCCATGGCCGGATCGGGCGTGACGATCTGCACGCAGCCGTGCCCGCCTTGCAGATACTGCGCGTAATCGCGCGCGGCAGCGGCAAAGCCGGCTTCGGACAGATAGCGCGCGCGCAGCGCGGCGATTTCCGCATCGTCCTTGGCCGGCCCGAACGCGAAGCGATACACGCTCGCTTGATCGGCCTCCAGCGTGAGGCGATATTGCAACGCGGCTGCCGGGTTCTCGTAGTGCGCGTCGCTGTTGCCCAGCTGCTCGGCCTGGATGGCCGAGGGTGCATGCAGACCGCCCTCGCCTTCGAACGCCATCTGCTGCGCGTCCCAGGCCACCGGCGGCTGCTCGTGCAGCAGGAAGGTGCAGTCCTTGAAGTCGCGCTGACGGAAATAATCGTCCACCTTCTGGTACGGCGCCACGCTACGGCAGACAATGCCACCTAGCGAAGGTTCGTAAGCGCCGCTCTGATGCATCCACGACATGTAACCGATGGGAAAATACGGATACAGGCTGAGCCGGCGCGTGCGCCCGGAGACGTTATGCACGCGGCATTCCCACAACTCCACCGCATCGTCCGTAGGCAACGCCACGCACAGCTCCACCACGATGCCGTCGTGGCGCACCCGCCAACGCACATCGTGCTTGCCGGCGGAAAACTCGAACTGCTCCGGCGGCGCACGCACCGGTTCGTGCGGCACCGAGTACAGCGCGCCGGTCTCTTCGTCCTTGAGGTAGAAGAAGCGCCCGGGATGATGCGCGTAGTACGGTTGCTCGGGCATCATGAAGTTGCGCGCTTCCAGCAGCGGCGCATGCGCATATTTGGCCGGCTCCGGCTGCATGAACTGGCCGGTGGCGTAACCACGGCAGGTCAGCTGCAACATCATGCGGCGGTTCCACAAAAACCCGCCCGCGTTCGGCATCGCGGTGGGGCTGTAGAGCGCATAACGCGCGCCATCGGCGCTGGGCGCCAGCAACGTGGAAAGATCGGCGTTGGCAGTTGTCTCGGACTCGGTAATGGACGTTGCAGACACGGTCAGCGGTGCTCCTGTTCATCGCGCTTGCGCGCGGCCAGTTCGTGTTGGATGCGGCGCAACACGCCGTCATCGAGTGGATAAAAGCGCATGGTCCAGGCCGCCAACAGCGCCACCGCACCGGGGATCACCGTCAGCAGCAGCACGATGCCGGTCAATGACCCGGCGGACTGCGCGCTGTTGGCCACATACCCCATGCCCGCCAGCACCCAGGCGATGCCGGCCGAGGCCAGTGCTCCACCCAGCTTCTGCGAAAATGTGGCTGCCGCGAATGTCATCGCGGTGGCGCGCCGGCCAGTGCGCCATTCGGTGTAATCGGCACTGTCGGCATACATTGAAAATGCCAGCGGCGATTTGGGCCCCAGCGCCAGACCGATCAACATGTTCAGCGCAAAGATCGCCCACACCGCATCGGCGGGAATGAAAAACATCAGGCAACTCAATACACCCACCACCGCCATCAGCGTGGTCATCAGCCGGCGTTTGTCCCAATGCCGGGTCAGCAACGGCGTGATACCCGCACCCACCGCCAGCGCTACCGAATACCCGCCCAGAAACAGCCCGGTCAACTCCGGCCGCTGTACGTAGTACTTGAGGTAATACACGCCTGCGCCACCGCGCATGACAATCGTGATCATGATGATCAGCGACAACACGAACAGCACGCACCACGGCTTGTTGTGCAGCAGATCGGCGATGTCCTGCCGCACCGGCGTGCGCTGTTGCGGCGGTGGCTGCACACGCTCGCGCGTGGTCAAGGCCACGGTGACGAACAGTGCGACGGCCACCGCGCCGTACAGCATCATCGTGCGCTGCCATCCCACCGCATCGTTGCCGGCGCCGAACCAGGCCACCAAATCCAGCGTGCAGTAGTTGACCAAGGTGGTGCCGGCGAACGCGGCGATGAAACGCAGGCTGATCAAACTGGTGCGCTGGCTGCTGTCGGCAGTGATCACACCCGACAATGCCGAGTACGGAATGCTCACCACGGTGTAGGCCAGCATCATCACCAGAAAGCTGATCGTGGCCCACCACATGCGCCCGTTCTGATCCAGCGCAGGCGTGGTGTAAGCGAGCACGCCGGTCACCGCCATCGGCACCGCGCCCCACAACAGGTACGGGCGGAATTTGCCCCAGCGGCTGCGCGTGCGATCGGCCAATGCGCCCATCGCCGGGTCGGCGATCGCATCGGCGATCTTGGTCAGCAGAATCATAGTGCCCACGGCCGCCGCCGGCAACTGCATGGTGTCGGTGTAGAAGATCAGCAAGAACGCGGAGATGTTGGCCCAGTAAAGATTCAGGCCCAAATCGCCGGCGCCGTAACCTAGTTTTTCGCGCCAGCGCAGGCGCGCCGATGCGGGAGACGTTGCGGGCGATGACGTCATCGGCTGGCCTTGGAGTGCGTTGAACCCGGCCGAGCGCGCCGTTACGCTGGGCGGCCCGCTCACCTGGCGAGGAGCGCCGACGCTACACCACGCATCGGCTGCCGCCAACGTGAAATCCGGCAACATGCCGAATCGATCCGGAGATATAACCTCACGTGATGGACACCGCCGCAACCACCACACCCGCGTCCGCTTCGCCCCTGGCCATCGTCGTGATGGGTGTTTCGGGCAGCGGCAAGACCACCATTGCACAGGCACTTGCAACGCATTACGGCTACCGTTTTCTCGACGCCGACGACTATCACAGCGTGGCCGCACGCGCGCAGATGGCCACCGGCCAACCGCTCACCGATGCGATGCGTTTGCCGTGGGTGGAGTTGCTCTCGGCCACCTTGCGCGACTGTGTGCATGCGGGCGAATCGGTGGTGTTGGCGTTCTCGGGCTTGCGCGGTACCCACCGTCAATTGCTGCGCCGCAGCGGCGTGCCGATGCGCTTTGTGTTTCTGCATGCGGCCCCGCACGTCATCGCTGCACGCCTGAGCGCACGCGCCGGCCACTTCATGCCGCCCAGCCTGCTGGAGAGTCAATTGCAGACCTTGGAACTGCCGCTGGATGAAGCGGACGTGGTGTCGGTGGATGTGGACGCCACGGTGCCGGAGGTGGTGCAGGATGCGATTGCGCAACTGGCGCTGATTGATCCTGATGCAGTGCACACAGCCGCGCACTCAACTCAAAGCGCATGACGCGCTAGGTAACGCAGCCGCGCCCGGCTATTCCCTTCTCCCTCCGGGAGAAGGTGCCCCAAAGGGCGGATGAGGGTACGAGCGAAGCCTCGTGCAGTTGGAATACATCAGGGCTCGCCCCATACCCTCACCCCAACCCCGCGCCCCGGCCCGCGTTTGCGACGTGGGCGCTCCAAGGCGCGCGCGCCAGTGGCGCGCAAACCCTGCCTTCTCGCCCCGAGGGGAGAGGGGCTTGGTTCGACACAGTGATCCACCTCACAAGGTGGCGCAAAATTTCCTGGTTACTTTTTGCAGACCGCTGTTCTGTATGGAAATACCCAAGCGCTTTGACGAATCATTCTCCCTATCGCCGCAATGCGAAATAGTGATGAATCATCACCATTTGTGCGAATAGCGAACACACTGAACGCAAATTTTTCGAGTTGGTAGCACCAGATGCAAACAGACCCGACCGTTGCGTGAATGCGGCGGCGCGCCTGTCTTGCACGGTCACCACAATCGGCCATCTTCAGTCGGCAGATCCGGGGGGATCCAGCGCTTCCTTCCATCTATGGACATGCCGTGATGACCAACTCTAATCGCCGCTTGCGGTTTCGCAGTTTGACGCTCGTTCCCTGCCTGCTCGCCAGCGCAGTGGCTTTCGCCCAGCCCAGTCCCGCAACCGCACAACAGCCGGTGTCGTCCCTGGATGCCCAGGCGTTCGCGCGCTCCGGCCAGGTCTGGCGCAGCTTCGGCAACGACCTTCCGTTCGCCAGCCCCAGCAGCTGGACCAGTGCCGGTGGCGGCTACTTCAATTCGCGCTTCGCACCGGGCGAGTGGAAGATCAATCGCACCACCGCCAAGAGCCTCAAGCCGGCGTGGACCTTGACCACCACCGGCGACATCTCCGCCACCCCGAGCGTGGAAGGTGGAACGCTCTACGTCCCCGACTGGGGCGGCACCTTGTATAGCGTGGACACCCAAACCGGCAAGCCGAACTGGCAGGCCAAGTTGTCCGACTACACCGGCAATGCCAACTCGGTGACGCGCAATACGCCGGCCATCAGCGCCAAGAGCATCATCGTCGGCGACCAGGCCGCCGGCACGGTGCTGGCGATCGACAAGAAGACCGGCAAGCTGCTGTGGTCGAGCACTGTAGAGGCCAACCCGCAGGCGCGCATCACCTCGTCGCCGGTCATCTACGGCAACCGCATTTACGTGCCCGTGTCGTCCGGCGACTGGGGCAATCTGGCCGCGAACCACACCTTCAGTTTCCGCGGCAGCGTGGTGGCACTGGATCTGAACACCGGCAAGAAGCTGTGGCAGTTCTATAACGTGCCCGAGGGCTATACCGGCGCATCGGTATGGGGCCAGGTGGCGATCGACCCAATCAGCCGTCGCCTGTATTTCGGCACCGGCAACAACTACAACATTCCCGCCAGCGTGGGCAACTGCGTGTCCAACGCGCGCTCCTATCGCGGCAGCGAACTCACGGTGCAGGACGAGCTCGATTGCATGGCGCCGGACAACTACGTCGACTCGGTGATCTCGCTGAATCTGGACACCGGCAAGCTGGTCTGGGCCAATCGCGCACAGGGCTACGACGCATGGAATCTGTCCTGCATCGTGGCGCCCACCAATGGCCTGTGCCCCAACACCCAGGCAACCAACCTGACCGGGCCCGATTACGACTTCGGCGGTGCAGGCGTGCAGCTGTTCACCGCGTGGCGCGACGGCAAGCCGCAGCAACTGGTCGGCGCCGGGCAGAAGAGCGGCATCTACTGGGCCTTCGACGCCAAGACCGGCGCCAAGGTGTGGTCCTCCCTGGTCGGTCCCGGCGGCACCACCGGCGGCGTGGAATGGGGCGCTGCGTTCGACCCGTACAAGTCGCAGATCTATGTGGCCATCAACAACAGCTCCAATGCCACCTACACCCTGGCACCGGCGAACACCCAGAGCCATAACGGCGGCTCGTGGGCCGCGCTGGATGCCGCGACCGGCAAGATCAAGTGGCAGGTCAAGGTGCCCGGCATCAACCGCGTGAACCCGACCGTGCCGGCCGGCGGCCAGGGCTCGCTGACGGTGTCGCCGAACCTGCTCTACGCCGGCTCGATGGCCGGCAATATGGTCGCCCTCGACACCGATACCGGCGCCACGTTGTGGAACTACGACGCTGCCGGCTCGGTGATCAGCTCGCCCGCGATTGCGAACGGCGCGCTGTATTGGGGCGCCGGCTACGGCCGCTTCAACTTCGGCACTGCAGCGACCAGCAACCAGCTGATCAAGTTCGTGCCGGACAGCA
The DNA here is from genome assembly GCF_001423495.1 of Xanthomonas sp. Leaf131. Lineage (GTDB taxonomy): Bacteria > Pseudomonadota > Gammaproteobacteria > Xanthomonadales > Xanthomonadaceae > Xanthomonas. Next base: position 112,036 of record NZ_LMOG01000005.1, on the reverse strand, counting down.
GTGCGGCCAAGTAAGCGTCAACACACGTGAATTGCGTTGAATGACGCCTAGTCACGGCAGAACAACGGCGCCACCTTCGGGTGGCGTCGTTGTGTGTGGCGGGAACACGCCGCTACAGCCGCGTGACCTGGCATAAGCGGATTTGTCCCGCTTCCAGCCCGTGCGCCTCCGCCGCGCGACGACGCAACGCACACACCAGCCCGGCGGCATCCAGCACACCATCGGCAGGCACCTCCACGCTGTGGGCAAGTTGCCCCCACAGCACCGGCCGACCGTCGCAATAGCCTTCGTAGTCGGCGAAGTAATGCAGCTGGCGCAGCTCAGGTACCGACGTGGACATCGCCCTGGATCTCCGTGCAGCCCAGATGTTCCAAAGCGATCTCCAGCCCCAGCAGATAGCTCTGCGCGCAGTAACCGCGCACCGTGGCAATGCGTTGCCCGAAACCTTCCGGCAGGCAACGCTCCGGTCGGTCCACGCTATCGTCGTGGGCCTCTACGAACGGATACGGCACTGCGCTGAGCACACGATGCAAGCGCACGCTGTCAACGCAGCTACCCGGATCGATCAACGCGATTTCCATCCGCGCCTGCCCGGCCACACGCAGCGCATCCAGCAGTTCCTGTTCCGACCCGCAGGCACGCAGCGCCACCGTCTTACCCGCATCCCCCGCGCACGCCACCAATTGCCGGATCACGGCACGCGGCAACGGCTGCGGACCACGCACCAACGGCATCGCCGCCTCCGGCCCACGCACGATCATGATCGACATGTCAGCCTCCTCAAGCAGCAGCGCGCAACGGCGCGTGCAAAGACGGCAGACAGCGCGCGGCAATGCCCAACGACATCGCATAGGCGCGCGATGCATCGTGCGGCGTAATCACCACCGCCAACGGCGCATGCTGCGGATGCAGCCACGGCTCCAGTTCCTGGTCGGCATCGGTATGCAGTTCGATGTAAGGCGTGGGTAGCGCATCCAATGCTGCGCGCAAGGCTTTCGCATGCACATGCGCATGCGCGGACGGCGAAAGATCGCCTGAGTCCAACAACACCAGCTCAACCTCGGCATCGCCACCAGCCGCCTGCAACCCGGCGATCAAACTATCGACATCCGCACACGCCAGCGTGCGCAACGCACGGCCGGCACACTCGGGCAACTGCATCGGCACCAACTGCGCCGGATCGGCCTTCGGACCTTGCAAAATCAGGATACACATCGTGTTCGACTCAACGCACCAGAGTGCGGGAGTGCCAAGGTAGGCGCGCAGGGCATAAAGGGGCTATTTGCGGATTAGTGGTCGGGCATAAAGAATGCGTAGTAATTTCCACGCGCAGTACCAAACACAACTGGAACCTGTTCTCACACTGTGGCAACCTAGACGTGGGGCGTATAGGTTCGAATTGGGGGAACAAGGGCGATAAGAAACAATTATTCCAGTCACCGGATCTGTAAGTACAGGACCGGCAGCGCATTGGACAACGCAGCTTGAATTAATTCACTCACCTTACTTTGGTATTTTTATGATCCGTAGACTAGCTTTTCTAACTTTGATGTTGGCAAGCTCCCAATGCTTCGCGGCCTACTCACTCGGGGGACAGAAGATAAAGAACATAGCCACTGGATGGGGAGGAGAAGCCATATATATAGTCACTGAAGGCCCGCTACCTGCGGGAACAGGCTGCGGCGGTGGAAATCGTTTCATGATTACACCCAACGCATTGATGTACAAAGAGATTCTTTCCATGGCACTAACATCTCTGCAAAGCAAGAATACGGTAGAAATTTACGTGGACGGTTGCAACGGAACTTCAATGCAAATTAAGGCATTCACTGTAGGTGAATGAGTGAAGACTTAAACACCAGGTGCGGACTTCCATAAATAGTGCCAGCTTGAATTTAGAGGTCTGCGGAGATACGGATCACGGAACTCGGCGGGCGTTAGCCCGCCCAAGCTGTCGTGCGGGATCTGTTGGTTGTAGTCGGCCAGCTAATGCCAGGGCTGATCGCGGACTTCGCTCATTGTGCGGGAAAAATGTGCATTTCTAGTACGCCGCGTCGGTAGCTGTCGTTGGAACGTTCGATGAAGCAGTTCTGCATCGAACACCTCGGCCCGATGAAATTCAATGCAATGCTTTTGCGCTCAGCCCACTCGACCAAGTCAGCGCGAAAAATTAAGGTCCTTCGTCCAGACGAAGCCTGTTCAGATTACCGGGTCAGGCCGCGATGCGTTCCGATGTTCGGATGACACGTGCAGCCGGCAGATTCAAGTCCACTTCGATCGCCAAGGCTTCCCGACTGAAATCGTCGATGACATTGAACGTGCGGAAGCGTCGACCATCCCACAGCGCATCGGACATAAAGTCGATTGACCATCCAGCATTGGGGCGTGCTCCGCATGTCAGCGGTTGTGGATGACGCGTCGGGACCCGGCGCCCGCTGCGACTACGCTGATTAAGCCTCATCAGGCAATACACGCGCCAGACCCTCGTGTGATTCCGCACATGTCCGCGACGGCGGATGATCTGAAAGAGCTTTCCAAAACCACGCTCGGGAAAACGCTCGGCCAATTCGGACAACGGCGCAATGACCTCCTCGTCGCGATCGGGACGACGCCGATAGCGCGCTGTCGAGCGAGCCACGCCAACGACCGCACAGGCCCGGCGCTCGCTCCAGCCATGCTGCTCGACTGACCTGCCCGCGCGAAGACCGCAATGGCGAACTGCGCGAGCGCATTCTTGCGCTGGCGCATCGCCATCGCCGCTATGGCGTGGGGATGATCTATCTCAAACTGCGACAGGAAGGGCGCATCGTGAACTACAAACGCGTGGAGCGGTTGTACCGCGAACAGCAGCTACAGGTCCGACGGCGCAAGCGCAAAAAAAAGTGCCAATAGGCGAGCGTCAGCCGCTGCTGCGGCCATCGCGGGCCAACCAGGTGTGGTCGATGGATTTCGTGTTCGACCGCACTGCCGAAGGGCGGGTGATCAAGTGTCTGGTGATCGTGGACGATGCAACCCACGAAGCGGTCGCCATCGAGGTGGAGCGCGCGATCTCGGGACATGGCGTTGCGCGCGTGCTGGATCGGCTGGCACACAGTCGCGGTTTGCCTCACGTCATCCGTACCGAGCGCGAAGCCTGCCCTAGGGGCACAATGGCAAGGAATTTTGCGGTAAGGCGATGGTCGCCTGGGCGCATGCCCGTGGCGTGCAGTTGCGGCTGTTCCAACCAGGCAAACCGAACCAGAACGCCTACGTCGAATCGTTCAACGGCCGACTACGCGACGAATGCCTCAACGAGCACTGGTTCCCGACACTGCTGCACGCGCGCACCGAAATCGAACGCTGGCGACGCGAATACAACGAGGACCGCCCCAAGAAAGCAATCGGCGGCATGACACCGGCTGCGTATGCCCAACATCTGGCCAACACCGATATCATTACCCCCGGACTCTAAACCAAGCCGCTACTCAGGGCGGGGGGACGTCGGAGCGGGGTCGGGTTCATCTAAGAAGTCAACCTGACACACTTTCTTATGTATTATAAATATTTTCTTTCCTGAAATTGAATATCCAGAAGATAATTCGGCAATTATAATCGAATTATGTGGTATCGAAATAAGGTCCAGACTTAGCCATTCCGTGCACGTCACTGCCTGCCTTATTTCAACCCTGTTATTTACTAGAAACCAAAAACTCTAACCATTTAACTTAATCTTTCTGGTATCTGAACTAACGGACTAAAGTCCACCTTCCACATGTTTAGCTCAAAGGGCAAGCCCATGTCATCTAAGTTCAAGGAAGCAATCACTTCCACCCCATCAAGGTCAAGAAAGCAAACTTCTGCAGCTTGTTTGCCCATTTTATTAGCTGAGGACGAGAGAAATCTTAAACTTCCCATCCCCCCATCGTTCATGGTGGAGACCTTGACGTTATCCAACCAACCAGCTGGCAACTTGACGTCGGCAGCTTTCTCAATTAGCACTTGAACTAGCCGTCTCTCGCTGGCAAAAAGAGAGCGACCGCAGAGATCAGTCAGGCAATGTGATTCGTCCGACATTTATCGACCCATCCTCAAGCTTATAAGCAGTGTATGTTACATTGGTTCCACTAACATCGATTGTTTGATTAAATGGCTTCCCGGCCTCAATTCGCCCTGCAGAATACCGCAGATCTCTTTGCACCGCTCGTTGCACAGAATCTCGATTTAAACCGGCACGCTCCACGTGGCGAAATGTATGGGAAAGCTGATTGGCGTTCCTGCCAAAGCTGACTTCCTTACCCGCGAGCCCTAGAAGTCGGCCAATCCCACCGAACACCCTCCCGACGGGAAGCATCCAAACGGCCTCCTTAGCGCCATATATACCAGCTTCCCTTAACGCTTCACCCTGCTTCTGAAGAATTGCTGCCCGAGTGGCTTGAACTTCATCACACTCTGATGTGTCGCAACCCCTGCGATGCTGAGTGCTGCTTTGGCTGTTCCCGCTGCTTCCTTCTTGCCAAGTAGGAATATCCGGCGTCTTGAGCTCACTTTGTAGCTCTTGGCAAGAAACATTGCTTCTACTGCAAGATAAACGGCCGTCCGGATCCTTAAAGCGGTAGGGGTTGTTGTTGGCGTACCAATAACGACTAAAATTGTTACCTGTGCTTCCATCTGCAGCAACCGGATCAACGCTAAGGAACCGACCAATGGTGGGGTCATAATAACGCTGCTGCATGTATGTTAGCCCAGTCTCAGCGTCCATCACATGGCCAGCGTAGCCGACTCCATCTACGGTTGATCCGAGACTTGCTCCATAAGGCTCATATTCGCGCCGGTCGAGAATATTCCGGTTCGCATCTGTCACTACGGATACAGAACCAAGCCCATCCGTGTGTATATAACGGACCACTTGAGCCGAAGCACCTGGGCAGAGCATAACGCAAAGAATGAACATCAATAAAGTGCGCAAATCAACACCACTAATCCTCGAGCATTTATCCATTCTCCACCCCAATCTAAATTTGTGCAAAAACTTATTTTTCCACCTAAGGCGCCCCTAGGTACAGATTAATTCATAGCAAGAAAATTTGCTTATTGAACACTTTTGGATTATTTAAGGTAGACCTCAACGATTTCACAACCAGCTGCCTGATAATCCACCTTCCGCTTATTTACTAGCGCAGACATCAGTACAGCCATCAATGATTTACCTCCTGGCTTGGCTTCATCGAAATACATTGTCGGAGAAGACTTACATTCTTGCGAAAGAGATCCGAACCACACAAAATGTGCATTCAGTGCCTGATAGGTACCGAGCTGGGTTACTTCGACATCACGCACCCAATCATTTGCTGATGCATTGACAGGCACCGCTGTAACCAGCAAGAGAAGCAAACCGAATGAATAATAATTCATATTATCGCCTTTTATTTATATGTACAGTTTTCAGTCTCATCGCACTATTCAGGCATTCATCCAAATATAGATCGACGGGAAATATGTTCTGCATGGCTATCACGCATAATGATGTCGTTTCCTTATTCATAGAGCCCCCGCTCTATAAAAAAAGACGTTGCCCGTCCCGCATCCTGTTCCAATCTGAGATACCCCAGTCGCTTCGATATACAAATCCTCAGCTCCCCATACGGTATTGAAGCGGGAACCATATTGCTCATGACAACGTACGGCGCTGCATAAGCTTCACCACATAGAAGCGACGACAGAATGCAAAGCACCAAAAACAAATTTTTTGGGTTAAATCGTGGATGTAACATATGAAATAACGCCATTGGAGGTTCAGCTTGTTTGAATTAAGGGTTCGCGCTAGTCAATTCAGCAGAAGCTGATAGAGCAGTGGGACGATATCTACGGCAGAACGCTTGGCATGCGAAACCCCAGACAACTGAGTGCATGCTCCGTTCTGCGTACAGGCAAGCACACGATACGAATAGGTTCCGGAGGGGCGGGATAACGATGTCCACGTGGTTTGATCGCCCTCGTAAACAGAAGTCCAGGTCAGCCCATCGATACTTTCCTCAACCACATAACGCACGCTTCCCGGACTAGCGGACCAAGTTAAAGCGTCTTTCATCGCAGGCACTTGTCCAAACGTCCACTCAACTTCCGCAACGTTGCTGCCGCCCAGCAAAACATACTCGGTCATTTTGGAACGACGTTGATTTTTCTGAAAACGCAATACTCCAGCTTGGTCGTACATCGACCCTACGCTGCCGCTCGATTGTGTTGCTTGGGTTCGCCTACCGTTGCCGTCGTACCGATAGCTTTCCTTATTTGTCGCTGCACGCAAGCGATTTCCGAAGTCGAAGACGTACGCCTGCCCATTCTTATTGGTGAGATTGCCCTGCAGATCGTACGCAAGACCGACAACGGTGCTTCCGGAGCATTCGTTAATCTTAATATTGGTGAGATGCCAATACGGATCGTAGCAATAGTAGTGCTCGCGCCCGGGTGCTCTAACATAGGTCAGATTATCCAGGGAGTCGTAGCGATACTCAGCGTTGCCGAACATAGGCGATACAGTAGACCTCAAACGATCCAGCCCGTCATATGTCATTGTTCGGTTGCCGCGCTGATTGCGGCCAGTCGCCCCGTCTGTTATGGCTGCAACATTGCCGTTTGCGTCATAGTCATAGCCATCACTTAATACGACATTGCCACCAAAGGCATCTTCGCTCGTGTCGGGCAGCTGTCGTGCGTTCTGCACCATATTGTGAACAATGCCATTTCCATATGTAAACTGCCGAAGCGCTCCGTTTGGATAATAGCTAGCGCCTGTAGCGTAACGCCCGGCCTGCATGGCTTGACCCAACGCGTTTGGGGCGTAGTCGACAGTCATACCCGTTGGATAACGCTGGATCGCCAGGTGACCGTTTGCATCGTAGATCGAGCCGATCGCCCAAGTTTCTCCATCCGCCTGCCCTTGACTCTCGCCAAGAAGAAAACGACGCCTGTTGTAAGTGTAGCTGTTGTAATTGGCCACACCGCCGTTGATTGTGGTTATCTGCTTGACTAAACCATCCGGCCAGTACGTCCAGCGCTGATTTCCGTTTCCATCAGGGAAGAGCAGCGCGGTTAAACGACTGCGCGAATCATAGGTTCTATCTACTCGACGCGCCGCGATCGTCGCACTAGTCCCATTCAGATCACAACCCACATCCGCTGGAAGTCCGGCAGCGGACCATTTCATGTTTCCGGCGGGGTCGTATCCCATCAATGTGGCGCCCGTCTCAGGCTCCACTGAACGGCACAGCTCTTGATTGCTGTTGTAGGCGTAACTACGCGTCAGCACTTGAGATGAATTTGCGTTACGCCGGGTGATCGATGTTGGTTTGCCAAATAGATCCCGCGCAATATCAGTGTATGCTCCTTCAGGATGCTGGATCCAAACAGGCTTGTCATAAGCCGGCTGATCGAAGACTTGATAGCCTGTAACTGTAGCCTGTCCGCGCGGATTGGCTACGCTGGTTTGATTACCAGCGAGATAGCTAGTAACTGTATTTAGGCGACCAAGCTCAGAATCCTGAGAAGATAAGGTGATTCTTCCCAGCACGTCGTAGCCGTTCCGATAACCCGTGCTCAGCGCACTGCTGCTTCCTGGATAGGAAGAGAATACCAATTGCCCCACACTATCGTACGAAAAGCTTTGAAACCGCTGCGTCCCAGCCTCGTTTGCCGCGTCGTATTCCCGTGTAAGTAGCGGTTGCATCATTGCATCGAAGTAAGTGATCTTGCGAGCGCTACCGGTAGCTACCGTTTGGCGCCAATGACCTGCCGCAATATCGTATTCCTGAGCACCCACTTGCTCGAAGGATTGCACTGTTGTATTCCACGCCGAGCTATCGTTCGTAGGATAGGCAATTGCAGAGAGGCGGCCCATCACATCATAGCTATAATTGGTTGTGTAACCATTCTGGTCAGTCGCTGACGTTATCCAACCATTGTCGTTGACGTTTGCAGAGATTGTAGTCTGGTCCGAAAATCGAATCGACTGAGGTATTCCTCTTTTCCAAAAGTTAAAAGTAGTGGAATTATTATTCCCGTCGACGACAGAGGCGATTGTGCCATCGCCGTTATAGTTAATTGCTTGCTTCAAATTCCCGAAAGCACTGATTGCAACAGGCTGCGAATTGCCGTTATACGATATCTGCCTTTCTACTAGACCGGTATCACTGTTCGTGGAGCTCGCCTCCTGACCAAGCACCCATTTCTGAGTGTTGTCGTAATATGACCTAACATCGGTTCGCCCATGCCAAGGTGTATATCTCGCGACCGTAATCGGTCTCGCAAAAGTGTCGTAGCTACCCACCGAGTATGTATAGGCCGTGCCGTCTTGTCCGATCACCCTCGAACTGAGTGGAGAGACACGAGTCATTTGGTCTGAATTTAAGTTAGCGGCAAAAGTAGCCCCATAACGGGCCGGCCATGGGCCATTGGTAGCGGACGCGTATGAATTTTGTTCAGTTCTAACCAGACTAGTCCCCACAGCTCCTGAGAACTGTTCGGATTTAACCAATTGACTCTCACTCACATCGAATCTGTTGCTATATGTGTAGCGAGTTGCGCTACCATTTGGATCTATAACGTCGGTCCATGCGGTAGAAGCGCATCCGGCCCCGCAGTCCTTGCTCCAGCTATTGTTTGGAAGCGAGTATGCGTAGGACCATATACGAGACGCAACTCCCGGCCCATAAAATTCTTTCTTTGCAAGTGTCCGCGAAACATAGACATTGGGATGAACGAGCGTTCTTCGATTGAATGAATTATCACAAAGATAAGGCACGTAAGAACGACCTCTGATGGTCGATCCCACTGTAAAAGCGCCAGTTAGCCCTGACGGGTGGCGCATGGTTCCTATGGCGGTAACTGTGCTTGGTTTGGCGACAAAAGAGCATCCGTTATCGGTCGGATATACGACGGCGGAATATCCTGGCGCTGTCCCAAATGCTCCGACATCAAAAGCCCACGAGGAGCCATCGGGTTGGATAAGTGATACCAGATGAGTCCGTCCGTCCGATAACACCCCGTATCGGTATGACCAAGCCCTCGATGGAGTATCTGAAGTCTGTAGCACTGCAGAGGTGATACGTGTTCCAGCTTCAGTTGTTCCGCCTATCCGTTGCGACCACGGCTCATAACTCATAGTGAGTAAACGACCGTCGCTCGCGGCGATTCTTACTAGGTTGCCTTCTGAGTCATATTGATAGGTGAGCGTGTTTCCGAATCTATCCTCCACCTTGGAGACAAGATTCATCGCTATACTCCGCGCCACTCCTCCGAAGTTTGGCTGAGCGAAGCCAACGTTGGTGTATGGCTTGGTGACCGCCCAGTCCATCCAGTATTTCGTGCCCTCGGGTGAAACCACAAAGAATCCATCGCCAGCTACACCGTTCGCGGTTCTTTGCAAGCAACCAATCGCCCATTGGTTTTTAGTTACCAGCAAGAAGTTGACGGCTCCTCCATCTACGGTCATAGCTTGTGGGATGTTTCCATTCGCTGCATCTTTCGCTAATAACTCTTGACGACCGCTTCCAGGGATAACAAGCTGATAACCACCCCACCATTGTTCAGGAGGGTAAAATATTGGGCTAGAAGAAGCACTGCTATTCAATACGATCGTCGGGGCGCGCGAAATATTTGCGCACCTTAAGCCAAATCGTTCGGCGCCGACTATCGTTTCAATTTTTGGAATCTCTAGTCGCCAGTCGGCAAAGGCACGCGACGGCGCCTCCGCAAAACTGCGATCATTAATCTCTAAAGTTCTCGAAAGCTCGATGGGAAGCCCTTGGCCCTCTTGAACTATGTCAGCTTGCCTGAACGAGATCGCCCCTGTGTAGAGGTCGATCAGTTCGCCAAAGGGCTTATCTCCAAGCGGCTGAACTGATTGAGAGCTGCGCACGCGCTTATCAAACTCTGACTCAGGGGTGACCATTTGCGCCTGCAATGGCGCCGCTGAAATCATGAAAATTAATGCAGCGAAGCTTCTAAATCTTACGCCCAACATATATTTCCCTTATTTTACACGGATCTCAAGACCGCGTAGTCGGTAAACACCAAGATGATGCAGGCTATCTTAATATTACTCAGCAGAATCAGTCATCGCGGTCAAAGTGCCATGTCTTGGGTGGAGATAAACCTGCAAGTGGATGTAGAAAATAACCTGCGCGCCAAAATCAGATACACACTAAGAATTACTATTTCTTCAGCCGTATCGACAGTATCTTTGTACGCCCACCGAAGCCGCATACACCCTTATCTACAATTAATTCAACTTCGGATTCACTGGTGTATGCCGCCAAAGCGATGGCGATCAGTTCTTTATAAGCCGGATGATTTTTATCGATAGCGAAATCGTTGGAGTTAGCGGTACAACCGGTTATGACAGCTGTTGAATGGTGTATCGCGACTCCCTCGCCGTACCAACCATTCTCCAGGTAATTTATTTTCCCAAAACCCGTAAATTCTGCCGCCAGACCAATGCTGGAATATAAAATGCAGGAAATTAGCAGCCAACGTAAATACGACTTTCTACCAGAACGCATTTATTGCCCCAATCATCGCGCTGAAATTATCCAACAGCCTCATCAATAAACACACACTGTGTAATTGATGCCTGACTGCTCCCCTTTTTCGGCTATTTCCCCAGGTCGAGCCTGCTGCCAGTAAAATGATGAACAGCCAAGTCAGCTTTGTCAATATGTGATGAAGGTCAAGCGGCGGGCTACTTCTCCCGCCGCCAGTTCACCGATCCCTTGGTCTCCACCGTGCTGGATTCGGCCTCGATATCGAAGCCGCGACTGAGCAGATACTTCAACGTCAGGACCGAGCCGCTGCCGACCATCGAGACGCCGTAGCCGACGTAGAGTTTCGGCGAGAGGTACTTGCCGAAGCCCACGACCGAGCCGACGGTGCTGGATTCGCTGACCCCTGCTTCGTCCAGGCCGAGCTTGGCGCCGATCTGCGAGGCGATCAGGCTGCTGCCGGCCGATAACGCGGCCGAGGCGGCGCTGACCTGCTGGGTTTCGTCGCTGCTGGCGGTGGACAGGCCGCGGCCGAGCACCAGGTAGGAGAGTGCTTCGGATTGCGACATCGCCGGCTCCGACCACACATCGGCACGCGGAGATTCGGCGCGACCACTGACGTCGATACCGGCGGTGACATCGCCGATCTTGCGTTCGGCACGCAGGCTCACGCGCGGGTCGGAGACGATGTTGTTGTTCCAGGTCAGCTGGCCGCGGCTGATGGTCAGATCCTGGCCATAGGCCTTGTAGCGGCCGCGCACATCCAGCCCGCCGTTGGCGGTCATTTCGCGGCCCGGGCGCGCGCGGATCTGCATCTGCCCGCTCAGCCCACCCTTCAGGCCGAAGCCGCTCATGTTGACCTTGTCCCCGAGCACGATGGCCAGGTCCATATCCAATGGCGAAGATGGCGTGGCTTCCGGATCCACCGGGTCCAGCACCACCACGTCTTCGGACACCGAGGTGCCGCGATCCAGGCGTTCCAGATCGATATCGGCTTCGGGCACGGTGACCTTGCCGCGCAGCTGCATGGTGTTGTCGGTGATGCCGAACTGCATGTCCGGGTTGGCGATGATGCGCAACTCGCTGGTGTTGTAGGCCAGCACATTCTCGCCGCGGATATTCAGCAGCAACGGCGTGGTGGTACCGAACCACGACAGGCCGCCGTCGATGTTGAGCGTGCCCTCGCCCGACTTGGCCGATGCGGTGATCTTGGCCGAGCCGTCCGGCAAGGCGTCGAAGCGGCCCTTGCCCTCGCTCAGGGTCAAACCCATCGAGGGATATTCGGCGGTGAAGTTACTCAAGGTCGCATCGCCGCCCAGCAGCGGTTTGTCGCGGGTACCGCGCAGGCTCACATGGCCTTCCACCAGGCCCTTGGGTTGCACCACATCGGCGATCACCAGCTCCAGCCAGTACAGCCGCGACATATTGAGATACAGCTCGCCATTGAGCGGCGCATACGCATCCCAACCGGTATTGAACTTGGCGTCGACAAAGCCGGCGCCCTGGAAGCCGATACCGAGCTTGCCCTGGATCTGTTGCGGGTTGAAATCGGCCTGCATGCTGAATTGGTCGTAGCGCAGCAACTCACCGCGATTGGGATTGCCGGCCACCGCCGCATAACGGGTTTCGCCCAGGCGGATGCCGCCCTCGGGCGAGGCGATCCGGAACGAGCCTTCCCACGCATTGCCACGCGGCTTGAAGCTGCCATCGAGCGCGAGCTCGCCACGCAGATAGATCTGCCGCCCCTGCTGTTTGGGCAACCACGGTTGCACCAGCGACAACGGCAATGCATCGCCGTGCACCACCATGCCTTCGCGCGGCCAGTTGGCGCTGGCGCACAACGCGCCACCGGTGCCGGCGCCCAGGCAGGTATCGGACAAGGTGAATGCCGCGCCGTCGGTGCTGAACTGCGCCGGCTGCCGCAGCGCCCACGCAGCGCCCTTGGCCGGTGCGATCCGCAAGGTGCCAACCTGGCCCTGCCAACGCTCGCCGTTGCGACGCACATCGCCCTGCAACGCGACGCTGGCCATGCTGTTGGCGATGTCGGCATCCAGGCGCAAGGCTTCCACCGCGCCACGTGCCTGCACACGCACGCTGTCCAGCACCACGCCGGCTTCGATCGCGGTGCCTTGCAATGCCAGTTGTCCATCGCTGCCGCGCCACGGCAGCCGGCCGCGCAAGCTGATGCTTTGGGCGCTGTAGTCGTTCCAACGCAAGCCATTACCGACGATGTCGGCGGTGATATCGGGCGCATCGCGACGGCCGCTGACCTGCAACTGCCCACGCACGGTGCCGGTGGCGCCGGGCAACACATCGTCCAGCTGCAGCGGCTGCAGTTGCGCGGCGATCTCCAGCTGGTCGCCGACCTTACCCTTGGCGTTGATGCGGCTATTGCCCAGCGACAGTTGCAATTCGCCTTCGCCCTGCTCGCCACGCAAGGCGAACTTGCCGTTGGCCGACAGCGCGCGTTGACGCAGCTGGCCGGTCAGGGTCGGAATATCCGCGGTGGCCTCGAAACCCGGCGACACGCCGCCCGCCGGTGCCGGCAACTGGCGACCCTTGGAGGCGACCTTGCCGGAGAGATTGCCGTTCCAGCCCGGCGCGAAGTAGCCCGGATCGAACTTGGCCAGTTGCGCGGTGACATCCCATTGCAGCTCCGGCGTCCAGCCCACTTCGCCGGTGAGATCCAACGAGCCACCCGGCGTTTTGGCCTGCACCTGCTTGAGCTGCGCGCGTTGATCGTTGCCGCGGCTGTCGAACACCAGCGCGGCCTGTTGCCCGTCGCGTTCCAGCGTGGCGCGGCCGATCGCCGCCCACGCCTTCAAGGTACCGGCCACGCCCAGGCGCGCGTCGACCAGTTCCACCGGCACGGCCGGTGCATCGGGTGTGCCGGGGTCCGGCGTCGGGGTGAAGCGCAGGCCGCTGGCGTTGACCGCGAAACGGAAATTCGGATTCTGGGTGTCGCGGAAATCCGCCGTACCGCGCAGCTGCGCGCGGCCTTCGAAGGCATCGATCACCAGCGGCTCTACGGTAATGACCTGGTCCAGCAGGCTGATATGCGAAGGCTGCAGCGTGGCGCTCAGCTCGCCTTGTTTGACGCTGCCTTGCAGATCGGCGATGCCGCCCTTGCCGGAGGCTTGCAGGTTCAGGGCGATCGGCGTGGCCGGGGCGGCGTACTGCCCGTTGCTGGCCGGAATCAGCAGCGAGGTATCCAGCGCGTCGGTCACCGCCTTGAACGTCCATGTCGGCGCATCGCGCCCGGTGAACACCAGGCTGGCCTGCAGCGGTGCCGGCGCGCGGCCGGCGATGGCCACTTCCATCTTGTCCAGATCGCCGCGTGCAACCAGCCCCAGGCTGGCCGGCGTGCGCCCGCGTGCGGCCGGCAGCACGGCGGTGGCGGTGAGATCGGCGCGGTAATCGTCGTTGGGCACGTAGTCGCCGTGCAGGCGGAAATCGCCCATATCGGTGTCGACCACCAGATTGCGCGTGCGCAACTCGCCGGTGGCCACTTCCAGCCCGCCCTGTACTTTGTGCAGGACGATCATCGGCTGCTGCAGCTGGGTGATGCGCAGATTGTCCACCGCGATCTTGTCGGCCTGGATCGCCAGTGGCACGTTGATCTGCGGCAACGATTCGGGCCAGCTCGGCAGCGTGAATGGTTCCTCGCTCTTGCCCAGATTCAAGGTGGCATTGCTGACCTGCACCGCATCCAGTTGCAGCTTGCGGCCAAGCAGCGGGCGCAGATCCGGTTTCAGATACACGCGCTCGGCGGTGAAATGGATGTCCTGATAACGGAAATCGACATCGCGCAAGGTCAGCGGACCGGCGACCGGGCCTTCGACCTTGCCGTAAGTAAAGGTGGCGCCGACCGGCAAGCGCGCGGTGACCTGCGCCAGCAACACATCGCGCCCGGCCACGGTCTGCAGCAACCAATACACTGCGATCAAGGCCAGCAACACCAGCCCGAGCACAGTCAGCCCGGAACCCACCCAGAACCGGCGCCGGCGATAGAAACGCGCGCGGCGCGGTGCGGGGGTCGGCGTGGGTGTGCTCACAGGTTGGCCCCGATATCGATGTAGAGCTGAAACTGCGAGTCGGGGTCGTTCAAGCCATGCGCGATGTCCACGCGCACCGGTCCCACCGGCGAGCGCCAGCGCAGACCGAAGCCGATACCGGTGTGCCAGTCGGGCCTGTCGTCGAAGGCGCTACCGCTATCCACAAACACCGCACCGCCCCACGGGCCGCCCTTGAGGTAATGCTCGTACTCGGCGCTGGCGGTGACCGCGTTCTTGGCACCGAGTGCAAATTCGTCCGGCTTGGGCGTGCGCGGGCCGACTTCGCGGAAGGCATACCCGCGGATGCTGTTGGCGCCACCGGCAAAGAAGCGCAGGCTCGGCGGGATCGACACCAGATCGCTGGTCCAGGTGGTGCCGCCTTCGCCGCGCAGGATCACCCGGCCGTTGTCGCCCGCGCCCAGAAACCAGCGCAGCTGGCCATAGACCTGGCCGAAATTGGTATCCGAGCCGGCGCCTTCGGCACCGCCGCGAATGAACGCCTGCCCGGACACGCCACTGCGCGGAAACAAGCGGTCGTCGACGTTGACGTAGTTCACCTGCAACTGCGGATAGACCAGCGTGGAGGTCTCGTACACCGCGCCTTCGAAATCGTCGCCGCTGCTGAAACGCCAGCGCTCGCGCAAGGCGTTGATCGAGGCGATCGCGCTCCAGCGCTCGTTGATCTGGCCGCTGCGGCTGCCGGTAAGTTTGACGTTGCGCAGGTCGATGTATTCGGTCTGCTCGTCGTAAAGGCGCGCCGAAGCGGTGTACCAGCCATCCAGCCAACGGAACGCCGGCACACGGTAACTGGTGGTCAGGCTCTTGCGGTTCTGCGCGTAATCCAGCTGCGTGTCCATCTTGTGGCCGCGCGCATTCACGTAGCGCCGCTCCACCCCGCCACGCACACCGGCGCCGCTCTCGCTGCCGTAGCTCAAGCCCGAGGTGTAAACGGTGCGCTTGGCGCGGGTGAGCTTGACGTCCACCGGCACCCGGCCCTGGTCGTCGGCTTCTTCCGGCTTGGGCTGGATGTCGATGGTGCTGAAGTAATCCAGCTTGGTCAGCGACTCGCGCAGGCGATCCAGCTTGCCTTCGTGGTAGTAGCTGCCCTCGTCCCAATACACCAACGGCTCGAACAGGCCATCGCGGAAGTAGTCGTAGTCGAAGCGCACCTTGCCCATATCGTAGCGACGGCCGCTGTCCCAGTTCAGATCGATATCGGCGGCATGTTCGGCACGCGTCACTGCGACCCGGCGCTGGGTGAAGTCGGCATCGAAGTAACCACGCTCGGCCAGGCGGCGGGTGATGCGCACCTTGCTGGCTTCGTACTGCGGGTGGCTGAAGACCTGGCCCTCGTGCGGCTCGAACTGCTTGAGGTCCTGGCCCAGGTAGCGGTCCTGCTCGGCCCAGCCGGTGATGGAGATATGCGACTGCCGCACCCGCACCGGCTCGCCACGCTCCACCGTGATCACCACCGTGACCTTGTCGCCTTCGCGCGGTGCGGCCAGTTCGATGGTCGGCGAGTAGTAGCCGAACGGTTCCAATGCCTCGCGCGTCTGCCGCTCGGCTTGCGCCAACAAATACTCGATACGCGACTCGCCCTGCTCCTTGCCCACAGCCTCATAAAGAGACAGGGAGACCTCGATGTTCTCGATCATCTCGGCGTCGTCGTCTTCGTCCAAGCCCTTGATTTCGATCTTGTCGATGGTTCCGCGGGCGGCCGCTTGCAGCGGAACGAGCAGGGTGCACAGCAGGGAGAGAGCAAACACGACTTTAAGCATCGGCAAAGGATACCTAGCCTGGGCGTGAAGGGACAAAAAATCTAAGCAATCTCGACTATACGGACGCGCATGCACTGGTTAGAGTCGGTGTGTTGTTAACGTTTCGTTGGCAGCATGCCAAGCGGCCCTCCCCCGGATTGCCGCGCGCCGTAGTTCCACACCTTTGGAGAGAGAGGTTTTCATGAAGCGTCATTTATTGGTCAATGCCGTCTGCGCCGCCCTTGCATTCCCGTCGCTTGCCCTGCCATCGCTTGCGATCGCACAGAGCAAGGACGACGTGACCGAATTGAACAAGGTCACCGTGACAGGCTCGTTGATTCCGCGATCTCAGATCGAAACGGCCACCCCGGTGTTCTCCATCACTGCCCAGGACATCCAGCGCCGCGGCTTCAAGGACGTCTACGACGTGCTGCGCTCGCAACCGATGGCCACCGGTGCGGTGCAGGACGGCCAGTTCAGTGGCGGCTTCACTGCCGGCGCCAAGTCGCTGAGCCTGCTCGGGCTGGACCCCGGCTTCACCCTGGTGCTGATCGATGGCCGGCCGATGGCTGATTACCCGTTGCTCTACAACGGGCAGAGCAACTTCGTCGATCTGGCCAGCGTGCCGGTGGGCATGGTCGAGCGCATCGACGTGGCACCCGGTAACCAGTCCTCGATCTACGGCTCCAGCGCCATTGCCGGTGTGGTCAACATCATCCTGAAAAAGCGCATGGACGGCGTGCAGATGAATTACCGCATGGGCACCTATGATGGCGGTGGCGGCAACAACCAGCGCTTTCAGCTCACCGGCGGCAACGAGATCGGTGGCGCCAACATCGTGTGGGGCCTGCAACTCAACAATCAGGATCCGATCTACGGCTATCACCGCCGCGATTTCGATTCCACCAACGACAATCCAGACCCAACCCTGCGCTATGGTTCACGCATTGCGCTGCACAGCCTCCCCGGCCCCCCGGCCACCTATGTCGATCCAGGGGCAGACAACTGCGCCGCGTTGGGCGCGCTGTTCAATGGGTCGGTGCAGTACGACAACCGTGCCAACCGCGGCAACTTCTGCAGCAGCCGCACAGTGCCGGGCTATGCCAGCATCCTCAACAAGGAACGCAGCGCCAGCGGCTATGCGAACCTGAGCTATGCGTTCAACGACAACGTCGAGCTGTACTCGACCCTGCTGCTCAATCGCACCAAGGTCGAGGTCAACGGCGGACCCCGCTTCTGGCAGAGTGCTGTCGACACCGGCGGGTTGTTCTACAACGGCGACAGCCAGCAGCTCGAAAGCTATCAACGCGTTTTTGCACCGGAAGAAACCGGCAACAACGATTTCAACAACGACCGCCAGACTGCCGACTCCTACAACATCGCGCTTGGCCTGAAAGGCGGCCTGGGTGCCAGCAACTGGACCTACGATGCGTACTACGCACGCTCGGAATATCGCATCGAAAGCCGTCAGCAATGGCCGCTGGCCGACCGCATCGAAGATTTCTTCCGCGAACAGTTCCTTGGCGCTCCGCAGGGCGAGTACTACGGCTACCCGATCTATTCGCCCAACGATGCCAACTTCTATCGTGCGTTGACACCGGCGCAGTACCGCAGCTTCAACGATGAAATCCGCACCAAGTCCAGGACCTGGACCCAGAACGTCAACCTGCAACTGACCAACACCGAGTTGTTCAACATGCCGGCCGGTGCGGTCGGCATTGCCGGTGTGTTGCAGGCCGGTAATCAGTATTGGACCAACCCCACCGACCCGCGCGTGATTGCTGGCGACTTCTACCAGCTGACCGGCACCCAGGGCAGCGGCAAGCGCGAGAACTGGGCGGCGGCGTTCGAAATGCGGGTGCCGATCCTGAGCACCCTCACGGCCAACCTGTCCGGCCGCTACGATGACTACAAGAACCAGGGCGGCGGTGGCGATTCCAAGTTCACCTACAAGGCTGCGCTGGAGTTCCGCCCGATCGATTCGCTGCTGTTCCGCGGCAACTACGCCACAGCGTTCAAGGCACCGGACATGGCGTTCTCCTTCGCTGGCGACAGCGGCTTCTTCCAGAGCGTCAACGACTACTACCGCTGCGCGGTCGAAGAACCCGGCGTGCCGATCTCCGACTGCACCTATGGCGGCACCAGCATCCAGGGCCGTCGGTCCGGCAATGCAGATCTGAAGTCGATCACCGCAAAATCCTGGGGCGCCGGCGTAGTGTGGTCGCCGAGCGCACGCTTCAGCGTCAATGCCGATTACTACAACATCAAGATCGATCAGAAAGTCAGCGATCTGAGCACCGATGCATTGCTGCAGAACGAATCGGCCTGCCGGCTCGGCGCTCTGGACATCAACTCGCCGACCTGTGTCGACGCGCTGTCGCGCATCGATCGCACCGCCGCCGATGCGCTGGTACCCAATCGCCTGAGCAACATCCGCATCAACCCGGTCAATATTTCCAACGAGGAAATCTCCGGAGTGCTGACCAAGGCGACCTACAACCTGGCCACCGAATCCTGGGGCCTGTTTGTCTTCGACGCGCAATACAACCTGACGCTCAAGCACGAAAGCCAGCAGTTCCCGCAGGACCCGGTACGCGATTTGCTCAGCGAACCGTTCTTCTCTTCCGAGTTCCGCAGCATCACCAATGCCTCGATCACCTGGCAAAAGGATGCGTGGACCACCACCTTGTTCGGCCAGCGTTACGGCCGTACGCCCAACTTCACCGCGGGCCAGAGCACCGATGGCTATGCGGTCGAAGGCGCACGCAAGGTCGGCGCCTGGACCACCTTCAATGCGACGCTGGACTATGCGATCAACGAGGACATCTCGCTGACGGCCACCGTCAACAATCTCGCCGATACCCGCCCACCGCGTGATCGTACCTACACCGACTACCCGTACTACAACATCTTCAACTACACCGGTTACGGCCGTTCCTACATGCTGGAATTAAACTGGCGCTTCGGCGCGCATTGAGTCACTGCGTTACCTTCGTCCAGCGGCAGCCACAACGGCTGCCGCTGGCGTTTTTGGCCCGGGCACGCTCGGGGCAAGCAACACGCATCAGTCAGTTGTCTATCCGCTCCCAAGGCAAAGCGTCCAAGACGTCGCACGCGTCGTCGCAGCCGGATTGCCTGCCGCACACCTGGGCAAAGTGCGTCGGTCATGCAGGCAGATGGAAGACGCGCGCAGATCGTCAGCGTGGCGCCTCAGATCTGTCCGGCCCCGCTAAAACGAGCCCACGTCGATTAGGCCTGCCTGCAACAATGCCTGCCGCAGCGGCTCCAGCTGCGTGGCATAGCGCCGCCATTCCTCCACGTTGCGCCCATGCACACCCTCGCGCACCTGCACGCTGCTGAGCGTTGCCGACGCGGCCGCATTGCGGGTGATATCGATCTGCCCAGGCTCGATCTCCAACCCACAGCGCAGCATCAACTGCTCCAGCACCGTAGACGGATCACGCACCATCTGCGCATAGTCCACATCGATCACCCGGCCCGGCAATGCCGCGCGCCATTGCGCCATCAACCCGTGGTACGCCTGATAGTGACGCGCCAGCGTGTGCAGGTCGTAGCTGTAGGCATAGGAATCACCGAACAGCGCGCGGTAATTGGAAAAACACACCGCCATCGGCTCGCGTACCAGATGCACGATCAACGCACCTGGCAAGGCACGCGCGATCGCGCCGATCGCCACCGCATTGGCAGGTAATTTATCGATGTACCAGCGTGCCGATCCCGCGCGCCACTGCGTCTGTTCAAGGTAACGCGCGCCGATCTGCGCGTAATCCAGCGACGGCAATACCTGCAGCAGACGCGCATCCAGCAGACTGCGACCGGCCTGGTCCGCGCCCCAGCGCAACTGATGACCGAAGTCGTTCAATTCGCCGGCCGACACGATCTGCGAATGGTTGCCCAGCATCCGCTCCAGCACCGTGGTGCCCGAGCGCGGTAAACCGAGCACGAAGATCGGTTGCGGGCCTTGTGCGTTACTGGATTCCTGCGCGACGAACACGCCTTGTTCGGCCAATGCGCCCAACTGCGCGTACAGCGCTGCTTCTGCGTCGGCATCGTGACGCAAGCGCGCATGCATCACCGCATTACCGTGGGCCAGCGCGTTCCAGGCGGCATCGGTCTGGCCGAGATCTTCCAGCTCCTTGTACAGCGCGAACGCCAGCCCGGCGCGATCTTCGCTATCGGGCTTGGCGCGCTGCAGCTGCTGACGTAACTGATCGAGATGATTGTTGCTTGCAGTCTGACGGCGTAGCCGCGCACGCGTCAGCGCCGCACGGCCGTAGCCTGGCGACAGCGCCAACGCGCGATCTAATGCCTGCGCTGCATCGTCGAGGCGATTATTGAATTGCAGTTGCACCGCAAGAAAGAAGCGGAAATCCGGGCCATCGAATCCGCATGCCTGCGCGCGCTGCATCATTGCCAGCGCTTCGACATGTTCGCCGAGGGATTGATGCACATGCGCCAGCAGCGCCAGTGTGGCGCCGTCCTGGCACTGCATCACCGACGGATGCCGCAGCAACGCATGCAGTGCGCGATGCTCGCCAACGCGCAACAAGGTTTGCGCCACACGGCAACGCATCGCCACGTCGTCGCCGAGGTCTTCTGCGGCAAGTCCTAACTGCGTCACCGCCGCACGCATCTTGCCATTGGCCAACACCGTGCCGGCCAGCAGCACGCGTGCGTACACGTGGGTGGGTTCCACGTCAAGCAGCGCCTGCAATGCAGACGCCGCCACACCCAGGTCGCGACGTGCCAACGCGGCCTGGGCGGTTTGCCAGTGCACCGCGCCGGCGGACGCGGCCATCAGCTGGACAGATGCTCGATGGCCGCCACGCTACCGAGGCGGTCGCCGAGCTTCTTCAGCAGCGCGAGCCGATTGGCGCGCAGTTGCGCGTCTTCGGCATTGACCATCACCCCGTCGAAGAACGCATCGACTTGCGGGCGCAGGCGCGCCAGGCGCGCGAGCACGGCGACATAGTCGTGGCGGTGCAGCGCATCGCCGGTATCGCCGATGGCCGCTTCCACTGCTTCGGCCAAGGCTTCTTCGGCCGGCTCACAGAGCAGGCTGGTGTCGATATCGCCGGGAATCTCGCCCTCGACCTTGCGCAGGATATTGCGGATGCGCTTGTTGGCCGCGGCCAAGGCTTCGGCCTCGGGCAGCGTGGCGAAGATGCCGATCGCATCGATGCGGCGGTCGAAGTCGTAGAGGGAGCCGTGGGTCGCGCCCAGGTGCGCTCCTACGCCAAGCGCTGTAGGAGCGCCCTCGGGCGCGACCGAGAACAAGGCGGCGACTGCGTTGAAGTGGGTGGCAGGGACGCCTTTGTCTGCGTAGTAGCCTCGCAGGCGGTCGAGGACAAAGTCAAAAATCTCTGCATCTTGACCCGCCTGCGCCAAAGCTGTGCGTGCTTCCTTTTCAACAGATGGCGGCAGAGCAGCGCCGGCATCTGTTGCCTTGGTAATCGCAGTTTCTGTCTTGAGCAATTGTCTGGCACTTGCTTGGACATTGATCTGATTCCTAGCCTCTGCAAGCAGCTTTTTCAGATCCAACTCAAACCCACTCTCAATCACCGTCCGCGCCAACCCCAACGCATTACGCCGCAACGCAAACGGATCCTTGTTGCCGGTCGGCTTCAACCCAGCTGCAAACCCGCCGGCCAAGGTATCCAAACGCTCGGCGATCGCCAGCACTTTACCCAACGGCGATAGCGCGATGTCGTCGCCAGCAAAACGCGGTTGGTAAGCCTCATCAATGGCCAGCGAAATCTCGCTAGCCTCGCCAGCAGCCTTGGCGTAATGGCGCCCGGCAATGCCCTGCAATTCCGGGAATTCGTTGACCATGCGCGACTGCAGGTCGTTCTTGGCCAATTGCGCGGCGCGACGCGCCTGCACCGGATCGGCACCCACTTGCGGCGCAATCGCCTCCGCCAGCGCAGCCACGCGCGCCACCTTGTCGGCCACCGTACCCAGCTTGGCCTGATACGTGACGCTGGCCAGGCCCGCACCCATCGCCTCCAGCCCCTGCTTGAGGTCTTCGTCGAAGAAGAACTTGGCATCGGCAAAACGCGGACGGATCACCCGCTCGTAGCCCTTGGCGACTTCGGCCACATCCTTGGAGACGATATTGGCGATGCCGATGAACTGCTCGGTCAACTTGCCGCCGGCATCCAGCACCGGGAAGAACTTCTGGTTGATTTCCATGGTTTCGATCAGCGCTTCCTGCGGCACTGCCAGAAAATCGCGCTCGAAGCTGCACAGCACCGCCGACGGCCACTCGACCAGGTTGACCACCTGTTGCAGATTGTCCTCACTGATGCGCGCGCTACCACCGGCCTGTTTGGCAGCGGATTCGACTTCTTCGACGATGCGCGCACGGCGTGCGTCCGCATCCACCAGCACGTGCGCGGCGCGCAGCGCTTCGACGTAATCGCCCGGTGCGGCAAGCGAGACTTCGCCCTGATGCATGAAGCGGTGCCCGCGGGTGATGCGATCGCCACGCACGCCCAGCAACTCGGCCGGAATCACCGCATCGCCGAACAGCAACACCAGCCACTGCACCGGCCGCGCGAAGGCGTATTCGTGCGCGCCCCAGCGCATCGGCTTGGGGATCGGCATCGCGGCGATGGCTTCGCGCAGAATGTCGGGCAGCAACTCGGCGGTGCGCGCGCCCGGCGTCACCGCGCGATGCACGAAACGCTCGCCCTTGGCATCGCTGGTGCGCTCCAGCGCGGTCCAGTCGATGCCGGCCTTGGCCGCGAAACCGGCCAGCGCCTTGGTCGGCTTGCCTTCGGCATCCAGCGCGATGTTGAGATACGGGCCCAGCACTTCGGAGCGCCGCTCGGGCTGCTCGGTGGCCACGCCCGGCAGCAGCACCGCCAGACGGCGCGGTGTGGACAGCGGCTTGGCATCGCCACGGGTAACCGCGACGCCGCGCTTTTCCAGACCCGCCAGCACGCCATCGAAGAAGGCCTGCGCCAGGCCCGGCAGCGCCTTGACCGGCAGCTCTTCGGTGCCCAATTCGATCAGCAGGGGAAGTTGTTCGCTCATAAGACGTGGACCTTTACGTGTTCCCTTCTCCCGTCGGGAGAAGGTGCCCCAAAGGGGCGGATGAGGGTACGGGCGAAGCTCTGTGGAGTTTGGGTGCGCGAGGGCTACGCCTCCGTACCCTCACCCCAACCCCTCTCCCGGTGGGAGAGGGGCTTGCTGGTCCCTTCTCCCGTCGGGAGAAGGTGCCCCGAAAGGGGCGGATGAGGGTACGGGCGAAGCTCTGTGGAGTTTGGGTGCAAGAGGGCGACGCCTCAGTACCCTCACCCCAACCTCTCTCCCGAGGGGAGAGGGGCTTTGAGTTACTTCTTTACTCCGGGAAAGCCCAGCTTCTCGCGTTGTGCGTAATACGCTTGCGCCACACCCTGCGACAACGTGCGCACGCGCAGGATGTAGCGCTGGCGTTCGGTCACGCTGATCGCGCGGCGTGCGTCCAGCAGATTGAACGCGTGGCTGGCCTTGGTGACCTGCTCGTACGCCGGCAGCGGCAAGCCGACCTCGATCAGCTGCTTGGCCTCGGCTTCGCAGGCGTCGAAGCGGTGGAACAGCTCGGCCACATTGGCATGCTCGAAGTTGTAGGCGCTCTGCTCCACTTCGTTCTGGTGGTACACATCGCCATAGCTCACCGGAGTGCCGTCCGGGCCGTAGGTCCAGACCAGGTCGTAGACGTTGTCGCAGCTCTGCAGATACATGCACAGCCGTTCCAGCCCATAAGTGATCTCGCCCAGCACCGGCTTGCACTCGAGCCCGCCAGCCTGCTGGAAATAGGTGAACTGGGTCACTTCCATGCCGTTGAGCCAGACTTCCCAGCCCAGGCCCCAGGCGCCGAGCGTGGGCGATTCCCAGTTGTCTTCGACAAAGCGCAGGTCATGCACCAGCGGGTCGATGCCCAGCGCCTGCAACGAGCCCAGATACAGGTCCTGGATGTTGTCCGGGTTGGGCTTCATCGCCACCTGGTACTGGTAGTAGCGCTGCAGGCGGTTGGGGTTTTCGCCGTAGCGGCCGTCGGTGGGGCGGCGCGAGGGCTGCACGTAGGCCGCATTCCACGGCTCCGGTCCCAGCGCGCGCAGGAAGGTGGCCGGATGGAACGTGCCTGCGCCCACTTCCAGGTCCAGCGGCTGGATCAGCACACAGCCTTGTTCGGCCCAGTACTGGTTGAGGGTCTGGATCAGGCCCTGAAAAGTGATTGGAACGCGCCGGGAATCGGACATGCAGCAAGGGCCGTGCGGAAGGGGTGCGCTAGTATACCGGCCGACCCGTAGCGCTTTGCCGCGGAGCACCGCGGCAGGGGAAACAAGCATGGAACAGCGGCGTACGGCCGATCCGGACAACGCAGTGGCATTGCTGCCACGCGGCCGGCTGATGTTCGACCCGGTCGCTGCCGCGTTGCTTGCCGATGGCATGGTGGTGCCGCACGAACACGAGCGCGTGCAGTTCTCCGCCGCTGGCGTGCGCAATGCCAGCGAAGTGCATCCGCTGGTGCTGTTGGCCAACCTCAAGCTGCATGCCGCGCAGCCGCCGGCCGGCGAGCTGGGCCTGGAACGGCTGACCGAATGGATGGCCACCCGCACCGGCCTGCGCTATCTGCGCATCGATCCCACCCGCATCGATGTCGCCGCGGTCACCGGCGTGGTGTCGCATGCCTATGCGCGCCGCCACCGCATCCTGCCGCTGGCGCTGGATGCCGAGCGCGTGCTGATCGCCACCAGCGAACCGCTGGCGCTGGAATGGCTGGCCGACGTGCAGCATCTGAGCCGTCGTCGGATCGAGCTGGCGCTGATCAACCCGCTGGACCTGCATCGCTACACGATGGAGTTCTTCGGCGTCACGCAATCGGTGCGCGGCGCGCGTGGCGATGCGCGCGGCGCCGAGTCGAGCTCGGGCCTGCCCAGCTTCGAACAACTGGTGGAACTGGGCCGCGCCGGCGACGTCAACGCCGACGACCACCACATCGTGCATATCGTCGACTGGCTGCTGCAATACGCCTACGAGCAGCGGGCCAGCGACATCCATCTGGAGCCGCGCCGCGAGGCCGGGCGCATGCGCTTCCGCATCGACGGCGTACTGCACAAGGTGCTGGAAGTACCGCCGTCGGTGATGACCGCGGTGGTCAGCCGCATCAAGGTGCTCGGCCGCATGGACCTGGCCGAACGTCGCCGCCCGCAGGACGGCCGCATCAAGACCCGTTCGCCAGGTGGGCGCGAGGTGGAAATGCGCCTGTCCACGATGCCCACCGCGTTCGGCGAGAAGTGCGTGATGCGTATCTTCGACCCGGATTCGGCGTTCAAGAGCATCGAGCAACTCGGCTTCAGCCCGGAAGAGGCCGCCGGCTGGAGCGCGTTGGTCGAGCGCCCGCACGGCATCGTGCTGGTCACCGGCCCCACCGGCTCGGGCAAGACCACCACGCTGTATTCCACGCTCAAGCGCCTGGCCACGCCGGACGTGAACGTGTGCAGCGTGGAAGACCCGATCGAAATGATCGCGCCCGAATTCAACCAGATGCAGGTCCAGCAGAACATCGACCTGGATTTCGCCAGCGGCGTGCGCACGCTGCTGCGGCAGGACCCGGACATCATCATGATCGGCGAAATCCGCGACCTGGAGACCGCGCAGATGGCGGTGCAGGCTTCGCTCACCGGGCATCTGGTGCTGTCGACACTGCACACCAACGACGCCGCTTCGGCGATCACCCGTTTGCTGGATCTGGGCGTGCCGCACTATCTGGTCGCCTCCACGCTCAACGGCGTGCTGGCGCAGCGCCTGGTGCGCACGCTGTGCGTGCACTGCAAGCGCCCGCACACGCTCAGCGACGACGAGTGGGCGGCGATCCGCGAGCCGGGCGAAGCACTGCCGGAGGTGCTCAATGTGCACGCGCCGGTCGGCTGCCTGGAATGCCGCCGCACCGGCTATCTGGGCCGCGTCGGCCTGTACGAATTGCTGCCGGTGACCCCGCGCCTGCGCAGTCTGATCCGCGCCGACACCGACCTGGCCAGCTTCAGCCACGCCGCCCGTGGCGAGGGGTTGCGCACGCTGCGCCGCACCGGACTGGAAAAGGTCGCTGCCGGGCTTACCACAGTGGAAGAGGTGCTGTCGGTGTTGCCGCCTCGGGAGTAGTGGATTGCGGGGGTTTGCATCGTTATCGGCGCAGGCAACCCTCACCCCAACCCCTCTCCCGGCGGGAGAGGGGCTCACTCCGCGCCCCGGCCCGCGTTTGCGACGCGGGCGCTCGAAGGCATGCGCGCCAGTGGCACGCAAGCCGTGCCCTCTCGCCCTGGCGGGAGAGGCGCTCGCTCCGTTCTCCCACCGTTGCTCCCTTCTCCCAGCGGGAGAAGGTGCCCGAAGGGCGGATGAGGGTACGTCAGCACACACATGCCGCCATCGGCAGAGAATTCGGCCTCACCATTGACCAAGTCCACGGCACGGCCGAGGACGGCCGGATCAGTGGCGCGGCGATCACTGCACAATCAGGTCGGGGACCAACGTGACCCAAACCATCTCAGCCATCACTGCTCGTCCCTACACAGCGCGCGTAGCCAGCTCCCCCGTCCAGCCCGGTCCCCCAAACCATCAACACATAGCCATCCGGCATAACCTTAGCTGCATGCGTTGGCACGCCAGTTGAAAAAAAACCGCTGGAGCTGCCTACAATCGGGTACATCCGTCGCCGCTGGATTTTTCGACCGCATGTCCGCCTTGCCGTTCCTGATCATCGAAACCGGGCACCCCGTGCCGGAGATGAAGCGATACGGCCGTTTTCCGCACTGGATCCGCGTGGCCGCCGGGCTGGCCGAGCGCGAGACCGTGGTTATCGACGTCGCCAACGGCGACCGCCTGCCTAACCGCGAGGGCTTTGCCGGCACCATCGTCAGCGGCTCGGCCGCCTATGTCACCGACCGCGCCGAGTGGAGCGAACGCAGCGCCGACTGGCTGCGCGAGGCTGCCCACCAGGGCATGCCGCTGCTGGGCATCTGCTACGGGCACCAGCTGCTGGCGCATGCGCTGGGCGGCGAGGTCGATTACAACCCGGCCGGGCGCGAGTCCGGCACCATCGCGCTGGAACTGCACCCGCCTGCCGAGCAAGACCCCTTGTTCGCCGGCCTGCCGGCGCATTTCCCCGCGCACGCCACGCACATGCAAACCGTGGTGCGCGCGCCCGATGGCGCCATCGTGCTGGCGCATTCGCGCCAGGACCGCTGCCATGCGTTCCGCTGGGGCCAGGCCACCTGGGGCGTGCAGTTCCATCCTGAGTTCGCCACCCACCACATGCGCGGCTATGTGCAGGCCCGCGCCGAGTGCATCGCCCGCCACGGCCACTGCGCGCGTACGGTCGCCCGCGAGGTCAGCGCCGCGCCGATCGCCCGCAAGCTGCTGCGCCGCTTCGTGCATCACGCACGCGGCCTGCAAACAGTGATCGCTCATCCCGCCGCGCACACCTAAAAGCAGCGATAATCGCCGCACGCCGGATGGTCCGGTGCGTGTCGATCCGGAATGGGAATGAGCGAAATCCGCAAGGTGCCGGCGTCTGCCGGCGCAGAATGGCTGTTGACCGGTTTCTCCCTGCTGAAGCGGGCGCCGCTGGCGCTTGGCTCGCTGGGGGTGATCTGGAGCGTGACCGCCACTTTGGTGGTGTCGCTGTCGGTGCTGGTGCCGCTGCTTGGCCCGGCGTTGCAGTTCCTGCTGGTGCTGGCCGGCCCGTTGTTCATGGGCGGCATGCTGTGGGCGATCCGCGAGGTGGACGAAGGCCGCATCGCCAAACCCTCGCATCTGCTGCACGGCCTGCAGGACGGCCGCGCGCCGCATCTGCTGGTGTCGCTGCTGCCGCAGCTGATCGCCGGCCTGCTGCTGGGCGTGCTGCTGCTGGTGATGATCGGCGCCAACGGGCTGCAGCAGTTGTCCGAAGTGATGGTCAAGATCAACCAGATCAGCCAGTCCGGCGCGCAGCCGGACCCGGTGCAGATCGAGCAGCTCGCCGCCAGCCTGCCGGCCGGCCGCATCCTGCTATGGCTGCTGCTGACCATCGCCACCTTCGCGGCGATGACGCTGGCACTGTTCGTGATGCCGCCGCAGGTGATGTTCGACCGCAGCACCGGCGGCCACGCGCTACGTGAAAGCCTGCGCGCCAGCCTGCACAACCTGCCGGCGATGCTGGTGTTCTTCGTGCTGGCCTTCATCGCCATCTTCGCGATCTATTTCGCAGTGATGATCGTGGCGCTGATCGTCGGCCTGGTCGCCGGGCAGACCGTGGCGATGTGGCTGGCCCAGCTGCTGCTGATGGCCGTGCTGATGCCGGTGTTCGCCGGCTCGGTCTACGCCGCCTGGAAGCAGATGTTCACCCACGACGGCAGCGTCGCCCAGCCGACCGCACCGTCGCGCCCGGACGTGTTCGCGGCCTGATGCGTTATAGACACTGATTGGAGACATGCGGAGCATCCCTGTTTCAACTTGCTCGAAGGCAGAGCGAGAAGAAGCGGGGTTCGGCATGCGCAAGGAGAACCAACACGCTCTCCATCGGGCTGAAGCTTTTGAGTAACGCTAGAGTCGGCCATGCTTGGCTGGTCTTGCCTAAGCTTCGTATGCGTCGCTGGAAACTTCACGCTCCACTTTGTCCCAGTCGATGACACTCAAAAGCCAAGGCCACGTTGTGAGGCTTCGTTGCAAGTTAAGCAAAAAGCCCAGCAGTAGGCCAACTCCCAAGCAGACGACGTTCTGCGAATAAGCCGGACCAATCAGTACTGCTAGCGTGGCGATCACGAACAACCATTGCAAGATGGACCAACGGCTTGTCCAGATAACATGCCTGAATGACAAGCTAGGGCGCTGACCAGCATCTAGCAAGTTCGCGAGAAAGGCTTTTCGGGCTGTTCTATTGACGCTTTTCATAAGATTTAGTGCCTAGAGATCATGTTGAGCGTTGGAGCAGATTTACCAACATCAAGTCTTCTCCATCCAGGTATTGGAATGCGCCAGCATGTTTCCGCGCCAAGGTATCCATTTCATCCTGAAGAATGTTTAGGGTGAGCATCAGCGCCTGCATTGAGTCGACACCAAACATCCGGAAAAATCTCTGGAACGAGTCGCCCTTGATGAGGTAAGGGCAGACCCAATCGTCGCCTCCGCCGGAGAACGGCGCACCAATTGAGAGCGTGACCGCCTCGCGAGAACCGTCCGCTCGGATGAACATGAAGTCACGCTTGGCAATAATGGGACCAAGCGAAAGGGTCTGTTCCATGAAGCTACGCTTTCGGCCCCACAGCACGCGAAGCGATGATGCCCAGCTCATAAAGCAGGCACATCGGGATGGCGAGCATCAGCTGCGAGACCACGTCTGGCGGGGTGAGGACCGCGGCCAGGATGAAGATGCCGACGATGGCGTAGCCGCGGCCTTCGCTCAGTTGCTTGGGGGTGACCCAGCCCAGCAGCACCAGGATCACCAGCGCCACCGGCAGCTCGAAGCTGGCGCCGAAGGCGAAGAAGATCGCCAGCACGAAATCCAGGTACGAATTGGCATCCGGGGTAATGGCGATCACGTCCGGCTTGAACGTGGTCAGGAAGTGGAACACCGCCGGCAACACCAGGAAATACGCAAACGCGCAGCCGATATAGAACAGCGCCACTGCCGAGGCCAGCAACGGAAAGGCGAGTTTCTTTTCGCGCTGATACAGCCCCGGCGCCACGAACGCCCAGGCTTGATACAGCAGCCACGGCACACTGAAGAACACCGCCACGAAGAAGGTCAGCTTGAGCGGGGCGAAGAACGCGCCGGCCGGATTCATCGCGATCATGGTCTGCCCCAGCGGCAGCTGCGAAATCAGCGGCGCGGCCAGCCAGGAATAGATCGCCCGCGAAAACGGCAGCAGCGCCAGCAGCACCACGCCCAGGCCGATCAGGGCGCGCACCATGCGCGCACGCAGTTCGACCAGATGCTCGATCAGACTGCTTTCGGCCTGTGCGTCGTCGAACAGGCTCACGGCTGCTTCTCCTGGATCTTGCTTGGCGCGGTCGGCGCGGTCGCTGTCGCGGTGCTCGGCTCGAGCGGCGTGCTCGCATCGATGGGTGCGGCAGTCACCGGCGCATGCGCGCTGGTGAGATGTGCGGCATGCGGCGCTGGCACCACGGTGCCGTGTGGTGCCGGTACCAGCGTTTGATGGGGCGCCGGGGCGATTGGCTGTGCCTGTGCAATCACCGGTGCCGCAGCCGCTGGTGCAGCGACGGCGGCCACTGCCGGCGTTCCTGCCGCCGACGTCCCTACGATCGGCTCGGCATTAGCCTCAGCCGACAGATCCGCATGCGCCAGCTCCAGCGGCGTCTCCACCGGTGTCGCAGTGCTGCGGATATCGATATCGCGGCCCACCTCGTCATGCAGCGCGCGGGCGCCCTGCTCCAGGTGCTGCTGCTTGTTGCGCAACTGGTCTTCGGCCTCGCGCAGCGAGGTCTGCACATCCTGCAGGCTGCGCTTGAGCTCTTCGGCCTCCAGCTCGCGTTCCAGTTCCTGCTTGACCGAATCCCACTGCATGCGCGCGCGGCGCACCCACAATCCGGCAAACCGGGCCGCCTTGGGCAAACGCTCGGGACCGAGCACCACCAGGGCAACGATCGCGATCAGCGTCAGTTCGCCAACACCTATGTCAAACACCGACGCCGCTCCGGATCAACGCGCGTCGCGGTCGCGCTCGGCCTGCGCCTCACGCGCCTGCTCGGCGGTGCGTGCGTCGTCGCCGAGCTTTGCAGCCGGCTTGTCGTCGTCGTGCATGCCTTTCTTGAATTCCTTGACCGCGCTGCCGAGATCCTTGGCACCGCTGGTGAGCCGCTTGGTACCGAACACCAGCAACACGATCACCAGCACGATCAGCCAGTGCCAAATGCTGAAACCGCCCATGATCTGCTCGCTTGCTGAAAAGAAGGAAGACGCAGGATACCCCAGCGCACCGCGCAGGGGGATGACAGCGGTTTAGCGGTTGCCGTCCAGCGATTCGGTGCGGATTTCGCCATCCGAGACCGGCTGGAATCCCTGTTGCGGCGGCGGCGTGGTGCTGGGCTGCATGGGTACGGTGCTGGCCTCGTTGGCCGGCGGCGGCGGGGTGGTTGCTGCCTGTGCCGGTGGCGGGGTCTGCGGACGCGGGGCAGGTGCGGTGCCCTCGGCGGCGCCGTCGGTGCCGCGATTGGCGCGCGCGGTGTAAGTGGCCTCTTCCAGGCGATCGCGGAAGGCGATCACGTCGGTGGACGCGCGCTCATTGGTACGGCCTTCGAAGATCATGCGTGGGGTAGCGCCACCGCCGTAGGCATTCAGATCGGCGGCATCGTCGATCTGCAGGATCGCGCCATCCAGTGCGACCCCGGCGAACAGGCCGCGCGCGCGCGACCACGACCAGATTTCGGCCTTGAGCTGGCCGTCGGTGGCCGCGGCGGCATTGCGGCCGACCGGGCCGGCGGCCACGCCGGCATCGGCGCCGAGGGTGAACTTGCCGTTGACGATGTTGTCCAGGCTGCGGTCGTTACGGAACACCAGCACCACGTCGGAGGACTGCACGCCGGCCTGGAAGCCGATGCTGCCGCCGGTGAGCTTGACGAACACCGGCTGCGACCAGCTGCCGTCGGCGTTCTTCATCGACATCAGGCCGTGGCCGCGACGGCCGCCGATCACCAGACCGGCCTTGAGCGTGTCGGGGATGACCACGATGGCGCGTGCCTCGTCGAGCAGCTTGTCCGGGATGGCCTGCTCGGGGATCTTCATGATCTCGTTGAGCACGCGAACCGCGTTACGCGCGCGCTGGTCCTCTTCCGGGCCGGCAACGGCATGGCCGGCGGCGAAGGTCAGCGACAACAACAGGGCCAGGCGCGACAAACGAGGCATGACAAGCTCCAAAGGACGATCCGTCAAAGATAGCAATGGCGCGACGTTAGTGGTGGCGCAATGAATCGGTGGTGAGCGCAACCGGGGTGCCAGAGACGGTCAATGGGGGCGATCGATGCGCTGTCCTCGGCAGCACTGCTGCGCTCTGCCAGAATGGTGCGCATGAAGCCCACTCCTGATACCGCTCTGCTGGTGGTCAATCTCGGCACCCCCGAGTCGCCCACCGCCCCGGCCGTGCGCCGCTACCTGGCCGAGTTCCTCAGCGACCGCCGCGTGGTGGCGATCCCGCCGCTGTTCTGGAAGCCGCTGCTGTACGGGGTGATCCTGCCGATCCGCGGCCCCAAGTCGGCCGAGAAGTACGCCAAGGTGTGGCTGCCGGACGGCTCGCCGTTGGCGGTCTACACGCGTCGTCTGGCCGAAGGCCTGAAAGACGTCATGCCGGATTGGCACGTGGAGTGGGCCATGCGTTACGGCCAGCCGGCGCTACGCAAGACGCTGGACGGCCTGCGTGCGCGCGGCATCAAGCGCATCGTGGTGCTGCCGCTGTATCCGCAGTATTCGACCACCACCACCGCCTCGATCCAGGACGTGATCGATGCCTGGCGCCCGAGCGCGCCGGAGATCGCAGTGGAGGTGATCCAGGAGTATTGCGAAGACGCCGGCTGGGTGGCGGCGATCGCCGATTCGATCCGTGCGCACTGGCAGGCGCACGGGCGCAGCGAGAAGCTGATGTTCTCCTTCCATGGCCTGCCGCAGCGCGTGGCCAACGCCGGTGACCCGTATCCGCAGCAGTGCGAGCGCAGTGCGCAGGCGATCGTCGCCGCGCTGGGCCTGGGCGCAGACGAGTGGCAGATGGGCTACCAGTCGCGCTTCGGCTCGGAGCGTTGGCTGCAGCCTTACGCCGAACCCACGCTGTGGAAACTGGCCGAAGGCGGCGTGCGCAGCTTCGACCTGGTCTGCCCGGGTTTTGCCACCGATTGCCTGGAAACCCTGGAAGAAGTAGCGCTGGGCTTTGCCGAAACGCTGGCAGAGCGCGGCGCCACGCTCAGCTACATTCCGTGTCTCAACGCCAGCCCGGCACATGCGCAGGCACTGGCCGCATTGGCGCGGCGCGCGTGAGGTTGGAGCCGTTTGCGTGCGAGCTGGCAATTGGCCGGATCACGGGGCTGCGCAATCACGAACGTGGTCCGCGCCGGGTGCTGGCGCTGCATGGCTGGCTCGACAACGCAGCAAGCTTCCTGCCGCTGAGCGCGCATCTGCATGCGCAGGATCTGGATCTGGTGTTGCTCGACCTGCCCGGTCACGGCCACAGCGCGTGGTTGCCGACCGGTGCCGAATACACGCTCAGCAGCGCGATCGGCATTCTGTTGCAGGTGGCCGACGACCTGGGCTGGGAGCGCTTCAGCGTGCTCGGTCACTCGCTGGGCGGCGGCGTCGCCAGCCTGCTGGCCGCTGCGGCGCCGGAACGCGTGGAGGCCTTGATCGCGATCGAGGCGCTGGGCGCGCTGGCCGAGCCGGTGGAGAGCACGGCCACTCGCCTGCGCGATGCGGTGGCCTCCGCACGCACACTGGCACAGCGGCCGCTGCGGGTGTTTCCGTCGATGGAAATGCCGGTGCGCGCGCGCATGATGGCCAATCAGCTCAGCGAGCCGGCCGCACGGTTGCTGGTGAAGCGCGGTGTACACGCGGTCGAGGGCGGCTACAGCTGGTGCAGCGACCCGCGCCTGACCTTGCCGACCGCGATCCGCATGACCGAGGCGCAGATCGACGTCTTGCTGGCTTCGGTCGCCTGCCCGACCCAGGCGATCTTCGCCACACCGGCGCAGGTATATTTCCCGGAGACGTTACGCGATCACCGCGTGGCGCTGATGCGCGATGCACGCCTGCATGTGTTGCCGGGCACGCACCACGTGCATATGGAAGCGCCCGAGGCGGTGGCGGCCGTGATCAATGGGTTTTTGGCTGAGTTGACGCCGCGTGAGTGAGGGTTGAAGCGGCAGCGGATTACCTCGACGCACACACCATCATGGCGATATCGGCATTGCTGCTGTAGCCGCGACGCGACGTGTCGATAACTCCAACAATCAAGAAGATCAGGGATCGCGGTGAACAATGCTGCAAACCTCATCGCCGCGATCGCGTCGTTCGACGCATGGTGCGCTCCAGCGACATTCTTCAGCAGCGTGTACGCAGATCCCCGGCTCGACGAGAGCGAGCGACGGCTGTTGCAGCAGGTATGGACGGCTGCCTGCCATGCCGATGCCTGGTCGTCGGCTGACACACTCGTTGCAGGTGCCGTCGCCGCCGAAACTGCTTTGTTGGCACATGTTGCCTGGCTGACGCCTCTGGCCTGCCAACAACTTGTGAGAGCTGCGTCGTATCAATGGCGTTAACGCAGCGATAAGACCCTGTTGCTCCCCGTCACTGCGCCTGCAACAACCGCCGCAACTGCGCCTTGAGCTGGCGGCCGTGTTCGTGGAAATAGCTGCGCTCGTCGCGCCAGGCCGGAAAGCGCTGTTCCACTTCGGCCCAGAACGCGGGCGAGTGATTGGCCTGGACCAGGTGGCAGAGCTCGTGCACCAGCACGTATTCAAACGCGGACGGGCGACCGAGTACCAGCGCCAAATCCAGCGCCATCGAGCCATCCGGTGCCAGCGAGCCCCACTGCGAAGACATCACCTTGAGCCGCACCCGTGCCGGCGCGCGCGGCAAACCTGGCAGATAGCTCGGCAGCCAACGGCCGACATCGGCACGCGCCTGCGCTTCGTAAAATTCCTTCAACGTGCGGCGCAGGCCTGCATCGCCCAATCGTGTGGGCAGATGGAACTGCGCGCCGTCATTGGTCACCTCGATGCGTGCGTAACGCCCGTCGTGCCAGCTCAGCGGCAGCAAGGCGCCGCGTAACGGCAGCAGCCCCGGCACGCCACGTTCCAGTGCGGGAAAGGCATCGACCTGCTGATAGCGCGACAACTGCGTGCTCAGCCACTCCAGATGCGCCAGCAAAAACCGTTCGCCGGAAATCAGGCTTGCGCGGATCGGCAGCGTCAGCCGGGCACCGCGTTCGTCCACGCTGAGCTTGATACGCCGCGCACGCGGGTCGCGCACGCGCAACACCTCGATCTGCCGCCCCTCCAGTTCAAGGCGCACGCAGTCGCGTTCGACAAGCTGCGGTGTGGGTGCGATGAGGCGGCGGACGGGCTTGAACATGGGCACAGAATAGCGCTGCGATGTGTCAGGTGGTGAGATGGAATGATTGAGACATGCGATGACGGCGCGCGCATGATCTGCGGTGGCATTGCATCCATCACGCCATCCCTGGCGGAATGCGCAACGCGCCCTCAACCGCTGGGCTTGGGAACATCCAAACGACGCTGATGCTCAAGCTCTCGGTTGTCTTGAGAGCTGGTTTTCTTGTGGATGGTCGGTTTTTAGAGCGGATGATCTGCGGCTTGGCTGCAGGGCCCTTGCCTGCCCACCATCGCAGGACACGCCGCGAGTACTTCCTGTAGCTCTCGGTCAACTTGAGAGGTGATTGAACGGTGTGGATGGATCGGTTGTGGAGCGGATGATCTGGGGCTTGGCTGCAGGGTCCTTGCCTGCCCACCATCGCAGGACATACCGCAAGTACGTCCCTGTAGCTCTCGGTCAACTTTGAGAGGTAATCGAACGGTGTGGATGGGTCGATTGTGGAGCGGATGATCTGGGGCTTGGCTGCAGGGCCCTTGCCCGCCCACCATCGCAGGACACGCCGCAAGTACGTCCTTGTAGGCTCTTACGCGACATCCATGCCGCGTAAGGTCCCGCGATGGTGGGCGGGCAAGGGCCAGTGGAGATGGTCGGTGTGCATGTTTTCAAGCAGCCGACCAACTTTCTGGTGCGGTGTCCTTACCGCTTGCGGGACCGTGTGGCGGCATGGATGCCGCCACCGAGCCTACAGGGACGTACTTGCGGCGTGTCCCGCAAGCGGTGAGGGCACCGCGCCCTCAACTCACCAAAAGCTTTTGATTTACGCCTCGGATCGCGCCTCAACGACGCCACCGTTCGACGTTCCGTTTACTCGGCCTTGCTTAGCTTTAACGCAGTTTCCAGCAGCAGGAACAGACGCCGCACTTCGGCGCTCATCAGCGCAAAACGCGCGTCGAGTTCGGCGCGTGCGCCGTCGTCGTCGCTGTGTTCGAGCTGGTCCAGTGCGCCGTCGAGGAACTTGAGCTTGCGGATCACCAGATCGTCGCCGAGCACGAACGACAAATTGTCGTCCAGTACCAGCGCCAGCTTGGTGACCTGCTTGCCGGCTTCCAGGTGCTTGTCGATCTCGTCGCCGCGCAGTTCCTGGTGCTGGCACTTGACCACTGCGCCGCCTTCGATCGGGTCCTTCATCTCGCATTCTTCGCCCAGGCTCAGGCCTTCTGGCAGCGGCTCGCCGGCGATCCAGCCGGTAAGGATGGCGCGCGGTGCGACTTCGGCATTCAACGGCAGCGCCGGGAAGCTGCCGAGCGCACCGCGGATCTCGCTCATCACGTTCTCGCCGCTCTTGCGGCTGGAGGTATTGACCGCGATGTAGCCGTGCTGCAGATCCAGGATGGCATCGGTGCGCGAGCTCTTGACGAAGGCGCGCGGCAACAGCTCATGGATCAGATCGTCCTTGAGACGCTTGCGTGCTTTGCCACCGGGACGACGGCCTTCCTTCTCTTCGATCTCGGCGACCTTGCGCTCGAGCAGGTCGTTGACCACCGCGCCGGGCAGGATCTTGTCCTCGCCACCGACGGTGAGCCAGAGAAAATCTTCTAGACGGTGCGAGAGCACCTCCTGCTCGTCGCGGCCGAACGGGGAAATGAAACCGCGCGAACTCATTTCCAGCGGGCCGACCGGCTTGAGCTGCACTTGCGGCAGCAGCGTGTCGATCTCGGAGAAATCCAGCGTGGTAGGAAAGCGGAACAGGGTGAGATTGCGAAAGAACATGCGTCGGACCGAAGAGGAGGAAGAAACGTGGAGGGTGGGAAGACTGACGGCGCCGCGATGGCCGCGTCAGTCGCTGTCGTGTGCGGTGTCGCCCGCGGCGAGCCAGGCAGTGGAATCAGGATTGGTCACTGCCACGTGGTCGCCACGGCCCAGCGAGAGGAAATCGAACAATGCGGGATCGGCCAGCTGCTCGGGCCGCACATCGCCCAGTGCGCGGGCGATCTGTTCGACCCGCCCGGGCTGCTCGCGATCCCACTGCTGCAACATGCGGCCGACCTGCTGGCGCTGCAAATTTTCCTGGCTGCCGCACAGGTTGCACGGAATGATCGGGAACCGGCGCGCCTGCGCGTAGGCGGCGATGTCGGCCTCGCGCACATAGGCCAGCGGGCGGATCACCACATGCTGGCCATCGTCACTGCGCAGCTTGGGCGCCATTGCCGCGAGCCGGGCGTGGTGAAACAGGTTCATGAAGAATGTGGCCACGATGTCGTCGCGATGATGGCCGAGCGCGATCTTGGTCACGCCGTGCGCCTGCGCGTAGGCATACAGCGCGCCGCGCCGCAGCCGCGAGCACAACGAACACATGGTCTTGCCGGCCGGGATCACCCGGCTGACCACCGAGTAGGTGTCCTGCTCGACGATGTCGAACGGCACCTCCAGGCCGTGCAGATAGGTGGGCAGCACCTGCGAGGGGAAGTCGGGCTGCTTCTGGTCCAGATTGACCGCCACCAGGGTGAACGGCACCGGCGCCTTGCGCTGCAACTGCAGCAGCATGTCCAGCAAGGTGTAGCTGTCCTTGCCGCCGGACAGGCACACCATGATCTTGTCGCCGGCCGCGATCATGCCGAAGTCGGCAATCGCCTGGCCCACCTGGCGCTGCAGGCGTTTGCCCAGGCGCAGCTGCTCACGCTGCAGCCGCTGGCGCGGGTCGCGCGGCGCGGGGTCGGCCAGGGGTTGTGGCAGCGGCAGGACAGCAGTCATAAGCCGGCCATTGTAGCTGCCCCGGGCGCGGCGGGCCGGCGCTGGGTGTGCGCGGCTGAATGAGCGGTCAGTCGCTTGCAGGCAGGACATGCTGCAGTCGTCCGCAGCGCGCGCAAGGCCTTGCGCAGATGAGCGCGCCCACCGCGGCTGGATGGTGTGCCGCAGGCCGGTTGCACGGCGCGCATCTCGCAGCGCAGCAAGCCTTTCGGCGCCGGGCTGGGTAAAGTCGGGCAGACCGCTTCACTCGGGATCGGCATGGCATCTTCGGCTTCGCTGCATGGCGCGGCTTTTTTCAGTCGCATTTTTGGTAGCGCTAACATTCTGTCCGCCAGCGGGACACGCTGTGTGTCTGCATGCGTCCCCATGTGCTGGCCGGGACGAGCACAGGCTGCGCGCTGCAATGATGGTGCACGCGTCATCGCCAAGCTGCGCGGCTGCTCATTTTCCGTTGTGACGTTTTCCACTTTTCTCTCATCCCCCTCGCAAGATCGGCTTCGAAGGCCGCGACTCTGACAACCCGCTGGCGTTCAAGGTCTACGACGCCAACAAGCAGATCGGCGACAAGACCATGGCCGAGCACTTGCGCTTTGCGGTGGCCTACTGGCACAGCTTCTGCGGCAACGGCGCCGATCCGTTCGGCCCGGGCACGCGCGCGTATCCGTGGGATGTGGGCAATACCGCGCTCAATCGTGCCGAAGCCAAGGCCGATGCCGCGTTCGAGTTCTTCACCAAGCTCGGCGTGCCGTACTACTGCTTCCACGACATCGATCTGTCGCCGGATGCGGACGACATCGGTGAGTACGAGAGCAACCTCAAGCACATGGTGGGCGTCGCCAAGCAGCGCCAGGCCGACACCGGCGTCAAGCTGCTGTGGGGCACGGCAAATCTGTTCTCGCACCCGCGCTACATGAATGGCGCATCGACCAACCCGGACTTCAATGTGGTGGCGCGTGCAGCGGTGCAGGTCAAGGCCGCGATCGATGCCACCGTCGAACTCGGTGGCGAGAACTACGTGTTCTGGGGCGGCCGCGAGGGTTATGCCTGCCTGCACAACACCCAGATGAAGCGTGAGCAGGACAATATGGCGCGCTTCCTCACCCTGGCACGCGACTATGGCCGTGCGATCGGGTTCAAGGGCAACTTCCTGATCGAGCCCAAGCCGATGGAGCCGATGAAGCACCAGTACGATTTCGACAGCGCCACGGTGATCGGCTTCCTGCGCCAGCACGGCCTGGATCAGGATTTCAAGCTCAATATCGAAGCCAACCACGCCACGCTCTCAGGCCATAGCTTCGAGCACGACTTGCAGGTGGCTTCCGATGCCGGCCTGCTCGGCAGCATCGACGCCAACCGTGGCAATCCGCAGAACGGCTGGGACACCGACCAGTTCCCGACCGACCTGTACGACACCGTCGGCGCGATGCTGGTGGTGCTGCGGCAGGGCGGGCTGGCGCCGGGCGGCTTGAANCGGCTGGGACACCGACCAGTTCCCGACCGACCTGTACGACACCGTCGGCGCGATGCTGGTGGTGCTGCGGCAGG
Source organism: Xanthomonas sp. Leaf131 (assembly GCF_001423495.1). GTDB lineage: Bacteria > Pseudomonadota > Gammaproteobacteria > Xanthomonadales > Xanthomonadaceae > Xanthomonas. Next base: position 72,321 of record NZ_LMOG01000005.1, on the reverse strand, counting down.
GCGGGCTGGCGCCGGGCGGCTTGAACTTCGATGCCAAGGTGCGGCGTGAGTCGTCCGATCCGCAGGATCTGTTCCTGGCGCATATCGGCGGCATGGACGCGTTCGCACGCGGGCTGGAAGTGGCTAACGCGTTGCTGACGTCTTCGCCGTTGGAGCAGTGGCGCGCCNCTGTTCCTGGCGCATATCGGCGGCATGGACGCGTTCGCACGCGGGCTGGAAGTGGCTAACGCGTTGCTGACGTCTTCGCCGTTGGAGCAGTGGCGCGCCGAGCGTTACGCCAGCTTCGACAGCGGCGCCGGTGCGGCGTTTGCCGATGGCACCAGCACGTTGGTGGATGTGGCCCAGCATGCAGCCGGTAATGAACCCAAGCAACTCAGCGGCCGCCAGGAAGCCTACGAGAACCTGATCAATCAGTATCTGACGCGTTGATGCTGTGCAGGTGATCGCTGCACCCGCACGCGATCACCTGCTGTCTGCGCGCCTGAAAGCGTGCAGCGTTATGGCTGTTCTGCTGCATCCGGCGCTGCCGGTGCAGCCACCGAATCCCGCTTGACCAGCAGGTGCGCGACCACATGATCGACCATCTTCGCCGTGCGCTCCTTGGCGCGAATCGTCTTCAACAAGATATCCAGCGCCGCATCGGCCATGGCGGCGATGGGCTGCTGCACGGTGGTGAGTTCGGGCCATACCGCAGTGGCGGCGGAGGTGTCGTCGAAACCGACTACCGACAGATCGCGCGGCACATCCAGCCCGCGCCGATGCGCGACCGAGATTGCGGCAGCGGCCATATCGTCGTTGCTGGCGAAGATGGCGCTGGGGCGGCGTTTGCGCGCCAGCAGTTTTTCCGCAGCAACCAGACCCGACTTGTAGGTGTAGTCGCCCGGTTGCACCAGATGCCGATCCAGGCGCAAGCCGGCATCGGACAGCGCTGCTTGAAACCCTTCGAAACGGCGTGCGCTGGCGGAGAGGTTGGGATGCCCGGCGATGTAACCGATCCGCGTATGCCCCTGCGCGATCAGATGCTCGGTGATTTCCTTGGCGGCGGCGAATTCGTCGATGCGCACGCAGGCAACGTCAGGGCTGAAATGGTTGGAGGCAATCGCCACCACCGGCACCTTGGCGCGCACCAGTTCCAAGACCGCAGCTCTGGATTCGCACAGCGGCGGCGGCAGGATCACGCCGGCCACGCCCTTGGCGAGTTTGCGCGCGGCCTTGCGTTCGGCATCGGCATCCAGGTCGTCCCAGCAATCGATCACCAACTGGATCGAGGTACGCGAGGCCACCCGCAACACGCCCAGCAGCAATTCGCGCAAATATGCGCCGCTGGGGTCGCTGTAGATCAATGCGATGCGCATGCTCTGCGCGGCGGCGAGTGCGCTGGCGGCCAGGTTGGGCGTGTAACCGAGCTTGTCCACGGCGCGCAGCACGCGCGCGCGGGTGGCATCGCGCACGCTGCCATTGTTGTTGACCACGCGCGAGACCGTCATCGGCGAGACCTTTGCCAGCGCCGCCACCTCATCGATGGTGATCGCGCGGCTGGTGCGGCGGACCGATTTCCTGACCTTCTCCAAGCGTGGCCTCTTCAAGTGGGTAGCGAACCTGCACGATGCACACATGCTGCGGGCAGAACGCAAGCGCCGCATGCGTGCGTGACGATGCAAGGCATGGTACCGGGAAGCAGGCACAGCGGCGACACACGGCGGCGCGCGTTGACGCCGATGGAGCATGCGGCATGAGCGCGCGCCTGACTGTTCGCTGCGTCGCGGATTGCCGTGCGTTGCTGCTGCAGTGGTTGCTGGTTCTGATGCTGCTATGTAGCGGGCTGTTAGCCAGCACCAGTGCACAAGCCGAAGACGGCTATGATTTATGGTTGCGCTACCACCCGCTGACCAACGCGGCGCAGTTGCGCGGGAACGCGAGCGAGGTGATCGTTGCCGGTGATTCACCCAGCTTGCAGGCCGCGCGTGACGAGTTGCAGCGCGGACTGTCGGGCTTGCTTGGCGCCTCGCCGCAGTTGTCTGCCACTGTCACCCGCGATGGCGCGATTGTATTGGGTGCTGCCACGGCGCAGCAGATCGCTGCATTGAAACTGCAGACCACCGGCCTGGGCCGCGAGGGGTATCTGATTCGCAGTGTCGTCATCGATGGGCATCGCGCTATCGCCATCGTCGGCGGTAGCGACATCGGCGCGTTGTACGGGGCGTTTCACTTCCTGCGCCTGCTGCAGACCGGCCAATCGCTCACCGCACTGCAGGTGCACGAGTCGCCGCAGCTGCAACTGCGCATGCTCAATCATTGGGACAACCTGGATGGCGTGGTGGAGCGGGGTTACGCCGGTGCCTCGTTGTGGAACTGGCAGACCCTGCCCGGGTATCTGGATCCGCGCTACACCGATTACGCGCGTGCCAATGCATCGTTGGGCATCAATGGCACTGTGCTCAACAACGTCAATGCCAAGGCCTGGAGCCTGACGCCGCAGTATCTGGACAAGGCGGCGGCACTGGCCAAGGTGTTTCGTCCTTACGGCATTCGGGTGTTTCTCAGCGCGCGCTTCAGTGCGCCGATCGAGATCGGTGGCCTGAAGACTGCCGACCCACTGGATCCGCAGGTGCAGCGGTGGTGGCGCGACAAAGCGAACGAGATCTACGCACGCATTCCGGACTTTGGCGGCTTTTTGGTCAAGGCCAATTCCGAAGGCCAACCCGGCCCGCAGGATTACGGGCGCAGCCATGCCGATGGCGCCAACCTGTTGGCCGACGCACTGGCACCGCATGGTGGCGTGGTGATGTGGCGCGCGTTCGTGTATTCGCATGAGCAGCCAGATGACCGTGCCAAGCAGGCGTATAGCGAGTTCGTGCCGCTGGATGGAAAATTTCGCGACAACGTGATCGTGCAGGTCAAGAACGGGGCGATCGACTTCCAGCCGCGCGAGCCGTTCCATCCGCTGTTCGGCGCAATGCGCAAGACGCCGTTGATGCCGGAGTTTCAGATCACCAAGGAGTACCTGGGCTTTTCGACGCATCTGGCCTACCTGGGCACGCTGTTTGCCGAAACCCTGCAGGCCGATACCTATGCGCGCGGCAAGGGCTCGAGCGTTGCCAAAACCGTGGATGGCTCGCTCTTCAACGACACGCAACGCACCCGGCTGACCGGCATCGCCGGCGTGGCCAATATCGGTGCGGACCGCAACTGGAGCGGCTCGATCTTCGATCAGGCCAACTGGTATGCGTACGGCCGGTTGGCCTGGAACCCGGAGCTGTCGCCGCAGACGATCGCGCAGGAATGGGTACGCATGACGTTTTCCAACGATGCTGCCGTGGTCACACCCGTGGTCGACATGATGCTGCGCTCGCGCGAAGCGGTGGTGGACTACATGACCCCGCTCGGTCTGCATCATCTGATGGGGCGCGGCCATCATTACGGCCCGGCGCCATGGGATGCGGGCAGCGAGCGGCCGGATTGGGACCCGGTGTATTACCACCGCGCCGACCGCAACGGGATTGGCTTCGACCGCAGTGCCAGCGGCAGCAATGCGGTGGCGCAATACGCTAAGCCGGTGGCGCGCATGTTCGGCGATGTAAAGCGCGTGCCGGGACGCGATCTGCTGTGGTTCCACCATGTGCCCTGGGATCACCGCATGGCATCGGGGCGGCCGTTGTGGGATGAGTTGGTGTGGCATTACGACCATGGCGTGGACGAGGTGCGTGCGATGCGCGCAACCTGGCAGGGCCTTGCCGGCAAGATCGATGCGCCGCGTTATCAACAGGTGGCGAGTTTCCTGGCGATCCAGCAGGACGAAGCGCAGTGGTGGCGCGATGCCAGCATCGCCTACTTCCAGAGCGTCTCCGGGCGGCCGTTGCCTGCCGGCACGGCGCCACCGGCGCATCCGTTGACGTATTACCAAGGTTTGAAATTTCCGTATGCGCCAGGGAATCCGAAATGAGCCTGCGTGGTTTGGCCGTGGTCATCGCCACGCTATCGGCATCGCTACTACCACGCATCGCGCATGCAGCCGACGCACCGCTGCTGCATGCGCTGTTTCAGGAGCATGTGGTGCTGCAGCGCGATGCGCCGATCCGCGTGTGGGGCGACGCCCCCCCTGGCGCGCGCATTACCGTGCAACTGGATGCACACCAGGTGCAGGCACGCGCAGACCGGCAAGGGCATTGGCAAGCGCGCCTGCCTGCGCACGCTGCGGGCGGGCCGTACACCTTGAGTGCACGCACCAACCAGGGTGTAGCGCAGCAAGTGAACGACGTGCTGATCGGCGACGTGTGGCTGTGCTCGGGCCAATCCAATATGGAATTGCAGGTGCATCGCACATTGGATTCGCGCAGCGAGATCGCCGATGCCGACAACCCGCGCATTCGCATGTTCAAGGTGCCGGCGCACTCCAGCCCGACGCCACAGCGCGGCTTCGGCGGCAATGCGGCGTGGCAGCTCACCTCCCCGGAGACGGCAAAGGACTTCTCCGCCGCCTGTTACTACTTCGCGCGTGAGTTACAGAAGACCGTCAACGTGCCGATGGGCTTGATCAATGCCTCGTGGGGCGGCTCGCAACTGCAGGCCTGGATCGGCGAGAAGGCGCTGCGCGCTGCAGGCGACGATGGCCCGGCACTGGATGTGCTGGCGCGTTACGCCGTCGATCCGGTGGATGCCGCGCCGCAGTGGGCTGCGCTGTGGGAGACGTGGTGGCATGCGCATGGCGAAGGCGAGCCCTGGCAACCGGATGCGCCGGGCACGTGGCAAAGCGCACCAGCCGCGCTGGGTGCATGGGATGACTGGGGCGTGCCGCAGTTGATCGGTTTCAACGGCATGGTCTGGTATCGCACTAGCATCGAGTTGACCGAGGCGCAGGCCGCACAGGACGCCACCTTGTTGCTCGGGCCGGTGGACGAGCTGGACCAGACCTGGGTCAACGGGCGCGGCGTGGGCAGCAGTTACGGGGCCGATCAGCCGCGTCGCTACAACGTGCCGCGCGGGCGCCTGCATGCTGGGCGCAACAGCATCGTGCTCAATGTGCTCAACACCTATCGGCGTGGTGGCTTGCTAGGCGATGCGCAATCGCGTGCGCTGCAGTTTGCCGATGGCAGCACGCTGCCGCTTGCCGCGCCCTGGCAATACCGCATCGTGTCGCCGCAGCTGGGTTCGCCACCGCGCGCGCCGTGGTCGTCGGCGGCCGGGCTGACCACCTTGTACAACGGCATGATCGCCCCGCTCGGTCAGCTCGGCCTGCGTGGCGTGCTGTGGTACCAGGGCGAATCCAATGCCGGCGATGCAGCGCATTACCCGGCCTTGCTCACCGCATGGCAGCGCGATTGGCGGCAGCGCTTCGGTGCGCAGTTGCCGCTGCTGATCGTACAACTGGCCAACTACGGCGCACCGCCCACGCAGCCGGTCGAAAGCGGTTGGGCGCAGCTGCGCGAGGCGCAGCGCCGCTTCGTCGCCAACGATGCGCATGCGGGCCTGGCAGTAGCGATCGATATCGGCGACCGCTATGACATCCATCCGGCCAACAAGCAGGAATTGGGCCGGCGCCTGGCGCGCGCGGCAAGGCGTGCGGTGTATGGCGAAGCGCTTGCGCCCTCCGGCCCGGTGCCGCGCAGCGCGCAACGCGAAGGCAATAGCGTGCGTCTCACCTTCGACGATGTGGATACCGCATTGCTCAGTTATGGCGCCGATGCGCCGATCGGTTTCGAGCTATGTGGCGCCGCGCCCAACACCTGTCGCTATGCGGTTGCAAGCTTGCACGACCACGCTGTCAGCCTGCGCATTCCTTCCGGCCTGGCTGCCACGCGCGTGCGCTACTGCTGGGCCGACAGCCCGGTCTGCACGCTGTACGACCGCAGCGGCCTGCCCGCCGGCCCGTTCGAACTCCCCATCACTGCCGCCTCTTCCCCATGAGCGAGACCACGATGTCACAGACTCCCGACTCCCCTGCTCCGCTACAAGGCTCGGCCCGCGATCGCGAGATCGTCGAGGCGCGGGTCATCGTCACCTGCCCGGGCCGCAACTTCGTCACCTTGAAGATCCGCACGCGCTCGGGCATCACCGGGCTGGGCGATGCCACGCTCAATGGCCGCGAACTGGCGGTGGCGGCGTACCTGCAGGAACACCTGGTACCGAACCTGATCGGCCGCGATGCGGGCCGTATCGAAGACATCTGGCAATTCTTCTACCGTGGTGCGTACTGGCGGCGCGGACCGGTGACGATGAGCGCGATTGCCGCGGTGGATGTGGCCTTGTGGGACATCCTGGGCAAGATGGCCGGCATGCCGCTGTACCAATTGCTCGGCGGGCGCTCGCGCGAAGGCGCGCTGGTGTACGGCCATGCCAATGGCCGCGATATCGCCGAAACCAGCGAGGAAGTCGGCCGTTTTCGTGAGCTCGGCTTTATCGCCATTCGCGCGCAGTGCGGCGTGCCCGGCATCAAGAAGACCTACGGCATTTCCAGCGGCGGCAAGCCGTACGAGCCGGCCGAAAGCGAACTGCCGACCGAAACGGTGTGGTCCACCCCGCGCTATCTCGGCGTGGTGCCCAAGCTGTTCGAGCAGCTGCGCAGCGACCACGGCGATGAAATCGAATTGCTGCACGACGCGCATCACCGGCTCACCCCGATCGAGGCCGCACGCCTGGGGCGCGACCTGGAGCCGTACCGATTGTTCTGGCTGGAAGACGCCACGCCTGCCGAGAACCAACGCGCGTTCGAAGTGATTCGCCAGCACACGGTCACCCCATTGGCGGTGGGCGAGGTGTTCAATTCGCTCTGGGATTGCAAGCACCTGATCGAGCAGCAGTTGATCGACTACATCCGCACCACGATTGTCCACGCCGGCGGCATCACCCATGTGCGGCGCCTGGCCGATTTCGCCGCGCTGCATCAGGTGCGCACCGGCTTCCACGGCGCCACCGATCTGTCGCCGGTGTGCATGGGCGCGGCATTGCACTTCGACACCTGGGTGCCCAACTTCGGCATCCAGGAGTACATGTTCCATTCCGACGAAGCCAATGCGGTCTTTCCGCACGATTACGTGTTTCGCGATGGTCGATTGCATTGCGGCGAGACACCCGGGCATGGCGTGGAGATCGACGAAGCCCTGGCGGCGAAGTATCCCTACGTGCCAAAACAGTTACCGGTCGCGCGCCTGGAAGACGGTGCGATGTGGGACTGGTGATGCGGCCCACAACGGCTGATGCCGCGGTGCGTCCAGGCGAACCCCATACAACGCCTGTGCGGCAGCCAAGCGGGCCTGTCCGGCATGCGGAGCCGGCGCCGAGCCGGCGGCGTCTGCGCGCCGCCTGCACTGCTCTGCTGCTGGCTCGCCACGTGGTGTTGGGCGCTGTCATCGCAGTGCTCGCGCCCACGACCGTGCAGGCGCAAGCGCAAGCGGATGTCGCCTTCGACTGGTTCGAGTATCGCGGCGACGATGCGGTATTCGCCACGCCACTGCCGGCCGGTCATTACCGCAACCCGGTGCTGGCCGGGTTTTATCCAGACCCAAGCGTGACACGCGTGGGCGATCGCTATTACCTGGTCAATTCCACCTTTGCGTATTTCCCTGCGATCCCGGTGTTCGAGAGCACCGATCTTGTGCACTGGACGCAGATCGGCAACGTGGTCGAGCGCCGCGAGCAGTTGAACTACGACGGACTGGGTGTGTCGCGCGGCATGTTCGCCGCCAGCATTCGCCATCACGACGGGCGCTTCTATGTGGTGGGTACCTCGGTCGATAGTGGTGGCAACTTCATCGCCAGTGCGAGCAATCCCGCCGGCCCATGGTCGCCATTGACCTGGCTGCCGAGCATCGATGGTATCGATCCGTCGTTGTTCTTCGACACCGATGGCAGCGCCTATCTGCTCAACAACGGCCCGCCGGAAGGCACGCCGTTGTACGAAGGCCATCGCGCGATCTGGATGCAGCGCTTCGACATCGCCAGCAATCAGCCGATTGGTCCGCGCAAGGTGCTGCTCAACGGCGGCGTGGATCTGGCCAGCAAACCGATCTGGATCGAAGGCCCGCACCTGTATCAACGCGACGGCTGGTACTACCTCTCGTGTGCCGAAGGCGGCACCGGACCGCAGCACTCGCAGGTGGTGTTGCGCAGCCGCAACGTGTGGGGGCCGTATGCAGCGTCGCCGCACAATCCGATCCTCACCCAACGCGACCTGCCGGCCGAGCGCGCGCACCCGATCAGCAACGCAGGCCATGTGGATCTGGTGGACACGCCGGATGGGCAATGGTGGGCGGTGTTTCTGGCCAGCCGCCCGTATACGGGCGAGCGCTACAACACCGGGCGCGAGACCTTCTTGCTGCCGTTGCACTGGCGCGATGGCTGGCCGTCGATCCTGCCGGCCGGCGAGCCGATTCCATATAGCGCACAGAGCCCGCGCGCGATGAAGACACCGGCCAATCAAACGCCGTTGTCGGGCAACTTCACATGGCGCGACGACTTCGCCAGCACCTCGCTGCAGCGCGAATGGCTCTATTTGCGTGTGCCCAAACAGGATGTGGCCAACCTGCGCGCGCGCCCCGGTTGGTTGACGCTGCATGCCAGTGCACACGGCCTGGACAGCACCGCCACACCGGCCTTTCTCGCACGTCGCCAGCAACACACGCGCTTCACTGCGAGCACTGCATTGACTGCGCCCGCCCAGGCTGGCGTCAGTGCCGGGCTTGCCGCTTTTCAAAATTCCAATGCGTGGTATGCGTTGGGCGTGCGACGCACTGGCGACGCGCTGGAAGTATTTCTCGACAGGCGCGATGGCGACACCACCACCACGCTCGCACACACACGTATACCGGCAACCACACAGTTGCGCCTGCAGATCAGCGGCGACGGCGGTACCTACAGCTTCGCCTTCGATGCCGATGGGCGCGGCTGGCAATCGCTACGCCGCAACGACGATGCGGGCATGCTCAGCACCGCACAGGCCGGCGGTTTCGTCGGCAGCATGATCGGGCCTTTTGCCCAGCTGGAACCGGACCGCACCAAGGAGGACTGACCATGCATTCGCACTTCGCTCCATCGGTTGCTCGCACACCCCGTGCACGCGCACGCGCCGTGCTGCTGGCGATTGCACTTGCCGCAACCACTGCGCAGGCCGCAACGCCACCGCCGTATCTGGACACGCAACGCCCCTTCGACGCCCGCGCTGCCGACTTGGTGGCGCGCATGACGCTGGAAGAAAAGGCCGCGCAGATGCAGAACGCCGCCCCGGCGATTCCACGCCTGCAGTTGCCCGAATACGATTGGTGGAACGAAGCGCTGCACGGCGTGGCACGCGCAGGCGGAGCCACCGTGTTTCCGCAGGCGATCGGCCTGGCGGCCACCTTCGATACGCCGTTGATGGCCGAGGTGGCCACTGCCATCAGCGACGAAGCGCGCGCCAAGCATCATGCCTTCCTGGCACGCGGCGAACACAAGCGCTATCAAGGGCTCACCTTCTGGTCGCCCAACATCAATATCTTCCGCGACCCGCGCTGGGGCCGCGGGCAGGAAACCTATGGCGAAGATCCGTTTCTGACCGCGCGCATGGGCGTGACCTTCGTACAAGGTCTGCAGGCGCAGCAAGGCCCGTATCGCAAGCTGGATGCCACCGCCAAACACTTCGCCGTGCACAGCGGCCCGGAGGCCGACCGCCATCACTTCGACGTGCACCCCAGCGAGCGCGATCTGCACGAAACCTATCTGCCCGCCTTCCAGGCACTGGTGCAGGAAGGCCACGTCGCTGCGGTGATGGGCGCCTACAACCGCGTCAACGGCGAATCCGCCTCGGCCAGCAAGCGGCTGGAAGGCATCCTGCGCCGCGAGTGGGGCTTCGATGGCTACATCGTCAGCGACTGCGCCGCCATCCGCGATATCTGGCAGAACCACAAGATCGTGCCCACGCCCGAAGCCGCCGCCGCGCTTGGCGTCAAACACGGCACCGATCTGGATTGCGGCGATACCTATGCCGCGTTGCCGGCCGCCGTGCGTGCGGGTTTGATCGACGAAGCCACCATCGACATCGCACTCAAGCGCTTGATGACCACGCGCATGCGGCTGGGCATGTTCGACCCGCCCGCCAAGGTGGCGTGGGCGCAGATGCCGGCCTCAGCCAATCAATCGCCGCAGCACGATGCACTGGCACGCCGCACCGCGCGCGAATCGCTGGTGCTGCTGAAAAACGACGGCGTGCTGCCGCTCAAACCTACGCTCAAGCGCATCGCCGTGATCGGCCCCACCGCCGACGACCCGATGTCGCTGCTGGGCAATTACTACGGCACCCCGGCGGCACCGGTCACCATCCTGCAAGGCATCCGCGATGCCGCACCGCAGGCGCACGTGGTCTACGCACGCGGCAGCGACCTGGTGGAGGGACGCGAAGACCCCAACGCCGCCGCGCCGATCGACACGCGCTATCTGCGTCCCGCTGCAGACGCCAAGCAAAACGGACTCACCGGCGAATACTTCAAAGGCCGCGCATTGGCCGGCACGCCGGTACTGACCCGCATCGACCCGCGCATTGCCTTCCATTGGGATCGCAACGCACCCACCGACGATGCGGTGGGCCGTGGCGAGTTGCGTGCCGACCGCGCACTCGACAAGGACGACTTCAGCGTGCGCTGGCATGGCCAGCTGCTGCCACCGGTCTCGGGCAACTACGAGTTGCAAGTGGCCGCCGACGATGGCGTGCGCCTGTATCTGGACGGCAAGCTGCTCATCGATTACTGGAGCGACGCCCCGCGCATGCGCGGCGGCAACGCCAGCGTGGCGCTGGAGGGCGGCAAGGCCTACGACCTGCGCGTGGAGTATTACGAGGCAACCCGCGATGCCGGCGTGCGTCTGGCCTGGCGCATGCCTGGCGCCAAACCGCCACTGCAGGAAGCGGTGGACGCCGCCCGCGATGCGGAGGTGGTGGTGTTCGTCGGTGGCCTCACCGGCGATGTCGAAGGCGAGGAGATGGACGTCAACTATCCCGGCTTTGCCGGCGGCGACCGCACCGACACGCGCCTACCCAAACCGCAACGCGAACTGCTGCAGGCACTGCAGGCCACCGGCACGCCGGTGGTTGCGGTCCTCACCACCGGCTCGGCGCTGGCGATCGACTGGGCGCAGCAACACGTGCCCGCGATCCTGCTGGCCTGGTACCCCGGCCAACGCGGCGGCAGCGCGGTAGGCGATGTGTTGTTCGGCCAGGCCAGTCCGGGCGGCCGCCTGCCGGTCACCTTCTACAAGGAAGCCGAGCGCCTGCCCGCCTTCGACGACTACGCCATGCGCGGCCGCACCTATCGCTATTTCCAGGGCAAGCCGCTGTACCCATTCGGGCACGGCCTGTCGTACACGCAATTCGCCTATTCCGACCTGCGCCTGGATCGCAGCACGGTCGCCGCCGATGGCACGCTCACCGCAACGGTCACCTTGAAAAACACCGGCCAACGCGCAGGCGATGAAGTGGTGCAGCTGTATCTGCATCCGCTCAAGCCACAACGCGAACGCGCCATCAAGGAACTGCACGGCTTCCAGCGCATCACCCTGCAACCGGGCGAACAACGCCAGCTGCGCTTCACCATCAAAGCGCAAGACGCCCTGCGCATCTACGACGAGCAACGCAAAGCGTACGCCGTGGACCCAGGCGCCTATGAGCTGCAGATCGGCGCCTCCAGCGCAGACATCCGCAGCAAGCAACGCTTCACCGTCACAGACAAGTAATCGCGTCCCAAACCATGGAACAAAGCCCCTCTCCCGTCGGGAGAGGGGTTGGGGTGAGGGTACGGCCACCAAGCGAACGTGCAGCACCCCACGATTTCAAACAAAAACCCATGCCAATTCCAACGCTCTCCATCGCAACACTCGCCCACCTACCTACCACCGTCCTCACTCCCCACTACAACCCAAAACACACCACCATCGGCATCGTCCACCTCGGCGCAGGCGCCTTCCACCGCGCCCACCAGGCCGTCTACATCGACGACCTGCTCGCCGACGACCCCACCTGGGCCATCTGCGCCGTCTCGCTACACAGCCCAACGGTGCGCGACGCCCTACGCCCCCAAGACGGCCTCTACACCCTCGCCCTGCTCGACGAACACCCGCAACTGCGCATCATCGCCGCCATCCGCGAAGTGTTGTGCGCCGCGGACGAACAAGCTGCGGTGCTCGCACGCCTCGCCGACCCCGACGTGCGCCTGGTCACTCTCACCATCACCGAGAAGGGCTATTGCCTCGCAGGCGACACCCTCGACCTCACCCATCCCGACATCGCGCACGACATCGCACATCCATCCACACCGCGCAGCGCCATCGGCTATCTCGTCGCCGGCCTGCAGCAGCGCAGGCAGCAACGCACCGCGCCCTTCACCGTCCTCAGCTGCGACAACCTGCCCGACAACGGCAGCCTGCTACGCCGCGCGGTGTTGCTGCTCGCACTGCAGAACGATCCCGCGCTTGCTGGCTGGATCGACCAACACGTCACCTTCCCGCGCTCGATGGTCGACAGCATCACGCCCGCCACCAACGACGCGCTACGCACACAGGTACACACCCAAACCGGCCTGCACGACGCTTGGCCGATTCAACGCGAGCGTTACACCCAATGGGTGATCGAAGACCGCTTCTGCAATGGCCGCCCCGCCTTCGAACGCGCCGGCGTGATTCTCAGCGACGATATCGCCGGCTACGCACGCGCCAAACTGCGCTTGCTTAACGCCACGCACTCCGCGCTCGCCTATCTCGGCAGCCTGCTGGAGTTGGAGACCGTCGCAGACGCCATGCATCACCCGCAACTGGCCGCCTTTGTCGAAACCCTGATGCGCGAAGATATCGCCCCCACCCTGCAACCGATGCAAGGCTTCGACCCGCAGCACTACATCGACGCCATCCTGGCCCGCTTCCGCAACCCCGCCATCCGCCACCTGCTCGCCCAGATCGCATGGGATGGCTCGCAGAAGATTCCCGTGCGCTTGCTCACCACCATCGGCGACGCATTGGATGCCGGGCGACAGATCGACCGGCTATGCCTGCCGGTCGCAGCGTGGCTGCACTTCGTGCGCAGGCAGGCACGTAATGGCGTGACCTTGATCGATCCGTTGGGCGAGGTGCTGAGCAAGATTGGGCGCAACGCAACCGGCGATGCCATCCACGACGTGGCAGCATTTATCACTCTCGATGCCGTATTTGCTCCGCTCTCTGGCGATGCGCGCTTTGTAGAAACACTGCATGCCGCCTACAACACCTTGAACACAGGCAGCCCAGCGGATGTGCAACGAGCGCTATTGATTACGTAGCCAAGCAGCGCGTCATTCGCCCTTTCCCGGATGCCACTGTGGCTCTGAACAATTGAACACAGCGCTCTTCCAAACGCGGTTCCGACCATGACGTTTAGGCGTTAATTTGATTAAACGAGCTGATCCACAGCGAAAAAGAAAAATCTCTGGAACAGCATCCTTAGTCCGTTTGCTGTGGTAAAAATTGCCTCAATAGGGGAAGGGAGCAAGTCGGATGGATTTCATCGATCAACTGCGCGTGCTTGCAACGCGCATTAGTACGACACGTGCATTGATTCAGACGGAAGAAGCCACCAAGAATGCGATGGTGATGCCGCTGATCCAGATTCTGGGATACAACGTCTTCGACCCGCTTGAGGTCACGCCAGAAATCGTGGCGGATGTGGGTACCAAGAAAGGCGAGAAGGTCGACTACGCGATACTTCGCGATGGCAAGCCCATCATCCTTTTCGAATGCAAAAAGGCGGGCGCCGAGCTAAGCATCAACCATGCCGGGCAGCTGTTTCGCTACTTCCATGTCACTGCGGCGCGCTTCGGTGTTCTTACCAACGGCTTGATCTACCGGTTTTTCACTGACCTGGAACAGCCGAACAAGATGGATGAAAAGCCGTTCTTCGAGTTCAACGTATTGGACTTCAAGGACCGCGACGTCGAAGAGCTTAAAAAGTTCGCCAAGTCTGCATTCGATTTGGACACGATCCTGACGACTGCCAACGAGCTGAAATACACGCGTGCTATTCAGACACGGCTGACAGAGTGGATGCATCAACCTACTGAAGAATTCGTCAAACTGGTTTCTGCGGATCTGGTCGGGAACCGACGCTTTACGCCTGCGATCCGCGATCAGTTCACGTCGATCACGCGCCGGGCCTTCGACCAACTGATCAGCGAGCGGATCAATGAACGGCTCAAAGGTGCTATGGCACCTGAAGCAATCTCAATCAGCGATCACTCTCCGGCAGTTGTTGCAGAGCAACCCGCCGTGGCGACGCCGCCCTTGCTAGCAGACCCTCTGATCGTCACTACTCCGGAAGAAATTGAAGGCTTCCACATCATTCGAGCCATCGTGCGCGAAGTGATTCCTGGCAAGCGTGTTTTCATGCGAGACGCTCAGAGCTATTGCGCCGTGCTGCTCGACGATAACAACAGAAAGCCGATCTGCAGACTGCGCTTCAACAACCTTCAAAAGCTTCGACTTGGAATTTTCAATCAGGACAAAGAAGAGGAGCAACTCGATCTCGGCTCGATCGACGACATCTACAGCTTTGCAGACAGGATCAAAGCCACTGTCACCTCCTACCTGCCTCAGGAAGCGTGATCATGGAAGGGTGGAGCCTGGTTGAGGAGTTTAAGCAGCCAGCTCCACTCCTCCTTACAAAAATTAATTAGGCTAATCGGTGGACGTAAGGCTCAGCCTCCAATCACCTGCCCGATCCGAAGCAGATTGCCGTTCTCATCGACAAGCGCAAATTCCCGCATTCCCCATGGCTTGTCGCTGACAGGATCGAGCCTGGGGATGCCGTGCACCGGAAGCTGCGCGCCACTCATGGCGGCATAGACCGCATCGACATCGCCAACCCGGATGTAACACCCCGCATAGCAGGCAGCAGGGTCAAGGTCCGGGTGCGCGAAGAAGTGCAGTTCGACGTCACCGCGCGTCAGGATCGCGTACCCCGCATCGTGCGGATGCGCGTCGCCGACAAAGCCAAGCCGTCGATAGAAGGCGACCGTGCGTTCGATTGAGCGGCCTGGTAGCAGTGGAATCGTACGGTCTGGTGCTGCGGCATTGGAAGTCATCGCTTTCTCGTATGGGATAACGAAGTCGTCTTTGGGCGCAACGATACGCCACATCCGAGAGATCGGTTGAAAGCCGTGTCGTCCTGTCTTGACTCGCTCCATTGGCGAGTAGCAAGATCTCGTTGCTGCGGCACATTCCGCGGCCGGGTTTAGCAGCCCGCAATCACAAGGCGTACCAGCGCCCAACGCACGATGTCGGCGCTTTTCTTTTGCCCGACGTGTCGCATGGGCAGGCGTGCTCGCTTTACGGCGGGTGGTGCGCGGAGACCGCAAGGTCTGCCGGTTCCTTGTGACCGGTCTGCTAACCGCGCATCGTCCGCCACCCTCGTTTAGCAGCGAGGTAACGGACTTCCTATCGCACAAGGAGTTCGATATGACAGGTCCCAAAGCAACAGTCCGAGCAAGCTCTGTACCGCCCGCCAAACGCTCCTCCGGTGTACGCAAGACGGCAAAGCAGAGTCCGGTCTTCGCCAGTAATCCTGATGAGACATCGATCGATCCATCGCTTGCGCCTACGCCGCCCTTACGCAAACCGTACTTCCGTATCCCGGAGCAGGTCACCATGAGCCGCCAGCATTACAACGTGCGGCGTGCCGAAGATGTGGTTGGTTGCGCGGTGCCCAAACTGCGGTTGTCCGGGCGTTGGTTGGAGCACTGCGGCTTTGCTGTCGGCGATGCGCTGCGGGTGACGGTGGGGCGTGGCGTGTTGTTGATCAGCCGCGTGCCCCGCGTAATACCGGCGGCACGGCCTGGCCGCAAGCGCACTGGGCGGGGTTGATCTGCTGCCCCAGCATCGATGGTGTCCGCGCTTGGCGATGGAGCCTGGAAACGCAGCACCTTGCACGAGCAGACCGTGCCGCCGTCGAACATTGGGCGGCATGACTGGGAGAAGAAAGGATGCTTGGCGCCTGCATGTAGCCGGCACCAGGCATCTGCGCTGTCTCGCGCCGCGTGCCATGCTTGACACACCTTTTCTTCGACCTGGCCTGCGTCAGGTTTGAATCCGCATGGCGATGCGCAAGAAACACGATCTACCGGAAAAACCTTGCCTGCACTGCGGCCGGCCGTTCCGTTGGCGCAAGAAGTGGGAGCGCGTGTGGGACGAGGTGAAGTATTGTTCCGACCGCTGCCGTGGCGAGAGCAAGCGAACGCGTCCGGCGGGATGATCCACGCGGCCGTTCGCCGGCTCACTCATCATGTGCGCGATCACCGCCGCATTGGCGCGCACGTGCGCAATCGTACCTTGCCTGATGCGTAAGGCACAGCAGAGATCCAAGCGTCTTGGTGAGTGCAACACCATCGATTGAACGCTTGCTGTTCGCACCGATCAGCCAAACGCAGTGCAAGACGCATGGCGGCTGGTGAGCTACCGTGGTTGCGCACCCATGGAGTTTCCTGCATGAAAACGGCTGTCTTCAGCACGCGTCCGTACGACCAACGCTTCCTTGACGATGCAAAGCTACGCCTGGGTGAGAACCGCAAGGTCGAGTTCGTTTACTTCGAAGCGTCGCTCGATCTGCAGACTGCAGCATTGGCACAGGGTTGCGAAGCAGTCTGCGTATTCGTCAACGATCAACTGGATGCACCTGTGCTGCAGGCATTGCACGCGATCGGTGTCCGCGCGGTACTGCTGCGCTGCGCCGGCTTCAACAACATCGACCTGGCCGCCGCCAAGGCGCTGAATTTGTTTGTCGCACGCGTGCCGGCGTACTCGCCCGAAGCAGTGGCGGAGCACACCCTGGCGCTTGTGATGACGCTCAACCGGCAGACGCACCGCGCCTACAACCGCGTGCGCGAGGGCAACTTCATGCTCAATGGCTTGCTCGGCCGTACCTTGCACGGCAAGACGGTGGGCCTTGTGGGCCTGGGCAAGATCGGCCTTGCGACCGCACGGATCTTTCGTGGCATGGGCTGCCGCGTGCTCGGCTACGATCCCTATCGCTCACCGGGATTCGATGGACTCGGTGAGCGGGTCGAACTGGATACGCTGTTCGCACAGGCGGATATCGTCACGCTGCACTGCCCGCTGACGCCGGCCACGCAGCACCTCATCGACGATGCCGCGCTGACAGCGATGAAGCAGGGCGCGATGCTGGTGAACACCTCCCGCGGCGGCTTGGTGGATACCGATGCGGTGATCCGTGCGCTGAAGTCGCGCCAACTCGGCCACCTCGCCATCGACGTGTACGAGCAGGAAAGCGCGCTGTTCTTTCAGGACCGCTCCGGCGAGATCATCGACGACGATGTGTTCCAGCGCTTGATGACCTTCCCCAATGTGTTGGTCACCGGGCATCAGGGCTTTTTCACTGCCGAGGCGCTGGAGGAGATCTCCGACATCACCCTGCAGAATCTGGCGCACTTCGCCGCAGGCACGGCGTGCCCGAACCTGGTTGCGAGCACCTGACTCCGCGTTTCCCGTTCACTACCGCGCAGGTCCGATCATGTGGCAACAACTCTACGACCCGCTGGATAACGCCAATCTGTCGGCATTACTCGCTGCGCTGCCGGTGCTGTTCTTCCTGCTGGCGCTGACGGTGCTGCGGCTCAAGGGACTCACCGCCGCAGCGTTGGCGGTACTGGTCTCGGTCGCGGTGTCGTCGCTGGTGTTCGGCATGCCGATGGCAAGCATCGTGGGCGCCGCGCTGCTGGGGATTGCCAATGGCCTCTTTCCGATCGGCTTTATCGTGCTGATGGCGGTATGGCTGTACAAGCTGGCGATCCGTAGCGGCAAGTTCGAGGTGATCCGCGGCAGCATCGCTACGGTGTCCGAAGACCAGCGTATCCAGGTGTTGCTGATCGCGTTCTGCTTCGGTGGATTTCTGGAAGGCGCTGCCGGCTTTGGCGTCCCGATCGCCATCTGCGCGGCGTTGCTGGTGGAGCTGGGTTTTCGCCCGCTCAAGGCAGCGATGTTGTGCCTGCTGGCCAACGGTGCGGCGGGGGCTTACGGTGCCATCGGCATCCCGGTGCTGGTCGGCGCGCAGCAGGGCGGCGTGGGCCTGGATGAGATGTCGCTGATGCTGATCGCGCTGGTGCAGGTCTGTGCGCTGTTGGTGCCGACGGGGCTGGTATGTCTGCTCGATGGCTGGCGTGGCGTGCGCGAAACCTGGCCGGTGCTGCTGTTTGTCGGCGTGGTGTTCAGTGGCGTGCAGACGCTGACCTTGTACTTCCTCGGGCCGGAGCTGGTCGACATCCTCGGCCCGCTGGCCGGCATGGGCGGGCTGGCGCTCTTCATGCGGTTCTGGCGGCCCAAGCGCATCTACCGCGAAGCGCAGGCACCGCCCTGCTCGGCGCAACGCTGGTCGCTCACGCAGGTGCTGCGGGCGTGGTCGCCGTTCTACATCCTCACCGGTGCGATCCTGGTGTGGAGCCTGCCGGCGTTTAAGGCGCTGTTTGCCGCGGACGGTGCGCTTGCAGTCACGGTGTTGCATCTGCCCATCGGCCTGCTCGATCAACGCGTGCAGGAAGTGCCGCCATTGGTCGCCAGCGTGCGCACGTTGCCTGCGGTGTGGAGTGTTGGTTGGCTCAATGCCTCCGGTACCGCAATTCTGATCGCGGCGATGCTCACTGTGCTGCTCTCGCCGCGCTTGAACCTGCGCTCGGCGGCGGGCGAGCTGGCGCAGTCCGCGCGCGAGATGTGGAAGCCGTTGGCCACCGTTTCGCTTGTGATGGCGGTGGCTTACGTCACCAATTATTCCGGTGCCTCGTCCAGCATCGGGCTGGCGCTGGCGCAGGCCGGTGGCGTCTTCCCGCTGTTGTCGCCGGTGATCGGCTGGATGGGCGTGTTCATCACCGGCTCGGTGGTCAACAGCAACACCTTGTTTGCCCATCTGCAGGCGGTGACGGCGGCACAGATCGGCGTGTCTGCACCCTTGCTGGTGGCCGCCAATACCGCCGGTGGCGTAATGGCCAAACTGGTCTCACCGCAGTCGATCGCCATTGCTGCAGCGGCGGTGAAGCTGGTCGGTCAGGAGTCGGCGATCATGCGCACGACGTTGGCGGCGAGCCTGGGCTTGCTCGCCTATGTGTGCCTGTGCACGTGGCTGTTATCGATGGTGTTGCAGTGAACGCAGTCGCTGCGTGCCGGCTGGCTGCATTGATGTTTCGAAGGCACCAGCACGCTCCTTTTCAGCGAGACATGTGGGTTGCTTCAAGCGCACCCCGTGCTCTGCGTGCCGATGCCATCGCCGAGCGATCAGGCACGCGTATTTGTTGAGCCCGCCATGGCGTGCGCACAGCATTTTTTGCTTGAGAAGTCCGGCACGGCTTCGCAGGCTGCCTCATCGCGATACCGCTACACTCACTGCACTTCGCACTCAGAGAGCGATCTCCCATGGCACCGTCAGCGAACCCATTCCGTGTGGCTGTTTTGTTGCTTGCATCCGCATGCGTGCCGGCGCTTGCCCAGACTGCAGTGCATGCGCCTGCAGTGCCGGCGGCGCAAGCTGCTGCGCAGTGGAAGAGCGTCTCTGGCGAAGGCAAACCGCATGCGCGCCACGAGAACAGCCTGGTTGCCATCGGCGACCGTCTGTACCTGATCGGTGGGCGCGATGATCGGCCCTTGGACATCTTCGATACCAACACGCGTCGCTGGTCCAAAGGTGCTACGCCGCCGCTGGCAGTGAGCCACGCACAGGCGGTGGTGTCGTCCGGAAAACTCTACTTCGTCGGCGGCCTGACCGGCAACTATCCGGAAGAAGCCGCGCTGACCCACCTGCTGATCTACGACCCTGCCACCGATCGCTGGCAGGTGGGCGCGGAGATCCCCAAGGA
The DNA here is from genome assembly GCF_001423495.1 of Xanthomonas sp. Leaf131. Taxonomy (GTDB): domain Bacteria; phylum Pseudomonadota; class Gammaproteobacteria; order Xanthomonadales; family Xanthomonadaceae; genus Xanthomonas. The sequence continues at coordinate 52,486 of NZ_LMOG01000005.1, read as the reverse complement.
TCGCCGCCGCGGTGCTGCCGGAACGGTGGAGCATAACGGCGTGCTGTACCTGGTCGGCGGCAACACACGCGGCCACATGAGTGGCTATGTGCCATGGCTGGATGCGTTCGATACGAAAACGCAGCAGTGGACGCAACTGGCCGATGCTCCACGTGCGCGCGACCATTTCCACGCGGTGGTGATCGATGGCAAGGTGTATGCGGCCGGTGGACGACGCTCGGCGCATGAAAGTGGCAACACCCTGGCACAGACAATCAGCGAGGTCGATATCTACGACATCGAACGCGGCACCTGGACTGTCGCCCCGGCTGCGTTACCGACCCCACGCGCAGGTACCGCCGCCATCGCACGCGATGGCCAGCTGCTGGTAATGGGCGGCGAGAGCACGCGTCAGGTCAAGGCGCACGAGGAGGTCGAGGCTTACGACCCGGCCACCGCCACCTGGAAAACACTGGCTGCGTTGCCGCAAGGGCGTCATGGCACACAGGCTGCAACGATCGACGGCGATCTCTATCTGGTTGCAGGGAGCGCCAATCGGGGTGGTGGGCCGGAGCTGGATGACGCGTTGGTGCTGGATGGCCGCCGCCAACCCTAGTCTCTGGAACGCTTGTGCCGTGGCAGACGGCCAGCGAGCGGTTTGAACATTGTGTGCCCGGAGATGAGCATCTAATCTGCATACTCGCTGTTCAATGCATAAGACCAGGGAGTGGTGATGCCAAAACGCGGATCAGACAAGACACGTCCGGTGGTGTCCGGCGTAGACGGGCAATTTTTGCTCCCTCTTGCGCACGCAAAGGCGGAGGAGCGACGCCTCCATCGTTGGCCACTCAAAACGCGCACTAGAGTCACTACATCGTTTACGTCGATGAGAGTGGCGACCATGGTCTGGAGACAGTGGACCCCAACTATCCGGTGTTTGTTCTGGCTTTTTGTGTTTTCCACAAAGGGCACTATGCGCAACACGTGGTTCCTGCCATCGAGTCGTTCAAGTTCCGGCATTTCGGACATGACGTCGTGATTCTTCACGAGCATGAAATCCGCAAGGAAAAAGGACACTTCCGCTTCATTGATCGGTCGGAAAAAACGCTCTTCCTGTATGAACTGACCAGCATCATCGAGGCAAACAATTTCATCTTGATCAGCTGCGTCATCGACAAGACGCGACTCAAGGAACGTGCCCAGATGGGGAACAATCCTTATCACTTGGCGCTGGCATTTTGCCTGGAAACGCTTTTTGAACTGATGCAGGAAAAGAAGCAGGACGCCGTTCCAACGCACGTGGTGGTCGAATGTCGCGGCAAGAAGGAAGATCGTGATCTGGAGCTTGCATTCAGGCGCATCTGCGATGATGCGAACCGCTGGAGCCGGCCACTTCCTTTCACCCTTGTGTTTGCCGACAAGAAAGCCAACTCTTCTGGCCTGCAATTAGCCGACCTGGTTGCACGACCCATTGGCCTATCGGTCCTTCGTCCGGATCACGCTAACCGAGCATTCGACGTGCTGCAGCGCAAATTCTTCTGCAAGGACGGCAGGCGCAAGCTGGGCGTGAATTACGAAGGCTGGGGCCTGAAGATTTTCCCACCGCCAGAAAGCGAAAAGCCCCGGTGATCTCACCGAGGCTATGACGCCGACCGGGAACCCCCAGTCCACTTGAGTTGCGAGTCTAGGGTTCTAGACCGAAGAATTCAAGGTCACTCCGTTACAGAACGAATCTCGCAGTGGGCATCACGCCCAGGAGAGGCCCTGCCGGCGCAAACGCTCCGTGGCAGAGCTGTTTGGCCGCCCGGCAGGCTACTGGGCAAACTGCAAGCCCAGCACCTTCACCCGCACGCGCGTCAGCATCGCGTGCGAGGTCATGTAGAGCGTGTGGCCATCGTTGCCGAAGGCGCAGTTGGAGATCGGTTCGCCGGTTTCGATGCGGCCCAGTCGGCGGCCGTCGGGGGCGAAGACGATGACGCCGCCGGGGCCGGTGGCGAACAGGTGGCCGTCGGCGGAAACCGCCATGCCGTCGGGCAGGCCGGGAGCATCCTTTGCAACCAGATCGGAGGCGTCGGCGAACACGCGCTTGCCGGTCACCGCACCCTGTGCGTCGAGCGCGTAGGCCATCCAGATCGGACGCTGCGGATCGGAGTTGGCCACATACAAGGTGCGCTCGTCGGGCGAGAGCGCAATGCCGTTGGGCAGGCTGAGGCTGTCATCGAGCAGATGCACGCTGCCGTCGGTGTCCAGGCGATAGACGCCGTTGAAGCGCAGTTCCTTGACCGGCGAATCGTTCATGCCTTTGAGACCGTACGGCGGGTCGGTGAAGAACACCACGCCGTCGCTGCGGCGGACCAGATCGTTGGGACTGTTGAAGCGGTGGCCTTCGAACTGGGTGGCGAGCGGTGTCTTCTTGCGCGTGGCCGGGTCGAGCCTGGCGACAATGCGCGTGCCGGAATCGGCCAACAACACAGTGCCGCCCGGTTCGGCGTACAGGCCGTTGGCGCCCGCCTCGCGCAGCGTGGTCTGCTCCGGGCCGCTGTAACCGGAAGGCGATAGAAAAACCGACAAGCCGACATCTTCGGACCAACGATAGAGCTTGTTTTCCGGCACATCGGTGAACAACAGATAGCCGCCGTTGCGCACCCATGCGGGGCCCTCGGACCAGGTGAAGCCTTCGGTGAGCTTTTCGATACGCGCATCGCTTGCGATCACATCGCTGAAGCTGCGATCGAAGGTCTTCAGCTGCCCGATCACAGGGAAGCGCGGCGGCGGCGCATCCTTCTTGGTGCAGGCAGCAAGGACCGCCAGCAATGGAACGGCCAACAACAGATAGGGCGGCAAGCGCATCGGAAAGTCCGGTATCGAAGTCGGGCCATGATGCCATCATGGCTGTGCAGGTTATCTAGAGCGCTAACACCTTGCCTATCGCGCGCTTGAGTCCGCCGGCACCGCCAACACCGCATCCAGTGCAGGTTTGGGCTGGTGCTTGCGATCGAACAGCAGCGGGTAGTTGGTGCGGCCGGGTACCGGGTAATCGTTCTTCCACGACATGCCGTCGTTGACGCCCCAGACGCTGACGCGGGCAAGCTTGTCGCGCTTGCGCCAGAACAGCGCGAACAGTTCGGCATAGCGATCGCGCAGTTGCGCCTGCACCTCAGGCGGCAAGCCATCGCGATAGGGGTCGAGAAAGCGCTTGAATTCCGGCAGCTGGAACTGCTTGTGCGCAAGCCCGGTCCCGATGACCTGGCCTTCCTTGGTGAGCGGCAACACATCGACATCCAGCTCGGTGATCATCACCTTGATGCCGAGCGCGGCGTAGGCGTCGATGGCATCTTCGATATCGCGCAGGCTGGGATAGTCGAGCCCCCAGTGTCCTTGCATGCCGACGCCATCGATGCGGATGCCGGATTGCTGCAACATCTTGACCATGCGCACGATGCCCTCGCGCTTGGCCGGCCGCCAGGCATTGAAATCGTTGTAATACAGCTGTGCATCGGGCGCATAACGCTGCGCGAAGGTAAAGGCATTGCGCACCACGGTGTCGCCATCGCCGACGCGCTGCACCCAGTTGGTAGCGCGATAACTGCCGTCTTCGTCGATGATCTCGTTGACCACGTCCCAGGCCTGCACTTTGCCGGCGTAGCGACCCGCCACCAGCGCGATATGCTCGCGCATGCGCTCCAGTTGCTGTGCCGGCGTATTGGCCCGGCCATCAGCGGTGGTGAAGAACCAGTCCGGCGTCTGGTTATGCCAGACCAGGGTGTGGCCGATCACGAACATGTGCTGCGCACGCGCGTCATCGACGAAGGCATCGGCGGCGGCAAAATCGTTGACGCCGCGACGCGGCGACACCACTTCGGCCTTCATCACGTTCTCGGGCGTGAGCGCATTGAAGTGGCAGGCGACCAAGACCGCCGACGCGGCATCGTGGCCTGACACGATCTCGGCGTTGACGGCCGTGCCGATCAGGAAGGCATCGGCATAGACCTGCTTGAGCGTCTGTCCCGGACAGGGAGAGGTGGCGACCGCCGACGGCGCAGCGCTGGCGATCGTACTGCCACCCACCATGCCGGCCAGCAACAAGAAGCAAAACCGGTGACGTGCGGACATGGCGGCAGCTCGATGAGGAAGGGACGGGCAACTGACCGGGACGCAGGGACGACACTGGAGTGCAGCGCGCGTCGCAGGGGACGCAAGGCCATGGCACATTCCGCCTGCGGCAACTACGGCGGTGATGCAGCATACCGGGATCCACGCGGCCACTGGCAAGTCCTACAACGACAAACGCCCGGGAAGGCCAAGGCCTCCCCCGGGCGTTGAGCACGCCTTAGTTGCTTTGGGTGAAGCTGATGCGCGGCGACGAACCACCGGAGGCGGTGCAACTGCCGAGGGTCAGGTTGTTCTGCTCGAACGTGGTGCCGGCATTGCCCAGACACGTCGGGGCATTGGTCGTGCCGTCGTTGACGGCCACGTTCACGGTAACGCTCGAGCCGCGATTGAACGACACCACCGGATTGACGCTGCCATTGCCGAAGATATTGAACTCGGACTGCCGCCAGATCTTGTTGATGTTCAACGTCGAGGCGGGCTGGTTCACGCTATAGGCCTGGCCGTTGACCGAGAACGAGACGGTGTCCACGCCACCAGCGGTCGCCGAGCCGGTCAGCTTGATGCTACCGATGTTCTTCACCGCCACCAGCGGTGCGTCCACTGCGTCGCTGTTGCGATAGCAGGCGTTCTGGTCGGGATAGGCGTTCCAGCCGGATGGGCAGCCGACCGAGTTGTACTGCGAGGTGCTACCGGCAAAGAACCAGTCCTGGATGAAGGCAATCGGAGTGCGACCATTGCTGGCGTCGCCGTCACCATCGGTGGAGTAGATGAACTGCTCCCAGGTCTGGCACGTGGAGTAACCGAACTGCGAGCAGGTGGTGGGATTACTGGCGGTGTCGGTATTGATCTGCAACGAATAATCGGCCACGCCGGTGGTCACGCCGCTCACGCTCGGGAACGAGCCCACGGCAGAGCGCGTGGACCTGCCGGTGCGTGCAGCGTAGTCGGTGCCGTTACCGACCGTGAAGGCACCACCGCTGCGCGCGGTGGCGGTGCGGCCGTTGCCATTGGTGACGGCTGGCGGTACCGACACGAGCTTGGGTGGCGCCGCGCAACGTGTCGCCTGCCAGCCATTGTTCGGGAACGCCGAGCGGAAGCAACCCTCCATCGATGGCGCTTGCTGATGGATCGTCGCTTCCCAGGACGACATGGCCTCGGCGCGGCCGGCGGCGTTGATGGCCGCGCTCTGCGTCGCGGCCCCTGCACTGGCCACACTTCCGATGATGCAGGCAACAAGCACTGACGTTGATCCGAACTTCTTCATTACGATTCCTTATGAAGGTGGAATAAACGATCTTCCTCGCACGGCCAGGCCGGCCATGCGCCGACAAGAAGTGATGTCCGAGAAAGCGAAGTCAACAATGCGGCAAACACGCCAACTTTGGGCTCTGTCACGTTCTTGTGTTAGACGCGCATCCGCCCGGCGTTGATGCTGCGTTACGGCATTTCTCAATCCGACCGCCGATGCGCGCAGGCGATGCCTCCACCATTGCCATTGCCATTGCCATGGGCGGTAGCGAACTATGTGCCTCGACGGCGCCATGCGACGCACGCTTGATTAAGCCGATATCCATCACGCGAGCCGCGTGACGGAGTTAGCTTTCATGGAAAGATTGCCACGGCATGGCCGACTAATTTGGCCGCACCAGCGCGCGCGCCCTATTTAAGGAGGTGTTGTCTCCACCGCTGCCTGGCGGTCGGCAACCGCACACCTGGTGCTTGATCCACGCATACCAAGCGCCAGCCGCAGCCATCAGGTCACGTCGGCGCTAGCTGGATGCAGGACCACGCGACTTTCGACAGGTCATGCGCACTCCCATCACTGCGCCACGATCTGCGCCTGCGCGGCATCCAGGCTGTCCGATTCGACATACAGCGTGATCGTGCCACGTGCGCCGGCCTTGGCGCGCACGACGGCCAGACATAGCCCGTTGAAGGCGTTGCGTTGCGGCGAGACGAACGATTCCAGATTGGTTGGATCGCCGTTGTCGGTGGCGACTAGCTCGCCCGGGCCTTCGATGCGGAAACGCAGGCGGTCGCCGGCGGTTGGTGCAGGACGTCCATCGCGATCCAGCAGCCGCACAGTGACGAAACTCAGATCCTGCCCGTCGCCACGGATGCTGCTGCGGTCGGGCATCACCTGCATGCGCGCGGCGGTGCCGGCGGTCTGCACACGGTCGCTGGCCCAGGGCTTGCCATCCTTGTACGCCTGCACGCGCAACTCGCCGGGGTGGTAGACCACCTCGTCCCAGCGCAGCCGGTACTGCAGCGGCGCCTTGCGCTTGCGCCCCTGCGACACGCCGTTGACGAACAACTCGGCCTCATCGCCCGAGGTGAACACATGCACCGGCGTGAGCTGCCCCTCGCGACCGGGCCAGGTCCAGTGCGGCAGCAGATGCGCCATCGGCAGGTCAGGGCGCCAGCGCGATTGATACAGCCAGTAGCGGTCCTTGGGAAAACCGGCCAGATCGAAGATGCCGGAGTAGGAACTGCGCGAGCTGTAGTACGGCGTGGGCTCGCCCAGGTAATCGAAGCCGGTCCAGACGAAGTCGCCGGCCACATATGGATGCTGGTCCTGTGCAGCGAACACCTTGTCGGCGCTGGAGCCGAAGTCCACTGCATGCAATTCGTAGGCGCTGACCTGATGCGCAACCGAGTCTCCGCCGCGTCCATCGCGCACCGGTGCGCTGGTATCCGGCGTCACCGGAAACAGATACACGCCGCGGCTGCTCAATGCCGAGGCGGTCTCGCTGCTGAGAATCGCTTTGTGCGGAAACTTGCTATGAAACGCCGGATACTGCGGCTGTTTGCGGATGCGCTCGGTGCCCTCGAACTCCGGCATGTCGCGAATGCCTTCGCCCTGATAGTTGAGGCTGATGACATCCAGCGCAGCGGGCAACGGCATCTCGGGCGAGGCGTAGTTCATCGCCACCGTGGCGGGGCGCGATGGGTCTTCGTCATGCACGATGGCGTGCAGCGTGCGTGCGATCGCGGCGCCCTGCTCGCCGGTGTATTGCTCGCCGACCTCGTTGCCCACGCTCCACAGGATCACCGAGGGATGATTGCGGTCGCGCCGCAGCATCGCGCGCAAGTCCGGTTCGTGCCACTGCGGGAATACCAGGTGGAAATCCAGCGGGGTCTTCTTCATCTCCCAGCTGTCGAACACTTCATCCACCACCAGCAGGCCCATGCGGTCGGTCAACTCCAACAGCTCGGGTGCGGGCGGGTTGTGGCTCATGCGGATGGCGTTGGCGCCCATCTGCTGCAGCAACTGCAGTTGCCGCTCGGCGGCGCGCAGATTGAATGCCGCACCCAGCGCACCGAGATCGTGATGATTGTTCACGCCGCGAATCGGCACATGTTCGCCGTTGACCAGCAGCCCCTTGTCGGCATCGAACACGATGCTGCGGATGCCGAACGGTGTTTCATAGCGATCCACCACGCGCCCGGCCTGGCTGACCTCGGTCACCGCAACATAGCGATGCGGTCGCTGTGTTGGTGGCGGGCCCCAGAGACGTGGGTGGTCGATCTGCGTATTGCCTTGCACACGTGCGCTACCACCTGCAGGAACCGCAACCTGCATGGGTGCAATGTGCGCAACCGGCTCGCCGCGCAGGCTGCCGTGTGCATCGTCGAGCACATAGATCGCGGTACTGACCTGTGCTTGCATCGCACTGCGCGTGGCGTTGTCCAGCGTGATTGCCAGCTGCACCTGCGCAGTGTCAGCCGACACCTGCGGCGTGGTCAGCTGCGTACCCCATTGCGCGATATGCAGCGGAGCAGCTTTGGTCAACCACACATTGCGATACAGCCCGCCGCCCGGATACCAGCGCGCCGAATCCGGCGGGTTATCCAGACGAATCGCTAATCGATTGCGTCCACCGGGCACTACATACGGGCTCAGATCCACGCGCCAGGAGCTGTAGCCATACGGCCAACCGCCGACCAGCTTGCCGTTGAGCCAGACCGTGGCATACGCCATCGCGCCGTCGAGATCGAGAAACAGCGAGCGCCCGCGATCGCTGGCCGGAATGTCCAGGCGCTTGCGATACCAACCAACGCCCCAGCTCGGCAAGCGCCCCATGCCACCGTAAGGGCCATCGGCCAGGAATGGGCCTGCGATGGCCCAATCATGCGGCAGATCCACGCGCTGCCAACCGCTGTCGTCGAACTGCGGCTGCACGAAGGCGACGGTGCCGCCGGGATTGCCGGGCGGGCGTTCGTACTGCTTTGCGGGATCTGCAATCAAGCCATTGGCAGTAGGCAGGATCCACGGCTTGAGCACGCGTGTTGCGGCGGCATCGATGTGCTGCGCCTGCTCCGGTTGCGCATCGGCCACCTTGCCGTCTTCGCTACGCACCACTTGCGGACGCACATCGTAGTCGAGGGTTTCGCGATTGCCAGGGGGATCGCCGCGGTGGAAGCGCCATTGCGCGTTGAGCGAGACACGCTCGCGTGGGATCTCGGTTGGCGCCGGTGGTGCCGCCAGTGCGGGCAACACAGGAAGCGTGGCACAGAGACAGACGAACACGACCTGTGCAAGACGCACGCTGCGTTCGGCAACACGACGCATCAGCGCGCACCACATCTCTACGCGCGTCATGTCGCTACTCCATCCGACCAGACGCATGCGCTCGGTGTAAAGACTCCACACGCACGTGGGAAGGCATCGCCACACTGCGCGCCACTCACCCTCACAACTTGTAGGCCTGCTTTGGCAAGCGATACGCCAGATCGATCGCAACCTCAGCCGCTTCGTCCTCGTCCAGCCGATGCTCGGCAACGAGTTTGGCGAGAAACGCGCTGTCCACGCGTCGCGCCACATCGTGCCGTGCAGGAATCGACAGGAACGCGCGGGTGTCGTCGTTGAAGCCCACGGTGTTGTAGAAGCCGGCGCTAGCCAGCGTTTGTTCGCGGAAGCGCCACATGCCCTCCGGTGCGTCATGGAACCACCACGCCGGCCCAAGCAGCAGCGAGGGGTAATGCCCAGCCAGTGGCGCAAGTTCGCGGCTGTAGCTGGTCTCGTCCAGCGTGAACACGATCAGGCGCAGACGCGGGTCGTTGCCGAAGCGATCCAGTAGCGGTTTGAGCGCATGCACATAGTCGGTGCGCATTGGAATATCCGCACCCTTGTCGCGTCCGAATGTCTGGAACAGCTGCCGGTTGTGATTGCGAAAGCAGCCCGGATGCAATTGCATCACCAGGCCATCGTCCAGACTCATCGCCGCCATCTCGGTCAGCACCTGCGCGCGGAACAGTTCGGCCTGCGCGGGCGTGGCTGCACCACGCACCACGGTGTCGAACAGGCGTTGTGCTTCGGCCGGCGACAGATCGGCGGTGGCGGCACTGGGGTGGCCGTGGTCGGTCGAGGTGGCGCCATGTGCGGCAAAGAACGCGCGGCGCTGCCGATGCGCACGCAGATAGCCATGCCAGGTCAGCACATCCTCGCCGGTGAGCGTGCCGAACTGCTGCAGCGCGCCGGCAAACTGCTCGTGCTCGGGGTCGACCACCGGGTCCGGGCGATACGCGGTGAGCACACGTCCCTTCCAGCCGCTGTCGCGAATGCTGGCGTGATGTTGCAGCGTGTCCAACGGCGATTCGGTGGTGGCAATCACCTCGATGTTGAAGCGCTCGAACAAGGCACGCGGGCGAAACGCCGGCGTCTGCAAGGCCGCGGTGATGTGGTCGTAGTAATGATCCGCAGTGCCGGCATCCAGCCGGAGACGCAGATCGAACACGTCATGAAACACGTGATTGAGCCACAACGCAGAAGGCGTACCGCGCAACAGCGTGTAGTGCTCGGCGAACACGCGCCACGCTGCGCGTGGATCCGCCGTCGCACGCGCACCGTCCGCGCGCGGAATGCCCAATGCATCCAGCGCGATGCCCTGGCTGTAGAGCATGCGGAACACATAGTGGTCGGGCACCAGCAGCAACTCGGCGGCATTGGCAAAGGGCGCATCGGTGGCGAACCAGGCCGGGTCGGTGTGGCCGTGCGGGCTGATGATCGGCAACGCCGCGATCTGCGCGTACAGGCGGCGCGCGATTGCACGCGTGCCGGGGTCGGCGGGCAACAGGCGGTCGGCGTGCAGGGTCAGTGGTGTGGGTGTGGGTGTGGGTGTGGGCATAAGTCAGTCAACAAACAAGTCGAAGATGAGTGGTGCAGCGCTCACGGCATAGCATTGCGGTGCGCGGCCACGTAGTTACGCAGCCAGGTCAATGCCGGCCGCTCGCTGCCATCGGCGCGAATCAGATAGGCCGCTTCCTTGTCGCGCCACAGGCCGGGGCGAAAGCCCCACAGCGTGATGCCGCGCACGCCGGGGTGCTCCCAGAACACCGGGAACACGCGTTGGTAGTCGGCCAGTTGCTGCGCATCGCTTGGCCCGTCCAGATCGAACTCGGTGATGTAGATCGGCAAGCCGGTTGCAGCCAACGCATCGAGATTGGCGCGATGCACCGACATCGCCACATTCGGGGTGGTTTCGAAGGCGTGCTCCTGGATGCCGATGGCATCGACCAGCTGCTCGCGCTGCAGCAGCTGCACGATCTGCAGATACTTCTGCGTGGCCTGCGGGTTGTTGGTGATGCTGTAGTCGTTGATCATCAGCCGCGCACGCGGAAAGTGCTGGCGGGCGAGCCGAAACGATTGCAGCACCCACTCCCAACCGCTGGCGCCGTTGCCACCCAGCGCCTGCAGGTAATTGCCGCCGCCGGTGTCGTTTCTGCTGGGCGGGTCGTTGAGTGGTTCGTTGACCACTTCCAGCAGATCGATATCCGGATAACGCCGCGCCACTGCGGCAAACCACTGCTCGATCTCGCGGCGTTGCTCGGCCGGCGGCAAGGTCTTGATCCACTCCGGCTGCTGATTGCCCCACACCAGCACATGCATCTGAAACGGCATGCCGTTGGTTTTGGCGAGCTTGTAGGCAGTATCCAGCCCGCTCCAGTCCATCTGGTCGCGCACCGCTTCCACACTGCCCCACTTGCCGCTGTTTTCGGGTGTGAGCTTGTTCCAGTACTGGGTGAATCCTGCCGCTTGTTGCGGGCTGTAGGCGCTGCCCAGGAATTTGGATGCACCGGACGCCAACGGTGCGGCGTGCGCCGCCGTAGCGATGCTCGCTGCAAACAACAGCCCAACTGTCAGTCTGCGTATCTGCATGATGCTCACCTCAGGAAGATGCGTTAGCCGCCGGTGTAGGGTCTGCCGGCAAGTGTGCCGGTTCCAGGCGTGGCACCAGCGTGTGCACCACCGCCAGCGCCAGCAGATACGCCGAGCCCGCCATCAGGAACACCGGCACGTAGCTGCCGGTGGCCTGCAGCAGAAACCCGATGAAGGTGGCGATCACCATGCCACCGACTGCGCCGGCAAAGCCACCGATGCCGACCACGGTGGCGACCGCATGGCGCGGAAACATATCCGACGGCAGCGTAAACAGATTGGCCGACCAACCTTGATGCGCGGCGGTGGCCAAACCGATCAGGCCGACCGCGACCCATAGATTGTCTGCACGTGCGGCGAACACGATCGGCACCACCGAGATCGCGCAGATCAACATCGCGGTCTTGCGCGCACGATTGACGCTCCACCCGCGCGCGATGAAACGCCCGGCGACCCAGCCACCAGCAATGCTGCCGATATCGGCCAGCACAAAGATCACGATCAACGGCGCGCCCAGTTGCAACAGACTCAAGCCGTATTCGGCATGCAGAAACTTGGGCAGCCAGAACAGGAAGAACCACCAGATCGGGTCGGTGATGAACTTGCCCAGCACGAAGGCCCAGGCCTGCCGATGCCGCAACACCTGCAACCACGACAGCCGCCGCTGCACCGGCTCGTGCGCATCGCTGCGAATATGCGCCAACTCTGCCGCCGACAAGCCGGGTTGCTGCTCGGGCGGGTGATAGCTGAGCCACCACACCACCAGCCACGTTGCGCTGAGCACGCCGGTGAACAGGAATGCCGCCTGCCAGCCCCAGGCGGTGGCGATCAGCGGCACCAGCAACGGCGCGACAATGGCGCCGATATTGGAGCCGGAATTGAAGATGCCGGTGGCCAGTGCACGCTCGCGACGCGGGAACCACTCCGCCACCGTCTTGAGCGCGGCAGGGAAGTTACCGGATTCGCCCAGCCCCAAAAAAAAGCGCGCAATCGCAAAGCCCACCACGCTGGTGGCCAGCGCATGCCCCATCGCCGCCAGGCTCCAGATACCGATCGCCAAGGCATAGCCGATGCGGGTGCCGAAGCGGTCGATCACCGCACCGCTGCACAACAAGCCCAGCGCATAGGCGGCCTGGAATGCAGTGACGATGTAGCCGTACTGGATTTCGTTCCAGCCGATCTGCGTCTGCAGAAACGGCGCCAGCACGCCGAGTACCTGGCGGTCGACATAGTTGATGGTGGTGGCCGCAAGCAGCAATGCACACACGCGCCAGCGCACGCGACCCAGGCGCGTCGGCGTGCCGGCTGATGCAGCGGTGGGCGGCAGTTCGCTCACGTGCCCGACTGCCGCAACAGCGCTACAGGCAGTACGCACTGCGCAATCGCGTAGCGAGGGCTGTAACGTGCTGCTGCATGTCGGGGGCAGCTCGGCACATCGTTGCTGCGTTTGTCGGTTCGCTTCATCGACCACTGCACCTGCACAAAGGTGGCCTTGCGCCACGGGTGATAGCGCTACCATTACCATGCTGTCCGGCAAAATCCATCGCGCAGTGCAGCACGCCAGTTGGGCGCCGATGTTCAAGATCGTCTCGATAAGCGCTAACGCCAGATTCGCCGCTATGCCCCAGCATCTATGCTGCCCTGCAGCGTGATGTTCTGAATTTGGTAGCGCTAACATCCGCCACCACTGATCGCCCGTCTCCCCCATCGCACCATCGCCGCGCCGCGCATCGGCAGCGGCACTCCCTGCGCAGGGGCGATGCGTGGGACATCTGCTCACCTGTTAGGGAAGGGATTACGGTGAAGAACAGCTACGCACGAACCGCGTTGTCCTGCGCGATGGGCTCCATCCTGCTGGGCATGGCAAGCACCGCCGCCTGGGCGCAATCCACTGATGCCGCCAGCGCCACTACCGCGCAAACCCCGCCGGCCACCGCCGCCAGCGGCGATGCGGTGACCCAGCTGGATACGGTCACCGTCTCCGGCTACCGCCGCAGCATCCAGTTTTCCACCGATGCCAAACGCGATTCGGTGGGCTTTGCCGACACCGTGTTTGCCGAGGACATCGGCAAGTTCCCGGACATGAATATCGCCGAGTCGCTCAACCGCATCCCCGGCGTGCAGCTCTCGCGCGACGTCAATGGCGAAGGCCTCAACATCGCCATCCGCGGCCTGGGCACCAGCTTCACCAAGACCACGCTCAACGGCGCCAGCATCGCCACCGCCTCGATCGGCTTGAATGCGCAGAACCAGAACCGCGAAGTCGATCTGAACCTGTTCCCCACCGAGTTCTTCACCCAGCTCACCGTGAGCAAGACGCCCACCGCGAGCATGCTCGAAGGTGGCGTGTCGGGTGTGGTGGACATGCGCAGCGCGCGCCCGTTCGATCGCCCCGGCGTGCACTTCACCTATCAGGCGCAGGCCGACTGGAACAGCACCAGCGAAAAGACCACCCCGCGCGGCGCCTTCATGGGTAGCTGGACCAACGAGGAAGGCACCTTCGGCGCATTGCTGGGCGTGGCCTCGGTGCGCGGCAAACTGGGCGTGCGCGGCTTCGAGAGCGTGGGCTGGACCAACCCTGGCCTTACCTACACCCAATGCGGTCTCACCCCGCCTGCGGGCACGCCGGCCACCAATCAACCGGCCGCCTGCAACGTCAATGGCGGCGGCAACTGGCGCATTCCCGATCGGGTGCCAGCCACCGCCGGCAGCGGCCTCACCACCGGCGAAACCATCGACGCGGCGTGGTTGCTCGCACGCAACCCGGGCCTGAGCATCGACCAGATCAGCGACGCGCTGATTCCGCGGCTGGGCCGCAGCGTCTACATGAATGGCGATCGCGACCGCGATGCCTCGGTGATGTCGCTGGAGTGGCGCCCTTCCGACAACATGCATTTCTATCTGGACACGCTGTATTCCGAGGCCAAGCGCACCACCGAGCGGATCAGCATGAATCTGATCGGCCGCAACGGCAACATGATCCCGCTCGGCATGCAGCTGGACCAGAACAACGTGGTCACCAGCGCCACGTTTGCCAATGCGCAGTACTTTCTGGAAGCGCGCCCGTATCGCGAAGAGGTCAAGTTCTGGAGTGTCAATCCGGGTGCCGAGCTGTTGTTCGGCGAGAACCAGGACGTCAAGCTCAACGTGCAGGCCAATGCCACGCGCAGCTGGCTGGATCGTGAGTCGCCCAGCATCCTGGTCACCTCGCCGTTCACCACGGTCGACTACCGCAATGAAGGCGGCGACCGCCCCTCGATCACCAGCCCGCTGGATCTCAACGACCCCAACCTGGGCTGGGGCTGGAATGGTGGCCGGGTCAATATCCAGAACGAAAAACGCGTGACCGAAACCCGTGGTGGCCGCGCCGATCTGCAGTTCGGCGAAGACAAGCGCAACATCAAGATCGGCGCCGCCTACGACCAGGCCGAGCGCTCCATCCGCGGCTTCGACAACAGCATCGCCTGGGAGCAGGTGGTCTGTCGCGGCGGTGGCGGCAATGTGTGCAACGGCGGCCCTGGCTCGGCGGTGCCCAATGCGGCCCTGGCCGGCTATTTGCGGCCCGGCCCGGACGGCTTCATCACCGCCGATTTCAACCGCTTCCTCGGCGACACCAATTACTACGCGCTACGCGATTCCGCACCGGAAACCAACTCCGCCAACACCGGCGCCTCGGCCGGCGGCATCCGCGAAAAGAACTGGGGTTTCTATATCGAAACCAACGCCGAAACCGAAGTGTGGAACCGCACGCTGCGCTTCAATGCCGGCGTGCGTTACGTGACCACCGACCAGACCATCACCGGCCCGGTCACCATCAATGGCATCCGCCGCATCCAGGTGCTGGATTCGGACTACAAGGAAACCCTGCCCTCGTTCAACGCCGCCTGGGATGTGGCCGACAACGTGGTGCTGCGCCTGTCCAGCTCGCGCACGCTCACCCGCCCGGACCCCAGCGCGATGCTGCCCAACACCAACTTCAGCGATCCCTCCGCGCAGACCGCAACCCAGGGCAATCCCAACCTGGCCCCGTATCTATCCACCAACGTCGACTTCGGCGGCGAGTGGTATACCGGCGGCGAAGGCTATGTGGGCCTGACGTTGTTCAACAAGCGCATCAGCGGCTTCACCGTCAACGGCGTGCGGCGCATTCCGTTCAACGACCTGGGCGTGCCGTACGAGAGCCTGCTGCCGATCCAGCAAGCCGGCCTGGACCAGCGCGGCGGCCCGAATGCGGCCACCGTGGACGTGCAGACCCAGGTCAACGCCGATGGCGTGCTCAACATCCGCGGCACCGAAGCGATCTGGGTGCAGCCGCTGGACAAGCTGATCGACGGCATGGGCTTCAGCGTCAACTACACGCATGTCAATCAGTCGTCCGAAGGCGAAGGCGTGCCGGCGGTGGCCGTCGGCGTCGCACCAAATTTATGGAACGGCACCGTGTACTGGGAAAAGAACGCTGCATCGGTGCGCCTGTCCTACACCTGGAACGACGACATGGTGATCTCCGGCGCCAATCAGAACGGCATCCCTTACGCGCGCCTCAATGCCGATGCGCGCGGGCAGCTGGATCTGTCGGCCAGCTACACCTTGGAATCGCTGCCCTCCAAGCCGCAGATCACCCTCAACGTCACCAACATCACCGACGAACCCCTGCGCACCACCTACGCCTGGCCCAACGCCACCTACGATCTGTACGAGCCCGGGCGCACGGTCATGCTCGGCATCCGCGGTACCTTCTGAGTGTTGCCGTCACCGGTCGCTACGCCTCCCGGCCGCGACCGGTGGCGCAATGCGCGCTGCGGCGTTTTCCGCAGCTTTCGACGAGACCGCCCCACCTCATGAACGATCGGTCACAGCAGCTTTCCTTGCGCGAAAAGATCGGCTACAGCCTGGGCGACCTGGCGGCCAATCTGATCTTCCAGACGCTGGTCACTTTTCTGGCGTTCTTCTACACCGACGTGTTCCGCATCCCGGCGAGCGCAGCGGCCACGTTGATCTTTGTCGTGGGCATGCTCGGCGCGTTCGTATTCACCCCCATCATCGGCATCCTGGCCGACCGCACCCGCACCCGCTGGGGCAAATTCCGGCCGTGGATCCTGTGGACCGCACTGCCGTTTGGCGCGCTATCGCTGGCGGCGTTCAATACGCCCGCGCTCGGCGAGCACGGCAAGCTGGTGTACGCCTTCGCCACCTACACGCTGCTGATGCTGGTGTACGTGGCCAACAACCTGCCGTACTCGGCATTGAGCGGCGTGCTTACGGGGAGCATGGAACAGCGCAATAGCCTGTCGGCATATCGCTTTCTGGCGGTGACCCTGGCGCAGTTCGTGATCCAGGTGCTGCTGCTACCGCTGGTGCTGATCCTGGGCAACGGCGACAAGGCGCAGGGCTTTCGCAACACCATGGCGCTGTTCGCCGCGGTCGGCACGCTGTGCTTTTTGATCACCTTTTTCACCACCCGCGAGCGCGTGCTGCCGATCAGCGAACAGCGTACCAGCGTGCGCCAGGACCTCACCGATCTGGTGCGCAACAAACCCTGGCTGGTGATGCTGGCGTTGACCATCCTGGTCTTCATCAATCTCGCCATGAAGGGCGGGATGTACATCTACTACTTCAAGTACTACCTCGACGCGAATGCGTTGACGCAGTTTCTGGATCACGCCGGCTTCAACCGCTTTATCGGCGGCATCAACAGCGTGTTGACCGGTGCCGGCATGAGCGCACTGCAGTGGCCACAGGATGCGCCGACCTCGGCGTTCAGCGTATTCAGTGCCGGCGGCATCCTGGCGATGATCGTGGGTATCGGCTTTTCCAAGCGCCTGGCCGATCGCTACGGCAAGCGCAACGTGTTCGGTGGCGCGCTGCTGATCTCCACCGTGTTTCTGCTGGCGTTCTACGTGTACCCGCCGGAGGCGATCGGCTGGGTGTTCGCCTCCTATGTGCTGCACGGCTTTTTCTACGGCATCACCATCCCGCTGCTGTGGGCGATGATCGCCGACGTGGCCGACTACTCCGAGTGGAAGAACCACCGCCGCGCCACCGCCATCATCTTCTCGGCGATGTTGTGTGGGCTGAAGATCGGTCTGAGCGTCGGCGGCGCATTGGTCGCCGGCATCCTGGCGTTCTATGGCTATGACGCCGCACTGCCGCAACAGAGCGGCGCGGTCACCGACGGCATCCGCCTGGCCATCAGCGTGTACGCCTCCATCCCGTTCCTGCTCGGCACCGCACTGCTGGTGCTGTACGAGATCGACAAGGCACTGGAAACCCGCATCGAACACGAGCTGGGCGCACGCCGACAGACCGCAACGCTCGCTACTCACTGACGCCCTCCCCCTCCACTTCATGCACAGGTACGCGCATGTCCGATGAACTGCACTCCGCTGCACTGCAGGCGCTGGCGCGCACCGCCATTTCCGCACCGCTGGTCACCCATCTCTACACCGCCGATCCTTCCGCACACGTGTTCGACGGCGCGCTGTACCTGTATCCCTCGCACGACATCGATGCCGGCGCTGCCTTCAGCGATGATGGCTCGCATTTCGACATGGCCGACTACCACGTGTTCCGGATGGCGCACCCCAACGCGCCGGTCGAAGACCTCGGGCAAGTGCTGCACGTCCGCGACGTACCCTGGGCGCAGCGACAGATGTGGGCGCCGGATGCCGCACAGCGCGATGGCCGTACTTACCTATATTTCCCCGCAAAACGCGCCGACGGCATTTTCCAGATCGGTGTGGCGGTAGGCGATCGCCCCGAAGGCCCGTTCGTTGCCGAACCCGAGCCCATCGCCGGCACCTACTCGATCGACCCGGCCGTGTTCGCCGACCACGACGGCGCGCATTACCTGTACTTCGGCGGCATCTGGGGCGGCCAGCTGCAGCATTACCGTGACAACGTCTACGCGCAGACCCATCAGGAACCCGCAGACGCTGCACCGGCACTCGGCCCGCGCGTCGCGCGCCTGCGCGAAGACATGACCCAACTGGCCGAACCCACCCGCGAGATCGTCATCCTCGACGAAGACGGCACCCCACTACGTGCCGGCGACCATGCCCGCCGCTTCTTCGAAGGCCCCTGGGTCCACCACCACGCCGGCCGCTACTACCTGTCCTACTCCACCGGCGACACGCATCTGATCTGCTACGCCACCAGCGATTCACCGTATGGGCCGTTCACCTACCAGGGCGTGCTGCTCGCACCGGTGGTCGGCTGGACCACGCACCACTCCATCTGCGTCTTCGAAGGCCAGTGGTATCTGTTCTATCACGATGCTGTTTTGTCGGGCGGGCAGACGCATCTGCGCAGCATCAAGATGGCGCCGCTGGAACACGATGCGGATGGAAGGATCGCAACGATTTATCCGTATGGGGAAGACGCGGTATCGCCGTGGTGAATGGTCGCCGCTGTGCGGTCAGTTGCAGACGCTAGTCATTGGCTGGCGCCAAGGCAAGTGAGCCACGGCCCGCTCGTTGCCGCTGACGGGCGATCTTCCGGGGAGCGTCCTGTAGCGCGTCGATACTGCATTGCATGCTTTGTGCAGCCAGCCACTCAGGCCTTGTCTCCATCGCGCACGCCTCACGCCTTGCGCATGGCCACCAAGGGACGCAGATCGTCCACAAGGCGCTTTCTGCTGCTGCGCGCGTACTCGGCTGGGGAGAAAGGCATTGCCGAGCCTGCGTACGCGTCGATGAGTTGCAAGAGTGCGTCCCTGCCGATCTCCTCTGGCGCGGGATTACTGCCGGCCTCGGTCAGCGATGTCAGCCGTTCCTGGAGCATTTCCTTCCTGGCGATCTCCATGCCGATGGACGGATCTGCCACGCACAGGCCAAAGGTCCCATCAAGAAAATAGGGGATAAACCCCTGGATCTTTTTTTGGATGGCATCCGTGTCCTCGATGTGCGCGCGCAACCCTGTCTCCAATTCCCGACCCAATGCCGCAAGCACGGCATCACGCGCGTCCCCCTTTCCGGCTCGGTCGGCGATGTCCACCCACTTCCTGCATTCGGGACGGAAGTAGTCGCCTACAAGGCGCTCGTCGATGTATGTGACTCCAAAAGCCGCCGATCGGATCGACTGTCCGTCGCACGTATACGTCGGTTGGGGGATGGCATCCGCTTCCAGAAGCACATCGAGCCGATCGATCGTGATGCCGGCAAGCGATGCGAACGTTGGCTTGTCGACGAAATGCGTTTGCAGATAGCGTGCCAGCGTCACCGACTGCTGCATGGACAATTACCCGTGTTTATAGAGGTGCGAGACGCTATCACACAGGTACGTAGGCAGGCACAAGATCGGCCTCTGTTCGCCAGAACTGGCGAGACGATGACGAAACGCTGCCATGACTTCTCGCACGGTACCGTCATGTCACGGGCACAGAGGGGCAAGCTTGCGCCCGGACCGGAACTGCATCGCATGGGGCTGCATCCAAGCGCATTGCAGCGACGTAGGCCATGTACGTGCTCTTTTAGTGGAGGTTGCCATGCGACATCGTTCGATGCTGTTGTTACTGACGCTCGCGGTCTACGGGAATGCTAGCGCAAGCGAATCACGCGCTGCACTGCCCCGCGCAGACACTGTTGACGTGCCACGCTTCATGGGCGAATGGTACGTCATCGCGCATATTCCTACCCGGCCCGAGCGCAAGGCCTACGATGCCGTGGAGCGCTATGCGCTGCGACCGGATGGCCGCATCCAGACCACGTTTACATTCCGCAAGGGAAGTTTCGAGGCGCCGCTCAAGTCCATGCATCCAATCGGCGAGGTTGCAAAGGAGGGCAATGGCGCACTGTGGAGCATGCAGTTCTTCTGGCCGTTCAAGGCCGAGTACGTGATTGCCTGGCGTGATGCAGATTACGCGCAGACCATCGTGGCACGCAGCAAGCGCGACTACGTCTGGTATATGGCGCGTACTCCGCAGGTGTCCGAGGCCGACTATCAGCAGGCCGTTCAACGTATCGCCGCCATGGGCTATGACGTGTCACAGCTGCGCCGCGTCCCGCAGTCGCTGCGCTGATATCGAGAAACTCGTGGCCAGCACTCCGAAGCAGAGGGCATCAACTGTGATACGGCTCTACCGTCACCGCAGTTCCATAGCACAACACTTCTGTCAATCCAGCCATGAGTTCGGTGGCGTCGTAACGAACCGCAATGATGGCGTTGGCACCTAGCTGCCTTGCGTGTTGCACCATGTCCCGATAGGTCTCAGACCGGGCCTGTTCGCACAGCTCCGTATAGATGGTGATATTTCCACCGAACAAGCTCTGCAGACTGCCGAAGAAGTTGCCGACGATCGAGCGAGACCGCACCGTGATGCCGCGCACCAACCCAATGTTACGGATGATCCGATGACCGGGAAGTTCCAGTGCGGTTGTCACCATCGAATCGCTCAAAGGCGACATCGACGAGTGGATTGGCGAGGAGTTGTATGGATTTGTCATTGGCTTCCTTTTCTGACCTTTGTGTAGCGCCCAATACCGCCAACGGCGTGTGCGCGGACGGATCGTGCAATGGTCTGAATAATCGAGGTGATCTCAGACGCTAGACAAGCACCGCCCTTGCACACCAGGTGCGTCAGACGTCCTTTGCATCCACGGAAAATTCCCAGCCGTCATTCAAACCTCCCAACGGCTTGGCCTCCGTTGCCAACTCTTCCTCGAACGCCGAAATCGCCTTGTGCGAGGGGATCATGGTCGGATACACGGTCACGTCCATCGGAAACGCCGTGTTTTCCTCGTAATGGCAACAGCGAACCTTTTGCTCGAAGCGAAGCAGCGTCACCGAGAACGCCAATGCCGACTCTTTCGTCGGGAAGACCACTGAAAATGCGATCTCCCTTGGCTTCGAAAGGTCCACCCCTTGTTGCGCAATATGCCAAAGGGTGTCGCCATTATCGTCTTTAGGATACAGATCAGGATTTCGCTGCATGGTTGCTTCGGTCTTTGAGGGCCAGCTGGCCGAGGAAGAATCGTGGCACCTGGCCCGGGTGCGGCCTGATTAGGTGGTGTTGCGATCCTCATTTCAGTCTTGCAATCGCCTATTCCCCGGTTTTTCAAGAGCCTGCTGAGGCAACGAATCACCCGCTCACGTGGCCGCGCACTGCGCGGCCACGTAGGTAATTCACTGTACCCAAATCAAATTCATCAACTGCGGGTCGGCGGTGACCTTGACCAGCTTGCCGCTGGGCCCGAACTGCACCTGATACTCGGAGAAGCTGTCGCGCCAGTAGCGCCACAGCGAGGCTTCCAGGTTGGGGTTTTCGCTGCTGATCGGGTAGCCAACCGCCATCAGGACCTGTTCGCGGGTCATGCCGCCGGTGAGCTTGCCATCGTTGATCGCCTGGCGAATCTTCGGCGGGAAGGTGGTGAGCTTGAGCTTGGGGTCGGCGGTGACGACGTAGCGGGCGGCGAAGGCGGTGTTGTCCAGGTCGCGGCTGTAGTCGTTGCCGATGGATTGTTTTTCGCCAGCGATCTTGAGGTTGACGCGGTTGCGGCCGAAGCCGGTGACGCTGACCGGGGTGCCGACGGGGAGCACGCGCTTGCCGTCTTCGGCATAGTTGCTGTCGCTGATCCAGCTGCCGTCGGTGCGCAGGTTGCAGCACAGAAAGCCGTCGTACTTGGCGACGTCGGCGGCAGTGGCGATGCCGGAAGCGGTGAGCAGGCTCAGGGCCAGCAGAGAAGAACGCAAACGCATCGTAAAGACTCCTGTCTCGACGGCCGGGGCCGCGCGGCAATGATGGGATCGGGCGCGCCGCCGTTTTCCCCAACGGCGCGCTGGCATTGTCGCAGCCTCGGGCGGCTTGGCAAGCGCCCTGGGTGACGCGGCCGGGGCGGGTTTGTGTATGCTCGGAGCCGTGGAAACCCTCTCACCCGCCGAGATCACCGAGCAGATCGCCGAGTTGCGACGCGCCCATCGTGCGTTGGACGAGGAGATTCAGCGCGTGCCTGCGAATGTGGACGACGAGCTGCAGATGAAGCGCTTGAAGAAGCGCAAGCTGCATCTCAAGGACTGTATTACGCGGCTGGAAATGGAGCTGGTGCCTGACGAGCCGGCGTGAGGTTGATGCGTGCGGCCGCTTGGGTTTGCTTTGCGTCGATGGGTGCCGGCAGCGCGGTGACCTCCGGCTGGCTCAGTCGGTGATGCAGGCCGGATTTGCGTGATGGCAGCTCCGGGCGTGCGCTGAGGGGGCGTTACCTGGTCGCTTGGGCCGTACCCTCACCCCAACCCCTCTCCCGACGGGAGAGGGGCTTCAAGCTGCGGTTTCGTCAGACCACCTGCGCCGTTGGTCTCAGCCCGCGCGTAGCAGGATCTTGCCGCTACGGCCCGGTTCGGCGCTTGCCGCGGCGGCCTTGGCAACATTTTCCAGATCGAACACTGCTTCCACCGGCAAGGCCAGGGTGCCGTCGAGTGCGGCCTTGAGCAGTTCGCCGATCATGCGGCGCTTGTCCTCGGGCTTGGTGGCGGCCATGACCTTGCTGCCCCAGAAGCCGCGCACGCTGGCCTGCTTGAAGATCACATCGCCGCTGGAGATCTGCAGCGGCTCGCCGGTCATCGAGCCGAACGAGATCAGCTCGCCGCCTTCAGCCAGCAGCGCCATCAACTCGCCGGCCGCGCTGCCGGCCACCGAGTCGATGGCGCGCACGATCGGCGCGTCGCCGGCCAGCGCGCGCGCCTTGTCCTGCCAGCCTTCCTGCGCGGTGGAGACCGAGTTGCCGATACCCAGTGCCTGTAACTCGTCCACGCCGGCATCGCGACGCACCAGGTTGATCACGTTGATGCCGCGTGCGGCGGCGAGCATGGCCACGGTCTTGCCGACGGCGCCATTGGCGGTGTTCTGCACGATCCAGTCGCCTTTTTTCACATGCAGGAATTCGATCAGCATCAGCGCGCTGAGCGGCATGGCGATCAGTTGGCAGCCGCGGTCGTCATCGAGTGCGTCGGGCAGCGGGACGACGCCGGAGGCGTCGGCGAGGAAAAACTTAGCCCAGCTTTCATGCACACCGGCTGCAACGACGCGTTGGCCCACTTGCAGGCCGTCGACGCCTTCGCCGAGTGCGTCGATCGTGCCGGCCGCTTCGCTGCCGCCGATGGCCGGGAGCTCTGGCTTGTAGCCGTAGTTGCCGCGCACGGTCCACAGGTCGTGGTTGTGGATCGGCGAGCGGCGCATCGCGATACGGACCTGGCCCTTGCCTGGTTGCGGCGTGGGTCGCTCGCCGAGTTCGAGCACCTTGGCGGGGTCGCCGAATTGGCTATGGATGGCTGCGCGCATGGGAAATCTCCTGCCGGGCACGCCTGTCGTACAACGCACCCGATCGTGATGAAAGGTGACGCGATGCTATCGGCAGGGCTGCAAGAGGGGGATGAAACGGACGGAACTGTTGTGTGAAGTTTTGCGTGCGCGAGTCGTGACGTTGGTCTGCTGCAGCGCTGGAGGATTTGCGTGCTCACCGACCCTCATCCGCCCTTCGGGCACCTTCTCCCGGAGGGAGAAGAGAGGCGTCGCGCATGTCTACGTTTGCCTGCTGCTGCCCTGCTGCTGCCCTGTCTATTGCCGCACCCTCACGTACCGCAGGGAGACAGCGGCGTTTGCATCGCCGCCTTACTCGGCCGGCGGCAGCACCACATCCGGCTTGGCCGCTTCCGGGCTGACCCGCTCGATGGTGTGCCGCAACTCGCGACCGAGGATGAACTTGGCATCCTTGGCCCAGGCATCCAGGCGCTCGTCGAACAACAGCTTGCTGTTCTCGTCCGGCCACACCAGGCGCAGCTCGCGCAGTTTCTGGATGAAGCTGCGGAACAGGGTTTTGTCGAAGAACTCCGGGGCGGCGGGGGCGTACAACAGGCTCAGACGTTGCGCGGCCTGTTGGCACAGGCTTTCCAGTTCGCCGGCACCGAGCACGCCGGGGCCGTTTTTCACCAGCACCGAGATGGCGATGTAATAGCGCTCGAACGCCTGCTGCAACGAATGCCCGATCGCGCGCAGGCGGAACACCTCGTCGGTCTGCCCGGTGTTGCGGGTCAGCACGCCGCCATCGTCGTCGGCGACGTTGAGCAACAGGCCCTCGCGCACGAACATGTCGATGGTCTGTTCGATGCGTTCGGCAAAACGGTCTTCGCTCCACGGCAGGAACAACTCCGCCTGCAGGAACGGGTACACAGTGCGGCCCAGCCGCAGCAGGCCGGCACGGCTCATGCGGCGATTGTTCTGGAAGCAGCACGCCACCCACGAGGAGGCGGTGAACAGATGCAGCACGTTGTTGCGGAAGTAGCTCAGCAACACCGCGGTGTCGCCGCTGACGCTGAGCACATCGCCCAGCGGATGCGACACGCGCGTCAGCACGTTGATCTCTTCGGCGTGGGTGATGATGCGCGCCGGGGTATGCGGGGTCACGGTGACGCGGTCCGAATACGGCATCTCCGCCAGCAGCTTCTTGCACAACTCGATCTGCGCGATCAGGTCGGCCTCGCCCATCGCATGCTTGGGCGTGGACAGCAGCGCCAGCGCCAGCAGGTTGATCGGGTTGACGTCGGCGGCGCAGTTGATGCGGGTCTGGATCTGGGTGGACAGCGTGTCCACTGCCGGCGCGAGCCAGGTGGGTTTTTCATCGTCGGGCAGCGGTTGGCCATCCCACTCCGGGGCGTGCTTGGCCAACACGTCGTTGAGCGCGATCGGCTCGCCGAAGTTCACCACCACCTGGCCGTAGTTCTGCTTGAGCACCTTCGGGATCGACCACAGCAGGCCCCAGATGGATTCCTTTTCCTTGGGCCGGCCGGTGAGCTCGTCCAGGTAGCTATTGCCTTCCATCAGCTTCTCGTAGCCGATGTACACCGGCTGGAACAGCACCGGCTTGCGCGGCTGGCGCAGATACGCGCGCAGCGTCATGGCGATCATGCCGCCCTTGGGCTGCAGCAGACGCCCAGTGCGCGAGCGCCCGCCTTCGACGAAGTACTCGATCGAATAGCCACCAGCCACCAGCTGCGCGACGTACTCGCTCAGCACCGCCGAATACAACGCATTTCCCTTGATCGAGCGGCGGATGAAGAACGCGCCGCCCTTGCGCAGCAGCGTACCCACCACCGGCAGATTGAGGTTGATGCCGGCCACGATATGCGGCGGCACGATGCCGCGCTCATACAGCAGGTAACTCAGCAGCAGGTAATCCATGTGGCTGCGGTGACTGGGCACATAGACCACTTCGTGCCCGGGCGCGGCCTGTTTGAGCTTGTCCAGGTGATGCACCAGCACGCCGGCGTAGATGCGGTTCCACACGTGGGTGAGCAGGAAGCTGGCCGAGCGCACCACCGGGCTGGAATAGTCGGCGGCGATTTCCCACGCATAGGCATGCGCCTTGCGCCAGGCATCGACCGGCTTGCTGCTGTCGCGCCGGGCCTGGGTGGCGATGGCCTCGCGCACCGAGTCGGCCGCCAGCACCTGGTCCACCAGCAAGCGGCGGGTGGACAGATCCGGCCCGATCACTGCCTCGCGGATACGCCGGAAATGGGTGCGCAACACGCGCTGCAGCTTGCGCAAGGTGCGCTCGGGCGGCAGCCCTTCGGCCATGGTCTGGCGCAACGAAATCGGCGGTGCAAAGCGCACGATGGTGGTACGGCCGTTGAGCAGCACTGCCAGCAGGCGGCGGAAGCGGCCCACCAGCGCCCAGTTTTCCGAGAACAACACCGCAAACCAGCCGCTCTGCTTGTCGGGCGCGCGGCCGACGAAGATCGACACCGGCACCAGATGCACGTCCAGGTCGTCGCGCACGCGGTGCGCCTGCAGCAACTTGGCCAGCGAGTCGGAGTGGGTCTTGCCGCCACGCTGCTCGGGGATCAACGAATTGCTGCTGCTACGCCGCGACAGCGCCAGGTAGGCGCGCTTGCGCTGCAACGGGTCGCCCGGCAGCGGTACCAGCGGCGAGGGCAGGCCGGCCTCGCGGCAGGCCTTGTCCAGGATCAGGGCGCTGGACAGGCCGTAGTCCTCCAGCACGTACACCACCGGGGTGCCGTCGTCGTAGCGGGCCGGCTGCTCCGGCTCGATGGTCAGGCTCAGCCACGGGTCGGCCAGGCGGCCGAGCAGGCGTGCCCACCACGGGCGTTTGGCGCTGCGGGCGGCGGCAGCGGCAGGAGTGATCGACGGCGCAACCTCCGGCGGAACCGGCGCGGCCGTCGGCAACGGCACTGTCGTGGCGCCGGTCTCGGCGGCGGCAGGACGGGGCGGGGCGGGCTGGCCGTCCGGAAACGGCAGGGGATTCTGTTCTGGCATCGCGGTCATTATCGCCCAGCCGGGCGTTGCCCGGTGGCAGACGGCGGGGCGGGGACCGCCGGGAGCGTGTCGGGCGGTGCAGCGGCGTCGGGTAAGGGCGGCGTGGGCAGCGCGCTGAGCAGCGCCTGCACCTCGTCCTGGGTCTGCTGCTGATACCAGTGGCCTTCGCGCTTGATCAGACTGACGGTCAGGTCGATGTCGCGTGCGGCCAGGGGATAGCGCAGCCGCACCTGGGCGCGCTCGCCCTCCTGTTTGATCAAGCCGGTGCGCAACGCATCCAGACTGCCATCCAGCGACAGGTCGTAGCGCTCCAGCACCTTCTTGGCCGCTGCCCAGAACGGCCCGAGCCGGCGCAGGCTCTCTTCCATGCCCAGCCGCTGCAGGTCCGCGTCCGAGCCGATGCCGGTGGCGCGGGCAGCGGTCACCAAATCGGCAATGCTGGCCTTGGCGCGCGCGCGATCGGCCAACGGCGCGGTGGCGGCCCAGGCGCTCAGGGCGTCGACCAATTGCACGTAGTGGGCGCGCTGCTCGGGCTGGTAGTCGTTGCGGCTGCGCAGGTATTGCACGCCGAACTGGCCCAGCGACTGTGCGGCCTGGCGGATGCCTTGCGCCTGCCCGGCCAGTTGCGCATCGAAGGCCTGCTGCAGCTGGCGTTCGGCACCCGGCGCCGACAGCGTGCCGAGCAGGCTGCCGACCTCGTTGGGCAGCGGCAGCTCGGTCAGTGGCCAGCGGCTGGCACCGCTGCGCCACGCTGCTTCCAACTGGATGTACTGCGCGGGCGTGACCCGGATCCGCGCATAGGCGACCAGGTCGTTGCGCCGCAGCGGCAAGGTCATCGACTGCATCGCCGCGGCCGGCTCGGCGCTGGCACCGGGCAATGCGGCGGCGGTGTCGCTGCGCTGGCAGCTGCTGACGCACAGCGCTGCCAGCAGCACCCACGCAATGGACTGGAACCGGCCGGCGCGGACGGTGGATGACGACATGCGCACGATGTTCCCCTGATCGATCGGCGCATCTTGCTGTCTGAATGCGTTGGCGGCAAGGCGTACGGACGCCGTGCGCCCAGGTACGGTGCGGAAAACGTTATATTTTCGTAGTTCCTGGCACGTTGTCGTCCAGTGTCCGACATTGACTACTCTTGTCCGTTCCGGACAAACTTGTCCAGGCATCGGCTGCAAGCCCTTGCGGTGGTTACGTTTGCTGCAATGCTGCGGCGCATCATGTAAGCGCTTGCAGTTCCTGCTAGCGTGCGCGCCATCTCGTTCTGAGATCGCCATCGGTCGGGGCCGATGTCATCCATGTGCATGTGTGACACGAATGTTCTGCGCCAGCGGACCATGCGCCCCTACCCGGCGCGCGGCGCCACGCGCGTTGTTTTGGGGAGTGCGACAGCATGAGTCGGCCAAGGTCCGAAGGCGGCAGCGTCACCATCAAGGACGTCGCACGCGAAGCGCAGGTGTCGGTGGCGACGGTGTCGCGCACCATGAACGGGCATCAGCACGTGGCCGAGTCGGTGCGCGAGCGCGTGTTGCAGGTCGCCCGTGCGCTGCATTACATCCCGCATCACGCCGCGCGCAGCCTCAGCAGCCGGCGTACCCACACCATCGGGGTGGTGTTGCCGGATCTGCATGGCGAATTCTTTTCCGAATTGATTCGCGGCATCGACCAGGTGGCGCGCGATCAGGGCTATCACCTGCTGGTCTCCAGCTCGCACGGCGACCCGCAGGCGCAGCGCAAGGCGCTCGAACGCCTGCCCGGCCGCGTGGATGGCGTGGTGGTGATGTCGCCCTCGCTGGGCGACTCCGGCGTGCACGAAGACGCCCTGCCCGGCGGCCTGCCGGCGGTGCTGCTCAACTGCGCCGGCAGCGCCAGCCAGCGCCCGGTGCTCAACGTGGACAACTACGGCGGCGCGCGGGTGATGACGCGCCATCTGCGCGACAGCGGCCACCGCCGCATCGCCTTCATCGCCGGGCCGGCCGACAACTTCGATGCGCACGAGCGCCTGCGCGGCTATCGCGATGAGATGGCGCTGGATGCGCAGGCGCAGCAGTGGGTGCTGCCGGGCAACTTCGATGAAGAATCCGGCTACCGCGCCGGCCAGACCCTGGCACAGGACACACCTCCGGATGCGGTGTTCGCCGCCAACGACATGATGGCGCTGGGCTGCCTGTTCGCGCTCGGCCATGCCGGGCTGAAGGTGCCGCACGACATCGCGCTGGCCGGCTTCGACGACGTGCCGATGGCGCGTTACGTGCTGCCCGCGCTGACCACCATGCGGGTGGACATCGCCGGGCTGGGCGCGCGTGCGCTGCGATTGCTGCTGGGTCAGCAATTGGTCGATGCGCCCGCCCCGCCCGCCGATGCCGCCCCGCCCGCCTACTCCGAAATGGTTCCCGAACTGATCGTGCGTGCGTCCAGTGCGCCGCGTGCTGCGCCTCCTACATGAGAGACGCGTCACCGCTTTGCTGACCTTTGTGTTGCTTGCAGTCCCCGCAGTTATTGCCAGCTGTCCCGCTTTACGCAATACCGACGCGCCAGTCACTCCGCTGGTTCGCGCTTTACCCCTGGGAGGGGGAAAGTCATGAAGACCTACCGCACCGTCTCCACCCTGCCGGCGCGCAGCCTGTTGTGCTGCGCCCTCGCCGCCTCGTTACTGGCCAGCACGCCAGCCATGGCCCAGTCCAGCAACGCCACCTTGCGCGGCCAGGTCGCCTCGGCGCAGGCCGGCACCACTGTCACTGCCACCAATGTCGCCAACGGTGCGGTCCGACGGGTGCCTACCGGCGCCGACGGCAGCTACGCGCTGGTCGGCCTGCCTCCGGGCACCTACAAGGTGGACGCCGGCCCCGGCAGCGAGCAGACCGTGACCTTGTCGGTGGCCTCGTCGGTCACCTTGAACCTGGGCGGCGCTGCGGCGTCCGCGCCGGCCGGCGATGCCACCACGCTGGACGCGGTGCAGGTCACCGCCACCACGTTGCAGGAGGTCAAGACCTCGGAAGTGGGCACCAACGTGTCGCTGAAGCAGATCAGCACCGTGCCGCAGCTGACGCGCAACTTCCTGGAGTTCGCCGACACCGTGCCGGGCATGCAGTTCGAGACCAACTCCAACGGCAACAGCCAGATCCGCGGCGGCGCGCAGGGTAGCTCGGCGGTGAACGTCTATATCGACGGCGTGGGCCAGAAGAGCTACCTGTTCGGCGGCGTGTCCGGCCAGGAGCAGAGCGCGGGCAACCCGTTCCCGCAGCTGGCCATCGGCGAATACAAGGTCATCACCTCCAACTACAAGGCCGAGTTCGACCAGGTCGGTTCGGCGGCGATCGTGGCCTCGACCAAGTCCGGCGGCAACGAATTCCACGGCGAAATCTTCGGGCGCACCAGCAATACCGATTTCCGCGCGCGCCAGGCCGATGAGCGTGCCGGCGCGCCCAACTCCGATGGCAGCAAGCGCAAGACCCACCAGGACGAATACGGCTTCGCGCTGAGCGGGCCGATCGTGCAGGACAAGGCGCACTTCTTCTTCAGCTACGAAGGCAAGGGCTTCGAGGTCTCGGCCAATCCGGTGGCCGTGCCCGACCGCTTCAGCACCTTCGCCGATGACCTGCCCGCCGGCGTGCAGAGCCGCCTGGGCTCGGTCACACGTCCGTTCAACGAAGACCTGTACTTCGGCAAGGTCGATTGGGACATCGGCGAGAACGATCGTTTGGAGCTCACCGGCAAATACCGCGACGAAGAAAGCCGCGACAGCGTCGGTGACCAGACCACCGCGATCGCCTCCAAGATCAACCTCAACACCGAAAAACGCTTCGACCTGCGTTGGCAGCATTACGGCGAGCGCTACGTCAACGAAGCGCGCGTGTCCTACGAGGACGTGCTGTTCAATCCCACCGCCTACACCCTGGGCAGCCAGACCGTGTACACGCGCGGCATCGCCGAAAACGACGTGCTGCTCAATGACGGCGCCACCAGCGGGCTGGCGATCCAGCGCAAGGGCCAGAAAGGTCCCAGTTTCCAGAACGACCTGACCTTCAACAACCTCGAATGGCACGGCAACCACGTCATCAAGATGGGCGTGAAGTACAAGGAAGTGGAGCTGACCCAGAGCGAAAACTCCGCGGCCAATCCGTCGTTCTACTACGCAGTGGGCGATGGCGTCGGCACTGCGCCCACGCCCTACCAGGTGCGCTTCAACCTGCCGTTCGCCGGTGCCGCGCCGTCGGTGACCACCACCAGCAAGCAGCTGGGCCTGTACATCCAGGACGATTGGGACGTCAACGACAAGCTGCAGTTGAACATCGGCGTGCGCTGGGATGGCGAAAAGATTCCGTCCTACCTGGACAACGTGACCCCGCCGGAAGTGATCGCCGCATTGAACGGCCCCGGCACCGATCCGGCGGTGAGCGCCACCTACGCCGAGCAGCTGGCCAAGGGCGGGGTGAACATCAACGACTACATCAGCAACGGCCGCAATCGCAAACAGGACAACAACAACTTCGCACCGCGCCTGGGCTTTTCCTACGATTTCCGTGGCGACGAGTCGCTGGTGCTGTTCGGCGGCGCCGGCCGCAGCTTCGACCGCAACCTGTTCGACGTGATGGGCCTGGAGCAGATCAAATCCGCGCTGGCGCAGTACACGATCCGCTTTGCCGAATCCACGGGTTGCACGCCTGCGCCCGGCACCTGCACCAACTTCAATCCGGCCTTCGTGAGCAACCCGGACAGCCTCGGCAGCCTGGTCGATGCGCGCGTGCGCAACGGCGAGATCAATCTGCTCAACAACGATCTGAAGACGCCGTATGCGGACCAGTATTCGCTGGGGTTGCGCACCCAGCTGGGCGAGTGGAACACCTCGGCCACGCTGTCCTACATCCACAGCAAAGACGGTTTCATCTTCACCCTGGGCAACCGCTACGCCAACGGCGAGTTCTTCCAGAATGGCAACCAGGCATTCGGGCAGACGCCCCGGGGCTTCGGCAACCTGATCATCGGCAACAACGGGGTGGAAACCAAGACCGGCCAGCTGCTGTTGTCGGCCGACAAGGCCTACACGCAGGAAAGCGGCTGGGGCCTGACTGCGGCATACACCTTCTCGCGTGCGCGCGGTAACCGCGGCAACGACGATCGCTACGGCTTCGATGCGGCCACCATCGCCGATTACCCGTTCCTGGACCTCAATGCGGTACCGCGTCACCGCCTGGTGCTCACCGGCATCTACGACCTGTTCTGGGGCATCAGCGGCTCGGCCAAGCTGACCCTGGCCACGGTGCCGCCACGTAACGAGGCGATCTCTTTCAGCCAGTACGGCGGCCCGAGCTCGGACAATATCCGCGTGGTCTCGGTGGATGCACCCGGCGGCAAGTTCATCGCCGGCGGCGACATCTTCGGCACCCGCCAGCTGGATCTGTCGTTGTCCAAGGACATGCACATCACCGATGCGGTGACCGTGCAGGTGCGCGGCGATCTGATCAATGCGCTGAACTTCCGCAACTACGATCAATACAGCATCGACTGGGGCACTGCCGGCACCTACGACCCGCGCGTGAGCATCAACCAGTACGGGGCGATGTCCACCCCGCCCCGCACGCTGTTCATGAGCGCGCGCATCATCTGGTAACGGCTGGCTGGACGGCGCCCGGTGCCTTGGTGCCGGATGCCGTCGGTTGCCGAACCAGTCGTCGATCACTGCATCGGCCCCAGTGCACCGGGGAGGGGCCGTCTGCAGGTTTCATGCAGTTTGTTTATCGGCAGTGTGTGCATGCAGCGCGACGCTTGATGCGAGCGATGCTGCAGGCAACACGCTTGCCTTCGCGATCGTTTTTGTTGTGTTTGCAGTCCCTGCTGTCGTTGCCTGCCGTACCCGTTCCATCCACACCAAGCACCAACCTGACGCGCCAGTCACTTCACTGGTTCGCGCTTTACCCCTGGGAGGGGGAAAGTCATGAAGACTCACCGCACCGTCTCCACCCTGCCGGCACGTAGCCTGTTGTGCTGCGCCCTGGCTGCCTCGTTGTTTGCCACCACCCCGGCCATGGCCCAGTCCAGCAACGCCACGTTGCGCGGCCAGGTCGCGTCCGCGCAAAGCGGCAGCGAGGTCGTCGTCACCAACCTCGCCACCGGCTCGGTGCGACGCGCACCGATCAACGCAAACGGCAACTACACCATCGTCGGTCTGCAGCCAGGCACCTACAAGGTCGAATCCAACGGCGCCAGCCGTACGGTGACCCTGTCGGTGGCCTCCAGCGCCACTGTCGATCTCGGCACCGAGGCGGCAGCAGCGCCTGCCGGCGATGCGACCACGCTGGAGACGGTGACGGTCAGCGCGCCGATGATTCGCGACGTCAAGACGTCGGAAGTAGGTAACACCATTACCGCGCGTCAGATTCAACAGTTACC
Organism: Xanthomonas sp. Leaf131; assembly: GCF_001423495.1. Classification (GTDB taxonomy): domain Bacteria; phylum Pseudomonadota; class Gammaproteobacteria; order Xanthomonadales; family Xanthomonadaceae; genus Xanthomonas. Next base: position 19,586 of record NZ_LMOG01000005.1, on the reverse strand, counting down.
GCAGGCTACGCGTAATTTCCTGGAGTTTGCCGACACCGTGCCGGGCATGGTGTTTCAGGTAGACGGCAACGGCAATACCAAATTGCGCGGCGGTGCATCCAACGCCAGTGCCGGCAATCTGTACATCGACGGCGTGGGTCAAAAGAGCTACGTGCGCAGCGGTGGCGTTGCCGGCCAGAGCGATACGCAGGGCAATCCGTTCCCGCAGCTCGCGATTGGCGAATACAAAGTCATCACCTCCAACTACAAAGCCGAGTACGGCCAGATCAGTGGCGCGGCAATCACTGCGGCAACCAAGTCGGGCACCAACGAGCTGCACGGCGAAGTGTTCTACCGCTACACCGATCAGGATCTGCGCGACAAGCGGCCAGATGAAGAAGAAAACGGCAAGATCGACTCGCAGACCAAGGAATACGGGTTTGCGTTGGGCGGGCCGATCATCCAGGACCGCATGCATTTCTTCGTTGCCTACGAAGGCAAGGAGAACGTCGCGCCCAAGAGCGTGCAGCCGAGTGCGGAGGCAGGCGCGTTCGTCAATCAGCTGCCTTCCAATCTGGCCAACCAGTACGGCCCGGCCAACATGCCGTTCGAAGAAGACCTGTTCTTCGGCAAGATCGATTTCGAGCCCACCGACCGCGATCGCATCGAGCTGAGCACGATTTATCGCGACGAAACCCAGACCGCAAATGTCGGCGGCACCAATACACTCGAGCAAGCCACCGACAAGATCAACCAGGACAAGCGCACCAACCTGCGCTGGCAGCACAGTGCCGACAACTGGTTCAACGAGGTCATCGTCGGCACCGAGAACTCGGAGAACAACCCGACCCCGCGCACGCTGGGCAACGGCATCGTCTACACGTATTTCCAACCGCGTTCCGGTTCTACCGATATCGATGAGCGCACCTTCCTGACTACCGGTTCGGCCGGCGGCCTCAACGTGCAGCGCAAGAGTCAGAAGGGCTGGTTCATCCAGAACGATCTGACCTTCACCAGCTTCCAGTGGCATGGCGAGCACACCATCAAGATGGGTGTGAACTACAAGGACATCGAGCTGACCTCGCAGGATGCGGCCGCGGTGAATCCGCAGTTCAGCTATCAGGTGAGCAACGGCAGTGTGGCGGCCACGCCGTACCGCGTGGACTTCATTGCGCCTTACACCACCCCCGGCCAGCGCGCGACAGTGGTGTCGCCGTCCAAGCAGTACGGTATTTACCTGCAGGACGACTGGGCCGCTACAGACAAGCTGATGATCAACATCGGCGTGCGCTACGACTACGAAGACACACCGGCCTATACCAACTTCGTCACCTCGCAGCCGTTTGTGGATGCGTTGTACGCCGACGATGCGGAAAACCCCGGCCAGCCGTGGGCCAATCGCCTGCTGCCAAGCGGCATCAACGTGGCCGATTACATCAGCACCGGCAATAACCGCAAGAACTTCAAGGACGCCTGGGCGCCGCGCTTCGGCTTCTCCTATGATTTCTTCGGCGATGAAAGCGCAGTACTGCACGGCGGCGCAGCGCGTTCGTACGATCGCAACCTGTTCGAGCAGTTGGCGTTGGAAACCAGCAAGGCGGCGTTGTCGCCGGTGGCTGTGTACTTCCAGAATCCGGCAACCGGCACGTGCTATCGCAGTGACCGCACGTGCGTCGCCTACGACCCGCGTTATCTCAACGGCATCGATCAGCTCAACACCATTCCCGGTGTCGCCGGCAGCGCCGAGTTGTTCATGTTCAACAACAAGCTCAAGACGCCGTACAGCGATCAGTACAGCATCGGCATCACCAACCAGGTGGGCGAGTGGTTGACGGATGTGACCTTCCAGCGCGTGCTGAGTTACGACGGCTTTGCGATGGGCTTGATCAACCGCTATCCCGATGGCTCCTACTTCCAGAATGGCAACGTGCCGTGGGGCGAGCCGGTACCGGGCTACCAGAACACCATTCTGGGTACCAATGGTCTGGAGCAGCGCAACAGCCAGGTCCTGTTGTCGGCCGACAAGCCGTACACCAAGGAATCCGGTTGGGGCCTGACCTTGTCCTATACCCACACCAGCGCACGCCAGAACCGCAATATCGATGAGCCGTATGGCTTCGACAAGGCCACCATTCGCGACTATCCGTTCGTGAAGTCCGACGCGGTGGCCGCGCATCGCTTCGTGGCCTCCGGCTCGATCGACGGTCCGTGGGATATCACCTTCGGTGCCAAGTTGGTGCTGGCAACGCCCGAGCCGATCAACACGATCGCCTGCTTCGGCTTCACCGATCCCGATGGCGCGACCTGCCAGCAAGTGGGCGTCACGCCGCCGGGTAGCGGCAAGTTCCTGGTCGGTGGCGATATCTGGGGCTACCGCACGGTGGACTTCCAGGCCACCAAGGAATTCACCGTAGCAGGCGACTTCAAGATGTCGGCGCGCGTGAATCTGCTCAACGCCTTCGACTTCAAGAACTACAGCGCGTACGCCTACAACGGCTTCGGCAGCAATGGTCAGTTCGATCCGGACATCGCCATCAACACCAGCGGCGAGATCAACTATGTGCCGCGCACTGTCGTGCTGGAAATCGGCGCCAAGTTCTGATTGGCCTCCATCACCACACGTGCCGACGCCGGCGTGTGTAGTGTTTCGAACGGGGCCAGGTGGCCCCGTTCGTTTGTCCGTCCGTTGCACGTCCAGGAACGCATCGACATGATCCCCGCTCCGCTTCGCAACATCGTCATCGTCGGTGGTGGCACCGCCGGCTGGATGGCGGCCGCCGCCTTCGCGCGCGTGCTCGGCCCCGGCTTCAACGTGCAGCTGATCGAATCCGAGCAGCTCGGCACCGTTGGTGTCGGCGAGGCCACCGTGCCGCACATCAAGGCCTTCAATAATCTGCTCGGCATCGACGAGGCCGAGTTCGTGCGCCAGACCCAGGGCAGCTTCAAGCTGGGCATCGAGTTCGTCGACTGGCAGCGCCCCGGCACTTCGTACATCCATGGGTTCGGCACCCAGATCGGGCATCCGCTCGGCTTGCTGCCGTTCCATCAGTATTGGATCAAGCAACACTTGCGCGGCAAAGCGCAGCCGCTGGGTGCGTACACGCTCAACACCGTGGCCGCCGTGCGCGGCAAGTTCATGACCTCGGCCGGCGATGTGCCGGCCAACTCGCCGCTGGCCAACATCGCCTACGCGTATCACTTCGATGCCACGCAGTACGCGCGCTTTCTGCGCGGCTATGCCGAACAGCGTGGTGTCACCCGCATCGAAGGCCTGGTCGAACAGGTGCAGCTGCATGCGGACACCGGCCATGTGCAATTGCTGCAGCTGGCGTCCGGGCAAGTGGTCAGCGGCGATTTGTTTATCGACTGCTCCGGCTTCCGTGGGCTGTTGATCGAAGAAGCGCTGCACACCGGCTATCACGACTTCACCCATTGGCTACCCTGCGACCGCGCCCTGGCGGTGCCAAGCGAAAACGTCGGCCCGCCCACGCCATACACGCGCTCCACCGCGCGCGCGGCCGGCTGGCAGTGGCGCATTCCGCTGCAGCACCGCACCGGCAACGGCTATGTGTATTCCAGCGCGCACATCAGCGACGACGAAGCCGCCGCCACGCTGCTCGCCAACCTGGATGGCAAGCCGCTGGCCGACCCGCGCCCGCTGCGCTTCACCACCGGCCGGCGCAAGCAGTTCTGGAACCGCAATGTGGTGGCGCTGGGCCTGGCGAGCGGCTTTCTGGAGCCACTGGAATCGACCAGCATCCATCTGATCCAGGCCGGCATTTCCCGGCTGCTGGAGCTGTTTCCGCGCGAGGGCATCAGCCCGGTGCTGGTGCAGCGCTACAACGACCGGTTGGCGTTCGAGTTCGACCGCATCCGCGATTTCCTGGTGCTGCACTACCACGCCACCGAGCGCGACGACAGCGCGTTCTGGCGCCACTGCCGCACCATGCCGATCACCCCGGAGCTGCAGACCACGCTGGACCTGTTCCGCGACAGCGGGCGCTTCTATCGCAACGCCGAAGAGATGTTCGCCGAGATCAGCTGGGTGCAGGTGATGGTCGGCCAGGGCGTGCTACCGCAGGGCTACCACCCGCTGGTGGACCAGGTGCCCGATCGCGACGCAGAAGGATTTCTGGCGAGCATCGCGCAGACCATCGGTCACTGCGTGGACGTCATGCCGACCCACCAGCAGTTCATCGACCGCTACTGCAAGGCGGCGGCGCCGCGTTGAGCAATGGCTCGACGCCGCAGTCGCCGCACGCGCCGATCGGCGGGCAAAAAAAAGGATCGGGCACACGGCCCGATCCCTTCGAAAACCGGGACAAGCCCGGTGGACAATGAGTGGCACAGCTTCCGACTGACATCGGACGAGGGGCATCGTACGCAGGCTTTAACGTTAAAGCAACACTTTAATAATATCTGTGTAACTCATTGATTAGTTGGAAGCAGCGACCGCCGCGGTCTCGTGAAACAGGGTCGGGAAGTTGCGTGCGAACTCTTCGCTGCACTGGGCAACGTAGTCAGTACTCACCTGCTTCACCTTGGCGTAGTTCGCCGCTTGCCAGTCGGCCAGTGACAACTCAATGGGTGCGGGATTGCAGCGTTGTGTGACCGTTGCCTGGCGCTGGCCGTCGCTGTCCGGAGCGCGCGCTTCCATATCCAATGAAAAGTGCAATTGGTAGGGCGTCTGCGAATCCGACAGCGAGGTGTAGATCAATGCCCATGTGGCGGGACGGATCACAAACTGCGCGGGCGGCGTGGCCGCAGGATGCGCCAGCGCATAACTGCGCAGCTGTTCTTCCAGCGCGTGCGGGAGTTCTTTGATTGAAGGATCTACCAGATCCTCATTCGGGTCACCAAGCAGATCCTCCTTCTTGAATGCCGTAATGTTTCCGCCGGTGCTCATCGCCCCGAAGATTCCCTGCATGACCTTCAGGCTGGTTGCCTTTGCGGTGTGCGAGCGATGCACGACACGCAACCCGGTGGTCTTGCGATAGATGTCTTTCGACGCGACCACGGTCAGTGGTGGCTGGATCGGCTCGGCAACGATCGCTTTGGATTTTGGAGCCGTTGCGCAGGCGCTGAGCAGTGCGGCGGCCAGGCCGATAAAGACCAAACGGGCGTGTGCCATGGCAATCATTCCTTTGCGGTGGCGGGGCAACTGGGCAACGCAGCGGCAATGGCGCGGCGTTCGGTCGTACCGTCGTTACGCTTGGTCAGTGCGTACACATCGAGCCGACAGCGACCCGCACCGAAATCCAGGTGCGCTTCGTAATCGACGCCCGATTCCGGCACAAAACTCCGCGTGGTTGCGCAGGTCGGCCCGTGACCGATCGGGGTGTTGCAGACCATCCGATAACCCGGCGGCGCTTTGGGGCACGTCGGACTGGCCACCGCGCCGGCACTGAACCCCACTACCATCGGTTCACCTGCCCGCACAGCCAGTTCCAAGGGATGTTTGGGTGTATCGCTCAAGCGCGGCATGCCCAGATCTTGGCCACCAAACACCAGCGCGCGAGCAGCCCGGCCGAATCCCGGCACGTTGGCGCGGTCGCACGTGGTCCCAGGGTAGATGACGGTATTGCCGTCATCGCCGACAATGCGCAGGCGCGTTCGCTGTCCGTCGGTAGGTTCGTTGTAGCGAAACAATTCGGGCACGTTGGCGACGAGAGAACAGGCGCCAAGACCAGTACAAAGCAGCACCGCAATTAGCGGCCGAAAAAGATCACGCATGACGCTGTTATCCGAAACCGGTGTCCCGCATCGGCAACGACCTGCAACGCAATGCGCTGCGGTAGTACCGTCCCTGGCTGATATGGCGCAGATATCGCGCGCATGAGCATCCTTGCAGACGATGGTCACCGTCTAGGTCGCCTGCCAATAAAGAATCACGCTTTCACGCAATCTTCACCAGCAGGCAAAGCCCTACCCCGCGTAGGTGATTCCCTCACCTGACTTGACTGGCCGATTACGATGACTGCCCTGCGTCGTCGCAGAAACCCGAAGTGGCCCTACTGGTGACGCTGCGCCAATGCAGCATCAATCTCGGCCTGGATCGCAGCCGCAGCGGCGGCCGGATCGGTGGCCAGGCGGATCGGGCGGCCCACCACGATGGCATCGGCGCCATCGTTGAACGCCTGCGCCACACCGACGGTACGTTGCTGATCGTCGCCGACCGGGCCGCCAGGGCGGATGCCGGGGCAGACGATCGAAAACCCGGTGCCGGTGGCGCTGCGGATCGGGCCGGCCTCCTGGCCGGAGGCGATCACGCCGTCGATGCCGGCGGCCTGTGCGGCCAGCGCGCGCTCCACTACCACCTCCACCGGTTCGCGGTCGATACCCATCGCGGCCAGGTCCGGCCGGCCCATCGAGGTCAGCACCGTCACCGCCAGCAGGCGCATGTCGCCGTGGTTGGCCTCGGCGGCGGCCTGCAGCATGCCGGCGTGCCAGCCGTGCACGGTGCAATAGCTCACCGGCCATTGCGCCAGGCGGCGGATGGTGCCGGCCACGGTGGCGGGGATGTCGAAGAACTTCAGGTCGACGAACACGCGTTTTTCGCGCCTGGACAGGGCATCGAGCACGTGGAAGTACTCGCCGGAGGCCAGCAGCTCCATGCCGATCTTGTAGAAAGACACCGACTCGCCGAGGCGGTCCACCCAGGCGATCGCCTCGTCATGGCTGGGCACATCCAGCGCGAAGATCAGCCGCTCGTGCGCGGCCAGCGGCAACGGTGCGCGGCTCATCGGGCCACCTCCAGCGCGGCGCGCTTGGCGTCATGGCGCTGCTGCCAGGGCTGGCTGAAGTCATTGTTGAACTGCGCCGGCTCCCAACCGCCGTAGCTGGGGTTGGGCAGCATCCACCAGCGCTCGCCGAACCAGTCGTGGTACTGCTGCAGCAATGCGCCACGCGCCTGGCCGGTGTTGGCGGTGACCTGCACGAAATCGCCCAGCTGGTCGCCGAACTGCATCAGCACGCGGTACTTCTGGCCGGCCAGCTGGCGACGGCAGTTCTTCTCGCTGCCGTTCTGCTCGCAGACGGGCACCACTGTGCCCAGGCCAAGAAACACGCTGTCGTCGGCCACCGGCAACCCGACGCTGCGCAGGTTGGCCAGCGTGGCGTCCTTCAGATGCACGGCGCGGTTGGAGATGTAGATCAGGGTGATGCCGCGGGCGCTGGCCGCCTTGGCAAAATCCACCACGCCCGGGATCGCGGTGGCCTTCTTCTCGGCCACCCACTGGTCCCAACTCAGCTCGTCGTATTCCTTGCCGTCGCGCAGCAGGCGCGCCTGGTAGGGCGAGTTGTCCAGCACCGTCTCGTCCACGTCCAGCACCACCGCCGGCTTCAGGCCGGTGGCGGCATTGCCGCGTTCTTCGGGTACCAGCGCATCCCAGTTGGGCTGTTTGAGGGCGGCATCGAGCTTGTCGGCGGCGGCGCGGTAGGTCTGCTCGGCCACCGCGCGGTATTCCTCCGAGCGCTGCATCCACAGCACCGCGTTGAGGTTGTCGTCGCCGGCCGGCGCGGTGGCAGCTGCGGGCTGAGTGGCGGTCTTGGCGGCAGCGGCGCTGGCGGCGGCATTGGCAGACACGGCGGCATCCTGCGCGCGCTGCGCCAGCTCCTTGTCAGCGGGCTTGCAGGCGCTCAGGGCCAGCGCGGTGCAGGCGAGCAGGGACAACGGTGCGTAAAGCGAGGGGCGCATGGCATCCACCAGAACAGGAGCGGCAATGAAGACCGCGATTTTAGCGGGTTCGCGCCGCACCGCCCGCACCGCCCGCACCGGCTGACGGCAGTGCTGCAGGCAGTGCCGCGTGCGCACGGAGGACGACGTGGCCACTGCGGAATTTCCTGGCGATGCACGAGTGCCTCGTGCGCCTGCGACAACCGACAGCCTCAGCGCCTGACGGCGTCTTCGATACCGCTGCCGATCTGGTCGCCCTCCGCGGGATCGCGGGCTAAAGAACGCCAACGCGGGATCGGCATATCCTTGCGGGCTGATCGCCCCCGGAGTCACCCATGACAGACGCACCTACCCCGCCCGTCCTCGATCCTGCCCAGGCCCGCGTGCTCGGCTGCCTGATCGAAAAAGAGGCGACCACGCCGGATGCGTATCCGCTCACGGTCAACGCCGCCCAGGTCGCCGCCAACCAAAAAACCGCGCGCGAGCCAGTGTTGAACCTGCAGACCGGCGTGGTGCATCACGCCTTGCGCCAGCTGGAAACCCTGGGCCTGGTACGCCAGCAGTTTTCCTCGCGCGCCGAACGCTACGAACACCGGCTGGGCAGCGTGCTGGATCTGACCCGGCAACAAGTGGCCGTGATCGGCCTGCTGCTGTTGCGCGGCCCGCAGACGCTGGGCGAGTTGTATGCACGCAGCGAGCGGCTGGTGCGTTTCAACGATGCCGACGACGTGCGCCACCATCTGGACCGGTTGATCCAGCGCAACCTGGCGGTGCAACTGCCGCGTGCCAGTGGCCAGCGCGAGGAGCGCTATGCGCATCTGCTCAGTGGCGAGCTGGATGTGGAAGCCCTGCAGGCTGCGGCTGCGCGTGCCGCACCGAGTTCGCGCAGCAACGCCGACAGCAGCGAGCTGGAAGCGCGCGTGCACAGCCTGGAAGCCACCGTCGCCGAACTGCAGGATGCGCTGGCTGCGGTGCAGGCACGCCTGGAGGCGGCTGGCGCCTGAGGGCGCTGTTCTTTTCTCGGAGATGCGCACTTCACTTCGAAGCCCTTCATCGGATCGCAACCCGCACAATGACCGGCAAGGCCGCCAGACGACGTCCTTACCGGGTGGTGATGGCGCACGTTGCGGCCGGCCCGCTCACGTCGGCGTATCCACCTCGTCCCAGTCGGCGTCTTCGAAATGCAGCAGCCAGTTGAGCGTGTAATGACGCTCATAGACCACGCCGGGCACGATCCCGGCGGGTGGTGGTTGCTGGGTCTGGCCGGCCTGGCGCACTGCCCAATGCAGACGCAACTGCCGGTCCAGCGCATCCAGCAGTTCGGGCACTGGCCGTAGCGTCAGCGACGACCGCGTCGCTGCTTCGGCATACTCCAGCGCGCGCTGGGCGTCCAGGGGCACATCGCACAGGTCGGTGGGCTCCGGCAGCGTGTCGGCCAACCCCAATGCCCACTGCAGCACCGCCAGGCTCTCATAGCGCCAGCCGAAGTTGGCCAACTCCCGCGGCTCCGGCGCGCGTTGGGCAAAGAAGGCACGTTCCTGCGGCGACAACGCGGCCGCCACACCGGGCAGACGCGCATCCACCTCGCCCAGCGCCGGCGGTGCATCGCCGGCGGCCAGGATCTCCGCGCGCAAGGCCACCGCAAACAACGCCAGCATGCGCTGCGCCACCGCCGCGGCATCGCGCACGCGTGCTTCGCCCTCGCCGGGCACCGGCGGCAGGCTGGGTGGCACGCGGATGCCTTGCGCGGTCAGCCGAGCCAGTTGTTGCGCACGCCGCGCCAACGCATCCGGCGGATACGGCACCTGCGCCTCATCATCGATCGCCGGCTCGCCCTGGCTGATCAGCACCCGCCCCTGCGGGTCGCGCACGCTGCCATCGGCCAGAAAACACACCGCATTGGCCTGCTCGGCCCACTGCGCCAGCGCACCGAAGGCCGCATCGTCGACCTCGAAGGTGAAGTGCTGACGCACCCGCTGCACATGCCGCATCAGGTGATAGCGCGCCTGAGTCATCTGGCCGTCGCCGGCCTGGTTCACGTAGCCGACGAAGCCATGCAGATGCGTGGCCAATTCCGGATCGGCGTGGTCGCGGTGCTGTACGGCGGCGCGCGGCTGGAAATCAGGCCATACGGGTTCGCGCAGTGTGGAATAGGCATTGACCAGCAATGGCATGCGGGCGTCCTTGTTGGAGTGGCGAACAAATTTACCGCGCTCACCATCAGGCAGGTGTCATCGGTGTTCGGCCCCTCATGTACCCCTCCGGCGGTTGCTCCGCGCCGTCCGCGCCGAGCTGACCAACACTCGCCAGGTTTTGTAGCCACTTTGACCATGAGATAAGACGGCAGGGTGGCGGCGGCACGCTCAGCTTTGCATGCCGACGGGCACAAGATCGATCGTGTAATACAGCACCGGATCGGCCTCCTGGCTCAACACGCGCAGGCCTTGCCGCTGCAACCCGAGGTTTTCCAGCGCACGGATCGAATCGGCATTGTCCGGCGACACGATCGCGCACAGCTGCGACAACCCCAGCACATCGCGCGCATAGTCCAGCACCGCACGCCCGGCTTCGCTCACATAGCCCTTGCCGCGATACGCAGGCAACAGTGCGAATCCGATATGCGGCACCGGCAAGGTATCGCGGCACAACAAGCCCAACGTGCCTGCAAACGCGCCCTCGTCGCGCGTCTCCACCGCCCAGTGCGCAAAGCCGAATTTTTCCTGGTGCGCCTGCGCCCACTCACGCAGATGATCGCGCGCCTGCTCGCGCGTACGCACGCCGCGATCATTGATGCCGGCGATAAAACCGGGGTCGTTGACCAGCACAAGCACCGCATCGGCATCGTGCTCGGGATCGAGCGTGCGCAGGCGCAAACGAGGGGTTTCGATCACAACAGCCACAGCGCACTCCGGCATCAGGGAAAACCAGACTGCCGCGCAGATGCGTGACTGGCAAGCCTGCTGACGCGCGCGCAGGCAAGAATGACGCACCCGGAACGGTTGCCAGAGCGTCCTCCACGACCAGGCCGTGCGTACGGGGCCGTCACATCGAGCGATCGCGTCGCATCCAACCTCGACACCACCTGCCTGACGGTGAGCGCAGTGGCGTCGTTTTCTCTCTTAGTCGAACAACGCCTGGATTGCCGCCAACCCTGCACTGGCACGCTCTTTCTTGCGCTCGGCATCGGCCACCGGGTCGGCGCCATCGCGCTGCAGTTCTTCGGCCGGAATCTCGTCGAAGAAGCGGCTTGGCTTGAGCCGCACATGCTCGCCGAACTTGCGCGTCAACTTGCTGTGGCTCATCCACAGCTGTTGCTTGGCGCGGGTGATGCCCACGTACAACAAGCGGCGTTCTTCCTGCAGGTTGCCTTCTTCCAGGCTCACTTCATGCGGCAGCACGCCGTCTTCGCAGCCGACGATGAAGACATAGCGAAACTCCAGACCCTTGGACGCGTGCATGGTCATCATGCGCACCTGGTTGCCGCCATCGTCCTTGTCGTTGCGCGACAACAGTGCCAGCTGCGCGGCCAGATCGCTGGCGCTTGCGCCACGCGGGCCGCCTTCGAACCACTCGGCTAATTCGTCCAGATTGCGTTTGCGGCGCTGAAAGCCGGTTTCGTCCTTGGACTGGTTGCGCAGGTCGTTGAGCAGGCCGGATTTTTCGGCCAGGGTGCGCACCAGCTCGCCGGCCGGCATTGTGGCCGAATGCTCGCGCATATCGCGCAGGATGTCGGTGAACGCACTCAGGCCATTGGCCGCACGCGGCGGCAAGTGCTGCAGCGCGCCCATCGATTCGGCCGCACGCGACATCGGCACCGACTTCGCACTGGCCAGTTCGGCCAATCGCGCCAGCGAGGTCGCACCGACTTCGCGCTTGGGCGACTGCACCGCACGCAAGAACGCCGCGTCGTCTTCGGGATTGACGATCAGCCGCAGCCACGACAACACGTCCTTGACTTCCTGCCGCTCCAAAAACGCAGTGCCACCGGTCAGGTGATACGGCACGCGCAGCAGCTGCAGCGCTTTTTCCAGCGGCCGCGATTGAAAATTGCCGCGGAACAGAATGCAGAAATCGCTCCACGGCACCTGCTTGGCGGTGCCCAGAAACGAGATCTCGGCGGCGACCTTTTCCGCCTCGTGCTCGCTGTCGCGGCATTCCCACACGCGAATGCGCTCGCCGTCGGCCTGATCGCTCCACAGCGTTTTCAAATGCTCGTGCGGGTTGTGCGCGATCAAGGCATTGGCCGCGCGCAGCACACGATTGGAGCAGCGGTAGTTTTGTTCGAGCTTGATGATTTCCAGTGCTGGATAATCGCGCCCCATCTGCTGCAGATTCTCCGGATTGGCGCCGCGCCAGGCGTAAATGCTCTGGTCGTCGTCGCCCACGCAGGTGAAGTTGCCGCGCGGCCCGGCCAGCATTTTCAGCAGGCGATATTGCGCATCGTTGGTGTCCTGGCACTCGTCCACCAGCAGATAGCCAATGCGCTCGCGCCAGCCCATCACGATCTCGTCGTTGCCTTCCAGAATCTGCACCGGCAGGCGGATCAGATCGTCGAAGTCCACCGCGTTGAAGGTGGTCAGCCGCGCCTGGTAGCGCTCGTACAGGCTGGCGGCTTCCTTTTCGCGGTTGCTGCGTGCGGCAGCCATTGCCTGTTCGGGCGACATGCCGGCGTTCTTGGCCCGCGAGATCAGATTCTTGGCGTCCTCGATCGCATCGGGCTTGGCGCCGTGCATCAGGTCCTTGATCTGGGCGGCGGCATCGTCGGAATCGAAGATCGAAAAGCCGCGCTTCAAACCGGCGGCGGCGTGCTCGATCTGCAGGAACTTCAACCCCAGCGCATGGAAGGTGCAGATGGTCAGCCCCTCGGCGCCATCGCCACGGATGCGCTTGGCCACGCGCTCGCGCATTTCCTTGGCCGACTTGTTGGTGAAGGTGATCGCAGCGATGCGCTTGGCTGGATAGCGACCAATGGCGATCAGGTGCGCGATCTTTTCCACGATCACGCGCGTCTTGCCGCTGCCGGCACCGGCCAGCACCAACAAGGGACCTTCGCAGTGCAGCACTGCGGCGCTTTGCGGGGGATTGAGACCGTGCATAGGGGCTTCCGACAGAGCGGGCCATTGTACCGGCGCCGCGTCGGGCAGGCCGCCGGCGTCGGTTCATGCGGCAAGCCATGACCGCACGCCACCTGGCCCGGTAAAATCATCCAATGGCCAAGCTCTACTTCTACTACTCGGCAATGAATGCCGGCAAGACCACCACTTTGCTGCAGTCCGCGCATAACTACCGCGAACGCGGCATGCGCACGTTGATCCTCACGCCCAAGCTCGATCACCGCGCCGGCAGCGGCGTGGTCGCTTCGCGGATCGGCCTGCGCGCGGACGGGCGCACCTTCGATCGCGACACCGAGTTGCAGCAGCTGATCGAACGCGATATCCAGGCCGAAGGCCCGCTGCACTGCGTGCTGGTCGACGAGGCGCAGTTCCTCAACCGCGCACAGGTCTGGCAGTTGAGCGAGGTGGTCGACCGCCTGCGCGTGCCGGTGCTGTGTTACGGCCTGCGCACCGACTTCCGCGGCGAGCTGTTCGAGGGTAGCCAGTTCCTGCTGGCCTGGGCTGACGAACTGGACGAGATCAAGACCATCTGCCACAGCGGCAGCAAGGCCACCATGACCGTGCGCGTGGACGCGCAAGGGCATGCGGTGCAGGACGGCCCGCAAGTGGAGATCGGCGGCAACGAGCGCTACGTGTCGGTCAGCCGCGCCGAGTTCAAGAAGATCATGCGCGGCGAAGGCCGCATCGACCCGCTGCAGATTGCATTGCCATTGCCGCCTGCGGCCTCGTAAGCCGGACCACGTGGCTGCACCGGGTGCACAAGGCATCGGTGCATGCCGATGCAGCGATACTTTTCCATCTTGCAGAGTGTCTCAGGGCACTGACGCACGCAGCAGCGTGCTGCTGTCACCACTTTGCATCGCGATGAAACATTGCCCAATAAACCGGCGTCAGCATCCATTAGATCAGCCGTCCGAACACATGCGCAGGCGATTCGGCAGTCGACGCTGATCAACTGAACCAGGCTGAAGAATTCAGCAATCCGCGCACGCTGCATTCAAGCCGATATAGGCACTTTATGCACTGCTAAACCCTGCAGGGCATGCAAACGCGCTGCATATCCGCCACGCACCAACAAGCGTATCGTTGCCGCGGAGTTGCAGCGATTTAAACGCAGCCAAGCTCAACCGCCGTCCTGTAAACTTGCGATCATCCATTTGTCGGGAGGCAATATATGGGTCCGCTTCCTCCCGAATTACGCGCAGACATCGCGCGCGTTGGCCGGCTATCGTCGGTTCCCGATGTGCTGACCATTCTCACTCGTCTGACCGGCATGGGCTTTGCCGCCGTCGCGCGCGTGACCGATACGCGCTGGATCACCTGCCAGGTACACGACAACCTGTCGTTCGGCCTGGCACCTGGCGACGAGCTGCCCCTGGTCACCACCTTCTGCGACAGCGTGCGCACCCAGGGCAACGCGTTGTGGTTCGGCCATGCCTCCGAGCACCCGGTCTTCCGCGATCACCCCACGCCCCGTCTCTACGGCTTCGAAAGCTATGTCTCGGTGCCGATCAAGTTCGACGACGGCAGCGTGTTCGGCACCTTGTGCGCGCTGGACCCATTACCGCGCGTCATGGACGCACCGATGGTGGAAAAGGTCGAGCTGCTGGCGCAACTGTTGGCAGCGCAGATCCAGGCCGAGCAGCGTGCCGAAGAAAGCGCACAGGAGTCGCGTCGGGCGCGCAGCGAACTGGGCCGCATGGGCGCCTCGGCGCGCCTGCGCGAAGAGTTCATCGGCATTCTCGGCCACGACCTGCGCAACCCGCTGCAGTCCATGCATGCGGTGGTGGACGTGCTGGTCATCGACCCGCCCAACCAACGCCAGGGCGGTGCGATCCGCTCGATGCAGCGCAGCCTGCGGCGCATGGAAGAACTGATCGACTTTGCTTCCGATTTCGCACGCGGCATCGAACGCGACTGGCTGCAGCTGGACTACGGCAACGGCAGCGACCTGCTCGATGCGCTCTCGCAGGTCGTCGACGAAACCCGCGCCGCCTACCCGAACCAGGTGCTGTCCACGCATGTGGCCATCGACGAGCCGGTGCATGGCGACGCGGTGCGTCTGGCGCAGATGTTCGGCAGCCTGATGATCAACGCCGTGGTGCAGGGCCAGCAGAGCTCACTGATCAAGGCCATCGCGGTCACCGAGCACGGCCGCCTGCGCATCGAAGTCTGCAACCTGGACGGCATCGACCCGCGCCGGCTCGACGTGCTGCACGCCTCCACCCACGTACACACCGGCGGACGCGCGTTGCCGGAAGTCGATCTGGGCCTGCATATGGCCGCCCAGATCGCCCAGGCTCATCAAGGCGAACTGCGCATCACCAGCGGCAAGGACGGCACCTGCTTCCGTGTGGAGCTGGCCTGCGTGCGCCCGCGTGCGCGCATGCAACTGGTCGATAGCTCAACCCCGGCCTGAACCCGGGCGCGTGGGCGACGCATCAGCCAGACCTCGCCGGGTCAGTGACTATGCGGCTGTCACGCAGCCGCAATCGACACTCGAAATCGGCCGACCATCCTCACTGTGCTGTTGACACGTGCCTGACGATCGCGCCCCTTATCGGTCGCGCAGCGTGCCTTTGCGCGACGTCCCTCTGCTCTAGTAGATCTTGCGCTCGCTCGCCGGCGGCGGCGTCCATTGGTACAGCCAGGTTTCGGTCAGCGGCTTGCCGTTGGCGCGCAGGAACAGACGGATATCGATCTGCTGGGTGCCCTCGTCCGGCGGCACCAGGTCGAACATCGCCCGATAGCCCTTGAGCTCGTGCAGGGGACGCGCCGACACGATTTCGGTGGTGCCACGCGACACCTGGATGATCGCCTCGACCTTGGTCTTGGAATCCTTGACCAATGCAGCCAGGTCGCCACCCGCGAAATCCACCGCAAACCGCCAGGAAAAATGGCTGCGCTTCTGCCCGACGATGCCGCCCAGGCCGGTACGCGTGGCCACGCACTGCGCCAACGGCGAGCTGGCTGGCGGATGCGCGCCCCAGTACAACCGATACCCCATCAGCAGCTCTTGCCCCGGCTGCGGCTTGGCCTGCGGATTCCAGAACGCCACGATGTTGTCGAAGGTCTCGTCCACAGTCGGAATTTCGACCAGTTGCACCGAGCCCTTGCCCCAACCGCTTTTCGGCTCCACCCACAGACACGGGCGCTTCTCGTAAAACACGCCATCGTCCTGGTAATGGTCGAAATTGCGATCGCGCTGCAGCAGCCCGAACCCGCGCGGATTCTCATCGACGAACATGTTGAAACGCAGCTGCGGCGGGTTGCACAACGGCCGCCAGATCCACTCGCCGCCGCCGGTCCACATCGCCAAGCCGTCGGTGTCGTGGATCTCCGGGCGCCAGTCCCAATCCATCCGGCTGTCGTTTTCGCCCACCTGGTACATGCTGGTGCACGGGCCGATGCCGAGCCGCTCGATGGCCTTGCGCGGATACAGCGCGCTGTCGATGTCCATCACTAGGACCTCGCCATTGGTGATGGCAAAACGATACGCGCCGGCAACGCTGGGCGAGTCGAGCAGGCCGTACACCACCACGGTGTCCGAATCGTCCGCAGGCTGCTCCAGGTAATAGGCGATGAAGTCCGGAAACTCTTCCGGCCCGCCCGTTCCGGTATCGATCGCCAACCCACGCGCCGACTGTCCGTACTGACCTTCCTTGCCCACCGCACGGAAATAGCTCGCTCCCAGAAACGCCGAAAAATCGCGATCGGTGTCCTTGCGTGTATTGAGGCGAAAGCCCGCAAAGCCCAAGTCCTTGGGCAACTGCTTGCCGCCCAGACCACTGCTGCCGTAATCGAACGCCGCAGGGTCGTAGGCCAGTTGTTGCGCCTTGCCATCGACGATGCCGTAGATATGCACCGGGGTATGGAAATACAGCCCCAGATGGAAGAACTTCGCCTGGAACTTGCCATTGCCATCGGCCCACAAGGCGTGGTCCTGGCGGTAGCGGATCGACTGGTACTGATCCCAGTTCAACGCTTCCAACGGTCCCGGCAATACCTGCTTGTGGCTCTTGTACGGCGCCTTGGCCAACGCCTGCGCCTGGCCTTTGAGCCAGGCATAGTCGAACGGCTGCGGCTGCCCCAACCGACGCAGTCCTACCGCCTTGGCCGCCAACGCCCATTGCGGCAACGCCGGCAAACCGAGCGCGGCCAGAGCGGCAGCGGCATTTTTCAGGAAGTGGCGTCGTTGCATGCGCATCGATCTGATCAGGGAATGGCGACATCATAGCCACAGCCCGGCATCGAGGTGAATGCGCAGCTCAGGGCGCCGTAGAAGAAGGCGCGCAGGCGTTGATCAATCCCAGCTCTTTCGCCTTGCTGCACAGGAACTGTTGCTGCGCCTGCTGCTCATCCGGCCCGCTGTAGCGCAGCAAGGTCCACTGCTCCAGCGCCTGCATTTGCGCACCCGGCGCAAGTTGCCGATACGGCGCATGCACCTCCATTTCCAGCAGCCCTTGCTCGGGATGCTGTGGCGGCGCATCCAGGTACAGCTCCACCTGCCCTTGCTCAGGGTGGATGGCCACCTGTGGCTGATGCGCAAAGCGAATCACCAGCACCTGATCACCGGCAAAACCTGCCATCCAGCCAGCCGACGGCTGCAACAGCAGTTTGCCGCGCTGAATCAGCTCGTCCTGCCGTGTATCGGCACTCAGCACGAAGACGCCCTCGTGGTGCCGATACGACGGCGCCACCGTGCCGGCTTCCGTCGGCGGCTGGACGCGGATATCAGCCGCATTGGCCACCGGGACGAAAACCCGCGTACTGGCGGCAACCCGCGTGTTGAACCACAGATCCCAGGCGATCGGCTCTTTGCGGATATTGCGTGCAGTGGCCTCCAGCTCCACTGTATCGGCCCGTGTCGATGAGAGGGCAATGCGCTTGCGCAACTGCACGCCGGTGACCGGACTAGGTACGCCCTCCAGTATCAGTTGCTCGCCACCGCGTGTGACAGCACGTGTGGTGGCCAACGACAGGTACGGATCCGGCGGCCACACCGCAGCTGCGGCTTGACGCGTGAGGTTGACCTGTTGATGCAGCCACCACTGACTCTGCGGCCCAACCCAGACATCGTGGCCGAGATACGGGAGATCGCCTGCAGCAGCAGAGACCTCCGGCGTGGGCTGCTGATCAACCGCCTTACCCACCTTCAGCACGTTGGGTTGCCCACGCAAATTGAACGACAGCATACGCCCACCGAACGCTGGCGTGGCACTGAGTTCGACAACCTCGTTGTGCAACCGGATACGCTCAACTGCAGGTTTGATGCTGGACGCAAGCTCATCGGCATCTGCGCGCGCTGCAAGCTGTAACGCGAATGCACCAACAAGCATGATCGGCATGAAGCAGCGCAGTGAGGCGGGCATGTACGACTCCAATCGCAGGACGCCACGATTGTGGCGCGATGCACGGCAACGCACCAGCGAGCGATCGGCCAATGCGGTTCCAAGCGCGCCTGTTGCTGTTATCCGAGGGTTACTCGCCACCTGTCGTAGCTGATCCAGAACTGGACCTTGGTAGTTCGATCAACGCGTGTTGCCTAGCCGCCGTTCAACGCTGGCAACGACTGCACCACACCGTCGCGCGTTGACCAATCGTGGCGTGTTTCAACACATGTCCACACTGCTTGCAGGCTTCACCTTCGCGCCCGTACACCGTGAGTTCCTGCTCGAAGTAGCCAGGCGCACCGTCGGGACTGATGAAATCACGCAGCGTGGTGCCGCCGCGTTGAATCGCATATCCAAGAATATCTTTTACCGCTGTGGCCAAGCGCCGGTAGCGGTCCAAGGACACTTTGCCGGCCTCACGCAACGGGCTGATTCCTGCCCGGTGCAGGCTTTCGGCAGCGTAAATATTGCCGACGCCGACCACGACCGCTTGATCCATCAAAAAGGTCTTGACCGCCGCACGACGACCACGCGCCAGTGCATGCAGATAATCGCCAGTAAATGCGTCAGATAATGGTTCTGGGCCGAGGGTGGAAAGCAACTCATGGGTTTGCGTATCGGATTGCCACAGCAGACAACCGAATCGGCGCGGATCGTTGAAGCGCAGCACGCGTCCATTCTGCAGGCTGATATCTACGTGATCATGGGTCCGCGGCAACGTATCGCCCGGCAGCACGCGCAAACTTCCGGACATTCCAAGATGCAGCAACGCGCTGCCGCCAGCATCGGTATCGATCAACAGATACTTGGCACGCCGGCGCACGTTGGTAATGGTGGCCCCAGGAAGCAGCTGCTCGATTTGCTTGGGAATGGGCCAACGCAGGTCCGGTCGCCGCAGGATGACACCATGAATCCGTTGGTCAACCAGATGCGGGGCGAGGCCGCGCAGGGTGGTTTCAACTTCGGGCAGCTCAGGCATGCAGATATCCGATAAGCGAGGCCGGCGATGTTGCCGACGCGGTGGACATGGTGGCGAAGCTGGGTAAANGGGTGGTTTCAACTTCGGGCAGCTCAGGCATGCAGATATCCGATAAGCGAGGCCGGCGATGTTGCCGACGCGGTGGACATGGTGGCGAAGCTGGGTAAACCCAAATTTCTTCTGATCAGCTTTGCGCTTGGACGTCAGTTCTCTGGAGTGCCTGCAGTGATGTTCGTCCAGTACTGGCCCGCGCATCCAAAGACACCTGGAATCAGACAGGGATTCGCAGGTTCCGTCGCGTTCTCGCCGCATTCCGACCAAAAAGAAACCCTCCATCTTGTGAGATGGAGGGTTTCGGGTAAAGCCCCTGGCGATGACCTACTCTCGCATGGCTTGAGCCACACTACCATCGGCGCAGCTGCGTTTCACTTCCGAGTTCGGGATGG
>NZ_LMOG01000004.1 GCF_001423495.1 Xanthomonas sp. Leaf131 | reverse complement strand
GATCTGGCGAGTCTGCTTGCGTTTACCCAGGCCCTCAGCGTCACCGAACGTCAGTTGCATGGATCACTCCTCAACATGAGGCGGGTAGTGTCGCGTATCTGTGGTGCGTTGTTCAGAGTTTCCCTAGCCGGTGGGTTGGCGGACATCTGCGATGAGGCACTGCGTCGCTATCGCGCGCGTGAATCATGATCATCGACAGCAACGAAAACAGGCAGCTCGCGCTGCCTGTTTTTTATCAGACGCCTGGATACGTCAGTTCAATTACTTGGACTTCGCACTCAGCGTCTTGGCATGCTCGAGATGCGCGGCAATGGTTTCGCGGGCACGTTGCAGCTCTTTGCCAAGATCGCTCGAACCCGGTTCGCTGATCAACTGTGTGTCCAGCAAGGCCAACGCCTGTTCGTGACTGGTCACGCTGGCCTGCAGATACTGCGTCTCGAATTCCTTGCCATTCAACCCTTGCAGACGCGTGCGCGTACCGTCCGCACGTGCCGTTGCAGCCTGCGCCAGCGTGGAGTTGCGATCCGGCTCGAATCGGCTGAGGTCGGTCAACGCAGCGCTATGCGCTTCATCCATCTTGCGTGCGAACTGCAGCGCTTCGCCTTCCAGGCCTTTGGTGACCGCCAATTGCGCGAGCGTGCGTTCCTGCTCGTTGAACACCACCAGCGCGCCGAGTGCCGGCTTGCGATCGCTGCCGTTGCTGGCAGCATTTCGCAGCGGGTCGCCATGCGGTGGTATAGCACCGTTGGCGGCGGGTGCACTCAGCGTGCCCTGTCGAAGCGTGCTTTGTTGAATGTCCCGGTCGGCATTGGTGTCGCCGGCCTGGTCCTGACGACGCTGCCAGGCCTTGTACGCGACGTAGCCCACTGCGCCGGCGGTCACCATCTTGAGAATGCCCATCTGTTTGACTCCTTGGTTGATCGTCTGAAGGCCGATCGTTGAATGTCGGTGGTCAGTTGCCGTGTTCGCGCGGTCGATGCGCGCATTGGCTGCGTGCGACCGGGCAAGTGGCTGCAGGGTGCGAGCCGGCGGGTTATCCAGACGTGACCTGCGCATCAACGCGGCGTCGCCAATCGAACGCGTCCACACCACACGCACATGCCGTGCTGACCGGCTTAACGGCGCTACGCGAACACTCGCATCAGTGCCGCGTCTCGACGGCCTTTCGGAGACCCCCATGCTTGCACTCAACTACCACGGCTCACGCGATGTGCGGGTCGAAACCGTGCCCGACCCGGTGCTCGTCGAACGCGACGATCTCATCCTGCGCGTGACCGCCACTGCCATCTGCGGTTCCGATCTGCATCTGTATCGCGGCAAGATTCCGGATCTGCGCCAGGGCGATATTCTGGGTCACGAATTCATGGGCATCGTCGAAGACGTGGGACCGGATGTCACGGCAGTAAAGCCGGGCGACCGTGTGGTGATTCCGTTCGTCGTGGCATGCGGGCGCTGCTTCCACTGCGTGTTGCAGGAATTCTCTGCATGCGAAACCACCAACACCGGCAAGGGCGCGGCACTGAACAACAAGGACATGCGCCCGCCTGCGGCCCTGTTCGGCTTCAGTCATTTGTACGGTGGACTATCCGGCGGCCAAGCCGAATTCGTGCGCGTGCCCAAAGCCAATGTCGGGCCGCTGGTGGTACCCGACGTGCTGCATGACGAACAGGTGTTGTTCCTGTCCGACATCTTGCCGACCGGCTATCAGGCCGTGATCGATGCAGGCGTCAAACAAGGGTCCACCGTGGCCATCTTCGGCGCCGGCCCAGTCGGCCTGATGGCCGCAGCGTGCTGCCGCATGCTCGGTGCCGACCGCATCTTCATGGTCGACCGCCACGCGTATCGGCTCGATTTCGCCTCCAAGGCGTACGGCGTCATTCCGATCAACTTCGCCGAGATCGACGACCCGGCCGATGTGATCGTGTCGCAGACCGACGGCCGCGGCGTGGATGTCAGCATCGAAGCGGTGGGATTCGAGGCCGAAGGCAGCGCGATCGAAACCGCCCTGACCACCTTGAAGCTGGAAGGCAGCAGCGGCGTGGCGATCCGGCAGTGCATTGCGGCGACGCGTCGCTGCGGCGTGGTCAGCGTGCCGGGCGTGTATGCCGGTTTCATCCACGCGTTTCTGTTTGGCGATGCGTTCGACAAGGGGCTGAGTTTCAAGATGGGCCAGACCCACGTGCAAAAACACATGCCGTATTTGTTGGAGCAGATCGGCAAGGGCGAACTCAAGCCGAGTGCGATCATTTCGCACCGCATGCCATTGGCCGATGCAGCGCGTGGCTACGAACTCTTCGACAAGAAGCAGGACGATTGCCGCAAGGTGGTGTTGACGCCGTAACGGCTGGCGAACATGCACACACAAACAGCGCAGTCGAAAGACCGCGCCGTTTGTCCTTGGCAACCACCTCACACGCGGATCAATCCAGCGGTTTGGCCGGAACGAACGGCGACACCGGATCGCTGGCCGGAAAGGTTTCTTCCAGCGCGTCGTCCTGCAGCGCATCCTGCTTTTCTTTCTCGCTGGGCTGGTGGTCGTGATCGGCGCTGCGATCGGGCGCGGACGGGGCGTGACTGGGCATATTCATCGGGCTGGCCTGGCTGGGTGACTGTGGATTGCGCCACGCTACGGCGCCACTTCCATGACGCGGGTGAAAACGATCTTCGCGTCGGCGCGACAAAGGCAACGCGTTGTGCGCGCCCTTCTGCATCGCCTGTCACTCGGCGCAGCCGCCAAGCCGTGCAAAGCGGATCCGGGGGCGCGGTTCACACCCTGGCACGCACAGGGTGTATGGTGCAGAGGCGGCCGGAGCCCGGTGTCGCCTTCACCACTATCTGGCCTTCTCCATCAAGAATCTCTGCGAACGCTGCGACGCCGTCTGTTGCCGGCTCACCGTCATGGTCGACTCATCCGACCGCATCCCAGATCATCTGACCACCGTGACGCCGCAAGGCTGGCACGTGATGGCGCGTGACGAGGAAGGTTGGTGCGTGGCCATCGACTCCGCGCGCATGTGTTGCTCGATCTACGACACGCGGCCGGCCATCTGCCGCCGCTTCGTCATGTCCGGCCCGTATTGCCGCGACGTGCGTGCCACCTACGACGATCAGCGCCGCCGGGGCATTCCCTTGACGCTTTACAACGCATGAGGATTTGCGATGAATAATTCCCGCCGCCAGTCGATGACCGTGAGCAACCAGCCAGGCAAACCGCGCTTGTCAGAGCAGCGCCTGGCCGCCGATCTGGAAGCGTTCCAGCAGTCCGGTGGCGCGATCGAGCGTCTGGGCGACACGCCGCTGCGTCGCGAAAAGAAGCGTGGCGCCCCCGATGCAGCACCGGCTGCAGCGGTCGTCGCCAAGCCCGCTGCGGAGACAACCGACGCGACCGAAACAACCGAAACAACCGACGCAGAATAAGCGGCGCATCGGCAGGGGCAGCACACCCACGGTGATGCTGCGCTGCTGCTGAAGTGATTGATCTCGCGCTGCGTGTAGACACCGCAGCAAGCGCGAAAAAAAATACAGCGCCAGCCATTGTCTTATGCGACATTGGCCGGCGCCTGGCAGGCCAGGCGGCATCGTCGGACTGCAAGCGGATCGGCAGTTACAGCAGCTGCGCACGCTTGGTCGCGCCAAGCCCTTGCGCCAGTGAGGCCATTTCGTTGGCCAGCTTGATCACGTCGCCGCCGGCTTGCGCGGCAATGGTCATGATGCGTTGATAAGCGTCCCAGAAGTCAGGCCCACTGCCGTAGGCATCGTGGAACCCTTGCAACTCCAGGACCATGAGATCGGACACCTGCATGTCGGAGCGATCCATTGCGGCTACCTCGTTGGGGAGTCGTCCCCGGCCCGCAGCTTATACGCGTTCACTTTACAAAACAGCGTCGGCCGCAAGACGGTGGGTTTGAAGCTGAATTGGTTAGCGAACTGGTCCCGGACGCACGCATCGCTCGGTCGGGCCAGCCGGCAATTGCGCGGTTGGCGCGGCGTTTACAGACGGGGCCGGCACTACCGACCTGCCCATAGTCCACGCCAAACCGCCTGAATGCCGCCCGGTCTGGCGACCCGGGCAAGCCCGAAGCCCCTCTCAGAGCGCCGAACGGCGCACATTCCCGTGTAAAATGCGCGGTCTTTGACCGGAAGAATGGCGAAAGTTTCTCCACGGGCGCCCCTCTCGGGTCCGGCGTTCATTCGCCTGCTTGCTCGCCTTAGCGACGTCCATGTCGCCCAGTCCAACCACGCGCTGGCCGATCGGCTGAGCCAGTGGATCGACTGGACGCGCGCGGTCGCGGTGTCCAAGGCGTTGGATGGCAAGCTCCCCGAGATCGATGCACCGCCCGACGCACGTACGCTGGACGCGGCAGCCTGCGCCCGCGTGCGCAGCGGGCTGGCGACCAGCAGCGTGTTCGATCTGGATGCGCTGGTCGCGCGGTTGCGTACCGATGCACGCAATGCCGCCGATGCCAACACCGCAGCAGCGACGGCAACGCATGCGCCGGCGCTCGACTACGCACCGTTCCGGCAGCACTACCTCGCCATGCAACGCGCGATGCGCACCGCCACCGGCGATCTGCGTGGCCGTCTGCGCGACATGCTGGCATTGGTGTCCAACGAGATGGCACGGCTGGCCGAAGTGGATGCAGTGATGGAGCTGACCCTGAGCCCGCGCGAGCAAAGCTTGTTGAACACCGTGCCGGGCCTGCTCGGTGCGCATTTCGAACGTCTCCGCGATGCCGCGCACACACCGCATTCGCCAGCCGATGGCGATACCGCGCCACACGCGGTCTCCGATGGCTGGCTGGATATATTTCGCAAAGACATGCAGAGCGTGTTGCTCGCCGAGCTGGATGTTCGTTTTCACCCGATCGAAGGCCTGCTTGCAGCGCTTCGTACCCGCTAACTGGGACCTCATGTTCAGAACTCTTGTCCACCTGTGTGTGTTTCTCGTCGGCCTGTTGGCGGTTTGCTGGGTCGGCATCGGCTATCTCGGCTCCAATCCGCTGGGCGCCTGCATCGCAGCGGTGATCGGCGCCTGTTATGTAGCCGGCGCGGTGGAGCTGTACCGCTATCGCCAGGCCAGCGCGACGCTGGACGACGCGGTCACTGGGTTGACCACCGCACCGTCGGCGTTGGGCGAATGGCTGGAGCGTCTGCATCCGAGCCTGCGCAATGCGGTGCGCCTGCGCATCAAGGGCGAGCGCGTGGCGTTGTCCGCACCGGTGCTGACGCCGTATCTGGTCGGCCTGCTGGTGTTGCTGGGCATGCTGGGCACCCTGCTCGGCATGATGGCCACGCTCAAGGGCACCGGCTTCGCCTTGCAAAGCGCCACCGACCTGCAGGCCATCCGTGGCTCGCTGGCTGCTCCAGTGGAGGGCCTGGCGTTTGCGTTCGGTACCTCGATCGCCGGCGTTGCGACCTCGGCGATGCTGGGGCTGCTGTCGGCGCTGTGTCGGCGCGAGCGGCTGCAGGCCGTGCAACGGCTGGATCTGAAGATCGCCGCCGAACTGCATCCGCATTCGGACGCGCATCAGCGTGGCGAAGCCTTCAAGCTGCAGCAGCAGCAAAGCGCCTTGATGCCGACGCTGATCGATCGCCTGCAAACGCTGATGAGCAACATCGAGCAGCAAAGCATCGCCGCCGATGAACGCCTGGCCGCACAGCAGGCCGAGTTCCACGCCAGAAGCGAAGCGGCGTATGCGCGCCTGGCCACGGCGATGGAGCAATCGCTGCAGGCTGGCGTGGCAGAGAGCGCACGCGCGGTAGGAGCTGCCTTGCAGCCGGCGATGGAAGCCACCATGGCCAGCATCGCGCGCGACACCGCCGCGCTGCAGGAGCGCGTCACGCATGCCGTACAGCAACAGCTGGATGGCATCACCAGCGGCTTCCAGCACAGCGCCAGCGCAGCGGCCGAGCACTGGACCACGGCTCTGGCCGCACAGGAACGCGCGCAGCACGCGCTCAATGCGCAGTTGCAGACCACGCTGGAGCAGATCGCCCAGCAGACCACCGCATTGCAGGAGGGCGTGGGCACGGCCGTGCAGCAGCAATTGCACGGCATCAACGCAGGCTTCCAGGCCGGTGCGCAGAGCGCAGCCGAGCAGTGGCAAACCGCATTGGCCGCGCAGGAGCGCGCACAGCACGCACTCACCGAGCAACTGCAGCACACGCTGGAACAGATCGATCAGCGCAGCATCGCTGTGCAGGACGGCGTGACGCAGGCGGTGCAGCAGCAGTTGAGCGCACTCAATGACGGGTTTGCACGCAGCAACGCGGCTACTGCCGACAACTGGACAACCGTACTTGCCGAGCAGCAACGCACCAGCGCAGCGTTGAGCACGCAATTGCACGCCACGCTTGAGCAACTTGCGCAGCAGACCACCGCGCTGCAGGACGGCGTACAGCAGGCCGTGCAGCAACAACTCGATGGCCTGAGCAGCGGCCTGGAAACCAGCACCGCCGTTGCAGCCGCCACGTGGACCGCGGCAGTGGCCGAACAGCAACGTTCGAATCACGCGCTCACGCAGGAATTGCAGACCACGCTCACGCAGTTCGCCAGCACCTTCGACGCACGCTCCAGCGCATTGGTGGATGCGGTGTCCAAGCGCATGGATCAGTCCAGCAACGAGACGGCCAGCGCATGGACCGACGCACTGGCACAGCAACACGACGCCAGCGCCGCATTGGCGACGCAGCACCAGAACGCACTCGCTGCCGCCACCGCCAGCTTCGATGCGCATGCCGCTGCCCTGGTCGGCACCTTGCAGCAATCGCATACCGACCTGCAGGCCGCACTGGAAACCCGCGACACCCAGCGCCTGGCGCTGTGGAGCGAGCGTTTTACCGCGATGAGCGCGGACCTGAGCACGCAGTGGGAACGCACCGGCGAGCGTGTCACCCAACAACAGCAGACCATCTGCGACACCCTGGCCAGCACCGCCAGCGAGTTGTCCACGCAGGCGCAGGCACAGGCCAGCGCCACCATCACCGAAGTGTCGCGCCTGATGCAGATCGCCTCCGAAGCACCCAAGGCCGCCGCCGACGTGGTGGCCGAGCTGCGCCAGAACCTGTCCGAGAGCATGGTGCGCGACACCGCCATGCTGGAAGAACGCAGCAAGCTGCTCGCCACGCTGGACACCTTGCTCAACGCGGTCAATCACGCCTCCACCGAACAACGCCAAGCGGTGGATGCGCTGGTCACCACCTCGGCCGATCTGCTGCAACGCGTGGGCACCCAGCTCACCGAACAGATCGGCAGCGAGACCGGCAAGCTCGGCGCAGTGGCTGCACATGTCAGCGGCAGCGCCGTAGAAGTGGCCAGCCTGGGCGAAGCCTTCGGTATGGCCGTGCAGTTGTTCAGCGGCTCTACCAGTGAGCTCAACGAGCGCCTGCAACACGTTGCCAGCGCACTCGATGCTTCACTGGCGCGCAGCGACGATCAACTGGCGTATTACGTGGCGCAAGCGCGCGAAGTGGTCGACCTCAGCATGCTCTCGCAGAAGCAGATCATCGAAGAACTGCGCCAGCTCGATCGCGGGCGCAGCGATGCCGGCGATGCCGATGCCAGCCAGGCCACCGCGGCATGAGCGACGAGATCGACATCGACGGCGAATCGGGCACACCGATCTGGGCCGCGTTCGGCGACCTGATGTCGGTGTTGCTGGGTGCGTTCGTGCTGATCCTGGTCGGGGTGATCGGCGTGCAGCTCCAGCTTTCCAGCCGATTGGATGAAGAGGTCAAGCAACGCCAGGTCGAAGCGCAACGCCGCAAGACCCTGGAGCAGGCCCTGGCCGCACCGCTGGCCGCCGGCCGCGTGACCCTGGTCGATGGGCGTATCGGCATCCGCGGCAATGTGTTGTTCGCCTTCAATTCCGATCAACTACAGCCGGAAGGCCGCGAGGTGTTGAAGACGCTGGCAGCGCCATTGACGGAGTACCTGGCCGCGCGCGAAGAGATCCTGATGGTCAGTGGCTTCACCGACGACCGCCCGGTGCTGGGTGGCAATCGCCGCTACGCCGACAACTGGGAGCTCTCTGCACAGCGTGCGCTCACGGTCACGCGTGCCTTGATCGCCGAAGGCGTGCCGGCGGCATCGGTCTTCGCTGCTGCCTTCGGCTCGCAACAGCCGGTGGATTCCAATGCCGATGAAACGCGCCGCGCAAGGAACCGGCGTGTGGAGATTGCACCGATTGCGCGTCCTTCCACCGCGCGCGCCTCCGCCACGTCACGGCCAACCCCGGCCGCAACCACGCGATGAGCACGCAGGCGACATCCGCACACGCGCGCCTGGAACGCTGGCGCAGCCAAGGTGCCGATCAGCTGGATCCGGTGCGCTTCCATCTGATGGAAACGCTGGCAACGCGTGCCGGCACGCAAGCCGATGCAGTGCGCGAGGTGCTGGAAGAAAAGCTGCGCAACCTGATCGCTGCGTATGCGGCAACAGTCAAAAAGGCATCGCGCCGCCATGCAGCTGGCGATGTTGTTCCAGCTGCGTTGCAACGCAGCGCGCTGGGCGCATTGGCCGACCAGATGACAGGCCATGCGGCGTTGATGGAGATTGACAGCAGAAAGACCGCGACCCCCGATGCAACGCTATTCCCGGAGCTGCCGGCGCTGGAGGACTTCCGTCGCACCTGGACCACGGTGCGCACCGCCAGTCAGGTACGCCAGTCGCTGCAGGAGGCACCCAAGGATGCCGGCCCGCTCAATTCCAGCGTGCTGGTGCATCGCTGCATCAGCCTGATGCGCGACTGCTCGCCGGGTTATCTGCAGCACTTTCTCGGCTATGTCGATGCGCTGTCGTGGCTGGAGCAACTGCACAACGGGGGCGCGTTGGCCAGCGAGGATCCCGCACCCGTGGCGCCTGGCAAGAAACGCAGCAAGCGTCCATCCACCCGTCGCAGCTGAGAGCAACTACCAGAACGACTGCTGCGTAGGAGCGCACCTGGGCGCGAATGGGGCTTATCGATGAAGCCTCTTCGCGCCCTGGGACGCTCCTACGAGGTCATGACGCCTGCGTGGCCATGCGCGACCGAGGGCAGCGTATACGCGAGGTTATCAAGGGCTCACGAGGGTAGATGCCACGTTGCACATCCTGCGCAGCGGTGACGCCGGCCTGGGTACAGCGCAGCTGCCGCTATGACGCAGGATCGGCCGTTGCATCGAAACGTGGCGCCCGCCCGAAGTCGGCACGCGTGAATGGCCGGTCGCGGAACAGATAGCCGTAATAGAACGCCCGCAGCGCTCGGTGATAGGCACGGATGCGGTCTTGATAGGCCAGCTGCGCACGCAGATCGGTGCCGGCCAGGCGCGTCAGCGCGGCCTGCAACGCAACTGGCGGCAACACGCTGGCCGCACGCTGCGCAAGCGCTTCGCGGCGCTGCAAGCCGTGGCGATATGCCGCGACTTGCGGGGCCACCTGTTGATCGCCGTTTTCGTGGAAGGCGAAATACCATTTGTAGTGGAACGCGCCGGTCAGCGGCGCCGAGTCCGCCCACTGCGGGTTCTGCGCGTAGAAGGCCCGCATGGTGTCCTGGCGCGGAATGTCCCAGGCGTGGTTGACCGCCTCACGCTGCAGCCGCGCGATCTCGCTGCCTTGATTGACCGGCACTGCTTGGTTGATCACCACATGCGCCAACGCCGGTGCGACCAATGCCAGCACCACCCAGCAGGTGGCCAAGGCGGTGGCATGGGCGGCCGGGCGCCAATGGATGCGCCCGACCAGCACCGCCAACAGCACCCAGAACAGCAGATAGGCGCACGTCAATGCCAACACCGCGAGTTGTTGCAGCAACGGGACGGCATTGAGGGTCGCGGCGATCGCAAACGGCACACTCAGGCACACCAACACTGCGGCCGCACGCACCACCACGCGCCGCACCAGCAACGCGGTCCCCGCACCCGGCAGCGCGGCCAGCATGCGTGCGCGCCCGGCCTCGCGTTCGCCCGAGCGCAGATCGAACAGCAAGGCGATTACGAACAACGGCAGCAGAAACACCAGCACGAAGGCGTAGTCGAAGCGCCCGGCCAGTGCCAGCTCCGGGTTATAGCTGTCGCCGTCATGGATCTGCGCTTCCAGGCCCAGCGCGCGTACACGCAAAATATAGGGCGAGACATCGCGCATGCCCACCGCGGCGAAGGCCAGTGGCGAGGGCACATCCCAGGTCGGGTGGAAGCTGTAGTAGGCCGCGCTGCCAGCGTCGTTGGAGCGCGCCACATAGTCCTCCACTGCGGCGATGTCTTCCTGCTGCAGCGCTGCGATGCGGGCGATGTTGTCGCGCTGCGCAGCGACGACGTGCTGGCCGGAGATCAGGCTGCACACGGTCAACACCGCCAGCAGCACCAATCCGGCCAGCGCAGCCCGTGCGCGCAGCAAGAGCAACAGTTCGTACTTCCACAGCACCATCAGCGCGCCACTCCCACACGTCGGCCCGCTGCGATCAGCATGCACAGCGCAGCCAGCAGCCAGGCGCCAATCAGGCCGAGCGCAGCGCCTGCAGCCCGCAGCACCTCTGTGGTGGCCGGCGACTGGAAGGCGAACACCGGAATTTCGTGCCAATGCGCGGAGGAGATGCGCTTGCGTTGGTCGGCGCCGGCATCCTGCGCGGTGTCGTCGGCCATGCTCACGGAGTCGGCCTGCAGCTGATTGAGCTGCTGCACGAGCGTGTAGCGATAGCATTCGGCCTGCGCAAGAAAACGCTCGTGCGCGCGCAGATCGGTTTCTGCCAGCGTCATCGAGAGTTCGCGCAGCGCAACCGTGGGACTCAACAGGGCGAAGGTGCGCACCAGCAGATTCTGTTCCTGCTGGATGGCCGAATCGCGCGCGGCATACCGCTCGAACAGGCTCGATGTCAGCCGCTCGCCTTCCAGCGCCAGCAGGCCCTTGTAGTTCACCGGCAGGTCTTCCACGCGCTGTACGCCGTAGCGCGCGAGGGTCTGCTGCTTGAACTGCGCAAAATGCGGGTCGTCCGGATTGTGGCTGTCGCCGAGGGTGCGCAGATCGCGCTGGATCGCCACATCGGTTTCCAGCCGCGTGGGCAGTCGATACGCGGCACTGGCCACATCCGGTGCCACGCGCGGCACCAGCAACGCCAGCCACACCCACACCGCCAGCGACACCAGCAACGCATCGCGGCCGCGCCGGCACAGCATCGACACCGACAGCACCAGCGCGCACCACACCAGCAGATAGACCGCATACGCCAGCACTAGCAGTGCGACCCGCAGCGCCTGGCCCGGCAACAACGCGATGGGCACCAGCCCGACCAGGGCCGGCAACAGGCACGCAGCGGCCACCGCGGCGAGCGCCAGATATTTGCCGCCGAACAATTGCCGACGCGTGGCACCTTGCAACAGCAGCGCACGCAAGGTGCCGGTCTCCTGTTCGCGCGCCACCGCACCGTAACCGAGAAACACCAGCATCAGCGGCGCCAGCACCTGCAAGACGAAGGCAGGCGTCAGTTGACCGAAACGCACCAGCAGCGAGCTCTGCCGCACATCGCCGAAGTTGGCGGTGTTCTGGCGATGGCCTTCCAGAAACATGCTGTTGCCGGTGAACGCATCCACGCCGGCATCGAACGCGGCCAAAGCCGGCAGCGGGCGATAGATGAAGTGCCCGTAATGCACCACCCGATGCGGATGGCGGTCCGGCTGCGCTTCGAAGGCCTGCTGCGCGGCCAGTTGCTGACGTGCACGAAATTCGGCCACTTCACGCTGATGATGCGCAGCGGTCAATGCCGCCACCAGCGTGAGCAGCATCAGCAACACCACACCGATGGCAGCGGAACGGTTGCGCGCCATGAAGCGCAGTTCTTCGCGCGCGACCAACAGCACAGGACTCATGCAACCTGATCCTGCTCACGCGCGAAGCGTGCATGCAAGGTGCGTACATCGAAGCCGCTGTCGCCGGCACCGATGTCGTCGGCGATGCGTCCGTTTTCCAGGAACCCGATCCGGTCGGCCACATCCACTGCGCCGAGCAGGTCGTGCGTGACCATCAGCACCGCACCGCCGCGCTCACGCACGCTGCTGACCAGGCGGTTGAAGTCGGCGATGGCGCGCGGATCCAGCCCGGAGGTGGGCTCGTCCAGCAGCAACACCGGCACCTGGCGCAGCGTGGCGACGGCAATCGCCACTTTCTGGCGCATGCCTTTGGAAAACCCCGCCAGCCGCTGGCTCCAGGCCTCCGGTTGCAGACCGGCAGCGGCGAACGCCTGGCCGATCGCGGCCTGGCTGCGCCGCTGGCCTGCGAGCGCGAGCAGATAATCGGCATTTTCGATGGCACTGAGGTGCTCGTAGAGCGCGACGTTTTCCGGCAGATAGGCCAGCCGCGCACGCGCAGCGCCGGGGTCGGCGACCGGGTCGATACCGTCGATCCGAAGGCTGCCGGAGGTGGGTTTGACGAAGCCGAGCAAGGCCGAAAGCGTGGAGGATTTCCCGGCGCCGTTGCCGCCCAGCAAGGCGTAGACACTGCCTGGTGCAACCTGCAGATTCAGCCCCTGCAGCACGGCGCGACCGCGGTAGGCCACATGGAGGTTGCTGATCGAGATCGCGGCAATGGAGGGGGAATTGGAAAGCATGGCAAGCAACGTTTGACCAAATGATACGTTATCACATCGCCTAAACTCGGACTGACGGCCTGGTCCCGGGACAGATGCTGCGTGAGTGGGGGCTTGTCGTTGCGCTTGCCGTGCGCATCCCAATGACGCTGACGTTTGAGAGATGTCTACGCACCCGCGCCATGACCTTGTTGCCAGCTCGGGCCTTGGCGACAAACGAAGTGATCGAAGGGATGAAACCGTGTTTACACAGGGACCCTCACCTAGCCCCTCTCCCGCAGGGAGAGGGCGACGCCAGCAACATCGCGGCGTTGTGGTTGAGGGTGACAGCGGGCGCAGGCGTCCAAATGTTACTGTATTACCAAATCATCCTATTGCCTGCTACGGATGTCAGTGCTCGCTGCCGCTCCTGCGACAAAGGCCCGTCATGCCGATACCTGCACGGGATGGATCAGTGCCTTAACGGCTTGCCTGGCCTGTGCTAACTGCGCGCTGCAGGCATGTCGGTGACGGCACGGCGTGCTGAAACGCCGCAATCGGTGTAGGCGCTGGTCTCCAGAATGCCGGCATCCACACGCAGCAGACGCTGCCGCGTTCTTCCTCAATCGAGATCCTTTACGTCCCACATGACTTCCGATACACGCCCCTGTTCCCCGCACGCTGCGCGCGCTCCCGCGCACGCTCTACTGGCTTACGACCGCGCCACCACCACGCGCACAAACCGAAGCACCACGCGTGCCGCTGCCGGCTTGCTCGCAGCAACGCTGTTCACCGCAGCACAGGTCAGCGCGCAGCCCATCGACACCAGCGCGCCGCTGCCGCCAGTGCGCGCCTGGCATGGGGCGAGCGAGGCATTGATCGTCAAACCGGGCGATCCGTGGAGTACGCCGGTGGAGCGCAACGACTTCGCCAGCACACCCAATTACGACCAAACGCGCGCGTGGCTGGAACGCCTGGTCGCCGCCTCGCCGTTGCTGTCGCTGGAGGTGTTCGGCAAGAGCAGCGAGGGCCGCGATCTGTTGCTGGTGCGTGCGCACAAGGGCGCGCCCGGCAAGCCGGTGGTGCTGGCGCAGGCCGGCATCCACGCCGGTGAGATCGATGGCAAAGATGCCGGCCTGATGTTGCTGCGCGATATCGCGCTACGCGGCAAAGACACGCTGCTCGACGAAGTGGATTTCGTGTTCGTGCCGATCTTCAACGTGGATGGTCACGAGCAACGCGGCCCGCTGATCGGTGCGGCGTTGCGCGGCCCGCAACAGATGGGCTGGAACACCACCACGCGCGGCATCAATCTCAATCGCGATTACCTCAACCTGGAAGCGCCGGAAACGCGCGCGATGGTCGCCTTGCTGCATCGCCTGGATCCGGCGCTCTACATCGACCTGCATGTCAGCGGTGGGCTGGATCATCAGTACGACATCACCTTTACCTTCGCCGGCTGGGGCACCTATGCACGCTCGCGCGCGACCGCCGATTGGCTACAGCAACGCTTCACGCCGGCGGTGAACAACGCGCTGCGCAGCCAGGGCCATGAACCTGCGATCTACCCGAGCCTGATCGACGAAGACGCGCCGCGCTCGGGCCTGCGGTACGCACCGGAAGGTCCGCGCTATTCCACCGGCTACGGCGACTTCGCCGGCATCCCCACCGTGCTGGTGGAGAACCATCGCTTGAAGCCGTACCGGCAGCGCGTGCTTGGCGACTATGTCCTGCTGGAAGAAGCGCTGCGCGTGGTTGGACGCGATGCCAGAAAAATCGATGCGGCCAAGCGCGCCGATCGCGCCGCACGCCCGCAGGAATTGATGGTTGCCTGGGAACGCCTGCAGCAGCCGATCGCCCACGTGCCGTTCAAGGGCGTGAGCTATACCCGCGCGCGCTCGCCGGTGTCCGGCCGGCAAGAGCTGCGTTGGGAAGGCCGCGACGAAACCTGGACCATGCCGGTGATCGGCTATCGCCAGACGCAAGCCGTGCGCTACCCGCTCGCATGGTGGATTCCGCCCGGCAACGACGATGTGGTGGACCTGCTCAAGGCACACGGCATTACTTACGAACGCCTGCAACAGCCGCGCCAGCTCGAGGTGCAGCAGATCCGTGTGGTGAAGGCAGCCGGCACCCAGACGCCGCGCACCGACACCATGCACGAAACCTTCGCCGCCGGCAGCATCCGCGTGCCGGCCGATCAACCGATGCGCATGTTGGCGGCCGCCTTGCTGGAGCCGCAGAGCAGCGATTCGCTGCTGGCCAGCGGGCGGTTCCGTAACGCCGACAGTCCCGACAGCGGCTTGTACGGCACCGAGCTGGTGGACTTCACCGAGCGCATGTTGCGCAGCGATGCCGCCCTGCGCGCTGCGTTCGAGCGCAAGCTCGCAGACGACGCCGCCTTCCGCGCCGATGGCGATGCGCGCTTGCAATGGATCTATGCGCGCTCGCCATACGCGGCGATCACCGGCTGGCGTTATCCGGTGCGGCGCCAGCTGGCAGAGTGAAGCAGCGTAGTGCCGATTCCACGGTGTGGGACCGGCACTACCGCACAGCGTTCTGCCGCATCGCGCCGATCAACGCAGCGCAGGCGCCGCCACCGGCGCATGCTCGGCCATCAATGCAATCACCCACTCGATAAACACGCGCAGCTTGGCGCTGACATGCCGGTTGGGCGGGAAGGCGATCGACAGCGGCATCGGCTCCATCGACCAGTCCTCGAACAGTGGCACCAGCTCGCCACTGGCCACATGCGCCCTGGCCATATACACCGGCAACCACAGCACCCCCATGCCGGCCAAACCGGCAGCGAGATAGGCGTTGCCGTCGTCGGATGCCACCACGTAACGGCCCTGCAGATTCACCGCTTCGCTGCCGCGTTGCATGACATAGGGCACGGTCTTGCTGCTGCCCCAGCGCATGAAGCCGACACAGCGATGCCGGGTGTTTTCCAGCTCCCGCGGGTGTGCCGGCGTGCCCAGCCGCAGCAGATACGCCGGCGCCGCATACACGCCCGCCTGCAGGTCGCCCACACGGCGTGCAATCAGGGATTGATCGGTGATGGTGCCGCCGCGCACCACGCAATCCACATGCTCGCCGATCAGATCCACGCGGCGATCGCTCACGCCCATATCCAGCTGAATATCCGGATAGCGCGCATGAAATTCCGGCAGCGCCGGCATCAGGATCAAACGCGCCAACGGGCTGGGCACATCCACGCGCAGGCGGCCGCGCGGCAGTGTGGAGGCATCGGACAAGCTGGTCTCCGCATCGTCCATGTCCGCCAGCAACCGCAGCACGCGCTCGTAGTACGCCGCACCATCGGCGGTGACATGCACCCGGCGCGTGGTGCGGTTGAGCAAGGTCACACGCAAGCGTGCCTCCAGCTGCTGCACCAGCTGCGTCACGCTGGCCCGGCTCATGCGCAAGGTCTCGGCGGCCTTGGTGAAGCTGCCGGTCTCCACCACCCGTGCAAACGCCTGCATCGCGTCGAACCGGTCCATCGCCCCTCCCAACCCCAAGATTGTTTGGATTCTACAAATAGTGTTGAGCGGGGTTGCCGATTTATCGCAACCGGGCAAGCGTCTAGTGTGACCGTCTGTTCCGACGCGACTCTCGATGGAGGTCACCATGACACGTGAAGTGGTTTTTCCGCAGGGGCGCCACGCCCTGTATGAGCGCCATCGCTATTCCCCGGCGGTGCGCGCCGATGGCTTGTTGTTCGTCGCAGGCCAGGTCGGCAGCCGCGAAGACGGCTCGCCCGAGCCGGAACTGGCTGCAGAGATCTCCCGCGCCTTCGCCAATCTCGATGCCATCCTCGCCGCGGCCGGTTGCAGCTCGCAGGACGTCGTCGACGTTACCTTGTTCATGGTCAACCCGGAGGTGGTCTTCGAGGCCATGTGGGAGAAGTGGGTCAGTTACTGGGGCCCGGCACCCTACCCCACCGTCACCGCAGTCGGGGTGACCTGGCTGGCTGGTTTTCGGTTCGAGATCAAGGTGGTCGTCACATCGCCGGCATTGCCGACGAAGCAGCAGTAAGCGGTTTCAGTAACTCGGCGGTCGTTAACCGGTCGCATCTGATTGCCGCTGATAACGTTTTCAATGTCGGCATGACGACTAGCGATAAATCATTAGCACGTTCGATCGAAGTCACTGAATAAAAACGCCACGCCTGGCTTGCCAGTGCGTGGCGTTTTTTGTTATCGCGCGCTCGAGAACAGTGCGGCAGGCGCCTTCCCACGTATCCGCCATGCCTCTGTTGCCCTGATCAATCCGCGACTTGTCGCGCAGGCAACCTGCAAGCACCAACGACGGACGATTATGTCCGCAGATAATCATCCAGCTGTTTTAAACAGCTAAATCAGCCGCCTCGATAGGGCAGAACTATCGTCCATTTTTGTAGCTTCGGCGGATTCTTAACTGGTCCATCGATTTGTAAAAATCTCGCTAAAGCAACGATGCGAACGGCCGCTACCGGAGACCTGGGCGTTGCGACGCCCGTCACCGTTTTGCCGACGCGCCGCCCATGGCGCTGCGCCCATCAAACCTTCAGCCGGGGCTTCAATGAAACTCACCGTCAAACTGCTCAGTGGCGCCATTGCACTGGCGTGCTCGACCTGCGCCTATGCGCAGCAGGACTCGATGTTTTCCTTCAGCGGCTTCGGCACGCTGGGCGTGGTGCACTCGACCGAGGATCAGGCCGACTTCACGCCCGACATCCAGACCGAAGAAGGTGCCGGTGCCAGCCATTCCACCTCGGCCCGCCCGGACTCGCGCATCGCCGGGCAGGTCAATGCCAACTTCACCGACAAGTTCACCGGCGTGCTGCAGGTGACCAGCGAGTACGCCGAGCGCGGCGATTACGATCCCAAGGTCACGCTGGCGCATGTGAAGTATCAGTTCGGCCCGCAGTTCGCCGCCCGCCTGGGCCGCATCACTGCGCCGCTGTACATGCTCTCCGAGTACCAGCGCGTGGGGTATGCCACCCCGTGGGTGCGTCCGCCATACGAGGTCTACAACTACCTGCTGCCGATGGACGGCGTCGAAGGCGTGTACACCATCAACGCCGGCGAGAGTGTGGTCAGCGTGCAGGGCTTCTACGGCCGCATCAATTCGAAAAAGGCCGATGTGTACGCCATGCGCGGCCTGGCGCTGGGTCTGGAATCCGGCGCGTCCACCTTCCGCGCCGCTTACATCGTGGGCACCACCGATTTCGATACACCAGCCCTGGAGCGTTTGTTCTCGGTCTATCAGCGCGTCAATCCTGCCCTGGCCGATCGCTTGACCACCTACTGTGTGGACGGCAGCTTCGCCAGCGTGGGCTACGCCTACGATCCGGGCAGCTGGTTCCTGCGCAGCGAAGTGATTCGCGCCGATTACTCGCCTTCGCTCAACGGCAAGACCACCTCCGGTTATCTCAGTGTGGGCGGGCGTTTCGGCACGCTGACGCCGTCGATCACCTATGCCAACGTCGACCGCAAGGGCCCGACCATCGCAGCGGGCCAGGATCGGCTTGGCGTGATGACGCGTGCACTGGCACAGACCGAAAGCGGTCGTCACAGCTTTACCGCATCGCTGCGTTGGGACGCACGCGAGAGCGTCGCGCTCAAGCTGCAGGCCAGCCACATCAACAACAATGCGGGCTCGTTCGGGTCGTTGAACAACATCCAGCCGGGCTTCCGTCCGGGCGGCAGCTACAACCTGCTGTCGGCGTCTGTCGACTTCGTGTTCTAAGAGAGCCCCCATGACCATTTCCAAGTGTTTTGCAGTCTCCCTGCTTGCTGCGTTGTCGTTGACCGCGTTCTGTGCCAATGCCGATGTCGTGGTGGTGATGTCGGCCAAGGGCGGCCCGGACAGCCTGAGCGCTGCGCAGGTGTCGCAGATCTTCCTGGCCAAATCCAACAGCCTGCCCGGCGGTGGCGCGGCCGTGCCGATCGACCAGGAAGAAGGCGTCGCCACGCGCGATGAGTTCTACAAGAAAGTGGCCTCGCGCGATTCGGCGCAGCTGAAGTCGTATTGGTCGCAGTTGATGTTCACCGGCAAGGCGCAGCGTCCCAAGCGTGTCAGCGGCGATGACGCCGTCAAGAAAGCAGTGGCCGCCACACCGGGCGCCATCGGTTACATCAGCGCCAGTGCAGTGGACGCCAGCGTCAAGGTCGTCCTGAAGCCGTGACCCGCCACCTGCTCGAGACTCCCGTCATGAGACGCATTCTGTCGCTACCGTTGTTCTGGAAAATCCTGATGCCGGCAGCGGTGGCGATCATTTGCCTATCGAGCTATGTGGCCTTCAGTACGCTGGTGTTTCACCGCAACAACGACCGCCTGGAAGCGGTGCGCGACGTGCATTTCCCCATGCTCGATGCGATGACGCGCAACGTGGCTGCGCTGGACAAGCTCATCAACGGGCTGAACGGCGCTGCCGCAGCGGGCGATGCCGACATGTTGGCGGCCACCAAACCGGTGGCCGACGACATCCAC
The DNA here is from genome assembly GCF_001423495.1 of Xanthomonas sp. Leaf131. Lineage (GTDB taxonomy): Bacteria > Pseudomonadota > Gammaproteobacteria > Xanthomonadales > Xanthomonadaceae > Xanthomonas. The sequence continues at coordinate 193,035 of NZ_LMOG01000004.1, read as the reverse complement.
GCCTCGTACGTGAAACTGCAAAAATCCGATCCTGCCAATGCGCAGGAATTGGCGCGTCTGGGCAAGGAGTTCGATCAGTACTACAGCCTCGCGCACGGCGTGGCCACGGCATTCGTGGAGCAGCGTGAGCCCGATGCAGCGCAGATGAGCGCAATGGCACCGGCACTGGACACCTATCGCAGCAACCTCACCGCCATGCAGAAGCGCGCCGATGCGCGTTTCCGCGGCACCGTGCAGGAAGCGCTGGACAGTTCGGTCACCGCAAGCATGGGCGGCCTGATTCTGGGGTTGGTTGGTGCGGTGGTGTGCATTGGCTTTGGCTGGATCGTGGCGCGTGCCATTACCCAACCGCTCAATCGTGCCATCGGCATCGCGCATGCGGTGTCGTCGGGCAAGTTGGAGAACACCATTTCGATCGATCGCAACGACGAAGTGGGGCAACTGCTGCAGGCGATGGACAGCATGCAGCGCCAGCTGCGTCGCGTGATCCAGGCGCAGACCGACATGGGCGACAAGCATGAAGCGGGCGTCATCAGCCATCGCATTGCCGAGCAGGAGTTTCCTGGCGAATTCGGCAGCATGGTGCGCGCCAGCAACACGCTGGTCTCCAGCCATATCGCGGTGACCATGCAGATCGTGGCGCTGACCGAACGCTACGCCGCAGGCGATCTGTCGCAGCAGCTGGAGCCGCTGCCGGGCGAAAAGGCAGTGATCAGCCAATCGATCAACGATGTGCGGGCCAGCCTGTTGTCCATCAACGGCGAGATCAAGCGGCTGGCCTCGGCGGCAGCGGCAGGCGACTTCACCGCACGTGGCGACGAGACCGCATTCGAGCATGATTTCCGCCAGATCGTGGTGGATCTCAATCATCTGATGAGCACCTCGGACAAGAGTCTGGGCGAGTTGTCGGAACTGTTGCGGGCCATTGCCAGCGGCGACCTGACCATGCGCATGCAGGGCACCTCTGCCGGCGTGTTCGCACGCATGCGCGAAGATGCCAACACCACGGTGGATCGCCTGACCGATATCGTCGGGCGCATCCAGCATTCGTCCTCGGAGATCGATACCGCTGCCGGCGAAATTGCCGCTGGCAATCAGGATCTGTCGCGACGCACCGAGTTGCAGGCCGCCAACCTGGAAGAAACCGCTGCCTCGATGGAAGAACTCACCGCCACCGTCAAGCAGAACGCCGAACACGCCCGTCAAGCCAACGCGCTCGCTCGCAGCGCGGCCGGTGTGGCATCGCAAGGTGGCGAAGTGGTCAGCCAGGTGGTCGGCACCATGTCGGGCATCGAAACCTCTTCGAAGAAGATTGCCGAGATCATCAGCGTCATCGATGGCATCGCGTTCCAGACCAACATCCTGGCCTTGAATGCGGCAGTGGAAGCCGCGCGTGCCGGCGAACAAGGCCGTGGCTTTGCGGTGGTGGCAAGCGAGGTGCGCACCCTGGCACAGCGTTCGTCCGGCGCGGCGAAGGAAATCAAGGAGCTGATCGATGCCTCGGTGGGCAAGGTCGCCGAAGGCTCGGCGCTGGTGCACAAGGCCGGCACCACCATGACCGAGATCGTTGCCAGCGTGAATCGCGTCACCGACATCATGGGCCAGATCACCGCTGCCTCCAGCGAACAATCCGCCGGGATCGAGCAGGTCAACCAGACCGTGATCCAGATGGACGAGACCACGCAGCAGAATGCGGCGCTGGTGGAAGAAGCCATGGCCGCCGCGCGTGCGATGGAGAAGCAGGCCGGCACCTTGACCCAATTGGTGTCGCTGTTTCAGCTGGAGCCTGCAACCGAACAGCAGGTGGAAAGACACGTCGCATAGCGGCTCGACCGCCCAATCGGTTCGTCTCGCGATCCACCCTGATGCCCCTCTTCCGCACGCACTGCGCAAGGGGGGTTTTTGTATCTGCCGCTGCGAGCACGGCAGTGAGCCGACATCGTTATCAGGCAGGTGACGCGCGCGTATCGCGCCAATGACTGTTGCCCGTGTTGCACCTGAGCGTCGCCTCGGGCGTATCCCACGTGCCAGCCGGTGCCGGCCTGCATCCTGATCTCCACGTCAGTGGATATCCGACGCCACAGACAGCGCATTGCCGATTGCGCATCTGTGCACCGTTGAAAAAAGCGTCATCCAGACGCGCAGTTGCCCGCTCCAGGCATAACTAAGCGCTTATCGCCTGCCGTGCCCTATGCACATAAATGAGCGATTCCCATCACACTTTTGTGGAAAAAAGTGGTGCGAGTGCACATTCCTCACGTGTACGTCACCAACAAGAAACATTTGCATGCGATAGCTGTTGCGCTCGCTAGACAGCGAGCCAACTGTCCCCCTTCCAGCGCGCGTTCGCTGAACGTCGATCTGCTTACATGCAGCCGGCGGTGGCTTCGTGCGTCCGATTGATTTCCAGGAGATTCACTCCCATGCGCTTCCGGACCTTCTTCGCCGTTCTGCTTCTCACCGCTTTCAGTGCCACCGCAAATGCACAGGTCGTCACCCTCAACAAGGGCGGTTACACCCTGCGCTACGACTGCACCAACCACACCGCGTTGCGCTACGAATACGTCTTGCAGGCCGATACCGGCTCGGCGGCGCGTCCGTCCAGCTTCAATCTGGACACCGAACTGCCCAGCGGCTGCGCCGGCCAGACCTCCACTGCGTCGTATGCCAGCGTCCGTACCGGCTATGATCGCGGGCATCTGGTGACCTCCAACCACATGGACTACAACGCGACCTACATCCGTCGCGCCAACCTGATGTCCAACATCGTGCCGCAGGTGGCCAGCTTCAACCAGGGCATCTGGGTGCGCGCTGAAAACGTGGCCGAGTGTTACCGCGACATCGCCAGCGTGCAGGTGTATGGCGGCGTGATCTACAGCGACACCACCAACGATTACTTCCTGACCAGCCACGGTATCCGCACCCCGGACTTCTTCTGGAAGACGATCATCACCGCCAACCCGGGCGGCGGCACGCGCGCGATCAGCTGGTTGATTCCCAACAGCGCCACGCTCGGTTCGCTGGACAGCTACATCGTCAGCATCGACGAACTGGAAGACCTGTACGGCGCCAGCGCCATCGGCATCACCGCACCGGCCGCCGTCAAGGCCATGCTGCCCGCCACCACCTGGCCGCAGCCGAGTAATTGCGACCTGAGCTGATCGGTCGCCGGGGATGCGATGTAAAAAGCCCGGGCATGCCCGGGCTTTGATTTGCCGCTAGTTCCTGCAGGCCAGGCGCGATGAGGTATCGGCCATTTAGCCTCGTTCGCTGCAATCAACGACTACGCCAACGGTTCAAAGCGCAGGCGTCGAACTCCATCGACTTCGACCTGCTCGACAAACATCGCATACGGCCGCACCCACAGGCCAACATCGCTGTCCAATGGGCGATAGAGCACCAGCGGCTCCAGCGTTTCGCTACTGCGCACGACGCCCAGCACTTCGTAACGGCCACCCTTGAAGTGGCGGTACTGCCCGAGTGCGATGGCAGGCAGTGGCGGCAAGTGATCCATGGACGTCAACGTGTTCAGGGGAAGATCGAGTGTAAGCAGCTGGCGGGACTGCGGCCAGTACATGCCGCAACACGCACGGCATCTGCATCGAGCTCAGCGCCGCATCAGCGCGCACGACGGTTCGCAGCGTCTACTGGGCTTCCTCTTCCTCGTCGTCCTCATCGGCTTCGTCGTCGTCCGCATCCACCTCAGCGTCCACCTCGTCTTCGATGCCGTCGTCGTCATCGATCTCGCTGTCCTGCGCCGGCCCCTCCTGAATCGCGGCGTTGTCCTTGCCAGGCGCCTTGACGCCGTTTGGCGGGGTCGGGTCGTCTACGCCTTGATTGCCGTTCTCGTGACTGCTCATGCTCAGCTCCAGCGGCAAAAGACCGCACGGTCACCCTCCTCCCGGCCATGTGATGCGCACGTGTGTCCGTGCCCATCGGCAAGCGCGTCCATCGCAGCGGCGCCATTCGGTCATGCATGAGGCCGCAGCAATCGCGCTGCATCCGGCCGGCGTCTGCCCCCGTATGTACGACGACGCCTACCGAGGAAACCCCATGCCGAGCCTGATCCACGATCTGCAAGACCTGCTCGCATCCTGGAAGGCGGAGGCGCAAAAATTCGACGCCTGCGACATGCCGGCCTCCGCGCTCGCCTTCCGGGACTGCCATCGCCGCCTCAGCGCGCTGCTCGACGAGCATGCACTGCCCGCATCAGCGCTAGGCGCCGAGATCAACACGCATGATCGACGAACCTCAATGGCCCACCGATAAGCGAGCGCCGTCGCGCCGGTGGATCGCTAATCGCTCGATCAGCGTGTCGCTGGCTTGATTCAGGCCGATCACATCCACGGCGGTTCCGTGCGCCCGCAGTGTGAGCACCACCCGATCCAGCGCCGCCACCGCGCTGATGTCCCAGACATGCGCGTGGGGGAGATCGAGCGTCTCAGCCGCTGCGGGCACGCACCTTACTCATCCCCGCCAACACGTTCGCCCATCAGTTCGCGCTCGCGTTTTTCCAGTTCTTCGGCATAGCGTTTGCGTACAAAGCCTTCCGACAGTACGCCTAGCACCTTGCGTTGCTGATCGACCACCGCCAGCTCGTCGGCCTGCGTGGCATCGAAGACCTTCATGATCGCCACGATGTCGGTGTCTGCCAGCAACGCCGCATCGCGGTGCTTGGCATAGTCGTACACTGACGCATCTGCCTGCACATTGTCTGCATATAACACCGCCAACGGCACCACACCGGCATAGTGGCCGGCGGCATCTTCGAGCACCACACGTTGCGTGGACCCCAACGGAAACCGCCTGCGAAACTCGCTGACGGTGATGTCGTGCGCCGTGTGATTGGCGTCCTTGCGCATCATCTTGCCGGCCGACAACGTTCGCACCCAACCCACATCGCGTGCACTGCGGATATTCTCGCCACGCAGATGCAGACGCCAGGTGGAAAAAGAGTATCCGAACACCTGACGCACCACGGTATTGGCCACCAGCACCGCAACCATCACCGCACTTGCCAGCACAAAATCATGCGTTCCTTCCAGAATCAGCATCGCCATCGTCATCGGCGCGCCGACAATGGCCGCTGCCAACGCCGCCATGCCCACCAACGACGCGCTTGTGATGTCCACGGCGGCAGCGCCCACCAGCAGATTCAAGAACACTGCAAACAGGCTGCCCACCAGTGAGCCCATAAATAACGATGCGAAGAACAAACCGCCACGAAACCCAAAGCCGAGCGAGATGCCCGATGCGATGCATTTGAGCACCAACATGCTGGCCAACACCTGCAGCGTGCTGCTACTGGTCAGGTCCAGATGCAGTGCGCCGTGTCCTGACGACAACACCTGGGGCGAATACATCGCCAACGGAATCAGCAACAGACCGCCCACGACAGGGCGGCCCCAGATCGGCAGATTGATCCGGCCCACACCGCGTTCGATACCCGCGACAAGCCGCATCACCGCGATACCGATCAACGCGCAGGTCAACCCGAGCGCGATGTAGATCGCATAGTCGCGCGGCTGCAATTGATAGGCGACCGCCGCCGGCAACGAATACGGCGCGGCACCCAGCGCATTAGCCATGAACGCGCCAGCCAATGCCGCCGCGGCCACTGGCGCAAGCGCCGAGGGCGTGTAGGCGCCGATCACGATCTCGAACGCGTAGAACGCCCCCGCGAGCGGCGCACCGAAGGCGCCGGCGATCGCGCCTGCCGCACCGGCACCAACCAATATACGCATGTCTGCGCGGCGTACACGCAACACCCGACCCAGTTGCGATCCGGCACCCGATCCCATCTGCGTGTAGGTGGCCTCCAGCCCCACCGACGCACCAAAGCCATTGGAGAGCAGCGTCTGCACTGCAACGATCAGGTTGTCGCGCATCGACATACGCCCGCCATGCAACGCATTGGCTTCCACCGCATCCACCAGCGGCCGCTTGCGTCGACGCGCCAGCAACGCCATCACGCCCACCAATAATCCGCCCAACGGCAGGACCAACAACTGGCTCGTGGTGATCGAGTCGGCCGTGCTGAGCCGCTCTCCCGGCGCAAGGCCATATAGCCAGGCCTGCAGAACGTGCGCCATGCCGGCCTGCGCTACCATCAGGGCCGCAGCAATCAGCCCAACAACCGCCGCCAGCCCGATAAACCATAGATCGTTGACGCGGAACTGCCTGCGCAGCCAATCCAGCGATTTGCGCAAAGGCGCGGCTGCCGAAGACGGCGCTTGAGGGGCATTGTCGGAAAGTGGCTGCATGGAAGACCGATGGTCCACAGGATCAGGGCGTAGACGCACGGGGGCGCCAACGGCACTGACCATTGTGCAGCAGGCTTGCTGACCTGGCGCAGTCTGGCCGCCGCGATATAACCGGCAAGCGGACACTGCCGCGATGTCTGTGCCGACCGCGCGCCGAATTGCTAGAGTCGATCACATCGCCGCGCTGACAGGCGCGGCCAACCAACTCTCGCGATGACCACAAGAGGGAAGGCATCGCCGCAGCATGCCGTTGGAACCGGCATCGCGCCGGAACACTGGTTCGACACTCGACAATGGATGCCCGATGTTCAACCTGCTACTGGTGCTGCTGGTGATCGAAGGCATTCTGCAGATTGCCTGGAACCGACTGTATTTCGGATGGGGATTGCCGGTGTTCAAACGGCGGATTCCAGTGACCAGCACTCAGCTGGCCTGTTTTTCATTAGCGCAGGTCGAAAACGCGGTTGAACAAACATGGTGGCCAGACCTCAGATTCCATCCGCTGTCCGAGCAGGCCTACGCATTTCGTGAGACGTTTCTGGTGTTTGTCGGTCCTGTCTACCCGTTGGTGATGCGAGGCCACATCGCGATCGACCGCAGGCGACGTGAAATCGTCATTACCGGCTTCTGCAACTGGGCCGTGCTGTACATGGTCGCCGTCATTCTTGTTCCAACGCTGGCGATCAGACCGGGCACTGCATTGATGTTCCTGGGACTTCTCGCCCTGGTCTACCTTTTGCAACGCAGCCGGTTCGGCAATGTGGACGCGGCGGTACAGAGGCTGCTGAGCACCAACACGACCCCACTCATTGTGCGACCGCGCCCTACACGGAACTGAGACGTCTCGCGTAAGACACAGCGTCGCCGGCTGCCGCTGCCATCGTCAGGCCAGATATCAATCAACCACACACAGCGGCTTTTCTCCAGGCCGCAGGGTCAGCACACGCACGCCGGTACGCGTCACCGCCACGGTGTGCTCGAACTGCGCCGACAACTTGCCGTCGCGCGTATGCACCGGCCATTGATCCGGCTCGGCGCGGATCGCCGCCCTGCCCTGATTGATCATCGGCTCGATGGTGAACACCATGCCTTCCTGCAGCTCCATCCCGGTGCCGGCGTGGCCGTAATGCAGAATCTGCGGATCTTCATGCATCTCACGCCCGATGCCGTGCCCGCAATATTCCTTCACCACGCTGTAGCCGTGCTCGCGCGCATGCCGCGCAATCGCATGACCGATATCGCCCAGACGCACACCGGGGCGCACCGCCGCGATCCCTTTCCACATCGCCTGATAGGTGGTTTGCACCAACCGCCGCGCCGGATACGCCACCTCGCCAACAAGGTACGTGGTGCTGGAATCGGCAATGAACCCGTTCTTTTCCAGCGTGATATCCAGATTGACGATCTGCCCATTGCGCAGCACATCATCGGCCGATGGCACACCGTGGCAAACCACATCGTCGATTGAGGCGTTGAGCACGAATGGAAAATCGTACTGGCCCTTGCTGGCCGGTCGCGCTTCCAATTCATCGACAATCATCCGCTCGACAAAATCGTTGAGTTCCAGCGTGCTGCGGCCTTCGAGCGGCAGCTGATCCAGTGCATGAAAGACCTGCGCCAGCAATGCACCGGCCGTAGCCATCAACGCAATTTCGTCCGGCGGCTTGATCATGCCCGCCCCGCTTTCAAGGCTTGCGGCCGCACCCCCGCCGCGCGCAACTCTTGCGCCACGATCTGCTGAAACGACGACTCAGGATTCATCTCGCACAGCATGCCGACCTTGATCCAGAAGTTGGCCTGCGCGTTGATCGAGCGGCTGGTCACCGTGCACGCGCGACGCAACTGATCGTGCAGCTCGTCGTCGATGTTGACGATGCCCATGGCCACTCCAAATGTGTTGATATACGAATCGTATACGAAACATATATACATTCACAGTGTGCGCGCTTGCCGGGAGGCGATGCACGTCACGGGTCATCCAACGGACGCGACTGCGGCAATGCGCATCGATGCGCATCGATGCGCTACAACGTGGCATGACGTTTTGCACGCCATGCTGGTGCCGGTTTGGACGTGTTCGTCCGGCCCGGTCCGGTCAGCCAGCTGGCACCGATCGCTTGCCTCCCCTTCGAGCGCGCGCGAAGCCCATGAACATCGCGCACGGCGCGTTTGGCAAGGCCGTGATCAAGATCGGTTGACGTGATCTGCGCATGGGCGCAGACCGCATCCAGGCCGCATACAAACTCAACGTAATGAGTTCGCCAAACGTCGATACCGATCGCCGTAGTGCCGCCTGACATTCGGAAGCTTCACATTCAAACCGGTTAGCGCATGTGGTCGCCATGGCCATGGTCATCAGGCTCCGAGGCGCCCATCGAGCAGACCTCGAAGCGCACATCCAGGCGCGGCGCATGCTCGAAAATCAGCGTTGCCGTCACCGGTTTGCCTACCTCGAATGGCGCGTGCGGGGCAATGAACATCAGGTGGATGCTGCCAGGCCCAAGCACCACCTTCTTGCCAGGTGGCAAGGCGAGTCCTTCATCGAGACGCCGCATCTTCATCACTCCATCGTCCATGTTCATCTCATGGATCTCCACCTGCGCGCTCGCTGACGACTCCACTGCAATCAAGCGATCGGGGAGGCTCGATTGGTTCTGCAAGCTGACATAACCGCCTGCAACCGGTGCTCCGGGCGGCGTTGCGCGCGACCAGGCATCTGTTGCCACAACCAATGCCAGCGCGCTGGCAGGCACCGCTGCAGCGGATGCTTTCTCGGTCGATGCAGCGCTGGCACCGGGCTCTTGGGTGCGTTGGCAGGCCACAAGACCCAACGCGGATAACACAAACAACAACAGGACACGTGCCTTCATTTTTCTCTCCTCTTGTCGACCTAGGCACCGTGCGCCAAGGGCGATTCGGTTGCAGGGTCGTCGATGCAATTAGTCAGGGGAACAACGGCTGTACCTGCGAACTCACTCCAGTGCGATCACCTGCCGGATGTCTGCAACAGTCGAATCGACCGATTGCTCGTGCGCAAGACCGACGCGCAAGTTGCCGTTGCGATCGAACACAAAACTACGGGTGGAGTGATCGATGGTGTAGGTTTTTCCCATCGGCACCTTTGTGTGGACGACCTTCAGATTGTCCGCTGCCACCCTGATTTCTCCTTCGCTACCGGTCAGGCCGATAAAGTCAGGGTCGAACGCATGCACATACGTCCTCAGCACATTGGGAACATCGCGCTGCGGGTCGAGCGTGGCAAAGGCAAATTGCACCTGCGATGCCTGCGCGCCCAACTTGCGCTTGACCTGGGCCGCACGCGCCAACGTCGTCGGGCAGACATCAGGGCAATTGGTAAAACCGAAAAACAGCACCAGGGTCTTGCCACGAAAACTTCGCAACGGTTTGGGTTTTCCTTCGGTGTCATGCAGATAAAAATCGACACCACGCCCCATACCGCTGAGGTCAGCACCATTGGGTGAGAACGATGAGTCCCACAGCCCGCAGCCCGCCATAACGCAGGCCGTGCATACCAACAACAGATTCGAGACCACCCGCTTCATTCGTACTATTTTTGCTTGCATCTGTTTATTCCATTGATCAGTGGAGAGCCACTGCCCCTCGTCACCGGCACTTGCAGGCGCCTTGGATCGGGCTCGATGACAAGCGCCAATGTCGGAAGCAGCGTCACAAGCACAAGGCACGGCGTTGCCGCCGCTTGGGACGGCGCAAAAAAGAACTTCATAGAACGCTCCAAAACACTCAAAAGCACGCCCACCACCGGGCGACGCTGAATCGACTAGCGTGTTTAGGCGAACAGAGGAGGGCCACGGGGCGAATGCGCCCACCAGCGTGCGGCGCAGACTCGCACAGCAACACAGCGCTCACTGGCACGTCTTGCCCGAATCAGCGCAAACACCACAAGCGCGATCAACAGCCAGGGCAGCAATCTTGCAGCAAGTCCACAGTAATCGCAGACAGAGGCATGCTGCGTAGCGGCGCCTTGCATATCGTGCTTGATGCCCGGCAATGCGTTCACTGCACCGGCATCTGCAGAAATGCGGAACCGGTGATCGTTGATGAAACGAACAACCAAGCCAGGCGCCGCATCAGCCTGTGTAGTGCGGCTCTGACAAAGCGGGCTTTCCAGAAAACTGTGCGCATTGCCCGATGTACGGCTGACCAATGGCGCAAGCACCAACAGCAGCACCGCCAGAGAGGCCAGGTGCTGCATCAGTTTGGAAAGGGGCGTATGAAGTGAGCGCACCGGCAAAGTGTAATGAAAAAAATCCAGACGAACTGCGACCTTTCGTCGCAGCCCCACGCACAATTTCGCCAGGCAACGATTGCGCGGCCGGCATGCACCGGCATCCGCTCAACTCCAGCAACTTGCACGTCGCCTGCTGCTGAGGTGGTCCAGAGTCAGGAATGCTGCAAATAGCTCTGTGTGGAGTGCACGGCTGCATAGCCGAACTGCAATGCCGCCATCATCGCGGCATGAACCTGCGCCGCAGGCGTGGTGACGCCGTCAAAGCTCAGGTCCATGGTGGCGCAGGCGTCGTGCAACACCGTCACCGAATATCCCATGTCGGCAGCGGCGCGCACGCAAGCGTCCACACACATATGGCTCATCGCTCCTACCACGACCACCTCGTCGACCCCATTTCGCTGGAGCTGCTGTTGAAGATCGGTGTCGCGAAATGCGTTGATATGCTGTTTGACAATGACAACCTCCCCGTCCTGCGGTTCTACGCCTGTCCGGATCTGTGCGCCGTGCGAGCCGGCGACGAAGAATGGCGCATCGGCGGCCGTCGCCTCATGACGCACATGGAACACCGGGGTGGCCTGGCTACGTGCATTCCCCACAACAAGCGCAGCATTGGCGCTGGCCTGCTCGATACCGCTCAAAGGCATTTTTCCGCCAGGAAAATAGTCGTTCTGCAGGTCGATGACGATGATGCCCTTGCTCATGATGATCTCGCATTAGTGGATTCACTGGTCAGCCTGCGCGGGAATCCCCGTATGGACCAGTGGCATGACCGACACAACCGGGCCGAAAGCGACATCTCACCGAAAGTCATGCACATACTCGCCCTGCGCTCGGCCAGTGGCAGTAGCAGTAGACCTAACGCGCCCGACCCGCTGCCCCGGAAAACCGCTGACGGTAGTCGCCTGGCGACAGGCCGAGAATCCGCTTGAACACCTTTCGGAAGGCTGCGGTGTCCTGGTAGCCGACTTCCCAGGCCACCGCGTCAATAGCAAGGGTGCTGGATTCCAGCAGCACCCGCCCCCGACCGATGCGCAGCCGTTGGCAGTACTCCGTCGTCGTCATGCCGGTTGCTTTCTGAAAGCGGCGCAGAAAAGTACGCTCTTCCAATCCAGCCTGTGCAGCCAGGCTGGCCAGTGCAACATCCCGCGCTTGGGTGTCCTGCAGCCAGTGCTGCACCTTTAATACAGCAGCGTCGCCATGCGTCATGCGTGGCGAAAACACGCTGTAGTAGCGTTGTTCGCGGCCCGGTGGATCAACCAACACTGTGCGCGCCGTTTCGAGCATGACCGCTGGCCCGAGCAAGCGATCCACGAGCCGTAGACCGAGGTCGGTCCAGGACATCAAGCCACCTGCAGTGATCACGTCACCATCGTCGATAAGCATTTCGTCAGAATCCACGATGATTGACGGGAAGCGCTGCTGCAGCGATTGCGCATGCAGCCAGTGCGTGGTCATGCGGCGTCCTGCCATCAGCCCGGTGCCAGCCAACAGGAAGGCGCCCGCGCACACAGAACACAACACCGCACCTTCGCCGTGTTGCTCACGTAACCAGTCGATCAATGCCATCTCACCATCGGCGTCCGGCTGATTGACCAGGCTTGGCGGCAAGATCACGGCAGATACGCGAGCAGACGTTTTGGTATCGCTTTCGAACACACGCACCAGCCTGCGACGTGAGACCTCTTCTTGCCAATGCGTCACCTTCAAGGCTGCGCTGGAAGTGGGCTGCTTCGATACAAGGATCCGGTTGGCAACGGTGAACAAATCGGTCAACCCCAGCACCGCGGCAAGCTGCGCGCCCGGATACAGCACCAGGCCGATCTCTACGCTCTGCTTCGGTTTCATAGCTCTCCCCACGACCCGTGGCGGGTATTCAGTAGCAAACCACTCGTGTAGCTGAAGTCACCGATGTCCGCCGCCCCTATTCTGGCGCCACACATCCATCCGCCCTCAGCCGAACAAGCGCGCTTGATGGACTCTCGAACCTGGCGCATTCAATCGACCGCCCGAACCACGCAGTTGTGGTCTGGCGAGCGAATCGGCGCGCGTCCGTGATCAGGATAAAAGCGCCCAGACCTGCAACTGCCGGTCTGGGCGTTCGCTTGTTACATGCTCTGCAGCCAAATCCTCAGAACCGATGATTGATCGTCAGCTCCGCTCGCCGGTCGGCGCCGTACAACCACATGCTGTCGGTGTAATAGGCAGTTGTGAAGTAGGCCTTGTCGAACAGATTGACCACGCGCGTGGTGATGCGAGTGGCTGGCCGGATATCCCAGCTCACCGACAGATCGGTCGTGCTGTAGGCGGGTAGCTCCAGTGCATTGGCATTGTCGGCATGGCGTTTGCCCACGTAACGCACACCTGCCGCGGCAGTCCAGTTGGGTTGGAAGTTCCAGCTCACCCACACATTGGCCAGACGCTGCGCGACATTGGGCGGCACCTTGCCGGCGCGGGAGACGGCACGCCCTGCAACCGATTCGGTAAAGTCGTCGAACTCGGCCCGCAACACGGTGGCATTGGCATCGAGCTGCCACTGATCGGTCACTGCCAGCGCAAGCGAGGCCTCCACACCGCGCGACGATTGCGAGCCGATCTGCAGACTCACAGTCGGGTCGGCAGGGTCGCGGGTCACCAGATCCGATTTGCGAATGCGGTAAGCAGCCAGGGTCCACTCGCCGGCACCTTGCCAGAAGCGCTGTTTCAAGCCGATTTCCGTTTGACGCCCCTTCGCCATGTCGAATGCGCTGTTGGCAGGGCTGAGCATCAACAACGCGCCGACCGGGTCGGCCGCTGCGGAGTACTGCGCATACACCGCGACATCCGGGTTGATCGTATAGACCGTGCCCAGCCGCCAGCCAACGCTGGAATAGTCTCTGCTGAAGGCTTGCGCCGCAGTGACCAGATTCTGGCGATCGAGACTGGCATGGTCATAGCGCAGCCCGGCCAGCACCGACCAGGCCGCCGTCAGCGACAGATGATCTTCCATGAACAACGCAGCTTGATCGGCGCTGTTGCGATAGCGCGGAATTGTCGGAATATCGCTTTGGAAAAACCCGGGCACCGGGTTGTAGGGATCCACTGGCCCGGAGCTGCCGACATAGGTGTTGTTGGTGTGCTTGAAACGTCCGCGATTGACATCCAAGCCCACCGAGTAGGCGTTTTCCAGGCCACCAAGCTGCCCCTTCAGTACCAGGGTGGAGGTGATGCCGGTCTGCTGCTGATCATGGTTGATGGCGGTGTTGTCGGATCGATCGATCAGTGCGGTCGTAGTGTTGTAGACATAGCTCTCCGCGTTACGCCAATCGCGCTTGCTGGCGACGTGATAGACACGGCTAGTCAAGGTCACAGCGTCGTTCGGGCTCCACACCGCGTCCAATTGCGTCCATTGATCCTTGAAGCGCATGACCGCATCGCCCACGTTGTAGTTCTTGTGCCGCAGCGCATCCAACACCTGGCCATCGACGAGCGGCGTTCCGAAATACCGCATCGGCTTTTGATAGCCGTAGGCATAGTTCAAGGTAAGGCTCAACTCGGCAGTCACCTCCCAACGCAAGGCGCCGGAGAACGTCGCATCGCTGGAGTGGCCGCGGTCCACCCAACCACTGGTGTAATTGGCGCTGGCATCCACGCGGTAGGACAGCCGATCGTCGATCGCTCCGCCGCTGCCGAACGCAAGCCTGGCGGTATCCTCGGTGCCGATGGTGGCTTGCACCTCGTTCTCGACCGCGTCTTGCCTGGGTTTTTTTGGAACGATGTTGATGACACCACCGATCGCACCTTCGCCGTAAATCACCGATGCCGGCCCCTTGAGCACTTCGATACGCTCGATGGACCAGGTGTCGAAGGGGAACGTGACGCCCACGCCACCATACTGGCGCAGCCCGTCATAGAGCCGCATCACCGACGCACTGTCGGTAAAGCCGCGCGTGGACAAGGCGCTCAGCCCGTTACCCGGGTGTGGCATCCCGCTGATCGCACTCGCCCGGGTGATGGCGTCGGTGACATTGCTGTCGCCGCGCGCTTGAAGTTGCGCGCGATCGATCACCTCCAGGCTGGCGGGTGTTTCGAACGGCGTCAGGCCGAGGTTGGAACCGGTCGATGTAGGCCGATCCCGGCGATGACCGCTGACGTGGACGGCGGACAGATCGGTAGCACCATCCGCAGGTGCGACTGCGTCAGAGTCGCTCGCAGCAAGCGCTGTCGCAGCCGAATCCAGTGCAGTGGCTGCGTGAGCGGTGACAGAGGACGACAGAGCAATCGCCAACGCGATCGCCAGACGCGACGGCAGAGCCGGCATCGTTGAGAAGACAGACATGGAAACTCCATACAGCAGGATTGGTCGACAACCGGGCGCTACGCTCGGTTGGATCGGCTAACTCAGACGACCAACACCATTGGAGGACCACGCGCAGCGTGCGCAGGCCAGATCGCCGACACGCGTGCCGGCGCGCGATAGACCGCTGGCGACAGGGACGCGGCCCACAGCAGTGCAAGCGACAACAACGCGATGACGAAGGCCAGCAGCTGTGCGGCCAACAGGCAGTAATCGCATACCATCCCTGCGTGATCGCTGGGCAGATCGCCGGCTGCATCGCCGTGGCTCACGTGCGCCTGATCCATCGCCATCGGCGGCGCGTGACCGGCAGGCGTTTTCGCCGCTGACACGGTGCCCAGATCGACCAGCTGCAGGCCCTGCGCCGTACACAGCGCAGTGAGCTGCATCAGCGCACTGTTGTGCTGCGACGCCTGCACCCAGCGACTGATCACAGGAGCCATCGCCATCAGCAGCACGCCGATCAAGGCGAGCTGATGCATAAGGTGCAGGAAGCGGCGGTTGCGCAGCATGGAGCGCAGTTTAGAGCATGCGCACGGCGTTGCCGCACTCGTCTAGGTGCAGAGCTGTGGCGCCTGACCTACGTCATGGAACCCGTTCGAACAGCAATACCACCAACTGCCGCTAAACCCCGGATGCAGGTTGATCTTCTTTGTTCACTCACCCGGCCCGCCTCTCCACAGCACAGAGACACTCAAAACACAACCTCCGGCGAGCCGGCTTGGTTCTCATGCCGCTGAATCGTCATTCATGAGACCAAGTGCTGGATGCAACCTTTTTGTCACACAGGCGCACTCACGCGGGAAGGTTCCCCGGCCGTTTGAAGACACCCTCCCATGCGTGACACAAAACTCTGTTTCCCACAGCTCACGATCGTCTGGAACGATCGATGAGCTCCGCACAGCGCATCGATGCACTCACCGGAATTCGCGGACTGGCCGCCTTACTGGTGGTCTATTCGCACCTTGCCGAAGACGGGTTCTTCTCGCGCAGCCATCTGTATCCGGGCGAAATAGGCGTCATGGTGTTCTTCACCTTGAGCGGATTCCTGATGGCGTTTCTCTACGGCCACAAGCAGTTCGATTATTCCGCCGTGGTGCGTTACGGCGTTTCGCGTTTTTCGCGTATCGCTCCAGCCTATCTTTTTGTGGTGATCGGCTCCTATCTGATCTACAACCTGATCGACCCGACGTTCGTCTACGCGATCACCCATCAAAACCTGCTGCGTCACCTGTTGTTCTCCGGCAACGTGTCAGCGCTCTGGAGCATTCCGCCAGAGGTGCAGTTCTACGCGGTGTTCGTGGGTCTCTGGTTCGCGCTGTGGAAATTCAGACACCAAGGCAACGCCTCGGTTCTCGCGATCGTGCTGACCGCGATCTTCCTGCTGATCTCCTACCGCGACCAACTGCCCGGCACCTTTGTCGGCTCCAAGATGCAGTACTTCTTCTCTGGCGTGTTGTTCGGCTTGTTCCGCAATCAAGTCTGGTCCGATAAGGGCATGCGCACGCTTGCGTTGCTGCAAGGCCTGACGCTGATCGTGATCGGCCTGGTCATCGCCCGCATCCTTCCGGTGGAATTCGGCAGCAAGCGTGAGTTCTACAATTACCTGGAAGGTGCGCTGTTCTCGGGCATCTTCGTCTTCATCTTCTCTTTCGATACGCCGGTGAGCAAGCTGCTGTTCGGACATCGGCCCATTACGATGTGCGGCGAATTCAGCTTCTCGATGTATCTGCTGAATATTCCCGTGATCTATGTTGCGATGAAACTGCTGGGCGACCACGCACACAGCCCGGCCATGGCGGCGCTGATCACTGTGGTGATTTTCCTGCTGGCATGGCTCATGTATCGCGTCATCGAGCTGCCGGGTAACACGCTACTGCGCCGCATTGGAACCAGGCTTTTCGAGTCACGCCCGCGCGCGGTTACGGCACCGACCGAAGCGACTGACACCCTCAGATAAAGCATCAATCGCTGCGTTTGCACTGACCGGTGCGTTGGGGGCGTGGTCGGGAGACGCTTGCCGACATGCATCCATCGCGTGCGCGCCACGATGGATGCATCAAGTGAGGGAGGACACCTCGCTCACCGCACCCTGGAAGCGATCCCGGTAGTCGCCGGGTGCCACGCCCAAGACCCGCAGGAAGGTACGCCGCAGTGTCTGTTCGTCCGAGAGCCCGGTCAGCGCCGCAATGCGCTTGATCGGCATGCTCCCGGATTCCAGCAGGCGGCGCGCCGCTTCCATGCGTAGCGTTTCCACCGCCTTGGCGGGTGTGACACCACAGGTGCTGCGGTAGACGCGTGCGAACGTGCGCGGCGACATCTTCATGCGGCCGGCAAGCGTCTCCACCCGCAGATCGTCATGCAGGTTGGCCGCCATCCACCCATGCAGCTCCGCAAAATCGCCGCCCGCACTGGTCTGCGCCGACAGCGGTGCGCTGAACTGCGACTGCCCGCCCGAGCGCTTGACGAAGACCACCAGCTGACGGGCCACATCGATGGCAAGCCGGTGGCCATGGTCGTCCTCGATCAACGCAAGGGTCAGGTCGATGCCCGCGGTGACGCCGGCCGATGACCAGACATGTCCATCGCGCACGAAGATCTTGTCGGCATCCACGCTTACGCTTGGATGCAGGCTGGAGAGCCGGTCCGCCCAGCCCCAATGCGTCGCTGCACGCCGGCCATCCAGGTGCCCTGCGGCGGCAAGCAAAAACGCACCGGTGCAGATCGAGCAGAGCCTGCGAACGTTTGCGCCGCGCGTGGCCACCCACTCAACCAATCCGGGCGAGACGGCGTAAACCGCACCGCGGCAGCCACCTGGCGCCATCAGCGTATCGATGGTGACATCGTCCAGCGAGGCGATTGCCACCGACATCACTTGCAGCCCGGAGCTGGTCGTCACCAGGCCACCGCGCTCGGAGGCGACGGTGATCCGGTAACGCAAGCTGCCATCAACCAGGGACTCACATTGATTTGCGGTGTGCAGCGCCTGCACTGGCCCGGTCAGGTCCAGAACATTCATATCGTCGTGCGCAAGCAGCACAACGTGACGCGAAGGAGGTGAGTCGGACATAGAGGCCTTCTGCGTTCAGCGCGGGTAGTCGGGATATTCAAATGCCAGCGCAACGCCCTTGGCCGTTGCTCGACCATATCGTTGCATGATGCCATCGAGCGCACCATTCAGTGCCTGCACCGGCATGGGGTCGGCTGGCGCGATGAGTTGAGTCGGGCTGCTCGGTTCGCGCTGGCGATCAGGCAGGATCACCAGTCCGTGACGTGTGACAAATGACGCGCCGGTGGCAGAGACGATGGACGCGCGACTCCTGCCCGTGCTGGAGTACGCATCGACGGTCAGCGCAAGTGTTGCCTCATCCACGCCAGCTACGCCCAACACATCGATCTGCTCGCCTCTGTGCAGCCACCGGTTGGTGTAAAGCACCTTGGCCAGCGGCCACGCGGTTGTCGCAAGGTGTGGATGAAACGCATCACTGTCGTGCTGCGCTGACCAATTCGTGGCACCGAGCGTGGATGCCAGTTCCTCAGCTTTCGCGTGCCCGCTGATGGCCTCAACCAACGCGATCGATGCCGGGATCGCCGCGCTGACACCTGCGGTGGAGATCCACGTTCCGTCGGCGACATAGCGCCGATTCGGCGTCCATCGGATCGCAGGAAATTTTTCGACGCGGCTTGCGCCTGTCCACCAATGCGCCGTGGCGCGGCGACCATCGAATACACCCATCTGTGCGGCGATGAGTGCCCCGTTGCAGATGGTGACGATGGTCGCGCCGTGCGCAGATTGCTGTTTCAACCATGCAAGAAGTCGCGGCTCGGACGCCTGAGCGGCCACAATGACGTAGTCGGCACCTTCGGGCTGCGTCGCGTCGAACTGTGCGACCGTTGTATCGGTCGTAATCTTGAACCCAGGGCTGCCAAGGTCGGTGAAGGTTGCCAGCGGCCCCTCATCCAGGGTGACAGCGATGACGTCCATGGTGCCGGCACGCGAGAGAATCGCGAATGGCACCAGGAAGTCACTGACTTCCACGCCGGCATTGTTTCCCACCACGGCAATCACCGGGCGGGCGCGCCCCGTGCGAGCGCGGTAGGGCGGCAGCGTCGCTGGCGCCGTTTCAGCGATATCCGGCGCACTGCGTATCGGCAATGCAGACCGCGCCGCCGGCTCCGCGCAAACGGCCAGAATCGCGCACGCGACCCAGGCAGCGCGGCGGACAACGCAATGAAGCGTAAAGGGGAGCATGACGATGCCGCAGTGCGAAGATCCGTTGATTCTTCGGCCACCACGTGTTGTCGGCAATGTCGCTGATCCGTCATTTACTGCCACGGCTGACGCCATCTCCTGCTGAAAAGGCGGCGCCCTTGCTTGCCTGTCGGGTCAAAATGTCAGGGCGTCAGGCTAATGTCCGGCGACTGGCGTGCGTGCACCCGCAGCAAACCCGTGGCTTCGGGCGCGCCATGCAATGACGAATCCAACCGCCAGCAATAAGGCCATGGCCGCCGGGAAGGTCTGCGCGCCCCATTGGTCCAGCAACACGCCGCCCACCACACCACCGCCGGCGATGACACTGTTCCAGGCAACCACATTGAGCGACAGCGCCACATCGGCTCCCTCGCCTGCACTGTCGGCAAGTGCGGTCTGCAGCAGGGTCGCGGCTCCGCCGAAGGTCAGACCCCATACCGCCACACACAGGTAGACGACGGGCTGCAACTCCTGCAGCAATGCCAGCACCACAGAGATCGCAAAAAACGTTGCCAACGACACCAGTACCATGCGACGGAGATGATGCTCCACCAGCTTTGCCGCCAGGCCGATGCCAACCAGTGCTGCCACGCCGAAGACCAACAGCAGCACGTCCACGCGATGGCCCAGGCCTGCATGTGCGGCGAATGGCGCCACATAGGTATAAAGGATGTTGTGCGCCAGCATCCACGCCATCACGGTTGCGAGCACGGGACGCACGCCTGGTGTGCCAAGCACCTTGCGCAGCGGCACACGCTGCGCTGGCGCCTGCCCGGGATAGTCGGGCACCTTCACCAACACCCAGACGATCAATACGACCGTCAGCACCGACATGGCGGCAAACGCCGTGCGCCAGCCCAGCATGCCGCCCATCCAGGTACCCAGCGGCACGCCGAGGGAAAGCGCAATGGGCGTCCCCACCATCGCAATCGCCATGGCCCTGCCCTGCTGTTGCGGCTGCACCATGCGCCGTGCGTAGCCGGCGAGCAGGCTCCACGCCAAGCCCGCCGCTGCGCCGGCAAACAACCGCGCCACCAAGGTCAGGCGGTAGTCGGTCGAGAGAGCAGTGACGGAGTTGAACAACAGAAAGCCGACGATCGTGAGCAACAAGACGTTACGCCGCCTCCATTGCTGCGTAGCAATGGTCAGCGGAATTGCGGCCACCACCGAACCCAACGCGTAAGCGGTCACCGTCTGCCCGGCCAGTGCAGGGCTGATGCCAAGGCCGGCGGACATCTGTGGCAGCAGCCCTGCCGGAAGAGTTTCGGTCACGATGCAGATGAAACCGGTCATGGCCAGCGCCAACAGCGCGGCGACGGGTAATGGCGCAGGTGTCGCACTGGTCGTTGATGTGTTTGGAGAGGTCACATGCTGTCCTTCGTTGAGGGGAATTCTGGTCGTTCCAAAATATTTATATCGATTGGTACATATGTAGGCCAGAAAAGACAGGTCCTCTTCCGAGCGACCTGTCCGTGGGCGCCATTGAGACGCCACATGTGTATCGATCGATATGTATATCTGCAACGCAGCCACGTTGTCAACGACATATGTATCGACTAGTCTTTATGTAGACATCGGAGGCGTCATGGCACAAATGGGAAGACCGCGCAGCTTTGACCGCGACGCTGCAATTGAGGAGGCGCTTCATCTGTTCTGGGAACAGGGCTACGAATCCACCTCGTTGAGCCAGCTCAAGGCCGCGATTGGCGGCGGCATCACCGCGCCCAGCTTCTATGCCGCGTTCGGCTCAAAGGAAGCACTCTTTAAGGAATGCATGGAACGCTACCTGGCGACCTATGCAAAGGTGACCCATTGCTTGTGGGACACCGCACTTAGTCCGAAGCAGGCGGTAGAACTTGCGCTGCGTCGCTCAGCCAAGATGCAATGCGAGCGCGGCCACCCCAAGGGCTGCATGGTCACATTGGGAGTGATGAGCGCGCCATCATCGGAGTTTTCGGCGCTCTGCACCCCGCTGACACGCTCGCGCGCACGCACGCGCGCCGGCATTCGCGCCTGCGTGGACCGCGCCATCGCCAGCGGAGAACTGGGGCCAGCTGCCGACACCGCCGCACTCACCTGCGTGTTCGACAGCTTTCTGCTCGGGCTATCCACACTCGCCAGGGACGGCATGAGCTTCAAGGCAATGGATGCAGCCATTACGCAGCTCATGGGGTTTTGGGACGCCCAGGCGCGCTAGGCAGGTAGCGCCTCGACCTTCGCGCCGAGAAACACTTGAATGGGCTCGCTGCAGAATCAAAAGTAAATCGGGGTCTGATTCATTTTGGAGCCCGCTTGCTTACGCGACGCCACCCCACGACGCGCGCTGATGTCGTTCATGGTGACTGCTCCCACGGATTGACGATGCTCACTCCCGTCGGCTTGAAGTCGGCCGCGTTGCGTGTGACCACAGTCATGCCGTGCACTAGCGCCGTCGCCGCGATGAGCGCATCGCGCTCGCCGCGCTTGTCTGGTACGTGCAGCCGAGCACAGCGCTGCGCCACGGCGGTATCGATAGGCAATGTTCGCCCGGAGAATTCTGGTAATACATGCTGCTCAAACCAGGAGCGCAGCATGGCCCCCTGCGTCGCGTCCTTGCGTTCAATCGACAGAACGCCGAGCTCCAACTCCATGATGGTGATGACCGAGACGAAAAGATCAGCGGCATCAACACGTTCACTCCACGCCGTCACATTCGCATCGGCCTTGCCGAAGCGTACTTTGCGCAGCTCCGACAGCACATGGGTATCGAGCACGTACATCATTCCAGATCAGCCGGCCGGGCTCCAATAGACACGCGCGGTGGCTCGAACTCGATCTCCGCAACGCCCGGCATCGCCAACGCATCGGCAATGTTGCGCCGCTGCTTCGTCAGCCGCTGATAGTCCTCAAAGCTCAGCAGCACATGCGCGGGTTTGCCTCGATCGGTGATGAACACCGGACCGCTCTTGGTGGCCTTCTTTGCTCGCGTCACGTCCTGGTTCAGTTCGCGACTCGATAGGGTCGTGATGGTCATAAAGCCTCCCGTACAATCACATGTAGTTACGTTACTACAATTCTTCACCAAGAGGCATACTGCAGATCAAGCCGGTGGTTATCGGCCTAATAGCCAAGCTGGGAGACTCCAGACCAGGAAATCCCTACTCGTAAGATGCGGAAGCTTTTTCATGTGGCCGGTAGACCCTTCCAGCGCATCTGTGGCAGTGCAGCCATCCATCCGGCACAGCAAGAAAACGCGCGCATCTTGCGCTCAACCACGGTGCCTATCGACGGCGTCCAGGAGAAGGGAATCAGCTGCGTTTCAAGCCCTGCGCCCTCACGCAGTGTTCTTGTAAGCATAAGTTGTCCGCGACCTAGGGGCATAAGTTGTCCACCGAAAACTGACTACGCGCCGCTCCATCCTTGCCGGCCGAATCGCCATGCATGCGCTCCGCCCGCCGGATATGGGGATCACGTTCTCAGCTAAGCTGCAGGCGCCATCAGGGCGCGGCCCTTGACGGCGATAACCCTGTGGTAATGCGACCGGCACGCCACCAGTAAACCGCCCCGCCTTTCAAGTCAAGCGAACTGAGAGTTCAAGTACGTCAGGATTTGGCCTTGGGGATCGAAGCCCGCCGGCGATGACGCGCAGGAGACGAAGCGTGACCGGCGAGTTCGGGGTCATAACGCCGTACGCATGTCGACGCTTCCTACCCTACTGTTGTACATACCCTCTGCGTATTTCAATTCCAGATATGTGGAGGGGCCTCTGCGCCGTGTAGATATGCGCCGTTCTTGAAAACTGCATCCAGGGGCATCACGGAATGAAATAGCCCTTCACTGAACTCGTCCGAGCGATCAATCAGCTCTTTCAACAGCGCCAGATTTCTGCGCTGCATACCATCGAATTGAACGCGTCTTTGCACAAGATCTTTCAATGAGTGGGACTGTAGATAGATGAAGTGCCGTCCGATTAATCCCGCTACGATGTCGGACAACTGGATACCAGGCTCGTCCTTGGAATCAGCAAAGCGGTAATTTAGTCGCCTATCTCCATCGCGTAATTCAAACTTACGCATGATCCTTTCCACATGGGTCTCGTTGTCGAATACATGGGATGCGTTCTTGAACGTATAGATCGGGTGCATGAAATGTACGCTGAAGTCCTTGATTAGCTCGCCTGCCTCCTCATCATGGAGGAAAGGCAACTCAATGTTGGGGAGACGACTGGCATGTCTCAGCGTCTGTCGAAGCATCGTAGTGACGATATTGCGGTCGTCAGGGACTCGATCGTTGACGAAATCCGTAACCGCAGCAAGGAACGACCGTACATTCCCGCGATCCAGATTTGGATACGCGAAACCATGCAGCAACTGCATGAAGCTTGACACATCCTGCCGCACCGCATGATGGAGCTCCGACTTCAGCTCCGCATGGAAGGCATCTATCCGGAGCCGATCATCGGCCTGCAACGATTCGATAATATCCAATGTAGACCAGTACAGCGGATCGAGAATTGAGTAATGAATCATGATGTTATGATCCAGCAGCCACCCTAAGAATGACTCTATCTTCTTCGACCGCAGCACATCTTCATACGACCCTTTGGCCAGGAGCTCAAACTTGAGCTCCTGAGCGGACGGCTGTACTTTCAGTAGTTGACGAAGCTCCTGCCAGCTGGTTATTGACTGCGCCTGGGCAAGTGCAACACCGGCGATCGCAAAGGTCTTGTTCTCTGGCGCATTCAAACCAAGCTCAGTGAGTGATAGGCGGCGGATATTATTGGTTTCGTCGTAGTACAACTGGATGGGCAGATCCTGGTTTCTTAACACTGGCATCCCTGCACGATAATCATCCGCTTGAAACACATGGGGCATCATCATTTCCTAGTCGCGGCATCGGTTCGTGTGGAGCGGGGCAGCTCAAGCCTGATGATCACAGCAACCCGAAGCGGCCTTCCTCCGGATTTCCCGTAAATACATTCATGGCGAGGCGCTCCTCCAACTGTTCCGGGGGATGCTGATTCTCTATGACGAGAACCTGACTGTTCTCACAGTGATGCTTGACAAGATATTCGTAGAACCGCTCTTTCAGGTCCGTGCCTTTCAACGCAAGGTCATCGTCACCTTCTGGCTTGAAGTACGCAAGCAATGGAGAATCAAGAACCACGAATCCGGGATGCGATAGACCGTTCTCCTGGCAGTACTCCAGCAACGCAATGCTCACGGCGGCATGAGTAATAGCACGTAGTCCCTTGCCTCGGCTTGCACGGGGCTTGCCATCAATGACGAAATCCGTGGATTGCTTGTCGAAGTAGACATGACATTCACCGGGAAAATTCCACGACGTAAGGATAGTCGCGACCTTCGTAGACAAGGCATGCGCGACAGAGTCCGGGATTCCGGCCTTGACGGGCTCCTGCCCCCCGCTGTCCTCGCCGTCGTCTTGCAACGATCGTTTGCGGTCTTCTAGCTTCTCGCGCCTGGAGAACGTCTCCACTAGTTTCTGTACACCTGCCCGTTTCTCGACGAGTTCCGAGAACGAAGCTTGATAGCCGCTTAAGTCCGGCGCAACCGTTTCTTTGATCGTCACATCCAGATCCCGGTACACGGCATCTTTCTCAACGATAGCGCCCCTTAAACTGCCCTCTTCGGACCTGATATCGGAGACAGTGCCTTCAAGCTCCCCGAGAAGCCTCTCGATCTTCTCTATCTCGGAATTGGCGGCAAAGACGATCGCGTCAACATCGCCCTCGCATGTCGCGTCGATGTGCTGCGCCTCTGGCTTCGCCCCGCAAACCGGGCACGGTATAGCCTCGACATGCGAGAAAAGAGACCCGCTCTCGCGAATCGCCTTCAACCTATCGATATCGACGTTGTAGTGATCTCTAAGCAGGTCGAACCGGGCTAGGAGTTCGCCGATTTCGCTCAGGCGGTCCTGCATGCTGCTTCGTTCTTCAAGTACCTTACGTCGCTGTGTTAGCAGTTCATTGAGCTGACGCTGTGCAAGATCCACCGATTGACGCTGACCCGAAATCGAGACCTCAAGCCGACCGAGCTGGGCGACGAGCTCATCGCGATCCTCTCCCGCATCCTCGATCTCGCTGGCCAGATCGGCCAGAAGCTCGTCGATGAGCGCGATCTGCTTTGAACTATCCGGGCCGGCCTCAGCAGCAGGCACGACCGCGGAATCATCGATTCCTGTAAGCAACAGCTTGACTGTCGCCAGTTCGGCAGTCTTGGTCGTGAACTGGCCGCTCCAAAACGGAGATCCTCGTTGCTGGATCTCGCCTTCCTGGACGATCACGAGTCGTGCAAGATCGCGAAAGCTGAGGCTTCGGGTCGTGCCCTTCACACTACTCTTCAGGACCCGCTTTCCCAGCAAGCCGATCTTCTCAAGCAGGAAACCGGACAGGTTGTCGGTCTTGTCATGAGCGTGGACCTGCCTGAGGACAGTCCCGGGATGGTCGGACTGGTCGAGGTCGAACAGGGTGAAATTGCCTCCTGACGTGGCTCTCCCGAGACGCCAGTGCTCACCCGTGCTGGCGCATAGGTCGAGCTCAACCTCCCCAAACTGCGCGCGTTCCGGAATTTCGCGAAGCTCCGACCCCCCGAGCATGTAATCGATCGACTCGGCGAGGAATGATTTCCCGGTATCGGACGCACCGCAGACTACGTTTACGCCGGAAACAAAGTCGAGATTCGAGCGCCCCTTCGGGCCCTTGAACACGATCCTGCGAAGCTGAAGGTAGCCATCTCTCACTGGCTGACTCCGCTCGAATGCACCAGCTGGAACTCGCTCGACCATCGTTTAAACAGGCGATGGGTTATGCGGCGAATCTCTTCCGTCGATACACCCTGGAAACGCCCGACCGCCCACTCGGCGCGCTCCCTGAGTCGACATGAGTAATCGGCGGCGAGTGACGAAATGAACGGCGCAGCCGTTTCCTCGGCTACAAAGCGGAATCCGTCCTGGAACGGCATGCGCTTCACCAGACCCCGGCTCATCATCAGAATCAATCCTTTCTCGATCAGGCCTCGCCTCACAAGAAGCTCGCCGGCACGCAATGGCAGAGGCGCGTGAATGCTCTCTGGACCATCAGCGTCTCCCGAGTGGACCACGAGGTAGTCCATCTCCACCAATCGTTGCAGGTCGAACGCCGCTGGGAACGCAGCTACCAGAATCGTAAGCGAGCGCACCCCCGTTTCCAGAGGGCTGTTGAAGGGGTTAGCAAGGGGCGCTCTAGTCATGCTCCGGCATCCAGTTCAGGCGGTCCTCGTTTGCCAGCTGATGGCAGATCCCTTGTCGATCCTGCGCTTTCATCGTCGAAACAAGCGGATTCGAAGTCGCAGAAACGGTCGCGGCCTGCGAGATGGTGGCTTTCATCCGTTCGAATCCGTTGGCATAAACATTTTCACAGACGTCGACAACTCCATGGTAGATCTCATCCTGAAGTGCGCCAAAGGTTCCTTCTGGAACGGTGTCCCTCGCGAAGTTCTTCAACGACTCAGCATGGTAGAAGCGTTCTCGTTGCCTGAGATAGTCGCGCTTCAAGGCATTGTGAGTATCGAGGGCTTCGGCATCGTCCAAGCTAGTTCCAAGGTGATCGCCATAGGCATCGAGAATCTGCCTGATATAACGGCTTTCGCTCTCGGCCAGTGTATCCGGCGGCGAATCAGGATTCGGGCGAGGCGGAAGTCCGCCACCGAAACGAACCGTATGGAATCCAGTCTTGCTGTGCTCTTCGATAATCTCGACAAGTGATCTCGATGAGAAAATCGAGAAGTCGAAGTCATTAAGGTAATCCCTCAGCGCACCGGCAAGTGCGACTGGAGAGGTGGACGTGATTCCGTTGAGACAATGCTTGTCCCAATTCTCGAGCATCTTCTCCTTAAGCGCGCCCGGCATGTTCAACAACTTCTCTAAGCTGGTGCCGACACCCTGCGAACATACGAAATGGTATCGTCGTGGAGGCCTGTACTCGCCAAGGTGCGAGTAATAGATGATCTTGCCAATTTCTACCCAGATGTCCCCGGGGCGCAATGGATGGTCATACCTCTTACACTGGAAGTTGTCCCAATCACCAAGAAATCCTTGATCCGAGCAGAATCCCGCGATATCCACACCAAAGTCGCCGGCACCGCCAAGACGCCGGACTTTTACGTAGATGGCACCTAGCGAGCTCGCCCACTCCTCAATGAACTCTTCCCATTCATCAGGGCTAAAGTGCCTGATCCGAACCGCCTTGGGGACTGGAACTCCGCCGTGAACATGCGAAGGAGACAACACATGGCTAGGTGTCTTCGGTTGGATTTGCTTTAGATCGGATTCCGAAATCACATGAGCCCCCCGCTCGCGATTACATCGGTGTATGGCGCGCCGCCCTCGATCTTGGGACAGCATCGGCACAGTTAAACTTCCCCAAGGCCCTGATTCGGAACTTGGGACAATACAGAACCTATAGCTTGAGCGCCATATTTCCTGAGTGTCAGCGCTTAGGCCGCCCTTTCCGCGAACGGCGGTCGCGCAGCAGCTCGACCATTACATCCATGTCATCCCCCCCGAAACAAATCGTAGAACACGACCTCGACAGCAAGATCTTGTCCGGGTTCCATCTTGATCGGTGCATAGCCGGGATTGGGCTGCAGCAGGCGCAGATCATCGGTAAGCGCAACAGCCGATTTATCGTCAATTCGTCATTGAGCCGAGCCACCACCGCCTGCCCGCTGCGGGCCTAGGATATAAGCTTCACCCCGACCAGGTCGCCGTCGAGTTAGCGTGGTCGTGGGACACATTTGTATCCCACATGTCTGCCCATGGCTACTGGGTACTCCGCTTGATCCACAGAAGTACGATAAAGTGCGCTCAGCAGGGAACGGGTGCATTCAAGATTCCCAACGCCAAGTAGTTGTTGAGGACCCTTAGCCCTCGGCGCTGATCACTCACCAGCTGTACCTCACAGAGTTGCCCACGACAACGTCGAACCCTAGCGGCTGCCATTGCGTCAGTATCGCAATTCTGCAAAAGCCGCAGCACTGCCTTAGCGATGGGCGCGATCTTAGAAAATGCTAGCCGTACCCATTCGGAAGATTGCCGGTCCACAGAGTCATTTCATGACCTTTATGGTCGAGGATCCTCATTGCGCGAAGCTCTGGGTGACTGTCCAGGATACGCGAGAGCTCGTGCAGCACCGAGATAGGTACTTCGCTCTCCCCAAGCCAAGTGACATCAGAACGCTTGCATATCCGCTCCAAGCCTTCGAGCTCCCCTATTCCAATCGCGCAATATTCGGCGACTTTGCGCTTCAGCCTGAAAGGAAGCACGGCTGCACTCAGCTGCTGATCATCTACCTTAGACTGCCCGTCGAAGTCTGGCTGTTTACTTTTCATAAGACCTTCCTTCCAGCAAACCAAGTTCGATATAAATATATCATTCAAATCAATGACTTGCATTGAATGCGATTGTAAGCTATTACGTCACTCAGACACGGCCGAAGGCGGATGGAGCGCGACTAAGAATGTCCAGTTCTGCTGAGATCACGACCAATCGCTCGGACCCCGCTCAATGGAACCCCTTGCCGTCCGGCGTAATAGTTCCTAACAGTCCGATCCTCTCAGCGGCCGACACAGCACGCTTGATGGGGTTCCCGTCTAGGGAAGCGCTTGCGAAA
This sequence comes from Xanthomonas sp. Leaf131, assembly GCF_001423495.1. GTDB lineage: Bacteria > Pseudomonadota > Gammaproteobacteria > Xanthomonadales > Xanthomonadaceae > Xanthomonas. The sequence goes on along the minus strand of NZ_LMOG01000004.1, from coordinate 164,271 downwards.
GCGCGTAGAACAGGCCGCCTCGAGATCGCAATGTTCACTCTTCCGGGTCGTCGCGGTTGGTTCGCACGGCGTGAAGAACTTTGTGCGTGGCTCCAGCAGTCATTGAATAAAGAGGAGATCACCCCATGAGCTAGTTCAGCTACGGGGCCCTCAAAAGCAAAGGCCGCACATTACGAGTGTGCGGCCTTTGGTCTAACGCACGGATTGTCGCCCGTTGCTAGATATTGCGAGTAGCCCTCCAAGGAAGTCAAGCCCCGCGGCATGCCGCGAGCCTTCTCTTTTTTTCTCCGCCGCGGGTAGCCGCGGCGTAGGAGGTCGTATGCCTATCACTGCCGCCGAATTTGCTGAGTACGCTAAATGCTTGGGTCTGTCGGAGCTTGCAATCGCCTATCTACACCGGACTAGGTCTAGCGCCCCTTCCCGCAGAGTGGAGTCAGTCAACACACGTAATACCGTCTGGCGTTATCCAAGCTCCAAGATGGGATCCACCATGGCATTCGAGAGCTCGGAAGAGTTCGCCCTGGCGGTCCAGCTAGAGTACGACCCAGACGTTGTTGAGTACTGGGAGCAGCCGCCGAGCGTGGCACTAGTAGTTCGTGACTCAAAGGGACGACGACGCCGTTGCTCCTATGTTCCGGATTTTTTGGTCATGAGACGCAACGAAGCCCATGTGATCCAGGTCAAGCCCGCAGATCAATGCGAGCGTCTGTCTCGCGAGCAACCTCGGCGATGGACATGGGACGGAGTGGAAGCCAAAGATGTGGCTGCATCTGAACACTTCTTTGAAATCGGCCTGCTGCATCTAATTTACTCTGATGGCCAGTCACACAAGATAAGAGTAGACAACTATCGCTTGATGCTTCAGGTGCGCGGCGCTGAAACTGAGCCGAGCACTGCACGAAAGTTGGGCAGGATACTTTCGGCGCTAGGGCCTAGTGGGGTGCTGAGCATGAGGCAGCTCATGCTTGCTGCTGATATCTCAACAGCGACGCCTATTGTGCGTCTAATCGAGCAGGGCGGCCTTTTCACTGACGTCGATCATTCGCGGCTCTCGGTTCCGAGCGAGTGCTTTATATCTCGCTCCAAGGATGCGATAGAAGCGCAGGCATCTGCGCGGGCGGCACTGGCAGTCGACAAGGAAGATACTGCCCAGCTGTCAAGTGTAGAGCTGCAGGAAGCTCATCATCGTCTCCTTGTCTTGCGTGGAGAAATACCGACACATCGCTGCCGTCGAAGCATTCGCCGATGGAAGAATCAATTGTTGGCATCAGGCGGGAATCCTATTGCCCTCAGGCCTCATCATCGGCGTAAAGGAAACCGGACGCCGCGCCTATCTGAAGATGAGGAGGGTCTACTCGCGTCATCTTTGCGCAAACACTATCTGAGCAGTCTTTGTCTCTCTCGCTTGGCTGCATATAGCCAATACCTGGTTGACCATCAAGAAGCGATTGCAAGAGGAGAGCTAGCTCGATCATCGGTACCTGTTGCCTACGGCACTTACGCTTTGCGCAGCAAGCGTGTCCCTGCCGAAGAGGTAGCTGCGTCACGCAGCGGGAAGCGTGCGGCTGCGGCGGCTGCGCACCCAGTGGCACCATCTCTGAAGCATCTCTCACCAGTCAGAGCCTTTGAACGTGCACACGTTGACCACTATCTCTGCGATATTCATGTCGTTATTGCAGAGGGAAAGAAGAGGTACACGCAGCGCCCCCAGCTCACCGCAATGCGCGACCAGGCGACTGGCTCTGTACTGGCCTTTTCACTTAGCTTCATGGCGCCAAGCCGCCATAGTTGCTTAGGCGTCATTCGCGACTGCGTCAGGCGACATGGGCGATTGCCTGAGACGATCGTGGTCGACAATGGTGCCGAGTTCCATGCCGAGTACTTTGAGGTTGTGCTAGGCAGACTTGGAGTGACGATTCAACGTCGGCCACCTGGCTGCCCTAGATACGGAGGCATCATTGAAGGCTGGTTTCACTCGTTGAAAGCGTTCTTAAGTTCGCAACTCGGCAATACGAATAATGACAACAGAGGGCGCTCTGCTGTCATGACACACAAGGGAAGATTCCACGCCGCTTGGACGCTTGCTGAAGCTCATGATGCTATCGATAGATTCACATTTGAGCTCTTCAATCATGGTGCAGCGAGCGCCGATGTGGACACTCGATCTGCCAAGTCCGTTAATGCGCTGTCTCTCTTTCCCGAGAGCGGTGTTTTAACACCGTTTAGCACCGATTTCCTGGCACTCACTGCTATGCCTCTGAAGAAAAGGTTGAAGGTGGACTTGGCTCGCGGAATCCGTCACTTGGGCCGCTGGTTCACTCATCCAAAGCTTTTTGATATCAGAGATAGCCACACCCCGCTGCAAATTTTCGAAGAACCGTGGGACATGAACGTCTTGTACGCCCTCGTTGATGGTGTGCTCGTCATATGTCGTCATGGATCTCCAAGCGCAACGGATCTCAGCAAAGATTTCACCCCTGCGCTTACGTCAATTCGCCACTTGGAGTGCTCAAATGTGCGAAGTGCGCTGAGGAAGGAGGCTGCAATTGCTTCTGCCGAGCTCACTAGGCAGCTCACTGCAAAGTTACAACCCAAGCAGGCACAGGCGAAGCCAACTAAGCGTGCAGAAACAAGGAGGAAGTTGCCACCAAGACCTATCGAGGCGGCCACTCTGAAGACGGAATACTGGTCATGATGCCCCTGCGCGATAGCATCGCCAGTGCCAAAGTGAGGCACTTTCACTTCGATCAGACCATTAGAGCTGCCGTTTCGCAGATGACATTTGCCGTGCCAGGCTCCGTTCTGGCGCTGGTGGGCCCGACACGGGTCGGCAAGAGCACAGCCATCCGCGCTGCAGCGAAGCAGGTGTATCCGCGGATGCAGGATGGATACATTCCTTACGTCGTGGTCGATTGTAGTAGGACCGATGCCGGCTTCATGTCGATGCGATATCTGACACTTGATCTACTTGGCCAGTTAGAGCACCCGTTCTACGGCACGTCGAGCGGAAAGTCCCGTGTATCACAGACCGAAACGAACGCACGGTTGGCGCTCCGAAGGGCGATCAAGCACAGAGAGACCAAGCTGATCATCGTCGACGAGGCGCACCATCTTCTAAGGATCAAAAATAGCGGTGGTAGGGAGGCTGCGCTTGAGTCTCTGAAGTGCTTGGGCAACGAGACTGGTGCGGTGATTGTGCTTGTTGGGGGCTACGAGCTTCTGAAGGGATGCTTCTGCTCGGCACACTTCAATGGCAGGCTCACGCTGATCGAGTTTCCTCGCTACGGAAGAAGCGATGCCCAGATGAGGCAGTTCGAGTCGATCTTGGCTACGTTCGACCAGCTTCTCCCATGGGCGAGAGGTAATTCGCTCCTCTCCATGAGCGATCTTGTCTACGACGGCACCTTGGGTTCATGTGGTCTTATCAGCAGCTGGGTGCTCGCCGCACTGGGGCAGATGGATGCATCAGGCGCCACGCGGCTGCGGAGTGAGCACTTTCGAAAGGTGCGCTATTTTCAGCAGATCGATTCCATAGCCAGCGAGATTGACTATGGGGAGAGTGTCCTTAGGCCTATAGAGAGTGGGCGCCAGGGGGAGAACGCAAGCAGCACTCATTTGACAAGTGAGGGGGGTATAGGCCGAAAAGCTCGACGGCTGAAACCAGGGAGACGAAAGCCGACGCGTGACTCTCTCGCAAAGCCCGAGATGGCGCTATGACGCGCTACTTTTCGGTGCGGCCTGTGGCCGTCGGAGCGCTTGAAGTGGAGTGCCTCTCGTCCGTGCTGCAGCGTCTGGCGGTAGCGCACGGTGTAACCCGGTACCAGTTTGTGACAAACCTCCGCGATTGGTGGGAGGTTGAGCGGGGTAGATATCTGCCGCGATGCGAAGAGCTGCGCTGGGACGGATACAGCCCAAATGTCTCATTGGCCGTTGAGGCCCTCCGCGATGCGCTGGGCATCGACTTCACAGGATGCACGTTGCTGCCGCTCAGGAACGTATGCGCTGCGAACTGCATCGGCTCGATCGCCCACTCGCGCTCCTGGTGCCCCGGCTGCTTTAGAGACGACATTGCGTCAGGCGAGCCTACATATGATCGACTGGTGTGGCGCGTGCAGGGCTACAGGCGATGTAGTGTGCATAGGCTTCGCTTGCGTTCTAGCTGTCCGCATTGCGGCGTTTACCAAGCCAGTGACTCAAGCCGAGAGGAGCTCCATCTCTGCAGACTTTGTAGGCAGAGCCTCGCTGCGAAGGTCACGAAGGCGGAATATTCCCCCCGACCTGAGTTCGGGGAGGAGCAGATCGAGGTGCTCGTTCGTGGCATCGGCTTCATAGGGGCAGCGCAGAAACATCCGATCCGGAGGTTCTTCCAGGGTATAGAGGGCGCAGAACAATATGTTGCCAAGCACTTGGGCGACATCATTCACAACCGAAGTCTGCCTGCTAAGCCGCAGCTGACCACGCTGGTCGCAGTGGCGACACACTTCGGTGTCGATGCCCTACAGCTAATCGTGGACCCATCACAAGCCGCACGCCAGGCAACCTTGGACATCAAGCGGCCACCCAAGACACGGGTTGCTCGCCCGTCCTCGCATCTACGACAGAAGCGAACCGCTTGGTTCAAAGCCAAGCTGGAGTTGGCGATTCAAAGCGGACCGCCATTCCCGTCTTCGGAAGAGTTTTGCAGGAATAACGATTTCAGTATTTCGGCTGCTCGTGGCACCTTCCGGGACCTGACGACGACGCTCAGTGAAAAGCATTTGAAGTGGAAGAGGAGCAAGGCAAATAAGTTAAGGGAAAAAGCGATCGCGGCCATTGCCGCACGAGCTGACGTGCGTGCGCAGCTGACCATCAAAGAATTCGTAGTCCAGGTTTGTGCGGCCTCTGGTGCGCCAGTCCACATGGTCAGAGGGCTGGTCGATTGCAGCTCAGATGGCTCGTGGTGAAGCTTTGGCCCAGGTTGATTTCTAGCTGTATTCCGCTTCGGCCGGCGCTAGAGAATCAGGGTACACAGTGCGGTCTTCACAAGTGCCACTATGGATAGAGATAGGAGCTCACTGCCAGCCCAAAGCGCAGTAAGTGTCAGCCATAGCCGCGGCTCACCAATGTCTCCGTGGCAGCACCTTTGGGCATTCAGCCCGCTCGCGAGGCGTCGCACTCCTGTGGTGCACTTCTATGTGCAGTCTGCTTTCGGTCAGGAGCGGGCCTTCGAGAACAGCCGGGGGAGATGAGCGCATGGCCTTCCCAGCCGCGTTGAATCACAGACATGGGTAGTGACCGGTAGCAATGCAACTATTCAATGCGAGCGGGAAGCGATTCAGATGTCGGCGCAAAGCGAACGGCACTATTCAGGTAGTTCTGGATCGTCGGGCGCTCTCGAAGCAGCGAATCGCTCGTGTTTCTGGACGTTACGTGATCGAGCACGCCGAGCCACGGTCTCGACCCGGCGCGGGCCAACGAGCCCTTCGAGTTGCGTGCGGCCGACCTCGGTCAGCGCAATCACCGCACCTTCGCCATACAGGCAGTCCCCGTGCGTTTGCCCATCCGGGCCACCGTCTCTCCAACAATACGCAGTCGCCACCAATTGACCATTGGCATCGAACCATCGCGATGTACCGTCCGTCGTCGCCTGCCACCCCAATCGATTGGCTAGCCCCGGATCAAGCGTCAACTCAAAGCGCGGCAGCGGTGCAATGCCGCGCCGAGTAACGGCACGGACCGGAAAACTAGAGTCGGGCAAACGATCGAATAGCGACACGGGGTTTTGACAGGGAGGAAGCTTCGTCCCAAGAAGGCGCATCCGACTCCACTCGTAGGCCGTGAAACTGGATCGCCCCTGGAAGTGGGTCAGCTCCGCCAAGATGGTTTCGGCACCTACCGCGACAGTGAGGTCTTCCTCCACCTGTGCTAGCCAAACCTCTTCCTCCGCGCTGAAGCTGCGCGGCAGCACCGGTCGGACCACAAACTCCGGCCTTCGATCGATCGCACTCCGCATCCACTCCAGAGAAATCCCGAAGTCGCCTAGCAGCGAATCGACTTCATCGGTGTCAATTCGCCCGGCGCGGTCCAACTCGCCAGCCACATGTCGCAACGCACGCAAACCACCAACGAAATGTGGGGCGAAGTATTTCAGCTGCAAACCCAGATTCTGAAGGATTCCTCGGAGCTTAGCAGTGCCTGCCGAACCAAATTCCTGGACACCACCCCAGCCGTCTATCAATTGCTGGACTCGGTTGCGAATGTGATCCTCGGTTACCCCGGCGATTGACGCGATCTTCTCGATCAGGTGGGTGAAAGGTGCGCACCACGCCGCAGCGTCCGATACGAGAGGCGCACCGAAAGGTCGTTCGCGAAGCGTTTCATCGCGTTCGGTAACCTCAAGCGGAGGAAGAGAAAGTCCATAAAACGCCGGCAGTGCGCTGCGTCCAACGCGGAGCTCCAATCCCCAATGTTCGGCTAACTTACGCGCGAGAACGCGCACTCCAAAGTCTTCATCATCGGCCAGATCGCCAATTCGCAAGGCGAATTGTTCCGGAAGCGCAGGGTTGCCTGTAGACCGAAGCAGTTGAAGCCCTTTGACGATCGAATCGCCCGAATCGCTCAGCAGAGAATTGATCAGGATCCCAAAGGCGGCCGGGTCAGAAGCCGAGAGAGACAGGGCCCCGCCCCCCGCTTGCCACTGAAGTTCCGAAACGGGCAGCGAGATGACCTTATGAAAAAGCTTGGCGATCAGCGCTGAATTCGACATTCCATCTTCATAGTCGACATCCCGGCCTAAAGCGTAATCACGAGTGTGTGGCAGCTGGTCCTGTACTGACGCCCACATGCCAGACCAGTTTGGAACAGGCTCGAGAAGTGGCCAGATGTCATCGAGGTCCCAAAGTAACGAATTGGTGGCGTCGTCTCCGGCGGCCAAGCTCGAGGCCAGATTTGCATAAGCTAGTTCGTAGACGCTCTCCCCCTCCAATTGCAGACGGGCACGGTAGTAGCGTTGTCGTCCACCACCCATCATCCACGACCAACTGAAACTGCGGTCGGCATCGGGCTGATATTCATCCGTCAAACGAATGGCGACCACTCGCTGCCCCTCCACCAAGGCTCTGTCGACGAGATCGAATCTGGCTCGATTATCCTCCTGAACCTTTGGATGACGATCAAATACTTCCAGTGCGAGGTTGAAATCTGAGGCAGACACTAGCCGCCGAAACGCCAATCCGGCTTCGAAGCTGAGGGCACCCGAGGCAGCGTCAGCGTCCAACCTATCCGCCAGTGCCCACATGTCTAGCGCGTCGTCGTATCGCATGGGGGAGTTGCCTCCACTTCTTGGCAACGGCGCGTCGCCGGAAATACGAACTCTCGCCGCTTCGACGGTGGCCAAGTCTGCGCCGCGCAGGGAAAGCGCGGCCTTCAACGCATCAATGAGCTCCGCCCTAACATCAACTTGAGCGTGAATCGCGATATTGTCGAGCAGCATTCTCCCGATATCGTCCAGAATTTCAGAACCCGCGGTTTGAATTGCCCCGTGAATGAAGCTGCCCTCCTCGGATACCCGGTAGTAGGCAGCCCGGTGGAATGGCAGGCAAAGCGAAAGCCATGTCTTCACGCACGGAAGGACGATCCGTGGATCGCGCCGGATCATTCCCGCCATCAATGCGTCCACGATTTCAGGCATTTTGATCAGACCTGCTTCGAGCAGCGCATCAGCGACACTCGAACCGAGTTGCGCGCTGTCTATGGCAGCCTCGAGAATCAGACCATGTGCGATCCGGCCTGCCGCATCGCTTCCCTCCGTCGAGGCCATGCCAATTGCCTGTCGCGCAAGCATGCGGACTCGCTCTGAGCGCCGACTTGGGTCCGCTTGGTTGGCCTTCCGCAGTAAAGTCATCCAGAACGCGTACTGCGGGTCTTTTTTTGCACGCAACGCATATCCCAGGGTATGCGCTCGCTGCTCGGCGAGCAGGGCTTGGCCGCGTGCCGGACGGCCTACGCGCGCAAAGGCCTCGGCGAGGCGCGCGGTGCTCTCCATGAATTGACTGGGCGTCCCTTGGTCGCGGCGCTCGAGCAAACCATCCAGCCGTCGCTCCGCGTCATCCGCGTTCTGACCCAGATTCGCGACGGCCTTGGCGATCATCATCTCGAGAGAGAACGTACGACCACGGACCATCGGGTGGTCCTCGAGAATCCGGTCTACCGCTTCTATGGCTCGCGCGAATTCCTCGCGGCTGATACGTGCTGCAGTCTTCAGAAGCGAACTCAGTACTTCGGGTGCCGCCCTGTCTAGCTGGCCGATCACGAAATATTCGCCGCCCCCACCCGGAACTGTGCGACAAACGTAGCGCATGAAAGCTGCGCACTCCTGTGCAACTTCAGCTTGCATGCCTTGCGGATCGCGCCTGCTTCGGGCGGCCAGGATGCCAGCGTGCTCCGCGAAATGCTGAAGCGGAACGAGCTGAGGCTTGCTCGATGGGGAAGATGTGGGTAGAGCCTCATTGAGCAGGGTTACCAGTTCGGCATGCTCAATGACCGCCCGGGAGATGTCCTTGGAAAGTCCGTAGTCTGTTGAGTCGTCGATTTCGGCGATGGCCGGAACTGCCAACCCGGCCGCCAAGGATTGCGCATTCCCCACAGCACCGCTGCGCACAGCCATTAGTGACACACCACGTCTCAATTCACGAGGCACCTCGGCCAACTCAGCAGCATCTGTTGCGACGTCATCAATCTCAGTAATCGCTGAGGTAGCACGCTCATGCGCGCCGCCCTGAAGAGCGCGCCTAGTCGCAACCAGCCGCATAGTCGCGCGAACAGATGGTTCCAACTCATAGGCTGCGATCACCACGTCAATATCCGCCGAAGGATCTGAGGCGACCGTGGCAAGCGCTGCCTCCCAACGGATCGACCAGCCCAGGTCGTCTGGGTCATTGAATTGATCGCTTTCGCGCCGAACCATCTCAACAATTCGGTTGATACCAGCCATGATCTCGCTGGAACTGCGAAAATCGATAGCGCGTGCAGCCCACCTCTGCAGCTCACGCTGCCGGGTCATCGGATTGATAATCGAAGAATCCGAGCCTAGGTCGTGCAATGGCTCGATGCGCTCGAACAACGCCCTCGCCCGCTCAGTGTTTCCTTGGTCCTGCCAAGCATCCACGACATCGTAACCGTCGCCACCTGTCTCTTCGAAGAGCGCTTCTGCCTCGTCGACCTGACCCAACGCGATCAGGGCTTTGATGGTCTCGCGGTCGTCTTCGAAGGCAGAAGCCCTTCGAGAGATTTCGTCGGACGCAAGAATCAGGTTGAAGGCAGCCGTCGCGTCCCTGACGTACTTGAGGGAACTGAAGGCCAACCTGATGTCATCTCGTATATCGTACGCCGGACGACCAGTCAGATACTGCTCGCGAAAGAATGCGGGGGTCGTAGCTGCGAGCACTTCCATGTGTTCGCCTACCCTCATCAGATAGCGCAACCTCAGGAAGCGTTGCGGCGAATCAGAGCCCGCTCGCTCGGCAATCTCGACAAGTTGGCGGTAGAGGCGCGAAGAAGATTCGCTATCCGGCTCGCCGAACCGGAATCGAGGGGCTCGAGCGACATACAACCGAAAGCTGTTATGGAAAATCGACCAGCCACCTTGAGAGCGCTTCAGAAGGTGACGCGCGGCGCGCCATGCCCTTTCAAGAGCCGGCCGTGAGTAGAAGTGCTCGAGGAGGCTCAAGTCCAGCGGCGCCTCGGCAAGTGCAACGAGACCCAGGACGTCCATGACCTCATCATCGTCAACGAGCCCGCGTAGAGCAGACGCGTAGTACGCCTTGATATCCCCCGAATACTCGAACCCATCCTCCAGGATGGAGTCTATCGCTTGCTCATTTTCCGCCGAAAGCAAGGCCTGAATCAGGTAGTGCGTGGCGAGCGGATGACCGTGGGCGAGCTCGCGAAGGCGCGATCTCGGCACCGAATCCGGCAATCCCATGGCATCTGCCATTGAAGAAATCGTGGCCTGCGAAAGCGGGGCCATATCCACACGTCTTGCCGCCGCATCGGCTTGGTCCCGGACGGCAGGCGGGATCTCAGGAAGGTCCAGACGCTGGGTGCCAAGCAGAAAGATGACCCCCTGTGGAACCGAGAATGGCAGCGGGAGTTCGGAAAGAAACGATCGCTCAGGACGCTCTTCGCGCGGGACGTGATCCAGACCGTCCACCACGATGAGGGTTCGAACACCCGTCTCCTGAAATCGCTGACCAGCGGCTGCCAGCAGAGCTTCAAACTCCTCCCGACGGTCCTGCGGAGACTCTCGTCGAAACCGTACGCCCAGCAAGCCAGTCCGCCTCATTCCAACGATCAGATCCTCATGAAAGTCGGCCGCTTCGGCGCGGCCGATTCCTTGAGCAGCTCCGGGCACGAAAGCAAGGTAGCGGACAACAGTCAATTGCGGCTCGGATTCCAGCGCGATCTGGAGCAGAGTCGATTTGCCCGAACCCGGGGGTCCGACGAGCGACACGTAGCCCGACGGGCTTGCGCTCAGCGTTCGCCTCAATTGGCTTTCCGAGGCCGGATTGCGTTGCACGGCAATGCCGATCGGGAACTGATGGCGATGACGCGTCTCATTGTCGCGCCAGCCCATTTCTCTGAGGATTTCCTCCCGCGTCCATCGGTCCTGCCCGGGAACGCGTGCGACCAGCTTCGGCAAGCGCTGCGCGATCAAGTCAACCTGTGGTCGCGACTGGGCGGTAATGCCGTAACGAGTTGCAAAGTCTGCTTGATCGCCGTGAATCAGCTCCAATCGGCGAAAGAATTCTTCGAATTCAGGCTCTGCAAGCGTGGATGCCGTCCAGAAGTGCTCGACAATCGGCCACCATGGCGAGGTCCGCCACTCGGCCATGCTCCCTGACGGATGCAACTGCCAGTGCGAGACAAACTGCCGCGTGGATCCCCCACCCCCTACGTCGTCATTGTCCGCTGGCCCATCTGACACCACCACCCTGATGCGAACGTTCTGTCCAGGGCAGCTGCCTCTGAGTTCGTGCCATGCGACCACCAAACCGGGGAGCAGTCCGCTCGCACCCGTAAGTAGGGTGCGGATGCGAAAGGTTCCAGGGTCTCGTGAGGTCTTGAACTGATGACCTACAACTTCGCCGTCGTACCCCAGCACGACGTCATCAGCGATTCCCGCACAACGATCTGCAAGGCCAACCCAGCGTAGGTCTCCGCGGTCCAGCCCGTGATAAATGGCAGCAGCTGCGGCGTCGTACTGGCGCGTATAGCCACGCTGTGCTCGTCGTTCGCCTTCCCCGGGCGGCGTCGGGGAACTTTGGGGGCTTGGGGAAGCGCTAGGCGGGTCAGGGGCCGTCGGGTCGGGCGTACTCATGGCCCCGATTGTAGGTGCGGTCCGGGCCGCACTCCAGGCCTCGACTGGTAGCCTCTTGACCCCGTCAACGCTACGCTTTGGGGATGCGGAGAACCGTTTGCTTGCTTCCAGGCTGTGATTGACGACTCGGTCAGCGACAAGGGCGATCGGAGGTTGTTCATGGCCGGCTTTGTTTCTACCGCCGAGAACTGGGCATTGTTTTCAGACGCATGGGCGGCCGAACTGCGGGCTGGGGAGCCCATTAACTACATAAAGATGCGTGAGGCAAACAGCAGGGACGGGGAGTTCTATGGCTGGACGACCGGGATACTGGCCGTACTTGGGTCTTCGGGCTCGCAAACGTATAAGCAAGTCAGGCACCGTCAGGCCCAATCGCCAATCCTGGCATTGATAGACGGTTCCGGGGAACGCTGGGTACGGAGCAGTTGGCGGGCCATAGCCCAATAGGCCCGGCTCGCCTGCGCCAGGGGCGTCTCGGATACTGATACGGCGTCATATCAAGGTAGTTTGTTCTCTCTCGCCCGAACTATCCCGTCGAATATGGCTACGCCGACAGAATCCGAACAACCCTATCTCCTTCCCACAAACGACCCTGCGAAGAGCCCCCCGGAGCCGCCCCCAGCCAAGGAGTCACCCCAGCGGAAGTGGTTGCGAAACCTGCGCTGGCAAGCCCACTGGCTCCTGCCCAATCTGATCCCTAATCCCTATCGGACGGATCATGAGTATGAACGCGAGCGCGACCGTAAGGAGAACGAACGCATCCGCGTGCCACTCGAGTTGGAACTCCGGGTAAACATGATCTGGGGCGTCGAACTCTATGGATCGGCGGAAGTAGAAGGCCTGTATAGCGGACTGGAAAAGCTTGGCTGGAAAGGCGCGGCTGCCTGGAACGAGAAGGACAGCGTGCTGAGGTGGGTCCGGGAGAGACGTTCCTTTGGCGCAGGGGCTTGGTTGAATGTGGGGTGGGTGCTAGGAAAAGAGCGACGTGGCAACGCACCACTGATCCACAACTTCACAACGCTGCCGCCGGGTGTGGAATCGTTGATGGTCCGTGTCTATCAGATCACCTCGTCCCTGACTGCGATGCTTGTGGGATTCCAGTTGGACGAGTCCTTGGCTCAGCGCTATGTGACGGAGCTCAACCGGGATCGCACGACCTATCGCCGGCGCAGTTTTCGATCCCGCCGATCAATCCAATCCATAGGCCCGGAGAACCAGAAGCGCGAAGCCATCGAGGTAGCTCGGAGAGACCTTCGGCGCATGGTCGGGAACTGGTTCGGCCAATACATTCCGGGGTTCTTCAGTGGACTTAATCGCCCCGAAAAGTTTCCAACAATGGAATTGCTGACGTCCCAGAGCGGTCCAATCTTCCATGAACCAGAGCATTCGCCAAGCAACGGATTTCCTGGGTGGCGCTGGGCATTAGCCAACGTTTCTGCGCATAGAACATGGACCTACAAGGACTCGCCTGGGCTTCAGCTATCGATGGACCGCTTCAGGGAGGAAGAGGAAGGGTTGCACATCCTGACTGCATTGGATGTCGCGGCCTACCCCGAGGAGAAGATGAAACACTACGGCGGTAAGACCATGAATGCTTTTCTAAATGTGTGCCACGAGACACTTCACGGTTTTCTCATCCATGCATCGACGCTCGAATATCTGAAGGAGCAATCGCGCGACATCAACGTCACTCGCGAGAATCTAAAGAAAGCACGATCAGGTCGACGTAGCGTCAAGCGTTCGCTGCACGAGATCAGCAAATTCTTCGACCGAACGCTAGGATCACCTGCAATCGCAAGGGAACTTGCTCGGAGGTCCAAAGATGCTGGTTGGTACCATCACGATTGCCCATCATTCACCACACCAGGCTGGGGGGACGGGGACAAGCCGCGAGAACTGACTGAGGAAATCCGAGGCAGCATCAATTACCTGGCGAACCGCCTAACCGAGGAGGAAGTTTCGATACGTGAGCATTTCGAGCAAGTATCTGCAGTCCTCAGCGTCCGCGAGAGCATCAAAGCCCAACGCCGCATGGAATGGCTGACAGTTCTCGCACTAGTCGTAGCATTCGCTTCGCTAATGGTCGCTTTGCTGCCGCGGGACAAACTTGCCCAGGATCTCAACGCCTTCTGGCAAGCAGGCGTCACGGCATTTTGGCAGGTCGAGGGGAAATAGCCCAGAAATTTGACAGTTAAAAATGCCAATGTGCTATCCGACGTTCAGTCGCCGGAAAAAAATCGGCCACCTCAAATGCATCACCAGCGCACTTTGGCTAGAAGCGGATGCCTATCGAGAGGCACATCGTCCAATCTTTCTTAGACACCGAACGACTGTTCTGGGTCGGAAGCCGCCTGCGGGGTATCAGCGCGCTATCCCAGATAGCTTGCGTGCCACCAAGATGGGATTAGGGATGAAGTCACTGGGCAAGTTGCGAAAATTTTGAAGAGAGTCGGCGCCGTATCGCCGAATCTCGAACAGCACCGGCTTACCGTCGAGCAGTCTAAGGCGCGCTATCGAGTACGGCGGAGAATCCATCGCCAAGTCGCCTAGGACCTCGCCGGATAGAACGGGCTCAAGCCGCGAAGATCGTGCAACGTGCATTGCGCAACATTGGCGTATGGGAAAGCCGGGGGTCTCCAGCCTCTACTACGCCAAGGTGTGGCGCAGGATCCTGAAGGATCCTATCCAGCGGATCTCTAAGACGTTTTGCGGGCACATGGCGGATGCTCTGGAACAGAATTCGCCTTTCGGCTTCTTGTACCGCCAGCCAAAGCTCCGTAAGAAATTTTTTGGCAGTGATTTCTTGTCATCGGCAACGCCGGCCTGGCCTTCGCCGCCAGTGCCGCGAGTTGCCGATGACAACTTATGCCTACCTTGACATCATAAGTTGTCCAATCTGGCCAACTTATGCTTAAAAGAACACGCAGCGCCACTTATAACTGCGCGCACCTTGTGGTGGGCCCACCAGGATTCGAACCTGGAACCAAAGGATTATGAGTCAGCTGGGACAAGTATGTAAATCAACAGGTTAAGACCTGTATTTCTCCCGCAGGGATCTCAGCAAACGCTTGTGGCGCAAGGGGCAGCAGCTTTTTTTTCCCGGACCCGGCATCTGTTCAAGAGGGACTAGGGTTCTTACTTCTGCCTGCTCTCTGGCTATCGGGAGGGCCGCGACTTGGCAGCGCTCATGCTTAGCGAACCGTATGGAGACCCAACGGGTCAGGCCCACTCACTTCAGCCGGTCATCGTCAAGAGCGCCTATCGATGGCGACCTTAAATTAGCCGCCGCGCAGGTCTAAAAGGCACGATTCTTCAGAGAGAGTCACTGACATCCGCCGGTGAACCAACTAGCTTCTTACGCGTATATTTCTTGGGACGCAGTTGATTTCTCCCAGCATACAGAGGAATCGTCGGAACAGGCAAAGAAGCGCGCTTTAAAGTGTCGTACACATGTTGCCGCCAAAACGGCCAGACATTATGAACGCAATTAAACTCGACAAACGCTTTGAAATCCTCAGCGGAGGGCGGGTCTATAACAAAGTAGTCGGCCGCGAATACAGCTTCCAGCTGAAAAATTATTTCCTCGCTTGGAGAGTCGTCACCCCCCTTGAATACGGTTCGCACACCAAGATCAACCAGCACTCTCAGCAGGATTAAGTCATCATCCTCACCTTCGACGTTTACCTGATAGAAACTTGGATGCGCCCTCTTATATGTTTGGGCACTACACTTTCCATCGTGCTTCCCAGGATCGTAATCATTTTCACGACTTAACGATGTAGTCCACAAACAAATTTCGTTAAGAACAAAGTGCTTAATCGGCTGAAAATCAGACTTTTTCTTTTTAGCCGACATTATACAGCACCAGCTCTTCTTCATCAGCCCAATTTGCCGCGAGCGTTGTCGACGTGTCGAATGACTCCATTGCTGCAGTCATTTTTCTGCTTGCGGCCCGCACATTAATTCTACGCAAAGATACATCTTCAGCTTGACTAACTGTTTTCCAGTCATCGCCAAAAGCAATACCAGACCTGGCGGAGAGGAGATGGCGCACGTCCGAAACGTCGTCGGACACACGCATGAGCAAATCCATTGATCTGCTTTGGATTACTTCTCCGCGTTCATACTTAGAAAAAGCATTTGCACCACCGCCTAGCAACGCGGCTGCATTCTGTTGAGAAAGGCCCCAACGTAAGCGCCATTCAAGGATTCGAGCGCTCGTCCACAGTCCGTCGTCATGCCTCTTTGCATCCGCGAACAGAACATCATTCGCTTTTGCCTGCGCAGGCAACACCACTTCTTCAGCACACACTGGGCAACGTGAAAATGCTACGCCGTGCACAACTAGGGAGTGACCGTTGTGTGTGATGGTTTCATCGTCATGGACAGTGACGAGAACCCCGGCTTCGCAGGCGGGGCACAGATCGCTCATGGGATAACTCTCTCAATATGAAAGGATGTGACATGCAGATAGTCGACTGACGCAGGAGTCGGAATACGAAACTTGACGTAGATCCTTCGCCCTTGCTGGAGTGCAGGACAAGTGATCGAGGTCACATAGTCGTCAAAGGCCTGCAAATTCTCATAGCTGATAGATGCTCGATAGTCGCCAGCAGGTATCCATCTGATCGCCTCCGTTGCGGTCACAGAACTGAAGCCTAGCTCCTGAAGATCCTTCTGGGCCTGTCGGCTGAAGGTCACCTTTCCCGCCGCCGCGAGCTCAGCGACTTGGCGTAGGTCGTATATTGGGCCCGGAACTCTCACTAATCAACCATCGTGGTTAGGTTGCAGCCATACATGTGACGTCTGCGTCTCTCTTTCGCACGTCACGCAGATTGCCACCCCCAACATGTTGTGGTCACACAAAGCCAGCACCTCCATCCCTGCCCCCAACGCTCTTCCTAATATTTCCGCAATTTACCAGACACTCCCGCACCCTTTTGTAAGGAATTCCCTTACATGACAGCCTCTCAGTCTCGAAAGCGCGCACTTCGCCCCCCACCCCGCTGAATGCAGGTGGCCATCGCATGCCCACGAGCGAACCGCCACCAGTTAGTAATTATGCTAATTAGGCCTCAGTCTCCACTTTTGAGACGTCATCCCCAGAGAGTTCGCGTCATGCTGTCCCTCCCGCCACCCCATACCTATGCCCGCCTGCTTGGGCCGGCCTGCGGCGATCCTGCGCCTTTGCGGCTGCCGGTCAGCGCGCTTCGGATCCAACTCGGCTTCCCCTCGCCCGCCGAGGATTTCCAGGACGACGAGCTTGATCTGAACCAGGTGCTGATCCGCAACCCGCCTGCCACCTTTCTCTACCGCGCCGAGGGCTGGAGCATGATCCTGGCCGGCGTCTGCGACGGGGACATCCTGGTCGTTGACCGCTCTGTGCGTCCGATCAATGGCGACATCGTGCTGGCCATCTGGGATGGTAATCAGCCGGTTTGCAAGATTCTTCAGGTTGCGGTCGACCACATCGAGCTCCACAGCCGTAGTCCACATTGCGCGCCGATCGTCCTGGCGCCAGGCACAGAGGTCGAGGTGTTCGCGGTCGTGGGCGTGGTCCGCCAGGTCACGCGAGCTCATTCCCGTGCTGGCCGCTGATGTTCGCGTTGATCGACGGCAACAACTTCTACGCCAGCTGCGAGCGGGTGTTCCAGCCAGAGCTGCGCGGCAGGCCGTTGGTCGTGCTGAGCAACAACGATGGCTGCGCCATTGCTCGATCGGACGAGGCCAAGGCGCTAGGCGTGACGATGGGACAGCCCATCCACAAGGTACCCACGCAGATCCGCCGGCGGCTGGCGTTGCGCTCCGCAAACTTCGGTCTGTACGGCGACATCGCCTCGCGCATCGGCGTGATACTTCGCCAAGCCGCGCCGCGTGTAGAGGTGTACTCCATTGACGAGTCTTTCCTTGACCTGGCCGGGATCCGCGATCGCCGGCAGCTCGCCGTCGACCTACGCGAGCGCGTCTACCAATGGACTGGCATCCCGAACTGCATCGGCATCGCGCCGACGAAGACCCTGGCCAAGCTGGCCAACCGGGTCGCCAAAGATGCGGCGCGCAAGCCGGGCAGCTACCCAGCCGGCCTAGCCGGCGTCTGTGACTTGGCCGCGCTCAGCGTCAGTGAAGTCGATGCCGTGCTGCGGGCCACGTCCGTTGGCGACCTCTGGGGCGTTGGTAGGCGCTGGAGCGCCAGGCTGCAGGCACGCGGTGTGTATACGGCAGCGGATCTGCGGGATGCGGCTGCAGACGACCTGCTCGCGGAGTTCGGAGTGGTGATGGCGCGCACGCAGCGCGAGCTGCAGGGTCACGCCTGCCTCGAGCTTGAAGAGGTCGAGCCAGACCGGCAGCAAATCATGGTCAGCCGATCGTTTGGGACATGGGTAAGCGACCCGCAAGATATGTCAGAGGCGCTGGCCACCTTCGCCATGCGTGCCACCGAGAAGCTGCGCGCTCGCGGATTGACGTCGAGCGCGATTGGCATCTTTGCCGAAACGGACTCGTTCAAGCCGGGCGTACCGCAGCATAACCCATCACGCACCGCCCCACTCGCCTCCGCCACCTCTGACAGCCGCATCGTGCTCACGACTGTACGCCGGCTGTTCCAGGGCTTCATGCGAGAAGGCTTCGCCTACAAAAAGGCCGGCGTGTGCCTGATGGATCTAGCCAAGCCTGAAGACCTGCAGGGCGACCTATTCACCCCGGCTCGCATCGGCGACGAGAAGCTGATGAGCGCCTTGGACGCTATCAACCGACGCTTTGGGCGGGGTACGGCCGGCCTCGGTGCAAGCGGGTGGCAGAACTCTCCATCATGGGCTTCGCGGCAAGAGCTCTTGTCGGGACGCTTCACTACCTCACTGGCAGATCTTCCGCGCGCCACGTGCTGATCGCGCGCCGGCAGGCCTGACTCAGGCGGCTCGGACTGGCTCCAATTTCTACGGCAACGTGCAGGCCCTGGCCATCCGCGAGAGATGGGCGGTCGATGCGCGTGTGCTCAAGCGTATAGGCAAGTGCGGTGGCCGGAGCCCCGTTCCAAGCCCCTAATAGTCAATTTTTGGGATGACCATCGGGAGAAGGTAATTTAGGTAATCCGCCATCATAAATGCACATAGCTATATATTTATCAAACACTTACACAACAATATCAAAGGTAATTAAAGGGTAATCTAGAGGTAACGGGATTACCTTTTAGGGAGGTAATCAAGCCCCCAAAAAATATCCTTAAAATTCAATGACATAACTTTTTTATGGGACGACGATTACCTTAAATCACCCCAAAAGGTAATCTATAATTTCCTATTTAAATCAGTCGCTTAGATCCTGTTTCAGGTCCCGGATTACCGATTACCTCGCTCCGATGGTCATTTGCCGAAATGCGCCCGGCGGTCAAGCCGAGGAAAGCAGCCGTACCCACCCGCAAAGCGCCCTAGGCGCGCAGGGATCTGCAGGGAAGAGAGGCCCGCTTGAATCGCACGGATCGGCAACAGCAGCGCGCCCTAGGCCCACCCTGCGGGGGTGCAGCGAAAACCGTGCACGAAGCCCGCAGGCGTGGCGGGGCGACGATTGCGCGTGCCAGCTGTCAGCCGCAGCCTAGGTGCCCCAGGGCCACTGCGACACTGGAGCGCTAAGGCGGCTGGTGCGCGGCACTGGTCGACCTCTGCCCTCAAGCCCCAAATTGCATCAACCATTGCACTCTGCAACTATCCTTGTAGAGTGGCGCCATGAAAGATGATTCCGCTGTTGCAGCCCTCTCCGCTCTCGCACACACCGACCGACTCGCCGCATTCCGAATGCTTGTTCGCGCCGGCCCCGACGGCATGCCGTCAGGGGAGATTGCCGAGCGGCTTTCGATTCCTCCAACACGCATGAGCTTTCATCTCGCGACGCTGGAGCGTGCTCGCCTGCTGCGCTCTTGGCGCGACGGGCGACGTGTCCTGTATGCGGCGAGCTACGAGGACATGCGCCAGCTGCTTGCATTTCTCACCGAGGACTGCTGCTCCGGGAACCCGGAGATCTGCGGTGTTGCCTTGACTCCTTGTGCGTCAGAAACCTGCACATGAGCTGTCCTCAGCCCTTAACGCCCGTCGCACTGACCTGGCCTAGCTCAAGGAAACGACTGTGATGCTGACGATCTACCACAACCCTGCCTGCGGCACGTCCCGGAACACGTTGGAGATGATGCGCCAATCCGGCGAGGATCCTGAGGTCATCGAATATCTGCAGACGCCGCCGACGCGCGAGAAGCTGGTCGAGCTAATTGCCGCCATGGGCGTCGCGCCTCGCGACCTCTTACGTCAGAAGGGAACGCCGTACGCGGAGTTGGGCTTGGACAATCCTGCCCTCACTGACGCACAGCTGGTGGACGCGATGATTGCGCACCCCATCCTCATCAACCGTCCCATCGTCGTTTCCGATCGAGGCGTAGCGCTGTGCCGGCCATCCGAGAAGGTACTCACGCTGCTGGCCAACCCAGTGGCGTCCTTCACGAAAGAAGACGGCGAAGCGGTGACAACAGGCGGAGCGTCGAAGTGATGGATCGCGTTGCCATGGATCTACCGGGTATCGACCCGACACAGCTCACCCCAATCGACGTCGACGCACTGGCCGCGCCCGGCGACCCCAGACATCCGCCCCGCATCCTGGTTCTGTATGGCTCGTTACGTGAGCGCTCCTATTCGCGGCTGCTGGCAGAGGAAACTGGTCGCCTGCTGCGCTGGTACGGCTGCGACGTACGCATCTTCGATCCGCACGACCTGCCACTGCCCGACGGGGCCGCTCCAGATCATCCGAAGGTGAGTGAGTTGCGCGAACTCGCCTATTGGTCGGAAGGCATGGTTTGGGTCAGTCCGGAGCGCCATGGTGCGATGACCGGGATCCTGAAAGCGCAGATCGACTGGATTCCGCTCGCCGACGGCGCCAAACGCCCGACACAAGGCAAAACGCTGGCCGTCATGCAGGTTTCCGGCGGTTCGCAGAGCTTCAACGCTGTGAACCAACTGCGCGTGCTCGGCCGGTGGATGCGCATGCTTACGATCCCGAACCAGTCGTCCGTTGCCAAGGCGTTTCAGGAGTTCGATGAGGCCGGGCGTATGAAGCCGTCCGCCTACTATCAGCGCGTCATCGACGTTTGCGAGGAACTGGTGAAATTCACCTGGCTTGTGCGTGGCCGCTCGGCGTATCTGACCGATCGCTATTCCGAGCGAGTTGAAAACGCCGAAGAATTGTCCAAGCGCGTAAATCAGCGCTCCATCTGACCCACTGCGGAGCGCTGCATGCTTGCCCTCGCGATTTTCATCGTCACCCTTGTTTTCGTCATCTGGCAACCGCGCGGGATTGGCATAGGCTGGTCGGCCCTCGCCGGTGCCGCAGTCGCGTTGGCTACCGGCGTCGTCGGGTGGAACGACGTCGGCACCGTGTGGGGAATCGTCTGGGATGCGACCTTTACCTTCGTCGCCCTCATCATCATCTCGCTCATCTTGGACGCAGCTGGCTTCTTTGCCTGGGCAGCACTGCACGTAGCTCGATGGGGTGGCGGCAATGGTCGGAAACTGTTTCCACTTATCGTTCTGCTAGGCGCAGCGATCGCTGCGGTTTTCGCTAACGATGGCGCGGCCCTTTTGCTGACGCCCATTGTTCTCGCCATTTTGCTGCGCTTGAATTTCCCACCTGCCGGCGCGCTCGCGTTCACGGTGGCATGTGGTTTCATCGCTGACACAGCAAGCCTGCCGCTGGTTGTCTCGAATCTAGTCAACATCGTCACGGCGAACTTCTTTGACGTGTCATTCGGACGCTATGCAACAGTCATGGTGCCGGTGAATCTAGTGTCGGTCGTGGCGACATTGATCGTGCTGTGGCTCTGGTTCCGGCGCGACATTCCTCGCACATATCCGGTCAACGATCTCGAAGCGCCGGGTGAGGCGATACGCGACACGGCGGTCTTCCGTGCTGCCTTGCCGCTGCTCGCTTTGCTCCTCGTGGCGTATTTCGTGACCGGGCCGCTCGGTGTACCCATCGCTCTGGTGACGGGCGCGGCCGCGCTAGTACTGATGGCAATTGCTGGCCGCTGGGCGACGGGCGGCAGAGGCGCCACGATGCAGCTGACGAAGATCCTGCGCGAAGCGCCCTGGCAGATCGTGCTGTTTTCGGTTGGCATGTATCTGGTGGTCTACGGACTCGGCAATGCTTGGCTAACCAAAGCGGCAAGTGCGGTCCTTGAGTGGCTGGCGGCGCAAGGAAGCTTTGTGGCCACGATCGGCACCGGCTTCGCAGTGGCGGGACTCGCCTCGATCATGAACAACATGCCGGCAACGCTGGTGGGCGCGCTCGCCATCGATGGGGCCAACGTTCCCGCTGCTACCCGCGAACTGATGATCTATGCCAACGTCGTGGGCAATGATTTGGGTCCTAAGCTCACCCCGATCGGCTCACTCGCGACGCTTCTATGGCTGCATGTACTAGCCGGAAAGGGCCAACGAATCACGTGGGGCCAATACATGAAGGTGGGGCTGATACTGACGCCGCCCGTCCTGTTGGTCACCCTCGTCGCACTTTGGATCTGGCTGCCGCTATCGCGATGATGCTCTTGGCGGTTGGTTGAACTGGCGCGCGACAGGTTGATGACTTAGCAACGAAAACGGGGCTAAGAATTCTCAGCCCCGTGAGTTTTACAGAGAGGCTAACCGCTCGGACGCATTGCCCACATAGTGGCTAGTCATCTCCACACCGGTCCAGCCGTATCCCTCAAGCTCGGCCGCCACCAGTGTCGTGCCGCTGCCGGCGAAGGGGTCTAGGATTCGTCCGCCTGCCTCGCAGATCTTGACCAGCTGCCGCATCAAGTCGGTCGGCTTGCCGGTCAGATGATGCTTATCAGCCTTGCGCACCGATTCACGGATAACACCTGGCAGCACAGGCGCGCGGCGATCCAGCGGCATGTTGCCCTTGCTGCCCCACACGATGTATTCGGCTTGGTTGCGGAAGCGCCCCAGCTGCGGCCGCACGCCTTCGGTCTTGTCCCAGACCGTGATGCCGCGCCAGGTGAAACCGGCGATCTGCAGCGCGTCGGTGGTCAGTGGCAGCTGCCGCCAGTCGGTGAACAGCAACACCGGCGCGCCGTCCTTGAGCACGCGCGCACATTCCGA
This sequence comes from Xanthomonas sp. Leaf131, assembly GCF_001423495.1. Taxonomy (GTDB): domain Bacteria; phylum Pseudomonadota; class Gammaproteobacteria; order Xanthomonadales; family Xanthomonadaceae; genus Xanthomonas. The sequence goes on along the minus strand of NZ_LMOG01000004.1, from coordinate 141,780 downwards.
CAACCATAAGTGCATCCACTTCAGGTGCGAGCGTTGGTCGCGTTCGTCGCCAACGAAGTCGGCGTGCAGTTGCGCACCACCGCCTTGGACGTACTTTGCCGAGGGTGGCTTGGCCCGTGCAGCGGCATGCAGGCCACCGCTGGCATAAGGTGGGTCAGTGATCAGCGCGTCGAACGAATTCGCTTCGAGCGTGGGAAGGATGGTCAGGGCGTCGCCCTGGAGCAGCTGGTTTTTCATGGTGAGAGCCTTCTTGGATTCGCTCGCGGCGATCGGAGGTGAGGCTCTCGGCCTTCAGGTGATTGAGCGTGCCGCAACGCGGGCACTTGATCTGGATTTCATCGAAGGCGCCGGCCTTGCACAGCAGGCGGGCACAGTCGCCACAACGGAGGTTCTTGAGCATTGCGTGGTCTTGCGGTGGGAAAGGATTACGCGGCCGCTGGCGGCGCGTAGGGGGTGAAGGCGATCACCTCATCGCCCACCCAGTCATTGATCTTCAACATGCGCGCCTGCAGCGGTTCCAGCTCGTTGGCGGCCCACACGGCAGCGGCCTCGCGGATCGACCCGAAACCGCCAGCGTTCTGCGGCACGATGCCCATGAGTTGCGGCGGGATCCGCAGCGCGGCCAGCATGTCGTCGCGGGTGATGCCCTTGATGCCGCTGAACTCGTCCTTGGCCGCCACCTCGCTGACCGGGATCAGCTTCAGGCCATCCTTGTTGCCGCCCGGCGAGTACAGGAACAGGTTGCGGAAGTTGCCCGGCCCCTTGGCACCCTTCATGGCGTTGCGCAGCGCATCGACGTCTTCCTGGCTCTGCTGCGGGTCGGTCAGGTACAGGATGAAACCGGCATGCGAGCCGTTGTTGTAGTACTTGCGCCGGAACAGCGTGGCCGATTCATTGAGCAGCGCCGATTGCATCGCCGGCATCCACTCAGGCAGGCCGTAGAGTTCCTGATCGACATCGGCTTCGCGCAGCTGGAACACGCTGCCCGGCTCGAACACGTGCTCGTCGTGCCAGGTGCGCACTTGGAAGTACTCGCCCTCGGTGATGCCGCGCCGCATGTACTTGGACAACGGCGCAGTCAGCGACAGCGCATTGCCCAAGCGGTTGCGACGGCGCTCAAGGTAGCCATTGCCCAGCGTGATCCAGTCCAGCGACAGCTGCTCAAACGCCTCGCGCGTCAGCAGCCGGTGCGGCTTGAAGGTGCGCGCCAGCATGTTGCGCTTGAAGATCAGGCCGGACTGCAGGAACGGATTGCTGCGCGTGGTCTTGGACAGGCCATCCAGCGCAACCGGCGGCTCATACCAGCGCCCGTTCTGCCAGCACTCCAGATAGTCCAGCACGCCGCGCCCATCGAGCACCGGCGTCGGGTCGCCAAAGGTGAACGCCTCGGTGCGTGCAGGCACGGCTGGCGCTGCAGGCGCGGTGGCGGGCAGCTGGTCGGTCAACATCAAGAGATCTCCATGAAGCCGGAATTGCGCGCGGTGCGCCCTTCCAGCGGTTCGTTCTGCAGCGCGTGGAACAGTGCCCACGCCAGGTCGGCGTGGCCGGTCTCTTCCGAGCGGCCAGCGGTGAAGGTGGACTGGCGGCCGCTGGCCGTCATGGTCTTGCGGATGGCCATCAACGACTGCGCCACGTCGACCCAGCCGGCGTCGAACTCCAGTCGGCCGTTGTGGATCACGTCGAACGCCTTGAGCACTAGACGGGTCTTGACCTCCGGCGAGTAGCTGAAGGTGACCAGATTCGGGAAGAACTGCTTCACCAGCTGCGCCACGCCGCTGCCCATGCCGGTGGTATCGATGCCGATGTAGGTCACCCAGTACCGGCGCGTGATGCGCTCGATCTCGGCGGCCTGCTTGGCGAAGTCCATGCCCCGGAACTGGATGCGCTCCAGCAAGCGGAACTTGCCGCCGGGCAGCTGCGGTGGTGCCAGCACGACCAGGCCGGCGGTGTCGCCGGTCTCGGCCGGGTCGTAGCCGATCCACACCGCGCGATCACCGTAGGGGCGCGCGGCGAACGGTTTGTAATCCTGGCCCCACTCGACCCAACTGTCGACCATGCACGGCTGCAGCATCGCCAACGGGAAGATGCTGGCGCCGTCGTCGACGAACTCGCACATCAACAGGTTGGCGAAGGCGTCGGGGCTGTATTCCTCTCGCAGCTCGTCGATGTCGAACAGGTCGCAGCCACGGCGCTGGGCGTCGAGGATGTTGACGATCTGCCGCCAGGCGCGGTCCTGGCAGCGGCGCCCGCCGGCCAGCGCGTCATGCGAGACATCGATCTGGATCCGCTGCGCGGCCGGCTTGCCCTTGTTGCGGCGCTCACCGGTCCAGAACGTGTAGGCCTCATGGGCCATGCTCGACGGCGTGCTGAAGTAGGTCTTGCGCCACTTCTTGTGCATCGCCATGCCGCTGGCGACCTTGTTCAACTCGTTGAACCCGTAGGTCCAGAAGAACTCGTCGAAATAGAAATTGCCGTGGTAGCCCTGCGCGGTGCGTGCATTGGTGCCAAGGAAGAACAGCTCGGCGCCATTGGGAAACACGATGCTATCGCCGCCGGAGAGCGTCTCGTCGATCGTCTCGCGCACGAACTGCTGCATGTAGCCGCGGAACAGGTGCGCCTGCGCCTTGGACGCACTGAGGAAGATCTGATTGCGCCCGGTCGTGAGCGCATCGATCAGCGCCTCGCGGGCGAAGTAAAACGTGGCACCGATCTGGCGCGACTTGAGGATGATGCGGGTGCGCTCGTTGCTGGCCCGGTACCAGTCGCGCTGGTAATCGAAGCAGCCGTCGACGAACGCCGTGGTCAGCTGCTCGATCTGTTCCTCAGTGAAGTCGTTGCGCTTGGGCTTCTTCTTCGGCGCGGCGTTGCGATTCGCCACAGCCGGATTCAAGTCGGCTTCGTTGCCACCACCCTGGTAGCGCTGGATGCGTGCTTGGCGCTCCAGCTGCCGATGCAGCAGATCAATTTCTTTGAAGTCGCCGCCGGACTTTTCCGGCTTCATGATCAGCACGACTAGGCGCGCTTCCAGTGCGCCACCGATGCGCTCAACGTTATCTGCGCGATCCCACTCGTCACGCGACTTCCAGCTGTGTACAGTCTTCTCGTTCTCGCCGATGGCCTGTGCGATTTCCACCACGCGCCATCCCATCCAGTACAGGAATTTCGCCTGTCTGCGGGTGTCCATCGGGAGCTGGGTGGCAACGCTTTGCATGCCAATCAGGGTGCGGCACACCTCTTAATCCCGACAGCTGACTGACACGTAATTGCCTGGCGTACATGGCGGTTTCGTTGCTGCGCTATGCCTTGCGTTTGACCATGGATCCATCGCAACGCAAACGCATCCAGCGCAGAGGATCCCCATGTCGGGCAAGACCAAGAAGTTCCGTTCCAACTGGTTCCGTGTGGCCGTCGAAGGTGCCACCACCGATGGCCGCACGATTCAGCGCAGCTGGATTGACGACATGGCCGCGACCTACAACCGCGAGACCTACGGTGCGCGCATCTGGATCGAGCACATGCGCAGCCTGCTGCCGGACTCGCCGTTCCGCGCGTATGGCGATGTCACTGCCGTCAAGGCGGAAGAGGTCGAAATCGATGGCACCAAGCGCCTGGCGCTGTTTGCCCAGATCGAGCCGACCGCCGACCTGATCACCATCAACAAGTCCAAGCAGAAGCTCTACACCAGCATCGAAGTGCAGGAGAAGTTTGCCAACACCGGCAAGGCATATCTGGTTGGCCTGGCAGTTACTGATTCGCCGGCAAGCCTGGGCACCTCCATGCTCAGCTTCGCCAGTCAGAACCCCGAGACCAACCCGCTGACCGATCGCAAGCAGTCACCGGGCAACCTGTTCACCGTTGCCGAAGAGACCGCACTGGAATTCAGCGAGGTCAGCGAAGGCCCGGTCGCCAGTTTGCTGAGCCGGATCCGCACCGCGCTCAAAAGCGAAGACGCCACCGGCATCACGCCCGAGCAGTTCGCAGACCTCGGCGAAGGCGTTGAAGAGATCGCCGAGCACGTGCGCGGCCAGGACGAACGCTTCAACCGCCTGCAGGCCGAGCACGCCGAGCAGAAGACCAAGCACGAGCAGCTGGCGAACGACCTGGCGCAGCTGCGCGAGTTGCTGTCCCAGCAGCCCGACCCCGCACAGCCCGCACGCCCGGTGGTCACCGGCGGCGGCGCGGCTGTGCTGACCGACTGCTGATCCCACACCACCACACGCACACGCCGCCAGCGCCACATCTTCGGAGCCACCATGCAAAACGCCACCCGCCTGCAGTTCAATCAGTTCGCCGATCAGATCGCTAAGCTCAACGGCATCACCTCCGCCTTCCATTCCTTCGCCGTCGATCCGACCGTGCAGCAGAAGCTGGAAACGCGCATGCAGGAATCCAGCGAGTTCCTGTCCAAGATCAACATCATCCCGGTGGACGAATTGTCCGGCCAGAAGGTGGGCATCGGCGTCACTGGCAGCATCGCCAGCCGCACCGACACCGGCGCCGGCAAGACCCGCACCCCGCGCAACGTCGCCGCGCTCGACAAGAACGAGTACGTCGCCAAGAAGACCGACTTCGACACCGCCATCCCGTATGCGCTGCTCGATGCCTGGGCCAAGTTCCCGGACTTCCAGGCGCGCCTGCGCGATGCCATCGTCAAGCGCCAGGCGCTGGACCGTCTGCAGATCGGCTTCAACGGCACGCACGCCGCTCCCGACACCGACCGCGCCGCGTTCCCGCTGCTGGAAGACGTCAACATCGGTTGGCTGCAGCAGTACCGCACCAATGCCGCCCAGCGCGTGCTGGCCAGCGGCAAGACGGCGGGCAAGATGGTCATCGGCGCAGGCGATGGCGCGGACTACCGCAACCTCGACGCGCTGGTGTTCGATGTGGTGAGCAACTTGCTGGATCCATGGCACCGCAAGGACCCGAGCCTGGTCGTGGTGCTGGGTCGCGACCTGATGCACGACAAGTATTTCCCGATGGTCAACAAGGACCAGCCGGCCAGCGAGAAGATCGCCACCGACCTGATCTTGAGCCAGCGCCGCGTCGGTGGCCTGCAGGTGGCCGAGGTGCCGTACCTGCCGGACGGCGCGTTGATGGTCACTTCGCTGGCGAACCTGTCGATCTACTACCAGACCGGCGGCCGTCGCCGTTACATCCAGGAAGTTCCGGCCCGCGACCGCATCGAGAACTACGAGTCCTCCAACGATGCCTACGTGGTCGAAGACTACGGCCTGGGCTGCGTGGTCGAGCACATCGAGATCGAGGCCTAAGCCATGGCCGACAGTCCCGCCAAGCGCCACCACAGCCGCGTGCTCGCCGAGCTGGAAGCCGCCCAACGCGCACCGCACCAGCTGATGGCCGGCGCTACCGCGTACGAGCAGCACATGGCGCAGCTGCAGAGCGATCGCCTGCGGCTGAAGCAGATCCAGTCCACCCAGGGCAAGGCTGCGCTCAAGGTGCAACTGCTGCCGACCTACGTGCCGTATCTGGCCGGCGTGCTGGCCGGCGGCCAGGGCGCGCAGGACGAGATCGTCATGACCTGCATGGTGTGGCGCATTGACGCCGGCGACTACGCCGGTGCGCTGGAGCTGGGCGCCTATGTGCTCAAGCACGGCCTGCAGATGCCCGATCGCTTCTCCCGCACCGTGGGCTGCGTGCTGGCCGAAGAGATCGCCGAGGCCGCGCTGTCTGCGCAGAAGACCGGCCAGGTGTTCGATGCGGCGGTCCTGGCCGACACCGCCACGCTCACCGCCGAGCAGGACATGCCCGATGAGGTGCGCGCCAAGCTGCACCTGGCGCTTGCCCGCGCCTCGCTGGCAGACCTCACCGACGAGACGCCCGCCGACCAGGCGCAGCCGATCGCCGCCTCCGCTGTGGCCGACCTGCAGCGCGCCATCGCACTGCACGGCAGCTGCGGCGGCAAGAAGGATCTGGAGCGCGCCGAGCGCCTCTTGAAGAAGTTCAGCGCTGAGCCTGCGGGCACCAGCGCATAACCGAGCGTCCCCGCAACCCTCGCCGGCTCGGGGCCGATCCACAGCAATGCATCGCTGCGATGACGCCCCGACCACCGGCGATCTCTTCCGAGCCATCCATGAGCGGATTCACTGCCACCGGCACCACCAGCGCCACGCCTGATGCGATCGCCAACGCGCCGTTCTGGCCGGCGATCGCACCGGGTGCCGTGCGCGCGAGCATGCGCCTGGATGGCACCGTGACCGATGCACGCCTGCGCCACGCCATCGTGGCCGCAATGCTCGCGGTCAACGACGAGTTGCAGACCTGGGCGCAGACGCAGCAGGCGGCCGGCTACGCTGCGTTGGCTGACGTGCCCAGCAGCACCGTCGATGGCATCTCGCGCCGCGTACAGCTGTATCTGCGCGCAGTGGCATGCGCCACCGCCGTCGAGGTGGCAGAGCGTTACCGCAACTTCGACGCCACTGACAGCGCCAATCAACGCGCAGACGACCTGTCGCCGAGCATCACCGAGCTACGCCGCGACCAGCGCTGGGCCGTGCGCGATCTGCAGAACCTGCCGCGCAGCACGGTGGAGCTCATCTGATGCGCGTGCACGCCATGCAAGGCGACACCGTCGACCTGCTGTGCTGGCGCCACCTGGGCAGCACGGCCGGCTTGGTCGAGCGCACCTACCTCCTCAATCCCGGCCTGGCCGAACTGGGCGCCGTGCTGCCGCATGGCACGCCAGTGGAGTTGCCCGAGGTAACCACCACCACAGCGGCGATGACGCCGCTTGTGCAGCTATGGGACTGATCTGATGACCGAACCCACCTCCGTATCGAGCGGCTTTTTGATCGCCACCGGTGTGGGCCTTGCCTCCGTGCTGCCTGGCATCGACGGCGATGCGCTGATCGGTGCATTTGCCGGCGGCGCCTTGTTCGTGGTGTCGGCCGCCAAGCAGCCGCTGTTGGCGCGGCTGATCTATTTCCCGGTGAGCGTCATCGCCGGCTACCAGCTGGCGCCGGAAATCCTGCGCTGGTTGCCGATCAAGTCCAGCGGAGTGGCCGCCTTCGCCAGCGCCGCGTGCGCCATCACGGTCACGCTGGGCCTGATCGAAAAGAGCAAGTCGTTCGACTTTTCCTTCCTACGTCGTGGAGGTCCGCCCAGTGCATAGCCTGGTCACCGTCCTGACGTTGATGGCCTCACTCGCCATCTGCGTCCGCCTGCTTACCTACCACCGGCCCGCCGATGCGCGTCACCGGCGTGGCGCCGGCTGGTGCGCGTGGCTGCTGATCGCCAGCACCGGCGGTCAGGCCCTGCACATCCTGCTGGCCGGCGCCGGCTCGCAGGTCAGTCCCTGGCACCTGGGCACGTTGACCGTGCTGGCAGTGCTCACCTACCGCGCCCAGGGCAACGTGGCGCGCATCCTGAAGGTCGATTGATGTTCACCGATACCCAGCTCGCCTCGATCATGCAGTGCTCGCCGCAACGCGCCCAGCGCTGGCACGACCCACTGCTCGCCGCAGCCAACCGCTTCGGCATCACCACCAAGCGCCGCGCCGCACACTGGCTAGGCCAGGTCGGTCACGAAAGTCTGAGCCTGTCGCGCATGGAAGAAGGGCTGACCTACACCACCAGCGCACGGCTGCTGGAAGTGTTTGGCGCGCGTGTCACGCCGGCCCAGGCGCCCAAGTTCCTGCGCAACCCGGTGGGCCTGGCCAACTTCGTCTACGCCGACCGCTTGGGCAACGGCAACGAAGCCAGCGGCGATGGTCACCGCTACAGGGGGCGTGGCCCGATGCAACACACCTTCCGTGGCAACTACCGCCGCATCGGTGTGCTGATCGGATTGCCGGTAGAAGAGCAGCCGGATCTGCTGCTGCAGGTCGAACCCAGCGCACTGGGTGCGGCGGCGTACTGGCACGACAACCGCCTCAACGCGCTGGCCGATGCGGGTGACGTGCTAGGCCTAGGCCGCAAGATCAACCTGGGCAACGTGCGTGCCAAGCGCTTGCCAGAGGGCCACAGCGATCGCGTCACGCGCACGCAGCGCGCCCTGCAGATCCTGGGCGTTAGCTGATGGTCACGCGCCTGATCATCCTGCTGGCACTGATTGCAGTGCTCGTCGGTGGCTGCGTGTGGCAGGAGCAGCGTGTTAGCACCGCACAACGCGAACGCAAGCAAGCGCTAGACGCAAAAGCTGCAGCCATCGCCGAACGCGACAGTGCAAGGGCTTCCACAAAAACCGTTGTCGAGTACGTCGATCGCGTGCAGATCGTGCGCGAGGCCGGCGCCACCATCACCCGCGAGATCCCGATCTATGTCACCCAGAAAGCAGACGCTGCTTGCGCTATCCCTGCTGGCTTTGTGCGGCTGCATGACGCCGCCGCCACGGGCAACCCTGCCGGGCCGCCCACCGGAGATCCTGATGCGCCGGCCGCAGGCATTACGCTCTCTGGCATTGCCGGTACCGTCGCCGACAACTACACCAGCTGCCACGCCACCGCCGCGCAACTGAGTGCGCTGCAGGACTGGATCGATCTGCACGTGCCGGAGCCGGAGCCGTGATCAAACCCGCCAGCCTGCGCGCGCATCTGGTTGCGGCCTTGCCGGATCTGGCACGTGATGCCGACCGGCTGCTGGTATTTATCGACGCCGGTAGCCTGGTCAGCACGTTCCAGCCGGGGCTATCGTTCGAGTACCAATACACTCTCAATCTGATCTTGACCGACTACGCCGGCCATCCGGATAGCGTGATGCTGCCGCTGCTGGAATGGGTGCAGGTCAATCAGTCGGAACTGCTCTCCAACCCAGCGCGCCGTGGCGACATCGCTTTCGAGGCCGACATCCTCGCCAACGATGCCGTGGATCTGTCGATCAAGTTACCGCTGACGGAACGTGTCGTGGTGACCGGAAAGGATGGCGGCGGCTACGACATGACACATGCGGCCGAGCCGATGATCGATCCCACATGGATGAGCTGACCGCGCTGGAGAACTGGGCCGCGCCGCTGCTGGCACGCCTGCAGCCCGGCGAACGGCGCAGCCTGGCGCGCAAGATCGGCACAGAACTGAGGCGCTCGCAGAGCCAGCGCATTGGCAAGCAGCAAGCACCCGATGGCTCCCCTTATGCACCGCGCAAGCAGCAGCTGCGGCAGAAGGCCGGGCGGATCAAACGCGCGAAGATGTTTGCCAAGCTGCGCCAGGCCAAGTTCTTCAAGGTCAGCGCCAGTCCCAACGCGGTGAGCGTGGGATTCGTGGGGCGCGTGTCACGCATTGCCCGCGTGCATCAAGAGGGGCTGACCGAGCAAGTGCGGCCTGGTGGCCCCAGAGCACGCTATGAAAAACGCGCCTTGCTGGGCCTTTCATCCGCTGATCGTGAGCTAATAAATGATCTCCTCGTCGATCAGCTCAGTGCGTAACCCTAGCTCCTCGACAGGGCTCAATCCGAGCCCGGCAACCATCCACCTTTGACGCCGACAAGAACAGCAGCTAGCGTTCACGGAAAGTGACTCAAGGGCAAAGGCTTGCGCCCCATGGCTGAACAGTATTTGTACCTACTTCTGACTAAGGACACGACCGCGTTTAAGATTGGTGTCGCATTTCAGCCGATGATCCGTGGCGCTCGCTTACCTCAGGAGATTGACGCGGAAAAAAGTTTTCAAATTCCGATGGTCGGCGGATCCGCTTTAAAGGTCGAAAAAATACTGCACTATCTTTTTCAGAGCCAGTCATTTGCAATGCCTCGCGGCGATGGCTACACAGAGTGGTTTGCGATCGAAGCGCTCAGCGATGTACTGAACTTTTTGAATGAACAGAAGGATCGTCTGGGAATCGGCTCCCCAGAACGAATTCCTGCAAGAATCAAAGCGCCTCCTCAAGCAAAGCTGCAGGATCTCCCGCTAGAGGAGCGACGCCGCGTCCGAAAAGAAGTGCGAGAACAAAGTTATTTGAGAAAGAGAGAGTTGGCAACGGTCAATAATCACAAAGCGATCGAATGCTTTAGACAACTTGCCGAAGAGTGGACCGCGAAGTCGGCAATAATTGGCACGCTGATCAGTGATACACATGGCAGCTCCACGGCTTACGTCTATTTGAAGGGGAATTCAGGTGAGATATCTTCTTGGATCAGCCCGGTCATGCCTACCGGCATGCTGATTGAGGGTCCAAGGTCATCGGGCATCTTTAGCATTTTCGTCAGCTCCTACTACGACCCTCACCTAGGCGCTGCTGAAGTCGCCATGCCGGCCACGCTATTGATGTCAGATGACAAGACAGAAGAAGAAGTGCCCGGAATAGATAATTTTAGGGCCACCATGAACTCATATTTCTCGCCGGCGATTGGTGAACAGCAAATTTCATTGCTACGTTTGAAGGCGCAGCTTGACAGCAGTCGGAATAGCTTTTTTGAGAATTTCTGGAGTCACTGGCGGGAACATTCTGACGGTATTTTTTGAACCCGCATCAATCAGACCGATCAGGTAGCCTCTAGAAATCCAATGGTGTAGCAAGCAGCTGCACAAAGCACTCAAATTGGCTTGATCTTACGAACCAAGGAACTTAGTCGGGAACCTCTTTCATCCCCCGGCAATGGCTTCCTTCACTGCAGTAGATCTGTCGAAACTTCAAGCTCCAGACCTGATCGAGGCCCTGGACTTCGAGACAATATTCGCCGAGGCGCTAGCTCAATTTCGCCGGCTGCTGCCGGAGTTCTCGGCGCTCACCGAAGCCGATCCTGTCTATAAGCTCCTGCAGCTGTTCGCAGCCCGTGAGTTGCTGATTCGGCAGCGCGCCAACGACAAGGCGCAGCAGACCATGCTGGCCTTTGCGACCGGCACCAACCTCGATCACCTCGGTGCACTGTTCGGTGTGGCGCGCCTGGTGCTCGAGCCAGGCCAGCCGGAAACAGGAGTTCTGCCCACCCACGAATCGGATGTGGACTTCCGCCGCCGCATCCAACTCGCACCGGAGGGTTTCAGCGTTGCCGGCCCCGAAGGCGCCTACATCTATCACGCGCTCAGCGCGGCGGCCGATGTCATGGACGCCAGCGCAACCAGCCCTGCGCCTGGGCAAGTGCTGGTCACTGTGCAATCGCGCACCGGCGATGGCACGGCGCCCCAGGCACTACTCGACGAAGTCGCCGCTGTACTGACCGATGCCGACGTACGTCCCCTGACCGATGAGGTCGAGGTGCAAAGCGCGGAGATCGTCCCGTACGCCATTCGTGGGCGCGTCTACACATACGCCGGGCCCGACTCGGCGGTGGTCATGCGCGAGGCGCTGCGCAGCCTGCAGGCCTATCTTGCCGAGGCGCACCGGATCGGCCGGGACGTACCGGAATCGGCCATCAAGGCCAAGCTGTTCGCCGACGGCGTGCAGCGTGTTGAGCTGGACTCGCCTGCAGCCGACATCCGGATCAGCCGCACACAGGCCGCCTACTGCACCGCGATTGACATCGCGCATGCGGGCATCGATGAGTAACGCCCTGCTGCCGCCCAACGCCACGCCGATGGAGCGTGCCCTGGCCGCCGTCATCGCGCGGCTTGATGCTATTCCGTTGCCGTATCCGGATCTGTGGAACCCCGACACGTGCCCAGCCGGCCACCTGCCGTGGCTGGCGTGGACGCTATCGGTCGACGACTGGAAGGCCGACTGGAGCGATGCGGTCAAGCGCTCGCGCCTGCGTAGCGCCATGGCGATCCAGCGCCGCAAGGGCACCGCCAATAGCGTGCGTATGGTGGTCGAGTCGTTTGGCGGCGCGGTGGCCATCCGCGAGTGGTGGCAGACCGAGCCGCGCGGCCAGCCGCACACCTTCGAGCTGGCGCTGACGCTGACCGGCGCCGATGGGCAAAGCGCCAGCGCCCGGTTCGTCGAGGAAGTCATCGCCGAGGTCGAGCGCACCAAGCCTGTGCGTTCGCATTTCAGCTTCACCCAAGGATTCCAGGCCGAAGCACGACTCAACGTCGTGGCGCGCGGCAGAACCACCTTGTTCCTGCGCCTGCAGGGCCAGGCGAGCTAGAGAGCACACATGCCCGGACTCAAACTCAAGATCACCACCGCCGGCCGCCAGGCCCTGGTCAACGCCAAGCAAACCGGCACGCAGGCGGTCACCATCGCTGCAGTGGGGCTGACCAGCGCGCCCTTCGTGGCCGATGCCGCGCTCACCGCGCTGCCATCCGAAATCAAGCGCCTGACCACCATCGGCGGGACGGTCACGGCCAAGGACACGATGCACGTCTCGGTGCGCGACGAATCCAACGCCGTCTACAGCTGTTACGGCTTCGGCCTGTACCTGGCCGATGGCACGCTGTTTGCCGCTTACGGCCAACCCGCGTTGCTGGTGGAGAAGTCCGGTGCCGCCTCTGTGCTGCTGGCGATCGACGTGGTGCTGGCCGACGTGGACACCGCGCAGATCACCTTCGGAGACACCAACTTCACCGATCCAGCGGCGACATTGGACGTGCCGGGTGTGGTGCGCTTGTCCACCGACGCGCAAGCAATCGAAGGTCTGGACAAAGAGCGGGCGGTGTCGCCGGCCAATCTGATTGCCGTATTGAATGCGCGCCTGGGCGATGCTGCGCCTACCGAGTTCATCAAAGGGCTACTGGCCCGACCGACTGCGGCAGCGGCACGCAACATGCTCGGCCTTCGCTCTGCGGCGACGTTTCATGTTGGCCCTGGCAATGGCTTGGATGCTGATCTCTTGGATGGGCAGGAGGGCGCGTGGTATCGCGACTTCCGCAATCTGCAGAACGTCCCCAGCTCGTTCCTGCTGCCGGGCCAGATCGTCATCATGGCGTCGCTCTTTCCGCCTGCAGGTCTGCTGCTTTGCGACGGCACAGCAGTCTCGCGCACCAAGTATTCGGCGCTATTCGCTGCCATCGGCACCGTCTACGGCGCCGGAGATGGCAGCACCACGTTCAACCTGCCGTTGATGCGTGAGGGCACCACGGTCACACACACCAACTCCTCCCAGTTTGTTGGCGTCCACAGCAGTGGGCAGATGATCAGCCACACCCACAGCGCCACCGCCGCTGCTGTGGGCGACCATGCGCACTACACGGCACTCGGCGCGGCTGGCATCCACGCACACGGTGCCAGCGCCAATCCAGCCGGCGATCACGTACACGGTGCGTGGACCGATACGCAGGGCCACCACGGTCACGGTGGTAGCACCAGCGCCTCGGGCGACCACCAGCACCCCGGTGTTATCCCAGCCGGCGCTATCAACGGCTATGGCGTGTATCGGGAACGCGACAACGATGCATCTCCCTCTGACGGGTGGACAGGTGCAGGAGGCAACCACGCCCATAGCTTTGGCACCGACGGCGCAGGCAATCACGCCCATAACATCGGCATGAATGGTGTCGGCAACCACACCCATGGCATCGGCATCGCCGAGGGCGGTAATCACGTGCACGTGGTGGACCACCGCGGCGCTGGCGCCCACACCCACGCCATCACCGTCAATGCTGCCGGCGGCGCAGACAACTTGCCTGCTGGCCTGCGCATGACCTACTGCATCGCCTACTGAGGAATGACCATGACCAACCCACTGCCAAGCACCAGCACTGCATACGCCTACGACGCTACCACTGGGGAATACACCGGGCCGGTGACCGTCTACCTCTCCGAATTGGAGGGACGCTATCCGCTGCCACCTAACACCGTCGCCGTCGCGCCAGCGCAGCCCGCGCAGCCCGCGGGGCTGTATCAACGCCACCGCATAGCGGCGCAGTTGGGGACGTGGGAAGTAGTGCCGGACTACCGCAGCGTCATGCTCTACAGCACGGAGACCGCGACGCCTATCGCCAACACGCTCGCCCTGGGCGACACGTTGCCGGCAGGCTGCACGACCTCTCAGCCGATTGCGTTCCTGCCCACCGACTACCGCCGCAATGTGTGGGACCATGAACGTGACACGTGGCGTGCGGAGCCCGACTACAGCGCGGCCCTGGTGTGGGAAAAAGCCACCGGTGCGATCGCACCACGGCTGGCCGCAGGCATCGCGTTACCAGGTCAGCTGACCACCATGGCGCCGCCTGTGGTGGTCGATGGCACACTGGTGTGGGATGAGGACGCGCAGGCATGGTCCGTGCAACCCAAAGCTCCGGATCCCGCTGCACTGTAGTACCGCGCGTTACGCGGCAAGCACAGTGCGCCACAGCATGCAGCCACCGACCATGGCTGCATGGGCAACGCATCCTCCGCACTGAGTAACGCCATTCGCCTCGGCACCGTCGCTGAGGTGAACCTGACGAACGCGCGATGCCGCGTGCAGGTTGGCGAGATGCTGACCGACTACCTGCCCTGGGTGGTCACGCTGGCCGGCACCACCATCATCTGGTCGGCGCCGGCGGTCGGCGAGCAAGTCGTGGTGCTATCGCCTGCAGGCGACCTGGCCGATGGCCTGGTGCTACGCGGCCTTTACTCCGACCAATTCGCAGCTCCAGCTGCCTCGGACACGTTGCACGTGCTGCGCTTTGCAGACGGCGCGCAGATCCATTACGACACTGATGCGCATGCGCTGCAGGCGACACTGCCCAGCGGCGGCACCGCGACCATCACCGCCGATGGCGGCATCACGCTCAACGGTCCGCTGACCGTCAACGGCGCCACCCAGATCAATGGCGAGGTCGGCATCACCGGCACCGCGACCGTCGACACCGACGTGGTGGGCGGCGGGATCAGCCTCAAGAACCACAAGACTACCGGTGTGACTGCCGGTACCGCGCTCAGTGGCGGCCCGCAGTGATCGGCATCGACGCAACCACGGGGCGCGTGATCGAGGGCGAGCAGCACCTGGCCCAGTCGATCGCCTGCATCCTCACCACGCCGATAGGCACGCGCGTGCACCGCCGCGACTTCGGCTCGCTGCTGCCAGAGCTCATCGACCAGCCCTTCAACGGCGCCACCCGCACGCTGCTCTATGGCGCCACCGCCACCGCGCTGATGCGCTGGGAGCCGCGCCTGCGGCTGACACGCGTCGGCCTGGTCGTCGGTGATGCGCCCGGCAGCTTCGTGCTGACCATCGAAGGCCAGCGCACCGACGTTGCGCCTGCCAATGCGCGCTCGCGCCTGACCATCCCGCTCCGCTTCCGCTCGTCCTGATCGAGGAACCTATGTCCACTGCCTACCACCACGGCGTTCGCGTCATCGAAGTCAGCGCGGGCACGCGCACCATCCGCACCGTCTCCACCGCCGTTGTCGGCCTGGTCGCCACCGCCGCCGATGCGGACGAGACCCTCTTCCCGCTCAACAAGGCTGTGCTGCTCACCGACGTGCTCGGCGCGATCGCCAGCGCCGGCACCAAGGGCACGCTGCGCGCAGCGCTGCAGGGCATCGCCGACCAGACCAATCCGGTGACCATCGTCGTGCGCGTGGCTGAGGACGAAGACGCGGCCAAGACCACCAGCAACGTCATCGGCGAGGCCAAGTCCAGCGGCTATAGCGGCCTGTACGCCTTGCTCGCCGCGCAGGCACAGCTGGGCGTGCGCCCGCGCATCCTGGGCGCACCTGGCCTGGATACGCTGCCGGTCGCCAAGGCGCTGGCGACCATCGCCAAGAAGCTGCGCGCCATGGCCTATGTGCGACCGGTCGCCGATACCGTCGCCGAGGCGGTCACTTACCGCGGCCAATTCAGCGACCGCGAGCTGATGCTGATCTGGCCGGACTTCCTGGCGTTCGATACCAGCACCAGCACGACGACCGCCGCGTATGCCACCGCGCGTGCGCTCGGCCTGCGCGCCAAGATCGACACCGAACAGGGCTGGCACAAGAGCCTGTCCAACGTGCCCGTGGCCGGCGTCACCGGCATCTCCAAGGATGTGCACTGGGATCTGCAGGATCCGGCCACCGATGCCGGCGTGCTCAACGAAGGCGACATCACCACGCTGATCACCTTCAACGGCCAGCGCTTCTGGGGTTCGCGCACGTGCGCCGAGGACAGCATGTTCGCGTTCGAGACGGCCACGCGCACGGCGCAGATCCTGGCCGACACGATCGCCGAGGGCGTGGCGTTCTACGTCGACAAGCCGATGCATCCCTCGCTGGTCAAAGACCTGCTCGAAACGATCAACGCCAAGTTCCGCGATCTCAAGTCCTCCGGCTATCTGATCGATGCCAACGCCTGGTACGACGGCACGGTCAACAGCGCCACCACGCTGGCCGATGGCGCGCTGCGGATCGATTACGACTACACGCCGGTACCGCCGCTGGAGAACCTGCAGCTCTACCAGAAGATCACCACCAGCTACCTGGCCGACTTCGCCGACCGCGTCAACGCGTAACGCACCTGATCTGATTCCCGGAGAAACCCATGGCTTTGCCCAAGAAACTCAAAGCGCTCAACCTGTTCAACGACGGCGAGAGCTATCTCGGCCAGGTGGTCGAGGTGAAGCTGCCAACGCTCACTCGCAAGATGGAGGAGTACCGCGGCGGCGGCATGAATGGCCCGGTCGATATCGACTTCGGCCAGGAAAAGATCGAGCTCGAATGGAAGTGCGGCGGTCTGATGCGCGGTGTGCTGAATCAGTACGGCGCCACCACCCACAACGCCGTGCAGCTGCGCTTTGCCGGCGCCTACCAGCGCGACGACACCGCAGAAGTCGATGCAGTGGAGGTGGTCGTGCGCGGCCGCCACAGCGAGATCGATCCGGGCACCGGCAAGTCCGGCGATGACACCGAGTTTTCGGTCAAGACCTCGGCCAGCTACTACAAGCTGACCATCAACGGCACCACCGTGATCGAGATCGATTTCGTGAACATGACTGAGATCGTCAATGGCGTGGATCTGCTCGCCGCCCAACGCCGCGCCATCGGCGCCTGACCCTTCCGGCCTGGCGCCGCCAGTCCTCCGCCTTGAGACCTTCCGATGACCCCGACGTTTTCCCCAGCCGTTGCCCTCGACCAACCCATCGTGCGCGGCGAGCAAACCATCACCCAGATCAACGTGCGCAAGCCGGGCGCCGGCGAGTTGCGCGGCCTCAAGCTCACTGACGTGCTGCAGCTGGATGTCACCGCACTGGCAACGCTGCTGCCGCGTATTTCCTCGCCCACCCTGACCACCGCCGACGTCAACGCGATGGATCCGGCCGACCTGCTGGCCGTGGGCCAGGAGGTGCAGGTTTTTTTCTTGCCCAAGGCACAGAGGGAAGCGGACTTCCCGACTGCGTAGAGGATGCGATGGCCGACATCGCGGCCGTCTTCCATTGGCCGCCGTCTGAAATGGACGGCTGGTCGCTGCACGAACTCACGGCGTGGCGCGAGCGTGCCCGCCTGCGAAGCGGAGCCGAATGATGCCCCACCCGAATCCCGAGGCCGCCTAAATGGCGGCCTCTGACAATCTGCGCCTGCAGGTCATCCTGGCCGCAGTCGATCGCGCCACCGGTCCGTTCCGCCGCGTGCTCAATGGCAGCCGTGGCGTTGCCACGGCGCTACGCAACCAGCGTGATGCGCTGCGCCAGCTCAACAGCCAACACCGCGACATCGGCGCCTACCGCGAGCAGGTGGCTATGGCGCAGCGCGCCAAGGCCGCGCTCGATGCGCAGCGGCAGTCGGTGCGCACGCTTGCCCAACAGATGAAGGCCGCCGGCACGCCCACGGCGGCAATGAATGCCGAGTTCGAGCGCGCCGTACGCACCGCTCGTGAGCTCAAGGCCGCTCATGGTGCACAGGAAGCCGGCCTGCAGCGGCTGCGCGGCCGGCTGGAGACGGCCGGGATCAGCACGCGCGACCTGGTCACCCACGAGCGCCGCTTGCGCAGCGAGATTGAGAGCACCAACACCGCCATGCGCGCCCAGCAGCAGCGCCTGGTGGCGATCGATGCTGCACAACGACGCAGCGCCCGCATCCAGAGCGCCGGCCTGCAGGCGAGCGCCTATGGCGCCGGTATGGCGTTCGCCGGCCAGCGGGCCTTGCGCGCCTCCGCACTGCCGATCAGCGATGCGATGGAATTCGAGTCGGCGATGGCAGACGTGCGCAAGGTCGTGGACTTCAGCACGCCGCAGCAGTTCGCCCAGATGGGCCGCGATGTGGAGAACCTGTCCATGCGCCTGCCGATGCTGCCGGCCGACATCGCCAAAATCGTCGCGGCCGCCGGTCAAGCGTCCATCCCGCGCCAGGAGCTGGTCCGCTTCGCTGAGGACGCCGCCAAGATGGGCGTGGCCTTCGACAGCAGCGCAGAGGAAGCCGGCCAGACGATGGCGACCTGGCGCACAGCGTTTCGCATGGGCCAGGCCGAGGTGGTCGTGCTGGCCGACAAGATCAACTACCTCGGCAACACCGGCCCGGCCAGCGTCAACAAGATTAGCGCGGTGGTGAACCGCATCGGTGCCCTGGGCGAAGTCGCCGGCCTGCAGAGCGGCCCGCTGGCGGCCTTGGGCGCCACGGTTGCCGGCATGGGCATCGAGTCGGAAGTCTCGGCCACCGGCATCAAGAACATGTTGCTCACCCTGGCCTCGGGCGAGTCGGCCACCAAGAGCCAGCGCGAGGCCTTCGACAAGCTTGGCATCAAGGCCACCACCATGGCCCAGGTGATGCAGAAGGACGCCGGAGGGGCAATCATGTCCGTGCTGCAGAAGCTGCGCGCACTGCCCAAAGCCGAGCAGGCTGCGACCATGACGCAGCTGTTCGGGCGCGAATCGATCGGCGCGATCGCACCGCTGCTGACCAATCTGGAACTGCTGCAGGGCAACTTCGCCAAGGTCGCCGACGCGCAGCGCTACGGCGGCTCGATGTCGGCCGAGTACGCATCGCGTGTGGCCACCTCGGCCAACTCGCTGCAGCTGCTGAAGAACACAGCCGTGGTGGTGTCCCAGTCGATCGGCCAGACCCTGCTGCCGCAGTTCAAGGAATTGACCGAGCGCACCGCCGCCGTGGTCGGCCAGGTCACAACGTGGATCCGCGCCAACCCAGCCCTGGTCGGTGCGATCGCCAAGGTCGCAATCGGTGGCGCGGCGTTGCTCACCGTCCTGGGCGGGCTGCTGGTCGCCGGCGGCGTGGCCGCGATGGCGTTCTCGCAGATCCACGGCGCCGTCGCACTGCTGTCGGGCGGCGGCGGATTCGGCGCGCTCATTCGCCAGGTGCTGTCGTTTGGCGGCCGCGTGCTGCCCATGCTCGCCAACGGTGCGCGCCTGCTGCTGCCGCTGCTCGGCGGCGTCAGCCTGCCGGTGCTGGCGATCGGTGCAGCCGTTGCGGCGGTGGCGCTGCTGGTGTGGAAGTACTGGGGGCCGATCAAGGCCTTCGCCATCGGCGTGTGGCAAGGCATCGTCGATGTGGCCGCGCCGGTGCTGGCCGAGCTGCAGACCGCGCTCGCGCCGCTGGGCCCGGTGTGGGACACGGTGGCCGCCGCGATGGGCCAGGCCTGGGCGTGGGTGAAGCAGCTGCTGACACCGTTCGAGGCCACCACCGCGCAGTTGCACGGTGCAACGCAGGCCGGCCGCGGCTTCGGGCAGATCCTGGGCGCGGTACTGGTCACCCAGCTGCAACTGGCGGTCAAGGCGATCGGTTGGCTCGTGCAGGCGTTCGTGTTCGTGCTGCCGGTGATCAAGCAGATCCTCGGCGGCGTGTGGCAAGCGGTCCAGGGCACCTGGTCGCTGATCGTGGGCGTGTTCACCGGGAACGGCGATCGCATCCGCCAAGGGCTGCTGCAGCTGTGGGCCGGCATCAACCTGCAGCTCGCCAACTGGCCGGCCCGGATGCTGCAGGCCGGCGCAGACATGATCAGCGGCCTTGTCCAGGGCATCCGCTCCAAGCTCGGCGCCGCCGGCGATGCGATCGCCAGCGTCGGCAGCGGCGTGGTCGATCGCTTCAAGGGCTTGCTGGGCATCCATAGCCCGTCACGCGTGTTCGCCCAGCTGGGTGACTTCACCATGCAAGGCCTCACCGTGGGCCTGCAGCGCGGCCAAGGCGCCCCCGTGCAGGCCGTGACGGCGCTTGGCAACCGGATGCGTGCGGTGGGCGCTGGGCTGGCCCTGGCAACCGCCACAGCGCCGGTGGCAGCGATCGACAGCCGCGCGCCGTTGACCGCACCTGCGCGCGCACCAGGCGCGCCTGCAGGCGGGAATAGCTACGTCATCCACGTCCACGCCGCGCCCGGCATGGATACCAATGCCCTGGCGCGCGAAGTCGCCCGCCAACTTGAAGAGCGCGACCGGCGCACAGCGGCGGCCCGCCGCTCCAGCCTGCGCGACGACTGAGGATCCACCCCGATGATGATGTCCTACGGCACGTTCGTGTTTTCCCTCGACAGCGCCGCCTTCCTGCAGCTGCAGCGGCAGATGAGCTGGCGCCATGCCACCAGCGAGCGCGTCGGCGCGCGGCCAGCCAGCCAGTTCCTGGGCCCGGGCGACGACAGCATCGACCTGTCTGGCTTGATCGCACCCGAGCTCACCGGCACGCGCGCGTCGCTGGACACGCTGCGCGAGCTCGCAGCCGATGGTGAGCCGCTGCCGCTAGTGGATGGCGCAGGCGTGGTCTACGGGCCATACCTGCTGCTATCCCTCAACGAGACAGCCTCGCTGTTCTTCGAGGACGGCACACCGCGCCGCATTGAGTTCCAGCTGAGCCTGCGCCGAGCAGACGACGCCACGCCGGAGGCAACCACCGCGTGAGCTACCCGATTCCGCAGTGGCGCGTGGTGCTCGATGGCATCGACCTCACCGAGCGCATTGCCCCGCGCCTGCTCGACCTCACCCTCACCGAGTGCCGCGGCGGCGAAGCCGACCAGCTGGATCTGCGCATCCACGACCACGACGGCAAGATGGCACTCCCCAAGCGCGGCGTGCGCCTGGCCGTGGCATTGGGTTGGAAAGACACCGGCCTGGTCGACAAAGGCACCTTCATCGTGGACGAGGTCGAGTACAGCGGTGCGCCGGACATCATCACCGTGCGGGCGCGCAGCGCGGACCTCACCGCCGACATGCGCACGCGCCGCGAACGTAGCTGGCACAACACGACATTGGGCGCCGTGCTCAACGCGCTGGCCGGCGAGCATGGATTGACGCCGCGTGTGGCAGAGGCGCTCGCGCGCACGAAGCTGCCGCACCTCGACCAGGCCAACGAGAGCGACATGAACCTGCTCACCCGCCTGGGGCAGCGTTTCGATGCGGTAGCCACGGTGAAAGCCGGCACGC
The DNA here is from genome assembly GCF_001423495.1 of Xanthomonas sp. Leaf131. Taxonomy (GTDB): domain Bacteria; phylum Pseudomonadota; class Gammaproteobacteria; order Xanthomonadales; family Xanthomonadaceae; genus Xanthomonas. The sequence continues at coordinate 120,692 of NZ_LMOG01000004.1, read as the reverse complement.
TGGTATTTGCGCCGATTGGCGCCGGCACAACAGCAACCGGCAAGCCACTACCGACTGTCACGCTGACGCGCCGCGACGGTGATCAGCATCGCTACTCGGTGGCGGACCGCGATGCCTATACCGGCGTGCGAGCCTACTGGGTGGACAAGGGCAAGGCGCGGCGGCAATCGGTGCTGGTGGGCACTGACGACAATGCAAAGCGCCTACGCGAGTCGTATGTGGATGAGAACGTTGCTCGGCAGCACGCTAACGCCGAGCTCGAACGAATCAAGCGCGGTGTAGCGAGGTTTGACTACACGCTCGCAGTTGGCCGTCCGGATCTAGCTCCAGAACAGATAGCTTCGGTACTAGGCTTCAAGGCTGAGATCGACAAGAGCAGATGGCTTATCGCCAAAGCTATCCACGTCTTGGCAGGAGCGGCCGCCTACACCACCTCCGTCGAGATGGAGACATCTGACTCCCCGAATCCTATAGCGTAGTCTTCCACGGTCGGACACGGGGATGACTATGGATGCGGAAAAGCGAGCTGAACTATCAAAATCTGTGCTCGATAGGCACATAACGTGGATAAATGCAGCAGACAGCAAAGCAGCCTTTTCCGTAGCTGCAAGTACTACATTGCTTGCTGGTCTTGCGGCCGCTTATGAAAAAGCGCACATCGTAGAATGGCTTGCAGCATCCTTGACAGTTTTATCCGCGATTCTGGCGTGTGGCGCTGTTTTGTGCGGAAGCATGGTCGTCCGAGCAAGGACCACAGGCCCGGAGTCCTCAATTATTTTCTTTGGGAAAATTGCGAATTTATCTGCCGGCGAATACCTTTCAAAATTGATAGCAATAAATTCGGAGGAATTGCTGCGTGATTACGCACACCAAATCCACCGCAACTCGCAGATTGCCGTATCCAAGTACAAATGGGTCACCCGATCGTTGACACTGGCAAAGCTTTCAGGGATAGCTTGGGTTCCAGCTATAGCCCTATTAATAACCAAAGGATAGAAAATGCAGTTAATGGATGAGCTAAACGCCAAGATTATAAGCTTCGCAACCGAAGACTGGGGTGACATTCCAAATGGCCATACACCTCCCACGCCTGAAGAATTGACTTTTGGCAATACGGGGAAGCGAATCGACGCTTGCGTTCTGTACGCCGACCTCCACCGATCCACGGAAATGGTAGACACTCTCTCTGACACGTTAGCAGCCAGCTACTACAAAGCCTTCTTGCACTGCTGCGCCAGGATCATCAAAAGTAATGATGGAACGATTCAGGCGTATGACGGCGATCGTGTAATGTCGATCTATGTAGGTGAGGGCAAGGAGACTAACGCGGTCATCTCGGCACTAAAGATATTCCACGCCGTCAAGAAGATAGATCAGTACTTTAAAATACTTGCGCCGACAGACTGGGGCTTAAAGCATACAGTTGGTATAGATACCGGAACTGTGCTTGCCGCTAAAACTGGAGTTCGAGTGGACAGTGATCTCGTGTGGGTTGGGCCTGCAGCTAACTATGCGGCCAAGTTAAACAGCTTCACGGGGTTAGATAACGCCTTCCCAACTCGCATCACAAAAGCTGTTTATGACAGACTTCCAGGGCACCTGCTTCAGCACAACCGATCTGACATATGGAGTGGACCATATGACAATGTTGGGAAACACCATTACAGAAGTAACTTTGAATTCATTATCGCCTGATCTGGGGAGCAACAATCCTATTTCAGAATCAGACTTTTCTGACAATTTCAGGCACCTAATCAAGGCACTCTAAGCTCGGATGTCAGGTCATCTCGCGCTGCCAGGATGGTGGCGAAAGGATCGCAGGGAGCCACGTGCCGACACCTTAAAAAACCGCCGGTTATGCACCGGCGGTTTTTTTTTGACGGCTGTCCTGCTTTGCAATTTCAATCTCTACATCTATGCCGGCAGCTGCCGATAACGCTCTCTTTTGCGAGGACCAGCTGTCCTATGTTGAGCTTGATCAAGACTTCTTTTTTTTCCGTCCGCCGACAGTGATCTGCATGTTGCTCTGATCGATAACCGCAGTCGTCGAGATCGTTTGACCCACATCGCTGTCGTTGAGTACCACAGTTGGACCGGCACCTGAGATCGCTTTGTCAGCAGACGCACCAAGCGCTGCGAGCGCTGCGTTACGCGCAGCAGGCGACGCATTCTTGATCAACGAGAGCAGACGCCGATCTAGGGGATCCAACTGCGCCCGGTGTCCAGACAGCACGTACATGACGTCCACGCCACGATCCAGTGCGGCGAGTAGGTACGCTCCGCCCGGCAGGTTGACGTCTTTCTCGAAATTCAACTGCGCATAGCGCGTCAAGCCAAGTTGGACGGCCATTTCTTCCTGGGTGAGGCCTAACCGCTTGCGCTCTTCCTTCAGGCGTTTCCCTACAGACATACAGGCATTCCCTTACTTGACAATGTTGAGTTAAGTCCACAAAATTCCCAAAAGTAGACGGAACCGCCACATGCCCCGTAAGAGTCAAATGCAGCAGTTCACGCCTCGCAGCCCGGAACAGGCGCGAGAGTGGCTTGAGTCGAATGGCATTACGGTCTCGGCATTCGCACGGCAGCACGGCGTGGATCGGTCGGTGGTACATGACCTTCTCCGTGGCCGCTCTCAGGGCAAATACGGCGAGTCCCACAAAGCGGCAATCGCATTGGGTCTCAAGGCACCACCCAATAGTGCCACACAAATCCCAACCGCAAAAAGCTCAAGGGGGTGAGCATGTTTGGTCGGAAGAAAATCGTTTTTCGCTGCGAAGCGTGCAGTGCAAGGCTGATCAAACGCACAAGCTTCCTTGCGCACAAGTTTCTTCGGCACGACTCCTATGTGTGCGAGAACCCGATGTGTGGCGCGACCTATACAGGGCATTCGGAATTGACTGGTATTGCCAGCCCCAGCGGTGTGCCCACCTCTCACAGCGAGCTTCCACCGACACCAGCATATGAGCGCGCACAAGCGCTGCAGGCTTACCGCGAGTCGTTGGGCGACCGCCAGCTGGATCTGATTCCTCTCAGCGGCGAGCCGCTTTTCCCTCACATCTGAGGCATTTCTAATGCGAAAAACCCTTGATTGGGCGGCATTGCCGCCCACGGCGAAGCTTTGCCTGGAGGTTGCCCTCATCCACGGCGGGTTGGTGAAAACCGAGTACGGCTACATCGGCCGCACAGCCCCGACGGACACGGATCAGCGCTTTGGCGCGGTCGTCGTTGCAACGCTGATGCGGGAAGGACTTGCGACCTCTGCTGATGATCGCCTGGTCGTGCTGACCGACACCGCCACGGTTCTGTTCCACCTCCAGCTCGCGAATAGTGAGGTTGGCTCGTGAGGCATGCAAATAGTTGGTTCACCGCACAGGAGCCGCGATTCGTCGATGCGGCGAGCAATGTCCCACAGCGCGTCGCTCCGCACGCCAAGCACGAAGAAGCGCGCCTGCTCGCAGCGGCAGTTGATGCGCACCGTCGCGCAGGCGGCGCTTATCACGTGATCGACAACGCCACATCTCCGCCTGCGCCTCGGCGCGTGCTCGGCGTTTAAGGAAGCTCGATGCAAGAGGATCTGCGACAACAGGTGCTGTCCCGGCTGGAACGGGATTACGGACTCAAGCACCGTAGTGGTACCGAGTACATGCGCGGCGGCAAATGCCCGTCGTGCAGCAAGAAAGAGCTCTACACCCACCATCTCAAGCCGTGGGTCGTGAAATGCGGCCGTCAGTCCAAGTGCGGCCGCGAACTGCACGTCAAGGATCTATACGACGACCTGTTCGACGACTGGTCCAAGCGCTTCCAGCCAACGGCTGCGGCGCCCAATGCTGCGGCCGACGCTTACCTGCAGTTCTCGCGCGGTTTTGATTTGGCGCCGCTCAAGGGCCTCTACAGCCAGGACAGCCACTACGATCGCAAGATCAGCGCCGGCACTGCGACCGTGCGCTTTCCGCTGGTCAAGGGCGGCTGGTGGGAACGGCTAATCGATCGTCCGCACCGATTCGGCAAGCAGAAGGCGCGCTTTGCGCCAGGTCAGAGCTATGCAGGGGTATGGTGGGCGGCGCCTGCCTCGCTGGCAGCCATGCAGACGGCACGCGAGGTGTGGATCGTTGAGGGCATCTTTGATGCGATCGCGCTCCTGCAGCACGGCGTGTGCGCCGTATCCGCCATGTCTTCCAACGCATTCCCAGAAGAATCACTGCGCGAGCTGTCCAAGGCACGCATGGCCGATCTTCCGACGCTTGTATGGGCACTGGACAACGAGCCAGGCGCCCGTGCGTACACGCACAAGCACATCAAGCGCGCCCAGGCGCTGGGCTTCGACTCGCGGGCCGCGCAGATCGTCCAGCGCGACGGCAAAAAAACCGACTGGAACGACCTGCATCTGCGCGCGATCGCTTCCGATGATCCCAAACAGTGGGACAACGACGTCAAGGAAGCACGCTACCAGGGCGACCTGCTCGTGGCCCGCACCGCGGTGGACAAAGGACTGCTGATGTTCGAGCACGACGGCCGTAACGACTTCTGGCTGGAGTACCGCTCCCGCCTGTACTGGTTCGACTTCGACACCCAGCGCTTCGACAAGCTGCGCAAAGAGAAGTTGGGGGACGTCGACGCGGACGATGCGGACGACTTGCAAGCCGAGGATCTGCGGAAGATCAAGCGGGCCGCTTGCTCTGTCCAGAAGATTGCCAACTGTTACCCGGAGGCTCTGTATTTCCAGCGCCAGGAGGTCACCGACGAAAGCTGGTACTACTTCCGTGTCGACTTTCCGCACGACGGCCCCAGCGTCAAAGGCACCTTTACAGGTGGGCATGTCGCCAGTGCCTCCGAGTTCAAGAAGCGACTCATCTCCCTGGCCGCCGGCGCCATGTTCACCGGCAGCGGCCACCAGCTGGACCGTCTAATCGAAGAGCAGACCGAGGCGATCAAGACGGTGGACGCTATTGATTTCGTCGGCTACAGCAAGGAACACCGCGCCTATCTGCTCGGCGATATTGCCGTGCGCGACGGCGAGCTGGTGACAGCCAACGAGGAGGACTATTTCGAGTTCGACAAGCTGCGCCTGAAGACCACGCAGAAATCCATCCGCCTCGAGATCCAGCGCGACGCCGAGGCGTTCCGCGTGGATTGGCTGCCATGGCTGTGGCAGTGCTTCGGCACACACGGCATGGTCGCAATGACGTTCTGGTTTGGCTCACTGTTCGCCGAACAGATCCGCACTGGGCACAAGAGCTTTCCCTTCCTTGAAGCCACCGGTGAGGCCGGCGCCGGCAAGACTACGCTGCTGACGTTCCTGTGGAAGCTGCTGGGCCGCTCAGACTACGAGGGCTTCGACCCTGCCAAGTCGTCCAAGGCCGGCCGTGCCCGCGCCATGGGCCAGGTGTCAGGTATGCCCGTCGTTCTGCTGGAGGCGGACCGCAGCGAGCCAGACAAAGCGCACTCCAAGACGTTCGAGTGGGATGAGCTGAAGGACTTCTTCGGCGGCGGCACCCTGGCGACACGCGGCGTGCGCAACGGCGGCAACGAGACCTACGAGCCGCCATTTCGCGGCACCATCGTGATCACCCAGAACGCTGCCGTGGACGCCAGCGAAGCAATCCTGACGCGCATCGTCAAGCTGCATTTCAAACGGCCGCAGGTCACCACCGAAAGCCGCATTGCGGCCGACAACCTCAACGCGCTGCAGGTCGAAGAAGTCAGCCATTTCCTCGTGCGTGCCGTTCGGCAGGAGCGCGCCATCCTCGATCTGTTCGCCGAGCGCGTGAAGGTATTCGAGGCCAAGCTACGTGCTCAGCAGGATCTCCGCCTCGAGCGCGTTATCAAGAACCACGCGCAGATGCTGGCGCTGTTCGACTGCCTGCGCCTAGTCATCGCTATCCCGGACGAGATGGTGGAGCAGACGCGGCTCGCGTTGTTGGACATGGCGCTGGAACGGCAGAAGGCGATCAGCGCCGACCACGCGATGGTCAACGAATTTTGGGAGGTCTACGAGTACCTCGAAGCCACGGGACACGGCAAAGCCGTGGTCAATCACAGCCGCGATGCACAGCGGATTGCGATCAACCTCAACCACTTCGCTGCGCGGGCTGCGCAGTTCAGCCAAGCCGTGCCCGATCTCAAGGTGCTGCGTGCGCTGCTCGGTGATTCGCGCCGGCACAAATTCATCGGCGCGAACGTGGCCGTCAACAGCGCTGTCCTCAAGGACGATCTGACGGGTGTCGGCACCACGGTCAAGTGTTGGGTGTTCCAGAAATGAGCGCCCTCGCACAGGTGGGAAATTTTGGGAAATTTTCATTGACATCAACCCGGGAGCGGAGCAACCATTACCCCGTCGCCGCAAAATCGGCGACCGGGATTGGCGTCCCGGAACATGAGGCGCACCAGCGCCCATCGATCGATGTATGGCGCTTTTTTATCGCCCGCATCGACGCGGGCGCATGCCGGCCAGCTTTATGGCGGGCGGTGCGCGGGGGCCGCAAGGCCCACCGGTCCTCATGCCGGCACGCCAACCGCGTACCGTCCGTCACCCCGATTGGCGTCGGGATGACGGATTTCCCCAAACATGAGGAAACCCGCATGTCCTACGACGCTCAAGAAGCGCCCGCATCCGCCGCGCGCCAGATCGCCTATTTCTTCGGCCTAATCGCCGACACCCTCGACTGGAACCACACCGCCTGGCTCGCCCTGCAGGCGAAGCTGCAAGCCACGGGCAAAGCACCCGAGGCACTGACCCTGGCCGATGTCGAGGCCGCCATTTCCAGCATCAATGCCGACCTCGCCGAGGTGCGCCAGTGAGCCGGCGCGACCTACACAAGGCGACGCGCATCGCGCCAGGCGTCTACCTGCTCCTGCAGATCCGTGCGACGGATGTGCTGGCCGAACTGTACGCGGACTGCCTGCATGACCGTTCCCCGGTGATGTTCGCCTGCAGCGCGATCAAAGCCCCCGGCGAGATTTTCACGGTGGACGACGGCACTGGTCTGGTCATCGGCACTTTGCATCTGGTCATGCCGGAGGCAGAGGCGGCGTCGCTGTGGGAATGGGTAATCGAACGCATGCCCTCAACGGAGGTCGCTTGATGGACGCCGCCCGTACGAATGAACAATTGCCAGAGGATGCTGATTTCGCGATCAGTGAAGAGGAGCAATTCCGACTCTGGCGTGCCTATCACGCGGCCGCATTGCTTGCTGCGCTGACCAACGACGTCGCGATTGAGGCAGGCATCAATCACGACGGGCCGGCGGCAGTAGCCGAGTACATCCGCCACGAACTGCTCGATGTCCTCAACGGCGCGCAGCGCCTGCGCGAGCCTGATCCCAGCATTCCGCCATCTGGCGCCGACCTGATCTAACCCCGTAACAGCGGGGCCGGCGGGCGGTGCTGTAACACCGCCCCAAGGCCCTCCACCAACGCAACTTGGAGAGTCGATATGCAACAGCAACCTGGAACACGTCCAGCCGCGGCAGCACTTCCGTTGGCTTTGGGCACCGGACCCGGCGCGGAGGCTACCACGCCGGCCGTCGTCGCCTACGACAGAGGCACGGGCGACTGCTCAGCGACCATCACCATGCACGTCACGCATGGCTCGGTCGTGGTCACTGCCGCTCTGAGCATGGGACCGCTCCGCGAAGCTCGCCAGTCTTGGGAGCGGCGCCGCGGTCCCGGTAGCGGCTGGAAGCTCATCGACGGCCCTCGCTTGTGGACCAAGGCGGAAGGCTGCATCAGCACGGAGCTCGCCGAATTCATGGACGGCCTGGACTTCCCCTTTGACCTGGCCAACATGCTGCCGCGCAGGCCAACTGCGGCCGCAGCTGCCGCTGTGGCCCAGGCCGCACGGGAGGTGAGCCATGGTTGAGTTGCTCGCTTTGGCGATGGTCCTGGCCCCGGCGGCCGGTGGCGCCCTGGTGTACAGGCTGTGGACCACCCGCCGCCCGCGCCTTACTCAGACCGGCTTGGCGGTCGGCCAGGTACCGCAGCGGCTGCGCCGTCGCGCTCGGATGGCCGTCCGCCGGGAGGTCGCTCATGGCTAAGTCCGTCGTCGTGATCGGCCCCCAGGGAAGCGGCAAGACACTCAACGCGGAAGCCATGCGCCAGCTGTTTGACCTGCAGGCTGTCGTCGACCTCGACGAAGTGCTCTTCGGGCTGCGCGCCGATCGGGTGGAGCCAGAAGGGCAATTGATCTTGACCTGCAACGAGCAGCAAGCCCGCACGTGGTCAGTGCGCTGGGGCCTGACCGTTGTGCACATCGATGTTGTGCGCGCCCGCCTGGGCGCCGCCTGGAGGGCGACCCGATGAATCTGCAGCGCACGATCGAGATTGCGCGCGCCGCCGCGCGGTTGGGAGAGCCTGGCCCCCTGTCCACCGGTGAGGCACTCACCGCCGCCCTGGTGCTGAATCGCCACGACTGGCTGGCAGACATGGGATACACCGTCGCCCAGGCGCTGGACCGGATCGACTCCGACACCGTGCAGCACCTGCGAGATGCCGAGCGCGTACTAAGCCTGGAGGTACCGTGACGCAACGTCAGGTCGACCATGACAACGCTCTGCCGCCGTGCGCAAATGGCCACTCGGCTCGCCACATGCATGATGCCCGCCGCCTTGAGGCGGGCGGCGGGCACTTCATTGAGTGCGTGTGCGGCCGCACGCAGAAGCATCCCAGTTACGAGCTGGCCATGACCGAGTGGCGCCGCGCCCATCGGATACGCACGCCGCGTCAGCCACGTCCTTGCCCCGCAAACGTGGTGCAGCTCGGCCTGCGCTTCACCGGCACGCGCCAGCGATGATCGATAGCGCGAGCAGCGAAGGCCTACGTCGGGCATGTGAAGCGCGCCACTGGCTCCGCCAGGGCTACGTGGACGCGGTCAAGGTGCGAGAGCTACGGCTCCGCATCGCCGCCCAGCGCGGCTATGCGGCGGCTGACTTGCTGGTGGAGGAGATGCGCATGCAATGGCGACGCAGACGGGAGTGGGACGTGGAGCAACGTGCGTGAGCAGTGCGGTCATCACGTTCGAGGAACTGAGACGGCTCTATGCACCGATTGGGCCTACCCCCCGTGCGTCGACGGTGGTGCGCTGGGCACATGACCAGGGCATTCGCTACAAATACGACGGTCGCGGCGGTATCTGGACCACGGTCGATGCGCTCAATGCCGCTCTGGGACTACAGCAAGTTCAAGACATCGATATGGATAGAGAACAGGAGCTCATGTAATGGCAAGAGGCCGCAAGCGAAAATTCAATCCCCACATCCCTGCACACATTGACCAGGCTGCGCTCCCGCGCGGCCTGTATTGGGAAGACGGTCGGTGGTACGTCGTCGAGCCGCATCCAGAAGGCGGGGCCACACGAAAACAAACCGTGGCCTACGCTGGTGCTCGTCTATCAGAATTGCACGGAATCATTGAGGAACGTGCAGGCAAGGGCACGCGGGGCACGTTGCGTTATCTCTTTGATCGCTTCCATGAGTCCTTGGAGTTCAAGGAACTGGCGACCGACACGCAAGATGACTACCGTCGTTACGCCGACTCCATTGCCGACTATGTTCGCAAAGACGGATCGAAATTGGGCTCGGTGCAGGTTGATCGCATCACCACGCCTGTGGTCCAACGGCTCGTGGAAGTCTTCGCAATGGGGCGGCTTGCTAATCGTCATCAACCCGCGCTTCCAGCGACGCCTAGTAAAGCGAACCACCTTCACCGCTATTTACGTCGCACACTCGCATGGGGCATGCGCGTAGGCCTATGCAGATCGAATCCGGCCATCGGCGTGAGGCAAGCACGCGAAGCAAAGAAACACCGGATGCCAACGCCGGCCGCATTCGACAAGGTGCTGACCTTCGCTCGTGAACGCGGTTCCCGTCCACCACACACAAAAGGCAGTTGCCCCAGCTATCTCGCGCCAGTCATGGTACTGGCGTATAGCGCGCGCTTACGCGGTATCGAAGTGTGCACACTCAACGACACACATAAGCAGCCGACAGGCATACATGCTCAGCGGCGCAAGGGATCACGCGACACGCTTACCGAGTGGGATCCAGAGATGATCGCAGCGTGGGATTTCCTTGTAGCGCGACGCACCACCATCTGGACCAAGAACGGCCGCAGCTTTCCAGTCCCTATCAAGGCTGAGGATCGGCGGCTACTCGTTGAGCAGTCTGGTAACCCAATGGCTAAGTCTTCGTTGGACAGTGCCTGGCAGCGATTTATCACCCTCGCAATGACTGAAGGGATCATCACAAAGCAAGAGCGCTTTTCTCTGCATGGCCTCAAGCATCGCGGCATTACCGACACAGTGGGCAACCGGGGTGACAAACAAGACGCTGCGGGGCACGTGACACCAGCAACAACAGGTCGCTATGACCATGCGCTGCCGGTGGTAAAACCGCCCAAGCGCAGTTAATTTTCCCGGCAATTTTTCCGGTAGCCCCAAATCAAGGTACTTAGCACGAGCTAAGCCCTTGATTTTATGGTGGGCCCAGAAGGATTCGAACCTTCAACCAAAGGATTATGAGTCCTCTGCTCTAACCGTTGAGCTATAGGCCCGGCGGGGTGGGTGGCGAGATGCGAGGCATGTCGGACCGTCCAGCTGACGCGAAAGTTTACCTGTCTGAGCGCGTCGCTGTCTGCTGGCACCAGGTGTCAATGAGGACGCGTGTGGCCGCACTTGCCTGTGCTTGCGCATGCAGACACAAAAAAAGCCCAGCGTAGGCCAGGCTTTAAATGTGTACGCGATCAATCTGTCCTGCCGCACTATTCGGGGTACACGATCTGGAGCTGCAAAAACCTCAGCAATTCCGAATCACTGGCCCCCGATCCTGGCCACTACGCCATCTCAAGCTGCGCATCGATCAACTTCCGGCCCGCTTGAAACCCGTGCGCGATGGCGTCCTGATACGTCTCCCACCCTGGCCCCTGGTCGTCGATGCGTGGCTGGCGTTGGCCGCCGAGCGCATACACATCGACCCATAACGTCCAGCTGGCATCCGGTGCAGCCTGCTCGACGCGCACGCGAATCTCGTAATCGCGGTACGTGTTGGTTTCAAAGCGGCTTTGCCTGCTCATAAGGCGGTCTCGTGTCCATGCGTCCGTCAACTTAGAAGGCGCGGTTAGAACATCGTGTGAGCTTTGCAGAAACATCGATTTAATAGTGCGGCGCCATGCGGTTTCGTCGCCGATGCGTGAATGCGGCGACATTACAGACACCGGCAAGTAGCCACACAACACAACGCTTGCCGAGCAAGCATCGCCAACCGCGCGCCCTACAACGCAACAGCCCCGCAATCGCGGGGCTGTTGTGATCACTGCACTGACATCGACTAGGTATCAGTCGATATCCAAGAACGAGCGCAGCTGTTCCGAACGGCTCGGGTGACGCAGCTTGCGCAACGCCTTGGCCTCTATCTGACGAATCCGCTCGCGGGTGACGTCGAACTGCTTGCCGACTTCTTCCAGCGTGTGATCGGTATTCATGTCGATACCGAAGCGCATCCGCAACACCTTGGCTTCGCGCGGGGTCAGGCCGGCCAACACGTCCCGCACCGTCTCGGAGAGATTGATGTTGGTGGTGTTGTCGATCGGGGACTCCACATTGGTGTCCTCGATGAAGTCGCCCAGGTGCGAATCCTCGTCGTCGCCGATCGGGGTTTCCATCGAGATCGGCTCCTTGGCGATTTTCATCACCTTGCGGATCTTGTCCTCGGGCATGTCCATTTCCTTGGCCAGTTCTTCCGGCGTGGCCTCGCGGCCGAACTGCTGGAGCATCTGACGGGAAATGCGGTTCAACTTGTTGATCGTTTCGATCATGTGCACCGGAATACGGATGGTGCGCGCCTGATCGGCGATCGAACGGGTGATGGCCTGACGGATCCACCACGTTGCATACGTCGAGAACTTGTAACCGCGACGGTACTCGAACTTGTCCACGGCCTTCATCAGGCCGATGTTGCCTTCCTGGATCAGGTCGAGGAACTGCAAGCCGCGGTTGGTGTACTTCTTGGCAATCGAGATGACCAGACGCAGGTTGGCCTCGACCATTTCCTTCTTGGCCTTGCGCGCCTTGGCTTCGCCATAGGCCATCGCGCGGCTGATCTCCTTGATCTCGCCCAGGGTCAGGTAGTTGGCCTTCTCCATGTCGATCGAGCCTTGCTGCTCGGAGACGATCTGATCCTTGACATCGCGCAGCGCCGAGGACCACTTCTGCTTGCGCTTGAGGGCGTCTTCCACCCATTCCAGGTTGGTCTGATTGCCTTCCCACGAACGGATGAAGTCCTTGCGCGGCATGCGCGCAATGGTGGTGGCCAGGTGCAGCACCTTGCGCTCGTGGTCCTTGATGCCGTTGACCACGCCACGCAGCTGGGTGACCAGTGCGTCGGTCAGCGGCAGCGGCAGCTTGAGCGTGGTGAAGATGGCGGCCATGTCTTCGCGCGCCTTGACCACCAGCTTGTGCTCGGCGCCGTTCTTGGCATAGATCTTCTTGAACTTGGCGTATTCGTTGGCCAGGTTCTCCATGCGCGTGGCCACTTCCACCGGGTCCGGACCGGTCGGGCCGGCCTCTTCTTCGGCAGCGTCGTCGTCGCCGTCTTCGGCGTCGTCATCGTCCGCAGCATCGTCTTCGGAAACGGCAACCGGGCCAGCGGCGGCCAGCGCCGCGGCAGCGGCGTCGGCTTCTTCGATCAGGTCGTTGAAGCCGACCACGATCTCGGCCAGACGCTTCTTGCCTTCTTTATGCGCTTCGTAATCGGCGAGCAGCATTTCGGTCGACAGCGGGAACACGCCCAGTGCTGCCTGGACCTGGCTCAGGCCTTCTTCGATGCGCTTGGCGATGGCGATTTCGCCTTCGCGGGTCAGCAGCTCGACCGTGCCCATTTCGCGCATGTACATGCGCACCGGGTCGGTGGTACGGCCACCTTCGGTGTCGAGCGCGGTCAGCGCGGCGGCAGCTTCTTCGGCTGCGGTATCGTCAACCTCGCGGTTGCCGGTGTTGCCATCGTTGAGCAACAGGGTTTCAGCATCGGGCGCAACTTCATGGACATCGATGCCCATGCCGTTGATCATGCTGATGATGTCTTCAATCTGCTCCGGGTCGACCAGGTCGTCGGGCAGATGGTCATTGACTTCGGCGTAGGTCAGATAGCCCTGTTCCAGGCCCTTGCTGATCAGTAGCTTGATGTCGGATTGCTGGGCAGGACGTTCGTTGGCCATGAGTGCTCGCGCCACCGGCTTTGAGATTGGAAAGAGGACCTAGCATTATACCAGCGTGAAGCCCCGTCTGCCGGATTCAAGACGAGACCGCTGGTGGAGGTGCGTTGGCTAAGGCCTGAGAAGGAAGGTCACCGGGCCATCGTTGACCAGGTCGACAACCATATGGGCACCGAAGCGGCCGGTTTCCACCCCGCCGCGATGTTTTTCGCGGCAAATCGCCACCAATTGATTGAACGCCCGTTCAGCCTCCAATGGCGGCGCAGCCGTGCTGAAGCCTGGCCGGGTGCCCGAGCTCGTGTCGGCAACCAGGGTGAACTGGCTGACCAGCAGCAGGCCGCCTGCAGTGTCGGTGAGTGAGCGGTTCATCTTGCCGGCGTCGTCGGCGAACACGCGGTAACCGAGCAGGCGCTCGGCCAGGCGCCGGATCTGCGCATCGCTGTCGCCAGGCTCGACCCCGACCAAGGCCAGCAGCCCCGGACCGATCTGACCGACGGTCTGCGCATCGACGCTGACCGAAGCCCGGGTAACGCGTTGGATCAGTGCAAGCATGGGCACTCTCGTTGCGCAAACTGTGCCGCGCAGCATGCCCAGTGCCACTGACGCTGTCACGCGCGGGCCTTGAGCGGCCGCGCTGTTTAGAATTACGCGAATGAAACCCGATGCTCGCGCCCGTCTGCTCTACGCCACCGCCGCCACCGTAGGCCGTCTGCCGTGGCCGCTACTCAAACGCGTGGCCGATGCGTTGGCCTGGAGCTGGCGCAAGCTCAACGCGCGCGAGAGCCGCGTGGCACGTCGTAATTTGGAACTGGCGTACCCGGACATGAGCGCCGAGCAGCGCGCACAGCTGCATGCGCAGGTGCTGCGTTCGACCGCGCGGCAGACGCTGGAAGTGCTGCGCACCTGGACCCGCCCGCCGGGCGAAAACCTGGCGCGTCTGCAACGCAATGGCCAGGAACTCTATGACGCAGCGCTGGCCTCCGGGCGCGGGGTGATCGTGGCCGCGCCGCACTTCGGCAACTGGGAACTGCTCAACCAATGGCTGTCCGAACGCGGGCCGATTGCGATCGTGTATCGGCCACCGGAGTCGGACACGGTGGACGGATTCCTGCAGCTGGCCCGCGGCGGCGACAACGTGCGCCAGGTACGTGCCGAAGGCCCAGCGGTGCGGCAGTTGTTCAAGGTGCTCAAGGACGGCGGCGCGGTCGGCATCCTGCCCGATCAGCAGCCGAAGATGGGCGATGGCGTGTTTGCGCCGTTCTTCGGCATCCCGGCCTTGACCATGACCCTGGTCAATCGGCTTGCCGAACGCACCGGCGCCATCGTGCTGTACGGCTGGTGCGAACGCGCCGGTGGCGACCTGCAGTTTGCGCTGCATGTGCAGCCCTCCGACCCGGCGGTGGCCGATGCGGACCCGGTGCGCGCCGCCAGCGCCCTCAATGCAGGCATCGAACAGATCGCCCGGCGCGACCCGGCGCAATACCAGTGGACCTACAAGCGCTACACACTGCGCCCGCCAGGCAGCGGCGAGGCCAATCCGTATGCGACGGAGCGGCATCCGCATTAGCCAAGGCGACCGGTTGCCTGCCATCTGCCGCAACCCCAGGGCCAAGGACTGATGCCCTGATTGAACCGCGCCAGACAGCCCAGCGCCCGATGCAGCGCAATACCGTCGCGCGCACGTCTTTGAACCCGCGCGCAAACGCCATCACCTACAGGCGGATGGCCTCAGACCAGCGTGCACCACGCGGCCAGGTCATGTCGCGCAGATCCAACCGACACCATCAATCGTCGTGCGGATCCGCCGGCGTGGCCAGAATGCGCTGATAGAACGCCAGATCCAGCCAGCGCCCGAATTTGAAACCGGCCTCGCGCACGGTGCCGGCATGGGTGAAGCCGAATTGCTCGTGCAGGGCGATACTGGCCCGATTGCTGGCATCGATGCCGCCGACCAGTACGTGCACGCCGCGTTGTTCGGCCGCAGCGATCACGCCCTGCAACAGAATGCGCCCCAGCCCCTTGCCGCGATGGTCGCGGTGCACGTAGATCGAATGCTCCACGCTGTACTTGAACGCCGGCCAGGCGCGGAAGGTGCCGTAACTGGCGAACCCCATCAAGCTACCGTCGGCGTCTTCCACCCCGATCACCGGAAAGCCGCCCGCGCGCTTGGTCGCAAACCAGCCGACCATGCTCTCCGGCGGCCGCGGCTTGTAGTCGTACAACGCGGTCGAGTTGGCGATGGCGTCGTTGAAGATGTCCAGAATGGCGTTGGCGTGGCAGGCTTCGCTGCAGTCGATAAGAGACATGGGGTCCGGTGCGGGCAGGGGGTGGCCGAATTAAAGAGCATTGCCGCGCGATGAACAACGCGGCCGGCATGCAACCAATCAGCGCCTCCCCTGCCACCCAACACCGGTTGCTAGACGCAGCGTTCCACCCGGCCGTGGCGACCGGGCGTTGCGAACCACGCGACAATGGCGCCACGCGGCCAGCAGTGGGCGCGGTGGCGTCCGCCTTGAAGCGGCCGTGGCAATCCCCATCTGGAGTCGTGCATGAGCAGCCCCGTCCCCTCCCCCAGCGCACACGTCTTCGGTGATCCGGCGGCGATCCGCTGTGAGCGCGCCGCCTCCGAACTGCGGTCCGGTCGCCCGGTGTTGCTCACCGCGGCAAGCGGGCAGGCGCGCGCGGTACTGGCGCTGGACAGCAGCACGGCGCAGTCGTACGCGGCGTTCGCACGTGCGGCGCAAGGCCGCCACTATCTGTTCGTAACGCCGACACGCGCCCAGGTCCTGGGCCTGAGTGCGCCGCAGGGCGCGCGCGTGGCCTTGGTCGAACACAGCTACGACCAGCTCGCCGCGCTGGCTTACCTGCGCGACACACCGGTGCCAGCGCAGTGGGCGCCCGGCGATGCACTGGATGCAGGCGCGGTGGAGATCGCGCGGCTGGGACTGCTGCTGCCGGCGATGTTGGCGGTAGACCTGCGCGATGCGGACGACCATGCCGCCTTTGCCGGCTGCCAATCGCTGGCGTTGGACGATCTGGGCACCGGCTGCGCCAAATCCGCCGCCGCTGGCTACGAGCTGGTGACGCGCACGCCGGTACCGCTGCGCGGCCTGGGCATGAGCGAATTCGTGGTGTTTCGCGGCGGCGTGGCGCAACGCGACCAGGTGGCGATCGTGGTCGGCCAGCCCGACTTCTCAGCCGCCGTGCCAGTACGCGTGCATTCCTCCTGCCTCACCGGCGATCTGTTCGGCTCGCTCAAATGCGATTGCGGCGACCAGCTGCGGCATGGTCTGGCCAAGCTGAAAGACCTCGGCGGCGGCGTGCTGCTGTATCTGGATCAGGAAGGCCGCGGCACCGGCATCGCCGCCAAGATGCGCGCTTACGGCTACCAGCATGCCGGCCTGGACACCATCGATGCCGATGCGCAACTGGGCTTTGGCCCGGACGAGCGCCGCTATGGCAGTGCGGTGGCGATGCTGCGCGGCCTGGGCATCGGCCGGATCCGGCTGCTGACCAATAACCCCGCCAAGGCCGAACGCCTGCGCGCGGCCGGCATCAGCGTCGAAGACCGCATCCCGGTGACCGGCGACATCACTCCCGAAAACGAGCAGTACCTGCGCACCAAGGCCGCCCGTGCCGGGCATGCGCTGGATGTGGACGCGCTGATTCTGGCCGCGCAGTAAGCACGGCCCGCGCCGGGTGCGCCCGCCCTCGGCGCCCGGCTATGCTTGCGCACCGCTTCTGCAGGCCAGCCTTGTGCACGACGTTCCGCCGCCGCACCCCGATGTCATCGTTCCACCTGCTCCGGCAGAGATACCGGCTGTGGACCACGCGCAGTGGCAGCCGCTACCGCAGCGTGGTGCGTATGTGGCCGGGATGAACGGCGCCTTGGGCGGCGGCTGCGCGGGCCTGATCGCGGCCGGCGTCACGGCCACGGTCCTGCACCTCTGGCACTACTGGCCCGTGGTGCTGGGCGTGACCTTGATCACCGCCGCACTGGGGGCCTGGTTTGCGGTCAAACGGCATCGGCTCACCCACTGGAAACTCGACCACCACGGCCTGGCGCTGCAACGCGGGCATTTGTGGCAAAGCGATACGCGGATTCCGATCTCGCGCGTGCAGCACGTGGATCTACGCCGCGGCCCGATCGAACGCGCCACGCGCCTGACCACACTAGTGGTGCACACCGCCGGTAGCCGGCTCAACGCAGTGGCGCTGTCGGGCCTGGATCAGGACGATGCAGAGCGTCTGCGCGACCGCCTCGCACGCCAGCTCGATCACGACGACGACGCGCTGTGAGTGCGATCGAACATCCCCGCGACGCCGAGCAGCGCCTGCATCCGCTGTCGTGGGTGTTCGTGCTGCTGCAGCAGATCCGCCAGTTCCTGATTCCGCTCGCCGCGCTCATCTTGTTCGGCAGCCGCGACGGCAGCCGCGATTTCGCCGACCAGATCGCCACCGGCGTGGTGATTGCGGTGTTGGTGGCGATCTCGGTGCTGCGCTATTTCACCTACCGCTACCGCATCGGCACCGATGGGGTGGCGATTCGCAGCGGGCTGCTGGAACGCAGCCGACGCGATATTCCGTTCGCGCGCATCCACAACGTGGTGGTGCATCAATCGCTGCTGCATCGGCTGGCCGGCGTGGCCGAAGTGCGGCTGGAATCGGCCGGCGGCCATAAGCCGGAGGCAGAAATGCGCGTACTGCGGCTGGATCAGGCGCTGGCACTGGAAGACCTGATCCGTCGCCGCGCGCACCACACCGATGCCACTGCCACCGCGCCACTGGTCGACAACGACAGCAACACGCTGCTGCGCCTGCCGATGGCCGAAGTGATCCGGCTGGGGCTGATTTCCAACCGCGGCATGGTGGTGGTGGCTGCCAGTTTCGGTCTGATCTACCAGATGATTCCGCGCCGCACGGTGTCCAACTTCGTCGAACACAACGGCGAGCTGGCGTATCGCTATGTCAGCCAGATCCATCCCGGCACGGCGGTCACTGCCGCGTTAGTGCTGTTCGGCTTTTTGGCCGTGTTGATCGCGATGCGCGCGCTGTCGGTGGCCCTGGCAGTGGCGCAGTACCACGGCTTTCATCTCAGCGAATCCGAGCGCCGCCTCACCGTGGAGCGCGGCTTGCTGACGCGTATCCGCAGCAGCGTGGCGTTGCGGCGTGTCCAGTCGTGGACGCTGTACGAAAGCCGCCTGCATCGGTTGTTCGGCCGGCGCCAATTGCGGGTGGATACTGCGGTGGCCGGCACTGGCGACAACCAGGGCAGCGCGTTGAAAGAGCTCGCGCCGATCGCCGACCCGCAGCGCTGCGATGCCTTGTTGCAACGCCTGCTGCCCGGCGTTGCGTGGCCGCCTGCGCAGTGGCAATCGATCGCCACGCATTGCTGGTGGCGGCTGAGTCTGCCCACGCTGCTGTTGCTGCTGCCACTGATGGCCGGCCTGGCCTGGCAATTCGGCAGTCAGGCGGCGTGGCTACTGCTGTGGTTGCCATGGAGTGCGTTCAAGGCGTATCGCCAGGTGCAGCGCATGGGCTATGCGCTGGATGCGCGCTATGTGGCGGTGCGCGGTGGCTGGTGGAAACGTTGGTGGCGGCTGGCCGAGCTGGACAAACTGCAGGCGCTGCAACTGCAACGCTCGCCACTGGATCGTCTCTCCGGCACTGCCACGCTCTGGCTGGACACCGCCGGCGCCAGCGCAACTGGCCCGGCGCTACGCCTGCGCTTTGTGCCGTTGGCACAAGCGCAAGCATTGCAGGCACAACTCGGTGCAGCGTTAAGCCGGCGCAAGTTGCGCTGGTGATTGGTGATTGGGAGGTGGGATCAACACCGCTGGTCGGCGGCAGCATCGCGTCACCGCGCAACCACCGGCGATCAACGCTGCGCCGGACCCCAATACCCGAGTTCTCGCCGAATCTGCAGCCCACGCCACAGCGCGCCTAACGGCTTGCGCCGCAGCACACCGAGCTTGCCGGCGATGAACTCCTCGGTCGCCGCAATCACCCGTTCCGACGACTGCCCATCGCGATAGGGATGGATCGCATCGGCATAACTGGCCAGCGCACTGCGTAGCGCCGCATCCGGTTGCAACGCGCGGGCCAGCTGCTGCGGCAACTGCTCGGGCTGCTGAAAGTCCAGCATATGCGGCTGCGGCACGCGGTTGCGAAAGGTCACCACCGGTTTGTGCTGCACCACGAATTCGGACACGATCGATGAGGTATCCGAGACCAGCACATCGGCCGCACGCTGCGCGGCCATGACCTCTTCGGGTTCGACAAAGCGGGCGTTTGGCCCGGCCAGCGCGCGATAGCGATCAAACAGTTCCGGGGCGCACTTGGGATGCAAGGTGAGCAGCCAGTAGTGCGCGCCGCGCGCGATGTCGGCGGCGATTTCATCGTAGAGCGCAGGTGCAGCGCTCAAGCGCTCGGTAAACGTGGAGCCGAACAGGATCACCGGTCGGCCATTGGCTGGCGCGCGCAACGCGGCGCTGCGTCCGCCATCGTCGCGGAACACCGGGTCGAGCTTCGGCCAGCCGGTTTCGACCACCGCAAAATGCCCTTCGCGGGTTGCCAATGCGCGAAATGGCGCAGTGGTGGCCGGGCCTTGCGTGCAATACAGATCGAACAAACCGCGCACGCGGAAGTGCCCGCGATTGTCTTCGCGCTTTTGCACGTTGAAACCATGAAAGAGCTGCACCTTGGTGCCGGAAATAAACGGCGGCACCCAGTTAGCCGCGCTGAACACCGCATGCGGACGCAATGCCAACGCGTCGCGCAGGCCGACCTCGCGCGCACCCGGCAAGGCCAGCCCGCGCGCACCGCCCTCGAACCAGGCCGACACGGAGTGCCCGCGGGTCTGTAATGCCTGCGCCAATGGCGCCAGAATAGGCAGCGCGTAACGCTCCGTTGCGAACAGCAGGTATTGAGCCATCACATGTCCTCTTCGACCGCACCCGACGAACGGCCGCGCATCAGCGCCTGCATTATCGCGTTCAACGAAGCAGATCGCCTACGCGACTGTCTGACCTCGTTGGCGTTCTGCGACGAGATCGTGGTGGTGGACTCCGGCTCCACCGACGCCACCGCGGCGCTGGCCGCAGCGCAGGGCGCACGCGTGCTGCAGCGCGACTTCGATGGTTATCGCAGCCAGAAAGCGTTTTGCATCGCGCAGGCCAGTCACGATTGGGTGCTGTGTCTGGATGCCGACGAGCGCGTCAGCGAGACCTTGCGCGCGGCAATCATCGCCGCGCGCGATGCGGGCTTCACCGCTGCGGCAGGCTATCGCTTCGCACGGTTATCGGATTACTTCGGCCGGTTTTTGCGCCACGGCAATGCCTACCCGGATCGGGTGCTGCGCCTGTTCGATCGTCGGCGTGGCGGCTGGCGAGGCAAGCGCGAGATCCACGAAGCAGCAAGTGTGGACGGAACGGTGCTCACCCTGCCCGGCGATCTGATCCATTACCCATATCGCTCACTGGCGCAGCAGTTGGCCAAGACCCAGCGCTATGCGCAGATGATGGCCGAGCACGACTACGCCCGTGGCAAGCGCGCGACCTGGAGCAAGCTGGTGCTGGCGCCGGCCTGGCGTTTCTGGCGCGGCTATCTGTTGCGTGGCGGTTTTCGCGATGGCTGGCACGGGCTGATCTACGCCTATGTGCGTGCCAACTACGTGCGACAGAAGACCATCATGTTATGGCTGTTGCAGAACGATCAACCGGTGCAGGACCCACCGCGCGCGAACGATCAACGCCCCGATTGAGCCGCAGCCTGCTGCGCCTGCCGCGCTGCCAGGCCGACCAGCACACCGACCATGGCGGTGTAGAAACTGGCCGACACCTGATGGGCGAACATCGATTGGGTCAACCCACACAGCGCGTAGCTGATCACGATCATCACGCCGGCCGCTGCCGGCCCGCGGAACTGGCGCTGCCCACTGCGCCGATGCAGCCGCACGAAGATCCACAGCGGCACGCCATACACCGCGATCAACAGCAGCAGTCCGGGAACGCCCTGCGTTGCGCCCCATTCGGCCAGGTCGTTGTGCGCGTGACCCAGGTGACAGCGCAGCAACCAGGTATCGCCAGCACACACCGGCAGCTCGCGCATCGCATCGTCGAAACGCCCGACGCCAACGCCGGTGAGCGGATGCGCGCGCAAGGTATCCCAGGCCACATGCAGCCGCTCGATGCGGGCGCCGGCAGACGAATCGCTGTCGCCGACTTCGTAGCGCTGCAGATCGTTCTGCAATTCGCCCAGACGCAGTTGATCGGTCAGGGCCGGCACGCTGACGATCACACCTACCGCCAGCACGCCGCTGCCGATGAAGGCCAACAACCGCATGCGCGGGCTATGCCAGGCCGCGCCCCAGATCAGCACGCCGAGCGTCACCAGCAGCGACAGCCACACCCCGCGGCTGCCACTGAGCACGATCACGATCACTGCGGCGATGGCCGCGCCCACCAGCCACCGCACGTTGCCGACCGGGCGGCAGAACACCGCCACCACCAGCAGCATCAGCGCGATATCGGCAAACACAATCGCGTTGGTAAAGCCTTCTGCGCGGTCGGCACCGTTCATCACCTGCAACAGGGCGATCAACATGGCAGCGAACACCCCCGCCAGTGCCCCGCGCCATAACCAGACCTGGCGCGGCTGCAGGGCATACGCCCACAGCGCGGCCCATGGCAGCACCAGAAAGCGTGAGCGGTTATCGACGTCGCGCAGCCCGTGTTCGAACAAGGCGATCGACAGCAGCGACATCGCAATCACCGCCACCGTCAGCCAGCCCAGCGCACGCAGCGACCAGTGCCGGTTGGCGCAGCCCGTACGCAGGCTGCGCCAACCCACCAGCGAGCCAAGCAGCAGGCACACCCCGAACGGCAACAGGCCGCTCGGCATGCTGACCACCAGCGCGGTCAGCGCAAACACGCCCAGTTCGGCGATGCGCACGCCAGCCCGCGATGCAATGGGGGCGGACTGCGGCAGCGAAGCGGGTTGAGTGGGCAAGGAGTTCATCGAGCATCGGTGGCGAAAGGGAGGCAAAGCGGGCGGCACGCATCGACAATGCCGGCCAAGCTAACGATGCCCCGCATGAATACTCGCTAGACAACGGCCGGCGGCGGCATTGACGCGGCGCAAATCGCGCCCGGGATGTGCGCTTGGCGCCCTCATTCGGCCTCCAGGTTGCCCTGCTCCTGCGCTTCCACCGCCCGCTCGTTGGAACTGGCCACGCAGTCGCCATGCACCGCATCGGCCGGCACCAGCCACCAGCGGCGCCGGTTGGCCACCCCCACCAATTGGCTGCGGCTGCGATCCACGCAGGCCAGCAGTGCCGTCTCCTGCGCCAACAGCCAGCGTTGCTCAGGTCGCTGTGCCTGCCAGGCCACGCCGCGCTTTAGCTGCTCTTCCCACGGCACCTTGAAGCCGAAGGTCTGCGCGGGGCGGTCGGCCATCAGCAGGTTCTGCTCTTTCCAGGCCACCAGCCCCAGTTGCGCATCCGCCCCGATCCGGCGCCCGGCTTCGCGCATTACTGCGCCGGACGAGCTGGAGTCATTGAAGATGGGGTAACAGACCAGACCGAACGCCACCCACCACGCACCCAGCAGCGATGCGGCCGCAAGCGCGGAGCGGCGCACCCGCAACAACAGCAGGCTGGCCACACCCCATAGACCCACCGCCAGCAACAGCCAGCCGAGCGGGTCGGTGGCCTCGCTGCCGACCCCGCGGCTGTCCATGATCTTCTGCTCGAAACCCGGATGCCCGATCAGCATCGCCACCCCGCCGACGCTGAACACCACGGTCAGCAGCAATGCGAATCCGAACAACACGCGCTGCACCCCGGCCCGGCGCAACAGCCCCGCCGCCAACGGCGCCAGCGCCAGGCAGAACATCGGCAGCGCCGGCAAAATGTAGACATCGCGCTTGCCGCTGGGGATGGAGAAGAACACCAGCACCAGCAGCCACCACCCCAGCGGCAGCAGATAGCGCGCGTCGCGGCGCTTGAGCCGGCGCCACCAGGCCGGGATTGCCCATGGCAGCAGCAGGATGGTCGGCAGCCACATCGTGGCCATGCTCTTGAGGTGGTACCAGACCGGCTGCGCGTGGTCCCAGGAGTTGGCGTAGCGCTTGGCGGTCTGGCGCAGCAGGATGTCGTTGAGATACACGCGGTATTCGGGCTGGCCGGCGGTCAGCGCGGTCACCATCATCGGCACGAACCATAGCAGGATCGCGACGAAGAAGAACAGCGGCCCCAGCCAGAAGCGCCGATCGCGCACATGCACGCGCACGCCGGGCCACCCGCGCGCGGCGGCAATGCCGGCCGGGATCAGCATCAGCAGGGCAATGATGCCGACACCCTTGGTAATCACGCCCAGGCCGGCGGCAAACCAGCCCAGCGTCCACCAACGCCAGGCCGGGCCCATCAGCAGATGGCGCAACAGTCCGTAATTGGCCAGGGTGATCCAGAACACCACCAACGGGTCGATCTGCGCCTTCTTGGCCTGGAAGGTGAAGTGCAGCGTGAACAGCAGCATCCAGGCCGCATACATGCCGACGCGCCGGGTCCACAGCCGCCGCCCCAGGTCGTACACGCAGGCCAGCGTGCCCAGGGCTGCCAGCAGCGACGGCAGCAGGAACGCCACACGCCAATTGCCCAGCAGCGTGTAGAACAGCGCCTGCAGCCACATCAGCATCGGCGGCTTGTCCGAATACAGCTCGTTGCCGCGATGCGGGAACAGCCAGTCGCCGCTCAGCACCATCTGCTTGGCGACCAGCGCAAAACGCGGCTCGTCCGCCGGCCAGGGGTCACGCAATCCCAGGCCGGCACCGATGACCAATACAGCGGTGATGGCCAGCAGCCAGAAATCGGTGGAAGCACGGGTCTTGAGCATGGCCGGCGGCAGTGGGAAACAGGAGGGAGCGCCGACTCGGCGCCCGATCAGGAGGTTTTTAGCAAAAGCGCGTAGAAAAATCCGTCGCAGTGCTGCTCGCCTGGAAACCGCTGACGCCCCGGCCCTGCCGCATGACCAAACTGCGCACCCAACGGCTGCGCCTGGGCATCCGGGGTCCGCTGCAGAAACGCCGCCACCTGCGCCTGGTTCTCACGCGCCAGTAACGAACAGGTGGTGTAGAGCAACTGCCCGCCCGGACGCAGCGTGCGCCAGGTCGCATCGAGCAAGCGTGCCTGCAAGGCGCACAAAGCGTCGATATCGTCGGCGCGGCGATGCAGCAGTACATCCGGTTGACGGCGCACCACACCGGTGGCCGAACACGGCGCATCCAGCAGCACCGCATCGAACGGCTGCTCGTCCCACCAGCCGGCAGGATCGGCGGCGTCGGTCGCCTGCAGCGCCACCTGAGCGCCCGGCACGGTGCGCTGCAAAGTCTGCTGCACGCGTTCCAGCCGGCGCGCATCCACATCCAGCGCAGTGAGCTGCAGGCCGGGATAGCGTTCCAGCAGATGCGCCGCCTTGCCGCCGGGCGCAGCGCAGGCATCGAGCACGCGCGCCGACGGAGCCAGCTGCAACGCATCGGCCACCTGCTGCGCAGAACCGTCCTGCACCGAGACCTCGCCCTCGGCAAAGCCCGGCAGCTGACTCACCGGCAGCGCGCTGTGCAGGCGCACCGCATCCGGCAACACCGCATCGATGTCTGCAGCGATGCCCAGTTCGGCCAGACGTGCGACATACGCGGCCGGATCGGTGCGCCCGCGATGCACACGCAGCCACATCGGCGCCATCAGCGCGCTTGCTACGAAAATGGTTTCGGCGCGGTCGCCCCAATCGGCGCGCAATTGCTTGCGTAACCAGGACGGCCAACCGGCATCGGCGGACACCGCCGGAAACCCCTCGCGCTGCGCACGCCGCAAAATCGCGTTGACCATGCCGGCCTGCCGCGGCCGGCCGAGCGCGCGGCACGCGTCCACGGTGGCCGACAACGCCGCATGCGCAGGCAGTTGCAACACATCGAGCTGGGCGAAACCGGCCATCAGCAATGCTTTGAGTTCGGCATCGCGCGGCGGCAAAGGGCGTTCCAGCCACTGCCGCAGCGCCACGTCGTACGCCGGGCGCCGCCGCAGCACCGCAAAACAGATCGCCTCCACCAGCGCGCGGTCGCGTGGATCGCTCAGACCAGGCAATGTCGCGGCCAGTTCGGCCTTGATCGATCGCCCCTGATCGAACACCGCCGTCAGCACCCGCGCTGCGGCCAGACGCGAGGCAACGCCGGCCGTGGCCGTTTCCGTCGTCATCAGGTCAGCGCCGGCAGGTCGCGGCGCGCGTTGAGGTAGTCGGCGGCGGTGATCGCCTTGCCGCCCTCACGCTGCAACACGCGCACCCGCAGCGCACCCTCACCGCAGGCGATATCGATGCCCTGCTTGCTGGCGGCCAGCAACGTGCCCGGCGCCTGCTGATGCGCAAGGTCGAGCGCCACCGCGCCATGCAGGCGCACGCGCTCACCGGCCAGGATCGCCTCGGCCACCGGCCACGGGTTGAACGCCCGCACGCGCCGCGCCAGTTCGTGCGCCGGCTGGGTCCAGTCCAGGCGCGCCTGCGCCTTGTCCAGCTTGTGCGCATAGGTCACGCCTTCGGCCGGCTGCGGTTGCGCGACCGGGCGAACCCCGGCACGCAGCAAGCCCAGTCCATCGGATAGCACTTGCGCACCCAGCGCGGCCAGGCGGTCGTGCAGTTGCCCGCCGGTTTCCTGCTCGCCGATGTCCAGACGTTGCGACAGCAGCACCGGGCCGGTATCCAGGCCCGCTTCCATCTGCATCAGACACACGCCGGTTTCGGTATCGCCGGCCTCGATCGCGCGCTGGATCGGCGCGGCGCCACGCCAGCGCGGCAGCAGCGAGGCATGCACGTTCCAGCAGCCGTAGGTCGGCGCCGCCAACACGGCCTTGGGCAGGATCAGCCCATAGGCCACCACCACCATCAGGTCCGCATCGAGCGCGCGCAGCGTGGCCAGGGCCTCGGGGGAGCGCAGCGTCTGCGGCTGGTGTACCGGGATGCCGCGCGCGATCGCTTCCAGCTTGACCGGCGAGGGCGTCAGCCCACGGCCACGGCCGGCAGGCCGGTCCGGCTGGGTGTAGACCGCCACCACTTCATGCCGCTGCGCGGCGGCGCGCAACGAGGCGACGGCAAAATCCGGCGTACCGGCAAATACGATCTTCATAGGGCGGGGATTCGGGAGGGGGGATTGGGGAGTCGCACAGGCGGATTCGGCAATCGGTGAGAGAACCGGCTTTCCGAATCCCGACTCCCAAATCCCAAATCCCGGCCGTCAGGCCACGTGCTTACGCTGTTTGGCCAGCTTCTTGCGCACCATCTCGCGCTTGAGCGGCGACAGGTAATCGACGAACAACTTGCCGTCCAGATGGTCCATCTCGTGCTGGATGCATACCGCCAGCAGCCCTTCGGCGCTCAGCTCCTGCGGCTGTCCCTTGCGGTCGACATAGCGCACCGTGATCGCGTCGGCGCGGCTGACATCGGCATAGATGCCCGGTACCGACAGGCAGCCTTCCTGATACAGCTGCTCACCCTGTTTGCTCACGATTTCCGGGTTGATGAACACCTGCGGCAGGTTTTTCTCGTCGCTGATGTCGATCACCATGAAACGCTGGTGCACGTCCACCTGACTGGCAGCCAGGCCGATGCCGGGCGCCTCGTACATGGTCTGGAACATGTCGTCGAGCAAGGTCTGAAACGCCGGGCTGGTGACCTCGGCAGCATCGACCGGCACGGCCTTGGTGCGCAGCCGCGGGTCGGGAAATTCGAGAATGGGGAGCAAAGCCATGGGGTTACCCGTGCTGGGAACACCGGCGCGGCGCCGGCAAGACGCGGGCATTCTAGCGCACTGCTTGCGTAGCGCCCCGGTTTCTGGACTATAGTGCGCAGACCTGTTGGGGAATCAGGCAAGAAGGCACTCATGTTGAACCGACTTCGTACGGTCGTCGCTGCGGCGATGCTGACCGTCGCGACCTACGCTGCCGCGCAAGCGGTGGGCGAACATCCAGAGACTTATGTGGTCCGCAAGGGGGATACCCTTTGGGACATCGCTGGGCGTTTTCTGCAAAAACCGTGGCTGTGGCCGGAAATCTGGCAGGCCAATCCGCAGATCCAGAATCCGCATCTGATCTATCCAGGCGATGTGATCAGCCTGGCCTATCTGGACCGCGTCGCCAAGGGCACTGTGCAGCCCGGCCCGCGTCAGGAAGCGCCGATCAATGCGATTCCGCTGTCGGAAGTGGAGCCGTTCCTGAAGAATCTGCGCGTCACCGACGACTTCGACGGTCTGCCGTACGTGGTGGGTCTGGAGGGCGGTCGTTCACGCGCCACCACCGGCCAGTTGGCCTATGTGGTCGGCCTGGATGACGCACAGCCGGGCCAGCGCTTTGCGGTGGTTCGCCCGACCGTGAAATTCAGCCTGCCCAAGCCCAACGATGATCTGGACATGGCCGGCAATAGCGTCGCCGGCTCCGGCAACATCTGGAAGAACTACATCGCGCCGAGTAGTCGCCGCGAGTTCCTGGGCTATGAACTGGCGCAGGTCAACGTCGGCACCATTACTCGCAGCGCGGCAGGCGGCAATTCCAAGGCGGCGACCTTGTTGCTGCAGGACAGCGGCCGTGAAGTGCGGGCAGGCGATCGCATCATCGCGGTCGAGGCGCAGCCCTACGATCTGCAGTTCATTCCGCATCCGCCCTCGGAACAGGCCACGCAGACCGAGTTGCGCGTGCTGGCCATCTCCGATGCCTTCATCGTCGGCGGTACCCGCGACGTGGTCGCCATCTCCGGCGGCGCGCGCGAGGGCATCAACAACGGCACGGTGTTCTCGATCTGGCGCAAGGGCCGCACGGTCAGCGACCGCGTCAAGCATTCGCGCTTCTCGCGGACCGACGACGACTTCAGCGGCCCGGCCGGTTCCACCGTTGGCCTGCCTGACGAATACGTCTCGCACGCGATGGTGTTCCGCACCTTCGACAAGGTCAGCTATGCGCTGGTGATGGAAAGCGTCAAGCCGACTGGCCTGGGCTATCTCGTCAAGCATCCAGACGCACAGTAAGCGGGACAAAATCCGACGTTGTAACGCGACGGCGCCTGAGGGCGCCGTCGTCGTTTGCGGCCTACGCTGACCGCATGGCCCTGACTGCTCCAGACCTGCGTGCCTTATTGATCCTGCTGCTGGCCGGCGGCCGCAGCCCGCCGCGTCGTGCATTGCTGACCACCTTTGCCTCACCGGCCGAGATCCTTGGCGGCGGCTCTGATGCATGGCGCGCCGCCGGCTGCGACGCGCTGCAATCGGCCCTGCTGCGTGTCCCCGATGAGCAGGCACTGGCGGCAGCGCTGCGCTGGTGCGAACAGCCCGGGCATCACCTCATCGGTTGGCAGGATCCGGACTACCCCGCCCTGCTGCGGCATCTGGTCAATCCGCCGCTGGCCTTGTTCGTGGATGGCGACCCCAACGCGTTGTGGCATCCGGCGGTGGCGGTGGTCGGCAGCCGCGCGGCCACGGCGGGAGGGCGCGACCACACCCGCGCGTTCGCTTCCAGCTTGGCGAGCGCCGGGCTGGGCATCGTCAGCGGCATGGCCGCCGGCGTGGACGCAATCGCCCACGAAGCCGCACTGGCCCGCGCCGACGGCATCACCGTGGCGGTGGTCGGCACCGGCGCGGATGTAGCCTATCCCGCGCATCATCAGTCCTTGCGCGATCGCATCGCCGCACGTGGCGCGGTGGTCAGCGAATATCTGCCCGGCACCGCGGCGGCCGCGGGACACTTCCCGGCCCGCAACCGGATCATCGCCGGGCTGGCATTGGGCACACTGGTGGTCGAAGCGGCGATGCGCTCGGGTGCGTTGATCACCGCGCGGCTGGCGGCGGAGGCAGGGCGCGAGGTGTTCGCCCTGCCCGGCTCGTTGCACAATCCGCTCGCGCGCGGCTGCCATCACCTGATTCGTCAGGGCGCCACCCTGGCCCAGGAGCCGGCCCAGATCATCGAAGGGCTGCGCCTGCTCTCGGGCGAACTGGCCGACGCCTTGCGCCAGCGCCTGGGCGCCCCCACTGATCAGGCCAGGACGGCGCCCAAGGCCTCCACCGCGCACCCGGATCCGGACTACCAGCGCTTGTGGCAGGCACTTGGCCACGACCCAACCCCTATGGATTCATTGGTCGAACGCACCGGATTGACGGCCGCCACGCTGTCCTCCATGCTGCTCATCATGGAACTGGAGGGAGACGTGGTCACCGAGCACGGTCGCTATACCCGCAATCCCTAGTTTCTTCACCTCCACAGCGTCGCGCGACGCAGGCCGAGGGGCAATGAAAGAGAGCATTCTTGATGTACTGCTGTACCTGTTCGAACATTATTTCAGCGAAGACGCGGACCTGGTCCGTGACCGTGACTCGCTTCAGAATGGCCTGATCCAGGCTGGCTTCAGCCCTGCAGAAATCAGTAAAGCCTTCGATTGGCTGGACGCGCTCTCCGAGCAGCGGCCTAGCGTGGCGCGCCCGCACGTCGATGGACCGGTGCGTATTTATCATGGCCCGGAGCTGGACAAGCTCGATGTGGACTGCCGTGGGTTTTTGATGTTCCTGGAGCAACACCGCATTCTCGACGCCGATCAGCGCGAGTTGGTGCTGGACCGCGCCATGGCGCTGGACCAGGACGAGCTTGATCTGGACGATCTCAAGTGGGTGGTGCTGATGGTGCTGTTCAACCAACCGGGCGCCGAAGCGGCCTACGCCTGGATGGAAACGCAGATGTTCCTCGACGAGCCTGAACCCGTACACTGAGGGTCGAAGCCGCGATGGAAGCGCGTGCGTGGGGACGGGAATGAGCAGTTGGTATTACGCCGAAGGCAACCGCCATCGGCGTGGCCCGGTGGCCGGCGAGGCCTTGCTGGGCCTGTATCGCGATCGCGCGATTGCCCTGGATACCCTGGTCTGGCGCGAAGGCCTGGCCCAATGGGTGCCGCTGTCTGCCTGCGCCGATGCGCTGGGGCCGCCGATTTCGAGCGACCTGAACGCAGTGCCGGTTCCGCCGCCATTGCCGCCTGCAGCCATCCCTGCGCCGCTCGGCCATCCGCCTGCCACGCCACCGCTCCGCCAGCCCGGCGCAGGGCCCGGCTGGCCGCTGGCCGTGGTTCTTGGCTCTTTGGTGGGGATCTTTGTCGCAGTGAGTGTGATCGGCATTCTTGCCGCGATCGCGCTGCCTGCTTATCAGGACTATCTGACGCGCACCAAGGTGACCAAGGCAGTTTCCGCGCTGGCACCATTAAAGCCGCAGATCGCCGAATTTCTCGCGCAGGAAGGCCGTTGCCCAGTCAATGGCGACACCGGATTCCAGGCGCCCGAGCACTATGCCAACGACGTCCTGCGCAGCGTGCGGATCGGCCGTTTCGACACCACTGAATGCGGTATCGAAGCGCTGATGCATGCACCGAAGTCGGCCAAGATCGATGGCAAGGCACTGTGGCTGGATTTCGACGCTGACGCTGGCAGTTGGCAGTGCAGTTCCGAGATCGACGACAACCAACTTCCGCCCGCCTGCCGCGGTTAGTGCGTGCTCTCAAAGCGCATCACACGCGCTAGCCAATCGTTTCATCCAAGGGGACATCAATGACGCAGTGGTATTACGCCGACGCCCAGCGCGAACGCCAGGGGCCGATCGACAGCGACACGCTGGTTGCGCGCCTGTCGCAGGGCATCATCGACCGATCCAGCCTGGTCTGGCGCGAAGGTCTGCCGCAGTGGGTGGCGCTGCGCGAAGTGGCGGCCGAACTTGGCGTGGACACCCCGGTGACTGATGCGCCCGAGCCGGCCGAGGTTGCCCCCGTCAGTGCGCCGAGCAGCGATCCGCAGACAGCGGCGTATCGCGACGACATCGTGCCGGGCGATCCGCTCGACACAGCGACGAGCTCAACAACAAACACGGGCACTGGCACCGACACGCCAACGGCGGCCGATCACTCGCAGATTTTACCAGGCGAGCAGACTGCGCCGAGCGAGCACGCCCTGCTGTCGGCCGCGACGCCATGGCCGGCGGCGGAAGAAACACCTTCGGCACCGGCGGCTGCCGCTCCGATTCCGACCTACACATCGGAACCAGCATCGGTCGCGTCATCGGCACCGGCAGCCGGCGCAGCATCGACACTCCACACCACTGCGTTGCCAAGTGCCTGGGACGCTCCCATCACCCCATCTGCTGCGGCAATCGCCAGCCACGACGCGCCTGTCGTCTACGCCGGCCTGTGGCGGCGCGTTGCCGCCAGCATCCTGGATGGCTTCGTGACCACCTTTGCGGTGTATCTGATCGTCATCCCGCTGATGTTCGCGGTGGCGTTCAGCGCGCACCTGAGCAGTGCCGGCGCAGCGCTGGATGAAGGCACCGGTGCGCAACTGGCCATCATCCTGGTGGGCTATGGCATCGGGCTGGTGATTCCCGCGCTCTACTTCGCCTGGATGCAATCCAGCCGGCACCAGGCCAGCCTGGGCAAGCTCGCCTGTGGGATCAAGCTGGTCCGCGCCGATACCAATGGCGGCCGGGTCGGCTTCTGGCGCAACCTGTTGCGCTATCTGGCCTACGTGGTGATCACCCTCTTCACGCTGGGCATCGGCCTGATCGTCTCGGCCTTCATGGCCGGGCTGAGCGCGCGCAAGCAGGGCTTGCACGACAAGGTCTGCGAAACCCTGGTGGTGGACCGCTGGGCCTTCACCGACACCCCGGAGCGCCAGCACCGAGGGCTGGATACGGTCACGATCGTGGTTCTGGCCATCTACGCGGTGATGCTGGTGCTTGGTGTGATCTTCGCCGGGATCATGATCGCAGCCATCGGAATGAGCCAAAACTGAGGGCTCGCGGCAGACGCCGCTTGACACGGCGGCGTCTGCCGTGATCTTTCTAATAAGAGAACTGAACGCCCGGGCTACCATCCCGGGCGTTGACGTGTGGGAAACAGGCGATCTGCTTCCCTCCATCGGCCAATTAGGCCACGCTACCCGCCCCCCGGGCCCTGCCCAAAGAATTAACCACCATGCCCAAGCACCTGCTCATCGTCGAATCGCCTGCCAAGGCCAAGACGATCAATAAATACCTCGGCAAGGACTTCACCGTCCTGGCCTCGTATGGGCACGTGCGCGATCTGGTCCCCAAGGAGGGCGCGGTCGATCCGGACAACGGGTTCGCGATGCGCTACGACCTGATCGAAAAGAACGAGAAACATGTCGAAGCCATTGCGCGCGCGGCCAAGACCGCCGACGACATCTTTCTGGCGACCGACCCGGACCGCGAGGGCGAGGCGATCAGCTGGCACATCGCCGAGATCCTGAAAGAGCGCGGCCTGCTCAAGGACAAGCCGATGCAGCGGGTAGTGTTCACCGAGATCACCCCGCGCGCGATCAAGGAGGCGATGCTCAAGCCGCGTGCGATCGCCGCCGATCTGGTCGATGCGCAGCAGGCGCGTCGCGCGCTCGACTATCTGGTCGGCTTCAACCTGTCGCCGGTGTTGTGGCGCAAGGTGCAGCGCGGCCTGTCGGCCGGCCGCGTGCAATCGCCGGCGCTGCGCATGATCGTCGAGCGCGAAGAAGAGATCGAAGCCTTCATCGCACGCGAATATTGGTCCATCGATGCGCAATGCCGGCATCCGTCGCAGCCGTTCAATGCACGTCTGATCAAGCTGGACGGGCAGAAATTCGAGCAGTTCACCGTCACCGACGGCGATACCGCCGAAGCGGCGCGCCTGCGTATCCAGAAGGCGGCGCAAGGCGTGCTGCATGTCACCGACGTGGCCAGCAAGGAGCGCAAGCGCCGCCCCGCCCCGCCGTTCACCACCTCCACGCTGCAGCAGGAAGCCTCGCGCAAGCTCGGTTTCACCACTCGCAAGACCATGCAGGTGGCGCAGAAGTTGTATGAAGGCGTGGCGCTCGGCGACGAGGGCTCGGTCGGCCTGATCAGCTATATGCGTACCGACTCGGTGAATCTGTCGCAGGACGCACTGGCGGAAATCCGCGATGTGATCGCGCGCGATTTCGGCACCGCCTCGTTGCCGGATCAGCCCAATACCTACACCACCAAATCCAAGAATGCGCAGGAAGCGCATGAGGCGATCCGCCCGACCTCGGCATTGCACACACCCGCACAGGTGGCGCGCTTTCTGTCCGACGACGAGCGCCGTCTGTACGAATTGATCTGGAAGCGCGCGGTCGCCTGCCAGATGATTCCGGCCACGCTCAACACCGTCAGCGTCGATCTGTCGGCCGGTAGCGAGCACGTGTTCCGCGCCAGCGGCACCACCGTGGTGGTTGCAGGCTTTCTGGCCGTGTACGAAGAAGGCAAGGACACCAAGAGCAGCGAAGACGAGGACGAGGGCCGCAAGCTGCCGCCGATGAAGGCCGGCGACAACATCCCGCTGGACCGCATCGTCACCGATCAGCATTTCACCCAGCCGCCGCCGCGCTTCACCGAAGCGGCGCTGGTCAAGACGCTGGAGGAATACGGCATCGGCCGTCCGTCCACCTACGCCTCGATCATCCAGACCCTGCAGTTCCGCAAGTACGTGGAGATGGAAGGCCGCAGCTTCCGCCCCACCGACGTGGGCCGTGCGGTGTCCAAGTTCCTGTCCGGGCACTTCACCCGCTACGTGGATTACGACTTCACCGCCAAGCTCGAAGACGATCTGGATGCGGTCTCGCGTGGCGAAGCGGAGTGGATTCCGTTGATGGAGAAGTTCTGGGGCCCGTTCAAGGAACTGGTCGAGGACAAGAAGGATTCGCTGGACAAGACCGACGCTGGCAGCGTGCGCGTGCTGGGCGCCGACCCGGTCAGCGGCAAGGAAGTCAGCGCGCGCATCGGCCGCTTCGGCCCGATGGTGCAGATCGGCACGGTCGAAGACGAAGAAAAGCCCACGTTCGCCTCGTTGCGACCGGGCCAGAGCATCTATTCGATCTGCATCGAAGACGCGCTGGAATTGTTCAAGATGCCGCGCGCGCTCGGCCAGGACAAGGAACAGGACGTCAGCGTCGGCATCGGCCGGTTCGGGCCGTTTGCGCGCCGTGGCAGCGTATATGCCTCGCTGAAGAAGGAAGACGACCCGTACACCATCGATCTGGAACGCGCGGTGTTCCTGATCGAAGAGAAGGAAGAGATCGCGCGCAATCGGG
Organism: Xanthomonas sp. Leaf131; assembly: GCF_001423495.1. GTDB lineage: Bacteria > Pseudomonadota > Gammaproteobacteria > Xanthomonadales > Xanthomonadaceae > Xanthomonas. Next base: position 86,336 of record NZ_LMOG01000004.1, on the reverse strand, counting down.
TGATCAAGGAATTCGACGGCAGCGACATCCAGGTGCTCAACGGCCGCTTCGGCCCGTACATCAGCGACGGCAAGCTCAACGGCAAGATCCCCAAGGATCGCGAACCGGCGTCGCTGACCTTCGAAGAAGTGCAGCAACTGCTGACCGACACCGGCAAGCCGGTGCGCAAGGGCTTCGGTGCGAAGAAGGCCACGCTGAAGAAGAATACGGTCAAGGATTCGTCGCCGAAGAAGACCGCAGTCAAGAAGACCGCCACCAAGACGGCTGCGACCAAGACCGCCGCCAAAAAGGCCCCGGCCAAGAAAGCAGCCGCCAAGAAAGCCACCAAGCGGGTAGTCAAAAAAGTGGCGAGCAAGGCGGCAGGCTGAGTCGCACGATGCAATCAGCGCCGGGCCCCGCACTCAGTCTAGATGGCGCCGTCGCTGCCCTGAGCCAGGGTGGCGTGATCGCCTATCCCACCGAAGCGGTGTGGGGACTGGGTTGCGACCCGCGCCAGGAGGCGGCCGTGCTGCGGCTGCTGGCGATCAAGCGTCGCCCGGTCGACAAGGGCGTGATCGTGGTCGCCGCCAGCGTGGATGTCTTGCACGACTGGGTGGACTTCGACGCGCTGGAGCCTGCGCGCAAGCAGGAGGTCCTGGCCAGCTGGCCGGGCCCGCACACCTGGATCCTGCCGGTCACCGCGCAGGCGCCGCGCTGGGTCACTGGCGAGCATGACGGGCTGGCGGTGCGCATCAGCGCGCATCCGCTGGTCGCCGCGCTCTGCGCGGCCTGGGGCGCCCCCTTGGTGTCCACCAGCGCCAACCTCGCCAGTGAGCCACCCGCACGCAGCCGGCAGGCGCTGGACCCGGCCCTGCTGGCCAGCATCGATGGCGTGCTGGATGGCGAAGTGGGCGCATTGGCGCAGCCGACCCAGATCCGCGATGCGCGCAGCGGGCAGATCCTGCGCGACTGAGTGGATTGGTGAGATAGATCTGCGAGCTCGGTTGCCGAGCGATGGAGGCCTCGACCTTCACCGATCTTAGCGCCGCAGATTGTGTGTCTGGGGATTTTCAGAGGCTTCGCCTCGGCAATAAGATGCAGCTCGGTAGGTCGTCGCGCGCTGGAGCCTGCCTGCGCACTTCGATAGTTCGCACGCCTTGTTGCTGCAGACCCAGCGCAGATGGCGCCTGCGATAAGGCAAGAAGCGCTGTGCGACTGCCGCAACACTGATCCGCCCACCTACATCGTCCGACACCCGTTCAGCCGCCCCCCCTTTGCCGCAGCCGGCCAGACGCGCACACTGCGGTCATGCGTACCGTCCTGACCCTTCTGTTGCTGGCCACCGCGCTGCCTGCGTCGGCGGCCAGGACCGCGACCAAACCCGATCCGAACGTACGGATCTACCGTTGCGTCAGCAGCACCGGCACCGTCGCGCTGCAGGATGCGCCATGCAGCAGCGGGCGCCAGCAGGTGCTGGACCTGCAACGCCCGCAGGATCCGCCGCCGCGACCGGAACGCGCCGTCGTCGCCCCTGCCGCCGTCGCAACGCAGCCGCCGCGCGAGGTGCGCATCATCACCGTGCAGCCGCCACAGCCGATGTACGAGTGCACCACCGAAGACGGCAACCGCTACACAAGCGACAGCCCGGAAGGCAATCCGCGCTGGGTGCCGACCTGGGGGCCCGCCTATGTGGGCAATGGCATTGCCCGGCCGGTCAACGGCGGCGGCATCCAGCGTCCGCCGATCGCGGTGAGCCCGCGCCCGGCGTTATCGGTGCAGGGCGGCTCCGGGCGAGGTGGAAGCCTCCGCGGCAGTGCAAGCTTCGGCGGCGGCGACTATCAAGGCGGCTATCAGGGCGGTTACAACAACGGCGGCTACGGCGGCACGGTGATCGTGCCGTACGGCAACGTGCAGATCCGCGACGAATGCCACGCCCTGCCGGAGCAGGAAGTCTGCGCGCGGCTGGCCGATCGTCGCTGGGAGCTGATCCGGCGCTACAACAGCGCCCTGCAGAGCGAGCGCGAAGACCTCAGCCGCGAACAGCGCGGCATCGACGCACGCCTGCAACGCGATTGCGGCGGCGCATGAGGCGCTGGTTGCTGTTGCCGTTGCTTGGATGGATGTCGATTGCCAGCGCCCAGGACGTGACCATCTACCGCTGCACCGATCCGACCGGCGCGCTCACGGTGCAGAACATGCCGTGCCCGAAAGGCGTGCAGCAGCAAAAGAAAGTGATGACTGCGCCGGCCGCCGTGCCGTTTGCGCCGGGCGGATCGAGCGCGGCATCGCCCGCGCGCGCAGCGCCCTCTGCGCAGCCGCGCGCCATCCCGAAAACCGAGGCGCCCGCTGCAGCGCCGGTTGCGGCACCAGCACCAGTTGCGCCGACGCCGCCTGCCACGACCTCGACCTCCACACTGCCACCGCCGCCGTTGTTCGAATGCACCGCACACGACAACGGACGCTATTTCACCGAAGAACGCGAACCGGCCACGCGCTGCCTGCCGATGCAGACCACCAACCTGGCGGGCGGGCCGGCGACGGGTGGCGGCAGCGCCTGCGAGGTGGTCACCGATCGCTGCGCGCCTGTTCCCGATCAGAGTCTGTGCGAGGCCTGGCGCAAACGCGCCGAGCAGGCCGAGGCGACCTGGCGCTTCTCCGACGAGGCGCAATCGGCCGAACGCAAACAGCGCTTCGATCAAATGCGCCGGGTGCTGGACGAAAGCCGCTGCGCGAATCCGTCCGCCACGCCTTGATGCTGCAACCAGCGGTCCAGCGCAGGTCAGTCAGTTCGACGGCGCTGCGTTTGCTGGACCCATGTCTTAAAGCCACTGGCAACCTACAGCGATCACCAGATGGCATGTGCGGTGCACCGACCAGCAGCGCAAGCGAGCAACCTCGCGGCCCCCTGACTCGCGCGCAGGCGGGTTAAAACCCGTACCGCAAGAATCCGCCATCCACCGCGATGCATTCGCCAGTGATGTAACTGGCTGCCGGCAGACACAGAAAACCGACGGCGGCAGCGACTTCTTCCGGTTCGCCGATGCGGCGCATCGGGGTGCGTTCGATCACCTGCTCGTAGTAATCCGGATCCGACAACGGTCCGGAGGTGCGACGCGTGCGGATGTACCACGGCGCCACCGCGTTGACGCGGATGCCGTCCTCGGCCCATTCCACCGCCAGATTGCGCGTCATCTGCTGCAGCGCGGCCTTGGTCATGCCATACGGCGCGCCGCTACGCACATGGGTAATCCCCGAGACGCTGCCGACGTTGACGATCGCCGAAGCTGCGTGGCGAGTCAGCAACGGATGCGCATAACGCGACAATTCGAAGGCGGCGAACACATTGGTTTCGAAGATGCCGCGCCACTCGTCTTCGGTGTAGTCGATCGCCGCGCGGGTGAGGTTGCCGCCGGCGTTGTTGATCAACAGATGCAGGCCATCGGCGTGGTCTTCCACCCAATCCAGAATGGCGCGACGTTCTTCGTCGTCGGACACATCCGCGGCCAGCCCATGCAATTCGCGCTCGGGAAATTCTTCGGCGAGCTCGTCGCGCGCCTGCGCCAAGGCATCGGCATCGCGCGCCACCATCAGCAGATCCGCGCCGAAGCCGAGCAGTTCGCGCGCGATGGCCAAACCAATGCCGGCGCTGGCGCCGGTGATGAGCGCAGTCTGTCCGTCCAGCCGCCAACGATGGGTTGTCACGTGGGTGATCCTCTTTCAAGACGCAGGAAACGGCCGCTGCGGCGCAGTTGACGCGCGCGGATGGCCCGAGCGTTAGGATACCGCCACCCCGAGCGAGGTCACGACGATGAAACTGCATTGGATTCTTGCGACCAGCCTGGCGTTGTTGCTTGGCGCCTGTCAGCGACCACAACCTGCGCCCACCGATCAAAAGCCCGAGCCGCAGGCCACCGCCTTGCGCGACCACATCCAGGAACCGCTGAACAAGGCGCACGCGGTGCAGGCGGCCACCGATCAGGCCGCGGACGATCAACGCAAGGCGATCGACGCGGCCACGCAGTAACCGAAGCCGGCGGTCTGAAGCATGCGCGTTTGTGTCGAAGCAGCGACTACGCGTGCGCATCCGATGGAGCGCAAGGCGATCACTGCATCTGCGCGCTCGGCAGACACGCGTAAGTTCGCTCGACCGATGGCTGATTCCCGTTGATCGTTGCGCCGTGCGTTCTGACGTGTTTTACGTCGTTGGCGCGCGCGCATCACTGCATCGCCTGAGCGCAGAAACGACAACGCCGGCGCAAGGCCGGCGTTGTCGATGCATCACATTGAAGACGTGCCGCGTCAGAACCCGCAGAAGCAATACGCCAGTGACTTGACCGGCGTACCACCGGCCTTGCTGTCGTGCACGGCGTCTTCGACAAAGCGCAGTTGGGTATCCACTTCCGGCAGCGAGCGCGCCAGCATGGCGCGCGCCATGGCCGAATCGCCCAGCATCCAGGCACCCATGCGGCTGCCGGCAAAGCCGCTCATGAACTGCGAGAACGGTGTGGCCGGCTTCTCCACATAGCGCACGCGGAACTTGCCCTTGCTCAGCTTTGCCCGATCGGCCGCATCGGCCACCGCTTCGGACATGCCGCCAAACGCATCCACCAGGCCGTGCTGCTTGGCCTGCGCCCCGCTCCACACGCGACCACGGGCGACCTTGTCGATGGCGTCCACCGACTGGTGACGCGCCTGCGCCACCTTGCCGGTGAAGTCGGCATAACCCTTGTTGATCACCGCCTGGATGACCTGGCCGGCGGCCGGGTCCAACGGACGGGTGATGTCGAAGGCACCGGCAAAGCGCGTAGTGCCGACGCCATCGGTATGCACGCCGATCTTGTCCAGCGCACGGGTCAGATTCGGCACCATGCCGAAGATGCCGATCGAGCCGCTGATGGTCGACGGGTCGGCATAGATGCGATCGGCATTCATGCTGATCCAGTAACCGCCGGAGGCCGCCAGGTCGCCCATTGAGACCACCACCGGCTTGCCGGCCTGCTTGAGCGCGACCACTTCGCGACGGATCTGCTCGGAGGCGAACACTTCGCCGCCGGGCGAATCCACGCGCAGCACCACCGCCTTGACCTCTTCATCGTCGCGCGCCTGACGCAGCAACGCGGCGGTCGATTCGCCACCGATGCGGCCGGCCGGCTGCTCGCCACCGCTGATCTCGCCAGCGGCCACCACCACGGCCACCTGCGGGCGGCTGTCCATCGAACGCCGCGCCTGCAACTGCGTGAGATAGCTGGCGAAGTCGATGTTGCGGAAGCCGGCGTCGGCATCGCTGTCGGCCACGCCGCGCTTGGTCAGCAAGGCATCGACTTCTTCGCGGGTCTTGAGCCCATCGACCAGCTTTTGCTGCAACGCGAACTTGGCCAGGTCGCCACCGGCGGCGGTCACGCCTTCGGGCAGCGTGTCGATGCCGGCGGTCAGCTGCGCCGGGGTGAGCTTGCGTGCGGTACCGACGTCAGCCAGGTAGCGCTGCCACACGTCGTTCATCCAGAACAGATCGGCTTCCTTGGCGTCGGCCGAGGCCGCGTCGAGGATGTACGGCTCGGCGGCGGATTTGTATTCGCCCACGCGGAACAGATGCACGTCCACGCCCAGCTTGTCCTGCAGGCCTTCGCGGAAATACTGGCGATAGCGGCCAAGGCCTTCCAGCAGCACGCTGCCCATCGGGTCGAGATAGAGCTCGTTGGCCTGCGCGGCCAGCAGGTACTGGCCCTGGCTCATGCTCTCGCTGAAAGCCACGATCTGCTTGCCGGAGGCGCGCAGCTTCTGCAACGCCGCGGCGACTTCGCGCTGCGAAGCGAAACCGGAGGGCTGAAACTTGTCCAGGTTCAACAGCACCCGTTCGATCTTGCGATCCTTGCCGGCGGCCTCGATCACCCGCACCAGGTCACGCAGCTGCACCTCTTCGGCGCTCTTGTCGCCGACTGCCTTGGCCAGCGAACGGCTCACCGGGTCGGCGCTGAACTGCTCGACCAGGGTGCCTTCGGGATTGATCACCAGCGTGGTGCGCTCGGCCAGCGGCTTGGTGCCGTCGCCACGCGCGATCGCCACCACAAACAGCAGCAGCATCAGGAACAGGAAACCGAAAAACACCAGGTTGAAGATCAGGCGCCGGGTGAAATTCATCACATCCCACAGGCCGACGAAGAAGCTGGCGATGGGATTGCGACGCACGGGGTGGTTCATGGAAAACTCCGTCGAAAAGACGCTGCATGCAAGTAGTGCTGCCCAGCATACCGGCTGCGCAGCACGCGCGGCATGCGCTGAAAGTCAGGGGGGCGCGTCGGCAGTCAGCCGCCGGCTGGTTTGCCGGAAGCGCAGCCCCATCAGGATCGACGCCACGGTCAGGCCAAGGATCAGCCCGATCCACATGCCTTGCGGTCCCCAGCCAAGGCCCAGGCCGAGCCCGGCGCCGATCGGCATGCCCACACCCCAATACGAAAACATCGCCAGGAACATCGGCACGCGGGTGTCCTTGAGCCCGCGCAACGCCCCGCTCGAAAGTACCTGGATGCCGTCGGGAAACTGGAACGTGGCCGCATACAGCAGCAGCACCGAGGCCAGCGCCGCCACCGCCACATCATCGGTATAGACGCTGACGATGGCGTCGTGGCCCAGCAACAACACGCTGGCCGACAACGCCTGGGTGCCCAGCACGATGGCGTAGCCGGCCCAGGCCGCACGCCGCATGCCGAGCGGATCGCCGCGCCCCACCGCATGCCCCACCCGCACCGTGGTGGCCTCGGCCACGCCCATCGGGATCATGAAACACAGCTGCGCGACGTTGATCGCGATCTGGTGCGCGGCCGCTTCGGTGGAGCCGAGCCGGCCGATCAACAAGGCGGTGACGATAAACAGGCCGCCCTCCATCAACACGGTGATGCCGATCGGCAGGCCAGTGCGCAGCAGATCGCCGATGGCGCGCCAGCGCGGCCCTTCGAGATGATTGAACAATTCCAGATGCGCGAAGCGGCGCGAGCGCCACAGATACAGCGCAAACGCGAGTGCCTGCACCCACATGGTGATTGCCGAGGCCATGCCCAGGCCTTGCGCACCGTGCTCGGCAACACCGAACTTGCCGTAGGTCAGCGCATAGCCCAGCGGCGCCAGCACCAGCAAGCCACCGAAGCCCAGCACCATGGTCGGCAGCGTCCAGTGCATGCCTTCGCTGAGATAGCGCATGCAGAAGTAGAACGTCAGCGCCGGCCCGCCCCAGCGCACCGCATGCAGGAAGTCGGTCGCGCCCGGCACGATGTCCGGCGCAATCCCGAAGGTGGGCAGCAGCGGCGGCACCGCGCTCAGGAAGGCGAACATCACCGCGCCCAGGCCGAGCGACAACCACAACGCCTGGCGGAACAACGGGCCGATTTCGCGCTGCCGGCCGGCACCGACCAGTTGCGACACCGAGGCGGTCAACGAGATCAGCGTGCCGATCGGCACCAGCATCGGCAGCCACAACAACGAAGTGCCGATAGTGACCGCCGCCAACGTCGCGGTGCCGTGGTGGCCGGCGATGACGTTGTCGACAAAACCGATCAGGCCGGTGGAGACGTGGCCGAGCACCAGCGGCAGCGCAAGCAGCCCGGTGGTGCGCACTTCCGCAGCGAAGCCTGGCGTCGCGGACGTGGGTGCAGGAGAAACAGACATGACAAACCGATCGCTGCGCGGACTACGGCCGTGCCGGGAGGCGCTGGCACCGGGTCGCGTGGGCCGGCTATCTTACCCGGACTTTCCAATCAGCCCATGCCATGCACCCCACTGCGGTCCACCCTTCGGCATGCGAGAACTGTTCGGCTGCGCTACAAGGCGCGTTCTGCCACAGCTGCGGACAAAGCGCGCACAACCCGGTGCGCAGCTTCGCGCATGCGGTGGAAGAGGTGTTCGAGTCGTTCTGGCATCTGGATGGGCGGATCTTTCGCACCTTGCGCGATCTGCTGGTGCCCGGACGGGTGGCGCTGCGCTTTTTGAGCGGCCAGCGCGTGCGCTATGTGGCGCCGATGCGGCTGTTTCTGGTGTTGAGCCTGCTGACCTTTTTCATCGCACGCCTGGCCGTGCATGCATCCGACGACCGCGACGATGTCGCCACGGCCGGCAGCACGCAGACCGGCGTGCCCAAGGATTTTGCACATGCGCGCACGCCGGCGCAGGTGGAAGCGGTGCGCAAGCAATTGGTCGACACGCTGACGCAGACGCGCAAGGTGGTGCCGACAGGCATCGCGCGCGACAGCGTGGACGCAGGCATTGCGCGTACGCAAGCACAGGCACAACGGCGCCTGACGCAACTGCAAGCCGATGCGCGTCCGGCCAGCGCAGTGCCGGTTGTGGGTGCGGCCGACGAGGACACTTTTTTTTCGGTCATGGGCAAACCCTGGCACCCGGTGAGCAATCCGCTGCATTACCCGGTGCTGCCGCAGTTCGCCAACCGCTGGCTCAACGGGCAGCTCAGCCATATCCGCGACAACCTGCCGCGTTTGCGCAGCAATCCGCAGCTGCTCTACAACGCCTTCTTCGCCGCGGTGCCATCGGCATTGCTGGTGCTGGTGCCGCTGTTCGCCTTGCTGCTGCGGGTGTTCTATCTACGCAGCGGGCAGGTGTATCTGGAGCACCTGGTGGTGGCGTTGTATAGCCACGCATTCTTGTGCCTGAACTTGCTGACCCTGCTGTTGTTGTCGTTGCTCAGCGATGCGGTGGCGCAGGTCGCCAGCCCGATCGCCTGGAGCATCGGGCTGGCGCAGGTCGTGCTGACGGTGTGGATGCCGATCTACCTGCTGTGGATGCAGCGACGCGTGTACGCGCAGTCGTGGCTGATCACCGGGCTCAAATACATTGGTTTGAGCGGAGTGTATTTCTTTGTCGTAACGATTGCCGCCGCGTTGGTGATGGTGGCGAGTCTGGCGCGTCTTTGAGTCTTGCGCGTTGAAGAAGACGCTTCGACATTGCGGCCTGGACGTCTCGCGTTGATCGCTGCCCATCGATAGAGCACGCGCGCAAAGCTGCGGCAGCGCCTTCTTTCGATGCCGATCTTTCGACGGTGATGCCTTGCCGTTAGCGGTGACCAGTTACCGTGCCAGCTGCCGCTTCAACCACGCATTCCGTGTTGCGGGCGCTTCGGCCAGCAAGGCATCGCGCAAGGCATCGCGGTCCTGCGGCGGGGTGCGTTGTGCCAGCAGCGCCAACTGCTCCAGCTGCCCGGCATCCAGGCTGCGCAGCACGCTCAACACCGCCTCGCGCTGCGCCGGCGGCACGTAACCGATCAACGGCTGCAACGGGGAATAGAACGCGCCCAGCTGCGAGCCCAGCCGCCAGCCGTCGCGATGCAGGCGATCCATCACGGTGAACTGCGTGCGCAATGCGCGCTGCTGGTCTTCGGGCAAGGCGTGCAGACGCTCGCGTGCCTGCCGCAGCACCACCCGGTCGGTGGCGGTGAGCCCTTTCCACGCGGCATAGCGGGCGCGCAGCTCGGCCTGTTGGGCGGGCGTCAATGCGTCCCAGCGCGCGCGTTGCTGTGCGGCGCTCGGGGGTGTGGAGGTCGGCGTCACAGGCGCCGGGACTGCGGGCGTCGGGGTACTGGACGGCGCGGCAACGCTGCCTTCTTCCAACGGCGCCGGCAGGGTTTGCGCACCGGCCATGCCGGCCACGGTGCACAACAGCAGGCCGCACCACTTAATTGTCGTCATCGACGGTCTCCATCGGAGCGGCAGGCTGGTCGGCAGCGGTAGCGTGCGCGCCGGATTCGTCGGCCGGCACCGGGTGGCCGGCCGCATACCAGGCGTAGAAATCCGCCGAGCGCGCCAGTTCCAGATCCGGGTCGGCCAGCATCGCCTGGTCGCGTGGGTCCATGCCGGGGGTTGCCACGGCGTCCGGCAGATCAGTGGAGGGAAGTTCTTCCACCAGTACCGGCGCAGCGTCGGTGACATGCAGTACGCCAGCTGGCGCCTGCGAGACCGGCTCGGGCGGCAGCGCGGGCCGGCGATGGGTCCACCACCAGCCCAGCACCGCGAGCAGCAGCGCCAACGCCAGCACAGCCAACGCAGCGCCGGCGTGGCGGCGCGAGATGCGCGGCCAATGCCACTGGCGGGCAGCGCGCGCACGCGGCGCGGCTGGACGACGCGGTTGCGGCTCGGTAGCGGCGACCAATGGCGCGGACGCGGCAGGCTGCAGCGGCATCCCGGCCAGGGCCGACTCGCGCAGCTGCCCAAGACGGGTCACCTGGGCCGGGGTGAGATCGCGCAACTCCTGCTGCGCCGCCTCGGCCAAGACCCGCCAGGCCTGCGCGTCCGGATTGCCGGCCGCATCGCGCGGGCAGGCGCGGGCCAGCGACTGGCGATACGCCGCCACATCGATGCCCTGCACTTCGCTGGCAACGTCTTCTTCCAGCCCGGCCACGATGCGCAGCAGCAGCGCCAGCCGGTCGGCGGTCTGCATCCGCCCCAGCGCGGTGAACGGCGGCAGCCAGGTGCCCGGCATGGGCTCGCGCCGTAGTGGCGGGGCGGTCGCCAACAGGCTCCAGAAGCGCATCGGCCAGCCGGCCATCGGGCGTCCTGCCGCTTGGCTGCTGAAGGCACGTAACGCCGCCGCCAGGGCCCGCTCGGCCGCCGCCACATCGCCGCATTGCAATTGCGCGAGCACCAGACCCCGGCGTTCGACACCGCGCAGGAAGGCTGACAGCGCGGCGGGGGTGACAGGGGCGTCGGGGACTACGGTCATGAGAACTCCAGCATCGGCCGGCATGATACCGACGCAACTGGCCCCCGCCGATGGCTTGACAGATCGAGACGGCCTTGCTCCGCCCTCACCCCGGCCGCGACCGCCACCCGTGCGGGTTGTGCACAGCGGCAGACATACCGATACGCAGGCGTCTGTCAACTGTTGGTTTTTCTTTGTTGCAATCATGTTTCACGCCTAAGTGATTGATATGGAATGACTTATGCGTGGTGGCTAAAAAATGTCCAAGAGGTTGCAGAGGCTAGTGAATCCGCCTTCACCGCGTGGAGCACGAGACTAATTCACAGGTTTATCCACAGGCAGTGTGGATAAACCGGTTTCCTTAACCCTCACATAGGTTTACGTCGTATTTATCACTTGCGTCACAGAAACGCGCCGTAAGCCGAGGTGCCGATTTGGGGCGATCTGCTACCCGACTGCCGGCCTCTGGACAGGGTCGGTAGACTGACCGGATGTCTTCGACCGTCGCCACCCTGCGCGTCGCCTTGCCGGTGCCGCTGCCCCACACATTCGACTATCTGCCCCCGGCCGATGCCCCGCTCACCGATCCGGCGCGGGTCGGCTGCCGGGTGCGGGTGCCGTTCGGGCCGCGCGAACTGGTGGGGGTGGTGGTGGAGATCGGGCAGCTGGCCTCGGCCGAGGGGCTACGCCCCGCCCTGGCCTGGTGCGACGAGGCCCCGCTGCTGGTCGACGAGCTGGCCCGCTCGCTGCACTGGCTGGCGCGCTATACCCACGCCCCGCTTGGCGAAGCCCAGGCCAGCGCCCTGCCCGGCCCATTGCGGCGCGGCGAACCGCTGGCCGACACCCACGCCTGGGCCTGGCAACTGACCGAGACCGGGCGCACCGGCGCCGCCGGCCTGCGCACAGGCAGCCGCCCAGCCTTGCTCGCAGCCCTGCTGCTCGCCGGCGCGGTAGGCGAAGAACAATTGGACCCATTGCTGCCGCAGTGGCGCGAGGCCGCGCGCAGCCTGGCCAAACGCGGCTACGCCGAGCGCGTGGCGGTGCTCGCCGACGCCATCCCGGCGCGCCCCGGCACTGGCCCGCAGCTCAACGACGAGCAACAGGCCGCCGCCGCCGCCGTCCGCGCGCACACCGGCTTTGCCACCTATCTGCTCGATGGCGTCACCGGCAGCGGCAAGACCGAGGTCTACCTGCAGGCGATCGCCGACTGCCTGGCCGCCGGCCGCCAGGCGCTGGTGCTGGTGCCGGAAATCGGCCTGACCCCGCAGACCCTGGGCCGCTTCCGCGCCCGCCTGGGCGTGCCGGTGCATGCGCTGCACTCGGGCCTGTCCGATGGCGAACGCGCACGCGTCTGGGCTGCGGCCTGGCGTGGCGAGGCCAAGCTGATCGTCGGCACCCGCTCGGCGATCTTCATTCCGCTGCCCAAGGCCGGCCTGATCGTGGTCGATGAGGAACACGACGGCAGTTACAAGCAGCAGGACGGCATCCGCTATCACGCGCGCGACTTCGCGCTGGTGCGCGGCAAGGCGCTGGATGTGCCGGTGATTCTGGGCAGCGCCACACCCTCGCTGGAAAGCCTGCACAACGCCTATTCCGGCCGCTACCAGCATCTGCGCCTGTCACGTCGGGCCGGCGAGGCGCGTCCACCGCGCGTGCGCGTGCTCGACGTGCGCAAGCGCCCGCTCAAGGACGGCCTGTCGCCGGAGGTGCTGGCCGGCATCGGCGCCACCCTGGCGCGTGGCGAGCAGGTGCTGGTGTTCAAGAACCGCCGCGGCTATGCGCCGGTGCTGCTGTGCCACGACTGCGGCTGGACCGCCGCGTGCCAACGCTGCAGCACACCGCTGCACCAGACCCCGATGACCGTGCATGCCGGCGGCCGGCGCCTGCAATGCCATCACTGCGGGGCGCGCCAGCCCGCACCGCTGGCCTGTCCGGCTTGCGGCAGTCTGGCGTTGCAACCGCAGGGCATCGGCACCGAGCGGCTGGAAGAACGCCTGACCGAGGCGTTTCCCGACTTTCCGGTGGTGCGCATCGACCGCAGCACCACCCAGCGCCGCGATGCGCTGGAAACCCAGCTCGCCCGGCTCGGTACCGAAGCCGGCATCCTGGTCGGCACCCAGATTCTGGCCAAGGGCCACGACCTGCCACGGCTGACCATGGTGGTGGTGGTCGGCATCGACGAAGGCCTGTTCTCGGCCGACTTCCGCGCCGCCGAGAAACTCTCCCAGCAGCTGATCCAGGTGGCAGGACGCGCCGGGCGTGCCGACCGCCCCGGCGAGGTCTGGCTGCAGACCCATCACCCCGAACACCCGCTACTGCAGACCCTGGTCAACGGCGGTTACCACGCCTTCGCCGATGCCGAACTGCAGCAGCGCGAGGCAGCGGGATTTCCACCTTTTGCGCATCTGGCGCTGTTCCGCGCCGAAGCCAAGGATGTGGCGGCCGCCAATCAATTCCTGATGGCGGTGCGTGGCTTGACCACGTCGGACACGACCGCCGAATCGCCCGCGTTTGCCGCAGTGGAATGCTACGGCCCGATGCCGGCACCGATGCCACGCCGCGCCGGTTTTCAGCGCACGCAGTTACTGTTGTCTGCGCAACAGCGCTCGGCCTTGCATCGTTTGCTCGATGCGCAGCTGCCGGCCATCTACGCATTGCCGCAGGCGCGCCGCGTGCGCTGGTCGCTGGATGTGGACCCGATCGATCTGTATTAAGCCAGTGCGTATCGAACACGGCTTGCTGCCGACCGACTCACGTTTCGTAGGAGCGCGCTTGCGCGCGATGCGGCGTTACCGGTAATGCCCTCGCGCACGAGTGCGCTCCTACATACAACACGAAGTCGGCAGGTCACGCGGTGTACTCAGGTTTTGTAGGAGCGCGCCCGAGCGCGATGCGGCGTTACCGGCGATGCCCTCGCGCACGAGTGCGCTCCTGCAAAAACGCGAGCCGGCAGGCCGCACGGTGTATGTGGCCCACTCCTTTGCAGCTGAGACTCGCAGCTCACGTCAGCGCCGTCATCACTCCACGCTGGTACGCAGGCCGCGCGCACAAGCGCTGATACCACGCGTGCAGATGCGGCAACTCGGGTCGGTCGATCGGCATTTCGAACCACGCGTAGATAAAGCTGCCGAGCGGAATATCCCCCATTGCGAACTGCGCGCCGGACAGAAACGGCTGCTGCGCCAATGCCGCATCGGCGCGCGCAAGCAGTTCGCCCGAGCGCATCAAAGCGGTGGCGATACGTGCGTGATCCCGTTCGGCCTCGGGGGTGCGCAGCACGCCCCAGAACAGATCGCGGAACACGCCTGCAAACGTCGAGGTGGTCCAGTCCATCCAACGATCGCCCAGCGCGCGTTCGGCCGGCGATTGCGGATACAGGGCCGGCGCGTATTGCGCGGCCAGATAGCGCACGATCGCGTTGGATTCCCACAGCACCAACTGGCCATCCTGCAGCGTCGGCACCACCCTGTTCGGATTCAATGCGCGATATGCGGGCGTATCGTTACCGCCGAAGGCACCGCCTACTTCGATCGAGGTATATGGCACCCCCGCTTCTTCGGCGCACCACAGCACCTTGCGCACGTTGCTGGAATTGCGGCGTCCCCACAGCGTGATCGGCGTCGGTGCAGTGGGCTGCGTCGCAGCGTGCGCCATCGTCATTTCCCTGCCGCCGGCTTGGATGCCGCGCGCGCCGCAGGCTTCGCGGCCGAGGCTTGCGCTGATCCAGCCGCAGCGGACTGCGCAGCTTTCGCCCGCCCGCCCTTGGGCGCATCGCGCAGCCACAACGCCTGCTCGTCCTGCTTGATCTCGAACAAGCCAATCGCGCGCACCAGATCGCTGAGCTTGCGATAGCCATAGTTGCGCGGATCGAACGAGGCCTGATTGGCCACCTGCTTGCCCACCGCACTCAGCAGCGCCCAGCCATCGTCTTCGCGGGCGCTGTCGATCGCATTGCGCAGCATCTGCACCAGACGCGTATCGCTCCGCAATGCCGTGGCATCCTTGCGCCCGGCCGCGGTGTCGCTGGCTGCTGCGGCTTGTTCGCCCAGCGCTTCGACGTAGGTGAACTTGGAGCAGGCATTGACGAACGGCGCCGGGGTTTTCTTCTCGCCGAAGCCGTACACCTTCATGCCGTCGGTGAGCAGACGCATCACCAGCGGAGTGAAATCCGCATCGCTGGACACGATCGCAAAGCCATCCAGATTGCGCGCGTATAACAAGTCCATCGCATCGATCACCATCGCCATGTCCGAGGCGTTCTTGCCCGAGCTGTAGGCGAATTGCTGGATCGGCCGGATCGCATAATCGTGCAACGCCGCCTCCCAACCTTTCAGGTGCGGGCTCTTCCAGTTGCCGTAGGCGCGGCGCACATTGGCCACGCCGTAGCGCGCCACTTCGGCCAGCACCACATCGATCTTACCGGCGGGCGCGTTGTCGGCGTCGATCAGCAAGGCGATGCGTTTGTCGGGGTTGTCGATCATGCTCATTCCTCGAAAGCGTCGGCGGAGTCGGTCTCGGTCTCGGCCTCGGTAGTTTCAGCATCTGCGCCCGGCAACGCATATTCGCTGCCGTCGCGCATGGTGAGCGTTCCGTCGGTCAGCGTCTCGCTGTCGGCGCCGGCACTGACCCAGGTGGCATGCACCCGTCCCACGCCGCGATCGCCTTCCACATTGAAGACAAAGTCATCGCCGCCCGGCGCAAGACCGGTGCGATACAGATCCACCCGCATCGCGTGGATCTGGCCGATATGTTCCTGCACCACCGCATCGTCCTGCAGCGCGGTGCGCGCCTGATCGGCGAACAACGACCAGCCGGTGGCGATCAACCAGATCAGCGCGCCGATCACCAGCATGCCGAACAGCGTCAGACACCCCAGCACGCCGATCAGGCCGAGCGCGACACCGCCGAGCTTTTTTTTGACGGGTGGCGAGGGCGTTGCCGATGCGGTGGCGGCAGGCGACGCGGACGGCGATGATGATGACAACGGCGGCAGGGGCGGTGGCAACGACGACATGCGGTGACCGGATGGGGAGAATGCGACATGATGCCGCAGGCGGGCCGCATTCAGGCGTCATGTTCATGGCCGATGCGGCATGCTGATGAGCCCGCGTCGCATTCCATCGGACCTGACGATGACTTCTTCCCCCTCCCAAGCTCCGCTGCATCTGGTCGTGGTTGGTGGCGGTTTTGCCGGCTTATGGGCGACCCGCGCGCTCGACGATCCCGGCATCCGCATCACCTTGATCGACCGCCAGAACCATCATCTGTTCCAGCCGCTGCTGTATCAGGTCGCCACCGCCGGCCTGTCGGCACCGGATATCGCCGCGCCGCTGCGCCACATCCTGCGCGAACAACGCAATGTGGAAGTGTTGCTCGGCGATGTTGCCGAAATCGCGCCGGCCCGCCGCGAAGTGGTGCTTGCCGATGGCAACACGCTCGGCTACGACATGCTGCTGCTGGCCACCGGCGCCACCCATGCCTACTTCGGCAACGATCAGTGGGCCGAGCATGCGCCCGGCCTGAAAACGCTGTACGACGCCTTGGTGCTGCGACGCAAATTGCTGCTGGCCTTCGAACGCGCCGAAGCAGAATCCGACCCCGCCGCGCGCGCGGCCTGGCTCAGCTTTGCGGTGGTCGGTGGTGGCCCCACCGGCGTTGAACTAGCCGGCACGCTGGCCGAAATCGCACGCCACACGCTAAAGGACGAGTTCCGCCATATCGATCCGCAGCAGGCGCGCGTGCGTCTGGTCGAAGCCGGCCCGCGCGTGCTGCCCTCGTTCCCGGAAGATCTCACCGACAAGGCGCGCAAGCAGTTGGAGCGCCTGGGCGTGGAGGTACACACCGGCACACCGGTCACGCATATCGACGCGCTCGGCTATCAACTCGGCGACACCTTCGTACCGGCGCGTACCGTGGTCTGGGCGGCCGGCGTGGCCGCCTCGCCGCTGGCGCGCACCCTGGGCGTGCCGCTGGATCGCGCCGGACGCGTGCTGGTGGAGCCGGACCTGAGCGTGCCCGGCCACCCGGAGATCTTCGTCGGTGGCGATCTGGCCTCGCTGCAGCAGGACGGCCGCCCGGTCCCCGGCGTGGCGCCGGCCGCAAAGCAGATGGGCAAGCACATCGCCAAGGCGATCCGCGCCCGCCAGCGTGGTCAGACGGCGCCGGCCTTCCGTTATCAGGACTTCGGCAACCTGGCCACCATCGGCCGCATGGCCGCCATCGTGCATGTGGGCAAGCTCAAGCTGTCCGGCATCGTGGCCTGGTGGTTCTGGCTGGCCGCGCACGTGTACTTCCTGATCGGCTTCCGCAACCGGTTTGTGGTGTTGGTGAACTGGGCGATGGCGTACTGGAGCTACCAGCGCGCCGCACGCATCATCTTCGGCGGCGCAACCGACGACCCGCCGCCAAACAGCAAGGACGGATGACAGCGCGACGGGCGGTGCGCGATGCTGTGCCGCCCGTTGCAACTGCAGTGCTGTGACCACTCTCCTGTTCCTGCTGGATCTGCTCGGCACTTTCGTGTTCGCCCTCAGCGGCGCGACCGTGGCGGTGCGCAATCGCCTGGATCTGTTCGGCGTGCTGGTGCTGTCGTGTGCGGCGGCGGTGTCAGGCGGCATCGTGCGCGATGTGCTGATCGGCGCCACTCCGCCGGCCGCGTTGGTGCATCCGCAGTATCTGCTCATCGCCTGCCTGGCCGGGGTGGCCGGTTTCCGTTGGCATGCTGCGGTGGAACGGCTGCGCAACCCGGTGCAACTGTTCGATGCAGCCGGGCTGGCGTTGTTTGCGGTCTACGGCACCAGCAAGGCGCTGGACTATCAGCTCAGTCCGCTCAGCGCGACCCTGCTCGGCATGCTCAGCGGCATCGGCGGCGGCATCGCGCGCGATCTGCTGGTGGCGCGCACGCCGGTGGTCTTGCAAGCCGAGCTATATGCGGTCGCCGCACTCGCAGGCGGCGGCCTGGTTGCCATCGGGCATGTGCTCGACCTACCGCAAGCCTGGTCGCTGGCGACGGGTGCGGGCGTGTGTTTCGGCTTGCGCTTCATGGCCATCCGCTATGGATGGCATCTGCCGGTGGCACGCTTGCCGGAGTAGCGGCGCTGCCGACCCGCCTTTCGCGCACGCAGCGCACAGCGCTAGACATGCAAACGGCCCGGATTACCGGGCCGTTTCAACAACATTGATCGCACGATCTAGGATCAGGCGACGAACAGTGCCTTCATCTTCTTCAGCGCATTCGCCTCGATCTGGCGAATCCGCTCGGCCGACACGCCGTATTCGTCCGCCAGTTCCTGCAAGGTCACTTTGGAATCGGAATCCAGCCAGCGACGCTTGACGATATCGCGCGAGCGCGTGTCCAGACCCGACAAGCCTTCGCGCAACAGCTGCGTCTGGTTGTCTTCGCTGTCGTGACGCTCGTAGGCCTGCGACGGATCTTCTTCGTTGGCCACCAGGTAGCTCACCGGCGACGGCGGGCCGTGATCGTCGTCTTCGTCGGAAGAGGCGTCGAAGCCGATATCGCGACCGGACAGACGCGATTCCATCTCCATCACTTCGCGCTCGGAGACATTCAGATCCTTGGCAACCGCAGTCACTTCGGAGGCATTGAGCCAGCCCAGGCGGGTCTTGGACTTGCGCAGGTTGAAGAACAGCTTGCGCTGCGCCTTGGTCGTGGCGACCTTGACGATGCGCCAGTTCTTCAAAATGAACTCGTGCATCTCGGCACGGATCCAGTGCACTGCGAAGCTGACCAGGCGCACGCCCATTTCAGGGTCGAAGCGCTTGACCGCCTTCATCAGGCCGATATTGCCTTCCTGGATCAGATCGCCCAGCGGCAGGCCGTAGCCGTTGTAGCCGCGAGCCACGTGAACCACGAAGCGCAGGTGGGAATGGACCAGTTCGCGCGCGGCGTCCAGATCCAGCTCATCGCGGAAGCGGCGGGCAAGATTCTGTTCCTCATCGACCGACAGCACCGGGATCTGGTGCACGGCACCGATGTAGGCGTCCAGCGAACCGAGCGCACTGGGAATCGGGAGATTGTTTGCCACGAGGGCAGTCGAGGTAGTCTGGTTCATAGGCACCATCTTAGCAGTCGAACTATTGGACTGCTGGGTACAGTAAGAGTTCCCAGCGTTCCATTTATAGGACGTTCGGGCTTTTGAAGTCACCGGCGTTCCAGCGACCCGCTTCCCGAATTGAGGCTCACGGTATCACCGCCATCGCGCGCAGACCGTGACAAAACCAATGCGAAATGACCTGCCGCTCCGACCGTTCAGCCACTGGCGGGCGTGGTGTCCAGCGCGTTACGCGGCGGCAGCGACCAGTCGATCGGGCCGAGCCCGCGGCGCTGCAGATGGTCGTTGGTCTTGGAGAAGTGCTGGCAGCCCAGAAAGCCGCGGTGCGCCGACAACGGCGAGGGATGCGGGGCCTTGAACACACGGTGGCGCGCCTGGTCGATGACCTTGCCCTTGGACTGCGCGTAGCTGCCCCAGAGCAGGAACACCAGGCCTTCGCGCTCGCGATTGAGCGTTTCCACGACGTGATCGGTGAAACCTTCCCAGCCCTTGTTCTGGTGCGCGCCGGCACGCCCCTGCTCCACCGTCAGCACCGCATTGAGCAGCAGCACGCCCTGGCGCGCCCACGGCATCAGATAGCCGTGGTCCGGCCGCGCGATGCCCAGGTCGTCCTGGATCTCTTTGTAGATGTTGAGCAGCGACGGCGGCACCGGCACGCCGGGCAACACCGAAAAGCACAGCCCGTGCGCCTGGCCTTCGCCGTGATACGGGTCCTGGCCGAGGATCACCACCTTGACCTGCTCGAACGGGGTGGCGTCGA
Organism: Xanthomonas sp. Leaf131; assembly: GCF_001423495.1. Classification (GTDB taxonomy): domain Bacteria; phylum Pseudomonadota; class Gammaproteobacteria; order Xanthomonadales; family Xanthomonadaceae; genus Xanthomonas. The sequence goes on along the minus strand of NZ_LMOG01000004.1, from coordinate 66,827 downwards.
AGGCGGCAAAGATCTGCGGGCCCGGCGGAAACACCCGTGCACCGGCCGCCTTGCGCTGCCGCAAAAATGCGGACAGTTCCTGCATCTCCGGGCGCAGCAACCAATCGCCCACGCGCGCCTTCCACGACGGTTCCAGCTGGATACGCGCTTCCACTTCGGTCGCTTCTATCACTTCAGTCATAGCGTGACAGCCTGATCCTCGAGACGTGCCAGGCGCAGCTGGAACAACACCTTGGTCACCAGCAGCCGCTCTTCGATCGGCTTTTGCACCAGATCGTTGGCGCCTGCACGCAGCAGCTCGGACTGGTTGCGCGGGTTGGTGTCGCCGGTCATCACCAGCACCGGCAGGCGGCGCTTGCCGTAGGCGAAATCGATACGGATGCGCTCGACCACATCGCGGCCGTTGAGCTCGCCTTTCAGGGTCACATCGGTCAGCACCACGTCGATGCGGCGCTCGGTGCGGCCCAGCGATTCGGCGGTGAGCAGCGCGAAGGCGTCTTCGGCGGTGAGCACGTGGATGACTTTCAGACTCTGGCGCTCGAGCATGCGCTTGGTCGCCTCGGCCACCACGCGGCTGTCTTCGATGTACAACACGGTCGCGCCGACGATCGGCTCCGGCTGCACGTAGCCGCGGATGAAGGTCGCCAGGGCTTCGTGGCCCAGCGCCTTGTCGAAATAATCGGTGACGTATTCGGTGAAGCGGCGCTCCACCAGGTGCTGCTGCGCATCGCCGGAGACCACGATCACCGGAACGTAGGCCTGGCCGGCCGCTTCGCGCACGCTGCGCGCCAGGGTCAGGCCGTCGCCGTCGGGCAGCGACAGCGAGGTGGTCACCAGATCCACTGCACCGGCTTCCAGTGCCTGACGCGCTTCGGCAATGCTGGAGCAGCCGATCACCTGCACATTCGGCAGGTCGCGGGTCAGCACGTCGGCAATCAGCTTGCGCACCAGCTTCGAGCCATCGACCACCATCACGCGCGGCGCGTCGCTGATCAGGTGTTTGAGATCTGGTGGATGCATGGCAGGCCTCAGGTCTCGGTAGGACGGGTCTGGCGAAGGAAATGGCCGGTCACCAGCCAGGCGCCCAGCCAACCCAGGACCAGGGTACCGACCAGCACCATTGCAGAATGCAGCAGATCCAGTCCGTGCAGGGTAAAAGAACTGCCATAACTGTCGGCCAATGTCGCCAACGGTTCCTGCAAGGCCAACCCGGAGGCAGCGATCAGGGCGAGCGCCACCGCGCCGGCACCCAGCCCGTACCACGCACCCAGATACAGAAACGGGCGCCGGATGAAGCCATCGCTGGCACCCAGCAACTGCAGTACGCCGATTTCTTCGCGCCGCGACTGGATATCCAGACGCACCGTATTGCCGACCACCAGCACCGCGCCGATGCCGAGCAGCGCCGACAGCACCTGCACCAGCCGCTCGCCAAAGCGCAGCCAACCATCCAGGCGCTTGCGCCACAGCGCGTCGTGCTGCACCTGATCGGTCTGCGGCAGTGCCTGCAGCGCGCCAGCCAGTTGCGCATCGTCGGCGGCATCGGCGGGGGTGACGATCAGCAACGTCGGCAATGGATTGTTGCCGAGCGCATCGATCGCCTCATTGAGCTTGGCGCTTTCGCGCAATTCGGTCAGTCCCTGCTCGGGTGTGCGCAACGTGACCTTGGCAACGTCCGGGCGCGCACGCAGTTCGCCAGCCAGGGCCTGCGCGGCCTCGGCGCCGATATCCACCTTCAGGAACAGATTGATCTCGCGCGATTGCTGCACGCTGCCGGCCAGCAACTTGACGTTGTCCAGCGCGATCGACAGCCCCAGCGGCAAGGCCAGCGCCAGCGCCATCACCACGATGGTGAGCAAGGTCGCCCACGGCTTGCGCATCGCCCGGCCCAGGCTGAAGGCGATGCTGTGCAGATGGTGATCGATCCAGACGCCGAACCGCGAAGGTGCGGCGGCTTCGGTATTGGCGGGCTTGCTCATTCGGCCAGATCCTGCGGCGAGATGTCGTCGACCAGCCGGCCGTGATCCAGGATCAGCACGCGCTTGCGCATCTGCTTGAGCAGGGCCAGATCGTGGCTGACCACCAGCACGCTGGTGCCGCGCGCCGGCAACTCGGCGAACAACTGCATGATTTCGGCGGCCAGCGCGGGGTCGAGATTGCCGGTGGGTTCATCGGCCACCAGCAGGCGCGGCTCGCCGACGATGGCGCGCGCAATGCCCACGCGCTGCTGCTCGCCGGCCGACAACTGCGACGGCAAGGCCTTCTCGCGATGGGCCAACCCAATCCGCTCCAGCGCCGAACGCACGCGCTTGCCGATCTCGGCACGGCGGGTACCACGCAGGATCAGCGGCAGTGCCACGTTCTCGGCGATGCTGCGGTCGGTGAGCAGGCGATGGTCCTGATAGACCGCGCCCACCTGGCGACGATGCAACGGGATGTGCCGGCCGCGCACCTTGAGCAGGTTGCGTTCGCCCAGCAGCACCGCGCCCTGGCTCGGGCGCTCGCTGAGATGAATTAATTTGAGCAAGGTACTTTTGCCGGCGCCGGAGTGGCCGGTCACGAACAGCATCTCGCCATCGGCCACTTCGAAGCTGACATCGGTCAGCGCCTGGTGGCCACCGGCGTAGTGCTTGCTGACGTTGTCGAAACGCAGAACGGTCATCCAGCGATTATGCCGGAGCGCCAGCGCTTGCGTCGCATCGCCGGTGTGCGGCGATGCGATTGCAGCGGCAAGCGATCAGTTGCCGGAGACCAGCGAACGCAACCTGCGGCCGATACGACTCAGCAGCGACGGGCTGCCCGAGGGCTTGGTCGCACTGCGCACCGGCTTTGCGACCACCTGGGTCGGCTTGCGCGGTGCAGCCGGCGCGGCAACCGGTGTGGACGCCACTGCAGGCTCGGCACCTTCGACCGGACGGCCGTTGCGACGACGGCGACGCTTGCGCGGTGCGCGCTCGGCATCGGCCACGATGGTCGACGGCGCTTTGGCAGACGCTGCGGCGACCACAGGCGTCTCCGACGCTGCGGCAACGGTTGCCGTCTCGGCGGCAACGTCGCCTTCGACACGCGGCTTGCGGCGCGGACGCGGCTTGCCATCGGCACTGCCGCCGTCACGGCGACCACCGCCACTGCTGCTGCCGCTGCGCGAAGCGCCACCCGGGCCACTACGGCCACCGCCGCGACGCTGTTCTTCGGCTGCACGCTGTTCGCGCGCTTCACGGAAAATGGTGCCCACGCTGTCGCCAGCGTCGTCGTCGGCCTCTTCGCCTTCCACCGGCACGCGTGCCACACGCGGCAACGGGATCAGCAGCTCGGAGGTCACCGGCTCGACCGGGATCTTCTGCGCGATATACGCCTCGATGTCCGGCAGGCTCATCGCATAGCGCTCGCAGGCGAAGCTGATCGCATCGCCTTCTTCGCCCAGACGCGCGGTACGGCCGATGCGGTGCACGTAGTCTTCGGCATCGAACGGCAGGTCGTAGTTGTAGACGTACTTGACGCCATCAATGTGCAGGCCGCGCGCGGCCACGTCGGTGGCGACCAGGATCTCCAGCTGGCCCTTCTGGAAGCGGTTGAGCAGCGACTCGCGCTTCTTCTGCGGCACATCGCCGGACAACACGCCGACCCGGTAGCCATGTCGCTCCAGCGTGCGTGCCACCCGCTCGACGAACGCCTTGGTGTTGACGAACACCATGGTGCGCGCGCCTTCGCTACGCGACAGCAAGCCCAACAGCAGCGTCTGCTTCTCTTCGTCGGAGGGGAAGTAGATGCGCTGGCGCACCCGTGCGGCGGTGATGGTCTCGGTCTCGACCACTAGCTTTTCCGGCTCGTTCATGTGCTCGTAGGCGAGCTCGAGCACGCGGTGGCTGAGCGTGGCCGAGAACAGCAACGTCTGGCGGGTGCCGCGCTCGGGCATGCGCCGCAGCAGGAAGCGGATGTCCTTGATGAAGCCCAGGTCGAACATGCGGTCGGCTTCGTCCAGCACGCAGATCTCGCAGGCGTGCAGTGAGACCACCTTGTGCTGCTTGACGTAGTCGATCAGCCGGCCCGGGGTGGCGATGATCACGTCCACGCCCTGCTGCAGCAGCTCGCGCTGCTTGTCGTAGTCCACCCCGCCGTAGACCAGCGCAAAGCGCAGCCCCAGGTCGGCGCCGAACTTGACCGCGTCCTTGTGGATCTGGATCGCCAGTTCGCGGGTCGGGGCCAGGATCAGCGCGCGCGGGTCTTCCGGCTTGCGGTCGGCCAGCGCCGGGCGGTTCAGCAGGCGGTTCACCACCGTCACCAGAAACGCCAGGGTCTTGCCGGTGCCGGTCTGGGCCTGGCCGGCGACATCGCCGCCGGGCAGCGCCACCGGCAGGGTCAACGCCTGGATCGGGGTACAGCGGGTGAACCCGGCGCTCTCCAGCCCGGCGATCAGCGCCGGATGCAGGTCGAACGTGGAAAAAGTCAAATCGGTCAGCGGTTTGTCGCTCATTATTCCGTCTTCGTGAGGCGCCCTGGGCAGCCCGGGCGCGGCTTGCATCGATGCCGACAGCGTCGCAAACTGCGGCTGTTGTGGCGGACAGCGCGGCTTCAGGACTGACACTTGATTCAGTCGCGCAATGCCCCAGTTTAACGCAATGTAGCGGCCTGCCCGTTCGGGTGGGCCGTTTTGGTTTCCAGGAGACCCAACGTGAGCGACAAGGTTCAACATGTCGGCGATGCCGACTTCGATACAGCTGTACTGCAATCCGGCGAACCGGTCCTGGTGGATTTCTGGGCCGAATGGTGTGGCCCGTGCAAGATGATCGCCCCTGTACTGGACGATCTGGCCGATACATACCAGGGCAGACTCAAGGTTGCCAAGGTCAATGTGGACCAGAACCGCGCCTTGGCCATCAAGTATCACGTGCGGTCGATCCCGATGCTGCTGCTGTTCAAGGACGGGCAAGTGCAGGCGACCCAGATCGGGGCGGTTGGCAAGGGCCAGCTGACCCAGATGATCGACAAGACCCTGGGCGGCGCGGCCGCCTGAGCGAGCGGGCGTCCCAGCGATGGGCGCCCCCGATGTTTCGCCAGCAGTTAAATCCTGCTCTGGCAGACGCTTGCGCGGTTACGCGCAGCGGTGATAGTGTCAGTTGATCCGGAGCACGTTCGTGCGCCGCCGTACCCCTCTAGACCGTAGCTTTCTAGAAACGTCTTCTAGACCCCCATCACCATAGTTCGCCCCCCAGCCGGGCGCTCGCACTCTTAGCGAGGAATCAAGCACTTGTCCGATCATCCTTCTTCCGATACCGGGAGCGTCGACGCTCCCGTCGAGAAACGCGTGCGCAAGCCGCGCGTAAGCAAGACCGCCGTTGCCAATGAGGACGGTGGCGCGCAACAGCCCAACCTGCCCTTGCCCGCCAGCCCCGCGCCTGATGTTCCGCGCGCGCCGCAGGCACCGTCGCACGCTGCCGATTCGGCACCGGCGCAGACGTCCAGCGATGGCGCATATGCCGGTAACGCCCCCAGCGCCAGTCAGGGTAACCAGGGCAGCGACACGCATGGCGAATCCCGCGAGGGTGGCCAGTCGCAGCAACAGCGTTTCAACCAGGCGCAGAACCAGCAGAACCAGAATCAGGCGCAAGGCCGGGGCCAGAACCAGAACCAGAACCAGAACCAGGGTCAGACCCAGGTACAAGGTCAAGGTCAAGGTCAAGGTCAGGATCAAGGTCAGAACGCCGGCCAGAATCAGCAAGGTCAGGGCCAGGGGCAGAACCAGCAGGGCAATCGCCGTGACCGGTTCCGCAACCGCCGTGACCGTGGGCCGCGCGATCGGTTCGGTAACGAAACCGGTGGCGGCATGCCGTCGTCCGATGGCAGCAACGAGCCCTTCATCGCGCGTCCGCATCCGGCCGTGCCGGATGGCTTTCCGGTGTATTCGCTGAGCGATCTGAAGCGGATGCCGGCGCAGAAGCTGCTGGATATCGCCGATCAGCTCAACATCCAGGAAGGCGTGGCGCGTGCGCGCAAGCAGGATGTGATCTTCGCCCTGCTCAAGGTGCTGACCCGCCACGGCGAAGGCGTTGCCGCCGACGGCGTACTGGAAATCCTGCCCGACGGCTTCGGCTTCCTGCGTGCCGCAGAAGCCAGCTACCTGGCCGGCCCGGACGATACCTATATTTCGCCCAGCCAGATCCGTCGCTTCAATCTGCGCACCGGCGATCATCTGTCCGGCCGCATCCGCTTTCCGAAGGACGGCGAACGCTATTTCGCGCTGTCGATCGTGGACACCATCAACGGTGAGCCGCTGGAAGCCAGCAAGAACAAGGTGCTGTTCGAGAACCTGACCCCGCTGTTCCCGCGCCGCCGTTTTCGTCTGGAGCGTGGCGATGGGTCCACCGAGGACATCACCGGCCGCATCCTGGATCTGATGGCGCCGCAGGGCAAGGGCCAGCGTGCGCTGATCGTCTCCCCGCCCAAGGCCGGTAAGACGATGATGATGCAGCAGGTGGCCACGGCCATCACCAGCAATCATCCCGAAGTGCACATGATCGTGTTGCTGATCGACGAGCGCCCGGAAGAAGTGACCGAAATGCAGCGCACCGTACGCGGCGAGGTCATCTCCTCCACGTTCGACGAACCGGCTGCGCGTCACGTGCAGGTCGCCGAGATGGTGATCGAGCGGGCCAAGCGCCTGGTCGAACACAAGAAGGACGTGGTGATCCTGCTCGACTCGATCACCCGCCTGGCGCGCGCCTACAACAACGTGGTGCCCAGCTCCGGCAAGGTGCTCACCGGTGGTGTGGACGCCAACGCGCTGCACCGTCCGAAGCGCTTCTTCGGTGCGGCCCGTAACGTGGAAGAAGGCGGTTCGCTGACCATCATCGCCACGGCGCTGGTCGAGACCGGCAGCAAGATGGACGAGGTGATCTACGAAGAGTTCAAGGGCACCGGCAACAGCGAAGTGCATTTGAACCGTCGCATCACCGAAAAGCGCGTGTATCCGGCGATCGACATCAACCGCTCGGGCACGCGTCGCGAAGATCTGTTGATCGAGCCGGAGCTGCTGCAGAAGATCTGGATCCTGCGCAAGCTGCTGCACCCGATGGACGAAATCGCGGCGATGGAATTCCTGCTGGACAAGATGAAGACCACCAAGTCCAACGACGAGTTCTTCAGTTCGATGAAGCGCTGATTTCGGTCGGCATTCTCGATAAGAAAAAGCCCCGCATTGCGGGGCTTTTTTTGTGGTTGCGAGTGGAGTATCCGGCGTGTGCTTGCTGTCACTTGATCCTAGCATTCAGGCCGCTAGCGCCATTATTTTTGATGACCGCACCTCATTAGATAATGGCGCGCCCCACATATTCCTTCGACATGGATTAAGTCGATATTTACTACACGACGACTCGATACAGAACGACCAATACACCGTAGCGAGCAGTCATGAGGTGGGTGTGGACAGCGCGCAGGAACCGCCGTGGATGAGTAGTACAGCCTGATTTCGAGCATTCCCGCATTCGCATGGTGTTGAGCGCAGCAGGTTTATTAGCCGTATCTTATTGGATGCAATCAAAAGCCTGGTTGATCGAGTGCGCGGTGCCCTCGCCGCTCGCGGGACACGCCGTAAACCCGTCCCTGGGGGCTCGGTGGCGGCATCCATGCCGCCACACGGCCCGCAATCGGCAAGGTCACCGCACCAGAAAGTCTGCTGGTTGCGTTGTTGAAAGCCATAAACACCGACCATCTCGATGGGTCCTTGCCCGCACACCGTCGCGGGACCTTACGCGGCATGGATGCCGCGTCAGAGCTTACAAGGATGTACTTGCAGCGTGTCCCGCGATGGTGGGCGGGCAAGGGCCCTGCAGCCAAGTCGCAGCTCAGCGGCCTTGCAGCCAAGCCTCAGATAACCCGCGCCGCAACGAAAGACCAAGACCATCCGCTCTGCAAGAAACAGACGTGAGGTAGCTTCGCCAGTCGCGCTGATGTTGGCTTCGCGCTTAACTGCCTTGCAGCGGCGTCACCAGGCGCACACCTTCTCCGCGTGCGGAGAACAAGCCACTGCCCGGCAGCGCATCCGGACTGTCGGTCGATGCTGACGCACCGCGCTGTTCGTGCCAGGGCGCCGGCTGACGCGGGCCCGGCAAATAGGATTGCCACTTTTTGGCTTGCTTTGCAGCGATCAGATTGCCTGGCCAGGTTTCGATGTCGAAGGTGACCGGAACCCGCATGACCCAGTACGGCGCATCGGCCTCGGCGCCTTGCGTTGGCGGCACAAATGTCCAGCGTCGCGCCTTGGCGATTGCAGCATCGGCAAACGCCTTGCGCCAGCGTGGGCGCTTGGATTCCGGTGCCAGCGTAGTCAGGTTGACCTGCTCTGCGACCAGATCCTCGACCATGCCATCGCGGCCGATCTTGAGCAGCAGATACACCACCCCTGTCGCACCTTCTCGAAACGCATGCTCGGGATAGGCGGGCGGCGGCATGTCTTTGGCAGCAACGCTGGCTGCACCTTGCTCCTCGCTGCCGAAATGCGCGCTGCGAATCGATACCGCATACGTGTTGTTATCGCCCGGCTTGGCGACCAGCAGCAGATTCATCAGCAATTGCGCGGGCAATGCGCTTCCATCGTCTTTGACAGGATCGAAGCGCCAGGAGGCGATCGATTGTTTGACGCGGTCGCGGACCACTGGCGGCAGGCTTGCTTCGTCGGTGAGCTTGACCGTCGTGACGGTGCCGTCCGGGGTCAGCGTCAATTCGCCTGCGATATTCATGCTGGCCTCCATCTGTGCCTGTACCTGCGCGGCACTGGGAACTGCCTGCACGCCGTTGACACTCGCCATTGCCAACAAAATGCCCAAGCCCCAACGTTGCTTCCACTGCATGACTACGCTCCATCGTGATTGAATCTTCGTTGTAGCAGCCTTGGTGCATACGCGTAAATCGTCAGGCCAGTTTTCGTGAGTCCGCGTACGGCGGGGTGTCCGGATAATCGTCTTCGCGCAGTCGCGCTTGCAGATCGCGCCACCATTGCGGCTCGAACAGTTCCGGATGCATGTGCTTGACCGCTTCCACTTGCGAGGCCGGCAAGCCCATGAACAAGGCGAAACGCTCGGGAAACACATCGCGCGGGCCGACATGAAACCAGGGCTCGGCGGACATCTGTTCTTCGTAACTGGTGGGCGTGGGCCAATCGCGGAACGTGCATTCGGTGATCAGGCACAGCTCGTCGTAGTCGTAGAACACCGCACGCTGATGGCGGGTGATGCCGAAATTTTTCAGCAACATGTCGCCGGGGAAGATGTTGTTGCGCGCCATGTCCTTGATCGCCTGCCCGTAGTCCAGCGCTGCGGCATGCGCGGCCTCGGGCAGTTGTTCGCGCAGGTAAAGATTGAGCGGGCGCAGCCGGCGTTGCACGTAGCACAGCGCGATCAGCACATCGGCGCCATCTTCGCTCAGACTCATCGCACAGCTGGTCTGCAGTTCTTCCAGCAACGCCGGCGAAAAACGCGCCTTCGGAAAGCGCAGAAAGCGGTACGGCTGCGCGTCAAGCAGACGGCCGATGCGGTCGAGCTGGAACACCAGTTCGTACTTGCCTTCCACCTGCGCGCGGCTCATGGTCTTGGGATAGGCAAAGCGGTCGCGGATCAGCTTGAACACCAGCGGATAACTGGGCAGCGTGAACACCACCATGACCATGCCGGGCGTGCCGTCGGCATGCACCAGCTGCTCGGCGGGATGCGCCTGAAAATGGCTGAAAAACGTGCGATAGCGTTCGGTCTTGCCCTGCTTGGCGCGCCCCAGCATCGTGTACAACTCGTCGATGGGCTTGTGCGTGAGCAGGCTGCGCAGGAACACCACCGCATCGCCGACGGTGGACAGATCGGCCTGGAAATAACTGCGTGAGTTACTGAACAATTGCGCCACATCGCTGCGCCGGGTCAGCACCGCCTCGGCGCGCAGGCCGGCGTCATCGTTGACCAACGCGATGACGCAGGGAGAAAAACGATGTTCGCCAAACACGCGCCCGATCAGATAGGCGCGGCGTTCGCGATAGAACACGGTCTCCAGCAACTCCACGCTGCGCACCGGATGCTCGCCCCAATGCGCAAGATCGTCCTGCAGCCGTACTGCAATTGCCGCCGCGCAGCGGGTACGGTGCAGGTACGGCACATCGAAAGGATAATCGCCCAGCACCCGCACCAGCATGTCGGTCAGCCGGCCGGGCGAAACCGCATAGGTATGCCGTGCAACCGGTAGCGTGATCGCATCGGTCGGCTCGATATCCAGCGCAATGAATTCGATATCGGCATCCACACCATGGGTGCCGAAGTAACGCCGGGTCAGGGTGTTGTAGAAGGTCTTGTACAGCTCCTGATCGATCAACCCGGTCAGCAGCGCGGCGTAATGCTCGCGTGCGCGCATCCACAGTGCGCGATCGTGCGCCTGCCCCAGCAACACCGCGCGCAGCCGCAACATGCATTCGCTGATGTACTGGTCGTAGAGCGCGATACGCGCCACTGCATCCTCGCGCGCACCGTTCCAGTCGCGCGTCTCGAAACGCTGTTTGGCACGTGCGGTGATCTGCGAAAAGCGCGCGTGGTAATCCTCGAAGGCTTCATACACGGCGCGGCCGATCGCCAGCGCGCGACGCTCGGACTGCGGCGGTAACGGGAGGGGGCTCATGGCTGCAGTGTACTCAGCGCTTGCGACGGCGCGCAGCTGGAGGTGCAAGCGCAGGTGTGGAGACTGCCTGCTGCGCGTGCGCGGCATGTTCGCGTGCCTGCGCTTGCAGCCACTCGCGGAAGGCCAGAAAGCCGCCATGCGCGGCCGAGCGTGGCGGATACACCAGATAATGCGACCAGGTGGTCTTGAGCCGTTGCGAGGACAGCGCCACCAACTGGCCGGACGCCAATAGCAGACGCGCGCGCGTCACCCGCCCCAGCGCGACGCCGACACCGTCCAACGCGGCGCGATGATGCGCTTCGGACTCGTCCAGCACCGCCGCATAGCGACGCGGCGCATCGCCGCCGAAGTTTGCAAACCAGCGTAGCCAATCGCCATCCGGGTCGCCCAGCAGTGGCCAGTGCTGCAGCGGCTGCGCGCCAACACCGCCCATGCGTGCGATCAAGGCGGGGCTGGCCATCGGCACCAACCATTCGTCGAACAAGGGTTCGGCGATCAAACCCGGCCATTGCCCGGCACCGATGCGCATGCCGGCATCCACCTGCTGCTGGCGCTCGAAGTCCACCAGTCGCTCGCTGGAGAGCAGATTGATCTCGATGGTGGGATGCATTGCCAAAAAATCGCCCAGACGCGGCACCAGCCAAGCCGAGGCCATCGAGGGTGTGATGCTCAGCGTCAGCGTGTCTTCGCGGCGCGCGGCAAACGGTTGGAAAGCCTCGGCGATCGCATCCAGATGCGGTGCGATGCGATCGAGCAATTGCTGCCCCTGCGGCGTGGCGGTGACGCCGCGTGCGTGCCGCTGCAGCAACGGATAGCCCAGCCGTTGTTCCAACGCACGCATCTGGTGACTGAGCGCACTGACGGTGAGATGCATCGACGTGGCGGCGCGCGACAGATTGCCCAGACGCACGGCACTGACGAAGCCCTGCAATGCGTGAAGCGGCGGACGCGACATGGCTTACCCTTGAATGAAATTCAACACTGGCTTGCAAAAGCCTCGCTTTTACCTCGCCCAGCCTGCGCCTACCGTGGCTTTCACTCAAGTGGGAGCAGGATCATGCGCATCTTTACCGAGCTGTTGTTTCAGCACGGGCACATTGCAGACGTAACGCTTGCGCAGCAGCTGGCGGAGCCCGGCACGGCGGTGGAAGCGGCAGAGCAGCCAGCGCAAAGCGCACAGGCCAAGAGCGATGCTGCGCGTCAACGCCGACGCGAAAAACGCATGGCGCGGCGTGTGCAACGCCTGGTACGCGCGATGACCGCGCTGTCGCCGTTTCGCTGAAACGACAAGGCCCGCCTCTGAACGAGGCGGGCCCTGGATGTCGCACTTGCTGAGCGCACCGATACGCGGTGCGCTGGATCAGGCCTTCAGCGTCGCCAGCACGTCGTTGAAGGTCTTGCTCGGGCGCATCGCCTCGCTGACCTTGGCCAGGTCCGGGTGGTAATAGCCGCCGATCTCCACCGGCTTGCCTTGCGCGCCGTTGAGCTCGGCGACAATCGTGGCCTCGTTGTCGGTCAAGGCCTTGGCCAGCGGTGCGAACTTGGCCTGCAGCGCGGTGTCTTCGGTCTGCGAGGCCAGGGCCTGCGCCCAGTACATCGCCAGATAGAAGTGGCTGCCGCGGTTGTCGAGTTCACCGACCTTGCGTGCCGGCGACTTGTTGTTGTCCAGGAACTGGCCGTTGGCCACATCCAGCGCCTTGGCCAGCACGGTGGCCGACGGGTTGTCGTAGCGGTTGCCCAGATGCTCCAGCGAGGCGGCCAGGGCCAGGAACTCGCCCAGCGAATCCCAGCGCAGGCTGTTCTGTTCGACGAACTGCTGCACATGCTTGGGCGCCGAGCCACCGGCGCCGGTTTCGAACAAACCGCCACCGGCCATCAGCGGCACGATGGAGAGCATCTTGGCGCTGGTGCCCAGCTCCAGGATCGGGAACAGGTCGGTGAGGTAGTCGCGCAACACGTTGCCGGTGACCGAGATGGTGTCCTGGCCCTTGCGGATGCGCTCCAGCGAGAAGGTGGTCGCTTCCACCGGCGGCAGGATGCGCAGATCCAGCCCGTTGGTGTCGTGATCCTTCAGATAGGTCTCGACCTTGGCGATCACCTGCCCATCGTGCGCGCGGGCCTTATCCAGCCAGAACACCGCCGGGGTTTCGCTCAGGCGCGCGCGCTCCACGGCCAGCTTGACCCAGTCCTGGATGGGCGCGTCCTTGACTTGGCACATGCGCCACAAATCGCCGGCGTCCACCGCGTGTTCGAACACCGTGTTGCCCTTGTCGTCGGTGACCTTGACGGTGCCGGCGGCGGGAAGCTGGAAGGTCTTGTCGTGCGAGCCGTATTCCTCGGCTTTCTGCGCCATCAGGCCGACGTTGGGCACCGAGCCCATGGTGGACGGATCGAAGGCGCCATGCGCCTTGCAGTCGTCGATCACCGCCTGGTAGACATCGGCGTAGCAGCGATCCGGAATCACCGCCTTGGTGTCCTGCAGCTTGCCTTCGGCATTCCACATCTGACCCGAATCGCGAATCATCGCCGGCATCGATGCATCGACGATCACGTCGCTGGGCACATGCAGGTTGGTGATGCCCTTGTCGGAATTGACCATGGCCAGTGCCGGGCGCTGCGCGTATTCGGCCTGGATATCGGCCTTGATCTGCGCTTGCTGATCTTCGGGCAACGTGGCGATACGTGCGTACAGATCGCCGATGCCGTTGTTGGGATCGAAGCCGACCGATGCGAGCGCATCGGCATGCTTGCTCAGCGTGTCCTTATAGAACTCGCCGACCACCACGCCGAACAGCACCGGGTCGGAGACCTTCATCATGGTGGCCTTCAGATGCACCGAGAACAGCACGTCCTTCGCCTTGGCATCGGCGATCTGCGCGTCGATGAAGCTGGCCAGCGCGCGCTTGCTCAGCACTGCGGCATCGACGATTTCGCCTGCCTTTACCGCGACTTTCTCCTTCAGCACGCTGCTGCTGCCGTCGTTGCCGACGAACTCGATCTTCAGCGCGCCGGCGTCAGCGAACATGGTGGAGTGTTCGCTGCCGAAGAAATCGCCATCGTCCATGTGCGAGACATGCGACTTGGAATCGCCGCTCCACTTGCCCATGCGGTGCGGATGCTTGCGTGCGTAATTTTTTACCGACAGCGGCGCGCGGCGATCGGAGTTGCCTTCGCGCAGCACCGGGTTGACCGCGCTGCCCTTGACCTTGTCATAGCGCGCCTTGATGTCTTTTTCGGCGTCGTCCTTGGGCGTGTCCGGATACGCCGGCAGCGCATAGCCCTGGCCCTGCAGTTCGATGATGGCGGCCTTGAGCTGCGGCACCGAGGCGCTGATGTTGGGCAGCTTGATGATGTTGGCTTCCGGCGTGGTGGCCAGCGCGCCCAGTTCACCGAGGTCGTCGGCGATCTTCTGCGCGTCGCTCAGGCTTTCCGGGAACAACGACAGAATGCGCCCAGCCAGCGAGATATCGCGGGTTTCGACCACGATCCCGGCGGTGTTGGTGTAGGCAGCGATGATCGGCAGCAGCGACTGCGTGGCCAGATACGGTGCTTCGTCGGTGAGCGTGTAGATGATCTTCGGTGTCTTCGACATAAGGTGCGATGGCTCGTGTGGTCGGAAGGAGCGCCGGCGTTCATGGCACTGGCGTTGGCGTGCGCGACGGGGATCGCTGCTGGCACGCCAATCGGCCAGCGCGTAAAACGCGGCGATGGATCAGCACGGCATTGTCGCGTCTGAGCCGCACCCGGGTAAAGCGACCACAGGCGGATGCTCCATCCCGTGACCCGGCCAATCGACATGGATGCAGCTGTAACGAATGTGTCGCGCAACATGACGCATAGCAAAAAGGCGCGATCGTGTGATCGCGCCCTGATGGCTTGCTCTAGGAACAACGGAGCAAGCGCTCGCTAAACTTGTCGGACAGGGTGCCTATCCGACATGGTGGTGGATCAGCGCGACTGCCCTGCTCCGCCAGCACTTGTCTCGTGTCTCTACAGGCAGCGTGCCTGCTCGCGGTTCTGATTACTTGACCGTGATGGTCTGCGGATTACCCGCCGGCTTGCCCTCCACCATCACCTGCGCGGTGTAGGTCCCGGTCGGCCAGCCATCGGGCTTGCTGAAGCTGAGGTTGGTGGTTTCCGGGCCGGTGGTGGTCAGCGTGGCGTTCTGCTCACCGGCAACCTGGCCGTCCTGATAGGTCAGCTTGGCTGCGACCGGCACGTTGCTCGCGCTGCCGTCGGTCTTCACCGAGACGATGATGGTGTCTTTGGTGCCGATATTGGCCGACGGGGTCACCGACTTGTCAGCGGCAGCTGCAGTGCCGACCGCGACGCTGGACACCGTCACGGCCGAACCCGTTGCGGCTGCGGTATCGGTACTGGCCGCACCGGTTGCGCTGCTCTGCCCTGCCTGATCGCTTGCCGGCGGCGTGCCGGCGGGGCCCGGCATCGCTTCGGTCGCTGCGCCGGAGGTCGGATCCTTCGACACGCTGGCGTCGTCTTCTTTCTTACAACCCGACAGTGCGAGAACGCCGGCAAGCGCAATCACGAGCGTGCTTGAAACGGATTTGGTACGCATGGATGAATCTCCGAATAGATCAAAGAGGATTGGTTGAATTATTTAGTTGACTGGAATGACGTGCTGAACCAACTGATCGGCGATAGCAGTCATGCACTTACGCTTTCGGCGGTAAATGCAGCACTTGCCCCGGAAAAATCTTGTCCGGGTCCTTGAGCGTTTCGCGGTTGGCTTCGAAAATGCGCGTCCATAGATTGCCGTCGCCGTAATGGCGTTTGGCAATGCTGGAAAGACTGTCGCCTGCCTGCACGGTGACCGTCTCTTCGACAATCTGCGCCGTGCTCTGCACGCTGGTGCGGACGTTGGAAAAATCCGGCGCTGGCGTGACCTCGGCAGTGCTGTCGACCGAAGACGTCACGTTGGAAAAATCTGCTTTCTTGTCGACACTCATTACTGCAATCCTTCGTGCATCACGATGACTGCAGGGTGCGCGGGGCGCTGTTAAGCGTGGATCGCGCCGCCGTGAAGCTGGCGCGATCCTGGAACGCCGCTTCTTACTGGCGCAGGTCGCGGAAAATCGACAGCGGTGTCGGCACGCTGGGAGAGCTACGCAACGGGTTGATGTCCAGCCCGCCACGGCGGGTGTACCGTGCTTCCACCACCAACCACTCCGGCGCGCAGCGGATCAGCACGTCATTGAAAATACGCTCCACGCATTGCTCATGAAACTCGGCGTGGTCGCGGAAACTCACCAGATAGCGCAGCAAGCCTTCGCGGTCGATCGGTGCGCCGCGATAGCGCAGCGTGACGCTGGCCCAATCCGGCTGACCGGTGACCGGGCAATTGGACTTGAGCAAGGCCGAGGTCAGCACTTCGTCCACGACTGGTTGTGCGTGCGCCGAGAGATAATCGGCATTCGGCGGGCCGTAATCGTCGATGCTGACATCCAGCGCGTCGATCGATTCGCCCTCGCCCACCGCATCGATCGGCGGCAGACCGAAGTCCACCGACACATCGGCACCGGCGCGCGTGGATAGATCGGTGGCGATGCGCGTACGCACCGCTTCGGCACTGTTGAAGCGGGTGGCATTGAGCGAGTTGAGATACAGCTTGAGCGACTTGGATTCGATCAACGACGGCGAATCGCTTGGCACATGCAAGGTGGCCGTGGCCACGCAGGGTTTGCCCTGTGCATCGAGCCAGCTGAGTTCGTAGGCGTGCCAGCGATCGCGGCCAATGAAGGGCAAGGCGCCGGTCAGACCGATCGCCTCGCGCCCGGCCGCGCGCGGAATCGGAAACAGCAGCGACGGATCGTAACCACTGGGATAGGCGACCTCACGACCGAGGGTGGAATCTTCTGGGGTATTCATGCGGCCATTTTAGGGCGAGCGGGCTGGCCGTGAGGTGTATGGCAGCCGCTGGAGCACCGAGCTGGCGACAGAAGCGGCAGGCCTTCAGGCAGCCCACCGCCCCACGCGATCACCAACGCTCAGCGGGCACCGCGCAACTGCACACGATTCCCGATTCCCGAATCAGCCCGCCTCACCCTGATGCAGATAATCCAGCGACACCTGCAGCAGCGCGCGCAAACCCACATCCAGCGACGATTCGTCGAGCAGGAACTGCGGCGAATGGTTGCTGGGCGCGGTGGCCGGGTCGATGCCCTTGGCGGTGGAGCCGACAAAGAAGAACATCGATGGCACCTGCTGTGCGTAGAACGAAAAATCTTCCGCGCCCATCTGCAACGGCGGCTCGTAGACGTTGTCGGCGCCCACCACGGCCTGCAGGCTGGGCAGCATCCTGGCAGTCAGCGCCGGGTCGTTGACGGTGGCCGGGTTGCCGGGCTGGTCCGGCACCTGCGCTTCGACGGTGGCCCCGTGCGCGGCCGCAGTGTGTTCGGCCACGGTCTTGAGGTCGGCGAAGATCTGCTGGCGCATGGCTTCGTCGAAGGTGCGGATGGTGCCGACCATTTCGACATCGTCGGGGATGATGTTGTAGCGGATGCCGCCCTTGATCGCGCCGAAGCTCAGCACCGCCGGCTGCTTGGACAGGTTGGCGCGGCGGCTGATCACGGTCTGCGCAGCGCCGATCATGTCGGCACTGGCCACGATCGGGTCGATACCGTTCCATGGTGCCGAGCCATGCGTCTGGCGGCCGATCATCTTGATCGCAAACCGATCCGAGGCGGCCATCAGCGGGCCGCTACGCACCGCGATCTTGCCGGCCTGCACGCTGGAAAACACATGCAGGCCGAACACCGCCTGCGGCTTGAAGTCGGCGAACAGCCCTTCCTTGAGCATCAGCGAGGCGCCGCCTTCTTCGTTGCCGGGTGCGCCTTCTTCGGAGGGCTGGAAGATCAGCATCACTTCGCCCGGCAGCTGGTCGCGCATGCCGACAAGCGCCTCGGCCACGCCGAGCAGGATCGCGGTGTGGGCATCATGGCCGCAGGCGTGCATCACCCCGACCTGCTCGCCGCGGTACTCGGCGGTGACCTTGGACGCGAACGGCAGCCCGGTCTGCTCTTTGACCGGCAGGGCGTCCATGTCTGCACGCAGAGCGATCTTAGGGCCCGGCTTGCCGCCCTTGATGATGGCCACAACGCCGTGGTGAGCGATGCCGGTGCGCGGCTTGAGGCCGAGCTTGCGCAGCTGCGCGGCCACCGTGGCGGCGGTGCGCTCCTCGCGGTTGGACAGCTCCGGGTGCTGATGGAAGTCGCGGCGCCACTGCACCAGCTTGGTCTGCAACGGCGCGGCAGCGGCCTGGACTTCGGGCCGGGGCGCGGCCTGGGCGGCGGCGAGCGTGGGCAGGGCGAGCAGTAACGCGCTGGTCAGCAGGCGGGAGTGGCGCATCGAGAATCCTCTAAAGATGGTTGCTTAATGTAGTGCACCCGCGCAGTTGGCGGGCTGCGGTGGGGCCCGATTCAGCCCGGCGGTCAACCGCAGCCACGGTGGTACGTTGCCGCTGCACTGCGCCCATGAATGGCGCAGCTGTCGCGCCCGACGGCCCGTTACTTCAGTAACGTCCATTCCGTCGGGCACGACGATATGCTTCGCATCGCCGCCCCACGGTCGCATCAGCGCCCGGCCCGCCCTCAGGAGTTGTCGCATGTCGCGTTTTTGGAAGATCACACTGCTGGTCGTAGCGGTGCTCGTCGTGGTGTTCGTCGCACTGCGCATGTTCGGCGGGGGCAAGCACGGCAAACCGGCAGGCGCGGCGGACGGCAACGGCAGCGAAGACCATGGCCCGGTGCCGGTCACGGTGGTGGCCGCCACCACCCAGGATGTGCCGGTCTACGCCAGCGCGCTGGGGACGGTCACTGCGCTCAATACGGTTACGGTCAGCCCGCAGGTCGGGGGCCAGCTGATGAGCCTGAACTTCCAGGAGGGCCAGGAAGTGAAGAAGGGCCAGTTGCTGGCGCAGATCGATCCGCGCAGCCTGCAGGCCAGCTACGACCAGTCGCTGGCGGCCAAGCGCCAGAACCAGGCGCTGCTGGCCACCGCGCGGGTCAACTACCAGCGCTCCAACGATCCGGCCTACAAGCAATACGTCTCGCGCACCGATCTGGACACCCAGCGCAACCAGGTGGCGCAGTACGAGGCGGCGGTGTCGGCCAACGATGCGCAGATGCGTGCGGCGCAGGTGCAGTTGCAGTTCACCCGCATCCTGGCGCCGATCGACGGCATCGCCGGCATCCGTGGCGTGGATGTGGGCAATATCGTCAGCAGCACCTCCACCATCGTCACCCTGACCCAGATCCGCCCGATCTACGTGTCCTTCAACCTGCCCGAGCGCGAGCTGCAGGCGGTGCGCAGCGGTCAGGCGGCCGCCGCGCTGGGCGTGGCGGCGCTGGATCGCGGCGATGCGCACATCATCAGCGGCGACGGCAAGCTGGATGTCATCGACAACCGCATCGCTGCCGACAGTGGCACCTTCGGCGCACGCGCGATCTTCGATAACGCCGACAACGCGCTGTGGCCGGGCCAGTTCGTCAACGTGCGCCTGCAGCTGCGCACCATCTCCGGCGGCACCGTGGTGCCGACGCAGTCGGTGCAGCGCGGCCCGGACGGCGATTACGTCTACGTGGTGGGCAGCGACAACACCGCGCAGATGCGCACCGTGGTGCAGGGCGTGGAGGTGGACGACAGCCATGTGCAGATCACCAAGGGGCTCAAGCAGGGCGAGCGGGTGGTGACCGAAGGCCAGTTCCGGCTCAAGCCGGGCAGCAAGGTCAGCGCGCTCAAGCCGGGCGAAACCCCGCCCGAGCCCACCGAGGCCGAGCTCAAGGCCGTGCAGGACAAGCAGGAACGCGGCGGCGCCGGCGGCCGACGCGGCGGCGGCCCGCGCTAACCCGCGACCACCGGCGACGGGACTTCCGTCGCCGGTGTGCGTCGGCGCATTGCGCGCCGGCATCGATTGACGTCTTCAGCAAGGACACCGCCCGTGGGCTTTTCGACCATCTTCATCCGCCGTCCCATCGCCACCTCGTTGTTGATGGCGGGCATCCTGCTGCTGGGCATCCTGGGCTACCGGCAACTGCCGGTCTCGGCATTGCCGGAAATCGACGCGCCCAGTCTGGTCGTCTCCACCCAGTATCCCGGCGCCAACGCGACCACCATGGCCTCGCTGGTGACTACGCCGTTGGAACGCCAGCTCGGGCAAATCTCCGGGCTGCAGATGATGACCTCCGATTCGTCGGCAGGCCTGTCCACGATCATTCTGCAATTCTCGATGGACCGCGACATCGACATCGCCGCACAGGACGTGCAGGCGGCGATCCGCCAGGCCACCCTGCCCTCGTCGCTGCCGTATCAGCCGGTCTACAACCGGGTCAATCCGGCCGACGCGGCCATCCTCACGCTCAAACTCACCTCCGATTCGCTGCCGCTGCGCGAGGTCAACCGCTACGCCGATGCGATCCTGGCCCAGCGCCTGTCGCAGGTGCCCGGCGTGGGTCTGGTCTCGATCGCCGGAAACGTGCGGCCGGCGGTGCGCATCCAGGTCAACCCGGCGCAGCTGTCGAACATGGGCCTGACCATGGAGTCGCTGCGCAGCGCGCTGACCCAGACCAATGTCAGCGCGCCCAAGGGCTCGCTCAACGGCAAGACCCAGTCCTACAGCATCGGCACCAACGACCAGCTCACCGATGCGGCGCAATACCGCGAAACCATCATCAGCTACAGCAATGGCCGCCCGGTGCGGCTGGCCGATGTGGCGAATGTTGTGGACGGGGTGGAAAACGACCAGCTCGCCGCCTGGGCCGACGGCAAACCGGCGGTGCTGCTGGAAATCCGCCGCCAGCCCGGCGCCAATATCGTGCAGACAGTGGAGCAGATCCGCAGCATCCTGCCGCAGCTGCAATCGGTGCTGCCGGCCGACGTGCATCTGGAGGTGTTCTCCGACCGCACCGAAACCATCCGCGCCTCCGTGCATGAAGTGAAGTTCACCCTGGTGCTGACCATCTTTCTGGTGGTGGCGGTGATCTTCGTGTTCCTGCGCCGGCTGTGGGCCACCATCATTCCCTCGGTGGCGGTGCCGCTGTCGCTGGCCGGCACCTTCGGGGTGATGGCGTTTGCGGGCATGTCGCTGGACAACCTGTCGCTGATGGCGCTGGTGGTGGCGACCGGTTTCGTGGTCGACGATGCGATCGTGATGATCGAAAACATCGTGCGCTATATCGAACAGGGCAAGAGCGGGCCAGAGGCGGCCGAAATCGGCGCCAAGCAGATCGGCTTCACCGTGTTGTCGCTGACCGTGTCGCTGGTGGCGGTATTCCTGCCACTGCTGCTGATGCCAGGCGTCACCGGACGCCTGTTCCATGAGTTTGCCTGGGTGCTGTCGATTGCAGTGGTGATCTCGATGCTGGTGTCGCTGACGCTGACGCCGATGATGTGCGCCTACCTGCTCAAGCCCGATGCCTTGCCCGAAGGCGAGGACGCACACGAACGCGCAGCCGCTGCCGGCAAGACCAATCTGTGGACGCGCACCATGGGCACCTACGAGCGCAGCCTGGACTGGGTCCTGGCGCATCAGCCGCTGACCCTGGCCGTGGCGATCGGTGCGGTGGCGCTGACCGTGGTGCTGTACATTGCAATCCCGAAGGGCTTGCTGCCAGAGCAGGACACCGGCCTGATCACCGGCGTGGTGCAGGCCGATCAGAACGTGGCGTTCCCGCAGATGGAGCAGCGCACCCAGGCGGTGGCCGCAGCACTGCAAAAAGATCCGGCAGTGACCGGCGTGGCGGCTTTCATCGGCGCCGGCTCGATGAATCCCACCCTCAACCAGGGCCAGTTGTCGATCGTGCTGAAGACGCGCGGCGACCGCGACAGCCTGGATGAGGTGCTGCCGCGCCTGCAGAAAGCGGTGTCCGGCATTCCGGGCGTGGCGCTGTTCCTCAAGCCGGTGCAGGACGTCACCCTGGACACGCGCGTGGCCGCCACCGAATACCAGTACTCGATGTCGGATGTGGACAGCGCCGAACTGGCCACCTGGGCCGCACGCATGACCGAGGCGATGCGCAAGCTGCCCGAGTTGGCGGACGTGGACAACAACCTGGCCAACCAGGGGCGCGCGCTGGAACTGACCATCGACCGCGACAAGGCCAGCATGCTCGGCGTGCCGATGCAGACCATCGACGACACCCTGTACGACGCCTTCGGCCAACGCCAGATCTCCACCATCTTCACCGAGCTCAATCAGTACCGGGTGGTGCTGGAAGTGGCGCCGGAATTCCGCAGCAGCACCGCGTTGATGAATCAGCTGGCAGTGGCCAGCAACGGCAGCGGCGCGTTGACCGGCACCAATGCGACCAGCTTCGGTCAGGTGAGCTCGTCTAACTCGTCCACCGCCACCGGCGTGGGCGCGCAGAACACCGGCATCGTGGTCGGCGCCGGCAGCATCATTCCGCTGGCCGCACTGGCCGAGGCCAAGGTCACCAACACGCCGTTGGTGGTGAGCCATCAGCAACAGCTGCCGGCGGTCACCGTCTCGTTCAATCTGGCGCCGGGCCACTCGCTGTCGCAAGCAGTGGAAGCGATCGAACAAGCGCGCGAAGATCTCAAGATCCCGACCCAGGTACATGCCGAGTTCGTCGGCAAGGCGGCCGAATTCACCGGCAGCCAGACCGATATCGTGTGGCTGCTGCTGGCCTCGATCGTGGTGATCTACATCGTGCTGGGCGTGCTCTACGAGAGCTACATCCACCCGCTGACGATTATCTCCACGTTGCCGCCGGCCGGCGTCGGTGCGCTACTGGCGCTGATGATGTGCGGGCTGAGCCTGTCGGTGGACGGCATCGTCGGCATCGTGCTGCTGATCGGTATCGTCAAGAAGAACGCGATCATGATGATCGACTTCGCGATCGACGCACGCCGCGAAGGCGCCAACGCGCACGAAGCGATCCGGCGCGCCTGCCTGCTGCGCTTCCGCCCGATCATGATGACCACCGCCGCCGCCATGCTGGGCGCGCTGCCGCTGGCTTTGGGCACCGGCATCGGCTCGGAACTGCGCCGCCCGCTGGGCATTGCCATCGTCGGCGGCCTGCTGCTCTCGCAGTTGGTGACGCTGTACACCACGCCGGTGATCTATCTGTACATGGAACGTGCCGGCGAGCGCGTGCGCGATTGGCGCGCGCGGCGTGCCGCACGCCGCGACGGCGTGACCCCGGCATCCACCTCGGAGCGCCCGGCATGACGAGCGGTGGAGCGATGGCTGATCGGGTTACCGGCCGGCGGCCTCGCCTGCGCACCCGCGCACTCGGGCGTAGCGTTGGCCTTGCTTGCCGAATCCCGATTCACGATTCCCGATTCCCGGCAGTCAATCCATGAACATCTCCGCCCCCTTCATCAAGCGCCCGATCGGCACTTCGCTGCTGGCGATCGGTTTGTTCGTGATCGGTCTGATGTGCTATCTGCGGCTGGGCGTGGCGGCGTTGCCGAACATCCAGATTCCGGTGATCTTCGTGCATGCCACGCAGTCCGGTGCCGATGCCAGCACCATGGCCTCCACCGTCACTGCGCCGCTGGAACGGCACCTGGGCCAGCTGCCCGGCATCGACCGCATGCGCTCCTCCAGTTCGGAGAGCAGCAGCCTGGTGGTGCTGGTGTTCCAGAGCAATCGCAACATCGATTCGGCCGCGCAGGATGTGCAGACCGCGATTAACTCCTCGCAATCGGACCTGCCGTCCGGGCTCGGCACGCCGATCTATTCGAAAGCCAACCCGAACGACGACCCGGTCATCGCCATCGCGTTGACCTCCGACACCCAATCGGCCGATGAGCTCTACAACGTCGCCGACTCGCTGCTGGCGCAACGGCTGCGCCAGATCACCGGTATCAGTTCGGTGGATATCGCTGGCGCGTCCACACCGGCAGTGCGTGTGGATGTGGATCTGCGCGCGCTCAACGCGCTAGGCCTGACCCCGGACGATCTGCGCAACGCGGTGCGTGCAGCCAACGTCACCTCGCCGACCGGCTTTCTGTCCGACGGCAACACCACCATGGCGATCGTCGCCAACGACTCGGTCGCCAAGGCCGCCGATTTCGCGCAGCTGGCCATCTCCACCCAGTCCAACGGGCGCATCGTACGGCTGGGCGATGTGGCCACCGTCTACGACGGCCAGCAGGATGCCTATCAAGCCGCCTGGTTCGACGGCAAGCCCGCGGTGGTGATGTATGCCTTCACCCGCGCCGGCGCCAACATCGTCGAAACCGTGGACCAGGTGAAGGCGCAGATTCCCGAGTTGCGCGCCTACCTGCAGCCCGGCACCACACTCACGCCCTACTTCGACCGCACGCCCACCATCCGCGCCTCGCTGCACGAGGTGCAGGCCACGCTGATGATCAGCCTGGTGATGGTGATCCTGACCATGGCGTTGTTCCTGCGCCGGCTGGCCCCGACCTTGATTGCCGCAGTCACCGTGCCGCTGTCGCTGGCCGGCTCGGCGCTGGTGATGTACGTGCTCGGCTTCACCTTGAACAACCTCAGCCTGCTGGCGCTGGTGATCGCGATTGGTTTTGTGGTCGACGATGCGATCGTGGTGATCGAAAACATCATGCGCCATCTCGACGAAGGCATGTCGCGTCTGGACGCCGCACTCGCCGGTGCGCGCGAGATCGGTTTCACCATCGTCTCGATCACCGCCTCGCTGGTGGCGGTGTTCATTCCGATGCTGTTTGCCAGCGGCATGGTCGGTGCGTTCTTCCGCGAGTTCACCGTGACCCTGGTGGCGGCGATCGTGGTGTCGATGCTGGTGTCGCTGACCTTGACGCCGGCCTTGTGCAGCCGCTTTCTGTCGGCGCATACCGAGCCGGAAACACCCGGCCGTTTCGGCGCCTGGCTGGACCGCATGCATGAGCGCATGCTCGCCGTGTACACCGTGGCGCTGGACTTTTCGTTGCGCCACGCGCTGCTGCTGTCGCTGACGCCGTTGTTGTTGATCGGTGCAACCATCTTCCTCGGCAGCGCGGTCAAGAAAGGCTCGTTCCCCGCGCAGGACACCGGCCTGATCTGGGGCCGCGCCAATTCCAGCGCCACGGTGTCGTTTGCCGACATGGTCAGCCGCCAGCGCCGCATCACCGACATGCTGATGGCCGACCCCGCAGTGAAGACTGTGGGTGCGCGGCTGGGCTCGGGCCGCCAGGGCTCCAGCGCCTCGTTCAATATCGAATTGAAAAAGCGCGACGAAGGCCGCCGCGATACCACCGCGCAAGTGGTCGCCCGCCTCAGCGCCAAGGCCGACCGTTACCCGGATCTGGATCTGCGCCTGCGCGCGATCCAGGACCTGCCCAGCGATGGCGGTGGCGGCACCAGCCAGGGCGCGCAATACCGCGTCTCGCTGCAGGGCAACGACCTGGCGCAGCTGCAGGAATGGTTGCCCAAACTGCAGACCGCATTGAAGAAGAATCCGCGCCTGCGCGATGTCGGCACCGACGTGGATACCTCGGGTTTGCGCCAGAACATCGTGATCGATCGTGCCAAGGCCGCGCGCCTGGGCATCTCGGTCGGTGCGATCGACGGCGCGTTGTATGGCGCGTTCGGCCAGCGCTCCATTTCCACCATCTATTCGGATCTCAACCAGTACAGCGTGGTGGTCAATGCGTTGCCCTCGCAGACCGCCACGCCCAAGGCGCTGGATCAGGTGTTCGTGCCCAACCGTGCCGGCCTGATGGTGCCGATCACCTCGGTCGCCACCCAGGTGCCCGGGCTGGCGCCGCCGCAGATCATCCATGAAAACCAGTACACCACGATGGATCTGAGCTACAACCTGGCACCGGGCGTCAGCACCGGCGAGGCGGATCTGATCATCAAGTCCGCCGTGGACGGGCTGCGCATGCCCGACGGTATCCGCCTCAGCGGCGACGACAGCTTCAACGTGCAGCTCAGCCCCAATTCGATGGGCGTGTTGTTGCTGGCTGCGGTGCTCACCGTCTACATCGTGCTGGGCATGTTGTACGAGAGCCTGATCCACCCCGTCACCATCCTGTCCACGCTGCCGGCCGCCGGCGTGGGCGCGCTGCTGGCGTTGTTCCTCACCAACACCGAGTTGTCGGTGATCTCGATGATTGCGCTGGTGCTGTTGATCGGTATCGTCAAGAAGAACGCGATCATGATGATCGACTTCGCGCTGGTGGCGCAGCGCGTGCACGGCATGGATGCGCGCGCGGCCGCGCGCGAGGCCTCGATCGTGCGCTTCCGGCCGATCATGATGACCACGATGGTGGCGATCCTGGCCGCGGTGCCGCTGGCGGTGGGCCTGGGCGAAGGCTCGGAACTGCGCCGCCCGCTCGGCATCGCAATGATCGGCGGGCTGGTGTTCTCACAGAGCCTGACCCTGCTCAGCACCCCGGCGCTGTACGTGATCTTCTCGTGCCTGAGTGAGCGCTGGAAGGCGCGTCGCGCACGGGCGCGGGCACGTCGTGCTGAGCGCGCCGCGTCACGGCGCCCGGCTGCCTCGGCGCACTGAGGCTGGGCTGACAAAAACCAAAGAGAAGTGATTGAACGGTGTGGATGCGTTGCGCCTTGCCCGCCCACCATCGCAGGACACGCTGCAAGTACGTCCTTGTAAGCTCTTACGCGGCATCCATGCCGCGTAAGGTCCCGCGACGGTGAGCGGGCTAGAACCAGCCGAGAGTGTCGGTGTGCAGGGTTTTAAACAAAGCTACCGATCAACTCTCTGGCGCGGTGCCCTCGCCGATTGCGGGACCGTGTGGCGGCATGGATGCCGCCACCGAGCCTCCAGGGATGGATTCACGGCGTGTCCCGCGAGCGGTGAGGGCATCGCGCCCTCGACGCACTCGGCTTCGGAACATCCAAGCAACGCTGAAGCACAAGATCCCGGTCGCCTTGAGAGGTCATCGAACGGTGTGGATGCGCCGGGTGCGGAGCGGATGATCTGCGACTTCGTTGCAGAGCCCTTGCCCGCCCACCATCGCGGGACACGCCGCAAGTACGTCCTTGTAGGCTCTTACGCGGCATCCATGCCGCGTAAGGTCCCGCGACGGTAGGCGGGCAAGGGCCATCGAAGATGGTCGGTGTGCGTGGTTGCGAGCAGTGCGCTTTGTGCGGCTGTCCGATGAGGTGCGGTTTGATCAGGTTAGTTCTACCCGATCAACGTCGCTGCAATTCCCGATACCACTTCATGCGTCCACGCAGGGGCACGTGGTCAACACGCTGCCGCCATCGAACAACGCTTGAGCGGTTTTGTCAGTCGCTCTTCGTGGTGCCTGCCGCTGGGCGATATCGCGTACGGGATCTGAAACTGCGGTAGTCCGCTAACGCGCGCACCCACCGGATACCGTCGCCTAGTTGCCGCCTTACACCACCAACGCCTGCAGCGATGCCCGCTCCAGCTGCGCGTACAGCGCAAACTCGTCATGCACCTGCGCGCCCAGGGCCTGTTCGAAACTGCGCTTGCTCGAGTGTGCTGCGTAGGCGCGTTGTTCGGCGCCGCCCAGGTTGGACTGGAAGATACCGGCCGCACTCACCGGCAAAAAGTCTTCGTAGATAATCGGATCGGCGCTGACCAGGCCAAGCGCGATCGCAGTTTCTGCCGGCATTGCAGCCACTTGTGCAGGATCGGCGCGGCCTGCCTCGGTGAACGCATAACGAAAATAGCCCAGGCCTTCCTGACGCAGCAGCGCTTCGTCATCGGGAAACGCCACAAACGCCGTCTGCAGGCGTGTGGCGTAATCGGCGCCGGTGCTGCCTGCTCCATCGCTGTCGCGTGCCTGCGCCAGCAACGCGTCGTACAGTGCGCGGCCCTTGGGCGTGAGCGCAAGCCCGCGCTGCTCGATCTCGCCAAAGCGCGCGGTGTGCGTGCCGTGCTCGGCCAGCCCGCTGTCGCCGACAAAGCGCACCGGCTCTTCCAATGCCTTGAAGCTGGTCTGGCGCAGCAGGATCGGAATGCGCCGCTGCGGCGGGCCTTCGATCACCGCCTTGGCATCGATGCCGGCGCGCTGCATCTGCGCCTGCGCCGCATCGATATCCAGCGTGCGCGGGGTCAGATGGTTGATATGCGGGCCGTGGAAACTCACCACATCGGCAATCAATTTGTGCGCCTCGCTCAGCGCGCGATAGGTCGGCAGCGACACAGTGGCATCGCCATGCCAACGGAAGGTTTCCAGCGCTTGCGCCACGAACTGCTGCGCCTGCGTCGCATCCAGCCCGCCGTGACGCTCCTGCTGTTCGATCAAGTCCAGCGCGCCGGCGGTGAAGATCTGCCGCTGCTGCAGGATCTGCTCGGCCTGCGCACGCAACGCGGCGTCTTCGATCAATTCCAGCCGCAGCAACGAGGTGAACACGCGGAACGGATTGGCCGACAGCGCGGCATCGTCGATCGGGCGGAATGCGGTGGAATGCACCGGCACGCCGGCCACCGACAGGTCGTAATAGCCCACCGGATGCATGCCCATCACCGCAAACAACCGCCGCAAGGTGGCCAGTTCCTGTGCGGTGCCGACCCGGATCGCGCCATGGCGTTCCAGATCCAGCCGCGCGCGCTCCTCGTTGCGCTGCAAGCGTGCGGCCAGGGCGGCATCGGCGCTCAGGGTGTCGGCATTGACCTGCGCCACCAGCGTCATCAGCTCGCCATACAACGGCACCTCGGCGCGATACATGTCCGACATCGCCTGGGCGAACAGGCTGCGGATCTGATCGGGAGAGACAAACACGGTATCGCGCATGGGCTGGTCTTGGCAGAGCCGGCCAACGCCAGCGTTGCAGCATTCTCGCCGACCGCGCCATCCGCCGACCAGCTGCACGGCAGCATCGGGGCAAGCCGTTGGCGTGCAGACAGCCGCGCGGCATGGAGACTGCGTACGCCGCCCGGTGCTAGACACGCGCTACAGCCCCGCTTGGGCCGCCGCCTCGTCCGCTTCGCTGGCCTGGCGTGCGGCCTCCAGTCGCTGCGCATGGTCGCCCAGCTGGCGGCGCAACAACGTGTCCAGCGTGATCGGCCGCTCCCAGCGGTCGTAGCTGGCGACGATGGCATGCCGCAACGCGCGCATGTGCACGGGGTCCGGGCTGGCCGACAGCCGCGTCACGACGCCTTGCCAGCCATCGTGATGATCGCGGCTGTAGGCGCGTACCGTGTCGCGACAGGACAGCTGCAACGTCTGCGCCCAGAAACAGGCGAAATAGATATCCCCGGCATGCCACCCATGCACCTGCAGCAGCGCCTGCACGTAACCGCGCGGGGTGCCGGTGTAACGCGCCACCTCGCCGATAAAGCTTTGCGGATAGCGCTGCGCATAGCTGCCCATGTCGGCCAGATGCTGGTCCACCCAGGCATCGCCGGTGCCAGGGGTCACTGCGGGCGCTGCGTCCTGTGCCGCAGCTGCGGATGCAGGCGGCGTCTGCGCAGCTGCCAGCGCCGGCAACAGCAGCGCCATCAGCACTGGCAGAGATCGCAACCGGAAAGTAGGCAGTAAAGGCATGCGCCGATGATGCCGCATGCCCGCGCCGGTGTCAGGCCGGCGATGCACCTTGCAACCGCCCTAAGCTCAGCCCAGCGCGTGCTGCCGGGCCAGTGCATCCAGCGCGTGTACCGCGGCGGGCCAGCCGGCGGCGTCGGGCACCTCGCGCATGCGCGGCTCGTCGGCGGCCACGCCGTGTTCCTGCTCGTGCGCCCAGGTCACCGCGTAGGGGGTGTAGATACCCCAGCCGCCAATGGCCAGCACCGGCTCCACGTCCGAGCGCAGCGAATTGCCGATCATCACAAAATGCCGCGCCGGCAGGTCGAACTCGCCCAGCACGCGCGCGTAGGTCTTGGGATCTTTTTCGGACACCACTTCCACCCGCGGAAACAGATCGGCCAGACCGGACTGCTCGATCTTCTGCTCCTGATGAAACAGATCGCCCTTGGTAATCAGCACCACCGCGTGATCGGCAGCAATCGCGCTGACCGCCTCGCGCACGCCGGCGATGACTTCCACCGGGTGCTGCAAGGTGGCGCGGCCGATCTCGACGATGCGCTGGATATCGCGCGCGGCGATGCGCGCGGCGGTCAGCTCGATCGCGGTTTCGATCATCGACAGCGTCATACCCTTGGCGCCGTAGCCGAACACCTTGAGATTGCGCCGTTCCACCGCCAGCAGATGCTGCTGCATGCGGCTGTCGCCCAGGTCCAGATAGCCGGCCAGAATCGCTTCGAAATCCGCTTCGGCGCTGCGGTAATAATCCTCGCTCTTCCAGAGGGTATCGTCGCCATCGAAGCCGACCAGTTGGATCGCCTGGCCGTCGCGCTGTGCAAAAGAGGTCATCGCATCAGTTTAGCAGCGCACTGAAGCGTTGCTGCGGTCAGTCACCTGCGGCGTCACCCGGACCGGGCTGATAACTGGCGAATTCATCGCGCGACAAACGCCCGTCGCCATTGCTGTCGAAGCCGGTGAAATTCTCGCGCAGGATCGGGTCGGCGCTGGCTTCGGCCAGCGTCAGCGAACCATCGGCATCAGTATCCAGGCTGCGGAAGCTGCGCGGCACCAGCGTGCCGGCTTGTGGTGCCAGCGAGGCCTCTGCACCGCCCTTGGCGCTGGATGGCCCGGACGGAGCGGCAGGCAACAATGGCGTCGTGGCAGGCGCTGGCGGCTCGATCGGTAGGGGCGTCATCGCCTGTGCAGCAGCACCGGGTGCCGTCGGTGACGGCAGTGGCGCCACGGTCGGCAGCTCCGGCGGCGCAGCAAATGCCGACAAAGGACTCGACAGGCCGATCAACAAGACGATGCGCAGCTGCAGCATGGAAGAAAGCCCGGCGGTAAGTCGTACCACCGTAGCGAGACAGACGTAAAGAAAACGGGAGCGACCCTGGCAGATCGCTCCCGCATGTCCATCCTGATGCGTGTCTACGCGTGGCGTCTTTCGATCACTGCCACGGAATCAGCCGCTGTTATTACCTAGCTTTAGACCGCTGAATTGGTCGTTGAACAGTCATCGTCGGGCTGGATGCATTAGTTACCCTGCGAGCCGGTCGCACCGGCGCCGCTCTGCTGCTTGACGACAAACGCCTTGTATTCGTCCGGCGTCAGCTTGCCATCGGTGTTGCCATCGGCCTGGTCGAAAATCTGTGCGAGACCCGCGTTGACCTGCGCTTCCTGCTTGCTGATCGCGCCGTCGCTATCGGTATCCACGCTGGCCCAGGTCTGACCACCACCGGAGCTTGCACCACTGGATTGCGCGGAAGTTGCAGAACTACCCGACTGCGCTGCAGCATCCTGAGACGTGCTTTGCGCCATGGCCGGCAGCGCCAGAGCGGCGGCAAGGGCGGCGGTGGCAGCGAGCAGCGAGGTACGGTTGCGATTCTTCATTGGGTGGTCTCCTTGGCTTGGGAATGCACGGTGTTGCCGCACATGGCACCACCCTACCCGGCGCGAATGAACGCAAAACCCGCCATAAATTCGCGAAAAACATCCTTTTAACCACAGCATGGATCTTTGCGACTAACCGTCTGTTAGCCAGGAGTGAGTCAAACAGAAGCACCCCATTCAATGCATCGAAATATGCGAACCACGCCGCGTTTTTCGAGGCACTCTCAGGCGTTCGGCGTCTCGTCGTCCCAGCTTCCGGAGCTGAACAGTTTCCAACCCAACACCACGCCGGCGATCGCACCGACCACTTCCAGCACCACGCGCGAGCCCAATTCGTTGGGGTCGTGGATCTTGGCCAGCGCGATGCGCGCATACAACGGCGACTCCAGCCGCACGATGCTGGTGTAGACAAGATTCCAGATGTCGTACCCGGCGCCGATCGCAACCGTGAGCAGGCAGGCGATGCCCAAGGTGTGCCCATGGGTAAAGTGCAGGCGCCGCCCGATGCGCTCCACTGCCGCAAATACCAGCACTCCCAGCACCAGCGCGATCAGGCCGGCCTCCAGCGAACCGAGCAGACCGAAGTGCAGAGACAGATTCATCGTGACGATCCAGGCAGCAGGCGCATCAGTCTAGCGGCTGCACGCGATGGATCGGCCGCCGCATGCGCTTGGCGGAGCGCTCAGGTTCCAGCGTTGGCGATCAAGTGACGCAACGTGCATGCGCGTGCAGTTCGCACAGCGCAGGCAGTCATTCGCTGCACGCCACGGTTGCTCACGCATCATCCTGCCCGCGCGCGCTCACCTGCGCCTCGCCTTCTTCATCCCATTGCACGCTCACCGAGATCGGCTTGCAGCACACTTGGCAGTCTTCGATGTAGCGCTGGTCGCCGCCTGTCAGATCCAGCGTCAGGGTGATCCACTCCCCGCAATACGGGCAAGCGATGTCGATAAAGCGTTCCGGGTCGGACATGACAACTCCTCACAGTGGCCAACACACCTTGCGCGCGGCAATCACGCGGCGCCAATTGCTCACATGGCACGCGACAACCGCAGTGTACGAGCGACGTCTGCCGATGCCGAGCATCACGTGCCGCTAGCAACTGCGCAATTGCCGTGCGAGCGATCAGTTAACCGGCACGTCGTAGGCCGTGTCGGGCGTCGGCTCGGGCTGGAAGGTGAAGTGCCACCACTCCATCGAATAGTTGGCAAAGCCCTCCGCCGCCATCGCACGCAGCAAGCGCTGGCGATGTGCGCGCTGCGCCACGCTGATATCGCGTGTATCGGTATGCGCACGTGCATCGAAGAAGTCGAACTCGGTTCCCATGTCCACGGCATGGCAAGCGCCAAGCCGACAATCCAGCAACCCCAGATCCAGCGTCGCACCGCGGCTGTGCCCAGAGGTCTCGGCGATGTAATCGCCCAGCAACGCGCGTTTGTCCACGCGCGGGTAGTACTGGGCCTTCGTCGACTGATCCGCTGGATCCGCAGCCCAGGCCACAAACGCCTGCACCGCACGCACCGGCCGATAGCAATCGAACACCTGCAACCGATACCCCTCGGCCTTGAGCGTGCGCGCCACCCGCGCCAACGCCTCCGCCGCCGGACGCAGCAGATAGCACCTCGGCGCCGCATACCCAGGCACCAAACGCCCGGTGAAGTTGTTGCTGCCCGCATAGCGCATGTCCACCGCGATCTCCGGCGCAAGGCTGTGCACGTCGACCAGGCCGGCGTCTGCAGCCCTGTGCGCTGGCGAAACGCGCACATCGGTTGCCCTTAGGGCCGATGGCAATA
Organism: Xanthomonas sp. Leaf131; assembly: GCF_001423495.1. Taxonomy (GTDB): domain Bacteria; phylum Pseudomonadota; class Gammaproteobacteria; order Xanthomonadales; family Xanthomonadaceae; genus Xanthomonas. Next base: position 34,074 of record NZ_LMOG01000004.1, on the reverse strand, counting down.
TGGCCATCGACAACAGCGCCACCCAGATCGCCGGCTGCACGCAACGGCGCGAGATCTGTAACCGTTTTGCATTTCGCATTGTCTTGTCCTTCATGCAAATCGCGAAAGACGCGCAACAGTCGTCCATCTTCATCCCAACGCACAGAATGCGCATTGTCCATCTTACGGCGCGTCACCCTCAAGCGGCTCATTCGCACGAGGCAGGCTCGGTGGCCGCGCTGCGCCGGTCAACGCAGACAGAATGCGCAGATCTTCCGCATCCAACGTGCGTGCATCGTTGCCGCGATAGTGATGATGAAACGCCTGCAGCGTGGCAGCGGGATCGTTGACGCTATAGCCGAGCAAGGCGAGCGCTTGCCACGGGTCGAAACCGGCCGGCGCAGCCGGGGCATCGGCCGCGGGCCAGCGGCCGAATCCGGCGTCGGCCAGGCGTTTCCAGGGAAACAAGGGGCCGGGATCGTTCTTGCGCGTTGGCGCGACGTCTTCATGGCCGACGATCTGCGTACGCGGAATGCGCAGGCGGGTGCACAGGTCGTCCAGCAGTACCAGCAGGCTGTCGATCTGCGCGGGTGCGAACGGCTCGCTGCCGTCGTTGTCCAGCTCGATACCGATCGAAGCGGAGTTGATGTCGGTGATGGTGCCCCAGCGCCCGGCGCCGCCGTGCCAGGCGCGCTGGTCGTCGCTGACCAGCTGATAGCGCTGCCCATCCTCGCCGATCAGATAATGCGCGCTGACCCGGCCACCGCTGTTGCGTCCGCGCAGCGTGCTCAGACTCTGCTGCACCGAGTGCTGGTCGGTGAAGTGCAGCACGATCAGGATCGGCCGCCGCGTGTCGTAATTGGGCGAAGGGACCCACTGGGCCAGCGGATTGCGTTGCGGCGCGTGCGCGCAAGCACCCAATGACAGCACGGCCAGGCAAAGCGCGACGCGGAGCCAGGGCGATGGCGAGAGGGTGGAGGTGGGCGACATCGGATTCTCCTGGCGAAACAACAAAGGGCGCGCGCCGTGCCTGCGCCGGAAGGGACGCTGCATGCGATGCGCCCATTATCTGCCGGGTGGGCGATGGGTTGCGTCACGACGTTGCGGTGGCCGCAGGCAGCCCTGCAAGTGCGCGGCCACTTCCCATCCGCGCCCACCATCCTTGGTGATGACCACGCAGTTGCTGACGCTCAGCATCGTGGACACCCCGAGGCCGACCGGCGTGTTGGCGATGCCAGCGTTGCCAGGCACCACTGGCTGTCCCCCTGCCGCGAGGTAGCCAACCGTGTTTTTTCGCAGCCACTACTTGGCACGCCAACCGCTATCGGCATGCCTCGGCAGGCGGCACGCGTACACTACAAGCCAGTGCGCTCGTCGCACTTCCAAAAATGCGCTTTCGGCATTGGTATCTCGCACAGAACCTCATCAGTCGCTGCATCCATCACGGGCCTTCTTCATGCCATTGTCGCGCCGCTTGCTGACGTTGCTGCTTCTGATCATTGCACTACCCGGTAGCGCGGTGGCTGCAGCAACCGACAGCGCGGTGACGCAGCCGGCGCCGTTCGCCATCAGCGACGCACAGCGACAGCCCGATTACTGGACTCAACGCAATCGCGCAGCGCAAACACTGCGCTTGAGTGCTGCGCAGATTGACGCCTTCAATCTGCGCCTGCTGCGCGACGATGCCTCCATGCACGACCTGTCGCAGCTGCCGGAGGCCCTGCCTGCCGCCGATGTGCGCGCACGCATCGAGACGCTGTCGGCCACACCGACGCGCGCCTTGTACGACGCAGACGGCCAACCAATCGATGCAACACCTTTTGTCGCGCTGCGACAGGCGCTGGCGCTGGATGCAATCCCCGCACAGGTAAGCCCCCGCTTTGCGCTGGTGGTGCAGCGCGCAGCGCTACGCACCTTCCCCACCACCCAACGTGTATTCAGCACCACTGACGACCACGATATCGACCGCTTCCAGGAGTCCGCGCTCTATCCCGGCGCACCGGTAGCCATATTGCACACCAGTGCCGATGGCGCGTGGCACTTCGTGCTGGCCGCCAACTATGCGGCGTGGATCGCCAGCGATCGTCTCGCAATCGGCACCCGCGCCGAGGTGCTGGACTACGCACAACGTAGCCCACGCGTAGTGGTCACCGGTGCACGCGTGCAAAGCGCTTACACCCCCGAACTACCGGCAATTTCGGCACTGACATTGGACATGGGCACCAGCGTGCCGGCGCTCAGTGACTGGCCGCCGCAAGAGCCGGTCAACGGGCAGTTGCCGCTCGCTGCCTATGTCGTGCACCTGCCATTGCGCAACCCAGAAGGCCGCTTGCGGCTGGTGCCGGCACTGATCCCGCGCGGTGCCGACGCGCGTATTGGTCCCTTGCCGGCGACGCATGCAGCATTACTGCGCCAGGCCTTCAAATTCCTCGGCGAGCGTTATGGTTGGGGCAACGATTACGACGCACGCGACTGCAGCGGCTTCGTGCTGGATGTCTATCGCAGCCTTGGCATCGCCTTGCCGCGCAATACCGGCGACCAGGCACGCAGCCCGGCGTTACGCAGTGTGCCGTTCGATACGCGCGCGCCATTGCCGCACCGCCTGCAACAACTCGCACAACTACAGGTCGGCGACCTGATCTATATCCCGGGCCACGTGATGCTGGTGATCGGGCATGAACAAGGCGCACCGTGGGTCATCCACGATGTAGCCGGCGCCAACTATCGCGCTGCAGATGGCAACGTACAGCGCGCGCGTTTGAATGGCGTGTCGGTTACACCACTGCTGCCACTGCTCGCGAACGACGGCACACCGTTCATCGATCACATCACCCGCATCCAACGCATCGCACCGATCGGCTCCCCATGAAGATCACCGGCTTCCGCCTCGGCATGCTGCGCGTGCCGTTGAAAACTCCTTTCAAGACCGCGGTCCGCACCGTGCAGGCGATCGAGGACGTGGTGGTGCTGCTGCAGACCGACAGCGGCCACATCGGCTACGGCGCCGCACCGGCCACCGCACCGATCACCGGCGATACGCATGGCTCCATCATTGCCGCGATCCAGCAATGCATCGGCCCGAAGCTGATCGGCCAGGACGTGGCCGATCTCAACCGGCTCACCGCTCTGGTGCAACACGCGGTGGAACGCAACACCAACGCCAAGGCTGCGGTGGAAATCGCGCTCTACGATCTGTGGGCGCAGGCATTGGGCACCCCGCTGTACCAGGCGCTCGGCGGCGGCACGCCGCGCATTACCACCGACATCACCATCAGCGTCGATACCATCGACACGATGGTGGAAGACGCGCTATCCGCGCTCGCACGCGGCTATCGGTCGCTGAAGATCAAGGTCGGCAAAGACAGTGATTCGGATGTCGAACGCATCAAGGCAATCCACATAGCCGTCGCTGGGCGCGCATCGCTGCGCCTGGATGCCAACCAGGGCTGGACACCCAAACAGGCGGTGCGCACCATGCGCACGCTGGAAGACGCCGGCATTGTGCTGGAACTGCTGGAGCAACCGGTCAAGGCGGCCGACATCGACGGCCTGGCCTTCGTCACCGCGCGCATCGACACGCCGGTGATGGCCGACGAAAGCGTATTCTCGCCGGTCCAGGCGATCGAGCTCATCCAGCGTCGCGCTGCCGATATCGTCAACATCAAACTGATGAAGACCGGCGGGCTCTCCAACGCGATCCGCATCGCCGATATCGCGGCGTTATACGGTGTGCCGTGCATGATCGGCTGCATGATCGAATCCAGCATCAGCGTGGCGGCGGCGGTGCATCTGGCCGTGGCCAAGGCCGACAGCATCACCCTCGCGGATCTGGACGCACCCGCGCTCGGGCAGTTCGATCCCACCGACGGCGGCGTGCACTTCGACGAAGCGCAACTCCATATCGACGACTCGCCGGGTCTGGGCATCCGCCGCATTCGCGGGCTGGAGCTGTTACCGGGTTGAAGCGCCGTTGGATATTTCTGGTCGGTGGCGGCATCCATGCCGCCACACGGTCCCGCAAGCGGCGAGGACACCGCACCAGAGAGAGTGCTGGCCGCTTTGCTGAAAACCTTGCGCACCGACAATCTCGATTGGTCCTTGCCCGCCCACCGTCGTGGGACCTTACGCGGCATGGATGCCGCGTAAGAGCCTACAGGGACGTACTTGCGGCGTGTCCCGCGATGGTGGGCGGGCAAGGGCCCTGCAGCCAACCCGCAGATCAGTCGCTCTGCAGCCCGATTCCTTCATAGAACCAAGGCTCCCAAGACAACCGAGATGTCACAGCCTGAACAAAAGTGGCTGACAGAACGTCGCAAGCCATGGGCTACCGGGTAGCGACGGACCACCTAGAACCAGCATGTACGAGTGGCAGATGCCCACCGAGCGACGGCAGAGCCTCTTGATAGTGGCGAAGTAATCTTGTCAGCCGCTCCAAGCCCCGCCAAGCACGCATACGAACATCGGCGCGCATGCGCCACACGGCTGCATTGCTGGGTAAAGTATCGATAAGGTGTTGGTCAGTGATGCAGTGCCGAGGCACCGTACTGTTGCCACCAACGACCCATCGACTCAACGCAGCTCATCCCTGCCAGACCCATCCCTCCGGAGCCTGCATGCGCCTTGCCACCTTGTTTCGATCCGTAGTGCTGTTGGCGCTGGCAAGCTGCAGCGGCCCAGCCCTCGCTGCCGGGCCAATCGATGCGCTGAATCAAGCGCGCGCATTGATCGTGGTGACCACACCGGATTGGAACAGCACGCAGGCGCGCCTGCAGACATTCACCCGTGTGGATGGCCAGTGGCAACCGGCCGCACCGGGATTTGCGGTATCGCTGGGCCGCCATGGCAGCGCCTGGGGCGATGGCCTGCATCCTGCGCAGACGCAAGGCCTGCAGAAGCGCGAAGGCGATGGCCGCAGCCCGGCTGGTGTGTTCGCGATCGGCCCGGCATTTGGTTATGCGCCCGGCATCACCAGCGCGATGCCGTACCAGGCGATGACCGCCACCAACTACTGCATGGATGTACCAAGTTCACCGCTGTACAACCGTATCGTCGATGCCGCGCAGGTTGGTGAGGCGGCGGTGGCCGGGTCCACCGAACCGATGCGCCTGGACCTGCACCATCCCGGCGATGCACGTTACAGCGAAGGCTTTGTGATCGCGCATAACCCCAACGCGATTCCCGGCCGTGGCAGTTGCATCTTCGCCCACCTGTGGCGCACGCCGGGCCAGTTCACCGCCGGCTGCACCGCGATGGCGCCAGCGGATATGCAGCGCCTGCTCGCCTGGTTGAAGCCCGACGATAAACCGCTGTTCGTGCTGTTGCCACGCGCCGAATACGCACGCCTGCAAACCCAGTGGCAGTTGCCCACGTTGCAGGACGCCGTGCGATGAGCACACCGCAGCCCGCACCTGATTCCACTGGGCTTGTCCGCGTCGTCAGCCGTTGGCAGATCGTCGGCTTGTCGATCAACGATGTCATCGGCAGCGGCATCTATCTGCTGCCGGCAGCCACCGCCGCACTGCTGGGGCCGATGAGCCTGTGGGCCGTGATGCTCGCCGGCCTGGCGGTCGCCTTGCTGGTGTTGTGCTATGCGCAGGCGGCGAGTTATTTCGATACGCCAGGCGGCAGCTACTTGTATACGCGCGAGGCGTTCGGCCCGTTCGTCGGTTTTCAGATCGGCTGGATGATCTGGCTCACCCGCATCAGCTCGGCCGCCGCATTGAGCAACGGCCTGGCCGACGCCGTCGCACGCTTCTGGCCCACCGCCGCCACCGACCAGTGGGCACGTCTGCTGGTGGTGGTCGGCTCGTTGGGCTTGCTCACCGCCATCAACGTGATCGGAGTGAAATCGGCCGCGCGCACCGGCATCGCCCTGGTCATCGGCAAGCTGGTGCCGCTGCTGTTGTTCGTCGCCATCGGCCTGTTCTATGTGGATTGGTCATGGGCCTTCGCCGGCACCACGCCGGATCTGCGCGATCTGGGCAATCTTGGCGAAGCCGCCTTGTTGTTGCTGTTCGCCTACGCAGGCTTCGAAAACATTCCGGCGGCCGCTGGCGAATACCGCAATCCACGCCGCGATGTGCCGTTCGCCTTGATCACCATGATTATCGTGGTGACGCTGATCTATGCGGCAGTCCAGGTCGTCGCGCAAGGCACGCTGCCCAATCTTGCCGCATCGGCCACGCCATTGGCCGATGCCGCAAGCCGCTTCGGTGGCGAAGCGCTGGCGCTGATCCTCACCGTTGGCGCCACCATTTCCATCCTCGGCACCACCAGCAACACGGTGATGCTCGGGCCGCGTTTTCTGTTTGCGCTCGCACAAGATGGTTATGGCCCGGCATTTCTGGCGCGCGTGCATCCGCGCTTCCACACCCCCGCAGCGGCGGTGATCACGCAAGGCGTGTTGTCGCTGGCGCTGGCGTTATCCGGGTCGTTCACGCAGCTGGCGCTGCTGTCGATGGTCACGCGGCTGTTTGCCTATATCGGCACGGCTGCTGCGGTGATCGTGTTGGCACGTCGCTACCGGCAGCGCACCGACACTTTACGTCTACCGGGTGGGCCTGCGATCCCCATCGCCGCGTTGCTGCTGTCGCTTGGCCTGCTTGCCAGTGCCAGCTGGCAGAATCTGGCCGCCGCAGGCGTGGCCTTGTTGGTTGGCTGTGCGTTTTACCTGTTCCCACGCAAGCAACTGTAGAACGGCGGTCCATGCCGCACCGAGCACCGGTGGCGCCCGCCTGATGGCGAGCGTAGTCGTTTTGAATAGCCACGCTAAGAAGGTTTCGCAACACGCTCGCGCAGCGCTCACGCACGACTAACCGCACGCGCTCAACGCTGCAGCTCTCACCTGCATGGGAGTTCGTGATGAAACTGCGCCGTGTCTACAGCACACCCGATATCGCTAGTGCGCAACGCGTCATGCAGGCCGCACGCGGCGCAGGCATCGACAACGATGCGCTGTCATTGATTGCCCGTTCGGATATCGAGCTGGAAGAGATACCCGACGAACGCAAGAATGCCAAGACGGATTTTCTTCCCGCTGCAGCGCGAGGCGCCGCCACCGGCGGTGCCGCAGGCCTGGTCGCCGGTCTGGTGGCCATCGCAGTGCCTCCCATCGGCCTCACCATTGCCGGGGCCGGGGTGATGGCATTGGCAGGCGCCCTGGTCGGCACCTGGTCGTCGGCATTGATCGGAGCCACCGTGCCCGATCCGATCCGTCGCCAATTCGAAGAACACATCCAGGCCGGGCGCGTTCTGGTAATCATCGATGCAGACGAGCCGTCGCTGCAGCGTGCCGACGCCAGCCTGATCGCGGCAGGCGCAACTCCGTTACCTTACGAAGCCGCATCGGCGTCGACTTGAATGCGACCAGACATCAATCAACACACCGCTGATTGCACCAGGCGTGGATTCAACAGCGCAGGCTGCAAAACAGTGCGCATGCTTCATCGCAATCCGGCATCTTGATGCCCCCCTCACCTGCCCTGGCAACGGATTTAACACCTGCCCACCTACGGTAGACGGCACATTCCCCAAGGAGACGAGCATGAACGTGCCGTATCAGATTCCAGGCCGTGCGCCGGACGAAGACCGCAGCCAGAACGTATCCAACTATTGGCGTGAGCGCTTCACTGAAGAATCGTATTACACCGAGGGTGACCGCTACGAAGATTACGAGGGCGCTTATCTGGCGGGACATGAGGCACGAATCCGCGAGAACGCGCGTGCCTACGACCAGGTCGAAGCCGAGTTGCACCGCGAGTGGGAAGCCAATCGTGGTACCGACGGTTTGAGTTGGAGCAAGGCCCGTCATGCAGTCAAGCGCGCCTGGGAAAATGCGACAGACTTTGTCACCGGCGACAGCAAGTCAAAACCCTGATAACAACAACGCCACCGTCGAGGTGGCGTTGTTGTTTCAACGTGTAGATGGAGCGTCAGTCCAGCGGCGGCGGTACCGTGCGCGAGGGATGCGAGGCGTTGTCGACATCCATCGCATCGCGGGTGTTCTTCTGCACTGCAACCGCACCGAACAGGCTTAAAGCGTAAGCCATCGCATAAAAGCCTTTTTCGCTCAGCAACAAGGTTGCGTTGATCAAACCGATTGCCAATAGCAGCAGCGCGATGATCAGCGAGAACCAGCAGATCGCGTAGTACAGTCCCGTCACCGGAATGCCATCGGCGCGGTCACGCACACTTTTCTGCAACGACACCGATGCGAACAAGCCAAACAACAGCAGCGTGAAGTAGTAGCCTTTTTCGTTGAGCAACATCTGCGCGTTCCACAACCCGACCAGGTAGGCAGTGCCGCCCAGCAGCAATGCAGCCCAGGATGCGGCGATAAAAGCAGGCGAGGTTTTTTGCGTGGCAGCCATGGAAACTCCTTTTCATGGTGAAGCAGTGATGTGGGACGCACACGTCTCACAGAGAAAGTGATCTGCGACAAGGCGGCCTTGAAGGCGTCGTGTAAGGTACTTGAAAACCCGACGCGGGACACGTTGCGGGAGGGCTGCAGCGTCACCGCGCCTCATCCCCTGGAGGACCACATGTCTGTCCGACGTCTACTTGCTCTGGCCTGCTCGGCCACGTTATTCACCACCGGCGCCGTTTTCGCAGCGCCCGCTGCCGCCCCGGCGGCATCCATTCCCAAGGCGCAGTGGCCATTCCAGGCCACCACCGTTGCCGATTTCGACGAACCCTGGGCGATGACCTTTCTGCCCGATGGCAGCTTGCTGGTCAGCGAAAAACGCGGCGCCTTAATGCGTCTTGACCCCAAGACCAAGCGCAAAAGTGCCATCACCGGCATCCCGGCCGTGGCCTACGGTGGCCAGGGCGGCTTTGGCGATGTGCTCGCGCACCCGCGCTTCGCCCGCAATGGCCTGGTCTACGTGAGCTACGCCGAGCCCGGCCAGGGCGACACGCGTGGCGCTGCGGTCGCACGCGCCAAGCTCACCCTGGACGCCACCGGCGGCGGCACGTTGTCGGATCTGAAAGTGATCTGGCGCCAGGATCCCAAGGTCAGCGGTAACGGCCACTTCGGCCATCGCCTGGCCTTCGATCAAAGCGGCAAGCTGTGGATCAGCTCCAGTGAGCGCCAGAAGTTCACCCCCGCACAGGACATGAAGGCCAATCTGGGCAAGCTGATCCGCCTCAACGACGACGGCAGCGTACCGGCCGACAATCCGTTCGCCGCGCAAGGCGGCGTGGCTGCGCAGGTGTGGTCACTGGGGCATCGCAATATCCTGGGCATCGCGTTCGACAGCAAGGGCCGTTTGTGGGAACACGAAATGGGCCCGCTCGGCGGCGATGAGCTCAACCTGATCCAGCGCGGTGCCAACTACGGTTATCCGATCGTCTCCAATGGCGACAACTATGACGGCACCCCGATCCCGGATCACAACACCCGCCCGGAATTCGCCGCGCCCAAGATCAGCTGGACGCCGGTGATCTCGCCGGCCGGCTTTGTGATCTACAGCGGCAAGCAGTTCCCGGCATGGCGCGGCAACGGCTTCATCGGCGGGCTGTCGTCGATGGCGCTGGTGCAGGTTTCGCTTGGCGATCAGCCGCGCGAAGTGGCCCGCTACGACATGGGCGCCCGCATCCGCGAAGTGGAGCAAGGGCCGGATGGCGCGCTGTGGTTGCTGGAAGACGAAGCCAGTGGCAGCACCGGGCGCTTGCTCAAGCTGACGCCCAAGAGCAAGGCGGCGGTCGAGAACGACGCGTAACACTCGGCAGGATCGCGTTAGGGGAATCGTGTCACCGCCACGCACGGCGTGCTGGCGGTGGCCCCGATTTCAGGAGAGGCCGCGTTCGACATGGCGCGGCGCATGCAGATGTCGGTAGATCCATCGGGCGTCGCTAATGGACCGTGCGTGTAGATCACGCGGGCAGCCCGACCTCAGCGCACCATTGGCTACACGATGCCGTCAGTCAGCTGCCGCACTCCACGCGCGTGGCGTGCTATCTCCACGCCATGCCCACCGCAGGCGTTCAGCCTTCCAGCAATTCGAAGGTCACTGCCTCGCCACTCTTGGCCGACGCGCAAACCCACACATCGAACAGCCCCGGCTCGGCGCCGAACATGCCCTTGGGATTGGTGAAGGCCAGCGCATCGCGTACCAAGGTGAACACCACGTCCGTGCTCTCGCCTGGCTGCAGCAGCACCTTGCGAAAGCCCTTGAGTTCGCGCACCGGGCGCACGCGACTGGCCACGCGATCGTGCACATACAGCTGCACCACTTCTTCGCCGGCAACGCGGCCGGTATTGGTGACGCGCGTGGTGATGGTCAGCGCCTGATCCCAACCGACCTGCGCGCTGCTCAACTGCGGCTGCGCATACGCAAAGCTGGTGTAGCTCAAGCCATGCCCGAACGGGTACAACGGCTCGTTAGGCATTTCGCGCCAGCGCGCCTTGTATTCGGACAAGGTCGGCAATTCCGGGCGGCCGGTGCGCAGATGGTTGTAGAAATACGGCTGCTGCCCGGTCACCTGCGGGAAGCTGATCGGCAACCGCGCAGACGGGTTGTAGTCGCCGAACAACACATCGGCCACGCCGGTACCGGTTTGCGTGCCCAGATACCAGGTCACTGCAATCGCATCGGCATCGCGCACAGCACCGCTCAACGCCAGCGCGCGCCCATTGCGCAGCAACACCACCATCGGCGTGCCGGTGGCGGCAATGGCTTCGGCCAGCGCCTGCTGCGCCGGCGGCAACACGATCTCGGTACGCGACTGCGCCTCGCCACTGAAGCGCTGCGGCTCGCCCAGCGCCAGCACCACCACGTCGGCGGCCTGCGCCGCATCGATGGCCGCAGAAATGCCGCCCGGCAGCGCCTCTTCCAGGCCACAGCCCGGCACCACGCTTAGATGCTCGCCACCGACCACCGCACGCACGCCCTGCTCCAGGGTCACGTAGCGCTGCTTGTCGCCGAACAGCGTCCAGCAACCCTCGATGTTCTCGCGGTCCTGCACGAACGGCCCGATCAGCGCGATGCGCTGTCCGCTTTTCTTCAGCGGCAACACGTCGCCGTCGTTCTTCAACAGCACGATCGAACGCCGCGCCGCATCGCGCGACAACGCATCGTGCGCCGGCAGATGCGCGGTATCGGCTTCGCGTGCCGGATCCAGCGAGCGATACGGGTTGTCGAACAGGCCGATGGCTTCTTTCAGCTGCAGCATGCGGCGCACACTCGCATCCAGCGTGGCCATCGGCACCTCGCCGCTTTCCACCAACGACGGCAGATACGCGGCATAAAAACCGCTCTGCATGCTCAGATCCAGACCGGCCAGGAAGGCTTTTTTGGTCGCATCGCGCTCATCGGTGGCGTAGCCGTGCGCGATCAGTTCCATGTCGGCGGTGTAGTCGGAAATCACCACACCGGGGAACTGCCATTCGCCACGCAGGATCTCGGTCAGCAACTCGTGGTTGGCACTGGCCGGCACGCCGTTGATGTCGTTGAACGAGGACATCACGGTCAATGCGCCGGCATCGAAGGCGGCCTTGAACGGCGGCAGATGCACATCGCGCAAGGTTTGCGGCGCGATGTCCACGGTGTTGTATTCCATGCCCGCCGCCACCGCGCCGTAGGCGGCAAAGTGCTTCGGGGTGGCCAGCAACGAGTCGTCGGCTTTCAGATCGCTGCCCTGGAAGCCGCGCACACGGGCGGCGGCAAACGCCGCGCCCAGCACCACGTCTTCGCCGGCACCTTCTGCGCCGCGGCCCCAGCGCTGGTCGCGCGCGATGTCCACGGCCGGTGCGTAGGTCCAGTGCAAACCTGCGGCGGTCGCTTCGATCGCGGTGGCGCGCGCGGTGCGCTCGGCCAGTTCCGGCTCGAAGCTGGCCGCTTCGCCCAACGGAATCGGAAACACCGTGCGCATGCCGTGGATCACATCCGCCGCCAGGATCACCGGAATGCCCAGGCGGCTTTCTTCCACCGCCACTTTCTGGATCTGTACGCCCAGCGCGGCGCCGACGCCATTGAACAGCGAGCCAACGCGGCCCTGGCGGACCTGCTGCAACACCTCGTCGGCGTTGAGCACGTTGGCCTCGGGATTCACGTCCGGCGCGAACGGCCGCACCATGTCGGCGAACACACCCAACTGTCCCACCTTCTCTTCGACGGTCATCCGGGCAATCAGGGTTTCGATACGATCAGCAGCCATGAGATCCTTGAGAAAACGTTTACATGGCCGGCAATTCTAGCCTGACGCGACCGCGAGGATGCAACTCTTCTGCCTGTTCAGGCTGCTGTTCAGCCCCGTTGGCAGACGTTGGACGGCAAAATGACGACCTGCCCTGCAGTCGCTCACGCGCCACCGCAACCGTTCAAATACCTGCGCTCCGTGGGCGCCTGGAACCTGCAGACGGCCCAGCCGCCGACAACACCGAGCGCTACTGTAAGGCCAGGGAGCAGATACGCCCTATAGAGAAGGGGCCACGTCAGCAGAAACGCGCTCACGCTCGATGATCACACCCACCGCCTGCGCGCCGCGCACCGCACCCGGCTTGCTCAGCTTCAGTCGCAGCCAGTGCACCCCAAACTCGTCCAGCACAATCGCCGCGCAGCGCTCGGCCAGCGTTTCCACTAGCCCGAAGTCGGAGGCCTGCACGAACTCGATCAGCCGCTTGCTCACCGCCTTGTAGTTCAACGTGTCGGCAATGTCGTCGCTGGCGGCCGGAATGCGGTTGTCGAACCCCATCTCCAGATCGAACCGCAGCGTCTGGCGGATGCGTCGCTCCCAGTCGTAGATGCCGATCAGCGCATCGATTTCCAGGCCTTCGATAAAAACTTTGTCCATGGGAATAGAGAGTCGGGAATAGGGAATGGTGAACAGCACAAGCAACGGTACGGCAGCGCGAACGGAATCGAAGTAGCGCTTTTACGATTCCCGATTCCCGATTCCCGATTCCCGCGCCGCCAACGCCGGCAGCGCAGCCATATCCCAGCGCGGCGTCACATGCACCGCCGCATCGGCACGCTCGCCGGCCTCCAGCCGCAGCGCACCGGCGAAGGCGATCATCGCGCCGTTGTCGGTGCACAGGGCCGGGCGCGGGAAGCACACGCGGCCGCCGCGTCGCTGCGCCGCTTCCTGTAGCCGCGCGCGCAAGCGCTTGTTGGCGCCCACGCCACCGGCCACCACCAGGGTGGTGCAGTCGGCCGCGTCCAGCGCGCGCAGGCACTTGATCGCCAGCGTCTCCACCACCGCATCCTCGAACCCGCGCGCGATATCCGCCCGTGAGGTGTCGGACTGGTCGCTGGCGCGCCAGGCCAGCAGCACCTGGGTCTTGAGCCCGCTGAAACTGAAATCCAGGCCGGGCCGGTCGGTCATCGGTCGCGAGAATTTATAGCGTCCCGGTGTGCCGGTCTCGGCCAGGGCAGCAAGCTGCGGGCCGCCCGGATACGGCAGGCCCATCATCTTGGCGGTCTTGTCGAAAGCCTCGCCGGCTGCATCGTCCAGCGTTTCGCCCAGCACTTCGTAGCAGCCAAGCGCCTTGACCGACACCAATTGGGTATGGCCGCCAGAGACCAGCAGCGCCACGAACGGCGGCTGCGGCGGGTCGTCTTCCATCAATGGCGCCAGCAGATGGCCCTCCATGTGATGCACACCGATCGCCGGCACGTCCAGCGCCCAGGCCAGCGAACGCGCCACGCCGGCACCTACAAGGAGTGCGCCCACCAAACCCGGGCCGGCGGTATAGGCCACGCCATCGAGTTCGTCGATACGCAAGCCGGCCTCGTCCAGGGTCTGGCGGATCAGCGGCAGCAGCTTGCGCACATGGTCGCGGCTGGCAAGTTCCGGCACCACCCCGCCATATTCGGCATGCAGCGCAATCTGGCTGTAGACCGCATGCGCACGCAGCGCCGGCACACCGGACAGCGCGGTGTCGTAGACCGCCACGCCAGTCTCATCACACGATGATTCGATCCCAAGAACTTTCACGGCAACTCGGCAGGCAGGCACATGCGGCCTATTTTCGCAGCTTTTGCGCTGCGCAGATCGGCCAGGGGCGATATGCTGCGCCGCCGTGTGATCATTGCCGGATCAGGCCCAAACGCACGCGTTTATAGGCCTGCACAAGCAAATCTTGCTGGGGGCTTGCAGGTCGTTGGCAAGTCGTTATAATGCGCGGCTCGCCGGGGCAACCCGGAAATTCCGTCACGCGAGTCCGCTCGCACCCGCCCGGGGCTCCCGGACGGAAATCCCATTATCTGGAGAACCCATGCCCAGCGTTAAAGTCCGCGAGAACGAGCCCTTCGAATTTGCGCTCCGCCGTTTCAAGCGCACCTGCGAAAAGGCCGGCGTGCTGGCCGAAACCCGCAAGCGCGAGTTCTATGAAAAGCCGACCCAGGAGCGTAAGCGCAAGGCTGCCGCTGCTGTGAAGCGTCAGTTGCGTCGTTCCTCGCGCGACGTCACCAAGCGCCAGCGCTTGTACTGATCGAACGCGGTTCCTTGCCGATGGGCATGCGCTGAAGGCGCGGCTCATCGGGATCGAACCCAAGAGCCGGCACGCGCAAGCGTCGCCGGCTTTTTGTATTGGTCTTTTTCAACACGCAACCTCAGGAGTCACCGCATGCCCCTCAAGCAGCAGCTCACCGATGACATGAAAGCCGCCATGAAATCCGGCGACAAGCACAGCCTGGGCGTGATCCGGCTGATCAATGCCGGTATCAAGCAGAAGGAAGTGGACGAGCGTACCGAGATGGACGATGCCGCCGTCATCGCCGTGCTCGACAAGATGGTCAAGCAGCGCAAGGACTCCGTCACCCAGTTCGAAGCCGCCGCGCGCGAAGACCTGGCGCAGATCGAGCGCGAGGAAATCGTGGTGATCGAGCGCTATTTGCCGGCCAAGATGGGCGAAGCCGAGATCGTCGCCGCCATCCAGGCCGCGATTGCAGAAACTGGCGCCAGCAGCCCCGCCGACATCGGCAAGCTGATGGGCGCGCTCAAGCCCAAGCTGGCCGGCCAAGCCGACATGGGCCTGGTCTCGACCTTGGTCAAGAAGAGCCTGGCAGGCTGAGTGTTGCCTACGCGTTGCCCTGTGCTTCACCGCCAGGGCGATGCAGATCGCCGCTCGGGCGTGGCTATCGCTATGCCGCAGCGTGCGCACCGAATGGCGCAACATCCAGCGCCGGCTTTCACCAGACCTTCGATTCGGCCCTGTTAGAACAAGCGGGCCAGCGCAGGCGTGGGCGAAGCATTCCGCATACCGGTTTTGCCCAACAGCACCTGCGCGCACCACGGTATGCCCAAGGATTTCCCCCCGCCGGTGACGAAGCTCTCGACCGAACACCTGCAGAAGCATCTGGGCCGCCTGCAACGCAGCCTGCCGATGGCACTGCTGAACCGCTTTTTGGAAATCGACGTGATGACGCAGGCCGCGTCGCTGTCGTTCTACGCGCTGCTGTCGCTGGCGCCGCTGTTGGTGCTGCTGCTGTGGCTGACCGCCTCACTGTATCCGCCTGCACAGGAAGCCTTGGTGCAGCAGATCGCGCAACTGGCCGGCGGTAGCGCAGCGGAAGTCGCCGATACGGTGATCCGCAATGCCACCGATCAACCCGGCGTGGGCTCGCTGGCCGGGCTGTGGAGCACGCTGCTGCTGTTCGTCGGCGCCACCGCAGTGTTTGCGCAGTTGCAAAACGCGCTGAACCTGATCTTCCGCACCGACAAGGAGCGCCTGGAAGGCGTCATGGCATGGCTGAAGAAACGCGTGTTCTCGTTCGGCGTGATCCTGGCACTGGGCTTCTTGTTGATCGTGTCGATGATTGCCACCACCGCGCTGCAAGTGGTGTTCGCACGCTTGCCGTCGGTGCTGCCGGCGATCGGGTATGTCACCACCCTGGCGCTGTACTCGCTCGCCTTCGCCTTTCTTTATCGCTATCTGCCCGATCGCACCGTGAACTGGCGGCAGGCGTTTGTGGGCGGTGTCATCACTGCGTTGTTGTTTGCGCTTGGCCGTTACGGCATCGGCCTGTACATCGCCAAGGCTGCGCCCGGCAGCGCCTACGGCTCGATGGGCACCTTGGTGATCCTGCTGGTGTGGATGTACTACGCCTCGGTGGTGTTCTTCGTCGGCGCCCTGCTGACCGCCGTGATCGACGAGCGCGTGCGCTCGCAGCGCAAGCTGCGCGAGGCCGGCGTGGATACGGACAATCTGCCGCCGGCGGTCATCGAACCAGACACGACGCCACAGCCGGAAACGCCAGCACCTCGTTGAGTGCAACGGTACTGTCTGTGCCACCCGTGACCAGGTTGCACGCAATCTTTCGCTAGAGGCGTTCGCTCGATAAGACCGGTCGCTCCCTGAAACCGGCGAGCGCCAGCGGCTGGGATATCCTAGCGGGATGGCCCGCATCCCAGACGCATTCATCGACGAACTGCTTGCACGCACCGACATCGTCGAGGTGGTGGGCGGTCGCGTGCCGCTCAAGCGCCAGGGCAAGGAGTACTCGGCGCGCTGCCCGTTCCACGACGAGCGCTCGGCCTCGTTCACGGTCTCGCCCACCAAGCAGTTCTATCACTGCTTCGGCTGTGGCGCGCATGGCACCGCGATCAGTTTCTTGATGAATTACGACCGCCTCGAATTTCTCGATGCGGTCGACGAGCTGGCCAAGCGCGCCGGCATGGACATCCCGCGCGAGACCCAGCAGCGCACGCCGCAGCAGCAGGACGACAGTCGCGAGCTGTATTCGGCACTGGAAGCGGCAACGCAGTTCTTCCAGCGTCAGCTCGAGGGCAGCGAACGCGCCCGCGACTATCTGGACGGGCGCGGCGTGGATGCCGACAACCGCGCACGCTTCCAGATCGGCTACGCGCCCGATGGCTATAGCGCGTTGAAGGACACCCTGGGGACCGATGCGCGGCGCATGAGCGTGCTCGAACGCGCCGGGCTGTTTTCCAAGAACGATCGCGGCCACGTCTACGACAAGTTCCGCGATCGGGTGATGTTCCCGATCTTCGACCGCCGCGGCCGCGTGATCGCCTTCGGCGGACGCATCATGGGCGCGCCGGCCGATGGCCGCGACCCGGGCCCGAAGTACCTCAACTCGCCGGAAACCGCGCTGTTCCACAAGGGCCGCGAGTTGTATGGCCTGTGGCAGGTGCGCCAGGCCAATCAGAAGATCGAACGGCTGATCGTAGTCGAGGGCTACATGGACGTGGTCTCGCTGTTCCAGTTCGGCGTCACCCAGGCAGTGGCCACGCTGGGCACGGCAACGACCCCCGAACATGCCGAACTGTTGTTTCGCAACGCACCGGATGTGTATTTCTGTTTCGACGGCGACAATGCCGGCCGCAAGGCCGGTTGGCGCGCGCTCGAATCGGTGCTGCCGCGTATGAAGGACGGCCGCCAGGCGTTCTTTCTGTTCCTGCCCGATGGCGAAGACCCGGACACCATCGTGCGCAAAGAAGGCGCGCAGGCCTTCGATCAACGCTTGAAACAGGCCACGCCACTGTCGCAGTTCTTCTTCGACGAGATGTCGCGCGAAATCAACCTGCACACGCTCGATGGCAAGGCACGGCTGGCCGAGCGTGCCAAACCGATGCTGGCGCAGATTCCCGAAGGTGCGTTTGGCGATTTGATGAAGCAGGAGCTGTCGCGCCTGACCGGGGTGGGCGCCAGCACCTCCACGCAAGCGTCTACGCCACAAGGGCGGCCACGGCCGCCTGCACGCATGGGCGCGCCCGCACAAAAACGCAGCCTGGTGCGTGCATCGATTGCGATCCTGCTGCAGCAACCGTCGCTGGCGATGAGCCTGGAAGGCGATCACGACTTTTCCGGCCTGCGCCTGCCCGGCATCGAGCTGCTGATGGAGCTGCTGGCGCTGGTGCGGCAACGCCCGGAAATCAGCACCGGCGCACTGTTGGAGCACTTCGCCGAACGCGAAGAACAGGCCGCATTGCAGAAGCTGGCCGCACAGGTCTTGCCCGGCGATGAACACAGTTGGGCGATGGAGTTGCACGACGTCGTCGCACAACTGGACAAGCAATTGCTGCGTCAACGCCTGGACGAACTGCAGGACAAGCAGCGCGCGCAGGGCCTGGACGACACCGACAAGTACGAGCTGCGCGAGCTGTTCAAGGCGCTCGCCGCGTTGTAGCGCGCGTTGCCGCAGTCGGCGAAGGCCGGATTGCCGGGGACGCTGCGCAGGCCGCCGTGCATCGTAGAATGACGCGCACCACGCGCCTGAGCGCGCACTCTCCGGGACCTCGATGAAGAAGCTGCTGGCGCGGTTGCGCATTGATCCATTCACTCTTGCGCTGCTGTGCACGGTCACGCTCGCCTCGTTTCTGCCGGTCTCGGGCACCGCCGCGGCGATCATGGACGATGTCACCGACGTGGCGATCGCCGCGCTGTTCTTCCTGCACGGCGCGCGGTTGTCGCGCGAGGCAGTCAAGGCCGGCGCGCTGCATTGGCGCCTGCACTTGGTGATCCTGGCCTGCACCTTTGTGTTGTTTCCGCTGCTCGGGGTGTTGTTCAAACCGCTCGCGCATCTCGCGCTGACGCCGGAGTTGTACGTCGGTGTGTTGTTTCTGTGCGCACTGCCGTCCACGGTGCAATCGTCGATCGCGTTCACGTCGATGGCGCGCGGCAACGTGCCGGCCGCCGTCTGCGCAGCCTCGCTTTCCAGCTTGTTGGGCGTGTTTCTGACGCCATTGCTGATGGGCCTGTTGGTCGGTAGCCAGGGCGCGATGGCGCACCCGGCCGAGGCGATCGGCAAGATCATGCTGCAGTTGCTGGTGCCGTTTCTGGCCGGGCATTTTCTGCGTCCGTGGATCGGCGGCTGGGTCGAACGGCATCGCGCGGTGCTGCGTTACACCGACCAGGGCACCATCCTGCTGGTGGTCTACACCGCCTTCAGCGCGTCGGTGAATGAGGGCTTGTGGCAGAAAACCCCGCTGCCGGCACTGCTCGCCGTACTCGGTGCGGCCGCATTGCTGCTGACCGTTGCCTTGCTCTCGATCACCTTCATCGCGCGGCGCCTGCACTTCAGCCGCGCCGACGAGATCGCCATCGTCTTTTGCGGCTCCAAGAAAAGCCTGGCCACCGGCGTACCGATGGCCAAGGTCATGTTTGCCGGCGGCGGCCTGGGCGCGATCGTGTTGCCGATCATGCTGTACCACCAACTGCAGCTGATCGTCTGTGCGTTCGTGGCCGCACGTTACGCGCGCACCGCGCCGAGCGAGCCGCAAGCCGATGCCGGTGGTCATTGAGTCTGACAGCCACTGCACTGCAGCGATTTGATTCGTGCTATTTAGCCGCCAGCGGTGTTCCGCTGCCTGCGGACACCCTTCGATGCCGGCGTGTGTGAATCCGCCGCCATCGCCAAGCCACTACGCTTTACGTGACGCCACTTCGCATTGCATCCCGGGGCAGGTTCTAAGCAGATAGACAAGCGTCATGAGCTGTCGCATCGTTGCCACAGCACCGCTCGCTAGAGTGCTTGATCCATCTTCTGCCGCCCCACTCGGTGATTGCCATGATGCTGTCGTTCCGACGCCCTGCCCCGTCCTTGATCGCGCTGTTGGCGGTACTCGCCACGCTCACTGCCTGCAATAAGCCCACCACGCCATCGGCACCCGCGCAGGCCGCACCTGCGGCGACGCCCGCCCCCGCGTCCAGCATCGCCTGGCGCGAGGGCGATGTCGAAGATGCGTTTGCCGAAGCCAAGGAAAGCGGCAAGCCGATCCTGCTGTACTGGGGCGCGGCCTGGTGCCCGCCGTGCAATCGCCTGAAGGCCACCTTGTTCAAGGACCCGGCCTTTATCGCCCGCACCCAGCAATTCGTGGCGGTGCATCTGGACGGCGATTCGGAAGGCGCACAGGCCTGGGGCGAGCGCTTCGGCATCAAGGGCTACCCGACCATCATCGTGTTGCGTCCGGATCGCAGCGAAATCACTCGCCTGGCCGGCGACGCCGACAACGCGCGTCTGGCCGACGTACTGCGCGTGGCAGCCAAGAGCACCAGCACCGCCAAGCAACTGCTGGAAACGGCCTTGCAGTCCCCGCAGCAGCTCAGCGCGGACGACTGGGCCGTGCTCGGCAATTACGACTGGGCGACCGACGACCGGCTGATCAAGCCCGACGAGGCCGTCGATGTACTGACGCATCTGTCCAAATCGGCCCCACAGCCGGCCCTGCAACGCAGCTTCGCACTGGCGGCGATTACCGCAGCCAAGGAGCCTCCCGCCGCCACTGCCGCTTCTCACACGCTGCTGGAATCGGTGCTGGCCGATCCGGCAGAAGTCCGCGCCAATCTCGGTACGCTGACCTACATGCCCGCACGTCTGGTCGCCGCTGCCAGCCGCGATGCCGGCGAGCGCACCACGCTGTCCAACGCGCTGAATCTGGCCTTGGACAAGGTCTACGCCGACACCGCACTGCCCATCGCCGACCGGCTGGGCACCGCTTACGCACAGATCCAGCTTGCACGTTTGGCACAAGGCCAGCCGACAGAGACCGAAGCCAAAGGCCCGCAACCGCCGCTTCCCAAAACCGTGGTCGACACCGTGCATCAACGCGTGCAATGGGCGGCCGACACGGCCAAGACCGATGAAGAGCGCCAATCCACCATCAGCACCGCCGCGGCGCTATTGAGCGAAGTAGGCGACAGCAGCGGCGCCGAGCAGCTGCTGTTGGCCGAGCTGGCGCGCAGCAAGACGCCGTACTACTACATGCCCGAACTGGCCGGTCTTGCAGAAGAACGCGGCGATAAGAAGACTGCGTTGTCCTGGCTCAAGAAGGCCTACGAAAGCGCGCAAGGTCCTGCTACTCGCGTGCAGTGGGGCGTGATGTACGTGGATGGCCTGATCCGGCTCAGCCCGGACGACACCGCCGGCATCGAGGCCGCTGCCACGCAGGTGATCGGGGAACTGGCCGGGCAACCCGATGGCTACCGCCAACGCACCCGGCAGCGCTTCGCCACGCTGGGCGCCACGTTGAAGACCTGGGGCAAGCAGCATCGTCAGCAAGGCAATGCGGTGCTGACACGACTTCAGCAAAAGATGCAGACCAGCTGCGGCAGCAAGAACACCAGCGAGTGCGCCAACTGGCTGAGCTGAGCCTGCGCAACGGTGCAGGCAATTGCGCGGCGACTTGGCGCGGCTGACAAAGGGCAGTGCGCGGTTGGCCAGTGGATGTTGAACGTGCTCGGGACCGGCGTGTACGACTGGTACATGCCGCGTCCGAGCACTGGCCGCACCCATCGGCGGCCGCATAGCAGCTTTGTCAGCCGCTCCTGGCGTCAGCTGCCTGTCGCTGCCGCTAGCGCACCCATGGCAGCAGCAAGTGATCCGCCATCAGGAACGCGAACAGCGCCATCAGATACACGATCGAGTAACCGAACATCTTCATCGAAAACAGTTCGTCCGGCGGGTTGAGCATGCGCCACGCGTACCAGAGGAACACCACATTGAGCACCAGCGCGCCGCCGAGATAGAACAGCCCGCTCATGCCCACCGCCACCGGCAGCAGGGTCACGATCGCCAGCAGCACCGTATAGACCAGGATCTGCTTGCGCGTATGCGGCACGCCGTGGGTCACCGGCAACATCGGGATCGCGGCCTTGGCGTAATCGGCGCGGCGGAAGATCGCCAATGCCCAGAAATGCGGCGGCGTCCAGATGAAGATGATCAACACCAGCAGGGAGGCGTTGATCCAGTCGGCGCTGGTCGGCAAGCCCGTCACCGCAGCCCAGCCCAGCATCGGCGGCGTGGCACCGGCCAGCCCGCCGATCACGATGTTCTGCGAGGTCGCACGCTTCAGGTACACGGTGTAGATCACCGCATAGCCGATCAGCGAAGCGAAGGTCAGCACTGCGGTGATGACATTCACCCAGACCACCAGAATGGTCATGGAAATCACGATCAGCACGCTGGCGAATACCAGCACCTGCCACGGCTGCACCTTGCCCACCACCAGCGGGCGCCATGAGGTGCGCGCCATCTGTGCGTCGATCTTGGCATCGAGCAATTGATTGATGGCCGCCGCCGCAGACGCCGCCAGCCAGATGCCCAGAAAGCCCAACGCACCGGTGCGCACCTGCACCCACGTCGGCACATCGGGGATGGCCAGGAACATGCCCACCAACGCGGTGAACACGATCAGTGCCACCACTTTGGGTTTGGTCAGATCCCAGTAATCGCGTGCGCTGACAGCCATGCTCATTCCGGCGCGCGCAGCCGCGCCAGCAGCGAGACCAGCACGAACAACAGTGCCACCGCCCCGCCGTTGTGCAGCACCGACACTTCCAGCGGCAGCGCCAGCTTGACGTTGAGCATGCCCAGCGTCACCTGCACCGCCACCAATACCGCCAGCGCTGCGGCCCACACGCGCATGCCCGGCGAACGCGACAGGCGCCAGGCCAGCCACCACAGATACAGTGCTGTCGCAATTGCCCACAGCCGGTGCGCCATCTGGATGGCAATACGCGCCGCGCCATCGAGCACGCCGCCTTCGTAATCCACCCCGATCCCGCGCCACAGCGTGAAGCCTTCGCGGAAATCATGCGGCGGCCACCACTGGCTGACGCAACGCGGGAAATTGTCGGCCGACCAGCTACCGCCGCCGCACGCCAGCGCTGCGTAGTTGGCACTGACCCAACCGCCGAGCGCGATCTGCAGGCCCAGCACCGCCACGCCCAGACGCAGCAGCCATTTCAGGCGCGAAGCGTCGGCCAGCGTGATCGGTAGATGCGTCGCGCGCCAGGCCATCCACACCAGCAGCGAGAACATCAGCATGCCGCCGAGCAGATGCCCCATCACCACGATGGGTTTGAGCAGCAAGGTCACCGTCCACATGCCCAGCAGCGCCTGGAAGATCACCACTGCCAGCGTCAGCACCGCCGCGCGGGCCAGATCGATATTGCTCCAGCGCAGCGCGGCCAGCAGCAGGATGGCTTCGCCCGCGATCGCGACCCAGGACGCCAGGGTGTGCCAGCCGGACATGTACAGCGGAATCGACAACGCCACCAGCACGGCGGCCGAAACGACTTGGGCAATGCCCATGCGGCGGCGCCGCACTGCCAGCAACGACAGCACCAGCACCTCCACGCCCAGCGCGCCGGCCAGGAAACGGTGCACCTGCTCGCGCCAGGCTTTGTGCGACTCCAGCGGACGGATCTTGCTGGCAACATGCGCATTGGCTTCGTCGCTGGTCTGCGGCCAGGTGACGCGGCCGTAGCAGGTCGGCCAGTCCGGGCAGCTCATGCCGGCATCGGACAGCCGCACGAACGACCCGAACAAAATCGTGCTCGCAGTGAACAACGCCGCCAGCCAGGCCATGCGATGGAAGTGGCGGAACAATGCCGGTGGTGCAAACAGATTCATCGAAACGGGCTCACATCAGTTTCAGCAGCTTGACCAGATCGGCGCGCAGGCCGGCCGGGTCGAACCCTGGGGCATACCGCAGGATCACGAAGCCATTGGGGTCGATCACATACACCGGCACGCCGGCGGCATCGGTAGCGCGTGGTAACGCCTGCCGCAGCCGCGCATCCTCGCGCAGCACACGCAGCGCCGGCATCGGCGGCAAACCGGCCGGCGGGGTGCCGATCCACAGCACCTCCACCTTGTCGGCGCGATGCCCGAGCAACTGCCACACCTTGTCCAGCTCTGCAGCCAGCGCTACGCACTGCTGCGTGCAGCTGGCGGGCGGTGCGAGCGCGATGCGCCACACGCGTTCGGCAGGGGTCCATGCATACGGCTGCCCGTCCGCGCGCAGCGGCACCAACGCGCGCAGGTCGGCGGGCGGCTTCAGCAGCTCGCCGTGATTGCGCATCGATGCCGGCTGCCATCCGGAGAAGCGCAGCACGCCGGCCAGCAACATCGAGCCGAAGAACAGCACCGCCAGGGCAATCAGCATCCTGCGGCCGCGTTTGACCGAGTGCGGCGTGGCCGATGTGGATGAGGTCATGCCGGCGATTTTCTCATGCCGCAGGCGTCAGTGCCCGCGTCGGCGGCGCCGACGCGCACGCCACGTCAGCAGCATCGCGGTGACCAGCACCGCTGCGGCCAGCCCGAACCACTGCACCGCATAACCCAAGTGCCGCGCGGGTGGCAGCGTGTTCGGCAGCATCTCCAGATCGCGTGCGTAACCCACCGGTAGTGCCGGATCCAGGCGTAACACCTGCGACGAAATGTCGCGCCTGCCAAACGCGCTGCGCAGGGCTTCTGCATCCAGGCGCGTGGCCAGCCAGGTCTGCGGTGCATTGGCGGTGGCCAATGCCGGCCCCATCGCAAGTCCAGCCGATGGCGGCGCGCTCAACAACCCCTGCAGTGCCTGGATGCCTTGCAGTGGCGTGATCGTCGGCAACTGCCGATTGGCCGGTAACGGCAGCCAGCCCAGATCGATCAGCAGCGTGACCGGGCTGTCTTGCGGCGCGGCGAGTTGATAAACGCGCACGCCAGCGCGCCCTGCATGCAGTTGGTTGTCCAGCAACACCTGCTGCGGCAGAAACCGCACGCGCCCGCTCACCCAAGCCAGGTCGTGCGGCGTACCCAGTGCCTGCACCAGCGTCAACGGCGTCGCGCGCACATGCGCGGCGCGCTCCAGCAAGGCCTGTTTACTGTGCATGCGCTGCAGCTGCCATTGCCCCAGCCCGACAAAGCACGCACTCACCGCCAACGCCAGACACCAGCCCAGCACCGCTGTGTGCTTGCGCATCATGACAAGCGACGCAAAAAGGCGTGCAATGCCATTACCACGCCGACGACCACCGGGACTGTTGTGAACGATTCGCTCAAGACGCTGCTGATTGTCGCCTTCCTGATCGTGATCCTATGGAACCTGGGCGCCGGCCTTTACTACCTGCTGACCGACCGCGGCGAGACCAAACGCACCGTCAACGCACTCACCTGGCGCATCGGCCTTTCGGTCGCCCTGATCGCGGTGGTGATCCTCGGCATCTACACCGGCTGGATCAAGCCACATGGGCTCGGCCGCTGACGCGGCCGGGAATGGGGAATGGGGAGTAGGCAATCGTAAAAGCAAAGCAGGCTCGCTCTGGCGATTCCCGATTCCCGATTCCCGATTCCCGATTCTCAAAGTACATACACGAACAGGAACAGCGCCAGCCACACCACGTCGACGAAGTGCCAGTACCACGCTGCCGCTTCGAAGGCGAAATGGTTGTCGCGGGTGAAGTGCCCGCGTGCCACGCGCAGCCACATCACCGCCAACATGATCGTGCCCAGCAACACGTGCATGCCGTGGAAGCCGGTGAGCATGAAGAACGTCGAACCGTAGATTCCCGAACCCAGGGTCAGATTGAGCTCGGTGTAGGCGTGGATGTATTCCTCGGCCTGCAGGAACAGGAACACACACCCCAGTAGCACGGTCAGACCCAGCCACAGCAACAACGACCCACGCCGCCCACCCTTGAGCGCGTGATGGGCGATGGTCAGCGTCACGCCGGAGCTGAGCAGGATCAGTGTGTTGATCAGCGGCAGGCCCCACGCCGGGATGGTCTGAAATTGCCCACCGATCGTGCCCGGGCCGTTGGTCGGCCACGCGGCGGAATATCCATTCCACAGCAGCTCGTTGGTCATCACACCATCGCCTTCGCCACCCAACCAGGGCAGCGTCAGCACACGCGTATAGAACAGCGCACCGAAGAAGGCACAGAAGAACATCACTTCGGAGAAGATGAACCACACCATCCCCATGCGGAACGAGCCGTCCACCTGGCGGTTGTAGTGCCCGGCGTTGGATTCGCGGATGACATCGCCAAACCACATGAACAAGGTCGCCAGCAACATTGCCATGCCCACGAAGAACGTCCAGCGTCCCCACCCTGCGTCGTTGAGCCAGCTGGCCACGCCGATCATCATCACGAACATCGCAATCGACCCGACAAACGGCCACTTGCTATGGCTCGGGACGAAATACGCATCGGCGTTGGGACTATGGTCGGCCATGGCGTTGCTTCCGTGTCGGTGCTGCGTGTGGAGAAAGGATTACGGCGCCGCACGCGGTGCGCTGGATGCGCCGCCGCCTTGCAACTCCGAGGTCAGGGTGTCGTTGCGATAAAACGTATAGGACAAGGTGATGGTGGTGACTTCCGGCGGCAACGCAGGGTCGACGATAAAACGCAGCGGCATGTCGCGCGTTTCGCCGGCCTGCAAGGTCTGCGCGGTAAAACAGAAACACTCGGTCTTGTTGAAATACCCCGACGCACGTGCCGGCGCGACCGATGGCACCGCACTGCCGACCACCGCACGCACGCTGTCGTTGCGCGCGAAATACAAGGCTTCGTTGAGTTCGCCCGGCACCACATCCATCGTCATCTGCTCGGGATGAAAGGTCCACGGCAGTTTGGAATTGACCCCGGCATCGAACTCCACCCGCACCGTGCGTTTGCCGCCTGCAGCGATCGCACCCGCACTCGCATGCGTGCTGCCAGGTGCGCGCTCCATGCGAATTCCGAAGACTTTTTCGCAGGCGATGCGGTACAGCGGCACCAGCGAAAAGGTCAGTACGAACACGCCCAACACCACGCCCAGCAGTTTGAACAGGCCGGCGGTCGGTGCAGGTACAGGCACGTGGGCACTCACCGCCCGATGACTCCCGAAGCGATGAAACCGGCGTAGATCAGCAACGCGACGATGCCGACCGTGATCGCGGTGCGGCGCACGGCGCGGCGCTGTTGCGCCTGCCGTTCGGCAGCGGAAAGCAAACGTGCCACAGCCGGCAGCGGCGCGGACTCAGTGACCGATGTCTTCATGCGCAAGATCTCCAGGCTTGATCACCGGCGGCACGGTGAAGGTATGCGCCGGTGCGGGCGATGGCACCGTCCACTCCAGTCCCTTGGCGCCTTCCCAGGCGCGCGCCTCGGCCTTTGCGCCATTGCGCAGCGAAGCAAACAAAATGCCGGCCATCAGGAACGGCGTGGCGAACATGCCGAAGGCACCGATCGAACTGATCAGGTTCCAGTCGGCGAACACCACGTTGTAATCGGGAATACGCCGCGGCATGCCGGCCAGGCCGAGAAAATGCTGCGGAAAGAACAACAGATTGACGAACACCATCGTCCACCAGAAATGGAACTTGGCCCAGCCCTCGTTGTACATCCGCCCGGTCCACTTCGGCCACCAGTAATACACCGCTGCAATCAGCGCGAATACCGCACCGGTGACCAATACATAGTGGAAATGCGCGACCACAAAATAGGTGTCGTGATACTGGAAGTCCGCCGGCACGATCGCCAGCATCAGGCCCGAGAATCCACCGATGCTGAAGAGAATCACGAACGCCACCGCCCACAGCATCGGCGATTCGAAGGTCAGCGACCCCTTCCACATCGTGCTGACCCAGTTGAACACCTTCACCCCGGTCGGGATGGAGATCAGCATCGTGGCGAACATGAAGTAGATTTCGCCACCCAGCGGCATGCCCACGGTGAACATGTGGTGCGCCCACACGATAAAGCTCAAGAACG
The DNA here is from genome assembly GCF_001423495.1 of Xanthomonas sp. Leaf131. GTDB lineage: Bacteria > Pseudomonadota > Gammaproteobacteria > Xanthomonadales > Xanthomonadaceae > Xanthomonas. The sequence continues at coordinate 6,668 of NZ_LMOG01000004.1, read as the reverse complement.
CGATCGCAGCGATCGCATAGACCATCGCCTGATACCCGAACAGCGGCTTGCGGCTGAAGGTAGGGATGATCTCGCTGACCACGCCGAACGCCGGCAGGATCATGATGTAGACCTCGGGGTGCCCGAAGAACCAGAAGATGTGCTGGTACATCACCGGGTCGCCGCCGCCGGCCGCGTTGAAGAAACTGGTGCCGAAGAACTTGTCGGTCAGCAGCATGGTCACCGCACCGGCCAGCACCGGCATCACCGCGATCAGCAGGAAGGCGGTGATCAACCACGCCCAGCAGAAGATCGGCATCTTCAACAGGTCGATACCGGGTGCGCGCATGTTCAGCACGGTGGCGATGATGTTGATCGCGCCCATGATCGAACTGACGCCGGCGACATGGATCGCAAACACGCTGAAGGCCACGTTGTAGCCGCCCTGCAGCGACAGCGGCGGATACAGCGTCCAGCCACCGGCCGGCGCACCGCCGGGCAGGAATAGCGTCAGCAACAACAAGGTGAACGCGACCGGCAGCAACCAGAACGACCAGTTGTTCATGCGCGGCAGCGCCATGTCCGGCGCGCCGATCTGCAGCGGAATCATCCAGTTGGCCAGTCCGACGAAGGCCGGCATCACGCCGCCGAAGATCATCACCAGTGCATGCACGGTGGTCATCTGATTGAAGAATTCGGGTTTGACGAACTGCAACCCGGGCTGCATCAATTCAGCGCGGATCACCACGCTCATCGCCGCGCCGATGATGAACATCACGAAGGAAAACAGCAGATACAGCGTGCCGATGTCCTTGTGATTGGTCGAGAAAAACCAGCGCTCGACGAAACCGGGCTGGTGGTGTCCGTGGTGATCGACTGCGGTATGCGCCATGACGGAACGACCTCTGTGAAGCGATGCGGTTGCGAGCGATTAAAGAGCGGCGGTCGGTGTTGCAGCTGCAGCCGGTACAGCCGCCGGAGCGGCCTCACCGGCAGGCGCTGCTGCAGGTTCGGAAGCCGGCACTGGTGCCGGAGCGCTTGCAGGTGCAGCCCCAGGCGCCGTACCCGTCGCAGTCCGCCGCGCTGCCAACCAACGCTGGAACTCGGCTTTAGGCAGCGCCTCCACCACGATCGGCATGAAGCCATGATCCTTGCCGCACAACTCGGCGCACTGCCCGCGATACACGCCCGGCTGCTCGATATTGGTCCATGCCTCGTTGACGATGCCGGGGATGGCGTCCTGCTTCCAGCCCAGGGCCGGCACCCACCACGCATGGATCACGTCATCGGCGGTGATCACGAAACGGATCTTGGTGCCGACCGGCAGCACCAGGCGGTTGTCCACATCCAAGAGATAATGCGGTTGCGATGCGGCGGTCGGGCGCTCGCCACTCTGACGAATGCGATCGGATTCGCGCGCCAGCCGGCTGGTGAATTCCACGCCCTGGCCCAGATATTCGTATTTCCACATCCACTGGTAGCCGGTCACCTTGACGGTCATCTCCGACTCGCGGGTGTCGTACATCGCAATCAGCTTGGCCGTCGCCGGCCAGGCCATCGCGATCAGTACCAGCACGGGAATGACTGTCCACAACACCTCTGCCGTGGTGTTGTGGCTGAATTGCGCAGCCACCGCACCCTTGGACTTGCGGAACTTGAACATCGCATAGCCCATCGCACCGAACACCAGCGCGCCGATCACCACGCATACCCACAGCGCCACCATATGCGCCTCGTAGGCCATGCGCGCGGTCTGCGTGACTCCGCGGCCCATGTTGAGCTGCCATTCCTTCGGGTCGGCCGATTGCGCCCAGACGACCGGTGCGCTCAACAGCGCCACCATCGCCAAAGCCATCTTCGAATACGTTGCCTTCCAGCTGCTGCGTTGCGTCATTGCCTAGACCCTTACGTCATCGGTGACGGCCATTGGCGGCCGCGAGCAAGCGTTTCAGCGTAGTTGCCAGTTCCACACGTTCGGCCGGCCCGAGAAAACTTCCGATCTCGATCTGCCTGCCGCTGCTTATCAGCAACACCCTGTCGTCGCGTTCCATGCATAACCGCACCCAGTGCGGATGTGCCTGAAACGCTGGTGGCGCATGCCCGGACGGAAACACCTCGACAACGGTCTCCTCCACCCGGATCGCTTCTTCGCGCTCGCCACTTCGCCACAACTGCCGTAGCGCCAGCGCCACCACACCACTGTGCAACAGGGCGAACACCGGCGCGAACGCATTGCCGGTCCACCACCCCAGGCCTGCAAATAACCACATCGTTCCCGCCAACACTGCGAACAACTGCACGAATTGCCTGGCCGACAGTGCCCGCGGAGGCCGCAACCGCACCTGCGTCCCGACCCCTTCGGACATCAACGGCAGCACTTTGATCATTGGCAACACGCAGCGTACTGCGGGAATAGCCCGATGGTAGACCCGCGCGAACGCATGCGGCAAGCGTTTCCGGCAATCATTCAATTGCTGCAGTGCAGCTAAAAACACGCCTAAATCAACCACTTCCCGCTGCCGGACCGGCAACAGGCAGCGGCAGCCGGTCACGATCCAGTCCGCTTGAGCATGCGATGGACGCGTGCACAAAACGGCGGAAAAGTTGCCGCATCCACACAAGTGCGCAGGTACGTTGGCTCTCTAGAATGAGCACGGATTCCCAGGCATCTCTCGCATGAACGCTCAGCTCGACCCGCTTGCCTCCACCTCGATTGCGCGCCCGCTGCTGGCACCCGAACTGCCCGCCGCGCCCGGTGCATTGCGTGCCGCCATCACCGCCGCCTGGCTCAAGGACGAAACCGAGCACGTGCGCGAATTGCTCGACCAGGCACGCCTGCCTGCCGCCGAACAGGCCAAGGTGCAGGCGGTCGCCGCCGACTTGGTCACCCGCGTCCGTGCACGCGCACAGGATCAAGGCGCGATCGAAGCCTTCATGCGCCAGTACGACCTCGGCAGCGAAGAAGGCGTACTGCTGATGTGCGTGGCCGAAGCGCTGTTGCGCATTCCCGACCAGGACACCGCAGACAAGCTCATCCGCGACAAGCTCGGCGATGCGGACTGGAAAAAACACGTCGGCGGCAGCGACTCGGTCCTGGTCAACGCATCGACCTGGGGCCTGATGCTCACCGGCAAGCTGGTGCAACTCAACGACCTCACCCGCGCCGACGTGCCGGGCGCGTTCAAGCGCTTGATCGGACGCGTCGGCGAGCCGGTGATTCGTCTGGCCGTGCGTCAGGCGATGAAGATCATGGGCCACCAGTTCGTCATGGGCCGCACCATCGGTGAAGCGCTGTCGCGCTCGCGCAAGGGCGACAACGCCGATTATCGCTATTCGTTCGACATGCTCGGCGAAGGCGCATTGACCATGAAGGATGCGCAGCGCTATCTGCAGGCGTATCGCGATGCCATCCACGCGATCGGCCGCAGCGGCAGTTTCGTCGGCACCGATGTGTTTGCAGCGCCCAGTATCTCGATCAAGCTATCGGCACTGTATCCGCGCTACGAGCACGCCAAGCGCGCACGCGTGATGGCTGAGCTCGTACCGGGCGTACTGGAGCTTGCGCAACTGGCCAAGTCCTACGGCATCGGCTACACCGTCGATGCCGAAGAAGCCGACCGTCTGGAACTGTCGCTGGATATCATCGAGGCCACGTTTTCCGACCCATCATTGGATGGATGGGAAGGCTATGGTTTGGCGGTGCAGGCGTATCAAAAGCGCACGCCCTACACGATCGATTTTCTGGCAGATCTGGCGCGACGCGTCGGTCGTCGCATTCCGGTGCGTCTGGTCAAAGGCGCGTACTGGGACGCGGAGATCAAGCGTGCACAGATCGAAGGTCACCCCGGCTATCCGGTCTTTACGCGCAAGCAGAATACCGACGTGTCGTATCTGGCCTGCGCACGTCGCATGTTTGCGCACAGCGATGCGTTGTATCCGATGTTCGCCACCCACAACGCGCAGACCATCGCGGCGGTGCGCGCAATCGCGACGAGCAAAAATTACGAACACCAGAAACTGCACGGCATGGGCGATGACCTGTATGCCGAAGTGATTCCGGCAGATCGCCTGGGACTGCCTTGCCGCGTCTACGCACCGGTTGGCTCGCACGAAGATCTGCTGCCGTATCTGGTGCGTCGCCTGCTCGAAAACGGCGCCAATTCCAGCTTCGTCAATCGTATTACCGATGAGGATGTCGCCATCGAAGACCTGATCCGCGATCCGGTCGAAGCGGTGTCGTCGTTTAGCTCCATCCCGCATCCCAAGATTGCGCTGCCGACCGATTTGTTGCGCAGCCAGAACCAACACAGGAAAAACTCCATGGGCGCCAATCTCGCCAACGACAACGATCTGCGGCAGCTGGCCGAGCAACTCAATGCCGCCATCAAACCGTGGAAGGCCACACCATTGGTGCCCGGCGCGGTGATCAGCACGCCCAGCGAAGCGGTGCTGAACCCGGCAGACCGACGCGAAACGGTTGGTCATTGGCAGCCAGCCGATCCGGCAACCGTGCAGAAGGCGCTGGCGTCCGCTGCCGCAGCGCAGCCGGCCTGGAACCGCACGCCGGCCGCCAGCCGCGCCACCATCCTGGAGCACGCCGCCGACCTGCTCGAAGCGCGCATGCCCGAGTTCATGGCGATTTGCGTCAAGGAGGCCGGCAAGACCTTGCCGGACGCAGTGGCCGAAGTGCGCGAGGCGGTGGATTTCCTGCGCTATTACGCTGGACAGGCACGCGCCCAGTTCGGTGCGCCCGAGCGCCTGCCCGGGCCGACCGGCGAATCCAACGAGCTGCAGCTGCACGGGCGCGGCGTGTTCGTCTGCATCAGCCCCTGGAACTTCCCGCTCGCCATCTTTCTCGGGCAGGTCGCTGCCGCATTGGCGGCCGGCAACAGCGTCATCGCCAAGCCGGCAGAGCAGACCAACCTGATCGGCTACGCCGCAGTGAAGTTATTGCACGAAGCGGGCATCCCCGAGGCGGTCGTGCAGTTCCTGCCAGGCGACGGTGCCACCGTCGGCGCCGCGTTGACCAACGACCCGCGTGTGGCGGGTGTCGCTTTTACCGGCTCCACGGAGACCGCACGCGTCATCAACCGCACCCTGGCTGCGCGCGACGCCGCGATCGGCGTACTGATTGCCGAAACCGGTGGTCAAAACGCCTTCATCGCAGACTCTTCCTCACTGCCCGAGGCCGTCGTCAAGGATGCGATCTCCAGCGCCTTCATGTCCGCCGGCCAGCGTTGCTCGGCCGCCCGCGTCCTGTTTGTACAAGACGACATCGCCGACAAGGTCATGACCATGCTCGCCGGTGCCATGGGCGAGCTGAAGATCGGTGATCCCGCACTCTTGTCGACCGACGTTGGCCCAGTCATCGACGCAGATGCTCTCAAGATCCTCGACGACCACGCAGCACGCATGGATCGCGAAGCGCGCCTGATCGGCAGCACCACACTCGATCCAGCAACTGCCAACGGCAACTTCTTCGCCCCACGCGCGTATGAACTGGCGTCGCTCGCGCAACTGCAGCGCGAGATTTTCGGACCCGTCCTGCATGTCATTCGCTGGAAAGCCGACCAACTCGACGCCGTCATCGATCAGATCAACGCCACCGGTTACGGCCTCACTCTGGGCGTGCACTCGCGCATCGACGAGACTATCGACCGTATCACCACACGCGTTGCGGTCGGCAATGTCTACGTCAACCGCAATCAGATCGGTGCGGTCGTCGGCGTACAGCCCTTCGGCGGCCAGGGCCTCTCGGGCACCGGCCCTAAAGCAGGCGGCCCGCATTACCTGCTGCGCTTCGCCACCGAGAAGGTCGTCACCGTCAACACGACAGCCGCAGGCGGCAATGCCTCCCTTCTGACACTGGGCGACTGATACCCGCAGCAATGCAGACGTCATAGTGGATTCGATTGGACAAACAAAAACCCCGCTCACGCGGGGTTTTTATTGGCTTGTGCCCCGCTAATGACTCGTGTGAAAGCGATAAGTCATTCGGTAATGGTGGCCCCGGGAAGCAGCTGCTCGATTTGCTTGGGAATGGGCCAACGCAGGTCCGGTCGCCGCAGGATGACACCATGAATCCGTTGGTCGACCAGATGCGGGGCGAGGCCGCGCAGGGTGGTTTCAACTTCGGGCAGCTCAGGCATGCAGATATCCGATAAGCGAGGCCGGCGATGTTGCCGACGCGGTGGACATGGTGGCGAAGCTGGGTAAATGGGTGGTTTCAACTTCGGGCAGCTCAGGCATGCAGATATCCGATAAGCGAGGCCGGCGATGTTGCCGACGCGGTGGACATGGTGGCGAAGCTGGGTAAAGCCACATTTCTTCTGATCAGCTCTGCGCTTGGACGTCAGTTCTCTGGAGTGCCTGCAGTGATGTTCGTGCAGTACTGGCCCGCGCATCCAAAGACACCTGGAAGCAAACAGGGATTCGCAGGTTCCGTCGCGTTCTCGCCGCATTCCGACCAAAAAGAAACCCCCAGTCCTGTTGGACTGAGGGTTTCGGGTAAAGCCCCTGGCGATGACCTACTCTCGCATGGCTTGAGCCACACTACCATCGGCGCAGCTGCGTTTCACTTCCGAGTTCGGGATGGGATCGGGTGGTTCCACAGCGCTAATTTCACCAGGGGTTCCACAGCGCTAATTTCACCAGCGAAGAACGCTTCGTGGACGGTTCGCCGCAGCTGC
>NZ_LMOG01000003.1 GCF_001423495.1 Xanthomonas sp. Leaf131 | reverse complement strand
TGCACCACCGCCACGGATTCGGGGCGCGCGCGAACCTGCGCCTCGAACAGCTCATGCACCAAGGCTGTCCGTGTGTAGTCGGAGGTGGCCTCGTTGAAATCACAGAGAACTCGGTGTCGCTCGGCGAACGGCAGAATGTCCAGGGTCAGAGCGGCTTCGTTGTTCTCCTCTTCCAACGCGCCCGTGACGCTCTCGACCGCTGCGAGCAGATAGCGGTTGATGCGCTCGGCGTCCAGTCCCTCGATGCAATACGCGCTCAGCATGAACTCGGTGCCGTAGTCATCGACTTGAAGTGCGATGGGATAGTTGGCCGATTCTTCCGTATGCAGCACTCGCACGCCCGCGACCGTCAGCGGCAGCGATTCACCATCTTCCTGCGGCGCGCTGTGCCGATAGTTCAGCAGCGACGTGAACAACGGCAAAGGGGACGGCACGCCACTGCACTGCAAAGCCAGACTCAGCGGAGCCCGTTCGTGGGCCAACAACGATGCCAGTCGGTCCTGGCATTCCCGCACCGCATTCCTGACCGGGAGCCGCGCCAACGAAATACGCACCGGCAATGTGTTGATCAGCAAGCCGATGGCGCGGGCAAGGCCGGCGTCGCCCTGCAGACGACCGGACAGCACCGTTCCAAAGACCACATCAGTGCGTCCGGTGCAGCGTGCCAGCACCAGCGCCCAGGCGGTATGGAACAAGGCCGATGAGGGAACCCCGAGACGGCGAGCGCAATCCCGGATGCGCCGGGACCATGCTGGAGAAACCCGAAACTGCGCGGTCGTGCTCGTCGAGCCCGTCGTCCGCAGGTTCGATACGCCAAACGGCGCAGTGGGTTCTTCAATATCCGCCAGAGCCTGGCGAAAGTAGGCCTCGTGCGCTTCGAGCGGCGTATTGCGCATATGCGCCAGGATGTTCCGAAACGGGACGCTGGCAGGCAGCAGCTCTTCCTGTCCGTTCATTAGGCTCCGGACTTCCGCCATGATCAGCGCCAGAGATTCGTGATCGAAGGCGATGTGGTGAGCCGCGAGCTCAAGCACCCACGCGCCGGACGTGCGCTCCTGGTGGAAACGCGCACCGATCAGCGGCGCATGACGCACATCCAGGCGGAACCGGTGCGGCACGATCCGACCCGACCGATCTCTCGGCGCGTCCAACTCAACCATTTCGGTTGCGACCAGCGTGGCCTGCCGGAGCACGACCTGCACGGGCTGGGACAGTCCTTCCCATAGCACGACGGTACGCAGGGCGTCGTGCCTTGCAATCACGCGGTTCAACGCCGCCAGGAAATCATCCAGTCGATCCCTGCGGTCGAACTCCAAGACCGCTCGCAAGACGTATGCATCGTGCTCCGCCTGCATCAGGTGATGGAACAGCATGCCTTCCTGCAAAGGCAGCAGTGGATAGATATCCTCGATGATGGCAACGCCTTCGGGAATAGCGGTGGTAATGACAGCGATGTCCTGAAGCGTCAGGTTCGCGAGCGGCAGCATCTCCGGCAGGATGGCCTGCGTTCCGGGCGGGATGCGGCTCGCCGGAATGTCGGACGACTCGCTCGAACTGGAAATGGGAACGAGCGCCGCGGCGCAGTCGAGCAGCAAGGGAGTCATGAACACGGTTCTGGCTTCCGCTCTGAACCCGCGCGCGCGCAGCAACTCCACCAGCCGCATCGCCAGCATCGAGTGTCCGCCGAGCTCGAAGAAGTGATCATGGCGACCGAATCGTTCGATGCCGAGCAGCGTTTGCCAGGTCTCCGCCAGCACCACTTCGGCTTCCGTCCGCGGCGCTTCGTACTCGCGATGCACCACGGCGGATCCATCGGGCGCGGGCAACGCCTTGCGATCCAGCTTGCCGTTGGCCGTTTGCGGCAAGGCATCCAGCACGACGAACGCGCTGGGCACCATGTACTCGGGCAACTGCGCCATCAACTTTTGACGCAGCTCCGCGACAGACAGGTGGACGTCGTCCTTGGCCACTAGATAGGCCACCAGTCGCTTGTCGCCCGGTACGTCTTCGCGCACCAGCACCGCGACTTCGCTCACACCGGGGCACGCCGCCAGTCGCGATTCGATTTCGCCCAGCTCGATTCGAAAGCCGTGGATCTTGACCTGGAAATCGTTGCGTCCCAGGTATTCGATGTTTCCGTCCGGCAGCCAGCGCGCCAGGTCGCCGGTCTTGTACATGCGCGCGCCCGTTTCGCCGGCAAACGGATCCTTCAGGAAACGTTCGCGCGTCAACTGCTCGCGATTCAGATAGCCGCGCGCGACGCCCGCGCCGCCAATGTAGAGTTCTCCCGCGACGCCGATGGGCACCGGAGCGCCCTGCGGGTCCAGGATGTAGATCCGGGTGTTGGCGATCGGGTGGCCGATGACTGGTGATTCACCGGATTCGGGCAGTGCGCACTCAGTGGCATAGACGGTGGCTTCCGTCGGACCGTATGCGTTGATGAAGCGAATCGACCGCGACGCCCGCAATGTTTTCCACATCGCGCCGTTGATGGCTTCGCCGGCGACGACCACCAGCTTCAAGGCGGTATCGTCGCCTTCCTCGAGAAGGCCGGCTTTGAGCAGGGTATCGAGCTGCATCGGCGTGCAATCGAATGCTTCGATGCGGTGCTGACGGGCGTAGCGCAAGAACAGACTCCCATCGAGGCGCGCGGCTTGAGGAATGACGACGACCGTTCGCCCGGACAGGAGCTGGACCAGGCCCTGTACGGAGACGTCGAACGTGATGGGCGCGTTTTGCGCGACTCGCGCGTTCGATGGCAGGTCGTGGAAAATCGTCTTTTCCATGCTTGCCCACAAGTTGATGACCGACGCGTGTTCGACCATCACGCCTTTCGGTTCCCCGGTGGAGCCCGATGTGTAGATCACGTACACGAGATGCTGCGGCGTAACCCCGAGGCCGCGGGCCGCCGGATTTTGCGTGGAGTATGGTTCGAACTCTTCGGATGCTCCGTCCAGCACCAAGGTGGGCACAGTGTCGCCGCGCACGCGATCGCGTAGTGTCCGCTGCGTCAGCAGGACCTTGGGCGCGCTGTCGGCAAGCATGAAGGCCAGTCGCTCGGGAGGATGGGCGGGATCGAGCGGCACGTAGCCGGCCCCCGACTTCAATATGCCCAACAGCCCGACGATCATGTCCAGGCCGCGTTCGACGCAGATGGCCACGCGGTCATCGGGTCGCACACCTTGCGCAACCAAGTAGTGCGCAAGGCGGTTCGCGCGCTCGTTGAGCTCGGCGTACGTAAGCGAACCATCTTCGTAGACCACCGCGACGGCCTGCGGCCGCGCCGCGGCCTGCAGTTCGAATAACTCGTGAATAAGCGAGTCTTTGGGATATTCGCTCGCCGTCGAATTGAACGTAGTCAGCAGCATCGCGCGTTCTTCCTCGGGAAGAACGTCGGGCAACGCGAGCGCCTTGTCGGGATTCGACGTCACCAGGTTCAATAAATGAACCAGTCGACTGCTGAGAAGCCTCGCGTCCGACTCGGAGAAATAGCTCCGGTTGCAGTCGAGCTTGATCTCGATCGAACTACCGCATTCCCACGACGTCACCAACAAGGGCGTGCTTTCGTGGTTGTGGCTGACGTAGACCAGCTTGGACAGGTTTTCGTCGAACTCGACATCGTCTTCGAAATTCAGATAGCTGAATCCGATGTCGTAAATCTTCTGCGCTCCTCCGGAAAGACCGAGGTCGCGCACGATGTCGCCGATGGGATATCGCTGATGACGGAAGTTCGCCTTCTGTTTTTCGGCGACGTGCCGTGCGACCTCCGAAAAACGCTGACCCAAATTCACCGACAAACGCATCGGGCTGACGCTGGTGAAGACGCTGATGGCTTTCTTTTGCGCTTCCCCACGCCGATTGTGGATGGGCAATCCGACCACCAGATCCGACTGATCGTGAGCGAGTCCCATGCTCGACGCCAGGACGGCCAGCAGCACGTGCGGGACGCCGACCCCGATATCCGTCGCCGCCCGCCGCAAGCGACCCAGCTCTTCTGCGCTTAGGGTTACGACGTGACGCACACTGCTGTGAACCACCTGCCCGGTGCCGGCACTGCTGCGCGGAGACAGAAGCCGTTCCGGCAAGCTCTTCAATTCATCGCGCCAGTAGTCGCGGTCACGCGCATACCGTCCGCTGGCCCGGTAACTCTCGTCGCTCGCCGCGATGTCGCGCCAGCACAAGACGCTTTGATCCTGCGCCCCCTGCTTGTAGTGAGCCGCCAGCGCATGCGCCAGGTTGATGAATCCCCAGCCGTCGCACATCAGGTGATGCGCGATGACCACGTACCAGTATTCAGACTCACTCAGTTTGAGAAGAAACGCCTCGAACAACTCCGTATCTTCGAAGGGCATCCGCGCTTCGAACAGGCAAGTGACTTTCTCTTTGGCAGCTTCGGCAGACGCGGGCTGATCCGACAGATCGATGATGGGCAGCCCGAGCGTGCGCTCCTCTTCGCCCACGATGCGCTGATGGGTGCCATTCTCCGAAGAGACGATGCGAATTCCGAACGCATCGTGCCCGCGAACCAGCAGCGCATGCGCGTGCTGCACTCGGGCCACGTTCAACGCGCCCAGCTTCAGGTAGCCTCCGATGTTGTAGATAGGCGCGCCGGGGTGACAGATCTGATCGAAATAGATGTCACGCTGAGTCAGCGTTAGCGGAAATTCCGGGGCGACGGCGGCGTTCATAGTTGGGAGATCAGGTCAACGTGACGTCGAAGCCGATCGTCGACCGATACCCGCTCTTGGTCTTGTCGATCGCGGTGATGGGCGTGACCTCGTGCCAGAGCTCCGTTCCGAGATCCGCCTGGAAGATGCCCTGCCCGGCCTGCAGTTCGACCTGCAGCAGCTTCGTGCGCTTGTCCCTTCCGTAGATGACGCTTTTCCCGCCGCTGATGTTGTTTCTCTCGACGACCAGCGCGGAAACGATAAACTCCACGCCGTCCTGATGAATGCCCTCGGGCGAGTTCGTCACGAGCTGCTGCGGATGGCAGTAGACGACCGTGTTGTGAACACTGACGTTGAGATTCTGGATCGAGTGCTTGGTCTCCCGGACCATGTCCGCGACGCCAACCAGCAGCGCGCGCAGATTGCTGTCGAACAGCTCCCCGGGGAGCTCCTTGAACTTTCTTAACGACTGCCGGTAGTCGATTTCTCCATCGGAAGCAATCAGCGCCTTCGTTTGCGAAACGAGGCTGCTGGGAATGCGCTCGATGCTCCATTTCCCGTTCCAATGCATCGAGTATTCGGACATGCACCGCTTCCGGGTGGGCACCAGCGCCTCGATCCGCGATTTGTCGCTCGACGAAAGGCCTGGAAAGACCGTGTAGAGCTCAGGGTTCTGTATGACGCCGGTGTAGATGTCATACCAGGTGTCATTCGAAACGCGCGCCAGCGACTCCCGCGGAATGACTTCCTTGATGAGGGATATCTTGTTCTGCTGCAGCAGGTACGAGTCCCATTCGAACTCCGAGTACGCTTCGCGCATCTGGTGCTGAAACGCATCCACGTTCACGCCGTACTGGCCTACGTTCAATACCGTGATGGGGGTGTCGAGTCTTTCAAGCAACATGGCTAGTCCTTAAACGATTCCTGGTTTTCGGCGTAGAAAGCGCGGGTCAGCATCTGAGTCCCGATGGGCTCCTTCATGGAGTCGCTACTCAGGTGAATCACCTTGTCAAACAGTCGCGGAGCGGGCATCTCCCGCGCCACACCGCTTTCCATCACGTAGATGCGATCGGCCACATCGAAGTAGCGGTCATCGTGACTGACGACCACCACCGCCTTGTTCCTGGATTTCAGGTAAGGCAGGACATCGTGATAGAAGGCCTTCTTGAATTCCGGGTCCTGATCCGCCGCCCACTCGTCGAACAGATATATCGACTTGTCTTCCAGGAGCGCGACCACAAGGGCGAGCCGCTTGCGCTGTCCGTCGGAGAGGGAGAGCGTTGAGATGCGGCCATTCGTCAGGGTGAGCTTGTGGTCGAGCTGCATCCACTCGAGATATTTCTGGATCGTTGCCTCATCCGCGTGCTTCGCCGCGCCGAACAGCCGATCGAACAGATAGAAATCCGAGGAGATCAGCGACAACTGATTCCGGTACGTCGTGATCCATTCCCGGTCTATCACCTGTTGACCCAGGCTCACTGTTCCCGCTTCAGGGAAGTAGTGAGCGGTGATGAGCTTGCCGACGGTGGATTTTCCAGAACCGTTGCCGCCCACGATGAAGGTGGTCTCACCCCTGTGGATCTCGAAGCTGATCGGGCCCACGGCGAAGCCGCCTCGTTCTCCGTCGACCTCATACCGGTACGACACGTCTCGCAGATACAGCGTTTGCCACGGCGGCAGCACCTGCAGCGTCTGCCCGATCTCCTCGTGCGGCATCTCGGAGAACAATTTGTCCACGGTCTTCAGGGAAACATTGGCCGACACGAGGTCCGGAATCGCGCTGAGGACGACGCTGATGGGAGCGCTGATGTACAGCAGCACCATGATGGCGCCGGTCAGCTCTTCCGGAGAGACGGAATGGCGGTTCACGAAGATGAACGCTGCGAACCCGATGACGAAGAAACTGATCATGTCGCCGTAGTTCATGGCGGATCGCAGGATGGTCATCCCGCGCTTGTTGGCCCTGCGCACCTCGTCTTCGGAGTGCAGCAGCACTTCATTCATGTAGTCGTGGCGTTTTGCCGCACACAGCTTCAACTCTTTCACGCCCTGGATGTTCCCCCGGATCCCTTCGTGCAACACGTCGATCTTGTGGCGCGCGCGGCCGAAGAAACGACTCCCCAGCAGCAGCGGAATCTGGAAAGTGATCGCGCCGAAGATGATCGCCTTGCAGACGAACCAGAACAGGTTCGTGTTGAGGTACATCAGGAACAGGAGCATGCCGAGCGCGGTGACTCCGCTGATCAGCAGATCCGGCAGATGCTGGGCGCCCTGAATCACCGTCTTCACATCCGTGGTGATGGAGGCGATCAGGCGCGGACTACCTACCTTCTCCAGCTTTTCGAGCGGCGCGCGCAGGATCGTGTCGTAGTACTTCCGGCGCAGTTGCGAGGCGGCATCGATGGCCACCCACGAAAGCAACAGCTGCGAGTAGGTTCTCGCCACGATGATCACGATGCACGAGAGGAAGAACAGGGCCGCGAATCGAAAATGACTGACCTCGAAGGAGAAGAACCAGGCGGTGCCCTGGTTCAGCGCTGGAAAGTCGCCATTGGTCTCGAGGCTGCTCATGACGAGCGGAATCAGCAACGCGTAACCAATGCCCGTCAGTATCCCGAGCAGCAACGACAGCACCACCTTGAGTGGCGCCTCGTCGATCAGGATGTTGAATAGTTTCACGCGCGTCCTAGTTAGCAGCGGCGGTGGGCTTCAGGATGAGCGTGTGGCCGGTCGTCGAAGCTGATGGCCAGGCCTCGTACTTTCCCGCCGCGAACTTCTCCAACATGTCGTCGTAGTGTTCGCTCACGACATTCCCCGACTGCCCGGTTGAATTCATCATCCGGTGCTGTCCCGGTGCCGACGCCGATCCGAGTTGCATGATTTGCCGGAATGCGGGTCCGGTCGTTTGCACGTACCCGTCTTTTTCGCTGTAGCTGAAACCGGAAAGATTGACGGTGTTCGGTGAGCCGACCGCGGGCACGCGGCGTTCGAAGAGGAAATCGAGTCCCTTCACATCACTGAATGGCGTGTGGCGGAAGATGGCTTTGTGCGCGCTGCTCCAATGCCAGTCATCCATGTCCGAGCCCTGCAGGCGAGTCAACTCACGCGCGGCTGCGGACAGCGCTTCGAGTTTGATGGTCTCGCAGGACTCGTGCTCTGGCGTGTCCCGACGATCGCACCAATCGAACTGCGTATCGTGAAGCGCCTGCCGGACGGACTTGGGTTCTATGTCCGCGACGATCTGATTCATCCGGCGCTGCAGACGGACATTCCCCCAGAAGCCTTTCAGCTTTTCGGAGAGCAATTCCGACCGTAGATGACGCATCGAAGAATAGAAGATGGTCGCACCGATGCTTTCCGAACTGGCGTTGCCATCCCACTTGCGCAGGTACTCCAGCATTCGCGCCGTCTCGTCATCGTCGGGTTTCACGGCGGCGAACTCGGACAACATCGCTTTCGCTTCCAGATCGAGCGTGTCCATCTGGAAGACTTCGTGATCTTCGATCGAAAGCGGTTGTCCGCTGGCGATCTTCTTCTGGATGAGTTGCTCGATGCGTTGCGCACGCTCGGGCTGGGCGAAGTCTCCCGAGACAAAATAGGGATAGTCGGCGGCCATCATGCGGTTGTTAGCCGAAACGATGTAGCCGGACTCCGGATTGAAACTCCGCGGCATCTGTTCATCGGGGATGAAACCCCGCCAACCGGCGGACTCGTCCCAGGCCGGCACGGGCGTCATGCCCTCGCCGCGGCCGCGCAGCGGGATCTTTCCGACGCCGAGGTATCCGATGTTTTGCTGATCGTCGATGTACAGCAGATTGAGCGCTGGCGAAAGCAGGCTCCGCATGGCGGTGTCCACTGCTTTCGAGTCAGCGGCGTAGTTCAGCTGGAAAAAGCTTTCGTACGAGGTGTCCTGCGTGGAGTCACCCACCCACCCGAGTGACAACGGTTGCCTGGAAGCACCCGTGACATCCGAGATGACCGGCCCCTTGTCCGTGCGACGCACCAGGATCTTCACGGGCGCAAGGGCTTCGCGCAGAATGGCCGGGAAATCCGCTTTCACCTGAATCGTTTCGACATGGCTGTCGAACTTTTTCCAGGCATCTCCGCGACGATACAGAGTGCTGTCCTCCGCGTTCACGTCCTCGAAATACAGATCCATGGTGTCGGCCATCATGTTGGTCACACCCCAGGCAACGTGCTCGTTCCGACCGAGCATGATCACGGGTAGACCGACCAGGCTCATGCCGGACGCGTGCAAGCGCGCGCCGTGAATGTCCACCGCGTACCACAACGAGGGCATGTCGAGGCCCAGGTGCGGGTCGTTGGCGATCGTGGCGAGACCGTTCGGCGAAAATTTCGCCGCGACGACCCAGGCGTTGCTGCCAATCTGTTTGCCGCCCACGCGCCAGCGGGTTTCGGCTTCGGTGAAGACTTCACCAAGCGCCGCCATCTGCGCCTGACGAAATGGCGTGGCTGCCACGCTGCTCTCCGGCGGCGATTCGTGCCGGCCAAACAATGTTTCGTACTGCCTGGCCGGCAGGTTCTGCGCCACGAGATATCGATTGAGGTCCTGCTGATAGCTACCCGATAAACTGAGCGCGAACAGTTTGACCACCGCCAGCGAATCCGCGGCGCGCCACTGCTCGGGTTTGATACCGAGCAAGCGGAACTCGACGGGCAAAGGATGCCCTTCCGACAACCACGCGTTGACGCCCGCGGCATACGCCAACAATGACTGCCGACCGGGTTCATCCAGTGCGGCGACTGAGAGCTCGGCATTGCGGTAGAGGCCCAGGGTACGCATGTAGATATCGATGGGGACCGCGCTCTTGCCGAACACCTCGGCCAACTTGCCCTGCGCCATTCGCCTCTGCCGCTCCATCTGCCACAGGCGATCCTGCGCATGCACGTAGCCCATGGCGAAGAAGGCGTCACGATCGTTGTCGGCCGTGATGGAAGGCACACCGCTTTCATCGCGGGCGATGCGCACTTCGGAGTGGACTCCAGACAACAGCCGGCTGCCTTGCGATTCCGGCAGCGTTGCCGCGAGCGAACGGTGAGCCTGATAGAGCCCGAACGAGGCCGGGACGAGCACGATCGCCGTGAACGAGTACAACACTGCGTGGGACCGAAAGATCCGATAAAGACGCTGCACGATATTGATCGAAAGTCCCTGCCCCACCATGCCGCTTCCCCTTTCCAACTTGCTCGATGGCAGCCTGCAAGGAAGGCGGCCTCATCTTTCTGGCTCCGCACGTCGCGGACATGTCGTGCGCCGGAAGCCCTCGGCCACACAAATATGTGTGCGGCGACGCGGCAGGGAAGAGACCGATCTGCGCTTCACGCAGACCGGATGTTTCCCAAACGCATCAGTCTCGCCGACGACTACTCGGCGAAGTTGAGGCCGCGACGATTCTGCTTCAACACCCGGTTGTGGGAAGAAGGGTCATCGCCGGAGACCACGATCACCCCGAAGTTATCGAGAGAGATGCGGCTGCCGTACTCTTCCACGTGGTCGGAGTCCGGGTAGACGTGCACTGAAGCAGGAACGTAGCGGGCAGCGAAGCCCAGGCGGGTTTTGTCCGTCGTGGAATTCGGGTGGGACGCGTGCATGCACGTCGACCAGAAGATCACGAACTGACCCGCGCGCATCTGCATCGACGCTGCCTTCGACTCATCCGGACGCCAATCCGGATCTTTCTGAAGATTGCGGTAGTCGTAGCCGAAGAAGCCTCGCTTGATGCCGTCCTTCTCGAGCTTGTTGACGTTCTCCGGCTCGTACTTCATGCCCTTGGACTCGTCGTAGAACATCTCTTCGTGAGTGCCGGGCATGAAGCGCAGGCAGCCCATCTCTTCGGAGGCGTCGGTCAACGCCGTCCAAACGGTGATCGCGCCACCGAACCGATCATTCTGCGGCCAGACGATCTGGGGCTGGCCCGAGGCATGCGCGAATGTGTCGGCCTGGTGCCAATCGGTTCCTTCGTCACCCGGGTACTTGGGGAACAGTTCGGAACGCCAGCAAATCAAATCGGGGCCGAGGATGTCGGTCACCTTGTCGACGATTTCGCGGCGCATGATGTGCTTGCTCAAATCGTTGACATCCAAGTGGCGGTCATAGCCCGCGATGACGCTCTTGTTGTCCAGTTCGTAGGCAGCATGCGAGCGATCGAACAGTTCCGCGCGAATGCGCTTGTACGTGTCCTTGATCTCGTCTGCCTCGTAGAGATCGAATGGGCCGATAAAACCGTTCGCTCTGAAGCTCGCCTGTTGTTCCTGCGTCAAACCAAATATTTTTCTCATGTGAATCCGCTACTCCGTTCAGTTGCGCGTAGATTTAAGATCAGTCAACCGCAGCGACTTTGACCGCGGACTTCGCTTCGATATAGGCCACGACCCATCCGTCTATCATCGGATTGGCCATGAGGTGCGAAGTCGAAACAGTCACGCCCAACTTCTCCTCGATCTGTAGCTGCATGTCGATCACGGTGAGTGACGACACACCCGCGTCGAAAAAATCCTGGTCGCCAGGCAGATGCTGCAAGCTTGGCTTGGATTGGATCACGCCTAGGACAATGGCGCGTACATCAGCGTCGGACATTTTTCTCTCCTGAGGCGATTTGCATTCATTTGCTTGTTAGGTGCATCAGCCAGTTGAAACGGCGGACTCCCTGATCCGTTGCCGATCGATCTTGCCGTTCATGTTGATCGGCAGATTGGTACTCAAACGAATCAGGTCGGGAACCATGTAGGCCGGCAGTTCTTCGGCCAGTGCCCGCTTCACTTCGGCCACCGTGGTCGCGCCTTCCGCATCCAGCAACAAGTCGGCAATCAGGTGCTGATCACCGTTGTCGAATTTCTCTACCATCACGGCGGCGTCCACCACGTGGTCCAATTTCAGCAAGCTGGCCTGCACTTCTTCCAGAGCCACCCGGTAGCCGCGAATTTTCGTCTGATTGTCGCGGCGCCCTCGGAATTCGATTTCATCGTTCGCGTTGCGAAGTACTAGATCGCCGGTGCGGTAGATCAAGCCGTCTGCGATGGACGGATTGTGGAAGAATGCAGTGCTGAGTCCGTCATCGTTTAGATAGCCCAGCGCCACACCTGAGCCGGAGGCGTACAGCTCGCCGATCTCACCGTCCGCGACCGGCTGCAGCGCCTCATCGAGGATGTGCACTTGGGTGCCGGAAATCGTCGTGCCGATGGGCACGCACTCGGTCGGGCGTTTTGCAGTCGTCATGCGGTGGCAGCAGGTGAACGTGGTGTTCTCCGTCGGTCCGTAGCCGTTGATGAGCACCAGCTCAGGCATTGCATCCAGGACCTTGTTAACCATTTTCGGATAGAGAACATCACCGCCCGCCAACAGCACCTTGATTCCTTTCAGCGAGGTCAGGAAGCGAGTGGCTATCAAGTGGAACAGCGCGGCGGTCAACCAGAGGATCGTTATCCGCTGTTCACGGATTTCCTTGGCAAACAGACTGGGGTCGAATGTGGCGCCGGAATACAGCACGAGCGTACCGCCATTTAGCAGGCTCCCCCAGATCTCGAAGGTGGATGCGTCGAACGAGAGCGGCGCGAATTGCAGGATGCTGTCGTGTTCCGAGATTTCGATGTAGTTGGATTGCTTCACCAGGCGAATGACAGCGCGATGGGGAACTACGACTCCCTTCGGCTGACCCGTCGAACCCGACGTGAACATCACGTAGCAACGATCGTCAGGTTCCCCGTCGATCTCTAGGTTGTCGGAATTCTCCGCGGAGAAAAGATCCGCCGAGCGACTGTCGACGATATGTCTGCCCAGCGCCAGCGATTCATGGATCTCGTGATCCGCGAGCACCAGGCTGACTCGAGCGGCATTCAAGCACTCCGAGTTGCGGGCCACGGGATTGTTGCCATCCAGGGGCAGATAGGCGCCACCGCACTTGAGGACGGCCAGAATCGCGACCAATTGCTCCGGAGAACGCGACATCATCACGGCAACCACGTCGCCCCGAGCGACTCCGCACGCGGACAAGTGAGATGCGACCTGATTGGCGCGGGCGTTGAGCTCCGCATAC
Source organism: Xanthomonas sp. Leaf131 (assembly GCF_001423495.1). Lineage (GTDB taxonomy): Bacteria > Pseudomonadota > Gammaproteobacteria > Xanthomonadales > Xanthomonadaceae > Xanthomonas. The sequence continues at coordinate 340,613 of NZ_LMOG01000003.1, read as the reverse complement.
GTGAGCGCGACGCTGGCGCATCTCAGAGCAATGGCCTGCGGGCGCTTGGAAGCCTCTGCTTCGAATATGCGCGAGATCGACGCATGCTGATTGTTCTTATGCGACACCTTCGTACGCTCCCGTCAAAAAATCGCGAGTGACCCCCATGACTCGGGTAGCGTCACGCAACAATTCGTAGTGATCTCCTTCGGGCTCGATGACGATCGACGAGTTTTTCATGTGTTTCTGGATTTGCATCGAGCTGTAGACGTTGGTTTGCAAATCCCGCTCACAGGCGATCAGGAGCGTGCGGTTGTTGACCGTCGATGCGAGCTCCTGAAAATTCGTAGAGCGATACGACAGGTAGTTGAGCGCGTAGCGCTGAAAGAAATGAGCTTGGGAAAACGGCAATTTGATGCCTTCGGGGACCTGGCGCGCGCTCAACAGTTTGCGTTCGTCCGGCAAGCGCTCGAGAATGAACTGCGCCGTTTTCCGGTCTTTCGAAGCCATCGGCAGCAGGCTGTCGATGTCGCGACCGAACTGCGTGACGCAAGCCGGTTGACTCAGCAAGGCATAGTCGCCGCTGACCAGCACCAACGCGCCGAATCGATCCGGGTTGACGTTCACCGCGGCCAAGGCAATCCCGGCGCCCGAGCAGTAGCCCACGATATGCGCCTGCTCGACTTCGCAGGCATCCAGAGTGGCAAATAAGTCAGCGACATGGTGCTCGACCGTGAGCTCCTTCTCACTCACCGGATGTTCCGCTGGCGCGAGTATCAATCTCGCCTCCCAGCAGATCACGCGGAAGGAATCCTTGAAGCGATCGATGAATGGCTGCGCGAGGTCGAGCTTGAGACCGAACGGAATGACGAACAAGAGAGCCGGCTTCGCGGACGAAAAATCACTACAGAAGTAGTGTATTTGTACGCCATCGCGGAGAGTCGTCAGGTGTTCCAAGATCAGCATCCCTTGCTGTAATTTGAGAATCGCTTCCCGTGCGCCTCAATGAGCAACTAATTGCTACATTACGAGACCGTTGCAATGTACTTATACTGCTTTGCAGAAAAATTACAATAGACAGGGCGGATTCAACTTCGAAGTGCAATTTCCTAGAACTGAAGCGGGCCGGGTGTCGTAGGCTGGGCCGCTTCACGATCAAGAGAAGTTGCCCATGTCCTATCAAAACCTGACCCAAGACGAACGCTACCAGATCGACGCCCTGTTTGGCCTGGATTTGAGCTGCCCCCAGATTGCCGCCCAGCTTGAACCGCCCCGGCTTTCTTGGAGGTCGTTTGGTTTGAGTCAGGCCGCCTTGGCCTGACTGGCTTGTTGCCGATAGTAAGCCGCTTCGGCTTCCGCTGGCCGGACGTGGCCGATCGGCCCCAGCAGTCGTTTGTGATTGAACCAATGCACCCAGTCCAGTGTGGCCAGTTCCACCTGCTCGCGGTTGCGCCATGACCGTCGGTGGATCACCTCGGCCTTGTACAGTCCGTTGATCGTCTCGGCCAGCGCGTTGTCATAGGAATCACCCACGCTGCCCACCGATGGCTCGATCCCGGCCTCGGCCAGTCGCTCGCTGTAGCGGATGCTCACGTATTGCGATCCCCTGTCGGAGTGATGGATCAGTTCGCCCTCCCGCTGCCGGGCGTGCACCGCCTGCTCCAACGCATCGAGCACGAAGTCCGTCGTCATTGATGACGCTGCCTTCCAGCCCACGATCCGCCGCACGTCCACGTCGATCACGAACGCCGCGTACACCATGCCCTGCCAGCTCGAGACGTAGGTGAAGTCACTCACCCACAGCTCGTTCGGTCGCTCGGCCTGGAACTGCCGGTTCACCCGGTCCAGCGGACACGGCTGCGCTTGGTCGCTGACCGCGCTCTTCACCGGCTTGCCACGGACCACGCCACGCAGGCCCAGCCGGCGCATCAGCCGTTCCACCGTGCACCTCGCCACCTGCCAGCCTTCCCGCAGCAACTGCCTCCACACCTTGCATACCCCGTAGACCTGGCGGTTCTCGTCCCACACCCGACGGACTTCCACTTCCAGCGCCCGATCACGCCACCAGCGATCCGGACGCGTCTCGGGGTCAGCCTGCTGCACTGCATGGCTGTAGTACGTCGACGGAGCAATCTCCAGCACCCGGCAGATCGGCTCGACTCCGTAGGCAGCTCGGTGTTCGGCCACGAACCCGGTCATGGCTTGAAGCGGCGGTCGAGCTCCGCCTGGGCAAAATACGCCGACGCCTTGCGCAGGATCTCGTTGGCCTGTCGTAGCTCCCGCACCTCGCGCTCCAGCGCCTTCATCCGGGTCCGCTCGTCCGTCGTCAGGCCCGGGCGCAACCCCCGGTCACGCTCGGCACGGCGCACCCAGTTGCGCAGCGTCTCGGCCGTGCAACCGATCTTCCCGGCGATCGACTCGATCGCCGCCCACTGCGAACTGTGCGTGTCCTGGTGCTCCAGTACCATCCGCACCGCGCGCTCCCGCACTTCCGGGGAATACTTCACTGGCTTGTTCATGACTCCATCCTCTCAAGAGTTGGAGCCTCCAGGAATCCCGGGGCGGTTCAGTTGACGAAACAATGCCACGACCTGCGGCGCAAGCGGCACGATATGGTCGCGCCGGCTCTTCATGCGCTCGGCAGGAATGGTCCACAACGGCAACGGTTCACCAGTCGCCTCAAGAAACCCGGGCTCGAACTCCGACCAGCGCATTCCACGTAGCTCACCACTACGCAATGTCAAGAGAATCAGGTGCAATGCGATCCGCGTCTCGGGATTGCCCGGATAGTTCGCCAATGCCTTCAGGAAATCGGGCACCTTTGCCCAGGGAAGTGCTGCGTGGTGTCCGCGCTCGGGAGGCGTCAACGCTCCGTCCAGGTCACGAACTGGGTTCGTTTCGATGCGCCCCGTAGAAACGGCATAGTTGAGCGCCTTTCGTATCCGTTGAAGCAGCCTTCCCGCGGAGTCCAGCGACCCACGCGCCTCCACGTCTCTGAAGGACGGGAAGGATCTCGGTTGGTGTCAACGCGGTGACAGGACGACGCCCCAGCTTCGGAAACGCATCCCGCTCCAACTGTGCAATCAGGTTCTTTCGATGCCGCTCGCTCCACCGAACACTGCGGACAGCAATCCACTCGCGACAGACGGTCTCGAAGCTATTCGTCAGGCGCGTCGCAATCGCGACGCGATCTTGGCGTTTTGCCTCGCTGGGATCGATGCCATCACGTATCAGCGCTTTTGCCCTCTCGCGGCGCTTGCGTGCCTCTGCAAGCGAAACGTCCGGATAGACCCCAAATGCCGCCAAGCGCTCGCGTCCACCGTAACGGTACTTCATCCGCCAGTAGCGCGCTCCGCTCGTCTTGACGTCCAAGTACAGCCCGCCGCCATCGAATTACTTGCCCGGCGAGGCCGTCCGCACTCGAAGCGCGGTCAGCTTGTCCAGAGCCATGAGAGAGTCCTCGCATCCGCATTGGGGGTATCGTACCCCGGGCTCAGCGTTGTACCCCTCAGATATCCCCACGCCGCAGAGACGTCCGAAGACCTCCTGAGACATCGCCGGACAAAAACCACTTAATATTCAATAAATTAGAGATCTACTAAGCCTCTACGGCACGGTGTGAGTCGTCCACGGTAAAGCTCTCCCCGCAGCCGCATTCGGCGGTCGCATTGGGATTGCTGAAGGTAAAGGTCTCGCTGAGGCCGTGCTTGCCGAAGTCGATGCAGGTGCCATCCACCAGCGGCAGGCTGGTCGGGTCCACGAAAATGCGCACCCCGTCCTGCTCGAACACCGCGTCGTCATCGCGCTGGTCGCGCGCCAGGTCGGTGATATGCCCCCAACCGGAGCAACCGGTCTTGGTCACGCCGAAGCGCAAACCCAGCGTCCCCGGGGTCTGCTGCACGAAACGCTGCACGCGCTCCAGCGCGGCGGGGGTGAGGCTGATGGCCATGGAAGGTGCTCCGAAAACGATGGTTGCAAGTATAGCGAGGCCGCAACACCCAAGGCGGCGTGCTCAGCTGCGGCACCTCTCAGATGGGGACACAGTACGCCTGCGACAAGCACCTCACCCCGCAAGCGGTTCAGATGGCTCGCGCCAGCGCGCCCGCAGCCAGTAAACTCGCAGACCATTCAAAGTCGCTACGGCGAGGACAAGTCATGACGGTGGTCAGCGTTGAACATGCGCTTGCGGGGAAGCTCCCCGAGGGCGGCGAAGTCACGGTACGGGGGTGGGTGCGCACATTGCGCGGATCTGCCGGACTGGCCTTCATCAACGTGACCGATGGCTCGTGCTTCGCTCCGATCCAGGTGGTGGCCAACGACACGCTGCCCAATTTCGACGAGATCAAGCGGCTGACCAGCGGCTGCTCGCTGATCGCCAAGGGCGTGCTGGTGAAATCGCAGGGCAAGGGCCAGTCGTTCGAGATCCAGGCCAGCGGTGTGGAAATCGTCGGTTGGGTCGAGGACCCGCTGACCTATCCGATCCAGCCCAAGCCGATGTCGCCGGAGTTCCTGCGCGAAGTGGCGCATCTGCGCCCGCGCACGAATCTGTTCGGTGCGGTCACGCGTATCCGTAACTGCCTGGCGCAGGCGGTGCACCGCTTCTTCCATCAGAACGGCTTCAACTGGATCAGCACCCCGATCGTGACCACGTCCGATGCCGAAGGTGCCGGGCAGATGTTCCGCGTCTCGACCCTGGACATGGCCAATCTGCCGCGCAACGAGAAGGGCGAGGTGGATTTCAGCCGCGACTTCTTCGGCAAGGAAACCTTCCTGACCGTGTCCGGCCAGCTCAATGTCGAGGCGTATTGCCTGGCGCTGAGCAAGGTGTACACCTTCGGCCCGACCTTCCGCGCCGAGAACAGCCACACCACGCGCCATCTGGCCGAGTTCTGGATGATCGAGCCGGAAATCGCCTTCGCCGACCTGGCCGAGGACGCACGCCTGGCCGAGCAGTTCCTCAAGTATCTGTTCCGCGCGGTGCTCGATGAGCGTGGCGACGACCTGGCGTTTTTGGCCGAACGCGTGGACAAGAACGCAATCGCCAAGCTCGAAGCCTTCATCAACGCGCCGTTCGAGCAGATCGATTACACCGACGCGGTGAAGCTGCTGCAGAACTCCGGCAAGAAGTTCGACTTCCCGGTCGAATGGGGCCTGGACCTGCAGACCGAACACGAGCGCTGGTTGACCGAAGAACATATCGGCCGCCCGGTAGTGGTGACCAACTATCCCGAGCACATCAAGGCCTTCTACATGCGCCTGAACGACGACGGCAAAACCGTCGCGGCGATGGACGTGCTGGCCCCGGGCATCGGCGAGATCATCGGCGGCAGCCAGCGCGAAGAGCGCCTGGACGTGCTGGACGCGCGCATGGCGCAGTTCGGCCTGGATAAGGAGCACTACAGCTGGTACCGCGATTTCCGTCGCTACGGTTCGGTGCCGCATGCCGGCTTTGGCCTGGGGTTCGAGCGCCTGGTGGTCTACGTGTGCGGGCTGAGCAATATCCGCGACGCTATCCCCTACCCGCGCGCGCCGGGCAGTGCCGAGTTCTGATGTGACCACTGCTGCGTCCCTGGCAACCAGGCACCGTCCACCAGGGACGCAGCCGTTCGTGGCCTCCATCACTGCACGCATCAGCCGCTTCGACGCACCGCCACAGGAGCACTCCGCATGACGCTGTTCTTCGCACTGTGTTTTGTGGGTGTTGCAGTGGCCGGGCTCACCGCCCTGCTGATCTTCTGGCCGCTGACGCTGGTGCATATGCGCGACCGTCACCCGGACGCATTGGCCAGCTTCGGCGACCCGGCCTTCATCAGTCCCACGGCGTTGCGCTGGTTGCTGACGCGACGCTACCGCAGCCATCGCGACAGTTCGCTGTCCGGCCTGGCCACTCCCGCCTGGCTGTCGCTGCTCACCATCTTTTTCGGCCTGGGCATGGCGGCACTGCTCGGCCTGCTTTCCAAGGTAATGCAATGAATACGTACGAAAACACGGCAGACGACCAGGATTCCTGGTGGCTGGCCACGATCGGCCGCACGCTGATCTGGGCGCGTCTGCGCGTCAATGACGCCGGTACCGCCGAGGTGCTGGACAGCGATGGCAAGACGCTGCCCTACGACAGCGAAGACAGCGCCCGCGCGGCCCTGTTCGATGCCGAATTCGTTTCGCTCGACGGGCTGGACGAAGAAGACGCATTGATGCGTGGCTTCTCGCTCGACGAAGTGTCGCCGCCGCGTGGCGAAACCGATGCGGACCTGCGCGAACGCATGGTCGTCACTCTGGGTGGCCGCGCCTGACATGTACGCCCCACGCGCGTTCGTGCAGACCGATCTGGCCTTGCTGGACTGGCTGATCGCGCGCGACCCGTTCGTCACCCTGATCAGCCAGGGCGAGGACGGCCAACCGGCCATCACGCATCTACCGGTGCTGTACCGGCGCGATGACCAAGCAGTTGTCATCGAAGGCCACTGGGCGCGCCCCAACCCGCAGGCACGCCAGCCCGGCGATGCGGTGATGGTGATGCAGGGACCGCATGCCTACGTGTCGCCCAGCTGGTATCTGGACAAGGAAGCCGCCGCGCGCGTGCCGACCTGGAATTACGCAGTAGCGCATCTGCATGGCCGTTGCAGCCAGATCACCGATGAGCGGGAAGTGGGCGATCTGATCGGCCGCATGAGCGCGCACTTTGAACAGCGTGTAGGCAGCGATTGGCTGTTCGAGATGGAGCGCGACAGTCACCGCCGCCAGTTGCGCGGCCTGGTCGGCTTCCGCTTCATGCCCAGCCGCATCGAACTCACCTTCAAGCTCAGTCAGAACCATCCGGCCGGCAATGTCGCCGCGGTCAGCGCTGCGCTGGAACAACAGGCCTCCAGCGAGTCCCGCGAGCTGGCCACGCTGATGCGCGATGCCTTGCGCGCACGCGATGGCATCGCCTGATCGGCACGGTACGCAGTGGATGTCTGCACCGCCGCTTTATGACTCATCTCTCCAACACACCCTGCCCTCTCTGCTCTGGAATACTGCGCGCATGAACGAGCTCAACCATTTACTTGAAAACAACCATGCCTGGTCGGAGCGTATCCGTCGCGAAGACCCGGATTTCTTTTCCAAGCTGTCCACTCAGCAGACGCCGGAATATCTGTGGATCGGCTGTTCGGATTCGCGCGTGCCGGCCAACCAGATCATCGACATGGCGCCGGGCGAGGTGTTCGTGCACCGCAATATCGCCAACGTGGTGGTGCACACCGATCTGAATTGCCTGTCGGTGATCCAGTTCGCAGTGGACGTGCTCAAGGTCAAGCACGTGCTGGTGGTGGGCCATTACGGCTGCGGCGGCGTCTTCGCCAGCCTCACCCAGAAGCGCATGGGCCTGGTCGACAACTGGATCCGCCACGTCACCGATGTGGCCGACAAGCATGAAGTCTGCCTGCACGATGCCGGCGACTTGCCGGCGCAGCACGCACGGCTGTGCGAGCTCAATGTGCTGGAACAGGTGGTCAATGTCTGCCGCACCACCATCGTGCGCGATGCCTGGGAGCGCGGCCAGGAACTGTGCGTGCACGGCTGGGTCTACAGCCTGCGCGATGGCCGCGTGCACGATCTGGGCATGTCGATCGACCGCTCCGAGGTGCTGCAGGAACGTTACGACGCGGCGCTGGCGCAGATCCAGGCCGATCACACCGAACGCTGAGCCGCCCCGCACGCCTCACCCACCGCGGCGCCCATCGGCGCCGTCGGTTGGCTATGCTGGAGGTCTTCTTTGCCGAGGAACGTCCATGCTGGTCCCGCCGATCAACCTGCATGCCTGGATCGAGCAACACCGCCACCTGCTCAAGCCGCCGGTGGGCAACAAGTGCATCCAGCAGGACGGCTTCATCATCATGATCGTCGGCGGGCCGAACGCGCGTACCGACTATCACTACGACGAAGGCCCGGAGTGGTTCTTCCAGCTCGAAGGCGAGATGGTGCTGAAGGTGCAGGACGACGGGATGGCGCGCGACATTCCGATTCGCGCTGGCGAGATCTTTTTATTGCCGCCGAAGGTGCCGCATTCGCCGCAACGCGCGGCTGGCTCGATCGGCCTGGTCATCGAACGCGAGCGTCTGCCCAACGAGCAGGACGGCCTGCAGTGGTATTGCCCGCAGTGCAATCACAAACTGTACGAGGCGATGTTTCCGCTGCACAACATCGAAACCGATTTTCCACCGGTGTTCGAACGTTTCTACCGTTCGCTTGAATTGCGCACCTGCAGCCAATGCGGGTGTGTGCATCCGGCGCCCGAGCGTTATGCCGCAACTGACGCATAAGCCACGCACAGGGTGACGATGCAGAGCACGCGTCGCGGGAGGCGCTCGACCGCGGTCGGACGGCCGTGGCTGGTGTGCGCGCCTTGCGACAAGGTTGCAATGGCGGGCGACGCAGCAACCGCACGCCGGCCAACAACACGCCGGTCTTTCATCCGCACAGACGCGCGACCTGCACGCCGCTCGAACGCACTGACACCGATGCCATGCTGCGTACACTGATCGACCTCAAACCGCGCGACGTACCGCTGCGCGTTGCCCTGCGCAATACCGCAGCGGTGGTGCTGCCGTTGGCGGCAGGCGTGGCGACCGGGCATGTGGCTGCCGGCCTGGCGATCGCCAGCGGCGCGCTGAATACCATGTTTTCCGACCAGCCCGGCCCGTATCGCGCACGCCTGCAACGCATGTTGATGGCTGCACTCGCTGCCGGTCTGGCCGCGTTGCTCGGCATCTGGGTCGGCCACAACACCCCGGCGCTGGTCGCCGCCGGACTGGTGCTCGGCCTGGGCGGCGGGCTGCTGGTGGCGCTCGGCCCGGTGGCCGCGCGGGTCGGCCTGACCAGCATGATCCTGCTGGTGGTCAGTGCCGATATGCGCTTGCCGGTGGAGCAGGCTCCAGGCGTCGCCGCCTTGATCTTCGCCGGCGGTTTGCTGCAGGTGGCATTGGCACTCGCGGCATGGCCGCTGCAACGCTATCGCCCGGAGCGCTTCGCGCTTGCCGATTTGATGCACCAACTTGCCGGCATCGCACGCCAGCGCCCCGAAGCCAGCGCCGCGCCACCGGCGACGCAGGAAGTGCTCGACGCCATGGTGATGCTGCACGGCGAACATCGCTCGCGCGCGATCGCCGTGCAGAGCTTCCGCATCATTGCCGAGTTGTGCGATCGCGTGCGGCTGGAGCTGTTGTCGCTGGCCGATGCAGACACGCGTCTGACAGATTCGCAAGCACGTCCTGCGATCGAGCGCGTGCTCGAACGCAGCGCCATCGTGCTGGAACAACTGGCGCACGCAATGACGGTGGGCGAAGACCCGGTCGCCGCCGCAGCCTCGATGACCGGCTTCGACGATCTGGTCGCTGTACTGGCGCAGGTTCAGCACGACAACGCCGACACCCGCGAGCGTCGATTGGTGCGCGTGGCGGTGGCGCGTGCGCAAGGCCTGGGCGGCCAGTTGCGCGCCCTGATCCGCAATGCGCACTGGGCCAGCAGCCGTGGCGAGATCCAGGCGCAACTGGCCGAAGCGCGCTTGCCCGCAGCCTTGCGACCAGCGGCGACCTGGGCCACCTTGCGCGCGAATCTGGATCTGTCGTCGGTGGCCTTCCGGCATGCATTGCGCTGTGGCGTGTGTCTGGCGCTGGCGATCGCCTTCCAGCGTTGGCAGCAGATTCCGCACGGCTTCTGGATTCCGATGACCACCGCCATCGTGCTCAAGCCGGATTTCGGCGGCACTTTCAGCTTCGGCGCCTTGCGCGTGGCAGGTACCTTCGTCGGCTTGTTGGTGGCCACGCTGCTGGCGCATCTGGCGATGGATGGCGCGAGCATCCGGCTGGCGTTGCTGGCGCTGTTTTGCCTGGGTTTCCGCTTGTTGACGCAGGTCAATTACGGGATCGGCGTGGCATTTCTGACCGGCATGCTGGTGCTGTTGCTGTCCTTCGAAGGCGTGGCGCCGGGCGACGCCATCGGTGCGCGTCTGCAGGCGACGGTAGCCGGCAGCGCATGGGCATTGATCGCCTACGCGTTGTGGCCCACGCGCGAACGCCGGCATATCCGCGCATCGCTGGCACAGTTGCTCAGCGCGTATCGCGATCATCTGCGCAATCTATTGCTCGGCCAGATGGAGGATTTGAGCGATACCCGCGCCGCCGCACGCGTGGCACGTACCAATGCGCAGGCCTCGATCGAACGCCTGCGCGGCGAGCCACGCAGCCGGCGCAATCTGCACGAACTCACACTCGCCGAATCGCTGCTGGCCAACGGCAACCGGCTGATTCGCGCCACCTTGTCGCTGGAAGCGGTGCTGCGCGATGGCCACGCCCTGCCCACGCTCGAAGCGCTGCCCGCATTTGCTGAACAGGCCGACCGGGCATTGTCGGAACTGACCGACTGCCTGACACATGGCGGCACTCCCGCCGCAGCCACCTTGCGTAGCGCCGAGCGCGGCCTCTCCGATGCATTGGCTGCCTTGCCCGATGGCTCGCCCACCACCGCAGCACTGGCCGACACCGTCGACCGCATCACCGACATTATTGGCACGTTGACCCATCTCTTACGCCCTGCCCGACCAGCCTCGGCCGATGCCTCCGCCGAGCCGCCGGCCGTGCATGACGGTGCACACGATGCCGGCAGGTAAACTGCGCCACTGACCTGCGTTGCGAGCCTAGTGATGACCGACCCGCTGTCCCGCGCCCATGCCGCTGCATTGGACGCCACCGACCCGCTGCGCCACCTGCGCGATGACTTCGTGTTTCCGCAGCATGGCGGCCAGGATCAGACCTATTTCGTCGGTAATTCGCTGGGCCTGCAGCCGCGCGCAGCGCGCGCGATGGTGGCCGAGGTACTCGACCAATGGGGCGCACTCGCGGTGGAAGGCCACTTCACCGGGCCCACCCAATGGCTGACCTATCACCAGCTGGTGCGCGATGGCCTGGCGCGCGTGGTCGGCGCGCTGCCCGGCGAAGTGGTGGCGATGAACACGCTGAGCGTCAACCTGCATCTGATGATGGCCAGCTTCTACCGCCCCACGCCCGAGCGCGGCGCGATCCTGATCGAAGCCGGCGCGTTTCCGTCCGACCGCCATGCGGTGGAATCGCAATTGCGTCTGCATGGACTGGATCCGGCCACGCATCTGATCGAAGTGGAAGCCGACCAACCCAATGGCACGCTGTCGATGGCAGCGATCGCCGATGCCATCGCGCAGCATGGTCCGCGCCTTGCGTTGGTGCTGTGGCCCGGCATCCAGTACCGCACCGGCCAGGCCTTCGACCTGGGTGAGATCGCGCGCCTGGCACGCGCACAAGGTGCGGCGGTGGGCCTGGATCTGGCGCATGCGGTGGGCAATATTGCGCTGACGCTACACGACGATGGCGTGGATTTTGCGGTGTGGTGCCACTACAAATATCTCAACGCCGGCCCCGGCGCGGTGGGCGGTTGTTTTGTGCACGAACGCCATGCCAACAGCGATCTGCCGCGTATGGCCGGTTGGTGGGGGCACGAGCAGCAGACCCGTTTCCGTATGGACCCGCACTTCGTGCCCTCGCCTGGCGCCGAAGGCTGGCAGCTGAGCAATCCACCCGTGCTGGCGCTGGCGCCGCTGCGTGCGTCGCTGGCGTTGTTCGATCAGGCCGGCATGCCGGCGTTGCGTGCAAAATCCGAACAGCTCACCGGCCATCTGGAACAGCTGATCCATGCCCGCGTGCCGCAGGTGCTGCAGATCGTCACCCCGACCGAGCCGGCGCAACGCGGCTGCCAATTGTCGTTGCGGGTGGCCGGTGGACGCGCGCAGGGGCGCTCGCTGTTCGACTATCTGCACTCGGTCGGCGTGCTCGGCGACTGGCGCGAACCGGACGTGATCCGCATCGCGCCGGTGCCGCTGTACAACCGCTTCTGCGATCTGCACCAGTTGGTGGAGCAGGTGGAAACCTGGGCGACCACCTGAGCGCACACAGCACAGACTGTGCCATCGAACAGCGGTGCGCGTGAGCCGGAATCGGCACGCGCCCACGTACACTCCGAGACCGCATCTGACTCACTGCGGCGTGCGCCGTCGCTGGCCGCTTCACTCTCCCCCCTCTTCGCCGGCATCCGCGTCCGGCCGCTGCCGGATACCGCATTGAGCGCAGTCTCTCCTCGTTCCCTGACCCTGATCGGCGCTGGACTGGCCGGTTGCCTGCTGGCCATCCTGTTGTCGCGTCGCGGCTGGCAGGTCACCGTCTACGAGCGTCGCGGCGATCCGCGCATCAAGGGCTACGAGTCCGGTCGCTCGATCAACCTGGCGCTGGCCGAACGCGGCCGCCATGCGCTGCGCCAGGCCGGCGCCGAAGACGCAGTGATGGCCAAGGCGGTGATGATGCGCGGGCGCATGGTGCATCCGTTGATTGGCGAACCGCAGCTGCAACGCTACGGTCGCGACGACAGCGAAGTGATCTGGTCGATCCACCGCGCCGCGTTGAATGTCGCGCTGCTGGATCTGGCCGAACAGGCCGGCGCCTGTGTGCATTTTTATCGGCGCCTGCACACGGTGGACTTCGACGCCGGCTATGCTCGTTTCATCGATGACCGCGACGACCAACCGCACGAGATCCATTTCCAGAGCCTGATCGGTAGCGATGGCGCCGGCTCCACGCTGCGCGCAGCGATGCAGCGCAAATCGCCGCTGGGCGAGCGCACCGAATTCCTCGATCACTCGTACAAGGAACTGGAAATTCCGCCGCTGCCAGGCGGTGGTTTCCGCATCGAACGCAACGCGCTGCATATCTGGCCGCGCGGGCGCTATATGTGCATTGCGCTACCCAACGACGGCGGCACCTTCACCGTCACGCTGTTTCTGCCCAACGCGGGTGAGCCAAGCTTTGCCACCACTCGCACCGGCGACGAAGCACTGGCCTTGTTTGCCCGCGATTTTCCCGATGCGCTGCCGCTGATCCCGCAACTCAAGGAGCATTGGGAAGAACATCCGCCCGGCCTACTCGGCACCTTGACGCTGGACCGCTGGCATCTGGGCGGCCGCGCCTTGCTGATCGGCGATGCCGCGCATGCGATGGTGCCATTCCACGGCCAGGGCATGAATTGCGCCTTCGAAGACTGCGTGGCGTTGGCAGAGCAGCTGGACGCGCACGAGGATCTCGAACACGCCTTTGCCGCGTTCGAAGCAGCGCGCCGCGACGATGCCGCGGCGATCCAGCAGATGGCGCTGGAAAACTACCTGGAAATGCGCGACCGCGTCGGCGATGCCGCGTTCCTGCTGCAACGTGCGCTCGAACAGGAACTGCAGGCGCGCTGGCCCACCCGTTTCGTGCCGCACTACACGATGGTGACCTTCCTGCGCACGCGCTATTCGATCGCCCTGGCGCGCAGCGATATCCAGCGCGAGATCCTGGTCGAGGCCACGCGCGGGCACACCGATCTGTCGCGCATCGACTGGGCCGCACTGGAGGCGGTTGTGCATGCGCGTCTTGAGCCATTGGAAGGCGCACACTGATCCCTGCACTGATCGTCGCGCACAGGCCGGCGTCAGCGAGCCGGCGCGCGGATGAGAGATACTAGCCAGCACTGGCGGCGCCCTCCGCAGCGCGCCGCGGCTCTGGATTTCAAACGGCATGCCTGACAGCTTTCTCTTCTACGACCTGGAAACCTTCGGCCAGGATCCGCGCCGCACGCGCATCGCGCAGTTCGCTGCAGTGCGCACCGACGCGCAACTGCGCGTGATCGATGAGCCGATCAGTTTCTACGTGCAGCCGGCCGACGATCTACTGCCCTCCCCGTACGCGACCATGGTCACCGGTATCACCCCGCAGCACGCGCTGCGCGAAGGCGTGAGCGAGGCCGAAGCCTTTGCGCGCATCTCCGAACAGATGAGCAGGCCGCAGACCTGCACGCTGGGCTACAACTCGATCCGCTTCGACGACGAGTTCGTGCGCTGCGGGCTGTTCCGCAATTTCTACGACCCCTACGAGCGCGAGTGGCGTGGCGGCAATTCGCGCTGGGATCTGCTGGACACATTGCGGCTGGTGCATGCATTGCGCCCGGACGGCATCGTCTGGCCGCAGCGCGAAGACGGCGCCACCTCGTTCAAGCTCGAACACCTGGCCGATGCCAACGCGGTGCGCGAAGGCGATGCGCACGAGGCGCTCTCGGACGTCTACGCCACCATCGGCATGGCGCGCAGATTCCAGCACCATCAACCGAAATTGTGGGATTACGCGCTGCGTCTGCGCGACAAGCGCTTTGCGGCGACGTTGCTGGATGTCATCGCCATGCAGCCGGTGCTGCATATCTCGCAGCGCTATCCCGCCTCGCGCATGTGCGCCGCCGCGGTGCTACCGCTCACACGCCATCCGCGCATCGATAGCCGCGTGATCGTGTTCGATCTGGAAGGCGATCCTGACGTGCTGTTGCGCCTGAGCCCGGATGAGATCGCCGACCGGTTGTATATCCGCGCCGCCGACCTGCCCGAAGGCGAGCAACGCATTCCGCTCAAAGAAGTGCATCTGAACAAGTCGCCGGCGCTGGTGGCCTGGCAACACCTGCGCGAGGCGGATTTCCAGCGCCTGGGCGTGGACCACGATGCGGTGCTGGCCAAGGCCGCGCGCCTGCGCGAGCTCGGCCCTGAACTGGCCGAAAAAGTGCGCCAGGTCTACGGCAACGAGCGCGCAGCGGCGCCAGCGGTCAACGATGCCGATGCCTCGCTCTATGACGGCTTCCTGGCCGAGGGCGACAAGCGCCTGCTTGCGCAGGTGCGCGCCAGTGCACCGGCCGAGTTAGGCGCGCTGGAATCGCGCTTCCGCGACCCGCGCCTGATCGAGTTGCTGTTCCGCTACCGCGCGCGCAACTGGCCGCAGACGCTGTCGTTCGACGAGCAGGAACGCTGGAACGTGTACCGCCGCCAGCGCCTGCTCGAAGACCGTGGCCTGGGCGAAGTCACACTCGATCAGTTCCATGCGCAGATTGCGGATTTACGGCTTGCTCACCCCGACGATGCTACCAAGCAGTCCCTGCTCGATCAGCTCGCCGCCTGGGGTTCGGACCTCCAACGCACGCTATGACCACCTATTTTTCCGACGCCAGCTTCAAGTTTCTGCGCGCCCTGGCCCGCCACAACGACAAGACCTGGTTCAACGACCATCGGCATCAGTACGAGGCGCACGTGCGCCAGCCGTTTTTGCAGCTCATCACCGACCTGCAGCCGGCGTTGGCCGAGGTCAGCGAACACTATCGTGCCGACCCCAAGACCCAGGGCGGTTCGCTGTTTCGCATCTACCGCGATGCACGGTTTTCCAACGACAAATCGCCGTACAAGAACTGGCAAGGCGCGCGCCTGTTTCATGAGCGCCGCCGCCAGGTGCCGGCGCCCTCGTTCTACCTGCATCTGCAGCCCGGCGAGAGCTTTGTCGGTGCGGGGCTGTGGCACCCGGAACCGGATACCCAGCGCAAGCTGCGCCAGTTCATTTTCGACAATCCCGCCAACTGGAAAGCGGCCGCATACGAACCCAGACTGCGCCGCAAATTTGCGCTGGACGACAGCGAAAAACTGGTGCGTGCGCCACGCGGCTTTCCCAACGAGTTCGAGTTCATCGACGATCTCAAGCATCGCAACTGGGCCTATCTGCGCCATCTCGACGACGCCATCATGACCGGCCCACGCCTGCGTCAGACCATCGAAGCGGATCTGGTGGTGCTGGCGCCGTTTGTCGATTATCTGTGCGCCGCCTTGGATCTGGAATTTTGATGCGGCGCGCGGTGCAGACAGCGATCGCGACTGCACCGGCAAGCGGAGTGCGGCGGCGTTTTTTCGCTAGGTGTTCGCATGTAGCGACGTCTTCCCCGCCACCATCGGCAATGGAATGCGTGCCATGAAAAAGCGTTGGTTGCTGTTACCTGTGCTGGCTGTGCTGCTACTCGTCGGTTACGTGGTGGCCGGCCCGTACCTGGCCATTCGCGGCATCAGCGAGGCGGTCGCCAATCGCGATGCCGGGCAACTGGAACGCCACGTGGATTTTCCCAGCCTGCGGGTCAACCTCAAGGCGCAACTGGACGATTACCTGATTCGCCAAGCCGGCAGCAGCGTGCAATCGAGTCTGCTCGGCGGGTTCGCCTTGCAGCTTGCCAGCGGCATCAGCGGCGCTGGCGTGGACACACTGGTGACGCCGCTGGGCATCGGTGCATTGCTGCAAGGCCACAGCGTGTGGAATCGCGTCACTGGCGACACCGTCAGCCCGGATACCTATGCGGCGCCAGCGCCAGCGCGTCCGCTGCAAGGTGCCGAGCAGCGCTTCGAATCCAGCCGCCGCTTCACCGCCACCACACGCACCGCAACCGGGGCACCGGTGGTCTTCGTGCTGACCCGACAAGGTTTGCGTTGGCGGCTGACCGATATCCAGTTGCCACTGGCTGATGGCGGGAATCCGCTGACACCGTAACAGCGGGCTTGCGAGCGAACGTGCGATTTCCGAGATCGCACCCGCGTGCAACTGACCTCAGACCGCGACGCTACAGTGGCTCAGGAATACCGCCAGGCCCGTTCCATCCACGCCGCCTGCAGCCGCAGCATCGCCGGCCGCAACTGCCGCCGCGCCGACCACGGCAACGACGCCAATGCCTGCTCCGCCGTTCCGGGCGTGCGTTTGCCGTTCCAGGCATACAGCACCTGGTTGCGCAGATCCGGCTCGGGCAACAGCAGCACCCGCCCATCGAAGACATCGCGCAGCCTGGCCAGATGCCCGGCAAGCGGCACCTGAAACAGGTTCAACGCCAGCACACCGCTGGGTGTCAGCGCAGCGCGGCAATCGGCGTAGAACTCGGGCGTGCACAGCGCGGGCGGAATGCCGTCGGCATCGTAAGCATCCAGCAGCAACAGGTCGTAGCGCCCGGCGCGCGTACCGATCCATTGCGCGCCATCGCCGTGCGTAACCTCAAGCCGCGCATCGTCGCGCGGCACACCGAACGCATCGCGCAACGCCAGCACTTGCGCATCGGCGTCCACCGCTTCGATACGCGTGCTGCGCAGATAACGATGGCAGAACTTGGCCTGCGCACCGCCGCCAAATCCGACAAGGCCGACGCGCGCAGGACGCGGCTGCAGCCACAGCGCGGCCAGCATGCCGCGCGTATACGGCAGCATCAACCGGTATGGCGCCCAGCGCGACATGCGGGTCTGCACGGTGTCTTCGGCGAAATACAGCTCCAGCTGGCGCCAGCTGGAGCGCAGCGCAGCGCGTCCAGACGGCTTCGGTGCGTCGCTCACCTGCCTGGCGGATCGTTGGCTACGCCATGCGGCACGTGACCGGCGGCCACGTGCTGGTGTTGGCGCGCACTGTCGATGTTGTGCTGCGAATCGTCGAAGAAGATATCCGCACCAAACGCTTCCAGAAACGGCCCCTTATGCCGCCCACCGAGGAACAAGGCCTCATCCAGACGCACGCCCCATTCGCGCAAGGTGCGGATCACCCGCTCATGCGCCGGTGCCGAGCGCGCAGTGACCAGCGCAGTACGGATCGGCGACGCCTCACCCGGCGGAAATGCCGCCTGCAGCGCGTGCAGCGCAGACAGGAAATTGCGGAACGGGCCGACCGACAAAGGTTCGCGCGCGCGTTCGCGCTCGTGGCGCCCAAACGCCTCCACGCCCTGCTCGCGCGAGATGCGTTCGCTCTCGTCGCCGAAGATCACTGCATCGCCGTCGAAAGCGATGCGCAGCTGTGTCGGCAAGCGGCTCTCGTCGTTGTCCACGATCGCCGCTGCGGCCTCGGCACGTTCGCCCGGCGCACGCGGCATGATGGTCGCCGCCGCAATGCCATGGGTGAGTGCACGCCGTACCGACTCCGGGTTGGCCGACAGAAACAGATCGGTGCCGAACGGCTTCACGTACGGCCAGGTCGGCTGACCCGAGGTGAAGGTCGCCCGCACGATGCCCAGGTTGTAGTGCTGGATCGAATTGAAGATACGCAAGCCGGTATCGGCGGAATTGCGCGATAACAGGATCACTTCCACACGCGGCGCGTCTTCAGGCACATCGTGGTTGAGCGCCAGCAGCTTGCGCACCACCGGAAAGGCAACGCCTGGCTCCAGGATGTCGTCTTCATGCTCGCGCTGGAACGCCGAATACGCCTCTACGCCATCGGCCTCGAACAGCGCATGGCCTTCTTCGAGGTCGAACAGCGCGCGCGAAGTCACCGCGACGGTCAGGAGCCTGGGGGAGTTGTCGGTCATTGTGGGGCCGGGATTCGGGAACGGGGATTCGGGATTGGTCAGAAGCAGGGATTGAGGAATTTCAAATTCGGGATCGGATCATTCATACCGCAGCGTACTGTGTCGGCAACATCGCGTGCGCTAAGTGCCGTGCTCCTGCCGTTGCCAATCCCGAATCCACACTCCCCGCCCCTCACACCGCAAACTGTTCGCTGAAGATGCGCTCTTCCAGATTGTGTTCGGGATCGAACAGCAGCGTCACCTGACGCTCGGTGGATTCGCGGATGGTCACTTCGATCACGTCGCGGATCTCGTGCGAGTCAGCGGTGACGCTGACCGGACGCTTGTACGGATCCAGCACGCGGAAGCGCACCTCGGTATCGGCCTTGAGAATGGCGCCGCGCCAGCGGCGCGGGCGATACGGGGCGATCGGCGTGAGCGCCAGCGTGTGCGAGCCCAGCGGCAGGATCGGCCCATGCGCGGAATAGTTGTACGCGGTGCTGCCAGCTGGGGTGGCGACCATGACACCGTCGCCGATCAACTCGGCGATGCGGGTCTGGCCATTGAGATCCACGCTCAGATGCGCGGCCTGGCGGGTCTGGCGCAGCAGCGAGACCTCGTTGTAGGCCAGCGACACCGTACTGGCACCGGACTCGGTCTGCACCTGCATTTCCAGCGGACGCAGATGCGCCGGCTCGGCACGTTGCAGCCGCGCGAGCAGGTCGTCTTCGTCGTCGCGGTACTGGTTCATCAAAAACCCGACCGAGCCCAGCTTCATGCCGAACACCGGCTTGCTGGCCGCGCCGTGCCGATGCAGGGTCTGCAGCATGAACCCGTCCCCGCCCAGAGCGCAGACGATGTCGGCGGTGGCCAGCGGATGATCGCCGTAGCGCTGCACAAGATGCGCGCGCGCGGTCACCGCCGGCTCGGCGTGACTGGCGAGAAAGGCGATGCGGGGTGGTGCGGTCATCGTTGACTCCAGAACATGCGAATCAGCATACCGCAGCGCTGTGCCGGGCTTGTTGGGGCCGCGCACTGCCCTCGCATCCCTGGCCGCACTTGCGCCTGCGCGATCAAGGGAGACCGCCGAGCCGGCGTGCGGCAGCCAGGCGGGCGCGGACACGACCGATAGCGCGACGTGCACCCCGGGCCGGCAGACGCGACCCGGCTGACCTTACGCGGTCAACCGCCACGCCCGATGAATCCGCGCATGCCGCTCGAAATCCGGATCGATGGTGCGCGGGCTGATTTCCTCGCACTGCGCGAACTCGGCCACCAGTTCCTCGTCCAGCTTGAAGCGGCGGAAGTTGTTGGAGAAATACAGCACCCCACCCGGCGCCAGTCGCGCCACTGCCGCACGCAACAGGCGCACATGCTCGCGCTGAATATCGAAGTCTTCCGCGCGTGCGGAGTTGGAGAAGGTCGGCGGGTCGCAGAAGATCACGTCGAAATGCGCGCGCTCGGCTTCCAGCCAGGCCAGTGCATCGGCCTGCACCAGCTTGTGCTTGCTGCCGGCCTGCCCGTTCAAGGCCAGGTTGTCGGCACACCACTGCAGATAGGTACCGGACAGATCCACGCTGGTGGTGGCTGTCGCGCCGGCCACCGCCGCTTGCACGCTCGCCACGCCGGTGTAGCAGAACAGATTGAGGAAACGCCGCCCCTTGGATTGCGTGGCCATGGTGCCGCGCAACGGGCGATGGTCCAGGAACAACCCGGTATCCAGGTAATCGAACAGATTCACCCGCAGCAAGGCGCCGTGCTCACGCACGTTGACGAACTCGTTGCGCTGCTCGAAGCGCCCGTACTTGCTGCCGCCCTTGCCGCGCTCGCGCGATTTGAGCGCCACGCGCTCGCCCGGCACCTCGAACACCTCGCGCGCGGCGGCCAGCAATTCGCCGAGACGGCGACGCACATCGGCTTCGGGAATCGTCGCCGGCGCGGCGTATTCCTGCACATGCAGGAAGATGCGGCGGTCGCCATCGGCTTGCTGATACACGTCGATGGCAGCGGAATATTCCGGCAGATCGGCGTCGTAGGCGCGGAAGCATTCGATGCCTTCGCGCGCGCGCCACTTCTTGAACTTCTGCAGATTCTTGCGCAAACGGTTTGCGACCATCTGAGCGCCTTCGCTGAGCGCGGTCGGTGCGGCCAACGGGGTGCGTCGCGGTACCGCGATCGGGTCGCAGACGATCAACGCGCATTCGATCGCGCCATTGAACAGCTGGTATTTCTTGCCCGCACGCAGGCCGGTGGCATACGCCAGCTCGGCGTTGCCGCAGAGCAGGCTGGCCCGCCATTGCGGCACGGCACGCTGCAAGGTATCGCCCAGGCGACGGTACAGCGCCGCGTCGGCCGCCAGACGTTCGTCGTACGGCGGATTGCACACCACCACGCCGGTGGCCTGCGGTGGGGTCTGCAGATCGCCCACCTCGCGCACGCCGAACCAGATCGCCTCGGCCACGCCAGCCACCTGCGCATTTTCCTTGGCCGCGCGGATCGCATGCGGGTCCATATCGCTGCCGTGGATCACCTGCTTGAGCGCGGCGCGGCCGAGACTGTCGCGCTCGCGCGCTTCGCTCACCAGCTGTTGCCAGCCCTCGCGGTCGAAGCCGCGCCAGCGGCTGGGGAGATCGCTGCCATAGCGCTGCAGGCCGGGCGCCACGTCGGCGGCCATCAACGCGCCTTCGATCAACAAGGTGCCGCTGCCGCACATCGGATCCAGCAGGCCGCCGCCATCGGCATACGCGCGCGGCCAGCCGGCGCGCAGCAACACCGCCGCAGCCAGGTTCTCCTTCAACGGCGCTTCGTTCTGCGCCATGCGCCAGCCGCGCCGATGCAGCGGGCCGCCGCCCAGGTCCACCGAGATGGTGGCGCGGCCCTTGCGCAGCGACAGGTTCAGACGCAGATCCGGGCTTTCCACATCCACCGACGGGCGCTCCAGCCCCTGCCGGCGCATGGTGTCGACCACCGCGTCCTTGATGCGCTGCGCCGCATATCGGGCATGCGTGATCGCGGTGCCGGAGACATGCGCATCCACCGACAGCGTGTGGCCGACGGACAGGTGCTCGTCCCACGGCAACTCGGAAACGCCAGCGTAGAGCGCGTCCTCGTCCGGGCAATCGAACTCGCTCAACGGCCACAGCACGCGGCTGACCAGGCGCGACCAGAGGACGGCGCGCTGCGCGTCGCGCATCTCGCCTTCGACATTGACGCCGGAGATGGTGGCGGTGGCCTTGCTGGCACCGAGCGAGAGCAGCTCGTCGGCAAGCAGGTATTCCAGGCCTTTGGCACAGGATGCGAAGAATTTCACGTAGGCAGGTATCGATGGAGACGCTGGCCGTGGGGCGAGCGTGAGAGCAGGACGCTGGGCCGGCGCCGTGGAGGGCAATGCCGTGGCCGCCGCGGGCGGGGCGCAAATGGTCGGACATCGGCGCCGGCTTTACCAGCCCGGCGGCCGCATCGCCCGCTGCGCGGTTCACCACGGCGCCAGCCTCCACTGCGTCTGCGCAGCGTCCAGCCGCTGCTGCAGGCCCAGCCGCTGCAGGAAGCAGGCATCGTGCGAGGCAACCATCAGCGCACCGTTGTAACCACGCAGTAGCGCTTCGATGGCCTCCACCGAGGCCAGATCCAGATGGTTGGTCGGTTCGTCCAGCAGCAGCAGCTGCGCCGGCTGCGCCCGGTATAGCGCGCAGGCCAGTGCTGCTTTGAGCCGCTGGCCGCCGCTGAGCTGGCCGGTGGGCAGGTCGGCACGTACCTGATCCAGCCCCAGCAACGCCAGCCGCAGCCGCTGTGCGTGGGCTGGCGCGCCCGGATTGGCGGCGTGCAGTTGCGCAGCGGCCGAACGCGCCGGGTCCAGCAGCCCCAGGTCCTGATCCAGATACGCCACCGGCACATGCACCTCGCAATGCCCTGCGCTCGGCTGCAGGTGCCCGGCCAACAACCGCAGCAACGCCGACTTGCCGCTGCCATTGGGGCCGACCAGGCCAATCCGCAGTTGCCCATGCAACAGCAGATCCACCCGCCGCCCGCCCAGTCGCCCATCGGCCAGTTCCACCTGCTGCAACGTGGCCAACCGTCGCGACGCGCCGGCTGGCGATGCCGGCGCCAGCACGGCGATCGCCTGATCGGCCTCCACCTGTGCAGCGGCCTGCACCACCGCCTCGCTCAGCCGCGCCTGTTCGGCCTGACGTTGCTGCTGCAGCCGCCCGGCGCTGACTTCGCTACGTTGCTTCTGCCCGCCGAGCAGGATCGCCGCCTGATTGGCCTGCCCGGCAGCACGCGCGCCGCGCGCCTGGCGTTGTTGCTGACGCTGCTGCTGCTCGCGCAGCGCCTGCTCGCCGCGTGCGCGTGCATGCTTGCGCTGTGCCAGTAGGTCGCCGGCCGCCTGCTGTTGCAGCGCGCGCTGCTGGGCGTAGAACGCGTAATTGCCGCCATAACTACGCAGCCCGTGCGCGGACAGCTCCAGAATGCGCTGCATCGCGTCGAGCAAGCTGCGGTCGTGGCTGATCACCACCAGCCCACCGCTCCACGCTTGCAGTTGATCCATCAGCCGCTGGCGCTGCGGACCGTCCAGATGATTGCTGGGCTCATCGAGAATCAACAGCTCCGGCTGGGTCAGAAACGCGCCGGCCAATGCAACGCGCATCGCTTCGCCACCGCTGAGTTGCGCGGCCAGTGCACGCGGATCGCGCCCGCCCAAGCCTTGTCGCTCTAGTTCTGCGGCAAATTGCGCATGCGCGCTCCAGCGCTCGCCGACCAGCTCGAAGTCGGCCGGCGCAACACTGCCAGCGGCGATCCGGTCCAGCGCATCCAGCAGCGGTGCAACGCCCGCCAACTCGGCAATGGTTTGTCCAGGCGCAACGCTCACCCGCTGCGGCAGGTAATGCACGCTACCGCTGCGCACGCAGCGCCCGGCACTGGGCAGCAGCTCACCGGCCAATACGCGCCCAAGCACACTCTTGCCCACGCCATTACGCCCGACCAGGCCGGTGGCGCGCTGGTCGACGTGGATCGTCAGATCAGAAAACAACGGGCTGCCATCGGGCAGCAGATACGCAACGCTTTCCAGCGTCAGCGACGGACAGGTCATACGGTTCTCCATTGCATGCCAACACACGCGCCGATCCAAGCGGACCAGCAGCGGGTAAGACCGTCATCACGACGGCGGCATCAATGGCGCATTGGACCAATCCTCAAGGAGTTGCTGTGCGGCCAGTTTAAACCTGCAGGTGTTGCGACAACACCCGCATCACGCCGCACGGGGCAAACGCACGCTGCGCTCAGCCCAGTCCGAACGCCGGGTGATAGGACACATCGGCCAGCGGCAGCAACCGATCGCCGAATGCCAGCGCCTGCAATTCGGACGCCGGGACATCGGGCAACACCAGCCCCGGCTCGACCGCAAAGCCCAACTGCCTGAAGAACGCAGGCTCGCCAAGCGCCAGGCAGCCGGCTGCACCGCGCTCGCGCAAGTTCGCCAGTGCGGACTGCACCAGGCGCGTGCCGAGACCTTGCCGCTGATGCCCCGGCCCGATCGCCAGCGGCCCCAGTGCGTACCAGCCCAGCGAATCGTCCGATAGCGACACCGGCGATACCGCCAGATGACCGACCACATAGCCGTCGTGGTCGGCCACCAACGACAACGCCAGCGCACCGTCGTTGCGCAACGCGGCAATCACGTGTTGCTCGTCATGGCGGCTGTGTTCGGAGCGCATGAACGCGACCATCGTCAGCAATTCGATGGCAGCGGCATCGCCGTCGCTCGCTTCGCGGATCAACACATCCATCGGCAACTCCGCATGCAGCACGCAATCGGGTGCGGACGCATCACAGACTCTGCAACAGTTCGGCGAATGCACGCGCCGACGCGTCCACATGGGCCGCCAGCCGATGTTCGTCGTCGACCAGCAACAAGCGCGCATTGCGCGCCTGCGCCCAGGCAATCACATCGGCAGCAGGAATCAATTCATCGCGCCAGGCATGCACGATCGAAATCGGCACGGCCGCCGCATCCAGCGCCGGCAACGGGCCCATCCTGGTCGGCGGCACCATCAAAAACAGCCCGCGCGTCGGCACCTGCAACGACACCTGGGCGGCGATATACGAGCCCAGGCTGGAGCCGACCAACACCAACGGCCCCTTGTCGGCCGCCGCACGTGCGATCTCCAGCAGGCGTTGCAACCGGCCCTGCACATCGCCGAGCGAACTCACCTCGCGGCGCGCATCCAGATCGGTGTAATCCGGGCGCTCGTGGGTCCAGCCCAATTGCTCGGCGACGTCCGCCAGTGCGGTGACTTTCAGCGCGTCGGGGCCACTTTCAAACCCGTGCGACAGGATGCAATGACCGCGGCTCATAGCGCCTGCACCGGATCGCCGATGCGCAGCACGCCGCCGCGCAGGATGCGCGCGCACAGCCCGCCATGGCCGCGCATCGCGTTATAGCCGCCAGCGCCCAGCGCGTCTTCCATGCGCGAGCACGGGTCGCAGGGATCGGTGCCTTCCAGCTCGACATCGCCGATGCGGAAACGACGCCCCTTCAAGGCGATCAGCGGGATGCCCGACACCACCAGGTTGCGCCGCAACGTGGCCGGCGCAATCGCGGTGTGGCCGGCCAGCGCCGCGATCACCGACAGATGCTCGGCCTGGATCAAGGTCACGCCACGCTTGCCGCTGCCGCCCTTGTAGCGATCGCCCACCAGGCCAATGCCGGTGGTGGCCTGCGCCGCGTCCACCTCGATCATGTCCACGTCGCGTGCCGGTCGCACGCCGATCCAGGTCACCTGGCCGGTCTGCGGCAGCGTTGCCATCAATTTGCCCAAAGGGCTGTCGGGATTCAAAGCCATCGTCGAATGCTAGCATCCGCTTCATGTCCGATGCCGTCCTGCCGTCTCCGCCGATCACCTACGCGCCGTTGTCCTACGAATCGCGGTTGGCGCGACGGGCGCTCACTCAGATCGACATGGTGGTCATCCACTGCACCGAATTGCCCGATATGGCGATGGCGCGCGAATACGGCGAACGTGTGCTCTATGACAGCGGCACCGGCAACAGCGGGCATTACTACATCGACCGCAACGGCAGCATCCAGCAATACGTCGCCCTGGAGCGCGTGGCCCATCACGTGCGCGGCCACAACCCGCACACGCTGGGGATCGAACTGGTCAACAGCGGCCGCTATCCGCATTGGCTGGACTCGCGTCACCAGGTCATGACCGAGCCATATCCCAACGTGCAGATCGTCGCGCTGATCACCCTGCTGCAGTGGCTGCGGCAGCAACTGCCGTCGGTGCGCCGGATCGCCGGTCATCAAGCGCTTGACACCACCCAGGAAGCGGCCAGCGACGATCCATCGCGCAAGATTCAACGCAAGCTCGACCCCGGCCCGCTGTTTCCGTGGCCGCAGATCGAAGCGGCAGTGAGCTGGTCGCACACGCCGCGCTGAGCGCTGTGCTCAGTGATCTGGCGCGCGATAGGTTTTTTCGCCCGCATCCACCGCCACCTCCAGCCGGTTTTCCGGCGGCGCGATCGGGCAGACCACGTGCGGCGTCAGTGCGCAGGGCGGATTTTCGGCCAGATTGAAGTCGAGCACGATGCGGCCATCGCGTGGCGCAGCGGTGTAGAGATAGCGCGCACCGCCATAACTTTCCTTGCCACTGGTACGGTCGGCGAACAGGAAAAACAGGCCTTCGCCGCCCTCCTGCGCGAGCGCCTGCAAGCGGTACTCGTGGCCATGCCGCGAAAACACCGCCTCGCCCGGCACATCGAGCGTGAGCGGCGTGCCGATCGAGGTCAGCAAGGTCGTCGCGCGCGGCGTGGGATAGGCCTCCCAGCGCGCCTGGATGCGCCAGAGCGGATCGGTGGCAAAGTACTCCAACCCATCGAATTGCGTCAGTGCTGGCGCGGCCGGATCGCGGAAGCGCCATCCGAACAAGCTCCCGGTTTGCACCAGGTAAAACTGTTGTTGGCCTACATCCAGACGATCGCCGCGTTGCCCTGCCCGCTCCGGTGCCAGGCTGACGCGATCGATGCGCTTGCCGTTCAAAGTCACCGGCACACCGGCCGCTGCTTCGAAATGCACATGGCCGACGGCATCCAGCGTCAACTGCCCCAACTGCGCGGGACCCGCCGGCAATGCGATATCGCTGTGCGGATCGCTGCCCACGCGGTACTGACCGGCACGCACGCGACCGGAGCCGGTATAGCTGAGCCAACCATCGGGCGCACGCAAACGCGTCAGTCGCTCCGCGCGTGCGCGCTCAAGCGTGACTTGATAGACCTCGTGCTTGGCGTCCGGTGCACGCTCGACACCACGCGCATCGTTGGCGTCGGCGGTCGACCCTGCCGAACAGGCAGCCATCAACCACGCCGCGACGCACATGGCGCCGACCTGCAACTGCAACCGCATGCGTCACCCAACACTGCGAGAAACTGCGCTCCGCGCAGCGAACCTGCGTCCCCACAGGTCACCGTTCCTGACGCCATTGTGCCTGCAATCGGTCAGGCAGTGGTCGCGACCGGACGTGCCGGGTCCTGCAACCAGCCGCTCCACGAGCCGGCGTAGACACGCGCACCAGACAGACCGGCCACTTCCAATGCCAGCAGCAGATGGCACGCAGTCACGCCAGATCCACACATCACCACCGCCTGCTCGGGTGGAGTTGCACCCAATAGCGCTGACAGTTCGGCACGCAGTTCGTCGGCCGGCTTGAAACGGCCATCGCGTACGCTCACACCCAACGGACGACTCACCGCCCCAGGCACATGTCCGGCCACTGGATCGACCGGCTCCACCTCGCCGCGAAAGCGCTCGCCCGCACGCGCATCCAGCAACCAGCCTGGCGCCTGATCCAGCCGCGCCAGAACTTGCTCGGCTTCGACGACCGCATCGCTGTCGAAACTGCCCGGATACGCCGCGCCATCGCGTAATGCAGGCGACTCGGTGCTTTCCGGCAGCCCGGCGGCACGCCAAGCGGCAAATCCACCGTCCAGCACCGCCACGCGACGATGCCCCATCAGCCGCAGCATCCACCACGCGCGCGCAGCGGCCATGCTGCCGTCGGCGGCGTCATAGACCACGACCTGGCTGTCGGGATCGATGCCCCACTCGCCCAGCCGCGTGGCGAATGCCGCGCTATGCGGCAGCGGATGCCGGCCCTGCGCAGGCCGCGACAGATCCGCCAGATCGTCGTTGAGATCGGCGTAATACGCACCCGGCAGATGTCCCTGCGCATAGGCATTGCGCGCTGCATCCGGGTCCGGTGCGGTCGGCGGCGCGGCGCGCGCGTCCAGCAGTCGCAACTGCGGATGCTGCAACGCGGCCGCCAGGGTGGCGCGATCGACCAGCGTGGTCCAGTCGGGATTGGCACTCATGCAATCTGCTCCAGGCGACGACGAAGATTGAGAAGAATGGCGGCAGTAGCGCCCCAGATGCGCTGGCCGGGCCAATCGTATTCGAGCACACGGCGTGGCCGGCCACGAAACTCCAGCTCCACACTGCGCAGATTGTCCGGGTCCATCAGATACGCCAACGGCACTTCGAAAATATCGGCCACTTCGTCCGGCTGCGGCACCGCCACGAACGCCGGGTCGATCACCGCAACTACCGGCGTCACGCGAAACCCGCTCACCGTCAAAAAGGGATCCAGATACCCCAATGCATGCACCTGGTCGGCGCCGAGCGCGATCTCTTCGCAACTCTCGCGCAGTGCCGCCGCGGCCGCATCGGCATCGGACGGCTCGATCCGCCCACCGGGAAAACTGACCTGCCCTGCGTGATGACGCAGGCTGTCGGTGCGCCGCGTCAACAGCACCATGGTGCCGTGCTCGCGTGGGATCAGACCGCACAACACCGCCGCTTCGGCGGAGGCGCCGCTTTCGGTCAGATCGATCAATTCGGCATGGTTCCACCCCGGCCCATCGGGCGCGGTGTGCAACGGATACAACGCACGCCGCAGCTGCGCCCATTCGGGCAAGCGCGCGGCCAATGTGCGCGCAGGCAGAACCGTCTGCAGATAGTCCTGGCGTTCGGTGTCGCTCATGCTCATCCAGCGTGCAATTTCATCCAGGCTGCGCAGGCAGCCGACACAGTGCGACTGCGCGTCCAACGAACATACACCGATGCATGGGCTGGGCAGACTGTCGTCGTTCGAATCCGTGTCGGTCATCGCTCGGTCGATCATCGCTCGCTCCGGCAGCCCCCGCATCGTCAAGACCTCCACCACCGCGTTGGCACACCCGTGGTGGACCCAAACGACAACGCCGGCCTGGTGGCCGGCGTTGTCACAGCAACAACAAACGTAATTACTTGACGCTGACCAGCTTGATCTCGAACTGCACGGCCACGTTCGGCGGGAACGGGGTACGCGGGTCGGCACCGTAAGCCTTCTCCGGCGGCAGGGTCACTTCCCACTTCGAACCAGCCGGCATCTGCAGCAGCGTGTCGCGCATGGCCTGCATCTCGACTTCGCTGACCTTGATCGACGGGATCTGCTGCGCCGGACGTGCCTTCTCGCGATCGCCGAAGGGGAACGGACCGGCCACTTCCAGCTGCACGGTGCTGGCCTGGGTCGGCTTGGCGCCCTTGCCCGCTTCGATCACGCGGTACTGCACGCCGCTCGGCAGCGTCTGCACGCCAGCGGTACCCTTGTTCTTGGCCAGGAACTGGTCGCTCTTGGTCTTGTTGGCAGCAGCGG
Organism: Xanthomonas sp. Leaf131; assembly: GCF_001423495.1. Taxonomy (GTDB): domain Bacteria; phylum Pseudomonadota; class Gammaproteobacteria; order Xanthomonadales; family Xanthomonadaceae; genus Xanthomonas. The sequence goes on along the minus strand of NZ_LMOG01000003.1, from coordinate 311,745 downwards.
CCTTGTCGTACTCGGCCTTGGCCTGCTGGGCACGGCCCTGCTCACGCTTCTGGAACGCCTCGACGGCCGGCTTCAGCTGGTCGGCAGTGATCGACGGCTGCTTCTTGGCATAGGCGTCTTGCAGACCCTTCACCACCGCATTGATATCGAGCTGCTCGCCACGACCGGTGAGCTCGGCAAGGTTGTTGCCGTAGTCATAGCCGAAGTAGTAGCTCAACTTGCCTTTCTCGGACGTTGTGTCCTGGGCCAGTGCATTGCCCGTCAGGGCCAGGGCCGCCACAGCGACCGCGATAGAACGCAACTTCATCAAACAATTCTCCAGGGTGGTGGCACAGGACGGGTCTGCCGCCTGAGATGACGCGCTAGGATAGCGGCCGCGATACCGAACCGCTACTTATCACGAAAGCTATGACCAGCAAGGCTTTCGGAAGTTCCGTATTTACTAATTTTTTACGTTCGCAAGGATTTCCATGTCCAATCACGTCATTCTGATCGCCGACCACGCCAGTGTACGGACGATTACGGTCAATCGACCGGACAAACTGAACGCCTTGAACCAGGAAACGATGCGGGCACTGGATCAGGCGTTCCAGGATGCCGCCAGCGCCGATGACGTGCGCGTGGTGGTTCTCACCGGCGCGGGCCCGAAAGCCTTCGTGGCCGGCGCGGATATTGCCGAAATGCGCGATCTGTCGGCGATGCAGGGGCGCGAATTCTCGCTGCTCGGTCAGCAGTTGATGCGCCGGATCGAGCGCATGCCCAAGCCGGTGATCGCGATGGTCAATGGCTTTGCGCTGGGCGGCGGGCTGGAGCTGGCCATGGCCTGCCATCTGCGCATTGCCGCCGCCACCGCGCGCCTGGGGCAACCGGAAATCAATCTCGGCCTGATCCCCGGCTTCGGCGGCACGCAACGGCTGCTGCGCCTGACCGGTCGTGCTGCTGCGCTCGAACTGTGTCTGCTCGGCCAGCCGATCGATGCAGTGCGCGCATTGCAGCTGGGCCTGCTCAACCGCGTGGTCGAGCCGGAGGCGCTGCAGGAAGAAACACTCGCCTTGGCACAGCGCCTGGCTACTGCGGCACCGCTCGCCCTGCGCGGCATTCTGGATGCGGTGGTGTTCGGCGGCGAGTGCGCGATCGAAGAAGGCTTACAGCTGGAAACCGCACAATTTGCGCTGTTGTTCGCCAGCGACGACATGCGCGAAGGCACCCGCGCCTTCCTCGAAAAACGTCCCGCACATTTTCTCAATCGCTGATCGGCTTGCCATGACGTCCGACCCCATACCGGTACCACGTCCACTGCCGCTGCAACTGTTCGACTGCGTGCACGCCGACGATCTCGACGGCGCGCTTGCACTCGGATTGATGGAGTACCAGCCCGATCCGCGCGACGACGCACTGGACCCGGCCTGCCCGCAGCTAAGCGCGGTATTGCTCGCCGCACAGCAGCGCCTGCGTGATGCCTGGGCCGCACGCGAACGCTACCGCGCACACGCCGCGCGCCTGCAGCGCCGCGCTGCCGAACGCGATGCCCGCCGCACGCCCGCACCGGCGCCCAGCCAACCCGTCGCTGCCGCATTGCCGCCATTGGCCGCCGCCATCCTGGCGCGTGCCAAGGCCAAGGCCGCAGGTGGAGCACAGCCATGAACGCGATCCTCCCCATTCCGCCAGCACGTCGCGGCGGCATCATGCGCAAGCCTGAAGTGCAGGAAATGTTCGAGCGTCTGCGCGAACTCAACCCGCACCCCACCACCGAGCTGGAATACACCACACCATTCGAGTTGTTGATCGCCGTCCTGCTCTCGGCGCAAGCCACCGATGTGGGCGTCAACAAGGCCACGCGCAAGCTGTATCCGGTCGCCAATACCCCGCGCGATATTCTCGATCTCGGCGAAGAAGGCTTGAAGCGCTACATCTCCACCATCGGCCTGTTCAACGCCAAGGCCAAGAACGTCATCGCTACCTGCCGTATTTTGTTGGAGCAATACGCTGGCGAGGTACCGCACGACCGCGCTGCACTGGAAGCACTACCCGGCGTCGGGCGCAAGACCGCCAACGTGGTGCTCAACACCGCATTCGGCGAGCCCACCATGGCGGTGGACACGCATATTTTCCGCGTTGCCAACCGCACAGGGCTTGCGCCCGGCAAGGACGTGCGCGTGGTCGAAGACAAACTGGTCAAGGTCATTCCTGCGGAGTTTCTGCAAGACGCGCATCACTGGCTCATCCTGCATGGCCGCTACGTGTGCAAGGCCCGCAAACCGGATTGCCCGGGCTGCGTGATCCACGACCTGTGTCGGTACCGAGACAAAACCCCGGCGTCTGCCGAACGGCCGACAACTCCAAACCACTAACTGGGCGTCACGACAACCAAGCAACCTGCAGGCCGACGCCAAGCAATCACGTCGGCAGCGCACACCTGCCTGCTTTTGCGAGTTCCAAATCCCGATTCCCAATCCCGGCCCAAAAAAAATCGCGACCGGATGATGCGTCTTACGGCGCCATGCATCATCCGGTCACGACAGGGGTCACCCGGCGCGAGCGCCGGATGGTTACAGCAGGTTCACGCCGCCTTGGCTTGTTCGACGCGCTGTTCGACCAGCACGCTCTCCACCGTTGGCTGACCTTCCACGCGTCGATCCAACTCGTTCCAGTTCACCACCAACTCGCAACCGCGCGAGGCCGCATTTCGGCTCCAGTCGCGCAGCAACTCGATGCAGGCGTGGTCGACATGGTGCAGCTTGGCCACGTCCAGATGCAGTGCGGTATTGGGCGGCACGCTTTCCAGCGTCCGCGCCATCGCCGGCACCTTCAGGAAGGTTGCCGAACCCTGCAGGGTCAGATGCATCTCGTCCTTCTTGTGCTCATGCTCACGCACGTCCACCTTCAGGCGCGAAGAATGCAGGGCCAGACGGAACAGCGACAGACCGAAGCCGATCAACACGCCGGTCAGCAGGTCGGTCGCCACGATCGCAAAGGTGGTCGCCAGGTAGATCGCCGCGGTGCCACGACCATAAGTCGCCAGCTCTTTGACCTGCCCGATCTTGATCATCTTCACGCCCGTGTAGACCAGGATGCCGGCCAGACACGCCACCGGCGTCATGCGCAGCAGCCACGGCAGCAGCATCGCGAACACCAGCAGCCAACCACCATGCAGCACTGTTGACGTGCGGGTCGCCGCACCGGCCTGCACATTGGCCGCGCTGCGGACGATCACGCCGGTCATCGGCAATGCGCCGAGGAAACCGCACAACATATTGCCCACGCCCTGCGCCGCCAGTTCACGGTCGTAGTTCGTACGTGCGCCCTGGTGCATGCGATCCACCGCCGCCGCCGACAGCAAGGTCTCGGCGCTGGCGATAAACGCGAAGGTCACTGCAGACACCAGCAACGTCGCATTGAACACGCCAAAGATGTCCGAGATGCTGGGGATGCTGATCGCAGAGAACAGGTTGGTGGGTACATCCACCTTGGCGACATTCAAACCCTGCAACTGCACCGCAGCCGTCACCGCCACTACCGCAATCAATGCACCTGGCAGGAACCGCAGACGCTGCGGACGCAGCTTGTCCCACGCCAGGATGATGCCGATGGTGGCCAGACCCACGAACAACGCAGTGCGGCCGGTGCCTTCGGTGATCGCCTGCCACAACACGGCCGGCAATGCAGCGAAGTTCTCAAGACCCCGCGCCTTGGGGGCGGCATCCATCAACACATGCGCCTGCGAGGCCACGATCAGGATGCCGATACCGGACAACATGCCGGCCACCACGGCCGGCGATGTCATGCGGAACCACACACCTGCGCGGCACAGACCGGCAACCAACTGAATCGCACCGGCCAACAGGATCACCGGTCCAAGCGCGGCAATGCCGTGCTCGCGGACCAGTTCGAACACCAACACAGCCAGGCCGGCAGCAGGCCCACTCACCTGCAACGGAGAGCCCGCCAGAAAGCCAACGACCAGGCCACCGATGATGCCGGTGATCAGACCTGCGGCCGGCGGCATGCCGGATGCGATCGCGATACCCATACACAACGGGAGCGCGACGAGGAAGACAACGACAGACGCCAACAAATCACGCCCGAACAGTCCCTGACGGAAATATCCGCCGATACCTGATGTGTTCATGATGTGCTCCGTCAGGCCAGTTCAGCGCGCACGACTTGCTGCAGTCGCGGACGCGGGGTGGCTTCGGGGGTGTTTTCCGCCAACAACGGACGGAAGCCACCCTTCTCGGCATCGAAGGCGCGGATCTCGCCGTGGGCGATGTCATAGATCCAGCCGTGGATCCGCAAGGTACCAGCGGCGAGACGTGCCGCAACCACCGGCTGCGTGCGCAGGTGATCCAACTGCGAGACCACGTTCTCTTCGGTCATGCAGTCGAGCGCATCCTGACTCTGCGGATCGTGGCCGTGATGCGCGGTGACATGGCGCGCGGAATCGGTGTGCTTGAGCCAGGCTGCAACCGACGGCACGTCTTCCAACGATTCCGGCTTGAGCACCGCTTTCATGGCGCCGCAATCGGTGTGACCGCAGATCACGATATGACGCACACCCAACACGGCGATGGCGTATTCGATGGCAGCGACAACGCCGCTGACGTGTTGCGAGTACGGCGGCACGACATTGCCGATGTTGCGATAGACGAACAATTCACCAGGCTGCGCGGAGAAGATCAGCTCCGGCATGACGCGCGAATCGGCGCAGGTAATGAACAGCGTGTGCGGACTCTGGCCACCGGCCAGTTCCTGAAAACGCGCGCTCTGGCGCGGATACACTTCCTTACGGAAATGACGAAAACCATCGAGCAAACTTTGCATGGGAGATACCTCTAGGCAACGGATGGCAATCCACGGCGCAAACCGCAAATTGCAAAGACGAACAAATCAAATGAAGTCCGGTGCGCAGCACCGGTTAACGCGATAGACGAAGGATCAGGCGCGCAACGCGTTTGGAGGACGCAGTTGCGGGATCAGGTCGCGTTTTTGAGATGCCGGCGCGTAGTGCGCGTACCAAGAGGGGAAATAACGTGCGACCACCGGCCATGCTTGGGAGAGCAAGGGGATGTCGTCTGCAGAATGAGTATCGACCTGGGTTTGTGCGTCCCCGTCGTCCTGCAGATCTTCGGCCGCGTCACGTTCTTCGCCAGCATCCACCATCACCGCCAAGCCATCGCCCACAAGCGCATCGTGGATGCGATCGTGCGCATTGGCTGCCGACCACGCGGTGAGCGCGAGCAGGCAGACCAACAGCAATTGGAGGAATCGGGGAAACATGGCTTCGAAACTAACAATTTAGAGCGCGCCTGCGCAAGTGGTGCGACGCACAAAGCGCTGGATTAGCCGGCATTCCGCAACATCGATTCAGGTCGCCATAAGCTTGAGCCCGCCAATCCCCCGCGCCAGGGCGCTGTCATAACTGTCACAAGGCGGCCTCCGTTCAGACTTATGACACACACTGACAAAGATTAAACACGCGTAAATCTTTGTCTTTATTGACAAAAATAAGATTGCGATGCAGTCCTAAGTTGTCACATTAACGCAACTTTCACGCCATAGCCTGCGCTCACTTTCTCGTCAGGTCGCAAGGCACCCATGAAACTTTCTCCTACCCTGCTTGGCTCGGCCCTGCTGCTGGCGCTGGCCGCGCCCGCCGCGCATGCCGAAATCGCCATCGATGTGATCGGCGGCTCGGAGGTCTCGCTGGAAGGCCTGGTCCAGGCCGATGGCAACTGGTTCCACAACGATGTGCAGGACCTCAACGGCCCGATCGGCGCCAATGGCGACAGTTCCGAGTTCAGCATTCGCCGTGCCGAACTGGTGCTCAAGGGCAAGGGCCCGGGCAACGTCGAATGGGTGGCCGGTTATGACCCGAGCGTGCTGAAAGAGGTCACCATTCGCGGCACCACCATCCGCAGCACCGGGCGCTTCCTCGACAACAACATCAAGTACAAGTTCGCCGGCAACGCCAACAACTATCTGCAGATCGGTCAGTTCAAGCAGCCCAACAGCCTGGAAGAACTGTCCAGCACCAAGAACAACGATTTCGTGTCCAAGGCCGCGGTGACCAATACCTACGGCATCTCGCGCCGCCTGGGCGTGGCCTACGGCATGGGCGACAACAACTGGAGCGTCACCGCCAGTGCGTTCGGTCGCGAACTGACCCGTAACCAGGCCCATGGCAGCGGCTACGGCGCACGCGGCACCTGGGCGCCGATCAACGAAAGCGGCAACGTGCTGCACTTCGGCCTCAGCTACCTGGGTTACGACACCGACGACGACACCCTGCGCCTGCGCGCGCGCCCCGACGCCGACCTGACCACAGTGCGCCTGATCGACAGCGGCGCCATCACCAACGTGGACAGCGTGGGTGTGGCCGGTGCCGAGGCGATGTGGATCACCGGCCCGTTCAAGCTGCAGAGCGAATTCTTCCAGGAAAACGCCAAGCGCATCGGTAACAACGCCAACGATTACAAGAGCGAAGGCTGGTACGTCAGCGGCGTCTGGAACATCACCGGCGAGACCTGGGGCTACAAGGCCGGCGTGCCGACCACACCGCTGCCGAACGCACCGGCCTCCGGCCTGTGGCAGCTGGCGGTGCGCTACGACACCCTGGATCTCAATGACGGCCACCTGGTCTCCAACGGCACCACGCCGTTCGTGGACGGCGTGCTGGGCGGCAAGATGGATGTGTGGACGATCGGCGCCAACTGGTACTGGCGCTCCAACTTCAAGTTCGCGCTCGACTACGCCAAGGTGGAAAGCACCCGTTACAGCAGCGCTACGCGCGGCCTGGTCGACGACAACCCGTCGATCATCGAGGCACGTGCGCAGTTCTATTGGTAAGTGAGCGACGGCTTGGTCGGCGTGGCGCGCGCAACTGGGCGCGCCGCGACGGCAACCCCCCTCGCCCGACCCGGCAACGCGTTCTGCTGCAACGCCGTCATTGCCATGTCATCTCTCCGACATCGCGCGGTCATGCCCCTGCCCTGCAATGGCACGCACGCGGGACGTCCTTATCCCTTCGCTACAGGAGTTGTTCCGTGATCCATTCCTTGAAGACCCGTCTGGCCGTCGGCATCCTCGCCGCCTCGCTGGCGCTGTGCGCCCAGGCCGCCGATGTCACGGGCGCCGGTGCGTCGTTCATCTATCCGGTGATGTCCAAGTGGTCGGCCGACTACAACGCCGCCACCAAGAAGCAGGTCAACTATCAATCGATCGGCTCGGGCGGCGGCATTGCCCAGATCAAGGCGGCCAGCGTGGACTTCGGTTCGTCCGATGCCCCGCTCAAGCCGGAAGAACTGGCTGCGGCCGGTCTGGCGCAATTCCCGTCGGTAATCGGCGGCGTGGTGCCGGTGGTCAACGTGCCGGGCATCGCACCGGGCGCGCTCAAGCTCGATGGCAAGACCCTCGGCGACATGTTCCTGGGCAAGGTCACCACCTGGAACGATCCGGCCATCGCCGCGCTCAACCCGGGCGTGAAGCTGCCCGAGGGCAAGATCACCGTGGTGCATCGCTCGGATGGTTCGGGCACCAGCTTCAACTTCACCAACTACCTGTCCAAGGTCAACCCGGACTGGAAGAGCAAGGTCGGCGAAGGCACCGCGGTGCAGTGGCCGACCGGTATCGGCGGCAAAGGCAATGAGGGCGTGGCCGCCTATGTGAAGCAGATCAAGGGCGGTATCGGCTACGTCGAGCTGTCGTATGCGCTGCAGAACAAGATGGCCTACACCGCGATGAAGAACGCCGCCGGCAAGTTCGTGCAGCCGTCGGATGAGACCTTCGCCGCCGCTGCCAACAGCGCCGACTGGGCCAACAGCAAGGACTTCTACCTGGTGATGACCAACGCCGCCGGCGACAACGCCTGGCCGATCACCGCCACCAATTTCATCCTGGTGCAGAAAAAGCCCAAGAGCCCGGAAGGTCTTAAGAACACGCTGGAGTTCTTCCGCTGGGTCTACAGCAAGGGCGATGCGCAGGCCAAGCAGCTGGACTACGTGCCGTTGCCGGACAGCCTGGTGACCCAGATCGAAGGCTACTGGGCAAAGAATTTGCCCCGCTAAGAAGCACCCAAGGACACGGCTGCGCTCACCGCCATCTGCGCTTACTTGGCGACTGCGCGCTCCGTCCTGTGTCGTCGCTCTAAAACGTACAGGAACGATGCCGTCTCTCTCCCCGGCATCGGTACCGGGACGCGGCCCTTTCGGGGTCGCGTCTTTTTTGTGATGCCTTCATCAGAAGACGCTGTCATGCAGGTGTAACAAAAACATCATTTCATAGCGTCGTCTGCCGGACACCCGGCCAATCCAGCCTCGGAGCTTCCATGAAACTGCAGTCGGCCAGCCTGACCGCCCTGTCCCTCACCATCGCCCTCGCCCTGGCCGCGTGTTCGCCCGGCAAGGATGCGCAGTCCGGCGATGCCGCCAAGGGCGCTCCCAGCGCAGGTGCCACAGCCAGCGACAGCAAAGGTGCTGAAATCTCCGGCGCCGGTGCGTCCTTCATCTACCCGCTGGTGTCCAAGTGGTCGGCCGATTACAACGCGGCCACCACCAACAAGGTGAATTACCAGTCGATCGGTTCGGGCGGCGGTATCGCGCAGATCAAGGCCGGGACGGTGGACTTCGGTTCGACCGACAAGCCGCTGGACAGCGCCGAACTGCAGCAGGCAGGCCTGGGCCAGTTTCCGTCGGCGATCGGCGGCGTGGTGCCGGTGGTGAATCTGGAAGGCATCGCACCGGGCAAGCTGCGTCTGACCGGCGCGCTGCTGGGCGACATCTTCCTGGGCAAGGTCACGATGTGGAACGACGCGGCGATCGTTGCGGCCAATCCCGGCGTGACCCTGCCGGCAACCAAGATCAACCTGGTGCATCGCTCGGATGGGTCGGGCACCACCTTCAACTTCTCCAACTACCTGTCCAAGGTCAGCCCAGAGTGGAAGAGCAAGGTTGGCGAAGGCACCTCGGTGCAGTGGCCGGGTGGCGTCGGCGGCAAGGGCAATGAAGGCGTGGCCTCGTACGTGCAGCAGATCAAGGGGTCGATCGGTTATGTCGAACTGGCCTACGCCCTGCAGAACAAGATGCCCTACGCCTCGCTGCAGAATGCCGCCGGCCAGTGGGTGGAGCCGAATGCGGAGAGCTTCGCGGCCGCTGCCGCCAGCGCCGACTGGGCCAATGCTCGTGACTTCAACCTGGTGATCACCAATGCACCGGGCGAAAAGGCCTGGCCGATCACCGCCACCAACTTCATGCTGATGCACAAGCAGCCCAAGGATGCGGCGCGCAGCAAGGCGACGCTGGAGTTCTTCAAGTGGGCGCTGGAAAACGGCCAGACCCAGGCCAGCGAACTGCATTACGTGCCGCTGCCGCCGGAGTTGGTGAAGCAGATCCAGGCTTACTGGGCCAGCGAGTTCAAGTGATGCCCTGCACCCGCTGTTGTGGCGGGTTGCGTAGCGGTGAGGTGCCTGCGGGCGCCTCGCCGTTCCTGTTGTCTCACGCTCCCGCGATTGCGCGGGTGACGAGTCCAATCGAATGAATGCCACCGCCATTCCCGAAGCGATGACCGCACCAAGCGGCCGCGACCTGCGCGATGCGCGTGCCGATCGCCTGTTCAAACTCGCGTTGGCCGCCACGGTCGTTTTCGTCCTGTTGGCGCTTGGCAGCGCCGCGCTCTCGATGCTGTGGGGCGGACGTCATGCCTTGCAGGCGCAGGGGCTGAGCTTCTTCTATTCCGCCGACTGGAATCCGGTCGAAAACAAATACGGCGCGCTGGCGCCGATCTACGGCACCCTGGTCACTGCGTTGATTGCGATGGTGATCGCGGTGCCGGTGAGTTTCGGTATCGCGTTCTTTCTGACCGAAGTGGCACCGCGCTGGTTGCGCGGCCCGGTCGGCACTGCGATCGAATTGCTGGCCGGCATTCCGTCGATCATCTACGGCATGTGGGGCCTGTTCGTATTGGTGCCGGTCATGACCGAGCACGTGACGCCCTGGCTCAACGATCATCTTGGCACGCTGCCGTTGATCGGTCCGTTGTTTCAAGGCCCGCCGCTGGGCATCGGGTTGCTGACCGCAGGCTTCGTGCTGGCGATCATGGTGATTCCGTTTATCTCCTCGGTGATGCGCGAAGTGTTTCTGACCGTGCCCACACGCTTGAAGGAATCGGCCTACGCGCTGGGATCGACCAAGTGGGAAGTCAGCTGGGACATCGTGCTGCCCTACACCCGCTCTGCAGTCATCGGCGGTGTGTTTCTGGGTCTGGGCCGTGCGCTGGGCGAAACCATGGCGGTGGCATTTGTGGTCGGCAACACGGTGCGGCTGTCGCCGTCGCTGCTGGAGCCCGGCACCACCATCGCGGCCTTGATCGCCAATGACTTCGGCGAAGCGACCGAAACTTATCGCTCGGCGTTGCTGCTGCTCGGCTTCGTGTTGTTCATCGTGACCTTCATCGTGCTGGCGATTGCGCGCTTCATGCTGATGCAGCTGTCGCGTCGGGAGGGCAACTGATGTCCTCGGTCTCGCAATCCCTCTACAACCGCCGCCGCGTGATCAATGTGGTGGCGCTGCTGCTGTCGTGCGTCACTGCGTTGTTCGGGCTGTTCTTCCTGGCCTGGATTCTGTGGACCCTGCTGTCCAAGGGCGTGCCCGGCATCAGCGTCAATCTGTTCACCAAGATGACACCGCCGCCGATGCAGGAAGGTGGCTTACTCAATGCCTTCTTCGGCAGTGCGGTGATGTGCGGTCTGGCGCTGGCGATCGGCACCCCGCTCGGCATTGCTGCCGGTACCTGGTTGGCCGAATACGGCAATGCGCGCAAGACCGGCGTGGTGGTGCGTTTCGTCAACGACATCCTGTTGTCGGCGCCGTCGATCGTGCTGGGCTTGTTCGTCTACACGCTGTACGTGATGCAGACCGGGGGGCGCTTCTCGGCATTTGCCGGTGCGTTGTCGCTGGCCTTCATCGTGCTGCCCGTAGTGGTGCGCACCACCGACGAAATGTTGCGCCTGGTGCCGGCGCAGATGCGCGAAGCGGCGTTGTCGCTCGGTATCCCGCAGTGGAAAGTCACTGTGCAGGTGCTCTACCGCAGCGCGTCGGCCGGCATTCTCACCGGCGTATTGCTGGCCCTGGCACGCATCAGCGGCGAAACCGCGCCGCTGCTGTTCACCGCCTTCGGCAATCAATACTGGAACAGCAACATCTTCCAGCCGATGGCCAGCGTGCCGGTGATCATGAATCAATTCGCCGGCAGCCCCTACGAGTCCTGGCAGACCCTGGCATGGTCCGGCGCGCTGGTGCTGACCGTGTTCGTGTTGTTGATCAGCCTGGGCGCACGCGCCCTGCTGTTGCGCAACAAGATTTCCAATGACTGACCTTTCCTTCCGGACACCCGACATGAACGATCTCCAAAACGCCAAGCCGATGCATCGCATCGCTGTCCCGGCCGCCAAGGGGTCGCCGACCGCGCAGGCGCCGGTAAAGGTGGCCGCGCGCAATCTGGATTTCTATTACGACAAGTACCACGCGCTCAAGAGCATCAATATCGAGATCCCGGAAAAGCGCGTTACCGCGCTGATCGGGCCGTCTGGTTGCGGCAAGTCGACCTTGCTGCGCATCTTCAACCGCATCTACGCGCTGTATCCGAAAATGGAAGCGCGCGGCGAAGTACTGCTGGATAACGAAAATATCCTGTCGCCGAAGTACCCGATGAACCGGCTGCGCAGCAAGGTCGGCATGGTGTTTCAGAAGCCGGTGCCGTTTCCGATGACGATTTTCGAAAACGTCGCCTACGGCATTCGTCACCACGAAAAACTGTCCAAGGCCGACATGCAGAACCGCGTCGAGCATGCGTTGCGCCAGGGCGCGCTGTGGGACGAGGTCAAGGACAAACTGGGGCAAAGCGCGCTGGGTCTGTCCGGCGGTCAGCAGCAGCGCCTGTGCATCGCACGTGCAGTGGCGTTGCGGCCGGATGTGTTGTTGCTGGACGAACCGACCTCGGCGCTGGATCCGATTTCCACCAGCCGCATCGAGCAGTTGGTGGAAGAACTCAAGCGCGAATACACCATCGTGATCGTGACCCACAACATGCAGCAGGCTGCGCGCGTGTCCGACTACACCGCTTTCATGTATCTGGGCGATCTGATCGAACACGACCGCACCGAAACGATCTTCTCCCAGCCGTCCAAGCAGCAAACCGAGGATTACATCACCGGCCGTTTCGGTTGATGTAAGGCGAACCAGCGCAACGCCGCATTGACGCAGCTCCGCCGCACCGCCGGGCACGACATCAACATCACGTGCGATGTCGCCAAGGTAACGGCGTACATCCACCACTGCCACGAATCGAGATCACGATGAACCAGCACCTCAACGACCATATCGTCAAAAGTTACGACGAGGAGCAGCACCGTCTTGTCGCCGAGATCGTGCGCATGGGCGACACGGCGGTGGCGCAGCTGGAAGCCGCGCTGGATGTGGTGGAGCGTCGCGACGACAACGCCGCACATCGCATCGTGGTCAACGACGAAGCGATCGATGCGCTGGAGCATGCGATCAGCCACGACGTGATGCGCCTTGCACTGCGCGGCCCGATGGCGCGCGATCTGCGCGAGATTCTGGCCGGCCTGCGGATTCCTGCCGATATCGAACGCATCGGCGATTACGCAGCCAACGTGGCCAAGCGCTCGATCGCGCTCAATTCCGCGCCGCCGCTGCCGCAGACCGTGGGCCTGCGTGCGCTGGGGCAGATGGCGGCGCATGCCGTGCGCGAAGCGGTGCAGGCCTATCGCAACAAGGATGCCGATGCGGCGATTCGCGTACGCGACGAAGATGCACGCCTGGATGCGCAGTACACCGCGCTGTTTCGCGAGTTGCTGACCTACATGATGGAAGACCCGCGCAACATCACTCCCTGCACGCATCTGCTGTTCATGGCCAAGAATCTGGAACGCATTGGCGACCACGCCACCAATATCGCCGAGAACGTGTGGTTCCTGGTGCATGGCGAACAGCCGCTACCGCCGCGAGTGAAGCGCGACGACACCACCCGCGTCATCTGACTCGATACGCGTGCCGTCGGCACCTGCCAGCACGCTGCGAGCAGGCCAAAAAGCCTGATTTCATTACGTATTCAGCTAATCAGGCCTACGGTGAAATCACACAGGCCGTTCCTGTGACGCAGGAGTACGCAGATGAAACGCATCATTGGATCTTTCATGGCTTTGTCGCTGCTGATGTCCGGTGCAGCGTTCGCTGCGCCTCAGCAGCATGACGACCGCGACCACGATAATGATCGCGAGCGCAATGCGCAGCGTCACGATGCGCGCGGCAACGACCGCCGCGATGATCATCGCGATGACAGGCACGACGACAACAGACGCGACGATCGCCGCAGCACGCATAACGACGATCATCGCAACGATCGTCGCGGCCCGCCTTACCGGCGTGGCGAGCGCCTGGCGCCGGACCATCGCGGCAATCGCGTCGCCGACTACCACCGGCATCATTTGAACAAGCCGCCGCGCGGTCACGAATGGCGCCAGGTGGACAACAACTACGTACTGATTGCAGTGGCTACCGGTTTGATCGCAAGCGTGGTCGCCGGCCGCTAACGCAGATTCTTGAACGCGTCGTCAGGCAGGCCCGATCCGTGGCAACACGGGTCGGGCTTTTGTTTGCCGGAGCGCTTTGCCCACAGGGCCTGTGCGGCCGGCAACCGGCCACGATCGAGCCCGGCTGCGACCTGCTAGGCTATGCGGATGAACGAACCGGTCGACCTGCAGCCTGCCTCCTCCTTTTTGCCCATGTCGCGGCGCTTTCGCGGCTATCTGCCCGTGGTGGTGGATGTGGAAACCGGTGGGTTCGATTGGAACAAACACGCGCTGCTGGAAATCGCCTGCGTGCCGATCGAAATGGATGCCGAGGGTCGCTTCTTTCCAGGCGACACCGCCAGCGCGCATCTGGTGCCGGCGCCGGGCCTGGAGATCGACCCCAAGTCGCTGGAAATCACCGGCATCGTGCTCGACCACCCGTTCCGCTTCGCCAAGCAGGAAAAAGACGCGCTGGACCACGTATTCGCACCCGTGCGCGCGGCGGTGAAGAAGTACGGCTGCCAGCGCGCGATCCTGGTCGGCCATAACGCGCATTTCGATCTGAACTTCCTCAACGCGGCAGTGGCGCGCGTGGGCCACAAACGCAATCCGTTTCATCCGTTCAGCGTGTTCGACACCGTGACCTTGGCCGGTGTGGCGTACGGGCAGACGGTGCTGGCGCGCGCGGCGCAGGCCGCGGGCCTGGACTGGAATGCGGCCGATGCGCATAGCGCGGTGTACGACACCGAGCAGACGGCGCGGCTGTTTTGCAAGATTGCAAATGCCTGGCCGGGGCCTGTTGCGGGCTGATTGAGCCGGGATTGGGGATTCGCGAAACAGTCGGTTTGTCTGCCTGAAAATCAGCAGTTGGCGGCACCACCGCGTGCGGTCGTACCCTCATCCGCCCTTCGGGCACCTTCTCCCGCAGGAGAAGGGAAGCGCTGGGCATCTCGCTTTTGCTATTCCCTATTCCCTATTCCCTATTCCCCGCCCTTAGCCCACGCAGATCCGATCGCGCCCTGCACTCTTGGCCTCGTACAAGGCGTGGTCTGCGCGTTGCATCAGCGATGAGCCGGTGTCGTCATCGCGTAGCTCGGCCACGCCCGCACTGAAGGTCACTTGCAGGCCGTCCACGCCGCCCCAGTCGTGACGCGCATGGAACAGCGCGCGGATGCGCAGGCACAGCGCCTGTGCCTCTTCCAGCGTGGTGTCTGCGAGCAGCAGCGCGAACTCTTCGCCGCCCAGGCGGGCCGGCAGATCCGAGGCACGTGCGGCAGCAATGAGCAGCACGCCTACCTCGTGCAACACCGCATCGCCACTGGCGTGCGAGTAATGGTCGTTGATGCGCTTGAAGTGATCGATATCCAGAATCGCCAGCACCAGCGAGCGACCGCTGCGGCGCGCGCGGCTCAGATCGCGTGCCAGCGCTTCGTCGAAGTGGCGACGATTGGGCAGCCCGGTCAAGGCGTCTTCATGCGCCTGGCGCTCGAACACGTCGGACTTGATGCGCAGCCGGGTCAGCAGCTCGCTCTTTTCCTGATTGGCCTGCAGCAGGCGCTGCGCCTGCAACTGCAGGTCCTCGGTACGTTTGCGCACCAGTTCGGCCAGGCGTGCGTTGTGGGTCTTGTAGCGATGCAGCAGCAACCGATACAACAGAGCGAGCGCAAGCATCGCGCCCAGCACTGCCGCAAAACGCACGTCGTGGCGTTGCCACCACAGCGGCAGGACCTCGAACGCCCACGTCGCCTCGTGCGGACTCCAGGTACCGCCAGGATGCCGAGCCGCCACATGCAGGCGATAGCGACCGGGCGGCAAACCGATGAATTCCACGCTGCGCTGGCGGCCACGTTCGGTCCAGTCGTTGTCCAGGCCTTCCAGGCGGGTGCGGTACTCGATCCGCTCCGGCAACAGAAAACTCATGCCGACGTAGGACACGTTCAAGCGGTGTCCGCCGGGCAGCTTCGCCTGCTGCCGCCAGGCCAGCGGACGGCCATCCTGCTGCACGCTCTCGATCAACGCAGGCGGCGCGCGGCGCTCGCGAAAGCGCTGCAGACGCGATGGATCGACCGTGCTGATGCCGCCAGCGGTGACCACCCACACCGAGCCGTCGGCCCGCGCGATCATGCTCGGGCCGGAACTGCCATTGGCCTGCGCGTTGCCCATGCCATCGATCTCGCCATAACGCTCGATGACGAGCTGGCCGCGGCCATCGGCAACCGCGTTGAGCGTTGCGAGTTCGGTACGCAGGACGCCGCGATTGCTGCTGATCCACGCGTTGCCAAGCCGGTCGTTGACCAGCTGGAACACCGTATCCACCGGCATGCCCTGCTCCAGGCCCACGCGTGCGAGCGTGCCCTGGCGTGCGCGATACAGGCCGCGATCGGTCGAGATCCAGACATCGCTGCCGATGCTCTGAAAGCCGAACACGCTGCGTGCGCCACCCAGGCGCTCCAGGTCCAGCTGCTGCAGCGTGCCGTCGCGCAGCACCGCGGCGCCATCGACCGACCCGACCCACAGCGCGCCACCGATGCGCGCCAGCGCGGTCACCACACCATCGGGCAGGCCCTCGATCTTCAACGCTGCCCGCTTGCCGTCCACCAACTTCACTACGCCGCGCTGCGTGGCCAGCCACACCGTCGCATGCTCGTCGATCACGATCGCGCGGATATGCCCGCTGGGAATGCCCTCGGCATCGCCGTAATGCCGCAGCACGCGTCCGTCGCGCAGGACGAACACGCCGTCGGCATAAGTGCCTACCCACACGTCGCCCTGCCGATCCAGCGCCAGACTCAGCACCGAGAGCTTGCGTCCGGAAGGCGTGGCGACCGCCACCGGCACGATGCGGCCGTCCGGCAGCATGCGGTCCAGGCCTGCGGTGCTGGCCATCCACAGACTGCCGTCGCGGTCTTCCAGCACCGCACGGGCGTAGTCGCCGCTCAAGCCATCGCGTTGGGTGTAGCTGCTGAACAAGGTTTCGCGCAGCCGGAACAGGCCGCCATTGGCGCCGACCCAGATGCTGCCTTCGGCATCCTCGC
Organism: Xanthomonas sp. Leaf131; assembly: GCF_001423495.1. Lineage (GTDB taxonomy): Bacteria > Pseudomonadota > Gammaproteobacteria > Xanthomonadales > Xanthomonadaceae > Xanthomonas. Next base: position 295,128 of record NZ_LMOG01000003.1, on the reverse strand, counting down.
GCAAGCTGACGATGCGCCCGCCGGGCAGGCTGCGGCCGGCCGGCAGATGCTCCACACCGTCGCTATCGATACGCAGCAGTCCCTGATTTTCGCTGCCCAGCCACAGGTCGCCGTGGCGATCCTGCAACATCGCAGTGAAGTGACCCTGCCCCGGTACACGATGCACCAGCTCGGCGCGCTCGCCCTGCAGGCGATACAACTGCTCGCCCGCGACGACCCAGACGGTGCCATCCGGCGCGCGATACGGCCATGCCAGGCCGGGCGGCAGGCCGAACGCCGCCGGTGCGCGATGCATGCGTCCGTCCGGCTCACGGTAGATCAGCCCGTCGAGGGTGCCGATCAACAACCGCCCCTGGCCATCGAACACCATGCGCGGAAAGCTGCTCTGCAGCGGCACCCCATCGCGCGGCGGGAAATACTCGAAACGCCCATCCGGGCCAAGGCAACCGAGGCCGTGGCCTTCGAACAGCAACCACATGCGGCCTTGCGCATCCATGGTCATCGCATGGATCAACGCCTGCGGCCACTGTCCTTGCCGCTCCCAGCGCCGCCACTGCCCATCGGCGCTGTGACGCACCAGATTGCCGCGCGCATCGCTTAGCCACAGCGCGCCGTCGCGATCGACATACAACGCGCCGACGCCGTTATCCGGCAAGCCGGGGCGCGTGCTGCGGTCGATCACGCTGAATTCCAGCCCGTTGTAGCGCACCAGGCCTTCCCAGGTGGCAAACCATAGATAGCCATCGCGGGTCTGGGCGATATCGCGCAGCGAGTTATGCGGCAAGCCGTTGCGCGAACTCCAGCTATCGATCGCGTAGTCGCGCAATCGCGCCGTTCCGCCGGGTGCAGCCACCGCCGCGAACGTGCACAACGCCAACAGCAGGCAGGCACCGGCACTGAGCCAGCGCTGCCACTGCCTATGTCTTCGTGCTGACGCCCTGACGGCGCACTTGCTCGGGCCTGTACGACAGGCGCCCACCCCATGATTCATCGGACACAACACGCCGTTTGCTGCCTATATGGTAGGCAAAAACGCGCCCACGCGTCGGTGAGACAGACGCGTGTTCCTGAAAATACTGATGCGCAAGCCTTGCGTGGACGATCGACGTCGCATCGATGCCGGCCGTTGCGCAATCGTGCGCGCAGCGGCACATGTGTTGCCGCTGCACGCGCGTGGCATGTACGAGCGGCGAGCGTTCGTCGGCCGGTCGCTTTACGCGCGTAAATCCTGGCGCAGACGCGATTACGCGCCCAGGCGCTGACGCACGGCTTCGAACAGGGTCACGCCCGCGGCGACCGAGACGTTGAGGCTTTCGATATCGCCCGGCATCGGAATCTTGACCAGGCCATCGCAATGCTCGCGCGTGAGCCGGCGCAGGCCGTCGGCCTCGCCACCGAGCACCAGCCCGACATTGCCGCGCAGGTCCACGCTGTACAACGAGGCGTCGGCTTCGCCGGCCAGGCCGTACAGCCACACGCCCTGCTTCTGCAGATCGCGCAGGCAACGCGCCAGATTGGTCACCGCGACCACCGGAATCCGGTCAGCCGCACCAGCCGAGGTCTTGCGCACGGTGGCATTCACGGTGGCCGACTTGTCCTTGGGAATCACCACCGCAGTGACGCTGGCGGCGGCGGCACTGCGCAGGCAGGCGCCGAGATTGTGCGGGTCCTGCACGCCATCCAGGATCAGCAACAGCGCACGCCCCTCGGCTGCGGTGACCAAGGCTTCCAGCTCGTTTTCGGCCCACAGCCGCGCGGCCGCATAGCGCGCGACCACGCCCTGGTGACGGACCTGACCACCGACGCCATCGAGCGCCTGCGTGTTGACGCGACGGACCTCGATGCCCTTGCGGCGCGCCTGCTCTTCGATCTCGGTCAGGCGCGGATTCTTGCTACCGGCTTCGATCAACACCTCGCGCACGTTGTCGGCGTCGTTCTCGACCGACGAGGCAACGGCGTTGACACCGACGATCCACTGATTCTGCTTGCTCATTGCGCGGGCATACGAAGAGATAAAGGGGAATGGTAGGGCCTGCGGCCTGCCACGTCACGGCCGAAACGTGGACGGCGATGCCGACCAGGAGATCGCGGTGCAGCGGAGCGCGGAGATCGAAGCTGGCGCTCGCACCGTTGTGATGGTGCCGGCACCTGCGCACTCGCGCCATCGCGAACCGGTGCAATTTCAGCTCATGCCGGCGGGCACGGCCTCACACCGGCCACTGCTCGGTATCGTGATCCGGATGCTGCCTCGACACGAGAGTGGACAGAAACGCCACTGCAGCGACATCGTCCTCGGTGATGCGCGCCGGCAGATCACCCAGCGCATCGACGAACGGCAGCTTGCGCTCCACTCCATACTGGATCACTGGCGGCAGTCGCTCGGGCGTATCGAACGCACCGGCAGCAATCGCGATGCCATCGGGTGCTTCATAGGTCAGCGGCGTCCCGCATTCGGCGCAGAATCCACGCGACACCAGCGAAGACGAGGCGAAGCGTTTCGGTTCTCCGCGTGTCCAGCTGAACTCGGTACCGCGCACCGAAACCAATGGCGCGTAGTAGGCGCCGAAGGCTTTCTGACACATGCGGCAGTGGCAGATCGAGGCGTCCGTCAGCCTGCCGCGCACACGGAAACGCACCGCGCCGCATTGGCAGCCACCGCTGTACTCGATTGCTACGTCCATCGTTGCCTCAGCGCTGTTGAACACGGATGACCTGAGATCGTTGCGAGCTTGTGACTCGCAAGGACCTGTAGCGTCATATCTTGCGATCCGCACGCATCGCGAGCCGCCGCCAGGCAGCGACTCGCAATGGTGTCGTCGCGCTTAGTACTGCTTTTTCTTGCGCTTGGCCGGCTTCTCGCGCTGCGGCAACGGCGCTTCTGGCGCTGCGCCATCTTCGGCCAGACGGAAGTCGATCTTGCGCTCTTCCATGCTCGCCTTGAGCACCAGCACACGCACCGGGTCGCCCAGGCGGAACGCGCGACCGCGGCGTTCGCCACTGAGCGTCTTGCGGATCGGATCGAACTGGTAGTAGTCCTGCGGCAACTGGGTGACATGCACCAAGCCGTTGACCTTGGATTCGTTCAATTCCACGAACAGGCCGAACCCGGTCACACCGCTGATCACACCATCGAACTGGCCGCCGACATGCTTTTCCATCCAGGCGGCGCGATAACGCTCGTCGACTTCGCGCTCGGCTTCGTCGGCTCGCCGACCACGCTCGGAACACTGCAACGACAAGGCCGCCATCTGACGCGGGGTGTAGATGTATTTTTCCGGGCTGGCGCCGGTCAGCGCGTGCTTGATCGCGCGATGCACCAGCAGATCCGGGTAACGCCGGATCGGCGAGGTGAAGTGCGCATACGCCTCCAACGCCAGACCGAAGTGACCATTGTTGTCGGGCGAGTACACCGCCAGGCTCTGGCTGCGCAGCAGCACCGATTCCAGCAACGCCGCATCGGGGCGCGCACGCACCTTCTTCAGCAACTTGGTGTAGTCGCCGGGACGCACCTTGCTCCACGCCGGCAGGCTCAACTGGAATTCCTTGAGGAACTCCAGCAGGTCTTCGAACTTGCTCTCCGGCGGCCGCTCGTGCACGCGGTACGGCGCCGGCACATGCATGCTCAGCAGGTAACGCGCGGCCTCGACGTTGGCGGCGATCATGCATTCTTCGATCAGCTTGTGCGCATCGTTGCGCACCAACATGCCGGCCTGAGCGACTTCGCCGGTGTTGTCGAGCACGAAACGCACTTCGGAGGTTTCGAATTCGATCGCGCCGCGGTGCGTACGTGCCTTGGAGAGCACGTTGTAGAGCTGATGCAGGCGCTGCACCTGCGGCAACAACGGGCCGATGAAGGCCTTGGTGTCGGCATCGTCTTCGCCAACCGCCTTCCACACCTGGTTGTAGGTCAGGCGCGCGTGCGAGTTCATCACCGCTTCGTAGAAACGCGAGCCGGTGACTTCGCCATCGCGGCCCACCTGCATGTCGCAGACAAAGCACATGCGGTCGACCTTGGGCATCAGCGAGCAGATGCCGTTGGACAGCGTTTCCGGCAGCATCGGCACCACAAAACCCGGGAAATACACCGAGGTGGCACGCTTTTGCGCTTCGTCGTCCAGCGGCGTGCCGGGACGCACATAGTTGGAGACGTCGGCGATCGCCACCACCAGACGGAAACCGTCGGCGTTGGGTTCGCAATACACCGCGTCGTCGAAATCCTTGGCGTCTTCGCCATCGATGGTGACCAGCGGCATCTGCCGCAGATCTACACGCCCGCCGATCATTTGCGGCTCGACCACCAACGGCACCGCAGCCGCTTCGTCGAGCACTTCCTGCGGGAATTCGTGCGGTAGCTCGTGGCCGTGGATGGCCATCTCCACCACCAGCGACGGGGTCAGCTTGTCGCCGAGCACCGCGATGATCTTGCCGATCGCCGGGCGACGCGCGTCCGGCGGCGCGATCAGCTCGCACACCACCAACTGCCCTTCGCGCGCCTCGCCGATACCGTCCGGTGCGATCTGCACGTTGCGTTGCACGCGCTTGTCGTCCGGGTCGACGTAGGCCACGCCATGCTCGTAGAAAAAGCGCCCGAGCATGCGCGACATGCGGCGTTCGAGCACACGGGCGATTGCGCCTTCGCGACGGCCGCGGCGGTCGATGCCGGTGACGTTGGCCAGCGCACGATCGCCGTGCATGACCTTGCGCATTTCGAACGGCGGCAGGAACAGGTCGTCGCCGCCCTCGTCCGGCTTGAGAAAGCCGAAGCCTTCCGGATTGGCGATTACCACACCGGCGATCAGGCTGGTCTGCTGCACCGGCGCGTAGCCGCCACGGCGGTTCTGCACCAGCTGCGCCTCGCGCACCATCGCCGCCAGGCGCTTGCCCAGCGCATCGATTCGGTCGCTTAGATTGAGTTGTTCGGCGATTTCTTCGGCGGTTTGCGGGCCGTCGCAGGCGTCGAGCAGCTGCAGGATGGCTTCGCGGCTGGCGATCGGCTCGGCGTAGCGCAGTGCTTCGCGGTCTGCATGCGGGTCCTTGAATTCCGCAGCAGCCGGTGCGGCGGCCTGGACTGGCTCAAGGTGTTCCGGTGGCGGCGCAGGCGGGCCGCTCTTGCGCGGATGCGGTGCGCGCGGCGCCGGCGGCCCGGGCAGCGGCGGTGCTACCTGCGACTCTGGCGAAGCTTGCGCGGCTTTGTCGGCAGCGCGCTTGTTTGCGGACTTGGTCGACGCGCCAGCGGCGGCGCGGACCAGAAAGTCCGGCATCCACCCCGGCAACTTCTGTTTTTCGGCGGTGGTGGACTCGCCAGGGGTGGCGGAATTACGGCGACTCGGCCGATCGGAATCTGGGGTGTTTTTCTTGGTCATTGCCACCATGGTACCCCTTGCAGCGCCTGGATGCGCTGAAAAGCCGGCCAGCCCCTTGCCGATCGTCGCCCGTAACCGTTGACAAGCCCGCCAGGAGTCTGCAAAATTCGCGGCTCACCTTGCCCAGGTGGCGGAATTGGTAGACGCACTAGCTTCAGGTGCTAGCGGGGGCAACTTCGTGGAGGTTCGAGTCCTCTTCTGGGCACCAGTTTAAAAAGACCTCCGAGCGATCGGGGGTCTTCTGGTTTCTTGGGTAGGAAAATGCTTGGCTGCCGCCATCGCGTTACGGCGACGCGGCAATCCCCGCCTCGCGCAGCGCCTTCGCCCAGATCGCATAGCCCGCTTCACTGGGATGCGTGCCGTCGGGCATCAGCGTCTCGGGCAAGGTCCCGTCGGGCTGCAGCAGTTGCTTACCGATATCGAGCAGACGCACCGACCGGTCCTTGCCGTAGCGCGCGGCCAGCAGCCGGTTGGTTTCGGCGATCGGTGCGCGCTGCGTATCGCCCGCATGGCGGCCGCGCGGCATGATCGCCATCAGGATCAGCTTGCTGTTGGGCAAGCGGCGACGCACTTCGCTCACCACCGCCTCCACGCCCTGCGCGGCCTCGGCCGGCGTGCTCGCGCGCGATTGCGCGGTGCCGGTGAGGTTGTTGGTGCCGATGTGCAATACCACCCATTGCGGATCCAGGCCGTCGAGCTCGCCCTGGCGGATCCGCCACAACACGTTCTGGGTGCGATCCCAGCCGAAGCCCAGATTCAGCACCGGCCGCGCGCCGTACAACCACTGCCACGATGCCGCACCACTGACGCGTGTGGCCTGCGGCGGGCCGGCCCAGAAGTGCGTGATCGAGTCGCCGATCATCACTACCTCCGGCTTCAATATGCGTGCTGCGGCCAACGCCGTATGGTGACGGGCGTACCAATCGTAGGAATCCTGCTCCAGTCGATCGACCGGAATCAGCGAGGTCGCAAAGTCTTGGCCCAGCTCTGCAACCGGCTTGACCGGCGGCTCGCCCAGCAAGCGGGCCAGGGTCGGCTCGATCGCTTCGGCCAACATGCGCTGGCCCCGAGTGTCGGGATGCAGCGCGCCGGCCGGCGGACGGAAGCGCGTGTCGTAGAACAACTCGGTGCGCAGCTTTCCGTTGCGCAGAAAGATCGACCCCACATCCAGATAGGTCACGCGCGGATTATCGCCGTAGCGCACCGCCAAACCCTGATTGATTTGCGCATCGCGACGCGACTTCTCGCTGGAGATATCGCTAGGTAGCACGCTCACCAACAGAATGTGCGTGCGCGGCAGTTTCTGTTCGATTGCCGCGACCACTGCGTCGATGCCCAACTGGGTCTGCTCGGCCGTTTGGCCAAGATGACCGGTGTTGTTGGTGCCGATCAATACCAGCGCGACCTTGGGTTGCAGACCGTCGAGCTCGCCATTGGCCAGCCGCCACAGCACGTTTTCGGTGCCGTCGCCGCTGAAGCCCAGATTGAGCGCGCCGCGGCTGCCGTAGAAGGTTTGCCAGGTGGGCTGGAAATCTTCATCCGGCGCCTTGGATTTTTCGTAGTTCTGGGTGATCGAATCGCCGATCAACAACAGCGGCGTGTCGGCGTGCTGCTTCACCTGCTCCAGCACCTGCGCGTGTCGCTGCGCCCACCAGGCCTCCTGCAAACGGTCGGTGGGCACGATCGAGGGCGGTGGCGTTTGTGCACTTGCCACGCCGCAGACCAGCAACAGCCCCCAGCACACCAGCACAGGCGCAATGGCTGACAGCGAAAGGCGAGGAAACACAGCGTGCGAAAACCGGAGCATGTGCGCACCAGAGGCTGGAGAAGCAGCGATTGTGTTCCGCGCGCGGCGCACACGACAAGCGAGGACGCAGCCATTCGCGATGAAGTGCTTGCAGTGTGCCGTTGTCAGGCCACCGGCACGGCGCATCCGTGATGCCAGACCGCTCATGTTCGCGTAGGAGCGCGCTTGCGCGCGATGAAGCGTTATCGATAACGCTTCATCGCGCGCAAGCGCGCTCCTACCCGGCACTGCGAAGCAATTGCCTGCACCAAGCTGCCGGATCGACCGCTGCACCCCTTGGGCCGATGGCGTTGCCGCATCCAGCGGCAGCGCTGAAATGTGGCCGGCTTCAGCGCAGACCGGTCTCGGCGCGCGCAATCACCAGGCGCTGGATTTCCGAGGTGCCTTCGTAGATCTCGGTGATCTTGGCATCGCGGAAGTAACGTTCCAGCGGCATTTCCTTGGAATAGCCCATGCCGCCGTGGATCTGCACCGCCTGATGGGTGATCCACATCGCCGCCTCCGAGGCGGTGAGCTTGGCCACGGCGGCTTCGGTGCCGAACTTGCGCCCCTGCCCCTTCAACCAGGCCGCACGCAGCGTGAGCAGCAGCGCCGCATCCAGCTTGCACTTCATGTCGGCGATCTTGGCCTGGGTCATCTGGAAGGTGCCGATGGCCGCGCCGAAGGCCTTGCGCTCCTTGACGTAGGCCAAGGTGGCTTCATACGCCGCACGTGCGATGCCCACCGCCTGCGAGGCGATGCCGATGCGCCCGGCGTCGAGCACGCTCATCGCGGTCTTGAAGCCCTCGCCTTCCACGCCCAGCACTTCATCGGGCTGGGCGATGTAATCGGCGAACTCGATTTCGCAGGTGGCCGAGGCACGAATGCCGAGCTTGGGCTCGGTCTTGCCGCGATGGAAGCCGGCGCGATCGGCGTCGACCATAAAGGCAGTGATGCCGCGCGAGCCCTTGTCCGGCTCGGTCACCGCAAACAACACGATGTACTTGGCGACCGGGCCGGAGGTGATCCAGCTCTTCTTGCCGTTGATGACGAAGCTGCCATCGGCCTGTTTCACCGCACGGCAACGCATCGCCGAGGCATCCGAGCCCGACTGCGGCTCGGTCAGCGCGAACGCACCGATCTGCGCACCTTCGGCGATCGCACGCACGTACAGTTGCTTCTGCGCCTCACTGCCGTTCTTCAAAATGCCGGTGCAGAACAGCGAGTTATTGACCGACATGATGGTGGAATGCGCACCGTCGGCAGCGGCAATCTCGATCATCGCCAGCGCGTAGCTGATCGGGTCCATGCCGGCGCCACCGTACTCGGCCGGCACTTCGATGCCCATCAGGCCGTTCTCGCCGAGCAGGCGGATGTTGTCCAGCGGGAACTCGCCACTGCGATCGAACTGCTCGGCGCTGGGGGCGATCTTGTCCTGGGCGATGCGGCGCGCCACATCCTGGATCATCAATTGTTCTTCGGTAAAGCTGAAATCCACGTCGCACCCCTCCAGGTCTAGGCTGAGCGCCCATTGTAGCCACAACCATTCGCATGCGTATGTAGTTGACCCCGCACCCTGCCCGGCCGAAAATATCTCCATATCGCGATATAGAGATATTCATGGATCTGGAAGACTGGTCGGCGCGCCTGAAGGTGTTCGCCGACGCCACCCGAGTCCGCCTGCTGACCTTGCTCGAGCAGGAAGAACTCACCGTGGCCGAGCTGTCGGCCATCACACGCCTGGCCCAGCCGCGCGTGTCCACGCATCTGGCCAAGCTCAAGGAAGCCGGGCTGGTACGCGACCGCCGCGCTGGCGTCTCGGCCTATTACCGTTTCGACGAAGTGTCGCTGGACCCCGCGCAGCGCGCCTTGTGGCTGGCGCTGAGCACCGGCAGCGACGATCCGCTGCTGCGCCAGGACGCCGAGCGCGTGGCGGCGGTGCTGGCCAACCGCGCCGCCGATCAGAACTGGGCCGATTCGGTGGCCGGCGACATGGAGCGGCATTACTCCCCGGGGCGCACCTGGGAAGCGCTGGCGCGCACCGCCCTGCCCTTGCTGGAAACCGGCGACGTGCTCGACATCGCCTCCGGCGACGGGGTGCTGGCCGAACTGGTCGCCCCGCACGCCACCCGCTACATCTGCATCGACACCAGTGCGCGCGTGGTCGCCGCCGCCAGCGAGCGCCTGCGCAAGCTGCGCAATGTGGAAGTGCGCGAAGGCGACATGCATGCGTTGCCATTCCCCGATGCCAGCTTCGACCTGGTGGTGCTGATGCACGCGCTCACCTATGCGGCCAAGCCGGCGCAAGCGGTGGCCGAATCCGCGCGCGTGCTGCGCCCCGGCGGCCGGCTGCTGCTCTGCAGCCTGGCCAAGCACGAACATCGCGCAGCCGTGCATGCCTACGGCCACGTCAACCTCGGTTTTGCGTCCAAGGAATTGCGCAAGTTCGCCGAGAAGGCCGGGCTGGACGTGTCCAGCCTGGAGACGGTGACACGCGAGAAGCGCCCGCCGCATTTCGAAGTGATTTCGTTGATTGCGATGAAGCCGGGAATCGGGAGTCGAGAATCGGGAATCGTTGAAAGCAAGAGCATTGACTCACGGAGAACTGGATCATGACGTCTGCACAGCTCCCTACTCCCCCAAGCCCGTTCTCGTTACCCTGGCTGCATCCCGAACGCGCCGAAAAGCTCAGCGCTGCATTGCGCGAGCGCATCCTGATTATCGATGGCGCGATGGGGACCATGATCCAGCGCCATGATCTGCAGGAACCGGACTATCGTGGCACCCGCTTTGCCGACGGCTACGACAGCGCGCAGGTGCATGTGCACGGGCCGGGCTGCGATCACGCCCACGCTCCCGAAGGCCACGACCTGAAAGGCAACAACGACCTGTTGCTGCTGTCGCGCCCGGAGATCATCGCCGGCATCCATCGCGCCTATCTGGATGCCGGTGCCGACCTGCTGGAAACCAACACTTTCAATGCGACCTCGGTGAGTCAGGCCGACTATCACCTCGAACACTTGGTGTACGAATTGAACAAGGCCGGCGCACAGGTTGCGCGTGCGTGCTGCGACGACGTCGAAGCGCTGACCCCGCACAAGCCGCGCTTTGTGATCGGCGTACTCGGCCCCACCAGCCGCACCGCATCGATCAGCCCGGACGTCAACGACCCCGGGTATCGCAATACCAGTTTCGATGCGCTGCGCGAGACCTATCGCGAGGCCATCGACGGCTTGATCGACGGCGGCGCCGACACGCTGATGGTGGAAACCATCTTCGACACGCTCAATGCCAAGGCCGCGCTGTATGCGATCGAAGAAGTCTTCGAAGCCCGCGGCGGGCGGCTGCCGGTAATGATCTCCGGCACCATTACCGACGCCTCCGGCCGCACCTTGTCCGGGCAGACCGCTGAGGCGTTCTACGCCTCGGTCGCGCACGGGCGGCCGCTGTCGGTAGGCTTGAACTGCGCGCTCGGTGCCAAGGATTTGCGCCCGCACGTGGAAACGCTGTCGCAGATTGCCGACGCTTATGTCAGTGCGCATCCCAACGCCGGCCTGCCGAATGCCTTCGGCGAATATGACGAAACCCCGGAAGAAATGGCCGCGACCTTGCGCGAATTTGCGCAAGCCGGCCTGCTCAATCTGGTCGGCGGTTGCTGCGGCACCTCGCCGGATCACATCCGCGCGATTGCCGAAGCCGTGGCCGATCTGCCGCCGCGGCGGTTGCCCAGCGCTTACGAGCAAGCCGCATGAGCGACAGCTTCGCCAGTGGCACTTTTTTAGCCCACGTGTCACGCGCTTTTGCGTGCGCAACACCACTGCGGATGCGCGCATGAACGACCACCCCCGCTATACCCGCCTGTCCGGCCTCGAACCGCTGGTCATCACGCCGGATCTGTTGTTCATCAACGTGGGCGAGCGCACCAACGTTACCGGCAGCGCGCAGTTCCGCAAGCTGGTCAAGGAAGAGCGCTACGAAGAGGCGGTGGAGGTGGCGCGCCAGCAGGTCGCCAGCGGTGCGCAGATCCTCGACGTCAATATGGACGAGGGGCTGATCGACTCCGAAAAAGCGATGACGCGCTTTCTCAACCTGATCATGTCCGAGCCGGATATCGCGCGCATCCCGGTGATGGTGGATTCGTCCAAGTGGAGCGTGATCGAAGCCGGCTTGAAGTGCCTGCAAGGCAAAAGCGTGGTCAATTCGATCTCGCTCAAGGAAGGCGAAGCGCTGTTTATCGAACAGGCGCGCAAGGTGCTGCGCTATGGCGCCGCCGCGGTGGTGATGGCCTTCGATGAAGTGGGCCAGGCCGACACCTGCGCACGCAAGGTCGAGATCTGCACGCGCGCCTACAAGGTGCTGACCGAACAGGTGGGCTTTCCGCCGGAAGACATCATCTTCGACCCGAATATCTTTGCCGTGGCCACCGGCATCGAGGAGCACGACAACTACGCGGTGGACTTCATCGAGGCCACCCGCGAGATCAAACGCACGTTGCCGCATTGCCATATTTCCGGTGGCGTTTCCAACGTGTCGTTCTCGTTCCGCGGCAACGAGATGGTGCGCCAGGCGATCCACTCGGTGTTCCTGTTTCATGCGATCAAGGCCGGCATGGACATGGGCATCGTCAACGCCGGCGGCATGCCGATCTACGACGAGCTGGACCCGGAGCTGCGCGAGCGCGTGGAGGACGTGATCCTCAACCGCCGCAAGGACGGCACCGAACGCTTGCTGGAAATTGCAGAGCGCTATAAAGGCAGCAAAGGTGCGGCGAAAGTCGAAGACCTCGCCTGGCGCGAGAAGCCGGTACGCGCACGCCTGGCGCATGCGCTGGTGCATGGCATCGATGCGTTCGTGGAAACCGACACCGAAGAAGCGCGCCAGCAATCCACGCGCCCGCTGGATGTGATCGAAGGCCCGCTGATGGACGGCATGAACGTGGTCGGCGACCTGTTCGGCGCTGGCAAGATGTTTCTGCCGCAGGTGGTCAAGTCCGCCCGTGTGATGAAAAAAGCGGTGGCGTATCTGTTGCCGTATATCGAAGCGGAAAAACTGCGCACCGGCGATGTCGGCAAGTCCAACGGCAAGATCATCATGGCCACGGTCAAGGGCGATGTGCACGACATCGGCAAGAACATCGTCGGGGTGGTGCTGGCGTGCAACAACTTCGATGTGGTGGATCTGGGCGTGATGGTGTCGGCGCAGGTCATCCTGGACCGTGCACGCGCAGAGAATGCCGATCTGATCGGGCTATCGGGGTTGATCACGCCGTCGCTGGAAGAAATGTCGCATGTTGCGCGCGAGATGCAGCGGCAGGGGTTCGAGATTCCGTTGTTGATCGGTGGCGCCACCACCTCGCGCGCGCATACCGCATTGAAGATCGACCCGCATTACAAAGCGCCCACCGTGTGGGTGAAGGACGCCTCGCGCGCAGTGGGCGTTGCGCAGTCGCTGATCTCGCGCGACCTGCGCCAGGCCTTCGTGGCGGCCAACGATGCCGACTATGCGGAGATCCGTACGCGCCATCGCAATCGCGGCGATGCAAAGCGCCTGGTGTCGCTGGAAAAAGCACGTGCACAGCGTTTCGATGGCGACTGGGACAACTACATGCCGCCCACGCCACGTCAGCCGGGCGTGCATGTGTTCGACGACTATCCGTTGCAGGAGTTGATCGAGCTGATCGACTGGACTCCGTTCTTCCAGGCCTGGGAACTGGCCGGCAAGTTTCCGGCGATCCTCAGCGACGAGGTCGTCGGTGCGCAAGCAAGCGAGCTGTATCGCGATGCACGCAAGATGCTGCGCACCATCGTTGCCGAAAAGTGGCTGACCGCGAAGGCCGTGTTCGGGCTGTGGCCGGCGAATAGTGTGGGCGATGATGTTGTGTTGCTCACCGAGCCTGCGGAATCGGGAATCGGGAATCGGGAATCGCAAAGCGATCCATCGGCGCCTGACCATTCCCGATTTTCCATTCCCCATTCCCTGCACTTCCTGCGCCAGCAGGTCGACAAACCCATCGACCGCCCGGACTTCTGTCTGGCCGATTTCATCGCGCCCAAAAGCAGCGGCAAGCAGGACTGGATCGGTGCATTCGCCGTGACCGCCGGCATCGGCATCGACCCGCATGTGGCGCGTTTCGAGGCGGCGCACGACGACTACAACTCCATCTTGCTCAAGGCGCTCGCAGACCGCCTGGCCGAAGCCTTAGCCGAACGATTGCATCAGCGTGTGCGCACCGAGTTCTGGGGGTACATCGAAGACGAAGGATTGGACAACGAGGCACTGATCGCCGAGCGCTATCGCGGCATCCGTCCCGCACCCGGCTACCCTGCATGCCCGGAGCACAGCGAAAAACGCAGCTTGTTCGATCTGCTCGATGCCGAGCGCCACACCACGATGACGCTGACCGAAAGTTTCGCAATGCTGCCTACCGCGGCGGTGTCGGGTTATTACTTCAGCCACCCCAAGAGCCAGTATTTCGTGGTCGGGCGAGTGGGCAAGGAACAGGTTGCCGATTACGCCAAACGCAAGGGCATCACACTGGCGCTGGCCGAACGCTGGTTAGCATCGAATCTGGATTACGACCCGGAGTAAGGGCGGCTGAKCTGCGGCTTGGCTGCAGGGTCCTTGCCCGCCCACCATCGCAGGACACGCCGCAAGTACGTCCTTGTAGGCTCTTACGCGGCATCCATGCCGCGTAAGGTCCCATGGTCGGTGTGCTTAGATTTTCTCAAAGCGACCAGCAAACTTTCTGGTGCGGTGTCCTCACCGTTTGCGGGACCGTGTGGCGGCATGGATGCCGCCACCGAGCCTACAAGGACGTACTTGCGGCGTGTCCCGCGAGCGGTGAGGGCACCGCGCCCTCGACCGACTAAGCTTCTGACCTCAACGTCTGACTGCATCTAAACGACGACTCCGAGTAGATATCTCGGCATCTTGAAGTCATTGAAAGGTCGGCACACCTCGCCGACCGTGTCGCATCACGCAGCCGGCCGCAACACGTTCAAGACTTCATAGCACGCACCCATGGTGTGGTAATCGGTCTTGCCGGCGGGGCTCTTCTCGTCGCTGTACTTGCGATTGTCCGCGTCCAGAATGCGATACCAGGCGCCATAACGGTGGTCGATCATGTGCTTCCAGGAATACTCCCAGAGCTTGTCGTACCACTGCCAATAACGCTCCTGGCCACTGCGCTGCGCCAGCAACGCGGCCGCCGCCAGCGACTCGGCCTGCACCCAGAAATACTTGTCGTCATCGCAGACCTTGCCGTCGGGGTCGAAGCCGTAATACAGCCCGCCGCGCTGCGCGTCCCACGAGCGCTCTACGGCCACATCGAACAGATGCTGCGCGGTCGGCAACAACCAGTCGGTCGGCGCATAGCGATCCAGCAGCATCAGCAGCTTGGCCCACTCGGTCTGATGGCCCGGCTGGAAGCCCCACGGGCGGAACAGATGTTTGGGATTGTCGCGGTTGTAGTCCCAGTCGATGTTCCATTGCAGATCGTAATGCTCCCAGACCAGGCCATCGGCTTTCGCTGCCTGGCGCCGGGTCATGGTGTCGGCTAGCGATAGCGCACGGTCAAGATAGCGTTGCTCGCCACTGGCCTCATACGCGGCAATCATCGCCTCGCACATGTGCATGTTGGCGTTCTGGCCGCGATAGCTGGTGAAGTTGAACTGTGCATCGGCTTCGTCGCGGTACAGCCCGAATTCCGGCTCCCAGAAATGCTTTTCCAGCAGCTGCCAGGTCTCGTCCATCCAGGCACGCGCCTCGTCGATGCCCGCCTTCAGCCCGCACGAGTACGCCAGCAGCACGAAGGCCACGCCGTAGCAGTGATTCATGTCGTCTTCGACCACGCCATCGCGCAAGGTCCATGCGTAGCCGCCGGTGGCCGCATTGCGATGCACGTTACGCAGATAGTCCAGGCCGTGACGTACCGCCTCCAGATACTGCGCGTCGCCAAATTCGCGGTACGCCATCGCGTAGTTGAAGACGAAGCGCGTGCTGCTGACCAGATGCCGATGCCCGGCGTCGTAGATCGCACCATCGTCGCGGAAATACTGGAAAAACCCGCCCGCCGGATCGATCGCGCGCGGATGGTAGAACGCCATGGTGTCGGCAATATGCTGACGCAGCACATCGGCCGAGCGGAAATCGGGTGCAGGGGTCGCAGGCAAACGGCTCATGATTGTTCCTGAATCAAAGAATGGACTTCATCGACGCTGGGCATCGCCGCGAACGCGCCCTTGCGCGTCACCGCCAATGCACCGACCGCCGCGGCGAAACGAATCACCTCGGTGATGGCAGCCGCATCGCCACACAACTGCGCCAGCGTGGACGCACGCGCCGCCAGCTGAAACAGCAAACCGCCGACGAACGCATCACCCGCTGCTGTGCTGTCGCGCACCTGCACACGGAACGCCGGCACCTGGCCGGAATCGGTGCGCGTCTGCCAATGCACCGACCCGCCGCCATCGGTCACCAGCAACCAACTGGCCTTGCCCTGCCACAGCTTCTGGGTGACTGCGCTAGCATCGCCCTCCAGCGTGCCGGCCAGGTAATCGAGTTCTTCGCGCGAGAGCTTGACCACATCGGCCAGCGCCAACGCCTCCCACAGCAACGGTGCCGGGTCCACATCCTGCGGCCACAACATCGGGCGCAGATTGAGGTCCAGGCTGACGATGGCGCCATCAGCGCGCGCGCGGCGCATGCCGTCGAGCGTGCACTGCGCAATCGCAGGCTCGGTCATGCTGTTGGAGCACACATGCAGCACGGCGGCCTGCTTGAAACCATCGGCAGCAAAGTGCTCCGGACGGAACAACAGATCCGCCGCAGGCGGACGATAGAAACTGAAACTGCGCTCGCCGGCGTCGTCCAATGCGACGAAGGCCAGCGCGGTCTTGGCCTGATCGGTCCGCACGATGCCATCGGTCGCCACACCGGCCTGCTGCAGACTCTGCAGCAAAAAATCGCCGAACATATCGCGCCCCAGCATGCCGACGAAATGCGCCGCGCCGCCCAGCCGCGCCACCGCAACCGCAACATTGGCCGGCGCACCGCCGGCGTATTGCGCAAACGTGCGCGCCTCGTCGGGGCCGGCCGGCGGTAATGCCAGCATGTCGATCAAGGCCTCGCCGAAACAGACCACCTGATTCTTGGCAGCACTCATGCGCGCGCCTCCGCCAGTGCGCCGCGCAGACGCGAGCCCCAGATGCCGTAGAACACGATGTACAAGTAGCACACCAGCGGCAGCACGAACGACTCGTGCAAGCCGATGCTGTCGGCCAGCAAACCCTGCAGATACGGCACGATGGCGCCGCCGACAATGGCCATGATCAGCAGACTCGATGCGCGGCCGGTCAGCGGACCAAGGCGCTCGATACCCAGCGTAAAGATGGTCGGGAACATGATCGAATTGAACAGGCCGATCGCCACCAGCGCATACACCGCCAGCATGCCGCCGCTGGCCATGGTCAGGCCCAGCAGCAGTGCATTGATTGCAGCGAACACCGACAACAGCACGCGTGGCGACAACTTGGCCAGCAAGGCCGAACCGATGAAGCGGCCGATCATCGCCAGCGTCCAGTACGCCGACACGTAGTTGGTCGCTTCGCGCTCGGTGAAACCACCGATCTGCGGCAACGAGAAGTAGTTGACCATCAGGCTGCCGATCGCCACTTCCGCGCCGACGTAAAAAAAGATCGCCAGCACACCGAAGCGCACATGCGGATGACGCAAGGCATCAACCAGCGAATGCTTGCTTTCGTCCTTCTGCGCGCCGGCATCGGTCAGTGCCGGCAGACGGAACAGAAACACGAAGATCGCCAGCAAGAACAGCACGATGCCAAGGCCGATGTACGGCCCCTGCACCGCCTGCGCTTCCTGCACGCGATAGGCCAGCTGTTCGGCTTCCGGCAGCACCTTGAGCTGGTCGCCGCTCATCACCGTGTTGGACAGGATCAGCCAGCCACCGAACAGCGGCGCGATCGCGGTTCCCAGCGAATTGAGCGCCTGCGCCAGGGTCAACCGGCTGGACGCACTGCGCTCCGGACCCAGCAACGCCACATACGGATTGGCCGCCACCTGCAAGATGGTGATGCCGGTGGCCAGCACGAACAGCGCGCCGAGAAATGCGCCGTAAACGCGCAGTTCCGCTGCAGGCCAGAAGCCCAGCGCACCGACCGCCGCCACCGCCAGCCCGGCGACGATGCCTTGCTTGTAGCCCAGCCTGGCCACCAGCCAACCGGCCGGCAGCGACATCAGGAAATACGCACCGAAGAAGGTGAATTGCACCAGCATCGCCTGCGCGAAGTTGAGTTCGAACACCGCTTTCAGATGCGGAATCAGAATGTCGTTGAGGCAGGTGAGAAAGCCCCACATGAAAAAGATCGTGGTGACGACCGACAACGCAACGCCGTTATTGACCGGCGCCTTGTTGCCGCTTGGCACAGTGGATTGCGTGGAAAGGGAAACCATAGGAATTGCCTGGTCAGCGGCCTGAGGCCTTGGTGGGGGAATGCGCGGGGGGATCGCTTGGGGGATGACGCGTCAACACGGATGGCGAGCAAGCGCTGCTTGCGCGGAGTTTCAATTCGACTGCGGCAGTCAGGCGCTGCGATGCGCGCTCCGGGCTGCCGATACGTTGCAGCACCAACTGCGCGGCTTGCCTGCCGCGCGCACGCGGATCTACGGCCAAGGTAGTCAGCGCCGGTGTAAACAAGGCGGCTTCGGCGATATCGTCGAAGCCGGTCACCGCGAAGTCGCGGCCCGGGACGATGCCATGCATCGCCAGCGCTGCCATCAACCCGAGCGCAACGCTGTCGTTGTAGCAAACCGCCGCAGTCGCAGCGTGGTCGGCGCCATCGAGCATGCGCGTGCCGCACAGCGCAGCGTCCTGTCGATTCGGTGCGGATTCGACGTAGTGCACGGCCAGGCCGGCGTTCGTCATCGCGCGGGTGTAGCCGGCGCGGCGTTGACGGCAGGAACTGGACTCGGCATGGCCGCCAAAAAACACGATGCGCCGATGGCCCTGCGCGATCAGATGGTCGCAAGCCAGCAACGCGCCCTGCTCGTTGTCCAGCGCCAGCAGATCCCAGCGCGCGCCCTCCACTTCGCGGTTGAACAACACCACGTTGTGCTGGCGCCCCAACACCTGAGCCAGTGCGTGCGCCTGGCTGCCTTCGGCCGGCGACAGGATGATGCCGGCGGGCGTGTGCTCCATCAGCGAGGTCAGCACCGCCTGCTGGCGCTGCGTGGACTCGCCAGTGCTGCCGAGCAAGGTCACGTAGCCAGCTGCACCCAGGGCCTCATCCACGCCTGCAGCGAACTCGGCAAAGAATGGATTGGACAGATCGTTGATGACCAGCGCGATGCTGGACGAGGTGCGGCAGCGCAGATTGGCGGCGGCGCGGTTGTAGACGTAGTTCTGCCGATCCAGCTCGGCCTCCACGCGCGCGCGCGTGCTCGCATGCACCAGCGGGCTGCCACGCAACACCAAAGACACGGTCGCGCGCGAGACACCGATGGCGCCGGCGATATCGCGCAACGTCACTGCACCGCGTCGAATGCGGCGCGTATCGCCATCGTCCGGGGCGGCCGGCGTAGGCTTGGCACGCGTCACGTGGCCGGCTTTACAGTGGAAGAAATGCGCATGCGTCTGGCGTCGATTGGATCGATCCAATTAGGCCTTTTCCGGCCAATCAATGCATGCGGCAGTGCAGCATATTCAGTCCGCATGGGCTGGACTGGCGAACATCGTGTTAACTAAGCTGCAAGCCCGTGTACCTGGCTCTCGCGGCGATCCGGCGGGCACGGCCTGGCTGTGACCACACAAACCTCCATCACTGAAACGCGATCGACAAGCCGATCCCGCCCTGCCAATCCGGGCTCTCCGAGGTCAGCCCGCGCAGCACCGATACATCCAGTTGCATCGCATGCGGCAGCTGCCAGGCGCCGCCGGCGCCGGCCACGCGCGAATGTTCGCTGCCGGTGTCGAAGCCCGCTTCCACATAGCTGCTGAAACGCTCCCCGGAGAAGAACGTGTAATTGGGCGAAAACGTCCAGGTGTGCCCGTCGTCGTCGCGCGCATAGTTGACGTACAGCGCCAGCGCGCGCTCCTGCGCCAGATCCCACGACGCGGTCACGCCCAGTTCGCGTGCATAGCCATCGCTGAAAGCGGGGCTGCCGGTCGGCACGCTGTAGCTGGCGAGCGCGGCCCACTGAAAGCTGTCCGAACGCGATGGCAGTGCGACCTTCACTCCGATATGGCTGTCGCCACCCCCATGCACACGCGCGCCGCCGCCATGCTGCCAGTTGTAACTATCGCTGCCGAGCTGCAACTCCACGTTCTGCAACAGGCCAAGACGCAGCACCGTATCGGCGGTGTATTGCGTGGTCCGCTGCCCATCGCTGCGGTCGGTGCTCGCATCCGGCAAGCCCTGTTCCCAGGCAACCGCACCCGGCTGCAGCGTTTCGGCGGCGAAGGGAATCCCGGGGCGATCGAATGCCGGCGCCTCGTCCGCCTGCGCGGCCGCCTGCTGACTAAGCGCGCAGAGCGCAAGCGCCAATCCAACCGCCACACCGTTGCGGCGCGCACGCATGCACAGCACGTAGTGCACGGCTGAGCGCACTGATGCATCGGCGCGAGACGGCAGGAAATTCGAGAACATGGACATACGCGGCACCATCGGCAGGAAGTGAGCTGCGGCGCCGCGGACACCATGCCCGAATGCGTCGACCAACAACGCCGCGCATGGTGCCGCGCGCGCTGTGACCGGCCTGTGTATCGCCAGCCACGCGCGGACCTTTATTGAACAGCCGGCGCCTGTGCAGGCAAGCCCCGCAGATGCGCCGCAAAACCTGGCAGCAGCACGCGGTTGCCATAACCGCTCAGATGATCGGCATCGAAGAACAGCGGCCGCCCCTGCTGTGTGGGCGCACACAGCTGCGCATCGCACAACGCCGGCAGCGGATCCCAGATGCTGGCACCTGGCAGGCCGGCCACAATGCGTTGCAGCCCATCGAGCGCTGGCGCGCGATAGTCCTCCATCACCTTGCGCTCGATCTGCATGCCGTTGGCACAGATCGCGTTGCCGCGATTGAACCAGTCCGAGCACCGATACGGCGGCGCCTTGAGCACCGGCTTGGGCGCTTCGAACACCACCAGCACACCACGTGCCTGCACGGGTGCCAACAACGCAATCGTTGCCGCCACCGTCGCATCGCGCTCGCGCTGTGCCTGTTTGCTGTGCAGCAAGGCGATATTGCGGTGCAGATCGAACAACACGTCCTGCTCGGCCAGCCGTGGTACGCGCAAGCCGGGCAAAAACAGCACATCGCCCGCACGCGCCCTGGCTGCCACATCTTCCAGCGCCGGACGCACGAACGCCTCGCAACTTGCAGCCTGACCACCCGGCTGCATCGATGCGATCGAACAACCGGCCACGCCATACATGCGCACGCTGCCGCCTTCCAGAAGCGGAAAACGGCGCAGCAGTTCGTTGTAGGCCAGCGCATGCGAATCGCCCATCACAAACACCTGGCGCTGACTGGTCGCAGGGCGCGAACACTGCCCACGCGCGAAGATGCGCACCGGCTGCCCGCCCACGGATTCGTTGCTGGCGATCAGACGGCAGTCCGGCATTTCCTTGCGCAAACCGCGCGCATACGCATACCAATCCAGCGGGTGCCGGCTCACCACGCTCAACGAGGTGTAAGGCGCCGACTTGATCAATGCCGATTGCACACCGAAGGCCAGCAGCAACGCACCAAGACCAGCCATCACCACGCGCACGTTCGACCAACCACCCAGGCGATGGTTGCGCCACGGCCGTTCCACCCAGCGATACGAGGCGGCCGCGCAGGCGAAGGTCAGCACCAGCGCCACCAGCTTGGCAGCCACCGATTCGAGCCCGACGCTCCAGCGCAGCAGCACCAACACCGGCCAATGCCACAGATACAACGAATACGAAATACGTCCGATCGCCACCACAGGTGCAGCGGACAACACGCGGCCCACCCACCCATCGGCCTGCCGATGCAACAACGCCAGTAGCGCCACCGCCCCCAGCACCGGCCACAGACCATCGCTCCACGGCGAATGCCCCGGGCGCGCATTCCACACTCCGTTGCCGATACTGGCCAGTGCCAGCAGCAACAACAGCGCACGCAGCGGCGCGGCAAGCGCGATGCCTGCCGCGAACAGACGTTGCCCATCACGTCTGCGCAGCAGCGTCATCAACTGATACGCCAACACACCGGCACCCAATTGCCAAAACCGCGCCGTGGTCAGATAGAACGAGGTGACTTCATGCCCCGGAACATGCGTGCGCTGCCACGCGTATCCCAGCGAAGCGGCAGTGGCGAGCACGAACACGCCCAACGACCAGGCACGCCCGGCACCGCCACGCATCCAGGCCAGAAACATCCACGGAAACAGCAGGTAAAACTGCTCTTCCACGCCCAGCGACCAGGTTTGCGTATACGGGTTGAACTCCGCGCGCGGCGAAAAATAATCCTGCCCGACGCTGGCCAACACCCAGTTGCTCAAGCCGAACAACGCCATGCGCCCGGTCTTGGGACTGGCTTCGCTCAGCCACGACTCGGGAATGAATAACGTCGAAAACAACGCAGTGGTCAGCACGCAGACCAGCAAGGCCGGGGCGATACGCCGCAGGCGGCGCGCGTAGAACCGCGCCAGCTCCGCAGCCACCGAGACGCGCGGCAAACGATCGATCGACGCGCTGACCACGAACCCGGAGATAACGAAAAATAGATCGACGCCGGTGAAGCCACCTGGCAACCAGCTGGCATCCAGGTGATAGGCGATGACCGACAGCACGGCCAGTGCACGCAAGCCGTCGATATGAGCGAAGTAACCGTTCCCTGTGACCGAGCGCGTCATCCTGATCCTTAAAAACAGGTGCTTGAAGAGCGTGACTGACAAAACTGACGCGCAGGCGTCAGGCGGATGCTGACGACGCAGTAACCGATGTGCACGCGTGGATCATGCCGATTCGGATCACTCTCCGTGCCCGATGCCTGACAGCGACACGCGTGTTGCTCGCCACTCAACACATGGGCACCCATCAGGTGCCCATGTACCAACGAACCATGTCACGCAGTGTTACCAGACCAGATCGTCGGGCACCTGATACTGGGGGTCCGCATAGGGGTCATCGCTTGCCGGTGCATTCGGATCCACCTTCAACGCGACAGACGGTGCGAAGACCGCTTCGGCTTCGGCCAGCAGCTCGGCGGTGACCAGCAGATAACGCCCGTTGAGCTGCAACACACCCAGCTCGCCGGCGTTGAGCGCCTTGAGCTGATCGGCAGTCACGTAGATACGCTTGATCTTGCCGCCATACGGAAAATGCCGGGCGATATCGGCATCGGCATGATTCAGGCCCTTGTCCTTGAGCAGCTCTTCGAGCTTTGCCTTGGCTTCGCGACGCAGGCGTGCTTCTTCCTGCTTCAGTCGCTCGGCTTCGATACGCTCGTCCTTCTCGCGCTGCGCACGGATCGCATAGGCCTTGGCCAGATCGATGTCTTCGCGCGTGCGTGCCGGCCTGGGCCCGCGGCGCTCTACGGTGGAATGCTGAGGACGTGGCGACGCTGCAGGCTTGCCATCGTTGCGATGCTCAGGCCTGCCCGCGCCTGTGCGCTCATGCTTGCCATCGGTCGCCGCAGCGGCGTGCGGCCGCTGCGGCCCCCTGCCCTGGCCGCCCGGCTTGTTGCCGCCGGGCGCAGGCCTGCCACCGTTGCCATGGTGACGCGCGGCAGGCCGTGCGTCGGGTTTGCGTTCGGGCTTGGGGGCGGACTTGAAGCCCAACCCAAGCAACTGGTCACGTAAGGTATCGCTCATGGCGGTGGCAATCTGCAATCAATAGTGCGGAGGCGGCGGTTCGTCCGCTGCATCGGCAAACAACGTGGAGCGCACCTTGCCCAGATCCTCGAGCAGGTGGCGGATCAGTTCGGCATTGCGGGCGCCCGTCAAACGGGCGTCCGCAAGTGCTTCACTCAGTTCATTGAGCGCGTGCTCCTGAAAGGAGAGACGCGTTTCCAGTTCAACCAACCGCGCGTCCAGTTCCTGGTCGCGCGGCGAGAGTTGCTCATGCATGCAACGAACGGCCTCGTCCGATGGCGTAGTAAGCCAGGCCTGCAGCTTCGATCTCCTGCGGGTCGTAAAGGTTGCGGCCGTCGAATACGACGTCGTCCTTCAAGGCCTGCTTGATCTTGCCGAAATCCGGGCTGCGGAACTGCTTCCACTCAGTGACCACGACCAGTGCATCGGCGCCTTCCAGGGCAGCGAAGGCTTCGTCGCAGAAGGTCAGATCGTCGCGCTCACCGAAGATGCGCTTGGCTTCGTGGGTGGCTTCCGGATCGTAGGCACGCACGCTGGCACCGGCTTCCCACAACTGTGCCAGCAAGCGACGGCTGGAGGCCGCACGCATGTCGTCGGTATTGGGCTTGAACGCCAGGCCCCACACCGCGAAGGTCTTGCCGGCAAGACTGCCGCCAGCTTCGCCGCCGTAGTGACGCTGCACCAATTCGAACAAATGACCCTTCTGCGCGTTGTTGACGCTTTCCACCGCATTGAGCAGGGTCGGCTGCATGCCGTACTGCTCGGCAGTCTTGGCCAGCGCCTGCACGTCCTTGGGGAAGCACGAGCCGCCGTAACCGGCACCGGGATAGATGAAGTGCCAGCCGATACGCGGATCCGAACCGATACCGTTACGCACGTGCTCGACGTCCGCACCGACACGCTCGGCAATGTTGGCGATTTCGTTCATGAAACTGATCTTGGTCGCCAGCATCGCGTTGGCCGCGTACTTGGTCAGCTCGGCCGAACGCACATCCATTTCGACGATGCGATCGCGGTTGCGGTTGAACGGTGCATACAGACGACGCATGCGCGCGATCGCTGCCGGCTTGGTCGCACCGATCACGATGCGATCCGGACGCATGCAGTCGGCAACCGCGTCGCCTTCCTTCAGGAATTCCGGATTGGAGACGACGTCGAACTCATGCTCCACGCCACGCGCAGCCAGCTCTTCCTGGATCGCCGCACGCACCTTGTCGGCGGTACCGACCGGCACCGTGGACTTGTTGACGACCACCGACGGGCCATCGATGTGGCGACCGACAGTACGCGCAACTGCCAGCACGTATTGCAGGTCGGCACTGCCATCCTCATCCGGCGGCGTGCCCACGGCGATAAAGGTGATTTCGCCGTGCGCAATCGCCTCGGCTGCGTCGCTGGTGAAGCGCAACCGGCCAGAGGCGTGGTTGGCTTTCACCATCGGCTCCAGGCCGGGTTCATAGATGGGAATCACCCCTCGATTGAGACCATCAACTTTCGCCTGGTCGATATCCACGCAGATAACGTGATGACCTACTTCGGCCAGACAGGTACCGGTGACTAGACCAACATAGCCGGTACCAAAGATCGCAACTCGCATGGGGGGGGATACTCCTGTGGGGGATCAGGGAAGGATACCCATCAGTTCGACATCGAACGTCAACGTTGCGTCTGGTCCGATCGGCCCCCCCTGCGTGCCGTTCGGGCCATAGGCCAAGTTGGATGGAATCCAGAAACGATATTTCGAACCGACCGGCATCAAGGCGACGCCCTCGGTCCAACCTGCAATGACCTGGTTCAGACCGAACTCGGCCGGCTGGCCGCGCTGGTAGGAACTGTCGAACACCTGCCCGTTGAGCAGCTTGCCTTCGTAGTTCACGCGCACCGTATTGGTGGGCATCGGACGCTCGCCGCTACCCTGGCGCAACACCGTGTACTGCAAGCCCGAGGCCGTGGTGATCACGCCTTTTTCGGTCTTGTTCTTGGCCAGGAACGCATTGCCTTCTTCGCGATTCTTGGCACCGGCGGCGCCCTGCTTGGCAGAGGCGAAGGCCTGCATGGTCGCTGCGGCTTCCTGCTGGGTCAGGCGCGTGGTGCCCTTGGCGAACACGGTACGCACGGCTTCGATCAGGATGCTCAGATCGATCTCGTCCTTGATGCCCGCCAACGACGGGCCCACGGCGCGATCGCCCAGCATCAGGCCGACGTTTTCCTTGGACGGAGTCGCAGGCGTGCTGCCCGGCGCAACGCCCGGAACCTGCTGGCCGTTACGCGCCGCCAGCGCAGTGCGCAGGGCGGTATCGGTGGCCTGGGTCTGCTCGTCGGACAACAACGGCTTGCCGCCCTTGAATGCATTTTCGATGGCGCGTTGCAGTGCGCTCACATCGATGTCCTGGGCAATCGGCTCGAACGAGCGCGCCACATCCATACCGATGGCGTAGCTGACGTTGTCGCGGGTGCTCTTCTCAGACGATGCATTCAAAACTGGCTTCTCCTTGGTGGCCGCTGCGGCCGGTTGCTGCGACATCGCCGGCATCGATGCCGACAGTGCCACCATCAGTAGCGACGCCGCCGCGCCGCGCTTTCCCATCTTCATTCGATGCACTTCCCGAAAGTGAAAAGACACGCCGACGCCGGCGCTGAATGCGCATTGTCGCATGCGCGCGCGGCGTTGCGAGTACCGCGCTCAGCGCGAGGGCGCCTTGAGCTCGCGTTCGATCGCCGCCAACACGCTCGGATCGTCCGGTTTGATCTTGCTGGGGAACTGCGCCACCACGCGTCCATCGCGGCCAATCAAATACTTGTGGAAGTTCCAACCCGGCGCAACACCCGTGGCTTGCGTCAACCGTTGATACAACGGCGTGGCCTGCGCACCCAGCACATGCACCTTCTCAAACATCGGGAACTTGACGCCATAGGTCAGCGTGCAGAATTCCTGGATCTGCTTCTCAGATCCGGGTTCCTGCCCCTGAAAATCGTTCGACGGAAAGCCCAGCACCGAAAACCCGCGGCTACCGAAGCGCTGGTTCAGCGCTTCCAGTCCTTCGTACTGCGGGGTGTAGCCGCATTTGCTGGCGGTGTTGACCACCATCACCACC
Organism: Xanthomonas sp. Leaf131; assembly: GCF_001423495.1. Taxonomy (GTDB): domain Bacteria; phylum Pseudomonadota; class Gammaproteobacteria; order Xanthomonadales; family Xanthomonadaceae; genus Xanthomonas. Next base: position 269,028 of record NZ_LMOG01000003.1, on the reverse strand, counting down.
TTGCCGCCGTAGGTACGGTTCAGGTTGATTGGCGCCTTGCCGGCCAGCGGCCGGTAGTCCAGATCCAGCACCGGGGTGCCTGCCGCCGCTGCTGAAGCGGAAAAAAAGCCAGCAAATACAACGACCAGCAAACGATTGAGCAACATGCGCGATCCCCTCGAATAGGTTCCGGCGCCTCGCAGAAGCGGGGTGCCATCAGTTGGGTATGACAAGCAGTTGACTGCCTGCGTGTCGGTGTTATAGTTGAATACAACACCAGTCACCCAACGCAGGGGAAAGCATGAACAGCACACGCTTCACGCGACCAGTTCCACTGCTGCTGTTCGGCAGCACCCTGTTCGCCATTGGTTGCCTGGGAGCCGCTTCCAGTCAGGTGACGGAGTCCGGCGCCGATTATGGCGTGTCGGAGGCGGTTACGGAAAACGCGACAACTCCCCCCGAAGCGCGCACCCGGCCCAGCCGGCATCTGCGCGCTTCGCTGTCGATGCCCTATTTCTCCTTCGCGCAGGTTCTGCGCCCACGGAGCTGACCATGAACGACATTCAATGGAGCGACGGCGCTCCCATCTATCGCCAACTCAAGGAACGGGTGATTGCCATGATGCTCGATGGAATCCTCAAGCCTGGCGACGCCCTGCCCTCGGTGCGGCAAGTGGCGGCCGATTACCAACTCAACCCCATCACTGTCTCGCGCGCCTATCAGGAATTGGCCGACGAGAACCTGGTGGAGAAACGCCGCGGCCTGGGCATGTTCATGACCCCGGAAGCTGCGCTGAAATTGCGCGGCAGCGAACGCGAGCGTTTCTTGAATGAAGAATGGCCCGCGGTGCTGGAACGCATCCAGCGCCTGGGACTGTCCATCGACGATCTGTTGCCACAGGGAAAAACACCATGACCGCCGTCTCCTCCGACCATGTGGTCGACGCACGTGGCCTGCGCAAGGCCTACAAGCATCGGCTCGCGCTGGACAACACCAGCTTCACCATTGCCGCAGGCCGCATCGTCGGCTTGATCGGCCCCAACGGCGCCGGCAAGACCACTGCGCTCAAGGCAGTGCTGGGGCTGACCGATTTCGACGGCGAGTTGAGCGTGCTCGGCATGGATCCGCGCACCCAGCGCAATGCTCTGATGAACGAGGTCTGCTTCATCGCCGATGTGGCGGTGCTGCCGCGCTGGTTGCGGGTTGGCGAGGCGATCGATTTCGTTGCCGGCGTGCATCCGCGCTTCGATCGCGCCAAGTGCGAGCGCTTTCTGGCCAATACGCAGCTCAACCGCAAATCGCGGGTGCGCGAATTGTCCAAGGGCATGATCGTGCAGCTGCATCTGGCGCTGGTGATGGCCATCGACGCCCGCATCCTGGTGCTGGACGAACCCACCCTGGGCCTGGACATCCTCTATCGCAAGCAGTTCTACCAACGCCTGCTGGAGGATTACTTCGATGAGCAAAAAACCATCATCGTCACCACCCACCAGGTGGAGGAGATCGAACACATCCTCACCGATGTGATGTTCATCCGCGACGGCCGCATCGTGCTGACCGCCGATATGGAAAACGTGGCCGAGCGCTACACCGAAGTGCTGGTCAATGCCGAGCACCTGGAGGCTGCCAGAGCCATCAAGCCGATCGACGAGCGCAGCCTGCCGTTCGGCAAGACCGTGATGCTGTTCGATGGCGTGCCGAAAGCGCAGCTCGCCCGTTTTGGCGAAACCCGCAATCCCGGCCTTGCCGACCTGTTCGTTGCGGTCATGAAGGGGACCTACGCATGAATGCACTCACCCACCAAGCATCTCCCGCCCGCACCTTCGGCTGGCTGCTCAAACGCGAGTACTGGGAACACCGTGGCGGCTTCGTCTGGGCACAGATCATCACCGGCGGTATCGCGGTGTTCTTCGCTCTGCTGGGCGCGGTGATCGGCGCGATCAGCGCGCGCCGCAACATGGTCGGCGACAGCATGACGATGGACGATCTGGCCGAATACACGCGCACGCTGGGACAGGTCGGCGATGGCCTGCTGCTCGGCGGCATCGGGATCGCCTCGGTGGTCCTGGCGTTCGTGGTGTTCTTCTATTCGCTGGGCAGCCTGTACGACGACCGCCGCGACCGCAGCGTGCTGTTCTGGAAATCGTTGCCGGTGTCCGATGTGCAGACGGTGCTGTCCAAAGCTGCCTGGGCGTTGTTGCTGGCGCCGCTGATCGCCATCGCGATCGGCGTGCTGGTCGGCCTGGCACTGTGGCTGATCGCCATCGGCGGCGCGTTGATCGCCGGCGTACCCAATCCATGGGGGCTGGCCACTCACTCGCATCCGTTCTCGCTGTTGTGGCTGATGCTGCAGACCGTGCCGATGGGCTTGTTGTGGTCACTGCCGACCGTGGGCTGGCTGATGTTCTGCTCGGCCTGGGCCAACAGCAAGCCGTTCCTGTGGGCGGTGCTGTTCCCGCTGCTGGCCTGCGTGATGCTGAGCATTCTTTCGGCAATGCCCGGTGTCTCGCTGCCGATCGGCTGGATCTGGTACATCGTCGGCTACCGCGGCCTGCTCAGCGCCCTGCCCGGCACCTGGTCGCCGCGTGCGGTCAGCGGCAACCTGAACAGCAGCGCGATGCAGAACCCCAGCGATCTGGTGCAGTGGGTGCTGCAGCACACCGATAGCAGGCTGGTCTACGGCAATCCCGACATCTGGATCGGCGCCGCCATCGGTGTGGTGCTGATCGCCGCCTCCGTCTATCTGCGCCGTCGGCGCTCCGAAGCCTGAGTAAAGGACACCCCATGCGTTCGCACCTGCCTGTGAGTCTGGCCATGTTGTTCGCATTACCCGGCGCTGCGTTTGCCCAGGAGCAATGCAAATTCTCCGAGCCGCGCAGCCTGGAGTTGAAGCTGAGTGGAGTGAAATCGGTGTTGTTCGAGGTCGCCTCCAACGACCTGCATCTGGACGCCGTACCGGGAAACAGCGGGCGTCTGAGCGGCCGCGCCTGCGCTGCACATGCCAATCTGCTCAAAGGCCTGACCGTCACCCAGAAGCGCGTCGGCGACAAGTTGGTGGTGACGCTGGACGATGACCGCAGCATGCGCCTGTCCATTGGCGAGAGCTACGCGTACCTGGATCTGCGCGGCAGCGTGCCCGACACGCTGCTGGTGCAGTTCGATGTGGGTTCCGGCGATGCGGACATGTCCGGCGCGGCAGCGGTCAGTGCCGACGTCGGTTCTGGCGACATGGCGATTCGTCGCACCAAGGGCCGCGTCACGGCCAAGGTCGGCTCCGGCGATATCGAATTGGACGACATGGGCGCCTTGCGCGTGTTGGCCGTTGGCTCGGGCGATCTCAAGGCCACGCAGGTGCGTGGCGCGGCGGAGATCGGCAAGGTCGGCTCGGGCGACGTCAAACTGCGCGGCGTTGCGGGCAACGTCAAGCTCGGCACAATCGGCTCCGGCGATGTCGACATCGACGATGTACAAGGCGACGTCAATGTGGAAGCGATCAATTCCGGCGCATTGCGCGTGCGCAAGGTACGCGGCAACGTCGGCGTAGTGCGCAAGGGCAGCGGCGATATCGACGTCAGCGATGTCGCCGGTACCACCCGCGTACCAACAGAAAAATAATCACGTCATTGACGATTGAAGGGGGAACTACTGATGAAACTGTTGATTTCTGCGGTGTTGGCAAGCGTGCTGCTGGTCGGTTGCGGAAAATCCGAGCCCACGGTGAATGTATCGGGCCAGGCCAACGGGAGTGGCGTGACTTTCAATGGCAAGAGCGTGACGCTCAAGCGTGACGGCCTGCCTGCAGCCACCATCGGTGTGGATGGCGCGCTCAGCATCGATGGCAAGCCGGTGAGCTTGAACGATGCGCAGCAGCAAGCGATGCGCAGCTTTTACGTGCAGATTCAGGGCGTGGCCGAAAAAGGCATCGACATCGGCACGCAGGGCGCGGCCTTCGGTGCGCATGCAGCGGGCGAAGCGCTCAAGGGCGTGCTCAGCGGCAACACGGACCAGATCGGCGACAAGATCGAAGCCCAGGCGGAAACCTTCAAGCACAAGGCCATGCAGATCTGCGATCAACTGGCCAAGCTGCGCAACGCACAAGACGCCGCTGCGCACCTGGTGCCGGCGTTTGCGCCCTATTCCACCCTCACGCAACACGACGTGGACGACTGCCGCAAGTAAGCGCGACAACTCCCACCGCTGTGTCGCTGTCTGACCAGCGCGGCCGGTGCTCGGAATCTGCAGGTCGCATGCCTACACTGCGGTTCCGGTGCATCGTCCGCGCCATCCGACACTCCGAGATTGGCGTATGAAAACGATGGCCGACCAACCTGCACCGGGCCGACTCCGGCTGCGAGTCGTGTTCAGCGACAACATCGTCATCGGCCCCGGTAAGGCCGATCTGCTGGAGGGCATCCGTGCAACGGGCTCGATTTCGGCCGCAGGCCGCGGCATGAAGATGAGCTACAAGCGCGCCTGGGATCTGGTGGATGCGATGAACCGCTATTTCCGTCAGCCGGTGGTGGTCACGGTGAAAGGAGGCGGTGGCGGTGGTGGCGCCAGCTTGACGCCGTTCGGCGAAGAGGTGCTGACCACGTACCGCCGGATCGAGGCACGCACGGCAGCGGCGGTCAGCGACGAGCTCGAATGGTTGCGTCAAAGCCTGCGCTGACGTACCGCTGGTGAGTGGATCGAGATCGAGACCGGCCCGGATCGAACGCCAGAGCGAGGCGGGATTACACTAGTGCGCTCTCCTTCACCCATCGACCCCATGAACAAGTTCGTGATGCTGTGCATGGCACTGCTGCTCTGCACTCTCGCCGCCTGCGGCGACCAGTCGTCCCGTCGTGCAGAACGCGGCAAGCCGCGCGTTGCGATCACCACCCAGTCGGTGATGATCCGCCGCCCACCGGCCGCCAATGCGGAAATCACCCCGGACGGCACGCTGAAGATCGACGATATTGCGCTACCGCAGAAAGAGCCGACGCGCGCCAAGTTGCAGCTGTTGTTCGGACATTTGCAGATGCTGCGTCAGCAGGCGGTCAACGACGCTGGCGCGGATCCTGAGTACAAGTCGATCAAACTGACCACCACGCCGGACATCCAGAAGATCAGCGGCGAATTGCTGGATGAGATTCCGTCGCTGCAGCCGTATCGCGAAAGTTTCGGCAACGTGCAGGCCGAGCGGCACTGAGTAGCCAGCGAAGCTGCACAAAAGCCGCAGATTTGCGCAAGGCCGTGTAGGAACGCACCTGGGCGCGACGGGGCTTTATCGACAACGCCCGTCGCTCCCAGGTGCGCTCCTACGCACGCACACTGCGGTGGTCAGCCGCCGCCGCCACTCCTGCCGGCCTGGATGCCACCACGCGTCAACGCAGCCGGATCCAGCAAACGCCGCAGATCCGCTTCGCTGAGCCCGCTATCTTCCATGGCCACGTCCAGCACCGGACGCTGCTCCTTGTAGGCACGTTTGGCGATCGCCGCGGCTTTCTCGTAACCGATGATAGGGTTGAGTGCGGTCACCAGGATCGGATTGCGATCCAGCGCCTCGCGCACGCGCTCCTGACGCACCTTCAATCCGGCGATTGCGGTATCGGCGAGCAGCCGCGACACATTGCCCAGCAGGGTGATCGAATCCAGCAGGTTGTAGGCGATCAGCGGCAAGGTCACGTTCAACTGGAAGTTACCGGTCTGCCCGGCCACGGTGATCGCGGTGTGGTGGCCGATGACCTGCGCGCAGGCCATCACGGTGGCTTCGGGAATCACCGGGTTGACCTTGCCCGGCATGATCGAACTGCCCGGCTGCAGCGCCGGCAATTCGATTTCGCCCAGCCCCGCCAACGGGCCAGCATTCATCCAGCGCAGATCATTGGCGATCTTGATCAAGGCCACTGCCAGCGCATTGAGCTGGCCGGACAACTCCACCGCATCGTCCTGCGCGGCCAGGCCTTCGAACTTGTTGTCCGCACTCTCGAACTTGAATTTGCTCAAGCTCGACAAGGCCTTGGCCACCTTGCCGCCAAAACGCGGATCGGCATTGATGCCGGTGCCGATCGCGGTGCCGCCCAGCGGCAGACGCCGCAAGCGCTTGAGCGCGTCGTCGATGCGATCCTGCGCCGAACTCAGCTGCGCCGACCATGCGCCAAATTCCTGGCCGAAGGTCAGCGGCATCGCATCCATCAGATGCGTTCGCCCGGTCTTGACCACCTTGCTCAGCCCCTTGGCGCGTTTGTCGATGGTCTTGCGCAGATGCTTGAGCGCGGGCTGCAAGTGCTCCTGCACCGCAAGCAACGCAGACACGCGGATGGCGGTCGGAATCACGTCGTTGGAACTCTGCCCCAGATTGACGTGATCGTTGGGATGCACCGCGTCCTTGCCGGCGCGCGTGGCCAACGTGGCAATCACCTCATTGGCATTCATGTTGGACGAGGTGCCCGAGCCGGTCTGATAGACATCGATCGGAAATTGCGCATCGAAGGTGCCCTCGGCCACCTGCAAGGCGGCGTCCTGCACCGTCTTGGCAATCGACTTGGGCAATAACCCAAGCTCGGCATTGACACCGGCGGCGGCGGCCTTGATCAGGCCCAGCGCGCGGATGAAACCACGCGGCATCGGCTGGCCGGACACCGGAAAATTCTGCACGGCACGCTGGGTCTGCGCGCCCCACAACGCATCGGCGGGCACCTGCAATTGCCCCATGCTGTCGTGTTCGGTCCTGAAACGTTCGCTCATCTGCACTCTCCGCACATCGTTGGATTTGTGGTGAAGGAAGGGCTGGCAGCGGGCGTACCCACGCTGGCGAGACTGCCTACGATACTCGCTCGCAGCGTTGCGACCGTGTCGTCGCAAACCGTGGGCTAGACTGCCCATCGATCCATACGAGGTACCACGCCGCCATGGGCGACGACCCTGACTGTAGAAACGCAGCACCTGCGTTTTTCTCTTTTGCACACCGCAGCACCGCGCGCGCGCAACAGCTAACGCCTCGACCGACTGCCGCTGCACGGCACGCAGGCACCTGCCATGCTCGGTAACGTCCTGCTGCTGTTGGTCGCCTTGCTGCTGGTGCTGTTGAACGGCTTCTTCGTCGCTGCCGAATTTGCGCTGGTCAAACTGCGCCATACCCAGGCGGTGGGCCTGGCGCAAAACAACGGCTGGCGCGGGCGTTTGCTGCTCGGGGTGCATGCGCATCTGGATGCGTATCTGTCGGCCTGCCAGCTGGGGATTACCTTGGCCTCGCTCGGCTTGGGCTGGGTCGGCGAGCCTGCGTTTGCGCATCTGCTGCAGCCGCTGTTCGACCTGCTCGGTCTGTCGCCGGAAGCAGCGCAATTCACCGCGCTGGCCATTGCCTTCAGCCTGATTTCGTTCCTGCACATCGTGCTGGGCGAACTGGCGCCCAAGACCATGGCCATTCGTCGTCCGGAGCTGATGTCGCTGTGGACCGCCGCGCCGCTCTACGTATTTTATTGGGTCATGTATCCGGCGATCTGGGTGCTCAACAACAGCGCCAATCGGTTGCTGCGGGTGCTCGGCTGGGGCGAGGTGGAGCATCACTCGCATCGTTATTCGCGCGAAGAACTGATGTTGATCGTCGGCCGCCAGGATCCGAATGCAGCCACACCCGATCACGGCCTGGCCTTGATGAGCCACGCGCTGGAATTGCCCGACCTGGTCGCCGGCGACCTGATGCGCCCGCGCGAGCACATGCGCAGCCTGCGCGAAGGCATGACGCTGGAATCGGTGCTGGCCGAGTTCAGCGAGTCGCGCTACAGCCGCTACCCGTGGTTCGACAGCGAGGGCGAGCAGGTCTTGGGCATTCTGCATACCAAGGATCTGCTGGTGGCGATGGCGCGCGGCCAGGACCTGGACGATCTGCGCCCGCTGCTGCGCCCGGCCACCCTGCTGACCCTGGAAACCCCGATCCCCAGCGCGCTGGAACAATTCCGCACCGGTGCCACCCATCTGGCGCTGTGCGTGGAGGACCAGGGCCGCATCCAGGGCTTCTTCACCCTGGAAGATCTGCTGGAAGTCGTCGTTGGCGAGATCGAGGACGAGCATCGCCACGTGGTGCGCGATGCGCCGATCCGCAGCCAGGACGGCTCGCTGCTGGTGGCCGGCAGCACCTCGATCTTCCGCCTGGAACGCCTGCTCGGCCATGATCTCAGCGCCCCGGACCACGTCAACTCGGTGGGCGGGCTGATCGTGCACCAGCTGCAGCGGCTGCCCGAAGAAGGCGAAACCCTGCAGCTGGACGGCCACGCGTTGACCGTGCGGCGCATGGCCGGGCACCGCATCCAGGCGGTCACCGTCCGGCCGATCGGCGAAGCGAGCGCCGGGGCGGCGTAGAATACGCACCCCCGCCAGCCTCCCAGTGCCCTGCCCATGTCGGATTCCGCCCTGCTTGCCCTGTCCCCGCTCGACGGCCGCTACGCCTCCAAGGTGGATGCGCTACGCCCGATCTTTTCCGAATACGGCCTGATCAAGGCGCGGGTCAAGGTCGAGATCGAATGGCTGCTGGCACTGGCCGCCGAGCCGGGCATCGCCGAACTGGCGCCGTTCTCGGCCGCCGCCACGCAGACCCTGCGCCGCCTGGCCGACGACTTCAGCGTGACCCATGCCGCGCGGGTCAAGCAGATCGAGCGCACCACCAACCACGACGTCAAGGCGGTGGAGTACTTCATCAAGGAACAACTCAAGGACGATGCCGAGCTGGGCCCGGCGCTGGAGTTCGTGCATTTCGCCTGCACCAGCGAGGACATCAACAATCTCAGCTACGGCCTGATGCTGGACCAGGCACGCCGCGAGGTGCTGCTGCCGACGTTGGACGGCATCACTGCCAGCCTGCGCACTCTCGCCCATGCCCAGGCCGGCCAGCCGATGCTGTCGCGCACGCACGGCCAGACCGCCTCGCCCACCACGCTGGGCAAGGAAATCGCCAACGTGGTCGCGCGCCTGGAGCGTCAGCGCAAGCAGATCGCGGCGGTCGAGCTGACCGGCAAGATCAACGGCGCGGTCGGCAACTACAACGCGCACCTGGTGTCGTACCCGGAGCTGGACTGGGCCGCGTTCGCGCAGCATTTCGTCGAAAGCCTGGGCCTGGTGTTCAACCCCTACACCACCCAGATCGAGCCGCACGACAACGTGGCCGAAATCGGCGACGCCAGCCGCCGCGTCAATACCATCCTGATCGACCTGTCGCGCGACATCTGGGGCTACATCTCGCTGGGTTACTTCAAGCAGAAGCTGAAAGAGGGCGAAGTCGGCTCCTCGACCATGCCGCACAAGGTCAACCCGATCGACTTCGAAAATGCCGAAGGCAACTTTGGCATCGCCAATGCGCTGTTCGAGCATTTTTCCGCCAAGTTGCCGATCAGCCGCTGGCAGCGCGACCTGACCGACTCCACCGTGCTGCGCGCACTCGGCACCGCGTTCGGCCACACCCAGGTCGCCCTGGATTCGTTGGCCAAGGGCCTGGGCAAGCTCACGGTGAATCCGGAGCGCCTGGATGCCGATCTGGACGCCGCCTGGGAAGTGCTGGCCGAGGCCGTACAGACCGTGATGCGTCGCCACGGCCTGCCCAATCCGTACGAGCAATTGAAGGCACTGACCCGCGGCCAGGGCATCACCGCCGCGTCGATGCAGGCGTTTGTGGAAAGCCTGCAGCTGCCGGAAGAAGACAAGCAGCGCCTGCGTGCGTTGACCCCGGGCGCCTACACCGGCCTGGCGGAGCAATTGGCGCGCGCCATCTGATCTGCCGGCAAGACCAGTCCCGGCCCGCCGTGCGGGCCGTGTCTGCCCAGCCTGCCCAGAGCTCAGGCAGCGTGTATCGGTCGCGCTTCCTGCCAATGGCGTGCCGTCTGCGCGGGCTGTGCCTGGACCCGCCGGTGTCATGCACACCAACTGCTTCCCAGGCCGGACAGGACCCCTGGTCCTGCACATAGACCACCGAGCCGGACTGCTATCGTGCCGGCCTCATCCTTCAGGAGATCGGCGATGCGTTTGACTCAGACAGCAGTATCCCTGTTGACCCTCGCCAGCGTGCTGGCACTTAGCGGATGCGGTGGCGATGGCCCCGCCGCGCAGGCGCTGTCGGCGGTGTCGTCCACGTTGACCGACCCAGCCAGCGGTGCCGATTGCGGCGGCAAGGATCTGCGCATTACCAAGGACAACGCCGACACGATCGTCAATGGCGAATGCGGCGCAGTGACGATCACCGCATCGCATGGCGCGCTCAATGTCGAAAAGGCACGCGCGATCCGCGTGGAAGGCAGCAGCTTCACGGTCCTCAACAAACAGGTCGACGAGCTGAGCATCGCTGGCAACAACAATACGCTCAACCTCACCAACCTCGGCAGCGCAGACATCCAGGGCAACCAGAATCTGGTCCTGGTCCGCGAAGTGAAACAGGTGCGTTTTTCCGGTAACGACAACACCGTCAATCCATCCAGCAAACCCACGCTGGACGACCGTGGCAGCGGCAACAAGCTGATGTAACGGCGGCGCGATCGCCATCGACATGTCTGCCGTGCTGCCGACGGATCCGTCGCGCACAGACTCGACCGCATCGTGCGCCGGCGGCGCAGGAAGCAAGCCCATCGCTGCGTTGTGATGTTCCCGTTTTCAGGAGATTGCCCATGGCATTGCGCTCACTGCTGTCCCTCTCACTGCTCGCATTGGCGGCCTGCGGCAAGCAGCCCGCTGCAGATCCTGCTGCTGCCAGCTCCCCGGCGCCTCCAAGCGCATCCGCAGCATCGGTGGCGCCAGCTCAACCCGCTCCCCAGCCGGCGCAGCCGGCCCTGTCGCCAGCAAGCACAGAGGCCGCGCCGAAGGCCGACATTGGCGAGCGGCCGACGTTGCTGGTCACCTCGACCAGCGGCACGGTCAGTTGCGACGGGCATAACGTCGATCTGACCGGCGACCACGCCAATCTGCTTTTCAAGGGCGATTGCGGCGCCATCTCCGTGCTGGGCGAACAGGCAATCGTGCAGATCGAGCGCGCCGAATCGGTCCGTATCGTTGGCGACGCTGCTCAGGTCACCCTTGCCAGCGATGCCAAAAGCGTCGAACTGTTCGGCCGCAAGTCCACGCTCAAGGCCGGTCGCGTCGACACCCTGCTGGTGCCCGGCGACGACAATCACGTGCAGGTGCAGGCGATCGGTGAGGCCACGCTGCACGGTCGCGGCAACCGCATCAGCCAGCAGTCCGGGACTGCGAGAGTCGATGACTACGGCAGCGACAACCAGATCACGACCCGCTGACCCGCCGGCGCCGGCCAGCATCCGGCGCGACCAGCGCCTCCATGGGCATGCCTTGCACTGAAACCTGACTGCAACACAGGCCGGCAAGGCATCGCGCAGCGGGCTGGGCGACAATAGGCCACTTCGCCGGCCGCGCAGCGCCGGCTTTTCCCAGTCGGACCCGTCACACCATGAAAAAGACCGCCGCAAAAAAGACCGTTGCCAGAAAGGGCGCCCCGCTGCCCTTCGAGATCCATGCCACCCGCGATCAGCCGCTGGGCATGCCGGTCGAGCGCTTCCTGCGCAATTACTGGCACAAGCACCCGCTGCTGATCCGTAACGCGTTCCCGGACTTCCAATCGCCGCTGCAGCCCGAAGATCTGGCCGGCCTGGCCTGCGAAGACGGCGTGCTGGCGCGACTGATCAGCCACGACCGCGCCACCGACGACTGGAAAGTGCGCACCGGCCCGTTCCAGGAAACCGACTTCCCCGACCTGCCCGACCACGACTGGACCCTGCTGGTGCAGGACGTGGACAAGTGGGACGCCGACGTGCGCGCATTGCTGGAGCAGTTCCGCTTCCTGCCGCGCTGGCGTATCGACGACATCATGATCAGCTTCGCCGCCACCGGTGGCTCGGTTGGCGCGCATGTCGACCATTACGACGTGTTCCTGCTGCAGGGCCAGGGCCACCGCCGCTGGCAGATCGACGCGCGTGCGCAACAGGGCCGCAAGGCCGCGCCGCTGGCATTCCGCGACGATGTCGAGCTCAAGCTGCTCAGCACTTTCAAGCCCACCCACGATTGGGTGCTGGGCCCGGGCGACATGCTGTACCTGCCGCCGCTGGTGCCGCACCACGGCGTGGCCGAAGACGCCTGCCTGACCTTCTCCATCGGCACCCGCGCGCCGTCCTCGGCCGAGCTGATCGGCGACTATCTGGACACCTTGATCGCCGATGCCGACGAGGCCGTGCGCTATCACGACGCAGACCTCAAGCTGCCGGCCGATCCGTACGAGATCGACGTCACCGCCATGAACCGCGTGGTCGAAGCGCTCAACGCGCTGCGCATGAACGACCCGGATCGCCTGGGCGACTGGTTCGGCCGCTTCATGACCACCTACCGCGCCTCTGGCGACGTGGTGCCGGCGCCGGAACCCATTCCGCGCGAGGCGGTCGAGCAGGCCCTGGAAGAAGGCGTGCTGCTGCACCGTCACCCGTGGTCGCGGCTGGCCTGGCGGCGTGCCAAGCGTGGCGCCACGCTGTTCTGCAGCGGGCTGGAATTCGCGCTGTCGGCCAAGGACGCCGCGCGCCTGGCCGCTGCCGAAGAGATCGACGGCGCGCTATATGCGCAGTTGTCGGTGCGCGGCCGCGAGGTGGTGCTGGAACTGCTGGCGCAGGGCCATTACCAGCGCGCCCACGAGGAGACCGACGACCACGTCGAAGACATCGCCGACGACCAGGCACACGTGCTGAGCCTGTCGCCCGATCATGACGATGCCGACGCCGAGGCCGACACGCAGGATGCGGACGATGAGATCGACACCGAGGCCGACGTCGAGGAGGTCGCAAACACCGCGGACAGCCCGGCCGACGCCGGTGACGCCGAGCAGGGCGACGACGCCGGTCAGCACAACGGCACCGCCGCCCCCGAGGGCAATCACGACGAGGTCTCGGACGCCGGCGACAACGACGAGGCCGACAAGCGCGCATGAGTCCTCACGCCAGGCCGCAGATCGTCTCGCTGGATCCGGCGCTCGACGCCGCGACCCTGCGTGTGCTGCGCCTGGCCTGCACCAGCGGCATCGCTGGCACCACCCACGATGCCGAATGGGACGCACTGGATCCCCTCAGCCTGCAGCTGGCCGCGCGCATCGACGACGGCCAGCTGATCGCCGCAGTGCGGCTCACACCCGACCGACGCATCGACCGGCTCGGCGTGCTCCCCGACTGGCGCCGCCGTGGCATTGCAGACCAATTGCTTGCAGCCGCAGTGGACACCGCCCGCCAACGCGGTTGGCCCAGCCTGAGAGCACGCGTCAACCCACCAGCCGAGGCGGTGTTCGCACGCCTCGGCTTTCTGCCCGACGCATCCTCCGAATGTGGTCCCGATCTCGCCGTCGATACAGAGGGCGCAGCAGGCACTGCCCTGCACCGCCGCCTCGACGGCCCGATGGCAGTCGACACGCTCAGCGCGGCCCTGGCCGCCACCACCGGCCTGCTGTGTGCGGCACGCCGCCAGGTGCTGATCTACACGCGCGCGCTGGATCCGCCGCTGTTCGACAACGCTGCGGCGCTCGACGCCCTGCGCCGCTTCGCCACCGCCCGCCACGACAAGCGCGTGCACGTGCTGGTGCAGGACACCGCAAGCGCCAACGCCAGTGGTAGCGCAATGCTGCGCCTGGCCCAGCGTCTGCCCAGCGTATTTCGCTTCCGCGCAGTCAGCGATCCGGTCGATAGCAGCTATGCATCGGCCTATGCCGTAGGCGATGACGCCTACTACTTTCGTCCAACAGGCCATCGCTTCGACGATGGCGAAACCTGGCTGTCGGGCGCCGCGCGCAGTCGTCAGCTGGAGCGCGAATTCGCGCAGATATGGGAGCGCAGCGCACTTTGGAGCGAACCGCGCGCACTCGGCATCTGATGCCGCAGCGCCCTTGCCACGTAGGTGCGAGGCCGGTCGACCTACCCGTCCGGTCAGCTCGCAGACGCCCTGTCACTAGCGCAAGGGGGTATAATTTTTTGAGATTTGATACCGACCGACAAGGCATCTCGCCCTGCCGCTTCCGCACAATCATCCCTCACAGCAGACCCGACTTACCATCGTGGATAATCTCCTAAAGCAGTTCGCACAGTCATCGCAGCTCGCCGGCGGCAACGCCGCCTACATCGAGGATCTGTACGAGCAGTACCTCGTCGCCCCGGACAGTGTCGACCCGAAGTGGAAGAGCTATTTCGACGACTTCAAAGGTCGCGATGCCGGGGATGTGCCGCATTCGGCCGCCATCGCCCACATCCTCAGCGCCTCCAAGCAGGCTGCCAATGCCGGAACCGGCGCAGGTGCCAGTGACGAGCGCGAGCGCAACGTCGGCCGTCTGATCACCGCCTACCGTGCGCGTGGTCACCTCGGCGCACAGCTCGACCCGCTCGGCCTCACCCCGCCGGTCAATCCGCCCGATCTGGATCTGCCGTTCCATAGCCTGTCGCAGGCGGACATGGACAGCGAATTCAGCACCGGCGGTGTCGGCGGCCAGCCGCGGATGAAGCTGAAGGACCTGCTGGCCCGCCTGAAGGCGACCTACGCCAGCACCATCGGCGCGGAGTTCATGCATATCCAGGAATTCGACCAGCGCCAGTGGATCTACAAGCGCCTGGAAGATGCAGGCGGCAAGATCGCCAGCGATGCGGCCAGCCGCAAGCGCACGCTGGAGCGGCTCACCGCCGCCGAAGGCCTGGAGCGCTACCTGCACACCAAGTATGTCGGCCAGAAGCGCTTCTCGCTGGAAGGCGGCGATGCGTTGATTCCGATGATGGACGAGATCATTCGCCAGTCCGGCAACGATCAGGTCAAGGACATCGTGATCGGCATGGCCCACCGCGGCCGCCTCAACGTGCTGGTCAATACGCTGGGCAAGAACCCGCGCAAGCTGTTCGATGAATTCGAAGGCAAGTTCGAGCACGCCCACGACGACCGCGCCCACACCGGCGACGTCAAGTACCACATGGGCTTCTCGGCCGACATCGCCGTTGGCACCGACAAGCAGGTGCATCTGGCGCTGGCGTTCAATCCCTCGCATCTGGAAATCGTCGACCCGGTCGTGGTCGGCAGCGTGCGTTCGCGCCAGGAACGCTTCGGCGATGCCGAGCGCAAGACCGTGCTGCCGATCCTGATCCACGGCGATGCCGCATTCGCCGGCCAGGGCGTGGTGATGGAGCTGTTCCAGATGTCGCAGGCGCGCGGTTTCGCCGTCGGCGGCACCGTGCACATCGTCATCAACAACCAGATCGGCTTCACCACCAGCGCCCGCGACGACGCCCGTTCCACGCTGTATTGCACCGACGTAGCCAAGATGATCGGCGCGCCGGTGTTCCATGTGAACGGCGACGACCCGGACGCGGTGATGTTCGTGTCCAAGCTGGCCTATGAATTCCGCCAGCAGTTCAAGAAGGACGTGGTCATCGACCTGGTCTGCTACCGCCGTTGGGGCCATAACGAGGCCGACGAACCGGCCGCGACCCAGCCGGTGATGTACCAGACCATCCGCAAGCACAAGACCACCCGCGAGCTCTACGCCAACAAGCTGGAAAGCGATGGCGTGCTGAGCGCCGACGAGGCCAAGGCGCTGGTCGACGGCTACCGCAACAAGCTCGATTCGGGCGAATACACCACCGAACTGGCCACGCGCAAGCCGGACGAATTCGCCATCGACTGGTCCAAGTATCTGGTCGGCACCGCTGCCGATCCGGTCGATACTCGCGTCAAGCGCGAGCAGCTGGACCGCCTGGCCAAGCTGATCACCACGATCCCGGAAGGCGTGGAGCTGCATGCACGCGTGGCCAAGATCTACGACGACCGCGTCAAGATGGCCGCCGGCCAGCAGGCCGGCGACTGGGGCTTTGCCGAAAACCTGGCCTACGCAACGCTGCTGACCGAAGGCCACAAGCTGCGTCTGGTCGGCCAGGATGCCGGCCGCGGCACGTTCTTCCACCGTCACGCGATCCTGCATGACCAGAAGAGCGACAGCTATTACATGCCGCTGCGCCAGCTGGTCGAGAACCCCGAAGACGCCACCGTGATCGACTCGCTGCTCAGCGAAGAAGCGGTGATGGGGTTCGAATACGGCTACTCCACCACCGACCCGAACGCGCTATGCGTGTGGGAAGCGCAGTTCGGCGACTTCGCCAACGGCGCGCAGGTGGTGATCGACCAGTTCATCGCCGCCGGCGAAGCCAAGTGGGGCCGCATTGCGGGCCTGTCACTGTTCCTGCCGCACGGCTACGAAGGCCAGGGCCCGGAGCATAGCTCCGCGCGTCTTGAGCGTTTCCTGCAGCTGTGCGCGCTGGAGAACATGCTGGTGTGCGTGCCGACCACCCCGGCGCAGTGCTTCCACATGATCCGTCGCCAGATGCGCATGACCACCCGCAAGCCGCTGGTGGTGATGACGCCCAAGTCGCTGCTGCGCCACAAGCTGGCGGTGTCGAGCCTGGAAGAATTGGCCGAGGGCGAATTCCAGCATCTGATTCCCGATGCCAAGGCCGACCCCGGCAAGGTCAAGCGTGTGGTGCTGTGCTCGGGCAAGGTCTATTACGACCTGCTCGAAGACCAGACCAAGCGTGGTCAGGACGACGTCGCCATCCTGCGTGTGGAGCAGCTGTATCCGTTCCCGCGTGCGCAGCTGGCCGCCGAGCTCAAGGCCTATGCCAACGCCACCGACGTGGTGTGGTGCCAGGAAGAGCCGCAGAACCAGGGTGCGTGGTACCAGATCCGCCACCATCTGAACTTCTGCCTGGCCGGCACTCAGAGCCTGCATTACGCCGGCCGTGCCCGTTCGCCCTCGCCTGCCGCCGGCCACATGGCCGACCACATCGTCGAACAGCAGAAGCTGGTCGCCGATGCGCTCCTCAATCCGTTCAACGACCAAGTCGCTGAATAACTCCTCTTCCCCAAAGAACGCACACACTAGGACGCTCCCCGAATGGCCACCGAAGTCAAAGTTCCGGTACTGCCCGAATCCGTTTCCGACGCCACCATCGCCAGCTGGCACAAGAAGGCCGGCGAAGCGGTCAAGCGCGACGAGAATCTGGTCGACCTGGAAACCGACAAGGTCGTGTTGGAAGTTCCTTCGCCCGTCGATGGCGTGCTGAAGGAAATCAAGTTCGAAGCCGGCAGCACGGTCACCAGCAACCAGATTCTGGCGATCATCGAAGAAGGCGCGGTGGCTGCGGCCGCACCGGCCGACGAGAAGAAGGCTGAGGCACCGGCGCCTGCCGCTGCTGCACCGGCGCCTGCCGCTGCTGCACCGGCCGCCGCACCGGCACCGGCTGCTGCCGCCGCACCTGCCGCTGCGTCCAAGTCGTCTGCCGATGGCCTGCCCCCGGGTGCGCGTTTTTCCGCGATCACCCAGGGCGTGGACCCGGCGCAGGTCGAAGGCACCGGCCGTCGCGGCGCGGTGACCAAAGAAGACATCGTCAACTTCGCCAAGGCCGGCGGCGTGGGCAAGGCCTCCGGCGCCCGTCCGGAAGAGCGCGTGCCGATGACCCGCGTGCGCAAGACCATCGCCAAGCGCCTGATGGAGTCCAAGAACTCCACCGCGATGCTGACCACCTTCAACGAGGTCAATCTCGCCAAGGTGTCGGCCGCGCGCAAGGAACTGCAGGACGAATTCCAGAAGGCGCACGGCATCAAGCTCGGTTTCATGAGCTTCTTCGTCAAGGCTGCCGCCAACGCGCTGCAGCGCTTCCCGCTGGTCAATGCCTCGATCGATGGCGATGACGTGATCTATCACGGCTACAGCGACATCTCGATCGCCGTTTCGACCGAGAAGGGCCTGGTTACGCCGGTGCTGCGCAATGTGGAGCGCCAGTCGTTCGCTGACGTCGAACAGGGCATCGCCGACTACGCCGCCAAGGCGCGCGCCGGCAAGCTGGGCCTGGATGACCTGCAGGGCGGCACCTTCACCATCACCAACGGCGGCACCTTCGGCTCGCTGCTGTCCACCCCGATCATCAACCCGCCGCAGAGCGCCATCCTGGGCATGCACGCGATCAAGGAACGTCCGATCGCCGAGAACGGCCAGGTCGTGATCGCGCCGATGATGTATCTGGCGCTGTCCTACGACCACCGCATCATCGACGGCAAGGATTCGGTGCAGTTCCTGGTGGACATCAAGAATCAGCTGGAAAATCCGGGCCGGATGTTGTTCGGCCTGTAAGAGCCGGGAATCGGGAATGGAGATTCGGGAATGGGACAAGCGCCCATCGACCGCTCCATTCCCGCCTGGACCTGGATGGGACGCGGCAGGCGCACGCATGCGCTCTTGCGATTCTCCATTCCCTATTCCCCATTCCCGTGAGCAAATGAAATGAGCGAACAATTCGACGTCGTCGTCATCGGTGCCGGTCCGGCCGGTTATCACGCCGCCATCCGTGCGGCCCAGCTGGGCATGAAGGTCGCCTGCATCGACGCGGCACTCGGCAAGGACGGCAAGCCTGCCCTGGGCGGCACCTGCCTGCGCGTGGGCTGCATTCCGTCCAAGGCGCTGCTGGATTCCTCGCGCCAGTTCTGGAACATGGGCCACCTGTTCGGCGACCACGGCATCAGCTTCAACGACGCCAAGATGGACGTGCCCACCATGATCGGCCGCAAGGACAAGATCGTGAAGCAGTTCACCGGCGGCATCGCGATGCTGTTCAAGGCGAACAAGATCACCCCGTACTACGGCTTCGGCCAACTGCTGCCGGGCAACATCGTCAAGGTCGCCCAGCACGAAGGCGGCGAGATCGAATTGAAGGGCACCAATGTGATCCTGGCGCCGGGCTCGGAATCGATCGAGCTGCCGTTCGCCAAGTTCGAGGGCGACACCATCGTCGACAACGTCGGCGGCCTGGATTTCACCTCTGTGCCCAAGCGTCTGGCCGTGATCGGCGCCGGCGTGATCGGCCTGGAATTGGGCAGCGTGTGGAAGCGTCTGGGCGCCGAGGTCACCATCCTCGAAGCGCTGCCGGACTTCCTGGCACTGGCCGACGCCGAAGTGGCCAAGACCGCGTTGAAGGAATTCAAGAAGCAGGGCCTGGACATCAAGCTCGGCGCCAAGGTCAGCAAGACCGAAATCACCGGCAGCGGCGATGCCAAGCAGGTGGTGGTCAGCTACACCGACGGCGCTGGCGAGCAGACCCTGACCGTGGACAAGTTGCTGGTGGCGGTGGGCCGCAAGGCCGCGACCAAGAACCTGCTGGCAGACGGCACCGGCGTCAAGCTGAGCGAGCGTGGCCAGATCGAAGTGGACGCGCATTGCCACACCGGTGTGGATGGCGTGTGGGCAGTCGGCGACTGCGTGCGCGGCCCGATGCTGGCGCACAAGGGCTTCGAAGAAGGCATCGCGGTCGCCGAGCTGATCGCCGGCCTGCCCGGTCACGTCAACTTCGACACCATTCCGTGGGTCATCTATACCGAGCCGGAGATTGCCTGGGTCGGCAAGACCGAGCAGCAGTTGAAGGCCGAGGGCGTGGCTTACAAGGCCGGCAGCTTCCCGTTCGCGGCGATCGGCCGCGCGGTGGCCATGGGCGAGCCGGCCGGCTTCGTCAAGGTCATCGCCGATGCCGAAACCGACCGCGTGCTGGGCATGCATCTGGTGGGCGTGGGCGTCTCCGAGCTGGTGCACGAAGGTGTGCTGACGATGGAGTTCAACGGCTCGGCCGACGACCTGGCCCGCATCTGCCACGCGCATCCGACGCTCTCCGAAGCGATCCACGATGCCGCGATGGCGGTGAGCAAGCGCGCGATCCACAAGGCGAATTAAGCCGAGAAACGGGAGTGGGGAATCGGGAATCGCAAAAGCGTTCCCATCACCTCACTCTTCATGCTGACGCCGGACCTAGGTCCGGCGTCATGCGTTCCGGCTTCTGTGTTTGCTTTGACCCATTCCCGATTCCCAACTCCCGATTCCCGACTCCCATGAAAAGCATCTGCGTCTACTGCGGTTCCAATGCCGGCAACAAACCCGCCTATGCCGAGCGCGCCACTGCGCTGGGTCAGCGCATCGCCGAGCAAGGCTTGCGCCTGGTCTATGGCGGCGGCAACGTCGGGCTGATGGGTACGGTGGCCAATGCGGTGCTGGCGGCCGGTGGCGAAGTCACCGGAGTGATTCCGCAGCAACTGGCCGATTGGGAAGTGGCCCATCGCGGGCTGACCACGCTGGAAATCGTCGGCTCCATGCATGAGCGCAAGATGCGCATGTTCGAGCTGTCCGATGCCTTCGTCGCCCTGCCCGGCGGCTTCGGCACCATGGAAGAGATCTTCGAGATGCTGACCTGGCGTCAGCTCGGCATCGGCAACAAGCCCTGCGCGTTCCTGGATATCGAAGGCTTTTACGCA
Source organism: Xanthomonas sp. Leaf131 (assembly GCF_001423495.1). Taxonomy (GTDB): domain Bacteria; phylum Pseudomonadota; class Gammaproteobacteria; order Xanthomonadales; family Xanthomonadaceae; genus Xanthomonas. Next base: position 248,724 of record NZ_LMOG01000003.1, on the reverse strand, counting down.
CCGCTGATCGGCATGATCGATCGCATGGTGGAAGAGCGCTTCCTGCATCCGGATCAGCGCACCGACCTGTGGTACGGCACCGATCTGGCGCAGATGCTGGAGTGGATGCAGCACTACACGCCGGCGCAGGCCTCCAAGTGGATCGACGAGAAGCGTCGCTCCACACTGGTGTAATCGTCTGACCTGATCGGGCTGCACGAGGTATCTCGTGCAGTGGCATGTGCCGGCAAGCTGCCAGCTTGCAACGGCGATCACGATGGCCGCAGCGTCCGGCATGACCGGCTCGCATAGAATGGCGACGATGCTCGATACCCTCGCCGCTGACGCGCACCACAGCCTGGACATCAAGCACAGTCGCTTTCTGGCCAACGCTGCTGCATTGGAATCGCCCGCGCACGCGCTGGCGATCGTGCAGCGCGTGTCCGTGCCCGATGCCACCCACAACTGCTGGGCGTACCGATTCGGGCAGGAGTATCGCTCCAGCGACGATGGCGAGCCCAGCGGCACCGCCGGCCGGCCGATTCTTGCGGCCATCGACGGCCAGGGCTACGACCGCATCGTGGTGGTGGTCACGCGTTGGTACGGCGGCATCAAGCTCGGCGCCGGCGGGCTGGTACGTGCCTACGGCGGCGCAGCGGCCGAATGCCTGCGGCTGGCGACACGACAGCCCTTGATTGCGTTGTCGCTGCTCGAACTGCAGTGTCAGTTCGACGACCTGGGCCTGGTGCATGCTGCACTGAGCGCCTTCCATGCCGACAAGCTGGATGAGCGTTTCGACGCCAACGGCGCCGCGCTACGCGTGCAATTGCCTGCAGATCGACTCGCCGGCTTGAAAACGCGCCTGTGCGACGCCACTCGCAACCGTGTCCACCTCTCAACACCGGAAGCCGCATGAACCAGCCAGCCGCCGCCAGGCCCAACCCATTGCGGAAGCTTGGCAGCCTGCGCACCTTGTGGCCGTTCGTGCAACGCCAGCGCGGCCTGTTCGCCGCCTGGCTGATCGCGTTGGCAGTGTCGTCTGCCGCCACGCTGAGCCTGCCGGCAGCGGTCAAGCGAATGATCGATCACGGCTTCTCCGGCGGTTCGCAGATCAACCAGGCCTTCGCGTTGTTGTTTGCGGTGGCCGTGGTACTCGCTCTGGCGACTGCAGCGCGCTTCTATTTCGTTGCATTGCTGGGCGAAAAAGTCGTTGCCGATCTGCGCGGCCGGTTGTATGCGCATCTGATCGGGCTGGACGCGGGCTTCCATGATCGCAGCCGCAGCGGCGAGCTGGTGTCGCGCCTGTCGGCCGACAGCGAGCTGCTGCGCGGGGTGATCGGCACCACCATGTCGGTGGCGTTGCGCAGCTCGGTGACGGTGATCGGCAGCATGGTGATGCTGTTCGTCACCAGCCCGCGGCTGGCCGGATTTACCTTGATCGGCATCCCGCTGGCGGTGCTGCCGATCGTACTGGGTGCGCGTCGCCTGCAGAAGATCTCGCGGGCCAGCCAGGATCGCGTGGCCGATGCGAATACGCTTGCCGCCGAAACGCTGGGCGCGGTGCGCACCGTGCAGGCGCATGCGCGCGAGCGCTACGAAAGCCAGCGTTTCAGCCAGGCGCTGTTTGCCGCGATCGATACCGCACGGCTGCGCATCCGTACCCAGGCCACCGTGACCGCCGTGGCGATCGTGCTGATCTTCGGCGCGATTGTCAGCGTGTTGTGGCTGGGCGCACACGATGTGGTCGGCGGGCGCATGACGCCTGGCACGCTGGGACAGTTTGTGTTGTACGCATTGATCGGCGGTGGTTCGGTCGGCGCCTTGGCCGAAGTCTGGAACGAATTGCAGCGCGCCGCCGGCGGCATGGGCCGGGTCGGCGAATTGCTCGACGAGCAGCCGGCGATCGTCGCACCGGCCACCCCGCAGCCGTTGCCGCAGCCGCTGCGCGGTGCGATCCATTTCGACCAGGTGGTGTTTCATTATCCGCAGCGCCCCGACGCACCCGCGCTGGATGGCTTCGATCTGCATGTCAGTCCGGGCGAAACCGTTGCGCTGGTCGGGCCGTCCGGCGCCGGCAAGAGCACGGTGCTGTCGATGTTGCTGCGCTTCCACGATCCGCTCAGCGGCAAGGTGCGCATCGACGATGTGGATCTGCGCGACACCGATCCGGTACTGCTGCGCGAACGCATTGCCTTGGTGCCGCAACAACCCACACTGTTTGCCGCCAGCGCCGCCGACAACATTCGCTATGGGCGTCTGGAAGCCAGCGAGGCGGAGGTGGAAGCCGCCGCCACCGCGGCCGAAGCCGATGTCTTCCTGCGCGCCCTGCCCCAGGGTTACGCCAGCGAACTCGGCGAGCGCGGCACGCGCTTGTCCGGCGGCCAGCAGCAGCGCGTCGCGATCGCACGCGCGTTGCTCAAGGACGCGCCGATCCTGCTGCTGGACGAGGCCACCAGCGCGCTGGACGCGCAGAGCGAGCGTGCCGTGCAGCAGGCGCTGGACCGGCTGATGGAAGGCCGCACCACATTGGTCATCGCGCATCGTTTGGCGACCGTGCTCAAGGCCGACCGCATCGTGGTGATGGATGCCGGCCGCATCGTCGCGCAGGGCACGCATGCGCAGTTGATTGCCGAAGGCGGCCTGTATGCAGAACTGGCGCGGCTGCAGTTCATTGATCAATGACGCCAGGATGACAGCGCTCGTCCCGGTGACATGGCTGCAGGTTCGCTCACCGTGTCTGGCCGGTGGTGCGCTCCGAGCACTCCCGCAGTAACGCTGTGACGGTAACGAAGTGACGCATGCCCCGCCCTAGAACCACCATTCGCCAGCTCAGTTATTTCGTCGCGCTCGCCGACACCGGAAGCTTCACCCGCGCCGCCGAGCAGATGGGCGTGTCGCAACCCTCGCTGTCGCAGCAGATTCGCGCCTTCGAAACCATCATCGGTGCAGCACTGTTCGAACGCGGCGTGCCGGCGATCCTGACGCCGCTGGGACGCGACCTGCTCGACCGCGCGCGCAGCATCCTGCTCGACATCAGCGATCTGGAAGAGGTGCGCGCCACCTCGGCCGACACGTTGATCGGCACCATCCGGCTCGGTGTCTCGCCCACGCTGGGCGCCTACCTGATGCCAAGCCTGGTCGCACGCCTGCACCGCGAACACCCGGCGCTGCGCGTGCATGTGCGCGAGGGCTTGCCGACGGTGCTCGCCGCAGGCCTGGCCAGCGGCGTGCACGATCTGATCCTGGCGCAATTGCCGGTGGCGGGACGCGGCCTGCATAGCGAACGGCTGTTCCGCGAACCGCTGCATGTGACCATGGCCGCCGATCACCCCTTGCGTGCCAAGGCCTGCATCACACCGGCCGATCTGCGCGGCGCCAACCTGCTGACCTTGATGCCCGAATACCGTCTGGCCGAACAGGTCGCGGCGATCGCCATGGACGTCGGTGCCACTGTCTTGCGCGATTACGAAGGCACCAGCCTGGATGCGATCCGGCAAATGGCCGGCATGGGCATGGGTCTTGCACTATTGCCAGACCTGTATGTGCGTCAGGAAATCCGCGAGGGCGACGATGTCGTCGTTCGGCCGATCAAAGGCGGACGCTACTATAGGGAGATCGGGCTGCTGTGGCGGCAAGGCGCAGGACGCGCACCGGCCTTCGGTCTGATCGCAAATCTCCTGCGTGCGGTAGCCGCATAGGAAAATCCTATGCGTCGAATAAGCGCTGCGGCCTTGTTCACCAGCTGCAACTCGTCAATGCTTCATTGAACTCATCAACGGAAATCGAATGGCGGGCAAGCAGATCGGATGGCGGGAAGCGGGAGCCTGGCTGGCGGAGATCGTCGGGCCGGACATGCCGTATGTGCGTCTGGCCATGGTCTACGGCGTTGCGATCAGCCTGCTGTCGCTGGCCACACCGATCTCGGTGCAGTTGCTGATCAACAGCGTGGCCAACACCGCGTTGCCGGCGCCGTTGTGGACGCTGTCGAGCCTGCTGCTGGGGCTGTTGTTGCTGGTGGCCGGCCTGAGTGCGATGCGGGTGTGGGTCATGGCGCTGTTCGAGCGCCGGCTGTTTGCGCGTGTGGTGTCCGAAATCACGGTGCGTGCGGTGCATGCGCAAAATCCGTTCTTCGCCGACCAGAACCGCGGCGACATGTTCAATCGCTACTTCGATCTGGTGGTGGTGCAAAAAGCGGTGCCGAGCCTGGCGATCGGCGCTTTCACCATCGTGCTGCAATCGGCGGTCGGGCTGATACTCACCAGTTTCTACCATCCGTTCTTTCTCGGCTTCAACGCTTTGTTGCTGCTGGTCATCTTCGGCATCTGGATGATCTGGTCGCGCGGCTCGATCCGCACCGCGGTCGATCTGAGCCATGCCAAGCACGAGGCCGCACGCTGGCTGGAAAGTGTCGGCGGCTCCAACGGCTTCTATAAATCCAGCCGCCACCTCAATTTCGCGATGGACCGCTCCGAGGCCGTCACCGCCGCGTATGTGGATCGGCATCGGCGCCATTTCCGCTACAGCTTCACCCAGACGGTGGCGTTTTTGCTGGTCTACGCGGTAGCCAGCGCAGCGTTACTGGCGCTGGGCGGCAACCTGATCCTGCGCGGCGAGCTGTCGATCGGCCAGCTGGTCGCGGCCGAACTGATCCTCAGCGCGGTCTTCTACGGTATCTCGCAACTCGGTGGTTACCTGGACGCGTTCTACGACCTGGTGGCGAGCTCGGAAGAGCTGTCGCTGCTGTTTGCGATCCCGCAGGAACGCGCCGTGGTCGCACGCGGCAAAACGCCCGGCACCAGCGCGGTGCGCCTGGATGGCGTGGTGATCGACGGTGCACGTTTCGACTTTTCGCTGGCCGCCGGCGAGCAACTGGTGACGATGGCCGATGGCGGCGCAGAGCGGCTGCTGGCGATGATCCTGAAGCGCCACGTGGTACCCGATCGCGGGCTGGTGATGGTGGGCGGCGCAGATATGGCCACCTTCGACATGTATCTGCTGCGCTCGGAAGTGACGGTGCTCGACCGACCCAGCATTGTCGAAGTCACCATTCGCGAGTATCTGGCGCTGGCATCGGCCGATGTGACCTCCGAAGCGATGCTGGAAGCGATCGATGCCGTCGGGCTGCGCAGCCGCATCGCCGCGCTTGCGCACGGTCTGGATACGCGCCTGGCCGCGTCGGGCTATCCGCTGTGGATCGGCGAAGTGATGGCGCTGAAGCTGGCCAATGCGCTGCTGGTGCGCCCGCGCGTGCTGATGCTGTCGCAGTTGTACGATCTGATTCCCGCCGATCGTTTGGTCGACGTGTTGCGTCGTCTGAAAGAGGCCGGCACCACCGTGCTGCTGTGCACCGGCAGGCCGGAAGACATCACCCTGGATGGCTGGTTCCATCTGCAGCCCGAGCAGCAGCAGCGCTTTGCCACACGCGCCGAATTGATCGCAGCGACGCAGGAGGCAAACGATGCAGCACGTCGCTGATCGCAACGCGCACTTCCCTACGCTGGCGGCCATGCGCCCGCCCAGCATCGCCAAGGCGCTGGCGTGGATGCTGCTGATCGGCATTGCCATTGCCGGCGCGATTCTGGCCCTGGCGCCGTGGGTGCAGACCGCCAGCGGCAAGGGCCAGGTGGTGGCGCTGGATCCGGGCGACCGCCAGCAACAGGTCACTGCCTTCGTGCCCGGCCGCGTCGAACGCTGGTATGTGCACGATGGCCAGCATGTTTCGCGCGGCGATCCGATCGCGCGCGTCGGCGATCTGGATCCGGATCTGCTCACCCGCCTGGCCAGCGAACGCGCACAGGTACAGGCCGAAATCGCCGCGATCCAGCAATCGCGCGCGGTTGCCAGCATCGACGTGGCGCGCAGCAGGCAATTGCTTGCCGAAGGCCTGGCCGGCCGCCGCGACTTCGAGCTGACCCAGATCAAGGTCGCCGAGGCCGATGCCAAGCTGGCCGAGTCGCGCGCCAAGCTGACCCGCATCGACATCCAGCTGAATCGCCAGTCCGCGCAGTTGGTGCGCGCACCGCGCGATGGCCGCGTGCAGCAGCTCAATGCCGCCAGCGGCAGCGCGATGGTCTCGCCCGGCACGGTGCTGGCGGTGATCGCCCCGGAGCGGGTGGAGCGCGCGGTCGAGCTGTATATCGACGGCCGCGACGTGCCGCTGATCCGCCCCGGCCGCCCGGTGCGGCTGGAATTCGAAGGCTGGCCGGCGATCCAGTTCAGCGGCTGGCCGTCGGTGGCACATGGCATGTTCGACGGCCGCGTCCGTGCCATCGACCCCAATGCCGCGCCCGATGGCTTGTTCCGCATCCTGGTCGAACCGCAGCCGGGCAAGCCGGCCTGGCCGGCACAGGAATTCGCCCGTCAGGGCGGCAAGGTCCGCGGCTGGGTGCAGGGCGAAACGGTGAAGGTCGGCTACGAACTGTGGCGCCAGCTCAACAACTTCCCGCTGGAATTCGGCCGGCGCCCGGCAGCGACGACGCAGGATGAGAGCAAGGCCAAACCGGCGGCGTCCAAGACCGAAGACGACGCGACGGGCAAGAAATGATTGGCCGTCTTGTCGTCCTGCTGATCGCGCTCGCGCCGGGTGCGGTTGTCGCCCAAACCGCCCCGCTGACCCTGGACCAGGTGCTGCAGTCCTCGGCCCGCTCCGCGCCGCAGATTGTCGAATCACTGGCCAAGGTTCGTCAGGCCGAAGGCAAAGGCATGTCGGCCGACGGCGCGTTCGACACCGTGTTCGATATCGACGGCCGCTCGCGCGAAGCCGGGTACTACGACGGCAGCGCGATCGAAAGCACCGTCAAGCGCCCGTTCGATAACAACGGTGGCTATTACTACGGCGGTTATCGCTCCTCGCGTGGTTCGTTCCCGGTCTACGAAGACAAGTCCTACACCGACCGCGGCGGCGAAGTAAAAGTGGGCGCGCTGTATGCGCTGCTGCGCGACCGCGTGGTCGACGAGCGCCGCACCAGGCGCAGCGTTGCCAGCGCCGATATCAATGTCGCCCAGTACGAAGCGGAAATGGTGGCCATCGGCGTACAGCGGCGCGCGGTGGATGCGTACCAGAGCTGGGTCGCGGCCGGCCTGAAACTGCGCGCGTACAACGACCTGCTGCAACTGGCCGAGCAACGCCGCAACGCGATTTCGCGGCAGGTGACGCTGGGCGCGCGCCCCACCATCCTGCTGATCGAAAACGACCAGAACCTGGTGCGCCGACGCGCGCTGGTGGTGCGCTCGGAACAGGACTTCGCCAATGCGGCCAATGCCTTGTCGCTGTATCTGCGCGACGACACCGGCATGCCGCTGATCGTCTCCAGCGAGCGCCTGCCGGCCGATACCTCGGCGTTGGAAGGCCTGGCCGGTGCCAACAAGATCACCGCACCGGTGGAGCGCCCGGACTACCGCGCCGTGCTGACCCGCATCGATCAGGCCACCGCGCGACTGATGCTGGCGCAGAACGACCTGAAACCGCGCCTGGATGTGAGCCTGGAAGTCAGCAAGGATCTGGGCGATCCCGGCGTCGGCGGCCCGAACCGCTCGCCAACCGATGCCATCATCGGCTTCCGTTTCAGCGTGCCGCTGGAAAACCGCGCCGCCAAGGGCCGCGTTGCCGAAGCGCGCGCCGAGATCGAAGCGCTGGATCAACGCAGCCGTTTTTTGCGCGACCAGATCTCGGTGGAGGTCGAGTCGGTGGTCATCTCGCTCAACGCCGCCGAGCGGCTGGCCAAGATCGCCGACGAAGAACGCAGCCTGGCCGATCGCCTCGCCGCGGCCGAGCGGCGCCGCTTCGAGCTGGGGTCGGGCGACTTCTTCCTGGTCAACCAGCGCGAAGAAACCGCCAACGACGCACGCGTGCGTTTGATCGACGCGCAGGCGCGGATTGCCTCGGCCCGCGCGGAGCTGGCAGCGGCCACGGCGGATCGGGATGCGTTGCAGCTGAGTCGTTGAGCCGGCGTCGTTCGAACTTTTCCGCATCGCGCAATGACGCCCGTGTAACACCGGCCTGCGCATGCTCGCCTCCACCGGCCCGGTGCCGGTCGTGCGGTCCCTGGCGGTTCGCACTGCGACCCTGGAATCTTTCGGAGGTGCGTATGTCTTTTCGGCAATTTCCCGCAGTCGGTGCAGATGGCGAGTCTTACGTCATCATCGAATTCCGCGACGAGCTCGAATCCTCAAACGGGCAGCAGTCCCGCACGAACGTGCACGCTGCGCCACGTTACGAACTTCCCGATGGCCGCCACCTGCAACGGCACGGCCAGCGCTTCGTCACCCAGGGTGGCGAGTTGCGGCTTTCGACGTCCTGAGATGGCACTGGTCATTTTTTAGCCACCCAAGCCGCAGCCGTTGCAGCGCAATGGCTGCGCGCAGTTATCCACATGCTTGTGCAGATTTCATCCACACCCTGTGTGGATGAAATGTATGTTGTGAGTGCGCGGCATTACGCCAAGCGCCAATCAGCCAGGCGACAATCACTTGCGACGTCGACTCCTCGCCTCGACTGCAGCCAAACCACACATGATTGCTGCTCACATCCCGGCAGCCCGATACCAACATCGACGTCGACCAACCGCACGCCTGCCCCACCGTTACCCAACGCGATCGGAACGCTCCAGCACACGCCCGATCCCGCTGCGATCGATCTCGCTGGCAGCGTGCGCCAACGCCGCACGATCGCTGTTCGGCTCGAAGCCGATCCGGAAATGCAGCTCGCCCACCGGCGTGCGCGAGGAGTGGATCGACGACAGATTCACCCCATGCTGCTCGAACACGTGCAGCAGTGCGCGCAGCGAACCGGGTTGATCTTCCGGCAGATAAACGCTCAAGGTCAGCGGCTCGGTGAGATCGGCCAACAGATAACCCACGCGCTCATAGGTGTAGTTGCCCGCTGCAAGCGACGCGCTTTGCAGTGCCTGTGCGTTGTCGTGCAGAAATCGAGTGCGAAACTGCGCACGCGCTGCATCGTCGCCTTGTGCGATCAGAGCGCGCAATTCCTGCAGTTGCAGCAGCAGCCGATCGAGCATCTCGCCCACGTACGGGTTACCGAACTGGATGTCTTCGTAGATCGACGGATTGAGCGAAAGGATGCGCGCGATCACCGCGGTATCCAGCTCGAACGAGGCCGAGCGATACGGCATCAGCGCGCGCAGTTCGCCGAGCAGCGGCGCGTAGTCGCGCAAGGTGCCGGCCTGCGCCAGATGGGTGGCGTGCACCATTGCCTGCACCAGGGCCATCACACGGTCATGGTGCTCGGGCGTGGCGTACACGCACTCGGCCTGCAGCGCGCTATAGAGCGTCTGCACCCACGTAGACCAACGCTGCAAACGCGCCTCGCAAACCACCATCACCCGCCCCTTCAAGGTCGGCGACTTGGGCGGTGCGGTCATCGGATGCAGGCCGACGACCTCAGCCTGCGAGGCCAGCATTGCGGCCACCGGCGCCTGCTTGATCGAGGTGACATCCATCCACAGCTGCGACGCCGCGCGCGGCCCAGCGAGTTCGACATAGCGCTCGATCAACGCGGCGGTGTGGCGAATCGGCGCAGAAAAAATCAGCACATCCGCACGCTGTGCCAGGGTCGCCTCGTCCATGCCGCCGACCTCGGCCGGGTCGTAGCCAATCACCTCCAACTGCATGCGCGTGCGCAGAAACTGCGCCAGCCAGCGACCGTAAGCGCCGGCGATGCCGACAATGCCGATCACCGGCTGCGCGATCATGCCAAGCGCTCGACGGCAAAGCGCGGTGCACCCGCCAGCGCGGCCGGAGCGGCGGCCAACACATCGAACTCCTCAAAGCCTGCAGCCAGTGTCGCTTCCAATGCGCTATGCACACCGCTGAGCGCATGCCCCACCGCCTGCTCGAACGCCACATCGCGCAGCAGAAACCCGATCAGCAACGCCATCAACACATCGCCGGTGCCGGCCACATCCACCGGTAAATGCGGCGTAGCCCAGCGGTACACCGCCGCGTTGCTCACCGCCAGCGTCACCAGTTCGCCGGCCGCGCCGGCCACGCTGTGCGCAAGCACCCACTGCGGACCACGCGCCAGCAACGCGCGCGCGGCGACAATGGCATCGTCCTGTCGCAGGCTCGGCAAACCGGTCAACCGCTCAAGCTCGAAGGCATTCGGCGTCACCAACCAGGCATGCGGCAACAGCCGCTCGGCGAACACGCGCTCCAATCCGGGTTCGACATACGGGCCGGTGTGCGTGTCGCCAATCACCGGATCCAGGCAGTAGCGCAGCTGCGGCGCCTGCGGCAAGGTCTGCTCCAGCCAGTCGGCGAATGCTTCGCCATTGGCCAGGCTGCCGAAATAGCCGGACACCAGCATTCGCGCACGTTGCGGCAGACCACGTTCGCTCGCACCCAACAACAGATCGGCCAACCAATCGGCAGGCAGAATGCGGCCGCGCAAGGTCGCGTAGAACGGCGCATTGCTCAGCAGCGTGGTGGGCACTTCCGCCACCCGTAACCCGAGCGCACGCAACGGCGGCACCGCAGCGCTGTTGCCGGCGTGGCCGTAGACCAACTGCGACTGCACCGAGATCACATCGATCGGCGAAGGGCCATCCGGGCGCTGGCGGCGACCGTGGACGAGGTGGCTGTCGGTTGCATCGCTCATGAGGCGGCCGTCTTCGAAAGAGATGGCGCCATTATCCGCGCAACGTAGGAAGCGTGTTGTAGAGACGGGCGGTAGATACGCCACGCTGTCGAAAAGCGCGCGCACCAACTCTGCAAGATGGAAGAGGTCACGCCGTAGGCCGGCACGGCATTAACACAGCGCAATGCCGAAGCAACGCATCGCCACATTCCACACTGCAATGCACGCAGCTAAAAATAAAATGGCCCGGCATGCAGTTCGCTGCACGCCAGGCCATCGCTGACTCAAAACGCCTGAATCAGGACGTCATTCGATCCCAGAATCCCTTGACGCCATCGATGAAGGTGGCCGACTTGGGCGAATGCTTGCGCGCATCCTCACCGGTAAAGGTGGACTCGAACTGCTGCAACAACTCGCGCTGATCGGCGGTCAGATTTACCGGCGTTTCGACCACCACGCGGCAGTACAGATCGCCTTCGGTGCGGCTGCGTACCGAGCGCACGCCCTTGCCGCGCAACCGGAACAGCTTGCCGGTCTGGGTCTCGGCCGGAATGCGGATTTCCGCCTCCCCGCCCAGGGTCGCCACACGCACGGTGTCGCCGAGCGCCGCCTGCGAAATGCGGATCGGCACTTCGCAATGCAGGTCGTCGCCATCGCGCTGGAAGATCGCATGCTCGCGCACGCGCACTTCCACATACAGATCGCCCGGCGGTGTGCCGGCCGGACCGGCCTCGCCCTCGCCTGCCAGACGGATGCGGTCGCCGGTGTCCACACCGGCAGGCACCTTGATCGACAGCACCTTGTCTTCTTCCACGCGCCCGGCGCCGTGGCAGACCTTGCACGGATTCTGGATCAGCGTGCCGCGCCCATCGCAATGCGGGCAGCTCTGCTGCATCGCAAAGATGCCGCGCTGGATACGTACCTGGCCGCGTCCGTGGCAGGTGCCGCAGACTTCCACCTTGCCGTCTTCCGACCCGCTGCCGTGGCAGGGCTCGCATTCGATCAGGGTCGGGATCTCGATGCGGCGCTCGATGCCGGCGACGGCTTCTTCCAGATCCAGTTCCAACACGTAACCGACGTCGGCGCCACGTCGCGCAGCGCGCGGACCGGCGGCGCCACCGCCAAAAATATTGCCGAAGATATCGCCAAAGATATCTCCCATGTCCGGGCCACCCGGCCCACCGCCACCACCGCCCATGCCGTGCTCGAACGCAGCGTGGCCATGCGCGTCGTAGGCGCGGCGCTTGTTGCCGTCCGACAACACTTCGTAGGCTTCCTTGCAGTCCTTGAAGGTCGCCTCGGCCGCGGCATCGCCAGGATTACGGTCCGGGTGATACTTCATCGCACAGCGCCGATACGCCTTCTTCAGCTCCTCGTCGCTGGCGCCACGGGCAACGCCCAGCACTTCGTAGTAATCGCGTTTGCTCATGACAGGGAATCGGGAATCGGGAGACGGGAATCGTTCAAAGCGCACATCCTCAGTAAATCGCAATCGAAAGTGGAAGGGTCAGACAACGGGAAGGAGCGATGCCGTAGCACCGCCCCTCCCATTCTCGATTCCCTATTCCCCACTCACGCCTTCTTGTCGTCCTTGACCTCGGTGAACTCGGCGTCCACGACGTCATCGGCGGCCTTGGAGGCCTGCGCGTTGCCGCTGGCGGCATCCGCAGTGCCGCCCTGTTCTGCCGCGGCGGCGGCTGCATACAGCGACTGGCCGGCTTCTTCCAGGGTCTTGCTGCGCGCTTCGATCTGCGCCTTGTCGTCGCCCTTCATGGCCTTTTCCAGATCCGACAGCGCCGCTTCCACCTTGCCGATCACATCGCCACCGACCTTGCTGCCATGCTCGGTGATCGCGGTGCGGGTGGCGTGGATCAGGCCATCGGCCTGGTTGCGGGTCTGCACCAGCTCCTGGAACTTCTTGTCTTCTTCGCGGTTGGCTTCCGCGTCGGCGACCATGCGCTGGATCTCTTCGTCCGACAGACCCGAACCGGCCTTGATCTCGACCTTCTGTTCCTTGTTGGTCTTCTTGTCCTTGGCCGACACGTGCAGGATGCCGTTGGCGTCGATGTCGAAGGACACCTCCACCTGCGGCATGCCGCGCGGCGAGGGCTCGATGCCGGACAGGTCGAACTTGGCCAGCGACTTGTTGAAGCGGGCCTGCTCGCGCTCGCCCTGCAACACGTGCACGGTCACGGCCGACTGGTTGTCTTCGGCGGTGGAGAAGGTCTGCGAGGCCTTGGTCGGGATGGTGGTGTTCTTTTCGATGATCTTGGTGAACACGCCGCCCATGGTTTCGATACCCAGCGACAGCGGGGTCACGTCCAGCAGCAGCACATCCTTGACGTCGCCGGCCAGCACGCCGCCCTGGATTGCGGCGCCCACGGCCACGGCTTCATCCGGGTTGACGTCCTTGCGCGGTTCCTTGCCGAAGAAATCGGCAACCGCCTGCTGCACCTTCGGCATGCGGGTCTGACCGCCGACCAGGATCACTTCGTTGACGTCGCTGGCGCGCAGCCCGGCGTCGTTCAACGCGGTGCGGCACGGCTCGATCGATTTCTTGACCAGGTCTTCCACCAGCGCTTCGAGCTTGGCACGGGTCAACTTGATGTTGAGGTGCTTCGGGCCCGAGGCATCGGCGGTGACGTACGGCAGGTTCACTTCGGTCTGCTGGCTGGTCGACAGCTCGATCTTGGCGCGCTCTGCGGCATCTTTCAGGCGCTGCAGCGCCAACGGATCCTTACGCAGATCGATGCCCTGATCCTTGTTGAATTCGTCGACCAGATACTCGATGACGCGGTTGTCGAAGTCTTCGCCGCCGAGGAAGGTGTCGCCGTTGGTGGCCAGCACTTCGAACTGCTTCTCGCCATCGACTTCAGCGATTTCGATGATCGACACGTCGAAGGTGCCGCCGCCCAGGTCGTACACGGCGATCTTGCGGTCGCCGCCGTTCTTGTCCAGGCCATAGGCCAGGGCTGCGGCGGTCGGCTCGTTGATGATGCGCTTGACGTCCAGACCGGCGATGCGGCCGGCGTCCTTGGTGGCCTGGCGCTGGCTGTCGTTGAAGTAAGCCGGCACCGTGATCACGGCCTCGGTGACCTTCTCGCCCAGGAAGTCCTCGGCGGTCTTCTTCATCTTTTCCAGCACGCGCGCGGAGATTTCCTGCGGCGCCATGCGCTTGGCATCGCTGGTCTGCACCCAGGCATCGCCGTTGTCGTGGGCGAGGATGCCGTACGGCACGTGCGAGATGTCCTTCTGCACTTCGGCGTCGGTGAACTTGCGGCCGATCAGGCGCTTCACCGCGTAGAACGTGTTCTTCGGGTTGGTCACCGCCTGGCGCTTGGCCGAGGCGCCGACCAGCACTTCGCCGTCCTTGGTGTAGGCGACGATCGACGGCGTGGTGCGATCGCCCTCGGAATTTTCGATGACGCGGGCCTTGCCGCCGTCCATGATCGACACGCACGAGTTCGTGGTGCCGAGGTCAATACCAATGATCTTGCCCATGGATACGCTCCTGATGGTTCTATAGCTGTGTCCGGCGACGCCGGGTCTGGCTGAGATGTGGGGGTGGTGCGCAGGTGTTCAAGCCATCTGCGCGAATCTACGTTCTGTGCGAGCGCCTGGCAGTTCAGCCGGGCGCCAGTGTTCAGTCGTGTTTGGCCACGACCACCAGGGCCGGGCGCAGCAGACGCTCGTTGAGCAGGTAGCCCTTCTGGAACACCTGCACCACGTGGCCCGGTGCGATGCCCTCGGCCTCGCCCTGGCTGATCGCCTGGTGCTGGTCCGGGTTGAACGGCTGGCCGACCGGATCGAGCAGGGTCAAACCATTGTCGGCAGCCACCTTGAGCAGCTGCTTGTAGGTCATGTCCAGGCCATCGCGCAGCGGGCTGGGTTGGCTGCCGGCGGCGGTCAGGCCCGCATCCAGGCTGTCGAACACCGGCAACAGCTCGCCCAGCAGCTTGTCGTTGGCGAACTTGCGCGCGTTGTCGACATCGCGGGCGATGCGCTTGCGCTGGTTTTCCAGGTCGGCGCGCTCGCGCAGGGCATCGGCCTTGACCAGCGCGATCTCGCTGCGCAGCGATTCGATCTCGGCCTTGAGCGGATCGGTCTCGGGTGGGTTCTGGGACAGGTCTTCAGAGTCGAATTCGGAGTGGTCTTGGTTCATGTGCAGTTCCCGGGCAAGCGGAACGCCCGCCCCAACGTCACCCCGTATGTGGGCGCGCGCGCGCGTTTCAAGCAAAACGATCGCACCGATCGACGTCGGTTATCGCGTTGCGGGCGGTTCCATCGCCGCGCCCAGCACCTGGGCTGCGGTCTGCACCAGCGGAATCAGCCGGTCGTAGGCCATGCGTTTGGGCCCGATCACCCCCAGCACGCCCAGCACCTGGCCATTGGCGGCATACGGCGCAGTGACCAGCGAGACGTCTTCCAGCGACACCATGCCGGTTTCCTCGCCGATGAAGATGCGCACCCCCGGCGCCTGGATGGTGCGTTCGAGCAGCTGCAGGATCTCGCGCTTGCTGGCGAAGGCCTCGAACAGCTCGCGCAGGCGATCCAGGTCCGACAGATCCTGCACGCCCATCAGCCGAGTCTGCCCGGCCATCACCATGTCGTCGGCCTCGGCCGGCACCAGCGCCTCGCTGGCCAGGTCCACGCTGTGCGCCAGCAGCTGCTCCATCTCGTTCTTGGCCAGGCGCAACTCGCGCAGCAGGCTGGCGCGGATATCCGACAACGCGCGGCCGGCGAACTGCGCATTGAGGTAATTGGCCACCCGTTCCAGCTCGGCCGGCTCGTAGGCCCGGCGCGGCTCGATCACCCGGTTCTGCACCTCGTTGTCGGCAAACACCAGGATCGCCAGCACTCGCCGCGCATCCAGCGGCACAAAGTCGATATGCCGGAAGGCAAACTGCTCGCGCCGCGGCGCGCTGACCACGCCGACGAAATGGCTCATCGCCGACAGCATCTGCGAGGCGCTACCCAGCAACGATTGGGTGCCATTGCCGCTGGCCAGCTCGGCACGCAGGCGGCGCACTTCTTCCTCGCCCGGCGGCTGCATCTGCACCAGGCTGTCGACGAACACGCGGTAGCCGTGCGCGGTGGGAATGCGCCCGGCCGAGGTGTGCGGGGAACTGAGCAACCCCCCATCTTCCAGGTCGGCCAGAATATTGCGGATGGTGGCCGGGCTGACATCCAGCCCCGCATGCTGGGCCAGCGTCTTGGAGCCGACCGGCTCGCCGTCGCGGATGTAGCGGGCAATCAGCGTCCGTAGCAACTGGCGTGCGCGGGGGTCGAGCGTTGGGGACTGTGACGCGCGCATGGGATCATCCGGTGAGACTGGGCATAGATAATCTCTGGCCCCCTGATTGGCAAGCGTCTCATTCCCTTGCCGCCCCTCCCACCCTAAGCTTGCCCAAAGCGTTCACACTCGATCCCATGCTCAGACACCTCTCCATCAAGGATTTTGCCGTCGTCCGCGCCACCGAACTGGAATTCGGGCCGGGCATGACCGTGGTCTCCGGCGAAACCGGCGCCGGCAAGTCGCTGATGGTGGACGCGCTGGGCTTTCTGTCCGGCCTGCGCGCCGACAGCGGCGTGGTCCGCCACGGTGCCGACCGCGCCGAGCTGTCGGCCGAATTCCAGCTGCCCGGCGAACATCCGGGCCTGACCTGGCTGGCCGACAACGAGCTGGACGACGACGCGCAATGCCAACTGCGCCGCATCATCCGCGCCGATGGCGGCTCGCGCGCCTGGATCAACGGCCGCCCGGTCACCTCCTCGCAGTTGGCCGAGCTGGCATCAAGGCTGGTGGAAATCCATGGCCAGCACGAACACCAGGCCCTGATGGCCCGCCACAGCCAGCTCACCCTGCTCGATGCCTACGCACGCAACAGCGCGCAGCGCGAACAGGTGCGCCAGGCCAGCCGGCACTGGCAGGCGCTGCTGGACGAGCGCGATGCGCTGTCGGCGCAGGGCGATGTCTCCGACCGCATCGGATTTCTCGAACACCAGCTCGGCGAACTCGAACGCGAAGACCTGGACCCGGCCGCAATCGCCGCACTGGACGTCAACCACCGCCGCCAGGCGCATGCCACCGCGCTGATCGGCGCCTGCGAAAGCATCGTCCAGCAACTGAACGGCGACGATGGCGCATCGGCGCTGGGCCTGCTGCAGGGCAGCCGCCACGACCTGGCCCGCGTCGCCGAACACGAACCGCGCCTGGGCGAAGTGGACGCACTGCTGGACAGCGCCGCGATCCAGATCGATGAAGCGCTGGCCCTGCTCGACCGCGTACGCGACGACCTGGACGCCGACCCGACCCAGTTCGAAGCGATGGAACGCCGGCTCGGCCGGCTGCACGACCTGGCCCGCAAGCACCGCGTCGCCCCGGACGAACTGGCCGCACACCGCGACCGCATGAGCCTGGAAGTGGAAAGCCTGCGCGGCGCCGACGAACGCCTGCAGCAGCTGGACAAGCACATCGAAACCGCAACCGGCACCTGGCGCGGCGCGGCCGCCACCCTCAGCGCCAGCCGCACCACCGCAGCCCACTCCTTGTCGGCCGCCACCACCACGCTGATCGGCGAGCTGGGCATGGGCGGCGGGCAGTTCCTGATCCAGTTGCAGCCGCAGGACACCCTGCGCCCGGATCCGAACGGCGCCGAGCGGGTGGAATTCCTGGTCGCCGCCAACGCCGGGCAACCGCCGCGCGCCTTGCGCAAGGTCGCCTCCGGCGGCGAGCTGTCGCGGATCTCGCTGGCGATCGAGGTCGCCGCACTCGGGCTGGACAGCGTGCCGACCATGGTCTTCGACGAGGTCGATTCCGGTATCGGCGGCGCCGTAGCCGACATCGTCGGGCAGAAGCTGCGCGCCCTGGGCGAAGAGCGCCAGGTGCTGTGCGTCACCCATTTGCCGCAGGTCGCCGCCAAGGGCCACGCCCATTACCGGGTCAGCAAGGCACCGGTGGACGGCATGACCCAGAGTGCGGTCGAACTGCTCGGCCCGCAGGCCCGCCAGGAAGAGCTGGCGCGAATGCTGGGCGGTGTGGAAGTCAGCAAAGAGGCCCGCGCGGCCGCACGCAAGTTGCTGCAGAGCGCGTAATCGGCCTGTCTGCGGGGCGAGCCGCTTCGGTGTTGTCGCCGCGGCTCCGGTCTCCAAACGAACAAGGCGGCCGAAGCCGCCGTGTCGTTGTCACCGTGGCTGCAACCCAGCGTCAGCGCGGACGCTTCTTGCGCACGTACAGCACCAGCGAGTGCTCTTCCAGCTCGTAGCCGTGCTGGGCGGCAATCTGACGCTGCAGCGCCTCGATTTCTTCGCTTTCGAACTCGATCACGTGACCGGTATCCACATCGACCATATGGTCGTGGTGGCCACCGCGATCCAGCTCATAGACTGCCTGGCCGCCTTCGAAATTGTGCTTCAGCACTAGGCCGGCGGCCTCGAACTGGGTCAGCACCCGATACACCGTGGCCAGACCGATTTCGTCGCCATGGTCGAGCAGCTGGCGATAGATGTCTTCTGCGCTGAGGTGGTGCTGGTTGCTCTTTTGTTCGAGCAATTCCAGTATCCGCATCCGCGGATGGGTCACCTTGAGCCCGACTTTGCGCAGGTCGTGGGTTTCCATATGTTCTCCGTTCATTGGCGATTTAGCGCCAGCTGCCTTCAAACGGGTCGCGGCGACCGGCGGGAGTGTATCATCGGCGTGATTTCCTCAGCACTTAATCCCCGATGCGTAATCTCCTGCTGGTCGCCGCCGTTGCTCTTTCCACCGCTGGCTGCGGCATCATCTACAAGCAGCCGATCTACCAAGGCAATCTGATCAAACAGAACGCCGTGGAGCAACTGCAGGTCGGCCAGAGCAAGCAGCAGGTCAGCGCGTTGCTGGGCACCCCCTCGATCCCCGACCCGTTCCATGCACAGCGTTGGGACTACACCTCTACCCAGCGCGTGGACCGTCTGGCGCACACCGAGGTCAAGAACTTCACCGTGTTCTTCGAAAACGAGCAGGTCACTCGCTGGGAAGGCGATTATTTCCCGGCACAGGACGAGCAGCTCGCCAAATCGGCGCCCAAGCAGTTCGGTCGCAATCTGGCCCGCGACAAGAAGAAGCAGCGCGGCCGTTGATACAGATGCTCGGCGATCTTGCGATCGCCTGAGTGTTGGCAGGACCAGAGTACGCATCCCTTCGAACGGATGCGTTTTCAGTTTTGGCTGATAGGCAAAGACGTGTTCGATCAAGGACCACAGCGCGGGTCCTGACACCGGTACTGCGCGTCTTTTGTCGGCTGCCTGGTGTCCACAGGCGCTTGTCCGAACCAACCAATACGTTCGGCTTTTCAGGACAGTCACAGGAAGAGGTCGCTTTGCCGCGACGCGCAGGTGCGTCGCAGCGTTGGCAAACAACTAGGTGTTTGGACCGGCCTTTTTGCTTGGCCCGGCACGGCGACGCCGCGCCTCTTTCGGATCCAGCAACAGCGGCCTGAGCAATTCGACCCGGTCGCCATCGCGCAGCACCTGATCCGGTCGCGCGATCAGCCCATGAATCGCCTGCGCTATGGGCGGCGGATCCGAGCTCAGACCGGATGCGGCAACCGCCTCGGCCACTGTGGCGCCTTCGGGCAACTCCAGCAGTACCGCGTTGTAACGCTCCGACCAGGCCAGCACCACTTCGACCTGCATGGCCTACACGTCGCCGCGATCGGCGACCCGCACGAAGTCGTTGACCATGCGGTCGGCCAAGCCCTGAAAGCCCAGCGCCAGTGCCGGGCCCAATAGCCGCGAGCTGGTTTCCACCTCCAGCGTCAGGCTGACCTTGCAGGCGTTCTCGCCCAGCGACTGGAATTCCCACAGCCCTTCCAGGCGCTTGAACGGGCCGTCGCGCAGATGCATGACGATGCGTTCCGGGCGCTCGAGAATATTGTCGGTGGTGAACCAGGTGCGGAACGACCCAAGCCCCAGATCCAGACGCGCCACGATATGCGCCTGGTCCTGTTCGAGCACATGCGCGGCATCGCACCAGCCGAAGCGGCGCGGATAGGCGGCGACATCATTGACCAGATCGAACATGCGGGTGGCGCTGTGTTCGACCAGTGCGCTGCGACGGATGGTAGGCATTCTCTAACTTGTGAAAGACAGAAGATCGTTTGAAGACACCGAATCGGCGACAATAGCGGCATGAGCAAGAAACCAGCCAAGGATAAAGCAAACGGCGCGACGGCCACGAAAACCATCGCGTTGAACAAGCGTGCGCGCCACGAATATCACCTCGAGGACCGCTACGAAGCCGGCCTGGCCTTGCAGGGCTGGGAGGTCAAGGCGATTCGCGCCGGCCGCGCCAACATCATCGATGGCTACGCGTATGTGCGCTCCGGCGAGATTTTCCTGATCGGCGCGCAGATCACGCCGCTGATCCAGGCCTCCAGCCACACCGTGCCGGTAGAACGCCGCGACCGCAAGCTGCTGCTGCACCGGAACGAGATCGACAAGGTGCTGAGCAGCGTCGAGCGCGACGGCTACACCCTGGTGCCCACTGCGCTGTACTGGAGCAACAACAAGGTCAAGCTGGAAATCGCGCTGGCCAAGGGCAAGCAGAATCACGACAAGCGCGACGCCGCCAAGGACCGCGACTGGCAGCGCGACAAGCAACGCGTGATGCGGCGGCATAACCGCGATGCGTGAATCGGGAATCGGGAATCGCAAGAGCTGGGTAGGCTTGCTGCGTTGACCTCACGTTAGTTCACGCCGCGGGCATTGCCGGATCATCGAGAAGCATCGCGCTTTTACGATTCCCCACTCCCGATTCCTCACGTCGCTCCAAGCATCCGCATCAGATTCGGCACCCCCCTGCCCTGCACATAGCGATCGCGTTGCAGGTCGGTGCTGGTCTCCAGCAGGAGTTGCTTGACCCGATCCGGGAAGCCGATGAATTCGCGGCGTGCGGAAAGAAATCCGGCCAGTACGCCGGAGACGTGCGGTGCGGCCATGCTGGTACCGCTCATCTCCACCATCAGGCTGGCCGCATCGTTCGGGTCGAAGTCGTAATAGGCCGACAGGATTTTTTCGCCCGGCGCGACCACATCGGGTTTGCCGCGGCCATCGGCGGTCGGCCCGCGCGACGAGAAATACGACACGCCGTAGTTATGCGGGCTGCTCTTGTGCACCGAGCCGACCACAATGGCGTCTTCCAGATTGCCCGGGTCGCTGATCGACAGATCCATGTTGGCCGGATACGCATCGCCATCGTTGCGCATCAACCAAGCCAGGCCTTCATTGCCTGCCGCAACCACGACCAGCACGCCCTGCCGCCATAGCCGGCGCAACTCGTTGCACAACGGCGTAAAACCGCAGCCGTAGCTCTCCGGATCGAAGTAACCGCCCAGGCTCAGATTGACCCCGTGGATGACCAACTCGCCGGCGCGCTCGTTGATCGCGGCCACTTGCTGCGCCGCCTTGATCATCCACGAATCGCGACCGTTTCCGGCATCATCGAGCACTTTGAAGCCGTATAACTGGGTATCCGGCGCCATGCCGGCAAATTCCTGTGGTCTACCGGGATTGCCCGCCGCGTCCGCGATCGTTGCGCTGGATTGGCCGGCGATGATGCCGGCGATATGCGTCCCGTGCCCATGCCGATCAAGCCTGGCGAAGGCATCGCCATCTGCGCGCGTCAGTCGTCTAGGCGCGCCACGCCGCGTGCAATCCCATTGCGCCACCACGCTATCGCGCTCTCCCTTCGCGAAGAAATGCGGATGACTGGCCGCGATACCGGTATCCAGCACCGCCCAACCGATCTGCTGCCCGCGCGCGCGATACGCCGTACGCGCCGCATCGGCATGCAAGACGTTACCGGACACGTTGATCAGCGCGCGCTTGCCGGCATCGCGCCACACACGCCGGAATCCGAGTGCGCGGTAGCGGTCCTGCAACGATTCGATCTCGAAGCGCGTCAGCCGCGCCGAGACGAAACGTTGCAAGCCGTCTTCCAGTTCGATGGCCTCATCCAACGCCTCGCCGCTCAAGCCAGTGCTATGCGCAGCGGTCTGGCGCAGTTGCGCCAGCAGCAGCGCACGCGTGGCGGCTGGATCGTTGCCGAGCAGGCGACGATCCAGTTCGATCAACACCTCGTGCCGATGCTCGGACCCATGCGCTTCCAGCTGCTCGCTGAGGTCCTTGATCAGCACCGCGTTGGATACCGGCTGATCGAAGCCCACGCCGACGGCTTCGCGCACTGCCGCACGCACCTGCGGAATCGAGAGATAGCCCGAGCCCGAATGCGGGTTGTGCTGCCAATCCGGATTCAAGCGTGCACCAGAGAGGTTTTCGAAACGCCCCTTGGCATTGGCGATGTCGTCAGTGAGATCCGGATCCAGCGCGATCGGGTCGCGGGTTTCGGCCACGTTGATCCAGCGCCGCACGCATTCGGGAAACGGCAGCTTGCGCGCGCCGGTCCAGCGTTTGAACATGCTGCGCACTTGCGGCAAGCCGAGCGGCGAGCCCAGGGTCAGGAACAAACTGACCTCGCACTCGGCGGCCTGCAATTGGCGCAGCACATCGAAGGCGATCATCGAGCCCTGGCTGTGCGCGACCACCACGAACGGCCCGCCGCCCGAGCGCAAGCGCTGCGCCAGGCTTTCGCGCATCAACGCCGCACGCTCGGGCACGAAGAACAGATCGTGCACGTCCTGCAGCAGCGCGGCAGAGATCAAGCGCAGCAGTACGCGGTTGATCGCATCGATCGGGCCTTTCGCCTGTACGTCACCAACGATAGGCGTGGCGGACGCCGTGTCCAGCTCGTCCAGCAAGCGATGCAGATCGCTGCGTTCCTGCTCGCTCTGCGCCAAAGCATCGGCGAGCAGATGCAGATCCTGCTCGCCCGGCACCAATCCAAGCGTACTCAAGGCGCGTTGCACACTCTGATTGAGCGCAGGACCGACATCGCGCGCATCGCAATTGCCCGGCTCGGCAACCGGATAGCGCTCGCGATTGACCCAGTACGCCAGGCGCGTGCGCTCACCCATCGGCCGCCCGAACAAGGCCTTGTCCCATTGGCAACGCAACACCTCGGCCGGCGGCTTGTTGCCGATGCCATGGATGTAGATCACCGTGCGCGCCTTGCCCTGCACGCGACTCTTGGCAGTGACCTGCGGCTGCGCAACGCGCGCGGCACGTTTGCGCGCGGGTTTACCGGCATTGGTCGCGGTCTTGCGAGGCGCTGCACGCGCCGGTCGTGGACGTGGGGGCTTGCTGGTCGCCATCGCTTCGCTCCTTCGTTTGCAGATTGTTCGGTCCGGTACAGGACTGAAGCCACTGTAAGCGCTGCGTATCTCACCACTTGTGACAGGGCGCGCCGATCCCTACACTGGGCAGGTCAGCGTTTTGATGCTTTCCCCGGGGGTGCACTGGTTTCGACGGGGGTCGCGAAGTCGCTTGGCGCATGCCGAGGGGGCAGCTTTCCTCGTTAATCCAGCAGCAAACTTTTAGTTGCCAACGATGACAACTACGGTTCGGACTACGCTATCGCCGCTTAACTGGCTTTAGTTTTAGTTCTACAGCCGCCTAAGGCGAACCCCCGAACCTACTTGTGCCCGTGCTCGTAGATGTAGGGTCATTATCACGGAACCATCGGTAGTGGCTGCCTGTCAGCTACCGGTTAGATAAAGCAGGCTGGTTTCCAGGTGCGCTTTGCCAACCGTGCTGCCTGGAAATGAGATCTAACGGAGGGCTAAGCATGTAGTGCTGGGGATGGAGTGCTTCCGGACGGCGGTTCGATTCCGCCCACCTCCACCAAACAACGGTCCTAAGACGACCGACTAAGGCCGGGAATCCTTGCAGCTGAGGGTTTCCGGCCTTTTTCATGGGCAATGCACAATCGTGGGATCGACCAATCGCCCAGCCGATGCAGCGCGGCTGTCCACGCTGCGTATTGCGTCAGATAGTGACGTGGCTTGCCTGCTCGGCCGGCCTGGTCGATGCGAGCGCGACCTGTGGCGTGTTCGGCTCTGCGAGCAAGGCGTCGCCGCGCAGTCGGTCGAATAGCACGAGCAATTCGGTGGCTTCGTGCTGCAGCAGCACCAGGGCGCTCTTGTTGGGCTCTTCCATGTCACGTTCCTTTGGAGACACCCCAGTGTCGTAATGCAGCGGAAGCAAACCTCGTGCCAGCCTGATGAATGCTGGCAGGCGTGCCCGGTGTGCATCACAGCGCAGCGGTACCAGTGCCAAAGATGCAGCGCCGGGCGTCGCCACACCTGATCGGCAGCATCCGGCGCGTGATCAATGCGTGTTTGTGGCGGTCACCCGCTGCACGCTGTCCACGCACCGTTCTCGGCACCTGCCCCACTGTCTGCAGCGGTCTTCTGAACGAACGGCCAAACGAGGTGAAGCGTAGGCACGCGCCTTGCATCGACCTCTACCAGACAAACAGTGTTGGGGAACACGGTGTTGACCAAAAAAGCAAAACGCCATGCCGCCGGGGCTTTACTGCTCGGTGGGGTGATCTTCGTGCTGATCGGCGTGGGCGGGTATCTCACCACGCAGCGCTCGCTCTCCGATGCCGGGTGGGTGACGCATACGCAGGAAGTAATCGCCAGCATCGATGAAATCCAGGCCGGCATGTTGTCGGCGGAATCGTCGGTGCGCGGCTATGTGCTGACCGATAACGAGGCGTTTCTGGGCGTGTACGCCGATGCGATCGGGCGCCTGCCCGAGCGCATCGTGCGTCTGGAAGCGCTGGTACAGGACAACGCGGCGCAGGAGCGCAATGTTGTGGTGCTGCGACGGTTGATGGACACGCGCCTGGTGCAGATCAACGACTTGCTGCACAGCTACCGCGCAAACGGCCTGGATGGTGCACGTGCATCGATTGCGCGCGGGGTGTTTCAAACCTCCTCCACGCTCCGTCGCCAGGTACAGACCATGGCCGAGCTGGAACGCCGCCAGCTGGTGACGCGCACCGACGCCAATCAGACCAGCGCGCAATGGGTGCTGCGCGTCACGGTGATCGGCATCATCAGCGGGCTGCTGGTGATGCTGCTGGCCTACCGCTTGCTGTCGCGCGAGCTGGAACGGCGCATCCGTGCCGAAGACGAGGCCAGCAGCACCAGCGAGCGGCTGGTGGAGTCGTTCGCCACGCTCGAACGCACCTCTGCCGGGCTGGAAGCGCTGTCGCGCTATTCGGGGCTGCTGCAGAACTGTCGCGATGCCGAAGAAGCACTGGAAATCACTGCGCGGACGATCGCACCGTTGATCCCGGGTGCCTCTGGCGCGGTCTATCTGCTGCGCGCCTCGCGCGATCGCGCCGAGCAGGTCGTGGCCTGGGGCACGATGGCCGATGACGACAGCGCCAGCATTGCGCCGCACGACTGTTGGGCGCTGCGCCGCGATCGCACCCATGTGGTGGAAGACATCAGTCAGGGCATGGTCTGCCAACACGCCGGCGCCAATCTTCCGGCGCATGCGAGCACGGTGTGCATTCCGTTGTCGGCGCAGGGCACGCAGCTGGGAATGCTGGCGCTGCGCAGCGACGACCCGCGCGAGCTGACCTCGTTGACCGTGGCCGAGGCAGCCGCCGAACAACTGTCGCTGGCGCTGCACAACCTGCGTTTACGCGAGACGCTGCGTCAGCAATCCATCCGCGACCCGCTGACCGGCCTGTACAACCGCCGCTATCTGGAAGAAGCACTCAACCACGAACTGGCGCGCTGCACGCGTCGCACGCTGCCGTTGTCGGTGTTGATGCTGGACGTGGACCACTTCAAACAGTTCAACGATCTGCATGGGCACGGCGGCGGCGATCGCGTGCTGGCGGCGATCGGCGAGTTCCTGTTGACGCAGATGCGCGGAGAAGACATCTGCTGCCGCTACGGTGGCGAAGAATTGACCATCATCCTGCCGGAAGTGGATCTGTCCACCGCCAGCAGGATGGCCGAAAAACTGCGCGCGGGCATCGAGGCGCTGCAGGTGATGTCCGATGGCGTGTCGCTGCCCAAGGTCACCGCATCGTTCGGTGCGGCAAGCTTCCCCGAACACGCCGGCAATGCCGCGCAGCTGCTGCGCCGGGCCGACGAAGCGCTGTATCGCGCCAAACAGGCTGGACGTAATCAGGTGATCAATGCGGGAACGCCTGCTGACGGGATCTAGACGTAAGCCTAGGGAGTGTCGGCGCATGCCAGCTGGCGTTGCGCACGTACGCTTCCAAGGCGCGGCGCTGACGGGTGTCGGTCGGCAGCGCGCCTGAGCGTCAGCGATCCGCCAGCGGCACGCTGCCCCACCGCAACACTGCATCACTCACAGGCAGGCCCTTCCTCATCGGTTGGGATCAGCCCGGCACCGGCCAGCATGCCATCGACGCGGGTCCGCACATAGGCGGCATCTTCGAGCGCGACGCTGCGCAGCAAGGCTTCGGCGCGTGCCTGGAAATCCAGATAGTCGAAATCCGCCTCTTCATCAACCGCTAGCTGCGGCAGTTCGTCTTGCAACGCATCCAGGCGCGTGTCGAGTTCTTCGCGGGTAGGCATGGCAGACTCCAACGGTAAAGACGATACGGTTACGGCATCGCCGTCAATAAGGTGCGAAGCCTTGCACCGCAACGCTTCATTTTCTTACCCGATGCAGCGGCACTGCACGCTCAACTTTCGCAGGGCGCAGCCGATAATGATGCCGACTCCTATAGAACCTTCCCTGTGATCCTCCACCTGCGGCGGGATTTCCGCCTCGGCATCGTCAAGATGCTTGGGCCAATCACCGCGCTGTTGCTTTGCCTCTATGCGGTTTACCTGGCCATGACCGGTCAGGTCGTCGCCTGCCTGATCACCGCATTGCTCGGTGTGGGTGCGGTATGGCGCGGCTGGCAGATGCGCAGTGCCGACCGCACCGGTGTGGGTGGGGTGTGGCTGGCCTCGATCAATGTGAGCGGCTGTCTGGTGGCGTGCTGGACCGGCGGCGATGGCGCCCTGCCCTGGCTGTTTCCGGTGTTGGCGACCAATTATTTTCTCTGCGGTCCGCAACGTGCGGTGTTGCTGAGCCTGCCGCTATTGGCAGCCTTGTTGTTGTTGCCCGGCTTGATCGTCAGCCCCGGTCAGGGCGTGTCGACGATCGTGGTGACGCTGGTGACGCTGACCGTGGGCTATGCGTTTTCGCTGCGCATGCAGGACGACCGCGTGCATCTGGAAGAGCTGGCCTCGCTGGATGCGCTGACCGGCTTGCCCAATCGACGCATGCTCGAACGCGCGCTCACCCACCAGATCGATCAGCGGCAACCGCAGGATCGGCTCAACAGCCTGATCATCCTGGATCTGGATCATTTCAAGGAGGTCAACGACCTGTACGGGCATGCCGCAGGCGATGCCGCGCTGTCGGATCTGGCCACCATCCTGCGTTTCGAGGTGCGCGATCCGCATCAGGTGTTCCGCTTCGGTGGCGAAGAATTCGTGGTGTTGTTGCGCGCTGGCTCGCTGCAGGAACTGGAAGCGGCGACCGAACGCTTGCGCAAGGTGATCCGCAATGGATTGCGTGGTCCGGGTGGACGGATCACGGTATCGCTGGGTGCGGCCCGCCACGATGGCGAAACGCATTGGCAGGACTGGTTTTCGCGCGCCGATGCCGCGCTGTATCTGGCCAAGAACGGCGGCCGCGACAGCGTGCGGGTTGCCGACTGATCCAGCATCTGCGGGGCGACACTTCGGCCGCCCCGCATGCTTGCTTCAACGATTGATCACAGCGACCGGTGCAGCAGGCGCTTCGCCCTGCTTCCAACCGCCCAGCGCCTTGTACACGCCGACCACACCGACATTCACTGCGGCCTCGGCCTGCGCCAATGCATCGTCGGCGGCCAGCTGGGTGCGTTGTGCATCCAGCAGCGTGAGGAAGTCTTCCGAGCCCTCGCGGTAGCGGATCTGCGCCAGCTGTTCGGCACGCCGTGCGGCATTGGCCTGCTCCACCACGATCGCCAGACGTGCCTGCTGGCGGCCGTAGCCGATCAGTGCGTTCTCTGTATCTTCCAGCGCCAACAGCACGGCTTGCTGGTATTGCGCCAACGCGCCTTCGGCCTGCGCCTTGCTGGCACGCAAGCGTGCACGCACGGTGCCGAAGTCGAATGCCGCCCAACTGATCGACGGGGTGATCGACCAGGCCTTGCCGCTGCCCTCGGTCAGCCTGGCCGCATCGCCGGACAGGAAGCCGACAAAGCCGCTCACGCTGATGCGCGGGAACAGATCGGCGGTGGCAACACCGACCTGCGCGGTGGCCGCCGCCAGGCGACGCTCGGCGCTACGCACATCCGGGCGCTGACGCAGCAGCCCGGCGGTATCGCCCAGCGGCAACGCACGGGCGAACGCGGGCGTGGTGCGTGGCACCAGGGTGGCGTCCAGCGCGTCCGGGGTCTGACCGAGCAACACGGCCAGACGATGGCGGTATTGCGCCTCGGCGGTTTCCAGCAATGGAATATCCGCCTCGATCGCCTTCAGCCGCGCCAGGCTGCTCTGCACTTCCAGCTCGCTGCCGGCACCCAGGTCCCAACGCGTCTGCGTCAGTTTCTGGGTGTCGTGCAGGTTGGTGAGCGTGCGCTTGGAAACATCCAGCTGCTTCTGCGTGCCGCGCAACTCGAAATAGTTGCGGGCAATTTCGGCGGCAACCGTGACCTGCACGTCGAGCAGGCCGGCCTGCTCGGCTTCCAGATCGGCACGTGCCGCTTCCGATGCGCGCCGCTGACGGCCGAACAGATCCAGTTCCCAGGCCGCATCCAGACCCAGGGTGGTCTGTTCGGTGAGGAAGCGCTGATTGCCGGCGATCACCTGCTGTTGTTCGCGCCGGTCGAAGCTGCCCTGCGCAGTGATATGCGGGGCCTGGTCCAGGCGACGTTCGACGAACACCGCACGCGCCTGCTTGACGCGCGAGACGGCGATGCGCAGATCGTGGTTGGCGAATAGGCCATCGCGCACCAGTTGCTCCAGCACCGGGTCGTCGAACTGCGACCACCAGTTGCCGACCGGCGACTGCGCGCTATAAGCCGGGTCCTGCGCACCCTGCAGCGTGACCGCGGCGGGCGGATCGGGCCGGTAATCCGGACCGACCGCGCAACCGCTGAGCACCAGCGCGGCCAATGCCACGCTCAAGAAGGTCCTTACCATGGCAACACGTCTCCCAAATACGTAAAGCTGCCGGTGGCGCCGTGCGCGTCGAGTAGCGCCATCTGCACGCTACTGTGCGCGCCCTGCTCCACTTCGATTTCGCCGTGACCAGCGTTCATATCGGTTTTGACGTAGCCCGGATGCACGCTGTTGACCTTGATGGCGGTGTCGCGCAGCTCATGGGCCAGATGCACGGTCCAGCTGTTCACCGCGCTCTTGGATGCGTCGTAGGCCGGGAATTTGCTGTCATAGATCGGCGAGCCCGCTTGGCTGTGCAAGGTCAACGAGCCGAGCAGGCTCGACACGTTGACGATGCGCCCGGCCAGCGAGCGCCGCAGCAGTGGCAAAAACGCCTTGGTCACCGCAACCACCGCAAACACATTGGTGTCGAAGGTGCGCTTCCACACCTCCAGGCTCTGCTGCGACGGCGTGCGCTGCATGTCGTCGATCATGATGCCGGCGTTGTTGATCAGGATGTCCAGGTGCCCGTGACGCTGCTCCACCGTGCCGACTGCTGCAGCGATGCTGATGTCGTCGTTGACGTCGAGCTGGATGGCTTCCACCGGCAGGCCTTCGGCCTGCAGCTTGAGGGCGGCAGCGACGGCATCGTCGCGCTTGCGGCCGGCCAGCAGCGTGTGCACGCCGGCCTGGGCCAATTGCCGAACGGTTTCCAGACCGATGCCGCGGGTGGCACCGGTGACCAGTGCAATTTTGCTGTTGCTCATTTCAAAATCCTTCGAATGTAAGGAATGCACCGCGGCGCTTACGCCTTGACGGGATCATGCGAGACGGCAGCCGGTGCGGCGGGTTGTTCGCCACGGGTCACCCACTTGCGCAGGGCCACGTAGAACACCGGGGTCAGGAACAGGCCGAACAAGGTCACACCGAGCATGCCGGCGAACACGGTGATGCCGGTGACCGAGCGCACTTCTGCGCCGGCGCCATGGCCGAACACCAGCGGCACAGTGCCGGCGATGAAGGCGATGGAGGTCATCACGATCGGGCGCAGACGCAGGCGGCAGGCTTCCAGCGCCGCTTCGACGATACCCTTGCCGTGCATCTCGAGTTCGCGGGCAAACTCCACGATCAGGATCGCGTTCTTGCACGCCAGGCCCATCAGCACCACCAACCCCACCTGCACGAACACGTTGTTGTCGCCACCGGTGAGCCACACGCCGAAAAGCGCAGACAACAAGGTCATCGGCACGATCAGGATCACTGCCAACGGCAGCGTCCAGCTCTCGTACAGCGCGGCCAGTACCAGGAACGCCAGCAACACCGCCATCGGGAACACGATCAACGCCGAGTTGCCTTGAATCGACTGCTGATAGCTCAGATCGGTCCATTCGATGTTCATGCCGTTGGGCAACACCTTCGGCGCCATGCCGGCCAGCGTCTGCATCGCCTGTGTGGAGGAGAGCACGCGCGGGTCCGCTTCACCGATCAGATCGGCGGCCGGATAGCCGTTGTAGCGGATCACCGGGTCCGGGCCGTAGGTCTGGCCCAGCGTGACCATGCTGCCGATCGGCACCATCTGCCCACGATCGTTGCGGGTGCGCAGGTTGGCGATGTCTTCGACGCTGTCGCGGAACTGTCCATCGGCCTGGGCGATCACCTGATAGGTGCGACCGAAGCGATTGAAGTCGTTGATGTAGGACGAACCCAGATAGGTCTGCAGCGTGTCGAACAGATTGGTCAGCGGCACGCCCTGCGCCTTGGCCTTGTCGCGATCGACCTTGGCATCGAGCTGCGGCACGTTGGCCTGATAGGTGCCGATCGGGAACTGCATGCCTGGCGTTTGCGAGATCGCACCGGACATTGCATTGACCGCACTCTGCAACTGGCCATAGCCCAGACCGGCACGGTCCTGGATGTACAGCGAGTAGCCCGAGCCTTGCCCCAAGCCCAGAATCGGCGGCGGCATGAACGCAAACGCGAAGCCCTGCTGGATCTGGCTGATGCGTGCGTTGATCTCCGCGTTGATCTGCTCGGCCGTGCGGCTGCGCTGGCTAAACGGCTTGAGGGTGAGGAACACCGTGCCGGTATTGGGCGTATTGGTGAACTGCAGCGGATTCAACCCCGGGAACGCAATCGCGTGGTCCACGCCTTCGGTCTGCAGCGCGATCTGGGTGATCTGACGGATCACTTCATTGGTGCGCTCCAGCGAGGCGCCTTCCGGCAGTTTGGTACCGGCGATCAGATACAGCTTGTCCTGGGTCGGAATGAAGCCACCCGGCACCACCTTGAACATGAAACCGGTGGCCACCAGCAACAGCAGATACACCATGAACACCGCACCGCGCTTGCCCAACGCACGCGACACCGCGCCCTGGTACTTGTTGGAGCTGGTGTTGAAGAAGCGATTGAACGGACGGAACAACCAGCCGAACAAACGATCGATCAACCGCGACGGGCCATCCTTCGGCGCGTCATGCGGCTTGAGCAGCATGGCGGCCAGCGCCGGCGACAAGGTCAGCGAGTTGACTGCCGAAATCACCGTGGAAATCGCGATGGTCACCGCGAACTGCTTGTAGAACTGGCCGGTCACGCCCGACAGGAACGCCATCGGCACGAACACCGCGCACAGCACCAGTGCGATGGCGATGATCGGCCCGGACACTTCGCGCATCGCCTGATGCGCAGCTGCCAATGGGCTCAAGCCTTCTTCAATATTGCGTTCGACGTTTTCCACCACCACGATCGCGTCGTCGACCACGATGCCGATCGCCAGCACCAGGCCGAACAGGCTCAGCGTGTTGATCGAGAACCCCAGCAGATACAGCGCGGCAAACGTACCGACCACCGACACCGGCACCGCCAGCAACGGAATGATCGAGGCGCGCCAGGTCTGCAGGAACAGGATCACCACCAGCACCACCAACAGCACCGCTTCCAGCAGCGTGCTCACCACTGCGCTGATCGAATCGCGCACGAACACGGTCGGGTCATACGCGGCCGACCACGCCATGTCCTGCGGGAACTGCTTTTCCAGCTCCGCCATCTTGGCGCGTACCGCATCCGACAATTCGATCGCGTTGGCACCGGGCGACTGGAACACGCCCATGCCCACCGCGTTCTGGTTGTCCAGCTGCGAGCGCAAGGTGTAGTTGCCGGCGCCCAGTTCCAGACGCGCCACGTCGCTCAGGCGCACGATCTCGCCGCTGTTGCCGCTGCGGATCACGATGTTGCCGAACTCTTCTTCGGTGGTGAGGCGGCCCTGCGCATTGATCGAGAGCAGGAAATCGCTCTTGTTAGGCATCGGCTCGGCACCGAGCTGACCGGCGGAGACCTGCACGTTCTGCTCGCGGATCGCCGAGACCACGTCGCTGGCGGTGAGCCCGCGTGCGGCGACCTTGTCCGGGTCCAGCCAGATGCGCATGGCGTAATCGCCCGCACCGAAGATCTGGATCTGGCCCACACCCGGCAGGCGCGACAACTCGTCCTTGACCTTCAAGGTGGCGTAGTTGCTTAGGTACAACGAGTTGTACTTGCCCTTGGGCGAGGTCAGATGCACGACCATGGTCAGCGTAGGCGACTGCTTCTGCGTGGTCACGCCCTGGCGCCGCACGTCCTCGGGCAGACGCGCCTGCGCTTGACTGACGCGGTTCTGCACCTGCACCTGCGCCTGGTCCGGATCGGTGCCGGGCTTGAAGGTCACGGTGACCACCAGCACGCCATCGGAGCCGGCAACCGACTTCATGTACATCATGTCTTCCACGCCGTTGATGGCTTCCTCCAGCGGCGTGGCGACGGTCTCGGCGATGACCTTGGGATTGGCGCCCGGATACACCGCACGCACCTGCACGCTCGGCGGCACCACTTCGGGGTACTCGCTGATGGGCAGCAGCGGCATGGCGATCAGGCCGGCAGCAAAGATGATGATCGACAGCACCGCGGCAAAAATCGGCCGGTCGATGAAAAAACGGGAAAAGTCCATTGGGGTGGTCCTGAAAGAGGTTGCCGCCGGGTGGCGGCGCGGCACGCCCCGCCCTGAACCGGCCCGATGAGAAGGCCGGTGGTCATGGGCGTGCGATGCAGCGATGAATCAGTGCAGCGGTCGAACCTGCTGCGCAGTCGCCATGCGGGCGCGACTGCTTGCCAGGTGTGATCGACGCGATTTATTTCGACGCGGTGCGCTTGTCCGAGGTGGGCACCATCGCCACGGCCTTGGCATCGACCGGCATGCCGGGCATGAAGATCTTCTGCACGCCATCGACCACCACGCGGTCGCCGGCCGCCAGCCCCTTGCGCACGATGCGCAGACCATCGGCAGTGCGACCGAGCTCCACATCGCGTCGCTGCGCCTTGCCATCCTTCTCGACCACATACACGTACTTGCGGTCCTGGTCGGTCAGCACCGCCTTTTCGTCGACCAGCATGGCCTTGAACTGGCCGCTGCCCAGCAACTGCACGTGGGCATACAAGCCCGGCGTGAACTGGCGCTGCGCGTTGTCCAGCACCGCGCGTACGCGGATGGTGCCGGTGCTGCGGGTGACCTGGTTATCCAGGAAATCCACCCGCCCGGCATGCGGGAAACCCTGCTCGCCGACCAGACCGATACGCACCGGCAATTCACCGCCACGCGCGTCCGGACGCTCGCCGTCGCGGGTCATCTGCGAATAACGCAGGAAGGTGCCTTCGTCGGCATCGAAGTAAACGAACATCTTGTCCAGCGATACCAGGGTGGTGAGCACGCTGGCGCTGTCGCTGGCGGTGACCAGGTTGCCGGCGGTGACCATCGCACGCCCGGCGCGGCCATCGATCGGTGCGCGGACGCGGGTCCAATCCAGGTTGAGCTTTGCGGTGTCCACCGCAGCTTGCGCGGCCAGCACCTCGGCATCGGCTTGGTCGCCAGCGGCGCGGCGCTGCTCCCAGGTCTCGGTCGAAATGGCCTGTTGCTCGGACAATTTGCGCGCGCGTGCCGCTTCGCTGCGGGCCAGACTGGCCTGCGTGCGGGCACGCACCAGCGCTGCATTGGCGCGCGCGAATTCGGCGCGGTAGCTGCGGTCATCGATGCTGAAGAGCACATCGCCCTTCTTCACTTCGGCGCCTTCGACGTAATTGACCTTGTCGATATAGCCGGACACGCGCGGGCGCAGCTCGACGCTTTCCACCGGCTCGATGCGGCCGCTGAATTCGTCCCACTGGCTGATTTCCTTGGTCAACACCGGAGCGACGCTGACGCTGGGCGGTGGCGGCGCACCGGTCTCGGCAGCTTTGCTGCCGCAACCGGCCAGCACGACCGCGAGTACGGCGCCCGTCAATACAGTACGCAAGGGAAAACGGAACGGGGTGGCGTTCGTGGTCATGGGGAAATCTCTCGGGTGGGGATAGGGAAATGCAGACCGGCCAAGCGGTCCGCCGACGGAGCGGCGTGCAGGCGACGACTGACGGTCACGACAGGTTGTCCGGGCTGGCCAGGCCCGGCGATCAACGACACGGCGGCGCGACCGACATCCACGGCGCGGATCCACTCCGGACACGCATCCTTGGCACGGCCCGGCGTACACACCGGTTGTTCGATCGACAGCAGGTGGACACGCACGCCCAGCGGCTTGGCTTCTTCGTGCAGCACCTGGGCGAGCATGCGGGTCGCCGCAGCGGCAATGGAAATATCGCCATGCGCTGCCCAGGCGCGCAGCGGGCTGCCGAGCAACAGATAGCGGCCGCCGCCGTCGGCCTCGCTCAGCAACGGCAGCAGATGGCGCGCGGCGGCCAGATGCGGCAGCACGTCGCGCTCCAAGCGGCGGCGCAGCGCCGTGACCGGGCGGTCCAGCAGGCGGCCTGCCTTGAGCGGGCTGCCCAGGCTGGCAATCACCGCCGCCAGCGGACGTGGCCGCTGCGCCAGTTCGATCGCCAGTGCCTGCGCCGCAGCGTCATCGGCGACCGAGCCTTGCAAGGTGTCCAGTAAGGGGGAGTTGCCATGCTGGGCGCGCAGCGCCTCGAGCTTGGCGGCATCGCGTCCAATCACCAACACCGGCATGCCGGCGTCGAGCAGCGCAGCGACGATGCCGGCGCCTACATTGCCAGCACCACCGATGACAGCCGTCTCGGATTGGACCGTCCCGGTCATGGGACTTTCACTCCCGACATCGGGACAATTCCGCTCTTGGCCCAACGCGCCGGCAGTCCAGTCCGTTTGGCCGGGGCACCGCCAGCCTGACGCTTCGGCGATGCCGCAAACGCACGCGAAACGCCGGCACGTGGGCTTCTCGCCGACGAAATCACTGGATCGAACGCACCTTCGATGGCGCTACGTGAGGAGGAGGACAAACCGAAAACATCGCACAACCACATGGCCGTGCTCCTGCATGGAGGGGATGACGCATAAGTTAGGCCTCAAAGCAGGACTTGATTAGTCCGGATTTAGGGGAATAATCGTCCCGCAAGCGGTCCAATCCTCCTGACCCCTGAAGGCACTCTCCCATGACCCACGATCTCAACGACACCCTGATCTTCGTCAAGGTGGTCGAACAAGGCAGTTTCATCGCCGCCGCCAACGCGCTCGGCCTGCCCAAGACCACCGTCAGTCGCAAGGTGCAGGAACTGGAAACCCGCTTGGGCGCACGCCTGCTGCACCGGACCACGCGCCGGATCGGCCTGACCGAAGCAGGTTCGGTGTATCACGAACATTGCCAACGCATCGCCCGCGAACTGGACGAAGCCGAAAGCGCGGTCGGGCAGTTGCAGTCCGGCCCACGCGGCTGGTTGCGTTTCACCGTGCCCTACTCGCTGGGCATCACCTGGATCGCACCGTTGCTGGGCGAGTTCCATGCGCAGTATCCGGAAATCCAGTTGGACATGCATCTGGGCAACGAGAAGCTGGACCTGATCGGCGGCGAAGCCGATCTGGCGCTGCGGGTCGGCGCGCTACCGGATTCGAATCTGGTCGCACGCAAACTCGGCAGCCTGCGCACGCAGGTCTTCGCCAGCCCGTCCTACATCGAACGCTATGGCGAACCGCTGCATCCGGACGAGTTGCAATTCCATCGCACACTGGCACTGCGCAAGAACCGCAACGTGCACAACAATCGCTTCTTCTGGTCGCTCAGCGATGGCAGCGATGTGCGCGATTTTCCGGTCAATCCGCTGATGGTGGCCAACGATCCGGCCGCGCTCAACGGTGCAGTACTCTGCGGCGAAGGCCTGCTGTTGACGGGCGATGTAATGGCCAAACCGTTCGTGCAATCGGGCCTGGTGCGCCGCGTGCTCGCTGGTTGGACCGGCCCGGAGGTCGACTTCAACGCAGTGTTTGCCGGCGGCCGTTTGGTCTCGCCGAAAGTGCGCGCCTTCGTGGACTTTTTGGTCACACGAATGAACTTCGACGCCGACTACATGATGGCGCAATGCCCGGCCCGTCTGGCCGCGCAGAAGGCCGACAACGATGCGAAAGTCGAAGTCGGCACAGAGGCGAAATTGCGCGCCGAAGGCAAACGCATTCTGGAAAACGTCACCGCGTAATCCCGACTCAAGCAGCCGCCAACGGAGTAACCCTTCTCCCTCCGGGAGAAGGTGCCCGAAGGGCGGATGAGGGTACGGTTGCACGTTTGGATGCAGTCAACATTTAGGTCAGAAGCCTAGCTACAGGTCAAAAGCCTACTCAGTCGAGGGCGCGGTGCCCTCACCGCTCGCGGGACACGCCGCAAGTACGTCCATGTAGGCTCGGTGGCGGCATCCATGCCGCCACACGGTCCCGCAATCGGTGAGGCTCGCGGGACACGCCGCAAGTACGTCCATGTAGGCTCGGTGGCGGCATCCATGCCGCCACACGGTCCCGCAATCGGTGAGGACACCGCACCAGAGAGTTAATCGGTTGCTTTCTTAAAAGCTTGTTGGTGCTCGGCTTGCGTTGGAAAGCTGACCGAACTCACCGTTATCCGAACATATGCATCGTGCATTGCTTGCACCATGCACACCGACACTCTCCACTGGTCCTTGCCCGCCCACCGTCGCGGGACCTTACGCGGCATGGATGCCGCGTAAGAGCCTACAAGGACGTACTTGCGGCGTGTCCCGCGATGCGCGGGACCTTACGCGGCATGGATGCCGCGTAAGAGCCTACAAGGACGTACTTGCGGCGTGTCCCGCGATGGTGGGCGGGCAAGGGCCCTGCAGCCAAGTCTCAGATCAGCCGCACTTAACCAACAAAATCCGTAGCGCAAAAAAACAGGCCGCTTTCGCGACCTGTTTTTTTGACATTGCGGCTTCGTCAATCGACCCGCCACGAGCCACTGCGTCAAACTTAACGCATACCCGTGTTGTTACCAGCGCCCTCAGAGCGCAGCGGAATCAGACGGATTTCCACACGACGGTTCTGTGCGCGACCGGCATCTGTGTTGTTGTCGGCAATCGGATACCGCTTGCCGGCACCCATCGTTTCCATGCGCTCGCGCTGCACGCCTTGCGCGGTCAAATACTGCGCAACCGCGCCAGCACGCTCTTCCGACAAACGCTGGTTCACCGCATCGCTGCCGACGCTGTCGGTATGACCGACCACTTCCACCATGGTCTGGTTGTACTCGCGCAACGTGGACGCCACACCATTGAGCGCGGTGTAGAACTGCGGCTTCAACGCCGACTTGCCGAAATCGAAGGTGATGCCGTCCGGCAGGTTCAAGGTGATGTTGTCGCCCTGGCGCTGCACTTCGATACCTGTATTAGCGGTGCGCTCGCGCAGTGCGCGTTCCTGGCGATCCTGGTACTGGCCGACGGCCGCACCGCTCAGTGCGCCGATACCGGCACCGACCATCGCGTGCTGACGGCGCTCGGTGGCGCTGTCACCGGTGAGCAACCCTGCAGCGACACCAATCGCGGTGCCGATCAGCGCATTGCGACCGGTGCGGTTCTGCTGTTGGGTCTGGTCGCCGTACTGGTCGCGCTGCACATACGAGCCGCCGGTGGCGCAGGCGGACAGCGCAATGGCGCTGGCCAGGGCGACGGCGAGACTTTTGGTGGCTGCTGGGGACATGTTGTGCTCCTGTGGCCGGACCATCCGGCATTCAATCGTGTCGGCGAGGATAAACAGGCCAACGCGACCGGCGCATGATGAAAGCACCCTTAGATCACAGGCGACTAGTGCTGCATTCAGGAAAACGTTTTCGGTCTACCGGCGCGCCAACGCATAAGCTCGCTAGCGGTGCCTGCATGCAGCGCATCCAAGTGCGGCATGCAGGCACCGCTAGCCGATCTCAAGCAACGCGCATGATGACCGCGCAGGCAATCGGCGGATTGATGGCTTATCCACGCGTTTTCGCATACGCCGCCAGCGCCGCATCGCGGCCTTCGGCCAAGCCAATGATCGGCATGCGCGGATACTCCGGCGCCAATCGCGCCAGCGACAACGGATGCAGCCACGGTGCGAAACGCTCCTTCACCGCAAGCTTGCCGAGCTCCGGGACCCAGCGCGTGATGTAGACCGCCTGTGGATCGAACTTCTCCGCCTGCGTCACCGGATTGAATACGCGAAAATACGGCGCTGCATCAGCACCGGTACCGGCCACCCATTGCCAGCCCATGGTGTTGTTGGCCAGGTCCGCATCCACCAGCGTGTCCCAGAACCAGCGCGCGCCTTCGATCCAGTGGATGCGCAAATGCTTGCACAACAGACTCGCCACGATCATGCGCACACGGTTGTGCATCCAGCCGGTATGCCAGAGCTGGCGCATGCCGGCATCGACGATCGGAATGCCGGTGCGACCGCGCTGCCAGGCCTGCAACGCGACCGGGTCGACCTTTGCCCAATCGAAGCCTTCGAAGCGCGGATTGAGATTCTGGTTGGTGGTGTCGGGAAAGTGATGCAGCAGGTGATAGGCAAAATCGCGCCAGCCCAGCTGGCGGATGTAGCCATCGATTTCTGCACTGTTGCGCGCGTTGCGATTGGCTTCCAGCGTGCTGGCGATCCGCCATGGCGCGATCTCGCCAAAATGCAGATGCGGCGACAGCTGCGAGGTACCGACCCGATCGGGCCGATCGCGGTTTTCGCGATAGCCGGACAGCGCACCATCGATGAAGATCTCCAGCATCTCGTGCGCACCGGCTTCGCCAGGCTGCCAGTGCTCCCAGAAGCCCTGATCCCAATCAAGTTTCGGCACTAACTTCAGCGTCTCCAGCGCGGCGCTTTTCAACGTTGCCGGTAGCGGCGGCAGGCTGCGTGGCGCAGGCACTGCAGCGGGCAACTGCAGTTGCGTGAGTGCATTGCGCCAATACGGGGTAAAGACCTTGTACGGGCCGCCCTGCTGCGTCGACAACTGCCACGGCTCCATCAACAGTGCGGCATTGCAGCTCTGCACGTCGATGCCGCGCTCGCGCAGGGTGCGCTTGATCTGCGCATCGCGCGGCTGGGTGGCCGGTTCGTACTTGCGGTTCCAATACACCGCGACCGCACCGGTCTGCGCGATCACCTCGTCCAGCACCTGCGCGCTGTCGCCAGCGCGAATCACCAGGCCGCTACCGAGCGCGCGCAATGCCACATCCAGGGCAGCCAGCGAGCGATGCCGCCAACTGCGCGACGCCGCGCCAGGCGCCCACTCGCCTTCTTCGTGCGGCGCATCGATATACAGCGGAATCGGGGTATGCCCGGCATCCAGCGCAGCGCGCAAGGCCGGGTTGTCCTGAAGGCGCAGATCGCGACGGAACCAGACGATGGCGTAAGACATACGAACTCGGCAGCGACGATAAGGCTGCGCAGCATAAGCCAGCAGGTGCAACGATGGCGCGATGCAGCGGCGAGCACTCCTGGTCCCGCTAAGAGCGGCTACAGAACCTTCCGAACGCTGCAGCCATGGCGGCAAGTGTTGGCCACGCTCGCATTCGTTGACGAGTGAAGTGATGTCGGGAATAGCAGCGACATCGATCGGATCGAAAGGCGCCGATCAGACCGCACCGCATCGACCGGCGCCCACCGTCGCGGGACCTTACGCGGCATGGATGCCGCGTAAGAGCTTACAAGGACGTACTTGCAGCGTGTCCCGCGATGGTGGGCGGGCAAGGGCCTGCAGCCAAGCCACAGATCAACCGCTCCACACCTGATCTATCCGCGCTGTCTGACTACTCAAGACAACCGATTTATCGAGTCATCGTGTCGTGTGGATGCAGTCAAAAGCTGAGTCGGTCGAGGGCGCGATGCCCTCACCGCGTGCGGGACACGCCGTAAATCCATCCACGGAGGCTCGGTGGCGGCATCCATGCCGCCACACGGTCCCGCACGCGGTAAGGACATCGCACCTGCCGACGTGGCCGTGTGCGGATGGGAACCACAGCGCGGGCCGCGCCCGCGTAGCGCTGAGCGCATTAGCTTTTTGGCGAACCAAAACAAACCGCTTACTCGAAACTGCCCACCGAATCGTGCGCCAGATTGTCGAAACGGGTGTATTCGCCGAAGAACTTGAGCTTGCACGAACCGGTGGGACCACCGCGGTGCTTGCCGATGATGATCTCGGCCAGGCCCTTGTCCGGCGAGTTTTCCTTGTTGTAGTAATCGTCGCGGTAGATGAAGACGATCATGTCGGCGTCCTGCTCGATTGCGCCGGATTCGCGCAAGTCGGCCATCACCGGGCGCTTATCGGTCCGCGTTTCCAGCGAGCGGTTGAGCTGCGACAACGCAATCACCGGCACGTTGAGCTCCTTGGCCAGGCCCTTGAGCCCACGCGAAATCTCCGAGATTTCGGTCGCGCGGTTTTCGCTATTGCCGGGCACCGACATCAGCTGCAGGTAGTCGATGACGATCAGGCCCAGATCGTGCTCGCGCTTGAGCCGGCGGCACTTGGAACGCAGCACTTCCGGCGACACGCCCGGCGTGTCGTCGATGAAGATCTTGGTTTCCTTCAGCATCTTGATCGCACCGGTCACGCGCGCCCAATCCTCGTCTTCCAGCGCACCGGTACGCAGGCGTTGCGCGTTGATGCGGCCATTGGAGGAGATCAGACGCATCGCCAGCTGCGAGGCCGACATTTCCATCGAAAACACCGCCACGCCCTTCTTGGACTTGATCGCGGCGTATTCGGCAATGTTCAGCGCCAGCGTGGTCTTGCCCATCGCCGGACGTGCGGCCAGGATGATCAGATCGGTCGGCTGCAGGCCGGCGGTCATCGCATCGAAATCGGTGTAGCCGGTCGGCAGGCCAGTGATGTTGCCGCCGTTTTCGAAGCGGTTGCGCAGCTCTTCGAACGCATCTTTCAACGCGCCCGGCATCGCCACAAAGTCGGTGCGCCCGCGTGCGCCGGCTTCGGCGATCTTGAACACCGCTTTTTCCGCCGACGCCAACAGCTCCACGCTCTCGCGGCCTTCCGGCTGGAAGCCATCGTTGACGATGGTGGTGCCCACCTCGATCAACTGCCGCAGCACCGCCTTGTCGCGCACGATTTCCGCGTAAGCGGCGATGTTGGCCGCCGACGGCGTGGTGCTGGCCAGCTCGATCAGATAGGCGCCATCGGCCACCTGCTCCAGCTTGCCTTGCGATTCGAACCACTCGCCCAGCGTCACCGCATCGAACGGGCGGTCTTTCTCGTTCAACTCGCGAATCGCGCGGTAGATCAGCCGGTGATCGCGGCGGTAGAAATCGTTGTCGGTGAGCTGGTCGTTGACCCGGTCGAAGGCCTCCGGCGCCAGCATCAACCCGCCAAGCACAGCCTGCTCGGCCTCGACCGAATGCGGCGGCACACGCAGCTGGTCCAGACGCGGTTCGGGACGATCGTAATCGTCGTCGTCGCGATCGCGATTGCGCTTGGAACGGAAACCTGGACGAGCGGACATGGACGAACAGCCTGACGCGAGGGGAGACAAGGGCAGGAAGCATAGTCATCGACGGGGGCGAGGACCATGCACAACTCTGTGGATAACCGGTGCACAGCCGGTGCGTCACGTTCTACGCAGCGGCTGTCGCAGCAGCCGCGACCCCTGCCCCGTCTGCGTTTTGGCCGCGAGGCCGAGTCCGCCCGGCGCAGCGCGTCAGGCGGACCACATCACCTGCACCTCAGCGCTTAAGGTGCTCGATCAAGCCCAGGAACTTGTCGATAAAGCCCTGCAGAAACGCGCGGCTGTCGGCATTGGCGATCTGGTCGTCGGCACCGAACAGGCCTTCCTTGTACTGCAGGAACACCTCCGGCTGGCCAAGCACATGCATGTTCAGGTACGACAGCACATTGCGCAGATGCTGCTGCGCAGTGGCAGTGCCGATCGCACCCACCGAGATGCCGACCACCGCCGCCGGCTTGCCGGAGAATGCGCTATCGCCATACGGCCGCGAGCCCGTGTCGATGGCGTTCTTGAGCACGCCGGGAATCGAGCGATTGTATTCGGGGGTCACGAACAACACCGCATCGGCGGCGCGCAGTTGCTGCTTCAGGCGCGTGCCCTGGGCCGGGAAATCGGCATCGTGGTCCTGGTTGTAGAGCGGGATGTCGCCGATCTCCAGATACTCGAACACGGCCTTGTCGCCGGCCAGGTGTTCCAGCGCGCGCGCCAACTGGCGGTTGTAGGATTCCGCACGCAGGCTGCCGACCAGTACGGCAATGGTGATCTTGCTCATGGGCATACTCCTTAGGGAATCAGCGCCCGACTTTAGCCAGCGGAGCGCTCACAACCGGTGAAACGAGTGACTGCGTGCGTGGGCCAGCCCTGGTGCGCAACCGGGCGTGCAAGTCATGCAGGTGCCGCAACCTTCGATGCACGTGGCCTCAGCGCGTGACTGCTGCCCGCTGCGCGCGCCAATGCGCCTGCCAGGCCTGGAACATCAGCACTGTCCATAGATGCGTATGCCATTTGCGCTCGCCGCCGTTGAAGTCGCGCCACAGGCCGGCCACGGTGTCGGCAGCGAACACGCCTTCGCGCTCCAGCGTGCCGTGCGCCAGCAGATCGTCGGCCCAACCATGCAGATCGCCGCGCAACCATGCACTGACCGGCGCGCCGAAGCCGCGCTTGCCGCGGTAGACCATCGGCTCGGGCAGATAACGGCACAGCACGCGCTTGAGCAGGTACTTGCTGACCCCGTCGCGGTACTTGAGCGACAGCGGCAGCGACCAGGCGAATTCGGCCACGCGCCAGTCCAGCAACGGCGCGCGCGCTTCCAGCCCCACCGCCATGGTGGTGCGGTCCACCTTGCACAGCAGATCGTCGGGCAGATAGGCGGCGAAGTCGGCCAGCATCATCGCGTCGGCCGGCGTGCCGGAGCCGTGCAGCGGGTCGGCCAGGCTGTAGAAACTGTCCGGCTCGGTCGCGCCCAGCACCACCGCCGCCGGATCGCGCCAGCGCGAAATGCGGTTGCGATAGATGTCACCGATACCTCGCGCGCCGGCCTCGGCCACCAAGGCCGCCAGGCCGCCGGTGCGCGACGACTCGCCGTTGCTGCGCGCTGCCACCGCCATCAGCTTTCGCAGCGGTCCTGGCACCAGCCCGTGCATGCGCCAGTTGCGCAGCGCACGCTGGTAACGCCCGTAGCCGAAGAACAACTCGTCGCCACCGTCGCCGGACAGCGCCACCGTTACTCCGCCACGCGCCAGCCGTGCGACCAGCGCCGTGGGCACCTGCGAGGCATCGGCAAACGGCTCGTCGAACATGTCCGGCAAGCTCGGCACCACCGCCAGGGCGTCGGCACCGCTGACGTAGAGCTCGGTGTGGTCGGTGTGCAGATGCGTCGCCACTTCGCGCGCCAGCGGCGCTTCGTCGTGATGCGAGCCCTC
Source organism: Xanthomonas sp. Leaf131 (assembly GCF_001423495.1). Classification (GTDB taxonomy): domain Bacteria; phylum Pseudomonadota; class Gammaproteobacteria; order Xanthomonadales; family Xanthomonadaceae; genus Xanthomonas. The sequence goes on along the minus strand of NZ_LMOG01000003.1, from coordinate 205,360 downwards.
AAAGCCAATGCTGAAGGTGTGCACCGGCTGAGCGCTCTGCGCCTGCATCATCGCAGTGACGATCGACGAATCGGTGCCGCCGGACAGGAACACGCCCACCGGCACATCCGCCACCATGCGCAGCGCCACCGCATCGCGCAGCACGCTATCGAGTTGTTCTTCGGCCTGCGCATCGCTACCGGTGAACGGCGCGGCCAAGGCGCGCTGCATCGCTTCGCGCGCGTTCCAGAACGGCTGCTGCGCCTGGTCCGGGCGATGTGCCGCCGCGCCGGCCGCTACGGTCTGCGCATCCAGCCGCAGCACCCGGCCCGGCATCAGCTTGAAGGTGCGCTCATGGATGCAGGCCGGCGCCGGGATATAGCCCAGCCGCAGCAGCAAGGTCAGCGCATCGCGGTCCACGCCGTTGTCGAACTCCGGGTGCTGCCACAGCGCCTTGAGTTCGGACCCGAACACCAGCGTGTCGCCGGCCCAGCCGTAGTACAGCGGCTTCTTGCCGACCCGGTCGCGCGCCAGCGACAGGCAGGTGTCGCGTTCGTCCCACAGCGCGAGTGCGAACATGCCGTTGCAGCGGGTCAGGGTGTCGTCCAGCCCCCACTCCACCACCGCAGCCAGCAACACTTCGGTATCGGAATGGCCACGGAAGCGATGCCCGAGCGCCGACAAGGCCGCACGCAGCTGCGCGAAGTTGTAGATCTCGCCGTTGTAGGCCAGCACGTAACGGCCGTCGGCCGAACGCATCGGCTGATGGCCGAGCGGCGACAGATCCAGAATGCTCAGCCGCTGATGCGCCAGCGCCACACCCGCCTGCGCATCGCACCAGGTGCCGGCATCGTCGGGGCCGCGATGGCGCAAGGCCGCGCCCATCGGCCGCACCAAGGCGTCGAGTTGTTCGCCATGCAGACGCGGCGACGCCAGCAGCAGTCCTGCCAATCCGCACATCGTCAGCGCTCCTGCGGGCGGCGCGTGAGGCGCATGCCGCTCATGCGCTCACCGAGGTGAACGCAGGCGCCGGCATCGCGACGAAACCAGGCAAGGCCTGCACGCGCTGCAGCCATGCGCCGATCGCCGGCCAGCGCTGCAGATCGAAGCCGCCGTCTTCGGCGCAATGGGTGTACGCGAACAGCGCAATATCGGCGATGCCGTACTCGCCGCCGGTAAACCAGGCGTGTTGCTGCAAATGCTGCTCCATCACCGCCAGCGCCTGCTCGCCACGTGCGCGCAACTGCGGCAGTTCGGCGCGACGCGACGCATCGCGCGGCGTCCACAGACTGATGAATCGCGCCACCGCCACGTACGGCTCATGGCTGTACTGCTCGAAGAACATCCAGCTCAATGCCTGCGCGCGTTGCCACGCATCGGTGGGCAGGTAGGGCGTGCCTTCGGCCAGCCAGAACAGGATCGCGTTGGATTCGGTCAGCACGCGGCCGTCGTCGCGCTCTACCATCGGCACCTTGCCGTTGGGATTCTTGGCCAGATACTCCGGCGTGCGGGTCTCGCCCGCCGCGCTGTCCACCTCGACCCAGTGATAGCGGCTGCCCAGCTGCTCCAGCAACAGGCGTACCTTGTAGCAGTTGCCGGAACTGGACATGCCATGGACGGTCAACGGGGGACGCACGGTCGACATCAAGCTGGCTCCGCGGCAACAACGAGGGGGCTGGCAGTGTCACAGCCCGGCGCATCTTTGCAAAGCCCCGCCGGATTGCGCGGCACAGCCGCACAACGGGTATCTGGACCGATGCGTCTGCTGGCGGGCGCGCCAGCGCTGACGAGGACGCAACGCAGACCATGCCGACACGTCCGCAGCGCGACCAGGGCATCCGATTGCCGCATGCCGACGCCGCAGATGGCTCGGCACACCGCCGCCGCCACCACGGGAGCAGGCGCAACGTGTCAGTACATCGCCACCAGGGCCACCGGCACACCCAGCACCGCGATCAATACGCCCAGCACCGACAGCGTCAACGCCAGCGCGCCGAATGCGCGTGCGCGCCCGCAGCCGGCCGCCCCCGCCACCGCCTGGGTCGCGGACACCGACCACCACAGCACGCCCAGCATCAGCAACAGCGCGCACATCGCCAGCTGCGCCAGACCGGCCGGATCGCTGGCGCCGGTGTGCAGCAACGCGGCGTTGCCAGCCAGCGCGACCAACGCCGCCAGCAGGCAGACCAGCCACGGCAATGCGCAGCCCAGCACTGCCGGCAGCAACCGCCCGAGCTGCGCCACGCACCCCATCCAGCGCAGCACCTGCCTGAGCAACACACAGCTCAGCACAGCGATCGCCGCCACCGTCACGACACCCAGCGCCTTCGCCCACAACGGCAACGCGTGCAGCCACATCCATGCCGACAACAGCGTGGTCAGCGCAAATACGCTCCAGGCGCTCCAGCGCAAACCGGCCTGTTGCGGCATGCGCTGCGCGGTGGCGTACGGATCGAACACCATCCCGCCCAGTCCGCCGCCGCGCCACCACACCAGGCACGCCAGCAGCAAGACGATCAACGCAAGCAGGCCGGCCGCCGGGTAGCTCAACGCGCTCCAGTCGGCCTTAGGCCTGCGTCGCTGCGGTTTGAAATCATGATTGAAGTACAGCAGATCGCGCGCACGCTCCATGTCGGCTGCTGCGCGCGCCACGCCATCGGCGGGAATACGGTCGGTGAATCGCTGCCATTCGCCCACGATCACGATGCGTCCGTCCTGCATGGAGACCGTGCGTGAGAACCGGAACCAAGGGTTGGCGACGATCTGCTCCTCCGGCTTCACCTGCGCCACCGGATCGGTCTGCACCCGCACGGTCTGCCGCGCCCGCTGCGGCCCGCCCAGCGTCAATGGCCCCTTGCGTGCCGCCTTCGGCAAGGCGTCCATCCATTCGCCGAGCTGAAACAGCGGGAAGCCGACCTCGTCGCCCTCCTCTGCCGGCCACTCCAGGCGATAGGTTTCATGCGTGCGTACATCGAGCGCATCGGCATCGTCGATGCTGGGCACGTCGACCTGCGTCAGCGCGGTGTAGTACTTCTGCATGAACTCCAGATAGTGCTCACCAACCGTTTCTGCGCCATGGTCTTCGAAGCTGGCAGACACGCGATCGCCGCGTCCTTGGCGATAACGGGTATCAACCGTAAAGCTCGCCACACGCTGCGGTTTGCGCAGTGAGATCACCACCTCTTCGTTCACTTCGATCTGCGGCAAGGTCGGCATCGGCGATGGCACCGCGACCAATCCGCTCTGCCCGGCCAGCACCGGCAGGCCGCGCACGAACGGCAACGGCCGGCGCTGGGCCAGCGGGCCGTCTTCGCGATCGCGCGTGGCATCCACCCACACCTCGCCTTGCGGCAGATGCGCGCGCACCACCACATGATCGAACGCGTACGGACTGGGCAGCCGCGCATCCAGCCCATGGCCCTTGTCGCTGTTGACCAGCACCGGCTCGGCGCGAATGCCGGCCAGCTGCAGCAGCGCGATCAACAGCGTCGCCTTGTCCTTGCAGTCGCCGTAGCGATTGCGCAAGGTCACTTCCGGTGCGTGCGGGGCATGCGAGTTCTCGCCCATGTCCAGGCCGACGTAGCGGATCTCGCCCTGCACAAACGCCACCGCGCGCAACAACGCACCCTGCGGATCGTCGCTGCGCAGCTGCAGGCTCTGCACCATGCTGGCAGCAACCTGCGCATCCTTGAAGGCGCGTGGATACAGCTGCGCCGCCCATCCCGCCACTGCAGCCCAATTGCCGGCGGTGGAGAGTTCGATCAAACCGTAGGCATCGACATCGTCGGGCGCGTCTTTTTCTTCCTGCACCGCGGCGATATTGCGTGCGGCGATCTCCAGCGTGCTCACGTCACCGGCGCGGCTGACGTTGCGGCTGAAGCCCGGCGCGCTCACCCGCCACTGCAACGGCATCGCCGCGGGATACCGCACGCGCACGCGGCGCTCGCCCAGCGCCACGCCATAGCGCGCCTCGAACACATCGTAATAGCCCTTGCCGAACACCGGATTGCTGCCGCTGGTGGTCACGGCATAGTCGACGCGGTCGCCGACGCGCAGGTCCGGCAAGGTGATCGACAGCGTCAGCGCGCCATCGATCAACCCCTCTTCCAGGCCGCTCTCGCGACGCAACTTGGCGTAATGCGCCCGGCTGCGCATGTCGATGCGCTTGCCGTCGCGCCAGACATCCAGGCTGTTGAGTTCCAGGCGCTGGTATTGCGGCTGGTAATCGATTGAAATCTGCCCGGCTTCGTCCAGACTTTTTGCACGCTGCACGGTGTAACTGAGGCGGCGATACGCCTGCGGCGCGGTGCCGGTCAGATCGATCTGATCGGATACCAGCTCATAGCGCATACCGTTGGCGCCAGGCACGTTGCCAGGCACCGCATCGGCCACCACCCAGGCCGGCGGCGGCGCCATGCTGGGCGCCTCGCTGGCCTGCACCGGCGCAACGATCGCGATCGCTGCGACCACACACAGCACCCAGAACACGCCCCGCAGGCGTCGCACCACATCCTTGCTGATCAACATCCACTCCTTGTCAGAACGCATTGAGTCCGGTCAGTGCTCGCCCTACCACCAACTGATGCACGGTCTCGGTGCCCTCGTAGGTGATCACCGATTCCAGGTTCAGCGCATGCCGGATCGCCACATGCTCGGTGGTGATGCCGGCCGCGCCCAGCAGATCGCGGCACTCGCGCGCCACATCCAGGGCCATGCGGCAATTATTCCATTTTGCCAGCGAGATCTGTTCCGGCCGCAGCGTGCCGGCTTCTTTCAGACGCCCCAACTGCAGCGCCAGCAATTGCGCGGTGGAAATACGCCGGGCCATGTCGGCCAGTTTGATCTGCGCGCTTTGCGTGGCCGCCAACGGCCGGCCGAACAGGATGCGCTGCCCGCTGTAAGCCAGTGCTTCGCGCAGGCAGGCCACCGCCGCACCGATCGCGCCCCAGGCAATGCCGTAGCGCGCCTGGTTGAGGCAGCCCAACGGCGCCTTCAAACCGGCCGCGTTAGGCAGCCGCATCTGCTCGGGCACGTAGACGTTGTCCAGGAATAAACCCGAGGTCACCGACGCGCGCAGGCTCATCTTGTGCGCGATGTCCTGCGCACTGAAGCCGGCACTGCCGGTCTCCACCAGAAAGCCGCACACGCCATCGTCGGTATGCGCCCAGATGATCGCAAGGCCAGCGATGCTGCCGTTGGTGATCCACATCTTGGCGCCGTTCAAGCGCCAGCCATCGCCCTCGCGCACCGCACGGGTGGTCATCGCCGCCGGGTCCGAACCACCCTGCGCTTCGCTCAATCCGAAGCAGCCGATCAGGCGACCCGCAGCCATGTCCGGCAACCAGCGCTGCCGCTGCGCGTCGCTGCCGTAGGCGTGGATGGGATACATGCACAGCGAGGATTGCACGCTGACGAAACTGCGCAGGCCGCTGTCGCCGCGCTCCAGTTCCTGGCAGATCAGCCCGTAGGCCACCGCACCCAGGCCGGCGCCGCCATCGCGCACCGGCAGGCTGGCGCCGAGCAAGCCCAGTTGCGCCAGTTCCGGCACCCATTCGTTGGGGAAGCGCCCCGCATCGAAGGCATCGCCGATCGCCGGCAACACGCGCGTGTCGGTGAAGCGGGCCACCGCGTCCTGCACCGCGCGCTCCTCGTCGGTCAGCAGCGCGCGTACATCGAACAGATCATCAGGGCGCACCGGCATGCTTGCTTCCACCACAGGAGAAGCGGCGATTATCTGCCAGTTGCCGGCCGAACATTGCAGTGCCTCGTTCAGCGCGCTGGAATCGTCCCCGACGCCCGAAAACGAAAAGAGCCGGCAATGCCGGCTCTTTTCTTACGATCGCGGCCGTCCTGGACGGATGACCGAGGACAGATTACTGACGCGTACTGGCCGCATCCCGACGCACGCCGGTGTCGCTCGCCGAGGCGGTCTGGGTGACCAGCTGACCGTCGACCACCGGCAGACGATCGCTGGCCGGCTTGTCGTTCATGCGCACGGTCTTCTCGAACCCGTCGTAGCGGTAGGTCACGTCGTAGGCCACCACGTTGTCGGCATCGCCCAGCGTGATGCGCTCGCCCGGCTTGCTGTCCATGCGCATGGTGCCGGTGGTGCCATCGGCATTGCGGTAGGTCACGTCATAGCCGACCACGCGCGAAGACTGCGAATTGGCGTTTTCGGTATGGCACTGGCGCTCGGTGCGATCCACCACGCGGCCACCGACATGGTTGCGGTCCACGCGGTTACCGACCATGCCGCCACCGACCGCACCGGCCACCGTGGCCAGCTTGCGGCCATTGCCGCCGCCGACCTGGTTGCCGAGCAGACCGCCGATCACCGCACCAGCGACAGTGCCGCCGACATTGCCGTCGCGCTCGGGCAGACGTTCCTGCACCACCACGTCGCGGCAGACTTCGCGCGGCGAGGAGCTGGTGGTGGTTTCGCGGATGGCAGCGCTGTTGACGACCTGCGCGTACTGCGGCTCGCGCTCGGTGATCGGGGCGACCTTGACCACGTCGGCGTATTCCAGACCGCGCGGTGCCGGCTCGCCGTTGGCGACGAAATCGCCGGACGACGGGCGATTGTTCATGAAGGCGGCAGTGGCCACGCCTCCGACCAGCAACGCACCAGCAGCGACCAGTATAGTTGTCGTATTGCTCTTCATGATCCAGCTCCGTGCGGACACGCCGCGTTGTTGACGGCGTGATTCCAGCACGCGAACCCTGAACGAAAACGCCCTCGCTCATGAATGCCGTCGTTAAGTTCAGCTAGCGGTTACTTCATGCACTTCTAACAGCCGGAGCATTCGCATGCGCAACCCCCTCACTTCGCGCGCCCTGGAGTGGGCCAGCAAGCTGCGCTACCCCACCTTGTTCAAGCTGGCGGCGGGGCTGTTTCTGGTCGATCTGGTGATCCCGGACCCGATCCCGTTTCTGGACGAACTGTTGTTCGGGCTGACCACGCTGCTGCTGGCCAACTGGAAGACGCGCAAGACGCCGCTGCCCGCGCCGGTGCGCCGGGATTGATGCAGCTGGTCGATAGCCACTGCCATCTGGATGCCGGCGAGTTCGACCACGACCGCGCCGCCGTGATCGCACGCGCGCAGGCCGCCGGGGTCGTGCAGCAGGTGATCCCGGCGATCACCGCCACCAGCTGGCCGGATCTGCGCACTGTCTGCACCCAGGCGCCGGGGCTGTATCCCGCCTATGGGCTGCACCCGATCTTTCTCGATCAGCATCGTCCCGACCATCTGGAGCTGCTGGCCGAGTGGATCGAGCGCGAGCGCCCCTGCGCCATCGGCGAGTGCGGCCTGGATTTCTATCTTGAGGGGCTGGATGCGCAGCTGCAGCGCGATTACTTCGAAGGCCAATTGCAGCTGGCCAAGCGCTTCGACCTGCCGCTGATCGTGCACGCGCGCCGCGCTACCGAAGAAGTCATCGCCCGCATCAAGGCGGTCGGCGGCCTGCGCGGGGTGGTGCACAGCTTTGCCGGCAGCCCCGAGCAGGCACAGCAATTGTGGAAGCTGGATTTCATGATCGGCCTGGGCGGCCCGGTGACCTACCCGCGCGCCAATCGCCTGCGCGGGCTGGCCGCCACGATGCCGCTGGACTATCTGCTGCTCGAAACCGATGCACCGGATCAGCCCGACGCCAACATCCGCGGCCAACGCAACGAGCCGGCCTATCTGCGCACGGTGCTGGCCTGCATCGCGCAGCTACGCGGCGAGCCGGAAGAGCGCATTGCCGCGCAGACCAGCGCCAACGCGCGGCAGTTGTTCGGGTTGCCTGGCCTGGCTTTGCCCGGCTGACGCAGGCGCGCTGCCGAAGCGCGCCACGCACAAACGTTACGAACTTGCAGCCACCTCGGCGGTCGGCGGCGCAGCGGCGGCAGCCACTTTTGGCTTGAGCAACATCTCCAATGCCTTGCCCACTGCCACAAACGCGAAGGCGCCGGTGATATGTGTGGCTGCGCCCAGCCCTGCCCCGCAATCCAGCTTGAGCGTGACATCGGCATCCAGCTGCGGGCGGATGCCGCAGACGCTGCCATCGGCCTGCGGATATTTGACGTTCTCCAGCGAGTACACCGCCGGCACGCCGAAGTAACGCTGCGGATTCTTGGGAAAGTTGAACTCGCTGCGCAGCTTCTTGCGGATCAGCGCCAGCATCGCATCGTGCTCGGTGCGCGAGACATCGCGCACGCGCACCAGCGTGGGGTCGGTGCGCCCACCAGCGGCGCCCACCGTGAGCAAGGGCAGCTTGCGTCGGCGGCACCAGGCAATGGTTTCCACTTTCACCCGGAAGCTGTCGCAGGCATCGATCACCAGATCAAAGTCGTCGCCGAGCAGCTGTTCGATATTGCCGGCGGTGAGAAACGCCTCCACCGCATCGGCGGCAATCTCCGGATTGATCGCCACACAGCGCTCGGCCATCGCGCGCGCCTTGTTGCGTCCGTATTGCCCGGCCAAGGCCGGCAATTGCCGGTTGGTGTTGGAGACGCACAGGTCGTCGGCATCGATCAGGCGGATGTGCCCGACGCCGGTACGCGCCAGCGCCTCCACCACCCACGAGCCGACGCCGCCCATCCCGACCACCGCCACGCGGCAGGCCGACAGGCGCTCCACCGTGCCGACTCCGTACAGCCGGTCGATACCGGCAAAGCGTTCACGCCATTGTGCTTTCATCGGCCTATTTTACGCGCGCCGCTCAACAAGCGCTTGCTTACCCCGCGCCTTCACCGGCGCCTTCAGTGGAGCCACCATGTCCGCCACGCCCCCTCACCAATCACGTGCGTCCCGCTACGCGTTCATGCTGATCCTAGGCTTGTTGATCGGCCTGGTCTGCAGCGTGATGGTGGCGCGCGCGCTGCAGGCCAGGCGCAACCCGGTGCCGGATAGCTTGATGCAGGTAATGGCTTACCAACTGCGCGCGCTGCAACCCGGCGCGGGTGCGATCTGCAAGCCGGCGCAACAGCAGGCGCGACTGCAATCGCTGCGCTTGCTGGCAGACGAGCTGGAACCGGCGTTTACCGACATCGGCGAAGACCGCCGTTTTGGCGAGCATGCGCAGGCGCTGCGCGCCGCACTGGATCAGGCGCAGCGCACGCCACTGCGTGATTGCGCCGCGATTGCAGCGGTCAAAACACAGCTATCCGACGCCTGCGACGCCTGCCACCGTGACTTTCGATGAAGGACACGCTCGGGTTTCGTTAAGCCTGGAGCGATCCAGTTGGCAGACCGTTCACCTGCCCCATCACAGGATGACGTCGCCGCGGCCCTGACCGCTTTTCGAACCACCCCGGAGAGACCTCATGAAGACCCGACTGCTCGTCATTGGCCTGGCTGCAACCGCGACCCTGGTTGGCTGCGCCACGTCTCAACCTCAGTACGGCAGTTATCGCGGCGACCGCGGTTATGACCAAGGCTATTCGCAGCAACAGGCACGCTGCGTGGATTGCGGCATCGTGACCCGGATCGATGAAGTCGGCCCGACCCGCAGTGCTCCCACCGGCACTGGTGCCGTGCTCGGCGGCATCGTGGGTGCGGTGGCCGGCCGTCAGATCTCCAAGGAGACCGGCGGCAGCAAGGGCAACAAGAACGTCTCGGCGGTGGCCGGTGCCGCTGCCGGCGCGCTGGCGGGCAACGCGATCCAGAACAACGTCACCAGCGACAGCTTCGATGTGCAGGTGCGCATGGACGATGGCCGCGTCATCGTAGTGAACCAGCGCGACCTGGCCGGCGTGCGCGAAAACGCCTATGTGCGCGTGGTCAATGGCAAGGTCGTCTTGCGCTGATCGACCTCACCTGGTGACACATGACAGAAAGGCCCGGCAACGGGCCTTTCTGCTGTTTGCGCGATGGCGTGAGCTCCGCTCAGACCACCTGCACCGCATCCGCCTGCAAGCCCTTTTGTCCCTGCACGACGGTGAAGCTGACCTTCTGCCCTTCCTTGAGACTCTTGAAGCCCTGGATCTGGATCGCGCGGAAATGGACGAACACGTCCTCGCCGTTTTCGCGACTGATGAAGCCAAAACCCTTGGCATCGTTGAACCACTTCACGACACCATTCTCGCGTTCGATGTTGGACATCTCGACTGACTCCCTACGACACTGTGGTGGACTGGCGGTGGTCGCTGTGATTGCAAGGAGGAGCCGAGGTACAAGGATGTAGCGGATCGAACGATCAACTGCATCAGGCCACGATTCACGGTGACCGTTGCAAACAGCAGCGCTCGCAACTTAACCCGCACAAAACGAATTTTCAAGCACCCCTTGCGCATTTTTGTAAAGCCTGAAACAGGACATTTCTAAACCATCATGGATATGACCGTCGTCTACTACATTCTCGCTGGCGTGCTGGTGCTGATCGGCCTTGCCGGGGTCGTCCTGCCGGCGCTGCCTGGACTGCCACTGGTGTTTGCAGGATTACTGGTGGCCGCCTGGGCCGATGGGTTCACTCACGTCGGCTGGGTCGCGTTGGTGATTCTGGGCCTGATCACCGCGCTGTCGTTCGTCATCGATTTCCTGGCCACGGTGTACGGCGCCAAGCGTGTCGGCGCCAGCAAGATGGCGTTGTGGGGATCGGTGATCGGCTCCGTCGTCGGCATCTTCTTCATGCCGATCGGCTTGTTCGTCGGCCCGTTTGCCGGCGCGTGGATCGGCGAGTACTGGCAAACCCGCAAGTCCGATCAGGCCACCAAGGTTGGCATCGGTACCTGGATCGGCATCATGCTGGGGACTGCAAGCAAGCTGGCGCTGGGTCTGTGCATGCTGGGCGTGTTCGCAATCGCCTGGTTGTTCTAGTCGCTGCAGCGGCCACCGGTGCCAGTGGCGCGAGACGGTTGATCCAACGTTGGCAGCGCAAGCAAGCACCGACCTGTCGCTGCCCCTCAAACGCAGCCAGCTGATCGAATGTTATGCCGCCGTGTACACACCGCGTATGCAGACGCCACCGTTAAGCTGCACGCCTCTGCGCCTGCCTGGCGCCTTCACTCGGCCAGACTGCCCATGTCAAAACACCGCACCCGTCCCTTGATGCTGATTGCCCTGGCGGCCGCACCACTGGCGCACGCGCAGGAAATCGCGCCAACACCCGCCTCCCCGCAGGCCTGCACCTCCGTCACCTCGGATGCGGCGCGGCTGGCGTGTTACGACCAGGCGCTGGGCTACACACCGCAGCTGACCGCTGAAGCCGATGCCGCTGCACAGCTGGCCAAACAGAAAGAGACCAAGCCGGAAAGCGCGCGCAGCACCAGCCGCGTGGGCGATTTTTTCCGCGCCGATGGCGAGGACCAACCCAAGGCCGAGGCCGTGGCCAACGCTGGCCGTGGCTCGCTGCTGGATCGCCGCTGGGAGCTGGCCAAGGACTCCAAGCTGGGCACGTTCCAGCTGCGTGGCTACAAGCCGGTCTATCTGTTGCCGGCGTTCTGGACCAGCGATTCCAATCGCACCCCGCAGTCGCCGAACCCGGCCAACTCGGTGTCCACGCCGCAGCAACTGGACAGCGCCGAGCTGAAGTTCCAGCTCAGCTTCAAGACCAAGGTGGTGGAGGATCTGTTCGGCGACAACGGCGATATCTGGATGGGCTACACCCAGAGCTCGCGCTGGCAGGCCTACAACACCGATGCATCACGCCCGTTTCGCGAAACCAATTACGAGCCGGAAATGATGCTGGTGTTCCGCAACAACTACAGCCTGTTCGGCTGGAAGGGCCGCATGAGCGGTATCAGCATCAATCACATGTCCAACGGCCGCGAGGATCCGCTGTCGCGTTCCTGGAACCGGGCGATTCTCAACATCGGTCTGGATCGCGAGAACTGGGCACTGACGCTGCGCCCGTGGTTCCGCATCAAGGAAGACCGCGCCGACGACAACAATCCCGATATCGAGGATTACATGGGCCGCGGCGACGCGACCCTGGTCTACAACAAGGATGGTCACGAATTCGCGTTGATCGCGCGGCATTCGCTGCGTGGCGGCGACCGCTCGCACGGCTCGGTGCAGCTGGACTACGGCTTCCCGATCACCAACCTGCTGCGCGGCCATGTGCAGGTGTTCGACGGCTATGGCGAAAGCCTGATCGACTACAACCACAAGGCGACCTATATCGGCCTGGGTGTGTCGTTGCTGGAGTGGTTCTAACCGCCAGCCGCTGCGCTGGCCGGCGCGTTGCCGGCCAGTCGCCAGTACTGCATCGACATGTTGATGGCACATTCAAACTGCTGCCGCGTGGTGACGCGTGGCTGCGGGAGGAAGGCGTCAGGACACTGGAGACGGTGCCCAAGGCACTGATGCGCCAGACCCGATGCCGCTGCGTCGGCGCAAGACGCTCGACGCTGATCTGGACTGAGATTCCATCGCGCTGACGAGCGCGCCGTTGCGCGCATGCAAAAACAGCGCAGGATTGCCTCCTGCGCTGTTTTGCGGAACCACGGCAACCGCGATCAGACGTCGAAGAAATCCACCTTGCCGTCTTTCAAGGTGTAATACGCACCGACCACGCGAACATTGCCTGCACGCAGCGGTTCCAGCAGTGCCGGCTCGGAAGCGGCACGCAGGCGGTCGACGGTGCGCTTGACGTTGGCCTTGACCGAGGCGGCCAGCAGGTCATCGCCACCCTTGCTCTTGGCAGTCAGCACGGCGGGGACGATGGGCTCGATCATGGAGCCGATCGCGCCCGGATAGAACGCGCCCTGCTCCACCACCGACACCGCCGCAGCCACCGCGCCGCAGCTCTCGTGGCCCATCACCACCACCAGCGGCACGCCGAGCTGGCTGACCGCATATTCGATCGACCCCAGCGCAGTGGTGTCGACCGTATTGCCGGCGTTGCGGACGATGAACATCTCGCCCAGGCCGCGGCCAAACAGCAGTTCCGGCGGCACGCGCGAATCCGAGCACGACACCAGAATCACGAACGGGGTCTGGCCCAACGCCAGTTCCAACCGGCGCTTGCCGTCGGAAACCACCTTCTTGGGACGGTTCTGGACGAAGGCGTCATTGCCGTCACGCAAGGTCTGCAATGCCTGTTCGGCGGTCAGATCGGTCTTTTTGGACGGCGCTGCGCGCAGCGCGAACGGCAGTGACGCGGTGGCGGCCGCGATCGGCGCGCAACATGCGCATTGCAGCAATTTTCGACGGGATGCGGAATGCGACATGGACGAGCCCCTGCTCTCTGGTGAGTGTCGCGATCGTACTACGCAGCAGGCATAGCGGAGCGCCTCGTAAGGAGCTTATGGACACAGCGCTTCGCATGCTGCGCCTGAGGATTCAGGTCCAGTCCGTTAGACCCTCGCGGCGATAGGTTTCCTGAAACGCCGGCCGGGCTTTCATTCGCTGCGCATGCGTTTTCAGCGCCGGCCAGGTATTGCTGGGCCGGGGCATGTTGCGCGACCAGCGCATCATCATGGTCAGCATGAAATCGGCCGCCGACAGCGTCTGACCGAGCAGATACGGCCCATTGGCTTGCAGGTGGGCATCGACCTGGGCCCAGGCCGCCTCGAGTTTTTGCCGTGCCTGCGCCTGCGCCGCATCGCTGTGCGCGGCACCGGCCGGCTCGCTCGGGTAGAACCAGGCCCGATACGCCGGCTGTAAGGTGTTGGCGCAGAAGAACATCCACTTGTAGTAATCCGCGCGCGCAGGCGTGCCGACCGGCGGCGCCAATCCAGACTGCGGATACAGGTCGGCCAGGTGAAGCACGATTGCTGCTGCCTCGGTCAACACCTGGCCCTCCAGCACCAGGGTCGGCACCACGCCAGCCGGATTGAGTGCCAGATAGTCAGGCGATTTCTGCTCGGCGCGATCGAAATCCAGCGGATGCAGCGCGTGCGGTACGTCGAGTTCGATCAGCAGCCAATGCACGACCAGGGCTGCGGTGCTGGGTGAGTAGTAAAGGGTGTTGGGCATGGTGCGTCCTTTGCGAGTTGGGAATGCAGCGGTAGAACGACGTCGGCGCCGATGCGATCGGCAGGCACGCGCATCGCATGGGCAAAAAGAAAGCCGGAGTATGCCCCGGCTTTCTTTCGCGATTGCGCGTTCGACTCAGGCTTCGACCACGACCGGAATCTTGCCGATACGCGACTGCCACAGCCGTGGACCGGTCTTGTGCACCGACTCGCCGGTGGAATCCACCGCCACGGTCACCGGCATGTCCTTGACCTCGAATTCGTAGATCGCCTCCATGCCCAGATCTTCGAATGCCAGCACGCGCGCGGCCTTGATCGCCTTGGACACCAGGTACGCCGAGCCGCCGACGGCCATCAGATAGACGGCCTTGTTGTCGCGGATCGCATCGATCGCTGCATCGCCGCGCTCGGACTTGCCGACCATGCCCAGCAGGCCGGTTTGTTCCAGCATCTGGCGGGTGAACTTGTCCATGCGCGTGGCGGTGGTCGGGCCGGCCGGGCCGACCACTTCATCGCGCACCGGGTCGACCGGGCCGACGTAATAGATGAAGCGGTTGGTGAAATCGACCGGCAACGTTTCGCCGCGATTGAGCATGTCGATCATGCGCTTGTGTGCGGCGTCGCGGCCGGTCAGCAGCTTGCCGTTGAGCAGCACCACTTCGCCCGGCTTGAAGCTGGCGACTTCTTCGCGGGTGATGGTGTCCAGATTCACCCGGCGCGCATTGGTCGGGTTGTAGGTGAGCTTGGGCCAGTCTTCCAGCGACGGTGGGTCCAGCATCACCGGGCCGCTGCCGTCCAGGGTGAAGTGGGCGTGGCGGGTGGCGGCGCAGTTGGGAATCAGCGCCACCGGCAGGTTGGCGGCGTGGGTCGGGTAATCCTTGACCTTGATGTCCAGCACCGTGGTCAGGCCGCCCAGGCCTTGCGCGCCGATGCCGAGCGCGTTGACCTTTTCGTACAGCTCCAGGCGCAGTTCTTCGGCGCGATTGGAGGCGCCGCGCGCCTGCAGATCGACGATGTCGATCGGCTCCATCAGTGCTTCCTTGGCCAGCAGCATCGCCTTTTCGGCGGTGCCGCCGATGCCGATGCCGAGCATGCCCGGCGGGCACCAGCCGGCGCCCATGGTCGGCACGGTCTTGAGCACCCAGTCGACGATGGAGTCGGACGGGTTGAGCATGGCGAATTTGCTCTTGGCTTCCGACCCGCCGCCCTTGGCCGCGACGATCACTTCGACATGGTGGCCAGGCACGATCTTGGTGTTGACCACCGCAGGCGTGTTGTCCTTGGTGTTCTGCCGCTTGCCGGCCGGGTCGGCCAGCACGCTGGCGCGCAGCTTGTTGTCGGGGTGGTTGTAGGCGCGGCGCACGCCTTCGTTGACCATGTCTTCCACGCCCATGGTGGCGTCGTCCCAGCGCACCTGCATGCCGATTTCCAGGAACACGGTGACGATGCCGGTGTCCTGGCAGATCGGGCGGTGGCCTTCGGCGCACATGCGCGAGTTGATCAGGATCTGCGCGATGGCGTCCTTGGCGGCCGGCGACTCTTCGCGCTCGTAAGCGGCGGACAGATTCTTGATGTAGTCGACCGGGTGGTAGTAGCTGATGTACTGCAGCGCATCGGCGACGGACTGGATGAGGTCTTCCTGCTTGATCGAGGTCACGGCTGGCTCTACGGCTGGCGGGGGGCAATCCGGGCATTTTAGTCGAAACTTCCGGCGCGTCCTGCCGCCGCGTCGATGGCTGCGATTGATCGGGCCATGGATCACGTGGCGCCCGACCCAATGCACCGGCGCCCTGCAAGATACCGAACGCGCCGGCTTGCGAGCGCGCAGTCGGCGGCGCCGCCGCGATCGCGCAGCGATGCCTGCATGCGCGCCGGCGCCCCTCCAACACTTCACACGCACGCCGCGCGCGGCACACTAGCGCGATGTCAGCTTCCCGTTCCGGCGCCACCGCGCCCGCCGCCCCCCGTACCGGCCCTACCCTGCGCGAACGCTTGAACGCGTTGCGCAATCTGCCGCCGTTTTTGCGCCAGATCTGGCAGACCAGCCGCTGGCTGAGCCTGAGCAGCATCGGTCTGCGCGTGCTGCGTGCGTTGATGCCGGTGGCATCGCTGTACATCGGCAAGCTGATCATCGATGAAGCGATCCACCTGGTTGGCCAGCCGCCGGCGTTCGATTCGCTGACGCAGGCGCTGAGCAGCGGCCGGTTGGACCGGTTGCTGGAATTGCTGGCACTGGAACTGGCGCTGGCGGTCGGTTCGGACCTGCTCGGCCGCATGGTCGGCTACGCCGATGCGCTGCTCTCGGAACTGTTCAACAACGCCGCCAGCGTGCGCCTGATGGAACACGCCGCGCAGTTGGACCTGGAGGACTTCGAAGACCCCGACCGGCAAGACAAGCTGGATCGTGCGCGGCGCCAGACCATGAACCGCATGAACCTGATGAGTCAGTTGTTCGGGCAAGTGCAGGACGCCATCACCGTGGTCAGTCTGGCCGTGGGCCTGGTGGTGTATGCGCCCTGGTTGATCCTGTTGCTGGCCATCGCGTTGATTCCTGCCTTTATCGGCGAGGCGCATTTCAATGCGCTGGGCTATTCGCTCAACTTTCAATGGACGCCGGAGCGGCGCCAGCTCGACTACTTGCGCCAGGTCGGCGCCAGCGTCGAGACCGCCAAAGAAGTCAAAATCCTCAACCTGCACCGCTTTTTGATCACGCGCTATCGCCGGCTGGCCGACAAGTTCTTCCAGGCCAATCGCGCACTCGCACGCAAGCGTGCTTTATGGGGTGCATTGCTGGCTGCGCTGGGCACGTTGGGTTACTACATGGCCTATGGCTACATCGCCTGGCGCACGGTGCGCGGCGATTTCAGCATTGGCGACCTGACCTTTCTGGCCGGCAGTTTCCTGCGTCTGCGGCAGTTGCTGGAAGGCCTGCTGATCGGGTTTTCGCAGGTCGCCGGCCAGGCGCTGTATCTGGACGATCTGTATTCGTTCTTCAACATCGTGCCGGAAATCCGCTCGCGCCCGAATGCATTGCCGGTGCCGCGCCCGATCCGCCAGGGCTTCGTGTTCGAAGATGTGGGCTTTCGCTATCCCGAGGCCGAGCAGTGGACGGTGCGGCATCTGGATTTCGAGCTGCGCGCAGGCGAAGTGCTGGCGCTGGTCGGCGAGAACGGTGCGGGCAAGACCACCCTGGTCAAGTTGCTGGCGCGGCTGTACGACCCGGATGAGGGACGCATCCTGCTCGATGGCCGCGACCTGCGCGATTACGACCTGGACGATCTGCGCGCCAACCTGGGTGTGATCTTTCAGGACTTTGTGCGCTATCACTTGAGCGTTGGCGAGAACATCGGCGTGGGCCAGGTGGATGCGATGGACGATGCACCGCGCATCCGTGCCGCCGCACAACGCGCGATGGCCGGCGAGCTGATCGACGGCCTGCCCGATGGCTACGACCAGCTGGTGGGACGTCGCTTCAAGAACAGCGTGGACTTGTCCGGCGGGCAATGGCAGAAGATCGCCATCGCGCGCGCCTACATGCGCGATGCGCAACTGATGATCCTGGACGAACCCACCGCCGCACTGGATGCACGCAGCGAGTTCGAGGTGTTCCAGCGCTTCAAGGAGTTGTCGGACAACCGCACCGCCGTGCTGATCTCGCACCGCTTCTCCAGCGTGCGCATGGCCGATCGCATTCTGGTGCTGGCTGCAGGGCGCATCGAGGCCAACGGTACGCATGCGGAGTTGATGGCGCAGGGCGGGCGTTATGCGGAGTTGTTCGAGCTGCAGGCTGCGGGGTATCGGTGAGGCCGGGAATCGCGAATCGGGAATGAGGATTCGGGAATCGTTAGAAGCGGCTTTCGGGCGGCTGATAGGGACTGAGTTTCCTGATCCGAAAGCGGTGCGGGATCTGTTTGCAATTGCACCCCATTCCCGATTCCCCACTCCCGATTCAACGGCCAAATGAGATTCCATCTCATTTGGCCAGGCATGAGGTAGAATTGCCGGGCATTCTTCATCACGACACTAAACGGCATGTCTTCCGCTTTTGGCGCCCAAACGGTGCTTGAGGTCCGTCACTGGACCGACGCCTATTTCAGCTTCACCACCACTCGCGATGCCGGTTTCCGTTTCGAGAACGGCCAGTTCGTGATGATCGGCCTGGAGACCGAGACGCGCCCGCTGCTGCGCGCGTATTCGATCGCCAGCGCCAACTGGGAAGAACATCTGGAGTTCTTCAGCATCAAGGTGCCCGATGGCCCGCTGACCTCGCGGCTGCAGCACATCAAGCCCGGCGACCAGGTGCTTGTCGGCAAGAAGCCCACCGGCACGCTGCTGATCAGCGACCTGCACCCGGGACGCAATCTGTACTTGCTGGGCACCGGCACCGGCCTGGCGCCGTGGTTGTCGGTGATCAAGGACCCGGAAACCTACGAGCGCTTCGACAAGGTGATCCTGACCCAGGGTGTGCGCTTCGTGCAGGACCTGGCCTATCGCGACTATTTCGAACGCGAGCTGCCGCAGCACGAATTTCTCGGCGACATCCTGCGCGACAAGTTGCTGTACTACCCGGCAGTGACGCGCGAAGCGTTCACCAATCGGGGCCGTTTGACCGAGCTGATGGAAGACGGCCGCATGCAGCAGACGCTGGGCTTGCCACCGCTGGATCCGGCCAACGACCGTTTCATGATCTGCGGCAGCCCGCAGATGCTGGCCGACCTGCGCAGCGTGCTGGATGCGCGCGGCTTCGAAACCTCGCCACGCATCGGCACGCCGGGGCATTACGTGTTCGAACGCGCATTCGTCGAGAAGTGATGCGACGCGCGTAAAACCCCGATGCGGGTGCGGCGTTTTATGTGAATCACTTCGCCGGTATGCGCTGTCGTAGGAGCGCACCCGGGCGCGATGAGGCGTTCCCAGTAATGCTTCGTCGCGCCCGGGTGCGCTCCTACAATTCGAGCGACACGCCCTGCGCTATCACGTACCCAGCGCGCGCTCGATATCTGCAGCCAAGGCCTCCGGCTTGGTGGTCGGCGCATACCGCTCCAGCACGCGGCCATCGCGGCCGATCAGAAACTTGGTGAAATTCCACTTGATCGCCTCCGAGCCCAAGACGCCGCGTTGTTCGTGCTTGAGGTGCTGCCATAGCGGATGCGCGCCACTGCCATTGACCTCGATCTTCTCGGCCAGCGGAAAATCCACCGCGTAATCGAGCGAGCAGAACTGACGGATCTGCGCGGCATCGCCCGGCTCCTGATGACCGAACTGGTCGCACGGGAATCCGATCACCACCAAACCACGTTCGCGATAGCGCTGCCACAGCGCCTGCAACCCGGCGTATTGCGGCGTAAAACCGCATTTGGAGGCGACATTGACCACCAGCAGCACCTTGCCGGCATAGTCGCGCAGCGACTGCGTGCGACCTTCCAGGTCGGTGAATTCGAACGTGGAGATAGCGCTCATGGCAGCCTCGGTTTGTGCAAAGACGGCAGCGTAACGCAGCGGCTTGCGTTGCTGCAGCGCGATCGCAAAGCGCGTGCAGCCATTGCGCGAGGCAGCGTGTGAGCCCGATCAGACGCTACGCTACCAGCCAGCGGCCATTTGTCGTCAGGCGGACGGGGAGAGACGCCACCTGACAGCTGCAAGGAGCCAAATGGAACATGCAACACCGCGCACTGACGGCACCTGTCCGGCGGCTAAGCGCTCGCGGTGTTGTTGGCTCCCGGGCCCCGCAAGCCGCGCACCGGCCGCGTCCGCCTGCCAGTTTCGCGGTCGTTTGACAGCCATGCCTTTTGTCACACGCCTGTCCCGGCCGGCTGGGTTAGCCTCGGCGGTTCGCACTTTGGAGCCACTCTCTTGACCACCCGTCTCGCCTTTGCCCTGGCCGCTTCCCTGGGACTTGCCATGCCGTCCTACAGCATCGCCGCACCCGCCACCACGCAGGCCGCCGCCCAAGCCAACCCCTTCTTTGCCGACAGCACGTTGCCGCTGCACTACCCGCAGTTCGACAAGATCACCGACAGCGATTTCGCACCCGCCTTCGATGCCGGCATGACCGAGCAGTTGAAGGAAGTGGAAAAAATCGCCAACCAGAAGGCCAAGCCGAGCTTCGACAACACCCTCATCGCGTTGGAAAAGAGCGGCGCTACGCTGGATCGCGCCACCACGGTGTTCTTCAACCTGGTCGGTGCCGACACCAACGATGCGCGCAAGAAACTGCAGGCCGATTATTCGGCGAAGTTCGCCGCGCACCGCGACGCGATCTCACTCAATGGCAAGCTGTTTGCACGCATCCAGACCTTGTACGACCAACGCAGCAAGCTGGGCCTGGACGCGCAAGGCGTGCGCCTGGTCGAGAAGTACTACAGCGACTTCGTACGCGATGGCGCCAAGCTCTCCGATGCCGACAAGACCACGCTCAAGGCGATGAACGCCGAGCTGGCCAACCTGGGCACCACCTTTAGCCAGAACGTGCTGGCCGAGGTGAATGCCGCCGCCGTTGTCGTTGACGACGTCAAGCAACTCGACGGCCTGTCTGAAGAGCAGATCGCCGCTGCCGCCGAAGCCGCCAAGGCGCGCAAGCTCGACGGTAAATACGTGATCGCACTGCTCAACACCACCGGCCAGCCGCCGCTGACCCAGCTGAAGAACCGCGAGCTGCGCAAGAAGATCTACGACGCTTCGGTGTCGCGTGGCAGCCACGGCGGCCAGTACGACAACACCGCATTGGTAGCGCGCATCATGAAGCTGCGCGCCGACAAGGCCAAGCTGCTCGGCTTCCCGACCTATGCAGCCTATTCGCTGGAAAACCAGACCGCCAAGACCCCGGAAGCGGTCAACGCGATGCTGGGCAAACTGGCACCGGCCGCGGTGGCCAATGCCAAGCGCGAAGCCGCAGATCTGCAGGCGATGATCGACAAGGAACAAAAAGCCGCACGCAAGCCCAGCTTCAAGCTCGAAGCCTGGGACTGGGCCTACTACAGCGAGAAGGTGCGCCAGGCCAAGTACAACTTCGACGAGTCGCAGCTCAAGCCGTACTTCGAACTGAAGAACGTGCTGGAAAACGGCGTGTTCCATGCGGCCAACCAGGAATACGGCCTGACCTTCAAGCAACGCACCGACCTGCCGACCTACCGCGACGACATCACCGTCTACGACGTGTTCGACGCCGACGGCAAGCAACTGGCGATCTTCATCGCCGACATGTACGCACGCGAATCCAAGCGTGGTGGCGCGTGGATGAACTCGTATGTATCGCAATCGGATCTGACCGGCTTCAAGCCGGTGGTGGCCAATCACCTCAACATTCCCAAGCCGCCGGCCGGCCAGCCGACGCTGCTGACCTGGGACGAGGTGACCACCATGTTCCATGAGTTCGGGCATGCGCTGCACGGCATGTTCTCGGACGTGAAGTACCCGTATTTCTCCGGCACCAGCGTGCCGCGCGACTTCGTCGAGTTCCCTTCGCAGGTCAACGAGATGTGGGCCGACGAGCCGACCATCCTCAAGAACTACGCCAAGCATTACCAGAACGGCACGTCGATGCCGCAGGCGCTGCTGGACAAGGTGATTGCCGCGTCCAAGTTCAATCAGGGCTTCGCCACCACCGAGTATCTGGGTGCGGCCATGCTCGACCAGAACTGGCATCAGCTCAGCGCCAATCAGGTGCCCGACGCAGCCGGCGTGATGGCCTTCGAAGCCAAGGCGCTGCAGCAGGACGGCATTGCGTACGCACCGGTGCCGCCGCGCTACAAGACCCCGTATTTCAGCCACATCATGGGCGGTTATGCGGCCGGCTATTACGCCTACATCTGGTCCGAAGTGCTGGATGCCAACACCCAGCAGTGGTTCAAGCAACATGGCGGGCTGAGCCGCGCCAATGGCGATCGGTTCCGCCAGACCCTGCTCTCGCGCGGCGGTAGCGTGGATGCGATGGAGTTGTTCCAGAACTTTGCCGGGCATGCACCGCAGATCGAGCCGCTGCTCGAGAAGCGCGGTCTGAGCGCGCAAGGCGGCGATGGCGCCACGCCGGAAGCCCCGCAGTCCAAGCCGTAATCGGATCTGCGAAAAACCAAGACGCCGCCCGGAGCGATCCGGGCGGCGTTTTCATGTGTGCGATGGCGCGTGTGGCGGGGCAGATCCGTGTCGATCAGAGCTCGACCGCGTCCACACCATCGAGCAGCTTTCTCAGCAATTTTTCCAGGCGCACCTGCTCGGCCTCGCTCATGCCGGCAGTTTCTGCATTCAACAACGTGCAGGCATCGGGAAGTAGGTTGTTGATCAAGGTCAGCCCTGCAGGCTGCAGCGTCAGCACGATCTTGCGCCGGTCGTCAGGGCTGCTGCCGCGCGCGATCAGTCCCTTTTCGCACAACTGATCGGTAAGCCGGGTGATGTTGGCCGGCTTTTCGCTGGCCGCTTCAGCCACCTCGGTCGGCGTGATCGATTGCTCCGGCGTGCCGTAGAGCATCATCAGGATTTCGTACTCCGGTGGGCTGATGCCATAAGGCTTCAGGCGCACACAGCCCTGCGTATGCAGCCGCTTGTAAAGATGCTTGATCAACCTCACCAGGACAGCCGGCTCCCTCGGGAACGCCGGGTAACGCACGCAGGTGTGGTCCACGCGACTTGCGGTTGGATCGAAACTGCTCATATCACCCGTTTGATTACATTACTGAATGGCCAAGCCATTCAATCACATCAGCTGTGGGGTGACATCTCAGCGTGCGAAGAGATGTACAGATTCCGGCGCGACCCACGGTAACAATGTAGCTGCCGAGACCTGCGCCATCTGCGTGCCATCCGAGTATGGGCCCACCTGATACGGCGGAAACACGAAGCGCAGCGCAGTGATCTGCCCGGCAGGATTGAGCACCGGCACGAACTGCGCAAAGTTGTCGACCTGCGCCGCAGTGCCCTCGGCAATCATGCGGTCTGCCGAGGCGACCTGCTCGGCCTGATCCTCGACCGGCACGCGATCGGCTTCCACACGCTGGGCGGCAGCGGCATGCAATTGCGCGGCGACCTCGCGGCCGATCTTCTCCCACCCCGCAGGGTCGGAAATCAGTGCCTGCGCCGTCAATTGCTTGCGCTCCTTGACCAACCACACGAAGCGCGCCACCAGCGGCTCGCCGTGCGCACCGCCGGTGTAGCGGCTGCCATCGGCAGATACCACGATCAGGTCGGCGGTCTGCAGCACGGTCTCGAATGCCAGCGACAGCTCGTAAGGCGCGGCCGGTTTGTCGTTGCCAAGACCAGCGACGGCCTCCATCAATTCGGCACGCGCATCCTGTGAATAGCTGCGGATCAGTGCGGCCAGTTCCGGGTACGCGTCCAACCCGCGCGGATAGCTGATGCCGACCATATAGGCAGGCGCATGCTCGATCACATCTTCCAATGGGCCGCTCTGGACGACGATCGGCTCAGCCGTTGGCGCTGTCTGCGCTGTTGCGTCCGCTGCTGACTCAGCCGATTCCTGCGTGGTGGGCGCGCGTTGCGTACACCCCGCCAGCAAGGCCAGCAGTAGCAGACCGCGTGTTGCATTCATTCCAGACCACCGCCCCATCCCACCTGCTCCCCAATCCAAATAAATGCTGCCAATGCAGGCTGCCGATATCCGCTGCCGGCGATCAGGCCAGCAGATCCTGAAACTGTCGATGCCGGCGCAGATACGCCTCGGCATAACTGCACGCAGGCACGACCTTCAATCCCGCCTCGCGGGCGTAATGCAAAGCGGCCTCGACCAGTACAGCGGCAATGCCGCGTCCACCGATCGCGTCCGGCACATGCGTATGCGTGATGGTCATGCGCTCGCCTTCGCGCCGGTAGGCCAGCTCGGCGTGATGTCCATCGGTGTCTACGCTGAAACGTTGCTGGGTTGGATCGTGTTCTGCGTGCACTGTCGCCGCCTCCATCGTGGTCTGCGCCCGGCAGTGTGGTGGTGAGTGTGACCAGCGCGGCGCCGCGCCTGCGTGAAAATGAATCGATGCTGTGACTCGCAGCCCAGCTTGCCGAACGCGCTCTTAAGTTCGCTCGCAAAACGCCGATAGCTCAGCCGAGGGCATTGGCTGTTTCTGGTCTGTTGACCGTCTGCCGAGGTCCTCGCCTTACCTACGAGGAGTCACCGCATGAATACCGATTCGGCAGGACACAGCGCAGACAGCGATAGCTCGTTGCTGGAAGGCTTGTTCCAGTTCGCCATCAAGGGCGACACCCATAACCCGGACTTCGCGCAGCTCAACGATACGGTGTATGAGCGCTTGCAGCAGGCCTACGGCAGTACTGCTGTTGCCGACCAGGAACGCAACGCGGCCTGAGCCACGCGTCGCGTTACCCGCCAGGACCAATCGCATTGGTGGTCCTGGCCGGTTGCCTCAGGCAACCCAGCCATCCATATTCCCGATCACTTCCGCGCCGCCTGATGGCCACGCGCCCCTTTCGGCAAACGCGCTCAACCGACGTGCTTATCCGACGTGCCTTATCCAAAGCGCGGATTGGACAGCTGCTCCAGAAACACCTGCAGCACGCGCGGCTCCATGATCAGCATGAACATCACACCGAAGGCCGCACCGGCCAGATGCGCGCTGTGGTTGATGCGATCGCCGCCACGGCGGTCCATCCACAGGCTGTAGCCCACGTAGAACACCGCATAGATGATCGCCGGCGCCGGAATGAACAGCACCAGGATGATCGTCCACGGCTTGAGCAGGATGAAGGCGAACAACACCGCCGACACCGCACCGGAGGCACCCAGGCTGAGGTAGTTGGGGTTCTTCTGATTCTTCAGATAGCTGGGCAGGATCGAGACCACCAAGGCGCTCAGATAGAACAGCGGATAGGTCAGCACGCTGCCGCTCAGCCGCGTCATCACCTCTTCGATATACCGACCGAAGAAGAACAGCGTGATCATGTTGAAGACCAGATGGCCCAGGTCGGCATGGATGAAGCCGTAGGTCACCAGCCGGTCGTATTGCTTTTGCTTGTCCAGCGCCGGCGGCCACAGCACCAGCCGGTCGGCCAGCTTGCGGTTGTTGAACGCCATCCACGAGACGATGCCGGTGATGGCGATCAGGATCAGGGTAATCATGCGGACCTCAGGCAGAACGGTAATTGTCGACCATGCGATACCGGCGTGCGTAAAGGCCGAAGGCCAGTGCCGCCAGAAACGCGAAGGCCGCGAAGAAGAACATCAAAAATGCCGCTTCGCTGAGCCCAGTATCGGCGATATGCGCGGTTACCGTCTCGTTGCGCACCGCC
This sequence comes from Xanthomonas sp. Leaf131, assembly GCF_001423495.1. Lineage (GTDB taxonomy): Bacteria > Pseudomonadota > Gammaproteobacteria > Xanthomonadales > Xanthomonadaceae > Xanthomonas. Next base: position 180,234 of record NZ_LMOG01000003.1, on the reverse strand, counting down.
ACGTTCGACAGCAGCACCCATAGATTGCCCACCGTGGTGGTCAGGTACCAGAAGCTCATCACCACGCCCTTCATCGACGGCGGCGCCTGGCTGTAGGCGAATTCGATCCCGGTGGCCGACACCAGCACTTCGCCGAAGGTCAGCAGCGCATAGGGCAGGATCTGCCAGGCGATATGCATCGGCTCGCCGCCGTCCATGCCGATCTGGATGCCGCCGACCGCGATCCAGGCCAGGCCGCTGAAGGCGATGCCGCAGGTCATGCGGCGCAGCGCCGTCGGCTCCCAGCCGCCACGGCGCAACAGCGGATACAGCACCAAGTTGTTGAACGGGATCAGCAGCATCACCAGCAGCGGATTGAGCGCCTGCATCTGCGAGGCGGTGAACCAGGCCGGCATCGTCATCTCGCGCCCCTGCAGCACCCAGGTCGAGGCCTTCTGGTCGAACAGCGAGAAGAACGGCGTCACCAGGGCGAAGATCACCAATACCCGCAGCAGCGCACGCACGCCTTCGACCGCCGTATCGGGATGGATGCCACGCGCACGCTCCAGCTGCCACCAGGTGCCGCCGCCGATGCCTGCCAGCAGCAGCACCAGCGCCATGCACAGGCAGATGACGATGCCGAGCTGTTCGACCAGCGCGAAGCAGGCCAGCGCCAGCAGCACCGAGACGATCGCCAGCATCAGGCCGGGACGGCCCTGCCCCGGCGCGTGCGCCAGCAAGGCGGTGCGCATCACCGCGCCGAAGCCATGCGGATCCGTCGGCGGCAACGGCACCCGCACATAACGCTTGCGGCCCAGCCAGAACACCAGCGTGGCCACGAACATCAGGATGCCGGGAATGCCGAACGCCCAGGCCGGGCCGAGATGCTTCAGCGCCAATGGGATCAGCAGCGAGGCGAACAAGGAGCCGAAGTTGATGATCCAGTAAAAGGCGTCGAACACCACCTTGGCCATGTGCTTGTTGGACTGGTCGAACTGGTCGCCCATGAACGAGGCCACCAGCGGCTTGATGCCGCCCGCACCCAAGGCGATCAAGCCCAAGCCAACGAAAAATCCGCTACGGCTGCCTTCGAACAGCGCCAGGCACGCATGGCCGGCGCAATACACCAGGCTGAACCACAGAATGGTGTTGTATTTGCCGAAGAAGCGATCGGCCAACCAACCGCCGAGCAGAGGGAAGAAATACACCCCGATCATGAAGCTGTGCAGGATGTGCTTGGCCTCGGCCTCGCGGCCGGGTCCGCTGACTTCCTGCAACAGCAGCGAGGTGATCAGGAACTGCACCAGGATGTTGCGCATCCCGTAGAAACTGAAACGCTCGCAGGCCTCGTTGCCGATGATGAAAGGAATCTGGCGCGGCAGCCGCGCCCCGGCAGTAGAGCCCGGCAAGGTGGAAGTGGTCAAAGGCAGTCCGGTCGAGCAGAAAACACGCGCTATCGTACCGGCGCGCGGTGGCGGGCCGCCATCGCGACCATCGGATAAGAAAGCGGACGCGGCCTTGCATGCGTTGCCGCCGCTGCGCCGATTGCGGCTGCTGCGGTTCACGCCGAAAATTCGTTCGGCCTGTGCGTGCTGAAAAACGCTTGTCGAAAACACCGCTGCCAAGCCGATCACGCGCAAGTCATGACGCAGTGCAGATTGGCCTGCTGCGCCGGCTCGGCTACATTGCAAACGTTTTCCTGGAACACTGGACCGCTGGATGCCCCGCTTCACCCGCCTGGCCCTGAGCCTGTTGCTGCTGACCACCGCCCCCGCCGCACTGGCTGCCGAACCGCTGACCACCCAGGCCGAGCGCAGCGGCTTTGCGCAAACCGGACGCTACGATGAAGTCATCGCACTGTGCGATGCGTTCGCGCAGCGCTACCCGCAGGCGGTGCGCTGCGTCGACTTCGGCACCACCCCGGAAGGGCGGCCGATGAAGGCGCTGATCGTCTCCACCAGCGGCGCGCTGGATGCGGCCAGTGTCGCGCAGCGCAAGTTGCCGGTGGTGCTGGTGCAAGGCGGCATCCATGCCGGCGAGATCGACGGCAAGGACGCAGGCTTTCTGGCCCTGCGCGAGTTGCTGGACGGCAAAGCCGGCAAAGGCGTGCTCGACAAACTGGTGTGGGTGTTCGTGCCGGTGTTCAACGTCGATGGCCACGAACGCTTCGGTGCCTGGAACCGCCCTAATCAACGCGGCCCCGAACAGATGGGCTGGCGCACCACCGCGCAGAACCTCAATCTCAATCGCGACTACGTCAAGGCCGACGCGCCGGAAATGCAGGCGATGCTGCGGCTGGTGCAGCAGTGGGATCCGCTGATGTACGTGGACCTGCACGTCACCGACGGCGCCAAGTTCGAACACGACGTCTCGGTGCAGGTGGAACCGGTGCATGCCGGCGATGCCACGTTGCAACGCGACGGCACGCGCTGGCGCGATGCGGTGATTGCCGATCTGGCCAAACAGGGCTCGCTGCCGCTGCCGTATTACCCCTCGTTCGTGCACGAAGACGACCCGACCTCCGGCTTTGCCGACGACGTCTCGCCGCCGCGTTTTTCGCATGGCTATTTCCTGCTGCGCAATCGCTTCGGCATGCTGGTGGAAACGCATTCGTGGAAGACCTACCCGGTGCGCGTGCGGGTCACCCGTAACGCGATCGTCTCGGTGCTGCAGCAGACCGCGCGCAACGGTACGAAGTGGCGCGCCGATGCGCTGGCGGCCGATCAACGTGCAACCAGGTTGGCTGGCGAATCCGAGCCGTTGAGCTTCGCTGCCGGCCCGGCCGCACGCACTGTCGCCTTCCGTGGTTATGCCTATACACGCACGCCCTCGCCGATTTCCGGCGCGTTGATGACCCGCTACGACGAGACCAGCCCGCAAATTTGGAAGGTGCCGCTGCGCGATCAGATCACCCCCGACGTGGTGGTCGATGCGCCACGCGGCGGCTATCTGGTACCTGCCGCGCAAGCTGCCCTGGTGGCCGAGAAACTGCGTCTGCACGGGATCGCTTTCGATACCATCGCCACCGCTGGCACCCATCCAGTACAGAGCTTCCGCGCCGACAAGGCAACGTTTGCCGCGCGCTCCAACGAAGGCCATCAAAACCTGGACATCGCCGGCCAATGGCGCGATGAAACCCGCAGCGTGCCAGCCGGTTCGCTGTTCGTCCCGATCGCCCAGGCCAAGTCGCGCCTGGTGATGGCGATGCTGGAACCGCAGGCACCCGATTCGCTGCTGCAATGGGGTCTGTTCAACACCGCATTCGAGCGCAAGGAATACATGGAGGATTACGTCGCCGAGGAGGTGGCGCGCGACATGCTCGAACGCGACCCGGCAGTGAAAGCGCAATTCGAACAGCGCCTGGCCAGCGATACGGCCTTCGCGGCCGACCCGAAAGCACGCCTGGAATTCTTCGCCCGCCGGCATTCTTCCTGGGACGAGCGTTATCGCCTGTATCCGGTGTTGCGCACCGCGCAGACGCAGTTCTGATACCGCGCCAGATTCCGGCAACCCCCTGATTCGGCGCGCACGCGCGCCATTCGAACTTGGGCACTGCGGTGCCCTCCCCTGATTGCAACCGCACCACAAGGACCACCCCGTGTCATACCCCGATATGAAAACGTTTACACGCGCCACGCCACGCCGTCTCACGCTCGCCATTGCACTCGGGATGAGCGTCGCGTTTGCCGCCCCGCTCAGCGCACAACCCGCCGCTGCAGCGCAGCCGTGGATGGACACCGCGTTGACTGCGGACCAGCGCGCCGACCGCCTGCTGGCGCAGATGAGCGAAGACGAAAAATTCCAGATGCTGCGCAGCTACTTCGGCCTGGGCACCGACAAGATTCCCAAGCCCGAAGGCGCGCTGGGATCGGCCGGCTACGTGCCCGGCATCCCGCGCCTGGGCATTCCGGCGCAGCAGCTGGCCGATGCCGGCGTGGGCGTGACCAATCCCGGCGGCATCCGCAAGGGCGATTTCGCTACCGCGATGCCATCCGGCCCCTCGACCGCCTCGAGCTGGAATCCGCAGCTGGCCTATGCCGGCGGCAAGACCATGGGCCGCGAATCCTGGCAGCAAGGCTTCAATGTGCTGCTGGCCGGCAGCGTCAACCTGCAGCGCGACCCGCGTAACGGGCGCAATTTCGAATATGCCGGCGAAGACCCGCTGCTGGCCGGCACCATGGTCGGCGAATCGATTCGCGGCGTGCAGAGCGAGCACGTGCTGTCGACGATGAAGCACTTCGCGCTCAACGATATGGAAACGCGGCGCAACTTCCATAGCGCGCAGATCGGCGAGCAGGCGATGCACGAGTCGGACCTGCTGGCGTTCGAGATCGCATTGAAGATCGGCGACCCCGCATCGGTGATGTGCTCCTACAACAAGATCAATGGCATCTACGGCTGCGAGCACGATTACCTGCTCAACCAGGTACTCAAGCAGGAATGGAACTACCCCGGCTACGTGATGTCCGACTGGGGCGGCGTGCACAGCGGCTCCAAGGCGGCGCTGGCTGGGCTGGATCAGCAATCGGCCGGCGAAGTGTTCGATGCGGCGGTGTTCTTCGATGCCCCGTTGCGCATGGCGGTGTCGGCCGGCGTGGTGCCGCGCGCGCGCTTCGACGATATGGTCAAGCGCATCCTGCGCAGCCTGTTCGCGCATGGCGCATTCGATCATCCGACCCAGCGCCAGCCCATCGACGGCAAGGCCGGGCTGCTGGCCGCGCAGCATGTCGCCGAAGAAGGCAGCGTGCTGTTGCGCAACGAGCAGGCGACCCTGCCGTTGTCGAAGGACGTACGCCGCATCGCGGTGATCGGTGGCTACGCCGACAAGGGCGTGATGTCCGGCGGCGGCTCCTCGCGGGTGGACTACACCATCAACGGCGGCAACGCGGTGCCCGGCCTCACCCCGACCACCTGGCCCGGCCCGGTGATCATCCATCCGTCCTCGCCGCTGCAGGCACTGCGCGCCGCATTGCCGAATGTGCAGATCGACTATGTGGACGGCAGGGATCGCGTTGCCGCTGCACGCGCCGCCAAGGCCGCCGATGTGGCGATCGTGTTCGCCACCCAATGGGCCGCCGAATCGGTAGACCTGCCGGACATGCAGTTGCCCGACAACCAGGACGCACTGATCGAAGCGGTGGCCAAGGCCAACCCCAAGACCACCGTGGTGCTGGAAACCAACGGCCCGGTGCGCATGCCGTGGGCCGAGCGCGTGCCGGCGGTGTTGCAGGCATGGTATCCGGGTATCGGCGGCGGTGAGGCAATCGCCAACCTGCTGACCGGCAAGGTCAATCCTTCCGGCCATCTGCCGGTGACCTGGCCGGTGGACGAATCGCAGCTGCCGCGTCCCTCGATTCCGGGCCTGGGCTTCAAGCCGGCCAAGCCGGGCGAAGACAGCATCGACTACGCCATCGAAGGTGCCAACGTCGGCTACAAATGGTTCGCCGCGCGCAAGTTGACCCCGCGTTACCCGTTCGGCCACGGCCTGTCGTACACGCAATTCCGCATGGGCGGCCTGCGCGTGGAAGCCAATGGCAGCCAGCTCACCGCGAGCTTCGAAGTGGAAAACATCGGCCAGCGCGAAGGCGCCGCCGTGCCGCAGCTTTACGTCGCCTTGCCGGATGGTCACGCCACCCCGCTGCGTCTGATCGGCTGGCAAAAACTCACCCTCAAGCCGGGCGAAAAGCGCAGCGTGCAGGTGATCGCCGAACCCAAGACGCTGGCCGACTTCGATGCCAAGGCGCGTCACTGGACCATCGCGGCCGGCACCTACCGCGTGCAGCTGGCGCGTTCGGCGAGCGAACCGGTGCAGAGTGCGGAGGTCACCTTGCAGGCGGCGCAGCTGCCGTAAACCGGTGTGGCAGCGGGCACGCAAGGCGCGCGTCAGCCACGCCGTGTTTTTCAAGTCGCAGGCAGGCGCCAGCCACCACGAAGAATTTGTGCAAGATGCGTTGACAGCTTCGCGCACAACTTGCACAATTCGCCCCCTGAGTCGCCCAGGTGGCGGAATTGGTAGACGCACTAGCTTCAGGTGCTAGCGGGGGCAACTTCGTGGAGGTTCGAGTCCTCTCCTGGGCACCACGACTCACGGTAGATCGTAAAAAACCCCGCGCAAGCGGGGTTTTTTGCGTCTGGGCAATTCGATCACGCGATGGTGTGCCGGCATCGGTGATGCCTGCCGATCGGCAGCGTTGCAAGGGCGCGGCGTCAGTGACTTTCGACACGCGATCACCGTTGCCGCTGTGGCGACCATGCGCGATGCCTCCACGACGGCAGCACGCCCCATGCGCATCCTCCTCTGGCTTGCCCTGCTGCCGGCCGTTGTCAGTCCGCATGCACGGGTACAGCAGACCGACAAACACGATACCCCGCGCCATCGCGCGCAGGTGTCTTCGCAGCAGTGCGGTCTCGGCACGCCGTTCAACGTGCTCGCCGACAGCGGCGGCATCTGGCTTTACCGCGACAGCGATTGGCCACGCGAAATTTTCTTCCACGGCGGCGAACTGAGCATCGACCAAAAGGTGCAGCAGACCAGCACGGCCGATGCACGACGGCTTTGGGAGATGGAACAGCAGACCCGCGCACTGATGCCGCAGGTTGCAGGCATCGCACATCAAATGATCGACCTCAGTTACGACGCACTCGGCGGTGTCATCGAGGTCATGACAGGCAGCGCGCTCAATGCCCGCAAAATCGAGAGGCTGCGTAAACGCGCTTGTCGGCACGTAGTGCATCGGCCACCAGCTTCGTGTCGCTATTGACAGGCGACTGCAGCGCGAAAGCGAGCACACCGACCATCTTGATTGGTCCTTGCCCGCCCACCGTCGCGGGACCTTACGCGGCATGGATGCCGCGTAAGAGCCTACAAGGACGTACTTGCGGCGTGTCCCGCGAGGGTGGACGGGCAAGGGCCCTGCAGCCAAGTCGCAGATCACCCGCTCTGCACTCGACCGGCATGAGGTCGTTGTCTTAGCCGATGTTAGAGCGACCAAGCGCCTTGTGACCCGCGCTCAATGCCCACCACCCGCCGCAGCGCCACCGGCACCCGCACCAAACGGCGGTTTGGCCAGCCACAGGAAGAAGATGATCGCCAAGAACGTCCAGCCAAGCAGATAGAAAATGTCGTTGAAGCCCATCTGCGAGGCCTGGTGATTGATCATGTTGTTGAGCGATGCCGCGCCGCGTTGCAGGTCGCCCTGCCCCATTGCGGCGACCTGCTCCTGCATGCCCGGCGTGTACACCGAGATGTGCTCGGTGATGTGCGCGTGGTGCACCTGGGTGCGACGTGCCCACAGATACGTGGTCAACGATGCGGCAAAGCTGCCGCCCAACGTGCGCAGGAAGGTGGCCAAGCCGGAACCTGCCGCGATCTCGCGACCGTCCAGATCGGAGAGCAGGATCTGCAGCACCGGCATGAAGAACAACGCCACGCCCACGCCCATCACCAACTGAATGGTGGCCACATGGCTGAAGTCCACCTGCAGGTTGAAGTTGGAGCGGAAGAAGCTGGTGAACGACATGAAGACAAAGGCGATGGTCGCAAGCATGCGCAGGTCGAAGCGCAGCGCGTATTTTCCCACGAATGGCGTCATCAACACCGGCAGGATGCCAATCGGCGCGGTGGCAAGGCCAGCCCAGATCGCCGTGTAACCCATGTCGCGTTGCAGCCATTGCGGGATCAGCAGACTCACGCTGAAGAACGCCGCATACGCCACCACCATCGCCAATGTCCCCGCGCGGAAGTTGCGATGCCGGAACAGCTTGAGATCGACGATGGGATCCTTGTCGGTCAACTCCCAGATCACGAATACCACCAGCGCCACCGCAGCGACGCAGGCCAGCACCACAATCTTGTCGGAAGAGAACCAATCCTCGTCATTACCCAGATCCAGCACCAGCTGCAGCGCACCCACGCCAACCACCAGCAGGATCAGGCCGATGTAATCCATGCGCGGCTTTTCCAGCTGCTCGGGGCGATGGCGCAACTGCGAACCCACAATACTGCTGGCGATGATGCCCAGCGGCACGTTGATCAAAAAGATCCATTCCCAACTGTAGTTGTCGGTGATCCAGCCGCCCAGAATCGGCCCGGCGATCGGTGCCACCACGGTGATCATCGCCAGCAAGGCGAGCGCCTGTCCGCGTTTTTCGCGTGGATAGATCGACACCAGCAGACTCTGGGTGATCGGGTACATCGGCCCGGCCACAAAGCCCTGCAGCGCGCGTGCGACCACCAGCATGCCCATGCTCTGAGCAAGCCCGCACAGCAACGAGGCCACGGTGAAGGCCAGCGTCGACCACACGAACAACTTGGTCTCGCCGAAGCGACGGCTCAGCCAACCGGTCAGCGGCAACGCGATCGCGGTACTGACCGCGAACGAGGTGATGACCCAGGTGGCCTGCTGCGAACTGGCGCCGAGATTACCGGCGATGGTCGGCAACGACACGTTGGCGATGGTGGTGTCGAGCACCTGCATGAACGAGGCCATCGCCAGGCCCACGGTGCACAACGCCACGCTGGCCGGGCGAAAGCCGGCGGCAGGCGCCGGTGCCGAGGGGCCGCCGGGCGCGGTGGGAGCTTGCGAAGACATGCTGGCTTAGCCCGCCTTGGACGCAGCCTGCGCAGGCAGGTTGTCCTGGATGATGCGTTGGATATCCGCGTCGGCGGCCTGCAACTGCGGCGCATACGCGTCGGTGGAGAACACCGCGCCGGTGGCGAACTTGGTCGGCAACACCGTGCCCTGCTGATCGTGCAGATTGACGTCGACCTTCATCGACAAACCAATGCGCAGCGGATTGCCGGCCAGTTGCTTGGCATCCACCGCGATGCGCACCGGCACGCGCTGCACAATCTTGATCCAGTTGCCGCTGGCGTTTTGCGCCGGCAACAGCGAGAACGCACTGCCGGTGCCCAGGCCCAGGCTTTCGATGCGACCGGTGTAGCTCACGCCACCGCCGTACAGATCCGAATGCAGTTCCACCGGCTGACCCAGACGCATGTGCTTGAGCTGGGTTTCCTTGAAGTTGGCTTCCACCCACACCTGCTCCAGCGGCACCACCGCCATCAGCACGCTGCCGGGCTGCACACGCTGGCCGAGCTGCGCCGAACGACGCGCAACGTAACCGGACACCGGCGCAATCACACCGGTGCGCGCATGGTTGAGATAGGCCTGACGCAACTGCGCGGCAGCGGTCTGCACGTCCGGCTGATTGGCGATGGCGTTGTCGTCGACCAGTGCGCGATTACGCTCGAAACTCTCGCGCGAACCGCTCACTGCCGCTTCGGCAGCGGCCAGTTCGTCGCGGGCGTGCGCCAGTTCTTCGTTGGAAATCGCGCCGCTGGCCGCCAGATCCTTACGCCGTGCGAAGTCCGCGCGTGCACTGCGCAAAGTGACTTCGCGCGAAGACAGTTCGGCCTGCGCGCCTTCCACGCTGCGATACAGACCGCGCACCTGACGCACGGTTTTGGCCAGGTTGGCTTCGGCCTGCTGCAAGGCGACCGCGGTGTCGGCCGGGTCGAGCTGCACCAGCAGCTGGCCGCGCTCCACGCGCATGCCGTCTTCGGCGCCGATGCTGACCACGGTGCCACCCACCATCGGGGTGATCTGCACCTGGTTGCCCTGCACGTAGGCGTCGTCGGTGTCTTCGTGCCAGCGGCCGACCAGGAAGTACCACACCACAAGGCCGATGATCGCCAGGATCACCACAATGGCCACAATGCGCAGCGCCGCACGGCGCTTGCTGGGCGCGGCCGGTGCAGGTTGGGAAGAAGTTTCAGTCGTCTGGCTCATCGTCGCTGTCTCAGGAATTCGGTTGTGCGGAAGTGGTCGCGGCGTGTGCGGTATCGCGCGCAGGTTCCGGCGTGAATCCGCCGCCCAAAGCACGCTGCAACCTCACCGAGGCCAACAGTTGTTGCGATTGCAGGCTGGCCATGCGTTGGCGCGCGGTGAGCAATTGCTCCTGCACGCTGAGCACTTCCAGATAGCTGCCGATGCCGGCGCGGTAGCGCTGTTGCGCGAGATCGAAGGCGGCAGTGACGGTTTGCACGGCCTCGTCCTGCGAACGGGCGCGCTGCTCCAGCGAACGCACCGCGTTGACCTGGTCGGCCACCTCGCACAGCGCATCGAGCACCTTCTGGTTGTAGTCGGCCACCGCCAGGTCGTACTGCGCATCGCTGCCGGCCAGAGTGGCGCGCAGCTTGCCGCCGTCGAAGATCGGCAAGCTCAATGCTGGGGCGACCACGCCGAACAACGAGGCACTTTCCAGCAACTGGCCGACATCCCGGTTCACCAGCCCTCCCAACGCAGTGATGTTGAAGCTGGGATAGAAGCGCGTCTTGGCGACCGCAATGTTTTTATCGGCCGCCTCCACGCGCCAGCGCGCGGCCACCACATCGGGGCGCCGGCCCAACAAGTCGGCCGGCAGTGCGCTCGGCAACTGCAGCGCGCCTGCACTGCTCAAGGTGGGACGGGCGATGTCCAGCCCGCGGTCCGGGCCCTGCCCGACCAACGCGGCCAGCGCCGTGCGCGCTTCGTCGATCTGCTGCTGCGCCGATTGCAATTGCTGTTGCGCCGCCGGCACGCGCGCCTGCGACTGACGTACCTGCAATTCGCTGTCGATGCCGGCGCCGCGACGTTGCCGGGTCAGGTCCAGGGTCTTCTGCGCACGCGTCAACTCGTCGTTGGCTACATCGTGCAGGCGCCAGGCGTAGTCGAGCTGGGCATAGGCTTCGGCGATCGCCGCCGACAGGTTCAACCGTGCCGCTTGCGCATCCACATCGGCCGCATGCGACTGGTCCACCGCCGCTTCCCAGGCGGCGCGCTTGCCGCCCCACAGGTCCACGCCGTAGCGGAAATCCAGCACGACCTGGCCGTTGCCGCCGAATTTGCCGCCGCGTTCCTCGCCAGCCACCGATTCGGGCAGCTGCACACCGGCATAGCCACCAGTCACCGACAGGCTCGGGCCGCGGTCTGCTTGCGCGGTGCCGATGCGGGCCTGCGCCTGGCGCAAGCGCGCATCCGCCGCCGCCAGGCTGGGGTTGTGCTGCAGGCCTTCGGCAATCAACGCGTTCAATTGCGGATCGCCCAAGGCACGCCACCAATCGCTGGCCGGCCAGGTGGCCGGGCTCAGGGTGGTCTGCGCCAAGGTGCGCTCGGCATGCAGCGCGCCCGGTTCCAGCACGGCGCCCTGCGGAGCCAGACCACGACTGCTGGCGCAGGCGGCCAATGCCAGGGTCATGGCGGTGAGCACAAGCGGCCGCGCAAGCCGGGCTGAGTGCAAGCGCAGTGTCTGGATCGGGGAACTAGCAGCGTTCATGAGTTGAGTGCATCGCGGACACGGATAAGAAGAGAGGTGAGTTGCTCGCGCTCGGGCGCGGCCAGATCGCGCAGGCCGTGCTCGATGGCGCGTTCGCCGCGCAGCTTCAGGCGCTCCCACAAGGCCACGCCCTGTTCGGTCATGACGATCTGCAGCGCACGCCGATCCTGCGCATGCGGCTCGCGTCGCACTGCACCCAGCGCTTCGAGCTTGTCGAGCAGCCGGGTAACTGCACTCGGGGTCTGGTCCAGCGCCTGCGCCAGTTCGTTGGCCGTGCACGGCGAACGCACCGCCAGAATCTTCAGACCGACGTAGTGGCTGAAACCGAAGTCGGGCAGTTCGCCCTTCATCTCGGCATCGAGTTGCCGCATCAGCGCGTCGCGCACCTGGCGCAACAGCAGGCCGAACGACGGCGAGGTAGTGGAGATGTCATTCATGGCGGGCTATTTTCTTCCGAAAAATATATTTGTCAACGCAAATATCCCGTATGAGATTAAACCGCCAGCAAGGATCGCCACGATACGCGCCGACCTGGCTGGCCTGGTAATACAATTGCGCCAATGAGTATCGAAAACCCGCCAACGACGGTCGACGCCTTGCCGCCCGGCGTACGCGCCAGCTTCGAGTGGGCCGATGGTCCGGAGGTGATCGCGTTTCTGGCCGATCTGCACGCGGTGTGGGCACCGGAGACCACCCCGCACGCGCATGTACGCGGCCAGCTGATGTATGTGGAGCACGGCGTGCTGACCGTGCATACCGAACAGGGCACCCTCTCACTGCCGCCGGGCTGCGCCGGCTGGATGCCGCCCGGCCAGCGGCATACGGTAGAGCTGGCCGGGCCGATGCGTGGCTGGGGCGTGGTGGTGCGGCCGGATGCCTGCGCCACTCTGCCCGCGCAAGGCGGAGTGATCCGGCTGACCGGGCTCGCCCGCGAAGTCATCATGCGCGCGGCCGGTTGGCCGCTGGACCAGCCGCTGGATGCCGCCCGGCAACGGCTGGCGGCCGTGCTGCTGGACGAGCTGTGCCAGGCGCAGATCGACCACCTGCACCTGCCCATGCCGGCCGACCGCCGGCTGCTGCGCATCGCCAGACAGCTGCTAGACAACCCCGCCGACCCGCGCGCGCTCGACGCCTGGGCCGACTGGGGCGGGTTGTCGCCGCGCAGCCTGAGCCGGCACTTCCGCGACGAGACCGGGCTGAGTTTTGCGCAATGGCGGCAGCAGGCCAGGCTGGCGGAAGGCTTGCGGCGCTTGAGTCAGGGCAGCGCGGTCGCACAGGTTGCCGACCAGCTCGGTTACAGCAGCCCCAGTGCCTTCGTCAGTGTCTTTCACCGCCATTTCGGCGCTCCGCCCACGCGTTATCTGGCCGGTGGCCACGCGCGCAGCTTGGCATCCCCCGCCGCATCCGGATAATCGGCGCTCTTCGAGCTCGCGCTTCGGCACGGGCTCCTCTTTCGTAGGACCTGGCTTCGCAATGACCGATCTGACCCGCCCCACCTTCCATGGCTTCGAGCAGCTGCCGCTACGCGAGTACGCCGAACGTGCCTATCTCGACTACTCCATGTACGTGGTGCTCGACCGCGCCCTGCCGTTTCTGGGCGACGGCCTGAAGCCGGTGCAGCGGCGCATCATCTTTGCGATGAGCGAGCTGGGCCTGAACGCGGCCGCCAAGCCGAAGAAATCCGCGCGCACCGTGGGCGATGTGATCGGTAAGTACCATCCGCACGGCGACAGCGCGTGCTACGAAGCGCTGGTGCTGATGGCGCAGCCGTTCTCGTACCGTTACCCGCTGATCGAAGGCCAGGGCAACTTCGGCTCCACCGACGACCCCAAGTCGTTCGCGGCGATGCGTTACACCGAATCCAAGCTCACCCCGATCGCCGAAGTGCTGCTGGGCGAGATCAGCCAGGGCACCACCGATTGGGCCGCCAACTTCGACGGTACCCTGGAAGAGCCGACCTGGTTGCCGGCGCGCCTGCCGCACCTGCTGCTCAACGGCACCACCGGCATCGCGGTGGGCATGGCCACCGACGTGCCGCCACACAACCTCAACGAGATCGTCAGCGCGCTGCTGCGCCTGCTCGACAACCCCGATGCCACGGTCGCCGAACTGTGCGAGCACGTGCTCGGCCCGGACTACCCGACCACCGCCGAAATCATCACCCCGGTGGCCGACCTGCGTGCGATCTACGAGACCGGCCATGGCAGCGTGCGTGCACGCGCCACCTACAAGAAAGAACACGCCAACATCGTCATCGACGCGTTGCCGTACCAGGTCTCGCCGTCCAAGGTGATCGAGCAGATCGCCCAGCAGATGCGCGCCAAGAAGCTGCCGTGGCTGGAAGACATCCGCGACGAGTCCGACCACACCAGCCCGGTGCGGGTGGTACTGGTACCGCGCTCCAACCGCGTCGATGCCGAGCAGCTGATGGGCCACCTGTTCGTCACCACCGATCTCGAACGCAGCTACCGCGTCAATCTCAATGTGATCGGTCTGGATGGCCGGCCGCAGGTGAAGAATCTGCGCCAGCTGCTGAGCGAGTGGCTGACCTTCCGCAGCGATACCGTCACCCGCCGCCTCAACCATCGCTTGCAAAAGGTCGAGCGTCGCCTGCACCTGTTGGAAGGCTTGTTGATCGCCTTCCTCAATCTGGACGAGGTGATCCGCATCGTCCGCAGCGAGGACGAGCCCAAGCCGGTGTTGATGGCCAAGTTCGCACTCAGCGAGGAACAGGCCGAATACATCCTGGAAACCAAGCTGCGCCAGCTGGCGCGCCTGGAAGAAATGAAGATCCGCGGCGAGCAGGAAGCCCTCGCCAAGGAACGCGCGCAGCTACTGGCCATTCTGGAAAGCAAGACCAAGCTGAAGAAGCTGATCAAGGACGAGCTCACCGCCGACGCCAAGAAGTTCGGCGACGCGCGTCGCTCGCCGCTGGTGCAGCGTGGCGCGGCGCAGGCGATCGACGAGACCGAGATGGTCGCCAGCGAACCGATGACCGTGGTGCTATCGGAAAAGGGCTGGGTGCGCGCGGCAAAGGGCCACGAGGTCGATCCGGCCGGGATGTCCTATCGCGATGGCGACAGCCTGCTGGCCGCAGTGCGTAGCCGCAGCACGCATCAGGTGGCATTCCTGGATTCGGAAGGCCGTGCCTATTCGACTGCGGTGCACACCCTGCCCTCGGCACGCGGCAATGGCGAACCGTTGACCGGGCGTTTCTCACCGGCCTCGGGCGCGTCGTTCCAGGTCATGGCCAGCGCGGACAACGCCACCCGCTTCGTGCTGGCCTCATCGCACGGCTACGGCTTCGTCACCCGCTTCGAGAACCTCACCGGTCGCAACAAGGCCGGCAAGGCGATGCTCAATCTGACCACCGGCGCGCAGGTGCTCACGCCGGCACAAGTCACCAACCCGCAGACCGACCGGATTGTCGCAGTCACCAGCGCGGGCAATCTGCTCGCGGTGACAGCCAGCGATGTGCCCGAGCTGGACAAGGGCAAAGGCAACAAGATCATCGAGATTCCCAAGGCCAAGCTCGGCACCGAGCGGGTGGTCGCGGTAGTGGCAGTGGCGCCGGGCAACACGCTGCTGGTCCGCAGCGGTGCGCGCACCATGAGCCTGTCGTTCAAGGATCTGGACACGTATGTGGGCGCGCGCGCTAGCCGCGGGGCGTTGTTGCCGCGCGGGTGGCAGAAAGTGGACGGGTTAGAAGTGCAGTAAGGATGATTCACCCATCCGGCGCGCGGCGGCGCGTTCGACATGGTTGGCGCCTTGGTTTCACTGAGGCGCGGCAGAAAGTGGATGGACTGGAAGTGCAGTAAGGATGATTCACTCATTCGGCGCGCAACGGCGCGTTTGATGCTGTCGTCGCGCCCTCGGTCAGTTCGGCCTGAAATATGCAAACGAGGCTGAAGCTCAAGCTCTGTGTCTCCTTGAGCGGTCATCGAACGGTGTGGATGCGTCGGTTTTAATCGCGGGACACGCCGCAAGTACGTCCTTGTAGGCTCTTACGCGGCATCCATGCCGCGTAAGGTCCCGCGACGGTAGGCCGGCAAGGACCAGTCGAGAGGGTCGGTGTGCATGGTGCAAGCAGTGCACGTCGCGGCTGTCCGATGCGTTGCTGTTTGATCGGCTCCTTCTCGATCTGCAATGTCACTGCCATCACCGACATCACCTCACTCGTCAATGCAAGGCAGCAAGACAACATCATGGATACAGATTTCTGGTTGCAACGCTGGCAAGCGGGTCAGACCGGCTTCCATCAGGACGGGGTGATGCCGCTGCTGCAAAAGCATTGGCCGGCACTGCAATTGCCAGCGCACGCCCGTGTGCTGGTGCCGTTATGCGGCAAGACGCTGGATCTGCATTGGCTGGCCGCGCAAGGCCACCGCGTGCTCGGTGTGGAGATATCGCCATTGGCCGTCGCGCAATTCTTCGATGACGCAGGCCTGCAACCGCAGCGATACACCAGCCGCGCCGGCGAGCACTGTATCGCCGGGCCGATCGAAATCATCTGCGGCGACGCCTTTACGCTGGATGCGAGCGTGCTGGCCGACTGCACCGCCGTCTATGACCGCGCCGCACTGGTCGCCTTGCCTGCGGCGTTGCGCCAGCGCTATCTGGAAACCGTTTATGCACGTCTGCCTGCAGGGTGTCGCGGTCTGCTGATCACGCTGGACTATCCGCAAGCCGAAAAAGCCGGGCCGCCCTTCTCGGTGGATGCTGCCGAGGTACAGGCGTTATTCGGCACGCAGTGGAAAGTGCAGGAACTGGAGCATCGCGACATTCTCGATCAGGAGCCGCGCTTCCGTGCCGATGGCGTCACTGCATTGTCGACCGGTGTGTATCGCTTGCAACGCGATTGACTACCGCGAGTGAACATTGCACGCCGCTCCAGCCGGCGGCGACCTGTTTCGCGTGAGTTGTGCGCCGCTAGTCGATCAAACCACGCGGCATTGCGCCGCGCGGTGGTTTTACAGAACTGCGTAACGCGTCAGGCAACCAGCCGCAACGAACAGCCGGCGGGCGATGCACACCACGCGCAAAAACCGCAGTACAAAAAACCGCAGTACATACGTGCAACCTGTCGATTCCAGGCACACGCTGCGCCAGCATGGCGGCGGCGCAGCGTTGAGTCGCCCGGCTTCAGCCGGCCACGTGGCCCTTGTCGATCTTCGAGGTCTGGTACAGCTCCAGACCAATGCGCTTGATCAGGCCGAGCTGCTGCTCCAACCACCAGGCGTGATCTTCTTCGGTGTCCTGCAGCTGCTTGAGCAGCATGTCGCGGCTGACGTAATCGCCGTGCTCTTCGCACAGCTTCATGCCGGCGGCGAGCGCAGCGCGCACTTCGTATTCCACCACCAGATCGCGCTCGAGCATCTCCACCACGGTCTTGCCGGGCGCAAACTCAGACGGCCGCATGTCCGGGTCGCCTTCCAGGAACAGGATGCGCCGCAGCAACGCGTCGGCGTGCTCGGTCTCTTCCTGCATCTCATGGTTGATGCGCTCGTACAGCGCCATCAGGCCCTGATCTTCGTAACGGCGCGAGTGCAGAAAATACTGGTCGCGTGCCGCCAGCTCGCCGCGCAGCAGCTGCTTGAGGTAATCGACGACTTCGGGATGGCCTTTCATGGTGTGCTCCAGCGACGCAATGCGCGCATGGTGCCCTAAGCCGCCGGGCAATGATCTAATCGGAATCACTTTCAGTTGCGTTGCCACCAGACCCGCCACGGTCATGCCGGCACGCCACACTTTGACCGAGCTCAAGGAATCGACAATGCGCAAATGGCTGAGCCGGCTGGTGCTGGCAAGTGTGGTGCTGGTGGTGGCGGCTCTCCTGGCCCTGTACCTGCTGATGCGCGGCAGCCTGCCGCAGCTCGATGGCGACAGCGCCTTGATCGGCCTGGCGGCCCCGGTCAGCGTGCAGCGCGACCAACTGGGCGTGGTCACCATCGATGCGGCCAGCCAGGTCGATGCCATGCGCGCGCTCGGCTATGTGCACGCGCAAGAGCGCTATTTCGAGATGGATCTGATGCGCCGCGCGCCGGCCGGCGAGTTATCAGAGCTGTTTGGCGCGGCAGCGCTGGACCTGGACAAGCGCAACCGCGTGCATCGGTTGCGCGCACGCGTGCATGCCAGTCTCGACATTGCCGCCGGCAGCCAGCGCGCAGAACTGCAGGCCTATACCGACGGCGTGAACGCCGGGCTTGCGGCCCTGCGCGTGCGTCCGTGGCCATACCTGCTGCTGCGGCAGACACCGCGCGCGTGGACGCTGGACGATTCCATCCTGACCGGCATGGCGATGTACGCCGACCTGCAGGACAACGATAACCAGACCGAACTGGCCAGCGCCCGCATCCGCGCAGTGGTGCCGCCGGCGCTTGCGGCGTTGCTCGACCATCAAGGTTCCAGCTGGGATGCACCGCTGTTCGGGCCGGCGCAGGGCGATGCGGTGCTGCCGGATGCGGCCGCGCTGGATCTGCGTCGCCTGCCGCATCCAGCCACGGCACCGGGCACCGAGCAGCCGACGCCGGGCAGCAATAATTTCGCCGTGGATGGCAGCCTCACCAGCGATGGCCGTGCCATCGTTGCCGACGACATGCATCTGGGCCTGCGCGCGCCCAACATCTGGTTCCGCGCCCGCTTGCGCTATCCCGACAAGAGCGCGCCCGATGGCAAGGTGGACGTCACCGGCTTCACCCTGCCCGGCCTGCCGGCTGTGGTGGTCGGCAGCAATGGGCACGTGGCCTGGGCATTCACCAACAGCTATATCGATACCGCGGATTTCGCACGGATTGCGCCCGCCACAGCAGGGCATCCGCAGGCGCTCACCACGCAGGTCGAAACGATTCGTGTGGCCGGTGCTGCACCGGTTCGCTTCCCGGTGCGCGAGACGGCATGGGGGCCGATCCTGCACGAGAACGCCGACGGCAGCCTGCTCGCGCTGCGTTGGGCCGCACAGCTGCCCGGTGCGATCCGTCTGGATTTCGCGCAGATGAGCAGCGCGGCCGATCTGCAGGCGGCCTTTGCAGTGGCGGATCGCTCGGGCATTCCTGCACAGAATCTGTTGCTGGCCGATCGCAACGGGCGCATCGCCTGGCGGTTGATCGGCGCGCGCCCGCTGCGCAATGCCGGGTGCCGCCCCAGTGGCATTGCCGAACTTGCAACGTCGCCGCAGGCATCGAACCAGGCGTTGCCTGCGGCTGCCGGAGCGGCGGCATCAGAACCAGCGCCGACCGGCTGTCTGCCATGGCCCGTGCGCAGCGACGAGGCGCCGGCCCTGATCGATCCCCCTTCGCATCGGCTCTGGACCGCCAACAGCCGCATCGTCGATGCACAGCAGCTGGCAACGCTGGGCAATGCCGGCTACGACCTGGGTGCGCGCGCGCAGCAGATCCGCGACGATCTGTTCGCCAGACAGCGCTTCAACGAACGCGATCTGCTCGCCATCCAGCTCGACGATCGCGCCGTGCTGCTCACGCGGTGGTGGCAGTTGTTGCGTAGCGTGGTCGAACACAGCAATGACCCGGCGCTGCAGCAGATCGAGATCGCCACGCGGCAGTGGGACGGGCATGCCTCCACCGGCTCGGCGAGCTATCGCATCGTGCGCGGTTTTCGCAGCATGACCATCGATGCCGTGGAAGCCGGACTGCTGGCGCCGGCCAAAGCTGCGCTGGGCGAGGACTTCCTGCCACCGCGTCGCGCACAGTTGGAAGGCATTGTCTGGCCGATGCTGCAGCAACGCCCCGCCAATCTGTTGCCACCTAACGTGACGAGCTGGGAGCAACTGCTAGCCGATGCCGCACGCGATGCGCAGCTGGATCTGGCCGCGCAAGGCGAGCAACCTGCCGAACGCACCTGGGGCGCACGCAATACCGCCGCCATCTGTCATCCGATTGCGCGCGCCTTGCCCGCCCTCGCCAAGCACTGGCTGTGCATGCCGCCCGACCAACTCCCGGGCGATCGCGACATGCCGCGCGTGCAAGGCCCCGCCTTCGGCGCCTCCGAACGCATGGTGGTCTCGCCCGGCCACGAACGCGACGGCATCGTGCATATGCCGGGTGGCCAGAGCGGGCATCCGCTGTCGCCGTTCTGGGGCGCAGGGCATGACGATTGGGTGCATGGCCGGCCGACCCCGTTTTTGCCGATGGCCACGCGCTACACGCTGGAATTGCGCCCGGAGTAGGCCCGCCAGCGTTGTCTGCTCTGTCGGAGACAGGCTTCGAAGAATCCGCCCTTCGGGCGCCTTCTCCCAATGGAAGAAGGACAGCGAGCGCGGGATGCCTGAGAAGCCCCTCTCCCGCCGGGAGAGGGGTTGGGGTGAGGGTACGGACGCATGCCATGCGTCCGATGGCATGCGATGCGGCCCCTTCCGTTCGTTTTCAACGTCATATCGCGCAGGGGATGACACGAGGCTTCGCCCGTACCCTCATCCGCCCTTCGGGCACCTTCTCCCGGTGGGAGAAGGGATGCTCTGCATTTCTGCATTTCTGCACATTTGCACGCGCATGCATCCATGCATCCGCAAGGCTGGCCATCCGTTCAACGACGCACGTATCGCATGCTAAGATGCACTTGATAACCATTCCCATTAGTAACCAATGCGCCCCACGCTTCTTGTCACCGCGCTCGCCGTTGCGCTCGCCCTCCCCTCGCCATCCGCTTTCGCTCAGCAGACCAGCACCTCGCCTGCCGTCACCGAACTCGATGGCGTCAATGTTGTGGGCCGTGCGCAGACGCTC
The DNA here is from genome assembly GCF_001423495.1 of Xanthomonas sp. Leaf131. Taxonomy (GTDB): domain Bacteria; phylum Pseudomonadota; class Gammaproteobacteria; order Xanthomonadales; family Xanthomonadaceae; genus Xanthomonas. The sequence continues at coordinate 160,201 of NZ_LMOG01000003.1, read as the reverse complement.
TACAAGTCCGAAGACGCAGCGGTCGCCACGCGCACCGACACGCCGCTGGCGCTGGTGCCGCAGTCGGTGCAGGTGCTGCCGCGCGAATTGATCGACGACCAGGCGGCGCGGCAGATCACCGACCTGTATCGCAGCATCAGCGGCATCAGTTTCTTCAGCTATGCGGGCGTCACCTTGCGTGGATTCCGCCAGGAAAACGTGTTGTACGACGGATTGCGCGGCGATCCGTACGCGGGTTTTTCGGTGCCGCAGCTGTTCAACATCGAACGCGTGGAAGTACTCAAGGGCCCGGCCGGTGCGTTGTATGGCGGTGGCGAACCCGGTGGCGTCATCAACTACGTCACCCGCAAACCCGGCCATCAGGCCGCGCGTCGGGTGGAGCTGCAGGTGGGTAATCAATCCTTCGGTGCAGCCTCGTTCGAAGCCACCGGCCCGGCACGCGACGATGGGCGCATCCGTTACCGCATCGGTGCCTACGCCGATGGCGAAGATGGTTTTCGATGGAACACCGATAGCCAGAGCCAGATCGGCGATGCGTCGGTGGCGTTCGACATTGGCCAGACCGGCGAACTCACCTTGCAGTACACCGACATCACCCAGAACCTGGGCGGCAATCGCTTGCGCGGCGTACCGGTGGACGACAACGGCAACTTTCTGACCAATCGTCGCTGGAACCACAACGAGTCCACCGATTTTCTCGACATGCGCGCCAAGGTGGCCTTCGCGCAGTATCGCTTTGCGCCGTCGGATGCGTGGGACGTGGACATGGCGCTGCGCTGGTTCAAGAACGACGAGCATCAGATCTATCACGAGCCGATGGGCCTGATCGACCGCGATGGCGACGGCACCGCCGAGTGGATGACGCGGCAGTTGCGCAATCAGTTCCGCGACAACGATGCGATCTCCAGCAACGTCAACGCGGTGTTCCGCACCCGCATCGGCGCGATCGAGCACAAGTTGCTGATGGGCGCGGATTATTACCGGCTGGATGCGGATTTTCGCGCGCAGACCGCAAATACTGCCGACACCGGCCGCGTGCGCGGGCCAGTGCCGGGCATCGATCTGTTCAACCCGATGTACGGGCGCAGCGGCTTTTACGACTACGGTCTGGACAGCCTGCCCTGGCGTGCCACCAGCACGCGCAGCCAGCGCTACGGTGCGTATCTGCAGGACGAACTCACACTGACGCCGCGCTGGTTTGCGATGGCCGGGCTGCGTTGGGACGGCTTCAAGGACGACAACCTGCTGGATGGCTCGCGCGTCACCGGCAACGATCTCAGTTGGCGCGTGGGCAGCACCTTCGTACTGCGCGATGGCATCAATGCCTACGCAAGTTATGCCAGCGGCTTTCTGCCGCAGGATGCGGCCAATCAGGACAGCAGCGTCGGCGGACCGTTCGATCCCGAGCGCAGCAAGCAGTGGGAAGTGGGCCTGAAAACCGCGCTCAACGATGGCGGACTCACCCTCAACACCGCGCTGTATCGCATCGAGCGCAGCAATATCGTGCAGGCCAACGGCAGCATCGTCGATGGCGTCAATCAGCTCTCCGCGCTCGGCCTGGTGCGCAGCGAAGGCCTGGAAGTGGACCTGCTGGCCGACCTCACCGAACGTTGGGTGCTCAACCTCACCTACGCCTACAACGATGCGCGCGTGCTCGACGCCGGCACCAACGGCATCACCAATGCCTCCGGCGACCGCTTCGCCAATGCACCGCGCAATACCTTCGGCCTGTGGACGCGTTACGACCTGCCGGCCTGGCGTTCGGCGATTGCATTCGGTGCCGACTACGTGGGCGAGCGAGTCAGCCTGGAAGGCCAGCGCGTCAAACCGTACGCCATCTTCGACATGAGTTGGCAAACGCAGTGGGATGCGTGGAAGCTGCAGGTCAACGTCAAGAACCTGTTCGACAAGGTCTATGCCGTCAGCGGTTTCACCGAACGCACCGGTCACTTTCCCGGCGAACCGCGCCGCATCTATGCGCAGCTGGCTTACAGTTTTTGAGTGTGGCGAACGCGGGCCTGCTCAGGTCTCGATCGCTGCGCTCAGCTGTGATGTTCGTCGGCCACTCCGGCGTGACGCACACACCGTTGCGGTCTCGACCGCCGCGACGCAATGAACCTGCGCCGAATCGCGCATGCCGGAATCAGCCAGACCTTAACGTCCGGTGGGACACACTAGAGGCCGTCGCGATGTGGAAGAGCATCTCCACGACATCGCCCTCCTCCCCCCACTGACCGGAATCCGCATGCCTCAGCTTGCCCGCTCCGTTTCTGCCTTGTTACCTCTGCTCGTTGCCACTGCCTGCTCGGCAGCGCCACCGGCCAAATCCGGCCCACCGGATGCGCCTGTCGCCGCCTGCACCGCCAAAGCGCGCCCGGGCCAGGATCTGCAAAAAGCCATCGACAAGCTCCCGCAAAGCGATACGCCTGCGGTGTTGTGTCTGGAAAAAGGCGAATTTCCGCTCAACGGCCTGGTCTCGATCCACCGCGGCAATCTCACCCTGCGCGGCAAGGGCCCGACCACCGTGCTGCGCATGGCCGATGGCGTGCAGCAACCGGCGCTGGTGGTTGGCGATTACGAAAATCAGCAACCCACCGGGGTGATCCGCAATGTCAGCATCGAAGACATGCAGATCGTCGCCAGCACCGGCGACAAGGAGTTCATGCCCGAGCGTCCGTACCTGAGCAATAGCGCGGTGGTAGTGCGTTCCGGCCAGGGCATCCGGCTTGCCGGCCTGCAGGTCAACAAGTGCCGCAGCGCCTGTCTGTTGAGCGAGTACGACACGCGCGAGATCACCATCGAAAACAACGACGTCTCTGGCGCAATCTGGGATGGCGTGTCGTTCAATCGCACCGCCAAGGTCACGATGGTCAACAACTACATCCACGACAACGTGGCCGCAGGCCTGACCACCGAGCATCTGGAAGACAGCGAGATCCGCAATAACCGCTTCGAGCGCAATGGCAGCCAGGGCATCTATCTGTCGGATGCGCGGCGCAACCGCTTCAGCAACAATCAGTTCGAAGGCAACAAGGTCGCCGGCATCTTTCTGGCTTGCGCCATTCGCTACCGCACACCGGAAATCCTGTGCTGGGACAACAGCATGAGCCAGGACAACGTGTTCGAAAACAACCGCTTTGCCGGCAATCCGTTCACTTACACCATCGGTGTGGACCGCGCCGCCAACTGCACCGCGGCAGACTTCAAGCCGAACCTGTGGCGCAACAACCAGGCCGATGTCGCTGGCGTGGACATCGAGCCGCAACGCTACGGCTATTGCGTGCGCCACGAGTGATCGCAACAGTGGCCGGCAATGCGTGAGCGCATGCCGGCCGCTGCAGTTGTCGCGACGTTACGAAGCCAGCGCCTGTTCGTGCACACCGGCGATCGCACGGCCGGACGGGTCGGCCATCGCGGCAAAGCTCGCATCCCAGGCGATCGCGGTCGGCGACGAACACGCGATTGACTTGCCACCCGGCACCGTCTCCGCAGCCGCCTGGCTGGGGAAGAACTGCGCAAACAGCGTGCGATAGAAATACGCTTCCTTGGTCTGCGGCGAATTGACCGGGAAGCGCTTGTCGGCCGCGGCCAGCTCGCGGTCGCTCACATGCGCGGCGGCATGCGCTTTCAAGCCATCGATCCAGCCATAACCCACGCCATCGCTGAACTGCTCTTTCTGCCGCCACAGAATCGACTCGGGCAGATAACCGGCGAAGGCTTCGCGCAATACGCCTTTTTCCATGCGTGTGGCGCCGCCGCTGGTCTTGTCGATCATCTTGAAGCTGGCATCCATGCGCATCGCCACGTCCAGAAATTCACGATCCAGGAACGGCACGCGTGGCTCCACGCCCCAGGCCATCATCGACTTGTTGGCGCGCAGGCAATCGTAGTTGTTCAGCGCGTCGAGCTTGCGCACCAATTCCTCGTGGAATTCGCGCGCGTTCGGCGCCTTGTGGAAGTACAGATAGCCGCCGAAGATTTCGTCGCTGCCTTCGCCGGACAGCACCATCTTGACGCCCATCGCCTTGATCCGTCGCGCCAGCAGAAACATCGGCGTGGATGCGCGAATAGTGGTGACGTCATAGGTCTCGATGTGGCGAATGACTTCCGGCAGCGCATCCAGGCCTTCTTCGAAGGTGTATTCAAAACCGTGATGCACGGTGCCCAGCGCGGCGGCGGCGACTTCGGCGGCGGCCAGATCGGGCGAGCCTTTCAAACCGATCGCGAACGAATGCAGGCGCGGCCACCAGGCTTCGGTGGTGTCGTTCTCTTCGATGCGATGGCGTGCGTAGCGCGCGGCAACGGCGGCGACCAGCGACGAATCCAACCCGCCAGACAACAGCACACCGTACGGCACGTCGGTCATCAACTGACGATGCACCGCGCGCTCGAAGGCCTCGCGCAATTCCTGCAACTGCACCTGCACGCCTTCCACTTCGGCGTATTCGCGCCAGGCGCGCTCGTAGTAGCGGCTCAGTGCGCCGGTGGCGCTGTCGTACCAATGACCGGGCGGAAACTGCGCGGCATCGGCGCAATCGTCGACCAGGGATTTCAGTTCGGAGGCCACCCGCAAGCGGCCTTCGCGATCATGGCCCCAGTACAGCGGCACCACGCCGATCGGATCGCGCGCGATGATCACCCGCCCGGCCGCCTTGTCCCATAACGCGAAGGCGAAGATGCCGTTGAGGCGGTTGAGGTAGGAGGCCGGCGCATCCTCGCGATACAGCGCATTGATCACCTCGCAATCGGAGCCGGTCTGGAAGGCGTAAGGTTGCGTCAATTCCTGCTTGAGCTCGCGATGGTTGTAGATCTCGCCATTCACCGCAAGCGCAAGCTCGCCATCTTCGGACAGCAACGGCTGCGAGCCGCCGGCCGGGTCGACGATGGCCAGCCGCTCATGCACCAGGATCGCGCCGGTATCGACATACACGCCGCTCCAGTCGGGACCGCGATGGCGCTGCCGCTGCGAACATTCCAGTGCCTGCCGGCGCAATGCCTGCAGATCGTCACCGGGTTGCAGGCCGAAAATACCGAAGATGGAACACATGGAAACACTCCTGATGAAACTGCGGGGATTGGCGGCCGGTGGGAAGCGTGCTGCACGAGAATGACACCCATAAAAAAACCCGCATCGGCCGATGCGGGTTTTCTGATTCCTGGGCGTTTGGTGTACTTCGCCTAGTCGCAGACCCGCATCGGCCGCGCACGATTATTCGCGCGCAGAATGTTGCGGTTATTGGTGTTGGCGACGTTGAACAGAAGCGATGACATGGCTCGACCGTATCCCGCTTTTGGCGGCGACGCAACTGTTGCGATGGCAACCAAGCCCGGTATCGCAGAGCGCCCCGCGGTTGCACCGGCGCATTGCGCGGATAATGACCGCCCCCGCACTCGGCAGTAATGCAATGACCCCACGCATCGGACGCATGTCGCCCCTGGCCCTGCTGCTTGCCCTGCTGCTTGCCTTGCTGTTGCAGGCCTGCAGCAGCAACCCTCCACGCACCGATCCCGCCTATCTGCAACAGCTGGAACAACAAGGGGCCGACGGCAGTTTCGACAGCGCGTGGAATGCGGCCGAACGCCTGGAAGCACGCAACGACCCACGCGCCATCCACTGGTACGAGCGCGCCGCCGCGATCACTCCATGGACGTTTCGTAACACCCGCGCCGAACTGGCGCTGGGACGAATCTGGGCAAGCGGGACGCTCTTCCATCCCGACAGCCCGTACATCGACCAGCGCGTCGCATTACGTGCGTCGCCACGCAAGGGCGAGCGCTGGTACCTGGCAGCGGCCATGCATGGAAACCCGTATGCCATCGCCGAGCTCGCCAAGTTTCACCGCGACCGTGGGGAGGCGGCTGCGGCGTTGCGCTGGGATCTGCGCGCAACGATCTATGAGCGCTCCGCATCCGGATCGTCGGTGCTTCCCGCCGCCATCGCGCCAGGCGACGGTGCATTGCACCCGCTGGCACGCGACATCCAGCGCCGCGCCCGTAACGGTGACGCCGAGGCGCAGGTCGATCTTGGCGCGCTCCATGAAAAGGGAATGGGTGGCGTGAGCAGAGACGGTGCGGAGGCGCTGCGCTGGTACCGGCGCGCGGCGGACCAGGGCAATGTGTATGGCCAGTATTTCTCCGGCCTGCTGCTCGGACGTGGCAGCAGCGGCGTGACGCGCGACGTGGAGACGGCGGCAACCTGGTTTGCCAAGGCGTCCGCACAGACGTTCTATCTCGCCGACGAATCGCATTGGCGCGAGGCGATCAAACCGCCGTTCTGGACGTTCGACTAGCCCACGAGCCTTGTGCGTGCATGCCGCCTGGCAGCACGGTGCGCGCGAGATGCTGCTGCACTCCGAGAAGTCTTAGCGCGGCGTGGCGATGCCCGCGTCGCGCAGCAGCATCGGCATGCCGCAGGTGACAGCATGCCGTGACGCTGGCTGCGTCTTCTGCAAACCAGCGCCTGGCATGGGCATGCCCTGGCAACTCAGACCAGCAGGCGTTCGATCAGCGTGCGGTACAACGCCGGCAGCGCTTCCAGATCGGCCACGCGCACGTGCTCGTCGACCTGGTGAATGCTGGCGTTGACCGGGCCGACCTCGATGCATTGCGCGCCAAGCGGCGCGATGAAACGCGCATCGGAGGTGCCACCACCGGTGCTTTCTTCCGGTGGCGCGCCGGCAAACTGGCCCAATACCTCACGCGCCACGCTGCGCAAGCGCCCTTCCGGGGTGTAGAACGGCTCGCCGCTGCGATGCCAGCGCAGCGAATACTCCAACGCGTGGCGATCCAGCACTGCGGCAATCTCCGCTTCCAGTCGCGGTGCATCCCAATGCGGGGTGTAGCGCAGATTGAAGGCCACCTGCAGCTCGCCGGGAATCACGTTGTTGGCGCCAGTGCCGGCATGGATGTTGGAAACCTGCAGGCTGGTCGGCGGAAAACTTTCGAAGCCGGCGTCCCATTGCCGTGCGACCAACTCTGCCAATGCAGGTGCTGCCAGATGGATCGGATTGCGCGCCTTGTGCGGATACGCCACATGCCCCTGCACGCCTTTCACCGTCAGCGTGCCGGACAAGCTGCCGCGGCGGCCGACGCGCAACAGGTCGCCCAGCCGCTCGGTGGACGACGGCTCGCCGGTGATGCACCAATCGATCGTTTGCCCCCGCTCGCGGAACAGATCGGCCACCCGCCGCACGCCATCGATGGCATCGCCTTCTTCGTCGGAGGTCAGCAGCAGCGCCAGCGTGCCGGTGTGCTGCGGATGCGCGGCAACGAACTGCTCGGCGGCGACCACGAAGGCGGCCACCCCGCTCTTCATGTCGGCAGCGCCGCGCCCGTACAGCACGCCGTCGCGAATCTGCGGGTCGAACGGATCGCTGGTCCACGCCTCGCGCGGCCCCGGCGGCACCACATCGGTATGCCCGAGCAGCACCAGCACCGGAGCGCCGCTGCCATGCGTGGCCCATAGATTGTCCACCTCGCCCAGGCGCAGGTGTTCGATAGCAAAGCCGGCGCGCGCCAGACGCTGCGCGATCAGTTCCTGGCAGCCGGCATCGTCCGGCGTCACCGACGGGCGTGAGATCAGTTCACAGGTGAGGTCAACAATGTCGGACATAATCGGGAATCACTGTAGAAGTAGGAAACTGCGGCAGCACCGGCTCACGCAATGCCGAAGCGCTGCTTGAAACCGTTGTCCGAAAACCCCTGGCTGAGCTGGCCGTCATCGGTGACGACCACCGGCCGGCGGATCAGTTGCGGGTATTCGCGCAGCAGCAGCTTCCATTCGGCGGCGCTGGCGGCGGCCTTGCGGTTGTCCGGCAGTTGCCGCCAGGTGGTCGAGGACTTGTTGATCAGCGCATCGAATCCGCCGGCCTGGTCAGCCCATGCCACCAGCGTCTCCGGCTCGGGCTTGTGATCGCGGTAATCGACAAAGGTGTAGGCGACATCGAAGCGGTCCAGCCACTTGGTGGCTTTTTTGCAGGTGTCGCAGTTTTTGAGTCCGTATAGCGTGGTCATGTCATGCAGTTCCTGTGGTTGCGCGGCGCGCATCGGCGCGCGCCATCAGGTCGGTGGCAAGCAGTTCGGGCGACCGGCCGCGGGCAGGCAGGAAAATTACAGCGGCGTTGGCAGCCTGCACCTGCAGTGCCAGGCGCACCGGCGGAATCAGCCAGGCCGGCTCGACCGCGCGCAGGTCACGCAGGTCGATGCGTTGCCGCCGTCCCTGCCGCTCGACCAGCAAGGCATCGCCGGCGTCGTACACCTGCGCCCAGCGCGCCGGTTGCCGCAGCCAACGCAGGGCCATGGCCACCACCAGCGCCGGCACGATCCAATGCCACGGCCCGCCGGTCGCGACCCTAGGGTCGCGGGTCAGCACACCGACCGTGTAAAGCACGCCCCAGCCCAGCCAGAATGCCGGGATGCCCCACCTCACCCAGCGCGACGCGGCCCTGGAGAGGATGTCCTGGTGCACGTTCGGTTGCGCGCTCAATCGGCCAGGCCACGCAACAGTTCATTGACGCTGGTCTTGCTGCGCGTCTTCGCATCCACCTGCTTGACGATCACCGCGCAATACAGCGAATGCGAGCCATCCTTCGACGGCAGCTGGCCTGACACCACCACGCTGTACGGCGGCACGTAGCCGTAGGAAATCTCGCCGGTGGCGCGATTGTAGATACGCGTGCTCTGACCGATGAACACGCCCATGCCGATCACGCTGTGATGGCCCACCACCACGCCTTCGACCACTTCCGAGCGCGCACCGATGAAGCAATGATCCTCGATGATGGTCGGGCTGGCCTGCAGCGGTTCGAGCACGCCGCCGATGCCGGCGCCGCCGGACAGATGGCAATGCTTGCCGATCTGCGCGCACGACCCCACCGTGGCCCAGGTATCGACCATGCTGCCTTCGCCCACATACGCGCCGATGTTGGTGAAGCTCGGCATCAGCACCACATCCTTGCCGAAGTAGCTGCCGCGACGCGCCACCGCGCCCGGCACCACACGCACACCGGCCTTGCGGAACTCGGCTTCGCCGAAGCCGGCAAAACGCGACTCCACCTTGTCCCAGAACGGCGCCGGCTGCGCCTCGATCACTGCCATCTCGTTGACGCGGAAATAAAGCAGCACGGCCTTTTTCAACCACTCGTTGACGGTCCAGCCACCCTGGCCGTCCGGCTCGGCGACGCGGAACTCGCCGCTTTCCAGGCCGTCGATGACGCGGGTGACGATGGCACGGGTGGAGCCGTCGATTTCGTCGCTGGTCAAGCTGGCGCGGCGCTCGAATGCACTTTCGATCCCGAACTTGAGTTCGTCACTGCCCACCTGCGTCGCAGCGCTGTGCACGGCTTTTTCGGCGATCGGCAGTTTCTTCGCAGCCGCAGTCTTCCTGGCCGCCGATGCGGACACCACCGTGGTCGGCTGCTTGGCGACGCGTGGTGCGCTGGCGGCGACCTTCTTCGCACCGCTTTTCTTGGTAGCGGCCTTGGTGTCGGCAGCTGCAACAGCGGTGGCCTTGCGCGCGACAGGCAGCTTGCCTGGCTTGCTGACCGCCTTACTTACAGACTTGCCGACCAACTTGTTGTCACTCGGCTTGCCGCTCGGCTTGCTGCCTTTCGTGGTCGCGCGCGCAGGCGCTGCACTGGTCGTGGTCGCGCTCTGCTTGCGCGCAGTCTTCTTGGTAGCCATGGGGGGTCTCCAGAGGTGCTAGGTGGGATCGAGGCAGGCGCACAGCGCATCGCGCAGCGCCTGCCGGGCGGATTCGGGCAACGGGCGATCGTGCTCGTCAGTGATCTGGAACTGATCTTCGGCACGCTCGCCAAAGGTGGCGATGCGCGCATCGTGTACGCGCAGGTGTTGCAGGCGTAGCACGTGCGCCACATCGGCCAGCAGGCCGGGGCGGTCGGGCGCGACCAGGCTGATTCGGGTACGGCGGCCGCCGGCGCTTTCACTGAACTCCACGCGTGGCGCAAAGCGGAAATGCCGCAGCTGGCGCGGCACTGCACGCCGCGATGGCCGTACCTTCTGCAGACTGCCGGCCAGCACCTGACGCAATGCCGCCGCCAGACGCTGCGGGTCGCCATCGGCAGAGCTGTCCTGCGGCAGTACTTCGAACACGTCGAAGATCGCATCGTGCGGCGCATCCAGCACGCGTGCGCGATGGATGCCATAGCCCTTGCGGTCCAGCGTGGCGACGATTGCCGAGAACAGGCCATCGCGATCGGGCGAATACACGAACACTTCCAGCGCGTCGTTATCCGGCACCGCACGACGCGCCTTGACCAGGGTCTGGCCGATCTGCACTTCGATCAGCGAGACCGCCTGCCAGGCCAATTGCTCGGGACGGAAACGCAGGAAGTTTTCATCCGGCATGCCGGCGAACTGGCGGTCGATGGTGGCATCGTCGTGGCCTTGCGCCTGCATCAGCGCGCGTGCCGATTCGCGCGCTTCGCGCAAGCGTTCTTCGCGCGGCGGCGGATGCTCCAGACCTTCGCGCAGCGCGCGGCGTGCAGCGAAATACAGATCCGCCAGCAGCCGGTCCTTCCAGGCATTCCATAACTTGGGGCTGGTGCCGGCAATGTCGGCGCAGGTCAGCAGATACAGATAATCCAGCCGTTCGCGCGTACCGACCAGGGTGGCGAAACGATGGATCACCTCCGGGTCGGAGATGTCCTGCTTTTGCGCGGTCACCGACATGCGCAGATGCTGTTCCACCAGCCAGGCCACCAGCGCGGTATCGCCTTCGCTGAGCCGGTGCGCCTGGCAGAACGCGCGCGCATCCACCGCGCCCAGCTCGGAATGATCGCCGCCACGGCCCTTGGCGATGTCGTGAAACAAGCCGGCCAGCAGCAGCAGTTCCGGCTTGCGCAAGCGCGGCCAGACTTCGTGGGTGATCGAAAACCGCTCGTCGGCGCGACCGGCCGCAAACAGGGCAATGTTCCGCAGCACCATCAAGGTGTGCTGATCCACCGTATAGACATGGAACAAGTCGAACTGCATGCGCCCGGACACGCTGGCAAATGCCGGAATCCACTGACCCAGCACACCCAGCCGCGCCATGCGATTGAGCGTTTCCACCGCACGCGGGCCGCGCAGCAGCGCCATGAAGCGGTCGCGCGCAGTCGCATCGGCAACCTCGTACGCCGGCAACTCGCGCAGCACCTCGGCCAGCGCGCGCGCGGTCAACGAATGCAGCCCGCGCACCTCGCGATGCGCCGCCCATTGCGCAAACAACGCGAACACCTGCAGCACATCGCCGGCCGGCCAGTCGTCGGCATCGGCGGCCAGATAGCCGCGCCGCAGGCTGAAGCCCCCGCCGAGTGCTTCCGGCACCGCTTCGCCGTCGAATTGTTCTTCGAAGCGCTGCAACAACCGGTCGCTGATACGGCGGATCAACGCAGCGCTGCGATAGAAGCGCTGCATCATCTTTTCCACGCCCAGGCTTTCCGGGTCGTCGGCAAAGCCCAGCCGCTCGGCCAACGTCTTCTGGTAGTCGAACCCCAAGCGTTCTTCCGGCCGGTTGGCGACCATGTGCAGGCCGAACCGCAGCCGCGCCAGTTCTTCGCGTTCGCGTCGCAGCGCTGCCGCTTCGTCGAAGCCGACATGGCCGAGCCCGACCAGCGCTTCCAGATCCTTGACCCCGAACGCACGCAGCGCCATCCAGCCCAGTGTCTGCAGATCGCGCAAACCGCCCGGGCCATCCTTGATATCCGGTTCCAGGTTATCGGCGGTATCGCCGAAGCGCTGATGGCGCGCCAGCAATTCGTCGCGCTTGGCCTGGAAGAATTCGCGCGCCGGCCATACCCGTTGCGGGGCGATCGCCGCCGCCAATGCGGCGCGCGCCTCGCTCCCCGCAACCAGCGGGCGCGACTCGATCAATGCGGTCAGTACGGTCTGGTCGGCCGCCGCGGCAGTACATTGCGCGGGCGAGCGCACCGCATGGCTGATCGGCAGACCGACATCCCACAGCAGCGCGAACAAGCGCGCCAAGGCCTGCTCGTATTGTTGCTGCACGGCACTTTCGCCCAGCACCAGTACATCCACGTCCGAACGCGGGAACAGTTCGCCGCGCCCGTAGCCACCCACCGCATGCAGCGACAACCCGGCATCGGCCGGGATGCAGCGCGTCCACGCATTGCGCATCAATTGGTCGACTGCGCGTGCGCGCAATGCGACCAGGCGTTCGATCGGTTCGCCTTGATCGAAGCGCTTGCACAGCCGCATGTCCGCATGCACCAGCAGCGGACGGGCCTGTGCGGCCCACTCGGCGTCGCCGGCGACACCCGGTTCGGGTCGATCCGCCGGCGTGGCCGTCATACCGGCGCGGGCGCGTTCGGCGACAGCGTCAGCACATCCACGCCGTCTTCGGTCACTGCGACCATGTGTTCCCATTGCGCAGACAACTTGCGGTCCTTGGTGACCACGGTCCAGCCGTCGGGCAGCGTCTTATGGTGGTAGGTGCCTTCGTTGATCATCGGCTCGATGGTGAAGGTCATGCCCGGCTTGAGCACCAGACCTTCGCCCGGACGGCCGTAATGCATCACCTGCGGCTCGTCGTGATAGACCTTGCCGATGCCGTGACCGCAGTAATCGCGCACCACGCTGAAGCGCTCGGCCTCGGCGAACTTCTGGATCGCATGGCCCACATCGCCCAGTGTCGCGCCCGGCTTGACTGCGCGGATGCCGCGCCACATCGCTTCATAGGTCGTGTCGACCAGGCGCTTGGCCATCACCGACGGCGTTCCAACGTAATACATGCGGCTGGTGTCGCCGTGCCAGCCATCCTTGATGACGGTGACATCGATATTGACGATGTCGCCTTCCTTCAGGATTTTGGCCGCGCTCGGGATGCCGTGACAGATCACGTTATTGACCGACGTGCATACGCTTTTGGGGAAGCCGCGATAACCGACGTTGGCAGGAATGGTGCCCTGCACATTGACGATGTGGTCGTGGCAGATGCGGTCCAGCTCGGCAGTGGTCACGCCCGGTTGCACGTGCGGGGCCACGATGTCGAGCACCTCGGCCGCCAGGCGGCCGGCGACGCGCATCAGTTCGATTTCTTCTTTGGTTTTCAGATTGACGCTCATGGCCAGGATTATCGCCGATTCGGGCTGAATCTGAACGACCCGCGCAGCCGTTTTTTGCGTTTTGCCTGCGAATGCACCGAAACGGACCGGGCAGCAAGAAACCGTCACTTCGCCCTATTCATGTGTGACGCCGTTCGTCCCGCGTCAAAAAAGTGCAAACGGAGTCATCTGCAAGACATCACAAATTTTGCAAAAGACTCAACGTAAACAGCTAGATAGGCAGTTAGTTCGGCGTTATCTTTGGCACAGCTGATGCATTGCAGGGAGGGCGACACGTTGTCGCGTCACCAATGACCAGACCGGTCAAGGAAATGTCCATGCGTACTGTCCGCCCTGTCCTGCTGTCCCTCGGCCTGCTCTCGACCATTGGCGTTGCCACCGCAGCAGATACCACCACATTCAACGTCAAGATCGCCGTCACCAAGGCCTGCACCATCACGGCCGCCTCCGCGACGGACGTCGACTTCGGCTCGGTGTTGTCCACCTCGACCGCCAATGCCGACGCCAACGGCAGCGTGACCGCGCAGTGCACCGCGCTGACCCCGTACAACATCGCATTGAGCGCAGGCAGCAATGCCGGCACCGCCAATGACGTCACCACGCGCCGGATGAAGAACACCGATGCGCTGGTCACCACCAACAACTTCATCGCCTATCAGCTGTATCAGGACCTGGGGCGTAGCACGGTGTGGGGCAGCACCAGCGGCACCAATACGCTGAGCCGCACTGCCACCGGTATCAATCAGGTTTATCCGGTCTACGGTCGTGTGACCAACCCGTCTGCCAACAATCCGGCGACCGGTGCGTACCAGGACACGATCACCGCCACGATCGTCTACTGAGCACGCCGCATGACACTGCCTCGCCGCCTGTCGCCACGCATGCCCGCGTGGCTGGTCCCGCTCGGACTTGCTCTGGCACTTGCGCTAACCAGCGGATGGCCGCTGCAGTCTGCGCACGCAGCCAGCCTGCAATTGGCACCTACCTCGCTGACGCTGAGCGCAGAACAGACCGCCGACGGGCTGTGGCTGAGCAACAGCGGCGGCGTGCCGGTGCAGGTGCAGACACGCGCCTATCGCTGGACCCAGCGCGATGGGCAGGACCAGCTCGACCCGACCCAGGAACTGCTGATCAGCCCACCGATGCGCACCCTGGCCGCCGGCGAGCGCCAGCTGATCCGGGTGATCCGCGCCGGGCCTGCGCCGACCAGCCAGGAAATCTGCTACCGCATCATCGTCGACGAGCTGCCCAACGCCGATGCCGACCGCAAGGGCATGCAGTTCGTGCTGCGCTACTCGGTGCCGATCTTCGTGCTGCCGCCCGGCAAAACCGAGCCCACGCCAACCTTGAGCACGCAGGTGATTGCCGGCAGCGACGGCAATGCGCAGATCCAGATCAGCAACACCGGCAATGGACACGCCCAGGTCGCCGACCTGCAGCACCGGGTCGATGGCGCGACCAAGACCGCATTGAACGGTCTGGTGGGCTATGTCCTGCCCGGCCAGACCATGCGCTGGTCGTTGGGTGCACCGCTGGCGCAATTCGGCCGCGGCACCATCATCGCAAGGATCAATGGTGAGGCGGACGAACGCACCCTGTTGGCAACGCCGACAGCGCCGTGACACGGCCCGGCTGGCGATGACGCTGCTCGCGACCGCCACCTGCCTGGGAAGCGCTGCGGCGGTCGATCTGGCCGACGTTGCCGCGCTGCCCGACCAGACCCCGCAAAGCGCCAGCGCACTGCCGCAGACGCTGTACCTGGATGTCACCCTCAATCAGGCCGACCGCGGCCTGGCACCGTTCGAACTGGTGGACGGCCACCTGCGCGGATCGGTGGAAACGCTGCGCAAGCTCGGCTTCATCCTGGCCGAGCGCAACGCCGGCGAGCTGGTCGATCTGGATCGTCTGCCCGATGTGGAAGTGCGCTACGACGCCGCGCTGCAGCGGCTGGCGCTGCAGGTGCCGCTGGCGCAACTGTCGCTCTCCACCACGGTGCTGAAAGCCGAAGAAGTCGCTCCCCCCAGCGCCACCGCCTCGCCGGGCATGCTGCTCAACTACGACTTCTATGCCACCCGTAACGCTGGCGCCAGCAGCGTGTCGTTGGCGACCGAACTGCGCGGCTTCGGCATCGGCCGCGGCATGGTCGACACCACCGCGGTCTTTCTGGCCTACGACCGTCCGCAGGATGAGCGCTGGCGCAGCGAAGCGGTGCGTCTGGACAGCGCCTGGCAGATGGATTTCCCGAACACCGCCACCAGCCTCACCGTTGGCGATTTCTACAGCGGCTTCGTCGACTGGAGCCGCTCGGTCCGCCTGGGCGGCGTGCAGATCGGCCGCAATTACGCCTTGCAGCCTTATCGCGTATTGACGCCGACGCCGAGTTTTCTGGGCGAAGCGGCGGTGCCTTCGACCATCGAGCTGTATGTCGATGGTCTGCGCCAATACAGCGGCCAGGTGCCGGCCGGGCCGTTTCAGCTGGCCGCACAACCGGGCATCAGCGGCACCGGTCAGGCGCAGATCGTGGTGACCGATGCCTTCGGCCAGGTGCGTCGGCTGGACTTTGCGTTTTACGGCACACCGCAATTGCTGGCGCGCGGCATTTCCGAATGGTCGGCCGGCATCGGCCATCTGCGCCAAGATTACGGCGTGCGCTCGTTTTCCTACGATGCGCGCACGGTCGCCAGCGCCACGTTGCGCAAGGGACTGCGCGACGATTTCACCCTCGAGGCGCATACCGAAGCCGGCGGCGGCGTGGTCAATGCCGGTGCCGGCGGGATCTGGCTGCTGGGCGTGGGCGGTGTGTTCAACCTCGCCTATGCGCACAGCCAGATGGACGACCTGCGCGGCGGCCAGTACGTGCTGGGCTATGCCTGGAACAACCGTCGCTTCAACTTCAATCTCGGCACCCAACGCACCCACGGCGACTACCGCGACCTGGGCGCGCTGCAGGGCGCATTACCGGCACGCATCAGCGACCGCGCGGTGTTCGGCGTCAACGTCGACCCGATCGGCTCGCTCGGCACCAGCTACGTGCGGCTGAGCTATCCGCAAGGCGACACCTCGCGCTATGTCAGCGTGTTCTGGTCGCGCAGCTTCGGGCGCAACTGGGCGGCCAATCTGTCCGGCAATCAGAACCTGGACGTGCGCAGCGATCGCAGCCTGTATCTATCGCTGTCGACTACCTTCGGCGAGCTGCGTCAGGCCAGCGCTTCGATGCAGCGCAACGGCAACCGCACCGGATTTGTGGCCGATATCAGCCAACCGTTGCCGGGCGACGGCGACCTGGGCGGCGTTGGCTGGCGCCTGCAGGCACGTGCCGGCGACGATGCCAGCGGCGGGCTGGCCGAATTGGGCTGGTTGAACCGGGTTGGCCGCTACAACCTCGGCGCGGCCAACCAGGACGGCGACAACTTCGGCTATGCCAGCGCCAGTGGCAGCCTGGTGTGGATGAACGGGCGCGGTTTTGCGGCGCGCGACATCCAGGACGCGTTTGCGGTGGTGTCCACCGACGGCCAGGCCGGCATTCCGGTGCGACTGGAGAATCGGCTAATCGGCGTCACCGACGCGCGCGGCACGCTGCTGGTCACCCCGCTGCAGTCGTGGCAGCGCAACCAGTTGTCGATCGACACCTTGAACCTGCCGGCCGATCTACGCGTGGACCGCGTCGATACCGCAGTGACGCCGCGCCAGCAATCCGGGGTTGCGGTGCGTTTCGGCATCACCCGCGTGCGGGCGGCGATCATCGTGCTGCACGACGCACAAGGCGCACCGTTGCCGGTCGGCAGCGTGGTGCAGCGCGAAGGCGATGCCGAGCGTGTGGTGGTGGGCTACGACGGAGAAACCTATCTGGACAACCTGCAGAGCGACAACCGCCTGCTGGTCGACCTGCCGGACGGCCGCTGCAGCGCGCAGTTCACCTACCCGACCAACCCGAGCGGCATTCCGCGCGTGGGGCCGCTGCAATGCCTTGGGGAGCAGAAAACGCCATGAACCTGCACGGCATCTGGCGCCTGGTGTTTGCACTGGCCATCGCAACGCTATGGCTGGCACCAAGCCAGCGCGCGCAGGCCGACACTACCTGCACGGTCACCCTCGGCACCCCGTTGGCGTTCGGCAATGTGGCGGCCAATGGCACCACCGATGTGGTGGCAACGCTCAACGTCTCCTGCGCGACCGCCGCGCTCAGCATCCTGGGCTACGCACAAGTGAGCCTTTGCCTGGACCTGGGACCGGGCAGCGCCAGTAGCGGACTGTATGCGCCGCGCCGCATGCTCAATTCCACCAGCGACAGCCTGGACTTCCAGGTCTATAGCGATGCCACGCGCACCCAGATCTGGGGCGCCACCGGATCGACAACGCCCTCGCCGCGCACGTTGACGCTGTCGTACGGTGTCCCGGTGATCACCGGTGGCTCGCAGACGGCCACCATCACGCTGTACGGGCGCATCCCGGCCAACCAGATCCTGTCGGTCGGCAACCACACCAGCAGTTTCGGTGGCGCTGACACCGTGCTGCGCTACGCCTACAACGAAAGCATCATCGGCGTGCCATCGCTTCCGGGCAGTTGCATGGCCGGCGGCAGCGGCGCCAAGACCGCCAGCAACGCCTTCCCGTTTACCGCCTCGGCCAACGTGCCGGCACGCTGCAATACCTACGTCACCACCGACCTGGATTTCGGCAGCATTGCCGGCACCATCAACACCGCCATCGACCGCAGCTCCACCATCAGCCTGACCTGCACCAACCGCACCGCCTGGAACATCGGGCTGGGCGACGGCATCAATGCCACAGGCAGTCTCCGACGCATGCGGCATTCCAGCAGCGCCAACTACATCACTTATGAGCTCTACAAAGACGTCGGCCGCGGCAGCCGGTGGGGCACCACGATCGGGCTCGATACCCTCAGTGGCACCGGCAACGGCGTGGCGCAGACGGTGACCGTTTACGGCCGCGCGCCCGCACCGCAATTGCCCATCGCGGGCGACTACAACGACACGGTGACCGTCTCCATCACTTATTGACAGTTAATCAAGTTCGCATCCGGGGCGTCGCTATTTGTTACGTCTCCAATGCAAACGATTGCCTTCATGATGCCGGTCAACTTCCTGAAGCGCCTGATGCTGCTTGCTCTGTTCTGCAGCGCGTCTGTGGCCAATGCCGCGGCCAGCCGCGGTCCGGAAAATTCCACCCTGCACATCGGCCTGCGCCTGCTCAGCGGCTGCGAGCTGCGCACCACGCCGCCGCGCGCCAGTTGTTCCAGGGGCACGCCGATGGCGATCGCCGAGCCGGCCCGTGCCGCCGAAACACCGGCCATCGCCAGCACCGGCCAGGACGCCAGCGCATTGGCAGGCCCGGCGCCGGCCACCGCCGCACGCATCACCACGATCGCATTCTGACCATGGCTACGCGACGCTCCCTTCATTGCTGGATCGCAGTTGCGCTGGCCTGCGTCGCAATCGACGGCGCCGCCGTCGCTGCCGAGATCGCCATCGCACCGACCACTGCGCATATCCCGGCCGATAGCGATCAGGCCACGGTCTGGCTCTACAACCAGGCCGCGCTGCCATGGCGCGCCGAAGCCAAGCTCTACCGCTGGCGGCAGGATGGCGAGCGCGAAGTGCTCGAGCCCGCCACCGGCGCCACGGTCAGCCCGAATCATTTCGAGATCCCGTCGCAAGGGCGCCAGCTGTTGCGGGTGATCCGGCTCGGCCCCAGCCCGGTGCAGACCGAAGACAGCTATCGACTGGTGGTGACCCAACACGCCACCGGCGACGAAACCGAGTTGCTGCGTTATTCCACCCCGGTATTTGCCCTGCCCAGCCAGCCAGCCGCGCCAAATCCGGTGCTGCGGACCACCCTGTCCGGCCACGGCGGCGGACGCGCACTGAGCGTGCACAACGCCGGGCTCAGCCATGCACGGCTGGCCGATCTGGCCTACATCGATGCCGGCGGCACCCGCCGCAGCATCCGTGATGATCTGGCCGGTTACGTGTTGCCAGGCCAAACCCGCCAATGGGCACTGCCGGCCAACCTGCCCACCGGCAGCGGCCGCTTCGTGGCGCGCATCAACAGCGACATCGAAACCACGCTGACGCTTGAGCCGTGAATCGGGAATCGGGAATCGGGAATCGGGACTGTTAGGGTAGCTGACAAAATTGCTCAAACGCAGTACCGATGACGGCAAAGTGTTGACTAAGCTCGCCGTCATTGACACGCGGAGTGATGTCGGGAATAGCGGTGGCATTGTTCGGACAGAACTGAGCTGATCAGGCCACACCGCATCTGACGGTCGCGACGCATCCACTGCTCCCAACTCGCGGGACCTTACGCGGCATGGATGCCGCGTAAGAGCTTACAAGGACGTACTTGCAGCGTGTCCCGCGAGGGTGGGCGGGCAAGGGCCCTGCAGCCAATCAACAGACCAGCCACTCTGCCCCCGAAGCATCCACACCTCCAATGAACCGCTCAAGGCGCCAAGACCTTGAGCGTCAGCCCAGTTTGGATGCTCCCAAGCCGACCAATTGCGCAGACGCGCCCTGGCGGCTATACTCCACCGGCTGTTTTGCGTCTTTACGCATTGCGTCGTCCACGTCGGACGTCACCGACGAATTCACACCTGCCGCCGCCATCCGTGCCGGGGTGCCCCCACAAGGGGTTCGACACGGAGGCGACAGGGAAGCCCAACCCCGGAATGTTTCGCCCGCCCCATCGTCAGAGCCCGCCGCGTGCGGACGCTCACTGGGACAGGCGCAGATTCCGCTATCAGGAGTTACTTCAATGCCCCAAGTCACCATGCGTCAGATGCTGGAAGCCGGCGTCCATTTCGGTCACCAGACCCGTTACTGGAACCCGAAGATGGCGCCGTACATCTTCGGCGCGCGCGGCAAGATCCACATCATCAACCTCGAGAAGACCGTTCCGCTCTTCAACGACGCGATGAACTTCCTCTCCTCGGTTGCGCAGAAGCGCGGCACCATCCTGTTCCTGGGCACCAAGCGCAGCGCGCGCGAGTCCATCAAGGAAGAAGCCGAGCGTTGCGGCATGCCGTTCATGACCCAGCGCTGGCTGGGCGGCACCTTGACCAACTTCCGTACCGTCAAACAGTCGGTTGCCCGTCTGAAGGAACTTGAGTCGGCCGAGACCGATGGCACCTTCGAGAAGCTGGTCAAGCACGAAGTGCTGGGCCTGCGTCGCGAGCGCGAGAAGCTGGACGCCTCGCTCGGCGGCATCAAGGAAATGAATCGCCTGCCCGACGCGATCTTCGTGATCGACATCGGCCATGAAGACATCGCCATCAAGGAAGCCAAGAAGCTCGGCATTCCGGTGATCGCCGTGGTCGATACCAACTACGACCCGGCCCTGGTCGACTACGCCATCCCGGGTAACGACGACGCCATCCGTGCCGTGCAGCTGTACGCACGCGCCGCTGCCGACGCCGTGCTGGAAGGCAAGGCTGCTGCCCCGAACTCCGCGTCGGTGCGCGAAGAAGAGTTCTCGGCCGAGTCCGCTGACGAAGGCAAGGGCCGTCGCGCCCCCGCCAAGAAGGCCGAGAAGACCGAAAAGAAGGCTGACGCTCCGGCCGACGCCGCAGCTCCGGCTGCTCCTGCTGCCGAGTAATCCGCCTGCAATGCGGCCGCACCATGCTGTGCGGCCGCAGCCCCGATGGGACCACGGCGTCCCATCGCTCGGGCCACTGAAGACATCTACGGGGGCGGCCAGCACGCTGCGCCGTCTCCTCAATTGGCGGATCACTTCCGCCGCATGCATTCGTCCAAACGAGGTAATTCCATGGAAATCACTGCTTCCCTGGTCAAGGAACTGCGCGAGCGCACTGGCGCCGGCATGATGGAGTGCAAGAAGGCACTCGTCGAAAACGCTGGCGACATCGACGCCGCTGCCGAATGGCTGCGCAAGTCGGGTCTGGCCAAGGCCGACAAGAAAGCCGACCGCGTCGCTGCCGAAGGCCGCATCGCCACCGCACAGGCTGGCGGCAAGGCCGTGCTGGTCGAAATCAATTCCGAGACCGACTTCGTCGCCAAGGATGAGAACTTCCTGGCCTTCACCGAGACCGTGGCCACCGCCGCGCTGAACTCGGATGCGGCCGATGCCGAAGCACTCAAGAGCGTCAAGCTGCCCAGCGGCGAGACCATCGAAGAACGCCGCGCTGCGGTCATCGCCAAGGTCGGCGAGAACCTGCAGGTGCGTCGCCTGGTGCGTATCGACAGCGCCAACAACGTCGCGGCCTACGTGCACGGCGGCCGTATCGGCGTGCTGGTCGAGCTGAAGGGTGGCGACATCGAGCTGGCACGCGGCATCGCCATGCACATCGCCGCGATGAACCCGCCGCACGTCAAGGCATCCGACGTCCCGGCCGAGTTCGTTGCCAAGGAAAAGGAAATCGAACTGGCAAAGATGTCCGAAAAGGACAAGTCCAAGCCGGCCGAGATCCTGGAAAAGATCATCAGCGGCAAGATCAGCAAGATCGTTAACGAAGTGACGCTGTACGGCCAGCCGTATGTGCTGAACACCGATCAGACCGTGGAGCAGGCCGTCAAGGCGGCCGGCGCGGACGTGGTCGGCTTCCAGCGCCTGGCCGTTGGCGAAGGCATCGAGAAGGTGGTGGAAGACTACGCCGCCGAAGTGATGAAGCAGGCCGGACTGGCCTGATTTTTCGCAGTCGATGACGAAAAAGCCGCGGCTCGCCGCGGCTTTTTTTTGCCTGTAGTGATGCGCCCCCGTAATGACGCGCGAAGCTGAAGCGCATGCGTACACCGATTCGACAAGCCGCCTCTACGCTACAGATGTCTTCACGATTGCCGCTAAACCTGGATGCCGATCAGGCTTTTCAGCGCTCATAGCGTGCGCATCGCAGCGTGGCGGTTGCAAAGCATGGTATGCCCCACTCAACGAACGCAGCTGTATGCTGGCGCTCACTGTCGGCGATGACCCATGCAACCAGACCTCCAAGCCGCCCTGCACTACTGCCGTAACCTGCCCTCGCCGCCCGGCGTTGCGCTGCGCATCATCGAGCTTGCGCAAGACCCCGATGTGGACATGACCACCACGGCCAATGTCATCGGCATGGACATGGCATTGAGCGCGCGCATGCTGCGTGTAGCCAATTCGCCGCTGTATGCCAGCCGTCGCCGCATCGACAACCTCGGCCAGGCGCTGACCATGCTCGGCCTCAACGCCACCTTGAGCCTGGCGCTGGGATTTTCGATGGTGCACGGCGTGCGCAGCACCTTCGCCGCGCATCCGCTGCATGAGCGCATCTGGCGTCGCGCCGGCTTGTGCGCACTGGCCAGCCGCATCCTCGGCCAGGCCTACGGCATCCGCAAACCCGAAGAATTGATGCTGGCCGGGCTGCTGCAGGACATCGGCAAGCTCGCCTTGCTGCAGGGCGCACCCGAGCTGTATGCACCGCTGCTGGAAACAGCACAGGACAACACCGCGCTGCTGGATGCCGAACGCGAGCATCTGGGCGCCACCCATGCCGAGGTCGGCGCCTGGCTTGCGCATCAATGGCAGTTGCCGCCGTATCTGCAGAACGCGATCGCACAGAGCGAAGAAGAGCCGGCCAGCCTGGAACCCTTCATGGCCTGCGTCGCGCTGTCCGGACGACTGGCCGATATCTGGCAGTCGGCCAGCGCAGTGACCGCCACCGAACACGCGCAGCAGCAGGCCCATCAGGTATTGGAGCTGGACGCCGAACGCTTCGAAAAAGTGATCGAACGCATCGCCGAATCGCTGCCCGAACTGGAAGCCCTGTTCGACATCCGCGTGCCGCAGCCCGAGCACATCCAGATGATCTTCGAGCAGGCACGCGAGTTGGCGATGCTGCGCAGCCTGCGCGAGCTGCAGGACGTCGCCGAAGCGCGCCGGCATGCCGACGAATCGGAAAACCGCATGCGTCATCTGGCCGAACAGGCCAGCCGCGACGCACTCACCGGCGTGTTCAATCGACATCAGCTCGGCACTGCGCTCGATCACGAGTTCGAGCTTGCGACACGCCAAAGCTGGCCGTTGTCGATCGCCTTCATCGATCTGGACGAGTTCAAGCGCGTCAACGATGCGCATGGCCATCTGGTCGGCGACGAAGTGTTGCGCAACTTCGCACAGACGCTGCAGCGGATGGTGCGCACCAGCGATCTGGTCGCACGCTACGGCGGCGAAGAATTTCTGGTGATCCTGCCCAATACCGCAGCCGAAGCGGCGCTGATGGTGATCGAGCGCATTCTGGCCGAAACCGCGCGCACGCCGATGGCGCAATTGCAGGACGGCCCGCTGCACATCACGTTTTCGGCAGGCCTGGCCACCCATGGCGGTGGCGACCGCCAGTTCGAGAGCATCGAGCATCTGCTGCAGGCCGCCGACACTACGCTGTATCGCTCCAAGCATCGCGGCCGCAACCGTGTCACCGCTTACGATGCGACCGATATGCCGGCGCCGCCTGCACCGCGCGCGCACTGAGCAAGGCATCGCGTCACAGCCGACAAGCGAATTTTTACCACGCCCGGTGACAGGCTTCCGCTAGACTTGCCGGCGTTTGCCGATCCCCCACACCGAGGTCTCCCCCATGTCTGCACTTCCCTATCGCCGCATTCTTCTCAAACTTTCCGGGGAGGCGCTGATGGGAGACGGGGATTACGGCATCGATCCCAAAGTCATCAATCGCCTCGCCCATGAAGTGATCGAAGCGCAGCAGGCCGGCGCGCAGGTCGCGCTGGTGATCGGCGGCGGCAACATCTTCCGCGGCGCCGGCCTGGCCGCCAGCGGCATGGACCGCGTCACCGGCGACCACATGGGCATGCTGGCCACCGTGATCAACGCGCTGGCCATGCAGGACGCGCTGGAAAAGCTCGGCGCCAAGGTGCGCGTGATGAGCGCGATCAAGATCAACGACGTCTGCGAAGACTTCATCCGTCGTCGCGCGATCCGTCATCTGGAAAAGGGCCGCATCGCGATCTTCGCCGCCGGCACCGGCAATCCGTTCTTCACCACCGACTCGGGTGCGGCGCTGCGCGCGATCGAGATCGGCGCCGACCTGCTGCTCAAGGCAACCAAGGTCGACGGCGTGTACGACAAGGACCCGAAGAAGCACCCCGATGCGGTGCGTTACGACAGCCTGACTTACGACCAGGTCATCATGCAGGGCCTGGAAGTGATGGACACCGCCGCCTTCGCCCTGGCGCGCGACAGCGACCTGCCGCTGCGCATCTTCGGCATGAGCGAGCCCGGCGTGCTGCTGCGCATCCTGCATGGCGAGCAGATCGGCACCCTGGTGCAGGGTCGTAGCTGAGGTTGGGAATCGGGAATCGGGAATCGGGAATCGCAAAAGCGTCGCCCCAGCCCCTGCGCTGACGCCTGATCGATAGTGGTGCCGGGCGTGACGCGGCGTTACAGGTGAACCGGCTGCGCAGGAGGCTGCCAGCCGGCAAGTCTCCAAACGCAGTCCCGGCTATAATCCCCGGATTCAGCTCCACACGGATTCCGGCGATGCTCAACCAGATCAAACAAGACGCGCTCACGCGCATGACCAAGAGCATCGATGCTCTGCGCCATTCCCTGACCACCGTGCGCACCGGCCGCGCCTCTCCGGCGCTGTTGGACAACATCAAGGTCAAGGCATACGGCACTGACACCCCCCTCAACCAGGTCGCCAGCATCAGCGTCTCCGAGGGCCGCTCGCTGGTCATCAGCCTGTTCGACAAGGGCATGATCAAGGACGTGGAAAAAGCGATTTACGCCTCGGATCTGGGCCTGACCCCGACCGTGGTCGGCACCGTGATCCGTCTGAACCTGCCGCCGCTGACCGAGGAGCGCCGCAAGGAGCTCAGCAAGTCCGTGCATGGCGAGGGCGAAGACAGCAAGGTGGCCATCCGCAACATCCGTCGCGATGCCAACCAGCAGGTCAAGGATCTGCTCAAGGACAAGGCAGTCACCGAAGACGAAGCACGCAGCGCCGAAGACGACATCCAGAAGCTCACCGACAAGGCCATCAAGGACGTGGATGAGGTCGTCAAGGGCAAGGAACAGGAACTGATGACGGTCTGATCGTGGCATCGCCTGCCATGCATCCAGAACTCTCCACCGCTGCGGTGCCGCGCCACATTGCCATCATCATGGATGGCAATGGGCGTTGGGCGCAGCGTCGGCGCCGTCCGCGCATGATCGGTCATCGTGCGGGCGCACGCGCGGTCAATCGCACCATCGATTTCTGCCTTGAAAAGGGCGTTTCGGCGCTGACCCTGTTTGCGTTTTCCAGCGAAAACTGGGGCCGCCCGCAGGAAGAAGTCGATGCCTTGATGAAGCTGTTTCTGCATGCGCTCGACCGCGAGGTCGAGGAACTGCAGCGACGTGGCGTGCAAGTGCGCTTCATCGGCGATCGCAGCCGTTTTGCCGCGCCGTTGCGCGAGCGCATGGCCGGCGCCGAACGCATCACCGCGGCCAATTCGCGCCTGGTGCTGAGCATCGCCGCCAGCTACGGCGGCCGGCAGGACATCGCCATGGCCGCGCGTGCGCTGGCCGAAGAAGTGGCCGCCGGCCGCCTGCAGCCGCAGCAGATCGACGAAACCCTGCTGGCCAGCCGGATTGCATTGGCCGACCTGCCGGCGCCGGATCTGTTCATCCGCACCGGTGGCGACACCCGTATCAGCAATTTCCTGTTGTGGCAGCTGGCCTACACCGAGCTGTGGTTCACCGAAACCTTGTGGCCGGAGTTCGATGCCGGCGTGCTGCAGCAGGCACTGGACGACTACGCCGGGCGCGAACGTCGCTTCGGCCTGACCAGCGCCCAGATCGCCGACAAGGCGACGGAGACCTCCTCCGCATGACCAAGACCCGTGTGATTGCCGCGCTGATCATGGCGCCGCTCGCCATCTGCGCGATCGTGCTGCTGCCCACGCAATGGCTGGCGGCGCTGGCGGCGATCCTGTTCCTGACCGGCCTGTGGGAGTGGCTCAAGCTCTCCGGTATCGACGACAGCCTGCCGCGCACCGTGCTGCTGATGCTCAACCTGCTGCTGATGGTGCTGATGGTGTGGGCGTCGGCCGGCTCCATGGTGCTGTTCCAGATTGCCGCGTTGGTGGGTGTGGCGTGGTGGCTGCTGGCCTTGCTGTGGCTGCGCTTTTTCACCTTTGGCGCCGACCATAGCAACGGCCAGGCGCGCGCGCTCAAGCTGGCCGCCGGCACGCTGGCGGTGCTGCCGGCCTGGGCCGCGCTGGTGCTGCTGCACGCCAATCCGGACAAGGGCAATCTGTGGTTGCTGACCGCGCTGACCATGGTGTGGGCGGCCGATTCGGGCGCGTATTTCGCCGGTCGCGCGTTCGGCAAGCACAAGCTGGCGCCGCGGGTCAGCCCCAACAAGACCATCGAAGGCCTGCTCGGCGGGATGGTCGCCGGCATCGTGGTGGCCTGTGCATTCGGCTGGGTGGCCGGACTGACGCTGGCGCATGTGCCGCAGCTGATTCTGGTCTCGGCCATTGCAGTGCTGGCCTCGGTGCTGGGCGACCTGTTCGAGAGCCTGCTCAAGCGCCACGCCGGTGCCAAGGACTCGGGCACGGTGATTCCAGGCCATGGCGGCGTGCTTGATCGCATCGACGGCGTGCTCGCTGCGCTGCCGGTGTTCGCACTCGGCAAGGAAATTCTCGGATTCTAGGCATGGCTGGCTCCTCTCTCCGTCAGGTCGCCGTGTTCGGCGCAACCGGCTCGATCGGCGCATCGGCCCTGGACGTGATCGCGCGTCACCCGGAGCGGCTGCGCGCCAGCGTGCTGTCGGCCGGTAGCAAGGTCGATGCATTGCTGGCGCTGTGCGCCACCCATCGGCCTGCACATGCGGTGATTGCCGACGCACGCCTGTATCCGGCGCTGCGCGATGGCTTGCGTGCGGCGGGATTGGCCACACAGGCGCACGCCGGCACGCAGGCACTGGATGCCCTGGCCGGCAGCGATGCCTGCGATACCGTGGTGGCGGCGATTGTGGGAGCGGCTGGCTTGCCATCCACGCTTGCCGCTGCGCGCGCCGGCAAGCGCCTGTTGCTGGCCAACAAGGAATCGCTGGTGCTGGCCGGCGAGTTGCTGACCCGCACTGCGGCGGCAGCCGGCGCGGAAATCATCCCGATCGACAGCGAACACAGCGCCATCTTCCAGTGCCTGCGTTCCTGCGATGCCAGCCGTGGCGTGCGGCGGGTGATCCTGACCGCCTCCGGCGGCCCGTTCCGTGGCTGGGACCGCGCCGCGCTGAGCGCCGTCACGCCCGCGCAAGCGGTTGCGCATCCCAAGTGGTCGATGGGCCCGAAGATTTCGGTGGACTCGGCAACGCTGATGAACAAGGGCCTGGAAGTGATCGAGGCGCATCACCTGTTCGGCCTGCCCGGCGCGCAGATCGATGTGCTGGTACACCCGCAAAGCCTGGTGCATTCGCTGGTCGAATTCGTCGACGGCTCCACCCTGGCCCAGCTTGGCCTGCCGGACATGCGCACCACCCTGGCGGTCGGTCTGGCATGGCCGGAGCGGGTCGAATCCGGGGTGGCCGGGCTGGATCTGTTGAGCCAGGGACGACTCGATTTCGAGGCACCGGACACCGCCGCATTCCCGTGTCTGCGGCTGGCCTGGGAGGCGCTGGAGGCTGGTGGAACCGCGCCGGCGATCCTGAACGCGGCCAACGAAGTGGCTGTTTCAGCCTTTCTTCAGGGCCAAGTGGGTTTCCTAGCGATCCCAGCGTTGGTCGAACACACACTGACAACGCTCCCACGGCACAATGCCGACTCCCTCGACACCCTTCTTTCTGCCGATGCCCAAGCACGGCAAATCACTGAACGCGCCCTCGCCCATCATTCCTTTCATGCCTGATCGATCCACGCAGCCGAGTTGCATCCATGGGTGATTTCATCGGTTCGGTCTGGTGGATGATCGTCAGCCTGGGCGTGTTGGTGACATTTCACGAATTCGGCCACTTCTGGGTCGCGCGCCGCTGCGGCGTCAAGGTGCTGCGCTTTTCGGTGGGTTTCGGCAAGCCCTTGTGGATGCGTCGCGACCGCCACGGCACCGAGTTCGCGATCGCCGCGATTCCGCTGGGCGGCTACGTCAAGATGCTCGACGAGCGCGAAGGCGAGGTGCATCCGGCCGAACGCGATCAAGCGTTCAACCGCAAGACGGTGTGGCAACGCATCGCCATTGTGGCTGCCGGCCCGATCGCCAATCTGCTGCTGTGCATGGCGATGCTGTGGGCGATGTTCGTGGTCGGCAAGCAGGACTATTCGGCCACCCTCGGCCGCGTCGATGGCCTGGCCGCTGAAGCCGGGCTGACGCCTGGCGAGCGCATCGTGCGGATCGACGGCCGCAATGTGAGCAGCTGGAGCGATGCCAGCATGCAGCTCACCACTGCGGCGATGGACAGGCGCGACATCCGCGTACTCACCGCCGCCGAGGGCGCCGGTAACAGCGAGCACACGTTGCACTTGTCGCAGCTGCCGGCCGGCTTCGACGAGCGCCGCGTGGCCGCGCTGGCCGGTATCGGCTGGCACTTCATGCTGCAGCCGCCGGTGGTGGGTCAGATAGTCGCCGGCTCCGCGGCCGACGGTGTGCTCAAGCCAGGCGACCGCATTGTCGCCATCGACGGCCAGCCGATCCGCTCGGCCGACGAGATTCCTGCCCAGCTGCAGACGCTGGGCGCGCAGGGCGGCACCGGCATGATCGAGGTGGCACGCGGCGAAGACCGGCTGGCGCTGGAAATCGCTCCGCGCCGATCGCCACAGGGGCAGTGGATGCTGGGCGTAGGATTTGCCCCCGCGCAGGCGCCGGCCTACGACAGCCGCCAGCAGTACGGCCTGTTTGCCGCGGTGCCCGCCGCCATCCGCGAAACCGGCAAGATGACCGCCGATTCGCTGGGCATGATGAAGCGCATGCTGACCGGCCAGGCCTCGGTGAAAAACATCTCCGGCCCGGTCACCATCGCACGCGCCGCCAACGCCTCGGCCGAACGCGGGCTCGACTGGTTCCTGTATTTCTTAGGATTACTGTCGCTCAGCCTGGCGATCATCAACCTGATGCCCATCCCGATCTTGGACGGTGGGCATCTGCTGTATTACCTTATTGAGTTGGTCAAGGGCAGCCCGATCAGCGAACGCGCCATGATTGCCGGGCAATATGTCGGCCTGGCGCTGCTGGCCGGGTTGATGGGACTGGCGTTCTACAACGACATCCTCGGCCTGCTTCCACGATGAACTTGCTCCACTCTTTCCGCCTGTTGTCGTCGTCATACGCCGGCATCCAGCAACACCCGAAATCGACTCCAACCGGATGTGACATGACGCGTCTTCCCACTCGCCGCCTGCTTGCCCTCGCTCTTGCCGCCGGCCTCAGCCTGCCAGCCCTTGCCCTGGCGGCCGAGCCGTTCGTTGCCAGCGACATCCGCGTCGACGGCCTGCAGCGCATTGCCTCCGGCACCGTGTTCACCTATCTGCCGGTGAATCGCGGCGACACCGTGGACGATGGCAAGGTCGCCGACTCGATCCGCGCGCTGTACCGCACCGGCTTCTTCGAAGACGTGCAGCTGGATCGCCAGGGCAACATCCTGGTAATCACCGTGAAGGAACGTCCGGCGATCAACAAGCTCACCGTGACCGGCAACAAGGACATCAAGTCCGAAGAGCTGCTCAAGGGCCTGGGCGACATCGGCCTGACCGAAGGCGGCACCTTCGATCGCCTTAGTCTGGATCGCGTGACCCAGGAACTGACCCGCCAGTACAACAACCGCGGCAAGTACAACGTCGAGATCACCCCGACGGTGAGCCCGCTGGATCGCAACCGCGTGGACGTGGCCATCGCGATCAAGGAAGGCAAGGCGGCCAAGATCCGCCACGTCAACCTGATCGGCACCGAGAAGTTCGCCAACGAGGACATCCTGGAAAACTGGGAATCCAAGGAGCACAACTGGGCCTCGTGGTATCGCCGCGACGACCAGTACTCCAAGGAAAAGATGTCCGGCGACCTGGAGAAGCTCAACTCCTGGTATCTGGACCGCGGCTATGTGGACTTCAGCATCGACTCCACCCAGGTGTCGATCAGCCCGGACAAGCGCGACATGTTCGTCAGCGCCGGCGTCACCGAGGGCGAGCAGTACAAGATTTCCGAGATCAAGGTCACCGGCGACACCGTGCTGCCGCAGGCCGACATCGAGCGCCTGGTCATTCCCAAGGCCGGCGACATCTTCTCGCGCGCGCTGCTGGAATACACCTCCGATGCGATTACCAATACGCTGAGCAACGTCGGTTACGCGTTCGCCAAGGTCAACCCGCTGCCGACCCCGAACCGCGAAGAGCGCACCGTTGCAGTGAATCTGCAGGTGGTGCCGGGCCCGCGCGTCACCGTGCGCCGCATTCTCTACAAGGGCAACAGCCGCACCTCGGATGAAGTCTTGCGCCGCGAAATGCGCCAGTTCGAGAACACCTGGTACTCGCAGGCGGCGATCGACCGTTCCAAGATCCGTCTGCAGCGTCTGGGCTACTTCGAGAGCGTGGATGTGGAAACGCCGGCCGTGCCGGGTAGCAACGACCAGGTCGACGTGGTCTACAACGTCAAGGAAACCACCTCCGGCAGCTTCGTGTTCGGCCTGGGTTATTCGCAGAGCTTTGGTGTGACCACCTCGGTGCAGTTGTCGCAGAACAACTTCCTGGGCGGCGGTAACCGCGTGGCCGTGGAGGCCTCGCGCAGCACCTTCCAGCAGCGTTACGCGTTCTCCTACACCAACCCGTTCTTTACCGACGACGGCGTGTCGCTGGGCTACAACCTGTCCTGGCGCGCCCTGGACTACTCGGACTTCAATACCGCGCAGTTCAACAGCAAGAATGGCTCGGCGCAGGTGGTGTTCGGCGTGCCGATCACCGAGAACGACACCGTCTCGGCAATGGTCGGTATCGACAGCAACCAGATCACCACCTTCCCGGGCACTACGCCGCAGGCGATCGTGGATTACATCGATGCGATCGGCACGCGCACCTTCCACGCCTGGCGGACCGAGCTGGGTTGGGCGCGCGATACCCGCAACGACTTCTTCATGCCCACCCGCGGCATGTACCAGCGCGTCGGCCTGGAAACCACCCTGCCCGGCTCCACGGTCGAGTACTACAAGCTCAACTACCAGATCTCCAACTACTGGCCGATCATTCCGGCGATCGTGTTGAACACGCGCTTCGAGTTGGGCTACGGCGACAGCTACGGCAACGACAGCACGCGCGTGGTGACCGATGGCAATGGCGTGTCGCGCACCATCACCGCCACCGGGCTGCCGTTCTACGAGAACTTCTATGCCGGCGGCACCAACTCGGTGCGCGGTTTTGAGGACAACACCCTGGGTCCGCGCTCGGAAGCCATCAACGGCTTCAATCGCGGCCAGCCGCTGGGTGGCTCGTTCAAGACCGTGGGCTCGGTGGAAATGTATTTCCCCAAGTTGTTCGACAGCCCGTCGGCGCGCGTGTCAGCGTTCTTCGACTTCGGTAACGTGTACAGCGGCGTGGACAACTTCAAGGCCAACGAACTGCGCGCGTCCACCGGCGTGGCGTTGTTGTGGCGCGCACCGGTCGGCCCCATTTCGATCAGCTATGCGTTCCCGCTGAAGAAGGAAGACAACGACGAAATCGAACGTCTGCAGTTCACCTTCGGCGGCCAGTTCTAAAAGACGGACGCAAAATAATGGCGGCCCGAGATCTCGGGCCGCCATTGTTTGTTTCGGAAACGCTAGATCCAGCCGCAGTGTTTAGCGGTAGCTGTCCCAAACGTTGCTCAGGCAGGTGTAGGTGGCGCTCCAGTCGGACGAATCGACGCAGGCGACTTGCTGATCCCAGAAGCTGTGCGCCTGGGCACGCTGATCTGCGAAGTCATCGGCCGACGCAGTGGTGACGGCGCCGAGCAGGACCAGGCTTCCGAAAATGGAGAGGACAGTTTTCATATGCTTCTTCCTAGGTTCGCCGCACGATTGCGACCGGGCAAGAGATACGCCCGCTTGTTTGGCAAGTTTTTGGTTAGGTTTTTTTTTCGTAAAAACAACCACTTAATGTTTACGCGAGGTTCACCCTGATGCGACTGACCGCCAGTGCGATTGCCGAACAATTTGGGTTGACCGTCGTTGGCGACGGCACCACCGAAGTCTCCGGCGTTGCCACCCTGGCCAATGCCGGACCTGGGCAGCTGGGCTTTCTGGCCAACCCGCGCTATCGGCCGCAACTGGCAGAAACGCAGGCGTCGGTGGTGATCCTGCGGGCAGACGATGCGGAGGCCGCGCGCGGCACTGCCTTGGTCGCCAAGGACCCGTACACCTCTTTTGCCAAGATCGCCGCACTGTTCGACGTGGCGCCGGTACGTGCGCCGGGCATCCATCCTTCCGCAGTGATCGACCCGACCGCTGCTGTGTCGCCGAGCGCACATGTCGGCCCGTTCGTCAGCATCGGCGCGCGCAGCCGCGTGGGCGATGGCTGCGTGATCGGTACCGGCAGCATCATCGGCGAAGACTGCGTGGTCGATGCCGGCAGCGAACTGCTCGCCCGCGTCACCCTGGTGACCCGCGTGCGCCTGGGCAAGCGGGTGCGCATTCATCCCGGTGCGGTGATTGGCGCAGACGGTTTCGGCCTGGCGATGGATGCCGGCCACTGGATCAAGGTGCCGCAGCTGGGCGGTGTGGTGATCGGCGACGATTGCGAAATTGGCGCCAACACCTGCATCGACCGCGGCGCGCTGGAAGACACCGTGCTGGAAGACGACGTGCGCGTGGATAACCTGGTGCAGATTGCGCACAACTGCCACATCGGCGCGCACAGCGCCATCGCCGGCTGCACCGGCATTGCCGGCAGCGCCAAGATCGGCCGTTATTGCCTGCTCGGCGGGCATGTCGGCGTGGTCGGGCATCTGGAGATCTGCGACAAGGTCGTGATCACCGGCAAGTCGGTGGTGCGCAATTCCATCCATGAGCCAGGCGAGTATTCGTCCGGTACCCCTCTCACCGACAATCGCACGTGGCGCAAGAATGCCGCGCGCTTCAAACAACTCGATGTGCTGGCAAGGCGCATTCTGGCTGTGGGCAAGGAGAAGTAATGAGTCACCCCATTTACGAGCTGCCGATCGACGTCAATCAGATCCAGACGCTGATTCCGCATCGCTATCCGTTCCTGCTGATCGACAGGGTCGTCGAGCTCGATCTCGAAGCCAAGCGCATCGTCGGGCAGAAGAACGTCAGCATCAACGAACCGTTTTTTCAGGGTCATTTCCCCACCCGCCCGGTGATGCCCGGCGTGTTGATCATCGAGGCACTGGCGCAGGCGGGCGGCGTGATGACACAGCTCGGCCTGGGCCGCGATGCGCTGTCCAAGCTGTTCTACATGGTCAAGGTCGACAACGCCCGCTTCAACAAGCAGGTGGTGCCGGGCGACGTGTTGATGCTGGAAGTGCACATGAAGCGCCTGATCCGCAACATGGGATGCTATTACGGCGAGGCCAAGGTCAACGGCGAAATCGTGGCCAGTGCCGAAATCATGTGCGCCGGCGCCAGGGACTAATCCGTTTTGGAGGTGAGACACGATGCGTGATCAAGCACCCTTGATTCATCCCACCGCCGTCATCGATCCGTCGGCGCAACTGGCCAGCGATGTGCGCGTTGGCGCGTTTTCGCTGATCGGCGCCGATGTGCAGATCGATGCGGGCACCGAGGTAGGGCCGCATTGCTCGATCCATGGCCCGACCCGGATCGGCCGCAACAATCGCTTCATCGGCCACGCTGCGATCGGCGGCGAACCGCAGGACAAGAAG
Source organism: Xanthomonas sp. Leaf131 (assembly GCF_001423495.1). GTDB lineage: Bacteria > Pseudomonadota > Gammaproteobacteria > Xanthomonadales > Xanthomonadaceae > Xanthomonas. Next base: position 126,320 of record NZ_LMOG01000003.1, on the reverse strand, counting down.
TACGCCGGCGAGCGCACCGAACTGGTGATCGGCGACGGCAACGTGATTCGCGAGTTCGTCACCATCAATCGCGGTACCGGCGGCGGTGGCGGCATCACCGTGGTCGGCAACGACAACTGGATGCTGGCCTATACGCACGTGGCGCACGACTGCCATGTGGGCAACCACTGCGTGTTTTCCAACAACACCACGCTGGCCGGCCACGTCACCGTGGGCGACTACGTGATCATCAGCGGCTTTGCCGGCGCGCATCAGTTCTGCCGGATCGGCGCGCACGCCTTCCTGGGCATGGGCGCGCTGACCAACGGCGACGTGCCGCCATTCACCATGGTCGGCAGCGAATCGCTCGGCCGCCCGCGTGGCATCAACAGCGAAGGGCTCAAGCGTCGCGGTTTCGATGCCGAGCGCATCACCGCGATCAAGCGCGCCTACCGCACGCTGTACGTCGCCGGCCTGCCACTGGCCGAGGCCAAACTGCAGCTGGCCGAACAGGCAAAGAGCAGCGAGGACGTGCGCGGGCTGCTGGAGTTCATCGACGCGGCGGAAAGGCCGTTGTTGCGATGACGGGAATCGGAAATCGGGAATCGGGAATTGCTGCAGACCGGCACGATGGCGCGCCTGCCGCCGGCCCGTCGGCAGCATTGCCCATTCCCGATTCCCGACTCTCGATTCCCAGCGCGCGCGCGCCACGCATCGCGCTGATCGCCGGCGAAGCCTCCGGCGACATCCTCGGCGCCGGGTTGATCGATGAATTGAAGCGACGTTATCCGACTGCCGAGTTCGTCGGCATCGGTGGCGATGCGATGCGTGGTGCGGGCTGCCAGACCTGGTTCGATGCCAGCGAGCTGGCGGTGATGGGACTGACCGAAGTACTGCGGCATCTGCCGCGGCTGTTGAAGCTGCGCAGCGCGTTTCGCGAGCGCGTGCTGGCATGGAAGCCGGATGTGTTCATCGGCATCGATGCGCCCGATTTCAATCTGCCGGTCGAACGTTGGCTCAAGCAGCGCGGCATCCGCACGGTGCACTACGTCAGCCCCTCGGTCTGGGCATGGCGCGAGAAGCGCGCGGAAAAGATCGGTGCCAGCGCCGACCTGGTGCTGTGCCTGTTTCCGATGGAACCGCCGATCTACGCCCGGCACGGTATCGATGCGCGTTTCGTCGGCCACCCGATGGCCGATGACATCGCCTACCAAGCCGACCGCGCGGCCGCGCGCGCCAAGTTGGGCCTGTCTGCGTCCAGCACGGTGCTGGCGGTGCTACCCGGCAGCCGGCACGGCGAAATCAGCAAGCTCGGCGATACGTTTTTCCAGGCCGCCTGGCTGGTCTCCGAGCATCTGCCCAACCTGCACGTGCTGGTGCCGGCGGCCAACCCCGGCTGCAAGCAGTTGCTGGCCGAACAGCTGTCGCGGTCATCGCTGCCGGTGCTGCGCTCGCACCTGCTCGACGGCCAGGCGCGCACCGCGATGCTGGCTGCGGACGTGGTGTTGCTGGCGTCGGGCACCGCCACGCTGGAGGCGATGTTGGTCAAGCGCCCGATGGTGGTGGGCTACAAGGTCGCCCCGCTCACCTACCGCATCGTCAAGACGCTGGGCCTGCTCAAGGTCAACCGCTACGCGCTGCCCAATATCCTGGCCAACGACGATCTGGCACCGGAACTGATGCAGGACGACTGCACCCCGGAACGCCTGTGCGTGGCGCTGCTGGACTGGTTCAAGCACCCGGAAAAAGTCGCGGCGCTGCAGCCGCGCTATCTCGCCCTGCACGCAGAGCTGCGCCGCGATGCATCGGCACGCGCGGCCGATGCGGTGGCCGGGCTGCTGACGCAGCCGGAATGGAGAATGGGGAATGGGGAATCGGCAGGAGCCGGGCCATGAAGCGGTCAAGCTCGCACGGTGCCATTGTGGTTCCGACGGCGCAGGACGCGCTCTTCCACGATTCCCCCATGCCGATTCCCGATTCGCGCTTGATCGCCGGCGTCGACGAAGCCGGCCGCGGCCCGCTCGCCGGGCCGGTCGCGGTGGCCGCGGTGGTGTTCGACCCCGGCAAGCCGCGTATCAATGGGCTGGACGACTCCAAGCAGCTGAGCGCGCAGCGGCGCGAGCAGTTGTACGCGCGCATCGTCGAGCGGGCGCTGGCGTGGTCGGTGGTGCTGATCGACAGCGAAGAGATCGACCGCATCAATATCTACCAGGCGACCATGCTCGGCATGCGTCGCGCGGTGGAAGGGGTGGCGCATGTGGCCGGATTCGCGCGCATCGATGGCAACCGCGTGCCCAAGGGGCTGCCCTGCCCGGCCGAGGCCTTGATCGGCGGCGATGCGCTCGACCGCGCCATCATGGCCGCCTCGATCGTGGCCAAGGTCACCCGCGACCGGTTGATGCATGAGTTGCACGCCCAGCATCCCGAATACCGCTTCGATCAGCACAAGGGCTACGCCACCCCAGTGCATCTGGCCGCGCTGCAGACCCACGGACCCTGCCCGCAGCACCGCCGCAGTTTCGCGCCGGTGCGGCGTGCGCTGGGAATCGAGGCCGCCGCCCCGTCGAACTGGGACGTGCCCTGCGTGGCCCCGGCCAATGGCCTGCTGCTGGCCGACTGACTGACCGCAGTCCAGGCGGACCTGGCCCGGTATCGGCGCCGTCCATCCGCGCGCATGCGGCCCGGTTCGGCCGTGGCTTTGAACAACGCACGTTGCGCTCGTGCAGCCCCACGCGCCCCCCGATCCGCGCAATCGCCGCCAGCGCGCTCCACGCAGCTAGCCAAACCCTGAATCGGCCGCACCGCGCAGCCCCCGTGGCAGCTGGCCGTGGCCCCGTGCCGGCGCTGTCAAGCCTTGTTCGCCCCCGCCACCATCGCTACCCTGGCCACGCATTATTCCGGTCTCGCATGTCCACTTCCCGCTTCGTCCATCTGCACGTCCACACCGAGTTCTCGCTGGCGGATTCCACCATCCGTGTGCCCGAGAAACCGGATCAGGCTGACCCGAAAAAGGCCAAGCAGGCCAACCTGCTGAGCCGCGCGGTCGAACTCGACATGCCCGCGCTGGCAGTCACCGACCTGAACAACCTGTTCGCGCTGGTCAAGTTCTACAAGGCCGCCGAAGGCGTGGGTATCAAGCCGATCGCCGGCGCCGACGTGATGATCGCCACGCCGGACATGACGCCCTGGCGCATGACCCTGCTGTGCCGCGACCGCGAGGGCTATCTGAGCCTGTCGCGCCTGCTCACCCGCGCCTGGATGGAAGGCCACCGCCCCGAAGGCGGTGTGGCGATCCATCCCGAATGGCTGCAGAGCGGCCACGCCAACCTGTTCGCCCTGGCCGGCCGCGACAGCCTGGCCGGGCGCCTGTTCGGCGAAGGCCGCGCCGATCTGGCCGAGCAGCAACTGGCCGACTGGCAACGCGTGTTCGGCGATGGCCTGCATCTGGAACTGACCCGCACCGGGCGCGAAGGCGAAGAACGCTTCAACCAGTTCGCGCTGCATGCGGCCGGTGTGCGCGGCCTGCCGGTGGTGGCCAGCAACGACGTGCGCTTTCTGTACGCCAGCGACTTCAATGCGCACGAAGCGCGTGTGTGCATTTCCTCGGGCCGCGTGCTGGACGACCCCAAGCGCCCGCGCGAGTACAGCGACCAGCAGTACCTGAAGTCCAGCGAGGAAATGGCCGCGCTGTTCGCCGACGTGCCCGACGCGATCGACAACACCCACGCGCTGGCGCAACGTTGCAATGTCGAGATGCGCCTGGGCACTTACTTCCTGCCCGCCTATCCGGTGCCGGAAGACGAAACGCTGGACAGCTGGATCCGCAGCCAGTCGCGCGACGGTCTGGCCGCTCGTCTGGAAAAGAGCCCGATCGCGCCCGGCAAGACCCGCCAGGACTATGTGGACCGGCTCGAATTCGAGCTGGACACCATCATCAAGATGGGCTTTCCCGGCTACTTCCTGATCGTGGCCGACTTCATCCAGTGGGGAAAGAACCAGGGCATTCCGATCGGCCCGGGCCGCGGCTCCGGTGCCGGTTCGCTGGTGGCCTGGGCGCTGCAGATCACCGATCTGGACCCGCTACCGTACAACCTGCTGTTCGAGCGCTTCCTCAATCCCGAACGCGTGTCGATGCCCGACTTCGACATCGACTTCTGCATGGATCGCCGCGACGAGGTGATCGACTACGTGGCGCGCAAGTACGGGCGCGAACGGGTCAGCCAGATCATCACCTACGGCACCATGGCGGCCAAGGCGGTGGTGCGCGACGCCGGGCGCGTGCTCGGCTTCACCTATGGTCTGGTCGACAGCGTGGCCAAGCTGATCCCCAACATCCTGGGCATCACGCTCAAGGATGCGATGGGCGAAGGCAAGGATTCGGAGATGGCCTCGCCGGACCTGATCCAGCGCTATCAGGTCGAAGACGACGTACGCGACCTGATGGACCTGGCCCGTCAGCTCGAAGACCTCACCCGCAACGCCGGCAAGCACGCCGGCGGCGTAGTGATCGCGCCCGAGCCGCTTTCCGAGTTCTGCCCGCTGTTCGCCGAACACGACGAGGACGGGCGCGGCAAGAATCAGGTCACCCAGTTCGACAAGGACGACGTCGAAGCGGTCGGCCTGGTCAAGTTCGACTTCCTCGGCCTGCGCACGCTGACCATCATCGATTGGGCGGTCAAGGCGATCAACGTGCGCCACGCGCGCGCCGGCATCGACCCGGTCGACATCACCACCCTGCCGCTCGACGACGTGCCGACCTACAAGGGCGTGTTCGCCTCGGGCAATACCGGCGCGGTGTTCCAGTTCGAATCCTCGGGCATGCGCCGCCTGCTCAAGGACGCGCGCCCGGACCGTTTCGAAGACCTGATCGCGCTGGTGTCGCTATACCGCCCCGGCCCGATGGATCTGATCCCGGACTTCAACGCGCGCAAGCACGGCCAGCAGGAGATCATCTACCCGGATCCGCGCACCGAGGCCATCCTCAAGGACACCTATGGAATCATGGTGTACCAGGAGCAGGTGATGCAGATGGCGCAGATCGTCGGCGATTATTCGCTGGGCGGCGCCGACCTGCTGCGCCGCGCGATGGGTAAAAAAGTGCCGGCCGAAATGGCCAAACATCGCGAGATCTTTCGCGAAGGTGCGGCCAAGGGCGGGGTGAGCGCGCACAAGGCCGACGAAATCTTCGACCTGATGGAGAAGTTCGCCGGCTATGGTTTCAACAAATCGCACGCCGCCGCCTACGCGTTGGTCAGCTATCAGACCGCCTGGCTGAAACGGCATTACCCGGCCGAATTCATGGCCGCCACGCTGTCTTCGGACATGGACAACACTGACAAGGTGGTCGGCTTTCTCGATGAGGTGCGCAACCTCGGCTTGACCGTCAAGCCGCCGCGCGTCAACGAATCGGCCTACATGTTCGAGGCTGCCACTCCGGACACGATTCAATACGGTCTGGGCGCGATCAAGGGCGTCGGTCATGGTGCCTGCGAGGCGATCGTCGAAGAGCGCCAACGCGGCGGCCCGTACACCACGCTGCTGGATTTCTGCACCCGTGTGGGCACCGCCAAGCTCAACCGGCGCACGCTGGAAGCGATGATCAATGCTGGCGCGATGGATGGGCTGGGCAAGAACCGCGCCTCGCTGATGCTGCAATTGCCGGAGGTGGTCAAGGCCACCGAGCAGATGGCGCGCGAGCGTGCCTCGGGGCAGAACTCGCTGTTCGGCGGCGCCGATACCAGCGCGCCGGCGCTGCGTCTGGACCTGCCGGAAAGCAAGGAATGGCCGCTGGGCCAGTTACTCACCGGCGAGCGCGAAACGCTGGGCTTCTATCTCAGCGGGCATCCGTTCGACCCGCACCGCGACGAAGTGCGCGAGCTGGTCGGCTGCGACCTGGGGTCGCTGGAAAAGATCCTCGCTTCGCAACAACGCGGCGGCGGTGGCGGCGGCGATGGCGAAAAACGCGCCTGGCGCCCGGAAATCAGCGCCATTCTTGCCGGCCAGGTGATCGGCGTGCGGCGCAAGGGCGACAGCCAGGTGTTCGTGCAGCTGGAAGACGGCCGTGGCCGAGTCGAGTGCAGCGCGTTCTCCGATGCGATGGCCGAATTCGGGCATCTGCTCACCCGCGACCGCATCCTGATCGTCAAGGGCGGACTGCGCGAAGACGAATTCAACGGCGGCTACAGCCTGCGCATCCGCCAATGCTGGGACTATGAGCAGATCTGCGCCGACCACGCGCAACGCCTGTCGCTGCGCCTGGACCTGCGCGAAAAACAGGCCTGGAAGCGCATCGAGGCGCTGCTGGCCAAGCACCGCCCGGGTAAGACCCCCCTACGCCTGGACCTGCTGTTGCGCGCCCAAAGCGGCGGCGTCGCCGGCATGCTCGACCTCAACGGCAGCCACTCGGTCCGCATCGACCAGCAGCTGATGGACAGCCTGCGCGCCGATCCGGCGGTGCGCACCTTGAAGATCAAGTACAGCCCACCGTGGGCGTGAGAATGGGGAATCGGGAATCGGGAATCGCAAAAGCTAGGCCGCCATCCGCCCTGCTTTGATTCCCCATTCCCGATTCTCCTAACCCCACCGTACGGGTCCGGCAGACGCATTCGGCTACACTTCCCGCCTTACGTTGACGACACCACTGCATGAATCCTAACTACCTCGACTTCGAGCAACCCATCGCCGATCTGGAAGCCAAGATCCAGGAACTGCGCAAGGCCAGCACCGGCCCTGCAGTCAACGTGGACACCGAGGTGCGTGCGCTGCGCGACAAGCTGCGCGTGCGTACCGCGCAGATCTTCCGCGACCTCTCGGCCTGGCAGGTCTCGCAGCTGGCGCGCCACCCGCAGCGGCCGTACACGCTGGACTACATCAACATCCTCTGCGACGAATTCCAGGAGCTGGCCGGCGACCGCGCCTATGCCGACGACAAGGCGATCGTCGGTGGCCTGGGCCGCATCGACGGCCGCCCGGTGGTGATCATCGGCCACCAGAAAGGCCGCGACACCAAGACCAAGGTGGCGCGCAACTTCGGCATGCCGCGTCCGGAGGGCTACCGCAAGGCGCTGCGCCTGATGAAGCTGGCCGACCGCTTCCGCCTGCCGCTGCTGACCTTCATCGACACTCCCGGCGCCTACCCCGGCATCGGCGCCGAAGAGCGCGGCCAGTCCGAAGCGATCGCGCGCAACCTGCTGGAAATGGCCGAGCTGAAAGTCCCGGTGATCTGCACCGTGATCGGCGAAGGCGGCTCCGGCGGCGCGCTGGCGATCGGTGTGGGCGACCGCACCTTGATGCTGGAATACGGCACCTACTCGGTGATTTCGCCCGAAGGCTGCGCCTCGATCCTGTGGAAGGACGCCGCCAAGGCCAAGGACGCTGCCGAGCAGCTCGGCCTCACCGCCAAGCGCCTGAAGGGCCTGGGACTGGTCGACAAGGTGATCCGCGAACCCACCGGTGGCGCGCACCGCAATCCCGAGCAGATGGGCAAGCGCTTGAAAGCAGTGCTGCTCAACGAGCTGGACGCGCTGGAAAAGATCCCGGTCGACGCCTTGCTGCAGCAACGTTACGAGCGCCTGCGCAGCTACGGCGCCTACGAAGGCAACTGATCGGCGGTTGACTCACGATGGCGCAGAGCGCGCCATCGCACCGCCAGGCACGCATGAAAAGGATGTCCGACCAATGAGCCCGCTACTGCTGTTATCGCTGGTGTTACAGGCCGCCTGCTGCGTGCATGTGGTCCGCAGCGGCCGGCCGCTGTACTGGATCTTCATCCTGCTGGCGTTTTCGTTCCTGGCGGTCCTGATCTATGTGTGCGTGGCGGTGATCCCGGACCTGCGCAACGACCCCACGGCACGCCGTGGACTGCGCAAGGTGCGCCAGCGCATCGATCCGCAACGCGAACAACGCGACGCCTCGCGCCAGCTGGACGTGGCCGATACACCGGAAAACCGCCGCCGTCTCGCGCAGACGCTGCTGGAACAAGGCGACTACGCGCGTGCGGCAGAGCTCTACCAAGGCGCGCTGCGCGGTATCTACCGCGACGATCCGGACTTGATGCTGGGCCTGGCCAAGGCGCAGTACGGGCTGGGCCAGGCTGCAGACACACGCAAGACCCTGGATGCGTTGATCGCGGCCAACCCCACCTACCGTTCGCACGACGGGCATCTGCTGTATGCACGCGCGGTCGAAGACAGCGGCAGCATCGACGAGGCGCTGCACGAGTACGAGACGCTTGCGCAGGGCTATCCGGGCGAAGAAGCACGCGTGCGTTATGCGCAGCTGTTGTTACGCGCTTCGCGCCCGCAAGACGCCAAAGCTATCTTCGCGCAGGTGCTGCGACATGCCGCCGCCTCGCCCAAGCATTACCAGCGCGAACAACGCGCCTGGATCGACATCGCACGCAAAGGTCTGAGCGAGCTGGGCGTGGACGCGTAATCGCTAGCAGACGCAATCAGCATGCGTCGGCCAGCGCCTCGGCACACGCCGTCTGTTCGTCAACAGCGCTCAGAACGGCTTGGCCAGCACCAGCCAGATCACACCGACCAACAAGAACACCGGCACTTCGTTGAACAACCGCAGCGCGCGGCCGCTGGGCACAGCACGGCCCTGGTCCGCGCCCTTCAACCAGCGCCCGGACACGATGTAGTGAGCAAGGATCAACGCCACCGCCAATAGCTTGGCGTGCATCCAGCCGCCGGCCACCATGGTGGGAAAATCCGGAATTACCCGATAGCCCTGCCACAGCACCGCGCCCAACACCAGCGCCAGACCCAGCATGCTGTGGCCGAACTTGTAAAGGCGCCGCCCCATCAGCACCAGGCGCGTGCGCACCGCGGGTTCGGCGCCGGCTTCGGCGAGATTGACCAGGATGCGTGGCAGGTAGAACACCGCGGCCATCCAGGCGATGACGAACAACAGGTGAAAGGTCTTGATCCACAGATACAGGGTCATGTGCTGGCTTCGCTGGCTGGCGTAGGATGGCCCGCATTTTCACCTATCCGCTTGCGCGAAAGCACATCCGCCCATGCATCAGCCCGACGACAAACAGTACGACGCCCACTATTTCAGCCGCTGGTATCGCGATGCCGGGCTGGCCGACCCCGCACGCCTGCGACGCAAGGTCGCACTCGCGGTGAGCCAGGCCGAGTACTACCTGGAGCGCCCGATCCGCAGCGTGCTGGATATCGGCTGTGGCGAGGCCGCGTGGCGCGCACCGTTGCTGGCGTTGCGGCCAAAGCTCAGTTATCTGGGTTTCGACAGCAGCGCCTATGCGGTGCAGCGCTACGGACGCAGCCGGCAGATCCACCCTGCCCGCTTCGGCGATTTCGCCTGGCTGCGCCCGTGTGCGCCGGTGGATCTGCTGATCTGCTCGGACGTGCTGCATTACGTGCCCACGCGTGAGCTCAACCAGGGCCTGCCCGGATTGGCCGAGATGTGCGCGGGCGTGGCGTTTCTGGAGACCTTCGCCGAAGAAGACGCCTTCGAAGGCGACCACGAAGGGTTTCAGGCACGGCCGGCACGCTGGTACCGGCGCCGCTTCGCCAACGTGGGCTTTGCGGCGCTGGGGTCGCATTGCTGGTTGTCGCCGCAGTTGGGTGGTGAGGCGTCGGCGTTGGAGCGCGGTTGACTGAGACGTTGACTGCTTGGATCACCCGCCGCGTGTGGCTTCGCCCCGTACCCTCACCCCAACCCCTCTCCCGCAGGGAGAGGGGCTTGCCTTGCCGGCGAACGCAATCTTCAAGCCGTGTGAAGCCGCTCGGAAGATCACAAATTGCGTCGGATAAAGCTGCTTCTCCTCTGCCATAGCTCCTATGACAGCCTCTACCGTCCGCAGCCCCATTAAGGTGCAAATGCGCCAAAGCGGGTATGCTGCGTGGCAGCAAAGCCGCACGGATGGGTGGAATGCTTTATCAACTGCACGAGCTAACCCGTAATCTGCTAGCCCCCTGGGTGCATCAGGCCCAGGCGAACGCCAAGATGTTTTCCGACCCCGACAGTCTGTGGGCCTCGCTCCCGGGCGCCGAACGCATGGCCGCCAGCAACGAGCTGTTCCATCGCCTGGGCAAGGAATACGAAAAGCCGGCCTGGGCGCTCGACGATGTCGAGGTCGATGGCCATTCGCTGCCGATCATCGAGCGCGAAGTCCTGAGCAAGCCGTTCTGCCGCCTGCTGCGCTTCAAGCGTTTCAGCGACCATGTCGAGCTGATCGGCACGATGAAGCAGCAGCCGGCCGTGCTGGTGGTGGCGCCGTTGTCCGGCCACCACGCCACCCTGCTGCGCGATACCGTGCGTACCCTGCTGCGCAACCACAAGGTCTACGTGACCGACTGGGTCGACGCGCGCATGGTGCCGCTGGAAGCCGGTGCATTCCGGCTTGAGGACTACATTACCTATATCCAGGAATTCATCCGCCACATCGGCGCCGACCGTTTGCATGTGGTGAGCGTGTGCCAGCCCACTGTGCCGGTGCTCGCAGCAGTGTCGTTGATGGCGTCCAACGATGAACCCACGCCGCGCTCGCTGGTGATGATGGGTGGGCCGATCGATGCACGCCGCAGCCCGACCCAGGTCAACAATCTGGCCACCGAGAACGGCATCGAGTGGTTCCAGAACAACCTGATCCACACCGTGCCGTTCCCGTATCCGGGGCATGGCCGTCAGGTGTATCCGGGCTTCCTGCAGCACGCCGGTTTCCTGTCGATGAATCCCAACCGGCACGTGATGTCGCACTGGGATTTCTACACCGATCTGGTCAAGGGCGACTTGCAGGATGCGCAGGCGCATCGTCAGTTCTATGACGAATACAACGCCGTGCTCGACATGCCGGCCGAGTATTACCTGGACACGATTCGCGTGGTATTTCAGGACTTTTTGCTGCCACAGGGCAAGTGGAAAGTGGACGGCCAGCTGGTGAAGCCGTCGGCGATCCGCAACACCGCGCTGCTCAGTATCGAAGGCGAACTGGACGATATCGCCGGCCTTGGCCAGACCGAAGCGGTGCACGACCTGTGCACCGGCATCGATGCGGCGCATCGTCGTCATCTGGTGGTGGAAGGCGCTGGTCACTACGGCATCTTCAGCGGCCGTCGCTGGCGCGAAGTGGTGTACCCACAGGTGCGCGAATTCATCGGCCGCTACGATGCCGACCCGGTGGGCAGCCGCGATCCGGCCACCGTCACCCCGATCCGCAAGCGCAGCAAACGCGCTTGATCTGCCAAAAAAACGCCCCTTGATCTCTCGATCAAGGGGCGTTTTTTTATGGCAGATTCTTGGTTCAAGCCAAGACAGAGCCCTGCGTGGTCGCGTGATCGAGCGCGCGGTGCCCTCGCCGCTCGCGGGACACGCCGTGAATCCGTCCTTGGAGACTCGGTAGCGGCATCCATGCCGCCACACGGTCCCGCAAGCGGCGAGGACACCGCACCAGAGAGTTGATCGGTTGTTTTCTTGAAAACATGCACACTGACTCGCGGGACCTTACGCGGCATGGATGCCGCGTAAGAGCCTACAAGGACGTACTTGCGGCGTGTCCCGCGACGGTGGGCGGGCAAGGGCCCTGCAGCCAAGCAGCAGATCAGCCGCTCTACACCTGATCTATCCGCACTCTCCAATCACTTCAAAACAACCGCGATTTCAAGTCGTAGCGTCTTTCAGGTTTGTACTTCAAACAACGTGGCACTGCAGCGATCGCAGCAGCGTGCCGCACACCCCGCAATGACAGCTGTCACTCAACCTTCGCCGCTCTTTACCAGCAGATGCTTGGCGAACATCCCATGCAGCTTGCCGAAGGCGCGCGCCAGATGCAGCGTGACAAACAGCAGCAGCACGCCGACGACGAACGACGGCAGCGTCAGCCAGGGGCTGGTGACATCCACGCCATCCCAGGTCAGCACCGCTGTGTTGTCGAACAACAGCGCCAACGGTGAAGCGGCCAACCCCAGCGACAGCGACAACAATGTGGTGAAGACGCTGAAGTAAATGACGCCCAGTGGCAGCATCAGCAGGAAGTAGAGCATCGTGCTCCATGTGCGGGCATCGGTGAACATCGCGCCAATGCGTTGCAGCCAACTTCCCTGCGGCCCGGGATGCGCAGGACGACGCGGCATGCGGACACCCAGCAGCGTCTCCACTACACGACCTTCCACCAACGACAGCACGCGTACCGAACCGAAGAACAGCACCAGCAGCGGCACTCCGATGATCAGGATCATCAACCCCGCCGACAGGCTGGCACCGGTGACGACCCAGGTGAAATAGAACACGCCAGTGACCAGCGACAACAGCATGTAGAACAGTGCGCCATACGTGCGCGGGTCGGCGGCGACACCGAAGAATTTGCCCAGCCAGGAGCTGCGCCTGGGCGGCAGCGGCGGTCGCAGTGCGCGCGTCACCGTCACTTCGGTCTCGCGGTAGATCTCGGCCACTTCATCCGGCGCGCCGTAGCTGCTGGCCACCCCGGCAATTACCTCGGCCTCGCTCTTGCCGGCCTGCTCGGCCAGCTCGGCGCGCAGATATTCCTCGGCGTCGTAGAGCGCGTCCTGGATCATCGCCGGATCTGCACCGGCCAGTGCCTGGCGCAATTGCGTCAGGTAATCGGGAATGGTGATCGGCAACGGACGTGCCTGCGCAATGGTCGTCATGAGTGAGTCCCCTCCAGCACTGAGTCAACGGAATCGCGGGTGGCGCGCCAGGCGGCGGTCCACTCGCGCAGGCAATCGCGCCCGGTTTGGGTAATGCGGTAATAACGTCGTGGTGGACCGGAGGCAGAAGGCTCGACATGGCTCTGCAATAGCCCTGCCCCTTCCAGATTGCGCAGTACCGGATACAGCGCGCTCTGCTTGCCGCTCAGCACCCCATCCAGCCGCTCCAACTGCTTGGCGATCAGGTAGCCGTACAGCGGCTCCTGCGCTTGCGCCAGTACCGCCAACAACGCCAGCGATACGGTGCCGGCACTGAGCTCCTTCTGGAATTTTCGTAGGTAGGCATCCGGCTCGGTCATCACCATCTCCACTAGGTTGAAGGCAATGCTAGTGTGAAGTTGGGTATAGCGGATGTGCTGTTAGTCATGCAGCGGGATTTGGGAGTGGTAATTGAGGTTCGCAAAGACGCTCCAGCCGGGAATTTCTATGTATCGACGCAAGCGAGCTGGAGAATAATGGGCATGCCAATCGATCAATCCGCTGTTGCCAATTCCCGATCCCGAATAGCAAATTCCGGCGCATGTGCTTAGAACCATTGGGTTACTGCCTTTCCGGCAAGGCTCCTCTACAGTCGTTGCCCCCTGTGCCGATAAATCTGCTCAGGTAGTTTTCACTTTTCGATAGGGCAAAAAAATGCGACTTGCGCGTTCGGCACGACCGGCTATGGCTGACACTCCCCTCGGCGCCACGCGGTGCCTGTGCCTTGCCATCGGCCTGGCGCTGCCGGTGCTTGGCCTTGCGCAAACGCAACCTGCACCGGCCAATGCCGAGCAGACCTCGCCCGAGCCGGCCAAGGCCGCGGCGCCTGCCAAAGCTGCTGCAGCCAAGGGCTATCCGCTCGAAGCGCAGGGCTGGGGTGCCAAGCAGGGCGGCAATATGTGGCAGGTACGCTGGGCCGAGGACTGGTCGTATCTGAAGGATTCGTCCAAGCGCAAGAGCCCGTTCGATCCGCTCAAGTACATCCCGCTCAATGAATCAGGCGATGTGTACGTGTCGCTCAGCAACGAGCTGCGTGTGCGCAGCAACACCATCACCAATCCCGGCCTGATTCCGGGCAGCCATTCGCAACAGCAGTATCTGTTCCGCGCGTTCTTCGGTGCCGACTTTCATGTCGGCGAGCACTTCCGTCTGTATACCGAGCTGGCGCACGGCAGCCTGGATGGTCGCAACGAAGGCGCCAAGACCGGTACGCAGGAAAACAACGCGATCCTGCAGCAGGTGTTTTTCGACGTGAAGGGCAACATCGGCGGCGCCGACACCGGTCTGCGTGTGGGCCGTCAGGTGTTCGTCGACGGCCCGACCACATTGATGGCGCTGCGCGACAACACCGATATCTTCGTGACCTTCAACGGTGTGCGCGCCTGGGCGATCGGCGAAAAGACCCGTGTGGACGTGTTCGATTTCAACTTCAACCTGGATGGCACCGAGGGGTTGGGCGACGATCGCATCGACCGCTCGCGGCATTTCCGCGGCGTGGTCGGCGGCTACCGTTTGCCGACCGCCAAGCCGATGTATCTGGAGCCGTTCTTCTACCAGTTCCGCAACGACAATCAGTTGTGGGGCCGGCAGACTGCCGAAGAAAACCGCAATTACTACGGCCTGCGCCTGTGGGGCAATGTGGGCAAGCTGCGCACCGATTCGTTCGTGACCGTGCAGCGCGGCAGTTTCGGCGGACGCGATCTGCGCGCCTACATGGCGAGCACCTCCAATGCATGGACGTTGAGCGATAGCGGTTGGAAGCCGCGCGTGGGGTTCCATAGCGAAATCGCCTCCGGCGGCGGCGGCACCTCCGGCACCGGCACCTTGCGCAACAACAATTTTCTCTACGGCAACACGATCTACTTCAGCTGGGCGACGTTCTTCGGCCCGGTCAATCTGGTCACTGCCGCGCCGACGCTGATCTTCTCGCCCACCCCCAAGCTCACCGTGAATCTGGAATGGGAAACCTTGTGGCGCCAGACCACCAGCGATGCGATCTACAACAACCAGGCGCGCGCCTACGCACGCACGCAGAGCACCGGCGAGCGGCGCATCGGCACGATGCCGCGCATCAACGCGACCTGGAACATCGACCCGAACTGGTCGGTGACCTTCCGCGCCGAACACCTGATCGCCGGCCCTGCGCTGACCAAGGCCGGTTACGGCGACTCGACCTTCGTGATGGGCTGGTTGAATTTCCGGTTCTGAGCAAGCAGTACGTTCGGATCGTTGTTCTGAACTGATGTGCTCACTACGAGCGGATGCGACGAATGTGTTGGTTGCATAGTGGCTTGGCTGCAGCTTGGCTGCAGGGCCCCGCCCACCATCGCGGGACACGCTGCAAGTACGTCCTTGTAAGCTCTTACGCGGCATCCATGCCGCGTAAGGTCCCGCGACGGTGGGCGGGCAAGGACCCGTCGATATGGTCGGTGTGCGTGGTGCAAGCAATGCATTAGGTAAGAGGTAAGTTGTTTGGATGACGGCGTGTCCTACAGCTCCCAAATGCAACGTGATTAATAGGCAGGCTTTCAACAAAGCAACCGACTCACTTTCTGGTGCGGTGTCCTCACCGATTGCGGGACCGTGTGGCGGCATGGATGCCGCCACCGAGCCTCCACGGATGGATTCACGGCGTGTCCCGCGAGCGGTGAGGGCACCACGCGCTCGACTAACCAGGCTTTTGACCTAAGCATTTGACTGCACCTACGACAACGCACCGAATCGAAAGATTGATTGGCTTTGAGTAGTTGGACAGTGCGGATAGATCGCTTGTAGAGCCGACGATCTTCGGCTTGGTTGCAGGGCCCTTGCCCGCCCACCACCGCGGGACACGCCGCAAGTACGTCCTTGTAGGCTCTTACGCGGCATCCATGCCGCGTAAGATCCCGCGACGGTGGGCGGGCAAGGACCAGTCGAGATGGTCGGTGTGCATAGTGCAAGCAATGCATGACGTGCGTTGCTTAGATAACGGCGTGTCCGATCGTCTTCTCAATGCAGTCAAAACAATGGGCAGGCTTTCAACAAAGCAGCCTATAAACTTTCTGGTGCGGTGTCCTCACCGCTTGCGGGACCGTGTGGCGGCATGGATGCCGCCACCGAGCCTACAGGGACGTATTTGCGGCGTGTCCCGCGAGCGGTGAGGGCACCGCGCACTCGACCGACTCAATTTTTTTGACTGCATCTAAACGCAACTAACTCCGTTCGATCGATCTCGCCGCTGGCGCAGGCGGCCGCTTGCTGCCGGCCAGCGGCCACCGATCTTCCACCACCTTCTCCTCGCGCCTGGCGTACTGACGCAGTTGTACGCTCCGGCCATCGGCACCGGGTTGGAGTGGTCGCGCTTGTCCGCGCAGCGCTGGCGGCAAGCCGGCAAGGCGCTGCTCCAGTGTCTGCGCATCATTGGGATGATCGCGTAACCACAGCACTGCCGACAGCGCGCGCAATGCAGCGGCGGTGTCCTGGAGCTTATGCTGGTACTGCGCATAGCCAGGGCGTGCCACACCCGCCAACAGACACCCCACCGCATTGGCAATACAGCCCATCGACACCGTGTCCGGCACTGGAATCATTGTCTGCGGCACCGCTTGATCCTGCGCCAGCAAGGTCCGCACCGGCGCGCTACAGGCCCAGGTATAGGCCGGCGCCATCAGCGCACGGGTGCGCTCGTGGTCGAGCAGACGCAGCGACAACCGATCGTCCCAGGACAGGTCGGTTGCCGGGTCCTTGCGAACCTCTGTCTCAAGCATCGACAGCACCATCTGCGATTCGCCGTGCAATGCGTTGCACAGCGAGACCTCATCGACCGCAAGCGGCGCGAATGCAGTGAGGCATTGCGCGGGCAATGGAGGCTGCGCAGGCAGCTCGGCCAGCATTTCGGCAAACAGATGCGCGTTGGCACGCAGCATCGCCGCGCCAACCATCGGCATGATGAGGTTGTCGCCGCTGCGCAGCAGTACCCGCGCAACCCGTGCGTCGGCGCAGACGCCCGCCAGCGCCTGCTCGGTGCGTCCTTGGACGAAGTCCAGCGCGTTGCTGGTCATCGACAGCTTGAACTGCGGCAGTGTCGGTAGCGGGGCGGTGGCGCTGGGCGGGAACGGGCTGCGGTAATCCGCATAGCCCGCCAAGTCACGCAACTTGATCAACTGCGGCGTCTGTGTGGCTAGCGCGTCGGCATAGGCCTGCGGTCGTTGACGCACGCGGTCCAGGCACCCGTCATAGCGCGTACACAGTTCCGGGGCCGATGCTGGCCAATCCGGCCGGCGTGGATAGCGTGTGGCGGCGCTTTGCAACAGCATGCCGGCGGGCAAGCCTTCGAACCGCTGCACATCCTGCGCAAGCAGCGCCTCGCGCTGTGCATCCGGCACCGCGTACGGCAACGACCATAGCGCGACAAACATGTTGGGCCCACGCAGCGGCAGCGGCGGTTGACGTAGTTGCACCAACGCCTGGCGTTGCGCTTCAGGGATCGGCCAGCGCGCGGAGATCGCGTACAGGGCAACCAGTAGGGCAATCAGAATGCATAGCCCCAGCAGGGCCGACTTGAGGAATTTGGCGAGCACGCGGAGCAACCTTCCGTGGATGAACTGCGCCATCTTAGAGCGGCCGGCACCGGCTCACGAGTGCCATCACGCGTATGCGCACTTGCCGTCTCCCGGGCGAACAAGCACTGCCTCAGGTCTGCACCGGACCCGGCCGAGTGCCTACAATGCGCGGATGTCCGAATCCCCCACTCCGCATCCCCGCCCTTCCCTGCAACGGGTCTTTCTGACCGGTTTGCTCACCCTGCTGCCGGTCTGGTTGACCTGGGTGGTGGTGAAGTTCGTGTTCTCGCTGCTCTCTGGCATCAGCAGCCCGTGGGTGGTGCCGTTGTCCGAACGCATCGCTGCCTCGTTTCCGTACTATCTGGGCTGGATCAAGGCGCTGTGGGTGCAGAACACCATCGCGCTGATTGCCACCGTGGGCGTGATCCTGTTTGTCGGCATCCTGAGCCGGCGCGTGATCGGCCAGCGCCTGTTGCGCTGGTTCGAGGCGATCATGCGGCGCATCCCGCTGGCCAGCGTGGTCTACGACAGCGCGCGCAAGTTGCTCGACATCCTGCAGACCCAGCCCGGCAGCACCCAGCGCGTGGTGCTGATCGACTTCCCGCATCGCGACATGAAGTCGGTGGGCCTGGTCACGCGCGTGATCAAGGAGCAAGGTACCGGCCGCGAGCTGGCGGCGGTGTATGTGCCGACCACCCCCAACCCGACCTCCGGCTATCTGGAGATCGTGCCGGTGGAGTTGCTCACACCGACCGACTGGACCGTGGATCAGGCGATGAGCTTCATCATCTCCGGTGGCGCAGTGGCGCCGGAGTCGGTGCCCTTCACCCGTACCGCGGATCGCTAACGCCATGACACAGGTGCGTACCCTCGACGATCGTGCGGTCCGCCTGTTCATTGCGCTGGCTGCGTTCTTTTGCGTCAACGCGGCGCTGGCCGAGTTCATCGGCGTCAAGATCTTTGCGCTGGAAGACACGCTCGGCATCGCGCCGTTGAACTGGAATCTGTTCGGCCAGACCGGCTCGCTCAGCTTCACCGCCGGCACCTTGCTGTGGCCGGTGGTGTTCATCATGACCGACACCATCAACGAGTTCTTCGGCAGCCGCGGGGTGCGTTTCATCTCGTGGGTGGCGGTGGCGCTGATCGGCTACGGCTTTGTGTTTGCGTTCGCGGCGATTGCGCTGGCGCCGGCCGGTTGGTGGGTCACCGCAGCGCAGAGCCAGGGCGTGCCCGATTATCAGGCGGCGTTCGCGGCGGTGTTCGGCCAGGGGCTGTGGACGATCGGTGGCTCGCTGGTGGCGTTTCTGTTCGGCCAGTTGATCGATGTCTCGGTGTTCCATCGCATCCGCAAGGTTACCGGCGAAAAACATGTGTGGCTGCGCGCCACCGGCTCCACGGCGGTGTCGCAGTTGGTGGACAGCTTTGTGGTGATCTACATCGCCTTCGTGCTTGGCCCGCAGCATTGGTCCACCGACCAGTTTCTGGCGGTGAGCACGCTCAACTACGTCTACAAGATGGGCTTTGCGATCGCGCTGATCCCGCTGCTGTATCTGGCCCGGCGCGCCATCAGCGCGTATCTGGGCGCTGCGCGCGCCGAGCAATTGCGTGAGGAAGCGGCTGCCAACTGAGCCGGCGCACCATCCGGCCGGGTTCGATCGCCGCGACGCATCGATGATGTGCAAGCAGGCTTGTTTACTGCAACGCAGCATGCGCAAACGCGCGCCGCCCAGTCCGTGCGCCGCATGAATTGCAGCGCGCCGCATCGCCCGGATGGGTGGCCCTGACGGTGCGGATCGGGCAAGCTCCCCGCTCGCTTGTTCCCGGAGCCGGTAATGCCCCTCAGCTTTTCCCGCCTGCTGTCCCTGGCCATGGCCGCCATCATGAGCCTGTCGCTGGCAGCGCCCGCCGATGCGGCCAAGAAGAAAACCGGCAAGGCACAGACCTCGCAAACGCGCGCGAAGGCGAGCAAAGGCAAGAAGGCCGCCAAGCCGGCGGCCAGGACCACCAAGGCTGCCAAAGGCGGCAAAGCCGCCAAGCCCAAGCCGCGCGTCGTCGCCGCGCCCGTGGTGCTGACCAAGGCGCAGCAGCTCAACCTGCTGTACGACCAGTACTGGGATGCCTCGCTCAAGCTCAACCCGCTACAGGCCACCTTCCAGGGCGATGGGCACTACAACGACCAGCTGCCCAACTTCCTGTCGCCGGCGTTCCGGCAGCAGTCGCACGACTTCACCGTGCTGTGGCTGGGCAAGGCCGAGGCGTTGGGGCCGGACGGTTTGAGCGGGCAGGACTTGCTCAGCTATCAAATCTTCGTGCGCGACGCGCGCAGCGCGCTGGCGGCCGAGCAGTTCCCCAGCTGGATGCTGCCGATCAACCAGTTCTACAACATCGCCAGCATCGCGGTGGTGCTGGGCTCGGGCACCGGCGCGCAGCCGTTCAAGACGGTCAAGGACTACGACAACTGGTCGCGCCGTGCGGTGGGCATCCCCGAGCTGTTCGACCAGGCGATCAGCAATATGCGTGCCGGTATGCAGGCGGGCGTGGTGCAGCCGAAGGTGTTGATGCAGAAGGTGCTGCCGCAGCTGGACGCGATCATCGCGCGCAATGCCGAAGACAGCCTGTTCTGGGGTCCGGTGCGCAACCTGCCGGCAGACATGCCCGAGGCCGACAAGCAGCGCATCACCGCCGAGTACAAGCGGCTGATCGAAGTGCGCATCATGCCGGCCTACCGGGAGCTGCGCGGCTTTATCGCCACCGAATACCTACCGGCCTGCCGCGATACCGACGGACTGACGGCGCTGCCCAATGGCGCGGCCTGGTACGCCTACGACGTGCGTCAGAGCACCACCTCGGACCTGACCCCGGCGCAGATCCATCAGATCGGGCTGGACGAGGTGGCGCGCCTGCAAGGAGAGATTGCCACGCTGGCCAAGCAGGTCAAGTTCCGCGGCAACCTGCCCAAGTTCTACAAGTTCATGCAGACCGACAGGCGCTTCGCGTTCCGCAGCGACACCGAATTGCTGGGTTATTACCGTGGGCTGCAGGGCCGCGTACAGCTGGCGGTGCCGCGCCTGTTCAATGTCCAGGGCATGCCGGCGCTGGAAGTGCGTGTGGTGGAAGCGCAGCGCGCGCAAGCGGCCGCCAGTGGCTCGTACATGCGCCCCAACGGCGACGGCAGCACGCCGGGCATTTTCTACGTCAACACCTCCGACCTGCCCTCGCGCAAGACCTGGGAGGCCGAGAGCCTGTATCTGCACGAGGCCATTCCCGGCCACCATTTCCAGCTCGGGCTGCAGCAGCAGCTGACCGATCTGCCCAAGTTCCGCCGCCTGGGTGGCGAGACCGCGTATATCGAAGGCTGGGGCCTGTATGCGGAGTCGCTGGGGCGCGAGCTGGGGCTGTATCAGGATCCGTACAACACCTACGGCTATCTGCAGAACGCGCTGTGGCGCTCGATCCGCCTGGTGACCGACACCGGCCTGCACAGCAAGGGCTGGAGCCGTGATCAGGCGATCGATTACATGCTCGACAACTCGGGCATGAGCCGCACAGATGCCGAAGCCGAGGTGGACCGCTACATGGCCATCCCCGGCCAGGCGCTGGCCTACAAGGTCGGCGAGATGAAGATCGCGCAGCTGCGCGAACAGGCGCAACGCGAACTGGGCCCGCGCTTCGATGTGCGCGCCTTCCACACCGAAGTGCTCAAGGACGGCTCGGTACCGCTGGAGATCCTGCAAGACAAAATCCAGCGCTGGATCGCCACGCAAAAAGGCTGACGCAGCTCAGCCCGCGAAGCGCGCCGCCGCCAACGCGGCGATGTCGCGCGGCGTGGTGCGGCAGCAACCGCCGATCAGCCGCGCACCGGCCGCCAGCCACTGTGCGTGCTGGTCGGCCAAGCTGCATGCCGTCGTGCTGCCTGCGTGCCAGCGCTTGTCGCTGGCATCGTAGTGCTCGCCCGAATTGGGATACACCACCAGCGGCAGTGACGTCAGTGCGGAGAGCGTCTGCAAAGCAGCCGTGACGTGTTCCAACGCAATGCAGTTGATGCCCACTGCGATCACCTGCCTGCACGCATCCAGCGCCGGGATGACCTGCGCCAACGGCGTGCCATCGCTCAGATGTGCGGCATCGCGCAAGGTGAAGGAAAACCACGCATACACCTGTGGAAATTCTTCCAGCAGCAGGCGCAGCGCGACGATCTCGTTAGCCAACGGCAACGTTTCGCATGCCAGTACATCCACACCCGCCTCGGCCAACGCGGCAATGCGCGGGCGATGGAAGTCCATCAGTTGCGCCAGCGGCAGAGCGTAGTCGCCGCGGTATTCCGAACCATCTGCCAGATACGCGCCGTAGGGCCCGACCGAGCCGGCCACCCACAACGGCGCCGCCTGTGGTTGCGACTGCAGATGGTCGGTTCGTGCTTGCACGGCCAATGCCACGCTGCGTGCGATCAGTGCGTGTGATTGCGCCAAATCCAGCCCACGCGCGGCAAAGCCCAACGGCGTGGCCTGGTAGCTGGCAGTGATGGCGCACTGCGCGCCGGCGGCGAAATAGTCGCGATGCACCTGGTAGATCAGCTCCGGCTGCTCCATCAGCACGCGCGCCGACCACAGCGCATCGTTGAGATCGCAGCCGCGTTGTTCCAGTTCGGTGGCGAGCGCGCCATCGAGCAGCACATAGCCATCGTGCTGCAGCGCCTGACTGAACGGCGCGTCGGCGCGCGGCCGGCGGGGAAGAATCGTCATGCGTGCTGTCTCCGGGTCGCAAGCCATTGGGTGAGTGCATAGGCGCCGTAGCACAGCGCCACGAACGGGATGCCGCACCACAGCGCGATGCGTTGCTGCGGATCGAATGCCAGCCCGATACAGGCCAGCAGACAGAGCGAAAACCCCAGGATCGGCGTCCACGGATACCACGGCGCGCGATACGCCAGGCTCTGCGGCGCGATGCCCTCGCGCAGCAGCTGGCGGCGAAAGAAGTAGTGCGAGGCGCAGATGCTCAGCCACACCACCACGACTGCAAAGCCGGACACCGCCGAAATCGCCACGAACACGGTGTCGGCCGCGTAGACGCCGGTGAGCAGCGCCAACAGGCCACCCAGCATGCTCAATGCCAATGCCGGGAGCGGGATACCGCGGCGAGTCAAGCGCGCCAGGCGCGCCGGCAGCGTGCCTTCGTTGGCCAGCGACCACAGCATGCGCGCGGCCGCGTACAGGCCGGAATTGGCCGCCGAGAGGATCGCGGTAAGGATCACCGCATTCAATATGTCGGCCGCATACGGAATGCCCAGCAATTCGAAGGCGCGCACGAACGGGCTGGTCTCCACTGCTGCCTGCTCGGCGGGTAACAGTGCGGCCAGCACCAGCACAGTGCCGACGAACAACACCACCAGCCTTACCAGCGTGGTGCGGATCGCCAGCGGAATCGCACGTGCCGGCTGCGCGGTTTCGCCGGCGGCAACGCCGATCAACTCGGTGCCGGAAAAGGCAAAATTCACCGCCACCATCGTCATCAGAATCGGCAAGGTGCCTTGCGCAAACCAGCCATCGGCGCGCAGATGGCGCAGCCCCGGCGCGGGTGAGCCATCGGCCAACGGCAACACGCCGACCACCGCAGCACCACCGAGCACGATGAACACCAGGATGGTGATCACCTTGATCAACGAAAACCAGAACTCGCCCTCGGCAAACCAGCGCGCCGACACCGTGTTCAAGCCGAAGATCAGCGCGCAGAACAACAGGCACCACGGCCAGGCCGGTGTGTGCGGGAACCAGTACTGCATGCAGAACGCAGCGGCGGTGAGGCTCGACCCCAGCGCCACCGTCCAGGTCAACCAGTACAACCAGGCCACCACATACCCGGTGGCCGGCCCCAGATAACGCGCCGCATACACATGAAAGGCACCGGTCTGCGGCATCGCCACCGCCAGCTCGCCCAGGCACTGCATCACCAGATACACCACCAATGCGCCGATCAGATACGCGATCACCGTGCCCAACGCACCGGTGCTGGCGATGATGTAACCGGTGTTGAAGAACAACCCGGTGCCGATCACACCGCCCAGCGACAGCATCACCAGATGGCGCACCTGCATGCTGCGCTGGAATTGTGGTGCGGCGTTGGACGACGGCTCGGGCATGGGTGCGTCTGCTGCGTGGCACCGCATCCTGCCACGCGCGGGCAGACGAGCACAGCCATGGGTCGACATGCTGTGACGTTGCACAAGCGCTTCAATGGCGCGCGGGTATTCTTGGGCGCTGCTCATTTGGAATGATCGCCATGCCACACGCTCTGCAACCACGCATGCATGCGAAGACCGACCTCCCGGCCACATCGTCGGCATCGACTGCACATGCGCGACGCGATATCGCTGGCAACGTGCGCAACGTATCGGTGCTCGCTCACAGCCTCTACGCGTCGCCTCAGATGTCGCACTCTTTGCAAGGCGCCGCATGATGCTGGCCGGCATTCACCACGTGGCGATCATTGCCGGCGACTACGCGGCCTCCAAACGGTTCTATTGCGACATCCTGGGCCTGCGCGTACTCGCTGAGCATTACCGGCAGCCGCGCGATTCCTGGAAGCTGGACCTGGCGCTGCCCGACGGCGGCCAGATCGAGCTGTTTTCGTTCCCAAACGCACCACTTCGCCCAAGCCGACCCGAAGCGCGCGGACTGCGCCATCTCGCCTTTCGCGTCGAGGATCTGGACGCGGCCGTCGCGCATCTCAACGCGCACGGTGTGGTCACCGAAGACATCCTCATCGACGAATACACCGGCCGCCGTTTCACCTTCTTCGCCGACCCGGATGAGTTGCCGCTGGAATTGTACGAATCCGCTTAGACGCACACTGCCCGGCGATGGCAGCCTGTGCGATACCAGAATCAGGGATGCACACCGGAGGTGGCGACCTCCTAGCGCGGCAAGGACACGGACGACTCATAGCCGGCAGACGGCAAGCGCATCGTCTTGCCCACCCTCAAACTGAACGCGGTGGCTTTCCGCCACCATACTGCACGGTATACATTGCGATCAGGTCGCCGACGGTGGCCACAGCAATCCCTGGGAGGGGACACATGCGCAAGACCTTCAAGACCCTGATGCTGGCCCTGCCGCTGGCCGCCGCTTCGCTGCTGGCCCAGGCCGCCGACTCGCCGGTGGGCCGCTGGAAGACCATCGACGACGAGACCGGCAAGCCCAAGTCGGTGGTGCAGATCGAGCAGACCGGCAACGGCACGCTGACCGGCAAAGTGGTGGACATCCTGCAATCGGACAAGGGCCCGAACCCGATCTGCGACAAGTGCGACGGCGAGCGTAAGGGCAAGCCGATCAAGGGCATGACCATCCTGTGGGGCCTCAAGCCCGACGGCACCGCGGTGTGGAGCGGCGGCTCGGTGCTCGACCCGGCCAAGGGCAAGACCTACAAGGCCAAGGTCACCCTGACCGACGGCGGCAAGAAGCTGCAGATGCGCGGCTATGTCGGCATTGAAGCGCTGGGCCGTACCCAGACCTGGGTGCGCGAGTAAGCCGGGAACCGAGATTCGGGATTGGGGATTCGTAAAAGCAGGCGCCCGTGAGGGCGCCTTTTTTGTGCGCATCGCTCAGGAAGCGGCCACCTAGACCTTGAGCGTGCGGTGCGCTTTGAGATGCGCTGCATGGGGCGTTAGCGATGGGTGTTGCGTGCTGCAGGCCTGGCTGGCGAGGTAGCAACCCGGTGCACGCTCCATGCCGCTGAAGGCCCCTACGCACCGGCACTGCGCAGTTGCAATGCGCGCAGCGCCGCGCCTCAGTAGCCCAGCGACCCCGCCCTGTTTCACCCGATTCCCCATTCCCGAATCCCCATTCCCGACTAATGCGATAATCGCCCGTCCCCCGCATTACGCCTGCCATGACCCGCACCGCACTCGTCACCACCGCCCTGCCCTACGCCAACGGGCCGCTGCATCTTGGCCATCTGGTCGGCTATATCCAGGCCGACATCTGGGTGCGCGCACGCCGCCTGCGCGGCGACAAGACCTGGTTTGTCTGCGCCGACGACACCCATGGCACGCCGATCATGCTCGCCGCCGAAAAGGCCGGCGTGACCCCGGAAGCCTTCATCGCCAACATCCAGGCCAGCCATGAGCGCGATTTCGCCGCGTTCGGGGTGACCTTCGATCATTACGATTCGACCAATTCGCCGGTCAATCGCGAGCTCACCGAGGCCTTCTACAGCAAGCTGGAAGCGGCCGGTCACATCAGCCGTCGCTCAGTGGCACAGTTTTACGACCCGGCCAAGGGCATGTTCCTGCCGGATCGCTACATCAAGGGCATCTGCCCCAACTGCGGCAGCGCCGACCAATACGGCGACAACTGCGAAGTCTGCGGCGCCACCTACGCGCCGACCGAGCTGAAAGAACCCAAGTCGGTGATCTCCGGCGCCACGCCCGAGTTGCGCGATTCGGAGCATTTCTTCTTCGAAGTCGGCCATTTCGACGGCTTTTTGCGCGAGTGGCTGGCCGGCGATGTGGCACTGCCCGGCGTCAAGGCCAAGCTCAAGGAATGGCTGGATACCGAAGGCGGCCTGCGCGCCTGGGACATCTCGCGCGATGCGCCGTATTTCGGCTTCCAGATTCCCGGCCAGCCGGGCAAGTATTTCTACGTGTGGCTGGACGCGCCGATCGGCTATCTGTGCAGCTTCAAGACGCTGTGCGCGCAGATGGGCGAAGACTTCGACGCGCATCTGGTCGCCGACACGCAGACCGAGCTGCATCACTTCATCGGCAAGGACATCGTCAATTTCCACGGCCTGTTCTGGCCGGCGGTGCTGCACGGCACCGGCCATCGCGCGCCGACCCGGCTGCACGTCAACGGCTACCTGATGGTGGACGGCGCCAAGATGTCCAAGTCGCGCGGCACCTTCGTGATGGCGCGGACCTTCCTGGATGTGGGCCTGGAACCGGAGGCGCTACGCTACTACTTCGCGGCCAAGTCCTCTGGCGGCGTAGACGATCTGGACCTCAACCTGGGCGACTTCGTCACGCGGGTGAACGCGGATCTGGTCGGCAAGTTCGTCAACCTGGCCAGCCGCTGCGCCGGCTTCATCGGCAAGCGCTTCGACGGCAAGCTGGCCGACGCCCTGCCCGACCCGGCGCAATACGAGCGCTTCGTCGCCGCATTGGCGCCGATCCGCGAGGCCTACGAGCGCAACGATGCGGCCAGCGCGATCCGCCAGACCATGGCGCTTGCAGACGAGGCCAACAAGTACATCGACGACACCAAGCCATGGGTGATCGCCAAGCAGGAGGGTGCCGATGCGCAGCTGCAATCGGTGTGCACGCAAGGGCTGAATCTGTTCCGCATTCTGGTCGCCGGGCTCAAGCCGATTTTGCCGCGTACCTGCGCCGAAGCCGAAGCTTTTCTGTCGGCACCAATGACCAGCTGGGAAGATATCGCCCGCCCGCTGACCGCACACGTGATCCAGCCCTACGCGGCCCTGTTCACCCGTATCGACCCCAAACTGATCGACGCCATGACCGACGCTTCAAAAGACACGATGGCCGCACCTGCGGCACCGGCTGCCACCACCGCCAGCACTGCAAAGGTGGCCAAAACCGATGTAAAAACGGCTACGCCGGCCAATCCCCCCGCCTCCGTCGCGAATCCAGGTCTTATTGGCATCGACGATTTCGCCAAGCTCGACCTGCGCATCGGCAAGGTACTGGTGTGCGAATTCGTGGAAGGCTCGGACAAGCTGCTGCGTTTCGAACTGGATGCCGGCGAGCTGGGCAAGCGCCAGATCTTCTCGGGCATCCGCGCCAGCTATGGCGAACCAGAAACGTTGGTCGGCCGCAGCGTGGTGTTCATCGCCAACCTGGCCCCGCGCAAGATGCGCTTCGGCATCAGCGAAGGCATGATCCTGTCGGCCGGCTTCGACGGCGGCGCGCTGGCGTTGCTGGATGCCGATACGGGTGCGCAGCCGGGGATGCCGGTTCGGTGAGGCGGGATTTGGGAATCGGGAATCGGGAATCGTAAAAGCCAGACCTGATCGTTGAGTTAGACCTGACAAGAGTGCTTCGCCCGTACCCTCATCCGCCCCTACGGGGCACCTTCTCCCGGTGGGAGAAGGAAGAGGCTAAGCCCCTCTCCTGCGGGAGAGGGGCTGGGGTGAGGGTACGGTGCGAAGCCCTGGTGTCGTTCCAACTGCACGTGGCTTCGCCCGTACCCTCATCCGCCCCTGCGGGGCACCTTCTCCCGGTGGGAGAAGGGAAAACACTGCGCCTTTAACGAGTTCCAAATCTCAACTTCCCAGTCCCTACTCCCCATTCCCCAATCATATTCCCCACTGCCCCGCCCCATGCAGCTCGCCCTGTTCGACTTCGATCACACCATCACCACCTGCGACACCTATGCGCGCTTCCTGCGCAAGGTGGCAACGCCTGCGCAGTTGGCTGCGGCGAAATGGCAGGCGGGCCCGTGGGTGTTGGGTTATCGACTCGGCTTGATCTCCGCGCAAACCGTGCGTGCGCGCGTCACGGGCCTGGTCTTCAGCGCGCGCGCGCTGCAGGAGATGACTGCACACGGCGCGGCATATGCACGCAACGATCTGCCCGGCATGCTGCGCGCAGAGGTGATGCAGCGCATCGACTGGCACCAGGCGCGCGGGCATGAAGTGGTGCTGGTGTCGGGTTCGCTGGATCTGTATCTGCAGCCATGGTGCACGCAGCATGGGCTGTCGCTGATCTGCAATCGGCTGGAGCACGAGGCCGGCATCTTGAGCGGGCGCTACGCCGACGGCGATTGCGGCCCGCACAAGGCGGCGCAGATCCGCATGCGTTACGACCTGTCGCAGTACGACTGCGTGCACGCCTACGGCGATAGCCGCGAAGACAAACCGATGCTGGCACTGGCGCAGCAGCGCTGGTATCGCGGCAACCTGTTGCACTGACATGCACCTTGCAACGCCCGCCCCAACGCCCGATCTGGTCGAACGCCTCGACCGCCTGCTGCCGCAGACCCAATGCGGCCAGTGCGGTTACGACGGCTGTCGCCCGTATGCGCAGGCGATGGCAGACGGCACAGCCGACGTCGATCATTGCCCACCCGGTGGCGACGCCGGTGCACGCGCGCTGGCGCACGCGCTGCAGGTTCCAGTGCGTCCCTATGACCGCGCGCGCGGCACGCACACGCTGCCGCAAGTGGCATGGATCGTGGAAGCCGACTGCATCGGCTGCACCAAATGCATCCAGGCCTGCCCGGTGGATGCCATCGTCGGCGGCGCCAAACACATGCACACGGTGATCGCGCCGCTGTGCACCGGCTGCGAGCTCTGCCTGCCGGCCTGCCCGGTGGATTGCATCGAGCTGCGCACAAGCGGCTGAAAGGCTCGCAAAAGCCCCCAACTCCTACATTCGGTCAGGAACGTCCTGACGCATCCGGCGCATCCGTGCTGCGGACGCGCTCGTATTGGTGTGTACTCCCATCGAGGAATCCGCCGATGCGCCCATTCGCCGCCCCCTTTGTCGCGCTCGCCATCCGCTGCCGGCCGATCCCGCCGTTGCTGCTGCTGGTGCTCGGCTGCGCGCCGCTCAGCGCTGCAGCTGTCACCCGTGTGGACGGCGATGCCTTCGACGGCGACAGCGGCGCGCTGCGTTACCGCGAGTCGCACTGGCTGCTCGACGATGGCGGCCGGGTGGTGCTGTATCGCTGCACGGACGGACGCCCGTTCGCGCGCAAACAGGTCGATGGCGGCGGCAGCGCACCGAATTTCAGCCTGCTTGATGGGCGCGACGGCTACCGCGAAGGCGTGCGCCAACGCGATGGCGTGCGCGAGATGTTTCAGCAGGAGCCAGGCAAGACCGAACGCCACACCGCGCTCCCCGCCAGTGACGGCGCGCGCGTGATCGATGCAGGCTTCGATGCCTATCTGCGCACCCAATGGGACGCACTCGCCAGCGCAACGCAGCGCGTCGACTTCGTGCTGCCGAGTCTGCAGCGCCAGCTGGCCTTCAAGGTCGAACGGATCGGCGACAGCGCCGGCCAGCGTCGCTATCGGCTCAGCCTGGATGCCTGGTACGGCGCCGCAGTGCCGTCGCTGGAGGTGCGTTACTCGATCGCCGACAAGCGCCTGCTCGAATTCCGCGGCGTCGGCAATCTGCGCGACGAACGCGGCCGCTATCCGCACGTGCGCATCGTTTTCCCGGACACCGCTGCGCGTGCCGCCAGTGCGGACGAGCTGCGCCAGGCGCGCGAGCAGCCGCTGGCCAAAAGCTGCAGCGCCCCGTGAGCCCGGCACGCACCATCTTCACGTTCGACCACGCGCTATTGCGTAAAACGGCCCGGGCACCCATTCCCCACGCAGGAACATTCTCATGGCCAAGGCCTATCTGTGGATCAACGCAGTGCTCTACGTCGTTCTGGCGATCTGGTGCACGCTCTCGCCGGCCAAGACCGCACATGCCGTCGGCTACACCCAGCTTTCGCCGGCCGGGCAGTCGGAATACCTGGTCATCTACGGCGGCCTGCAGTTGGGCATGGCGTTTTTGTTCGGCTACTTTGCCTGGATCGATCAACCGCGCACCGGGTTGCTGGTCGCACTCGCCTTCTACGTGCCGATCGTGCTGTTCCGCACTGTCGCGCTGTCGCGGCTGTGGCCGGTCTCCGCACCGACGGTTGCGCTGGCAGGCGTGGAAATCCTGCTGCTGGTCGCCGCAGTGCTGCTGTGGTTCCAGCGCAAGTGAAAGACACGGTGTAGCCAGTCCGGTAGGATCGGCGCCACCTCACCCAACGCCCGACCGCATGAGTGCCATTCCTGGCCACGACGACGATGAAACCGGACGCCTGCTGACCGCAACTGCGGGCGGCGACCGGCATGCTTTCGAAGCGCTGTACCGGCAGACCTCGTCCAAGCTGTTCGGGGTGTGCCTGCGCATGATCCCGCAACGTGCCGAGGCCGAAGAGGTGCTGCAGGATGTGTTCACGCTGATCTGGCACAAAGCCGGGCAGTTCGATCCCACCCGTGCACGCGGGCTCACCTGGCTGGCGATGATCGCGCGCAACAAGGCGATCGACCATCTGCGTGCCAACGCGCCGCAGCGCCGTAACGTGACCCTGGACGATGCCGGCGACCTGCGTGCCAGCGATGCCTCACCGCTGGAGCGCACCGAGCGCGCCAGCACGCGCCACCGCATCGACCATTGTCTGGCCGAACTGGAACCGCCGCGCAGCGAATTGATCCGCACCGCGTTCTTCGATGGCATCACCTACGAAGAACTGGCAGCGCGCACCGACACGCCGATCGGCACGGTCAAGAGCTGGATCCGTCGAGGCCTGGCCAAACTCAAGGCGTGCCTGGAACGATGAGCACGCCATTCCCCATCGACCAGGAACCGCCGCGCGACGTGCTTGCCGGCGAATACGTGCTGGGCTTGCTGAGCGCCGACGAGCGCCTGGCGGCCGAACAACGCATCGCCACCGACAGCCAGTTCGATCAGGCGGTCCTGCAATGGCAGGAACACCTGATGCCGCTGCTGGACGAAATCGCTGCGGTGAATCCGTCCGACCACCTCTGGCCGCGTATTCGTCAGACGCTGGGCTTCGACACGCCATTGCGCGCAGTGCCGTCGGCATCGACCGCCACCACATCGGCCACGCCGCTGTGGAACAGCGTGCGCTTCTGGCGCTGGGCCAGTGCCGGTGGCCTGGCCACTGCCGCAGTGTGCGTACTGGCCTTGTTGAACGTGACCACGCCGCCCGCACCAGTGCAGCCGCCAGCCACCGGCCCGGTGGTCCAGGCACCGCCGGTCACACCGCCGGTGCAGACGACCCCACCGCCTGCCACCGGCATCGCGATGACCGCCACGTTGGCGACCGAAGACGGCCGGCCGGGCTATGTGGCCTTGATGGATGCCGACAAGCACACCATCACGGTGACGCCGCTGGATCGCACCGCCACCGCCGACAAGGTGCCCGAACTGTGGTTGATCACTGCAGACGGCAAGCCGCATTCGATGGGTACATTCGACGATCAACGCGCACGCCGCGCGCAGATACCGGATCAGTTGATGCCCATGCTCAGCAACGAAGCGTTGTTGGCCGTTACTCTCGAACCCTTGGGCGGTGCGCCGGGTGGCATACCCACCGGTACCGTCGTAGCCAAGGGCGGAATCAGCACGCTGGCAATGGCGCCCTGATCCAAAGCCGTTGACGTTGCCTGCGAGATCCTCGCAGGCAACGTCCTTTCACGAACAGCCTCATCCGCGCCAGCGATACTGTGCGCGGCGATTTGTGTGCGCGATTACGCGATTTATCCGTGCGATGAAGCGATCCACACACCCACATGCGACGATCAGGCGGGCTGGTGCATCTGTTTGCCGGCAGCATCCGTAAAGGGTTAAGACAAGACGGAGAACAAACGCGTGCCGAGTACCGGAGTCGACCCCAACGCTGCAACGCCTCAGCCCGCTGCCACGCATCGCCGCGGCTGGTTGGCTGCGCGCATCGGCAGCCTGCGTCGCTGGGTGGATTCGCAAACCGACGAACCACTGGACGAAGCGCGCGCCGATCGCATCGACTGGCTGCGCGCCCTGCCCTTCATTGCCTTGCACTTGGCGTGTCTGTCGGTGTTCTGGGTCGGTGCGTCCTGGTTTGCAGTAGGCGTGGCGGTGGCGCTGTACGCGCTGCGCATGTTCGCGCTGACCGGTTTCTATCATCGCTACTTCTCGCACCGCGCCTTCAAGACCTCGCGCGTGTTGCAGTTCGTGTTCGCGGCCATCGGCTCGACCTGCGTGCAGCGCGGGCCGCTGTGGTGGGCCGCGCACCATCGCAATCATCATCGGCATACCGACACCGGCCGCGACCCACATTCGCCGGCGCAGCACGGTTTTTGGTGGAGCCATACCGGCTGGTTCCTGACCCCGCGCAATTTCCGTACCGATTGGGAAGTCATTCCCGATCTGCGCCGCTTTGCCGAGCTGCGCTTTCTGGACCGCTTCGATATCGTGATGCCGGTGCTGCTGGCATTGGGCCTGTACCTGCTCGGCGACTGGTTGGCCACTGCCGCGCCTGCGCTGAAAACCAGCGGCACGCAATTGCTGGTATGGGGCTTTGTGATCTCTACCGTGGCCTTGTTCCATGCCACCTTCACCATCAATTCGCTGGCGCATCGTTTCGGCAGCCGGCGCTTCGATACGCGCGACGATAGCCGCAATAACTGGCTGCTGGCGCTGCTCACCTTCGGCGAAGGCTGGCACAACAACCATCACTTCTATCCCGGCTCTGCGCGCCAAGGCTTGCGCTGGTGGGAGTACGACATGACCTGGTACGGACTCACGGCGATGTCGTGGGTGGGCCTGGTGTGGGACCTCAAGCCGATGCCGAAACTGCTCACGCAACGTGCCGAGCGGGTGACACGATGAGTGAGGGCAGGATTGCCGTGGTCGGCAGTGGCATCGCCGGCCTGGGCGCGGCGTGGCTGCTGTCGCGTCGGTATGAAGTCACCCTGTTCGAGGCCGCCGACTATCTCGGTGGCCACACCCACACCCACGACATCCAGCTGCAAGGCCAGCGCTACGCGGTGGACAGCGGCTTCATCGTGTTCAACCCGCAGCACTACCCGTTGCTTACGCGCATGTTCGCCGAGCTCGACGTGGCCGCGCAGCCGACCACGATGAGCTTCTCGGTACACGATGCGCGCAGCGGGCTGGAGTACAACGCCGGCAGCCTGGGCGGGCTGTTCTGCCAGCGCCGCAATCTGCTCAGCCCGCGTTTCTGGGGCATGTTGTCCGATCTGCGCCGCTTCTATCGTCAGGCACCGGCGGTGCTGCACAGCGACGAGCAATTCAGCACGCTGGGCGAGTATCTGCAGCGGCATGGCTACTCGCCGGCGTTTCGCGACCAGCATCTGGTGCCGATGGCTTCGGCACTGTGGTCTTCGCCTTCGCAGCGCATCCTGGAATTTCCGATGGGCCAGCTGATCGGCTTCATGGCCAACCACCACATGCTGCAGCTCAGCGGGCGTCCGCAGTGGCAGGTGGTGCGTGGCGGGTCCACGAGTTACGTACGTGCGCTGCGGCGGCGCTGGCAGGTGCAGGAGCGGCTGTCCACACCGGTGCACGCGATCCGGCGTGTCAATAATGGCGTCATGCTCAGCTCGCTGCGCGGCGAAGAACACTTCGACGAGGTGGTGTTGGCCTGTCATGCCGACGATGCTCTGGCATTGCTCAGCGATTCCACGCCGGCCGAGCAACAGGTCCTGGGCGGCATCACCTATCAAAACAACGATACCGTGCTGCACACCGATGCGCGCGTGTTGCCGCGCAACCGCAGTGCCTGGGCGGCATGGAACGCGCATGTGCCGGCCGACCCGCAGGCGCCGTGCACGGTGAGTTACTGGATGAACGCGCTGCAGTCGATCGAAGCGCCGCAGCCGTTCATCGTCAGCCTCAATCGCGACCACGACATCGACCCGGACAAGGTGCTGCGGCGCATGCGTTATCGCCATCCGGTGCAGAACGCGGCCGCACTCGCGGCGCAGACGCGCAAGGCCGATATCCAAGGCGTCCAGCACACCTGGTTTGCCGGCGCGGCGTGGGGCTTCGGCTTTCACGAAGACGGCCTGCGCAGCGGCGTGGACGTCGCCCACGGCCTGGGAGTGCCGTGGTGATGCAGCTGCTGCGCGAAGCCAGCACCGATGCGGTGCCGTTGCCCCCGACCGAGGGCAACGGCACCGGCAGCGTGGCAGCCCCGTTGCGCAGCGCGATCTATACCGGTTGGGTACGGCATCGGCGGTTTGCGCCCAAACCGCTGGATTTTCGCTACAAGCTGTTCCTGATGTATTTGGATCTGTCCGAACTGGATCGGGTGTTTGCGCAGCGTTGGCTGTGGTCGGTGGGGCGCGCGAATCTGGCGCAGTTCCGTCGCAGCGATTATCTCGGCGATCCGTCCACTCCACTGGATGAGGCGGTGCGCGATTGCGTGCAGACCCACACCGGCGAGCGCCCGGACGGTGCGATCCGCCTGCTCACCCATCTGCGCTACTTCGGCCATGTGTTCAATCCGGTCAGCTTCTACTACTGCTTCGATCGTCATGACGGCTTGCGCTGGATCGTTGCGGAAATCACCAACACGCCCTGGCAGCAGCGCCACACCTACGTGCTGCCGGTGGCGCAGGCGCGCACCCATCGCGACGTGCATGCCTGGCGCTTCGACAAGCGCTTCCACGTCTCGCCGTTCATGGGCATGCAGCACCAGTACGACTGGCGTTTCAGCGTGCCGGACGCGCAATTGCGCGTGCATATGGACGTGTTGGATGCGCCCGATGTGGACAGCGCAAGCACCCACAGCGGCGCGCGCCGTTTCGACGCCACCCTGGTGCTGCAGCGCCAGCCGCTGACCGCGCGCACCCTGGCGCGCACGCTGTTGGCCTATCCCTTGATGACCGTGCAGGTCGTGGTCGCCATCCACTGGCAGGCCTTGCGCCTGTGGCTGCGCGGCAACCCCGTGCACGACACCCCCCATCCGCCTGTGCGAGAACGCCGATGAACGCCACGTCCCTGCCCGACACCACCGCCCCGCGCGCGGCTTCCTGGACGGACCGCCTGTTGCGCAAGCGCCTGCTGGCCACGCTCGGCGACCTGCGCGATGGGCAATTGCAGCTGCACGAGGCCGATGGCATCACCACGCTCGGCAACGCCAGCGGCGCAGACGCCTTGCAACTGCAGTTGCGCGTCATCGACCCGGGGTTTTATCGCCAGGCCGCGCTCAACGGCAGCGTCGGTGCCGGCGAGTCGTACATGGATGGACAGTGGCAGTGCGACGACCTGGTCGGCCTGATGCGCCTGCTGTTGCGCAATCGCGACCGCTTGGATGCGATGGAGACCGGCACCGCACGGCTGGGCGGCTGGGCGATGCGCAGCCTGCACACCTTGGCACGCAACACGCGTAGCGGCAGCCGGCGCAATATCGCCGCGCATTACGATCTGGGCAACCCGTTATTCAGCCTGTTTCTCGATGAAAACCTGATGTATTCCTCGGCCATCTTCGTCGAGGGCGAAGAGGCGCAAGGCGAAGCGGCGCTGGAGCGCGCGGCCACGCGCAAGCTCGAACGCATCTGCCAGAAACTGCGGCTGGGCCCACAGCACCATGTGGTGGAAATCGGCACCGGCTGGGGTGGCTTCGCGCTGCATGCCGCACGCGAGCATGGCTGTCGCGTCACTACCACCACCATCTCGCGCGAGCAGTTCGAGCTGGCGACACAGCGCATTGCCGCAGCCGGTCTGAGCGACCGGGTCAGTGTGTTGTTGCGCGACTATCGCGATCTGGAAGGCCGCTACGACCGGGTGGTGTCGATCGAGATGATCGAAGCGATCGGTCACCAGTATCTGGACACCTATTTCGCCAAGGTCGGCAGCCTGCTGAGCGACGATGGCGAGGCGCTGATCCAGGCCATCACCATCGAAGACCATCGCTATGCGCAGGCCTTGCACTCGGTGGACTTCATCAAGCGGCATATCTTTCCCGGCAGCTTCATTCCATCGGTGGCGGCGATGACCGGTGCGATCGCACGCGCCAGCGACCTGCGCCTGTTCAATCTGGAAGACATCGGGCCGAGTTATGCGTTGACGCTGCGCGCCTGGCGGCAGCGTTTCATGGCGCAGCTACCGCAAGTGCGTGCACTGG
This sequence comes from Xanthomonas sp. Leaf131, assembly GCF_001423495.1. GTDB lineage: Bacteria > Pseudomonadota > Gammaproteobacteria > Xanthomonadales > Xanthomonadaceae > Xanthomonas. The sequence goes on along the minus strand of NZ_LMOG01000003.1, from coordinate 90,473 downwards.
GTTACGACGAGCGCTTCATCCGCATGTGGGAGTTTTATCTGGCCTATTGCGAAGCCGGTTTTCTGGAGCGCTCGATCGGCGATGTGCATCTATGGCTGAGCAAGCCAGGCGCGCGTCCGCCGCAATTCGTGCCTGGCCTTGCCGCCCACGCATGAAGCAGCTCGGCAACTATCTTGGCCTGCAGGTGCTGTGGGTAGTGGCGGTCAGCGCGGCGGCGCAGGCGCGCGTCTGGCCGACGCTGCTGGTGTTGGCGCTGTTTGCGCTGTACCAGCTGTGGCCGTCGCGGCGCGCGCCAGGCGATCTCCAGCTGCTGATCACTGCGTTGTCGTTGGGCTTGCTGCTGGACACCACCCTGGCGGCAGGCGGCTGGGTGCGGTATGCCGCGCCATGGCCGGGCACGCTGCTGGCGCCGGCCTGGATTCTGGCGTTATGGCTGGGCTTTGCGCTCACGCTCAATCACTCGTTGGCAACGGTAATGCAACGACCTTGGCTGGCGGTGCTGCTGGGCGCGATCTTCGGGCCGTTCTCGTATTGGCTGGCGCAGCGCAGCTGGCAGGCGGTGGAATTCCAGCCGCCACAGCTGCATGCGGTGGTCGCGGTCGGCATCGGTTGGGGCGTGGCTTGCGGCGTGTTGTCGCTTTATGCACGCCGCCTGGCGCGACCATCGCCTGAACATCCGAGGGGAGAACTGCAATGAATGCCTGGCCGCTGCTGCATGTGGGCGTGTTTGCGAGCGTGGTGATGGTGATCGGCTGGCTGTGGCAGCGCCGCAGCGGCAATGCCGGCCCGGTCGATGTGCTGTGGGCTGCATGCCTGGCCCTCGCTGCGCCGTATTGCGCATGGATGTCCGATGGCGCGCTGCTGCCGCGCGTGCTGGTTGCCGTGCTCGGTGGCGTGTGGGGCGCGCGCCTGGCGCTGCATCTGGGCGTGCGCGTGTTCGGCGACCAGCATGAAGATGGCCGTTACCGCGCCTTGCGCGAGCATTGGAACGGCGACCAACGCAAATTTCTCGGCTTTTTCCTGGCGCAAGCCGTGGTGGTGGTGCTGTTCTCGGGGCCGTTTCTGGCCGCTGCGAGCAACCCGCATCCGGCCTGGAGCGTGTGGAGCACGCTGGCGATCGTGGTGTGGTTAGTCGCGGTCGGCGGTGAAGCGTTGGCGGACCGGCAGCTGTCTGCACACAAGGCTAATCCGGCCAATCGCGGCGTCACCTGCCGCAGCGGGCTGTGGCGGTATTCGCGCCATCCCAATTATTTTTTCGAGTTCGTGCATTGGTTCGCCTACCTGGCGCTGGCCGTCGGCGCCGGCCCGTGGCCGCTTGCCTTGGCAGCGCTCGGGCCGGTGGTGATGTTCGTGTTTTTGTATCGCTTCACCGGCATTCCCTACACCGAGCAGCAAGCGTTGCGCTCGCGTGGTGAGGACTATGCGCAATACCAGCGCAGCACCAGCGCATTTTTTCCGTTCCCCCCTTCGTCCTGAGCCGCCTGGAGAGTCGTATGTCCACCGTCACCGTTCCGCCCTCCGCGCTGCCCGAAGAATCCTTCGCCACACGGCTTGCCGAATCCGGCCTGCTGCCCGATGCCGCGTTGCGCTACGGCATCCGCCGGCTGTGCGCGCAGCGCCTGCGCGATGAGCGCGGCGACGGCGCCGATGCCAGCGGCGAACGTCAACGCGCGTTTATCGACAGCCTGCGTGCCAGCGCGATCGCGATCGAAACCGATGCCGCCAATCGCCAGCACTACGAGTTACCGCCGCAGTTCTTCACCCTGTGCCTGGGCCGCCGGCTCAAGTACAGCAGCTGCTATTGGGACGCCACTACGCCGGATCTGGATGCGGCCGAAGAACGCATGCTGGCGCTGTACGGCGAGCGCGCCGAGTTGGCCGATGGCCAGCGCATTCTGGAGCTGGGCTGCGGCTGGGGTTCGTTGACCTTGTGGATGGCCGAGCGCTATCCCGGCGCCACCATCACCGCAGTGTCCAACTCACGCCCGCAGCGCGCGCATATTCTGGAACAGTGCCGCGTACGCGGCTTGAGCAACGTGCAGGTCATCACCGCCGACGTCAACGCGCTGGCGCTGCCGCCGGGTAATTTCGACCGTGTGGTCTCGGTGGAAATGTTCGAACACATGCGCAATTACCGCGACCTGCTCGCACGCGTCGGCAGTTGGCTGGCGCCGGGCGGCAAGTTGTTCGTGCATGTGTTCTGCCATCGCGATCTGGCCTACCCGTTCGAAGTGGCCGGCGAAGACAACTGGATGGGGCGGCACTTCTTCACCGGCGGGCTGATGCCAGCCGCCGATACCTTGCTGCATTTCCAGCAGGATGTGGTGATCGAACAGCGCTGGGTGCTGTCGGGCGAACATTACGAAAAGACCGCCAATGCCTGGCTGGAAAACCAGGACCGCCACCGCGCGCAGATCATGCCGTTGCTGAAGCAGACCTACGGCGAGGATGCGCAGCGTTGGTGGCAGCGTTGGCGGATGTTCTGGTTGGCGTGTGCGGAGCTGTTCGGTTACGACCACGGCCGCGAATGGGGCGTGGCGCACTATCGCTTCGTCAAGCGTTGATCCAAGCAAGGCTGATCGACGCAGGAGCGCGCATCATAACGACATCGCGGCCAGCAGATGGCCGCGATGTGTCAGCTTCAACTCGGCGCTTCAACAACGCTGGCGCGCAGATCAGCGCGTTGGCTGGCAATGCCAGCTCGGCACGCAAGCAGGTTTTCGTAACTGGCTGCTGAGGCAGCTGCAATGTTGCAGATCGTCGGGTCGCAGCGCGCGATCGCCCGGCGATCCGCGCGCCGTCACGTGATCAGCCCGCCGCAGCGGTGATCACGATTTCCACCTTCCACTCCGGCCGCGCCAGTTTGGCTTCGACGGTGGCGCGCGCGGGCGTAAAGCCGTGCGGCACCCACTCGTCCCAGGCCTTGTTCATGCCGTCGAAATCGGCGATGTCGGCCAGGAAGATTTCCGCACGCAGGATCTTGGTCTTGTCGCTGGCTGCCTGCGCCAGCAATTTGTCGATCTCGCCCAACACCTGGCGGGTCTGCCCGGTGATGTCTTCACTGGTGTCCTCGGCAATCTGGCCGGCCAGATAGCACACGCCGCCATGCACGGCCATTTCGGACATCCGTGGACCTGTATCGAATCGCTGCACCATTTCAGACTTCCTCCGGTTGATTGACCCGGGCATTGTCACGCGAATGCGGCAAACGTGCAGCCTGCGCACGTACGTAGTGCGCCAGCCGCACCCCCACCAGCACCATCCAGGCCACGATCGACACGATGGCACTCTTCTGGCTGATGCCGGGCGGCGCGCTGGTCACCGTGACGTGGAACAACAACAGCGCAAATGCGAGCAGCCCCAAACCGAACAACGGTGCGAAGTACTGTCGCCATAAGCGATCACGCCGGAAATACCACGATTGCAGCAAGACCGCTGCAATGACGCATAGAAATGCGAGATCCGCCGAGAGCACGTGCACCATCTTCGCCGCGTTGGGCGCGAGCACCGGCATCCAGCTGTCGCCGATCGCCACAGCGCTCAAGCCCAGTGCCGCCATCCAGAACAAGCCCACCACCGCGCGGCTGCACGCCACCGGCGCGAGCGCTGCGTACAGGCCCAGCGCCAGCCACGCCATCGTGGCGGCCAGCAGGCAATAGGCCGTGCGCAGCAGCAAGCCGTAGCCGCCGTGCAGGTAGGCGCTCAGTTGTGCATCGATCCAGTCCAGATCGCCGCGCAGCCATTGCAGCAGCACCACCAGCCCGATAAAGGCTGCGCCCGCACCTGCTGCGAGCGCGCCGGCGTCACCGCTCCAGCGTGGCGGGCATGGCTGCAGGTTTCGCGCAGCAGCGCGGTCATCGCATGCGTTACCCATCAGCAGCCTGTCTCCCTTGCAACTGTCATCTGATCCATCCCGCTCCTCTGCGGCACGCACGCGTGGCTTTGCCCTATGATGCGCGCGGCCGTCATGAGCGGACACCTGTCGGCGCAACGAACCGTGCGTTCACCTCACTTCGGCATTGACGCGATCACGCTGCACCCTTCAACTCGACCGGCTCATGCAGACCTTCCGCGCACGCGGCACATTCCGTGCATGCCCCCTCCCTCCCCTCAAGCAGACCCCGTTGCCCTCATGACGGATACCCCCGTGTCTTCCGAAGCGTCATCCAGCGGTTGGCGCCGCGCGCTGCCGGTCATCATCAGCCTGGCGATCCTGGCGATGGCGCTGCATGCGCTGTCCTCGCAGTTCACCGACCATGGCTATCGGCAGATTCGCCAGGCGTTCCGTGAACTGGGGGCCGGCCAGATCGCGCTCACCTTGTTGCTTGGCTTGAGCAGCTACGCCTGCCTGGTGGGCTTCGACTGGGTCGGGCTCAAGCGCACCGGCAAGCGCTTGCACCCGGCGCGCGTGGGCATCACCGCGTTCATGGCGCACGCGGTCGGCCAGACGCTGGGCTTTGCCGCGCTCACCGGCGGCGCGGTGCGCCTGCGCGGCTACGGCAGCGTGGGACTGACCCTGGCCGAGATCGGCCAGGTGGTGCTGATGAGCACACTGGGCTTCATCTTCGGTGCGTGGGTGTTGCTTGGCCTGGCCCTGATGCTGGAACCGGAAGCCGCCGCACGCGCCTTGCCGATCGCCGCCGACGGCATTCGCCTCGCCGGCATCGCCTTGCTGGTCGGCTATGTGGCGATGCTGGTACTGGTCGGCAAACAAGGGCGCGAATTCGGGATCCGCAGCCATCGCTTCTGGCTGCCCGACCGCACCACGGTGCTCGGGGTGACCGCGCTGAGCGTGGTCGAACTGGGTCTGGCCGCCGCAGCGTTTTACGTACTGCTGCCGCCGGATCCGGGCACCGGCTACTTCGGCTTCATCGGCATCTGGTTGGTGGCGGTGGTGGCCGGGCTGATCTCCACCGTGCCGGCCGGCCTGGGCGTGTTCGAGTGGAGCCTGCTCAAGCTGCTGCCGCATGTGACCCCTGCCGCGGTGCTGGCCGCGGCGCTGGCTTACCGGGTCACCTATTACATCGTGCCGCTGCTGATTTCGGTGGCGATGGCGGCGGCCTCCGGCCTGGGCGCGCCGGTGCGTGCCAGCGCCAGCACCGCACGCACGGTGTGGAAGGCCTTGCGGCCGTGGTTGCCGCAGATCCTGGCGTTGGCGGTATTTGCAGTCGGTGCGGCGCTGGTGATCGATGGCACCTTGCCGACCCCGCGCGCGCGCCAGGACGTGGCGCCGCTGCCGCTGATCGAAACCTCGCACTTGCTGGTCAGCCTGGGCGGCATGTTGCTGCTATTGATCGGCCAGGGCCTGCAACGCCGCAGCCATGCGGCCTGGGTGCTGGCCCTGGGCGTGTGCATCCTGTTGCCGCCGTTGTCGCTGCTGCGCGGCAGCCATATTTCGGTGTCGCTGTCGGCCGCGTTGGCGGCAGTGGCGTTGTGGGCGGCGCGCCGCGAGTTCTACCGCCAGGGCGCGCTGCTGGACGAAGCCTGGTCGTGGCGTTGGCTGAGCAACCTCGGCCTGGTACTGGTGGCCACGTTCTGGCTGCTGTTCTTCGTCTACAGCCATGTCGAATACAGCAACGACCTGTGGTGGGAATTCGCCACCTCGGCCAATGCGCCGCGTGCGCTGCGCGCCGCGCTGATCCTGTGCGTGGGCGTGATCGTGTTCGGCATGGCGCGCCTGCTGCGTGGTGGGCGCCGTCCGATGCCGGCCGCCGATGCACAGACCCTGCAGACGCTGGCGCCGATCCTGGCCATCAGTACCGACACCCAGGCCTGCCTGGCGCTGACCGGCGACAAGGCGTTCTTGCTCGACGAGCAGGGCCGCGGCTTTGTGATGATGCAGCGCTACGGCGGCTCGCTGATCTCGATGGGCGACCCGGTCGGCCCGCCGGAGGTCGCGCGCGCGCTGATGTGGCGTTTCCGTGAGGAAGCCGACCATATGGGCCTGCGCCCGGTGTTCTATCAGGTCGGCGAAAAGTACTGGCAGACCTACCTCGACATGGGCCTGACTCTGGTCAAGCTGGGCGAAGAAGCGGTGGTGCCGCTGGAAGGCTTCACTCTGGAAGGCCGCGACCGCGCCGACCTGCGCCAGGCCTGGAACCGCGGCAAGCGCAGCGGCCTGACCTTCCGCATGCTGCAGCCCGAGCAAGTGGAGGCGGTGCTGCCGCAGCTGGCCGAAGTGTCCGAGCAATGGCTGGAAGAAAAAGCCGGCGAAGAGAAAGGCTTCTCGTTAGGCAGCTTCGATGCGGAGTACCTGCGCCGGTTTCCGGTAGCGGTGGCCGAGGCGGAAGGGCAGATCGTGGCCTTCGCCAATGTGTGGTGGGCGCCGGCCGGCGGCGAGCTGTCGGTGGACCTGATGCGGCACAGCGCGCAGGCGCCCAAGGGCACGATGGACTTCCTGTTTATCGAGCTGTTCCTGTGGGGCCATGCAAACGGCTATACGCGGTTCTCGTTGGGCATGGCGCCGCTGTCGGGCATGGCAGAGCACCGTCTGGCCGGCCGCTGGAACCGCTTCGCCAGCCTGGTCGCGCGGCACGGCGAACGCTTCTACGGATTCAGCGGCTTGCGTCGCTTCAAGTCGAAGTTCGCGCCGACCTGGCGCCCGCGCTATCTGGTCGCGCCGGGCGGCATGCACTTACCGGCGGCATTGCTGGATGTGACCCGATTGATCTCGGTGGATCCCGGCCGGCAGGAGTAAAACCACACGGGGCCCTCGGTTTTTATGCGAATGTTTCCGTCTGCTGCGGGCACTTGCACGTGTGCTTGAAGACATTGCTTGCCGATCAGCCGTAGCAATATCGGGAGCGTGGTGCAGCGTCCGGGGGCGGGACCGTGTGGCGCGGCATGGATGCCGCCACCGAGCCTCCAGGGATGGATTCACGGCGTGTCCCGACACTGGATGCGGCGCTGCGCTGTCGACCAACCCCGCGCACCGATCAATCTTGCGCACGACATTTACCGGTTCTACGCGAATGCTTTGGTCTACTGCGGGCGCTTGCACGCGTACCAGCATGGGACACGCCGCAAGTACGTCCATGTAAGCTCTTATGCGGCATCCATGCCGCATAAGGTCCCACGCCGGCACGCGTGCAAGCACCTTCGGATATTGTCGGTAGCTGAAAGAAAAGCCGCGTCCACCGATCGTTGTCGGTGGCTGAAGGAAAAGCTGCGGATGGTTTGCTGCCTTTGCGGTTGTTTGCAGGGCGATCAGCTCAACAGATGCCCCGCTCGCTCACGGCTTCGACAATCCGTGCAACTGCTCCATGATCGCCTTGGCCAAGGTGGCGTAATCGCCCTTGAAGTGGTGATCGCCCGGCAGCACAACCTGCTTGGCAGCCTGCGCCGGCAGGCTCGGGCAGAGCGCGTCCTGATCGTCCTGGCCGTAGATGCACACGGTGGTGCCGGCCGGCAGACGCTGCACTTCCGGTGCGATCGGCAGGCCTTCGTCGTCCGAGCCCAGCCAGTTGCTGACATGGAATTCGTAATCGGCCAGCTTGCCCACCGACAACAGCGCAGTCATGCGGATGTTCTGCTTGGTCTGTGCGGGCAGTTTGTTGATCGCTGCCGGCAATACGTCCGCGCCCTGCGAAAAGCCGATCAGCACCACCCGCTGACGCTGCCAACGCTGCGCATAGAAGCGCGCAATGCGGTCCAGATCGGTGGCGAAGCCTTGCGGCGTGCGCTCGGTCCAGAAGTAGCGCAGCGAATCCAGGCCGACCACCGGAATGCCCTGCGCGGCCAGCGCGTCGGCCACTTCTTCATCCAGGCCGGCCCAGCCGCCGTCGCCGGAGACGAAGATCACGAAGGTGTCGTCGTCGTTGTCGCCATCGGGTTTGGCTGGCAGTTCCACCACCGGCAGATCTTCCAGACCGCCCGGCGGCGGCGGCAAGGCCACGCCCTTCTGCTCGCCCAACGAACGGGCGGCAGCACGCAAGCCCGGCAGGATGTCGCCCTGCGGCGAACGCGTGAACGTGCGCGCCTGCGGCACCTGCTTGAGGAAGGCGTTCTCGGCCGCAGCCGGGCAGCGCTTGTCCTGGCTGTTGGCAAGCACCCACGGAATCTGCAACGGCACCGGCAGCAGCGAGTCGCTGCCCGGACGCACGCCCGGCTGGCAGATCGCCTGATCGGAGACCGTCGCCGGGCACAGCCCATCGGTGAGCACGCCGGCCAGCACGTGCGGCTTGGCTTGTGCGGCAATGGCATAGGCCAGTGCGGCCCCCTCGCCATCACCGACCAGCAGCGGCAGGCGGTACGTCGGGATGCGATAGAAGGCCTGCACGTAGCGGGAAAAATTCTCCACATCGCCGACCGAGAACGTGCAGGTGCCGCCGGCCTTGCGCAGCACCGCGTACAGATGCGCGGTGTCCACCATCGCCACCATCGCGCCATCGGCACGCAAGCTTTCCGCCTGCGCCTGACGTTTGGCAGCGTTGCCGGTACCGCCTAGCCAGATCACCACGCGCTGCGGTTCACCCTTGGGCATCAGCACCGGCACCTGTTCGAAGCGGCCGTGGCTCATCGCCTGCGGCGCCTGTGCGGCGACCGCGCCCGATAGCGTCAACACTGCCGCGCCACAGAGCGCGCTCCACATCTCAAGTCGTCGCATGTCGCACCATCGGAAAAAGTGGTTCAAAGATAATCGTTCCAGGCTGCAGCGCGAAGCGCGGCGCTTCGCTTATGGCGTCCGCGCTTGCTGCCGCGCTTCCCAGGCTGCCAGCGCCTGCCGGTAGCGCGCCAGGTCCTCGGCGTACAGATCGTGCACGCACAACGGGCAACCGCTTTCGCAGCACTCGTTGGGTGCAGGCGCCTGGGGCGCTTGCGGACGTGGATCATCGGGGGTCGGAACGGCGCTGTCGTGCATGCGTCATTGTAGCGTGCGCTGTTGCCGCGCCTGGATGAACTGCCGGGATCCGCGCTGCCCGATCAGCGGCCCAGCCGCCGGCGCAGATTGGCCCGCGCAGCCGCATCACAGCGCGTATGGAAGTCATCGCTCAGAAAGATGCGCGGGCGCTTGAGCAAGCCGGCCAAAAACCGCCTGCGATTGAGCCGGAACAACGGGCTGGGCACCTGTCCGCGGTATTCGGCGGCGATGCCATCGTCATAGGCATCGAACACCGCTGCCGGTGCGGCCAGAATCGCCATGTCGCAATCCAGGAACAACGCTGCTTCGGCGTCCACGTCCTGTGGTTGCAGTTGCCCATGGCGTGCAGTCAGCAGAATCAAGGTCTGCACGCGCTCCAGATCCACCTGCGCATGCGGCCACCAGCGCGGGATGCATTCCAGCGCCCACTTGGCAGATTCCGCCTCGTTGTCGCTGCGCCCAGGTTGATACACCGCATCGTGAAACAGCACCGCCAACCAGACCTCGATCGGCTGCTGCCAGCCCGGCCCGGCGGCGACCTCGGCGTAATGCTCCAGCAGCGCGCGCACATGGCCGAAGTGATGGTAGGCGCGCGGTGGCGTGGCATAGGCCTGCTCGAGCGCGGCCAGGTGCTCGGCATGCAATGGCAATGGGGTGGTGGCGTCCATGCACGCAGGCTACCGCGTGTGCGCTCGCCTGCACATCAGCGCAGCGACCAGCGGCCTTCGATCTGGTAACGCGATTGCCCGAGAAAGCTGCGCACCAGCGCGAACTCGCGCACCGTCCAGGCCAACGCATCACAACGCCGTTGCGGCAGCGACTGATTGCAATACAGCAGCGTCATATGCGGCGTGAACTGCGCATCGCCGGCAATGCCTGCATGCGCCAACTGCCGGCCCAGTGCGCCTTGCAATTCGTACAACCCGCGCACCTGTTCCTCGCCGCGCAAGACGCACGGCAACTGCGAACGCCGTCCACCGAACGTGCCGACCCGATCGAACTCCACATCGAAGGCATCCAGCACCACGCGCTCGGCTGCCTGACTGGCGCGGCTTACCAGTGATGGCGGCAAACCGCCTGCGTAATCGCCAAGATGATGCAAGGTCACGTGCAGACGTTCGCGCGCAAGTGGCTTGCCATCGACCTGCCCGCTACCCAGCAAACCTTCCGCGATGGTGGCGGCATGTTCGGCGGTGCGCGCATCGGCCATCACCGCAAAAAACAGGCGCTCGGTGGTCTTCTCTTCCCCCAGGCCCAGCGACAATTGCGCTTCGGCCGATGACAGATACAGAAACTGCTGTTTCATGGGCTGATTCCACGACCGCGCACGCGGACCTGCCTAGGGAAAGGCGGCGGATACTAGCAGACCGAACGGGTGTCTGACACGCGTAACCGCATGCATGGCAACGTGGAACGCGCATTGTTGCGTGGAACAGACATCACGCGTCACGTCTCCACACCGACACAAAAAGAAACGGGCAGCTCGCGCTACCCGTTTCCGCCTTTATCGTTTTACTCCGGAGCTGCACCACCTGGATGCACTTCGGTCACGCACGCAGCTTATGCGGCGTTCTTCATCGCATGCTTGCGGTTACGCATCACGTCATGACATGCACGTACTTCCGGCAGCAGACGCAGTGCGGCGTCGCGTGCGGCAGCCGGGGTGTCCTGGTCGGCAATGGTTTCATCGAAGGCCTTCAGCAGGCGATCTTCGGACTCTTCCAGCTCGGCAACGTAGCCGTACTTGGTATCGCCCAGCGTTGCACGGACCTTGCCGTAGAACTGCTGCATGCTGCCGACCATGGTGCCGTTGGTCTCCGGCTTGCCACCGGCGGCGGCAACGACACTGCTCAGATTGCTGACGATGTCGGATTTGACGCCGGCAATGCGACGGAACAGCGTCGCAAGCTCAGCATCGCCCACTTTGGCAGCGGCTTCGTCATAGAAGTCCTTGCCGTCGCGAGAAATGGCGATGAGGTCGTTGAGGCTATGCTCGGTCTTGCTCTGAATGCTCATGATGTCGCTCCTTGTTGCAATGGGCCAGCGCTGCGTCGTGCTGCAGATGCGGTCGCGCTGGCTTCGGGGATGAGGCAATCGATAGGTTGATTGCGTTGCCTTGGCGTTGTGTACGGCCCCATAGTGGCGTCGCGACCATAATCCGCATGTGAGTGATATGCGCTGCGTCCTCACGCGGTCATGCAGGCAATGAATCGCGATTCATCGATGCCAACGCCGAGTCAACACTCACTTTGGCTGCCGGCTTGCCCACATGTTGTCGACCAGATTGGGATACGGTCGCCCAGCCTCTTCCGCACGCTGTCTGGCAGCGGCCTTCTGCGTATCGGTCAGCGGTGTGGAAGCGGATTGACGCTTGGGATTGGGGCGTTTCCACGGCGGTGGCGTGAACTCGGTCATGGCGCTGTACGGTCCGCTTGTGTCGAAGCATGCAGTCTCGATGCCATGCCGTGAGTTGGCTGTAGACATGCGACGCACCGGTGCTGCATCGCGCTACCGGTCGAGGTTGAAGCCGCAAGCAACACCAGAGCCGAATGCGGCAACGCTGATCAGCTCGCCACCAGCACACGTTGCCGACGTTCCTGCCACACCGCCAGTGCGTATACCAACAAACCGCCCACCGCAGTCGCCGCGCCCACGTACCCGGTCGACGTCCAGCCCCACCCCGCAGTGATCGCCATCCCACCCAGCCACGGGCCGAGTGCATTGGCGGTATTGAACGCGGCATGGTTGGATGCGGCTGCCAGGGTCTGCGCTTCGGCGGCCACATCCATGAGACGTGTCTGCAATGCAGGCGCCAACGCGCCCATGGTGCCCACGGCCACGATGGAGACGAATACCCACAGGCCTGATTGCGCGGCCAACGGAAAGGTCAGCATCACCACCACCGCCCACACCAGCAGCACCGGCACCGCGCGGAACTGCATGCGATCGAACAACCAGCCGCCCAGGATGCTGCCGAGCACGCCACCGACACCGAACGCCACCATGGCCAACGGAATCCGCGCCGGCTCCACACCGGTGACCGCAGTCAAGGTCGGCGCCAGATAACTGAAGACGCAGAACATGCCGGAGAAACCCACCGCGCCGATTGCCAATGCCAGCCATACCTGCGGCTGATTGAACGCGCGCAGCTCACGCAATGGCTGCTGCCGCGGCTCGTCCGGCGCAGGCGGCAATCGCACCGCCACGGCGGCAACCGTGCATAGCGCAAGCACCGACACCGCCGCGTACGCCCAACGCCAGCTCACGATCTGCCCCAGCCAGGTCGCCAGCGGATTGCCCACCAGCAAGGCGATGCTCAGGCCCAACAACACGCGACCCACCGCAGTGGCGCGTTGATTGGGCGGGCTGATCGATGCGGCCACCAACGAGGCCACACCGAAGTACGCGCCATGCGGCAAACCCGCGATAAAACGGCACAGCAGCATCGTGTGATAACTCGGCGCCAACGCACTGGCAAGATTGCCAAGCGCATAAAACACCATCAACAGCAGCAGTAAGGTGCGCCGCGGCCAGCGCGCACCAAGAATCGCCAGCAACGGCGCGCCAACCACCACACCCAACGCATAGGCACTGATGATGTGGCCCACTTGCGGCTCGCTGATCTGCAGCCCCTGCGCGATCTGCGTCATCAGGCCCATGGTCGAGAATTCGCTGATGCCGATTGCAAAGCCGCCCATCGCCAACGCAAACAGGATCAGCACGTAATCGCGCCGGGACACCGGCGGCGGTGAGAGGTCGGTATCGGACATGCCCGACTCCAGAATGACGGGGCGGCCTATTATTGTGCAACGCAGCAATGAGCGAAAGGACGCCGCTTGCCGCGATTCAGCGCCAAGGCCCAGCACGTCACAGTTCGGCGCCTTCTACCGTAACGAAAGACGCTGTGTCCTATCGGCATCGCTCGAATCCGCTCGGGTCCGCCACCATCGCTAGGGGGCACTCGCGATCGGCGCGGTGTCGCGCCTGGCGCGTGATCAACTTCAACTGGTTGCTGATGTCCAAATCCACTGAATCTCCGTTGTTCTCCCCGGTGCGCCTGGGCGCGCTGGATCTTGCCAACCGCGTGATCATGGCGCCGCTGACGCGCAACCGCGCCGCTGCCGGGCAGGTGCCCTCGCCGCTCGCCGCCGAGTACTACGGCCAACGCGCCAGCGCCGGATTGATCGTGGCCGAAGGCACCCAGATCAGCCCGCTCGGTCAGGGCTATCTCGACACACCCGGCATCCACACCGCCGAACAGGTACAAGGCTGGCGTGCGGTCACCGATGAAGTGCATCGCCGCGGCGGCAAGATCGTGCTGCAGCTGTGGCATGTGGGCCGCGTGTCGCACACCAGCGTGCTGCCGCCCGGCGAATCGCCGGTCGCGCCGAGCGCCATTCGTGCCGAAGGCAAGACCTTCACCAAGAATGGCTTTGAGGATGTGTCCGAGCCGCGCGCACTGGCGCTGGACGAAATCCCCGCCTTGATCGAGGACTACCGCATCGCTGCACGCAACGCGATCGATGCCGGCTTCGATGGTGTGGAAGTGCATGCGGCCAACGGCTATCTGCTCGACCAGTTCCTGCGTGACGGCTCCAACCAGCGCACCGATGCGTACGGCGGCGATATCGAAAACCGCACCCGCCTGCTGGCCGAAGTGGTGCAGGCGATTGCCGACGAGATCGGCGCCGAGCGCACCGGTGTGCGGTTGTCGCCGGTCACGCCGGTGTACGGCATGCACGACTCGGATCCGCAACCGCTGTTCGAGCGTGCCGTGGAGCGGCTCAACCTGATCGGTGGGCTGGCGTTCGTGCACGTGATCGAAGGCGCAACCGGCGGGCCGCGCGACAACGTCGTCTTCGACTATGCCGCGCTGCGCGCCAAGTTCGACGGTGCCTGGATCGCTAACAACAGCTACGACAAGGCGCTGTCCGACAAGGCCATCGACAGCGGCTATGCCGATGCGATCGCCTACGGCCGCCCCTACATCGCCAACCCGGATCTGGTGCGTCGCCTGCGCGAAAACGCTCCGCTGGCCGAGCTCAACCAGGCCACCTTGTACGGCGGCGGTGCCGAAGGCTATATCGACTACCCCGCATTGCCGAACTGATGCAGTAACTGTCGTATGCCCGATGGCCGTCGCCGCGCGGCGGTTGTCGGGCATCTACAGCGCCCAACTGCGCGATCACCTTCGCTCATCTCAAAGTGTTAGCTGCCAACTGCATGCAGTGCGTATTGCATACACGCTGTGCCGCACCGGCATGCTACACGCTCAAGTCGCTTTAACACCAAGCGCCCGCAGCGTCGGCTTGCTTCGCAAGGCGCGCCCACACCAGCAGCCATTACATGACGCGCACGCCCTGCCCCGCTAGGATCGTGCCGACAGTGCTTTCTGGAATGCCGATGCGGCCTCTGCTCACTTCCGTTGTTTTCTGCATGCTGCTGATCTGCGGGCACGCCAGTGCCGTGCCGTTCTGGGGCGCGCGCCAATCCAGCCCCGCCGAGACGGCGCCGGCCCAGCTCAAGCCGGGCGAGTGGATCTGGGGCGGTGTGAGCAAAGGTTGGGGCCCGATGGCGGTGATTGTCAGCCTCACCGAGCAACGCGCCTATGCGTACCGCAACGGGATCCTGATCGGTATTTCCACCATCAGCTCCGGCAAGCCCGGGCACGAAACGCCTACCGGTGTGTTCACCATCCTGCAGAAGGACAAGGACCACCGCTCCAATATCTACAACGCCGCGCCGATGCCGTATCAGCAACGGCTGACCTGGGACGGCGTGGCCCTGCATGCCGGCGGCTTGCCGGGTTACCCGGAATCGCATGGTTGCGTGCATCTGCCATCGGAATTCGCACGACTGCTGTTCGACAATTCCAACATGGGCATGGTGGTCGTTGTCGCGCAGGCCGGCGTGGATGCGGACGCGGTGGTGCATCCACGCGCGCTCAGCCCGATCGACCCCACCACCGGCGCGCAGCGTGCGTTGTTGCCGCTGCCCAACGGCCAGACCTTTGCGTGGCAACCGGAGCTGGCGCCCACCGGCCCGATCTCGATGCTGGTCAGCAGCAGCGACCAGCAGCTGGTGGTGTATCGCAATGGTGTGGAAATCGGGCGCGCACAAGTCGCCTTACACGCGCAACCGGGCGCCGCGCCGCTGGGCACGCAGGCCTTTATCGTTGGCCAGGGATTTCTGCCTGGCGAAGTACCTGGCCTGCCCGGTCAACGCATGCCCAACTGGATGCGCATCGGCATCCCCGGTAGCAGCGCTGCGGCTGGACAGGCCCTGGACGCCGACACCATCGCACGGCTCCAGGTGCCGCCGGCATTCCTGGCTGGATTGCTGCCGCTGCTGACGCCTGGCGTGGTGTTGGTCGCCACCGATCAACGCATTCTTCCCGAGACCACCGGCGGCAAATTGCAGGTGCTGGATTCGGATCCGCCCGAGGCGCCTTGAGCGCAAGCTGCGCAGCGTTATCGCAGCGGCAAGTTGCAAGGTGCGCGTGAAGTTGCGCGTGCATGTGCACCTTGCTCAGCATCGGCCGCGCATTGGCCGTTTGTGCTCTGCCGAATCCGTCTCGGGCCGCTCGCCCGGCTTTGCTGGAAGCTCGACACCTTGCGCGGCGCGCGATTGTCAGCGCAGCGTCCTTGGCAGATGATGGGGTCAGACCCTCATTGCCAAGGATGTGCGTGATGCGTGTACTCACTGCGGTTCTGCTCGGCAGCATGTCGTTCGGTTGCATCTGGTCCGCTGCATCGGCCGAGCCAGTGCGCCCGGCCGCACCTAGCGCCGAGTGTCTGGATGCACGCCAGCTGGCCGAGCTGCATCAAGCCGATGCACGCACGCTGGCGGTGGCCGAACACGGCGGACGATTGTTCCGCCTCACCCTGGCGCAGGACTGCCCGCAGCTTGCCGCGCAGCCGGATGCGAGTCTGTTGGCCGCGCATGGTTGGGTCTGCAATGGTGCGCAGGCGTACGTCACTACCGCCCAGCAACGTTGCGCGATCAGCCAGGTCGCCACGCTCAGTGCACGCGAGTACGCCAGCGCAGCCAGGCAACGCGACCATGGCGGCGTACCGACCTTGGAAGGGGTCAGCGTGCGCGAATCGCGTCGGCGCAATTTCGCCGGCTCATCCAGCTACTGCTTCAATCCCAGCATGCTGCGTTCGTGGTCGGAAGATGGCCAGGGACTGGTGGTGGAAGTCTCGCCACGTCATCCCGGCACGCACCGCCATTACCGCGTAGAACTGATGGACAGTTGCCGCGAACTCAGCGGCGCGCCGCCTATTCGTTTCGTGTCCGGCATGGGATTGAATGCGATCTGCGGCAATCCCGGTGACAAGGTCGACGTGCTCGACGAAATGGCGCTTGCCGGCGCTATTGCCGGGTCCGGCCAGCAGGGCGACCTCAGTGCGACGCGCGGCGGCCTGGCCGCGCGGATGCGCCAGAGCTGCACGGTTGCAGCAGTCTATCCGCGCGATTGACAGTGCCACATCGTAGGAGCGCGCCTGAGCGCGATGAGGCCTTATCGGTAAAGAGTCATCGCGCACAGGCACGCTCCTACAACGCGCTAACCAACTATTGCGATAACCGCAACCGCCTCACGCCTTGCGCAGAAAACAGGTCTTCAGCACCAGGCCCTTGATCTTTTCCGAATTGCCTTCGATGTGCTCGGCATCGTCTTCGACCAGTCGGATATTGCGGATCAGCGTGCCCTGCTTGAGCGGAATCGACGAACCCTTGACCTTCAGATCCTTGATCACGCTCACCGTGTCGCCGGCCTGCAGCACGTTGCCGTTGCTGTCGCGTACGACCGTCGCAGCCGTAGCGGAGTCGCCCGCGCTCCATTCAAAGCCGCAGTCTGCGCAGATCGACAACGCGCCGTCGGCATAGGTGTTGTCCAGGCCGCATTGCGGACAGGCGGGAACGGTGGACATGCGATTCCTAAGCTCAAAACGGGCGTGGATTGTAGCGCCCCGGCCGCCCAATCACGTCTCCGGCACGGCAGCAGCGCGATAGTGCGGCGCTTGTCGAATGCCTTGCAGGTCGCGCGTGCCCAGTCAATCCGTCTCCAATACACCCGGCGGCGCGCCAGGATCCGGCAAGCCTGAGGTTGCCGCGCCTGGAACTGCCGCGCACGGGGCAACCGAACCCAGCGCCGCACAAGCCAGTCCCGCAAAAAAGACCGGCTCGCACCTGGTTGTCTATGTGGCGCTCGCCGGCAACCTGGCCATTGCCATCGCCAAGTTCATCGCCGCCGGCATTTCCGGGAGCTCGGCGATGCTCAGCGAAGGCGTGCATTCGCTGGTGGACACCATCAACGAAGTGCTGCTGCTGTACGGCCTGCGCCGCGCAGCGCAGGCGCCCACGCCCACCCATCCGTTCGGCTACGGACGCGAGTTGTATTTCTGGAGTTTCATCGTCGCGCTCTTGGTGTTCGCGATGGGCGCCGGTGTGTCGCTGTATGAAGGCATCGTGCATCTGCGCAATCCCGAACCGGCCAAAAGCCATCTGATCGCCTACATCGTGCTCGGCGTGTCGATCGTGTTCGAAGGCATTTCCTGGGTGGTGGCATTGCGCGAGTTCCGTGCCAAGAAAGGCCGCATGGGCTATTTCCAGGCGTTTCGGCAAAGCAAGGACCCCAGCACGTTCACCGTGCTGCTGGAAGACAGCGCTGCATTGATCGGTTTGTCGATGGCCCTGCTTGGCCTTGCCGGCGCCCAGCTGCTGGACATGCCCGAGCTCGACGGCATCGCCTCGATCGGCATCGCTGGCGTGCTGGCGGTCACCGCGTTCCTGCTGGCGCGCGAAACCAAGGGCTTGCTGATCGGCGAACCCGCACATGCGCACGTCACCGAATCGCTGCTGCGCATCGCCGCCAGCGATCCGGATGTGCGCGCCGCCAACGGCGTGCTGACCATGCAAATGGGGCCGAATCAAGTAGTCGCCGCATTGAGCGCCGAGTTCGAAGACAACCGCACCACGCCGCAGATCGAAGCCTGCGTCGGGCGCATCGAGGCCGCTGCCAAACGTCAGCACCCCGAGCTCACCGCCTTGTTTATCAAGCCACAAACGCCTGAAACATGGCATGCGCGGCGCACCGAGATCGAACGTGGTGCGCAAGACGAGTAGCGCGCGGCGTATGTGTTGATGTGCGCATTGAAGCCTGCGAAACGCCTGCCGACGTAGCAATGCAACATGTGGGCCATCGTGGATTCTTGTTGCCACCAACAGTCAAAGCATCAAACCTCGGCTGCATGCACGCGCCCACATGACACCATCACGACCAAGCTGATCCTCGCCATAACCGCCGTCCCTGCTGCGGTTGCATGATCGCAGTCGATTGCCTACGGTAGACGTGCAGCATCTCTTCGCATCGTGAATCAGCCGATGCATTCCACTCGATCACCGTCATGGAGGTTTCCAATGGAAATCAGCCAGGGTCGCGTTGCGACCATTCACTACACCCTTTCCGACGACACCGGCCAGGTGCTCGACCGCTCCACACCAGATACGCCGCTAAGCTATCTGCATGGCGCCGGCAATATCGTGCCGGGCCTGGAGCAGGCACTCGACGGCAAGCGCCTGGGCGAAACGCTCACCGCCGATGTGGCGCCCGAACAAGGCTATGGCCCGCGCCATGAGCAACTGATTCAGCAAGTGCCGCGCGATGCCTTCCCTGCCGATATCGAAGTCGTGCCGGGTGTGCAGTTCGAGGCCCGCACCCAGCAAGGTCCGGTGCTGGTGACGGTCACCGATGTCGGCCCGGAGCATGTCACCGTCGACGGCAACCATCCCCTGGCCGGCCAGACCCTGCATTTCGCCGTCGAAGTCATCGAGGTGCGCGAAGCCACCACCGAAGAGCTGAACGAAGGCCACGTCGCCAACCTTGCAGCCTGACCAACCGCGCCGTGCGCCTGCGGGTGCGCGGCGCTTCGGCTGCTGCGACCTGCGCGCGGGCCGTTGTCTACGACGCAAACGGTAGAAGTAGTAAAGTGCGCGGCCCGCTCACAGGCCCGCCTGCATGAAACTCGGCATCGACTTCGGTACCAGCAATTCCGCCGCTGCGGCGATCGTCGACGGGCAGGTGGTGCCGGTGCGGTTCGGGCAGGACCTGCAGTTCCGCACCACGGTGTATTTCCCCGAGACCATGCGCGACCCGGACGATTTCAGCCTCACCCCGGCGCTGGAATACGAGGTCGAACGGCTGATCGATTCTGGCCGTCGCGACGCCTCTGCGGCCGGTCGCACCTTCAGCAACGACAGCCTGCGCCGCGATGCGATCCGTATCGTGCGCCGCCAATGGATGGAAGAACAGGTGCGTGAGCCGCGTAGCTCTGCCGCCCTGCTACAGAACGCGGTCTATGGCGATGAGGCGCTGGATGCGTATTTTCTCGAGGGCGAAGGCAGCCTGGTGCAGAGCCCCAAGTCGATGTTGGGCTACAACCTGCATCCACGTGCGCGCCAGACCATCACCGGCATCGCCACGCATGTGCTGGAACACATCCGGCTCACCGCCTCGCGGCAGTTCGACATCAACATCCGCAGCGCCACGCTGGGACGCCCGGTGCAGTTCCGCAGCTCGATCGGTGACGCCGGCAACGCGCAGGCGCTGGAGATCCTGCAGACCGCCGCCATCGCCGCCGGCTTCGATCACGTCGACTTCCTCGAAGAACCCGCTGCCGCTGCCATGCACTACCACGTCAGCCACGACACCCGGCACGACACCGTGGTGGTGGACATCGGCGGCGGCACCACCGACATCGCACATGCCAGTGTCGGCGGCAGCGACGCGCCGCAGGTGCACCGCGCCTGGGGCATCGCGCGCGGCGGTACCGATATCGACCTGGCGCTGAGCCTGGCCGCCTACATGCCGTTGTTCGGACGCGGCATCACCCGCGTGCCGACCCACCACTACGTGGAAGCGGCGATGGTGCAGGACATGACCCGTCAGCGCGAATTCCGCCTGCACAAATACCAGGACGTCCCCGCACCGTTCGACAAGCGCATGCAGGCGCTACAGGACACCGGCAACACCGCACGTCTGTATCGCGGCGTTGAAGCCTGCAAGATCGCGCTCAGCGAGCGCGACCAGCACCAGGCGGCGCTGGACTTCATCGAACGCGGGCTTGCGGTGGAGGTGCAGGCCAACGCGCTGGTGGCATCCGCTTCCAACTACCTGGGCGAACTGGAAGGCCTGCTCGCACAGGTACGTGCCGACATGGCCGCCCCGCCAGCCACACTGTTCCTGACCGGTGGCATGTCGCGCGCCGGCTATATCCGCGACACGGTCGCGGCCGCCTTCCCCGAGGCGCGCCTGGTGCAGGGCGACCCGTCCTTCGGTGTGGTCCAGGGCCTGGCCTGGGCTGCCGCCCGCTGATACGAAGCCAGCGGCCAAGTGGCCCGTCAACGCGGCACAGCAGGCGTTAACGCAATCCCGAGCGACTTCCCATATAATGCACGGTTGCTGCCGGACGCCCCGCCGTCTTGTCTGCAAGGCACGCTCGCCGTGCCGCCGCGATTGCGCACCGAACGCGATCGCACCTCTCGACATCGCTTCTGCGCGCGCCACCCTAGCCGCACGCGATGTCCTTGCACTTCCCCGCTACAGGAGGCCACATGGCACGTCCCGCGACCAAGCAGAAATCCCAGCCCAGCATCGCTCGCAGCGAAGGCAAGTCGCAGCCGCTCAGTCGTGAGCGTATCGCTGCCGACATCGCCGCGTTCCGCAAGACCGGCGGCAGGATTGAAGTGCTCACCACCAACTTCGGCCCAGCTCGCAACGATGGCGACAAGATCGCCTAAGCGTTGCCCCGAAGTGTTTGCTCAACGTGCCACCGCAAGGTGGCACGTTCGTTTCAGGCATCGGGTTTGCAGGCGTCAGTTGCTGTAATCCACGCGCACCGAGCCCGAATGCGATTCCAGTTTGACGTCGCCATTGCCCGCTCCCAGCCTGGCTTTCAGGCTCTTGCCCGGGCCGTATTCCGGCCGCTCCACCTGCCCGGCCACCGAGCGGATGTCGCCACTGAACACCTCCACCTGCAGCGCTGCCGACACATTGCGCGGCACGCCCAAGGCAATCGAGCCACTGACACTCTCCGCAGCGATGCTGCCGCCGGGCGCCAGACCGGTCACCGTCAGCGCCGTTCCCCCGGACACACTCTCGGCGCGCAGCTGCGACACCTGCCCCGCGCCAACCCGGATCTGGCCAGAGACGGACTCGACCGAGATCACCCCACTGGCGCCCGAGGGTGCATCGATCTGCCCGCTCACCGTGCCCAAGGTCAACCGCCCACTGGACACCGTGCTGCGCAGCGCACCGCTGACGGTTTCCAGTTGCGCCTCTTTGGCACGTCCACCGGCGACCACATCGCCGCTGACCGACTTGAGCTGCAATCGCGCCAGATCGACCTGATCGACATCGACCGAGGCACTCACCGCCTCCACGTCCAGCAACGCCGCACGCGGAACCCGCAACTCCAGTTGAGCGCCCTTTCTGTTGTGGCCGTTACGCGGGTAGATCACCTCCAATTGCAGCAGGTCCGGGCTTGCATCTACATCCAGCCGCTGCCCTTCGCCCAAGCTGCCGGTCAGCGCCACCTCGTCGCGATCCCAGCCGCGCACGCGAATCTGCCCGGCAATGTTTTCCACCTCCACGCGTCCACCGCGCGCCAGTGGATGGGTCTGCTTGAGCGCGGTCTGCGCCGCTGCCGGCGCGGCGCACGCCGCAGCCAGCAGCAACAGGGAAAGATGGATGTAACGCATTGGGCATGCTCCTCAGCTAGGGAAGGACGCCTCGCCCTGTGCGGCGAGACGGGTCAATTGCAGCCGCTTCGCATAGGTGCGCTGCAGCTGCGACAACAAAAACGCCGAGCGCGGGCTCTGCGCGATCGCCGCGTGGATGGCCTGCACGCTCTGATCGAGCTCATCCAACGCAGGACGCAGATCGGCCGGCACCTGCTGCATGGGGAACGCAGCAATCGCCTGCCGGTATTGCCCGGCCATTGCCTGCGCCTGCGCCACCAATGCCGGCTGCGCAGGCACTGGCGTGTGTGCCTGCCGATCGAGCCCGGGCACGATGGCCACCAACGCCAGCGCCGCAGCAAGCGCCACACCCAAGGCAGGCCAGGCCCAGGCGCGATGACGGCGCGGCGGCAATGTGACCACGTTGGAGTGCACCGTCAACGCGGGCGCAATCCGCTCCCACACCTGCGCCGGTGGCTGGCGGTGTTGCGGCAATGCGCGCAAGCGCGCGGACAACGCAGCGTCATCGGCAGTGCGTGGGTCATGCGAATCATGGTGATCGTGGTTCATACGGTTTCTCCCAGCCGCGCACGCAGCAGACCGCGCGCGCGATGTAGTTGTGCCTTGGAACTGCCGACTGCCATGCGCAGCTCGTCGGCAATTTCCTGATGTTTCCAGCCCTCGATGTCGTGCAACACCAGCACTGCGCGTGCACGCGGCGGCAATGTCTCCAGCGCGCGCTCCAGATCCATCTGGGTCGATTGGCAATGCGCTGTACCGGGAATTGCCGCAAGAATCTCGCCATCGGCATCGTCCACCAGGTGATCGCTTGCGGCCGAGCGCGCACGCAGCTCCATCAAGGCGGTGTTGACCGCCAGACGATGCAGCCAGGTACCCAACGCGCTCTGAAAACGGAAGTGCGGCAACGCCTTCCACGCCGCGATGAAGGTTTCCTGCAGCACATCGTCGGCGCGCGCCGCGTTGCCACCGCACAAGCGCCAGACCACCGCATACAACCGCGGCGAATGACGGCGATAGATGGTTTCGTAGGCAGCGCGATCTCCGCGTGCAGCAGCATGCGCCAAGCCCGCGTCGTCGCGGTCGGCGGGGCTGTCACACGCTGAGGCATCGATGGGCATGGCGGTGTCGAGCATATCCAGTTCGATGCGCCAGGCAGCGCAAAGGTTTAAACCAGGCCAACTCTTTTTTTCAACCGCGGCTCTAAACCTTTTCACCGGCCACTGCATCCAATGCTCCGATAGCGCACTCCTGCGCCGCATCGCTTGCCTGGCATGGCCATTGGCCGCTCCAAGCGCAGGCATCCTGATCGGAAGCCCACATGCCGCATGTTCTTGGATTGCTTTTGAGCCTGTGCTCCACCCACTGCCCAGCGTCGCTGCCGACCAATGCGCTACAGCTCACGTTGACGCCGGCGCGTTTGGAGCTGTGCCTGCTGCGCTTACCGTCAAAGCAAGCGTCGTGCGTGCACGTGAGTGCGCCGCGCGAATGGGCGTTGGTGCGCAACCTTGAGCAGACCTGGCAGCGAGTGGCCGCGCGTGCTGCACCTGGCGTGCCTGTTATGCGCTAGTCCACCTGCAACTACGCGCTGTCTTCTACCACTCGCGTCTGCCCTGCTGTTCAAGACGCACGCATCGACGATGGCAGGCACACCCGTCATTCGCGCTCGCCCGGCCCATCTGCGCCCACGGCGTCTCGCCCACTCGCTGGGAACGCGCTCAAAAAACTGCAACCCACGCAATCGAACGCGCATTTATCCCACACACCTACAGTGCGCTGAGCGCCCCGTTACAATGGGCATCCACCCCACCTGCATGATGTGATGTCCGCGCCCGATGCGTTGCCCACCATGATCCGTAGCCTGCTGCCGCACTGGAATCCGCAGTGGCTGGCTGTCGCAGTGCCCACGGTCCAGATCGTGTTGATCCTCGCGGTTGCCGCGCTGGTACGGCTGCTGCTGCGGCAATTGCTGCGGCGTTTGTGCACGCGCTACAGCTTGCCGGCAGAGATGATGATCGGTATTCGCCGGGTTGGCAGCTTCATCATTTCGGTCACTGCCGTGCTGACGGTACTGAACGTCATTGGCGTCTCAAGCGGCACCTTGTGGACCGCATTCACCGGGTTCGCCGCAGTCGGTGCGGTGGCGTTCTTCGCGGCGTGGAGCGTGCTGTCCAATATCTTCTGCACGTTCCTGATCATCACCACGCGCCCGTTCCGCCTGCACGACCATATCGAATTGCTCGAAGGCGGCGACAAGCCGGGCCTGAAAGGCCGCGTGATCGACATCAACGTGATTTACACCACGCTGGAAGAAACCGGCGATCACGCCGGCAGCGTGCTACAGGTCCCCAACAGCCTGTTTTTCCAGCGCACTACACGTCGTTGGCGCGAGACCAGCCACTTCAACGCCAACTGAGACGCACACCCCGCTATTAACGCAGCTGGCTGTCCTTGCTGCCGCGGCGGTTGTAGCCACCGTGTGCCGCCTGCTCGAGGTCGTGCGCTTCCTGGCAGTTCACGCACAGGTGCACGCCCGGCACTGCCTTGCGGCGCGCTTCGGGAATCGGTGCATCGCAGTCTTCGCAATGCGTCAGGCTCGGACCTTGATGCAGCTGGCTCCGCGCACGCTTGATCGCATCTTCGACGGTGGCATCGATCTGGTCCTGCACCGCCCCATCACCCGCCCATCCGGTCGCCATGATCGCCTCGGCTTGTTGGCTCAGACTTGTTGGTTCAAGAATGGAATATGGGCATGCGCGTGGGCAAATCCAACCCGGACGTGCACAGTGCGCTCAAATCGGGTGCTCTAGCATCGGGTCATTCGCACGCTTTGAGGAAATCGCAATGGAACAACCCGTCCACCCGTTCTCCGAATTGTTCGCCCAGTTGGGCCTGCCATCGGACGAAGTCAGCATTCGCGACTTTATCGATGAGCACTCTCCGTTGCCGGGCGATATGCGTCTGGAAGAAGCACCCTTCTGGACCCCGGCACAGGCACAGTTGCTGCGTGAAGAACGCCTCGACGATGCCGACTGGATCGTGACCATCGATCAACTCAATATCGCCTTGCACACCACTGCCGAAGACACCGGCGTCTGATCTACGCGAGGGCACATCGATCGCATTGCGCTAGAACTCGCCTGCGGTCTTCGCTTGCCATTTTCGATTGATCGGATTGCACAAACAAAAAAGGAGCGGCCAGTGGCCGCTCCTTTGCATTCCGGATAACGCGGCGGGCGTGCAACTCGCGCGCCGACGCCATGCACTCGGACGTCAGGTCACCTTTTTGGCGATCGTCACGCCCAGCACGAACAGCACGATGGCGATGATGATGCCCGCCCAGAACAGGAACTTGGCAATGCCCATCGCAGCGCCTGCCATACCGCCGAACCCCAGCGCACCGGCAATCAGTCCGATGATGGCAAAAATAATGGCCCACTTGATCATGTTGTTGTCTCCTTATCCGGCGCAGCGCCGTGTTTTTAGTCGTGTGTCTGCGGCAAAGCACCGCAAAACATGCGCTGCACGCTACGCATCCGGATGTGCCGCATTCGTGAATACGCCTGACACACACCGCCACATTCGCGCCCGCAGATTCGCCACCGGCACCTGCATCGGCGATCATGTGCACTTCGCAGCACTCGATCGGCATGGACACTCTTCGCTACCTCACCGGTTACCCACCGGCCGTCCTGGATCAGGTGCGGGAGTTGATCGCGCAGGACAAACTCGCAACGGTGCTGGCGCGACGCTACCCGGACCGCCATGAGATCCGCACCGACCGCCACTTGTACGAGTACGTCAAGGCGATGAAGGAGCGCTACATGCGCTCATCGCCCACCTTGCACAAGGCAATGTACGACAACCATCTGCAGGTGGTGAAGCATGCACTGGGCACACATACGGCGATCTCGCGCGTGCACGGCAGCCGGCTCAAGGCCAGCCGCGAAATCCGCATCGCCTCGTTGTTTCGCGACGCTCCCGAGCCGTTCCTGCAGATGATCGTGGCCCACGAGCTGGCGCATCTGAAGGAAGCCGATCACAACAAGGCCTTCTATCAGCTATGCAACCACATGACCCGCGACTACCACCAACTGGAGTTCGATCTGCGCCTGTATCTGACCCAGCTGGCGCTGTCGGCGAACCGCTGATCGCGCATCGCCCGGGCAGGGCTTAGGATGCCGCGATGGAACAGACGCATGCACTCGCCGCCCTGACGCAGGCTGCCAACGGGCAACAGCCCGCCGCAATGAATGCCTTGGCACAGGCGCTGGTGCGCGCCGGGCAGGCCGAGCAGGCCTTGGTCTGGTACGCGCGCGGCGCGGACGCCGGCGATCCCACTGCGCTGATCGAAGCCGGACGCATGCTGGCCTACGGTGTCGGTTGCGATGTGGACATTGCCCAGGCGCTGGCGCACTGGCAGCAAGCCGAGCGCCAGGACTCCGCAGCGGCGCGTTATCTGCTGGCAACGCTGGCAGTCACCGACACCCCGTTGGCGCTGGCTCCGCAGGCATACGCGCAACTGCACGCAGCAGCCTCGGCCGACTACCCACTCGCACTCCGCGCACTGGCCATCCAGCATGGCCGCATCGATCACCCGCAACAGCAACGCCGCTGCGTCGCCCTGCTGGAGCGCGCCGCCGCAGGCGGCGATGCGCTGGCGGCCGCACTGCTGGCAGAGCGCCTGCTGCGTGGCGAAGGCATCCCGCCGCAGCCTGAGGCCGCGGCGCAGCTGTTGCGGCAATTGCAACCATTAGGCATCACCGCACTGCCCGATGTGCGGATCTCGCCACCCGATCGCGTTGGCGGCCCCATGGGCGACGAGGACCATATCAGTTTCGCGCCACAAAAAAATAGGACGACGCGTCGCCACGACGCGCCAATGATCGAGGAAGTCTCCGCCGTCCTGTCTGCCGACGAATGCCGCTTGCTGATGCTGCTGGCACGGCCGCATCTGCGTGCCTCGCAGGTGGTGGACCCCAACGATGCGAGCACGCACCGAGCACCGATCCGCACCAGTCGCGGCGCCACGCTGGACCCGATTCTCGAAGACTTTGCCGCGCGTGCGGCGCAGGCGCGCGTGGCGGCCTGCGCGCAGCTGCCGTTGACCCACGCCGAAGCACTGTCGGTGCTGTGCTACGCGCCGGGCGAGCACTACCGCGCCCATCGCGACTATCTACCGCCCGGCACGATCGCCGCAGACCGCCCTGGTGCCGGGAATCGTCTGCGCACCGCATGCGTGTATCTCAACGATGTCGGCGCAGGCGGCGAAACCGAGTTCCCGCTCGCCGGCATCCGGGTACAACCACGCGCCGGGTCGGTGGTGTGCTTCGACAACCTGCAGGCCGATGGCCGCCCCGATCCCGATTCGTTGCACGCCGGCCTGCCGGTCACCGCAGGGAGCAAATGGCTGGGAACCTTGTGGTTTCGGCAGCAGCGCTATCGGCATTGGTGAACAGATTCATACACAAGCCCCCGCCGACGTGGTTTAAAATGTTGCAGCGCGACGTGATCGGACAGGGTCTGCAGACGTCGCGTTTTTTATTTCCCATTGCACGGGTCCAGACCCGGCCTCAGGGAAGGCACATCACGCAGCCCCGCGGAGCCTTCGATGCTTTTCGAAACCCTCGATACCACCGGCCACGAGCAGGTGATTTTCTGTCACAACCGCGACGCCGGCCTGAAGGCGATCATCGCGCTGCACAGCACCCGCCTCGGGCCCGCGCTGGGTGGTGTGCGCATGCGCCCGTATCCCACTAGCGAAGCCGCGCTCGACGACGCGTTGCGGCTCAGCCGCACCATGACCTACAAGAACGCGCTGGCTGGCTTGAACGTCGGCGGCGGCAAGGCGGTGATCATCGGCGACCCCAAGACCGACAAGACCGAAGCGCTGTTTCGCGCGTTTGGCCGCTTTGTCGACACCCTGGGCGGGCGCTACATCACCTCCGAGGACGTGGGCACCGATGTCAGCGACATGGAAAAGATCTATCTGGAGAGCGAATACGTCACCGGCGTGCATCAGGTGCATCGCGGCTCCGGCGACCCGGCGCCGTTCACCGCCTATGGCGCGCTGCAGGCGCTGATGGCCTCGCTCAATCGCAAGCTCGGGCATGAAGAAGTCGGCAAATCCAGCATTGCGATCCAGGGCCTGGGCCACATCGGCATGGAGCTGGTCAAGCTGCTCAAGGAGCGTGGCGCAAAACTCTACGTGACCGATCTGAACCCGGCGCTGGTGGACCGCGCAGTGGCCGAATACGGCGCCGAAGCCGTGCGTGTGGACGAGATTTACGAAGTGCCGGCCGATGTATTCGCACCGTGCGCGCTGGAAGGTGCGATCAACGAACAGACCCTGCCACGGCTCAAGGCCAAGATCATTTGCGGCACCGCTAACAACCAGCTCGCCAGCGCTGCTATCGGCGAGGAGCTGCACAAGCGCGGCATTCTGTATGCACCCGATTATGTGGTGAATGCAGGTGGCGTGATGAATGTGTCGCTGGAAATCGACGGCTACAACCGCGAACGTGCGATGCGGCTGATCCGCAGCATTTATCACAATCTGGAAAAGGTGTTCGATCTGTCCACGCAGCTGGGCGTACCGCCGCAGCAGGCAGCCGATCAGATTGCCGAAACACGTATCGAGGCCATCAGCAAGCTCAAATTGCCGCTGGGCCGCACCGCACCGCGCTTTTTGCACAAGCTGCGCGGCGAGTGACCTGCATGCCCAGGCAGCAGTGCCTGGGCATGCAGAACGCCGATCAGAAATCGGCGCTGTAACGCAGGCTCAGCGCGCGATCGTCGCCGCGCTCGCCCACCCGCTGGTCGTAACCGAAACGCAACTGGCTCTGGTTGCCGAGCGGCGCAGAGGCCGCGATGCCGAACAGGCCACCCGAGCGCGCCGGCTGCATGCCGCGCAACGGTGCCCACGCATCCACACCGATGAAGCTGGCATCCAGCATCAAGCCGTCGCTGCTCAATGCCTGCTGCCATTCGGCATAACCGCCCAACTGGACGCCGCGCCAGCGATACGCCGAACGCACACCGGCCAGCACCTGGGTGCGTGAGGAGGTGCTGGCATCGGCACGCAAGCCGAAGCCGTCGCCACCGCTTTCGCGGAAGCCTTCGCTGCGTAACCGCACATAATCCAGCCCCATGTACGGCGTCAGCGAGGCGCGCGCACCGCCCCAGCGATACCCGGTTTCCAGATTGCCGCTGAGGTAACTGCCGCTGTAATCGCTGAACGCGCTGCTGCGGTCTTCGCCCAACTGCAGGCTGCGCTCGATCTGCCGATCGACATTGCCAAACCCCAGTTGGCCCAGCGTATACGCCGAGCCCAGCGTGGTGCCCCAGTACAACTGACCTTGCACCTGCCGATCGCGTCCGCGCGCACCGTCCAGATCGCCCAGGCTGTTGGAGCGCGTTTCGCCGAAGGCAAAGCCGGTCACCGCGCCGGACGCCAGGCGCACGTCGTTGCCCATCATCCAGCCGGAAGTGGCGAATCCTGCCGTGGTCACACCGCCCTCGCCCGGCCCGCCCAGCGCACGTTGCCAGACGCCCAGCATGCGCGGCTGCTGCGACACCCCATCGAAATGCGCCGCCAACGCACGCCGACCCAGATCGATGGTATCGAAGGTCATCGCTGCCGAGGCCGCATGCGCACGGCCGGACAGACTGCGTAGCGAATCGGCCGCCGCTTTGGCAGTGGGTGATTGCTGCAACGCCGCTGCGGCACGAATGAAGCCGTTGCTGATCGCACCGCTGCCTTGCAGTTGTTGCGCATCTACTTGCTGAAACGCTTGCTCGACACGGATTGCCGACTCCATCGATGCAGTGCCGATGACGCCCAGCGTTGCCGCAACAGCAGTGACATCCATGCGCCGCAACGTCAGATACGCGCTATTGCTGTCGTAGCTGAGATTGGCATCGAGGAAGGTCACTGCCGGCCCGTTGCTGAGCGAATCGAACCGCCCCTGCAGCCCGTTGGTGGCTTGCAGCAAGGTGTAGGTGTTGTTGTCGATCACGTAATCGCGCCGGCCGAGCACTTGCAGATCGCCCGCAATCGTCGCGGTGCCCGCAACGTTCAAACGATCGCCGACGTTCAAGGCCAGACGGCCATCACCCGCCTGGGTGTAATTGCCGGTGACAGACAGCGCGGCACTGTTGACCTGCAGCGTGCCGGCATTGTTCACCGTTCCACCGATCCTGCCGGCACCGACCAGCCTGGCGCCATTGGCGATGCCCACGCGCGCACTCTGCAGACTGGCCGTCTGCAAGGTGCCACCGAGCACCTGGGTGTCACCGGCAAAGGTGTTGGCATCGCTACTCAATACCAAGGTACCGGTCCCACGCTTGGTCAGGCCACCGCTGCCGCTGATGTCGTTGGCCCAGGTCGAACGCAAGGTATTGACGGTGACATCCACCGTCCCCCAATCGAAACGTGCCGGTCCCAGCACCGCCTTGCCGACATTGAGCAAGCCATAGCCGAACGTCGGATCGACGCCCGCTGCGCCCAGATCGGTGGCAGTTCCCAGCAACGTCTGGCGCACCAGATCATTGTTGAAATACGGAAACGCCTCCCACACCAGTGCGGCTGCGCCAGACACGAGAGGCGCGGCAAACGACGTTCCGCTGCCGTAGAAATAACGGATGTTGCTGGCCGCCGCATCGGGATCGAGAAACATCGAGGTGCCCGGCGCCACCAGGCAATAACGCATCGCAACGCCGCAGGCATTGGAGTACGAGGCCAGCTGCGTCGGATTGGCGGTATCCAGCGCGCCGACGACCAACCAGCCGCGTTCCAGATCGGCGGCCGGCAGCGTTCCATTCGGGCCCAGCTGGCTGGGCAGCGCCGCCGTATCGGAGGGTTGCGACCTGGATTCATTGCCCGATGCAAACACCACCAGCCCATCACTGCCGATGATGAAGGGCCGGTATTCCTGCGCAATCTGATTGGTCACCGCAGGGTCGTTCCAATACAAACCGCCCCACGAATTGTTCATGATGCGCACGCCTGCGCTGATCAGATCGGCATGCACCGGACCCAGGCCCAGCGGGCCATCGACCTCGTTGCCTTGACCGCTACCGTCATCGACCGGCGCTTTGTCGCTAATGATGCGCGCAGACACCAGGCCTGCGCCGGATGCAATACCGCCCGGCCATTGACCCACCGCACGTCCGGCCGCCAGTTGCGCCACCACGGTGCCGTGGCCCACCACATCGCCCGCAGCGACATTGTTGGTGCGCGGATCGACATAGATGAAGCTGTCGCTGACCCGCCCCTGCAAGGCCGGATGATTGGGATTGATGCCGGTATCGATCACGCCGATGCGATACCCCGCACCGGTGAACCCCAACGCCTGCGCGGCGCGTGCATTGGTCAGCGTCAGATGCGCGTCGAATGCAGGTTCCGGCGTCGTCGGCGGTGCGACCACCGGCGGAGGCGGCGGTGTTGAAGTCGGCGGTGGAGGCGGCGGCGAGGTCGGTGGCGGTGCAGTCGGTGTGGTCGGACGGATGCCGCCGCCACCTCCACCGCCGCCACACGCAGTCAACGCCACCGCCAATGCCGAGGCCAGGACCGTCCTGGCGAGGTCTGTCGTTTTCATCTTCGTGTTTTCCCCGAACCAATCCTTGGATCGGGCCCAACCCCGGGCCCGAATAACCCTTTTTATACTTTATCTCTGTACCTCAGCTCTAGTGCGGCGTGCGCTGGCGCAGACCGGCCATGAGGCAGATAATCGTTTCACTTAAAATGGTATCCATTCAATGTCCGACATCGTCATCGTTGCTGCCAAACGCACTGCCATCGGCTCGTTTCTTGGCCAATTCAATGGTGTGCCGGCGCCCAAGCTCGCTGCCGCTGCAATCGAGGGCGCGCTGGCGCAATCCGGGATCGCAGCAGCCGACATCTCAGAAGTCATCGTCGGCTGTGTGCTGCCGGCCAACCTCGGCCAGGCGCCCGCACGTCAGGCGGCCATTGCCGCAGGCATTCCCACTTCGACCGGCGCCACCACCATCAACAAGGTGTGCGGCTCGGGCATGAAGGCGATCATGTTCGGACACGATCTGATCAAGGCCGGCTCGGCCAGCATCGTGGTCGCCGGCGGCATGGAGTCGATGAGCAACGCGCCGCACCTGCTGCCCAACTCGCGCACTGGCAACCGCTACGGCAACTTTCAGGCCGTCGACCACATGGCCTGGGATGGTCTGACCAATCCTTACGACGGCCAGGCAATGGGCGTGTTTGGCGAAGCCACGGCCGAGAAGTTCGGTTTCAGCCGCGCCGATCAGGACGCGTTTGCGATTGCCTCGGTCGAGCGCGCGCAGGCCGCGCAGCGCAGCGGCGCCTTCGCTGCGGAGATCGTTCCGGTCACCGTGACCACGCGCAAGGGCGAGGTGGTGGTCGATAGCGACGAGCAGCCCGGCAAATCCGATGTGGCCAAGATTCCGACCCTGAAGCCGGCCTTCAAGAAGGACGGCACTGTCACCGCTGCAAGTTCGTCGAGCATTTCCGACGGCGCGGCGATCACCATCCTGATGAGCGCTGATGAGGCGCAACGTCGTGACATCACCCCGTTGGCGCGCATCGTGGGGCATGTCACCCACTCGCAGGAACCTGAGTGGTTCACCACCGCACCGGTGGCCGCGATCCAGACCCTGGTCGGCAAGATCGGTTGGCACCTGGACGAGGTGGATCTGTTCGAAATCAACGAAGCGTTCGCAGTGGTGGCGATGGCACCGATCGCCGAACTCGGCATCGCGCACGACAAGGTCAACGTGCACGGCGGTGCCTGCGCACTCGGTCATCCGATCGGCGCATCGGGCGCGCGTCTGGTGGTGACATTGGTGAACGCGTTGCGCACGCGCGGCGGCAAGCGCGGAATCGCGACGCTGTGCATCGGCGGCGGCGAAGCGACCGCCATCGCTATCGAATTGATTTAATTGTTTTTAACAGCGATTTTGCAAAACTGAATGCGCGTGCGCTTGACACTAGTCTTGGGGCCGTCATCATGTCGGGGGCGCGCAATAGCGCGTTGCCTAATCTAACGACGAGGATTGAAACAATGACCATTAACAAGCTGCTGATCGCAATGGCTCTGGGCCTGGCCCTGACCGCTTGCTCGAAGCCGGAACAGGCTCAGGACGCTGCTGCTTCGGCTAATGAAGCCGCTTCCGACGCTCAGACCGCTGCTGACCAGGCTGCTGCCTCGGGCTCGCAGTCGGCTGACGCCGCTCAGGCTGCTGCCAACACCGCTGCTGCTTCGGCCGACACCGCTGCTGACGCTGCCCAGGCTGCTTCCGGCGCCGCGACCGACGCTGCTGCTGACCAGGCTGCCGACGCTGCCAAGACGGCTGAAAACACCGCCGAAGCTGCTAAGGACACCGCCGAAGAAGCCAAGAAGTAATCACTTCTTAGCTCTAAGCGAGTTCGGAGAAAGCCGCTGGTTTCCAGCGGCTTTTTCTTTGCCTGCGATTTCTCCGGGAATTGGCTCCCGATTCGCCTGCACCCTGGCTGCATCGCGTGACGCCCTTGAACAAACGACTCGCTATGGCGCGTAGCGGCATGCCCGCCCGGCGGCTGAATGGCCGGCACCACATTGACGCGCACTGCATCGGTTGCTGCATAAGCTCCGCCTTCCAACACCGGAACAGGAACAGGACCACCCATGAAGACGATCCGCATGCTGTCGTTGAGCGCCCTTGCCGCCCTCACGCTTGCCGCCTGCCAAGGCCCTGATGCAGAGCAGGCCCGCCGCGATGCCGCGTCCGCCGCCAAGCACGCCGCCGCTGCCACCGAGCAGGCCGCCGATCGCGCTGCCGTCCAGGCCAAGGCCGCCACGGCGGATGCACGCGTTGCCGCACGCGAACTGGCCGCCGATGCCAGCCGTGCAACCGCCAACGCGGCCGACGCCACCGCCGACAAGACCCGCGAGATGGCCAACAAGGCCGAGCAGAATGCCGACAATCACGATGTCGAGCATCCGCAGCACTGAAACACCGCGTGATTCCGTTATCACTTTACGTACGCGCCGGCCTGATTGCGCCGGCGCGTACGTCTGCCGCCAGTCGAACCCTCGTGTTGTCGAGCCTGGCAGGCTAGCATCGGTGCATGTCCTCTTCTTTTAGTTCGCGCCGCAGCAATCAGCTTGCGCTGGTGTTTTCCGCGCTCATCTTCATTGCCATCGGCATCGGCATCTTTGTCGGTGCACGCCGTTCGCTGGCGGATTCTGCGTGGGTGGCACACACCCATGAGGTCATTGGCCGGATCGACGAGATCCAGGCGCGCATGCTGGATGCCGAATCGGCGCAGCGCGGCTTCCTGCTCACCGGCAACGATGCCTACCTGCTCGACTATCAGACCAGCGTCGAGCGGCTGCCGATTCTGCTCGGCAACCTGCGCCGGTTGATCGTCGACAACACCATCCAGGAACAACACCTGGGCCGATTGCAGCAGTTGGTGGAGACGCGCCTGCAACAGATCCAGCATACGCTCGACCTCTATACGCAAAGCGGTCTGGAACCGGCGCGCGCAAGCATTCGCCAGAACGCGTTCCGCACCACCAGCGCGATCCGCGAGCAGTCGCTGATCATGGTGCAGCGCGAACAGGAACTGTTGGTGCAGCGCGCCGACAGCAGCCATCAAAGTGCAACCTTACTACTGGTGCTGGCGCTGGCCGGCATTCCGTTCGGGCTGGCAGTGGTTGGAACCGTCTACGGGTTGTTGATGCGCGAATTGCGCCATCGCGCGCAGGCCGAGGGGCTTGCGGCGCAGGCGAATCGCGAGCTGGGCGAGAGTGTCGGCGCGCTGCAACGCAGTACCGCCGATCTCAATCTGCTCAGCCGTTACACCGGCCTGCTGCAGAGTTGCATCAGCGCAGAAGAGGCCTTGGTGGTGACCAGCCGTACCCTGGCCAGCCTGTTGCCCGGCGTGGCCGGAAGCGTGTATCTGCTGCGCGCGTCGCAGGATCGGGCCGAAGCGATCAGCCATTGGGGCGAGCCATTGCTGCAGAGCGCGCCGCATCTGCTGCCGGAAGAATGCTGGGCGCTGCGCCGCGGTCAGCCGCACATTATCGAAGATCTGCACCGTGATGCGCTGTGCACGCACATCACCGTGCCCGACACTGCTGCGCCGATCACCACCGCGTGCCTGCCGATGTCGGCGCAAGGCACCCAGCTCGGTTTTCTGTTTCTGTCCTCGCCCGGTCCTGGCCCGATG
The DNA here is from genome assembly GCF_001423495.1 of Xanthomonas sp. Leaf131. GTDB lineage: Bacteria > Pseudomonadota > Gammaproteobacteria > Xanthomonadales > Xanthomonadaceae > Xanthomonas. The sequence goes on along the minus strand of NZ_LMOG01000003.1, from coordinate 55,644 downwards.
CCGCGCCTGGAAATCGCCGAAGCGGCCGCCGAACAGTTGTCGTTGGCGCTGAGCAATCTGCGTCTGCGCGAATCGCTGCGGCGGCAGTCCATTCGCGATGCGCTGACCGGTCTGTACAACCGCCGCTATCTGGAAGAGTCGCTCAGCCACGAACTGGCACGCTGCGCGCGCCGCGGCCTGCCGTTGTCGGTGCTGATGCTGGATGTGGACCACTTCAAGCAGTTCAATGACAGCCAGGGCCATGCCGGCGGAGACCTGCTGCTGGCAGCGGTGGGCGAGCTGCTGCTGACCCGCCTGCGCGCCGAAGATGTGGCCTGCCGCTACGGCGGCGAGGAATTCACCGTGATCCTGCCCGAGACCGATGGCGACGAAGCCACGCGCGTGGCCGAGCAGATCCGCGGCTATATCGCCGCATTGGCGGTCAGCGATGGTCAGCGCGCGTTGCCGCGCGTGACCGCCTCGATCGGCGTGGCCAGCTTCCCGGTCGATGGCGAGCTGGGCTCGAGCCTGATCCAGAAAGCCGATGCGGCCTTGTATCTGGCCAAACATCGCGGACGCAATCGGGTCGAGCGACACGGCGCCGTTGCGCCCCCAGTGGACTGAGCACGCACGCCGTCGATGTTGGATTGTGGAATTCATCACACAAAAGATCGGTCCACGCGGCGATAGTCGGCCTCGACCCCCAAGCGAGGCAATCCGATGTCGATGTGGCGCGATCAAGGTCCCAACAAGAAAGACGGCGTTCCGGCCGCACCCGAAGTTCCCCCCGCTACCGATGGGCGGTTGTTCACTGCCGAAGCCAGCCCCGCTCCAACGGTGCCTGCCGCTGCACCGCCTACTGCTGCGACGGTGACGCCAGCGGCCACTGCTGCGGCCCCGCAGCGCCAGAGTGAGGCGAAAGAGTCGCTGATCGCTGCCGACATCAGCATCGAAGGCAAGATCGAAGGCGCCGGGCACGTGCGGCTGGCGGGCCGCTTCAAGGGCGACGTCAACGTCAAGGGCGATCTCACCATCGAACGCGGTGCCAAGCTCAACGGCGGCGTGCGCGCCAACAAGGTGATCATCGCCGGCGAACTGGAGGGCAATATCGAATCCGCCGCGCAAGTGGAATTGCAAACCTCCGGCGTGCTGGTCGGCGACGTCAAGGCCGGTAGCCTCACGGTGGCTTCGGGCGCACGCATGCGCGGCCAGGCCGATTTCGGCTGGGGCGAGGACACCGGCAAACCGGCTGGCACGGGCAAGGCCACCGTCAGCGGAGACAGCGACGCCACATGAGTGCGCCCCGCCCGGGCACGCCCGGTGCCACGCGCAGCTGCCCGCACTGCAAGGCGACGATTCTGGAAAGCGCCAGCGTCTGCCCTGCCTGCAAGCATCACCTGCGCTTCGATTCGGCGGCTGTGCAGCATGCGCAGCCGGCCCCGATCGTGCCGCTCAAGGTCGAGGGCACCATCCGTCATCCTGCCGATGGCGATCCATGGGAATACACCGTGGTGGTATCGGTGCGTAACGGCAAGGGCGAAGAGATTCGGCGCCAGGTAGTGGATGTGGGCGCAATGCAGGGTGGCGAAGAGCGTGGATTTACTTTGGCCGTGGAGGCGACTGCGGTGCGTTCGCCTGGGCGGCGTACGCGCCATTAGGGTCTACGAAGAGACTGGCTGCTGGTAGAAGACGTGCGGAATATCCGGGTCGAATCGAATCAGGATCGGGATCGGGATCAACGCGGACGATGCCGATTGCTCTCCCCGGCGTGACGTTTGCTTGCCACGTTTTTATCGGCGTTCTCGATGCAGCAAAGGCGACGTCCTGACGTCCCCCCGCTATGTCGAAGGCGCACGTCTCGCCACGCGACGCATGGATCGTGTCGCTCTAGACGCTTCGTCGTCATCACGCATTCGTCCACTCAATCACCTCGCTATACAAGCGCGTGTCCAGGCGCCGCGCCGATGCCTGCCATTCCCATTCTCAGGATCTGCACACCGGCTTGGCCAGAGTTGCCGCATGCGCAACGGCAACGAACAACTTGGCGATTTGGTGGTGCTTGGGCCCGAGGGTCTGTATTGCCCGCAGGGCGACTTTCATATCGATCCCTGGCGGCCGGTACCGCGTGCGGTGATCACCCACGGGCATGGCGACCACGCACGCAGCGGCATGGGCGAATACCACTGCACGCACGAGAGTCTGCCGATCCTGCAGTGGCGCCTCGGCGAGCAGGTCTATCACACGCATGCCGACGGTGAAGCGTTTCGCTTGGGACGTGCGCAGGTGTCGCTGCATCCGGCCGGCCACGTGCTCGGCTCGGCGCAGGTGCGCATCGAAGTGGATGGCGAGGTATGGGTCGCTTCGGGCGATTACAAACGCCAGCACGATCCAACCTGCAAACCGTTCGAAGTGGTGCCGTGCGACACCTTCATCACCGAGGCGACCTTCGGACTGCCGGTGTATCGCTGGCCGGATACTTCAGACGTGGCAGCCGATATCGTCGCCTGGCGCCACGAATGCGCCGAGCGCGGCGAAGCGGCCATTCTCTATTGTTATGCGCTGGGCAAGGCGCAGCGCGTGTTGGCGGAATTGCGTGCCTGGGACACGCAGCCGGCGTTGTTGCATGGCGCAATCGCGGTGGGCGTGGAGGTGTATCGCCAGGCCGGCATCGCAATGCTGGACACCCAACCGGTCAGCGAACATGCGCGCGGCGCCGACTATGCCGGGCAATTGGTGTTGGCGCCGCCATCGGCGGCCGGCAGCGCCTGGATCCGTCGCTTTCGACATGCGCAGCAGGGCTTCGCATCGGGCTGGATGCGCATTCGCGGCAATCGCCGGCGCCGCAATTACGACCGCGGTTTTGTGGTGTCCGATCATGCCGATTGGCCGGACCTGTTGCGCACCATTGAAGAGACCGGCGCACGCCGGGTGATCGCCACCCACGGCAATACCGATGCCTTGATCCAGCATCTGCTGGAACGCGGCGTCGCAGCCGAGGCATTCCGCACCGATTTCGGAGCCGAGGAATGAACCCGCTGCCCGCACGTCGTTATGTTCGCGCACGTCCACGCATTCGCCTGAGCGGCGCGCTTGCGTTTCGTCGGCACGCCTTGGCGTTTCGCATTCATCGCGCTGCGCCCGCCGCCATTGTCGGGCCACCGCAGCCGCAGCGGCGCGCGCACAGCATGAGTGCGTTTACGCGATGCGCATTGGCACTGCGTGCCGCAGACAAATGCGCAACTGCGCAGGCACTGCTATGAAGCGATTTGCCGCGTTGTACCGCACCCTGGATCGCAGCACCGGCACGCTCGACAAGCGTGCAGCATTGGTGCGTTATTTCGGCAGCGCGCCGCCGCTTGATGCGGCATGGGCGTTGTACCTGCTGGCCGGCGGAAAGGTTGCCAGCACGCGCATGCGCATCGCCAGCAGTGGCGAGTTACGCGAATGGATCACCGAAACTGCCGGCATTGCCGATTGGTTGGTTGCCGACAGCTACGACCACGTTGGCGATCTGGCCGAAACACTGGCCTTGCTGCTGGACGATCCGGTCACCGAAGCGGCCGATCTGCCGTTGGCAGAGTGGATCGAACAGCGCTTACTTCCCATCGCCAATCAGGATGTCGATGTACGCAAGGCCTGCATCGTGCAGGCGTGGCGCAGCCTGGCCTTCGACGAGCGTTTGGTGTTCAACAAGCTGCTGACCGGCGCGCTACGTGTGGGCGTGTCGCAGCGGCTGGTGCAGCAGGCCCTGGCCGAAATGTCCGGGATAGACATCGCACGTATTGCGCAGCGCATGCTCGGCAGCTGGCGGCCGCATCCAACCTATCTGGCCAACCTGTTGACTGCCGAGGAATTGCCTGGCGATCGTCAACAGCCCTACCCGTTCTTTCTCGCATCGCCACTGGAAGCAGAGGTTGAAACGCTGGGCGTGGTCGATGACTGGTTGCTGGAATGGAAGTGGGACGGCATTCGCCTGCAGCTGATTCGACGCGCCGGCGAAGCGGCATTGTGGTCGCGCGGCGAAGAACGTCTGGACGGCCGTTTTCCAGAAATCGAACAGGCCGCGATGCAGTTGCCCGAGGGCACCGTGATCGATGGCGAGCTGTTGGCCTGGCAAGCCGAGCAGCCATTGCCGATGCCGTTCACTGCCTTGCAGACACGCATCCAGCGGCTCAAGCCCGGGCCGAAGACATTGGCGGCGGCGCCGGCGCGCGTGGTCGCTTACGACTTGCTCGAACTCGATGGCGAGGATTTGCGCGAGCGCCCCTTGCAGGAGCGTCGCGCATTGCTGGAAGGCGTGCTGAGCACGCTCGCCGACCCGCGCATCGTCGCCTCGCCGCTGGTGCAGGCCGGCGACTGGCAGGCGGCCGCGCAGCTGCGCCTGGATGCGCGCGAGCGCGGCGTGGAAGGGTTGATGCTCAAGCGCGCCAGCTCCAGCTACCAGTCCGGCCGCCGGCGCGGCGACTGGTGGAAGTGGAAGATCGACCCGCTCACCATCGATGCGGTGCTGCTGTACGCACAGGCCGGCCATGGCCGCCGCAGCACGCTGTACACCGACTACACCTTCGGGCTGTGGCACGAGGGCCAGCTGGTGCCGATCGCCAAGGCCTACTCGGGGCTGGACGACAAGGAGATCCTGCAGCTGGATCGCTGGATCCGCGCAAACACCACCGAACGCTTCGGCCCGGTGCGTGCGGTCACCGCGCACCATGTCTTCGAACTGGGGTTCGAAGCGGTCAACCGCAGCGCGCGGCACAAGTCCGGCATTGCGGTGCGCTTCCCGCGCATCCTGCGCTGGCGACAGGACAAGCCGATGGCCGAGGCCGATCACCTGAGCAGCTTGCAGGCGCTCGCACGGTGAGTGCCGCGCAGCAGACACGCGCCACGCCATTGCAGCAATGGCGTGCCTGGTTCGCGCAGCGCGGCTGGGCGCCGTTGCCGTTTCAACGCAATGTGTGGAAGCGCTATCTCGACGGCGAGTCCGGTTTATTGCACACACCAACCGGCAGCGGCAAGACGCTGGCCGCCTTCGGCGGGCCGCTGCTGGAAGCGCTGGCTTCGCGTGGACGCAGCGCGCCGGCCACACCCGCAAAAACCGCACGACGCCAGCAACAACGAACGCTACAAGTGTTGTGGATCACCCCGTTACGCGCACTCGCCGCCGATACCGCACGCGCCCTGCGCGAACCGGTGGAGGCGTTGGGGCTGGATTGGCAAGTGGGCCTGCGCACCGGCGATGCCAGCGCGCGCGACAAGCGGCTGGCGCGCAGCGGCAAGCTCGATGTGCTGGTCACCACGCCCGAATCGTTGGCCCTGCTGTTGTCCTACCCCGACACCGCACCGCAGCTGTCGGCGCTGCGCTGCGTAATCGTCGACGAGTGGCATGAGCTGCTCGGCAACAAGCGCGGCGTGCTGCTGCAGCTATGCCTGGCGCGCCTGCGCGGTTGGGCGCCAGCACTGCGACTCTGGGGCTTGTCGGCGACGCTGGGCAACCTGGCGCAGGCACGCGATGTGCTGTTGCCGCATCGCCCGGAGGCCGCGCTGGTCTCGGGCGTCAAACCCCGCGCAATGACCTTGGAAACGTTGTTGCCGGAGAGCGGTGAGCGCTTTCCGTGGGCCGGGCATCTGGGCCTGGCGCAGCTGGCGCGCGTGCTGCAGAAGATCATGCAACAGCGCACCAGCCTGGTATTTACCAACACGCGCGCGCAGGCGGAGTTGTGGCATCAGGCCTTGAGTGCGGTATGGCCAGACGATCCGGCAACGCTCGCGTTGCATCACGGCTCGCTGGACCCCTCGCTGCGCGCAGCGGCCGAACTCGGCTTGCGCGACGGCAGCCTGCGCTGCGTGGTCGCCACCTCCAGCCTGGATCTGGGCGTGGACTTCCCTGCTGTAGATCAGGTGCTGCAGGTCGGCAGCCCCAAGGGCATCGCGCGCTTGCTGCAGCGTGCCGGCCGCGCGCGTCATCGCCCGGGCGAATCCGGGCATGTGGTGTGCGTGCCCTCGCATGCGCTGGAACTGGTGGAATACGCCGCTGCGCGGCGCGCGATCGTGCATGGTCATATCGAAGCGCGACCGCCGCCGCGTTTGTCGCTGGACGTACTCGCGCAGCACTGCGTCACCCTCGCACTTGGCGGCGGTTTTGACGCCGATGCGTTGTTTGAGGAAGTCCGTGGCACCGATGCATTTGCGGCACTGGACCACGCCACCTGGCAGGCGGTGCTGGACTTCATCGTCCAAGGCGGCAGCGCGCTGGCGCACTACCCGGATTTTCACAAGGTCATTCGCGACGAAGAGGGCGTGTATCGCGTCATCGATCGACGCGTCGCGCTGCGGCATCGCTTGTCCATCGGCACGATCACCAGCGATGGCAGCGTACGCGTGCAGTTTTTGCGCGGCGGGCGCCTGGGTGCGGTGGAAGAACAGTTCGTCGGCCGTCTGCGCCGTGGAGACAGGTTTCAGTTCGCTGGGCGTTTGCTGGAATTGGTGCGGCTCGAAGACATGACTGCCTACGTGCGCGTGGCCAAAGGCGGCAGTGGCGTGGTGCCGAAATGGATGGGCGGGCGCATGCCGTTGTCGTCGGCCTTGGGACGCGAGGTGGAGGCGGTATTCGCCGATCCCGGCGATGCGCCGGAAATGCAGGCGCTTGCGCCGTTACTGCGCCTGCAGTCATCGCTGTCCTCGCTGCCCGGCCCGGACCATCTGCTGGTGGAAAGCATCGAGGCGCGCGATGGCCGGCATGTATTCGTGTATCCGTTCGCCGGGCGTCAGGTCAACGAAGGGCTGGCTGCGTTGCTTGCTGCGCGCTGGGGTCGGCGTCAGCGCAACACCTTCAGTTTTGCCGCTAACGATTATGGCTTTGTGCTGTCGCCCGCACAGGATGTGGAACTCGATGCGCGCCTGCTGCAGAGCTTGTTGTCGCCGGCCGGCTTGCTCGACGATCTGCGCGACAGCCTCAATCTGGGCGAGTTGGCACGCCGGCAATTTCGCGAGATCGCGCGCGTCGCCGGGTTGCTGTCGCCATCGCTGCCTGGCCGCGCGCCGCGCAGCCTGCGCCAGGTGCAGGCCTCCAGCGGATTGCTTTACGACGTCTTGCAGCGCTTCGATCCCGAGCATCTGCTGCTCGCTCAAGCAGAGCGGGAAGTATTCGAAGGCCAGCTCGAGCTGGCGCGGCTTGCACATGCACTGGAAGATTGCGCACGCCGCGAACTACGCCTGTGCAAACCACGCAGTCTCACCCCCTTGTCGTTTCCGCTATGGGCCGAACGCGTGCGCGGCCAACTGAGTACCGAAGACTGGAAGGCCCGCGTACTCCGCGCCGCCGAACAACTGGAGCGTAAACATGGGCGATAGCGTGCAACTGCAATTGGCCGGTGAAACAGTGGAACTGCTCGGCGAACGCGCGTTGTATCGACCGGCACAACGCGCCTTGTTGATCGCCGACCTGCACCTGGGCAAGGCCGATGTGTTCCGCCGTGCGGGCATCGGGATGCCGGCCGGCGGCACCGCGCACGATCTGGATCGGCTGGATGCGCTGCTGGAACAACGCGCCGTGGATGCACTGTGGATCCTCGGCGATCTGTTACACGGACCTGCCCCGCGCGCGGCCTGGCATCGCCGCTGGAGCGCATGGCGCGAGCGTCATTGCGGGTTGCGCGTGATCGCCATCCGCGGCAACCACGACCGCGCGTTGGCCGGTGCCGATCTGCATATCGAAGCAGCCGGCGAGCAGGTCGAAGATGGCCCATTCGTGCTGCGCCACGATCCCTTGCCGCATCCCACCCGGCATGTGCTGTGCGGGCATCTGCACCCGCTGGCCGCGCTGCCCGGGATGTCGCGCCGCTGGCCGGCGTTCTGGTTGCGCGAGCGCGTCACCATCCTGCCGGCGTTCTCGCATTTCACCGCCGGCATCGTGCCCACGCTGGTCGAAGGCGAACGTCTGGTCGCCTGCGTGGAAGACGATGCGGTGGCGCTGCCGGTGCGTTAGCGACACTGCAGTGCGGGTTGCGATCACTCCATCACTCATCAGTTGATCACGCGTCTGGCCCGCAACAACCCACACGCGCTATATCACTGCTTTAACGCCATCGGCCTCAGCACGTGTTTGCAGCTGCGGCGACGTTTGCGGTTGCGGCACCGGCTGCGACAAGGCATCCACAAACTCCGGCGCCAAGGCCAGCTTGCCGAACCAACCCTGCTGGGTACCGCTGAGCACGCGCAACATATGTCCGCGCCCACCGGGGACGCGCCCCATCGGGCGCATCAGCAGATCGCGTCCGTGCGCCCATAGGTCGCGCTCTGACTGGAACAGCGGCGTCAGCCAACGGCTCCAGCGGTGATAGATCGCCACATGCGCCTGGCGCTGGCGCTGATAGTGCTGCAAGGCCGCATCCAGATCGACGCCGACCCGCAAGGCATCGCGCATCGCCAATGCATCCAGCAGCGCCATGTTGACGCCCTGCCCCAGCTGCGGACTCATCGCATGCGCGGCGTCGCCGGCCAGCACGAAGCGGCCGCGATGCCAGCGCGTCACCACCGCATCGCGATAACTGGCACGCGCCAATGCGCCATGCATTTGCACGGTTTCCAGGCGCGCATGTGCGTCCGGCCACATCTTTGCCACTTCGTCGCGCCATACCGCGATGCCGCGCTGTTCCCACGCGGCAAAATCGCTGCACGGCAGGCTCCAGAAAAAACTCAGCCGCGGCGTATCGTCGCCGGGCCGCGTGCCCACCGGCAGCAGGCCGATCATCTTGCGCGCGCCGATGTACCGCTGCCGCAGCTCATCCACAAACGGCCAATCGTCGCGTGGCAACAGGCACCACAGCGCGCCCCACGGATAGACCCGATCCAGCCGCGTGCCCTGCGCCTGCGCACGCAACGTGGAGGCAGAGCCATCGGCGGCGATGATCAGATCGTAAGGACCATGCCAGTGCCCGCGCTGGTCCTGCACGCGCACGCCGTCGTGATCGATCGCGGTGATCTGCGTATCCGCATGCAGCTGCGCGTGCTCCGGCCAGGCCTCACGCAACAGCGTAAACAAGGCGCCGCGCTGCATGCCCAGGCCCATCAGCCGCGCATCCAGATCGCGGTACTGCATGTCCATCACCGCGCGCCCGCACGGCGTCTCGCCATACAGCCGCCGCACCGGCGCGCCATGCGCAAGCGCCTGCGGCAACAATCCCATGTTCCACAACACCTGCAGGCCGCTGGGCTGCAACAGAAATCCTGCACCCACCGGCCCAGGCGCAGCAGCGCGCTCGAAGACGTCCAGTCGATGTCCATCGGCACCCAGCAGCACGGCCAGTGCCTGCCCCGCCGTGCCGTAGCCCACTACCGCAATCCGTAATGCTCGTTGCATCGTCCCTGCTCTTTGATCTTCACCGATCCCGCATGGACCGGTGCAAAAAAAACCCCGCCGTGGCGGGGTTCTTCAACCGCACAGTCGCGTCAGATTACTCGACCGGCGTGATGTTCGAAGCCTGGGCACCCTTGGGGCCCTGGGTCACGTCATAACTGACGCGCTGGCCTTCCTGCAGGCTGCGAAAGCCCTTGGAGTTGATCGCAGAGAAGTGCGCGAAGACATCGGCGCTGCCGTCCTCCGGTGAGATGAAGCCAAATCCCTTGGCGTCGTTGAACCACTTGACGGTACCGTTCGGCATGGTGATGCGAGACCTTTGCAATAATTAATGGGTGGTGTACGGCGATGCGTACGCGCCGAGTATGCAAAGCTTATGCCCCGATGACAATCACCCGCGTGCAAGTTCGCCAATCAGCTCTGGCAATCCCGACGAGGCCGCATCGACGTTGCTCAACACCTCGGCCATGGTGATTTCCTGCGCATCGCCGCAGCCGGCCGCCCAGTTCGCCACGATCGCCAAACACGCATATTCCAGGCCTTTTTCGCGTGCTAGCCCCGCTTCGGGCATGCCGGTCATGCCGACCAGATCGCAGCCGTCGCGACGCATGCGGGCGATCTCTGCAATCGTTTCCAGTCGTGGTCCTTGCGTGGTTCCGTAACATCCGTCGGCAACCAGCGTGACACCCGTCACTTTGGCGGCAGCGATGACTTTGCTGCGAAACATCGGCGAATACGGATGGCCGAAATCCACGTGCTGCACCTCGCTGCCGGGCTCTTCGCAGAACGTGGAGACACGTCCCCAGGTGTAATCGATCAATTGATCCGGGCAGGCCAGCACGCGTGGACCGAAGCGCTCGGTGATACCGCCCACGGTGTTGAGCGCCAACACCCGCGAGGCGCCGATTTGCTGCAGCGCAGCGATGTTTGCGCGGTAATTCACCTTGTGCGGCGGCAGCGAATGGCCCTCGCCATGGCGCGCCAGAAACGCCACGCGGTGGCCCAGCAACATGCCGACGCGAATCGGCCCGGAGGGCGCGCCATACGGCGTTTCGATCTGGTGCGTCTGTACCTCGTCCAGCTGCGCGAGCTTGTAGACACCAGTGCCGCCAATGACGGCCAATGCGATGGAATTGGGGGACACAACCGACCTCTGCTACAAAAAGACATGACGGCGCGCGCACGCGTGCGCGACGGACTGCCCGCAGCGATGCGGGCACACTGCGGGAGTTACTGCTTCATCGCATAGATGGCGGGAATGCCGCGCAGCTGCTCGTTGACGTCCATGCCGAAGCCGAACACGTAGCGGTCGGCTACTTCCACGCCCACATAATCGGCAGCGACGCCAGGCACGCAGCGGTCGTGACGCTTGACGGTCAACACCGCCACACGCACGTCGGTAGCGCCCTGCTCCAGGCACCACTGGCGCACGCCCTGCAGCGTGTAACCCTCATCGAGAATGTCGTCGACCAGAATCACCCGGCGGCCGAACAACGCGGTGGCCGGGCGGTGCTTCCAGACCAGCTCGCCGCCGGTGGTTTCGCCGCGATAACGGGTGGCATGCAGGTAATCGAACTGCAGGTCCTGGCCGCGTGCGCCCAGCTCCAGCGCGAGCTGGCCGGAGAACGGCAGCGCGCCGTGCATGATAGTGAGATACACCGGCACTTCGCCGGCATAGTCGCGCGCGATCGCATCGGCAATGGTGCCGACGGCCGCGTCGATGGCGGGGCGGTCGACCAGCAGATCGGCTTGGGCCAGGGCCTGGGAAATGGTGAGCGTGGACATCAGGCAATTGTTCCGAAAGGGGCGGAAGGAGAAGTGGTGAATGAGGCGTCGGAGCCGGCGAGCAGGCCATCCCAGCCCAGCGCGCCGCGGCCGATCAGGCCGATCAGTGCTGCGGTATTGAGGCTACGGCCTTGCACGGCCTGCAGCGATGCATCGACCAGTTCCGGATGGCAGACCAGCACCACGTCGCAGCCGGCATCCAGGTGCGCATGCACCCGGCCCGCCACGCCACCGGCGCTGAACGAGGCAGCCATGCCGATGTCGTCGGAGAACACCACGCCGCGGAAGCCCAGTTGCCCGCGCAGGATCTGCTCGATCCAGCGCGACGAATAACCGGCCGGTTCCGGTGCGACCTGCGGGTAGACCACGTGCGCCATCATCACCGCGTCGGCGCCGGCTTCGATGCCGGCCACGAATGGCACCAGGTCCTCGGCCAGCAGAACCTCCAGCGGCCGCGGGTCGCTGGCGTGATCGACATGGGTGTCTTCCAGCACGGTGCCATGGCCGGGGAAATGCTTGAGCGTGGCGGCCATGCCGGCGCCGTGCAGCGCCCGCACATAGGCGCGGGTGAAGCTGGCCACGATCTGTGGGTCGTCGCTGAAGGCGCGATCGCCGATGGCGCGGTTGCCACGGCCCAGATCCACCACCGGCGCAAAGCTCAGATCCACGCCGCTGGCGCGTACTTCGCTGGCCATCAGCTGCGCATGCGCGCGCGCGGCGGCAAGGGCGGCCTCGGGGTCCTGCGCATACTGCGCGCCGAAGCTCTGCAGCGGCGCCAGGGCGCTGAATCCTTCGCGAAACCGCTGCACGCGCCCGCCTTCCTGGTCCACACAGATCAGCACCGGGCGTGGTGCGGCGGCACGGATGGAGGCGGACAGCTCGGCCACTTGCGTGCGCGAGGCGAAGTTGCGCTTGAACAGCACCACGCCGGCGACTGCGTCGTGCTGCAGCCAGTCGCGCTCCTGTGCACTGAGTTCGGTACCGGCAACGCCGATCAGAAGCATGTTGGGGGGACTCCCGGGCCAGGCGCCACGTTGGCGCAGCGCGGCATTGTCGCAGATGCGCGTTGCAGCGTCAGATTGCGTATTCAGGCAGGTGCCTGAACGGTGCGTCTATGCGCTTGGTTTCCGCAGGCGATGTTCTGCACGCATCGCCATCGGCTTGCCGGTTTCGCGCAAGGCCCGCAGCCGCCCTGCCCCTGCGGAGTAAGCCGTACTCAGGCCACTCGGGACGTCATTCAAATCGCCCGGATCCAGCGCACATCAGAGCACATCAGAGCACCTCCAGATTCGCCCGCCAGTGCGCAGCCTGCGCCTGCACCTGGGCCAGCACCTCCGGCGCCATGTCGTCGAGTTGCCGATATGGCATCGCCAGCCGCTCGTTGGCACCCAGCAGCGTGCGCTGCCGCGCCAGGAAATCCCAATACAACGCGTTGTAAGGGCAGGCCTGCACGCCGACCCGCGCCTTGCGCTGGTACTTGCAGCCGCCGCAGTAATCGCTCATGCGATCGATATAGGCCGCGCCGCTGATATACGGCTTACTGCCGAGCAGGCCGCCATCGGCGAACTGACTCATGCCTACCGTATTGGGCAGCTCCACCCACTCGAACGCATCGACGTAGACGCCCAGGTACCAGCGATGCAACGCCTGCGGCTTCAGCCCCGCCAGCAGCGCGAAATTGCCGATCACCATCAGCCGCTGAATATGGTGCGCATGCGCGTTGGCCAGCGAATTGCCGATGGCATCGGCCAGGCAGCGCATGCCGATCTGCCCGTCCCAGAACCAGTGCGGCAGCGGCGTATGCTGATCGAGCCGATTGGACTGCGCATAGCCGGGCATCTGCGACCAATACACCCCACGCACATATTCGCGCCAGCCCAGAATCTGGCGAATAAAGCCTTCCACCGATGCCAGCGGCGCATGTCCGTCATGCCATGCCGCCTCGGCGCGCGCGATCACCTCGCGCGGATGCAGCAGCTTGATGTTGAGCGCGAACGACAGCAGCGAATGGAACAGGCGCGGGCTGCGCGTGCTCATCGCATCTTCGTAGCGACCGAAATCCGGCAACGCATGCGTGATGAAGGCCTCCAGGTGCTGCAGCGCTTCGTCACGGTCCAGCGGCCATGGCAGCGCGTCGGCGTTCGGCGCGCCGAAGCTGCGCACGCCAGCCGCTTCGATGCAGCGCCATAACGCGCGATGATCGTGCGCTGCCCGCCATTCCTGCGGCGGCGGCGGGTCGCCCGGCCACGGTGCGCGATTGTCGTGATCGAAATTCCAGCGCCCACCTTCCGGCTCGCCGGATGCATCGAGCAAGATTCGATGGCGACGGCGCATCTTTCGATAGAACACTTCCATACGCCATTGGCTGCCAGCTTGAAAACACCCGGCCACCTCATTGCGTTCGGTCAGAAAATGCTCGCTATCGAACCTGTCCGTGGCAAACGGCTGCAGTGCGCACCAGTGTTGCAGCGCTTCATCCAACCGCCATTCGTCCGGCGCCTGATACTCCAAGTGGCTGGCGCGGTAATGCGCCATCAGCGCGTCCAGATTGGCGGGAATCGAGTGCCGATTGCTGGAGTTGTCGATGGCCACGTAACGCACCCGGTGACCGGCCTGCCGCAAGCGCGCGGCGAACGCGCGCATCGCCGCGAAGATCGCCAGGATCTTCTGCGCGTGATGCAGCACATAATCGGTTTCTTCGCGCACTTCCATCAACACGTAGACCACGCCCGCATCGGTCGCATCGAACCAGCTGTGCTGCGAATTGAGTTGATCGCCCAGGATCAGACGCAGCGTGTGTGCGGATGCCTGTGGGGTGAGGCCGGCTGCGCCTGCCACAGCGTCAATCGTGGCCGCTCCACGCGGCATCGCCGGCACGCACACGCTCCGCCAATGCCACACCACTTTGCCAGGCACCTTCGACCTTGCCGCCGGCCAACCAGTCGCCGCACAGGCCGATGCTCAATCGCCGATCCCAGGCACAGCCGATCTGCAAGGGCGGATCGGTGCTGGCCGCAGTCCAGCGATAGGCATCGCAGGAATGCGGTAATGGCAAACCAAGCGCAGCCAACGTTGGCAACACGCGCGCGATCACCGCGTCAGGTGTTGCATCAAGATGCGCTTGGCTCCAATCGGCACCGGCATGCAGCAGCCAGGTTTCGGCGCCATCTCGTCCAGGCTTGCTGGAGTTGCGCGCCACCCAACGCAATGGACCGACGTTGACGAACAAGGCGTCGTAACCAGGGTCGACCGGTGTGTCGAAATGCAACACTACTGCCCAGGCCGGCTGCATGCGTGCGTCGGCGGCAATCTCTGCAAGCATGGGCGCGCTATCGGCCAGTAAGGCAACTGCAACCGGTGCCTGCACCGCCAGCAACACCGTGTCGAAGGTGCGTGTCGGATCGTCTCCCGACACTGCAAGCTGCCATGTATCGAGATTGCGCTGTAACGCCCGCACAGCGGTCAGCAATTGAACCTCTAAGCCCGCCGCAAGCGCACGCGCCGGTGCGGTCATGTCCGGCACCCCGACAAAGCGCGTCAACCCGCTCTGCGAAGCACGGAACTCGGTGCCATCCCAACTGGCGACGCGTACAGGCCAGGTCGCAGCGACGCCGGTGGCAATCCATTCGTCCACCACTGCTGCAAACGCCGGATCGCGTGCGGTGAAATACTGCGCGCCGTGGTCGCACTGCCAGCCATCGCCTACGCAGCTGCGCATGCGTCCACCGGGCACATCGCCCTGTTCGAACAGCGTCACGGCCCATCCCGCCGCCTGCAGCCGTTGCGCGCAGGCAAGCCCGGCCAAACCCGCGCCGATCACCGCAACCGTCTTCGGGCGGGCGGGCGGTCTCATATCGTCAGCTGCCGGGAGTTGCAAGACGCCACGGGCAGTTCACACCGCGCAGCCATCCGGCCCGCAGGCATCGGGACCGCCGATTGGCGCCGATTCGGCCGCCAGCTGCAACAACGCTTGCGCAAAGCTCTCCGGCGGCTGCGCGCCCTGAATCAGGCTGCGTCCATCGATCACGAAGCTAGGCACCGCACGGATTCCCAGTGCGGTGGCTTGCGCCAATTGCGCCTGGACGGCAACGCTGCCTTCGTCGGAGTCCAGCAGTGCGCGCACGCGCGCCTCATCAAGACCACCAACGGCCCCGGCAGACACCAGCGTTTCGGTCGCGCCGACGTTTTGGCCTTCGGCAAAATGCGCATGAAACAGCGCTTCGATCACCGCCTCGACATTGCCCTCGTGGCTCGCCAGCCAGATCAGCCGATGCGCGCGCAGCGTGCTGACCTGCACCTGGTCACGCCCGAAATCGAATGGCAAGCCTTCGGCCCGCGCAGTGGCCTGCGTCTGCGCGAGCATCTGCTCCACGCGCGCGGCACCGCCAAATTTTTGCGCCAGCGCATCGCGCAACGGCGTCGGTTCCAGGCCGGCGTCAGGGTCCAGCTGAAACGCGTGGTAATGGATGTCCAGCGCAGGTGCCTGCGCGCCAAGCGAGACCACCGCCTGCTCGAAACGGCGCTTGCCGATCCAGCACCAGGGACAGACCACGTCAGACCAGATATCGATGCGCATGAGCGGGGATTCGTTCGTGGGGATTTGGGATTTGGGATTTGCAAAGCATAAGCCCAAGTCCGACGCATCATCCTGCTTTTACGAATCCCGAATGCCCGATCCCGACTCCTGGCCTTCCACCCACTGCGAGAACGGGTGCGAGGCCAGCGCCAGGTTGTAATAGCGCACATCGTCGGTGACTTCCGCGCCGACCCATGCGGGCTTGGCGAACGCCTCATCGGCACTCCCGAGTTCGATCTCGGCCACCACCAGCCCGGTGTTGTCGCCGAGGAATTCGTCCACTTCCCACACATGGCCCTGGTACTCGACCAGATGCCGGCGCTTGTCGATCAGACCGCCCACGCACAGCGCCAGCAGCGCGCGCGCATCAAGCACCGGAATCGGGTAGTCGAACTCCTGCCGCGTATGCCCCACCTCACGCGACTTCAGGTTGAGAAATGCGCTCTCGCCCTGGATGCGCACGCGCACCGACGCGTTTTGCGCACCACTGCGCATCGCCGCCTGGTCGTTGATATAGCCCTGCGCCATCGGGATCACCGCATGCGCGGCGCTGCGCCAACCGTCGCCGGTCACGAGAAATTTGCGTTCGATTTCAATGCCCATGTCCACAAGTATGGCGGGACCTGCAGAAAAATGCCTGGCCGACGCAGCCTCGCCACCTCTACACTCCGCCCCCTCTCATTCAAGGACAGAACGCCATGACAGGCCGTCGATACTCCACCATGCACATTGCCGTGCTCACTGCCGCGCTGTTGTCCTCAACCGCCACAGCCGGCACTGCTGCAGCCACGGTTTCGCTGGCCCAGGCCCAACAGGCACTGGATGCGGCCATCGCCGATGACATGGCAGCCAACACGCAGGAGCAGGGCAACGCGCTCATGTCCGCCATCTTTCATCCGCGCTTGACCGCGTTGACCGGCTGCCTGCCGGCTGTCGATGCCAAACCGGAGACGCTCGATTGCATCGTCACCGGCCAGGCCGGGCCCAGCGAAAGACACATGACGCTGCGGTTTGTCTCGAAAGATAACGCGTGGGTTTTGCAGCACAGCGAGAAGGAAATGGAAGTCGCCGCGCCGGTACCGCCGCAGGATCGCGTGCAGGTGCTCCTGCGCGAAGCCATCAGCCTGATGCTTGCGCAGGAAAATGACGCGGCGATGCGCACGCGCATTCAAGACGCCGCGCGTACGGCGCAGGTCTCCGGTGTCGAGCGCTGCGAGCTCGGCAGTGAGGCGCCAGTGGTCGAGTGCGATGTCATCGTTGAAGCCGAAGGCAAACGCGGCACGCGGCCGATGGCCTTCGCGCTGGTCGACGGGCAGTGGCAGAACGCCGTCGAAAAGAAAAACTAAGCTCACCCCATCCGGGCGACGGGTAACCGACGCCCGGACGATAAAGGCCTAACCCCGTTCAAACACCGCGATGCTTTCCACATGCGCGGTATGCGGAAACATGTCCATCGCGCCAGCGGACTTGAGCGTGAAGCCCTGCTCGTTGACCAGATAGCCGGCGTCGCGCGCCAGCGAACCGGGGTGGCAGCTCACATACACGATGCGCTCGAACTTTTTCAGCGGCAGCTGCTGCAATACTTCCAGCGCGCCCGACCGTGGCGGATCCAGCAGCAGCTTGTCGAAGCCCTGCCGCATCCACGCGGTGTGGCGCTGATCCTGGGTCAGGTCGGCCGCATAAAACTGCGCATTCTCCAGCCCATTGCGCTGCGCATTCTCGCGCGCACGCGCCACCAGCCCGGCATCGCCTTCCACGCCGACCACTTCGCGCACGCCGCGCGCCAACGGCAGGGTGAAATTGCCCAGTCCGCAGAACAGATCCAGCACGCGGTCGTCCGGCTTGGCGTCGAGTAACGCCAGTGCATGCGCAATCATTTTCTGATTGAGCGAGGCGTTGACCTGGATAAAGTCCAGCGGCCGGAACGCCAGTTCCACATCCCACTGCGGCAAGCGGAACGACAGCGGCACCTCTTGCGGCCACAACGGATGCACGCTCTCCACGCCGCCCGGTTGTAGAAAGATCGCAAAACCGTGCGCCTGCGCAAATTCCGTCAGCGCCTGCAGATCACGCTCGCTGAATGGCTGCATGTGGCGGAAGGTCAGCACCACCGCGTCGTCGCCGGCAATGAATTCGATCTGCGGGATGTCGCGCTTGCCGTCCAGGCCTTCGATCAGCGCGGCCAGCAATGGAATCTTCTCGCCGATCTGCGGAATCACCGTGTAGCAGACCGACAGATCGGCCACGAAGCGCGGGTCGAGCTCGCGGAAACCCACCAGCGTCTTGTCCTTCTTCTCCACCCGCCGCACCGAAAAGCGACCCTTGCGACGGTAGCCCCAGTTGTCGCCCACCAAGGCCGGAAGGATCGCCTGCGGGGTGACATGCCCGATGCGCTCCAGGTTATCCATCAGCACGCGCTGCTTGGCCACGATCTGCTGCGACTCCTCCAGATGCTGCAGCACGCAGCCGGCGCAAACGCCGAAATGCGGGCAGCGCGGCGTCGCCCGCTGCGGCGAAGCTTCCAGGACTTCCACCGTCTTGGCCTCATCGAAATGCCGGTTGCGCGCGGTGGGTTCGGCGCGCACCAGTTCACCGGGTAGGGCACCGCTGATGAAGGTGACCTTGCCGCCCTCGCCCTCGCGGCGCGCAACACCGCGGCCGTCGTGACTGAGGTCGATGATGGCGGTCTGGAACGGGGTACGGTCGAAACGGTTTCGGGTTCTGGCCACGTGGCGACAAGCTGCGGGCAAAAAGGGTGCGTATTGTCGCAGATGCGATCGATGCAGGCCGCTTGAAGCGATTGGCCAATTGTCGCGCCCCGCAAACACAGGCAAACTTCGCCTGCGCGCGGCGGTCACGACGCGGCATCGCTGACAAGGAGGCAGCATGAATATGGCGACACGTCAGGAACCCCGTCCACGGCTCTTGCTGGTGGAAGACGACCCGATCAGCCGCGGGTTTCTACAGGCTGTCCTTGAAGACCTCCCCGCCCAGGTGGATTGCGCCGATTCGCTGTCTTCGGCGCTCGACCGCGCCCGCGAACGTCGTCACGATCTCTGGCTGATCGACGTCAATCTCCCCGATGGCACCGGCAGCGACCTGCTGCGCGCACTGCGTCTGTTGCATCCCGACGTTCCCGCACTCGCCCACACCGCCGACGGCACGATGACCATGCAACGCAGCCTGCAGTCCGATGGGTTTCTGGAAATGCTGGTCAAGCCGCTGAGTTCCGAACGCCTGCTGCAGGCGGTGCGTCGCGGACTGGCGCGTGGCCGCTACAGCGTGGCACCGGTCGGCGTGGTCGACATCGCCGCCAGCGATTGGGACGAAGCGGCCGCACTCAGCGCGCTCAACGGCCAGCAGCATCACCTGAACGCGCTGCGCGAATTATTCCTGGCCGAGTTGCCCGGCACGCGCGACGCGGTGGCTTCGGCGCTGCAGATCAGCGACGAGCTGGCACTGCGCAACCATCTGCACCGGCTGCAGGCCAGTTGCGGCTTCGTCGGCGCAGCGCGGCTTGCCGGTGCGGTGCGTTTACTGCGCGGCGACCCGCAATCGAGCACGGCGCAGACGCAGTTTCATGCGGCGGTGGCAGCGTTGTTGCACTGAGCTGAGCGCCTGTCGCTTCGCGGCGTTGCGCTCAGGCTAGGACCCGGCATTGAGAGAGTGCGTACGCGGCTCGATTACAGGGCGTGTCCGGCCGCGTAGCACGTGCTCGCCTTGCCGCTCAGCGACGACGCGCCAGATCCTCAAGCATTTCCCAAGATTTCAGACCGCGTCCGCCCAGGTGATGCAGCAGCACGCCACGCATGCTGCGGCGCAACCCCGGCATGTCGTCGGCCGCCGGCATGACGTCTTCGCCCAGCGCCAATAGCGCCGCGCCGGTCACGGTCTCACGCCGGTCCTGCGCCAGCCGCTCGCTCAACACGCGCAATGCGCCTTCCTGCGGATCGAGGCGGTAACGCGCTGCCGGATCGATCGGCTGGCCGTCGTTGTCGTGTTGCAGATCGAAGGCAAACCCGAGCCCATCGAGTACATCGCGCTCGAACTGGCGCAGCCCCCAGGCCAATGGCAGGTTGGAAGCCAGATGCGCCCGCGCCCGCGCATAGCAATCGAACAGCTCGGGCACCGGATCGTTGCGTGGGGCCAGCCGCAGCAGCAACTCGCTGATGTAGAAGCCGGCCAACATGGTCTCGCCGGTCAGACGCGGCGCAGTGTCCAAGGCCTCGGCCTGGCGGAGTTGCGCAAGCTCGCCGCGCTGCATCGCCGTGAACTGGATCAGTTGGAAGGGCTGCAATGCGGCACGCAAAGCCTGCTTGCGCGGCGCGTGCACTCCACGCGCCAGCAACCCGACTCGCCCCTGCTGCTCGGTGAGCACTTCCACCAGCAGGCTGGTCTCGCGCCAGGGCCGTACATGCAGGACAAAGCCGCGTTCGTTGTCGATCAGCATGGCGGCAAGCGGGACCGGGTCCCAGCCTTACTCGTACCCGAACGCCTTCAACGCGGCCTCGTCGTCCGACCAGCCTTCGCGCACGCGCACCCAGGTTTCCAGGAAGACCTTGGCGCCGAACAGCCGCTCCATCTGCAAGCGCGCCTTGCCACCGATTTCCTTCAGGCGGGTGCCGCCCTTGCCGATCACGATCGCCTTCTGGCCTTCGCGCTCGACCCAGATCACCGCACCGATGCGCAGCAATGCGCCGTCTTCGGCGAAGCGCTCGATCTCCACGGTGGTGGCATACGGCAGTTCTTCGCCGAGCTGGCGCATCAACTGCTCGCGCACCAGTTCGCCGGCCAGAAAGCGCTGGCTGCGGTCGGTGATCTCGTCTTCGCCGAACATCGCCTCGGCCTCGGGCACCAGTTTGAGCAGATCGCCGACCAGCGCTTCCAGACCCTTGCGCTTGAGCGCCGACACCGGATGCACTGCAGCGAAGGTGCGGCCTTCGCTGACCTGCGCCAGAAACGGGAACAGCGCCGTCTTGTCCTTGAGCCGGTCGACCTTGTTGACAACCAGCACCACCGGCACCTTGGAATCACTCAGGACCTTGAAGGCCAGCGTATCTTCTTCGTCCCACCGGCCGGCTTCGATCACCAGCACTGCGGCATCCACGCCTTCCAACGAGCCGCGCGCGGCACGATTCATCACCCGGTTCATGGCGCGCTTCTGCTCGCGATGCAAGCCGGGCGTGTCGACCAGCGCCAGCTGCCCCTCGGGGAAGGTGGCAATGCCCAGCAGGCGATGCCGCGTGGTCTGCGGCCGGTTGGACACGATGCTGACCTTCGCACCGACCAGCGCATTGGTCAGGGTGGACTTGCCAACGTTGGGACGGCCGATCACGGCAACGCTGCCGCTACGGTGGGGGGAAGAGGTTTCGCTCACGTGTTTGAATCCAGTTGTGCGATGACAAGAGTGGCCGCCTGTTGCTCGGCGAGACGGCGCGAGGTGCCCTGGCCCTGCGCGCTGGCAACGGGCTGCTCGAGAATGCAGGCGACATGGAACTGCTTGGCATGTTCGTCGCCGCTCTCGCTGATCAACGCGTAATTGGGCAACGGAAGTTGCCGCGCCTGCAGCCATTCCTGCAGCCGGGTCTTGGGATCTTTTTCCGCCTTGCCCACCGGCAGTGCGGCCAACGAGGGCTCGAACCAGGGCAGCACCACCGCTCGGCAACGCTCGAAGCCGCAGTCCAGATAGATCGCCGCGACGATCGCTTCGACCGCATCGGCCAGGATCGAATCGCGCCGGTGGCCACCGGATTTCAGCTCGCCCGGACCGAGCGTCAGCCGCTCGCCCAGATTCAGCGTGCGGCCGATGACGGCCAGCGCCCCTTCGCGTACGAGTTCGGCGCGCGCGCGGGTCAATGCGCCTTCGTCGGCCTTGGGCCAGCGCTGATACAGCGCCTCGGCGATCAGCAGATTGACGATGCCGTCGCCCAGGAATTCCAGTCGCTCGTTGTGCGGGGTCCCGGCGCTGCGATGTCGCAGCGCCTGGGCGAGCAGAGCCGGATCGGCGAATGTATGCCCGATCGGATCGCCGCGTTGGAAGGTTCTATTGCCCACCACGTCCGGTCATGTCCTGCGACGTATCGAATTTGCCGACAATGTCCAAGTTGCCGATCAATTCGCGGCGCACTTCATAGTTGACCTTCATGCGCCAGCCGCCCTCGACGCGCTCGAACTTGACGTCTTCTTTTTTGACGTTTTCCGAGTAATTGATGTACAGCCGACGGAAGAACAGATCCTGCAACTTGGACGGATCCATCTCGCCGGCGCCGGGCTCTTTGGCCAGCCCCTTCATCGCTGTGCGCACGGAATAATATTCCTGATACATCGGAAACAGCTTCATGCCGATATACAGGCCAAACCCCACTACCGCCAGCACCACCACGAACGACGTCAACGTCATACCGCTTTGCTTGCGCTTCATTGTGTGTCCCCAGGCACGCCCCGCGTGCATTACTGAATTCCGGTCCCGATCCGCGACGGATCGAAACTCCCCTTGCAGAACCACCCTTCACAATTGAGCCAGATCAGGAACGCCTTGCCGCGCAGATTGGCCTCCGGCAGAAAGTGCGTCTGGGTCCAGAAGCGGCTGTCTTCGCTATTGTCGCGATTATCCCCCATCACGAAATAGCTGGCGGCCGGCACGGTCCAGTCGCCCTGCCCGGCCGGCATGTTGCGATCGACCCATTCCAGCACGGTGTGCGTGCGGCCCGGCAGGTCCTCGACCAGCAGCGTGGTGCCGGTCATCTCGGCGCCCTTGCCCTTGCCGATGTACTCGCCCTTGACCGTGTAACGCATCGGCTTGCCGTTGATGTACAGCGTATCGCCGTGGAAACCGATCTTGTCGCCGGGCAAACCCACCACGCGCTTGATCCAGTTCTGGTCGGGCGCATGCGGCGGCTTGAACACCACCACATCGCCACGCTTGGGCTCGCCGGTGGGAATGAACTTGGTATTGGTGATCGGCAGACGGAAGCCGTAAGCAAACTTGTTGACCAGGATGAAATCGCCGATCAGCAGATTGGGCATCATCGAACTGGACGGAATCTTGTACGGCTCGGCCACGAAGCTGCGCAGAATCAGCACCACCGCCAGCACCGGGAAGAACGCGCGCGAGTAGTCGATGATCGCCGGCTCGCTGTCCAGCAGCCCGGCACGCGCAGCGCGGCGCTTGGCCAGGAACAGCTTGTCCAGCAGCCAGATGAAGCCGGTGCCCAGCGTCAACACAACCAGGGCGATTTCAAACCATTTCATTGATGTTCCTTTCGGAAAGGGAATCGAGAATCGGGAATGGGGAATCGGAACAGCAGGAGCGCTTGCGCCCTTACGATTCCCGATTCCCGATTTACCATTCCCAGCTACTTATCCATCTGCAGGACAGCCAGGAAGGCCTCCTGCGGAATCTCCACGCGGCCGACCTGCTTCATGCGCTTTTTGCCTTCTTTCTGCTTTTCCAGCAGCTTTTTCTTGCGCGAAACGTCGCCACCATAGCACTTGGCCAACACGTTCTTGCGCATCGCCTTGACCGTGGAGCGCGAGATGATTTGCGCGCCGACGGCGGCTTGAATCGCCACGTCGAACATCTGCCGGGGGATCAATTCCTTCATCTTTTCGCACAGCTCGCGGCCACGCCGATCGGCGTAGCTACGGTGCACGATGATGCTCAGCGCATCGACCTTGTCGCCATTGATCAGCGTGTCCACACGCACGAACGGGCCGGCATCGAAACGCAGGAAGTGATAATCCAGCGAGGCGTAACCGCGCGAGACCGACTTGAGCTTGTCGAAGAAATCCAGCACCACTTCGGCCATCGGCAACTCGTAGCTGATCTGCACCTGGCTGCCCAGGTAATTGATGCCGATCTGGCTGCCGCGCTTTTCTTCGCACAAGGTGATGATGTTGCCGACGTAATCGGGCGGGGTGAGGATGTTGGCGCGAATGATCGGCTCGCGGATCTCTTCCACATGGTTCAACGGCGGCAGCTTGGACGGGTTGTCCATCGGGATCACGCTGCCGTCGGTCTTGAGCACTTCATAGACCACGGTTGGCGCGGTCGAGATCAGATTGAGGTTGTACTCGCGCTCCAGACGCTCCTGCACGATTTCCATGTGCAGCATGCCCAGGAAGCCGCAGCGGAAGCCGAAGCCCATCGCCTCGGAACTTTCCGGCTCGAAGCGCAGGGCAGCATCGTTCAGACGCAGCTTGTCCAGCGCTTCGCGCAGGTCCGGATAATCCTCGGCATCGACCGGAAAGAGGCCGGCGAACACGCGCGGCTGCATTTCCTGGAAACCGGGCAGCGCATGCGGCGCCGGGTCGGCGGCCAGGGTCAGGGTGTCGCCGACCGGCGCGCCATGCACGTCCTTGATCGAGGCATTGATCCAGCCCACTTCGCCGGCGCCCAATGCGGGCAATTCCTTGCGCTTGGGCGTGAACACGCCGACCTTGTCGACCAGATGGGTGCGGCCGGTGGACATCACCAGGATCTTGCTGCCCGGCTTGATCTCGCCCTGCATCACGCGCACCAGCGAGACCACGCCCAGGTAGTTGTCGAACCAGGAATCGATGATCAGCGCCTGCAGCTTGTCGGTGTCGCGCGGCTTGGGCGGCGGAATGCGCTGCACGATCGCTTCCAGCACCAGATCGACATTGAAGCCGGTCTTGGCGCTGACCGCCACCGCGTCTTCTGCATCGATCCCGATCACCGCTTCGATCTCGGCCTTGGCACGCTCGATGTCGGCGGTGGGCAGGTCGATCTTGTTGAGCACCGGCACCACTTCCAGGCCCTGCTCGACGGCCGTGTAGCAGTTGGCGACCGACTGCGCTTCCACGCCCTGGGCGGCGTCCACCACCAGCAGCGCGCCTTCGCACGCAGCCAGCGAGCGGCTGACTTCATAAGAGAAGTCGACATGCCCGGGGGTGTCGATGAAGTTCAGCTGGTAGACCTGCCCGTCCTTTGCCGTGTAGGGCAAGGACACCGACTGTGCCTTGATCGTGATGCCGCGCTCGCGCTCGATCGGGTTGGAGTCGAGCACCTGGGCCTCCATCTCGCGCGCCTGAAGGCCGCCGCATAGCTGGATGATCCGGTCAGCCAGGGTGGATTTCCCGTGGTCGACGTGGGCAATGATGGAGAAGTTGCGGATATTCCGCATTGAATCAGAGGACATTGAGGTGGGCGCCGGCGGTGCCGTCGTCAGGGTAACGCAGCATTATCGCACGCCACGGCCCCGCGGGGCCGAGAATCGGGAATCGGGAGTGGGGAATCGGAAAAGCCAGGCGAGCTATCACCTCGCGGAGCCGCTCTTGCCATTCCCGATTCTCCGTTCCCTCCGTCAGCCGCCAGCCTTCAAGGCCACATAACTGGTCGCCTTGCCGTCGGTGACCAGCAGCATGACCACATCGCCCTTCTTGACGTTGGCCAGCGCGCGATTGATGTCGGCGACGCTGCCGACCTTGGTGCGACCGACACGCGCGATGATCAGGCCCGGCGACAGCGGCGGCTGGGTGCTGCGCGCTGCCGCGCCGGTAACCGAGGCGATGCGCACGCCCTCGCCTGCTTCCAGACCCAGACGGCTCCGCTCGGTGGCGGTCAAATCGGCGAGCTGCAGCCCGAGCAATTCCACACTGGCCGGTGCGCTGGGCTTGCTGTCGTCGGCAGCAGTGCGCGGCGCAGCGTTGCCGGCCGGGTTGTCCAGCGTCGCCAGGGTGACCGTCACCTTGCGCGGCTTGCCGTCGCGCAGGACATCCAGCGTGACCTTGGTGCCCGGCGCCATCAGCCCGATCATCGGCGGCAGATCGCTGGCCGCCTCGATCGGCTTGCCGTTGACGGCGGTGATCACATCGCCCACTTCGATCCCGGCCTTGGCGGCCGGGCTGCCGGCGGGAATGTCATTGACCAGCGCGCCGCGCGTGTCAGGCAGGCTAAGGCCCTGCGCCTTGAGCGAGTCGATCGGGCCGACTGCCACACCCAGCATGCCGCGACTCACATGGCCGGTGGCCTTGATCTGTTCGGCGGCACTGAAAGCCAGGTCGATCGGGATCGCGAAGCTGATGCCCATGTAGCCGCCCGAGGCGGAGAAGATCTGCGAATTGATGCCAACCACTTCGCCACGTGTGTTGAGCAGCGGGCCGCCGGAGTTGCCCTGATTGATCGCCACGTCGGTCTGGATGAAGGGCACGTAGCGCTGATCCGCATACGGGTTGCTGCGGCCAGTCGCACTGACGATACCGGCGGTGACCGAGTGATCCAGCCCGAACGGCGAGCCGATCGCCACCACCCACTGGCCCGGCTTGAGCGAATTGGAATCGCCCAGGCGCACGGTCGGCAGGCCCTTGGCCTCGATCTTCAGCAGCGCCACATCGAACTGCTCGTCGCTGCCGACCACCTTGGCCTTGAACTCGCGGCGGTCGGTCAGCTTGACGGTGACTTCGCTGGCGCCATCGACCACGTGGTGGTTGGTCAGCACATAGCCGTCGGCCGAAATGATGAAGCCCGAGCCCATCGACTTGCCGGCAATGCCGCCATCGTCATCGCCCTGCCCTGGGCCACCCGGCCCCTGGCGCGGCCCGCCCGGCATCTGGAAATCCGGCCCAAAGAAGCGCCGGAAGAATTCCGGCATCTGCTCATCGCCCGGCATCGCGCCGCCATCCTGCCCGCCCGGCCCGCCGCGCCGCTGGCGCGCCATCGCGTCCTTGCGGGTGATGGTGGT
This sequence comes from Xanthomonas sp. Leaf131, assembly GCF_001423495.1. Lineage (GTDB taxonomy): Bacteria > Pseudomonadota > Gammaproteobacteria > Xanthomonadales > Xanthomonadaceae > Xanthomonas. Next base: position 29,246 of record NZ_LMOG01000003.1, on the reverse strand, counting down.
TTCGATATTGACCACGCCCGGGCCGACCTGTTCGACCAGATTGGTGAAGTCCGGCAAGCCGGCCACCAGCTGCGGCGCCGGCGTGGCGCTGCGGTTGGCGGCAATCGGTGCGGCGTCCTTGGCCGCAGGCGCGGGCTGCTGCGCGCAGGCGGCCAACGGCAGGGTCATGGCGATCAGGCCGAACATCTGGGTGCGGATGCGATGGTTCATCAGGTTGCCTCCGATGGCAGGGCGACAGGGGGCCAAACCCCTGCCATTGCAGGGATCCGGCACGATAACGGAAGGGAGGCCGCCGAACCGATGAAGGTCGGCGACGGGATCAGTCTTGCGGCAGTTGCACCGGCAGTGGCCGGCTCGGCGCCGGGCTGGCGATCGCTTGCGGCGCAGGCTCGAACGGATAGAACGCCGGACCCTGACGGCTTTGACTGAAACTGGCATTGAGCGGGCTGTCGCCAGCACCGGACAGAGCCGCGCGCGGCCAGGGCCGTGCTTGCAGCGTCGTCTCCGAATGCGTGAACGGGTTCGACGGCGCCGCCGGACTCACTGCCGGCGAAGTCGGTGCTGGCGTCGCACTGGCCACCATGCGGGCCGGCGTCTGCTGCTGGCGGGCAGCGGCACTACGCGCCACCTGTTGATTGCGCGTGGCTGCACCGCGGCGCGCAGAGGCCAGCGCCGCGGCAGGCACCGCTGCAGCGAGCGCGACAGCCTCGTCGGGTGCCGCCGGATCCGGTGCCGCCGGCGCTTTCGGTGCTGCAGGCAGCGGCGCAGTGGCAGGCATCTGCGCGGCCGAGGCAAACACCGGCATCTCGGAAGCAGGCGGCGCCGTCTCTGGCAAACGCTCGCGCGCCATGAACAGCGCGATCGCCGCGACCGACGCCGCAATCGCCGCGCCGCCGCCCCAACGCCAGCGCGCCCCGGAACGTGTGGATGGCTGTGCGTGTGGAACAGGCTCTTCGGCAATGGCGCTGCGCACGCGCGCGGCAAAATCCAGCGGTGCCGGTGCGCTGGCGGCGCCGCGCAGCACATCGCCGCACAGCTGCCAGCGCTCGTGGCAACCGGCCAGTTCGTCGTCGTGGGCCAGACGGCGCAACAAAAAGCGCGACTCGTCAGCGTTCAATTCGCCATCCACCAGCGCGGACAGCTGCTGGCGGTAACGAAGCTCGAACTTGTCTGTGGTGGACATGGCAGGGGTATGGCTCATACGCGGTGTCGCTCACGGGTAGCGCTTTCGGTCTCCAGCAGAGGCCGTAGCTCGATGTCGATGGCCTCGCGCGCCCGGAAGATGCGCGAGCGCACCGTTCCGATCGGGCAATCCATTTTTCGCGCGATTTCGTCGTAGCTCAGCCCGTCCACCTCGCGCAGGGTGATGGCCGACCGGAGTTCTTCCGGCAAGGCTTGGACCGCACGCATCACCGTTTGTTCCAGCTCCTGTCGCATCAATTCGCGCTCCGGGGTGTCGGTGTCGCGCAAGCGGGTCGCCCCATCGAATTGCTCGGCATCGCTGATCTCGATGTCGTCGGTGGGCGGACGGCGGTTGTGCGCAACCAGATGGTTCTTGGCAGTGTTCACGGCAATGCGGTGCAACCATGTATAGAACTGCGAATCGCCACGGAAATTGTTGATCGCGCGGTAGGCGCGCACAAACGTATCCTGGGCCACGTCCTGACATTCGCTCCAATCGGCGATGTAGCGCCCGATCAACGCAACGATGCGGTGCTGATACTTGCGCACCAGCACATCGAACGCTGCGCTTTCGCCGCGCTGCACACGCCGGACCAGTTCCAGGTCCAGCTCCTGAGGTGTATCGACTTCGGCCATGTCGGGCCGCACTCCTGTCAGCCCACCGAAGTCGGGCAATGAGACCGCCATTGAAAAGAAAAGTTCATACCGATCCGTACGACCGTCACGCATCAGGGTAGCGGCACCGATGCGCCGCTGGCGACGCCTCGCACCAAGCGCACGCCGCCTTGTCGACAGGTATGGGTATTTGACGTGAAGGAAACAACCTCTGGATGATAACGATCTTTCCTTATATCTCCGGACGGCCAGACGCATGCTTCCAGGTTTCGACGGGCTCCGATTCAGCCATTGGCAGGCCGACCTGCGCGAGGACGGCGTGGTCGTGCTCAGCCTTGATCGCCAAGGTGCGCCGGTCAACGCGTTTTCGCAGGAGGTGCTGCTCGAACTGGGCGCACTGGTTGAGCGACTGGCACTGGACCCGCCCAAGGGCGTGGTGCTGCGCTCGGGCAAGGCCAACGGCTTCATCGCCGGCGCCGACTTGAAGGAATTCCAGGAGTTCGACCGCAAAGGCACGGTCAACGATGCGATCCAGCGCGGCCAGAGCGTGTTTCAGAAGCTGGCCGAACTGCCCTGCCCTACCGTCGCGGCGATCCATGGCTTCTGCATGGGCGGCGGGACCGAGATCGCGCTGGCGTGCCGTTATCGGGTGGCCTCCGACGATGGCAGCACGCGTATCGGCCTGCCGGAAACCAAGCTCGGTATCTTCCCCGGCTGGGGCGGCAGCGCCCGCTTGCCGCGTCTGATCGGTGCGCCAGCGGCGATGGATCTGATGCTGACCGGCCGCACCGTGTCGGCCAAGGCAGCGCGCGCGATGGGCTTGATCGACAAGGTCGCCGCGCCTGCGGTGCTGGTGGATGTCGCCGCCGCACTGGCGCTCACCGGCACCAAACGCCCGTTCAAACAACGCGCCACTGCGTGGGCCACCAATACCTTGCTTGCACGCAAGCTGCTGGCGCCACAGATGCGCAAGCAGGTCGCACGCAAGGCGCGCAAGGAGCATTACCCGGCGCCGTATGCGTTGATCAACGTGTGGGAGCGCGCCGGTGGCAGCGGCATCCAGGCGCGCCTGGCAGCCGAACGCAAGGCGGTGGTGAAACTCGCCAGCACGCCGACCGCACGCAATCTGATCCGCATCTTCTTCCTCACCGAGCGCTTGAAAGCGCTGGGCGGCAAGGACGCTGGCGCTGCGACGCTGGCTCCCATCCGCCACGTGCATGTGATCGGTGCCGGCGTCATGGGGGGCGATATCGCGGCCTGGGCCGCCTACAAGGGCTTCGAGGTGACGCTGCAGGATCGCGAGCAGCGCTTTATCGATACCGCGTTGACGCGCGGCGGCGAGTTGTTCGCCAAGCGTGTGAAGGACGAGGCCAAGCGGCCGGCGGTGGCGGCGCGGCTGCGTGGCGATCTGGCCGGTGCGGGGGTGGCGCAGGCGGACCTGGTGATCGAAGCGATCATCGAAAATCCGCAGGCCAAGCGCGACCTGTATCAATCCATCGAGCCACAGCTCAAGCCCGATGCGTTGCTGACCACCAACACCTCGTCGATTCCGTTGACCGAGTTGCGTGGACATATCCAGCGTCCGGCGCAGTTCGCCGGCCTGCACTATTTCAATCCGGTGTCGATGATGCCGCTGGTGGAAATCGTGCAACACGACGGGCTGGATCCGGCCAACGTCGCGCGCCTGGCCGCGTTCTGCAAGGCGCTGGACAAGTTCCCGGTGCCGGTGGCCGGCACGCCGGGCTTCCTGGTCAATCGCGTGCTGTTTCCGTATCTGCTCGAAGCAGCCACCGCGTATGCCGAAGGCGTGCCGGGCCCTGTGCTGGACAAGACCGCGGTCAAGTTCGGCATGCCGATGGGGCCGATCGAACTGATCGACACGGTCGGGCTGGATGTTGCCGCCGGCGTGGGCGCAGAACTCGCCCCCTTCCTGCATCTGCCGATTCCTGCGGCGCTGGCCACCGTGGAGCCGGGCAAGCGCGGCAAGAAGGACGGCCAGGGGTTGTACAAGTGGGAGAACGGGCGCGCGGTCAAACCCGAGGTCGCCAGCGGCTACGCAGTGCCGGCAGATCTGGAAGACCGCTTGATCCTGCCACTGCTCAACGAAGCGGTCGCCTGCCTGCACGACGGCGTGGTAGCCGATGCGGATCTGCTCGATGCCGGCGTCATCTTCGGCACCGGCTTTGCCCCGTTCCGTGGCGGCCCGATTCAGCACATTCGCAGTGTCGGTGCCGACGCGCTGCTGGAACGTTTGCAGGCACTGCATGCGCGTTACGGCGAGCGTTTCGCGCCGCGCCCAGGCTGGGAGTCGCCGTTGTTGCGTGAGGCGGCGGTGTGACACGCTGACTTCAGCTGCGACTTCGAGCAAACGCGTAGCCGAGCTGCTAGCGGCGATCAGATCGCATGCGATCGTAGAGGAGCGCGTCATCGACGGATGCATGTCGCAAGCAACACAAAAGAACGGCGAGCTAAGGCTCGCCGTTCTTTTTTACGCAGTCACGAAGCGACTCAGAAACGCAGACCCACACTGGTGAAGAAGTAGCGACCAGCCTGGTCGTAGCCACCGAGCGAGTTGCCGTTGTAGGTCAAGCTGCCACCTACCAGCGGCGGTTCCTTGTCGGCGATATTGTTGACGCCCAGCGTCCAGGTGACGTAGTCGCCCAACTGCATCGAACCGGACAGGTCGAAATAGTTGTAAGCCGAGACCTTGTTGTCCTGGTTGACCAGGCGCACGTCGGTGGTCCCCGCTGTGCCATCGGTGTTCTGGTAGTCCAGTTCACCGATATAGCGCCAACGCAGACTGACGGTGTAGCGGTCGAAGTTGTAGCGCGTACTCAGCACATGCCGCCACTCGGCACTGTTGCACGCCACGTTGACCACGCCAGCACAGTCGTAGGTCACTTCCTGCACACCCGGAACCGGCTCGTATTCCTGCTTGAGGGCATAGCTGCCCATCATCGAGGCGGTCAGGCGGCCCGGGCCGACACTCCATGCATACGACGCAGTCAGATCGATACCCTGAAAGTGCAATGAGCCGAAATTGTCCTGGGAATTGAAGATCAGACCGGAGATGTCCGCATCGCTGCCGCGGAACAGATCGCCTGTCGTGGCATTGCGGCGAACGCGGCTGCAGATATCCGCGTTACCGGTCACACCGCATGCGGTCAGGATGTTGGATGAACCGATCGAACGGATCGCATCGTCGATCTTGATGTCGTAGTAGTCCACGCTCAGATCAAGCCCCTTGATCGGGCTGGCAGCAAAACCGACGGTCCAGGTGTTGGCCGTTTCCGGCTGCAATGACGCATTACCGCCGCCGATTTCGTTGTACTGACCCGCCGGATTTGCTGCAACGCGGCCGTACTGCGCCGCCGTCACGCCGGTGTTGGCGCACTGGGCCTGGGTAAATACCGGATTGGCACCGGCGCAAGGGTCGCTACCGCTCCACAATCCTATCGTATTTTCGTTGTACAGCTCGGTGACGTTTGGAGCGCGGATCGCACGGTTCCAACCTGCACGCAGGTGGTATTTGCCATCGACGAATGTCGCACCCAGACCGGCTTTGTAGGTACTTACGCCACCGGAGATGTCGTAATCCGAGTAACGATAACCAAGCTGCATGTCGAGGTGGTCAAGGCTACCTGCCTGCGCCAACAATGGCACCGCGCCTTCCAGGAACAGTTCCTTGACGCTGATGTCGCCGGACACGTTGGAGGTAGGACCACCCAGACCGGTGAAGTTGCCGGTCTGCATATTGCTGTCAGCCACCCGCTTGAAGGTCTCGGTACGGGTTTCCACGCCACCGACCACGCTGATCGGGTTATCGCCAGCCCACGGCAAGCTGTAGCCGAAATTGCCGGTGACGTAGGCGTTGAACACGCGCATGGAGGTTTCGTAGTTGACGATACCCACACCTTGCAGTGCTTCTGCCTCGGCTGCGGTGACACTATCGTTCCACACGCTGTACGGCACGCAGCCGTCGAACGAGCCGGGCTGGCAGCCCAGCAGTGCATCGCGCACGCGGGTGGTCACGAAGTCGTTGATGTTCTCGGACTTGGTGGTGCTGCGGTTGTAGGTAAACGATGCGTCGTAGGACCAGTTGTCGTTGATATCGCCCTGCGCACCGCTGGTGATGCTGAAACTGTTGCTGTCCGAATTGGTGATACGCGGGCCGCCTTCGACGTTGCGCTTGGCAACGTACACAGTGAATTCGTCATCGGTGATGCCGACGTCGTTACACAGACTGCCAAGCACCGACGTGCCGCAATTGACATTGAGATCGGTAAAGAACGCACCCGATGGTGCAATCTGGGTCGAACTCTTGCGGTTGACGAACAGCGTTTCGAGGTAGGGCTTGAAGTGCTCGTTCACTTCGTACTTGAAGCTGCTGCCGGCGGTATAGCGCGTATCGGGGCGCTGGTAGTAATTCACCGGCGCAAAGTTGTAGAGGTTCGGAGACGCCACCTGCGACCAGGTGCCGCCTGCGGAAGGCTGCACGTAGAACGCACCCGCAGACGGCGCGACAACATAGAAATTGGCCGGGTCTGCAGTAGCCGAGCCGCCGCAAGCGGTGCCTCTGTTGCTCAGCGCGCACGCGGAGTAATCGCGCTGCCCCTGTAGCAAGGGATCGTTCTCGCGCCAGGTCGCCCATGCGGTGGCGTGCCCTGATTCGCCGAAGCTGCCGCCGATGGCCAGGTCCACGTTGCGGGAGATGCCATCGAAACCGGAGTTTCCGGTCGGATAATCGTAACCGGCATCATCCATCAGACCACGCATCAACTTGTTGCCGTTGTCGTGCTGATAGGCGTTGTAGCCCATGTCGACACTGACGCCTTCGAACTCGTCGTCCAGCACGAAGTTGACCACACCGGCGACGGCGTCCGAGCCGTACACCGCAGAGGCGCCGCCGGTCAGGATGTCCACACGGCGCACCAATGATGCGGGAATGATGCTGATATCCGGGCTTTCGCCGATGCCCTTGGGAATGCGCCTGCCATTGACCAAGGTCAGCGTGCGCTGTGCGCCAAGTCCACGCAGATCGACCGTTGCATAGCCGTCCGACCCATTGTTGGCGAAGTTATCGAAGGTGGCAGCGAGTTGCGGATACTGATTGATCAGATCTTCGACCTTGGTCGAGCCGGAGTATTGGAATTCTTCCTTGTTGATCTCTGCCACCGGACTGGAGGCGGTCATTGTCTGGCTCTTGATACGCGTGCCGGTGACATTGACCGTGTCCAGGCTCTTGGCATCCAACGACGGCTGCTCCTGTGCCATGACAGTTCCCGACAAGGCCAGCGCGGCAGCGCCAACCGTGAGCGATACCCTGATGGCATCGCGCAACTTGGTGGTCTTCAATCTCATCTTTCTCTCCGAAAGTCCGAACGGGGGGCGCAGCGCCATGCGTCGGCATCTGGAACGATGCGGCGGATATCGACTGCGATGTCGTTGGCGAACGCATCAAACTGCGCTGCCATGCTGGTCAACGGCCGGGCGAAAAGCGCTCCGAAAAACCGTTGCCAACCCGATGTTAAGACGATGTAGATAATTATTAAAGCACCATTCAGAAATGCTCTGAATAGGTGCAACGAAGCCCCAAAAGGGTGCGAACATCACGGAAAAAACAGTGATTAAGCAGTGATCCACCTGTAGAGCCTGGTCCCCGTCACCGACCCACAGTTCTCGGCTATCAGCTAAAGCTTGCTTCTGCCTGACCGCTGGGCCGGTTGATAATCAGCAGCAACTCTCCACAGCACGATCACCCCGACACAATGACGCCCGCCGCTTGAAGTCGCTTCATTAAATGAGCGAATTCTTTCAGATGCCGGCGAGAGCTATGCACCGAGCGTTGATGGATCTCGCCACGCACCTGCGCCGCACTTGCGGTCACAAATGCCACGTCCTCCAACCGGGTGACATTCGCAGGTGATGCCAGCCCGCACCAGGTTAATACCTGGGTGATCTGATGCTCTGTATCGCGCACAAGATCTTCGTAATGCACATCGAGAATTCTGCCGGGCAGCACCGAGTGCCAGTGCCACATGGTTTGCGCATAGGCCAGGTAATAATCGCCCAGTTCGTCGAGCGTGTATGAAAACGGATAGGCGTTGTAGAACAAGGTCTTGTACATGGCATAGCACGTGTCCAGCGGATCGCGTACCAGATGAATGATGCGGGCGCGCGGCAGAGCGGTCGCAATCATGCCGCAGTAGAGATAATTGACCGGCATTTTGTCGATGAGTACCGGGTGGCCGTGCACGGCTTCGCGCGCACCGCGCAGATATTCCTTGCCGACTGCAGCGAAATCGATCTGCAGCGATGCCTGCGCCGCTGTCAGGCCGGGATTACCAGCCATCACGCCAGATGTCGCGTTTCCAATAACCGCCCCGAAATCCATCAGCTCGCCTGCAGAGCGCGCGCCGCCGCGCTGTACGAGCAACCGTTCCAGTAATGTGGTGCCCGACCGCGGCAGGCCGACGATGAAGATCACCCCCTCGCCGTCATGACCCTGCTGCAACCTGCTCACGGCAGCCTCATCGTAGGCTTCGCGCACCGCAGCGATCTGCGCACACTCAACTGCAACGTCGTAGTGCAAGGTCTTGCGCTTGCATGCCGCTGCCGCCGTCAACGCCTGAAAGGATTCTGCATGTTGACCCAGATCCTCCAGTTCCTTGCTCATGGCGTACAGGCCTGCGGCTCTGGCAGCGGGCTCGGATAGCGTGGTTGCCAGTCTGTTACGCAGGTCGTCCAGATGATGGTGCTGCGCGGTCTGCCGCCGGAGCGTGGCGCGCAGGTACAACGCATCGCCTGCACCCGGCGCCAGTTGCAACAACCGATCCAGGGTCGCCTCTGCGGCATCGAATTCGCCGCCAAAGAACTGCATGGTGGCAAGGTCGTACAACAGCGCAGGCTGCGCTCCAAGCAATACAAGCGCTTGCTGATATGCATCCCGCGCAGCCGCCACGTTCTGGCAGCCGCTGTAAAGCGAGCCGATCCTCCACCACGCAGTGCCATCTGCGCCAGCCAACGCCTGCGCTTGGCGAGCGACCAGCACCGCCTCACGGCGACGGCGTAGCTGTATCAGCAGGCTGGCATATTTGATCAATAATGGCAGTGGCGACGAAGCGACCGCAGCCGCCCTGGCAATGCGTTCGGCTGCTGCGTCTGGATCGCCGTTGGCCAGCCGGGCTTCGCTGGCGAATTCGAGCAGATGCGCATTGTCAGGCTGGTCTGCGCAGGCGCGGTCTGCCGCAGCGATTGCGTCGGCATAGCGTCCTTGACGCAGCAGTTGGTATCCATCGCGCAAGACTGCGCGCAGCTGTGTCTCAGTCAATCCATTCTCCCTGTGTGGCGATGTAGCTGGACCATCAGCCCTAATCGATACGGCGGGCGCGTAGCGCCACGCCGGCAACGGTTACCAGCATATAGCTGCCCATTGCCGCCTTGCGAAGCACGATCACATCACCTTCGGCCAGATGGCCGCGGATGGTGGCTTCCGTCAATGCCCAACGCTGGTGCGTATCCAAGAGCACGGTGCGAGTGCCATCTGTTTGATAGGTCACCGCGAGGACTGTCGCACTCAGTTGTGCAGGCGATGACTGCCTGGCTACCGCAGCAGCCGACGGCGCATTTGGACGATGGCCAAACTCGCGCACGCCCCTGCCGGCTTCTGCCGCGCGCACTGCCTGCGATGGCGGGAAGCTGGCGTCATAACAGGCCAGCCGCGGCAATGGCTCGAGTACCGACGCGCATCGATGCGTTGCCGCCTCCTGCGCCGCTACACCCCACGCGCAGCCAAGGATTGCCAGCCCACACACTGTCCACTTGTGCATTTGCGCGTCTTCAATCGTTGGTTGCGCCTGAGCATACAAGGCAACTGGCTGGCGGTGGAGGGACCTAATCAGCGCTGTTCTGCCAAGCATCGATTGAACAGGCTGCAAACGCCATCTAAGCTGAGGTCTTGAACCAACGGACGACCGCCCAGGAAACGCGCCTTTGAACACGTCTTTGCAGCAGGCCGCACAACTACTGCAGCAGGGCCAGTTGCAGCAGGCGATCGTGGCGTATCAAGGCGTGCTGCAGACACAGCCGCACTCTGCCGATGCCTGGTACAACCTGGGTTACCTGCTGCGCCGCACCGGCAACGTGTCCGGTGCGCTGGACGCTTACGCGCAGGCACTGGCCTGTGGCGCGACGTCGCCCGAGCAGATACATCTCAACCGCGCTGCGCTGTATAGCGATCGTCTCCATCAGGATGCGGCAGCGCTACGCGAACTCGATCTGGCGTTGCGTTGCCGGCCCGATTACGCGCCGGCACTGCTCAATCTTGGCAATCTGCACGAGGAGTTGGGCGCGCGCGATCAGGCGATTGCGGCCTATTCCCGACTTATCGCCATTCCTCAAACCGATGCCGCTCTGCACGCGCTGCAGCTGCAAGCCACTGCGCGCTTGTTGCATCTGGACCCACCGATGCACGCCGAGGACGGGCGCCTGCTCGAACTCGGCCAAGCAGTCTCGCGACCCGGCCAGGATGCGGAGATCGTGGCCACCTTGCTGCATGCGCTGGCCCACGCCTACGACCGTCTTGGCCTGCACGCGCGCGCATTCGATGCGGCAAGCGCCGGCAATCGGCATGGCCATGCACAGGCGAAGCGCTACGATCCGCTCCGGACACAACAGCATTTCGACCACATCGCGACAGTCTTTGCCGCAGCCGATGGCGCGACCAGCATGCTGCCGCAGGTCACTGAGCAAGACACAGCGGCTCCGTTGTTTATCTGCGGCATGTTCCGCTCCGGTTCCACCTTGCTCGAACAGGCATTATCGCGCCACTCCTGCATTGCGGCCGGTGGCGAAATGGACGCATTGCCGCGACTGGTTGCGCAATCGCTGTCGCCGTTTCCGCAAGGCGCGCAAGCACTGTCTGCGCACACCCTGGCGCAGTTGGCGGCACGCTATCGGCAACGTATGGCAGCTGCCGTTCCCGAGCATGAGCACCTGCGCTATATCAGCGACAAGCGGCCGGATAATTTCCAGCTGATCGGTTTGATCAAGCAGCTGTTTCCTGCCGCCAGGATCGTGCATACGCGTCGCCATGCATTGGACAACGGGCTATCGATCTTCATGCAGCAGCTCAATCCACATGGCTTTAGCTATGCAGGTCGGCTGGAGGACATCGGGGATTTCTATGCCGCCTATCAGCGACTGATGAACCATTGGCTAGCGCTGTATCCAGACAGCATCCACACCTTCGACTATGACGCGTTCGTCGCCGCGCCAGAACCGACCTTGCGGGCATTACTGGACTTTCTGCAGCTCCCGTGGGAACCGGACTGCCTGGATTTTCACCAGGCCCCCGGGGCGGTGAGAACCGCCAGCTACTGGCAGGTACGTCGGCCCCTGCATGCGGACGCGTCGGGGCGTTGGCGGCACTACGCTGCGCAGCTCGCTCCTCTGCGCACCGCACTTGCCCAAGCCGGCATGCCGCTCGCGGACTGAACCTGGCTGCAGGTAACACCCTTCATCCAGCGCGGTAGCGTGCGATGGCCGTCTCCATCGCATTGACCATGCCGCGCTCTTCTTGGGTCAGCAGCGGATTCCAGACATCGAAGATCAGCACAACGCGCACCTGCGCACTGTCGTTGCGCGCCTCATGTTCGATCGAGTCGTCGAATACCAGGACCTTGCCGACGTCCCAGTGCCGCCAGTCATAGCCGACGCGAAAACTGCAGCCCTCCGGCACGATCAACGGAAGATGCGCCACCAGACGCGCATTGGTTTCACCATGGTGCGGCGGGATGACCGTCTGCGGGGCCAGCACCGAAAACATCGCATTCGGGCACACACCCTCGATCTGCGCGGCATCGACCGATGACAATGCGGCTGCGGTTGCCGGGCATCGCAACAAGTGTTCCTGCACCGGCTTGCCATGGGCCCAGAGTGGATAGGAACTCCACGCAGGCGAATGATTGAGCTGCTTCCATTGATTGACTGGCTGATCAGACGCGTAGGCGATGTAAGGGGCGAATCCGCCTTGATCGTCGTGCATGACCGCTTGCAACTCCTGTGCGATCGCGTCGGTCTGGCTCTGCAACGCATCGATCCACGGAAACGCATCCGTCGCATGAAACGGCAAGGCCGGCAATCGTGGCACATGCAGGCGGTTGGATTGGGAATGGAAGGGACGACTGCGCCCGCAGGCGATCGCTGCGGCTTCATCCCAGCGCCCTTGAAGTGCGGCATCCACCGCTGCGCGCGGACTCGCGAGCAAGGTGCGTAACTGCGCTTCCAGTTCCAGCGTGTCCTGTTCCACCGCTTGCTTGGCAAGGGCTAGCTTGCGGCGTAATACTGCCGGCCATTGCGGTTCTGGCGGCGCAACTTTCAAAGCATCGCGATAGACCTCTGCGGCCGCACGAGGACGGCCGCGCGCTTCCAGAAACGCCGCCTTGGCCAACAGGCCGGGCAGGAAGTAGGCGTCCAGCGCCAAGGCGGTGCTGATGGCCTGCCATTCGCCGTCCACATCGCCCAGCGCCTGCTTCACCACCGCAATGGTCAGCACGATCATCGGATCGCCCGGACTGCTTGCGCGTGCGCCGCTCAGGTACTCCAACGCTGCCGTTGTGTCGCCCCGTTGGTAGGCGTGCACGCCCAGGCTATACAAGGCTTGCGGATGCGCAGGCGCCAGTTGACGCACCTGTGCCCATAACTGCTCGGCCTGTTGCCATTGCCCCGCCGATGCCGCGGCTCCTGCTTCAGCGATCAGCCCGGCGATTTGTTCGTTTGCTTGTTCGATCGGTACCGCCATGACACCCGCAGCCTGTCAGCCTTCCCCGGTTCGATCATACGGCCTGGACGGCGCAGCAACAGCCAGCCTGCGCTGCAAACCTCCTCAGCGCGCCTGCTCACCATCTGATGGCGACAGCATGTCAGCAGTGCTGCTTCTGGATGAGAACGCCTTGCAATGAAAATCAGTGCGCGTGGTCGCCGTGAGAGTGCGAGTGCCCGTGGTGATCCTGTTTCGCAGCGCCTTTCGACACGCCTGGCGTCCCGCACGGCTCGGTGCCGCAGTCGCCGCTCTCCACCTGCAGGGTGACGTGGGTGATCTCGAAGCGCTCGTGCAGGAGTTGGCCGAGCGCGTCGCGCAGGCGGTCGCGGTCGGTGGTTTCGCTGACGACTACGTGCGCGGTCAGTGCGGGGGTGCTGGAAGCCAGTGCCCAGACGTGCAGGTCGTGCACGTCTTCGACGCCGGGGTAGCTGCTCAGCGCTTGCTGTACTTGGGGCAGGTCGATGCCTTTGGGCACGCCTTCCAGCAGCACGTTGATCGCTTCGCGCAGCAATACCCAGGTGCGTGGCAGCACCCACAGGCCGATCAGCACGGCCAGCACCGGGTCGATCCATTGCCAGCGGGTCCAGCGGATCAGTAGCGCGCCGATAATCACCGCCACCGAGCCGAGCATGTCGCTCCAGACTTCCAGATAGGCGCCCTTGACGTTGAGGCTCTCGCCGCTGCCGGCGTGCAACAGCTTCATCGCGATCAAGTTGATCACCAGGCCGAAGCCGGCGATCAGCAGCATGCCGCTGGAGGAAATGTCCTGCGGCGCGCGAAAGCGTTGCGCGGCTTCCCACAGGATGTAGGCGCCGACCGCGAACAACAGCGCGCCATTCGCCAGCGCGCCGAGTGCTTCCAACCGCACATAGCCATAGGTGCGGCGCGCATCGGAGGGGCGACGGCTCAAGCGCACTGCGACCAGCGCGATCATCAGGCCGACGGTATCGGTGGCCATATGCGCGGCGTCGGACAGCAGCGCCAGGCTGTTGGTGATGAACGCGCCAATGACCTCTGCCAACAGAAATGTGGCAGTCAGCGCGAGCGCCCACCACAACGGTTTCTCGTGGCGGATGTCGCTAGGTGCGTGGTTGTGGTCGTGTCCCATGGATGCGGTGGCCTCGTGCGATGCGCGCACCTTAGGCGCACGCGATGGCGGAGACTATTACACCTGGGCGTGATGACATCACATCACGCAGGCGCGGTGATGCACGGTGTTACGCAGGCGGGTAGCAACTTGGAGCGGCTAACAACAGCTCTAGAACACCGCAGCGATGGCGGCAACATGCTAGCCACACTCGCCTTCGTTGGCGAGTGGCGTGATGTCGGTAGTAGCAGTGACATTGCTCGGATCGAAACGAGCCGATCAGACCGCACATCATCGGACCACCGCACTACTTGCCCTACTTTCCGCCCACCGTCGCGGGACCTTACGCGGCATGGATGCCGCGTAAGAGCCTACAAGGACGTACTTGCGGCGTGTCCTGCGATGGTGGGCGGGCAAGGGCCTCGCAGCCAAGCTACAGATCAGCCGCTCTGTACACAACGCCCCCCGTTCGATCACCTATCAATACGGATGCACGTTACAACGCCAGCGACGCCCACTTGGCGGTGGACATAGTAGCTCTGCTAGCCACTCTCACACCTTGGCCACCAACTTGATCACACTGGAAAAATCCAGCGCGCCGTTGCCGGCCTGACTGTTCATTGCATAGAGGTTGCGCGCCAGCTCGCCGAGCGGAATCGATACGCCGGCCTGCACTGCGGATTCGGCGACCAGCCCCAGATCCTTGAGCATCAGATCGTTGCCGAAGCCGCCGCTGTAACCGCGCGAGGCCGGTGCATTGGGCAGCACGCCCGGCCAGGGATTGCAGACTTCGGTGGCCCAGCTGCGACCGGTACTGACCGCCATCATCTGCGACAGCACCGCCGGGTCCAGCCCTTGCGCAACGCCGAGCGCCAGCGCCTCGCCGGTGGCAGCCATGATCACGCCCAGCGCCATGTTGTTGCACAATTTGGCGACCTGGCCCGCGCCGTTGTCGCCGACGTGGAAGATGTTCTTGCCCATTGCCTGCAACACCGGCCGTGCACGCTCCAATACTTCTGCGTCGCCACCGACGATAAAGGTCAGGCTACCCGCCGCTGCGCCAGCCGTACCGCCGGAGACCGGCGCGTCCAGCATCGCCAAGCCACGCGCCTGCGCCGCGGCGGCGACCTTGCGCGCGGCGACCGGCGCGATGGTGCTGCAGTCGATGACCAAGGCACCTTCGGGAATTTGCGCCAGAATACCGGCCTCACCCAGGTACAACCCTTCAACATGGCGGCTGGCCGGCAGCATCGAGATCACGATCTCTGCATCGGCCAGGGTGTCGTGCGCCGATCCGGCGGCATGCGCGCCGGCTGCGGCGGCTGCGTCCAGTGCGGCGGGCACAAGATCGAAGACGCGCAACTGGTGCCCGGCCTTACTCAAATTGGCGGCCATTGGCCCGCCCATATTGCCCAGGCCGATAAAAGCGATCTTGCTCATGGTGTTGGTTTCCAGGTGAGAGCGATCATCAACAAGTCAGTGTGTCCATGGACGGGCGGCACAATCGCAAGGCGGCCATCGCAAGCTTCAGGCTTGCCGGTGCCAGTGCGAACGTTGCGGTTTCCCCGCCGCGTCCGCGTTGTGCTGGCGATCAACCGCATTTGCCAGCCACTCAGCGCACACCGACTTCACGTGCAGCAAGATCGGCGAGCGGGTGCTCTGCGACCGGCCAGGGCGATTGAAAGAATGCAGCAGCCCATTGCGCATCCGCTTCTGCCAGCGAGGCCGGTTGCCACCGCGGCTGGCGATCTTTGTCGATCAACAGCGCGCGGATACCTTCGGCGAAATCGCCATGTGCGGCGACATGCAGCGCCACCACATATTCGGTGCGAAACGTATCGGCCAGTGTGGTGGTACCCGGATGACGTTGCAGCTCCCACGCCAATCGCGCTGAGCCAGGCGCGCCGGCAGCGAGCGTTGCACGCGCGCCCTGCAGCCAGCTGTCTTCGCTTTGCAGTGCCAGGATGGAAGCGACCACCTCTTCCAGCGTATTGCCCGCCACCAGTTGCGCGATCAAGGCCGCATGCACCTGCAAGGGGCCGGGCTCTGGCGGTTGCGCAATCCCGTGCAGAAACGCGCTGAGTTGGCTGCGATCGTCCTGCGCCTCGCCCGTCCACGCATGCGCACTCAAGGCATCCAGCACTGCCGCATATTGCGCATGCTCCAGTCGGACATCTGCAAGCCCGGCATAGATGGCATCGCTGGCATCCAGCGGCGCGCCGGTCAGTGCCAGAAACAATCCGGCAGCCTGCGGCACACGGCGCAGCAACCAGCTGCCGCCGACATCGGGAAACAAGCCGACGCTGATTTCCGGCATGGCCAGGCGCGAGCGCTCGGTGACCACGCGATGGCTGGCGCCGGACATCAGGCCGATGCCGCCGCCCATGACGATGCCGTGGCCCCAACACAGCAAGGGCTTGGGATAGGTATGGATGCGATGGTCGAGCCGATATTCTTCTTCGAAGAACGCTGCAGCATGCGCATTGCCTTGCGGTTGCGCGCGACGTTCTTGCGCATCCGGCACCGCCTCGCGATGCGCACGCATGCTCTGGTAAAGACCATGCAGATCGCCGCCCGCGCAGAACGCCTTCTCGCCTGCGCCACGCAACACCACGCAGGCAATCTGCGCATCGTCGGCCCAGATGCGCAGCTGCGCATCCAGCAGACGCGTCATCTGCAACGACAGGCCGTTGAGCGTCTTGGGCGAGTTCAGCGTGGCGATGCCGATGCGATGCCCGTCCGCGCAATCGCGTTGCTCGAACAGCACCGGTGCCTCTTCAGGTGCGTTGACATCCGCCATCAGCCATTGCCCCATTGCGGCGCGCGCTTCTCGAGAAATGCCGCCACACCTTCGGCTTGATCGGCCTGCTCGAACAAGTCGACGAAGGCTTCGCGCTCTGCAATCAGCGCGGCCGCATGCGTGCCGTGGCGGGTGGACTGCACCAGGCGCTTGCAGGCCGCAACACTGGCCGGACTTTGCTTGCCGGCACGCTGCGCCCAGGCGATGGCGTGTGCACGTGATTCGCCCTTGCCGACCACCTCTTCCACCAATCCGATCCGTTGCGCGGTCGCCGCATCGACGCGCTCGCCCAGCAGGATCATGCGCTTGGCCCAGCCCTCGCCGACCAGACGCGGCAGGTTTTGGGTACCACCGGCGCATGGCAACAGACCGACGCTGGCTTCCGGCAAGGCCAGTTGCGCGTGTTGCTCGGCAATGCGCAGATCGCAGGCCAGCGCGCACTCCAGACCACCGCCCATCGCATAGCCATTGATGGCCGCGATCGAGACGCCGCGAAATGCGCTCAAGACTTCGAAGGCTTCGCCGAACCGACGCGCCGCTTCGCGCGCATTGGCCTTGTCGCCATCGGCGAACTGTTTGAGATCGGCGCCGGCACTGAAGAACTTTTCACCCTCGCCGGTGATCACCAGCGCGTAGATGCTGCGGTCCGCATCCAGCGCAATGACCAGATCGCGCAAGGCTGCAAGGCTGTGCACGGTCCAGGTATTGGCCGGTGGGTTGCTCAAGGTAATGATGGCGACATGGCCATCGCGCTCGACCTGCAGCCCGGTGTGGACGCGCCCTTCCCAATCGCTCATCGCAGTTCCTCCTCGCTGTTGAGCAGATGGCGGGCGATGATCATGCGCATCACCTCGTTGGTGCCTTCCAGAATGCGATGCACGCGGCTGTCGCGTAGCAAACGCTCGATCGGGTATTCGCGGATGTAGCCGTAACCGCCGTGAATCTGTAACGCATCGTCGCAGATCGCAAAGCCGGCATCGGTGGCGAAGCGCTTGGCCATCGCGCACCATACGGTGGCATCGTGACTGCCGGCATCGAGCTTGCGCGCGGCGGTGTGCACCATCTGCCGCGCGGCTACCAGTTGGGTGGCCATGTCGGCCAGTTTGAATTGTAGCGCCTGGAAATCGGCCAGCTTCTTACCGAACTGACGGCGCTCGCCCATGTAACGGCGGGCCGCATCCAGCGCACCTTGCGCCGCGCCCAGCGAACATGCCGCGATATTGATGCGGCCACCATCGAGCGCCTTCATCGCTATCTTGAAGCCCTCGCCTTCCTTGCCGAGCAGATTGTCGGCCGGGATGCGTACGTTTTCGAAGCTCACACCGCGCGTGGGCTGGCTGTTCCACCCCATCTTCTCCTCCTTGCGGCCGTAGCTGATGCCGGGCGCATCGGCAGGCACCACGAAGGCGCTGATGCCGCGCGCGCCGTCTTCGCCGGTGCGTGCCATCACCACCAGCACATCGGTGGCGCCCGCGCCGGAAATAAAGGCTTTACTGCCGTTGAGCACGTAACTGTCGCCGTCGCGTTGTGCGCGGGTCTTGAGCGATGCCGCATCCGAACCGGCACCCGGCTCGGTCAGGCAGTACGAGCCCAGCTTGGCGCCGCTGGTCATCGCTTCGCCCCACTGCGCGCGCACCATGTCATTGCCATAGCTGGCAATCAGCCAGGTGGCCATGTTGTGGATGCTGATGAAGGCCGAGGTGGACGGATCGACCGTGGCGAGCTCTTCGAACACCACTGCTGCATCGAGCCGACGCATGCCCAGGCCGCCCACGCCTTCATCGGTGTACAGCCCGCAAAAACCCAGCTCCGCCGCTTTGGCGATCGCCTCGCGCGGAAAATGGCTTTCCGCATCCCAGCGCGCGGCATGCGGGGC
Source organism: Xanthomonas sp. Leaf131 (assembly GCF_001423495.1). Lineage (GTDB taxonomy): Bacteria > Pseudomonadota > Gammaproteobacteria > Xanthomonadales > Xanthomonadaceae > Xanthomonas. The sequence goes on along the minus strand of NZ_LMOG01000003.1, from coordinate 10,864 downwards.
GAGTTCCTTGTCGGCGAAGTCGCGGGCGGCGGCGCGGAATGCTTCCTGCTCGTCATTCAAATCGGCCGTATTGGCGTGTAACTGGATGGCTGCATTCATGGCGATCGACCGATTATTTGAGAGAGATGGTGGTGTTGACGCCGTGGCTCAACGTGTCGTCGTCGAACCAGCGTGCGGTCACTGTTTTGGTCTGGGTGTAGAACATCACCACCTGCTTGCCGTACGGGCCCAGGTCGCCGAGCTTGGAGGCGCGCGAACCGGTGAACGAGAACAGCGGCACCGGCACCGGAATCGGCACGTTGATGCCGACTTGGCCCACATCGATGTCTTCCTGAAAACGCCGCGCCGCTGCACCGGACTGGGTGAACAACGCGGTGCCATTGCCATTGGGATTGGCATTGACCAGCGCAATGGCCTCGTCCAGCGTGGCCGCCTCAAGAATCACCAGCACCGGGCCGAAGATTTCCTCGTCGTAGATGCGCATGCCCGGCGTCACGCCGGAGAAGATCGTCGGGCCGACGAAATTGCCCTGTTCGAAACCAGCCACGGTCGGCGCGCGACCATCCAGTTCCAGTGTGGCGCCCTGCTCCACGCCGGAGGCGATCAGCGCTTCCACACGCTCCCTTGCGGCGCAGGAGATCAACGGCCCGACCTCGGTACCCGGCGCATTGCCCGCGCCCAGCTTCAAACCCTTGGCCTTGGCGACCAGCGCCGGAATCCACTGCCGCGCCTCGCCCACCAGTACCAGCGTGGACGCCGCCATGCAGCGCTGGCCGGCGGCACCGAAGGCGGCGCCGACCATCGCGTTGAGGGTTTGCTCCTGATTGGCGTCCGGCAGCACCACGGCGTGATTCTTGGCGCCCATCATGCATTGCACGCGCTTGCCGGCCAGCGACGCGCGTTGGTACACGTGCGTGCCGACCTTGGTCGAGCCGACGAACGACAGCGCCTTGATGTCCGGGTGATCGCACAGCGCGTTGACCACTTCTTCGCCGCCGTGCACGACGTTGAGCACGCCCTTGGGAATACCGGCTTCCAGCGCCAGTTCCACCAGGCGCATGGTCACCATCGGGTCCTGCTCGGACGGCTTGAGCACGAAGGTGTTGCCGGTGGCGATGGCCATCGGAAACATCCACAGCGGAATCATCGCCGGAAAGTTGAACGGGGTGATGCCCGCGCACACGCCCAGCGGCTGCAGCAAACTATAGGTGTCCACGCCGTTGGCGACGTTGTTGGCCAGCTCGCCCAGTTGCAGATTGCCGATCGCCGCGGCGTGCTCCACCACCTCCAAGCCGCGGAACACATCGCCTTCGGCATCGGCCAGGGTCTTGCCCTGCTCGGCGCTCAGCAGCGCGGCCAGCTCGGGCATGTGTTCGCGGATCAGCTGCTGGTATTTGAGAAAAACACGTGCGCGCGTGCCGATCGGGGTCTTGCGCCAGCTCGCGAACGCCTGCCTGGCGGCAGCCACGGCAGCGTCCACTTCGCCGGTAGTGGCGAACGGCACCTGCGCCAACACGGACTGATCGGCCGGGTTGACCACGTCCTGCCAGTGCTTGCTGGCAGAGGTGACGAATTGGCCGTCGATCAACAGGGACACGCGGGGGACGGATTCGCTCATTGCAGGCTCGCTCGCAGAAGGGTCGATACAGATGCTTCGCATTGTTCGCATCACCACCAGGCATTCCCAGCCGCCAATTGCTTAATCGCGCTAAGCTGGCGGCACAATCTTGCGAATCTTGCGAATGCCGCACACGCAGCCACCTCTTCGTCATCAGCTCGGTCTGCGCCTGCAGCGGCTGCGCCAGCGCCATGGCCTGACCCAGGCCGAACTGGCGCGCCGGCTGGCGTTGTCGCCGAGCTACCTCAACCAGATCGAGCGCAACCAGCGCCCGTTGACCCTGGCGATCCAGCAGCGACTCAAGGCCACCCTGGGCGATCTCGAAGGCCTGCTGGATCTGGACGACCCCGCCGCGCTGGTCGAACCGTTGGACGACTCGCTGCGCAGCCTGGGCCACAGCCTGTCGGCGGCCGAGCTGCGCGTGCTCACCGGCAATCTGCCGCAGGTGGCGCAGGCCCTGCTGGAGTTGCACCGCGCCCATCGGCATCTGCTCGAGCGCAATGCCGCGCTGGAACTGCAGATCGGTGCCGACCACGCCGCCATGCCTTCGCTGTCGCCCGGCGAGCAGGTGCGCGATTACTTCAACCGCGCGCACAACTATCTGCCCGAGCTGGATGAGCGCGCCGAAGCGCTGTACGCCGAGTTGGGGCTGACCCCGGACAATCTTGCGCTGCGGCTGCGCCAACGCCTGGCCGATCGCCACGGATTGTTGGTGCAGGAATCCACCGACCTGCATAGCGACAAGCGCAGCGTGGATGCGCAGGCACGCGTGCTGTGGCTGCCTGCGCATCTGCGCCCTGGGCAGCAGGCATTTCAGATGGCCGCCCATCTTGCATTGCTGGAATGCGCGCCGCTGCTCGATGCGCGCATCGCCGATGCCGGATTCGAAGATGCCGAGCGCATCGCACTCTCGCGGATTGGTTTATCGAACTATTTCGCCGGTGCCCTGGTGATGCCGTACGGTGAATTTCTGCATAGCGCGCAGGCCTGCCGCTACGACATCGAAGGGTTGGCCGATCGCTTCGGAGTGGGCTTCGAGGCGGTCTGCCACCGGCTCAGCACCTTGCAGCGGCGCGGTGCTGCCGGCCTGCCGATCTTCTTCATGCGCGTGGATCGCGCCGGCAATGTGTCCAAGCGCCACTCGGCCACCGACTTCCACTTCTCGCATGTGGGCGGCGCCTGCCCGCTGTGGATCGTCTACGAGGCCTTCAATCAGCCCGACCGCATCCTCACCCAGATCGCGCGCATGCCCGATGGCCGCCGCTATTTCTGGCTCGCCCGCCAGGTCAGCAGCGGTGCGCCCGGCTATGGCCGCCCGCGCAAGACCTTCGCCTTGGCGATGGGTTGCGACCTGCGCCATGCCGATCAACTGGTATATGCGCGCGGCTGGGACCTGGATGCGGTGGACGATGCGGTGCCGATCGGCCCCGGCTGCCTGACCTGCGAACGCAGCGACTGCGTGCAGCGTGCTTTCCCGGCATTGCCGCGGTTACCTGCCAGCGCGCGCTAGGCGACCAACGTCGACAGGGTCCACAGCAACCTTTCGCTTCCACGCTCGCCACCCATCCCGCAACTGTGACTGAGCAGACGCTACCGCTGCACTGCAGCATTCCAACGCGAGATAGCTCACGCAAAATGCTTCATTGGAATGGAATGGCTTGCGCTTCTACCCTGAAGCGGACACATGCAGGACAGGGGGACGCCAAGGCGATCAAGGGGTCGTTACAGCGTCACGCACACGAACACTCAGCTCCAAAAACGCAGAACCGCACCACTTCGCCATGCCCGCGTCAGGACGCGCCACTGCGCACCTGCGCAACGGCCGCACCAGCGGCCACCATCTCCATTCGGTAACTTTGTCCTGGGAGGGATCAAACGATGCCCGTTCACCACACCGGCCACTCGGCCAGCCGGCGCCTGCGCCGCACACCTGTGCGCGACGTCCTCTGCACCACCATCGCTTTCGTGCTGGCCACCGCGTTCAGTGCGCACGCACAGGACAGCGCGCCTGCGCCTGCAGCACCGCCGGCCAGCGACAGCAGCACCGCCGCTACGCCGCCACCGGTCACGCTCGACAACATCACCGTGATCGGCCAACGCGCCAGCCTGAATCAGGCCGTGCAGGCCAAGCAGATGTCCGATCACGTCATGGAAGTGATCTCGGCCGACAACATGGGCCAGATGCCCAATGTCACCGTGGCCGAAGCGCTGGTGCGCCTGCCCGGCGTCAACGGCACCCGCGACCGTGGCAACGAGAGCCTGGCCACCGTGCGCGGACTTGGCCCGCGCATGACCATGGGTACCGTCAACGGGCGCGAAATCGCCTCCTCCGAGCCCAATCGTGCAGTGCGCTGGGAGGTATTCCCAACGGAGATCGTCTCTACCGTCAAGGTCTACAAGACCCAGTCGGCGGATCTGGTGGCCGGTGGCCTTGCCGCAACGGTGGACATCTCCACCATCAGTCCGCTGGACTACACCGGCCCGGGCTTTGTCGGCACCGCCGGCCCGGTGTTCTACGACCATGCCAAGGACGTGGACGGCTACTCCCCGTGGGGCAACCGCTTCGGCGCCAGCTGGGTACACAAGATCAACGACAACCTGGCGGTTGCGCTGGGCGCCACCTATCAGAAGCAGAAGAACTCCAACTCCTCGATCGGCAGCTGGGGCTATACCGATGCCACCACCTCGCGCGATGTGGATGGCGACGGCACCGTGGATCCCACGCCATTCGGCGCCGCCGACCAGCTCAAGCTGACCGAACAGACCCGCACCGGCGCGATGGGCACCGTGCAGTGGCGCTCGGGCAACTTCGAGTTGAAGTTCGACGGCTTGTATTCGCGTATCGAAATCGACGAAGACCAGCTGCAGAACTGGTTCAACGGCCTGGCCTTCAGCACTTTTTCCGGCGCAACCAATCCGTACACCACGCCGGGCTCGTCCTACACCATCGTCGATGGCGATGTGGTGGCCGGTACGCTGGCCAACTCAAACCTGCAGGTCGACCATGTGGTCAGCCACTACAACGAGGTCAAGACCCTCACCGCCGGCGGCTTGAATGCCAAGTGGAGCGGCGATGTGTGGACGCTGGGCAGCGACCTGTCGTTCTCGCAGGCCAAACGCGACAACACCTGGCAGGCGGTGCGCTTCGGCAGCAATCCGGACACCGTCTCGTTCGATTTCCGCCGCAGCGTTACCCCCACCATCAGCACCAGCTCGGACACGCCCGAATACGGCATCGCCGGCCAGACCGAGCCGCAGGCACTGCGCGACAAGATCGCCGCGCTGGCGCTCAACGCCAGCCGTTCGATCGATGCCGCTGCGTTCACCTCGCTGGAATTCGGCGCACGCGCCGCACGCCGCGAAAAGCAGAACCGCCGCTTCGTCAGCAATCAATCCGGCTACGACCAACCGATTTCGGCGTATCAGGGCCTGATCTATCCGGTCACCATGCCGGACTTGAACGTGCCTACGCTGACCGGCGGCAACATGGATGCCATCGCCGAGATCGGCTTCGGCGGCTTCGATCCGGCCACGCTCGACGAGCAACTGCTCGACCACTGGAACGTCAAGGAAGACGTGCGCGAAGCCTTCGCCAAAGCGGTGTTCAGCTCGCAGGTGTTCGGCACCGATGTCACCGGCAATATCGGCGTGCGCCTGGTCAATACCAAAACCACCAGCGACGGCTTCGATTCTGTCGGCAACACCGTCCAGGCCAGCACCGACAGCAAGGAATACACCGACGTGTTGCCCAGCGCCACGGTCAACTTCCTGATCGACGAGCAGCGCATCCTGCGCTTTGCCGTGGCCAAGGTCATCGCGCGCCCGCCGTTGGACGAACTGCGCACCGGCCGCCGCCTGGACGACCCCAACGTCACCGTCGGCCAGCTCACCGGCAGCGGCGGCAACCCGCAGCTGGATCCGTTCAAGGCCACCCAGGTCGATGTGTCCTACGAGTGGTATTTCCACAAGGAAGCGCTCGCCGCACTGGCCGTGTATCGCAAGGAAGTGGATTCCAGCATCGGCTACCGCACCGACCGTGAAGTAATCAACGGCCTGGATTACCTGGTCAGCGCGCCGTTCAATGGCGGCGGCGGGCATATCAACGGGGTGGAACTCACCTTCCAGACACCGTTCTATTTCATTCCGAACATGGAAAACTTCGGCGTCTATTCCAACTTCTCGCTGGTCGATTCCAACCTCAAGGAATTCTCGCCGGAGAACAACCCGCTGCCGCTGAGCGGCCTGGCACGCAAGACCGGCACCTTCGATCTGTGGTACAGCAACGGCAGCTTCGAGGCGCGTGTGGGTTACAAGTACCACAGCCCCTACACCGTGGTGTACGGCTGGAATGCGGCGCGTCTTGCGCGCTTGCAGAGCGAAGGCACGGTGGATCTGAGCCTTAACTGGCAGTACAGCAAGCAGCTCAGCTTCCGCTTCCAGGCCGGCAACCTCACCAACGAACCGCTACGCGCCTACACCGACAACAAGCCCAACCGTCTGGCCAATCAGGACGACGGCGGCTACCAGGTGTTCGGTCGTCGCTATGCGCTGGAAGCCAGCTACAAGTTCTAAGCGCGGCCGACACCCTTGCTGCGTGACCGCTACACAGGTGCGGCCGGTGCGTGGAATCGGATCGGTTATCGAGGTTCCGATTCCGCGCACACACCGCACGTCAGCACCGCCGCGTGCGGCATGCTGTCACCCGCTCCACGTTTGATCTGTCGAGGAATTGCATGCGCTCTACACGCCGTCTCTGGACGCCCGCGCTACTGGCGCTGGCCATCTCCACCTTCGCACACGCCGCCCCGGCCCCCGCCACGTTGTATCTCGGCGCAGACCTGTCCTACGTCAACGAGATGGAAGAGTGCGGCGTGCAGTACCGCGAGAACGGCGTGGTCAAAGACCCGTTCGAACTCTTCCACGCGCATGGTGCCAATCTGGTGCGCGTGCGCTTGTGGAACGATGCACGCTGGACGCGTTATAGCGACCTGTCCGACGTCAAGAAGACCATTGCGCGTGCACGTGCACAAGGCATGCAGGTGTTGCTGGACCTGCACTATTCCGACGACTGGGCCGATGGCGAAAAACAGCTGATTCCCAAGGCCTGGGCCAGCATCACCGACACCGATGAACTCGCGCGCACGTTGTATGGCTTCACCTACGACACACTGAGCGCGCTCGACCGTGCCGGCCTGATGCCGGAACTGGTGCAGGTGGGCAACGAAAGCAATTCCGATCTGATGGACAGCATTCCCTGGGACAAGAAGCGCCCCATCAACTGGCAACGCAACGCCAAACTGTTCAATGCCGGCATCAAGGCCGTGCGCGATATCAGCGCACGCTCCACGATCAAGCCACGGGTGATGCTGCATATCGCCCAGCCGGAAAATGTGGAGCCGTGGTTTGCCGCCGCCACCAAGGCCGGCGTTACCGACTACGACCTGATCGGCATCAGCTACTACCGCAAATGGTCGACCCAATCGATGGCCGAGCTGGGCAAGACCATCAAGCGCCTGCGCGGCCGCTACGACGCCGATGTGGTGGTGGTGGAAACCGCGTATCCGTGGACGCTGGAGTCCGGAGACACCTCGCACAATCTGCTCGGCCAAGACTCGCTGATTCCCGGTTACCCGGCCACACCGCAAGGCCAGTCCAAGTACATGATCGATCTCACCCAGCTGGTGATCGATACCGGCGGCGCCGGCGTGGTGTATTGGGAACCGGCATGGACCAGCAGCAGCTGCAAGACGCGCTGGGGCACCGGCTCGTCGTGGGAAAACGCCAGTTTCTTCGATTTCAAGCATGACAACGAGGTGTTGCCGGCGATCGACTTCATGCGCCATCCGTATACCGGCGTGCCTGCATCGCGCAAGCCGGCAACAGGCAAGCCTGCTTCGACCAAACAAGACCAAGCTGCAGACGCCAGCGCGAGGAAGCAGCCATGACCGGCATCAATCGCCGCGAGTTACTGCGCGGCATGTTGGCAAGTGGCGTGAGTGCCGCACTCCCGGTCGGTGCAGCCGGCGCGTTGTTGCCGGGCATTGCCGGTGCAGCGCCAGCCGCGGCGAAAAATGCCACGCCGCTCGCCGCGCTCGGCGATGCAGGTTTGGCACCACGCGAACGGCTGCTGTTCGACTTCGGTTGGCGGTTCCATCTCGGCCACGCCAGCGACCCATCGCGCGACTTCGAGTTCGGCACCTTCCAGCGCACCTTCGCCAAGGCCGGCAAGGACACCGCCACCGCCGCGCAACTCGCCTTCGACGACAGCGCCTGGGAACTGCTGGATCTGCCGCACGACTGGGCCGTCACCCTGCCCTTCCGCCAGGAGCCGATCTCCGCCACCATCCCCGAAGAAGACCCCGCCGCCGCACACGGCTACAAACCGCTAGGCACCAGCTTTCCGGAACACAGCGTGGGCTGGTATCGGCGCACGTTGCAGATTCCCGCAAGCGATCTGGGCAAGCGCATCAGCCTGGTGTTCGACGGCGTGTTCCGCGACTGCATCGTGTTCTGCAACGGCCACATCGTCGGGCGAAATGCCAGCGGCTATTGCGGCTTCGAGGTCGACCTCAGCGAAGTGCTCGACTACGGCAAGCCCAACCTCATCGCCGTGCGCGTGGATGCCACGCTGGGCGAAGGCTGGTTCTATGAAGGCGCCGGCATCTATCGGCATCTGTGGCTGCAAAAAACCGACCCGCTGCATCTGCCGCAGGACGGCGTGTTCGTGCGCAGCACCGTGCAAGGCGACAACGCAACCGCGCAGGTGTCCACCGAAGTGCGCAACGACGGCACCGCCCCGCGCCACTGCACGGTGCAAGCACGTGTCGCTGCACCGGATGGGCGCGTCGTCGCACAAGCGGTCAGTGCAGCGGTCACCGTTGCAGCGGGCCAGGTGCAGGTTGTCGAACAGACATTGCCGCTCGGCCAGGCCGCGCTATGGTCGATCGACACCCCGCAGCTCTACAGCCTCACCACCAGCGTGCACAGCGACGGCGCCGCCACCGATGCGCTGGCCACACCGTTCGGCGTGCGCACGATCGCCTTCGATGCGCAACACGGCTTTCTATTGAATGGTGCACCGCTCAAGCTGCATGGCACCAACAACCATCAGGATCATGCCGGCGTCGGCACCGCCATCCCGGACAGCCTGCACGAATGGCGCCTGCGCCAGCTCAAGTCGATGGGCTGCAACGCGTACCGCAGCTCGCACAACCCGGCCACGCCCGAACTGCTCGCGCTGTGCGATCGCCTCGGCATGTTCGTGATCGAAGAAACCCGCCGCATGTCCACCGACCCGGAAGCGATGGGCGAACTGGAGACGATGGTGCGGCGCGGACGCAATCATCCCAGCGTGATCCTGTGGTCGCTCGGCAACGAAGAGCCGCAGCAGGTCACCGAGCGCGGCGCACGCATCGTGAGCCGCATGCAGCAACGCGTGCGCCAGCTCGATCCCACCCGCCCCACTACGTTCGCCATGGACAAGGGCTTTGGCGATGGCGTCGGCCAGGTGGTCGATGTGGTCGGCTTCAACTACCGCACCAGCCAGATGGATGGCTTCCACGCGCAATACCCGAATATTCCGATCTACGGCAGCGAAACCGGCAGCACCGTGTCGGTGCGCGGCAACTACCAGCGCGACGACGCACGCGGCTACACCCGCGCCTACGACACCGACCACCCATGGTGGGCCAGCACTGCCGAAGCCTGGTGGAGCTACGTCGCGCAACGCCCGTATATCGCCGGCGGCTTCATCTGGACCGGTTTCGATTACCGCGGCGAACCCACACCCTACAACCGCTGGCCGAATGTCGGCTCGCAGTTCGGTGTGCTAGACAGTTGCGGCTTTCCCAAAGACAACTACTGGTACTACCGCGCGCAATGGACCAGCGAGCCGGTGCTGCACGTGTTCCCGCACTGGAACTGGGACGGCCTGCTGCAGCCCGACGACAAAGGCCGCGTCGCGGTCTGGTGCCATAGCAATCTCGAGGCGGTGGAACTGCTGGTCAACGGTGTCAGCCAGGGCCTGCAACAAGTGCCGGCCTACGGGCATGTGGAATGGCGTGTCACGTATGCGCCGGGCGTGATCGAAGCACGCGGCTATCGCGGCGGCAAGCTGGTGCTCACCGAACGCCGCGAGACCACCGGCAAGCCGGCCGCGATCCGCTTGAGTTGCGATCGCAACGCATTGCGCGCCGACGCCGAAGATGTGGCGGTGGTGAAGGTGGAGATCGTCGATGCGCAAGGCCGGCTTGTACCGAATGCCGACAACCTGGTGCACTTCGCTCTGCGTGGACCTGCCCGTCTGATCGGCGTAGGCAACGGCAACCCCAGCAGCCACGAAAACGACAAGGCGCCGCAGCGCAAGGCCTTCAATGGACTGTGTGCGGCACTGCTGCAGACAACGCGCAACAGCGGGCAGATCCTGCTGCAGGCCACCGCGCCAGGCTTGACCTCGGCAGCGCTGCATCTGCAGGCTGCCAGGTCGCCCTTGCGGCCGTCGGTTGACTGAACGTCGACCACCAGGCGCAGTTCGCCCTGCACAGCCCGCGCCTTAGATCGGCGCGGGCTGTGGCGATCCCGAGCAACACGGACACAACAAGATACGGCCGCACAGGACCTTCAACGGTTTGTGTATGGCAGTCCTGCAAACCGAATGGACTTCCCTCAAATTGACGTCGCACAGTGATCTCTCCGGCCTGACATCCCGGAAACCGCGCTTGACTGCGCCGCGTCAATCTTTGTGGCTTGAGTCGCCTGCGACCTTCTCCAGGGACGCCACCGATCATCGCTCAATGCTGGCGGCACTTCCTGCCCAACCGCCAGTCGGGAAGCAATAACGCTGACGGACGCGCTTGCCAAGAGACAGCCTCAGTGGCAAAGCAGTATTGAGCCGTTCTTGCGCATCTCCTCGCTCCGACAAGCAATCGAGCAGATGACCGCTTGTTCCCAAGCGCCGATTTTGCACAAGGTCACGTTTCTCGGTCTGGAATTCAGCGCACATGACGTTGTCTGGCCGCGTGCCTATTGCTGCCAAACGAGTCAACTCACAAGACCATCCCGAGAGGGGGGCGCTGCGATCGTCGATGCGTGTGCATCCCGGCGCGCGGCGGCACTGAACTTGGCGGCGCAAATTGACCTGCCCCCATCGTCCGTACCAGTGATTACTGATAAAGCCCGGGGTTGAAGGGTACTGCGTTGTTGGCTTGTTGTGTACGGTAGTTGGCGGCGAACTGTGCCGGCGGGATG
>NZ_LMOG01000002.1 GCF_001423495.1 Xanthomonas sp. Leaf131 | reverse complement strand
CATCCCGCCGGCACAGTTCGCCGCCAACTACCGTACACAACAAGCCAACAACGCAGTACCCTTCAACCCCGGGCTTTATCAGTAATCACTGGTACGGACGATGGGGGCAGGTCACCGGCGCCATGGCTTCAGTGAGGCCTCGTGCTATCTGTGCAAAAGGGGACGGAAGTAATTAAGCGAACCGGTCGTACAGGCCCGTGCGGCGATGTCTGATAGCGGGGCTGTGTCGCTGCCGTCAGGCTGAGGTCTTCATTTTGAGCAGGAGGCCCGGCCATGCCGCGTCAGCCGCGTCTGGAACTGCCCGGCGTTCCGATGCATGTCGTCCAGAGAGGCGTGAATCGGTGCGCGATCTTCTTGGACGATGAGGATCGGCATCACTATTGCCTGCTGTTACGCATGGCCTGCGAGCGCTTTGCTGTGCGGGTGCATGCGTTTGTGCTGATGGACAACCACGTGCACCTGCTGGTCTCGGCGGATAAGGCTGGCGCAGTTTGTCGATCTCCTGCAATCAGTTCCCGCGAAGAAGTCGCTCGTAGTCGGCGCGCTTCTTGTATAGGCGCTGGCACTCTTCGCTATCATGGATTTTGTCGCCGACGGCGTCCTTGTACTTATCGCATAAAGCCACAATATGGTTATTGTCTGGGATGAGTGGTGCGAGAAATATAACTGATACCCCTAGCGCTATTCCAAGAGCGCCTATCAATATGCTTGCCCAGACTTTTCTATTCAATTTTGTGTGCTTTAGAAGTTGATTGACAAAATGGTCTGCTGAAAATCCTCCCCACAGTGCGGCTACAACTAGACATAGGACCGCGAGATACTTGTTCCAATCTGCCATCCGGCCAACCGTTTCAACGTGGTACGCCACTGCTCCGAAGCCAGCAAGGGCTAATGCGAGTCCAATATTATGGCCGAATTCAAAAGTGTCTTTCTTCCAGGCTTTCGTTTCTTCTTTTGAGTTTTCCATGATCATCCTTTGGGGCTGAACTAGTAGATTCGGCCTGGGCGCTGGAAAGTTTAGATATAAATTTAGGCATACATCACAATTTGGTTATGCCACATCCAAGTGTTGTCTGGGGACTATAACCTCCAGATATATCGTCGCCGTTGGTGACAAGGCTTAGGTCATTCAAAAAGAGCGTTGCCATTTCAAAAGAGAAGTGTCAGAGTAATTTTATGTGGGATCAATGCTTGCTCCTGTGAAGGATTAATAGGCCATGGTCTGATCTATAGCCCACAGTCCACCGCTGCGCAGGAAGCGCGATTGGGATTATGCGCCGTCATGTTGAAGATGATGGAGGTGCCAATCAGCCATCAGACAATCGTACGGGGCGATTGCTGGGCATCTTGCTGTTGGCTTCGTATCAATTCTTGTTGTCGTGTTTGTGTCTGTTCCTGGGCGATGGCTTGGTTGGCCGCTTGTAGCTTTGCGTCCGACTGCTCCAAAGGCATGTTGATAGCTTGGTCGATGGGAATGGCGGCGCGCTTGTGTGTTGGGTCGTCGATGCGACCTTCGATCGCGACGAGGTTGCCGTTCTTGCCCATCAGCACGTGATCCACGCGTTGCAGCGCGTTCGCAGCCAGCGAGGTGTTGCCTGCTTCTGGATAGCGCTCGCGATTGTCCTTGCACGCGGCCAGCAGGCAGCGGCTGACGCGCTCGCTCATCTCGTCATAAGGTTTGCCCACGCCCTCATCGATCTTGGCCACGCCTTCACGGATCTGCTTCAACATGGCGTGATCGGGATGACCCGGATCTTGCGGGCCCGAGGCTTGCGGCCGTGCGGGGGCGCTATGGCCAAGTACATCTGTGTCTTCCTGAGTCTTCTTCGAAGAGGTGTCCGCGCTGTCGTGGCTTTGCGTCCGCGGTGCTGTGACATGGACCGTCTCTAGCGTTTTGATGGGTTCGGCAGCGGCCTGGGCCGCCGGCTGTGCAGCCGTACGCTGTGTGCCTAGGGTCTGGGCTGCATAGGTTCCATCAAGCTCTTGCTTTAAGTTTCCCTTGGCCTGGCTGTCCCAGAGCATCCCGTCATGGGTCCATTGACCATCTTTGCCACGTTCGTAGAGGTCGCCGTCTGAGCCGACGATCCGGCCGGGATGCTTCAGTGCGTCATGGACTGCGGCGGGCATGTAGGCGTGACGCTCCCAGCCATTCTGCTCGTAGGTCTCTTTGTAGTGCGCGGCCATCGCTGTTGGCGTGTGCATCGCGTTCTGCTTGATGATTTGCTGCGAAGCTTCATCGAGTTGCGACGCACGCTGAGGGCTAGCCGTTTCGGTGTGCGTGCTCATCGTGCGATCGATCAGGCCATCGGCTACCTGGCGCGTCCACTGCTGCGTATTCGCGTTGTGCACCCACGGGGATTCGCGCAGGCTGCGCGTGTCGTGCTCGTTGGCGGGTTGGGTGTAGGGATCTTTATTCTGCCGCGGCGATCCGAGTGCCAGCTCAATAGACGTACGAGATGCTTTGAAGGTGAGTAAGTCCGCGACTTCCGGCGTGGCAACTTCTGTCCGCGTCTTGTAGAGCGGCACACCGGCTTCGCCGAAGGCGACTGCAGCGGGATCGACCTCGCCAGTGCTGATGTCACGCGCCCACCGTTCTCCGGTTTGGTGATTCTCAAGGCGCCACGTATTGCCTTGCGCATCTTGTTGATGGGAAATGCGATGATCATTGATCACATCGACCAGCTTGTCGCCGCCCACCGCGCCAACGATGCCGCCAACCGCACCTGTGACTAGCAAGCCCGGGCCGGACTCCACGCCGAGCGCTGCGCCTACGCTACTGCCAAGCACTGCCCCGCCAAAGGTGCCCAGATTTCGTGTGGCGTAGCGAGTGACCTCTGCATCGGCCGCAGTGCTGTTGCCCTGCGCGTCCAGCCGCTCGGTGTTCCTCACAGTACCGCCCAGGTCGTACACCGCCGCCGCCGCGCCCACAACGCCCAGCCCACGGACGGTGCCGGGAGAGAGCCTGCGTGACGCTGCTGCTTCTGCGGTAAGCGCTGTTTCCGCAAGGCTCGCGGCTGGCACATCAAGCCCGGTCGGTGCGCGGACCATACCGGAGGCACTGAGTTCTGCGGATGACCGGAAGTGCGTCTCCTTTAGATCAAAGCTTCCAGCAAACTCACGTGAAAACGTGACATCTTTGACCTCGTTTCCAATGCTTTCCGCCGTTGTAAAGATTCCTTTGGGTGCTGCCTGAATAAATTGCGTTTGCACTTCCGGCAGCACGGCACTTGCGCCACCTTGGGCATACAGCGCCTGCAACTTCGGGACAGGTTGCCCGCCTAACGACGTGACATTCGGGTTATTCAGGACGGCCGGCACTTCCACCTGACCGAAGACACGCTCCAGGTTGGCAGCAGAAGCAACAACTTTGATGTCACCGCGCAGGGAACTTGCGAACTTCTGAGAGGCTTCGCCCCAGAGGCACCTCGACAGGGACGTCGGGTCCTGCGACGGGACGTTCGGATCGCCGTATAAGAACGAGTTTGCAGACTTCCTCGCTGTGGTCGGGTCATGGCCCAGATCTTCAAAGATTTCTCTAGCTTTCTTTTCGATTGAACTGCGAACATCTTCATCAGAAAGAAAATTTGCTCGGGGCGTATCATTTATGATTGGCAGCCCAGTCTCTTTCGAGAGACTAACTGCTGCCCTCTCCGAAGAGACTTCTCCGATAGGCCTGCTATAGAGGATTCCACCTTCTTTTTCTGTTGTGGCAGCATGCTGCCGTGCGATGCTTGCTATGTCTTCCAGGCTATTGGACTGCCTGATTAATGCGATTTCGCTCTGGTAGTCATTCATCTGCGCAACTCCTACAGATCAACCTGCGTGATTAGCGCCCAGTCCTGCTCAAAGACAACTTGGCCGGTGAAGAACGACTTCTTTGACTCCATTAGCGCAGATGGCCTGTCTTCGAACTGCAGGCCTGCCGCAATCAACTTGTTGACCAGAAGCTTGACTCTCTCTAATTCATCAAGAGTGAATGCCCTCGTCGAAAATGATGGGAGCGGCATTCCGACCTCTACGCGATCTAGGTATCCGAAGTTGAGAATATGGATATTGAAGTGGGCCTTGTCCTCCAGCCACCTTGGTTCTAGCTCCCCAAATACCTCAGCCTGATCAACTTCGATTGCAAAGGTATCGTGGCCCAGCTCGTCAAATCCGCGGATGCCTCCAGAGAAACGCGCGCGACCTTCTGGGAAATTTATCCATTCAAATGTCTCTGACATAACAGCGCCTCTTTTCCTGGATATGGATTGATGTGGCTCATTCTTGAGATTGAGCGGACGGCGATTCTTGTGATGCATCACTGCGAATTGTAAGCCAGGAATGACGTAGTGCCGACGGAGCATCGCTATAGTTGCAGCATAAGTGGGCGCCTGCACTTGATCGTCCATCAGCTGCTTGAAACGCTATCTTGCCGGTTTGCCTCTGCCAACAATTGCTCATACGACTGAACGCGTATACGTAGGCGAACAAGATGCCAGGACATCGCAAAGGCAAACAACAGTATGAAAGCCAGCACGCCCTGTGTCAGGGTGATCTTGCTCAACACCGCCCAATCCCCAAAGCGCCAGTCTTTCAGCTGTAGATAGAGGGCGAGCAGGACGGGCATGAACCCAAGCTTCTCCATCCCTCCGGTGAACAGCCCGAGCCGATCGTGCATGTTGGTGCGACGGTCCCGGATGAAGGCCTCGCGCCGCCGCCGTTGCTCCAGCGGAAACCTTCGAAGCGAAGCAACGATGGATTGATATTGGTGAAACTCTCGCTCTATTTGATCTGCGTGGTCGGCATAGGGGCGGCGGAAGCTCGGCCACTCGCGCTTGAACGAGAGCACGCCGTAGACGAGGAAACCTGTCAACTCAACCGCGAGGCCAGCCGCGGCTAAGTAAACACCGGTCCTACCATCTAGCAGAACGCCAGAGAGGATCCCGACGCCGGCACCGATCAGGCCAATCGCCAAGCTCCAGCGTTCCACTGGACCGGCACGGCTCTGTTCGGTCACTTGTGTGTACTGAGCGATTGCCACCGAGAGCGATGGAAAGCTCGGGTCTGCAAGCGCGATCGCGTCTGCATCAACGCCGGCGGTGCGTTCGGTTGCTACTTCATCCAATGAATCCATGGATATTCCCTTTGCGATCGCGTGTCCACACCACGTCTACGGTCGCAAGTATTCCTCAGCTGCCGACAGCGCGCCAGCGCGTTGCTCAAACGCGTCAAGTCTCTTCCTCAGTTGCTATTGACACGCCACACCTTGCACTCGCAATCTAAGCCCAAGGAGCGTCGAAACTCCTCTAAGAGCGGTACCCACCTCCGTCAAACCGGTGGGTTTTTTGTGCCTGCATCCTGCAGGTACAAGCCGATGCGATGCCTGCGTCGGGAGGGCGGCTAATACAACACCCGCAAGGGAAATACGCCCGCCGGCTCTTAGCGGTTTCGAACCTCCCGACATCCCGTCGCCGTTGGCGGCGGTTCTTGGGTTGTTCCAGGAGGGCGTTGCCATGTCTACCGCACCATCCATGCCGGCATCGGTGCCGGATTATCTGTTGCCAGCCTCCGCGCACGGCCTGCTGTGGGACGTGGGCGAAGTACTACGCCGATTGGCCACACGCGCGGCCCTTGAGCAGGCCAGCGACGATCCTGCGCAGCAGTTGCTTAACCAACCCGGTGTGTTGTCGCAGGCCTTGCGCAGCCTGTCCGCCCGCATCGACGTGGCGCTGCAGCAGTGCGTTGCTGCACCCATCACCAACACTCGCCACCCGGAGGCGCCATGACACGCCGCCGCCCACCCAACGCGTCCGCCACCGCACGGCCCACCCGTCAACGTGCGCGCCCCGCGCCACCCAAGCGGGTGCAGTGGGTCATCGTCGAACCCGATCGCACCCAGCTGCCCCCGATGCTGCCGCCCGAGCCGGACACCACCCCGCAAGGCCCCGGCCGTTTGCCTGCACCCCGCCGCGCCCGCCGCCCGCGCCAATGCACCGTCAGCTACACCCTCTACCCCGGCGCCCACGACCACGCCGGCGACCAGCACGTGCCCCACGTCCGCCTCAGCGGCCTATGGCTGGAGCAATTGGGCTTCGCTATCGGCAGCAAGCTGCGGATTACCGCCAGCGAGGGGCAATTAGTGATGGAAGTGTTGGCGCCGGTGGAGGTGCCGGCCAAAGTACGTAGCGTGCGGCGGTAGGTGGAGCGAAGTCGCAGTCACGGTATGGTGCTTCAACGCGCCAACCGTGCCGACCAAGGAAACTTCATGATGACAGCGCGAAGGAAGATGAAATCTCAGGCCTTACATGACCACAAGGGTGGCCAGGTATGCGGATGTTGATTGCGTTCCTACCACTAGCACTTCTCATACCTAGCTGTAGCGCGGTGTCAGCGACGAAGGCGCGTCAGCCTGTTGCATATCCCACAGAACTCCATGGGGTATGGGACTTGGGCCCACAATCCTGCAAGCTGCCTGTAAATCCTGATTCGGATTCGCCCATACACATCGAGAATACCCGATTGCTTGGGTACGAGCACCAGGAGACGCTGGTCTCAGTCAGGCTGGTTTCTACCAATCCGCATGCTTGGGCTATTTCCGCAACCGAAGATTTCGCACCAGAGACAAGAACTGATAATTTGTACGTCTTGAAGGGCGAGCATCTGGTCATTTCCGACGGCGAATCAGTCAGACAGTATGTTAGGTGTAAATGATCTAGCTAGGTTGGCGGGATCAAGTAGAGCCCTCATGTCGGATGAGAATAAAAGCTCAGATCTTCCAGCGCCCTGGTCACCCCAAGGTCTTATGTGGCTGCCGGTGCTAACGGTCGATTGCTGTATGGTTTTCTTCGCACGCAAGGAATTCTCATGAAATTAAAGTCTGTTGGCTGCGTGACGCTTGCGCTTCTCTTCATCACAGGATGTACGGCGGTCTCCGCTGGCGCGGACATGAGCACTCCATCCGGCGACTCACTTTGTGAGCAGTCCCGTGGCTGGGGGGGCGCAGGTTCGACGAAAGCCATGCAAGTGAATCCACAGGTCTCCGAGGATGATAACGGGCGTTCTTATCGCTTTGATCTGGGGGGGCGAGGCGGGTTGCAGCGCTTGGGTGCTAGTTGTGGATGGGGCTCGTATGCGGAATGTAGCTTTGAGGTAGCCCAGTCGGATGGGACAAACTATCGCTTCTCAGAGATGTCCACGTTTGGTCTTTGGGAGACGCAGCAAGGCCTGTATCTTGTTTACCGTATCGTCGCGCCGAAAGACAAGGCCGCAGAAGGAAAGCGAAGAGTCGTGAAGGTGGGTAATCCGCCAGCAGAGATCTGCAATCAGATCGGGGATTATTCTAATTTAATGTAGTTTTAGATAAGGAGATCAGTGATGCCTATCAACTATCGCGAGCTCACCCAAGAGCAGTACAACGCGCTCACTGGCGATCTGGTGAAGCTCACAGAGAGCTTGCACGCGCGCTCCCAGGATGTCGGTGATGGTCGGGCCACAATTGGCTATGGCTATACATTTAATCGCTCAAACAATGCTGCGATCTGGGGTGAGTCCGGCATCGATCTCTCGGATGCGCAGCGCAGACAATTGGCAGCGATCGATGCTGCACCCCCTGGAGATCGCACAAGGCTTGGTCTGCAATTTGATCGTACGCTCAATGCTACAGAAGGGGACCGGCTGCTAGCCGCGTCCATGCCTGAGTACGAGCGGCCGATCACTGCGTTGAACATGCCAATGTCGCAAGAGCGTGCGGCGCTTGTGTCGCTCGTCTACAACCGTGGTGCGGGTTCGTATAACGCCAACATGCAGCCATTTCGAGATGCTGTAGTGGCCGGAGATCGCTCCGAGGCCTGGTTTGAGATGCGCTACAACGCCTGGGGAAGCAATGTTGCTGCGGAAGCGGGCCTTCGCAAGCGTCGTGTACTGGAGTCCGAACTCTTTGGCCTTTACAGCGATCCAAACAACGTCACAAGCGATGAGGCGCTGTCTACTTACCAGATGTATCAGCAACATCGCGAGCGCATCAATCGTGACGAAGCTCGCTGGGGTGTGGATATCGATGGAAATCCTGGCCAGCGTAACTTGATTGCAGAAGCGAATCGGGATTATGCAACCTTGTTGGAAGGGCGAGGCAATGTGCAAACCCTTGCGGAGTCGTTGGACCCAGCGCGTTTGCGCTTGCTATCTGACTTGCGTGAGCAGCATCCTGAAATTGCAGATCGCTTGAGCAATGAGGCATTCAACGCAGGCTCGATCCATGTAGACGCGGGGCGGGACTCTGCGCGTGTTGTCGTAGATGCCGATCACGTAGCAACAATCGATGCGACGCGCCGGAGGAATGGCGCAGAGGTCAGCAACAACGATCTGCTGCTAGGCGGTGGAGGTAATGACACGCTGATGGGCGGGCAGGGCAACGACGTCCTGATAGGTGGGCCGGGCCATGACGTACTGCGTGGTGGGGCTGGTAATGACACCTACATCGTTAATGACGGTGACGTAGTCCAGGATGCCGACCGAAACGGACAGCTATTTTGGAATGGGCAGCGACTGACTGGAGGCACGCGGCAAGCGGATGATCCAGAAGGTGTTTTCTGTAGTGCAGATGGACAAACCACCTATCGTATCCAAGGTGCCGATCTGTTAATTGGCAACGAGCGGGGACAGTCGGTCACAGTGCAGGATTTCCAGTCAGGAAATCTAGGTATCGAGCTCGGCCAAGCGCGTGTTCAGCGTGAGGGCGGTGCATCGCTGACTGAGCCAGATACAGTTCAAGCACCAGAAGTCGAGAGATATCAGTTTGCGTCGTCATCGCAAGATCCGCTCCATCGCCAAGCCGAAGATGCAGTTCGCCGCCTTGAGCAGGGTCTCGGCCGCGAGTACGACGACAACAGCGCTCGGCTGGCAGCAAGCAGCGCCTATTTAGCCAAAGAGAACGGGCTGTCGCGAATCGATCATGTCGCGCTGAGCGAAAACTATAAGTCCGTGCGACAAGGCGAGAACCTGTTCGTTGTAGAGGGGGCGTTGAACGATCCCGCACACAAGATGGCGCACATGAAGACGAACGACGCTCTCGCACAGCCGGTAGAGCAGTCTCTGGCGCAATTGCAGTCCTTGGTTGAGACGCAGCGGCAGCAACAGTCCCAGCAACAAGAGCAGCAACGCGACCAGTCGATCACTCCGCCGCCTCGGATGGTATGAGAGCGCTGCATTCTTTCTACGTTACTGGAACGTCTGGAGACCGGAAAGGTTTAGAGCCTGCTGACGCCCCATCGCCATTGGCTGTGGCGATGGGCTCGCCAAGCGATGCATCACGGCAGGCGAGGGCTTCTACTTCGCCAACGGCTGCAACGCCAGCCAGGCATGGAACTGTGACGGTTTGATTCGATAGCGGGCGATGTTGCCTTCGTGTAGCTGGTTCAACTCGTTTACGGTCAGTGCTAACACGTCTGCAAACTCTTGCGGATCGGTCAGAGCCGCAATCCGATGTTGGATGCCGGCGAGGTCGTTGCGCCGGATGCCGGTCTGGATGATCTCTGCTACGAGTACACGTAGTAACTCGCGATGCTTCAGCCGTAGCGGTTCCGGCGCGGGCAGTGACTCGCGCACGATGGTGTAACGCTGGCACGAGCGTTCGTATGCCCATGCAAAGACATCGCGCAACAGGTCGATGCGATTGAGCTCGTAGATGCCAAGCGTTCCTTCCACATAAAGCTCCTCGGGTGCATCGACGAATGACAGTGGTGCCAGGTTCTGTCGAACGAGTGGAATGTTTGCAGCCAGACGTGAGGTGCGCTTGTTGACGTCATCGAATGGCTGCAGATAAGGCAGTTGCACCATGGCAAAGAACGCCTGCTCAAAAGGGTCGACGATTGCAGTCGCTTTGGCGAGTAACGTGTCGAAGTGCTCGGAGATCAGCTGAGGAATTGCAAGTGGAAGATAGACCGATCCGGAAATGGCCACTTCGTTTTTCCGCAGGCGTCCGCCGGCGTCAGGATCCGGCAACAGGTTGTCCGATAAAAGTGCATGCAGGTTCTGTAGCGTGTAACGGTTGAAGCCGATCTCCTGCGCCTGCTCCACCAGCATCTCGATGGCAGCCTTATGGTTGAGGATCATCTGCGCTTCCAGGTGATCCTTGCCCGCCGCGGCCAATCCGAACTGGATCAGATTCTGGGTATCAAGGCGACTATAGGTATTGCCTTCCAAGCGGCTCGATGCCCACGAGAGATCGATCAGCAGCCGGTCTAGCACTTGCCGCGCATATGTGCCGGCAGGCCGGCCTTCCACAGGTGAGCGGCCGAGCTGGTGCAGGTGCGTACGCAGCGAGGAAGAGAGATAGGCAGTTTGATTGGGTTGATAATTTTCGAGAAATTGTCGCTGGTAGCCGACCGGTGTTCGACGGGGCAAGGCGCGTCGGATGAGATTGCGAACCTGCGCGGCCTCCGCGGTAATTGCAATCTCGGTATCGGCTTGCGCTGTTGGCAATTGCTCCAGCCCACGTTGGGCGATGGTTCTGTACTTTCGCGCGCGCGCGTTCCCTTCGACTATCAGGCGGCCCTTGTTCGCAAGGTCGGCTATCTGGCGCTGTAGAGTGCGGCGCGCCACTTGTGGGAACACCGCCTGCAGCGCTTCGATGCCCACGCCGTCGGACTCGTCAGCGATGGCATCGAGCAAGGCGGTTGGGTCGATGGAAGGCTGGCGAGCCATTGTTCTTCCGTAGCAACCATTTAGTGGCGCGATTTAAGCGCATTCTGGCGCGATACGCCAATTTGTGGCGCGATTCCGGGTTATTTGGCGCGATTCTGGCCTCAAATGGCGCGATTCCGTGTGTGAGACCGCCTGCCATCGCGCCATTGAAGAGCGTCGTGGCGTGCATCTGCCGGAGATTCCGCGCCCGGCACATCCGCTGCCATCTTCTGGCCGCTCATCCACACGTCTCAGGGTGCGGGTTTGCCCCGCCGCTGGTACTCCAGAATCATCTGCGCCAGATCGTCTTCTTCGGCATAGAAGTAGGCCACCGGCACATCGAGGGCGTTTGCCAGGCGCTGGATGGTCTGCAGGTCGGGCTGGTGGACGCCGGTCTCGTAGCGGTTGACGCGGGTGCTGGCGACAAAGTCGTCCAGGCCGGCCTTGATGCCCAGGTTGCGCTGCGACAGGCCGTAGACCTGGCGCGCCTCGCGTAGCCGGCGGCTGTACACGGGGAGCTGTCGTTTCTCAACCAAGGGTGTGCGCGTCCCGGACTTCGATGCACGGAAGCTTCCGAAAGCGGGCTTGACTTCGATACTACGGTAAACGTAGTCTTGGTGTGATGGCTACGTTAAACGTAGCTGCGGCAGTGCCTGCGGTGGCGACGCCAACAATGAATTGAGCGTCGGGACCACTGCCGGCAGTGGGGGAAGTGCAACAACTTGCGCAGTGATGGCGTGTCGGGCCCGGGTGGGCACGGAGGCGCTTTGCGTGCGCGATGATTGATCGTATGGCAAACAGTTAGCAATACTGATCATGGCCCGCTGTCGCAGCGGTGCTTTGTTTCGGCAGTCAGGTGCAGGACCGATCTTGCTCAGCTGGCTGCGCGCTCCGGGGTCGACCGGAGTGCGCTGTCGGCGGGGCCAACCCAGGCAAGCCAAAGGACGCTCCATGAAGACACGCACGTTACGCGACGCCATTTCTCTCGCCCTGTTCGCTGTGAGCAGCGGGGCGGCAGGTGCGGCGACGGCACAGGCCGCGGCACCGCAGGCAGCGGCGGCCGGCATTCCGGCGCCCGCGTCGGCAAGCACCAGCGACCCGGCGGCTGCCACCTCTCCCGAACCGGCGCCTGCGGCGATTCCACCGACGCCAGCACCCGCAACCGAGTTGGAGACCATCGAAGTCACCGGCACACGCATCAAGGGCGGTGCGGTGCCGTCGCCGGTGATCGCAATCAGTGCGGCGCGCATCCGCGAAGAAGACTTTGGTGATCTGGGCGAGGTGATCCGCAGCGTGCCGCAGAACTTCTCCGGTGGGCAGAACCCGGGCGTGCTGAGCGGCAACCTGGCCGGGGCCGGCAACGCGAACCAGAACATGACCGGTGGCGCGAGCCTGAACCTGCGTGGCCTGGGCGCCGATGCCACGCTCACCCTGCTCAACGGGCGTCGGCTGGCCTATGGCGGGTTCACCCAGGCGGTGGACATCAGTGCGATCCCGGTGGAGGCGGTGGAGCGGCTTGAGATCGTGGCCGATGGTGCGTCGGCGATCTATGGGGCGGACGCGGTAGGTGGCGTTGGCAATGTGATCCTCAAGCGCGACTACGACGGGGTGAGCGTTGGCACGCGCTTCGGGCGGGCCACGCAAGGCGGGCTCACCACTCGGCAATACAGCGTCACTGCCGGCACCACCTGGCGCAGTGGTGGGTTGATCGCCACGTATCAGGACGTCTCGGCAGACCCGATCTACAGCCGCCAACGCAATTACACCGCGCAACTCACCGACCCGTCCACGCTGTATCCCGGCAGCGATCTGCGTAGCGGCCTGCTCAGCGCGTACCAGGCGCTGGGCGATAATGCGGAGCTGCGGCTGGACGCGTTACGCACCGAACGCGACCAGCTGCATTTCTACGCGGTCAGTGGCCGCAACAGCCGGGTCACGCCGACCACCACCAGCCTGCTGCTCTCGCCCAGCCTGGTGGTGTGGTTGCCCCGCGACTGGACGCTGACGCTGGGCGCCACCGACGGCAACAGCAAGCACGATCAATACCGCCAGGAAACGGCGCTTGCCAGCGGTGCGGTGAGCGTGACCGACCTGTGCTACTGCAACGACAGCCGCAGCTACGAGCTGGGTGCGGAAGGGCCGCTGTTCGCGCTGCCGGCAGGCGATGCGCGGCTGGCGGCCGGCATCGGGTATCGCAGCAACACGTTCCGCAACGTCAACCACGTCAGTGGCGTGGAGACGATCGACGGCAGCGAAAGCGCGCGCTTCGCCTATGCGGAGGTGAATCTGCCGTTGGTGGGCCCGGCGCAAGGCGTGCCCGGTGTGCAGCGGCTGACGCTGACAGCGGCGGTGCGCGGGGAGGACTACAGCAGCTTCGGAGGGGTGACCACGCCCAAGTTCGGCGTGCTGTACGGGCCTGGCAGCGATGTGACCTTGAAGGCCTCGTGGGGCAAGTCGTTCAAGGCGCCGACGCTGTTCGAACGCAACTACGCGCAGGAGGCGTGGTTGTTTCAGCCGGGCGCGTTCGGCGGGGTGGGCTTTCCCGCCGGGACCACAGTGCTGGTGGCCGATGGCGGCAACCAGGATCTGCAGCCCGAACGCGCCATCACCCGCTCGGTCTCGCTGGCCTGGCACCCCGAGGCGCTGGATGGCCTGGAGGCGGAGCTGACCTGGTTCGGGGTGGACTACAGCAACCGCGTGCTGCAGCCGATCACCAATGCCAGCCAGGCCTTGCGCAATCCGATCTACGCGCCGTTCGTGGACCGCTCGCCGACGCCGCAGGCGCAGGCCGATGTGATCGCGCTGGCCAGCCGGTTCTCCAACTTTGCCGGCGTCGCCTACGACCCGAGCCGGGTGGCGGCGATCATCTACACGCAGTACGCCAACGTGGCGCAGCAGGACATCGAGGGTGTGGACCTGAGCGGCAGCTACCGGGTGGCGTTGGCGCGCGGCACGCTGACCTTGCGCGGCTCGGCGAGTTGGCTGGACAGCACGCAGCAGACGTTGCCCACGCAAGCGGCGTTCGATCTGGCCGCCACGCTGTTCAACCCGCCCACGCTGAGCAGCCGCGTGGGCGCGGTGTGGAAGCAGGGCGGGCTCACCGCCTCGCTGTTCGGCAACTACCGCGGCGGGGTGCGTAACCGCGTCGATGGGGTGGAGTCGGCATCGTTCACCACGGTCGATATGGCGTTGCGCTACGCCACCGGCGCACGCCGCGATGCGTGGGCCGGGCTGGAGTTCGGCGTGTCGGTGGACAACGCCTTCGATCGCGATCCGCCGTTGTATCGGGTGACCTCGCCGCTGTATGTGGCGGCGTACGACTCCACCAACTATTCGGCGATTGGCCGCTTCGTGAGCGTGTCGGTGTCCAAGCACTGGTGATGTGTCGGCCGCCTGCTGCAGCCGATGTGCAGCCGACTGTTTTTGAGCGTTGCTGAGAGGAGTGCGTGCGTGACCAATCACAAGCTATGGCGCCTGCTGCTTGCAGGCGTGCTGATGGCGGCAGGTGTGTGCGTGGGCCACGCGCAAACGGTGTCGCCGCAGCGATTGCTGGAGGTGGTGGATATCGCCAGCCCCACGCTGTCGCCGGATGGCCGCAGCGTGGCATTCCGCACCGAGCAAGCATCGGTGGCGCGCAATACCCATGACAGCGTCTGGTATGTGCAAGGCCTGCAGGATGCTGCGCCCAAACGCGTGGCCGATGGTGGCGTGCCGTTGCGCGATTCGGCCGGCGGGGCCGTGCCTGCGAAAGTGGTGTGGTCGCCGGATGGCCGCTGGCTGTACTACCGCGCGTTGCTCGATGGCGTGATCGCGGTGTGGCGCGCGGCGGCGGATGGCTCCGGCGCGTACGTGGTGACGCGCGATGCGGCGGACGTGCGCGACTTCGCGTTGGACGCGCAGGGGCGGGTGCTGCGTTATCGCGTCGGTGCTACGCGCGCGCAGGTGATGGCGGCCGAACAGCACGAGTATGCGCAGGGCATCCGGATCGATGAGACGGTGCCGCTGGGGCAGGGCCTGTTCCGCTCGGGCAATGTGGAAGGGCGGCTGGCCACGCAGCGCTTTGCTGGTGTGTGGTTCGATCGCACCGGGCTGTCGGCCGAGGTGCCGGAGCACTGGGTGGCGCTGGACCTGGCGACGGCAAGCACACGGCCGCTTGCCGCTGCGCAGGTGCCCGCGGAGGAACCGCCCGTCAGTGCGCTGCGCGGTATCGACGGTGATGTGTGGCAATCCGTGCGTGCGCCGCAGGGGGACGCGGTGGCGGTGCTGTCGCGTGTGGGTAATGGCAACGGCCAGCTCTACCGGCCGCAGGTGGCGCTGTCGGTACTGCCCGACTCACGCACACGCAAGGCGCTGCGCTGCACGGCGGCGGCTTGCGTGGGCAAGGCGATCACCGCAGTGCAGTGGCGGCCGGGCAGCGCGGAGGTGCTGTTCACCATCACCGATCCTGCGCTGGGCCTGGCGCAATCCATCCAGCGCTGGAATCCGGCCACCGGCCAGGTGCATGCGGTGGTGCAGGGGCGTGGTTTGATCAATGGCGGGCGCGATTCCTCCACACCCTGCGGTGCATCGGCCGCTGCGCTGGTGTGCGTGACAGCCGAGGCCGATCGCCCGCCGCGTCTGGAACGTATCGCGCTCGAAGATGGCGCGCGGCAGGTGCTGTTCGATCCCAACTCGGAGCTTGCAGCGGACATGGCGCGTGCGACGCCTGCACGGCTGTTGCAGTGGCGCGATGCACGTGGGCGTCAGTACAGCGGTCAGTTTTTCGCGGCACGCGATGACGGCGCGGGCAAGCTCCCGTTGTTCGTTACCTACTACAGCTGCCCGGGCTTCGTGCGCGGTGGCGTGGGCGATGAGTGGCCGCTGGCCGCGTTGGCGCAGGTGGGGATTTCGGCGTTGTGCATCAACCAGTTGCCCGGCTACACCATGGATGCGCTGGAACGGCACGGCGAGGGGCTGGCGGCAGTGGAAAGTGCGGTGGCGCTGTTGTCAGCGCAGGCCGGCATCGATCCTAAGCGCGTGGGCATGGGCGGGCTGAGCTTCGGCGGTGCGGTGACCCTGTGGACGGCCACCGAATCGAACCTGCTGGCCGCCGCCTCGGTCGCCAACCCGGTGGTGTCGCCGACGTACTATCTGTTCGGCAGCATGAAGGGCGAGCCCTTCCTCAAGGGATTGCGCCAGATGTGGGGCCTGGGCGCACCGGAGCAGACGCCTGAGCGGTGGAAGGCGTTGTCGCCGGCGTTCAAGCTTGACAGGATCCGCGCGCCCATCCTGTTTCAGCATTCCGAGCAGGAGTATCTGTATGCACTGGATTACGTTATTCCGCTGCTGCATGCGCAACGTGCCGAGCTGTATGTATTTCCGAACGAGCCGCACCAGAAATTTCAGCCGCAGCACAAGTTAGCGGTGTATGCGCGCAATGTCGATTGGTTCCGCTTCTGGTTGCAGGATTACCAGGACGCTGCGCCGGAAAAGGCCGCGCAGTACGCGCGCTGGCGTGCAATCAAGGCGGCACTGCCGGCGCGTGGCGATTAGCGTGCGTGATGCCGTTTGCGCGTGGCACACGTTGCCACGCACACGGCAGGCTTCCACGCAGCGCAGGCAACATCAGCCTTGATGACGGACCCAGTTCTCGACCGCACACAGATCGAAGATGCGCATGACGCTGTGGTCGCCGTCGGCCAACGTGTGGTTGAAATGGTGGCGCAGCGCATCGGCATCCAGCAGCCCCTGGCTTTCGAGTCGACCATGCAGCAGATAATCGCGGATCTGCTGCCTGCCCTGACGATAGACCGCGCCGGAATAGCTCATGAAGGTGCCTTTGCTGCGGCGGTGCAGGATCTGCGCAGGCAGCACCTCGGCAAACGCATTGCGGGCCACCGCGCGATTGCGGCCGCCGTCGATCCACATCCAGCTCGGCACGTTCAGGCAGGCTTCCACCACCGGTTGCGACAGCAGCGGCATGCGCAGGTGCCATGACGCGCTGCGTGCCAATCCATCGCGGAACACCTGGGTGCCGGCCAGATCGAAGATGCGTTCGCGGTCGCCGGGCAGGCTGCCGGGCGGGGCCTCGAACCAGGGATGCGATTGCAACCGAACCTCAGCCTGCATGCTTGGCAGAAACGATCGCTCCGGCTTGCGCGGCGGGCCGGCCTTGGCGAGGAGTTTCTTCATCGTCAACCTGCCTGCTTTCCAGAGCGTGCATTGATGCAGCTCGGCAAGCGCATGGATTGCGGTTAAGCCGGCGCGCAGGCCGCCTGCGCGGAAGGCATCTGCGGCAGGCGCGGCGGTTCTGGTGTTGCAGAACACGGTGTCGCCACCACCGCCGGAAAAGAAACTGCTGACGGCGAGCTGCTCGGCGATGGTCTCCTTCAATGCGTTGGAGGCATGCTGTAGAAACCAGGTGCTGGGCGCGACCGCATGGGGCGGCGGTGCGAAATCGACCGGCGCAACGTCGAACCCGAGTGTCCGCACGATCAGCTCGGTGCCCAACAAGTCACTCATCTGCCGGGCATAGTGCCGCTCGTCGGCACCGGGTACCGGCGTGACCAGGTTGCAACACGCCACGCGCGCTGTGGTGTCTTTCAGGCACGCGGCGAGGATGGACGAGTCCAGACCGCCAGAGAGTTCCAGCAGCACAGACGCATCGGTCTGCGCCCAACACATGACGCTGGATGCCACCGCCTGACGTACCTGCGCCTGTGCGGCGAATGGGTCGTGCCGGCGCTGCGGTGCTGCGACGAAATCCCAAGGGGTCCAGACTTGTTCGACACTGCTGCGGTTGGGCTGGAGACACAGCTGGCTGCCCGGCAGCAATTCGCGCACGCCGACAAGCCCGGTGCGCTCGGTCTTGAGGTGCGGGTAGTGCAGATGATGGGCGATGGCGTCCCAATCGATCTCACGCGTGTACACACCGGCATGCGTGGCGATCGAGATGTCTGAGGTGATGAAGCCATGCTGTAGCGCGTAGACGCATGCCACGCCGCCGGAAGGCTCACGCATGAGGGTGACAGTGCCCGGGTCCTCATGTGGTGCGTGCAACAGCAGGTACTCGCCCCAGTGTGCATCGATCAGGTGCCGCGTACGCTGTGCTGCCGACAACGCCTGCAGCGATGCGCCGTCCACCAAGGGGGTATTGTCGCGCCGCGAAAAGACATGGCCGATCAGTAAGCCACCACCAGGCATGTCGAGCACGGGCGTGTCGTCTGATGCATACAGATCGATGCATTCAGCGCGTTGCCGTGGAAACAGCCCGATCTGTCGCAGCGCCTCATCGACACCGGCGCGGTCGCCATCGCGGTGCGTCTGCGGATGATTGAGCAAGGCGATGTAGCGGTACATCACACCACCCGGATGGGCGTATGCGCGTGGACGTTTCCAACCGTGTCGTTCAGGACCAGATCGCCCGCCTGTACCCAGCAATGCGCCGAAAACGGATCGAGCGCGACGCCGAAGACTATCCGGGCATCGAGCTGGCGCCTATGCAGGAATCTGGCCAACGCGACCGAATCGAGCAGGCAGCGCATCTCGACCGGCACCCACACGCGTGCGTGCCGGAAGACCGATGCCGCTTCGGTGAGCCGTTGCTCGAGCCGGGCGACCGAGCTTTGCTGCGCCCGTTTGCGCTGTGCTCCAGCGGAGAGGCTGCCGAGTATCTTGCTGAGCGCAGTGCGCTTCAACGCCAGGCGTGTGGACAGCACGAGCGCCAGCACCTCAAAAAATTCGAATAAGCGCGGTTGTCGTGCCGGTGTGGAGGTCTCCATCGCGCTACGCGCGACGGGCATGATGGAAGGCTGTGGGCCGGCGGTGGCTTGCGAGCGTTCCACCAGCAGGCCGCGTTCGACAAGGCCGCTGATCTCCAGCTCCGACACCGGGTCCTGCGCCAGGTAGGCGAGCATGGTGTGTTCCAGGGCGCCGGGGAGACGAAAATAGCGGTCGGTGCCAATATCGAGAAAGACAAGCTGCTCGCCAATCCGGCAGAACGACAGATCGTCGCGCAAGGTGTGGTTGTGCATGGCGTTGTCCCGGCGAAAGAAGAGGCGCACCGTCCAGATGCGCCTCGGTGGTTGGGTTGCCGGTGCGAACGCGGTTGCAGCCGAGCCGCTGCTGTCGCGCTCCGTCCTGGCACGGAGTGGCTGGCACCACCTGACGCGCTGAGCGCAGGTGCAGACAGGCTGCTGTCAGTCTGCGCTGATACCCAACGTTGTCGTGCCGCCCATTTCTTCGCCGGCAAGCGGCCCACCCTGCGTGTCGCGGCTTGCGACACCGAGCAGGATGAGTGCCTGGTCCGGTGGAGTGCTGCAAGGTGGATCTTTACGGGTCGTCTCCATGGTGCTTGCTCCTGATTGGGGCAGGTGCGCGCCTGGGCGCGCCTCGGGTTCACTCTTCGGAAATGCCGGGAACGTTGAAACCCCCGATCTCTTCGCCAGCGAGCGGGCCACCCTTGGTGTCCGTGCTGGCAACGCCGAGAACCGTGATTTCGTCGGATACATCGCTGTAGCTGTTGTTACTGTTGGTGTTCATCGCTGTCTCCTGAGTGCGTCATGGGGATCCATGACAGGCACAGCGTAAAAAGCGACGATTCTGATTTTCAAATGATTAGCGCGTTACATACCGGTAATTAAATCTGGTCTGTGATCGCCATCCAGAATGGGCGGGATTTCCTGATTGAACTGCTTGCTCAGCACTCAATGGCGCAGCAGGATTGCCTTGCCTTGCCTTGCCTTGCCTTGCCATTGCCCATTGGTATTGGCGTTAGCCCCGCAGCACCGCTGCCTGACAATCCAGCCACGCTGCATGCGTCACAGCGCAATGCAGTAGACCGACGCGCTAGCGTGTGTACTGGCTACGTTCGTTCAATACGGCGACGATGCGCGGCACGGCCTGCTTGCGTCGTGCGTGATAGCTCTGCAGTGCCGTTCGCAGCGCGATGAAGTCGCGCTGTTGCCAATGCTGATCGAGCTCTGAAAGCTCCTGGTCCAGCATCTCGGGCGTGTCGAAAACGCCTTGCTTGGCGCGCCGGATCGGCGCCAGGCGGTCGTTGGTCTGCCTGACGGCATGGTGCAGCGACCAATGACCGGTGGCACGCGCGATCGCGTCGAACAGCTTCCAGGTCTGCTTCACCACATCGTCCTGTGCGGTGATCGATTCCGATACCGCGAGCGTGCGTGTGGTCGGTGCGATGCCGAGAGCGCAGGCCATCAGCAGCAGGCGCTCCATCCAGTCGTAGAGATCGCGTAAGGCGACTTCGGTGAGCAATGGAACCTGCAAGCCATAGCGCGCGTGGTCGGCCACCAAGCCTTCGCCGACCAGGCGATACAACGCGAAACGCACCGGGGTGGGGCTGGTGTTGCATTCGGCGGCAAGCCTGGCGGGATCGATCCGCTGGCCGGGCAGATAGCTACCGGATTGCAGGGCGCGCCTGACTTGCGCATAGACCAATGCACTCTTGGAGTGGCTCGCACTCATCGCTGAAGTCCTTATCTGCGCACGATGGCTGATCGTACCCGGAATGCGGATGGGCGGAAGATGACGCTGCGCGTGGTTCCATCCGCTGGATAAAAGCGATGTATAGCGTTACAGGCATGTCTGCCGCGATGGCACTTCTGCGCCTGCGGCGAAGGGCATCGGGGCAATTGCAGGGATCTGCCCGGTGTAAATTGCAGCGCGTCGAAAGCGATGCGTGCGCGTCACGCGTGGCGGCGCCCTAGGATCGTTACTGCAACGCCGCGCGCACCGTCTGCAACGAGGCGGCAAACAGATCAACGGCGCGCTTGCCATCGTTGTCCTTGATGGTCTTGTCTGCGCCCCTGGCCAGGACAAGCGCGTAATTGGGCGCGCTCTCGTCATTGCTTTCCTGTTCGGCGGCGTAATGCAGCAGGGTGCGGCCCCTGGCGTCACGTGCGTTGATGTCGATGCCCAGGCTCAGCAGAAAATCCAGAAAGGCCACTTCCTTCGGAAACGTGTGGCGCGGTAACCAGTGACGGGAGGTGAGGTTATGCAACAGGGTTTGCTGGCCTGGTTGCAGGGCGAGCGGATCCAGCCCCGTGGCCATGATCAGGCGCACCAGGTCTGGCTGGAAACAATAGGCCAGCGACGAACGCCCATCGGCCGCGGTGCGGGTGGCGTCCGCGTCCAGCTCCAGCAGCGCGGTGATGGGGCTGTCGCCGTCGAGCGTGTGCGACAGCAGGGCCGATTGCAGCGGGGTGTAGTGCAGCGAGTCGTCGGGGTGCTGTGCGATGGCCTGTGCGTTGATGTCGGCGCCGCCGGCGACCAGCACGCGCACCTTTTCGCCGGTACTGGCGGTGTGCAGCGGCGTGGTGCCGTGGATGTCGCGCACGTTGGGATCGGCGCCGTGTGCCAGCAGCACGCGTGCGGTGGTCACACCGCCCCAGCTGAGCATGGTGGTGCCGTTGTCCCAGCGTGCGTCCGGGTCCGCGCCGGCGTCCAGCAGTGCCTCCAGCATGTCCAGATAGTCCTGCAGGCTGAGGTGGTTGCGCAGCTTGCTGTCGACGTCTCTCACCGCCTCCTGGCTGGCCTGCTGCAGGGCGCGCTTGGCGGCGCGGTAGCGCGCGCGGGTCTGTGCGTCCTTGGCTTGGGCGATCATGGCATCCAGCGAGTCGAGGTTGCCGATGCTGAGGCTGTCGATCAGGTGCTGTCGGTATTGGGCGCGCGTCATCGCGGCGATCGGGCCGCGGGTGACCACCAGATCGTGCAGCGGCCAATAGCGCTGATTCGCCCAGCCGTCGACGCGTGCGCCGTTGGCGATGAGCCAGCGCACGGTGGCCAGCGTGCTGTGTTTGACCGCGGTATTGAGCGGTAGCAGCCGCGTGTTGAGCGTTGCGCCGGCCTTGAGTAGGCGCGCGATCATGGCCGTGTTGTCGTGCCGGGTGGCGTAATGGATGGCGGTGGAAAATTCCTGATCGGATGCGATGTGCTCGCTCAGCCAGTCGCTGTCCGGCGTGCAGTCGGGCACGGCGCCTGCCAGCAATGCCGCCTCGATACCGACGAGCGAATTGGCGCGTGCCGCCTCCAGCAATGCGCGATCGGCCGCACTGCGCTCCACTACCGGCACTGGCGGCGTGTCGTTGTCGGGTTGTGCCGGGTCGCGCTGTAGCCAGGCCAGCCACGCCTTGGCGCCCTCGCTGCCGGCGTCGAGGTAGAACGTGTCGTTTTTCTGGCCATTGCCGAAGCGCATCCACGAGGCCCATTCGGTGCCGGCCATGCCCAGCGCCGACATCTGGGTGATGAAGCTGAAGAAATTCGGCGCCAGCGCCAGGCCGTGCAGCATTTCCAGTTCGTGCGAGAAATAGCGCACCGGTTGTCTGGCCGGATCCCCATGCGTGGTGTCGATGGTCAGCCAGTCGCCATTGATGAGGGTGTAAAAGGCGAACTGGTGTTCCCACAATGCGGGACTGTTGGGTGCTTCAGACAGGTCGCGCGTGGCGAGGTCCTGCTTCCAGTCCAGAAAGACGGGCAGGGCCATCGTGTCGATATGGGTCACGCTCCACACCGCGTCGCGGTTGCAGCTCATGGACGGCAGGTCTTGCTGTTCCATCGCGCGCAGATGCGAGGGCACGTACCAGCCGAAGCTCACCTCCGCCGACAGCTCGCGCAGGACGCGACGCAGTTGTGTCGGAATTGGCATGTGGTGACGGCGTTCTAGCGATAGCAGCTGACGCTCGGTCGCAGGCGGGGCGATCCGCAGCGGCGTCACCTGCCAGTGGCGCTTGCGGGCGATGGCTTCCATCCAGCGCCATTTCGCCTGCCACCGGGCCCAGCGTGTGTGCAGGGCGGTGTCCTGCTTGGCGCAGGCACCGAGCATGCCTGCTGTGCCCAGGGCGACGATGCCGGCTTCGAGAAACTGACGACGGGTGACCTTGCTCAGGTGCGGTTCCTCGCAGAAGGCGGAAGAGACAGCTGCTTGCGGTGCAAAGGATAACGCGCGAGGGGATCAGTGCCCGGCAGCAGGCAACGCGCGAGCGACACACCAGGGCGCGACCTCGGCATGCCTGCACCGGAGATCTTGCGCTCTGTTGCCTGGGCTCGATAATCGGCACGACCGGGCTGTGGCTGCGCTACATGCTGCCTGCAGCCGGATGTGGCTGAACTGCATTGGTGCGGGAGCAAGGTCAATCCACGGAGGATGCAGATGCAATCAACATCGCAGATGGAAGACAGGTTTACCCCAGCCACGCGGCTGTATGCGCTGCTGGCACGCGACGGTGGAACCGGCGTGATCTTCCGGCGCGGGCCCAGCAAGCAGGTGCAGTTGATCGGCTGGGATTTACGCACCGATACCTTCGAGCACGGGCAATGGTTCAAGGGCCGCATCTACGAGCGGCGTTGCGATCTGTCGCCGTCGGGGCGGCTGCTGGTGTATTTCGCGGCCAAGCACAAGGGCGATTTTGGAACCTGGACCGCGCTGTCGCGCCCGCCGTTCTTCACCGCCCTGGCGCTGTGGCCCAAGGGGGACGCGTGGGGTGGTGGTGGTGCGTTTGAGGACGAGCAGACGCTGCTGTTGAATCATCGCCCGCAGGCCGGCCGCGAGCCGTTTCCGCTGCCGACCGGCTTCGGCCTGAAGCAGGGGATGACGGTGCGGCCGTTCGGGCAATGGTCTGGCGGTGGCGAAGACGAGCCGATCGACAGCATGCTGCGGCAGCGCGATGGCTGGCGAACGATCGACGCCGGCGAGGGCCAACGTGGTGGTTTGCGAAGTGGAGTGCTTTATCGCTTCGCGCGGCCGCGCGTGTGGGAGAAGGACGGCAGTGGCGGGCGTCGACTGCAATCGTCGTTGCATGCCGTGGGGACCCGCAACGATGCCTGGTACGCGCTGGATCACCGCGTGCTGGATCGCGAGGGCGCCGTGCTGGTGGACTTGCCCGGCACCGATTGGGCCGACTGGGACCGGGGCGACCTGGTGTTTGCACGTGCGGGTTGCCTGTATCGGCTGAGCAAGAGCGACTTCCGGCGTTATCCCCAGGAGGGCGAACAGGTCTTCCGGTTGCTGCACGATTTCAGCGGTGCGCGTTTTGCACCGCTGGCGCCTTCTTTAGAGGCACTTGGCTACTAAAACCACTCACCAATCCGTCGGCGCATAGTCCTTCAAGAACTGCCCCCACACATGCTCGCCGGTGTTGGCGCCGTGGATGATCGGGTCGACGATGCGCGCGGCGCCGTCGACGATGTCCAGCGGCGGGTGGAAGCGTTCCTGCTGCACCTTGAGCGCGGCGATGTCGGCCGGATCCTCGTCGGTCACCCAGCCGGTGTCGACGCTGTTCATGTGGATGCCGTCGTTTTGATAATCGGCCGCCGAGGTGCGCGTCATCATGTTCAACGCGGCCTTTGCCATGTTGGTATGCGGGTGACGGGTGGTCTTGAAGTTGCGGTAGAACTGCCCTTCCATCGCCGAGACGTTGACGATGTGTTTGTCGCGCTCGGGTGTGCGCAGCATCAGCGGCTTCAGGCGCGCGTTGATGATGAAGGGCGCGATGGCGTTGACCAGTTGCGTTTCCAGCAGCTCGACCGACGGCACTTCGGCCATCAGCAGGCGCCAGGAATTGCGGCCGCGCAAGTCGACCTGCTGCAGATCCTGATCCAGCCGTCCATCCGGGAACAGATGCTGCTGACCGACCAGTTCGTCGTCCAGCAACGCCACTTGCGACAGCTCGGCGGCGCGGGTGAGCCCATCGGCGCCGTCCAGGCCGCGACCATGCACGGCCGGCAGCGCCATCGCCGAGGCATCGCGTAGTAACTCTGGCGTGCGCAGGCCTTCGTAATGGCCGACCAGGTTGCGCACGGTTTCCGGCAACTCATGCAGCGCGGCGGTTTCGCCGGCCATCATGTGCGCGTAGAACTGCGGCGGCCGGCGCACGGTCTGGCAGGCGTTGTTGATGATGAAGTCCAGGCGGTCGCGGGTGGCCAGCAGCTGGCTGCAGAACGCTTCCACGCTGGGCGTGTGGCGCAGATCCAGGCCGAAGATCTGCACACGATGGCCCCACTCTGCGAAGTCCGGTTCCTGCGCATACCGCGCAGCCGAATCGCGCGGGAAACGCGTGGTGACGATCAGCTCGGCACCGGCGCGCAGCAACTTCAAACCGGCCTGATAGCCGATCTTGACCCGGCCGCCGGTCAGCAGCGCCACGCGCCCGCGCAGATCGGCGGTTTCGGTGCGCTTGAAGAAATTCAGCTCGGCGCAGGCCGGGCACATCTGGTCGTAGAAATGATGCAGCTGGGTGAACTTCTGCTTGCATACATAGCAGTGGCGCAGCTCCGGCGAATGCGTGGGCTCCGGCGCGGCAGCGGCGTTCTCGCCGTTGTGCGCGTCGTGCAGGCCGGCGGCATGTGGCGGGAAGACGTTCGGCGTGCTGAACACCGGTTTGCGCCGCAGTGCGCGGATGCCACGCTGTTCGAGTAGCGCCTCGGCCTTGCGCACCTTCTCCTGATGCCGCTCGCGCTCGCGTTGTTTGAGCAGCTGCCGCCGTGCCTTCGGCTCGGGGTGATAGACCTTGGCCACCACCTGATGCAGCCGCACGCGGTCGGCCTCGGGCAGCGCGTCGAGCACGCTGCGGTCGGCCTCGATGGCCTCCAGCAGGTCCAGCGCCACGCGCAGGCGATCGGTGAGGGGCAGGTCGTCGGCGGGCAGGGGAGGGGCGTTGGTGTTCAAGATGGATCCGGAGTGAGCGGCACAAGCCGAGGCAATGGCGGCGTGCGGCCGACGAGAGAAGGCGATGACAGCCGAGCGAACAGGCAAGGCGCCGGAGCGCTCTACCGCAGGCCGCGCAAGCTGGTAAGCCGCCATTTTCGCCGATTGTGGGTGGTTGGCGCCAATGAGGGGCTGAGGCGGGTGGTCGAGGCCACTGCTGCGACAAGCGAGGCACCAGGATCTCGGCACGATCCTTGGACCACGGTGGCACCAGCTTCGGCCGTTGGGGCGCGCACCGCCTGCAGGTTCCGGGGCTGACTTGCTTGTCGTACGGCCCACTCCCTTAGAATTTGTGTGTAGGCAGGGCCAGCAACAAGGCTCTGGAGAATGTCCACACCACGTCCAGCCAGGAAGGGCCCGTCATGCCAAGGTTTGAAGTTCAGCGCTTTTGCCGGTTCGCCCTTGCAGCGGCGATCACCGGATTGGCCGCATGCGGCGCCGCTCCGGAGCAAGCGACACCCTCACCTGCCATCAGCCAAGAGGCCGCAGCACTGCGGACGGTCGTTCCGCTGACGCGCCCGGTCGCCCTGGACAAGGCCGGCACGATTGCAGACGTGGAGTTCGATCTGTCGCCGCCCCGATCCGGAGCCTCTACTGATCTGCTGCTTGGCCTACGTGTATGGGCGAAGGATGCCAAATCCATGTATGAGATCAAGGATTTGATTAACCATGGAGAATTCCCGCTGACATTACATCTGACGCGAGTGGATGGAGCAAAGCCGGTTCAGATTGGCCTGACAAGGATCAGCAAGGACTTGCAGAGTAGGCTTCCAGTCGCTTCAAGTGGGGTAGTACCTGGCACCACGTCGACAAGCGTAGACGTAGCAATGCTGAAGGACGCTGGCCTGATCGACCGGAGCTTGGTATACGGGGTGCTTAGCTTGGCGCAGATGGAAAAGGCTGCGCCTGGGAAATACCGGATCACCGTTGGAGTTAATACTGATCGGCCGGAATTGAGCGCGAAAAATGTTGAACTGATTGTTGCTTATTTCAATAAGGGGAAGTGAATCATGGCCAAGGAAGAACCTTACCTTCTCACAATCTATCTGGCGTCCCCGGGAACACCCTTGAAAGAAGGTGGTACATCCCTTACCGGTCACATGTATCTGGGAACCTCGCATCGCGACGTCCAGGAAAGTTTCGGTTTCGCGCCGAGTGGCAGATCAAGAGGAGGCGATTCGGACGATACTCCGGGTGAAGTGTCAGGTAAGGATTTTGAAAATTACAAGGATCCTTATTATTCACGGACGCTTGAAGTAACCAAGGATCAGTACGACAAGATCCGAGAGTTTGCAGCCGATCCTGCAAAATATGGCTTCGATATGAAGTACGACGCGTTCGCCAACTCGTGCGTCGATTTCAGCTGGGCAGCGTTGAATTATGCCGGGCTCCATCGCCAAACCGTTCTTGGAGGCATAAAAGGCTATGAAGGCGAGCCGAAGGTGTTGCACAACGAGCCTGAAATCCGGCAACTCAGACCGCCTTTCCTGGATAGCGAGTTGAACAAGGAAGTGCTGAACCCGATGCCCGAACGCGATGTATGGCAGCACATCTTGTCTGACAACGACAGGCATCCTGATCCTGGCCGTGCGATTGCCGACGGCACGTCTCCGGACCCTCTTCATCGCCAGGCAGAGGAGGCGGTGCGCAGCCTGGAGCAAGGTCTTGGAAGGGAGTACGACGACAACAGCGCCCGCCTGGCCGCAAGTTCCGCGCATCTGGCAAGGGATAACGGTCTGTCGCGGATCGATCACATCGTACTGAGCGAGAACACAGCATCGACGAGGCACGGCGAGAACGTCTTCGTCGTAGAGGGTGCTCTGAACGACCCTGCGCACAAGATGGCGCAAATGAAGACGGGCGATGCGATCGCGCAACCGGCCGAGCATTCCCTGGCACAACTTCAGTCTTTGAGAGAAACGCAGCAGCAGTCCCCACAGCAGGAGCAGCAGCGAGAGCAATCCAACGCACTCCAGCATCGAATGGTGTGAGAACTGGTGCACTTGGTGCGCTCACTGGCACGTCGGCGATTGCCAGGTAGCGTGCGTTGCTAGCCAGCTGCAAAGCACGACTTTTGTTGCCTTGCAGCTGCTGGTCTTTTGTCTTAAGCAGCGCATGGCTTGGTGCGTTTGCCCAAGCCACCAAGGCTGCTCACGCACTCTCCAAATCGGGTGAGTTAGGGTTGCTTCTTACTGTTGTTGTGGGAGAAGACACCATGGGCCTATTGGTCGACGGCAAGTGGCAAGACAATTGGTACGACACCGACAAGAGCGAAGGGCGTTTCGAACGCGCGCAGTCGCAGTTCCGCAACTGGGTGACACGCGATGGCAGTGCAGGGCCGCACGGCGACGGTGGCTTTCAGGCTGCTCCGGGGCGTTATCATTTGTATGTGTCGTTGGCCTGCCCGTGGGCGCATCGCGCGCTGATCTTTCGTCGTCTGAAGGGTCTGGAGTCGATGATCGACATCTCCGTTGTGCATTGGCGGATGGGTAAGCAGGGCTGGACCTTCGCGCAGGGCCCGGGTGTGGTGGACGACCCGATTCATCATGCGCAGCATCTGTATGAGGTCTATCTCCAGGCCGACCCGCACTACTCCGGGCGCATCACCGTGCCGGTGTTGTGGGACCGTGAACGCAACACGGTGGTGAGCAACGAATCGGCCGACATCATCCGTATGTTCAACAGCGCTTTCGACAACGTTGGCGCTGCAGCAGGTGATTTCTATCCAGAAGCGCTGCGTGAGCAGATCGATGCGATCAATGCGCGCGTGTACGACACCGTCAACAACGGCGTGTACAAGGCGGGCTTTGCGACCACGCAGGACGCGTATGAAGAAGCGGTCGTTCCGCTGTTCGAGACGTTGGATTGGTTGGATGCGCGCCTGGGCCAGCAACGCTATCTATGCGGCGACCAACTTACCGAAGCGGACTGGCGTCTGTTCACTACGCTGGTGCGCTTCGATGCGGTGTATGTGGGGCATTTCAAATGCAATCTACGGCGTATTGCCGACTATCCGCAGGTGTCCGGGTTTCTGCGCGAGCTTTACCAACTGCCCGGTATCGCCGACACCGTCAATTTCCAGCACATCAAGCAGCATTACTACCAGAGTCACGACATGATCAACCCGACCGGCATCGTGCCGCTGGGGCCGGTGCTGGATCTGGATGCGCCGCATGGGCGTGGTGCCTGAGCGGCGCCGCTCACGTGACCTGCCTTTCGCGTGCATTGGCCTACGCTGCGCGTCCTCAATGTCGGCAGGAGTAACGCATGCTCAATCATGTGATGGTTGGATCGAACGATATCGCGCGCTCGCGTGCATTTTACGATGCGGTGTTGGGTGGCGTCTTCGGCGCATCCACGCCGATCGTCAATCAGGCTGGATCCGGTCATACGCGGTTGTTCTACCGGCAGGCCGGCAGCATGTTCTGCGTGAGCGAGCCGATCGACGATACCCCGGCAACACCGGGCAACGGCGCCACAGTCGGCTTCACCTGCACCTCGCCCGAGCAGGTGCGGGCCTTTCATGACATTGCTGTGGCTGCAGGCGGTGTCTCCATCGAAGATCCGCCGGGCTTGCGCGAGAGCAGCATGGGGCCGACCTGGCTGGCTTACGTGCGCGACCCCGATGGCAACAAGCTCTGTGCCATCTATCGTCCTGCGTAGGCATTGATGGCTACGCTGCGCCTGCGTGGCGCAGCGTGGCGAACAACTGCTTTCGCTGCGCATTGGGCGAGAATGGATCGCTGCCAGCCGTTGCAGCGTGGCCAGCAGTAGGGAAGAAAGCAGTCGCGTTGGTTCTTGGCACCCGCTACGCAGATCCATCGGCATGCAGACGCTCGGTCAGCAGCCCATGGCGTTGGTTTCACCAATCAACGATCATCAACCTGGTGAGCGCCACCACAGGCGCGCAAACTCACTGACCAGCTCCTGACATGCAATCCACATCAGACAAGGATCCGTCGTTCTTGCAGTTGCTGCTTCGGCTTCTCGCTGATGTGCTGCGCTTGGCGCTGCCGTTTATCGTTCCTTTTTTGCTGCCGTTTGGGCTCTTGTGGGGTTATCTGGTCGTTGCACTGCTGGGACAGTGGATAGAGAACAGGCTGCGCGGCGAAGTGGAGGTGATGTGGATCTGGTGGCTGGGTGCGTGTGTTGGCGTCAGCGTTGCGCTGGGCCAGCGCGCCGACACGATGTTCAGCGGTGTTTTGATCGGCAGTGCATCTTTTGCCGCGCTGCTGCTGTTAGGTAGGGCATGGCAGAAGATCGCCGGTCTGACAATCGCGCGCGACGTGCCTGGTCCGACGCTAACGCTGACGCGTATCGATGGTGCGGAAAGACCGCGCGGCAGGGGAGTGAGGGATCCTGCGCCGACCACACCCGAAGGTGAGCCTCTGCGCATCATCGGCTGCCATGAGCCTCGCAACAGCGCGCCATTGCAGTACGACTATCTGTTTCCCGACGGAAGTGTTGTGTTGGGGGTAGGGACGTCTACCGCCTACTCCCCAGATGGCCGTTACTTCTTCTCGCCGATGCCGACCACCGGCCAGTGGGGGCTGCTGATCTACGACCGTCATGCCCAACGCGTTTATCGCTGCACCACGGTCGAAACCTTTGTCGAACTCCATGCCGTGACGGAAACCCACGTCAACGGTTGGGGTAGCCGAGTGCTGAAGAACGGCGGCATGCTCTCTGCAAGCATTGCGGATTTGATAGCACACTCGAAGGCCGAGCCCATGGTCGAGATTGCCGACCTCAGGCTTCCACAAAGCTATCTCGAGCACGTCAAGCAAAGACAGAGCGTGCAGCGTCCACCGATGCCTGAGGGCGCGCCAGCGCTTGAGCTGGTTGCCTACCTGCCCGCTCGCTTGATGGCACTGGCAGACCCGCTTGAACCACTCTTGGCGCCATGGCAGGAACTGATCGTCGATCACCAGCCAAGTGGGTTGCTCGTTCCTCAGCATTTGCCCAAAGTGATTTGGCAAGACGACGCAAACACGCTTGTCTGCATTGCCAAGCGCAAGGAGAGTGACGAACCATCCATGTCCTGGTCATGGAGCGCACAACGAGGATGGAACGCTGCGCCTGAGGAGCGTTTTCCGGTTTAACTGAGGCCAAGCCGCGCCAGCGATAGCGCTGACACGGTTTATGCGCAGAGCGGTGAATCGGATGACGCACCTGGGCAGTTGGGCGCAGCGTTAGCGCTTTGCTGCATCGCGCACGATCAGCGTTGCCGCACCCACCGAGATGGCGTCTTCAACCATGCCGGTGCTGGTCTGGCCATAGCGTTCGATCGCACGCATCCGCGCGTTGAAGGTGAGATAAGCGGCGGCCACCGCAGTGGTGGCGCCAAGCAATGCAGCGATCCCACGTTGCTCGCGCGGTGCCAGCGCCGCGCCGACAATCACGCCGGTGGCGATGCGGGCGATCATGCCGGGCAGCACGATACGGTCGGGCGCGGTCTTCATCTTGTCGCCAGCCAGCTCACCGCCGGCGAGCGCGAGCATGCCGGCCGATGCCAGTGGGTTGGCAAGGAGCTTCGGTGCACCGTTGTTGGCGGGCAGCGTACCGGTGCGGGCGGCATTGGCGACTGCAGCCAGCGGGGTCATCGAGCGCATGCCGGCGACAGCGCCCATCAGGATGGAGTGAATCAAAGCCATATACACCTCTGCGCATGCCCGGCGATCGCAGGCGGGATGCGCTGCTCGCAAGCACGACGTTGTCGATGGCTGCAGCCTAAGCCGTGACTTGTGTGGAGATTGGCAAGAAGCACGCGCGCTGGGTTACTGCTTTGCAAACTTGCCCGACCGCCATGCCAGCCAGGCCACGGTCAGACCTACGGTCAGACAGATGACGGCACCCGGCAGCGAGGCTTCGGGCCCGAACGCGCCCCCGGTCAGCCATTCGGGCATGTTGGGGTTGGGAATGCTGCGGGCGATCGCCGGTCCCAGTGCCATGCCCGAGACCGATGCACCGAAGACATAGCCTTGGGTGAAGTTCCAGGCGATATGCGCGCCGATGGAGACCCAGATGCGGCCGGTCAGTGCATAGAACGCGCCCAGCATGACGCCGGCTTCCAATGCGATGCAGATCGCTGCAATGACCGTTGCGTTCGGGTTACCCAGATGGCTGAAGCCGAAGACTGCG
Organism: Xanthomonas sp. Leaf131; assembly: GCF_001423495.1. GTDB lineage: Bacteria > Pseudomonadota > Gammaproteobacteria > Xanthomonadales > Xanthomonadaceae > Xanthomonas. The sequence goes on along the minus strand of NZ_LMOG01000002.1, from coordinate 182,038 downwards.
CACGACACGGCGAAGGCGATCCACGGCCCCGCCGCGCGCCATACCAGACGTAACAGCACCGCACGCACCATGAGTTCTTCCACCACACCGGCTTGCAGCGCTTTACGCAGTGCAGTCCAGACCGGCGCGGGACCGGCCGCCTGGATGTCGTAGAGGCCGAACATCGCCATGATGCCCATGGCACTGGCAAACATCGCAGCCCCGGCGAGCAGTCCAAGACTCAACTGCGGCAGCATCGGACGCAGCGCAATTTCCGACGGTGTCCGTTGTTCTGCCAGCCGCACGGCCACGGTATAGACGCCGAGCGCGACCAGACAGCCGACGAGGTTGACGGCAAGCTGCACCGGCCCATTGGTTTTTTCCCAGAAGCCGCCGAGAAAGCGGGTGACCACGCCGGTCGGAATGGCGACCAGGAAAAACAGCACCACCGCCCAGGCGATGGCGCGCAACCAGCGCAGGCGTCCGGGCTTGAGAAAGCCACGCTCGCCCAGTTCGATCCGCTGCCCTTTGCGCTCGGGCAGAGGCGATGCCAGCCCGGCATTAAGGTGTGTCGTTGCGTTCATATGCGACTCCATGTTGGTTCGGCAGCTAGAGGGTGTGTTCGCTGCGAAGCATTTCGGCTGCGCTGTTGATGCGGGTTGCGAACGGGCGTTGGTTCAACGCGGCGATGGCTTCCTTGAGGATCGCCGACAACGGGCTGGAAAGTTCGGCGTCGAGTTGTGCGGCCGCCGCGTTTGTTGCGGCCCATTGGTGCTGCAATGCCGGAATCATCTTTTTTGTTTTCGCCGTCAGAACAACGATGCGTTCGCGCGCATCGGTGCCGGGCTTGAGCGCAATCAGCCGCGCCTTGTCCATCTGCGCAATGGTCTGGCTTGCGGCCGAATGGGTGATTCCGATCTCGTGGGCCAAGGTCTTGATGGAAGTGGGTCCCAGGCGCATGAGGGTGCGCAGCACCGGGGTATAACGCGGCCGCCAGCCCAGACCGGAAGCCGCATAGACCGCTTCCAGATCGCCATCCAGCAGCTCGATCAGGTGCCGGACCAGGGTGCCAAGGGTGGGTGTGGGCTGGGTCATGGCTGAAATGTATAAGTGCTGTTGTAATTGCGCGTGTGCCGGAAGTAGGGGGTGGCATCTGCCGGCGCTGACGAGGGGTAAGGCTTTATCGGCGTTGCCACTGCGTGGCGTTGCGGGATCGCGCGAACGAGCCTGGGGCGTGTCGATGGACTCGCTGATCGGTCCTGGACTGCCAACTGCGGAGATGGCTGGCGTATAGCGCAGCGCGCATCACACTCTGGCGGCGCCGCACCCCTTTTGGCTCAGGGTCGCAACGATCAAGCCTCGACCTTGTGCAGCAGCGCCAGGGTGGATCTGCGCACGACCATGTTGCGGAGCATATAGGTCTTGATTGCTTCTGCTGGCTTGCGTCAGCTGGTCCCTTTGTCGCCATACACCCATTGCGCGAACAGCGCCGAAAGATCGCGCCCGCTGGCGTGCTCCATTGCCACCTGAAGATCGTGACTGACGACTGTTTTGCCCACGTTACTGCGGGTATAACGGCGCATGCCCGCCCAAAATGCCTGCTCACCTAGCGTTTGCCGCAAGTGCGCCATGAACAGCGCGCCTTTGCTGTACTGCACGGCGCGGCGGAGACGTAACGAGGGATAGTGGCCCGACCAGGCAAGCGGTTTGTCGAAGCCGGCGTCACGGGCGATGGCAAGCCGGCGGCGGGCTTCATCCAGCTCCTGCTGGTACGCCGCATCGCCAAAGGCGTGTTGTTTCCAGGCGGCGACCATGAACGTGGTGATGCCCTCGTTCAACCAGAAGTCCTGCCACGATGCGCAGGTGACAAGATTTCCCCACCACTGATGCGCCATTTCGTGCGCGATGATCCATGACGACGTGGGATCTTCCTGCTCGTCTTGCAGTGCTTGCACACCGATGAGCGAGAAGGTGGCCGCCTCCTGTGCCTCCTGTCCGGGTACAAGGAGCTGGGTGTAACGACGATCCGGCAGCGCTACGCCTGCCTTGTGCGCAAAAAATGCCGCAATGGATGGTGTCTGCTGGAATGCGGCTGCCAGGTTCGCACCCTGACCGGCGCCATCGAGATAGACGAACGTACCGGCCGTAGTTTTGGATGACTGCTGCGAGAAGTTGCCAACCGCAAATCCAAACAGATAGGCCGAATACGGTCTGGTAGAGCGCCAGCGGTGCAGCACCAGGCCGTTCGAAAGCACCTGCCGGGGTAAGCTTGCGCCGATGCTCAACGTCTCGATACCGGCAGGGACAAAGAGATCCAGCGAGAAAGACGCCTTCTGGCCGGGGCTGTCCTGCAGGCAGACCATCCAGTCGCATGCGAAGTAGCTGGTGTAGAAGCCACCGGCCGCGCGAACGATACCCTGCGCTGGCACGCCGACGATCTTGAAGGTGAGCGAAGCACGCTCGCCTTTGGCAAGCGTGGTTGGCAACGCAAACCTGATGCCATCGGTGGTGCTGGTCGCTGCGATCGGCTGACCATTCAGTTCGGCCGAGAGGATCTGCAGTGCATTCGGCGAGAACGTCAGCTGGGTGAGGTGGTCGGAAGTACTACGTAGGGTAATGCGCTGTGCTCCGGAGAGCGCGGTGGTGGCGAGGTCAGGGCGCAGTTGCACGTGATAGCGCTCGACCTCGAACCCTGCACCTGGCAGGGTCGGGGCTGCGGCCATCAGCCAAGACGGTGCGAGTGCCAGCAGCGCGACTGGCAGTAGGCCAACCAGGACCTTGTATCGAGCCAGCACCCGATGTTTCACCGCTCGCTCCGATCGGCAGTCTTTATCCCAAGCAAGACCTTCAAGCCGTGAGTGGTGCCGCGTGGCCCGATGCTCAGGTGGTCCTCGTCATTGAGAACTTCCAGCGCGACATGCAACGACGGATAGTTCCGCGCGCGCAGTGCCTGCGCCATGTTCTGTGCGTCGATGACCATGTCGTGATTCTGGTGATAGCGCACTTGCTCATATTCGCCGACGTACATATAGACCTGCGCCGGCAGATCCGTCTGCGATGCGGCAAAGGTTTTTTCCTGCGCCACCATGGCATGTTCGCCATACCAGTACGACGGGCTGCCCAGGATGTAACCGGAAAACATGTCCGGAGTGCTGAGCAGGATTTGCGTACCAAGCAAGCCGCCGTACGAATGCCCCAGATACAGGCGCCGTTGTTCGTCGGTTCGGTAGCGGTTGGCAACGAACGGCAGCACGCGATCGCGCAGGTAGCGGATGTAGTCGGCGCCCTTGCCGTGGGTGGCAACCGGCGCTGCACCTGGGCCATCTTCTGGTGTGGGCGTGTAATCGCGTCTGCGGCTCGGCATGGGCTCTTCGCCGACTGCGTAGGACAGCCCAACCAGAATGAAATCCTCGATGGCCGGGCCTTCGCCGTTCAAGCGACGCGCGATCTGCTTGACCAGTGGAAACGCGTAGTCGCCGTCGGTGGCATACAGCACCGGATAGCGACGCTGCGGATTGTCCGCATAGCCACGTGGCAGCGCGACGAAGACCTGGTAGGTGCGACCTGTTGCCGGATCGGGCACATCCCAGACCTGGGTATCGGCCAGTTCATACGGTTGACCCTCGCCACGCTGGCTGCCAGGTGCGTGAGCGGACGTACGCGCTGCGGCCGCTGGTGTCGCTGCGGCGGTCGGGGTCGGCGCTGGCGGTGGTGTCTTGCCGCAGCCAACCAGAAGCAACATTCCCAATCCTGCTGATAACAGTTTATTCAAGACAGCTTCCTACATGGTGGTGGAGCGCGGTGTCGTTGCAGCGGTGCAGATGAGATCTGGCCGAAGAGGTGTGGCCAGTTACGCATGCCAGCTCTGTCGCGTTGGACGCGCGTTGGACGCGCGTTGGCATCGCCGATGTCAGTCAACCTGGAACAAGCAATTGGCACATGGCACCGTATAACACACGTCAGTACGAGGTTCTCAACGCTCGAAAAACGCAGCGCTTTGGAGTCATCTAAACCATCGGAACGCACGACTTCAGTTCAGCCGACCAAGCATGCTCAAGGCTGCTGCCTTGGACATATCGTTCGGATTGGTGCCGGGTAGGCCCTGCGGCACGGCCATGCTTTTGCTGCGATAGAACTCGGTCCAGTACGGCGACACTTGACCGGTCTGCAGGTTTTTGAAGTTCATCGGTTGCAGCGCAAATACCTGATGTGCACGGAAGGCGCGCTCGATGAAGTCCGAGCAGTAATAACTGTTGTCGTCCTGCACGTAGGTCTGGTTGTACGGTTTGCCGAGCATGCGCCGCGCCTGCGCGATGGCGTCGGGAATGGCAGGGCGATGCTCGGGAGTGAGCCGGTAAGCGACGATCTGCCGGTGCTTGGCGGTGGCTTCATCGATGAACGCCTGCAGCGGCTGCTCGCGCGAGCCTTGTTCGTCGGCGTGCAGCACCACCTTGGTATCGCCGGCATGCGCCACCAGCGCGACGTGGTCGAAGCTACGTTCGCCTTGTGTGGCGGTGGCGTCGTCGATGGCGCCGCTCAGGCCGGTGCGTGCCGCGGTGACGAACAGCAGGTCGCCATCGTGCACGTTCAGCGCCAGTGCGGTGGCGGGCAATAAGGCGATGAGCAGTAACAGCAGCAGAGCGATGCGCATGGGGTGTGGAGCGTCAGGACAACAGTGTCTGCATTATCGCCGAGATGCATGCCGGATGCGCCGGGCAGCAGCTCGCGCGTGCTGGCAGCGCCACGCGTCGGTTCGCTTGACCTTGCCTGTAGACTGCTGCTGCCAGCGGGCGTCGCCGCCGCCATCGCGTCGCGGCAATCCTTGGTGTCCACTGGAGTGTTGCATGCGTTCTGCTGCTGCGTTGTCGCCGATGGGGCGGCTGTTTGCGGTTGCTGCCTTGATCGAAGGCGTGACCTGGGCCGGGCTGTTGCTCGGGATGGTGCTCAAATACGGCACACAGACCACCGACGTCGTGGTGTGGTTGTTCGGTCGCCTGCACGGCGGCGCCTTTCTGTTTTACGTGGTGGTCAGCGTGCTCGCCGCGTTGCGCCTGCGCTGGCCGTGGTGGGCCTGGGCGCTGAGCCTGTTGGCCGCGCTGCCGCCATTGGTGACAGTGCCGCTGGAGATGTGGTTTCGGCGCATCGGGTTGTTGGGTCAGCGGAGACCTGCCGCGCGCTGACGCCCTGCGTTGATGGATTGCATGCGGGGCGGAGTGCATCTGACATTAGCGCGCACGCGCGAATGGGTATTACGCAGGGCAGCGCCTCGCCTGCGCACCTGCAGCAGACTGCATTCCAACGCACGGCCCTGCACAAGCAATGGACGCGAAGGCGTGCCTTTGCCACCATGGCGGCCTCAAGGACAGATCGTGGGGGCGATATGCGGCGTTGGACGGTGAGTGTGGGGTGTTTACTTGCGTTAGTGGTGGCAATGCCGGGGCAGGCGCAAGACGCGCTGGATCTGACCCCGTATCTCAAGAGCGACCAGTTCGAGCGGATCAAGATTTCGCCGAGCGGCGATTATTTCGCGCTCACCATGCCACTGGAAGATCGCACCGTGCTGGGTATCGTGCGGCGCCAGGACAAGGTGGCCACGGCGAAAGTGACCGGTGGCGCCAATAGCGTGGTGGACGATTTCTGGTGGGCCAGCGACGAGCGCATGGTGGTATCGATGGCGCAAAGGCTGGGCTCGCGCGATGAGCCGGTGGCGATCGGTCAGCTGCATGCCATCGATGCGGACGGCAGAACAGCCGCTTGCTCGCAAGCCCCTACGGCACCAATCCCGACATCAACGGCGTGCAGCTGAAGATGGATCTGGAGCCTGGCACCTACATGCTGGATACCTCGCCGGGCGACCCGCGCAACATTCTGGTGTCGACGATTCCATTCGTCGGTGACCCGAATGTGCGTGTCGACAAGTTGGATATCCAGACCGGCCGGCGCAGTACCGTTGCCGCCGCGCCGGTGCGGAGGGCGGACTTCGTGACCGACCAGCAAGGGCGCATCCGCTTTGCGAGCGGTGCCGATGTCACCAACACGAGCAAGCTGTATTACCGCGACAACGACCAAGCGCCGTGGCGGTTGATCAATGATGCAGCCACCAGCAAGCACCGCGAGTTCCCGCTGGGCTTTGCCGCCGATGGAAGCAAGGCGTACCTGCAGGTGGAACAGGCCACCGGCACCGACGTGAGAGATGGATAGTCTTATAAGTAGTTTTAGTCGGTCGCCCCCAAAATTTAATGAAATTATGAATCGATTTTATTCAAATGGAATCGGTAAGGAATGAAGTGGCATGTATTTTTGGATATTTAAAATATAATTCAGGGGAAGGTTAATGGCGCTTTTATGGTACGGAAGTAATCCGCAAATGGGTCTGCAGATGGCAGAGCTTCTAGGAGTTCTTGCAGGAAATATTCAACGGCAGGTCAAGAGGCTTGATGAACTCGCCAGCAATGGTGAATTGACGACAGAAGCGGTGGCGCTGGCGTTGGCTGATGCAGTAGGTCAGAACGTCGAGATAGCCGAACTATTCGAGGAAAGATTCCGTGCCCAGGGCGCTATGGGTGAAGCAGCTCTGGCCGCTGCCTGGGCCAATGAAGATCGACAGAAGCATATCAAGCTTATGGCAGCTGTCGCTGCCGGACCTGGTAGCCAGGAGTATGCGGAATTCTTGATTGGATTCGGCGGTGGATTCGATAATATCAATCCGCTTGCAATGGGGGGCAGTTGGCTGAAGAAGGCAGGTGAAGTGCTTTCGAAGTTCGACAGCGCAATCGACATCACCAAGATGGGCGAAGCTTGGCTTCAAGGCGACAAGGAGGAGATGGCGGGGATTTTATTCAAGATTCTCATCAGCTCGCTATTGGCGCCCGTGGCCGTCGGTGTCATAACGAGCGCAGGGCTGGTGGGAATAGAGGCGCTTATCTTGACTGCGGGGGTGTCGCTTTTTGCCTGGGCGGTGGGAGAGACGGCGAGTGAAGTGGCAGATGAATTCTTCGAATTGCTTGAGCCATTCATCGGTCCAAGGCCGGACAGTCTGACCGAGAAGATGCGTGATTCAATTCTCTATACTGGATATGCCGACGCGCCGAATCTTGGCTACTCGATTCATTACGGTACCAATGTGGCCGATAATCTGAGCGGGGTGGATGGTCAAAGGAACTCGATTGTCAGCGGTGGTGGCGCCGATACGGTGCATGGGGCGGACCTCGAAGATTATATCAGTGGCGGAAGCGATGATGACTGGCTGTCTGGGGCAGGCGGGAGTGACTGGTTGCGCGGCGGTGAAGGTGCCGATCGATTGGACGGTGGAATCGGAAGCGACAAGTTGGAAGGAGGTGCCGGTAAGGATGTTTATGCCTTCAGTAGCAGTGACTTCAGCGCAGTCTCGGAAGACGAGATAATCGATAGTGATGGTCTTGGAGTGATCCAGCTGGATGGAGTTCCGTTGAGCTTGAATGCATTGGGGCGTGTTCTCGGGCAAACAGCCTGGGAGACCAATGATGGCGTGTTCAGGGTCTTTCCTGTCGAGACGCCGACGGAGACAACCCTGGTCTTGGTCCACCGTGAAACAGGCGCGCGCATTCTGGTCAGAAACTGGAGCAACGGAGGACTGGGTATCACCTTGCCTGGACTAGATCAGCCAGGACAGCCAGAAAATCCCTATCCATTGACAAATGACAATGATGTCGTTGGTACCGACGGTGATGTGCTGGAGAGCACTCCATTCAGTGGTGATGACTTCATCAGTGGCATGGGCGGCAACGATGGTATTGACGGTGGATATGGGAATGACTGGATTGATGGTGGTCATGGCGATGACCTGATTCTTGGCGGTCCAGGTTCTAATCGTCTTGTCGGGGGGCTTGGAAACGATGTATTGCTGGGCGTCCCCCTGGTCGCCAATTGGTACAAGTACCAAGGCGAGCAGTGGTATGAAATGGTCGCCAGCAGCAACCAGATTTTCACCAATGGCGCAGGCTGGTCCGTGGCAGCAGCAGGATTCACGCCTGGCGATCCTGGTACCCTGCTTTCAGGGCTTGAAATCCAGGCGTTTGGATATGGCGATCAACCTTGGAAGTATCTTGATCCCAATTCAAGTGCCAATGGCGACGATGAAATGGATGCCGGTGATGGGCATGACATTGCCTATGGTGGGCAAGGCCAAGACTTCATCGATGGCGGGACTGGAAACGATCTATTGATCGGCGGGGTCGATAACGACACCATCGACGGTGGCGATGGAGATGATGTCATCCTGGGCGACGATTTCACGGGGTCCGCGGGTGTTCTGGCCTTTTTTTCCCAGCAGGTGGGCGACCAAGCCAATCGTGCAGGCCATGATGTTCTCACTGGTGGGTCTGGAAATGACCGGATCTATGGCCAGGGAGGAAATGACCTGTTGCTTGGTGGTGATGGCGAAGATGTGTTGCAAGGCGATCGAGTGGAATACGGGGTGATCGCCGGGAACAACACAGGGGTGGTCTCTGGTGACGATTACCTGGATGGCGGTTCCGGGAATGACACGATATACGGCGACGGCGGGAATGACACGCTACTTGGAGGCGCCGGCGACGATATATTGGTTGGCGACTCAATCGAAATTCCTGGATCGGAGCATGGTCGCGACGTCCTGCGTGGAGGCGATGGAAACGACACACTGATCGGCCTTGGCGGCGACGACATGCTTTCCGGTGACAACGGTGATGATGTCCTTGTTGGAGATGGCATCGCAACTGATGTCGATCCGCTATATCACGGGAATGACTATCTGCTCGGAAACGGCGGTAATGACCAGCTTAGCGGCGGTGGTGGCGATGACCGCCTGGATGGTGGCGATGGCAACGACCTGCTGTGGGGTGGAGACGGCAACGACAGCCTGATCGGGGGACAGGGCATGGACGAGCTGGCTGGTGGGGCCGGCAACGACAATCTGCTGGGCAACGCCGAACAGGACAGGCTTTTCGGTGAGGACGGCGACGACAGCCTGGATGGTGGCGCTGGCGACGATGTATTGAGAGGAGGCTCCGGGCGCGACACCTTGCTTGGAGGCGATGGTGATGATGAGTTGGGCGGAGGCACCGGTGACGACTTCCTGGACGGCGGTAGCGGACACGATGTGCTGCACGGTGAGGAAGGTGCGGACGTCATCATGGGCGGAGAGGGGGATGATCGTCTGGCTGGTGATGGTGCAGCCGATCCTTCTGCGCATGGCAATGACGTCCTCGATGGCGGCGCCGGCAACGACGTGCTGCGCGGAGACGGCGGTAATGATGAACTCCGAGGAGGCAATGGGAACGATGTTCTCTACGGTGACGATGAAGGCGAAAGCCTTGTCGGCGATGACTCCTTGGAGGGGGGGGGCGGAAACGATTATCTAGCTGGCGAAGCCGGTGACGACGTCCTGCGGGGCGGTTCCGGTGACGATCTGCTAATGGGCGGTTCGGGCAACGACAGTCTGGATGGCGGTACCGGAAACGATCTACTCGATGGCGGTATCGGTATGAACCGTTATTATTTCCAGAAGGGGTTTGGTCAAGATACCGTCTTGAGACAGTTTGGTGGACAGGCCGTAAGCGAATTCTATTTCAGTGAAGAAATCGACAGGAATTCCGTCAGGTTTTCCCAGGATTCCAACGGCGATCTTCTTGTAGTCTTTGATGGGTCCGAGGATTTGCTAAGGATCCAGAACTTCCTCTATCAGCAGTCGGTCGACTTTTTCTATTTTGGTGATGGATCTCAATACGACCATGATCAGGTTATCGCACTGTTGAGTCCCGTGAATGGTGGAGTCACCGTGATCGGGGGAGACGAAGGAGGGAATATCGTCGGTAGCAGCGGCGACGATGTGCTGCTTGGCGGCCTTGGCGATGACGTCATCTACGCCAGCGATGGGGATGATCGCCTTTTGGGTGGTGGCGGTAACGATGTGCTCAACGGAGGTGCCGGAAACGATGTCTACGAATTCCAGTCCGGTTTCGGATCCGACTCCATCGTTGCCCTCGATGATTCTGGTGGCGGTAGCGATACCATACGGTTTCTGGACCTGAGGCGCGATGCAGCGAGCATCATTGTGCAGGGAGAGGATGTGCTCTTGTCCTTTTTTAATGGTCAAGATCCCGGTGGCAGTGGCTTCGACGCATTACTTCTCGAAGGATTTTTGGCTCCAGGAAATCGTACCCACGTCATCGAGTTCTCCGATGGTGAAGTGTTGCGTGCGGGTGACTTCACACGTGATCCAGTCGCAGGCAGCGGTGATGATGAGATCTATGGCAGCGATGGCGATGACGTGCTGTCGGGCCAGGCAGGAAACGATGTCTTGTACGGTGGACATGGCGACGACCTGCTCATGGGAGGGGATGGCTCGGATGCGCTGCATGGAGGGGAAGGAAAGGACATCTTGAGTGGTGGCGCTGGCTGGGACACCATGTCGGGCGGGGAAGGGGATGATACGTATCTGTTTGGAGTGGGAAGCGAAAATGATCTGATCCAGGCCACGTACCGGGTCGAGGGCGACACCAGTTTTGATCGCGTGCTCCTTGATGCTGGGATACGCCGTCAAGACGTCGTTTTCAGGAATGATGTGGACGGAGGCTTGACGATCGAAATCATCGCGACTGGCGACACACTGCTCATCGAGGAGGCATTTTCAGATTCGCCTTCCGTCCACGCCGTTGATTTCAGTGACGGCACCAGAGTGACGATCCAACAATTGCGTGAAGAACTGCTGAAAGGCAGTGAGGGTGACGACGTCCTCGTAGGATTTGGCCAACGTGATCTCATCAATGGTCTTGGTGGAAATGACTCCATCGATGGTCTCGCCGGGGATGACGTGATCGATGGTGGCCTTGGCAACGATGTGCTGTTCGGATCAGATGGGGAAGACGTGCTTTACGGCGGGGGAAGCGGAGATAGGTTGTCAGGCGGAAGCGGCAATGATCATCTTTACGGGGGCATGGGCGATGATTCGCTTGACGGTGGAGATGGCAAGGACACGCTGATTGGCGGACTCGGCAACGATTGGTTGAATGGTGGCCGCGGATCCGATATCTATAATTTTGGATATGACTCCGGTCGTGACACTATTTACGAGCAAGTTGCCTGGGGAGGAAGATTCAATCCGGGAGATGTCGATGTTATCCGCCTGGATGCGTCGGTGACGCCGGATGACGTGGTGCTGCGCCGTGATTTTACCAGCCTCGTCTTGCAGCTGCGCGGTAGCGATGATCGGATGGTGGTGCTTGGAATGTTCGATTTCCAGGGGGAATTCACCCCGCAATCGATCGAGGTCATCGAGTTTGCCGACGGAACCATCTGGGACCTGGAAAAAATCCGGATTGATGTCAACCGAGCTACTGATGGTGATGACGCGATCCACGCAGCCGCAGATGGCGGCTTCGTGTCAGGAGGGAGAGGCAATGACGCAATCGTTGGCCATGCTGGAGCAGACGTTCTGGATGGTGGCGCTGGCGACGATACGATTTCTGGAGGAGGCGGGGATATCCTTCTGGGCGGAGCCGGAAATGACCATTTGATTGCATCGGGCGAGAATACGGTGCTCGACGGTGGAGAGGGCAGCGACTTCATGCGCGCTGTGTCGGGCGGCAATACCTACATCTTCGGTCGCGGCTATGGGACCGACATAGTGTGGACAGCAGGTCAGGATCGGATCGTGCTGAAGCCTGGCGTGCTTCCGAGCGACTTGGTTATCACCCGTCACGGTGATGCCTGGATGTTGGCAATAGGTGCAAGTGCCGATCGTTTGATCCTTGCCAAGGATCCAGGTGTGGCGTACCGAGGCGACATAACAAGCCTGGAATTCGACGACGGCACAGTCTGGAATAGTCAAGAAATTCGGTCGCGCGCTGTTGCTGACGGGCGTTCCATTTCGGTTCATTTCGGCGGTGGCGGTGATTCACTGCATGGAGAGGGTGATGGTGAAATTGGCATTTTTGTCGATCAGGGGAATACTGCGTCTTACGATCGCAACCACATGATTGGATTTGATGAAGATGATTATTTTGACTCTGGTAGTGGAGTGGATCTGATCTATACCGGTAACGGAGTGGATGACATCGTTTTCGGTCGCGGCTATGGTGCGGATGAATTGGCTGAGGGCGTCAATTATACCAGTGGGTACGTTTATTACACCGGTACCAGGCGGATCAGGTTGCAACCCGATATCTCGCCGGCCGAGCTTCAGGCAAGGCGTTCTGAAGACGATCTGCTCATCGCTGTGTCCGGTGATGAGGATAGCCTGCTGGTGAAAGGTTATTTCCGCTTAGAAGCAAGAACACGTGTCGAACTGCATTTTGGAAGCGGCGTGGTATGGGATGACGCTTACTTGCGTACGATTGCATCCGAACAACCGATCGTCTTGACCGGCGGCGATGGTACGGATGTTCTGGAGGCCGGAGCGGGGGCGGATGTTCTGGTCGGAAATGGCGGGGCTGATCGGCTGTCCGGCGGATACGGAGATGATCTCCTGTCTGGGGGTGATGGCGACGATGTTCTGATTGGCGGTGCCGGTTCCGATGTCCTCGATGGTGGGGAAGGGAATGATGTCTATTCGTACGAGGTGGAAGCTGGTGTCGATAGGGTGAAAGATGCAGGTGGCGTGGATACATTGATCATGCCGGATCGGATTTATGGTTCTTCAATGCCATATTATTATTTCGATGATGAGGCTGGAGTGCTGAACCTGGGCGGTGATGGAGGTGTGGATGGGCAGGTGTTGGTTGATCTGGATGAAAATGGAAATCCGGTGGTCGAGCTATTTTCATTCAGTAATGGCAGCGTCGTTCATCTCATGCGCGATGTGTATGCAACCGTGGGGGAGGAGGTGGTTATCGAAGTTCCGACGAGGTTGTTCGATGGGATCTCGACAGATGAGTTAGATGTGAGCTTTTCATACGATAGTGGTAATGAGTGGCTGCGCTACGACATGTCTAGCCAAACGCTTAGGGGCAGACCTCCGTATTCAGGGGAGATAGGTATTGGGGGGCTTTCAATTAGCGATCAGTCAGGAAGGCGTGTCGAACTGTTGTTCAATGTGCAGGTTGAAGGGACTGATGATTGGACGAACAGTCCGGTTGGCGCGAGCGCATATGGAGAGTTCTATGCGGTTGCCAGCGCTGACGCTTACGCGGATCTGATGCTTAGCGAGACATCTGATACCGAGACGGCTGCACGCATCGCTGATGCGTACTCAAACGATGCGCAGGAGCAGGAGCGTGCTGGCTTTAATATGATCACAGAATCTTCCAGCACTGTGACTGGCAGGGAGTTGGATCTATTGAACGAGGCAATGAGTGGCTTCGCTTATGGAGATGCCTTGGGTGCTGACACGAGAACGGATGATTTTGCTGCCCGATACGCCCTAGCAAGCGGCCAGGGCATGGCTACTCGCCCGGAAATACATTGGGTGTAGACCATAGGTTGGGTATGCCTGGCTCGTTTGAGCCAGGCATACCGTCGTGAAATACATGATAGAAACCTTGTCGCGATGAGAAGATGTTCCTTCTCAATTCTTCGGCATCGGCTTCATCTGATACTGCGCCGGCGGCGTGGCGCCGAGCAGGTACTGCACGAAATAATCCCAGCGGCGGCGTGTGACATACGGGGTGAGATCGCCATAGCCATGTTTGGCGTTGGGCAGCATCAGCATGTCGAAGTTCTTGTTGGCCTTGATCAGGGCATCGGCCACCAGCAAGGTGAGATACGGCGGCACGTTGTCGTCCAGGGTGCCGTGCACCAGCATCAGCCGGCCCTTGAGGTTGCTGGCGCGGCCGGCGTTGGCCTGGTCGTCGTAGTTGGACGTGCCGTCCTTGTTGACGATGTGCTCGCCGTGATACTTCTCGGCCCAGTCGTCTTCGTAGCCGCGGTTGTCGTGGTTGCCGCTTTCCGACCAGGCGACCTTGAAGAAGTCCGGGTAGCGCAGCATCGCGCTGGTGGAGGCGTTACCGCCACCGGAGTGGCCCCAGATGCCGACCCGGCTCAAGTCGATCCATGGATAACGCTGACCCAGTTCCTTCAGCCCGGCCACCTGGTCGGGCAGGGTGTTGTCGCCCATGTTGGCGTACCAGGTGTCGTGGAAGGTCTTGCTACGCCACGGCGTGCCCATGCCGTCGATGGCGATCACGATAAAGCCCAGTTCGGCCAGCGATTGATTGTCGCCATGGCCGGCAAGGAAACTGCGGCCACGTACCGAGCCGGTCTGCGGGCCGGGATAGATGTAATCGATGATCGGATATTTGCGCGCCGGGTCGAAGTGGCTGGGCTTGAACATCAGGCCATACAGCGTGGTCTTGCCGTCGCGGGCCTTGACCGTGATCGGCTCGGGCGGCACCCAGCCAGCGGCTTTGAGGCGGGTGATATCGGCAGTGGCGATCGTGCTGACAGTGCGTCCGTCGCTGGCATCGCGCAGCAGCGTGACCGGTGGCGTGACCGAGGTGGAATAGGTATCCACGAAGCGGGCGCCATCGGGCGATAGCGCGATGCTGTGATCGGCCGCTTCGGGCGTCAGCAACACCGGCTCACCACCGTCCAGACTCACCTTCCACAGCTGCTGGTAATACGGGTCCACACCTGCAACGCGTCCAACGCCGACAAACCACGCCGTGCGCGTCACCGGGTCCACGCGCAGCAATTCGGTGACGTTGCCTTCGCCAGTGGTGATCGCGCGCTTGGGTTGGCCCGTTGCCAGATCGTAGAGATACAGCTGGCCCCAATCGCTGCGTTCGGAGAACCACACCGCTTCATTGCTGGCAGGTAGATACGCCCAGTTGGCGGCAACCTGCCCGCTTTCGTAATAGGTCTTGGCGGTTTCGTCGAAGGCGGTGCGCACGTCGCCAGTGGCGACATCGGCGATGCGCAACCAGGTCTGCTTATGGAAGCGCGAGGTGGACGCGAAGGCCAGCGTCTTGCCATCCGGTGCCCACTTCACATCGTCCCACAGGCCCGGCGAGCAGCTGACGTCGTCGCACAGGGTGGAGCGGTGCTGGTCCGGCGGCAGCTTCAGCCGCAGCACGCTGCGCGTGGGCACGTCGATGACCACGCGTTCGATCATGGTCACGTCCTTGTCGCCGGCCAGCGGGTATTTCCACGACTGCAGTTCCGGATGCCCGAGCTTGGTGCTGACCAGATACATGTCGCCGGTCTTGCGCTGGTCCTGCTGGAAGGTGGCGAGTTTGCGCGAGTCTGGCGACCAGGCAACGATGGCGTTGTCGCTGTGCTGCCAGCCGGCGTTGTCGGTGGCGTAGCCGAAGTTTTCCACGCCGTCGCGGGTGAGCTGGGTTTCCTGGCCGCTGGCTAAATCGCGCACCCACAGGTTCCAGTTGCGAATGAAGGCCTCGCTACGCTTGTCCGGCGACGGTACGCCCGGTTCGGCCTTGTCCTTCGCATACAGTTTGCTGCAGCGTGCACGCGCATCGCAGACCACGGCGGTGTCGCGAATGTTCAGGCGGTAGCGGCCATCGGCGGTGCGCTTGACCGCCGGTGCGAAGGTGTCGGCCTTGAGCGGTTTGTCGCCGGTCTTCAGCAGCGTATTGAGCGAGGCGACCAGCGCGGACTGTTTGAAGAGCGGCGCGGTCCTGCCGGTGGCGGTGTCCAGCTGCAGCAGCCGGTTGCCGGCGGCATCGTGATCGACATAGACCACATGCGTGGCATCCAGCCAGTCGATGCGCGTGGCGGCATGGTCCACCAGCGGCTGCGCGGCGTAGTTGATCAGACGCTCGGCACGGGCGTAATCGGCGGCGGTGACGCTGGGGGCTTGCGCGCTGGCGAGGGCCGGCAGGGCGGCCAGGACGATGGCGGCGAACAACTGCCGCATCGGCAACGAGGTGGGCATGTAGGACTCTCCGGGACGAAAGGCGCGCGCAACCGCGGTCGGCGCGACCGCCCGATGCTACCCGCACGGAAAGGGGGTGTGCCTCTGCCAGAAGTCGTGCTGCCGGGCGTGTTGCTACTTGCCCATGCAGCGCTTCCAACGCTCGTTCACGCGTTGCGCGAACCAGGCGGTGGTGAGCGTGCGGGTGATCTTGGGGCTCTCCAGGGTGATGCCGGGCAGCACCGCGCGCGGCAGCGGTTTGCCGGCACTTCGTTCGGCCAGCGCGAACACATTTCGATACAACTCGGTGTCTTCGAAATCGGCGGAGTTGCCGGCTTCCAGGGCGCGGCGCAGCTGCCGGTCGCTCATCGCCAGCTGGCTGCCCAGGGCGCGCGCGGCACGTTCGGTGCCGCCGGGGGCATCCAGGCTGGCGCCGGGCGTGAGCAGGTCGCCGTCCAGCGCGAGCGCGATGCCGCTGGCCTTGCTCAGCGCGGCCTGGAACGCGGCATTGCGGCTGGCGTACCAACCGGCGTTGAAATCGGCGAAGCGATACAGCAACGCGTCGTAATTGGCCGGATACCCGAGCAGATGCTGGGTGCCGAACCACAGCCCGCCACGACGGCTGAAGACTTCATGGCGGATCGAGTCGCCGGGCGGGTACGGATAACGCTCGGCATGCTGCTCGGCAAACGCGATGCTGACCTGCATCGGCCCGGCGGTGTGCACCGGATTGAGCCCGTCGAACAGGCGCGCACCCAGCGGCACGCTGCCGGTGAAGTCTTCGAAGATGCGGCTCAGCTCCTGCTCGGTGCGCGCGCTCGCAATGCGCGTGGCATAGCTGCGGCCATCGGGGGAGTCGATGCGCAAGGCGGCATCGACCATGAAGCCGGGAATGTGATGCGCACTGGCGCGGCGGTCGATCTCCGCGCGCGAAATCTTGCCCAGATTGGGAACCACAGGATTGGCCTGATAGGTCGACTCCTGCTCGGTCACCGCCAGCACCGCGCAGATGTATTCGGGGCTGGTGTCCAGCGCCTGCGAGGACAGCGCCACGTACACATCGTTGGCCCAGCCGGTGCGATCGGTGAGCGTGGCCGGCAGGCGCCGCGCGATATCGGCCTTGACCGCATCCGGGGAGCGCTGCGGCGCACGCGGGGTCTGGGTGGCGCAGGCCGACAGCAAGGCGATGGCGAGCAACGTGAGCAGGCGGGGCAGGCGGGATGTCACGGTGTCTCCGGATCTGGTGCGGCGGCTGCCGTGCTGCAGTTTACGTCGCTGCCGGGTGGCGCTTTCAAACGCGCAGGCAATCAGCATGCCGACAGTTGACCGGGCCAGCCCTCCCCATTCAAGCCAAGTGCGATCAGGCCGATAACGAACTCGATCAGGACCGTCGCAATCACGGTGCCTGGCCTGC
The DNA here is from genome assembly GCF_001423495.1 of Xanthomonas sp. Leaf131. Taxonomy (GTDB): domain Bacteria; phylum Pseudomonadota; class Gammaproteobacteria; order Xanthomonadales; family Xanthomonadaceae; genus Xanthomonas. The sequence continues at coordinate 164,819 of NZ_LMOG01000002.1, read as the reverse complement.
CTGCCGGTCATCATTGCAGGCGTGCTTTGCATCGATGTCGCGTTCGACCGGACGCCGACCCCACCGACTTTCGCCAGCGTCCAGCCATGGGAGTGCCTGACATGCCGCAGCAAAGAGCAAGCCCGGTTCGGGCCAGTGGCGTCGCCGTGGTCACGACCCCGCTGCGCTGTGCTTGGTCACCGCCATGAGTGGTCGATGAGCCCGCCTGCGACACGGTGGCGATACCTCTTCGTCGGGATCGTCTTGCTGCTGAGCAGCGCGGTAGTGTGGGCGCAGCCGCAGCCGTGGAAGGCGATCGAATCGGCCGCAATCGACGACCCCCAGGCCGCATTGCAGACTGCACAGGCCTCGCTGCTGCGGGCGCGCAACGATGGCGACGTGGACGCGGAGTTCTGGGCCTTGCTGGCGCAGGCACGCGTGCTGATTTCGCTGGAAGACAACGATCATCGCCAGGTGGTGCTCACCCAGGCACGCGCGGTGCTGGAGAAACTGCACGGCAACGCCGCGCAGGCGCAGCTGTGGCTGGATATCGTGCAGGCACTCAGCGATGTGCGCGAAAACCCCAATCGCGGCATGGTGATGCGCCTGGAAGACTTGCGTCAGCGCGCACGTGCACTGGGTCGCAACGATCTGCTGTGCGAGGTGGAAGCGGTCGACATGTGGAGCATGCTGGCCTCCAGCAGCAGCGATGAGGCATGGAAGGCCGCGCAAGCCAGCTACCAATGTGCGGTGCGCGAACACACCTTGAGCCTGGAGCTGGATGCCTTGACCCAGTTGGGGTCGCTGGCCAGCCGTGTGGGCGGGCGCATGGCCGAGGACGGCGAAGCCGAAGATTATCTGCAGCGTGCCTTGGCGCGTTTGCACGGCCAGCCGGCACGCTTCCAACGCAGCCTGATCGAATACGAGTACGGCACCTCGCTGGCCGCGCAACAACCCGAAGCCGCTCTGCTGCACTTCAAGCGCGCGCTGGCGCTCAGTCGCGCGCTCGGCGATCAGGCCGGCGTGGCTGCGGCATTGACCAGCGCCAGCGAAGCCCTGAGCGAAACCGGCGATGCGAACGCGGCATTGGCGATGGCGCGCGAGGCGTTGCCGCTGATGCAAACACAGGGCAACGTCGGCCGTGTGGCGGCATGTCATGCGGTGTTGTTGCAGGCATTGACCGCGTTGAAGGCAGACAGCCTGGCGGCCGAGATCGTCGTGGCCAGGGCGGCGGACGATCCGAACCTGACCTTGAGCCGGCGTGCGCAACTGATCGAGGCCATCGCCCAGGCGCTGGCAGCGGAGGGTCGCCATGCCGAGGCGTATCAGGAATTGCAGCGCGCCAACACGCTGCGCGCACAAAGCCTGGACCGCCAACGCGACACCGTGATGCTGCGCTTGCAGGCGCGCTACGAAGATGCCCGCCGTGGCGCCGAAACCGCAGAGTTGCGCCGTCGCAGCGAAACCGCACAGCTGGCGCTGCAGGCACGCGAAGCCGGCCAACGCACGCTGTGGATCGCCTTGTGTGCGGCCTGCCTGCTATTGCTGGGCGCACTGGTGGTGCTGGCCTTCGGTGCGCGCCATCGCCGGCAGCTGTCGCGGCTGGCGATGCGCGACGAACTCACCGGCCTGCCCAATCGCCGCGCCATTCGCTCCGAGGCGCAGCAGCAGATCGAGCAATCGTTGCGCTCGCAGATTCCGTGCATGCTGGCGTTGATCGATCTGGACCACTTCAAACTGATCAACGATGTGCACGGCCACGCCACCGGCGATGCAGTGCTCAAGGCGCTCGCCAGCGCGTCGAAGCTGGCCTTGCGCACGCAGGACCGAATGGGCCGCCTGGGCGGCGAAGAATTTCTGTTGGTGCTGCCGGGTTGCAACGCGGAGGAAATTCCTGCGGTGTTTGCGCGCCTGCGCAGCGCGGTGGCCGCGATCCAGATCGCCGGCCTGCCGGCAGACCAGCCGGTGCGGTTCTGCATGGGCGCGGTGAGCGTCACCGCCGCCACCGGTCTGGACGTGTTGCTGAGCCAGGCCGATCTTGCGTTGTATGCAGCCAAGACCGCAGGGCGCGATCAATGGGCAGTGTGCTGATCGCGTAAGCCGCGATGCGGGGCGATTGCCAAAATTGTCGCGTGCTGCGGCACAATCGCCGCAGAGCGACGCCACGCCATCTTCCTGACCTGATCGAGCGAACCAATACCGCGTGCGAACCGATAGCCGCCTTTCCCGCATGTTGCATGTGCTGTTGCACATGGCCAGAAGCGAGCAGCCGATGACCTCCGAGCAGATCGCCAGCATGCTGTCGACCAATGCGGTGGTGGTGCGGCGGACCATGGCCGGCTTGCGCGAGGCGGGTTATGTGCAATCGACCAAAGGGCACAACGGTGGCTGGCACATCGCATGCGATCTGGCCCAGGTGACGTTGCTGGATATCCATCGCGCCGTGGGCGGCCCGCATCTGTTTGCGATCGGCGCCGATCACGACAACCCGCAGTGCGGCGTGGAGCGGGTCGTCAACGCCGCTATTGCCGATGCACTGGCCGACGCCGAAGCGCTGTTGCTGCAGCGCCTGGGTACGGTGACGCTGGCTACGCTGGCGGGCGAGTTCGATGCGCTGTGCAATGCGCGCACGCAGCCGGCCGACAAGCCCAGAGCAAAGCGCACACATCGGCATTGAGCCGGTGTTGTAACGCTGCGTGCAGGGCCAGTGGATGACCACGGGTTGCAGTGCACCCACGGTTGGCCTCGGTTGATACGCCGCCCGCTTCGAATTCCTGCTGCAACTGCATCAATGCCCATGGCGGATATCGCTATGTCTTAGGCGGTTGAAACCCGCTCCTTTTCATGTAACATCGAAAAGTACATTAAAAAACGAAGCAGCCGAGAGCGGACATGCACTACGACGTAATCATCATTGGTGGCAGCTATGCGGGGCTATCGGCAGGTTTGCCGTTGGCGCGGGCGCGGTGTTCGGTACTGGTCATCGACAGTGGCAAGCGGCGCAATCGTGCCGCTGCAACCTCGCATGGGTTTCTCGGTCGCGACGGCGCATCGCCTGCGCAGATAGCCGCCGAAGGCCGCACGCAGTTGCGTGCCTATCCCAGCGTGCAGTGGGCCGAGGGCGAGGTGACATCCCTGCAAGGCAGCGTGGACGCATTTGAGGTGACGTTGGCCCACGGTGCCACCCAGACCGCACGCCGCTTGATTGTGGCGACCGGCGTGGTCGACCGATTGCCGGAGCTTCCGGGCTTGGCCGAGCGCTGGGGCAAGCAGGTCTTCGTCTGTCCTTACTGCCACGGCTATGAGCTGGATCGAGGACGCATCGGCGTGCTGGCGAGCTCTGCATTTGCGCTGCATCAGGCGACGATGCTGCCAGAGTGGGGTGCCACACAGCTGTTCTTGAACGATGCATTGGTGCTCGACGAGGCGCAGCACGCGCAACTCAAGGCGTGTGGTGTGGAACTGGTGGCCGGAGCGGTAGCGCGCGTGCAGGGCGAAAACGGTGCGTTGGAACTGGTGTTGGCCGACGGCCAGATCTTCGCGCTGGACGGGTTGTTCACGACCACGCAGGCCGAACTCCATCCACTGGTGCAACAACTTGGATGTACCACCAACGATGGGCCGCTTGGCAGTTACATCGTCGTGGACGCGATGCAGGCCACCTCGATTCCTGGCGTATTTGCCTGCGGCGATGTCGCCAGCCCGGCAGCGTTTGTCGCTTTTGCGGCGGCCAGTGGCGCGATGGCTGGCGTGGCGACGCATCGCTCGTTGATCTCCGGTCTGGCGACCGTCTGAGCCGTCACGCGTGCGAGCGGCAACCGCTTGGTACTCACCCACAACCCGTTCGAAGCCGGATGCCCGTGGCTGTACGCGGAAAAGAAGTGGGAGCGGGTGCGTGCTGACGGAGCTGATGCATCGCTCACTTGCTACAGGCGATGACGCCTGCAGCAGGTGAGCGCTACCGTGATGCTTACTGGCTGACTTCCTGCATCGGCACCTTGTGCTCCTTGGAATACGCGCGCTGCGCGGTATTCAGAGCTTCCATGTCGACATTGAGCTGGGCCGACACGGTTTCCAGGTCCTTGGCCAGCGGTGCCAGCTCGGTGTTGGTATAGCCGTTGGGCAGTGCGGAAACGCGCTCCAGCGCGGCCATCATCGCGTCGGCGCTCTTGAGGTAGGCCGACAATTTGCCGTCCAGATCCGTGGCGTTGTCCGGCACGCCCGAGGCAACGGCGGCATTGGCCTGCGCATTGGCGGCCAGCGCCTTGCGTTGGCTGCCCAGTGCTGTCTTGTAGCTCTCCAACGGCTTGTGCGCGATGGCATCGGTTACCAGGCTCTGCCCGCGTTCGCCGGACACCCACGGGTCGATGATGGTCACCGCGCCGTTCCACACCGAGATGTTGTGCAGCAGGTACTCGCTGGAAGAGAGCTTGGAGGCGCCGCTGGTGGTGCCGCCGCCGCACGCAGCGAGCAGCAGACTGAGAGAGACAAGCAGGAGGGTGGTGAACGTCTTCAAAGCGAAAGATCCTTGATGGAAGACTGTTGTCGCCATTGCATGGCGTCACAGCAAAAATCCAAGGAAGCGCCCAGACCATCCGCGTGGCAATGCTGCCGGCCATCTTCCTTGAGACGAATGCAGCGTGGAGCGGTCCATGTCACTCGATCGAGTGCGCTGCGCGGCGATTATAGCGGCTGCGACCAGTCTGCATGTGCATAGCGTCGTGTTGCAGTCGAAGGCCGCGTTCTGTCTGCGCGCGTTCGCGATAACAGATGTCGATGCATCGAACGCTGGATCGATGGCGGCAACGTGTGACAGCTACACTGCACGCTCGCAACCACGCACACCGACCATCTCGACTGGTCCTTGCCCGCTGACCGTCGCGGGACCTTACGCGGCATGGATGCCGCGTAAGAGCTTACAGGGACGGACTTGCAGCGTGTCCTGCGATGGTGAGCGGGCAAGGGCCCTGCAGCTAGGCCGCAGATCTTCCGCCCTATAACCGACGCATTCGCACCGTTCCATCACCTCTCAACGCGACCGATCAACGCGACCAAGATCTTGACCTGCAGCATCAGTTTGGATGTTCCAAGCCGAGCGCGTCGAGGGCGTGATGCCCTCACCGCTTGCTGGACACGCCGTGAATCCATCCGTGGAGGCTCGTTGGCGGCATCCATGCCGCCACACGGTCCCGCAAGCAGCGAGGGCATCGCACCTGCCATGTGGCCGTGTGCTGATGGGAACCACAGTGCCTGCCGCGCCCACTTGACTGTGAGCGTCAGCGACTTTTGGCAGACCTTACGGTGTCCCACGCGTGCGCGAAGGCTTCGCTGCGTCGCGCTTGGGCCAGGTGTCGTAGCTGTAGACAAACTCTTTCTGGTCGGCACCGCGCGTTGGATCGCAATGCCAGGAGCTGGCAACGATACCGGCTTCCAGTACGTCGTCGACCTCGCGCACGGACTGCGATTCGAACGCGCAGATTGCCCCGTAGAGTTTGATATCCCAGTCCGGACTTGCCGTTTGATGGGCATGCTGCACCAGCACGATGTCGCTGCCATGGAAGTGGTGCACCTGCGCGCTACGGTCGCGCGCGATGCTGAAATAGCACGGCGCACCGATGCCCAAGGGAAACACTTCATCGTCGCGGAGCACTGCGCATTTGCCATCGCGTTCGCCCAGGCGGATCGCGCGCCCGGCCAGTGTTGCAGTGGTGACGGGATTGGAGAGCGTGACGTCAGACATGGGCTGCGCAGGCGGTGACTGTGCTTGTGATTGCGTCTGTGCGCATGCTGGCGCGCAGGGCGTCAGCAGCAGCGGAGCCAGCAAGAAAGCAGTGAGATGGAAGCGCATACAACCTCCTTGTCGAGGGCGGTGCAGTATCGCAGATTCATCCGATGTGACCGTCCGCATGGCCCATGCGCCGAGAGATCTCAACGATGGTTGGTGTTGTCAGCTGATCGCGCAGATGACAATCAGCGCCGCGCAGGCAACGTCGCCAACACCCCATCCAGGGCGAGTTGCGTGCTGAAACCGGCCTTGCTCAGGCGCTTGCTCACTTCATTGGGAACATCGCGCCCGCTGGTGAGTTTGTTGGGCGCGCCGGTGTAATGGAACATGCGCCCGCCACGGCGCAGTACGCGCGCCAGCTGGTCGTAGAACACCTGCGAATACAGTTCGCCGGCAATGCCGAAGCGCGGCGGATCGTGCAGGATCGCGTCGACCGACCCGTCTGCAAGCGTGCCGACGTGCTGCGAGATATCGGCCTGGGTCAGTTGCAGACGTCCACCGGTCGCGGCATCGTCCGGATCGGGCGACCACGGATTGAGTGTGCGTAACCACAGCACGTCGGCGTTTTTTTCGAACGAGTGCAGCTGCGCCACGTTTGCCTCCAGGCAGCAGGCAGCGAAATAGCCCAGCCCGCCGCAGGTATCCAGCACGATCTTGCCGCGCGGATCGACCAGTGCCACCTTGCGGCGCGCATCGTCGAACGGCGACAACTGCGCCGACGGCAGCATCTTGATGCCATCGATCTCGAAGGTGGGCGCGCCCCATTCGGTCGGCACCAGCTTGATCAGCGCACCGCTGAAACGCGAGATCGGCGCAAAGTCGTCGCCATCCCAGAAATACAGCGTGCGCTCCTTGAGCTTGCCCGGATACGGATAACCCCTGCCGCGCCACTGCCAGGTCTGCGCATCCAGCTGCGCAGTGCCGGTGCTGCGGCCCAGGTCCAGTGACCCGGTCCATTGAGTCAGACCATTTCCGCGCGCGCCAAGCAGAGCTTGGGCATCAGAGAGAATGAGTAGGGGGCCGGAGTAATGGGGCACGTGGTCGGAGTGTCTTCACCGGCCGCCAATTGCAGCGGGTCGGATCGATAATAGAAAGAAGGCAATATGCATCGTAACCGACGCGGCCGGGAGTGGGTATCGCAGCGCTGGACGCGTTGTATCCGCGTACTTACCGGGTGCTGACCAAGCGAGCGACAGGTGCACCCAGCAAGGCGGCCGTACGCCAGCATGCACGGCCTGGGCCGACCGCCGCGGAGTCACGCCAGCCGGCCGCACTTACTGTGTTATTCCTCCTCGTGAATGCACTGTCTCCTGCTGCGGATTCTGCGGATTCTGCGGATTCTGCTGATGCAGCGATTGCTGATTCTGCTGATCGGTTTGGCGCGTACTCTCCTGCAGCGTCGGTACCTGCTCCAGCTCGACGCGTGCACGAAAGCCAGGCGTCGTCCCGACGACGAAAGCGACGTTGTCATGCACCGTGACCTGTTGGATCTGCTGCGGAGTGTTGATGCCTCCTGCTTTAGCTGCTTGCAGGGTATGCGCGACCTGGGCGTCGGTAGCGCCGGGCATGCGTCCGCGCAGGTCCGCGAAGAAGGCGTTGTCGGCATGCGTGGCTTCCGAAACCAGTGGCGTCTGTTTGGCCTCGGCCAGCGCCTCGCGTGTCTTGCGTCCGACCACCGCATCGTCGTCCAGTCCGTGCGCACGCTGGAAGTCCTGCAAGGCGTGACGGGTATTACGCCCGAAATCGCCGTCCGGGTTCAGCGGCTTGCCGTCGGCGCCGCGATAACCCAGTTCGACCAGCTGTTCCTGCATTGCCCGGGTCTGTTGGCTGCGCTCGTCTCCTCCCATGCTGGCCAGCTGCTGTAGGGAGACGTTGCCGTTCTGGATGTCGGCGACCAGTTCGGGAGTGATGGTCTGAGCCCATTCGCCTGCCGCTTGCACGCGTTCGTCGGCGCCGTTGTTGCCGCCATTGATGATACGTCCGGCCGCACGCGCATCATCGCGCAGGTTCTGCGGCACGCGATCCTGCCAATAGGCCACCGCAAGCGTGGCTGCGGTCTGCGGTTCGGCGGCCAGGTCCGGATGGTTGGCAAGGTCAACATCGAAGCGCTCGCCATAGCGCTCGTAGTTGTCACGCCCCGTGTACTGCAGATAGCCGCGGCCATGGAAGCGCCAGCCGTCACCGGGTTCGGTATTGCCAAGATCAGCGCGGTTTTCATACATCACAGTGGCAACGCGCTGCGGGTCGCCACTGGCGACGGCTTCCTCCACTTGTTGGCGCGTGAAGCGGTCGTCGGCAGAGGAAACAGCACCAATCAGGCTGTCGGCCGAGGTGTAGCCCATGTTCTCGTGCATACGCCGGAAGTGGCCGGTTTCTACGGCTGCGTTTCCCATCAGGTTGGCGAGTTCTGTCGGCGAGGTGATGCCGGAATCGACCGCTGTTTTCAGCAGCAGCGCCGAGCTTTCGTTGAAACGAGGCATGTTCTACTCCTTGGAAGAGCTGTTTAATGACAGAAGGTCTACTTAACGGCAGCCTTGTGCTGATCCATTGCGCTCTGTAATTGCTCCGGATCGATCCGCATGATGGGCGTCCAGACGATATCTGCCGGATAACGCACGGTTCCGCGAAATACCTCCATCTTGCCGCTCTGCGGGTTTTCGACGGGTGCAGTGCTGCTCGCCTCGGCGAGATACCACGCAGTCTTGGCCGTGTCGTAATTCAACGTGTAGGTGACATTGCTGCGTGCCTGTTGATTGACGTAAACGATCGTTCCGGTTGCCAGGGTCAGATTGTCGTCCAGGCGTTTCGCGTTGCGCGCCATGTCGTTGTAGAGGCAGTCCACCACTTGCGGACTGCGGTCGGACACGCTCCATTGCGAGTTCGCTTGCTGCAATACCAGCAATTCGCAGGTGTTGCCCGACGCATCGGCGGTGGCATGGCGGACGATCGCCACGGCATCGTCCTTGCCGTCGTCGGTCAGGTCGTGCCGTTTGAATGCTAGGACGTGGTCGTCGGGTTTGAGCAAGGGCTGCAGCGAGGCTTCGTCGGTGAGCGCATCCTCCGCTACGGGAGGCGGTGCCGGGTTCGCCACGTCTTTGGCGGGGGCGCTGGGCTCGGCCGCCGTGGGCGTGGCTTGCGTGGTATCGCTAGCGGAGGGCTGGCAGCCAGCCAAGCTCACGGCGAGCAGCAGGGGCAGGCGATATGGCATTGATGTCATTGAAGGTTTCTCCGGGGCTGCGTGCGCGTGACGCGCCGGGCTGAAGGACGTGAGCAGCGATGCAGGCCGGTAGCGTTCGGCTGCTGCTGGATCTATAACAGGGCACTCCTGAAGGAAACGTTGTGATGCAGGGTCAAGATCGTCCAAGCAGCATGTGGCCGCCCCACCGCATAATGCATCCATCCCGCACGTCCGCGTGGAGCAATGACGATCGCAAGGGGCTGGTGATGTTGAAAGGTGTGCTGCTTGGTTTCGCCTGTTACGCGGCTTATTCGATCAGCGATGCGTTCGTGAAGCTGCTCGAAGGCACGTTGCCGGTCTATGAAGTGTTGTTTCTCGGCGCGTTGCTGATGCTGGTGGCGGTGCCGTTCTTGAAGAAGCCCGACGACCGCCTGCGCGAGCTGGTGATGGCCAAGCAGCCCAGTCTGTGGCTGCTGCGCGCGCTGACCGGCGCGATCGGCAATCTGACCTCGGTGATTGCCTTCACCACCTTGCCGATGGCCGAGGCCTTTGCGCTGATTTTCTTGATGCCGATTTTCGTGACCGTGCTGTCGGTAGTGTTTCTCAAGGAAGAAGTGCACTGGCGGCGTTGGTCGGCGGTGATCGTGGGCTTCATCGGCGTGTTGATCGTGTTGCGCCCGGGCTTTCGCCATCTCACCCACGGGCATGTGGCGGCGATCGTGTGCGGCCTGGTGGGTGCGATCTCGGTGATCACCTTGCGCATGGCCGGCCATAGCGAGAAGCGTTTGACGCTGTACGGCGCCGGCGTGATCGGCCCGTTGGTGATGGGCGGGATCATGATGTTGCCGACCTTCGTCTGGCCCACGCTGTACCAGTGGTACTTGTTGGCGGGCTATGGCCTGCTCGCCGGTCTGGCGGCGATCTGCCTGATGTACGCCACGCGCATGGCGCCGGTGAGCGTGGTGGCGCCCACGCAATACAGCCAGATGCTGTGGGCGATCGCGTTCGGCTATCTGCTGTTTCACGACCACCTGGATTGGCCGATGGCGGTGGGTATCGCACTGATTCTGGGCGCCGGCTTGTTCACGCTGGTGCGCGAGGAGCAGGTGTCGCGGTGGTGGCGGCGGACCAAGATTGTTTGAGGGCGGCGCGGTGCGCCGCGGGAATGGGGAGTCGGGAATGGGGAATCGGAAGAGCGCTGTTTCGACATGTCGCGATGCGCGTGATGCTGTTGCGATTCCCGATTCCCGATTCCCGATTCCCGATTCCCAGCTGAGCGTTACGGTGAGTTGGTAAACTCCGTACGTGGCGCGCGCCAGGTTTCGACGATGCGCGCGTACTCGCCGCTGGCCTTGCTCACGTGCAGCCATTGGTCGACATAGGCCTTCCATGCGTGGTCGTCGCGCGGGAGCAGGAAGGCTTTTTCGCCGTATTGCAGTGGCTGCTCCGGTGCGATGGCGCATAGGCCGGGCAGCCGTGCTTGTTGGTACAGTGCCTCGGATGCATCGGTCATCATCACGTCGGCGCGCTGCTCCACCAGCTCCTGAAAGATGGTGGTGTTGTCGGCAAACAGGCGCAGGTTTGCACGTGGCAGTTCGCGGCGTACGAAGGCTTCGTTGGTGCCGCCGGGTGGTTCGATCACGCGCACGTCGGGTCGATTGAGTTGCGCGATGCTGCTGTAACGCGTCTGGTCGGTGCAGCGCACCAGCGGGATCTTGCCGTCCACATCCAGCACCGCGCTGAAGCTGGCTTTGCGCTGCCGCTGCAAGGTCACCGAGATGCCGCCCACCGCAATGTCGCAACGATCGGCAAGCAGGTCAGGCATCAGTTGCGGCCAGCTGGTGCGTACGAATTGCACGCGCGCGTCCAGGCTGGCGCCAAGCGACTGCGCCAATGCGATATCGCTGCCTTCGAATTGCCCGTCTGCACGCAGCAACGAATACGGGCGATAGTCGCCGGTGGTGCACACGCGCAGCACGCCGGAATGCGGCACTGTATCCAGGCGTGAGGCAGGCTCGGCGGCGTGTGCGATGGCGCAGCTCAGCAGTAATGCGATCAGCGTGCGATAGCGCATGGCGTGGCCTCGAAGATGAGCGTCCATGATACCCATGGGTGACACCACCGGCTTCGATGTGCCGGGCGAACGTGCGTCAACAGCATGTCAGCGCGGTGATGCGAAGGCTCACGGTGCAGTAGCGCGGGCCGGCTTAGCGTTGGACCACCCCTTGAACGCAACGGAGTCGTCCATGCATCTCAATCCGCGCACTGCTCGCCCGATGACCACGTTTACGAACGGTATGTCGGCACACGGCACGCCAGATCCGGACAGCAACGAAGAAGAGATTCCGGTGGAAGAGCAAACGCCGCAGCAAGGCGGCTTGCGGGAAGAGGTTGGCGATCTGGAAGGGGATGACGATCAGGCGTTGCCCGGCCGGGCGGGTGGTGGGCTTGCCGGGGGTTAATGGGTGCTGATGTTGTCTGTTGCGGTACTTCTTCGCCAACGGATTAAAACTGGATTTCGGTTCTTTTTTCCGTGCGGAACTTTGGTCTTCGCCTGTAAAGATGGTCGTGGCGGTGGATAAAGACACAAGCGATGCTTCGTGCGATCGGGCAGCACTTGAGCTTCGCTGCGTAGCCTCACCCCAACCCCCGCTCCGCGCCCCGACCTGCGCCAGCGGCGCAGGCGCACCAAGGCACGTGCGCCAGTGGTGCGCAAGCTGTGCCGTGGCGCCCCTAGGGGAGAGGGGCTTTTGGTCCGCGTTCTAGAGGGGTGTATCGATCACGCCTGCTTGCGAATCCCGTCAGGGAAACTGCACGTTGCCGGGCTCGAAATACACCGGCTTGCTGCCATCTTCGGGCAGTGCGGGAATCGTATCGAGGATAGCCTTGCCGCGGATGTCGGTGATGCGGATGGACAGTGGCTGGTTACCCAGTTGTTCGCCCAGGAAGTGGTTGTAATCCATCTTCTGCAAGCTCTTCCAGGTGCTGCCTTGCTTCACTTCGAACTTGACGACCGGGTAGGCGTGGTTACGCACCTGGATCGCCGCCCACCAGCGTGAGCTGCCTTCCTTGATGCGGTATTGCACGTTACCGGTGATTGGCGCGCGCACGATTTTCCAGCTGATCGGGATGCGCCCCTGCACCATGTCGCCGATCGCCGCGAACGCGTTGGGCGACAAGTCCAGGCCGCCGGATGCGCCATCCGGATACAGGTCGGTGACATACACGACGGTTTTGCCCTTGGGGCCGGTCACTTCCAGATAGGCGCCGGCAAGCGCGGCCTTGACCCCGCCGAAGTTCATCTGCGTCGGGTTGAGTGCGGTGATGAACGCGTTGCTGGGGATTGGATCCAGCAAGACCGCACCACCGGAATAGCCGGAGCCGGTGTAGGTCGCTGTGCCGCTGAAGGTGCTGTTCCAGGTGGTCGCTTTACTCGCATCGGCGGTACTCGCGCGTTTTGCAGAAGCGCTGGCAGATGTAGTGGCTGCCAGGCCCCACGCGTGATGCAGGATCTGCATTTTATCGCTGCGCGGGCTGCCATCGCTGGCAAGCAGGCCGCCATTGTTGGCATTGCCTATTTCCCAGCTCCCCAGAAAGGCGCTGCGCATCCCGGTGCTTGCCAGATAGCCGCTCAATGCGTGCTGCCATGCGGGGTCGCGCGGGTCGCCGTCACCCAGCCCGCCGCCCATGCTGACCGGCAGTACCGCATGGTTAGCCGCAAACGTACCGAAGTCGCGTTGCCAACCTGCTGGCAAGGCGCGCGGAAAATCGGCCGCTGCAAAGACATCTGCCGCATCGCGATCGGGGCCGGCCAGTTTGGGCATCAACACCAGTTGCTTTGCCGGAATGCGCAGTTGCACGCAGGCGAGTGGTTGCAGATTGCTGCCGGCGGCCTTGCGCGCGGAATCGCTGCAGAGCGCGTTGTTGCCCACGCCTTCCACACCCACCACCCAGCGCGGCGCCTGCTTGAGAACAGTGGTTGCCGCGCGCGAGGCGACGCGATTCCAGTCTGCGTCTGCGCTGGTTCCTGCCCAGGTGGCATTGCGGTAACCGCTGCTGCCCAAGTCGATGCCGATCACGCCGGCATCGTTGGCGTAGCGGGCAGCGAGGGTGCTCAAGCCGGCTGTCCAGGCTTGCTGCTGCGTGCCCAACTGCGGTGAGGCGTCGTCACAACCGCCATCGGCGAATGCGAGCAGTACCTGCATGCCGCGTTGGGTGCTGGCACGCACGACCGCGTCGAGCGCCTGCAACGAATTCAGTCCGCGCAATGCAGGCTCGCCTGCGACATCGGCCGCAGCGATGGGCTTGGCTTGCAGCGCAGCCGCGCAGATCGGCACACGCAGCGCATTGATATCGGCCGCCTGCATCTCATCCAGCGCCTGTTGCAGCGTGTTGCTGCGCAAGCCCGCCGCAACCAGCGCAGTACGGTCGAAGCCTGGCCAGGTCACGCCGCGCAGTTGCAGCGCCTGACCGCGCGCGTCGATCAATTGCCCGTGTGCATCGACCTGCACGGCCAACGCAGAGACTGGGGCCAGCAACGTCATGGCCAGCAATAGATGGGAGCGTGAGTACATGGGAATGTCCTGAGGGTTGGGCCCGCGCAGGAGACCAGCAATCGCACTGTGCGGTCCGTGCGCGCAGTCAAGGAAGCGGGCACGAGCATGTGCAGCGCGCCGGGCAAACCGTCGCGCTGCGACGCGGGTCGATGTTTGCGCAAGACGCGGCACCGGTGGTCTGTCTGCAACCCATCGCAATGACGTTGCGTGCAGTGCGCACATGGCAGCAGGCGTGGTCAGCACCGATCAGCAGCGAGAGTGTGCGGCGATCGATCAGGCGGGCTGGCGATGGAGCGCTGCCGTAACCGTCGCCTGCAGCGGCTTGTTGCAGGCGGCATGGCAGCGGCGACGAGAGCAGCGCTGCGGGCTGCAACACCTCGCGCAGCCACCGTTTGAAACAGCAAGCCTGCTTGCCGGATCTCCCGTCGGTGCCTGGCGGCCTGCTGTCACCAGGGTGTCGCCACGCAATCATTAGTTGGCGAAGGTGTTTGCCTCTTCAAGCGCCCGGGCGCTGGTGCTGAGGTGTGGGATCTCGTATTTTGACGGCTTCTTCACTCGCAGGTGCCGTGCCCATGTCCGACCCGTCCGCGCCCGATCATCTGCAACGCAGCCTGTCCAATCGCCACCTGCAATTGATCGCGATCGGTGGGGCGATCGGCACCGGGCTGTTCATGGGCTCGGGCAAGACGATCAGTCTGGCTGGTCCGTCGATCCTGTTCGTCTACCTGATCATCGGCGCGATGCTGTTCTTCGTGATGCGCGCGATGGGCGAGCTGCTGCTGTCCAACCTGGAGTACAAGTCGTTCATCGATTTCTCCACCGATCTGCTCGGGCCGTGGGCCGGGTTCTTCTGCGGGTGGACGTACTGGTTTTGCTGGATCATCACCGCCATCGCCGATGTCATTGCGATTGCGGCCTACGCGCAGTTCTGGTTTCCGGGATTGGCGCCGTGGATTCCGGCCATCGCGTGTGTGCTGTTGCTGCTGAGCTTGAACCTGGTGACGGTGAAGTTGTTCGGCGAGATGGAATTCTGGTTCGCGCTGATCAAGATCGTCGCCATCGCTGCGTTGATCATCACTGGCGCCGGACTGGTGGCGTGGGGCTTCCGCTCGCCGTCGGGCAATGTGGCCTCGCTGTCGAACCTGTGGAACGACGGCGGCATGTTTCCGATGGGCATTGGCGGGTTCTTCGCCGGTTTCCAGATCGCGGTGTTCGCCTTCGTCGGTATCGAGCTGGTCGGCACCACTGCGGCGGAGACTGCAGACCCGCGCCGCAATCTGCCCAAGGCGATCAACTCGATCCCGGTACGCATTCTGATTTTCTACGTGCTGGCGCTGATCGCGATCATGGCGGTGACGCCGTGGCGGCAGGTGGTGGCCGACAAGAGCCCGTTCGTGGAGTTGTTCGTGCTGGCGGGTGTGCCTGCTGCGGCGAGTTTGATCAACTTCGTGGTGCTGACCTCGGCCACGTCCTCGGCCAATAGCGGCATCTTTTCCACCAGCCGCATGCTCTACGGCCTGGCCGAGGAGCAGCATGCGCCCAAGGGCTTCGCCAAGCTCTCGCGTGCGGCGGTGCCGGCGCGTGGGCTGTTGTTCTCCTGCGTGTGTCTGTTGCTGGGCGCGATGCTGGTGTATCTGATTCCCAATCTGGTGACCGCGTTTACGCTGGTCACCACCTTGTCGGCGGTGCTTTTCATGTTTGTGTGGTCGCTGATCCTGTGCGCCTATATCGCTTACCGGCGCAAGCGTCCTGAGCAGCACGCTGCCTCGGCATTCAAGATGCCCGGTGGCGTGTTGATGTGCTACGTGTGCCTGGCGTTCTTCGCCTTCGTCATCGTGCTGCTGACCTTGCAGGCGGACACGCGGCAGGCGCTGCTGGCCAGCCCGGTGTGGTTCCTGATCCTGGCGATCGGCTATGCGGTGAAGCGGAAGCAGACACGCACAGGCTGAGCGCACGCACCACCGAAGACATCACCAAGGCCCCGCACTGCGGGGCCTTGGCGTCTGTGGCTGCACGGCGCCGCGATAAAGGCCACTGGCAGCTAAGCGCGTTTTGCGCGCGACGTTGACGCGGATCGGATGGAACGGGATGCTCGCCGCCATCCATCGCCACGGCTTGCCGCATGATCACGACCCACCCGATTGCCGGAACGCAGCACACGCCGGGGTGCTGGGTCGACCTGTGCCAGGCCAGCACGCAGGAGCTGGCGCAGGCTGCAGAAAAGGTGGGGTTTGCGCTGCCGGATCGCGCGGCGATCGGCGAGATCGAATTCTCCAGCCGGGTGCGGCGCGAGGGCGAGGTGCTGTTTCTCAACGTGCCGCGTTTTCAGGACGACGATGGCCCGACCGCGCCGCTGGGTTTTGCGGTCTCGCCGAGCATGCTGGTGACCTTGCGCGAGCAGCGCTTGGGCTCACTGGAGGCAGTGGCTGCGCGTCTTGCGCACGCCCCCTGCCACAGTGCCGACGATTTGCTGCTGCGCATCTTCGACCAGTTGGTGGGGCGTCTGGCAGACCGGCTGGAATCGCTGGAGGCCGAAGTCACCGACACCACCCGGCTGGTGTTCGACAACCCGAAGAAGACCAAGGATCTGGAGCGCATGTTGCATCAGGTCGGTGGCATGGGCCGCCGCCTGGGCGGGTTGCACAATTCAGGCCAGGGCCTGCTGCGCCTGGTCACCTACCTGGATGACCAAGCGCCGGACTGGTTTGGCGAGGATGCGGCCAAACGCATCGGATTGCTGCACAAGGATCTGACCACCTTGAGCGAGTTCCAGCAGCACATGGACGACCGCATCGAGTTCCTGCTCGACAGCGTGCTGGGCATGATCAACATGGACCAGAACAACGTGATGAAGGTAATGGCGGTCGCGTCGGTGGTCGGCATCCCGCCCACGGTGCTGGTCGGCATCTGGGGGATGAATTTCGCCTACATGCCCGAGCTCAAATGGCACGACGCGTATTTCTGGGCGCTGGGCGTGATCGTGCTGAGCATGGTGGTGCCGCTGGCCTGGTTCCGCAAACGTGGCTGGGTGTGACGCATCAGAGCTGAAAAACCGTAGGAACGCACCAGGGCGCGATGCGGGTTACCGGTAAGGCCCTCGCGCCCAGGGGCGCTCCTACAGGGCGGCCTGGATCAGCCCTTGGCCTGGAAGCTGGCTTCTTCATACGGCTGCACCACCACCCAGCCTTCGCCGGCGAAGCGCATCTGCAGGCTTTCGCCCGAGCCGCGGCCGAACAGGGTGCCGATCGAGACGTCGGCCACCAGCTCCGGGGTCAGCGTGCCCGACCAGGCCACGGTGGCGTTGGGGTCGGTGAACACCGGGCCGCTGGCGGCGGTGACCGGCAGGGTCAGCGGCTCGTAGTGCGAGGTGATCGCCACGATGCCGTGGCCGCTCAGACGCACGTTGAACAGACCACCGGACAGCATGCCGGCCACCTTGCGCATCATCGTGATCTTGTGCTCGACGCCGGATTCGAAGGCCAGCACATCGTTGCCATTGACGAAGATTGCCTCGCCATTCAAACGCAGCAGCGTCACCAGCTTGCCGAGGTCGGCCAGATACACCCGGCCCTGGCCTTCGGCCTTCATCAGCTGCATGCCTTCGCCGCTGACGGCCTTTTTCAGCAGATTGCCCAGGCCTTGTTCCAGCAGACCCTCACGGGTGAACTTGACGTTGCCGGTGCGCGCAACCATGGCGCCGGCCTTGGACCACACCATGCCGTTGAGGCGCACTTCCAGCAGATGCGGGTTTTCCAGTTCGAACGGATCGGGGCTGACGTCCTTTTCCTTGGAATGGGCGAGAAATTCGTTGAGCGTGCGTACGGCCATGGGTCCATCCCGGTGCGTGAAAGAGTGCGCATGATACGCGGCAGGCCTGCGTGCAGCAGCGTGCGTCGTCCAGCCGGTGCGCAGGCGCCAGGCGCGTGCTGCTGCGCGTCGCCGCATGCGATTGGAGCGGCAATGTGGCGGCGATCCACCGGGCATCTACGCGTGCTGGGGGAATGCGCCGCTGCACCAAACACGGCATGGCGCCGTTACGACGCGGCGCCGTCCATGGTGACGGTGCCTGGCGCCGACAACTCCTAAACCGGGCAGCAACCGCATGAGACAGACTGGGTTGCGCCTCGCACCGACACTGCGCTCAAGGCGCGGCGGGTTCGGCCTTGCGTGCTTTCTTGGTTGCCGGCTTGGTTGCGGCAGGCGAGGGATACAGATTCAACAGCATCAAGGTGACGCCGTTGGTCCAGCCGAAGCCGTCCTGCAGCGCGTATTCGCCGCCGCCGCCGCCGGCCGCGTCGGCTTCCAGGCCGTACTTTTCGACCAGTTTGTGCTCGCGTGCGAACAGTGACTGCACCTGGGTGAGGAAGCGCTCGCCGATGGTGCGCGCCAGCGCGTCTTCGCCGTAACGGCGCAGGCCGTCCACCGCCACCCATTGCAGCGGTGCCCAGCCATTGGGCTCGTCCCATTGCTGGCCGGTCTTCACTGCGGTGGTGGCCAGACCACCGGGACGCAGCAGGCGCGTACGCACGCTGCTGGCGGTGCGCCTGGCATGGTCGTCCGACGACAGGCCGGCAAACAGCGGATACAGCGCCGCAGCGGTGACCTGGTCGCTGAGCTTGCGCGTCTGCCAGTCGTAGTCGGCGTAGTAACCGGCCTTGTTCCACAGGTGCGCCTCGATCGCCTGCTTGCGTTGCAGTGCCAGCGCCGCATAGTCCTGCGTGCATTCGGCGCCCGGCTGCGCGCAGGCCTGGGCCAGCGTGCGTTCCAGGTGATACAGCAGGCTGTTCAGATCGATCGGGATGATGGCGGTGGTGCGGATGGTGCGCAGGTTCTGCCCGTCGGCCAGCCAGCGGCTGGTGTAGTCCCAGCCGCTTTCGGCACCGGCGCGCAGGTCGCGGTAGACCTCGGCGGCCGGGCGGTCGCTGGCTTCGGCGGCGGTGCGGGTGTCGTGCAGCCAGGCTTCCGGGCGCGGGGTGTCGCGCTCGTCCCAATAGCGGTTGAGCAGGCTGCCGTCGGCCAGGCGCACCACGTGGCGCGCGGCCTGGCCGGGCTGCAGGTCGTCGCTGCCCTGCATCCAGTAGGCGTATTCCTTCTGCAGCTGCGGCAGGTAGCGCTGGTAGACCGCTTCGCCTTCCACGCCGGCCTGCAGTTCCACCATGTAGGAGAAGAACGGCGGTTGCGAACGGCTGAGGTAGTAGCTGCGATTGCCGTTGGGGATGTGCCCGTAGGTGTCGATCAGGTAGGCGAAGTTGTCCAGCATCTGGCGGCTGAGCGTGGTCTCGCCGCTCTTCACCAGGCCGAGCATGGTGAAGTAGGAGTCCCAGTAATACACCTCGCGGAAGCGCCCGCCCGGCACCACATAGGGATGCGGCAGCGCCAGCAGGCTGCTGTACGGCGGCACATGGGTCTGGCTGCGCACCAGCTTGGGCCACAGGTCGTCGATGTGTTCGCGCAGCGCGGTGTCCTGGCGGATCGCGTCGGTCTGCACCGGCGGCGACTCTTCGAAATTGGCATCCACGAACTTGCGCAGGTCAAAGCCGGGGTGATCGTGCTGCGCCAGATAGTCGGCGTTGATCAGTGCCGGATCACGCAGCGGCAGAAAGTCGACGAAATGCTTCTGGTCGTCGAACAGTTCGCCGCGCTGCACTGCCTGGAACAGTTCCGGGTAGGCCAGGTCGGGCGTGGGCGGGGTGGCCGCCGGTGCGTTGACGACCGGAGTGTCCATCGGCGCGGCAGTCAGCGTGCACGGCGCAACGAACATGCTCAGCGACAGGCCAAGCAGCGACGTGCAGCACGGGGGCGCGGCAGAACTCATGGCATCTCCAGAACGGGCAGTGACGTGCGGCATGGTAAACGACCAAAGTGGCGGGCGGGGCCGGGCGAGGGTGTCGGCAGGCCGACAGGCTTCGCACGGAGACGACAGGATTCAGCAAGGTGATCCGGCGCAGTGCCGCAGCGTGTTGCGCTGATCCAGGCCTATCGGCCCGGATCGAGGCAGCTTGAGCACTGCGGCGTCCCACGTCGGATCGTTGACGTTGTTGCAAGATGCGCGCCATACGTCACTGCTGGACGCGCCGTGACGAACGGTGGGCTGATCGCGCGGGCAATGCGCAGTAACCGATATGCGCGTGGGCACATAACGATCCGCAGATCGGGCGCGCTCGCCTGATCGATGACCGTGTTGCAGACGCAGCAGACTGCCAACCGAATCCTGCCGAGGCAGCTTGCCGTCTTTGTGTCTCAGACCCGACGCTGGAGATCGATTGCCAGCAGCCGTTGCAGCTGCAGCGCGTTGGGCACTGCCAACCCGGCGGCGGTGTTGTCGAAGATCACCCAGCGGTCTGCTTGTGGATGCGCCGCGTCGTGCGGCGCGTTGCGCACCGCCCCGGCCAATGCCTGCAGCGCCTTGTCGTCGTAACTGCTGTAGTAGGTGCGCGGTGCGCCATGCCAGCGCCAATAGTGCGGTCCGGCGGTTGGGCTTGGTGTGGCGGCTTCGGGTACCGGTGCCGGGTCTGCGGCGCAGCGTGCGATGCGGTAACGCGCCAGCAGCGCCTGTGCCTGCGGCAGAAACCAGCTGGCGTGGCGCGGCTCGCACACCACGCCGCCATCCCAACGCCGCCGCAGCATTGCAAAAAAAATAGCTGCCACGCGCGCATCGAACGTGGCGCTGGGCGGCAGTTGCAGCAGCAGGCAGCCCAGTCGCGTGCCCAGCGCGCCGGCCTGGGCCAGAAAGGCGTCCAGCAACGGACCGGCCGCATGCAGGCGCGCGTCGTGGCTGATGCTGCGCGGCAGCTTTACCGAAAAACGGAAATCTTCCGGCACGCTGTCGGCCCAGCGCGCGTAGGTGCTGGCACGGTGCGGGCGATGGAACGAGGAGTTGATTTCCACCGCATCAAACCGAGTGGCGTAGCGCTGCAACACGCTGGCGCCGTCGCCAAACGTTGCACGGTTTGCGGCAGGAATCGACCAGCCTGCGCAGCCGCAGCGCACACGCGGCATGGCGATGGACGAACGAGGCGGCATGGCGGGCGCAATGCGATCGGGCAGCACTCTATGCATGCGTGTGCGTCAGCGTTGCGTGTGCGGTGCGATCACGGCCGGCTCACCAACGACTTCGATACTGGGCAGATGCCGGAAGGTCCTTCCATCGTCATCTTGCGCGAACAAACCGAGGCCTTCGTCGGCCGCAAGATCCTGCGTGTGTCCGGCAACAGCAAGCACGACATCGCGCGCTTGGATCAGCAAAAAGTGCTGGCGTTACGCAGTTGGGGCAAGCACTTTCTGATCGAGTGCGCGCAGGTCAGTGTACGCATCCACTTTCTGTTGTTCGGCAGTTATCGCATCGACGAAGACAAGCCGAATGCAGTGCCGCGGTTGTGCCTGGAATTCTCCAAGGGCCAGCGGTTGAGTTTTTACGCGTGCTCGGTGCAGTTGATCGATCGCTCTTTGGACGAGGTTTACGACTGGACGGCAGATGTGATGAATCCGCTGTGGGATGGCGCGCAGGCAAGGCGCAAGTTGCGGGCCGCGCCGTCCATGCTTGCCGCAGATGCATTGCTGGACCAGGCCATCTTTGCCGGCGTCGGCAACATCATCAAGAACGAGGTGTTGCATCGCATCCGTGTGCATCCAGAGAGCCAAGTGGCGGCGTTGCCGGCGCGCAAGCTCGGCGAACTGGTGACGCAGGCGCGCATGTACAGTTTCGATTTCTACACCTGGAAAAAGGCATTCGTGCTGAAGCAACATTATCAGGTGCATACCAAAGCCCATTGCCCGCGTGATGGCGCGCCGCTGCAGTATCGAAAACACCTGGGCAAGGCCAAGCGGCGTGCCTTTTTTTGCGAGGTCTGCCAGCGGCTTTACCATGCCGGGGAAGATGTGTGACCCAGCGTTCAACGTGAATGCCGGCTGGCTCTTTCTGGCCAGACAACGAATTTCAAACGCGCGCAAACGCGGCGCCCGCTAGATTTGCGCGTCCTGCACCGTATTCACGGTGCGGCGTGCGCATCTCTCATCTCATCGGTCTCCCGCATTGTGATTACCCGCAGGAAGGAAACGCTTGTCCCGCATGTCGCTGCAGCTGCATGCACGGGCGCCATCCTGTTCTTTCTTGCCTGTCTGTTGCTGTATATGCCGCCGCCGCGCGAAATCCTGCGACACGACGACAGTTTGCAGGTGTATTTCGTGCCGCGCCCGCCACTGACGCTGCCGGCGCCGGTGGAGCCGCCGCAAGCGCGCGAACGCACACCGCGTGCCACGCCTGCCGCCGCGGCCGCCGCCCGCAGCGCGCCGCCGCCCACACGCACCCCACCACCGCAGCGCCAGGTTGCCGCCGCCAACGCGCCGGCCAACGAATCGATGGCGGCCCAGCTCTACACCCGCGAAGGCCGGCTGCGCATGCCGCAAAACGCGCAAGTGGATCCGATGGCGCAAAGCGGTGCTGCGGTGCCGCCGGGTATGAGCGATGAGCGCGCGCAGGCCAAAGCGCGCAATGTGATGGAGCGGGTCAACCCGGTGCAATACCAGGACACGCGCTTTGCCAAGGACTGGAAAAGCGACGGCACCCTGGGCGATGTGGCGATGCAGGAAATGAATCGCGGCATGAAGAAGTTCAACGACATGCTCAACGGGCCGCAGACGCAAGTGGCCAAGGCGCGACCGCCGCCGGACGTGCGTTTCAATCCGGCGCTGGCCGGCAATCAGGCCGAGATGGGCAGCGAAGCGACCGGCGATGCCTACAAGGCCGCGCCGATCGCGCACGAGACGCCGCCCGATCTCAAGGGCGAAGCCAGCCGCCGCATTCGTGAAGCGCTGGCGGCGCTGGAACAGCGCAGTGCACGTTGCGATGCGTCCAAGCGCAAATCCCTGTTGTCGCCGGTACGCACGCATCTGGGCGATCTGGAACGTGCCGAGCACGCCTTGAACAACGGCGCCGACCCGGTGATGGCTGCGCAAATGCTGCCGCGCCAGGCCGACAGCGCCTACGATCTGGCCCGCCGCGCGCTGTGGTATGCCGATCGCCAGCTGAAGCAGTGCGCGACTGGGTGAGTGGGGTCAGTGAGTGAGTTCGTGTGCAGCTGATCAACAGTGCTCAAAAAGCCGCTCGAACGCCATATCGACGGTGGCAAACTATTGGCCACAGTCACCTTCGTTGATCGAACAAAGTGATGCACGCAATGGCAGCGACATCGATCAGAGCGATCGGCGCTGATCAAACTCAGCTCATCGGACGGCCGCGCCGCACCCACTGCTCGCAGCCACGGGACCTTACGCGGCATGGATGCCGCGTAAGAGCCTACAAGGACGTACTTGCGGCGTGTCCTGCGATGGTGGGCGGGCAAGGACCCTGCAGCCAAGCCTCAGGTCGTCCGCTCTAAAAATCCGAAGCATCCACAAACCGACGCATCCACACCGTGTAATCACCTTCCCGCCGCTCTAAGTGGACGAGTGAGGGATGTGTTGTGGTCGGAGGCAACCAGGGGTTTTCAGGAGCTTGCACAGGCGCGCTGCAGGACTCCTTGGCAACCGCACCCTCATCCGGCGCTGCGCGCCACCTTCTCCCGGTGGGAGAAGGGTGCCCCCAACCGCCGATGGTCGTGGGGTGGGAGAAGGGGGCCTCAACACCGATGGTCGTGGGGATCGAATCATCGGTGCCGCCGCCTTACAACATCCCGATCCGCGCTCTGCGTGAGACCAATCCAGGCGCTACATCCGCAGGCCAATCCGGGTGCTACAAGGCGATGAGTGTTGCCCTACGCCAGACTCTGCCGATAGCGGTCTTTTTCGAGACTCAGCGCCACTTCCGCACGCAGGAACACCTGGCCGATCGGCTCGTCGCCACGGCTTGCCTGCGCTTCGCCGATCAGCACGGTGAGGCCGAGCGCGTGCTGTTGCTGGGCGATCTGGCGCAAACCCAGTAATTTCTGTTCTGCATCGGGGCCGCGCAGCACGGCGATGAACTCGGCGCTGTCGGTGACCCGGTCCACGCTGTCGCCGCTGCCGCTCTGCACATGCGCAGCCAGCGCCTGATCGAGTTGTTGCAAGGCGCGGCCCAGTAGCCGCTCGCTTTGCTGCTCGAGCAGCGCGGCCAGTTCCTGCACTTCCAGGATGACCAGGTGATAGCCGGTGTCGACGCTGGCCTGGCTGGCAACCGGTGCGACCGGCTGCAGGATCGCATCGCGCTCGAGCTGCAGTTCGCGCTTGCGCTCGTCCAGCAGGCGCATGGTGACGCGCGCCAATGCCTGCAACCCGGTGCGTTGAATGTCGGTGAGCGTGCGCGGCTCGGTGTCGAGCACGCACACGGTGCCCAGCGCCACGCCGTCGGAGGTGACCAGCGGCATGCCGGCGTAGAAACGCGCGCCGGTCTCGCCAGTGACGACCGAGATATCGGCAAAGCGGGTGTCCTGGGTGAGGTCGGGCACTTCCATCAAGTGCTCGGGGCTGCGGATGGCGTGATCGCATACCGCCTGGCTGCGATCGGTCTGCTGCAGGCCCAGACCCAGTTGGGCCTTGAACCACTGGCGGTCGCGATCGACCAGCGACATCAGCGCGATGGGTGTGTCGCACAAGGAGGCGGCCACTTGCACCACGTCTTGATAGGTGTCCTCGGGCAGGCTGTCGACGATGCGGTAGCCGTCCAGAACCTGTTGGCGAGAGGCTTCGTCAGCCATGGGCATTTCTTTCATCGTATCAGCCGGACAAGCGCGAATAAGGAAGCTGCCACGATACCGCCGTGGCCGATAACGCGGCGTGGACATTGACCAGGTGTAGTGGCGTGGCCTGACACCGCGCATGGAACGACGCAGCAACGCGGTTGCCGCTCGCGGCCCACGGGTGCGCGCATCTGTTCAACGATCTGCACCTGGGCGACAAGTCCGATGCGGATGAGTCCTGCAACCACGCGCGTGGCGAGCTACAAGCGTGCGTGGGTGCGGCAAGTACGCTTGCCGCCGCCGAACATCGCCAACGCTTGCCTGGCGGCGCGGGCGTCACCCAACGCCGCAGGCTGCGTCCTTGCCGTTGCTGATGGGCCTGCACGCCGTCACGTGCAGGCGTCCGGGCCGTGCGTGCAGGGACATCCCACCGCCAGCACAACGCACGACCGCGCCGCTTGGCAGCAGCGCGGCCGGTAGGTCAATCGCGCTCAGCGCTTGACCGGCTTGCCGTCGACATCCAGCACCTGCACTTCGCCCAGCTTGAGCGCACGCACCGGGGCTTCGATCTTCTTCAGGTCGCCCACGATCACCCAGGTCATCGCGTTGGGCGCGATGATTTCCTTGATGGCTTTCTGCGCGGCCGGCTGGTCGATCGCTTCCAGGCGCGGCTTGAGCGTCTGCACATAATCGTCGGGGCGGTCGAACTGCACGATGCCTTCGATCGCGCCGAGCACCGCGCCGGTGGTTTCGAAGCTGCCGGGCAGGGCGCGGATGCGCTGGTTCTTGATCTTCTCGATCTCCTCGCCGGTCAGCGGCGTGTCGCCGATGATCGCGGTGGCTTCCTTGAGAATCTCGTTGGCCGATTCGGCGGTCTTGTCGGTCTGCACCGGTGCCGAAAACAGATACGGCCGCTGGCCCTGCGCGTCCATCATGCGGGTGCCGGCGCCGTAGGCCCAACGCTTGTTCTCGCGCAGATTCATGTTCAAGCGCGAGGTGAAGGTGCCGCCGAAGGCGCCGTTGGCCACGCCGATGGCCAGGTTGTCCGGCGCCTTGGTCGACGGGGCGAGCAGGCCGGCCAGGATCACCGACTGCGGCGCATCCGGGCGATTGATCAGATACACGCGCGGCTTGGGCTGCGCAGCGACGTTGACCAGGTTCTTCTTCGGCAACGCCGTGCTGGGTGCCTTCCAGTCGCCGAAGGCGGCATCCAGCTGCGGGATGATCTGCGCCAGCGTGGTGTCGCCGGCCACCAGGATGCGCAGGTTGTCCGGACGCAGCCACTGGCTATGGAAGGCCTGCAGGTCCTTCGCGTTGAGGCTCTTGATCGCCGCCTCGGTGCCGCTGCCGGTGAGCGGAATGCCGTACGGATGGTTCTGGCCGAACAACAACGGCGGCAGCGCCCGCAGTGCCAGGCTATTGGGCTGGGTCTTTTCCTGCGCAATCCCGGCCAGCCACTGGCCACGGATACGCTCGATATCGGCCGCCTTGAAGGCCGGGTTGCGCACGATGTCGGAGAATAGCTGCAGCGAGGGCTGCAACTGGTCGTTGAGCGCATCCAGCGAGGCGCTGCAGCTGTCCAGATCGCAGCCGACCGCGGTGATCGCACCCAGGCGCTGGCGACGCTGCGCCACTTCCACCGAATCCAGCGCGGCGGTGCTCTCGTTCATCAGCGCGGCGCTGAAGCTGGCGGTACCGAGCTTGCTGCCCTGGTCGGCCGCATAGCCGGCATCGAACAGCAGCTCGACCTGGGTGACCGGGATGGTGTGACGCTCGGCCAGGATCACCTCGATGCCGTTCTTCAACTTGCCACGCTGCAACTGCGGGAAGCTCAGATCGGGGAACTGGACGGTCTGCGGCACGCCCTTGCTGCGGTCCAGCGTGGAGGCGGTGACTTTGTACTTGCCGGCGACCGGCAGCTTGGGCGCCGGCTTGCCGGGTTCGTCGCCACGTGCGACCACCGCCTTGTCTTCGGCGGCGGGGTCGAAGTCCTTGCCGGCCGGCAGCACGGTGAGCAGATAGTCGCCCTTGCCGAAGCAGCTGGCGGCGGCCTGCTTGACGCTGTCCACGCTGGCGGCCTGGCCGCGTTGCAGATCCTGCTTGTAAGCGCCCGGGTCGCCGCGATAGACCTGGCCCTCGGCCAGGATCACCGCCTTGCCACCGAAGCCGCCGACCTTTTCCAGCCCGCGCACGAAGCCGGCGCGGTAGGCCACCTGCGCGCGCTGCAACTCGTCGGCGGTGGGGCCCTGGGCGATGAACTTCTTGAGTTCTTCGTCGATGATCGCCTCGACCTTGGCCGGATCCACGCCATCCTTCACGTCGGCCTGGATCTGCACCTGGCTGGACAGCGCAAACGGCTGGATCGACGCCGATACGTCATCGACCAGGTTGTCCTGATAGACCAGGCGCTGATACAGCCGCGAGGTCTTGCCGCCGCCGAGCACGGTGGTGGCAAGATCCAGCTGGATCATGGCATCGGTGCCCAGCTGCGGGGCGACCCAGGTGCGGTAGATGCGCGGCTGCGAGACATGGTCGTGTTGCACGCCACGCTTCTGCGCCGCCAGCGGGGTTACCCACGGCTGCTGACGCACCACCGGCTTGCCGGACGGAATGTCGCCGAAATACTGCAACGCCTTGGCACGCGCCTGCGCCACGGTGATGTCGCCGGCCAGCACCAGGGTGGTGTTGGCGGCGCCATAGTTGTCGTTGAACCATTGTTTGACGTCCGCCAGCGAGGCCGCGTCCAGATCTTCCATCGAGCCGATGGTGTCGTGCTGGTACGGGTGGTTGGCCGGGAACAGGTTGGACAGGATGTTCTGGTCCACGCGGCCATACGGACGGTTCTCGCCCTGGCGCTTTTCGTTCTGCACCACGCCGCGCTGGGTGTCGAGTTCTTCCTGGCCGATCGCGCCGAGCAGGTGGCCCATGCGGTCCGATTCCAGCCACAACGCGGTATCCAGCGCGGTGGTCGGCACGGTTTCGAAATAATTGGTGCGGTCGAACCAGGTCGTGCCGTTCATGTCGGTGGTGCCGACCTTTTCCAGCGGCGCGAAGAAGCTGCCCTTGTTGTTCTCCGAACCGGAGAACATCAGGTGCTCGAACAGATGCGCAAAGCCGGTCTTGCCGGCCGGCTCGTCGCCGGAGCCGATGTGATACCAGATGCTCACCGCCACCACCGGTGCCTTGTGGTCCTCGTGCACCACCACGGTCAGGCCGTTGGGCAGGGTGAAGCGGGTGTAGCCGATCTCGGGAATGGCGCTGCTGGCCGCGGACTTGGACAGGCTGGCCGGGGCGGCTTCGACGGCGGGGGCAACGGTACCGGCAGCGACGCCGAGTACACCGGCGATCAACAGGGACAGCGGACGCAGCATGTGACACTCCAGAGCAGGACAATCGGCCGAGGGTAGTGGCTGCTTGGCGGCGCCGCAAATGCTGTTTGGCAGTGTCGCTGCGGTTGGATGCATTCGCAGTGCGGGAAAGACGGCATGGGGTGCAAGCGGTGCGGGCCGGGTTTGTCGCCATGGGAGTGCGTGGTGGTATCGGGTGCCGGGCAGCGGCCGGTCTGGCTGGCTGTGCTTCGCTGCGCCTTTCTACACTGCCAGGCAAGCGGCCGCGGCCGCAGTCGGCTCAAGTTGATCCTCGCCTCGCCGTTACTTGGGGCGACCTACCCTTGACCAGACGCTACCCGCCGATCACTCCATGACCGTCCTGTTGCCGCCCGTGCCGATCCCCGTCAACGACGCCTTGCGCGTGGAAGCCGTGCGCCGGTTGGGGGTGCTGGACACCGAGCCCGAGGCCGAATTCGACGACATTGCCTGGTTGGCCGCGCACGTCAGCGGCGCGCCGATGGCGCTGGTGTCGCTGCTGGATGCCGACCGTCAGTGGTTCAAGGCGCGCTGCGGCACCGATCTGGAAGGCACCCCGCGCAGCGTGTCGTTCTGTTCCTATGCGGTGATGGGCACAGAGCTGATGGAGGTGCCCGACGCCGAGGCCGATCCACGCTTCGCGCTCAATCCGCTGGTCACCGCCGCACCGGGCATTCGTTCCTATGTGGGCGTGCCGCTGATCGGCCGCGAGGGCTATGCGTACGGCACCTTGTGCACGCTCAGCACCAAGTCGCGGGTGCTCGATGAGAATCAGAAGCAGGCATTGATCCGGCTGGCACGTCAGGCCGCCAATCAACTCGAGGCGCGCCGCGACCGCCTGGCGGCGCAGGCGCAGCGGCAGACCCTGAGCCGCTTGCTGGAAGCCATGCCCGACGCCGTGGTGTCCTGCGACAACGACGGTCTGTTGTACGAGTTCAATCACGCCGCACGCCAATGGCACGGTACCGACCCGCGCGTACTGCCGCCGGCGGAATGGGCGCAGCATTTCGATCTCTACGCGGCCGACGGCACGACCTTGCTGCCCACCGAGGCCATTCCGCTGGTGCGTGCCTGGCGCGGCGAGCACGTGCGCAACGCCGAGATGGTGATCCGTGCCACCGGCCAGAGCGCGCGCAGCGTGCTGTGCAATGCCGACCCGGTGGTCAGCGATCAGGGCGCCGCGTTGGGTGCGGTGTGCGTGATGCACGACATCACCCAACTGCGCGACGCCTCGGCCGCGCTGGCGGGCGAACGCGCGCGCTTGCAGTCGCTGGTGGACGCCTCGCAGGACGTGGCGATCATCGCCTTCGACCCGAACGGGCGCATCGAATTGTTCAATCCCGGCGCCGAGCGCCTGCTGGGCTACGCGGCAGACGAAGTGCTGGGCACTTGCCCGGCGCAGTTCCATCTGCCGGCCGAGCTCGAACGGCATATGGCCACGCTGGCGTTGTCGCCGCCGTCGTATATCAGGCTGGCCGCAGCTGCCGCAGGCGATGTGCTCGCAGAAGAAATCTGGACCCTGGTGCGCAAGGATGGCGAGCTGCGGCGAGTGCGGCTGTGCTTCAACATCATCCATGACGCGCAGCAAGGGCTGGCCGGTTACCTGGCAATGGCCATCGACGTCACCGCCGAGCTGCAGGCGCAGGCAGCCGCGCAGCTGGCGGCCGAGCACTTCAGGGGCGCGTTCGAAACCGCCCCGCAAGGCATGGCGATCGTCTCGCTGGACGGCGCTTGGCGCGACGTCAACCCGTCGCTGTGCAGCATCCTGGGCTATCCGCGCGAGCAGCTGCTGCGCACCACCTTCCAGACCATCACCCATCCCGACGATCTGGAGATGGATCTGTGCCTGGTGCAGGAACTGATCGACGGCAAACGCGACAGTTACAGCCTGGCCAAGCGCTACATCAGCCAGCACGGTGCGGTGATCTGGGCGCAGTTGTCGGTGTCGCTGGTGCGCGACAGCAGCGGGGCGCCGGTGCATTTCGTCTCGCAGATCCAGGACGTCACCGAACGCCATGTCGCCGCCGAACGCCTGGCCGAAAGCGAGGCGCGGCTGCGTGCGATCAGCGACGCCACTCCCACGCTGGTCAGCCAATTCGATGCCGAGCAGCGTTGCCTGTTCGCCAATGAAGCGCATCGGCATTGGCTTGGTGTGGAGCCGTCCAGCCTGGTCGGCCGCCATCTTACCCAGGTGCTGGGCGACTTCAGCGCCCCGGCGCACGCTGCGCTGGCGCAGGTGGTCGCCGGGCAACGCGCCAGTTTCGAACATGTCGTGCGTGGCGGTGAAAGCCCGCGCGATGTGGAAATCACCCTGGTGCCGGAGACGCAAGGCACGCAGGCGCAGACGCAGGGCTTCTTCCTGATGGCGCACGACGTCACCGCGCACAAGACCCTGCACCGCCTGATGCACGAACGCGCCACCCGCGATGCCTTGACCGGTTTGCCGAATCGCCACGCCTGGTCCGAAGCGCTGCAGATCGCGGTGAGCCAGGCGCAGCAACAGCAGCGTGCGGTCGCCGTGATGTTCCTGGACCTGGACGGCTTCAAACGCATCAACGACGTACACGGCCACCGCGCCGGCGATGCGGTGCTGGTGGCGTTCGGTCGTTGTCTGCAGCGTGCGGCCGGCGAAAGTTATCTGGTGGCGCGCCTGGCCGGCGACGAATTCGTGGTGCTGCTGGACGACCTGCAAGATCCGCAGACCGAATGCGCTGCAGTGGCAGACCGGATCCGTGATGTGGCCGCAGCAGGCGCAGTGTTCGGCGAGCAACACCTCCCGATCCAACCCAGCATCGGCGTCGCCTGGCAACACGGCCCACACGCCGACGCCGCCAGCCTGATGCACGCCGCAGACGAAGCGATGTACGCCGCAAAACGCGCCCGCTGCGGCAGCGACACCGCCCCCACCGGGCGCGACGCCGCACGGTAGTCAAGCGCGCTGCAACGCTCCCTTCTCCCACCGGGAGAAGGGGCCCGCAGGGCGGATGAGGGTACGGCCTACCCATAAAACCGCGCCAATCAGGAGCACTCCCTTCTCCCACCGGGAGAAGGTGCCCGCAGGGCGGATGAGGGTACGGTTTACCCACAAAGCTGCGTCAATCAGGAACATTCCCTTCTCCCGCCGGGAGAAGGTGCCCGCAGGGCGGATGAGGGTACGGTTTACCCATAAAAACCGCGTCAATCAGAAGCGCGCATTGCACTTATTGATTTTGTCAGTGGCGATGCATTCGCATCGATCAATCTTCACTCCCCGCGATGAAGCTCACCATCTCGGTCGTCTTGAGAGGTGTGGATGCGTCGATTGCAGAGCGGACGATCTGTGGCCTGGCTGCAGGGCCCTTGCCCGCCCACCATCGCGGGACACGCTGCAAGTACGTCCTTGTAAGCTCTTACGCGGCATCCGTGCCGCGTAAGGTCCCGCGATGGTGGGCGGGCAAGGACAATCAAGATGGTCGGTGTGCGTAGCTCTTCTCAAAGCAACCCGCAACCTGTCTGGTGCGGTGTCCTCACCGATTGCGGGACCGTGTGGCGGCATGGATGCCGCCACCGAGCCCCCAGGGATGGGTTCACGGCGTGTCCCGCGAGCGGTGAGGGCACCGCGCCCTCGACTCACCTAGCTTTGATTGTTGATCCGTCGCTTGGCTGCAAGGACCAGTCGATTTGGTCGGTGCGCATGGCGTTCAACAAAGCAACCAAGTAACTCTCTGGTGCGGTGTCCTCGCCGACCCAGGCATGCGCATTAGTGGCGCGCATGCCGTGCCTTCTCGCCCCGCAGGGCGAGGGGCTATGCATCCATCAATCAAGCCGCCTGCACGACCGAACGCCGTTGCGCCAGTGCAGCCTGTTCGGGCACCAACCGGAACACCGCCACCGCGCGCGTCAGATCCGCCGCCTGATCTTCCATGCTGCGTGCGGCCGCCGTGGCTTCTTCCACCAGCGCCGCGTTTTGCTGGGTCATTTCATCCAGCTGCATCACCGTGGTACTGACCTGCTCGATGCCGGCGCTTTGTTCGGTACTTGCAGCGGTGATTTCGGCCATGATGTCGGTCACGCGCTTCACCGAGCTGACCACTTCGGTCATGGTGCTGCCGGCCTGATGCACCAGGTTCGAGCCTTGCGCGACTTTTTCCACCGAATCGGAAATCAGCTGTTTGATTTCCTTGGCAGCGCCCGCCGAGCGCTGCGCCAGGGCGCGCACTTCGGTGGCCACCACCGCAAATCCGCGGCCTTGTTCGCCGGCGCGTGCCGCTTCCACCGCCGCGTTCAAGGCCAGGATATTGGTCTGGAATGCGATACCGTCGATCACCCCGATGATGTCGGAAATGCGTGCCGACGATTGCGTGATCGCCTGCATGGTGCTGACCACTTCCTGCACCACGCGGCCGCCGCTTTCGGCGACTTCGCCGGTGCCCTTGACCAACTGGTTGGCCTGGCGCGCGTTGTCGGCGTTCTGGCGCACGGTGGAGGTCAGTTCTTCCATCGAGGCGGCGGTTTCTTCCAGATTCGCCGCCTGATGTTCGGTGCGCGTGGACAGGTCGGCATTGCCGCTGGCGATTTCGCCGGCCGCGGTATTGATCATCTCGGCCGAGTGCTGGATGCCCTGCACGATGCTGGTCAGCTGGATCGCGGTGCGGTTGGCCGCATTGGCCAGCCGGCCGAATGCGCCTTCGTAATGCGACTCCACCCGCTGCGACAGATCGCCATCGGCGATCGCGGCCATGATGCGGCCCACATCGTTCAGACCGGCATCGGCCTGCTGCATCAGGCGGTTCAATGCCTGCACCATTTCGGCAAACGCGAACTGGTAGCGCGATTGCTCGCCACGTGCGGAGAAATCGCCGCGCGCGGCTGCATCGGCCAGGCGTGCGATGTCGCTGTTGATTGCCGACAGATTGCCCTTCACCGTGTCCAGCGCTTCGTGCAATGCCGCGCGCTGGCCGGGCAGGCGGCGCATGTCGCGGCGCAGATCGCCACGGCCGTAGTCGCTCATCACATCCATCGCTTCGTTGATGGCATCCAGATGCTCGAACACCACCGTGTTCACGCCGTGCGCTAGCGTGCCGTAATCGCCGGGGAAATCCTCCGGAATGCGGTGCGCGATGTTCTCGCCCTGCTGCAGGCGGATCATGGTCTGCATTTCGCCGTTGAAGCGCTGCAGCTGGTTCTGCATCTGCTGCATGCTGTGCATCAACTGGCCGGTTTCATCGCGCGATTCGACCCGGATGTCGTTGTCGAAGCGGCCCGAGGCGATCGCCTCTGCGGTGCGCGATGCTGCGCGTAGCGGTGCGGCCATGGCCGAGGCAATCAACCAGCACAGGCCGATCACCATCGCCACCAGCGCGCCGCCGATCAACGTCAAGGTGCGCGTGAAGCCCCAGGCCTGCACCTGGATGTCCTCGGCGTACACGCCCATCACCAACACCCAGTTCCAGGCCGGAAAGGTCTTGGCATAGCTGATCTTGGGCAGCTGTTCCTTCTTGCCGGGCTTGGGCGCGTTGTAATAACTGAAGCCGTCGCCGCGCTCGATCGCGGTCTTGATATCGCGATACACATACTGCCCGGCATCGCTCTTGTAATCGCTCATGTCGGTGCCGACGGCGCGCTTGGGATGCATCAGGATGCGCATCTGCGGATCGACGATGAAGAAGTAATCCACCCCTTCGTTGGTCCGCATGTCGGCCAGCGTGGTGCTTGCCGCTGTCTTGGCCTGTTCGACGGTCAGCTCGCCGGCTTTGACCTTGTCGGCGTAGTGCTGCATCACGGTGAGGCCCATCTCGACCTCGGTCTTGACGCTGAGCTTGCGCGCCTCCACCAGATCCAGGTATTGCAAACGTGCTGCGGCCACCGCCAGCAGGATCACACCCACGGTCAGCAAGGTGCACAGCAGCACGAATTTGCGGGTGAGCGGGAGATTGGCAACGTGACGACGCAACAGGGACACAACAGGCATGGCAACGACATCCAAAACGCGCCGGGGCGCTATCTGATGGATATCGGCTGATTCACAGGCGGGTTGAATAGTATCTGCGGCAGCGTCTGCTTGCGGAAGACCCAATATGCCAATGCACCATGTAGGAGCGCCCCTTAGCGCGATGTGGCGTTATCGATAACGCTTCATCGCGCCCAGGGGCGCTCCTACAACGGCCTGTTGCCTTCAGGCAGGTTGCGGGACACCGCGTCCTTGCACTGCAAACTGCCCGCAGTTGACGACGTAACGGCGGACACGCGCGACGTGCCCGCCTTGCTGCAATCAGCTCGCTGCGCAGAAGCCGAATTCAGCGGTTGCACCGGCTGCCAGGGTGCGATTGAAGTCCACCCCGCTGGCCCTGAGCGTGCTGCCGCTCTGAGACCAGGTGACATTCCAGGCGTTGTTGACGGTGCCGGTGACCGGCAGTGAGATCGACCAGGTGCCGCTACCGGTGCCGGTATTGGTGACCTGCACGCGATTGCAGGAACCGCCGCTCCAGCTGCTATCCACGATCACCTTGGTGCTGAAGCTGCCAGTGGGAGTGGGAGTGGGAGTGGGCGTCGGGGTTGGTGTTGGCGTGGGAGTCGGTGTGGGAGTAGGCGTCGGCGTCGGCGTGGTGCTGCTCACCGTGCCCCACAACGTCCGCAACAAGGTCATCTTGTCTTCGCGCACGCTGATCCAGTCGTCGCGCAGGATGCCGCCGGTATCGCCGCTGTTGGGATTCCACGACCAATAGAAGCCCTCGTTGATGCCCTTGCTGCGCAGGTACTTCACCAGTGCGTCCTGCCACACCTTGTCGCGCGCATCGCCTTCACCGTACTTGCCGCCGAACTCGCCCAGCAGCAGTGCATGCGTGCCGGCGAATTGGCCGAAGTGACGCTCCCAGATCGCGGGCATGTTGTTGGGGAAGTTGCTGTCGTTGAAGTACGACTGCACGAACACGTCCGGCCCGTACACATGCGGCGCCAGCAGCAAGCGGTTGGCCGGGATGTTCAACGGCGTGCAGGCCAGCGGCTGCAGATTGCCGCCCCAGAAGATGCCGCCATTGGTCGAGCACACCGGATTGTCGGTGATGCCTTCCACCGCAATGATCCACTTGGGCGCCACCGCCAGCACTGCGGCCGAACCGCGCTCGGCGGCCTTGTTCCAGTCGGTGGCCGCGTTGCCGGTGCCCCAGGTCGCGGCGCCGTGCGGTTCGTTCTTCAGATCCACGCCGAGCACGCTCGGCACGTTCTTGTAGCGGTTGGCCACAAAGCGCAGGTCGTCCAGCCACTGCGCTTCGGAATACGAACTGGTGTACCAGAGCTCGGAAATGGCGCCGCAATCGGGCGTGTGGTGATCCAGCAGCACGTAGATGCCACGGGCGTTGAATTCGTTGATCACCTTGTCGAGGATCTGCAGCGAGGTCAGGCCCTGCAGATCGGGGTTACGGCCGTAGTCGATGCTGCTGGGCATGGTGGTGGCGCGCAGCGTGGCCGGGCAGAACGGCAGGCGCACGGCATTGAAGCCCAGGCCCTGTATCTGGATGATCATGTCCTTCCAGTTGCGCGCCCACAGACCATGGATGACATGGTTGCCGGTCTCGAAGCCGAACACGTTGACGCCCTTGAGCTGGACCACCTTGCCGTTGTCGTCGACAACCTTGTTGTTGCTGATGGAATAGCTGAAAGCCGGTGCGGCAGCCAGCGCCAGCGCCGTGGCCAGTGCGAGCGTGCTTGCAGTCCTGAAAATGGACATGGTGATCTCCCTGGAAAACCGAACCCGACACTCGGGCGCGGTGAGGGGGGCATCTTGGTCCGCAGCCGTTTTATGTGGCGTGATCCCTGCCACAGAAAAGCGCATTGCCGCAGCGATCACGTACAGGCTGCGGGCGGGGTCGCTTTCCCGCACACTATTGCCGCTGCGCAGTGTCCGCAGGCTGTCCTTTCTGTCCCCGGAGTGTCTTCCAATGTCCTTTTTGCGTGCCGAACTGGCGCAATGGCGCGCCTCGCCCGCGCGCGAACTGATGGCCGGTGCGGTCGCAACGTTTGCGTTGATTCCCGAAGTGATCGCGTTCGCTTTTGTGGCCGGCGTGGATCCGCAGGTCGGGCTGTTCGCATCCTTCGTGATCGGCATTGTCATTGCGTTTTGCGGTGGACGCCCGGCGATGATTTCGGCCGCAGCCGGCTCGGTGGCCCTGGTGGCCGCACCGCTGGTGGCCACGCACGGCTTGCCGTATCTGCTGGCGGCCGGGTTGCTGGCCGGTGCGGTGCAGATCCTGTTCGGGTTGCTGCGGCTGGGCGTGCTGATGCGCTTTGTCAGCAGCTCGGTGCGCACCGGTTTCGTCAACGCGTTGGCGGTGCTGATCTTCGCCGCGCAGCTGCCGCATCTGCACGGCGCCAACCTGACCACCTGGGTGATGCTGGGCGTGGGCCTGGCGATCATCTACGGCCTGCCGCGGCTGCGCCTGCCGGGTGTGTCGGCGATTCCCTCGCCGTTGCTGTGCATCCTGCTGCTGACCGTGGCGAGTACGGCGCTGCATCTGCCGCTGAAGACCGTGGCCGATCTGGGCAAGCTGCCGAATGCGCTGCCGTTCCTGCAGTGGCCGTCGGTGCCGTTGACGCTGGAGACCTTGCGCATCATCGCCTTGCCGGCGCTGGCCATTGCCATGGTGGGCCTGCTCGAATCGCTGATGACCGCGCGCGTGGTCGACGAACTTACCGACACCCCCAGCAACAAGAACCGCGAATGCACCGGGCTGGGCATCGCCAATGCGGCCGCCAGCCTGTTCGGCGGCATTGCCGGCTGCGGCATGATCGGGCAGACCGTGGGTAACGTGAAATACGGCGGACGGGGGCGCTTGTCCACGTTGTTTGCCGGCGTGTTCCTGCTGATCCTGATGGTGGCGCTCAAGCCGTGGGTGTCGCAGGTGCCGGTGGTGGCGTTGGTGGCGATCATGGTGATGGTCTCGGCCGAGACCTTCGACTGGCGCTCGCTGCGCACCGTGGTGACCCATCCGCGCACCTCCAGCGTGGTGATGCTGGCCACCGTGGCGGTGACCTTGCTCACCCACAACCTCGCTGCGGGTGTCGCAGTGGGCGTGGTGCTGAGCGGGGTGTTCTTCACCTTCAAGGTGGCCGGGCTGCTGCAGATCGCTCATGGCGACGACGATGGCGTGCGCACCTACAGCGTGCGCGGGCAGGTGTTCTTCGCCTCGGCCGACGTGTTCATCGATGCCTTCGATGCACGCCAGGTCCCGGGCCGCACGGTGCTGGTCGACGTGAGCCGCGCGCATTTCTGGGATATCACCGCAGTGGCGGCGCTGGACAAGGTGGTCCAGCGCCTGCGTCACCACGGGCTGGAGGTGCAGGTCAAAGGCTTGAACGCCAGCAGCCGACGGCTGATGCAGGCCCACGCGCTGGGTGAAGACGCGCTGGAATCGGCGCTGCCCTGAGCCCAGCAGGGCGGCTGGGCGCACTCGGCCGACCCGCCTACGCGCGTCCCCGCTGGCTGGCCCCGCGCTGAGCGCGGCCAGTTAGCAGACTCAAGTTTGCTCCGGAAACGCCGATGAACCGACATCAAAGATTGCCGGTGATCATGGTGATGCCAGTGCGTTTCAGCCCAAGATGTGTGCCTGCGTGCCGCCACCGGCGCTGCGGGCCTGCGTCCGTGCACAGGATGGCGCGGCGATGACCAATGAGCCCTTGCTGGAACGGATGGTGGACCTGACCGCCATTCGCGATGCCGATCTGCTCGATCTGAGCCTGCTGCGCACCGTGCGCGAGGTCTGCGCCTCCGAGGAACTCTCGTTGCTGCGCATTGCCCCGGACGGCCGCAGCATGGCCGAAACCCGGCTGCGCGACGACGGCCGGCTGTCGTTGACGGTGGGCGACATCCACGACGCGCAGATGCGCCAGCAATTGGCCGGCGTGCGCGGGCCGGGCGATGTGGTGCAATTGCAGCAAGACGGCCGCGCGCTGTTGGTCTACCCGATGATGGAAGCGCGCGGCATCCGTACCTGCCTGCGCGTGGGTGGTTCGCGGGTTCCCGGCATCGCCGAGCAGGCAATGCTGCAGGGCATTGCGCGCTTCTTCCAGAATTACCGCAGCCTGCTCGACGATGCCCAGCGCGATGCGCTGACCGGGCTGCGCAATCGCAAGACCTTCGACGATGTGATCCTGCGCCTGTTCGCCGGCGGCGTGGACGCATCGGCGGATCAGAGCGTGTGGCTGGGGATCGTGGACATCGATCACTTCAAGCGCGTCAACGACACCTTCGGCCATCTGTATGGCGACGAGGTCTTGCTGCTGGTCGCCCAGTTGATGCAGCGCTCGTTCCGTCAGGACGATCTGCTGTTCCGCTTCGGCGGCGAGGAGTTCGTGATCGTGCTGCGCGGGGTGGACCGCGACACGGCGGTGAGCCTGTTCGAGCGCTTCCGGCTGGCGGTGGCCGAGTACACCTTCCCACAGGTCGGCAAAGTCACTCTCAGTACCGGCATCGTGGAGCTCAGCGATGGTCGCATGATCAGCCAGATGCTGGACGAGGCCGACAAGGCGCTGTACTGGGCCAAGCAGAACGGCCGCAACCGTGCCGAGGTCTACACCGAGCTGGTCGCCAGTGGGCAGATGCAGCAGGTTGTCCAGCAGGTGGGCAGCGTCGATCTGTTCTGAGGTAGCTGATCGATGGAGGGCTGCGCAGCAGCGTGCTGTGTGATGCAACTGCGCCGCCAATGCCGCCAATGCCGCCAATGCCGCACACCCGGTCAAACGCCGCAGTGGCTACACTCCAGGGCTGTTCGGACACTACCTGGGTGCTGCAGTGAAACGAGTTGTGACGGGAATTCTGGCGATGGCGGTTTCGACCGCACTGATGGCGGCAACACCTACCTTCGATGGCGCGCGGATCTCGCAAGACGTCAAGGAACTGGCCTCCGACGCCTATGAAGGCCGCGGTCCGGCCACTGCCGGCGAAGAAAAAACCATTGCGTACCTGAGCAAGCAATTCGCTGCGGCCGGTCTGCAGCCGGGTGGCGATCTCGCCAATGGCAAGCGCGCGTGGACCCAGGCGGTGCCGCTGCGCCGCGCCGATATCGTCGGTACACCGACCATCGCTTTGCAGAATGCCGGCAAGCCGCAAACCCTGACCCAGGGCAAGCAGATCGCCATCCGCGCGGCGCTGGATGGTTCCTCCAAGGTCGAGATCGCCAACGCGCCGTTGGTGTTCGTCGGTTACGGCGTCAAGGCGCCGGAGCGCGACTGGGACGACTTCAAGGGCGTGGACCTGAAGGGCAAGATCGCGGTGGTGCTGATCAACGATCCGGATTTCGAAACCGGCAAGGGCGCCTTCGACGGCGCCGGCATGACCTACTACGGCCGCTGGACCTACAAGTACGAAGAAGGCGCCCGCCAGGGTGCGCTCGGCGTGCTGGTGGTGCACGAAACCGCGCCGGCCTCCTACGGCTGGGACACCGTGGCCAGCTCCAACACCAACAGCATGTTCGACGTGGTGCGCGACAACCCGCGCGCCGCGCATCCCACCCTGGAAGGCTGGATCCAGCGCGATCTGGCCGCCAGCCTGTTCAAGCAGGCCGGGCTGGATTTCGACACCTTGAAGAAGCAGGCGCAGACGCGCGGCTTCAAGCCGGTCGAACTCAAAGGCCAAGGGCTGAGCGCCAGTTACCAGGTCAAATCCGATGTAATCACCTCGCACAACGTGGTGGCGCGGCTGGACGGCAGCACGCATCCGAACGAGACGCTGATCTACAGCGCGCACTGGGACCATATCGGCGTGGGCAAGCCGGACGCACGCGGGGATACCATCTTCAACGGCGCGTTGGACAACGCCAGCGGCACGGCCGCCTTGCTGGAATTGGCGCGCGGTTTTGCCAAAGGGCCCAAGCCGCAGCGCTCGGTGGTGTTCCTGGCGGTCACCGCCGAGGAAAAGGGCTTGCTGGGCTCGGAGTTCTACGCCTCCAAGCCGCTGTATCCGCTGGACACTACGGTGGCGGTGATCAACATGGACGGCATGAACCCATTCGTGCCTTCGCGCGATTTCGGCATTTACGGCACCGCAAAACTGGAATTGCTCGACCAGCTCAAGAGCGTCGCCGGCCAGTGGAAGCTGCGCTACACGCCCGATCCCAAGCCGCAGGCGGGGTATTTCTTCCGCTCGGATCATTTCTCTTTCGCCAAGCGCGGCGTACCGGCGTTGTCGTATGCGTCCGGGCAGGATTGGGAAGTGGGCGGCGTGGCCGCAGGCAAGGCTGCATCCGATGATTACACCGCCAAGCGCTATCACCAGCAGGGCGACGAGTGGAAGCCGGACTGGACGTTCGCCGGTGCCGCGCGCGATCTGGGCGTGCTGTACGCGCTGGGCCAGCAGCTGGCCGATTCGCGCCAATGGCCGAACTGGAGCAGCGACTCGGAGTTCCGGGCCACCCGCGATGCCAGCGAGGCGGCACGCAAGTAAGGGGGTGTGTGACGGACAGCGTTTCATCCAGTGACCGACCAACGTTCTGGTGAGGGCATCGGGCCCTCGACTAGCTGCGTTTCTGTCAGTTGTATAGCTGCTGATCTTCGGCTTGGCTGCTGCAAGTACGTCCTTGTAAGCTCTTACGCGGCATCCATGCCGCGTAAGGTCCCGCGACGGTGGGCGGGCAAGGACCAGTCAAGATGGTCGGTGTGCGKGGCTGCGAGCAAAGCAGGACGTGTGTTGCTCGTATGGCCTCGCTTCCGATCATCGTCCCGATGCACACCGAGCAACAAGCAGCTTTTCACCCGACCAACGATTCACTCTCTGGTGCGGTGTCCTCGCCGCTTGCGGGACCGTGTGGCGGCATGAATGCCGCCACCGAGCCCCCAGGGATGGGTTTACGGCGTGTCCCGCGAGCGGCGAGGGCACCGCGCACTCGACTAACCAAACTTTTGATCGCATCTAAACCACGCAACGACCCGCAATTCCGGTTGTCTTGAAGTGATGAGTGTGCGCAGAACGCGCAGTTCGTGGCCTACATTGGAAGTTGGCGCAGTCCCCACATCGCTTATTCCGATCCACCATGACGCGCAGCGTGCCGTCGCAATTCCGATCGGCGTCATTGCCGCGATCGCCAGCGCAAGCACACTGGCGGCACAACCGATTGCATGTCATGGCACACCACTTGCAGTTGTCCTACACGACAGCGTGGTTCGCCGCCCGTGACAGCGCGCGCGTCAGGCTGCAATCTGTTGGGGTTGTGTTCGGTCGCTGCGGCGTAGTCTGCCGCGCTGTCCTCGTCGGGTGGGCGAAGACGACAGCAAGTGGCCTTCGCTTCCTTAACGATCGATTCTTTAGGATGAGCCGCGACGTGAAGTTGCAGCCAGGAGAGCTTGTGCATCGGAGTGGTCTTAGAGCTGCCAAACCTGCGACGTGGTCGCACACCGTCGGGCTCGCCCACGACACGGTGCGTGTGGCAACGTCGTTTTATATGGCGGGGATGGATCTCCCGTTTCAGCCCGCACTGTCGCCTTTGCGCGATGGGCAGCCTTGATGGACGGCACTGTGACTCTTTCCCCCGCACCTACCGAATTCCCTCCCATTTCCGCCCTCGACGCCGGTCAGCCAACGCTGCCGCCCGAAGCGCCGCTGGCGATGCCCGAACAGAACCTGCGCGAAGGCCGCCTGCAGGTACCGCATCAGCGCACCGCGCCGGTGGGTATCGGCGTGCGGCGTTTCTATCTGATTGGCGGCACCTTTGCCACCACCGCCGTGGCGGTGTGGGTGATGCTCAGCGTGTTGTGGCCCGGTGGCGTCAGCGTGCTGGAGGGCTGCCTGCTCGGCTTGTTCGTGCTGCTGTTCGCCTGGATCGCGATGTCTTTCGCCAGTGCGGTGGCCGGCTTTTTCACCGTGGTGGCACGTGCCGGACGCAAGCTGGGCATCGACCCGGATGCGCCGCTGCCGACGCTGCACACGCGCACTGCGTTGCTGATGCCCACCTACAACGAAGATCCACGCCGGTTGCTGGCCGGGCTGCAGGCGATCTACGAATCGGTGGCCGAAACCGGCCAGCTGGAGCACTTCGACTTCTTCGTGCTCAGCGATACCACCCGCGAACACATCGGCGCTGCCGAAGAACTGGTCTACAACGAGCTGTGCGACCGCGTCGACGGACACGGGCGCATCTTTTATCGCCGCCGCGCCGACAACGCCGCGCGCAAGGCCGGCAACGTGGCCGACTGGGTGCGTCGTTTCGGCGGCAGCTACCCGCAGATGCTGATCCTGGACGCCGACAGCGTGATGACCGGCGACACCATCGTGCGGCTGGTCGCCGGCATGGAAAACAATCCGGACGTGGGGCTGATCCAGACCCTGCCCGCGGTGGTCAACGGGCAGACTCTGTTCGCCCGCATGCAGCAGTTCGGTGGCCGCGTGTACGGGCCGATCATCGCCTTCGGCGTGGCCTGGTGGCATGGTGCCGAGAGCAATTACTGGGGCCACAACGCGATCATCCGCACCCAGGCATTCGCCGATCACGCTGGCCTGCCAGCGCTGCGCGGGCGCAAGCCGTTCGGCGGGCATGTGCTCAGCCACGATTTTGTCGAAGCGGCGCTGATGCGGCGCGGCGGCTGGGCCATGCACATGGTGCCGTACCTGCAGGGCAGCTACGAAGAAGGCCCGCCCACGCTGACCGACCTGCTGATCCGCGACCGTCGCTGGTGCCAGGGCAACCTGCAGCACGCCAAGGTGGTCGGTGCCAAGGGTCTGCACTGGATCAGCCGCATGCACATGATGATCGGCATCGGGCATTACTTCACCGCGCCGATGTGGGGCATGTTGATGCTGATCGGCATCGGCATTCCGCTGGCCGGAGCCGGCATCGATCTGGCCCAGGGCCTGCCGTTCTCGCCGGCACGATACTGGCATGGCAGCAGCCAGGGCAACGCGATCTGGATCTTCATTTGCACCATGTTCGTGCTGCTCGCGCCCAAGCTGCTCGGCTACATCGCGCTGCTGCTCAACCCGCGCGAATTGCGCGCCTGCGGCGGCGCCATCCGCGCCATGCTGAGCATCCTGCTGGAAACCGTGTTGGCGGCCCTGATGGCGCCGGTGGTGATGTATCTGCAATCGCGCGGCGTGTTCGAAGTGCTGGCCGGCAAGGATTCGGGCTGGGATGCGCAGGTGCGCGACGACGGCAAGCTGTCGTGGCCGGCGCTGTTTGGCAGTTACGGCGGGCTGACCGTGTTCGGCCTGTTCATGGGCGCGGTGGCCTATACGGTGTCGCCGTCGCTGGCGGCCTGGATGGCGCCGGTGATCATCGGCATGGCCTTGTCGATCCCGGTGGTGGCAGTGACCTCGCTGCGTCGCACCGGCCTGGGCCTGCGCCGGGCCGGCATCTTCTGCATCCCCGAAGAACTCGACCCGCCCAAGGTGCTGGTGCGTGCGGCCGAACTGCGCCGCGCCGCCGCGCTGGAGCCGTCGCTGATCTAGCCGCTGATCTAGCCGCTGATCTGAGCGCGGCAAGCCTGCGCGCGACGATCTACGCGTAGCGGGCCACGCATGTCGCGCCGAGCAGGCCGGGCCACGCGCCAGGATCGCTCGCCACGTATGGCCCGGCGGCTACCTGATCAGCCGGTCCCTGATCGGCCTGGCCGATGGCGCAAGGCATAATGCCCAGCCCGCAAGCGGAGCTGGACGATGTTGGAAGTGATCGAACGCGAGACCGGACCCAACCCGCAGTGGACGGTGCTGTGGCTGCACGGCCTGGGCGCCGATGGCAGCGACTTCGCCCCGATGGTGCCGGAACTGGTGCGCCCGCACTGGCCGGCGCTGCGCTTCGTGTTCCCGCATGCGCCGATCCGCCCGATCACCATCAACAACGGCGTGCGC
Organism: Xanthomonas sp. Leaf131; assembly: GCF_001423495.1. GTDB lineage: Bacteria > Pseudomonadota > Gammaproteobacteria > Xanthomonadales > Xanthomonadaceae > Xanthomonas. Next base: position 121,496 of record NZ_LMOG01000002.1, on the reverse strand, counting down.
ATGCGCGGCTGGTACGACATCGTCGGCATGGATTTCGCCTCACGCGCCGACAAGGCCGGCATCGCCGAATCGGTGGCGCAGGTCGAAGCGTTGATCGCCCACGAGCAGACCCGCGGCATCGCGCCCGAGCGCATCCTGCTGGCCGGCTTCTCGCAGGGCGGTGCAGTGACCCTGGCGGTGGGTTTGCAGCGTAGCGTTCCATTGGCCGGGCTGATCGCCCTGTCGACCTATCTGCCCGACCCGGGCGCCGCCACCAGCCAGTTGCAGCCGGCTGCCACCCGCCAACCGTTGTTCATGGCGCATGGCACCGCCGACCCGGTAGTGCCGTTCGGTGCCGGCGAACAGAGCGCACAAGCAATGCGCACGCTTGGCTTCGCACTGCAATGGCAGACGTACCCGATGGGCCATCAGGTCTGTCTGGAAGAGATCGAGGCGCTGCGCGACTGGATGCAGGCTCGCTTCACCGCCGCCTGAGTTCATGGCCCCGCGCGCGCCACAGATCGCCTGGATGCCGGACCTGTGCCGGCTGCCACGATTGGGCGCGATGTTGGGGTTGGCCGAACTGGTGGTGCTGGTGGTGACGCTGGTGCCCGATGCCGGCGCGGCGCGCAGCATCACCTTGTCGCGCTTCGTGTCGGCCAGCGGGTTGGCGTTGTGGCTGGCGCTGGCGGTCAGCGTGCTGCTGTGCGTGTTGCGGCCCAGCCTGTCGCGGCTGCCGCCCAAGCTGGGCGGCTTGACTGCGTTATCGATCGCCGCCGTCGTGGCGATGTTGGGCGCCGGCATCGTGCACGGGTTGTATGCAGTGCTCGGGCAGGCGCCATTGGGGCCGCTGGTGGGCTTCTGGCGTTTCACTCTCGGCAGCGCGGCCACGGTGGTGCTGATCACCGCGCTGGCGCTGCGCTATTTCTATGTCAGCGACCGCTGGGAAGCGCAGGTGCAGGCCAACGCGCGCGCGCAGGCCGATGCCCTGCAGGCGCGCATTCGCCCGCATTTCCTGTTCAACAGCATGAATCTGATTGTCAGTCTGTTGCGGCGCGACCCGGTGGTGGCCGAACAGGCGGTGCTGGATCTGTCGGATCTATTCCGCGCCGCGCTCGGTGCCGGCGAGGGCCTGTCCACGCTGCGCGCCGAATGCGAACTGGCCGAGCGCTATCTGGCAATCGAATCCTTACGCCTGGGCGAGCGCCTGCAGGTGCGCTGGCACAAACAGGAGCCGCTGCCGTGGGAGTTGCCGATGCCGCGCCTGGTGCTGCAACCACTGGTGGAAAATGCGGTGCTGCATGGAATTTCGCGCCTGCCCGAGGGCGGCACGCTGTACTTGTCGCTGCGCCAGCGCGGCAACCAGTTGCAGATCCGCATTGTCAATCCGGCCCCGCAACCGGGTACGCAGTTGCCGCTGCTTGCCGGCGCCGGACACGCCCAGGCCAGCATCTCGCACCGGCTGGCGTTTCAGTTCGGGAGCGGTGCACGGATGGCGGCCAGCTGGGCTGAAGGCTACTATGCCTGTGAGATCACATTGCCGCTGCCGTGAGGGGAAAGTCACTGCAGCGAGGGGGATGTCCATGACGGCCACGCAAGTGCGGGTGCTGATCGCCGATGACGAGCCGCTGGCGCGCGAGCGCCTGCGCCTGTTGCTGGGCGAGCATCCGCACGTCGAAGTGATTGGCGAGGCCGAAAACGGCCAGCAGGTGCTGCAGCAATGCCAGCACCTGCATCCGGACCTGGTACTGCTGGACATCGCCATGCCCGGCGTCGACGGCCTGGAAACCGCGCGCCTGCTGCGCCAAAGCCAGCAACCGCCAGCGGTAGTGTTCTGCACCGCCTACGACCAGCACGCGCTGTCGGCTTTCGACGCCGCCGCGCTGGATTACCTGATGAAACCGGTGCGCCCCGAACGCCTGGCTGCCGCCCTGGAAAAGGTGGCCACCTTTTTGGCCGGGCGCGCGCCCAGCGCCACGCCGCCGCCGCTGCGCACGCATTTGTGCGCACGCCTGCGCGGCAGCCTGCGGCTGATCGCCATCGGCGACATCCGCTATCTGCAGGCCGAAGAGAAGTACGTCATCGTCCACCACACCCGTGGCGAGGACTTGATCGAAGAGTCGCTCAAATCGCTGGAAGACGAATTCGCCGACCGCCTGGTGCGCATCCACCGCAATTGCCTGGTCGCGCGTGCCGAGCTGGTGGAACTGCGCCGCAGCGGCGATGGCCAGGTGCACGCAGTGCTGCGCAACGTGCCGCAACCGCTGGAAGTGAGCCGCCGCTGCGTGGCCAGCCTGCGCGAGCAATTGCGTTAACGCGTGTCATGTGCATGGTCAGCCTGCTCGAGTAATTGCGTTAACGCGTGCCATGCCGCTTGGGAGGAGATGCATTGGTCGCCAGCGGCGCGGGTGCTGCAGGGCACCGGCGTGCGCTCCAGATAGGCGTTACGCGTCCGGTCCGGGATAATGGCCCGATGACCACGCTCCGCATCGCCACCCGCAAGAGCCCGCTCGCCCTTTGGCAGAGCGAACACGTCGCCGCCGCGCTGCGTCAGCACCACCCCGGGCTGGAGGTGGTGCTGGTGCCGATGAGCACCCGCGGCGACGAAGTACTGGACCGCTCGCTGGCCGCGATCGGCGGCAAGGGCCTGTTCCTCAAGGAACTGGAGTTGGCGATGCTGCGCGGCGAGGCCGATTGCGCGGTGCATTCGCTCAAGGACGTGCCGATGGAGCTGGACGCCCCGTTCGTGCTGCCGGCGATCCTGGAGCGCGGCGATGCGGCCGATGCGCTGGTGTCCAATCTCTACGCCACGCTGCAGGCGTTGCCGCTGGGCGCACGCGTTGGAACGTCATCGCTGCGGCGTCAGGCGCAATTGCGCGCCGCACGCCCGGATCTGGAATTGATCGACCTGCGCGGCAACGTCAATACCCGCCTGGCCAAGCTCGACAACGGCGGCTACGACGCCATCGTGCTGGCCTGCGCCGGGTTGCAGCGGCTCGGGTTCGATGCGCGCATCACCGCACGACTGGATGTACCGGAGTGGTTGCCGGCACCGGCGCAAGGCGCGGTGGCGGTGGAATGCCGTGGCGACGATGCGCACATCCACGACCTGCTGGCGGTGCTGGATGCCGGCCGCACCCGCGCCTGCGTGGAAGCCGAGCGGGCGATGAATCGCGCGCTGCACGGCAGCTGCCATGTGCCGGTCGCCGCGTTCGCACGCTGGGAAGACGATGGATTGTTCCTGCAGGGCATGGTCGGCAGCGCCAGCGACGGACGCCTGATCCACGCCGAGGCACACGGCAGTGCCGAGGACACCGAAGCACTCGGCCGCCTGGTTGCGCAAGGCCTGTTCGACAAGGGCGCCGGGCAGCTGCTGGCGGAGCTGTAACGCGGCCGGCGACCTGCGAACGCAAGCGCTGACCTGTAACGCAACCGGCATCGACACCGGCGCCCAGGCGCAAACTCCAAACCTCGCCACTACCAAACCTCGCCACTACGTATGCAATGCCCGCTCTGCGTAGGAGCGGCCTTGGCCGCGAGGGCTTTATCGGGAAAGCCTTCGCGGCCAGGGCCGCTCCTACGACAAGCGGTCGCCCATGCGAACGTGTGGATCGGGTTGACCGCCGCGTCGCGCAGGACCAGTTCGACCAAGACGCCGCTCTTTGTAGGAGCGGCCCTGGCCGCGACAGGCCTTACCGATAAACCTGGGCCTGGGCGTCACCGATAAAGCCCTCGCGGCCAGGGCCGCTCCTACGAATGGCCGCTGCTTACTTGAACGTATAGACCAGGTTGACCGTGGTCAGCGTGTCGGTCTTCTTGTCGCCGTCGCTGACCTCGCTGTTGTGGCGCATCTGCCACGCGGCCTTGAGCGCGAAGTGCGAGTTCATGCTGACCTGCACGCCGAAATCGTTCTGCGCATAGGTGTTGTATTCGCCCGATTCCACCAGCAGCGTGTTGATCAGATCGGTGTTGTCGGTGACGGTGTATTTGAGGTCGAACAGGCCGCGTCCGATCAGGCCGGTCTCGTTGCGATCCTCGTCGCTGTTATGCGCACGCCGGATACCGGGGCCGATCTGCGCATCCAGATAGAAGCGCTCGGCATCGATCAGGCGCGTGCCGTAACCGATACCGAAGGTGGCCAGGCGGTCGTAGGTGGCGAAGTCGTCGTGTTCGTAGCGGCCGGTGGCGGTGAGCTGGCGGTGTTCGCCCAGCTGCAACGCACTGCCCGCGCTGCCGGTGTAACGCTCGGCGGTGGTCTGGCGTTCGCGTTCGGTGCTGCCGTCGTCGTTGGTATTGGTGTACTCCGAGCTCGAACGCAGCGCGGTGGCGTCCAGGCTGTGGATCCAGTCGCCGTCGGTATAGCGCAACCGGACGCGGCCATTGAGGCTATCGGTGGTGCTGTTGCCATGGGCGGCGGCATAGCCGAGCTCGCCACTGCTACCACCCCAGGGCGAGGGCATCAGCACCGCAGCCGGATCCACCGGCGCCGGTGCAACTGCCTGGGCCCAGACGGCGGGCGTGATCAACAACAGCGGCAGCAGGGCAGACAATGGGGCACGGCGGGGCATGGGCAGCTCGCTTTGGAGGGCAGGGGCGAAAGAGGGTGTAAGCGATTTCATGATAACGGACTGGGCGGCCGCGTCATGACCGAGTGAACGCCGCGCTTCATTGGCGGTTCGGGCGCTGGCCGCCAATAGCGGCCAAAGGACGGTCGATTGGCGTGATCCGGGGAGCAAGCGCACCACGATCGAGCGTGGCACCATCGAGAAGGTCACCCTGAAAAGCGGCACAGCACCGCAGCAGGGCCAGCCACGCGCAGCTCCGGGCATGCGGCCGGCAAGCCATTGCAGCCTGTGCGCATCGACGCTCACCCTGTCGCGCAAAGACTCGGACATAATCGACGCATGGACCGCTACGAACGCATCAACTCCCTGCATCGCTTGCTCAAATCGGCACGCTACCCGGTCACGGTGGCGCGGCTGCAGGATGAGCTGAGCTGTTCCCGCGCAACCGTGTATCGCGATCTGGCGTTTCTGCGCGATGCGCTGATGGCACCGGTAGAAGGCGACGGCGAATCGGGCTTCCGTTATCTGTCCGGCGAAAGCGACCGTTTCGAACTGCCCGGCCTGTGGTTGAGCTCGGAAGAGCTGCACGCCCTGCTGGCTTCGCAGCAATTGCTCGCGCGTACCGGTGGCGGGGTGTTGTCGTCGATGCTGGCGCCGCTGCAGCAGCGCATCGAAGGGCTGCTGGCCGCCCAGGCTGGTGTGTCGCAATGGCCGGTGGACCGGGTGCGGGTGATTCCGCATCGCGGCCGCAAGCTGGACGAAGCCAGCTTCCGCACCGTGGCCTCGGGCGTGTTGGAGCGCAAGCAGTTGAGCTTTGACTATCGCGCGCGTTCCACCGACGAATCGACCAAGCGCATCGTCTCCCCGCAGCGCATCACCCATTACCGCGACAACTGGTATCTGGACGCCTGGGATCACGGCCGCGACGGCGTGCGCAGTTTCGCGGTGGACCGCATCAACCATGCGCGCCTGCTCGAAACCGTGCCGCGCGATGTGCCGGACAGTGAACTGGACGAGCAATTGGCGGCCAGCTACGGCATTTTTTCGGGTGCGCCCAAGGGCTGGGCCACGATCGCCTTCAGTGCCAAGGCCGCGCGCTGGGTTGCCGACGAGCATTGGCATTCCAAGCAGCAGGGGCGCTTTTTGCCCGACGGCCGTTACGAGCTCAAGGTGCCGTACAGCAACTCGCGCGAATTGCTGATGGACGTGCTGCATTACGGCTCGGACGCGGAAATCGTCGAGCCGGTGTCGTTGCGCGAGCAGGCCAAGGCGTTGTTGTCGCTGGCGCTGAGCAATTACGACTGAGCGTGGCGCGCAGTACGTAAGGCGCACGCGTCAAGCGGCTGCGGACGGCGTGCAGAACAGAAACCACCGCCCTACGCGTGAACTCAGCGCTTGTTGGGTACTTCAAACCCCAAACGATCCACCTGCTCACGCAGCTGCGGTACGCGTTTGAGCTTGTCGGTGTAGATCGAATAATCGTCGCGCATCTTGTCGACCAGCTTGCGGTACTGGTCGCGGCTCATGTCCGGCTTGCGCGCGAAGATCCAGGCCAGATCGCGGCCGGGGTAGGAGATCAGCATCCACGAGCCATCGGGTGCGATTTCAAGAATGCGCTGTTTGGCCGGGATGACCTTGTAGAACCACACCCGCCAATCGCGATTGCCGCTCTCCGCATCCACTGATGCGCGCGCGCTGACTTCTTTTTCCGGCTCGCCGAACCCGTCGCGATACAGATAGCGCACCGCCACCTTGCCGTCTTCCACCAGGGTGTACTCATCGCGGCTGGTGACATGGCCGCGTTCCACCGGGTTGGGCATGCGCGCAATCACGTACCAGGTGCCCATGATCTTGGACAGATCGACCGCCGGCTCATCGGGAGGTGCGTCCTTGGCATGTGCCACCGGCAGGCCGAGGACGAGCAGGAAAGCGAGGGCGATCGAAACGGTCAGGCGCATCGCAACATCACGAAAGGGGCGGTTGGGTCAGCACACTACCTCATGCGGGGGGCAAGTTCGCGTCAACGGCCGTGTCTGGCGTCGGCGGCCGCGTTTTGCCCGCCTGACCGGTGAGCATTGAACGCCGGGGTGCCAGCAATGTATGTGGCTTGAAGGGTGGATCGCGTGGGGCCTGGTCTCGGCATGACACCCCGGCATGGGCCACGCAGAAGAGATCCGGGCACGCGCTAGGTTTGTGGTGGGGATGCGGCGGCTGCAGGTGCCTGGATTGGTGGCGGCGATCGCATCCGTATCGGCCGCGCTGCGCGCAGGTCGCAGTCGGTGAGATAAGCGCGGGTAATTCTGCCGGCCTGTTGTGATCCTTCCTGCCCCGGAGTGCCGCCATGTCGCATCGTCCTTCCCGTCGTACCGAACGTCCCGACCCGCGCGTGCTGCGCCCGGTCCGGCAGATCGCCCTGGCCGGGCTGGCCCTGGTGCTGGTGTGGCCGGCCGCGCGCGGCCATAGCGAGTGGATCGGCTGGCTGCCGCTATGGCTGGTCGGCATGCCGATGCTGGCCTGGTGGAGCCTGCACCGGTTCGCGTTGCCGACCCTGCTGCGGCCTGGTGCGCGGCGTGGCGTGCCACGTCGGCGCGGGCCACAGGCACAGCGTCGGCGCACTGCTTCGCGGACCGCGCCACAGGTGCGCGCGGCCTGACCTTCGGCAGGGTCGAGCGGGCGCAGGGCTGTGCTACGGTCCGGCCGTCCGCTCGTTCTCCCGGAAACTTCATGTCCAAGTTCGCCTCGATCTGCCTGGTTGCCGGCCTGATCACCGCTGGCGCCGTCTCTGCAGAGGAAACCGCCGTGTCCAACGATCCCTACGCCTGGCTGGAAGATGTGACCGGCGCCAAACCGCTGGACTGGGTCAAGGCCCAGAACGCCAAGACCGAAGCGCGCCTGGCCGCCACGCCGGACTTCAAGCAGATGGAAACCAGCATCCGCGAAGTGCTGGATTCGGACGCCAAGATTCCTGGCGTGCAGAAGATCGGCGAGTACTACTACAACTTCTGGAAGGACAAGCAGCACGAGCGCGGGCTGTGGCGGCGTACCACGCTGGACGAGTACCGCAAGCCGGCGCCCAAGTGGGAAACCGTGCTGGATCTGGATGCGCTCAACAAGGCCGAAGGCGAGAACTGGGTGTGGCACGGCGCGGACTGCCTGCGCCCGGATTACCAACGCTGCCTGATCGCGCTGTCGCGCGGCGGCGCCGATGCCGATGTCACGCGTGAGTTCGATCTGGCCGGCAAGCAGTGGGTCAAGGACGGCTTCTTCCGTCCGGAGGCCAAGGGCGGGCTGGGCTGGGTCGACAAGGACACCGTCTACGTCTACACCGATTTCGGCCCCGGCGCGCTGACCAGCTCCGGCTACCCGCGCATCGCCAAGCAGTGGAAGCGCGGCACCCCGTTGAGCGCGGCCACGGTGGTGTACGAAGGCAAGCCCACCGATATGTACATCGCCGCGATGCACGACGACACGCCCGGATTCGAGCGCGATTTCGTCAGCCGCACCTTGGCCTTCTACAACGACGAGATGTATCTCAAGGGCGCCGACGGCAAGCTGGTCAAGGTGGATGTGCCCAACTCGGCCAGCAAGGCGGTCAAACGCGAATGGCTGACGCTGGAACTGCGCGATCCGTGGACGGTGGGCGGCAAGACCTACAAGGCCGGCTCGCTGCTGGCGACGCATTTTGACGACTTCATGGCCGGCAAGCGTAACTTCGATGTGCTGTTCGAGCCCACCGACACCACCTCGCTGGCGGGCATCGCCTGGACCAAGTCGCACCTGGTGTTGAACGTGCTGGAAGACGTCAAGAACCGCCTGAGCGTGGCCACGCCGTCTAAAAATGGCTGGAAGAAGAGCGCCTTCGTCGGTGCGCCTGCATTCGGCACCGTCGACGTCAGCGCGGTGGACAGCGACGACAGCGACGCGCTGTGGCTGACCGTCACCGACTATCTGACACCCACCACCTTGTCGTGGGTGGAGGTGGGCAGCGCGCCGCAACCGCTCAAGACCATGCCGGCGTTCTTCGATGCCGGCAAGGACAGCATCGAGCAGCACTTCGCCACCAGCAAGGACGGCACCCGCGTGCCGTATTTCCTGGTGCGTCCCAAGGACCTGAAACTGGACGGCAGTGCACCGACGCTGCTGTACGGCTACGGCGGTTTCGAAATCTCGATGACGCCGAACTATTCCGGCGGATTGGGTCGCGCCTGGCTGGAAAAGGGCGGCGTCTACGTGGTGGCCAACATCCGCGGCGGTGGCGAATACGGCCCGCGCTGGCACCAGGCCGCGCTCAAGCAGAATCGCCACAAGGCCTACGAAGACATGGCTGCGGTGGCCAAGGACCTGGTGACGCGCAAGATCACCTCGACCAGGCATCTGGGCGTGCAGGGCGGCAGCAACGGCGGGCTGATGACCGGCAACATGCTGACCCAGTATCCGGAGCTGTTCGGTGCGGTGGTAGTGCAGGTGCCGTTGCTGGACATGAAGCGCTACAGCCATCTGCTGGCCGGTGCCTCGTGGATGGCCGAGTACGGCAACCCGGATACCGACGACTGGAAGTTCATCCAGACCTTCTCGCCCTATCACCTGTTCGACCCGAAAAAGACCTACCCGCCGGTGATCTTTTTGACTTCCACGCGCGACGATCGCGTGCATCCGGGCCACGCGCGCAAGATGGCAGCCAAGATGATCGAGGCCGGCAAGGACGTGACCTACTACGAGAACATCGAGGGTGGACACGGCGGTGCGGCCAACAACGCGCAGGCAGCGCATATGGCGGCGCTGGCCTACAGCTTCCTGTGGGAGCGGTTAGCCGATTGAGTGGTTAGCGACATCTCGGGCGTGCTGCAATTCAAACCCTTCTCCCATCGGGAGAAGGTGCCCGAAGGGCGGATGAGGGTACGGCTTGCACGCGATGCTCGTCTGGCTGTTAGGCGAGGGGAGTCGCGAGAAAGCGCGTAAAGCCAGAAACAAACAGCAGTTGCGGTTGTTGATGGCGACTGCATAGAGCGGACTGGTACGGCCAGGCGCAGCTGCAGATATGAACCGTGCGAATCGCATGTGGTGCCATCACAGATGCCGCAACCCACGTGCAATGCGCTCTACCGCTTGCTCAAGCCGCGGCAAGCTCTGCGTATAGGCGATGCGGACATGTTGGCTGGCGCGATGAAAGCCGAAATCGATGCCCGGGGTGAAGGCGACATGTTCGGTTTCCAGGAAGTGTGCGCAGAAGGCCTGCGCATCGTTGGAGAAGGCGCTGATATCGGCGTACAGATAAAACGCGCCTTGCGGCTCGACGTCGATCTTGAAACCCAATGCGCGCAGCGCGGGCAATAGATAATCGCGGCGCTGCTGAAACTCGGCACGGCGGGCTTCGAAGATGGCGATGCTTGCTGGTGTAAAACAGGCCAGTGCGGCGTGCTGGGCGATCGTGGAGGCGCTGATGTAAAGATTTTGCGCAAGTTTCTCCAACTCCGGCACCGCCTTGGGTGGTGCGATCAGCCAGCCCAGGCGCCAGCCGGTCATGCCGAAGTACTTGGAAAAACTGTTCAAGACGAAGGCGTCGTCGTCCACCTCCAGCACGCTGTGCGCGTCCAGGCCATAGGTCAGGCCGTGATAAATCTCGTCCACCACCAAATGGCCGCCACGGGCACGCAATGCCTGCGACAACGCGGCCAGTTGATCGCGCGACAGCACACTGCCGGTGGGATTCGCCGGCGAGGCCACTAGCGCGCCGACGCTGTCGGCATTCCAGCAGGCGTCCACCAGGCTTGGCGTCAGTTGGTAATCGGTGTCTGCGCCAACCGGCACCAACTGCGCGGCGCCTTCGACCAGACGCAGGAAATGCCGATTGCACGGATAACCGGGGTCGGCGAGCAGCCAATGTTTGTTCGGGTCGACCAACAGACTGCTGGCCAGCAATAGCGCGCCCGACCCGCCGGGGGTGACCAGGATGCGTTCCGGATCGATCTCGCAGCCGTAGCGCTGCGCATAGAAGCCGGCGATGGCTGCGCGCAGTGCGGGCAGACCGCGTGCGGCGGTGTAGCGAGTGTGCCCGGCAGCCAATGCAGCCTGTCCGGCGGCAACGATCGGCGCGGCGGTAGTGAAATCCGGCTCGCCGATTTCCAGGTGGATCACGTCGTGGCCGGCCTGTTCCAGTGCGTTGGCACGCGCCAGTAGCGACATCACATGGAACGGCGCGATGTCCTGGCTGCGACGGCTATACCCGGAGGAGTGCGGAGGCGTGGTATCCATCGACACGATGGTAGACCAGCCAGTGCACAGGTTTTGTTACCACCGGGGAGATCCTTTCGTGGTCGGACGCGTGCGGAACCATGGGCGAGTCACGGGACCAAGTGCGTGCCGGCCGAATGCAGACGCAGTCGCGTGCGCAGGCAGGCACGGCCCCATGCAGCGCACGATGCCTCCAGGCCCGCCGCAGAGCCACCCACGAGTATCCGGACGTGGGGCGTCGCCACTTCGCTATTGCACGCGGCACAGACTCCTGGCACATGTCGCTACGCGCCGGTCTCTTCTACACTCGGGCGCTGGGATGGCATTGCGTTCATCCAACGGACCCCAATCTGATGAAGCCTGTCCTGACTCTTCTGATCGCCAGCCTGATGACCACATCTGTTCCTTCCGCCTTTGCAGCTCTCCCGTCGCCGCCGGACGTGGCCAAGCATCCGCATGTGGTCAAGACCCCGTTCGGTGCCACCCGCAACGACGACTATTACTGGTTGCGCGACGACAAGCGCGAAGACAAGGCGATGCTCGCCTACCTCACTGCCGAGAACGCCTACACCGATGCGTTGATGGCGCCGCTGAAGCCGCTGGAAGACACGCTGTATACCGAGATCGTCGGGCGCATCAAGCAGGACGATGCCAGCGTGCCGTATCGCGCACGTGGCTACTGGTATTACACGCGTTTCGAAGCCGGCAAGGATTACCCGATCCAGGCGCGCCGCAAGGGCAGCATGGAGGCGCCGGAGCAGATTCTGCTGGACGTCAATCAGATGGCGGAAGGCAAGGGCTATTTCAGTGTCGGCGAAGCGGAAGTCAGTCAGGACAATCGCATCCTGGCCTGGGCCGACGATGCGGTGGGCCGTCGCCAGTACACGATCCGTTTCAAGAATCTGGACACCGGCGAGATCTACCCGGACACCGTGGAAGGCGTTGCCGCGAACGTGGTCTGGGCCGATGACAACAAGACCCTGTTCTATGTCGAAAACGACCCGGAAACGCTGCTGACCGTGCGCGTGAAAAAGCATGTGCTGGGCACGCCCTCCAAGAGCGACGTGTTGGTCTACGAAGAGAAGGACGACAGCTTCTACATGGGCATTGGCCGTACCCGCGACGACAAGTACATCGTCATCGGCGTGGAAAGCACGGTGTCGTCCGAATCGCGCTACGCGCCGGCCGACAAGCCCGAGCGTTTCACCGTGTTGGCCAAGCGCGAGCGCGATGTCGAGTATCACCCCGAGCATTTCGATGGCCGCTGGGTGATCCGCACCAATGCCGATGACGCCAAGAACTTCAAGCTGGTGACTGCGCCGACCGATGCGACCACGCGCAAGCAGTGGACCGATTGGGTGGCGCACGACGATGCGGTCTACATCGAAAACTTCGAGCTGTTTGACGGCTTTACGGCGATCGAAGAGCGCTCCGGTGGGCTGGAACGCGTACGCCTGCTCAAGCGCGATGGCAGCCATGAGTACGTCAAGGCAGATGAGCCGGCGTATTCCATGGGCCTGGCGATCAATTCCGAGCCGGACACGGCCTGGTTGCGTTACAGCTATACCTCGCTGACCACACCGGCAACGACGTACGAGCTCAATACGCAGACCGGCGAGCGCAAGTTGCTCAAGCAGCAGCCGGTGATCGGCTACGACCCCAGCAAGTACGTCACCGAGCGCGTGTGGGTGACCGCGCGCGACGGCGTCAAGGTGCCGGTGTCGCTGGTCTACAAGCAGGGCTTCAAGAAGGACGGCACTGCCGCGTTGTTCCAGTACGCCTACGGCAGCTACGGCATGTCGATGGACCCGTCGTTCAATCTGCCGGCAATCAGCCTGGTGGACCGTGGCGTGGTGTATGCCATCGCGCACATCCGCGGCGGCCAGGAAATGGGCCGCCAGTGGTACGACGACGGCAAGTTGCTGCACAAGAAGAACACCTTCACCGACTTCATCGATGTTACGCGCGGCCTGGTTGCGCAAGGGTATGCGGCCAAGGATCGCGTTGCCGCCTCCGGCGGTAGTGCCGGTGGCCTGTTGATGGGTGCAGTGGCGAACATGGCCCCGCAGGACTACCGCGTGATGGTGGCGCAGGTGCCGTTCGTGGATGTGGTCACCACCATGCTCGATGCCAGCATCCCGCTCACCACCAACGAATACGACGAGTGGGGCAACCCGGAAAACAAGGCCTATTACGACTACATGCTGACGTACTCCCCGTACGACAACGTGCGCAAGCAGGCGTATCCGGCAATGTTTGTCGGTACCGGTTTGTGGGATTCGCAGGTGCAGTACTGGGAACCGGCCAAGTGGGTCGCCAGACTGCGCGACGACAACACCGGCACCCAGCCGATCGTGTTCCGCACCAACATGGAAGCCGGCCACGGCGGCAAGTCAGGTCGTTTCCGTCGCTATCGCGAGGCGGCAGAATCGTATGCGTTTGTGTTGGATCAGCTTGGGGTCAAGTAGGTGAGGGGCGGGGATTTGGGAATCGGGATTTGGGATTGGTAAGAGCAAGAATCCCGGTGTTTGAGTGCAGTCGTACCCTCATTCGCCCTTCGGGCACCTTCTCCCGCTGGGAGAAGGGGACGCCCGGACCATCTCACTGCCCTCTGGCCGTATCATTTACCCATGACGCGACCGACTCGATTCCGCTGGGCCTGGTGGTTGCTGGCCTACGCCAGCCTGGCGACCGGCATCGTCGGGATTTTTGTGCCCGGTCTGCCGACCACCGTGTTCATTCTTATTTCCGCCTGGGCCGCCTCGCACGGCTCCGAGCGTCTGCATCACTGGCTGCTCTCGCACCCGCGCTTCGGTCCGGTCATCGTCGAATGGCAGACCTATCGCGCGGTCAGCCGCAAGGCCAAATGGATGGCCACGCTCACCATGAGCGTGTGCGCCGGCATCATGCTGTGGTGCGTGCCGGTGTTCTGGGTCAAATGCCTGTCGATCGGCAGCATGGCGGTGGTGGCGATCTGGCTGTGGCTGCGTCCCGAGCCGCCACCGCGCGCGCTGCCCACCGCGCCCTGAGCGCACGGCAGTCAGGGTGTTCTGGCTATACTTCGGTGCATGAGCCTTCTGTCCCGACCATCCGTTCGCCTCGCACTGGTTGGTGCGACCTTTGTCCTGCTTGCCGCTTGCGGCAATAAGGGCCCGCTGGTGATGCCGCAGAAGCCGGTGCCGGTGGAAGCCCAGCCCGTGCTGCAGCCGCCGGATGCGCCGCAACCGCTGGACGAGTCGAACCCGGCGCCTGCGCCGGTGAACACCGACACCCAGCCTGCATCCACTACCGACCAGCCCGCTAGCAGCGGCAATGAGCGCTGACGGTTACAGCGGGCGTCTGCGTTTCACCAAAATGCATGGCGCCGGCAACGATTTCGTGGTGCTGGATCTGCGCGACGGCACGCCGCCGCCGGATGCCGCACTGGCCGCACGTCTGGCCGACCGCCACTTCGGCGTGGGGTGCGATCAGATCCTGACCATCGAAGCGCCACGCAGCAGCGAGGCGGTGGCCGCCTACGGCATCTGGAATTCGGATGGTTCGGCCGCGCGCCAATGCGGCAACGGCGCGCGCTGTGTGGCTGCCTGGCTGGTGCGCGATGGCACGGCGCAGGGCGATGATTTCGTCATCGACAGTCCGTTCACCGCGCACCGCGTGCAGCGTCTGGACGCCGGCACCTATGCGGTGGCAATGGGTGTGCCGCACTTCGAGCCCACACAGATCCCGTTGGCCGGTTTTGCCCATGCGCGCGAGGAATACGCGCTGCCGGTGCATGGTGAGACCGTGCGCTTTGGTGCGGTGTCGATGGGCAATCCGCATGCCGTGGTCGAAGTGGGGCGTGTGGATGCGGCTCCGGTGGAGCGCGTGGGTGGATTGTTGCAGCAGAATGCCGCCTTCCCCGATTCGGTCAACGTCGGTTTTGTGCAGGTTGTCGAGCCAACGCATGTGCGCCTGCGCGTGTTCGAGCGCGGTGTGGGCGAAACCCTGGCCTGCGGCAGCGGCGCGTGCGCGGCGGCCGTGGTGCTGATGCAGCGCAGCCGTGTGGAACGCGACGTGCGGGTGTCCTTGCCCGGTGGCGAGCTGCGCATCCGCTGGGCCGGCGATCAGCAGGAAGTGGTGATGTCCGGCCCGGCCGTGTTCGTTTTCGATGGAGAGTGGAACTGATGAGCGAGAGCGTGGATAAATTCAGCGCGCACGAAGTGGCCACGTGGTTGCGGCGCCACCCGACCTTCCTCAAACAGTTCCCGGATCTGGCGGTGAGTTTGCTGGTACCACGCGACGACGGCCCGACCGCCTCGCTGGCCACCTATCAGCTGGAAGTGTTGCGCGACAAGAATCGTGAGTTGTCGCGGCGATTGCACGAACTTGGCCACAACGCCCAGGACAACGAACGCCTGGCGGTGCGCACGCATCAATTGACGCTGGCGCTGATGCGTCAGACCAGCGCGGCCGACACGCTCAAGGCGATGGCCGCCTCGCTGGCAGAAGATTTCAATGGCGAACTGGTGCGACTGGTGTTGCTGACGCCGGTCGCCGGACTGGACGCGGACTGGCTGCAGGTCATCGCCGCCGATGACGCGCGTCTTGCCCCGTTCCGCGATTGCCTGAGCGATGGCGCGCCGATTTGCGGCCGCCTGCAGACCGAAAAACATGCGCTGCTATACGCCGAACAAGCGGTGCAGGTGCAATCCACCGCGCTGCTGCCGTTGCCCGGCATCGGCCTGATTGCGGTCGGCAGCAGCGACGCCAATCGCTTCTATCCCGGCATGGGCACCTTGTTCCTGCGCATGATGGGCGAATCGTTGAGCGTGGCACTGCAACGCTTCGACGCGTGATGCGTACTGCAGGGCGCGCCGATGCGAGCGACCTGCAGTGGGTGGTTGCGGCGATGGCGCGGCAGCGAGGAATTTGAAGATGTCTTCGGTCGAAGATTTTCTTTCCTATCTGCAAGTCGAACGGCAGGTATCTGCGCATACGCTGGATGCTTACCGACGCGATCTGGCTGCATTGGTGAGCTGGGCGGCGGAACAGAAGAGCGAGGATGGCGCGCAGGTGGATGCTGCGCCGCTGGAGAGCGCACAACTCAGCAGCGAGCAGTTGCGCCAGTTTGTCGCTGCCGAGCATCGACGCGGTCTGTCGCCCAAGAGCCTGCAGCGCCGGCTATCGGCATGCCGCAGCTATTACGCCTGGTTGTTGAAGCACGGGCGCATTGCGGCCAGCCCGGCGGCGGCGATGCGTGCGCCCAAGGCGCCGCGCAAGTTGCCGCAAGTATTGGATGCCGACGAAGCGGTGCGCCTGGTCGAAGTGCCGACCGATGCGCCGCTGGGTTTGCGTGACCGCGCCTTGCTGGAACTGTTCTATTCGTCAGGGCTGCGCTTGAGCGAGCTGTGCGCACTGCGCTGGCGCGATCTGGATCTGGAAAGCGGGCTGGTGATGGTGCTGGGCAAGGGCGAAAAGCAGCGCCTGGTGCCGGTGGGGTCGCATGCGATCGGCGCCTTGCGCGCGTGGCTGCGCGAGAGCGGCGGACGTGCCGAAACGCATGTATTCCCCGGCCGTGCGGGCGGCGCGATTTCGCAGCGTGCGGTGCAGATCCGTATCAAGCAGCTGGCGGTGCGCCAGGGCATGTTCAAGGACGTCCATCCGCATATGCTGCGGCATAGTTTTGCCAGCCATATCCTCGAATCGTCCGGCGATCTGCGCGGCGTGCAGGAGTTGCTCGGCCACTCGGATATCGCCACCACGCAGATCTACACGCATCTGGATTTTCAGCATCTTGCCAAGGTGTATGACGCCGCGCATCCGCGTGCGAAGCGCAAGAAAGCTGCGGAGTAAGTGGTGCGCAGCGCCTGACCATGCGGATTGAGTGGTGCGTGCCATCGTGCTGCCTCACCGATTTACAGCCGCGGCAAAAGTGCGCGCTGGCCCGTAAGAACGTACCACTGCCATGTCCGAAGACGGCGAGCAGCCCTGGCCTGTTCGCATCACGCTGTGCGTCCACTGCTTGGAGGATTTTCATGGCCGCATTTCGTCTTACTGGACTTGAACCAGTACTCTTCGCCCACCTGCACGCACTCGACGCGGCTGCGTTGGCAAATCACCAGGCAGTGCGTGTGATCGCCGATGCCGATCATGGGTTTCCGTGTCGTGTCAGCCTGCAGGATGCGCGCGCAGGTGAGCCGTTGCTGCTGTTGCCGTATCTGCATCAGCCCGCCGAGTCGCCATACCGCGCCAGCGGGCCGATCTTTGTGCGTGCCGCAGCGGAGCTTGCGCAGCTGGAACCGAATGCAGTGCCGCCTGCGATCCGTTCGCGGTTGATCTCGCTGCGCGGCTACGATTATCGCCATCATCTGGTGAGCGCGCAGGTGTGTGCAGGCGAGCACGTCGCAACGTGGTTGAGCGAATGTCTGGACGATGCACAGATCGCCTACGTGCATCTGCACCATGCACGTCAAGGCTGCTACGCGTGTCGCGCTGACCGCGTTGCAGACGGCGATCTTGCTGGAATCGTCGAGTAAGCTTCGGTGTGCAGCTTGACGTTGGCTTTGCTGTATCAGTCAACGCCAAACCCAACGCCATGTAAGCACTGGAACAGCGCTTGCTCGAAGGACGCCTACAAGCGCTGATCTGCAGCAAGCGCCGATCCGCAACAAAGCGCTTATCTGCAGCAACGCGCACTCGTAGTATGCCGATCCGCAGTAAAACGCTGACCCCTGGCAAAACGCCGATCAGTAGCAGACGCCGATCACTAGCAAGCGTTGCCAGCTGCGCGCACCAGTGCAGGCGATCTCGCGCGTAAGCGCGCCTCACCCATGTGTTTGAGTGCGTTTGAACCATCCGCTGCGGCGCATCGTCGCAGCGCGCTTGAACCCGGCAGGGGCGTCCCCACCTCATTGGAAACCCCCGGAGGACCCATGGACCCCAGCCAGAACCCCAACATCGTTCACGCCACCACCATCATTTCGGTTCGGCGTGGTGGGCATGTCGCCGTCGCTGGCGATGGCCAGGTGACCCTCGGTCATACCGTCATGAAGGGCAACGCGCGCAAGGTGCGCCGGCTCGGCCGCGAGGGTCAGGTGCTGGCCGGTTTCGCCGGCGCTGCCGCCGATGCGTTCACGCTGTTCGAGTTGTTCGAAGCCAAGCTCGACAAGCATGGCCAGCTGACCCGGGCAGCGGTGGAGCTGGCCAAGGATTGGCGCACCGAGCGCCGCCTGGGCAAGCTCGAAGCCCTGCTGGCGGTCGCCGATAAGGAGACCTCGCTGATCATCAGCGGCACCGGCGATGTGATCGAGCCGGAAGACGGCATCATCGCCATCGGCTCGGGCGGCTCGTACGCCTTGTCGGCCGCCCGCGCGCTGCTGGCGCACACTGAACTCGATGCCAAGACCATCGCCACCGAAGCGATCCACATCGCAGGCGATATCTGTATCTATACCAATCGCAATGTGGTGGTCGAAGAGCTGTGAATCGGGAGTGGGGAATCGAGAATCGCAACCGCGGTTTCGTCCCCACTCCAACGACATGGGCTCTTGTACTCCCGCGCTTGCGATTCCCCTCTCCCCATTCTCGATTCCCCAATGCCTAATATCGATACCGCCACCATGACTCCGCGCGAAATCGTGCAGGAGCTCGACCGTCATATCGTCGGCCAGCACGATGCCAAGCGTGCGGTTGCCATCGCGCTGCGTAATCGCTGGCGCCGGATGCAGTTGCCCGAAGAACTGCGTAACGAAGTGATGCCCAAGAACATCCTGATGATCGGTCCGACCGGCGTCGGCAAGACCGAGATCGCGCGGCGTCTGGCTACACTGGCCAACGCGCCGTTCGTCAAGGTCGAAGCCACGCGCTTTACCGAAGTGGGCTATGTCGGCAAGGATGTGGAACAGATCATTCGCGATCTGGCCGACACCTCGGTCAAGCTGTATCGCGAGCAGGCCAAGGTGCGCGTGCGCAACCAGGCCGAAGAGCGCGCCGAAGACCGTATCCTGGATGCATTGCTGCCGCGGCGTGCCGCCGGGATTGGCTTCGACCCGGAGGCTGCGCGTCACGAGCCGTCTTCGCAGGACAACGACACCCGCATTAAGTTTCGCCGCATGCTGCGCAACGGCGAGCTGGACGAGCGCGAGATCGAGCTGGAAGTGGCGGTCAATGCGAGCATGGACATCATGACCCCGCCGGGCATGGAAGAAATGGGCCAGCAATTGCGGCAGATGTTTTCCAACCTGGGCAGCGGCAAGTCGCAAAAGCGCAAGCTGACCATCAAGGCCGCACGCCCGCTGTTGATCGAAGAAGAAGCCGGCAAGCTAGTCAATGAAGACGATGTGCGTGCAGCGGCGATCGAAGCCTGCGAGCAGCATGGCATTGTGTTCATCGATGAGATCGACAAGGTCGCCAAGCGTGGCGAAGCCGGTTCGACCGGTGGTGACGTCAGCCGCGAAGGCGTGCAGCGCGATCTGCTGCCGCTGGTGGAAGGCTCCAACGTGTCGACCAAGTACGGCACGGTCAAGACCGACCATATCCTGTTCATCGCCTCCGGCGCGTTCCATCTGGCCAAGCCCAGCGACTTGATTCCGGAGTTGCAAGGCCGCTTCCCGATTCGCGTGGAGTTGACCGCGCTGACCAAGGCCGATTTCGTGCGCATTCTCACCGAGCCCAAGGCGGCGTTGATCAAGCAGTACGAAGCCTTGCTGCAGACCGAGGGCGTGACATTGACCTTTGGCGCCGATGCGGTGGATCGCCTGGCCGAGATCGCCGCGCAGGTCAACGAGCGCCAGGAAAACATCGGTGCGCGCCGTCTGCATACGGTGCTCGAGCGCCTGCTCGATGGGCTGAGTTACGAGGCCCCGGATCGCGACGGGCAGAGCGTGACTGTCGATGCGGCGTATGTCGATGCGCAGCTCGGCGAACTGGTGCAGGATCCGGATCTGAGTCGCTACATCCTCTGATCGCAGCGCACCTGCGCGCAGATGTCGAGTGCGGGTACATTGAAGGCATTCCGAGCGCACCAGGAACGTATAACGGAATGGTGCAAACAGTGGCTAGGCAGTTGCATCCCGGCAGATGCAGTCAAAAGCTGAGTCGGTCAAGGGCGCGGTGCCCTCGCCGCTCGCGGGACACGCCGTGAACCCTTCCCTGGGGGCTCGGTGGCGGCATCCGTGCCGCCCCACGGTCCCGCAATCGGCGAGGACACCCCGCCCACCGTCGCGGGACCTTACGCGGCATGGATGCCGCGTAAGAGCTTACAAGGACGTACTTGCAGCGTGTCCTGCGATGGTGGGCGGGCAAGGGCGCTGCAACCAAGCCGCAGGTCAACCGCCCTGCAGCCAGGCCGCAGATCAGCACCCCTGCAACGAAGGCCCAGATCATCGACTCTGCAATAGACCGGCCTGAGGTCGTCTGTCAGCTGCTGCGAGCAAACAGCATTACGCCACACGGCTGGCCTTCTCGTTGCAGTCTTCCCTTGCCCCGCGTGCGATGGAAGGTGCTTGAAAGACGGATTGATGCATCACGTCAGCAATCAGCTGCACCGCACATCCAGTCCGCTCCATCCCGCAAACCGCTCAGTCCTCGCCGATGTCCTCGTTCCACACCTCCGGGTTGGCGGAAATATAGCCGCCCAGCAGATCGATGCATTCCTGGCTCTGCAGGTCGATGACGTTGACGCCGTGCTCGCGCAGCCAGGACACCCCGCCCTGGAAGGTGACCGACTCGCCGACCACCACCGTGCCGATATTGAACTGGCGCACCAGCCCGCTGCAGTACCAGCACGGTGCCAGCGTGGTGACCATGATGGTGTCCTTGTAGCGGCGCTGCCGGCCTGCCTTGCGGAAGGCGTCGGTTTCGCCATGCACGGACGGGTCGTCTTCCTGCACACGGCGATTGTGGCCACAACCGAGCAGACGCCCATCGTTGTGATACAGCGCCGCGCCGATCGGGATGCCGCCTTCGGCCAGCCCCTGGCGGGCTTCGGCGATGGCGGTGTCGAGCAAGGCGCGGTAGTCGGGGGTGGTGATCATGCAGGCTCCTGAGTGGCGGCGTCGGCGCGACGCAACATGTCGATGTGGGGAATGCCGTCTTCCAGATACGGTGTGGACGAGGGCGTAAAACCGTGTGTGGCGTAGAGCGCTTGCAAGTGCGCTTGCGCGCCGAGTTGCACGGCGCTGGCCGGCCAGTGTTGCTGCACCACGCGCAAGCCTTCGCGTAGCAGCGCATGCGCAACGCCGCGACCACGTTGCGAGGCTGCGATCACCACCCGGCCGATGCTCGGCTCCGGGTAACTCACCCCGGGCGGCAGCACGCGCAGATAGGCGGCCAGCACATCGGTATCGGTGCTGCCGAGCAGATGCAGTACACCTGGCAAGGTGTCCTTTCCATCCAGCTCCGGATACGCGCACTGTTGTTCCACCACGAACACATCCGAGCGCAGCTGCAGCAGCGCATATAGCTGCGTGGTGCTCAGTGCGTTGAAGCGCAGGCACTGCCAGCGCAGCGATGGTGAGGGCGAAGAGGGCATCACCGCATGATAGCGGCTGCGTCGCCTCAGTCGACTGCGCTGGCGGTGTCGATCGCCACCACCACCGACATGCCCGGACGCAGCCGCGGTGCCAGCGGCTGCTCGGGATCGACGCTGATGCGCAGCGGAATGCGTTGAGCGATCTTGACGAAGTTGCCGGTAGCGTTGTCGGCCGGCAATACGCTGAATTCCGAACCGGCGGCAGGAGAAATCTCCTGCACGCGTCCTTGCAGACGCGCGTTGTTCAGCGCATCCACGGTGAAGCTGGCACGCTGCCCGATGCGGATCTTCGCCATCTGGGTTTCCTTAAGGTTGGCCACGATCCACAGCGTGTCCGGCACCAGCGACATCAGCTGCGTGCCATTGGTGACGTAGGCGCCCTGGCGCACGCCGAGCTGACCGAGCTGACCATCGCGCGGCGCGACAATGCGCGTGTTGTCCAGATTGATCTGCGCCAGTTGCACGGCCGCCTGCGCGTTGGCGACCGCCGCTTCCAGCGCGGCGCGATTGACGCTGACGCTGCGCGCGTTCTCTTCGGCGGCCTGCACCGCAGCGCGTGCCTGTGCCACGCCGGCATCGGCCTGCGCGCGTGCGGCGAAGGCGGTATCGCGATCCTGTTCCGAGACCAATTGCTGGCTGGCCAGTTGCTGCGTGCGTGCGTAGGCCGAGCGGGTACGATCGCGCTGGGCCTGGTTGCTGCTCAGTGCCGCGCGTTGTTCGGCAATGGTGGCATCGGCGCTATGTCGCTGCTGGTCCCAGTTGGACAGGTTGGCTTGCGCGGTCTGCACCTGTGCCTTGGCCTGTTCGAGCTGTTGGGCGTAGATGCGGTCGTCGATCTTGGCCAGCAACTGGCCGTGCTTCACATGCGCGAAATCCTGCACCGGCACATCGGTGACATAGCCGCTGACCTGCGGCGCGATCACCGTGATCTGCCCATGCACCATCGCGTTCTCGGTGCGCTCGATGGCACTGACGAACGGCGGCAGGCGCCATGCATACAGCACCAGCAACACGCCGATGAGCGCCAGCCCGCCGAAGCCGAGTGCGCCAGCGATGCGGCGACGTCTGCGACGTTGCTGATCGGCGAGAGAAGTTGAATCTGCAGGTGTATTCATGGGTGCGCAGTGGACACAGGAGAGAGGGGCGGTACGGGTGGGCGCACATAACGCCGCCATACCAGCACGGACAGGATCCATAGCCCGGTAGCGATGGCGATGCAGCCGATCAACAGAAACACGTCGTTATAGGCGAGCACATTGGCTTCGCGCGTGGCCACGCTGCCCAATGCACGCACGCCCTGAGCCTGGCGCAGCGCCGGGTCGCCGATGCTGCGGCCGTACAGGCTTGCATAGGCCTGCACGCGCGCGGCCACTTGCGGGTCGGTCAACACCAGATGTTCGACCAACTGGCTGGAATGGTATTTCTCCCGCACCACCTGCACCGTGCCGAGCAGTGCGCTGCCAAGCAGGCCGCCCATGTTCTGCGCCATGCCGAACAGCACCACGAAACTGATCAGATTGCCGGGTTGCGCAATCACCCGGCCCAGTCCCGCGACCATTGCCGGGCCAATGAAGAAGGTGCTGCCGAACGCAAGCAGGAACTGGCTGACGTACATCTGCTCAGGCCGCGTCAGGCTGGTGGCATCTGCATCCATGAAACAACCGATGCAGATGGCGGCCACCGCAATGATCAGGTGCTCGGCCACCCGCGCCGGATTGATCAGCCACGCGCTGGCGGCCACCCCGGCCACCGCGCCCAGCAGCATCAGCGCGAACAAGGTCTGCAGCTGCGTGTTAGCCAGCCCCAGGGTCTGGAAAAAGCCGATCGCGCCGGTGCTTTGTTCGGACAGCACCAGCCGGATCAACAGGATCGCCAGGCCCAGCCGCAGCATGTCGCCGCTGGCCAGCCAGCGCGTATTGATCATCGGATTGCGGCGGTTGTGCTCGATCCACGCCGCCGTGCACAGCAGCACGATGGAGGCGGCCAGCACCACGCCCAGCCAGGGCGTGCTGGTCCACCACAGCAGCCGCCCAAGCGAGAGCACCGCCGCCAGACCGGCCGAACCGGCCGCGAACAGGCTGAAGGTGAGGAAATCCAGCGGCTCGAACACCCGATAGCGGTCGCTCGGCGGCAGCTTGAGTGCCAGCACGCAGGCCAGCGCGAACACCGCCAGGCCGCATTCGAACAGATACAGGCCCTGCCACTCGCCAAATTCCAGTAAGTCGGTGGAAAACACCCTGGCCAGCGGCAGCGCCAACTGCGTGACCCCCAGCCCGGTCACCACCGCCTTGAGCCGGTACTTGGCCGGAAACGCCTGGATCACGTAATACAGCCCCAGCGAACTGAGCGCCGCGCCCACCAGCCCGTGCGCAGCACGCACGGTAATGGCCGAGCTCAGGCTGTGCACGAACAGATGCGCGAAGGCGATGGCCGCATACAGCGCCAGGAAGATTTCGGTGAAGCGGCGCAGCCCGAATTGCTGGCGAAACTTCACCAGCAGCAGATTGGCCGACATGTTGGTCATCACATAGGCGGCCGGCAGCCAGGCCATTTCGGTGGCGTAGGCGCCCAGCGTGCCTTGCAGATAGGTCAGGTTGGCGGTGACCAGCGCATTGCTCAGCCCACCGGTGAGCGCCACCACCACGCCGACCAGCCCGTACTGGATACGCCGTCGGGTGGGGTGCAGGGGCGTGGAGGCCGACCCGGGCAGGGTGGGCTTCTCATGGGGCTGCCAGTCGCGCTGGACGTACTTGTCGCGCACCGAATGCTCGCTGGGCCAGTCGCTGAAGAAGACGGCGATTGTGGTCCGGTTGCGGTCATGGCGGCGTCAGCAGTGCGATAATCCGCCCATGAGCGAATCTCCCTATACCTCCGGCACTACCCATTTCGGCTTTCGCGATGTCGCTGCCAAGGACAAGCAGAAGCTGGTCGGCGACGTGTTCACCTCGGTCGCGCGCAACTACGACCTGATGAACGATTTGATGAGTCTGGGCGTGCACCGCGCATGGAAACGCTACTTCGTGGCGACCGCGCAGGTGAAGCCGGGCGACCGCGTGCTGGATCTGGCTGGCGGTACCGGCGATATCGCGGTGCTGCTCAAGGAGCGCGTCGGCAACGAGGGCGCGGTGGTGCTGGGCGACATCAACGCCGGCATGTTGTCGGTGGGCCGCGACCGGCTGACCAACCGCGGCCTGGTGGCCGGCTTCGATTACGTGCAATGCAATGCCGAGGCGCTGCCGTTCCCGGATCAGAGCTTCGATCTGGTGACCATCTCCTTCGGCCTGCGCAACGTCACCGATAAAGACGCCGCGCTGCGCGAGATGTACCGCGTGTTGAAGGTGGGCGGGCAGGCGCGCGTGCTGGAATTTTCCGAAGTCACCGCCGACTGGTTCAAGCCGATCTACGACTTCCATTCGTTCAAGATCCTGCCCAAGCTGGGCCAGCTGTTCGCACGCGATGCCGATAGCTACCAGTACCTGGCCGAGAGCATCCGCAAGCATCCGCCGCAGGAATCGCTCAAGGGCATGATGGGCGAGGCCGGATTTGCGCGCTGCCACTTCAAGAATCTGACCGGCGGCATCGTGGCGATCCACTCCGGTTACAAGATCTGAGCATCGCGATGTAAGCGATCGTTGCGTCGCGATCCGGCGCATGCCCGACGCGCCGGATCGCGCGCGAACACAGCCCGCTTGTGTTCGCTTGCCGCGCCATCGCCGGTTGCGCGCCTGCGTTTGCCGACAAACTTTTGAGACTCCCGTCGCGTCGGCTCCACCAATCGTCGGCGACACTAGGCCACCTTTTGCCGGAGACGTGGATGCGCTTGTACGCTGGGCTGTCGCGCGTGTTTCCTCGCTCCTTCAGCGCCAAGCTGCTGGCGGTGACCTTTGTCGGTATCCATCTGCCGCTGCTGTTGTTGATCGCGTGGCTGGCCTCGCAAAGCGAATTGAGTGGACGTCCGTTGTGGTCGGTGGTGATCGTAGCGCTGCTGGCCACCCTGGCAGGCACTGCGGCAACCCTGTGGGCGCTGTATCGATTGCTTGCGCCGCTGCGCATCGCCGCCGACGCACTGGATGCGTATTACGCCGATCAACGCTTGCCCACGCTGCCCGAACACGGCGACGACGAGTTGGGGCGGCTGTTGCGCGGCATCAATCGCAGCTTGCGCGGCATCGATGCGGGCATGCGCGATCTCAAGAAGCATGCTTTGTTCGACCCGCTCACCGAAGCCTTGAATCGACGCGGTTGCGAGCAGGCGATGCGCGATTCGGTCACCGCCGCGCAGCGCGAAGGCTGGCCGTTCGTGCTGTTCGTGCTGGACATGGACAATCTCAAGACGATCAACGATCGTTTCGGGCATCTGGCCGGCGACCGCGTGCTGGTGCGGCTGGTGGAATCGGCGTACGGCTGGCTGGGCGCGCAGGACTGGGTCGGGCGCTGGGGCGGCGATGAATTCCTGATTGGCGTGCACGCCAGCGAAGACGAGGCCACGCTCAAGCTCAATCAGTGGCTGTCGATGCTCGAACGCGACGATGCCGACGAAGCGCCGCTGCATGTGAGCGCCGGCAGTGCGGTGTGCGAGCACGGCTTGGATGCCACCGAGCTGTATCGGCGCGCGGATGCGGCGATGTACCGCGCCAAGTTCTCCGGCGGCCGGCGTCTGGTGCGCGATGGGCACGACAGCCCGCGCAGTCATCCCATCCACTGATCGCTCCAGTCATGTTCGGCAAGCCGCCGCACGGGCAGGCGGCGGCCCGGAGCGCTAAAATGGCCAATTCCCTCGCTGCGGTGCCGTCGATGCGCTTCCCGTTCCTGTCGCTGTCCCTGGCCGTGTCCATCGCGCTGGCCGGCTGTTCCAATGAGTCCACGCCGCCGGCGTCCACCAACGCCACGCCGGCCGCCACTGCCAAGGTCCCCGTGAAAGCAGACGCCCGCAACCACGACGAAAGTTCCTATGCCCAGCCGCAGCTGGTGGTCATCAAGGATCTGGCGCTGGACCTGAAGCTGGATTTCGACAGCAAGCAGATCGGCGGCACGGCGACCTACACGCTGGAGTGGAAGGACAAGGCCGCCAAGCAGCTGGTGCTGGACACGCGTGAGCTGAGCATTGCGCAAGTGCAGGCCGACGATGGCAAGGGCGCGCTGGCGCCGCTGCAGTTCGCGCTGGCGCCGGCCGACAAGACCTTCGGCAGCAAGCTCACCATCGAGACGCCGACTCAGCCGTCCAAGATCGTGATCACGTATCACACCGCACCGACCGCCTCGGGCCTGCAGTGGCTGGAGCCGTCGATGACCGAAGGCAAGCAACTGCCTTTCATGTTCAGCCAGTCGCAGGCGATCCACGCGCGCAGCTGGGTGCCGTTGCAGGACACTCCGAGCGTGCGCTTCACCTATAGCGCGCATGTGACCTCGCGCCCGGACGTGATGGTGCTGATGAGCGCCGACAACGACCCCAAGGCCGCGCGCGACGGCGATTACAGCTTCAAGATGCCTGAGCCGATCCCCTCGTATCTGCTGGCGATCGCCGCCGGCGATGTGGTGTTCAAGCCGATTTCCGCGCGCTCGGGCGTGTGGGCCGAGCCGGCCATGGCCGACAAGGCCGCCAAGGAATTCGAAGACACCGAAAAGATGATCGGTGCCGCCGAAAAACTCTATGGCCCGTATCGCTGGGGCCGTTACGACATGCTGGTGCTGCCGCCGTCGTTCCCGTTCGGTGGCATGGAAAATCCGCGCCTGACCTTCGCCACGCCCACCGTGATCGTCGGCGACAAGTCGCTGGTCTCGCTGGTCGCGCACGAACTGGCGCATAGCTGGTCGGGCAACCTGGTGACCAATGCCAGTTGGAAGGACATCTGGCTCAACGAAGGCTTCACCACCTACGTGCAGGCGCGCATCACCGAGGCGCTGTATGGCGCGGAGATGGCCGAGATGGAGCGCGAGATCGACCAGGGCGATCTGCTGGCCGAAGTGAAGGACATGGCGCCGGCCGACCAGGCGCTGGCACTGCCGCCGCTGGCCGAGCGCGACCCCGACGAAGCCTTGAGCCAGGTGGCCTACGTCAAGGGCGCGTGGTTCCTGCAGTTCCTGGAGCAGCGCTTCGGGCGGGAGGTATTCGACCCGTTCCTGCGCGGCTGGTTCGACGATCATGCGTTCCAGAGCGCCACCACAGACCAGTTCGTCGAGTACCTCAACAAGAACCTGCTGGACAAGCATCCAAACACGGTCAGCGCGGCCGAAGTGGATGCGTGGTTGAAGCAGCCGGGCATCCCGGCCTTCGCCGCCAAGGCACGCTCGCGCAGCTTCTCGATCGTGGACACCGCACGTATCGCCTGGAGCGGTAGCGGCACGCTGCCCAACAAGCAGGTCACCGGCGAATGGGGCACGCAGGAGTGGGTGCATTTCCTCAGCGGCATGGGCGCGACTTTGAAGCCCGAACAACTCAAGCAGCTGGATGATGCCTATCACTTCACGGGCACCCCGAACGGCGAAATCGCCATGCGCTGGTATCCGCTGGCGATCCGCAGCGGTTACACCGATGCGCGCGCCGCTGCCGGCGAGTTCATCGAGCGCGTCGGCCGCCGCAAGCTGGTGCTGCCGATCTACGCCGAGTTGTTGAAGACCCCGGACGGCATCGCTTTTGCCGAACAGGCCTTCGAAAAAGCCAAGCCCAGCTATCACCCGATCACCACTGCATCGGTGGCCGAGATGATCGCCAAGGCCAAGGCAGCACCCCCCAAGCAGCCGTAATGGCAGGGGGAGGGCGTTGCAGACGCCCTCCCGCCGCTTCCATCGCTGCATCGTGCAGGCGGCACCTTGCCCTGCAATCGCGCCGTTTTTGTCGCTGTAGCGTGCAGCTGGGATCGTGCCTTGCAATCGCCGCTGTAGGAGCGCACCTGGGCGCGATGTGGCTCCACCGGGAATGCCCCATCGCGCCCAGGTGCGCTCCTACGGTCTCCGGCCGCTTGATCGCGGGGACAGCGGGCGGGCTGGTATCGTTGCCGCTGCTTTTCATGCCTTCCGGAGTCCACGATGAAGTATCTGCTGAGCGCGGCCTTGTGCGTCGCTGTAGTGAGCGGCTGTACCGACCGCGAGGCGCAACGTCAGGCGCAGGAAACCGCACAGGCGCAGGTCAAGGAAAGCGAGGCCGATGCACTCGCCAAGCAATACGACGAGGCGGTGAAAGCGCAGAATTGGGACATGGCACGCGCGCATGGCGCCGCGTTGCTGGAAGGCTACGCCGGCACCGCTGCGGCCACACGCATCGAACCCGGTTACGCCGACATCAAGGCCAAGGGCGAGCAGGCGCGCGAACTGCGTCGCATGCAGGCGCTATGGCAGTACTCGCAGGTGCCGGCCAAGGGCGGCACGCAGCGCTCGGCGATGATCGATGCCAAGGAACGCGTGGATGTGGACGGCAGCGGCCCGAAACCGGTGAGCCTGGTGTTCCGCGATCACCCGCAGTGGAAGCGCCACAGCTATCTGGTGCTCAAGGCCGGCGACTTCAACTGCTACAGCGGCTGCAAGGTGCAGGTCTCGGTCGACGGTGGCGCCGCTCGCCCGATGGCCGCGCATCGCCCGGATACCGACGAAGCGATCGCGATGTTTATCGATGACGACAAGGCGCTGTGGAAAGTGGTACGCAATGCCAAGCGCATCAGCATCGCGTTCCCGGTGAAAGCAGGCGGCACGCGCACCGCCGAGTTCGAAGTGGGCGGGCTGGATACCACGCAGATGCCGGGTTGGAAATAGACGCAACCACCGACTGCGCGGCAAACAGAGGTTTAGTCGGTGCACTGCATCGGCATGTGCCGCGTCTCTATTGCGGTGATTGCGCAGGGTGCGCAGTCGCCTGACGACTGCTTGCCGTGTTGCGTTCACCACCACTCTCACGTTTTCGCACGTATGCACGAATGGACGGCATGACCATCACACCCGCATCTCCCGCGTTGTCCGGGTACCGCCACTGGGTGTTCGACATGGACGGCACGCTGACCGAAGCCGTGCACGATTTCGTGTTGATTCGACGCGCGCTGGACATCCCGCCCGAGGCCGACATCCTGCATCACCTGGCATCGCTACCTGCCGACCAGGCTGCGGCCAAACACGCGTGGTTGCTCGAGCACGAGCGTGAACTCGCACAGACCGCGCGGCCCGCGCCAGGTGCAGTGGAATTGGTGCGTGCATTGCAGGCAGCCGGATACCGACTCGGCATGCTCACCCGCAACGCGCGAGAACTGGCGCAGGTGACATTGCAGGCGATTGGTCTGGGCGATGCCTTTGCGTGGGACGACATCGTCGGCCGCGACGAAGCCGCACCCAAACCTGCACCCGATGGCCTGCAATATTTCGAACGACGCTGGTCGGTGAATGGCGCTGCACTGGTGATGGTCGGCGACCACCACAACGACCTGGCCTGCGGTCGTGCCGTTGGCGCTTGCACCGTGCTGGTCAACACGCCGGGTGACCCCTGGCCCGGCTTTGCCGACTGGCGTTTGCAGGATTGCAGGCAGTTGCTGATGCGGTGGAAGGCTGGCGTGGTGTCTGGCAAGTAGGCGAGCAGTGCGGATGGGTTGATTGCGATGCAGAGCTCGCCGCGCTGTCTTTGGATGACTATTCAATCCGTCTCGCTGTGAGGTTGCCTGATTTATTCGAGACAATGCCGGCAAGAAGAGAAAGTGACTCGCGCCACACGGCGCATGAAAGTTCCCAGGGACGTTATCGCGCAACATCAAACGTCCACCTGACTAACAGTGATCCTCGGCCACGAAAATATCGATGCCGACGACGTTGAATGCGTAAGTCCAAATGCATGGCATCGACCTGCAGTGCTTGCCGACCAGCAGGCGCGAACAGTGGGAGCGTGGTGTCGTATCCGGGTGCGGGACCGTGTGGCGGCATGGATGCCGCCACCGAGCCTCCACGGACGGATTCACGGCGTGTCCCGCTCCCGGATGCGGCGCCGCGCACAGGCACACCGCGCTCACGACCTCTGCCCGTTTTGCGCGAATGCTTTGGGCCGCTGAGGGCACTTGCGCGCGTACCGGCGTGGGACACGCCGCAAGTACGTCCTTGTAGGCGCTTACGCGGCATCCATGCCGCGTAAGGTCCCACGCCGGTACGCGCGCAAGCRCCACCGGTTGTTGTCGGTGGTTGRAGGAAAAGCGGGGTCTGACTTACCTGCCGTGCGTTGGGACGTGGGTCAAAATCAAACCATCTGCACCACAGATGTAACAGCACGCCCGGCGCAAACTGTGCCAAAACCGTGACAGTGCCTGTCGCTCAAGCGATCGCCATCACAGCAAAGCCCCGCTGCCCCGACATGGTGCATCGCACCAGCATGCTGGCATGCCGTTTGCTCTAACACCTTCGACGTTTCCGACGTCTGCGACGCAATTGGCTGCGACAGTGCCTGCGCCGCGGGATGTTTCAACCGACTGGTTGTTCAATCGAAGGGGTAGACGCATATGCACCAATCTTCCTGTCGCAGCATTCGCAGCGGTGCGCTGCTGATGCTTGCGCTGAGCGCTGCGCTGTCCGGCTGTAAAAAGGACGCCGCCACCGACACCGTCGCGCCCGCACCGGCCGCTGCACCTGCTGCCGCGCCGCCGGCCGCCGCCGTGGTCGACACCGATGGCGAATTCACCACCAATGCCAGCAACCCGGATAACTGGGGCGGCATCGGGCGCGACTTCGCACTTACCCGGCATAGCCCGCTGGCCGAGATCAATCGCGACAACGTCAAGAATCTCAAGATGTCGTGGGAGATGAAGACCGATGCCACGCGCGGCCATGAGGGCCAGCCGCTGGTGATCGGCAGCATCATGTACATGGTCAGTGCCTACCCGAACAACGTGTTCGCCATCGACCTGGCGGCACAGGACGACGGTGGCAAGGTGTTGTGGAAATACACCCCGCAACAGGACGAGCGCTCGGTGGCGGTGGCGTGCTGCGATACGGTCAACCGCGGCGCCTCCTATGCCGATGGCAAGCTGGTGTTCGGCAGCCTGAGCGGCGATGTGATCGCACTCGATGCCAAGACCGGCAAGGAAGTCTGGAAGCAGAAACTCGGGCATCCGGACAAGGGCGAAACCATCACCATGGCGCCGATCATTGCCGACGGCAAAGTGATCGCCGGCATCAGCGGCAACGAGTTCGGCGTGCTCGGGCGCGTGGCGGCCTACAGCCTGGCCGATGGCAAGCAGGTGTGGTCCTGCGATGCGGCCGGCACCGACAAATCGATCTGCCTGGGTGCGGATTTCAACAAGGCGAACCCGCAGCATGGCCAGCTCGGTGACCTGGGCGTCAAGACCTTTCCCAACGACGAATGGAAGCGTGGCGGCGGCGCGGCCTGGGGCTGGTACAGCTACGACCCGAAGTTGAAGCTGCTCTATTACGGCACCGGCAATCCCGGCCTGTGGAGCCCGTCGTATCGCTGCGGCAAGACCTCGCATGAGGAATGCAACAACGGCGAGCATGACAACAAGTGGTCGATGACCTTGTTCGCCCGCAAGATCGATACCGGCGAAGCGGTGTGGGGTTATCAGAAGACCCCGTTCGACCAGTGGGATTACGACGGCATCAACGAGCCGATCCTGGTCGATCTGACCATCGACGGCAAGGAAGTTCCGTCCGTGGTGCAGTTCGATCGTAACGGCTTTGCCTACGTGCTCGATCGTCGCGACGGCACCTTGCTGCGCGCGCACAAGTTCGTGCCGGCCAACTGGGCCGAACGCATCGACATGAAGACCGGCCGCCCGGTCAAGGTGGCCGCGCATTCGCCGCTGGAACGCGGCAAGAAAGTGCAGGCGTTCCCCTCGGCCATGGGTGGTAAGGACCAGCAGCCGTGCTCGGTGGATCCGGCCAATTCGGCAGTGTTCTTCTGCGGTACCAACAACTGGCACATGGAGCTGGAACCGCAGGAACGCGGCAACACCATGATGGGTCTGCCGTACGTGTTCGCCAACGTGATGATGAAGCCCAACGAGCCGGGTGCACTGGGCATCGTCAAGGCGTTCGATGTGGTGGAAGGCAAGTCCAAGTGGGAGATCAAGGAGAAGTTCCCGGTGTGGAGCGGCACCCTGGTCACCGATGGCGGGCTGGTGTTCTACGGCACGCTGGATGGCTGGTTCCGTGCGGTGGACAAGGACACCGGCAAGAAGCTGTGGGAGATGAAGCTGCCCTCCGGCATCATCGGCAACCCGATCGCCTACAAGGCCAATGGGCACCAGTACGTGGCGGTGTTCTCCGGCATCGGCGGCTGGATCGGCTTGCCGGTCGCTGCGGGTCTGGATCCGGCTGATCCGTATGGCGCGCTGGGCGCAGCCGGTCTGGCATTCGGTGCCGGCTTCGACAAGATCCCGCTCGGCGGCATGGTGCATACGTTCCGGATCGATGGCGCCGGCAAGACCGTGACCGCCAGTGCCACCGCCACCGCGGCCGCAGGCGGCGGCACCGCCAACGCCGCAGCGAAGACGGCACGATGAGATCCAGGCAAGGCGTTGCAAGCGCGCACCGGCGGTTCGCTGCCGGCGCGCGTGGCATGCACCGGCAGCTGTATCAGCTGCTGGTGCTTTGCAGCCTCGGACTCGTCGCCGCAGGCTGCACACGCGAGCCGTCCTCACCGACGGCTCGCGCTTCTTCTTCCGATGCTGCGCCCACTGTTACTGCGGCGGCGCCATCTTCAACGGTAACCACGGCCGCATCGGCGGCAGCGGCCTCCATGCCGCCGCCTGCGCCCGACCCGCACGTGCTGCGGGTATGCGCCGACCCCGGCAACATGCCGCTGTCCAACAAGGCCGGAGAGGGCTTCCAGAACAAGATTGCGCAGGTCGTGGCTGATGCCATGGGCCGGCGTCTGGAATACGAGTGGCGCACCTATTACCAACGTGGGCTGGCCCGCAGCACGATCAATGCCGGCCGCTGCGATGTGTTGATGGATCTCAACAGCGATTTCGAGCAGGGCCTGACCACGCAGCCGCTGTATCGCTCGGCGTATGTGTTGGTGATGCGCAAAGGGTTGACTCTGGTGCCGGCCTCGCTGGATGACCCGGCACTGAAAAAACTGCGGCTGGGCGTGTTCCAGAGTTCGCCCGCACGCCAGGCCTTGTACGAGCACGGCATCAGCGGCGATGTGCAGTATCTGTTTTACGACTCGGCCACCGCGCCGGAAGAACATCCCGGCAAGCTGGTCGAACGCGTCGCCGCCAATGAACTGGATGCGGCCGAATCCTGGGGCCCGGTGGCCGGTTATTACGCGCAATGTAGCGGCCTGGGTGTGGTGCCGCTCAACACCATCGACGATGCGGTGCTGGAGTATTCGATGGCCTGGGCGGTGTCGCGCAAGAACGCGGACCTGCGCGATGCGTTGAACACAGCCCTGCAACAGAGTGCGGTAAAGATCGCCGAGATCCTGCGCAGCTATCACGTGCCGCTGGTGCGTTGCAGCGACTGCGTCGTGGCAGGCGATCTGGCATCGCACGGGCCGTATGCGGTACCGACGCTGGCGACCAAAGCGCCGAGTCCGGCCGCGTCGTCGCAGGAACTGGCGCAGCTGCAATTGCGCATTGCCGATGGCGCCGACCCGAACCAGGAACTGGCGCATGCGCTGGATGCCGGCGATGCGCTGCGTGTGGCGTGGTTGTTGCGGCATGGCGCCGATGCCAATCATCCCAACCTGCTGGGCGAGCCGCCGCTGCATCAGGCCATCCGCAATCAGGAGCCGGATCTGGTAAGCCTGCTATTGGATGCCGGTGCACGCCTGGATGCGCGCGATGCCAGTGGCTGGACCGCGCTGATGAAGGCGGCCTGGGCCAACGATGCCGACAGCGTGGTCAAGCTGGTCGGCAAGCGTGCGCCGGTGGACACCGTCTCCAGCGATGGCTGGAGCGCGCTGGACCTGGCGGTGTCCTACGCCGATGTCGGCGTGGTGCAGGCATTGCTGAAAGCCGGTGCGAATGTGCGGCGTGCCAATCCCACCGGATTCACGCCGGTGATGTTTGCGGTCGCGCGCGACGACCCGGCGATTCTGGATGCGGTGCTGGCACGCGGAGCCGAGGTCGGCCATGCCAATCAGGCCGGCGTCACCGCATTGATGCTGGCCGCAGCGGCCGGGCGCGAAGCCGTGGCCAAGCGCTTGTTGGCGGCCGGTGCCGATCCTTCCGCACGTAATCGCGATGGCAAGACCGCTGCCGCATTGGCGCAGGCGCGCGGCGACACCGCACTGGCCACGCTGCTCACACAGGCCAAGCGTCCGTCGCGGCAATGACCGTGTCACCTGCCGCGTGCACGGGGTGCGCGGTGTTCCCTCCGATCAGAAAGGTTCGTTCATGCGCAAGTCCACTGTGGGTTGTTTCGATCGTTCCATGCGCGCACCGCTGTGCGCGGTGATGCTCAGCGTTGTATTGGCCGCATGCGGCAAGGAGGCGCCGCCGTCAGCGCCTGCATCCGACGCGGCCGCTCCGGCGGCGGCCACTGCGCCGCCGCCCGCTGCCGCCAACGCGGCGGCTTCGCCAGCGGCGACCACGGCAGCGGTGCCCAACCCCGCTGCCGGGCCCGCGCCGGATCCAGCCACGCCACCGGCGCCGCCGGCAGCGGTTGTGCCGATTCCCAAGGGACCCGAGGTCAAGGTCACGCCCGAACTGATCGCCGAAGGCAAGAAGATCTATTTTTCGGCCGGTTGTAATGCGTGTCACGGCGGTACTGGCGGCGGTGGCATGTGCCCGCCGCTGACCAACGATATCTGGGTGTATGGCAGCGACGACGACACCTTGCGTACGTTGATCAGCGAAGGCACCGCGGCGATGATCACCCACGGCAAGACCCGCATCGGGCATGAAAAAGTGGTCGGGCAGATGCCGCCGTTCGCGCCGGTGCTCAAGCCGGGCGACACCGAGAAACTGCTGGCCTTCATTCACTCGATCAACAAGACCGCAGGCAAGGCGCAATGAGGCCAGCGGCAAACAGCTGGCAGCGCATCTGTGCAACAGGCGTGCTGGGCGCACTGCTGGCACTGGCGGGCTGCCAGCGCGACGCTGCTGCGCCAGCGTCGCACGCTGCACCGGCGTCGGCCACGGCTGCTGCGAGTCCTGCAGATCCCGCAGCCCCTGCAGCAACATCGGCGCCATCAACGCCCCCGGTGTTTGCGTATGTGCCCAATCAACGTAGCGGGACGGTGTCGGTGATCGACACGCACACCGATACGGTGGTGCGCACGCTCAGTGCACAAGGGCAACTGGGCAAGCGTCTGCAGCAGCTGTTGCCGGGCCCGCAGGGGCATCTGTATCTGATCGATGCCGAGCATCATCGGCTGATCGAACTCGATACCGAAAAAGACGCGGTGCTGCGCAGCGTGGAGATCGGCGAGAACGCCGAAGGCATCGCCTTGTCGCCGGACGGCAAACAGTTCGCGGTGTGCGTGGAAGGGCAGAACCAGGTGATGTTGATCGATGCCGCGCAGTTCAAGGTGCAGCAGGTGATCGCCACGCGCGGGCAGGCGCCGGAGCATTGCGCCTACACGCCGGACGGGCAGTGGTTGCTTACCAGTAACGAAGGCTCCAACGACATGGACATGATCGAGCTGGCCACCCATCAATCGCGCGGCGTTGTCGCCACCAGCGGTCATCCACGCGGCATGGCGTTCGCACCGGATGGGCATAGCGTGTACATCGCGCAGGAAACCGCCAACGTGGTGGACGTGATCGACCTGCAAACCCGTCAACGCCGCGCCAGTCTGCCGGCCGGTGTGCGCACGGCGGGGGTGGCGTTGTCGGCCGATGGCGCGCGCTTGTACGCGTCCAATGGCGGTGCCGGCACGGTGAGCGTGATCGACACCAAAAGCGCGCGCAGTCTGGCCGAAATTGCAGTGGGGCTGCGGCCCTGGAATCCGGCGCTGACACCGGCCGGCGACAAACTGTATGTCGCCAACGGGCGCTCAAACACGGTGAGCGTGATCGACACGGCGACGTTGCAACAGATCAAACAGATCCCCGTCGGCGAATTGCCGTGGGGCGTGGTGATCGCGCGCTGAGCGGCGGCCATGCCGACGCGCGCCAGGGAGGCCGGATGAAGACACGCGCTGCGGTGGCATGGGGTCCGCACCAGCCGCTGACCATCGAAGAGGTGGACCTGCAGCCGCCGCGGCCCGGCGAGGTGCTGGTGCGCCTGGTCGCCACCGGTATCTGCCATGGCGATGCGCATGCGTTGGCGCACGGGCACGCCAGCAGCTTTCCGGTGATCCTGGGGCAGGAGGGCGCCGGCATCGTCGAAGACGTGGGCATCGGCGTCACCAGCGTCCGCCCCGGCGATCACGTCATCCCGCTGTACATGCCCGAATGCGGCGTGTGCAAGTTCTGTCGCTCCGGCCGCACCAACCTGTGCCAGGCGATTCGCAGCAGCCAGGAGCGCGGTTTGATGCCCGATGGCAGCAGCCGCTTTTCGTTGAACGGGCGGCCGATCCTGCATCACATGGGCACCAGCACGTTTTCCGAATACACCGTGTTGCCTGAAATCGCGGTCGCGCGCATCCATCGCGATGCACCGCTGGATCAGGTCTGCCTGCTCGGCTGCACCGTCACCACCGGGGTGGGGGCGGTGCTCAACAGCACCCACGTGCGGCCCGGCGATTGCGTGGCGGTATTCGGGCTGGGCGGGATTGGGCTGTCGGTCGTGCAGGGCGCGGTACTGGCGCAGGCCGGACGCATCATTGCGGTGGATATCGATCCAGCCAAATTCGCGCTGGCACGTACCCTGGGCGCCACCGATTGCCTGGATCCCCGCGACTACGGTGCACCGATCCAGCAGGTGATCGTGGACCTCACCGATGGCGGCGCCGACCACAGTTTCGAATGCGTCGGCGATGTCGGCGCGATGCGCGCGGCACTGGAGTGCTGCCACAAGGGCTGGGGCGAAAGCGTCATTCTCGGTGTGGCCGACGATGCGCAGGAAATCAGCACGCGCCCGTTTCAACTGGTGACCGGGCGGGTGTGGCGCGGCAGCGCGTTCGGCGGAGTGAAAGGGCGCAGCGAGTTGCCCGGCTACGTCGAGCGCTATCTGCAAGGCGACATCCAGCTGGCGCCGTTGATCACGCGCACCCTGGCGTTGGACGACATCAATCAAGCGCTGGCAGATCTGCGTGCGGCGCGCGGCATCAAATCGATCGTGCTCTATTGAGGGAGACTCAGATGGCATCAGCCACACGCAAGGCAGCAACGCTGCACCAACATGCACTTGCAGGCGCTTGTGCGAGCGCCTTGCTCGCCAGCAGCGCGTTGGCAGTGGCGGCAGACGCGCCGCAGGTGACCTGGCTGGACCGTATCGAGGTCACCGCCACGCCGATTCCGGGCACCACCATCGATGCAGCGCAGTTGCCATACATGGTGCAATCGGCCACCAATGGCGAATTGTCGCGCGGGCGCAGCAACAACCTCAGCGATCTGCTGCAGCGGCGCTTTGTCGGTGTGGATGGCAACGATGTGCAAGGCAGTCCGTTCCAGAACGATCTCACCTTTCACGGCTTTCGCGCGTCCGCGTTGCCGGGCGCCTCGCAAGGCGTGTCGGTGTATCTGGATGGCGTGCGCTTCAACGAACCGTTCGCCGACATCGTCAGCTGGGACATGCTGCCCGAGTCGGCAATCAACGCGGTGACCTTGATGCCCGGCTCCAATCCCTTGTTCGGGCCGAACACGCTCGGTGGCGCGGTGGTGCTGTCCACCGCCTCGGGTTTGACCGCGCCTGGATTGCAGGGCGAGGTAAGCATCGGCAGTGGCGCGCGCAAACGCTTGGACGCCAGTTACGGCCTCGCCAGTCAGGACGGCTGGCATGGCTTTGTCGCGGTCACCGGCTTCGACGAAAACGGCTGGCGCGATGCCTCCGAAGGCCGCCTTGGCACGCTGTTCGGCAAGGTCGGCAAGCAAGGCGAGCAGACCGATTGGAGC
The DNA here is from genome assembly GCF_001423495.1 of Xanthomonas sp. Leaf131. Lineage (GTDB taxonomy): Bacteria > Pseudomonadota > Gammaproteobacteria > Xanthomonadales > Xanthomonadaceae > Xanthomonas. The sequence goes on along the minus strand of NZ_LMOG01000002.1, from coordinate 83,283 downwards.
CTGTCGGTGCTGCACGGGCGCAGCCGTTTGATCGGTAATGGCTTGCTACCGGATACCCGCTACACCGACGATGGCCCCGAGCCCGGCCTGTATCGCGCCGACCGCCGCTCGGTGTACACCTCGCCCGATCTCACGCGTAATCGCAATACGTTGTTTACCGCGCAACTGGACCACCGATTCGATGCGGACACCGCACTGCATGCATTGGCCTATTCGCGCGTGGGCCGCCGCGACACCGTCAATGGCGATATCGGCGAAGACTACGAAGAATTCGTCGAAGAATGCGCCTCCGGTTACGACGCAGGCGGCAACGCGCTGGATGCCGATTGCGATGTGGCACGCGCCGACGCAGATGCGTTGCCCACCGGCGCGCTCAATACCACCCAGATGCGCCAGGAAGCGCAGGGGCTTGCGCTCAACCTGAGCAAGCAATGGGGTGCGCATGCGCTCAGCACCGGGGTCACTTTCGATCGCGGTCATGTGCGGTATCAGCAATTCGCGCGCGAGGGTTGGGTACAGCCAGACCGCTCGGTCGCCGCCGATCCGGATGCCGAGCGCGCGTTTTTTTCCGGCGTGCGCGGCAGCACCAAAACGCTGGGCGTGTTCGTCGCCGACACCTGGGCGCTGGACGATGCCACCCATCTCACTGCCGCCGTGCGCTGGAATCACGTGGTGGTGGACAACATTCTTTCCACCGCCGAAGACGGCGACCGCCCACGCGAGCGCTTCGTCTATGCCAAGGCCAATCCCTCGTTGGGGTTGACCCATCGGCTCGATTCCGGGCTGACCGTATACGGCTCGGTCGCCCAGAACAGCCGAGCGCCAACCGCGATCGAATTGGGCTGCGCCGATCCCACCCAGCCATGCCGCTTGCCGACCGGCCTGCAAGCCGACCCGCGCCTTGAGCAGATCATTTCGCGCACCTATGAACTCGGCGCACGCTGGGCGCCGTCGGCCAACACCAATGCCACGGTGTCGGTGTATCGCGCCGACAATCGCGACGACATCTTGTTCTTGCGCGCGCCGGACACACAGCTGGGTTACTTCGACAATGTGGGCCGCACCCGGTATCAAGGCGCCGATCTGTCGCTGCGCCTGCGCAGCGGCGATTGGCAGTGGTCGGCCGGCTACAGCTTTCTGGACGCGACCTATCGCAGCGATGGCGAACTGCTTTCCGGCGAGCGCGTGATCGTCTTGCGGCCAGGCTTGCGTATCGCCGCATTGCCGCGCCACAACCTCAAGCTCGGCGTGGAATGGCAGCGCGATGCGTTGACCTTGGGTGCCGGTGTGCGTGCGGTGTCCGGGCGCGTGGCCAGCGGCAACGAAGACGGCCAGGTCGACAACGCTGAAGACGGCGAACCCGCACCCGAGCGCATCGACATCGGCACCGCTGGCTACGCGCTGGTGGACCTGCAGGCACGTTGGCAACTCGGCGAGCGGCTATCGCTGTTTGCCCGCGTCGACAACGTCTTCAACCGCCGCTATGCGACATACGCGGCCGTGGCAGAAGATGTCTTCCCCGATGGCGAACTGGCGCGCCCGCAGGATGCACCAGTGGAAACCGGCCCGGCCCGTTTTCTCGCGCCAGGTGTGCCGCGGCAGTATCTGATCGGCTTGCGCTGGGCGTTATGACTGGGGCTGGGGTTGGGGATTCGTGATTAGGGATTCGTAAGCCGTAAGCCGTAAGCCGTAAGCCCTTCTCGTCATCTGGATGATCCCCAAGCCGCGCTGGTCGGGGGGGCGAGGTGTCCTCGCCGCTCGCGGGACTCGCCGTGAATCCATCCCTGGAGGCTCAGTGGCGGCATCCATGCCGCCACATGGTCCCGCAATCGGCGAGGCCACCGCACCAGAGAGTGAGTCGGTGCTCGTGTGGAAAACTGCTTGTTGCGCGGGTTGCACCGAGAGGCTGATCGGCCGCGGCGTTATCCGAACAACGCACATCGCTTGCAACCATGCACGCCGACCATCTCGACCGGTCCTTGCCCGCCCAGCGTCGCGGGACCTTACGCGGCATGGATGCCGCGTAAGAGCTTACAAGGACGTACTCGCAGCGTGTCCTGCGATGGTGAGCGGGCAAGGGCCCTGCAGCAAACCCGCATCACCGAGGGTGCGGTGCCTTTACCGCTCGCGGGACACGCCGTAAACCCGTCCCTGGGGGCTCGGTGGCGGCATCCATGCCGCCACACGGTCCCGCAAGCGATAAGGACACCGCACCAGAGAGTTGATCGGTAGCTTTGCTGAAAACCATGCACACCGACACTCTCGACTGGGCCTTGCCCGCCCGCCGTCGCAGGACCTTACGCGGCATGGATGCCGCGTAAGGTCCTACAAGGAGATACTTGCGGCGTGTCCTGCGATGGTGGGCGGGCAAGGGCCCTGCAGCCAAGCCACAGATCATCCGCTCCGCAGTCACGGCATGTACGTGGCGCATGCCGCACCGAGCAACAGCAGTGCCTGCCTGACGGCGAAGAAGGATTTTTTTGATCGCTCCAATTACCAGCGCTGAGAGACGCTGCCTAGGCTTTTACCAATCCCCAGTTTCCAATCCCGAATCACCGCCCCCAATCAGCCCGTATCCAACCCATGCTTGCGCAGTTTGCGATACAGCGTATTGCGGCTGATGCCCAGGGCATCGGCGGTGCGGCTGACATTCCAGCGATGGCGTTCGAGTTGCTGTTGCAGCACCAGGCGCTCGGCCTGATCGAGTGCGACGCGGCCGGGCATATCGTCGGCGGCCACCGCGCGGCCATCGACCAGACATGGCGCGCTGCCGGCATCGACGATTTCCTGCGGCAGATTCGGTAGCCGGATCACGCCATCGCTGCACAACACTGCCGCCGTGCGCAGCACATTACGCAACTGGCGCAGATTGCCCGGCCAGGCGTAGCTCAACAATTTGTGCATGGCTTCTTCGCTGATGCGCACGCTGTGTTCGCTGTTTTCTTCGCGCAGCAGGGTGCGAATCAGCTCGGCCTTGTCGCTGCGCTCGCGTAGCGGCGGCAGATGCAGCACCACGCCATTGAGCCGGTAATACAGATCCTCGCGGAACTCGCCGGCGGCCACCCGCTGCGCCAGGTCGCGGTGGCTGGCGCTGATGACGTGCAGCTCCAGCGGCACTGCGCGCTCGCTGCCTAGCGGGGTGACGCATTGTTCTTCCAGCACCCGCAGCAAGCGGCTCTGCAACGGCAGGGGCATGTCGCCGATTTCATCCAGAAACAGCGTGCCACCGCTGGCCTGCAATAATTTGCCGTGGCGGCCTTCGCGCGCGGCATCGGTAAACGCACCGCGCGCATAGCCGAACAATTCGCTTTCGATCAAGGCCTCGGGAATCGCCGCGCAATTGATCGCCACGAATGCACCGCTCGCCCACGGCGAGCCACGATGCACCGCTTTTGCGAATTCTTCCTTGCCGGTGCCGGTATCGCCACACAGCAGGATCGAGACGCGATGCGCCGCCAGCTTCAACCCGTTGGCCAGGTTGTGGCGCATGCGCGGATCCGAGCCCACATGCTCACCGGGCTGCAGCTCGGTATCCGGTGCCAGCTGCGCCGGTCCGCCCACCGCCGGCAGGGCAGGGCGTGCACGTGGCGGGCGCACCAGTGCGTAGAAACGCCGCCCGTGGCAGGCGCAGCGGATCGACCACAAGGTGCCGGCATCGCTACCGGCGCGGTGCTCGAGGGTGTCGAAATCCAGCTGCATCACCTGCGAGATGTTGCGGCCCACCAGCTGGCTGCGGTCGATCTTGCCCAGTTGCTCAAGCACCGCCTCGTTGACCGCCAGCACACGGCCGTCGGTATCGATCGCGATCAATGCCTCGTGCAAGAGTCCTGCGAATTCCGGCCGGCTATGGAAGCGCAGGATGAAGGCGTGGCCGAACTGGTTGAGAAAATGCGAGCGCGAGATCTGCGCCGCCGACATGCTCACCAGGGCCACGGTATGCCGCTGAATCTGCTTGCCGTCCTGCGCATTGGGCGTCGAAGCATCCAGCACTGCCAGCAGGCCGCCATGCGGGTCCAGGATCGGCGCCCCGCTGCACGACAGCGGCAGATGGCGGGTCAGATAATGTTCGCCGCGGTGCACGCTCACTGCGGTGCGCTCGGCCGCGCAGGTGCCCAGACCGTTGGTGCCCTGGTGGCACTCGGCCCAGCTGGCGCCGCAGAACAGGCCGGCCTGGCGGAATTCGCGCAGCAGGGTCGGGTCGTGCACGCTGTGCAGCACGGTCGCTTCGGCGTCGGCAAAGATCACCGCATAGCCGCTGCCGGCGATCTGCTCGTAGAGGTTTTCCATCTCCACCTTGGCGATGCGCAACACCTCGCCCAGGCGTTGCTGGCGCTCGCGCACGTGCAGCGCGTCGTGCACCAGCGGCTCGGGCGCAGCCTCGGGCAGGAGTGCGTGTTCTTCCAGGCAGCGTCGCCACGAGCGCGACAGTGGCGCGGCCAACGGGGCAATGTCGCGCAGCCGGCGGATCTGCCGGAGCACATCCGGCTCGATCTCCGGCAGGGCAATGGACGTAGCGGCGACAACGCTTGGCTCGGACATGGGCCAGCGTTCCTCAATGAGCGCGAAGCGTCAGTAGAGGCACAGATCGGTCGGATGCTCAAACTGCATTGCAGCAAATTGCGTTGCAGCAAATTGCATTGCGGAAGAGGAAGCGGATGCTGGTGCCACGGCCAGCGATGGCAGGTTCCGTATGTAGTTGCCCGCTCAATACCGAGTGAGGCCGGCGAGCCCCTCTCCTGCGGGAGAGGGGTGAGGGTAGGTGCGAAGCCTCGTGCTGTTCAAACTGCGCGAGGCTTCCCTCGTACCCTCATCCGCCCCTGCGGGGCACCTTCTCCCGATGGGAGAAGGGTAAAGCGGACTCTACGCTGCTGATCTGAGCAGCCTCAGAGCGCGTAACCAAACTGCTGCTTGAACTGATCGTTGAACTCGGCAAAGTCGAAGCGCTGATTCTGCGTGCCGGGGTGTTCGACCTTCAGCGCGCCCATCAGGTTGCCCATCCGCCCGATCGTCAGCCAGTCGTAGCCGCCCTCGATGCCGTAGATCAGCCCGGCGCGGAACGCGTCGCCGCAGCCGGTCGGGTCGACCACGCGGCGCTCGTGTGCGGGGGGGATGTCGTAGGTCTTTTCCGGCGTATGCACCAGCGCGCCCTTCGGGCCTTGCGTGGTGATGTAGGCCTGCACGCGCGACACGATGTCCTGCTCGTTCCAGCCGGTGCGTTCCTGCAACAGGTTGGACTCGTAGTCGTTGACCACCACGTACTGGGCCTGCTCGATGAACTGGCGCAGCTCCGGGCCGTTGAACAACGGCATCGCCTGGCCGGGATCGAAGATGAAGGGGATACCGGCGGCAGCGAACTCTTCCGCATTCTGGATCATGCCTTCGCGCCCGTCCGGGCCGACCAGGCCCAGGGTCACCCCAGGCACGTCGCGCACGTGGTTTTCGTAGCTGCGCATCATCGCGCCCGGATGGAATGCGGTGATCTGGTTATTGTCGTGGTCGGTGGTGATGAAGGCCTGCGGGGTAAACAGGTCGTCGATGATCTTCACCCGCGACAGGTCGATGCCCAGCGCCTCGAAGTGTTCGCGATACGGGCCGAAATCCTGCCCAACCGTGCCCATCGGAATCGGCGCGCCACCCAGCAGATGCAGGTTGTAGGCGATATTGCCGGCGCAACCGCCGAACTCGCGGCGCATGCGCGGCACCAGGAACGACACATTCAGGATGTGCACCTTGTCCGGCAGGATGTGGTTCTTGAACTGGTCCGGAAACACCATGATGGTGTCGTAGGCGAGGGAACCACAGATCAGTGCGGACATCGAGTCAGGCCTTTGCGTAGGGAAATACCCGCCAGTTGCCGGGCATGGCAGCGGGGCGGCGCGAACGCCGCGGCGCAAAGGGTAACGGCTGCGACCGATCAGAGCCACAACCGCATGCCATCCTCGGCGTGACCGGCACATGAAAACCCGGCCGAAATGCCTGATTTTTCCTTGCCCGCACCGGGGGGGATTGCTAGGCTAGTGGACTTCGTTTTCTGCCCACTTTTGCGCCAGTCTGGCGGCAGGGCACGCGACTCTTTCAGGAACGGCTCCCCCGATGTTCAAGAAACTCCGCGGCATGTTCTCCAACGACCTGTCCATCGACCTGGGCACGGCCAATACGCTGATCTACGTGCGCGGACAAGGCATCGTGCTGAACGAACCATCGGTGGTGGCGGTACGTCAGGACCGCGCCATCGGCGGTACGCGTTCGGTGGCCGCCGTCGGTGCAGAAGCCAAGCAGATGCTCGGCCGCACGCCCGGTCACATCACCACGATCCGCCCGATGAAAGACGGCGTCATCGCCGATTTCACCTACACCGAGGCGATGCTGAAGCACTTCATCAAGAAGGTGCACAAGTCGCGCTTCCTGCGTCCGAGCCCGCGCGTGCTGGTGTGCGTGCCGGCCGGCTCCACCCAGGTGGAGCGCCGCGCCATCAAGGAATCGGCCGAAGAGGCCGGTGCGCGCGATGTGTATCTGATCGAAGAACCGATGGCGGCAGCGATCGGCGCCGGCATGCCGGTGACCGAAGCGCGCGGTTCGATGGTCATCGACATCGGCGGCGGCACCACCGAGGTGGCGGTCATCTCGCTCAACGGCATCGTCTACTCGCAGTCGGTGCGTGTGGGCGGCGACCGTTTCGATGAGTCGATCACCAACTACGTGCGCCGTAACCACGGCATGCTGATCGGCGAAGCCACTGCCGAGCGCATCAAGTTGCAGATCGGCTGCGCCTACCCGCAGGACGTGGTGCAGGAGATGGAAATCTCCGGCCGCAACCTCGCCGAGGGCGTGCCGAAGATGATCAAGATCAACTCCAACGAAGTGCTCGAAGCGCTGCATGAGCCGCTGTCGGGCATCATCTCTGCGGTGAAGCTGGCGCTGGAGCAGACCCCGCCGGAACTGTGTGCCGACGTCGCCGAGCGCGGCATCGTGCTCACCGGCGGCGGCGCGCTGCTGCGCGACCTGGACCGCCTGATCTCCGAAGAAACCGGCCTGCACGTGCAGGTGGCCGACGACCCGCTCACCTGCGTGGCGCGTGGTGGCGGTCGCGCGCTGGAGCTGGTGGACATGCACGGCAACGAGTTCTTCGCGCCGGAGTGATGGGGACGGGAATCGGGAATCGGGATTGGGGAATCGTAAAAACATTCCCTGCCTGCAGCCCTGCGCGGTTGCTACGCGGTTCCGCCGATTTGAGTTTTAGCTTCAGCCGCACCGAGGGCAGCACAGCGCTCTCCGATTCCCCATTCCCGACTCCCCATTCCCGGCCCTGACAGTGCCCTCCTACGCCGGTCCTCCCGTCGCCTCCCGTCCGGGCGAAGTCACCTCCACGCTGCGCCTGCTGGTCTATCTGGTGCTGGCGATCGTGCTGATTGCGCTCGATAGCCGCGGTAGCTGGCTGAGCCAGGTGCGTCTGCAGGCCAACCTTCTGATCCAGCCGATCTGGGCCGTGGCCGGGTTGCCGGGGCGGATCGGCTCGCAGGTGCGCGACAACGCCGCCACCCACGCGCAACTGGTGGAAGAAACCCGCTCGCTGCGCAATCAGCTGCTGGTGGCCAACGCGCGCCTGACCCGGCTGCAGACCGCTGCGCTGGACAATGCGCAGCTGCGCGAACTGCTCAATGTCGCCGAACGCCGCGGCCTGGACGTGCAGCTGGCGCCGATCCTGGATATCGACCTGGACCCGACCCGTCAGCGTCTGCTGCTGGATGCCGGCAGCCGCGATGGCGTGTTGATGGGCCAGGCGGTGATCGATGCCGGCGGCCTGATGGGCCAGGTGATCGAAGTGACGCCGCTGCATTCGACCGTGCTGTTGCTCACCGACCCCGACCACGCGGTGCCGGTCAGCGTGGCGCGCAACGGCGTGCGCCTGATCGTCTACGGCCGCGGCGACCGGCTCGAACTGCGCGACATCCCGCTGAGTGCTGGCGTGCAGGTGGGCGATGAAATCGTCACCTCCGGCCTGGGCGGCCGCTTCCCGGCCGGCTTCCCGGTCGGCAAGGTTTCCGAGCTGCATCCGGACGACACCCACGCCTTCCTAGTTGGCGAACTGACCCCGGCGGCCAAGCTCGATCGCGGCCGCGACGTGTTGTTGCTGCGCGCCGGCAAACCGCTGCGGGTGGTGCCGGGGGCCGGGAGTGGGGATTCGGGAGACGGGACTGGCAACGGTAATGGCAACGGTGTCGCGGCGGCTGCCGCCAGCGCGCCAGCGAGCGCGCCGGTAACCGCAACACCGCGCACGCCGGCGGGCGGAGGTTCCAACGCGGCGACTGATCCGGCACGCCTGACGACCGCCGCGGCATCGGGCACCGGCAGCGCGCCGCGCACCCAGTCCGCGCCGACATCTGCCGCGCCCGGCGCGCAGCCGGCCCGCGCGCCAGCGTCCGTCCGTCCGGCCACAACGCCGGCCCGCCCTCCCGCGTCGAACGCATCCAACATCCCGCTTCCCGATTCCCGTCCGGCTTCGCCGCAGGGCGTGCGGGCGCCGGAAACAGGGAATGGTAGCGGCGCGCAGACGCCGGCTGGCCGTGCGAGCGGTGCGCCGCCGCAGAATACCGCTCCTACCGATTCCCCACTCCCGACTCCCGATTCCCGTCCGGCTCCGCAGGAGACCGGCCAATGACCCGCATGCGCAACACCTGGATCCTGCCGGCGAGCATCGTCATTGCGCTGGTGCTGGGCCTGCTGCCGCTGCCGATCGTGGTACAGCCGCTGCGGCCGTACTGGCTGGCGCTGGTGCTGGCGTATTGGGTGATCGAGGAGCCGGACCGGGTCGGGCTGGGCATCGCCTTCGTGGCCGGGGTGCTGGCCGATCTGCTATACGGCGGGCTGCTCGGCGAGCAGGCGCTGCGGCTGGTGATCATGACCTTCATCCTGCAGCGCTTCCGCGCGCGGATGCGCTTCTTCCCGGTCTCGCAGCAGGCGCTGGCGATCGGCGGGCTGCTACTCAACGACCGCATCGTCTCCTCGGCGGTGCATCTGGCCATTGGCGAGCCGACCCTGCCGTGGAGCTACTGGTGGGCGCCGCTGCTGGGCATGGCGCTGTGGCCGCCGCTATTCGTGTTGCTGGATGCGGTGCGGCTGGGCAAGCGGAGCAAGAAGTAGGCCATGCACGGGCGCCGTCACCCCAAGAATCCGCATGCGGAGGCCGAGCAGTTCCGCCGCCGTGCGGTGCTGGGCTTTGTGATGGTGGTGGTGTGCCTGGTCGGCCTGGGCGGTTGGTATTTCAAGCTGCAGGTGCTCGACCACGAGGTCTACGCCACCCGCTCGGAAGCCAACCGCATCAAGCCCAAACCGGTGGTGCCCGGGCGCGGCATGATCTACGACCGCACCGGCCGGCTGCTGGCCGAAAACGTGCCGGCGTTTCGCCTGGACGTGACCCCGGACAAGGTCACCGACATGGCCGCCATGCTGGCCGCGCTGGGCAAGGTGATTCCGATCGCGCCGGAGGATCTGGAGCGCTTCAACCGCGAGCGCAAGGCGCGTCGCAGCTTCCTGCCGGTGACCCTCAAGCTGCGCATGAGCGATGAGGAAATGGCGCGCTTTGCGGTGGAGCGCTGGCGCTTCCCCGGGGTAGAGCTGGAGCCGTATCTGACCCGGCGCTATCCGTTCGGGCCGTTGTTCGCGCACATCATCGGTTATGTCGGCCGCATCGACGAGAAAGACCTGGCGGTGCTGGGCGAGGGCAATGCCGCGCTCACCCACATGGGCAAGTCCGGGCTGGAGCGCTATTACGAACAGGATCTGCGTGGCCAGGTCGGCTACGAACAGGTCGAAACCAACGTGCAGGGCCGGGCGATCCGCACCGTCGGCCGGGTCGCGCCGCAGTCGGGCGCGGACCTGCGGCTGTCGGTGGATGCCGACCTGCAGCGCGCGATGGTGGCCGCGTTCGGCGAGCACGAAGGCGCGGCGATCGCGATGGACCCGCGCACCGGCGAGATCCTGGGCATGGTCAGCCTGCCCAGCTACGACCCCAACCTGTTCGTCAACGGCATCTCGCACACCGACTTCCGCATGCTCAACGACAACCCGTCGCGGCCGCAGTTCAACCGGCTGGTACTGGGCGGGGTGGCGCCGGGCTCCACGCTCAAGCCGCTGATCGCGCTGGCCGGGCTGGATAGCGGACTGCGCCGGCCGGAAGACCGGGTGTTGTCCACCGGCATGTTCTATCTGCCCGGCGTCAGCCGCGGCTGGGGCGACTCGCACCGTGGTGGGCATGGCTGGACCGATCTGCGCAAGTCGATCGCCCAGTCGGTCAATACCTATTACTACCGGCTCGCGGTGGACATGGGCATCGAGCGCTTCGACCAGTACATGGGCGGGTACGGTTTCGGCGCGCCCACCGGGGTGGATCTGCTCGGCGAAATCGGCGGCATCCTGCCGTCGCCGGCCTACAAGTACAAGACCCGCAAGGAGCGTTGGTATCCCGGCGACACCGTCAATATCGCCATCGGCCAGGGCGACTGGAAGGTGACCCCGTTGCAACTGGTGCGCGGCATCTCGGCGATCGCCAGCGGCCTGTTGCAGCGCCCGCATCTGGTGCTGGAAGAGCGCACCGGCTTCGATCATCCGTGGCAGCCGATGATCCAGCCGCCGGGCAAGCCGATCAGCCCGAATCCTGCGCATGTGCAAGTGGTGCGCGAGGGCATGATGGACACCATGCGCCCCGGCGGCACCGGTTATGCGATCACCCCTGGCGCGCCGTACCAGATGGCCGGCAAGACCGGCACCGCGCAGGTGGTGAGCCGCAGGGGCGTGGCGGCGGTGGACCCGCGCAGCCTGCCGATGCACCTACGTCACCGCGGGCTGTTCGTCGGCTTCGCGCCGGCCGACAACCCGGTCATCGCGGTGGCGGTGGCGGTGGAGGGCGGTGGCTTCGGTACCAGCTCGGCGGCGCCGATCGCACGCAAGATTTTCGATGCCTGGCTACTGGGCAAGATGCCCGCCGGCCTGGAGCCGCTGGACAGCGAGCTCGGCATGACCGCCGTGGGCGTCAACCAGTTCGAAGCCGGCGCCACCGATGCGCGCCAGGCCGGCGATGCGGCTGCGGCTACGCTGGACGAGTTGCCGGTGGTGATCGGCCAGACCGCCGTGGCATTGGACCCCAATACGCCGGCGCAGCCAGTGGTGCCCGATGTGCCGGACGCGGTGCAGGAGACCGACCATTGAGTGACATCCTGCGCTGGCTGGTGGACATGGTGGCGCGCTTTACGCGCAGCCTGGACTGGGTGCTGTGTCTGGCGCTGGGCGCGCTGATGGTGATCGGCCTGTCGGTGCTCAAGAGCGCCGGCGGCGCCGCCAACGGCGATCATCTGGTGATGGCGCAGGGCGTGCGCTTCGTTATCGGTCTGGCCGCGATGTGGGGCATTTCGCGCATGTCGGTGCTGCGCCTGCGCGCCTGGACGCCGTGGGTCTACGGCTTGTCGATGCTGCCGCTGCTGGCGGTGTTCGCACTGGGCACCGGCAAGTACGGCCGCCAATGGCTGGATCTGAAACTGTTCTATCTGCAGCCGGCCGAGTTGTTGAAGATCAGCCTGCCGATGATGGCCGCCTGGTATCTGCATCGGGTGCCGCTGCCGCCGCGCATCTCCACCGTGTTGGTCACCTGCATGATCATCGGCGTGCCCACTGCCCTGATCATGCTGCAGCCGGACTTCGGCACCGGCGTGCTGATCGCCGCCAGCGGCGTGTTCGTGCTGCTGCTGGCCGGCTTGCCGTGGTGGTGGGTGGCGGTGGGCGTGGGCGGTGTTTCGGCGGCCGCGCCGGTGGCCTGGTTCTGGTTGCTGCGGCCCTACCAGAAGGACCGCATCATGATGTTTCTCAACCCGGAAAACGATGCGCTCGGCGCCGGCTGGAACATCATTCAATCCAAGATCGCGATCGGCTCCGGCGGCTTCGACGGCAAGGGCTGGGGACTCGGCTCGCAGTCGCATCTGAACTTCATTCCCGAGCAGACCACCGACTTTGCGTTTTCGGTGCTCAGCGAAGAATTCGGCTGGATCGGCGTGGCCACCGTGCTGACCTTGTATCTGATCGTGATCGGCCGCTGCCTGTGGATCGCCTCGCAAGCGCGCGACACCTATTCGCGGCTGATGGCTGGTGCCACCGGGCTGGCATTCTTCGTCTACGTGCTGGTCAACGGCGGCATGATTTCCGGCCTGCTGCCGGTGGTCGGCGTGCCGATGCCGCTGATGAGTTACGGCGGCACCTCGGCGGTGTCGTTGCTGGCCGGACTGGGCCTGGTGATGGCGGTCAAGGCGCATCGTCCTGTGCATGGGTATTGAGTCGGCGGGTTGTGCCGCTAATGGCGGCTGGCAAGACTACTGCGCTCACCACAGATGGGCGCGGCCGGCTTTCTGGTTCCCACCCGCATACCACCAAGTGGTGAGGGCATTGCGCCCTCGACCGACTACGTTTTTGACCTGAGCCTCTGGCTGCATCTAAAAACCGCTACGACTCGGCTCTGAGTGTCTAGAAGTGATTCGACAGTGCGGATGGATCAGTTGTAAAGCGGGTGATCTGCGGCTTTGCTGCAGGGCCCTTGCCCGCCCACCGCCGCGGGACACGCTGCAAGTACGTCCCTGTAAGCTCTTCTGCGGCATCCATGCCGCATAAGGTCCCGCGGCGGTGGGCGGGCAAGGACCAGTCGAGATGGTCGGTGCATGGTTGCGAGCAGTGCACGTTGCGCGGCTGGTCGATGAGGTGCGGTCTGAGCAGCTCCTTTCGATACGAGCGAGTCACTGCTGTCCCGACATCGCTGCACGCGTCAACAAGGTGCGTGTGGCTAACACGTTGCCGCCATTGCTACAGCGTTCGAGTGATTTTGTTGTTCGCTTTAAGCACGGCGCGCCGCATGCGCCACACGCATGCGACACGCACATGTCACGCAGCTGACGCTTCGCAAATCGCGCACCGTTCTGCGCGCTGCGTTGCAATGACGACACCCCGGCGCGGTGCCGCTTCGTTCGCGCGGTGCCGGGTTCGCTTGCCTTGCGCATACGCGGGGATTGCTCCGTAGAGTCCGTCACGCCGCTGAGTTTGTCGCGGCCGGGTCGCGTTGCTTCAGCAGGCACGCGCCATTCCTCTTTCAGGTGATCTTCTCCATGAAATTGCTAACCGCCGCCGTCGGCGGTGTCTGTCTTACGCTCGCCGCACAAGCCGGCGCCATCACTCTTGCAACCGGCGATACGCGCGCTGTGTCCGAGCCGGCGATTCCTGCCACCTGCCAATCGTTGAGTGCCAGCCACACACCGAGCGCGCGCCTGTTCGACGCTGCATCGGAAAGTGCGCCGCCGGATACCAAAGCCATCCAGGCCGCGCTCACCGCCTGCAAGAACGGCAGCGTGCTGCTCAAAGCCGGCACCGGCAACGCGTTCCTCACTGGCCCGCTGTCGATTCCCACCGGCGTCACCTTGGTCGTCGATCAGGGCGTCACCCTGTATGGCTCGCGTAATCCGGCCGATTACGGCAGCGGCTGCGGCACTGCCGGTTCGAAGAGCGGTGGGTGTTTGCCGTTGATCAGCGTCAAGGGCCTCAAGTCGGGCGTGATGGGTGTGCGCACCGGCGGACGCCAGGGCACCATCGATGGGCGCGGCGATCTGCCCATGCTCGGCAAGAGCACCACCTGGTGGGAGTTCGGCGAAAACGCCAAGAACGCAGGCCAGGTGCAGAACAGCCCGGACCTGATCAAGGTGCAGAACTCCAACACCTTCACCCTCTACAACGTCAATCTGATCAACGCGGCGTACTTCCATTTCTTCGCGCATATCGTCGATGGCCTGACCATCTGGGGCGTGCGGGTGAAATCGCCGGCCACCAGCCCCAATACCGATGGTCTGGATCTGGACAGTGTGGTCAACGCCAGCTTGATCGACAACGATGTGATGGGCGGCGACGATTGCGTGGCGATCAAGACCATCGCCTCCAGGTCCGGCAACATCACCGTGCGCGACAATCGCTGCTACGGCACCCACGGCATTTCGATCGGCAGCGAAGTGATGTCCGGTGTCAGCAACGTGCTGGTCGATAACAACGTCATCACCGCCACCGACGATGCCGGCAACCGCAGTACCGACAACAACGGGCTGCGCATCAAGACCAGCATCGCCAAGGGCGGGCCGGTCAGCCTGATCACCTATCGCAATACCTGCCTGTTCGGGGTGACCAGCCCGCTGGTGATCAACCCGTTCTATTCGACGGGCGGCAGCGGCACCAAGCCCAGCTTCAGCGAGATTGTCGTCAACGGCCTGCGTACCACGGGCGATGTCGGCCTCAAGGGCAAGGGCTGGATCCTGAAAGGCTTTGATGCGCAGACGCCGCTGGATCTGGTGCTGGCCAATCTTGCGACAGGCAACACCGCCGTCACTGCCAGCAATGCCCGGATCGGGCTGGTCAACAGTGACCTGACGGCGACTCAGTTGCAGGGCGCCGGTGTCACTACCGGCCCGGTGCAACTGAGTGGGGCTATTCCGACCTGCTCCACTGCGCCGCGTTTCCCGGCACTGTGATCGATCAGGCGCGTCCGAAGTCTCGGCCGCGCCTGATCTTGGTGGTTCTACGTTCCAAGGCGATGCAGCGCCGAAAAGTGATGCGTCGTCTGGAGCATCGACACTGATGGGTTGAGGCGGAACGCCGCCCTGCGTTACCGACGTTCGGGCGGCGAGGCACCAGCACTGGCCTTCGACATTCAGTACACCGCCGCTGGGCGATTCGCCGCTGCGATCTCCACCTCCCGCGCGCGTTGGCCCTTGCTCACAGCCCGCGTCATGCCGTGCCTTCACCGCAGGCATCCGACTTCTTCGCAGCGGGCGCATCCGTGCCGGCAGAGCGTTTTCGTGCGGTACGCGCGCATGTGGCGCGTCCCGCGAGCGCCCGTCAATGCTGCAGCATTGCCTGGAATCCCACTAAAGCTCTTTCGTTTCATGGTCTTATTGCCAGAAGTTCATCTGGTCTCTGTTACTCTCGGCCGATGATTCGACGCACCCTGACCTGCCTGCTCACCCTCGGCCTTGTCGCCTGCGCGACCCAGCCCAGTCCTCCGACCCCGCCGCCGGCCGCCAGCGCGCCCCCGGCCAAGCCGCCGAGCACGCCGGTCGCACCTGCCAGTGCCGCCGCCGAAGCGCCCGCATTGCCGCCGGTGGACCTGACCCCGGTGCCGTTCGAGATCGCCCGTGCCAACTTCGTGCGCGACACCGCCGCCAAGTACGGTATCGACGCGGCCCAGATCGAAGCGGTGCTGGCACAGGCACAATTCAAGGATGCGATCGTCACCGCGATGTCGCGCCCGGCCGAGCGGGTCAAGCCCTGGAACGAATACCGCCCGATGTTCATCACCCAGGCGCGGATCGACGGCGGCCGCAAGTTCCTGGCCGAGCACCGCGCCGAACTGAGCAAGGTCGAAGCGGCCACCGGCGTGCCGGCGCAGGTGATCGTGGCCATCATCGGGGTGGAAACCAGCTATGGCAGCAACGCCGGCAAGTACCGCGTGCTGGATGCGCTGTACACGCTGGCGTTCCGCTATCCGCGCAGCGGCGACCCGGCCAAGCTCGAACGCGAAGTGCGTCGCGAGCTGTTCTTTCGCGATGAACTCGGCCAGCTGTTCGCGCTCGGCAAGGAAGAGCAGCTCGATGTCACCAGCCTAATCGGCAGCTACGCTGGCGCGATGGGCATGGGCCAGTTCATGCCGTCCAGCTACCGCCAGTTCGGCGTCGATGGCGATGCGGATGGCAAGCGCAATCTGTTCACCGATTACAACGACGTGTTCGCCTCGATCGCCAACTACTTCGTCAAGAAGGGCGGCTGGGTGCGCGGCGGTCAGGTCGCCGTGCCGGCCACGCTGGCTGCCGATCACGAGGAATTCAATCCCACCGACTGGTCGCCGGTGTACACGCTGGCCGACCTGTCCGCGCGTGGCTACCACCCCAACGCACCGGTGGTGGCCGGCAGTACCGCCACCCCGATCAGCCTGGACGATGCCAACGGCAAGCAATATTGGCTCGGCTTCCAGAACTTCTACGCGATCACCCGATACAACATTTCCAAGATGTACGCGATGGCCGTGTTCCAGCTGTCCGAGGCCATCGCCGGCAAGGAGTTACCCCCGGCATGAAAATCATGACAGGCCCCAAGTGGCTGATCCCGATGGCGTTGATGCTCGGCCTGGCGGCCTGTAGCAGTGCACCGAAGAAGAGTTCGGGCAGCGCAGGGAGTGGCGCGATCAAGGGCGTCAAGGTCGAAGGCAAGGGGGCGGCGTACGTCGCCACCGGATGCCCGTCGACCTCGCCGTACGCAGCCGCAAAAGAAGATCCCTCCACGCGTGGCGACTACACCGCCGGCGGCCTGTACAAGCCCGGCGTCAAGGACACCACACCGGATCATGTGCCCAATGTGGCCTGCATTCCCGAGCCGCTGGTCAGCAACGAGCCGCGCTCGGCGGTGGGCAATCGCTCGCCGTATGAAGTGCTGGGCAAGCGCTACGTGGTGATGGACAACCCCGGCGACTATGTCGAACGCGGCACCGCCTCGTATTACGGCAGCAAATTCCACGGCCGGTTGACCTCCAACAAGGAGGTCTACGACATGTACGCCTTCACCGCCGCGCACAAGACCTTGCCGCTGCCCAGCTTCGCGCTGGTGACCAATACCGACACCGGCGACTCGGTGGTGGTGCGCGTCAACGACCGCGGCCCGTTCCACGATGGCCGCGTGATCGATCTGAGCTACGCCGCCGCGGTCAAGCTGGGCATCACTGGCAAGGGCACCGGCAATGTCGAAGTGCGCGGCCTGACCGAAGCCGACAACGGCAACCTGCTGGCCAAGCGCCGCAAGGGTGTGGCACCCGTCGCCACTGCCGTTGCCGCAGCGCGGCCGGCCTCGGGCAGCCAGATCGACGGTCTGGTGCGGCGTCTGCCCACCGGCACGGCTGCCCCGCGCGCGGTGGTTGCAAGCACGGCTGCCGTACCGGTGGCGACATCCATCGCCGCCGCGCCGGTCACTGCAGCCGGCGAGCGCTGGCGCTACAACGTTGCCGAGTCGCGACAACCCGGCAATCCCGACAATTTCGATGCCTGGATGAAGTCGCAGGGCGTGCGCGTTGCGACCGGCAAGCCGGCAGCGGTTGCGCCGCGTCCGGCATCGGCTGCGCCTGTCTCTGCCGCGCCGGTGGCGGTTGCAGTGGTCAAGGCCCCAGACAGCGCGCCGGCACGCGTGGTCAAGACCGACCCGACGCCAGCCAAGGCGCCGAGTGCAGCGGAAGCCGCCCTTGGCGACATCCTGCTGCAGGTCGCCAGTTTCGCCAGTCGCGAGAACGCCAATCGCGCGCTGTCGCAGCTGGCCTCGGCCGGCATCGCCGGTGCCAGCGTCAGCGACATCGTCAGCGGCGGGCGCACCCTGTGGCGCTTGCGGGTGAATGCACGCGACCACGCCAATGCTTCGGAGATCGCCCAGCGCATCGCCGGGCTGGGCTTCGGGCGCCCGCAGATCGTCGCCAATTAAGCGTTGCCTGTTAAGCGCAGCGATCGAGACAGCCGCCCGGTCGTCGGCTGGCGCGGCAGGCAGGGCTGACGCACGAAATCAGCTAGCCCAGTCACCCGCTGTGGATACGGTGCTGTCCGCCGCACTCGATGGCAACGCACGCGCTGCTGCAGCCACTCTCGGCCCGCACCGTTACGGCAACGCTGAACTCTGCAAGCGCGCATGCCTTGCGGCGCGTCGCCTTGATCGCCATCGCACCTTACAATTTCGCATTGCCCAGCCTTCGGGCCCGTCAGGAGTCGTTCTTCAATGAAATTCCGCTTCGCCGCCGCTGCCGTGGCCACGTTCGCCTTTGGCCTGGTCTGCGCCCAGACGCCTGCGCCGCAGCCGACTCCCGCCGTGGCGGCTGCTCCAGCCGCTTTGCCGGTGCCACCGGCGCCCGCACCGGCCGTGTCCAAGTCCTGGATCCTGGTGGATTACGCCACCGGGCAAGTGCTCGCCGGTGAGAACATCCACCAGCAGCTGGCGCCGGCCAGCATCACCAAGGTGATGACCTCCTACGTGGTCGCCGCCGAAATCAAGAACGGCAAGGTCAAGCGCGACGACCAGGTCATGATGAGCGAGCGCGCCTGGCGCGAGGGCGGTGCCGGCACCGACGGTAGCTACAGCGGCTTCCCGGTCAACCAGACCGCGCGTCTGGAAGACATGGAAAAGGGCATGGCGATCCAGTCCGGCAACGATGCCGCGATCGCGCTGGCCGAGCATGTGGCCGGCAGCGAAGAAGCCTTCGCCTCGCTGATGAACAGCTACGCCGCCAAGATCGGCATGAAGGACTCCTACTTCGTCAACGCGCACGGCCTCAGCGCCGAAGGCCACCATTCCACCGCCTACGACCTGGCCATGCTGGGCCGCGCGATGGTGCGCGATTACCCGGAGACCTACGCCTACAACAAGATCAAGGAATTCCAGGTCGGCAGCATCAAGCAGAGCAACCGTAACCGGCTGTTGTGGCGCGACCCGGCGGTGGACGGCATCAAGACCGGTCACACCTCCGAGGCCGGCTACTGTCTGCTGAGTTCGGCCAAGCGTGGCGACCAGCGCCTGATTGCGGTGGTGATGGGCGACAGCTCCGAAGCCCAGCGTGCCACCGACAGCCTGGCACTGCTCAACTGGGGCTTCCGCTTCTTCGAGACCCACAGCCTGTACGCGCCCGGCAAGGTCGTGACCAAGCAGAAGGTGTGGAAGGGCAAGCAGGACGAAGTGCAGCTCGGCGTGGCCCAGCCGCTGCTGGTCAGCCTGCAGCGCGGCCGCTACAACGACCTCAAGCCCAGCATGGAAGTGGCCAAGAACCTGCAGGCCCCGATCAAGCAAGGCCAGCAGATCGGCACCGTCAAGGTCAGCCTCGACGGCAAGATCATCGCCCAGGCGCCATTGGTGGCCATCGGTGCTGTCGAAGAGGGCGGGTTCTTCAAGCGCCTCTGGGACGGATTCTGGATGTGGTGGGAATCTGAATAAAAAAATGCCGGCGAAAGCCGGCTTTTTTTGGGATCGAGAATGGGAAATCGGTAGATGCAGGAGCACAGCGTTTGCTGTTGCGATTCCCGATTCCCCAATCCCGATTCCCCGCCCTCAAAGCATCCGACTGATCGTAAAACTGCCATACACCGGCGTCTCGCGCTGGGTGTCGAATTCGCGGGTGCGGTGGTAGCGGGCGATGGCGAATTTCCAGCGGCCGTACATCACCGCCAGGCCGTAGCCGACATCACCCACGAACGCGCGCTTGTCCACGCTATGGCTGCTGCGGAAAGTGTTGCCGTCCAGGGTGATGTCGCGTAGCACCCAGCGCGCATCGGTGGTCACGAACAGGTGTCCCGACCAGCCGCTGGCGCGTCCAAGGCGGCTGGGCGCGGTGTTTTCGCCAGCCGGCCGGGTGGGCGTGCTGCCGAAATCGTCCGGCAGCTTCCAGCCGAAACGCGCTTCGCCACCGGCATTCAAGTGCGTGGCCATGTTGCCGACCGCGCCGCCCCAATGTGAAATAAAGTCCCAACCAAAGCCGTCCGCATTGACCGCGGCATCGCCCGGCCAGCGGCGCATGCGCTCGTGCACCAGATTGATCACCGGCTCGTTGTGCAGCTGGTTGTCCCAGCCCTGGAATTTCTCATCGCCCAGCGCATCGTGGATCGCATCCTGCGCTTCCTGCGCAAACGCCCACGGGCCGACCACGCCGATCTGCAGCTGGGTCGTACGCAGATGCGCATCGTTGCGCGCGTTGTAGCCGAAGCTCGCCAGCAGGATGCCCGCATACGGGCGATCGTCGGGAATCACATCGCGACGGGTGGAATCGGTCGGAGTGAAGATCCCCTGGCCGATCGAGAACACCATGTTCTGCTGATCGAACTCGCCCGGATGCAGGCGCTCCAGGTAGCCGTTGACCCAGCGCGCGGTACGCGGCAGACAGGGATCGTCGGTGTAGTCGACCAGATTGGGCGACACCAGCGTCAGCACCGCACCATTGGAATAGCCCTGATCCTGATCCTCGCCGCCGAACAAATCGTTGTCGACCCGAAAATTCACCGCCGGCGGCGTACGACCCAGCCGGCTGGAATCGCATTGATCCGCCGCCAGGGCCGGCATCGACAGCCCGGTGAGAGAGAGCAGCAGGGCAGCAGACAGCGCGCGCGGTCGAAGCATGGAGGGCCTGGAAAGTTGAGTGAGGACGATGTTCAGCAAAGGTGCCTGCCACAGCGACTGCGGCGTGTGAATGTGCAAGGCCGCTGGCGCATTCTCTGCCCAGGCCATCGTGTGCAGAACCACCATCCGCACATAGATGTGTTTGGTCCGGAGCGGTAATGGACGGTAATGGCATGAGGTTGTCGAAAGTTTGGGACTGGCTGCACGAGGGTGAGCAAGACAAGCTCATCAGTGACACGGCGAAAGGCTTGGGTTTGCCCGCCAGCGGCCCGATAATGGGCGGATGGAAATCAGCTCCGACAATCCCGATCACGGCTTCCAGTTTCCCGGCACGTTCGAGCTCAGCGCCATGGGCGCGGCCGAGCGCGGGCTGGAAAGCGAACTCCCGCGTCTGCTCGCCGCCACCGGCGTCGAGTTGCTGGAAGAAAGCATCAGCTGGAAGCACTCGTCCAGTGGTAAATATGTCTCGATCCGGATCGGCTTTCGCGCCGAGAACCGCGCGCAATTTGACGCTGCCCATCAGGCGCTGCGTGACCACCCGGAAGTGAAGTGGACGCTGTAGCGGTCGACGCGGTGCTGGCATCTGTTCCGATCCTGCCGGCGCAACTGCGCGATCTCGGTCGCCAGGACTACGCGCCGGTATGGCGTGCGATGCAGCGTTTCACCGATGCGCGCAATGAGCAAAGCGCCGACGAGGTGTGGGTGGTCGAGCATGCGCCGGTGTTTACGCTGGGCCAGGCCGGCAAACCCGAGCATGTGCTGACGCCCGGCGATATCCCGGTGTTGCACGTCGATCGCGGCGGCCAGGTCACGTATCACGGCCCCGGCCAGTTGGTGGTGTATCCGCTGCTGGATCTGCGCCGGCTCAAGATCGGCGTGCGCGATTACGTGTGCAAGATCGAGCAGGCGTTGATCGACACCCTGGACGAATGGAACATCGTCGCCGAGCGTCGCGACGGCGCGCCCGGCGTATACGTGGGCGGGGCGAAGATCGCCGCGCTCGGGATCCGGGTGCGGCGCGGCTGCACCTTCCACGGTCTGTCGTTCAACGTGGCGATGGATCTGGAGCCGTTCCACCGCATCAACCCGTGTGGCTACCAGGGCCTGCAAGTGACCTCGGTGCTAGACTTGGGCGGCCCTTCCGGGATGGACGCCGTCAAGGCGGTGCTGCTCGATCAGCTGGCGCGCCAGTTCGGTCTCGTGTTGCAGCCTGTTTCCCCGTTGCCCGACCTTTCGCTTCCGGCCTGAGCGCCCGTTATTGCCATGACCCAGCCTATCGCCCGTTCCATCCCCTTGCAGGTCGTCTCCGGCGACGCCGCCGCGCCTGCGCCGCTGCAGACCGGCGTCAAGCAGATTGGTGGCGACAAGATCAATCGCTCCCCGGTGCAGTTCGTCGATGCGCCGGTGCTGCGCAAGCCGTCGTGGATTCGTGTGCGGATTCCCTCCGGCAACGCGGTGCAGAACCTCAAGGCCAAGCTGCGCGAAAACCGCCTGGTCACGGTGTGCGAAGAGGCCAGCTGCCCGAACATCCACGAGTGCTTCAGCCATGGCACCGCCACCTTCATGATTCTGGGCGAGGTGTGCACGCGGCGCTGCTCGTTCTGCGATGTGGCGCACGGCCGGCCCAAGCCGCCGGATGCGAACGAGCCGGCCAGCCTGGCCACCACCGTGGCCGATATGGGCCTGAAGTACGTGGTGGTGACCAGCGTGGACCGCGACGATTTGCGCGATGGCGGTGCGCAGCACTTCGTCGACTGCATTTCGGCCATTCGGGTCAGCTCGCCCAAGACCCGTATCGAGATCCTGACCCCGGATTTCCGCGGCAAGGGCCGCATGGACCGCGCGCTGGAGATCCTGGCGCTCAGCCCGCCGGACGTGTTCAACCACAACATCGAAACCGTGCCGGATCTGTACCCGAACGTGCGTCCCGGTGCCGACTACCAGTGGTCGCTGACCCTGCTGCAGCGCTTCAAGGCGCAGCATCCGTCCATCGCCACCAAGTCCGGCATCATGCTCGGCCTGGGCGAGACGATGGAGCAGGTGCAGGCCACCTTGCGCGACCTGCGTGCGCACGATGTGGACATGATCACGATTGGTCAGTACCTGCAGCCCACGCCGCACCATCACCCGGTGATGCGTTACTGGACGCCGGAGGAATACAAGGCGCTGGAGGAGTACGGCAATGCGCTGGGCTTCAGCCACGTCGCCTCCGGGCCGATGGTGCGCTCGTCGTATCACGCCGATCGGCAAGCCGCTGGCGCCGGCGTCGCTGCCTAGAGCGAGGTGTGACCACTGCGCTCAGCTTCAGCCGGGCGCGGCTGGCATCAGGTGTGCACGTAACACTCGCATACGCCGGTGTTGAGTGCGCTGTCCGGTCTCCCATCAGAGGATCGCGCGCGAGGTGTTGTGAGCAACCCCGATAGTGCTCCGCGTCGAGCAACCCACATGGCCCTGCGCCCGGCGCGGGGCCGTGTCGTATCCGGCCCATGGGCGCGCGCCTGCAGGGTACGGTCGCGTTCACAATCCGCTACAGGCCCGGCGCTAGGCTGATTCAGCCAGCGGATGACAACGCCAGCAACTTTCGGCACTGTCGTGCTGTCTGACCCGTTCACCGCCTTCCTTTCATCGGCCCTGTGCCGAGAGCCATTCGATGACCTACAACGTTTCCACGTCCATGAAGGCCGGCCTGCTGGCGCTGATGTTGACCACCCCGATGGCCTTGCTTGCCCGCGCCGATACGGCGTTGCCGGCTGCAGCCACGCCCGACCAGGCCACCGCGACCAAGCTGGTCTACGGCCTGCTTTCCGACAGCCGCTATGCCTACCGCCCGCGCACGCTGGACGAGGCGATGTCCAAGGACGTGTTCAAGCGCTATCTGGAGACGCTGGACGGCAGCAAACAGTTCTTTACCCAGGCCGACATCGACAGCTTCGCGCCGCTGCAGGCGGGCGTGGGCGATGCGTTGCGCGGCGGCAATCTGGAACCGGCGTTCCAGGTGTTTTCGGTCTACAAGAAGCGCGTCGATCAGCGCGTCAAGTACGCGCGCGACCTGCTCAAGCAGGACTTCGATTTCTCCGGCAGCGACAAGTTCGAGTACGACCGCAAGGACGTGCCGTGGGCGGCCGACGACAAGCAGCTGGACGTGCTGTGGCGGCAGTCGGTGATGAACGATTGGCTGCGCCTCAAGCTGGCCGGCAAGAAGCCTGACGACATTCGCAAGACGCTGGACAAGCGTTACGTGTCGCTGGCCGATTCGGTCAAGCAGCTGAAGGGCGAGGACGTGTTCCAGTTCTTCGTCAACGCCTACACCAATGCGGTCGATCCGCACACCGATTACTTCACCCCGCGCACCGCTGAGACGTTCAATCAGCAGATGTCGCTGTCGCTGGAAGGCATCGGCGCGCAGCTGCAGAAGCAGGACGACATGGTGGTGATCCGCGAGGTGATCCCGGGTGGTCCGGCGGCAGTGGATGGCACGCTCAAGCCGGGCGACCGTATCGTCGGCGTGGGTCAGGCCAAGAACGGCGCGATCGAAGATGTGATCGGCTGGCGCATCGATGATGTGGTCGCCAAGATCCGCGGCAGCAAGGACACCCAGGTGCGCCTGGAATACATTCCGGCCGAGTCGGGTATCGACGGCAAGCACCGCACCGTGACGCTGACCCGGCAGAAGGTGCGTCTGGCCGAGCAGGCCGCCAAGGGCGAGACCATTACGCTGCCGGCCAAGGGTAGCGAGCCGGAGCGGCGTATCGGCATCATCAAGTTGCCGGGCTTCTATCAGGATTTCGAAGGCCGTCGTCGCAACGCGACCGACTATGCCTCTGCAACGCGCGACGTGGCCAAGCTGCTGGCCGGCTTCAAGACCGACAAGGTCGACGGCGTGGTGCTGGACCTGCGCAACAACGGCGGCGGTTCGCTGGACGAAGCCATTGAGCTCACCGGCCTGTTCATCCAGCAAGGCCCGGTGGTGCAGGTGCGCGAATCCGGCGGCCGCGTCACCGTCAACGGCGACAGCGATCCCAAGGTGGCATGGGACGGCCCGCTGGGCGTGTTGATCAATCGCGGTTCGGCATCGGCATCGGAGATCTTTGCCGGCGCCATCCAGGACTACGGCCGCGGTCTGGTGATCGGCGAGACCAGCTTCGGCAAGGGCACGGTGCAGAACATCGTTGATCTTGATCGTTGGCCGGCTGCCGAAGGTCAGCGCTATGGTCAGGTCAAGCTGACGATTGCGCAGTTCTTCCGCGTCAGCGGTTCCAGTACCCAGCACAAGGGTGTGGTGCCGGACATCGCATTCCCGGCCAGCGTAGATGCCACCGAGTTCGGTGAGAGCACCTACGACAACGCGCTGCCGTGGACACGCATCGCCGCTGCGCCGCATACGCAGTACGGTAACTTTGCGCCGCTGCTGCCCAAGTTGCAGGGCCTGCACACCGCGCGTATTGCCACCGACAAGGAATTCCAGTGGTGGGAAGAGGACGTCAAGCAGTTCCGCGATGAGAAGGCCAAGAAGTACATCTCGTTGAACGAGGCCGAGCGTGTCGCCGAGCGCCAGAAGCAGGACCAGCAGCGCAAGGATCGCCAGCAGGTGCGCAAGCAGCTGGGCTTGCCGCTGGACCCGCTTGCCGAAGACAGCGACGACGGTCTGACCGGCAACGAGCGCGATATCGTCAAGGACACCGCACGCGAAAAAGCCGCAGAAAAGCGCCCGGATCCGTTGTTGCACGAATCGGCCGCCATCATTGCCGACGCGCTGGGGTTGCTCTCGCAGGATCAGCCGCTGTCGGCGCAGGTACTGCCGCAGTCGACTGCGCCGGGACGTTGGGCTGATTGATCGTCGTGGATTGTTTGTAGTGCAAAAAAGCCACCGCATGCGGTGGCTTTTTTTTGATGCTGACTAAGAGCGGCTTTAAGAGCGGATGACCTGTGGTTTGGCTGCAGGGTCCTTGCCCGCCAGGCTCTTACGCGGCATCCATGCCGCGTAAGGTCCCGCGACGGTGGGCGGGCAAGGACCAGTCGAGATGGTCGGTGGCTTTCAACAAAGCAACCAGCAGACTCTCTGGTGCGGTGTCCTCGCCGATTGCGGGACCGTGTGGCGGCATGGATGCCGCCACCGAGCCCCCAAAGGACGGGTTTACGGCGTGTCCCGCGAGCGGTGAGGGCACGGCGCCCTCGACGACCTGAGCTTTGGTTGTTGATCTGTCGCTTGGCTGCAGGGCCTTGCCCACCTAGCATCGCGGGACACGGGCTGTAGCGGTGTTACTGCGGCCAAGCGAATTCGGCCAGCACTGGATAATGGTCGGACGGCAATATCCCACCTGGGCGCGTCTCCAACGTGGAAAAACGCGTCGGTGTGAGGCCGAGGAACAGGATCCAGTCGATGCGCCGGGTCGGGTGAGTGGTGAAGTCCTGGAAGGTTTTTTCCGGGCCTTGGTGCTTGGTCGCGTGCACGCGCGCATCGCCGAGTACGGCGGTGAGCGTGCGGTAGGTGCCGTTGTCAGGATCGCTGTTGAAGTCGCCGGTCACTACCACCGGAATATCGGCGGGCAGTGTCGCGATACGCGACAGGATCACGCGCGCGCTGTGCTCGCGCGCCGCTTCGTCCTGGTCGCGGTGGGCGAAGTGGGTGTTGAACAGATAGAAGCGGCGCTTGTCGCTGCGGCGTTCGAACAGCGCCCAGGTCACCATGCGCGGCAGATCGGTATTCCAGCTGCTGCTGCCGGGGATTTCAGGTGTTTCGGACAGCCAGAAGTCGCCCGATTCAACCGCCGTCAGCGCACGGCTGTCGTAGAACACGCCCATATGTTCGTCGCTGCCATCGGCGCGGCGGCCTTTGCCGAACCAGCGGTAGGCGGGCAGTTGCGCTGCCAGATACTGTGCCTGTTCTTCGACTAATTCCTGCGTGCCGAAAACATCGGGGTGCGTCTGTTCGATCAACGCAACCAGCGCCGTTTTGCGCACATCCCAGCGCTTGTCGCCATCTGTATCCACCGGCACGCGCACGTTGAACGACATCACGCGTAGCGGTGCGGACGCAGGCGCTGCCAGTGCAGGTACTGCGATACATAGCGCGGCGATTGCAGCGAGCAGGCAACGTGACACAACGCGAATGGACAGGCGTGGCATACCGGCGAATTCCATACAGGGCGGAGTGCCAAGTCTAGCCAGCTGGCATGACCGATAGGTCACTGCGTAGCGATGCATCGCAGTCTTGACGCCGCCGCACATCGGCGTAGCATTTGCACCAAGCCAACGGAGAGACCGCTGGCAGACCACTCAACCGTGAGGGATTCTCATGGCACCGCAGTACGACTATCTCGTGTTTATCGGGCGTTTCGAGCCCTTTCATAACGGCCACGCCGCCGTCGCCCGCCATGCGCTGGGCAAGGCGAACAAGCTCATTGTGTTGATCGGCTCGGCCGACACGCCCCGCACCATTCGCAATCCGTGGACCGTTGCCGAACGTGCGGTGATGATCGAGTCCGCATTGCCGGGCGAGAGCGAACGGCTGATCGTGCGGCCGTTGCGCGACCATCTTTATAACGAAAGCCTGTGGATCGCCGACGTGCAGCGCCAGGTGGCCGAGGCCGTGCAGGCCGATGGCGGCACGCTCGATGCACGTATCGGCCTGATCGGCATGGATAAAGACGCCAGCAGTTATTACCTGCGTGAGTTTCCGCAGTGGCCGCTGGAAGACGTACAACACACCGCCACGCTGTCGGCCACCGAGTTGCGCCGCTATCTGTTCGAAGCTGGCGAGATCGGTTTCCATGGCGGTCTGTTGATGTTGCGCGGCAATGTGCCGGCGCCGGTGTACGACATGCTGGAGGCGTTCCGGCGCAACTCGCCGAGCTATGCGCAGCTGGTGGCCGAATACCGTTTCATCGAGCACTATCGCGCCGCGTGGAAAGACGCGCCGTATGCGCCGACGTTCGTCACCACCGATGCGGTGGTCGTGCATTCGGGCCATGTGTTGCTGGTGCGTCGTCGCGCCGAGCCGGGCAAGGGCTTGTGGGCGTTGCCGGGTGGTTTCATCGGTCAGGACGAAGGCCTGCTGGATGGCTGCCTGCGCGAGCTGCGCGAGGAAACCCGGCTGAAAGTGCCGGTGCCGGTGCTCAAGGGTTCATTGCGCGGGCGCCAGGTGTTCGATCATCCCGAGCGCAGCCTGCGTGGGCGCACCATCACGCATGCCTTCCATTTCGAATTTCCGGCCGGTGAGTTGCCTGCGGTACGCGGTGGTGACGACGCCGACAAGGCGCGCTGGATTCCGATCGCCGAAGTGATGGCGATGGGCCCGCGCTTGTACGAAGACCATCTGCATATTCTTGAATTTTTCCTGGGCCGTGGCTGAGAGCGACGACATTCACTGCGTGCTGCCGCTAACGATCAAGCGGCCGCTCGCACCGTGTGTCGGCTTGAACCATGACCTCCCGCCGGCGGATAGACCGCTGGTTCATTCGACGCGAAGGAGCTTCCGTCATGCATTACCTCGATAACCTGCTGCTCAACACCGACAGCTACAAAGCCAGCCACTGGCTGCAATATCCGCCCGGCACCGATGCAGCGTTTTTCTATGTGGAATCGCGCGGTGGCGTGTACGACCAGACCGTGTTCTTCGGCCTGCAGTCGATCCTGAAAGAAGCGATCAACCGGCCGGTGACGCACGCCGATATCGACGATGCGAAGGAACTATTGGCCGCGCATGGCGAGCCGTTCAACGAGGCCGGCTGGCGCGACATCGTCGACCGTCTCGGCGGGCAGCTGCCGGTCCGCATCCGCGCGGTGCCCGAGGGTGCGGTGGTGCCCACGCATAACGTGTTGATGACGATCGAGTCCACCGATCCCAAGGCGTTCTGGGTGCCGTCGTATCTGGAAACGCTGTTGCTGCGCGTGTGGTACCCGGTGACCGTGGCCACGGTGAGCTGGCAGGTCAAGCAGATCGTGCGCGATTATCTGCAGCGCACCAGCGACGATCCGGAAGGGCAGTTGCCCTTCAAGCTGCATGACTTTGGCGCGCGGGGTGTGTCCAGTCTTGGCTCGGCTGCGTTGGGCGGTGCGGCGCATCTGGTGAATTTCCTCGGCACCGATACCTTGTCGGCATTGCTGCTGGCGCGTGCGCATTACCACACGCCGGTGGCGGGTTACTCGATTCCTGCCGCCGAGCACAGCACCATCACCAGTTGGGGGCGCGAGCGCGAGGTGGATGCGTATCGCAACATGCTGACGCAGTTCGCGCGCCCCGGTTCGCTGGTGGCGGTGGTGTCGGACAGCTACGACATCTACCACGCGATTCGCGAGCATTGGGGCACCACGCTGCGCGAGGACGTGATCGCCTCGGGTGCCACGGTGGTGATCCGCCCGGATTCGGGCGACCCGGTGGATGTGGTCGAGCAATGCCTGTTGTTGCTGGATGAAGCATTCGGCCATCAGCGCAATAGCAAGGGATACAAGGTACTCAACCATGTGCGGGTGATCCAGGGCGATGGCATCAATCCGCAATCGCTGCACGCGATTCTTGAACGCATCACGGCCGCCGGGTATGCCGCCGATAACGTCGCCTTCGGCATGGGCGGTGCGCTGCTGCAAAAGGTGGACCGCGATACGCAGAAGTTCGCGTTGAAGTGCTCGGCGGTACGTGTGGATGGGCAATGGATCGATGTCTACAAGGACCCGATCACCGACAAGGGCAAGCAGAGCAAGCGTGGTCGATTGACGCTGCTGCGCGACCTTGGCGATGGCAGTTATCGCAGCGCCTTGCTGGATGAAGTCGCCACGCATGCCGACAGCGAAGATGCGCTGGTGACGGTGTGGGAAAACGGCGCGATGCAGCAGGAGTGGACATTGGAGCAGGTGCGCGCGCGTGCCGACGCCGCCCGTCGCTGACGTTCGGCGGGCAGGCACCGGCATGCACGGTCTCACTGACGAGGTGTCGCTGCTGTCTGCGTCGCCATTATTGGCTGGGCTGCGCGCTGCGGCGCCCAGCCTGCGGCGGCGGGTTCCGCAGCAGGGCGAGGCCAGCCGGTGGCATGCGTTGCGCATCGGCGCACGCGCGTATCGGGTTGCATTGCCGATCACCTTCACGCCGTATGCGTCGGTGCGAGCTTGTTCGGCGCGCTGCGGGTTCTGTTCGGAAAACCTGCGTCAACACAGCGGCGGCCTGGCTGCAGCGATGTTGCGTCCGGGGCCGGACTACTTCGCGCAGTTGAGCGCTGCGTTGCAGTTGCTGCACGACGTACCGCTGTCGTATTCGTTGTCCGGGTTGGAAATGACCGACGATCCCGACTGGTTGCAGACGTTGCTGCAGACCTTGGCGACAACGCCCAACGGCCCACGTGTGGAGCAGCGCGTGCTGTACAGCAATGGCGCGGGGTTTGCGCGTGCGCAGGGGGCGCAGTTGATCGATGCCCTGGTGGACTTTGGCCTGTCGTGGATCGAGCTGTCGCGTCACCACCCATTGCAGGCGGGCAACGACGCGATCATGCGCTTTCGTCCCGATGAGCCGATTGCCGATGCAGCCACTTTCATGCACACGGCACAGCGCATCGCAGCGCGCTTGCCGGTGCGGCTGGTCTGTATCGTGCAACGCGGTGGCGTGGACAGTGCCGATGCCGTGGCGCAGTACATCGCGTGGGCGCGCAGCTGTGGCGCCAGCCAGGTGATCTTTCGCGAGTTGTCGCGTCTGGACGATGCGTATCGCAGCAACGGCACCTGGCGTTATATCGCGCAACACCGCATCGGCATGGAAAGCTTGTTGGCGCACTGCATGCAGCAGCCGTGGTGGTCGCGTTGGCAAGCGGACGGCATGACCGAAGGCTATTACTTCTGGAATCTGCGCATGCGCAGCGAAGACGGCCTGGAGGTGGTGTTCGAAAGCGCCGACTACGCGGCCATGCACGCGCGGCACGCCACCGGCGACCTCTACAAGCTGGTGTTCTTCGCCAACGGCCGTTTGTGCGCGGGCTGGGATCCGGATGCCGACGTGCTGTGGGACCCCTCCGATGGATGAGCTCGATCAGCACAGCTGGTGGACGCCGATGCCAGACGACCCCGCGTGGGCACTGCCCGATGACCTGTGCGCAGCCGATCCGCTTGGCGGGCGCGACTGTGGCTGGGTCAACCAAATGCGCCCCTTCGTGCGGCATTTCAGTGTGCCGGGCGCGCAGGTGTTCGACCCGTTCTGCGGTTTCGGCAGCACGCTGCTGGCGGCAGCGCTGGAAGGGCGCAACGCGCATGGCATGGAGATCGACCCCGCACGTGCGCAACTGGCGCGCACGCGCCTGCAACGGCATGGCGTGCAGGCGCCGGTCGTGGTCGGCTCGCTGGTCGACGCCGCGCCCGCTGCGGCGATCGATCTGTGTCTGACCAACGTGCCGTATTTCGGTTGCCACTGGCGCGGCGAAACAGTGCCTGGCCAGCTGTATGTCAGTGCCGATTACGCGGGTTATCTGTCCGGCATGCGCGCGGTATTGCATGCATTGCGAAAGCGGCTGCGGCCGGATGGCTTCGGCGTGGCGATGGTGGAAAACGTCGTTGTCGGTGGGCGGGTGATCCCGCAGGCGTGGGATCTGGGGCGGATCCTCGCCAGCCTGTTCACGCTGCGCGAGGAACGGGTGCTGTGCTACCAGCGGCCGGGCGCAGCGCTGACGCATGCCGGCACGCAGAGCAATCGCAGCCACGAGTACGCACTGATTTTTCAGCATTGCCGTCCGCGGTTGGACCTGCAGCAGGCGGCGCAGTTGCTGCAGGCAGTGCGGGCGCAAGGCTTGCCGGTGGTGCTGCACGGGAGCTACGCGCGTTGGTTGGAGTCGCCGGACTCGGTGCCCCAGGGTCCGGCCGATCTGGACCTGATCCTGCAGGCCGAGCAGCCACTGTGGGACCGCCTGACCGGTTGGCTGCAGGCGCAGGGATTCGCGTTGAGCCTGTGGGGCGAGCCGTGCCGGGCGCCGGTGGCGCTGGCCGCGGTGCGTGCGCACCACTATCTGCGCGCCGAGCGCGTCGGCGCAGACGGCAGCTGCCTGCAGCTGGACCTGCAATTGCCGGCGGATGAACCTCCAGTGCCCTGATCCGGCAACGCGACGCCACGCGCACATGGGTAGCGGCTATGCTCGTTGCCGGTTTTGGATGCCGGAGTTGTCTATGTCTTGTTCTTCCCTGATCGCACGCGCGGCGCTGCTCGGCGCGCTGGCAACCCTGGCTGGCTGCGGTGGCAGCAAGGGCGACACGATGCTGATGCGCGAGTCGTTCAATTCCGACGACACCTATTCGCGCAGTGTGGCAGCGACCTCGATGCAAGCCTGCGAGGCGGCGCGGCGCGTGCTGTTGAGCCAGGGCTACGCGGTCACGCGCGCCGATGCCGCAGGCGTGGAAGGCAGCAAGAACTTCCAGCTCAAGGAAGCCGACCAGAGCGAGCAGCTCAATCTGCGCATTTCCTGTGCCACGCAGGAGGGGGGCAAGGCGCAGGTGTTCGTCAGCGCGCTGCAGGATCGTTATGCATTGAAGAAAAGCTCGACCTCGGCCAGCGTCGGTGTCGGCGTGCTGGGCTCGTTGTCGCTGCCGGTGGGCAGCACGGGCGATTCGCTGGTGCGCGTGTCCACCACCACCGTGCAGGATGCGGCCTTCTACAAGCGTTTCTTCGAGCGTTTGAACTCGTATCTGCCCAATGTGACCCAGGCCGCGCCTGCGGCTGCAAGTACGACCTCCGTGCCGTCAGCGCCCGCGCACCCGGTGGCAGCACCTGCAGCAACGCCTGCGCCTGCGCCGGCCCCAGCGGCTGCGGCGATCCCCGCCGTAGCGCCAGCTGCTGCAGCAGCGCCTGCTTCCAGCACGGTCGAGCAACCACCTGTCGCGCCGCTGCCGGTCGAGGCGCAGGATCCGCTACCCGCGCCGTCAAAGGTGCCGCAGACCGAGCCCGCCACGCAGCCGTGACGCAGCTGTGGATGCGCTGCTTCAAACCTGAATAGCCGGTTGTCCGTTTCACGTTGCGTTCTCGACCAGGTGGCGAAAGTGGAACCATGACTCGCCGAGTGGGCGAAAACGACGGAGACCGACGATGAAGATGCGCAATCCACTGCTGGGTACCTTCCTGATCTGCTTGATGGCGACGAGCACCATTGCCCAAGCGCAGAACCGCTCGCATCGGCAGCACTACACGGAAGCAGATGAAGGCCGCAAGTTCAACGACGGTACGCGCGTTCGCTGCCGCAACGTCGAAGTCCAGAAGAATTCGACCGACCCCAATCGCGTCGGCGGCACCGTTGCAGGCGCAGTGGTGGGTGGTCTGCTGGGTAATCAGGTAGGTGGCGGTAACGGCAAGAAGCTGGCGACCGTGGCCGGTGCAGTCGCCGGCGGTGCTGCAGGCCGCACCATCCAGGGCAACCGTCAGCAAGCCAACGGCAATCGTCAGGTCGAGCGTGTCTGCGAACGCCGTTGAAGGTGACGCATTGATTTACCCGAGCCCCGGCCATGCCGGGGTTTTCTACGTTTGAGGGTGCAGCGCCGTGCTGTCGATCCACACCACATCGCAGCGATGCGTTCTTTTCGCGCTTGTCGCATCGGGATGGTTGCTTTGTTGACGGGTTCTCGGCGTGCAGACGCAGTGCGGATGGCTGTCATGCAGACAGCCGCAACGTCTGCACCACGACGCCGTTCTACTGCCGTGGTTTGCGCCACGGTCTTGTTGGCCATGCACTTGCTGCAAGCAGCAGTGGCGGCGCCAAGTGAGGCCGCGAATGCTGCAGCAGTGGACTGTGTCGAAGCCTTGCTGCGGCGTCTGGGCTGGGACATCCGCAGCGCTGCGGTCGCTGCGCCGGTGATCCAGCGTGGCGCCCCGTGTACGCGCGGTTCGCTCGCACAAGCGCGCGCCGCCGGCGATCTGCAGTTGACGCTTCCGGTGAGTTGGAACGCGCAACAACGCGGCGCATCGCTCAAGGCCTTGTTGGACGATTCCGCCACGCAATGCGCCTATGCGTTCGAAGTTGGCGCAGCCACCCGGCGTGCGGTGACACAGCTGCAGGACAACCCGCACTATCGGTTTTCCGCGGTGCAATTGGGTTGGATCGGGTTTGGCTGGCGCGGTGCGGCGGCACAGGGCTGGAGCGGCTTTCGCAGTTTCGGTCGTGGCTATCAGCCGCGCGGCAGCAATGCGCAGGCCCTGGATGCGTTCTATCGCGGGCAGGTGCGCTCCGAATGCGGAGTGGGGCGGCAGGTCGCCCAGCTGGCCACGCAGCGCGAACTCTATGGCGATGCCGGATTCGATCAGGCGTTTACGCCTGGCGAGTTGTCGATCGGCACGTTTTTGACCTTGCACAGCACCGACAGCATTTTGCTGGGTGCGCATGCGGGCGAATTCTTTGCAGATGGCAAGGCGGTCAAGACCGCGCAACTCGGGCGCCAGGCGTTTGTCGGCGCGCCGGGATTCATCGCGCATGTGTTCGACAAGTCGTATCTGGACGATATCCATAACCAGGCCGAAAACTTCGTGGTGGTGGAGGTCAGTGATGCGGCGGCGCAGGCATTGGCGCAGCATGGCGGCTTTGCGCATTACGACGCGCTCAACCGGCAAATCTGGGAATTGGCCAAGGACCTGCGCGGACCGGGCAAGCGGCGTTTCGAACGCTTGTTGTACGAGCGCGATGCCAGACTGCGCGCCACGCTCGATGCGCAGCAACAAGCGCAGCTGCAGACGCTACAAGCGTTGCTGGACGATCCGTTCTATCAGGGCTTTCTGGTCTACGTGCATCCCAAGGGCGTCAAGCCGATCGGGTATCACGTGGCGCGATTGCTCGACCGCAATCCGCGTACGCCATATGCCATCGACCTGACCTTGCACAATCTGCGCAGCACCTTGTACTGGCGATGGATCGACTGGCAGCTGCAAGAGTGCGGCAACGGCACCGCGGCGGAACGATCCATTGAGAATTCCGCCACGCCGGCGTACGCCTGGCATGGCACCCTGCACTGATCAGATCATCGAGGAGCGATTATGGAACTGGGTATGGTGGGGTTAGGCCGCATGGGCGCCAACATGGCCGAGCGTCTGGTGCACGGCGGGCATCGTGTGCATGGCTACGATCCGGGCGAGAGCGCGCGTAGCAGTGCGCAGGCCAAAGGTATTGTCACTGCCGATGCGCTGGCAGCGCTGGTGTCGGCGCTGCCGAGCCCGCGGGTGCTGTGGTTGATGGTGCCGGCCGGCAAGATCGTCGACGACACCCTGGCGCAGTTGCTGCCGTTGCTGCAGGCCGGCGACATCGTCATCGATGGCGGCAATTCGTACTACAAGGATTCGCAACGCCGCGCGGCGCAATTGCAGGCCAGTGGCGTTGCCTTTGTCGATTGCGGCACCAGCGGTGGCGTGTGGGGTCTGCAGGAAGGCTACAGCTTGATGGTGGGCGGCGACGAAGCGGCAGTGACCACGCTGCATCCGGTGCTGGCCACGTTGGCGCCGGCGGCGGATAAAGGCTGGGGCCGCGTGGGTCCGAGCGGTGCCGGGCACTTCACCAAGATGGTCCACAACGGCATCGAGTACGGAATGATGCAGGCCTATGCCGAAGGCTTCGCGCTGATGCAGCACAAGACCGACTTTGCGCTGGATCTGCACCAGGTCGCCGAGATCTGGCGCGACGGCAGCGTGGTGCGCTCGTGGCTGCTGGATCTCACCGCCGATGCGCTGGCGCACAACCCGAGCATGGCCGGCATCGCGCCGTTCGTGGCCGATTCGGGCGAAGGCCGCTGGACCGTGGCCGAAGCGATCGATCTGGAAGTGTCGGCACCGATCATCACCTTGTCGCTGATGGAGCGCTTGCGTTCGCGCGACAAGGATTCGTTCACCGACAAGTTGCTGGCAGCGATGCGCAACCAGTTCGGCGGCCATGCGGTGAAGACCACCGCAGAGGCCTCACCGACGATCGGCAGCAAGGACGCGTAAGCGGCCGATGCTACGGCACGCGCGCCTGTCTTGCAGGCGCGTAGTTGGTGTGTCAGCTGCGCGACGCTGCGCCGGCACCGTCGAGCCACTGCACCTGGCCCGACGCGGCGCTGCGTTGCGCCAGCTCCAGCAGTTCCATCAGCTGCACCGCGTCTGCGCCACTGACCGGTGCCGGTCCGGTGCCGGCCAGCGCATCGCGAAATGCCGCGTAGTAGTGGCGATAGTCGCCCGGCATGTTGTCGGGTTGATGGGTGTGCACGCGGCCTTCCTCGTCCACACGGGTGACGGTGCCCGGTAATGGATCGACACCCCAGCCGGCGGTGCCAGGGCGGCGCCCGGCGCGCAGCTGGTCTTCCTGCGTATCCAGCCCGTGCTTGAGATAGCTGCCGCGGGTGCCGTGCACGGCGAAGCGCAGACTGCTGTCGGCGACCAAGGAGCCGGCATGCAGAATCACGCGCAGCCGTGGGTAGCGCAGGGTCACATGGAAGTAATCGTCGCTGCGTGCCTGGCTGCGTTGACGCTGCAGATCCGCACCGATCGCCTGCGGAATACCGAACAATTGCAGCGCCTGATCGAGCAGATGCGGGCCCAGGTCGTACCACAGGCCGGCACCGGGGATGTCGCTCTCGCGCCAACGGTCGCGCACTTGCGGGCGGTAGCGGTCGAAGTGCGAATGGAATTCCACCACCTCGCCCAGCTGGCCTTCGTCGATCAAGCGGCGCACGGTGAGAAAGTCCGCGTCCCAGCGGCGGTTCTGAAACACGCTGACGATGCGCCCGGCAGCCGCGGCAGCATCCACCACCTCGCGCGCTTGCGCGGCATCCAGCGCGAAGGGTTTGTCGACCAGCACGTGCTTGCCGGCTGCCAGTGCCTGCAAGGCGAACGGTGCATGGGTCTGGTTGGGTGTGGCCAGAACCACCGCATCGAGTGCGGGATCGGACAGCGCGGTTTCCAGGTCGGCCAGCACGGCCACCTCGGGAAAGTCGGCCTGCGCTTGTTGCGGCTTGGACGACACCACACTGTGCAGCCGCAGGCCGGGCGTGCTGGCGATCAGCGGTGCATGGAAGGTGCGGCCGACATAGCCGTAGCCAACGACGGCGAGATTGAACGGTTTAGGCATTGAAAACGGTTCATCGCAACGACTGAGGAAGCCAGCATGGTATTGCACACACCCGTGTGCGCCGGGTTCACAACCTCTGCATCCGGTAGTCACGTGTGCACGACGAGCGCCGCTGCAGACTTCGGCCACATTCAACTGGAAGGGGTATCGGATGAAGAACATGACGCATGCACGCACGCTGTTGGCTCTGTCGCTGTCGCTCGGTCTGACGCTGGGTGCCTCGCAGGCATTCGCGGCGCCGCAGGAGCACGCCGATCACAAGGACCACGCGGCCAGCATGGACGAATCCAAGAAGCCGGTGACCGACACCTGGATCACCACCAAGGTGAAGGCCGATCTGCTGGCGACCGACAATGTGTCGGGTACCGACGTGAAGGTCGAGACCAAGAACGGCATCGTGACGCTGACCGGTTCGGTTGCGACCAAAGCAGAGCACGACAAGGCCGTGGCTGTGGCCAAGGGCATCGAAGGCGTCAAGAGCGTCAAGTCGGTCGGCCTGAAGGTCGTCGCTGCGAAGAAGTAATCGCAGCGAGAGATACCAGGCCACCGCGACGAGGCGGCTGGCCTGGGCACGAAGGCGCACTCCCATGGAGTGCGCCTTTTTTATTGACCGGCAGAAGGCACGCCAGCCGATGGACGGCGGATCGCTCTCGCCATTTTCACCTTTACTGCACTTATGATATGCCCATTCAGCTATGTCACAGTCTGGCGTGACGTGCCTGAACCATTAATCTGACCTTGGGCCTGATCGGGGACAATACCGACGTGTCTTTGGCCCTTGCAGCGAGCGAAAACAGACCTGGCGATGCAGACAACGGTCCAAACAGATAAATGGGATCGCTGGCGCCTGCCTTTACTGGCGGTGGCCGTGTTCCTGATTGTGGTGGTGCCTTCAGTGCTGCTGCAGCAGATGGCGCACAACGCCAATCAGGCTGCGGTGTGGGTCTCGCATAGCCAGGACGTGCAGGAAACCGCGCAGCGGCTGGAAGCGGCAATGCGCGATACAGAATCGGCTGCGTTGATGCGCTCGCACGGCGTGGTCCGGCCGGCGTTGCTGGAGCGGATGCGGCGCGGCCGTAGCGAATCGCTGGCGGCAGTGCAGGAACTCATCGTGTTGACCAAGGACAATCCTGCCCAGCAGGTGCGGATGGGGCGTATCCAGAGCACGATCGAGCGGCGCCTGCTGCTGGCCGAGCGCATCGCCGTCACTACCGATCCGGCGCAGATCCGTGCGTTGATCGACGATATGACCTTGAGCAACCCGATCCGGGTGCTGATCGATGAGTTGCAACGCGCCGAAAGCAAGCTGCTGGAGCTGCGCAGTGCGCGCGCCGATACCGAGCGCATGCATTACGCGGTGTTGAGTTGGGCCACGCTGGCGGTGCAGTTGCTGCTGTTGGGCACGGTGATCTGGTTGCTGCAGCGGCAGATCCACCGCCGCCTGGCCGCAGAGCAGGAATATCTGCGTGCCAACGGCCGCGCCTCGTCGGTGCTGCAGACCGTGCGCGAGCCGATCGTGCTGCTGGATGACCAGCAGCGCATCATCCTGCACAACCCGGCCTTCGCCGAGTTGTATGGTCTGGAAGAGCGCGGCAACGAATCGATGCCGCTGGAAGAGGTGGGCGAGGGCGTGTGGCGCGATGCGCAGATTCATCAGCGGCTTGCCGACGTGCTGCTGCGCGACCGCGAGTTGTGGGATTACGAACATGAGCAGCGCGGCGCCGATGGCGTGCTACGCACCATGCTGATCAACGCGCGGCGCATGCCGCTGCCGGATACCAACGACGAAGACGTGGTGCTGATGACGGTCAGCGACATCAGCCTGCAGAAAGCCTCGCAACTGCGTATCCACGAGCTCAACCGGCAGATGGAAGGCAAGGTGGAGCAGGTGTCGGAGGTCAACCGCGAGCTGGAAGCCTTCAGCTACTCGGTGTCGCACGATCTGCGCGCACCGTTGCGGCATGTGGCCGGGTTTTCGGACAAGCTGGCGCGTCACCTGGGCGATGCGGCCGACGAAAAATCGCGTCACTACATGGAAGTGATCAGCAGCTCGGCGCGGCGCATGGCCTCGCTGATCGACGACCTGCTGGTGTATTCGCGGCTGGGTCGCAGTGCGCTGCGTCTGCAGGCGGTGGACATGCAATCGCTGGTGTCGGAGACGCGCGCGATTCTGGATTCCAATGTGCAAAGCGAAAACACCGGTCACCGTGTGGAATGGCATATCGCGCCGCTCCCGGTACTGGTGGCCGACGAAAACATGATGCGCCAGCTGTGGATGAACCTGCTGGGCAATGCGGTCAAATACAGTGCCAAACGTGAAGTGGCCAAGGTCGAAGTCATGTATCGGCCGCTACCGGACGGCGGCCATCAATTCAGCGTGCGCGACAACGGTGCCGGTTTCGACATGGAATACAGCGCAAAGTTGTTCGGCGTGTTCCAGCGTCTGCACAAGGCCAGCGAATACGCCGGCACCGGGATCGGTCTGGCCAGCGTGCGGCGCGTGTTGACGCGTCACGGTGGCCGGGTCTGGGCCGATGGCGTGGTCGATGAAGGCGCCACCTTTCATTTTGTGCTTCCCCCTGCGCATGAAGCGCCCAACCAAGAGCTCAACGTATGACCGCCATCCGTACCATTCTTCTGGCAGAAGACAGCCCGGCCGATGCGGAGATGGCGGTCGACGCCCTGCGCGAAGCCCGTCTGGCCAACCCGATCGTGCACGTCGAAGACGGCGTGGAGACCATGGACTACCTGCTGCGTCGTGGCGCGTTCGCCGACCGCGAGGAAGGCTTGCCGGCGGTGTTGCTGCTGGACATCAAGATGCCGCGCCTGGATGGCCTGGAAGTGCTCAAACAGGTGCGCAGCGATGAGACACTCAAGCGGCTGCCTGTGGTGATCCTGTCGTCCTCGCGCGAAGAGAGCGATCTGGCGCGCAGCTGGGACCTGGGGGTGAATGCCTATGTAGTCAAGCCGGTGGATGTGGATCAGTTCTTCAATGCAGTCAAGACGCTCGGCACCTTCTGGGCGGTCATCAATCAGGCACCGGAGCTGGACTGAACCATGCTGCAAGAGGGTGGCAAACTGGAGCAGCTGAAGATCCTTCTGGTGGAAGATTCACCGGAAGATGCCGAGCTGTTGTCCGATCAATTGCTGGACGCCGGCATCGATGCCGCGTTCGAGCGCGTGGACAGCGAGCACTCGCTGCGTAGCGCGCTGGATGCATTCCAGCCGGACATCGTGCTGTCGGATCTGAGCATGCCCGGGTTTTCCGGCCATCAGGCGCTGCGTCTGGTGCGCCAGAACGGCGCCACCCCCTTTATTTTCGTCTCCGGCACCATGGGCGAGGAGACTGCGGTCAAGGCGCTGCAGGACGGTGCCAACGACTACATCATCAAGCACAACCCGACCCGCTTGCCGAGCGCGGTGATGCGCGCGATCCGCGAAGCGCGCGCCGATCTGGAACGTCAGCGCGTGGAAAGCGAGCTGATGCGTGCGCAGCGGCTGGAAAGCCTGGCGATGCTGGCGGCCGGGTTGAGTCACGACTTGCGCAACATCCTGCAGCCGT
The DNA here is from genome assembly GCF_001423495.1 of Xanthomonas sp. Leaf131. Classification (GTDB taxonomy): domain Bacteria; phylum Pseudomonadota; class Gammaproteobacteria; order Xanthomonadales; family Xanthomonadaceae; genus Xanthomonas. Next base: position 43,479 of record NZ_LMOG01000002.1, on the reverse strand, counting down.
TGCTGATCGTGCCCGACCTGCTGGCCGGGCGCACCGACGACCCGCAGCTGCGGCAGCTGGCCAATGTGGTGGCCGAATGCGGCCGGCGTGGGCATGAGATGGCCGAGTCGATGCTGTCGTTCGTGCGCGGCTCCAACAAGCCGCGCGAGCAGGTGTCGATCGCCAGTCTGTTCCAGGCCGTGCAGATGCTGCTCAAGAGCAGCCTGCCCGATGGCGTGCGCATGCAGATGGACACGATCGCCCTGGATCTGACCATCGAAGCCAACTACACCGAATTGCAGCAGTGCCTGCTCAACCTGGGCTTGAACGCGATCCAGGCGATGCCCGCAGGCGGCACCCTGATTCTGTCGGCCGATCGCTACGACGGTGCGCGCGTGCGCATGAGCGTGGCTGACAGCGGCGTGGGCATGAGCGATGACACGCGCGCACGCTTGTTCAGTCCTTTCTTCACCACCAAGGCCGACGGCACCGGCTTGGGGCTGATCTCGTGCAAGCGCATCGTCGAAAGCTACGGCGGCAGCATCGTGGTCGACAGCCGGCTGGGCGAGGGCACGCGCTTCGACATGCTGGTGCCGATGCGTGCGGCCACCGCTGCAGTGACTGACGTCGAGCCGCCGCTGCCGCTGGGCCACGGGCAGCGCATCCTGCTGGTGGATGGCGAGGCCACGCGCTTGTCGCTGTTGGGCAATGCGCTGTCCAGCCAGGGCTATCAGCCGCAGCTGGCCACCGATGGCGCAGCGGCGCTGCAATTGGTGCAGCACCACGCCATGCCGGATCTGGTGATCATCGACAGCGACATCATCCTGCTCTCGGCCGTCAGCGTGCTGTTGAGCATGCAGGACCTGGGCTACCAGGGCCCGGCGATCGTGCTGGAAGATGTCGGCGCGCCGCTGCAACGGGCGCACCTCCCGCCGGATATTCCAGTGCATGTGCTGCGCAAACCACTGGAAATGCGCCGGGTGTTCCGCGCCGTTGCGCACGCGCTGGAAGTGGCTTGACGCACCGGGTGTGCGCGTCGCCGGTGTGGTGTTTTCGATAGTTCACGATCGCAACAGTTGACGCTGACGCCGGCCGCATGCGCGAATAACCCATGACCACCGTGCTTCTCAGCCTCGGCAGCAACGTCCAGCCGACCCACTACCTGCGCTTGGCCGTCGATGCCTTGCGCGCGCGCTTTGGCCAACTTGTGGTCTCCCCGGCATACCGCACGCCGGCGGTGGGCTTCGATGGGCCCGACTTCGTCAACAACGCGGTGGTGCTGGACACCGATCTGGACCTGCACGCGCTCGACCACTGGTTGCATGCACTGGAAGACGCGCACGGCCGCGATCGCAGCGGCCCGCGTTTCAGCGACCGCACGCTGGATGTGGATGTGGTGTTCTTCGGCGATTGCATCATCGAAGGTCCGGGGCATCTGCGCATCCCGCGGCCGGAGCTCAAGCATGCGTTCGTGCTGAAACCGCTGGCCGATATTGCGCCTGGCTTTATCGACCCGTTGAGCGGGCAGACGCTGGCGGCGCTATGGCAGTCGCATCCGCAGTACGGCATCGCGTTTACGACGGTGGAGCTGGAGGCGGCCCCGCCGCTGGATGTGGCGCGGTAGCGTCGTTGCAGCTCAACTGAGCTGGCGGCCCCCGTCGACGTGCAAGGTGTGCCCGGTGACGAAGCTGGCCTCGTCCAGCAGCCAGCGCACCGCCTCGGCAATCTCCTCGGGCGTGCCGATGCGTGCCAGTGGCGTGCGTGCCAACAAGGCCTGCTTTGCATCGGACGACTTGCCTTCTTCCGGCCACAAAATCGCGCCGGGCGCGACCGCGTTGACGCGTACCTCCGGTGCCAGTTCCAGCGCGAGCGAGCGGGTCAGCATTTCCAGCGCGCTTTTGGATGCGCCGTAGAGCGGGTGATTGCGCATTGGCTGCTGCGCATGCAGATCGGTGAGATTGACGATGGCGCCACGGTGCTGGCGCAACTGCGCAGCCGCAGCCTGGGCGATGAAGAACGGCGCGCGTGCGTTGACCGCGAACAGCTCGTCCCACTGCGCCGCTGTCGCGTCGCCCAACGGGGTGGGATAGAACGCCGACGCATTGTTGACCACGCCATCCAGACGCCCGAACGCGGCGATGCAGTCGGCGACCAATTGCGCCGGCGCCTCCGGCAAGCGCAGATCCGCATGCAAGGCCTGCGCGCTGCCTGCACGCTGCGCGCATAACTCGGCCACGCGCGCGCTGAGTGCTGCGCCGGAGCGGTGTGCATGCAAGGCCACGCGATAGCCGGCCGCATGCAGCGTGGTGGCGATCTGCGCGCCGATACGGCGGCCTGCGCCGGTGATCAAGACCACCTTGGAACTGTCTGTCATGGCGTACTCGCTCGGCGTTGCAAAGGGCTCGGCTATCCTGTGCATTGTCCCCGCAACCGGTGCCCGCATGCACGCCGACCTTCCCACTCCCGATTCGGACGCTCTGGCGCACAGCGACCGTCTGGCTGCGCATGTGCGCGCCGAAATCGCCGCTGCCGGCGGTGCGATCCCGTTCTCGCGTTTCATGGAGCTGGCGCTGTATGCGCCGGGTCTGGGCTACTACAGCGCCGGCTCCAGCAAGTTCGGCGAAGCCGGCGATTTCGTCACCGCGCCGGAGCTTGGGCCATTGTTCGCGGCGACCGTGTCCGGTGCGTTGGCGCCGGTGTTGCAGCAACTGGGCCCAAGTGCCCGCGTGCTGGAAGTGGGCGGTGGCAGCGGTGCGTTTGCCGAAGTCACGCTCAAGCGCCTGCTCGAGCTGGATGCGCTGCCCGAGCGTTACGCGATTCTGGAGCCGAGTGCGGACTTGCGCGAACGTCAACGCGAGCGCCTGGGGCGCAGCTTGATTCCACCGGTGTTCGATCTGGTCGAGTGGCTGGACGCCCCGTTTCCGGACGATTGGGATGGCGTGCTGTTCGCCAACGAAGTGATCGATGCATTGCCCACGCCGCGCTTCGCACTCCGCGATGGCGAGGTGTATGAGGAAACCGTGGTGCTCGATGCGCAGCAGCAATTTGCGCGTGGCGAGCAGCCGGCCGATGCCTTGCTGGGTGCAGCGGTGCGGCATCTGGAGCGTTATCTGCAGCAGCCGTTCGCCGATGGATATCGCTCGGAGCTGTTGCCGCAATTGCCGTACTGGATCCAGGCGGTGGCCGGTGGTCTGAAGCGCGGGGCGATGTTGTTTGTCGACTACGGGTACCCGCGTGGCGAGTTCTATCGTGCGCAGCGCGAGGACGGCACCTTGCGCGCGTTCTATCGTCATCGCATGCATGAGGATCTGTATCGCTGGCCGGGCCTGCAGGATCTGACCGCCTCGGTGGATTTCACTGCCCTGGCCGAGGCCGGCACCGGTGCCGGTTTCGAGTTGGCCGGTTACTGCACGCAATCGAGCTTTCTGCTCGGCAATGGCCTGGATGCGTTGCTGGAACAGGCCGATACGCGCACCGACGAAGTGGGACGCATGCGCCTGCGCGAGCAGATCAAGCGATTGACCTTGCCCAGCGAGATGGGCGAACGATTCCAGGTGATGGGCTTTGCGCGCGACGTCGATTTTGCGCCTGCATTTCTGGCGGGCGATCTCACATGGCGGCTGTGACCTCGGCGCTGCGTCCGTTTCATCGGCCGTGGTTATGGGTGGGTTTGTGGATCACTGCAATTGTGGTGGTCATTGCGGTGTGCCTGGGGCCGCCGCCGGAGTTTCCGGAGCTGCCCTCCAACAGCGACAAGGCCGAGCACTTTTTGACGTTCGCGTTGTTGTGCTGGGGCGCGGTGCAATTGTTCGCCACGCGTCGCGCGTTGGCGTTTGCGGCGTTCGGCTTGGTGTTGCTGGGTATCGGTATCGAGATTGCGCAAGGTGCGTTGACCACCAATCGCAGTGCCGATCCTTATGACGCGCTGGCCGATACGCTAGGCATCCTGGCCGGGTTGTGCCTGGCCTGGACGCCGTTGCGGTTGGTGATGTTGCGGATGGATCAGCGCTGGTTCGGGCGACGCTGAGAGCCCGGCATTCCCGCACGAGCTGCCGGCGTCACAGCTTCATGTTCAGTGCGATGTAGAGCTGGCGTCCGGCCGCCGGCGAAAACATCGGCTGCGCCTGTGTCCAGAAGAAGCTGTCGTACCAGACATAGGCGTATTCGCGGCCGGTGGCGTTGCGGACCTGCAGGTCCACGCTCCATGCCGGGTTGATCGTGTATCTGGCAGTGAGATCCAGCGTCGCGAAGCTGCCGTACTTGCCGGCCACGTTGCGTTCTTCCAGGTAGTAGTCGCCCTGGGCGCGGCCCTGCAGCCCCAATTGCAGGGCGTCGGTGGCGCGGTAGTCCACGCCGATGTTGCTGATGTAACGCGGCGTCGCTGCGACTTCGTTGCCCTGCAGCGACACGCTGGCATCGCGGTCGTCGCGGGCGATCTTCGCTTCCTGGTAGGCATGCGACGCCCACAGCGTCCACTTGTCGCCCAGTTGCGCGTTGATCTGCGCGTCCACGCCGCGGCGGCGGGTCTTGCCCAGGGTGACGGTGGTGCCGGTGGCCGGCATGTTGGAGACTTCGTTTGCCGCATCCTGCTGCCACACGGCGATGCGTGCCTGGCTGCCTGGAAACGGGCTGAATTTCATGCCCAGCTCCATGCCGGTGTTGGTGGACGGGCGCACGCTCGGCTGCCCGGCGGTGAGATAGGCCGGGGCGGTGGAGCCGGTCAGTACCTGAAAGGTGCGGCCCCAGTTGGCGTAGAGGTTGGTCGTCGGGGTAAATGCGTAGACCACGCTCAGCTTGGGCTGCTCGATGGTGCCGTAGCGCTGCAGCGGTGCACGCACGCCGCCCGGCAGCTGGGTATCGCCATCGAAGCGATCCACGCGGTAGGCCGGGACGATCTTCAGTGCGTCGATCGGCTGGTAGATCGCCTGCACATAGGCGCCCCAGTTGTCGAAGGTGTGGCGATCGTCGTTCTGGATGCGCGCCGGCGTGGCGCTGAAGTCGGTGGGCTCGGCGTAGTTGAAACGCTCGCGCCGGTAGGCATTGTCCTGGTGCTCGTAGTTGATGCCGCCTTCCACGGTGAGCGCGTCGCTGGTGCGCCAGGTCAGCGTGTTGAGCATGCCCACTTGCGACTCGTCCCAGATGCGGCGCTGACGGGGTGCATTGCCGGTGGGCAGATCGCTGAAGGTGACCCGGCGGTCGTCTTCGTAACCGTTGTAGTAAAGCTTGCTGCCCAGCACCAGATCCTCGGCCAGTTTCAGGTCCATGTGCACACCGAGCTGGCGCATGTCGCGCTCGTCGCCATCGTTGCGATTGCGCAGGTCCGACGCCCGGCGGTCGGCGCGCAGTTCCGTCGCCGTCATGAAGCCGGGTTCGTCGGCCTCGTTGTGGTAAACGCGTGCGGTCAGGCCGATGCGCATGCCGTCGTCGAGGCTGCCGTAGAACCACTTGCCGCCCAACACGTATTTGCTCGAGGTATCGTGAGTGCGGTACCCATCCGATGCCTGCACGCCAACGAAGTAGTTCTGCGCGAACCCATCGCGTTCGCGGCCCACGGCGAGCTGCGCATCGCGGGTGTTGAAGCTGCCGTAGGTCAGACGCGCGTCGGTATAGGTGCCGCCCTGGCGGGTGCCGAAATTGATGTTGCCGCCGATGTTATGCAAGCCGTAGCGGGGGTCGTTGGTGCCACGCACCACCTCGATGTAGCTGATTTCCAGCGGAAACAGCATGTCGATAAAGCGCTGGTTGCCGCTGTTGACGTTGCTGGGAATGCCGTCGATCAGGGTCTTGATCGCGTTGAGATACCCCTCGCCGTTGAAGGCGCGAAAGCTGACCTTGCCCGATTCGGCGCCCTGGCGGGTCTCGGTGAGCTGGATGCCGGGCATCTGCCCGAGCAGCTCCCAGCTGTAGGACACGTTTTTGTCTTCGATCTGGTCGGCGCCGAGCACGTCGACCGAGGTGAGTACCTGATGCGCGGTGAGCTGACCTTCCCCGTGCTGGTGAACGTCGACCTTGCCGAGCGTCAACGCCGAATCGGTCGACTGTGCATGCGCATCAGGGAGAAGCAGAACGGCGACGACGGCCGCCGCGAGAATGTGGATCTTCATGGATCGGACAGCACCAGTGCGAAAGTGAGGAAACCAAATGTGTCATTTTTTGCAATATTATAACATAAATGGCAAATCTTCGATCTGGCGTGCTGTTCGCCTGCACCGCGTGTGTGCGCCTTGGGGCGGGATTGCGGCCAGCCACCCCCTCGCACCGCGGTCAGTGTTGGCGCCGGTCAGCAGGATGGTTTGGCTAGTAGCGGCAGATCCGGCGGCCAGGCGCGACTGCTGCCCGGCGCAAAGGGCCTGGGGCCGCGGGCGGTGGGATGCATTGCTCGCGTCGGTGCGCGCCGGCCGACGGCGCTGGAGGATCTGCGCAGCGTCAGCTGGGCATGCGCACTGCGCGTTCGCGCAGCCATTTGGTCGCCACCCATTTCTCACCGGCCAGCACCGGTGCGCCAGCATGCAGGCTGCGTGTCATCGGATGCGGGCGGTCGTAGCTGAAAAACACCGCATTGCCTTTGACTGCGGCCACGTCCAGATGCGCCTCGGGAAACCGCGTGGCGCCGCCGCGTTCGGGCGTGTTGAGATACATCACCAGCGATGCGACGCGCTGACCGCCGGCCTGCAACAACACCGGCGTGCCGGCATTGGCGGGGTCGAAATAATCGTAGTGCGGCTGATATTCGGCACCGGTGGCGTAGCGCAACACCTGCAATCCTTCGCCATGGTCCACCGGCCAATCGAGCAGGCGGGCGATGCGTGCTTCGATGCGTTGGCAGAGCGCGTCCTGGCCCAGCTGCAGGCACATGCTGTCACTGGTGCGCGCGGCATGCACGATCTGCGCGCCGTTGACGTTGTCTACTGTGCGCGAGCGTGCCAGGCGCGGTTGCGCCAGTGCGATCAATGCATCGCATTCGGCATTGGACAAAAAATCACCTAGCACCACCACGCGCGGCAGCAGCAAGCTGACCAATACGCGTACCTGTCGGTCGCCAAGATCCAGCAACGAGGCATCGTTGTCCTGCAACACGGCAGGCACGCGCACCGGCATCGGCAAGCCGTGCGTTTGCGCATGTTGCTGGATGTGACCACGCAACAGCGCTTCGACCGCGTCGATGGCGTCCTGTTCGTTCCAGCCTTGCTCCAGCAGCGGCTGTAGCGCTTGCTCGGGCGGCTGGCCGGCCAGTGCCTGCGCAATGATCCAGTCGCCCAGCGCGGCGGGGATGATGGTCGATGTCATCCCACTACAGTGCATGCCAACGTGTGGCAGCTTTGTGTCAAATGTGTCGCGGTAAGACAAATGCAACACACACCCCCTATAAAAGTGACGGGGATCTTGAACGTGCTCGCCACTGCAGTGAGCGGAACGCCACCAATTCTTGACGACTCCTCTTCATACCGGACCCTTTGACCTGGAGATCAGCCGCATGGCCGTTCGCAACAGCAGCAAAACATTATTGATGACCTTTGGTACCGCACTGGCGCTGTCTGCCTGCGGTGGTGGTGCCGACCGTGTCGCTTCGCCGGGCGAGGGCGCGTTTCCGCCCGCACCCGCACCCACGCCGGCACCGACCCCGGCGCCTACGCCGGCACCGACGCCCGCGCCAGCACCGACCGGCCCGGCTGCGGATTGCCCGACCGGTTTCTCCAACGTCGGCACCATCGCCAACAACACGTTGCGCGCCTGCCAGTTGCCGGACACCATCACCGGCAATCTGGTGGTGCCGGCACGTGCGGGCACGGCGTATTCGATCAGCGGTCGCGTCAACGTGGGCACCGACCGCGGCGGCAATGCCATCGCGCCGGCTGCCGGCAGCACGCAGGGCATCTTGACCATCGAGCCGGGCGTGACCTTGTTCGGTTCGGCCGGTAGCGACTACATCGTGGTCAATCGCGGTTCGCAGATTTTTGCCGAAGGCAGCGCCACCGCACCGATCGTGTTCACCGCGCGTCAGGCGCTGGACGGCACCGTCACCGCCAATACCATCGGCCTGTGGGGCGGCATTGTGGTGTTGGGCCGCGCGGCCATCAACAACTGCCCGGGCACCACGGTGTCCGGCACGCCGGAATGTCAGGCGCAGGTCGAAGGCACCAACGCGTTCTACGGCGGTAACAGCGCCACCGACAACAGCGGTTCCATGCGCTACCTGCGCGTGATGTATTCGGGCTTCGAAATTTCGCCCAACAACGAGCTGCAAGGTATCACCCTGGCCGGCGTGGGCAGCGGCACGCGTCTGGATTATGTGCAGATCCATAACAGCTCCGACGACGGCATCGAATGGTTCGGTGGCACGGTCAACGGCAGCCACATCGTGATCACCGGCGCCGACGACGATTCGCTGGATACCGACGCCGGTTGGAATGGCGCCTTGCAGTTCGGCATCGTGGTGCAGCGCGCCGGCGGCGGCGACCGCATGAACGAGTGGAGCAGCCTGCGTCGCCAGCCGTATTCGCGTCCGAAGGTGGCCAACTTCACCTACGTGGGCAATGCGCGCGCTGGCGCGGCGATCATGCTCAACCAGGGCACGCAGGCCGCGTTCTACAACTCGGTGTTTACGCGTCCGGCCGGTGGCACCGGTGATGGCCTGGTGTGCTTCAACCTGGCCGATACCGACACGCTCGGTACCTTCAACTCCGTGTTCTTCGCCTGCCCGACTGCGTTCGGGAGCGATGCGCGTGCGGCCACCCAGTTTGCGGCTGGCACCAACAACGTTGCCAATGGTGTGTCCACGTTGCAGAACACCTTCGTCAATGGCGCCAACGAAATCGCCGTGCCGGCCTTCCAGGGCTTGAACGGAGTGAGCAGCTTCTTCCAGCAGGTGAACTACATCGGTGGCGTGCGTGATGCCAACGACACCTGGTGGCAGGGCTGGACCTGCGGTCTGACCGCCGATCGTCCCTGCTGAGGCACAGCATCACGCGGCGACCCGATGGTCGCCGCGTGATGCGTCCAGCTTCATCTTTCAGTTGCCAGGGCTCCCACGATGCGAACCTCCGCTGTCGCCCGTCTTTCGCGGACGGGCCTGTCTCTTTCCATTTCCGCCTTGCTGTTTTCCGGCGCTGCGCTGGCGCAGTCGACTACCACCGATGCCGATTCCGGCAGCAGCACCAGCAGCACCACCAGTGCGCCCAAGCAACTCGACCAGGTCGTGGTGCGTGGCGAGTACATTCCCGAACCGATGCTGCAGACCTCCGAGGTGGCGTCCTTCATCACCCGTGAGGACATGGAGCGCACCGGCGACAGCAGCGCAGCGGTGGCGCTGACGCGTGTCACCGGCCTGAGCCTGTCGCGCGGCAAGTATGTGTATGTGCGCGGCCTGGGCGAGCGTTACTCGTCGGCGCTGTTCAACGGCTCSCCGTTGCCCAGCCCCGAGCCGATGCAACGCGTGGTGCCGCTGGATCTGTTTCCCAGCGATGTGCTGGCCAGCGTGACCGTGCAAAAAACCTATTCGGCCGACTATCCGGGCGAATTCGGCGGCGGCGTGATCGATCTGCAATCGATGACGGTGCCGGACAAGGCGTTCCTGTCGCTCACCGTGGGCGGTGGCGTCAACAGCGTCAGCACCGGCGAAAAAGGCCTGACCTACTACGGCTCCGGTGACGACGAGTGGGGCTATGACGATGGCACGCGCAAGCAGCCTGCCGCGTTGCGCGATGCGATCCAGAGCGGCCGGCGCGTCGATCTGGGCAGCTTCTCGCGCGAGGACATCCGCAGCATCGGCCGCAGCTTGAACAACGCCAACCTGTATGTGCTGCAGGAAAAGGACAGCATCGCCCCGGACGTCAATGTCGGCGGCAGCGCCGGTTACAGCATGGACGTGGGCGAGGCCAAGCTGGGCATCATTGCAGTGGCCAGTTACGACAACGAATGGCGCACGCGCACCGGCAAGCAGCAGGACGGCATCTTTGTCGGCGACACGGTCGAGTTCAATTCCAACTACGACTTCGCCACCACCCGCAACAACGTGCGTACCAACGGCATGGTAGGCCTGGGGTGGGAATACGGCCGCCACACCATCGGCTGGACCACCTTGTATGTGCACGACGCCTTGAAGGTAGCGCGCAGCCGCGCCGGCCGCGATGAACTGGCCGGTTTCGATGTGCGCGACGACAACACCGAGTGGTACGAGCGCCAGCTGATCAACAACCAGCTGCGCGGCACGCACGCGTTCGGCGAGTACGACGACTTGAAGATCGAATGGCGCGCTGCAGTGGCCAATGCCAGCCGCGATGTGCCGTACGAAACCGGCATTCGTTACGAGCTGCTGGATGGTTACTGGGCACACGATGCCTCGCGCGTGCAGAACTACACCCGTTTCAGCAAGGTCGACGACAAGGTGGCCAGCGGTGGCGTGGATGTGACCTGGCGTTTGCCGATCGAGCACGACCTCACCGTCAAGGGCGGTCTGGCCTATCTGGACAACGACCGCACGGCGTGGAGCCGCGAGTTCCGCTTCCTGGCGCTGGACGGCCCGCTGCCGTTCTACAACCAGTTCCAGCGCGTGGATTATCTGTTCTCCGATTTCAACCTCAGCAACGATCTGCTGCGCCTGCGCGAAACCACCGGCAGCTTCGGTGCGGCGGCGTACGATGCGACCCTGAAGGTCAAGGCGGCCTATCTGCAGGCCGAAGGCGAGATTGTGCCGACGCTGCGCGCCACCGTCGGTGTGCGTTATGAAGACGCCACGCAGGCGGTGCATCCGTACGACATCTTCAGCGGCACGCGCCAGGACAGCGTGGCGCCGTTGGAGAATAGCTATGCGCTGCCCTCGGCCACGGTGACCTGGAATTTTGCCGAGAATCAGCAACTCCGCTTCGGTGCCTCCAAGACCATCGCACGGCCGCAGTTCCGCGAAATGGCGCCACAGCAGTATCTGGACCCGGATATCGACCGCCAGTTCTTCGGCAACCCGTTTCTGGTCGACAGCGAGCTGGTCAATCTGGATGCGCGCTACGAATGGTTCTTCGAGCCGGGCCAGTACGTCACCGTCGGCGCGTTCTACAAGAGCATCGACAAGCCGATCGAAGCCATCGTCAATGACGCACCTGGTGGCGGCATCGTGCAGAGCTTCATCAATGCGCCCAAAGCCACGTTGTACGGCATCGAGCTGGAAGCCAAGAAGTATCTGGATGTGCCGATTGCGGGCGACTGGTGGGGCGATAACCGCCTGTTCGTGTCCGGCAACTACACGCGCACCAAGTCGGAAGTGAGCGCCAGCGATGGCGACACCGTGCAGCCGTTCGGCTTCACCGCGCCGGTGCAGGCGACCTTGTTCATCCGCGATGGCTCGGCCTTGCAGGGGCAGTCCGACGACATCGCCAATCTGCAGATCGGTGTGGAAAGCGAAAGCACCCACAGCCAGGCCACGTTGATCGCCAACTATGTCGGCGAGCGGGTGTCCGCGCGCGGTCGCCCTGGGCAGCCGGATTACATCGACAAGCCCGGCACCTCGCTGGATCTGGTGATCAAGAAGGGGCTGGTGTGGTCGGGCAATACGCTGTCGCTGAACTTTGCGGCGCGCAACCTGCTCAAGACCAAGTATCAGGAGTATCAGAGCCTGGGCAGCAACCGGGTGGATCTGTACGAGTACCAGCCCGGCGTGACGTATGACTTGAGTGTGACAGCGCGCTTCTGATCCAACGCGTGCTGCCGTAAAACGCAAGCGCCCGCTGTGCTTCGCATGGCGGGCGTTTTGCGTTTGATGGTGTGTCGCCGTGTGTCGGCATGTGTCATCGGTTTCTTCGAACTGACACATTGCTGCCGCATTCTGTCATCCGACCGCAATCCTGAGACGGATGTCCGCTTTGCAGCGCGTTTTGCCCTCCTTGAAACCCTTGATGACGCTGCGTGGTGCTCGCACTGCGGTGGCCTGCGTGCTGCTTGCGGTGTTGGCGCTGCAGTGCGCGCGCTTGCTGTGGATGTTGATCACACCGATCGGGCCGCTAGGGAATGCCGAGGTAGCGACGGCAACCAGTGTGGATGTGCCCGCATTGCGCCGCGATGTGTTCTATCGCAGCGCACCGGAGAGCAGCAACGACGGCATCGTGTTGCATGGCGTACGCGCAGGCGGCACGCAGGCAGCCGCGTTTTTGAGCAGCGGCGATGGCACGCAAGGCGCCTATCGCATTGGCGATGTCGTGGTGCCTGGCGTGGTGGTGCAAGCGATCGCGAGCGACCACGTGTTGCTGCGTGCAAGCAATGGAGTGCGGCGTCTGGCGTTGGTTGAATCCACAGCGTCGTCATCTTCGACCACATCGCCAGCAACAAGCGCGACAGCAACGACAAGTGCCGCACCTGCGGTGATGTCGAATGTCGGCGCAGTGGCTGGCGCAGCTGCAGCGACAGCTGTCGACCCGCAGCAACTGCTCACCACCGCCGGCTTGCGCGCAAGCGAAGACGGCAGCGGCTTCACCGTGATGCCGCGCGGCGATGGCGCACTGCTGCGCCAGGCCGGCCTGGCACCGGGCGATGTGCTGACTCAAATCAATGGCCGCACGCTCGATGCCGAACACCTGCGCGAGCTGCAGGACGAACTGCGCGTTGGCCAGGCGGCCACGCTGACCTACCGCCGCGACGGCCAGACCCACACCATGACCTTGAAGCGCCCGCAATGACTGCTGTTCGCCCCGTATGGCTGCTTTCAGCCACGTTGTTGCTTGCACTGCCGGCCGTGCCGATGGTGTCGCTGCATGCCGCCGATGCGCCGGCCGTGCGCTTGCAAGATGTGGACCTGCGCGCCTTCATCCAGGATGTGTCGCGTGCCACCGGCATTACCTTCATCGTGGACACGCACGTGCAGGGCACGGTCAATGTGGCGCGTGCGCAGGCGATGTCGGAACAGGACCTGCTCGGCATGCTGCTGGCGGTGTTGCGTGCCAATGGCTTGATTGCGGTCTCCAGTGGTCCTTCGACCTATCGCATCATTCCCGACGACACCGCTGCGCAACAGCCAGGCAGCGCGGCCAACGGCAACCTGGGTTTTGCCACACAGGTGTTCACCCTGCAACGCGTGGATGCGCGCAGCGCTGCGGAGATTCTCAAACCCTTGATCGGGCGTGGCGGCGTGATCATGGCGATGCCGCAAGGCAATAGCCTGCTGATTGCCGACTACGCCGACAATCTGCGCCGCGTGCGCGGCCTGGTCGCGCAGATCGACACCGACCGTGCGGCGATCGATACGGTGACCTTGCGCAATAGCTCGGCGCAGGAACTGGCGCGCACGTTGACCTCGTTGTTCGGGCAAGCCGGCGAGCGCAGCAATGTGCTGTCGGTGTTGCCGGTGGACAGCAGCAATTCGTTGATCGTGCGCGGTGACCCGGCACTGGTGCAGCGTGTGGTGCGCACCGCGGTGGATCTGGATGGGCGTGCCGAGCGGCGTGGCGATGTCAGCGTGGTGCGTCTGCAACACGCCAGTGCCGAACAATTGCTGCCCGTGTTGCAGCAACTTGTCGGGCAGACGCCCGGTAACGACGCGCAGCCTGGGCAGGACGCGCGCCCGAGCGCGGTGGATGTGGCGGCCGCGGCCGGTGGTGCGCAGACGCAGGTGATTGCGCCGGCCGCCGGCAAGCGCCCGGTGATCGTGCGCTACCCCGGCTCCAATGCCTTGATCATCAACGCCGATCCGGAAACCCAGCGCGCCTTGATGGATGTGATCCGGCAGCTGGACGTGCATCGCGAGCAGGTGCTGGTCGAAGCGATCGTGGTGGAGATCTCCGACACCGCCGCCAAGCGTTTGGGCGTGCAGCTGTTGTTGGCCGGTCGCAATGGCACCGTGCCGTTGATCGCCACGCAGTACAGCGGCGCAGCGCCGGGCATCGTGCCGTTGGCCGCTGCGGCTGCCGGCACGCGCAGCAACAATGGCGAAGACGATTCGGTACTGGAACAGGCGCGCAATGTGGCCGCGCAGTCGTTGCTGGGCTTGAGCGGTGGATTGATCGGCCTGGCCGGGCAAAGCAACGATGCGGTGTTCGGCATGATCATCGATGCGGTCAAGAGCGACACCGGCTCCAACCTGTTGTCCACGCCGTCGATCATGACCCTGGACAACGAGCAGGCGCGCATTCTGGTGGGCCAGGAAGTGCCGATCACCACCGGCGAAGTGCTGGGCACCGCCAACGTCAATCCGTTCCGCACCATCCAGCGCCAGGACGTGGGCGTGCAGTTGGAGGTGCGCCCGCAGATCAATACGGCCGGTGGCATCACACTGGCGATCAAGCAGGAAGTCTCGGCGATTGCCGGGCCGGTCAGTGCGCAGTCCTCGGAGCTGGTGTTCAACAAACGCCAGATCGAAACACGCGTGGTGGTGGAAAACGGCGCCATCGTCGCGCTCGGTGGCCTGCTCGATCAGAACGACCGCCAGACGGTGGAAAAGGTGCCGCTGCTGGGCGATGTGCCCGGCCTGGGCGCGCTTTTCCGGCATAAATCGCGCAATCGCGACAAGACCAATCTGATGGTGTTCATTCGCCCGACCATCATCCGCGATGCGGCCGATGCGCAGCGCATGACCGCGCCGCGTTACACCTATCTGCGCGACCGCCAGTTGGCCGACGGCGACCCGGAAGCCGCGCTCGATGCACTGGTGCGCGACTATCTGCGTGCACAGCCGCCGCAGCTGCCGGCGGCGCCATCGTCGGTAGCGCCCGCACCGGCAGTAACGCCTGCGCCCGGCGCACGTCCTGTGCAGCGCTGATGCCATGAGCAACGCGCGCGCCAGCATTTCGTATGCGTTCGCCAAGCGCCACGGCGTGGTGCTGCTCGGCAGCGACAGCGCTGCGCAGATCGGCCTGCGCGAAGGTGGCGATGTGCAGGCCTTGATCGAGCTGCGGCGTGCGCTCGGGTTGCCGTTGCAGGCACGTACCTTGGCGCCGTCGGTGTTCGACCGGCATGTCTCGGAGATCTACGCCGATGCCGGCATGGAGCAGGGCGTGCAGGTCGAGGCGCTGGATCTGCACGGCAGCCTGGATTCGTTGATCGACGAGATTCCCACCGCCGATCTGCTCGACAGCCAGGACGATGCACCGATCATCCGCTTGATCAACGGCATCATTGCCGAAGCCGCGCGCCTGGGCGCCTCGGACGTGCATCTGGAATCCTACGAATCACGCTTGCGTGTGCGCTTGCGCGTGGATGGCGTGATGCGCGAAGCGGCCACGCTGCCCGGGCGCATCGCGCCGCTGCTGGTGTCGCGCGTCAAGGTAATGGCACGGCTGGACATCGCAGAGAAACGCATTCCGCAAGATGGTCGCGTGTCGCTGGTGATGGGGGCAAAGGCACTCGATGTACGCGTCTCCACGCTGCCCACGCGCAATAGCGAGCGCGTGGTGTTGCGTATTCTGGACAAGGAGCAGGGCACGCTGTCGTTGGCGCAGTTAGGCATGCCGCCTGCGGTGATGCAGACCGTGCAGCGCGCCTTGCAGGTGCCTAACGGCATCGTGCTGGTCACTGGCCCGACCGGCTCGGGCAAGACCACCACGCTGTATGCGGCGCTGAGCCTGCTCAACGATGGCTCGCGCAATATCCTCACGGTGGAAGACCCGGTGGAATACGCCATCGACGGCGTCGGCCAGACCCAGGTCAACGCGCGCGTGGGCATGACGTTTGCGGCCGGCTTGCGCGCGATCCTGCGGCAGGACCCGGACGTGGTGATGATCGGCGAGATCCGCGACACCGAGACCGCGCAGATCGCGGTGCAGGCCAGTTTGACCGGCCACCTGGTACTGTCCACCGTGCACACCAACGATGCGGTGGGCGCGGTCACACGCCTGCGCGATATGGGCATCGAACCGTTCCTGCTCGCGTCGAGCCTGCGGCTGATTCTGGCGCAGCGGTTGGTGCGGCGTTTGTGCACGCAGTGCCGCGCACCGCGCCCGCTGGATGCCACTACGCGCCAGATGTTGGAAGCGCCTGACGATGCGACCATCTATGGCGCAGTGGGCTGCACGGCTTGCCATCACAGCGGTTACGCCGGGCGTGTGGGCATTTACGAAGCCATCGCGGTGGATGATGCAATGCGCCGCTTGATCGGCGACAACGCAGACGAAGATGCATTGGCCGCGGTGGCCTTCGCACGCGCACCGCGCCTGGGCGATGCTGCGCGCGCGGCGGTGCTGCAAGGTCTCACCACGCTGGAAGAAGCGCTACGCGTCACCCGCCAGCAGGACGATGCGCATGGCACGGTTTGATTACACCGTGCTCGATCTGCATGGGCACAGCCGCCAGGGTGTGATCACTGCCGACAACGCACAGAGCGCGCGTGCGCAACTGGAACAACGGCAGTGGATACCGGTGCGCGTGGAGGCTGCGGTGGCGACCAGCAGCGTGCGTCCGGCGCGTTTCAGCGGCAAGGATCTGGTGTTGTTCACCCGCCAGCTGGCCACGCTGGTGGAGACCGCACCGCTGGAAGAAGCACTGCGCACCATCGGCACGCAATCCGAGCGGCGCGGTGTGCGCCGGGTCACTAGCCAGACGCACGGATTGGTGGTCGAAGGGTTTCGCCTGTCCGATGCGATGACGCGTCAGGGCAATGCGTTTCCGCCGCTGTATCGCGCGATGGTAGCTGCTGGCGAAAGCGCCGGTGCGTTGCCGCAGGTGCTGGAGCGTCTGGCGGACTTGTTGGAACGGCAAGCGCAGGTGCGCAGCAAGCTGCAGTCTGCATTGGTCTATCCGGCGGCGTTGGCCTTGACCGCCGGTGCGGTGGTGATCGTGCTGATGACCTTCGTGGTGCCCAAGGTGGTGGACCAGTTCGATTCGATGGGGCGTGCGTTGCCGTTGCTGACGCGCATGGTGATTGGCGTGTCGAACTTCCTGCTGCATGCGGGGATTCCGCTGTTGGTTGCACTGGTCATTGCAGTGATCGCAGCGCTGCGCCTGCTCAAGCGCCCGGAGCTACGCTTGGCTGCCGACCGCGCAGTGCTGCGTGCGCCCTTGCTCGGCCGGTTAATCCGCGATCTGCACGCCGCACGTATGGCGCGCACCCTGGCGATCATGGTCAACAGCGGCCTGCCGTTGATGGAAGGTTTGATGATCGCCGCGCGCACCGTCGATAACCGCGCATTGCGCCTGGCCACCGACAACATGGTCACCGCGATCCGCGAAGGCGGCAGCCTGGCAGCAGCAATGAAGCGGGCGGGCGTCTTTCCACCGACGCTGCTGTACATGGCCTCCAGCGGCGAAAACAGCGGGCGCCTGGCGCCGATGCTGGAACGCGCCGCCGATTATCTGGAGCGCGAATTCGAGTCGTTCACCACCGCGGCGATGAGCCTGCTGGAGCCGGCCATCATCGTGCTGCTCGGTGGTGTGGTGGCGGTGATCGTGCTGTCGATCCTGTTGCCCATCCTGCAATTCAATACCCTCGCACTTGGTTGAGCGCGGCCGCCTATCTTTGGAGATCCTCATGCAGTCCATCCATCCTCGCGCACGCCATGGATCGTTCACCTCGCATGCGCGTCTGCGCGGCTTCACTCTGGTCGAGTTGATGGTGGTGATCGTCATCATCGGCCTGCTCGCCACCGTGGTGATGATCAACGTGATGCCCAGCCAGGACCGTGCGATGGTGGAGAAAGCGCGCGCCGACGTGGCGGTGCTGGAGCAGGCGCTGGAAACCTATCGCCTGGACAACCTCAGCTACCCGAGTACCGAACAAGGCTTGCAGGCCTTGCTCAACGTGCCGAGCGGATTGACCCGGCCGGAGCGGTATCGCCAGGGTGGCTATATCCGCCGCCTGCCGGAAGATCCGTGGGGGCATGCGTATCAGTACCGTCGCCCCGGCCGCAGTGGCGGCTTCGATGTGTACTCGTTCGGCGCCGACGGTGTGGAAGGTGGCGACGCCGACAATGCCGATATCGGCAACTGGCGCTGAGTTGCCGAAATGTCTGGGCAGCCGACCATCGCCAAGCACGTGCCCGCATGCGCGCCGCGCGCGGGCCTGCGTGGCTTCACCTTGCTCGAACTGCTCGCGGTGCTGGTGATCACCGCACTCGCCAGTACTCTGGTGGTGATGACCTTGCCGGACACACGGCGCGATCTGCATGATCAAGCCGATACGTTGGCGAGCGCTTTGCTGCACGCACGCGACGAGGCGATCCTGAGCCTGCGCATGGTCGAGGTGACGATCGATGCGGGCGGTTACACGTTCAGACGTCAGGCGCAGCAACGCTGGGTGCCGCTGGATGAAAAACCGTTCGTTGCCATGCGTTGGCCGGCCGGCGTGCAGACCGAGTTGCCGGTTGGCGGCACCCAATTGAGCGTGCGCTTCGATCCGACCGGTGCGGCCACGCCGCAACGCATTGCGCTGGCCGATGGTCGACAGCAGGTGCAGGTGTTGGTGGATGCCGCCGGCGTGGTGCAGGTCGATGCGCCACCACGGTAATCGTCGTACAGCCGCCGGATTCTCGCTGCTCGAACTGATGGTCGCGCTGGCGATCTTCGGTATGGCCGTGGTTGGCTTGCTGAACTTGTCCGGCGAAAGCACGCGCACCGCCGTGGTGCTGGAAGAGCGTGCCTTGGCTGCGGTGGTCGCAGAGAACCAGGCGATCGAAGCGATGCTCTCGCCCACGGCTGCAGCACTGGCGCCGGCGAATGGGCAGGAGATCCTGGGCGGCCGCACCTGGGACTGGCAGCGAAAGTCGATGCCGGCCGGCGGTGCGGGCATGGTGCGGATCGAGGTGAAGGTACGCGCCGCAGCGCAGGTGCAGGAAATCGCAAGCCTCAGCGTCTTGCGGAGCGCGGAATGATCCGCGCACGTCGTGCCGCAGCGTGTACCCGTGGCAGTGCAGGCTTCACCTTGATCGAGTTGCTGGTCGCACTGGCGGTGTTCGCACTGGTGGCGGTCGCGGCAGTGGTGGTGATGCGGCAGAGCATCGATCAGCGCTATGCGGTGCGTGCGCGCCTGCAGCAGATTCGCGAGTTTCAACTTGCCCATGGTCTGCTGCGCAGCGATCTGCAACAGGCCGCTGTGCGGCGCACGCGCAACAGCGAGGGCGGTGCTGCACGCACCGCGTTCATCGCAAGCCCGCCGGGTGCGCCCGGGCCGTTGTTCGGTTTTGTGCGGCGTGGCTGGAGCAATCCGGATCAGGCGCCGCGCGCGTCATTGCAATACGTGGAATACCGTGTGGTCGAGGGCCGCCTGGAGCGCAGTGCACGTCCCGCACTCGATGGCGCGGTCGCCGGCACGCCGCAGGTGGTGCTGCGTGGCGTGCGCTCGGCGGTCGTGGGATTTCATTACCGCGCGCAATGGAGCGATGGCTGGAGCGGCGGACTCGACGCCCTGCCGGATGCGATCTCGCTGGAACTGGACTTGGAGCAATGGGGGCGCGTGCGCCAGCTGTTCCTGCTGCCCGAGGGGCGCGGATGAAACCCTTGAACGCACGTACGCAGCAACGTGGCGTCGCCCTGCTGACGGTGTTGTTGCTGGTGGCGGTGATGACGCTGCTGATGGTGGCGGTGCTGGACGATCTGCGCTTCGGTCTGCGCCGTAGCGGCAATGGCGAGGCGATGACCCAGGCGCAGTGGTACGCGCTGGGTACCGAAACCATCGCGCAACAGCGCCTGCAGGCATTGGCCAGGCGCGACCCGATGCGCACCACGCTGGAGGGCGGCTGGAACGATCAACCGATCAGCTTCCCGCTCGACGATGGCGCGGTGAGCGTGCGGCTACGCGACCGCGGCGGCTGTTTCAATCTCAACAGCGTGGTTGCCGGCGCGCCCGAACAATGGCAGCGCAACGACGACGGCGTGCGGCAGTACGTCGCATTGCTGCAGGTGCTCGGCATAGCGCCGCAACAGGCGCAGGCCTTGAGCGATGCGCTGGTGGACTGGATCGACAGCGACAGCCAGCCCGAGGCGCAAGGCGCTGAAGACGATCGCTATCTGCAATTGGCAGTGCCGTTGCGCACCGGTGCGACCTTACTGGCAGGCGTCAGCGAGCTAGGTGCCATCGTCGGCTATACGCCGCAGGTGATCGCGCAGGTGCGGCCGTATGTGTGTGCATTGCCGGAAGGGCGCTTGTCGCCGATCAACATCAATACCCTAAGCCTGGAAGATGCACCGGTCTTGGTGGCGCTAACCGAAGGCGCGTTGGCGTTGCCGGCCGCACGACGCGTCATTGCCGCGCGGCCTGCCGGAGGGTGGCGCGATGCCAAGATGTTCCTGAGCCAGCCTGCGCTGATACAGGCCGAGCCTTCCAACGCAATGTTGGAACAGATCGAACTACGCACCAGTTATTTTTCGCTCTATAGCCAGGTCGACCACGCCGGCGCGCAGGTCATGCTGGACGCCTTGCTGAAGCAGGAGCCGGCCGGCCGCGTGCGGCTGGTGGCACGCCAATGGAGTTCCGACCAATGAGTACCACCTTGCTGTTGCTGCCCACCGATGCCACTGCGCAGGCCATCGCCGTGCGTGTGGATGCGCATGGCCAGCTGCTGTCGCAAAGCGCAGGCAGCATGCCGCTTGAACACTCCACACGCACCGTACTGGTGGTGCCGGGTGTGGACGTGCATCTGCGCTGGCTGAGCTTGCCGGGCCGCAGTATCGCGCAATCGGTGGCCGCCGCGCGCCTGCAGCTGGCCGAGCATCTGGCCGTCGAGTCTCAGACTCTGCATGTGGTGATTGCCGAGAGCACCGAGGCCGATGGCACGCGTCTGGTCGCTGCGGTGGATAACACAGCGATGCATGAGTGGCTGGCGCGCGCAGCGCAGTCGGGCGTCACCCCTGATGCGGTGGTGCCCGATTGCCTGTTGCTGGAACCTGGCGCTGACGGTGCGCCGGCAGTGATGGACTGGGACGGCCGCTGGCTGATCCGCAGTGCAGCCTTGGCTTGCAGCCTGGAGCCTGAGGCTGCGCGCATGCTGCTGGGCGAGCGCGCACCGGCACAGCCGCCAGCGCCCGATCCTGCCCTGGCGATTGCCTGCTTTGCGCGCTGCGCCACACACACACCGATCAATCTGCGTCAGCACGTATTCGCTGCAAAGCCGGCCACTGCACACACGCTCACTTCGCGTCGTCTTGCGGTGTTGGCTGCGCTGGTGCTGCTATCGCCGTTGTTGTTACTGCTGGCGCAGACACTGCGCTACGAGATCGGCGCGCGCGTGCTGCAATCGCGTGCGGCTGCGCAGTTGGGTGTGCACGATGCGGCGGCGGTGCAGACGGCGCTGCAGGCACGTCGGCAGACAGGCGCGGCGGTCGATACGTTGGCGGTGCAGCTCGGCACGCTGTTCGCGGCGGTCGATGCCATTCCCGCCGCCGAACTGGATCAACTCGACTACCACTCCACACAGCCGCTACGCGCGACCTTGCTGCACACCGATGCCGCCAGCGTGCAGCAGCTATCCGCGCGGTTGGCCGAGGCAGGATGGAAATTGCAAGCTGGCACCAGCCAGAGCGAAGACGATCACATGCGCACGCCGTTGGTGCTGGAGCCAGTGCAATGAGTGCAGGTCTGCAACGCGGTGCGCAGTGGTGGCAGACGCGTGCACCACGCGAGCGGGTGATGCTGGGCGTGATGTCTGCCGCGTTGGCGGCATTCGTCGGCTGGTATGCACTCTACCTGCCGCTGCGGCAGTGGCGTGCGCAGGCGCAGGCGCGCTATGCGCACGCGGCGCAGCTGATGCTGGAGGCCTCTGCGCAGGCGTCTTTGGCCAAGCGCTCCACCGCACCGGGCACAGCTGCGCTAGCCGAGATCATCGCAAGCAGCGCACGCGAGGCGGGCGTTGGCATCACCTCGCAACAGCGCAGTGCGTCGGGCGGTGTGGACGTACAGATCGATACGGTGGCGGCGACGGCGTTGTTCGCCTGGCTGGAGCGCTTGCGACAAGCGCATGGCCTGGCACCGACGCAGCTGAGCATCGTGCGCGACCAGGGCCAACTGCGGGTACGCTGCGGGTTTGCGGAGCCTGCACCGTGACGCGCACGCGCTGGATCCTGGTATTTCTGCTGATGCTTCTTGTGGCCATGCTGGCATGGCTGCCACTGCGCCTGGTGCTGCCACGCGAGGGGCTGCCGTTCTCGGTGCTAGACGTGGAGGGGCCGGTCTGGGCCGGCACCTTGCGGCAGGTGCACTGGCAAGGCATTGCGTTCGGCGACGTCACGGTACGCCCGCGCGTGTGGCCGTTGTGGCATGGCGAACGTCAGGTGCATTTGCAGACCACGCAGTTGCAGCTGCTGTTGGTGGATGGCACGCAACACGGCATTCGCGATGCGCAGGGGCAGTTGCTGGTACGCCAGCCTGCAGGGATGACGTTGATCGATCTGGCATTGGAGCTGCAGCAGGTCGATCTGCTGTTCGATGCCACCCGCTGCGTGCAGGCGCGCGGGCGGGTGAGTCTGCAGCTGCTGGCGAGTGGGGCGGGCGAGCTGCCGGGTCTGCCGCCGTTGCGGTTGTCCGGGCAACCGGTGTGCGTGGACGACACCGCGGTGCTGACGCTGCTGCCGGAAGCCGCGTTACCGGCAGGTGTGCAGGCCAATGCGCAGCTACAACTGTGGCGCGATGGGCGTTGGCAGCTGCAGTCGCGCGTGGATCCGGGTCAAGACGCGGTGTTGGGCGTGGGCCTGCAATTGCTGGGCTTTACCGCCACGCCAGAGCACGCGTTGTTGCGCATCGACCAAGGGCAGCTGCGCTAGGAGCGGCTTGGCAGCTTAGGGGCCGGGTGTTCGGTCTTCTGCACCATTAGTGTGCATGCGTGATGGCCTGTGTCTTCGTCCAGACCGATTTGACGGCGCGCGCAGCTGGTCTGCTGACAACGTTGTCGGCGTAGCACTGGCTGGAGTCATCGCTGCAGTCAGCTGGTTGCGTTGGTGAGACATCGACGCCGCTTTCGACAGGCAGAAGCGCCTGAATATGGACTGTGACGCAGCTTCCAGCGAATGCGGTGCGTCTGACACATTTCGCTTCGAACAAAATTGGTCTGGTGATAACGAATTGGTCATTGACTGGTCCTGTGACAACGATGCCCGGTATGCACCCAAATGATCCTGGGCGTAACCCTAAAACCCCTTGGATAAGGCATTTGGCTCAGGTGGAGGACGACCATCAGACGCTTTCGACAGTGACTGTTGACAGAATCTTTTAAAGACCATAAGAATCAAATCCACTGAATTGGTATTTTCCAGTCAGGGCCGTTGATCAGCAATGGCACGCGATGTCCGTCCTGGGAGGGAGGCGGCATCGGCACCCACGGGGGGCCGTACGGGGTGTGTCTCAAACAACAGATCGCAGGCGGTTCCGGATGTCCGGGACTGGGGGCCTGTGCGCGTGTGGGTGGGTTGCCCAGCGCCGGGATCTGTCATCGCTGATCGATCGGAATGCCAGTCGCGTCGTCGTCCAGCCATTCCACCTCAGGATCTCCCATGTCACCTGTCTCGCGTGCCTCGTTGCGTTGTTGTTCGCCTTCCTCGCTGTCCATCGCCATCGCGCTGTCGCTGCTTGCCTGCGGCGCCAGCGCGCAGGCGCAGGAGTCGCCGCCTGCAGACCCTGCGCAGATTTCCCAGCTCGATACGGTCAAGGTCACCAGCTCGTACCAGAAGAGCCTGATCACTGCGATGGACAACAAGCGCGACGACGTGCGCATGACCGATGGCATCTCGGCGCAGGACATCGGCAAGTTCCCCGCCGAGAACATCGCCGAGGCGATCCAACGCATTCCCGGCGTGCAGATTTCCACCATCAACGGGCGCGGTTCCACCATCAGCGTGCGTGGCCTGGGGCCGCAGTATTCGGCTACCACCATCAACGGCCAGGTCATCAAAAGCGCCGATTTCACCGATGGCTTCCGCTACGACATCATCCAGCCGGAAGTGGCCGCCGGGATCGAGGTGATCAAGTCGCCGTCGGCCGATATGGATGCCGGCGGCTTGTCCGGCACGGTCAACATCAACACCACCAAACCGCTGGACTACAAGCAGACCAAACTGCTGTTTTCGGCCAAGGCGCAGTACGCCGAATTCGCCGGCGGCGCGCCCACGCCCAAGGGCGTGCTGACCTATATCGACCAGTTCAAGTTCGGTGGTGGCGACCTGGGCGTGTTTCTCAGTGCCGGCTACCAGAAGCTCAACGATCGCGCCGATTACCTGTGGATCGACCGCTGGTATACGCAGGCAACCGACGCCGGCACCTTGTACATTCCGCGCCGCCCACGCTATCGCTCGATCGAGCGCGAAACCACCCGCAAGATGTTCAATGGCGGGCTGCAGTGGAAGCCCAGCGACCAACTGGAAATGAACCTCACTGCCTTGTATTCGCAGGACAAAACCGCCAACGATATGAACCAGTTGGTGTACTCGTTCGAGCGCAGTCCGCTGACCGTGTTGCAGACCAACGGGCTCACCGCCACCCAGGTGTCGGCATCGGACTATTGGCTGGAAAACAACCGCCAGCGCGAGCAGCACGATCTGTCCACGCAGCTGCTGACCTACGACTTCAAGTGGAAGGGCGATGCCTGGACCTTCAGCGGTGCGGCCAACTACACCCAGGGCAAGACCGACGAGAACGAACGCGCGGCGATCCTGGGCCGCAAGCCGACCTCGACACTGCTGGATACCTCGAATCCGGACGCGATCTCCTTGACCACCGATGCCGACGCCACCGATGCCAGCGCCTGGGACAAGACCAATCTGGTGCGTAGCGAATATCCCAATGGCGGCATCCAGGCGCTCAGCAACAAGGAATGGTCGCTGCAACTGGACGCCGAGCGCTATCTCGACATGGGCGCGTTGAATGCGGTGCGCTTTGGCGCCAAGTACAGGCGCGAAACCTTCGACCGCGAGGTGCGCCGCCGCGACTTCCTGTATCTGCTGCGAAGCGGTGCCGTTTCGGGTTTCGACATGTTTCCCGAGTTGTCGGCAGCCAACAGCACGGTGCGCAACTTTCTCGACGGGCAGCTCGCCTCGCAAGACAGCTGGGTGACCCCGGACATCGAGGCCTATGCGCGTTCGCTGGCGGCCGCCGGTATCACCGTGCCGGTGCTGTTCGCCCCACAAAGCAGCTACAGCATCGAGAACGACATTTCCTCGGCCTACGCCATGGCGCGCATCGACACCGATATCGGCAGCATGCGTTTGCGTGGCAATGTCGGCATGCGTTACGAAAACACCAAGCGCACCACCGACACTTACATCACCCAGGCCCAGGACTTCAGCGACGACGCCAACGTGGTGATCGGCACCGCGCGTGCGCCGTACGACTATTCCAATTGGTTGCCCAGCCTGAATCTGGTGCTGGACATGCGCGAGGACTTGTTACTGCGCTTTGCCGCGGCCAAGGTACTGGTGCGGCCGATCCTGGACAGCAATACCGCCATTGCCTCGACCATTTCCACCGGCACCAACACCGGTGGCACCACCACGTTTATCGTCACCCAGGGCCAGACCGACCTGAAGGCATTGACCGCCGAGCAGGCCGACCTGAGCCTGGAGTGGTACTACGGCAACGGTGGCGCGCTGACCGTTGCCGGGTTCTGGAAGAACATCAAGAACGGCACCTTCAACAGCATCGTCTGCCCAGGCGCGTTCAACGGCACCGCGCTGTCCAGCAATGCCGCCGGCGATTGCGTGGATAGCGGTGGCGACATCTACGAGATCACCGCCACCCGCAACGATCCCAGCAAGGTCAAGATCCGCGGCTACGAACTGGGCTGGACGCAGTCGCTGGATGCCTGGCTGCCGATCGATGGCTTCGGTGTGACCTCCAACTTCACCCGGGTGATTCCGCAGCGCGGCACCGCCTTCCAGATCCGCAATCTGTCCGAGCAGACCTGGAACGCCACCGCTTACTGGGAGAGCAAACACTATTCGGCACGCGTCTCGCTCAACCATCGCAGCGAATACGAACAGGACAGCAGCGACAGCTTCTTCGCGCGCGAAGGCCACACCATGAAGGCGCGCACGCAGCTGGATGCGGTGCTGGGGTATCAGGTCAGCGACAAGCTGAGCTTTCAGCTAGGTGGCCTGAATCTCACCAATCGCACCGAAGAGGCCTACAAGGACATCGCAAGCCGCTGGCAGATGACCGGCGTCACCGGTCGCAGTTATTACCTGTCGATGCAATGGGACATGCTTTGATGGCGGGTGAGCGAGCGCTGCGCCTGTATTCAGGGCTGCGTACGGCAGCACGCATCGAATGCAATGCTGCAAACCGTGTGGAAACGCACCATGCACCTGCTGCGGGAGTTGTTGCGCCGCGCCTGCTGCGTGGTACACCTGTAATGCAGGTGATTGGGTGTTGCCATGCGCAGACGTGACTTCCTCGCCGGCAGCGTCTGTGCCTCCTCGTTGCTCGGTGTGCCGGCGCTGACTCCAGGCATGGCGAGCGCCGTAACTGCGCGCGCTGGCGTTTCCGGAAAGCCGCGTCCCACTCCGCCGCCCTCGGTTAAAGATGGCAGCGGCCAATGGCTGGATCTGGATGAAGGCTGGCGGTTCCATGCCGGCGATCTGCCGTTTCCGCGCCTGCTTGCGCAAGACGAGACCTACGACAACGCAAAGGCCGGGCGGGCCTGGGGTGCGGCCGCGCCGGATTTCGACGACACCGGCTGGCGGCAGCTGCAACTGCCGCACGACTTTGTGGTGGAGCAACCGGTGCAGGCCGAGGCCAATATCGCGCAAGGCTATCGCCCGCGCGGTATCGCCTGGTACCGGCGCACGCTGCGGCTGGAAGAGTCCGCGCGCGGCCAGGCGGTGGAGCTGCGTCTGGACGGCATCGCCAGTCATGCCACCGTGTGGGTCAACGGCATGCTGATGGCGCGCAGCTGGAGCGGCTACAACGGGTTGGTCATCGACATCACGCCGGTCGCGCGCTACGGCAATGCAGTGAATAGCATCGCCATCCGCGTCGACGCCGAAGCCATGGACGGCTGGTGGTACGAAGGCGGCGGCATCTACCGGCACACCTGGCTGGTGCTGCGCGCGCCGTTGCACATTGCAGGCGATGGCTTGGCGGCTGTGCCGCGCGAAGGCCCGGGCGACGTCTGGCAGGTGCCGTTGGAGCTGGAGCTGGTCAACGGCGGTGAGCAGCCAACCGAAGCTTGGGTAGATGTCCAAGTGCGCGACGCAAACGGCGTTGTGGTGGCGACTGGCGAGTTGCAGTTGCAGGTTGACGCATTCGGCACGGCGCAGGCACACCTCAGCGTATCGGTCGCGCAGCCGCAGCGCTGGAGCGTGGATGCGCCAGTGCTGTATCGCGTGGTGGCCAGCGTGCGCGGCGAAGACGGCCGCAGCGATAACCTCGCGTGCGAGATCGGTTTCCGTAGCCTGCGCTTCGATGCCGATCACGGCTTTTTCCTCAATGGCCGCGCGCTCAAGATCAAGGGCGTGTGCCTGCATCAGGACCACGCCGGCGTGGGCGTGGCGCTGCCCGACGCCTTGCATGCGTTTCGTCTGCGTCGGTTGAAGTCGATGGGCTGCAACGCCATTCGCCTGCATCACGCCGTGGCGCCGGAACTGCTGCAGGCCTGCGACCGGCTGGGCATGCTGGTGATGGCCGAAAACCGCCTGTTCAATCCCGCACCCGAGTACGTGGCGCTGTTGCAAACGATGGTGCGGCGCCAGCGTAACCATCCCAGCGTATTCCTGTGGTCGCTGCTCAACGAAGAGCCGCTGCAGGGCACCGCGACCGGTTACGCGATCATGGCGCGCGCGGCCAGCGTGGTGCGTGCGTTGGACGACACCCGCCCGATCACCGCCGGCATGAACGATGGCATGTTCGCAACGCGCGGCGCGGCCGACGTGGTGGACGTGCTGGGCTTCAACTATCGTCAATATAACTACGACCGTGTGCACGCCGCGCGCCCGCGCACGCCGATGCTGTCCAGCGAAGACACCAGCGCGTTTCAGACCCGCGGCGCGTGGTTCACCGATCTCGACGCGCACGTGGTGTCCGAAGACGACAGCCTGGCCGCCGATTGGGGCAACACCCATCGCCGCGCCTGGCAGCTGATTGCCGAGCGCCCATTCGTTGCCGGCAGCTTCGTATGGACCGGTTTCGATTATCGCGGTGAGCCCACACCGTTCGAATGGCCGTCGGTGGGCTCGTTCTTCGGCATCATGGACCAGTGCGGATTTCCCAAGGGGGCGTATTGGCTGCGCCGCGCGTTGTGGATCGACGATGCGCCGGTGCTGCATCTGTTGCCGCACTGGAACTGGCCGGGCCGCGAAGGTCAGGCGATCAAGGTGATGGCGTTCTGCAATGCCGCGCAGGTGGAGCTGTGGCTCAACGGCCGCTCGCTGGGAAAACAGGCGGTGGATCGCGCGCAGATGAATCAGTGGCAGGTGGACTACGCACCCGGCGTGCTGGAAGCGGTGGCCTGGCGCGACGGCCGCGAGGTGGCGCGTGCGCGGGTGGAAACCACCGGCGCAGCGGTCGCGTTGCGATTGACGCCCGACCGCACACAGCTACGCGGCGATGGCCGCGACGCGCAGCCGGTGACGCTGGAGGCGGTGGATGCGCAAGGCCGCCACGTGCCCGATTGCAATGCAACGCTGACGCTGCAGATCAGCGGCGGCCGGCTGCTGGGCGTGGGCAATGGCGACCCGAATGCGCACGCACCCGATCAGGCCACGCAGGTGGCTTTGTTCAACGGACTGGCGCAGGCCGTCGTGCAGGCAGCGCGTGGCGCTGGCGTGTTGCGCCTGCAGGCACGTGCCGCAGGGCTGCGCGATGCGGTGGCCGAGGTCGCCTGTACGGCAGTGCCGCTACCGGCGTCCGTCGCAGTGACCGCGCCGGTGATGGTGGTCGAAAGCTGGCGCCATACCACCGCTTTCGCGCAGCCGCCGGCAGCGGATCTGTCGCGCCGCCCCAACGACAACAATAGCTGGAGCAACACGCTGCCCGGCACGCTGGAAACTGCGCCCGAACGCGCCGGTTACGTGCTGTACCGCAGCCAGTTCACGCCGTGGCAAGGCGTGCAGCGCCAGGGCGGCGTGCTCGATCTTGGCCGCCTCAGCGGGCCGGCGCAGGTGTTTCTGGATGGGCATGCGGTGGCGCAGGTACCGGCCGGAACGCCGATCCAATTGACGCTTGCGCCAGCGACCGGTGCGCGCACGCTGGCGGTGATCGTGCAGGTCGCTGCCGATCAGCCGTTTGGTTTCCACGACGTTGTCACCGTGCATTATCGGAACTCGCCATGACTGTCTCACCCATTTTCCCGCTCTCGCGTGCGCGTTTTTTCGTCAGTGCGTTGCTGAACGCGCTGCTCTTCCTTCCAGTTCACCTGCTGGCCACGCCGCCCGCGCAAGCGGTGGTGCAACGCCTGATCGGCGCGCGCGCGGCGCAGTTCGAGATGTCCGTAGCACCGCGCGGCGACGGCGCAGACTGGTATCGCATCGACGCCGGCGGCGACACGGTGCGCATTGCCGGCTCCTCGCAGGTGGCCTTGGCGCGTGGCGCCTATGCCTATCTCGGCCAGGCCGGTGCGGCCTCGATGAGCTGGGAGGGCGACCGCGTGGCGCTGCCGGCACAGTGGCCTGCCTACAGCAGCGGCCAGGTGCGCACGCCGTTTGCGCATCGTGCCTATCTCAATACCTGCACCTACGGCTACACCACGCCGTTCTGGGACTGGCCGCGCTGGCAGCGCGAGATCGACTGGATGGCGTTGCACGGCATCGATATGCCGCTGGCGATGGAAGGACAGGAAGCAATCTGGCAAGCGCTGTGGCGCGAGTTCGATGTGGACGATGCTGCGTTGGCGGAGTATTTCTCCGGCCCGGCGTTTACCCCGTGGCAGCGCATGGGCAATATCGAAGGCTATCGCGCGCCGTTGCCGCAACAGTGGATCGACAGCAAACGCGTCCTGCAGACGCAGATCCTAAAGCGCATGCGCGAGTTGGGCATGCAACCGGTGTTGCCGGCATTTGCCGGCTACGTGCCCAAGGCATTCGCGCAGGCACATCCGAACGCGCGCATCTATCGCATGCGCGCCTGGGAGGGGTTTCACGAAACCTACTGGCTGGATCCGCGCGATCCGTTGTTCGCCAAGGTTGCGCGCCGATTCCTGGAGCTGTACACGCAAACCTACGGCGCAGGCGAGTTCTATCTGGCCGATGCGTTCAACGAAATGCTGCCGCCAGTGGCCGACGACGGCAGCGACGTGGCCGCCGCCAAGTACGGCGACAGCATCGCCAACTCCGATGCCGCACGCGCAAAAGCGGTGCCGCCAGCGCAACGCGATGCGCGTCTGGCCGAGTACGGACAGGCCTTGTATCGCTCCATCGCACAAGTGAATCCGCAGGCCACGTGGGTGATGCAGGGCTGGTTGTTCGGTGCCGACCGCGACTTCTGGCAACCGCAGGCGATCGCCGCGTTTCTGGGCAAGGTGCCCGACGCGCGGCTGATGGTGCTGGACATCGGTAACGACCGCTATCCGGGCACATGGAAGGCCTCGCAAGCCTTCGACGACAAGCAATGGATCTACGGCTACGTGCACAACTACGGCGCCAGCAATCCGTTGTATGGCGACTTCGCGTTTTATCGGCAGGATCTGCAGGCCTTGCTGGCCGATCCGGACAAACGCAATCTGCGCGGCTTCGGCGTGTTTCCCGAAGGCTTGCACAGCAACTCGGTGGTCTACGAGTATCTCTACGCGCTGGCCTGGGAAGGCCCGCAGCAATCGTGGTCGCAGTGGCTCACGCAGTACACACGCGCCCGCTACGGACACAGCGATGCGGCGTTGCTGCAGGCCTGGACGGATCTGGAAGCAGGCATTTACCAGACCCGCTACTGGTCGCCGCGCTGGTGGAACAAGCGTGCCGGCGCGTATCTGCTATCCAAGCGGCCGACTGCCGACATCGTCGGCTTCGAGGATCGCCCCGGCGATCCGCAGCGTTTGCGCCGCGCCATCGACGCCCTGCTGCAGCAAGCCGACCGCTACGCCGATGCACCGCTGTACCGCTACGACCTGATCGAAGACGCGCGGCATTACCTCAGCCTGCACGCCGACCGCCAACTGCAGGCGGTGGTGCAGGCGTACAACGCTGGCGACTTCGCCCGCGGCGATGCGCTGTTGGCGCGCACGACGCGATTGGTGCAAGGATTGGATGCACTGGTCGGCGGCCAACATGAAACCTTGGCCGACTGGACCGGCCAGGCGGCCGCTGCCGCGGGCGACGATGCCGCATTGCGTCGCGCCTATGTCGGCAACGCGCGTGCGCAGGTCAGCGTCTGGGGCGGCGACGGCAATCTTGCCGATTACGCGTCCAAGGCCTGGCAGGGCATGTACGCGGACTTCTATCTGCATCGCTGGACGCGCTTTCTGGGTGCGTACCGCGCTGCGCGCAAAGCCGGTACGCCGCTCGATGAAGCGGCCTTCAACAAACAGCTTGCAGCGTGGGAACGCCAATGGGCCGAGCAGGGCACCGTGCCGAAGCGCCAGCCACCACGCGATCCACTGACTTCGCTGCGCACCTTGCTGGCGCAGGTGGATGCGCACGACGATGTGCCGAGCGCTCTGCAAGGCGACATGCAGGGCGAGGTGCAAGGAATTGCGCACGGCGCCACGCACGGAACTGTCCAAGGCGCCGCCCAATGAGCGGATCCGTCTTGCACTTCGTCGGCATGCATGACCGCTGCAGTCGCGATGCACTCACGCAAGCCATCGGCAGCAAACGCACACCTCGCACACACCTGCAGTGCCCGGGTAAGGAACTGCAATGAGCGAACAAACACCCGCTGCTGCAGCGATCACTGCATCGCCAACGCTAACGCCAAAGCGCGAACGCTTTCTTTCGCTGGATGTGTTCCGTGGCCTGACCATCTTCCTGATGATCCTGGTCAATACCGCCGGGCCGGGCGCGCAGGCATACGCGCAGCTGACCCACGCGGCCTGGTTCGGCTTCACGCTTGCCGATCTGGTATTTCCCTCGTTCCTGTTCGCAGTCGGCAGCGCGATGAGCTTCGCGCTGGCCGCAGACACGCCGCATCGGCCGTTTCTCGGCCGCGTGGGCAAGCGCGCCGCATTGATTTTTCTATGCGGTGTGCTGATGTACTGGTTTCCGTTCTTCCATCCGCAGCCCGGTGGGGGATGGGCATTCACCGCGATCGATCAACTCCGCTTGACCGGCGTGCTGCAACGCATCGGCTTGTGCTATCTGCTTGCCGCGTTGCTGGTGCGCTATCTGCCGCCACGCGGCGTCGCGCCAGCCTGCGTGGCGCTGCTGCTGGGCTACTGGGCACTGTTGTACGTCTTCGGCCAGCCCGGCGCCGAGTTGAGCAAGACTGGTAATGCCGGCACCCGGCTGGATCTGTGGCTGTACGGGCGGGCGCACCTGTATCGCAAAGACAACGGCTTCGACCCGGAAGGCCTGCTCGGCACGCTGCCGGCTACGGTCAACGTGCTGGCCGGGTATGTGACCGGGCGCTTCTTGCAGCGGCGCGGCAAGACCGCTGCGGCCACGCGCACGCTGCTGCTGGCCGGCGCGGGCTTGGTGCTGCTCGCGTTGCTGTGGAACCCCGCCTGGCCGCTGTCGAAAAAGCTCTGGAGCGGGTCGTTCGTCGCCTGCACCGTGGGCCTGGATCTGCTGGCCCTGGGCGTGCTGGTCTACCTGCTGGAGTTGCGTGGCTGGATCGGCGGCAGCGGTTTTTTCACCGTGCTGGGGCGCAACCCGCTGGCGATCTATCTGTTCTCCGAGTTGTTCGTAGTGGTGCTGCGCCTGCTCCCGGCCGGTGACTCCGGGCTGGACCTGTATGCCTGGGCCGGTATCCGCGTCTTCCAGACACTTGCCCCTGGCCCACTCGGCTCGCTGCTGTGCGCACTGAGTTACACGCTGCTGTGCTGGGGCGTGGGCTGGTGGATGGATCAGCGGCGTTGGTATCTGCGGTTGTGACGCCACGGCGAGCCAAGTGATGGCGTGGACGCCTGGCGCGGTCAGCGCTTGCTGCGTTGCCGCCGGTGACTGCCAGCGCTGGCCGCCGTGTTACTCGGCGAACCTTGCGATTGGCAGGCCGTTGCTGCCTCTCGCCAGGATCGGCACCACCAGATGCGCTGCGGCCAAATTGGTACTATATTGGACCTAACGAATCCAAGTCGGTCCGGAGGACAAGCAATGGCCAAACCCAAAGCGGCACCCCGGAACGACACCGATCCCCGGGTGGACGATCTGGCGCTGGACGCATCCGCGCCGACCCCGCTGTATCTGCAATTGGCCGGCAAGCTCACCGACGCCATCCGTGGCGGGCAGTGGAAGGCCGGCGAGGCGCTGCCGGCCGAGCGCCAGCTGTGCGAGCGCCTGCAGATTTCGCGGGTGACCCTGCGCCAGGCGGTGGACGTGCTGGTCGAACAAGCCTTGGTGTCGCGCCGTCAGGGCGCCGGCACCTTCGTCACCGCGCAGATCCAGCATCAGCTCAGCGGCCTGACCAGTTTCAGTGAGACGCTGCGCATCAAGGGTTACGAGCCGGGCACGCGCTGGCTGGAGCGGCGCCTGCGCCCGGCGCATGGCGAAGAAATCCTGCGGCTCGGTCTGTCGCCGGATGCGGCAGTGGCCTCGCTGACGCGCTTGCGCAGCGCCGACGACCGCGTCATGGCCTACGAGCACGCGGTGCTGCCGCAACGCATCGTCGCCGACCCGCAGCAGATCGGCGATTCGCTCTATAGCTATCTGGATGCGCAAGGCACACCGGTGGTGCGCGCGTTGCAGTATTTCCGCGCGATCAATCTGCCCGCGCGCCTGGCCGAACATCTGCGCATGAAGACCGGCGAGGCGATCCTGCATGTGGTGCGCGTGGGTTATGCGCGCGACGGCAGCGCGATCGAATTGACCGATACCTATTGCCACAACGACTTCTACGATTTCGTCGCCGAACTGCGCCGCTGATTCCAGCCGGCGTCCCCCAACGACAACCTTCAGAGCCAGCCGATCCATGACTACTGCCAGGCCCGCAAATCCCGTTGTCTCGATCGCCATCGTCGGCGTGCTGTTTTTCATCATCGGCTTTTTCACCTGGATCAATGGGCCGCTGATCACCTTCGTGCGCTTGGCGTTCGACCTCAACGAGGTCAACGCGTTTCTGGTGCTGATGGTGTTCT
This sequence comes from Xanthomonas sp. Leaf131, assembly GCF_001423495.1. Classification (GTDB taxonomy): domain Bacteria; phylum Pseudomonadota; class Gammaproteobacteria; order Xanthomonadales; family Xanthomonadaceae; genus Xanthomonas. Next base: position 9,454 of record NZ_LMOG01000002.1, on the reverse strand, counting down.
ACCTGTCGTATTTCTTCCTGGCGCTGCCCTCGTCGTGGATCCTCAAGCGCACCGGCATGAAGAAAGGCCTGGCGTTGAGTCTGGTGGTGATGGCGGTGGGGGCGGCGGCGTTCGGCCAGTTCGCCACCCAGCGCTGGTATCCGGGCGCATTGGGCGGCCTGTTCGTGATCGGTAGCGGCCTGGCGCTGCTGCAGACGGCGATCAACCCGTACATCAGCATCCTCGGGCCGATCGAAAGCGCGGCCCGGCGTATCGCGCTGATGGGCATCTGCAACAAGATCGCCGGCATCCTGGCGCCGATCCTGATCGGCTCGCTGGTGCTGCACGGCATCGGCGATCTGTCCGAGCAGGTGGCCAGTGCCAATGCCGCGACCAAGGAGACCTTGCTCACTGCCTTCGCCGCCAAGATCCACGCGCCGTACCTGGTGATGTCCGGCGTACTGTTGCTGTTGGCCATCGGCGTATTGTTCTCGCCGTTGCCCGAACTCAAGGCCTCCGAGGCCAATGCAACGCCCGGCGCTGCCGGCGTGCAGAAATCCAGCATCTTCCAGTTTCCGCATCTGTGGCTGGGCGTGTTGTGCCTGTTCGTGTACGTGGGCGTGGAAGTGATGGCCGGCGATGCGATCGGCACCTACGGTCACGGCTTCAATCTGCCGTTGGACAGCACCAAACTGTTCACCTCCTACACGCTGGGCGCGATGCTGATTGGCTATATCGCCGGCCTGGTGCTGATTCCGCGCGTGATCTCGCAGGCACGCTACCTGAGCATCTCTGCAGTGCTGGGTGTGCTGTTCTCGCTCGGTGCCTTGCTCACCCATGGCTATGTGTCGGTGGGCTTCGTTGCCGCGCTGGGCTTTGCCAACGCGATGATGTGGCCGGCGATCTTCCCGCTGGCGATTCGCGGGCTCGGCCGCTTTACCGAGATCGGCTCGGCACTGCTGGTCATGGGCATTGCCGGCGGCGCGATCATTCCGCAGCTGTTCGCCATTCTCAAACAGCATTACGACTTCCAGGTCGTGTTCGCTGCGCTGATGGTGCCGTGCTATCTGTACATCCTGTTCTATTCGCTGCGCGGTCATCGCGTGGGCCTGCCGGCCCAGGCCAAGTGAACCCGCCAGCATGATGCGTTCCGACGAACAAGGTACCTCCATGCGCAGGCCCACCATCAAAGATGTCGCCGAGCGCGCCAAGGTCTCGTTGAAGACCGTGTCGCGCGTGATCAACAACGAGCCCTCGGTGATGCAGGCCACGCGCGCGCGCGTGCTGCGCGCCATCGCCGATCTCGACTACGAACCCGATCCGTCCGCACGTAATCTGCGTAGCGGCACGCCGTTCGTGATCGGCCTGGTCTACGACAACCCCAACCCGTATCACATCATCGCCATCCAGAATGGCGTGCTGGCCGCGTGCCGCGAAACCGGCTTCGGTTTGCAGATCCATCCCTGCGATTCCACCTCGCCGTTGCTGGCCGAAGAGCTCGCCGAATGGGTGCAGCGCTCACGGTTGGCCGGTGTGGTGCTGACCGCGCCGATGTCCGAGCGCCGCGAGTTGATGGCAGGCCTGGCCGCGCGCGGCATCAAGAGCGTGCGCATCATCGCCGCCACCGACGACCCGGGCGATGGCCCCTGCGTGTACATCGACGACCGCGCTGCGGCCTACGAGATCACCGAACATCTGATCCAGCTCGGCCATCAACGCATCGGCTTCCTGTGGGGCGGCCCGCAGCATCGCTCCAGCGGCGAGCGCTATGCCGGTTACGAAGCCGCGTTGAAGGATTACGGCATCACCCTGGACAAGCATCTGGTGATCCCCGGCGACTACACCTTTGACGATGGCTTCCGTGGCGCACGCCGTCTGTTGTCGCTGCGCGAACCGCCCACCGCCATCTTCGGCAGCAACGACGAAATCGCCGCCGGCGTGCTGGCGGCGGCCAAATCCACCGGCATGAACGTGCCGTATCAGCTGTCGATCGCCGGCTTCGAAGACAGCCCGTTTTCGCGCCAGTCCTGGCCGGCATTGACCACCGCCAAGCAAGCCACCGACGACATCGCGCGGCATGCCGCACGCCTGTTGATCAGCCAGCTGCGCAGCGATGCCTACGACGATCAGCCCGCGCAATTGCAGAACCGCGGTTTCGTACCGCAGCTGGTCGTGCGCGGTTCCACTGCACCGGCGCAACCGCCGGCTGCCAAATCCTCTCCCACCGAATCCGTCTGAGTCCGATGAGCCTTCCCCTCGAAACCGACACCTTGATGTTCCGCGAAGCGGCGCAAACCGCCGACGTGGTTGCTGCGCAGTTCGCCCGTAACGCCGATACCATCGCCGCACTTGCGCAATCGCTGCGCGACACGCCGCCGCCGTTCGTGGTGACCTGCGCGCGCGGCAGTTCCGATCACGCAGCGACCTATGCCAAGTATCTGTTCGAAACCCAGCTCGGTATCGTCACTGCCTCGGCATCGCCGTCGGTGGGCTCGGTCTATGCAGCGCCGCTGCAATTGCGCGGCGCGCTGTACATCGTGATCTCGCAATCGGGCAAGAGCCCCGACCTGCTGCGCAATGCCGAAGCCGCAAAGGCTGCCGGCGCGCGCGTGGTCGCGCTGGTCAACGTGGAAGATTCGCCGCTGGCGCAGTTGGCCGAGGTGGTCATTCCGCTGGGCGCCGGTCCGGAGAAAAGTGTGGCCGCCACCAAGAGCTATCTCGCCTCGCTCGCTGCAGTGCTGCACCTGGGTGCAGTGTGGAAGAACGACCCGGCGCTACTCGCCGCAGTCGATGCATTGCCGCAGCAGCTGCGCAACGCCTGGCAGGCCGATTGGTCCGCCCTCACTGCCGGGCTGGTGCCCGCACACAACCTGTTCGTGCTCGGTCGCGGCCTGGGCCTGGGTGCGGCGCAGGAAGCGGCCTTGAAGTTCAAGGAAACCTGCGGCCTGCACGCCGAAGCGTATAGCTCGGCCGAGGTCAAACACGGCCCGATGGCGCTGGTGGGGCCAGGATTCCCGGTGCTGGTATTCGCGCAGCCGGACGAAACCGGCGCCGGTACGCGTGCGCTCGCCGCCGAATTCCGCGCGCGTGGCGCGCAGGTGTGGCTGGCCGCGCCCGATGGCGATCTGCCGCTGGCCGATGCCGCGCATCCGGCCAGCGCACCGCTGCTGACCGTGCAAAGTTTTTATCGCGCCATCAATGCGCTCGCATTGCAGCGTGGCCACAATCCCGATTTGCCGCCGCATTTGAACAAGGTTACGGAAACGGTTTGAACATGGATGCTTCCCCGATTCAAGCGTTGTGCAATGCACGCGTGCTCACCGACGACGGCGTGCAAGATGGATTGGTCGTGTTGCTGGCCGGCACGCAGATCCAGGCGATTGTGGCGGCCGACGATGCGCGCGTTGCGCAAGCCCACACGCGCGTAGATCTGGGCGGCGCCACCTTGTTGCCAGGCTTTATCGACATCCAGGTCAATGGCGGTGGCGGCGTGTTGTTCAACAACGCGCGCGATCCGCAGGCCCTGGCCACGATCGCGGCAGCGCATCGCCGCTTCGGCACCACTGGCATGTTGCCCACGCTGATCAGCGACACTGCCGAGGTCATGGCCGAAGCGATCGACGCCACGCGCCAGGCCATCGCACAAGGCGTGCCCGGCGTGCTTGGCATCCATCTGGAAGGCCCGTACCTGAGCCCGGCGCGCAAGGGCACGCACGACGCGCACAAGTTCCGCCTGCCCGACGCGCACGAGATTGCAGTCGATACCTCGCTGGACAACGGCGTCACCTTGATCACGCTCGCGCCCGAGCGGGTGCCGTTGGAGGATATCCGCGCCTTCGTTGCCGGCGGTGCGATCGTGTTCGCCGGCCACACTGCGGCAACGTACGAGCAGGCGCACGCCGGCATCGTTGCCGGCGTCAGCGGCTTTACGCATCTGTACAACGCGATGTCGCAGCTGACCGGGCGCGAGCCCAATGCAGTTGGCACCGCGTTGGAAGACCCCAGCGTGTGGTGCGGTGTCATTGTCGACGGCGTGCACGTGCATCCGGCCAGCCTGCGCATGGCGTTGGCGGCCAAGCCGCGCGGCAAGGTGTTGCTGGTCACCGACGCCATGCCGATGGTCGGTGCCGACAGCCCCAGCTTCGATCTATATGGCGAGACCATCACCGCCGTGGACGGCGTGGTGCGCAATGCCGACGGCGCACTGGCCGGCTCTGCGCTGGACATGGCCACCGCGGTACGCAACAGCGTGCAATGGCTGGGCGTGGACCTGGCCGAAGCCGCGCGCATGGCGTCTACCTATCCCGCGCAGTGCATTGGCCTGGGCGATCGCCTCGGTCGGATTGCGCCGGGTTATCAAGCCGATCTGGTGCTGGTGGATGCGGATGTGCAGGTGTTGGCGACCTGGGTGGCCGGGCAGCGCGGGTAAGCATATCGTCGCCGCGTGGATCAATACCGCGCGGTGAGTTGCTGGTGGTGGTTGGAACGCCAACTGGTCTTGTTGTAACTGCGTGAGCCGACATCCTTGGTGTGGGTGAGGCCCGATTGTGCACGCGCACTTGCCTTTCTCGTGCGCAGGTTATCTGCACACGCACTCCATCCACGCACGCAAAATACTTTGCATCGCAACATCTGCGTGCGCAGCCTTATGGCATCAGGGCTCCATGCGCAGTGGTCTGCACGGACAGCCAATAGAATGCGATGGCGATCACGCCGTCATCCCGTTATCTGCGTTGAATTCGACGAATTGCACATAAATCAGGCTGTTTGTGTCGTCGAGTTGACAGCGCGGCTTGCGGAAGGCACCTTCGCTGATAACGTTGTCAGCGAACAGGAGCACATTCCGACTTCATGCAGACGTTGCCGCCGATCATGCATCGGTCTGGCGCATTGACCCGCACGCCACCATTGCAATGGCAAGCCCAATCGCAATGGCAGTGCGGGACGCTGCTCGCATCCGGCACAGGGGACGGATGACGGGTATGGCACGCGCATCGCGCGTTCTTGTGCAACCAACCGGTTGCGACGTATCAGGTTGAGAGGTCCACGCAATGGTGTATCCCCGTGTGTTCGAGTTGTCCGGTCATGTCCTGTGTCATGCGCGTGCACCGCGTCGTTCGCCACTGAGTGCAGCGGTCCGAGGTTTGCTGTTGAGTGGCGCGGCTTTGGCCAGCACTGCGGCACTTCCCGCATTCGCGCAGGAACAGCCGGCACCCGCGCAAACCAATCCATCGGTGTCCACCTTGGATGAAATCAAGGTGGTGGGCTATCAGGCCAGTCTCGGCAAGGCGCTCAACGTCAAGCGTAATGCCGACGCGATCGTCGATGCGATCAGCGCCGAAGATATCGGCAAATTCCCCGATACGAACGTCGCCGAATCGCTGTCGCGGCTTTCCGGCATCACCGTGGACCGGCAGTTCGGCGAAGGCGAAAAAGTCAGCATCCTCGGCACCGACCCGGCGCTCAATCGCGTGCTGCTCAACGGCCAGACCATTGCCTCCACCAGCTGGGGCGGCGACCCCAACGACCCGGATAGCCGTTCGTTCAACTACAGCACGCTGGCACCGGAAGTGGTTGGCTTGATGGAGGTCTACAAGACTCCGGAAGCGCGTATCGACGAAGGCTCCATCGGCGGCACCGTGATCGTGCACACGCGTAAACCGCTGGACCTTGAGCGCAACACGCTGACCGGTACGCTGAGCTACGGCTATAACGATCGTTCCGAAGACCCCAAGCCGAACGCATCGGCGCTGTACAGCTGGAAGAACCAGGACGAAACCTTGGGTGTGCTCACCTCGGTGATGCATTCGCAGCGCGTGCTGCGCCGCGATGGTGTGGAAATTTTCGGTTACGACAAGGTGGAAGGTGCGGGGTTTCCGCCGGGTGTCGTGGGCAATAACACCGGTGTATTTCCGACCTCGATCAACACGGCCTTGTTTCAGCAGACGCGCAAGCGCGATGGTGTCAGCGCCGCACTGCAGTGGAAGCCCGATGCCGACTTCGAGCTCAATCTGACCGGTTTGTACGTCAAGGAAAGTTTCGACAACTACAACCAGAGCCGCTACGGCTACTGGGGCTCCAACCCGGGCGATGCGCAGGCGCTGGGCTTCGAAAACGGCGTGGCGACCTCGGGTACGTTCGGCGATCAATCCACCACGTTCCTGGACGGTTATCTACGCAACAGCGACGTCACCACCGGCAGCATCCACTTGCGTGCCGACTGGCATGGCGATGGATGGAATGCGTCCAGCCAGGTGGGTTACACCAGCTCGCAAGGCGGCGCCGAGCGCATCTACGGCATCCAGTTCCGCAACCAGGCCGGCTACAGCTACAACATCGACGGGCGCCGCACCGCGATGGACTACAGCACCGACCCCACTAACGCATCGGCGATGCAACTCAACAATGCATCGGCCAGTCACAGCCCGCAGTACGACAAAGAACGCTATCTGCAGCTGGACTTCGACCATGCAGTGGAGTGGGGGCCGTTTACGCAGATTCTGACCGGCATCAAGCTGACCAATCACGCCACCGGGCAATCGGCGTATAGCCGCACCTGGACGCCGAACGATGGCAGCACGCTCGCAGCATTCTCGCCGGGCACTACGCCGTCGGGTTATCTGGACGGCATATCGACCAGCGCCGATATGCAGCAGTGGTCGACGATCAACAGCGGCGCGATCAGCCAGTACATCAGTGGGCTGGAAGGCGATGGCGGGCTGCCGATCAGCTACGCCGGCAACTACAGCATCGAAGAGCAGAACCGTGCGTGGTTCCTGCAAGCCAATTTTTCCGGTGAGCGGTATCGCGGCAACATCGGCGTGCGTTATGTGCACACGCGCGATTCCACCGATGGTTTCAGCTACGCGCCGGGCGGCGGCTACACGCCGGTCAACTTTCTCAACAGCTACGGCAAGTGGCTGCCGGCCTTCAATATCGCCTACGACCTGCGCGACGATTTGATGGTGCGCTTTGCCGCCTCCAAGGTGATCGCGCGGCCGCGCTACACCAACATGACCCCGTATGTGGCTACCGACGACACCACGCTCACCGCCTCCACCGGCAATCCCGGTCTGAGCCCGTACGAGTCGACCAATCTGGGGGCATCGCTGGAGTGGTACTTCTCCGACAGCAGCCTGCTCAGCAGCGAGTTCTTCTCGCGCGATATCTCCAACTACATCCTGACCACGGTGCAAGACCGGGTGTTCTTCAATAACGCCACCGGTGGTTCGAGTACCTATCAGACCTCCGTGCCGACCAATGCCGGCGATGCCAAGGTGCGTGGTGTGGCGCTCAACCTGCAGCACAACTTCGGCAACGGGTTCGGTGTGGTGGCCAACTACACCTACTCCGATTCGAAAACCGACGGCGATTACAGCCTGCCGTACAACTCGCGCAATGCTTACAACATCAGCCCGTACTACGAACAAGGCAAGTGGAGTGCGCGGGTGAATCTGGGCTGGCGCTCGGAATACTTCACCCAGATCGGCCGGCTCAATGGTCAGCAGATGACCGATGCGTTTACCCAAGTGGATGCATCGTTCGGCTATCAAGCCACCGAGCGCCTGCGCGTGGCGCTGGAAGCCACCAATCTGCTGGACGAAACCTACTTCAGCTACATCGGCAATAAGAACCAGCCGTACTACATCTACAAGAACGGCCGCTCTTTCATGCTGAGTCTGAATTTCAAGCTGTAGAGAGCACGGTGTGGGGAGGCGCGCACAGGGCGCGTGGCCGGCATTGATGCTTATGCCACTGCGCGCCCGGTGTGCTTCTTGCAAATACTGCGCTTCTTCGCGTCGCGCAGAGCGTTGCGCCTGGCGATTCATGCGTCTCACTCGGTGCAATCAGCCGCGTAGGAGCGCACCTGGGCGCGACGAGGCTTTCACGAATGATGCTGGCCTGGCTCACCGATCCGCCGGCACAGCGCCTCTTTCCTTGACAAGCGACTGCTTCTCACTCCAGGCGCTTTAAAACGCGTACGGCCGCAATCGCGGCAATCCGCGCCTTTGCCAACGCCTCGCCGATCTGTGGGCCTTGCAGGCCTTCTGCCGCCAGGTCGCGTGCATTGATTGCAAGCGCAGCAGCATGCAAGCGTTTGAGTTCGTCGCCCTGCGGATACGCCGCATCTTCGCTACCCAGGCGGCCACGCTTGTCGGCTTCGCAGACCAGGGCAAGTTGTGCGATGCGCTCGGGGCGGCGGAACGCGTCGCAGCGCATCAGCAGCTCGTGCACGGTGCGGTCGCGTAGTTCGGCCAGGCGATGCACGTTCAGGTGTTCGCGGCACGCGGTGACGGCAAGCTGGCGATGCTCCTGCGGCACCTTGAGGCGTTCGCACAGTGCTTGCAGCGGGGCGACGCCGCGTTGTTCGTGCATGATGTGGCGTGGCCATTCGTCGGGTGGTGTGAGTGCCTTGCCCAGATCGTGGGTGAGCGCGGCAAAGCCCACCAGCGCATCGCCCGGCGCCAGTCGCGCGGCCATGTCGCTGACCATTTCCTGATGGATGCCGGTGTCCACCTCCGGATGAAATTCGGCGCGTTGCGGTACGCCGTATAGCGCGTCGATTTCGGGCAGGATGACGCGTAGCGCATCGGTGTCGTGCAGCGTGCGCAAGAATGCAGACGGCTGTGCGCTTGCCAGGACGCGACGCAATTCCTGCCATACGCGCTCGGGCACCAGGCTGTCGAGTTCGCCGCTGGCGGCCATCTCGCGCATCAATGCGGCGGTCTCTGGTGCGAGCGTGAAACCCAGCGGTGCAAGCCGGGCCATGAAGCGCGCAGCGCGCAGTACGCGCACAGGGTCTTCGATAAACGCGGGGCCTACATGACGCAGCACGCGGGCCTGCAGATCGCGCGCGCCGCCGTAGGGGTCGAACAGCTCGCCGGTGTCTTCGTCGCGCGCGATCGCGTTGATGGTGAAATCGCGGCGCAGCAGATCTTCTTCGAGCGTCACCGACGGGTCGGCATCCACCACGAAGCCACGATAGCCGCGCCCGGACTTGCGTTCGGTGCGTGCCAGCGCATATTCCTCACCGCTGTGCGGATGCAGAAATACCGGGAAATCTTTCCCCACTGGCTTGAAGCCCAGGCGTTCCATCTGCGCCTGATCGGCACCGACCACGACCCAGTCGCGGTCGCCGGCGGGTTGACCAAGCAGGGCATCGCGGACTGCGCCGCCAACAAGATAGATCTTCATCGCGACATCATGCCCGATGCGGTGCGCGAGTCGAAACACCACGCACCGATTACGTTTGGGCGTCTCAGCAGGCGTTGGGGAGAGCCAGGTGAGGTCAACATGCATATCTCAGCGTCTCGATGCGATTGGGCAGTGCGGATAGATCAGTCGTAGAGCGGAGAGCGCCTGATCTGCTGTTAGGTTGCAGGGCCCTTGCCCGCCCACCCTCGCGGGACACGCCGCAAGTACGTCCTTGTAGGCTCTTACGCGGCATCCATGCCGCGTAAGGTCCCGCGACGGT
>NZ_LMOG01000001.1 GCF_001423495.1 Xanthomonas sp. Leaf131 | reverse complement strand
CATGGCAAAAGCTAAATTTGAGCGCAAGAAGCCGCACGTGAACGTCGGCACCATTGGTCACGTTGACCATGGCAAGACCACGTTGACCGCCGCGCTGACCAAGATCGGTGCTGAGCGTTTCGGTGGCGAGTTCAAGGCGTACGACGCGATCGACGCAGCGCCGGAAGAGAAGGCGCGCGGCATCACGATCTCGACCGCACACGTCGAGTACGAATCCGAGAACCGTCACTACGCGCACGTCGATTGCCCCGGGCACGCCGACTACGTCAAGAACATGATCACCGGTGCGGCGCAGATGGATGGCGCGATCCTGGTGTGTTCGGCCGCTGACGGCCCGATGCCGCAGACCCGTGAGCACATCCTGCTCTCGCGTCAGGTCGGTGTGCCGCACATCGTCGTGTTCCTGAACAAGGCCGACATGGTCGACGACGCCGAGCTGCTTGAGCTGGTCGAGATGGAAGTGCGTGAACTCCTGAGCAAGTACGAGTTCCCGGGCGACGACACCCCGATCATCCACGGTTCTGCCCGTCTGGCGCTGGAAGGCGATCAGAGCGAAATCGGCGTGCCGGCGATCCTGCGCCTGGTCGAAGCCCTCGACACCTTCATCCCGGAGCCGACGCGCGACGTCGACCGTCCGTTCCTGATGCCGGTCGAAGACGTGTTCTCGATCTCGGGTCGTGGCACCGTGGTGACCGGTCGTATCGAGCGCGGCATCATCAAGGTTGGCGACGAAATCGAAATCGTCGGTATCCGCGACACGCAGAAGACCACCGTCACCGGCGTGGAAATGTTCCGCAAGTTGCTGGACCAGGGTCAGGCAGGCGACAACGCCGGTCTGCTGCTGCGCGGCACCAAGCGTGACGACGTCGAGCGTGGTCAAGTGCTGTGCAAGCCGGGTTCGATCAAGCCGCACACCGAGTTCGAAGCCGAAGTCTACGTGCTGTCCAAGGATGAGGGTGGCCGTCATACCCCGTTCTTCAAGGGCTACCGTCCGCAGTTCTACTTCCGCACCACCGACATCACTGGCGCTTGCCAGCTGCCGGAAGGCGTGGAGATGGTGATGCCGGGCGACAACGTGAAGATGGTCGTGACTCTGATCAACCCGGTCGCGATGGACGAAGGTCTGCGCTTCGCCATCCGTGAAGGCGGCCGTACCGTCGGCGCCGGCGTGGTTGCCAAGATCATCAAGTAAGTGCCTGCAGTCCGGTGACGTTTCGTCGCCGGATNCTTCGCCATCCGTGAAGGCGGCCGTACCGTCGGCGCCGGCGTGGTTGCCAAGATCATCAAGTAAGTGCCTGCAGTCCGGTGACGTTTCGTCGCCGGATCTGTCAGTCATCAAGAAAGGGTCGGCGCAAGCCGGCCCTTTTTTTGTTGAGCAAAGAAGTTCGCGTACAGGGTGATTTGCAGGATGGGGCGCTTGCGTCAGTAAAAACACCTCGCTATAATGCGCGGCTCGGTGTCCCTGGGTAGGGCGCAGAGTTACAGCGAAAAGAACGGCAGGAAGCCGCTCGTGTTCGCCAGACCGGGAAGGTCGCGTTGCATGGAGCACTCAACAACTCACGTGTTGTTGACGGTGCTCTCGTTGCGCACTATACTTTTCCGTCTGGGCAGACCGGTTTACCGGCCTGCCTCAGTTTTTGGGCGGAGGAAATGCCCTCGCTGGCAGGACGCACGGCGATTTCATCTACGCAGGAATATCGGGGCAGGTATCCCAGAGGCCTTGCCCGTCGCTCTTTTAACGAAGGAAGCTTCCGTCATGTCGGAACAAAAGATCCGGATTCGGTTGAAGGCGTTCGATCATCGATTGATCGACCGTTCGGCCAGCGAGATCGTCGAAACGGCTAAGCGGACCGGCGCGCAAGTGCGTGGCCCGATCCCGTTGCCGACCAAGATCGAACGTTACACCATCCTCGTATCCCCGCATGCCGACAAGGATGCGCGTGACCAATACGAAACCCGCACGCACAAGCGTGTGCTCGATATCGTCGACCCGAACGACAAGACCGTGGACGCGCTGATGAAGCTCGAACTCGCGGCTGGCGTCGACGTCCAGATCAAGCTGACCTGAGGACTACGACCATGACGAAGAAATATTCGTTGGGCTTCGTAGGCCGCAAGGCTGGTATGAGCCGCGTCTTTACTGAAGACGGCCGCTCGGTACCGGTCACGCTGATCGAAGCAACTCCAAACCGCATCGCGCAGATCAAGACCGTCGAGGCTGACGGCTATAGCGCAGTGCAGATTACCGTTGGTGCCCGTCGTGCCGCGCTGGTCAACAAGCCGGCTGCTGGCCACTTCGCCAAGGCGAAGGTGGAAGCGGGTCGCGGCCTGTGGGAATTCCGCGTTGAAGATGCGCAGCTCGGCGATTTCGCCGTCGGCGGCGAAATCAAGGCGGACATCTTCGAGGTCGGCCAGAAGGTCGACGTCCAGGGCGTCACCAAGGGTAAGGGTTTCCAGGGCACCATCAAGCGCTACAACTTCCGTATGGGCGATGCAACTCACGGTAACTCGCTGTCGCATCGCGCGCCGGGTTCGTTGGGTCAGCGCCAGACCCCGGGTCGTGTTTTCCCGGGTAAGAAGATGTCGGGCCACATGGGCGCCGTGCAGCAAAGCACGCAGAACCTGGAAGTGGTCAAGGTCGACGTCGAGCGTGGTCTGATTGCTATCCGCGGCGCCGTGCCTGGCGCAGCTGGTGGCGACGTGATCGTCCGTCCGGCGAGCAAGGCATAAGGAGAGATGACGATGGAACTCGTTATCACGGGTAGTAACAACAAGGTCTCGGTCTCCGATGCCGTGTTCGGTCGCGAATTCAGCGAAGATCTGGTTCACCAGGTCGTCGTCGCTTATCGCAATGCCGGTCGCGCCGGTACCAAGGCTCAGAAGACTCGTTCGGAAGTTGCGGGCACGACCAAGAAGTCGAAGAAGCAGAAGGGCGGCGGTGCGCGTCATGGCGCGTTGACGGCTCCGATCTTCGTCGGTGGCGGTGTGACCTTCGCGGCCAAGCCGCGCAGCTTCGAACAGAAAGTCAACCGCAAGATGTACCGTGCGGCCATCTGCGCGATCTTCTCTGAGCTTAATCGCCAGGGTCGCCTGATGATCGTCGAAGCGTTCGACGTCGAAGCAACCAAGACCCAGGGTCTGATCGAGAAGCTGAAGGGACTGGATGTGGGCAAGCGCCCGCTGATCGTTACCGAAGAAGCTTCCGAGCACCTGTACCTGTCCGCTCGCAATCTGCCGTATGTGCAGGTGCGTGATGTGCAGGGTCTGGATCCGGTCGCTCTGGTCGGGGCCGATACGGTCGTGATCACCGCCGATGCGGTCAAGAAGATCGAGGAGTGGCTGGCATGAGCAGCAACGAAAAAATCTTCAGCGTGCTGCGTGCTCCGCGAGTCTCCGAAAAGACCGCGCGCCTGCAGGAAATCTCCAACCAGTATGTCTTCGAAGTTTCGAACGAAGCCACCAAGGCCGATGTAAAGGCCGCGGTTGAGCAGCTGTTCGACGTCAAGGTCAAAGCTGTCAACGTGGTCAACGTCAAGGGCAAGAGTAAGTCCTTCCGTAACCGTGCTGGTAGCCGCGGCAATTGGCGCAAGGCGTACGTCCGCCTGGTTGATGGTCAATCCATCGACGTAACGGCTAAGGCCTGAGGTCCATCCCATGCCATTGATGAAGTTCAAACCCACCTCTCCCGGCCGTCGTTCCGCCGTGCGTGTGGTTACTCCCGATCTGCACAAGGGCGCACCGCACGCGGCGCTGCTCGATTCGCAGAGCAAGTCCGGTGGTCGTAACCACCATGGCCGCATCACCGTGCGTCACGTCGGTGGTGGTCACAAGCAGCACTACCGCATCATCGACTTCAAGCGCAACAAGGAAGGCATTCCGGCGCGTGTGGAGCGGATCGAATACGATCCGAACCGTACCGCTCATATCGCCCTGCTGTGCTATGTCGACGGCGAGCGTCGCTACATCATCGCTCCCAAGGGCTTGAAGGCTGGCGATCAGGTCATTGCCGGTGCCAACGCACCGATCAAGACCGGTAACACGCTGCCGCTGCGCAACATCCCGGTCGGTACGACGGTGCACGGTATCGAGCTGAAGCCGGGTAAGGGCGCTCAGATCGCACGTGCAGCCGGTGCAGCCGTCCAGCTGGTCGCTCGCGAAGGCATCTATGCCACGCTGCGTCTGCGCTCGGGCGAAATGCGCAAGGTGCCGGTCGAGTGCCGCGCCACCATCGGTGAAGTCGGCAACGACGAGCACAACCTCGAGAAGCTGGGTAAGGCTGGCGCCAAGCGCTGGCGCGGTGTTCGTCCGACCGTTCGCGGTGCGGCCATGAACCCGGTCGATCACCCGCACGGTGGTGGTGAAGCGAAGGCTGGTCAGGGTAATCCGCATCCGGTCACCCCGTGGGGTGTTCCGACCAAGGGTTACAAGACGCGCAAGAACAAGCGCACCCAGCAATTCATCGTCCGCGATCGTAGGGGCTAATCGACCATGGCACGTTCACTTAAGAAGGGCCCGTTCGTCGATCACCACCTTGCAAAGAAGGTGGAGTCCGCTGCGGGTAGCAAGAAGCCGATCAAGACCTGGTCGCGCCGTTCGATGATCCTGCCCGAAATGGTAGGCATCACCATCGCCGTGCATAACGGCAAGAACCACATTCCGGTGCTCGTCAACGAGAATATGGTCGGCCACAAGCTCGGCGAATTTGCCGTCACCCGGACCTTCAAGGGTCACGGTGGCGACAAGAAGTCGAGCAGGTAAGGAGAGATGACGATGGAAGCGAAAGCAATCCTGCGCACCGCGCGCATCTCCCCGCAGAAGGCCCGCCTGGTCGCTGATCAGGTGCGTGGACTGTCCGCCGAACGTGCGGTCAATCTGCTGAAGTTCTCGGACAAGAAGGCTGCACACCTGATCAAAAAGGTGGTGGAGTCGGCTATTGCCAATGCCGAGAACAATCAGGGCGCGGATGTCGACGAGCTGAAGGTCAAGACCATCATGGTTGATGAAGGTCCCTCCCTGAAGCGTTTCATGGCGCGGGCGAAAGGCCGCGGTACCCGCATCCTCAAGCGCACCAGTCACATCACTGTGATTGTTGGCGCCGCCAAGTAAGCGGAAAGGAAAAGACCATGGGTCATAAAGTTCATCCGACTGGAATCCGTCTTGGCATCGCCAAGGACTGGAATTCCAAGTGGTACGCAAGCAAGGCCGACTTCGCTGGTTATCTGGCAGCCGACCTGAAAGTGCGTGAAATGCTGCGCAAGAAGCTCGCGCAGGCAGGTATCAGCAAGATCTTGATCGAGCGCCCTGCCAAAACCGCCCGCGTGACGATCCACACTGCCCGTCCGGGCGTGGTGATCGGCAAGCGTGGTGAGGACATCGAAAAGCTGCGTAAGGAAGTGAGCGCGATGATGGGTGTTCCTGCCCACATCAACGTCACCGAAGTACGCAAGCCGGAGCTGGATGCGCAGCTGGTCGCCGAGTCGATCGCGCAGCAGCTTGAGCGTCGCATCATGTTCCGCCGTGCAATGAAGCGCTCGGTCGGTAATGCGATGCGCCTGGGTGCCCTGGGCATCAAGGTCAACGTGGCTGGCCGCCTCAACGGTGCAGAAATCGCCCGTTCGGAGTGGTACCGCGAAGGCCGCGTGCCGCTGCACACGCTACGTGCCGACATCGATTACGGTTTTGCCGAGGCGTCTACGACGTACGGCATCATCGGTATCAAGGTCTGGATCTATAAGGGTGAGGTCTTTGACTTCTCCCAGGTTGGCCAGGAGAAGCAGGACGACAGCCCGCGCAACGATCGTAACGATCGCGGCGACCGTGGTGACCGTCCTTCGCGCCCGGCTCGTGAAGCGAGGTAACGGCAATGTTGCAACCCAAGCGAACCAAATATCGCAAGATGCACAAGGGCCGTAACGACGGCCTGGCATGGAGCGGAAACGCCGTCAGCTTCGGCGAGTACGGCCTCAAGGCAACCGCGCACGGTCAGCTGACCGCGCGTCAGATTGAAGCAGCACGTCGTACGATCAGCCGCCATGTCAAAAAGGGCGGCAAGATGTGGATTCGTGTGTTCCCCGACAAGCCGATCACCAAGAAGCCGATCGAAGTCCGCATGGGCTCCGGTAAGGGCAACGTGGAGTACTGGGTCGCGCAGATTCAGCCGGGCCGCATGATCTATGAAATCGAAGGTATTCCCGAAGATGTCGCACGTGAGGCATTCCGCCTTGCCGCCGCGAAGCTGTCGGTGACTACCACTTTCGTGACCCGGACGGTGCGCTGATGGACATCAAACAACTCCGCGAGAAGTCGGCTGACGAACTGAAGGCCCACCTGACCGATCTGCGTAAGGAGCAGTTTTCGCTCCGTATGCAGCAGGTCACCGGCCAGCTGCCGAAGACCCACGATACCCGCCGGGTACGCCGCGAGATTGCTCGCGTCAAGTACCTGCTCGGCAGCACCAAGTAAGGACGGCCGCGATGAGCGATAACAACGAAAAGCAAGCGCTGCGCACGGTCGAAGGCCGTGTCGTCAGCAACAAGATGGACAAGACGGTCACCG
Organism: Xanthomonas sp. Leaf131; assembly: GCF_001423495.1. Lineage (GTDB taxonomy): Bacteria > Pseudomonadota > Gammaproteobacteria > Xanthomonadales > Xanthomonadaceae > Xanthomonas. The sequence continues at coordinate 367,301 of NZ_LMOG01000001.1, read as the reverse complement.
TGTTGGTGGAACGCCAGGTCAAGCACCCGCTGTACGGTAAGTACATCAAGCGCTCGTCCAAGCTCCACGCACACGATGCCGACAATGCCTGTAATGAAGGCGACGTCGTGCGTGTGACCGAAATTGCTCCAATGTCCAAGACCAAGAACTGGCGGGTGGTTGAAATCGTCACCCGTTCGGCCGGCTAAGGGAGATCTGAATCATGATCCAGATGCAGAGCTACCTCGATGTGGCCGACAATTCGGGTGCCAAGGAAGTGATGTGCATCAAGGTGTTGGGCGGCTCGAAGCGCCGCTACGCACACATTGGTGACATCATCAAGGTGACCGTCAAGGACGCCATCCCGCGTGGCAAGGTCAAGAAAGGCGAAGTCTACGACGCCGTCGTGGTGCGTACCCGCAAGGGTGTGCGCCGTCCCGACGGTTCGCTGATCCGCTTCGATGGCAACGCCGCTGTGCTGTTGAACAATAAGCAGGAGCCGATCGGGACCCGCATCTTCGGGCCGGTGACGCGCGAGCTGCGTTCCGAGAAGTTCATGAAGATCGTCTCGCTCGCTCCCGAAGTGCTGTGAGCGGAGGACATATACATGGCTAACCGTATCAAGAAGGGCGACCAGGTCGTCATCAACACCGGTAAGGACAAGGGTAAGCAGGGTGAAGTTGTGCGTGTGGACGGCGATCGCGTGATCGTCTCCAATGCCAACATCATCAAGCGCCACACCAAGCCGAACCCGCAGGCGGGTGTCGCCGGCGGCGTGGTCGAGCGTGAAGCGTCGATCCATATCTCCAACGTCAATATCGTCAACCCGGCAACGGGCAAGGGCGAGCGCGTTGGCTTCAAGGTGCTGGAGGATGGACGCAAATTGCGTGTGTTCCGCTCCAGCGGTGAGGCGCTCGACGCCTGAGGAATGCGATCATGAACACTCGTCTCGAAAAGTTTTACAAGGAAAACGTGGTGCCGGCCCTGATGAAGGAGTTCGGCTACACCAATCCGATGCAGGTGCCGAGGCTGGTCAAGGTCACGCTCAATATGGGCGTGGGCGAGGCGGCTACCAACAAGAAGATTCTGGAAAATGCGGTCGCCGACATGTCCAAGATCTCCGGTCAAAAGCCGGTGGTCACCAAGTCGCGCGTTTCGGTCGCATCGTTCAAGATCCGCGACGGTTGGCCGATCGGCTGCAAGACCACGTTGCGTCGCGCCAAGATGTACGAGTTCCTGGATCGTCTGATCAACATCTCGCTGCCGCGCGTGCGCGACTTCCGTGGTGTTTCCGGTCGTTCCTTTGACGGTCGTGGCAATTTCAACATGGGTGTGAAGGAACAGATCATCTTCCCGGAAATCGACTTCGACGCCGTCGACGCGATCCGCGGTATGGATATCGCCATCACCACCACCGCCAAGACGGATGCGGAAGCGAAGGCGCTGCTGGCAGCGTTCAAGTTCCCGTTCCGTAACTGACCGTAGAGGACATCCGAAATGGCAAAGACCTCCATGATCCACCGCGACATCAAGCGTGCAAAGCTGGCGAAGAAATTCGCCGGCAAGCGTGATGCGCTGAAGAAGATCCTCTCCAGTCAGGATGCGTCCTACGAAGAGAAGATCGATGCATCGACCAAGTTGCAGAAGCTGCCGCGCGATTCGTCGCCGAGCCGCCACCGCAACCGCTGCGAGCTTTCCGGTCGTCCGCGCGGTGTCTACCGCAAGTTCGGTCTGGGTCGCAACATGCTGCGCAAGGCCACGATGAACGGCGACGTTCCGGGTCTGCGTAAGGCAAGCTGGTAACAGCACTGCCGGCCGCTCGCGGCCGGTTTGAACAGGATTGTTCTGTTCAACAAGGGAGTCCGACGCAAGTCGGGCTCTTTTGTCGTATACTTCCGCTTCTGTCTTGCCCATAGCGGGCTCGGCATGGTGTAAAGGGTCCTGGCCCATCCCCAGGAAAACACAAGATTTTCGCGAAAGCGGATATCGGTGCACTCAAAGGTACTCATATGAGCATGACTGATCCCATCGCCGACCTGCTGGTACGCATCAAGAATGCGGCCGCGGTTGGTAAGCAGACGGTGAAATTGCCGTCGTCCAAGATCAAGGTTGCGATCGCCCAGGTCCTGAAGGACGAGGGTTACATCACAGACCTGCGCGTGACAGCGACCGAGAACAACAAGTCGGAGCTGGAAATCGTGCTGAAGTATTTCGAAGGCCGTCCGGTCATCGAGACCCTGAAGCGTTTCTCGCGCTCGGGTCTGCGTCAGTACCGCGGCAAGACCGAGCTGCCCAAGGTCCTGGGTGGACTGGGCGTCGCCATCATCTCCACGTCGAAAGGCATCATGACCGATGCGCAGGCTCGCGAAGCCGGCGTTGGTGGTGAAGTCCTGTGCTTCGTGGCCTAAGGGAAGGAATCGAACATGTCCCGTGTAGCCAAGAAGCCTGTTTCCCTTCCGAAGGGTGTTGAGCTCAACGTCCAGCCCGAGCTGGTCAGCGTCAAGGGCCCGAAGGGCACCCTGACCCTGCCGAAGCCGGTTGGCGTCGAAATCGCCATCGATGGCGATGTTGCAACCCTGTCGGCAAACGATCCGTCGCAGCTGGCCATCACCGGCACCGTGCGCGCCATCCTGGCCAATATGGTCAAGGGTGTGTCCGACGGCTTCGAGCGCAAGCTCGAGCTGGTCGGCGTCGGTTACCGCGCCGCCATGCAGGGCAAGGATCTGAGCCTGGCGCTCGGTTTCTCGCACCCGCTGGTGTTCGTGGCGCCGGAAGGCATCACGCTGTCGACCCCGACCCAGACCGAAATTCTGGTGCAGGGTGCAGACAAGCAGCGCGTCGGCGAAGTCGCCGCCAAGATTCGCGGTTTCCGTCCGCCGGAGCCCTACAAGGGCAAGGGTGTGAAGTACGCCGGTGAAGTCATCATTCGCAAGGAAGCCAAGAAGGCGTAAGGCAGGTCCCTCTGCTAGGAGCCCGGCCATCCATGGCCTGACTTTTCAATGCAAAAGCCTGTTTTCCTTCAGCTTCCGTAGGATAAATATCATGAGCATCAACAAGAACATCGCCCGTCTGCGTCGCGCCAAGTCCACCCGTTCGCACATCCGTGAGCTGGGCGTCGCCCGCTTGTCGGTGCTGCGCACCGGTCAGCATCTGTATGCGCAGGTCTTCACTGCCGACGGCTCCAAGGTGATCGCTGCGGCGAACACGCTGCAGGCCGACGTCAAGGAAGGTCTGAAGAACGGCAAGAACAGCGATGCGGCCGTCAAGGTCGGCAAGCTGATCGCCGAGCGCGCCAAGGCTGCAGGCATCGAGAAGGTCGCATTCGACCGCTCGGGCTACCGCTACCACGGCCGTATCAAGGCGCTGGCTGACGCAGCTCGCGAAGGCGGCCTGAAGTTCTAAGCACTGCTGCGACTGTGGCCATCGGCCACAGTCGCATGACCGCCGGCAGGGAGATGCCGGACTGTCCCGTTCTTTTGCAACGGTGCCGGGAACACAGTTCCATTTCACAACCATAAGCGGCCCCGAGCCGTACATACTCAATCAATCAAGGAATCAAGATGGCAGAAGAACGTGCACCGCGAGGTCGTGATCGCGACCGTAATCGCGAAGAGAAAGTCGACGATGGCATGATCGAGAAGCTGGTCGCGGTCAATCGCGTCAGCAAGACGGTCAAGGGCGGTCGCCAGTTCACCTTCACCGCGCTGACCGTGGTCGGCGACGGCCTGGGCAAGGTCGGTTTCGGTTATGGCAAGGCGCGCGAAGTGCCGGTCGCCATCCAGAAGTCGATGGAGCAGGCGCGCAAGAACCTCGCGACTGTCGATCTGAACAATGGCACCTTGTGGCATGCTGTCAAGTCGGGTCATGGCGCAGCACGCGTCTACATGCAGCCGGCGTCGGAAGGTACGGGCGTCATCGCAGGCGGCGCCATGCGCGCTGTGCTGGAAGCAGTTGGCGTCAAGAACGTGCTGGCCAAAGCAGTTGGTTCGCGTAATCCGATCAACCTGGTGCGTGCAACGCTGAAGGGTCTGTCGGAAGTGCAGTCGCCGGCGCGTGTTGCGGCCAAGCGCGGCAAGAAGGTGGAGGAGCTCAATCATGGCTAAGGACACTGGCAAGACTGTGAAGGTGCGCCTGGTGCGTGGCCTGCGTGGTACCCAGTCGCGTCACCGCCTGTCGGTGCATGCGTTGGGCCTGAATAAGATCAACGATGTGCGTGAACTCAAGGACAGCCCGCAGGTGCGCGGCCTGATCAATACGGTTCACTACCTCGTCAAGGTTGAGGACTAATTCCATGACTATGCATCTCAATGACCTCAAGCCCGCTGACGGCGCCCGTACCGAGCGCACGCGCGTCGGCCGCGGCATCGGCTCCGGCCTGGGCAAGACCTGCGGCCGCGGCCACAAGGGTTCGTTCGCGCGTAAGGGCGGCGGCAAGATCAAGGCTGGCTTCGAAGGCGGCCAGACCCCGATGCAGCGTCGTCTGCCGAAGATCGGTTTCCGCTCCAAGATGGCGCGTGACAGCGCTGAAGTGTTGTCCTACCAGCTGGATAAGCTGGAAGCCGGTGAGATCGACTTTGCAGCGTTGCGTGCGGCCAATCTGGTCCCGAGCCGCGCCAAGAAGGCGAAGATCGTGCTGAAGGGCGAGCTGAGCAAGAAGTTCGTGCTGAAGGGTGTCGCTGCGACTGCAGGCGCCAAGGCAGCAATCGAAGCTGCCGGCGGCAGCGTAGAGGAGTAATCGGCAGATGGCGCAGGCTGGTATTGGTAACCTCGGTGGCGGGCTTGGCAAGTTCACGGAACTTCGCCAGCGGCTGTTGTTCGTCCTCGGGGCATTGATCGTCTATCGCATCGGCTGCTACGTGCCGGTGCCTGGCGTGAATCCCGATGCCATGCTTTCGTTGATGCAGGCGCAGGGTGGCGGCATCGTGGACATGTTCAACATGTTCTCGGGCGGCGCCCTGCACCGTTTCAGTATTTTTGCGTTGAACGTGATGCCGTATATTTCGGCATCGATCGTAATCCAGCTGGCCACGCACATCTTTCCCGCGCTCAAGGCGATGCAGAAAGAAGGTGAGTCCGGCCGACGCAAGATCACCCAGTATTCGCGCATCGGTGCGGTGCTTCTGGCGGTAGTGCAGGGCGGCAGTATCGCGCTGGCACTGCAGAATCAGACCGCGCCGGGTGGCGCTCCGGTGGTGTACGCGCCAGGCATGGGCTTTGTGCTGACTGCAGTAATTGCACTGACTGCCGGCACCATCTTCCTGATGTGGGTGGGCGAGCAGGTGACTGAGCGCGGCATCGGTAACGGTGTGTCGTTGATCATCTTTGCCGGCATCGTCGCAGGGCTTCCGTCGGGCGCAATCCAGACTGTCGAAGCATTCCGCGAAGGCAATCTGAGCTTCATCTCGTTGCTGCTGATCGTCATCACCATCCTGGCGTTTACGCTGTTTGTGGTGTTTGTCGAACGCGGACAGCGGCGTATCACGGTCAACTATGCGCGTCGCCAGGGCGGCCGCAATGCTTACATGAATCAGACCTCGTTCCTGCCGTTGAAGCTCAACATGGCAGGCGTGATTCCGCCGATCTTCGCATCCAGCATCCTGGCATTCCCGGCGACGCTGTCGATGTGGTCGGGTCAGGCGGCATCGGGCAGTGGTGTGGGTTCGTGGTTGCAGAAGATTGCCAATGCGCTTGGGCCTGGTGAGCCAGTGCATATGCTGGTGTTTGCTGCGCTGATCATTGGCTTCGCGTTCTTCTATACCGCGCTGGTGTTCAACTCGCAGGAAACTGCCGACAACCTCAAGAAGTCCGGTGCGTTGATCCCGGGCATCCGTCCGGGCAAGGCGACTGCGGATTATGTTGACGGCGTGCTGACGCGTTTGACTGCGGCTGGTTCGTTGTACCTGGTCATCGTCTGCTTGTTGCCGGAAATCATGCGCACGCAGCTCGGCACCTCGTTCCACTTCGGTGGCACCTCGTTGTTGATTGCGGTGGTAGTGGTGATGGACTTCATTGCGCAGATCCAGGCGCATCTGATGTCGCACCAGTATGAGAGTTTGCTGAAGAAGGCCAACCTCAAGGGCGGCTCGCGCGGCGGTCTGGCGCGCGGTTAAGTGGTACACTAGATCTTCATTGCGTGAAGACGGCCTGGTTCCCGGGCCACGATCTTCCGATCAGAAGGGCGGCTCGCGCGACGTCTCGCGCGCGGGTGTGACGAGGTGGTCCTGTGCGGGAGTAGTACAGGCGATTCGGAGAAGTTTTCTGGATCAACATCGTCCGGCGCCGGAGCGAGGGCACACTCCCCACGCCGGGTCCATGGAACTTTTTGGTTCCACGGGCTTCAAAGCAATCCGAGGCCTTGCTACAATTCCGAGTTCACTTTTGATCCATCCTGCCGGATGGCGCCTGGGCGCTGTCGGGCCATCACTCAGTTGGAGAATCGCGTCATGGCGCGTATTGCAGGCGTCAACCTGCCAGCCCAGAAGCACGTCTGGGTCGGGTTGCAAAGCATCTACGGCATCGGCCGTACCCGTTCGAAGAAGCTCTGCGAATCCGCAGGCGTTACCTCGACCACGAAGATTCGTGATCTGTCCGAACCCGAAATCGAGCGTTTGCGCGCCGAAGTCGGCAAGTATGTCGTCGAAGGCGACCTGCGCCGTGAAATCGGTATCGCGATCAAGCGACTGATGGATCTGGGCTGCTACCGCGGTCTGCGTCATCGTCGTGGTCTCCCGCTGCGTGGTCAGCGTACCCGTACCAACGCCCGCACCCGTAAGGGTCCGCGCAAGGCGATCAGGAAGTAAGGGATAGATCATGGCAAAGCCAGCAGAAAAGAAAACGAAGAAGAAGATCAAGCGCGTCATCACTGATGGCGTCGCCCACGTCCACGCTTCGTTCAACAACACCATCATCACCATCACCGATCGCCAGGGCAATGCACTGTCGTGGGCTACGTCCGGCGGCGCCGGGTTCCGTGGTTCGCGTAAGTCGACCCCGTTCGCAGCTCAGGTTGCCGCCGAAAAGGCTGGCCGCGCTGCGCTCGATTACGGCGTGAAGTCGCTGGAAGTGCGTATCAAAGGTCCGGGTCCGGGCCGTGAGTCGGCCGTGCGTTCGTTGAACAACGTGGGCTACAAGATCACCAACATCATCGACGTGACGCCAATCCCGCACAACGGGTGCCGTCCGCCGAAGAAGCGTCGCGTCTAAGGGAGCGATAAGAAATGGCTCGTTATATCGGTCCTACCTGTAAGCTCGCCCGCCGCGAAGGCGCCGACCTTTCCCTCAAGAGCCCCGCGCGTGCGCTGGACTCCAAGTGCAAGCTTGAGCAGAAGCCCGGCCAACACGGCGCGGCTCGCAAAGGCAAGCTCTCCGACTACGCTACCCAGCTGCGTGAAAAGCAGAAGGTCAAGCGCATCTACGGTTTGCTGGAACGTCAGTTCCGCAACTACTACAAGAAGGCCTCGACCAAGAAAGGCAACACCGGCGAGAACCTGCTGCAGTTGTTGGAAACCCGTCTGGACAACGTCTGCTATCGCATGGGCTTTGCCGTCACCCGTCCGGCCGCGCGCCAGCTGGTGTCGCACCGTGGCGTGTTGGTCAATGGCAAGTCGGTGAATCTGGCTTCGTACCAGATCAAGGCTGGCGATGCGATCACGTTGTCGGAAAAAGCACAGAAGCAGCTCCGCGTGCAGGAAGCCCTGACCGTGGCTGAGCAGCACGACATGACGCCGTCGTGGGTCGAAGTCGATTCGAAGAAGTTCAGCGGCGTGTTCAAGGCTGTTCCGGATCGTTCCGACCTGCCTTCGGATATCAACGAAGCGCTGATCGTCGAGTTGTATTCGAAGTAATTCACATTGGAGAACCTCCGGCACTGCCGGAGGTTCGCAGGAGACCCCGCAACATGACGGTTACCGCCAACCAGGTTCTGCGCCCCCGTGGTCCGCAGATCGAACGTCTTACCGACAATCGCGCAAAGGTCGTGATCGAGCCCTTGGAGCGCGGTTACGGGCACACGTTGGGCAATGCCCTGCGTCGTGTGCTGTTGTCGTCGATCCCGGGTTTTGCGATCACCGAGGTCGAGATCGATGGCGTGCTGCACGAGTACACCACGGTCGAAGGGCTGCAGGAAGACGTGCTTGACGTCCTGCTCAACCTGAAAGACGTGGCGATTCGTATGCACAGTGGCGACAGCGCCACGCTTTCGCTGTCCAAGCAGGGTCCGGGTACGGTCACTGCGGCCGACATCAGGACCGATCACAACGTCGAGATCGTCAACGGCGACCACGTGATCTGCCACCTGACCAAGGATACGGCGCTGAACATGCGCCTGAAGATCGAGCGTGGTTTCGGCTATCAGCCGGCTGCCGCACGTCGTCGTCCGGACGAAGAGACCCGCACCATCGGTCGTCTGATGCTGGATGCGTCGTTCTCGCCGGTGCGTCGCGTTGCCTATGCTGTTGAAGCGGCTCGCGTCGAACAGCGCACCGACCTCGACAAGCTGGTGATCGATATCGAAACCAACGGCACGATCGATGCCGAGGAAGCCGTGCGCACCGCCGCCGACATCCTCAGCGATCAGCTGTCGGTGTTCGGCGATTTCACCCACCGCGATCGCGGTGCGGCCAAGCCGGCTGCCAGCGGCGTGGATCCGGTGCTGTTGCGCCCGATCGACGACCTCGAGCTGACCGTGCGTTCGGCCAACTGCCTGAAGGCCGAGAGCATCTATTACATCGGCGATCTGATCCAGAAGACCGAAGTGGAGCTGCTCAAGACCCCCAATCTGGGCAAGAAGTCGCTCACCGAAATCAAGGAAGTGCTGGCACAGCGCGGCCTTGCACTGGGCATGAAGCTGGAGAACTGGCCGCCGGCCGGTGTCGCTCAGCACGGCATGCTTGGTTAATGTGTCACCGCATGGGCGTCTTCGGGCGCCCATGTTTGTTTTTTCCACATCGACGGGCCAAAGCCCGCGGTGACATCCGGTCAAAGGACGGCCGGCTCGGACCAACCGCAGTCCATTCAACAGCGCCAGGATGGCGACAACGTCTCTCAAGCAGTCTCAATATTCTTAGGAAATCACACTCATGCGTCACCAGAAATCCGGTCGTAAGTTCAACCGTACCAGCGCTCACCGCGAAGCCATGTTCCGCAATATGGCCGCTTCGCTGTTCAAGCACGAGCTGATCAAGACCACCTTGCCGAAGGCCAAGGAACTGCGTCGCGTCGCCGAGCCGCTGATCACCATCGGTAAGGTCGATGGCGTTGCCAACCGTCGTTTGGCGTTCGCTCGCCTGCGTGACAAGGAAGCAGTGGGCAAGCTGTTCGTCGAGCTGGGCCCGCGTTACGCGACCCGTCCCGGCGGCTACCTGCGCATCCTGAAGGCCGGCTTCCGTGCCGGTGACAATGCGCCGATGGCGTATGTCGAGCTGGTCGACCGTCCGGTCGTCGCCGAGGAAGTGGCCGAGTAATCGGTTCACCCTTTGCAAAGATTCTTGAAAAAGCCCGGCTCACGCCGGGCTTTTTCATTTGTGCGTCGCATGTGAGTGGGTGGCCGCAGCGGAACGTGGGCCGGCGCAGTGACCGCAGCACGCAGCCGTTGGATGTCATCAGTGTGTTGCATGGCTGCTGAAAATAAGCGCGCGGGGGCGTGTATCTGGAAGTGGCGTTGCAGTTGCGCATTGCGTGCTTCGCGTCATGCGACCGGGCATGCGCAGGCATCCGTGGTCATGGCGACGGCGATGGCTGATAATCGACCACTTGATCCTAGGCAAGCGGTAACGATGAATCCATTTCGTTGGGGTTTCCGGGCGCAGTTTCTGCTGGGCTTCCTTGCGTGCGCAGGGTTGCTTGCCTACGCGATCTATGTGCAGCTGCACCTCGGGCTTGAGCCGTGTCCGTTATGCATTTTCCAGCGGATTGCCTTCGCGGCGCTGGCCGTGTTTTTTCTGTTGGGTGCGTTGCATGGGCCACGTGCCGCGGGCACGCGCAAAATCTATGGCGTGCTGGCGTTCATCGCTGCCGGCGTGGGCATGGGGATTGCGGCGCGGCATGTCTGGGTGCAGATCCGGCCCAAGGACATGATGTCTTCGTGCGGGCCGCCGCTGAGCTTTTTGAGCGAGACGATGGGGCCGTTCGAGGTGTTCCGCACGGTGCTGACCGGCACCGGCGACTGCGGCAATATCGATTGGCGCTTTCTGGGCCTGAGCATGCCGATGTGGAGCATGGTGTGGTTCGTGGGTTTGGCGCTGTGGGCGCTGTATGCCGGCTTCAAGGCGCGGCGTAGTTCGGTGCATCACCACTGACACGCTGCTGGCAGGTCTGTGCCGTTTAGGCGGAAACAGCTTCGAAACTGCGCGGTGAAGTCAGCAGCAGGATGGACCCGGATCTAACCAGGTCCATCCGCTGGTTTGCGGTTTCAGTCAAAAATCCTGCGGCCGTGATCAGAAATCCTGCTGCAGGCTCAGGTAGACGCCGCGGCGCGGTGCCCATTGCGGTGCGAATACGCCGATGCCGCCGCCGTCACGCAGTTGGTAGCTGCGATCGAGCACGTTGAGTACTGCCAGTTGCGCATGCAGCGGATGCGCGCTCAGCGCGAAGTCGTGCCCGGCGCTCAGATTCAACTGGAAGTACGAGGGCAACTCGCCGCCATTGGGCACGGTGTCGGTATCGGTGCGCAGGCCGCTGCCATACAGATAGTTGGCACCGATCCTGTCGCTGTCGCCTATGGCGTAATTGATGCCGCCGGAGGAGGTCAGCTTTTGGTCGTGGTCCAGGTGGATCCAGTTGTTGGACGCATAGGCCAGCGCATCCGGATCGAAGTTGTACAGGCTGGTCATGACCTGCTTGCCCATCGCCTTGCTGTAGGCCAGGTTGAAATACGCGGTGACCGGGCCGTTGCTGTAGTCGGCGCTGAACTCGGCGCCGCGGATGCGGCCTTGGCGGTAGTTGAAGGTGGAATAGACGTAGGCCGCGCCGAACTGGCCTTCGTCCTGCAGGCGGTCGGCCCTGCGGTAGTAGGTATCCAGGCCCAGCGTCAGATGCTCGCCAACCATTTGCGAGATGCCGACATCGTAATAATCGCTGCGCTCGCTCAGTGGCGTGGTCGGGCCACCGGCAGCGGATTGCTGGTTGGTGGTGCCGTCGTACAAGGCAATGTCGCTGGTGGAAATCAGCTCGCTGGCAGGTGGGGTGAAGTAGCGCGCATAGCCGGCATGCACGGTGGTGCTGTCGCTGGCGCGCCAGACCACGCCCAGGCGCGGGCTGAGCTGGCCTTCGGTGTTATCGAAGGCCTTGTACTTGTCGCCGCGCACGCCGTAGTTGACGGTCCAGTCGTCGCCGATCTTCCACTCGTCCTGCAGATAGAGCGCGTAGGTGCTGGCGTGGAAGCGGCTGCCATCCGGAATGAACAGCGGTGCGTTGCCGCTCTGGTTGCCGTCGGCATCGGCGGGGAAGACATAGGAAGTGTTGCTGGCGATGGCGTGTTCGAAATTGCCGTACAGGCCGTAGCGCAAGGTGTGCGCGCCACCGCCCCAGGGCGTGGCGAAGTCGGCTTGCACGGTATTGGCGCGATTGCTGCGGTCCACTTGCGAGGCGACGCCGTTGAAGATCAGATCGCCGGCGATGTCGGGCGAGAACGCGACGCTGCTGTAGCGCTGCCCGGCCGAGAGCTGGTAGCTGGTGTCGCCGAGCGTGCCTTGCAGCGCCAGGGTGCCGAAGCGGGTGTTCTCGCGTTGGTTTTCGTCGAGCCGGGACGAATCGAACTCGGTAGTGCCCAGGTAATCGAACGCGGGGGTCTGCCCGGGATTGTTCGGAATCTGGAAGCGGTTGTTGGCGTAGCCAACCAGCAGGCTGAGGCGGGTGTTTTCGTCGATCAGATAACTCAGGTCGGCGAAGCCTTTGCCTTGGTGGGTGGTGTCGTGGTCCGGCGAGCGGCTGTCGACCGGATTTTCCAGACCATGGTTGTTCTGCTCGTAGTCGCCGGTGACGAACCAGCTCCAACGCCCGCTGCTGCCCCACAGCGATGCATTCGGGTTGACCGTGTCGTATGAGCCGCCAGTGATGCCAACGCTGCCGCCATCGCCGAGCTCGGCGCCGTTCTTGGTGGTGATGTCGACCACGGCGGCGGTGCGGTCGCCGAATTGCGCCGGCAGGGCGCCGTCGAGCAACTTGAGGTTTTTGATGATGCGCGGTTCCAGGCTCTGGCCGAAGCCGGAGATGGACTCGGGTAGCATCACGCCATTGATGCGGTACTGCAGGTTGGCATGGTCGCCGCGCACATGGATGCCGCCGTAGGAATCCTGCACCACGCCGGGTGCCTGCAGCAGCACCTGATTGAGCGGTGTGGCGGCGCCTAGCGGCAGGCGATCGATATCGTCGGCGGTGATGAAGTACTGGCTGCTGCCGATATCCGGCGACAAGGCATTGCGCGCCGCTTCGAGTTTGGCGATGACGGTGACGGTGTCCAGATCGGTGGTGCGCGCAGGAGCGGCATCGGCGGCAAGTGCGAGGCCGGCGGGTGTGGCCAGCAAGACGGAAACGATGGTGGCGGAGAGGAGGCGAGGAGTCATGGCGGTCGCGGGACAAGCTAGGGGAGGGTGTGTTACCTCATAACACTGTGCTTCCCGACGGGCGCCGGCGTAGGCCGGAAGTCATGCGCGATACGGCAGCTTTGCTCGCCGTTCAGTCGCGTCCGCTGCGCTGGCCTGTTGTCTCAATGGCAACGGGGGCATGGCATGGCGGTAGCTGCGCTACTTGGGTGCTTTGCGTAGCGATCAGGCTCTGCCACCATCGCAGGCTGCCTAGGAGCTTTGTCATGAATCTTTCCGCCCCAACTCCCGTTTCCGCTTCCGCCGCCTCGTCTTGGGCGCCCGGTAGCTGGCGTGGCAAGCCCGCGCTGCAGCTGCCGGTGTATCCGGACCAGGATGCGCTGCAGGCCGCCATGAGCGAGTTGGGTCTGTTACCGCCGCTGGTGACCTCGTGGGAGATCTTCGCGCTCAAGCGTCAGCTGGCCGAGGCCCAGGAAGGCAAGCGTTTTCTGCTGCAGGGCGGCGATTGCGCGGAGAATTTCAGCGATTGCGAATCGGGCACGATCTCCAACCGCTTGAAGGTGCTGCTGCAAATGAGCCTGGTGCTGGTGCATGGCCTGCACCTGCCGGTGGTGCGGGTGGGGCGCTTCGCCGGCCAGTACGCCAAGCCGCGTTCGGCCGACACCGAAACCCGCAATGGGGTGACCTTGCCGAGCTACCGCGGCGATGTGATCAATGCGCCGGCCTTCACCGAAGTGGCGCGCGTGCCGGATCCGCGCCGCATGATCACCGCGCATTCGCGCTCGGCGATGACGATGAATTTCGTGCGGGCATTGATCGACGGTGGCTTTGCCGACTTGCACCATCCCGAGTACTGGAATCTGGATTGGGTGGGCTATTCGCCGCTGGCGGCGGATTACCAGAAGATGGTGTCCTCGATCGGCGATGCGGTGCGCTTCATGGAAACCTTGTCCGGCGCAGAGGTGTACAACCTCAATCGCATCGACTTCTACACCTCGCACGAGGCGCTGTTGTTGCCGTACGAGGAAGGCCTGACCCGTCAGGTGCCGCGTCAGTGGGGCTGGTTCAACCTGAGCACGCATTACCCATGGATCGGTATGCGCACCGCCGCACTGGATGGCGCGCACGTGGAATATCTGCGCGGCGTGCGCAATCCGATCGCGATCAAGGTGGGGCCGTCGGTTCAGCCGGATCAGCTATTGCGTCTGATCGACGTGCTCAATCCGGAAGACGAACCCGGCCGCTTGAGCTTCATCCATCGTATGGGCGCGGCGCAGATTGCCGAAAAGTTGCCGCCGCTGCTGGATGCGGTCAAGCGCGATGGACGGCGTGTGCTGTGGGTGTGCGATGCAATGCACGGCAATACCGAAAGCACCGGAAATGGCTATAAAACACGGCGTTTCGACAATATCCGCAGCGAGGTCGAGCTATCGTTCGATCTGCATGCGGCAGCCGGGACGCGGCTAGGTGGCGTGCATCTGGAACTGACCGGTGAAGACGTTACCGAATGCACCGGTGGCGCGCGCGAGTTGACCGAGCGCGATCTGGAGCGTGCCTACCGTTCCAGTGTGGATCCGCGCTTGAATTACGAGCAGTCGCTGGAAATCGCGATGGCGATCGTGCGCAAGCAACAACAGGTGGTCGCGCAACCGCTGGGCGCGTGATTTCAATGTGCGCATGACGTGATGCTCATGCCGCTTGCGGCATGATCCTGCAGCCATCCCTCTTTCCCCCCACAGGAGGAACGGTTTGACTGCCGATTGGAACGTCATTCGCGAATACGCAATCCCGCTTGGTGCCTCGCTGCTGGCGGGCATCGTCGTCTGGTCGTTGATGCTGTGGCTGTTCCGCCGCATGCAAGGCCGCGACTACCGCCGCGCACGCATCATTCGCGTGGTCACGCTGCCGGCTGCCTTCATCCTGCCGCTGCTGTTTCTGGGCATCGCCACCGAAGCGACGCCGTTATCCGGCAAAGGGCTGGCAGCGGTGCAGCACCTGCTGCACGTTGGCATCGTGGGCTGCGTGACCTGGTTATTGGTGCGCGCGGTCGCCGCCGGCGAAATGGCGATCCTGCGCAGCAACCCGATCGAAGTGTCCGACAACCTCACTGCACGGCGCATCCAGACGCAGACACGGGTGCTGAGCCGGGTGGTGATGGGCGCGGTGATCCTGCTCGGCATCTCGGTGGTACTGCTCACCTTTCCGCAGGTGCGCCAGATCGGCAAGACGCTGCTGGCCTCGGCCGGCATCATTGGCCTGGTGGCCGGTATCGCGGCCAAGCCGGTGTTCGGCAACCTGATTGCCGGTCTGCAGATCGCGTTGACCCAGCCGATCCGGCTGGACGATGTGGTGATTGTGGAAGGCGAGTGGGGTCGCATCGAGGAGATCGGCAGCTCGTATGTGGTGGTGCGGATCTGGGACGAGCGGCGCATGGTGGTGCCGTTGACCTGGTGGATCGAGCACCCGTTCCAGAACTGGACGCGCAGCAGCGCCGACCTGCTCGGTACCGCGTTTTTGTGGCTGGATTACCGCACCCCGATCGCGGCGGTGCGCGCGGAGCTGGAACGCATCTGCAAGAGCGAGCCGCTGTGGGATGGCCGCGTATGCGTGACCCAGGTGACCGAGACCAGCGAGAGCACGATCCAGGTGCGTCTGCTGGTCAGTGCGCGTAACTCGGGCGATGCGTTTGATCTGCGCTGCATCTCGCGCGAGCGCATGATCGACTTCCTGACCCGCGAGCATCCTTACGCATTGCCCAGGATCCGCGCGGAAATCGCCGCGCAGGAGAAGCCGCCACTGCGTGCGGCCGCGCCGATCGCCCAGGAGAGCGTGCGCTCGCCCGGGGCCGAAGACGGCGAGCCTGCGACTACGGTGTAACTGCGGGAGCGACAGCCGGCGCGCTCGGCGCTGTCGGCGCATAGCGGGGCGCAAAGCGCGCCTTGCTGCGTTGCTCGTAGGCGTAGGCCAGTTCGATCAGGCGCGGCTCGCTCCAGGCGCAGCCCATGAACAACAGGCCGAGCGGCAGGCCCTGGGTTTGCCCCATCGGCACGCTCAGGCTGGGATAGCCGGCTACTGCGGCAGCCCCATAGCCGGCACCGGGAAAGGTGTCGCCCTTGACCAGGTCGGTGACCCAGGCGGCACCGGTGGTCGGCACGATCAGCGCGTCCAGGCGATTGGCCTTCAGCGTGGCGTCGATGCCTTCGGGCCCGGCCAGCCGTTTGGCGGTGGCGCGTGCAGTGAGATATGCGGTGTCGTCGAGTCCGGGTGCGGCCTGCGCCTGCTCGAACAGCTCTTGCGCGAAATAGGGCATCTCGCGTCGCGCATGGGTGCGATTGAAGGCGATCAACTGTTCCAGGCTCGACACCGGCGCGGCGTGGTTGCGCAGATACGCGTTCAAGCCGGCCTTGAACTCGACCAGCAGCACTGTCTGCTCAGCGGCATCCCACTGGCCATCGGTGGCCAGGCGGGTGTCGATCACGGTGGCGCCTGCCGCACGCAAGGTCTGCACGGCGCGATCCAGCGTGGCGGCAATGGCTGGATCTTCGCGCAGCGGATGACGTAGTAGACCCAGGCGCGCGCCACGCAGGCCATCGGGTTTGAGATGCGCCAGATAGTTCGGTGTCGACGCCGGCGCATTGCGCGTGGCCGGATCCTGCGTATCCGGCGCGGCGATCGCCTGCAGCACTGCAGCAGCATCGGCCACACTGCGCGTCATCGGGCCGGCGGTGTCCTGGCTGGCCGAGATCGGAATAATGCCGTCCCGGCTGACCAGGCCCACGGTCGGCTTGAGTCCGACCAAGCCATTCACCGATGCCGGGCAGGTAATGCTGCCATCGGTTTCGGTGCCGATGCCGACGGTGGCCAAGCTGGCGGCGATCGCCGCGCCGGTGCCGGCACTGGAGCCGCAGGGATTGCGATCCAGCGCGTAAGGATTGCGGGTCAGCCCGCCGCGTGCGCTCCAGCCGGAACTGGACTTGGTGGAGCGAAAATTGGCCCATTCGCTCAAGTTGGTCTTGCCCAGAATCACCGCGCCGGCCGCGCGCAGGCGCTGCACCAAAAACGCATCGCGTGTGGGTTTGAACTCGGCCAGGGCCAGCGAGCCGGCGCTGTTGACCATCGGCAGCGCATCGATGTTGTCCTTGAGCAATACCGGAATGCCGTGCAAGGGCCCGCGCACGCGGCCGGCACGGCGTTCGGCGTCCAATGCGCGCGCATCCGCTTCGGCCTGCGGATTGAGTTCGATCACCGCGTTGAGGGTGGGGCCTGCACGATCGAGCGTGGCGATGCGCTGCAGGTATGCGCGCGTCAGTTCCAGGCTGCTGGTCTTGCCGGAGGTCATGCGCGTCTGCAAGCCGGCGATGTCGGCATCGGTCAGATCCAGTTGCCTGGCAGCCGGTGCGTTCGCATCGACAGGCGTCAAGCCATCGGCACGGGCAAGGCCGCACAGCGCAAGCAACAGCGCGAAGGACAAGGTGGTGGATCGCATTGGCGGTCTTCCCCGGAGGACTGTTTGCAGGCTAACGGCGCTGCGTCGGGGTGACAATGTGTATGTGAAGTGCCCGCAGACGGGCAGGGCGGGTCAGCGACGTCGGCGCTTGATCAGGTCGCGCGCGAGCACGCCCACGACGATCAGATTGATCGCCAGCACGCCCCAGGCGGTCCAGCCTGGATGGCGGACGATGGCGTAGATATCGAAGGGCAGATAGATGGCCGCCGACAGGCAGCCCAATACCGAGGCCCATGCCTTGGCACGCCACAACCCCCAGGCTTCCACCACATGCAGCAGGCCGTAGGCCAGCATGGCGGCAGCGGCCAGATGGACAGCATCGGGACTGATGGTCTTGAGCAACGACGGCAGTGCGCCGTGGTCGGGATCCAGATTGAAGCGGCGGATCAGCGTGCTGACCGCGTCTTGCAGCGGGAGCGGGCCCAGAATTTCCAGGCCCGTCGCCGCCAACAGCGCAAGCGTTCCCTTGACCGCCTCTAGCAAGGCGATCACATGCAGTCCCGGATGCGCACGCGGATCCGGGCTGTAGGGCGTGTTGCTCACGACTGTGGGCGAGTGAGCAACTCAGCCCGAACGGCCGGAGCGCTTACGGTCGCTTTCGGTCAAACCCTTCTTGCGCAGACGGATTTCCTTCGGGGTGACTTCGACCAGCTCGTCGTCCTCGATGAAGTCCAGTGCCTGCTCCAGGGTGTACTTGATCGCCGGGGTCAACTTGATGGCATCGTCCTTGCCCGATGCGCGCATGTTGGTCAGCGGCTTGGTCTTGATCGCGTTGACGGTCAGGTCGTTGTCCTTGGAATGGATACCGACCAGCTGACCTTCGTACACGTTGTCGCCTTCGGCAGCGAACAGACGGCCACGCTCTTCCAACGGCCCCAGCGCATAGGCCGGGGTGGCGCCTGGCGCGTTGGCAATCATCACGCCGTTCTGGCGCTTGGCGATCGCGCCCTGTTCCTTCGGACCGTAATGGTCGAACACGTGGAACAGCAGGCCCGAGCCCTGGGTCAGGGTGCGGAACTCGTTCTGGAAGCCGATCAGACCGCGCGCCGGGATCATGTAATCCAGACGCACGCGGCCCTTGCCGTCCGACTCCATGTTCTTCAGCTGGCCCTTGCGGCTGCCCAGCTTTTCCATCACGCCGCCCTGGTGCTGTTCTTCGATGTCCACCACCAGCTGTTCGATCGGCTCCATCTGCTTGCCGTCGATCTCCTTGATGATCACTTCCGGACGCGACACGGCCAGCTCGTAGCCTTCACGACGCATGTTCTCGATCAGCACCGACAGATGCAGTTCGCCACGGCCGGAGACCAGGAACTTGTCGGCGTCGGAACCTTCCTCGACCTTCAGCGCCACGTTGTGCACCTTCTCGCGGTCCAGACGGTCGCGCAACTGGCGGCTGGTCAGGAACTTGCCACCGGACAGGTCCTTGTTGCCGGCGAACGGCGAGTTGTTGACCTGGAAGGTCATCGAGATGGTCGGCTCGTCCACGGTCAGCGGCGGCAGGCCTTCCGGCGCGTCGAGCGCGCACACGGTGTCGGAGATGGTCAGCTCGGCAACGCCGGAGATGGCCACGATGTCGCCGGCTTCGGCGGTGTCCTGCTCGATGCGCTCAAGGCCGAGGAAGCCCAGCACCTGCAGTACCTTGCCCTGACGCTTCTTGCCTTCGCGGTCGATCACGCTGACCGGCATGTTCTTCTTCAACACGCCGCGCTGGATGCGGCCGATGCCGATCACGCCGACGAAGTTGTTGTAATCGAGCTGGCTGATGCGCATCTGGAACGGGCCGTCCGGATCCACGTCCGGTGCCGACACGTGCTGCATGATCGCTTCGTACAGCGGGGTCATGTCGCCGTCGCGCACGCTCGAATCCAGGCTGGCATAGCCGTTCAATGCGGAGGTGTAGACGATCGGGAAGTCCAGCTGCTCGTCGGTTGCGCCGAGCTTGTCGAACAGGTCGAACACCTGGTCGATGACCCAGTCCGGGCGTGCGCCGGGACGGTCGATCTTGTTGACCACCACGATCGGCTTGAAGCCCATCGCGAACGCCTTCTGGGTCACGAAGCGCGTTTGCGGCATCGGGCCGTCCATCGCGTCGACCAGGATCAGCACCGAGTCCACCATCGACAGCACGCGCTCGACTTCGCCACCGAAGTCGGCGTGTCCCGGGGTGTCGACGATGTTGATGCGGTTGCCGTTCCAGGTAATGGCCGTGTTCTTGGCCAGGATCGTGATGCCACGTTCCTTTTCCTGATCGTTGCTGTCCATCACGCGCTCAGCCAACACGGTGCGTTCGGACAGGGTGCCGGACTGCTTCAGCAGGCAGTCGACGAGAGTGGTCTTGCCATGATCGACGTGCGCGACGATGGCGATATTGCGGAGTTTTTCGATGGACATGCGGAAAGGGCCCCTGTCTGGCGCCAGTCTTGAGATAGGTAAGCCCGACATTATAGCGGTTTCATTGCCGTGCCGTTGCGCTCGGCCGCCAAGCGGTCCAAGTCGCCCATTCAGCTTGCCGCGATACCCCCGACGATGGTCCAACCTGCACGGACGCTTGCGCGCCCGGGTGTATCCTAATGGGCTGTCATACACCCTGAAACCTGCAAGGATTTCCATGTCCCTGATTGCCCATTTCGACACCACCCGTGGCCCGATCGTGGTCGAGCTGTTCGCCGACAAGGCCCCGCTGACCGTTGCCAACTTCGTCAACCTGGTCCAGCGCGGCTTCTACGACGGCCTGAGCTTCCACCGCGTCATTGCCGATTTCATGATCCAGGGTGGCTGCCCGGAGGGCTCCGGTCGCGGCGGCCCCGGCTACCGTTTCGAAGATGAAGCCAACAACGGCGTCGGTCACGACCGCGGCGTGCTGTCCATGGCCAATGCCGGCCCCAACACCAACGGCAGCCAGTTCTTCATCACCCATGTCGCCACCAACTGGCTGGATGGCAAGCACACCGTGTTCGGCAAGGTCACCCAGGGCCTGGACGTGGTCGATGCCGTCGCCCAGGGCGATGTGATCAACAAGGTGACGATCGAAGGCGATACCGACGCCGTGCTGGCCGCCAAGGCCGACCGCGTTGCGGAGTGGAACAAGATCCTCGCCGCCTGATGTCACTCCCGAACGGCCGCCATGTGCGGCCGTTCGCTTGTCACCCGCGCGCCGCCAGGCCTTGCGCCCCGCCAGCGTGCACCTCCACTTACGTTTTTTAGCAGAGGAAACTCCCCATGAAAGCACCCGTTCGTGTTGCTGTGACCGGCGCTGCCGGCCAGATCGGCTATGCCCTGCTGTTCCGCATCGCCTCCGGCGAAATGCTGGGCAAGGATCAGCCGGTGATCCTGCAATTGCTGGAACTGTCCAATGAAAAGGCCCAGGCCGCGCTCAAGGGCGTGATCATGGAACTGGAAGACTGCGCATTCCCGCTGCTGGCCGGCGTGGTCGGCACTGACGACGCCGAAGTGGCGTTCAAGGACATCGACGTTGCGCTGCTGGTTGGCGCGCGTCCGCGCGGCCCGGGCATGGAGCGCAAGGACCTGCTGCTGGAGAACGCCAAGATCTTCACCGCGCAGGGCGCTGCCCTGAACAAGGTCGCCAAGCGTGACGTCAAGGTGCTGGTGGTCGGCAACCCGGCCAACACCAATGCCTATATCGCGATGAAGTCGGCGCCGGATCTGAACCCGAAGAACTTCACCGCCATGCTGCGTCTGGACCACAACCGTGCGCTGAGCCAGCTCTCGCTCAAGCTCGGCAAGCCGGTCGGTGGCATCGAGAAGCTGGTGGTGTGGGGCAACCACAGCCCGACCATGTATCCGGACTACCGTTTCGCCACCTCCGATGGCGCGTCCATCGGCGATGCGATCAACGACCAGGAATGGAACGCGTCCACCTTCATCCCGACCGTGGGCAAGCGCGGCGCGGCGATCATCGAAGCGCGCGGTCTGTCTTCGGCTGCGTCGGCCGCCAATGCCGCCATCGATCACGTGCGTGATTGGGTGCTGGGCAGCGACGGCAAGTGGGTGACGATGGGCGTGCCGTCCGACGGCTCCTACGGCATTCCGGAAGGCGTGATCTTCGGCTTCCCGGTGATCACCGCCAACGGCGAATACACCCTGGTCAAGGATCTGCCGATCGACGACTTCAGCCAGAAGTACATCGACAAGACCCTGGCCGAGCTGGAAGAAGAGCGCAGCGGCGTGTCGCATCTGCTGGGCTGAGTTTTCGCTTAGGGTGCAACGAAAACGCCGGGCAATGCCCGGCGTTTTTTATGCGTCGCGTGCGTGATACGTTGCGCTGTGGGGCGAAAAAAACGCAATCACGCACGTCGATGTCGGACGATCGGTGCGGCCGCTGCACTGATCACATCGCGCAATGCGTCCGGCTTATGCCAGGCCTTCGGCCTTCAATGCGGCCTGCACATCGGCATCGGCCAGCATGCGCTGCACGAACGCATCCAATGCGCTCAAGTCGCTTAAATCCACGCCAACCTTCTGCGCCCACAACAGCGTCACGAACAGATACGCATCGGCACCGGTGTGGGTGTCGCTGGCCAGCCAGGTACGGTCTTGCAGATGCGCGTTGGCACGTTCGTACAAGGTACGCAACTTGCTGCGTGCGTCGTCGTGGCTGCGCGCAATCAGTGCATCGTCCTGCAGATAGGCAGTGCTGCCGAAGATCGGCTTGAATGTCGGATGCACATCGGCATTGGCGAAGGCGATCCAGCGATTGATCTCGGCGCGGCTACGCGCAGTGCCATCGCCGGACAGGCCGGTGAGCGGTGCGATGTCGGCGATGTAGTTGAGGATGGCCGCGTTCTGATTCAACGCCCAATCGTCGACCACCAACAGCGGAACCGCGCCGGCCGGATTGAGGCGCAGATATTCGGGGGACTTTATCGTGGCGGCATCGACAACCGTCAGCTCGAACGGCAGGCCCGACCAGCGCAACACGATGTGATCTGCCAGCGAGCATGCGCCGGGCTTGGTGTACAGCTTCATGGGAATTCCACGCGAGAACGAAGGCGCAAGCTTAGCGGCAACGCATGCGCGCGTGCGTGGAAAGCGTCAGGATGCAGTGCGTGGACGCAGCTTCTGCACACGATAGAACGTGTGGTCGCCGATGGTGGCAACCTGATACGCATTGCGCCAGCTGGGGCTCGCAATCGCACTGGCGGCAAAGTGACTGGCGCCTGGCACGATCTCCTTGCGCTGGCCCACCGGCAGTGCCCAATTGCGCTCTGCGGCCAATGCCACGTCCAATGCCTTGTTCCAGGCATCGTCATTCTTGAGCTGGGTGCCCGGCGACACGATGGTTGGCGCGAACTGCTTGCGCGCGGTCACCACCTGACACATCGAATCGCCCCACAAACCGCTGTCCAGACGGCGCAACGCGACTTCTGCAACGGCCTGTTGGCCACGCAAGGTCTGGTCACGCGCTTCCAGGTACACGGTGGTACTCAAACACAACGAATCTGCAGCCGGCTGCGGCAATAATTGCGACAGCCAAAGTATCCAAGCCAGTTTCATAGAACTCCTTGCTCCGTATGGGCCGATCCGCAGGCCATCCAAAGTGGATGCACCAGTGCGAAGGGCTTGGCGTCATGGGGAGGCGACCTGCCAAGGGCCGCCAAGTCTCCGGCGAAAGACACATCTGCCGAAGGTGCCCACCAAATGCGGTGGGTCAAAAAGTTGGCGCAAGGTAGGCGGCGATCACATAATCCTGGCTGAATGGGCGGGCTTGACGGACGTGATTGCCTGCGGCGCGTAGCGATGTGTAGCGTTACTGCATGCGATGCAGCATCGGATTTGCGTCGCATCGATACGGCGACAGCGTAGTTGCGTCACATCGATGCGCACGTTGGATGTGCTGTTTCATGGGGGATGCGATACTTGAAGCGTCGTAGTCGGTGCGCAAATGCATTGCGTATTTGCAAACACCCGCAAACGTCATTACACATTTTCGTCACCTGCTAATGTGCTTGGTGATCGCGATTATTCGACGTGGATGCGTGCGCAGTGACGTAACTAAGTTTTGGTGTGACGCGTACAGCGCGATTAGCGTGTCGCGCTTCCACCGCGATCCGGATTCCATGCATCCGTAGGCTGCACTGTGGATGCGTTTATAGAGTCGCGAGTCACTACGTTGGCCTTGTGATGCACACCGCTTGCAGCGTGGTGTGATGAGCAATGTCGCTTCTACAAACGAGTGCAACGAACGACGTGCTCGCTCTTGCGGGCGTGGCGACAGTGTCCATCGAGTGCAGCTTGCCGATGAAGAGTGCGCAACGCATGCGGGAAGAAATGTGTCCGCGCACATTGTCATCGCAACAATCTGTTCGAAGACACAGAGTTGGTTTTTATCGATGCTTATCCTGGCGCCACGGTAGTCGATGTGATCGACGTGATGTCCGATACAGATCGGCTTCGTCCACGCGACGCCAGAGCACTACCAGCACAGGCAATCAGCAAGCACATGGCACCGCAGACGACCGGCCCCAGCGCCATGGCCCATGCCAGGTACGCGTGGTGGCCGTCATGCTGGTCGCATGCGCTCAGCAGCAGGCCGATCAACGCGCTGCCTGCTGCCAACGCGAGCTGGGCACTTGCGGTGAGCGCTGCAAATCCGCGTGCTTGCTGCGCTGGCCCGTATTGGGAGGCGAGTTCTGCATGGCGTGCCCACACCCATTGCCCGGCGCTGCCGGCCGCCGTGCCCATGCCGAACGCCAACGCGGCATCCAGCAGCGTGTGTCGAGACGCGGCGATGGCGAACACCACACCCAGCACGGCCAGCGCGGCACCACTGACGCCCAGCCGACGCAAAGCGACCGTGGGCCATCGGGCAGCCAGTGGTTGGACGAAGACGCTGCCCAGCGCATAGCTGATCAACACCGCGCTGCCCCATCCGGCTGCACCGATGTGCGATTGCGCCAAATACGGCGCCAGCTTGGTAAAGGTGGGGAGCGCAAGCGCCAGCGTCGCGATGACCGCCAGCGGCAACCAGTGACCGCTCTGCCAGCGCGATGCAGCCAGCAGCGATGTCGCGCCCTGGGCATGTTGCATGTAGGGACGAAGTGTCTGGCGTAGCCACCACGCCGAGAGCAGGGCGATCACGCTGACCAGCGCAACGATCGTCAACGCCGTCGAGGCGGCGGTATGCGCGCCGACCTTGAGCACCAGCCCGATTGCCGCACTGACCAGCAGAGCGGCCAGCCCGCTCCCGATCAGGCGCAGTGCGCTGACACCGCGCGCACCATGCCAGGGCCAACGCCCCAATCCCAACAAGGTGTTCTGCGCCACGTCGCCGACCGCATACGCAGCGCGAAACGGCAGGCTGAGCAGCAGCACGCTGATCAGACGCGCGTCGGGTGGAAGTAACGGAGTCACGAACACCAGCGACAGCGCAACTGCGGCCAACGCGATGCCGCGCCATTGCGACCGTCCGGCCCAGGCAAGGCTGACGCCTGCACTCCAACGCCTTGCTGCAACCACCCCCATCACGGCACTGACGAGCAATCCGCTGGCGACTGAAAATCCTGCCGCAATCGCGCCCAGCCCGACGTATTCGGTCAACGCAAAAATCAGCAGCAATTCGGCGGTGTACCAGAGCAGGCTCTTGCCGAAATGCGCCGCAGCGTAGGCCAGCAACGCTGCGGGCGGCAGTGGGGTTGGCGGCGATGCAGTCAGGGGCGATGGCATGCCCGGTTTATAGCCGAGCTGGGCGACAGAAAAAAGAATTCACGGCACTGGCTTCGACCAGCGGCTTACGCGCTGGTGTTGCGCCGTTGATCGCAGCGTCGACGCCAGCGCCGCTTTGACTCTCTTGCAGACGCACGCGCACGCACGTACACAGACGCCTGCCGAGCAGGCTGGCTAGAGCGTTTGCAACCGCCGAGATCGGCGCCGATGCCAGGACCCATCTGGCTCTCTTGCAGGCGCAAAAACCCGCTTGGGCGTGTCTTGGAGAGCGTGGCTGTCGCTGTTACGACGGCGCAGTATTATAACCTCGCCGCCAACCGACACGCCTGATCGATCGCGCGTTTGGCATCCAGTTCGGCGGCGACATCCGCACCACCGATCAGGTGCGGTTGCTGTCCGTTGGCCTGCAGCGCGGCAAGCAGCTCGCGGCGTGGTTCCTGCCCGGCGCAAATCACCACCGTGCCGACGTCGAGCAATTGTTCGGTGCCTTCCACACGGATCCGCAGGCCCGCATCGTCCACGCCCAGATATTCCACGCCGCCGAGCATCTTGACGCCCTTGGCCTTGAGCGTGGCGCGGTGGATCCAGCCGGTGGTCTTGCCCAGGCGCGCGCCGGGTTTGCCGGGGCTGCGCTGCAGCAGCCACACATGGCGGGCAGGGCGCTCGGGTTGCGGCTTGACCAACGCACCGCGGGTTTCGAAGCTCGGGTCTACGCCCCATTCGGCCATCCAGCGTGCCGGATCCAGCGATGGCGAGATACCTTCGTGCACCAGGAATTCGCCGACATCGAAACCGATCCCGCCAGCGCCGATGATCGCCACCTTGTCCGCAGCCACATGGCGGCCCAGCACCACGTCCAGGTAATTGACCACCATCGGGTGATCGGCACCGGGGAAGTCCACTTTGCGCGGCTCGATGCCGGTGGCCAGCACGATCTCATCGAAGTCCTTGAGGTCGGCGGCCTGCACGCGGGTATTCAGTCGCAGCGCGACACCGGTGGCTTCGATACGGTGGCCGAAATAGCGCAGCGTCTCGTTAAATTCCTCCTTGCCGGGGATGCGCTTTGCGACGTTGAATTGCCCGCCGATTTCATCGCTTGCATCGAATAGCGTCACAGCATGGCCGCGCTCGGCCGCGACCGTCGCGCAGGCCAATCCTGCCGGCCCGGCACCGACCACGGCGATGCGTTTGGCCGTTGCAACCGGCGTGTAGATCAGCTCGGTTTCGTGCACCGCGCGCGGGTTGACCAGGCAGCTTGCCAGCTTGTTGTCGAACACATGATCCAGGCAGGCCTGGTTGCAGGCGATACACGTATTGATGGTGTGCGCTTGGCCGGCGCTGGCCTTGTTGGCCCACTGCGGGTCGGCCAGCAATGGCCGCGCCAGCGACACCATGTCGGCTGCGCCATCGGCCAGGATGCGCTCGGCCACGTCCGGCATGTTGATGCGGTTGGTCGCCACCACCGGAATGCGCAGGTGCGGCTTGAGTTTGGCGGTCACGCCGGCAAACGCTGCGCGCGGCACCGAGGTGGCAATGGTTGGAATGCGCGCCTCGTGCCAGCCGATCCCGGAATTGATGATGGTCGCGCCAGCCGCTTCGATCGCCTGCGCCTGCGCCAGGATCTCCTGCCACTGGTTGCCGCCTTCGACCAGGTCCACCAGCGACAGCCGGTAGATGATGATGAAGTCCTGCCCGCAGGCCTCGCGGATGCGCCGCACGATTTCCACCGCAAAGCGCATGCGTTTGGTGGCATCGCCGCCCCAGGCATCGCTGCGCTGGTTGGTGCGTGCGGCGGTGAATTCGTTGATCAGATAGCCTTCCGACCCCATCACCTCCACGCCGTCGTAGCCGGCCTCGCGCGCCAGCCGCGCGGCACCCGCATAGGCGGCAATCTGCCGATCCACTGCACGCGCCGACAACGCGCGCGGGGTGAACGGGTTGATCGGCGCCTTGAGTTTGGACGGCGCCACCGACAACGGGTGATACGCGTAGCGCCCGGCGTGCAGCAGCTGCAGGCAGATCTTGGCGCCGTGTGCGTGCACCGCACGGGTGACCTGGCGATGCGGGCGCACTTCCCACGGCCACGATAACTTTCCGCCGAACGGCTTGAGCCAGCCCACCACATTCGGCGAAAACCCACCGGTGACGATCAGCCCGACGCCACCGGCAGCGCGCTCGGCAAAATACGCGGCCAATTTCGGGAAATCACGCGCACGGTCTTCAAGCCCGGTGTGCATCGAGCCCATCAGGACCCGATTGCGCAGTTGCGTGAAACCCAAGTCGAGCGGGGTGAACAGGTGCGGGTAGGGCGAGTCAGGCAAGCCGGTGGCGGGCGACATGATATGGATACGCTGGCGTACGGAGTGCGCACGATGCAGGCAAACGGGTTTGTCAGCAAGTCTTGACGCACGCGGCCAGTGCTGTCGGCAGCACCACGGTCGCCGAACTCAGCCAGTCGCCCCGCTTACCAGCCCGCCAACACCAATTTGCCGATCGTGCTGCCACTTTCCAGTCGTCGATGCGCTTCGCGCAACTGCTGCGCATTGATTGGCGACAGCGTTTCGGTCTGCGTGGTGCGCAACTCGCCCGCGTCGATCAGGCTGGCCGCACGATTGAGGATGCGGTGCTGCTCGACCATGTCTTCGGTGGCGTAGCGGGCGCGCGTGAACATCAGCTCCCAATGGATCCCGATGCACTTGGATTTATACGGGTCGCCGATCGACAGCGGGCCACGCGGCTCCACGATCAAGCCCACGTGTCCCTGCGGCGCCAGGATCTCGCCCAACTGCTGCCAGTAGCGATCGGTATCGGCCAGATTGAGCGCGGCATCCACGCTCTGCAGGCCCAGCGCCTGCAATTGCGGGTGCAGCGGCTGGTGATGGTCGATCACATGCTGCGCGCCCATCTGGCGCACCCATTCAATCGTCTCCGGACGCGAGGCGGTGGCAATCACCGTGAAGCCGGCATGCCGCGCCAGCTGGATCGCGATGGAACCCACGCCACCGGCGCCGCCGATGATCAATAAGTGTTTGCCGCGATTGCGCGCGCCGTCGAAGGCGAACGGCATACGCTGGAACAACAGCTCCCATGCAGTCAGCGTGGTCAACGGCAAGGCAGCGGCCTGGGCGAAGCTGAGCGAGGTCGGCTTGCAGCCGGCGATGCGCGCATCGACCAGTTGGTACTGCGCGTTGCTGCCCGGTCTTCCGATGTCTCCCGCGTAATAGACCTCGTCGCCTACGACGAACGCGGTGACCTCCGGGCCGACCGCTTCGATCACGCCGGCGGCGTCGTAGCCCAGAATCTTGGGCGCATCCAGCGTCTGCGGCTTGGGCGCGCGCACCTTGGTATCGACCGGATTCACCGAGATCGCCTCCACACGCACCAATAAGTCATACCCCGAGGGCGCCGCAGGCGTCGGAAGCTCCATGTCAAGCAGCGACTCGGGATCGTCGATTGGCAGATGGCGAGTGAGTGCGATGGCTTTCATCGAGGCGCTCTGTGTGGGGGAGTTCAGGGTGCGTTGTGAAGCCGTTGGCCCGCAACCACCAAGCCCACAATTCAGCTCGGACTAGGGTTCGCATTCACCAATGTGGTCGCCAGGTCATGCGGCACGTCCTGCAGGCGGTCCGTCCGTCACCGTATTCAACTGGCTTAATTGGGCTGCCGTTCATGCGGGGCAACTGTGCGAACTGAGTGCCCGGTCCTTTCCTTCATGAAACTGTATACGTAGTATTGAGTGGGATCGCCGGGCCTGTTGATTGCTTTCACATGTTATATGTCCGTTAACGCGATCTTCACTGAGGCCGGCTTAATCTGCGCCCCGATGGCTCTGGATGTGACGAGCATCTTTACCAAGAACAACGCCTCTATCGGTTTATCTCCCAAAGAAGGAGCTGTATACATGAACAAGAAAATTCTCACTGCCGCGTTGCTTGGCGGCCTGGCGTTTGCCCAGGCTGCTTCCGCGCAGGAATTCGATGACCGTTGGTACCTGACCGGTAGCGCTGGCTTCAACTTCCAGGACAGCGATCGTCTGACCAATGATGCCCCGTTCGTGACCCTGGGTCTGGGCAAGTTTGTCAGCCCGAACTGGTCGATCGACGGCGAGCTGAACTATCAGAACCCGAACTTCGATGCCAACCAGGACCAGAACTGGAGCCAGTACGGCATCTCGTTCGACCTGCGTCGCCACTTCATCGCTGAGGGCCGCGGCTGGAACCCCTACCTGCTGTTCGGTCTGGGCTACCAGCGTTCGGAAGAAGAGTTCGACGCAACCCCGAACCCGGTTTCGCCGGGCCAGCAGAAAGACGGCAACTTTGCCGCCAAGGCTGGTGTCGGTCTGCAGACCACCTTCGACAAGCGCGTTGCCGTGCGTGCCGAACTGGCCTACCGCGCTGACTTCAACGACCAGAGCGTTTCCGCTCCGCAGGAAGACTGGTTCGGCGACGTGCTGGCTTCGGTCGGCGTCGTGATCCCGTTGGGACCGGCTCCGTCGACCGCTCCGCCGCCGGCTCCGGCTCCGGTTGCTCCGAGCTGCGCAGACCTTGATGACGACGGTGACGGCGTCAACAACTGCGACGACAAGTGCCCGGCTTCGCAGCCTGGCCAGACCATCGGTCCGGACGGTTGCCCGGTTCCTGTCTCGATCGACCTGAAGGGCGTGAACTTCGACTTCAACAAGTCGACCCTGCGTCCGGACGCACAGTCGATCCTGAGCGAAGCGACCGAGATCCTGAAGCGTTACCCCGACCTGAAGGTCGAGGTTGCCGGTCACACCGACTCGAAGGGTACCGACGCGTACAACCAGAAGCTGTCCGAGCGTCGTGCGACCACCGTGTACGACTACCTGACCAAGAACGGCGTTGAAGCGTCGCGTCTGGTCGGCCCGATCGGCTACGGCGAGAGCCGTCCGATTGCTCCGAACGCCAACCCGGATGGTTCCGACAATCCGGAAGGCCGTGCGAAGAACCGTCGTACCGAGCTGAACGTCCAGAACTAATTGGACCGCTAGCTGTTACATACAAAACCCGGCCTTGTGCCGGGTTTTGTCTTTGTAGGACCACGAACAGCGCGTCGAGGCACCGCTAAACCTGTCTGTGTTGCCATCCAGGTACGGTTCCGGTTGAAACAGCGTTCATCGCTGCCTACACTCGCCGCGTCAACACCAAACTCATAATTGGAAGAATCCGATGCTGCGTACCGCCACGGCAGGTTTGCTCTGTCTCGCTTTGATTCCTGCCGCTTACGCCGCTCCGAACTGCGCCGGCAGCACGGTGTCCCAGCCGCTGCCGTTGCCTGCCACGGTGATTGCGCCGGCGGCCGCCGAGTTCTACACCCGTAGCGTCCAGCTGGGCATGCCCACCGGCGTGCTGGCCCAGCCCTATACCAGCGAGCAATCGGTGGACCGCGTGCTGCTGCGTCTGCGCGTGGAAGGCTGCCAGGACCTGGCCAAGGTGATTCCGCCGGGCGGCACGGTCAACCCGAACGATCCGGCTGCCTACAAGGCCACCACCGCGTTCGACAACACGCCGTGGCGGTTTGACATGAGCCAGAACGGCAAGCGCATGACTGCCGAAGAATTCGATGCCTGGATGAAGGCGCGCGGTGTGCGCGTGGTCAAGGCACGCCCGGTCGCCGGCGCTGCTGCGCCAGCTCCGGCCGCCGCCGCAGCACCTGCGGCCGACGCCAAGTCGGTCGAAATCAAGTAAGCGGCGCGGTCGGGACGGCATGACCCGGCGGCCTCCGCCGGCGACGTCCCGGCAACGCAAGCGTGGTCCGGCGCCGGCAAGTGCAACACGCGCTTCCGCTGCGGCCACCGCGACCACCGCGCCACGCCACGGGCTGGCGCGCGTGCTGTCCAAATTGGGCGTGTGTTCGCGCACCGAAGCGGCGCGCTGGATCGCGCAAGGGCGGGTCAGCGTGGCTGCGCGCGTGGTACATGACCCCGAGTATCCGATCCGCGCCGATCAGCATTTCACCATCACCGTCGACGGACAGCCGTTGGCCGGGCCGGCGCGCTGCTATCTGATGCTCAACAAGCCGCGCGGCGTGGTCACCACCGTGCGCGACGAGCAGGGCAGGGACACGGTGTATCGCTGTTTCGATGGTGCCGGGTTGCCGTGGATCGCGCCGGTCGGGCGTCTGGACAAGGCCAGCGAAGGCCTGCTGCTTTTCAGCAACGACCCGCAATGGGCGGCGGTGGTGACCGACCCGGCCACCGGGCCGGACAAGACCTATCACGTGCAGATCGATTGCCGCCCCAGTGCGGAGCAACTCGCACAGCTGCAGGCCGGTGTGGTCGATCCCGATCCTGATGGCGATGGCGATGGCGTGCTGCTGCGCGCAAGGCAGGTCAGCGTGCTGCGCGAAGGCGAGCGCAATGCGTGGCTGGAAATCGTGCTGGACGAGGGCCGCAATCGGCAGATTCGTCGTCTGTTGGCAGCGCTGGAGATCGGTGTGCTGCGATTGGTGCGGGTAGCGATCGGCCCACTGGCGATGGGTGAGCTGGGCAAAGGCGCGTGGCGGATGCTCAGCGACGAGGAAGTCGGCGCGCTGACGGCGGCTCCCGCCAACGCGCCAGACGCGCGCTGAGCAAGGCGCTGACCACTTCAAAAGCGCGTGCGTTGCCGGCGCCGTTGGCATCGTGGCGGCGACCTTTGGCGTGATTGCAGCTGGCACAGGCCAGGGCGAGATTACGCGCCGCATTCGCATCGTCGCTCACCATTGCGCACAGCGCGGCCGCAGCGCGACGGCCGAACCAGGCCTGCGGCACTACGTGTTCGAGGGTGGTGTGGCCGAGCGGTTCGCCATCGGCGCGTAGTTGCAGGCGCCGACGGCAATGCAGGCAGCGGGTTTCCCAACTGCCATCCAGCAAGCGCGCCTGGGTATCGGTGTGCGCCGCCAGCAACAGCCGTTGGCGCAGCACCGTGCGCATCAGCCCTTGATGACGTCGAGTTCGCGGCCGATCTTGATGAATGCAGCGATCGCCTGATCCAGGTGCTCGCGGGTGTGCGCGGCGCTGATCTGGGTGCGGATGCGCGCCTGGCCCTTGGGCACCACCGGGAAGAAAAAGCCGATGGCGTAGATGCCTTCTTCCAGCAAGCGTTCGGCAAATTTCTGCGCCAGCGGTGCGTCGTAGAGCATCACCGGGCTGATCGGGTGCACGCCGGGTTTGACGTCGAAACCGGCGGCGGTCATGCGCTCGCGGAAGTAGCGGGTGTTGTCGACGAGTTGCGTGCGCAGTTCGCCGGCCGCTTCGAGCATCTCGAAGGCCTTGATGCCGGCAGCCACCACGTGCGGTGGTAGCGAATTGGAAAACAGATAGGGGCGCGAGCGCTGGCGCAGCAGTTCGATCACTTCGCGCTTGGCGGTGGTGAAGCCGCCGAGCGCGCCGCCCATCGCCTTGCCCAGCGTGCCGGTGAAGATGTCGATCTGGTCCAGCACGCCCTTGACCTCGGCCGAGCCGCGGCCGGTGGCGCCGAGAAAGCCGGTGGCGTGGCATTCGTCGATATGCACCAGCGCGTTGTATTTGCGCGCCAGCGCGGTGATCTCGTCCAGCGGGGCGATGAAGCCATCCATCGAAAACACGCCGTCGCTGGTGATCAGCTTGGTCTTGCAGCCTGCGGCATCGGCGGCCTGCAGCTGCGCTTCCAGGTCGGCCATGTCGCAGTTGGCGTAGCGGAAGCGCTTGGCCTTGCACAGCCGCACGCCGTCGATGATGGAGGCGTGGTTGAGCGCATCGGAAATGATGGCGTCGTGTTCGCCGAGCAGCGGTTCGAACAGCCCGCCGTTGGCATCGAAGCAGGCGGCATAGAGGATGGTGTCCTCGGTGCCGAAAAAGTCGGCGATGGTGCGCTCGAGTTGCTTATGCAGATCCTGCGTGCCGCAGATGAAGCGCACCGAGGCCATGCCGAAGCCATGGGTGTCCAGCGCGTCCTTGGCGGCCTGGATGATGTCCGGGTGGTCGGCCAGGCCCAGATAGTTGTTGGCGCAGAAGTTGAGCATGCTACGGCCGTCGGCCAGGGTGATCCGGGCCGACTGCGGGCCGGTGATGATGCGCTCGGACTTGAACAAGCCCTGGGCCTGGATCGTTTCCAGTTCGGCGGCGTAATGGGCGGTCAGCGCGGCGGGAGCGTTGGTCATGGCGATCGCAGTGGCAAGAGACGCTTGATTTTAACGATCACGGTGGCATACCACTACGTCATGCAAAATCGGCATAAGCGCCGGCCTTGATGTCATTTCACCGCCCGCGTGGCGCTGCGCAGCATGGCATGCTTGCTGTTCAGCTGCGCCCAACCGGCCAGGAGATTGTTGTGACCCACCCCCGCTACCGCCTCGTTTCCCTTCTGTTGTGCAGCTTGCTGGCCCTGGCCGGCCAAGCGGGCGCGCGCGACATCGGTTTGCTCAATGTGAGCTACGACCCCACGCGCGAGTTCTATCGCGATTACAACACCGCGTTCGCCGCGCAGTGGAAGCAGCAGCATCCGCAGGACACTGTGACGGTAGAGACCTCGCACGGCGGCTCCGGCAAGCAGGCGCGCGCGGTGATCGATGGCATCGAGGCCGATGTGGTCACGTTGGCGCTGGCCTACGACGTCGATGCGATCGCGCAGAAGGCCAAGCTGATCGACAGCGATTGGGAAAAGCGTCTGCCCGACAACAGTGCGCCGTACACCTCGACCATCGTGTTCCTGGTGCGCAAGGGCAACCCGAAAAACATCCGCGATTGGCCGGACCTGCTGCGTTCCGGCGTGGCGGTGGTGACGCCCAACCCCAAGACCTCCGGCGGCGCGCGCTGGAATTACCTGGCCGCGTGGGCGTATGCCGACCGTATCTTCAAGGGCGATCGCGAGCGCATCGTGCGCTACATGCAGGCCTTGTTCCGCAACGTGCCGGTGCTGGATACCGGCGCGCGCGGTGCCACCACCACCTTCGTGCAGCGCGGTATCGGCGATGTGCTGCTGGCCTGGGAAAACGAGGCGCTGCTGGCGCGCGATGAGCTGGGCAAGGACAAGTTCGAGATCGTGGTGCCGAAGTTGTCGATCCTGGCCGAGCCGTCGGTGGCCCTGGTCGACAAGAATGTGGACAAGCACGGCACCCGCGATGTGGCCGAGGCCTATCTGCGTTACTTGTATGCACCCGAAGGGCAGAAGCTGGCGGCCAAGCATTTCTATCGCCCGCGCCACCCGGAATTCGCCGACCCGGCCGATCTGGCCCGTTTTCCGGACATCAAGCTGGTGACGATCCAGGAAGCGTTCGGGTCGTGGGACAAGGCGCAGCAGGAACACTTCGCCGACGGTGGCATGTTCGACCAGATCCAGGCAAAAAAGTAGGCAATGCAGATGTCGGTTGCACCCCATCCAGCGCCGTCACCGCGCCGACGCGTGATGCCGGGGCTGGGCTTGAGTCTTGGCATCACGCTGACCTGGCTGGGATTGATCGTGTTGATCCCGTTGCTGGGTATCTTCATCAAGACCAGTGGATTGGGCTGGGACGGTCTATGGCGAGTGTGGAGCGAGCCGCGCGTGTTGTCGGCACTGCGGGTGAGCTTTGGCACGGCGTTCGTTGCTGGCGCTTTTAACGCAGTGATGGGGACCTGGGTGGCGTGGGTATTCGTGCGCTACAGCTTTCCCGGTAAACGTTTCTTCGATGCCGTGATCGACCTGCCGTTCGCGTTACCGACCGCGGTAGCCGGCATTGCGCTGACCGCGTTGTATGGCGGTAACGGCTGGGTCGGGCGTTGGCTGGAAGCGATCGGTATCAAGGTCGCCTATACGCAGTTGGGCATCGTGCTGGCGCTGGTGTTCGTCGGCCTTCCGTTCGTGGTGCGGGTCGTACAGCCAGTGCTGGCCGAGAGCGAGCGCGAACTGGAGGCGGCCGCCGCCACGCTGGGCGCCTCGCGCTGGCAAACCGTGTGGCGGGTGGTGTTGCCGGGTCTGTGGCCGGCGGTCTTGACCGGGTTTGCGCTGGCCTTTGCGCGTGGTGTGGGTGAGTACGGCTCGGTGATCTTCATCGCCGGCAATCTGCCCAATTCCACCGAGATCGCGCCGCTGCTGATCACCATCCGGTTGGAAGAATTCGACTATGCCGGCGCCACTGCGATAGCCGCGGCGATGCTGCTGCTGTCGTTCGTGATCCTTCTGGTGGTCAATACGCTGCAGGCACGCCTGCTGCGCTATCAACGGAGGACCGCATGAACGATGCTGTTTCCTCGCTGCCCGCCATGTTGCAGACCCGCCAGATGACCGAACAGGCGCGCCGCATCACCGATTCGGCGACCAACGAGCCGCGTTGGGTGCAGTGGCTGATGATCTTGGGCGCGCTGCTGTTCCTGCTGGCGTTTTTGCTGTTGCCGTTGGTGCTGGTCTTCGCCGAGGCACTGCGCGGGGGCTGGGAAACGTTCCTGCGCGCGGTGGTCGACCCGGATGCGTTGTCGGCGATCAAGCTGACCTTGATCGTGACCGCTATCGTGTTGCCACTGAATCTGGTGTTCGGCGTGGCGGCGGCGTGGGCGGTGAGCAAGCATCGATTCCCGGGCAAGCGCTTGTTGATCAGCCTGATCGACCTGCCGTTCTCGGTGTCGCCGGTGGTGGCGGGGTTGATCTTCGTGCTGATCTTCGGGCGCAGCGGTTGGGCGTGGCCGTTGATCGACGAAGGCTGGCGGGTGCAGTTGCCGGTGTTCGGCGAGATGCTGATTCAGTTGCCGCGCATCGTGTTCGCGTTGCCCGGCATCGTGCTGGCGACCACCTTTGTCACCTTTCCCTTCATCGCGCGCGAGCTGATGCCGTTGATGGAACAGCAAGGCAGCGATGAAGAACTGGCCGCATTGAGCCTGGGCGCCAGTGGCTGGCAGATGTTCTGGCGGGTGACTTTGCCCAACATCCGTTGGGGGCTGATGTACGGCGTGCTGCTGTGCGCGGCGCGCGCGATGGGCGAGTTCGGTGCGGTCTCGGTGGTATCCGGACATATCCGCGGGCGCACCAACACGCTGCCCTTGCACGTGGAAATTCTCTACAACGAATACGCCTATAGCGCGGCATTCGCCTGCGCCTCGCTGCTGGCATTGACCGCGCTGCTGACGCTGGCGCTGAAGACGTATCTGGAATGGCGGCACGGCGATTCGCTTGCCGCCAACCATCGACATTGAGGTGACCATGGGCATCCGCATCCACCGCCTGCGCAAGCAGTTCGACACGTTCACCGCACTGGACGACATCACCTTGGACGTGCGCCAGGGTGAGTTGCTGGCACTGTTGGGGCCGTCGGGCTCAGGCAAGACCACGTTGTTGCGCATCATGGCCGGGCTGGAGCATGCCGATGGCGGGCAGGTGCTGTTCGGCGACGAAGATGCCACGCGCATGAGTGTGCAGTCGCGCCGGGTCGGCTTCGTGTTCCAGCACTACGCGCTGTTCAAGCATATGGATGTGTTCGAGAACATCGCCTTCGGCCTGCGGGTGCGGCGCGGCAACGAGCGCTGGGCCGAAGCACGCATTCGCGCACGCGTGGAAGAATTGCTGGCGCTGGTGCAGCTGCAAGGTTTGGAGCAGCGCTATCCCACCCAGCTGTCCGGTGGTCAGCGTCAGCGTGTGGCGCTGGCGCGGGCGTTGGCGATCGAGCCGCGCGTGCTGCTGCTGGACGAGCCATTCGGCGCGCTGGATGCGCAGGTGCGCCGCGACCTGCGCCGCTGGCTGCGCGAGTTGCACGAACGTACCGGCCTGACCACGGTGTTCGTCACCCACGACCAGGAAGAAGCACTTGAACTGGCCGACCGGGTGGCGATTCTCAATCGCGGCCGTATCGAGCAGCTCGACACCCCGGCGATGATCTACGACAAGCCGGCCTCGCCGTTCGTGTATTCGTTCGTGGGCGCGGTGAATCGCATTCCGGGCGTGCTGGCGGAAGGTCAGATCCAGGTGGCCGGGCATGCGTTGCCTGCGGCCAATGCCGCGTTGGCCGCAGGCCCGGTCGAGGTGTATGTGCGGCCGGAAGATCTGGTGCCGGATGACGCCGGTTGGCCGGCGACGGTGGCCTGGTCGCAGCGCAGCGGGGCGCGTTTGCGTCTGCGTGCAACGCTGGATCCGGCAGGCAACGAAGTGGAAGTGGAGCTGCCGGCCTCGGCAGGGAGCTTTCAGCCAGGGCAACAGCTGCGCTTGGCTGCGCGGCATTACGGGGTGTTTCCGGCGTGAATCGGAAGTTGAAAGTCGGGATTGGGGATTTGTAGAGCAGGTTTTGCGCTTGCTTTGGAATTTTGCGAATCCCGAATCCCGAATCCCGAATCCCGAATCCCGAATCTCAAGATCCTGCGCAGCCGGTCGATGAGATGGAAGCCTGACCAGCACCATCGGCGGTTGAAGCCGGTGTGCTGGATCAAAGGAGCGCGACGTTGATGTTGCGCTGCAATGACAGTTGGACTAATAAAGTCACTGCAGCCTCGCTTCGCGTCATCCGACCGCCCATCGTTCCAGGAGATGCTCCATGAAGCCGTCCCCGCTCGCTTGTTGTCTGTCGTTGTTGTTGCTAGGTGTCGTGCCGTTGGCGCAGGCGCAGGACGAAGACGCTCCCGCGTCGCCATTCAGTGGCACCTTTGCGGTCACCAGTGATTATCTGTTCCGCGGCATTTCGCAGACCAACGAAGAGCCTGCCTTCCAGGCCGGACTCACCTACAAGACGCCGTTTGGCGTGTACATCGGTACCTGGACCTCCAATGTCGACTACGGGGCCGGCGATCCGGATTGGGAAGTGGATGGCTTTGTCGGCTACAACACCGATCTGGGCACGAACTGGAATTTCGACGTGATGGTCAACCGTTACCAGTACCTGGGAGCGGGCGCGTCCAACTATGCCGAACTGATCACCAAGACCACGTTTTTGAAGACCTATAGTCTCAGCGTTGCCTACACCAACGATCTCTACGGCACCAAGACCGACGGCTACTACTACGCGCTGGATGCGAACTGGTCGCTGCCATACGACTTCACCTTTGGCGCGCATGCGGGGCATAGCGTCTATACCTCCTCGCTGAGTCAGGTGGACCACGACTACAACGACTTCGGCGTGAATGTCGGCAAGGCGTTCGGTCCGCTAGGCTTGAGCGTGGGCTATTACGACACCAGCGAAGCGGCGGAATTCGGTTTCGGTCGACAGAATTCGCAGAACCATCTGGTGGCGACGGCTACGGTCACCTGGCCTTGATGGCGATGGGCTAAAAGCGGCTCTGATTAATTGGTTGTGTAGTTGTGGGGCGGGAAGAGTTGATGCTCGGAGTTTTCAGTCTTTACATCAGCCTCTACATCTAGACGACGCCAGAACTCTAGATATCGCTTGTTTTGTCTTGGAGTGATTGCATCGTGCGGATGGATCACTTGTAGAGCGGTTGATCTCACGCCGCAAGTACGTCCTTGTAGGCTCTTACGCGGCATCCATGCCGCGTAAGGTCCCGCGACGGTGGGCGGGCAAGGACCAGTCAAGATGGTCGGTGCGCGTAGCTCTTTTCCAAGCAACCAACAAACTGTCTGGTGCGGTGAGGGCATCGCACCCTCGACCAACTGAGCCTTTACCTGCAGCCTCGCCGACCTTGCGTTTCTTGAGGCGCTCCGCTCGCACCTGATAATTGCCCGCTGCGTGTGTCAGCACTCTGAAGACGGACATGCAAAAGGCGCCTCGCGGCGCCTTTTGCGTTCAAGCGAGTTGGCCGATCAGTTCCAGCTCAACACGACCTTGCCGGCCTTGCCTTCTTCCATCAAGTCGAAACCTTTCTGGAAATCGTCGATCGGCAATTGATGCGTCAGCACTTTTTGCAGCGGGAAACCCGACAGCACCAGCTGGGTCATCTTGTACCAGGTCTCGTACATCTTGCGGCCGTAGATGCCCTGCACGGTGAGGCCCTTGAAGATGATCTTGTCCCAATCGCAGCCGGCGCCGCGCGGCATGATGCCGAGCATGGCGATCTTGCCGCCGTGGTACATGCAGTCGAGCATGTCGTTGAAGGCGCGCGGGTTGCCGCTCATTTCCAGGCCCACGTCGAAGCCTTCCATGTGCAGGTCGGCCATGACGTCCTTGAGCGAAGTCTTGGAGACGTTGACCACACGCGTGGCGCCCATGTCGGCCGCCAGCTTGAGGCGGAAGTCGTTGACGTCGGTGACCACCACGTTGCGCGCACCGATGTGCTTGCAGATGCCGGCGGCAATGATGCCGATCGGGCCAGCGCCGGTGATCAGCACGTCCTCGCCGATGACGTCGAATTCCAGCGCGCAGTGCGCGGCGTTGCCGTAGGGGTCGAAGAATGCGGCCAGCTCGGAGGGAATCTGGTCGGGAATCGGCCATAAGTTGCTGGCCGGCATCACCATGTATTCGGCGAATGCGCCATTGACGTTGACGCCGATGCCGACCGTGTTCGGGCACAGATGCGGGCGGCCGCCACGGCAGTTGCGGCAGTGTCCGCACACGATGTGGCCCTCGGCCGAGACGCGCTGGCCGACCTGGTAGCCGGTCACCGCCGAACCGAGCTCGGCCACACGGCCGACGAATTCATGGCCGATGGTCAGGCCGGGTGTGATGGTGCGCTGGCTCCACTCGTCCCACAGGTAGATGTGCAGATCGGTGCCGCAAATGGCGGTTTTTTCCAGCTTGATCAGCACCTCGTTGGGGCCGGGGCTGGGGACGGGAACCTGTTCCAGCCAGATGCCTTTGTTCGCTTCGCGCTTGACCAGCGCCTTCATCGTCTGCGCCATCTGGCGGGACCTGCTGAGTGAAAGTAAGGCGGCGATTATAGGCGGCCGGACGTCGGCGCCATGCGGCGGTGCGGGAAGTGAGTGGTATTGGCTGACCCGGATCATGGCGGGGTAGGGGCCGATGTAGTCCTTTTCCCATCGGGAGAAGGTGGCGCGCAGCGCCGGATGAGGGGCACCTCAGAGACTTACCAGTCCCTGCAATGACACACGCGTCGCTACGCGCCTTCAGAAGTGACGCGCCGACTGCTTCGCCCCGTACCCTCACCCCAATCCCCGCTACGCGCCCAGGCCCGCGCTAGCAACGCGGACGCTCCCAGCCACGCGCACCAGCAGTGGCGCGCAAGCCGTGCCTTCTCGCCCCGCAGGGAGGGGGAAAGGGCGTCGGCGACTCAGAACTTCACATCCAGGCTCATGAAGTACTGGCGCGGCGCGCCGACCACCATGGTCTGGTTGTAGCCATCCGGATCGGAGGCGACGTAGCCGTTGGTGCCGGTGCTGGCGAAGTAGCGCTTGTCGGTGAGGTTGGTGATGTTGAGTGCCAGCGCCACATCGGCCACCCCGCCCACGCGGCCGAAGTCGTAACGCGCACCGGCGTTGAACAACCAGTACGAAGGGACCTGCGAATCGTTGAGGAAGGTGATGTAGCGCTTGTCGACGTACTTGCCGTCCAGATCCAGACGCAGGTTGCCGAGTTGGTAGCTGGCGCTGGAGGAGAACATCAACGCCGGGATGCCCACCACGTCCTTGCCGGAGGTGGCGACCACGCCGTTGTTGAGGTAGTCGTCCTGATAGCGCGAGCGGTTCCACGACAACGAGTTCAACCAGCTCAGGCCGTCGGTCGGGCGCCACATCAATGCCAGATCCGCACCGGCGCTGTGCACGGCGCCGACGTTGCTCAGGATCGCCGCGCAGGTCTGCACTGCAGTACACGGCGAGGTGGTCAGCAAGCGGTTGGAGAACTTGGTGAAGTAGGCGTCGGCCGAGAGCTGGAACTGCGCATCCTGCATGCGGTAGCCCACCTGCACGGTCTGCGATTCTTCCGGCTCCAGCGTCGAGCGGCTGCGGTCGAACGCGGCCTGCGAGGTGCCGAACGGGGTGAAGCCGAAGGCGGCGATATTCTTGCTGTAGGAGGCGTAGATGTCCTGGCGCTCGTCGAGCTTGTAGTTCACGCCAACCTGCGGCAGGAAGTTGTCTTCAGCGCGGATGCGGCCCTGCGCCAGCGCGGTAGTGGGCACCAGCGATTGCGCGCGCGTGGTGGTGCTGAGCGCCTTTGCGCCGTAGTTGAGGGTCAGGCGATCGTCGAGCAGGCGCACGGTGTCCTGCAGGTACAGCATGCGGGTCTGGGTGGTATAGCGCTGCAAAAAGTCGCGACGGAACGGGGTCTGCGCTTCGTATACGTTGTACAGCGAGGTGTAGCCCTCGTTGCCCAGCGCGAAGTAATTGCGCCCTTGCGTGGTGCGTGCATTCTCGGCCCACACGCCGGCTTCCAGATCGTGGTTGCCCCACGACCACTTCAGTGCGCTGGTACCGCCAAAACGGTCCAGGCCATAGTCGGTGGTGCGCATCGACACCGGGATCTGCGCCGAGGTGACGACATACGGCGTCACCCACTGCCCCTCGCCGCGATTGGCGTGGTAGTAGCCGGCGGCATCCAGGGTTGCACCGCCGAACACGAACGTGCCGGACAAGCCGGCCAGGTTGTCGCGACGCAAACCGCCGCCGGCGTAATAACTGGCATCCAGCCAGCTGTAGTCGCTGGGCAGACCGGCCAGCGACTGCGGATAACCGTTGGCGACGCCGCTGGTGGCGCCGGTGTTCTGATACGCACGTGCCATCTGTATGGCGGTGGCCCAATCCGGCTGCAGGTAATCGTAGTCCCAGCCCAGCGCACGCTGGCTGGTCAACGACAGGTCCATATAGTCGTATTCCTTGCGCCGCGAGGTATCCAGAAACAGGCTCAGACGGTTGCCGTCGCCCCATTGGTAGACGGTCTTGAGGTTGGCCTGCTCGGACTGCTGGTCGCCGAAGCCTTTCCACTTGTCGGTGGTGGCATTGGCATAGGACAGATACGCCGACAAACCATTGCGATCACCGGTGTCGCCACGCACGAAGG
The DNA here is from genome assembly GCF_001423495.1 of Xanthomonas sp. Leaf131. Lineage (GTDB taxonomy): Bacteria > Pseudomonadota > Gammaproteobacteria > Xanthomonadales > Xanthomonadaceae > Xanthomonas. The sequence continues at coordinate 325,748 of NZ_LMOG01000001.1, read as the reverse complement.
TACGCCGCGTCGCATCGCTGCCCACCATCTGCACCAGTCGCAAACCCGGTGTGGTCTGCGGATCGGCCGAGTAGAACTGCATGGTGCCGCCGAGGTTGGTATTGGAGGCAGTGCCGAGCGCGCCGGCGCCTTGCGCAATCTCCACCGAACCGAGATTTTCCGAAATGATCGCGCGGGTGATATGCAGGCCGTTGGTGACGCCATAACTCATGTTGCCGAGCGGAATGCCATCGAGTGTGTAGCCGAGCCGGCTCTGATCGAAGCCATGCAAGGTCACCTGTGTGGACCATTCGTAGGTGCCGAACGGGTCGGCGGACTGGAACTGCACGCCCGGCAGTTTTTCCACCGCCTTGAAGGCGCTGCTGCCCGGTGTCAGCTGCTCGATGTCCTGCCGGCTGATGCGCTGCACCTGGCGCGTGCTGCCTTGCGAGACCACGTTGATCGCATCCAGCTGGGTGGCATTGCTTGCGGCGTCGGCAACAGTTGCCGGCGCATCCGCGACCGGTGCGTCTGCAATCACAACCGGATCGGCAGCCGCCGTTGCGGCGTTTGCCATGACGGGAAGCAACGCTGCCAGGGCGAGCGCCAGCGGAGTGACATGAAAACGGCGAGTGGAAGTCATGGGGGAGTCCTGTTCGGGCACGGCTGAGGGCGGACGCACGGTGCAAGACCGACGTTTCGCGACGCAGGGTGTCAACGACTCATGAAACATTGATGACGGTGGCTGTCTTAAAACTGTCGCGCCCGCCCGCTATACGTGTCGTGTCCAGCCGCCACCTGCGGCCACACACTCGTATTTCTGGCAGGTTTTGCATCCATGACGTCCTCCCCCTCGCGCCGTGATTTCCTCAAGCGCGTCGCCGCGCTGACTGCTGCCGGTGCATTACCTTCTTCGATCGGCCGCGCACTCGCGCTGCCGGCCAATTCGCGCACCGGCACGCTGCGCGACATCGAGCATGTAGTGATCCTGATGCAGGAAAACCGCTCGTTCGATCATTACTTCGGCGCGTTGCGCGGCGTGCGCGGGTTTGGCGATCCGCGCCCGCTGCAATTGCGCGATGGCCATCCGGTATGGAGCCAGCCGGCAAAGGACGGGCGACGCTTGCTGCCGTTCGCCTTCGACTCGCAAAACACGTGCGCGCCATTGATCAAGAGCCTGGATCACTCCTGGAAGGCCGGCCATGGGCAAGACCCGGTGCGCTGGGGCGAGTACGACGCCTGGGTGCCGTACAAGGGCGAATTGACGATGGGATATTTCCAGCGTCACGACATTCCGTACTACCACGCGCTCGCCGACGCCTTCACCATTTGCGATGGCTACTTCTGTTCGCTGCATGGGCCGACCAATCCCAATCGCATGTATCTGTTCACCGGCACCAGCGGCCCAAGCGTAGGTAATCTCGGCGCGCAAGCGGTAACCAATGCCGACGACGGCAACTGGACCGCCGACATGGCGCGCGACAAACCCGGTTACGCGGCGATGGACTGGACCACCTACGCGCAGCGTCTGCAGGCCGCCGGTGTGGATTGGCGCGTGTATCAGGAATACGACAATTTCGGCTGCAACTCGCTGGCGTATTTTTCCCACTATCGCGATCTGCAACCCGATGACGAACGCTATCGGCGCGCACGCGCATGCGTGCCCGGTTCCACTGCGGACAATGCCGCCACCACGCAGGCCGAGCATCTGATTGCCGCGGTCGCCGCCGATGTGCAGGCCAATCGTTTGCCGCAGGTGTCGTGGATCATTCCGCCCACCGCATATTGCGAACATCCGGAAGCACCGCCGGCCTATGGCGAATCGCTGGTGGCGCGTTTGATCGATGCGCTCACTGCCAACCCGCAGGTGTGGGCGAAGACCGCGTTGATCATCAATTACGACGAGAACGATGGCTTCTTCGATCATGTGCCTGCGCCATTGCCGGCGCTGGATGCGCGCATGGGGCGCAGCAATGTCGAGACGCGTGGCGAAGCCTACGACGGCTTGCCGATCGGCCTGGGCATCCGCGTGCCGATGCTGGTGATCTCGCCATGGACGCGCGGTGGCTGGGTCAATTCGCAGGTGTTCGATCACACCTCGGTGCTGCGCTTGCTGGAACGTCGCTTCGGTGTGGCCGAACCGAACATCAGCCCCTGGCGGCGTGCAGTGAGTGGCGATCTGACCAGTGTGTTCGATTTCCGCAAGCCGGACGATTCGGCGCTGAGCGCATTCCCGTCGGTCGACGACTACCGTGCGCGTACCGCCGCCGTAAGTGGCAAACCGCTGCCGGTGCCACCAACCACTGCACGCATGCCGCGACAGGAGCCGGGGCAACGTCCGGCGCGCGCGTTGCCGTACGCCTTGCAGGTGCATGCGCGCGTGCATAACGACACTGGCGTGCAACTGCAGTTCGTCAACAGCGGCGCTGCTGCGGCCGCGTTCAACGTCTACACCAGCGCCGCACGCGGCGGCCCGTGGTACTACACCGTGTTACCCGGTACGCAGCTCGACGATGTACCGCTCGACGCTGTACACAATGGTGCCTATGCGTTGAGTGTGCACGGGCCGAACGGGTTCCTGCGCGAGTTTGCGGGTGAACTTTCCATCGCGCCATCGCAATTGGCGGCGCCGTGGCTGGAAGCGCGACAAGACGGCGAGACCTTGGTGTTGGAATTCGGCAATACCAGTCAGCACGCCTGCACATTGCAACTGCGCGCGCTGAACTACGCAGACCCGACCGCGCGCGCAGTGCAGCTGGCCGCAGGCCAGCGCGAAACCATTCGCCTGCCGCTGGCAGCGAGCGATCACTGGTATGACCTTGTCGTGGAGCAGCCGGGTGGGGCATTCCGCCGGCGCCTGGCCGGGCATCTGGAAACCGGCAAGCCCAGCCGCAGCGACCCGGCGTTCGGTCGCGTCTGAGTCGCTGGCGCAGCGCGTGCCTGCACCCGGGCGGCGTGGATGCAGGCAAGCGGAAGAGCCCGGAAGCAATGGCGCCGGGCATGGCGCCGGCGGATACCGTTTCGGTCAAGCGTCGATCTCCGTCATTCAGCGCAAACCACGGAGCGCCTGGGGCGGTATCATTCCGCTCCCGTCTGGCCGCAAGGCACGTCGGTCCCTTCCCCAAGGAATCTCTCGCGCATGCGCATCCTGCTTGCTCGTCACGGCGAGACGCCGTGGAACGCCGAAGGCCGTTACCAGGGCCAGATCGATATCCCGCTGTCGCCGGTCGGCGAAGGCCAGGCTGCCGCACTCGGCGCGCGTCTGCAGTCGTTGGAGATCACCCGTGCGGTGGCATCGCCGCTGTCGCGTGCGCAGGCCACCGCCAAGCTAGCGCTGGGCAGCGCACGCGAGAGCTTGTTGCAGACCGATGCGGATCTGCAGGAAATCGCGCACGGCGAATGGGAAGGCCTGCTGGCCAGCGAGATCAACGACAAGGATCCGGCGCGCCTGCGCGCCTGGCGCGAAGAGCCCGACACCGTGCTGATGCCCGGCGGGGAGTCGCTGCGTCAGGTGCTGGACCGCAGCTGGCGTGGCCTGGCGCGCGCGGCCGATGGCCTGGGCGCCGACGACACCTTGCTGGTGGTCGCGCACGATGCGGTCAACCGCGTGATCCTGTGCAAGATTCTGGGCCTGCCGCTATCCAAGCTGTGGACTTTCCGCCAGGCACCGACCACGCTCAACCTGCTCGAAGGCGAGGATGTCGATCACCTGGAAGTAGTGCGCTTGAACGACTGCGCGCATCACACGCCGTTTTTTGGTGAAGCCAAGCATCGGGCGCTGTAAGGCCTTTCTGGATGGATGATGGAGACGCAGTTTCCAGGGACAGTTCCGCAAAAATCCAAGCTTCTCGCCTGGGGCAAGGTAATGCTGCTCTGTGTGCCGATAGGCTTGGTGCCGGTGAGTTTGTTCATAGATTTTGTACCTGCTGCGTTTCTGCGATTTGATCTATTGTTCTGGCCGATGACGGGCATGGGAGCAGTGCTTAGCGTGCTGCTGCACAAAAACGCACGCCGGCACGGACGGCGGTCGATCGTCGATCAGAACAGTCAGCTGGTCACTGTGTTCATGATCTGCATGACGCCGCTATTGCTGGGGGCCCTCTGCTATTTACTGCTGTGCAAAACTCTGCCGTGGTTGTTCACCATTGCGTTTGGTGCACCATTTGAGCAGGCGTATTTGATGCGAGCGCATCACGAGCAAGATCGCCAGTCTTGCGAGTACCGGTTGACTGGCGGACCAATCGAGCATGGTGCCCCAAACTATCTCTGCATCAATGAAGCCTCTTATCGGCGGCATCCGGAGCAGCTGGTGCAGGTGTTGTTGACCGGGCAGCGGTCCGCGCTGGGCATGCGGATAGAAAAGATCTACGAGCAATAGCACGAAAAAATAGGCCTTGACTCGGTCTTGGCCTCGCCGTTGGGATATGTGTGGATAGGTATGGCATCTGCCATGAAACACCGCCTGCGCATGTTTTTTCGTATAGATGGCGAAGCCATTACTTCCCTGACCATATCAGCGATGCATTCGCGATAATGCTTGCCGCAACGCACTACTTCAGATAATCCCGTGAACACGCCAACCACACTCTCCGACTGGCTCGCCTATATCGAGCAGCAGCATCCGCAGAACATCGCCATGGGCCTGGAGCGCGTGCGCGAGGTTGCTGCGCGGTTGCAGATTGAAGCGCCGGCCAAACACGTCATCGTCGTCGGCGGAACCAATGGCAAAGGCTCCACCGTGGCCTTTATCGAGGCGATCGGGCGCGCGGCCGGCTGGAAGGTGGGCGCCTACACCTCGCCGCATCTGCTGCGCTACAACGAGCGCGTGCGTATCGATGGCAGCGAAGCGAGCGATGCGCAACTGGTGGACGCATTTGCAGCGGTCGAAGCGGCGCGCGGCGAGACCGCGCTGACCTATTTCGAATACGGCACGCTGGCGGCGCTGTGGCTGTTGCAGCACTCCGGGCTGGACCTGGCAGTGCTGGAAATCGGCCTGGGCGGGCGTCTGGATGCGGTGAACATCATCGATTCGGATGTGGCGGTGATCACTACCGTGGATATCGACCACACCGATTGGCTGGGCGAAGACCGCGAGGCGATCGGGACCGAGAAGGCCGGCATCATCCGCGCCTGGAAACCAGTGGTGCTGGGCGAAATCGACCCGCCGTCGAGCGTGTTGCGGCGTGCGTACCAGCTGGGCGCCAACGCGATCCGTGCCGGCAGCGATTATTTCTTCGAGCCGATCGCTGCGCAGCAAACCGACGCACAACAATCCAACGCACAGCATTCCAACCCGCAGCATTGGCGCTGGCGCGATGTCGCAGTGACCCTGGAACTCCCGATGCCGGCCCTGCACGCGCCGGTGCAGCTGGCCAATGCGGCCGCGGCGATCGCGGCGATGCAGGCACTGCCGGTAGATGTGCCAGATGCGGCATGGGCGCAGGGCATCACCAGTGCGCAGGTGGCCGGGCGCCTGCAGCGCATCGACGTCGATGGCGTGCAGGTGTTGCTGGATGTCGGCCACAACCCGCAGGCCGCGCGCGCGCTGTCCGAGGCACTCGGCGCCCAAGCGCATGCCGGCAGCACGCATGCGATCTACGCCGCATTGGCCGACAAGGACGTGCTGGGCGTCGTGGAGGCGGTGGCTGCGCAGATCGACCACTGGACGCTGGCCGGGCTGGACGGCGCGCGTGGGCAGTCGGCAGAGGCCTTGCAGCAGCGCCTGCAGGGCAGTGCCGCGGCGCAGGCGCTGTGCCAGCGTGACGTCGCAAGCGCACTGCGCGCGGTACTTGCATCAGCCAAGCCGGGCGATCGCGTACTGGTGTTCGGCTCGTTTCATACCGTCGCCGACGCGCTGCACGTACTTCATTCAGGCCACTGAGGTCGGTAGCCCGGCTGCGGCCTTATAATCGCCGCGGCAACCCGCCACGCCGCCTCTCGTCTCTTTACGTGGATACTGCTCTGAAACAGCGATTGATTGGCGCCATCGTTCTGGTGGCGCTCGCCGTGATCTTCCTGCCGATGCTGGTCAAGGGCCCTGCGCCTGCGAGCGGCGTGGCCGACGTGCCGCTTGAGGCACCCGCAGCACCTGCCAATGGCGAGTTCGAAACCCGCGAGTTGCCGCTGGTCACCCCGGGCGATACGCCGGCCGGTGGCGCGCTGGGCATGCGCGGTGCCGCTACTGCGCCGGCAGCGGTGCAGGACAATCCGGATGCGGCCGATCTGGCCCCGTCCAGCGCGCCGTCTGCGCCTGAGGTGGCCGCCGGCAACTACGCGGTGAATTTTGGTGCCTACGCCACCAGCGCCGATGCCGATGCGGTGATCGCGCGGCTCAAGCAGGCGCAACTGCCCGGCTTCAGCGAAAAGACCCAGATCAACGGCCGCCCTGCGTGGCGTGTGCGCGTCGGACCATATGTCGATCAGGCCCAGGCCGAATCGGCCCGCCTGCAGGCGGTGAAGGTGCGCAGCGACGTCAACGCCCAGGTGGTGACGCTGGATGCGAATGCCGCAGCGCCTGCGCCGGCATCTGCACCGACGCCCGCGCCGGCCGCAAAGCCGAGCAGCAGCGTGGCTGCTGCCAGCACCACCGCGCCGACCAAGACCGAAAGCCTGCCGCCAGAGCCGGCCAGGCCGGTGGCCACCGCGGCTAAGCCGGCCGAAGCGCCCAAGCCTGTGCCGGCCAAGCCGGACGTGGCGAAGGCCGAACCTGCCAAGCCGGTCGTGGCTGCGCCTACTGCGCCGCCAGCGCCTGCCGCCAGTTCGGTCGGCTTTGCGGTGCAGCTGGGTGCGTTTGGCCGTGCCGAAGATGCCGATGCCCTGCGCGACCGCGTACGCGCCGCCGGTTTCAGCGCGTTCGTCGAACAGGTCCGCACCGACAAGGGCGCGCTCAATCGCGTACGTGTCGGCCCGGTGGCCAACCGTGGCGATGCCGAACAGTTGCGTGCGCAGGTCGCGGCCAAGGTCGGCATTTCCGGCATGGTGCGTCCGCATCCGTAAAACGGCTGCGCCGCCATCGGGTGGGCGTTGCCGGTACCAGACATCTTCATCGGCGCGACCCTTCGTACACTGCGCGTGCTGCATGCCTTCTGCATCAAACCTGACAGCCACTCACGATATGTCGTCGGTGGCTGTCAGATTCCCGATCGCCTCACACCCATGGAGGGGAGCGCAATGAACACCGAGCCAGGTTGCAGCAACGGCGCGCGCGCCGCGCGGAGAAGTTGGCAATGATCGACATGGTGCTGGGCGTCATCATTCTGGTGTCGGCCCTGTTGGGCTTGCTACGCGGCTTTGTCGCGATCGTGGTCGGCACGTTGTCGTGGTTGCTGGCGGGCTGGGCGACCTTTCAGTTCGGTGGCTCGGCCGCGCGTTGGCTGGCCGATGGCAAACATCCGTCCGCCACCGAGTCGTTCGGCGGCTACGCGATGGTGTTCGTCGGCGTGCTGATCACCGTAGCGGTGATCGGCATGGTGATCCGTGCCGGCGTGGACGCAGTGCGGCTCGGCGGGATGGACCGCATGCTCGGCTTCGGCCTGGGCGTGGTGCGCGGCGGGTTTCTGGCCAGCGTGCTGGTGCTGCTGATGAGCTTCACCCCGTTGCCGCGCGAGCCGTCCTGGCGCCAGTCGGTGCTGATGCCGATGCTGTCGCCGGGTGCGGGCTGGATGCGGGCGCAACTGCCGGCCTGGCGGATGCCGTCGATGGACATGCCATCGATGGAACTCGGCAACTTGCCAACGGAGTTGGGGAAGTTGCCCTCGGCAGGCAATAATACGGATCTGGGCAAGGCGCTGTCCGGGTCCGGTCTGAGCGACACCATTACGCGTGCGCTTGGGCAACCCGGTAAAGCCGCCAGCGACGGACGCGATCCGGCGCAGGCGATGCCGGCCAATATCGATCCGGCGCAGATTCGCGGCGGAGAAAGCGACCCGGCTCGGGTCGAGTCTCAAGGCCAGGCACGGCCACCTTCACAGTAACGGCGCAAGCCGCAGCGGAGAACGCGCACCATGTGTGGCATCGTCGGTATTGTCGGCAACCAAAACGTCGCCGGGCAGCTTTATGACGGCCTGACCGTCCTGCAGCATCGTGGGCAGGACGCCGCAGGCATCGCCACCGCCGATGGCACGCGTCTGCGTGTGCAAAAGGCCAACGGCCTGGTGCGCGATGTCTTCGACGAAAAGAAGATGGCGGTGCTGGAAGGCCGCGTCGGCATCGCGCATTGCCGCTACCCGACCGCCGGCTCGGAAGGCATGGACGAGGCGCAGCCGTTTTACGTCAACTCGCCCTACGGCATCGCGCTGGCGCACAACGGCAACCTGATCAACACCGAGGCCTTGCGCCAGCAGGTGTTCGAGGCCGACCGCCGCAACATCAATACCGATTCGGACAGCGAAGTGCTGCTGAACGTGTTCGCCTACGAGCTGGACGCGCAGCGCATGCTCACCCCCGAGGCGGCGATCCGCGCGGTGGCCGGCGTGCACCGCCGCTGCAAGGGCGGCTACGCGGTGGTCAGCGTGGTGCTGGGCCTGGGCCTGGTGGCGTTCCGCGACCCGCACGGCATTCGTCCGCTGGTACTGGGCAAGCGCGATCACGCCGAAGGCACCGAATACATCGTGTCCTCCGAATCGGCGGCGTTGGACATCCTCGGCTATCAGCGCGTGCGCGATGTGCGCCCCGGCGAAGCGCTGGTGATCACCGCGCGCGGCGAGCTGTTTTCTGAGATCTGCGCCGCGCCCACCGACCATGCGCCGTGCATCTTCGAGTACGTGTATTTCGCGCGTCCCGATTCGATGATCGACAACATCTCGGTGCACAAGGCGCGCATGCGCATGGGCTTGAAGCTGGGCGAGAAGATCCTGCGCCTGCGCCCGGATCACGATATCGACACCATCATTCCGATCCCGGACACCTCGCGCGATGTGGCGCTGGAGATGTCCAACGTGCTCGGGGTGAAGTACCGCGAAGGCTTCGTCAAGAATCGCTATGTGGGTCGCACTTTCATCATGCCAGGGCAGGGCGAGCGGCAGAAATCGGTGCGTCGCAAGCTCAATCCGATCCATCTGGAATTCCGCAACCGCGTGGTGCTGCTGGTCGACGATTCGATCGTGCGCGGCACCACCAGCCGGCAGATCGTGCAGATGGCGCGTGATGCCGGTGCGCGCAAGGTGTATCTGGCCTCAGCCGCGCCGCCGGTGCGGTATCCCAACATCTACGGCATCGACATGCCGGCGGCCGAAGAACTCATCGCGCACGGCCGCAGCGAGCACGAGATCCAGGAATTTCTCGGCTGCGACTGGCTGATCTATCAGGATCTGGAAGACCTGGAAGTGGCAGTGCGCGAGGGCAACCCGGATATCAAGCAGTTCGATTCCTCGTGCTTCAACGGCGAGTACATCACCGGCATCGAGCCGGGTTATTTCCAGCGCATCCAGCAACTGCGGTCGGACGAAGCCAAGCGCAAACGTCGCGCGTGATGGTGGCGCGGCAGCGTTGTGAAGTTGCGCTGCCCGCGAACGACGGAGCGATGACGTGATGATGGATCTCTTGCAGGCCGCACATGCCTGCCTGCAAGCGGCCGATCCGCTGGAGAAGGTCGCGCTGACCCAGCGGTATGCGGCCGCGTTCCGCGCCGGCACGCTGGCGTTGCCATCGCCGCAGGCCGCGCCTCCGGAGCCGATCCGCATGCCCGGCCGGCCTGCACGGCCGGTGCTGGTGCTTCCGCGCGAGGTGCCGCGGCGTGGATTGGGCACGCAGGAAGGGCGCGCCGCTTTCATCCATGCCATCGCGCATATCGAACTCAACGCCATCGATCTGGCCTGGGATGCGGTGTACCGCTTCCGTGGTTTGCCTGAGGCGTTCTATGCCGATTGGGTTGGCGTGGCCAACGATGAATCGCGCCACTTCATGCTGCTGCGTGCACGCTTGCAGGCACATGACCACGACTACGGCGACTTCGCCGCGCACAACGGCCTGTGGGAAATGTGCGAGAAAACCGCGCATGACGGCCTCGCCCGCATGGCCCTGGTACCGCGCGTGCTGGAAGCGCGTGGTCTGGACGTGACCCCGGCGATGATCGTCAAACTGCGCTCGCTCGGCGACATCGCCACTGCGCAGGTGCTGGACACCATCCTGCGCGAAGAAGTGGCACATGTGGCGGCCGGCTCGCGCTGGTACCGCTGGTATTGCGAGCAGGCCGGCATCGAGCCGCGCGCGCGTTTCAAGGCGCTGCTGCGCGAATACGCCGGCGGCTATCTGCATGGGCCGTTCAATATCGAAGCGCGGCTGCTCGCCGGTTTCGACGAGGATGAATTGGCCAGCCTGGTAGAGCAGGCTGGCTAAGAGAATGTGCGGTGGTTCGCGCTGCGTAGCGGCCGGAATCGTATCCATTCACGGCCAACATCACAAAACTGTAATTTTCTTTTGTAACAACTTGCAATGTGTACCTTCACTCCGGCCTTAATGGCGTCCCGGGGGCAGGGGCCCGGTGTTTCACATCCGTTACTTCCATGTCTAAGGAGAGAGAGACGATGAAGTCGAAGTCGATGTGCACCACGGTGGGTCTGATTGCCATGTGTCTGGCCGGTTCGGCCGCCGCTGCGGGCAAGCCGCTGTATCAATCCGGTCCTGCGCTGAGCCGTAGTGCTGCCACCACTGCCACCACCGAACCCTCGCTGCAACGCCTGTTGAGCTCACCGTCCACAGCCACCGCGCAAGTGGTCCAGCTCGATGTCGGCGCAGTCACACCATCCGAAAAACTGCTGGAACTGCAGCTGGATGGCCAGACCATCACCGCCACCCAGGCCAAGGTCGATGCCTTGGAAGGCGGCGATAGCGTGTGGTACGGCAACCTCGGCCCGCGCGCGGGTACGCGTGCGCGCACGCTGTCTGGCGTGGATCCGCTGAACTCCGCGATCTTGGTCCGTAGCGGCGAGACCGTGACGGGCACCATTCGCTATGCCGGCAAACTCTATCGCCTGCGTCCGCTAGCCGATGGACGCCACGTGCTGGTGCAGGTGGACGAGCAGCGCATGCCGCAGGAGCACCCGGCCGAATACAGCCTGCTGCCCAAATTCGACATGCCCGGCGACGGCCGCGTCACCGCTGCCGCCGCATCGTCCGGCAGCCCGGCCACCATCCGCGTGCTGGTGGTCGCCACCAATCAGGCGGTGACCGCCTACGGCGGCAACATGCAAGCGCTGGTGCAGCTGGCAGTGTCCGAGGCCAACCAGGGGTACATCAACAGCAACGTCGGCATCACCTTGCAGCTGGCGCGTTACGAGACCACCAGCTACAGCGAGACCGGCAACTTTACCACCGACCTGCAGCGCTTCCGCGTCACCAACGACGGTTACATGGACAGCATCCACACCAGCCGCAACACCTATACCGCCGATGTGGGCGTGATCGTGTTGAACAACAGCAGCTACTGCGGCCTGGCGTCTGGCATCGGCTCCACGGCAGCGAGCGCGTTCGCGTCGGTGTACTGGGATTGCGCGACCGGCTACTACAGCTTCGCGCATGAAATCGGGCATCTGCAGAGCGCCCGTCATGATTCCACCAACGACCCGAGCACCTCGCCGTATGCCTACGGCCATGGCTATCGCTACGGCAACAGCTGGCGCACCATCATGGCTTACGACTGCACCAGCAGTTGCCCGCGTTTGAACTACTGGTCCAATCCCAACATCAGCTACAACGGCATCCCGATGGGCAATGCCAGCACCGCCGACAATCAGCGCGTGCTGGTCAACACCAAGGCCACGATTGCCGGCTTCCGCTGAGGTTGACGTCGAGCGTTTGGCTGTCGGCCCGGCACTGGAAGTGCCGGGCTTTTGCCGCTACACCCACGCGCAGTGATCGCGCAGACTAGGCGCACCGTCGGTACCTGCCGACTTCGTCTTGTGGAGCGGAGCACTCATGTCCAAGTCCCTGCGTTATGCGGCGCTGTGCCTGGCCGCACTGGCGGTTGCCGGCTGCAAACAGCAGCCCGCCGAGCCCGCTCCTTCGCAACCCAAGCCCGCTGCTGCGGTGACGGCAACGCCCACCGGCAACGACGCCAAAGCACGCGCGCTGCATGTGCTCGAAGCCCGCTTGCAGAGCGATCAGTTTTATCCGGACAGCTGCATCAGCATTCTGTCCGAACAGGACGATGCGCCCACCTCGGATGCTTTCGAGTTCGCAGTGCACGAGCGCCACGGCAACGGCTGCCCCGGCGACCCGCAGACCAGCCCGGTACGTGATCGCTTCCGCGTGCAGGCCGATGGCACGGTGCTCTGGTACGACGTGGTCAACGCCGATTTCGTCGATTACGCCGAGCATGCGCGTAGCGTGCAGTGATGCCTGTGCTCGCTAGGTTCTCTCAGCCACGCTAAAGCGCCAACTGCTCCAGCGCGATGCGGTCGGCGTCCACACGCAACACCGAGCCCTGCTCGTACCAGTCGCCCAGCACGATGCGCGTGCAGGTGTGGCCGCCGGCCTGCAGCGTATGCACATGGGGGCGATGGGTATGGCCATGGATCAGCCGATCCACCCCGTAACGCACGAAGGTCGCTTCCACTTCGGCCGGTGCGACGTCGGTGACGGTTTCGAAACGCGATTGATCGCCCTGCTTGAGTTCCGATTGACGCGCCTGGCTTGCGCTGCGCGCCTGCTGCGCGAACGCCACCCGTGCGGCCAGTGGCTGCGCCAGAAATTGCGCCTGAAACGCCGGGTCGCGCGTCTGCGTGCGGAACGCCTGATACGCGGTGTCGTCGGTGCACAGCAAATCGCCGTGCATCAGCAGCGTCGGATGCCCGTACAGGTCGATGACGGTGGGATCGGGCAGGATGCGGAAACCGGCCCGCTGCGCATAGGTCTGGCCAACCAGAAAATCGCGATTGCCCGCCATGAAGAACACCGGCACGCCGCCATCGGCCACGGCGTGCAGCGCAATGGCCACCGCGTCTGCGGCGGTTGAAGGTGTGTCATCGCCGATCCAGGCTTCGAACAGATCGCCGAGGATGTAGAGCGCGTCGCTGCCGGGCACCTGCGTGCGCAGGAAGTCCAGAAACAACTCGGTAATCGCCGGCCGGGCCGGATCCAGATGCAGATCGGAAATGAACAGGGTCGTCATTGCGCCATTGTACGGCGGCAGCGCGGGACGGGAACCGGGACGCTGGGGTGGGCAGCGTGAGCAGGACAAGCACGCTGCGAAATCCCCTCTCCCTGCGAGAGAGGGGTAGGGGTGAGGGTAGGGGTGAGGGTACGGGCGAAGCCACACGCTGAAGTTGCAATTGCTGCGTGTTGGCTTTTTATCAACCTTCGCGAGAGATCTTCTAGGGCGAGTACACGAGGCTTCGCACGTACCCTCATCCGCCCCTGCGGGGCACCTTCTCCCGAGGGGAGAAGGGAATAGCGTGATCGCTTGCGAATCACAGACTCCGCGCTGCTCAAAGAATCTGCGCTGTGGGTCTCCCTCTCCCTACCCCAACAACACCGGCAATCCCCACAACGACAAACTAGCCAACACCACCCCGATCGCCGTCGCCGCCAGCACATCGCTGGGATAGTGCAGGCCCAGTACCACACGCGACAGCGCCACGCCGGCCGAAAACGGCACCAGCAGCGGCGCTAGCCACGGGTAGTAGGCCAGCGCCACGATGCTGAAGGACACCGCGTGCAAGGTGTGGCCGGAGGGGAAGCTGAATTCGTCCAGCGGCGCCACCCAGGCGCGAATGCGCACGTCGGCGGCATACGGGCGCGGGCGCCGCGTCCAGCGTTTGAGCGCCTTGTACAAGGTCAGCGCTAGCACACCGGTGGCGGCCATATGCGCAGATGCGCGTACACCGTCCATGCCGTCTAGCAGCACCAGCAAGCCCATCAAGCCGTACCAGAACACGCCATCGCCGAGCCGGCTGATGGTGGCAAACGCGCGCCGCACCGGGTGACGCCGACACCAATGGTTGGCGCGCCGGCACCAGCGCGCTTCGTGACCGCGCAACACCTCAAGCCGCGTCGACGACATAACGCCCCCGTGCAGCCGTCATTCCCAGCAACAAGGCTTCGAAGTCGGACACTACATTGTCCGGACGCAATTTCTTCATCGCCTGCGCGGCGGCAGCCCCCATGCGCTGGCGCATCGCATCGTCGTCGGTGAGTGCGACGGCGGCCTGGATAAACGCCTCGTCGGTGTCCACCGCCGCGCCGCTGTGGCCGGTGCGCAGATACTCGCGTGCAGCGCCGTAGTCGAAAGCGACCGTGGCCACACCGCTGGCCATCGCCTCCAGGGTCACGTTGCCGAAGGTCTCGCTGCGGCTGGGAAACAGAAACAGATCGCCGCTGGCGAAGTGGCGCGCCAGCGCATCGCCGCGCTGGATGCCGCAGAAAATGAAATCGGGATTGTCGTGCGCGATCTTTTCGCGTGCGGGGCCATCGCCCACCCACACAAAGCGGGCCTTCGGCCGAATCTGCTGCAGTTTGCGAAATGCATGAATCGCCAGCGGCAGATTCTTTTCGTTGGCGATGCGCCCGACATAGATCGCAGCGAAGCCTTCGCCTTCGATGCCCCATTCGGCACGCAGTGCGTGATCGCGTCGCGCCGGATCGAACTGCTGGTTGTCCACGGCGCGTGCCAGCAATTGCACGCGCTCGAAGCCGCCGTCGCGCAGGAACTGCTGCAGCTCGCGCGTGGGCACCAAGGTGGCATCGGCCTGGTTGTGGAAGCGCCGCATCCAGCGCAACGCAGTGCCTTGCAGCCAGGCGGCGCCGTAGTCGGGCAGGTATTCGTCGAAACGCGTATGGAAGCCGGTAGCGACCGGGATGCCGAGCCGGCGCGCTGCGCGCATTGCCGACCAGCCCAGGGGGCCTTCCGTGGCCACATAGATCGCATCCGGTTGCGTGGCTCGCCAATGGCGGATGAGGCGCTGCGTTGCCGGCAGCCCGAATTTCAGCCCCGGATAGCGCGGCAGCGATGCGCCGCGCACTAACAATGCAGTCGCCGGTTCCGTATCGCCGCTCTGACGCGGGCGCACCACGTCCACCTGATGTCCGCGTGCGCGCAGGCCGGTTTCCAGGCCATGCACGGTCAGCGCCACACCATTGACTTCGGGGGGATAGGTTTCGGTAACGATCGCGTAGCGCATGCCCGTTCTCCCGTTTTCGCTAGCTTCCGCGAGGGCGATGGCATGGATGTTGCGCGCACAAGTCGTGGCGGTGACAGTGGAATCGGGAATCGGGAATCGGGAATCGGGAATCGGGAATAGCAAAAGCAGTGTGCTGCATTCGTTCAGCGCAATCGCCACCAGTCAGAAACTTCTCAGAGCCCCGTGGTGGACTATTCCCGATTCCCGCCTGAGGCCTCAGGCCTCAGGTCACAAACGGTTTGAACGCGATCCCCAGGCCGGCCATGCTTTCGACTTCGCCGATCAGGTCGGCGCGCAGCAGCGGGCGTGAGTCGATCCAGCTCTGCGACAGGATTAACGACAGCCGGGTGTCATCGGCGGTGAGTTCCAGGGTCGGAATCGGGTCGGACTCGTGCGCGCGGTGCAACAGCACTGCCAATCGCAATAGCGCCGCCTTGCGCCGGGTCGGCAACAGCAGGCGATCGGGCAATGCCTCGAACGCAGTCTTGGGCACATTGCGCCGATGCGTGCGCACCAGCGATGCCAGCACCTGCTGCTCCTGCCGCGAGAAACCGGCGATGTCGGAGTGCTCCAGGATGTAGCTGCCATGCACGTGGTATTGGCTGTGCGCGATGATCAGGCCCAGCTCGTGCAAACGCGCGGCGCGGCGCAACACCTGCGCATCGTCGCCATCCAGTTGCCAGGATTCGCAGACCTGATCGAACAGGCGGCAGGCGGTGGCTTCCACGCGCTGGGCCTGTACTTCGTCGATGCCGTAACGCTGCACCAGCGAGGCCACTGAGCTATCGCGCGGGTCGTTTTCGCCGCCGCGGCCGAGCATGTCGTACAGAATGCCTTCGCGCATCGCCGCCTTGCTGACCATCAGCTTCTCCAGCCCCAGCGCCTGGAATGCGGCCTCAAGCACCAGAATCCCGCCGGCAATAATCGGGCGCCGCTCGGCAGCCAATCCGGGCAACTGGATGTCTTCGATGCGCTTGGCCTTGAGCAGTTCATCGCGCAGCGCCGGCAGCGCCTCGGCGGTGATCGCGCCCTTGGTGAGCTTCATTGCCGCACAGATATCGCCAATGGCCTTGTGCGTGCCGGACGAACCGATCGCCTCATGCCAGCCCAGCGCCTTGTACTGATTGGCGAACTGCTGGAACTCGGCGCCGATCTCGGTCAGCGCGTCCTTCCATTTCTTCTTCGACAGCTTGCCGCCGGGGAAAAAGCGCCGGGTGCTGGCGATGCAGCCGGCCTGCAGGCTCTCGCGTTCCAAGGTCTGAAAACCGCGGCCGATGATGAACTCGGTCGAGCCGCCGCCGATATCGATCACCAGCCGGCGCTGATCGGGCTTGGGCGGCTGCGCATGCGCAACGCCGAGATAGATCAGGCGCGCTTCCTCGCGACCGCTGACCACTTCGATCGCATGCCCCAGCGCGGTTTCGGCCGGCATCAGAAACGCTTGCGGAGACCGCAGCTGACGCACCGTGTTGGTGGCCAGCGCGCGCACGCGCAACGATGGCACTTCTCGGATGCGCTGCCCAAAGCGCGCCAGGCATTCGAGCGCGCGCTGGCGTGCTTCATTGGAAATGCCACCTTTGCCATCCAGGCCATCGGCCATGCGCACGGTCTCGCGCAGGCGATCGACGACACGCAGCTGACCCATCAGGTAGCGCGCAATGACCATGTGGAAACTGTTCGAGCCCAAGTCGATGGCAGCAAGGTAATCGCCGTCGCGCAGGGGCGGTATCGTGGGGGAGGGCATTGGCATGGCCGCATGGTAGCCGATGCACGGTTGGCCCCGTGAGAGCGGTGATCAAAACGGCTGCACGCACCGCCAGGCAGCCGCGTTCGGTGCTCGCTGCGATATGTCCTGCGCGTACATGCCGGCTTTTCTGCGCTGTCCGCACCCAGCTGTCGATCGCGCTACCAATCGCTGAGTTGCGGCGTGCGCTCTGTGCGCGGCATCGGCAGCCTCAATGCTGCGCACACCAAGGCCGAAGCGATGGGCGAAGCACCGACACAACACGCAGATGGCGTGGTGCCGGTTGCTGTTTAGACCCGGTCGAGCAAGGTCATCTGCGCCGAATGCGCCGGCTCGCCAGGGCCTGGCGTGCGCTTGTGGTACACGCCCTCGGCATCCAGCTCCCAGGCGTTGACGTTGTCGTCCAGGTAGTTCTGCAGCACTTCGCGATAGACCCGCTTGGCCAGGTCTGGGTCCAGGATCGGGAAGCAGGTTTCCACGCGGCGCAGCAGATTGCGTTCCAGCCAATCGGCGCTGGCGCAATAGAGTTCCGCGGCGCCGTCGTTGCCGAACCAGTACACGCGGCTATGCTCCAGAAAACGCCCCACGATCGAACGCACGCGGATGTTGTCGGAGACGCCGGGCACGCCGGGCCGCAGCGTACACGCGCCACGTACGATCAGATCGATCTGCACACCGGCTTGCGAGGCTGCGTACAGCGCGCGCACCACTTGCGGCTCGTTGAGGGCATTCATCTTGGCGATGATGCGGCCCGGGCGACCGTTGCGGGCCAGCCGCGTTTCGCGCTCGATCCGCTTCAGGACGCCGGTATGCAGGGTAAACGGCGATTGCAGCAACTGCTCCAGCTTCATACGCGGGGCAAGCCCGGACAATTGCTGAAACAGCATGTGCACATCGTTGCCGATTTCCACATCCGCCGTGATCAGGCTGATGTCGGTATACAGGCGCGCGGTGCCGCTGTGGTAATTGCCGGTGCCCAGGTGCACATAGCGTTTGAGCTTGCGGCCCTCGCGTCGCACGATCAGCAGCATCTTGGCGTGCGTCTTGAAGCCGACCACGCCGTAGACCACCTGCACGCCGGCTTCCTGCAACTTGTCGGCCAGGCCCAGGTTGGCCTCTTCGTCGAAGCGCGCGCGCAGCTCCACCACCACGGTGACGTCCTTGCCGTTGCGCGCGGCCAGGATCAACGCATCGACAATCAACGAGTCCTTGCCGGTGCGGTACAGCGTCTGCTTGATCGCCAGCACGTTCGGGTCGACTGCGGCCTGGCGGATCACGTCCAGCACCGCGGTGAACGCATCGAAGGGGTGATGCAGCAACACATCGCCCTTGTTGACGATCTCGAAGATGCCGTCGTTGTCGCGCAAGGTGCGCGGATTGAACAACGGATACTTCAGTTCTGGGCGCTGCACCAGATCGTAGACCTGGGTGACGCGGCTCAGATTGACCGGCCCGACGATGCGGTACACCGCGTTTTCGTTCAGGCCGAAGTTCTGCAGCAAGGTGCGCATGATCGGCGCCGGGCAGTCGTGCGCGATTTCCAGCCGCACCGCCGGCCGATAGCCGCGCGTGACCAACTCGTCGCGCAAGGCCAGCGCCAGGTTCTCGACTTCCTCTTCGTCCACCACCAACTCGGAATTGCGGGTCACGCGAAATTGATACGAGCCCTTGACCTGCATGCCCGGAAACAGCTCATCCACGAACTCGGATAGCACCGACGACAAGAACACGAAGCTCTGCGTTCCATCCGGCGACAGACTGGCCGGCAGCTGGATGATGCGCGGCAACGAGCGCGGCGCCCGCACGATGGCCAGGTGGCCGGCGCGGCCGAACGCATCCTGGCCCTCCAGCACCACCACGATGTTCAAGGTCTTGTTGAGAATCTTCGGGAACGGATGCGCCGGGTCCAGGCCCAACGGCGACAGCACCGGCATGATCTCGTTACGGAAATAGGCACGCAGCCAACGCTTCTGGCGCGAATTCCACACCGTGCGGCTGAGCACCGCCACGCCGGCGGTTTCCATCGCCGGGCGCAGCACTTCGTTCCACACGTAGTACTGCTGTTCGACCAACTTGGCAGCGCGATCGTGCACCGCGTTGAGGATGGCGGTGGGGCTCAAGCCATCCGGCGCCGGCGGCAGGCCGAACTCCTGCGCATGCCGCACGGTGGCCGCGCGGATCTCGAAGAATTCGTCCAGGTTGGTACAGGAAATGCACAGGAAACGCAGCCGTTCCAGCAAAGGCACTTGCTCGTCCATCGCCTGTGCCAGCACCCGGAAATTGAAATCCAGCTGCGACAATTCCCGGTTGATGTACAGCGACGGCTCACGCAACGGATCGCTGGCGATGTCTTCGGAAGGAGCGGTGTCGTGGGAGTGTTTGGCGTGGCCCATGGAGTCGATCATCAAGACGGAATGGAGTGCGTCGTTGCGGTGCGCAACACCGCGCGCAAGCGATTCAGCGCGCGCTGCGCAGGTGCATCACACCGCGCTGCGGCGCGCACCCACTACATATCACGCCGAGCGTGACAGTGGCAGGGACTGATCGCGCTGCACGACGCGTGCAGCCACAAAATGACAAGAGAATTCGCTACCGCGCCCGACTTCGCTTTCGATCTCCAGCCGCGCCTGATGCAGCCCCAGGATGTGCTTGACGATCGACAGCCCCAACCCGGTCCCGCCGCTCTCGCGCGAGCGGCTGCTGGAGACGCGATAAAACCGTTCGGTGATGCGCGGCAGATGCGAGGCGGGGATGCCGTAGCCGGTGTCGCGCACCGCCAGCGCGGCGCCATCGCCGTCGCGCACGAAGCGGATCGTCACCTTGCCGCCGCCCGGCGTATAGCGCACCGCATTGGTGACCAGGTTGGAGAAGGCGCTGTGCAGTTCCTTGTTGGAGCCGAGCAGGTCCACGCCGGCTTCGTCGAAGACTTCCACCGTATGCCGGCCCTGGCTGTGCGCCTCGGCTTCGCGGCGCAAGGTCGAGAGCATCGGCGCCATCGCCACGTGTTCCTCGCCGAGTTCTTCCTGTGATTCCAGCCGCGACAGCGTCAGCAGATCTTCGACCAGCTGCGCCATGCGCTGCGATTGCTTGCGCATTTCCGCCAGCATCGGGCCCGAGTCGGGGAAATCTTCCGGGTCGAGCATGTCCAGATAACCGTGCACCACCGTCAACGGCGTGCGCAGCTCGTGCGAGACATTGGCCACGAAGTCGCGGCGTACCTGCTCCAGCCGCAACAGCTTGCTGACATCGCGCGCCACCAGCAGCCAGTAATCGTCGGAATACGGGATCAGGCGCAGATTCAAACGCAGATCCGGATCGACCGGCGAGGCGGCATCGAGCATGGGCTCGGCATTGCGACCGGCGGCCAGCCAATGCGCCAACGGCAACGGCTGCAGCCGCTCCACCACCGACACACCCATGTCGCCGGGATGATGCAGACCGAGCAATCCACCGGCGGCCTTGTTGAACCACTGCACCCGCTGGCTGTTGCGGTCCACCACTACCACCGCATCGGGCAGCGCCTGGGCGGCGGCGCGGTAGGTGCGCAACATGTCGATCAAGCGACGCTTGCGCCCGCGCATTTCGGCCTGGCTGCGATAGAGCAGCCGATCCAGTTCGTTCCAGGCACCGACACCGGCGGCCGGTTCGGCACGCTGGCGTGCAGTGAGCCGCCGCAACACCTGGCGCAGCCGCCAGTAATGCCAGGCCAGCACGCCCAGCGCGGTGAGCGTCAGCGTCATCCACACATGCTCGATCAGCACGCCGGCCACCACGGCAGCGCCCAGCAACAGCGCCAGGGTGCCGAGCGTCTTGAACCAGGCGGAGCGAATATGTTGGGGCATCGAAGGCGTTACCACGGAGCGTCAGGTAGGCATGCAACCCGGCCGGTGTCTGCGGCCGGGCCGGCCTGTGCGGCAGGCATCAGGCGGCCGAAGAGAAACGGTAGCCCGAGCCACGCACGGTCTGCACCATGTTTTCCAGGCCGAACGGTTCCAGCGTCTTGCGCAGGCGGCGGATATGCACATCGATCGTGCGCTCTTCCACGTACACGCTGCCGCCCCAGACATGATCCAGTAGCTGGGTACGTGTGTACACGCGCTCGGGATGGGTCATGAAAAAATGCAGCAAGCGGTATTCGGTGGGGCCGATCGGCACTGGCGCATCGCCGGCGAACACGCGGTGCGCGGCGCCATCGATGCGCAGCCGGCCCACGGCCACACTGCCGTCTTCGTCGTCCTCGCGGGTGCGGCGCATCACCGCACGGATCCGCGCCAGCAACTCGCGCGCCGAGAACGGCTTGACCACGTAATCGTCGACCCCGGCTTCCAGGCCACCGACGCGGTCGTTTTCTTCGCCGCGCGCGGTCAGCATGATGATCGGAATCTCGCGGGTCAGCGATTCCTTGCGCCAACGCCGCGCAAGGTCCAGCCCGCTGGTGCCTGGCAACATCCAGTCCAGCAGGATCAGATCCGGCACACGGTCGGCGATGGCGGTCTGCGCCTCGCGGGCATCGCCAGCATGGATGGGTTCGAACTCGCCTTTGCGTAGCGCGAACGCCACCATGTCGCGGATGGCGGGTTCGTCGTCGACGATCAGAATGCGTTTCTGCACGCGGGGCTTACCGTCTGGCTTCGATGGTCGCCAGTAGACTACGGTTTTGTGACTCTAATGTGACATGGGGAGCGTGTTACGTCGTCTGCAACCCCGCCAAGCGGGCTGTGCCGCGCCACGACAGGCCCCCTATTGCGGCGTCGAGCGCACCAGGTGTCATCCTGAAAGCGAGCCACCGCACTGCATGACATGCGCTAACGCGTAGACAGATCCGGGTCGCGGATGCCCTGGCGGCGCAGTTCCAGCACAGTGGGCGTAATGGCAGCAATCCGGGCATCCACCCGCGCACGTGTCACATAATCGAGATCTTTCTTTTTCAGCGCCTCCAGCTGGATCAGCGCCTGCTCGGCGCGGCCGTTCAGGTACGCGGCTTCGGCGTAGGCCTCGCTGGCGCGCAGTTTGTCGCCGGCCAGTTCGCAGGCGCGCGCGTAGGTCTGCTGCAACAACGCGTCGTCGCCGTTGCGATAGAGCAGGGGCTCCAGCACCTGGCGTGCGCGCTGGCCGGATGTTTCGCTCGCCTGCTCGTTGAGCGCGCCGGCATAGGTCAGCGCCACCGCGCGGTTGGTTGGCAATTGCTTGAGCAGCGCATCGAAACGCGCATTGGCCACCTCGCGCTGGCCCACCCGCGCCTGCGCCTCGCTCAGACCCAGCGTCAGCCATAAGTTATCCGGATGCGCCTCCAGCAGGCTGGCCAGTTCGGCCACCGGCTCGCTCGGCCGCCCGCCGCTGTTGCGCAGGCGCGCCAATGCCAGCCCGTAGCGCTGCGCGTCGGTCAGGCCGTTCTTGGCGCTGCGGCGCAGGGTCTCGTACTCGCGAATGGCCGCATCCGGCGTAGCTGCGCTGAGCACGCGCAGGCGCTCCTTGGCCCAGTCGAAGCCTTGTTGTTCGCCGCTGCGGCTGAGTGCATCCACCGGCAAGCGCAGCGCATACGGAAGAATCGCGTTGCCGTTGCGGCTCAGTGGCTCCGACAACGACGGGTCGGAGGGATTCACGCGTTCCTGGCGCGTGCCGCCCGGCACCGAGGTGGTCAGCACCACGGTGTTCTTCTTCATCTGTTCGGCGCGCGCCTTGGCCTCGCTGATACGGGTGACGGTGACCGGGTGGGTCTGCAGGAAATCCGGTGCGCTGTAGCCGCCCTCGTTGGCGCGCATCGCCACCGACATGCGCTCGAAGAAGCCGGCCATCGCATCCACGTCGTAGCCGCTGCGCACCAGCGTGCGAATGCCCAGCCGGTCGGCTTCGGATTCGTTGGAGCGGGTGTAGTCGATCTGGCGCTGCTGCATCAGCCCCATCGCGCTGGTGATGCCGGCCATGGTGGCATCGCCCTTGGAGTTGCCGCCGGCCTGTTGCGCGGCGACCACCGCCGCCAGCATGCCGAGCAGGATCGGGATCTGATCGCGCTGCGCCCGCTCCACCCCGCGCAACACGTGCTGCTGGGTGACGTGGGCGATTTCGTGCGACAGCACCGCGGCCACCTCGTCCTCGCGCTCTGCCGTCAACACCAGCCCGGCATTGACCGCGATATAGCCGCCCAAGGTGGCAAAGGCATTGATCTGGCGGTCGCGCAACATGAAAAACGTGAACGGCTGCTGCGGCTGGTCGCTGTTGGCGCCCAGTCGGGTGCCCATGGTCTGCAGCCAATCGGTGACCAGCGGGTCATCCAGCACGTAGTCGTAATTGCGCAACTCGGCCAGCATCATCTTGCCGTATTCGGCCTGGCGCGCCGGGGTCAGCAATTCGCCGGCAGACGAACCGATATCGGGCAGGCGGCTTTCCTGCGCAGGTGCCACACCCATGGCAACGGCCAGCGTGAGGGCGGTGGCGAGCGGTAGCAGGCGCAAGTGGAACTCCCAGGTGATGCGCGGAGCATGCGGGCAGCACGGCGCAATGGCGTGAATCGACAGTTAATCCACAGTGTTGCGGTGACGACATGGAAATTCCAGTCGCCCGGTACCATGTGTCAGACCTCAGACCAACCACGGAGTTTCCCGTGAGCCAAGACCTTAACGTGCAGGATGCGGCCACCGGCCCGCAGATCACCCTGTATTCCTCCGCGATCTGCCCGTACTGCGTGGCGGCCAAGAACTTCCTCAAGAGCAAGGGCCGGACCTGGACCGAGGTGCGCATCGACCTGGACCCGGCCGAGCGCAACAAGATGGTCGCGCTGGCCAAGCGCACCAGCGTGCCGCAGATCTTCGTCGGCGACGTCCATGTGGGCGGCTACGACGACATGATGGCCATGCACCGCGCCGGCAAGCTCGAACCGTTACTGGCCGGCGCCTCAGGCGGCCAGGCATGAGTGAGAGCGAGAGCGGCAGCGACGACCGTCTGCGCGAGTTCACCGAGTTTCGCCAGCGCATGAATCAACGCATCCTGGCCGAGCCCAACCAGGTCGTGCGCCGGTTCTTCGCGCTGGACACCCAGACCTATCAGGCCGGCGCGCTGGACGTCAAAACCAAGGAGCTGCTTGGGTTGGTTGCCTCGATGGTGCTGCGCTGCGACGACTGCATCAGCTACCACGTCGCCCAATGCAAAGAGGCCGGCGTGACCCGCGAAGAGTTTTTCGAAACCTTCTCGGTCGGCCTGGTGGTCGGCGGCTCCATCGTCATCCCGCATCTGCGCCGCGCGGTGGATTTCCTCGACCAGCTCGAAGGCGGCGCGCAGGCGCCGGCGCAGCACGCGCACGATTGATCGATAGCCATGTGTGATCCCGGCGCGCCGCCCACCGAGGCGGCGCGTTGCGTTGCGGTGGTTGTTCGCCGCTCTTAGACCAAGGTCGGTTTGGGCGCCTTCACCGGCATCGGGCATAATTGCCTGTGAAACCTCCTTGCGCCGCTCTGCCGGGTTTTGCGGCTGGCGCTCCCCCCTTCAAGTTCGGAAACCCAACGTTATGACGCAGACAATCACGGTCATCCGCGGCGACGGTATCGGCCCGGAGATCATGGATGCCACGCTGTTCGTGCTCGACGCGCTGCAAGCTGGCCTGACCTACGAGTACGCCGACGCCGGCCTGGTCGCGCTGGAAAAGCACGGCGATCTGCTGCCCGAGTCCACCCTGGCCTCGATCACCAAGAACAAAGTCGCGCTGAAGAGCCCGCTGACCACGCCGGTCGGCGAAGGTTTCAGCTCGATCAATGTCGCCATGCGTCGCAAGTTCGATCTGTACGCCAACGTGCGTCCGGCCAAGTCGTTCCCCAACACCAAGTCGCGTTTCGCCGATGGCGTGGACCTGATCACGGTGCGTGAAAACACCGAAGGCGCCTATCTGAGCGAAGGCCAGACCGTGTCCGAGGACGGCGAGACCGCGTTCTCCGGCGCCCGTGTCACCCGCAAGGGCTCCGAGCGCATCGTGCGCTACGCCTTCGACCTGGCGCGCGCCACCGGCCGCAAGAAGGTCACTGCGGTGCACAAGGCCAACATCATCAAGTCGACCTCGGGCCTGTTCCTGAAGGTGGCACGTGACGTCGCCGCGTTGTACCCGGAAATCGAATTCCAGGAAATGATCGTCGACAACACCTGCATGCAGCTGGTGATGCGTCCGGAACAGTTCGACATCATCGTGACCACTAACCTGTTCGGCGACATCATTTCCGACCTGTGCGCCGGTCTGGTCGGCGGCCTGGGCCTGGCCCCGGGCGCCAACATCGGTCTGGATGCGGCGATCTTCGAAGCCGTGCACGGCTCGGCACCGGACATCGCAGGGCAGGGCAAGGCCAACCCGTGCGCGCTGCTGCTGGGCGCTGCGCAGATGCTGGACCACATCGGTCAGCCGCAAAACGCCGAGCGCCTGCGCGAAGCCATCGTGGCCACCCTGGAAGCCAAGGACGCGCTGACCCCCGATCTGGGCGGCACCGGCAACACCATGGGCTTCGCCAAGGCCATCGCCAGCCGCCTCTGAGCATCAAAGCGAGCTGCAAAAAGAAAGGGCGCCTTAGGGCGCCCTTTCTTTTTGTGCGGGTCAGATTACTTGAAGTCAGTGTCAGGCCATCAAGCGCGGGAAATCGCTGTCGCGATTCCCCAATCCCGATTCCCCATTCCCCGCTTAATTGCGCGACTGCAGCTTCGACAGCAGGCGCAGGAACTCGATGTACAGCCACACCAGCGTCACCATCAGGCCGAATGCGCCGTACCACTCCATGTGCTTGGGAGCGCCCTGTTCCACGCCGGTTTCGATGAAGTCGAAGTCCAGCACCAGGTTCAGCGCGGCAATGACCACCACGAACAGGCTGAAGCCAATCCCGATCAAACCCGAGTCATGGATGAAAGGAATCCGCACACCGAACAAGCCCAGCACGATGGTCGCCAGATACACCAGCGCAATGCCGCCGGTGGCCGCAACCACACCCAGCTTGAAGTTCTCGGTGGCCTTGATCAGCCCACTGCGGTAGGCGAACAGCAGCGCGAACATGGTGCCGAAGGTCAGCAGCACCGCCTGGAACACGATGCCGTTGAAGCGCGCCTCGTACACCGCCGAAATCGAGCCCAGGAAAAAGCCTTCCACCAGCGCGTACAACGGTGCGGTGATCGGTGCCCAGGTCGGCTTGAAGCTGGTCGCCAGTGCGAACACCAGCCCACCGATCGCGCCGGCAATCATGTACACCTTGGCCGCAGGCAATGGCATGCCATCGGCACCGATCGACTGCGACCAGGCGAAAGCAGCGGTAAGTACGGCCATCAACAACAACGCGCCGGTCTTGTTGACGGTGCCGTTGAGGGTCATCGCCTGGCCGTCGCGGGTGACCACCGAGCCGGAGCCGAGATCGAGGAATGTAGATTCCCGAAGGGCAGGGTTGCCGCTACGCATGCGTGTTCTCCATGAAATGTAGGTGCTCGCCATGGTGGTGAGCGTTGTTGCGAGGATACCGGATCGGTGAATTTACGCAGAGTGATTGACAGCGAGGCCAATCGTTCCCAGAATAGCCGACCTTTCCAGCCTTCGGGATTGAAAGGTCCCGCCGGGGTATAGCGCAGTCTGGTAGCGCGCCTGCTTTGGGAGCAGGATGTCGGGGGTTCGAATCCCTCTACCCCGACCATTCCGAGCTTCTTGCGGCGTGGGAATGCAACGTTCGGTCCGGGCGCCCGTAGCTCAACCGGATAGAGCACCGGCCTTCTAAGCCGGCGGTTACAGGTTCGAGTCCTGTCGGGCGCGCCATCGGCGGTGCGGTAGGGTAGTAAGAAGTAGGTTTTCAGTGGTGGCTGTAGCTCAGCTGGTTAGAGTACTGGATTGTGATTCCAGATGTCGGGGGTTCGAGTCCCCTCAGCCACCCCACTGATTGCAGGAACGTTGGACCCGATGCATCGCGGGGTGTTGCAACGAAGCAAAAATGCACATACAATGTGCGACCAGTTTCAGGGCCGTTAGCTCAGTTGGTAGAGCAGTTGACTCTTAATCAATAGGTCCAAGGTTCGAATCCTTGACGGCCCACCAAATAAAAGCACTTAGGCAAACACCTAGGTGCTTTTCTTTTTTCCGGCTCAGGCGCGCAAACTCGAATGAAGCGTGAGGTGTCTGGAGCTTTACGAAGCTCGATCCTGCGTCAGACTGCGATCTTTGCAGTGGTCGGTCCTCCGATAGGTGGGGTGCTGGGCTTTCTGCAGTGGACGCGGCTCGATATCCAGACTGCTTTCTTGATCGCAGGTTTGTCCTACGTCCTGGTATTGCCGGTGATTGCTGCCGCCGTTGCGGGATTGATGTGCGCGTGGACGTGCGGTCGGTTGTATCGCGAGCGCCAGTCAAACCCGTTTGTGCAGATCGGAATCGGTGCGCTGAGCGGCCTGCTTTCGACTGGGTCGTTGGTGCTGCTCACAGCGGTCATTGGCGGCTGGTCGATGGGATCCGATCGCGATCTGATCCTGACCTTGGCGCAGTGCGGGGCATGGGGAGGTGGCATCTGCGCATTGCTTGCCTGGCTCTTCAGGTCGCGCCTGTCGGGAGCAACTACAACCACGTAATCGCTCAGGACGATGCAGCTAGCTCAGACGTCTGCGCTTCGTTGCATGCGCGGAAACGCCAGCAAGAAGCGCGCGCCCTCGCCGGGAGCAGAGCTCACTTCGATAAAACCACCGGCCTGGCGCACCGCGCTGTACACCTGCGTCAATCCAAGACCGGCACCTTTGCCTGCGTCCTTGGTGGTGAAATAGGCTTCGAACAGCCGCGATTGCACGTCTTCGTCCATGCCATGCCCGTTGTCGGCAACGGTGATGGTGACGTAATGCCCGCCGGGTTTGGTCAGGCTCGCCTCTTCTGCGGCCACGACGGTATCGCCGGTTTCGATGCGAATGATGTCCCCGCGTTTGCAGGCGTCGCGGGAATTGATCACCAGATTCAAGATCGCGCGTTCCACCGTGTGACGATCGACCATGGCACAGCATCCGCCTTCGCTGGTGTGCAGCTGTAGCTGCAAATCGGCGCCGATCACCTGTTCCAGCAATGGACTCAGCTGTTCGGCCAATGCAGCCAGATCCACCGATTCCGGGCTGTACGGGTACTGGCGCGAAAACCCGACCAGCCGCTGTGCCATGACCGAGCCATGTTGAAGTGCCGCGTCGGCCACGCTCAGCAGTTTGGCGTCGTGTGCATCGATCTTTGCGCGCTGTACGACCAGATCGATGGCCGATGTCGCTGCCTGCAGCACGTTGTTCAAGTCGTGCACGACGCCTGCCAGCAACTGGCCGACTGCTTCGCCTTTCTGCGCCTGCTCGGAGATCTTTTCGGCCGCGCCTTGGGCCGCGCGTGCAATGTCCAGATCGCCTTCGATGCGCTCCTGCAGGTCGCGCAGGGTGTGCAGCTCGGTCGACAGCGAGTTTTCGCGCGCACGCGCCAGCATCAAGGCGCCAGTGGAAAACTCGCGCTCGGCCTTCAACATGGAATCCAGTGTATGAAAGGCCGCCTCCAGTGCCCTGCGGTCGGAGATGTTCTTGCTTACTGCAAGAATCGCCTCGACGTTGCCGAACGCGTCGAACAGCGGGCTGGTCACCACCTGCCAGGTCTGACGCACGCCGGCGAAGTTCACGCAGGTCGCCTCGAATTCCTGAATCAGGCCGTTCGCCGATCCGGAGATGGCCGCATCGACCAGCTCGACCGCCTCGGGCGGCCATAGTGCGCGCCATGGCTGCGAAATGAGTTGGTCCGGATGGCTGGCACCAAGTACCGCCATCCCGTTGACGTTGACTGCCGTGATCCGCCCATCAAGGTCGATCTCTTTGATGCAATCGCGGGACAGTGCCACGATTTGACGATATCGGTCTCTCATCGCAACGACTGGCTCACTCATCTAGATTTAACGGAATTTTCGCAAATCTTACCTTTACCGCGTACGAGTAAAAGTACGAGGGTTTGTTGGCGGAGTTGCTTGCAGGGTTAACGGTTCACTTCGCTTGCCCGTCAATTGTGCGCCGTTGGCAGCCCGGGTGACCGAGATTCAGGATCTGAAGACCCGCTCCATGCCCCCGATCGGGCCATCACACCACTTCTTCTTTGCAGACATCCCTGCAACAATGCGCGGGCAAGTGCAGCATCGCGAAAGTGGCGGAATTGGTAGACGCACCAGATTTAGGTTCTGACGCCGCAAGGCGTGGGGGTTCGAGTCCCCCCTTTCGCACCACTACAGTGCGGCCGTGAGTGTTCCGGCCGCTGCACGTCCCGCAAAACCGCTCGTCCCTGATTGAACGATGCCGTTGTGCGCATTCCGCTGGCAGCGGCCGCCGTTATCGGCGAAACTACAAGGCTCGGCGGCTTTCTCGCCATCCGTCAACCCGCATCTTCCATCTCGTGCCGACGCTTGTGCTGTCGGTGGCAGGAGTCAACATGCAAGCATCGATCGAATCCACCGGCAATCTGGAACGCCGCCTGACCTTCACCCTGCCGCAGGAGCGTCTGGAGACGCATGTTGGTGGCCGCCTGCGCGAACTTGCGCGGACCACGCGCATCAAGGGCTTCCGTCCCGGCAAGGTGCCAACCAAGGTCATCGAGCAGCGCTTCGGTCAGCAGGTGCGTGCCGAGGCGATGGAAGGCCTGCTGCGTGAGACCTTCGACTCGGCCGTGCGCGAGCATTCGTTGCGCCTGGCTGGCAACCCGCGCATCGACCAGGGCGAGAGCGATTTCGATTTCGTCGCCACCTTCGAAGTGGTGCCGGACTTCGGCGATATCGATGTGACCACGCTGTCGGTGGTGCGTCATACCGCCGAGGTGACCGACTCCGACATCGATCAGATGATCGAAAACCTGCGTCTGCAGCGCCGCACCTGGAACCCGGTCGAGCGTGGCGCACAGGTCGGTGACCTGGTGGCGCTGGAGACCTGGTCGCAGGCCGGCGACGAGCGTCTGCCCGCCGAAGGCGTGGAGACCGGTAGCAGCGTGCTCGGCTCGGGCGTGATGTTCGACCAGATCGAAAAGGGCCTGGAAGGCTTGGCCAAGGGCGAAGACAAGACCTTGACCATCGACTTTCCGGCCGAGTGGCGCGTGCCGCAGCTCGCTGGCAAGACGGTGCAGGTGCACGTCAAGGCGGTCGAAGTGTCCGAGCCGGTGCTGCCGGTGGTGGACAAGGAGTTCATCAAGAGCTTCGGCGTGAAGAGTGGCGATGCCGAGCAGTTCCGCGCCGACATCCGTACCAACCTGGAGCGCGAGCTCAAGGGTGCGCTGATGAATCGCCTGCGCCGCGAAGTGGGCGAGCAGCTGATCGCCGCCTATGCGCATGTCGAAATGCCGCCGCGTCTGGTCGAGAACGAAGCCCGTTCGATGCTGGCCCAGCAGGTCGAGCAGGTCCGCCGCAGCGGCCGCAACCCGGGCGAGATCCCGGCCGATGCGCACCAGGGTTTCATGGACGCCGCCGCCAAGCGCGTGCTGGTCGGTCTGTTGGTGGGCGAAGTGGCAGGCCGTAACGAGCTGCGTCTGGAATCCAAGCGCGTCAGCGAAACGCTGCGTCTGATCGCCTCGACCTACGAAGAGCCGGAACAGGTCATTGAGATGTACCGCAACGACCCCCAGTTGATGGGTGGACTGCAGAGCCGTGTCATGGAAGAGCAGGTGATCGATTGGATTGCCGAGCGCGCCCAGCATACCGAGCAGCCGATGTCGTTCCAGGATGCGATCCGGCAATAAACGCGAGTCCCTCGCAAGAGCCCGCACATCCGTGTGCGGGGATTCAAAATACGAGTCCCTCGCAGGCGTCCGCACCTCCACATGCGGGGGCTCTAACATGCGAGTCCCTCGCAAGAGCCCGCACATCCATGTGCGGGGATTCAACTAAAGAACAGGAGATTCCCCTCGCGTGGACAATGTAACCAGAGCCTTGAACCTCGTCCCGATGGTGGTCGAACAGACCAGCCGCGGCGAGCGTGCGTACGACATCTACTCGCGTCTGCTGAAGGAGCGCCTGATCTTCCTGGTCGGTCCGATCGACGACCACATGGCCAACGTGATCGTGGCGCAGCTGCTGTTCCTGGAAGCGGATAACCCGGAAAAGGACATCAGCATCTACATCAACTCGCCCGGTGGCGTGGTCACCGCCGGCATGGCGATCTACGACACCATGCAGTACATCAAGCCGGACGTGAGCACCATCTGCGTCGGCCAGGCTGCCTCGATGGGCGCGCTGCTGCTGGCATCGGGCGCGGCCGGCAAGCGCTATGCGCTGCCGAACTCGCGCGTGATGATCCATCAGCCGCTGGGCGGCTTCCAGGGCCAGGCGACCGATATCGACATCCACGCCCGCGAGATCCTGACCTTGCGTTCGCGTTTGAACGAGATCCTGGCCAAGCACACCGGCCAGTCGCTGGAAACCATCGGGCGCGATACCGAGCGCGACAACTTCAAGAGCGCCGTCGATGCGCAGGCTTATGGCCTGGTGGATCAGGTGCTGGAGCGTCGTCCGGAAGAGTCGATTCAGCCGTCCTGATCGCCAGATGCCTGAAATTGCAGGAAAAACCGGCAGGGTCGGGCTGGACGGATGTCCTCCCGACCCTGTGCTATTCTCGAAATCGAACCCCCGTGCATCGGGTGGGGTAACTGGGTAACAGAAGCATGAGCGAAGACCGCCAAGGTCGTTCCGGCGACAGCAACAAGATTCTCTACTGCTCGTTCTGCGGTAAGAGTCAGCATGAAGTCCGTAAGCTGATTGCCGGTCCCAGCGTATTCATCTGCGATGAGTGCGTTGAGCTGTGCAACGACATCATCCGCGAGGAGCTCGAAGAGAAGGCGCAGTCGGCTCGTTCCAGCCTGCCCAAGCCGCGCGAGATCCTCGAGGTGCTGGATCAATACGTGATCGGGCAGCTGCGCGCCAAGCGCACGCTCGCCGTGGCGGTGTACAACCACTACAAGCGTATCGAGAGCCGCAGCAAGAACGATGAGGTCGAGCTGGCGAAATCCAACATTCTGCTGGTCGGTCCGACCGGCTCGGGCAAGACGCTGCTGGCCGAAACGCTGGCGCGCCTGCTCAATGTGCCGTTCACGATCGCCGACGCCACCACGCTGACCGAAGCCGGCTATGTCGGTGAGGACGTGGAAAACATCATCCAGAAGCTGCTGCAGAAGTGCGATTACGACGTCGAAAAAGCGCAGCAGGGCATCGTTTATATCGATGAAATCGACAAGATCTCGCGCAAGAGCGAGAACCCGTCGATCACCCGCGACGTGTCCGGCGAAGGCGTACAGCAGGCGTTGCTGAAGCTGATCGAAGGCACGGTTGCGTCGGTGCCGCCGCAGGGCGGTCGCAAGCATCCGCAGCAGGAATTCCTGCAGGTCGACACCAAGAACATTCTGTTCATCTGCGGCGGCGCGTTCGCCGGCCTGGACAAGGTGATTCAGCAGCGTTCCAACGATGCTGGCGGCATTGGCTTCGGTGCCAAGGTCAAGAGCAGCGAGCGCAAGCAGGAAGTCGGCAAGATCCTGGCTGAAGTCGAGCCGGAAGATCTGATCAAGTTCGGCCTGATCCCCGAGTTCGTGGGCCGCCTGCCGGTGGTCGCCACGCTCGAGGAACTGGACGAGCCGGCGCTGATCAAGATCCTGACCGAGCCCAAGAACGCCATCACCAAGCAGTTCAAGAAGCTGTTCGACATGGAAGGCGTGGAGTTGGAATTCCGCCCCGACGCCCTGTCTGCGATCGCCAAGAAGGCGCTCAAGCGCAAGACCGGCGCACGCGGTCTGCGCACCATCGTCGAATCGGTGCTGCTGGATACGATGTACGAGCTGCCGTCGCAGGAAAATGTCAGCAAGGTGGTGGTGGACGAGTCGGTCATCGAGCACAAGTCCGAGCCGTATCTGATCTACCAGGCGCAACCGGCGCCGGCCAAGGCAGCGTCCGGCGACTGAGTCCCTGACGCCGCCTTGCCAGGCCTTGGCCTCGCTCGCGGTTAAAGGGTTTCCGACCGCTACTTGCAAGACCTCGCCGATGGCCCCATAACGGGGCCATCGGCTTTTTTTACGCCCTATTTCCCGATTCCTGCGGAGCGCCCCATGGCCCAGTCCCAACCAGAAGTTCTCGATCTGCCAGTGTTGCCGCTGCGCGACGTGGTGGTGTTTCCGCACATGGTGATTCCGCTGTTCGTGGGGCGCGACAAGTCGATGCGCGCGCTGGAAAAAGCCATGGAGGCCGACAAGCGCATTCTGCTGGTCGCGCAGAAGTCGGCTGAAACCGATGACCCGACCGCAACCGATCTCTATACCGTCGGCACGCTGGCGCAGGTACTGCAATTGCTCAAGCTGCCCGATGGCACCATCAAGGTGCTGGTCGAGGGCCTGTCGCGGGTCACTGTGGACAAGGTCGTCGAACTGGACGGCGCGCTGCAGGGGCAGGGCATCGAGGTCGAAGCCAGCGACGCGCGCGAGCCACGCGAAGTGGAAGCGATTGCACGTTCGCTGATGTCGCTGTTCGAGCAATACGTCAAGACCAATCGCAAGCTGCCGCCGGAGTTGTTGCAGACCCTGGCCGGCATCGACGAGCCGGGCCGTCTGGCCGACACCATCGCCGCGCATATCGGCGTGCGTCTGGCCGACAAGCAGCGCTTGCTGGAAATCACCGAGATCGGCGAGCGGCTGGAGCTGCTGGTCGGCCTGGTGGACGGCGAAATCGATGTGCAGCAGCTGGAAAAGCGTATCCGCGGCCGCGTCAAGTCGCAGATGGAAAAAAGCCAGCGCGAGTACTACCTCAACGAACAGATGAAGGCGATCCAGAAGGAACTGGGCGATCTGGACGACGCACCGGGCGAGCTGGAAGAGCTGGCGCGCAAGATCGCCGAGGCGGGCATGCCCAAGCCGGTCGAGACCAAGGCCAAGGCCGAGCTCAATAAACTCAAACAGATGTCGCCGATGTCCGCCGAAGCGGCCGTGGTGCGCAACTATCTGGACTGGCTGCTAGGCGTGCCGTGGAAGAAGCGCACCAAGGTCCGCAAGGACTTGAAGGCCGCAGAGGACACGCTGGATGCCGATCACTACGGTCTGGACAAGGTCAAGGAACGCATCCTCGAGTACCTGGCCGTGCAGTCGCGGGTGAAGCAGATGAAGGGGCCGATCCTGTGCCTGGTCGGGCCGCCGGGCGTGGGCAAAACCTCGCTCGGGCAGTCGATCGCCAAGGCGACCAACCGCAAGTTCGTGCGCATGAGCCTGGGCGGCATCCGCGACGAGGCCGAGATCCGTGGCCATCGCCGGACCTACGTCGGCTCGATGCCGGGTCGGCTGGTGCAGAACCTCAACAAGGTGGGCAGCAAGAATCCGCTGTTCCTGCTCGATGAGATCGACAAGATGTCGATGGATTTCCGCGGCGACCCATCGGCGGCGTTGCTGGAGGTGCTCGATCCCGAGCAGAACAATTCCTTCAATGACCACTATCTGGAAGTGGATCTGGACCTGTCGGAGGTGATGTTCGTCGCCACCTCCAACTCGCTCAACATCCCCGGTCCGTTGCTGGACCGCATGGAAGTGATCCGCATCCCCGGCTACACCGAGGATGAGAAGCTCAACATCGCCATGCGTTACCTGGTGCCCAAGCAGATCAAGGCCAACGGCTTGAAGCCGGAAGAGATCGAGATCGGCAGCGATGCGATCCAGGACATCGTGCGCTACTACACGCGCGAATCGGGCGTGCGTAACCTCGAGCGCGAAGTCGCCAAGATCTGCCGCAAAGTGGTCAAGGAAATCGCGCTCGCCGGTCCGCAACCGGCGGTGAAAAAGGTCGTCGCCAAGAAGGGCAAGCCCAAGGCCCTGGTCGTGGTGAACTCGAAGAATCTCGACAAGTATCTGGGTGTGCGTCGCTTCGATTTCGGTCGTGCCGAAGAAGAAAACGAGATCGGCCTGGTCACCGGTCTGGCCTGGACCGAGGTGGGCGGCGAGCTGCTGCAGGTCGAGTCCACGCTGGTGCCGGGCAAGGGCAATCTGATCCTCACCGGTCAGCTCGGCAACGTCATGAAGGAATCGGCATCGGCTGCACTCTCGGTGGTGCGTTCGCGCGCCGAGCGACTCGGCATCGATGTGGATTTCCTGCAGAAGCAGGACGTGCACGTGCATGTGCCCGATGGCGCAACGCCCAAGGACGGTCCCAGCGCAGGTATCGCGATGGTGACCTCGCTGGTGTCGGTGTTGACCAAGGTGCCGATCCGCGCCGATGTGGCGATGACCGGCGAGATCACTTTGCGTGGTCGTGTTTCGGCGATCGGCGGGTTGAAGGAGAAGTTGCTGGCTGCCTTGCGTGGCGGCATCCGCACCGTGCTGATTCCCGACGAGAACCGCAAGGATCTTGCCGATATCCCGGCCAACGTGACGCGCGATCTGAAGATCGTGCCGGTCAAGTGGATCGACGAAGTACTGGATCTCGCACTGGAGCGTCCGCTGGCACCGAAGAAGGCGGGCAAGGAAAAAGCCCGCAAGACCGCCTCGCGCGTTGCGGTGCGCGGCAAGTCCCGCACTACTCCGGGCACCCGCGTCAAGCACTAAAGGCGCTTGTCTAAACCCAGGCAAAACAAGCCAAAACCCGCGTCGTTATTGGGTTTTGGCTTGCGTGCGGTTGGGGGCGCTGGTATAAATGCACGACTCGTGGGCGCGGCAAATTGTGATGCGTCACGCGATACCACTTGTGTCGGGTTCTTCGCTAACGGCAAGAGCGCCGATTGTCGATTCCGCGGCATCTGCCGCAAAGGGAGTTTCAAGAATGAATAAAACCGAATTGATCGATGGCGTTGCCGCTGCCGCTGACATCTCCAAGGCTGAAGCTGGCCGTGCTGTCGACGCGGTTGTGAGCGAAATCACCAAGGCACTGAAGAAGGGCGAAGCTGTCACCCTCGTCGGCTTTGGCACCTTCCAGGTCCGCGAGCGCGCTGAGCGCACCGGCCGCAATCCGAAGACCGGCGACAGCATCAAGATCGCGGCTTCGAAGAATCCTGCGTTCAAGGCTGGCAAAGCCCTGAAGGATGCAGTAAACTAATCGACTCGCTAGGGTGCTTAGCTCAGCGGTAGAGCGTCTCCCTTACACGGAGAGGGTCGGGGGTTCGAAACCCTCAGCACCCACCATTAAGCACCAGGCAAACGTTTCAAGCGCGGAGCGGTAGTTCAGCTGGTTAGAATGCTGGCCTGTCACGCCGGAGGTCGCGGGTTCGAGTCCCGTCCGCTCCGCCAGTTACACCCGAAGCCCCTGAGCAATTGGGGGCTTCGTTTTCTCCACACCATTCGTATTGCGAATGCGGTGGAGAGCAGAAGTCCAAGTTTAAAGCGGAGCGGTAGTTCAGCTGGTTAGAATGCTGGCCTGTCACGCCGGAGGTCGCGGGTTCGAGTCCCGTCCGCTCCGCCAGTTATACCAAAGCCCCTGGCCGTGTGCCGGGGGCTTTTTTTTGCAGGATAGCGCGAGGTTACGCGTTTAAAAGCGCTTCGCGGCCGATGGCGTAGAGCATTGGGCTGGGTGCTCGGCGCCAAGCGCGTTACACTGCCCGGCTCGCCCACAGGCCGTGATTTGCCAATGCTGCAGAAACTTCGCGACAAGACGTCAGGCTGGATCGCTACCGCCATCCTGGGGTTGCTGATGATTCCGTTCCTGTTCGTCATCGACAACAGCTACCTCGGCGGCATTGGCGCCAACAACGTGGCCAAGGTGCAGGCGCCGCCCACATGGTGGAAGTCGGCACCTTCCTGGTGGCCGGTCTCGCTGCTGTGGCAGCACCACGAAATCAGTACGCAGGATTTCCGCGCGCGCTTCGAGCAGGCGCGCATGCAGGAGCGGCAGCGTCAGGGCGAGAACTTCGACCCGCGCACGTTCGAATCCCGCGAAAACAAGCTGCAGGTACTCGATCAATTGGTCGACGAGCAAGTGGTCCGTCTGGGTGCCGAAGATGCCGGCATCGTGATCGGCGATGCGACGGTGCGCGATTACATCACCGGCATTCAGGCGTTCCAGGTCGATGGCAAATTCAGCCCCGATCAATACCGCGCCGCACTCGCACAAGGCACGCCGCCGCGTACGCCGGCGCAGTTCGATGCGTTGGTGCGCGACAGCTTGCAGCAGTCGGTGATTCCGCAGGCCGTGGCCGAGTCTGGCTTTGCGACCAAGGCCGAGTTCGAGCGTCTGCTCAAGCTGATGGGCGAAACGCGCGACGTGGAGTTGGCGATGTTGCCTCCGCCGGCCGCAGACACCGCGCCGGTCAGCGATGCGCAGATCAAGCAGTGGTACGACGGGCATGCGCAGGATTTCCGTCAGCCGGAGACGGTGACGATCGAGTATGTCGAGCTCAACGCGGCCAAGTTGCCGGCGGCAACCGCAGCCGACGAAGCAACCCTGCGCAAGCGCTACGAAGAAGAGAAGGGCCGCTTTGTCGAGCCAGATCAGCGTCTTGCCTCGCATATCCTGATCAGCGCGGGTAGCGACCCCGCTGCGCAGAAGGCCGCCGAAGAAAAAGCCGCCAAGCTCGCTGCGGAGGCCAAGCAGCCTGGTGCCGATTTCGCCGCCTTGGCGAAAGCCAATTCGCAGGATCCCGGCTCCAAGGGTGCCGGCGGCGATCTGGGCTGGGTCGAGAAGGGCACGATGGTCAAGCCGTTCGAAGACGCATTGTTTGCGATGAAGGCAGGCGAGGTGGTCGGCCCGATCAAGAGCGAGTTCGGCTATCACGTGATCCAGCTGCGCGAAGTCAAGGGTGGCCAGGGCAAGGCGTTCGAGCAGGTGCGCGATCAACTCGCTGCCGAGCAGCTCAAGGCCGATGCCGACAAGACCTTTGCCGACGTGAGCGGCAAGTTGGTGGATCAGGTTTACAAGAATCCCACCGCATTGGAGCCGGCCGCCAAGCAGGTCGGTCTGCCGGTGCAGACGCTGGGGCCGTTCTCGCGTGCCGATGCCAGCGGTATCGCTGCAAATCCTGCGGTGCTGCGTTCGGCATTCTCCGAGACGCTGGTGCAGGACGGTACGGTGAGCGATCCGATCACCATTGCGCCGAATCACAGCGTGGTGTTGCGCGTGACCAATCACAGCGCCGAGCAGGCGCTGCCGTTGGACAAGGTGCGCGACAAGGTGATCGCAGCGATCCATGCGGACCGCACCGAGAAGGCTGCCGCGGCTGCGGCCGATGCCCTGTTGACGCGCGTGCAGAAGGGTGAAACGTTGCAGGCGCTGGCAGCCAGCGAGAAGCTGCAGGTGCAGCCGATTCCGGG
This sequence comes from Xanthomonas sp. Leaf131, assembly GCF_001423495.1. Lineage (GTDB taxonomy): Bacteria > Pseudomonadota > Gammaproteobacteria > Xanthomonadales > Xanthomonadaceae > Xanthomonas. The sequence continues at coordinate 287,680 of NZ_LMOG01000001.1, read as the reverse complement.
CCTGCCGCGTACTGCGCCGATCCCCACGCCGGCGGCAAACCGCGCGATCTTCAGCGCGCCGCGCCCGACCGACGGCAAGCCGTCGGTGGGCAAGGTGGAGCTGGATGGCGGGCGCTTTGCGGTCTTCGTCATCACCAAGGCCACGCCGGGCGATCTGAAGCAGATGCCGGCCGAGCAGCAGACCATGCTGCGCGAGCAGTTGAGCCAGATCGACGGCAACAACGCGGCGCAGGCGTACGTCAAGGAAATGCGCAAGCGTTACAAGGTCCAGATCGAAGAAGCGCAGCTGTAACGCGTTTTCTCGGCTGGTGAAGATGAAAAAGCCCGGGTGACCGGGCTTTTTCTTTGGTGCGGTGGCAGCTTGGCAATGACTGACCGACCGTCTGAACGCCACGCCTCGGCTGCTGTCGCGCAAGACGTCGGCTTCCACCGCTTGGTCGGATATCACCAGACACGTGCTTAAAATAATGCTCCACCAGCGCCGATTCCAGCTGCCACGTCCACGTTCTTCCTGCAGGGCGTTCTCATGCACATCGATCCTGACCATTTCCTCCAAACGGAGCAGAGGCGGGATTGATGTGGAGCTGAATACGCTGACCTGGAAGAAGGCTCGCCAAGCTCTCTCGGCCGCACTGTTGCGGGCACCAAAGCCTTATCGTTTGTCTTTGTTTAAAGGCGCCCAGGGTGCAGGAAAAAGCACTTGGGCTAAATCCAGGCTGTTGGCTGATCCCGGGTCAGTCATCTTCGATGCCGTCCTGGTTCAACGCTCGATCGATGGTACGCGAACGATCGGCTTGAGCGATCAGGCGCGCAATGTCGCGCAGCACGCGTTCTCGTCGGACCGATGCGCGTGGGTTTAGCCAGCTAACGTAATCCTGCAAAAAGCACTGGTGATGGCAACGCTGCGACCGGTGTCGGCCGCAACGCGCAGTCAGGGGGTGTCGTCGAACGACAGCACCATGCCTGGCTTCAGCACCGCGCGCTTGTCCAGGCCATTGCTGGCGAGCAGCGTCGCGACAGTCACGCCATAGCGGCGTGCGATGGCCCAGGCCGATTCGCCGTTGCGTACCGTATGCGTACGCGACTGAGAATTCGATCTCTTGGCAGTGGTGGCGACCACCGTTGGCGCGGCATCGTTGGTTTGGGCGATCCTGCCCACATCAGCGGATGTGACCACAGCGCTGGCCGAGCCTGGCTGCGCTGGCGCAACCGGGGCCAGCACATGTACACCCCGCGGGGCGGCACGTGCGCTGGCCAGTGCCGGATTGAGGCGGGCCAGCAGTTGCGGCTCGATGGCGCGCTGTCCGGCCCAGGTATTGAGGCTGGTGCCGGCCGGCAATGCATGCTCGGTCAATACCGGAACCGGGCGGTCGAGCGAGGTCAGCAAGTTGCCCTGCTGTTGCGCGTGGTCGAGCACGCAGGCAAGCGCGTGCAACTTTTCCACGTACTCGTAGGTGACCTTGGACATGCCGGGCAGCTCGGACGGACGTGCATTCTGCGCATTCATGCCAGCCGTGCGCATGGCCTGCAGCACGCGATATTCGCCAGCGTTGTAGGCCATCAGCGCCAGCCGCCAATCGCCGCCGAACATGCCGTAAAGCGTCTTGAGATAGCGCACTGCAGCGGTGGTGGAGTCCACTGCCGAGAGGCGGCCGTCGTACTGTGCGCCGACCGGCACCTGGTGGTTGCGCGCAGTGGTGGCGATGAATTGCCAGAGGCCAGCCGGACCGCTGCCGTTGCGCGCGCCGGGACGGTAGCCACTTTCCACAAACGGAATCAGCGCGAATTCGGTCGGCATATCGGCCTTGCGCAGCTCGTCTACGACGTAGCCGAACAGCGGCAGGACGTCCTGCGCATCGTCAGCCAGGCGGGCCGGCGCGCGCGAGAAGTGTTGCTCCCAGCGGGTGTCGCTATGTTCGCTGTCGCAGCCGGGGTCCGCGCGTCCGTCCAGAAATGACGAAAAAATCTCCCGGCCGTTGCGCACCTCGGGTGCGGCGGCCTGGGTGATGGGGCTCTCTGCGGGTTGGGGGCGGCTTGCGTCGTTGGACGATGCGGCTGCGGGTGCAATAACCGCCGATGCGGCCAGCACTGCCAAAAGCAGGCGCCTCATGCGCGAAATTCGTCTTTCCAGCGCCTAAGTTCGGCGAAAACATCTACATCGGAGGAAAGTGCGCCGGACACGCGCGGTGCAACTGCGGCGCGAATCTCGGGACTGCTGGTCCGTAAGAACGGATTGGTGGCCAGTTCACTCTTGAGCGAAATCGGCAGGGTAGGACGGGCTGCTTGACGCATGGCCTGGGCTTCCTGTTGACGGCGCTGCAAGGCAGCGTTGGTTGGATCGACGTGCAGCGCGAAGGCCGCGTTGGCCAACGTGTATTCGTGGCCGCAACACACAAGCGTTTCGCCGGGCAGGGAGGCCAGGCGCTGCAACGAGTCGAACATCTGAGGAGCAGTACCTTCGAACATCCGCCCACAGCCTAGGCTGAACAGGGTATCACCGCTGAACAGATGCCCGTCAGTGACGAAGGCGATGTGGCTGCGGGTGTGACCGGGGACTTCGAGCACGTCGAAGTCACAGCCGAGCAGGCTCAAGCGTTCGCCTTGAGCGACTTTATGAGCGTCGGCGGGGATGCGCTCATCGGCTGGGCCGAACAATTCCAGCGCCGGCCAGCGTTGCTGCAGTTCCGCCACGCCGCCGAGGTGGTCGGCATGGTGATGGGTGAGCAGGATGGCACTGGGGATGAGTTCCCCGCGCTGCGCGGCGGCCAGAACCGGCTCGGCCTGACCGGGGTCGACGATGACTGCGCGGCCATCCGCTGCGACCAGCGCCCAGATGTAGTTGTCTTCGAATGCGGGCAGGGCGGTCAGTCGCATAGAATTGGGACCATGCCTGCCACGCCCTTCTCCCGTCAAGCTGGCGTCTCATCCTGGTTTGAAACAGGCACGGGGCGCAGCCTGCTTCAGCTGGAACGCCAATTGGCGTTGGCGGCGCTGCAGACGCGGCCGTCGCAGCCCTGGCTGTGGCTGACGCCAACGCCCGAGTTGCCGCCGCGCGAGGCGTTGCAGGGGCGTGGTTTGCGACTGCATCGCAGTGCCGGGCGTTTTGCCGGCGATGCCCGTTGCGCAATGCCGTTTCCATTGCCGGACGAGAGCCTGCAGGCCATCGTGGTGCAGCATGCAGTGGTTGGCGGTGCGGCGGACTTCCTGGCCGAATGCGAACGGCTGCTGATGCCCGGCGGCCGGCTGTGGCTGTTCACGCTCAATCCGATGAGCCCCTACCGCTTTCGGTGGGCACGACGTGGGCCGGTGGCCTTGCGCCCGGATCGTTGGCGGCTGTTGGCGCAGCGCGCCGGCCTGCAGTGCGTGGACACGGAGCGTTATCTGGGGCCGATCTGGCGCACCGGGAGCGGCGCCTCCGCCCCTGACCGCGCTCCCTGGCGCGCGGTGTATTTACTCGAGGTGGAAAAGCGCGCCGCTGCCCCGATCGGCCCGACGCCGATCGCGATGCCCGCGCGCTGGCCGCAACCCGTGGCCACGATCTGACTTTTCCAATCATTAAAGAAGCTGATGAAATCAATTGAAGTGCATACCGATGGCTCCTGCCTCGGCAATCCCGGGCCGGGCGGTTGGGCGGCCCTGCTGCGTTACAACGGTCGCGAGAAGGAACTGGCCGGCGGCGAAGCCACGTCCACCAATAACCGCATGGAGTTGATGGCGGCGATCATGGCGCTGGAAACGCTCACCGAGCCGTGCCAGATCGTGCTGCATACCGATTCGCAATACGTGCGCCAGGGCATCACCGAGTGGATGTCCGGCTGGGTGCGGCGCGGTTGGAAAACCGCTGGCGGCGACCCTGTCAAGAATCGTGAACTGTGGGAGCGGCTGCACGCGGCCACGCAGCGTCACAGCATCGATTGGCGTTGGGTGAAAGGCCACAATGGCGACCCGGACAACGAGCGTGTCGACGTGCTTGCCCGCGATCAAGCCATCGCCCAGCGCGCTGGCATCGCAACATCGTAAGCAACAAGCAAGAGGATTCATGCGTCAGATCATTCTCGATACCGAAACCACCGGCCTGGAATGGCGCAAGGGCAACCGCGTCGTCGAAATCGGTGCGGTGGAGCTGCTGGAACGGCGCCCCAGCGGCAACAACTTCCATCGCTATCTGAAGCCGGATTGCGACTTCGAACCCGGCGCGCAGGAAGTGACCGGGTTGACCCTGGAGTTCCTGGCCGACAAGCCGCTGTTCGCCGATGTGGTCGAGGAGTTCCTGGCCTATATCGATGGCGCGGAGTTGATCATCCACAACGCCGCGTTCGACCTGGGCTTCCTGGACAACGAACTGTCGCTGCTGGGTGACAACTACGGCCGCATCGTCGAGCGCGCCACCGTGGTGGATACCTTGATGATGGCGCGCGAGCGTTATCCGGGGCAGCGCAATTCCCTGGACGCCTTGTGCAAGCGCTTGGGCGTGGATAATTCGCATCGCCAGTTGCACGGCGCGCTGCTCGATGCGCAGATCCTGGCCGATGTGTATATCGCGCTGACCTCGGGCCAGGAAGAAATCGGCTTTGCCAGCGCCGATGCCAGCCAGAACGCCGAGCATGGTGGCGGCATGATCGCGTTCGACCCGGCGCTGCTGTTGCCGCGCCCGCGCGTGGTGGTGACGGCCTCCGAAGTGCAGGCGCACGATGCGCGCCTGGGGCAGTTGCGCAAAAAGGCAGGGCGGGCGCTGTGGGATGCGCCGGTCGAAGAGGTTGCCGCTGCCGGTTAGTAGCTACGCACCAAAATCGCGGTGATGTTGTCCGAGCCGCCGCCATCCAGTGCGGCGGCGACCAGGCATTCGACACATTCCTGCGCGCTGCAATCGGCCTGCGACAAGGTCGCGGCGATGGTGGCGTCGTCGATTTCTTCGGTCAGGCCGTCGCTGCACAGCAGCAGCTGCATGCCGGATTTGAGTTCGCCCTGCATGGTGGCGACATTGAGGTGGGCCGGATCGGTCACGCCCAACGCCTGGGTCACCACATTGCGATGCGGATGCGCGCGCGCCTGCTCGCTGGTGAGCGTGCCCTGCGCGATCAGCTCCTGCACATAACTATGGTCCTGGCTGAGCTGCGCCAGCCGGCCGTCGCGCCACAGATAGGCGCGGCTGTCGCCGACCCAGGCCACTTCGAAGCGCTGCCCCAGCACGCGCGCGGCGACCACGGTGGTGCCCATCGGCAAGGTGTCGTTGCAGCGGCGCGAGGTCTTGATGATTTCTTCGTCGGCGATACGCACCGCCTGCGCCAGCGGGGTGCCGGCGCGCACTTCGCGCACGATGGTTTCGCGCGCCAGCGCGCTGGCCACTTCGCCGCAGGCATGCCCACCCATGCCATCGGCGACCAGCCACAACCCCAGCTCGCTGTCGCCGTAGTACGTGTCCTCGTTGAGGTCGCGACGCAGGCCGACGTGGGTGAGGTGTCCGAATTCGAGCATGGGGCCGGGTCGCCAGAAGGAAGATGCGCCACCATCATCGCGGCCCGGCCGGCCAGCAGCAACAGACTGCTCGCGGGTGCCGCAGTGCGGGTTCACGCCAGGCCAGATGCTGGCATGTGTAGATCTGGCCCGGCCCGCTTGTGGCTTGGCGCCTGTGCCCGTATGATTCACGGCCCCGGGACACCGGGGACCATCTGGAGAGGTGGCAGAGCGGTTGAATGTACCTGACTCGAAATCAGGCAGGCGTTTATAGCGCCTCGGGGGTTCGAATCCCCCCCTCTCCGCCAGATTGAGGCGAGTAGCTGTGCCAGTGCCGCGTGAGTTTCGCCGGCGTCATTGGGGGGTGAGAAGCCCCGGGTTCGACAGACAGCGCAGCTGTCTGCACGGCGAAGCCGCTCGCAGGGCGAAGGCACGTAGTGCCGAGTGAATCCCCCCCTCTCCGCCAGATTCGCATCAGCCCCCGCAAGGGGGCTTTTGTTTATGGGTCGCAGCCAGCTGGTGCGATGCCTACACTTCCACCTTTGCTAATCGTTGGAGGCATGACATGTCCGAGATCCTGGTGCCGGTGTCCTTTGGTGAGTTGCTCGACAAGATTGCGATCCTGCAGATCAAGTCCGAGCGCATGAGTGACCCTGTCAAGCTGACCAATGTGCGCAACGAGCTGTCTGCGCTGGAACTCAGCTGGATGGCGCATCCGGCCGCCGGCCACGACATCGTGCGTCTGCGCGCCGCGCTCAAGGCGGTCAACGAGCGGCTGTGGGTGATCGAAGACGATATCCGTCTGAAAGAACAGGCGCAGGCCTTCGACGATGCATTCGTGCAGTTGGCACGTAGCGTCTATATCGAAAACGACGAGCGCGCGCGCATCAAGAAAGAGATCAACCTGGCGCTGGGGTCGTCGTATGTAGAAGAGAAGTCGTATCAGGACTATCGCGCCACCGGTGTCTGAGCGCTAATGTTTTGCGCTGCTCCTAGGCAGCCGAGCAACGGCGCATTACGCGCCGCTTGCTTAAGCGATTGAACGCCTGTTCGAGCAACGATCCATCACCGCTGCTTAGCGCGGGTGATCAGCGCGATAACGCTCAAAAGCGGCGATCGCATCGTCCACGGTGATCAGCGACATCACCTCGTCGAATTCGATCTTGGTGCCCCACTTCAACTGGTCGGCCGGCTTGCCCAGGTGTTTGCGGGCGGCCCCGTCGTAACGGTCCACGCAATAACGCACATCCGAATACGGGCCACTGCGCAGCGGATTACTGGCCGCATGCAGTCCGAGCACCTTGGTGCCCATCGCGTTGGCGATGTGCATCGGACCCGAATCCGGTGTGACCACCAGATCGGCGCGGGCGAGCAGGGCGGGGAGCTGCTTGAGCGTGTCCTTGCCGACCAGGTCCAGCACCGGCGTGCGCGCGGCCGCGACGATGGCATCGGCGGTGCTGCGTTCCAGCTCGCTGCGGCCACCGCACAGCACGATTCGCCAACCTTGCGCGGCGGCATGGTCGGCCAGGGCGGCATGGCGGTCGGGATACCAGTTGCGGCGCGCGTGGCTGGAGCAGGGCGAAATCATCAGCACCGGGCGCCCGTCGTCCTCCCACTGCGCGCGTGCCCAGCTGTGCGCAGCGTCCGGTACCGGGAGATCCCAGCGCACCTGGGTCTGGCTCAGGCCCAGCGGTTCGGCGAAGCTGCCGATGGCGTCAAGCACGTGGATGCCGGGGCGGTCGGCAATGCGTTCGTTGACGAACAGGCCGTGCAGGTCCTTGGAGCGGCTGCGGTCATAGCCGATGCGGCGCCGTGCCGGCACGAACGCAGACAGCACATTCGCGCGGAAGGCCACCTGCATCTGCAGCAAGGCATCGAAGCGGCCCAGCGGTGCCAGCGACTGGCGCAGCGCGCGCATGCCGGCCACGCCAGTGCGCTTGTCGTAGGCATGAAAGTGCACGCCGGGCAGGCCGTCGAGCAACTTCAGCCCGGCCTTGTCGATGATCCAATGCAGTTGGCTGGCCGGAAAGCCCGCCTGCAACGTACGCACCAGCGGCACCACGTGGGTGACGTCCCCCAGGGCGGACAGGCGCAGCAGGCATAACGAAGCGGGCGTAGAAGCCATGGTGTTGTTAGACTCGATAGATGGTTTCTTTCGACGCCACTGAAGCGCTGACGCCGTACCGCGAAGGCCGCGGCTATGGCGCCATTCTGTTCGACCGCGAACGGCTGCGGCAAGCCGATGCCACGCTGTTTTCGCCGCAACACTGGGGCGACAGGGCGCGGCCGGTCGATGAAGGCGGCCGTGGCGGCGCGTGGTTCGTGGACGCGCCGTTCGGCCACAGCGTGTTGCGCCAGTACCTGCGTGGTGGCATGGCGGCCCGCGTGAGCCGCGACCGCTATCTTTGGAAAGGTGCAGGCCGCACGCGCAGCTTTGCCGAGTTCCGGCTGATGCGCGAACTGCTCCGGCGCAAGTTGCCGGTGCCGCGCCCGTTGGCCGCCTGCTATCTGCGCGAAGGCCTGGGCTATCGCGCTGCGCTATTGATGGAGCGCCTTGAAAACGTGCGCTCGCTGGCCGATCACGCGCAGGTCGCCGGGCGCGGTGCGCCGTGGGAAGAGACCGGCAGGCTGATCGCGCGCTTTCATCGCGCCGGCCTGGATCATGCCGATCTCAATGCGCACAACATTCTGTTCGACGCTGGTGGGCATGGTTGGTTGATCGATTTCGACCGTGGCGTGTTGCGCATTCCGGCCACGCGCTGGCGCGAGCGCAATCTGAAACGTCTGCATCGCTCGCTGGTGAAGTTGCGCGGCAATCGCAGCCGCGAAGAGGTCGACAAGGATTACGAGCGCCTGCATCGCGCTTACGAACTGGCCTGGGGCCGGGGCTACTGATGAACTGGGCGTTGCGTGTGCAGGGGGTCGGCAATGCGTCGGCGGTGGCGCTTGGCTCGCCGATGGCCACGCTCGAGCGTGCCGGCGCGCCGTGGCTGACCATCGATTGCGGCAGCGAGGGGCTGACTGCCTACCAGGCCCATTACGGCCAGTTGCCGCAGGCGATCTTCATCACCCACGTGCATCTGGACCATGTCGGCGGGCTGGAGCGGCTATTCGTCGATAGCTATTTCTCCGAACGCCGTGGGTGCACCCGCCTGTACGTGCCCGCGCCGGTGGTGCCATTGCTGCAGCGGCGGATCGCCGACTACCCGAATGTGCTGGCCGAGGGCGGCGCCAACTTCTGGGACGCGTTTCAGCTGGTGCCGGTGGGCGATGCGTTCTGGCACGACGGCGTGCGGCTGGAGGTGTTCCCGGTGCGCCACCATTGGCCGGAGACCGCCTACGGGCTGCGGTTGAAGGGGGCGCTGGTCTGGAGCGGCGATACTCGGCCAATCCCGGAAATGCTGGCCCGCTATGCCGATGACGGCGAGCTCATCGCGCATGACTGCGGCGTTCACGGCAACCCGTCGCATACTGGCGTGGACGATCTGGAGCGGGAATACCCGCAGGACCTGCTGAGCCGCATGCTGCTGTACCACTACGCCAGCGACGCCGACGGCGACGTGCTACGCGCACGCGGCCATCGCGTGGCTGTGCCTGGTCATTATCTGGCGCTGGCGGAGCCGACCGCCGCCACGGTGGCCTGATGGGCGCCTTGCTACTGCCGAATCCGACTGCCGCGCCCATGCAGGACCGCTACGGCCGGCCGCTGCGCGATCTGCGCCTGTCGGTCATCGAGGCCTGCAACTTCCGCTGCGGCTACTGCATGCCAGCCGATCGCGTGCCGGACGATTACGGCTTCGATGCACAGCAACGGTTGAACTTCGATCAGCTGGAAACGTTGGTGCGTGCGTTCGTCTCGGTGGGCGTCACCAAGGTGCGTCTGACCGGCGGCGAACCGCTGCTGCGCCGCGATTTGCCGAGCCTGATTGCGCGACTGACCGCAATCGACGGCATCGAGGATTTGGCGCTGACCACCAATGGCACCTTGCTCGCGCGTCAGGCGGCGGCGCTGCGCCAAGCCGGGCTGCGCCGGATCACCGTGAGCATGGATGCCCTGGACCCGGAGCTGTTCAGGCGCATGAGTGGCGACCGTGGCGACATCGCGCAGGTGCTGGCCGGCATTGCTGCCGCCGAGCAGGCCGGCTTTCAGCGGTTGAAGATCAATTGCGTGGTGCAGCGGGGCGTCAACGAAGATCAGGTGCTGCCGTTGGTGGAACATTTCCGCGGCACCGGGCACGTGCTGCGCTTCATCGAATTCATGGATGTAGGCAGCTGTAACGGTTGGACGCCGGACGCGGTGGTGACCTCCGCACAACTGCACGCGCGCATCCACGCGCGCTGGTCACTGGCGCCGCTGGATGCCAATTACACCGGCGAAGTCGCGCAACGGCATGCCTTCGCTGACGGCGCGGGCGAGGTGGGCTTCGTCAGTTCGGTCAGTGTGCCGTTCTGTGGCGATTGCCAGCGCGCGCGGGTCTCTGCCGATGGGCAGTTGTACACCTGCCTGTTCGCCAGCCAGGGACACGACCTCAAACCGGCCTTGGCCGAGGGCGAGCATGGATTGTCCGAGCATCTGCGCGCACGTTGGAGCGTACGTGGCGATCGCTACAGCGAGGTGCGCGCCTCGACACCGCGGCGTGGCAAGCCGGTCGAGATGTTTCTGATCGGCGGGTGAGCGAAACCTCGCTCCTGACGCGGCTGCGCGCGCTGGAGCTGCGTTTGCTCGATCCGCAAGTGCGTAGCTCCGTGCAGGCCCTGGAGGAGCTGCTCGATCCGGAGTTCGTGGAATTCGGTGCGTCCGGACGACGCTACACGCGAGGCGATGTCATCGCAGCATTGATGGCTGACGAGGCGTTGGTCGATTACCGGGCCGACGGCTTTGAATGTGTGCTGCTGGTACCGCATCTGGCGCAGCTGCGTTATCGCTCGCTCGACCGCCGTGGCGGGGTCGAGCGGCATGCGTTGCGCAGTTCGTTGTGGCGCGCCGATGGCAATGGCTGGCGGTTGCTGTTTCATCAAGGCACCGCTTTCACCGAAAATGACGCATCCTGAGCGTCTGTCACCGTGTCGTTTCCCATGCCTGCAAAACCTCGTTCCGCACGCTTGACCCACCTGGATGACGCCGGGCTGCCCACCATGGTGGATGTCTCGGACAAGGCGGTCACCGCACGCAGTGCCACCGCCGAAAGTCGCGTGCGATTTCCCGCAGCCGTGGCTGCGCAGTTGCGCGCCAACGGCTTGCGCAGCGCCAAGGGCGGCATCGTGGAGACCGCAGTGATCGCCGGCACGATGGCGGTCAAGCGCACGCACGAATTGATTCCGTTCTGCCATCCGCTGCCGATCGATGCATGTCGCTTCGAGATCGACTGGGCTGGCGAACAAGTGCTCGACATCCGCTGCACGGTGCGCTGCGTGCATCGCACCGGTGTGGAAATGGAAGCGCTCACCGGTGCCAGCGTGGCCGCCTTGACGGTCTATGACATGTGCAAGGCGTTGTCGCATGCAATGCGCATCGGCCCCACCAAACTGGTGTCCAAGCGCGGCGGCAAACGCGACATCGGAGCGGCGCGATGAGTGCCACGGTGACGGTGCTGTACTTCGCCAGTTTGCGTGAGGCAGCAGGGATTGCGAGCGAGCAGGTGCAATCGGGCGCGCAGGATTTGCGTGGCCTGTATGCCGAACTCGATGCACGCCATGGCCTGCTCTGGACGCCGGCACAACTGCGCGTGGCGGTGGATGGCGCTTTCGCGCGTTGGGAGGATGGTGTGCGCGATGGCAGCGAAGTGGTCTTCATTCCGCCGGTGTCGGGAGGTTGAGCGTGAGCGAGCAGACAACAACCAGTTTTGCGCTGTCCGAGGTGCCTTTGCCGATCGATGCCTTGCGCGCAGCGATGGAGCATCCGCACGCCGGTGCGTTTGCCAGTTTCGAAGGCTGGGTGCGCAACCATAACGAAGGCCGCGGCGTGGCCGGGTTGCGCTACGAAGCCTATGCCGCGCTTGCGCAAGCCGAAGGCCAGCGCGTGCTCGACGAGGCGATGACGCGCTTCGCCATCGTGCAGGCGCACTGCGTGCACCGCGTAGGCGAGCTGCGCATCGGCGACATGGCGGTGTGGGTGGGCGTCAGCGCCGCGCACCGTGGGGCGGCGTTCGATGCCTGTCGCTTCATCATCGACGAGGTCAAGGCGCGCGTGCCGATCTGGAAGCACGAGCATTACCTTGAAGGCGATGCAGGCTGGCTGCATCCCGAATCGCAACAATAGGCGGACCAGCAGGACGCGCATCACTGCGTACCTGCGCATCGATCCCTGCGGCGAATCCTGCGCGTGCCAGGCGGTGCGGGATCGACATGCAGCACACATAGCCGCAGTCGCGGCTGTTTGAGCAGTTGGGGTGGTGTCCCCGCCGGCTGACCTCGGCGCCCGCATCAATCGATACCGTTGCTGCCTTCCGGCCCTGGCGGGATTTTCGATCTAGCGTCGCGAGGGACCGACGGGGCCACCATAAGACGTGGACCATTGGCATGGCCCTGGATCTGCAGCGATGGTGCCATCACGCAAATCATGAAACTGGCGGAGAGAGGGGGATTCGAACCCCCGAAGCGCGGTTTAGACGCTTACACACTTTCCAGGCGTGCTCCTTCAACCACTCGGACACCTCTCCGTACCTGCCGTGCGACCAGGTCGTCGGCAGGAGCGGGATTCTAGCCGCCGCGGGCGCCGTTAACAAGGCAAACGATCTCTGCGATCGGGAGCATGCCGCCAGTGCAGGTCCTTGGGGTAAGCAAAAGCGCTTGCCGGGCGGCGCCGGGTCCGTGACGACGGCCGGACGCCATTGCCGCTGAACGAGCAACTCCGCGCGGCGTGGCACAATATCGGCTCAGAGGAAGCTGGTTGCCCGATGTCTTATCTCGTTCTCGCCCGCAAGTGGCGCCCGAAGCGTTTTGCCGAACTCGTAGGCCAGGAACACGTGGTTCGCGCGCTCAGTAACGCGCTCGACAGTGGGCGTGTGCACCACGCGTTCCTGTTCACCGGCACCCGCGGCGTGGGCAAGACCACGATTGCGCGCATTTTCGCCAAATCGCTGAACTGCGAGACCGGCACCAGTGCCGATCCGTGCGGCACGTGCCCGGCCTGCCTGGATATCGATGCCGGCCGCTATATCGACCTGCTGGAGATCGACGCCGCGTCCAACACCGGCGTGGACGATGTGCGCGAGGTGATCGAGAACGCGCAGTACATGCCATCGCGCGGCAAGTTCAAGGTCTATCTGATCGACGAAGTGCACATGCTGTCCAAGGCTGCGTTCAACGCGCTGCTGAAGACGCTGGAAGAGCCGCCGGAGCATGTGAAGTTCCTGCTGGCCACCACCGACCCGCAGAAGCTGCCGGTGACAGTGCTCTCGCGTTGCCTGCAGTTCAACCTCAAGCGGCTGGACGAAGATCAGATCCAGGGCCAGATGACCCGGATCCTGGCCGCCGAGCAGATCGAGTCGGATCCGTCGGCGATCGTGCAGCTGTCCAAGGCCGCCGACGGTTCGTTGCGCGATGGGTTGTCGCTGCTCGATCAAGCCATCGCCTATGCCGGCGGCGCGCTGCGCGAGGACGTGGTGCGCACCATGCTCGGCACGGTCGATCGCACCCAGGTTGGCGCGATGCTGCAGTCGCTGGCCGACGGTGACGGCGCGCGTCTGTTGCAGGTGGTCGCGGCCTTGGCCGAATTCTCGCCCGACTGGAGCGGCGTGCTGGAGGCCCTGGCCGAGGCCTTGCACCGCATCCAGGTGCAGCAATTGGTGCCGTCGGTGGCGTTTGTTGGCGATGGCATCGACCCTAGCGGTTTTTCCGCGCAGCTACGGCCCGAAGTGGTGCAGCTGTGGTACCAGATGGCGCTCAACGGGCGTCGCGATCTGTATCTGGCGCCGAGCCCGCGCGCCGGTTTCGAGATGGCGGTGCTACGCATGCTGGCCTTCCGTCCCGCTGCGGCGGTGCCGGCTGGCGGCGCTGATGATGGCCGCGGTGCGAATGCCGTTAGCGGTACGCGTTCGGTAGCGGCTGGTGTGCAGGCTGCTGCACCGCAAGCTGCTGCGCCAGTGGCGGCTGCGCCTGCTGCTGCGGCGGCGACGCAGGCCGAGGTGATCGCAGCGACTCCGGCGCTAGTTGCGGCGGACGTGGCGCGTCCAGTGCCGACGGCTTCCGCAGCTGCAGTGGTCGCTGCATCGCCTGCACCGGTTGTCGTCCTTCCTGCTCCGGCGGCATCTGCGGATGCCGCTCCGTCCGGGGTCCCCGCGCGCAACGACGACACACCGCCCTGGGCGATGGACGATGCACCTGTGCGTGCGAAATCTGCGCCCGTCTCCGCGTCGCCCGCTGTGTCCGCGCCGGAAGCCGCAATGGCAGCTCCGGCAGTAGTTGTGGCGCCACAACCTGTCGCGGTTGCGCCCGAAGCGGCAGTTGCGCATCCGGTGGCCGCTGTTGCACCGGCGCTCGCCGCGGATGCAACGCCGGCTGTGGCGACCCCCTCCGCGACTGCTGTATCCGCAGCAGCGCCAACATCCGATTCATCTGTGCTGCTCGACGACGGCCATATCGCCGACGCCGAGCAGTGGCTGGAGCTGGTCACGCGCAGTGGCTTGAATGGCCCCTCGCGACAGCTCGCCGCCAATGCTGCCTTCATCGGCCATCGCGACGGCGTGCTGCGTCTGGCGCTGGCGCCGGGCTTCGAATATCTGAATTCCGAGCGTTCCATCGCCAACCTCGCGCAGGCGCTTGCGCCGGTGTTGGGTGAGACGCCGCGCATCGTCATCGAGACCGGTAGCGCCGACGTCGAGACCTTGCACGAGCGCGCCAATCGCCAGAAAGGCGAGCGCCAGAGCGCGGCCGAAACAGCGTTCATGAACGACCCGAATGTGCAGCAGCTGATTCAGCAGCAAGGCGCGCGGGTGGTTCCCGATTCCATCCGCCCTTACGACGAGTAACGATACATGCGTGGGAACATTGCCCAATTGATGCAGCAGGCGCAGAAAATGCAGGAAAACCTGCAGCGCGCCCAGGAAGAACTGGCCAAGCTGGAAGTCACCGGCACTGCCGGCGGCGGCATGGTCAGCGTGACGCTGACCGGCGCCAAGGAGTGCCGCAAGGTACGGATCGATCCGAGCATCCTCTCCGACCAGGAAATGGCCGAGGATCTGATCGCCGCCGCCTTCAACGATGCCTCCAACAAGATCGACGCCGAGTCCAAGGACCGGATGGGCTCGGCCACCGCCGGCATGCAGCTGCCGCCGGGGATGAAGTTGCCGTTCTGAGAGGCTGGGAATCGGGAGTGGGGAATCGGGAATCGTAAGAGCCAGATCGTCTTCGCCTTTGCGATTCCCCACTCCCTATTTCCGATTCCCGACCTAATGTCATCTCTTCTCGAACAACTGATCGAGGCCTTCCGGGTGTTGCCGGGTGTGGGCCAGAAATCGGCGCAGCGCATGGCCTACCACGTGCTCGAACGCGAGCGCGAGGGTGGGCGTCGCCTGGCTGCGGCGCTAGCCAATGCGGTGGAGAAGGTCGGCCATTGCGCGCAGTGCCGCGACTTCACCGAATCTGAAATCTGTGCGATCTGTGCCAGCGCCAGTCGCGACCGGCAACAGCTGTGCGTGGTCGAATCGCCCGCCGATCGCCTGGCGATCGAGCACGCAACCGGGTATCGCGGGCTGTACTTCATTCTGCAGGGGCGCTTGTCGCCGCTGGATGGCATCGGCCCGCGCGAGTTGGGGCTGGACCGGCTTGGCGAGCGTCTGGCCGCCGGTGAGGTCACCGAAATGATCATCGCCACCAATGCCACGGTGGAAGGCGAAGCGACCGCGCATTACCTGGCGCAGCTGGCGCGCCAGCACGCAGTGCGCCCGAGCCGGCTCGCGCAAGGCATGCCGCTAGGCGGCGAGCTGGAATATGTGGATCGCGGCACCTTGTCGCATGCCTTTGGCACCCGCAGTGAGGTGCTTTGAGCGCCGGGAATCGGGATTGAGGAATCGGGAATCGGAGAAGCGAAAGCGATGACGGGCGCGGTAAGCTCTTGCGATTCCCTATTCTCGATTCCCGATTCCCCGCCCATGACCGACACCCTCTTCGGCAAGATCATTCGTCGCGAAATCCCCGCCAACATCGTCTATGAAGACGACGAGGTGCTGGGCTTTCAGGACATCGCACCGCAGGCGCCGGTGCATGTGCTGTTCATTCCCAAACGGCACGCCATTCCCACCCTGGACGATGTGCCGCCCGAGCAGGCGCTGCTGGTTGGCAAGCTCGCACTTGCTGCGGCGTCGTACGCGCGCGAACAGGGACTGGCGCAGGACGGCTATCGCATCGTGATGAACTGCCGCGAGCATGCCGGCCAGACGGTGTTCCATATCCATCTGCATCTGCTGGCCGGCGCGCCGTTGGGGCGTTTCGGTACGCCTTGACGTTGTTGCTCGATCAAGCGCGCGAGCGTATGGCGGCCTGATCGACCAGCCAGAGCACACAAACAAAAACGCCACTCCCTGCGAGCGGCGTTTTTGCGTGTCACTCACTCAGCAGCCGATTACCACCAACCGCGGCCACCCCAGCCCCAGCCGCCGCCCCAACGCGGGCCCCACGGATCGCCCCACGGGCCATAGGGGTAGGCCGGTATCACGTCGACCTCGCGCACCACCGGCCACAGGTAGACCACGTCGGCATTCACCTTGGGCAGCTTGTAGTCGTACTCGCCGATCTTGGTGGTTTCATAGCCTTCGATCTTGCCGATGAAGGTCACTTCGCGGCCCGGCTCGAATACGGCCGGATCGTAGAAGCCGGAACGGCACGCCAGGAAGCGGCCATCGCTGGCATCCACGGCATTGCGATCCGGGCGCCCGCTGGCATTGAGTGGACGCGAGATCAGTTCGAAGCAGGTCTGACCCTGGCTCGGCGTCGTCTGGATGATCTTGCCGCCCCACCGCACGGACGTGCCGACCTGGGCGCTGGCGGTGGAATCGCTCGGGCTGACCGTAGGGAACTGGCCTTGCAGCGGCTTGGGCGCAGTGGCGCAGGCGGCGAGCCCGAGCACAGCGACAATGGGAAGAAGAAAGCGGGTACTCATGAGGAAGCTCCGGTTCGCGGGCGATGCTGCTGCAGATCTTTAAGGAGTGAGGCGCTGTCCGAATCAGCGCCAGCGTATCGCGCGGCAGCGAAACGTTGGCTGAGTGGCAACAATGCCGTATTCGGGTGTGAACGGGCGACACGTTGCGCCCAGGCGATGGCCGGTTCGTAGGGTTCGCGTGCCAGGCCAAGCTTGCCGTAGCGGCGGCTGAGCCGATGCCAGGCGCGCAGCAGTGGGTCGCGTTCACGCTCGCCACGCGCCAGCAGCCAGCCCATCCACGCCAGTGCGCTGACGGCGAACACGCCAAAGATGGCAGCCAGCTGGGAGGTGTCCAGGCGATCGATACCGAAAGGCTGCAGCAGCCGTTGCTGGCGGTCGGCATCGAAGGACAGCACCAGATCGTTCCAGCCGCGCCGCAGCAGGTCGCTGACCTGGCCCAGGCTGGCCCACACGCCGAGCTGGGCGAAGTTGTTGCCGCCGCCGGTCTGCAGGCGGTCTTCCAGCGTGTCGTAGATGCGTTCCGGCGCCACCGCGGCGGTCGGGTCCACGCGCACCCAGCCGCGGTCGGCCAGCCAGACTTCGGTCCAGGCATGCGCATCCATGCGCCGCACCACCCAGTAATTGCCGAAGCCGTTGTAGGTGCCGCCGGCATACCCGGTGACCACGCGCGCCGGGATGCCGGCCGCGCGCATCAGCACCACGAACGAGGAGCTGAAGTGCTCGCAAAAACCGGCTTTCTGCTGGAACAGGAATTCGTCGACGCTGTTGCGCCCGAGTAGCGGCGTATCCAGCGTGTAGGCGAACTCGCGGGTGATCCACTGCAGTGCGCGTTGCACCACCGCATCGTCGTTGTTGCCGGCTTCGGCGCGCCACTGCCTTGCCAGTGTGAGCGTACGTGGATTGAAACCGGGTGGCAGAGCCAGCGCACGCTTGCGCAGTTGGTCGGGCAGGTCGGTGTCGAAACGTGCCGGTGGTGCCGATTGCAGTTCCCAGCGGGTCAGCGCACTCAGAGGCCGCTGCGCAAACAGTTCGTAGTCGGGCGACAACTCGGCGTTGGCCACCGCTTGCGTGGGCAGATCCAGCGACACCAGTTGGCGCCGGTCGGTGGGCTCGTAGTCCAGGCGGTAGCGGTAGCGCTGCGGCCCGGCCGTGACCGAGGCGGGTTGGCCGCGACCGGTCCAGCGCGCGCGCTGCCAGGTGCGCCCGTCGAAGTCCCACATCACCGGCCCGCGCCAGTAGCGTTGCTCCGGCGGCGGTGCCTTGCCGGTGAACTGCACGCGCAGCGCCGGGCTGTCGTCGGCCATCAGGTCGATCCATTCGCCCGGCGACATGTTGTCCGACAGACCGGGCCGCGACAGCGCGCGCTCGGGCACGCCCCACAGCGGAGAACTCAGCCGCGGCAGCAGCCAAAAGGTAGCCAGCGCAAGCGGCACACCGATGGCGACCAGCTTGCCGATGCTGCGCAATTGCAGGCGCAGCGCCGGCGTGCCGGTGCGGTGCTCCTCGTCGGCCAGCCGCTGCATGCTCAAGAGCGCGCTGACCACCGCCAGCAGCGCCAGGCCCATCGTCGCCGGCCCCTGGTCGAGCAGAAACGCTGCGAATGGCGCGAACAACGCAAAACCCAGCAAGCTGCGCGCATCGCGCAGGGTGCGCAGTTCGGAGGCCTTGATCGCCAGCATCGCGGCCAACACCGCGCAGCCGGTGTCGCGCCCGAAACGCATGCCGATTTGCCAATACACCGCCGCCAGCATCGCGACCACCAGCAACAGCCGTACCGGTGCCATCAAGGTGCCGCGCCAGCTCAGTACGACGACCAGCACGGCGGCCACGGCAATGGTGCCGGCGAGCAACCCCGGTAGCTGCAACAGCAACGGCGCCAGTGCCAGCCAACTGGTGGCCAGCACCCAGCCGCGGCTGGCCTGGGTGATCGGGAGGGACGGCTCAGTCATGAGGAAGCAGGGCCAGGGCGCGCAGACATAGGTGATGGTGCGACGGTCCTTGTGCAGGACCCAGTGGCGGCTGGCCCGGCAGCAGTAAGCGGTAGCGCCGCCCGTCGCACTCGGCCAGGTTGACCCAGCGGGCAAGCCGCGCGATGCGGCGTTCGTAGGGCAGCGCGTTGAGCGTGCGCCAGTCCAGCGTGACTTCGATGCCCAGGGGCTGCTCGTATTCGCGCACCAGCAAGGTGTCGCGGCGCGCGGAGTGCTTCCAGGAAATGGTGCGCGGTGCATCGCCGGCGCGATACGGGCGCAGCTGGTGCAACTCCTCGCCTTGCGGGTGCAGGCGGGTCTGGTTGGGCGAACCGGCGCCTTCGGGCAATGACGGTCCCTGTTCTTCGGGTTTGGGATAGGCCAGCAACGGTGTTTCCGGCCAGGCCCACGACCAGGCGCGCACCAGCCCCAGCGGCTGGGTGCTGGACAGGCGAATCCGTTCGATGTCCTGCCAGCCGCGGCGTTCGGTGGGGATCAATAGGTCGACGTCGGCCATGTCGTGCTCGATCAGCGAACAGAAACCGCTGCTTTCCAGATGATCAAGGCGCAATCCGCGACGCACGCGGGTATCGCGCCGTGCCAGCGACACCCGCATGCGTAATGGCTCGCCGGCGACCACCGGCTCGGCCGACACCGCCTCGATGCGCAGCGCCGACAACTGCAGGTGCGCCATGATGCTGCTGGCAATCCCCGCGGTGGCCAGCAACAACGCCAGCAGCAGGGCGGGGTTGTTGTTGTAGTTCAACGCGCCCAGCAGCATCGCCAGCAGCAAGACGGTGACGAACAGCCCGAAGCGCGTCGGCAGCACGTAGATGCGCCGCCGATCCAGCACGATCGGCAAGGCCTCTGCGCCCCGCGGGCGCGCCAGCAGGCTGAGTCGGCGGCCGACGCCGCGCAAGCGCGCACGCACCTGGGTCAGTCCACCGGCACGCTGTGCAGCAGCGCTTTGGCCAGCGCCGGCCCGGACGAGGATTCTGCCTCCGGCACCAGCCGATGCCCGGCCACCGCGACGAACAACGCCTGCACGTCTTCCGGCAACACATGCTCGCGCCCGAGCAGCAGCGCGTAAGCCTTGGCTGCACGCAGCAGCGCGATGCCGGCACGCGGCGACAGACCGACGCGCACGCCGGCGTGCTGGCGGCTGCGCAGCAGCAAGGCCTGCACATAGCCGATCAGCGCATCGCTGGTGTGGATCTGGCTGACCACCGCGCGCAATGCGACCACGTCGGTATCGCTGAGTTGTGGCACCGCCTGGGCGATCAGCTCGCGCCGATCCACGCCGGACAACAACGCGCGTTCGGCATCGGCGCTGGGGTAACCCAGGCTGAGCCGCAGCAGAAAACGGTCAAGTTGCGAATCCGGCAGCGGGAAGGTGCCGGACAGATCGACCGGGTTTTGCGTGGCGATCACGAAAAACGGCTCCGGCAACGCGTGGGTGACCCCGTCGAGGGTGACCTGCTGTTCGGCCATGGCCTCCAGCAGCGAGCTTTGCGTACGCGGCGGCGCGCGATTGATTTCGTCGGCCAGCAGCACGTTGGTGAACACCGGGCCGGGATGGAACTGGAACTGGCGCGAGGCGGCGTCGTACACCGACACGCCCAGCACATCGGCCGGCAGCAGGTCGGAGGTGAACTGCACGCGCTGGAAGCCCAGCCCCAGGCTGGAGGCCATCGCGTGGGCGAGGGTGGTCTTGCCCAGGCCGGGCAGATCCTCGATCAGCAGATGCCCGCCCGAGAGCAGCGCCACGAATGCCAGACGCACTTCCTGCGCCTTGCCCAGCAGCAGCGAATTGACCTGGTCTTGCGCGCGCCGCAGCGATTGGCGCAGCGCATCGGTTAGCATTTCCGTGGAACGCAGCGGTGTCGACATCACAATTCCGTAGGTGAAAAGAAGAGTGCACAGGGCAATGCAAGGGGACCAACGCGCACATCGCACCTTCGTGATCCTGTGGACACTGGCGACAGCCGTCAAGCTGTTGATTGCCGCGCGGCTGCCGTTGTTTGTGGACGAGGCGTTCTATTGGCAGGAAGGCCAGCATCTGGCCGCCGCGTATTCCGATCTGCCGGGCATGACGGCCTGGCTGGCGCGGCTGGGTGTGGAAGTCGGCGGGCATCATCTATTGGCTTTGCGCTTGCCGTTTCTGGCCATTTCCGCGCTGCTGCCGTGGCTGATTGCGCATATCGCCACGCGCTGGTTCGGCTCCACGCTGGGCTGGCAGGCAGGCAGCCTGACCTTGCTGATGCCGCTATCGGCCACGCTCGGCATTCTGGCGGTGCCGGATGTGCCGATGGCGCTGGCGGCGGTGCTGTGCATGGATGCCGGCGCGCGCCTGCTGCGCGAGGTCGATGCCACCAGTGCGCTCGAGCTCGCCATCGGGTTGGTGATCGGTGCGCTCAGCCATTACCGCTTCATCGGCGTGATCGGGGTGGGCTGCATCGCGTTGCTGTGCATTCCGCAGGGGCGCGCGGTCCTGCGCGACCCGCGCGTCTGGATGGCGCTGACGGTGGGCACGGTGAGCTGGCTGCCGCTGCTGTTCTGGAACACCGACCATGACGAGGCCGGGCTGCGCTTCCAGTTAGTCGACCGGCATCCATGGCGGTTCCAGATCACCGGGTTGTGGTTTTTGCTGATACAGACGGTGCTGGTGACCCCGCTGCTGGCCTGGGCGATGGTCAAGGTCAGCGTGGCCGGCCTGCGCGCCGGCGGCGGCTCGCGCGCGCAATGGCGGTATTTCGGTTTGCTGGGCGGCATTTCGACCGTGGCGATCTTCGTGCTCGGCTTCTTCAGCGATGCGGAGCGGATCAGCTTCCATTGGCCGCTGCCGGGCTATCTGGCCTTGCTGGTCGCGGTACCGGTGATCCTGATGCGTTGGCCGCATGCGCTGCGTCGCGCGGCCTGGGTGATCGCCCTGCTCGGTACCCTGGGCGCATACGGTTACTACCTGGCGGTATCGGTGCCGTCGATCCGCGCACATGCGGCCGGCGAAAAATACTACCCACGCAATTTCGCCGGCTGGAAGCACCTGGCGGGTGCGGTCAAAGCCAGGCTCGCGCAGATGCCGCCGGGCACGCGGATACTGGCGGAAAACTTCAAGGTCGGCGCCGAGCTCGGTTTTCAGTTGCACGATGCCAATGTCGAAGTGTTACGCGCGGACTTGAACGACAAGCACGGGCGCAGCGCGCAATTGCTGCAGTGGGGCTTGCTCAGTGACGGCACGCGTGCCGGACCACGCTTGCTGGTGCTCTCGCCCAGCGATCAGCGCTATCGCGACCTGTTGAAGCGTTACCACGCCATCTGCGACATGGTTGGGCCATTGCCGCCGCCCACGGTTGTTTCTACCGATCACGGTTACCAACGCTTCCTGTTGTTCGCGCTGCCGGCGCAACGCCAGCCAGGGCCGTGCATCGCCCCGGCGATGGCGTGGATCGATACGCCGCTACCCGATGTAAGCGTGTCTGGCCGGGTGCAGGTGCGCGGCTGGGCATTCAAGGATGGCGTTGGTCTGTCGGATGTAGAGCTGCTGATCGATGGTCGCCCGGTCGTTCGCGCCGATTACGGTGCGCCACTGGACGTGCGCCCGTACTGGAAGATCTCCACCGATCCACAGCATCCGCACGTCGGCTTCACCGCCACCCTCGACACCCACGCGCTGCCCCCAGGCACGCATTGGCTGGGACTGCGCCTGCACGGCCACGACGGCAGCGTCGAGGACTGGTGGGAACAGCCCATCACCGTTTCAGCACCTTGATCACGCAATGACCGACGCCTTGACTGTTGTGCATCCTGCCCCCGTGTCCGGGATTCGAATCGCCGTGCTGGTGCCGTGCCATAACGAAGCGGCGACGGTTGCTGCCGTGGTCGGCGATTTTGCGGCCGCCTTGCCGGGCGCGGCGATCCATGTGCTGGACAACAATTCCAGCGACGCCACCGCATCGATCGCGGCAGCGGCTGGTGCGCAGGTGTGCCGTGTGGCGCTGCAAGGCAAGGGCAATGTGGTGCGACGTGGGTTTGCCGATGTGGAAGCCGATATCTATGTGCTGGTCGATGGCGACGCCACTTACGATGCCGCTGCGGCACCGGCGCTGGTGCGCAAGCTGATCGACGAGCGCCTGGACATGGTGGTCGGCGCGCGGCGCGATCAGCAACAGGCCGCATATCGGCCGGGTCATCGCCTCGGTAACGTGCTGCTGACGCGTTGCGCCGGGTTGCTGTTCGGACGCAGTTTCGACGACATGTTGTCCGGCTATCGGGTGTTCTCGCGGCGCTACGTCAAATCCTTCGCCGCGCATGCGCACGGATTCGAAACCGAAACCGAACTGGCCGTGCACGCCTTGCAGTTGCGCATGCCGGTGGCCGAGGTCGAAACCGCCTATGGCGTGCGTCCGGAAGGCTCGCAAAGCAAGTTGAATACCTGGCGCGACGGCTGGCGCATCCTTACCACCATCGCCAAGTTGTTCAAGGCCGAGCGGCCATTGCTGTTCTTTTCCATCGGCTTTGTGCTGAGTGCCACGTTGTCGATCGTGCTGGCGATTCCGTTGTTCGAGACCTACTTCGAAACAGGCCTGGTGCCGCGTTTTCCCACCGCGATCCTGTGCGTGGCGCTGATGCTGCTTGGATTTCTATTGCTGGCGTGCGGGCTGATTCTGGACACGGTCACGCGCGGACGTGTCGAAGCCAAGCATCTGGCGTATCTGGCCGAGCCGGGCATCGGCAGTCTTGTGTCGCCTCGCACTAGCGGAGTGTTGCGTTGATGGTCGGTACTTCCATATCCAGGTCTGCAAACCGCCGGCAGCGGTTACTGCAATGGGCCGATCGCCGCTTCGGCTTTCATTCGCCACGCCAGATCGCTGCGGCAGTGTTTGCAGTGTTGCTGCTCGGTGCAGTGCTGTCGCTTGGCCTTGGCCAGGACGCCAATTGGGATCTGCGCAACTACCATCTCTATATCGGCGATGCATGGGCAAATAACCGCTTGGGCGTTGATCTTGCGCCAGCGCAGATGCAGAGCTACTTCAGTCCGCTGCTCGATGTCATGCATGCCTGGCTGATGCTGCAGCTTCCCGGGCCAGTGGTGGGGTTGCTGCTGGGCGCACTGCATGCGGTGGTGTTCATTCCGGTTGCGGCAGTGGCATGGCGCGTGTTGTCGAACGAATCGCGACGCGCGCAGTGGGCGCCGCTGTTTGCAGTCGCCGGCATGTGCAGCGCGGTGTTTCTGTCCGAACTTGGCGGGACCATGGGCGATACCGCCAGTGCGATTCCGGTGTTGGCCGCGTTGGCGATTGTGTTGTTGGCGCAAGCCCGAGCGCGTCAGGGCGTGCGCGTCGTGCATCTGTGGGCTGTTGCTGGCGCACTGATCGGTCTTGCGGTATCGCTCAAGCTCACCAATGCGTTGTATGCGCTGGCATTGGCGCCTGCAGTCCTGTGCGATGGTGGGCGCCTGCGCTCGCGCGTGCTGGGTCTGAGTGTGCTTTCCGGGGTTGCGGCGCTGGTGTTGGTGCTGGTGGCCGGGCCTTGGTATTGGCAGGTCTGGCAACACCTGGGTAATCCGCTGTTTCCGCAGTTCAATGGCGTGTTCAAATCTCCGCTGGCGCAGCCGGTGTCGATCGCCGACGTGCGTTGGTTACCGCGTAATCTCGGCGAGCAGCTGATCTGGCCGCTGCTGTTTACCTTCAAGCCGCAGCGCATCGGCGATCTTGGTCTGGTGCAGGCGGGTTGGGCCGTGCTGTATGCGGTGGTGCTGATCGCTGCGGGGCGTCGCGTGGTGCGCCGGCCGGTGCGGCACACCGGGCTCGATCGCTCGGCCGTCGTTTTGCTGGTGTTCTTCGGCGTGGCTTACGCGCTGTGGCAGGCGATTTTCAGCATCCATCGCTATCTGGTGGCGCTGGAATTGCTCGCGCCGCTGGTACTTTGGATCGTGTGCCGCCATGCATTCGCGATACGCGCAAATCGCAAGGCCGCCTGGTTGATCGGTCTATGTGCGCTTGTCGCGGTGGTCGGATGGAAGGATTGGGGTCACGAGGCCTGGGCGCGCGACAGTTTCTGGGTACAGCAACCGGGGTTGAGCGATCCATCTGCTTCCACGGTGTTGCTGGTCGGCGACGAGCCGCAATCGTGGCGAGTGCCGCTGCTTCCGCAGCAGATGCGCTACATCGGTGTGGCGACCAATCTCTCCGAGACAGACCAGTACCGTCAGCGCGTGCGTGTATTGATTGGCGAGCGACCGCAGCTCTACGCCATGTTGGGTGCAACGCGCGACAAGCAGCAACTGCGTATCGACCGAATGAATCGCTGGGCGCAGCAAGTTGGCTGGGATGTGCAGCCGCAGTGCACGCGCCTGCGCTGGTTGGTCGCGCATGGCCTGCGTGCCGAGCTGGATGCCTCGCAGCCGGGCCGCTGCGTGCTCAACGTGTTGAAGGGCAAGGCATTGGACGTTGCCGCTGCCGATCGCGCCGTGCGCGAGGCCGCGCAGCAGCGGCTCGCCGCTTATGGGCTGATGTTGGACCCCGCGCGCTGTCGCACGCTGTCTTCGCACGTGGGGCAGGCTGAGTACCCGTATCAGTTCTGTCAGCTGGCTCGTCCGGACTGACGTCCGCTTCAGGGAATCTCGAACCCCGCCTGCCGCAACAACCGCGCCAACGCGATCAACGGCAGGCCGACCAGTGCGGTGGGGTCTTCCGAGCGGATGGCGTCGAACAGGCTGATGCCCAGGCCTTCGCACTTGAAGCTGCCGGCGCAATCCAGCGCCGGCTCGGCGGCCAGGTAGCGCTCGATCGCGGCGGGCGTCAGCGGGCGTAGCTGTACTTCGGTCAGGTCCAGCGCGTGCAGGCTGCGCTGCGGGCCGATCAGGCTCACGGCGGTGTGGAAGCGCACCACCTGGCCAGACATGGCGGTCAGCTGCGCGTGCGCCTGATCCAGCGTTCCCGGCTTGCCCAAGGCCTGGCCGCCCAGGTCGGCCACCTGATCCGAGCCGATCACCCAGGCATCCGGGAACTGCGCCGCCACCGCTGCCGCTTTCTCGGCGGCAAGACGGCTGGCCAGTGCGCTGGGGGTTTCTCCAGGCTGCGCCTGCTCGTCGACCTCCGGGCGGGCGGTGCTGAAGTCCAGTTGCAGGCGGCCCAGCAGCTCGCGCCGGTAGACAGAGGTGGAGGCAAGGATCAGGCGTGGCATCATGAACGTCGAAAGAGGTGGGCAGGGGAGTCTGCCAGCCCGCGCGCAGCTCGGCAGCTATGAATGGGCGCATTTGACATGGCACCTGCGGGTCTTTAACATTCTGCGGCTTATGTCCGCGAACGTACCCGAAATGCTGGATGCTTGGCGGATGGTCGCAGCGCGCAGGCGCTTCGATGGCCGCATCCCGCTCTCTGCGATGACCCGTCTGCAAGGAAGCCTTGTCGATACCGAGGGCGAATGTGTCTATTCGCTTGAGTTCGGCCAGGACGATCTGTTGAAGGTCGCCTATGTCGAACTCAGTATCGATGTCGAGCTTCCGTTGGCATGCCAACGCAGCCTGCAACGTTTCCTGTATCCGGTGCAAATCAGACAACGTCTTGGTTTGATCCGTGACGAGGCCGACGAAGCTGCATTGCCGGCCGAGTACGAAGCGCTGCTGGTGCCTGAAGATGGCATGCTGCGGGCGGTGGATCTGGTTGAGGACGAACTGGTGCTGTCGGTACCGGTGGTGCCAATGGCGCCGGGAAGCGAGGCCGTCGAGGCCGAGTGGGTTCCGACCCAGGAAGAGCAAGACAAGGCCAGTCCGTTCGCGGCGCTGGCAGCGTTGAAGAAACAGTAACCGCCGCTGTGAAGGGCGGAAAGACAGGTCGACGCGGGCGTAGAGCGTCCTGTTCGACTCGACAGACAAGTTATCGAACTTAAGTTGGAGCAATCCCATGGCTGTGCAGAAATCCCGAGTCACCCCGTCCCGTCGCGGCCAGCGTCGTTCGCACGATGCCCTGACCGCCAAGCAGCTGTCGACCGATCCGACCAGCGGCGAGATCCATCTGCGCCACCACATCACCGCTGACGGTTACTACCGCGGCAAGAAGGTGATCGCGACCAAGTCGTCGGCCGTCCAAGAAGATTGATCCGTGGCGCCCGCCGCACCTAGCGGCCGGGCGACCCTCGATTCTTCCGGAGCCGTCGTTCACCGCGGCTCTTGCACTAGGAAACAGCATGAGCAAGCGGATCTATTCCAGAATCGCGGGCACGGGTAGCTATTTGCCCGAAAAGGTGTTGACCAACGACGATATGTCCAAGATCGTCGACACCAGCGATGAATGGATCTACTCGCGCACTGGCATCCGTGAGCGTCACATTGTCGCCGACGACCAGACCACCAGCGATCTGGCGTATTTCGCCTCGCTGAAGGCGATGGAAGCGGCTGGCGTCACCGCCGACGAGATCGACCTGATCGTGGTCGGCACCACCACTCCCGACCTGATCTTCCCGTCCACTGCCTGCCTGTTGCAGGCGCGGCTGGGCAATGTCGGCTGCGGTGCGTTCGACGTCAATGCAGCCTGCTCGGGCTTCGTCTACGCGCTTAGCGTGGCCGACAAGTTCGTGCGCAGCGGCGACGCCAAGACCGTGCTGGTCGTTGGCGCAGAAACCCTGACCCGTATCGTCGACTGGACCGATCGCACCACCTGCGTGCTGTTCGGCGATGGTGCAGGCGCAGTGGTGCTCAAGGCCGACGAAGAAACCGGCATCCTCAGCACCCATCTGCATGCCGATGGCAGCAAGAAAGAGCTGCTGTGGGATCCGGTCGGCGTGTCGGTCGGTTTCGGCGAAGGCAAGAATGGCGGCGGCGTGCTGCTGATGAAGGGCAGTGACGTATTCAAGTACGCGGTCAAGGCGCTGGATTCGGTGGTCGACGAGACGCTGGCAGCCAATGGCCTGGACAAGCACGACCTGGATTGGCTGATTCCGCATCAGGCCAACATGCGTATCATCGAAGCCACCGCCAAGCGGCTGGAATTGCCGATGGAGCAGGTGGTGGTGACCGTGGATCGCCACGGCAACACCTCGTCGGCTTCGGTGCCGCTCGCACTGGATGAGGCGGTTCGCTCCGGTCGCGTGCAGCGTGGCCAATTGCTGCTGCTGGAAGCGTTCGGTGGTGGATTCACCTGGGGCTCGGCGCTGCTGCGCTACTGAGTCCCCACAGGCACTGCCGCGTCCGCCGGCAGTGCCTGACAGCGTCAAGGGACGGACTTTTTTTATGGCAGAACCCATCGTCATCGCCGGCCAGCGCGTCTGGCTGAAGCAATACCGACGCGGCAACCGCGCGGTGTCGCTCGGAGCACTCAACTTTGTCGCCCGCCGCTGGGGCCTGGATGCACTGCGTCCACCGCCGCACCGTGGCGGCGATGCTGCGCGCGACCTGGAAGCGCGCCGGCTCGGCGAGTTGCGTGCGCAGTCGGTCAATGTGCCGCAGGTGGTTGGCTGTGGCCAGGCCGCGCTGATCCTCAGCGACAACGGCCGCTCCTTCGCCAGCTGTCTACGCGAGGCCGACCTGCCCGAACGCGACCGTCTGGTGGCGCTGGCGGTGTCGGCGATGGTCAATGCGCATGGTCAGGGTGCGTATTTCGGTCAACCGTTGCCGCGCAACATGACCTTCGACGGCCAATCCGTCGGTTTTATCGACTTCGAAGAAGATCCGCTGGAAGTGATGGATCTGACCCAGGCCCAGGCGCGCGACTGGCTGGTGTTCGGCTATGGCGTGGCCAGGTACTACCGAGGCCGGCGCGAAGTGCTGCAGCGGTTGATGACGCGTGCGTTCGATGCGGCCGGCCCGGCGGTGGTCGAGCATGCGCACGCGGTCACCGGGCGTCTGCAGCGGGTTGCGCAGGTGGCGCGCAGGTTGGGGCGTTCGGCCAGTGCGCTGGGGCGGGCGATTCAGGCCATTCATGCGGCCAGTGCCTTTGCGGCGCTGATGGTGCTGGTGGTGTGCGTTGACTGGTTCGCCGACGGCGAAATGGACCTGCTGAAACCCTTCCTCTGAGCCGCCGAGCCGGTCGTTTGGCGGCCGCTGCATACGCGGCAGTACAGACGCCAGAGCGATTTCGCACGTATCATCCCGGCTCGATTTTTGTAGGCAGCACGCGTGACCGAATCCACTCTCGCCTTCGTGTTTCCCGGCCAGGGCTCGCAGTCCTTAGGCATGCTGGCCGACCTGTCCGAACTGCACCCGCAGATTCGCGAAACCTTCGCCGAAGCCTCTGAAGGCGCTGGCGTCGATCTGTGGGCGCTGTCGCAGGGCGGCCCGGAAGAAATGCTCAACCGTACCGAATACACCCAGCCGGCTCTGCTGGCCGCAGGCGTGGCGGTGTGGCGGCTGTGGAACGCCCAGCGCGGGCAGCGCCCGGCGCTGCTGGCCGGGCATAGCCTGGGCGAATACACCGCATTGGTCGCTGCCGGCGCCTTGTCGCTGCACGACGGCGCGCACCTGGTGCGGCTGCGCGGCCAGTTCATGCAGGCCGCTGCGCCGGCCGGTGTCGGTGCGATGGCTGCGGTGCTGGGCGCCGACGATGCGCTGGTGCTGGAGGTCTGCGCCGAGGCAGCCGGCAGCCAGGTGGTGGTGCCGGCCAACTTCAATTCGCCCGGCCAGATCGTGATCGGCGGCGATGCAGCAGCGGTGGATCGCGCGCTGGCATTACTGGCCGAGCGCGGCGTACGCAAGGCGGTCAAGCTGGCGGTGAGCGTGCCTTCGCACACCCCGTTGATGCGCGATGCGGCCAACCAGCTCGCTGAAGCAATGGCCGGCCTGACCTGGCATACCCCGCAGATTCCGGTGGTGCAGAACGTCGATGCACGCGTGCACGACGGCAGCGCGGCGATTCGCCAGGCCCTGGCCGAGCAGCTGTATCTGCCGGTGCAGTGGACCGGTTGCGTGCAGGCGCTGGCCGCGCAGGGCATCACCCGGATCGCCGAATGCGGCCCCGGCAAGGTGCTGAGCGGGCTGATCAAGCGCATCGACAAGAGCCTGGATGCACGTCCGCTGGCCACGCCTGCCGATTACGCCGGCGCGCTCGAGGCGTGGACGCACTGATCCGACGCATACGCCGGTGTCATGCCGGCCTCCCTCAGCGTTCGCAATCACGGTTGCGACGTCCCCCTTCGAGGAAAAGGATTCATGAGCAAGCCACTGCAGGGTGAGATCGCCCTGGTCACCGGCGCCAGTCGCGGGATCGGCGCGGCCATTGCCGATACGCTGGCCGCCCAGGGCGCCACCGTCATCGGTACTGCCACCTCGGCGTCCGGCGCTGCGGCGATCGGCGAGCGCCTGGTCGCCCAGGGCGGTCACGGCCGCGAACTCAACGTCACCGACGCAACTGCGGTCGAAGGGCTGATCGATGCGATCGGCAAGGAATTCGGCGCGATTTCGATCCTGGTCAACAATGCCGGGATCACCCGCGACAATCTGTTGATGCGGATGAAGGAAGACGACTGGCAGGCGATCATCGACACCAATCTGACCAGCGTGTTCCGCACCTCCAAGGCGGTGATGCGCGGCATGATGAAGGCGCGCAAGGGCCGCATCGTCAACATCGCCTCGGTGGTCGGTGTGACCGGCAATCCCGGGCAGACCAACTACGCTGCGGCCAAGGCCGGCATCATCGCGTTCTCCAAGTCGCTGGCCAAGGAAATCGGCTCGCGCGGGGTCACCGTGAATGTGGTGGCGCCCGGCTTCATCGATACCGACATGACCAAGGCGCTGCCGGATGAGGCCAAGACCGCCTTGCTGCAGCAGATCGCGCTTGGCCACCTGGGACAGCCGGAGGACATCGCCAACGCGGTGGCATTCCTGGCCGGCCCGAGTGCCCGTTACATCACCGGTGAGACCCTGCACGTCAACGGCGGCATGTACATGCCGTGAGCGTGCGGCGCCGGGAGGCGCTAAGTGGCTGATCGGTCGGGAGTTGTGATGCAATGCAACGCTCGGTCGCTTCCACTACACTATCCA
This sequence comes from Xanthomonas sp. Leaf131, assembly GCF_001423495.1. GTDB lineage: Bacteria > Pseudomonadota > Gammaproteobacteria > Xanthomonadales > Xanthomonadaceae > Xanthomonas. The sequence goes on along the minus strand of NZ_LMOG01000001.1, from coordinate 257,187 downwards.
ACGCGGCCATCGCAGCGGCGATGGCGTTTTTTTCGTACCACCACTACTCCATCCGGAGCGATATCCCAAATGAGCACCATCGAAGAACGCGTCAAGAAAATCGTCGTCGAACAACTCGGCGTCAAGGAAGAGGAAGTCACCACCAGCGCATCGTTCGTCGATGACCTGGGTGCCGACTCGCTGGACACCGTCGAGCTGGTGATGGCGCTGGAAGAAGAGTTCGAGTGCGAGATCCCGGACGAAGAGGCTGAGAAGATCACCTCGGTCCAGCAGGCGATCGACTACGTCAAGGCTCACGTCAAGAGCTGATGCGTTGTTCCTGACTGCGGCGGCGTGCGTCAAGCCGCTGCTGCGTCAGACATTCCATGGGGCCGCTGATGCGGCCCTGTGTTTTTCAGCGTCAATCGCAAACCGCAAGCACCGTCGGTAGCGTGGTGAGGAGAGCTGCAATGAGTCGTCGTGTTGTCGTTACCGGCATGGGCATGGTGTCGCCGCTGGGCAATGATCTGGCCAGCAGTTGGGATGGCATCATCCACGGGCGCTCGGGCATTGGCCCGATCACGCAGATCGATGCCTCGCAGTTCACCACCAAGATCGCCGGCGAGATCAAGAATTTCGATCCCACGCTATTTGTGTCCGCCAAGGACGTCAAGAAGATGGATTCGTTCATCCACTACGGTGTCGGCGCCTCGTTCATGGCGCTGGACGATTCCGGGCTGGAGATCGACGAAAGCAATGCCGAACGCGTGGGCGCCATTCTCGGCTCCGGCATCGGCGGGCTGCTCGGTATCGAAGAGCAGACCATCAAATTCCATGAGGGCGGCGCGCGCAAGATTTCGCCGTTCTATGTGCCCAGCACCATCATCAACATGCTGCCGGGCCAGGTGAGCCTGATCAAAGGCCTGAAGGGCCCGACATTCTCGGCTGTTTCCGCCTGCGCCACCTCCAATCACTCGATCGGCACCGCGATGCGCATGATTCAGTACGGCGATGCCGATGTAATGCTGGCCGGCGGCGCCGAGCGCGGGTCCTCGCCAAGCTCGGTCGGCGGTTTCTGCGCGATGAAGGCGATGTCCACCCGCAACGACGACCCGACCGCCGCCTCGCGTCCCTGGGACAAACAGCGCGACGGCTTCGTGCTCGGCGACGGCGCCGGTGTGCTGGTGCTGGAAGAGTACGAACACGCCAAGGCGCGTGGCGCGCGCATCTACGCAGAGTTGGTCGGCTTCGGCGCCAGTTCCGATGCCTTCCATATGACCGCCCCCAGCGAGGACGGCGAAGGCGCGGCGCGCAGCATGGTTGCAGCCATGCGCGATGCCAAGCTCAATCCCGACCAGATCGGCTATCTCAACGCGCACGGCACCTCCACGCCGCTGGGCGATCTGGCCGAGACGATGGCGATGAAGCGCGCGTTGGGCGACCACGCCTACAAGACCATGGTCAGCTCGACCAAGTCGATGACCGGTCACCTGCTCGGCGCGGCCGGCGGCGTGGAAGCGATCTTCTCGGTGATGGCGCTGCATACCGGCATCATTCCGCCGACCATCAATCTGGAGGAGGCCAGCGAAGGCTGCGACCTGGATTACGTGCCCAACGTGGCGCGCGAAGTGCAGGTGGATGCGGTGATGTCCAATGGCTTCGGCTTTGGCGGCACCAACGGTACGCTGGTGTTCAAACGCCTCTGAGTTGGCGCGCCGTTCTGCTTGCGGAGAATGGTGCGCGCCAGGATTGGCCGCCGTGCGCGATGCGCCCGTGTGGCCTGCTCTCATTCACCCTCCGATTCCATCGTTGCGCGCCCTCGCATCTGCAGCAGGGCGGCGTTTTAGCACCCCACGCCAAACCAGGCCGATGACGCTCACCAGACCCCTGCACGCGGACATCGACCTGCTGGCGCTGCATCGGCTGGCGCCGCAGCGCTATCCGGCCCTGCTCGAATCCACCGCCTCCGGCACCGAGCACGGTCGCTGGGATGTGTTGTTGCTGGCAGAAGGCGCACGCCTGTATCTGGATGCGGATGGGCGCACCCGCGATGGTGATGGACGCGTGCTGGAAGGCGGCTTTCTGGCTGCGCTGGATGCGGTGTGGCGAGCCGAGCGCGTGCCGCACGATGCGACCAGCCCATGGCCGTTTCGCGGCGGCTGGGCGGTGTTGCTGGATTACGAACTGGCCGCGCAGGTCGAACCGATTCTGCAGTTGCCCATGCGCAGCGATGGCTTGCCGAGCGCGCTGGCCTTGCGCGCGCCTGCAGCGGTGTTGCGCGATCGGGTAGATGGCCGGTGCGTCGCACTGGCCGAGCCGGGCCGCGAGGATCTGCTGACCCGCATCGTTGAGGACATCGCCGCCTGCGCCGTGCTGCCGCCGTTGCCGGACTGGGTCGCTCCGGCGGTTGTCGAAGAAGACGTGCCCGAGCGCTTCACCGATGCGGTGGAACGCGTGCTCGCCTATCTGCGCGCCGGCGATGTGTTTCAGGCCAATATCTCGCGTGCCTGGCATGCCGAATTCGCTACTGTGGTCGATCCGGCTGCGCTGCATGCGCGCCTGCGCGCGGCCAATCCCGCACCGTTTGCCGGCCTGTTCGTGGCCGCCGGGCGCGCGGTGGTGAGTTCTTCGCCCGAACGTCTGGTGTCGGTGCACGGCGATCTGGTGCAGACGCGCCCGATCGCCGGTACCCGCGCGCGCTTTGCCGGCGACGACGATGCCGCACGCATCCGCGAGCTGGTCGGGCATCCGAAGGAGCGCGCCGAGCACGTGATGCTGATCGATCTGGAGCGCAACGACCTGGGCCGCATCTGCGCGCCGGGCACGGTGGAAGTGGACGAGCTGATGTGCGTGGAGAGCTACGCGCATGTGCACCACATCGTCAGCAATGTGCGCGGCCGGCTACGGGGCGAGGTCACGCCCGGCGAGGTGATCGCCGCGGTGTTTCCCGGCGGCACCATTACCGGCTGCCCGAAGGTGCGTTGCATGCAGATCATCGCCGAGCTCGAACGCACCGCGCGTGGCGCCTACACCGGCGCGTTCGGCTGGCTCAATCGCGATGGCGACATGGATCTGAACATCCTGATCCGCACCGCCGAGGTGGCTGGAACGCTGGTGCACTTCCGCACCGGCGCCGGGATCGTGGTGGATTCGGATCCGCAGCGAGAGCTGGACGAAACCCGCGCCAAGGCACGTGGTGTGCTGCGCGCGTTCGACCAGACATGAGCGCTTCAACGGGACATCACCGGCGCGCGGTATCCTGCGCGGCGCTGGGGCAATGACGAGGTGCGTGTGGCGGTGACTGGCAAACGTGGATGTCTGGCCGTGCTGGGCACGGCACTGTTGCTTGCAGCGCTGCTGGCGATTGCGGCGGTGGTGGCGTGGCGGCATTACCTGCACTTTGCGCAGACGCCGGTGACAGCGAGTGCGCCCAGTGTGGTGATCGCGCCCGGCGATTCGCTCAAGACCACCTTGCGCAAGTTGCGCGATGCCGGGGTGGCGCAAGGCACCGATCTGGAATGGCAGCTGCTCGCCCGCCAGGTCGATGCGGCCGGCAAACTCAAGGTAGGCGAATACGCGCTGGCGCCGGCCTTGTCGCCGCGCGCGCTGCTCGAGCGTATGCGCCAGGGCAGGGTGATCCAGTACCGCTTCACGATCGTGGAAGGCTGGAATGTCCGCCAGCTACGCGCCGCACTGGCGACCGCCACACCGCTGCAGCAATCCATCGGCGCGCTGGACGATGCGGCGCTGATGGCGCGGCTGGGGTTTACCGGCCAGCACCCGGAAGGCCGCTTCCTGCCGGAAACCTATCTCTACCAGCGCAGCGACAGCGATCTGGATGTCCTCAAGCGCGCGCATGTGGCGATGGACAAGGCGTTGGCGCAGGCCTGGGAGCAGCGCGCTCCCAATCTGCCGATCAGCTCGCCGGAGCAGGCGTTGATCCTGGCCTCGATCATCGAAAAAGAAACCGCGCTGGGATCCGAGCGCCCGCTGATTGCCGGGGTGTTCCTGCGCCGCCTGCAGCTTGGCATGAAGCTGCAGACCGACCCGACCGTGATCTACGGCATCGGCAGCAGCTACGACGGCAATATCCGCCGCCGCGATCTGACCACCGACACGCCGTACAACACCTACACGCGCACCGGCCTGACCCCGACCCCGATCGCCATGCCGGGCCGTGAGGCCTTGCTGGCGGCGGTGCGTCCGGCGCCTGGCGAGGCGCTGTACTTCGTGGCGGTTGGCGACGGCACCGGCGCACACGCGTTCTCGGCCACGCTGGCCGAGCACAATGCGGCGGTGGCGCGTTACCTGCAGCGCCGCCGTCTGCCGCAACCGGAATCAACGCCATGACTGCCGCATTTTCGCCCTGGCAACAGCGCGCCTACGATCAGACGCTGGCTGCGCTGGATGCCGGCCGTCTCGGACACGGGTTGTTGATCTGCGGGCCCGATGGCCTGGGCAAGCGGGCGGTGGCGTTGGCGCTGGCCGAACACGTGCTGGCCAGCTCGCCGGACCCGGCGCTGGCGCAGCGCAGCCGGCAGCTGATCGCCGCCGGCACCCACCCGGACCTGCAGCTGATTTCGTTCATTCCCAACCGCACCGGCGACAAGCTGCGTACCGAGATCGTGATCGAGCAGGTGCGCGAGATTTCGCAAAAGCTCTCGCTGACCCCGCAGTACGGCATCGCGCAGGTGGTGATCGTGGACCCGGCCGATGCGATCAATCGTGCTGCCTGCAACGCCTTGCTCAAGACGCTGGAAGAACCCTCGCCGGGTCGCTACCTGTGGCTGATCAGCGCGCAGCCGGCGCGCTTGCCGGCAACCATTCGCAGCCGCTGCCAACGTCTGGAATTCAAGCTGCCGCCCGCGCATGAAGCGCTGGCCTGGCTGTTGTCGCAAGGCATCGGCGAGCGGGCTGCACAGGAAGCGCTGGAGGCTGCGCGCGGTCATCCCGGGCTTGCTGCGCAGTGGCTGCGCGAGGATGGTCTGGCGGTGCGGCGTGCGGTGGCGCAGGACCTGGAGCAGATCGCCGGGGGTCGCGCCAGCGCCGTGGATGTTGCGCAGCGCTGGACCAACGACGGCCAGGCCGACCAACGTCTGCGCCACGCTGCCGACCTGGCGCTGGCCCAGGCATCGGCCGGCTTGACCGATCCATCGCGGTTGCACAAGCTGGCGACCTGGTTCGACGCCGCCAATCGCACACGCGATCTGCTGCGCACCACCGTCCGCGCCGATCTGGCGGTGACGGAATTGTTGCTGTCCTGGCGCGAGGGAGAGCGTCCGGCACGTTCTAGGGGAACTCGATGAGTGCAATGAATGCACGCCAAGGCATTTTGTCGCTGGCGTTGAAGGACAAGCCCGCGCTCTACAGCGCCTACATGCCGTTCGTGAAAGGCGGCGGCATCTTCGTGCCCACGCCCAAGCGCTACATGCTCGGCGATGAAGTGTTCCTGCTGCTGACCCTGCCAGACTCCAGCGAGCGCCTGCCAGTCGCCGGCAAGGTGATCTGGACCACGCCCGCCGGCGCGCAGGGCAACCGCGCTGCCGGCATCGGCGTGCAGTTCCCGGACGGCCCGGAGGGCGAGGCGGTGCGCAACAAGATCGAGACGCTGCTGGCGGGGCTGACAACTTCGGATAAGCCGACGCATACGATGTGAGGCGAGCACGGGCGCAGTGCGGTATGGCGCAGCCGCTGGTGAGTGATCGCCGTCGTCTTCAACCGGGTCATCTAAGGGAGAGGGCGTTTGAACCGCAAGGAATCGACCACCACGATGTCGCTGCCAGGTAGCCGGAACGCCGCACCCAGTCGCCGGAACAGGACGTTTTCGACCGCAGCGCCACCGCCCTGAATGAACTTGTTGACGGCCGCCACAGCTGCCCTATAATGTGCGGCTCGCGTCACCGGGCGGTTAGCTCAGCGGTAGAGCATTGCCTTCACACGGCAAGGGTCACAAGTTCGAACCTTGTACCGCCCACCATCGAAATCCAGTCGCAGACAAGGGTTTCAGCGCGAGAAGAAAAGAGCCGGCCAAGTGCCGGCTTTTTGTTGTCCTGCAAGGCGTTGGGCATCTGGTTCAGTTGAAGCATTTGCCGCCTGACAGCGATGTCGTCGAATCGGTCTGGCTGTCCAATGCTGCGTCTGGCGGGCGTCGTGGTAGCACGCCTGAGCAATCAGCAAGATGCCGTTCTGGGTCTTGTACACAATCCGGCGTTCGTCATTGATGCGGCGCGACCAATAGCCCGTCGGCGCGTGGCGCAACGGTTCGGGTTTGCCGATGCCCTGGAGATGATCCGGATATGTACGGAAAACTGTACGTATGCGCCTGGGAGAGTCGGCTGCCCAGTCCGCTGATCTGCGGCCTTGTTCAAGGTCGCTGACCGTCATGCTGCTCCGGTTGTGCCTGCTTCTTGCGGGCTCGCGACTGAATCGCCATCCTGCAACATCCCCGCGTTGAAGAAGGAGTGGCGATGAAGACGCTGCTTGGAAGTGCTCTGCTTGCGATGGTGTTGCTGGCTGGCTGTGCCCGCGATGTGGGCGAGCAGTACGTAGGCAAGTGGGTCAACATGAAGTCGCAAAAGAATGTGCTCAGCATCGAGCACAACGGCGAGAGTTTCATCATTCGCGATACGACACCGGAGTTGCTCGGCAGCGGCGTCAAGACGAAGAATCATCCGGCGATCTTGAATAAAGGCGTGCTACAGGTGTCCAGCGCCGACGGTACGGTGAATTACGCAATCGATCAGGCGACCGGGCACTTGAGCACGGGCGATACCGAGTACACGCGGGTCGAGTGATCGCTGCGCGCTCGCTCAATGGGCGAGCGCTGCATCGAGCAACGCTGCGTGTGCGGCGAGATCGCATCACCAATGTAACAGCGACGATGTCGCATGGATTGCGTCGCCGGTTTGTGACCGCTGACCGCGAGTCTTGCGCTCTCAACGACGCGCTGCCAAGCCCCGCGCTTGTGTCCTAAGCAGGCGATGCCAAAGCCCGCAGCTGCGTCTTGAACATACGAAGCCGAAGTGTGCGTTTGCATCTCAAGCACGCGATCTCAAGGCATGCGCCTGCATCCAGCGCCACAACGTGGTGCGCGAGACGCCGAGTGCTTGTGCGGCGAGGGCGCGATTGCCGCTTGCGCGATCGAGCGCTGCGCTCACTGCTGTTGCAGTGAGTTGCATGCGCGAAGCCGCAAGGTCGGTGTGTTCGGGTGTTGCCGCGCTGTCGCCAAGTTGTATGTCGAATAGCTCTGGCGCCCATTGTTCGAGTTGATCCAGGCCCAGGCTGTCGTGCGGTTGGGCCTTCCAATGGATGCACAGACGTTCGATCAGGTTGCGTAGTTCGCGCACGTTGCCTGGCCAGGCATGTTGTTGCAGCCGCTGCAGCGCGGCCGATGACAGTGGCGAAGGAATACTGCCGAGTTGCTGGAAGTAATGCGCAAGCAACAAGGCGATTTCGTCGGGTCGGTTACGCAGCGGCGGCAGTGCGACGCGTAGCGCTGCCAGGCGATAAAAAAGATCGCGGCGGAAGCCTCCTTGTTCGACCAGTGTCTGCAGCGGTTGCAGGCTGGCGGCGACCACGCGCACGTCGACGGCGACCGGCAGCGTTGCGCCGACACGTAGCACTTCGCGCTCTTCCAGCACGCGCAGCAGGCGTGTCTGCAGCGGCATCGGCAGTTCGCCGATTTCGTCGAGAAACAAGGTACCGTCTTGCGCGGCTTCGATCAGGCCGATGTGCCCGCCGCGGCGGGCGCCGGTGAATGCACCGTCGCTGTAGCCGAACAATTCCGCCTCCAGCAGCGACTCGCTGATGGCGCCGCAGTTGATGGCGACGAAGCGGCCGCGTCGGCGGCTGCCTGCGTGCAGTTGGCGCGCGACCAGTTCCTTGCCGGTACCGGTCTCGCCGCTGATCAACACGGTGCCGGGATGTGGGGCGTACAGCTGTACCAGGTCGCGCACATGCGCCATTGCAGCGTCTTCGCCAAGCAAAGTATCGGTGCGGCGAATGCGGCGCGTGCTGATGCGGCTCGCGGAGCGATCGCTGCTGGGTGTGGTGCCTAACGCGATGGCCTGTTCGAGCGCGAGGCGCACCGAATCGGCCGAATACAGCAGCACGCCGGGCAAGCCCGCCTGTTCGGCGAAATCGATCGCCATGCCGGTGCCAACAATGACCTGGATGCCGCTGGCGCGCAGGTCGGCGATACAGTCGCGCGCGTCTTCGGCGGTGACGAATCGGCGGTGTTCGATGTCCAGATCGAAGCTGTCCTGGAAGGCACGGAACGAGGGCACATCGGTGGCATGGGTGACCACGCCGATGCGCGGTGCGATGCGGCGTGCGCGCGCCAACGCTTCCATCAGGTCGAAGCCGGTGGCCTGGATCGGCGCCAGTGGCAGCGCAAGCCGGCTGCGCAGATAAGCAGCATTGGAGCCGCCCGCCACCAGCACGTCGCAGCGCTCGCGGCGCAGGCGCTGGCCGATGACCTCTACGGCCTCGGCAAAGCCGAGGTTGATCTGCTCGATGCGCGCGCGCGGGTCGAACTCGGGGATGACGTCGGCCAACAGGCCGGTCAGGCGGGAGACGCTGACGGTCCAGATCACCGGTGGGGAGGTGTCTGCAGGCTCGGGAGAAGTGGGGTTGCGCATCTGATTGCCATGTTGCAACGATGTTGCATGCTGCTCTGGATGTTTCAAGTTTGCAACAACTGGCCGGACTCTGTTGAATGAAATCAATGGCTTGTTGTTGGCACACCATTTGCGCCTATTCCCGTATCCCATTCCAGGAATCGCCATGACGTCTTCGCCCACCGCTTCCGCCGGCACGCGCTTCCGCGCCGCGCTGGCTGCCGAATCGCCGCTGCAGGTGATCGGCGCGATCAACGCCAACCATGCGCTACTGGCGCAGCGCGCCGGCTACCAGGCCATCTACCTGTCGGGCGGCGGCGTGGCGGCTGGCTCGCTGGGCTTGCCGGACCTGGGCATCAATACGCTGGAAGACGTGTTGATCGATGTGCGCCGCATCACCGATGTCTGCGCGCTGCCGTTGCTGGTGGACGTGGACACCGGCTTCGGGCCGAGCGCGTTCAACATCGAGCGCACCATCAAATCGCTGATCAAGGCGGGCGCAGCCGGCTGCCATATCGAAGACCAGGTGGGGGCCAAGCGTTGCGGGCATCGGCCGGGCAAGGAGATCGTCAGCCAGGCCGAAATGGTGGACCGGGTGAGGGCGGCCGCCGACGCCAAGACCGATGCGGCGTTCTTTTTGATTGCGCGCACCGATGCGATCCAGATGGAAGGCGTGGATGCGGCGATCGAACGTGCGATTGCCTGCGTGGAAGCGGGCGCAGACGGCATCTTTGCCGAAGCGGCGTACGACCTGGACACCTACAAACGCTTTGTCGATGCGGTGCGCGTGCCGGTGTTGGCCAACATCACCGAATTCGGCAAGACGCCGCTGTTTACCCGCGACCAACTTGCGCAGGCAGGCGTGGCGATCCAGCTGTTTCCGTTGTCGGCATTTCGCGCGGCCAACAAGGCGGCCGAGGAGGTCTACACCGCGATTCGTCGCGACGGTCATCAACAGGCGGTGCTGGAAAGCATGCAGACGCGCGAAGAGCTGTATGAGCGCATCGGCTACCACGGCTACGAGCAGCGTCTGGATGCGCTGTTTGCACGCAAAGGCGCATGATTGCGCTCTGTTGCGCGCAGATTTCGCCACTTCATCCGTGACACCGCAATACGACACCGTTTGGGAGCTCATCGCATGAACGACATCGTCAATCCCGGCTTCAAGCCGAAAAAATCCGTTGCCTTATCCGGCACTGCTGCCGGCAACACCGCGCTGTGTACGGTGGGGCGCAGCGGCAACGATCTGCATTACCGCGGCTACGACATTCTGGATCTGGCCACCACCAGCGAGTTCGAGGAAATCGCCTATCTGCTGGTGCATGGAAAATTGCCCAATAACGGCGAATTGCGCGGCTACAAGGCCAAGCTGCGCTCGCTGCGTGGCGTTCCGGCTGCGGTGAAGGCGGCGCTGGAACAATTGCCGCCGGCTGCCCATCCGATGGACGTGATGCGCACCGGCGTGTCGGTACTGGGCTGCCTGCAGCCGGAGAAAGACGATCACAATCATCCGGGCGCGCGCGATATCGCCGACAAGCTGATGGCCTCGCTGGGCTCGATGTTGCTGTACTGGTATCACTACAGCCATAACGGCAGGCGCATCGAGCTGGAAACCGACGATGATTCGATCGGTGGGCACTTCCTGCACTTGCTGCACGGTTTCGCGCCGAAGGAGACGTGGGTGCGTGCGATGCACACCAGCCTGATCCTGTACGCCGAGCATGAGTTCAATGCCTCCACGTTCGCGTGCCGCGTGATTGCCGGCACCGGCAGCGACATGTATAGCGCCATCGCCGGCGGCATCGGTGCGTTGCGCGGACCCAAGCATGGCGGCGCCAACGAGGTGGCGTTCGACATACAGAAGCGTTATGACACGCCGGATGAGGCCGAGGCCGACATCAAGGCACGCGTGGAGCGCAAGGAAGTGGTGATCGGCTTCGGGCATCCGGTCTACACCGTCTCCGATCCGCGCAACAAGGTGATCAAGGAGGTGGCGCGCGAGCTCTCCGATGCGCAGGGCAGCCGCAAGATGTACGACATCGCCGAGCGCCTGGAGACGGTGATGTGGGACATCAAGAAGATGTTCCCGAACCTGGATTGGTTCAGTGCGGTGAGCTATCACATGATGGGCGTGCCGACCGCGATGTTTACGCCATTGTTCGTGCTGGCGCGTACCGCAGGTTGGAGCGCGCACATCATCGAGCAGCGCATGGACGGCAAGATCATTCGTCCTTCGGCCAATTACACCGGGCCGGAAGATCAGGTGTTCGTGCCGTTGGATCAGCGTTCCTGATAACACGCCAGCCGTTGGATTTCTCCACCGCGATCGCCTTCGTTCAATGAAGGCGACCAATCTCTCGCAAGCAGGATGAGAGGTGGCAAACCCCACGCACGCCTGAAACGCTAGATCCATCCCGACTCCCGAATCCCGACTCCCGAAATACCCCCGCCCGCTTTGATATCGCCAGCCATGAATAGCCAGTACCGCAAGCCCTTGCCGGGCACCTCGTTGGAGTATTTCGATGCGCGCGCCGCCGTGGACGCGCTGAAACCAGGCGCCTACGCAACGCTGCCGTACACCGCGCGCGTGCATGCCGAAAACCTGGTGCGGCGCGCCGAGCCGCAGATGCTGGAGGCCTACCTGCGGCAGTTGATCGAACGCAAGCACGACCTGGATTTCCCGTGGTTTCCGGCGCGCGTGGTGTGCCACGACATTCTGGGGCAGACCGCCCTGGTCGACCTGGCCGGTTTGCGCGATGCGATCGCCGAGCAGGGCGGCGATCCGGCGCAGGTCAATCCGGTGGTGCCGGTGCAGTTGATCGTCGATCACTCGCTGGCGGTGGAATACGCCGGTTTCGACAAGCAGGCCTTCGCCAAGAATCGCAGCGTGGAAGACCGTCGTAATGCCGACCGCTTCCACTTCATCGAATGGACCAAGCGCGCGTTCGAAAACATGGAAGTGATTCCGCCGGGCAACGGGATCATGCATCAGATCAACCTGGAGAAGATGTCGCCGGTGATTTACACGTTGGATGGTGTTGCGTTCCCCGATACCTGCGTGGGCACCGACAGCCACACACCGCATGTGGATGCGCTGGGTGTCATCGCAGTGGGCGTGGGCGGTCTGGAAGCGGAAAACGTGATGCTGGGACGCGCCTCATGGATGCGCTTGCCCGACATCATCGGTGTGGAGTTGCTGGGCAAGCCAGCGCCCGGCATCACCGCCACCGACATCGTGTTGGCGTTGACCGAGTTCCTGCGTCAGCAACGTGTGGTTGGTGCATATCTGGAGTTCTATGGCGCCGGCGCCAGTGCGCTGACCATTGGCGACCGCGCGACCATCTCCAACATGACGCCGGAGTTCGGCGCCACCGCGGCGATGTTCTATATCGACCAGCAGACGCTGGACTATTTGCGTCTGACCGGACGCGAAGACGCGCAGATTGCATTGGTGGACACTTACGCGCGCCATACCGGTTTGTGGGCGGATGATCTGGTCACCGCGCAGTACGAGCGTGTGCTGCAGTTCGACCTGTCGAGCGTCGTGCGCAATATGGCCGGGCCATCCAACCCACACAAGCGCGTGGCGACCAGCGAGCTGGCCGAGCGCGGCATTGCCGCCACGTGGGAAGACGTGCCGGGCCAGATGCCCGATGGTGCGGTGATCATCGCCGCCATCACTTCGTGCACCAACACCTCCAATCCACGCAATGTCATCGCCGCCGGTTTGCTGGCACGCAATGCAAATGCACGTGGACTGACCCGCAAACCATGGGTAAAAAGTTCGCTGGCACCGGGCTCCAAGGCGGTGCAGTTGTATCTGGAAGACGCCGGCTTGTTGAGCGAACTGGAACAACTGGGCTTTGGCATCGTCGCGTTCGCGTGCACCACCTGCAATGGCATGAGCGGTGCGCTGGACCCAGTGATCCAGCAAGAGATCATCGACCGCGATCTGTATGCCACGGCGGTGTTGTCGGGCAACCGTAATTTCGACGGGCGCATCCATCCGTATGCCAAGCAGGCGTTTCTGGCATCGCCGCCGTTGGTGATCGCCTATGCCATCGCCGGCACGGTGCGCTTCGATATCGAAAAAGATGTGCTGGGCATCGATGCCGATGGCGTGGTGGTGACGCTCAAGGATCTGTGGCCAAGCGATGCGGAGATCGATGCAGTGGTGGCGCGCAGCGTCAAGCCGGAGCATTTTCGCAGCGTCTACGACCCGATGTTCAAGCGCAGCGTGGGGCAGGGCATCCGCGTGAGTCCGTTGTACGACTGGCGGCCGACCAGCACCTACATCCGTCGCCCGCCGTATTGGGAAGGCGCGTTGGCCGGTGCGCGCAGCTTGCATGGCATGCGCCCGTTGGCGGTGCTGGGCGACAACATCACCACCGATCATCTCTCGCCGTCGAATGCGATCCAGGCCGGCAGTGCGGCCGGCGAATACCTTGCGCAGATGGGCGTGCCGGAAGAAGACTTCAACTCCTACGCCACCCATCGTGGCGATCACCTCACCGCGCAGCGCGCCACCTTCGCCAATCCCAAGCTGGTCAACGAGATGGCCGTGGTCGATGGACAGGTCAAGGCAGGCTCGCTGGCGCGGCTGGAGCCGGAAGGGCAGGTGCTGCGCATGTGGGAGGCGATCGAAACCTACATGACGCGCAAGCAGCCGCTGATCATCATTGCCGGTGCCGATTATGGGCAAGGGTCCTCGCGCGACTGGGCCGCCAAGGGCGTGCGTCTGGCCGGCGTGGAAGTGATCGTGGCCGAAGGCTTCGAGCGGATTCACCGCACCAACCTGATCGGCATGGGCGTGCTGCCGCTGGAGTTCAAACCGGGCACCGATCGCAAGACGCTGGGCATCGACGGCAGCGAAACCTTCGATGTGGTCGGCGAGCGCACGCCGGGCGCCATGCTGACGCTGTCGATCCATCGACGCAACGGCGAGCAGGTGCAGGTGCCGGTCACATGTCGGTTGAATACTGCCGAAGAAGTCTCGATCTACGAGGCGGGCGGCGTGCTGCAACGGTTCGCGCAGGATTTTCTTGAGAGCCGGGAATCGGGAGTCGGGAATCGAGATGCGTTGAAAGCGATAGCGACACCGCAAGCGCACTAGCGTCCATGGCAACCGCGTTGCCGCCATCTGCACCCCAATCCCCAATCCCCAATCCCCAATCCCCAATCCCCAATCCCCAATCCCCAATCCCCAATCCCCAATCCCCAATCCCGGCCCCTCGTCCATGACCCATCTCCCCCAACTCCGCATTCCTGCCACCTATATGCGTGGCGGCACCAGCAAGGGTGTGTTCTTTCGTCTGCAGGATCTGCCCGCCGCCGCGCAGCAGCCCGGACCTGCGCGCGATGCGTTGCTGCTGCGGGTAATCGGCAGTCCGGATCCGTATGGCAAGCAGATCGATGGCATGGGTGGGGCGACCTCCAGCACCAGCAAGAGTGTGATCGTCTCTGCAAGCACGCGCGCCGGGCACGATGTGGACTATCTGTTCGGGCAGGTGGCCATCGACAGCGCGTTCGTGGACTGGAGCGGCAACTGCGGCAATCTGTCGGCGGCGGTGGGGCCGTTTGCGATTGCCAATGGCCTGATCGACCCCGCGCGGGTGCCGCGCGATGGCCTGGCAACGGTGCGGATCTGGCAGGCCAATATCGGCAAGACCATCGTGGCGCATGTGCCCATGCGCGATGGACAGGTGCAGGAAAGTGGCGACTTCGCACTGGATGGAGTGACCTTTCCGGCGGCCGAGGTGCAGCTGGAATTTCTCGACCCGGCCGACGATGCCGAAGGCGAGGGCGGGGCGATGTTTCCGACCGGCAATCTGATCGATCAATTGGAGGTTCCTGGCCTGGGCACGATCGCTGCAACGCTGATCAACGCCGGCATTCCGACCATCTTCGTCAACGCGCGCGATCTGGGCTACACCGGCACCGAGTTGCAGGAGGCGATCAATGGCGACCCGCGTGCATTGACCATGTTCGAGACCTTGCGTGCGCATGGTGCGGTGCGGATGGGGTTGATTGCGAACGTGGAAGATGCCGCCACGCGGCAACACACGCCGAAGGTGGCGTTCGTTGCGCCGCCGGCCGATTACACCGCCTCCAGCGGCAAGCCGGTGCACGCGGCCGAACTCGATCTGCTGGTGCGTGCGATGTCGATGGGCAAGTTGCATCACGCGATGATGGGCACCGCGGCGGTGGCCATCGGGACCGCCGCGGCAGTGCCCGGTACCTTGGTCAATCTGGCGGCGGGCGGCGCGACGCGCTCGGCGGTGCGCTTCGGGCATCCCTCCGGCAGCTTGCGCGTCGGGGCCGAGGCGCAATTGATCGATGGTCAGTGGCAGGTGACCAAAGCGCTGATGAGCCGCAGTGCACGGGTGCTGATGGAAGGCTGGGTACGGGTGCCGGCGCATGTCATCGAGGCGGGCTGAGCGGCGCCGTCGGCCGCTGGCGGCTTGATCGCCTCCGCTGACAGGGCGTCGCCACCTAGCACACGTCCATGAGATGCCGCCGGCTGCAACGCACAAATTGCATCGGCGTGTTGCATTAATTCGAACGCCTTTTCGAATTTCGAAATCTTTTTCGCACGCGCTCTGCCAAATTTGTGTAAATCGTGTTAATTCTGTTGCAACGCGGCATGCAGATCAGGCCGTTCCGCCACCAGAATCCGGAGTCTTTCCCATGTCCGCCAGCCGGTCGCTCAAGATCAGCGCGCTTGCCGTTGCCGTCGCTTCCTTTCTCCCGTTCTATGCCGCTGCCCAGCAGACGCCCAGCGACGACGGTGTCGTGCGTCTGGACGCGGTCAAGGTCACGGTCGAGCGTCGTTCGGAAGATTCCAAGGACGTGCCGGTCTCGGCATCGGTGCTGCGTCCGGAATTTCTGGATGCCATCTCCACCAGCGGCTCGGATATCCGCGTGCTGGCTGGCAAGGCGCCTAGCCTCAACATCGAATCGTCCAACGGCCGTGTGTTCCCGCGCGTGTACATCCGCGGCTACGGCAATACCGACTTCAATACCTACGCCTCGCAGCCGGTGTCGTTGATCTATGACGACGTGGTGCAGGAAAACGCGTTCTTGAAGGGCTTCCCGATCTTCGATCTGGAAGGCCTGGAGGTGCTGCGCGGCCCGCAGGGCACGCTGTTCGGCCGCAATACGCCGGCCGGCGTGGTCAAGTTCAACTCGGTCAAGCCGACCATCGGCGCCAATGACGGCTACGCCAGCCTGTCGTACGGCACCTACGGCACCATGACGCTGGAAAGCGGCCTGAGCATCGCGATGGGCGAGCATTGGGCAGCGCGTCTGTCCACGCTGGGCCAGCGCCGCGACGACTGGGTGGAAAACCGCGACGGCCGCGATCTGGAAGGCTATACCGACTCGGCCGTGCGTCTGCAGGTGCTGTATCAGGCCAGCGACGATTTCAGCGCGCTGTTCAATGCGCATGCGCGTCACCTGGACGGCACTGCGCGGCTGTTCCGCGCCAACATCATCCAGCCCGGCACCAACCAGTTGGTGGACGGCTTCGACGAAGAGAAGTCCTTCATCGACGGCGCCAACAACCAGGAACTGCAGACCTACGGCGGCAGCGCCAATCTGACCTGGGATCTGGGCGATATCGCACTGCACTCGATCACCGCCTATGAAGGCATCGGCAAGTACTACAGCCGCGGCGACATCGACGGCGGCTTCGGCGCGGTGTTCGCACCACCGTCCGGCCCGGGCGCGATTCCGTTCCCGGTGGAAACCGCCGGCGGCATCAAGAGCCTGGACCAGTACAGCCAGGAACTGCGTGCCGAATCGCAGTACGAAGGCCCGCTCAACTGGCAGGCCGGCCTGTATTACTTTCATGACGATGTGGAAGGCGAAAACTACACCTACAACACCTTCGGTGGCGGCACGCTGGCCAGCTACCAGCTGACCCGTCAGCGCAACACCTCGTGGGCGGCGTTCGGCTCGTTGAACTATGCGGCGACCGATCGTCTGAACCTGCGCGCCGGCATCCGCTACACCTACGACAAGAAGACCTTCGACGTGCTGGCGCTGGACCGCGTCACGCTGGTCGAACCGTCCAGCGGCGAGACCGACAACTCCAAGGTCACCGGCGATCTGGCGGCGACCTTCTCCCTCAACGACGACGTCAATCTCTACGCACGTGCGGCACGCGGTTTCCGCGGCGCCAGCTTCGGCGTGCCCTCGGGCACCGCGCCGCTCACCGTGGCCGAGCCGGAGACGGTGGATTCGTTCGAGATCGGCATCAAGTCGGATCTGTTCGACAACCGCGCGCGTCTGAGCTTCGATATCTACGATTTCCGCGTCAAGAACCAGCAGCTCACCGCGGTGGGTGGCGTCTCCAACGACGTGCGTCTGCTCAATGCCGACAAGACCAAGGCGCGCGGCGCCGAGTTCGATTTCGAAGCGCTGATCACCCAGAACCTGCGCGTCACCGCCGGTGGTGCCTACAACTGGACCCGCATCGACGACCCGAGCCTGTCGGTGGGCGTGTGCCGCACCTGCACCGTGACCGACCCGCTCAATGCGGCCGGCAACGCGCTCATTGATGGCAACGACCTGCCGCAGGCATCCAAGTGGATGGCCAACGCCACGCTGCGTTACGGCATCCCGATGGGCAACGACGGCGAGCTGTTCTTCTACACCGACTGGTCCTACCGCAGCGAAGTGAACTTCTTCCTGTACGACTCCAAGGAGTTCACCGGCCAGCCGCTGGTCGAAGGCGGCGCCAAGATCGGCTACAACTGGGGCGCGGGTGCGTACGAGTTGTCGGTGTTCTGCCGCAACTGCACCAACCAGATCCGCGTGACCGGTGCGATCGACTTCAACAATCTCACCGGCTTCATCAACGACCCGCGCATCGTCGGTGCGCAGTTCCGCGCCAATTTCTGATCGGCGTTGTGGTGTAGCACTCTCAAACCGCCGGCTATGATGCCGGCGGTTTTTTTTATGGTCGCAGGAGTAGATGCATGCAGCAGAGATGGCGAAACATGGGGTGGATGCTGGGGCTGTGGTGTGTGTCGGCAGTGGCATGGGCGCAGACGCCTGCCGCGACTGCAGCGCAGGCTGCGCCAACGCCCACGCCTACGTCCACCGAGTTGCTGGTGGTCTCCACCGATATCGGTGACGACATCGACGATGCGTTTGCGTTGGGGTTGCTGCTGCGCAGCCGGCAGTTGCGCGTGCTGGGCATCGCATCGGCATGGGGCGACACCAGCTTGCGTGCACAGTTGTTGCAGCGCCTGTTGCAGCAGGCCGGGCGCAGCGAGGTTCCGTTGGCGGTGGGGGCGCGTACCACCAGCACGATTCCCTTCAGCCAGGCGCGTTGGGCGGCCAAGGGGCAGTTGCCAGGCAAGCTGCCGGATGCGGCGGCGGCGATCCTCCAGCAGGCGCGCCTGCATCCCGGTGAAGTGACCTTGCTGGTGCTGGGGCCGATGACCGATGCCGCGCTTGCGCAGCAGCGCGACCCGGCCGGTTTTGCCAAGCTCAAGCGCATTGTGGCGATGGGTGGCTCGGTGCGGGCGGGCTACGGCAAGTCGGCCTATCGGCCGGCCAGCACGCCGGCACCGGAGTACAACATCCTCTCCGATGTGCCTGCGGCGCAGCGGGTGTTCGCGGCCGGCGTGCCGATCGTGTTGCTGCCACTGGACGCCACACAGATCACGCTGGAAGAACCCGAGCGCATCGCCTTGTTTGCGCATGGCGACGGGCTCACCGATGCGCTCACCCAGCTGTATTACCAGTGGCGCAATACCGACCAGCCCTGGGCCAGCGCCACGCCCACCTTGTTCGACGCGGTGCCGGTGGCCTGGCTGCTGCGCCCCGAACTGTGCCCGACCACGCCATTGCATCTGGAGGTCGATGCGCAGGGGTACACCCGCGAAGGCACAGGCACGCCGAACGTGCAGGCCTG
Organism: Xanthomonas sp. Leaf131; assembly: GCF_001423495.1. Lineage (GTDB taxonomy): Bacteria > Pseudomonadota > Gammaproteobacteria > Xanthomonadales > Xanthomonadaceae > Xanthomonas. The sequence continues at coordinate 238,665 of NZ_LMOG01000001.1, read as the reverse complement.
CCTGCGCGCGGACAAGCCGGCGTTGATCGACCTGTACATGCGTGCGTTATTGCAGCTGCACTAGGAGCGGCGAACAAAACGTAGTGAGCGCGCGCCTGGCGGTGAGCGCGGTAATTTTGTTCGTCGCTTTTTTTAGTTGTAGTCAAACACATGGTCAGTCGAGGGCGCCGCACCAGAGAGTGAATCGGTTGCTTTGTTGAGCGGGACCTTACGCGGCATGGATGCCGCGTAAGAGCCTACAAGGACGTACTTGCGGCGTGTCCTGCGATGGTGGGCGGGCAAGGGCCCTGCAGCCAAATCGCAGCTCAGTGGCCCTGCAATAGACCGGCGTGAAACGATTGCGCTCACCGCAGGTCGGGCGCGCCGGTGCCATCGCAACGCTCGCCCAGCCGCGCATGATCACCGCCCATCGGTAAGTCCATGCGCCGCCCCATAGCGGCCATCAGCGACATGATTGGCGTCGCTATACTTGCCCCCTCAGTCATGGGGTAGCGCGAATGGACAGCCGGGAATCAGGGATGACGTGGTCGGGTACACGGCGCATGTTGCTGTGGGTGGTGTTGCTGACCGTGGCGATCGGCGGGGTGGCCTGCAAGCGCAACGAAAGCGGCCAATTGCCCGCCGCCAGCGGCGAGGCGATCAAGGCCGACAAGCAGGCGATCACCGGTTTTGCGCTGGCGCGCGCCTATCCCGACCAGACCAGCGACGGTCTGTCGCTCGCGCTGGAATTCTCGCGGCCGCTGGTCGGTACCCAGGATTTCGATGCGCTGGTGCGCTTCGAGGAAAAGGTCGGCACCGGCGACAGCAGCTGGTCGCTGTCCGACGACGGCAAGACGCTGCGCTACCCGTACGTGGAAGCGGCCAAGGACTACACGGTCTTGATCGACACCAACCTGCTGGCCGCCGATGGCAGCCGCCTGGGCAAGCCGCTCAAGCAGAAGGTCTATACCGGCGAGCTCAAGCCTGTGGCCGGGTTCGCTTCGCAAGGCAGCGTACTGCCGGCGCGCGAGAGCCGCGGTCTACCGGTGGTGTCGGTCAACGTACCGGAGGTGGACGTTGAATTTTTGCGCGTGCGCGAGAAATCGCTGCCGGCGTTCTTTCAGCAGTTTCAGCGCGGCGGTCGTCGCGGCAGCTGGGAGCTGGAGAGCGAGTACAGCGACAAGGAACCGCTGTCCAAGCTGGCCGACCCGGTCTACGTCAATCGCTTCATTCTGGGCGGCAAGCAGAACGAGCGCGTGCTGACCTACCTGCCCACGCAGGACATCAAGGAACTGCAGGAGCCCGGCCTGTACTTCGCGGTGATGAAGCGCGCCGGAAGTTTCGACAATGGCTTCGACACCGCGTTCTTTACCGTCAGCGACATCGGCCTGCACACGCGCGCCTACAAGGACAAGTTGTTCGTGCACACCGCCTCGCTGCAGAGCGGTGAGCCGATCAAGAATGTGGACGTGCGCGTCCTCGATGCCAAGGGCGAGCTGTTTCTCAAGGGCGCTACCGACAGCAACGGCAATGCGCTGCTCAACTACACGCTCGACGCCGGCCATGTGCTGGTGGCGCGCAGCAAGACCGATATTTCGGTACTGCCGTTCAACCAGCCGGCGCTGGATCTGAGCGAATTTGCGGTGGCCGGGCGGCAAAGCGCGTGGTTCGATGTATTCGCCTGGGCCGGACGCGACCTGTATCGCCCCGGCGAGACCATGCGCGTGTCGGCGATCCTGCGCGATAACGACGGCAAGCCCACCAAGCCGCAGCCGGTGTTCCTGCGCCTCAAGCAGCCGGACGGCAAGACCTTCCGCGAAACCAAACTGCAGCCGGGCGAGCAGGGCTATTTCGAATTCACCCAGCAGATTCCCGCCGATGCGCCGACCGGCCGCTGGCAGGTGGAATTCCGCACCGATCCGGCCAGCAAGGACGCCGTGCAGGGCATGACTGTGCGTGTGGAAGAGTTTCTGCCCGAGCGCATGAAGCTGGACCTGGACAGCACCCAAAAAACCCTCGGCGCCGGCCAGCCGTTCAAGCTGGTCGCCAATGCTGCGTATCTGTATGGCGCACCGGCCGACGGCAACCGCTTCACCGCCAAGCTTGCGGTCACTGTCGAACAGCATCCGCTTGAGTCGTTGCCGGGCTGGTTCTTCGGCGACCCCACGCTGGAACTGCCGCGCGAAGCCAAGGACGTGATCGATACCGAATTCGGCAGCGACGGTGTATTGCGCGAAGACATCGCGCTGCCCGCCGAAGCCAAGCCGGTGAGCACGATCGCGGCGGTGGTGTCCGGCAGCGTGTACGAGACCGGCGGGCGCACCGTCACCCGCACCGTCAAGCGCGTGCTGTGGCCGGCCAAGGCGCTGGTTGGCGTGCGCCCCTTGTTCGATGACAAGGACGGCACCGATGCGAATGGCACGGCGCGCTTCGAAATCACCCGCGTGGATGCCGATGGCAAACCGCAACCGGCCAAGGGCCTGAAAGCCACGCTGGTGCGCGAGTTGCGCGATTACCACTGGAACTACACCGACGACCATTGGGATTACGACTTCACCCGCCGCTTCGAGAACAAGGACACGCGCACGCTCGACATCGCCGGCGGCAACGCCAAACTCGATTTTCCGGTGGAGTGGGGCGAGTACCGCCTGGACGTGTTCGACCCGGCGACCGGGCTGACCACGCGCTACCCGTTCCGCGCCGGCTGGAGCTGGAACGACGAAAATCGCGGCCTGGACGCGCGCCCGGACAAGGTCAAGCTGTCGCTGGACAAGACCGGCTACCGCGCAGGCGACACGCTCACCGTCACGCTGACCCCGCCGCATGCGGGCAAGGGCGTGTTGCTGGTGGAAAGCGACAAGCTGCTGTACGTGCAGGACATCGACGTCAAGCCGGGCAGCACCTTCGAAATCCCGGTGACCGATGCGTGGGAACGCCACGATGTGTACGTCACCGCGCTGGTGTTCCGCGGTGGTAGTGCGCCGAGCAAAATCACCCCGGCGCGCGCAGTGGGCGTGGCATTTGTGCCGATGGATCGCAAGACACGACGTGTGGCGGTGGGCTTGGCTGCGCCCAAGCAGATGCGCCCCGAGCAGGCGTTGCCGGTGACGGTGAGCGTGCCGGAACTGGCCGGCAAGTCCGCGCACGTGACCATCTCTGCGGTGGACGTGGGCATCCTCAACATCACCCGCTTTCCGGTGCCCGATGCCAACGCGCAGTTCTTCGCGCAGCGCCGGTTGGGCACTGATGCCTACGACATCTATGGGCGCGTGATCGAAAGTTTCGAAGGCGCCAGCGGCAAGCTCAAGTTCGGCGGCGACATGGCGCTGGAAGCCTTGCCGCAGGCCAAGCGCCCGACCGCGCGCGTGCAGACCGTGGACCTGTTCTCCGGTTCAGTGACTCTCGATGCCCGTGGCAATGCGCGCGTGCAACTGCCGGTGCCTGATTTCAACGGCACGCTGCGGGTCTCGGCATTGGTGTATTCGGACACGCGTTTCGGCAATCAGGCGCTGGAAACCGTGGTGCGTGCGCCGATCCTGGCCGAGGCCAGCATGCCGCGCGTCATGGCGCCGGGCGACCGCAGTACGGTGACGCTGGATGTGCAGAACTTCACAGGCAAACCGGGCGAGTTCAATGTGCGCGTGGACGGGATCGGCCCGCTCGCCGTCGCCGAGGCGGCACGCAGCGTCAAGCTCGGCGTGGATGCCAAGCAGACGTTGAGCTTCCCGTTGAGCGCGACCGAAGGCTATAGCGTGGCCAAGGTGCGCGTGCGTGTGGACGGCAATGGCTTCAAGGCCGACCGCAGCTACGACCTGCCGGTGCGTGCCGGCTGGCCGCAGGTGTTGCGTGCGCAGACGCGCGTGCTCGACCCGCTGGCGCCGATCACCCTGGACAGCGGCTTTGCCGATGGCCTGATGGCCGGCTCGGTGACCGCGCGCATGCTGGTCAGCCCGCTGCCGCCGATTCCGTTCGCCAGTGCCTTGCAGGGCGCGTTGGACTACCCGTACGGCTGCGCCGAGCAGACCACCAGCAAGGGGTATGCGGCGTTGCTGCTCGACGATGCCACCGCCAAGGCGCTGGGCACCAAGGGACTGGAGGCGGCCAAGCGCCGCGAGTACATGGAGGGCGCGTTCGGTCGCCTGGCCTCGATGCAGATCGCCAGCGGGCATTTCTCGATGTGGGGCGACGACGGTTACGTCAATCCCGGCCTGACCCCGTACATCGCCGAGTTCCTGCTCGACGCCAAGGACGCCGGGTTTGCGGTGCCCGACAACGTGCTGCAGAAAGCGCTCAACCGCCTCAGCGAAGATCTGCTGTCCGGTGGTAACGAGTTCTACGGGCAGGACCGTCGCGACAACCTGAAGTTCGCCAATCAGGCTTGGTCGGGGTACGTGTTGGCACGCGTCAATCGCGCTCCGCTGGGCACGCTGCGCGCGCTGTACGACAACCAGCGCGACAAGGCACTGACCGGATTGTCGCTGGTGCATCTGGGTGTGGCGTTGTCGCTGCAGGGCGATACCAAGCGCGGTGAGGCAGCGATCAAGGCAGGGTTCGCCAAAGACAGTAGCGCGCGTCCGCTGTACTTCGCCGATTACGGCAGTGCGATCCGCGACGACGCGTTGATGATGGCGTTGCTGCACGAGCGCGGCTTGTCCAAGCCCGAGTACGACACCCGCGCGGTGGCGCTAGGCCGCGCGCTGGACGCACGCCGTGCTGCCGGCTGGCTATGGCTGAGTACGCAGGAACAGGTGGCGTTGGCGCGGTTGGGCAAGGCGTTGATGGTCGTGCAGGGCAAGCAGGTCTCCGGCACCTTGACCGTGGGAGGCGAGGCGCAGGAGATTGCGCCGGCGCGCCTGTTCGGGCGCAGTTTCGACAGCGCCGCCTTGGCGCGCGGTGTGCAGTTCGCACCGCAAGGCGAGGCACCGATGTACGCCAGCCTGGAAGTGGCCGGCATCCCGCGCAGCGCGCCGGAGCCGGACACGCGCAACCTCAGCGTGGAGCGCAGCTGGTACACCACCGACGGCAAACCGTGGACGCCGCGTCCGCTGAAAGAAGGCGAAGCGTTGATCGTGCGGGTGGTCATCACCGCCAATAGCAGCATGCCGGACGCGTTGCTCACCGACCTGTTGCCGGCCGGCCTGGAGATCGAGAACTTCAATCTGGGCGATGCCAAACAGTGGGCCGATGTAGTGGTGGATGGCATCGGCATCAGCGAGCGTTCCAGCGCCGCCGACGTCAAGCACGAAGAGTTCCGCGACGACCGCTATGTGGCCGCGCTGGCGCTGTCGTCGGGCAGCAAGGCGCAGGTGTATTACCTGGTGCGTGCAGTCACGCCGGGCACGTACACGGTGCCGCCGTCGTTGGTTGAAGACATGTATCGCCCGGAGCTGCGCGGCGTGGGGCGTAGTACGCCGGCAACGATGACGGTGGTGCAGCCGTAAGGCCGCGCTGTCCCTGGCAGGCCGCCGAAACCATCCCTTCTCCCCTCGGGAGAAGGTGCCCCCTTAAGGGGCGGATGAGGGTGCGAGCGAAGCCTCATGTCATTCATTACCGAGTGGCTTCGCCCCCGTACCCTCACCCCAATCCCTCTCCCGCAGGGAGAGGGGCTTTACTCCCTTCTCCCATCGGGAGAAGGTGCCCCGTAAGGGGCGGATGAGGGCACGTGCGAAGCCTCATGTCATTCATTACCAAGTGGCTTCGCCCCGTACCCTCACCCCAACCCCTCTCCCGACAGGGGAGTGGCTTGCTTCGCATGCCGCGACATCACTGCGCAGTGTCTTTTCAGTGCGATGCAAGCGACACGCAAGGGTCATTTTTACTGGCTACGGTGGCGTGCTTTCTCACAGGCGTGGCGCCCTTGCTGCGCGACCTACGGGATTCCATGCAGCGCTCCGATTCGTACCGTTTTCACTTGTCCGTTCTCACCGTGGCCATTGCGGCATGTTCACCAGCGTTGCAGGCGCAGACCAACGCGGCATCTGCTGGCGCAGAGCGCACCGCTCCATCGGCGCCTGCATTGTCTGCAGATCCCGCAGGCGCTATCGCGGCACCGGGCGACGCAGCAGGTGCCGAATCCGTCGCGTCCTCAGCTGAAATATCCAACGCCGACGCACCGGCCGCTGCCACCAAGACCGGCGTGCAAACCCTCGACGCCATGCAGGTCACCGGCGTGCGTCGCGCCAATGCGGCGGCCGTGGAAAGCAAGCGCGCGGCGACCAATATCACCGACGTCATCAGCGCCACCGATGTGCGCGCCTTGCCCGACAGCACCATCGTCGAAGCGCTGCGCCGCGTGCCTGGTTTGTCGGTGTTGCCGGCCACCGACAACGAGCATCCGCGCGACGAAGCAGCCACGCCGGTCTTGCGCGGTCTGGGGCCGTCCTACAACAACGTCACCATCGATGGGCTAACCATCGCCTCGCCCGGCACGCCGAATGGCACGCTTGGCTCGATCACCCGCGGCGTGCGGTTGGATCTGCTGCCGGCCTCGATGGTCAGCGAGCTGCAGGTGGTCAAGACGTTTACGCCCGATCTGGATCCCAACGCCACCGGCGGTGCGATCAACCTCAAGACGCGCAGCGCGTTCGAAAACGGCGGCAAGCCCTTCTTCAGCGCCGAAGCCGCACTCGGCCACGCCAACGATGTCGGCAAGCCGCGCGATCAGGACGACCCGGGGTATCGCTTGAACGCCACCGGCAGCCGCACTTTCGGCAGCGAGCAGCAATACGGCTTCACGCTGTCGGCCAACTACCAGACGCTGAGCAGCTACACCGAAACCCATATGACCACCGACACGGTGCACTACGGGTTCTACGACAACAACGGCGTGCTGCAGACCGGTGCCAACCTGGGCAATGGCTGGGCGGTGCCGCAGCAGGACAAGTATTGGTACGTGCAGAACCAGCGCGACCGTTATGGCGTGACCGGCAAGTTCGAAGTGCACCCCAGTGCTGCGCTGGAAGCCTATGCAATGGCCGGCTACTACTATTTCAAGGACAACATGCAGCGCAACGAGGTCCTTATCGACCCGCGCAACCGTGGCCAGGTATTCAATCAGACTGCCACCTCCGGCAGCTATCCCGGTGGCGATATCGAGGTGGGCTATTCCAACCAGATCGTGACCACGCGCACCAAGGTTGCGCAGTTGGGCACGATCTGGCGGCCGACCGATCGGCAGCAGTTTTCTGCACGCGGTGCGTGGTCGGATGCGACCTACGACGAGCCGATCCGCATGATCAAATACGCCACCGGCATCACCCGCGCCGCGCCGGTGCCGGTGGGGCAGACCGGCAGTGGCGTGACCATCAATGCCACGCCCAACTACGCGTTCAATTACGACACCTCCGGCTTCGATCAACGCTTCGGGGTATCGCCGCAGGCCTACAACAACCTGGACAATTACAGTCTGTCGTACTGGCGCCCGGACTATAAACGCACCGCGGCCGATCGCATCCTCACCGGTCGGCTCGATTACGGCTTCAATCAGGGCGAAAGCGATCAGGGCATCGGCTTTGCAGCAGGCGTGTCGTACACCACCGATAAGCCGTCTTACGACATCTTTCGCGTCGAATATCAGCCCAACACCAGCGCACCGGCGTTCGGCCTGGCCGATGTGGCGGGCACCGGCAGGGCGCCGATGCGCTATGCCGGGCTGAACCTGCTCACCATCGATCCGGACAAGGCCAATCGCGTGCTCGCTGCAACGCCGCTGAGCGCGTTCAACAGCACCGACCAGCAGGCCTTCAGCAATCAGGACAACTTCACCCACACCGAAAAAACCTTCGGAAGCTATGGCCTGGTCAGCTATCGCAGCGAGCGTTTCAATGTGCAGGGCGGCCTGCATTTCGACAGTACCAAGCTCAATACGGTCGGCCGCCAGCGCCAGCTGGACACCGCTACCAATCGCTATGTGTATGTCGATAACCCGACCAATGCGGATTACGACTATCTGCTGCCCTCGGCCATCATGACCTACCACCTGACCGATGCGCTGGATCTACGCGCCGGTGCCAGCCGTACGCTCGGTCGCCCGCCATACGATGCCTATGCAGCGCGCACCTCGATCGGCTTCGTCAACACCGCCGACGCCGGCAATCCGAATGCACAAGGCGTCACCGTCACCATCGGCAACCCGAACATCAAGCCGCGCGTGTCCAATAACCTGGATCTGTCGCTGGAATGGCGTTTGCCCGGCGATTTCGATGCGTTTGCCTCCACCGCCGTGTTCGACAAGCGCATCCAGGACGAGATCTTTACGCTCTCGCGCACCGATAGCTTCACCTTCGACGGCACCACCTATGCCAACGCGCTGATCAGCACGCCGGCCAACGCCGCCAAGGCGCGCATCCGTGGGGTGGAATTCAACGGCATCGTCAACACCCTGGCGCCGATCGCGCCATGGCTGAGCGGTGTCGGCTTCAGTGCGAACTTCGCCGTGCTCGATGGCAGCCTGGATGTGCCCTATAGCGTCGGCAGCGGTAGCAACGTGGCCCAGCGCGAGCGCAAGCTCGACAACCTGGTTGGCCAACCGGACTACACGGCCAATGCCACGCTGTTTTACAACACCGGCGGTCTGGAGCTGCGCGCGGCCTACAATCGGCAGGGCAAGGCCTTGCGCGCGATCGTCAGCAATATCGATTGGCAGGATCTTTACTGGTCGCCGCGCTCGCAACTCGACTTCACTGCAACCTACGCGATCAGCAAGCAACTCAGTTTGATCGGCCAGGTCAGCAACCTCACCCACAGTCGCATCACCAGCGTGACCGGTCCCGGACAGAACCTGCTCAAGGACAGTTACTCGGTGCCCACCACCTATTGGTTCGGTCTGCGCTTTACGCCGACGTTCTAAGCGCGGCGATGACGCGTCGCGAGCGGTCGTCAGCTGAGTAAGGGCGCAGTGGTGGTCGTGCGGCGCACGCGCGCTAGCTGCCGCAGTGCGCATCACGCCCGGCCGTGCCGCCCGACGAAGCGCTGTCATTCTGTCAATCACATTCAAGCGGAGTTGTTCGATGACATTACGTTCTGTTGCCGCCCTCGCAGCGATGCTGTGCGTGGCGCTCGCCACCACTGCAAGCGCAGCGCCCACCGGTGTGGCTGCGATCCAGGCCCGGCTGACCAATCCAGACGGCGGCATCGTGGTGGTGGCCCATCGCGGTTGCCACGCGCCGGCGCCGGAGCATGGTTTCAACGACACTGCGCCGGAGAACTCGCTGGCCGCGCTGGAGCGTTGCATCGCCATCGGCGCCGACGTGATGGAAACCGATGTACGCCGTGCCGCCGACGGCACCCTGGTGATGCTGCACGATGCCACCGTGGACCGCACCACCGACGGCACCGGCAAGCTCTCCGAGCTGACCTTGTCCGATCTGCAAAAGCTGCGCCTGCGCAGCGACGAAGGTGGCGCACAGGCAGCGCTGACCGACCAACGCGTGGTCACGCTCGATCAGATGCTGGCCAGGTCCAAGGGCCACATCCTGCTCAACCTGGACGTCAAGGATGCGATCTACGTACAGGTGGTCGACGCGGTCGCGCGCCTTGGCATGCAGCACCAGGTGATCGTCAAGGCCGAGGCCGGCATCGCCACACCGCCACTCGCGGCGATGCAGCCGTTCGACAAGGTGTATTTCTTCCCGATCCTGATCAACGCACATGGCAACGCCGACCTGGCCGCAATCGCCACTGCGCAGACACGCAACGCGCGCCCGGCCGCGTTCGAGTTGCCCAAGATGTCGGCAGCGCAGTTACCGGCATTGGCCGCCGTGAGCAAAGCCCACAACGTGCGGCTGATGGTCAACTCGCTGTGGGAAGGCTTTATCGCCGGCTACGGTGGCGACGCCGATGCCGAGCGCGACCCGGACAAGGTCTGGGGCCGCCTGTACCGCGATGGCGTGTCGATCATCCAGACCGATGCGCCGGAAGCCTTGTTGCGCTATCGCGCCACGTTGGAGAAGCGCTAAGCGCGCTACACGGCTGCATGCTGCAGCCGGTGCAAGCGGCAGACGCGCCGCGGAGACGACGGGCGTCGCACGGCATGCATGACCCATGACACTGCGGCGATCTCGCCGCCGCCGTTATAGTCAGCGTCCTCTGCACGCAAGGACGTCTGCATGCCGCTGGATACGCCGCAGCGCCGATTCACCAAGCATCTTGTCTGGTTATTGGTACTGCTGATCGCACTGCAGGTGCGCGACGTGGCCAAGCTCGTCGGCCTGCCTATCCCCAAGATTCCCGTGCCCTACGGCGGCGGGATTGCCGACAATCTGCTCAGCGTACTGGTCGTGCTCGTTGCAGCGGCCTTGTTGCATCCTGGCACGCCAGGCGAGATCGCAGCGCGTCTGGGGCTGCGCTGGAACGGGCTACGCGGCCCGGCGCTGACGCTGTTGGCCACACTGCCGTGCTGGCTTGGGCTGTGGACGCAATCCACCTCGGTCGGCACCGACGATCTGCTGGGCCTGCTGTGGCTGGCGCTGTTGTTTCCGCTGGCCGAAGAAATCGTTTTTCGTGGTTTCGGCTTCGTCTTTGCCTGCCACGCGCTGGCCTGGCGTCCGGCGATCGCCGCGTTGGTACAAGCCGTTGTGTTCGGCGGCGTGCATTGGCTGGGGGCAGGCGGCGGAGGCGGCGACGCCTTGTTGATCTTCGCCATCACCGGCATCGGCGCGCTGCTGTTTGCCATTGTGGATGCGCAGGACGGCTACACGATCTGGAGCGGCTGGGTGCTGCATGTCTCGCTCAATGCGGCCTGGACGGTCTTTGCGGTGTCCGATTCGGCCGCCAGTGGCTGGATCGGCATGGCGTTGCGGCTGTCTGCGGTGTTCCTGGCGATGGGCTTGCTGCGGTTGTTTGTGAGGCCGCGTCGCTCGGTGCGTGCGGACGTCGCAAGCTAGAGCGCTCGTCATCATGCGGTACAGGAACGCGCAGGTGATTTGGCAAGCCAATGCGCATGGTTTGCCGCGCGCAACAGTGGCCGAAATGCGTTTTGCCCTGCATGCTTCGCACGATGGATGAGCAGCAGCACGTGCAATCAAGGACCGACCAGACGCAGAAACGCGCTGCTGGCCAAAGCGGCGTGGCTCGCCGTCGCCGCTGGCTGACGTGGCTGCGCTGGAGCGTAGTGGCGTTGCTGTCTGCCATCCTGCTGCTGGACCAGGCCTTCCCACTGCCGCTGCCCAAATCGCGCGACACCTCCACGCTGGTGGTGGCACGCGATGGCACGCCGTTGCGCGCATTCGCCGACCGCAACGGCGTGTGGCGCTATCCGGCCACGCCGCAGAGCGTGTCGCCGCTGTATCTGCAGGCGTTGCTGAACTACGAGGACCGCTGGTTCTGGCGCCACCCCGGGGTCAATCCGTGGGGCCTATTGCGTGCTGGCGCGCAGTGGGTCGGGCAGGGCCGCATCGTCTCCGGTGGTTCGACGCTGACCATGCAGGTGGCGCGCATCCTGGATCCGCATACGCGCACGCCGTGGGGCAAGGCCAAGCAGTTGTTGCGCGCGCTGCAACTGGAAGCGCACTTGAGCAAGCGCGAGATTCTCACGCTGTATCTGGAGCGCGCGCCCTACGGCGGCACCATCGAAGGTGTGGAAGCGGCCAGTTGGGCGTACCTGGGCAAACCGGCCAAGGCCTTGTCGCAGGCTGAGGCCGCGTTGCTGGCGGTGCTGCCGCAATCGCCAAGCCGCCTGCGCCCGGATCGCCATCCGGAAGCTGCGCAACGTGCACGCGACAAGGTGCTCGATCGCATGGTGGAGCTGGGCGTGTGGTCGCGCGCGCAGGTGGACGATGCGCGGATCGAGCCGGTAGTGACGCGGTCACTCAAGCCGCCGTTGCATGCGGCCCTGCTGGCGCAGCGGTTGCATAGCGCGCAACCGCGCGCGGCACGCATTGTGACCACGCTGGATGTGGAATTACAGCGCACCTTGGAAGAACGCGTCGCGACATACTTTTCGCAGCTGCCCGAGCGCACCTCGGCAGCATTGTTGGTGGTGGACAACGCCACGATGGAAGCGCGTGCGTATGTGGGGTCGGCCAGCTTCGGCGATCGCAAGCGGCTGGGGCATGTGGACATGGTGCAGGCCTGGCGCTCGCCTGGTTCCACGCTCAAACCGTTTCTGTATGGCATGGCGTTGGACGATGGGTTGATCCATTCGGAAAGCCTTTTGGTGGATGCCCCGCAGAGTTTCGGCAATTATCGTCCCGGCAATTTCGATGCTGCCTTCAACGGGCCGGTGAGCGCAGCCACCGCGTTGCGGCTGTCCTTGAACATACCGGCGGTGGATCTGCTCGATCGTATCGGCCCGGCACGCTTTGCTGCGCGGCTGTCCAATGCCGGGATCGGTCTGCGCTTTGCACACGGCAGCACGCCGTCGCTTGCATTGATACTGGGCGGCACCGGCGCGCAATTGCAGGAATTGGTGGGGGCGTTTGCCGCGCTCAATCGCGGCGGCATTGCCGGGCACGTGCGCTATACGCCCGAAGATGCGCGCATCGAGCGCCGGCTGATGTCGCCGGGTGCGGCATGGATCGTGCGCGAAATCCTGCAGAGCAATCCGCGCCCCGGGTATGGCAGCGGCACCTTCGACACCGCCGCGCGCCCGGGTGTGGCGTGGAAGACCGGTACCAGTTATGGCTACCGCGATGCGTGGGCGATCGGCGGTACGCGCCGTTACACGGTCGGGGTGTGGGTGGGGCGGCCGGATGGCACGCCGCTGCCGGGCCAGTACGGTGCGGTCACCGCGTTGCCGCTGATGTTCGAAGTGATCGATGCGTTGCCGCGCAGTGCCGGCGATAGCGCGCCGGTGCCGATGCTCGCCACTGTGCAGGCTTTGGAAATCTGCTGGCCGCTAGGCGGCGCAGCCGACCACACGCCACCGGCGCAATGCGCGCGACGTGCCGAAGCGTACGCGCTCGACGGCGCAGTGCCGCCGACCTTCGCCGAACGCGATGCGCGGCTATGGCAGAGCGGTCAGTTGCATTTCGATGTGGATGCGCGCAGCGGTCAGCGGCTGTCGCAGGAGTGCAGCCAGCCGCATCAGCGCGCGCCACGCACTGTGGCACGCTGGCCGGCGTTGGTTTCGCCCTGGCTCAGCGCGGCCGAACGCAGCGCCGCGCAATTACCTCCGCTAGCGCCGGACTGTTTGCCGGACGGGCGCATGACCGGCGGCGGTGTGCTGCGCATCGATGGATTGAGCGACCGCGCCACGCTGGCACGCGCCAATGCCACCGCGCGTCCGGTGCGCCTGCAATTGCGTGCCTTGGGCAGCGACGCGCGCATCGACTGGTTGCTGGACGGCCGCTGGATCGCACAGACCAACGGCCGGCAAGGATTTCAACGCAATTTTGAAGAAGTGGGCGCGCATACGCTGACGGCAATGGCTAGCGATGGCGCCTGGACGCAGGTGCGGTTTCGGGTGTTGCGTTGAAGCTTCGTGGCCGTCAGGCGTGGTGTCGTTGTTGTTCGTCGCGGCAAAGCGGCGCCCACCATCGCGGGACACGCCGCAAGTACGTCCTTGTAGGCTCTTACGCGGCATCCATGCCGCGTAAGGTCCCGCGACGGTGAGCGGGCAAGGACCGGTCGAGATGGTCGGTACGCGCATGGTTGCAAGCAGTGCATGACGTGCTTCTAGTTCACTGCTTATACGGTGATGCGATCCGCACCAGCAAGCCAACGCAACGCGCGAGACTGCCAGCTTTTTAGCGAGCGACCGACCAACGTTCTGGTGCGGTGTCCTCGCCGCTTGCGGGACCGTGTGGCGGCATGGATGCCGCCACCGAGCCTCCAGGGATGGATTCACGGCGTGTCCCGCAAGCGGCGAGGTCACCGCGCCCTCGACGAACCAGGCTTTTGACCTGAGCCTTTGACCGCATCCAAGCGACGCTACGACTCGATATCAATGTAGGTTGCGGTGCACTGACGCATCAACCACCATCCACTCACTCGCCGATCCAGCCTTCCAGCAGGTCGGCGAACTCGTCGGCATGCTCTTCTTCCTGGGCCAGGATGCTTTCGAGAATGCGCTTGGTGGTGGTGTCCTTGTCGCCGATGAAATCGATCATCTCGCGGTAGCTGTCGATGGCGATGCGTTCGGCGATCAGGTTCTCGCGCACCATGTCGCGCAGGTCGGTGCCTTCCTTGTATTCGGCGTGCGAGCGCTTGGTCAGCGTGTCCGGATTGAGGTCCGGTTCGCCACCGAGTTGCACGATGCGTTCGGCGAGTTTGTGCGCGTGCGCCTGTTCCTGCTGCGCGTGCTCCAGGAACTCGCCCTTGACCGCGTCGGCAAGCATGCCCTTGGCCATGAAGTAGTGGCGGTAATAGCGCAGCGTGCACACGTATTCGGTGGCCAGTGCGGTGTTGAGCAATGCGATCACCGCCTCGCGGTCGGCGTGGTAGCTCTCGGTGATGGCGCCGTCTTCGATGCTCTGGCGCGCGCGGGCGCGCAAGGTGGCAGTATCGGTGATGCCGGTGGGGAGTTGCTTGGCTGGCTGGGTAGACATGGCTGGCCGGTTTCCTTCTGAGTGGGCGGGGGGATCAATGCATCAATCGGGCAGGTGCTGCAGCACGTAATCGGCAGCAGACACCTTGAATTCGCCGGGCTCTTCGACAAACAGGGCTTTCACCACCGCATCGTCGGCATACAGTGCGTAGCGACGCGAGCGCAGGCCCATGCCCGAGCCGCTGGCGTCGATGTCCAGGCCCAGCGCACGCGCCAGTTCGGCATTGCCGTCTGGCAGTAGATGCAGGCCGTCGGGGATCAGCTGGCTGCGGCCCCAGGCCTGCATGACGAACGGGTCGTTGACGGCGGTGCACAGCACTTCGATGCCGCGTTTGCGAAATTCGTCGAAGTGCTCCACATAGCCCGGCAGGTGCTTGGCCGAGCAGGTCGGGGTGAACGCGCCCGGTACCGCGAACAGCAGCACCTTGCGGCCCGCGAACAAAGTATGGGTATCGACCGCTTCGATGCCCTCGCGCATGCGCTTGAGCACGACTTCGGGAATGCGGTCACCAACGTGGATGGTCATGGGGCAGGCTCCTGTGGCTGAACGAAGTCTAGAAAGGCGCAGGGGAAAAGCGCGTCAACGCGCTTGAAATCTTCGGCCCGACGCCTATCTGACGCACATGGCCGGCGCAACGGCGCACGCCGCGGCAACCGGTCCGTCACTCACTCTATTGGAGGCTTGCAATGAACATCGTTCGTTATCCGCAGTGGCCCACCCATGCCCTGCAAAATGAGATCAAGCATGTGTTCGACCGTTTCTTCGAGCACAACGGCGACACCGACGAATCGGCGGTGGTGACCGCGCAATGGGTGCCGCGCGTGGACATCAAGGAAGAGCCCAACCACTTCGTGTTGTACGCCGATCTGCCGGGCATCGACCCGAGCCAGATCGAGGTGCAGATGGACAAGGGCATCCTGTCGATCAAGGGCGAGCGCAACAGCGAGTCCAGCACCGAGACCGAGCGCTTCTCGCGCATCGAGCGCCGTTACGGCAGCTTCCACCGCCGCTTCGCGCTGCCCGACAGTGCCGACGCCGACGGCATCACCGCGGCCGGCCACAACGGCGTGCTGGAAATCCGCATCCCCAAGCGCGCGGCGGCCACTCCGCGTCGTATCCAGGTCGGCAATGGCGGCCAGGACGCCGGCGGCGGCACGGTGCAGTAAACGCACCAGAACCTGGGGCGAAGCGGCATGCTTCGCTCCCCGGCAGGCAGGCGCGGCCTTAGAATAGGCACGCTTGCCTGCACGGCTGCGAATAGGACAGCTATCGAAATAACTGCGCACACCGCCAGGCGTGTGCGGCCGGCGCTCGGAATCGGCAGGTACCCCTCGTACACTGCGCTTCCAGGGGCGTTGTCCGCGCTCACCCGACGATCGCTTGCGACGTTTCGGTAGCCGCTCGAACCGGCTCGTGGCCTTGGCTGCGGGCCGTTTTTTTTCAGAGGTGATTAGATGGAATTCAAGGATTACTACGCAACGCTGGGCGTGGAGCCCAGCGCAGGCGAGGCGGAGATCAAGACCGCCTACCGCCGACTGGCGCGCAAGTACCACCCCGACGTCAGCAAGGAAGCCGGCGCGGAAGACAAATTCAAGGCGATCAACGAAGCCTACGAGGCGCTGCGCGACCCACAGAAGCGCAAGGCCTACGACCAGCTCAAGGCGCAGGGCTATCGCCCGGGCGACGAGTTCCAGACCCCGCCCAACTACAACGGCGGGCAGGGCTACGAGTACGAGGAAGTGTTCGGCAACGGCGGCGCCGGTGGCGGCTTCAGCGATTTCTTCGAGAGCCTGTTCGCTGGCCAACGCGGCGGCCGCCCGCGTAGCCCGGGCGGCGGTCCCGGTGCAGGCCCCGGCCCCGGTGCGCAAGCGCGTGGCGACACCCGTGCCAAGTTGGCGGTGCCGCTGGAAGCGGTGTATGCCGGCGATAGCGTGCGCATCACCATCAACGGCAAGCAGCTGGACGTGCGCGTGCCCAAGGGCGTGCAGCCCGGCCAGGTGATCCGCCTGAGCGGGCAGGGCAATGGTGGCGGCAATCTGCTGCTGGAGATCGAATACGCCGCACACCCGCAGTTCGAGGTGGACGGGCGCAACATCCTGTACACCCTGCAGGTCATGCCCTGGCAGGCGGCGTTGGGCACCACCATCAGCGTGCCGACGCTGGGCGGGTCGGTGGAGTTGAAGGTGCCGGCCGATTCTGACGCCGGCCGCAAGCTGCGCCTACGCGGCCGTGGACTGCCGGGCAGCACCCCGGGCGACCAGATCGTGGAGCTGGAAATCCTGGCCCCGGCACCGACCGACGATGCGCAGAAGAAGGCGTATCGCAACCTGGCCAAGGCGTTCGGCGAGTCGGTGTGAGCTGGACCAAACAGCGCAAGCGAGATGAAGCCCCGCTCCCGCGGGGCGATAAGGCACTGCTTGCGCGTCACTGGCACGCGTGTCTTGGAGCGCCGGCGCGGCTGGCGCTAGCGTTGGCCGGTGGGGGGAGGTTGAAGGTAGAGGTTGGGCTGGCTAGCGATGCTTCAGTCAACGTCGATCTGCGCCTTTGAATCGCAGCCGTACCCTCATCCGGCGCTGCGCGCCACCTTCTCCCGGCGGGAGAAGGGATTAAAGCCCCTCTCCCGCCGGGGCGATAAGGCGCTGCTTGCGCGCCACTGGCGCGCGTGCCTTGGAGCGCCCGCGCTGCTAGCGCGGGCCGGGGCGCGGAGCGGGGGTGAGGGTATGGCAAGAAAGCGAAGCATCAACCAACGTCCATCTGCGAGGTTGTTGAATCCAACCGTGCCCTATCTGACGTAGTACGCCAGCAGCGGCCCACGACAAAAAACAACGTGCCACCAAATCGCATATCCCAACAGCATCACCAAACATCCCGCGCCCAGCCTGGCCCCAGCTACCGAAAGCGCGGCCGGCGCACTACACTCGCCGCGCACACTAGGGGAAACACATGGCTCGCATTTTGATCGTCGACGACTCGCCGTCGCAGCTGCTGGGGATTCAGCGCATCGTCGAGAAGCTGGGGCACGAAACCATCACCGCAACCGATGGCGCCGCCGGTGTGGAAGCGGCCAAGTCGTCGCTGCCGGATCTGGTGCTGATGGACGTGGTGATGCCCAACCTCAATGGATTTCAGGCCACACGCACGCTCAAGCGCGAACCGACCACCCAGCACATTCCGGTGATTCTGGTGACCACCAAGGACCAGGACACCGACCGCATGTGGGGCATGCGCCAGGGCGCGCGCGCCTATATCACCAAGCCGTTCTCCGAAGACGAACTGCTGGAAGTGATGGAGCGTGTGTTCAACCAGAAAGACGAACCGCCGACTGTGTGAATGCGTCGGCGCGATGCGAGCGAGGTTAGCGTCTTCGTTGCGCAGGACCACAAGCTAACGTGTCATCGCGGCAACCACGCGCCATCTGGCGTTGATGCCAAAGCCAGCTGTGCTGCTGGTGCGGTTCGGACATCGTTGCGGCACGAAAGTTTGATCACCCTCTACCAACTCCAGCGCGCGCGCTCCGACGCTTGACCCGACATCGCGCCGCCGCCATGTCCCGACCCGTCCGCGAACCCGGCCGCCCGCCCAATCCACCTACCGGCTAAACCGGGATGCACCAAGTGGGGCCTTTCAAAACGGCCGGTCTGCCCCATCTAGTAGAATCATCGAATCAAACAACACGGCGGCACTGCGGGACTGGCCCGCACAGCCCCTCGATCATGGAGCGTGCATGGCCTGGAACACACCCGGCAACAAGGGCGGAGACGGCCCGGATCCCAACCGTCGCAGGTCCTGGGGCCCGCGCGGTGGTGGCAATGGTGGCGGTTGGGGCAATCTGCCCGCCCCGTTGAAAGAGTTGTTCGATGGCGGCGTGTGGCGCTGGATTCTGGTCGCAGTGGTGCTGATGGTGCTGTTCTCCAGCTTCCAGCTCATCGGTGAGCAGCAGCGTGGCGTAGTGCTGCGCTTCGGCCAGTTCTCGCGCATCTTGCAGCCCGGCCCGAATTTCAAGCTGCCGTGGCCGGTCGAATCGGTGCGCAAGGTCAACGCCACCGAGATCAAGACCTTCAGCAATCAGGTGCCGGTGCTGACGCGCGACGAAAACATCGTCAACGTCTCGCTCAACGTGCAGTACCAGATCAGCGACCCGCGCAAGTATCTGTTCGGTTCGCGCAACGCCGATCTGGTGTTGGAGCAGGCCGCGCAGAGTGCGGTGCGTGAGCAGGTCGGTCGCTCCGATCTCAATACCGTGCTCAACAATCGCGGCCCGCTGGCGATTGCCTCCAAGGACCGTCTGCAGGCTGCGCTCGACGCCTACAACACGGGTCTGTCGGTGACTGGCGTGACCCTGCCGGATGCACGCCCGCCGGAAGAAGTGAAGCCGGCCTTCGACGAGGTCAACGGGGCCCAGCAGGTGCGCGAGCGCCTGATCAACGAAGCCCAGGCCTACGCCGCCAAGGTGGTGCCCGAAGCGCGCGGTCAAGGTGCCCGCACCCGTACCGGCGCCGAAGGCTACAAGCAGGCGACCGTCTCCAAGGCCGAGGGCGACGCCGATCGCTTCACCTTGTTACAGGAGCAGTACGCCAACGCCCCGGAGGTCACGCGCAAGCGCCTGTGGCTGGAAACCGTGCAGAAGGTGCTGTCGGAGAACCGCAAGGTGATCGGCAGCGATGGCCGCCAGGTCATCTACGTGCCGCTGCCGGCCGATGCCAACAAGTCCGCCAACAACAGCGGCACTGCCGGCAACAGCGGCATGCCCTCGATGGTGCCGCAGGATGTGCTGTTGAATCCGCCGCAAACCACCGGCGGCAGCGAGGGCATCCGCAATCCGGAGCGCGGCCCGCGCCCGACCGGCCGTGAGGGAACCGAACAATGAAAAATTCGCTAGTCATCGGCCTGATCGTCGCCGTGCTGCTGGCCCTGATGGGCTCGGTGTTCGTGGTACGCGAAGACCAGACCGCCATGGTCCTCAACCTGGGCCGCGTGGTGCGTGCCGACCTCAAGCCCGGTCTGCACTTCAAGCTTCCCGTGGTGGAATCGGTGCGCGTGTTCGATCGCCGCTTCCAGGTGCTGGACACCGCCCCGGCGCGCTACTTCACCGCCGAGCAGAAAGACGTCAGCGTGGACTTCTTCGCCATCGGCTACATCTCCGATGTGCGGGCGTTCTACCGCGCCACCGGTGGTGAGGAGTCGGTCGCCAATTCGCGCCTGGCCCCGATCATCACCGACTCGCTGCGCAACCAGATCAACTCGCGCACCTTGCAGCAGTTGGTCTCCGGCGACCGCAGCGAATTGATCGCCAACCAGCTCAAGGGCATCAACGGCGCCATCAAGGGCCTTGGCATGCAGATCACCGACCTGCGCATCAAGCAGATCGACCTGCCGACCGACAGCCAGGTGATCACCGACGTCTACGAGCGCATGCGCGCCCAGCGCAAGCAGGAAGCCAGCAAGCTGCGCGCCGAAGGCGAAGAGCAGGCCCTGACCATCCGCGCCCAGGCCGACCGCGAGTCCACCGTGATCGTGGCCGACGCCGAGCGCGATGCGCAGAAGCTGCGCGGCGAAGGCGATGCCGACGCCGCCCGCATCTACGGCCAGGCCGGCTCCAAGGATCCCTCGTTCTACGCGTTCTACCGCAGCCTGGAGGCCTATCGCGGCTCCATGACCGACGGCAACGGCGTGGTGGTGCTGGACAAGAACGATCCGTTCCTGCAGTACCTCAAGAGCGATCGTTGATCGTTCGTTGAGCGTTTCGCGTTAAAACAAAGACGCCCGCGCACTGCGGGCGTTTTTGTGAGCGGCCATTGCTGCTATTGAAGCGTATCGTTCGACGTGATTGCAAAATGCAAGCTGGCCAGCCTGCGCCCGAGAAGCGGAGTCGTCACTGTGCTACAGCGCTACGATTGATCTTCGGTCCCAGTCGCTTGCCCAGGGAAATTGCCGGTGCCTCGATGAACCGATATGTCAGCGATGCCATCGGCAACGTGACCATCAGCGTCACCGCTGCACACGCTACGTAAGCCAGGGCTGGGTTCGGTATAGCGTTCTGAATGTGTCTGAACACCGGGATCAGGATCGCAATAACCACTGGATGTCCCAGATAGATCGAATAGCTGATCTTGCCGATGAGGGCTGTCACGGTATTGACTACCAGACGCGGCGGCGACTGCGACATACCGACCAGCAATAGTGCATACATGAGGCCGCTTGCGATCCAGCATGCTGCGGGCCCAATGACTGCCATCGTCAACAGGGCAGTCGCCCCTGCTAATCCAAGCAAGCTGGCTACGATCAATAGCGATCCCCATTGCTGCGCCTTGGATGGATGGGTTGCGCTGAATTTTTCATAGGCGAAGAAGGTACACAGGCCGATCGCGAAGACCGGAAGATGCCGCAACAGACCGTAGTCGCCGATCAGCGCAGTACCAATGTTGCCTAGTAATCCCGATGCGGCCAACCCCGCAGCAACTACTGTGGACAGTGCGAGTATCAGCGCGCCGCTAAGGCTTTTGACAACGACAAGAAGTAGCGGGAATACTGCATAAAACAGCATTTCGACGCCGATGGCCCAGCTTGCCCAGACGATTCCCGCTTCCCAGCCGCGGACCAGGTTGAAGCTGAAGGACAGGTTTGCTGCAATTTCTGTCCAGGGATGCCCTGCATGCGCACCGCGACCATCTCGATAGAGAGAGAAAGCCAGCCAGCAATAGAACAGCGGTGCGATCCGAAAGAATCGATGCAAATAGAAGCTGAGCAGCGGTCTGCCGGTCGCTGCGTGGCGCGGCATCGTGTAGCACAGCGAAAACGCGCTGATCACGAAGAACAGCGCGACCCCGCTGCCGCCGGCCGACACCACAGGCGTCAGTAACGAGCCTGGAGAAATTGCTGGTGTCGGCATCGCCATGACATGGAATAACACCACGTACAGTGCCGCAAGACCACGTAAAGCATCCAGAAAAACCAGTCTGTTGTTCTTGATCATGCGTCCTTGCCGTTGGAGGAAAGGGGGCAACCATAGACGCTGCCGCGCATCAGCTCAAACATCGTGTGCTGCAACCGCCACAACAGTGACCATCGGAGCGGTCCACGCATCTGCATGTCCCAACCGGGCACACTCCCCTCCCATCCCCGCGTTGACGCAGTACTGCCCATGCACGATTTACTCACCTCTCTCTGTCTGGTCGCCGTCATCGAAGGCCTGATGCTGTTCGCCGCACCAGATGCCTGGAAGCGCATGGCCGAGCAATTGTTGAGCCTGCCGTCTGCGCAGCTGCGGGTGTTTGGCGGCATTACCCTGGTGCTGGGCGCGATCGCGTTGTGGCTCGTCCGCCACTGAGCCGGCAGTCCGTAACCGGCTGTAAAAGAAGCGGGCAGGGTAGGTGGTCAGCAATGGGAAGCCCCCTGCACCCGCCCAACAAGAGGCAACCTGACCAATCCATCAGCGGCCGCTCGTAAGGGGTAGTGCCCGCCACCGGAAACCCGGATAATGCACAAAAGCCGGCCGGGCACGCTCCAACCAGAGCACCTCGTTCGGCTTTTTCCGTGTCAGGGCTTTCGCGCCACTGCAACGCTCCCCGATGGAGCCGCGCGCCAGGTGTCGCTGCCGGCCCTGCGTCGGTCCCATCCCGCGGCCCCGATGGCCGCAGCAAAACTCAGGAGTCCACCCGTCATGGGTCAGTCAGTTGTCGTGCTCGGTGCCCAGTGGGGCGATGAAGGCAAAGGCAAGATCGTCGATCTGCTCACCGAAGAGATCGGTGCAGTCGTGCGCTTCCAGGGCGGCCATAACGCCGGCCACACGCTCGTCATCAACGGCAAGAAGACCGTCTTGCATCTGATTCCCTCCGGCATCTTGCGCGACGACGCGCTGTGCCTGATCGGCAATGGCGTGGTGATCTCCCCGGCCGCGCTGATCAAGGAAATCGGCGAGCTGGAATCGGCCGGTGTGGAAGTGCGTTCGCGCCTGAAGATCTCCCCGGCCGCGCCGCTGATCATGCCTTACCACATCGCGCTGGATCAGGCCCGCGAGAAGGCCGCCGGCGGCAAGGCGATCGGCACCACCGGCCGCGGGATCGGCCCGGCGTACGAAGACAAGGTCGCCCGTCGCGGTATCCGCATCGCCGACCTGCATTACCCGGCCCAGCTGGAAGAACTGCTGCGCACCGCGCTGGATTACCACAACTTCGTGCTGACCAAGTACCTGGGCGTGGACGCGGTCGATTTCCAGAAGACCTTCGACGAGGCGCTGGCCTTCGGCGAGTACGTGCAGCCGATGAAGTCGGATGTGGCCGGCATCCTGCACGACCTGCGTAAGCAAGGGAAGCGGGTGCTGTTCGAAGGCGCGCAGGGCGCGCTGCTGGACATCGACCACGGCACCTACCCGTACGTCACCAGCTCCAACACCACCGTGGGCGGCGCGCTGGCCGGCACCGGTGTGGGCGCTGACGCCATCGACTACGTGCTCGGCATCGCCAAGGCCTATGCCACGCGCGTGGGCGGCGGCCCGTTCCCGACCGAGCTGGACGATGAAGTGGGCCAGGGCATCCGCGACCGCGGTGCCGAATACGGCGCCTCCACCGGCCGCCCGCGTCGCTGCGGCTGGATGGACATCGTTGCGCTCAAGCGCGCGGTGGCCATCAACGGCATCTCCGGCCTGTGCATCACCAAGCTCGACGTGCTCGACGGCATGGAGAAGCTCAAGGTCTGCATCGCCTACGAATACCGCGGCAAGCGCACCGAGTACGCACCGCTGGATGCGCAGGGCTGGGAAGACTGCACCCCGGTGTACCTCGAGTTCCCGGGCTGGACCGAGAACACCCACGGCATCACCGAGTGGGACAAGCTGCCCGTGGCCGCGCGCGCCTACCTGCGCGCGCTGGAAGAACTGGCCGGCTGCCCGATCAGCATCGTCTCCACCGGCCCGGATCGCGACCACACGATGGTGCTTCAGGATCCGTTCGCCTGATCGATTGACGCAGTTGCTACGCGAAAACGGCCCGGCTTGTCCGGGCCGTTTTCTTTTGAGGATTGCTGAGCATTGGCATGACCTTTGGCGGTGCGCGTGCGTGCGCGAGGGGAGGATCATCGCCGCCACTGCGCAGCCTGCGCTTCTCCCTCTGCCTAACGAGAACTCCCATGCGTCTTTCCCTGGCGACCGCCATTGCCCTGGCCCTGACCGGTACCGCCCTGACCAGTGCCGCCCACGCTGCCGAATCCGCACCGGCCGCCGCCACACCTGCCGCATCGGCCATCACCACCCAGTTGCCGCGCACCGCCAGGCCCAGCCACTACGCCATCGACATCACCCCGCATGCCGACACGATGACCTTCGACGGTCAGGTCAGCATCGATGTCGAGGTGCTGGCACCCACCGATGCCATCGTGCTGCAGGCCGCGCAGCTGACCTTCGGCAAGGCCACGCTGGCCGCGGCAGGCCGCAAGCCGGTGGCGGCCACCGTCAGCACCGACGCGGACGCACAAACCGCCAGCATTGCCACTGGCACGCCGCTGGCGCCGGGCAAGTATGTGGTGACGTTGGCGTACAGCGGCACGATCAACACCCAGGCCAACGGCTTGTTCGCGCTGGATTCCACCACCGCACAAGGTCCGCACCGCGCGCTGTTCACCCAGTTCGAAAACTCCGATGCACGCCGCTTCGTGCCCTCGTGGGACGAGCCCAACTTCAAGGCCACCTTCGACCTGGTCATCAATGCGCCGGCCGGGCAGATGGCGGTGAGCAACATGCCGGTCGCCTCCTCCACGCCGGGCGCGAACGGGCGCACCCGCATTGCGTTTCAGACCTCGCCCAAGATGTCCACATACCTGCTGTTCGTCAGTGTGGGCGATTTCGAACGTTCCACCGTCAAGGCCGACAACGGCACCGAGATCGGCGTCATCGCGCAGAAGGGCAAGGTGAGCCAGGCGCAGTTCGCACTGGAATCCGGCCGCAAGGTGTTGCACGAATACAACGACTACTTCGGTATCCCGTACCCCTTGCCCAAGCTGGACAATATCGCCGCGCCCGGGCGCAGCCAGTTCTTCAGCGCCATGGAAAATTGGGGTGCGATCTTTACCTTCGAATACTCGTTGTTACTGGATCCGGCGGTGTCCAACATCAACGACAAGCAGGGCGTCTTCACCATCGCTGCCCACGAAATCGCCCACCAATGGTTCGGCAATCTGGTGACCATGGCGTGGTGGGACGATTTGTGGCTCAACGAAGGCTTCGCCAACTGGATGGAGGCGCGCACCACCGCAAAGCTGCATCCGGAATGGGATATCGACAAGACCGGCCCTGCGCAAAAGAGCCGCGCGGCCATGCGTCGCGATGCGTATGTCACCACCCACCCGGTGGTGCAGCACGTGGCCACCGTGGAGCAGGCCAGCCAGGCCTTCGACGCCATCACCTACCAAAAGGGCGAGGCGGTGATTGCCATGCTGGAAGACTACGTCGGCTCGGATCGTTGGCGTGCCGGCGTGCGGAGTTACATCAAGCAGCACCAGTACGGCAATGCGGTGACCGACCAGTTGTGGCAGCAGATCGACGCGGTGGCCCCGGGCAAGCAGTTCACTCAAGTGGCACACGACTTCACCCTGCAGCCGGGCGTGCCCTTGATCAAGGCCAGCACCCGCTGCGTGGATGGTCAGACGACGGTGACGCTGGAGCAAGGCGAGTTCACGCTGGACCGCCCCGGCAAGCAGCCGTTGCGCTGGCATGTGCCGGTGGTCCTGCGCAGCGGCGATGGCACGCCGCTGCGCGTGCTGGTAGACGGCACTGCCCAGGTGCAGGTGCCGGGCTGCAACGCACCGGTGGTGGTCAATGCCGGGCAAAAGGGCTACTTCCGCACGTTGTATGCGCCCGCGCAGTTCACGGTGCTGACCAACGGCTTCAGCGCGCTGCCGGTGGTGGACCAGTTGGGCGTGTTGAACGACACCAACGCATTGGCCACTGCGGGTGTACAGGCAGAGGCCGACGTGCTGAACCTCACCGCCCAGGTGGCGGTCGGCGCATCGCCCGATGTCTGGGACATGGTCGCCAGCATCTACGATGGCGTGGATGGCAGTTTCGAGCGCGACCCGGCTGCGCGCGACGCATGGCGTGCCTATGCCGTGCCGCGGCTGTCGGCCGAATTCGCAACGCTGGGCTGGGACAACCGCGAGGGCGATTCGGCCCAGATCCAGCAGTTGCGGACGCGCCTGATCGCCGCCCTCAGCGACATGCAAGACGCGCAGGTGATTGCCGAGGCGCGCCAGCGTTTTGCCGCCTTCCGGGCCAACCCCGCATCGCTGTCGCCGGAACTGCGCGACAGCGTGCTGGGCGCCGTCGCGCGCAATGCCGACACCGCCACCTGGGACGCCTTACATGCGTTGGCCAAGCAGGAAACCTCGTCGATGGTGCGCGACACCTATTACGATTTCCTCTCCATGCCCAAGGATGAAGCGCTGGCCAAGCGCGCGCTGGAACTGGCGCTGACAGCGGAGCCGGGCGCCACCACCGGTGCGAGCATGATTGACCGGGTCGCTTCCCAGCATCCGGAGCTTGGCTTTGACTTCGCCGTGGCGCATCGCACCCAAGTGGACACCCTGGTGGACTCCACCTCGCGTGCCCGCTACTACCCCACCCTGGGCATGGACTCGGCAGAGCCCGCCACGGCCGACAAGATCAAGGCCTATGCCGACCAGTACATCGCACCCACCTCGCGGCAGCCCGCAGACAACGCCATCAATACGATCCAGACGCGGGTGAAGCTGCGGGCGGCGTCGCTGCCACAGATCAAGGCATGGTTGAAGGCGCGCAAGCGCTGAGCATTGCGGTCACTGCAGCACAGGAAACAGCCCGGCATTGCCGGGCTTTTCTTTGCCGTGCCACCAGCCACGGGAGGGCCGGCGCAGTGGGTCATCCGGTGTGCACTTCGCTTTCAGACAGGGCGCATCGTGCCGGCTAATGATGTGCCAATGATGGTCTTCCAGTGTTTGCGCACGGGCCTGACCGTGTCCATTACTTCGAGGCATCCCTTGCGACAGATCCTGCAAGTGGCCATCGCACTGGCGTTGGCCAGTATCTCCCTGCAATCTTCGGCGCAAGCGGTAGCGACTGAGCAGCCCCACGCTGGCCCACCCGCGAGCACCGTCACGACGCAGCTGCCACGCACGGCAAAGCCGACGCACTACGCGCTGGAAATCACCCCGCATGCCGACACGCTGACCTTCGACGGCAAAGTCGCCATCGACCTCGTGGTGTTGCAGGCCACCGACCGCATCGTGCTGCAGGCAGCGAACCTGCGCTTCGCACGCGCCACGCTGACCCAAGGCACAGCCAGCAAACCGCAGACCGCCAAGGTCAGCACCAATGCCGATGCGCAGACGGCCACCTTCGCCTTCGGCAAGCCGCTGGTGCCCGGCAATTACGTGTTGTCCATCGACTACAGCGGTGCGATCAACACGCAATCCAGCGGGTTGTTTGCCGCAGATTACGCAACGCCCAAAGGCCAGCGCCGTGCATTGCTCACCCAGTTCGAGGCGGCAGATGCGCGCAATTTTATCCCGTCCTGGGACGAGCCAAACTTCAAGGCCACCTTCGACCTTGCGGTCAATGTGCCGTCCACGCAGATGGCGGTCAGCAATATGCCCCTGACTACATCCACCGAGATTGCCGGTGGAGTGAAACGGGTGGTTTTTCAGCGCTCACCGAAGATGTCGAGTTATCTGTTGTTTCTGGCCGTCGGCGACTTCGAGCGTGCCACCGTCAAGGCCGACACAGGCACCGAGATCGGCGTGGTCGCGCAGCAGGGCAAACGCGATCAGGCGCAATTCGCGCTGGAGTCCTCGCGCAAGATTCTGCACGAATACAACGCCTATTTCGGCGTGCCGTATCCGTTGCCCAAGCTGGACACTATCGCAGCGCCGGCACGCTACAACGCGGCAATGGAGAACTGGGGCGCCATTCTCAGCGCCGAGCGGTATCTGTTGCTGGACCCCAGCACGTCCGATATCAACGACAAGCAGCGCATGTTTACCGTTGCCGCGCATGAGATCGCGCATCAATGGTTCGGCAATCTGGTCACCATGGCCTGGTGGGACGACCTGTGGCTCAACGAAGGCTTTGCCAACTGGATGGAGGCGCGCACCACGCAAAAGCTGCATCCGGAGTGGGACACCGATAACACGCTGGCCGCATACCGCAGCCGCAGCGCCATGCAACGCGACGCCTACGTCACCACGCACCCGGTGGTGCAACACGTGGCCACGGTGGAGCAGGCCAATCAGGCCTTCGATCAGATCACCTACAACAAGGGCGATGCCATCATCGCCATGCTGGAAGACCATGTCGGCGCAGATCAGTGGCGCGATGGCGTACGTCGTTACATCGCCAAGCACCGCTATGGCAACACCGTTACCGACGATCTCTGGCAGCAGTTCGACGCGCTCGCGCCAGACAAGCAGTTCATGCAGGTGGCGCACGACTTCACCCTGCAGCCGGGCGTGCCGTTGATCAAGGTCCGTAGTGCCTGCGTTGCCGGCACCACCAAGCTCACGTTGGAGCAAGGCGAATACACGCTCGATCGCCCCGATAAAGTGCCACTGCGTTGGCATGTGCCGGTGACCTTGCGCGGCGCAGATGGCGTGCAGACGCGCGTACTGGTGGATGGCACCGCGCAGGTGCCACTTCCAGGCTGCAGCGCGCCGGTGGTGGTCAATGCCGGCCAGACCGGTTACTACCGCACGCTGTACGCACCTGCCCACTTCAAGGCGCTGAGCGCCGGCTTTGCCACACTGCCGGTGGTGGACCAGCTGGGTGTGCTGATGGACACCAACGCCTTGGCCGCTGCCGGCCTGCAGCCGGAGGCCGAACTGTTTGACCTCACCGCCAGTGTGCCGGCAACTGCCTCTCCAGATCTGTGGCAGGTGATGGCAGAAACCTTCGGCGACATCGACGCGGTGTTCGATGGCGATGCCAACGGGCAAGCTGCCTGGCGCCGCTATGCGTTGTCGCGGCTGACACCTGCGTTTGCGCGATTGGGATGGGACGCACGCGCCGGCGAGCTCAGTCAGATCGAACAGGCGCGCGCGCAATTGCTCGGCACGCTCAGCGCCATGGGCGAGCCATCGGTGATTACCGAGGCGCGCCGCCGTTTCGCCGCCTTCCAATCCAACCCCGATGCACTGTCGCCCGACCTACGCAAGACCGTGCTGGAGATCGTCGCGCGTCACGCCGATGCTGCTACCTGGGACAGTCTGCATGCGATGGCCAAAAAGGAAACCGCTGCAACCCGACGCGAACAGGCCTACCGCCTGCTCGCCAGCGCGCAGGACGAAGCCTTGGCGCAACGCGCACTCGACCTGGCACTGACCGACGAGCCTGGCGGCACCATCGGCTCACGCATGCTCCTGACAGCCTCTACCCAGCACCCGGACCAGGCATTCGATTTCGCCCTTGCGCACCGCGCGCAAGTGGACGCACTGAGCGGCGTCACCTCTCGCAGCGGCTTCTACCCGCGCCTGGTCGGCAGTTCTGCCAATCTGCGGACCGCCGACAAGCTCAAGGCCTATGCCGATACGCATCTGGACGCAACTGCACGCGGCGATGCGCAAACGGCCATCACCGCGATTAGAACGCGAGCGACGTTGCGGCAGCGGCGGGTGCCGGAGATTGAGGCTTGGTTGCGCAGGCGGAAAGGATGAGGGCAGGTTTACACGCACGCTTGGTGCGGTTGCTGCTTGTCCTGCCTTCCGTCAGTTAGGCGTCCACGCCGTCTAAGGGTGGTTAGTGGACGAGAGGGCGCTGGACCAGTGCTAGAGCAGCAGCTAGACCAGGAACATCAACAAGAGCGTGCGCGGCCGGGCCAGCAGCAACGTGGCAATCAGCCGGCTCACCCTCAGCGGCAGGAAGGTGAACCGGCAGAACCGGTGCATGGCAGGCAGCGGCAGGCAGACCTGGAACCCACGCAGCTGGCACCTCATCCCTTGCACGTACAGGCGACGGCCTTGGTTGGTCAGTTGGACACCAGCATGGGAAGAAGCAGCGATGCGCATAGCGAGCGGATGAGCGCGAGCCTGGCGCATCTGGCAAAAGAGCATGGGCTCGAGCGGATCGATCGTGTATCGCTAAGCAACCAGATACCGGGTGCAGCGGCAGGTGCCACCGTATTTGTCGTACAGGGTGAGCCCAGCAACCCGGCCCATCTGCGAGCCAGCATGCCGACTGATGTGGCGGTCACTACGCCGGTGGAGCAATCGCTGGCGAAGCTGCAAGAGCTTGACGCGCGCACGTTGGCGCAGACGCAGAGCCAGGCGCAGGAGAGATCGATAGCGCAAGAAGAGGCTGTCAAGCCGCGAAGCATCTGACGAAGACGGATGCGCCAACGCGCAGTAGACCATGGACAATCCCTCTGAGGTGAGCGCGTAGCCAAGCCTGCTTGCAAAGGCAGATCTTTAGATGGATATTCCATATTCCATATTCCGGAATGTGGAATAAAGCTGATCTAACGTGGAACTCAAACCGCAGGATCTAGTCGTGCTGTACAAGCAGGTCGCCCAACCGGGCCAGGCCTGGACCTATGCCTCCCTTGGAGAAGCGCTGGGCATGAGCGCCTCTCAGGTGCATCGCAGCGTCAAGCGCGCGGTGGCGTCCGGTTTGGCGTTGGAAAAAAGCCGCGGCGAGTGGGAGACGGTGCGCACGGCGTTGCACGAGTTTGCGGTCCACGGCGTGCGTTACGCCTTTCCTGCCGTCATCGGGCCGCTAAGGCGTGGCATTCCTACGGCCTTCGGCGTGCCCCCACTGTCCATTGCGATTGCCAGCTCCCCAGGGGATGCACCGGTGTGGCCAAGCGCGCAGGGCACGGCCAAAGGCCCCAGCTTGTCGCCGTTGTCGGCCGGTGTGCCCAACGCTGTGCTGGCCGACCCTGCCTTGCACCAACTGCTGGCGCTGCAGGACGCCCTGCGCAGCGGGCGTGCCCGCGAGCGCGCGCTGGCGGCGCGCTATCTCAAGCAGTTGCTGGGGCTTGGCGATGCGGTCTGATGATCCTAACTACCGCATCTGCTTGTGATTGCGGATGCACTAGGCGAGCTTTGCGAACACATAGTCTTCCTTGGCGGCGCAGTCGTTGGCCTGCTGGTGTCGGATCCATTGGCGGAAAGCGTCCGCGCCACATATGACGTCGATGCGGTGGTCAATCTTGATTGGTCCCGGTTCCGCGGTATCGAGGCGCGTGTGGAGTCGCAGGGCTTTGCGCGCGAGATGCAGAGCGGTGTCGTCTGCCGCTGGGTACACGAAGCGTCGGGCGTCCTCTTCGACCTGATGCCGGTGGATGAAGGCGTGCTTGGCTTCTCCAATCGCTGGTATGCCCATGCTGTAGAGACGGCCCAAGTGGTGGCCTTGAGCGATCGCCTGTCCATCCGCTTGGTGACAGCGACAGCATTCGTTGCGACCAAGCTCGAAGCCTTCGCTACCCGAGGGAACAGTGACTTCCTTTCCAGCCACGACCTGGAGGACGTCCTCAATGTCGTCGATGGCCGGGCCGAGCTGGTGGAAGAGTTTGCCGTGGAGCATGCAGACCTTCGGCATTGGGTTGCCGACGTGTTTTTGGGGCTAGTCGATAACCCGACGTTTGTGAACGCGTTGCCGGGATTGGTCGCCGAACCGGAGCGCGCAAGCGTCGTGCTTCAGCGCCTACGTACCATTGCATCAGCGTAGCTGCGACATTGTCGGCTTTAAGTCTGCAAAGAAAACCTTGAAGCACCGCCGATCGCTTGCGATGATGCATCGCAATTGCAACGCACTGGGGCCTGCCATGAAATCCGCATCTCTTCCATCGCTCCGGGTAGACCCGGCGCTGCGCGAAGCAGCCGAAGCCGTGTTGCAGGAGGGTGAGACGCTTTCCAGCTTCGTCGAGCATTCCGTGCGCGCCCAGGTGCAGCAGCGCCAGCAGCAGGAGGCCTTCATTGCCCGTGGGCTGGCCTCGCGTGATAGCGCCAAGACATCAAACCGGTACATCGACGCGAAGGATGTGCTGGCCGGGCTGCAGTCCCAACTGGACAAGGCGCGCAAGGGCTAGGCCAGAGTGCGATTCACTATCCGCTTCACCGAGGAAGCGCGCGACGATCTTTTGCGCCTTTACGACTGGCTATTGCAACGGGCCGATGGAGATTTCGCCGTCGCAGAGCGCGCATTACAGACTATTCACGATGGCATCGTCGTGCTTGAAGTAGCGCCGTTGAGCTTCCGTAAAGCGGGCTCGTCTGATCCCTTTACGCGTGAATTAGCGATCGGCTTCGAAAATAGTGGATATTTGCTGTTGTTCGAGGTTGAAAATAAATACACAGTGACGGTAGTGGCCGCACGACATCAGCGCGAAGATGACTATTACTGAATTACAGCAGCGGGCGCGCTACGTGATAGCCCTCTGCTTATTAAATAATAAAGGATTGAAAACATGAGTCCGTTGAATGAATTGCTAGGCCGGTTTCGAACTGCAGCTTTGAGTGAACGCGAGAAGGGCACCTACTTTGAGGAGCTTATTCTTGCGTATCTCCGCACTGAAGCCACCTACCGCGATCTCTACAGCCAAGTCTGGACCTGGGCCGACTGGGCACCGGCCAACGGTTTCAGTGCAAAGGACGATGGAATAGATCTGGTCGCTCAGGCAGCTGGCACCGGCGAAATACATGCTATCCAATGCAAGTTCTACTCACCTGATTACAAATTGCGTAAAGAAGACATCGATAGTTTCTTTACTGCTTCCGGCCGCAAACCTTTCGCGCATAGGGTGATAGTCAGTACAACCAATCACTGGTCCGAGCATGCAGAAAATGCACTGGTGGATCAACAGCCGCCTGTTAGCAAGATCGACCTACACGACCTGGAAGGGAGCCAGATTGATTGGTCTCGATACCAGTCCAAAGTAGTGCCGGTGCTCAAGGACAAAAAAACGCTGCGCCCGCACCAACAAACTGCCCTGAGAGCGGTGATGGTGGGTCTTGAAAGTGCGGATCGCGGCAAGCTCATTATGGCCTGCGGCACCGGCAAGACATTCACTAGTCTGAAGATTGCCGAAGCTATCGCTGGGAAAGGCAGGCGCGTTCTGTTCCTTGTGCCCAGTCTTTCACTTCTGTCGCAAAGCCTGACTGAGTGGACGCAAGAGAGTGCTATTCCGCTACACAGCTTTGCCGTGTGTTCCGATAGCGAAGTTGGGAAAAAGCGTAAGCGAAAAGAGGATGACGCAATCCAGACCTTTGCACACGAGCTACGGTATCCGGCGACCACCGATGCCAAGCGCCTAGCCCAAAGCATGTCGATGCGTGAAGACGAAGAGCACATGACCGTGGTCTTCAGCACGTACCACTCCATCGACGTTGTTCACCGGTCCCAGCACGATTACGGTCTGGCGGACTTTGATCTAATCATCTGCGACGAGGCTCACCGCACAACTGGTGCAACCTTCGAAGGGGATGATGAAAGCGCTTTTGTTCGTGTCCACGATGCCGATTACCTGCGCGCTTCCAAACGGTTGTATATGACTGCCACGCCGCGCATCTATGGCAACGAGGCAAAGGCGGTGGCTGAGCGGGACAACGTTGCTCTCTACTCGATGGACAACGACGACTGGTACGGCAAATCACTTTTTACCATCAATTTCTCTGAAGCGGTCAAGCGTGGTTTGTTGGTCGATTACAAAGTAATTGTGCTTGCGGTGGAGGAGAGTCATATCAATCGCAAGTTGCAAGCCTTGCTAAGAGACGAAAATAATAGTCTGCGTGTGGACGATGCCGCAAAGATTGTCGGTTGCTGGAAGGCTTTGGCGAAGTTGGATATCACGGAGGACGGCAGCGATAAGCCGGACCCTATGAAACGTGCCGTGGCCTTTTGCCAAGTGATCGAGCCGGGGAAAGGGGGCAAGACTCACAAGGTCAGCTCAAAGGAAATTTCCGGCATGTTTCAGGCTGTAGTAGAGGCATATCAGGAGGCTGAAGATATCGAGGAAGGTGCACGCTTAACCTGCGAGGCCGCCCATGTAGATGGGGGAATGAACGCTAGCGAGAAGGAGGCGAAGCTGGATTGGTTGAAGGCCGAAGCTCCCGTCAATACCTGCCGGGTTTTGTCCAACGTGCGCTGCCTTTCCGAAGGAGTGGACGTGCCTGCGTTGGACGCAGTGCTGTTCCTCACACCGCGCAATTCTCAGGTAGATGTAGTGCAGTCGGTAGGCCGAGTGATGCGCAATGCGCCTGGCAAGAAGCGTGGATATGTCGTGCTACCGGTAGTGATACCGGCCGGCGTTGAACCGCACGAAGCGCTGAACGACAACAAGACCTATGCCGTCGTCTGGCAGGTGTTACAAGCATTGCGCTCGCACGATGACCGTTTCGACGCAATGGTCAATAAGCTTGATCTAGTCGGACCTGACCGTAACAAGATGGAAGTCATCGCTATTGCTGACACTGTGCAGAAGAGGTCTGCTCGGCTGACTGCGAGCAAGACGGACAAAGCTAAAGGTAGATTTGGGATAGGCGAGTCGCGCGCCACATATCCAGCAGAATTACAGGGCGAGTTCGAGTTTGAGGTCGGTGAGATTGAGCGTGCGCTATATGCCAAGGTGGTGGAAAAATGCGGTAACCGACATCATTGGGAAGACTGGGCTAACGATATCGCAAGGATCGCGCAGACTCATATTGATCGTATTAAAGTCCTGTTGGAAGACGAAAGCCAAGAAGAAGCTCGTACAGCCTTTAGGGCTTTTGCGACAGAGTTGCGAGACGACCTGAATGATAAGGTTAGCGACGGCGAGATTGTTGAAATGTTGGCTCAGCACCTAATCACTAAGCCTGTGTTCGAGGCGTTGTTCTCCGATTACAGCTTTGCGAGTCAAAATCCTATTTCACGCGCGATGCAGAAAGTTTTATTAGTTCTGGATGCTCAAAATTTTGGTAAGGAAGCCAGTACGTTAAATGAATTCTACAACAGCGTAAAAATGAGGGCTGAAGGGATCGAAAGCGCAACAGGAAAGCAGAAGATAGTAGTGGAATTGTACGAAAAATTCTTTCGTAATGCCTTTCCTAAGATGACCGAGCGCCTAGGTATCGTCTACACCCCGGTGGAGGTTGTGGATTTTATATTGCATAGCGTCAACCATCTTCTTCAGCAGGAGTTCGGTCAGACACTAGGTAGTAGGGGTGTGCACATATTAGACCCCTTCACTGGAACTGGGACATTTATAACCCGATTGCTCCAATTGGGAATAATTAAGCCCGAGGAACTGGCGCACAAGTATCTTAATGAAATTCACGCTAACGAGCTGGTTCTGCTGGCATATTACATAGCGGCGATAAATATTGAGGCTACTTATCACAGTCTTACAAGAGATAGTTATGTTCCGTTTGAAGGTATTCTTCTGACCGACACTTTCCAGATGTATGAGAGAGAGGATTTGGTGAGTGCACTGTTGGATGATAATAGTCAGCGCCGTAAGCGACAAAAGGAATTGGAAATAACAGTGATCGTTGGTAATCCGCCGTATTCTATTGGTCAGGCTAGTGCTAATGATAATAATCAAAATATAAATTATCCCACTTTAGATGCGCGCATCGAACAGACTTATGTGGCGCGTTCTCAAGGTGCAAACTTTAGAGGGTTATATGACAGCTATGTGCGTGCTATTCGCTGGGCCAGTGACCGCATCGGTCAAGCTGGTATCGTTGGCTTCGTCACTAATGCTGGCTTCCTAGATGCTAGCACTGCTGACGGGTTACGTAAGTGTTTAGCTGAAGATTTTTCTTCTCTATATGTTTTTCACCTACGTGGAAATCAGCGAACTAGTGGTGATGCCTCACGTAAGGAGGGCGGTAAAATCTTTGGTAGTGGCAGCCGTGCCCCCATTGCTATATCCCTGCTGATTAAAAATCCACAGGCTAAAATAAATGGGGGAATTCATTTTCACGACATAGGTGAATATCTTAGTCGCGACGATAAGCTCAAAAAGATCGCTAGCTACGGTAGTGTTGCTAATATCAAAGGATGGGAAAAGATCTTGCCCGATGAACATGGTGACTGGCTAAAGCAGCGTGACGATAGCTTTGAGAAATTTATTTCTATGGGAGATAAGAAAGGGGGTTCTGTTAAATTATTTGAAAATTTCTCTTTGGGTGTGGGTACAAATCGTGATGCTTGGGCATATAATTCTAGTGCGGTAAAGTTGATGCGTAATATGCAAGAAACGATTAATTTCTATAACGGAGAGGTTTCTCGTTTTGATATGAATAGTTTCGAATTTTCAAGGGCTGAACGGGCTGCTGCAGTGGATTCATTTGTCAATGCTGACCCCAAAAGAATAAGTTGGACGCGGTCACTTAAGCAGGAGTTAGGTAAGGGGCGATCATTTTCATATAATGAAGCCAGCTTGATTAAGAGTCTTTATCGTCCTTATGCGAAGCAGTGGCTTTACTTTGATAGGCGATTCAATGAGTATGTTTTCTTGATGCCTCGTATTTTCCCTAATTCACGTTCAGAAAATTTAGTCATCGCAGTAACTGCAAAAGGTGCGAAAAGCTTTTGCGCCATTGTGGGAAATGCGGTACCCGATCTCAACTCGATGGAAGCAGGCGCACAATGTTTCCCTCAGTACCTTTATGAGGACGGAACTGCAGCAATAGCAGCGAGCAGCGAGCAGCGAGCAGCGAGCAGCGAGCAGCGAGCATACCAAATGGCTGCATGAATCCAAAGATTCCGCCAAAGAATCTTGCCATCTGCCTGACGTTGAGCGGGACCAAGGGTTTTTCGGTTCTGATGACGGAGGAAATTCCGGATCTACATCTGATAGGCGATTCGCAATGCTTTCCGATGTTTCTGTACGAGACGGAGGAGGGCGAGGCATGAATGACGGAGACCAAACGGAGCTATTCGGGTCTGAATGCAATGAGAGCCGCAAGCTCGTGCGTCGTGATGCAATTACCGATGCTGGTCTGGCGCACTTCCTATCTGCTTACCCGGGTGAGGTGATTAGCAAGCAAGATTTATTTTTTTACATTTATGGAATTTTGCATTCTGTAGATTATCGTGAGCGCTATGCCGATAACTTAAGTAAAGAACTGCCGCGTATCCCGCGCGTACGTACCGCCAAAGATTTTTTTGCTTTTAGTCAAGCTGGTCGTATCTTGGCCGAGTTGCACGTGAACTATGAGGTGGTGGAAAAATACCCTTTGAATATCGAGTCTAACGGTCCTCTATATGATTCCGACTATCGCGTCGAGAAGATGAAGTTCTCCAAAAAGAAAGATTCGGAGTCTGGTAAGTCCGTCAATGATCGCAGTTCCGTCATCTACAACAGCAAAATCACAATTTCTGGTATTCCCGAAGCAGCATGGGACTACGTAGTCAATGGCAAGGCAGCTTTGGACTGGGTGATGGAGCGCCAAGCTGTGCGCGTCGATAAAGCCAGTGGCATCGTCAACGACGCCAACGACTGGGCCTTTGAAACCATTGGCAATCCCAAGTATCCGTTGGAGCTGTTTCAACGTGTAGTGACTGTGAGCGTGGAAACAATGAAGATTGTCGCGGCCTTGCCGGCATTGGATATCCATGATGATGGTTAGAGATCGCTAGTTGACTTGGGGTGTCTTCGGTAGCACGATCGCGACACGGAGCCTCGAAACTCCGCTTACAGCGGTACCCACCTCCGACAAACCGGTGGGTTTTTTGTGCCTGCATATTTTGTGGGTGCAACCGACGTGATGCTCTGCGTCGGGAGGGCGGCTAATACAACACCCGCAAGGGGAATACGCCCGCCGGCTGTAAGCGGTTTCGAGCCTCCCGACTTCCCGTCCGTCGCCTTGCGGCGGGCGGGCTGATTCCATGGAATGAGGAGCAGGCCATGTCGGACGTTGTACGAGATGCGCAGTCACACCCGGGCTACTACCTGCCAGAAGGCGCGCAGTACCGCCTTCAGCAATTACGCGACCACATGCGCTTTCTGGCGCGCTTGGCGCAGCCGCGTACGCAGGCCGAAGAGCAGTTGCGGCAGCCAGCCATCCACATGGACGAGCTGGCGTGCTGCCTGGAGCTGCTGGCCGAGCAGGTAACGCAGGCACTGGCGCAGGTGCAGTGGCCCGCGCGGCTTGAGTCCGGCGCCGCTGACAGTGAGCGTGCTGACGCCGGAGATGCCGCATGAGCCGGCAGGTGATGGCGTCGGCCAGCGCGCGAAGGCGGGCAGGTGACGACAAGCCGCATGATGCGTTTGCCTTCGGCATCACGATGGAGCAGGTAGATGCGCTGGATCAGTTGTTGCTGACCATCGCCGCCCATGGCGATGTGATCGCTGCCGGCAACGCCGATCGGCTGGACCGCTGCACCTTGCCCGTGTTGGGCAGCGCCATCTTCGATGCGGCCGGCGCCATGCGCACCATCCTGGATCAGTTGGCGCTTCAGCGGCTTTGATAAGGGGCCAGTGTGGTTGAGTGCTGCTGACTTGCCGCGCCTTGCAGGTGCGCGGCAACGGTTTGCTTGGGTGCCTGCTGTCGAGACGCCCTGCTGGGATTTACTTATCCTGGGTCACGAAGCGATCGTCGGCCGGGCACTCAGCGGGCCGCTTCTCGGGGCAGGGCCACAAGCGCGCTGGAACCTTATCGCGGCTTTTGAAATTGTCGCCTTCCCAGACCAGAAAGCCGGCGTGGACCAATCTGCCATTATCGAAGGCACGTTTCGCCTCAGTCCGCAGTGGCTGCTCAGGATCGAACTCCATCATCCAACGGGCCACAGGCGCTTGATCAAGGCGGGAATCGTCCAGGAACAGCTGACCTCCGCCCTGGGTTTGATAGCGGTTATAGAGGTCGGCTCCCAAAGCATCTTCGGGGCGCTGGATCGTTGTGGTGACGTCTTCTGCCTGCCCGTTGATGATGCGGTAGGCTCGCAAGCCGCTGCTTAGACGTTGGGTGCCCGCCTGAGCACAGCGTTGACGCAACGCGCTGGCGGCTTCTTCGGTCAGTACGTCGGTTGGCGCTTTACAGCTGACGCTGACGTTGACCAGGTATCCCACCACGCCTGCAGAATCGCCATGAAAGCTGCGTGCCCAGATGTAGTAGGGCGTGCCTGGCTGGCTGGTGCTGGTGATTCGGATATCTGGTCGGGAAGGCAGGCGGGGTATGTCGACGACGTAGCTGGTGCTTTTGCCAAGTAATTGCTTGAGTAGCGATTGCGGTAATTGCAACCCCGCTGTGGGAAGCGATAGCAGCGCCTCGACTACCTCCGGCGGAATCGGCCGATAGCTACCACCTGCTGCAGTGCGGTTGTTGACGCTTGCTGCGGCCGGCAGCGATGGGGTGGTAGCGCGACTGTGCTCTTGCTTGGGGCTGGATGCGGCCACCGCCTTCTGTTTGGATGTCTCGGGACCAAGCGGCGTGGCAGGCACTTGTTGAGCGCATCCGCCGAGTGCCGACACCAGCAAGACCAGCCAAATCATCGAGCGAGGGGTAGTTCGCATGTGTTATCAGTGGTCCTTGATGAATATGTGGCTTTTGCCTAGTTATTAAGGCAATGCGTAAGGTCCCACGATCCACGACGCACTACCCAAAATGACGCGCTTTCCGATAGTCAAACGGCCACTTGTCCCCTGTATCTCCAAAGTAAAAGACGGTGGCAGTTTGGGATCGCCTGGATTGACGAATTTGGCACCTGCGCGGGTGTGTTCCTTATCCATGTGGTACTTCACGCCGGTGAAAGGCAGGTCCCTGTGCTCATAGCCGGGCCAGCGGATCATAGCGCCGGCAATGCCGTCGTTTTCTTTGCTTCCACCACCGACATACAGTTCGACTTCGTATGTGTTGTCAGCGCTTCGAAAGGTGACGACCGTACTGGTGGCCAGTGCAGGAACGCTGGCAAACGCAAACGCCAGGAGCAGCGTCAGCAGCACAGTCACCTTGGGCGTGATTCGATTTCGCATGCGACATCCCTCCTTGGTATGAAGCTGGATCTTATCTGATCGGCATTCTGGAACCGGTACAGGCGGACAGCATCAGCTGTGCAATCGCAGCCGACCACGCCGCATGATGCAGCCGATTACACCGGCGCAGACTTCAAAATTCCCGACAAACTCTCCCGCAGGATCAGCTGCAAATGCATGCGGTTGAGTTCCATGCCGCTGGTCATCACGCTGTGCAGGCCGCCGCACATGGCGGCCACGGCGAAGACGCGGGCCTGGAACTCCTGCTCGCTGCTGGCCGGGTCGGCGTGGCCGCGCAGCAGGCGTTTGAGCAGGGCGCTGAGGTGTTCGATCAGCGATGCGCTCTGCCGGCGCATGAAGGCGGCCAGCACGGGGTCGCGCAGGGTGGCCAGGTGCAGTTCCAGGTCGATGCGGGTGCGCTTGATGTTGATTTCCTGCAGCAGCCATTCTTCGAGCAGGCCGGCGATGAAATCCACCACGTGCACGTTGGCGGGGCGTTCCACCAGCCACATCTGGCGGATGGCGCGCATGTAGTTGCGCTCCAGCAGTGCGCGTACCAGCGCGTCCTTGTCTTCGAAGCGTTGCAGCAGGCTGCCGCAGCTGACCTTGGCGCGCTCGGCGATCAGCTCGAAGCTGGTGGCGCTCAGGCCGATGGCGTCGATGCATTGCTCGGTGGCGTCCAGCACCTCTTCCAGCAGCAGTTCTTCGCGCTCTTTCGCCGTGCGCAACAGCAGGACGTTGGACATGGGCAGCAAGTTGGCGGGGGGCTGCAGTATAGCGGCGGTGCGTTAGCCGTCCGTTGCGTTCGCTTGCCGTTATGCCATCGGCATGGAGTCTGTGTGCGTGACTGCTACGGCAGTCACAGATGCGGTGATCGACCATGTTTTCACGGCGGCTGTGCGACACGTGAGCTTGACGTTGTGCAGGAGAGGCATGTGAGTGAGAACAGTGCGGTAGCGGGTGTATCGGCGCAGTGGCCGGCGCGGTTGTGGGTGGTGCGGCATGGGCAGAGCGCAGGCAATGTGGCGCGCGATGTGGCCGAGTCGAGTGGTGCGGCACTGATCGAGCTGGAGCATCGCGATGCGGATATTCCGCTCTCGCCGCTGGGCGAACGCCAGGCGCAGGCGCTGGGTGCGTGGATG
Source organism: Xanthomonas sp. Leaf131 (assembly GCF_001423495.1). Taxonomy (GTDB): domain Bacteria; phylum Pseudomonadota; class Gammaproteobacteria; order Xanthomonadales; family Xanthomonadaceae; genus Xanthomonas. Next base: position 198,147 of record NZ_LMOG01000001.1, on the reverse strand, counting down.
GCCGGTTTGCCCGAGCACGAGCGGCCGACCTTGATCCTGAGTTCCACCTATGTGCGTGCGCGCCAGACTGCCGCTGCGGTGGCGCGTGCGCTTGGGCAGCCGGACGACTCGGTCAGCGTGGACGAGCGTTTGCGCGAGAAGGAATTCGGCGTGTTGGATCGGTACACCACATCGGGTATTCGGGAGACGTTTCCGGCCTTGTTCGAGCAACGCAATCTGGTGGGCAAGTTCTACTTCCGCCCGCCGGGTGGGGAGAGCTGGTGCGATGTGATCTTCCGGCTGCGCAGTGTCGTGGGCGATCTGCAGCGCAATCATGTGGGGGCGCGCGTATTGATCGTGGGGCATCAAGTGATCGTCAATTGCTTCCGCTATCTGATCGAGCGGATGGACGAGGCCACCATCCTGGGCATCGACTGCGAAGGCGATGTGCCGAACTGTGGGGTTACCGAGTATGCGGCTGCAGCAGACGGTCAATCATTGGAGTTGATACGCACAAAGTTCGTGCCGCCGGAGCTGGCCGATGAGCCGGTGACCACCGAATCCGACCGCCCGGCCGGCGCGCGCTAGTGGCAACGGCGCGTATTCGCACGCTGACGGCCGCCGCCTTGCGTGCGATGCCGTTGCCATCGCCCGGCGGCGACAAGGAGCAACGCGGGCGCGTATTGATCGTGGGTGGCTCGATGCGGGTGCCAGGTGCGGTGTTATTGGCTGGCGAAGCGGCTTTGCGTGCGGGCGCGGGAAAGCTGCAGATCGCCACAGCTGCAAGCGTGGCGCCGGGGATGGCGTTGGCGGTGCCGGAAGCATTGGTGCTGGGGTTAGCGCAGAACGGGCAAGGAGAAATCGTGCGCGGGCACCGCGCGTTGGATGCAGCGATGGCGGGTTGCGATGCGGCGGTGATCGGGCCGGGAATGGCGTCGTCGGGCACGACTGTTGCGATGGTCAAGCGTGCTGCGGAGCAGGCGGTGTGCACCCTGGTGCTGGATGCCGGTGCGTTGTCGCGTGGTTTGCGAGCGCCGATTGGGCAGCCATTTGTGTTGACGCCACATGCAGGCGAGATGGCGACCTTGGCCGGCGACGACAAGGCGGCGGTGGAAGCGGCGCCGGGTGAGTACGCGCTGGCGTTTGCGAAGAAGCTGCGCAGCGTGGTCATCGTCAAAGGCGCGGACAGTTTCATTGCCGGGCCGGAGGGTGCGTTGTGGGTGCATCGCGGTGGTGCGTCCGGGTTGGGCACGTCCGGGTCTGGCGATGTGTTAGCCGGGTTGATTGCCGGGTTTGCTGCGCGTGGCTGCGATGCGTTGACGGCTGCGTTGTGGGGCGTGTTGGTGCATGCGGCGGCGGGGAAGCAGCTCTCGAAACGTATAGGGACGGTGGGGTTTTTGGCGCGCGAGCTTGGGCTGGAAGTGCCTGGGATTTTGGATCGGTTGGCGCGGTCTGCGCGGTAGAAGGCTGCGTGCGATGCAAGCCCCTCTGCCGTCTGTGCGAGAGGGCACAGCTTGCGCGCCACTGGTGCGCGTGTCCTGGAGCGCTCGCGCTGCAAGGCGCGGAGCGGGGGTTGGGTTGAGGGTACGGTTGCCGGGGAAGTAGTCGTCCAGGTTGCTCGCGCCTGCTTATGGCATCGATCTATGAGTTCGGCCCTATGACGTGCAGACGTACCCTCATCCGGCCCTTCGGGCCACCTTCTCCCGATGGGAGAAGGGTGGGCGCCGCACTGTTGATTGAACCCCTTTTTCGCGGGCCGTCATCCGCTACTCGGGCACGTCTCCGCACGTTGAAGGAAGCTGCGCTTGCGCTCGTTTGCTGGGGAATGTTGCAGCGCGTTGGTCGGTTAGGCTTGTCGGCCAACCTGGGAGGGTGCACGGTGAAGCGAGCGATTGGGTGGTCGGTGATGGGAGCGCTTGGGATTTGGAGCGCAGCAGCAGCGGCGGTATTGCCGTCGGACGCTGTAGATGCAGATGTGGCTGCGCCGCAAGCAACACCAGCCGGTGCGCTACGCGTCTACACCACCGCGCAAGGCGCAACACAGCAGATGCGCGTCAGCACCGTCGAGGCACTCAAGACCGGGCATGCGTTGAGCGAGAAAGAGAATTCCATCTTCGTCAATCCGCAACACCGCTTTCAGGAAGTGCTGGGCATTGGCGGGGCGATCACCGATTCCAGTGCGGAGACCTTCGCCAAGCTGCCTAAGCGTGCGCAGCGCGAACTGCTCACTGCGTACTACGATCCGCAGAAAGGCATCGGCTACACGCTGGCGCGCACCACCATCCATAGCTCGGATTTCAGCAGTGGGAGCTACACGTACATCAAGGAAGGCGATGCGGCGCTGAAGAGTTTCTCTGTCAAGCACGATCAGCGCTATCGCATCCCGATGCTACGCCAGGCGATCGCAGCGGCTGGCGGCAAGTTGACCACGTTCGCCAGCCCGTGGAGCGCGCCGGCTTTCATGAAAGACAGCAACACTATGCTCAAGGGCGGTAAGTTGTTGCCCGCGTATGCGCAGGCCTGGGCCACGTACTACACGCGCTTCATTGCGGCCTACGAAAAAGCCGGTATCCCGATCTGGGGCATCAGCGTGCAGAACGAGCCGATGGCGGTGCAGACCTGGGAGTCGATGGTGTTTTCTGCCGAAGAAGAGCGCGATTTTCTCAAGCAGCATCTCGGCCCCACCATGGCCAGGGCCGGCTACGGCGATCGCAAGATCATCGTGTGGGACCACAACCGCGACATGATGTTGCACCGCGCGCACGTGATCTTCGACGATCCGGACGCGGCCAAGTACGCGTGGGGCATGGGCTTTCACTGGTACGAGACCTGGGCCGGGTTCGCGCCGATGGTGGAGAACGTGGCAGCGGTGGCGCAGGCGTACCCAGATAAGTATCTGCTGCTCACCGAGGCGGCGGTGGAAAAGTTCGACCCCGCCAAGTTGCAGTACTGGCCCAATGGCGAACGCTATGGCACGGCGATCATCAACGATCTCAATCACGGTGCAGTGGGCTGGACGGATTGGAACATCCTGCTCGACGAACACGGCGGGCCCAATCACGTGGGCAACTACTGCTTTGCGCCGGTGCATGCCGACACGCGCACCGGTGAGGTGATCTATACACCGAGCTATTGGTATATCGGCCACTTTTCCAAGTTCATCCGGCCGGGTGCGCGGCGGGTGAGTGCGGCCAGCAGCCGCAGTAATCTGGCGACCACCGCATTTCTCAATACCGATGGCAGCCTGGCGACGGTGGTGATGAATGCCAGCGATGTGGCGATTCGTTACAACCTGTATGTGGGCGAGGCGTCCAGTGCGCTGGAAATTCCGGCGCATGCGATCCAGACGGTGGTGTTGCGGTAGTAATACGCAGAGCGCGTTCACGAACGCTCGCCTCGGTGGAGCGCTACCTGATCGCAGTGGACGTCACCTGAAATGCGAGTGCGCTCATCACGCTGATGCTTTTTCTTCGCGATCTGTCACGCGCTGTCAGACAGAATCGCCACTGCGCCTGGCCATAAGCGCAGTGGCGATTGCTCTGTTTCCTTTACTGCGTCGACATCGAATACGGCCGCTGCGCCGGATCGGTAGCCCACTGCGTATTCGGCGTGGCCTGCATGCGGAAGCGCAACTCGCCACCGGCTTGAATCTCTTCATGTGTGAGGTAGGCGCGGGTCAATGGCTTACCGTTGAGCGTGGCGCTACCGATGTAGGCGCGTGCATCACTTAAACCTTCGGCGATCACGCTGAAACGCTTGCCGTTGGGCAGGTTGAGCGTGGCACGCGGCAGGAACGGTCGGCCGAGGATGTACTGGTTGCTGCCCGGCGCCACCGGATAGAAGCCGAGTGTGGTGAACACATACCAGGCCGACATCTGGCCGAGGTCGTCGTTGCCGGCCAGGCCTTCCGGGCCGGCGTGATATTGCGTGTGCATGATCTGGGTCAGCCGCGCTTGGGTGCGCCAGGGTTGACCAGCGTAGGCGTACAGATAAGCGACATGGTGGCTGGGTTCGTTGCCGTGCGCGTACCAGCCGATCAGGTCGGTGATGTCTTCCATGTGATCGAACACCTTGGGGTCGACCTTGGCATCGAACACCGCATCCAGGCGCGCGAGTAGTTTGTCGTCGCCGCCATGTGCGGCGGCCAGCCCGGCGACGTCCTGCGGCACGTACCAGGAGTATTGCCAGGCATTGCCTTCGGTGTAGTCGCTGCCATAGCCGCTGGTGGAGGGATCGAATGGCTCGCGGAAGTTGCCGGCACGCGTGCGTGCGCGCATGTAGCCGGTGGCGGGATCGAAGGCGTGTTTCCAGTTGCTGGCGCGCTTGTTGAACTCGGCAGCGATATCGGGCTTGCCGAGTTTGTTCGCCATGCGCGCGATGGTCCAGTCGTCGAAGGCATATTCCAGCGTCTTGGAGGCGGCTTCGCCTTCTTCGTCGATGGGCACGTAGCCGAGTTCGCGGTATTGCGCGATGCCGTCGTAGGGGCCGTAGTTTGCGCTGGCGACCATGGCCTCCAATGCTTCGTTGGCATCGAAGCCGCTGATGCCTTTCATGTAGGCGTCGGCGATCACCGGCACGGCGTGATAGCCGATCATGCACCAGGTTTCCAGGCCATGGAACGCCCAAACGGGGAGGATGCCGTAGGCGCTTTCGCGGCGCGAGGCGAGCAGCGAATTGACCACATCGCTGCTGCGTTGCGGCGGTTGCACCAGGGTGAGCAGCGGATGCAGGGCGCGGTAGGTGTCCCATAGCGAGAAGGTGGAGTAGTTGGTCCAGCCCTTGGCCTGATGCACGGCATTGTCCGGCCCGCGGTAGCTGCCATCGCTGTCCATGAACAAGGTGGGTCCGAGCAGGGTGTGATACAGCGCGGTGTAGAGCTGGGTGCGTTGTTGTGGCGTGCCTTGCGCATCGATCGCCGACAGCGCCTGCGTCCACTGCGCGCGGGCCTCGGCGCGCACACGGTCGAAATCGAAATCCGGTACTTCCGCATCCAGATTGGCGATGGCGCCGGCTTCGCTCACCGGCGACAGCGCCACGGTGACCACCAGCGGGGTGCCATCGTTGGCGACGTCGAACACGCCCACTAACTGGCGGCCTTCGATCTGCGCGCGTTGCGCGGGGTTCTTCTCTCCCGGCGGCGGAAATCCCTTGTATGGGATGTCTTGCTCGGTGTCGTGCAATTGCGTGGCGGTGAGCGGGCGCGAGAAGCGCATGGCGAAGTACAGCTGGCGGCCGGGCGCCCAGCCGCGTGTTTCGCGAAAGCCGGTGACGGTGCCATCGCTGCGCACGCGTAGCCGCGACCACTGCACCTTGCCGGGGTAGTCGTACAGGCTGGTGCGCAGATCCACCAGCACATGCGCCGGTGCGCCTTTGGGAAATCGATAGCGATGCACGCCCACGCGCGTGCTGGCGGTGAGCTCGGCGCGGATGTTGCGATCTTTCAGCGTGACGGCGTAATAGCCGGGCTGGGCTTGCTCGCTGGCGTGGTCGAACTGCGCGGTATAGCCGCTGCCCGGCTTGGCGATATCGCCGCGTTCAAGTTTGACTTCGCCCGTTTGTGGCATCAGCAACACATCGCCCAGGTCCGAATGCCCGGAGCCGGAAAAATGCGTGTGCGAGAAACCGACGATCGTGGTGTCGCTATGCCGATAACCGGCGGCCCAGCCGTACGCTTCCTTGCGCGGTTTGATCTGCGTGTCCGGGCTCAGTTGCACCATGCCGAACGGCACCGTGGCGCCGGGATAGGTGTGGCCTTCGCCACCGGTGCCGATGAACGGATCCACCGCGCTGAAACCCGATGCATCCGCGTGTGGCGCAGCGATGCCGGTAGAGGTGACGAAGGCGGCAAACAGCGCCAGCCAGCGCAGACGAGATAAGGCGATCGACCGATGCTGCATGCAAAGCGGCTCCAAGCGGATGCAGCGCCGGACCGTAGCACAGCTCTCGGGCCTGATCGCGCCAACCGCGTGCAGCAACAGCTTGAGCTCGCTCGGCGTAGCGCCGGACCCGCTTGTGTCGGCTTTGGTAACGCGCCACTTGCCCAGTTCGAAAACCAACGCCGCATCGACCCTTACCCACCAGCGTCCGCTGCTCGCGTGCAGCGTGTTCCGCAGGTTGTGTCCGGTAGTGCGCGCATGGGTGATTGCCATCGCCATCACGGCTAGCCATGCTGCATGCATTCCCCCTCAGTGTGGCCGCTTCATGTCTCTGGCCGATACCCGCCACCATCAGATGTTTCCCGAGTTGGACGCGGCCCAGTTGGCGATCACGCAGCGGTTTGCTAGCGGGCCGGCGCAACGTTTCGACGCGGGCGAAGCCATGTTCGAGGTCGGCGATGCGCACGCACCGGTCTGGGTGGTGCTGCAAGGCGCCATCGAGGTGGTGCGCCGCGACGGGTTGGGCAACGAAAAACCCATCACCTTGCACACGCCCGGCCAGTTCACCGGCGAGGTGAGTCAGCTGGCCGGGCGCGCGTCGCTGGCCGCCGGCCGCGCCGGGCCGGAGGGTTGCCTGGCATTGCCGTTCGATACTGCACATCTGCGCGCGCTGTTGATCAGCTCGGCGGAAGTGGGCGAGGTGGTGATGCGCGCGCTGATCCTGCGCCGCGTCGGTTTGATCGAAGGCGATGCGTCTGGGTCGGTGTTGATCGGCGAGCCGGACGACCCGCATCTGACCCGTTTGCAGGGCTTTTTGACCCGCAACGGTTACCCCAACACGGTGATGGATGTCTCCGATGAGGACGGCCGCGCCTTGGTGCAGCGGCTGGGCATCCAGGAGCAGGACTTGCCGGTGATGGTGTGCCCCAGCGGGCGTGTGTTGCGCCAACCCAGCGATACCGAAGCCGCGCATTGCTTGGGCATGACGCCGGAGATCGACCCGGACAAGCGCTACGACGTGGCAATTGTCGGTGCCGGGCCGGCGGGTCTGGCCACGGCGGTGTATGCGGCCTCCGAGGGGTTGTCGGTGATGGTGCTGGATCAGCGTGCGATCGGTGGGCAGGCCGGTGCATCGGCACGCATCGAGAATTATCTGGGCTTTCCGACCGGCATTTCCGGCCAGGCGCTGGCCGGGCGCGCGTATAACCAGGCGCTGAAATTCGGTGCCGAACTGGCGATCCCGATCGAAGCCGGCACGCTGGAATGCGGGCGCGAAGACGGCGCATTGAAGCTGGATCTGGCCGACGGCAAACAGCTGTTGGCCAGCACCGTGGTGGTCGCCTCGGGTGCGCGTTATCGGCGTCCGGAGATCGAAGGGTTGGACCGTTTCGAAGGCCACGGGGTGTCGTACTGGGCCTCGCCGGTGGAAGCGCGGCTGTGCGAGGGCGGGGTGGTGGCGCTGGTGGGCGGTGGCAATTCGGCCGGCCAGGCGGTGGCGTTTCTGGCGCCGCGGGTGAAGCAGCTGCACCTGATCATTCGCGGCGAAGGACTGGAATCGTCGATGTCGCAATACCTGATCGACCGCATTGCGGCGTTGCCGAATGTGCAACTGCATACCGGCACCGAAGTGTCCGCACTGGAAGGCGACCCGGAGCGCGGTCTGCAGGCGGCTGTGTTGCGCACGCGCGCGGACGGGCAGACCACGCATGTGGAACTGCGGCATCTGTTTCTGTTCGTCGGTGCCGATCCCAACACCGGTTGGTTGCAGCAGTGCGTGGAGACCGATGCGCGCGGCTTTGTCATCACCGGCACCACCCGCGGCGATGGCGTGCCGGCGTGCCTGCCGCTGGAAACCAATCGACCCGGCGTGTTCGCCATCGGCGATGTGCGTGCCGGCTCGGTCAAGCGCGTGGCGGCGGCGGTTGGCGAGGGGGCTGCAGTGGTGGCGCAGATTCATCAGTACCTTGCGCACCAGGCCAACCCGGTGCCGGCGTCCGAACTTGCCAGTGGCAGTCAGTGACCGGGAGTCGGGATTGGGGAATCGGGATGCGTCAAAGCGCTGCGTAAAAGCGCTGGCTGCGCGACTTCGATGCTGCGGTCGCTGCGTTGTCGTTTAGCGCGATGCGTCGGTGGTTCGAGCAGCCAGAGCGATCCAATGCGGCGCGAGCACGTGATTCACTCCGGCCAATGCACCTGCGGCAGCACACCGATCTGTGGGCGAGCGAATAGATAGCCTTGTTGCAGGTGAATACCCATGTCGCGCAGGGCGCGATATTCGTCGGGATGCTCGATGCCTTCGGCAATCACCGCGATGCCGAGTTCTTCGCACATGCGGGTGGAGTGGCGCACGATCGCCTGGCGGCTGCGGTCGGCGTGGATGCCGCGCACCAGGGCGATGTCCAGCTTGAGCAGGTCGGGCTGGAAGTCGGCCAGCAGGCCGAGCCCGGAATAACCGGCGCCGAAGTCGTCGATGGCGGTCTTCAGGCCGCGGGCTTGATAGGTGCGCATGATGTCGAGCAGATGCGCCGGCTCGGCCAGGTGCTCCTGTTCGCTGACTTCGAAGATGATGGCGTCCAGTGGCCAGCCGTATTGCGCGGTGGCCGAGAGCGTGGCGCGCAGGCAGTGCTCGGGGTTGTAGACCGCATTGGGCATGAAGTTGATCGAGAGCAGCGCAGGCAGCGCGATCTGCGCGGCGCATTCGATCGCCTTGATGCGGCAGGCCTGATCGAAGGCGTAGCGGTTGCGCTCATCCACCGCGGCCAGAATGCTGCCGGCCGATTCGCCGTTGACGCCGCGCACCAGCGCTTCGCCGGCATAGACCGTGCGGGTGGATACATCGACGATGGGCTGAAACGCCATGGTGATGGCGGTGGGGAAGTCCTGGCCATCGCGGCAGGCATTGCAAACGGGAAGGGGCTGCATGGCTGAGCAATCGTGCGGCGTGGGGAAACTCTAGCCTTATCGACCGCAACAGCGTGTCATTGAGCCTGCACACATCATCGCGACGTCCTCACCCTGCGTCTGGGCGCGCTCGGCGATAATGCGCCATCGCTCGCATCGGACGCCCCATGACCGCTCTCACCGAACGTTACGCCCTGGCTGTGGATTACGCGCGCATCGCCCATGCCGGGCAGCTGCGCAAGGGCACGCAGATTCCGTACCTGAGTCATTTATTGGGCGTGTCCACGCTGGTACTGGAATGCGGCGGCGATGAGGAGCAGGCCATTGCCGGGCTGTTGCACGATGTGGTGGAAGACTGCGGCGGCGGCCACGAGGCCTCGATCCGCGCGCAGTTCGGCGATACCGTGGCCGACATCGTGATGGCGTGTACCGACGCCACGGCCGAAGACAAGGCCGAGGTGGACAACACCGAGCGTGCGCGCAAACGCGATTGGCGCGAGCGCAAGCAGGGCTACCTGGAGCATCTGCGCAAGACCCCGGAGCGCGCGCTGCTGGTGTCCGGCTGCGACAAGCTCTATAACGCGCGCACCATCGTGCAGGACCTGGAAAACCCCGCCGTGGGGCAGGACATCTTCAACGTGTTCACTGCCGGGCGTGAGGGCACGCTTTGGTACTACGGTGAGCTGGAAGCCATCTTTCGCACGCGCGATGCCGCCACTGCGCGGTTGTTCAGTGGCGTGGTGGCGCGCATGCAGGCATTGGCGGACACCGGCCTGGCTGCAGGGCCCTTGCCCGCCCACCATCGCGGGACACGCCGCAAGTACGTCCTTGTAGGCTCTTACGCGGCATCCATGCCGCGTAAGGTCCCGCAACGGGGGGCGGGCAAGGACCAGTCGGGATGGTCGGTGGACATGGTGCAAGCAATGTAGGACGTGCGTCTGATGCGCTAGCTCTCGTGTAGTTGCAGCCCGCACCAGCAAATCAATGCACCCGCGAGATTGCCTGTTTTTCACAATGCTACCGACCAACTGTCTGGTGCGGTGTCCTCGCCGCTTGCGGGACCGTGTGGCGGCATGGATGCCGCCACCGAGCCTACATGGAGGTCTTGCGGCGTGTCCCGCGAGCGGCGAGGGCACCGCGCACTCGACCGACCAGGCTGTTGACTGTTGACCTAAAGCAATCGACTGCACCTAAACGATGCGACGACGACATCGGCTGCATGTGCGCCGCGCTAGGCTAGTGCGTTGTCGAACGCCGGTCTGGTGGTCATGTCCAACGCAATCTCGTCGTCCTCCGGCCTGGTGCGCGTGCGCGGTGCGCGCGAGCACAATCTCAAGAACGTGGACGTGGACATCCCGCGCGATGCGCTGGTGGTGTTCACCGGGGTGTCCGGCTCGGGCAAGTCGTCGCTGGCGTTCGGCACCATTTTCGCCGAGGCGCAACGCCGCTATCTGGATTCGATCTCGCCGTATGCGCGGCGCCTGATCGACCAGGTCGGCGTGCCGGAAGTGGATTCCATCGAAGGCCTGCCGCCGGCGGTGGCGTTGCAGCAGGCGCGCGGCGCGCCGAGTGCGCGCTCGTCGGTAGGCAGCGTCACCACCATCTCCAATTCCTTGCGCATGCTGTATTCGCGTGCGGGCACGTATCCGCCAGGCCAGGAGATCATTTATGCCGATGGTTTTTCGCCGAACACGCCGGCCGGTGCGTGCCCCACATGTCACGGGTTGGGGCGCATCTACGATGCCACCGAAGCGACGATGGTGCTGGATCGCACGCTGAGCATCCGCGACCGTGCGGTGGCCGCGTGGCCCGGTGCCTGGCATGGGCAGAACCAGCGCGACATCCTCACCACGCTGGGCCACGACGTCGATGTGCCCTGGCACACGCTGCCGAAGAAAACCCGCGACTGGATTCTCTACACCGACGAGCAACCGGTGGTGCCGGTGTATGCCGGCTACAGCCTGGACGAGGTCAAGCGCGCGCTGCGCCGCAAGGAAGAACCCAGCTACATGGGCACCTTCACCAGTGCGCGGCGCTATGTGCTGCACACCTTTGCCACCACCCAAAGCGCGCAGATGAAAAAGCGTGTGGCGCAGTATCTGATCAGCACCCAGTGCCCGCAATGCGATGGCAAGCGGCTGCGACGCGAAGCATTGTCGGTGACCTTCGCCGGGCTGGATATCGGCGAGCTGTCGCGGCGGCCGCTGGATGACGTGGCCGATTTGCTGCGCCCGGCTGCGGAAGCGGATGGTGGCAAACTCAAGCGCAACGACAAGCGCACACAGGCCGGCTCGCATCCCGAACAGGTGATCGCCGCGCAACGCATCGCCGCAGATCTACGTGCGCGGATCGCGGTGGTGCAGGCATTGGGCCTGGGTTATCTCAGTCTTGAACGCAGTACACCGACCTTGTCGCCGGGCGAGCTGCAACGGCTGCGGCTGGCCACGCAGATCCGCTCGCAATTGTTCGGCGTGGTGTATGTGATGGACGAACCCTCGGCCGGCCTGCATCCGGCCGATGCGCAGGCCTTGCTGGGTGCGCTGGATCAGCTCAAGGCTGCGGGCAATTCGGTGTTCGTGGTCGAACACGAGGTGGATGTAATCCGCCACGCGGACTGGATCGTGGACGTGGGCCCGGCGGCCGGCGTGCAGGGTGGGCAGGTGCTCTATAGCGGCCCGCCGGCGGGCTTGGAACACGTGGACGCCTCGTCCACGCGGCGCTATCTGTTTGGAACGCCGCCGCAAGTGCTAAGCCATGCGCGCGCAGCCACCGGTTGGCTGCAGCTGCGCGGCATCACCCGCAACAATGTGCGTGCACTGGATGTGGATCTGCCGCTGGGCGTGTTCACCACGGTCACCGGTGTGTCCGGTTCGGGCAAGTCGTCATTGGTGAGCCAGGCATTGGTGGAATTGCTGGCCGCGCATCTTGGGCAAACGCAGGCAGAGGAAGACGCGGCGCTCGATCCATTGGAGCGTGGCACGCAGGTGCCGTTGGGTGGCGCGATCGTCGGTGGACTCGATCAGGTGCGTCGGCTGGTGCGTGTGGATCAAAAACCGATCGGCCGCACACCGCGTTCGAATCTGGCCACCTACACCGGCCTGTTCGATCCGGTACGCAAACTGTTTGCGGCGACGCCGGCCGCCCGCCGCCGTCGATACGACCCGGGGCAGTTTTCGTTCAATGTCGCCAAGGGCCGCTGCGCCACCTGCGAAGGCGAGGGTTCGGTGCACGTGGAATTGCTGTTCATGCCCAGCGTCTACGCGCCGTGCCCCACCTGCCACGGTGCGCGTTACAACGCCAAGACCCTGGAGATCGAACTGCGTGGTCACAGCATCGCGCAGGTGCTGGAAATGACGGTGGATCAAGCCGCCATATTCTTCGTCGAAGACGCCAGCGTGCTGCGCCCGTTGCAGGTGTTGCGCGAAGTAGGACTGGGCTATCTGCGGCTCGGCCAGCCAGCTACCGAACTCTCCGGTGGCGAGGCGCAGCGCATCAAGCTGGCCACCGAGCTGCAACGCGCGCAGCGGCGCGACAGCGTGTACGTGCTGGACGAGCCGACCACCGGCCTGCATCCGGCCGACGTGGATACTTTGATGCGTCAGCTGCAAGGGCTGGTGGATGCGGGCAATACGGTGATCGTGGTCGAACACGATATGCGCGTGGCCGCCAGCAGCGATTGGGTGCTGGACATGGGGCCGGGCGCGGGTGGCGCGGGTGGCAACGTTGTCGTAGCTGGCACGCCCGATGCGGTTGCACGGCATCGTAAGAGTCGCACGGCGCCGTTCCTGGCGCAGGTGCTGCGCGGGAAATAAGAGTGGCTAATAAACCCTCTAGAACGTTGTAGCGATGGCGGCAACGTGGTGGCCACACTCGCCTTCGTTGGCGAGTGAACTGATGTCGGCATGGCAGCGAGATTGCCAGCATCGAAAAGAGCCGATCAAACCACACTGCACTGCACCGCACGGCCGCACAGCATGCACTGCTCGCAACCCGACACAGCGGGACCTTACGCGGCATGGATGCCGCGTAAGAGCTTACAAGGACGTACTTGCAGCGTGTCCCGCGATGGTGGGCGGGCAAGGGCCCTGCAGCCAAGTCACAGATCATCCGCTCTGCAAGTGATCTCTGCGCACTATCCAAACACTCCCAAGCAAGACACCCGGAATTTCGCGTCGTAGCCGCATTCAAATGCATTCAAACGCTGAGTCAGCCGAAGACGCGATGCCCTCAACGCTAGCGGAACACGCCGCACATCCATCCCCTGAGCTGAGCCATTCTGCTCGCGAGTCGGGCTCAGCCCATCAGTTCAAAACTCGCTGATACACCCTCCGCTTCTGCAGAAGGCGCCACCCAGACATCGAATACGCCAGGCTCAACCGTCGGCTTCAACGCCTGGCCGATAAACAGCAGGTCCTCGCGGCGCAGCACGAACTCCACCGCCACGCTGCCGCCTGCCGGCACCGCAACTTTGCGAAAATCCTTCAGCTCGCGCACCGGGCGGGTGATGCTGGCGGTGCGGTCGCGGATGTAGAGCTGCGCCACTTCTTCGGCATCGCGTGTGCCGCGGTTATGGATGCGCGCGCCGATGCGCAGGTTGCCGGTCGCCGTCATCTGCGCACTGCTCAAGATCATCTCGCCGTATTCGATGCGGCCATAGGTCAAGCCATGCCCGAACGGAAATAATGCGGCATTGGGCGCGGTGCGATAGCGGGTCTTGAACGGCTGCAAGGCATCCGGGCGCGGGTCGGCGCGGCCGCTGGGCTTGTGCGCGTAGCTATACGGAACCTGCCCGGATGCATGCGGAAAACTCACCGGCAAGCGCCCGGACGGGCCGTGCTCGCCAAACAGGATATCGCTCAATGCAGCGCCTGACTGCGAGCCCAGAAACCAACTGACAAGGATTGCCGGCGCCTTGAGCACCGGGCCATCGAGCACCAGCGCACGCCCATTGCTGAGCACCACCACCACCGGCGTGCCGGTGGCCGCCACCGCGGCCAACAGCGATTGCTGCACGGAGGGAATCACGATCTCGCTGCGCGACTGCGCTTCGCCGGAATACCGCATCGGCTCGCCGATCGCCAACACCGCCACATCCGCAGACGCTGCCGCAGTGACGGCCGCCTGCACGCCGCCGGGCAGGCCATGTTCGAAGTCGCAACCTTCCACCACCTGCAAGGTGTTCGGGTCGCGCAACCGCGCGCGCAGCGCGGTGGCCAGGTCGTTGCCGCTGTCGTCGCCGCCGAACAAGGTCCACGGCCCGGCGCTATCCACCCAGTTGCGTGCCATCGGCCCGATCAGCGCGATGCGTTGCCCTTGCGTCTTCAGTGGCAGCAACTCGCCATCGTTCTTGAGCAGCACGATGGATTTGCGCGCTGCCTCGCGTGCTAGCGCCAGCGTTTCCGGACGCCGCTGCCGTGCCTGTGCGCGAGCCGGCACGATGCGCAGAAAGGGAGTGTCGAACAAGCCAAGCTCTGCCTTGAATTGCAGTACACGCCGCACCGAGGTATCCAGCTGCGCCATCGTGACCTCGCCTGCGGCCACCAGTTCCGGCAGATGCTGCAGATACAGCCCGCTCTGCATGCTGATATCCACACCGGCCAGAAACGCCAGCTTGGCCGCCTCGCGCGCATCGCGGGCAAACCCGTGCCCGATCAATTCCAGATCGCCGGTGTAGTCGGACACCACCAGCCCGCGGTAATCCCACTCGCCGCGTAATACATCGCTCAGCAACCAGCGATTCGCAGTGGCAGGAATGCCGGCGATTTCGTTGAACGCCACCATCGTGGTCACCGCACCGGAGTCGAACGCGGCCTGGAACGGCGGGAAATAGAGTTCGCGCAGACTGCGCTCGGAGATGTCGACGGTGTTGTAGTCCAGGCCGGCCTCGGCGGCCCCGTACGCAGCAAAGTGCTTGGGGCAAGCGGCTAGTGCATCTTCATGATGCAATCCATCGCCCTGGAAGCCACGCACGCGTGCCTGCGCAAACCGCCGGCCGAGCAGCACATCTTCGCCGCTGCCTTCCACACCGCGGCCCCAACGCGCATCGCGTGCGATATCCACCATCGGCGCGAACGTCCAGTCGATGCCGACTGCGCTGGCTTCCAGCGCGGCCGCACGCGCGGTGCGTTGCGCCAGCGCCGGCTCGAAGCTGGCGGCCTCGGCCAACGGCACCGGAAACACCGTGGTGAACCCATGGATCACATCGGCGGCAAACAACAGCGGAATCTTCAAGCGGCTCTGCAGCGCGGCCTGCTGCAATTGCTGATGCCACAGCACATTGGAGCCATTGAAGATGCCGGTCACCCGCCCGGCGCGCGCCGCGGCAAGCTGGCCTTCGGCCGTGGGCACGGTGTTGATCGGATTGGCCGCCGCTGCCGCGTCGGTCTGCTGCGCCGAACTGGACAGTGTGAGCTGACCGGCTTTTTCTTCCACGCTCATGCGCGCGATCAGCGCATCGATAAATGCAGACGCCTTGGCCGCGCGACGTGGCAGGGCGAACCCCACTGGTACCTGCGCCAATAACGCAAACGCACTGGCACCGAGCAACAACCCGCGCCGCGTTGTACGAATCCCCATGCCTGTCATCCCCCCCGTCAGCCCAACAACGACGCTAACGGATCAAGCGCGAAAAGCTGTGATGCAGTGCGGGAGGAACAGCGGTTTTTTTTCTGGCGCCTGGGCCGTGTCAGGCGCTGCGCGTTGCAGCAGGTGTCTGCTTACAACCCAGACGCCTGCAGATCGATCACGAACCGATAGTGCACATCGTTGTCGTGTACGCGGGCGAAAGCATCGTTGATGTCCTGCATGCGGATCAACTCGATGTCGGCGACGATGCCGTGCTGCTGGCAGAACGCGAGCATCGCTTTGGTATCGGCGGTGCCGCCGGTACCGGAGCTGGTGACCTTGCGCCGGCCCATGGCCAGCAGCACCGGGCGAAAATCCAGCTGATCAGGCAGGCCCAGCGTGCACAAGGTGCCGTCCAGATTCAGTGCCTTGAGCATGTCGTTCATCGGATAGCTGCGCGAGACGGTGTCCAGGATGAAGTCGAAACGGAAGGCCTGTGCCTGCATCTGCGCCGCATCGGTGGACAGCACCACCTCGTGCGCGCCCAGGCGCTGCGCTTCGGCGGCTTTCTTCGGCGAAGTGGTGAAGGCCACTACATGCGCGCCCATTGCACGCGCGAACTTGATGCCCAGGTGGCCAAGCCCGCCGATGCCGACCACGCCCACGGTGTGGCCGGGGCCGATGCCGTAGCGGTGCAGCGGCGCGAAGCTGGTGATGCCGGCGCACAACAACGGCGCGGCAGCGGCCGGGTCCAGCCCCTCGGGCAGCGGATACACAAAGCGCGCGTCGGACACATAGAACTCCGCATAGCCACCACGAGTGCGGCTGCCATCCACACGGTCAACGCCGTCGAAGGTCAGCGTGGGGAATTCGCGGCAATACACTTCATCATTCGCTTCGCAAGGCGCGCAGTGCCGGCAGGAATCGACGATGGTGCCGATCATCACCTTCTGCCCCAGCGCAAACCCTTCGACGTCCGCACCGAGTTCGATGACTTCGCCGACGATTTCGTGGCCGGGGACCAGCGGGTATTCGCTGGCCCACTGATTCACCGAATGCAGGTCCGAATGGCAGACGCCGCAGAACAGCACCTTGATCGCAACATCAGTGCCGCGCACGGCGCGTCGCTCGAACTGCCACGGCACCATCGCGCCCGCTTTTTCGAGGGCGGCATAGGCGCGGGTGGGGCGGCCGGCGGAAGGCGTGTGGGTCGAAGTCATGGGGTGGGTGCTTTACACTCTGCGGAACGTGTAAGGTTTACCTATTTACAAATAATGTCAAGTGTAAAGTCTTCCAAGGAGCTGCCTGCGCCCATCGCGCAGCCGGGCGCGAGCAAGGAGCAGCGTGTCATGGACGCGGCGCTGCAGCTGTTTCTGCGCCATGGCTACCGCAAGGTGAGCATGAGCGATATCGCGCAGGTCACGCAGATGTCGCGGCCGTCGCTGTACGCCGCGTTCGCCAACAAGGAGGCGATCTTTGCCGCGCAGGTGGCGCGCCAGCGTGCGCTGTGCATGGCCGAAACCGCCCAGCGCGTGCGCGATACGCAGGACCTGCAGACCCAGTTGCGGCATTTGTTCGATATCTGGGTACTGGAGCCGGTGGCGGCGGTGATCGACTCGGACAACGGCATCGATCTGGTGGCCAACTGCGGGGTGTATGCGCCCGATGCGCTGGACGCGTTGTACCAGCAGATGGAGACCACGCTGGTGCAGTTGCTGAGTCCGCACGTGCGCGCCGATAGCGCGATGTCGGCGGCCGACATCGCCTACATCCTGCGCCTGGCCACGACCAGCCTCAAGGCCTCCGCCGACAATGTCATGGTGCTGCGGCGGTTGATCGCCGGGTTGATCCACATGGCATTGGCCACCGTGGGGGCGGGGCAGGATGCATCGCCCGCTGCCACCGCCGCACCGACCGACAAGAAAAAATCCGCGCGCCGTTGACGGCCGGCCAGGCGGCTGCGCGGTGATCGATTGTGGATAACGACGAAGGCGCACAGTCGTTCGCGCAGCTGCATCCGCGTGCGCGGCGGCGATGCGTAGAGCAACGCGTTTGGACGCCAGAATACGTATCGGGTACGCAGCGACGCGCTTCAATCAGCGCCGGTTGAAACACCGACTCTGCAGCAAGACAACATGGCCACCGGGTCGGCGCCAAACCTGTGCCGTGGCAGCAGGTCTGGCGCATGCGCGCCGCTGCGTGGCTACACCGCTGGCTCAGCGAGCCTTGCAGAACAACGACAGGTCCACCGACGCGGCCATGCGTTGATATCCGGCATCGTTGGGATGCAGGAAATCGCGGGTCAGGGTGGCGGGTAGCCACTCCGGCCTGGCGGGGTCGCGCAGCGCGGCGTCGAAGTCGATTACCGCATCGAATGCCTGCCCATCGCGGATGAAGCCGTTGAGCGTCTGGCGTGTGGCCGCCGCCACCGGCTCGTAGCGATCGGAGTTGCCGAACGGCGTCAGCGTGGCGCCGATCACGGCGATGCCGTGTTGCTGCAGCCGGGTCACGATCTGGCGATACCCCAGCACCATGTCGGCGGCATTGCGGCCGGCAATCGCATCCGGCGGACCGCTGTGGCGGATGTCGTTGATGCCTTCGAACAGGATCACCTGGTCCACGCCGGGCAGCGCCAGCACGTCGCGGTCCAGCCGCGACAGCGCGCTGGGGCTGCGGCCCTCGTCGAGCAGTTTGTTGCCGCTGATGCCGGCATTGAGCACCACCACGCTGCCAGGGCAACGCTGCTCCAGCCGCCTGGCCAACAGGGCCGGCCAATCGCCATTGGCGCCGCGCGTGGCGGTGGCGCCTTCGGTGATCGAATCGCCCAGCGCCACCACCACGGTCTGGCGGGGATGCGGCGGTTGGACGTAAAGGGCGGAGATGACGTTCTGGCGATACGCCAACGCTTTGCTGTCCGGCACCTCGGCCTGGCCCTTGACCACCCGCAATGCAGTACGGCGTACCGCCGGCCGCGCCGGCGTGGGGAAATACAGGCTGACCGCCACCTCGCCCAGTGCCGGTGCGCGCAGCGGCACCGGGTCGCTGAGCAGCACGCCACCGGGCGGCACGGTCACGCTGGCGCGTCCATCGAAGCGCAGCGGTTGCGCGTCCCCGGCGCCGCCGAGCAGGCGCGCGGTGCCCGCACCGATCGTCAGCGGTGCGGTGCCCAGCTCGTTGCTGATGCGCACGCGCAAGGCCACCGCCGCACTGCCCAGGCGCATGTCCTGGCGCACCGTTTCATCGGCGAATTGCAGCGGCGTGTCGGCACCGCCGTCGAGCCGGTCCGGCGTTGCCGAGGCGATCCAGGCCGGCACCCAGCGTGGTGCCGGGTGCGCAGTGGCCGGGTCCGCCAGCAAGACGCCCAGTATCGCAGTCATCATCCATCGCCAGGCCATGCGCAAGACTCCTTCGTCGATCAGGAAAAGAACACGCCGCCGTTGACGTCCAGGTTGGCGCCATTGATGAAGCTGGCCGCATCCGATGCCAGGTACAACGCCGCA
The DNA here is from genome assembly GCF_001423495.1 of Xanthomonas sp. Leaf131. Classification (GTDB taxonomy): domain Bacteria; phylum Pseudomonadota; class Gammaproteobacteria; order Xanthomonadales; family Xanthomonadaceae; genus Xanthomonas. The sequence continues at coordinate 179,327 of NZ_LMOG01000001.1, read as the reverse complement.
TCGGCGGCTTCGTCCGGGCGGCCTTCGCGTCGCAGCGGGGTGGCATTGGCGACGAAGGCCCGCACTTCCGGCTTGGTGAAGTCGTCGTGGAAGCGGGTGGAGATCATGCCGCAGCACAGTGCGTTGACGCGGATGCCGCGCGGGCCCAGTTCCTTGGCCATCGCGCGCGAGAACGTCATCACCGCCGCCTTGGCGGTGGCGTAGATGGCTGCGCCCGGCCCGCCGCCATCGCGCCCGGCAAGCGAGGCGAAATTGACGATCGCGCCGCCCTCGCGCATATGCGGCGCCACCGCCTGGGTGGTCAGGTAGACCGATTTGAGATTGAGGTCCATCACCTGATGGAAGAAGGCCTCGTCGATGTCGGCCAGTGGCTTGCGCGCCAGCATTCCGCCGGCCACGTTGATCAGCACGTCGATGTGCTGGCCGAACGCCGTACGCGTGGCGGTCAGCAGGCCGGCCACGGCGGTGGCGTCGGTGACGTCGGCGCGGTGCAGGATGCCCTGGCCGCCGGCGGCCTGCAGCTGCGCCAGCGTGTCGCGCGCGCTTGCGTCGTCGTTGGCGTAGTTGATGCAGACCTTGGCGCCGGCCGCAGCCAGCTTGAGCGAGATGGCGCGGCCGATGTCGCGGCCACCGCCGGTGACGATGGCGACCTTGTCGTGGAAGTGCATGCGGGTGTGTCCTGTTGGTGTGGGGAAAGCGGAGTAGGCAGCGGGCACGCTCAGGTGCCCGGCGCGTCGAGTCGGTGGATGCGGCCGGTGACCAGCCACAGCGCGGCCAGCGAGGCCGGCACCAGCGCGGCGACCAGGATGAACATCGGTGCGTACGAGGTCGCGGTCATCACCGGGACCAGCCAGGTGGTGATCAAGGTGCCGGCCACCGCGGCCATGCCGCCGATGCCGGCCAGCGAGCCGACCGATTTGCCGGCGAACAGATCGCCGGGCAGGGTCTGGATATTGCCGATGGCGATCTGGAAGCCGAACAGCACCGCGGCAATCGTCAGCACCGCCATGCGCGGGTCGGCTGCCTGCACGGCGCCAAGCAGCGCCGGCGCCATGATCGCCCCGCCCAGGGTGATGGTCCATTTGCGCGCGCGGTCCACGCTCCAGCCGGCCGCGATCAGCCGCCCGGACAGCCAGCCGCCGCACAGGCTGCCCAGCATCGCGCCGACGAACGGCACCCAGGCGAACGCGCCGATCTGCTTGATGTCGAAGTGGAAGGTCTCGGCCAGGTAGATCGGCAGCCACGACACGAACAGCCACCAGATCGGGTCCAGGAAGAACCGCGCCAGCACGATCCCCCAGCTTTGCCGGTGCGACATCAGCTGGCGCAGCGTGGGCAGGTAGGCCGGCGGCGGCGCGCTGCCGGCCTCGGGCGCATCCAGAATCAACGCACGCTCGGCCGCGTTGACCCAGGGATGCCGGTCCGGCCCGGCGCGGTAGATCACCAGCCACGGCAGCAACCACAGCATGCCCAGCACGCCGATCAGCACGAAGGTGCCCTTCCAGCCGAACGACAGGAACAGCAGCGCGATCAGCGGCGCCGAGACGATCGCGCCGATGGAGGCGCCGGCATTGAAGATGCCCTGCGCCAACGCACGCTCGCGCGCGGGAAACCATTCCGCGTTGGCCTTGACCGCGCCTGGCCAGGCGCCGGCTTCGCTGATGCCCAGCAGTGCGCGCACCACTGAGAACGCCATGATGGAGTGGGTGACGGCATGCAGCGCGATGGAGAGTGACCACATCGCGATGGACAGGGCAAAGCCGAGCCGGGTGCCGATGATGTCGAACAGCCGCCCGAACACGAACTGCCCGGCGGCATAGAACAGCATGAAGATGGTGACCAGCAGCGCGTAGTCTTCCTTGGTGGCACCGATATCGCGCGAGATTGCCGGCCACATCACCGCCAACGCGTTGCGGTCGATGTAGTTGATCACCGTGGCCACCGCGATCAGCGCCACGATCAGCCAGCGCACCGCCGAGCGCTTGCCCGCAGGGCCGCTGCGGGTGGAGGTGGTGGCGGCGCTCATTGCGCACCTGCGGCGCGATCGAAGCGCGCATAGCCGCCGCGCCAGCTGTAGCGCTGACCGGCCGCCTGCACCTGGTGGGCGCGTTGTGCATCGGCGTCGTCGGCCACCGCCAGCGCGATGCGCTTGCCGCCGACCAGGGTGAGCACGATCACCTCGGCATCGTCGCCGCGCACGCGCTCGATGGCGCGGATGCGGCTGTTGGCCCCACGTACGTATTCGGCGGTGCCGTTGTATTCGCCATGCGGTTCCAGCACGCCGAAGAAGCTGACATTGGCCTGCCCATCGACGCGCTGGATCAGCGCCGGTTCGCGGCGCAGGTTGAAGTTCGGGTCGTTGGCTCCGCTTTCCACCAGCAACGCACGCGAAGGCGCGCTGCTGCCGAAGCGGTAGCTGTAGAAACGGCCGGCGAGCAGCCAGCTCAGGCTGCGCGTGTCGGTGCTCGCGTCGCTGGAGGCGTCGACCCACAGATGCTGATAGCCGTTGGCCTTGCCCAGCACCGCACGTTGCGTCAGTGCGCGTTGTGCCTTGAAGCCGACCTGCATGATCTGCCCGTTGAAGTGCAGCGGCAGGTCGTAACGTGCCGGAGCGCTGGCGGTGACGCGCAGCAGGTCGACCACCACCGGCAGGCGCAGCTCCGGGTGCGACAGCAACGCCTGGGTGCGGATAAAGGTGACCCCGTCGTAGGCCTGCTGCATGCGCGCCGACACGATCTGGGTGTCGGCACTGCTGGCGAACAGTCGCTGCGTCGGGGCATGTTGCTCGCCCACTTTCCAGTCGCCGTTGAAGTGGCTGGTCTCGTTCACCACCAGCGTGTTGTGCGCAACGGTCTGCTTGGCCCAACTGCTGTTTTCCGGCAGATAGATGCCGCCGGCCTTGGCTTCCACATTCAAGAAACGCGCCGCGCCGTAGTCGGTGACCACGCGCTGGCCGTTGTCGTAGAACAGCCAGTTCAACTTGTCGAAATGGCCGTGGCCCATGCCTTGCGAGGTGTTCTTCATCACCAGCGTCTGGCCGTCGTCGCCACCGCTGCGCAGGATCGCCAGCGCGCCCTGGTCGCCCTGTGCGCCATCGCGCAGCAACACGCTGCCGAAGGCAAACGGTTGGGCGCGGTCCTGCGCAAGCGCGCTGGCCACGGCCAGGCCTTCGGGGGTGAGCAGCACGCGGCGCTGGCGTTGTGCGATGGACAGCAGCTGCGCGTGGTGGGTCTGCGCGTAAGCGATGCCGATGCCGGCCACCAGTTCTTCGGTGTCCAGGCCCTTGTCGAGGATGGCGTCGTTGATCGGGAAGAAATAGCCGCCGTAGCTGCTCTGCACCAGGCTGTCCACGGCCTTGAGCAGCACGCCGTCGCGGCGCTGGAAGATGCGCTGCTGCGGCTGGTTGCGCGCGATCGCGTTGGCGAACAGCACGAACGGTGCCAACGCATAGCGTTGGTAATACGGGCCTTCGGCGTAGTAGCCGTCGGGCGAGAACAGCTGGTCCACCTGCGCCAGGAAGCCGGCCTTGCCATCGCGCTTGCTGCCGCGCAGCGCTTTGTCCACCAATGTCTGATCGCGCAGCACATAGCCGGTCATGCCGACCGCGGCCACCGCCCAGGTGGCGTGGTTGTGGATCTTGTCGAAGTTGTCGGCGCTTTCGTCGCACAGGAAGTGCGCCATGCGCGCGAACACATCGCGGTCGATGGTGGCGCGGTCCTGCGCGCTGAGCGTGTCGCGGATGGCGTCGTAGCCCTGGCTTGCGTAGACCAGCCACACCGAGTCGTTCAAGGACTGCCAGAACAGCCGCCCCGGCACCTGGCCGCGCCCGGCGGGGTGTGCGCCCAGCGTGGGATACAGGCGTGCGTAGGCCAGCAGCACGTCGCGCGCGTAGTCGGCATAGGCGCGATCGCCGGTGAGCCGGTACAGCGCGCCGGCGGCCTGGATGGCCTGGTAGTTGCGTTTGTGCTGCTCGTGGCTGGCGCCGCCGCCGGGATCCCTGGGCACCGGCACGTCCACGCCTGCCTTCATCGCCGCGCGCACGCTGGCTTCGGCGCGCGCCTGTTCGCGGGCGAACAGCGGCAGTTTGGCGCCATCGCTCGCCATCTTGTGCCATTGCTGGGCGGTCACCAGCACCGGCGCGGCATCGGTCGCGCGCTGTTGCGGCTGCGCCGCTTGCTCGGCCGCAGGTGACGGGGCGGCGCTGCAGGGCAGGGCGCTGCCGGCGCCGACCAGGACCAGCAGCAACAGGCGGGTGGAACGGGTCATAGCAGGGGCTCCGCTGCGTCGGCGCGCAACGCCGGGGTGCCGACGAACTGGTTGCCGCTGGCGATGAGATGGGGCGTGCCGGTGGTGCGCTGCGCCAGGATCGCGGCGCTGTCGAAGAAGCGGTTGTTGCGCAACGCAATGCGCTGTACGCCGTGCAGGCGCAGCGACGCACCTGCGTCGAGGCCGACCTGCGTGAAGTGCGAGTCGCTCAGCTGCAGCACCGGGCCGAAGGTGCTTTCGTCGCGGCCACCGCGATACAGGTCCAGCACCGGCCCGGCGACGCGGTGGAACTGCGACTGCCGCACCGTCACCTGTTCGACGTTGTAGGTGCCACGGTCGTCGGTTTCGGCGCGCGCGGACAGCACCCGGCCGGAGACGTCTTCGACCAGCAGCCGTTCCAGCAGGATGTGGTCGGCCAGGCTGCCCTTGCCGAGTGCGATGACATCGAAGCCGGGGTGCGCGTCCAGATGATGCAGGTGCGTGTCGCGCAGCGTGAGCTGGTACTGCGCCACCGCGGTGCCGGGTTTGGTGCGGATCACCGCATTGCCCGGCCGCGCGGGCGCGGCGCGGCCGTCGATCTCGAGCCGGGCCAGGCTGAGCGAGCCGCCGGGTGCGATCTGGAACAGCGCCGGTTGCGAAAAGCGGATCCGTGCGCGGCCGCGTGGCGGGCCTTCCAGCGTCAGTGGGCGGCCTACGTCGAGGATGTCATCGACCTGGTAGCGGCCTGCGTCCAGTTGCAGGCGATCGCCGGGGCCGGCCTGCGCCACGGCGTCGGTCAGGCTGGCCGGGCCCGGCCGCACGCGCGTGCGGCGCCCGCTGTCGGTCACCGCTTGCGGCGCCTGTTTGGGGTACCAGCTCACGCCCACCTGTGCGCGCGCGATGTAGCTCAACGCCGGGTCGGCGCCGACGCCAGTGGCGTTGTCGGCGACCAGCAAGCCGGTGCTGGCGCGGGTCATCGTCACCTGGCGGCTGTTGACGCCGCCGGGCAGGCGGGTGGAGGCCAGCGGGCTTTGCAGGTTGCTGGCAAACGCAATGCCGGAGAGATCGCCCAACACGCGCACCGGGTCGTTGGCGGCGACGATCAGGTTGCCGGCAAAGCGGCTGTTGATCGGCGCGGCGGTGCGCTCGGCATCCATGCCGGCGCCGAAGAACAGCTGGTTGACGCTGACGAAGGTGTTGCGCTCGATGCGCGCCTGGTCCACCTGCACGTAGCGGTTGGCGGGCGAGTTGGGCACCCCGTACATGATGCTCAGCGCCGACGAATAGCCGTCCCCGGCCAGGTTTTCCAGATAGTTGTGGCGCACGGTCTGCTTGCGGTTGATCACGCGGATGCCGCCGGTGTCGGCCTTGCCGTCGCCGAAGAACACGTTGCGCTCGACCAGGTTGCCATCGCCATGCCGCAGCACCAGCGCGCCGCGCGACTGCTTGAATACATTGCCACGGTAGGTGTTGCCGCCGGACTTGTTGGAGACCACCTCCACCTCGCCGTCGCAGCCTTCGAACCAGTTGTTGTCCACCAGCGAGTTGGAGGCGCTGTCGGCATCGCTACTGGTGCCGATGCGCAGCGTCTCGCCGCCATTGGCGCCCAGGTTGGGGCGTGGCCCGAACCAGTTGTGGTCGATGCGATGGCGGTTGTCCAGGCCCTGGGTGGTGTCGCGCACCACCACCAGGGTGGGGCCGGCATTGGTCTTGCCGACCAACTGGTTGTGGTCGAAGCGGTTGTCGCTGTCGTACAGCGTCACCCAGTTGTCCGAATCGCTGCGGGTGGGCTTGCTGAAGCCATCCACCACCACCCCGGTGATGCGGCTGTGGCGCGCGCGTTCCTTGCTGGAGATGCGGTACGACAGCACCGCATCGCCCGGGCTGTGGCCGTCGCGAAACACCAGGTTGGACACCACCAGGTAGGTGCCGGCCATGCGCAGGTCGGAGGTGCCGCTGATGATCACCTTGCCGGGCGTCTGCGCGGTGAGGGTGATCGGCTGCTCGGCGGTGCCTTGCCCGCGCAGCACGATGGCGAAATCCCGCCACTGCCCATCGGCCAGCACGATGCGATCGCCGGCACGTAGTGCGGCCGCCGCCACGGCGTACTCGCTCTGGTCGTGGACCAGATACGAGGTGGCCTGGGCCGAGCCGATCCAGGCAGGCGCACACAGCAGCAATAGGCAGGCACGGGAGACGGGGGATCGCATCGGGATGCTCCTGGACGCTGGCGCGTCGGTGATGGCCGAGGGTAACAGTGCAGACTGGATCGTCAACCAAAATCGTAGTCCAGTTGCTCGCTATTGAAGCGCGAGAAACGCTGGATGTCATGCTGCGTGCGCACAAAATATTTCTCTAAATTGGCCTAATCAGGTGGCTCGCTCGGTAAATTTAGGAAATGATTGACTTAGAGTTTATCGCCATGGAATCTCCGCCTTGCTCGATGTCGGGCATCCTTTGGGAGGAGGAATTGTGCGGTATCTAAAACTAGTCCAATCATCTAGACCAATTGGCCGTAACGTATTGGCTCAGGCGCTGCTGGGCGCCCTCGCACTGGCGAGTGCACAAGCGGCCGCCCAGCAGACCGATGCGGCCCAGCCGCCGCCGCAAGCGCCCACCACGCTGGACCAGGTCAAGGTCACCGGCATCCGCAGCTCGATCCAGTCGTCCATCGACAGCAAGCGCGAGCAGACAGTGGTGGCCGACGTGCTGTCGGCCGAGGACATCGGCGATTTGCCGGCGCTGTCGATCGGCGAGGCGATCGAGACCATCACCGGTGCGGCCACCCACCGCGAAAAGGGCGGCGCCTCGGAGATTTCCATCCGGGGCCTGGGGCCGTTCCTGGGCTCGGCCACCTTCAACGGGCGCGAGGCCAGCAACGGCAGCGGCGACCGCTCGGTGAACTTCAACCAGTTTCCCTCCGAACTCATCAACACCGTGGCGATCTACAAGACCCAGCGCGCCGACTTCGTCGAAGGCGGCATCGCCGGCACGGTCAACATGCAGACCGTGCGGCCGCTGGAATTCGGCAAGCGCCGCGTGCAGCTGGACGGGCGGGCGACCTATGCCGATGGCGACAGCAAGTTGCGCGATGCCGATGGCGTGGGTTGGCGCGGCACCGTCAGCTACCTGGACCAGTTCGATCTGCGCGGAGCCGGCAAGCTGGGGGTCTCGCTCGGCCTGCAGCGGCTGGAGGGCACCAACCCGGAAGAAGTGATGAGCAGCAGCTCCACCTGGACGGCCTGCAACGCCAATGAAGTGGTGGGCGCCAGCCGCAACTGCACCGCCGTGACCCCGGCACAGGTGCAGGCGGGCACGCCGTACTACCTGGCACCCGGCAGCCGCGTGTACCGCCAGATCAGCGAACACGATCAACGCGACGCAGCCTTTGCCGCGCTGCAATGGCGGCCGTTCGACGGCCTGGATGTGGCACTGGATTACCAGGACTCGCAGCGCACCGTGACCGAAGACCGCGCCGAGCTCAATTTCTCCGAGACCTTGCGCAACCTCAACAACCGTCAGGTAGGCGACAACGGCGCCTTGCTCGGCCACACCGGCAGCAGCACGGTGGAATCCTCCACCGACTACAAGGTGCGCGACGAGCAATATCGCGGTGGCGGGCTACGCGTGGAATGGCGTCCGAACGCGGCCTGGATGTTGTCCACCGACCTGTCGTATTCGCGTACCGAGCGCACCGAGATCGACCGCCTGATGCGGCTGCGCTCCAACGCCACCGACATCAACGGCAACCGCGTGCCCGGGATCAACGGGCAACGCGTGGACTACACCTATACCTATGCCGGCGATGTGCCGGGGATCGTGGTCGATCCCGCGTTCGACCTGAACAACCCGGACAATTTCAGCGCGGCCGCGCGCGCGCGCCGCGACGAGTTGCGCCGCGAGCACACCATCCGTGCCTGGCGTTTCGATGGCGCCTTCACCCCGGAAAGCGGGCTGCTCACCTCCATCAAGGGCGGCGTGCGCCTGTCCGAGGCGACCTACCGCGACCTGGACGACCGCGTCGAGCGCAACGTCACCGATGCGGCCACGATCCGCGCCGCCAACCTTGCCTGCCGGCAACCGTTCCCGCAGGAGGATTTTCTCTCCAGCGCCAGCGGCAACACCATCCAGCAGTGGGCCACCTTCGACAGCCGCTGCCTGTTTAGCGCCGTCACCGGCGTGGACGACACCGGTCGCAACGCCGACCCGCGCGGCACCGCCGACGCCGACGTGGAAGAAAAGACCCGCGCGCTGTACGTGATGGGCGAATTCGCCAGCACGCTGTTCGGGCTGCCGCTGGACGGCAACCTGGGCGTGCGCTGGGTGCGCACCGACGTGAGCTCGGTAGGATTGCGCGGCGAGCTGGACGTGGTCGACAACCCCGACGGCACCATCCAGCTGGTGGAAACCGGACGCTTCGCCGCGCAGACGGTGCGCGCGTCCAACCGCGTGTTCCTGCCCAGCTTCAACGCCAACATCGGCCTCACCGACCAGACCCAGCTGCGCTTCGGGCTGTACCGGGCCATGGCGCGCCCGGATCTGGTGGCGCTGTCTGCCGGGCGGACCTTCATCCTGGAACCGGGGACCGAATTCACTACCGTCGGCGAGGCGATCGGCAGCATCACCGCCACCGGCAACCCGCGCACACGGCCGCTGCTGTCGTCCAATGCGGACGTGTCGCTGGAGTGGTATCCCAATGCCGACTCCCTGCTCAGTGCCGCGGTGTACTACAAGCAGTTCACCGGTGGCGCAGTGCCCACGGTGGTGGACGAGCGCTTCGTCATCGACGGCACGTCGGTGGTGGTGCCGGTGGTGCAGGACGTCACCACCCGGCAAAAGAGCGATCTCACCGGGCTGGAGCTGACCGGCACCCACCGCTTCTCCTACCTGCCGGCGCCGTTCGACGGCCTGGGCGTCAAGCTGAGCTACAACTACGCCGATTCCAACTACAAGACCCAGGATCTGCGCCTGGGCGACCAGGTCGATCCGGCAACCGGCCTGGTGAGCAGCGGTATCGTCGCGCCGGCCAACATCTTCGGCCTGTCGCGGCACGTGTTCTCCGGCCAGCTGTATTACGCCATCGGCGCGCTCGACCTGCAGGCCATCTACAAATACCGCTCGGAGTATTTCCAGAAGTTCGTCGGCGCCCCGGCGCAGAACCGCTACGTGCGCGACAGCGGCACCCTGGACCTGCGTGCCAGCTACCGCTTCAATGCGCAGCTGTCGGTGTCGCTGGAGGCGTCCAACCTGACCAACGAGCCGCGCATCTCCGACATGCCGGTGCCCGGCAGCTTCCGTGAGTACAACACTTACGGGCGACGTTATTATTTGGGGGTGCGCTACCGGTTCTAGCGTCGCCCACCGGCGCGGCTTCCGCCGCGCCACCTGTCCGGCATCTGCGTGCCGGGCCGATCACCTTGAGGGTTTGAGTCGCCGATGTCCGAAAACCGCCTGTACCACTCCGTTGCCGCCAAGATCCGCGCGCTGATCGACACGGGCGAGTTCCCGGTCGGCTCGCGCTTGCCGGGCGAGCGCGAGTTGGCCGAGCGCTTCGGCGTCAGCCGGGTGACCGTGCGCGAGGCCGAGATCGCGCTGGAGGCGCAGGGCCGCATCGTGATCAAGATCGGCTCGGGCGTGTACGTCAAGCCACGCCTGGCCTCGGACGAGGGCGCATTGCCGGATGTCAGCGCGTTCGAGCTGACCGCCGCGCGGGCGGTGATCGAGGCGGAAGCGGCCGCACTGGCGGCCAGCCACATCACCGATGCCGAACTGGATGAATTGAACGGCATGATCCAGGCGTTGTCGGCACCAGGGCTCAGCGATGCGGCGGCTGCCGAATACGACCGCGCATTCCACCTGGCGATCGCACGGATCAGCGGCAACCCGGTAGTGGCGCACTGTGTGCAATTGATCTGGCGCATGCGCAATGAATTGCCGCGCGTGCGCGAGGTGTACGCGCGGGTCTGCCACGACGATGGCGCCACCCGCGTGGACGAGCACACCGCCATCTTGCAGGCACTGCAGCAACGCGACCCGGTGGCGGCGCGCACGGCCATGCGCAACCACTTCCAGCGCCTGTTCGAATCCATGCTGGAAGCCACGGAGAACGACGCACTGGCGGAGATCCGCCGCCGCACCCAGCAGGACCGCGCGCATTTTCTGGCGGCCACGCGCACCTGAGTGCATTTGATGGTTTGTTGGACGCGCTGCGTCGACCGCTGGTGGCACTTTCGTGTCGCTGGCGCTTGATCCTCCGAAAGACACGTACTCCAATCAGCTAGACGCGCCGTCTGCCCTGGTTCGGCACCACCGGCACGCGGCTGATCTGATTGTTGCGCCAGCGGTCGCCGCGGACGCTGCAGCGACAAGACACTGGAGGCGCGTCCGCCCTCAGGCAGATGGCTCTACCTGATGGGGCGTGGGCACCCGCAGTGCAGCCTCAGTCCGCCATCACCTTGTCCGGCGTCATCGGCGTGCTGCGGATGCGCTTCCCGGTGGCATGGAAGATCGCATTGCAGATCGCCGCCGACACACCGACCAAACCGATTTCGCCCACGCCTTTTGCGCCCAGGCTGCTGACGATGCGATCGTCTTCGTCGGCGAAGATCACATCGATGTCGTGGATATCGGCATTGGCCGAGACGTGATACATCGCAAAATCGTGATTCATGAAGCGGCCGAAACGGTGATCGGACTGGGTGTGCTCGTGCAATGCCTGGCCGATGCCCCAGACCACGCCGCCGACGATCTGGCTGCGCGCGGTGATCGGGTTGAGGATGCGTCCGGCCGCAATCGCGCTGACCACTCGGGTCACCCGCACCGTGCCCAGCTCTTCGTCCACGCGCACCTCCACAAACACCGCGCCATGGGTGGCGCGGGTGTATTTGCGCTGCTTGAACACGTTGGGCAGCAGCAGGAACTTGTCTTCGATGTGGTCAAGCTGTGCGGCACGCAACAGTGCAGGCAATGCGATGGCGGTGCTGGCATCGGCGCGCAATGCGAGTGTGCCGTTGGCGAAGACCACCTCGTCCAGCTTGGTCTTGCCAAAGCGCGAATTCGGCAATGCCTGGGCCAGGCGCAGCAGCCGCGCGCGCAGCTTCGCGCACGCGCCATCCACCGCCGAGCCCACCGTGGTCACATGCGATGAGCCGCCCTCGATCGGGGCGACCGGCAGCGTTGAATCTCCAAGCTGGAAGGTGACCTGCTCCAGCGGCAAACCCAGCGCTTCGGCAGCGATCATCGCCATCACCGTATACGTGCCGGTGCCGATATCGCTGGCCGCGCTGCTCACCACCAGACGGCCATCGGCATGCAAGACCGCATGCGCACGCGCGAACATCTGCATCGCATCCCATTGCCCGGTGGCCATGCCCCAGCCGACCCACTCGTTGCCTTCCTTGCGGGCGCGCGGCTGCAACGGACGTTGCGCCCAGCCGAAGCGCTCCGCACCTTGTTGATAGCACGCGCGCAGCGCCTTGGTGGAGTAGGGCTTGTCGTCGGCCGGGTTGACCTCGGCGTAGTTTTTCAAGCGCAGCGCCAATGGGTCCATGCCGATTTCATAGGACAACTCGTCCATCGCCACTTCCAGCGCGTGCACGCCGTGTGCGGCGCCGGGTGCGCGCATGTCCATCGGAGTGAACTGGTCCAGGCTCACCACGTTGTAGCCCAGATGTACGTTGTTGCAGGCGTACAGCTGCCCGCTCCAGTTGACCACCACCTCGACGTAGTCTTCGATGCGCGAAGTTTCGGCAATGGCCTCGTGCCAGATCGCACGCAAGGTGCCGTCGCGGTCTGCGCCGAGCTTGAGCCGCTGCAGTGTTTCCGGGCGATGGCCGAAGGTGAACATCTGCTGCCGCGTGAGCACCACGCGCACCGAGCGGTCCAGCAGGATCGAGGCCATCACCGCCAGCGGCAATTGATACTGCGGGCGCAGCCCGGAGCCGAACGCACCGCCCACATACGGGTTGCGCACGGTGACCTTGCGTTTGCTCAAGCCGAACACCTGCGACACATACCAACGGCTGTTCTGCGAGCCCTGGGTCTTGTCGTAGATGGTGAAGTGGCTATCCGCATCGCGGATCACGGTGGAGGCGAACAACTCCATCGGATTGTGGTGCTCCACGCCGCTGTAGTAGTCGGCCTGGATCTGGCAAGCGGCATCGACGAAGGCAGTCTCCGGCTCGCCCTTGTCCTTGGGCGGTGGCGAGAAACCGGCCTTCATGGCCTTGGGTTTATGCGCACGGTCCAGATTGGTCATCAGGTTGGTTTGGTGCGGTTCCTGCAGCAGTTCCACTTCCACCAGATGTGCGGCATGGCGCGCGGCTTCGAAGGTGTCGGCAACCACCAAGGCAATCGGCTGCCCGCTGTACAAGATCTTGTTGTCGTACAGCGGACGGAACGGCGAGCCGGCAGGTGCGGTCATGTCCTTGTAGAACAGGTCCATGCCGCGCATATGCGGGCGGTTTTCATGGGTGACGATCTCCAGCACGCCTGGCACTGCACGCGCGGCGGCAAGATGGAAGGCGACGATCTCGCCCTTGGCAATGCTGCTGTTGACCACCACGCCATAGGCAAGATCCGGCACCGGCCACTCGGCGGCATAGCGTGCCTGGCCGGTGACCTTTGCGCGCCCATCGATACGGGTGACCCCGGTGCCGGTGGGGCGATAACCGGTGCCGTTGTCGGCAACCGGTGGGCTCAGGTCGCTGTTGGATAGATCGGTGCTGCGTGCGTTCATGGCGATTCCTCCAGCGCGCTGGTTCGCCCGCGGTTGTCGATGCTGCCTTCGCGGGCAACGCTTAGTGCACGCACGATGGCGCGGCGGGCCAGCGGTAGTTTGAAGGCATTTTCGCCCTGCGATTGCGCACCTTGCAGCAACGCATCGGCCAGGCGGGCGAAGTTTTCGTTACTGGCGGGCAAGCCGGCCAATTGCGCCTCGGCCTCGGCATTGCGCCACGGTTTGTGCGCCACGCCACCCAGTGCCACGCGCACCTCGCGGATGCTGCCGTCCTCTGCCAGATCCAGCGCCGCCGCCACCGACACCAGCGCGAAGGCATACGACAGGCGCTCGCGAATTTTCAGATAGGCACTGTGCGCGGCGAAGCGCTGCGCATCGGGCAGATCGATATGCACGATCAATTCGTCCGGTGCCAACGTGCTGTCCAGTTCCGGATGGTCGCCCGGCAAGCGATGGAACTGCGCAAAGGGAATGTCGCGTTCGCCAGTAGGGCCTTGCACATGCACGACTGCATCCAGCGCCGCCAGCGCCACGCACAGATCCGACGGATGCGTGGCAATGCAGTGCGCGCTGGTACCGAGAATGGCGTGGTATTTGGTCAGCCCGCCGATGGCCGAGCAGCCCGTACCCGGCTCGCGTTTGTTGCAGGGCGTGGCGTGATCGTAGAAGTACACGCAGCGCGTGCGCTGCAACAGGTTGCCGCCGTTGCTGGCCATATTGCGAATCTGCGGCGAGGCACCGGCCAGAATCGCCGCACTCAGCAACGGGTAGCGTGTTTCGACGTCGGGGTGATACGCGGTATCGGCATTGCGCGCCAGCGCGCCCAGACGCAGACCGCCATCCGGCTGAGTGCTGATGCTGTCCAGCGGCAGGCGATTGATATCGACCAGGCGACTGGGCCGCATCAGCTGCAGCTTCATCAAGTCGGTGAGATTGGTGCCGCCGGCGATCATGCGAACGGGCGCCTCGGCCGGCACTGGATGCGGGTCGTTGCCGCGCGCTGCAATGGCGCCAAGCGCCGCATCGACGCTATCCGGGCGCGTATAAGTGAGCGGAATCATGCCGGCACCGTCCCGGGCGTCCACGGTGTCGTGGCGCTCTGGCTGCTGTCGCCGGGTTTGCCCAGTACGTCCATCACGGCGTCGGTGATCTGCGGATAGGCACCGCAGCGGCAGAGATTGCCGCTCATCAGTTCGCGCACCTGATCGCGGTCGCCGGCCTTGCCTTCGTTGATCAGACCGACTGCCGAGCACAGCTGCCCCGGCGTGCAATAACCGCACTGGAATGCATCGTGATCGATGAAGGCACGTTGCAGCGGGTGCAGCTGTTCGCCATCGGCAAGGCCTTCGACCGTGGTGATGTTCGCGCCATCCTGCATGACGGCCAGTGTCAGGCAGCTGTTGATGCGGCGTCCGTCGACCAGCACGGTGCATGCACCGCATTGGCCGTGATCGCAGCCTTTTTTGGTACCGGTGAGATCGAGCCGGTCGCGTAAGAGATCGAGCAGGCTGACCCAGGCTTCGAGTTGCAGCTGGTACGGCTGACCGTTGATGCGCAGGTTGACCGGGTAGGTCGGCGCAGCGGTGGCAGCGGTTGCCGGCGCCGTGTCGTGGGCAATGGCGGGCGTGGCATTCATGCGAACCCCGTGGCGATGGCTGAGAGGAGGACATTCACCTTGACGGGCATGGGGTCAAGGTGTGGTGTAGGTGGGTGATGCATCGTTCACACGTGCGGCATGCGTGAGCACGCGTTCGCGCTCATGCATGCCGTGATGGTGTGGCTGCACATGACATCGCTTGCAGCGACCGCGCCGGGCCGGATTGCCAAGCTCATGCGGCAGACAACAACGTCGATCTCTACCTGCGCTATCGCAAGCATTGCGCTGCGTTGAGGCAGCACATTGGGTGTCATTGCGTGCGCTGGCGCACTGTCGAGGTCGCCACAGCGGCGCTCGGGTAGCACAGGCAGGCGATGCCTCCGCTGGCCTGGTAGATCCAGCCGCGCGTCATCGTGGTGTCACCTGCATTGGCCAGGCTAGACCGCCAGCGCAAGGGGAGCGCGCACAATGAAAGCCAATGCCACTCGCGCGTGGACGCAGGTGTTCACTCAGCACGGATCGGTGCTGCGCGGCTTCTTCGTCCGCCGTGGTGCCAACGAAGATGCCGAAGACCTGGTGCAGGAAACCTATCTGCGCTTGTTGCGTGCACATCAGGATCAAGGTGAGGCGATCGCCAATCCGGAGGCCTATCTGTACACGGTGGCGTTGAATCTGGCACGCGAGCAGGCGGCGCGACGCAAACACGCGCCACTGCGCATCGACGAGATGGAGCAGTTTTCACAATTGCTGGCCGCAGGCGACGATGTGGAAGACGCCGCGCATCGGCAGCAGCGCCAGCAACGGTTGCAAGCCTTGCTGGCGACATTGCCGGAGCGCACCTGCGCGGTGCTGGTGATGCAGTACCGCGATGGGCTGAGCTACAAGCAGATCGCCGAGCGCATGGGGGTATCTGCGCATATGGTCAAGAAACATGTGGTGCGTGGGTTGTCGGCGTGCAGACGGGCAGTGGCCGATAGCGGAGACAGCTGGTGAGCAAGCCCGCATTGCCGACCCGCAGCGTGGTCGCTGAGGCCGCGCATTGGCATGCGCTGCAACGCATGCAAGCGCTGGATGCCAGCCAACAGGCTCACTTCATGAAATGGCTGACGGCCTCGCCATTGCATCTACGCGAGTATCTGGCCGTGCTACGCGTGGCCGGCGAACTGGGCGATGCACTGCGTGGCATGGCGTTGGACGTGGACGCCTTGCTCGATGCCGACCGCCGCAAGAGCGCTGATGCAGCGGCGCGCAACGTGATCGCGCTGCCGTTACCGTCACGATTGCCGCAGCCACTGCAACACGTTGCCGCACCGCGCCGCGCCAAAGACAAGCACCGCGCACGCCGCTGGAGCCTGGGCCTGGCGGCGGCGCTCTGCGGTGTGGCGGTGCTGACCGGCTGGGCCTGGCCGCGCACGCACACCTATGTCACCGCACACGGCGAGCAGCGCAGCGTGCAGTTGGCCGATCGCAGCGTGGTGCATTTGAATGCCCAGACCAGCGTGCGCGCCACCATGACGCCGTGGAGCCGTCGCCTGCAGCTGCTGCGTGGCCAGGCCAGCTTCGTGGTGGCGCCGGACCGGCGTCCCTTGCACGTGCACGCAGGCCATCTGCGGGTGGAGGATATCGGCACCACGTTCGACATCGCGTTGTATCAGCGCCAGGCACGTATCGACGTCGCCGAGGGCCGTGTGCACGTATGGCGCGAACAGCGCGATGGACAACCGATGCTCGCCGATCTGGGGGCAGGGCAGAGCGCGCGGATCGACGAGGCGACTGGCCAGGTCGAACTGTCCAGCGAAGAGGTGGCTGCGATGCATGCCTGGCGGCAGCGGCGCATCGTATTCCGCGCCGCGCCGCTGGCCATGCTTGCCGAAGACTTCAATCGCCTCAATCGCACGCGCTTGTTGATCGACGACGCCGGCGCCGGTGCACTGCGGCTCACCGGCAATCTGCGCGGCGACGATATCGCGTCACTGCGTGCCTTCCTCGACGGCCAGCCGAACCTGCGCGTGGTCAGCGCGCCGGGAGTATTGCGCGTAAGCAGCCGGCCAGCGCCAGGAACGGCCAAGCACTAGGCGTAGCGTTAGACGGATTGATACGTGTGTCGCCTGCGCGCGCATCAGCGCTAACTCATCGCGCAAATGATTGTGCACCGACCTTGCGTGCAGCACGCCGACGTCGGCGATGCCATCGCACGGCGCGCGCATACCGGTAGCCGTTTGCGGCTGCGTGCACATACCCGCAGGCTTACAAGTGCCGGACGCATCGGCAAGAAGCACGCAGCGTGTTGCGCCCACTGACCACTCGGCACCTCCTGCGCGTGTCACAGAAAATTCATCAAAAAACGGTGCCCGATCCTCGCTGTCGATCCTCGTAGTCCAGGTACAACGCAGCATTCCCACCTCGCGTGAGGTGCTGCGCATTGCTTCCTCCCCTACTGGATTCCACGATGCGCCGTACGTTGTTTCTTTCGATCGCTCTCGCCCTGCATGCCGGCACTGCCGGCGCCCAGGCGGCACCTGCCACCATCGCGGTCGATGCGATTCCTGCCCAGCCACTGGCACGCGCGCTCAATGCGCTCTCGCGTCAGACCGGGCTGCAGTTTGTCTATGCCGCAGGCGTGGCCGGGAACCCGCAGACCCGCGCCACCGCTGCCGGCATTGCACCTGAGCAGGCCTTGCAGCAATTGCTCGATGGCACCGGCCTGCGTTACCGCTATCTCAATGCGACCACGGTGACGATCGAAACCGCCGAGCCAGCGCCCGGCATGCCGCAGGCGGTTCCTGCAACAGCCGCAATCGCAACGACCGCAACGGCGCCAGTGCCGCGCGCAGACGCACCGGTGCAGGAACTGGACAGCATCCAGGTGCTTGGCAGTTACGCCGGCAGCCTCAGCGCGGCACTGCGCCAGAAGCGCTACGCCGACAGCGTGGTGGATGTGATCGCCGCCGAGGACATCGGCAAGCTGCCTGCGCAGAACGTGGCCGAAGCGCTGCAGCGCGTGCCCGGCGTGTCGATCGTGCGCGACCGCGGCGAAGGTGTGTACGTACGCGTGCGCGGTTTGGGCCCGAACTTCCAGGTCACCACGCTCAACGGCCAGACCATGGCGGTCAACGAAAACGTGCGCACCTCCGGTCAGACCGGGCGGCAATTCCGTTACGACACACTGCCGGCCGAGCTGGTCTCCGGCCTGGACGTGATCAAGAGTCCCACCGCCGACCTGGACGAAGGCGCCATCGGCGGCATCGTCAACGTGCGCACATTTCGCCCGCTGGAACTGGGCAAGACGCTGACCAACGTGTCGCTGGAATCGAGCCAGGCCCAGCGCACCCAGGCCAACGATCCGCGCGCCTCCGGGCTGTTCAACTGGGTCAATGCCGAAGGCACGTTCGGTATGTTGATCTCTGGCGCGTATGCGCAACGCACGCTGCGCCAGGACCGCGTCAACGAGGTGAGCTGGGACTATTACCGCAACGGCGTGCCGGGTGTGCCCGGCGCCAATTACGTGCCTACCGGCCTGCGCCCGACGCTGGAGCTGGAAGAGCGCGAACGCACCGGTGTGGCGGCCTCATTGCAGTGGAAGCCGAGCGCGGCGTGGGAGACCAATCTGGATCTGCTCTACGCCAAGCAGACCGTGCATTACGACGAATACAGCATGGGTGTGGGCTTCGACAGCCTGGCCAAGCTGAGCAACCTGCGCGTGGAGAATGGCGGCATCACCGGCTTCGATTACCGCAACGGGCAAGTGCAGATCTCGCGCGAGACCTCCGGCATCACCGACGACAACCGCAGTGCACGCTTGTCCAGCACCTGGAGCGGCGACCGCTGGACGCTCGGCGCGGTGGCGTTCCACTCGCAGGCGCACAGCTACGATTCGGACCCGATCCGCCGCACGCGCCTGCGCAGCGGCACCAACCTGTCGATGCGCGTGGACATGCCGCAGGCCGACGGCGACAACGTGCCCGATTGGAGCTTCACCAACGGCTTCGATCCGAACAACCCGGCCACCGTGGCAGGGCGCCGGCTGGAATGGCGCGAGATCGATGCGCGCGACAAGGAAGATGCGCTGCAGTTCGATGCCAAGCGCGGACTCGATGGCAGCTTCTTCCGCGATTTCAAGCTGGGCGCCAAGTATCGCCAGCGCTCGCGCACCTACGACCGCGCCGACCTGTTGCTCAACAGCATCGCCGGCGTACGCTTCCCGGGCAGCTATTTCACCGCCTTGCCGGTGGGCGACATGCTGTCCGATGCCAACGGCAACATGCCGCGGCAATGGCTGGCCCCGATCGAGTCCACGTTCTGGGGCAACTGGCCGACCAGTGCCGATCTGAGCAATACGCCCAATAGCGCCGACCTGCAAAATTCCTATGAGGTGCAGGAGAAGATCGCCTCGGCGTATGCGATGACCAACTTCGGCACACAGCTGGCTGGCCGCGAGCTGCGCGGCAATGTCGGTGCGCGCGTGGTGCGTACCGAACAGGCCACCGATGGCCATGCCGACGTCAACGGCAGCGCGCAACCGGTGCACTTCGAGCGCAGCTACACCAACGTGCTGCCCTCGTTCAACGCCGCCTGGGACGTGCGCGAGGACATGGTGTTGCGCACCTCCGCAGCCAAGGTGATCACGCGCCCGGACCTCACCGATCTGTCATCCAAGCTCACCTTCAATTCCAGTGGCGAACGCTTCACTGCCAGCGGTGGCAATCCTGCGCTGCAGCCGTTCGAGGCATGGCAGTACGACCTGACCTTCGAGTGGTACATCGATGGCACCTCGGCCCTGACCGGCGGGTTGTTCTACAAGGATATTTCCAGCTTTATCCAGACCCAGATGTCCAACCTGGTCTACGAAGGCCAGACCTATCTGCTGTCGTCCAAGACCAACGGCAGCAAGGCGATGGTGCAAGGCGCGGAAGTGGCGTATCAGCAGGTGTTTAGCGGCTTGCCGTCGCCGCTGGATGGCCTGGGCATGCAGCTCAACTACACCTGGACCGACAGCAAGGCGACCTATCACGACGGCACCAGCAGCTTCACCGACAGCCTGGAAGGCGTGGCCAAGAACACCTACAACGCCGTGCTGTTCTACGAGCAGGGCCCATTGATGGCACGCGTCAGCTACAGCTGGAGCGACGACATTCTCAACGCGGTGGGTACCGCCAATGTGGCCACGCTCAACAGCGACCAGTTCGGCAGCCTGGATGCCAATGTGGCCTACAAGGTCAACGACACGCTGTCGGTATTCGTCAACGCGATCAATCTCACCGGCGAAGTGCAGCGCCAGTTCGTTGGCGATCACTTGTTCGGCGGCTATACCGACTACGGCCGCACCTGGTCGGTGGGGATGCGCGCACGGTTTTGAGCGTGGCTGACACCGCCTGGCGAGCAGTCGTCAGGCGGGCGCGGACGCGGAGGAGTGGCACAGGCCGCTCCAGTACCGGTCACGGCAGCCTGGCAGTTTCGCAGTTGGGTTGATCGCCGCTCCACGTTTCCTGATGGCAACCATCGTCGCTACCGCGCACCTGTTTGCAAAGGCGCCACTGCAATTGCAACGGCGCCCGCTGTGGCGCTGTTGCCCACTGCACGTCGTGAGACATCGCGCACTGCAGTGGGTGCACCACGTTTCGAGACCACATCAATGTCATCACTCACTCGTATCTGTTTCGCATCTGTTGTTTGTATTGTTGCTGCCGTAGCCCCGCTGCAAGCAGCGCCTGCCGCCGCTACAGCGCCGGAGATGCTTGAAAAAGTCGTGATCCTCAAACGCCACGGCGTGCGTGCGGCGATGTCCAGCGCGGAGCAGCTGGGCCGCTATTCCGCACGTCCCTGGCCACGCTTCGCTGTGCCGGCCGGCCACCTGACCGCCAACGGTGCGCGTCTGGAGGCGTTGTTCGGGGCCTATTACCGCGCGCGTTACGCACCGCTCGGTCTGTTCGATGGCGATGGCTGCGCCAATGTCTATTACTGGGCCAATCGCACCCAGCGCACCATCGCCTCGGCACGCGCGCTGGCAAGCACGCTGACACCGGCGTGCACGAACACGGTGCACCACGTTGCCGACGGCGCGTCCGATCCGCTGTTCGACGGCGCACCGGCATTGCGGCAACCCGCTGCGGCTGCATTGATGCGCGCTGCCATCGCCGGCCGCGTCGGCGGCGATGTTGCCGCCTGGAATGCCGCACAACACGATGCGATCGACAGCCTGCAGCAACTGCTGCTGCAGTGCGCGCAGCGGCCGTGTCAAGCGCAGGCTGGTGCCGGCAAACAACGTCTGGATGCGGTGCCCGCACGCATGGGCGATGCCCACGATGGAATCGCCGGTGTCGAAGGCCCGGCACCATCTGCATCGGGCATCAGCGAAAGCCTGCTGATGGGCTGGGCCGATGGCCAGGACTTTGCTGCGTTGGGATGGCAAGGCTTGGATGACGCCAGTCTGCTGCGCGCATTCGCACCGCATCAGGCCGAGTTCGCACTGCGCCTGCGGGCGCCGACGGTGGCGCGCATGGCCAGTTCGCCGCTGGCCGCACGATTGCTGGCGACGTTGCAGCAAGACAGCACTACCGACGCTGGCACCGATATCCACAGCAACAGCAATACCAGCGGCAACAGCAATCCATCGCGCGTAACCCCAATCGGCGGCGATGCACGGCTGGTGGTGCTGTCGGGGCACGACGGCACGCTGACCTTGCTGGCCGGCATGTTCGATCTGCATTGGCAGTTGCCGGGTTACCAACCCGACCAGACCGTGCCCGGCGGCGCGCTGGTGTTCGAGCGCTGGCGGCGTGCCGATGGGCAGCGCGTGATCCGCTTGCGCTACACCGCGCAGACCCTGGCGCAACTGCGCGAACGCCGCGCGCTGACACCGCAGGCGCCACCGCCCTCATCGCCGGTGTTCATACCGGGCTGCAGTAGTGCCAGCCCGGAGTACGACTGCGCACTGCCGACCCTGGCCACCTTGATCGACGCCGCGATCGATCCGCACTACCTGAGCGAATGACGCTGCGCGCGCCGGCTATGACCGGCGCGTGTAGTTGCATCGGCGCATGAGCGCCGTTTCTCTGGCCACCGTGCCAGCCGCTGTTTTTCACCACTGCAAGAGGCGATTTATGCTCCACCAGCTACGTACTCTCGTCAGTCTCGGAATCACGCTCGGTCTTGCCTGTGCAAGCATCGCCCAGGCACAAACAAACGTCGGCGTCCTCGACGTGCTGACCTACAACATCGCCGGTCTGCCCGAAGGGCTGTCCAGCGGAACGCCGGCCACCAACACCGCACTGCTGGCGCCGAAACTGGCACCTTATGGCTTGGTCAATGTGCAGGAGGACTTCAACTACCACGCCACGCTGTACGCCGGCGATGCGCATCCGTACCGCACCGCCACCAGCGGTGGTGCCGCGTTCGGCGACGGGCTCAATACGCTCAGCAACTATCCTTTCAGCGATTTCACGCGGATCAAGTGGAATCAGTGCAACGGCACCGACTGCCTGACCCCGAAGGGTTTCAGTTACATGCGCGTACGCCTGGCCGATGGCGTGTTGCTGGACGTCTACAATGCGCATCCCAATGCCGGTGTCGAAGCGGGCGATCTGTCCGCACGCCGTGCCAATATCGGCCAGCTCTCGCAGTTCATCCAGACCTGGTCGGCCGGCAACGCGGTGCTGGTGATGATGGATTCCAACACGCGCTACACCCGCAGCGACGACAACATCCGCGAGCTGATAGCCTCCAACGGTCTGACCGATCCGTGGCTGGAATTGATCAAAGGCACAGCACCGGCGGCCGGCGCCGCACCGCTGTTGTGCGGCACGCCACCCACCAACAGCTGCGAAGTGGTCGACAAGATCCTGTACCGCGATGCGCCGCAACTGACCCTGGTGGCCAATCGCTATCAGCTCGATGGCGGCGGCTTCTACGACAGCGCCGGCAAGCCCTTGTCCGACCACTACCCGCTGCATGCGCAATTCGGTTGGGCGATTGGCGATAAGGTGCGCACCAGCGATCAGTTCGGTGGTCCGCATGGCATTCCGTTCAACGATCTGGCCGGTAATGCCGGCGGGCGTCGGCTCAGCGGCGTGACCCTGCGCGGTGGCGCGCGCCTGGATGGCCTGGGTGTGATCCTGGACAGCGGCAAACTGCTCGCGCATGGCGGCAGCGGCGGGCAGGCGACGAAGTTGTCGCTGGGCGCCAACGAAACGCTGTCCTCGGCCACCTTCACCGTGGGCAAGTACAACGATCGCACGCGGGTGTTTTCGCTGAGCCTGCGCACCAACACAGGCCGCAGCGTGCAGGTGGGCACCCCGAGCAGCGAGACCTATACGCTGACTGCGCCCAGCGGCTGGCATATCGCCGGTTTCACCGGCCGTGCGGGTGATGAGATCGACAAGTTGGGTGTGGTGTATGCGAAGGATTGAGCGCGGAAGCTCGCTGACCGCCACGCAGCTTGCGCGTCGTTTTCGGTAAGAGCGTTAGGGCAGTGATGTCTGGCCATGGATGGCCATTGCGTGGAATTGTTCTGACGAACGAATCACCCGTATGTTGCCGCTGATTCGTGCACGCGGTCCTGATATCGCAATTGCAGGCGCGGGCGCAGCCACGCAGCGCACGCTGTCTCATCGAGTGAGCCATCGGCCAGGCCGATGTAGAAGCCGTAGAGCTCCAGATCATCGGCCAGCAAGGTCGCACCGTTGAGTACGATGAAGGTTTCGCAGGCGACTGCTGCGGTGCGTTTGTTGCCGTCGACAAACGGATGATTGCGGGCCAACCCATAGGCAAGACTGGCCGCCAACGCAGCCAGGTCCGGTGGTGGCTCGCCGTAGGACAGCAGTTGTTTTGGTCTGGCAAGCGCCGAGTCGAGCAGGGCATCGTCGCGCACGCCACTTCCGCCGCCATGTTCGGCCAATTGGCGATCGTGGATGGCCAGGACGAGTGGCCGTTCGATCCAGATGATCATGGTCGTGCCCTATTGCGCCAGCTTGTGCAGCAACGCGCGGCGGTTGCGCATGACTTGCTCGGCCACATCCATCTGCGCGGCCAGGGTCGGGTCGAACGCGGTCAACTTGATGCCGTCGGGCGTTTCCAGCGCATACAGTTCATCGCCCTTGCCCAGGCGCAAACGGGCGAGCAGTTCCTTGGGCAGGATGACGCCGGCGGAATTGCCGATAGCGGTGATCTTGAGCTTCATGGCGGATCCTTCGTGTTATTACGTAGGTTATAACTCCTTGGCCGAATGGTCGCAAGCTGACCATGCCTGAGCGGCTCAGCAAGCCAATCTCGCCTGCTGCGACCGATAAGTGTACAAATGTACACCCTGGTCTCTCCGGCACCCGCATCCTCATGCAAGCCCTGTCTCCCAAACGCGCTGCGGTGCTGGCCTTTCTGCAGGCGCAGGCCCAGGCCGGGGTATCGCCTAGCCTGGCCGAGATTGCGCAGGCATTCGGATTCGCCTCGCGCAATGCCGCGCAAAAGCACGTGCAGGCACTGGCTGAAGCCGGATTGATCGAGTTGCTGCCCAATCAAAAGCGCGGCATCCGCGTGCCAGGCCGGATGGCGCGTGATCCGGCGCGCGATGCCGTGCTGGCCCTGCCGGTGCTTGGGCGGGTGGCGGCCGGTGTGCCGATCGGGGCGGATATCGGGCTGGATCGTCAGCTGTGGCTGGATCGCGCGCTGTTCTCGCTGCGCCCGGATTATCTGCTGCAGGTGCAAGGCGATTCGATGATCGACGACGGCATTCTGGACGGCGATCTGGTTGGCGTGCATCGCAGCAACGACGCGCGCGATGGTCAGATCGTGGTGGCACGGGTGGATGGCGAGATCACCATCAAGCGACTGGAGCGCGGGGCAGAGCGCATTCGACTGTTGCCGCGCAATCGCGCGCATGCGCCGATCGTGGTCGCCGCCGATGCCGACTTTGCGATCGAAGGGCTGTATTGCGGTCTGATCCGGCAGGGTTGAGATGAGCCAGGAGCCCGCGCGCATCAGGCAGGACGGCAACGCGGCAGTGGCCTTGCCGCTGGATGCCTTGCTGGCCGCGCGCACCGTGTGGCGTGCGGGCCATGGCACGGCGATCGCCCATGGCGGCGAATCCACCGGGCATGCGGCACTGGATGCGTTGCTGCCCGATGGCGGTTGGCCGCGCCGCGCGCTCACCGAGTTGCTGCTGCCGGCGCACGGCGTGGGCGAGATCGCATTGCTGTTGCCCATGCTGGCGCGTATGACCGGTGCCAGCAGCCGGGTGGTGCTGGTGGCACCGCCGTTCATTCCCTACGCACCGGCCTGGCAAGCGGGCGGGGTGGTGCTGGAACATCTGGAAGTGGTGCAGGCCGACCCGCGCGAAGCGTTATGGGCATTCGAACAATGCCTGCGCAGCGGTGCCTGCGCGGCGGTGTTGGGCTGGCCGCAGACCGGCGATGCGCGTGCACTGCGCCGCTTGCAGGTAGCCGCCGACAGCGGCAACTGCTGCGCGTTCGCGTTGCGCGATCGCAAGCATGCGGTCAATGCATCGCCGGCTGCCTTGCGGCTGGAATTTCTGCCAGAGCGCGATGCCTGGCAGGTGCGCAAATGCCGCGGTGGGCAGGTCCCCTCGCAGCCGTTGCGGCTGGCGCATTGAGGCGCGTGCATGTTGTGGGCCTGCCTATTGCTGCCGCAGCTGGCGCTGGATGCCGTCCTTCGGCGTCTGGAAGAGCCGCAGGCGCCGCTGGTGCTGGTGGAAGGGCCGGCGCAGTTGCGCAGCCTGCATTCGGTCAACGCAGCGGCGTCTGCCGCCGGTCTGAAAGCCGGCATGCGGCTATCGGCGGCGCATGCGCTGATGGCCAATGTGCGCACCATCGATTACGACGCACAGAGTGAGGCGCGCACGCAGCGGTTTCTCGCGGCGTGGGCGTACCGGCACAGTTCGTTGGTGAGCCAGCAATGGTCGCGCGCCATCGTGCTGGAAGCCGGTGCCAGTTTTCGGTTGTTCGGTCCGTGGCCGCGCTTCGAGCGCCGCCTGCGCGATGAGCTGCAGGCGCTGGGCTTCCAGCACCGGCTTGCACTGGCGCCCACACCGCGTGCGGCGCGCGTGCTGGCCGGCTTGCGCGACGGCATGGTGGTGACGCAGCTGCCGGCACTGCACACCACGCTCGACAAGGTGCCGGTACGCCGTGCCGCCTTGCCTGGCGATGTCGGTGAGCGCCTGCAGCACATGGGCGTGCGCACGCTGGCTGCGGTGCGGGCGTTGCCGCGCGATGGGCTGCGCCGGCGTTTCGGTGCAGGACTGCTCGATCACCTGGACCGCCTGTACGGCCAGGTCGACGACCCCTTGGAGTGTTACGCACCGCCGGACCATTTCGACCAGCGTGTGGAACTGGGCTACGAGGTGGAAATGCATCCGGCGCTACTGTTTCCGCTGCGCCGTTTGATCGGCGATCTGTGCACGTACCTGTCCATCCGCGATGGCGGCGTGCAACGGTTCATGCTGCGACTGGAGCACGAACAAGGCGCCACCGATGTCGAGATCGGCCTGCTGACGCCGGAGCGTGCGCCCGCGTTGATATTTGAGCTTGCACGCAACCGCCTGGAGCGGGTGGAAATTCCGCGCCCGGTGGTGGCGATGCGCCTGCTGGCGCGGCAATTGCCCCCGTTCGTGCCGGCCATGCGCGACCTGTTCGACCAACGCGCGCAGCAGTCGGTGGAATGGCCGCAGCTGCGCGAGCGCCTGCGTGCGCGGCTGGGCGATGAGGCGGTGTATCGCGTGTTGCCGGCCGACGACCCGCGCCCGGAACGTGCGTGGCGGCGTGCCATCGGCGATGCGGTGCGCGAAACCGATGCACCCCCGCGCCCGCCGCGCCCCACCTGGTTGTTGCCGCAGCCGGTGCCCTTACACGAGACGCAGCTGCGCATCGTCTCTGGCCCGGAGCGTTTGGAAAGCGGCTGGTGGGACGACGACGAAGCACGTCGCGATTACTACGTAGTGGAAACCGCGCGCGGCCGGCGTGGCTGGGCGTTCGCTGCCCCCGGGCGTGTGGATGGCTGGATGTTGCACGGGTGGTTTGCGTGATCCCACGCATGCCCGGGCAGCATTGGAGCTTTGCTTGCAGGGGGCATCGCAACGGTGTCGCACGCATCCGATGCGAAGAGGCAGCTGCAACGCGGCGATCTGCGGTGCACTGGAAAGACAGCGTGGTGGCAGCGCGATGTTGAACAGGTGCACCCATGAGCTGGGATGACGCCGTCGACGGCGTGGACCGCGACACGCCCGGCGGGCGCATGCCGCGTGCGTGGAATGTGGCAGCGCGGTTACGCGCGGCCAATGACGACATCACCCATGCGGCGGTTGCCGATGGTCTGCCTGCGTATGCCGAACTGCATTGCCTGTCGGATTTCTCGTTCCTGCGTGGCGCTTCCAGTGCCGAGCAATTGTTCATGCGTGCGCAGCACTGCGGCTATAGCGCACTGGCGATTACCGACGAATGCTCGCTGGCCGGCATTGTGCGCGGGCTGGAAGCTTCACGCGCCACCGGCGTGCGCCTGATCGTCGGCAGCGAATTCACCTTGCTCGATGGCACCCGTTTTGTGCTGCTGGTGGAAAACGCGCACGGCTATCCGCAGTTGTGCGCGCTGATCACCACCGCGCGGCGTGCGGCAAGCAAGGGGGCGTATCGGTTGGGGCGTGCCGAGGTGGAGGCGCAGTTTGGCGCTGTGGAACCCGGCGTGTTCGCAGTGTGGTTGCCCGGTGCGCAGCCGCAGGCCGAGCAGGGCGTCTGGCTGCAACAACTATTCGGCGAGCGAGCATTTCTGGCGGTAGAGCTGCATCGCGAACAGGACGATGCCGCGCGCTTGCTCGCCTTGCAGTTGCTGGCGCAGCAGCTGGGCATGACCGCACTGGCCAGCGGCGATGTGCATATGGCGCAGCGGCGCGAGCGCATCGTGCAGGACACCTTGACCGCCATCCGCCACACATTGCCGTTGGCCGAGTGCGGCGCGCACCTGTTTCGCAACGGCGAACGCCATCTGCGCACGCGGCGGGCCTTGGGCAACATCTATCCGGATGCGCTGTTGCAGGCCACGGTCGACCTGGCCCAGCGCTGCACCTTCGATATTTCCAAGCTCGAGTACGCCTATCCCAAAGAGCTGGTGCCGGAAGGGCATACGCCTGCCAGTTATCTGCGTCAGCTCACCGAAACGGGCATGCGTGAGCGCTGGCCCAATGGGACGCCGGCAAAGGTACGCGCCGACATCGAAAAGGAATTGGCGCTGATCGCGCTCAAACAATACGAGGCTTTCTTTCTCACCGTACAAGACGTGGTGCGATTCGCACGCTCCCAGCACATCCTGTGCCAGGGGCGCGGTTCGTCGGCCAATTCGGCGGTGTGTTATGCGCTGGGTATCACCGCAGTCAATCCGGATGAAACCCGTTTGCTGATGGCAAGGTTTCTCTCCGAAAAACGCGACGAGCCACCGGATATCGACGTCGATTTCGAGCACGAGCGGCGCGAGGAAGTGCTGCAGTACGTCTACACCAAATACGGCCGTGAACGCGCTGCGCTGGCGGCGACAGTGATCTGCTATCGCGGTAAAAGCGCGGTGCGCGACGTGGCCAAGGCGTTCGGTCTGCCACCGGACCAGATCGCCTTGCTGGCCAATTGCTATGGCTGGGGCAATGGCGAAACGCCGATGGAGCAGCGCATCGAAGAAGCCGGATTCGATCTTGCCAATCCACTGATCAACAAGATTCTTGCGGTGACCGAGCACTTGCGCGATCACCCGCGTCATCTATCGCAGCATGTCGGCGGTTTCGTCATCTCCGATGAACCCTTGTCGCTACTGGTGCCGGTGGAAAACGCAGCGATGGCCGATCGCACCATCATCCAGTGGGACAAGGACGATCTGGAAACCATGAAGCTGCTCAAGGTCGATTGCCTGGCACTGGGTATGCTCACCTGCATCCGCAAGACGCTGGAGCTGGTGAGCGGTCATCGCGGACGCCATTACAGCATCGCCACGCTGCCGGGCGATGACGCACCGACTTACAAGATGATCCAGCGCGCCGATACCGTTGGCGTGTTCCAGATCGAATCGCGTGCGCAGATGGCGATGCTGCCACGGCTCAAGCCTGCGGTGTTTTACGACCTGGTGATCGAAGTGGCGATCGTGCGTCCCGGCCCGATCCAGGGCGATATGGTGCATCCATATCTGCGCCGGCGGCAGGGGCGCGAGGAAGTGAACTATCCATCGCCGGAGGTGGAAGACATTCTCAAGCCGACGCTTGGCGTTCCGCTATTTCAGGAGCAGGTGATGGAGCTGCTGATGCACGCCGCCGATTACAGCGAGAGCGAAGCGGACAATCTACGCCGCTCGATGGCCGCCTGGCGGCGCGGCGGCGATATGGAGCAGCACCGCGCGCGGGTGCGTGAGCGCATGCAGGGCAAAGGCTACGCCTCCACCTTCATCGACCAGATCTTCGAACAGATCAAGGGCTTCGGTTCCTACGGCTTTCCGCAAAGTCACGCCGCCTCGTTCGCCAAGCTCGTCTACGCCAGCTGCTGGCTCAAGCGGCACGAGCCTGCAGCCTTCGCCTGCGGGCTGCTCAATGCGCAGCCGATGGGCTTTTATTCGGCCAGCCAGATCGTCCAGGACGCGCGCCGCGGCAGTCCCGAGCGCGCCCGCGTGGAGGTGTTGCCGGTGGATGTGCTGCATAGCGACTGGGACAACACGCTGATCGGTGGCCGGCCGTGGCGCAGCGACGAAGACCCCGGCGAACAACCGGCGATCCGTCTGGGCATGCGCCAGGTCGCTGGATTATCGGAAGGGGTGGCACATCGTATTGTCGCTGCACGCGGGCAGCGCGCCTTCGCCGATATCG
Organism: Xanthomonas sp. Leaf131; assembly: GCF_001423495.1. GTDB lineage: Bacteria > Pseudomonadota > Gammaproteobacteria > Xanthomonadales > Xanthomonadaceae > Xanthomonas. The sequence goes on along the minus strand of NZ_LMOG01000001.1, from coordinate 149,915 downwards.
GCGATCTGTGCCTGCGCGCCGCACTCGATGAGAAGGCACGCCTGGCATTGGCCGAGGCCGGCGCCTTGCAAGGCATGGTGGGCAATCGCAATGCCGCGCGCTGGGCGATGGCCGGTGTGGAAGCGCGTCGGCCGTTATTACCGGGCAGCCCCGAAGAACGCCCGGTGGAGTTCGAAGCGCCGCGCGCAGGCGAAGAGATCCTGGCCGATTACCGTTCGGTCGGCCTGAGTCTGCGCCAGCATCCGATGGCGCTATTGCGCCCGCAGATGGCGCAGCGGCGCATCCTCGGCCTGCGCGAGCTGCAGGGCCGCCGTCATGGCAGCGGCGTGCATGTCGCTGGCCTGGTCACCCAGCGCCAGCGCCCGGCCACCGCCAAGGGCACCATCTTCGTCACCCTGGAAGACGAACACGGCATGATCAACGTCATCGTCTGGTCGCACCTGGCGCTGCGCCGCCGCCGCGCATTGCTGGAATCGCGCCTGCTGGCGGTGCGTGGGCGTTGGGAACGCGTGGACGGCGTGGAGCATCTCATCGCCGGCGATCTGTATGACCTCAGCGAGCTGCTCGGCGAAATGCAGCTGCCCTCGCGCGATTTTCATTGAGGCTTTGCGGGCAAAACCGACCAACACCGGCATCGGGTTACGGTCACGATTCCAGACCAGGTCTATCGGCATCCATCATCCGCAGTCGTCGCCGTCCTCGACCACATTGCCCAGCTGCCAGCATCGGCACATGGCGCTATATTCGTTGTGGCGTTGCAGTGTTCTATGCGCGACGCGCAGCGCCCTACGCAGGCGCGCAAAATCCAATGGCGATGCGGCTTGGCGCCCAGTGATGGCGATGGTGTGGTCACGCCAGGACATGCACCGGGCTAGTGACTTTCAAGCGGTCTGTACTACACCATGGCGGGCGCAGTTGCGCTGACCTATTCCTTTCCCACGAGGCGATCATGAAGTTGGAGGTTTTGTTTGACCAGTTGCATACCTTGCCCACGGTGCCCAAGGTGGCGCAGGACCTGATCCGTCAGTTCGATGATCCGACCACCAACATCGATGTGTTGGCACACACCATCGAGCGAGATCCGGTGATCGCCGCCAAGGTGTTGCGGCTGGCGAATTCGGCACGCTTTCATGGCCTTCGCGACTCCAACAGCGTGGAAGACGCGGCCATGCGGCTAGGCTTCAATACGCTGCGCACGCTGGTGCTGGCCTCGGCGATGACCGGGGCGTTTCGCGCCGGCCCGGGCTTCGATCTGAATACATTCTGGCGGTACAGCTTTGGCGTGGCCGGCATCTGCCGGCTGCTGGCACGCCAGCACGGTCTCGATCCGGAAACCGCATTTACCTGCGGCATGATGCACAACATCGGCGAGCTACTGATCCAGTCAGGCGCGCCGGAATACGCCAGCCGCATCAATCACGAGGCCTCATCGGCCGGCCACGCTGCCGAGGAAACGCTGCAGCTGGGCTTCGGCTACCCGGAAGTGGGCGCCGAACTGGCAAGGCGCTGGCACTTGCCGGTGGTGATCCAGCAAGCCATCGCCTACCAGGTCCGCCCGGCCGCCGCACCGGAAGGCGCGCTGATGCCGTTGCTGCTTGCCCAGGCAGTCCAGGTGTCCGACGCATTACGCATCCATGACGGCGCCATCCCGGCGGCTCTGGAAGCCGTACGCGGGCCATTGATGGATAGCGTGGATCTGGACACCTTGTTCGCGGCGCTGCCGGACGTGATCGAGGCCGACCGCGCGTTTGCCGAATTGCTGCATTGACGAAGCGGTTGCACAGATGCGACTGGAGCGCTGGCAACCCGTTGCGAGCGCTCATCACGGTGCATGTCGACGGCATGCAGAAACCGCTGGGTCAAAAAGCTGCATGCCGGTTCCGGGCACCGCGCAGGCCTGTCTGAGCGCTGCGCGGTCGTTTAGGCATCCGCGCCCAATCGCTGCGCCATGCGCCGTGCAGGGCGGCGCCGCGGCGTAACCGATACGACGCGGCGCGGCACTCCTGTCGCGCTGGCTCGCGTCGGCCCGCTGCACTCTCATCCGCCACACTGTCACGCCGCGGCGCAGCTGGACGGAACTTCAGCTAGGCGCTAGCGTGGTCCGGATTTTTTGCCACAGGGGAACTGCCCATGAGCCATGACGCGCAACCGCGCCAGCTCACCTTCCGAGCCGTCGTGCTGTCCATCGTGCTGGCGGTGGTGCTTTCGGCCGCCAATGCCTATCTCGGTCTGTTTGCCGGCTTGACCATCGCCACGGCGATCCCGGCGGCGGTCGTTTCGATGGGCGTGCTGCGCCTGCTCGGCGGCGGCACCATTCTGGAAAACAACATCGTCCAGACCGGTGCCTCGGCGGGGTCGTCGATCGCGGCCGGTGTGATCTTCACCATCCCCGCGCTGGTGATCATGGGCTATTGGCCCGACTTCAAATACTGGTGGGTGCTCGGCATCGCCGGCATGGGCGGCTTGCTCGGCGTGCTGTTCTCGGTGCCGCTGCGGCGCTCGATGATCGTGGAAGACCCGCTGCCGTTCCCCGAAGGCAAGGCCGCGGCCGAAGTGCTCAAGGCCGGTGCAAACCCCGGCCCCGGGCTCAAGATCCTGGCCATCTCCGGTGCCATCGGCGCGCTGGTCAAGCTGGCGGCGGCCAGCGGCCTGCGGGTGATCCCGGATACCTGGGCGCAGGCCACCTATTTGGGTAGCAGCCGGCTGGTCGGTTATCTGGGCACCAACCTGTCGCCGGCGCTGCTGGGCGTGGGCTACATCGTCGGCCTGAACGTGGGCATCGTGGTGCTGTCCGGCGCGATCCTGTCCTGGCACATCGCCATCCCGCTGTATCAGCAGTTCTTCATGGGCTCGGACCCCGCATTGGCGCAGAGCCTGGTCGATGCACCGGCGGCGGACGCGGCGTTCGCCATCTGGGGTGCAAAGATCCGTTATCTCGGCGTCGGCGCAATGTTGATCGGTGGCGTGTGGACGCTGTTCTCGCTGCGCAAATCGCTGTTGTCCGGGGTCAAGAGCGGCTTTGCCGCCGCGCGCAAGAGCGGTGGCGGTGTGGTCGCCGAGACCGAGCGCGACCTGCCGATGAAGTGGATGCTGGTGGCGCTGGTGCTGTGCACCTTGCCGCTGCTGGGCCTGTATCAGGCGATCGTGCAGCAATGGCACGTGTCGATCCCGATGACCATCATCATGATCGTGGCCGGCTTTCTGTTCGTGTCGGTGTCCGGGTATCTGGCCGGGTTGATCGGCTCGTCCAATAACCCTGTCTCGGGCATCACCATCTCCACGATCCTGTTCGCCTCGGCGGTGCTGGTATTGCTGCTCGGTAAGGATGGCCTGGTGCCGGTGGGCATCGGCGGCGCGCCGTTGGGCGCGGTGGCGGCGATCATGATCGGTGCGGTGGTGTGCTGCGCGGCGGCAGTGGGCGGCGACAACCTGCAGGATCTCAAGGCGGGTTATCTGGTCGGCGCCACGCCGTGGAAGCAGCAGCTGATGCTGGGCATCGGTGCGTTCTCGTGCGCGCTGATCATGGCGCCGGTGCTGAATCTGTTGGCGCAGGCGTACGGCATCGGCCCGGCCACTCCGCAGCATCCCAATTCGCTGGCTGCACCGCAGGCCACGCTGATGGCCTCGGTCGCCAAGGGCTTGTTCGGCGGCGAGCTGCCGTGGGCAATGATCGCCATCGGTGCCGGCGTGGGCGCGGCGATCATCGCGCTGGACGAATGGCTGAAGAAAACCGGCAAGCGCTTTCGCGTGCCGGTGCTGGCTGCGGCGATCGGTATCTATCTACCGCTGGAATTGATGGTGCCGATCTTCATCGGTGGCCTGATCGCGCATCTGGTGGAACGCTTCCACAGGATCCGCGCCGACGACGAAGACGGCCGCGATCGCGTGCACCGCCCGGGCGTGCTGTTCGCTGCCGGCCTGATCACCGGCGAGGCGCTGATGGGCATCGCCATTGCCGTGCCGATCGTGCTGTCCAGCCGCGCCGATGTGCTGGCATTGCCGGCCGGCTTGCAGCTCAACCAATGGTTCGGCCTGGCGATCCTGGCCCTGGTCGGCTGGCTGCTGTATCGCGTTGGCAAGCGCGGCGAACAGGCCGCCTGAGCGTGATGCAACATTGAGGCATGCGCTTGCATGCCTCATCCCGACGGACACGCATCGCTGGATGCGTGTCCGTTTTTCGTTGTGGCGTAGCGATCCCGTTGCCGCTGCGCCGAACGCACAGCGAGATGCGCCGCCTCGGTGTCATGCGTCGCCTTTGCGCCAGCTTTATGCCCCGCACAGGCGCCATGCATAGCGACTTTATGCCGCCACTCCGTATCGTGCCGTCTCCCGCACGGACGGTGCGCAACGGCTGCTGCAAGCCTCGATCGATCCCGATGACACACCGCGATGCAGCTGTTCGCATCGCATGCCGCTGCGATTGACCGCAGTGAAAGTGCTACTCACATCACGCTGTGCAACATCGGCTTGCAGTTGAGGTCGCTTTTGTCATGGATGGCCCCTACCGGCCTGCAGACGCCTATAAGATCGATTGGCAGGACGTCGCCCGTTCGGCGGCCATGCAGTTGTTCTACCTCCACGTGCATTTCCCCCTCCCCAACGCTGACCGTTCACACGATCTGTCCAGCGTCTTGCCATGGAACCACTGCAATGCTGACTGCTATCTCCAAGCGCTCCACCCGCGCACAACGCGCACCGTTGTTGGCCATCGCACTGGCCGGCGTGCTGGGCAGCCTCGCGCTGCAGGCACAGGCACAAGATGCCACCGAGGCGGCGTTGTGTACCGACCGCCCGACCAAGGCCAATTCCACCTGCACCGTGCCAACCGGCGCCTGGCAGCTGGAAACCGATATCGGTAGCTATACCCGCGACAGCCAGCCCGGTACGCGCATCGAAACCTCCTATTTCACCAATCCCACGCTCAAGTACGGCGTCAGCGACCGCATCGACCTGCAGCTCAACTGGGCGCCGCAGTTGCAGGTCAAGACCACCGATCGCGCAACCGGTGCACGCAGCAGCCTGAGCGGCGGCGGCGATATCTTCCTGCGGATGAAGGCGCGTTTCTACGAGAGCGACACCGCCAGCGTGGCGCTGCTGCCGTTCGTCAAGGCACCGACCGCGCGCACCGGCCTGGGCAACGACGAGTGGGAAGGCGGCGTCGCAGTGCCGATCAATTTCGTGTTGCCCAATAGTTTCTCGCTGACCCTGGGGCCAGAGGTGGATTGGTTGGCCGACAGCGATGGCAGCGGCAACCATGTCGCCATCGTCAATGCGATCAACCTGGCGCATCCGCTCACCTCGAAGTTGTCGATGGCGGTGGAAGTGTGGTCCTCGATCAACCGTGATCCCGCGCAGACCATCGAACAGTACTCGGCCGATATCGCAGCTGCCTATCTGCTCAATCCGCTGTTGCAATTGGATGTGGGCGCCAACTTCGGCCTCAACGATCGCACCCCGGATGCGCAGGTGTATGTGGGAATGTCGCACCGCTTCTGATGCGTTGAGGCGGGGTACCACTGCGCTCTAAAAACCGCTTGGTAGCAGCGTGGCGATAAGACATTGCGTGGTGCCGGTTGACCGGCACCACGCTAACTGCATGCCGCACGCATGATGCGACCGCCAGCGAGCGCCTGCCTCTGCTACGCAGATTTGCACGTTGCGCCCTGGCCGATGGCACGCGATGCCGGCGCAAGATTTGCTTCAGTGCAGCACAATTCACTTCGCAAGCATCGCTGGCTGCGCATTTATCCAGCTGGCCCGGCATGCACGCGTGGCCATACAGACAGACCCAACCGCAAGCCTTTGCGTGCTCGCCACGGCAACGCCTACCATCGACGTTTTGCCGTTGCGGGAACTCTCGATGAAGCTTCGTTACGCCGTGTTGCCCCTGTGCCTGTTGGCCGCTTTACCAAGCCTTGCCGCCGCGCGCGGTTTCGATGTGCGCGACATGGTGGCGCTGGACCGGGTGTCCGCGCCCACGCTCAGTCCCGATGGCAGCGTGCTGGTGTTCGCCAAGCGGCAAGCCAAGGCCAGCAACGGCAAGCCGGCCACCGGCCTGTGGACGCGCAACCTGCGTACCCGCGATGCAGCGCCGCCCAAGCGGCTGACTCCCGAGGGCTGGAACGTCAACAGCCCGGCGTTGTCGCCGGACGGCAAGACGGTGTACTTCCTCAGCAGCAAATCCGGCACCCAGCAGTTGTACGCACAGCCGTTGGCCGGCGGCACCCCGCAGCAGCTCACTGCGTTTGCGGTGGATCTGGACAGCTACAAGCTCTCGCCCGATGGCAAGCGCATCGCCTTCAGTGCCGGCGTGTTCCAGGACTGCGGCTCTGATCTGGGCTGCACCAAGACAAAACTTGCCAGCGTCAAGAACGCCAAGGCCAGCGGCGTGGTGTACGACCAGTTGTTCGTGCGGCATTGGGACACCTGGAACGACGGCCGCCGCAACACGCTGTTCGTCGCAGACCTGCCTGCTGCCGGCGCCAAGGCGGTGATCGGTGCCTCGGCCATCAGCGCCACGTTGGCTGGCGATGCGCCGTCCAAGCCGTTCGGCGGCAACGACGATTACACCTGGTCGCCGGATGGCAGCAGCGTGGTGGCCAGCGTGCGCGTGCCGCAGCCGCATGGCCCCGACACGGGCAAGAACGCCAAGGCGGCTAGCAAGCCCACCGGCAACGACGAGCCGTGGCAGACCAACTTCGATCTGTACCGGCTGGATGCGGCCGGCAAGTCCGCACCGGTCAATCTGACCGCGTCCAACCCGGCCTGGGATGCCGGCCCGGTATTCAGCACCGACGGCAAGACGTTGTACTACCGCGCGATGAAGCGCCCGGGATTCGAGGCCGACCGCTTCGGCCTGATCGCGATGGACGTGGCCAGCGGCAAGACTCGCGAGATTGCGCCCAAGTGGGACCGCTCGGCCGGCGAGATCGTGTTGAGCGAAGACGGCACCAGCCTCTACACCAGCGCCGACGACCTGGGCGAGCACCCGCTGTTCAAGATCGACATCGCCAGCGGCGAGGCGACCAAGCTGGTGGGCGAGGGCAGCGTGCATGCACCGACACTGGCCGGCACCACGCTGGCCTTTACCCGTAACTCGCTCAAGAGCGGCGACCAGGTCTTTGTCAGCGACGTGCAAGGCCAGAACCTGCGTGCGATCACCCAGAGTGCGGGCGAGTTGCTGCCCGACGTGCAGTTCGGCGATTACGAGCAGTTCCAGTTCAAGGGCTGGAACAACGACACCGTGCATGCCTACGTGGTCAAGCCGTACAACTATCAGGAAGGCAAGACCTACCCGGTGGCGTTCCTGATCCACGGCGGCCCGCAGGGCAGCTTCGGCAACGGCTGGAGCAATCGCTGGAATCCGCAGACCTATGCCGGGCAGGGCTACGCGGTGGTGATGATCGACTTCCACGGCTCCACCGGTTACGGCCAGGACTTCACCGACGCGATCAGCCAGCATTGGGGCGACCGCCCGCTGGAAGATCTGCAAAAGGGCTGGACTGCCGCGCAGAAGCAGTACGGCTTCCTCAACGGCGACAAGGCCTGCGCGCTGGGTGCCAGCTATGGCGGCTACATGGTCTATTGGATGGCCGGCAACTGGAACCAGCCGTGGAAGTGCCTGGTCGACCACGACGGCGTGTTCGACAACCGCACCATGGGCTACGCCACCGAGGAGCTGTGGTTCAGCGAATGGGAAAACGGCGGCACGCCGTGGCAGAACCCGGCCGGCTACGAGAAGTTCAACCCGGTGCTGCACGTGGACAAGTGGAAAGTGCCAATGCTGGTCATCCACGGCCAGCAGGATTTCCGCATCCCGGTCGAGCAGGGCCTGGCCGCGTTCACCGCGCTGCAGCGCAAGGGTATCGACTCCAAGTTCCTGTATTTCCCGGACGAAAACCACTGGGTACTCAAGCCGGACAACAGCGTGCTGTGGCACGACACCGTCAACAGCTGGCTGAAACAGCATATCGGCCAGTGATGCTTCACCCGGCACGCCGCCTTGTGCGGGGTGCCGGGCAATCACTTCCCGGATCGGTCGGCGCGATCGATCCTGCAGCGGCAATGTCTGCAGCCAATCGCCTGTGCCGCCGGCCTTACCCACCGGCGGATCGGCCATGTCGATGAAACCACGTCGGATCAATGGGGCCGCTTGGCCTGAGTCGGCAGCCCATTCGCGGCCGAAGGCCGGTTAACTGCCGGCAGGCCACGGCAGCCGCAGCGCATCCGAGCCATGTCAAAATAGCGATTCTTTAACTTCCCCAGTTCCCTGCCAGGATCGCAAGGACCGCTTGCATGCGCACGTTATTCCGCCCCTCGTTGTTGGCACTTGCCCTAGTCTGTAGTACTGCCTTGAATGCCGCATCGCGGCCTGCAGCGGTACGTGCGCCTGTTTCGGCTCCGGTGCCTGCGAATGCCGCTGCTATCGTCGGTACCGATGCTGCGGCCAGCGACCCGAGTGTGCCGTTGCCGGCCACGCTCACCTCCGGCATGGGCTACCGCGCGTTTGCACAGGCGGTGGCCGAGCAAGGCTGGCAGCTGGTGGACCCGCTGGCTGCCGACAGTTGCATGGCCGCAGGCGATTGCGCGGTGGAATTCATTGCGCCCGGTGGTAGCGCACGTTTGCGCGTGCAGATCGGGTCGCAGGCCGGCGCGGCGGTGGTGCGTGGCTGGCAAGCGCAACAGGTGCCGTTGGATCGCATCGGCAACCCCACTGCATCGGCAGTGGGTGCCAAGGCCGCACCCGCTGCGGCAACCGTGACCGAAACTCCGCGCTGAGCGTGGTCCCGTAGAGCCCAGGCGCGCGGCGTATCATGGCGCTGCGTGCATCGCGCTGTGCATCAGTGACGCGCACACAGCGCAGCTGCGTCTTTCCTGATTCCGAGTCCATTGGCCTGCATGACCTCCTGCATGAAGAGCATCGATCCTGCCGATCTGGAAGCGCTATTCGATGCCGTGCCGGACGTGCTGTTCTTCGTCAAGGATCGCGAAGGACGCTATACCCATGTCAACCAGACCATGCTGCGGCGGTTGGGGTTGAAGTCGCGCAAGGAGTTGATCGGCAAGCGCGTTGCCGAGGTCTATCCCAGCGGCTTGGGCGCCAATTACGCCAATCAGGACGAGCAGGTGCTGGCCGGCGCGGTGATCGACAACCTGCTGGAACTGCACCTGTTCGCCAACCGCGAGCCGGGTTGGTGTCTGACCTGCAAACGTCCGCTGCTGGTGGACGGCAAGGTGCAGGGCATCATCGGCATCTCGCGCGATTTGGGGCCGCAGGACGGGCACGAATCGCAGTACGAAAAACTACGGCTTGCGCTGGCCTATCTCAACGCCAACTACGCGCAGAACGTGCGCATGCAGGCGTTGGTGGAAATCACCGGATTTTCGATGTCCAAGCTGCAACGCTCGTTTCGCAAGGTATTCCAGCTCACCCCGCAGCAGGTGCTGGCCAAGCTACGCCTGCAGATGGCCATGCATCTGCTACACGGAAACAAGAGCCTCACCGAAATCGGGCATGCCTGCGGCTTCAGCGATCAAAGCGCCTTTGCAAGGCAATTCAAGCTGGCGGCCGGCATGACGCCACGCGAGTACCGCGCGCTGGCTAACGCTGCGCAGTTTCCTGCCGGAACGTCTGAGAGCACCTAAACAAGACGACTGCGCAGCAGCGGAGTTAGTCGGGTGTGTGGTGCCCTCACTGCAGCAGAGAATTGAGGCACAAGCGGAGTTGGTCGAGTGCGCGGTGCCCTCACCGCTCGCGGGACACGCCGCAAGTAAGTCCTTGTAGGCTCGGTGTCGGCATCCATGCCGCCACACGGTCCCGCAAGCGGTGAGGACACCGCACCAGAGAGTAAGTCGGTTGCTTTGAAAGCCTGCTTGTTACTCGGCTTGCCTTGCGACACTGATCGGACGCGCCGTTACCCAAACGACGCAAATCCCTTGCCCGCCCACCGTCGCGGGACCTTACGCGGCATGGATGCCGCGTAAGAGCCTACAAGGACGTACTTGCGGCGTGTCCCGCGATGGTGGGCGGGTAAGGGCCCTGCAGCCAAGCCGCAGATCATCCGCTCTACAACTGATCTCTCCGTGCTATCCAACCAGTCATTCCGAGACGACCAAGATTTCGAGTCGTAGCGACATCTAAAATGCGCTTAGAAGCTAAGTGAGCCGTGTGCGGTGTCCTCGCCAAAGCAGAACGTTAGTAGGCAGCGGATGAAATGCATTGGGCGCGAAACGACATAGAAAGCCGCTCGCGCCCAAGGCAGTTTTCGATGGCGCTTGTGCGGTTACGCCAGCATGCGCACCTTCGGCTCACGCGCCCACTGGCGGGTCTTGGCGGCAGTGATGAATGCCTTGGTATCTGCCGCTGCAATCACGCCTGCGTCCTTGCCGACATTGCCTGCCTTGAGCAGCAACTGCGCGCCATCGTCGTAGGCAATTGCCTTCAGATGTGCCCAGGCATTGCTGACGAAGTCCAGTGCAGCCGATTCGCGTGTCAGCAGCTTGGCCGCTTCCGACGACAACAGCACCGCCACCGCATCGAACACCACCGACGGCGTGCCAGCCAACTGACCATCGGCGGCCAGTTGCTTGCCGTCGCTGAGCTTGGCACCGCCTACTTTCGGCGCGACGATTTTTACGGTGGCGCCCTCGGCTTCGGCAGCCTTGCGCACCGCCTTGATCGCAGCCGCATCCGAGCCGTCGTGAATCAGGATGCCAACGGTGCGGCCTTTCAACGTGTCTTTGCTCTTGCCGATCAACTGCAAGGCAGGAGACAGCGGCATATCGGTCGGAGCGACCGCAGCCGGTGGCGCCGGCGGCAATGCGGTCAAGCCCATGCCATCGGCTACACGCTGCGCCAGCGCTGGGTCGATGTGACGCAGATGGCCCACGATGGCCTCGCGAATGTGTGCGGTTTCCACCTTGGACAATTCGAACACCAGCGCCGATGCTATATGCGCCTGCTCGGGCGCGCTCTGGCTACGGAAGAACATCCGCGCCTGGCTGTAATGATCGGCAAAACTTTCTGCACGCACGCGGCCCTTTGCACCGTCTTCGGCCGGCGTTGCATGGCTCGGGAATCCGCGCAGTGCCTCACGCGGCGCATCGGCCTGCAGCGAGCTGGGCTCGTACGCAACACGGCCCTTTGGTACGCCCATCTGCATATGACCGTCGCGCTGATTGTTGGCGAACGGGCACTTGGGCGCGTTGATCGGAATCTGATGGAAGTTCGGCCCACCCAGACGGCTCAGCTGCGTATCCAGATACGAGAACAGGCGGCCCTGCAGCAGCGGGTCGTTGCTGAAGTCGATACCCGGCACGATGTTGGCCGGACAATAGGCGACCTGTTCGGTCTCGGCGAAGAAGTTGTCGGGCCAGCGGTCCAGCACCATGCGGCCGACGATCTGCAGCGGCACCAGCTCTTCCGGGATCACCTTGGTCGAATCCAGATGATCGAACGGGAATGCATCGGCTTCTGCCTCGGTAAACAACTGCACGCCCAGTTCCCACTCGGGGAAATCGCCGCTTTGAATCGATTCGAACAGATCGCGACGATGGAAGTCCTGATCGGCGCCAGCGATCTTGACTGCCTCGTCCCAGATCGTGGACTGCAGCCCGAGCTTGGGGCGCCAATGAAACTTGACGAAGGTGCTGTCGCCATTTTCATTGAGAAAACGGAAACTGTGAATGCCAAAGCCTTCGATCATGCGCAGCGAGCGCGGAATCGTGCGATCGCTCATCGCCCACATGATCATGTGCATCGATTCGGGCGTCAGCGAGATGAAATCCCAAAAGGTATCGTGCGCGCTGGCGGCCTGCGGAAAACCACGATCGGGTTCCATCTTCACCGCGTGAATCAGGTCCGGGAATTTCATCGAATCCTGGATGAAGAACACCGGGATATTGTTGCCGACCAGATCCCAGTTGCCTTCCTTGGTGTAGAACTTCACCGCAAACCCACGCACGTCGCGCGGCGTATCCACCGAGCCGGCGCCGCCGGCAACCGTGGAAAAGCGCGTAAACAATGGGGTTTTTACCCCGACCTCGGTAAAGATCTTGGCGGTGGTGTACTGGCTCAGCGACTTGGTCAACTCGAAGGTGCCATGCGCCGCACTGCCGCGTGCATGCACGATGCGTTCGGGAATGCGCTCATGATCGAAGTGGGTGATTTTCTCGCGCAGAATGAAGTCTTCCAACAACGTCGGGCCGCGCGGGGTGGCGCGTAGCGAGTTCTGGTTATCGCCAACCGGAATGCCCTGGTTGGTGGTCAGCTGCGGATGCGTGCCGCCGGCCTTTTGATGCAGCTCGTCGCCGGTGCCGCGCAACGTATCAGGTGCAGCGCTCGCAGGCGCAGTGGAAGGGGCTGTGACGGGCTTGCTGGGTGACTTGGCCATGGGGACTCCACTCTGGCGGGCTTGGATGCGGGCTAACTCCGAAGCCTGGGAGTGCTGCTGTTAATTACACGTGTCTGCTTGCGAACGAATACTCACATGCCTTGCGAACATCAGCGGCGCGTTGCGCTCGCTTGAGATGCAATGCATCGCAGATAGGTTGCAGTGCGCATTGAAAATGCGACGAGCTCGACGGTTGTAATACCGCGGCACAGTTCGCAACCGCGTTGCAGTGAGAGGTGTTACAGCAGATCCAGCGGTTGCTTGCGGGTTGGCGGCGGGGAGCTGTTGTCCAGCTCGGCAAGATCCTGCGCATCGAGTTGCAACGTGCAGGCTGCCGCATTGGCGCGCACGTGTGCAGGCGTGCCCGATTCGGGAATGGCAATGACCTGGCCGCTACGAATCGCCCACGCCAATGCCACGGCGGTTGCGGCCACCCCCCGTCGCTCGCCGATGGCATGCAGCACCGGGTGATCGAGCAATGCGCGGCTGCCCAGTGGCGAATACGCCATCACCGTCACCGCGTGCTGTGCACACCACGGCAGCAGATCGAACTCGATGCCGCGGCTACCGGCGTGATACAGCACCTGGTTGACCAGGCAATGCTGCCCACCCTCGATCTCCCACAGCTCCTGCATGTCGTCGACATCGAAATTCGACACGCCCCAGTCGCGGATCTTGCCGGCATCGCGCAAGGCTTCGAACGCATCGACCACTTCGCGCAGATCGCTGCCACCGCGCCAATGCAGCAGATACAGATCCAGCGTGCGCACGCCCAGCCGTTGCAGGCTCGCTTCGCAGGCACGTGCAATGCCACGCGCGCTGGCATTGCTGGGCAATACTTTCGACACCAGATACGGCGGCTGCGCGCTGCCGATCGCCTGGCTGATCAGTTGCTCGGAGCGCCCGTTGCCATACATCTCGGCGGTATCGATCAAGCGCATGCCCAACTGCTGGCCGATCTGTAAGGCGTCGATTTCCTGCTGCGGCGCATGTCGGCCCTGGCCCAGATTCCAGGAGCCCATGCCGAGCGCAGGCACGGTGCGCCCGGTGCGCAGGCGCAGCTCGGGGCAGGGCGATAAAGTGGATGCGGACATGGGTAACTCCTGTGCGGTGCGATCAATGCGCTGGTAAATGTGTGGACGGCGCGGGGGCAGGCTGCGATGCGGCATGACGTGCCTGCGCATCCCAGAACGCGCAGCGATGCCGCTGCACGAAGTCGGGCGTTGCCCCGATCCTGCCGGGCGACAGCGTCAACGGGGTGTCTCCATCGAAGCGAGGCCACTGCGGCCGGCCGCCACCGTTCGGATCGCCGGTGCGTGCAAACGCGCCCCAGTAATCCTGCAAGGTGTCGGCAAGCGCTTGCTGCGCAGGATCGAACTGCGGCTCGCCACTGAGTACCCACGGGCGCTGGAACAGATACACCAGCTCGGAGGCGTGATACGCACCCAATGCATGCGAGAACGGCAATCGCAACAAGCCGTAGGGCGCCTGCGGGTCGTCGAATTCGTAACCGTACACCGGTGCGCGATCGCGCAATGCCTGTCCGAGCCGCCGCGTGGGGCAAGCAAATCCGCCATCGGTGACGATGTCGGCATAGGCGTGCCAGCGCGATTGCGCAGCGACATCGGCATAGTGCGCCATGATCGCTGCCGGGTCGGCATGCATGCGCTGCACGCGCGCTTCATAGCCGCTGCGCGAGTTGAGCTTGCCGAGGTAGGACAGCAGTTGCGCGAACAGGCGCCCTTCGTCGCGGTTAGTGCCGATCAGCACTGGCACCTGCGCGTGCTGCAGGTTGGCGATCGCCTCGGCAGGCGGCAACGGCAAGACGTCGCCGCCCGACATCGGTGCCCACGCATCGCTGCCGGTCAATCCGCGCCGCTGCGGTGTTGCATCGGCCAATGCAGCGGCAGGCAACTCGCGCAGGCATGCGGCAACGTCGCTTGCACGCTCGCAGCCAAGCGTCTGTGCCATACGCGTCCCGCCAGCTTCGGCCTCACTGCGCGGCACGCTGGAATCGTTCGCCAGGCAACTGCCGCTCTGCAGGATCGCGCGCTGAAACAGACCCGCCGCACCCGGCGACGCGAGCTGATAACAGATGCTCCACGCACCGGCCGATTCGCCGAACACCGTGACGTTGTGCGCATCGCCACCGAAGGCGGCGATATTGCGTTGAACCCAGCGCAACGCAGCCTGCTGATCGAGCAGCGCATACGCACCTTCGCCTTCGCCATGCAGCGCCGGATGGGCGAAGAAACCGAACACGCCCAGCCGATAATTGGGCGCCACCACGATGACATCCTGCCGCGCTGCCAACGCACTCAGGTCGTAGTCCACATTGCTGCCGAGTTCCAGCGCGCCGCCGTAGATCCACACCATCACCGCGCGCGGATGTGCAGGCGCCGGGCCGGGTGGCGCATAGACGTTGAGGGTGAGGCAATCCTCGGACACATTTTTTTGACCCAGGCGATAACGCGGCAGGCACGCAGGGCCGGCCATGCGTGCCTGCCGCACGTCCTTCCAGGCCGGCGCAGCTTGCGGCGCGCGGAAGCGCAACGCGCCCACCGGCGGTGCGGCAAACGGCACACCTAAAAACACACGTCCTTGCGCACTACGCACACCGCTGATCGCACCAGTATCGGTCTGCACGACATCAGCGTGCGCATCCGGTGCATGCACCAGCGCCGGCACCTCGCCGGGACGGCGCGGTGTGCAACCCGTTAACGCCAAGCCTGCAAGCAGCAGGCAGGCCAGGTTGCGTCGCCATAAGCGTTTGTCGAGCTTGATCACTGGGTGTTGTGTCCTGTCTCAGATGCACATCATCGCGACCGCACGTGTAGGGAAGGAAAACGAGGAGTGTGCAGTACGGTTGTCAACGACAGCGGAGGGAACACAAGGCGCCCGACTACGTGGACAACCTGGCGCGATCAAGGCGTTGTCCATAGCGAAATTACAGGATTTGTTTGCTAGCCTATGTAAAGTCAGGGATCGCAAGGACTCGTTTCACGGATGATGACCAGCGACGCTTCAAACATGATGCTCGCCGCTTGCTTTCAAGAGGAAAACCCGGGTGGCGCTTGATCTGAGCATGATCCAGGCGCTGGCGCCGGATCAGGCGTCGTTGGCTCAGGCCAACAAGCTGCTGCAGCCCAAGCACTGGCTGAGCATTGCCCGCGGGGTGGTGTCGCCGGTGATCTGGGGCGAATGTCAGGGGTCGGGCGCCAACCCCTATCGTGTGGTGGTCGATTGCGACGACCATGGCTATAAGTGCAGCTGCCCGTCGCGCAAGTTTCCGTGCAAACACAGCTTGGCGCTGATGTGGAAGTTCGCCAGCGATGCGGCGCAGTTCCAGGAGCAGCCGTTACCTGATTGGGTTCAGGAATGGCTCGGTCGACGCAAACGCGGCCCGGCAGTCCCCACTACCCCGATACCGGCAATACACAAGGACATCGCGCAAGCCAGTGCACACGCAGACGCCCCAGCGCCACCTGTCGATGCTGCCGAACAGGCCAGGAAGCAGCGGGCGGCAGCGCAACGCAAGCTCGATACCGATACCTTGGTGCGCAACGGCTTGGAGGAGTTTGAGCAATGGTTGGGCGATCAGTTGCATGGCGGCGTGGCGAGATTCGTCGATGAGGCGCCTGCGCGTTGCCGGCAGATCGCCGCACGCTTGGTCGACGCAAAGGCCGCCACATTTGCCTCACGCATCGACGAGTTTCCCGCGCGGATGCTGGCGCTTGGACGTGCGCAGCGTGGTCTGGCTGCATTGCAGGAAATGGGGCAGTGGTTGTTGCTTGCGCGCGCTTGGCAGCAGCAGCCCGATGACGCGGATGCACGCGCGGGTGTGGTGCAGGCGGAAGGGCGCGATGCTGTATTGACGGGTAGTGGTCTGCGTGTTGCAAGCCTCTGGGAAGTGGTAGGCGAGCAGATCGTCACGCGTCGCGATGGCCTGGTGGCCCAATCGACATGGTTGCTGGATTGCGCCAGTGAGCAGCCGCGCTTTGCAGTCTTGCAGGATTTTTTCCCCGCAAGCGCAGGCCGGCGGGGCGCTGCCTTTTCGCCGGGTCAGCGTCTGCATGCGGAATTGGCGTTCTATCCCGGACGCTATCCGTTGCGCGCGGTCCTGGCCCAGACCCTGGACGGCGAAGCCCAGACCCGCCTGGTGATTGCACCGAGCGATCCTCTAGCCGTGCATCGACAACATCTTGCGCAGGTTCCCTGGGCACCCTTGACGCCGTTGCTGCTCGGTCCTGGGCGCATCGATTGCGACGGGGAAGGGGCGCCATGGTGGTGCGCGGATGACGATGATCATTTCATTCCATTGGCCTCGCCTTCGGATCTGGAACTACTCGCAGCGTTGCCACTGCGCTCGGCTGCGGTGTTGTGGGATGGGCAGCAAGGACAACTGTTGGCAGTGGACACGGCGATGGGCGGGCTTATCGTATGAATGAAGTACACAGCGAAGCGTTGCCTGCGCTCATCGATCAGCTCAGTGCGCGCTGGATGGCCGGCAGCCGTGGGGCAGGGCCGACACTTGTTGTTCCAGAGGCGTGGCAGCCGCTGTTGGAAAAGGACATCGACTTGATGGCGCTCGTTGGGCAGTGCCGACAGTTTCTGACGCTGCCGGTGCCACCGGACGGGTTACACACTGCGCCGCGCTTCCCAGCGCCAGCATTGCCCCTGCTTCCTGCACAGTTGCGATTGACGTTTCGGCGTGCACTGGCGAGTTTGCCTTCGAGTTTGTTGCCTGTGTTGCTGACATTGCTTGCCACCCGCGGGTATATGGCGCACCCCTTCGACTGGCGACCTGCGAGAGCCGACGACGCCTTGCCACCGGTCTACGATGCCTGGCGCGCCTGGGCACTGCAGCGTGACGCGCGCGATGACGTCGAAGACGCCGAGTGGGGAACACTGACGCCAGCGCAGCGCAGGCATGCCTGGTTGCGCTTGCGTGAGCGCGATCCTGCGCAGGCACGCGTGGTCTTCCAACAGCAATTTCCGCAGTTGCCGGCCGAGCAGCGCCTGTTGATGGTGGATGCCTTGACCCGCTCGCTCGGGCCGGAGGATCTGCCGTTGTTGCAAGGGCTGGCCAACGATCGTTCGGAAAAAATTCGTCTGCTCTCGCGCTTCCTGCGCGCACGTCTCGGCCTGCATGACCCTTTGTCCGAGACGGCTGCAAGCGAGCTGCGTGCCGACTTCGAGTGCAAGCGCAGCGGATTGCTACGCCGCAAGACCACGGTGACCGTGGTCGCGTTGAAGACCGCTGCGCAGCGGTCGGCACGACGCGAGCGTCTATCCACCGCAAGCTGGGCAGATCTGGCCAGTGTGCTGGAACTGCAGTCGATCGAGCTGGCCACCGCACTGCAACTGGATAGTGCCGATCACGATGCGCGAGTAGCGCTATGGCAGTGCGCCGAGCACAGCGCCGATCAGGCCGTGGTGTCGCTCCTGGTCGAGCGTGTGTTGTTGGATGCCAGTGCGACACCGCAGCAGACCATCTCCGCATTGGCACTGGCGCAGCGCCTGGCGGGAGCCGATCGCCAGCAGCTGGCAGTGCGTGCATTGAGTGTGCGCGGCACTGCGCTCACTTTCATGGATCTGGCAGAACTGGCGCAAGCTCCGCTGCCGTTGGCCGCACCTGTCCTGTTGACCAGCCACATGTGGTCGACGCTGATCGCCAACCAGGGTGCAGGCGCCGATACGCGGCAGTTGTCATCGGCAAAAGTAGAAGTCGCGGCGCTGGGTTGTCTGTTGCCACGCGTGACTGCGCAGGCCGCGCTGGACGCATTGATAGTCGCAGGCGTGCAGACGGGCGAACCACTGCTCGACCTGTTGCGCCTCAACGCGCTTCTCCCCGATACCGCACCGTCCCAAGGATCTTCCGCATGAGCGAGCAACAACGCCAAACCGCCGAACAAAGCTTTGCGCACGAATTGGCTGCGCTGCGTAGTGGCGACGACCGACCGCGCCCAACCAACTGGCAACTGTCGGCACAGGCGGTGGTCACCTATCTGATGGGTGGCGTAGCGCCTGATGGCACGGTGATCCTGCCCAAGTACGTCGGCAACCGGCGTCTGATCGAAACGGCGGTAGCCACGCTTGCCACCGATCGCGCCTTGTTGCTGCTGGGAGTTCCAGGCACTGCCAAATCGTGGGTGTCCGAACATCTGGCCGCAGCGATCTGTGCAGATTCCACGCGCGTCATCCAGTGCACTGCCGGCACCGACGAAAATCAGGTGCGCTATGGCTGGAACTACGCCCAACTGCTCGCACATGGCCCATCGCGAGATGCGCTGGTGCCAACGCCGCTGCTGCGCGCAATGGAAGCCGGCAGTCTGTGCCGCCTGGAAGAATTGACACGCATGAGTTCGGAAGTGCAGGACACGCTGATCACCGTGCTGTCCGAGCGCATGTTGCCCATCCCGGAGTTGGATCAGACTGTCCACGCACGGCGCGGGTTCAATGTCATCGCCACTGCCAACAATCGCGACAAGGGAGTCAACGAGTTGTCCTCTGCGCTGAAGCGGCGCTTCAACGTTGTGGTGTTGCCGTTGCCCGATGCGATGGAGGAGGAAGTGCAGATCGTGCGCCAGCGTGTGGCTGAGATGGGCAAGAGCCTGGAGTTGCCGGTGCCCTCCAATGTGGCCGACGAGATCACGCGTGTGGTCACCATCTTCCGTGAGTTGCGCAGCGGCCAGACCCTGGATGGCAAGGTCGCACTCAAAGGTCCCACCGGCAGCCTGTCCACGGCCGAGGCCATCGCGGTGGTGGTCGGTGGCTTGAGCCAATGCCACTTCTTCGGCAATGGCACCCTGGCGGCAGAGGACCTCGGCGCCAATCTGGTCGGCGCCATCGTCAAGGATCCGGTGCAGGACAAGGCGGTGCTGGAAGAATATCTGGAGACGGTGGTGAAGAAGCGTGGCGACTACGCCGCCTACTACCACGCGATTCACGCCGTACTGTGATCAGAACGGAGCGCACGCATGGCGGCTGACGTCCATTATTTCGGCATCCGTCACCACGGCCCAGGCTCGGCACGGCGACTGCGCCGCGCGCTGGAGGCGCTGCGCCCTGCGATCATATTGATCGAAGGGCCTGCCGATGCCGATGGATTGTTGCCGGCGCTCGCAGACCCGCAAATGCGGCCGCCAGTGGCCTTGTTGACCTACGCTGTGGATGCGCCAGCGGTAGCCTCATTCTTTCCTTTTGCCGAGTTCTCGCCGGAGTATCAAGCGATTCGCTGGGCGGCCAATGCCTCGGTGCCGGTCAATTTCATCGATCTGCCGTCCACACTGCGTCTGGCGCCGCTACTGCAGGCGCATCAAGAACGCAGTGCGGTTGAAACGCAAGCCGGCGTGCTTGACGGCGAACCGCAGGAGATTGCACACCCTTCGTCGGAGTCGGATGCGGAGACAGAGTCCGACTCGGATGCAGGCATTTCCGCCGCCGCACCAGCTGCGGGTCTTGAACCTGCATTGGTTGCAGACCCCTTCGCTGCACTGGCTGCCGCTGCCGGTTACCAGGACCAGGAGGCCTGGTGGAACGACTGGATCGAAAGCCTTGGCAGCACCGAGCCTGGCGGCGAAGAGGTGATAACCGATCCGGTCTTTGCCGCAGTGGCAGAGGTGATGACGGCCCTGCGCGATGCCACGCCCGACACGGATGCGCAGGAGCATCAACGTGAAGCACATATGCGTTTGGCGATCGCAGCTGCGGCGCGTAAGGCGACCGGACCGGTCGCCGTGATCTGCGGCGCCTGGCATGTGCCGGCGCTGCGTGCGCCACATAAAGTCAGCGAGGATCGCGCGCGCCTGTCCGGCCTGCCCAAATGCAAGGTGCAGATGACCTGGGTGCCGTGGACTTCCCCGCGTCTGGCTGTTGCCAGCGGCTATGGCGCCGGCGTGCAGGCGCCACGCTGGTACACCCATCTGTGGCGTCACGGCACTGGCGAGGCGAGTCTTGCGCGCTGGATGGTTCGGGTAGCGCGGATCCTGCGCGATGGCGGTTTGCCGGTCTCCACCGCATCGGTCATCGAGGCCGCGCGGCTGGGCACCGCGCTGGCGAGTCTGCGCGGTCGCCCCACGCCTGGTTTCGAAGAAATGCGTGACGCCAGCATCGCCTGCCTGTGCGACGGCCAGGACGTGGTGTGGCGTCAGCACGAACAGGTGCTGTTGCTGGGGAATGAGGTCGGCGAAATCCCGCCCGATACGCCGCTGATGCCGTTATTGGAAGATCTGCAGCGGCAGCAAAAACGCATCCGGCTCAAGCCCGAAGCGCTCGAACGCGAACTTGCATTGGACCTGCGTAGCGACGCCGGTGCGCAGCGTTCGGTGGTACTGCATCGGCTGTTGCTATTGGATGTGCCGTGGGGCCGGCTCACCGAACGGGGGGGCAGCCGCGGCACCTTCCGCGAACGCTGGGTGTTGGCATGGCAGCCGGAATTTGCCGTGCGTCTGGTCGAGCAACTAGTCCATGGCAACACGCTGGAACACGCCGCCACGCGTCGTAGCATCGAGCAGATGCACAACCAGCCGCAGTTGATCGGTCTGGCCGATCTGGTTCAGGCCTGCATGGAAGCGCAATTACCCGCTGCTGTCGATGCAGGTCTGGCGCTATTGACCGAACGTGCCGCACTTGCGCAAGACAATCTGGAGTTGCTCGGCACGTTACCGGGCCTGGTGTCCCTGCAGCGTTATGGCAGCGCACGCGAGATGCCGCTCGCACAGCTTGCCGGCTTGGTCGAGCGCCTGGCGACTCAGGCAGCGTTGGGGCTGACATACGCAGTGCGCAATCTCGATGCCCAGCAAGCTGGCGCATTTGGCCGCGCATTGGCAGCGACCCATCAGTCCTTGCCGTTGGCCGGGCTTACCGATGACACCATGGGGTTGTGGTGGCACGCACTTCAAGGTGTGAGCGAACACGAGCAGACCAGTCCGTATATCGCCGGGCTCAGCTGCCGCCTGCGCTACGAAGCCGATCGTCTTGATGGCGACGCGTTGCAGAACCAGATGCGTCGATTGTTATCTCCGGGAACTCCAACCGCACATGCGGCCGGCTTCTTTGATGGATTCTTTTCGCAGGCAGCGCAACGGCTGTTACACGACGATGGTTTGCTGCACTTGGTGGACGACTGGCTGGCCAGCCTCGACCCGGACGTCTTCATCCAGCAGTTGCCGTTGTTCCGGCGTGTCTTCTCTGCGCTGGATCTGCATGAGCGGCGCCGATTGCTGGAGCGCACCGAACGCGGCGCGGCAGCGGTGCGTCCATCCGTACCGATTGCCGCGCATCTCTATGATGAATGGTTGGCGCAACAACCACGCGTGTTGGCGTTGTTGCAAGGGGAGCAGGTGACATGGCCGATCTGACGCAGGTGCAGCCCGAGCGCGACCGCCGCGAACGAGAGCGTCGCTGGCGCTTGATGCTGGGCCAGGACGATCCTGGCAGCCCGCTTTCCGAGAGCGATAAACGCCTGAATCAGGCATTGGCCGCGCTCTACGACAGCAGCGAGGATGCGGGCAACAAAGGGCGTGGCAGTCTGTCGCGATCGGCGCCGCGTGTCGCACGCTGGTTGGGCGATATCCGCGAATTCTTTCCCGGCCCGATGGTGCAGGTGATCCAGCGCGATGCGCTGGAACGATTGGGGCTGAAAGAAATGTTGTTGCAGCCGGAATTTCTGGCAACGGTCGAAGCCGATGTGCATCTTGTCGCCGATCTGATCAGTCTGCGCTCGGTGATGCCGGAGAAGACCCTGCAGACCGCACGTCAGGTGATTGGCAAGGTGGTGCAGGAGTTGTTGCAGCGCTTGCAGCAACGCACTGCCGAAGCGGTGCGTGGTGCGGTCGATCGTTCGCGTCGCACCTCGCGGCCAAAACATGCCGACATCGATTGGGCGCGGACGCTGCGGGCCAACCTGCGGCATTACCAGCCGCAATACCGCAGCGTGGTTCCCGAGACCCTGGTCGGATTTATGCGGCGACAACGCCGCCAGGCGGATTTGGATGAAGTCATCCTGTGCGTGGACCAGTCGGGGTCGATGGCAACCTCGGTGGTGTACGCCTCGATCTTTGCTGCGGTTCTGGCATCGCTGCCAGTGGTGCGCACGCGGCTGGTCTGTTTCGACACCGTGGTGCTGGACCTGACCGAGGAGCTTGCGGATCCGGTGCAGGTGCTGTTCGGCGTGCAACTGGGCGGCGGCACCGATATCAACCAGGCGTTGGGGTATTGCGAGCGCTTGCTGACGCAGCCGCAGAAGACCCACATGGTGCTGATCTCCGACCTGTATGAAGGCGGCGATGGCGCGCAGTTGCTGGCGCGCGCCGCAGCATTGGTGCGGCAGGGCGTCAATCTGATCGTGCTGCTTGCACTCAGCGATGACGGCCGTCCCGCCTACGACGCGAGAATGGCTGAAGCATTTGCGGCATTGGGGGCGCCAGTCTTTGCGTGTACGCCGGATCAGTTTCCGGCGTTGATGGCAACGGCGTTGCGTCGCGAGGACGTGCTGGCCTGGGCTGCAGATCAGGATATTCGCGCGGTCAGGCCGGCATGAAACCTGCGGTGTAGCCCATGAAAAAACCCAGCCGCGATGATTCGCGGCTGGGTTTTCAGTTCACGCATATAACGCTACGAAGTGAGCGCTTAGGCTTCCACGTCGTCCTTGTACGCATCCACCGGGATGCAGGCGCACATCACGTTCTTGTCGCCGTAGACGTTGTCCACGCGCGCCACCGGCGGCCAGTACTTCTGCTGTTTGAGGCTGGGCAGCGGGAAGGCGGCCAGTTCGCGCGGGTAGGCGTGGGTCCACTCGCTGGCCGACACCTGCGTTGCGGTGTGCGGGGCGTGTTTGAGCGGGTTGTCCTCGCGGTCCAGGCGGCCGTCTTCGATGGCGCGGATCTCGTCCCGGATCTGGATCATCGCGTCGATGAAGCGGTCCAGTTCGTGCTGCGATTCGCTTTCGGTCGGTTCCACCATCAAGGTGCCGGCGACCGGGAAGCTCAACGTCGGTGCATGGAAGCCGAAGTCGATCAGGCGCTTGGCGATGTCTTCGGCGCCGATGCCGCTGGTCTTCTCCAGTGGGCGGATGTCGAGGATGCACTCGTGCGCCACCAGGCCGTTACGGCCGGTGTACAGCGTCTTGTAATGCGGCGCGAGACGCTTGGCGATGTAGTTGGCATTGAGCAACGCCACCTGGGTCGCCTTGCGCAGGCCGCCGCTGCCCATCATGGTCACGTACATCCAGCTGATCGGCAGGATCGAGGCAGAACCATAACTGGCTGCGCTGACCATGCCGACGTCACCTTCGCCGCCCAGCGTTTTCGGAAGGAACGGTGCCAGATGCGATTTGACCGCACACGGGCCCACACCCGGGCCGCCGCCGCCATGCGGAATGCAGAAGGTCTTGTGCAGGTTGAGGTGCGAGACGTCCGAGCCCCACTTGCCGGGCTTGGCCACGCCGACCAGGGCATTCATGTTGGCGCCGTCGGTGTAGACCTGGCCGCCGTGCGCGTGCACCGCTTCGCAGATCGCCACCACGTCTTCTTCGAACACGCCGTGCGTGGATGGATAAGTGATCATCAACGCCGCCAGGCGCTCGGAATATTTCTCCGCCTTGGCGCGGATGTCTTCGACATCGACGTTGCCGTTTGCATCGCACTTGGTCACGACGACCGTCATGCCGCACATCTGTGCCGAGGCCGGGTTGGTGCCGTGCGCAGATTCCGGAATCAGGCAGATATCGCGATGCGCCTCGCCGCGCGCGCGGTGATAGGCGCGGATTGCCAGCAGGCCGGCGTATTCGCCCTGCGCGCCGGAATTGGGCTGCAGGCTCACCGCGTCGTAGCCGGTGCATTCGACCAGCATCGCTTCCAGCTCCTCGATCAGCTGCGCATAACCGGCCGACTGTTCGGCCGGGGCCAGCGGATGGATCGCGCCGAACTCGGGCCAGGTCACCGGGATCATTTCGGCGGTGGCGTTGAGCTTCATGGTGCAGCTGCCCAGCGGGATCATGGTGCGATCCATCGCCAGATCCTTGTCGGCCAGCGAGCGCATGTAGCGCAGCAGTTCGTGTTCGCTGTGGTGGGTGTTGAACACCGGGTGGGTCAGGAAGGCGCTGCTGCGCAGCAGCCCTTGCGGCAATGCGTCGGCGGTGGCGGCATCGAGTGCGTCCACATCTGCCTGCGCGCCGAACAACGCGGCCAGTGCGACCACGTCGGCGCGCGTGCTGGTTTCATCCAGGCTGATGCCGACCGCTTCGCTGTCGATCGCGCGCAGGTTGATGCCAGCCGCACGCGCCTTGGCGTGGATGGCGTCGGCATCGATCGCCTTGACGTGCAGGGTGTCGAAGAAATGCTCGCCCACGGTGACGCCGGCGCCGCGCAGCGCGGCGGCCAGGATCGCAGCCAGGCGATGGGTGCGGCGCGCGATGCGGGTCAGGCCCTCGGGGCCGTGGTAGACGGCGTACATCGAGGCCATCACCGCCAGCAGCACCTGCGCGGTGCAGATGTTGGAGGTGGCCTTCTCGCGGCGGATATGTTGTTCGCGCGTCTGCAGTGTCAAACGGTAGGCAGGGTTGCCGGCGGCATCGATCGACACGCCGATCAACCGGCCCGGCATCGAGCGCTTGTAGGCATCGCGGCAGGCCATGAAGGCCGCGTGCGGACCGCCGAAACCGAACGGCACGCCGAAGCGCTGCGAATTGCCGACCACGATATCGGCGCCCCATTCGCCGGGCGCGGCGATCAGGGTCAGCGCCAGCAGATCGGTCGCCACCGCGACCAGCCCGCCTTGCGCGTGCACGGCATCGGCCAACGCGGCGTGGTCGCCGATATGGCCGAAGCTGTCCGGATACTGCAGCAGCACGCCGAAGCATTCGGCCTGCAATGCTTCGGCGGGCGTGCCCACGCGCAGCACGATGCCCAGCGGCTCGGCGCGGGTGCGCAGCAGTTCCAGCGTCTGCGGATGCACCGCGTCGTGCACGAAGAACGTCTCCGACTTCGATTTGGCCGAGCGCTTGGCCAGCGTCATCGCTTCGGCCGCGGCGGTGGCTTCGTCCAGCAGCGAGGCATTGGCGATCTGCATGCCGGTGAGGTCGGCGCACAGGGTCTGGAAGTTGATCAGCGCTTCCATGCGGCCCTGCGAAATTTCCGCCTGGTACGGCGTGTAGGCGGTGTACCAGGCCGGGTTTTCCAGGATGTTGCGCAGGATCACCTTGGGCGTGTGGGTGCCGTAATAGCCCTGGCCGATAAAGGTGCGCTGCACCTGGTTCTTGCTGGCGATGGCGCGGATCTTGGCCAGCGCTTCTTCTTCGGTGATCGCTTCCGGCAGCGCCAGCGCCGCAGGCGACTTGATGTTGCCGGGCACGATCGCATCGGTCATCGCATCCAGCGAGGCGTGGCCGACCACGCCCAGCATCTGTGCGATTTCTGCGTCGTTGGGGCCGATGTGGCGTTCGACGAACGCGCTGTGGTGTTCGAGGTCGCGCAGGGAAGACGTGGTCTGGGACATGGCGGGCATCCGGGGCAGGGGGCAGACGAATGGTCGACAAGCACCGCGACCGGGAGGACGCGCACAGCGCATCGTCACCTGCCGCAGCGACAGTCTTCCTCGCGCCCCTCTGTCCTTTTGCCTGAGAGTTTAAAAACGCGGCATGGCACCTGGCCTGCCTGCGTTCCGTGCCCCTTCGGCGCCGGCATCGGCCGGTCTCTCCAGAGTTGTACTGCGGATGGTATCGGGCCTGAGCGATTACGGGCTGTTGCGCCTTCGGCAGCGGCAGTGCCGCTTCTCCCACCGTGTTGCCGACCGATTATAACGTGCGTCCGCGCCACCGGGCGCACCCGCCGCGCCTGTCGAGTAACGGCTGGTGTGCTTGCGTCCGCTTAACCTTGCAACGGCGAGCGCCTATCATCGATTCCCTTGTGCTCATCCCGACGCGGCCCCTAGCCAGCGCCGGCGTGCGTCCCCGATGCACCACGTTTCGGATCCCTGCATGACCCCCACCACGCCTTCCACCCGTCGCATGGCGCTGCTGCTCGCCGGGTTGGCGATGTTCGGCCCGTTCTCCATCGACACCATCTTTCCTGCGTTCTCGCGGCTCAGCCGCAGCCTGGCGGTGGACGAGGTGGCGATCCAGCAGACCATCAGCGTCTATCTGCTCGCATTTGGGCTGATGAGCATCGCGCACGGGCCGTTATCCGATGCCTGGGGCCGCAAGCGGGTGATCCTGGGCGGGCTGGCGCTGTTCATTGCCGGCTCGGTGGGCTGTGCGCTGTCGCAGGACCTGCCCACGCTGCTGGCGTTCCGCGCGTTACAGGGGCTGTCGGCCGGCGTGGGCATGATCGTCGGCCGGGCGGTGATCCGCGACCTGTTCCAGGGTGCGGACGCGCAACGGCTGATGAGCCAGGTGTCGATGATCTTCGGCATCGCGCCGGCGATTGCGCCGATCATCGGTGGCTGGATCCTGCTCAGCGGCGCCGGCTGGCCGCTGATCTTCTGGTTTCTGGTGGTGTTCGGGCTGGTGCTGCTGGTCGCGACCATGACCTGGCTGCCGGAGACCCATCCGGTGGAAGCGCGCACGCCGCTGCAGCTGCGCCGCCTGATGCACGACTACGTGCGGATCGGCTTCAATCCGCGTTTCCAGCGTCTGGCCGCGGCCGGTGCGTTCAACTTCGCCGGCATCTTCTTGTACATCGCGTCGGCGCCGGTGCTGATCATGCGCCACCTGCACCTGGGCGAGGGCGACTTCGCCTGGTTGTTCATTCCCACCATCGGCGGCATGACGCTGGGCTCGTTCCTGTCCGGTCGCATGGCCGGCAGCATGGACCCGGTGCGGCAGATCCGCATCGGCTTCATCTGCTGCGGCGTGGCGGCGCTGGCGAACCTGGGTTACACCTTGGCGGTGCAGCAGATCGCGCTGCCATGGGCGGTGCTGCCGATCTTCCTGGCCGGCGTGGGCATGGCCTTGATCTTCCCGATCCTGGCGCTGGCGGTGCTGGACATGTACCCGCATCAGCGCGGCCTGGCCTCTTCGCTGCAGGCCTTCACCCAGTTGATGACCAATACCCTGGTGGCCGGGGTGCTGTCGCCGCTGCTGAGTGAACACCCACAGCATCTGGCGATCGGCATGACCGGTTTTTTCTTGCTGGGCTGGCTATTCTGGCGCTGGGAGCGCCGTAGCGGCCGCCGTTTACGCCGCCGCCAGGCCGAAGAGGCACTGCCTCTGGAGCCGGCCGACCACCTCTGACCTCACAGGAGCCTGCATGTCCACCGATTCCAAGCTGCGCCGCGACGCCCGCAAGCGCGCCGCCGAGCGCCAGCGCAACCAGGCCGCCGCCAAGGTCACTGCCGAATCGCCGATCGAAGCGCATGCCGAACTGCGCGACCAGCA
Source organism: Xanthomonas sp. Leaf131 (assembly GCF_001423495.1). Lineage (GTDB taxonomy): Bacteria > Pseudomonadota > Gammaproteobacteria > Xanthomonadales > Xanthomonadaceae > Xanthomonas. The sequence continues at coordinate 122,147 of NZ_LMOG01000001.1, read as the reverse complement.
ACGCACGCTATTGGCCGGCATCGTCCGCCGCGACGGCGAGTGGGTGCTGGGCATGGACGGCCGCATCGCCGGCGAAAGCACCAGCGCCGCGCAGGTATTGGCCTTGATCATGCGGGCGGCCGAGTTGCACGAACGCCAGGGCACGCCGGTGCGGCTGACCTATTCGGATGCGCTCAAGGATGCAGCGCATGCCGAGGCCGCTGCCGACGGCAGAGATTTCGAGGCATTCCGGATCGAGTTCTCGCAGAAGCTGGCGCCTACGCGTACGCACTGAGGCGTGCGGGTAATGTGCAGCGATTGGCGATAGGCCAGCGATGGCCTACGCGGGTGAGCCGCGCAGTCGTTGCGGGTTAGGGCAGTCGCCCATCGAGGTGCGCTTGTGCCGGTGGCCAGGGCCGCCGATGCAAGGCCTTATGCAGCGCGTCGCTGCATAAGGCCGGAATAGCTGCCCTCGTCGTCCCCGCATCCGGCAGCCCGGTTGGTGCTGCCGAGTGCGGTCTTTGAAAACAACCGCAGGTCTCAGCGCGAAGGCGCATGCGGCGACGGTTCCTGCTGCGGCGCCTGCTCGCGTACGGGAGCGTGGCGGTCTTGCTCGGCCTGTACGGCCTGCAAGCGCTGCACGCTGCTTTCCAGCGGTGTTTGCTGCGCGGCCTGGGCATCGAAACTTGCGCGCAGGTGCGCAGGCGAATCCAGCGCTCCCTGGACCACGAAGCCCCGGGCCGGGTCATGGCCGAGCACCACATGGTCCACGCGCTGCAGCCCATGCTCGCGCGCGGTGACCAGCACTCCCATTGCCAGGCGCTCACTGTCCGCATCGGGCACGCGGCCACGCGCAGTCTCCAGCTGCTCTACCGCTACCGTGCATTGCTTCAGCAGCGCATGGTCGGGATTGGCCGGATGGCGTGGATCCGAAGCCGCGGTTGTCGCACCTGCCTGGCGCGGCAGCACTTCGGTGTCGATGCGCTGCAACTGGCCGTCGTATTTTCCATCGGCGCCGTCGGCAATGCGCTGTAGCCGCTCGGTGAACGCATAAGGCTCGCCGCCCACGTTGCGGGCCATTGCAATCGCAAACTGTTCGGGTGATTGCGGCGGGGCGTTGCGGTCGCCGACCAGCGAGCTCAGCGAGCTGCCGCCGATCTTGCTGGCCTCGACGCTGGCCCGGGTCTGCTCCATCAGCGCCTGCATCTGCGCCTCGCTGAGTGCCAGTGTGGTCTTCTGTCCCGGCTCGATCGCGCCGGTGCCCGACATGTTTCCGCTCAGCGCGCTGTTGAGATTCTGCGCCATCGCCTTTTCCTCGCTGGCCTCGTTGCGGCCACCCAGGCGCTGCATCAGCCCGGGTGCGGCGACATCGCCATCGATCTCGAAACGGTAGCTGCGTTCCTGCACGCGTTCGGTCTCGTTGCCGTCGTACTGGCGCACGATCGTCAGCGGCACGTTGCCGCCGTATTGCAGCTGCTGCACGACGGTGTAGCCGTCCTGGCCCGGTGTGCTGATGCGCACCTGGCTGCCTTCGTTGCGGTTGCCGGCCAGATCGGCACTGAGCGGGCCTAGCTCCAGCTGCAGACGCTGCTGCGAGCTGAAACTGATCCGCTCCAGCGTCTGTCGTTCATCGACGCCGGGCACGTCCGGCGCAATCTTGCCCTCGCGCACGAAGTCGCCCATGGCCGCTACTGCGCGTGGGTCGGCCAGGTCGAACTGCGCGCTGTGCACCTGCGACTGGCCCAGCGCGTCGGCGACTCCGAGCAGCGCCTGCGCCGGTCCCACCTTGACGCCAACCGCGTTCACGGCCTCGATGGCTGCGTTGGGCCCGGTCACTACACGCACGTGGCGCTCGTCCACACGCTCGATCAGGTAGCTGCGGCCGCTGGCTTCGGTGATCTCGCTCTGCATGCTGAGGTTGTGCAGACTCGCCGAGGTGTCGCGCTGGGTGTAGGTCTGCGTGTCCATCACTGCGCGCGCGCCGATCGGCAGGCTTTCCGGCTGCAGCGGATTGATGCGTGTGGCCGCTTCTGCAGGCTGGTCGACACCGGGCAGCGTCAGCGAGTAGCGCATGCGCTGCCCGGCACTGACGCTGGCTTCGATGTTCAACTTGCCGTCGCCGAGCTTGGTCTGCAGGCTTTGCTGCTGGCCGGTGCGTGCGTCGGCTTCGAGGTTGAAGGTAGTGGTCTTCGCGTCGGCATCGCTGAGCTTGCCCAGGCCTAGCGCGCTGTTGGTGCGCAGGCTGCTCTCGCCCAGCGGCTGCGTCGCATTGCCGATGCGCTGCTCGCTGGTCTGCGCATACTTGACCGACCCATCGTCGGGGTTGAACTCCATGTCGCTGCTACCCACTTTCACCGAGTAGTCGCTGTTCTTGCTGCTGTAGATCGGGTCGAACGCGTGATCGGTCGCGTCGTCGATGATCTGCTTGTTGGGGTCCAGATTCTGCTGGCCCGGGCCAGTGGAGGCGTTGTTCATTGGATGCGTCCTGCATGCTGCGCCTGTGCAGCGGGCGCGCAGTATATCGCCGGCGTTTTCGGCGTTTATCAAATCAATGTTATGCGGCGGCCGAGGTGACGCACGCCGCAGGGAAAGCGGCGCGTCAGTGCGTCGCGGCGGGCGCAAGCGCGGTGGTGGGTGCTGCGGGCGCAGTCGCCTGCCAGCCGCACAATTGCCCCTGATTCTGCTGCTTCAACCACGCGTTCATCGGTGCGAAATATTCCAGCATCGGGCCGGCATCCAGGCGGTCGCTGCCGGTGAGTTCCTTCAGCGTGGTCTGCCAGGGTTGGCTGGCGCCACGTTGCAGCATCGACCAGAATTTCTGCCCGGCGTCCTTGTTGCCGTAGAAGCTGCATTCGTACAGCGGGCCTTGATGGCCGGCGGCTTCGCACAGGCCCTTGTAGAACTGGAACTGCAGGATGTGCGCGAGAAAATACCGGGTGTATGGGGTATTGCCGGGCACATGGTATTTGGCGCCGGCATCGAAGAACTCTTCGCCGCGCGTGCTTGTCGGCGCCACGCCCTGGTACTTGGCTTTCAGTTCCCACCAGGCCTGGTTGTAGTGCTCAGGGGTGATCGAACCATCGAACACGCCCCAGCGCCAGCGGTCGATCATCAGGCCGAACGGCAGAAAGGCGACCTTGCTCAATGCCATGCGCATCTGCGAATTGATCAGCGCCTCGCGGCCGGTTTGTTGTTCGCCCACCATGCCGATCGACTGCAGATACTTGGGCGTCATCGCCAGCACGATGGTGTCGCCGATCGCTTCGTGAAAACCATCGTTGGCGCCATTCTGGAACAGCGGCGGTAGCGGGTTATAAGCCAGGTCGTAATAGATATGGCCGAGCTCGTGGTAGATGGTGGTGAAGTCTTCTTCGGTCGGGTTGATGCACATCTTGGTGCGCACGTCGGCGCCGATGTTCTGGTTCGGCTCGCCGCCCATGTTCATATCCCACGCGCTGGCATGACAGACCACGTCGCGGTCCAGCGGTTTGATGAACTGCGAGCGCTGCCAATAGGTGTCGGGCAGCTTGGGCATGCCGAGCGAGGTGTAGAAGTCCTGCGCACGTTCGGTCATCTGTTTTGCGGTGCGCAGTTGCGCTTCGCGTTCGGCCTGGAAGCGTGCGCCGCTACCGCCTTCTGTCCCGGTGTTGCGTGCCAGCACTGCACTCAGGTTGCCCTGGTACTGTTTTTCCAGTGCAGCGGTGATGTCCAGATCGCCGGCACCCGGATACGGCTGCAGCAGATCCCACAGGTTGCTCCAGTCCTGCTGCCACATATTGCCCATCAGATGCGCGGGCAACATGCCGCCGGCGAGCTCGCCTTTGTCTTTGCCGTATTGCGTATCGAGCTTGCCGCGCGCATAGCACTGCAGTTGTGCGTACAGCGGTTTGACCTGTTCCCACAGACGGTCGGTTTCGCTGGCCAGTTGCGCTGGTGGCATGTCGTAACCGCTGCGCCACAGCACACCCACATCCGCAAAGCCCAAGCCACGCGCGCCTTCGTTAGCGAGCTCGACAAACCGTTGGTAGTCTTTGCGCATCGGTTGCGCGGTGGCATGCCAACCTTGCCAGGCGTCGAGTTGTTCGTTGTAGTCGCGGCTGCGTGCCAACACCTGTTCCAGCTCGCCCAGTTGGCGGCAGCGGCGCTGCTCGCCCTCGCCGATGCAGTAACGCCCTGCGCCGTAGTCGCCTTCCATCTTTGCGGCGATCTGGGTCAGTTCGGCCAGCTTGGTCGGGTCGCGTGGGGCGGGCAGGGCGCTCATCAATTTCAGCAATTGCAACGCACGGGCGCTGTCGGCCGACATCGGCAGGCCGGCGTATTGCTTGGACTGTTCGATCCAGCGATCCAGCTGCGCCAGCTGGCGCTCATTGGCCTTGGCGGCCAGCAATTGCGAGTCGCCAGTGATGTAGGTCGACGACAGCCACTGCGCTGCAGTGAGTTCCGGATATGCGGCTTTGTATTCGGCGCTGATGCGCGCAACGAACTGGTCGGCGCTTTCGGCAGGGGCAGCCTTGGTGGCTGCGGGTTTGGCAGGCGGGGCCGCATCCTGGCGGCAGGCCGACAACGACAGGGTGCCGGCAGCGACAGTCAATGCCAGCAAAAGCGAACGAGGATTCACGGATGGTCCTTGCGGTGAAGTCCGACGAAGGCTAGAGCGCGCCGGGGTTCAGGGCAAGCGGTGGCGCCGCGCATGAGATGCGGATAGCTGCGAATCCATGTGTGCTCCTCAGGGCAGCTAACAAAGCTACTGCGCTCACCGCCAGGCGGGCGCGGCCTGTGTTCGGTGCGGGATGTATCACGCCGGCCTTGCGACTCTGAGCGCGTCGTCCACACGTGCCTGCTCATTGCTCGCGACGTTTTGTCAGCTACTTATCAATGACTGATAAGACCGTGAGATCTCGGTTGTCTCGGAGTGCTTGAACAATTTGGATAGGTCGCTTGTGGAGCGAAGATCTGCTGGTTTGCTGCAGGGCCCTTGCCCGCCCACCGTCGCGGGACACGCCGCAAGTACGTCCACGCGGCATCCATGCCGCGTAAGGTCCCGCGACGGTGGGCGGGCAAGGACCAGTGGAGTTGATCGGTGCGCATGGCTTTTAACAAAGCAGCCAGGAAACTCTCTGGTGCGGTGTCCTCGCCGCTTGCGGGACCGTGTGGCGGCATGGATGCCGCCACCGAGCCTACATGGAGGTACTTGCGGCGTGTCCCGCGAGCGGCGAGGGCACCGCGCCCTCGACCGACTAGCTTTTGACTCAATCTAAACGCTGAGACGACTCGAATCTCGGTTGTATTGCCGCGATTGGACAGTGCGGATAGATCGCCCACCATCGCGGGACACGCCGCAAGTACGTCCCTGTAGGCTCTTACGCGGCATCCATGCCGCGTAAGGTCCCGCGACGGTGGGCGGGCAAGGACCCGTCGAGATGGTCGGTGTGCGGGGTTGCGAGCGAAGCATGACGTGTGTTGCTCGGATAGCCTCGCTTCCGATCAGCCTCTCAATGCACCCCGAGCAACAAGCAGCTTTTCTCCCGACCGACGACTCACTCTCTGGTGCGGTGTCCTTGCCGATTGCGGGACCGTGTGGCGGCATGGATGCCGCCACCGAGCCTACAAGGACGTACTTGCGGCGTGTCCCGCGAGCGGCGAGGGTACCGCACCCTCTACTAATTGCTTTGGGCTCTGGACTCGTCTATCCGTACGCAAACCAACGCGGCAGGCGTGATCTTCTCACCGGTCCCGGCTGGGAAATATCCAAATTGCGTTCATCCTGCGCATTGTGCAAACAGATCGCGCTCGCGTGCGTAGACACTGGTCTTGACCTGCATCAGACCCAGGATGGAGGGGAACAAGGCATCGTGATCGGTGTACTGACCGGCGCGGTGACGCAGGCAGGTTTCATCCAGGCCGCGATCGCGCGCGAACTGCGGCGAGAACCACATCACCATCGGCACGTGGGTCTGCTCCTTGGGCGCGATTGCATACGGCACCCCATGCAGATACAGGCCTTTTTCGCCAAGCGATTCACCATGATCGGAGACATAGATCATGGCGGTGTCGTAGTCTTGCAGGCCGCGCAAGACGTGGATGGCCTGATTGAGGAAATGGTCGGTATAGCCGATGGAATTGTCGTAGGCGTTGACGATGTCCTGGCGGCTGCAGCTGCCCAGATCGGCGGTTTTGCACACCGGTTTGAAGCGTTCGAAATGCGCCGGGTAGCGTTCGAGGTAACTCGGTCCATGGCTGCCCAGTTGATGCACCACCACCACGCGATCGCCGGGTTTGGCGCGTACCTGCGCGGCCAGGTCGCTTAGCAGGATCTCGTCCATGCAACGGCCATCGGCGCATAATCCCGGCGTGGTGGCATCGTCCAGCTTCTGGATCTCCAGGCCGTCGCACACACCTTTGCAGCCAGACTGGTTATCGCGCCACAGCGTGGAAATACCGGCGTGTTCGAGTACATGCAGCAGCGATTGATGGCCGCGGATCAGGTCCTCGTTGTAATCGCGTCGGCCGTAGGGCGAGAACATGCAGGGCACCGAGACTTCGGTGCTGGTGCCGCACGAATGCATATCCGGGAAGTTGATCACCCCGGCCTGCGCCAACTCGGGCGTGGTCTGACGTGCATAGCCGTTGAGTCCCCAGTTCTGTGCACGTGCGGTTTCGCCCAGCACCACCAGCAGCAAGCGCGGGCGGCTGCCGGCGGCGCGTGGCGTGGCCATCGCATCGTGTTCGACCGGTTGCTTGGGTGCGTGCTTGATCGGCGAATCGGATTTGAGGTTTTGCCGCAGCGCGACGATGTAATTGATCGGCGTGGCCAAATAACGCACCTCGCGGTGATTGCGCATCAACGCAGAAATGTCCTGGAACGACAGCATCGTGCCTGCCGCACCAACCACTGCCACCACCAACAGAAAGCCGGCGCGAAGCGCCAATGCCTTGCCGATGCTGCGTGCACGCAAGCGCGTGCGCCACAGCAAGGTTGTCGGGATCAGGAAGTAGCACACCAGCGGCAGGATCAAGCCAGGGGTGAGCAGTTCGCGCGATTCCTTGTGGTCGGTATGCAGCACGTTGCGCAGCATGTCCGCATCCAGATAGACGTTGTAGCTGTCCATGTAATGCGCAGCCAACGCGGTGGTGAACAGCAGTACCGTCAGTAGCGGTTTCGCATTCCAGCGCCACAACAGCAGACCCAACAGCAATGCGTGTACTGCGACCAATAGCGCCATCAGCGAGATGGCAAATCCGACACTGCCTGGATGCGTCGCCATGGAGGTGCGCCAGAACAACTGATTGCACACCAATGCGAAAAACAGGCTCGACAGCAGTACCAGCGTTTCCGTCGATACCGTTGGTCGGGTACTCCACGTCAGCGCACGCGGGCGAACTTGCCCGGACGGTTGCGGTAGCCAGGTACTCATGCTGCATCCCCCGATGGCAACATCAAACTACGGACGCGATACGGTCGACCCAGCATCACGTAATACAGTGCAAGTGCGCTCACCCAACACACCGCGAACGACCACAGGTCGTGCGATAGAAAATGCGCGCCGCGCAGTTGCTGTGCAATACCGAAAATGAGACCAGCCGCTAGACCTGCGAACAAACCTGTAAAGCGCCATGCAGGACGTAGAGCCAGCGCACAGAAATACAGCGCCACCCACGCATAACCGGCGCTTGCGTGACCTGCAGGAAAACAACCGGACGCAGCAATGCCATGGCGCGATTCAAACAGACCGATCATCGGTTGGGTGCCGCCATAACGGCTCAGATCCCAGGGGCAATCCATCGCTGTCCACGATTTAAGTAGCGACACCAGCGAGGTCGACACTGCAATCGATGCGGCCAGATAGGTGAGCGGCCAACGCAGCACGCGCAGGCGTGGCTTGCACCAGGCAGCCACGGCCAGGATCACCACGCTGACGCCGGCCGTCGTGCTCAGCCATTTGCCGATGCGATGAATCACGCCGCTGGTGAACCAATGGTCCTTGAGCAGCCAGTGCCCGCCCTCCAGTCGATACAGCGCATCGGCAATCCACTGGTCGCCGCCTGCGCCCATCAACAACGCGCTGATCAGCAGCACACCCGTCAGCGGCATCCACAGATGGCGAACCAAAAAGCGCGCCTGCACATCGCGGGCGGTGCGCGCCAGGGCGGGCGCGTGGACGGGAAGCGTGCTCATCGAGATGTCGGCCTGTGTCATTGCCCGGCATCTTCGAAACCCGGATGTCGGAGAGCGGTCGGACCGAAGTTGCTCAGTCGTTAACCCGACACCGAGCGTTCAGTCTGTCTCGCCGTCGCTACCGGTTTGTTCGGTGTCGGATGCTGTGGTCATGCAACCGGTGTGCCACGCGGTGCCCGGCACCAATTGCCATTGGTTGCGATTGGATTCGCCGATATCGATGCGTTGCGCCGGATCGATACACGCCGGTACCGCCTGCTTGAGTACGAATAACCAACGCTTCTCCGGCGCGTGTGCAAGCCACGGACCGGCTTTCTCCCATTGCTGTTGCCACGGCGTCTTGAAGCCGAAGTCGGTGACCGGGCGATCCGCTTGCAGCAGGTTCTGCTCGCGCCAGGCCAGCATGCCGAGCTCGGCATCCGGGCCGATGCGCTGACCGACGCGCTGCATCAAGCGCGCCGCCGAGCTGTACGGATCCAGCGCGGGCATCAAGCCCAGGCCATAAAACATCCACAGCGCAGCGGTCGTCACGATCACCGCGGTGCCGGCACGCTTGCCGCGCGACCATGCAAGCACTGCCAGCGCAACTACAGCCAAGCCGATCAACCAGACACCCACCGATCGCATCGAGGCCAGATCCATCCCGCGCTTCAACGCGGTGTTTTCAGCCCAGTGCAGATGCAGGGCAATCCCGCTGCCCAATGCCAATGCGGCCACCGCAAGCAGCAACACATAGCCCGTCAACAAGATGCGGATACCGCGACGGCGCAGCAGCCCGGCCAATAGCGGTGCGGCGGCAATACACAGCGCCGGCAGCATCGGAAAGATATACACCTCACGCTTGCCCGGGCTGGCGCTGAAGAACACCAGCACCAACACGCTCCAGGCAAGCAGCAGCACATAGCGCGGATCGCCGCGGCGCAGCCGTCGCCACCAGGCCGGCAACAACCACGGCAACAGCAGGCAGCCGGGTAACCACAGCGTGGCGATCACCTGCAGGTAGTACCAGGCCGGCTTGACGTGATGCCAGGCGTGCGCGTAACGGGTGCCGGTCTGTTTGAACAACAGCTCATGCGCGTATGCATGCAGCACCGGATCGGTGCTCTGCAATAACGCAATTCCAAGCGGGCCGAGCCACACCGCAGTTCCGGCCAGAAACGCCGGCAGCACCAGCAACCAGCTGCGTCCAGCCTGGGTGCGTGCCGGCAGCACGCTCCAATGCCTGCGCGGCAGCGCCATCCACGGCAGCAACAGCAGCAATGGCAGGAAGCCCACGCCCTTGGTCACCGTCCCCACGCCGGCGGCGAACACTCCCAGCGTCCACGCCCGCCAGTCCGGCCCGCGCAGCAGATGTCGCAGCATCCCCCACAACGACAGTGTGGTCAGCGCTACCAGTACCATGTCGATCTGCGCACGCTTGGCCATCAGGCCGAACTGCAGCACCGCAAACAACGCCAGCACCGCATGGCACGCCACGCGCCGATTCCACAACCGTCGCGTCAGGTCCCAGGTCAGCCATAGCGTGGCCAGTGCGGCCAGCAGCGAAGGCAACAGGAACGCGACCGACCAGTGCGGCACCATTGCGTAACTGGCCGCCTGCAACCACATGAACACCGGTGGTTTTTCGGCATACAGCTCACTACCTCGGTGCGGCAAGAGCCACTGACCGGTCTCGACCATGCCGCGTGCGGCCAGCACAAAACGCGGCTCGTCCGGCGGGTTGGGTTGACGCAGGCCCAGGCCGGCCAGCAGGCTGATAACGATCAGCACCAGCGCAGCGAACAGCATGCGCCGACGGGAGACAGCGGCAACGATGGCAGGCGACACGCGCGTGCTCTGATGAAAGTGGCGACACACTATCCGGCAAGCAGGTCGGAATTCTGTCGGAAGCATCGGTCGCGCTCGCGTTTGGTCAGGCTCGGTTAGGATGCGCACATCGTCCCTGCCGGGCCGCTCTGGAAACGCGCTCATGCGGCTGCTGGTCATCGAAGACAACCGCAACATGGTTGCCAATCTGTTCGAGTATTTCGAAGCGCGCGGGCACACCCTGGACGCCGCGCCGGACGGCATCACCGGCCTGCATCTGGCCACCACCCAGCATTACGACGTGCTGGTGCTGGACTGGATGATGCCGCGCATGGACGGCCCGGAAGTGCTGCGCCGCCTGCGCGAGCAGCACCAGTCCGAGTTGCCGGTGATCATGCTCACCGCACGCGACGAGTTGCCCGACAAGATCGCCGGCTTCCGTGCCGGTGCCGACGACTATCTGACCAAGCCGTTCGCGCTGCCCGAGCTCGAAGTGCGCATCGAAGCCTTGCTGGCGCGTGCGCACGGCCGCCGTCGCGGCAAGCTGCTGCAGGTGGCCGATCTGCGTCTGGACTTGTCCACGCTGGAAGCGACGCGCGCCGGCCAGGTGCTGCATCTGTATCCGGCCTGCCGAAAATTGCTGGAAGTGCTGATGCAGGCCAGCCCCGCGGCCGTCACCCGGCAACGCCTGGAGCAATCACTGTGGGCCGACGATCCACCCGATGGCGACATGCTGCGCTCGCATATCTACGAATTGCGCCGCAGCGTGGATGGCCCGTTCGCACAGAAGTTGATCCACACCTTGCCGCGGCTCGGCTATCGGCTGGCGGTGCTGGATGGCGCCAGCGCGCTTGCGACAGGCGACTGCGCCGATGGCTAAGCAGCGCCCGTTGGGTCGCCGCGTGTTGGTGTGGTTGTTCGGCTACACGCTGTTGATGACGCTGGCAGTGTTCGGCACTGCGCAGTATCTGCACGAGCGTGCCGAGCACGGCGTCTGGCGCTCGCTGCTCAATTCCGAACTGGACAGCATTCTCGATCGCAGCGCGCAGGATCCTGGCTACCACTGGCAGGATTCGGACACCTTGCGGCTGTACCGCGTCGATGACAGTGCCGCGTTGCCGCCGGTGCTGCGTACGCTGCATCCCGGCCTGCACGACGAGCTGGAAATCGCCGGCCGCCAGAGTGCGGTGATGGTGCGCGACACGCCGCATGCCGGGCGCCTGGCGCTGGTGCTGGACATCACCGATTTCGAAGCGCTGGAAAAATTTCTCACCCGCTGGATGCTTGCCGCAGGTATCGCGCTGATCAGCATCACCCTGGTGATGGGTACCTATGCGATGGCGCGGCTGGTACGGCCGCTGGTCGAGCTAGCGCGCGATATCGGCGCGCTGCGCCCGGAACGGCGCGCGCAACGTATTTCGGTGGGTCGCCAGGGCAGTGCCGAGCTGTACGTCATCGCCGATGCGCTCAACGATTATCTCGAACGCAACGGCCAGTTCGTCGAACGCGAACGCGCCTTTATCGACAGCGCCAGCCATGAGTTGCGCACCCCGATCGCGGTGATCGGCAATGCGGCCGAACTGGCGCTGGAACAACCCGGCACGCCGCCTGCGGTGCGCCACCAGCTGGAGCGCATCGCGCACACCAGTGGCGCGGTGGAGCAACTGATCACCTTGTTGCTGGTACTGGCCAAGGATCCCGGCCGGCTGACCCGCGGCAGCGACACGCTGCGCCTGGATCGGCTATTGCCGGAGATCGTCGCCGACCACGCGCATCTGTGCGCCGACAAGGATCTGCAGGTGCTCATCGACCCATTGCCGCCCTGCAGCCTGACCGCACCGGTGGCGATCGTGCAGACCGCCATCGGCAACCTGTTGCGCAACGCGATCGAAAACAGCGACCGCGGCATCATCCGCGTCTCGCTGTCTGCACCGGGTGTGGTGCGTATCGCCGACCCGGGCCATGGCATGACGCCGGAAGAAATCAGCGCGATCTATGCGCGGCTGGCGCGCGGCAACGCGCGCCAGGGCAACGGCATCGGCCTGGAATTGATCGGGCGCCTGTGCGAACACCTGGGCTGGCATCTGCATCTGGATTCCAGCGCAGGGCAGGGCACGGTAGCGACGCTGGATCTGTCCGGCTCAACGGTTGCGACCGGACTGCCGGGATAAATAGTCGCGATGCGTGTTGCGCGCGCATCGGGCATCGCACCGCCAGTCGCGTGCTTGCTGCCGAATGCCGCTTGATCGAGAGAACAACTGCATGAAGAACCCCGCTGCATTGCGGACTCGGTCAGTAGCGTCAATCACGAATCCACCGTCGTATCGAACTCACGCAGCACGCAACACCGGTAATAACCCGCGCTCGCTCAACCAGCTGCGCGCATTCTCCGCATCCTGCTCGAACCACGCACGCGTGGAGCCGAGTCTGTACGTATAGCCCCAGGTGTCCATGTCGGTCATCAGTCGCGCGCTGCCCACGCCGGGTAACTGCTCGGCCAACAGGATCTGCAGATAACAGGTCGCGTCTTCTTCATCCACCGAATCGGTGGCATCGGTATGCACGGCCGCGCGCTTTTCCACTGGCAGCACAATCAGGTGCCCGGCCTCATGCAATAGCGAATGCACCGGTGTGTCGTCGCGCACATACACATCGCAACCGATAATGCCGGCTTCCGGCTCACCCCAGAAACTGCCCGGTATCGGCGCGCCTGCGTCCACGCGATGCAGGTGCAAACCATAGCGAGCGAGCAGCGCGGCCGGTGCGTCCAGGCCGATATCGGCCACGCACAACACAGTGGCAGATTCAGAGTCGGAGTCGAATGCGGAAGAAGAATCGATGGTCACGCCGGAGAGCTCGCGGTCGGGTCACACGTTAAAACGGCACCGTGCGAACACGGTGCCGTCGAGATGATGTGGAGTGGCTGGCAACACGCAGCGAGCAGCCTGACGGTGATCGCAGTCGTGTTGCCAACCGCTCTTACTTGTCGCCGTCTTCCGGCAACGCCACCGAAATATCCAGCACGTCGTGCTCGCCATCCTTGACCAGATCCACCCGCACCGCATCGGCGTCGATGTTGACGTACTTCTTGATCACTTCCAGCAATTCGCGCTGCAGCAGCGGCAGGTAATCCGGACCGCCGCGATGGTTGCGCTCCTGCGCAATGATGATCTGCAGGCGGTTCTTGGCCGTCTCGGCGGTGTTCTTCTTGCTCTTGAGAAAATCGAGCAGGCCCATGCTTACCCTCCGAACAGCTTGCTGAAGAAGCCTTTCTTCTCCACGGTGATGAAGCGCATCGGGCGGTCTTCGCCCATGATGCGTGCGACGGCGTCGTCGTAGGCCTGTCCGGCCGGCGACTCGGCATCCAGGATCACCGGCTCGCCCTTGTTGGAGGCATTGAGCACGTCGCCGGATTCGGGAATCACACCGATGGCCTTGAGCCCCAGCACTTCTTCCACGTCGGTGATGCTGAGCATCTCGCCGCCTTCCACCCGGCCCGGGCTGTAGCGGGTCAGCAACAGGAAGGCCGGCACGGTCTGGCCTTCCTCGGCCTTGCGGGTCTTGGAGTCGAGCAGGCCGATGATGCGGTCGGAGTCGCGCACCGAGGACACTTCCGGGTTGACCACCACCACTGCGCGGTCGGCGAAGTACATCGCCAAAAACGCGCCTTTTTCGATACCGGCCGGCGAGTCGCAGACGATGTATTCGAAGCCGTCGGCAGCCAGGTCCTTGAGCACCTTCTCCACGCCTTCCTGGGTCAGCGCATCCTTGTCGCGGGTCTGCGAGGCAGCCAGCACGTACAGGTTGTCGAAGCGCTTGTCCTTGATCAGCGACTGCTTGAGCGTGGCTTCGCCATGCACGACATTGACGAAGTCGTACACCACGCGCCGCTCGCAGCCCATGATCAGGTCCAGGTTGCGCAGACCGACGTCGAAGTCGATGACGGCGACCTTCTTGCCGCGCCGTGCCAGCCCGCAGGCCAGGCTCGCGCTGGTGGTGGTCTTGCCAACGCCGCCCTTGCCGGAGGTGACTACGATGATTTCAGCCAAAGGATTTCTCCGAAATATTTCTGTGGTTGGGCTGCGTCAGTCCAGCGCAGCGATCTTGATCTGATCCTGCTCCAGCCAGACCTGGACGGCCTTGCCACGCAGTTCCATGGGGACATCGTCCAGCACCTTGTAGTGGCCAGCGATGGCGACCAGTTCGGCGTGGAAATCGCGGCAGAAGATGCGCGCGTCGGGATTGCCTTGCGCACCGGCCAACGCGCGGCCACGCAGGGTACCGTAGATATGGATGCTGCCGTCGGCGATCACCTCGGCGCCCGCACCCACCGTACTGAGTACGGTCAGGTCGCAGTTCTCCGCATACAGCTGCTGGCCAGAACGCACCGCGTTACGTTGCATGCGGCCAGGTGCCGGGCGCACGGCCGGCGCTGCGGGTTCGGCGCGCACGGGTGGCGGCGGCGGAGGCGGTGGGCTCACCGCAGTGGGTTCGTATTGCGCGCGGAACTTGGCCAGCAACGGCACCCCGAGCTGCTGCGACAGCAAGTCGATCTCGCTGGTGCCGTAGGCCAGCGCAACCGGCAGCACGCCGGCCGCGCGCAGACCATCCAGCAACGCCTTGGCAGTGGTCACGTCGGGCAATTGCGACAGGCCGCCGAAATCCAGGATCACCGCCGCACGTCCGAACAGCTTGGGCGCGCGGGTCACCCGTTCCTGCATCTCGCGCAGCAGCCGCGGCACATCCAGCGTGCGCACGCGCAGATTGGCGATACCCACCTGGCCGATCTTCAGTTCGCCGGCTTGTTCAAAATCCACATTCACGCTAGCCACGCCTCAGCTCCCCGTCGATGCGTTGTCGGTGGCGGCGGCATGACGCGGCCGGCCGACCCACGGCAACTGCTCGGGCAACTTGCCGCCGTAGGTTTCTTTGACCCACGGATAGCTGCACATGTCTTTCATCAGCATGCTGGCGCGCACTTCCACGTCGGCCATGGTGTTCTGGCCGACCTCGCGGAAGCCGAAGCTGCCATGGAACAGCAACGCCGCATCGGCGCCATGGTCCAGGAACACTTCGCACGCCAGTTGCGGGTAGCGCAACTCGGTGTAGCTCTGCACATCGGCATAGAACGCCCGCCCGACGCCACCGCCGCGACGGCGGCTGGCAACCACGATGCGGTCGATGTAGAAGAATTCCGGATGACGGTCCCGGAACCAGGCGAAATTGCTGCTGTCATGCGCACTGCCGCTGCCGAACCCGACCAGAAAGCCGGCCAGGTTGCCATCGCGCTCGGCGACGCGGAAATACTCGGCTTGCTCGTAGAAGCGCAGCAGCTTGTTTGAATCCAGCGGCAGGATTGCCAGTCCGGCATTGTTGTTCAGGGCCAGGACGGAATCGAGCTCGTGCTCGCGCACGTCGCGGATAACGATCGACATTGGGACTCCGTGGGGTAACGCTTCGACCCGAAATCGGATCTGCGTCTGATTATTGCATGCGGGGCCTGAAGCGGCGACCCGGCATGCGCGCCCCGCCGGGCGTGCGGACAAGCAAGCGGCAGCGGCGCGCCGATGTCGCCGTGCAACTTGTTGCCCAAGGGGCCGCCTGCGCAAAGCGCCCATGCATGACTTCCGGCAAGAGGGCAGGGCCGCGCGTTACGCCTAAGATGCCTGCATGTTGGGATACCTCAGTCATACGCGCGTCCTGCGCTTCGCCGGCCTGTTCACCTGGGCGATGATCGCCATGCCGTTGGTGTACACCTATTGGCCAGCGGCCGAAGAGGGCGACCACCGCAGCGTGGCCGAAGCCGTGCTGATGACGGGGTTCTTTGTCGGCTTCGGCGCCAGCTACTTCTGGCTGACCCGCGGCTTGAACAGCGGCGGCCATGCGCATTGGTACGACCGGCTGATCCTGTTGCTGCTCACCATCTTCGCGCTGGCGGTCAGCTATCTGAGCGGAACCGGGCTGGGCAGCATCCTGATGATGGTGGCGGCCGGGGTGATCCCCTGGCTGCTGCCGCTGCGCATCGGCGTGGCCTGGCTTGTGCTCAGCCAGCTGGCGGTGCTGCCGGTGTTCTACTACCTGCGTCCGGACTTCACCCTGTTCGCCGCGCTAATGCAGTCGCTGTTGTACGGCGGCTTTTCGATGTTCATCTTCGTGACCAGCCTGGTCGCGCGCCAGCAGACCGATGCGCGCGAAGAACAGCGCCGGCTCAATGCCGAACTGCGCGCCACCCGCGCGCTGCTGGCCGAAAGCGCCCGCATCAACGAGCGCACCCGCATCTCGCGCGAGCTGCACGACCTGCTCGGTCACCACCTCACCGCGCTGAGCCTGAATCTGGAAGTGGCCGGCCACATCACCGAGGGCCAGGCCCAGGAACACGTGCGCCAGGCGCACACGCTGGCCAAGTTGCTGCTCACCGACGTGCGCGAGGCGGTCAGCCACCTGCGCGACAGCGGCGCCATCGATCTGGAAGCGGCCCTGCGCCCGCTGGTGACCCAGGTGCCATCGCTGGACATCCATCTGGACATCGCCCAGCCGCTGACCCTGGACGACCCCGAGCGCGCCCACGTGCTGCTGCGCTGTACCCAGGAAATCATCACCAATGCGGTGCGCCATGCCGGTGCGCGCAACCTGTGGATCCAGGTGCGCCGCGATGCCGACAGCGTGCTGATCGATGCGCGCGACGACGGCCATGGCGCCGACACCGTGGCGCCCGGCAACGGGCTGCGTGGCATGCGCGAACGCCTGAACCAGTATGGTGGCCAGCTCGAGATTCAAACCCGGCGGGGTGACGGCTTCGGCCTGCGCATCTCCGTTCCAGGCGCGCCGGCACTGATGCCTGCGGCCGTGACCCAAGGAGTGTTCTAGATGATCCGTGTGTGCCTGGTCGACGACCAAACCCTGGTACGCCAGGGCATCCGCTCGCTGCTGGCGCTGGACAACGGGATCGAAGTGGTGGCCGAGGCCTCCGACGGCAAGCAGGCGGTCGAGCAGATTCCGCAGATTCAGCCCGATGTGGTGCTGATGGACATGCGCATGCCGGTGATGTCCGGCCTGGAAGCGCTGCAGATGCTCTCGCGCAACGGCACGCTGCCGCCGACGATCATTTTGACCACCTTCGATGACGACCAGCTGGTGCTGGCCGGGCTCAAGGCCGGCGCCAAGGGCTATCTGCTCAAGGATGTCTCGCTGGAACAACTGGTCGGCGCGATCCGCACCGTGGCCGGCGGCGGCTCGCTGGTGCAGCCGGCGGTGACCCAGCGCCTGCTGTCGGGCCTGGAGCACATGCGCAACGAGTTCGTCAGCCTCGACCGGCCCGACCCGCTCACCGATCGCGAGACCGAGATCCTGCGGCTGATGGCCAGCGGCTTCTCCAACAAGGAGATCGCCAATTCGCTGGGCGTGGCCGAGGGCACCATCAAGAATCACGTGTCCAATATTCTGTCAAAGCTCGGCGTCCGCGACCGTACCCGCGCGGTGTTGAAGGCCTTCGAGCTGCAGTTGGTGTGAGTGCATCGCCGTATGGCGTCCAATCCCCGATGGCGCTGAGAGGAGTTGCGCGCGGCGGCGCGTTTCACCCTGCGGGTGTGCCTGATTCACCACGGCGCGATTGGCTGCAGCACAGTCCTACGCATCTGTACGGAACAGGCCGCCGGGGACCACGAATGCGCAGCGCCATCGCTGCATCACACACAGCCATCGCGCGATGTGCATGATAGCGGCGCGCAATCCGTCCAAACCCCTGCCTGGATGGGGATTGCGTCGCTGTGCAGCATCGCGTCTTGCGCTGGATGACACCGCAAGACCGCGCTACCCGTCGCACAACTGAACATCTTTCTCGAAGCCTGCTAGGATGGCGGCTTCGCTTCACTCAACCCGGCCGTGGGATCGGCCCCGGAGACCTCCTGAATGACCCGTATTATCGAGTTCCTGATCGCCTTGGGGATCGTGGCTGGCCTGTTTGTCGTGGTGGGCCTGGTGTTGCCCTCGGAGCGGCAGATGTCCGAGAGTGTTGAGACCAACCGCAGAATGACGATTGTTTACGACACCGTGAACAGCTTCCGTCGTTTCAAGGATTGGAACCCGCTCGTGCTGCGTGACCCCAAGCTCCAGCTGAAGCTGGCCGGCCCTGAAGAGGGCAAGGGTGCACGTATCGAGTACAGCTCCACCGAGGGGTATATCGGCAAAGGCAGCTGGGAGATCACCAACAGCGTCAAGAACGAGCGTGTTGAGATTTCGATCGACGATCCCACCAAGGGCTATGACAAGGTCACCAATTTCACCCTGGTGCCGACCGGCAAGAACAACAAGAACGTCAAGATCACCCAGGACTACAGCGTCAAGTACGGCTGGAACCTGTTCGGTCGTTATGCCGGCTTGTATGTCAGCCGCCACGTGGGTGACGACCTGAAGTTGGGTCTGTCGCGCCTGGCGACCGCACTGGCCACTGTCCCCAATTTCGACTACCGCGCCGAGCTGGATGGCAAGCCGGTGTTGAGCGATCTCAAGATCGTCGATGTGCCGGCCGAGGACCTGTTGGTCGTCACCGCAGGCAACATCGATCGTGACAACGAGACGATCAAGAAGTCGATCAAGGACAACCAGGAGTGGATCAAGCGGGTGATGGATTCCAACGGCCTCGAGGCTGCGGGTCCGGTCCGCATCGTCACCACCGACTTCGCCTCCGACAAGTACGCCTTCGACGTGGTGCAGCCGGTGCGCAAGCGTGCAGGCCCGGCTCCCAAGCCGGATGCGGCCAAGGACGCTGCCAAGAAGGACGACGCCGCTGCTGCCGCTCCGGTCGATGCAACGCCGGTCGCCGCCACTGGCGAAGAGCTGAAGGTCAATATTCCGACCGAAGCACCGGTGAAGTACGAGCGCACCAAGGCGCATCGCTCTGCCTATGCAACCTACGCAGGCCATATGGCCGGCCTGGATGCAGTGCGCAGCTCGCTGCGTGCCTGGTCGGCCACTAACGGCAACGACGTGACCGAGCGTCCGTACGAGTCGTGGAAGGCAGGCGTGGACAAGTCGTTTACCCCGGAAGGTGTCTACGATGTTTACTGGGCCATCAAGTAATCGTCTCCACACGATGACCTGATCCAGACGAAAACGCGCCGCAGCCTTGCGGCGCGTTTTTTTTTGCGCCATGGCGCTGCAATGGAACGTGCTCTCATGCCTCTGCTCGAACGTCGTAAGAAACATCCCTCGCTGCTGGCGTTCTGCGGCGCCTTGCTGGCCGCCAGTGCGGTGGGGTTGTCCGCCTATGCCTCGCATGGCGTCGCCGATGCAGTGCTGCAATCGCGCCTGCAACTGGCGTCGCTGTACGCATTCGGGCATGGCGCCGTGTTGGCGATTGTCGGTACGACCGAAACGCGTGTGCTCGGTCGGATCGGTCTGTATCTGTTGTTGATCGGCACGCTGTTGTTTGCCGGCAGCCTGGTCGGCGGCGCGCTGCTGCAGTGGCCCACCAGCCTGGCACCGGTTGGCGGCGTCAGCCTGATGCTGGGCTGGGTGGTGCTGGCGATCGGCGCGTTGAGGCGCTGAGCATGCCGCGCCACGCTCGCGGGTTCGATGTGGAAGCGGCGTTTGCGCAGTTGGCCCGGCGCGACCGCGCCCTGGGTGCGTGGATGAAGCGCATCGGCCCGATCGCACCGCAGCCGGGTTGGCGCAAGCCGTTCGATCCGGTGGACGCATTGGCGCGCGCGATCCTGTTTCAGCAACTCAGCGGCAAGGCGGCGTCCACGATCGTGGCGCGGGTGGAAGTGGCGATCGATGCGCAGCGGTTGCATGCGGACACGCTCGCTCGTATCGACGATGCGGCATTGCGAGCTTGCGGCGTGTCCGGCAACAAGGCGCTTGCATTGCGCGATCTGGCGCGGCGCGAACTGGACGGTGAGATTCCTTCGTTGCGCAAGCTCGCTTTCATGGACGACGAAGCGATTGTCCAGGCGCTGATACCGGTGCGCGGCATCGGCCGCTGGACGGTGGAAATGATGCTGATGTTTCGCCTCGGTCGCCCGGATCTGCTGCCGGTCGACGACCTGGGCGTGCGCAAAGGCGCGCAGCGCGTCGACAAGCAGGAGCAGATGCCGACGCCGAAGGAGCTGGCTGCCCGCGGTGAGCGCTGGGGACCGTATCGCAGCTACGCCGCGTTCTATCTGTGGAAGATCGCCGACTTCAGCGTGGCGACCAAGGTGCCGACACCGCGCTCGCAGGAGTAGGTTGCCCGCGAGGATGGCAGACACAGTGGGCGCTCATCTTGAGCTGCCTCGCGTGAGGCATGACGCGTGCCGGCTTACGCCGCAGACCAGCGCCAATGCCACGGCTCGTAGACGATGCCATGCGGGTTGTCGCGCGGATAACTCAGCCGGAACCCGAAGCGCTGTGCATGGGCATGCAGCCATGCGAATGCGGGCGTGGTCTCGAAGGATTCTTCCACCGGCGGTTCGCCCGGCGTGCCGATATCCAGCGCATCGCCGCTGTGGTGTTCGCTGAAACCTGGCGCGGTGTTGATCGCAAGGATCTGCGGCACGGTCATTGCGCGTGCGAGCTTGCGTTCGAAAATCGCCAGTTGGTAATCGTGGCTGCGGTATCCCGACAGCGCGTCCAGCAGGATGCCGGCGCGTGCGGCGTCGGCACGCATCCGTCGCCACGCACGGCTTGCACCGGCGCTGAGCCATAACGGCCGTGCAAAGCGGTCGTGCCCGGCGAAGTGCAGGGCGGCAGGTTCGGGCACCAGGCTCAGCCCGGTCTGACGCGGATATGCGTCCACGTCGATTTCCAGTTGCGCCAGCCGCTGTTGCACGCCGCTGAGCGGCAGCGTTGCGTGCAAGCGATCGGCGCCATGGCGGTCGATCGTCTCCAGCAGCGCCAGCGCCTCATCCAACCCGGCTTCGTAGGCCAAACGTGGCACCAGCGGCATCACGCCTTGCGGAAGGTGCGCGGCCAGATAACGCCCATCGCGCTTGCGGCGCAGTAGCCAGTCTGCTTGCGCCAGCACACGTGCATCGGCATTGCCGCGCGCGCGCAACAGATCGGCCGGCCACAATTCGATGTCGGAGGTATTGAGCAGAAGGCGTGGGAAGTTGCGCATCGCCGCAGCTTAGCCGGTGCTGCGTGAGGGCTGCCAGTTCGGCAATGCGCGAATGCTTGCGTACGTTAAGCGGCCGGATTGCGGGTTCGTGCCGGCGTCAGTGCATGCAAGACGCCGATGCCGCGAGATCGCGTGTTGGTCAATCAGCACAGATTCAATCTAGCTGGATCTGTGCTGCTCATGCGCCGGATTCTTTGTCGTTTTGCGGCTTTGGCAAGCGCCCGGCCTTGCGCAGTGCGTCGCGCAACACGTATTCGATCTGTGCATTGAGGCTGCGCAGCTCGTCGTCGGACCAGCGTTGCACGGCGGCCAGGACATCGGCGTTGATGCGCAACGGGTAGGCCTTCTTTTCGTTCACTCGCGCTCCCCGCGGCCGCCGTGGCGGCGCAGGTGCATCACCATCGAGACGATCAAGACATTGACGCCGACGAGCATGCCGATCACCACCGCGTAGATGCCGGCGCGGTTGTCGCCGGCCCAATACAGGCAGGCGGCGCCAATCAGGATCACCAGCCCGATCAGCGCCCAACGCAAGCCCAGACCGCGCGCGCGGTCGTCCTCATCCGCGCCGATGGACGCGGCGATTGCCAGCGCGGGCAAACCAGACAGAGCGACCACCAACGGCACCATCACATTCATTGCATCACCTCAATACAGCGAGCCGGCGTTGACCACCGGTTGGGTGCCACGATCAGAGCACAACACCGTGAGCAGGTTGCTGACCATGTGCGCCTTGCGCTCTTCGTCCAGCTGCACCACGCCATTTTTCTGCAGTTCCGACAATGCCATTTCGACCATGCCCACCGCGCCGGCGACGATGCGCGTGCGTGCGGCGATCACCGCATTGGCCTGCTGCCGCTGCAGCATGGCCTGGGCGATTTCCGGCGCGTAGGCGAGGTGGCTGATACGCGCTTCGATCACATCCACACCGGCCTGGGTCAGGCGTTCGTCCAGATGGCGCTTGAGCTGTTCGCTGATTTCGGCAGGGTGACTGCGCAACGAGATCTGATCGTCTTCGTGCTGGTCGTAGGGATAGCTGGTGGCCATCGCACGCAGCGCCGCTTCGGACTGGATATGCACGAAGCTCTCGTAATCGTCGACGTTGTAGACCGCCTCGGAGGCGTCCATGACCTGCCACACGATCACCGCAGCGATTTCGATCGGGCTGCCATCCAGTTCGTTGACCTTGAGCCGGCCGCTTTCGAAATTGCGCACGCGCTGGCTGACGCGGCGCTTGGCATAGAAGGGGTTGTTCCAGCGCACACCCTGATCCTTCACCGTGCCGACGTACTTGCCGAACAGGCTCAGCACTGCGGCCTGGTTCGGTTCCAGCGTATACAGGCCGGCCAGCACGAACACGTTGCCGGCTGCGATCAGGATGGCCGGCAGCATGCCCAGGATCGGCAACAGGCCCATGCCGGCTGCGACCAGCGTGGAGGCCGCCAGCAGCAGCACGACGACGCTGGCAACGATCAGCGGAATGCCTGGAACAGAACCGAGCGATTTCTCTTTCATGGTTGGGCGTCCTTGTGGTTTGAAAGAAAGATATCAGATTGATATCAGATTCAAACTGGTTTCCGACCGGCGGTCGTGCCAGCCGCCCGTTAGAATGGCGGCCCCCTTCCGATCTGGACCGCGCTCATGACTACTTTCGGCACGCCGTTGTCGCCTTCCGCCATCCGCGTGCTGTTGCTAGGCTCGGGCGAACTGGGCAAGGAAGTGGCGATCGAATTGCAGCGCTTTGGGGTGGAAGTGATCGCCGCCGATCGTTACGCCAACGCGCCGGCGATGCAGGTCGCGCACCGTTCGCACGTGCTGGACATGCTCGACCCCGAAGCGTTGCGCGCGCTGATCGCCAAAGAGCAGCCGCAGTTGATCGTGCCGGAGATCGAGGCGATCCATACCGAAACCCTGGTGGCGCTGGAACGCGAGCAGGGCCAGAAGGTCATCCCGACCGCGCGTGCCGCACGCCTGACCATGGACCGCGAAGGCATCCGCCGCCTTGCCGCCGAAACGCTGGGCCTGCCGACCTCGCCATACCGCTTTGTCGACACCGCGGCCGAGTACCGCGAGGCGATCGCCGCGGTTGGCCTGCCATGTGTGGTCAAGCCAGTGATGTCGTCGTCGGGCAAGGGCCAGAGCACTTTGCGCAGCGAAGCGGATATCGATACGGCGTGGGAGTACGCGCAAACCGGCGGGCGTGCCGGTGCCGGCCGCTGCATCGTCGAAGGCTTTATCGACTTCGATTACGAGATCACCTTGTTGACCGTGCGGCATGCCGGCGGTACTTCGTTCTGCGATCCGATCGGGCATTGGCAAAAAGATGGTGACTACCGCGAAAGCTGGCAGCCACAGCCGATGTCGCCGGCCGCGCTGCAGCGCTCGCAGCAGATCGCGCAGGCCATCACCGACGACCTCGGTGGCTGGGGGCTGTTTGGCGTGGAGCTGTTCGTCAAGGGTGACCAAGTGTGGTTCAGCGAAGTGTCGCCGCGCCCGCACGACACCGGTCTGGTCACGCTAGTCTCGCAGGAACTGAGCGAATTCGCGCTGCACGCCCGCGCCATTCTTGGCCTGCCGGTGGGCGCGGAAGACGGCGGTGTGATCCGTCAGAGCGGTCCCTCCGCATCGTGCGCGTTACTTGCACATGGCAACGGCGTGCCGGTGTTCGACAACGTGTCCGATGCACTGCGCGACCCGGACACCGCACTACGTCTGTTCGGAAAACCGCGCGTGGATGGTCACCGCCGTGTCGGTGTCACGCTGGCGCGCGCGGACAGCATCGATGCTGCGCGTGAGAAGGCACGTGTGGCGGCTGAGGCGTTGGTGATCCGGCTGGACGCTTGAGTGCAATGCGTGTCCGGGCAGGTGGGGCTGTAGCAGTCGCAAAGAACCGCTCCCTGCCAGTGGGTAATGCCCTGGTGACTCGGGTGGGTTCTCTCGTCAGCCGACCGCGCTAGCCCGGCATCGGCGACCATCGGCCGCATCCCAAAATCTCTTCAACAGACTGCGGCAAGAGCACGTACATGCTCTTGTCGCAGCTGTCGCTGTTCAAACGATCGTCCGCAGGACTAGCCCTGAGTCAGCTCAGAGCCGGATGCTTCGAATCTCGAATCACGGCTCCCCAGCCACATCCACCCACACCGCATGATGATCGCTGCCATCGGCAATCGCCGCTTCCGGCGTGCTGCTGGCTGGCCAGAAGATGCCGCTGCCGATCAAGGTGAACTGGCGCGAGGGCAGCACGTAGTCCAGGCGCATCGTGCCGGCTTGCGGGCCGAAGTCGCCGGTGACCTGCTGCGGGTTGCCGGTATGCGCGATGCCTAGCGCGGCGTACTCGGCGGTTTTTTCCGGGCCGCCGTCGCTGTGCGGGGTGGGGTACTGCAGCACACGCGGGTGATGGATCAATGCGCTGATCGCATCGTGGCGGCCTGCACCATCGACGGGGTCGTTATTGAGATCGCCCAGGATCACGAAGCGCGCATCGGCCGGCAAACCACCGCAGCGGCCTTGATCGTCGCACAGCCATGCGGCGTCTTTTGGGTTATCCAGATACTCGCGCCATAGCCGCAGTTCGTCGTGATTACGTGCGGCATTGCGCTTCTCAGCACCGTCGAACACCGGCGGTGTGGGATGCGAGACCAGCGCGTGCACCACGCCCAGCGGCGTGCGCACCGGCACATCCCAATGCGATTTGGACGACAGCCGCAGTTGCGCCCAGATGGCGTCGCTATAGAACGATTTTTTGCTGGATGGATCGGTCGGGCGCAAGGCGCCAGGCAACGCACTCCATTTCAATAACTGAAAACTACGCACCGCCTGCGCGTCGATCGGGTAGCGCGACAGCACCAGCATGCCGTACTGGCCGGGGTGCAATCCGTAGCCCCAGGCATCGTTGCCGCGCGAGCGGCCGTCGCCACCGATGCTGCCGTTGTTGTCCAGATCCAGGCCGCTCGGGACACCGGTGTTGACCGGTGCCAGATAACGATACGGATAGCGCAACGCCTCGCCGCCGCCCGGTTGGGCGACCTGCAGATAGCGCTGCTGGAACAGATCGGCGGCGCGGTGCTCGGGGTCGAAATCGAACTCGTTGAGCAGTACCAGATCCGGGCGCACCCGCTGCAGTACCGCGGCGATCTTGCGCGCATGCGCGCTATCGCCCTGCAGTTCACGGATCAGGCCACCGGCCTGGTCCGAATACAGCGAGGTGTTGTAGGTGGCGATGCGCAACCGGGTCGGCGTAGACCCGGCGGTGGCGTCGGACATCGTGTTGGACGAGGGCGCGCGATGCGCGCAGGCAGCGCAAAGCACAGTCAGCGCAAGCAGCAGGAGAGGTTTGATCATTGCGGCATTCTCGCATGCGGAAGACGACAAGCCGATGTCGTCATCCGGTGGTTCAACCTGCCGGTGGAGGAGCGGGAAGTCCGCGCCATTGGCGGCCATCGTAGGCTTCCAACGCGCTGAAGCGGCGCTTGTAATTCATCTTCGCGTGGCCGTCGATCCAGTAGCCCAGATACACATGCGCGCGCCGCTCGCGTTGCGCCCACTGGATCTGCTGCAGGATCGCGAAGGTGCCCAGACTGCGTGCAGCGGCATCCGGCGCGTAGAACGTGTAGACCGCCGACAACGCATGTTCGGTGACATCGGTGACCGCAACGGCGAGCAATCGCCCCGGCGCATGCACCACCGCCGGTTCGCGGATTTCAAGAAAGCGCCCATGCGACCAGCCGCCGATCAGGAACTGGTCGAATTCGGTGGCGCCATGTTCGTCCATGCCGCCGCCGGGATGCCGGTGCTTGAGGTACTGCCGATACAACGCGAGTTGCTCGTCGGTGCGTTCGGCGGCGACCACGCGCACCACCAGGTCCTGATTGCGCGCCAGACAACGGCGCTGACTGCGATCGGGCCGGAACGCATCCACGGCAATGCGTACCGGCACGCAGGCGCGGCAACGTTCGCAATGCGGCCGGTAAACCAGATCGCCGGAGCGGCGGAATCCCCACGCCAATGCCTGCGGATAAATTGCGCCCAGGCGCGGATCGTGCGGGTCCAGCACCAGGTCGCGCGCACGCCGATCCGGCCAGTAGCCGCAGGCATGCTCGCCGGTCTGGAACAGGCGCAGGTCGTCGTGGGTGTCGGCGTGGATGGCCATGTACGCAGGATAGCGCCTGCGTGTCGCAACAGCGGCGACTGTCCGCCGGATGAATACGCCAGGTGGCCTCGTCAACGCACGCGCCGATCGCTCGTTGATGTGGGTGTTGGTGGCAGCGCACGGTGGATCCGGAAGCGCCACCCACGCGATGCGGCCCATGCAGGTGCCGCGTGTGGTTCTCACATCCCAGGAGTTTCTCATGACGTCTCGCAAACCGTTTCTCGCACTGGCCGTGCTGGCTGCCCTGTCCACCGGCGCGGTGTTCGCCGCTCCGCCTGCCGCTGGCGATGCGCCGCGTCCTGCCAAGCTCGACAAGAACGGCGATGGCGTGATCGACCGCAGCGAAGCGGCGGCCGATCCGAAGCTGGCCGCGCAGTTCGATACGCTGGACACCAACAAGGACGGCAAGCTGTCGCGCGACGAGCGCCCGCATCATCGTGGCCCCGGGCGTGGCGAAGGCGGCGAATGGATGAGCAAGCTCGATACCAACAAGGACGGCCGCATCAGCCGCGAAGAAGCCAAGGCCGACCCAAAGTTCGCCGCCCGTTTCGATGAGATGGACATCAACAAGGACGGCTTTGTCGATCGCGCCGACCGTGAGTTGCGCATGCAGCAGCATCGCGATGCGTGGTTTGCCAAAGCCGACACCGACAAGGACGGCAAGTTGAGCAAGGCCGAGTTCGATGCGGCCTCCAAGCAGCGTGGCGAGCACGGTCCGCGTGGTCCGGGCGAGCATGGCGATCACGGCAAGCGTCCGATGCCGGCCAAGCCGGCTGCGGGTAGCTGAGTTTTTCAACTCGCTAGAGCGTTACCCGCTCGCAGTGCTGCGACCGGGGCAGCACTGTCGTCATCTGCAACATGTAAACAGCAACACGTAAACAGCAAAACGCAACAAGGCGCCGATCGACCGACGGCCTCCCGCGCAAGCAGGAGGCCGTTTTTTGTGGATAGCCGTCTCAGAGCGGCTGACAAAACGACTACGCTCACCGCATGGATGGACCATCCATCTGTAGAGCGGCTGATCTGCGGCTTGTCTGCAGGGTCCTTGCCCGCCCACCGTCGCGGGACACGCCGCAAGTACGTCCTTGTAGGCTCTTCTGCGGCATCCATGCCGCATAAGGTCCCGCGACGGTGGGCGGGCAAGGACCAGTCGAGAGTGTCGGTGTGCATGGTTGCAAGCCGCGCGGCGGTCCGATGAGCTGCGGTCCGATCGGCGCCGTTCGATCCGAACAATGTCACTGCCATTCCCGACTTCACTCCATGCGTCAACGAAGATGGGTGTGGCCAACACGTTACCGCCATCGATACATCGTTCGAGAGGTTCTGTTAGGCAGTCATCGCTTCAAAGCATTCCCCGCGACATGTAGTGATGTAAGACCGGCAGAACCGCTGCGGCGGTGCTGACGAGCACTGCGGTCGGACTGAACAGGCAGCGGTACACCAAGGGTGCCCGCACAGCGCCGCGTTTGCGCGCGTCGCGTGCCAGCATCGGCCGCATGACACGCGTCAGCACCACGATGGATTGGTAATTCACCACCAGCATCCCAGTGCATAGCGCCAGCAACGGTGCCCATGCGGTGACATCGAGCCGGTCCAGCAGCAGTGTGCTGCAGCACACCAGCGCAGCCGTCATGGTGCTGATGCGGATGAAGCGACGGATTGCCGCAACCTCGCCAGCGGTCTCGGCAAAGCGAAGCAAGTACCAACACGACCAGTACGTGCCAAGTGCGGCAACCAGCACGCTACCCGCAGCAAATACCGCCGGCATGCCGAACCAGACGCTCAGCGCACCGGCAGCACCGCCACCGCTGAGCGCGGAGCTGGTCAAGCCACCCATGCCCAGCTTGCCCGCGCCACCTATGCCGCCCAACACAATGGCCGCACTGGCGGTTCCCGGGGCTGCCAGCATCGTTGCCGAGGTCACCGCAGTGGCAAAGGCGACGCTGGGCGCGCTGCCACGCGCGAACTCGCCGAACCGGCGCAGCAGTTCCTCGCGCACGCTGGCACGTGCGCGCGACAGGCGCTTGCGCACGGCGGCGTCGCTCAGACCGAGCAGCGAGGCCACCTGCTGCGAACTCTGGCCTTCGCGGTAGTACAGCAGCAGCGTTTCGCGGCTCTCTTCGGGCAGTGCGGAAATGATGTCGAGCGCGGCGATCTCTTCTTCCACCTGCAGCAGGTGCTCGGCGGGCGAGGGTGCGGGGTCGGCTGCCATCGCGATGGCGAGGTCGGCCGCTTCGCCGCTGAGCGCGCGGTGCCGGTTGGCGCGCAGCCAGTCGCGCGCCAGGTTACGGGTGATCTGGCGCAGCCACGGCAGAAAGCTGGCCGGTTGGTTTAGTTGCGCCAGCCGCTGCCAGGCGCGCAGGAAGGCTTCCTGGGCAATGTCTTCGCTGGCGGCGATATCGCGGGTGATCGCCAGCGCGATGGCGGTCACCGTGTTTTGGCAGGCGCGCACGATGCGGCCATACGCCTGCTGGCAGCCGGCGGCGGCGTCGGGCAATTCGCGTTGCAACATCAGGTCCAGCGTGTCGGTGTGCATCGGCGCAATCCATGTCCTGGTCCCAGCATGACGCATGGGAGCGGTGGATGTGACCGATGCGATGCCGGTGACTGCCGGTGCCGACGTCAGCCGCACTCAGCGCGCCGGCTGGATCCGCACGCGCACTTCTTCATCCTCTGCCGCAGGCGGTGCTGCGTTGGCCGGCGCCGCTTGTTGCGATGCCGGCTGAGTTGCTGGCGCCGGTGCATTGCGATGGCGCAATATCACGAACATCGCCACCGCGCCGATCACCAACAGCAGCGCCAGACGGATACGCCATGCCCAGCTGCGTGCGCTGGCGGTTGAGCCGTTTTCGCCTTCGCGGAAGGTGTATTCCACGTTCGGCATATCGCGGCGGGTGGTGTCGAGCAGGCGCGCGTCGCGCAGCAGCTCGCGTGCGCGTGGCTGGTCGTCGGCATGCACGATCCACACCGTGGGGTAGGCCTGCGCGTTGCCCTGTTCGAGGTAGCTGAACTGACCGGTGCGTTTGCTCTCGTAGGAGCGGCCATTGCTCATGCGCACGTCGATACCGGCGTTACGCAGGAGATCGGCGACGCCTTCGGCGGTTTCGATGCGTTGACTGCTGAAGATCTTGCGCATGCTTAAGGTGTGCCGGCGATTGCCGAACAGTGCGCGCTGCGAGTGCGCATGTTCGAGACAGGGAAGAAGAGCGGCGTGGACGTTGGTCCACACCCGAAAAAGGCTGCAGCGGCAGGTGTGTCTGCGCGCAGCGACGTCTGTTGACCAAGCAGCGACATGCCTAACCCTTGGCCGGCACGGCGATCGGGCTGCCGTCGGGCACCACACGAATCAATCCTTCCTGCGTGCTGCTGGCGACCAGCACGCCATCGCGGGTGAAGAACTGCCCACGCGCCAGGCCGCGCGCGCCCTGCGCGGTGGGGCTGTCGAGCGAATACAGCAGCCAGTCGTCGGTACGAAACGGGCGGTGGAACCACAGCGCGTGATCCAGCGAGGCCATCTGCACATTCGGTGTGTAGTAACTGATGCCATGCGGAAACGTCGAGGTGCCCAGCAACTGAAAATCCGAGGCATACGCCAACAAGGCGCGATGCAGGCCGACGTCGCCGCCAACCGGGTCGTTCAAGCGCAGCCACATCTGCTGAAACGGTGGGCGCTTGGGCGGCCGGAGTTCGTCGCGCGGGAAGACGTGGCGGAACTCGAACGGGCCGCCACGCGAGAGCCAGCGCTGCACCTTGGCCGGCAGTTTCGCCAGCACTTCCGGCGCCAGCGGTGCGGTGGGTTCGATGTCTTCCGGCGGCGGCACCACCGGCATCACCGACTGATGCTCGGCGCCGTCTTCGTGTTCCTGAAACGACGCGGCGCAGAAAAAGATCACCTTGCCATGCTGGATCGCCGTGACCCGCCGTACCGAAAAACTGCCGCCGTCGCGGGTGCGATCGACGTCGTAGACGATCGGGTGATCGATATCGCCGGCACGCAGAAAATAGGCATGCAGCGAGTGCGCCTGGCGGCCATTTTCCACTGTCGCCTGCGCTGCCGACAGCGCCTGGCCCAGCACCTGCCCGCCGAACACGTATTTGGTGCCGATGTCGCGGCTCTGGCCACGAAACAGGTTGTCTTCCAGACGCTCCAGCGACAGCAGGCTGATCAGTTCGGAGACGACGGGTTGGGCAGTGGCGGACAAAGGGCTGGCCTAGGCGTGCGACGGACCGCGATTATAGCGGGCCGCCCTGTCGTCACCGTGCTGAGGCGCGTGCTCATGCTTTCTGCAGGCGCGCGACCAGGCCGTGCAACGCTGCCTGCGCATCCGGTGCGTACCAGCCGTCGATAAAACGCTCCAGCTGGATCAACTCGGGTGCCAGCGCGGCGCGCAGATCGGCACGCGCAATCGCGCGCGTGGTCAGCATGGGTTGGCGCGGCAGTCGCTGCAGGTCCTGCAACCATGCCACCGCGCGTGCGGTGACCAACTCGCCATCGACCAGCTCGTCGACCAGGCCGATCGTCACCGCCTGTTCGGCCGGCAGCAGCTGCCCGGAGATCAGCAAGCGCTCGGCGCGGTGCGCACCGACGACGCGGCGCAACAGCCGCTGGATGCCTTCGGGTGCGGCCAGTCCCACCTGCACTTCGTTCAAGCCGATCGCATAGGGTTTGGCGGTATCTGCGCTGCGCGCCATCACCCGGTAATCGCAGCACAGCGCCAGCACGCAGCCGCCGGCCGGCGCATGCCCGCCGATGGCCGCCACCACCGGCACGCGGCTGTTGGCCAGCGCCTGCGCAGCGTCGAAGAAGGCTGTCCAGCTGGCCAGCAACGCAGCGCGGTCGGTACCGTGCGCCAGCAGATGCGGTACGTCCATGCCGCCGGAAAAAATCCGCTCGCTGCCCGACAGCACGATGCCATCGGTCTCATCGCCGGCCTGCTGCACTGCAACGCTCAATGCCTGGCATAGCGCAGTGTCCAGCGCATTGACCGGCGGGCGCGCCAGACGGATTTCGCGAAGACGGCCATGGTCTAAGATCTGGATGCTCATTCGGGGCTCCTGGAGGTCGGGTCATGATAGACGGCAGTCGAAGCAGGCAGCGCATGTACGCACGCGTGCTGCTCGGTGCGTTGGCGGTGTTGGCAAGTGCGGGCGTCTGCGCGCAGTGCCTGCCCGCGTTCAAGGACGGCTGGATCCGCATCCCGCCGCCCGGTGGCATGGGCATGGCGGCGGGGTTCGGGCAATTCCATAACGGCTGTGCGCAGCCGCTGAAGGTCACCGCAGCCAAGAGCAGCGTGTTTGCCGATGTGTCGATTCACGAGACCAGGCAGAGCAACGGCGTCAGCCGCATGCGCGCGGTGCCCGAGTTGCCGCTGCCGTCCGGCAAGTCGGTGGCGCTTGCGCCGGGCGGCCTGCATCTGATGCTGATGGAGGCGAGCGCGCCGCTGCAGGAGGGCGCGCAGGTGCCGGTGACCTTTACCTTGCAGGATGGCCGTGAGATCAAGGCCACGCTGGAAGCGCGCAAGCGCGCGCCGGGTTCGTGAGGGAGCGCAGCTGGCTGGAGAGCGAAGACGGCAGCATGGATGCTGCCGTTGGCAGCAGCGCTGCTTGATCCAATGATTCCGGCAAAGCATTCGAACGGCGCGTAGAAGGCGCTGCTTAATCAGGCTGTGGTGCCAGCTGATCACGCTGCAGGCATGAAGTCACCGCGGCAGCACAGTCACCGCATGCTGCAAACGTGCGGGAGTACGAAATAAGGTCATTACACCGCCATTCGAAAACGAAAACGGCGGCTCCCGAAAGAGCCGCCGCCGATCTTTAGCGCTGAGAAAACTCGGCAACCGGGCCGATAAAATCTCAGCTGCTGGCAGCGCGCACCGCATCCGGCAGCGACGCACTCTTGCCTGTTTGCGTGTCGATCCACACCACCACCACGTTGCCATCCGAATACAGCACGCCTTCGTCCTTCTGGTCGAGGATGCGATGACCGATGGTGATGCTGCTGCTGCCCAGCCGCTCGACGAACAGTTCCACCAGGATGTCGTTCGGCCACACCAGCGGGCGCTTGTAGTTGACGTTGGTGGCCGCGACCACCGGCGCGATGCGGTCGGTCATCGCCACGCCTTCAACGCCCAGCATCCAGCGCACGCGCGCTTCTTCCAGGTAGGAAATGTACTTGGCATTGTTGACATGGCCCATGCTGTCCATGTCGCGCCAACGCACGCTGATCGGAATACGTGCCAACACCTTGTGTTCTTCGCTCATCAGCTTGCCTTCTTCTTCGCAGTCTTTTTGGTGGCGGACTTGGCGACTTTCGCCACCTTCTCCGGTTTGATCTTGCGTGGCGGACGCGCATCGGGCTTGTTGGCCATCGCCGCCGGACGCGTCTCGCGCGCCTTCACCGACGGCAGCATCTTGGCCAGAAACTGCCCGGTGTAGGAGGCCTTGTGCGCAGCCACATCTTCCGGCGTGCCGGAGACCAGAATGCTGCCACCACGATGGCCGCCTTCCGGGCCCAGATCCACAATCCAGTCGGCGGTCTTGATCACGTCCAGATTGTGTTCGATCACCACCACCGTGTTGCCCTCGTCGCGCAGCTTGTGCAGCACGCCGAGCAGCGCTTCGATGTCGTGGAAATGCAGGCCGGTGGTCGGTTCGTCCAGGATGTACAAAGTGCGCCCGGTATCGCGACGCGACAGCTCCTTCGACAATTTGACCCGTTGCGCTTCACCACCGGACAGCGTGGTCGCGCTCTGGCCAAGCTTGATGTAGCTCAGGCCGACATCGACCAGGGTTTCCAGCTTGCGCGCGATCGACGGCACCGGCTCGAACAGGCGCAACGCGTCTTCGACGGTCATCTGCAGCACGTCGCTGATGTTGTAGCCCTTGTAGCGGATCTCCAGCGTCTCGCGGTTATAGCGCTTGCCGTGGCAGACATCGCAGGGCACATAGACGTCGGGCAGGAAGTGCATTTCCACCTTGATCAGGCCATCGCCCTGACACGCTTCGCAACGGCCGCCACGCACGTTGAAACTGAAACGACCCGGCGAATACCCGCGCGCGCGCGATTCCGGCACCTGCGCGAACAACTCGCGCAACGGCGTGAACATGCCGGTATAGGTGGCCGGGTTGGAACGCGGCGTACGCCCGATCGGCGACTGGTCGATATCCACGACCTTGTCGAACAGATCCAGATTTTCCACTTCGCGGTGCGCCGCCACCGTATGCGACGCACCGTTGATCTCGTTGGCCGCCAGCGTAAACAACGTATCGTTGATCAACGTCGACTTGCCCGACCCGGACACGCCGGTGATGCAGGTCAACAGGCCGGCCGGAATGTCCAGGTCGACATTCTTCAGGTTATTGCCGGTCGCTCCGCGCAGATGCAGCATCATCTTCGGGTTGGGCTTGTGGCGCTGCTTGGGAATCTCGATGCGGCGCTTGCCGGACAGGTATTGACCGGTCAGCGAGCCGGGCGCATCCAGGATGTCCTGCAGCGTGCCTTGCGCGCAGATTTCGCCGCCGTGCACGCCGGCGCCGGGGCCGATATCCAGCACGTAGTCGGCCAGGCGAATCGCGTCTTCGTCATGCTCGACCACGATCACCGTATTGCCCAGGTCGCGCAGCCGCGTCAGCGTGCCGAGCAGGCGTTCGTTGTCGCGCTGATGCAGGCCGATCGACGGCTCGTCCAGCACGTACATCACACCGACCAGGCCAGCGCCGATCTGGCTGGCCAATCGGATGCGCTGCGCCTCGCCGCCGGACAAGGTGTCGGCCTTGCGTTCCAGGGTCAGGTAATCCAGACCCACGTCGACCAGGAAGCCCAGCCGCTCGCCGATCTCCTTGACGATCTTGCCGGCGATCTCGCCACGCCAACCCGGCAACGACAAGCCACGGAAAAAGCTCAGCGCTTCGTTGACCGGCAGCACTACCAGTTCGGGCAGCGGCCGATCGGCCACGAACACATTACGCGCGGCACGATTCAGGCGCGTGCCGTTACACGCAGGGCAGGGCTGCTGGCTGACGTACTTGGTCAGCTCTTCGCGCACGGCCGGCGATTCGGTCTCGCGATAACGGCGTTCCAGGTTCGGCAGGATGCCTTCGAAACGGTGCTTGCGCGTGGTGCGCCCGCCCGCGTCGGTGAAGTAGGTAAAGCTGATTACCTCGTCGCCGCTACCGAACAACACCGCCTGGCGCACCTTGGCCGGCAGCGAGTTCCACACCGCATCCACATCGAACTTGTAGTGCTTGGCCAGCGAGGCGATCAGCTGGAAGTAGTAGGCATTGCGCCGATCCCAGCCGCGTACCGCACCGGCCGACAGCGACAACTCCGGGTGCACCACCACGCGATCCGGGTCGAAGAATTCGGCCACGCCCAGGCCATCGCAACTGGGGCAGGCGCCCACCGGTGCGTTGAACGAAAACAGCCGCGGCTCCAGCTCGGGCAGCGAGTAATCGCAGACCGGGCAACTGTACTTGGACGAGAACAACTGCGGTGCGGCCGCAGGGTCGTCCAGCGACTGCACCACCACCATGCCTTCGCCGAGCTTGAGCGCGGTTTCGAAACTTTCCGCCAGCCGTTGCTTGATGTCTTCGCGCGGGCGGAAACGGTCGATCACCGCTTCGATGGTGTGCTTCTGGCGCAGCGCCAATGCCGGCACCGCATCGATCTCGTACAGCTCGCCATCCACGCGCACGCGCACGAAACCCTGCGCACGCAGTTGCTCGAACACCTGCGCGTGCTCGCCCTTGCGGTCGCGGATCACCGGCGCCAGCAGCATGTAGCGTTGCTCGGCGTCCAACGTGAGCATGTGGTCGACCATCTGGCTGACGGTCTGCGCTTCCAGCGGGAACCCATGGTCCGGGCAACGCGGCTGACCGACCCGCGCGTACAGCAGGCGCAGATAGTCGTAGATCTCGGTGATCGTGCCGACCGTGGAGCGCGGATTGTGCGAGGTGGATTTCTGCTCGATCGAAATCGCCGGAGACAGACCTTCGATATGGTCCAGGTCGGGCTTTTCCATCACGCTGAGGAACTGGCGCGCATACGCCGACAGCGACTCGACGTAGCGGCGCTGGCCCTCCGCATAGATGGTGTCGAACGCCAACGACGACTTGCCCGAGCCGGACAGGCCGGTGATCACGATCAATTTGTCGCGAGGCAGGTCGAGATCGATGTTCTTGAGGTTGTGCGTCCGCGCGCCGCGGATGCGGATGAAATCCATCGCCATGGGGGATCCGATGTCGGGCCGGCGAACCGGCGGTGATGCGAGCGTGCTCAGCAGGAATGAGTGGCAGTCGATCAGCCTACCCGCCGACCTAGGTGAGGGCAATTGCCCGAAATGCCAGTCTGACCGGAGCGCTGTGGCGGCCGGATGATGCGTTGCATGGGTGTCGTTCGACGTGGGCTGGGGCAAGCTTGTATGCCGTCAATCGGAAACCGGCCGGCATCCCGCTTGCGGGTTGACCCAAAACCCGATAGGCCAGTACAATCCCGCTCCTGTCTGCCCTAGGGCACGTCAGTGCGACCATAATAACTACAGAGGAAAACCTGGTCATGTACGCAGTTCTGGTAACCGGCGGTAAGCAATACCGCGTCGCGCAGGGCGAAACGCTCCGCGTGGAAAAGCTCGAAGTCGAAGCAGGCGACGAGATCAAGTTCGACACCGTCCTGATGTTGGGCGATAGCGATGGCATCAAGCTGGGCGATGCGCTGAAGGGCGCCTCGGTCACCGCAAAGGTTGTGGCCCATGGCCGCGCCGACAAGGTGCGCATCATCAAGTTCCGTCGCCGCAAGCACCACATGAAGCGTCAGGGACACCGTCAGTACTACACCGAAATCGAGATCACCGGCATTGCCGGTGGCGATAAGAAGTAAGGAGAACCAGTCATGGCACATAAAAAAGGCGTAGGTTCCTCGCGCAACGGTCGCGATTCCAACCCGAAGTACCTGGGCGTGAAGATCTTCGGTGGCCAGGCCATCGATGCCGGCAACATCATCGTGCGTCAGCGCGGCACCCAGTTCCACCCGGGTAGCGGCGTTGGCCTCGGCCGCGACCACACCCTGTTCGCCCTGGTGAACGGCAAGGTGGAGTTCTCGGTCAAGGGTGCGAAGAAGCGTCGTACCGTCAGCGTGGTTGTCGAGGCGTAATCGCCCGCTCCATGCAGGCCAGTCCGCCAGGCATCGATGTCTGACGGACGAGACGGAAAGCCCCGCTTTTGCGGGGTTTTTCGTTTGACGGCTGGGAATCGGGAACGGGGAATCGGGAGTCGGAAAAGCCGACTTCTGGCCCCCTCCCGCTCTTTGCTGTCTTGCTGGTGAGTGCGCTCGCTGGCAGGAGTCATGCCACTTTCTTTGGCCGATTCCCCATTCCCTATTCCCCATTCCCGGTTGCAAGCTCATGAAGTTAGTCGACGAAGCAGAAATCCTGGTCAGTGCCGGCAATGGCGGCAATGGCTGTGTCGGCTTCCGCCGCGAGAAGTTCATCCCGCTCGGTGGGCCGGATGGTGGTGATGGCGGCAGCGGCGGCAGCGTGTGGATCGTGGCCGACGAGAACGTCAACACCCTGGTCGACTTCCGGCATGAGCGCACCTTCAAGGCGCAGCGCGGCGAGAACGGCATGGGCCGTCAGGCCTACGGCAAGGGCGGCGAAGACCGCATCATCGTGGTGCCGGTCGGCACCGTGGTGATGAATGTGCAGACCGATGAAATCATCGGCGACCTGACCCAGAACGGCGATCGTCTGCTGGTGGCCAAGGGCGGCAAGGGCGGTCTGGGCAACATGCATTTCAAGAGCTCGATCAATCGCGCGCCGCGCCAGTCCACCACCGGCGAAGAGGGCGAGGAGCGTCTGCTCAAGCTGGAGTTGAAGCTGCTGGCCGACGTCGGCCTGCTGGGCTTCCCCAATGCCGGCAAGAGCACGTTGATCCGAGCGGTGTCTTCGGCAACGCCGAAGGTGGCCGATTACCCGTTTACGACCCTGTATCCGAATCTGGGCGTGGTCAGTGTCGAGGCCTATCGCAGCTTCGTCATCGCCGACGTGCCGGGCCTGATCGAAGGCGCGGCCGACGGTGCTGGCCTGGGCACGCAGTTCCTGCGCCACCTGCAGCGCACGCGTTTGTTGCTGCACCTGGTGGACATCTCGCCGATGGAGGGTGGCGTGGATGGCGTATCGCCGGCCGATCAGGTGCGCACTCTCGAGCGTGAGCTGGAGCGACATGATCCGGAGTTGCTGGCCAAGCCGCGTTGGCTGGTGCTCAACAAGGCCGACCTGATGTTCGAGGACGAGGCGCGTACCGCTGCGGAGGCGATCGTGGCCGAGCTTGGCTGGGCCTCGCCGTGGTATCTGGTCTCGGCGTTAGGGCGCGATGGCACCTTCCCGATCATGAAGGACGTGATGGCGTTCTTCGACCGTCAGCGCGAGGACGAGCTCGAGGCGCGCAATGCCGGCTGAGTGCGTTCGCAGGCACACAAAAAACCCGGCCAAGGCCGGGTTTTTCTATACCGCTGAAAGCCAGGCTTCCAGCGGTTTCGACGCTGATCGCTTACGCGGCCTTGATGGCCTTGATGCGAGCGGTCAGACGGCTCTTGTGACGCGCAGCCTTGTTCTTGTGAATCAGGCCACGGGCGCTGAAACGGTCGAGGATGGGCTGAGCAACGGCGAAAGCAGCTTCGGCGCCTGCAGCATCGTTGGCGTCAAGGGCCTTGATCACCTTCTT
The DNA here is from genome assembly GCF_001423495.1 of Xanthomonas sp. Leaf131. GTDB lineage: Bacteria > Pseudomonadota > Gammaproteobacteria > Xanthomonadales > Xanthomonadaceae > Xanthomonas. Next base: position 84,227 of record NZ_LMOG01000001.1, on the reverse strand, counting down.
GACGGCGGTGCGCAGCATCGAACGCTGGCCCGTGTTGCGCTCATTGCGCACAACGGTCTGCTTGGCGCGCTTCTTGGCGGACTTGATATTGGCCACGGTGGTGGGTTCCTGAAAAATCGGTATGGTGGAAAAAGCAAGCGCGAAAGTATGATGGACCTAGTTATGTACGTCAAGTCAGATGTCAAGAGGGAGGCTGCGTGAGCAAGCCCGGCATGTTGAGAGGCCTGCTCTCATTCAGCAGTATGACCATGGTGTCGCGGGTGTTGGGACTGGTGCGTGACCAGGTCATCACCACCACGTTCGGGACCAATGCAGTGACCGATGCCTTCTGGGTGGCTTTTCGGGTCCCTAATTTCCTGCGCCGGCTGTTTGCCGAAGGCTCCTTTGCCACGGCGTTCGTGCCGGTGTTCACCGAAGTCAAGGAGACCCGTCCGCATGCCGATCTGCGCGAGCTGATGGCGCGCGTGGCCGGCACCCTGGGCGGGGTGCTGCTGCTGGTCACCGCACTGGCGCTGATCTTGGCGCCGCAACTGGCCACGCTGTTCTCCAGCGGGGTGGATACCGATCCGGCCAAGCATGGCCTGCTGGTGGATCTGTTTCGTCTGACCTTCCCGTTCCTGCTGTTCGTCTCGCTGACCGCGCTGGCCGGCGGGGCGTTGAACAGTTTCCAGAAGTTCGCCATGCCGGCGCTGACTCCGGTGATCCTCAACCTGTGCATGATCGCCGGCGCCGTGTGGCTGGCGCCGAAGCTGGGCGGCACTCCGGAAAAACAGATTCTCGCGCTGGGCTGGGCGGTGCTGGCGGCAGGCATGCTGCAGTTGCTGTTCCAGCTGCCTTCGCTGAAAGGCATCGACCTGCTGACCCTGCCGCGCTGGGGCTGGCACCATCCAGGCGTGCGCAAGGTACTGACTCTGATGGTGCCGACCCTGTTCGGCTCATCGATCGCGCAGATCAACCTGCTGCTGGATACCGTGATCGCCGCCAGGCTGACCGATGGCTCGCAGTCGTGGCTGTCGCTGGCCGACCGCTTCCTGGAATTGCCGCTGGGCGTGTTCGGGGTGGCGCTGGGCACGGTGATCCTGCCGGCGCTGGCGCGCCATCACGTCAAGACCGACCGCAACGCGTTTTCCGGCGCGCTGGATTGGGGCTTTCGCACCACGCTATTGATCTCGATGCCGGCGATGCTCGGCTTGCTGCTGCTGGCCGAACCGCTGGTGGCCACCTTGTTCCAGTACCGTCAGTTCACCGCGTTCGATACGCGCATGACCGCGATGTCGGTCTACGGCCTTAGCTTCGGCCTGCCGGCGTACGCCATGCTCAAGGTGGTGCTGCCGGCGTTCTACGCGCGGCAGGACACCCGCACGCCGGTGCGCGCAGGCGTGGCGGCGCTGATTGCCAACATGGTGTTCAACTTCGCGCTGCTGGCGGTGGTCTACCAGATCATGGTGCCGCCCGAGCTCAAGGCGCAGGGCGTGATGCAGGCGCTGGGCAAGCAGCCGGGCCTGCATCTGGCGCTGGGCATCGCCAGTGCGCTGTCGAGTTATCTCAATCTGGGTTTGCTGTGGTACTGGCTGGGCAAATCCGGGGTGTATCAGCGGCGGCCGGGCTGGGGCGGCTATGCGCTGCGCCTGCTGCTGGCCTGCGCGGCGATGGTGGCGGTGCTGTTGGGTCTGCTGTGGTGGTTGCCCTCGTTCACCGTGATGGCCAAGTGGGATCGCATCGGCTGGCTGGCGGTGCTGGTCGGCAGCGGTGGGCTGACGTATCTGGTGGCGCAGCTGGCGCTGGGGCTGCGGCCGCGGCACCTGCGCGAAGGGTAGGTGCCTGGCCGAACGGGACGAGCGCGCTGCAGTGTGGGCTGCGTTCTGCGGCGTTCTGCTTTGACGCAGCCGAGAGTTCACTGCGGCCTGCCAAGCGCCGCCCGCTTCCGGAAGCGCGCCCATGCGGATTGACAGGCACGGCTATACTTGCAGGTTATGTATCAGCGAGGGTCGGCCGGCAGGCCGGCATCTGTTTGGATCTAGCAATGAGCAGGCTGTTTAGAGACGTCGAGGGCGGGACGCTGTTCCCGCACGGAAGCGTGGTCTGCATCGGCGCCTTCGATGGCCTGCACCTGGGGCATCGGGCATTGGTGCAGCACGCGGTCGGACGCACGCGCGCGCTGGGCGTGCCGGCAGTGGCAGTGAGCTTCGAGCCGCTGCCGCGCGAGTTTTTTGCCCCGGCTGCGCCGCCGCCGCGACTAACCCTGGCCCGCGCCAAGATCGAAGGGCTGTACGGCCTGGGCGCCGACAGCGTGGGCATGATCCGTTTCGACGGCCGCCTGTCGGCGATGAGCGCCGAGGATTTCGTACGTCTGGCATTGGTTGGCCGGCTGCGCGCCAAAGAGGTCTGGATCGGCCCGGAGTTCCGTTTCGGTCATCGGCGTGGCGGCGATATCGGTTTGCTGCGTGCACTCGGCGAGCAGTACGGATTCGCGGCCGGCGAGATCGCCCCGGTGCACCTGCGCGGCGAGCGTATTTCGGCCACGCGCATTCGCGAGCTGCTGGGCACGGGTGAGTTTGCGCATGCTGGCGAACTGCTCGGCCGCCCGTATGCCATCGGCGGGCGGGTGGTGCGCGGCAAGCAGCTCGGCCGCACGCTGGGCTACCCCACTGCCAACTTGCGCTTTCCGCGCACGCCGGCGCTGTCGGGGATCTATGCAACCTGGGTGCATGGCGTGGCCGAGCGGCCGTGGCCGTCGGTCTCGAGCTTCGGCACGCGGCCGACAGTGGCTGGTGTGGAGCCGCTGCTGGAAGCGCATCTGTTCGATTTTCAGGGCGATTTGTACGGCCGCCACATCGAGGTCGAATTCGTCGCCAAGCTGCGCGACGAAGAAAAGTTCGACGGGCTCGATGCGTTGACCGTGCAGATGCACCGCGACGCCGAGCAGGCGCGCGCTGTGCTCAAGGCGAGTCCCTCGCGATTGCCTGCCGATGCGGACGTTGCTCGCTCCGTCTGTGTTTCCAGCGAGGGACAACACGGCAGTGCTTCGCGCCGCTTGGCAGACACGGACGCCGTCGATGCCACTCCCTCGCAACATCCCCGTACATCACCTCACGCAGCGCAACGGTAGAGACCTGTGACCCAAGACTACAAAGCCACGCTCCATCTGCCCGCGACGGAATTCCCGATGCGCGGCGACCTGCCCAAGCGCGAGCCGGCGATGCTGGAACGCTGGGAGCGCGAGGGGCTGTATGCGCAACTGCGCGCCAACGCGGCAGGGCGCCCGCTGTTCGTGCTGCACGACGGCCCGCCGTATGCCAACGGCCAGATCCATCTGGGCCATGCGGTCAACAAGATCCTCAAGGACATCATCGTCAAGTCGAAGTATCTGGCTGGCTTCGATGCGCCGTACATCCCGGGCTGGGACTGCCACGGTCTGCCGATCGAAATCGCGATCGAGAAAAAGTACGGCAAGGTCGGCGTGAAGCTGGATGCGGCCGAATTTCGCCAGAAGTGCCGCGAATACGCCACCGAGCAGATCGATCTGCAGCGCCGCGACTTCAAGCGCCTGGGCGTGATCGGCGATTGGGACAACCCGTACAAGACCCTGGATTTCCGTTTCGAAGCCAACGAGATCCGCGCGCTGGCCAAGGTAGTCGACAACGGCCACCTGACCCGTGGCGTCAAGCCGGTGCACTGGTGCTTCGACTGCGGCTCGGCGCTGGCCGAGGCCGAGATCGAATATGCCGACAAAGTGTCGCCGACGGTGGATATCGCCTATCCGGCGCGTGATCCGGCGGCTGTCGCTGCCGCATTCGGCGCCAGCCTGCCGGCGGGCGTGGGCGTGGCGGTGCCGATCTGGACCACCACGCCGTGGACGCTGCCGGCCTCGCTGGCGGTGAGCCTGGGTGCGGAGCTGGACTACGTGCTGGTCGAAGGGCCGGCCGACCGCGGCCAGCCGCGCTGGCTGGTGATCGCCGAGGCCCTGGCCGGTAAGGCACTGTCGCGCTACGGCGTGGAGACGGTGGTGGTGCACGGCCATGCCAAGGGCGCTGCACTGGAGCAGATGCTGCTGAACCACCCGTTCTATGCCGAGCGCGAGATTCCGCTGCTGCTGGGCGATCACGTGTCGGCCGACGACGGTACCGGCGCCGTACATACTGCGCCGGGTCACGGCCAGGAGGACTATCAGGTCTCCAAGCAGTACGGGTTGCTGGAGCGCTACGGCGCCGCGCAGATCAACCCGGTGGACGGACGCGGCGTGTATCTGCCGTCGACGCCGCCGCTGGGCGACACCGTGCTGGCCGGGCTGCATATCTGGAAGGCCAACGACATCATCATCGAGGCGTTGCGCGACACCGGTGTGTTGCTGGCCGCCAGCAAGATGGAGCATAGCTACCCGCATTGCTGGCGCCACAAGACGCCGATCGCATTCCGCGCCACGCCGCAGTGGTTCATCTCGATGGAGCAGGCCAACCTGCGCGCCGATGCGCTCAAGGCGATCGAAAGCGTGCACTGGTATCCGTCCTGGGGCCAGGCGCGCATCGCCGGCATGGTCGACGGGCGTCCGGACTGGACCATCTCGCGCCAGCGCACCTGGGGCGTGCCGATCGCCTTGTTCGTGCACCGGGAAACCGGCGAGCCGCATCCGCGCAGCACCGAGTTGCTGCGCCAGGTGGCCGACCGGGTGGAACTGGGCGGCGTGGACGTGTGGTACACGCTGGATGCGGCCGAACTGCTGGGCGACGAGGCGGCCGATTACGACAAGATCACCGACATCCTGGATGTGTGGTTCGACTCCGGCGTGACGCACGAAACAGTGCTGGTGGACCGCGGCCTGCCCAAGCCGGCCGACCTGTACCTGGAAGGCTCCGATCAGCACCGCGGCTGGTTCCAGTCCTCGCTGCTGACCGGCGTGGCGATGGACAAGGCTGCGCCGTACAAGCAGTGCCTGACCCACGGCTTCACCGTGGACGAGCACGGCCGCAAGATGTCCAAGTCGCTGGGCAACGGCATCGAGCCGCAGGACATCATGAAGACCCTGGGCGCGGACATCCTGCGCCTGTGGATCGCCTCGGCCGATTACAGCAACGAGATGTCGCTGTCGCAGGAGATCCTCAAGCGCAACGCCGATGCGTATCGCCGCCTGCGCAATACCGCGCGCTTTTTGCTCGGCAATCTGCATGGCTTCGACCCGCTGCAGCATCTGGTGGCGCTGGACGACATGGTGCTGCTGGACCGCTGGATCGTGCATCGCGCGCACGAGCTGCAGGAAAAGATCGTCGCTGCGTATGCGCGCTACGACTTCGCCGAGATCGTGCAGGCGCTGCTGAATTTCTGCAGCGTGGATCTGGGCTCGCTGTATCTGGACGTGACCAAGGACCGCCTGTACACGATGGCCGAAGATGCACGCGGCCGCCGTTCGGCGCAGAGCGCGATGTATCACGTGGCCGAGGCGTTCGTGCGCTGGATCGCGCCGGTGCTGAGCTTCACCGCCGAAGAACTGTGGGGCTATCTGCCGGGCAAGCACACCGACAACGTGTTGTTCGCCACCTGGTACGACGGTCTGGCGCCGTTGCCGGCCGATGCTGCACTGACCAGTGCGGACTTCGACAAATTGCTGGCCTTGCGTGAGCAGGTGGCCAAGGTGCTGGAGCCGATGCGTGCCAACGGCGCGATCGGCGCGGCGCTGGAAGCGGAAATCACTGTCGCCGTCGATGCGCAGACCGCTGCGCGCTGGCAGCCGCTGGCCGAAGAACTGCGTTTCCTGTTCATCAGTGGCGATGTCACCGTCACCGCGGCCAGTACCGATGACATCTTCGTCAGTGCGCAGCCGACCACCAAGGCCAAATGCGTGCGCTGCTGGCACCACCAGGCCAGCGTGGGCAGCGACCCGCGTCACCCGGACCTGTGCAGCCGTTGCGTCAGCAATATCGAAGGCCCGGGCGAGCAGCGTCGCTGGTTCTGATGCAGGGCATCGCCGGCAGCGTGTGGCGGAAGATTCCGCTACACGTTGCCGATGTCTTTGGTTGAAACGGGCTGCGCTCGCTTGCTGAAGCGCGGCGCATGCGACAAAGCCGGGCAGGGCAGCTGGCGGACGCCTGCATGCCATCCTTGCCTGCCTGTCATCCGGCGTCCGCCATCGTTCTTTGGCTTTCGCCATCTCCAACGCCATCCAGGCGTCTTCTCCGGCGTCGGAGAAGCCACCCTCAACTGCGACCCTTCGACATGAGTCAACGACCCAAACCCTCCGCCCTGATCTGGTTGCTGTTGTCGGCGCTGGTGGTCGGGCTGGACCAGTGGAGCAAGGCCTGGGTGCTGTCCAGCCTGCCCGAGTACACCGCCGTGCCGGTGATCGACGGCTTCTGGAACTGGTACCGCACCTACAACACCGGCGCGGCCTTCAGCTTTCTGAGCGATGCCGGCGGCTGGCAGTTGTGGTTCTTCACCGCATTGGCGGTGGGTATCAGCGGGCTGTTGGCGTTCTGGCTGTCGCGCACCGCGCGCGGGCAGTGGCGCAGCGCGCTGCCGTATGCGCTGGTGATCGGCGGGGCGATCGGCAATGTGATCGACCGGCTGATGCACGGCCACGTGGTCGATTTCATCCAGTGGTACATCGGCAGCCACACCTGGCCTGCGTTCAACATCGCCGACTCGGCGATCGTGGGCGGCGCCATCGGGATCGCGGTGTTCGGTCTGTTCGACAAGTCCGGGAAGCCAGAGTCGGGGATCCGGAAGTAGGAATCGACGCTGAAGTTCTTGCGGGCCGGCGCCGCTCGGTCCGATTCCCCATTCCCCATTCCCGTAGAATGCCCGTCATGGATGTCCTGCTCGCCAATCCCCGTGGTTTTTGTGCCGGTGTCGACCGTGCGATCGAGATCGTCAAGCGCGCGATCGAGACGCTGGGCGCGCCGATCTATGTGCGGCATGAAGTGGTGCACAACCGGTTTGTGGTCGACGACCTCAAGCAGCGCGGCGCGGTGTTCGTCGAAGAACTGGACGAGGTGCCCGACAACGCTACGGTGATCTTCAGCGCACACGGCGTCTCGCAGGCGGTGCGTCAGGAAGCCGAGCGCCGTGGGCTCAAGGTATTCGACGCGACCTGCCCGCTGGTGACCAAGGTGCACTTCGAGGTGGCGCGGCATTGCCGGGCCGGCCGCGACGTGGTGCTGATCGGTCATGCCGGGCATCCGGAAGTGGAAGGCACGATGGGGCAGTGGAGCCGCGAGCGCGGCCCGGGCACGATCTATCTGGTCGAAGACATCGAGCAGGTCGCCACGCTGCAGATCCGCCAGCCCGAAAATCTCGCCTACACCACCCAGACCACGCTGTCGGTGGACGACACCATGGGCATTATCGAGGCCTTGCGTGCGCGCTTCCCGGCGATGCAGGGGCCGCGCCACGACGATATCTGCTACGCCACCCAGAACCGCCAGGACGCGGTGCGCGATCTCGCGCGCCAATGCGATCTGGTGCTGGTGGTCGGCTCGCCCAACAGCTCCAATTCCAATCGCCTCAGCGAGCTGGCGCGGCGCGACGGGGTGGAGTCCTATCTGATCGACAACGCCAGCGAGATCGACCCGGCCTGGATCGTCGGCAAACAGCACATCGGCCTGACCGCTGGCGCTTCGGCGCCGCAGGTGCTGGTGGATGGCGTGCTGGCACGGTTGCGCGAACTGGGCGCGGCGGGCGTCTCCGAGCTGGAGGGTGAGCCGGAATCGATGGTGTTCGCGCTGCCCAAAGAACTGCGGTTGCGCCTGGTCAGCTGAAAAATGCGCGCTTGCACGTTGGCTGAGTGATCGGCGAGGCGGTGTGGTCGGTGTTGGTGCGTCACCGCTGTCAGGCAACCCACCTTTGCCAGTCGCACCCAGCGCCCGACGCCGCCATGCCGAGTCCGCCGCTAACGGCGATTGACCGGGAGCTGGCTCCGCTCCTACAATTCACGGCTCGCCGGAATAGCTCAGTTGGTAGAGCGGCGCATTCGTAATGCGTAGGTCGTAGGTTCGATTCCTATTTCCGGCACCATCGCTTCAACACTGGGTCGGCCATTGGTCGGCCCAGTTGCGTTTTGGACCGGTGCACGCAGCTCGGCGCACGTGCTGCCATATACGCCGCACATCACGCAGGCCGCAATCGATGGCCGCACCTGCATCTTTTCCGCCTTGCGCTGCGCTGCGACAACATGTCGCACACTTTTGCGCGCATTAATTGCGACAGATCATTGCCGATGGGTTTCGTGCAGGTGCAGCAAAGTCTAAAATTAGGGAGCTAACTCGTGTCTTCGGTTCGCACGGCCATCGTCCTTCAGGGAGAGCGCCGTCGGACATGTCCTGAAATGGAGACGACGCACGGGGCTGGCGTTCCTTCGCACTTGGATCGACCGATGATTCCGTTGAAACATCTCGGGCGTGTACTTCGTCCAGGCCTGATGTTGCCGTTCCTGCTGTTGGCAGGCTGCAACTCGGCCATCCTCAATCCGAAAGGCCAGATCGGCCACGACGAGAAGCAGCTGCTGATCACCTCGGTGGTGCTGATGCTGATCGTGGTCATCCCGGTGATCGTGATGACGATCGCGTTCGCGTGGAAATATCGCGCGTCCAACACGAAGGCGCGCTACGAGCCGGACTGGTCGCACTCGACCGCGATCGAAGTGGTGGTGTGGTCGATCCCGTGCGTGATCATCCTGGTGCTGGCCGTGCTGACCTGGCGTTCGTCGCATGCGCTGGACCCTTACCGGCCGCTGGATTCGGACGTCAAGCCGCTCAATATCGAAGCGGTGTCGCTGGACTGGAAGTGGATGTTCATCTACCCGGACCAGAACATCGCCACGGTCAACGAAATCGCCTTCCCGGTGCACACGCCGCTGAACTTCAAGATCACCTCCGACACGGTGATGAATTCGTTCTTCATCCCGCACCTGGGCACGATGATCTACGCGATGGCCGGCATGGAAACCAAGCTGCATCTGGTGGCCAATGAGCCGGGCGACTACTTCGGCCTGTCGACCAACTACAGCGGTCACGGTTTCTCGAAGATGAGCTTCAAGGCGCATGCCACCGATCAGGCCGGCTTCGATGCATGGGTGGCCAAGGTCAAGGCATCGCCGACTGCGTTGAACGCTGCCGAGTACCAGGTGCTGGCGGCCAATCGCAACGATAAAGAACAGTATCCGGTCACCTACTACTCGTCGGTGCAGGACGGCATGTTCCGCTCGCTGGTCGACAAATACATGAATGGTCCGGGCCATAGCAAAGGCCACGGCGACCATCAGGCACCGGCTGCAGAGCCGGTTGCCATGTGCACTTCTGGAGACAAGTGATGCTAGGCAAACTTACGATCGAGGCGGTTCCGTACCACGAGCCGATCATCATGGTCGCTCTCGGTGGCGCCGGCCTGCTCGGCCTGCTCATCGCGGGTGCCATCACCAAGTACAAGCTGTGGGGCTACCTGTGGAACGAGTGGTTCACCTCGGTGGATCACAAGCGCATCGGTGTGATGTACATCATCGTGGCGCTGGTCATGTTGCTGCGCGGCTTCGCCGATGCGGCGATGATGCGTGCCCAGCAGGCGTTGGCGGGTAACGGTGGCGAAGGTGTGCTGCCGCCACATCACTACGACCAGATCTTTACCGCGCACGGCGTGATCATGATCTTCTTCATGGCCATGCCGTTCATGACCGGCCTGTTGAACCTGATCGTGCCGCTGCAGATCGGTGCCCGCGACGTCGCGTTCCCGTTCCTGAACTCGCTGAGCTTCTGGCTGTTCGTGGCCGGTGCGGCGCTGATCAACATCTCGCTGGGTGTCGGCGAATTCGCGCAGACCGGTTGGCTGGCCTATCCGCCGTTGTCGGGGCTGGAATACAGTCCAGGGGTCGGTGTCGATTACTACATCTGGGCGTTGCAGGTGTCTGGCTTAGGCACGTTGCTGACCGGCATCAACTTCTTCGTGACGATCATGCGGATGCGCGCGCCGGGCATGACCCTGATGCGCATGCCGATCTTCACCTGGACCGCGCTGATCACCAACATCCTGATCATCGCTGCGTTCCCGATCCTGACCGTGGCGCTGGCGTTGCTGGGTGCCGACCGTTACCTGGGCACGCACTTCTTCACCAACGACGGTGGCGGCAACGCCATGATGTACGTCAACCTGATCTGGATCTGGGGTCACCCGGAAGTCTATATCCTGATCCTGCCGGCGTTCGGCATCTTCTCCGAGTTGATTGCCACCTATAGCCGCAAGCGGTTGTTCGGCTACACCTCGATGGTTTACGCCACCTCGTGCATCGGCGTGCTGTCGTTCGTGGTGTGGTTGCATCACTTCTTCACCATGGGCTCGGGTGCCAACGTCAATGCCTTCTTCGGCATCACGACGATGATCATCTCGATCCCGACCGGCGTGAAAATCTTCAACTGGCTGTTCACCATGTTCCGCGGTCGCGTGCACATGACCTCGCCGGTGCTGTGGACGATCGGCTTCATCATCACCTTCACCATCGGCGGCATGACCGGCGTGATGCTGGCGATTCCGGCCGTGGACTTCGTGCTGCACAACAGCCTGTTCCTGATCGCGCATTTCCATAACGTGATCATCGGCGGCGTGGTGTTCGGGTACCTGGCCGGTCTGACCTACTGGTTCCCGAAGGCGTTCGGCTTCAAGCTCAACGAGAAGATCGGCAAGGCCTCGTTCTGGTGCTGGATCATCGGTTTCTTCGTGGCCTTCATGCCGCTGTACGTGCTCGGCTTCATGGGCATGACCCGTCGCATGAACACCTACAACCACCCCGAGTGGGCGCCGTGGCTGTACGTGGCCGCGGTGGGTGCTGCGATCATCGGCATGGGTATCTTCCTGAATCTGGTGCAGATCGGTTACAGCGTCTGGAAGCGTAAGGAGCACATGGATTACACGGGCGATCCGTGGGATGGCCGTACGCTGGAGTGGGCAACCTCGTCGCCGCCGCCGTTCTACAACTTCGCCGTGCTGCCGCACATCGACGACCGCGATCAGTTCTGGGCCGACAAGCAGAACGGCAAGGGCTGGGTGCGTCCGTCCAAGTACGAGGCCATCCACATGCCGCGCAACACCGGTGCAGGCGTGTATATCGGCGCCTTCAGCGTGCTGATGGGCTTCGGTCTGATCTGGCACATCTGGTGGCTGGCCATCCTTGGCCTGGTCGGCATGATCGGCAGCTTCATCGTGCGCACCTTCGATGACGACATCGATTACTGGGTACCGGCCGACGAAGTGGAGCGCATCGAAAACGCGCGCTTTGCCCTGCTCGAACAGCAACAGGCGGCGCAGGCCGCGAAGGTGGTATGACCATGTCTTCCTCGACCACGCTTGACCACGCCGCCCACGCGGGCGGCCACGACGACCACGAACATCACGACGCCGGTGGCAACACCGTCTTCGGGTTCTGGGTCTACCTGATGAGCGACTGCCTGCTGTTCGCCGGTCTGTTCGCCACCTATGCGGTGCTCTCGGGCGCCACGGTGGATGGGCCGACCGCCAAGGAGCTGTTCGACCTGAAGTTCGTGCTGGTGGAAACCTTCCTGCTGTTGTTCAGCAGCTTGAGCTTCGGCGTTGCGATGATCTCCGCGCACAAGCGCAACATGACCGGGCTGTACGCCTGGTTGGGCGTCACCGCGCTGTTGGGTATCGGCTTTCTGTGCATGGAAGTGTGGGAGTTCAACCACCTGATCCACGAAGGTGCCGGCCCGGGACGCAGCGCGTTCCTGTCGGCCTTCTTCACCCTGGTGGGCACGCATGGGTTGCACGTGGCCTCCGGTCTGTTGTGGATGGCAGTGCTGGTGATCCAGATCTCCAAGAACGGCCTGACCCCGCGCAACAGCACGCGTCTTGCCTGCCTGAGCCTGTTCTGGCATTTCCTGGACATCATCTGGATCGGTGTGTTCACCGTCGTCTATCTGCTGGGAGCGCTGTAATGGCCAATCACCACGCGCATGAAACCGCCGCCGATGCACATGCCGGCGGCCTGAAGTCCTATCTGATCGGCTTTGTGATGGCCGTGATCCTGACCGTCATCCCGTTTGCGATGGTGATGAGCGGGGCGTTCTCCAAGGGCGTCACCGTTATCGTGATCTCGCTGATGGCCGCCGTGCAGATGCTGGTGCACATGGTGTACTTCCTGCATATGGACCGCTCGCCCGAGCAGCGTTCCAACGTGCAGGTGGGTCTGTTCTCGCTGCTGATCATCGGCATCGTGATCGTCGGTTCGCTGTGGGTGCTGCACAACATGAACGTCAACATGATGCATTGAGACGGCGCAGTGCCTGCTTGAGGCACGCCGGAGCGAAGTCTGCTGGATGAAAGCAGGCGTGAGCAAAGAAGGCCGCCAAGTCATTGGCGGCTTTTTTTTTGCGCATGAATTCGCCTGTGGCATGACCAATGGCATACGGGGAAGTGCTGGCGGACGCTTAGCATCGTGGGCTTGCCTGTTTCCAGGTCACCGCGGAGTTGCAATGAAGATCCCCACCGTCCTGTCCTTGTCGCTGCTGGCGGCGCTCTCGTTGCCTGCCGCCGCACAAACCGCGCCACCGCAGGACGTGCCGTTCGAAGGCACCTTGAAAATCGACGTCGACGCCACCGATCTGGCGCACCGCATCTTCAAGGTCAAGACCACCATGCCGGCCAAGCCGGGCCCGATGACGCTGCTGTATCCGCAGTGGATTCCCGGCAACCACTCGCCGACCGGGCCGATCGACAAACTTGCCGGTCTGGTGATCAAGGTCGATGGCAAGGTGGTGCCGTGGAAGCGCGACCAGTTCGACGTCTACGCCTTCACTGTGGATGTGCCGCAGGGCGCCACCGAGCTGGTGGCCGAGTTCACGTTTCTCTCGCCGCAGACCCCCAACCAGGGCCGGGTGATGATGACCCCGGAGATGCTCAATCTGCAGTGGAACACCGCCGCGCTGTATCCGGCCGGCGTCTTCGCACGCAACATCAAGACGCAGGCCAGTGTGACCTTGCCCAAGGGCTGGGACTACGCGACCGCGCTGGAAACCCAGAGCCGGGTGGGCGACACGGTGACCTTCAAGCCGATCGACTTCGACGACCTGGTCGACTCGCCGATGTTCGCCGGCAAGTACTACAAGCGCGTGGAGCTGAGCGGCGGCAAGCAGCCGGTCTACCTCAACGTCTTTGCCGACGAAGCCAAGTCGCTGGACGCCAAGCCCGAGCAGATCAAGGCGCATGCGGCGCTGGTGCAGCAGATGGACAAGCTGTACGGCGCGCGGCATTTCGATCACTACGAATTCCTGCTGGCGCTGACCAAGAAGCTGGGCGGCATCGGCCTGGAGCACCATCGCTCCAGCGAAAACAGCGGCGTGCCGACGTATTTCACCGAGTGGGACAAGAGCTGGACCGGGCGCGACCTGCTCGCGCATGAGTTCAATCATTCGTGGAACGGCAAGTACCGCCGTGGCGTGGATCTGGCCACGCCCAATTTCAACGTGCCGATGGGCGACAGCCTGCTGTGGCTGTACGAAGGCCAGACCCAGTTCTGGGGCGAAGTGATGGCTGCGCGTTCGGGCTTATGGACGCAGGATCAGGCGCGCGAGATGCTGGCCGGCGTGGCGGCGACCTACGAGCGCGGTCGCCCCGGCATGGCCTGGCGCACCGTGCAGGACACCACCAACGACCCGACCATGTCGATGCGCCGGCCCAAGGCGTACCGCAGCTACCAGATGAGCGAGGACTACTATTCCGGCGGCCAGATGATGTGGCTGGAGGTGGACAGCAAGCTGCGCGCGCTGACCAACAACAAGCGCTCCATCGACGATTTCGGCAAGGCCTTCTTCGGCATGAAGAACGGCGATTGGGACGTCAACCCGTACACCTTCGACGACATCGTCGCCACGCTCAACGGCGTGGCCGCCTACGATTGGGCGAGCCTGTTGCGCAGCCGCATGGACGGGCATGGCTCGTTGAACGCTGGCATCGAAGCCAACGGCTGGAAGCTGGTCTATAACGAGGAGCCGAATCTGGCCACCAAGGCCGACGAGAGCGACGACAAGGACGCCAGCCTGACCTATTCGCTTGGCGTGTCCCTGAAAGCCTCTGGCGATATCGGCGATGTGCTGTGGGACGGCCCGGCCTTCAATGCCGGCCTGATCGCCGGCAACACCATCGTGGCGGTCAACGGCCGCGCCTTCAGCAGTGAGGTGATCAAGGACGCGATCAAGGCGGCCAAGGGCACCAACGCGCCGATCGAACTGCTGGTCAAGCGCCTGGACCGCTACGACACCGTGCGCATCGATTACCACGGCGGCTTGCTGTATCCGCATCTGGAGCGCATTGCCGGCAAGCCGGATCGCTTGAGCGAGTTGTACAAGGCGCGTTGATGGGCGCTGCCCGCTCGGAGCTGTTCGAGCGGGCAATGGCAGGATCTGGAGCTGCATGGTCGGTTGCGATCGCTCATGCAGCTTCGGAGATCGATCTTCGTCGCTGCCGCAGCCGACTGATCGATATAAAGACAGTGCACTAGCCAAGTGGCCGGCCTCGTCGATGCCTCCCACGTAGAGCGTCGTTGTTGAAATTTCCAGTTGCACGCAATCCAACAGCGCGTCAGTTTGGCCGATTCCCGATTCCCGATTCCCGATCCAGCGTCGCGCCTCCTGAGACCGGCGGCGACTATGCTGTCGCTCCAGAAACGATTGGCTAACTGACGATGGCGAAGGCAAAAATAGCCTATGTCTGCGGCGAGTGCGGCGCCGAGTACAACAAGTGGCAGGGGCAATGCACCGAGTGCGGCGTGTGGAATACGCTCAGCGAAATCGTGCTCGAAAGCGCAACGCCCGGCGGCAAGGCATCGCCGGCGGCCTCGCGCCGCACCGGTTGGTCGGGCAAGACCGAGGCGCCCAAGATCACCGCGCTCAAGGACGTGCGCCAATCCGAGCAGGCGCGCGTGTCCACCGGCATCGGCGAGTTCGATCGGGTGCTGGGCGGCGGTCTGGTCGAAGGTGCGGTGGTGTTGATCGGTGGCGACCCCGGTATCGGCAAGTCGACGTTGTTGCTGCAGGCGTTGGCCAGCATGGCCAGCACATTGCCGGTGTTGTACGTGACCGGCGAGGAATCGCTGGCCCAGGTCGCAGGACGTGCGGTGCGCCTGGATCTGCCGTTGGAAGGCTTGAATGCGTTGGCCGAAACCGGCATCGAAAACATTCTGCAGCACGCCAGCGTGGCGCGGCCGAAGTTGATCGTGGCCGATTCGGTACAGACCTTGTGGACCGAATCGCTGACCGCAGCGCCAGGCTCGGTGAGCCAGGTACGCGAGAGCGCGGCGCGGCTGGTGCGCTATGCCAAGGAGACCGGAACCGCCGTGTTCCTGGTCGGCCATGTGACCAAGGAAGGCGGCATTGCCGGGCCGCGCGTGCTCGAGCACATGGTCGATGCGGTGCTGTATTTCGAAGGCGAGAGTGGCAGCCGGTTTCGCTTGTTGCGCGCCTTCAAGAACCGCTTCGGTGCGGTCAACGAGCTGGGCGTGTTCGCGATGGGCGAGAAGGGCCTCAAGGAGGTCTCCAACCCGTCGGCGATTTTCCTGTCCGGCGGTAGCACCCAGCAGCCCGGCAGTTGCGTGATGGTCACCCGCGAAGGTACCCGGCCGCTGATGGTGGAGGTGCAGGCGCTGGTGGATGCCTCGCCGTTGTCCAATCCGCGTCGGGTCGCGGTGGGGTTGGAACAGAACCGGTTGGCGATGCTGCTGGCGGTACTGCATCGCCATGGTGGCATCGTGGTGGGCGATCAGGACGTATTCGTCAACGTGGTCGGCGGCATCCGCGTGCAGGAAACGGCGGCCGATCTGCCGGTGCTGCTGGCGGTGTTGTCCTCGTTGCGCGACCGGCCGTTGGCCGACAAGACGATTGCCTTTGGCGAGGTGGGGTTGTCCGGCGAGATCCGCCCGGTGCCCAATGGCGAGGACCGCCTGAAAGAAGCCGCCACGCATGGCTTCAAGCGCGCGATCGTGCCCAAGGCCAATGCGCCCAAGACCACCAGCATCAAGGGCATGGAAATCGTCGCGGTGGAGCGGCTGAGCCAGGCCTTGGAAGCGGCGGCTGAGTGAGCTGTGTGCGAAGCAGAGCGGGGCGAACGCTGAGTGCGGCGCGCTTGGCAGTGTCGAACGTGGCGAGCAGCGTCGCCTCGACCATGTCGGGCAGCTGCATGTTGCGATCGTCCCGGCTGCTGCCGGCCGACCGTCAGTGAGTGATTGGCTGCCCCCTGACGATCGGCTCACCGGAGCCGGCGCCTAGCCGCAGTCATCGTCGAAAAACATGGCAGGAAGGCGCATGACCAGCTCCTGCTGCGGCGCATTGGATGCAAGACCGCAGCCAGCAGCGTGGTCTGGTGCCTGGATCGCGCCTATCCACTGCGAGTGAACGCCGCAAACCGTCTGTCGGATAGGCGTCTGTATTTGCATTTGATTGTCGAGAAAGCGTTTTCAGAAAGAGTGTCGCTATGGCAACATGCGCGGCCCGTTGCACTGTGCACCGGATCACAGACACCGCTTACCGCTCTTACCTGGAGAATCACAATGGAATGGATGTTGCTGCCGCTCAAGCGTTATGCCGACTTCACCGGTCGCTCGCGCCGCAAGGAATACTGGATGTTCATGCTGCTGCAGATGATCATCCTGCTGGTATTGGGCGGTATTTTCGGCGTCGCGGCAGCGATAGGTGGCGGCGACAACGGCCCGGGTCCGCTGGCGTGGGTGGTGTTTGCCATCATCATGATCTTCGGCCTGGCAATGATCGTGCCGGGCATTGCGGTGACCGTGCGTCGTCTGCACGACCAGGGCAAGTCCGGCTGGTTTTATCTGATCAGCCTGGTGCCTTACGTGGGTGCGATCGTCCTGCTGGTCTTCATGTGCCTGGACGGCACGCCGGGCCCGAACGAGTACGGTGAAAGTCCCAAGCACTAACCGGCCGCATCGATCGATCGAACAACGGCGCAGGGATTCCCTGCGCCGTTGTCGTTTGTGCAAGCCGGCTTTGCGAACTGCCGCGCCGACTGGAGCGCGCTGGTATCGCCGCGTTGACTCAGGCTTGCACTGTGCCGTTGTTGCACGAGGAGCGTAGTGCAATGCCTGGCGGCGCTGCATCGCGCACATTGGACAGTTGCCGCGCTGTAGGAGTGTTGCCGCGCTCGGGGGACCTGGCGCATCGTCAGCCGGGAGACGCACGTTGCTGCGTGCAGCGGATGCAGCCGCACCATTGCATCAAGCGATTTGTTCGATGGACTATCTTGAAATAGACCTTGTACCGGCAAGCGCTGCGCCAGTAAACGTGTGGATCAACATGCCGCAGCGTGGCTTGCCGCGTTCTGCGGTGTGACCTTGCTCGGGGTCGACGCATCTGCGTCCTGCAATGCCAGTTCCAGCTTGTAGCCATGCGAGTAGACGGTTCTGATGCGCACCGCGCCGCTGTGATTGCACAGCTGCAATTTCTTGCGCAGCTTGTAGATGTGCTGCTCCATGGTGCGATCGGTAAATTCGGTATGGCTGCCCCACACGGCCTTGGCCAACTGGCAGCGGCGGAAACACACGCCGGGGCTGGAGAACAACAGCCAGGCAATCGAGAACTCGCGAGCGGTCAGCACGATCGGCTTGCCATGCAGATACACGGTGTTTTCGTCGCGGATCAACTGGTATGGACCAACGCTGAGCTGCTGAATCTCCGGGCACGCCTGCGCCACCGGCGAGATCGCCAAGGCTGCACGCACATGCAGCTCGTGAGAATTGAACGGGAGCGCGAGCACGTCCTGTGCACCGGCGCGATACCAGGCCAGGATGTCGTTGGCACAATCGAAACGCCCCAGCACGATCAATGGCGTGGGATGTCCGCTATGGCAGCGCTGCCAGGCCAGCAGCGAACTATCGTCGGATGCAACGCAGGTGGCATCGAACAGCAGCAACTCGCAAGGTGAATGCCGCAGCGAGCGCAGGAGTTCGAGTTCGTCGGAAAACACCGTAAAACTCGGTGCAAGCGGTGCAAGACTGGCGTTGACCTGCGATGCCAGGCGTGGGTCCTGCGTCAGCAGGAACGCTGCCCCATGCTTGCCGGAAGCGTTGGCGTACATCAGCCAGCCTTCCCATGTCGGCAGCTGTACCACTCGTATGTCGGATGCCTGTTACGTGCCGACGGGGCAAATACAAAACCCACGTGTTTAGATAATTGCATCGCCATACCATTGAGCTGCCAAGGGAGCCCGACCGAGGCCGGACGAATGGTATGTACCATTGCGAAGGGAGAAAGTTTCACTGCCGCGTACTTTTCTTCGGTTTTGCGTGCCGTCGCTTTAGCGTGCGCTCATATAGGCGTAACGGCGCGCTTACATTTGAGCCATATGGCGGCTGAAATAACGAAATTCCGACACTACTGCAGCGTATGGGCGCGAGTGGGTATCTGCGAGATAACCAGGTGTGTTGAAGCATGCAACCCGATTGGGGAGGTCTATACCAAGCTATTGCGATTCACACAGTGTGGTAGTGCCCACGGAATATCTAAAAGATGTGTCGGCGTGGTCGATCGCCTCAGCATCTGTTCGCAGCGTCTGCGTCACGCGCTGCAGGACACTTACGTGCAGTCATCGCCACGACATGCCTCGACAACGGCCAATGCACGTGGAAGCTGCATATTCGAAGATGTTTTGGTATTTCCAAAGCCGCGTTGCAGGCGGCGATGTCTTGAATCTGCAGTTGCATGACGCGCAATGTCCTATGTATGACGCGCGCCTGCCTGATGCCAAAAGCTGCGCTGCTATGCCCAATGCGTGATGCATCCGCGACGAGACAGAGTGAGAATTTTTGATTTTCTAAGTGCTTCTAAATGAGAAATTCCATTGGATCCGCTGCATACAATCCTCTACGCCAGAAAGACCGGCGTATTTGTTGTTTTTTGCTCATCCCCCTAAGAGAGAGCCCGGCATGATCCTTTCCACTTACCTCGCAGCGATCTCTGCGTTGTCGTACGCAGACCGTCTTCCTACCTATACAAGCAGGATGCTGATTGGTGCCTGGCCGCAGGGTCTGCAACATCTCCAACAACGCCGGGACGGTCAGGCCGCCTCGGAGGACCTCGACGACGAGGTCAGCCTGCTCGGCGCCAGTGGCGACGCGCTGCTGATCCTTGAATATCAAGAAGAGGCCGAAGACGCGTATCGGCATGCATTGAAGGCGATGCGTGGGCATCAACGGCAGCTGCGGCTGTTGTCGTGCCGCAACACCGCCTGGCTGATGCTGAGCCAGCGCCGGCTGAGTGCGGCGTTGAATTGTTTTGCGCAACTGGCGATGGACCGCGAGACGCCGGCCTGCCTGTGCGGCGAGAGTCTGCTGGGCAAGGCGTTGACGCATTTCCATCTGGGCCAGAGCACGCTGGCGCTGCAGACGCTGGAACGCGCAAACGAAGTGCTTTCGGAACTGGAGAGCGGCGCGACGGAATGGCTGCGGATCGCCACCGCGCTGCGTCTGGACATGATTGCGCAGCTGCGTATCCGCCGCTCCGATCGCATGGGCGATCACGTGTTCTGGCAGGCCACGCTGCGTCAGGAAGATGCGGCGCATGCCTTCGAGCCCAGCGAGTTGCGTGCCTGCATCGCCGATCTTGCCGAGAGCATGCCGGTGCTCGCCCAGCGCATGCGGCATGTACGCAACCTGCTGCGGATTGCCGGTGGCGATACCTTCGGCTTCGATGCGCAGATCGATGCGTTGCCGGCAGCGGCTACCGGTTGCCCGCCGTGCGCCCGCCAGGACGCGCAGGTGGAACTGGCGCTGGCCGCGTTGGCGGTAGGGCGTGCGGATCTTGCCGAGCGTGCGCTGGCCGGTGCCGGCCGGCACCACGCACCGCGCTGGAATCTGGAGTTCGAGTATTGCCAGGCCAAGATCAGCCAGGCGTTGGGCAAGACCGAGCAGGCGTTGTTGCTGTACAACCGCTACGCACTGGGCGCGGTGCAATGCCTGCGCAGCGAAGTGCAGGCGCCGCGCTTGCTGGAAAGCGGCACCCCGGCGCATGTGAGCGACGACATCTCGGCGCGTCTGCCGGCCAAGTACCGGCGCGCTTACACCTACATGATCACCAATGCGCACCGCTCGGATCTGTCGATCAACGAAGTGGCCGCGCAGATCGGGGTGACCGGGCGCGCGTTGCAGCAGGCGTTCAAGTCCGCCACCGGCTTGTCGCCGACCCAGGTGCTGCGTCGTTACCGGATGCAGGGCATCCGCGACGAATTGCTGGCCGAAGGCGGCTGCGGCAGCGTGCTGCAGGCGGCCAGCCGGTGGGGCGTGGGCAGTCGCTCGGCGCTGGCCAAGGGCTACCGCCAGCATTTCAACGAGGCACCGATGGAAACCCTGCAGCGGTAATGTTCCTCGTGCCACGGCCGTGCGTTGATGCAGGCCGTGGCGCGTCGTTTTCCGGTGGGTGATGCAGCGGCGCTGGCCGTTCGCCACGCGGTGGAAGGAACCAACGTGAGGCGCGCGTGCGTGCGAGGTGGCTTGCGGCTATCCTTTCCGGCTCGCACTGCCACCCAGGAAGGCGCGTCCGAGGATGGGCGTGCCCGCCAAGGAAACGACGAACGATCATGCAAGATCACACCTCCGAGGCGACGGACGCCTCTCAGATCCGCCGTGCAGGCGTGGATCTCAACGGACTGATGTCCGTCCTCAGCAAGCATCTGTACTCCACACCGGTGGTCGCGCTACGCGAGCTGGTGCAGAACGCGCACGACTCGATCCTGCGCCGCCGCCTGGAACAACCCGGCTGGCAAGGCGAATCGCGCATCGAAGTGCACGCCGATGCGGCCCAGGGCATCGTGCGCATCATCGACACCGGCGCGGGTCTGACCCAGCAGGAAATCCACGATTATCTGGCCACCGTGGGCGTGGGCTACACCCGCGGGTTGCGTCAGGGCGGGCACGAAGACAGCGGCTTGATCGGCATGTTCGGGCTGGGGTTTCTGTCGGCCTTCGTGCTGGCGCGCCGCGTCACCGTGCGCACCACCTCCTACCAGACGCCCACGCTGGGGCATTGCTACATCTCCAGCAATGCCGAGCAATACACGGTCAGCCCGATCCCGGCGCGCGCGCAGGTCGGCACCGAAGTGGTGCTGGAGCTGCATGACGACTATCTGTCGCTGGCCCAGGAAGGCCGGTTGCGCGAGATCCTGTCGCGCTATTGCGCACTGTTGCGCGAGCCGATCTGGATCGGTGGCGATGCGCAGGCGATCAATCCCGAGCCGCCGCCGTGGCGCATGCACGATGCGGTGCCGTTGCATCCGGTGCAGGCCTGGCGCCGTCAACGCGAATTTGCCGCGCGCTTCGAGCGCAACTTCGAACCGCTGTGCTGCATGCCGGTGCGCACGGAGGAGGGCAGCGATGCGGTTGGCCTGTTGTGGGTGCAGGACGGGGCGACCTATGGCACCAGCGACAACCGCAATCTGTCGGTGTTCCTGCGCGGCATGTTGCTGGACGACAACGCGCGCGAGCTACTGCCGCCGTGGGCGGGGTTTATCGGCGGGGTGATCGAATCCAATCGGCTCACGCCCACCGCCAGCCGCGAGGATCTGCAGCGCGACTCCACGTACACGGCGGTGCAGCACGCGCTGTCCGAAGCGCTGGTGCAAGGTCTGGCCGATGTGGCGCGTCAGCAGCCGGAAGCCTGGCGGCGCATTCTGCTGCGCCATAACGAGGCCTTGCTGGGCGCGGCGTTGTGCGATGAGCGTTTGTTCGAGTTGCTGCTGGAACACGTGCGGGTACCGACGTCGCAAGGCGATCTGCCGGCGCAGCAGTTGCCGGCGCGTGGTGCGGTACACGTGATTCTGGACAGCGACAGCGGCTTCGAAGAGATGCTGTTCCGCGCGATGGGCGTGCCGGTGGCCTATGGAAACCGCTATGCGGTGGTGCCGTTTCTGCGGCGTTGGGCGCAGGCCAAGGGCGTGCGCCTGGTCGAGCTGGGCACCGAGCAGGGCAACCGGCAACTGTTCCAACTGGACAACAGCTTGCCGGCCGACGAACTGGCCTGGCTGGAACAGCATCTGGGCGATGGCGAAGCATTGGTGCCGGCGCGTTTCAGCCCGGAAGCATTGCCGTTGGTGGTGGTGCCCGACCGCGAGGCCGAACTGAAACGCCGCCTGGAACAGGACGAGAACGACAAGCGCGTGTCCACCGCTGCGCTGCGGCTGGCCCGCCAGTTCACTGCAGGAATCGAAGCGCGCCAGACCCAGCGGCTGTATCTGAATCTCGACAACCCGGCGCTGCAGGCATTGCTCGCAGCGCAGCGCGCCGGCAATCCGCAGGCGGCGGTGGCGGCGCGTCTGCTGCGCTCGCTCAAGGTGATCGTGTCGGCGCAGGGGCGCACCCAGCCGCAGCCCGGTACCGGCGCATCGGGCGGATCGGATTTGAACCGGGCCTTCGGCGATCTTGCCGAGGCCGTGACCCAACTGCTGGCGCGCTGAGCGCCGCATCGAAGGAGCAACAGGATGGAAATCTGGAACTGGGTTGAAAAGCTGCAGGACGATCTGGGCGAAGCCGGGCAGCCGCAAAATGCGCAGCTGCTGACGCGCCTGACCGACCATATCTGCGATCTGCAGATCGAACGCGCCGAAGCGCTCTTGCCCGAGGCGCGTGCGCTGGGCAAGACGCTGGCCAATCCGTGGTTGGAGGTGTTCGTCGGGCATTGGGAAATGCGCAACCGGGTCGGCAATCTGTGCGAGGGCGAGCGCGCGTTGAGCGATGCAGTGACGTTGTTTGAGCGCGCACATCGTGCCGATGCGGTGGAGTGCCCGCAGTCGGTGTGCGTGACCCAGGATCTGGCCGCGTGCTACGCCAATATCGATGGGCCGGGCTGGGTGGAAGAGCGCATCGAAGTCTGCGAAGAAACGCTGGGCCGCATCGACCCGAGTTGGTCGTGCTACCAGTGTCTGAGCTGCGAAAAAGCCGACGCCTTGCTCGACGATGGGCGCGGCGAGGCGGCGCTGAGTTATCTGGAAGAGCAGTCGCAGACCATCCTTGCGCACGGCGGGCAGATCTACGACGGCGTGCCGGACATGCGCATCTCGATCCTGCTCTCGCTCGGCCGTGCAGAAGAGGCGCTGGCGCTGATCGAACAGCGCGAACGCGAGGCCGCGCGCGAAGGGGCGGAGTGGGCCAACTGCAGTCAGCCGCGACGCTTGCAGAAAGCCCGCGCCTTGGCGCTGTTGCATCGCGATGAGCAAGCGCTGGAAGCCTTTCTGCCATGGCGTGATGTGGCGCCGCGCTACCGCTTGCACTGGTTGCGTGCGGTGGTGGTCTTGGTGTCGCGCTCGCCGGAGCGCAATACCTGGGATCTGGGCAGCCGCCTGCAGGTAATGCTGGATCATTACGCGCAGGTCGGTGCGCATCGCATCCTGATCGACTCTGCCGAGATGGCGATCGAGCTGGCATTGCAGCGCGGTGCGGTGTGGACCGCGCGCCGGCATCTGGCGCTGGCGCGTGCGCACCTGCCCAAGTTGCGGCAGGACCGTGGCGCGACGCAATTGCTTGACAGCTTGGCCGTGCGCATCGAGACCACACCGGCAGGCGAGCCGGCGCCGGTGCCCGCTGCGCAGTTGCTGGAATGGCTGGATGCGCAAGCCGAAGACGTGGTGCGTAACCCCGAGCGCGAAGCGCAGTGGTTGTTGCAGGCGGTGGCCGAGCGCCCCGACGATGCCGAGTTGGTGGACACCACCGCGTCGGCCTTGAGCGCGTGTGCGGCCGACGATGAGGCGATCGCGCTGCTGTGGGCGTTCGTGCAGCGGCATGCCGATCGTGAAACCAGCCCGACCTTCCGGTTGATGAATCTGCTGCTGGGCCGTGGCGACGACGCCGGCATGCGCCGGCTGGCGCAGCTGTATCGCCCGCTGGTGCCGGTGGCGGCGTTGTGGTGCGAAGCGCAGCTGGCCCAGCGCCTGGCCGATTGGCCGGCGCTGGAACAGGCCTGTATCGCGTTGCTGGAGTTGTCGCCCGGTTCGCATGGCGCACGCGGTTTGCTGGGGCGCATGTACCTCAACACCGGCCGCTTTGCCGAAGCGGCCGAGGTGTATCGACAGCTGACCGAGTTGATGGAAGAGCCGCGCTCTGCGCATTGGGATCACATGACTGCGGCCAGTGCGGCGCAACAGTGGGACGCGGTGCGTACCTCGGCGTTGGCGATCGGCATGGAGCTGAGCAGCACCAGCGGCGTGGTCGAAGAAAACTGGGGCTGGGTGATCGTGCGCTGTATGGACGACGGCGAGGCGGCCGAGTATTACGCGCGCCGCACTGGCCCGGTGACCGCGCGCATCCTCGAAAACGCGCCCGCGCATCGGCGTCAGCATGTCGGCGATTGGGTGGTGTTCGATGCGGAGCTGCTGTATCCGCCACCGGAAGACGAAGCCGAGCGCGAGCGTTTCGTGCCGACCTATGCGCAGGTGCATGTGCTGCAGGCGGGCGGCTACGGCAGCAGCTGGCTGGTGGACGGTGTGCATCCTGGCGAGCAGGCGATCGAGGCTTTGCGCGAAGAGGTCGAAGCACGCGGCTGGAAACTGTGGCTGCACAGCCGCGACGATTACCACGTGATCGATCCGGAACATCCGGACGCGTTCGACCCGGAAGACGCAAGCACGGGCCTGCCCGGCGTGCTGTTTACCGTAGCGCTGCCGGAAGCGGCCGCGCCGTTGGAATTGCATCGCGCCTTGCTGGCCGCGACCGCGCAGTGGCCGCACACGATGTGCTGGCTGCGCCTGGCCGAGGCCTGCGATCAGGACCCGCGCCCGCATCTGGACGCAGTGGAGCGTTACGGGCTGTAAGGGCGGCGATCAACGTCATCGCGCAGTCGCTTGGGTCGTGTGCGGCGGTAGTCGATGCGCGGTACTGCACCCGGTGTCCCACGGCGGTACGCGTGCAAGCGCCCGCAGCGAACCGAAGCATTCCCACGAAACCTGCTGACTTCGTGTGCGTGGTCGGCTTGCGCGCGGTGCCGCATCCGGGCATGTCGCATGTGTCCGATCAGCTGCGCTTGCCGTAGCGCTCCAGCCAATGCGCGTACGACGGCGGTAGCACCCACGACGGCCGCTCTTCGCCCAGCGCCAATGCGGCGTGATACGGCCAATGCGGGTTGGCCAGGTGCGCGCGGCCGATCATCACCAGCTCCATCTGGCCGGCGGCGATGACGCGGTCGGCTTCCAGCGGATCGTCGATGTTCCAGGACGAGGCGACCGGAAGCTCGGCTTCGCGGCTGACGCGTTCGGCGAATGGCGCCAGTAACGCCGGACCCCACGGAATCTGCGCGGTCGGGGTGCTGAAGCCCATGCTGACGTTGAGCAGGTCCAGGCCGCTTTGCTTGAAGTTGCGCGTCAGTGCGATGGCTTCCTGCAAGGTTTCTTCGTCGCGGCCGTCGAATTCGATGACGCCAAAGCGCGCGGTGAGCGGCAGATGTTCCGGCCAGACTGCACGTACGGCTTGCAGCGTTTCCAGCAGAAAGCGTCCGCGATTTTCGGCAGTGCCACCGTACTGATCCTGGCGCTGATTGGCGTGCACCGAGAAGAAGCTCTGCGCCAGATAGCCATGCGCAAAATGCAGCTCCAGCCACTGGAAGCCGGCATCGCGCGCGCGCTGCGCGGCGGCGACAAAATCGCTGCGTACACGTGCGATGTCGTCCAGCGTCATTTCACGCGGCACTTTGGGCAGGCCGCCACCGAAGGCAACTGCCGAGGGTGAGAGGGTGTTCCAGCCACGTGCATCGCCGTCGGCGATGTGGTCGTCGCCTTCCCACGGCAGGTTTGCGCTGGCCTTGCGGCCGGCGTGACCGATCTGGATGCCCGGCACTGCGCCAGCGGCAGTGATCGATGCCGCGATACGCGCCAAGCCTTCCGTCTGGGCGTCGTTCCACAGACCCAGACAACCGGGCGTAATGCGTCCTTCCGGCGAGACGCCGGTGGCTTCGACAATCACCAGACCTGCGCCACCGCGCGCCATGCTGGCGTAGTGCACCTGATGCCAGTCGTTGGTGAAGCCGTCCACGGCGGTGTACTGGCACATCGGTGGAATGGCGATGCGGTTACGCAGCGTGACGTCTTTGAGTTGATATGAAGAAAACAGCGATGACATGGGGGGGTAAACGCCTGCGAAAAGTCAGAGCGCGATCAGAACACGCCCGGTGGCAGCTCGACAGCCTGCTGGTGGCACAGCGCGTTGCACGCAGTGCCGCTTGTGTGCACACAGCCCTGATCGCACGCGTCAAAGACGCGGGAGCGTGCGGATCGGACAAAGCGCACGCATGCACAACAGGGCGGCGCGGCGACCTACTCGGTAGTCCATCCACAGCGGAGCTGCATGCCGTACCGGCAATTGCCGGATGTCGATCCGCTTCAAGGCGGTGATCGCGCCGCTATCGAGGCCGCACGCGCGTCGGCCGCAGGCGCCTCGTATCGCTTGACATCGGCAACGCCCGTTGCAGCAGCGCCCGCCAGCGGCATAAGGGAGCGACACCGCCATGCGCGCATCTTTGCAGGCGTGGCCCGGCTCACGTTCGGCATGTGCGCAGCAATGTCAAACTTCAGGGTGTAGTGTCCACTGACCGCTACAGGTTCGCCGCTGGTTGCCGAATCTGAATTGCTTTACTCTGCTGCGCTTCGGCGTGGGGGCGCCGCGCCTGTCATGGACGCAGTCCAGCCCGCATGCCCAGCCTCTTCTTCTCTACTTGGCGGGTGATCTCATGGTGGCACTGCAGCAGCGCTCGATCGATGCGATTCGTAACCAGGAAACCACGCTGCTGGCCGCGTGGCTGGGCTCAAGCGTCGGTAACGATGCGCGTATGTCCCGGCAGGAAATCGAAACCCAGAGCGCTGAATTTCTGCGCTTGCTGGTTGCATCCCTGAAGGACGGCGGCAGCAACCTGGATGGCGCCGAATGGAGCGAAGTGCGGCGCTTCCTGGAAACGCTGTCGCGCGACCGCGCCACGCGCGGCTTCGATTCGCAGGAAACCGCCAACTTCATTTTTTCGCTCAAGCGCGTGCTGTTCGAGCTGGTGCAGCGCGAGTACGCCAGTGCGCCGGAGGAGTTGGGCCTGCAGTTGTGGGCGCTGTCCGAATTGCTGGATCGTTTGGGCCTGTACACCGTCAAGGCGTTCCAGAAGACCCGCGAAGACATCATCGTGCGTCAGCAGGAAGAGATGCTGGAGCTGTCCACCCCGGTGGTGAAGCTGTGGGACGGCGTGCTGGCGCTGCCGATGATCGGCACGCTGGATTCGCAGCGCACCCAGGTGGTGATGGAGTCGCTGTTGCAGCGCATCGTCGACACCGGTTCGGAGATCGCCATCATCGACATCACCGGTGTGCCCACGGTCGATACGCTGGTTGCCCAGCATCTGCTCAAGACCGTCACCGCGATTCGTCTGATGGGCGCCGATGCCATCATCAGCGGCGTGCGCCCGCAGATTGCGCAGACCATCGTGCATCTGGGGCTGGATCTGCAGGGCATCGTCACCAAGGCCAACCTGTCCGATGCGCTGGCGCTGGCGCTCAAGCGCACCGGCGTGACCGTGAGCAAGGCGAGCTGACATGGAGCGCATCCCGATCCTGCGGATGGGCGATCTGCTGCTGGTCACCATCCAGGTGGACATGCACGATCAATTGGCAATGACCTTGCAGGAAGACCTGTCGGAAAAGATCAGCGCCACCTCCGCGCGCGGCGTGCTGATCGACATCTCCGCACTGGATATCGTCGACTCCTTCATCGGCCGCATGATCAGCACCATCTCCGGGCTGGCCGCGGTGATGGATGCCAGGACCGTGGTGGTCGGCATGCAGCCGGCGGTGGCGATCACCCTGGTCGAACTGGGCCTGACCTTGCCGTCGGTGCGTACCGCGCTCAACGTCGAACGCGGCATGCGCCTGTTGCAGCAACCCGACGGCGAGTCATGATGGCAACGACGGGTTCGCAAGCGGTGCGCACCGAACAGGATGTGGTGCTGGCCCGGCAGACCGTGCGCAAGTTGGCGGTGCAGTGCGGCTTGCGGCTGGTCGACCAGACCAAGTTGATCACTGCGGCCAGCGAGCTGGCGCGCAACACCGTGATCTACGGCCGTGGCGGCGACATGGATTGGGTGCTGGTGGAAAGCGGCATCCGCAAGGGCGTGCAGCTGACCTTTCGCGACGAAGGCCCCGGCATTCCCGATCTGGATCTTGCGCTCACCGACGGCTGGACCTCCGGTAATGGGCTTGGTCTTGGCCTGACCGGCAGCCGGCGCTTGGTGGACGACTTTGCGTTGGACACTGCTGCTGGCAAGGGCACGCGCATCACCATCACCAAATGGAAGTAACCGTCGTCGGTGAGGTGACTCGCGCGTTTCGCGTCGACGAAACCAGCCAGGTCGGGCAGGCACGTCGCGAAGCGGCGGCGCTGGCGCAGACGCTGGCCTTTGATGAAGCCGCATGCGGTCGCGTTGCGCTGGTCGCTACCGAGCTTGCCACCAACATGGTCAAGCATGGGCGTGGCGGTTGCCTGCAGCTGTCGTCCGTGGCCACGCGCGAGGGCCTGGGCGTGGAGGTCTGTGCGATCGACAATGGCCCTGGATTTGCGCTGGAAGACGGCCTGCGCGATGGCTATTCCACTGCCGGCACGCCGGGCACCGGGCTGGGCGCGATCAAGCGTCAGGCGCAGGTGCTGGACGCGTATTGCGATGCCAAAGGCGCGATCGTGATGGCGCGGCTGTTCGCGCAACCACGCGCCGAACTGGATCTGCCGTATGGCGCGGTGCGGGTGCCGCTGCATAGCGAAGAGGTGTGCGGCGATGCCTGGCACGTGGCGATCCGCGCACAGCGGGTGACCGTGACCCTGATCGACGGCCTGGGCCACGGGCAGGGTGCGGCCGACGCTGCCGATGCCGGCACGCGCGCCATGGCAGCGGCCACTGGCGAGCCCGGCGAGCTCATCGCGCGCTTGCATGCCGGCATGTCCGGCACGCGCGGTGGCGCCGCAGCGGTGGCGCAGTTCGACAGCAGCACCGGGCAAATGCGCTTTGCCGGTGTGGGCAATATCGTCGCCTCGCTGTGCGATGGCGACGGGGTGCGCGGCATGCCTTCGCATCCGGGTATTGTCGGGGTGCAGTTCCGCAAGGCGCAGCCGTTCGACTTTCCGAATGCGGCCGGCAAGCTGCTGGTGATGCATAGCGACGGCCTGCAAACGCGCTGGAGTCTGCGCGACCACCCGGCGCTATTGGCGCGCCACCCGCGTATTGTGGCCGCGGTGCTGTTGCGCGATTACGCGCGCGGCCGCGACGATGCCTGCGTGTTTGTCATGCGTTTGGGAGGCATGCAATGAAGTCATCCGAGGATGCACCGGCGGCCGATGCGCTGGCCGAACTCGACGCGCTGCGGCAGCAGAACCAGGCCTTGCGCGAGGAGTTGGAAGAAACCAACCAGGGCGTGCTGGCGCTGTATGCCGAGCTCGACCAGCAGGCCGAACAGCTGCGCGACGTGTCCGAGCTCAAGAGCCGCTTTCTGTCGTATATGAGCCATGAGTTCCGCACCCCGCTCAGCTCGATCCTGAGCATCACCCGCTTGCTGGAAGACGGCATGGACGGGCCACTCACTGCCGAGCAATCCAAGCAGGTGCGCTTTGTCAGCGCCTCGGCGCGCGAGCTCACCGAGATGGTCGACGACCTGCTGGACCTGGCCAAGATCGAAGCCGGGCGCATCGCCATCTCGCCGGGCTGGTTCGATCTGATGGACCTGTTCGCGGCCTTGCGCGGCATGTTCCGCCCGCTCACCGATACCGGCAGCACCACGCTCATCTTCGAAGATCCGCCGGTGCTGCCGATGCTCTATACCGACGACAAGAAGCTGGCGCAGATTTTGCGCAACTTCATTTCCAACGCGCTCAAGTTCACCCCGCAAGGCCATGTGCGTGTGTTCGCGCAGCTGGAAGGCGACACCCATGTGCGCTTCGGCGTGCAGGACACCGGCATCGGCATTCCGGCCGAGCTGCACGAGGCCTTGTTCGAGGATTTCGTACAGGTGGATTCGCCGCTGCAAAAACGCCTGACCGGCACCGGTCTGGGACTTGCGATCTGCAAGCGCTTCGCCGAACTGCTCGGCGGCAGGGTGGGGATCAATAGCGTGGTGGGAGAGGGCTCGGAATTTTTCGTGGTGCTGCCGGTGACGCTGGCGGCGGAGAACGCACTTGCCCAGTAGTCATCGCATCCTGGTGGTCGACGACAACGCGGTGACGCGTTATTCGGTGCGGCGCGTGCTCGAACATCATCAGTTCGTGGTCGAAGAGGCCGGCACCGGCACCGAGGGTCTGGCCAAGCTCGCCACGCACGCCTTCGCGGCATTGGTGCTGGACGTGAACCTGCCGGACATGAGCGGCTTCGACATCGTGCGCAGCTTGCGCGCCGCCCCGCGCACCGCGTTGCTGCCGGTGGTACATGTGTCGGCGGCGTCGATCGCCACCGGCGACATGATCACCGGGCTGGATGCCGGTGCCGATGCGTACCTGATCCATCCGGTCGACCCCAGCGTGCTGGTCGCCACGCTGCGCACGTTGTTGCGCGCACGCAATGCCGAAGAGGCGCTGCGCATCAGCGAGGCACGCTTCCGCGAGATCTTCGAGCACATCAGCGCGCCGATCGCGGTGGTCGATGCCAACTTGCACACGCACGAAGTCAATGCGGCCTTCCAGCGCCTGATCGGCAGCGCCACACCTGGCGAAGCGATCCAGGCTGCGGGGCTGGACCAGGCGGCAACCGTACACGCCCTGACCGACGCATTGGCGCAGCGCGCACGCTGGAGCGGCACCTTGTCGATCATCCGCGATGGCAAGGTGTGCGAAACCGAATGGCGGGTGTCGCCGTATCGTGAGCCGGACCTGGGCTTGTTGCTGGTCGAAGATGTCACCGAGCAACGCCTGCGCGAGCGCGAGCAGCGCCAGGAACTGGATACCGCCACCACCGAGCTGGCGCACCAGATCGCCGAGCGCCAGCGCACCGAAATCCAGCTATTGCAAGCGCAGAAGATGGAAGCGCTGGGCAAGCTCACCGGTGGTATCGCACACGACTTCAACAACCTGCTCACCAGCATCATTTCCGGGTTGGACATGATCCAGCTGGCGGTGGAATCCAACCGGATCGAGCGCGTGCCGCGGCTGGCCGAGATCGCCACCGGCTCGGCGCATCGCGCTGCCGCGTTGACCCAGCGCATGCTCGCCTTTGCGCGCAAGCAATCGCTGGATGCGCAGGCGTTCGACATCAATGCACGCGTGCGCTCGCTGGAAGACATGCTGCACCGTTCGATCGGCGAGAACATCGTGCTGGAACTGGACCTGGCGCAAACGCCGCTGGTGGCCATTGCCGATGCCAACCAACTCGAAAATGTGGTGCTCAACCTGGTGATCAATGCACGCGATGCATTGAAGGGGCAGGGCATCATCCGCATTCAAAGCGCCGCCTATACCGCCTACAACGATCCGGAACTGGACGATGGCGACTACGTGGCGGTGAACGTCATCGACAATGGCAGCGGCATCGAGCCGGCCATTCTCAACCAGGTGTTCGAGCCGTTTTTCACCACCAAACCCATTGGCGAAGGCACCGGTCTGGGCTTGTCGATGACCTATGGGTTCGCACGCCAGTCCGGCGGCACCGCGCGCATCACCAGCACCATGGGCCAGGGCACCACGGTGGCCCTGCTGTTGCCACGTGGGCTTGCCGCAGACGAGTTGCCGCAGGCACCGGCGCCGAGCACACTGCGGCCGCGTCACGAACGCATCCTGCTGGTGGACGACACCGACGTGGTGCGCATGATGGTGAGCGAAGTGCTAAGCGATGCCGGCTACCACGTGGTCGAAGCCGAAGATGCCAATGGCGCGCTGGAGCAGCTACGTGCCGGGGTGGAGATCGATCTGGTGGTATCCGACGTGGGCCTGCCTGGCATGAACGGGCGCGACATGGCCGATGTGGCGCGCGGGCTGCGACCGGGGTTGCCGATCCTGTTCATCACCGGCTATGCCGAAAATGCAGCCACGCGGCAGGAGTTTTTGGCCGAAGGCATGGCCTTGTTGCCCAAGCCTTTCAGCCTCAACGACCTGCTCAACACGGTTGGGCAGATGCTCGATAGCAGTGTGCTGGCCACCCGCGCGTAACACGGGTGGTTTGCTTGTGCGCGCTTTGCGCGGATTACTTATTTCTCGCGCTCAGCGCGCGTAGGCGTAAGGCCCGAACGTGGCGCCCAGAAAACCGCCGGCCGTGTCGGTGCTGAGCAGGCTGGCATCGCCTTGTTCGAGCAGCGTCTGCCATTGGCCGGCACCGACTGCGTAGTCCACATGCAGGCGCGCTGCATCCAATGCAAAGCGCAGCTTCACCGGCTGCGTTGGATCCGCCAGCGGCGCGCTTGCCAGTACGGTGCCGATGCTCGGTTCCTGCATGCCTGCGCGGCGATACAGCACCACCGACGTGCCGGCGTCGTCGCGCACCAGCATTGCAGCCAGGAAATGGCTTTCCTTGGCAACGATCGCCAGGCCGGCCTGTTCGCCCGGTGCCAATGCGCTGCCATCCACGCTTGCCACCAGGGTGGCGTGGTGATGCTGCAGACGATGGCCGAGATAGGCCGGTTGGCCGCGACCGAGATCGCCCAGCGCCACGTTCGTTGGGATGATGCGCAAGCCCTGCGGGCCGGGCACGTACCACGGCTGCGTCGGCGGATGGATGGTCATCCATTGCATCGGCACGCGCGCGTCCTGGAAGCGCTCGCTCCATTGCATCGGCCCGCTGGTCGGGGTGGTCTGCGTCCCGGCCGGCAGCGAGGGGCGCGTGGCCACCGCAGGCACCGCAGTGCCCTGCGGCAACACCACCGGCCAGCCGTCGCGCCATTGCACGGGTAGCAGGAAGGTTTCGCGGCCCAGGTTGTACTGGTTGCCCCGGTACGGGCGGGTGGCCAGAAACACCGCCCACCACGTGCCGTCCTTCAATTCGACGAACTGCGCGTGCCCCGCCGAGGTGATCGGCGCGGTGCGGCTCGGGTCCAGATCGCGTTGGGTCAGTACCGGATTGCCGCTCCAGGTTTCGTAGGGCCCGGTGATCTGGCGGCTGCGGTAGATCATCTGCGCGTGCTGCTCGCCGGTGCCGCCCTCGGCGGCAGTAAGGTAGTAATAGCCATCGCGGCGGAACAGATGCGGGCCTTCGATATGCTCGGGATTGCTGGCCGGTTTGAAGCCGGCATCGACGATCACCTGGCGCGTGCCGACCAGCTTCATGCGCGCCAGATCCAGTTGCTGCAACCAGATCGCGCGGTGCCCGTCGTAACGCAGCTTGCCGGCGGGCACATCGTTGTTGACCAGCCAGGCGCTGCCGTCGTCGTCGAAGAACAGCGAGGGGTCGATGCCCTTTGCGTCCAGCCAGATCGGGTCCGACCACGGCCCGGCCGGGTCCTTGGCGGTGATCAGGAAGTTGCCGCCATCGCAGTAGAAACAGGTATTGGCGATGTAGAACGTGCCGTCATGGTGGCTGATGCTGGCGGCGAACAGTCCACGGGTCAGTTCGTCGTTGCCGTAGGCGATCTGATCGGGGCGATCGATCGCGTTGCCGATCTGGGTCCAGTGCACCAGGTCGCTGCTCTTGAACACCGGCAAGCCCGGAAAGTAGCCGAAGCTGGAATTGACCAGATAGAAGTCTTCGCCCACGCGGATCGCAGACGGATCCGGATAGAAACCGGCCAGCACCGGGTTGCGGTACTGCGCGGCAGTCGGCACCGGGCCGCCGTCATCGCCCTGGTAGTCGATCTGGGCGATCACCGCGCTGCCGGCATGCGCCAGCGGACAGCTCACTGCGGCCAGCAGGGCGGCCATCCATCCAAGTCGTTTCAAGGCGTGTTCCTCTACGGTGAGCGCTTCCACATGGCGCCAGCATGACAGCACTCGGCCAGCCCGGGCATACCGTTTCGCCATGCCTCGCGTGCGCAACGGCATGGCTGTGCATGTGCGCGGCGGCACGCTTGCCATAGAGCTGCAACATTGCTGACATATCGTGCGCGCGGCGCCACCTTGCGCCTTCGTGCGGCATGCCTGTGCCGACGGACGTCACCTCGCGCTACCTACCCAAGGATCACCTCGCATGTCGTTGTACTCGTCTGTCTCCGCGTCCCTGACGTCCGCCGCCACGCACGCACCTGCACGCCGTCGCGCCGCCTTGCAGCGCACGCCGCTGGCGCGCGCCTGCGCCGGCCTGTTGCTTGCTTCGATGGCCGCTGCCGCGTCGGCCCAGCAAGCGCCGACGACCCAGGGCGAGGGCAGCCCCACCGCGCTGGATACGGTCACCGTCACTGCCGAGCACCGCGAACAGAACCTGCAGGAAGTGCCGGTGTCGGTGGGCGTGGTGCAGGGCGCGGCGATGCGCGAGTTCACCGCCGGCGGCGACGACACGCTGCTGGCACTGTCCGGCCGCGTGCCGGGCTTCTATGCCGAGACCACCACCGGGCGCATCTTCCCGCGCTTCTATATCCGTGGCCTGGGCAATATCGACTTCTATCTCGGCGCTTCGCAGCCGGTGTCCATCATCCAGGACGATGTGGTGCTGGAACACGTGGTGCTCAAGTCCAACCCGGTGTACGACGTGGACCAGGTCGAAGTGCTGCGCGGCCCGCAGGGCACCCTGTTCGGCCGCAACACCACCGCCGGCATCGTCAAGTTCGACACGGTCAAGCCCAGCGACACCTATACCGGCCGCGTCAACGCCAGCTACGGCAGCTACAACACGGTGTCGCTGGACGGCGGTTTCGGCGGCCCGATCAACGACGTACTGTCGTTCCGCGTCTCGGCCTTGTATCAGCACCGCGACGATTGGGTGGACAACACCTTTGCCGGCACCAGCGCCGATGGCACGCGCACGCCGCGCAAGGACGCGATGGGCGGCTACAACGACCGCAATGCGCGCCTGCAGGTGCTGCTCAAGCCCAACGATGCGTTCTCGCTGCTGGGCTCGGTGCACACGCGCGACTACGACGGCACCTCCACGTTGTTCCTGCGCAATGCGGTGACGCGCGGCAGCGACAAGGTGGACGTGCCGCGCGACCGCGTGGCCTACGACGAGGCCAATAATAATCCGCAGGCCTATCAGACCGATGGCGGCTCGATCAAGGCGATCTACGATTTTGGCGGCGTCTCGCTGACGTCCATCACCGCCTACGAAACCACCTCCGGCTACAGCCGTGGCGACACCGATGGCGGCGCAGCGGCCAACTATCCGGTCAATGGCGTGCCGAACGGCTTCGGCCAGTCGATGGGGCAGATCCGCGATCTGGATCAGTACACCCAGGAACTGCGTCTGGCCAGCGAAGGCGACGACGCATTGCAATGGCAGGTGGGCGCGTTCTACTTCGATGGCCGCGACACCACCGATTTCTATCAGCGTGCGTATTTCCTGCAGACCGCCGCGCGCAACCCCAACAACTGGGTGCGCCTGCGCAACACCAACACCTCCTGGGCCGGCTTCGGTCAGCTCAGCTACAAGGCCACCGACGCGCTCACCCTGACCGCCGGTCTCCGCCAGACCAAGGACAGCAAGGAAACCCGTCTGCTCAAGACCGCCGACACCGCCGCCGGTGCGGTGACATACCGTGGTCGTCGCGACGTGCGCATGTCCGACACCCAGCCCAGTTGGGATCTGAGCGCGATGTATGAAATCAATCCGGAGCTGAGCGTGTATGCACGCGTGGCGCGCGGCTTCCGCGGCCCCACCATCCAGGGCCGCAGCGCGGTGTTCAATTCAGATTTCACCACCGCCGATTCGGAAACCATCCTGTCGTGGGAAGCCGGCATCAAGAGCAGCCTGTTCGACAATCGCCTGCGTCTGAATGTCAGCGGCTTCACCTATACCGTCGACGACATCCAGCTCAACGGCAACGATTCGGACGGCAATGGCGTGCTGTTCAACGCCGACAAGGCCAAGGCCTACGGTCTGGAAGCGGACCTGGATTGGCGCCCGATCTCCAACCTGTCGCTGACCGCCGGCCTGAGCCTGCTGCATAGCGAAATCCAGGACACGCGCGTGTTTGCGCAGGCCTGCGCGCTCAACGGCGTGGTGGTGTGCACGGTCAACGACCCGACCATCCGCGTCGGCGCCAACACCTTCGCGCAGATCGATGGCAACCCGCTGCCCAACGCGCCCAAGTACAACCTCAACCTGGCGGCGCGTTACGACATTCCCGTCGGCGACGAGGGAGCTTTCTTCGTCTCCACCGACTGGAACAAGCAGGGTGAGACCAGCTTCGTGCTGTACGACTCAACCGAGTTCCGCGCCGACGGCAATTTCGAAGGCGGTCTCAAGCTGGGTTACACCGGCGGCTACGGTGCGTGGGAAGTGGCGGCGTTTGCGCGCAACATCACCAACGAGAAAAACGTCAAGGGCGTGATCGAGAACTACATGGCGGCGGTCTACAACGAGCCGCGCATCGTCGGTGTGTCGGTCAACGTCAACTGGCAGTGAGTCGCTGATTGACTGACAGCATCACAGCCTCACAGCGATCTGCGCGTCGCAGTGAGGCTGGGGCGCGAAACCAGGCCCGTTGCGTGCAAGACGCAGCGGGCTTTTTGTATCAACGGCTGCGCAGCACCGACTGCACCCAACTGACGATCTGCGCGCTGCTCACCGCACCGGAATGACGGCCCAGCTCGCTGCCGCCACGGATGACCAGCAAGGTGGGAATGCTGCGGATGCCAAAACGCGTGCCCAGTGCCGGATGCAGGTCGGTATCCACCTTTGCCAGCCGTACCTGCGGTTCGAGCAGCGAGGCCGCTGCAGCGAACTGCGGCGCCATGTTCAGGCACGGCCCACACCACGGCGCCCAGAAATCCACCACCAACGGCAGCTCGCTGCGCACCGCATGCTTGTCGAAATCGGCCGTGGACAGCGCCACCGGCGCACCCAGAAACAATGGCCGATGGCAGCTGCCGCAGTTGGGCTTGTCGCGTAGACGCGCGTGCGCCACGCGATTCATCGCAGTGCAGCTCGGGCAGGCCACCAGCAGCGGCGCAATGGTCATCGGCGATCTCCACAGGCAAGAGAGGCGGTGCATCGCATGTCGCGCCGGTGGCGATCTGCGCGTGCGTGGGCGGTTGTCAGTGTAGCCATGGCGGCGCAAGGCCTGCGTGCGGGGGCGATGACTGCGGGGTTGCCCGCCTGGCGGCAGGTGCGTCCATTCCTGCCGCCAGGCGGGCAACGATCAGGCCGACCGGCCCAGGTCCAGCACCGGCACGAAGCCGCCGAAAATCATGCGCTTGCCGTCGTAAGGCATCGGATTGACCGCCGGGTCCATGCGCGGGTCGTCCATCATCTTCTGCATGCCGGCATCGCGCGTGGCCTTGTCTGGCCATTCGATCCAGGAGAACAGCACAGTTTCGTCCGCGGCCGCCTCGACCGCGCGATAAAAGTCGGTCTGCTGCCCGTGCGGCACGTCATCGCCCCAGCACTCCACCACGCGCAACGCGCCGTATTCCATGATCATGCTGTCGCCCATGCGGGCGTGTTCCAGGAACGTGTCCTTGTTGGCAGTGGGCACCGCAAGGACGAAACCATCGATGTACGACATGAACCACCTCCGCTGGCATGACGCACGGCGTGCGCCTTGTAGAAACGACGAACAGGCGGGAGAGTGCCGACCCAGCATAGCGGGCCGACGTCCTCATGGCCGTTATGACGTAGCCAGGTTACGCCGTCGCAACGTCGCTTCAAACACCACATCGCCGGCTTCGTTGCGCGCGTATAGCGTACCGCCGTGCGCCTTGACGAACTGATCGGCGATGAACAGACCCAGGCCCAGCCCCTGGCTTGCATGGAAGCTGGCCTTGAATGGCTCGAACAAGCGCGGCATCAAACTGTCGGGGATGTGGCCGGCGTTGCGCACCGACAACCGCAAGGTGTCGCGCTCGCGTCCGTCCAGTTGCACGCGCACCGGCTGACGTGCGCCATGCAGCACGGCATTGCCGACCAGGTTGGAAACGACCTGAGCCAGCCGGTCGCCGTCGCCATCGCCGTCCAGATCGCCTTCGCTACGCAAGTCGATCGGGGTGTGTGGGTTGGCCTGCGCCACTTCGTTCACCACGCCGTGGGTCACCTCGCCGAGATTGCACGGGCCGAACTGCATCGACAGCCCGTCGGTGCGCAGGCGCGAGAAATCCAGCAATTGCTCGACCATGCGTGCCATGCGATGTGCGCTGTTTTCCAGGTGTTCCAGCGTGCGTGCGGCCGAGCCATCGGCAGCGACATCCAGGCTCAGCTTGTCGGCGCATAGCAAAATCACCGACAGCGGCGTGCGCAGGTCGTGGGTGAGCACCGCCATCATGGTTTCGTTGAGCGTGAGCGCGCGTTCCAGCGAGGCATTGCGCGCCTTGAGCAGGCGGCGCTGCTGATACAACTCGATGAACACGGTGACCTTGCTCAGG
Organism: Xanthomonas sp. Leaf131; assembly: GCF_001423495.1. Lineage (GTDB taxonomy): Bacteria > Pseudomonadota > Gammaproteobacteria > Xanthomonadales > Xanthomonadaceae > Xanthomonas. The sequence continues at coordinate 45,814 of NZ_LMOG01000001.1, read as the reverse complement.
ATCACATGCGGCTCGATCGGCTTGTGCAAAAAATCCACCGCGCCGGTTTCATAGCCCTGGAACGCGCGCATTGGGTCGTTCGGCGATGCGGTCAAAAAAATGATCGGCACATGCCGGGTGCGCTGCGAGCCGCGCATCAGTTCTGCCAGCGAAAAGCCGTCCATTTCCGGCATGTGCACATCCAGCAATGCCAAGGCCACATCGTGTTCGAGCAACAGCTCCAGCGCTTGCGCACCGGAGGCCGCGCACAGCACCTGGATGCCGTCGCGCTGCAGCAGCGCTTCCATTGCCACCAGATTCTGTGGCACATCGTCCACGATCAGCAGCTTGGCCGGTTCGTTGTTGGCGCTATCTGCAGCCAGACCGGTCGCGGTGAGATTCATGGGTGAAAGGTTTCCAATCGGCTGCAGATCGCCTGCAAGGTGAGCACCGCGTCGGCGCCGGCATGGGCAATGGCGGAAGAGGGCATCAAGGGCGAGGCCGCATCGTCGGGGCGCTGGATCCAGGCAGTTCCGCCGACACTGCGCACTGCGGCCACGCCAACGCTGCCATCGCTGCTGGCGCCGGTGAGCAGGATCGCCAGCAGGCGCTGCCCGAACACGTCGGCGGCCGATTCGAACAAGGGGTCGATCGCCGGGCGCGAGAACAGCACCGGCGCATCCATCGACAAGGCCAGGCTGTCGCGGGTTTCTACCAGCAGGTGATAGTCGGGCGGGGCGATCGTCACGCTGCCGGCAAGCAGCGGTTGCTTGTCTTCGGCTTCGCGCACCGGCAAGGCGCAACGCGCATCCATCAGTTCGGCAAGATGGCTGGTGCGGTCGCGTGGCAGATGCAGCACCACCAAGACGGGCATCGGTAACTCCGCAGGCAGGCTGGACAGCAACGCCTGCAACGCCATCACGCCACCGGCCGATGCGCCGATCACGATCGCCTCGAATTGCTGCCTTGCGTGGGTGCCGCTCATGCCGCCTTCCGAAACAGACGTTGCTCGCGTGCCACGGTTTCGAAGGCCTGCGCATGCGCGCCGAACTGCAGCGATTCCTTGCTGCCCAAGCCCAGGAAACCCCGATGCACCAGCGCATCATGGAACAGACCCACGGCGCGATCCTGCAAGTTGCGGTTGAAGTAGATCAGCACGTTGCGGCACGACACCAGATGCACTTCGGAGAACACCGTATCGGTGGCCAGGCTGTGATCGGCAAACACGATGTGGCGCTTGAGGCGGCGATCGAACACCGCGCCGTCGTAGGCGGTAGTGTAGTAATCGGACAACGACCCGCGGCCGCCGGCCTCCAGATAATTGCGGCTGAACTGCGCAATCCGGTCGATGCCGAAGGCGCCGGCTTCGGCCATGCCCAGCGCTTCGGGATTGATGTCGGTGGCGTAGATCACCGACTTTTCCAGCAGGCCTTCTTCGTGCAGCAGGATTGCCAGCGACCAGACTTCTTCACCTGTACTGCAACCGGCGACCCACAGTTTGATCGAGGGATAGGTGCGCAATACCGGCACCGCATGCTCGCGCAGCACGCGAAAATACGCCGGGTCGCGGAACATCTCCGAGACCTGCACGGTGAAGAACTGCATCGCCTGCGCAAATGTCTCCGGCTCGTGCAGCAGGCGGTGCTGCAGGTCGGCCACGCGCGCGCAATCGAAGCGGCCCATGGCGTGGCGCATGCGTCGACGCAACGAGGACACCGCGTAATCGCGGAAGTCGTAGTGATAGCGCTGGTAGACCGCTTCCAGCAGTACCCGCAGCTCCAGATCGAACAGCTCTACGGCAGTCATTGCCGCGAGCACCATACCCGGCACAGCGACACCAGCTTGTCCACGTCGATGGGCTTGGCGATGTAGTCGTTGGCACCGGCCTCAAGACAGCGTTCGCGGTCGTCGGCCATGGCCTTGGCGGTCAGCGCGATGATCGGCAGATCCTGCCATTGGCGATTGGCGCGGATCTGGCGCATCGCAGTGAGCCCATCCATCTCCGGCATCATGATGTCCATCAGCACCAGGTCCACCTCGTGCTTGGCCAGATGTTCCAGTGCTTCGCGGCCATTGCGGGCGATCTGCAGCGTCACGCCCAGCGGTTCGAGTACGCTGGAGAGCGCAAAGATGTTGCGCACATCGTCTTCGGCCAGCAGCACGGTGGCGCCATCGAGTACCGCATCGCGGCGGCGCGCTTCGCGCAGCAGGCGTTGCTGGTCGCTGGGCAGCGAGGCTTCCACGCTATGCAGGAACAGCGTGACTTCGTCGAGCAAGCGCTCCGGCGAGCGCACGCCCTTGATGATGATGCTCTTGGAATAGCGGCGCAGGCGTTGCTCTTCGTCGCGGGTGAGTGCACGCCCGGTGTAGACGATGACCGGCGGGAAGGCGACCGCATCGTTGCCGGCCATGCGTTCGAGCAGGTCGTAGCCGCTGCCGTCCGGCAGCGCCAGATCGGTGACCATGCAATCGAAGGTGGAGCCGGCCAGTTGCTGCATGGCTTCGGCAATACTGCCGACGGCGACGATTTCCAGTTGATCGCGCGCCAGCAACAGCTCCAGATTCGCACGCAGTGCGCTGTCGTCTTCGACGATCAACAGGCGGCGCACGGCGCGTGCATTGGTGTCTTCCAGCTGGCGAATCGCGCCGGCCAGCAGCTCGCGGGTGGCCGGTTTGATCAGATAACCGACCGCACCGAGTTCCAGCGCGATCTGGCTGCGCTCCATCGCCGAGACCACATGCACCGGGATGTGCCGCGTCGCCGGATCACGCTTGAGCCGCTCCAGCACGCTGAGTCCGGACGCATCCGGCAGGCCGATGTCGAGCAGGATGCCGCTGGGCCGCAAGTCCGCCGCCAGCTGCAGTGCTTCTTCGGCGCTGGGCGCCACCACGCAATCGAAGTCCAGCTCATGCGCCAGATCGACCAGCGCCTGCGCAAAGCGCGTGTCGTCTTCCACCGCCAGGATCAGCCGGCCCGTACGCGTGCGTTGGTCGCGATCGTCGTCGGCGCGCTGGATCGTCGCTGCACTTGCTGCCGGAATCGGCAGCGGTACTGCGCTGGGCACAACGACAGCCTGCTCGCCGAGGCGAGACGCCATGGCCGTGCCGCCGGTGTGCTGCGGTGGCTGTGCAGGGTTGAACGACGCCGGCTGCGTGTTCGCTTCTGCAACGGTCACCACTTCTGCCGGTGCGCCGGCGGTCGGCAATTCCAGCGTGAAACAACTGCCACGTCCCGGCGCGCTGTCCACACGGATGCTGCCGCCCATGCGCTGCGCCAGATCGCGCGAGATCGACAGCCCCAGGCCGGTACCGCCATAGCGACGCCGCGTGCTGCCATCGGCCTGACGGAACGCTTCGAAGATGATCTCGGTCTGTTCGCGCGCAATGCCGATGCCGGTGTCCTGCACCTTGAACAGCACCCGGCCCGGCGTATGCGCCTGAATCGACAGACTGACGCTGCCGTGCTCGGTGAACTTGACTGCATTGGCCAGCAGGTTCTTGAGAATCTGCTGCAGACGCTGACTATCGACGACCAGTTGCGCCGGTGCATCGGCTTCGGCCGCGATCTGCAGGTCCAGGCCTTTTTGCCGCGCCAGTGGCTCGAAGGTTTCGCGCAGGCGCTGCAGCACCGAGCTGGTCGCCACAGTTTCGTCGGCCAGTTCCACATGCCCGGCTTCGATCTTGGACAAATCCAGGATGTCGTTGATCAGCGCCAGCAGATCGTTGTTGGAAGAGAGAATCGCCTGCGCATACTTCACCTGCTCGGCGCTGAGCGTACCGTCCTTGTTGTCGGACAGCAGCTTGGCCAGGATCAGCGCGCTGTTGAGCGGCGTGCGCAACTCGTGCGACATATTGGCCAGGAATTCGGACTTGTAGCGCGACGCGGTGGACAGCTCGTTGCTATTGCGTACCAACTGGTTCTGCGCAACCAGCAACGCCTGTTTCTGCGCTTCCAGTGCCTGGGTGCGTTCTTCCAGCTGCACATTGGTCTGTTCCAGCTCGGCCTGCTGCTGTTCCAGATCGCTTTGCGATTGCTGCAGGCTGCGGCTTTGCTCTTCCAACTCTTCGTTGGTGACGCGCAGTTCTTCCTGCTGGGTCTGCAGTTCTTCGCTCTGGCGCTGGGTTTCTTCCAGCAAGGTCACCAGCTGCGCGCGCAGCAGCGCGGTGCGCAAGGCCAGGCCGATGTTTTCGCCGCAACGTGCCAGCAGTTCCTGCTCGCGCGAACCGGCAGTGCGCTGGTCGGTGACGCGGCCAAGCTCGACGATGCCGATCACGCGGCCATCGGCAGTGACCGGAGCCAGCAGCAGTTCCTGGCAGTTACTTTTGCCCAAGCTGGAGGCGATCTGCAGATGTCCGGCATCCACGCCACGCACGCGGCGCACCGCGCCACGCTGCAGGGCTTCGCCCAGTTGTCCGGTGGTGGTCGGCAGCGTCTTGGGCATGTCGGCCGGCAGCGCGGTACCGCCGGTCAGACGCAGGCGCTCGCCTTCGATGCGATACAGCGCACCGACCTGCGCATCCAGCGTGTCGCACAGTGCGCGCACAGCGGCATCGGCCAGCGCCTCGGGGCTTTGGTCGCCGCGCAAACTCGCTTCCACCGTGTTCTCGGCCTGCTGCAGCCACAGCGCAAACTCAGCCTGGCGCCGCGCGCGGATGGCCTGCATCACCACCAGTGCCATCGCCAGAAACGACACCCCGCCGATGCTGCGATTGATCGACGAAAAACTGGAATTGGTGCTGGGTGGCGCCAGATTGAAACCCACCGCCAACAGTACGCACGACAGCACACCCGCGATCAATGGAACCTGCGTCCGGTTCTGAAATACCGTCACCCCTACCGCAACGAAGTAGGTCAGCCACACTGCATAGCCGAGCGGTGTGATCAATTCCACGCCTAGCGTGCCAGCCATCAAGGCCCCCGCGATCACCCACACCCAGCGGTCGCGTGTGGTCGAGATGTTCTGCATAAGGCGCGCGGACCGAAGTGAGGGGCGGTCATGTTAGCCGATAAGTTTCACGCGTAAATCGCCGGGAATTTGACGCTTTCCGGCTGGGTTGGCTTGCACGTCGCCTTCACGCACTCGTCACTATGGTCCCGCGCTTTCCAGGGGGAATCTCGCGTGACCGAGACGGAAACGGCCATCGACAACGCTGGGCCGCTGTCTTACGACAGCCGGCAGTGTCAGTTGTTGCTGCAGAGCGTGTCCGATTACGCGATCTATCTGCTCGACACCGGCGGCCACGTGCGTAGCTGGAATCCTGGCGGCGAGCGCATCAAGGGCTATACCGCGCCCGACGTGCTGGGCCTGCATTTTTCGCGTTTCTACTTGCCCGAAGACGTGCAGCGCGGCGAGCCCGCGCGCAATCTGGAGATCGCCAAACGCGATGGCCGCTTCGCTGCCGAAGGGTGGCGGTTGCGCAAGGATGGTAGCCGGTTCTGGGCCTGTGTGGTGATTGAACCGGTGCTGGAATTCGGCGTGCTGGTGGGGTTTGCCAAGATCACCCGCGATGTCAGCGAGCGGCATGAAACGCAGCGCGTGTTGCAGCAGGCACAGCAAGCGCTGTTGCAGTCGCAAAAGGCCGAGGCGCTAGGCCGGTTAACGCTGGGCATGGCGCACGATTTCAACAATCTGCTGACCGTGATGGTCACCAGCCTGGACTTGATCGCGCTGCGCGCTGGCGACGATACGCGCACGCGCATGCTGGTGGAGACGGCGCAGACCGCAGTGGATCGGGGCACACTGCTGACACGCCAATTGCTCGCTTTTGCACGTGGGCAGCGCTTGACGCCGGAGCGCCATGCGGTGACTGCGGTGGTGACCCGCTCGCTGGAATTGCTGCGGCGTGCGTGCCCGGCCAGGCTTCGCCTCTCGCTTGAATTCGCCGAGGCAGTGCCGGATGTGCGCGTCGATCCAGGTCAACTGGAAGCGGCACTGCTCAATCTTGTTTTCAATAGCGTCGATGCCATGCCCGGTGGGGGCACGATCGTGCTGGCAACCGCCATGCAGCAGCGCAATGCGCCTTCCGATGCGCACGGCGCCCAGCTTGCTTACGTGAGTATCGCGGTGCGCGATACTGGCCCCGGCATGTCTGCCGATGTTGCGCAACGCGCCAGCGAACCGTTTTTCACCACCAAGGATGTGGGCAAGGGCTCCGGGCTGGGGTTGAGCCAGGTCTTTGGCTTTGCATCCCAATCCGGCGGTTTTGTCGAGCTCGAAACCGCACCCGAACGTGGCACCAGCGTTACCCTGTTTCTCCCGGCCATCGAGGACGCCGAGCATGACTGACTCCCTGCGCCTGCTGATGGTGGAAGATCAAGAAGAACTGCGTGAGTTGATCGGCGAAGCGCTGCGCGACGCAGGCATCACCGTCGATACCGCCGACGACGGCCACAGTGCATTGCGCATGTTGCGCGAGAGCGGCCCCTACGATGTGGTGTTCAGCGATATCCGCATGCCCAACGGCATGTCGGGCATCGAGCTGAGCGAGCAGGTGACGCAGTTGCTGCCGCAGGCGCGCATCATCCTGTCATCGGGATTTGCCAAAGCGCAGCTGCCGCCACTGCCGGCGCAGGTGGATTTTCTGCCCAAGCCCTATCGCCTGCGTCAGTTGATCGACATGCTGAAAGGCGTTGTAGCCAACGCATAGACGTTGGCTGCACGCGTCCCACTGCGCGGCCGGTTCAACGGCTCTGGTAGTACACCTTGTCGATGGCGATCTCCACCGGCGCGGCCGGCGGGTCGGCCACCAGCATGAACATCTGTTTGACCGCCTGCAGATCCAGATCGTGAAACGCACTGAAGGGGATGCTCACCTCGTGCCAGGCGCCATCGCGCACCAATCCGTATTGATTGCCGCCCGCGACAAAGTCCACCCAGCTGTCGCCAAAACTGCTGTTGATGCCGATCTTGAAGGTCGAGGGCGTGGTGGTCTTGACCTGCAGTTTGAGCGTGCCACCGGCATACGCGGCCATGTTGCGGTAGTCGGTCTGGATGCCCAGCCCGTACCACGCACCGGCATTGGCGCGATACGCCATCACGTTGCGGCCTTCGAACGGCGCTTGCGCAATCGGGGTGAGGTTGTTCCATAAGTACAGCTCGGCGTCCTGGCCGAAGGTCAGCCGCCCGCTGGTATCGCTCTGTTCGGTAAACACCCCGAAGCGCCCCGCAGGCGCGGCATGTTGCGCGCCGACATATAGCTGCGCGCCGGGGTTTTGATACAGGCGGATGTAATCGATCTCCATCTTGCCCGGCAGCGGCGCCGTCACCGCTGCAGGCGAGGTAATGCCGGTGTAGGTGCCGCCCACCGCGAGATTGAGCAGCAGATACTGCTGTTGGTGGAATTCGTGCAGCGAGGCGCCTTCGATATTGGAGATCGCAAATTCGAAGTATTGCTGGCCGTCGATGGACACCCGGATGAACTGCGGGTCCCAGGTCATCCGGTACACATGGAAGTCGTTGTGCAGATTCACCGGGCTGGTGTAGCTGGTGTCGTAGTCGGCTTGCGAACCGTTGTAGTCCCAGTGCACCGCGGCGCCGATACGGCGGTTGGCAGTGCCGGCGGCAACGGCCGCAGCCATGCCGGCTTCCATCAGATCGATTTCGCCGCGACCTGGCCACACCCCGATCGTGCCCAGCATCCAATAGGCCGGCCACAACCCGTTGCCGACCACCGGCGTCTTGATGCGCGCTTCCAGCGTGCCGTACTTGAAATGCATACGGCCTTCGGTCTTGAGCCGTGCCGAGGTGAACGGCATGCCGCCGAACGCTTCGCGGCGCGCTTCGATCACCAGCCGGCCATTGTCGATACGCGCGTTTTCGGCACGGCTGGTGTAGTACTGCATCTCGCCGTTGCCCCAGCCGCATAAGCCGATCTGGCAGCCGTTGCCGACGTCGTAGGTCCACTTGTTGCCGTCGATGCCCGGCCCGTTGAAGTTGTCTTCCCAGACCAGGGTTTGCGCCTGCGCACTTGGGGCGAGCACAACGCCCAGCACAACCGCACACTGCACAGCGATACTCCGTAGCGTGTTCATTGCGTACTTCCCCCAACAGGCGGACTCAGGTCCGTGGAGAAGCGACGCTGCGCAGCGGCTACTTCAGTGTCAAAGCAATTGTCGGCCGTGTTTCAGTTCCGTGGTGTTCATTACGGAATAATCAATCATTGGTATGACGGGTGTCGCAAACGTGGTCTGCGCCGTGTTGCGCGGCAGCACCTGTTTGCGATCGGCGCGATGCGCGCGTACGCCTCAATGCGCCGCGTGCACCGTCCACGCCACCAGCCGTATGACCAACGGCCGCACCACCAGCACGCAACAGAACGCGGTGGGCATCGCAATGCGGTAGGCCTCCAGCACGCGCCACAGATAGCCGGGTGCCAGCCCGGTGTTGGCACCGGTGATCACCAGGCACATCAGCAGCGCCATGATCGCCGCCATGTAGAGCGCGAACGCGAATGGGGTGGCGCGCACGCCGAGCTTCCAGCGTGGGCGCGCCAACGGGGAGGAGGGGGGAGATGACGACATGGGATGGCCTCGACTGCCGCACAACTGCGGCGTGGATGGAACTGTAGAGACGCCACCGCAGTTGGGGTAGATCGCGTAGCCTTGCGGCTTCCGTAAGTAAATCTTACGAATCGTTCGGTAATGATTCCATCATCAATGAACATTCTTCAGTCCATCCGTAGTTTTGTCAGCACCGTCGATGCCGGCAGCATTGCTGGTGGCGCCAAGTTGCTGGGCGTCAGCGCGGCCGCGGTCAGCCAGAACATCGCCCGTCTGGAACAGCACCTGGGCGTGCGGCTGCTGCACCGGACCACGCGCAGCCTGGCGCTCACCGAGCGCGGCACGTTGTACTTCGAACAGGTGCGGCAGCTGGAGCGCGACCTGGAACGCGCGCGGCAATCGGTCGCCGGTCCACAACAGGCTCCGGCCGGGCGCTTGCGTGTGGCCAGTACCGCCGCATTTGCGCGTCATGTGCTTGCACCGATGTTGCCGGCGTTGCGCCAGCGCTATCCGCAGCTGGACATCGAATTGCTGTGCACCGATCGCGCCGTGCAGCACGCGCAGGAAAGCGTGGATGTCAGCCTGCGCATCGAAGCACAGCTGGAAGACGGCCTGGTGGCGCGCTGCATCGCGCAGGTGCCGCTGGTGGTCTGCGCGGCGCCGGAGTACCTGGCCCGTTGCGGTACCCCGCAGACTCCGGACGAATTGAAGTACCACGACTGCCTGTTGCTGCGTTACCCCGTCGACGGGCGTTGTCTGCCTTGGAACTTCGTCCGCAATGGCGTGCGCTTCCAGCCGGAGCTGGGCAAGGCGATGGTCAGCGACGATATCGATGCGCTCGCCACCATGGCGGCCGGCGGCGGTGGTATCGCGCGACTGGCCGCCTATGTGGTGCAGCCGTATCTGCAGCGCGGTCAACTGCAACCGCTGTTCGTTCCCGATTCCAGTCAGGCCGCCCAGGCCTTGCCGGAGCCGCTACGGATCTACCTATGCGTCGCCGACCGTCGCGACTTCACCCCAAAGGTGCGCGCCTTCATGGAACACGTACTCGACCGCCTGCCTGCGGAGTGGTGCATTGCGGAGCCTTCACTAACGCCTGCACCTGCGCAAGCAGCAATCAGGCGCGGCGGCAGCGCTTAGTCAAGGCGTTTGCCGTCGCCATGGCTCACTCCAGCCTGAGCATCACAATCGAACGCGCCGGCAGTGCAATGCTCAATACCTTTCCTTGCACGCGTGCGCCCTCGAATGTTTTCGGTTCCACTGCGCGCGGCTGCGCGAAGGTATTGAGCGCCGTGATCGCCGGCCCGGTCAGGATCTGTCCAGTCACACCGCGCGGCGACATCCCTTCTACCTGCACGTTGACCGTCGCCGCCGAGTTCGCATCCAGATTGGTCAGCGCGACATACACATGCCCATCCTTGGCTTTGACCGCCGAGCCGTGCACGGCTGGCACGTGGGTGTCGCCGTGGCGGTACTCGGGCGTCTGCAACTGCAGTGGCAAATAGGTGGCGTCCTGATACGGTTTGTACAGCGCGAACACATGGTAGGTGGGCGTCAGCACCATCTTGTCGCCGTCGGTGAGGATCATCGCCTGCAGCACGTTGACCATCTGCGCGATATTGGCCATGCGCACGCGTGCGGCATGCGCGCTGAAGATATCGATGTTCAACGATGCCACCAGCGCATCGCGCAAGCTGTTTTGCTGATGCAGAAATCCCGGGTTCGCATCGGGCAGGCCGGCATACCAGGTGCCCCATTCGTCCACGACCAGCGCTACTTTCTTGCCCGGGTCGTAGCGGTCCATGATCGCGCTGTGTTTGGTAATCAGCTCGTCCATCACCAGCGTGCGCGACAGCGTATCGATCCAGGCGGCTTCGTCGAAGTGTGTGGACGAGGCGCGCGGCGGCCAGCCACCGGGCACGGTGTAGTAGTGCAGGCTCAGGCCGTCCATCAGCGTGCCGGCCTCGCGCATCATCACCTCGGTCCAGTGATAGTCGTCGTTGTTGGGGCCGGGTGCGATCTTGAGGATCTTCTGATTGGCCGGCGCCTTGACGAAGGTCTGGTAGCGCCGATACACGTCGGCCGCGTATTCCACACGCATGTTGCCGCCGCAGCCCCACAACTCGTTGCCCACGCCGAAGTAGGGCACCTGCCACGGCGCATCGCGGCCATTGGCGCGGCGCTCCTGGGCCAGACTCGAGCGCGTGGGCGCGGTCATGTACTCGGCCCACTGCGCGATTTCATCAGGCGCCGCATTGCCCACATTGCCGGCGATATACGCCTGGGTCCCAAGCAGCTCGGTAAAGTCCATGAACTCGTGGGTGCCGAAGCGGTTGGACTCTTCCACGCCGCCCCAGTGCGTGTTGATGCTGATCGGGCGTTTGGCCGGCGCACCGACGCCATCGCGCCAATGGTATTCGTCGGCGAAGCAGCCGCCCGGCCAGCGAATGTTCGGTACTGCAATGGCCTTCAACGCCGCCACCACATCGTTGCGATAGCCACGCGTGTTGGGGATGGGCGAGTCCTCACCGACCCATATCCCGCCATAGATGCCGGTACCCAGATGCTCGGCAAACTGCCCGAACAGCTGCCGCGACACCTGCGCGCTAGGCTGATCCGCCCGCAGCGTGCCGCTCACCTTGACCTCGGCAGCGGAGGCGACGAGCGCGCTGACGAGCAGGGTGATGCCAGCCATCGAGGGCAACAACGGCCTGCGTGAGCTCTGCATCGCGAAAGACATCCACTGCATGGGCTTGGCGCTCCTGTGCTGGTCGGTTGAGTCGGTCATGCGCTGCCGGTGGGGCATGCGCTGTCTAGCGTAGTGCGTGCAGCGCCGTGCTGTCTGTGTGCATCGGCGCAGTGAGACCCACGCCGGACTAGCATCCGCAGACGAACGCAGCCGCGCATACCTTTGCATGCGATGTGCAGCCGTCAGTCGCTTCGCAGGCCAGTCTGTGCGCATCGGCATGGCGGCCAGCTATGCGACACCGCTATGCTCGCCAGCTTCCAGTATCGGCGGGACGATCCATGCAGCGAGTGTTCGGGCGGTTGCCAGACGGTGTCGAGATCCACGCGCTCACGCTGCGCAGCGATGCCGGGCTGGAGGCGGAAGTGCTCACCTATGGTGGCATCCTGCATGCGCTGCGGCTGACCACCGCGCAGGGCGTGGTGCCGTTGCTGTTGGGCTTGCCGGATCTGCCCGCTTACGCCGCCGATGGCGACAGCCTCAATATCCTGGTCGGCCGCTTCGGCAACCGCATCGCTGGCGCGCGCTACACGCTGGATGGGGTGACGCACACGCTGGCGGCCAACGAGGGACGCAACCAGTTGCACGGCGGCCTGCGCGGCTTCGGGCGGCGTGTGTGGAGCGTGCTGGAGCAGGCGCCGGATCAGGTGCTGCTCGGTTACGACTCGCCCGATGGCGAAGAAGGCTACCCCGGCAATCTGCAGGTGCGCGCGCGGCTGCAACTGCAAGGACTCGACCTGCAGTTGGACTTCGAGGCGCAGTGCGATGCCGCTACCCCGTTGAACCTCACCCATCACCCATATTTCAACCTGTCCGGCGACCCGCATCAGCGTGCCGCGCGGCAGATGCTGCGCGTGCCGGCCGATCGTTATCTGCCGGTGGATGCGGAATCGATTCCAACCGGCGAGATCGCTTCGGTCGCCGGTACGCCGTTCGATTTCCGCACTGCTGCCGCACTGGCCGACAATATCGATTCAGCACATCCGCAAGTGCTCCTCGGCAAAGGCTACGACCAGTGCCTGGTGCTGGCAGCCGATGCCGATTGCGTTGCCGAACTGTACTCGCCGCACAGTGGCGTGGCGCTACGCATCACCAGCGACGCACCGGCGGTGCAACTCTACGAAGGCCAGCATCTGGACGCGCATCATCCCGGCCTGGGCCGCGGCGTCTGCCTGGAGCCGCAGGACTACCCGGATGCGCCCAATCACCCTGATTTTCCGTCGACGATCCTGCGCCCCGGCGAGATCTATCGCCGCCGCATCGTCTATCACTTCGCCAGCCCGGGGCCGGATCAGCCGTGGGCGGCGGTGAGTGCTGCATTGGATGTCTGAGAGGGGGCGTTCGCTCTGATGCCGCAAGGGTGCAGCTAGGGTGCGAAGCCGCCGCATAACCCGTCGCCCTGCGTTGACCGATTGCAGCAACGCAATCGCAGCCGATGCAATCAGCGCGGCCCCAGCACCAGCTCGATCACGAACTTGCTGCCGAAGAACGACAGCACCAGCAGCGCCATCGCGGTCAGCGTCCAGTGGACCGCCTTGCTGCCGCGCCAGCCGTTGCGCCAGCGCCCGATCAGCAGCGCACCGAACACGATCCACGACAGAATGCTGAGCACGGTCTTGTGCAACAGCCGCTGCGCCAGAAAGTCCTGCACGAACAGCAGGCCGGTCAACAGAGTCAGGCTCAACAGCACGAAGCCGACCGTGATCGTGCGGAACAACAAGGTTTCCAGCTCGGTCAACGGCGGCAGCGCACGCAGCCAGGTATGGAAATCGCGTCGACGTAGCGCGCGCTCCTGCAACCACAGCATGATCGCCAGTAGCGCGGCGATCCCCAGCGTGGCGTAGGCCAGCAGCGCCATCCAGGCATGCAGCTCCAGGCGCCAGCCCAGATCCGAACTCGGTTCGTGGCCATACGCGTGATAACAGGCCAGCAAAATTGCCGACAGCGGGAACACCACCACGCCCACCGCCGCCATGCGCCCGCGTCCGCCGAACACCGCCGTCAGCGCCGCCATGCCAAGGCCGCACAGCGACAATGCCGCGAAGAAATGCATGTCCGGCCCGCCCGCAGTGCGGAACGCCACCAGGACGTGGTATCCGGCATGCAGCGCCACCGCCAGCAGCGCTGGCGCCAACCAGCGCGCAGGCGCCTGGTTGCCATCGCGCAGCACCGCCCGGGTGAGCAGCGCGGTGGCCAATAGATACAAGGCGAACGCGATGAGAACGATTGTCATCGTGGAAGTTTCGCATATCGGCGGCTGGGAGTCGGGATTGGTGATTCGGGAATCGGGAATCGGGAATCGAAAAAGCAGGGCCGCCAGCTGCGGGGCTTGAGGCGGGCTGGCATGCAGGGGACGGCCGCGCGCGGGCAGGGCTTGGGATGGGCATCGACCGTGGCCCCCTGCGGCGCTCTCGCCCTGGCCGATCGTGCATGTTGCCGCGCGTTGGTGCGCCCCTCCTGGACTGACTTGGCCGGTCGGGTGGCGGGCGGTTGGGGCGGGGCGTTGGCCGGTGCCGCTATAATCGACGCCCGTTTCCCCTCACGCGGTCCCTTGCGCATGTTCGAGTCCCTTACCCAACGTCTCTCCGGCACCATGGAGCGCCTGCGCGGCCGCGGCCGCCTGACCGAGGAGAACATCCGCGAAGCCACCCGTGAAGTGCGCATCGCGCTGCTCGAAGCGGATGTGGCGCTACCAGTGGTACAGGCGCTGATCGAGCGCATCAAGGTGCGCGCGGTCGGTCAGGAAGTGCTCAAGTCGCTGACCCCGGGCCAGGCGCTGATCAAGATCGTGCGCGACGAGCTCACCGCCGTCATGGGCGCCGCCGCTGCCGACCTCAACCTCAACGTGCCGGCCCCGGCGATCATCCTGATGGCCGGCCTGCAGGGCGCGGGCAAGACCACCACGGTCGGCAAGCTCGCCAAGCACCTGAAGGAAAAGCGCAAGAAAAAGGTCATGGTGGTCTCGGCCGACGTCTATCGCCCGGCTGCGATCGAGCAGCTCAAGACCCTGGCCGAACAGGTCGGCGTGCTGTTCTTCGCCTCCGATGCCTCGCAGAAGCCGGTGGACATCGTGCGCGCCGCGATCAGCGATGCGCGCAAGTCGTTCGTCGACGTGCTGCTGGTCGACACCGCCGGCCGCCTGGCGATCGATGCGGCGATGATGGAGGAGATCAAGGCGTTGCACGCCGCGGTCAACCCGACCGAAACCCTGTTCGTGGTCGATGCGATGACCGGCCAGGACGCCGCCAACACCGCCAAGGCCTTCGGCGAAGCGCTGCCGCTGACCGGCGTGGTGCTGACCAAGACCGATGGCGACGCCCGTGGCGGTGCCGCGCTGAGCGTGCGCTACATCACCGGCAAGCCGATCAAGTTCGTCGGTACCGGCGAAAAGACCGATGGCCTGGACGTGTTCCATCCTGATCGCGTCGCCAGCCGCATCCTGGACATGGGCGATGTGCTGTCGCTGGTGGAGCAGGTCGAGCACAGCGTCGATCAGGAAAAAGCCGCCAAGCTCGCCGCCAAGGTCGCCAAGGGCAAGAAGTTCGACCTCAACGACATGAAGGAACAGCTCGAGCAGATGCAGAACATGGGCGGTATCCATGGGCTGATGGACAAGCTGCCGGGCATGGGCCAGATCCCGGATAACGTCAAGCAACAGGTCACCGGCAAGGAAGTGCCGCGCATGATCGCGATCATCAATTCGATGACCAAGAAAGAGCGCCGCAACCCGGCCCTGCTCAACGGCTCGCGCCGCTCCCGCATCGCGCGCGGCTCGGGCATGCTGCCGGCCGACGTCAACAAGCTGATGAAGCAGTATCAGCAGATGGAAAAGATGATGGGCAAGCTGGCCGGCGGCGGCATGAAGGGCCTGATGCGCAACATGAAGGGCATGATGGGCGCCATGGGCGGCCGCGGCGGCATGCCGTTCCGCTGAGTTCCACGCAGTAACGCGCGCATGAGCCCCTTGGCTGGCAGGCGTAGCCTTGAACTCGCGCTGGCGATCACGCTCGCGCTGCAGTCGACCAGTGGCTGGACCGTGCTGTTGGCGGTGCTGGTGTATTGGGTGGTGGTCGTGTTGGTCGCCGGTCTGATCGATCATCTTGCCGAGGCGCGCGCCAACGTCGCGGAAAAGTCGGGCGCAGCGACAGCGGCGTCCGATCCCCCGCCAACACAAACACAAACACAAACGTCGACACCAACGTCGGCCATTCGCCTGGCGCCATTGCCGAACAAGCCGCTGCGGCCAGCCGATCTGCAATCCCGCCTGGAAATTCCACGGCAGTGGCGACGCCATGTCGTCGACGTCGCCGCCTACGAAGAAGAACGCTACCCGCGGCAGGACATCTGTACGACGGTGGATGTTTTTCTGCGCAGCGGCGATGTGCTGGTGCTCGCATTTCACCCCGCGTCGAGCGACGGCGATGCGCCTGCGCAATGGCCCTGCGATCTGTGGCGCCCCGCCGCCAACCATCCGGAATGGCGGGACGTTTCCGCAACGCGGGAGGTGCGGGTGCCAGTCCTGCAGACCGGGGTGTACTCAGTCGGCATCGGCCAGGCATATGGTCCATCGCCGGGTGTGGTGAGTCTATGGGTATGCGTGCCGGAGCCGGACCGGCTTGCGTTGTCGTTGAAGCCCGCGCACGGCTCGAATCTGCGTTACGAGCAATGCGACGACGGCACGCCAAGAGCGCGTATCGAGGACGAAACGCGCGCGTTGCCGCATGCGCGATTGGAGACGACAACAGTGCCCGCAGTGCCGGGTGGGTCGGTGCTGTTGTTCGGCAGCGCCCAGGATGCCTGGGACGTCGCGGCATCGCCGGATCCCGCCACGTCATGGCGGGCAGAAAACACCCATCTGCATCGGTATTTTTTCCAGCTGAGCCAGGGCGATGTGCTGACACTGGAACTCGTCTGGGCCGTCGCACGCTTCGACCAACCGCTGCCCCTGTCCGACAATTGCACCGGACGCACCCAGGGCGAGGTGCGTGTGTTCAAGCTCGTACGTGGCCCGGATCTTGCGCATCTGTGGGCAAGTGCGACGACAACGGCGGAGTGCAGGCAGATCACCTGTAGCGCAGACGGCTTTTACTGTCTGGAAGTTCGCCTCTTCGGTCCGGCGAAGTGGCGCACCAAGCCGTCATCGACATTTGTCGACGTCCGTCTGTGGGCTGCGTTTCTACAGCGTCCGCAGGCAGTGCGCGCTTTCGCCTTGCGCGATGTCCTGGTGGAAGACTGGTATCGGGATGTGCTGCCGATGCCATTGCCGCTGCAGTGACTGACAGGCCTTGATTGCTGCGTGGCGCGGGCACTGCGCCTGCATGCGGTGAGCGGACGTGGGATGCAGAGGCGGTTACCATGGCGCTTCATGACTCCAGGCCGCGCACGATGGGTTCGTTTTCGCATATCGACGCCTTCCAGCAGCGCTTTGATCTACGTCTTCCCATCCTGCTCAGCCCCATGGCCGGCGCCTGCCCGGTGCCGTTGTCGACGGCGGTTGCTGAAGCCGGTGGCATGGGCGCGATGGGTGCGGTGTTGTCGCAGCCGCAGGAGATCATGGCGTGGATGACGGCGTTTCGTGAAGCAAGTGCCGGGCCCGCGCAGATCAATCTATGGATTCCCGATCCTGCACCGGTACGCAACGCAGATGCGGAAGTGTGCATGCGGGAATTTCTATCGCAGTGGGGGCCTTTAGTTCCAGAGTCTGCAGGCGACGCAGTGCCAGTCGATTTCGACGCACAGTTCGATGCCTTGCTCGCCGCGGGTCCTGAAGTCGCCTCATCGATCATGGGGCTGTTCCGGCCCGATCAGGTGGCGCGTTTGAAGGCTGCCGGCATCGCCTGGTTCGCCTGCGCCACCACCCTGGACGAAGCGCTGGCGGCACAGGCCGCAGGTGCCGATGCGGTGGTCGCACAAGGGGCCGAAGCCGGCGGCCATCGCGGCGCATTCGAGGCCAGCCAGGCCGAGCGCCAGATGACCGGCTTGTTCGCGTTGTTGCCGCGATTGGTCGATCAGCTGCACATCCCGGTGATCGCCGCAGGCGGCATCGCCAGCGCACGCGGCATTGCCGCGGCGCTGACGCTGGGCGCGAGCGCAGTGCAGATCGGTACCGGCTTGCTGCGCACGCCCGAAGCGGCGTTGCCAAGCGCCTGGGCCGATGCGTTGGCCCAGGCCGAGCCGGAACAGACGCAGCCGACTCGCGCATTCTCCGGCCGGCTGGGCCGTGCGCTAGCCACACCGTACGTAAGCGCCGTCGGTACTGCAGATGCGCCGCCGCCCGCGCCGTATCCAGTACAGCGCGCGCTGACCGCACCGATGCGTCAGACCGCAGCCCGCGACAACCGCCTGGATGCGATGCAGGCCTGGGCCGGGCAATCGGCCTGGATGGCGCCCGCGCAGCCCGCCGCGCAGGTAGTAACGCAGTGGTGGGCTGACGGGCAGGCGCTGTTATGTCGGTGATCTTCTGCAATGGCGTACCCGCCAGCGCGGCGCAGCTCGGGGCTGCCGCGCTGATCAACTACGGCCACTTCACCACGCTACAGGTGCGCAGCAGTGCCACGCTCGGGCTGGATCTGCATCTGCAGCGCCTACAGCAGGGCAGTAGCGCGCTGTTCGGCATGGAGCTGGCGCAGCAGGCAGTGCGTCTGCAAATGCACGCCGCGCTGGAAGCCTCGGCAATGGCGGATGCCAGCCTGCGCGTCACCGTGTTCGCGCAGGATTACGACTTTCGCGATCCCTTGCGCGAGGTCGCGCTGGACGTGCTGGTTGCGGTGTCGCCGCCAGCGGACATGCCCGAGACCGGGCTGCGCGTGCAGGTGACCAGCTATGTGCGCGATCAGCCCGAGCTCAAACATGTGGGGACATTTCCGCTGTTGCGTCTGCGCCGGCTGGCCATGAATGCCGATCACGACGATGTCGTGTTGCAGGATCCGCAGGGCAGGGTGCTGGAAGGCGCGTTCTGGAATCTGGGTTTGTGGGAGCGCGGCGGCGTGGTCTGGCCGCAGGGCCCGGCCTTGCTGGGAACGCGTCAGCAGTTGCTGCAGGCCGGGCTTGAAACGCTGGGGATCGCCCAGATTCGGCGGCCGGTGCAACTGGACGAACTGGATCGTTTCGATGGCGCCTTTGCCTGCAATGCACGCGGGCAGCAGGCGATCGTGGCGATGGGGCCGGCCCGCTGGGGCCCACATGCAGCCCAGCTGCCGCTGCTGGAGCAGGCCCTGCAAACCCATGCCTGGCAAGCGATCTGAGCCTTGGCGCGGGGGCGGTCACCGGGTGGGTTGGCTTCGCCGCCCGGCGCCGCTATAATCGCCGGCTTACCGCGCCACTCTGGCGACTGGGCAACTCAGGAAAACGACACCATGGTCAAGATTCGACTGACCCGCGGCGGCGCCAAGAAGCGTCCGTTCTACCACATCATCGTGACCGACGTGCGCAGCGCGCGCGACGGCCGCAACATCGAGCGTCTGGGTTACTACAACCCGGTTGCCCAGGGCGCAGAACCGCGCGTCGTGCTGGATATCGCGCGCGTCGACCATTGGGTCGGCCAGGGCGCACAGCTGACCGACAAGGTGCGTAACCTGTACCGCGAAGCATCCAAGCCTCAGGCCGCTGCGGCCTGATCTGGGAGGGCCGAGCGCACCGCTCGGCCTAGCTGACGCAGATGAAACAGACCGAGCGCCGTATCCTGCTGGGCAGGGTTGCCGGCGCTTTCGGTGTCAAGGGCGAGCTCAAGATCGAGTCCTGGACCGAGCCGCGTAGCGCAATCTTTCGGTATCAACCGTGGATTCTGCGTACGCCTTCGGGTGAGGAGTCGACACTGAGCGGAGCGCGCGGGCGCGATCAGGGCAAGCATCTGGTTGCAACATTCCCCAACGTTTCTGATCGCGACACCGTCGAAGCCATGCACGGGATCGAGATTTACGTCTCGCGCAGTGTGCTGCCACCACCCAAGCCCGATGAATATTATTGGGTGGATCTGGAAGAGTTGCAGGTGGAAACCGTCGAAGGCGTCAAGCTCGGCACGGTGTCGCATCTGTTCTCCACCGGCTCCAACGACGTGATGGTGGTGCGCGGCGATCGCGAACGGCTGGTGCCGTTCGTACTGCCGGATTTCGTCAAGTCGGTCGACTTCGAAGCCAATTTGATCGTGGTGGATTGGGACCCGGATTTCTGATCAAAGCGGTGCCCCGGCTCCGCTCTTGTTCTACCCATTTCCGATTCCCAATTCCCGATTCTCAGCCATTGCGCATCGACGTCATCAGCCTGTTCCCCGAGTTCATCGCGCAATGCGCGGCGTTCGGCGTGGTCGGGAGGGCGCAGGAGCGTGGCTTGCTGGAATTGCAGGGCTGGAATCCGCGCGACCATGCGCAGGGCAACTACCGCCGCGTGGACGATCGTCCGTTCGGTGGCGGGCCCGGCATGGTGATGTTGATCGAGCCGTTGCGGGCCTGTCTGGCTGCGGTGCAAGCCGCAGACACGCGTCCGGCACCGGTGATCTATCTCAGCCCGCAAGGGCGGCCGCTCACCCAGCCGCTCGCACGCGAGCTGGCGCAGTTGCCACGCATGGTGTTGTTGTGCGGGCGCTACGAAGGCGTGGACGAGCGGTTTCTGGCGCAGTCTGTGGATATGGAAATCTCCATCGGCGACTACGTGTTGTCCGGCGGCGAATTGGGCGCAGCGGTGCTGGTGGATGTGGTGACGCGGTTGCAGGAAGGCGTGTTGAACGACGCCGAGTCTGCTGCCCAGGACAGTTTCGAAGGCCCGCAAGGCTTGCTGGATTGCCCGCACTACAGTCATCCATCGACCCACGACTGGGGCGATGTGCCGGAGGTGCTGCGCTCGGGCAATCACGCTGCGATCGCGCGCTGGCGTCGGCAGCAGTCGCTGGGCCGGACCTGGCTGCGTCGCCCGGACCTGCTCGACGAGGCCGGGTTGGACAAGAACGATCGCCGTCTGTTGGACGCGTTTCGCCGCGAACTCGCCCCAGGCGACGAGACACCCGGCGACAAGAAATAAGAGTTCACCCCTAGCTCTTGCAAGATTGATTGGGGTACAATATGCGGCTTGCTGGCCAGCCTTGCGTCTGGCCCTCCTACGAACCTCGAGCAATCGCCGTGCGGCGACTGCCGGTCCAATATCACCAGACACGCGGTGCCCATCATGAGCAAACTCAACAAGACCATCCTGGCTGACTTCGAAGCCGCCCAGATTCAGCGCCAGCTGCCGGAATTCAACCAGGGCGACACCGTTGTGGTGAACGTCAAGGTGAAGGAAGGCAACCGCGAGCGCGTGCAGGCCTATGAGGGCGTCGTGATCGGTACCAAGAATGCCGGCCTGAACTCCGCGTTCACCGTGCGCAAGATCTCGCACGGCTTCGGCGTCGAGCGCGTGTTCCAGACCCACAGCGCCATCATCGACTCGGTCGAGGTGAAGCGCCGCGGTAAGGTTCGCGCCGGTAAGCTGTACTACCTGCGTGGTCTGGAAGGCAAGGCTGCCCGCATCAAGGAAGATCTGGCCGCCGCTGCGCAGGCCAAGGCTGCTCGCCAGGCTGCTGCCAAGGCTCAGTAAGTCACACTGGCAGGCTGTTTCTGCCACTGCCAAACGGCCGCCTTCGGGCGGCCGTTTGCGTTACGGGAATCGGGATTCGGCAGTTGTGATCCCACGACGTTCGCGGGAACGTGGACGCGAGCATCTGTTCTCCGCACTGCCAGCCGACATCAGCGCTGGCGAGGCCGCGGCAATTCCGTCAACGGCGCGGTATCGGCGACCGGCGAAGCCGGGTGTGCCGGAACCTCCGCAGCGGCCGCCAGCTCGGCCGGATCCGCAGCTGTGGTCAGCATGCGTGCCTTGCGCCAGCCGCCCCAGCGGTAGTACGCCAGCGACAGCAACATCGAGCAGACCGAACTGATCGGCAGACTCCACCAGATGCCGTCGGCCCCCAGATGCGGGATCAAGGCGTTCGCCAGCGGCACGCGTACGCCCCACAGACCGAATGCCAGAATCAGAAGTGGCGGGATCACCGCACCGGTGGCGCGTACCACGCCGGAAATGACGAAGCTCACGCCGAACAGCAGGAACGACCAGATGCCGATGTGATTGAGATGCCGCGCCACTTCCAGCGTCGGGCTGTCGGTCGGCAGGAACAGCGCGAGCGTCCAGTGATCGAACAGGATCAGCAGCACGATCAGAATGCCGGTCATCAAAAAGTTGGCGACGATGCCGGTGCGTGCGGTCGCGTCGACGCGATTCCAGAGCCCGGCACCCACATTCTGCGCCGCCATCGTGGAGCACGCAGCGCCCAGCGCCATCGCCGGCATCTGCACATACGTCCATAGCTGCAACGCTGCGCCGTACGCGGCGGCAGTGTCGGTGCCGAAGCCGTTGACCAGCGTCATCATCGCGATCATGGCCAGCGAGATCAGCACCATCTGTAGGCCCATCGGCACGCCTTTGACGATAAGCGCGCGCAGGATCGTCGGCGAGATGCGGAACAGCTGCAGATCGCCGCGCCCCAACCACAGCACATGGCGTTTTTTGCGTAGATACAGCAACAAGCCGCCGAGTGCGACCACTTGCGCCAGCAGCGTGGCCCAGGCCGCACCGGCGATACCGAGTGCCGGAAACGGGCCAAGACCGAAGATCAGCAGCGGGTTGAACACGATGTCCAGCACCACCGACACCAGCAAGAAGCGGAACGGCGTGCGTGCATCGCCGGTGCCGCGTAGTGCCGCCGACAAAAACGCGAACACATAGATCAGCGGCATCGCCAGGAAGATCACCCGCAGGTACTCCTCGGCCAATGTCTGCGATGCCGGTGGTGTGCCCATCGCGGTCAATAGATGCGGTGCCAGAAACCAGCCGAAGACCGCGATCGCTGCCGACAGGCCGCCAAAGAAACTGGCGCTGGTGCCCATGACCTTGCGTGCCTGCACGATGTCGCGCGCGCCCATCGCCTGGCCGATCAGGATGGTCGAGGCCATGCCGATGCCGAACACCGAGCCGATCAGGAAGAACATGATGCTGTTGGCGTTGGCCGCCGCCGTCAGCGCCGCCTCGCCGAGATAGCGGCCTACCCAGATCGCATTGATCGAGCCGTTGAGCGATTGGGCGATGTTTCCCGCCAGGATCGGCATCGCGAACAGCAGCAGATTCTTGCCGATCGGGCCTTCGGTCAGGACAGCGGATTTGGGCATCGCAGACACGCCGTGGTGCGGAAGCTGCGAACACTAGCATTGGCATGTGTGAGGTGTACGGTCGCCGGGGCAATCCAAACAAGCGCAGGTGAGCATGATTGGCACGCCGATGACATGAGGCGCGGCACGCGCTGTGCAGCTCAGGCTGTATCGGTCAGCCAAAGCCTGGAGGCAGACTGGGTCTGGTCGGCGGCGATGCTTGAGTTCCGGCGAGGTTGCCCAAATATTTTTCGCTCAACGCAGCCGGTTGCGGCGCGCCGACGTAATGGCGATGACAACACCGGCATGTGGCCCATTGGACCTGACGGCAAGTACAAGGCAATGACTCAATTGGCGGAACAAGCGACAACGGTCAGGCTGGATGTCTGGCTGTGGGCGGCACGCTTCTTCAAGACGCGCAGCCTGGCCAAGGCGGCAGTGGACAACGGCAAGGTGGATGTCGCCGGCCAACGGCCCAAGCCGTCGCGCACGTTGCGTAGCGGCGAGCAACTGCGCATCGACCGTGGCGGTGAAATCTTCGAGATCACGGTTGCCGCGTTGAGCGATGTGCGCGGCCCGGCACCGGTGGCGCAGGCGCTGTACGTCGAAAGCGACGCCTCACGCGAGGGACGCACGCAGTGGCGGCTGCAACGTGTTGCCGAGCGCACCGGCTATCGGGCACCGCTCGGTAAACCGGACAAGCGTGCGCGTCGGCTGATCACTGCGCTGGGCGATATCGACGCGTTGTAGTGCTGCGTGGTTGTCCGCTACGAATTGGATGGTGGAAACAGGAGCGCCTGGATCTCCATCATGTCGTTCAATCAATAAAAAAGGCGCTTCCCCATCGCGGTGTGAAGCGCCGTTCGTGATGCTCTGCTCTTAACCATGCATAACGACCATCTCGACAGGTCCTTGCCCGCCCACCGTCGCGGGACCTTACGCGGCATGGATGCCGCGTAAGAGCTTACAGGGACGTACTTGCAGCGTGTCCCGCGACGGTGGGCGGGCAAGGGCCCTGCAGCCAAGCCGCAGACCAGCCGCTCCACCATTGAACTCTCAATGATTTCAAAACCACCGAGATCTCACGGTCTTGAAATGCCAATGGCCGACAGAGTGTTGCGAGCAACGGAGAGGGAGGTGCCGTCAATATACCCAGAGGCGGCGTATGCACCTGGCATTAGCCAAACCGAGCAACAGCGGCACCCAACTGATGGCCACGGAGCAGTTGGCCGCTCCAAGTGACCAGTGTTTCCCGGCTATCCGGGAAGCGTCTTCAGGGTGCCAGGTCGATCTCTTGCGTCTAGTTCAACAGAGCTGCAGGCGCACGCAAGAAAGCATGCGCCTTTGCGACTCACGCCAGATCGAAACGATCCAGCTGCATCACCTTGGTCCAGGCGGCGACGAAGTCGTGCACGAACTTCTCTTGCGCATCGGCGCTGGCGTAGACCTCGGCCACCGCGCGCAGGATCGAGTTGGAGCCGAACACCAGATCCACGCGCGTGCCGGTCCACTTGTGTTCGCCGGTGCTGCGGTCGCGGCCTTCGTAGACCTCTTTTGCGTCGGAGGTAGCTTTCCACTCGGTGCGCATGTCGAGCAGGTTGGCGAAGAAGTCGTTGCTCAGCACGCCGGGACGGGTGGTGAACACGCCATTCTTCGAGTCGCCGACATTGGCGCCGAGTACGCGCAGGCCGCCGACCAGCACGGTCAACTCGGGCGCGGTCAAAGTGAGCAACTGCGCCTTGTCGATCAGCAGCGCTTCGGCCGGCACCGCGTAGCTGCGCTTGGCGAAGTTGCGGAAGCCATCGGCCACCGGCTCGAGCACGGCGAAGGACTCGACATCGGTTTGCTCCTGCGAGGCATCGGTGCGGCCCGGCGCGAACGGCACGGTCACGCTGTAGCCTGCGGCGTGCGCTGCATGTTCGACAGCCGCGTTACCGGCCAGCACGATCAGGTCGGCCAGCGAGATTTGCTTGCCGCCGGCATGCGCGCCGTTGAACTCGGCCTGGATGCGCTCCAGCGTGCCCAATACCTGCGCTAGCTGCTCGGGCTGATTGGCCTGCCAATCCTTCTGCGGTGCCAGGCGGATGCGGGCACCGTTGGCGCCGCCGCGCTTGTCCGAGCCGCGGAAGGTCGATGCCGATGCCCACGCGGTGGAGACCAGCTGCGCCACGCTCAGGCCGGAAGCGAGAATGGTCTGCTTGAGGGCAGCGGCATCCTGCGCATCGACCAGCGGGTGGTCGACGGCCGGTACCGGGTCCTGCCACAGCAGTTCTTCGCTCGGCACATCCGCACCCAGATAGCGTGCGCGCGGACCCATGTCGCGATGGGTGAGCTTGAACCAGGCGCGGGCGAAGGCATCGGCGAACTGGTCGGGGTGCTCGTGGAAGCGACGCGAGATCGCCTCATAGGCCGGATCGAAGCGCAGCGCCAGATCGGTGGTCAGCATGGTCGGCCGGTGCTTCTTCGATGCATCGTGCGCATCGGGAATGATGGCGTCTGCATTCTTGGCCACCCACTGGTGCGCGCCGGCCGGGCTCTTGCTCAGTTCCCACTCGAACTTGAACAGATGATCGAAGAAGTCGTTGCTCCACTGCGCCGGGGTGGTGGTCCAGGTGACTTCCAGGCCACTGGTGATGGTGTCTGCGCCCTTGCCGCTGCCGTAGCGGTTGTGCCAGCCCAGGCCCTGGCTTTCCAGGTCGCTGGCTTCCGGTTCGGCGGCCACGTTGTCGGCCGGGCCGGCGCCGTGGGTCTTGCCGAAGGTGTGGCCGCCAGCGATCAGCGCCACGGTCTCTTCGTCGTTCATCGCCATGCGCGCGAAGGTGTCGCGGATGTCGCGCGCGGCGGCGACCGGGTCGGGCTTGCCGTCCGGTCCTTCCGGATTGACGTAGATCAGGCCCATCTGCACGGCGGCCAGCGGGTTTTCCAGATCGCGGGTGTGCGGCACTTCGCTGTCGTCATCCTTCACCAGCACGCCGTGCGCTTCGTCCACGCCCGGCGAGCCGCGCGAGTAGCGGTCGTCGCCACCCAGCCACTTGGTTTCGCGGCCCCAGTACAGATCCTGATCCGGCTCCCAGGTGTCTTCGCGGCCGCCGGCAAAACCGAAGGTCGTAAAGCCCATGCTTTCCAGCGCGACGTTGCCAGTGAGGATCATCAGATCGGCCCAGGAAATCGCCTGGCCGTACTTCTGCTTGATCGGCCACAGCAGCCGGCGCGCCTTGTCCAGGCTGACGTTGTCCGGCCAGCTGTTGAGCGGCGCGAAACGCTGCTGCCCACGACCGCCGCCGCCACGCCCGTCACCGATGCGATAGGTACCGGCGCTATGCCAGGCCATGCGCACGAATAGCGGGCCGTAATGGCCGAAGTCGGCCGGCCACCAGTCCTGCGAGTCGGTCATCAGCGCACGCAGTTCCTGCTTGAGCGCTGCCAGATCAATTCGCTTGAACGCCTCGGCATAGTTGAAGGTCTGGCCCAGCGGGTTGGACTTGCTCGAGTGCTGGCTAAGCAGATCTACGCGCAGCTGCTTGGGCCACCAATCGCGGTTGGTGGTTCCGGTACCGACGACGGCATGGTTGAACGGGCACTTTGCTTCGGTTGTCATGGGATTTACCTATGTGCGTGTGCACTTGGGGAGCTGCGTGCCGAACGCATCGACACGTGCTGGTGGAATCGAAGTGGCAGGCAAAATTTAAAAGGTGGTCATCGATCGAAGGCGCGCGTGCGGCCAGGGGTTATCGAGAGTGGTTGCCGCGTGTGCCGATGCTAGCGCTTGCCCGATGGGGTCGGTATAGGACGGCATGCGGAATGTGACTGGCAGACGGGCGCATCAGGCGGACTCATCGTGGCGGCGTTCGCACACGATAAAGAGCATCGATCGGTTGGGGAATTCGAATTATTCAACCATATCGATAGCGTGGTGCTATCGAGAGCACGCCGGTGCCAAACCGATGTGCTCTGGTGACGTCAGCGCTTGCCGAACAGGCTGCCGCCGAGTTTCATGACATCGCCCAGGCCGAGTTTGCCGTCGCCATCCTGGTCCAGCACGCTGGTCAGTAGGCCGTTGACGCCGGTGTTGCTGCTGGCGCGCTGCTGTTCCTGCGCCAAGGCGGGGCCGAGCTGATTGCCGCCAGCCGCCGCATGGCCGCCGAGGAAGCGTTTGGCCAGATAGGCCATCACGATGGGCGCCAACAGTTGCAGCAGTTGGCTGGCCTTGCCGGTTTCCAGCCCGGTGGCCTTGCCCAGGCCCGCAGCAGCCTGCGGTGCCTTGTCGCCGAACAGATGGCCGACGATGCCGGCGCCATTGCCCTGCGCACCATTGGCCGAGCCGCCCAGCAGCGAGCCGAGCAGGCTGCCGATGTCCGGGCTGCCGGCGTGATCGCGCTGCAAGGCACCCATCAGCGCATCGGTGCCGCCGGCCTGCTGGCTGTTGCGGCCCAAGGCGCCCATCAGCAGGGGCAGCGCGGTCTGCACCGCCGATTGCGCCTGCTCCGGCGCGATGCCGAGCCGGCTGGCGAGTTGCTGCAACTGCGGCCCCTGCAGCTGCGCGGCCAGTTGGTCGGTCAACGAGGCGGACGTGGTCATCGGTGTGGTCTCCGGTTGGACAAAGCGTTGTGGCAGGGTGCGCCCGTTGCGCCAGCAGAGCAATCCGCGCGGTACGCGTCACTGCGCAGAGCGTGATGCAGCACGGGTCGGTGCGATCGCAGGGCAGCATTCAAGCAAACGCACAAATCTTGCGACTGCAATGGATTAGCAGGGCCGCACGCGTCAATCATGCAGCTATGCCGTTACGAAACCCCAATCCCTGCAAAACAGCATTCAACCGACCACCCGACCCTGTCGCCGCAACGGATCCGCAAACGCCGCAAACATCAGCCATGCAACTGCGCTGTTACGAATCTCGAATCTTGAATCTCCACTCCCCAATCCCGTTACTCACAGCAACGCCTTCAACCGATACAGCGCTTCCAGAGCCTGCTTGGGCGTGAGTTCGTCCGGGTCCAAGGCCTGCAGTGCTTCCTGCGCGGCGGAGGAAGGTGCGGTGAACAGGCCGAACTGCTGCGGCGCATCCAATGCGGCCGGGGCCATCTGCGCGACATGGCTTTCGCCGCCGCGTTGTTCCAGTTCGGCCAGACGATGACGCGCCTGCGTCACCGCGGCCTTGGGCAGACCGGCGAGCGCGGCCACCTGCAGGCCGAAGCTGCGATTGGCCGGGCCGTCCTTGACCGCATGCATGAATACTAGGCGTTCGCCGTGCTCGACCGCATCCAGATGCACGTTCGCAATGCCGCTGGCGCCGCCGGCATGCGATTCGTCGGCCAGTGCGGTGAGCTCGAAATAATGCGTGGCAAACAGCGTGTAGCAGCGATTGGTATGCGCCAGGTGGCGTGCAACCGCATCGGCCAGCGCCAACCCATCGTAGGTGGAAGTGCCGCGGCCGATCTCGTCCATCAGCACCAGCGATTGCGGCGTGGCGTGATGCAGGATGTAGCTGGTTTCGGCCATCTCCACCATGAAGGTGGATTGCCCGCGGGCCAGATCGTCACCCGCACCGATGCGGGTGAGGATGCGGTCGATCGGCCCGATCACTGCACGGCTGGCCGGCACATAGCTGCCGATATGCGCCAGCAACACGATCAACGCGTTCTGGCGCATGTAGGTCGATTTACCGCCCATGTTCGGGCCGGTGATGACCAGCATGCGGCGGTCGGTATGCAGGTCCAGATCGTTGGGTTCGAACGGCTGATCGCGCACCGCTTCCACCACCGGGTGGCGACCGCGTTCGATACGCAGGCACGGTGCGCTATCCAGTTCCGGCTGCGACCAGTCCAGTGCCTGCGCACGTTCTGCGAATCCAGCCAATACATCCAGTTCGCTCAGCGCGCTCGCGCAGCGCTTGAGGCCTTCCAGCTCGTCGCCGAGTGCGTCGAGCAGGCCTTCGTACAACAGTTTCTCGCGCGACAACGAACGCTCGCGCGCCGACAGCACCTTGTCCTCGAAACTCTTGAGTTCTTCGGTGATGTAACGCTCGGCGTTGGTCAGCGTCTGCCGCCGGCTATAGTGCAGCGGGGCTTTCTCGGCCTGGCCCTTGCTGATCTCGATGTAATAGCCGTGCACACGGTTGTAGCCGACCTTGAGCGTGGCGATACCGCTGCTGGCGCGCTCGCGTTGTTCCAGGTCAATCAGGAATTGATCGGCATTGGTGGACAAGCGACGCAACTCATCCAGATCGGCGTCGTAACCGGTGGCGATGACGCCGCCGTCGCTGAGCTTGAGCGGCGGCTGCTCTGCCACCGCGCTGATCAGCAGATGCGCAGTGGCATCGTGTTCGCCGAGTTCGGCGTACAGCGTTTGCAACCGCGGCGAATCCAGCGGCGCGAGGATGGTACGGACCTTTGGCAGCAGCGCCAGGCCATCGCGCAAGGTGGAAAAATCGCGCGGGCGTGCCGAGCGCAGCGCCACGCGGGTGAGGATGCGTTCCAGATCCCCGAGCGCGCGGAAGGCCTCGCGCACGTCGGCATCGGCGCCGGTGTCGATCAGGCTGCCGACCGCGTGGTGGCGCTGCACCAGCACCTCGCGCAAGCGCAGCGGACGGTGCAGCCAGCGGCGCAGCAAGCGACCGCCCATCGGCGTAACCGTGCTGTCCAGCACACCGAGCAAGGTGTTGCGGGTGTCTCCATCGACGCGCGTGTCCAGTTCCAGATGGCGGCGCGTGGCCGCGTTCATCGAGATCGCCTCGCTGGCCACTTCCATCGCGATGGAGGTCAGATGCGGCAGCCGCTGTTTCTGGGTTTCTTCGACATAGCCGAGCAGCGCGCCGGCCGCGGCGGTGGCGCAGGGTTTGTCGTCGATGCCGAAGCCGGACAGATCGTGCAACTTGAAGAACGCCAGCAGCTGACGACGGCCGCTGTCGGCGTCGAACAACCACGGTGGCCGGCGCCGCACGCCGACGCGGCCGCGCAAAAATTCCGGCCAGTTGTCTTCGTCGGGCACCAGCAGTTCGGCCGGTTCCAGGCGCGCGATTTCCGCTTCCAGCGCATCCACGCTGTCCACTTCGTTGACCAGAAAACGCCCGCCGGCCAGATCGGCCCAGGCCAGACCGTAGCCTTGCTTGCTGCGCGAGATCGCCATCAACAAGGTGTCGCGGCGCTCGTCCAGCAGCGCCTCGTCGGTGACCGTGCCCGGCGTAACGATACGTACCACCTTGCGCTCGACCAGGCCCTTGGCCAGCGCCGGGTCGCCGATCTGCTCGCAGATCGCCACCGACTCGCCCAGCGCCACCAGCCGCGCCAGATAACCTTCATACGCATGCACCGGCACGCCGGCCATCGGGATCGGCGCACCACCGGAACTGCCGCGCTGGGTCAGCGTGATATCCAGCAACCGCGCGGCCTTGCGCGCGTCGTCGTAGAACAGCTCGTAGAAGTCGCCCATACGAAAGAACAGCAGCAGGTCGGGGTAGTCCGACTTGGCGGCGAAAAATTGCTTCATCAGCGGGGTGTGTTCGACGGCGCCTGTGCTGAGTTTGGTGGTGTCTTTGGTGTTGGTGGTTTGCAAGAACGTTGTCCGGAAATCTGGCGGTCGGTGGGCGCGCGGGCGGGTGCGTGGCGGGTCTTTGCTGCGCTATGTGGCGGCGCTGCGCGAAAGAGGCCGATGCGCTGTCGCGACCAACCAACCAGGTTGCGATGGAACGGAAGAGGGCGGTGGCCAGCGTGCGTCTGGCCGCTGAGGGGACAAGTTTAAGCCGACATGGCAAAAAAACCTCAGGTCGTGAGTCGAAGGCTGTCCTCAGCGCGTTGCACGGGCGAGTTGGCGTGCAGTGACGGTGCTTCCCGTGCAAGGGATGACGAGGATGAGCGATGGACATCGCGCAGCTCGAATCGCTCGTCACACCGAACACTGCGCTCCTCTCCCGCGCAAGCCGAACAACCTACTGGACGCGTGGAGGATGCGCAGACACTACAGAGCGTTATCGCCGTTGCAGATCGGGTCGGTGCTTACATCGTGTCCGACCAGGTCTATCGCGGGCTCGAATGGATCGAGCAAGAACGCCGCGCATCGCAACGCTTTACTAGCGTGGCATCAGCACCGGTAGCGTGTCCAAATGCTCGGTCTGGGGAGCGTACCGGTTGGATGGTGACGCGCGGCTGCGCAGTACTGTTGTTAGCCGCTCTAAGTCGGAAGCGCCCACCCTGAGCGCAAGACTTCCAGCAGCACCGGCCGGGTGTCGCTGTCCGCGCCGCCGCTTGCAGCTCCTGCCCATGCAATCGCAAGCGCGGCAAGAAAGATGTCGTGGCCGGTCAACGATGCCCGCGCTTGACCAGAGTGCTGTGCAGCCACAAGAAAAACGCTTGAGGCCTCGACCATGGAGGTGCACGTTGGCATCAACACCGAACTCGGTTGGGACCATGCGGCACGGAGCGGTTCCGGGAGGCCTTCGTAGGCGTTCATCCAGGTTCCCAGCGCTTCAATCCATCGCTGCAGCGCATGCCCCGGGTCGCGCTCTTCGGCGGTGATGGCCGTGCGCACTTGCTCAAGGCTGGCGTAATGCGTTTCGAGTAGCGCTGCCAGCAGGGCGTCGCGGGTGGGAAAGTGGCGATACAACGTCCCAGGGCCCACGCCTGCTCGCTTGGCAATGCTGTCCATCGATACGTCGATGCCTTCCTCGGCAAAGGCTTCGCCGGCGACCTCAAGAATGTGAGTCTTGTTGCGTTGGGCATCGGCTCGGGGAGGGCGTGGCTGAACGTCGGGAGGCATGGTCGGCAGATCTGGGGCTTGATATCCGGAGTGTATCTCCATATAGTTCTTCTCAACAAACGGAGAGTCTCTCCTTTTGCGGGCGCTATGAAACTCAATGCATTGCAAATGAAAGAAGGCCACGTTCGTCGACTCCCTGGTTGAGCCGGCCCACTCACGAACCGCCACAGGGTGAGAAACGCATGCGCATTTCCAAGACGATGATCCTTGGTCTGCATCTGGGCAATGGCTACGGTTCCCAGCCTGGCGCTTGGCGCATGCCGTGGGTCGACCCGACCAACTACACCAGCTTCGATGCCCGCGTGCGCCAGGCGCAAGCCGCCGAGCGCGGGAAATTCCAGTTCATTTTCCTGCCTGATGGCCCGAGCGCCGTTGCCGACATCGACAACGAAGCGCCGCACTTCAATCTGGACGTGATGATGACGCTGGCTGCGGTGGCGCGCGCCACCGAGCGTATCGGTCTGGTGGCCACCGGCTCCACGACGTTCAACGAGCCGTTCAACCTTGCACGGCAATTCAAGGCGCTGGACATCATGAGTCATGGGCGTGCCGGCTGGAACGCGGTGACCTCCAGTGGCGAGGATGTCGCTGCGAACTACGGGCGAACACTTCCATCCAGCGCTGAGCGTTACGCACGCGCCCACGAGGTTGTGCAGCTGGTGCAGGCCTTGTGGGGCAGTTGGGGAAAGGACGCCTGGCTGCACGACCAGGCCGCCGGGCGGTTTGCCGACGCCGCGCAAATTGCGCCGATCAACCTGCAGGGCAAGTTCGTCGGTTCCCGTGGGCCGTTGTATATCCCACCCTCCGAGCAGGGACAGCCGGTGATCTTCCATGCAGGCGGCGGCCCGAACGCGCTGAAGCTGGCCGGACGCTATGCCAGTACTGTGATCGGTGCCAGTTTCAGTATTGAAGACGCTCGTGCGCAACGTGCGGCGTTCCGTCATGCCGCCGAGCAGGCCGGCCGCGATCCGGACGAGATCAAGTTCATTCCAGGACTGATGACGACAATTGCGCAGGACCGCCGCGCGGCATTGGATCGCCGGATCGCACTGACCGCGCAGACGTTTCCTCAGCGGCTGGGTTATCTGCAACAGATGCTCGGGGTGCGTCTGGATGCCGCTGCGCTCGACCGGCCGCTGTCGCCGGCGCAACTGGCTGCGGCACGCCCGTCATCGCAGGATCCTCGCTCGCCAAAGGCGTTGCAGATCGCACGTGAGGGCTGGAGCCTGCGCGACATTCTGGCGCACGGCGTCATCGATTATCACCCGGTGATTGTGGGCCCGGCGGTCGAGGCGGCCGATCACATGCAGGCCTGGTTCGAGGCAGATGCGGCCGATGGTTTCTGGATTTCGCCTGATATCAACGACGACGGCATTGATGCCTTTGTCGATGGCGTCGTTCCGATCCTGCAAGCGCGCGGTCTGTTTCATCGCGATTACCAGGGGCGCACGCTTCGCGACCACCTGGGCGCATCTGCCCAATACGGCCGCGATCTACGCATCACTGCTTGAGCAACAAAACCCCACCTATTTTTTGAATGGAGCGAACATGAAAATCGGCATCATTGGCGCAGGCAACATCGGTGGCACGTTGGCACGCAAATTCGTAGCAGCAGGGCACATCGTCAAACTGGCTGGATCCAAAGGCCCCGACAGCATTCGCGAACAGGCCGAAAAGATCGGCGCCGAGCCTGTCACCGCTGCAGCGGCGGTCGAGGACGTGGAGGTGATCGTGTTGTCGATCCCGTTTGCCAAGATTCCCGAGGTTGCCGGCCTGTTCTCCACCGTGCCTGCGGAGGTGGTGGTGATCGATACGTCGAACTACTACCCGCAGCTTGGCACCCGGATCCCGGAAGTCGAGGACGGCAAGCAGGAAAGCGTCTGGTCGAGCGAGCAACTCGGACGGCCCATCATCAAGGCGTTCAATGCCGTGCTCGCCAAGACGCTGGCAGAGCGCGGCAAGCCAGCAGGCACGGACAACCGGATTGCCATCCCGGTGGCGGGCGACAGCCTGGCCGGCAAGGCGATCGCGCAGCAGCTGCTCGACGATGCCGGGTTCGACTCGGTCGATGCGGGGAATATTGCAGACTCATGGCGGCAGCAGCCTGGCACGCCTGCGTATTGCACCGAGCTTCCGATTGCTGCATTGGCGTCAGCGATCAACGCTGCGGTAAAAGACGACGCACCGCGTCATCGCGACGCGTTGATGGCGGAATTTTTCGGGGACAACGCACCGCCAAGTCATGAGACGATCGTTGCACGCAATCGAGCGGTGAGTGCGCCGCGCTGATCTCCGATGCGCAGACGCGGTATCTGGGTCCCAGCCTCACGTAAGAGTTGGTGAGCCACTGTCGTCAGCACAGCGGGAGCGCAGATGCTGACGACTCGACTGTTCTGCCACAGTTTTAAAACGTGACCGCAGAAAGCATCCCCAGCATCTCGTCGTAGCTGCCGTTGGCTGCAGCATCGCGAAGGAATTTGGCACGTTCCACGACGATTTCCTTCGGTGTGGTTTCTGCACGCAAAAGCGCCAGTGCTTCATCGAGGAATTCGTCCAGGGGCATGGCGTGCTCGTCGTTGCCTTGGCCATACAACTTGGTGCGAACGCCCGGCGGCACCAGCTCGATGACTTGCACGCTGCTGTCGGCCAGTTGCACACGCAAGCCCTCGGTGAAGGAGTGCACGGCGGCCTTGCTGGCACTGTAAGTCATCGCGGCCGGGAACGGCACAAAGCCCAATGCGGAACTGACGTTGATGATGACGCTGTCAGTGTTGCCGGCAAGTTGCGGCAAGAATGCATAGGTCATGCGGATGGTGCCGAGCAGGTTGATGGCGATCGCCTCTTCTGCTGCCTGCAAGGATTCCGGCTTGAACACGTTCTCGCTCGGCATGATGCCGGCATTGTTGATCACCACATTCAAGCCGGGATAGCGCTCGGCCGCCACGCGGCTTGCCTGGACTACAGAGTCGGCGTCTGCGACATCGATTTCGAGTGCGTCAAGGCCCGGATGCTCGGCGGTGATCTGGTCCAGCAACGCCTTCTTTCGTCCTGAAACGATGACCTTGTTACCAGCCTGCTGGAGCCGGAGCGCCAGCCCAAGTCCGATGCCGGAGGTAGAGCCGGTAATGAGGATGGTGTTGCCGTGGTGCTTCATCGGTGTGTCCTGATTACGGAAAGGGTAGAATCAAAACGGACAGTAGTCCGCTTCCAAAGACATTGGCGGACAGTTGTCCGTTTGTCAACGAAATTATTGAAGGGTAGGGTGTGGAAAAGCCAAAGCGGTCTGATGCAGTGCAGAACCGGGAGCGCATCTTGTCGGTGGCGCTGGCGGAATTGATGCGTTCGGCCGATGTGCCATTGAGCACAATCGCCAAGAAGGCGAGCGTCGGGCAGGGAACCTTTTACCGGCACTTCCCGACCAGGGAGGCATTGGTGGTCGAGGTCTATCGCCATGAAATGCTGCAGGTCACCGGGTTTGCCGAGCACTTGCTGAAGACACTTCCGCCGAAACAAGCGCTACGCCAGTGGATGAACCGCCTGGCCGAATACGCCATCACCAAAGCGGGTTTGGCGGATGCATTTAGGGCCGTCGCCAACGTGAAAGAACGCGCGGGTAACGAGGGCTATGCTCCCGTGATCGCAGCCGCCCAACTGCTGCTCGATGCGAACGAGAAGGCCGGAACGATTCGGCCAGGGGTTACCGCAGACAAGTTTTTCCTGGCGACTGCGGGTATTTGGCAGATCGAGGTCAACGAGAACTGGCAACCCCGCTTGACCTGGCTGATGGACACGGTGATGGAGGGATTGTGCGCGGGGGCGCCAGGGCGCCCCGCAAGCGAGTGACCGCCTAGGCGCCAAGCTGGATGCGCACAGTGCTACGCATGCTAGTTCTCCAACTTGCCTTGCTTGAGCTTTTGCCACATGTCTTCGGCTTGCTGAGACAAGCTGCCGATGTGGCGTATCAGACAGATCTCCATGCTGATATCCCACTGCGTGTGTCGGGGCGCTGCATGGACGAGCCGCCCTTTGACAACGTCCTCTTCCACCAGCGTGCGCGGCAGCCAGGCCACCCCGCCACCGGAGCGGCACATGGCCAGCAAGGTCGCGGCAAGATCGGAGGTGAGTGCAGGCGTCAGCCGCGCTTCCATGTCCTTGAACGCCGGATGCCCGGCGATGATGCGGCCCAGCCCGGAATCTGCGCTGTAAGACAGCAAGGGCATTGCATCGGTTGAGGCCAGCGACCAACGCGGGCTGCCTTCGCCATTTTCCTTGGGTGCACTGAAGGGTTGCAGCACATCGTTGCCCACCACAACTCGCTCGAAGTGTTCGGTGTCCAATCCAAGACGCATACGCGGATGATGGTGGCACAGCAGGAATTGCGCTGCCCCTTGCAGCATCAGTTTTTCGCAAGCCCTGAGCGTGTCGGAGACCAGCTGAAACGCGCCGATGCCGGTGTTCGATTCGATGCGTCTTACAAAGGCCGGAAAGAAGGTGAAGGAGAGAACATGTGTGGCGAGGAATGCCAACGCAGGCCGTTGTTGTCCGGCCACCTCAAGCGCTTCTTGCCGCGCGGCGTAAATCGCCGCGGCCAATCCGGATGCTTTGCGAACGAAGGCTTCTCCAGCAGGCGTCATCAGCACCTCCTTGCGCGAACGCGTAAACAGCGGCGTGCCCAGCCATTGTTCAAGGGCATGAATGCGCCGACTGAAGGCCGGCTGGGTGACGAAGCGACGCTGTGCTGCGCGCGAAAAATTGAGGGTGTCAGCCAACGCCAAGCAGTCTTCGAGCCATGTCAGTTCCATGATGCCGATTGTGCATCAAGCGCATAAAAAAGGCATTGGCAGCGCTTGGGGAGTGCCCCTTACGCTCTGACTCGAGCTTGCGACGCCTCGATACATAGGTCGTCCGGCAAGCGGCAATTCCGGTGAATTCGCATGTCGACGGGAGCGGGCGATCATGCAGAAAAGAAGTGGCGTAAGAGGGGGGTTGAGCCAACTCTATGTGCAGGTCTTGATCGCAATCGTCATTGGCGGCCTGGTGGGCTATGTCTGGCCCCATCTGGGTGTGGTCATGCAACCTGCTGCAGAGGGCTTCATCAAGCTGATCAAGATGCTGTTGGCACCCATCATCTTTGGGACGGTCGTGGTCGGGATCGCCAAGATGGGAAGTGTCAGAGAGGTCGGAAAAACTGGCATAAAAGCGCTGATTTACTTCGAAATCGTCTCGACACTGGCACTGGCGATCGGTCTTGTCGTGGTGAACATCGTCCGGCCGGGCGATGGCATGAACATCGATGCCGCATCGATCGACAGCAGCGCGATTGGTCAGTATGTCGATCGTGCAAAAGACGATGCGGGCATGGTGGATTTTGTGCTGAACATCATTCCCACCACATTGGTGGATGCCTTTGCCAAAGGCAACATGCTGCAGGTCATTCTGGTATCGGTGTTGTTTGCAGTGGGGCTGTTGCAGCTGGGCGAGCGTGGCAAGCCGCTGGTCGATCTCATCGATAACGGGCTGCAGGCCCTGTTCAAGATGATCAACATGGTGATGCGGCTCGCGCCGTTGGGCGCCGGTGCAGGCATCGCTTTCACGATCGGGAAGTATGGCCTGGCCACCCTGTGGTCGCTTGGACATTTGATGTTGGCCGTCTACGTGACCTCGGCACTGTTCGTTTTCGTTGTGCTGGGAGCGATCGCACGGTGGACCGGCTTTCCGCTTTTGCGCCTTCTTCGGTTCATCAAAGACGAACTCCTTGTCACGTTCGGAACCTGTTCGACCGAAGCCGTTCTGCCGCGCATGATGATGAAGCTCGAACTGGCCGGCGTGCGCAAATCGACGGTTGGTCTGGTTCTGCCAACGGGATACACCTTCAATGCGGACGGCACTTGTATCTATCTGACTATGGCGGCCATTTTCGTCGCGCAAGCGACCAATACACCGCTGCCGGTCTATCAGCAAATCGCACTGCTGGGGGTGTTGTTACTGACCTCGAAAGGGTCCGCTGGCGTCGCTGGTGCGGGTTTTGTCGCATTAGCCGCAACGCTTTCCACCATCGACACGGTGCCTGTTGCAGGGCTGGTGCTTCTGCTGGGCGTCGATCGCTTCATGAATGAGGCCAGGGCGGTGGTCAATCTGATCGGCAACAGTGTTGCAACGCTTGCGATCGCCAAGTGGGATGGCGCGCTGGATATCTCCAGGACCCAGGAAATTATTCGTCGTCAACAGGCGGGCGAGCCAATGCCTGTTGCAGTCTCTTCAACCGATTCATAACTCACTAAAACTCGCGGGAGACCACCCAATGCGTATCATCGATGTCGTCGAAATCACCAAGCCGATTTCTTCGCCGATTCGTAACGCCTACATCGACTTTTCCAAGATGACTGCCAGTCTGGTAGCGGTGGTCACCGATCAGGTGCGCGACGGTCGTCGGGTCGTCGGCTACGGATTCAACTCCAATGGGCGCTATGGACAGGGCGGACTGATACGCGAGCGTTTTCGCGATCGCATTCTGGAGGCCGAGCACGCTGCGTTGTGTAACGACGCCGGCGACAATCTGGATCCTTCCAGGATCTGGACGGCGATGATGTCCAACGAGAAGCCGGGCGGTCATGGTGAGCGCTCCGTCGCGGTGGGTACGCTGGATATGGCGGTCTGGGATGCCACCGCCAAGATTGCCGGCATGCCGCTGTTTCGTTACCTGGCGCAGATGAAAGGCCGGCAAGCCAATGCCCGCGTCTTTGTCTATGCAGCCGGTGGCTACTATTACCCGGGTAAGGACAACAGCGCCCTGTGCAAGGAGATGCGTGGCTATCTGGATCGTGGTTACAACGTGGTCAAGATGAAAATCGGTGGCGCCTCCATCGACGAGGACCGTGGCCGGATCGAGTCGGTGCTTGAGGAAATTGGCAGCCAGGCGCGTCTGGCGGTCGATGCGAACGGACGCTTCGATCTGGAGACCGGCATCGCCTACGCCAAGATGCTGCGCGACTATCCGCTGTTCTGGTATGAGGAAGTCGGTGATCCGCTCGACTACGCATTACAAGCCAGCCTGAGCGAATTTTACCCGGGACCGATGGCAACAGGCGAAAACCTGTTCTCTCACCAGGATGCACGCAACTTGCTGCGCTACGGCGGTATGCGTCCGGATCGCGATTATCTGCAGTTCGACTGCGCGCTGTCGTACGGCCTGGTGGAATATCTCCGCACGCTGGAGGTGCTCGAACAGTTCGGCTGGTCGCCCGCGCGTTGCATTCCGCACGGTGGCCATCAGATGTCGCTCAACATTGCCGCAGGCCTGGGCTTGGGGGGCAACGAGAGTTATCCGGATCTGTTTCAGCCGTATGGCGGGTTTCCGGATGGCGTAACAGTTCAAGACGGACACATCGTGATGCCGGAATTGCCGGGCATCGGCTTCGAGGGCAAGTCCGATTTGATCAAGGTCATGCGCGAGCTCGCCGAGTAAGGACTGCCAGCCTCGCCTCCGTGACCCACGGGGGAAGTTGATTCGGGATGTCACCGGGCTTTTATTCGCCTGGAGCAACGCCATGGAGTTTGAAGAACGCTAACCGCTGGCGCCAGCCGCTGTCGGCATCGAACAGCCACGGCGGCCGAGCTCGCACGCCGATGTGCCCGCGCAAGAATTCCGGCCAGTTGTCTGCGTCGGGCGCCAGTGTGGACTCCCGCAAGTCAGTGTCAGCCAAAACGAGCGGTCTTCGGTTGATGTCAATGACGCCACTTGGTGACGGTTAGTCCGCCAAAGCTGTCGTGCGGACTCTGTTGGTTGTGGTCGGCGAGACATTGTTTGTCCTGTTCGCGGAGCTCGCGTCGCGTGCGGAGAATGCATGGACATGCGAGCACCAACACGACAGCGCAGGCCTGGGCACGGCCGTCGAGCCACGAACGCTCGCGGCTTGCTTCGTATGCGCTTCAACGCCGGCCGTCCTGGGGCAGCCCGTGTGCTTGCACAGCCGTCTATTGCTTCGGGGTGACGACTGTTCGCCGTTGGAAAAGCTAAGATCGAGGCTTGTGCAAAGTCGGAAGCGCCAATGATCGATCGTCGTACCTTTCTTGCCACGGGTGTGGTCGCCGCTACTGCCAGCTTCAGTGCATCGGCGGCTCGGATCGTGCAGACGCCGCGCGCCAACGAGCCGGCACCGTGGGGGGCGCTCCCCAGCAAGCGACAACTGCGCTGGCATCGGTGGGAGCAATACGCCTTCGTGCATTTTGCGATGAACACTTTCACAGACAAGGAATGGGGCTACGGCGACGAGGATCCGCGCAAGTTCGATCCCAGCGATTTTTCACCCGATCAAATCGTCGCTGCCGCCAAGGCCGGCAATCTGAAAGGGCTCATTTTCACGGCCAAGCATCACGATGGGTTCTGCCTTTGGCCGACGCGCTTGACCGAGCATTGCATTCGCAACTCGCCCTACAAGAACGGCAAGGGTGACATCGTCGGCGAAATGGCAGCGGCGTGTCGACGCGCCGGTCTGGCGTTCGGCATCTACCTCTCGCCCTGGGATCGCAATCACGCCGAGTATGGGCGTCCTGGCTATCTCGACTATTTCCGTAAGCAGATCGTCGAGCTATGCACAGGCTATGGCGACCTGTTCGAGTTCTGGTTCGACGGCGCCAACGGCGGCGACGGCTACTACGGTGGAGCGCGCGAATCGCGCAAGATCGATGCGCCGGCTTATTACAACTGGCCACGGATGATCGAACTGGTGCATCAGCACCAGCCGATGGCCTGCACCTTCGACCCGCTCGGCGCCGATATCCGCTGGGGCGGCAACGAGGATGGTGTCGCCGGCGATCCGAGCTGGCCAACCATGCCCAATGCCCCGTATACCCAGGAAAACGGCAATTCCGGCGTGCGCGGCGCGGCGCTGTGGTGGCCGGCCGAAACCAACACCTCGATCCGCCCGGGCTGGTTCTACCATGCCGATGAAGACGGCAAGGTGCGCAGCCCGGAGAACCTGGTGCGCTATTTCGACACCTCCGTCGCGCGCGGCACCAACATGAACCTCAATCTTCCGCCCGACCGACGCGGCCGCATCCCCGACCATGACGTGGCGGTGCTGAAGAGTTTCGGCGACGCGATCCGCGCCAGCTTCGCCATCGATCTGGCCAAGGGTGCCAAGGCCAGTGCCAGCGCATCGCGTGGCCCCGGGTTCGAGCCGGCGCGCGTGCTCGACCGCCAGCCGGACAGCTACTGGTCCTCGCCGGACGATGTCACCACGCCGACGCTGACGCTGGAGCTGTCGGCGGTGCACAGCTTCGACCTGATCCGCCTGCGCGAGTATTTGGCGCTGGGTGTGCGCGTGACCCGTTTCGCGATCGAGGCCGAGATCGATGGGCAATGGCGGCGGCTGGCCGAAGCGCAATGCATCGGTGCACAGCGCATCGTGCGGCTGGATCGCCCGGTTGCCGCACGCCGGGTGCGCCTGGTGGTGCTTGAAGCGCCGGCGTGCCCGGCGATCAGCGAATTCGCGCTGTTCCGCGCCGTTGCGCCAGTGCCGGTGGCGCGGCCCACGGCGAACGCGCCGGATGTGTTGTCCTCCGCTGGCTGGCGAATCGTCGAGGCCAGCGCGCCAGGGGCGGAAAAGTTGCTCGACGACGATGCCGGCACGATCTGGATCACGCCCGCTCCCACGCCGGGCCATCCCGTACAAGCGACCATCGACCTCGGTGCGCTGCGTCAGGTTGCCGGCTTCAGCCTCACGCCCTCGCGCACGGTGATGAACGGTGCGGCGCCGCCGAAGGGTTATCGCGCTGAAACCAGCGAAGATGGCCAGCACTGGCGGCCGGCCGGTGCCGGCGAGCTGTCCAATATCGCCTATGCGCTCTCCACCCAGCGTCTGAATTTCCCCGAGGTCCGCCAGATCCGCTACCTGCGGTTGTCGTTCTCGGAGACGGCGGTGCCAGCCGAGCGGTTGGCGATCGCGGGTATCGGTGCGTTCTCGCGCTTGCGATGAGCGCTTGTGCTCCCGCGCGGCCATGCGCCGTGCGGGAGCGCGTCGTTGCCGTGAGGTGGTTTCGCGGGCGTGAGATGCTTCGGGCGAAGCGACGGAGAGAGACATCGCGTATTCGCATGACGTGGTGACCCGACTCTTGAACCGTGCTTGCACACCGCCGTTCCGAATGACGCGCTATGGTGTGCGGCGTATGACGCAAGCGACGTGGTTGGGTATGGAACAGAAACAGCACGAGTGGATGCAGGCCGTGACCGAGGCGCTCAGCGATCTGCTGGCCGCACGCGTGGCACAGGCCACGTTGCTGGAAGCGATGCTGGTCTCGCATCCGGATCCGGGCATGCTCAGAAAGGCGTGGGATGAGCTGTCGTCGCAACGCATCGCCTACGTTGCGCAGAAGAAAGCACTGGCCGACGACCCGCGCCCGATGGATGCCTATACGTTGGAACAATTTCGCGCGTGGGAAGAAAAGCTCAACCACTATTTTCCGCGCGATTCTGATGCGCCTTAGGTGGGCATTCCAGGTGTTACATTATGTCGGGATCCACAAACAAATCCTGACATTCGTGCCTGCTCAACAGAGCAGGCACGAATGCGGTCGTGACTTTGTGTGAACGAGCTGGTTGCTGCTTAATATGCCCCCTCAGATCGGGAGATATTCGCAACCGACGTAACGAAATTCAGGGAGAAAGCCGTCCTTGTCGTACGGGGCGCCGTTGTATTCGCACCGCCAGTTGGGACCACCCATCCATGTCTTCTTATAGCCAGCCTCGCAACTGCCATTCTGGAACCATCCGGAATTGGCTCCTGTGACACGCATGCGACCCATACGTTCGCCGACTAGGATAGCTGGAGCGTATTTGGAGTGCGCTTTCGGGGGGCAGGAGTTCTCGTCCGCTCTCTCATTGCATTCTGTCCAGCTACGACTGTAGTTCCCCGAAAGGGACAACCCGGGAATCCTGATCGGCACATCCCAGCTTCCGCCGATGTCGAATGCCTGTTCTTTGCATGTGCCGCGCGTTGTGGACTTCGTGGAGGTTGGGCAATGTGCTTCGTCCCCGTAACATACCGCAAGATCACCCGGGTCTTCGTAGAAAGACTTTTGATTTTTTCCTAACCATCCTCCGAAGTTAGTGAACATATGTTTGTCCGGTGATGCCTGGGCGGTTCCCACCATAGTCAACACCAAGAGAACGAGGTAGAAATGCTTCTTTAGATTATTAATCACGATTATCTCCGGGCGGTTGTTTAATTTTAGAGGTTAATTTTATTTATGATGTGACTAGACCCAGCGCGGGTTAAGTGTTGCCAGGTGTCAATAAGTTGCAGGTGTGCAATCAGTAGTGGGGCATTTTTATTGTTCGTGTGTGTGACCTATTTTCGAGCGTTACGTGCATGGCTGCGCTATCAATTGATCAGGTTGGTCCAGATCAATGTGATTTGAAAAAATAAAAGGGTAATTTTTGGTATTTAAAATTATTTATCGCATGGCTCGCAACACAGCTGGCTAGGTAATGCGGGTGCGCGCTGGCTGGAGTTGGACGAGTGCTCTCAGCTGTGACCCTGCAGCAGAGATTCCAGAACTTCCCGTTCTTGAGGCGCCGCTGAGGGGCGTGCTACCGCGGTCAGCAGGGTCGATCTTAGCGGGGGAGTGAGTTCAACCTCTCCGCTTGCGATCGAATTGAGCGTCTGTCTCACCATCGGTTCGGTTGCACCGCTTCTCAGGTAGTTGACCGCAGCATCTGCTGCGGCATCGGGGGAGGAGAGTCGGTAAACCTTCTGCGCAGCCAGTGCTTTCACCACTTCGTCGCCGTTTCCGGTCGCAACCGAATTCAGCTGAGAAAGTGCATTGCTTCTGAGGGTCTTTGCATCCTTGGACGTGTCTTCTTCGATCGTGCCGATAAAGTTCAAGGCAGCGACCGATGTAGGTACGTCGCTCGCATGGCTATTGAGAGTAGACATTGCTTGGGAAAGTGTCTCCCTGGAAGCTGTGCCAGGAAAGTTTGCATACGTTTTGTACATCGCAGTGTAGAGGCTGGCGTCCTTGCTTGCCCAAATGCGATTCGCCTCGTCTACCATCATTTTTCTGCCGGACTCGCTGCGAACGATCATGCTTTGAATAATTTCCCGATTCGCAGCGTCTTTTGCGGGTATTCGCGCATAATAATCAGCCACTGCCTTTCGTGCCTCTGGGCTGGAATCGATTGTGCTGAGCAAGCGGGACATGAAGATTTTTTGTTGTGCCTGGGACATGGCATGGCCTGAATCCCAACGATCAAAAAAATCCTGTATGCGTTGTTGAACTTCACCCGCGGCGAAGGGCTTGTCAATTTCAGCATCCGTGGGATCGTTGAATTCGATCCCGCTAATCTGTGCATGCTCCGTTTGCGGCGTATGGCCAACGCCGACGGGGTGGAGCGTATGAGGTATGCTGCTTGCCTCAACAGGCTTATGGCTGCCTGATTGAACTGCAAGATAAGTCAGTGAATATGCCCCAATGATCGCCACGAGTCCTCCGATGATGAATGGCGTGGCGGGCTTTCTGGGCTGGGTCAATCTAATATTGTCAGTCATTGATTTTCCTGGGACGGATAATTAAATGGGTATTTAATTATTTTTGAAAGTTACAGGGCGAAAAATTGCTATATGTGTGAGTGCCAAGTGCACGATTGGGAGATATGCAAATGCATCCTCGACTTGGGAGTGTGTGGTCAGATCAATTTGTATTTGTAAGTCATGACGCCGCCAGTGCGGTTACGAGACTTCGTATAATTCGAATCGAGCCGGTAAGGTTTTATGCAAATCGGGTTCGAATTGTTGTTGCCTGTGATTAACCTACATGTTCAAGCAACGTTATCTGTGTCAGCTCTTGCCATGAATCGCCACGCGGCGTGATAAAGTCGGTTACTATCTTTACGTAAACTATCGCATGCCGAACGTAGTTAACTCGCGTGGCTAAAATGCGTCCGTTGATCTCAAAAGATAACCAGATCTTTGCGTTGAAAAGTGACCTCGAATTGCGAAGAGGGTTTGATTTAAGCGATGCATTACTCGATGGTTGAGGCTATTTTTTGACAGTCATGACGAATCCATGTGTGTCTTATATTGCTGTGGAATAGCGCAGGCTCATGCGGCGTTGGCAGAGCGGCGTATCAAGCGATTTGCGGCAGTCAAGAAAATAAATTTGTGTCGTCTCGCTTTCGGCCAAGCGATATCGCCTTTCTGCCCGCTATTTT
The DNA here is from genome assembly GCF_001423495.1 of Xanthomonas sp. Leaf131. Taxonomy (GTDB): domain Bacteria; phylum Pseudomonadota; class Gammaproteobacteria; order Xanthomonadales; family Xanthomonadaceae; genus Xanthomonas. The sequence goes on along the minus strand of NZ_LMOG01000001.1, from coordinate 1,460 downwards.
GACCTGCCCCCACTGAGCCGTACCAGCTGAAGCTATAAAGTCCGTGACCCCAAGAGGACGGACATGAAGAAGAGCAGATTCAGCACCGAGCAGATCATCGGGTCAGGCCATCGACACCTGGCTGGTGCTGGGCGAAGTGGTCGGCGTGCATCTGGCGCACGCGGCGCTGCCTGACCTGCCCCCACTGAGCCGTACCAGCTGAAGCTATAAAGTCCGTGACCCCAAGAGGACGGACATGAAGAAGAGCAGATTCAGCACCGAGCAGATCATCGGGTTTATCAAGCAGGCCGACGCGGGCATGGCCGTGGCGGAGTTGTGCCGTCGGCATGGCTTCAGCCCGGCCAGCTTTTATCAGTGGCGGGCCAAGTACGGGGGGATGGAGGCCGACGAGGCCAAGCGGCTGAAAGAACTGGAGGTCCAGAACACTCGATTGAAGAAGTTGCTGGCCGAGGCGCACCTGGACATCGAAGCGCTGAAGGTTGGCTTCGGGGTAAAACGCTAGCCCCGCAACGCAAGCGCGAGGCAATCCGACGAATGCTCGAACACACCCCGTTGAGCGAGCGCCGGGCTTGCCGCCTTGCGGGGCTGTCCCGCGATGCTTTCCGCCACGCACCCGTGCCGACGCCAGCCACGCAGGCGCTGTCGGCGCGGCTGGTCGAGCTGGCCCAGACCCACCGCCGCTTCGGCTATCGCCGACTGCATGATTTGTTGCGCCCGGAGTTTCCATCCGTGAATCACAAAAAGATTTATCGCCTGTACGAGGAAGCCGAGCTGAAGGTGCGCAAACGGCGCAAGGCCAAGCGTCCGGTGGGTGAGCGGCAGAAACTGCTGGCGTCCTCCATGCCGAACGACACCTGGAGCATGGACTTCGTGTTCGATGCGCTGGCCAACGCACGCCGCATCAAGTGCCTGACCGTGGTCGACGACTTCACTCGCGAGAGCGTGGACATTGCCGTGGATCACGGCATCAGCGGGGCTTACGTAGTGCGCCTGCTCGATCAGGCGGCGTGTTTCCGTGGCTATCCACGCGCGGTCCGCACCGACAATGGCCCCGAGTTCACCAGTCGCGCCTTCATTGCCTGGACGCAGCAACATGGCATCGAGCACATCCTGATCGAGCCGGGTGCCCCCACGCAGAACGCCTACATCGAAAGCTTCAACGGCAAGTTCCGCGACGAGTGCCTCAACGAGCACTGGTTCACCTCGTTGGCACAAGCCCGGGACGTGATCGCAGACTGGCGACGCCACTACAACCAGATCAGGCCGCACAGCAGTTGTGGTCGCATCCCGCCGGCACAGTTCGCCGCCAACTACCGTACACAACAAGCCAACAACGCAGTACCCTTCAACCCCGGGCTTTATCAGTAATCACTGGTACGGACGATGGGGGCAGGTCACCGGCGCCATGGCTTCAGAAATCTCCGAGAAATTATGCAGATGCGGGCCGGTCACTGCCGGCG